>CAWCKQ010000028.1:0-170348 GCA_963796185.1 uncultured Actinomycetota bacterium | reverse complement strand
TTGGGTGGCGAAAACACCTGCGGGATCCATGGAGTGCTGGGAGCCGTAGCCCGTGCCCATCGCGACCTCGCTGCGCAACACCAGCGGTACGTCGTTGTCCCCGCCGAACATGTGTTGGGCCTTACCGATCTGGTTGAACAGCTGATCGGCTGCAACCCACATGAAGTCCGCGTACATGAACTCGACGATCGGGGTGAACCGGCCGTCGAGGGCCATGCCGCCACCCAGGCCGGTGAAGGCGTTCTCGCTGATCGGCGTTCCCAGGGTGCGGTCGGGGAATCGGTCGGTCAGACCACGGGTAGCACCGTTGGTGCCGCCGTTGAGGCGATGGATGTCTTCCCCCATGATGACTACCGACGGGTCGACCTCCATACGCCGGTTGAGCACCGCCGCAATCGATTCGACGAACTTCGACTCGGTGATCGCACCGTTGAACGAGTCACGGTCGCAGAACGTGACCCCTTCGAACTCCGAGAGGTCGCCGCGCACACCGATGTTCACGAAGTCGGGGTCGGGCCACTCGTCGGGCTTGATCCGACGCTTGCCCGGCTTGCCCCCCGGATCCGGTTCCAGAATGACGTCTCCGAGCTCGGCCATCATGGTCTTGGCTCTGTCGACGGTCTTCTCGATGGCAGACGAATCGAGAATCTCGCGGCGTTCCAAGTGGGCGGAGAGTTGCTTGATGGCGTCGCGGTCGCGGTATGCCTTCTCCTCGTCCTTGCTGCGGTAACCGAACGCACTGCCGGGGAAGGCGCCGTTCTGATGAAAGTACCGGTAGACGTCCACCTCGACAATCGTCGGGCCGTTGCCCGACCGCATGTGCTCGCACGCTTCCTGCATCGCCAGGTACGTCGCCAGCACATCCATGCCGTCGACCTTCCAGCTGGCGATGTTGAAACCCAGGCCGCGAGCCGAAAGACGCGGTTCGCCGGTCGACTCCTCCACGTTCGTCGACACCGCATAGCGGTTGTTCTCGATGAAGAAGCACAGGGGCAACTTCCACGCCGAAGCCAGGTTCATCGTCTCCAACGTGGATCCGATGTTGATTGCGCCGTCACCGAAGTAGGTGACCGCGACGGCATCGCTACCGCTGTGTCGGTTTGCCCAGGCATACCCTGCTGCGAGCGGGACGCCGCCGCCGACGATCGCGTTGGTCCCGATGGCGCCGGCTTCCCTCCACTGCAGGTGCATCGAGCCGCCACGGCCGCGACAGAAGCCTCGCGACAGGCCGCAGATCTCGGCGAGGCTACGCAGCATCACGGTGCGGATGTCGTCACCAAAATCTGCGGTGGGGTCGATGCCGTCTGCAGCCACGTGATGAAGCGCCTTGGCGAGGAACTGGTGGTGTCCGCGGTGGGATCCATTGACGGAATCGGCGGTCGTCAGCGGCAGCACTGAACCGACGGCCCCGCCCTCCTGTCCGATGGACGAATGTGCGGGACCGTGGATGAGCCCCTGGCCTGCCACATCGAGGACGTACTCCTCGAATGAACGGATTAGGATCAGTTGGCTGAGCATGGTCTTGAGCAGCTGGGGGTCAGCGGAATCCCAGTCTTCGACCGTGGTCGCGATCTCCACCCACGGGGCGGCCGGCTGTAGCGGGGTGTGCGTACTCACGCGAATCTCTCCCAAGTTCTCGACTGAGGCGTTCGTCACACCATAACAGCTGGATGGATCCAATCCAAGACCTCCGGTGGGTAAATCGGGCGGAAGGCCCCGAACGGAGACCGCTATTGGAGCCATTTTACGAACCGGTCGGTGATAGCGCGGCGCTCGCGGGCTGGGCCGCCGCGTGGTGACCGGTGATCTGAAAATGGAGCCAATCTGTAAGTCACTCCCCGCACGAAACGGCATAAATGGGCACAGCGGGCCTAGGAATGGATCCATGAGGCTGTTATGGTGTGACGGACGCCTCGGACGAGATCCTCGGGAGTCCTGTGAGTCCGCGACAGACCTCGACGGCCGTCGGAATCCGCACCTGCCAGATCCCTGATCGGAATCGCCATGACCACGTTTGTCAACCAGACCACCATCCCGAACAGGCTCTACATCGCCGGCGCCTGGCGCGATGCGAGCAACGGCGAGTGCTTCGACGTCGTCGACCCGTCCAATGGCGAAGTCATCGCGTCCGTCGCCGACGCAACCGTCGATGACGGGCGTGCGGCCGTCGACGCGGCCGAAGCGGCAGGAACCGCCTGGGCCGCCACCGCCCCCCGGACCCGTGGCGCGATCCTGCTACGGGCCTACGACGCCATGATGGAGCGCAGCGACGAGATTGCAACGCTGATCGTGCGCGAGAACGGGAAGGCATGGGCCGACGCTCAGGGCGAGGTGGCGTACGCCGCCGACTTCTTCCGCTGGTATGCCGAGGAAACACCGCGGATCGGCGGGCAACTGCAGACCGCACCCAACGGCGACAAGCGGATCATGGAGCTCCATCAGCCCATCGGCACCGCCGTGCTGGTCACACCGTGGAATTTCCCGGCCGCGATGGCGACCCGCAAGATCGCACCGGCATTGGCGGCGGGCTGTCCGGTCGTGCTCAAGCCGGCCGCCGAAACTCCGTTGACCGCGCTCGTCATTGCGCAGATTCTGGCCGACGTCGGGTTGCCGGACGGAGTCGTGAACGTGGTTCCGACCACGCGAGCCGCCGACGTGGTACGAGCCATGCTCGAGCACCCGGCGACCCGCAAGCTGTCCTTCACCGGATCCACCGAAGTGGGAAGGATCCTGCTGCGCGGTGCCGCGCAGAACATCCTCAGTGTTTCGATGGAACTCGGCGGCAGCGCCCCGCTGCTGGTGTTCGACGATGCCGAGATCGACACCGCAATCGAGGGCGCCATGGTCGCCAAGATGCGCAACGGCGGCCAGTCATGCATCGCCGCGAATCGGCTCTTCGTGCAATCCGGTGTCTACGACGAATTCGCCAGACGACTGGCCACCGCCATGGCCGAACTCGCCATGGGCTGTGGCCTGGACAGGTCCCATGATGTCGGCGCGATGATCCATGCCGGTGCAGTCGGTGAGATGACCGATCTGGTGTCGCGAAGCGTTCGCGCCGGCGCAACCGTCGTCACCGGCGGCGAGGCGCATCCCGGCCCAGGCGCGTTCTACCCCCCGACGGTCTTGACCGGCGTCGAAGAGGGAAACCCCATCCTCGAGCACGAGATCTTCGGGCCGATCGCACCGCTGGTGAAATTCGAGAGCGAGGAAGAAGCGATCGCCATGGCCAACGCAACACCCTTTGGACTGGCGGCCTACGTCTTCACCGCCGATCTGGCACGCGCGCTGCGGGTTTCGGAGAAGCTTGCCGCCGGCATGGTGGGTATCAACCGGGGGCTGATTTCGGACCCTGCTGCGCCGTTCGGCGGCATCAAACACAGCGGTCTCGGTCGTGAAGGCGGAGACGAGGGCATTCACGAATTCCTTGAGACCAAGTACATCGCCGTGCAGTGGTGACAAGCGCCGAGACGAAACCTCGTGTGGTGGACGGCGTAGGCGGTGCGCGTCGGGAAGCGTCCTGACGCCACGGGAGCCGTCGGCTCCCGTGGCCGGATCCACTCGTCGTCAGTCCTCGCTCAAGACCTGATAGATCTCGCGGCGGGCGTTGTTGACGATCTCGACGATGCGCTGCTGCTGCTCGGCGCTCGCCGCGTGCGCTGACTGCGCGACCGCGCCCATCAGCTGGCCCACCGCACTGCGCAGTCCCATCGTGGTCGGGTCGGCGCCCTCGGTGATCTCGTCCCATGGCGCGGTCTCGATCTTCTCGGCCGCGGCGCGTCCATCGTCGGTGAGCTCGAAGAGCTTCTTGCTGCCCTCGGACTCGGTGGCGACCAGCAGGCCTTCGTCGACCAACAGCTGCAGCGTGGGGTAGACCGAACCGGGGCTCGGCTTCCACAGCTGCTGGCTGCGCTCGTTGATCTCCTGGATCATCTCGTAGCCGTGCATCGGCCGCTCGACGAGCAGCTTCAGGATGGCGGCGCGCACGTCGCCCCGCTTGCCGCGACCGCCGCCGCGGGGCCCGCCGCGCCGGCCGCCGGGTCCGAAGCCGAACCCGGCTCCCGGCCCGAAACCGCCGAAGCCGGGACCGGGACCGAAACCGGCGAAACCGCCGAAGCCGGCGTCGCCGCGGTGTTCGCGGACGTGGTCGCTGAATTCACGGACGGCCTGGCGGCGGCGTTCGTGCAGCGCCCGCCGATCCGCGGGGGAGAAGCCGAAGCCGAAGCCGAAGCCGCGGCCCTCGAAGGAGTGTTCTGGAGAGGTGAAAGGGGTGTTCATGGTGTGTGTCCTCAGTTCTGGAGGAAACGCCCGATGCGCTTCCGATGCGTTGACGATATATCGGAAACTATCGTGATGCAACGAAAACTTCGGCTCAGTTCCGGCGGGCATCCCATCGCGCGACGATGTCGCGCGCCCAATCGGCCTGCATCCGATTGAGCCGCAGTCCGTAGTCCAGTGCCGCCAGTGCGAAGAACGCGTCGTCGCTGACCTCGGCGGATTCGGTGAGCCCGACCGCGTCGCGCAGTGCGGACAACCGGGCGATCTCGGCCTCGGAATGCTCGGCCGTCTTCTCCAGGTGTGACCTCGCCTGCTTGGGCGGAATCTGGCCGAGCAGGAACACCCGCAGCAGCGCGGCGCTGCGGTAGGGAGGGTCGTCCTGCGGATGGGCGACCCAGCGCCGCAACTCGGCGCGGCCGGCCGCGGTGATCCGGTACACCTTGCGCCCGCGCGGGCCGACGTCGGACACCTCGATCAATCCGCCGTCGGCGAGCTTGTTGAGCTCGGAGTACAGCTGGCTCTGCGTAGCCGGCCACACGTTGGCCATCGAGTTCTCGAACTGCTTGAGCAGGTCGTACCCGCTGCCCGGCTGCTGGGCGAGCAGGCCCAGCGCCGCGATCCGAAGGCTCATGGGCGCATAGTACGGCCCCGACATTCCACTACTGGACTATCGGGTCCGCGAGCCGTCAGATGACGTCCGCGCCGCGCGGCACCCGCAGCGCGCTCAACTTCCACGGCCCCCGCGTGGCGAGGGTGTGGTAGAGCCCGAAACCGACGCCGCACCCGATGAACCAGCTGTACTGCGCCGCGGTCGCCATGCCGGTGACCGATCCGCCCAGCAGCACCGGGATCACCGCGAGAGCCGCACCGGCCAGCGTGGCGGCCACCGCCGCCGGGTTGTATCCCTTGCGGTACCAGTAGTTGGCGTTCTCGGCGAGCGTGAACAGGTCGTCGACGACGATGTGCTGCTTGCGGACCCGGTAGAAGTCCGCGATCAGCACACCGAACAGCGGACCGATGAAGGCGCCGAGCGTCTCCAGCGTGTAGTGGATGACCTCGGGGTTGCTGTACAGGTTCCACGGCGTCAGCAGCACCGAACCGACCGCGGCGATCATGCCGCCGGCCCGCCAGCTGATGCGTTGCGGGCTGACGTTGGAGAAGTCGAATGCCGGGCTGATGAAGTTCGCGACGATGTTGATGCCGATGGTGGCGATCGTGAACGTCAGCGCGCCGAGCACGATGGCGGTGGTGCTGTCGATGCGTGCGACCGTCTCGACCGGATCGGTGAGCAGTTCACCGAAGACCGGAACGGTCGCCGCGGCGGTGACCACCACCAGCAGCGAGAACACCAGGAAATTGACCGGCAGGCCGAGGAAGTTACCCTTCTTCACCGACTCGAAATTCCGTCCGTAGCGGGCGAAGTCGCCGAAGTTGAGCATCGGTCCGGAGAAGTAGGAGACCACCAGCGCGATCGCGCCGAGCATGACGGCCAGTGTGTTGCCCTGCTTCTCGCCGCCGAGGGACAGGCTCACGTGCCAGCCGGACTTCCACAGCAGGTAGCCGCACAGGAGGAACATCACCACGTACACCGCTGGGCCACAGAAGTCGATGAACTTGCGGATGGACTCCATGCCGCGCCAGAACACGCACGCCTGCAGGACCCACAGCAGCATGAAGCTGCACCAGCCCAGCAGTGACAGGCCCGTGAAGCCGTACCGGTCGACGTCGGCGTAGGGCGCCAGTCCCGGAAAGAGCTTGAGCAGCACCACATCCAGCGCCGCGGAGGCGAGGTAGGTCTGAATGCCGTACCAGGCGACCGCGATCAGGCCGCGGATGATGGCCGGGATGTTGGCGCCCAACACCCCGAACGCGCCGCGGCACACCACCGGGTAGGGCACGCCGGCCTGCTGGCTCGGTTTGGCGACCAGGTTGCACAGCACGTTGACGATCACGATGCCGACCAGCAGCGCGATCAGCACCTGCCAACTGGCCAGGCCGAGGGCGAACAGGCTGCCCGCGGTGACGTAGCCGCCGACGCTGTGCACGTCGGACATCCAGAACGCGAAGATGTTGTACGACGACCACGTCTGGTTGCGCAGCGGCGCGAGGTCCTCGTTGGTGAGCCGGGGGTCGTACGTGTCCTTGATGACACCGGCGCCGATCGGGTGTCCGGAGGCCTCGACGAGGTCGTTGGCGCCGACCAGGGCGCCCGGAGGCAGGTCGCGCGTGGTGTCGGTCATGCAGGGAAATTAGTAAGGCCGTGTTTCCCCGCCGTTGCGCCGAGAATATATTCGCGCGAGCTTTCCTCAGGCGTCCTCGATCACGAGGCCGGTGTGGCTGGGCAGAGAGGCGACGACGGCGTTGAGCCGCTCATTGTGCGTCGTGGCGGCCGACAACAGTGACTCGGCGTCGCCGGCCACGAATGCCCGCAGCATCACCCGGTGATCCTCGTGCAGCAAGACCCGCTGGCTGGGCTGCACATGCACCATCAGTTGCACCGGTTCGGTGATGTTCCAAGCGGATTCAAGCATGTGCACCAGTCGCAGCATCCGGGAGGGCCGGCTGAGTGCCAGGTGGAATCGCCGGCTGTGCCGGTGATAGGCCTGCGCGTCGTCGAACTTCAGCGCCTGCTCGAGCGTGTCGTGGACCTCGCTGAGCAGCGCGCGCTCGGCATCGGTGGCGCGGCGGATGGCGGCCGTCATCGCGGCCGTTTCCAGCGTCTCGCGCACCAGGTACATCTCGGCGAGCTCGCTGGCCGTCAGCTGGGCCACCGCATACCCGCTGTGGGGCCGGTGCTGCACGAGCCCCTCGCCGGTCAGGATCTTCAGGCTCTCCCGCACCGGGATGTGGCTGACGCCGAACATGTCGGCGACCTCCCCGACCGGGATCGGCGTGCCGGGTGGGACCGCGCCGTCGAGGATCACCCGGCGCAGCTCGTCGACGACGTCTGCGCCGAGCCGCCGTCGCGGCCCACGACGGCCTTGAACAAGGCGCGGAGTGGCGACGGTCGGGCATCGCTGCGATCCTGCTACGCCGCGGGCGGGCCCGCTCGGCGAACGGCTGACAATCCACTATTGACATGTCATTACTGGAATGTGACAGTGGAGATCATGACCGACATCGAGACCGAACGGGGCAATCTGCCCGGTACCGCCGACTTCTTCCGCGTCGGCAACTACGCGCCCGTCGCCGACGAGCTGACCGAGTTCGACCTGCCCGTCGACGGAGCGATCCCGCCCGAGCTCGACGGGCTGGTACCTGCGCAACGGACCCAATCCGCGTCGGCCGACCGGGCACTGGTTCGCCGGTGACGGGATGATCCACGGCGTCCGTATCGAGGGTGGCCGCGCGGCCTGGTACCGCAACCGGTGGGTGCGCACCGAGAGCTTCGACGAACCGTTCGGCATCTACAACGACGACGGCACACGCAACCTGCACTCCAGCGTCGCCAACACCCACGTCGTCAACCATGCGGGCCGCACGCTCGCGCTCGTGGAGTCGTCGCTGCCCTACGAGATCACCAACGACCTCGAGACCGTCGGCGCCTACGATTTCGACGGCAAGCTCGTCGACGCGATGACCGCGCACCCGAAGATCTGCCCGCTCACCGGGGAGTTGCACTTCTTCGGCTACGGCAACCTGTTCGCCCCGCACGTCACCTACCACCGCGCCGACGCCGACGGCCGGCTGGTGATCGACCGCCCCCTCGACGTGCCGGCGTTGACGATGATGCACGACTTCGCACTGACCGCGAACTACGTCGTGTTCATGGACCTGCCCATCGTGTTCGACGTCGAGATCGCGCAGAGCGGCAGCGGCGACATGCCGTACCGGTGGGACGACTCCTACGGCGCCAGGTTCGGCGTGCTGCGCCGCGACGATCCGTACGGCGAGGTGCGCTGGTTCGACATCGACCCCTGCTACGTGTTCCATGTGGCCAACGCGCACGACGACGGCGCGGTGCTCACGCTGCAGGCCGTCCGCTACCCCGAGCTATGGCGGGACAACGCCGGATTCGATGCTCAGGGCGTGATGTGGACGTGGACGATCGATCTGGCCCGCGGCACCGTCGACCGAACGCCAGCTCGACGACCGTGCCGTGGAGTTCCCGCGCATCGACGACCGGCTCGCGACGCTGCCCGCGCGCTACGCGGTGTCGGTGGCGGGCGCCGGCCTGGTCCGCCACGACCTGGTGACCGGCGCGGCCGTGGAGCACCGGTTCGGCACGCCGGACGCGCCCGGCGGTCCCGGCGAGGCGGTGTTCGTGCCGTCGACCGCCGGGCCGGCGGACGAGAGCAGCGGCTGGTATCTGGCGTACGTCTACGACCCGGCGCGCGACGGCAGTGACCTGGTGATCCTCGACGCGTCCGACTTCGCCGGCGCCGCCGGTCGCCAGAATCGCTCTGCCGCAACGCGTTCCGTACGGCTTCCACGGGAACTGGATCGCCGGCTGACCCGTCAGCCCGCCGCGGTGCGGTGCGCATGCGGCCTGGCGCTCCGCTGAGCGTCAGGACGGCGGCGCGAACCCGTCGGGGTGCGCCGGAGCCGGCGCAGCGCTCGGCGGCCACGGGGGCCCACCCGCCGGCCAGGCGGCGGCGGCCGGCTGCAGACGGATGAGTTCCCGGCGATGCCGCTCGGCCAGGACCGCGGCCAGCACCAGCCCGGGCGGGGCGCCCGGCGGGGGCGGCGGTGAGATCTGCGCGACGACGTCACCGGCGATCCGGTAGCCCATCTGGTCGCGGATCTGCGGGTTCAATTGGGCGGCACGCGAAAGGAATTGGCGGGCCAACTCGGCCCGTCTCGGCGCTCAGCGCGGACAACTCGAGGGTCGCGGCCCACGACGCCAGCTGCGGCGGCATCAGTGGCGGCGGCGCCATCCGCGGGCGACCGCTCGCTGACCACCACGGTGCCCGCGAAGATGTCGCCGATCCGCTTGCCCTGCGGGGAGAGCAGGCTGCAGATCACCGCGGGCCCGCCGGTGAGCAGCCAGATCTCCAGCACACCGGACAGCGCGCGGAACAACGCCTGCCGGAACCGCTCCGGGCTGCCGTCCTCGGAGACCACCCGCAGGCCCATCGCCAGCTTTCCCAGCGTCTTGCCGCGGGTGGCGGTCTCGAAGATCAGCGGATAGCCCACCAGTGCCAGCACCGTGAAGATGATCAGCACCGCCGCGGAGAACGCGGTGTCCGCGTCCGGCAGCGTGATCGAGAACAGCACCAACCCGATGACGTAGAGCACGAACACGACGATGACGTCGATCAGCGCCGACAGTGCCCGAACCGGGAGCTGGGCGATCTGCGATGTCGAGGACGACCGCGTCACCGGTCACCACAGGTCGCTGCGGGCCTGCCATGTCCGCCACGCTACTAAAATCGCCGGCGTGGATGTCGACGCGTTCGTGCTGGCGAATCGCCCGGCCTGGGAACGCCTCGACCACCTGGTCAGGAAGCGCCGCAGGCTGGACGGCGCCGAGGTGGACGAACTCGTCGATCTCTACCAGCGGGTGTCCACCCACCTGTCCATGGTGCGGTCGTCGTCGACGGATGCGGTGCTGGTCGGGAAGTTGTCGAGCCTGGTCGCACGGGCCCGCTCGGTCGTCACCGGCGCCCATGCCCCGCTCTGGCGCGAGTTCGTCCGGTTCTGGACGGTCTCGTTCCCCGTCGTCGCCTATCGGTCGTGGCGCTGGTGGGTGGGCACGGCGGTCGGCTTCGCCGTCGTTGCGGCGGTGATCGCGGTGTGGGTCGCAGCGACCCCGGAGGTGCAGGCCACCATCGGCACCCCGGCCGAACTCGAACAGCTGGTCAACAACGACTTCGCCGGCTACTACAGCGAGAACCCGGCTGCGTCGTTCGCGCTCAGCGTGTGGACGAACAACGCATGGATCGCCGCGCAGTGCGTCGTGTCGGCGGTGCTGCTCGGCATCCCGATCCCCTACATCCTGCTGCAGAACGCCGCCAACTTCGGGGTGCTGGCCGGCGTGATGTTCGGCGCGGGTCGCGGCGACGTGTTCCTCGGTCTGATCACGCCGCACGGGCTGATCGAGCTGACGGCGGTGTTCCTGGCCGCCGCCGCCGGTATGCGGCTGGGCTGGTCGGTGGTCTCACCGGGCAACCGGCCGCGCGGCCAGGTGCTCGCCGAGCAGGGCCGGGCGGTGATCTCGGTGGCGATCGGGCTGGTCGCGGTGCTGGCGGTGGCCGGGCTCATCGAAGCCTTCGTCACCCCCTCGGCGTTGCCGACGGCGGTGCGCATCGCGATCGGGGTGGCGGTCGAGATCGGATTCCTCGGCTATGTGTTCCACTTCGGCCGCAGGGCCGCCCGGCTGGGCGAGACGGGCGACATCGACGACGCGCCGGATTACCTGCCGACGGGCTGACGCTTCCTACCAGCGGCCGGTGGCCTTCATCGCCAGATAGTGGTCGGCCAGGGCGGGAGCCAGCTCCTCGGGCCGGGCGTCCACCACGTCGACCCCGTGGCCGCGCAGCCGCGACGCGACGTCGCGGCGGTCGTTGCGGGCCCGCTCGGCGGCGGCGGCGTCGTAGACCTGCACCGCGTCGGCGCGCCCGGTCGCGAGCGTGTCCACCCGCGGATCCGACACGGCGGCCAGCAACACCCGGTGCCGGGCGGTCAACTGCGGCAGCACCGCCATCAGCCCCTCGTCGATGGCCGTGGCGTTCAGATCGGTCAGCAGCACCACCAGCGCGCGGCTGCGGCCCCGGCGCTGCACGGCCGCCACCAGACCGCGCGCATCCGATTCGACCAGCGCCGGCTCCAGCGGAGCCATCGCACCGACCAGCGCTGCCAGCAGTTCGGTGCGGGAGGCGTTGACGACGGCGGCACGGCTGACCCGGTCGTAGGCCAGGAAGTCGACGTGATCTCCGGCCCGCGCGGCCAGCGCGGCCAGCAGCAGTGCGGCGTCCATCGACCAGTCCAGCCGCGGCCAGCCGGCCGGTTCGGCGTCGGTGGGGTCCACGCCGACGCGGCCCGCCGAGGTGCGGCCGGTGTCCAACACGATCAGCACGCGGCGATCCCGCTCGGGCCGCCAGGTACGCACCACGACGTCGGTGCGGCGAGCGGTCGCGCGCCAGTCGATCGAGCGGATGTCGTCACCGCCGACATACTCGCGCAGCGAGTCGAATTCGGTGCCCTGGCCGCGGATCAGCGCCGGCGTCATGCCGTCGAGTTCGCGCAGCCGGGCCAGCCGCGCCGGCAGATGCTTGCGCGACAGGAACGGCGGCAGGATGCGAACCTGCCACGGCACCCGCTGGGAGGCCTGCCGCCCGGCCAGGCCCAGCGGCCCCACCGAGCGGGCGGTCAGCATCGCTGAGATCTGGTCCCCGCGGCGCACCGGCCGCAACCGGGTCTGCACGGTGAGACGTTGGCCGCGGGCGAGATCGACGGCGTGGGTGCGGGGGGTGGCGGCGGCGCTGGGTGGCCAGGCATCCCGCACCAGTCCGCGAAATCGCGCGCGGCCGCCGTTGACGACGGTGATCACGGCTTCGACCGGCTGGCCCAACCGCGCCGAGGTCGGCCCGCTGCGGGTGATCCCGAGTGCGCCCGGGCTGCCCGCCAACGCCACGTCGGCTCCCACCGCCGCCACCAGCAGCGCCAGCAGAGCAGCGAAAGTCGCTGCCGGATAGGGGGAGACCGCGATCGGCAATGCGCACAGCAGCGCGACCAGACCCGTGCGGCCCGTGAGGATCACCAGCGTGGCACCGGCACGGCCGCCAGGATTCCGTCGAGGACCCCGTCGGGGCTGGCCCCTTCGAGTTCGGCCTCGGGGCGCAGCGCCACCCGGTGCCGCAACGTCGGCCTCGCCATTGCCTTGACGTCGTCGGGAGTGACGTAGTTGCGGCCCGAGAGCCACGCCCACGATCTCGCCGTGGACAGCAACGCCGTGGCGCCGCGCGGCGACACGCCCAGCTGAAGAGACGGGGAATGCCTTGTGGCGCCGACGATGTCGACGATGTAGCCGAGGAGTTCGTCGGCGACGAGCACCTGTCCGACGGCTTCCCGGCCGGCCGCGAGCTCGGCCGGACCGGCCACGGGCCGCACAGCGGACAGGTCTCGCGGGTCGAAGCCGCGGGCGTGCCGGTCCAGGATCGCGATCTCCTGATCCCGCTGCGGCAGCGGCACGTTGAGCTTCAGCAGGAATCGGTCGAGCTGGGCCTCGGGCAGCTGATAGGTGCCCTCGTACTCGATCGGGTTCTGGGTGGCCGCCACGATGAACGGGTCGGGCAGGGCACGCGGTTGCCCCTCGACGCTGACCTGCCGCTCCTCCATGGCCTCCAGCAGCGACGCCTGGGTCTTGGGTGGCGTGCGGTTGATCTCGTCGGCGAGCAGCAGATTGGTGAACACCGGTCCCGCGCGGAACTCGAACTCCGCGGTGCGGGCGTCGTACACCAGCGAGCCGGTCACGTCCCCGGGCATCAGATCGGGAGTGAACTGCACGCGCTTGAACTCCAGCTGCAGCGCCGCCGCCAGCGTGCGCACCAGCAGTGTCTTGGCCACGCCGGGCACCCCCTCGAGCAGGACGTGGCCGCGGCACAGCAGCGCGATCACCAGGCCGCTCACCACGGCGTCCTGACCGACGACGACCTTCGCGATCTCGGCGCGCAGGGCCATCAACGCGGTGCGGGCGCCGTCGTGGGCGGTGGGCTGTGTCACGACTGTGCGACCTGCCTTTCGATGTCGTCGAGTCGACGGGCGAGACTGACCAGCTCGCCGTCGTCGGCCGGGGGCGGCCCGTAGAGAGTATGGGCGACGGCCTGCGGATCCAGGCCGCACCGCTGCGCGACCGCCGCGGCCACCGCGGCCGGCGCCGCTGCCGGGACCCAGCCCGAGCCGGGGCAGCAGCCGCTGTCGCGACGATGATGCGCAGCGCGTCGGCGGCGCGGTCCCGGGCGCGGCGGGACCGGTAGAGCCGGCCGCGGCCCTCGACGGTCTCCGATGCCCGCACGATCGACCGGCAGCTGCTCGGCCACCAACGGTCCCACCCGGCGGGCCTTCCAGACCGCGAGCAGGATCACCGCCACCACGAGCTGCAGGATCAGCCAGCCGACCTGCGCCGGGACCAGGTCGGAGAGTTCGGCGTCGCCGGAGGTCGCGGTGCCTTCGCTGTGCTGGGGCGCGTACCAGATCGCCCGCGGGTGCGAACCCGCCAGGTTCATCGCCAGCGCGGCGTTGCCCTCCTCGGGCAGTCCGGCGTTGGTCAGGAAGCCGGAGCTGCCCACCACGGTGACGGTCCGGCCGTCGGCGGTGTAGCGCACCAGCACGCCGTCGTAACAGCGGGTGACCGGTCGGTCGCCCGCGGCCCGGTAGGTGTCGGCGGCGTCGAACAGCACGGTGCCCGCGCGCGTGGCCGCGCGCAGGTCGCAGCCGGGTGCGATGCCGCCGTACTCGGTGGCGTCGCCGCGGCGCACCTCGGGGGCGAGCTGCTCGCGGGTCTTGCGTGACCGGCGCGATGACCAGGCGGTCGCCCGGCAGCGCCGCGAGCCGGCGCAACTGCTCGTCGCCGGAGAGCCAGAACGTCTGCGCCGCGATCAGCAGCGTGTCGGGTCCTGCCGCCCGCTCGACCTCGTCGACGGTGTCGGCCTGCACCACGGTGACGCCGTGTTCGCGCAACAGCGTCACCAGCGCGTGGGCGCCCTGCGGCGACGTCGAGTCCGGATCGAGCCGCCCGCCCGGGCGGGCAGCGGTCAGCCAGGTGCTCAAGGTGGCCACCGCGACGATCACGACGGCGGCCAGCAGCACCCAGCGCCACGTCCGCCGGCGGGCGGCGGCAGCCGGGGGGCGCCGACGGTGCGGTCGTCATCCGACCTCGGCCCAGGCCTGCGGGGGACCCTCGCGCACCGTGTCGGCCGGCGGCGCCGCCGGGTGGCGGCCCAGCTCGTCGTCGAGCTCCTCGATCATCCGGTACTGGTCTTCGGTGCCGGGGCGTTCCCCGTAGCTGACGCCGTTGAAACACTCTGCGGCAGCGGCGAACCGGTCGGCCAACGGGGGCAGTGCCCGGCCGGCGGCGGCGGCGAGCTCGGTCGCGGTGCGTCCCGGTGCCGGATCGAGCACCCCGTCCTCCTCGAGCTGGCGGGCGACGGCCCGCAGGCGGTGCCGGATCGCCGGCGCCCAGTCACCTGCGGCGGCGTGGCGCCGCGCGGTCGCGCGGTGCTCGGCCGCGCTGAGGTCATGGCTGCCGAACAGCGCCTCGGAGCCGCGTTCACTGGTGCGCATGGCGCGTCGGGCGATGCGCACCGCGACGACGATCGCGACGGTGAGCAGGATCAGCAGGATCGTGATGGTGAACCAGCCGCCCGGCACCGAGGCGCTCGCGGCGGTGATGCGGTAGAGCAGTCGCTCGATCCAGACGGCGATCTGTTCGGTCAGTGGCGGTTTCGGATAGATCGCCTTGGCCAGCTCGTGCTGTGCCGCGTCGCGCGCGGCGTCGCGGTCGATATCGATCGCCGCCACGTCACCGTCGGCCCGTCAGCCACAGGTCGTCGGTGGTCTGCGGCGGGGCGCCGGGACCGGCGGCCGCGCCGGTCTGCAGCACCAGGTCGAACGCCTCGGCCCGGATCCGCCGGTCGGTGTACTGCAGCACCACCACGCCGGCGCTGAACGGCCCCGTGATGATCTGGCCGATCGCGCCGCCGACGGCGATCAGCACCAGGGCGACCATCGTGCCGACCGCGGATACGCCTGTGCCGAGCAGGATCTGGCCGGTGAAGCTGAACGGGATCGCGACCGCGCTCGCCACGATCTGGGCCACCAGCACGGCCAGGATGCGGATGCCGAGCACCCGCCAGAAGTCGCCCTTGACGAGCGCGAACGACCGGCGAATCGCCGACATGATGTCGCGGCGCTCCAACACGATCGCCGCCGGGGTGAAGGCGAGCATCGTGGCCAGGTACATCAGGGCCGCGATCAGCGCCAGCACCAGCGGGGCGCCCACCGCGAACGCCGCCCAGCCGTTGGCGGTGACCGCCACGGTGACGATGATCACGACCACGACGGCGATCAGCAGCACGGCGCCGAGCGCCTCGAGCACCGTGAAGCCGATCAGCGCCCACAGCCGCGGCTTCAACCGCTGCCAGGCCTCGCCGATCGTGATCCCGGCTCCGAACACCGACCGGCCGATGACGACCGTGAGCAGCCCGCTGAGCAGGATGGTCGACAGCGCGGTCGCGACGCCGGCCGCCAGGCTCGACGCCACCGAGACGCCGCTCTGCACGAACAGCCCGGCGCCCGTGCCCGTCTCGCCCTCCAGTGACCGGGCGATGTCACCGGCGAAAGCCAACGGCCACAACGACAGCAGCAGCGCGAGCAGCTGCGCGGTCACGACGACGATGGTCGTCAGACCCAGGGTGGCCTTGGGATTGGCGCGCATGTAGGCGATCGCGCCGTTGAACATGTCCGACAGCGTCAGCGGGCGCAGCGGGACGATGCCCGGCCGCAGGACCGGCGGCGGCCCCTGGATACCCGTAACCGGGAGGTGGGCCCGGGGCACCGTAGCCCGGGGGAGGACCGTACCCCGGGGGTGGGCCGTAGCCGGGCGGTGGCCCGTACCCGGGCGGTGGGCCGTAGCCGGGTGGGAAATAGCCGGGGGGTGGCATGCCGGGGGGTGGCGCCCCCGCCGGACCGTACCCGCCGGCGTCGTAGGTCATGATCACCATAGTGTCGATCACCGGCGCGATCGGCAACGTCGCGCGCCGACGCCCCCGTTTCGGAGTCGTCGTCCCGGGTATTCCGCGCCGCATGACCCGTTTCGGCTACACCCTGATGACCGAGCAGTGCGGACCGAAAGACCTTGTCCGGTACGCAGTTTCGGCAGAAGACGTCGGTTTCGACTTCGAAGTCTCCAGCGACCACTACTTCCCGTGGCTGGCCTCGCAGGGGCACGCGCCGTATGCGTGGTCGGTGCTCGGAGCCGTCGCGCACGTCACCGAGCGTGTCGAGCTGATGACCTACGTCACCTGCCCGACCATCCGCTACCACCCGGCTATCGTGGCGCAGAAGGCCGCGACGTTGCAGATCCTCGCCGACGGCCGGTTCACGCTGGGCCTGGGCAGCGGCGAGAACCTCAACGAGCACGTCGTCGGGCAGCGCTGGCCGACGGTGGCACGCCGGCAGGAGATGCTGCGCGAGGCCATCCAGATCATCCGGGAGCTGCACACCGGCGAGATCGTGGACTGGAAGGGCGAGTACTTCGAGGTGGATTCCGCCCGGATCTGGGACCTGCCCGAGGTCCCGCCGGCCATCGCGACCGCGGTGTCCGGAGACCGGTCGGTGGAGCAGTTCGCGCCGCTGGCCGACCACCTGATCTCCACCGAGCCGAAGAAGGACCTCGTCGACGCCTGGCACCAGGCGCGCCGGGCCACCGGACTGCCGGGCGACGTGCGGGTGATCGGTCAGATCCCGATCTGCTGGGATCCCGATCGCGACGCGGCCGTCGAGCGCGCCCACGACCAGTTCCGCTGGTTCGCCGGGGGATGGTCGGTGAACTCCGACCTGCCGACCACCGCGGGATTCGCCGGCGCCACGCAATTCGTCCGCAAGGAGGACGTCGCCGAGTCCATCCCGTGCGGGCCCGACCTCGACGCTATCGTCGAGTCCGTGCGGGCGTACTGGGAGGCCGGCTTCACCGATATCGCGCTCGTGCAGGTCGGCGGCGAGACCCAGGACGCGTTCTTCAAGGAGGCGGCTGCGCCGCTGCTCGACAAGCTCCGCAGCGCTGCCAAGTGAGAGGAGACCGATGACCCGAGGCAAAGGCATCTACGACGACGAAGAGGGCTCGACGGCCGACAAGGCCCGCAACACCGACAAGGACCCGGACCGCGACACTCCCGACGTCGAGAAGGACGCGGGCGAACCGACGGCGTGAGCCGACCGACCTAGCGAGTGTCGACGGGGTCGTGGCGGCGTTTGGTCTCCAGCCGGTGCCAGGTCCACCAGAACAGCAGGGCCGCCGCGATGGAACCGGCGGCGGCCAGCCACTGCGAACTGAGGAACAACCGCCACGCGGTCGGCTCGTCGCTGACGTACGCGGCGGCCGCGTGCAGCATCTGAACGGTGCCCAGGGCCAGGCTCGCCGCGCCGGCGACCCCGACCACCACGACGAACGCCGTCCGTAACACGAAGCGTCCCGGACTCGGTGACACCACCGCGCGGACCCGACCGGTCCAGGCCAGCAGCTGGGCGGCGAGACAGGCCACGGCCAACGCCACCGCGTCGGCGGCCAGCGTGTCGGAGAGCCGGTGCGCCTGGATCACCACGGTGTAGGCGCCGATGCCCACCGCCCAGGTCAGCGTGACGAACATCGCGATCCCGCGGAACCGGTAGGGCATCACGATCAGCGTCGCGAACAGCAGACACATCGCCGCGGTGGTGTGCCCGCTGGGCAGCGTGTTCTCGGCGAACGTGCCGTCGGCCGCGGCCAGGTCGGGCCGCGACAGCACGTGGTACTTCAACACCTGGGTGACCGCCTGACCGCCGAGGATGACGCCCACACCGGCCACTGCCAGCCACACCTGCCGGCGCAGCAAACCGATCGCGCCGACGATCACCGTGGCCGCCAGCTGCGAGGACACCGTGATGGTGTGGAACGCACGCAGCGCCGCCCGGTGCAGCTCGGGGTCGACCTGATCGGCGCCGCGCCAGGCGGCGTCCTCGAGGCGCTGACCGGTGGTGGTCTGCACGGCCAGCAGGTAGACCGCGGCGCCGAACAGCAGTGCGACGACCAGCAGGGCCGTCCACTGGTGGCGGGCGCGCCGTAGCCGGCGGTCGCCGTCGAGGGCCACCCGCTGCTGCGACCGCGTCAACGGGGTCTCCCTCATCGTCCGATCCGTCCGGGGAAAAGAAAACGCCCGAACCGATTCATCGGTTTGGGCGTTTCACTTCTCACACGAGTCGGGGTGGCGGGATTCGAACCCACGACCTCTTCGTCCCGAACGAAGCACGCTACCAAGCTGCGCCACACCCCGCGTGAAGCCACGACAGCGTATCGCACCGGCCCGCCGTTGAAGCCAAACGCGTACCGGCAGCGCGACACGCCGCGGGATGCATCCGGGTTGTCGGTGGCGTTATGCACACTGACGGACGAACGCGAAACGAAACGAGGCGTGACATGACCGGTTTGGGCGCATCCATCTATCTGGGTTTCTTCGCGCTGGCCGCGCTGTGGTTGTTCCTGACCTCAGACGGCCCGCTGATCCGCCGCTCCGACGATCAGGGCCAGCACCCGGACCGTTCGAACTCGACGAGCACCTCCGCCGGCTCCGAGGGGTCCAGCCCGTGGCTGGTCAGCCACTCGTCGCGGAAGTAGGTCTCCGCGTAGCGGTCGCCGCTGTCGGCGAGCAGCGTCACCACCGAACCGCTGCGCCCCTGCGCCACCATCTCGGCCAGCAGACCGAACGCACCCCACAGGTTCGTCCCCGTCGACGGCCCCACGCGGCGGCCGAGCACCCGGCTGACGTGGTGGGCGGCCGCGACCGACGCGGCGTCGGGCACCACCACCATCCGGTCCACCACGTCCGGGCAGAAACGACGGCTCCACCCGTGGCCGGCCGATGCCCTCGATGCGTGACGAGATCCCCGTGACGACGTCCGGGTCGTCGCGCAGGAACGACGGGAAGAACGCGGAATTCTCCGGGTCGACCACGCACAACCGGGTCGGATGGCGCCGGTAGCGGATGTAGCGCCCGATCGTCGCGCTGGTGCCGCCCGTGCCCGCGCCGACGACGATCCATTCGGGCACCGGATAGGACTCCTGCGCCATCTGGTCGAAGATCGACTCGGCGATGTTGTTGTTGCCGCGCCAGTCGGTGGCGCGTTCGGCGTTGGTGAACTGGTCGAGGTAATGCCCGCCGGTCTGCGTCGGCCAGCCGCTGCGCCTCGGCGTACACCTGCGCCGCTTCGGTGACGAAATGGCAACGGCCGCCCTGCGATTCGATCAGCGCAACCTTGGTGGCGCTCGTCGAGGCCGGCATCACCGCGATGAACGGCAGACCGAGCATCGCCGCGAAGTACGCCTCGGAGACCGCCGTCGAGCCGGACGACGCCTCGATCACCGTGGTGTCCTCGCAGATCCACCCGTTGCACAGCGCGTAGAGGAACAGCGACCGCGCCAGCCGGTGCTTGAGGCTGCCGGTGATGTGGGTGCTCTCGTCCTTGAGATACAGCGCCACGTCGCAGTCCGTGCGCCCAGCCGCCGGCAGCGGGTAGCGCAGCAGATGGGTGTCGGCGCTGCGGCGGGCGTCGGCCTCGATCAGCCGCACCGCGTTGTCCACCCACGAGCGGGACTGGTCGCGGCAGGCCGGCGGGGCCGACGGGCTCACCGCACCGATACGGTCGGATGTGACTGCCCGGCCCGCGATCCGGCGTCCGAGCCGCCGGTCGGGGCGGCCACCAACGTCAGCAGCGTGGCTTCGGGCCGGCAGCAGAACCGCAGCGGCGCGAACGGCGAGGTGCCGATGCCCGCCGAGACGTGCAGTTGCGTGCGCGCGCCCCACCGCGAGGGGCCCTTGGCCCGTGACCGGTCCAGGTCGCAGTTGGTGACGAGCGCGCCGTAGAACGGCAGGCACAGCTGGCCGCCGTGGGTGTGGCCGGCCATCACCAGCTGGTAGCCGTCGGCGGCGAACCGGTCCAGCACGCGCGGCTCCGGCGAGTGCGTCAAGCCCCAGCGTCAGGTTCGCCGCCGGGCTCGCCGGGCCGGCGATGGTGTCGTAGCGGTCGCGCGACAGATGCGGGTCGTCGACGCCGGCGGCGGCGATGTGCAGGCCCGCGACCTCGAACTCCCGCCGGGTGTGCGTCATGTCCAGCCAGCCGCGTTCGGTGAACGCCGCGCGCAGGTCCTGCCACGGCAGCGGTTCGCCGTGGATCCGATGACCGGGATTGGTCAGGTAGTTCGCCGGGTTCTTCAGCCGCGGCGCGAAGTAGTCGTTGCTGCCGAACACGAACACACCGGGCACCGCCAGCAGGTCACCGAGGGCCTGCACCACCGCGGGCACCGCCTTCGGGTGCGCCAGATTGTCGCCGGTGTTGACCACCAGATCCGGCTCCCAGCGGGCCAGCTCCCGCAGCCACGCCTGCTTGCGCCGCTGGGTCGGCCGCATGTGGATGTCGCTGACGTGCAGCACCTTCAGCGGCGACGACCCGGGGGAGAGCACGGGCATCGTCACCTCGCGCACGACGAACGCGTTGCGCTCGATCAGCGAGGCGTAGCCGATCCCCGCGACGAGGGTGCCGGCCGAAGCGGCGGCGGTGGTCTTGAGGAGCGGAACCCGGTGACGCAGGAGACACGCATTCCAGCGTACTGCCACTGGCCGCCGGTCGAGAGACCAGCGCCGATCAGCCCGGGCGGCGGTGGTGGCGGCGGTGGCGGGCCGAGCACCGGCACGGTGATCGGCGGCAGGCCGGGAATCTCGACCACCGTCTCGCCCACCGGCGGCGGAGGCCCGCCGGGGCCCCCGGCCGCGGCCGGAGGCGGTGGCGGCGGCGCCGGCGGGATGCCGTTGCTAGATCTGGATCGTGATGATCGAGCCCGGAACCGTCTGACCGCTCGGTGTGGTCCCGACGACCGTGCCGTAGGACGAGGAGCTGTTCACCGGCGTGGCCTGGTCGGCGACCTGGAAACCCGCTTCCCGCAGCCGCTGCCGCGCGGTGTCCTGACTCATCCCGGACACGCTGGGCACCCGGGAGCCGGGCGCGCCGTCGACGTAGCGCGGATCGGTCGGCGGCAGCGCCACGTCGCCGAACTGGTGGCGATCGGCTTCATCGCGGTGAACCACGTCCGGGCCGGCTCGTTGCCGCCGAACAGGTTGCCGTCACCGCACTGGCGCAGCGGGAACGAGCACAACTCGCCCGGCGAGTTGCTGTCGTCGTAGATGTAGTTCGCGGCGGCGTAGTTGGTTGGTGAAGCCGACGAAGGCCGACGACCGGTGCGCCTCGGTGGTGCCGGTCTTGCCCGACATCGGCAGGTTCCAGCCGACCGAGCCGGCCGAACCGGCGGCGGTGCCGTTGCCCTGGTCGTCCTTGCTCATCGCGTTGGCCAGCGTGTTGGCCAGGCCCTCGGGCACCGCCTGCTCGCAGGTCTCGGTCGTCACCGACACCTCTTCGCCGTGGCGGTCGAAGACCTTGGCGATCGGGCTCGGCGGGCACCACGTGCCGCCCGACGCCAGCGTCGCCGCGACGTTGGACAGCTCCAGCGCGTTCACCTCGATCGGGCCCAGCGTGAACGAGCCGAGGTTCTGCCGCTTGATGAAGTCGGCGAGGCTCTCGTTGCTCTCCGGGTCGTAGTCGCGGGCGGTGCCCGGCAGGGCGTAGGACCGCAGGCCCAGCTTGACGGCCATGTCGACCGCGCGCTGCACGCCGACCTGCGCGATCAGCTTGGCGAACGCGGTGTTGGGCGACGTCGCCAGCGCGTCGGTGACGCTCATCGACCCGCGGTAGTTGCCGGCGTTCTGCACGCACCAGGTGTCCGGCGGGCAGCCCGCGCGCGCCGCCGCTGCCCAGGCCCTTGGCCTCGAACCGCGACCGGCGCGTCGAGCTGTCGCGTTGATGCCCATGCCCATCTCCAGCGCGGCGGCGGTGGTGAAGATCTTGAAGATCGAGCCCGCGCCGTCACCGACCAGCGAGAACGGCTGCGGCTGCATCGTCTCGCCGGCGTCGAGGTTCAGGCCGTAGGTGCGGTTGCTGGCCATCGCGAGCACCGGGTGGGAGTCCTTGCCCGGCCTGATCACGCTCATCACGCTGGCGACGCCGTCGAGAGTCGGGGCTGGCGATGCCGTCGATCGCCGGACTTCACCGAAGTCCTGCACGTCGGGATCCAGCGTGGTCCTGATCAGGTAGCCGCCCCTGGCGACCTGCTCCTTGCTGATGCCGGCGCGCGCCAGGTAGTCCAGCGCGTAGTCGCAGAAGAACGCGCGGTCGCCGGCCGCGATGCAGCCGCGGGGCAGTTCCTTGGGCTGCGGCAGGACGCCCAGCGGCTGCTGCCTTGGCGGCGCGCAGCTCGTCGGCCTGCTCGGGCAGGTTCTCGATCATGGTGTCCAGCACCAGGTTTCGGCGCTGCAGCGCGCCGTCGGGATTGGTGTAGGGATTCAGCGTGCTCGTCGACTGCACCATGCCCGGCCAGCAGCGCGGCCTGCTGCCAGTTCAGCTGCGAGGCGTCGATGCCGAAGTAGGTCTGGGCGGCGTCCTGCACGCCGAAGGCGCCGTTGCCGAACGACACCAGGTTGAGGTAGCGGGTCAGGATCTCCGGCTTGGTGAACGTCTTGTCCAGCGTCAGCGCCATCCGGATCTCGCGCAGCTTGCGCGCCGGGGTGGTCTCGACCGCGGCGCGCCTCTCGGCGTCGGTCTGCGCGATGCACCAGCAGCTGGTAGTTCTTCACGTACTGCTGCTCGATGGTCGAGCCGCCGCGGGTGTCGAGATTGCCCGAGAGGTAGCCGGACAGGCCGGTCAGCGTGCCCTGCCAGTCCACGCCGTTGTGTTCGGCGAACCGCTTGTCCTCGATCGAGACGATCGCCAGCTTCATCGTGTTGGCGATCTGGTCGCTGCGGCACCTCGAACCGGCGCTGCGTGTACAGCCACGCGATCGAGTTGCCCTTGGCGTCGACCATCGTCGACACCTGGGGCACCTCGCCCTCGACCAGCTGCGCCGAGCCGTTGGCGACGACGTCGGAGGCGCGGTTGGACATCAGCCCGATGCCGCCGACG
The DNA here is from genome assembly GCA_963796185.1 of uncultured Actinomycetota bacterium. GTDB lineage: Bacteria > Actinomycetota > Actinomycetes > Mycobacteriales > Mycobacteriaceae > Mycobacterium. The sequence continues at coordinate 147,370 of CAWCKQ010000028.1, read as the reverse complement.
ACGGGGAACATCAGCGCCGCGGCGACCACGCTGGCGAGCAGACAGCACCAGGCGAGCTTGATGACCGTCACCGACGTCGGCGGCGAGGTCGGAGGGTGCTCCGGCATGCGTACAGACTAGCGACGACTTCGGCGCCAGCCTGGCCCGGAGCGGTCTCGACCGGCCGATTGGCAGGCGCTGACATATGCAGAGGTCGGGCACTGTACCGGCTGGACGGCACGGTCGTCCCAAAAAAGTGGTCACGAACTGTTGCGCAAACGGCCGTGACCACCTAACTTGAGCACACAGTGCGATACAGGTAACAATCGACCCTCGCAATGTGGCGTAGATCGCACTCAGGCGATCGACGTCGGGTATCAGTCGTCTGCGTTGTCGGGGCGCGGCCAGAACGAAGGGGATCGCTGGTGTCAGTTACCAAGCCCGCCGCTCGCAGGACCACCGTGACGCCGTCCGACCAGTCAATTCTGCACGGCGCAGAGGCAGAAGCGCGTATCGCGTGGGTTTCGCAGGCCCGGTGCCGCCAGACCGATCCCGACGAACTGTTCGTCCGCGGCGCGGCGCAGCGCAAAGCCGCCGTGATCTGCCGGCACTGCCCGGTGATCGCCGAGTGCGGCGCCGACGCGCTGGACAACCGCGTCGAGTTCGGCGTGTGGGGCGGGATGACCGAGCGCCAGCGGCGCGCGCTGCTCAAGCAGCACCCCGAGGTGGTGTCCTGGGCCGACTTCTTCGCCGCGCAGCGCAAACACCGCAGCGCCGGCTAGCCGGCGTCGACCTTCGTTTTCGTCAAAATTTGCTGCCGCGGCCTATCGGGCCGCGGCGGTCGTTTCCCCGGTGATCTGGTCGGCGATGGCCCGCAGCGCCTCGAGATCGGACACGTCGAACGGCAGCGACGGCACGCCGACGATCGCCACGTGCGGGTTGGCGCCGGTGAACCGCGACAGCAGCCGGACCTCGCGCTTGGCGGTGGACGCCCGGTCGGCGTGGATCCGCAGCACTGCGGCGGCCAGCGACTCGGGGTCGGTCTTGCCGCCAGCTCCTCGGCCGCCTCGGCCGCCTTGTCGGCGTGCAGGTCGCACAGCGTCGGATGGGTGCGGTTGAGGATCAGGCCGGCCAACGGCATGCGTTCGGTCGAGAGCCGGTCGACGAAGAACGAGGCCTCCCGCAGCGCGTCCGGTTCGGCGGCCGACACCACGACGAACTGGGTGCCCCGCCGCTTGAGCAACTCGTAGGTGCGGTCGGCCTTCTCCCGGAACCCGCCGAACGTCGCGTCCAGCGACTGGACGAACGCCGCGGCGTCGGAGAGCATCTGCGAGCCCAGGACCGTCGACATGCCCTTCATCGCCAGCCCGACCGCCCCGGTGACCAGTCGCCCGATGCCGCGGCCGGGGGCCAGCAGCAGCCGCCACAGCCGGCTGTCCATGAAGCTGCCCAGTCGTTTCGGCGCGTCCAGGAAGTCCAGCGCGTTGCGCGACGGCGGGGTGTCCACCACGACCAGGTCCCATTTGTCTTCTGCCGAGAAGCTGTCCCAGCTTCTCCATGGCCATGTACTCCTGCGTGCCCGCCAGCGACGTGGCCACCGTCTGATAGAACTGGTTGTCCAGGATCGGCGTCCGCGCGGTCGGCCCCGGAGTACTGGACCACCATCTCGTCGAACGTGCGGCGCATGTCGAGCATCATCGCGTGCAGTTCGCCGGACACCTCGGGTGCCAGCGGGACCCGCTGGGGCGTGTTGCCCGAGATCCTTGATGCCCAGCGCCTGCGCCAGTCGCTTGGCCGGGTCGATCGTCAGCACGACGACGGTGCGGCCGTACTCGGCGGCGCGCAACGCCATCGCCGCCGCGGTCGTGGTCTTTCCGACGCCGCCCGCGCCGCAGCAGACGACCACGCGGTTGGAGGTGTCGTGCAGCACCGAGGCCATGTCCAGGGCCGGCGGGGTGGTGCTCATCGGTGGGCTCCCTTCATCGCACTCCCTGCTGGGCGAGCGCTTCGGCCAGTTCGTAGAGGCTGCCCAGGTCGACGCCGTCGGGCAGTTGCGGCAGTTCGAGTCGGGGCACGTCGATCTCGTCGAGTTGCTCGGCGCTCTCGGCCCGGGCCGCGATGCGCGTCGCATGCTGGATCGTCTCGGTGAGCAGGCCGGCGAAGTCGTTGTCCGGCAACGTGATTCCGACACTGTCCAGGCCGGAGCGCACCGCGTCGGCGTCGATGCCACCCTCGGCAGCCTTCGCGAGGTCGTCGGGTGCGAGGTAGGCGGGGATGTTGCGGTTGACGATGACACTGCCGATCGGCAGGTGCATCTCGCGCAGCTCCTCGATCGCCTCCACCGTCTCCTGGATGGGCAGCGCCTCGAGCAGGGTGACGAGGTGGATGGCGGTCAGCTCGGAGTGCAGCAACTTGCACCACGCCCTCGGCCTGGGAGTGCACCGGCCCGCCCTTGGCGAGATCGGACACCGCCTTGGTGACGTCGAGGAAGCGGGCGATGCGGCCGGTCGGCGGCGAGTCCACCACCACGGCGTCGTAGTAGCCGTGCTTGCCCTTGGCCTCTTTCCGGGTGCGGGTGACGATCTCCTTGATCTTGCCGGTGAGCAGCACGTCGCGCAGGCCCGGCGCGATCGTCGTCGCGAACTCGACCGCGCCGATGCGGCGCATCGCCCGGCCCGGCCAGGCCGAGGTTGTAGAACATGTCGAGGTATTCCAGGAACGCCGCCTCGATGTCGATCGCCAGCGCGTTGACCTGGCCGCCGCCCTCGGCGGTCGCGATCTTGACCTCCTCGTAGGGCAGCGGCGGCACGTCGAAGAGTTGCGCAATGCCTTGGCGCCCTTCGACTTCGACCAGCAACACCTTGCGGCCGCCGGCGGCCAGCGCCAGCGCCAGCGAGGCGGCGATCGTCGACTTGCCGGTGCCGCCTTTGCCGGTGACGAAGTGCAGGCGGGCCTTGGTCAGTCGCGACGGCCAGCCGACCGGCTTGGGACCATCCGTTGTCCCCTCTGGTGTGGTTGCCACCACTGCATGCTAGCCATAGTCGGGTCGGGCTGCCCGATAAGCTCAGCCGCATGAGCGAACCGACCCGCTGGGAGTACGCGACCGTCCCGTTGCTGACGCACGCCACCAAACAGATCCTCGACCAGTGGGGCGAGGACGGCTGGGAGTTGGTCTCCGTGCTGCCCGGCCCGACCGGCGAGCAGCACGTCGCCTACCTGAAGCGGCCGAAATGAGCGCAGCTGGTCGGCCCGGCTGGCCGAGCTGGGCATCGAGCTGCCCGAGGTCGTGGCCACCGCTGGCCGCCTACGTGCCCGCGGTGCGGACCGGCAACCTCGTCTACACCGCCGGCCAGCTGCCGATCGCCGGCGGGCGAGCTGCCCGACGACGCGGCAAGGTCGGCGCGGAGGTGTCGCGCCGGAGGACGGCCAGGACGCTGGCCCGCGCAGTGCGCGCTGAACGCGCTGGCCGCGGTCGACGCGCTGGTCGGCATCGACGCGGTCGTCCGCGTGGTCAAGGTCGTCGGGTTCGTCGCGTCCGCGCCCGGATTCGGCGGTCAGCCCGGCGTGGTCAACGGCGCCTCGGAGTTGTTCGGCGAGGTGTTCGGTGACGCCGGCGCGCACGCCCGCTCGGCGGTCGGGGTGTCGGAGCTGCCGCTGCAACGCGCCGGTCGAGGTCGAAGTGATCGTCGAGGTGCGCCAGCGGGAGCAGCTGAGTGGAGCATCCCGCGTACGGCCTGCTGCGCCCGGTCACCGACACCGCGTCGGTGCTGCTGTGCGACAACCCGGGACTGATGACGCTCGACGGCACCAACACCTGGGTGCTGCGCGGGCCGGGCAGCGACGAGATGGTCGTCGTCGACCCCGGCCCCGACGACGGACGAGCACATCGAGCGGCTCGCCGAGCTGGGCCAGATCCCGCTGGTGCTGATCAGCCACCAGCACGGGGACCACACCGGCGGCATCGACAAGCTCGTCGAGCTCACCGGCGCCGTGGTGCGCTCGGTGGGCAGCGGGTTCCTGCGCGGCCTCGGGCGGTCCGCTGACCGACGGCGAGGTGATCGACGCGGCCGGCCTGCGGATCACGGTGATGGCCACGCCGGGCCACACCGCCGACTCGCTGTCGTTCCTGCTCGACGACGCCGTGCTGACCGCCGACACCGTGCTGGGCCGCGGCACCACCGTCATCGACACCGAGGACGGCGGCCTCGGCGACTACCTGGAGTCGCTGCACCGGCTGCGCGGGCTGGGACACCGCACGGTGCTGCCCGGCCACGGCCCCGAACTCGACGACCTCGAAGCCGTCACGCGCGATGTACCTTCTGGCCCACCGCGAGGAACGGCTCGACCAGGTGCGCGGCGCGCTGCGGGAGCTCGGCGAGGACGCCACCGCCCGCGCAGATCGTCGAACACGTCTACACCGACGTCGACGAAAAGCTGTGGGACGTACGCCGAATGGAGCGTGCAGGCCCAGCTGAACTACTCGGTGTGATTCGCGCGCTGCAGTCGCGCTGACGCTGGCAGCCGCGCCGAAATCGCCAGCGCGCGCGGCGGGCCAGTCGCTCGGAGTCGGAGATCAGCACGCTCTTGCCCTCCAGGCGGATCCAGCCGCGGTGGGCGAAATCGGCGAGCGCCTTGTTGACCGTCTCCCGCGAGGCGCCGACCAGCTGGGCGATCTCCTCCTGCGTGAGGTCGTGGGTCACCCGCAGCGCGCCGCCCTCCTGGGTGCCGAAGCGCTGCGCCAGCTGCAGCAGCTGCTTGGCCACGCGGCCGGGCACGTCGGTGAAGATCAGGTCGGCGAGGTTGTTGTTGGTGCGGCGCAGGCGGCGGGCCAGCACCCGCAGCAGCTGCTCGGCGATCTCGGGCCGATCGGCGATCCACGCCCGCAGCGCCTCGCGGTCCATCGACACCGCGCGCACCTCGGTGATGGTGGTGGCGCTCGACGTCCGCGGTCCCGGGTCGAAGATCGACAGCTCACCGAACATGTCCGACGGGCCCATGATCGTCAGCAGGTTCTCGCGACCGTCCGGCGAGCGGCGGCCGATCTTCACCTTGCCCGAGATGATGATGTAGAGCCGGTCGCCGGGCTCGCCCTCGGCGAACACGGTGTGTCCGCGGGGGAAGTCGACGGGCTGCAGCTGCTTGGTCAGCGCGGAAACGGCGCTGGGTTCGACCCCCTGGAAGATTCCGGCCCTGGCCAGGATCTCGTCCACGTTGCCCCTCTTGAAGCTGTTCGGTGATCAGACATGCGCAAACCGACCCCAGATGGATCGTGAGATCAGTCTAGAGGCATGTCCTGTTCGTGACCAGCTCACGCTACACAGGATTGGCATGTCGGGTCTGCTGAAACCCAGGATTGGCGGGGCTGCGGGAAGTAGGCGGCGTGGGCAAATGCCGGGCCGTTGGCATCGGCGACCGACCGGCACGACCGCGGTGTCCCGCTCGACGAGGCGCCGGCTCAGGCCGGTGCATGGCGCTGTCCAGGCCGTCGCGCGTCGAACGCGTCGACGTCGCTGGCCTCGGCTTGCTCGAGAAAATCGGCGACGTCGGCCGCCGAGATGGTCTCCCGGCCCAGACCGGCTTCCAGCGCGCTCCAGACCGAACGTCGCCAGCATCAGCAACCCCGGGATCAGCGCAACGAGCAACCACGACACAAGCCGGAAGTAAACACGGCCAAGGTCTCAGCGGGATCACGAATTGTCCACGTTAAGGACCGATTGCGGCCCGGCGCGTCTTCGTCGTGTCCGGGACTGTCCGTCTCAGTACGCTGGCCTGGTGAACGCGGGTGAGACGACGGGCCGTGAGCGCGCGACGGCCGAACCGGCCGGTCGCGGTCGCCGCGGCGGCGGGACGGCAAGTGGGACACCGAAACCCATCTCGGCCTGGTCCGGCGGGCGCGCCGGATGAACCGCACGCTGGCGCGGGCGTTTCCGCACGTGTACTGCGAGCTGGACTTCACCGACCCGCTCGAGCTGACGGTCGCGACCATCCTGTCGGCGCAGAGCACCGACAAGCGCGTCAACCTCACCACGCCCGCGCTTGTTCACGAAGTACCGCACCGCCGCGGACTACGCCGGCGCCGACCGCACCGAACTCGAGGAGCTGATCCGGCCCACCGGCTTCTACCGGAACAAGGCCAACTCCCTGATCCGGCTGGGCCAGGAGCTCGTCGAGCGGTTCGACGGTCGAGGTCCCCGCCACCCTCGACGAGCTGGTGACGCTGCCCGGCGTGGGCCGCAAGACCGCCAACGTCATCCTCGGGAACGCCTTCGACGTCCCCGGCATCACCGTCGACACCCACTTCGGCCGGCTGGTGCGCCGCTGGCGCTGGACCGCCGAGGAGGACCCGGTGAAGGTCGAGCACGCGGTCGGCGAACTGATCGAACGCAGCGAGTGGACGCTGCTGAGCCACCGGGTGATCTTCCACGGCCGGCGGGTGTGCCACGCCCGCAAGCCGGCATGCGGCGTGTGCGTGCTCGCCAGGGACTGCCCGTCCTTCGGGGCCGGGCCGACCGATCCGCTGGTCGCCGCGCCGCTGGTCAAAGGTCCGGAGACCGAGCATCTGCTGGCGCTGGCCGGGCTCTAGCGCGTCGATGAGCGCATCGGCACGCTGGAGCGTCGTGGCGCTGGTCGTCCTGATCACGCTCGGGATCGCGCTGTGGTCGCCGAACTCGGCGACGACGCGTCGGGCGCCGGCCGCGCCAGAGACGGTGTCGGCCCGCGACCGGCGCGACGCCGACACCGCCGAAGCGCTCGCGCAGCCGCGGGCCCGCGCGGACCTGGCGCCCTGCCCGGCTCCCGGCGCCGGCGCGGGCCCCGCGCCGCTGCGCGGCATCGTGCTCGAGTGCGCCGGCGACGGTGCACAGGTCGACGTCGCGCAGGCGCTGGCCGGCCGGCCCGCCGTGGTGAACCTGTGGGCCTACTGGTGTGCGCCGTGCGCGAAGGAACTGCCCGCGATGGCCGAATATCAACGACGGGTCGGATCCGCCGTCACCGTCCTGACGGTGCACCAGGACGAGAACGAGACCGCGGCGTTGCTGCGGCTCGCCGAACTGGGCGTGCACCTGCCGACCCTGCAGGACGGGCGCCGGCGGATCGCGGCTGCGCTGCAGGTACCCAACGTGATGCCGGCGACGGTCGTGCTGCGCGCGGACGGTACCGTTGCCGACATTCTGCCCCGGTCGTTTGCGACGGCCGACGAGATCGCCGCAGCGGTCGACCCGAGGATTGGAGTTGCCTGAGGATGGGGGCGATGCGGAGGTGAGCTGGGGTGACCGGGACGGCGAACTGACCCCCGATGCCGCACCGCCCTGGTTGGCGCCGCTGGTCGAGCAGCCGGACGCGGTGAAGAGCGCCTACCGTCGGCGGGTCCCGGCCGAGGTGCTGGCGGCGCTGACGGCGGCCAACGTGACGGCGGCCGTCACCGGCGCCCGCCGCGACGCCGCGGTGCTGGTGCTGTTCTCCGGGACCGGCCGGCGGCGCTGCGGGCACGTTGCCCGCGGACGCCGATCTGCTGGTCACCGTGCGCGCCGGCACGCTGCGGCATCACGCGGGCCAGGCCGCTTTCCCCGGCGGGGCGGCAGATCCCGGTGATCGCAGCCCGGTGCACACCGCGCTGCGCGAGGCGGCCGAGGAGACCGGGCTGCACACCGGCAGGCTGCGACCGCTGGCCACCCTGGAGAAGATGTTCATTCCGCCGTCGGGTTTCCATGTCGTACCCGTGCTGGCGTACTCCGCCGGATCCCGGACCGGTCGCGGTGGTGGACGACGCGGAGACCGCGCTGGTTGCGCGGGTCCCGGTGCGCGCGTTCGTCAACCCGCAGAACCGGGTCATGGTCTATCGCAAGGAGAACACCCGCCGCACGGCCGGTCCGGCGTTCCTGCTCAACGAGATGGTGGTGTGGGGGTTCACCGGGCAGGTGATCTCCGCGATGCTCGACGTCGCAGGCTGGGCGGTGCCGTGGGACACCGACAACCTGTGTGAACTGGGCGATGCAATGGCGCGCCTCGACGCCGAGGACAGCTACGGTGAGGTCCAACAATGACATCGTCACAGTGGCTGGACATAGCCGTTCTCGCCGTAGCGTTCATCGCCGCCAGTCTCGGGCTGGCGATCCGGGGCGCCGGGCTCCCTGCTGGCCCTGGTCGGCGTGGTGCTGGGCGCCGTCGCCGGTGTGCTGCTGGCCCCGCACGTGGTCAGCCACATCGACGGGCCGCGCACCAAGCTGTTCGTGACGCTGTTCATGATCCTGGCGCTGGTCGTGATCGGGGAGATCGCGGGCGTGGTGCTCGGCCGGGCGGTGCGCGGCGCGATCCGTAACCCGACGCTGCGCGTGGTGGACTCGGTGGTCGGAGTGGCCGTGCAGCTCGTCCTCGTGCTGACGGCCGCCTGGCTGCTGGGCACGGCGCTGGTGTCCTCGCCGCAGCCCAACCTCGTCGCGGCCGTGCAGGGCTCCAAGGTGATCGCCGAGGTCGACTCGGTCGCGCCCTCCTGGTTGCGCACGGTGCCCGGCCGGCTCTCGGGACTGTGGGACACCTCCGGCCTGCACGACGTGTTGAAGCAGTTCGGCCCGACACCGGTCGCCTCGGTCGCCGCGCCCGACGCCGCACTGGCCACCTCGGCGGTGGTGGGCACCACCCGCCCGAGCGTGGTGAAGGTGCGCGGGGTCGCGTCGAGCTGCCAGAAGGTGCTCGAGGGCAGCGGCTTCGTCGTCGCGCCCAACCGGGTGATGTCCAACGCGCACGTGGTCGCCGGTTCGGAGAGCGTGACGGTCGAGCGTCGACGGGCAGACCTACGACGCCGGCGTGGTCTCCTACGACCCCGACGCCGACATCTCCATCCTCGACGTGCCCGACCTGCCGTCGGCCCCCCTGCAGTTCGCCGACGGGGAGGCGCCCAGCGGCACCGACGGCATCGTCATGGGTTATCCCGGTGGCGGTGACTTCACCGCCACCCCCGCGCGGATCCGCGAGGTCATCGAGCTCAACGGGCCCGACATCTACCACAGCACGACGGTGACGCGGGAGGTGTACACGATCAGAGGCCCGGTGAAGCAGGGCAATTCGGGTGGCCCGATGATCAACCGCAGCGGCAAGGTGCTCGGTGTCGTGTTCGGCGCCGCGGTCGACGACGCCGACACCGGCTTCGTGCTCACCGCCGAGGAGGTGGCCCGGCAGATGGCCAGGGTGGGCAACGTCGACCGGGTGCCGACGGGAACGTGCATCAGCGGGTGATGCGGTGACTCAGGAATAGACCTGGGTCAGGAATCGCGTCAGCTGCTCGTTGACCGCCTGCGGCGACTCCTCGTGGCCGAAATGCCCGGCGCCGTCGATGGAGACGTAGCGGCCGTGCGGTGCGTACTGCTGGGTCCGGTACACCGGGTCGGCCAGCACATAGGGGTCGGCGTCGCCGCGCAGATGCAGCATCGGCACCGGCACCGGGCGCTTCATCGATCGCATGAAGCGCCGCCCCTCACCGCGCAGCTGGCTGCGCACCGCCCACCGCTGGTACTCCAGAGCCGAGTGGGCCGCCGACGGGATCTGGATCGCCCGGCGCAGGTGGCCCATCGTCTCGGCGAAGTCCTCGGTCGCCTGCCATCGCGCGCTCGACCGGGCCCGCACCAGCCGCTCGAGATCGGCTCCGTGGTGCCGGGTCAACGCGCGTTCCGGCCAGATCGGCGCCTGGTAGCGCAGCAGCGAGGGCAGCAACGCGCGGCCCTGATCGCGCCGGCGCAGCGCCGAGGCACGCAACGCCGCCGGGTGGGGTGAACTCACGACGGCGATCGCCTGCACCGCCCGCGGATGCAGCACCGCGGTGGCCCAGCAGACCAGCCCGCCGTCGGCGTGGCCGACCAGTGTCGCGCTGTTGTGCCCCAGCGCCCGCACCAGACCGGCGGTGTCGCCGGCCAGGGTCCAGCCGTCATAGCCGCGTGGCGGCTTGTCGCTGCCGCCGTAGCCGCGCAGATCGACGGCGACCACCCGCGCCCCGGACAGGCCGCGGAGCTGGTGCCGCCACGACCACCAGAACGAGGCGAAACCGTGCAGCAGGATCACCAGCGGCCGATCGGTCAGCGGCCTCGACCGATCGTCGGTGTCCTCGCTGCCCGCCGGGTCGTTGCGCCTCCACGACATGGAAACGGATCCCGTTGGCGTGCACGTCCAGATGGCGCCACGGTCCGCCGATGCGTACCACCGACGGATCGGGTCTGGCCATTACCAGCCTGACGGGTCGGCGGGTGCCGCCTGCTTACCGTCCGTCGTGGCCAGTGCCTTCTTGTCCGCACCCGGGCTGAACGCCTCGGGGATCTCCTTGACCGACTCGATGGTCTTCTGCGGGCCCCGGATCCTACGGACCTTGAGGTAACCGAACAGCGCCAGCACGGCGGTGACGACGACCATGATCCCGAACACGATCAGGAACGCGGCCCACCGCCACAGCCAGTTGTCCAGCAGCTCGGCGAGGAAGAAGAAGAAAAAGAACGTCGAGTAGAACAGCACCACCAGCGCCAGGATGAAGAAGACGCTCCCGGTCAGGCCCTTCTTCACGTCGCGGGTGATCTCCGCCTTGGCCAGCTCCACCTCGGCGCGGACCAGGGTCGACACCTGCGCGGTGGCGTCCTTGACCAGGTCGCCGATCGACGGGTCGGGCTTCGGCGCGTTGGGATCCACCAGCGGTATCGATGTCACCGTGGTCGGCACGCCGTTTCTGCGATCGCTCACGAAAGCTTCCTTCCCGCCTCGTCTCGGTCGAGGTTCATCCGCGAGTCATGTTGCCACGTGGCGACGAACGAAACGATTCCGCGGTGACGATAGACTGTCTTGATTCTTTGCAGGCGGGTCGGGAACGTCGAATGGGGTAACACTTGAAGACCAACGGCCTGGCCTGGGCAGCGCGTGCGGCTGGTCGTGGTGCTGGCCGCGATCCTGCTGCTGGGCGCCGGTGTCGCCCACGCCGCCGCGCCGGTGACGCTGGGCGGCGGCTCGGGCCTCGTCGTCGACGGCGACACGCTGTGCACGCTGACCGCCATCGGCACCGACAACCGCGGCAGGCTGATCGGCTTCACGTCGGCGCACTGCGGCGGTCCCGGCGCCGTCGTGGCGGCCGAAGCCGACGAGAACGCCGGTGTCGTCGGGACGATGGTGGCCGGCAACGACGTCCTCGACTACGCGGTGATCCAATTCGACCCCCAGAAGGTCAGGCCGGTCAGCGAGGTGAACGGCTTCCGGATCGACGGCCTCGGCCCCGATCCCACGTTCGGTGAGGTGGCGTGCAAGCTCGGCCGCACGACCGGCTACTCGTGCGGCGTCACGTGGGGGCCGGGGAGCAGCCCGGCACCATCGTCAACCAGGTCTGCGGTCAGCCCGGGGACTCCGGCGCGCCGGTCACCGTCAACAACAGGCTCGTCGGCATGATCCACGGCGCCTTCTCCGAGGAGTTGCCGACGTGCGTCATCAAGTTCATCCCGCTGCACACCCCGGCGGTGACGATGTCGATCAACACCCAGCTCGCCGACATCGCCGCCAAGAACCGGCCCGGGTCGGGTTTCGTCCCGGTGTCGTGATTCTCCTCGCGCGAGCGCTCGTCGGTCGGTTCGCCGACCGCTACTTGCTCGCGCGGATCGCCTCGAACACGCTGGGATCCACCAGGGTCGAGGTATCGCCGAGCTCGCGGCCCTCGGCCACGTCGCGCAGCAGGCGCCGCATGATCTTGCCGCTGCGGGTCTTCGGCAGCTCGGGCACGACGTGGATCTCGCGGGGCTTGGCGATCGGGGAGATCTCGCGGGACACCTCGGCGCGCAGCTCGTCGACCATCTGATCGCGCGACATCTCCTTGGCGTGCGACTTGAGGATGACGAACGCGCAGATGCCCTGCCCGGTGTGCTCGTCGGTCGCGCCGACCACGGCCGCCTCGGCCACGCCGGCGTGGCCGACGAGCGCGGACTCCACCTCCGCGGTGGAGATGCGGTGGCCGGAGATGTTCATGACGTCGTCGATGCGGCCGAGCACCCAGATCTCGCCGTCGCTGCCGTACCGGGCGCCGTCACCGGCGAAGTACCAGCCCTGCTCGCCGAACCGGGACCAGTAGGTCTCCTTGAATCGCTCGGGGTCACCCCAGATGCCGCGCAGCATCGCCGGCCACGGCTGGTCCAGCACCAGGTAACCCGTCGCGTGTTCGCCGTGGTCGGGGCTGGGCTCGAGGTCGTTGCCGTCGTCGTCGACGATCTTGGCCGAGATGCCGGGCAGCGGCGCGCATCGCCGAGCCGGGCTTGCACGCCGTCACGCCGGGCAGCGGGGAGATCATCGCCGCACCGGTCTCGGTCTGCCACCAGGTGTCGACGACCGGCGTCTTGTCGCCGCCGAACACCAGGCGGTACCAGCGCCACGCCTCCGGGTTGATGGGCTCGCCGACCGAGCCGAGCAGCCGCAGGCTGGACAGGTCGTGTTCGAAGGCGATCTCGCGGCCCCACTTCATGAACGTGCGGACCACCGTCGGCGCGGTGTAGTAGACGGTCACGCCGTACTTCTCGATGACCTGGAAGTGCCGGTGCTCGTCGGGCGAGGCCGGGGTGCCCTCGTAGACGACCTGCGTGACGCCGTTGGACAGCGGCCCGTAGACGATGTAGGTGTGCCCGGTGACCCAGCCGATGTCGGCGGTGCACCAGTACACGTCGGACTCCGGTTTGACGTCGAAGACGTAGTAGTGGGTGTAGGACGCCTGGGTCAGGTAGCCGCCCGAGGTGTGCATGATGCCCTTGGGCTTGCCGGTGGTGCCCGAGGTGTACAGCAGGAACAGCGGATGCTCGGAGTCGAATGCCTCCGGGGTGTGTTCGGTGGACGCGTTGGGCACGGTCTCGTGCCACCACAGGTCGCGGCCCTCGCGTCCACGGCACGTCGATGCCGGTGCGCCGCACCACCAGCACGTGCTCGACGGGGCTGGCGTCGCCGAGTCCTTCGATCGCCTCGTCGACGCCGGCCTTCAGCGGTGCCGCCTTGCCGCGCCGGTACTGCCCGTCGGTGGTGATCACCAGCTTGGCTTCGGCGTCTTCGATGCGCGCCTTGAGCGCCGAGGCGGAGAACCCGGCGAACACCACGGAGTGCATCGCGCCCAGCCGCGCGCACGCGAGCATCGCGATGATCGCCTCGGGCACCATCGGCATGTAGATGGCGACGCGGTCCCCGGACCTGAGCCCCAGCTCGGTCAGCGCGTTGGCGGCCTGGCACACCTCGTCCTTGAGCTGGGCATAGGTGATGTCGCGGGCGTCACCGACGGGTTCACCCTCCCAGTGGATCGCGACCCGGTCACCGTTGCCGGCCTCGACATGGCGATCCACGCAGTTGTAGGCGACGTTGAGCTTGCCGCCGACGAACCATTTCGCGAACGGCGCGTCGGACCAGTCCAGCACCTCGGTGAACGGCGTTTCCCAGGCCAGCCGGTCGGCCTGCTTGGCCCAGAAACCCAGCCGGTCGGAGTCGGCCTCGGCGTACATCGCCTCGGTGGCGTTGGCGTTCTCGGCGAACTCGGGCGCCGGTGGATAGGAGGACGACGGAGCGTCGACATGCGTCTCGGTCATGACTGTGAGGGTAGTCACCCAACGTTGCATCGACGTTGGCAACTCACACCGGGGCTGCGGGCGGCGGTTCTGCAGCGGCGAGCGTGCTGGCTCGCGAGCCCAGCGGTAACTTCTGCCCTTCGCGCGAGCGCTCGTCGCTCCACTAGCGTGGGCGGGCGTGACCGATCCGCTGGCTCCGCTGACCGAACTGCCGGGCGTCGCCGCGGCCGGTGAGGAGGCGCGCGAGGCGCTGGGCCGAGCCCACCGGCACCGCGCCAATCTCCGGGGCTGGCCGCAGACGGCGGCCGAAGCCGCGCTGCGGGCCGCCAGGGCCTCGTCGGTGCTCGACGGCGGCCCGCTGCAGTTCACCGCCGAGGGGGCCGACAACGACCCGGTGCTGGCGGGCGCGCTGCGGGTGGCCGAGGCGCTCGAGGGTGGGCAGGGCGCGCTGATCGGGGTGTGGCGCAGGGCCCCGCTACAGGCCATCGCCCGGTTGCACACGCTGGCCGCGGCCGATCTGGTCTCCGACGATGCGCTGGGCCGGCCGCGGCGCGACCCCGACATCGGCCGCCGCCTCGAGCTGCTGGCCGACCTCGCTACCGGGGGCACCCGGGTGCCCGCGGCCGTGCTGGCCGCGGTCGCCCACGGCGAACTGCTGACCCTCGCGCCGTTCGGGAGCGCTGACGGCGTGGTGGCGCGGGCGGTGTCTCGGTTGATCACCATCGCCGGCGGTTTGGATCCGCACGGCCTGGGTGTGCCGGAGGTGCACTGGATGCGGCGCTCGGGCGACTACGCGGCCGCGGCAAGGGGTTTCGCGTCGGGCACTCCGGGTGGCCTGGCGGCGTGGCTGGTGCTCAGCAGCGAGGCGCTGCACGCCGGCGCGCGCGAAGCGCTCTCGATCGCGCAGGGTGTGTCGTCGTGACGCGAGCCCGCCGCGCCGCACGCAGCAAAGAAAAGCGGGCGACGTCCGAAGCAATTCGAAAAGTACTTCGGCGCGTCGCCCGCTAGCACGAGCCTCCGGTTACCATGCGTGCGATGGGGGCTGCGTGGGTGGCCTCGGCGTCATGGCGAACCGCTACGGCTGCGGCCCCACCCAAAGGGCCGTCGTGGCCGTCCGATCTTCGCAATGACGCAGGCCCGCAACACTTTTGCCTATTCCGCGGCATGTGCTCCGCGTGGGTTCCGGGACTCGTGCTGGGGAGCCGAGGTCGGGAGATCGAGCCTTCTCTTCTGGCTCGGCCTTGGCCTCGCCCGGCTTCCGTGCTTCCTTTGTACTCCGTGACCACGGTCACAGCAAGAGCCAAATCCCGCGGGCGATCCCGGATCGTTACCGGACCGCGTCAGCTACCGAGAAGTAACGGCAGTCAGAAGACGAACCGACGCAGCAGCGAGTACGTCAGCGCACCCGCGGCCAGTGCGCTGATGCCCACCGCCGCCGTCGTCGCGACCGCCGCGCCCGACGGTGCAGGCAGCCGGTCCCGCAGCGAGACGGGTTTGGAGAAGGTGCGCACCGCCCAGCCGCGCGCGGCCGCCTCTTTGCGCAGGGTGCGGTCGGGATTGACGACCGTGGGGTGGCCGACCATCTCGAGCATCGGGATGTCGGTGATCGAGTCCGAGTACGCGTAGCAATGTTCGAGCGCATAACCTTCGCGCGCCGCGAGTGCACGGATCGCCTCGACCTTGCCGGCTCCGTAGCAGTAGAACGCGATGTCACCGGTGTACTTGCCGTCCTCGACCACCATGCGGGTCGCCATCGCGTGGGTGGCGCCCAGCGCCCGCGCGATCGGGGCGACGATCTCCTCTCCCGATGCCGAGACCACCACCACGTCGCGACCGCACAGCTTGTGGTCGGAGATCAATTCCGCGGCCTCGGCGAAGACCAGGGGATCGACGATGTCGTGCAGCGTCTCGCCGACGATCGACTTCACCTGTTCGACGTCCCAGCCGGCGCACATGTTGGTGATGTAGGAGCGCATCCGGTCGATCTGATCGTGGTCGGCGCCCGACATCAGGAACAGGAATTGCGCATAGGCGGACTTCAGGACGGCCCGGCGATTGATCAGCCCCTGGCTGAAGAACGGTTTGCTGAAAGCGAACGTGCTGGATTTCGCGATCACGGTTTTGTCGAGATCGAAGAACGCCGCGGTGCGGATCGGTTGTTCGGCGGGGGCGGGACCGTCGAGCCCACGGGCCGTGCTCACCGGGTCGGATGCGGTCACAGGGCCAGCATAGAGCGCCGCCGTGTGACAAATCGCGACAGATCGTACAAACTGGCAGTTCACGTCACGTGTCCGCGACTGTAGTCTTTCCTAAGTTCGACTGACTTCTCTGCGTTGCGGTCTTGCGCTGGTGCGCTCCGGCGTGTGTATAGTGGGCATCACTCGGCTTATGCCGGGTGTGCATCAGCCCGACCCCCCGGGGCTGATACACGACGACCTCCGCCTCCTCCCCCCTGGCGGGGGTCGTCCCTTTTCCCGGGTCTTTTCGCATAGCGGATAAGTGATCCGCTTCTCAAAAAGTTGCGGAACTTCGTTTTCGTCGACAGTTTCCCGAAATTGTGGATAACCGCTGAGTCATCCACAGATGCCGGCACAGGCCTTTTCCGACGGCTCTGCCACGCCGAGGCTGGAAGCCATGACCACCGCCGAGGCGATCCTCATCCTGGTCGATGACCCGGCCCTGTCCGTCCACGTCGACCGGGTGGTGGCCGCCGCCGACCTGCAGATCGTCCGCGCGGCCGACCCCTCCAGCCGGCGCGTGTGGTCCGGCGCAGCGGCGGTGCTGCTCGACGCCGCGGCCGCCCGCCGGTGCGCCGAGCGGGGTCTTCCGCGTCGCGCTCGGGTGCTGCTGATCAGCGGAGTTGCGGCGGGCGCCGCCGAGTGGGAGGCGGCCGTCGCGGTCGGCGCGCAACAGGTTGTGATGTTGCCCACGGATGAGGCCGAGCTGATGGCGCTGCTCGCCGACGCCGCCGAAGCGTCGCGCGACGGCGCCGACCGCGGGCCGGTGGTGGCGGTCATCGGCGGGCGTGGGGGCGCGGGCGCGTCGGTGTTCGCGACAGCGTTGGCGCGCGAAGCGGCCGAATCGCTGCTCGTCGAGGCGGATCCGTGGGCCGGTGGGCTCGATCTGGTCCTTGGCAGTGAGACCGAGGCGGGCCTGCGGTGGCCCGACCTCGCGCTGGCGGGCGGCCGGTTGACCTACGACGCGCTGCGAGAGGCACTGCCGAGCAGGCACGGAGTGCGGCTGCTGGCGGGCAGCCGAGTGTTGGCTGGGCAGAGATCCAGCAACGACATCGATCCCGCCCCGCTCGCGGCCGTGCTCGACGCGGGCAGCCGGGGCGGCGTCACCGTGGTGTGCGATGTCGCGCGGTGCCCGACTGCGGCGACCGAGACGGCGGTGGCCGCGGCGGATCTGGTGGTGCTGGTCACACCCGCGGATATCCGATCGTGCGCTGCCGCCGCCGCGACCGGGCAGTGGGTGTCGGGTGGCAATCCGAACACCGGCGTGGTCGTGCGCGGTCCCGCGCCCGGCGGCCTGCGCCCGCTCGGATGTGGCCCGGATCGTCGGACTGCCGGTGCTGGCGGCCATGCGACCGCAGGCCGGAATCGACGCCGGCACTCGAACGCGGCGGGCTGCGTTTGCCGTCGCGCTCTCCGCTGGCCGCCGCTGCCCGCAAGGTGCTGGCAGTGCTCAGCGCGAAACCGCGCGTCGACCACACGGCGGAGTGGGCGGCATGAACGCCGCACTGCTCGACCGGGTGCGGGAGCGACTCGCCGCGCAGGGGGCGCCACTGCGGCCCAGCGTCGTCGCCGCGGCGATCCGGGCCGAATCCGGTGGCATCCTCGGCGACACCGAAGTGCTACGCAGCCTGCGGGAGTTGCAGACCGAACTGGCCGGGGCCGGAATCCTGGAACCGTTGCTGTGCGCCCCGGGCACCACCGACGTGCTCGTCACGGCGCCCGACGCCGTCTGGGTCGACGACGGGACCGGTTTGCGCCGCACCCCGGTTCGCTTCGCCGACGACGCCGCGGTCCGGCGACTCGCGCAGCGGCTCGCGCTCAGCGCGGGCCGCCGGCTCGACGAGGCCCAACCCTGGGTCGACGGGCACCTCGACGGTCTGGCGCTGGGCACGCCCGGCACACCACTGACCGTCCGGTTGCATGCCGTCCTGCCGCCGATCGCCGTGGGCGGCACCTGCCTGTCGCTGCGGGTGCTCCGGCCGGCCACGCAGGGGCTGGACGCGCTGATCGCCGTCGGGCGCCATCGACGCCGAAGCGGGCGCGCTGCTGCACGACATCATCGCGGCCAGGTTGGCGTTCGTGGTGTCCGGGGGTACCGGCGCCGGCAAGACGACTCTGCTGGCCGCGCTGCTCGGCGCTGTGCCCACCGGCGAACGGATCGTGTGCGTCGAGGACGCCGCCGAACTCGCGCCCCGGCATCCGCACCTGGTCAGGCTCGTCGCGCGGTGCGCCAACGTCGAGGGCGTCGGCGAGGTCACCGTGCGCGATCTGGTCAAGCAGGCGTTACGGATGCGGCCGGACCGAATCATCGTCGGCGAGGTACGCGGCGCCGAAGTCGTCGACCTGCTCGCGGCGCTGAACACCGGCCATGATGGGGGCGCAGGCACCGTGCACGCCAACAGTCCCGCGGAGGTGCCGGCCCGATTCGAGGCACTGGGTGCGTTGGGGGGACTGGACCGTTCGGCGTTGCACAGCCAGCTCGCGGCCGCGATTCAGGTGGTTCTGCACGTGGCCAGAGACAGGTCGGGACGGCGTCGGCTCGATGAGGTCGGACTGCTGCGCCGCGGCGACGACGGCCGCGTCCGCGTGGTGCCCTGCTGGCAAGCCGGCATCGGTGTCCGGTGCCGGTGCCCAGGCCCTGCGCGACCTCGTCGCGAGCAGGGGCGGGGCATGACCGGCGCGGCTCTGGCACTTGCGCTCGCCGTGCTCGTGGCCCCTGCCACGTCACGTGCGGCGCGCCAGGATCTGCCTGCGGACGCGCCGCGCTCGCGTCCGCCCGCCCCTCGGCGTCTGCGTGGTGCTCGGTTGCGCAGCGCTGGCGCTGGTGTCGCCTCCGACCGCCGTGGTGGCGTCCGGGATCCTGGCGGCGACGTTGCTGTTGCTCAGGCGTCGGCGCACCCGTCGGCGGGGCGGCGTCGAGGAGGCGGCGGCGCTGCACGGCGCGCTCGAGGTCCTGGTGGGGGAGCTGCGGGTCGGCGCCCACCCCGTCGCCGCGATGGAGGCGGCGGCCGGGGAAGCGCGCGGCCGCGTCGCGGAATCGCTCGCCACCGTCGCCGCCCGCGCGCTGCTGGGTGCCGACGTGGCCGCCGGGCTGCGTAGCGAGGCGCGCCGGTCCCGGGCCCCGGGTCACTGGGAGCGGCTGGCGGTGTGCTGGCAGCTCGCACAGACGCACGGGTTGGCGATCGCCACCCTGATGCAGGCCGCCCAGCGTGATCTCACCGAACGCGAGCGCTTTCGCGTGCGGGTCGACGCCGGCATGGCGGGAGCGCGTGCGACCGCGGGGATCCTCGCCGGACTGCCACTGCTCGGGATGCTGCTCGGGCATGCCATCGGCGCCGACCCGGTCGGGTTTCTGCTGTCCGGCGGGGTCGGCGGGTGGCTGCTCGTGATCGGAACGGTGTTGATCGCCGCCGGCCTGCTGTGGTCCGAGCGAATCACCGCCCAGGTGCTGACATGAGCTGGGCTGCACTGCTTCTCGCAGCCTCAGTGCTGGCGGCTCCACGCGCGGCGGCGGCGAGAGCGTGGGCGTGTCTGCCACCGCCACGTGCGCCGGAGCGGTCCACGGCCGCTGCCGACCCGTTGGCGGTCGCGGCCACGCTGGACGTGCTCGCGGCCTGCCTGCGCGCCGGGATGGCGGTGGCGACCGCGGCGGGCGCGGTGGCCGAGTCCGCGCCCGCGCCGTTGAACTCAGTGCTGCGGCGCGCTGCCGATGCGTTGGCGCTCGGCGCCGATCCCGCACACGCCTGGTCCGATCCGGCCGGCCAGGTCGACCGCCACGTGCAGGCGTTTCTGCGGATGGCCCGCCGGTCGGCCGTCTCCGGTGCCGCCCTGGCCCGCGGTGTCGAGGATCTCGGTGTGCAGCTGCGTGCCGATGCCGGCGATGCGGCCGGCGCCAAGGCCGAACGCGCTTCCGTGCTGATCGCCGGACCGCTCGGGCTGTGCTACCTGCCCGCCTTCGTGTGCCTGGGCATCGTGCCCGTCGTGGTGGGGCTGGCCGGCGACGTCCTGCGGTCAGGGGTGTTGTGAAAACAAACAAAGAGGAGGAAATCCATGGTCGGACAACGCTTTCGAGACATACGTGCCCGGATGGTCGTGCTAACCGTGGCCGACGACTGGCATGTCGACGGTCGAGTATGCCATCGGCACGATCGCCGCGGCGGCCTTCGGTGCCATTCTGTACTCCGTGGTGACCGGCGACTCGATCGTCGGCGCGCTCACCAACATCATCAGCCGCGCGCTCAACACCAACGTCTAAGTGGCACCGCCGGCTTCGCCACGGTGGAGGCCGCGTTCGCGCTGCTGTCCCTGGTGGCCGTGCTGGTCGTCTGCGCCGCCGGGCTCACAGCGCTCTCCAGCCAACTGCGCTGCATCGACGCGGCCCGGGAAGCGGCGCGATTGGCCGCCCGCGGCGACGCACGGGCGGCCGAGTCCGCACGGCTGGTGGCTCCGGCGGGGGCGGTGGTGCAGCTGCGCCGCGACGGCGAGTTGGTCGTCGCGACGGTCGCCCTCACCCCGGTGCTGCTGCCGGGGATCCGGATCTCGGCACGCGCGGTCTCGGCGCTGGAGGCGGCGGCCTGACGAGCACGGCGCGGCCACGGTGCTGGCGGCCGTGCTGTTGCTCGCGCTGTTCGCGCTGACCACGGGCGGCGCGCTGATCGGATCGGCCGTCGTGGCCCGGCACCGGGCGGCGGCGGCCGCCGATCTGGCGGCGCTGAGCGCGGCGACACGCCTGCCCGCCGGTCCGGACGCCGCGTGCGCGGCCGCCGAATCAGTCGCCAGTGCCATGGACGCTACGGTGACGGGGTGCGACCCGGACGGCTTGGATGTGATCGTGGCGACGGAGGCGGCACTTCGGCTCGGTGGCTGGCTGGTCGGGCCGGCGCGGGCCGCGGCGCGGGCAGGACCGGCGGCTGCCAGCGAAGGGTTTACGCCGGCGTAACGCGGGATACGCACAGCACATGATCGGCCACGAACTGCTCGTGGGCCGCTACGAGCTGCGCGGCGTCCTCGGTCGCGGCGGCATGGCCGAGGTCCGCGACGGGTGGGACACCCGGCTGTGCCGGGCCGTGGCCGTCAAGCTGCTTCACCCCGGTCTCAACGCCGACTCCGACCTGCGCCGACGGTTCGAGGTCGAAGCGCGTGCAGCGGCCGCGCTGGAGCATCCGAATGTCGTTGCGGTGCACGACTTCGGCGAGCACGACGGCACCCCGTTCATCGTGATGGAGCGCCTGCCCGGCCTGACTTTGCGCGACGTGATGCTCGAGGGGCCGATGCCGCCGCACCATGTCCGCGCCGCGCTCGACGACGTCCTGGCCGGCCTGGCCGTCGCCCACGGCGCCGGCGTGCTGCACCGCGACATCAAGCCCGGCAACATCCTGCTGTCGGCCACCGGCGACCGGATGAAGGTCGCCGACTTCGGCATCGCCAAGACCGGTGGCGGCACGGACACCAGCACCGGCCAGATCGTCGGGACCATGTGCTACATGAGCCCCGAGCGCGTCACGGGAGCGCCCGCGTCGGTGGCTGACGACCTCTACGCCGTCGCCGTCATGGGTTACGAGGCGGTGCTCGGGCGCCGTGCCTTCCCGCAGGACAATCCGGCCGCCCTCGCCCGGGCGATCATGGACGCACCGCCGCCGCTGCTGGGTGTGTGCCGGCCCGACGTCGATCCCGCGTTCGCCGCAGTGATCGAGCGGGGGATGGCCCGCGATCCGGCCCAGCGGTTCGCCGGCGCGGACCAGATGCGCGCCGCGCTCGCAGGTGATCCCAGCGCGCTCTATGCCGTGCCCGCACCCGCGGCTGGACCGCCGCGCCCGGCGACCAGGGTGCTGGCTGCACCGCTGCCCCCGGTCACCGGCTATCCGGTCGCCCCGCCCGTACCGCCGCGCCGCACCACCCGCGGGGCGCGCGGCCTCATGATCGCCGCCGCGATTCTGGCCGCCTTCGTGGTCTCGGCGCTGGCGGTGGCGATGGACCCGTTCTCGTCCGCGCCGTCACCGGCGTCGGTCGGCACGAGCACCAGCGTCGCCCCGCCGCCTCCACCGACCAGCGTCGCGCCGCCCCCGCCGGTCACCCCGGCATTCCAGGCGCCGGCGCCCGAACCCGAACCGGGCCCCGGCGCCGGGAAAGGCAACGGCAACGGGAAAGGCAACGGCAACGGGAAAGGCAACGGCAAAGGCGCGAACAAGAAGCACGACTGACGACGCGGTTCAGCCTTTGGCACCCCGGTCCTTGCGGGAGTGCGACTTCTTCTTGCCGCTGAGACCCGGCGAGGCCGCAGCACGCCGGTCGAGGTCGGCCGCGGCCAGCTCCGCGGCGGTGGGCTGGCGCAGCGCCACCAGACCGGCCCGCACCCCGTCGTCGAGTTCGACCGGGTGCAGCGTCACATGCACCGGTGTCCAGCCGCCGTGGTGGGCCACCATCCGCAGCACGCCGGAGGCCGCCGCCCCGGCGGCGAATTCGCCGCCGATCGCGGCCATCGCGGTCTTGTCCTCCGGATGGATGGCGCGTTCAGCGACGAGGCCGGCCCGCCAGTCGAAGAACGGCACCGGATCGTCCAGCCACTTGAGCAACGTCCAGCGCTTCGGATCGACGAGCGCCCGGTGCACGCCCGGCTCGGCAAGCCCGTGCAGGATGCGCTGGGCGAGCAGATCCTGCTGGATGCTCGACCCTTCCCGCACGCTGCGCCAGTTCATCGCCCGGCACAGCAACCGCTCGCTGCCGTCGTCCTGGGCCTCGGGCAGGGATCGGGCGACGAAGCCGACGGTGATCTGCTCACCGCGGTAGTCGGTGACGTCCCAGGTGCTGCAGAGGCTCACGCCCGGTTCGGGTTTGATCACCATGCTGAGCACCTTGGCCTCGTACGGGTTGAGGGCGCGGCGGGGCAGGTCGTCGGCGAAGGCGCGGCCGTGGGTCGACTGCCTGGCCGGGTCCCATCCGCCGACCTGCAGAGACTCCACGGTGTCGGTGGCGGTTCCGTTGGTGAGGTCCCAGATCAGCGGCCCCACCAGCGGCCGCGGCGGCGGCTCCACGTCGGCCGCGCCGAGCCAGATCTGCACGCCGTGAATGTGGCCGTCGGACATCGCGACCACCTCGGTGCGGATCACGCAGTCGTTCTTCGGGGTGATACTGCTCAGACCGGTGCCGCCACGCACCGTCTCGCTGATCGCGGTCTGAATGGCCATCAAGTGAGGGTTGCGGCGCAGCACCGAGCCGATCGGAATGAGGTTCTTGGTGTGTACGCCTTGGGCGACCACGGCCGGTTCGGTGCCCAGCGTCTCCACGAGCATCCAGTCGTGGTCCATGGCACCGATCCTACCGACGCGTGGGTATCCGACCGGCGACGGTCTCGACTGCGGAATCCGCGCCCATCGAGCCCCTCAGGGCTGGATATCCCGGCCCGCGCTCTTGCCGGACCAGCCGTGACGGGGTAATTTTCCACCTGTCGAGGCGGAAACGGATCTCGTCGTCCAAGCCGCCGAATCGTCAGGCGATCGTCGAGGGGTCGGTCGTCCTTGCCACGGGAAAGCCGCTGTCAGACCCCCGCGAGCGCGGCGATCACCAGCCGCAACACCCGGACCGCGCCGTCCTTGTCCAGCGGGTCGTTGCCGTTACCGCACTTGGGCGACTGCACGCAGGACGGGCAGCCCGAGCGGGCATTCGCAGGATTCGATGGCCGTCGCGGTCGCGTCCCACCAGCGCGTGATCGTGCCGAACCCGCGCGCGGCGAATCCCGCGCCGCCCGGATGGCCGTCGTAGACGAAGATCGTCGGCAACCCGTCCACCGGACCGGCCGCGGTCGACACACCGCCGATATCGCCGCGATCGCAGCTCGCGATCAACGGCAGCAGTCCGATCGCCGCGTGCTCGGCCGCGTGCAGCGAACCGGGTACGCGCAGCGCTTCGATACCGTTGTCCTGCAACGCCTCCGGGGTGATCGTGCACATCACCGCCATGGTGTCCAGGGTGCGGGTCGGCATGTCGAGTTCGCAGAAGTCGATCACCTCGCCGTCGCGGCGCCGCCGCAGATACCCGGTGACGGTGTTGCTGCACCGACACCGGGACGAGTCCGACGGTGACGGCACCGTGGCGGGACCGTTCACCTTGGCCGGTGACGGCGATGTCGGTCAGTTCCCGGGCGAAGGTCGTATAGCCCGGTTCCTCGGCGTGCACGAACGCGATGCCGTCCTCGAAGTCGAGGGAGTCGACCAGATAGCTCTCCCCCTGGTGCAGATACACCGCTCCCGGATGCACCGATGCGGGCGCCTGTCCGGCGCCGCAGCTGCCCAGCATGCCGGCCGGTCTCGGCCTCCAGGATCGCGATCTGGCCGCCGCTGGATCCCCGGATGTCCACGGCGGGGTGCGGATCGAGCCCCGCGGCGGGGAAGTAGCCGGCTGGGCCGGCGGCGGAGCAGTCCGTCGTCGACCAGCGCGCTCGGCGACCGCCTCGGCACCCCACGCGCGCACCTCGGCTGTCGGTCAACGGCAGCTCGGTGGCCGCGCAGAGCAGTTGCGGGCCCGAGCACGTAGGGATTCCCCGGGTCGATGACCACCCGTTCGATCGGCTTGTCCAGCAGCGCGGCGGGATGGTGGACGAGGTAGGTGTCGAGTGGGTCGTCGCGCGCGATCAGCACCACCAGCGCGCCCTGCCCGCGCCGTGCCCGCCCGGCCTGCCTGCTGCCAGAACGACGCCACGGTGCCCGGGAATCCGGCCAGCACCACCGCATCCAGTCCGGCGATGTCGACGCCCAGTTCGAGGGCGTTCGTGGTGGCCATGCCGCGCAGTTCGCCCGTCGGCCAGCGCGTGTTCGAGCGCGCGGCGATCCTCGGCGAGATAGCCGGCGCGGTAGGACGCCACCTGCCCCGCCGAGTTCGGGCGCGATGTCCGCCAGCCGCGCCCTGCGCCCCCAGTGCGGTCAGTTCGGCGCCGCGCCGCGACCGCACGAACGTCAGCGTCCGGGCGCCCTCGGCGATCAGGTCGGCCATCACCCGGGCGGCCTCCGCGCCGGCCGAACGCCGCACCGGCGCACCGTTCTCGCCGACCAGGTCGGTGCAGCAGCGCCGGCTCCCACAGCGCGACGGTGCGAGCCCCCTGCGGTGATCCGTCCTCGGTGACCTCGGCGACGGTCTGGCCGATCAGCTCCGAGGCGGTGACCGCGGGCTCGGCGGTGGTCGCGCTGGCGAAGATCACGGTCGGACCCGCAGGAGTCGGCCGGCGCAGTACCGTGCGCACAGGCGCAGCAGCCGGCGCAGCACCATCGCCACGTTGGAGCCGAAAACGCCTCGGTAGTAATGGCATTCGTCGACAACCACGTAGCGCAGATTGCGCAGGAACGACCGCCCAGCGGGCGTGGTTGCGCAGCATCGACAGGTGGATCATGTCGGGGTTGGAGAAGATCCAGCGCGACCGTTCGCGCGCGAATCGGCGCACTTCGGTGGGGCTGTCACCGTCGTACGCGGTCGGCGCGACGTCGGCCAGCCCGGGCGACCGCCGACGGTGAGACCGGCGGCCGCGCGCAACTGGTCGTGGCCGAGCGCCTTGGTGGGCGACAGATACAGCGCCCGGGCGCGCGGATCGCGCGGCGAGCGCCGCAGCGATCGGCAACTGGTAGGCCAGCGACTTGCCCGACGCGGTGCCCGTACTCAGGACGACGTGGCGGCCGGCGTGTGCCAGCTCGGCGGCTTCGAGCTGGTGCGACCACGGGGCCGAGATGCCGCGATCATGGAAGGCCCGCACCACATCTGGGTCGCGCCCAGCGCGGGCCAGCGGTCGCGTCCGCGCGCGGCGTGCGCGGCAGGTCCGCGACGTGGCGCAGCGGATGCTCGCCGGCCGCGGCGCCCTCGACGGCGCAGGCGAGCAGCTCGCGGCCGAAATCCGACACCGGATCTGCCACGTCGGACCCTCCTGCGCATCATCGGTCAACCGCCTTGCGTGAATTGTTCACTACATGATCACTGCGAGACTGTCGCCGCAGCCCCGAACGTGATTGACTTACGGCGGTCGCAGCTTCTGTGTTCGTGTATACAGCACTCGCAGGAACGACGTTGCGATCGCGGTTCCTGCGAGGGTTGTAGGTCGGGTCGAGTTCCGAGCACTCCACGAAGGTATGGCGGTCGGAACGGGCCCGGTGCACCGGAAGTCGGTGAACCGCACCCGGTAAGAAGAGAAGGAAAGTACGAAAGATGCCACAGGGAACTGTGAAGTGGTTCAACGCGGAGAAGGGCTTCGGCTTCATCGCCCCCGAGGACGGCTCCGCTGACGTGTTTGTCCACTACACGGAAATTCAGGGTTCCGGCTTCCGCACCCTGGAGGAGAACCAGAAGGTCGAGTTCGAGGTCGGCCAGAGCCCCAAGGGGCCGCAGGCCACCGGCGTTCGCGCCGTCTGAGCCCCCGCGGGCTACACCCAAGACCTCTGAGCACCCCCGCGTCATCCGCACGGACGACGCGGGGGTGTTCGCTGTCTGCCGACGCGCAGCCGCGGCCCGCGGCAACGGCGCGGCGCGGGCGCGCTGGCCTACTGTCATCTGTGTGAGCCAGCTGTCCTTCTTCTCGGCGGAGTCGGTACCCCCGGCGATCGCCGATCTGACGGGCGTCCTGGCCGCTCCGGGGCAGGCCGTGCTGGTCGGCGGCGCCCAGGGCCACGCCGCACGGCTGTCGGTGGTGGTCGACCGGTTGTGGCGGGCCGAGGCGCTGGCCGAGATGATCGAGGACGCCGGACTGGAGCCGGAGATCGCCCGGACCGACGAGAACACGCCGCTGGTGCGCACCGCGGTGGACGCCCGGCTGGTCGGCATCGCCGTCGAGTGGACGCGGGGCGCGGTCAAGACGGTGCCGCCCCAGTGGCTGCCCGGGCCGCGCGAGCTGCGGGCCTGGACGCTGGCGGCGGGCAGCCCCGAAGCCGACGACCGGTATCTGCTCGGACTGGATCCCCACGCGCCCGACACGCATTCCCACGCTCGCGTCGGCGATGATGCGGGTCGGGATCGCGCCGACGCTGATCGGCACCAGGGGGTCGCGTCCGGCGCTGCGGATCAGCGGCCGTCGACGGCTATCTCGCCTGGTAGAGAACGTGGGGGAACCTCCGGAGGATCCCGAGGCGTTGTCCCAGTGGCCGCGGACCTGACGGTCCGGGGACGCTCGCGGCCGGAGGGGCCGGTTTGCGTCGGCACGCCGGGGGTGCGAAATTGTCTGTTGCCGGAGCGGGGAGCATGGTGTGCATGCGACCCTGCTGGGCAGCAGGAGAAGGTGGAGCGATAACCAATGAACGGCTCAGGTGGCTGACGAGGACCGCGGCCGCGGCGGTAACGGAATCGTGCGGCGACTCGTCATTGTCGAGTCGCCCACCAAGGCGCGCAAAATCGCCGGCTATCTCGGGTCGAACTACATCGTCGAGTCCTCCCGCGGGCACATCCGCGACCTGCCGCGCAACGCCGCCGACGTGCCCGCCAAGTACAAGTCGGAGCCGTGGGCCCGCCTCGGGGTCAACGTCGAGCACAACTTCGAGCCGCTCTACATCATCAGCCCGGACAAGAAGGGCACCGTCGCCGAGCTGAAAGACCTGCTCAAGAACGTCGACGAGTTGTACCTGGCCACCGACGGTGACCGCGAGGGCGAGGCCATCGCGTGGCATCTGCTCGAGACCCTCAAACCGCGCATCCCGGTCAAGCGCATGGTGTTCCACGAGATCACCGAGCCGGCGATCCGGGCGGCCGCCGAAGACCCCCGCGACCTGGACAACGCGCTGGTCGACGCGCAGGAGACCCGGCGCATCCTGGACCGTCTCTACGGCTACGAGGTCAGCCCCGTGCTGTGGAAGAAGGTCGCGCCGAAGCTGTCGGCCGGGCCGGGTGCAGTCCGTGGCGACCCGCATCATCGTGCAGCGCGAGCGGGAGCGGATGGCGTTCCGCAGCGCCGGCTACTGGGATGTGACCGCCGAACTCGACGCCAGCGTCTCCGACGCCCAGGCCAGCCCGCCGACGTTCACGGCGAAGCTCAACACCGTCGACGGCCGCCGCGTGGCCTCCGGCCGCGACTTCGATTCCCTGGGCGCCCTGAAGAAGCCCGACGAGGTGCTCGTGCTCGACGAGGCCGCGGCCGGAGCGCTGGCCGGCGGGCTGCGGGGCGCGCAGCTGCAGGTGTCCTCGGTCGAGCAGAAGCCCTACACCCGTCGCCCGTACGCGCCGTTCATGACCTCGACGCTGCAGCAGGAGGCCGGCCGCAAGCTGCGGTTCTCCTCCGAGCGCACGATGAGCATCGCGCAGCGGCTCTACGAGAACGGCTACATCACCTACATGCGTACCGACTCGACCACGCTGTCGCAGTCGGCGATCGATGCGGCCCGCAACCAGGCCCGGCAGCTCTACGGCGAGGAGTACCTGCATCCCGACGGCGCGGCAGTACACCCGCAAGGTCAAGAACGCCCAGGAGGCCCACGAGGCCATCCGCCCGGCCGGCGACGTGTTCCAGACCCCGGGTCAGCTGCACTCCGCGCTGGACACCGACGAGTTCCGGCTCTACGAGCTGATCTGGCAGCGCACCGTGGCCTCGCAGATGGCCGACGCGCGCGGCACCACGCTGAGCCTGCGCATCGCCGGGACGGCGCCGGACGGGCGAGCAGGTCGTGTTCAACGCCAGCGGCCGCACCATCACGTTCCCCGGCTTCCTCAAGGCCTACGTGGAGAGCATCGACGACCAGGCCGGCGGCGAGTCCGACGACGCCGAGAGCCGGCTGCCGAACCTCACCCAGGGTCAGCGGGTCGACGCCAAGGACCTGACCGCCGACGGGCACACCACCTCCCCGCCGGCCCGCTACACCGAGGCGTCGCTGATCAAGGCGCTCGAAGACCTCGGCATCGGCCGGCCCTCGACGTACAGCTCGATCATCAAGACCATCCAGGACCGTGGCTACGTGCACAAGAAGGGCAGCGCGCTGGTCCCGTCGTGGGTGGCGTTCGCCGTGATCGGGCTTGCTCGAACAGCATTTCGCGCGGCTGGTGGACTACGACTTCACCGCCGCGATGGAAGACGAGCTCGACGAGATCGCCTCGGGCAACGAGCGAAGGTCGAACTGGCTCAACAACTTCTACTTCGGCGGCGAGCACGGCGTCGAGGGTTCCATCGCGCGCGCGGGCGGGCTCAAGAAGCTCGTCGGTGGCAATCTCGAGGAGATCGACGCGCGGGAAGTCAACTCCATCAAGCTCTTCGACGACGCCGAGGGCCGCGCGGTCAACGTCCGCGTGGGCCGCAACGGGCCGTATCTGGAGCGGATGATCGCCGGTCGGACGACCGGCGAGCTCAAGCCCGCAGCGCGCCAACCTCAACGACGAGCTGACCCCCGACGAGCTGACCCTCGAGCTGGCCGAGAAGCTGTTCTCGACACCGCAGGAGGGCCGTTCGCTCGGGGTCGATCCCGAGACCGGGCACGAGATCGTCGCCAAGGACGGCCGGTACGGCCCGTACGTCACCGAGGTCCTGCCCGAACCGCCCGAGCGACGACGGAGCGGCCGGTGCACCGGCCAAGAAGGGCAAGAAGCCGACCGGACCCAAGCCGCGCACCGGCTCGCTGCTGCGCTCGATGGACCTCGAGACGGTGACGCTGGAGGACGCGCTGAGGCTGCTGTCGCTGCCCCGGGTGGTCGGCGTGGATCCCGGCACCGGCGAGGAGATCACCGCGCAGAACGGCCGCTACGGCCCATACCTCAAGCGCGGCACCGACTCCCGGTCGCTGGCCACCGAGGAGCAGATGTTCGACATCACCCTCGACGAGGCCTTGAAGATCTACGCCGAGCCGAAGCGGCGCGGCAGGCAGGGCGCGGCCACCCCGCCGCTGCGCGAGCTGGGCGCCGACCCGGTCAGCGGCAAGCCGATGGTGATCAAGGACGGCCGCTTCGGCCCCTACGTCACCGACGGCGAGACCAACGCGAGCCTGCGCAAGGGCGACGACGTGGCGTCGATCACCGACGAGCGGGCCTCGGAGCTGCTCGCCGACCGGCGGGCGCGCGGACCGGTCAAGCGGGCCAAGAAGACGGCCAAGAAGGCGCCGGCGAAGAAGGCGGCCAAGAAGGCCGCGAAGAAGGCCTAGCCGGGCGGCCTCAGCGTCGACATGTCCCCGGCGACCTGATGGTCCACCCGGTCGGGGCTGACCAGGTTCACCGGGCGCGCCAGCTGCGTCGGCGCCGTGCGCCCGCGCAGTTCGACGATCTCGCCGACGTCCCAGCACAGGGCCTCGGCGTCGAGCGCCTCGCTGACCGCGATCGCCGACGCGAGCACGTGCCCCTTCTCCAGCTTGGCCAACTCGGTGAGCCGGGCGGCCTCGTTGACCGGGTCGCCGATCACGGTGTACTCGAAGCGGGCCTGCGCGCCGATGTGCCCGGCGATCGCCCGTCCCGCCGACACCCCGATGCCGAACTCGGTCTCCCCGAGCACCTCGATGAGCTCGTCGTGCAGTTCTCGGGACGCGGCCAGCGCCGCCCCGGACGCGTCGGGATGCTCGATCGGCGCACCGAAGATGGCCAGCGCCGCGTCGCCCTGGAACTTGTTGACGAACCCGCCGTGCCGGTTGACGGTGTCGACCACCACGCGGAAGAAGTCGTTGAGCAGGTTGACCACCTCGGCCGCGGGGATCGTCGCGGCCAGGTGTGTCGACCCGACCAGGTCGACGAACAGCACCGCGACGTCGCGTTCCTGGCCGCCGAGTTCGGTACCGCGCTCCAGCGCCCGCCGGGCGACGTCCTCGCCGACGTAGCGGCCGAACAGGTCGCGCAGCCGCTGCCGTTCGGCCAGATCGCGCACCATGTCGTTGAAGCCGGCCTGCAGCAGGCCCAGCTCGCTGGCGTCGTAGATCTGCATGTGCGCGTTGTAGTTGCCGCGCTGCACCTCGCCCAGCGCCCAGCGCAGCTGGCGCAACGGGTCCGCGATCGACATCGCGACCAGAACCGTGCTGGACAGCCCGATCACCAGCGCGACGATCGCCAGCAGCAGGATCGTGGTGTTCACCCGGTCGGCCGGGGCGGTGAGGATCTGGAACTTGCTGGCCACCAGGGCCAGCAGGATGGCCACCAGCGGCACCCCGGTGGACAGCACCCACGTCAGCACCTGGCGCAGGATGACCCCGGGCGCGCGGAACTTCTCCGGCACCCCGCCGCGCAGCGCGGCCACCGCCACCGGCCGCAGCACCCGCTCGGACTGCAGGTAGCCGATGATCGCGGTCGCCGTCGCGCCGAGACCGGTCGCGACCGCCACCACGGGCGCCGACTTGCTGGCCACCGGCCAGCTGGCGACGATGAACACGACGGAGCCGAGCAGCCAGTTGGTGGCGCTGATGACGGAGCGGTAGAAGGGCATCCGCAGCGCCCGCATGCGGGCCACCTCGGTTTCGGCCGGGTCCCGGTCGCCCAGCAGCATGTCGCGGCGCTGCCACCGCATCACGGGGATCAGCATCCGCAGGGTCAGGTAGGACGCGACGGTGAACGACACGAACAGGTAGCCGAGGAAGATCGCCAGGTTGTAGGCCGGCAGGTCCTGCAGCTGGATCCGGTCCTCCGGGGGGAGCCCGAACCGCAGGAAGCCGAGCACGAGCAGGGCGCCGACGATGTCGGCCTGCAGCATGCCCAGGGTGAAGACCGGCCACGGGGTGCGCGCGACCCAGCGGACGAATGCACTGATTCGTCCGATCTCGATCGGTTCGGCCGCCACGAGTTCACCGTATCGGGCTCTGCTGACGCGCAAGAGGCGTCTGAGACGGACGTGTCGGTTCGCAGCACTACTGTTATCGGCGATGGCCGGTGTTTTCTCGCGTCTTGTGGGCCAGGACGCAGTCGAGGCGGAGCTCACCGCGGCCGCGCGAGCGGCGCGCGGTGATTCCGCTCACAGTGACGGGGTTCTCGAGGCGGGAACCATGACGCACGCGTGGCTGATCACCGGTCCGCCGGGTTCGGGCCGTTCGGTGGCGGCGCTGTGCTTCGCCGCGGCGCTGCAGTGCACCTCCGACGGAGTGCCCGGGTGCGGACAGTGCCGGGCGTGTACGACGACGATGGCCGGTACGCACGCCGATGTGCGTCGGATCATTCCCGAGGGCCTCTCGATCGGAGTCGACGCGATGCGCGCCATCGTGCAGATCGCCTCGCGGCGCCCGGGGACGGGCCGCTGGCAGATCGTCGTGATCGAGGACGCCGACCGGCTCACCGAGGGCGCGGCCAACGCGCTGCTGAAGGTCGTGGAGGAGCCCCCGCCGTCGACGGTGTTCCTGCTGTGCGCGCCGTCGGTGGATCCCGAGGACATCGCGATCACGCTGCGGTCGCGGTGCCGCCATGTGGCGCTGGTCACCCCCCGGTCGAGGCGATCGCGCGGGTGCTGGTGGAATCCGACGGCCTGCCGGAAGGCGACGCCGCGTGGGCGGCGTCGGTGAGCGGCGGACACGTCGGCCGGGCGCGGCGACTGGCCACCGACGAGCAGGCCCGACAGCGGCGTCAGCGCGCGCTGGGGCTGGCCCGTGATGCGGCCACGCCGGCGCGGGCGTACGCCGCCGCCGAGGAGCTGGTGGCCACCGCCGAAGCCGAAGCCAAGGCGCTGACCGGGGACCGCAACGAGGCCGAGGCCGAGGAGCTGCGGACCGCGCTGGGTGCCGGCGGCACCGGCAAAGGCACCGCGGGCACGATGCGCGGGGCCGCCGGAGCGCTCAAGGACCTGGAGAAACGGCAGAAATCCCGGCAGACGCGGGCGTCGCGCGACGCGTTGGACCGGGCCCTGATCGACCTCGCCACCTACTTCCGCGATGCGCTGCTGGTGGCGTCGGGCGCGGCGCGAGTCTCGCCCAACCACCCGGACATGCGCGACAAGGTCGCGGCGATGGCGGCGCCATGCGTCGCCGGCGGCGCTGCTGCGGTGCATCGAGGCGGTGCTGGAGTGCCGGGAGGCGCTGGCGGTCAACGTGAAGCCGAAGTTCGCCGTCGACGCGATGGTCGGCACCGTCGGGCAGGCGCTGCGCGGCTGACTTGGGCGCTCGGCGGGCCCTGCCGTAGACTCACGCGCGCCGATGCGTCGGCGCTTCGCTCTTCGCGCAGCGCTCATCGCCCGGCACGCCGCCTTAGCTCAGTCGGTAGAGCGATTCACTCGTAATGAATAGGTCGGGGGTTCGATTCCCCCAGGCGGCTCCATATCTCCCGCGCCCAGTGTGCATCCAGGGCGGGAATCGGCCCGAATTCGCGCCCTCACCGCACGCTCGGCACGCCTGGGCCGGACAATTCGTCGCGGACCGCGCCGACACGTCCGGTCATCGCCAGCAGCAGCGCCTCGCCCGCGCCGAACACCTCGGGTCCCTGGCCGGCAGACCGATGACCGGGCTGATCCGGGCGTAGTTCAGGCACACCCGCAGAGCCGCTTGCGAAACCGGAGCCCGCAGATCGAGCGGACGCCGGATGTCTTGCTGGTGCACCACGCATTCGATGAGCGCAACCCTGCCGCCGTAGAGCGCGGCGGCGCCCGTCGCCACGCTGCCTCGCGACATCGCAGCCACCAGCTCCACAGGGGCAAGTCCCGTAGGCAGGATCCGGGCGTTCAGCCGGTCAACGTTTCCGCGGGCCCGGATCATGTTGGCAGTCAGGGCCGGCACGCTCTGACCGAGATACGAGACCGTGTGGGCGGCGACGTCCCGTACAGACCATCCGGCGCACAGGGTCGCAGCCGTCCACTGCTCGTCGGTCAGGCCGGCCAGCAGGTCGGCGAACCGATCCCGCTCACGCCCGCCCAGTCGGCGCACGTCGCCCATGCCGGTTATCCCTCGAGCGCCTCGCGGGCGATCCGGCAGGCGGTGTTGGCCGCCGGGAAGCCCGCGTAGCCGGAGGAGTGATAGATCACCTCGGCGATCTCGTCCTCGGTCAGGCCGTTGGTGCGGGCGATGCGGACATGGTGGCCGAGTTCGTCGTCGGCGCGCAGGGCGATCAGGATGCCCAGCGTGACCAGGCTGCGCTCCCGACGGCTCAGACCTTCGCGCGCCCACAACCGGCCGAACACGTTGGGCGCTCCACGGGTTTTCGTGGGCGCCTTTGTGCTGGTCAGGGCCGAATTTCGGTGCGGGAGAGGACTGTCGGCGTTTCGCGGGTGAAATGAGGGACGCGCACGAGGTGTGGCTCTAGGTTTCGGGGTTACCACACCAACCGCAACCGGAGGCACCGCGTGCGCGTCAGTACCGCATTTAACCGTCTGCTGCAGATCCCCGGCGCGTGGGTGACCGATGTCGTCATCGGCGAGCGCGACGTCGAAGTCACCCTGCGCCCGCGGGCCCGGCTGCTGAGCTGCCCGTGCGGGATGCTGTGCTCGGCGGTCTATGACCGGCGCCGGCGCCGCTGGCGACACCTGGACCTGGGCATCCACCGGTTGTGGCTGGTCTATGAGATCCGCCGGGTGGATTGCCCGGACTGCGGAGTGCGGACCGAAGAGCTGCCCTGGGCCCGCCCTGGGGCACGACACACCCGCGACTTCGAGGACATGGTGTCTGTGGCTGGCCCAACGCACCGACCGCACCTCGGTGGCCACCCTGATGCGGTGTGCGTGGGAAACGGTCACCGCGATCATCAACCGCGGGGTCACCGAACTGCTCGACACTCGCCGGCTCGAGACGCTATACCGCATCGGGGTCGATGAGATCTGCTACCGCCACCCCCACCGCTACCTGACCATCATCGGCGATCATGACACCGGCACCGTGATCGACATCGACCCTGCGGGCGTAGCCAGGAATCGTTGACCAATTTCTATGACAGCCACACCAGATTAACGCTGGCCAGATTCGAAGCGGTCAGCATGGACGTGTCCACCGCGTCTACACCAGGCCGTCACCGACCGCACTGCCGCACGCCACCATCTGTTATGACGGCTTCCACATCATGCAATGGGTCAACCGCGCCCTCGATCAGTGTTCTCCGCCGCAATCGGCACCGGCCGCGGCCGCCATCGATATGCCCAGCGGACATGGCGAGCCGAGCCGCTGGGCACTACGCACCGGCGAGAACAACTCAACACCAAACGCCACCAGCTGGTCACGCTGATCGCCACGCACCAACTACCGCATCGGCAGAGCCTGGACGCTCAAAGAACAAGTCCGCGACCTCTACCGCTACAACCATCCAGGCGGAACCCCCCGCCAACTGCGTCAAAGCCTGGATTCACCGCGCCGCCAACAGCCGCATCCGCCGTTTCATCTCCTCGCCCGGCAACGCTTCCAGCTCCACTTCGACCCCATCATCGCCGCCATCGAACTCGGCCTCTCCAACGCCCTCATCGAAGGCATCAACGCCAAAATCCGCCTCATCAACGCCCGCGGCTACGGCCACCACTCCGCCCAAACACTGACCTCAATGATCTACCTCTGCCTCGGTGGACTGCAGCCCAAACTACCCACAACAACCTGAGGAGCCGCACACGTTGTCGATCCCGATCTCGAGCAGCTCGCTTCCGAATCCCTCAGCGGCGGTGTCGGGTTCGACCCCCGGCAGCAGTTCGCGGAACACCTGGTAACCCTTGGCACGTACGTCGGTCATACGACCAGCGTGGCACGGGCTACCTGGGTGCCACGAACCCGACCGGACCCGACGCGACGCACACCGACAGCGCGGCGGTGTTCGCCCGGACCGTGATCGCGTCCCCGGCGCCCGGCAGCCGGACGAAGACCCGGTTGAGCCCCGGCCGCACGGGCACCTTGACCTCCCGGCCCTCGGTCAACGCCACCATCAGCGAGCCATCGGAGTTGGCGAGGTAGTTGAGCTCGACCGTCCAGTCGGCGGGCAGCATCGGCCCGTCCAGCGGCATCCGCACCGGGAAGTCGGGCTGGACGAGGTAGCCGCACCCCGGATTCGGCCCTGGCCTGATGCTGCGCACCCAGGTCACCGTGGCCTCGCACGAAGTGTCCCGATCGGTCCAGCATCCGCAGATCCGTTGTGGCAGAGGCGAATTCCGGACGGTCATGCAGCAGCGCGAACATGTGCGACGCCAGGTTCTCCGGCCATGCCACCCGCTGCAGCACCAGCGGGTCGACCTCCTGGTCGAGCATCGGCGCGGCCGAGGCGGCATGGGCCGCGGCCAGGCCCGCGCGCGCGTTCTGCAGGTACGGCTGAGCCGGGTTGTCGCGCCAGCTGGTCAGGAACGTCGCTGTCGAGTACAGGCTGCTCGCCACGAAAAGGCCCGCGAGACAAGCCGTCACCACCGTCCGGGCGCGGGAGGCGGCCAGCCACGCGGTGCCCTCGCGGTTCGGGCGCGCACAGCCCGACGGCGGCCAGCAGCGCCAGCACGACCACCAGGTCGGGCAGATAGCGCAGCGTCTGCGCCAGCTCCAGTGCGGTGAACCGCGACGACCGCATCAGGTAGATCGGCACCTGGCACGCCGCCGCGTAACCGAGCGCGGCCAGCCACACGGGCACGATGCGCTGCTTGCGCGCCAGCGACACCGCGACGACGGCCGCGAGCGCGACCCAGCCCAGCACCATCACCGGCGCCGGCGGCACCGCCCACGGCGACGCCGGCGCCCACCGCTGCCACTCCCACGGTCCGCCGACCAGCCCCGGCACGATGCCGTGGGTGACCGAGCGCCACAGCAGATCCCCGGTCATCGCCAGGTCGAAACTCCAGCGCTGCTGATCGACGACGACCAGGTACACCGCGACCCAGCCCGCGGTCAGCGCCAGACATCCGAGCCACAGGCGGAGGCCGCGCCGCCACACCTGGGTGACCGTGGCGCCGCCGGTGACGTACCCGTACAGCGCGGCCACGGTGAACGCGACGAACGGAATGATCGGCCGATTTCTCGAAGAACAGCAGCCCGCCGAGGTAGACCAGCACACCCGTCAGCGCGTAGCGCCGAGCGCCCGTGCGCACCAACTGGAGCGCGTCGGCGCACACCCAGGCCAGCGCTGCCAGCATCGGCAGCGAGTTGAGTGCGGCGGCCCACCAGGCGAACCCGGGCACGGCGAGCGGGGTGAACAGCGCGAACGTCAACGGGATCAGCAGCACCGGGCGCCAGCCCAGGATGACGTGCAGCGCACGCAGCAGGGCCAGCGCGGCCAGCAGCGCCAGCACGATCAGGCTGATCGCGGGCCCGACCCAGTCGAGGGGGGCGAGCCGGGTGATGGCCCCGGCGAGCAGGAACGCCCCGGGCATCACGTGGCCGTCGTGGTCGTCGAACAGATAACCCGGCGACAACAGCGACTGCGTGCCGGCCCGGCCGATCAGGATCAGGTCGTCCCAGTAGAAATAGCCGCCGAACGCCAGCACCGCCCGGATGACCAGCGCCGCCGCGATCAGCGCGACGGCGGTACGGGCGACCCAGCCGTCGTCTCCTCGCGCAAGCGCTCGTCGGACCTCATGTCGGCTCGACTGTACGGACCACGCGCGCGCACATCCGGCGCCGGTATGGTGACCCGGTGCGCACACTGGTCACCGGTGCAGCCGGATTCATCGGGTCGACGCTGGTCGACCGCCTCCTGTCCGACGGGCACTCGGTGGTCGGCGTCGACGACCTCAGCTCGGGCCGCAGCGAGAACCTCGGCCCGGCCGAACGCCACGACACGTTCGAGTTCGTCAAGGCCGACATCGTCGACGCGGACCTGACCGGGCTGCTCGCCGACGTCCGGCCCGAGGTGGTGTTCCACCTGGCCGCCCAGATCTCGGTCTCGCGCTCGGTGGACGACCCGGTGTTCGACTCGAACGTCAACGTCGTCGGCACCGTGCGGCTCGCCGAGGCCGCCCGCCGGGCCGGGGTGCGCAAGGTGGTGCACACCTCGTCGGGCGGGTCGATCTACGGCACGCCGCCGGGCTATCCGACCAACGAGGACATGCCCATCGACCCGGCGTCGCCCTATGCGGCGAGCAAGGTGTGCGGTGAGGTGTACTTCGGCATGTTCCGCAACCTCTACGGCCTGGACTGCTCGCACATCGCCCCCGCCAACGTCTACGGGCCGCGCCAGGACCCGCACGGAGAGGCCGGTGTGGTGGCGATCTTCTCCAGGGCCCTGCTCGCCGGGCGGCCCGACCAAGATCTTCGGGGACGGCACCGACACCCGCGACTACGTGTTCGTCGACGACGTCGTCGACGCGTTCGTGCGCGCCTCCGGCGAGGCCGGCGGCGGGCAGCGGTTCAACATCGGCACCGGTGTGGAGACCTCGACGCGCCAGCTGCATGCCGAGATCGCCAAGCCGCCGGCGCGCCCGACGAACCCGAGTTCCACCCGCCGCGGCTGGGGGATCTGCGCCGCTCCTGCCTGGACATCGGGCGCGCCGAGACGGTACTGGAATGGCGACCGCAGGTGGCACTGGCCGACGGCATCGCCCGGACCGTGGAGTTCTTCCGTCGGCAGGGTTAGGCCTGGCCCGGCACCTGCGGGTCGATGCGCACGAAGTACCCGCTCATCCGGGCGGGATTCTGGCCAGCGCGGCCAGGTGCACGGCGATGCCGAGCAGCGGCCCGCACAGCAGCGCGACGACGGTGCGCACCTCGAGGTCCAGCGGCAGGGCCAGCAGCATCGCCGAGGCCACGGTCGCCGACATCCAGCCGACGGCGTAGGCGCGGTGCAGCGCCGCGGCGACGGTGGCCGCGCCCGTCAGCGTCAGCAGCGCGATCGCCACCGCCGCCGCGGTCAGCCAGCCCAGCAGCGCGCCGCCGGCCACGTAGTCGCTGCCGAACCCCGCCCGGAGCAGCCACGGCCCGAACGTCGCCGCCAGCACCACGCCGACGGCGCCCAGTGCGACCACCGCCACCGCGGGGCCGAGCAGCGCCTTGAGCCGGTGCGTGCGCTGGTCGACGAAGTGGGCGATCAGATTGCCCTGCATGGCCGTCAGGGGCACCAGCAGCGGAGCCCGGGTCAACGTGACCGCCAGGATCACCACGCCGCCGGCCGCACCCAGATCGCTCGAGGTGGCCTTCAGCAGCACCGGAAACCCCATCACCAGCACCGCGCTGGCGCCGGCGGCCGCGATGGAGTGGCCCGTCCCGCGCAGGAACGCCGCGGTGCCGCCCGGGGTGGACAGCCGCGCGGCGGCGCGCGTGGCCGGCGACGCGACCAGCATCAGCACCCAGCCGATCGAGCCGGCCACGGTGGCCCACAGGTAGCCGCCCAGCCCCCAGCCGACCACGAAACTCGTCGCCGCCACCGCCACCCGCAGCACCGCGTCGGCGACCATCAGCGCGCCGTACTCCGCCCAGCGGTTCAACCCGGCCAGCAGGCCCAGCAGCGTGGTGTGCACGCAGAACCCGGCCAGCCCGGCCGCCAGCAGTGCCACGCTGAGCACGCGGGCGTCGGCGAATACGTGGCCCGCCCACAGCGGAGCGGTCGCCGCGATGACGACGGCGGCGCCGATCCCGACGCCGACGGCCACCCGGGTCGGACGGGTGCGCGGAGCCGCGGCCGGGGCGTGCGCCGGCTTGCCGGACCTCGCGGGTGGTCTCCTGCAGCAGCCCGAACGCGGCGCCGCTGGCCAGGCCGAACGCGCCCCAGAACACGCCGAACACCGAGAAGCCGGCGGGTTCGAGATCGCGGGCGGCCAGGTAGAGGACCGCGTACCCGCACAGTGCGGTCACCGCGGTCGCGATGCCGACGCGCACGACGCTGCTGCGGGTGACCGCGCCCGGGCTCGCCGTCGCGTCGGTCACGACGGGCGGTCCAGCGGCGGCACCTCGGTCGAGTACAGCCAGTCCGCCCACAGCGGCCGCAGCGATTCGTCGGCGTAGCGGGCGGCCAGGCCGATGAAGTCGTCGGTCACCACGCTGGCGTGCCGGTACCGGGTGGTCCACTCCTTGAGCAGCGCGAAGAAGTCCTTGTCGCCGAGCCGCCCGCGCAGCGTGTGCAGCGTGAGCGCGCCGCGCTTGTAGACGCGGTCGTCGAACATGTCGCGGGGCCCGGGGTCGGCGAGCACCAGGTCCTGCGCCGAGCCGGCCAGCTTCTGGTGGTAGTGGCGGGCCCACTCGTCGGCGCTGCGTTCGCCGCAGTGTTCCGACCACAACCATTCGGCGTAGCAGGCGAAACCCTCGTGCAGCCAGATGTGCCGCCAGCGCTGCACGGTGACCGAGTTGCCGAACCACTGGTGGGCCAGTTCGTGGGCGATCAGCCGCTCCGACCCGCGCTCGCCGTCGCAGTGGTTGGCGCCGAAGATCGAGATCCCCTGCGCCTCAAGGGGTATCTCGAGATCGTCGTCGGTGACCACGACGGTGTAGCCGGACGCCAGCGGATACGGGCCGAAGAGTTTGACGAACAGCTTCATCATCTGCGGCTGGCGGCCGAAGTCGTGCTCGAAGTCGCGGCGCAGCCGGTCGGGCAGCACGGCGTGGATCTCCACGCCGTTCTTGGCCAGCCGGCGCCGCTCGTACATGCCGATCTGCAGGGTGATCAGGTACGTCGACGTCGGCTCGGCCTGTTCGTAGCACCACGTGGTCATGCCCGCGCGCGCCCGCCGGCTGAGCAACGTGCCGTTGGCCAGTGCGAAATACGAGCTCTCCGTGGTGATCTGGATGCGGAAGCTGGCCTTGGCGCTCGGGTGGTCGTCGCACGGGAACCACGATGCGGCGCCGTTGGGTTGCCCGGCGACCAGCGCGCCCTCGGTGAGCTCCTCGAAACCGACTGCACCCCAGAGACTTCGGATCGGACGCGGGGTGCCGCCGTAGCGCACCGCGATGGTCATCGCCGCACCCGCGGGCAGGCTGTCGGCCAGGGTGATGTGCAGTTTGCCCGCGGCGGTGCGGAAATGCGCGGGCCGCCTGCCGTTGACGGTGACCTTCGACACCGACAGCGCGTTGGCCAGGTCGAGGGTGAAGGCGGCCAGTTCGGCGAGCGTGACGGCGGTGATCGTCGCCGCCCCGGCGAGCCGGTTGATGGCGACCTTGTACTCCAGGTCGAGTTCGTAGCGGGACACCCGGTACCCGAAATTGCCGGTGCTCGGCAGGTAGGGGTCGATGACCGGTGCCGGATTCTTCTTGGCCGCCCGCTTGGATGCGCTCACGCGGCCGCGGGCTTCTTCGGCTTCGGAGCCGATCCGTCGCCACGCTTCTTGCGCGGCGGGTTCCACGGCGCGATCGGGTTGCCCTGCCAGCGCGTCGAGGCCGGCACCTCGTCACCACGCATCACCAGCGACGCCGGTCCGACGGTGGCGCCCGCGCCGATGCGCGCGGCGGGCAGCGCCACGCAGTGCGGACCCAGCGTCGCGCCCGGCTCGAGGACGACGGTGTCCATCCGCATGATCCGGTCGTGGAACAGGTGGGTCTGCACGACGCACCCGCGGTTGACGGTCGCCCCGTCGGCCAGCGTCACCAGGTCGGCCTCGGGCAGCCAGTACGTCTCACACCACACTCCACGTCCGATTTCGGCGCCCAGCGCGCGCAGCCACAGATTCATCACCGGTGTACCCGTCGCCGCGCGGGCGAACCACGGCGCCGCCACGGTCTCGACGAAGGTGTCCGACACCTCGTTGCGCCACACGAACGACGACCACAGCGGATGCTCGATCGCGGTGATGCGCCCGACCAGAAGCCATTTGGCGAGCACCGCGACGCCGCCCGCGACCGCGCCCGCGGCCAGCAGGACCAGCCCGGTGCCCAGGGCGGCCCACACCCAGCCGGCGCCTACGGCCAGCGACTGCACGCCGAACAGCACCGCGATCCCGATCGCGAACGTCACGACGACCGGCACGAAGCGGAACGTCTCGACGGTGGCGCGCAACGCTTTCAGGCGGGCGGACGGATGGAAGGTGCGCAGCGCGTCGGCCGCGGTGGGCCGGCGGCGCAGCCGCACCGGCGGACTGCCCAGCCACGACGATCCGGCCTTGGCCTTGTGCGGGGCCGCCGACAGCACCGCGACCAGTCCGTCGTCGGGTACCCGGCGGCCCGGCTGGGTGATGCCGGAGTTGCCCAGGAACGCCCGTTTGCCGATGGTCGCCCGCGCGACGTGGATCCAGCCGCCGCCCAGTTCGTAGGAGGCCACCATGGTGTCGTCGGCCAGGAACGCGCTGTCCTCGACGACGGTGAACTTCGGGATCATCAACGCCGTCGAGATCTC
Source organism: uncultured Actinomycetota bacterium (assembly GCA_963796185.1). GTDB lineage: Bacteria > Actinomycetota > Actinomycetes > Mycobacteriales > Mycobacteriaceae > Mycobacterium. Next base: position 105,576 of record CAWCKQ010000028.1, on the reverse strand, counting down.
GGTGCCGCGGCCGATCTTCGCGCCGAGCACGCGCAGCCACCAGGGCGTGAGCAGGCCGGCGTAGAGCGGGAACAGGTAGGTGCGGGCGCCGTCCATCAGCCGTTCGGTGGCCCACAGCTGCCAGCCGGAGCGGCTGCGCACGGGGTGATAGCCCTCGCGCAGTCCGAGCGCGAGCAGCCGGACCCCGAGCACCGTCAGCGCCGCGTAGACCGTCACCGCGGCGGCGGTCGCGGGCACCACCCAGACCACGCGCGGGCAAGACGGCCGCGCCCAGCGAGTCGGTGCCGCGCACCGCCCAGCCGAGCACGGCCAGCCCCGCCGCCAGCGCCGCCAGCGGCAGGGCGCCCAACAGCATCGACGTCACGCCGTACACGGCCACCCAGCCCGGCGCCCGCGGCGGCCGGTGGTCGGGCCAGGGGTGTTTGGCCTTGCCGGACTTCACCGCCGGTGAGCCCTTCCAGTACTGCCCGTTCTTGACCTTGCCGACCACGCCGGAGCCGGGCGCCACGTCGGCGTTCTTGCCGACGACCGCGCCGGGCAGCAACGTGGTGCGCGCGCCGATGGTGGCGTCGTTGCCGACGGTGATGGGCCCGACGTGGAACAGGTCGCCGTCGATCCAGTGGCCGGTCAGATCCACTTCGGGTTCGATGGAACAGCGGTGCCCCAGCGTCAGCATGCCCGTCACCGGTGGAGCCGAGTGCAGATCGACGCCCATGCCGACCGAATTGCCCAGCGCGCGGGCGTAATACACCAGCCACGGCGCGCCGGCCATGTTCTCCGCGCCGCTGGCCGCGGCCAGCCGTTCGGCCAGCCACACCCGCAGATGCACCGAACCGCCGCGGCGGTAGGTGCCCGGGGCCAGCGTGCCGACGCAGCATGCGGGCGCAGAACACCGCGATGCCCATCCGGCCCGGCGGCGTCACGAACACCACGAAGCCCGCGAGGATCCACCACCAGTTCACCGGCCGCGCCCACGGCACCAGTGCCAGCTGCGCGGCGACGTTGTTGGCGATCGCCAGCCACACCACCCACTGCATGCCGGTCAACGTGGCCAGCGGCACCGAGAGCGCCACCTGCACGGCCTGGGTCAGCCGCGACACCGGCGTGACCACCCGGGTCTCGACCGCCGGCGGCGGTTCGAGCTCGTCGAGGTAGCCGGCCAGCGAGCCCAGCCGGGGATGGTCGTAGAGGTCGGCGACGGTCACCTGCGGGTAGCGCTGCCGCAGCGCGGAGACCAGCTGCGCCGCCGACAGCGAGCCGCCGCCGAGGGCGAAGAAGTCCGCCTCGGGCCCGTCGACCGGCGCGGCCAGCACGTCCTGCCACAGGCCGGCCAGCCAGCCCGAGCGTGCCGGCGAGGTCGGTGGCGTCCTCGTCGCCGCCGGCGGGGCCGACCGGCCAGGGCAGCGCGTCGCGGTCGACCTTGCCCGAGGTGCGGGTGGGCAGTTCGTCGACGACGACCAGCCGGGGTACCAGCGCGGCCGGCAGCGACTCCGAGAGCCGGGCCCGCGCGGCGGCGACGTCGAACGCCCACGCCCGGGGCGGTGACCAGGTAGCCGACCAGCAGCGGCGTGCCCGCCGGCGGTGCGCCGGACCGCCGCCGCGCCGCCGCTGACGCCGGGCAGGTGCACCAGCGCGGAGTCGACCTCGCCGAGTTCGATGCGCCGGCCCCCGACCTTGACCTGGTCGTCGGCGCGGCCGACGAAGTACAGCCCGTCGGGTTCCAGCCGCACCAGATCACCGCTGCGGTAGGCGCGGCTCCAGGAGCCCTGCCGGCTCAGCGAGGGCATCGCGGCGTACTTCTCGGCGTCCTTGTCCGGGTCGAGGTAGCGGGCCAGGCCGACCCCGCCGATGACGAGTTCGCCGACTTCCCCGAGCCGCACCGGGTCGCCGTTGCTGTCCACGACGGCCAGATCCCAGCCGGGCAGCGGCAGCCCGATGCTCACCGGCGCCGCCCGGTCGAGCCGCGCCGCGCAGGCCACCACCGTCGCCTCGGTGGGGCCGTAGGTGTTCCACACCTCGCGGCCGTCGACGGCCAGCCGGGCGGCGAGCTCGGGCGGGCAGGCCTCGCCGCCGAAGATCAGCAGCCGCACCGCCTCCAGCGCCTCGGCGGGCCACAGCGAGGCCAGCGTCGGCACCGTGGACACGACGGTGATGTCGCGGGACACCAGCCACGGCCCGAGGTCCATGCCGCTGCGCACCAGCGACCGCGGCGCCGGCACCAGGCAGGCGCCGTGCCGCCACGCCAGCCACATCTCCTCGCAGGACGCGTCGAAGGCCACCGACAGCCCGGCCAGCACCCGGTCGCCGGGGCCCATCGGGTTGCTCCCGCAGGAACATCTGCGCTTCGGCGTCGACGAACGCGGCCGCGTTGCGGTGCGTGACGGCCACGCCCTTGGGCGTGCCGGTCGACCCGGAGGTGAAGATGATCCAGGCGTCGTCGCGGCGCAGCGGCGCGGCCGCGCGCCAGCCCCGCGACGACCCGGGTCCGCGGACCAGGCCCCGCTCGGTGATGACGGCGACGACGCCGGCCTCGGTGAACACCAGCTCGGCGCGCTCCGGCGGGTCGTCGGCGTCGACGGGCACGTAGGCCGCGCCGGTGGCCAGCGTGGCCAGGATCGCCACGTAGAGCGCGTAGCTGCCCGACGGCATCCGGATGCCGATGCGGTCGCCGCGCCCGATGCCGCGGGCGGCCAGCCAGGCGACGCTGTCCTCGATGTCGGCGATCAGCTCGGCGTAGGTGAGCTGGACGGTGCCGTCGTCGAGCGCCGGTGGCGTCGGGGTGGCGGCGCGCGGTGTCGTAGAGGATGTCGATCAGCGTGCGCGGCGGCGGCGCCTGCGCAGACAACAGATACTGCGCGGGGATCTCGGGCGTTGGATCCGCTGCTGTCACGGGTACACGCTACTAAGCGTCGGCGGTTGCCTCGCGGCGCCGTGCGGTGCCCGATTTCCCGTGTCGGGCGCCGCCTGGCAGACTCGGCAGCTTGGAGGGGAGTATTCCTTCGCCACGGTGTCGTCATCACGTCGTCCGTCGTCGGACGACCGGTGCCGTGGGCCTGCCGTCATGACGGCGGTGGAAGAGACCTCCGGCGTTGAACGACGACCGGAGGTTTGATGAACGTCAGTGCACTCGAGTGGGGCATCACGCTCAGCGTGACCATCGCGATCCTGCTCTTCGACGTGATCGTGATCGGGCGGCGCCCGCACGAGCCGTCCAAGCGGGAGACGGGCACCGCACTGACCATCTATGTCGGGCTCGCCGTCGCGTTCGGTGTGTGGATCTGGTTCTTTCACGGCAGCCAGTTCGGCGTCGAGTTCTTCGCCGGCTGGCTCACCGAGTACAGCCTGTCGGTGGACAACCTGTTCATCTTCTTGATCATCATGGCCAGCTTCAAGGTGCCGCGGATCTACCAGCAGCAGGCCCTGTTGGTCGGCATCGTGCTGGCGCTGATCTTCCGCGGCATCTTCATCGCGCTCGGCGCCGTGGCCATCCAGCAGTTCTCCTGGGTGTTCTACCTGTTCGGCGCGTTCCTGTTGTACACCGCGCTCAAGCTGGTCCGCGACACCGACCACGACGACGACGCCGAGAACGGCGTGGTGCGGTTCGCCCAGAAGCATCTGAAGTTCACCGAACAGTGGGACGGCCTGAAGCTGTGGGTCAAGGACCACAGCGCGAACGGCGCCAGACTCATGACGCCGATGTTCCTCGTCATCGTCGCCCTCGGCACCACCGACCTGCTCTTCGCGCTGGACTCGATCCCGGCGATCTACGGCCTGACCCGCGAGCCGTACCTGGTGTTCACCGCCAACGTGTTCGCGCTGATGGGGCTGCGCCAGCTGTACTTCCTGCTCGGCGACATGCTCAAGCGCCTGGTGTTCCTGTCGCAGGGGCTGGCGTTCGTGCTGGGCTTCATCGGGGTCAAGCTGCTGCTGCACGCGCTGCACGAGAACGAGGTGCCGTTCATCAACGGCGGCGAGCACGTGCCGGTGCCGGAGATCCCGACGCTGCTGTCCCTCGGGGTCATCGTGGTGACGTTGCTCATCACGACGGCGGCGAGCCTGTACAAGACGCGGGTGCACGACGTGCGCCGCAACGGCGGCGCCGGGGAGCAGGACCCGAGCGCCGACCCCGCGACCGACACGGCGCGCCAGCCCGGCGGATCAGGCGTTCAGTGACGCGTCGATCAGCCTCGCGTAGCGGTTCGAGCGCGCGGTGCCGGTGGTGCCCTGGCCCATCTTGTTCATGACGTAGGCGAAGGTGGCGCGCCGGTCGAGGTCCATCACCACCAGCGAACCGCCCCAACCGCCCCACCAGCACACGGTGCCGCCAGGCAGGGCGCGCACGTTGTCCGGGTCGGCCAGCCCGAAGCCGATGCCGAAGCGCAACGGCACTTTCAGTACCTGGTCGGTTCCCCGGGACTGCTCGACGAAGATCAGGTCGACCGTCTCGGGGGACAGCAGCCGCACCCCGTCGGCGGTGCCGCGCAACGAGACGGGCCGCAACGCGCGGACGAGTCCGCGGGCGTTGCCGTGGCCGTTGGCGCCCCCGATGTCGGCTCACCGCCACGGCTCGGTCTCGGCGATCACGACGCCGTAGGCGCCGGGCGGGAACGCCGCGAACGTCCGGACCGCCGGGTGCTCCGGGGGCAGCCGCTGCAGTCCGAGGTCACGCGGCGGAGGCGCGACCAGTTCGGCGATGCGCACATCGTCTTCGGGGCGCGCACCGATCTGGACGTCGGCGTCCAGCGGAGCCGAGATCTCCTCGCGCACGAAGTCTTTCAGTGTCCGGCCGGTGATCCGCCGGATCACCTCCCCGATCAGGTGGCCGTAGTTCATGGCGTGATAGCCCGACCCGGCGCCCGGCTGCCACCACGGCTGCTGTGTCGCCAGGTGCTCTGTCGAGCGCTGCCAGTCGTAGATGTCCTCGACCGGGAACGGCACCTGCCACCCCGACACCCCGAGGTGTGCGACAGTTAGGTGCCGCACCTCGATGCGGTCCTTGCCGCCGGCCGCGAACTCGGGCCAGTACGTCGCCACGGGCGCGAACGGATCGAGCGCACCGCGGTCGACGAGGATCAGCGCGGCCAGCGCGGTCAGCGTCTAGGTGCACGACCAGAAGTTGACGATGGTGTCGCTGTTGCCACGGGCGGGTCCCGGCGCGGTCGGCGTAGCCGCCCCAGATGTCGGCGACGAGCTCGCCGTCGATGTCGACGGCGATCGAGGCGCCGAGTTCCTCCCCGGCCGCCAGTTCCTCGCCGAGCGCCTCGGCGAGCCGGTCGAAGCGGGAATCCCAGTGCCCGGCAACAGTACTCATGCGGCGCTCGCCGCCCACCGGTCGGCCGCCCGGTGCAGACCCTGCGGCGTCAACCGCCCGAACAGCCGCAGTCGTGCCATCCCGCCGTCGGGGAAGATGTCGAGCCGGGCCTCGGTGACGGGCGCATCGGAGCCGATCAGGAAGCGGTGCCGGGTGTCGGGCTGCAGGTCGGTCCGCGGCAGCAGGTCGAACCAGTCGCCGGCACCGTCGCGGCCGCGCAGGCGCGCCGCACCGGGGGCATTACCGATGAAGTAGGAGGTGTCCAGTTCCGCCGCGGTCAGCACGCCCTGGCCGGCCAGCCGCACCTGTACCCAGTCGTTGCCGCTGTCGCGGCGTCGCGACGTCTCCCAGCCCTCACCCATGGTCCGGGCCGCGCCGGGCAGCAGCAGATTGTTCGGCGAGCTGTAGAACATGTTGGAACAGGCGGTGATCCGGCCGCCGTTGGCGAGGGCGGCCAAATCCAGCGGCAGCTCGGTGAAGCGCGGATCGAGCAGCCCCTCGCCGTGCACGCGCAGCCGTGCGACGCCCCCGTCGGGGTAGATGGCGAGCCGCACGTGCGTCCAGCGCCGCGGGGAGTCGACCGCGCACGGGTTGCGGGTGTCCCCGTCGACCGGGTGGCGGCCCACGATCGTCGTCCACTCGGTGTCGTGGGCCAGCTGCGGTGCGCTCGGGTAGCCCTCGACGAACGCGGCTTCCACGGACGCCTCCGGCGGGTAGTTGCCGGTGAACCAGGCGGTGTCGACGACGACGCCGCGGATTATCGCCGGGGCTCCGAGCCGCACGATCGCGAAGTCGTGCGTGCCGGCCGTCGCGCCGCGGCGCCTGCGGGTCTCCCAGCCGTCGTAGATCTGACCCTTGTGCCCGAAGGTGGCCGGCCGGTGCTCGGCGGGGCCGGGCTTGATCAGGTTCTCCTTCTCGGCGAACGCCTCGTCGTTGGCCCACAGCACCGCGCCACCGGCAGGCCGCGCCGCGAGATCGGGCAGTGCGAGGAAGTGGGACTGACCGGTGGCTCGGGTCGGCGCGGTGCTCACGGGCCGAGCCTAGGGCTCACCTGTTGCCGCTCACCAGTTGTCGTAGCCGCCTTCGGGGCCGAGCATGCGTTCCAGGCGGGTGCGGTTGATCCTGGCCAGCTCGTTGCGCACGATCTTGCGCTCGGTCTCGTAGTCGTTGTGCAGCCGGTCGCGCATCGTCGCCAGCACGTCGTGCGGCGCAGTAGCCGTTGACGAACATCACGAAGCCGAAGCCGAAATGCTCCAGGTACGCCTTCGAGGCGGCGGCCAGGCCGGCCATCACCTCGGGGCGCTCGTCGGTGATGGCGCACTGCTCGGCCTGCGACTTCTCGCTGCCCGGCCGCCGGCCCACGTCCGGGTAGGCCTGCAGGATGGAGTCGATCGACTCCTCGGACAGCCCGAACAGCAACGAATCGGCGCAGCGGAACAGCTCGTCGTGGGTGGCGAAGGGGCGTTCGCGGGCCAGATCGGCGGCCAGCGGCACGCTGTAGCAGCACTCGAAGACTGCGTGCACGGCCCGGCGCATCGGCATCGCGTTGAACGCCTCCAGCCCGATCCCCTGATGCAGCAGCACACCGTCATGATCGAAGGTCCAGAGAACGGCGGCGTTACGCCGTGTTACGGCCACGCAAATTCCTGTGGTGGCCTGCGATCTGCGACGCGGGATCAGTGCCCCTCGGCCTGGAACCGCTCGATCGACCGGCGCACCTCGGCCTCGGCTTCTTCGCGGCCCACCCAGTCGGCGGCCTTGACGAACTTGCCCGGCTCCAGGTCCTTGTAGTGCACGAAGAAGTGCTTGATCGCGTCCAGCTCGAACTCGGAGACGTCGCCGATGTCGTTGATGTGGTCCCACCGCGGGTCGGCCAGCACGCACAGCACCTTGTCGTCGCCGCCCTTCTCGTCGGTCATCCGGAACATGCCGACCGGGCGCGCCTCGACGATGCACCCGGGGAACACCGGTTCGGGCAGCAGCACCAGCGCGTCCAGCGGGTCGCCGTCCTCGCCGAGGGTGTCCTCGATGTAGCCGTAATCCGTCGGATAGCCCATCGCCGTGAACAGGTAGCGGTCGAGCTTGACCTTCCCGCTGTCGTGGTCCACCTCGTACTTGTTCCGCGACCCCTTCTGGATCTCGATGAGGACGTCGAACTGCACCGTCGGGACTCCTTTTCGACCGGCTCGGGTTGGCACGCCGGACCCACCCTATAGGGACCGATACCCTGCACTACAGAGGTACCAGTCGTTCGAGAGCAGGAGAAACATGCGGCCAACGCGGTGGCGGCGGTCCACCTACGTGGCGGTGGGGGCCGCGGTCCTGCTGGTGGTCGTCGCGGTGGTCGCCGCGGCGGTGTTGGTGAGCACCCGGCAGACGGCACAGCCGCCCGCCGTGCCCGCGGCCCCCGCGCCCGCGACCGCCGCCCCGGCGGTCATGCCGGTTCCGGAGTCCGCCGACCGCCCGACGCCCGCGGGCCTGGCCGCCGTGCTGGCGCCGGTGCTCGCCGATCCCGATCTGGGCAGGTTCACCGGCACGCATCACCGACGCGATGACCGGCGACGAACTGTGGGCCAGGGACCCGCACGTGCCGATGCAGCCCGCCTCGACCAACAAGGTGCTGACCACCGCCGCGGCGTTGCTCACGCTGGACCGCGAAGCCCGGCTGACCACGACGGGTGCTGGCCACGTCGCCCGGGGTGGTGGTGCTCGTCGGCGGCGGTGACCCGACCCTGTCGGCCGCGCCGCGCGGGGTGCAGACCTGGTACCACGACGCCGCGCGCATCTCCGACCTCGCCGACCAGGTGCGCCGCAGCGGCGTCACCGTGCGCGCGGTGCAGGTCGACGTCAGCGCCTACAGCGGGCCGACGATGGCCCCGGGCTGGGATCCCCTCGACATCGACGGCGGCGACATCGCCCCGATGGAAGCCGGTGATGCTCGACGGCGGGCGCACGCAGCCGGTGAGCGTGGAGTCGCGGCGCTCCAGCACGCCGGCGCTGGACGCGGGTCGCGCGCTGGCCGTGGCGCTGCGGGTGGATCCCGCCACGGTGACGGTGCGCTCGTCGGCGGCCGTCGGGCAGGAGATCGCGGCCGTGCAGTCGCCGCCGCTGATGCAGCGGCTGCGCGAGATGATGAACGCCTCCGACAACGTGATGGCGGAGTCCACCGGCCGCGAGGTTGCCGCCGCGGAGGGCCGGCCGCAGAGTTTCGACGGCGCCGTCGGCGCTGTGCTCGAGCGCCTTGCAGGACGCCGACGTCGACACCGGCGGCGCGCACCTGCTCGACTCGAGCGGGTTGTCGGTCGACGACCGGCTGACGGCCCGGACGCTCGACGGAGTGGTCAACGCCGCCGCCGGTGACGAGCACCCGCACCTGCGGCCGCTGGTGGACCTGCTGCCGATCGCCGGCGGCAGCGGCACGCTGTCCAATCGCTATCTCGACACCGACGCCGGCCGCGAGGCCGCCGGATTGCCTGCGCGCCAAGACCGGCTCGCTGACCGGCACCAATTCGCTGGCCGGGATCGTCACCGACGAAAGCGGCCGCGTGCTGACGTTCGCGCTGCTGTCCAACGAGGCGGGTCCCACCGGCCGCACCGCGCTGGACGCCTTCGCCGCGACGTTGCGCTCGTGCGGGTGCCGCACATGAACAGCGCTCCGGACAACGGTTCCCGGTCGGCCACGCCGTCGACTGGAACCTCGCCGCCACCGTGGGCGGCAAGCTGGCCCGCCGGGAGCCGCCGGCCACCGATTACACCCGCACGCAGGTGATCGACCAGCTGGCGGACTCGGCTCGCGCGTCCGAACTCCCGGTGCGCGAAGTGACCGGGCTCACCGAGGGCGGCGGTATCCCGGAGGCCCGCATCGTCGACCGGCCGGAGTGGATCCACGCGGCGTCGCGATCGATGCGGGTGATGACCGGTGGCGGTGACGGGGACGCCAAACCGCGGGCCATCAGCGGACGCATCGCCGGGGTGCAGACCGGGGCGGTGCTGGCGTTCGTGTCCTCGGGCATCCTCGGGCAGTACGACCCGTTCGCCACCGGCGGGGGCGAACTGCTGCTGGTGTATCCGAACGTGATCGCCGTCGAGCGTCAGCTGCGGGTGGTGCCCGCCGACTTCCGGATGTGGGTGTGCCTGCACGAGGTCACCCACCGGGTGCAGTTCCGGGCCAATCCCGTGGCTCGCCGACCACATGTCGGGTGCGCTGGCGGTGCTCACCGAGGACGGCGGCGACGACGTCGCGCAGGTGGTCGGCCGGCTCGCCGAGTTCCTGCGTCAACGCCGTTCGGCGTCGAACGGGCAACCGCCGCAAGCCGATTCGGCCGGCATCCTCGGTGTGCTGCGGGCCGTGCAGTCCGAGCCGCAGCGCGCGGGCGCTCGACCAGCTGCTGGTGCTCGGCACGCTGCTGGAGGGCCACGCCGACCACGTGATGGACGCGGTGGGACCGGCCGTGGTGCCGTCGGTGGCCACGATCCGGCGCCGGTTCGACCAGCGCAGGCATCGCAGGCAGCCGCCGCTGCAGCGGCTGCTGCGCGCGTTGCTGGGCATCGACGCGAAGATGGACCAGTACACCCGGGGCAAGGCGTTCGTCGACCACGTCGTGTCCGAGGTCGGGATGCAGCGCTTCAACGCCGTCTGGACCAGCGCCGAAACCCTGCCGCTGCCCACCGAAATCGACGAGCCGCGGCGATGGATCGACCGGGTGCTGTAGCGCAGCTGCGCGGCGGCGCTCACCCGGTTCGTCCGCGACCACGACCGTCACGACGACCGCTGGTGTGTCGCACTGTCCGGCGGCCCGGACTCGCTGGCGCTGGCGGCGGTCGCGGCGACGGTCCTGCCGACCACCGCGCTGATCGTCGACCACGGCCTGCAGCCCGACTCGGCTGCGGTCGCCGCGACCGCGCGTGAACAAGCGCTCGCGGTGGGTTGCGTTGAGGCGCAGGTACTTCGCGTCGACGTCGGCAGCGCCGGCGGTCCGGAGGCCGCCGCCCGGCCGGCGCGCTACGCCGCACTGGACGCAGTGCCCGCGCGGACGCGCCGGTGCTGCTCGGCGCACACCCTCGACGACCAGGCCGAGACGGTGCTGCTGGGCCTGGGCCGCGGCTCGGGCCCCCGCTCGATCGCGGGCATGCAGCCCTGCGACCCGCCGTGGTACCGGCCGCTGCTCGGCGTGCGTCGCGCGCTGACCGTCACCGCGTGCGCGGAACTGGGCCTGACCCCGTGGCAGGACCCGCACAACACCGACCCGCCGGTACACCCGGGTCAGGCTGCGCACCGAGGTGCTGCCGCTGCTCGAGGACGTGCTCGGCGGCGGGGTCGCCGAGGCGCTGGCCCGCACCGCGACCGCGCTGCGCGAGGACACCGACGCCCTCGACGGCATCGCCGGCGGCATCCCCGCCGCGCTCGACCGGCGACACCCTGAGCACCGCTGCCCTGACGCCACTGGCGGGCGCGGTCCGGCGCCGGGTCATCCGCGGCTGGCTGCTGGCCGGCGGGGCGAGCGCGTTGACCGACAAGCAGATCCGCGCCGTCGACGCGCTGGTCACCGCGTGGCGGGGGCAGGGCGGCGTGGCCGTGCCCGGCTCCTCGCGCGCGTGAGCGGTTGTTCGCCGGCCGGCGCACGCGACGCTTTGGTGCTCTACCGCGAACCGGTCGACTGAACACCGCTACGCTGTGGGCGTGCCTGCGCATACTGCGGAGTTGTATCCCGGGGACATCAAGTCGGTGTTGCTGTCCGAGGATCAGATCCGGGCCAAGACCGCTGAACTCGGCGCGCTCATCGCCGCGGACTATCAGGGCACCATCGCCGGTTCGGGCAGGCAGGATCTGCTGCTGATCACGGTGCTCAAGGGCGCGGTCATGTTCGTCACCGACCTGGCCCGCGCGATCCCGCTGCCGACCCAACTGGAGTTCATGGCGGTCAGCTCCTACGGCTCGTCGACGTCGTCGTCGGGCGTGGTGCGCATCCTCAAGGACCTCGACCGTGACATCAACGACCGCGACGTGCTGATCGTCGAGGACATCGTGGACTCGGGGCTGACGCTGTCGTGGCTGTTGCGCAACCTGGCGACCCGGCGGCCGCGGTCGCTGCGGGTGTGCACGCTGCTGCGCAAGCCCGACGCGGTACGCGCCGACGTGGAGATCGAGTACGTCGGCTTCGACATCCCCAACGAGTTCGTCGTCGGCTACGGGCTCGACTACGCCGAGCGCTACCGCGACCTGCCCTACATCGGCACTCTCGACCCAAGGGTGTACGAGGACCTCTAGTGCGGCGCAGAATGCGGGCATGACCGAGACGGCACTGAGGATCTGCCCCTTCTGTGAAGCGACGTGCGGACTGACGCTCACCATCGACGACGGGCGGGTCGTCGGCGCCCGAGGTGATCGCGACGACGTGTTCAGCGAAGGCTTCATCTGCCCCAAGGGCGCGAGCTTCGGTGAACTCGACAACGACCCCGACCGATTGCACGAGCCGCTGGTCCGCCGGGACGGCGTGCTGACCGAGGTGAGCTGGGACGAGGCGTTCGCCGCGGCCGCCGAGGGCCTGGGCGCGGTGCTGCGCGAGCACGGCGGCGCCTCGGTCGGGGTGTATCTGGGCAACCCGAACGCGCACACCGTCGCCGGGGCGCTGTACCCGCCGCTGATCATCCGCGGGCTGGGCACGCGGCAGGTGTTCTCCGCCAGCACGCTCGACCAGATGCCCAAGCACGTCTCGCTGGGGTTGATGTTCGGCAGCCCGGTCGCGTTCACGGTGCCCGACCTCGACCGCACGGACTACCTGGTGATCATCGGCGCCAACCCGCTGGTGTCCAACGGCAGCCTGGCCACCGCCGCGGACTTCGGCGGCAAACTGCGCCGGCTGCGCAAGCGCGGCGGCCGGCTGGTCGTCATCGACCCCGCCCGCACCCGCACCGCCGAGCTGGCCGACCGGCACCTCGCGCCGCGGCCCGGCACCGACGCCGCGCTGCTGTTCGCGCTCGTGCACGTGCTGTTCGCCGAAGACCTGGTCACCCTCGGTGCACTCACCGACCACGTCGAGGGCGTCGACGAGGTCCGGGCACTGGCCCGCGACTTCGCGCCGGAGACGGTCGGCCGACTACTGCGGGATCGACGCCGCCGAGATCGTGCACGCTCGCGCGCGAACTCGCGGCGGCCCCGACTGCGGCGGTGTACGGCCGGATGGGCACCTCCACCGTCGAATTCGGCACGCTGGGCAGTTGGCTCGTCGACGTCGTCAACGTCCTGACCGGCAACCTGGACCGACCCGGCGGCGCGATGTTCCCGCTGCTCGCCGGTCGCGCCCGCCCCGCGCGGACACCGACCGGGCCGGGGTTTCGCGACCGGACGCTGGCACAGCCGGGTCTCCGGCTGCCCCGAGGTGCTCTCCGAACTGCCCACCGCCGTGCTCGCCGAGGAGATCGAGACGCCCGGCGAGGGCCGGATCGAGGCGATGATCACCATCGCGGGCAACCCGGTGCTGTCGGCCCCCGACGGTGACCGGCTCGACCGGGCGCTGCAGCGGGGTCGGGTTCATGCTGTCGGTCGACCCGTATCTCAACGAGACGACCCGGCACGCCGACGTCATCCTGCCGCCCCCGCCGCCGTCGCGCAGCCCGCACTTCGACTTCGCGCTCAACGCGCTGGCCGTCCGCAACAACGCGCGGTATTCGCCGCCGGCGCTGCCGCTGCAGGGCCGCCCAGACGAGGCGGAGATCCTGTCCCGGATCGCGCTGGTGCTCTACGGCCTCGGACACGACGCCGATCCGGCGCTGGTCGACGAACAGGTGATCGCGACGACGCTGGCCAAGGAGACCGCCGACGCCGGCTCGCCGGTCGCGGGGCGGGCGGTCGACGAGCTGACCGCGCTGCTGCCCGACGGGCCCGGTTACGAGCGCCGGCTGGACATGATGCTGCGGCTCGGCGCGTACGGCGACGCGTTCGGGGCGCGCCCCGACGGGCTGACGCTGGCACGGCTGAAGGCCGCGCCGCACGGCATCGATCTCGGGCCGCTGCGGCCGCGGCTGACCGAGGTGCTGCGCACGCCGTCGGGCCGGATCGAGTTGGCCCCCGCGCCGCTGGTCGCCGACACGGCGCGGCTGCGGGCCGCGCTGGGCACGGCCGCGCAGGGCTTCGTCCTGATCGGCCGCCGGCACCTGCGCTCGAACAACAGCTGGATGCACAACCTGCCCGCGCTGGCCGGCGGCACGAACCGCTGCACGCTGCGGATGCATCCCGCCGACGCGGCCGATCTCGGGGTCACCGACACGGCCGTCGTGAAGGGGGCGGGCGGGGAACTGGTGGTGCCCGTCGAGGTCACCGAGGACATCCGGCGCGGCGTGCTCTCGCTGCCGCACGGCTGGGGCCACGACCGCGGCGGAACCGGTCAGGCGCTGGCGGCGGGCACGCCCGGCGTCAACGTCAACCAGCTCAACGACGGATCGGTGCGCGATCCGCTCTCGGGCACCGCGGTGCTCAACGGCATCCCGGTGACCGTCGGACCGGCCGGCTAGGTCAGCTCCCAGATCACCGTCACCGAGAAGCCGACGGTCTGCTGGCCGGGCTCCAGCGGCACCGCGGCCTCCATCGCGCGCGGCGCCGGCATCGGGACGGGCGGGGTGGGCCCGCCGGACTCCGAGATCGAGATGACCTTGCCGAGATCGAGGCCGGACAGCTGTGCGTACTGGTTCGGCGCGGTCCTTGGCGTCCTCGAAGGCGCGCGCCCGGGCGTCGCGCACCAGCTGGGAATCGTCTTCGATCGAATAGCTGATCGAGTTGATCCGGGCGGCGTTGCCGCCGGTGCTGACGATCAGGCCGATCGCGTCGGACGCCTTGCTCAGGTCGCGGATCGTGATCGTGATCGAGTTGGTGGCGCGGTAGGCGGCGATGGCGGTGTTGTCGTTGCCGTACTGCGGCTGCAGATCCGCCTGGGTGGTCGCGATGTCCTTGCGGTCGATGCCGGCGTCGACCAGACCGTCGATCACCGCCTGCTGCCGCTGATTGGTCTGGTTCATGGCGCCGGTCGCATCGGCAGCGAGGGACTCCATGGACGCGTTGACGGTCAGTGTGTCGGGGGCGCCCTGCACCTCGCCGGCGCCGACGACGGTCACCTGCCGGGTGTCCGCGCTCGGCTGCAGCGTCGGCCCGCTCTGGGAGTCGCACCCGGCGACGGTCGCGGTCAGCACGGCTGCCTCCGGCGACGGCGAGTGAGGCCGAACGTCTTCGCGAAGGCTGGCATGCCTGGCACCCTAACCGGCGATCGGGGCGCGGGCGCCCACCTGCTGCTGGCGTGCCGCTCGCCCCGGGGTCACTCCTCGTGGTGCCGTCCCCAGCGGGCGTGGGCGGCGGTCCTGGCCGGGGTGGCGGTGCGGTCCGCCGGCTTCTGGACGGCACCGCCAGTGTCGGCTCCGGTATCGGTGCCGGCGGCCGCGGTTTCCGCCCCGGGTCGGTATCGGTATCGGTATCGGCCTCGGCCTCGGTGTCGGCCTCGGTGTCGGTGTCGGTGTCGGTGGGCTCCGTCAACGGCGGCTCGTCCTGCGCAGCCGTGGCTGTCGGCGGTGGCGGGGTCGGTCCCGGCGAGCAGGCGGCGCAGCGGCTGCGTGTGCCGCAGCACGGTGGCGGTGGTGTCGTCCGGGGCGGATTCCGTGGTGGCTTCCGTCGTGTCGGAGGGCGCCTGCACGGTGGCGGCCGAGACGGCGGTCACCGGGTCCGGGGTCTCTGTCGGCGGAGTCGTCGTCCGCGGCCGGCTCGGCGGTAGCGTCCTCGGCGGGCCCCGTCGGTGTCAGATACGGACGGTCGTAGGCCCGTTCCATGATCTCCTTGAGCGGCTCGTTGAGCGCGTCGGCCAGCTTGTCCATGCCCATCAGCCGCAACGGCGCCAGCAGGGGCAGGTTCTCGGTCGGCACGAACACGTACGTGGTGTTGCCCTCGGTCCACACGGTGTTGGCCGGATCGTCCATGCTCACCGAGCCGTAGTTCAGGTGCATCGGGGAGACGAAATCCGAGAGCGATGTTGGCCAGCGCCAACAGGTTGAAGGGGTTATCCGGGAAGTCGGCGAACGGATCGTACTGGCGGACGATGTCGACGACGTGGTAATCGCTCGGCGGTATCGCGGGCAGCCTGCCGCCGTAGGCCCGTCGTCGGGTTTCCGATCAGCACGAAAGACACCTCGTCGGGCGACGGTGCGTCCGGATCGTCCGCGTGCTCGGCCATCCACTCCGAGGCCACCATGGCCCCGTTGCTGAACGCGAAGACGACGGTGGGTGTGTCGGTGACTGTGTCCGCGCCGCCGTCGCTGGCGGCGACGGCGGACAGCCGGCGGTCGAGCGCGTGCACGCCGCCCACCGTGCTGAACGGCATGTACGGCACCGAACTGCAGCTGTTGACCTCGCACAGCGAGCCGCCCAGCGCGCCGTTGAGCGGCCAGACCGGCCACAGCGGGCTGATCGTCAGCACCGTCTTGCCTGCGGTCTCGTCGGCCGGCTGCGCGTCGCCTGCGGCGACCGCAGGCGGCGGGGCCATCAACGGCAGCAGCGCCGCCAGTGACGACCAGCGACGGCACCGCGTGGCGCAGGCCGAGCTGGGGAAGTCTGGGGACCCAGGACAGACCGCCGCCGGTGGTCGCGTCGCTCGGTCTCGGCACGCAGGGCGGCGACGAGATCCTCGAGCACCGCAGTGACCAGGCCGTCCTTGTCCCGGAACTCTCCGGCCAGCGCGGTCACGGTGACCCCCGCGTGGCGGGCGATGTCGTCCATCCCCGCCTGCGGCCCCAGTTCGTCGAACGCTGTCCGCGCCGCCGCGAGCAGATGCCGCGCGGTCCGGCCGTTTGCCGCGCACGCGGCGACCCTTTGCTGTGAAGTGCATGTCGAATTTCCCCCTGGCGGCGATGGCCCCGTCCCGCAGCAAACATACCCTGCGGTGACCGCCGTCACACCTCAGACACGCAGGAACTCGACCAGCAATCGGCTGACTGTCGCGGGGCGCTCCTCGGTCAGCCAATGCCCCGCGCCGTCGATCAGCACCTCCCGATACGGGCCGGTGACGACTTCGCTGGCCCGGTGGCTCGGCGTGTAGGCCAACGTCGCATCCGCGCTGCCTGCGAGGAACAGCGCGGGCACGGTGATCGTCGCCGCCGGCGGGTCGGCGGTGAGCTCCCAGTTGCGGTCGAAGCAGCGGTACCAGTTCAGCGGTGCGGTGAACCCGCCCCGGGTGAACGCCTCGGTGTAGACGTCGAAATCGGCCTGGCTGCAAGCCAGTCGGGGATGCCGCCGGGCTCGGGGATCCGGTCGAGGAAGCCGTCGGGCCCCGGCGCGAGCATCCGCTGCGCGGCGGCCCGGTCATCGGCGGGCGGCGCGGCGAACAGCTTGCGCAGCGTGGTCGCCGGGTCGCGGGCCAGCTCGGCGTCCGCGGGTCCGGGCCGCTGGAAGTAGAGGACGTAGAAGAAGCGGTCCCCGAAAAGCCGGCGGAACGCCTGCGTCGTCGGCACCCGCGGGCGCGGCACCGGCGGCAGGCTCAGCCCGGCGACCGCGCGGAACGCGGTGCGGATGCAGCAGCGGCGCCGCCCAGGCCACCACTGCGCCGAAGTCGTGGCCCACCATCGCGGCCTGCTCGGCGCCGATCTCGTCGAGCAGGCCGACCACGTCGGCGCTGAGTTCCGCGACGGTGTAGGCCTCGATCTGCGGCGGTTTGTCGGAGCCGCCGTAGCCGCGCTGGTCGGGCGCGAGCACGTGGAAGCCGGCCGCGGCCAGCGCCCGAACCTGGTGCCGCCACGAGAACGCCAGCTCCGGGAAGCCGTGCAGCAGCACCACCGCGGGGGCGCCCGGCTGCCCGGCCTCGAGCACCCGCAGCGTGACCCCGTTCGTCTGCACCAGTCCGTGTCCGCACCGCCCCAGCCAACCAGCCCGGCCCCGCCGAGTGCGCTGGTGTGCGTCCCGCGCGGGTTCTCCTTCCGTGCCACGATCTGTGCGCACACCAGGGCCTCGTGAGCCCGGGAACTCCGGGAACTGCCGGACGTTGGTCTAGCGGTAGCCTTGAGGTTTCCAGCTGCGCGTATTGGAAGGATTTGGTCGGGGCCCCGCCGCCGGCCGTACACATCAATGAACCGGAAAAATGTGATCCGCACGCTCACGGTGATCGCCGTGGTGCTGCTGCTCGGGTGGTCGTTCTTCTATTTCAGCGACGACACCCGCGGGTACAAGCCCGTCGACACGTCGGTCGCGATGGCCCAGATCAACGGCGACAACGTCACCAGCGCGCAGATCGACGACCGTGAACAGCAGCTGCGCCTGGAGCTCAAGAAGGGCAACGGCGACACCGAGAACAGCGACAAGATCATCACGAAGTACCCCACCGGGTACGGGGTGACGCTGTTCGAGGCGCTGCAGGCCAAGAACGCCAAGACCAACACCGTGGTCAACCAGTCCAGCGTGCTCGGCTCGCTGCTGATCTACATGCTGCCGCTGCTGCTGCTCGTCGGCCTGTTCGTGATGTTCTCCCGGATGCAGACCGGCGGGCGGATGGGCTTCGGCTTCGGCAAGTCCAAGGCCAAGCAGCTGTCCAAGGACATGCCCAAGACCACCTTCGCCGACGTCGCGGGCGTCGATGAGGCCGTCGAGGAGCTCTACGAGATCAAGGACTTCCTGCAGAACCCGAGCCGCTACCAGGCGCTGGGCGCGAAGATCCCCAAGGGTGTGTTGCTCTACGGCCCGCCCGGCACCGGCAAGACGTTGCTGGCACGCGCGGTCGCGGGGGAGGCCGGTGTGCCGTTCTTCACGATCTCCGGGTTCGGATTTCGTCGAGATGTTCGTCGGCGTCGGCGCCTCCCGCGTGCGCGACATGTTCGAGCAGGCCAAGCAGAACAGCCCGTGCATCATCTTCGTCGACGAGATCGACGCGGTCGGCCGGCAGCGCGGTGCCGGCATGGGCGGCGGCCACGACGAACGTGAGCAGACGCTCGAACCAGTTGCTCGTCGAGATGGACGGCTTCGGTGACCGCCAGGGCGTCATCCTGATCGCGGCCACCAACCGGCCCGACATCCTGGACCCCGCGCTGTTGCGGCCCGGCCGCTTCGACCGCCAGATCCCGGTGTCGAACCCCGACCTGGCCGGCCGCCGGGCGGTGCTGCGGGTGCATTCGGCGGGCAAGCCGATCGCGCCCGACGCCGACCTCGACGGGCTGGCCAAGCGCACCGTCGGGATGTCCGGTGCCGACCTGGCCAACGTCATCAACGAGGCCGCGCTGCTCACCGCGCGCGAGAACGGCACCGTCATCACCGGACCCGCGCTCGAGGAAGCCGTCGACCGGGTCGTCGGCGGGCCGCGCCGCAAGGGCCGCATCATCAGCGAGCACGAGAAGAAGATCACCGCCTATCACGAGGGCGGGCACACGCTGGCGGCCTGGGCGATGCCCGACATCGAGCCGATCTACAAGGTGACGATCCTGGCGCGCGGCCGCACCGGCGGCCACGCGATGTCGGTGCCCGAGGACGACAAGGGCCTGATGACCCGCTCGGAGATGATCGCCCGGCTGGTGTTCGCGATGGGCGGGCGCGCCGCCGAGGAGCTGGTGTTCCGCGAGCCGACCACCGGGGCGTCCTCCGACATCGACCAGGCCACCAAGATCGCCCGCGCGATGGTCACCGAGTACGGCATGAGCTCCAAGCTCGGTGCGGTGCGGTACGGCACCGAGCACGGCGACCCGTTCCTGGGCCGCACCATGGGCACCCAGGCCGACTACAGCCACGAGGTGGCGCAGATCATCGACGACGAGGTCCGCAAGCTCATCGAGGCCGCGCACACCGAGGCCTGGGAGATCCTGACCGAGTACCGCGACGTACTCGACACCCTGGCCGGTGAGCTGCTGGAGAAGGAGACGCTGCACCGCGTCGAACTGCAGGCCATCTTCGGGGACGTGAAGAAGCGGCCCCGGCTGACGATGTTCGACGACTTCGGCGGCCGGGTGCCCTCGGACAAGCCACCGATCAAGACGCCCGGCGAGCTCGCGATCGAACGCGGTGAGCCGTGGCCCAAGCCGGTGCCCGAGCCGGCCTTCAAGGCGGCGATCGCCCAGGCGTCCAAGGCCGCCGCCGAGGCCGCGCCCCGCAACGGCGGCAACGGCTCCCATGGCTCCCACGGCTGCTCAGGGCGGCGCCGCGCCAACGGTCCCACGCAGCCGGACTACGGTGCGCCGGCCGGCTGGCATGCGCCGGGTTGGCCGCCGCCGCCGCAGCAGCAGGGTGCGCCGCCCGCAGCAGCACCAGCCGCAGGGTTACTGGTATCCCCCGCCGGGCTGGCAGGGCGCTCCGCCGCCGTCCCATCCGCCCTACCAGCCGTACCCGCAGCCCGGTCAGCCCGACTAGGGGCCACGACGGCGAGAGGGACGACGGGCGGAGCAACCCCCCGAGCCATGGGTGATCCCCGAACGGAGACGTCGATGACGCGGTCGAACAATCACGCCACGCTGGCCACCCCGGTGTTCGATCAGGCCCGGGCCGAGGCGGCGGTGCGCGAACTGCTGATCGCGGTGGGGGAGGACCCCGACCGGCACGGGCTGGTGGACACCCCCGCGCGGGTGGCACGCGCCTATCAGGAGATGTTCGCGGGTCTGCACACCGACCCCGACAGCGTGCTCAACACCACCTTCGACGAGCAGCACGACGAACTCGTGCTGGTCAAGGACATCCCGATGTACTCCACCTGCGAGCACCACCTGGTGGCGTTCCACGGTGTCGCGCACGTCGGCTACATCCCCGGCGAGGACGGCCGCGTCACCGGGCTCTCGAAGCTGGCCCGGGTGGTGGACCTCTACGCCAAGCGGCCCCAGGTGCAGGAGCGGCTGACCACCCAGATCGCCGACGCGTTGATGCGCAAGCTGAATCCGCGCGGTGCCATCGTGGTGATCGAGGCCGAACACCTCTGCATGGCGATGCGCGGCATCCGCAAGCCGGGCGCCACCACCACCACATCCGCGGTGCGCGGCCAGTTCAAGACCGACAAGGCCTCGCGGGCCGAGGCGCTGGATCTGATCTTGAGAAAGTGACCTCGGCCCACCGTCCGCCCACCACACCGACGCGGGTGATGGGGGTCGTCAACGTCACCGATGACTCGTTCTCCGACGGAGGCTTGTTCCTCGACCGGGACCGGGCCGTCGCCCACGGGCTGGAACTGGTCGCCCAGGGCGCCGCGATCGTCGACGTCGGCGGGGAATCCACCCGGCCCGGCGCGACGCGGGTGGATCCGGCGGTCGAGATGGCGCGGGTGCTGCCGGTGGTCGAGGAGCTCGCCCGGCACGGCGTCACGGTGAGCATCGACACCATGCATGCGGGCGTGGCGCGCGCGGCGCTGGAGGCCGGCGCGCACATCGTCAACGACGTCTCCGGCGGCAAGGCCGACCCCGACATGGTCCGGGTGGTCGCCGAGGCGCGCGTGCCCTGGGTTCTGATGCACTGGCGCTCGGTCGGCGGCGACCGGCCGCACGAGGTGCCCGACTACCGCGACGTGGTGGACGAGGTGAAAGACGAACTGATGACCGGAGCCGACGCCGCGGTACGGGCCGGGGTGGACCCCGCAAGCCTGATCCTGGATCCGGGCCTGGGCTTCGCCAAGACCGCAGAGCACAACTGGGCGCTGCTGCACGCGCTGCCGGAGTTCGTCGCGACGGGCATCCCGATCCTGGTCGGTGCGTCGCGCAAGCGCTTCCTCGGCCGGCTGCTCGCCGAGCCCGACGGCCGGCTGCGCCCGCCCGACGGCCGCGAGACCGCCACCGCGGTGATCTCGGCACTGGCCGGCTGGCACGGGGTCTGGGGCGTGCGGGTGCACGACGTGCGCGCGTCGGTCGACGCGCTGGCGGTGGCCGCGGCGTGGCGGCGGGCCGGAGGAGAGCGAGACGGGGCGGAGTGCGATGGCTGATCGAATCGAGTTGCGCGGGTTACGGGTTCGCGGCAATCACGGCGTGTTCGACCACGAGCGCCGGGACGGCCAGGACTTCGTCATCGACATCACGGTCTGGATCGATCTGCAGGCCGCGGCCGCCAGCGACGACCTCGCCGACACCCTGGATTACGGCGCCCTGGCGCAGCGGGCGGCCGGTATCGTCGCCGGTCCGCCGCGGCAGCTGATCGAGACGGTGGCGGCCGAGATCGCCGAGGACGTGATGGCCGACGAACGCGTGCACGCCGTCGAGGTGGTGGTGCACAAACCCGCGGCGCCGATCCCGCTGGACTTCGCCGATGTGGCCGTCGTGGCGCGGCGTTCGCGCCGTGGCGGCCGGGGAGCCGGGCCCCGATGACGCAGGTGGTGCTTGTCGATCGGCTCCAACATCGGTGACCGGCTGGCGCACCTGCAGTCGGTGGTCGACGGACTCGGCGCGGCCGTCACCGCGACGTCGCCGGTGTACGAGACCGACGCCTGGGGCGGTGTCGAACAGGGCCCGTTCCTCAACGCCGTGGTACTCGCCGATGATCCGGCCTGCGATCCGCACGGTTGGCTGCGCCGCGCCCATCGGCTCGAAGACGCCGCGCAGCGGACCCGCGGTCAGCGCTGGGGTCCCAGGACGCTGGACGTCGACCTCGTGCGAGTTCTGGACTCCGGCGCCGAGGTGACGGTCGACGACGACGTGCTGACGCTGCCGCATCCTTACGCGCACGTGCGGGCCTTCGTGCTGGTGCCGTGGCTGGCGGTGGACCCGGCCGCCACCCTGACCGTCGCCGGCCGGCCGAGCGCCGTCGCGGCCCTGCTGGCCGACGTCGAACCGGCCGAACGCGCCGGGGTCCGGTTCACCGGGTGCGCGCTGCGGGCCGGGAACAACGCCCTGATGGGACCGACGCGCAAGCGCGACCTCGCGGCCGCCGTCGCGGCGACGGCCGTGCTGGGCTACCTGCTGGTGCGGCTGGTGTACCGGTGGTTCCCGCCGATCACGGTGTGGACCGGCGCCTCACTGCTCGGTGTGGCGGTCGCCCTCGCCGGCTGGGGCTTCTACGTGCGCGCCCGGATCCGGGACGGCGAGATCGGTGTCGGGCCGCGGCCGGCTGCATCCGCTCGCGGTGGCGCGTTCGGTGCTGATCGCCAAGGCGTCGGCCTGGATGGGCAGCGTCGTGCTCGGCTGGTGGCTGGCCGTGCTGGGCTACGTGCTGCCCCGGCGAGGTCAGCTGCGGGTGGCCGCCCAGGACACGCCCGGCGTCGTGGTCGCCGCATTGTGCGCGCTGGCCCTGGTCGTCGCGGCGCTGTGGTTGCAGCATTGCTGCAAGTCGCCGGAGGACTCGACGCCCGACGCCGATCCGGCGCCCGGCTGACCGAAACCCGCAGTGCGGGCCCGAATCGCCGGACGGGTCGACACGCGAGATGACCTGTGACGGGTACAGTCGGCCCATGACCGATCCGGCTCGCGGCGCCCGGATCCGCCGGGGTGGCCGACGGCCCGGTTGGATCCTGATGACGGCGTTGCTGGTGCTTGCCATCGGTGCCAGTTCTGCCCTGGTTTTCACCAATCGGGTGGAGTTGCTCAAGCTTGCTGTGATCCTGGCGCTGTGGGCTGCGGTGGTGGCCGCATTCGTGTCGGTGGTCTACCGCAGGCAGAGCGACAGCGATCAGGCGAAGGTGCGCGACCTCAAGCTCGTATACGACCTGCAGCTCGATCGGGAGATCTCGGCACGCCGGGAGTACGAGCTGGCCGTCGAATCGCACCTGCGCCGAGAACTCGCCGCCGAGTTGCGCGCGCAGTCCGCCGACGAGGTGGCCGCCCTGCGCGCCGAACTCGCGGCGTTGCGGGCGAACCTGGAGTACCTGTTCGACACCGACCTGTCGCATCGGCAGGCGATCGAGACGGACCGCAGCGCGCAGCCGTCCTTCGGTGAGTGGCGCCAGGGCCCGGACACCGCCGGGCGGGTCAGCAGCAGCCGCATCGATGCCGAGGACGTGGTCGAGGACGTCGAGGACGAGGCCGCGGCTGACGCCCCCGACACCGAGGAGAGCCCGATCATCGACGTGCCCGCCGAACCGCACCCGCCGGAGGGGGAGCACTGGGTGGCCTCCGCCGCCGAACCGCCGGGGGGTGCGCATCGTCGGGCCGGGGAACGGCAATGGGCGCCGGCGCCGCCACCTCCGCCACCGCCGCCCCCTGCGCCGTCGCCCCGACCCGAGCCCGCGATGCCGTGGTTGCCGCCCGACGTGCCGCCGCCGCAGCCCCCGCCGTCGGAGCCCGAACCCAAGGGTTCGCACTGGCGGCCGGCGCCGGCCGAGGGGCAGTGGATTCCGGCCGGTCACCCCGGCAGCAACTGGGCCGCGCCGCAACCGGCTAACGGCGGTCAGCCCGAGTACGTGGGCCGCCGGCGGGCGCCCGACTCCGAGGAGCCGGCCGGGGAACCCCACCGGGGCAGGCACGCCCCGGCCGAGCCGCCCGCGCCGGAACCCGCACCCGCGCCGGAACCCGCGCCCGCGCCGGACGAGGGCGAGGAGAGCGAGGAGGGCGGCGCACACATCGGCGGCCAGTCGGTGGCCGAGCTGCTGGCGCGGCTGCAGGCGTCCCCGTCCGGGGGCGGCCGGCGCAGGCGTCGCGAGGACTGAGTTAGGCTTTGCGCGACCGTCCGGTACCCGCGACGCGGGACCGGAACGAAGCATTCGAGAAGAATCAGCGAGGTCGTCTGCGATGGTGCAGCCCCCGGTCGGCGGGAATGCTCCCCACGACGGACTCCGCCCCGCACGGCTCACCATCGGTGTCATCTCGGCCGGCCGGGTCGGCACCGCCATGGGGGCGGCGCTGGAGCGTGCCGAGCACGTGGTGGTGGGATGCAGCGCGGTCTCGGGCGCGTCGCGCCGGCGTGCCGCGCGCTGGTTGCCCGACACCCCGGTGCTGGCCGTCGACGAGGTCGCCGCGCGTGCCGAGCTGCTCCTGCTCGCCGTTCCCGACGCTGAACTGAGCGCGCTGGTCGCCGGCCTGGCGGCGACGGGCGCAGTGCGTCCCAACACGATCGTCGCCCACACCTCCGGCGCCAACGGCATCGCCGTGCTGGCCCCGCTGGCCGAGCAGGGCTGCCTGACGTTGGCGATTCACCCCGCGATGACCTTCGCCGGCACCGAGGAGGACGTCGACCGGCTCCGCGGCACGTGCTTCGGCATCACCGCCGCCGACGAGATCGGGTACGCGATCGGGCAGTCCCTGGTGCTCGAGATCGGCGGCGAGCCGTTCCGGGTCCGCGAAGACGCCAGGATCCTGTACCACGCCGCACTTGCGCACGGCAGCAATCACCTGGTCACCGTGGTGCTCGACGCGGTCGAGGCGCTGCGGGCCGCCCTGTGGGGGCAGGAACTGCTCGGGCAGGACCTCGTCGGCGACGCCCCCGGCGGGCTCGCCGAGCGGATCATCGGCCCGCTGGCGCGGGCTTCGCTCGACAACGCGCTGCGGCGCGGGCAGGCGGCCCTCACCGGTCCGGTGGCGCGGGGCGACGCGCCCGCGGTGGCCGGCCACCTGCAGGCGCTCACCGAGGTGAACCCCGAACTCGCGCAGGCTTATCGGACGAACTCGTGGCGGACCGCGCAGCGGGCGGACGCACCGCAGGCGGTCTTCGACGTGCTGGCAGAAGCAGGACAGGCATGATTACTGGCAACGCGCCGAAGTTCTCGGCCGGACAGCTCAACACCTACGCGCGGCCGCGCGACGTCTCCGACGTGACCCGCGCACTGCGCGCCACCGGCCGGCGCATCGTGCTGGTCCCGACGATGGGCGCCCTGCACGACGGGCACCTGACGCTGATCCGTGCGGCCAGACGGGTGCAGGGCGCCGTGGTGGTGGTCTCGATCTTCGTCAACCCGCTGCAGTTCGCCGCCGGCGAGGACCTCGACGCCTATCCGCGCACCCTCGACGACGACCTGGACGCGCTGCGCGCGGAAGGGGTGGAGATCGCCTTCACCCCGACGATCGCCGACATGTACCCCGAGGGCAGGCGTACCACGGTGGTGCCGGGCCCACTCGGCGCCGATCTCGAAGGCGCCTCCCGGCCAACGCATTTCGCCGGTGTCCTGACCGTGGTGCTGAAGCTGTTCAACACCGTGCACCCCGACCGGGCGTACTTCGGGGAGAAGGACTACCAGCAGCTGACCCTGATCAGGCAGATGGTCGCCGATCTCGACCTCGGCGTCGCGGTGGTGGGTGTTCCCATCGTCCGCGAGCCCGACGGACTGGCGATGTCGTCGCGCAACCGCTACCTCGACCCCGTGCAACGCGAGCAGGCCGGTGCGCTGTCCGCGGCGCTGCTGGCCGGCATGTACGCCGCCTCGACCGGTGTGCCGGCGGCACTGGACGCCGCCCGCGCGGTGCTCGACGAGGTGCCCGCACTGGTCGTCGACTACCTCGAGGTGCGCGATCCGGCGCTGGGTCCTGCGCCGGCCGAGGGTGCCGGACGCATGCTGGTCGCCGCGCGGTTGGGCGCCACCCGACTGCTCGACAACATTGCGATCGACATCGGCGCGGCCGCCGGCATCGACGGTCATCCGCGGGTGGCCGGCAGCCAGAGCCACGAACTGCCCTGGAGGAACTGATGTTACGAACAATGCTGAAGAGCAAGATCCACCGCGCCACCGTGACCCAGGCCGACCTGCACTACGTGGGCTCGGTGACCGTGGACGCAGACCTGATGGACGCGGCCGACCTGATCGAGGGTGAGCAGGTGACGATCGTCGACGTCGACAACGGCGCGCGGCTGGTCACCTATGTGATCACCGGGCAGCGTGGCACCGGGGTGATCGGGATCAACGGTGCGGCAGCGCATCTGATCCATCCGGGTGATCTGGTCATCCTGATCGCCTACGGGATGGTCGAGGACTCCGAAGCCAGGCGGTTGGCGCCCCGCGTGGTGTTCGTCGATGCGGACAACCGTGTCGTCGAACTCGGCGACGATCCCGCGCACGTTCCGGCCGATGCGTCGGAACTGTTGTCGCCGAGGTGATGTGACGTGCTCCTCGCGATAGACGTGCGCAACACCCACACGGTCGTCGGACTTGTCGCCGGGTCCGGTGACCATGCGAAGGTGGTCCAGCACTGGCGGATCCGGACGGAGTCCGAGGTCACGGCCGACGAGCTGGCGCTGACCATCGACGGACTGATCGGTGACGACGCCGATCGGCTGACCGGCGCGGCCGGGCTGTCCACCGTGCCCTCGGTGCTGCACGAGGTCCGGTTGATGCTCGAACAGTACTGGCCGTCGGTGCCGCACGTGCTCATCGAACCGGGCGTACGCACCGGCATCCCGCTGCTGGTCGACAACCCGAAAGAAGTCGGTGCCGATCGCATCGTCAATTGTCTTGCCGCATATCACAAGTACCGCACCGCGGCGATCGTGGTGGACTTCGGTTCGTCGATCTGCGTGGACGTCGTGTCAGCCAAGGGCGAATTCCTGGGGGGCGCGATCGCGCCCGGCGTCCAGGTGTCCTCCGACGCCGCGGCCGCCCGTTCGGCGGCGCTGCGGCGCGTCGAACTCACCCGGCCGCGTTCGGTGGTGGGCAAGAACACCGTCGAATGCATGCAGGCCGGCGCGGTGTACGGATTCGCGGGTCTGGTGGACGGACTGGTCAACCGGGTGCGTGCGGACGTCGACGGCTTCGGCGGGGACGACGTCGCGGTGGTGGCGACCGGCCACGGCGCCCCGCTGCTGTTACCCGATCTGCAGACCGTCGAGCACTACGACCGGCACCTGACTCTGGACGGGCTGCGGCTGGTATTCGAGCGCAACAGGGAGGGGCAACGGGGCAAGCTCAAGCAGGCCCGTTAGTCAGAAGCGGCCGCTCAGCAAAACGTCCGGACCAGATCGACCACGCGGTCCTCGTCGTCGAGCACCGGGATCACCCGCCACTTGTCGAACACCGTGCACGGGTGGGAGATCCCGAAGCGCAGCCACTGTCCCACCTCGCAGTCGTCCGGCGGGTCCAGCCGCAGGATCGCATGCTGATCGTGCAGCCGGGTCAGTTCGCTGCCGGGAAGGTCGAGCGGGACCGGCAGACCCTGGTCGAATCCCACGTCGCGCCTGCCCATGGTCAGCACGGCCAGGCCGGGTTCGGGGCGCGAGATCACCCGGGCGTGGACCTGCAGCGCCGGCCGCAGGCCCGCGCCGCCGTCGCGGGTCAGCGGGGACGTACGCGCGTACAGGCCGTGGTCGTGGGTGACGTAGCACCCGCTGCGCAGGATTGTGCGCACCGCCATGCCGGCCGGCCAGCCCGTCAACGCAGCCGCCACGTCATCGAAATAGGTGCTGCCGCCGGCGCTGACAATCGCGGTGTCGGTCTCGAAAAGCGGCGCCAGCCGGATCACCGCGGCCCGCAGCGCCGCGAGATGCTCGGCGACCACCGCCGTGGCCTGCGGCCGGAGCTCCTGGCTCACCGCCGCCTCGTACCCGGCGACCCCGACCAGCCGCAACCGGGGTGAGGCCGCCGCGGCGCGGGCCACGGCGTCGGTCTGCTGCGCGGTGCGACAGCCCGTGCGGCCCCCGCCGATGCCGACCTCGACGCACACGTCGACGGGACGGCCGGTGCCCGCCAGCGCGGCGTCCATCAGCTCGACACCTCGCACGGAATCGACCCAGCACGATGAACCGCAGCCCTGGATCGGCCCGCAGCTCGGCGGCCAGCCACCGCAGCCCCGCCGGGTCGACCAGCTCGTTGGCGAGTATCAGGCGCGCGACTCCGAAGGCGCGGTAGACCGCCGCCTGGGCGACCGTCGCGACGGTGATCCCGCATGCGCCCGCCGCGAGCTGGCGGGCGGCCAGCTGCGGCGACATGTGGGTCTTGCCGTGCGGTGCCAGCTCCACCCCGCGGCGGCGGCACCACGCGGCCATCGTCGCCAGGTTGTGGGTCAGTGCCGGGGCGCGCAGCACGCACACCGGGCCGCTGACGCCCGCGTCCCAGAACACGGGCGCAGCGGCGACGATGTCGGCGGAGGTACGCCCCCACCACTGCACCGGGATGCCCTTGTCCCGCCAGTCCAGCGGCTGCTCGCTCAGGGCGCTGCACCGCCGCGGCATCGATCGGCGCGTGGGCCGGCACGGTCATTCGTTCATTTAAGCTGGCACGTCGTGACTGACCGTTTCTCGGCCGACGCCTGATGCCGCCACGCAACTCCCCGAGCAGTTCCGGATCCGTCAGGCCAAGCGCGAGCGGCTGCTCGCCGAGGGCCACGAGCCGTATCCGGTCGAGGTGGCGCGTACGCATAGCCTCGCCGAGCTGCGCGCGCGCCTACCCGGAACTGCCCGCGGACACCGCGACGGGCCAGCTGGTCGGGGTGGCCGGCCGGGTCATCTTCGCGCGAAATTCGGGCAAACTCTGCTTTGCGACGCTGCAGGAGGGCGACGGAACCCAGCTGCAGGCGATGATCAGCCTGGACCGCGTGGGCCGGGATTCCCTCGACGCGTGGAAGGCCGACGTCGACCTCGGCGACATCGTGTTCGTGCACGGCGAGGTGATCAGCTCCCGGCGCGGCGAATTGTCTGTGCTGGCCGATCTCCTGGCAAATCGCGTCCAAGTCGCTGCGGCCGTTGCCGGTCGCGCACAAGGAGATGAGCGAGGAGTCGCGGGTCCGGCAGCGTTACGTCGATCTGATCGTGCGGCCCGAGGCGCGCACCATCGCGCGTCAGCGCATCGCGGTGGTCCGGGCGGTGCGCTCGGCCCTGGAGCGGCGCGGCTTCCTCGAGGTGGAGACGCCGATGCTGCAGACGCTGGCCGGCGGCGCGGCGGCCCGGCCGTTCGTCACGCACTCGAATGCGCTCGACGCCGATCTCTACCTTCGTATTGCGCCGGAACTTTTTCTCAAGCGCTGTGTCGTCGGCGGTTTCGACAGGGTCTTCGAGTTGAATCGGGTGTTCAGAAACGAGGGCGCCGATTCCACACATTCCCCGGAATTCGCGATGTTGGAGACCTACCAGGCCTACGGCACCTACGACGATTCCGCCGTCGTCACCCGTGAACTCATTCAAGAGGTCGCCGACGAGGCCATCGGCACGCGTTCGGTGCCGTTGCCCGACGGGAGTGTCTATGACCTCGACGGGGAATGGGACACCATCCAAATGTATCCGTCATTGTCGGAGGCACTCGGCGAAGAGATCACACCCGAGACGACGGCGGAGCGACTTTGGCAGATCGCCGACCGACTCGGTGTCGACATTCCGCGCGACCGTGGATATGGACACGGAAAATTGGTGGAGGAACTTTGGGAATACGCCGTCGGTGACACGTTGTGGGCTCCGACCTTCGTCCGGGATTTTCCGGTGGAGACCACGCCGCTGACACGGGCCCACCGTAGTATCGCGGGCGTCACGGAGAAATGGGATCTCTACATTCGTCACATCGAACTCGCGACCGGATACTCGGAGTTGATCGACCCGGTCATTCAGCGCGAAAGATTCGAGGCCCAAGCGCGCGCTGCGGCCGCCGGGGACGACGAGGCAATGGCGCTCGACGAGGATTTTCTCGCTGCTCTCGAGTATGGCATGCCGCCGACGACCGGCACCGGAATGGGTATCGACCGCTTGTTGATGGCGCTGACGGGGCTGGCGATTAGAGAGACGGTTTTGTTCCCGATTGTTCGTCGGCACGGCAACTAGACCGCGGGATTCTTGCGTTGTTGAATGAAAAGCACCTTTATGGCAGATTGGTGCGGGGGATTTGAGAGACCACGGCGGGGCGAGTCGCGTAGCAGCTAGAAGGGCAGCAACAAATGGCCAAAAAAGTCACCGTCACGCTGGTGGATGATTTCGACGGTGAAGGCGCCGCCGACGAAACCGTGGAATTCGGTCTCGACGGAGTGAGTTACGAGATCGACCTCTCCGCCAAGAACGCGGCGAAACTGCGCAACGATTTGAAGCATTGGGTCGAGGCCGGCCGCCGGGTCGGGGGCCGCCGGCGCGGACGTTCGGTCGGCACCGGTCGCGGCCGGGCGGCCATCGACCGTGAGCAGAGCGCGGCGATCAGGGACTGGGCCCGGCGCAACGGGCACAACGTGTCCACCCGCGGCCGGATCCCGGCCGACGTGATCGACGCCTTCCACGCGGCAACATAGCCGGTAGTTGCCCGGACTGGGCACGGCTGTCGCGGCCGTTCGCTAGCGGCGAACCCGCGGCGGCCACGATCCGGAAACGATTTCGCGGACCGCCGCGTTGCTCCTATCAGCGCTGGGTAGTCGTGCTGTCGTCACCCTCCCGTCACGCCGGGACGGGCCGACAGGCGGGGCACCCGGAGCCGCCGCCCATTAGAGTGGACGGCAGGTGCATAGCACTCGTCATTCTCAGTGGTGCGGCACCTACCTATGCGATGGAGAGCAGGTAACCACGGATGTTCGAAAGATTCACCGACCGTGCGCGTCGGGTTGTCGTCCTGGCTCAGGAAGAGGCCCGGATGCTCAACCACAACTACATCGGCACCGAGCACATCCTGCTGGGACTCATTCACGAGGGTGAGGGCGTGGCCGCCAAGTCACTCGAGTCGCTGGGCATCTCCCTGGAGGGTGTGCGCAGCCAGGTCGAGGAGATCATCGGCCAGGGCCAGCAGGCGCCGTCCGGCCACATCCCGTTCACGCCGAGAGCCAAGAAGGTGCTGGAGCTGAGCCTGCGCGAGGCGCTGCAGCTCGGGCACAACTACATCGGCACCGAGCACATCCTGCTCGGCCTCATCCGCGAAGGCGAGGGCGTGGCCGCCCAGGTGCTGGTCAAGCTCGGCGCCGAGCTGACCCGGGTGCGCCAGCAGGTCATTCAGCTGCTGTCCGGCTACCAGGGCAAGGAGACGGCCGAAGCCGGTACCGGCGGACGCAGCGGCGAGGCGGGCAACCCGTCGACGTCGCTGGTGCTCGACCAGTTCGGCCGCAACCTGACCGCCGCCGCGATGGAGGGCAAGCTCGACCCGGTGATCGGCCGGGAGAAGGAAATCGAGCGGGTCATGCAGGTGCTGAGCCGCCGCACCAAGAACAACCCGGTGCTGATCGGCGAGCCCGGCGTCGGCAAGACCGCCGTCGTCGAGGGCCTCGCGCAGGCGATCGTGCACGGCGACGTGCCCGAGACGCTCAAGGACAAGCAGCTCTACACCCTCGACCTCGGTTCGCTGGTCGCGGGCAGCCGCTACCGCGGTGACTTCGAGGAGCGGCTGAAGAAGGTGCTCAAGGAGATCAACACCCGCGGCGACATCATCCTGTTCATCGACGAGCTGCACACGCTCGTCGGTGCGGGTGCCGCCGAGGGCGCGATCGACGCGGCCAGCATCCTGAAGCCGAAGCTGGCCCGCGGCGAACTGCAGACCATCGGCGCCACCACCCTCGACGAGTACCGCAAGTACATCGAGAAGGACGCCGCCCTGGAGCGCCGGTTCCAGCCGGTGCAGGTCGGCGAGCCGACGGTGGCGCACACCATCGAGATCCTCAAGGGTCTGCGGGACCGGTACGAGGCGCACCACCGCGTCTCGATCACCGACGGTGCCATCGCCGCGGCGGCCACGCTGGCCGACCGCTACATCAACGACCGCTTCCTGCCGGACAAGGCGATCGACCTGATCGACGAGGCCGGCGCCCGGATGCGCATCCGCCGGATGACCGCTCCGCCGGACCTGCGCGAGTTCGACGAGAAGATCGCCGACGCGCGCCGGGAGAAGGAGTCCGCGATCGACGCGCAGGACTTCGAGAAGGCCGCAAGCCTGCGCGACCGCGAGAAGCAGCTGGTCGCCCAGCGCGCCGAGCGGGAGAAGCAGTGGCGTTCCGGTGATCTCGACGTCGTCGCCGAGGTCGACGACGAGCAGATCGCCGAGGTGCTGGGCAACTGGACCGGCATCCCGGTGTTCAAGCTGACCGAGGAGGAGACCACTCGGCTGCTGCGCATGGAGGACGAGCTGCACAAGCGGATCATCGGCCAGGAGGACGCCGTCAAGGCCGTCTCGAAGGCGATCCGCCGCACCCGTGCCGGGCTGAAGGACCCCAAGCGTCCGTCGGGCTCGTTCATCTTCGCCGGCCCGTCCGGTGTCGGTAAGACCGAGCTGTCCAAGGCGCTGGCGAACTTCCTGTTCGGCGACGACGACGCGCTCATCCAGATCGACATGGGCGAGTTCCACGACCGGTTCACCGCGTCGCGGCTGTTCGGTGCCCCTCCCGGGTACGTCGGCTACGAAGAGGGCGGCCAGCTCACCGAGAAGGTGCGCCGCAAGCCGTTCAGCGTCGTGCTGTTCGACGAGATCGAGAAGGCCCACCAGGAGATCTACAACAGCCTCCTGCAGGTTCTCGAGGACGGCCGCCTGACCGACGGTCAGGGTCGCACGGTCGACTTCAAGAACACGGTGCTGATCTTCACGTCGAACCTCGGCACCAGCGACATCAGCAAGGCCGTTGGGCTCGGCTTCACCCAGGGTGGCGGCGAGAACAACTACGAGCGGATGAAGCAGAAGGTCAACGACGAGCTGAAGAAGCACTTCCGGCCGGAGTTCCTGAACCGTATCGACGACATCATCGTGTTCCACCAGCTGACGCAGGACGAGATCATCAAGATGGTCGACCTGATGATCGGCCGGGTCGGCAACCAGCTGCGTGCCAAGGACATGACGATGGAGCTGACGGATCGGGCCAAGGCCCTGCTGGCCAAGCGCGGCTTCGATCCGGTGCTGGGCGCGCGTCCGTTGCGGCGCACCATCCAGCGGGAGATCGAGGACCAGCTCTCGGAGAAGATCCTCTTCGAGGAGGTCGGCCCCGGTCAGCTCGTCACGGTCGACGTCGAGAACTGGGACGGCGAAGGTCCCGGCGAGGACGCGGTGTTCACCTTCCAGCGGTGGACCAAAGCGTCCCGAGCCGGCCGAGGCCGGACCTGGCGCAGGCCGGTGCGGCAGGCGCCCCCAGCGCGGCCGAGTAACAGCGACACCGAAGCGGGCGGCACCCCAGATTTCCCACTGGGTGGCCGCCCGCTTTGCTGTGCGCATATGATCCTGCGATGTAATCGACGGGCACCGGAATCTGGTGGAACTCCAGAACGGTCGCGCCACTGAGACAGTCAGACCCGACGTCCGTCGCACCTGCCCACTGGGACGCGAAATCCCGGAAAGGAATCCCCATGACTTCTCCTCAGGTCGGCAAGAACCGCGCGCCGGCCATCGACTTCTCGGGCACCAAGGCGGCGCTGTGGCTGTCGGTGACGGCGTTCTTCGCGCTGCTGACGCTGTACTTCGTCGGATTGGACCAGGGCGCCACCTCGGTGTTCGGCGCCAACACCGGCATCCACGAGTTCCTTCACGACGCGCGCCACCTGCTCGGCTTCCCCTGCCACTGACCCGGCCACCAGGGGACAACCGAACATGGAGAAGCAGATCATCTGGCGCGGCCTGCTGGCCGGCGCCGCTCGGCGGCGTGCTGGCGTTTCTGTTCGCGCGCATCTTCGTCGAACCGCAGATCGCGCGGGCCATCGCCTACGAGGACGGGGTCGGCGCCGCACACGAGGCGGTGGAGGCCGCGGCCGGCCACGCTCATGCGCACAGCCACGGCGAGGCGGGCGGTGGTTTCAGCCGCGCCATCCAGACCAACATCGGGATGGGATTGGGGGTGCTGTTGTTCAGCGTCGCGATCGGCGCGCTGTTCGCCGTCGTGTTCGCGGTGGCCTACGGCCGGGTGGGCGACATCTCGGCGCGGCTGCTGTCGGTGTACGTGGCCGGCGGCATGCTGGTCAGCCTGTACGTCGTGCCGTTCCTCAAGTACCCGGCCAGCCCGCCGGCGCTGAGCCTCGACGAGACGATCCGCCAGCGCACCCTGCTGTACCTGCTGATGGTCGTGCTGTCGGGCGCGCTGCTGGTCGGCGCGGTGATCCTGGGCCGGCGGCTGGTCGGACGGCTCGGCGGCTGGAACGCGACGCTGGTCGCCGCCGGCGTCTACGTGGTCGCGCGTCGGCGTGGTCATGCTCGCGCTGCCGACCATCGACGAGACGCCGGGACCGGTGGCCGACGACGCGGGGACCATCCGTCTACGGCGGTTTCCCCGCCGACGTGCTCTACGACTTCCGGCTGGCCTCGCTGGGCACACAGGTCGTCGTCTACGCGACTATCGGGCTGGTGTTCGGCGCGCTGGCATCGCGGCTGCTCGGTGACCGGAAGCAAGCCGTGCCCGCATGAGTCTGGGTGAGTGAGGTCGTCCGGCTGACCTTCGTGTCGCACGGCATGACCGATGCGATGGCGGCCGGACGGTTCCCCACCGACGAACCGCTGAACGCGACGGGCCGGGGTCAGCTCGCCGCGGTCCCCGGCCTCGGGCAGCGCGGAGCAGGCGTTCTGCGGTCCCGAGGCCCGCGCCATCCAGACCGCGGATCTGCTGGGGCTGACCTCGACGATCGAGCCGCGACTGGCCGATCTGGACTGCGGACGGTGGCGCGGGGAGGTGCTCGGCCGGGTCGTGCCGGCTGAGCTCGCGATCTGGCTGACCGACCCCGGCCGGGCCCCGCACGGCGGCGAGACCGTGGTCGACCTGATCGGACGGGTCCGCGGCTGGATGGATTCGCTGACCGCACAGCACGTCCGGATCGTCGCCGTCACCCACCCCGCGGTGATCCGCGCCGCGATGCTGATCGTGCTCGACGCGCCGCCGAAATCGTTCTGGCGCATCGACATCGCGCCGGCCAGCAGGACGGTGCTGCACTTCCGCGGCCACGCGTGGACCCTGCGGTCGAATCCGTGATCAGCGGGGGATCAGCGCGAACATCTGCTTGGCGATCGACAGCAGCCACGCCGCAGCGGTCGGGCTGCGGTACTGCGACCAGTTGGTCTGCAGACTGACCACCCAGGCCTGACCCGTGCGATCGACGGCGTACCAGCTGAACGTCAGGTCACCGGGCAGGTTGCCGGCCTTGGCGCCGATGTACGGCCATTGCGTGCGGTCGAGGTCGATGCCCGGAAGGGCGGACAGGATGTCCTTGACGGGCGCGGCCGCACCGGCCGCGTTGTGCTGCAGCGCCGCGTGCAACCGGCAGATGTCGGCGGCGCTGGCGTACCACTCGGCGCCGATGTCCGAGGCCGGCATGTGCGTGCGTTGCGGGTCCGGTTCGTACGGCCGCGAATTCGTCTGCTGGAGCAGGCGCGCGCGGCCGGCGCGGGAGGCGTGCTTCCACTGCTCGCGCAGGTTGGGTTCACCCCAGCCGACCGAGAAGAGTTCGTGCATGGTGGGGAACGGGGTCATGCTCGCGGGGTCGTGATGGCCCGCGGCCACCAGCGCGCGCTCGATGGCGCGGGGCCCAGGCGCCCGATCAGCAGATCGGTGGCCATGTTGTCGCTCGCCGAGATCATCTGCTGCGCGGCGTCGCGCACGGTCACCGTCGAGCCCGGCGGCAGCTTGTCGAAGCCCGAGGAGCCGACGGCCTTGGCCTCCTGGGTGATGGTCAGCCCGTCGGTCCACGTCACCGTGCCCGCTTTGACCGCGTCGGAGAGCGCGTAGAGCACATAGAGCTTGAAGATCGAGGCCAGCGGCAGCGACATGTCGGTGTTGGTGCCGGCCACCTTCTCGCACCGGCCGTCGGTGACCCTGGCGACCTGATACGAGTACCGGGCGCCGGACTTCTGGAGTTCGGCGTCGACGCCGGGCCACGACGTGATGTCCGGCGGCACCAACTCGACGTGGAACCGGTCGACCATGCCCGCGTCGTCGGTGCGCAGCTCGATGGTCTGAGCCACGCGATAGGAGTTCAGGACGTGCAGCTGGCGCTGCCGGCGCCGATGTCGACCTGGGTCACGGTGAACGGCCGGTCCCACCACATCCGGTCCAGGGTCACCCCGACCGCCTCGACGACCTGCGGGGCCGCCAGGGTACGGATGCCGTTTTCGCCGATGGGCCAGTCGCTGTTGAGCATGTCCATCGTCTGCTTGGCCCGCAGACCCTGGGGTGTGTTGATCTGGATGGGCACGCCGTAGGCGCCGTCGGTGGGCGCGGGCCGGCTGGTGGCGCACCCGCACGCCAGGGCGACGACGCACAGCGACGGCGACCGCGATCGTGGCCGCCGGGCGTCGGGCCCTGGTGCGCTCAGGCGTTGGCTTCGGTTCCTGCAACGTTGAGCACCACTTCGAACTCCAGCAACGACGCGCCCTTGGCGACGGGGTTGGCGCGCTCACCGGCGTGCGCCTCGATGGCCGGTCCCGACGCCCAGGCCTGGAAGGCCTCTTCGGACTCCCACTGCGTGACGACGAAGTACCGGTCCTCGCCCTTGATCGGGCGCAGCAGCTGAAAGCCGAGGAAGCCGGGCTGATTGTCGACGGCATGGGCGCGATGCGCGAACCGCTTCTCCAGCTCGGGGCCGGCGCCGGGCGGGACCTCGATCGCGTTGATCTTCACGACGGGTTGTTGCCTAGGGTTCTGCTCGGACATGGCGTTCAGGCTACCGCGTGCCACCGGCATGATGAGCTGATGGATCTGCTGACCCCGCGCGGCGGCGCCGGCCGGCCGTTGGTGCTGGTACACGGCCTGATGGGGCGCGGTTCCACGTGGTCGCGGCAACTGCCGTGGCTGACCCGGCTGGGCGAGGTCTTCACCTACGACGCGCCGTGGCACCGCGGTCGCGCGGTGGCCGACGACCAGCCGATCTCGACGGAACGCTTCGTGGACGACCTCGGTGCCGCGGTGGAGTCGCTGGCCAGGCCGGCGATCATGATCGGGCACTCGATGGGTGGCGCTGCACTCCTGGTGTCTGGCCGCGGCGCGACCCGAGCTGGTCGGCGGGCTGGTCGTCGAGGACATGGCGCCCGACTTCCGCGGCCGCACGACCGGGCCGTGGGAGCCCTGGCTGCACGCGCTGCCCGCCGAATTCGCCGTAGCGCGCAGCAGGTGTACGACGCATTCGGACCGGTGGCCGGGCAGTATTTCCTCGAGGCGTTCGACCGCACCCGCACCGGCTGGCGGCTGCACGGCGAACCGGACCGCTGGATCGAGATCGCGGCGGAGTGGGGCACCCGCGACTACTGGGCACAGTGGCGCGCGGTCACCGCCCCCACGCTGCTGCTCGAGGCGGGCAACTCGGTGACCCCGCCGGGGCAGATGGCGGCGATGGCCGAAACCGGGCGCCGCGCGATGTACCTGAAAGTGCCCGGCGCCGGCCATCTGATCCACGACGAGGCGCCCGCGGAAATATCGGCACGCCGTCGAAGCGTTTCTATCGACGTTCGCCCGTGGCGCCTGAGCTGGGCCACGACGGCTGCTGCTCGAACCGGGTGCGGATGGCGTCCACGTCGTGGCGGATCCGGTAG
Source organism: uncultured Actinomycetota bacterium (assembly GCA_963796185.1). Taxonomy (GTDB): domain Bacteria; phylum Actinomycetota; class Actinomycetes; order Mycobacteriales; family Mycobacteriaceae; genus Mycobacterium. The sequence continues at coordinate 68,058 of CAWCKQ010000028.1, read as the reverse complement.
GCGTCGCGGTCCTCGAACAGGCGGCCGCTCATCGGCGCGGCGAACCGGAACTGGTCGAGGTGCACGCGCAACGAGCCGGAACGGTGGGCCGCCCAGCTCAGCAGGGCCGTGAGAGCGAACGGGGAGGTCAGGATCAGGAAGGTCAGTGCGGTACTCATGGCAGTAATGGTGCGCTGGGTAAAGATCGTGCCACCAGTGGCAGAAGTGACACACGTCGATAAGATGCTGCCATGGCGATAAAGAGCGTCTCGGCGCTGGTGCTCGACGGTCTCGCCGTCTTCGAGTTCGGCGTGATCTGCGAGGTCTTCGGCATCGACCGCTCCGCGGACGGTGTGCCGAACTTCGACTTCAAGGTCTGCGGTCCGCGGGCCGGGGTCCCGCTGCGCACCTCGGTCGGAGCGACGATCACCCCCGACCACGGGCTCGAGGACCTGGTCGGTGCCGACCTGGTCGCCATCCCGGCGATCGGATCCGCCGAATATCTGCCCGAGGCGCTCGATGCCATCCGGCGTGCCGCGGCGTCGGGATCGATCATCCTGACGGTGTGTTCGGGCGCCTTCGTCGCCGGCGCGGCCGGCCTGCTCGACGGGCGGCCGTGCACCACCCACTGGATGCACGCCGACGAGTTGGCCGCCAGGTATCCGACCGCGAAGGTCGACCGCAACGTGCTGTTCGTCGACGACGGCAACCTGATCACCAGCGCGGGAACCGCGGCGGGCATCGACGCGTGCCTGCACCTGGTGCGGCGGGAACTCGGCAGCGAGATCACCAACAAGATCGCCCGCAGGATGGTCGTCCCACCGCAACGCGACGGCGGTCAGCGGCAGTACATCGATCAGCCGATTCCGGTCCGCTGTTCGGAGCGCTTCGCTCCGCACCTGGACTGGATCCTGGCCAACCTGGACAAGCCGCACACCGTCACCAGCCTCGCGCGCCGCGCCCACATGTCCGGCCGCACCTTCGCCCGGCGCTTCGTCGAGGAGACCGGACGCACGCCGATGCAATGGGTCACCGATCAGCGCGTGCTGTTCGCCCGCAGGTTGCTCGAGGAGACCGAGCTCGACATCGACAGCATCGCCGAGCAGGCCGGCTTCGGCAACGCCACGCTGCTGCGGCACCACTTCCGCAGGATCATCGGGGTGACACCGTCGGACTACCGGCGGCGGTTCGCCTCGGCCGCAGCGCCCGACTCCGACTGCGCCGCGACAGCCTGATTGCCGGCTCTGCCGGGGAAGCCTGATCGCCGCCCTCTCCGGCCAGCGCGAACCTGCCGTCGTCGGTCTGCTCCACCAGCCCGTCGACGAGCAGTGAGTCCAGACACCGGTCGCGCTGCGCGGTGTCGGTCGGTCCACGCCACGTCGAGTTCGGCCCGAGTGACCGGAAGAGCACTGGCGCGCAACACATCCAGCAGCCTCCCGCGCACCTGCCGGTCGGTGCCGGCGTACCTCTGCACCTTGCGCGCCGGTCCGGTGCCTGCGGGGAACCCCAGCGAGCGCCACGCGCAGTGACTCAACGGGCACACCCCGCACCTGGGGGAGCGCGCCGTGCACACCGTCGCCCCGAGTTCCATCAGCGCCACCGAGAAGGTCGGCGCGCTCTCGTCCTCGGGCAGCAGCGCGGCGACGTCGGCGAGGTCGCGCGGCGACGCAGCCGCCGGCGTCGTCGCGGCCGTGGACCGCGCGGGCCACCACCCGGCGCACGTTGGTGTCCACCACCGGCACCCGCTGCCGGTAGGCGAAGCAGGCCACCGCCCGCGCGGTGTAGGCACCGATGCCGGGCAGGCTCAACAGCGTCTCGACGTCGTCGGGCACCACGTCGTCGTAGTCGGCGGCGATCACCGTCGCGCATTCGTGCAGCCGCTTGGCCCGGCGCGGGTAGCCGAGTTTGCCCCACGCCCGCAGCACGTCGGCCGCGCCGGCCGCGGCGGTCGCCGACGGCGTGGGCCAGCGGGCGATCCAGGCCAGCCAGATCGGCTCGACCCGGGCCACCGGGGTCTGCTGCAGCATGAACTCGCTGACCAGGATCTGCCACGCCGTGACACCCGGCCTGCGCCACGGCAGATCGCGCTGAGCGTCGGCGTACCAGCGGAGCAGCTCTCCGGAATCGATCATCGTCGCCGCACTGGTGCACAATGACGGCCATGCCGAACACGAATCCGTTGACCGCGTGGAAAGCACTCAAGGAGGGTAACGAGCGCTTCGTCGCGGGCAAGCCCGAGCATCCCAGCCAGAGCATCGAGCACCGCGCCAGCCTGGCCGCGGCCCAGAAGCCGACCGCCGTGGTCTTCGGCTGCGCAGACAGCCGGGTCGCCGCGGAGATCATCTTCGATCAGGGCCTGGGTGACATGTTCGTGGTGCGCACCGCCGGTCACGTGATCGACAGCGCGGTTCTGGGCTCCATCGAGTACGCCGTCAGCGTGCTCAGTGTGCCGTTGATCGTGGTCCTCGGCCACGACAGCTGCGGGGCAGTCGGGGCGACGCTGGCAGCGCTCGACGACGGCAAGGTGCCCGGCGGCTTCGTCCGCGACGTCGTCGAGCGTGTCACGCCGTCGATTCTGGTGGGCCGCCGAGACGGCCTGACCCGGGTGGACGAGTTCGAGGCCAGGCACGTCACCGAGACCGGCAAGCAGTTGCTGAGCCGGTCCACGACGATCTCCGACGCCGTGCGCGACGGCAAGCTCGCGATCGTCGGCCTGACCTACCACCTGGCCGACGGTCAGGTGGTCCTGCGCGACCATATAGGCGATATCGGCGAAGCCTGAGCGGTCCGCTTCGCTCTTCACGCAAGCGCTCATCGCACGACACGCCGGGCAACCTCGGGCAATGCGGCATGACCTGCCCTTACCGTGAGGGTTGTGCTGGATCTAGAACCGCATGGCCCGCTGCCCCAACAGATCTACTGGCGACGCAGAGCGCTGGCGCTCGGCGTGTCGGTGGTCGTCATCGGGATCATCGCCGCTGTCGTCGCGATCGTGGTGATGAACAGCACCAGCAGCGAGCAGCCGACCGCGAACGAGGCGCAGGCGTCGCAGGCGGCCACGCCACCGACGCCGCTGCCCGGGGGCGAACCCGGGGTCAAGACGCCTATCCAGCCGCCCGCCCGGCAGGCGCCGCCGCCGACGCCGACAGCGACCGCCGCCGTGGTGCCGCCGCCGATTCTCAAGGAAGGCGACGACTGCCCCGATTCGACGCTGGCGGTCAAGGGCATCACCAACGAGCCGCAGTATGTCGTCGGCGATCAACCGAAGTTCACGATGGTCGTCACCAACATCGGCCTGGTGGCCTGCAAGCGCGACGTGGGAGCGGCCGTGCTCGCGGCCTACGTGTACTCGCTGGACAACCAGCGGCTGTGGTCGAACCTCGACTGCGCGCCGTCCAACGAGACGCTGATCAAGACGTTCCAGCCCGGTGAACAGGTGACCACCGAGGTGACCTGGACCGGGATGAGCTCGGCGCCAAACTGCCCGCTGCCCCGCCAGCCCATCGGACCCGGCACCTACAACCTCGTCGTGCAACTGGGCAACCTGCGTTCGGCGACGGTGCCGTTCGTCCTCGCCCAGCCGGCACAGTTGCCGCCGCCGGTGGACGGGGCGCCCCACCTGCCGGTCCCAGGGCCGCCCGGGAACTGACGCGGCCCTACGCGAGCCGGTCGGCGATCGTCGACTCGGCGAGCTGGGACAGGCCCTCCCGGATGTGGCGGGCCCACATCGACCCGATGCCCTCCACCGACTGCAGATCGCTGGCGCTGGCCGCGAGCAGACCCTGCAGCGAGCCGAAGTTGCGGACCAACAGGTCGACGTGGGCGAACTGCAGCCTGGGTATCCCCGCCATCGCGCGGTAGCCGCGTGAACTCATCGCGGAGTCCTGCGCCTCGGCCGTCGAGGGGTAGCCGAAAACCCTTGCCAGCGTGGTGAAGTCGAGTAGCTCGCTGTCGGAGAGGCTGTCGAGTTCCTCCAGCGTCGCGGTCACCTGGGCGGCGGTCGGCGGGTCGGGGTTGGCGTGGTAGTCCCGCACGATCAGCTCGCGGTCGGTGTCGTTGTCGCCGACCAACTCATCCAACTGGAGCTTGAGTTGGCGCCCGTCGGTGCCGAGTTCGACGACGTCGGAGTCGATCTCGAGACTGATGCGGCGCACCATCTCCAGCCGCTGCACCACGGTCATCACGTCCCGCAGCGTCACGAAGTCCTCGATCTCGGCGGTCGAGAGCTGCCTGCTGACCTCGTCGAGGCGGGTCTTGTAGCGCTCCAACGTGTCGATGGTCTGGTTGGCGCGCGACAGGATCGTCGCCGACTCGGGCACCACGTGCCGCTCACCGGCCACGTACACGGTGACGATGCTCATCGAATGGCTCACCGAGATCACCGGGTAGCCGGTCTGGATCGCGGCGCGTTCGGCCGAGCGGTGCCTGGTCCCGGATTCCTCGGTCGGGATCGACGGGTCGGGGACCAGTTGGACGTTGGCCCGCAGGATGCGGCTTCCGTCGCTGGAGAGCACGACGGCGCCGTCCATCTTGGACAGCTCCCGCAACCGGGTGGGTGCATAGCGCACGTCCAGCGAGAAGCCGCCGTCACAGATGGCCTCGACGCTGTCGTCGTAGCCGATCACTATCAGCGCCCCCGTGCGGCCCCGCAGAATGCGCTCCAGGCCGTCGCGCAGCGGCGTTCCGGGCGCCAGCCGGGCGATCGTCTCCCGCAGTGTCGGCCGCGCCAGCGGCACCACCGTGCGCCCTGTGCGGCCCGCGGACTTCACGGCCATGTCTTCCCTTCGATCCGCCTCAGCTCGCGCCATTCTCACTGATCCGGCGCAGTACCTGCAATGCCGAGGTGATGTCGTCGGCGGGCAGCACCCGCAGCCCGGCCGGCACCGACGCCGTTCCCGACGGCACCACCGCGCAGGTGAACCCCAGCCGGGCCGCCTCGGCCAGCCGGCGGTCCATGCCCGTCACCCGGCGCAGATCCCCTGCCAGCCCGACCTCGCCGATCGCCACCGCGGTGGTCGGCATCGCGCAGATCAGTGAAGGCCGACGCGATGGCCAGCGCGACCGCGAGGTCCGATGAGGAATCGGTCAGGCGCATCCCGCCGACGGTGGACAGATAGATGTCGTTGGCGCCGACCGGCAATCGCGCGCGCTTCTCCAGCACGGCGGTGATCATCGCCGCGCGCGAGGAGTCGATGCCGCTGACCGCGCGGCGCGGGCTGCCGCTGGCCGGTGAGCCGATCAGCGCCTGCACCTCACCGATCATCGGCCGCTTACCGTCCAGCGTCACCGTCACCGCGGTGCCCGACACCGCTTTGGGCCGTTGATCGAGGAACAACCCCGAGGGATCGGACACGCATTCGATCCCGTTGTCGTGCAACAGGAAACAGCCGACCTCGTCGGCGGCGCCGAATCGGTTCTTGACGCCGCGCACCATCCGCAGCGCCGATGCGCGATCGCCCTCGAAGTGCAGCACTACGTCCACGAGGTGCTCCAGCGAGCGGGGCCCGGCGATGGCGCCGTCCTTGGTCACGTGCCCGACCAGCAGCATGGCCACGCCGGTGGTCTTGGCGGTCATGGTCAGCGCGGTCGTCACCGCGCGCACCTGGGTGACGCCGCCGGTGACGCCGTCGGCCTCGGTGGTCGACATCGTCTGCACCGAGTCGACCACGACCAGCGACGGCTGCACCGCGTCGATATGGCCGAGCGCGGTCTGCAGATCCGATTCGGCGGCCAGGAACACCTCGTCGTGCGTGCATCCGGTGCGCTCGGCGCGCAGCCTGATCTGCCCGGCCGACTCCTCACCCGACAGGTACAGCGCGCGGCGGCCCGGTCATCGCCCACCGGTGGGCGACCTCGAGCAGCAGCGTCGACTTCCCGACGCCGGGATCACCCGCCAGCAGCGTCACCGAGCCCGGGCACCACACCGCCGCCGAGCACGCGGTCGAGCTCGCTGATGCCGGTGTGGAAGTGGCGCGTCCGTGCCCGGATCGATCGAACTGATGGGCACCGCCGGCGACGCCGGCGTGACGGCGCGCTGTGCGCCGCGAGCCCACCGAGGCCAACGCGACCTCGTCGACGGTCCCCCAGGTGCCGCAGTCGGGGCAGCGGCCCACCCACTTGGGTGTGACGTGGCGGCATTCCGAACAGCGGTACTGCGAACGTGTTTTCGAATTCGGCCGGGCCACGGGGTGACCGTAGCCGCCGGGACCGACAGATCCCGCGCGATCGGCGACCGTGTCGGCTAGTGGCCGCCGCCCGAGTGCTCCGCCGGGGCCCCGCCCTCGACCATGTCGCGGCGCGGGTTCTCCCCGGCCGAGATCGGCACACCGATGGTGGTCTGGCCGCCCTTCTCGAAGGTGAAGGTGAAGTCGTAGGTGAGCCCGTTGGTGATCGGCTTGCTCAGCGCCACCTTCGCCTCGGCGGAGTCGGCGTTCTCGATGCTCTGCAGCGGTGTCGGCTGGCCGTCGGGGGTGCCCACCACCAGCGTGCCGTTGGCCGGCAGCGCACGGTCACCGCTGCAGTGTCACCTTGCCGACGTCGGAGGTGATCGACACCAACTTGTCGTTCTGGTCGGCTGAGGTGTTCGCGGCGACGAAGATCAGCTCGACGTCGGAGCCCGGCTCGATGTAGTCCTTGGTCTGGTCGGCACGCAGGTGAACGTTGCGCAGCGCGATCTCACCGGCTTTGCCGCTCGTGCCGTTGATCGCGGGCTCCTGCGTCGCGGTCTGCGAGACCTGGCCGGCGCTACAGCCGCTCAGCGCGACCGACAGGGCCAGGCCGGCCGCCGCCAGCGCGGCGGTGACGACAGAAGTGCGCCGTTCTAAGGGGTTCACTGGGTGCCTCCTGCTCGGCGGTCACGGTGGTACGACTATGCAGAGTAGTAGGTGCGCGATGTGGGCGGTAGCGCAGGGCGCACGAGGCGTCGAAGCGGCCCTCGCCTTGCACGGATTATGGTGTGTGTCAACCCCTAGTCTTCGCCCGCTGTGCCCCTGACCTGCATCGTTGAGGTACGTGTGTCAGCGGCCCGTGATAAGATCACACTGTGAAAGGGGCTCGAAACTGATGATTTTCAAGGTCGGAGACACCGTTGTCTATCCACATCACGGTGCTGCGTTGATCGAGGCGATCGAAACCCGGACCATCAAAGGCGAACAGAAGGAATACCTCGTCTTGAAGGTCGCCCAGGGAGATCTCACCGTTCGGGTGCCCGCTGACAACGCCGAATACGTGGGTGTGCGCGATGTCGTCGGACAGGAGGGCCTCGACAAGGTCTTCCAGGTGCTGCGTGCCCCGCATACCGAGGAGCCGACGAACTGGTCTCGCCGATACAAGGCGAATCTGGAGAAGCTCGCTTCCGGTGACGTGAACAAGGTCGCCGAAGTGGTGCGCGATCTGTGGCGCCGCGATCAGGAGCGCGGCCTGTCGGCCGGCGAGAAGCGGATGCTGGCCAAGGCCCGGCAGATCCTGGTGGGCGAGCTCGCGCTCGCCGAGAACACCGATAACGAGAAGGCTGCCACCATTCTCGACGAGGCACTCGCCGCCGCTTCCTAGCGTCCGTGATTCCACGCGTCGGGCTCGGTACCGACGTCCATCCCATCGAAGCCGGCCGGCCGTGTTGGCTGCTGTGCTTGTCGTTCGACGACGCCGACGGCTGCGCCGGCCACTCCGACGGTGACGTCGCGGCGCACGCACTGTGCGACGCGCTGCTGTCCGCGGCGGGGATGGGCGACATCGGTGAGGTGTTCGGTACCGGCCTGCCGCAGTGGCGCGGTGTCAGCGGCGCCGACATGCTGCGGCACGTGGTTTCCCTGCTGGCAGGGGCCGGCCTGCGGATCGGCAACGCCGCGGTGCAGGTGATCGGAAACCGGCCCAAGATCGGGCCGCGCCGTGCCGAAGCGCAGTACCTGTTGTCCGAGCTCCTGGCGGCTCCCGTCTCGGTGGCCGCCACCACCACCGACGGCCTCGGTCTGACCGGTCGCGGGGAGGGCCTGGCGGCGATCGCGACGGCCCTGGTCGTCCCGGACGAGCAGTCCACCAACGGCGATGCCGGTCCGGCCTGAACAGGCCGGTAAGCTGGCCCGTCGTGACCGAGAGGCCCGCATCCGTCATGCGCCTGTATGACACGTTGTCCGGCGGTGTGCGCGATTTCGCGCCACTGCGGCCCGGCCACGCCTCCATCTACCTGTGCGGGGCCACCGTGCAGGGTCTGCCGCACATCGGGCACGTCCGCAGCGGTGTCGCGTTCGACGTGCTGCGCCGCTGGCTGATGGCCAAGGGCTTCGACGTCGCGTTCATCCGCAACGTCACCGACATCGACGACAAGATCCTCACCAAGGCCGCCGACGCGGGCCGCCCGTGGTGGGAGTGGGCGGCGACCTACGAGCGGGCGTTCTCGGCCGCCTACGACGCGCTGGGCGTGCTCCCGCCGTCGGCCGAACCGCGCGCGACGGGGCACATCACCCAGATGGTCGAGTTGATCGAGCGGCTCATCGACCGCGGCCACGCCTACCCGGGGGCGGGCGATGTGTACTTCGACGTCACGACGCTGCCGGAGTACGGCAAGTTGTCCGGTCATCGGATCGACGACGTGCACCAGGGTGAGGGCGTCGCGACGGGCAAGCGCGACCAACGTGACTTCACGCTGTGGAAGGGCGCCAAGCCGGGGGAGCCGTCGTGGCCGACCCCGTGGGGCCGCGGCCGCCCCGGGTGGCACACCGAATGCGTCGCGATGGCGCACGAGTACCTCGGCGCCGAGTTCGACATCCACGCCGGCGGCATGGACCTGGTGTTCCCGCACCACGAGAACGAGATCGCGCAGGCGGAGGCCGCCGGCGACGGGTTCGCCCGGTTCTGGCTGCACAACGGCTGGGTCACCATGGGCGGGGAGAAGATGAGCAAGTCGCTCGGCAATGTCCTGGCGATTCCCGCTGTGCTACAACGGGTTCGGGCTGCCGAGCTGCGCTACTACCTGGGCAGCGCGCACTACCGGTCGATGCTCGAGTTCTCCGAGACCGCGCTGGCCGACGCCGCGAAGGCCTACACCGGCATCGAGGACTTCCTGCACCGGGTGCGCAACCGGGTCGGTGCGGTCGTCCCGGGCGAGTGGACGCCCCGCTTCGGCGCCGCCCTCGACGACGACCTCGCGGTGCCGATCGCGCTGGCGGAGGTGCACGCGGCCCGCGCCGAGGGCAACCGGGCGCTGGACGCCGGTGACCACGACGCGGCGCTGTCGCATGCCATGTCGATTCGGGCGATGATGGGCATCCTGGGCGCCGACCCGCTCGACGAGCGCTGGGAGTCTCGCGACGAGACGTCGGCGGCGCTGGCCGCGGTCGACGTTCTGGTGCACGCTGAGGTGCGGCGGCGCGAGGAGGCCAGGGCCCGCCGGGACTGGGCCGAGGCCGATGCTATCCGCGACCGCCTCAAGGAGGCGGGTATCGAGGTGACCGACACCGCCGACGGTCCCCAGTGGTCACTGCTCGACGGGACGGACAAGTAGATGGCGGGCAACTCCCAGCGGCGCGGCGCGGTGCGCAAGGCCGGCACCAAGAAGGGCCCGACGGTCGGCTCCGGCGGCGTGCGAAGACGTGGGCTCGAGGGCAGGGGCGCGACCCCGCCCGCGCACCAGCGGCCCAACCACCCGGCCGCCAAGCGGGCCGCCAAGACGGCGCGGCAGCAGCAGGGCAGGGCCAGCAGACGCAAGACCGACGACACCGAGGTCGTGCTCGGCCGCAATCCGGTGGTGGAGTGTCTGCGCGCCGGGGTGCCCGCGACGGCGCTGTACGTCGCGCTGGGCACCGACTCCGACGAGCGCCTGACCGAGGCCGTGCAGACCGCCGCGGACCGGGGCATCTCGATCCTGGAGGTGCCGCGCCACGATCTGGACCGGATCGCCGCCAACGGCATGCACCAGGGCCTGGCACTGCAGGTGCCGCCCTACGACGTACGCCCATCCCGACGATCTGCTGGCCGAGGCGAAAAAGGACGCCGCCCCGCCGCTGCTGGTCGCGCTGGACAACATCTCCGACCCCCGCAACCTGGGTGCCATCGTGCGGTCGGTCGCGGCGTTCGGCGGCCACGGTGTGCTGATCCCGCAGCGCCGGTCCGCGTCCGTGACCGCGGTGGCGTGGCGTACCAGCGCGGGCGCGGCCGCGCGCACCCCGGTGGCCGGGCCACCAACCTCAACCGCGCGCTCAAGCAGTAGGCCGACGCGGGCGTGCAGATCGTCGGCCTCGACGCCGGTGGCGACACCGCGATCGACGACATCGACGGCAGCGGCCCGATCGTGGTGGTGGTCGGATCGGAGGGCAAGGGGCTGTCCCGGCTGGTGCGGGAGAACTGCGACACCGTCGTCTCGATTCCGATGGCCGGCCCCACGGAGTCGCTCAACGCGTCGGTGGCCGCGGGTGTGGTGCTCGCCGAGATCGCGCGGCAGCGGCGGTCCCGCTAGACCGGGAAGAAGCGCAACCCGACCCACAGCGCGAGCACCGCCGCGACGAGCACAGCCGGCGTGGTGACCAGACCGATGCGGCTGAACTCGGCGAAGCCGGCCTGCCCATGACCCAGGTAGCGGCGTACCACGCTGCGCCACAACAGGTTCGCCAGTGAGCCGAGGTAGGTCAGGTTCGGCCCGATGTTGACGCCGATCAGGACGGCGAGCACCGCCTGCCGCACCCGCCGGAGCGACCAGGGGCAGCAGCACCAGCACGGCGGGCAGGTTGTTGACGATGTTGGACAGCACCGCGGCCACCGCCGCGATGCCGAGCAGTGCGAGCAGACCGTGACCGTCGGGCAGCAGGCGGTGCATCGCCGGTTCGAGGCCGTTGCGCATCACGGCGGCGACCACGACGCCCAGGCAACAGACGAAGGCCAGGAACGGCAGATCGGCCGCGGCGGCGATCCGTGTGATCGTGGTGCGCCCGGTGGCCAGCCCGCGCGTCCCGAGTGTGAGCGCGCCCGCCAGTGCGGCCCAGGCCGGCGACCACCCGAGCAGCGAGGTCACCGCGAAGCCCGCGAGGGTCAGCCCGACGACCACCAGGGCGAACAGCGGTACGCGCGCTGCGTCACGGGGCGCGGGGTGCGGCGCGACGGCCAGGTCGGCGCGGAACAGCAGGCGCAACAGTGCGAACTCGACGGCGATCGCGACCAGCCACGGCAGCGTCATCGACGGCGGCGAAATGCAGGAACGTCAGGCCGGCGGCGCTGAACGCCAGCAGGTTGGTCAGGTTCGACACCGGTAGCAGCAGCGACGCGCTGTTGGCCAGGTGGGCGGTCGCGTAGGCGTGCGGCCGCACCGGAACGCTCAGCCTGCGCGCGGTCACCAGCACTACCGGCGTCAGCAGCACCACCGTGGCGTCCAGGCTCAGGACCGCGGTCACCGCGGCGGAGATCGCGAACACCGACGCGAGCAACCGGTGCTGGCCGCCGGAGGTGGCCCGGGCCATCGCCGCTCCCGCGGCGTCGAACAGGCCTTCACCGTCGCACAGTCGGGCGAGCACCAGCACCGCGGCCAGAAACGCCACGACGGGCGCCAACCGGCCGATTTCGGCCAGGGCGTCGTGCCAGGAGATCGCGCTGCCGGCGATCACCGCGGCGGCCGCCGGGAGCGCGACCATTGCCTCTGGCCAGCCGTGCGGGCGCAGCAGCGCGAACCCGAGAACCGCGACGAGCGCGGTCAGCGCCAGGGTCAGTGCCATGGATCGGCGCGCTGCCACAGCGTCGGGAAGTGCAACCCGACACCGTCCTGCGCGGCGAGACCGGACACCACGCGCATGGAGGCGTCCAGGTCGTCGGCGGCGAACGGCAGCGCGCGCAGCGGCCGGTCGAGGGGCCGGAAGAAGTCGTCCCAGTGGATCAGCACGACCCGGCGCGCCCCGACCGCGCGCACGGTCTCCGCCCAGTACTCGCGCAGGTAGGTCTCCGGCTGCAGCCCCAGTTGGCCGACGCCGAGGTACACGACGTCGGCCCGCGCGCCGGTTAGCGCGCCGCGGACGAATCCCGCGCTGCCGACGATCAGTAGTGTGCGGTCGCTGCGGCGGTGACGCACCAGAATCGACCACGCCTCCCCGCACCGGTAGGCCGACGCTCGAGCGGGCGGGACGACGGGGGCGGTGATGGCGCCGGGGAAGCGATCCGGCGGGCAGTGGTGTCCCTCGATCATCGTCACGTCGTAGGCGCCGACGGCCACGGGTCGCCCGGGTGCGACGACGTCGACGTCATCCAGGTGGGCGCCGCGGCCGACCTGGGCCGCTGACGTGCCGCCGATCGAGCCGGGCCCGGTGCGCCGGGCGACGACGGCGGAGTCCATCGCATGGTCGAAGTGGGTGTGCACGGGGATCACGGCGGCCAACCGGTCGACGCGAAGCCGGTTCAGCGCGTCGTCGATCCGCGCCTGCGATGGTCGCAACGGACGCGCCGCCACCGCAAAAAGGCTTGGCCGGGAGAAGAACCCATCGGTCATCAGCGCCGATTCGCCGTCATCGACGAGCAGCGTGGTGACCCCGGCCCACGTCACGGACACCGGCGTCGCCGACGATGCGGCCGCCAGGTCGAACCGGTCGGCGTAGGCACCCAGGTCGGGACGGCCGAGCTTCAGACGCATTCCGCCACCCTAGGGTGTGCGGGACCCCGGTGAAGGCCGCCGGACGCTGCGCAGTCCGGCGCCCGCGGCGCCCAGGCAGGCGGCCGCGACAGTGCCCGCGAACCACGGGAACACCTCGGCGAGATCCCACCGAGTGGCCGCCCAGCCGGCGACCAGAGTCGGCACCGCCATCGCGCTGTAGGCCAGCAGGTAGAACGGCCACCCACCACTTCAAGGTGCTGCGTGCGGCCGGGGTGACCGAACGTCTGGTCGTCGACGGCCTGACCTGTCAGCGGCTGCGCCTCGACGAGGTCGAGGCGGCCATATCCGGCCTGCTCGGCAGCGTGGTGGACAGCCCCAACAGGGACGCCGCCCTCAGCTGAACGGTGTCAGGTGCACGCCCTCGGCGAGCAGTCGCTTGCGCACCGACGCGGCGATCTGCACGGCGCCCTCGGAATCGCCGTGCACGCACACGGACTCGACGGTGATCGGGATCGTGGAGCCGTCCACGGCGGCCACCCGCCCCGCCGTCACCATCGAGATCACCCGCTCGGCGATCTCCTCGGGGTCGCGCAGCACCGCGTTGCGTTCCCGGCGCGACACCAACTGGCCGTCGGGCCGGTAGGACCGGTCGGCGAACGCCTCGGCCACGGTGCGCAGCCCGAGCTCGCGGGCCTCGTCGAAGAGCACCGACCCCGCCAGCCCCAGCACCGGCAACGCCGGATCGACCGCGTGCACCGCCTCGGCCACGCGCCCGCGCCTGCTGCCGGTGGCCGACCACCGCGTGATACAGCGCCCCGTGCGGTTTGACGTAGGACACCGTCGAACCCGCGGCGGCGGCCAGCGCCGAGAGGGCCCCGATCTGGTAGATCACGTCGGCGGTCAGCTCGTCGGGCGGGACGTCGATGAACCGGCGGCCGAAACCGGCGAAGTCGCGGTAGCTGACCTGCGCGCCGATGCGGACGCCACGTTCGGCGGCCTGCCGGCATGTGCGGGCCAGGGTGGCCGAGTCGCCGGCGTGGAAGCCGCACGCCACGTTGGCGCTGGTGACGATGCCGAGCATCGCGTCGTCATCGCCGAGTTGCCACACCCCGAAGCTCTCGCCGAGATCGGCGTTCAGGTCGACGGCCGGGATGGGCATGTGTCCAGCCTAACGACGGCTGCCGATCAGCCAGCACACCAGGAAGATCGCGAACGAGAGGCTCGTGACGAACACCGAGACCGGCACGCCGGGCGCCAGCGACAGCACGAGGCCCCCGACCGCGGCGACCTCGGCGAACAGCACCGACGCGCCCATCACCTTCACGGGTGAGGTGAACACCCGGGCCGCCGCGGCCGCGGGGGTGATCAGCAGCGACATCACCAGCAGGGCGCCGACGATCTGGACGCCCTGCGCGGCGGTGACACCCACCAGCGCCGCGAACACGATGCCGAGCCCCCGGACCGGCACGCCGCGGCCCGCGGCGACCTCGGGGTCCACGGTGGCGAACAGCAAGGGTCGGTAGGACACCGCCAACACCGCGACGACCAGCACCGTCACCACCGCCAGCAGTGTCAGGCCGGAGTAGCCGATGCCGACGATCTGGCCGGTGAGCAGCGCGAAGCTGGTCCCGGTGCGGCCGGGATAGAGATGGATGAACAGCACCGCCAGCCCCAGCCCGAACGCGAGCACCACGCCGATCGCCGAGTCGCGCTCGCGGGCCCGCTGGCCCAGGATGCCGAACAGGACGGCCGCCAGCGCCGAGCCCATCAGGGCGCCGATACCGATGTTGAAGCCCGGCGAGCAGCGCGAAAGCCGCGCCGGTCAGTGACAACTCGCTGGAGCCGTGCACGGCGAACGACATCTGCCGCATGACGATCAGCGGGCCGATCGACGCCGGACACCAGCGCCAGCAGTGCCGAGGCCAGCAGCGCCTGCTGGACGAAGTCGCGGCTGAGCAGGTCCGCGGTGACGTCGAACGCGAACAGGTTGCGCGAACAGCTCGCCGAGCCGGTCACTCATGACCGTGTCCCGTGTGGTGGTCGTGCTGGTACTGGCTGTGTTCGCCGACCACGATGTAGCGCCCGCCCACCTGGACCACCTCGATGTCGGCGCTGTAGAGCTCCGACAGCGTCGCCGAAGTCATCACCTCCGCCACGGTGCCGACCCGGAATCGGCCGTCGACCAGGTAGAGCACCCGGTCCACGTACGGCAGCACGGGGTCCACCTCGTGGGTGACGAACAGCACCGCGGTGCCGGCCTCCCGTCGCCGGCGGTCGATGAGCGCCGAGACCAGACCGGCGTTGGCCGGGTCGAGGTTGAGCAGCGGCTCGTCGCACAGCAGCAGCACCGGGTCGGTGGCCAGCGCCTGGGCCACCCGGACGCGCTGCAGTTCACCGCCGGACATCACCCCGACCGGCGACGTGCGCCAGCGCGGTGCCGTTGACCTGTGCCAGCGCCTGGCGGACGGCCTCGCGCTTGGCGGCCGGGCGCGGCGCCCCAACCGGCGAAGCCCCAGCGGTGCCCGTCGTAGCCGAGCGCGACCAGATCGGATCCGCGCAGCGCCAGCCCCCTGGTCCATCGGAGCGGTGCTGGGGGACGTAACCGATCTTGTCGCTGCCCGCCGTGACCGGCGCACCGGCGACGGTCACGGTGCCCGCGGTCAGCGGGAGTCTGGCCCAGCAGCACCTTGAGCAGCGAGGTCTTGCCCGTGCCGTTCGGGCCGAGCACGGCGATGAACTCGCCGGCCCGCACGGTCAGATCCAGGTCGTCCCACAGCACCCGGTCGCCGAAGGCCAGGCGCGCCTGGGTCAGCGTGACGATCTCGTCGGGGGGCACGGCCGACGATCAACGGGTGGGTGCCGGTGCGCGCTCGAGGGCGGCGCTGATCTCGTCGACGGTCCGGCGCTGCCACTGCAGGTAGTCCATGCCCTCGGGCAGCGTCTCGGTGACCGAGATGATCGGCAGGTCGGCGGCGCGCGCGGCGTCGGCGATCTGCCGGGCCACCGGGGCCTTCGGTCTGGGAGTTGACCACCACCGCCCGGACCTGGCGGGAGTTGATGAGGTCCAGCACGGCGGCGACGTCGGCCGGCGACGGGTCGCCGCCTTCCTCGACGGCGTTGGCGAACGACGGCGGGGTCTTGTCCTCGATGCCGGCGTTGCGCAGCGCGTAGTACGCGACGGGTTCGGTGGCGACCACC
Organism: uncultured Actinomycetota bacterium; assembly: GCA_963796185.1. Lineage (GTDB taxonomy): Bacteria > Actinomycetota > Actinomycetes > Mycobacteriales > Mycobacteriaceae > Mycobacterium. Next base: position 52,319 of record CAWCKQ010000028.1, on the reverse strand, counting down.
GAGGCGCCGGGGTGCGCCTCGCCGGTGGCGCGCTGGGCCAGCGCCAGCGTGTCGAGCTCTTCGCCGAACCGCTCGGCGTTGGCGGAGTAGTCCGCCGCGTGATCGGAGTCGGCCTGGCCGAGCGTCTCGGCGATGCGGTCGGCGACGGCCTTGACCGTGCCGAGGTCGTAGAAGATGTGCTCGTTGGGCGGCGGCTGCACCGCGGCCAGCGAGTAGGCGTCGACCTTCGGGATGTCCGGGGAGTCCGCCAGAATGCCGTCGATCCAGTGGTCGTAGTGCCCGCCGTTGTAGACGACCAGGGACGCATCGGCGACCTCGGCGACCTCGGCCGGGCTGGCCTCGAATGAATGCGGGTCCGCTGCGACCCCGCTGACGATCGGTTTCACGGTCGCATGGTTGCCGACGACGGCGCGGGCGACGCTGCCCCACACGTCGGTGGACGCGACCACGTTGGCGGTGCCGTGCTCGGCGTTGGGGCGGCCCGATGAACATCCCACAACGGCGACGGTCAGCAGGGCGGCCAGTCCGGCCGCGACGAGGGCTCGCATGCGCAACTCCTGATCTAAATGAAAACCGTTCCCAATAACCTTGCTCAATGTAGCGCATCGGAGCGCCGCAGCGTGGCTGAGGGCCTCGGGCGGTCGCCATCGGTTAACCTCGACGGAGCATGTCCAGGAGTCCCGCGCCCAGACGGCGTGCGACCCTGGCCTCGCTCGCCGCCGAGCTCAAGGTCTCGCGCACCACGGTCTCCAACGCCTACAACCGGCCCGACCAGCTGTCGGCCGAGTTGCGTGAGCGCGTCCTCTCGACGGCCAAACGGCTGGGCTATCCGGGCCCCGACCCGGTGGCACGGTCGCTGCGGACCCGCCGCGCCGGTGCGGTGGGCCTGATGATCACCGAGCCGCTGAACTACTCGTTCAGTGACCCCGCGGCGCTGGATTTCGTCGCCGGCCTCGCCGAATCCTGTGAAGCGGTCGGGCAGGGGCTGCTCCTGGTCGCCGTCGGGCCCAACCGCAGTGTCGCCGACGGGTCGGCGGCGGTGCTCGCCGCCGGGGTCGACGGCTTCGTGGTGTACTCCGCCTCCGACGACGACCCCTATCTGCCGGTGGTACTGCAGCGGCATCTGCCCGTCGTGATCGTCGACCAGCCCAGGGATGTGCCGGGCACGTCCCGAGTGTGCATCGACGACCGCGTCGGCCATGCGCGGCCTGGCCGAGTACGTCCTGGAACTCGGGCACCGCCAGATCGGGTTGCTGACCATGCGGCTCGGTCGCGACTGGCCGCACGGCGGGCCGGGCCCGGCGCTGGCGGACCCGGAGCGGGTGCAGACGCCGCACTTCCATGTTCAGAGCGAGCGCATCCGCGGGGTGTACGACGCGATGTCGGCGGCCGGACTGGACCCGGCGTCGCTGACGGTGGTCGAGAGTTACGAGCACCTGCCGACCTCGGGCGGCGCGAGTGCCGAGGTGGCGCTGGCGGCGGATCCGCGGATCACCGCGCTGATCTGCACCGCAGACGTGCTCGCACTCTCGGCGATGGACCGGTTGCGCGCGCGGGGCATCTACGTGCCGGGGCAGATGACCGTGACCGGGTTCGACGGCGTGCCCGAGGCCCTGCAGCGCGGCCTGACCACCGTCCGGCAGCCCAGCGTGGCCAAGGGTCGTCGGGCCGGCGAACTGGTGCACAGCCCGCCGCGGTCCGGCCTGCCCGTCATCGAGGTGCTCGACACCGAGCTGGTGCGCGGGCGAACCTCCGGACCGCCCGCCTGAGCGGCGGTCGCCGTGCGCGCACCGTCAGATCTTGGGCTGCTCGCCGTCGCCGATGAGCAGACGCATCGCCAGGTCGAGTCGCTTGCTGACGTCGGTCGCCGACGCGCGCCGCGTCAGCCAGGCGAGCAGGTTGGACAGCCACACATCGGAGATCACGCGGGCGATGTGGTACTGGTCCTCGGTGGGTTCGCCGTCGCTCATCGCACGCGCGAACATCGAATCCATCAACTTGCCGACGTAGTCGACCTCGCCTGCGGCCGACGCGTCGGCGAACACGAACGCCCGCGTCATCGCCTCGGTCAGCAGCGGGTTGCGCTGCATCGCCCGGTTGAGCTTGCCGACCATGATGTTGAGCCGCTGATAGGGCGTGGCCCCCGCCGCCAGCACCGAGCGGTCGGTCTTGGCGTCGATGCGCTCGAACTCCCGGCCCAGCGCGGAGACCAGCAGGTGCACCTTGGACGGGAAGTACCGGTACAGGGTGCCGACGGCGACGTCGGCACGTTCGGCGACGGCCCGCATCTGCACGGCTTCGTAGCCGCCCTTCGACGCGATCGCCAGCGTGGCGTCCAGGATCCGCTTGCGCCGCTCGCGCTGCGCCTCGGAGCCGAGCTCGGACTCGGCGAGCACCGCGACGTTCATCACCTGCCGGGGCCTGGACTCGGTCCCGGCGGCGGCACTGCCGCGCGCAGGCGTCCTCGGAGGCTCCTTTGCGGCCTCTGATGACAGCTCAGACGTCCCGGACATGCGGCGAGCGGCTCCTTCGTGATGCGGTTTCGGTGAAAACGATACGCATGCCGGCCGCTGATTTCTCACCCCCGCACGGTGTCGACACCGACCTGCCCTGCTGTGATGGCGGTCGACTTGACGGTCGAACGCTGGCACTATTAGAACACGTTCTAGTGGGAAGCACTGTGTTCTCACCCAATCGCTAGGAGTCACGGTGTCGGGTTCAACGTCCGCGACCATCACCGACGACCAGTCCGCCGCGCGCGAACTGGTCCGGACCTGGGCCGCCGCGTCGGGAGCCGTCGACGCGGCGCGCGACGTCGAGCACGGTGACCCGGACGCTTGGCGCCGGCCCTACGACGGCCTCGCGCAACTAGGGACCTTCGGCGTCGCGCTCCCCGAAGAGCACGGTGGCGCCGACGGCACCGTCGGCCGACCTGTGCGCGATGCTCGAGGAGGCGGCGGCCGCGCTGGTTCCCGGTCCGGTGCGACGACGGCGCTGGCCACCCTCGTCCTTTCCGATGCGCACGCCGAGGTGCTCGAGGCGCTGGCCGCCGGGCAACGCACGGCCGGTGCTCGCGCTCAGCGCCGCATTGACCTACACCGACGGCCGGGTGTCGGGCACTGCGCCCTACGTGCTCGGCGCCGACGCGGGTGGCGTGCTGCTGCTGCCGGCGGGCGACCGCTGGGTGCTGGTCGACGCCGCCGGTGCCGGCGTCACGGTCGAACCGCTGACGGCCACCGACTTCTCCCGGCCGCTGGCTCGTGTGGTGCTCGACGGCGCGGTCGCCGAGGACGTCGGTGCCGCCCCGCAGCGGGTGGCCGACCTGGCGGCGACGGTGGCCGCCGCGGAGGCCGCCGGCCTGGCGCGCTGGATGCTGCAGACCGCGACCGAGTACGCCAAGGTCCGCGAACAGTTCGGCAAGCCGATCGGCAGTTTCCAGGCCATCAAGCACATGTGCGCGGAGATGCTGCTGCGCTCGGAGCAGGCGGCGGTGGCCGCGGCCGACGCGGCCCGGGCGGCGGGCGAGGCCGATGAGCGACCAACTGTCGATCGCCGCGGCGCTGGCCGCGGCCGTGGGTATCGAGGCGGCCAAGGCCAACGCCAAGGACTGCATCCAGGTGCTCGGCGGGATCGGGATCACCTGGGAACACGACGCGCACCTGTATCTGCGGCGGGCCTACGGCATCGGGCAGTTCCTGGGGGGCCGCTCGCACTGGCTGCGCCGGGTCGCGGCGCTGACCCAGCAGGGCGTGCGCCGCGAACTGCACATCGACCTCGCGTCGGTGGCCGACCTGCGGCCCGAGATCGCCGCCGCGGTGGCCGAGGTCGCAGCGGCACCGCAGGAGAAGCGACAGATCGCGCTCGCGGAGGCCGGGCTGCTGGCGCCGCACTGGCCCCGTCCGCACGGTCGGGCGGCCGGGCCCGCCGAGCAGCTGCTGATCGACCAGGAACTGGCCGCGGCCGGGGTCACGCGTCCCGATCTGGTGATCGGCTGGTGGGCCGTGCCGACCATCCTCGAGCACGGCAGCGCCGAGCAGATCGAGCAGTTCGTGCCCGCCACCCTCCGTGGCGAGCTCACCTGGTGTCAGTTGTTCAGCGAGCCGGGCGCCGGCTCGGACCTGGCCGCGCTGCGCACCAAAGCCGTTCGCGCAGAAGGTGTGTCCGCGAGCGGCGCAAAGGGCTCCGGCTGGAAACTCACCGGGCAGAAGGTGTGGACGTCGGCCGCGCAGAAGGCGCACTGGGGAGTGTGCCTGGCCAGAACCGACCCCGACGCGCCGAAACACAAGGGCATCACGTACTTCCTGATCGACATGCGCTCGCCGGGCATCGTGATCCGGCCACTGCGCGAGATCACCGGCGACGAACTGTTCAACGAGGTCTTCTTCGACGACGTGTTCGTACCCGACGAGATGGTGGTCGGCGACCGTCAACGACGGGTGGCGGCTGGCCCGCACCACGCTGGCCAACGAGCGCGTCGCGATGGCGCAGGGCACCGCGCTGGGCAACCCGATGGAAGAGCTGTTGCGCGTCGTCGCGGAGCTGCAAGTCGATGGCGCGCAACAGGATCGGCTCGGGGCGCTGATCGTGACGGCCCAGATGGGCTCGCTGCTGGATCAGCGCATCGCCCAGCTCGCCGTCGGCGGCCAGGACCCCGGGCCGCAGGCCAGCGCCCGCAAGCTCATCGGCGTGCGGTACCGCCAGGAGCTCGCGGAGTTCCGGATGGACCTCTCCGAGGGCGCGGGTGTGGTGGACAACCAGCAGGTGCACGACTTCCTCAACACCCGCTGCCTGACGATCGCCGGTGGCACCGAGCAGATCCTGCTGACCATGGCGGGGGAGCGGCTGCTCGGGCTGCCGCGCTAACCGAATCGTGGTCTGCGCGCAGGCGGTCGGCGTGGTCAGGTTGACCCCGCCGTAGACGACCTGGATCTGCGAGCAGGCGATGAAGTCGGCGTCGGTGGCCGGCAGCCCGGTGCGCCACGCGGTCGGCACCGAGTCGCCGTCGGCCTTGAAGCGGTCGATGGGTCCGCCGCCGAAATAGGTGATCGAGATCTCGACGTCGTCGATCGCCTTGTACATCTTCGACAGCACGTTCTCGTGATTGGCGCCCTTGAGCTCGCGCGGATTGCCCGACGGGGCGCTGTACCACGCCTGCTGCCAGACGTCGCGGTCCGAGCTGCGGATGGTGATGGTCTGGCGCGCCCAGGTGTCGCCGGGGAAACCGGTCGGTCCGCTCGGGGTGAGCAGATTCGCCGTCGTGTTGAAGAAACACCGCGTCTGCGCAGCGTCACAGTTCGCGGTCACCTGCATCTGGATCTGGGTGGCCGGGTCGACGGCGATCGACGTGGTGCCGGTGTCGGAGGCGGCCGCGGCCGACGCCGGGGGTGCGAGCACCTGCGGTCAGCAGTGCCGCAGCGGTTGCTGCTGCGAGCCGGTTCATCGTGATGAAGGTATCCCGTCGTTACTCGTCGTAGGTGACTTCGACCGAATCGGAACGCGGATGCGCCTGGCAGGCCAGGATCAGCCCCTCGTCGAGGTCCTGCTGCTCGAGCACGTCGTTGACCTCCATCTCGATGTCGCCGGATTTCTTGACCACCGCGCAGGCGCCGCAGTGGCCCTCACGGCAGGAGAAGGGCGCGTCGAGACCCTTGTCCAGCAGCACGTCGAGCAGCTTCGCCCGCCGGGGCCAGGTCACCTCGTGGGTGGTCCCGTCCAGGGTGACGACCGCGGTCGCGGGTCCTTCGTCGCTGTCGTCGGCGGCGATGGTGACGCGTGCGAACGGATCCGACTCCAGCGACTTGAACACCTCGATGTGGATGCGTTCGGCGGGCAGCCCGGACATCGTCAGCGCTTCCTCGGCCGCGGCCATGAACGGTCCGGGACCGCAGATGAACGCCTCGCGCGTGCGGTAGGGGGCGACGAGATCGGCCAGCGCCGACGCGTTCGGCAGCCCCTGCAGGGATTCCAGCCAGTGCACCGCGGTGAGCCGGTCGGGATACTTGGCCGCCAGCTCGCGCAGGGTCGCGGCGAAGATGACGGAGTCCTGATCGCGATTGGCGTACACGAGCGCGACCTTGCCGCTGCCCTCGGACAGCGCCGACTTGAGGATGGCCATCATCGGGGTGATTCCGCTGCCCGCGGCCAGCAGCAGGAAATCGGTGTCCAGCGCCTTGGGGACGAAGGTGCCCGACGGCGCCAGCACATGCATCCGCATGCCGGGGTGGGCGTTGTCGCACAGCCAGTTCGACGCGTAGCCGTCGGCGGTGCGCTTCACCGTGACGGTCAACGGGTCGCCGCTGAACGGGGAACTGCACAGCGAATAGCAGCGCGCGACCGAACCCGTGCGGTCGCTGGGCACGCGCAGCGTCAGGAACTGCCCCGGCGCGAAGCGCAGCTTCTCCGCCGGAACGGGCGCATCGGCGGGCGATCGGAACACCAGCGAGCGGGCGTCGGCCGTCTCGTCGATGACGTCAGCGATCTCCAACTCGAGCACATGGCTGCCCAGCGGCTCGTCGGTGGCGTCGTCGAGCGTCGGGTCGGTCACTACAAGCTCTCTTCCCTGACCGGCAACAGGTCATAACTAGAACAGGTTACAGAAATGCATGTGCGCAGGTCCACCGGCCACAGGCCACCGCTGCTCGACACAAATCGTAACGTGTTCTAATCTCAATACCGTCAGTCCGCACTCCCCGGGAGGCAAACCAGTGACGTCCATTCAACAGCGCGACGTGCAATCGGTGCTAGCAGGCATCGACGACCTGCTGCCGCGGCTGCGCGAGCGCGCCCAGGCCACCGAGGACCTCCGCAGGCTGCCCGACGAGACGGTCGCCGAACTCGACGAGATCGGTTTCTTCAAGCTGCTGCAGCCCGAGCAGTGGGGCGGTCTGCAGGCCAACCCGGCGCAGTTCTACGAGGCCGTCCGGCGGCTGGCCAGCGCCTGCGGTTCGACGGGCTGGGTGCAGTTCGATCATCGGCGTGCACAACTGGCATCTCGCGCTCTTCGACCAGCAGGCCCAGGAGGACGTGTGGGGCGACGATCCCACGGTCCGGGTGTCCTCGTCCTACGCGCCGATGGGCGCCGGCCACGTCGTGGACGACGGCTACCTGGTCAGCGGTGCATGGCAGTGGTCCTCCGGATGTGACCACGCGACCTGGGCGTTCCTGGGCGGGCCGGTGATCAAGGACGGCAAGCCGGTCGACTTCGGCAGCTTCCTGATCCCGCGGTCGGACTACACCATCGACGACGTCTGGAACGTCGTCGGCCTGCGCGGCACCGGCAGCAACACCGTCGTCGTCAAGGACGTCTTCGTTCCGCGGCACCGCTTCCTGTCCTACAAGGCGATGAACGACGGCACCGCGGGCGGCTACCGGACCAACACCGCGCCGGTGTACAAGATGCCGTGGGGCACCATGCATCCGACCACCATCTCGGCACCGATCGTCGGGATGGCCTACGGCGCCTACGACGCCCACGTCGAGCACCAGGGCAAGCGGGTGCGCGCGGCGTTCGCCGGGGAGAAGGCGAAGGACGACCCGTTCGCGAAGGTCCGTGTCGCCGAGGCGGCCAGTGACATCGACGCCGCGTGGCGTCAGCTGATCGGCAATGTCTCCGACGAGTACGCGCTGCTCGAGGCCGGCCAGGAGATCCCGTACTCGCTGCGGGCCTGCGCCCGGCGCGATCAGGTGCGCGCCACCGGTCGGGCGATCTCGTCGATCGACCGGCTCTTCGAAGCCTCGGGCGCCACGGCGCTGCAGAACGATGCGCCCGTGCAGCGGTTCTGGCGTGACGCCCACGCCGGCCGGGTGCACGCGGCCAACGATCCCGAACGCGCCTACCTGATCTTCGGTAACGAGGCCTTCGGGCTCCCGCCGCAGGACACGATGGTCTACGATGACATCGTTCGCCGCCGAAACGGCCCAGCAGCAGGAGATCACGTTCGAGTCGACCTCGCGGTACGCGCAGGTGCGCGAGGACATGAAGCTGCACTACCACGAGGCCGGTGACCCGGAGTCGCCCACGGTCGTCCTGCTGCACGGCGGCGGGCCGGGTGCGTCGAGCTGGTCGAACTTCGGGCGCAACATCGCGTGTGCTCGCCCAGCACTTTCACGTGCTGGCGGTCGATCAGCCGGGCTACGGGCACTCCGACAAGCATGCCGAGCACGAGCAGTACAACCGCTACAGCTCGACCGCCCTGCTCAACCTGTTCGACCATCTGGGCATCGAACGTGCTGCGCTGGTGGGCAATTCGCTCGGCGGCGGCACCGCGGTGCGGTTCGCCCTCGACAATCCCAAGCGGGCGGGCCGGCTGGTGCTGATGGGGCCGGGCGGCTTGAGCGTCAACCTCTTCTCGCCCGACCCGACCGAAGGCGTCAAGCTGCTGGGCCGCTTCGCGGCCGATCCGACGCGCGAGAACATCGAGAAGTTCCTGCGCATCATGGTGTTCGACCAGAGTCTGATCACCCCGGAGCTGGTCGAGGAGCGATTCCAGATCGCGAGCACCCCGGAGTCGCTGGCCGCGACCAGGGCGATGGGAAAGTCGTTCGCCGGCGCCGACTTCGAGCTCGGCATGATGTGGCGGGACGTGTACAAGCTGCGACAGCCGGTGCTGCTGATCTGGGGGCGCGAGGACCGGGTCAATCCGCTCGACGGCGCGCTGGTGGCGCTCAAGCAGATCCCGCGCGTGCAACTGCACGTGTTCGGGCAGTGCGGGCACTGGGCGCAGCTGGAGAAGTTCGACGAATTCAACAAGCTGACCATCGATTTCCTCGGAGGCTAGATCGTGACGATCCGATCGCTGGGATACCTGCGCATCGAGAGCACCGACGTCGGGGCCTGGCGCGAGTACGGCCTCAAGGTGCTCGGCATGGTCGAAGGCTCGGGCACCACCGAGGGCGCGCTCTATCTGCGGATGGACGAGTTCCCGGCCCGGCTGGTGATCGTGCCCGGCGAACACGACCGGCTACTGGTGTCGGGCTGGGAGACCGCGAATGCCGCTGAGCTGCAGGACATTCGCAACCGTCTCGACGGCGAGGGCGTGCCGTACAAGGAGGCGACCGCCACCGAACTGGCCGAGCGTCGCGTCGACGAGATGATCGTCTTCGACGATCCGTCGGGCAACACGCTCGAGGTCTTCCACGGGGTGGCGCTCGAGCACCGGCGCGTGGTCAGCCCGTACGGCCACAAGTTCGTCACCGAGGAGCAGGGGCTCGGCCACGTGGTGCTGACCACGCGCGACGACGCGGAGACCCTGCGCTTCTACCGTGACGTCCTCGGCTTCTACCTGCGCGACTCGATGAAGCTGCCGCCGCAACTGGTCGGGCGGCCCGCTGACGGCGCGCCGGCGTGGCTGCGCTTCCTCGGGGTCAACCCGCGCCACCACAGCCTGGCGTTCATGCCGGGCGAAACCCCCAGCGGCATCGTGCATCTGATGGTCGAGGTGGAGAACGCCGACGACGTGGGACTCTGCCTGGATCGTGCGCTGCGCCGCAAGGTCAAGATGTCGGCGACGCTGGGCCGGCACGTCAACGACAAGATGCTGTCGTTCTACATGAAGACCCCCGGCGGATTCGACATCGAGTTCGGTTGTGAAGGACTCGAAGTCGACGATCACAGCTGGGTGGCACGCGAGAGCACCGCGGTGTCCCTGTGGGGGCACGACTTCAGCGTGGGCTTCAAATAGCGCAGTGAGTAGTTCTCCGATCGATCCGCGCACATTCCGCACTGTGCTGGGACAGTTCTGCACGGGCATCACGGTGATCACCACGGTGCACGACGACGCACCGGTGGGTTTCGCCTGCCAGTCCTTCGCCGCGCTCTCGTTGGAGCCTCCGCTGGTGTTGTTCTGCCCGACCAAGGTGTCGCGGTCCTGGGCGGCCATCGAGTCCAGCGGCCGGTTCTGCGTGAACGTCCTGCACGAGAATCAGAAGGACGTCTCGGCCCGGTTCGGTTCCCGCGAGCCCGACAAGTTCGCGGGTATCGACTGGTCGCTGTCGAAGCTGGGGTCGCCGATCATCGAGGGCACGCTCGCCCATATCGATTGCACGGTGCATTCCGTGCACGACGGCGGTGACCACTTCGTGGTGTTCGGCGCGGTGCATTCGCTGTCCGACGTCCCGAAGAAGAAGCCGCGGCCGCTGCTGTTCTATCAGGGGCAGTACACGGGGATCGAGCCGGACAAGACCACGCCGGCCGACTGGCGCAACGATCTCGAGGCGTTCCTGACCGCGACCACCGACGACACCTGGCTCTAGCCCACTCGCCGGACTGCGGCCGCCACCAGCGACTCGACGATCTCGAGATGCGCCGGCAGTACCCGGGCCCACAGCGCGCGGGCCACCGGATTGTGCAGCTGAACGAAGGTGGTGAACACGACGCCGTCCGCGGGCACCAGCCGGGTGACGAGTTGACCGGTCAGCCCTATGCGCGAATTCGCCTGGAGACGAGAGTATTCGGCGTCGCTGTGGGTGACAGACCAGCCGGCGACGGTGTCGGGGCCGCGGTGCAACCGCAGGCCGAGCATCGTCCACCCGCCCGCGCAGGCGGGTGCGCGTCGTCATCGGGATGTTTTCGAGGATCTCGCGTGCCCACATCTCGGGCGGCTCGGTCCGACGGCCTGGTTGGTGGGCAGCAGATGGGCGTCGACGTGGTCCACGCGGGCAAGGGTGCAGCACGTCAGTTCGGCGGTGTCAGTCGGTATCATAGATACAGTACAGTACTGTATCTATCATGGCTCCACGAGTCGCGAATCTCCCGCGAACTCTGGCTCGAGACCGGCCTGCATCTGCTGGCCACCGAGGGGCCCGGCGCGGTGCGGGTCGAGGTGCTGGCTCAGCGGTTGGGGGTGACCCGGGGCGGCTTCTACCGACAGTTCGGCGGGCGGGACGACCTCGTCGAGGCCATGCTCGACGCCTGGGAGAGACGCAGCATCGACGATGTTCGGGCCCGGGTCGAGGCCGAGGGTGGCGACGCGGTGAGCAAGACCCGCAAGGCGGGGATGCTGACCTTCTCCGCCGACCTGCAGCCCATCGACCTGGCCGTGCGTGAGTGGGCCCGCCGCGATCCGCACGTCGCCGCGCGACTGCGCCGGGTGGACAACCGCCGGATGGAGTACCTGCGCGAGCTCATCTCGACGATGTGCGACGACGCCGACGAGGTCGAGGCCAGGGCACTGCTCGCGTTTTCGCTGATCATCGGCGATCACCTGATCGCCGCGGACCACCCCGCCGGGGATCGTCACCGGGTCCTGCGCGATGCCACCCGGCTGATCCTCGGCTGAATCACATCACTGTCATTCATCCACACTGTGGGTAACTCCTGTGGATGAATGTGGTGGCGCCACCCCGAGCAGGACCTCGCGCAGGTCACGCATCCGCGCGGTGATCGCGTCGACGACCGCGGACACCTCTGGGCGGCGCAGCGTCTCGGGCCGGGTGACGAGCCAGTAGGTGAGCTGGATCGACACCGTGCCGGCCAGCACGCGGACGAGGTCGGCGTGGCGGTCGGCCATGAAGCACGGCAACAGGCCGATACCCGCCGCCGCCCGCGTGGCCTCGACGTGGACGAACACGTTGGTGGACGTGACGGACTCGCGCATGGCCGGGGCGAAGGCCGGCGCCAGGTCGAGGTCGTCGACCTGCAACATCGAGTCGATGAAGTAGACGAGCGGAAAGCGGTGCAGATCGGCGACGTCGGCAGGGCGCGCCGTGCTCGGCGAGGTAGTCGCGCGAGCCGTAGAGGCCGAGACAGTAGTCACCCAGCCGCAGCGCCTTGGCCCGGTGCACCGTCGGCTCGCCGACCACCACCTCGACGTCGAGACCCGACCGCTGCTGGGTGGCGCGGCGGGTGGCGGCGACGATCTCCACGGCCACCTTCGGATGCCGGCGCTGCACCGCAGCGGCCGCCGGGGCGGCGATGTAGGCGGAGAAACCGTCGGTCGCCGAGATGCGCACGACGCCTTCCAGCGTCCGGTTGCCGCCGGTGTCGACGGTCAGCGAACGGACCGCCGACTCGACGGCCTCGGCGGCGGCCAGCGCATCGCGCCCGAGTTCGGTGAGCTCCCATCCGCCGGCGACGCGGGCCAGCACCCGGCCGCCCATCGCCCGCTCGAGCGCGGCGATGCGCCGGCGATCGTGGTGTGGTTCAGGCCGAGTTCGTCGGCGGCGGTGGTGTATCTGCCGGTCCTGCCGACCGCGAGCAGGACCAGCAGGTCGTCGGCGCTGGGCCGGCGGATCGGGGACGGCCACATCTGCATTTTTGCAGACCTCTGCTGCAGTTTTGGCCATTGCCCGCGCATAAAGCTGCATGAATACTCACTGAGATCTGTGGTGACTGTCACAAAGGAGGGGTGTGCGGTGAGCACGCAACAGGATTCCGGGTGCGCGCGCCGATCACGACCGGTCTCAAGCGCGTCGTGGTCGCCTCGATGGCGGGCACGGTGGTGGAGTGGTACGAGTTCTTCCTCTACGCCACCGCCGCGACGCTGGTGTTCAACAAGATCTTCTTCGCCGAAGGCACCAGCGAGGCCAACGGCTTCATCGCGGCGTTGCTGACCTATGCGGTGGGATTCGTCGCCCGGCCGCTGGGCGGCGTGGTGTTCGGCCACTTCGGCGACAAGTACGGCCGTAAGAAGCTGCTCCAGTTCGCGATCCTGCTCGTCGGCGTCGCCACGTTCCTGATGGGCTGCCTGCCGACCTACGGCACAGATCGGGGTGCTGGGCGCCGATCCTGCTGGTGGTGTCTGCGCTTCCTGCAGGGCTTCGCCGTCGGCGGCGAATGGGGCGGCGCGGTGCTGCTGGTCGCCGAGCACAGCCCGGACAGCCAGCGCGCGTTCTGGGCCAGCTGGCCGCAGGCCGCGGTGCCGGTGGGCAACATGCTCGCCACGGTCGTGCTGCTGGTGCTCACCGGGACGCTGTCGGACGACGCGTTCCTGTCCTGGGGTTGGCGGGTGGCGTTCTGGCTGTCCGCGGTGGTGGTCCTGATCGGCTACTACATCCGCACCAAGGTCACCGACGCGCCGATCTTCGTCGCCGCGCAGCAAGAGGTCGAGCGGGTCAAGGCGGCGTCCTACGGCGTGTTCGAGGTGCTCAAGCGTTACCCGCGTGGGGTTTTCACGGCGATGGGACTGCGCTTCGCCGAGAACATCATGTACTACCTCGTCGTCACGTTCTCGATCATCTACCTCAAGACCCATGTCGGCGCCGACACCAGCGACATCCTGTGGTGGCTGCTGGCCGCGCACGCGGTGCACTTCGTCGTGATCCCGCAGGTGGGCCGGCTTGTCCGACCGGTTCGGCCGCCGCCCGGTGTACATCGTCGGCGCCGTGTTCGGCCGCCACCTGGGGCTTCTTCGCCTTCCCGATGATGAACAGTGGCGAACTACCTGCTGATCATGGCCGCCGTCATCCTCGGCTTGGTGATCCACGCGTTCATGTACGCGCCGCAGCCGGCGATCATGGCCGAGATGTTCCCGACCCGGATGCGGTATTCCGGTGTCTCCCTGGGCTATCAGGTGACCTCGATCGTCGCCGGTTCACTGGCGCCGGCGATCGCGACCTGGCTGCTCGACGATGTTCGACTCGTCGGTACCGATCGCGATCTACCTGGCGGGCGCCGCGCTCATCACGCTGGTGGCGGCGTGGTTCACCCGGGAGACCAACGGAATCGACCTCGCGACGCTGGACCGCGGCCGACCGTGAGCAGCTGGCCAAGGCGGACGTCGGATGAGCGACCTGGACGGCCGCACGGCGCTGGTGACCGGCGGTGCGAGCGGTATCGGGGCGGCGTGCGCCCGCGAGCTCGCCGCGCCGCGGAGCCACCGTCACCGTCGCCGACATCGATGGCGAGGGGGCCGAAGCGCTGGCCCGCGACATCGGCGGAACGGCCTGGGCGCTCGACCTGTCTCGACGTCGAGGCGCTCGAGACCTGCAGCTCGAGACCGACATCCTGGTCAACAACGCCGGGGTGCAGACCGTCAACGAGATCGTCGAGTTCCCGCCGGACAAGTTCCGGACGATGCTCGCGCTGATGGTCGAGGCGCCGTTCCTGCTGATCCGCGCCGCGCTGCCGCACATGTACCGCACGGGTTCGGCCGCGTCATCAACATCTCGTCGATCCACGGCCTGCGCGCCTCCGCCGTTCAAGGTCGCCTACGTGACCGCCAAGCACGCGCTCGAGGGGCTGTCCAAGGTGACCGCGCTCGAGGGCGGTCCGCACGGCGTCACGAGCAACTGCGTCAACCCCGGATATGTCCGCACCCCGCTGGTGACCAAGCAGATCGCCGATCAGGCCCGAACGCATAACATCGGCGAGGACCAGGTCGTCACCGACATCCTGCTCAAGGAGAGCGCGGTGAAACGGCTCGTCGAGCCCGAGGAGGTGGGTCTTGGTGGGCTGGCTGGCATCGCCCGTCCGCGGGCATGGTGACCGGCGCGTCGTACACGATGGACGGCGGATGGAGCGCACGTTGACAGCGACGACCGATGAGCCGCAGTGGGTACCCGACGACGACGACGTCGCCGACGCCCGGGTCACCGACTTCGCCCGGTTCGCCGCACAGCGCACCGGCCGCCGATTTCCGCCGACTACCACGCGTTGTGGCAGTGGTCGGTCGACGACATCGAGGGTTTCTGGGCGGCGCTGTGGGACTACTTCGACCTCGGGCAGCGGGCGACCGACCGTTCTCGAACACCCCGAAATGCCAGGTGCCCGTTGGTTTCCCGGCACCGACTGCAACTACGTCGACGCGATCGTGCGCAACGCACGCGACCGACCGGCCCGCGATCATCGCGGTCAGTGAGGACGGCCCGGACCGTGAAGTGTCGTGGGACGAACTGCTGGGACGCGCCGCGGCATTCGCAGAACTGTTGCGCGAGCACGGCGTAGGCCCGGGCGACCGGGTGGCCGGCTACCTGCCGAACATTCCCGAGGCGGTGATCGCGTTCCTGGCCACGGCCAGCATCGGGGCGGTGTGGAGCGCGTGCGGCCAGGACTATTCGGCCAAGGCGGCACTCGATCGTCTCGGCCAGCTGGAACCGAAGGTGCTGGTGGCCGCCGACGGCTACCGCTTCGCGGGCAAATACCGCGACAAGCGTGCCGACGTGGCCGCGCTGCGCGACGGGCTGCCCACGCTGACCGCCACGTTCACCCTCGCCGACCTCACCCGGCGCAGCGCGCGCGGCCTCGACAGCGTGGCGGTGCCTTTCGATCACCCGCTGTGGATCCTGTTCTCGTCGGGGACCACCGGGTTGCCGAAGGGCATCATGCACGGGCACGGCGGGGTGGTGGTCGAGCATCTGAAAGCCGTTGCGCTGCAGTCCGACATCGGCCGCGATGACACTTTCTTCTGGTACACCAGCCCCAGTTGGATGATGTGGAACTTCCAGGTCGCGGGGCTGCTCGTCGGCGCGACGATCGTCTGCTACGACGGCAGCCCCAACGCCCCGGCGCCCGATGCGCTGTGGGCGATCGCGGCCCGGGTGCGGCGCCACCGTGCTGGGCACCAGCCCGGGCTACGTCCTGGGCTGTATGAAGGCCGACGCCCATCCCGCCCGCACGCATGACCTGTCGGCGCTGAGGACCGTCGGCATCACGGGGTCTTCGCTGCCGTCGTCGTCGTCGCTGTGGCTGCGGGACGAGGTCGGCGTCCAGGTCGCGTCGATCAGCGGCGGCACCGATGTGGTGTCGGCGTTCATCGGCGGGGTGCGCACCGTCCCGGTGTGGCCCGGTGAGCTGTCGGCGCCCTTCCTCGGGGTCGCGCTGGACGCCTGGGACGAATCCGGGCAACCCCGTGCGCGGCGAGGTGGGCGAGCTCGTCATCACCAAGCCCATGCCGTCGATGCCGGTGGCGTTCTGGCACGACCCCGACGGAAGCCGTTACCGCGAGGCCTATTTCGAGGTGTATCCCGGGCGTCTGGCGGCACGGCGACTGGATCACCATCACCGACCACGGCAGCGTCATCGTGCACGGACGCTCGGATTCCACGCTTGAATCGGCACGGCATCAGGATGGGCAGCGCCGACATCTACCAGGTGGTGGAGAGCCTGCCCGAGGTCGCCGAGGCACTGGTGATCGGTGCCGAGCAGTCCGACGGCGGTTACTGGATGCCGCTGTTCGTGGTGCTCGCCGACGGCGTCGACCTCACCGACGCAGCTGCGCGACAAGATCAACGACGCGATCCGCACCGAGGTCTCGCCGCGGCACGTGCCCGACGAGATCATCGTCGCCCCCGGAATTCCGCACACCCGCACCGGCAAGAAACTCGAGGTGCCGATCAAGAAGCTGTTCCAGGGTCGCGATGCGGCCAAGGTCGTCGAACGCAGCGCCGTCGACGACCCTGCGCTGCTCGACTGGTACGTCACGCAGCGTCGAACGTGACCAGGTCGATGCTGAGGCGGCCTTCGAGCAGGCTGAGCCGTTGTCGGATGGGTGGTCCGGGTGGTGGGGGTGCGGTGCTGTGGTAGACGGCGCCGGTGGGGGTGTGGAATGCGGCGGTGTGCGCGCCGTGGGTGTCGCTGGTGCTGACGGTCCAGCCGGGGGCTTCTTTGGTGTAGTTGCAGGCTTCGCATTCGCCTAGGCCGTTGCGGGCGCTGGTCGGGCCGCCGTGGCGGGCGGGGATGGCGTGGTCGGTGTGGCGGATCGCGGCGTTGCAGTACGGGGTGCGGCAGGTTTGATCGCGCAGGCCGATGAAGCGGGCCAACCCTTGGGGGAAGATCCGCGCCCGCGATTCCATCGCGACCAACTGCCCGCTGCGCGGGTGCCGGTAGAGCCGGCGCAGCGTGGTTTTGGTCTCGGCGTCGAGGGCGTCGCTGACCAGGTCGCGCAGCACCACCGCGGGGACGGGGCCGTATCCGGTGACCCAGCCGGGGCAGTCATCCTCCCCGAACAGGGTGGTGTCGGCCATGACGAGGTTCACCGCCACCGGCACCGGTGCGTGGGCCGGTCTTCCGGTGATGCGTTCATAGAGGGTGTCGGCCATGACCTGGCCGCGTCCGCGGCCATCGCCGCTGACGTCGGCTTCGCGTTTGAGCGCGGCGTAGACGCCGATGCCCTGGGCCAGCGGCAGCAGCGCGGTCAGGTAGACCATGCCCTCGGGAGCCGGCCGAGTCCACACCGAGCGATCCGCGACGGCTTTGGCGTTGCGTTCGACCACCGCGGCGGCGTCCAGGCGGGCGGTGATCTGCTTGGCTCTGGCCTCCACCCGGGCGTTGCCCCACCCGACCAGAGCGTCGGGGTCGGCGCACAGTTCGGCATCGAGGGCACGGCGGTGCTCCACCCTGAGACAGGCCGAGGCCTTGACGATCAGGGTGGCCCGGTACTCGGTGAGTATCCCGGCCTGCAGCGCGGCCAGGGTGTGCGGCATCTCGTGCACCAACGCGGTCGCGACACCCAGGTGTTGGTTGCCGCGCACCGGGGCATCGCGGCGGGCCAGCGCGACCTCGGTGGCCAGCCCGCGGCCCCGCTTAGCCGCCGGCACCCCGGCGGCGGCCTCGGCCGCGCGACGCTTGGCCGCCCACAACGCCGTCGCCCGCGCCTGGGCCGCCGCCGCAGACGCCTTCACCCGCTCGAACCGCTCCACGGCGGCACGCAACTCCGCCTCCGAAGCGTCGCCGTCCACATCGAACATGTGTGCGAGTCTAGCCAGCCCCACTGACACGTAGGCGAGCTGAAGCCGGCCGTAGCCGCCCCCGCGGCGCCGATCAGCACGGCCAGTCCGGCGAATCCGAACGCGACGCTGGAAAGCGCGGCGATCGACGCGACCACCAGTGGCCCCGCCGCGTCACCGCACTCGCGGCCGATCTCGGCGGCCCCCATGGTCTGCCCGAGTCGCTCGGCGGGAGTCGTCGGGCCATCGCGTACGCCGCCGTGACGCCGCGGCGAAGACCTACCAGCCCGGCGCACAGCAACCCCAACAAACCCGGAAGCGTCACGGCGATCAGGCCGACGGCCGTGAGCACGACACCCGTCGTGATGCCCGCGCCGAGTGCCAGCCGCCCTGCGTCGAGCGCACGCCCGACCAGAGGTTGGGCGAGCGCGGTGGTCAGTGCGAGCACCGAAACGGCGGCGCCCGTGACGACGGGCGACAGACCGGACAAAAACGTGCGTACGCCGATCCGGTCGGCCAGTGTCCCGAACACGGGCTTGAGCACCACCTCCGCACCGTCGTAGATCGCCAGCAGTGCGCCCAGGGTCAACAGCGAGGCGGCCGTTCCCGTGGTTGTGGTGCCGAGCGTGGCCGCGACGGCGTGGGCACCGAACGCCGTCGTGAATCCGGCCGCCAACACGGTGCCCGCTGGGCGGCGATGCTCACCGGGGCAGCCAGGTGCCGATCCGGCGCAGCGCCTCTTCGATGTCCGACGGGGGTCCCGCGAACGACAGCCGGACGAACGCGCCACCGCGCACCGTATCGAAGTCGACGCCTGGCGCAATCGCAACGCCGGTGTCGTTCAGCAACTTCGAGCAGAAGCCGAGCGAATCGGTGGTCAGATGGGATACGTCGGCGTAGACGTAGAACGCGCCGTCGGTGGGCGCGAGCCGGTCGATCCCGATCGCGCGCAGACCATCCAGCAGCAGGGTCCGGTTGGCGGCGTACCCGTCGAGCAGTGATTCGGCCTCGGCGATCGATTCCGGGGTGAACGCCGACACCGCTGCCAGCTGGGGCAGCACCGGCGGACAGATGGTGAAGTTGCCGGCCAGGCAGTCCACCGCGCGCTTGAGTTCCTGCGGCACCAGCAGCCAGCCGAGCCGCCAACCGGTCATCGCGAAGTACTTCGAAAAGCTGTTCGCCACAATCGATTCCCGGGAGGTCTCCCAGGCGCAGCTGGTCGCCGGCGCTCCGGGGTACACCAGGCCGTGGTAGACCTCGTCGCTGATCAGGCGCACCCCGGTGGATTCACACCACGACGCGATCGCGGCGAGTTCCTCGGGTGGTATGACGGTGCCGGTCGGGTTGGCCGGGCTCGCGACGATCACTCCGCTCACTGGGGGCTCGAGTTCGGTCAGCATCTGCAGGGTGGGCTGGAACCGGGTGTCGGGCCCGCACGGCAGCTCCACGACCTCGCACCCCAGGGCGGACAGGATGTTGCGGTAGCAGGGGTATCCCGGGCTGGCGATGGCGACGCGGTCTCCTACGTCGAAGCAGGCCAGAAAGGCCAACAGGAATCCGCCGGACGAGCCCGTCGTGACGACGACGTCGTCCGGGGCGACGACCAGCCCGTGGCGGGTCTGGTAGCTCTCGGCGATCGCGGTACGCAGCTCGGGGATGCCCAGCGCGACGGAGTATCCGAGCTGGTTGCGCATGAGCGCGGAGACGGCGGCGTCCCGGACGGCTGCGGGAGCTCCGGCGCTGGGTTGGCCGGCGGACAGGTTGACCAGGTCGCCGTGGGTGCGCTGGCGCTCGGCCGCGGCCAGCCACACGTCCATCACATAGAACGGCGGGATACCCGCCCGCAGTGAGGCGCTCATTCCAGCACGGTTGCTAGAACACCTCGGATTCGAGGCGGCGCACCTGTTCGCGCGGCGGCCCGAGCAACTGCGCGCTGCCGTGCGCGCGTTTGAAGTACAGCTGGATGTCGCTCTCCCAGGTGATCGCGATGCCGCCGTGCATCTGCACGGCCTCGGCCGCGACCGTGGAGAAGGCCTCGCTGGCCGCCAGCCGGGCCAGCGCCGCCGAGGTCGGCGACGGCTCGGCCACCGCCTCGTCGACGACCGACTTGGCCGACTGCACGGCGACGTAGAGATCCGCCATCCGGTGCTTGAGGGCCTGGAAACTGCCGATCGGGCGACCGAACTGCACGCGGTCCTTGGTGTACTGCACGGTGAGGTCGAGGCAGCGGCTCGCGGCGCCGATCTGTTCGGCGGCCACCAGGATCGCCGCCGTGGCCGGCAGGCCGGGGTCCGGGCCGAGCGGCGCGGTCTGGGTGGCGTCCAGCCGGGCCAACCGGCGAGTGATGTCCATCGCGACGACCGGGTGGGAGGTGAACGACGTCCAGCGCGTGAGCGTCGCCCCGTCGGCGGCGATCACGACGTCGGCAGTGTCACCGTTGACCACGTACCCCGGGTCGAACACGACCGCGCCGATCGATGCGCCTTCGACCAGCTTCTCGAGTGCGTCGGTATCGGGCTCGTCGGCCGACAGCAGTGCGAGTTCGGCGAGCGTGGTACCCAGCAGCGGGGTCGGCACCAGCCCCTTGGCCAGTTCCTCGAGCACCACCGCGGCGTCGGCCAGCTCACCGCCGGCGCCGCCCAGTTCCTCGGGAACCACCAGCGCCGCGGCCCCGACCTGCTCGCACAGCATCTGCCACAGCGCCTGGTCGTAGCCGCGTTCCGACGTCGGTCGGCCTTACGCACCGCCTCGGGTGAGGCGTGCTTCGTCGCACGAGCGCGGCGACGGTGTCGCGCAGCAGCTCCCGCTCTTCGCGCACATCTACAGTGCCTCCAACACTCGCCGCTTGTGCCACATCGGGTCGCCCCACGCCGGACGCAGCGCCTGCACGCGGAGCAGCAGCAGCGAGAGGTCGTGTTCCTGCGTGTAGCCGATCGCGCCGTGGGTCTGCAGCGCCGACCGCGCCGCCAGCAGTGCGGCGTCGGCCGCCGCGGCCTTGGCGGCGCTGACGTCGCGCGCCGTGTCGTCCGATCGGTCGGCCAGCGACAGCGCCGCACCGTAGACCAGCGGGCGGGCCAGCTCGACGGCGATCAACACGTCGGCGAGCTTGTGCTTGATGGCCTGATAGGTGCCGATCACCGTGCCGAACTGGCTGCGCTGCTTGGCGTATTCGACCGACGCGTCCAGCATCGCCTGGGCGGCACCGACCAGTTGCGCGGCGGTGGCCAGCGCGCCGAACTCGGAGGCGCGCGCCACGTCGGCGGTCGGGCATCGCCGACCGCGGTGACGTCGAACAGTCTCCGGCTCGGGATCCACCGACTCGTGCTGGTCACCCGCCGACGCCCTCGCGCAGCGCGCCGTCCTCGGCGAGCAGGATCAGCCCCGCGGTGTCGGCGTCGACCGCCCGCGGTGCCGTCGGCGGTAGCGCGACCGTCGCGATCAGTTCGCCGGACGCCAGTGCGGCGCCGCGGTCGTCGTCAGCCGAGCAGAACCGGTGCGACCGCGATGGACTCGGTCACCGGTCCCGGGCACGCTCCACCTGCCCAGCCGCTCCAGCGCGACCACCAGGTCCACCGGATGCGCGTCGATGCCGTCGTACTTCTCGGGCACCAGCAGCGCCGTCACGCCCAGGTCGGCCAGCTGCGACCACACCTTGCGGCCCGGCGCGGTGTCGCCGGCAGCCCAGGCCCGCACGGCCGCGGGCAGATTCGCAGCACCCAGTGCGGCGTCGATGCTCGCCGCGAAGTCGCGCTGCTGTTCGTCGATCTCGAAGTTCACGTCGTCTACTTTCGGGGCAGGCCCAGCAGCCGCTCGGCGATGATGTTGCGCTGAATCTCGTTGGTGCCGGCGTAGATCGGGCCGCCGAGCGCGAACAGCAGGCCCTCGGTGACCGGGCCCGTCGAGTTCGCCGTCGGCGCCGCGCAGATCCAGCGCGGTCTGGTGCAGCGCGACGTCGAGATCGGACCAGAACACCTTGGTGATCGACGACTCCGCGCCCAGCTCGCCGCCGCCCGCCACGCCGGGTGACAGTCCCGAACGTGTGCAACCGGTAGGCCTGCGCCTTGATCCACGCGTCGGCGACGCGGTCGGTGAACGCCGGGTCGGGATTGCTCTTCCACTGTGCGACCAGGCGTTCGGCGGGCGCGAGGAACCGCGCCGGGCTGCGCAGCGACATGCCGCGTTCGTTGCTCGAGGTGCTCATCGCGGCGCGCCAGCCGTCGTGCACCCCGCCGATCACGTCCTCGTCGGGGACGAAGACGTCGTCGAGGAAGATCTCCCCGAACCCGGTGTCGCCGCCGAGCTGGGCGATCGGGCGCACCGTCACGCCGTCGGCCTTCAGGTCGAACATGACGTACGTCAAGCCCTTGTGCCGCTGCGCCTCCGGATCGGAGCGGAACAGCCCGAACGCCCGCTCGCCGAACACTGCGCGGGAACTCCAGATCTTCTGGCCGTTGAGCAGCCAGCCGCCGTCGGTCTTGGTCGCCGTGGAACGCAACGAGGCCAGGTCGCTCCCCGACTCCGGCTCCGACCACGCCTGCGCCCAGATCTCCTCGCCGCTGGCCATTTTCGGCAGCACGCGGTCGACGCTGCTCCTCGGTGCCGTGCGCGAACAGCGTCGGCGCCAGCATCGACGTCCCGTTGGCGCTCGCGCGTCCCGGGGCGCCCGCGCGGAAGTACTCCTCCTCGTAGACGATCCACTGCAGCAGCGTCGCGTCGCGGCCGCCGTAGCGCTCCGGCCACGTGATCACCGACAGGCCGCGCGTCGTACAGCACCTTGTCCCAGCGGCGGTGCTGCTCGAAGCCCTCGGCGGTGTCGTAGGACTTCGGTCGGGAAGGAGTCGCGGTTCGCGGCGAGGAACTCGCGCACCTCGGCCCGGAACTCTCGCGGTGGCGTCGTCGAAGTCGAGGTCCAACTCAGGCCCTTTCGCCGATCTTGCGGAGTTGTGGTTTGACCACTTTGCCTCCGGGGTTACGCGGCAGCGCGTCGAGGAACTCGACCGACCGCGGGGTCTTGAAGTTCGCGAGATGCTCGCGCGTGTAGGTCGATCACGGTCTGCTCGTCGAGCTCGGCGCCCGGCAACGTGCACGACGAACGCCTTGCCGACCTCGCCGAGCCGGTCGTCGGGCACGCCGATCACCGCCGCCTCGGCGACGCCGTCCAGGCGCGCCAGCACCTGCTCGATCTCGGCGGGATAGACGTTGAAGCCGCCGCAGATGTACATGTCCTTGAGCCGGTCGGTGATCTTCAGATTGCCCGGCCTCGTCGAGCTCGCCGACATCACCGGTGTGCAGCCAGCCGTCGGCGTCGATCGCGGCGGCGGTGGCCTCGGGATCGTCGAGGTAGCCGAGCATCACGTTGGGTCCGCGCAGCAGCACCTCGCCGTTGTCTCGCCGATGCGCAGCTCGAAGTCCGCGATCGGGCGACCGGAGGTGGTGGCGACGGTGACGGCGTCGTCGTCGGCGCGGCACATGGTGCCGAATCCGCTGGCCTCGGTCAGCCCGTACGCGGTCAGCACGATGTCGATGTCGAGCTCGTTCTGCATCCGCTCGATCAGCACGACCGGGATCGTGGCGGCACCGGTGACCGCGAATCGTAGCGAGCTCAAGTCGTAGTTCGGCGCGCCTGGGGTGGTCGAGCAGGGTCTGGTAGATCGTCGGCGGGCCGGGCAGCACGGTGATGCGGTGCTCGGCGACCGCCCGCATCGCCGCGACTCGGGTCGAACGTCAGCTCGGGGAACAGCGTGGCGCCGGTCTGCAGGCACGCCAGGATGCCGGCCTTGTAGCCGAAGTTGTGGAAGAACGGGTTGATGCACAGGTAGCGGTCGGCGCTGGTGAGCTGGCCGCACGCCGCCCAGGCCGCCGAGGCGTCGAGCGACTGCCGGTGCGCGCACCGCACGCCCTTGCTGCGCCCGGTGGTGCCGGAGGTGAAGAGAATGTCGGACACGTCGTCGGCGCGGACGGCCGCGGCGCGCGCCTCGCACGGCCTCGGAGTCGGTGCCCCGGCCGACGAACTCGTCCCATGTGCCGTCGTCCCTGTCGATCGGGAATGCGCACGATGTGACGCAGCGCGGGCAGCGCGTCGCGGTCCAGCGACGCCGCCTTGTCCGCACCCAGGAACTCGCCGGAGGCGAACAGCAGCGGGGCGGCGGTGCGGGCCAGGATGTCGGTGGCCTCGCTGGCGGTGTAGCGGGTGTTCAGGGGCACGAGCACGCCGCCGGCGTAGTGGGTGGCCAGGCACGCGACCACCCAGTGCCAGGTGTTCGGCGACCAGATCGCGACCCGGTCGCCGGGCTCGACGCCCAGGTCGATCATGGCCGCCGCGGCCTGCCGGACCTCGCGGCGCAGATCGGCGAAGGTCAGCGTTCTGGCCGCGGTCACCACCGCGTCGTGGTCGGCGAGCTCGCGCGCGATCCGGTCGAGAACCGCGGGAGTGGTCCTCGGGGCGGTCGTCATCGAAACTCCTTCGGGGGATCGGCTAACAAAGCAAGTGCTTGGTAGGTTAGCCTACAGGGGTGATAGAGGTCCAGGAGTTCAGGGCTGAGGTCCGCGACTGGCTCGCCGACAATCTGGTCGGTGAATACGCCGCGCTCAAGGGCCTGGGCGGTCCCGGCCGCGAGCACGAAGCCTTCGAAGAGCGGCTGGCCTGGAACCGGCATCTGGCCGCCGCCGGCCTGACCTGTCTGGGCTGGCCGGAAGAGCACGGCGGCCGCGGCCTGTCGGTCGCCCACCGGGTCGCGTTCTACGAGGAGTACGCGAAGGCCAACGCGCCCGACAAGGTCAACCACCTCGGCGAGGAACTGCTCGGGCCGACGCTGATCGCCTACGGCACCCCGGAGCAGCAGCAGCGCTTCCTGCCGCAAATCCTCGACGTCACCGAGCTGTGGTCGCAGGGCTACTCCGAGCCCGGCGCGGGCAGCGATCTGGCCAACGTCTCCACCACCGGCCGAGCTCGACGGCGACCATGGGTGATCAACGGGCAGAAGGTGTGGACGTCGCTCGCGCACTGGGCGCAGTGGTGCTTCGTGGTGGCCCGCACCGAGAAGGGTTCCAAGCGCCACGCCGGCCTGTCCTATCTGCTGGTGCCGCTGGATCAGCCCGGAGTCGAGGTCCGCCCGATCATCCAGCTGACGGGTGACTCGGAGTTCAACGAGGTGTTCTTCACCGACGCCCGCACCGACGCCGACCTCGTGGTCGGCGAGCCCGGTGACGGCTGGCGGGTGGCGATGGGCACGCTCACCTTCGAGCGCGGAGTGTCCACGCTGGGCCAGCAGATCCGTTACGCCCGTGAGCATTCCAATCTCGTCGAGCTGGCCAAGCGCACCGGCGCGGCCGACGATCCGCTGATCCGCGAGCGGCTCACCCGGTCCTGGGCCGGGCCTGAAGGCGATGCGGTCCTATGCGCTGGCCACCATGGACGTCGAGGAGACGGCGCGGCCGCCGGAAAAGACAGCGTGTCGAAGCTGTTGTGGGCCAACTGGCATCGCGAGCTCGGCGAGATCGCGATGGACGTGCGGGGCATGGCCGGCCTGACGTTGGACGACGGCGAGTTCGACGAATGGCAGCGGCTGTACCTGTTCTCCCGCTCGGACACCATCTACGGCGGGTCCAACGAGATCCAGCGCAACATCATCGCCGAGCGGGTGCTCGGCCTGCCCCGGAGAGGCCCGCAAGGGAGACGTGATGACGGATCTTTCCGTCGCCCCGAAAGAGATCGACGGCCACGGACTGCTGACGGGCAAGGTCGTCCTGGTGACGGCCGCGGCCGGCACCGGCATCGGGTCGACGACCGCCCGTCGCGCGCTGCTCGAAGGCGCCGACGTCGTCGTCTCCGACTACCACGAACGCCGGCTGGGCGAGACCCGCGACGAACTGGCCTCGCTCGGCCTCGGCAAGGTCGACGCGGTGGTCTGCGACGTCACGTCCACCGAGGCGGTCGACGCGCTGATCACCACCGACCGTCGACAAGGCCGGCAGGCTGGACGTGCTGGTCAACAACGCCGGACTGGGCGGGCAGACGCCCGTCGTCGACATGACCGACGACGAGTGGGACCGCGTGCTCAACGTGACGCTGACGTCGGTGATGCGCGCGACCCGGGCCGCGCTGCGGTATTTCCGCGACGCCCCGCACGGCGGCGTGATCGTCAACAACGCCAGCGTGCTGGGCTGGCGGGCCCAGCACTCGCAGTCGCACTACGCCGCGGCCAAGGCGGGCGTGATGGCGTTGACCCGCTGCAGTGCGATCGAGGCCGTCGACTACGGCGTGCGGATCAATGCCGTGTCGCCCAGCATCGCCCGGCACAAGTTCCTCGAGAAGACCTCCAGCAGCGAGCTGCTCGACCGGCTGGCCGAGGGCGAGGCCTTCGGCCGCGCGGCCGAGCCGTGGGAGGTCGCGGCCACCATCGCGTTCCTGGCCAGCGATTACTCCAGTTATCTGACCGGCGAAGTGATCTCGGTGTCGAGCCAGCACCCATGACCGGGAGTCCCGCCGAACACCCGCCGCGACGAACTGCTTCGGCTCGCCGCGACGATGTTCGCCGAGCGCGGCCTGCGGGCCACCACGGTGCGTGACATCGCCGATTCGGCGGGCATCCTGTCGGGCAGCCTGTATCACCACTTCTCCTCCAAGGAGGAGATGGTCGACGAGGTGCTGCGCGGCTTCCTGGACTGGCTGTTCGAGCGCTACCAGCAGATCGTCGAGACCGAGCCGAATCCGCTGGAGCGTCTCAAGGGACTGTTCATGGCCTCGTTCGAGGCGATCGACGACCCGGCACGCGCGAAGTGGTGATCTACCAGGACGAGGCCAAGCGGCTCTCGTCGCAGGAGCGGTTCGCCTATGTGGAGGAGCGCAACAGAGAGCAGCGCAAGATGTGGGTCGAGGTGCTCAACCAGGGCATCGAGCAGGGCTACTTCCGCCCCGACGTCGGACGTCGACCTGGTGTACCGGTTCATCCGGGACACCACCTGGGTTTCGGTACGCTGGTACCAGCCCGGCGGACCGCTGACCGCCGAAGAGGTTGGTCGGCAATACCTTTCAATCGTTCTCGGTGGGATCACCGCCGAACCAACACACGGAGTATGACAATGGCTACATCCTCTCCGGCGTACGTCATCGACGCTGTGCGCACCGCCATCGGTAAGCGCAACGGATCGCTTGCCGGAATGCATCCCGTCGACCTCGGCGCCGCCGGATGGCGCGGGCTGTTCGACCGCAACGACGTCGACCCGGGTGCCGTCGACGACGTCATCGCCGGCTGCGTCGACGCGATCGGTCCGCAGGCCGGCAACATCGCCCGGCTCTCGTGGCTGGCCGCCGGATTCCCCGAGGAGGTGCCCGGTGTCACCGTCGACCGGCAGTGCGGGTCCAGCCAGCAGGCCATCTCGTTCGGCGCCCAGGCGATCATGTCCGGCACCGCGGATCTGATCGTCGCAGGCGGCATGCAGAACATGAGCCAGATCCCGATCAGCTCGGCGATGATCGTCGGCGAGCAGTTCGGCTTCACCTCCCCGACAAACGAATCCAAGAGCTGGCTGCACCGCTACGGCGACCAGGAGATCTCGCAGTTCCGCGGTGCGGAGATGATCGCCGAGAAGTGGGACATCTCCCGCGAGGACATGGAGCAGTTCGCGCTGACGAGCCATCAGCGTGCGCAGGCCGCCATCCGGGCGGGCCACTTCGAGAACGAGATCCTCGAGGTCGACGGGTTCCGTGTCGACGAGGGCCCCCGCGACACGTCGCTGGAGAAGATGGCCGGCCTCAAGACGCTCGTCGACGGCGGCCGGCTGACCGCGGCGATGGCCAGCCAGATCTCCGACGGCGCCAGCGCGGTGCTGCTGGCCTCCGAGAACGCAGTGCAGGACGCACGGACTCAAGCCGCGGGCCCGCATCCATCACATCAGCGCCCGCGGCGCCGACCCGGTGTTCATGCTCACCGGTCCGATCCCGGCCACCCGCTACGCGCTGGAGAAGACGGGGCTGTCGATCGACGACATCGACACCGTCGAGATCAACGAGGCGTTCGCCCCCGTCGTGCAGGCGTGGCTGAAGGAGACCAAGGCCGACCCGGCGAAGGTCAACCCCAGCGGCGGCGCGATCGCGCTCGGGCACCCCCTCGGCGCCACCGGCGCGAAGCTCTTCGCCACCATGCTGAACACGCTGGAGCGCATCGGCGGTCGCTACGGTCTGCAGACGATGTGCGAGGGCGGCGGCACCGCCAACGTCACGATCATCGAACGGCTCTAGTCCGCAGAGTTCGTCAGTGGTCGTGCAGGATCACGCCGCGGATGTTGCGGCCCGCGCGCATGTCCTCATAGCCCTCGTTGACCTCGGCGAGCTTGTACTCGTGGGTGACGGTCTCGTCGAGCAGCAGCTTGCCTTCGCGGTAGAGCGACAGCAGCCGCGGAATGTCGGCGCGCGGATTGGCCTCGCCGTAGAGGCTGCCCAGCAGCCGCTTCTGGAACAGCGTGAACATCATCATGCCCAGCGTCGGCTGGTTGTCGGCCATCGTCGACGAGCGCCGTCATCACCACCGCGCCGCCCTTGCGGATGATGTTGGCGGCGTCCTCGAGCATCGAGCCCTCGAGCAGCCCGACGGTCAGGATCGCCGAGTCGGCCATCACGCCGCGGGTCAGCTCGGCGACCAGCGCGGTCGCCTCGGGCAGCGACGTGGCGAAGTGCGTGGCACCCAACTGAAGGGCCTTGGCCCGCTTCTCCTCGACCGGTTCGACGACGACGATCTTCTCGGCACCGGCCAGCCGTGCGCCCTGCATCGCGCCGCTGCCGATGCCGCCGAAGCCGATCACCACGACGGTGTCGCCGGGCTGCACGTCGGCGGTGTTGACCGCCGAACCCCACCCGGTCGTGACACCGCAGCCGAGCAGGCACGCCCGCGACAGCGGGATGTCGTCGTCGATCTTGACGATGGACGCTTCGGGCACGGTGCCGTACTGCGAGAAGGTGCCGACCAGCGCCATCACCCCGACGTCCTGGCCGCGGACGTGGCGCCGGTAGGTGCCGTCCAGCTGGGTGCCGGCCATGATCATCGCGCCCAGGTCGCACAGGTTCTGGTGGCCGGTCGAGCAGAACCGGCACCGGCCGCAGGCGGGCAGGAACGAGGCGACGACGTGGTCGCCGGGCGCCAGACCGACGACCCCGGCGCCGACCTCCCGCACGATCCCAGCCCCTTCGTGGCCGCCGATCAGCGGCAGCGGCGCGGGCAGGTCACCGGTGCGGATGTGCTCGTCGGAGTGGCACAGTCCCGTCGCCTCCCACGACACCAGCACCTCGCCGTCACCCGGCGGATCGAGATCGATCTCTTCGACGGTCCACTCGGAGCCGTATTCCCACAGGATCGCAGCGTTGGTCTTCACGGGGCCGAGTCTAGGAAGCCGCCTCAGCCGCCGCGGCGGATTCGCCAGAGACGCTCAGGCCGCCGTGAGGGCGAGACCGGCCAGAGCGATCAGCCAGCTTGCGAAGCTGCCGACCAGGAAGTACTCGGTGACTGCATCGATTCCCGGGCCGACGATCAGCAGCCGCTCCATCGGCCCGAGCAGCCGGCCGCCCCTGAGCCGGTCTGAGGGCTGCGGCACGCCGGCCGTACCGACCGCCTCGAGACGAGGATGGGCCCCCGTCCTCACCTCCTGATGAAGGCGGTGGCGGACTCCAGGTGCTTGATCGCCTCGTCG
This sequence comes from uncultured Actinomycetota bacterium, assembly GCA_963796185.1. Lineage (GTDB taxonomy): Bacteria > Actinomycetota > Actinomycetes > Mycobacteriales > Mycobacteriaceae > Mycobacterium. Next base: position 23,036 of record CAWCKQ010000028.1, on the reverse strand, counting down.
ACGATCGATTCGACCAGCTCGGCACACGAGGGCAGATCGGAGATGATCCCGGCGACCTGACCGGAGGCCAGCACGCCGGCGTCGGTATTGCCTTCGACCAAGCCGGCTTTCAGCAGCATCGGCGTGTTGGCCGCCATCACCACCTGGGACCAGGTGAGATCCTTGCCGTGCCGCATCGCCAGGCCGTCGCGGATCATCGACCGCCAGCGTCATGCCCGTCATCTTCTTGAACTTCTGCGCGTTGCCCACCGCAGCGGCGAACCCGCGCACGGGTGAGCCGCCCTCCAGCTTCTCCACCAGGCCGGTGCGCAGCACCCGGTGGGGCATGCCGTCGACGCGGGTGGAGACGACGGTGCCGTCCAGGGCGGCCTGCAGATAACGCTGCTTCACCGCGTCGGGCACCGTGGAATCCGTGGTCAGCAGGAACCGCGTCCCCATCGCGACTCCCGCGGCGCCGTAGGACAGCGCGGCCGCCAGCCCGCGGCCGTCGAAGAAGCCGCCCGCGGCGATCACCGGCATACCGGTGTCGGCCACTGCGTCGAGCACCGACGGCAGCAGCAGTGTGGTGGCGATCGGCCCGGTGTGGCCACCACCCTCACCGCCCTGCACGATCACGGCGTCGGCGCCCCAGCCGGCCACCTTCTTGGCGTGCTTGGCCAGCCCGACCGACGGAATCACCACGACGCCGGCATCTTTGAGCTTGGCGATCAGATCGGGCTTCGGCGCCAGCGCGAACGAGGCGACCTTCGACTCCCTCGCGGATCAGCAGGTCGACGCGGTCTCCTGCGTCGCCGGCGTCGGCGCGGATGTTGATGCCGAACGGCTTGTCGGTGGCGGCCTTGACCTTGGCCACCGCGGTCGGTGAGCTCCTCGAGGGTCATCGTGGCCGAGGCGAGGATGCCCAGACCGCCCGCATTCGACGTCGCCGACACCAGCCGCGCGCCGGCCACCCAGCCCATCCCGGTCTGCACGACCGGATGTTCGATACCGACCAGCTCGGTGAGCGGGGTGCGACAACCGGCTCATCGCAGCCCCCGGCTCTTCGCGCGAGCGCTCATCGCACTTCCTTGTCGCGCAGCGACTTCGGGTCGATCACCTCACGGAGAATTCTCAGCTCCTCGGCGCTGGGCAGTCGGGTGGTCTCGGCCTCGCCCAGTCCGTGCACCTCGAACGAGGTGTTCTCGGCGACCTGTCCGGCCTCGATGCCGGGGTGCAGCGACACGGCGCGCATCTGGTGGTCGGGGCCGTTGAAGTCGAAGACGCCGAGGTTGGTCACCACGCGGAAGACGTTGACGAACCGGTAGGCGGGATTGTCGGGATCGACCTTGTCCCAACCGATCCCGGACACCACGTCGACCGAGTCACCGAACACCCGCTTGGAGTGGTTGCCGACCCAGTAGCTGGTCGCATGGTTGATCGTGTTGCCCGGGGCGCCACGCACTCCGAACATCTGCCGGGTCGGGTGCTGCAGCGGCCCGAACGCCGACAGGTTCTGGTTGCCGTAGCGGTCGATCTGGTTGGCGCCCATCACGACGTGGCGGCGGCCCCACGCCAGGGTCTCGAACACCCGGCCGAACGGCATCCAGCCCTCGATGGCCGCGGCCGCGCCGATGGCGGGGGTGTCGGCGATCAGCCGGGCCTCACCGTCGGTGAGCAGGATGTCGGGGGAGAAGGTCAGCCGTGCCAACCGGGCGCCGATCGAGACGATGGTCGTCATCGGGCTGACCATGATCTCGCCCGCGTCGCGGAACAATTCGGCGCAGGCGACGGCGCAGACTTCTGCACGGGTTGCCGACATCACTTGGACGCCTCCTGCTCTTGCTGGAATGCACGCACGGCCGCCTGATAGTCGGCCTCGCTGCCGGACAGGTAGGTCTCGACGAACGCCGACCACGTCTCGTCCGAGCCGGCGGCCTCGGCGTAGTGCCGCTGGAACTTCTCGTCGCGCCGGTAGTCGGGCTCGGCGGTGGTGAAGTGTGCGCCGCCCGGCGCCTCGACCACGGTGTCCACCATCATCCGGTTGATCAACAGCGCCTGCGGCGGAACCGATTTCACCAGCTCCTCGGTCGGCACCACCTGCTCCACCGACAGGTAGCGCTTCTCGGCGGACATCAGGAACAGGTCGTCGAAGTACGGGTCGATCCCGGTGTAGGCCGCATTGCCCTGCGCGTCGCCGACATTCATGTGCACGAAGGCGGCGTCGAGGTTCAGCGCGGGCATCGCGACGAGTTCCTCGTAGCCCGAGCCGGTCGGGTAGGGCGAGCGCACGGTCTTGAGCTCGTCGCCCCAGAACGCGCGGACGTCGCTGCCGAGTCCGGCACGGATCGGCAGGAACGGCAGCCGCTGGGCGGCGGCCTGCAACCCGCAGCGCAGCATGCCCTCGTCCATCTCCCGCGCTTCGATCGCGCCGGTCGTGCGCGCCTTGGCGAACCACGGGTCGTAGAACGGCGGCGAGTCCAGCGACACGAAGCCGTAGTAGACCCGCTTGACCTTGCCCGCCGAGCACAGCAGGCCGACGTCGGGTCCGCCGTAGGCGACGACGGTCAGGTCGGTGACATCGGTGCGCAGCAGCGCCCGCACGAACGCCATCGGCTTGCGCCGCGATCCCCAGCCGCCGATGCCGATCGTCATACCGCTCTCGAGCCCGGCGACCGCCTCGTCGAGAGTCGTTCTCTTGTCTGTCACTTCGATCCCTTGTCCGTCCCGGCGAACGCGTCGCGGTGCTCGTCGGCCACCCCGGCCAGGTTCAGCTCGAACGTGAAGCCCTGCTCCATCCGGTAGCTGGCGTTGACCTTCTGCACGTCGATGAGGTTCAGGGCTTCCTTGGCGGCCCGGATCACCCGGGTGTCCTTGGCGGCGATGTCGCGCGCCACACGCAGCGCGGCCTCGTCGAGGTCGGCGCGCGGCACCACCTCGTGCACCGAGCCGAAGTGGTGCAGGGTCGCGCGTCGACGGTGGCGGCGGTGAAGAACAGCCGGCGCATCATGTGTTGCGGCACAAGGCGGGACAGGTGGGTGGCGGCGCCGAGGGCGCCGCGCTCGACCTCGGGCAGGCCGAACTTCGCGTCGTCGGACGCCACGATGACGTCGGCGTTGCCGACCAGTCCGATGCCGCCGCCGACACAGAACCCGTTGACCGCGGCGACGACGGGCACCGCGCACTCGTACACGGCGCGGAACGCCTCGAAGCAGCCACGGTTGGCGTCGATGAGCGCCGTGAAGCCCTCGGTGTTCTGCATCTCCTTGATGTCCACGCCCGCATTGAACCCGCGTCCCTCGGCCCGCAGGACCACCACGTGGGTGCTGTGGTCGCGGCCGGCGGCGGTGAGCGCGTCGGCGAGTTCGAACCAGCCGCGCGACGGGATCGCGTTGACGGGCGGGTAGTCGACGGTGACCGCGACGATTCCCGGCTCCACCGTTTTCGTGGTGATCGGCATGCACAACTCCCTGCTGGGTACCTAAGCAAGCACTTGCTTGGTACGCTAGCACAGTGACTGACGCCGTCGACAGTGCTGCTCTGACCGCCGCCCCGGCCATCAGCCTGGGTCTCGCCGGCCGGGTGGTGCTGGTCACCGGCGGCGTGCGCGGTGTCGGGGCCGGCATCAGCAGAGTCTTCGCGGCACAGGGCGCGACCGTCGTGACGTGCGCACGCCGCCCGGTCGAGGGCTCGCCGTACGAGTTCCGCGCCTGCGACATCCGCGACGACGACTGCGGTCGAGGCGCTGGTCGACGGGATCGTCGCCGATCACGGCCGACTCGATGTCGCGGTCAACAACGCGGGCGGCTCGCCCTACGTCCCTGCCGCCGAGGCGTCGGCCAAGTTCAGCCGCAAGATCGTCGAGCTCAATCTGCTCGGCGCCCTGTCGGTTTCGACGCACGCCAATGCCGTGATGCAGACGCCAGGATTCGGGCGGCTCGATCGTCAACATCTCCAGTGTCAGCGGCCGGCGGCCCACGCCGGGCACGGTCGCCTACGGCGCCGCCAAGGCCGGTGTCGAGAACATCACCGCCACGCTGGCCGTCGAGTGGGCGCCCAAGGTGCGGGTGAACTCGGTCGTGGTCGGCATGGTGGAGACCGAGCAGTCCGAACTGTTCTACGGTGACGCGGACTCGATCGCGGCGATCTCGCGCAACGTGCCGCTGGGCCGGCTGGCCAAACCGGACGACATCGGTTGGGCCACGGCATTTCTCGCCTCGGAGGCGGCGTCCTACATCAGCGGCGCCTCCCTCGAGGTGCACGGCGGCGGCGAGCCGCCGCACTATCTGGCGACGACCACTGCAGACATCAAGAACTAGAAGGAGACAACGATATGGGATTGCTGGACGGCCGCGTGGTCATCGTGACGGGTGCGGGCGGCGGGATCGGCCGCGCACATGCGCTGGCGTTCGCCGCCGAAGGCGCCCGCGTGGTGGTCAACGACATCGGCGTGGGCCTGGACGGGTCACCGGCCGGCGGCGGCAGCGCCGCGCAGAGCGTCGTCGACGAAATCACCGCTGCCGGTGGCGAAGCCGTCACCAGCGGCGCCAACGTCGCCGACTGGGCGCAGGCCGAGGGCCTCATCCAGACCGCGGTCGACGCGTTCGGCGGGCTCGACGTCCTGGTGAACAACGCCGGCATCGTGCGGGACCGGATGTTCGCCAACACCAGCGAGGAAGAGTTCGACGCGGTGACGGCCGTGCATCTCAAGGGGCACTTCGCGACGATGAAGCACGCGGCCGCCTACTGGCGCGGCAAGTCCAAGGCCGGCAAGCAGGTGGACGCCCGCATCATCAACACCAGTTCCGGTGCGGGCCTGCAGGGCAGCGTCGGGCAGGCGAACTACAGCGCGGCCAAGGCCGGGATCGCGGCGCTGACGCTCGTCGCCGCCGCCGAGATGGGCCGCTACGGCGTGTCCGTCAACGCGATCGCGCCCTCGGCGCGCACCCGGATGACCGAGACCGTCTTCGCGGACATGATGGCCACGCAGGACAAGGATTTCGACGCGATGGCCCCGGAGAACATCTCGCCGCTGGTGGTGTGGCTGGGCAGCATGGAATCGCGGGACGTCACCGGCAAGATGTTCGAGGTCGAGGGCGGCAAGATCCGCGTCGCCGAGGGCTGGGCGCACGGCCCCGAGATCGACAAGGGCGCCCGGTGGGATCCGGCGGAACTGGGCCCCGTCGTGGCCGATCTGCTGGCCAAGGCGCGCCCGCCGGTGCCGGTGTACGGCGCCTGAGTCAGGCGGGGTCGCAGAGCAGAATCGGGATCTCGCGGTCGGTGTAGGACCGGTAATTGGCGAAATCGGGGTAGAGCGCGTCGAGCTTGGGCCAGTATTCGGCGCGCTCGGCCTCGGTTGCGTCACGCGCGGCGAGCTCGAGGACCTCGTTCTTGATCTGGAACTTGACCCGCGGGTTGGCCTTGATGTTCGCGTACCACATTGGGTTGGTCGCCCGGCCGCCCTGGGAGGCGACGAGCACCACGCGGTCACCCTCGCGCAGAAACAGCAGCGGGCTCTCCCTGGGCTGTCCGGACTTGCGGCCGATCGTCGTCAGGATCCCGACCGGGGGAGGTGCGCTGAACCGGTTGGACCCGCCACGCCACTTGGAGCCGATCCGGCCGCCGGTGGCCTTGAACGCCCAGGTGTTGAACCGCGACATCCACTTGATGCCGACACCGACGGCCTTGGAGTTCAGACCTTCGACCTGCTTGGGGCTCAGGGGGCGGGGCGGTTTGGCCATGGCTGATCCTAACGGGTCAGAAACGGGCGGATGTCGGCCCGGATGTGATGGATCTGCGCCCGCCCGGCCGGGTCGTCGGCGGGGATGAGGAACGTCTCGTCGATGTGCGCGCCCACCCGGCGCCCGGCCAGCGTCGGCTTGGTCGACAGGTCGAACCGGGCGCGCACGGTGTCACCGTCGACGGTGAACTCCGGCGTGCTGACCGACTCGATCACGCGGTACTGCAGGCCGCGATTGAGGCTGCGCCGCAGATGTTTTCCCGAGAACCCGGTCTTGATGCCGACCTCGACGCGGGTGCAGCCGGGAGCGAACGGAACCGCGTCGGCCTGATGACTGGCCAGCGCGCTGATGTAGGCCTGCGCCGCGGCGATGCGGTCGGCGGCGCTGATCTGGGGGCCGGGCACTAGATCCGCTCGATGATCGTTCCGGTCGACAGGGCGCCGCCGGCACACATCGTGATCAGCGCGGTGGTCTTGTCGGTGCGCTCGAGTTCGTGCAGCGCCGTGGTGATCAGCCGGCTGCCGGTGCTGCCCACCGGATGGCCGAGCGCGATGGCGCCGCCGTTGACGTTGACCGTGTCCATGTCGGGCTCGTGCACCCGCGCCCACGACAGCACGACCGACGCGAAAGCCTCGTTGATCTCGGTGATGTCGATGTCGCCCATCTTCATCCCGGCCTTCTCGAGCACCTTGGCCGTCGACTGCACCGGGCCGTCGAGGTGGTAGTACGGCTCGGCGCCGACGAGTGCCTGGCTGACGATGCGGGCGCGGGGCGTGAGCCCGAGCGCCTTGGCCTTGTCTTCGTCCATCCACAGCACCGCGGCAGCGCCGTCGGAGATCTGCGACGAGGTGCCCGCGGTGTGAATACCGCCGTCGATCACCGGCTTCAGCGAGGCCAGCCCCTCCAGCGTCGTGTCGCGCAGCCCCTGGTCGCGGGTCACCGACGCGCCGCTCGCGACGTCGGCTGCTTGTTCTCGTCGAGCACCGGCGCCTCGATGGGGCTGATCTCGCGGTCGAAGCGGCCCTCGGCCCACGCCTGCTTGGCCTTGCGCTGGGATTCGAAGCCCGAACTGGTCGATGTCCTCGCGGGTGATGCCCGCGCCGCTTGGCGATCCGCTCGGCGGCGGTGAACTGATCGGGCAGGTCGATGTCCCATGACGCGGGCCGGATGATGCTGCGGTCGGGCCCGGCGTTGGCGCCGAGTCCGACGCGACTCATCGCCTCGATGCCGCAGGCGATGCCGACGTCGATGGCACCGGAGGCGATGAGCCCGGCGATCAGGCCGTTGGCCTGCTGCCCACTGCCGCACTGGCAGTCGATGGTCACCGCGCCGACGTGGTCGGGCAAGCCCGGCCACCAGCCAGCCGACCCGGGTGATGTTGTTGGACTGCTCCCCGAACTGGGTCACGCAGCCGCCGATGACCTGCTCGACCTCTGCGGCATCGATGCCGGCCTTCTCCACGAGCGCCCGCTGGACCGCCCCGAGCAACTCGGTGGCGTGCAGTCCGGACAGCCAGCCGTTGCGCTTTCCGATGGGGCTGCGGGTGGCTTCGACGATGACAGGGTTACCCATTCCGTCAGGCTAGAACACGTTTCATTACTCTGACAAGCGGCGATGCGGCCGTGCCTTTCATCTGCGGTGGAGGCATGTTTTACTGGCACTAGAACACGTTGCAATTGAGGAGTGCTTTCCTATGCCTGGCCCCAGTTCATGCCCCATAACGCCCGACTTCGACTTCCTCGACGCGACCCTGAATCTCGAGCGTCTGCCCGTCGAAGAGCTCGCCGAACTGCGCAAGTCCGAGCCCGTCCACTGGGTCGACGTGCCCGGCGGCACCGGCGGGTTCGGTGACAAAGGCTACTGGCTGGTCACCAAGCACGCCGACGTCAAAGAGGTGTCCAAGCGCAACGACATCTTCGGCAGCTCGCCGGACGGCGCCATCCCGACCTGGCCGCAGGGGATGACCCGCGACGCGATCGATCTGCAGAAGGCCGTCCTGCTGAACATGGACGCCCCGCAGCACACCCGGCTGCGCAAGATCATCTCCCGCGGCTTCACCCCGCGCGCCGTCGGACGGCTCGAGGAGGAGCTGCGCAACCGCGCCCAGAAGATCGCCGAGACCGCCGCGGCCGAGGGCTCGGGCGACTTCGTCGAGCAGGTGTCCTGCGAGCTGCCGCTGCAGGCCATCGCCGGACTGCTCGGGCGTGCCGCAGGAGGACCGCGACAAGCTGTTCCGCTGGTCCAACGAGATGACCGCCGGTGAGGACCCCGAGTACGCCGACGTCGATCCGGCCATGTCGTCGTTCGAGCTCATCACCTACGCGATGAAGATGGCCGAGGAGCGCAAGAACAACCCGACCGACGACATCGTCACGACGCTGATCGAGGCCGACATCGAGGGCGAGAAGCTCTCCGACGACGAGTTCGGCTTCTTCGTCGTGATGCTCGCGGTGGCCGGCAACGAGACCACCCGCAACTCCATCACCCACGGCATGATCGCGTTCTCGCAGAACCCCGAGCAGTGGGAGCTGTACAAGAAGGAACGCCCCGAGACCGCCGCCGACGAGATCGTCCGCTGGGCGACCCCGGTGTCGGCGTTCCAGCGCACCGCGCTCGCGGACACCGAGCTGGGCGGCGTGACAGATCAAGAAGGGCGAGCGGGTCGTGATGTCCTACCGCTCAGCCAACTTCGACGACGAGGTGTTCGAGACCCGCACACCTTCGACATCCTGCGCAACCCCAACCCGCACGTCGGGTTCGGCGGCACCGGCGCGCACTACTGCATCGGCGCCAACCTCGCCAAGATGACGATCAATCTGATCTTCAACGCCGTCGCCGACCACATGCCCGATCTCAAGCCCATCGGTGCAGCCCGAGCGGCTGAAGTCGGGCTGGCTCAACGGCATCAAGCACTGGCAGGTGGACTACACCGGAAAGTGCCCCGTCAGTCACTGACTGCATCGAGGCTCAAGGAGGATGTCGGTGGATTTCAGTCCAGACGAAGGGCAGCAGGCCGTCGCCGATGTGGTGACCTCGGTGCTGGACCGGGACAACACGCTGGGACGCGCTGGTCTCCGGCGGTGTCACCGCGCTCGGCGGTGCCGGAACGGCTCGGCGGCGACGGCCTCGGTCTGGCCGAGATCGCCACGGCGCTGACCGAGATCGGCAGGCACGGCACCATCAGTCCGGCGCTGGTCGAGCCTCGGCGCCACGGCGGTGCTGCTCGACCTGGCCTCCGAGCCGCAGCAGGACCGCTACCTGGCCGGTGTCGCCAAGGGGTCGGTGCTGACCCTCGCGCTCAACGAGCCGGGTGCGGCACTGCCGGACCGGCCGTCCACGTCGCTCGCCGGCCGGCAAGCTCAACGGCACCAAGACTCGGCGTCGGCTATGCGCCGAGGCCGCCGATTGGATCGTCGTCACCGCCGATACCGGGCGTGGTGGTCGTGTCGGCGAACGCCGACGGTATCACGCGCACCAAGACGCCGACGTCCAACGGATCCGACGAGTACGTCGTGTCGTTCGCCGACGTCGCGGTCGGCCGACGCGACGTGCTCGAGCGGAGCCGCACCGCGCTCGCGTCAACCAGTTGGCGCTGGCCGCGATCGGGCGCGTTCGCCGCGGGTCTGGTCGCCGGGGCGCTGCGCCTGACCGCCGACTACGTCGCCACCCGGGAACAGTTCGGCAGGCCGCTGTCGACGTTCCAGACCGTGGCCGCCCAGCTGTCCGAGGTCTACATCGCCTCCCGCACGCTGTCTTTGGTGGCCGACTCGGTGGTGTGGCTGCTGTCCGAGGGGCTGGACGCCGACGACGACCTCGCGATCCTCGGTTACTGGCTCACCTCGCAGGCCCCTCCGGCGATGCGGCTGTGCCATCACCTGCACGGCGGGATGGGCATGGACATCACCTACCCGATGGACCGCTACTACTCCTCGATCAAGGATCTGACCCGGCTGCTGGGCGGCCCGTCACACCGTCTCGACCTGGTGGGCGTGCGGAAGCCGGGACATAATGTACATCGAACTGACGCCCGAGCAGCGCGCAGCTGCAAGCCGAACTGCGGCAGTACTTCTCGACGCTCATCACGCCGGACGAGGCCGCGGCGATGGAGTCGGACCGGCACAACGAGGCCTACCGTGCGGTGATCAAGCGGATGGGTTCCGACGGCAAGCTCGGGATGGGCTGGCCGAAGGAGTACGGCGGGCTGGGCTTCGGCCCGATCGAGCAGCAGATCTTCGTCAACGAGGCGAACCGGGCCGACGTCCCGCTGCCGCTCGTCACGCTGCAGACCGTGGGGCCCACCCTGCAGGTGTACGGCACCGACCAACAGAAGAAGAAGTTCCTGCCCGGAATCCTGTCCGGCGACATCCATTTCGCGATCGGTTACTCCGAGCCCGAGGCCGGCACCGACCTGGCGTCGCTGCGGACCGACCGCGGTCCGCCATGGCGACGAGTACATCGTGAACGGCCAGAAGATGTGGACCACGGGCGCGCACGACGCCGACTACATCTGGCTGGCGTGCCGCACCGATCCCGGAGTGCCGCCAAGCACAAGGGCATCTCGATCCTGATCGTGGACACCAAGGATCCCGGCTACTCCTGGACGCCCGATCATCCTGTCCGACGGGGCGCACCACACCAACGCCTCCTACTACAACGACGTGCGGGTGCCTGCCGACATGCTCGTCGGCGAGGAGAACGGCGGCTGGAAGCTGATCACCACCCAGCTCAACCACGAGCGGGTGGGGCTGGGCCCGGCCGGCCGCGTCGCGGGCATCTACGACCGGGTGCACGCCTGGGCGTCCAAGCCGGGCTCCGATGGCGTGACGCCGATCGAGCAGGCCGACGTCAAGCGGCTGCTGGGCCAGATCAGAGCGATCTGGCGGGTCAACGAACTGCTGAACTGGCAGGTCGCCGCATCCGGCGAGACGATCGCCGTCGCCGACGCGGCGGCCACCAAAGTGTTCTCCACCGAACGCATCCAGGAGGTCGGCCGGCTGGCCGAGGAGATCGTCGGCGGCTACGGCAACCCGGCGGACCCCGACACCGGGGAGCTGCTGGACTGGCTGGACAAGATCACCAAACGCAACCTGGTGATCACGTTCGGCGGGGGAGTGAACGAGGTGATGCGCGAGATGATCGCGGCGTCGGGGCTGAAGGTCCCGAGGGTTCCGCGATGAGCGCTTGCGCGAAGAGCAGAGGGCACAGATGAGCGGGGAGAGGACCGTCGAGGACATCAGCGCCGCAGCGGAGCGCGTCAAGGCCGAGGGCAAGAGCAAGCCCCGCGTCGGCCGCCATCCGGTGAACCAGCCGATGGTGGATCACTGGCTCGACGCGATGGGCGACAAGAACCCGATCTACGTCGACGAGGATGCCGCCAGGGCCGCGGGCCATCCGGGCATCGTCGCGCCACCGGCGATGATCCAGGTGTGGACCATGATGGGGCTGGGCGGTGTGCGTCCCGACGACGATCCGCTCGGCAAGATTCTCGAATTGTTCGACGAGGCGGGCTATGTCGGCGTCGTCGCCACCAACTGCGAGCAGACCTACCACCGCTATCTGCGCCCCGGTGAGCAGGTGAGCGTCGCCGCGGAACTCACCGACGTCGTCGGGCCGAAACGCACCGCGCTCGGCGAGGGCTTCTTCATCACGCAGAAGATCACCTGGACCGGCCGGTGACGAGCCTGTCGCCGAAATGCTCTGGCGGATCATGAAGTTCCGACCGGCAGACCAGGACGCGCCGGCGTCGACGGTGCCCGAGGACCTCGACCGCCGAGGCCATGATGCGGCCGGCCTCGTCGAAGGACACGAAGTTCTTCTGGGACGGGGTCGATGCGCACGAACTGCGGATCCAGAAGCGTGCCCGACGGCAGCCTGCAGCACCCGCCGGTGCCGGCGTTGTGGTCGCGGATCAAGTGCCAGCCGAGCCGACCGACTATGTGGTCGCCTCCGGTAACGGCACGGTGTTCAGCTATGTGGTGCACCACGCCCCGAAGGTGCCCGGGCGCACCCTGCCTTTCGTGATCGCGCTCGTCGAACTCGAAGAAGGGGTGCGGATGCTCGGTGAGCTCCGCAACGTCGACCCGGCAGCAGTGGAGATCGGATTGCCTGTGCGCGCAATGTATATCGACTTTCCCGAGGGGGATTCGGGTCCGGCGTGGACGTTGTACGCGTGGGAGCCCGACGCATGAGCGCCCCGACCGTCGAGGTGGGCGCGAAGCTGCCGGAGCTCAAGCTCTACGGCGACCCGACCTTCATCGTCTCGACCGCGATCGCCACGCGTGACTATCAGGATGTGCACCACGATCGGGACAAGGCGCAGGCCAAGGGGTCCAAGGACATCTTCGTCAACATCCTCACCGATACCGGTCTGGTGCAGCGCTTCATCACCGACTGGGCGGGCCCGACCGCGGTGATCAGGTCGATCGGTCTGCGGCTCGGTGTGCCGTGGTACGCCTATGACACCGTCACGTTCACGGGCGAGGTGACCGCGGTCGAGGACGAAGCTCATCAGCCTGAAGATCACGGGCAGCAACAGCCTCGGCGACCACGTCATCGCCACCGCGACACTCACGATCGGAGGTGCGCCATGACCGACGGCCTGTCGGGCAAGGCAGCGATCGCCGGTATCGGCGCCACCGACTTCTCGAAGAACTCGGGGCGCAGCGAACTGCGGCTCGCCGCGGAGGCGGTGCTCGACGCTCTCGACGACGCGGGTCTCACGCCCGCCGACGTCGACGGCATGGTCACCTTCACGATGGACTCCAACACCGAGGTCGCCGTCGCCCGCGCCACCGGCATCGGGGACCTGAAGTTCTTCTCGAAGATCCACCACGGTGGTGGCGCCGCCTGCGCCACCATCCAGCAGGCGGCGATGGCGGTCGCCACCGGGATCGCCGAGTGCGTGGTGGCGTACCGCGCGTTCAATGAGCGCTCCGGTATGCGCTTCGGTCAGGTACAGATGCGGCTGGTCGAGAACGCCGACTCCACCGGCGTCGACAACTCGTTCTCCTATCCGCACGGGTTGTCGACCCCCGCCGCGCAGGTGGCGATGATCGCCCGGCGCTACATGCACCTGTCCGGCGCCACGAGCAGCGACTTCGGGGCGGTGTCGGTCGCGGACCGCAGGCACGCCGCCAACAACCCCAAGGCGTACTTCTACGGCAAGCCGATCACGATCGAGGACCACCAGAACTCCCGGTGGATCGCCGAGCCGCTGCGGCTGCTGGACTGTTGTCAGGAGACCGACGGCGGTGTGGCGCTCGTGGTGACCACGCCGGAGCGGGCCCGGGACCTGAAGCACCGGCCCGCCGTCATCGAGGCGGCGTCGCAGGGCGCCGGCCGCGACCAGTACTCGATGGTGAGCTACTACCGGCCCGAGCTCGGCTTGCCCGAGATGGGACTGGTGGGCCGCCAGTTGTGGGCCCAGTCGGGATTGACCTCGGCCGACGTCCAGACCGCGATCCTCTACGACCACTTCACACCGTTCACGCTGATCCAGCTGGAGGAACTGGGTTTCTGCGGCCAGGGTGAGGCGAAGGACTTCGTCGCGGGCGGTGCGATCGAGATCGGGGGACGGCTGCCGATCAACACCCACGGCGGTCAGCTCGGGGAGGCCTACATCCACGGGATGAACGGCATCGCCGAAGGCGTGCGACAGCTGCGCGGCACCTCGGTCAACCCGGTGCCCGACGTCGAGCACGTGCTCGTCACGGCAGGCACCGGCGTACCCACTTCCGGTCTCATCCTCGGCTGAGTTACGCCGCATCAAGATTTAGCAAATCAACTAGCCGAGCTAAGTAAAATTCCTTGACGACAATCTGTTCACAATGGCGTTTTGGAGGCCCGCGCGGCGCGCTCCCACGCCTTGGGCTGACGTCGAGGGCGCGACCGATCTTCGCTGGCCGACTCTGTAAACGGCTTATTAACGCCAGTGATAGAAGATAATTTTGAGCAGCCAGGCGTTTTCCTGGACTCCCCCTGGAACTCGATGTCAGAGGGGTATTTGCAGGTTTCCCCAAACCATCTCCACCGCGGCAGTTCTTTGCCTGTGGAACAACTTGTGGATAGATCGCAAAATTTACGCTTGACTGCAATTTCAGCAAATGTCTAACATGAGCCGTGCCCGGTTGAGGCCAGGGTGTCGGTCAGGTTCGGCCGCTGGTGGAGAAGCCAACTCAGCCGGGCGATGGGGGTGTGGCTGTGAGGGGTGGATGTTCGCTCGCGCGAACGCTGTCGACAACAAGCTCTGCAAGAAGCTCTGGGTCAGCCGAACCACGCGTTGCATCGATCACGGAGTGGAGAGTCAACAAATGGCTCGTGAATTCAATACAGGTCATGGGGACGGGCACCCGTACCGGGGCGTGACTCCGCTGGGGGGCGTGCGACACCGAGGGGTGGGTGCGCACGACGGCCTGACGCAGGCCGGGGTGTGCGATGAACCGAGATCGCTGGCCTCCCATGCGGTGGCGGAGCTGACCGCCAGGGCCGGCTACTTCCAGCCACGGGTACCCTATGGTGCCGGCGCCGAGGTCCCGGCAATGCCGAACGTCAAAGCCATGGCCCAGGAGACGGCCGTCATCACGCCACCGGTGCCGACGCAGCAGATGTTCGGGCGATCGGCGGAGATCGGTGGCGATGCCCGCACCGGTGCGGCGTCCACGTCGATCTTGATCGTCGACGATTGCACGCTGCAACGGGAGAATCTCGCCGCCATCCTGGGCAGGGACGGCGAGTCGGTCCTCGCGGTGGCGTGGGATCCGCCGTCTTTCCTCGCCGCGCTCGGCGAGATGATGCCCGACGTGGTGTTGTTGAGCATGGCCACCCGCGCCAAGATTTCGTTGCTCCGATCCGTGCGGCAAGCTTGTCCGGAGGCGAAAGTGATCGTCGTTGGTATCTCCGAAGACGACGAGGCCGACATCATTGCGTGCGCAGAAGTGGGGGTCGCGGGTTACCACCTGCGCAACGAGTCGCTTGTGGAACTGCTCAGCCTGATCTCGAAAGTGGTCGATGGCCAGTCCGCCTGCTCGCCGAGGCTGTCGGCGATCTTGCTGGCGCATCTGTCCGCGCTGGCGTCGCAGAATCGTCCCACGCCGCGGGAGCTGGTCCTCACCACACGTGAGGCCCAGATCTTGCACATGTTGGAACTCGGCCTTTCCAACCGGGATATCGCCGACCAGCTCTGCATCACCCAGCACACGGTGAAGAACCACGTACACAGCGTGTTGAGCAAGTTGGGTGTGGGCACCAGGGCCGAGGCTGCGGCCTTGTCACGGTCCTCGCAGTAGATCCGGCCCGCTGCGAGATCCGGACCGGTCGCCATGCCGAAGGCGAAGTCCGCACGACGACCACGGGGCGCGGACATCCGGTCGGCGCAGACCTCCGCGTTCCGCGCCAATCGGTTTGTCCCGGGCCGGGGGTGGCCCTGTCGAGTCGTCGACCGATGACGCCCCGGTATTCGCGCTGATGCTGGCCGAAGACCACTACATGGCAACAGGATTGACGGCGACATTCGTAGACGATCGGCGAGTAGCGGTCATGGGTTGCTGGACAACAGCTTCGGTCCGAGTCCTGCGACAGGGACTTCGGGACGACGGCAGGTCGAGCAGCATGGGGGATCCGGCCCCTAGATTCAGATCTTCCTCGAGGTATGGCGACGAAATGTCCACCTAGCCAATGCGTGCACTGGCCCGCAGCGGTCTTTCGCAGATCCGCTTCGTCACCCGACGCCCATCGCGACGATCCGACGCCGAATGAGCGGGCCGGCGGGGCCGTTGCCGGTACCCGCGTGACCGGTGTTCGGTAACGAGAACTAGACATGGTCCCGAACTGAAGATCGCTCCAACGGTCCATATACCTCGGGCGCCCGGCGGTTGATAGTTGAGTCGCGGGAGAGGAGTTAGCTCGGCTGGACCGGCCACGTGCCTCGAAAACCGACACCGATTCCACCCGCGCCGCTGTCGAGGAGGGGGCCACATGCCAGATCGGCGAAGCTCGTTGGGTCCGGTCGCGGCTTCGTCACGCACTTCGGCGAAACCCTGCGCAGATGAATCTCGGATGTCGCGCACGCTGATTTCAGCGATCGCGGCCGGCGCGCTGGCGCTCAGCGCGTCGCTCTACCCGTCGTCGGGCGAATCGACGATCATCAACAGTCTGGAGGTCCCTGGAGCCGAATACGGGTTCGGTCTTCCCGATCGGATCGAGTCGTTGTCGATCAGACACGTCGTGGAGTTCGACGATCTCGAGCTGGCGGATGTCCTGCAGGTGGCCACCATTCTGGCTGAACATCCCAATATCGTCTCGATCGACACACTGCTGACATTGACGAACCCGTACCAATTGCAGAGTGTCGTCGAAATCATCTTGAGCAGCGGCGTCTCGGGTCTCGACGTCTCCGCTCTTCCGGTGGCGTTCGGCGGAGGTGGCGGTGGAGGCGGGTCCCCGGCGATGCTCCCGACCACGCTGGCACAGTGGATGCTTTTCCTCGGCATGCTCCTGGACCGCATCCCGGTCAGGTTCTACGACGCGATCTCCGGTGTCATCGCCAGGATGCTGCCCGCTCTCGTCGACCCGTTCGGGATGCAGCGCGTCGCGACCCTTCTGACCGCTGTGACGGCGGTCGCGCCGGCGGTGGTGGTACCGGCGCCGCTGCCCGCTCCGGTGCCTGGCGCACCACCGTCGGAGGTGCCGCCGATCGAGAGAATGTCGTCCACCGTCACGGTGGCACCGCCGGCTCCCGCGCCACCTCCGGCCGAGACGACCACTGTCCCAACTACATATGTGGCACCACCGAGCGTGGACGAAACGCCGAGCGGGGAGCCGCTGCCCTCGAGCCCGCCGCCGAGCTCGACCGACACAAACGGGCCGACCATTGTCCCCTCCTCACGGCCCGAGCAGGATGGCACCGAACTCGATGACGGCGGGGATGACCTCGGCGGTGACGCCGGCGGCCAGGGGAACCCGCAGGGTGGTCAGGACGAAGGACGCGGTTCGACCGCCAACCAGGGCGATGCGGGCGGGAATGACGGTGGAGGCAACTCGGACAACGGCGCCAACCACACCAGTGACGATGCGCCGTCGAATGATCCGGCGAATGGCTAGGCCGCGATGATGGCCGGACACACCTGACATGGCGGCTCCTTCCGCCAACGGTCACCGGCGCCCGAGCGCCCCCGGGAACGTCCTCATCATCGACGATTGCTCGCTGTACCGTGAGGCGCTTGCCGCGGTGTTGCTGTCGAACGGGATCCTCGGCGTACGCACGGCCTGGGACCTGCCGTCTCTCATCGGCGCTCTGGAATCGGCTCCACCGGTGGTGATCCTGCAGAACATGGCCACGGTCGGGGTGGAGACGTTCCTACGGGCCATGGCCAGTCTGAGCCCGCACGTGCCGGTCGTCGCGGTCGGCACCACCGAAGACGACGAGGAGGCGATTGTCGCCTGCGCCGAAGCGGGGGTGGCGGGATACCACATGCGGGCGGACTCGCTGGCCGACCTACTCATGCTCATCAATATCGTTACCGAGGGCGGGATCTCCTGTCCGCCGCAGATCTCAGCAATGCTGTTGCGACGGGTGTCAGCGGTCGCTGAGCGGCGTCGCCCGACACCGAAGGATCCAGCCCTCACCTCCCGGGAGATCCAGATCCTGCGGATGTTGGAACTAGGACGATCGAACCAGGACATCGCCGACCAGCTGGCCATCGCAGTACACACCGTGAAGAATCACGTGCACAACCTGTTGACCAAGCTAGGAGTCAGTACCCGGGCCGAGGCCGCGGCCCTCTCCCACACCCTGCGTCTGGTCCAGGAGACTACCCAGCGATCTAGACCCCGGTCTAACAAATATTGGCTCTGATGGTCCATGTACCCCAGCGTTGACGACCCCGATAGTAATGGTGTGTCGAGTTAGCCCCCTGGGGTGTCATCGGCGCAGCGGCTAACGAATCACTTTGTCGATCGGCATGTCTCGTACCGGTCGGGTGGTAGATCGCTATTTCCTTTTGGGGGAGGGCTGTTGAACACACAGCAGATCACTCGGGAGTTGGCACTGACGGGGCGCGAGCCCGCACCGGTGCACGACCCCGGGTTCACGAGTTGCCGAACCGGCGAGACCGCGGGGCTCGTCTGTGCACCGCCTCGGCCGGTGATCGAACTGGCTCGGCCACAGCATGAATCGATGACCGGGCCTGGTCAGTGCGGCGATATTCGAGTGCTGATCGTGGACGATTGTGCGCTGTACCGCGAGTGCCTCGTCGGCGTACTCGCCGTTGCGTCCGGCGCACTGGTCGCGGGTGTGGCCTGGGACCTGTCCTCGCTGACCGCGGGGATCCAGACCGTCGTGCCGCACGTCATCCTGCTCAACATGGCAACACGCGACAGTGCCGTGTTGTTGCGCGAGGCACTCAGTTCGAGCCCGAACACCCGTGTCGTCGTCATCGGTGTCTCCGAGGACGACGAAGCGGGCATCGTGGCGTGTGCCGAAGCTGGCGCAGCGGGCTACCACCTTCGCACCGAGTCGCTCGACGAGCTGATTGTGCTGATACACAAGGTTGCTGCGGGCGAATCATTCTGTTCGCCGCAAGGTTTCGGCGATCCTGCTCAGGCGCCTCTCGACGTTGGGCTCACAACGGCGCCGACCGATGGAGGAACTGGTTCTGACAGCTCGGGAGAGCCAGATCCTTCGGATGCTGGAGACGGGATTGACCAACCGGGAAATCGCCGACCAGCTCTGCATCGCCGTTCATACCGTGAAAAACCATGTTCACAACCTGCTGACCAAGCTCGGAGTGGGCACCCGCGAGCGGGCGGCTGCAATCGCCCGTAACAGCTTCGCGGCAGCGGATTACGCAGCTACCTAGTCGCGGTCCAGTCCGGGGTCCAGGCCGAAATTCGCTCCGATGGTTCATGTACCTGCCGCCCCCGGCAACCGATAGTGAATATGATGTTTGCGGGGGTAGCTCAAAACAGTTGCGGAACACCGCCGGGACGCGATTTGGGCCCGCGGGGGAATCAAGAGATCACGAGCCGGGAATTGCTCGGATCTCGATGTGTAGGCGATGTTCGAGGAGCCAGGTGATGTGCGGAATCATCGCATGCCGGACACACCGGTCTGCCGTCGAATACCTGCGAGTCGGGCTGCGCAGGTTGGAGTACCGCGGGTACGACTCCGTCGGTGTCGCGTTGCAGATCCCCGGCGGGGATGTCGTCCGGCTACGCACGATCGGCCGGATGGCGGCCCTGGAGGGGCTACTGGACGGGTGGTCGGGACCCGCGTTCAACGGATCAGGGATCGGCCACACCCGGTGGGCCACCCACGGTGCGGTCACCGGGGACAACGCCCACCCGCACATCGACTGCACCGGGCAGATCAGCGTGGTGCACAACGGGATTGTCGAGAACGCCGACAGCCTTCGGTCCGAGTTGACCCGCTCCGGGCACCGGTTCTCCACCACGGTGGACAGTGAAGTGCTCTCGCACCTCATCGAAGAGGAACGAGGAGACGGAGTTGATTTCGTCCAAGCCGTGCAGAAGGCGCTGACCAGGGTCGAGGGGTCATGGGCGCTCGCGGTGCTGGAGGAGGGCAGCGGCCGGGTTGCGGTCGCTGCCCAGGGCTCTCCGCTCATCGTCGCGCACACCGACCACGGTGACTTCGCGGCCAGTGACATCGCGGCGGTCGCCGACTGGGTCGACGAGTTCTGTGTGCTCGAGGACGGCGACATCGTCGAGCTCACGGACATCGAAACATGGCACCGAGGTGGGGTCGCCGGGCCATCACCGGCGACGAGGCGCTGCCTCTGGCACGGCAGCGACGTCGAATTGGTGCACCACACCGATTTCATGGCCAAGGAGATCGACGAACAGCCGGCGGCGGTGGACCGCGTGCTCAGCGAGGTCGTCGACGGTATCGCCAATGGCGCTATCTGGAACCAACTCGGCCTGCCCCCCTTCGAACGACTCCGGGTGCTCGGTTGCGGCACCTCGCTGAATGCCGGCCACGTCATCGCCAACCTGGCGCGGTCACTCGCCGGGATCCCCGTCACGGCGGTCGTGGCCAGCGAGGCCGGGACCGAACTTCCCGAACCCGACCAGCTATGCCTGGCGATCAGCCAGTCGGGTGAGACCGCCGACGTGCTCCGGGCGATGGACTCGCCGGCGCTGAGCGGATCTCCTGTACTGGCACTGACGAATAACCCGCACTCCACGCTGAACCGCATCGCGGACGCGGCCATCGGGTGCGCGGCCGGTCCCGAGATCGGCGTGGCGGCAACCAAAACCTTCCTGTGTCAGATCATCTCGGGGTCAGCGGTGATCATCTCGGCGCTCGTTGCGATGAAAAGGCTGTCCCCGGCATCGGCGGGCAAGCTGGTCGAGGACCTCTGTCGATTGCCGGATCAGTTGGCCGCCGCGAGCACGCTGGCCCGGTGTCTGTTACCAGCGATCGTCGATGAATTCGCCCCGGCCGGCGGATTCGTCTTCATCGCCAGGGGGTCCGGCCTCCCGTACGCGGCCGAGGGCGCCCTCAAGTTGAAGGAACTCACCTACCGGTGGGCCGAGTGCTGCCCGGCCGGTGAACTCAAGCACGGCCCGCTGGCGTTGGTGGGTCCGGGCACACCTGTTCTTGTTGTGGACAATGGCGACCCCAAACTGGCCAGCAACGTCGCCGAGATATCGGCCCGAGGTGGCCGGGTCATCACCGTCGGTCCTGTCGGCAGCACCATCCCGGTCGTCGAGGATGTCGGTGCACCGTGGGGCCCGATCGCTGCGACCGTGCCGCTGCAGATCCTGGCACGCAGCCTGGCGTTGGCCCTGGGCCGCGACGTCGACAAACCCCGGAACCTCGCCAAGTCGGTGACTGTCGAATGAACCCCGAACAGCAGGTCGGCACAGGTGTGTGTGTCGCCGAGTCCGTCGTCGCCGGCGGTGTGGTGGCCGACTTCGCCGCCGCGGCCCGAGAATGGGCCCAAAACACCGCGGTCGTACACAACGGAGCCGCGATGACCTACCAGGCCTTCGCCGAAGAGGTGCAGCGCGCCGCATCGCGTTACCGTTCGGGCGAACTCGCCGCGGTCCTGGTCTCCCACACGCCCGCGGTGGTGGAGCATCTGCTCGGGATATTGCACGCCCGCGCCGCCTACTGCCCGATCGACGCCGCCCTTCCCGCCGGCCGCAAGCGCGCGCTCACTGCGGCGCTGGGCCTGGACCGGCTGTTCGCGATCGGACCGGACCCCGGCGCCGTGGCGAACCTTCGGATCGAAACGACGAGGACGACGCGCCGGCCGCGGACACCGGCGTGCCACAACCGTTCGGGATCGAGGCGACCCGGCGTACGTGTTGTGCACGTCTGGATCCACCGGGCACGCCGAAGCCGGTGGTGGTCTCCCGGCACGCCCTGACCGTCACGGTGCGGGCGCTGCGGGACCTTTTCGGGCTCTCCCCCGGGATCGCGTGCTGCAATTCGCCTCGCTCGGCTGGGACACCTGCCTGGAGGAGATCCTGCCCGCGCTGACCGCCGGTGCGACGCTGGTCTTCGACGACGGCGCCCACGGCGGCTCGTTCCCGCCCTTCGTGCGCATGCTGGCCGAACGCGACGATCAGCGTCCTCGACCTGCCCACGGCGTTCTGGCACGAGCTGGTCCTCTTCCTGTACGAGGAGCGCGCGGCGCTGCCCCCGTGTGTCCGGCTGGTGGTGATCGGCGGCGAGCGGGTCGACCCGACCCGGTTGCGCCAGTGGCGTGACCTCGACGCCGGGCACGTCAGGTTGCTCAACACCTACGGGTGCACCGAGACGACGATGATCACCCACGCCGTGCAGCTGTGCCGGCCCCGGCGCCGAGCCGAAGTCGCGGCCGACGGCGCCGAGGCGCCGCTGGGCCGTCCGCTGCCCACGTTCGTGACCACGTCACCGAGGACGGCGAACTGTTGATCTCGGGCCCCGCCTGGCTACCGGATATCGCGGCATGCCGGAACTGACCGCAATGCGATTCCCGCTCGCCGATCACGGCGCCGGCCCGGCCCGGTGGTTCCACACCGGCGATCTGGTGGTTCGGGGCGAACGCGGGCTGCTGTATTCGCGGGGCGCGCCGACGAGCAGGTGAAAGTCCTTGGCGTCCGGGTACATCCGGCCGAGGTGGAGGCGCAGCTGAAGCCCACCCGGCGGTCGCGGGCGCCGTCGTGGTGGGCGAACGGATCCTGGGCACACGTCGTTGACGGCCTATGTCGCGGCGGCCGGGCAGGTTTCACCGGCCGAGCTGAAACGATACCTGCGCGAGCGCCTGCCCAGCCAATTCGTCCCCACCCGGGTGAAATTCGTCGCCGCGTTGGCCTATACGCCGACGGGCAAGTCGACCGGGCGGCAACGCAGCCGCGCCGCAGCGAACTACAACAACAGAAAGGAGCAGGCCAGTGAACGCCGACTACATCGTCGCACATCTTCCGACGGGTCCTCGACACCCCAGCGGTGGACGCGGATTCCGACTTCTTCGAGCTCGGCGGCGATTCGCTGCTGGCCACGCGCGTGCTCAGCGCGATCGCGCGGGACTTCGGCACGGAATTGATGTTCGACGACTTCGTCGACGACCCGTCGCCGGAAGGGCTTTTCGCCAAAGTCGCGGTGCGCCGCGCCGTGACCGGGGCCGGTATGCGGGTCGTCGTGGTCGGTGCCGGCCTGGCCGGGCTGACCGCGGCCCTCGAGCTGGCGGCAGCAGGCGCGGAGGTCACCGTGCTGGAGGCGCGCGACCGGGTCGGTGGCCGGATGCACGGCATCCCGGTGGCAGGCACGTCGTCGCCGACGGGGGTGCCGCGTATCTGGGGGTGCGGCACACCGAGCTGATCGCCATGGTGCGGCGAGCACGGCTCGGACTGGCCTCGACCGGCATGGCGGGCGACAGCACCTTCCTGGTGTCGGCATCAGCGACCACGACGGCGAGCCGGGTGCCGCCGCTGGACGCCATCGCCCTCGGCGATCTGTTCGACCGGCTGGAGGACCTCGTCGCGCAGTCAACCCGGACGCACCGTGGCACAGCCCGCATGCCGACAGCCTCGACCGGCTGACCGCCGCCCGCTGGCTCGCCGAGGAGGTCGCGCATCCCGACGCGCGGACCTTTTTCCCGCTGTTCATCGGGGAGATGATGGCGGCCGACCCGGCCGCGATCTCGGTGCTGCACATGGCTTTCTACCTGCGTCCGGCGGTGGGATCCGTTACCTCAACGCTTTTCAGGGCGGGGCCCAGGAGTGGCGGATCGACGGCGGCTCGCACCGGCTGTGCGAAGCGCTCGCCGAACGGCTCGGGGACCGCATCCGTTTGGGACAACCAGTCCGAGCCAG
>CAWCKQ010000027.1:0-154557 GCA_963796185.1 uncultured Actinomycetota bacterium | reverse complement strand
GACCTGAAAAAGTCGGGGCGTGGCGGTGCCTGAACTGGTGGTTGTTTGACGCGATGATGGCCTCGAACCCTTGGGCTAAAAGGGATCGAGGCCATCGTGCTCAGAACTGTAAATGACCAGTTGTCGTTGTGGGATGCAATCCTGCCTGCGGAGCTGCTGGTGTTGCCCGGCGAGTTGGCCCGGGTGGACGCCATGCTGGATGATCCGGTGTTCTTTGCGCCGTTCGTGCCGTATTTCGACCCGCGAATCGGGCGGCCGGCGGTGCCGATGGAAACCTATCTGCGGATGATGTTCCTGAAGTTCCGCTATCGGCTGGGTTTCGTTTCGTTGTGTCGCGAGGTGGGCGATTCCATTTCGTGGCAACGGTTCTGCCGTATCCCGTTCGGTACGCGGGTGCCGCATCCGACCAAGTTGATGAAGCTGACCAGCCGGTGTGGTGAGGCCGCGGTCGCCGGGCTCAACGACGCGTTGCTGACCAAGGCTGCCGCGGCGAAGCTGATCCGCACCGACAAGGTGCGCGCCGGCACCACGGTGGTCGAAGCAGCGGTGGCCTATCCGACCGATTCGGGGTTGTTGGTCAAGGCTGTCGGCGGGATCGCCAAGACGATCAGCGGATTCATGCCGCTGGCGCAGCGACCCGCACTCGGGCACGTGATCGCAGTCGATCAGCCGGTCAGCGGGCGCGGGCGATCGCGGCCAAACTACGGTTGCGGGGTGCGGCGGCCCGCGAGGAAGGCCAGGCGGCGGTGCTGCGGATCACCGGGCAGTTGGCCGACGTCGCCGAAGCGGCGGTGGCGGACGCCAATGCGGTATTGCGCAATGCACGCAGGGGTTTGCGCACCGCGACGGGTCGGCGCCGCGGGCGGCTGCACCAAGCGATCAACGACCTGAGCACCCTGCTGACCCGCACCGAGCAGGTGGTGTGCCAGACCCGTAGCCGGTTGGCCGGAGTGATGCCGGATTCGGCGAGCCGCATCGTGAGCCTCCACGACATCGATGCTCGCCCGATCCGCAAAGGTCGACTCGGCAAGCCGGTGGAGTTCGGCTACAAAGCCCAGGTCGTCGACAACGCAGACGGGATCGTCCTCGACCACACCGTACACGTCGGGAACCCGGCCGACGCACCCCAGCTCGCGCCGGCGATCACTCGCATCACCGACCGGGTCGGGCGTGCCCCGACGGCGGCGACAGCCGACCGCGGCTACGGATACGCCTCGGTCGAGGACGATCTGCACGCACTTGGGGAAGTCGCGTGGCCATCCCCGGGGCCAGTCGTCCAGGAACCGCCCGGCGGGAGCTTGAACATCGAAAAGCGTTCCGCGCCAAGATCAAATGGCGAACCGGATGCGAAGGTCGGATCAATCACCTCAAGCGCAGCTACGGATGGAACCGCACTGAACTGACCACCCTGACCGGCGCTCGCACCTGGTGTGGACACGGAGTCTTCGCCCACAACCTCGTCAAGATCAGCGCCCTAGCCGGATGACGACCCGATCTCACCACCGGAGCTTCCTTCCCGACCAGGACCACCATCAAGCCGCCCTGGCCATCAACCCTTTTTCAGGTCGAAGTAGCTACTGCCCCGCCCCCACGGCCGCTACCGCGCCGCCCGCCGCGACGAGAAGCTTCGCCGAGCCGATCCATTCGCCCGGCAACGGTCTTACCAGGCGATATCCGGTGCCCCCAGTCGGACTCGAACCGACACTGTGCGGATTTTAAGAAGGGGCGAGCCGCGTTCGCCGACCTCGGGAAACGCTTCGCCGGAACGCTCACTTTGGCTGCAAGAGAGCGTTTTTGCGCGTTGCCGGTACGGCTCCGGTCCGGTCCCGATTCGCCCTAGAATCGCCCCCGGCCGCCGGGGTGACGCCGGGGTGAACGTGGTTCGCGGGTGTTAGCTATGCGCGGTCGTCATCGCAGATACCGCCGGTTGTCGAGAAAGTCCACGGCTGCGCCGTAGACGTGGACAGCTAGGCCGTCGATCTGATCGATCAGGCGAAGCATGGCGTCGATCGGCTGTAGGCCCGCCACGGTCGCGGTGTCCTCTTCCCCATGGGCGACGAGATTCCGGTAATCGGCGATCATCTTTAGCGCAAGGCCGGTGCGTGCATCGGGAAGACTAGCCCAGATTTTTCGTCCAAGGTGATGGCGGTCGAACTCTGCGACGGGATGCGTCGTGGACAGGGTTTTGCAGTTGCGGGGCGTGTGGGGGTGGTCCCGTGTCGCCGGGCGGGGCGGGCTTTCCTAGGGCCGGTGGGTCTTTCGTGGTCGGTGGGTCAGATTGGGCTGGCGGTCAACCGAAGGCGGTGCGGATGCGTTGCCAGGCGGTTGCGATCAGAGCGGCCCACCGCCAGGTGGCGTCGATGCGTAGCCGCAGTTGGCGTGCGCCGCGGGTGATGCGAGCGGCCACGTGTAGGACGCGGTAGCGGAATGTGGCGATCTCGGCGCGGGCCAATGCCGGATGACTGGTGAATCCGATGAGCCGCGTCCAGGTGACCAGATCGGCGGCGGCCAGCACGATTTCGAGCCAGGCGGCGTTGGCCCAGAAGCTGTTGCAGGGCAGGTTGCGCAGGCCTGCGGCCTTCAGTTCGCGGATGCGGTCTTCGACGCGGGCGTGCTGACGGTGCCGCAACTCCAGGCCGGCGACCTGCCCGGGCACGACACCGGGCGCGGTGTCGGTGATGAACGCGGTGACCCGCATCCCGTCGGCGTCGGTGAACCGCAACTGCGCGCCGGGATGGGGGCGTTCCTTGCGCAGGATCAGCCTCGTGCCGGGCGGCCAGCTACTCAGGTTGACCAGGTCGGTGGCCTCGGCGACCCACGCGCCGTCGCGGATGCCGCCGTGGGTGTCGATCGCCGGATACCAGGCCCGCCCCAAATTGAGCGTGTCCACAGCGTCTTGCACGCGCCAATCGACGGGGTACCCGAAGGAGAACCCCACCCCCGCTGTCCGGCAGGCGTCGGCGAAGTCGTGGGTGGCCCCGGCGGTATCGCAGCGCACCAGCACCGCCGGCCTGTCGGGGTCGCCGGGATGCTCGGGGTCGGGCCGCCACCGCGCCGGCAACGACGCCAGCGCCTGCTCCAAGACGATGACGTGATCACTGGCGGTGTTGGAGCCGGCGTTACCGGTGCGCAGCAGCCCGGCCAGGGCTTCCCCGCCGGATATCTCCGGGCGGTCCAGAAACGCCAGCAGCGGATGGAGCCCGAAGGACTTCTTCCAGGTCGCCGCAGCACCAACTTTGTTGTCGGAGTGGTCGATCACCAGGGTCGCGTCAATGTCGATGTGCAGCCATTCCCCGGCCGCCGGGGCAGCTCCAGCGGCCCAGGCCGCCGCCCGCGCGCCAGCTCGGGCCGCCCGCACCGCCGGTAGGTGCGCGGCGTCGATCCGCTCGTCGATCAACCGCCACATCGTGGTCGTCGACGCCTTCGCCCCGAACACGTGCTCACGGTCGCCGCATAACTGGCCGACCCCGTCGATGCAGTCCGCCCCGTCGGCGACCGCGACCGCCAGATCAGCGAACACATCGCCGGGCGCATACACCCACGGCCCGCGATAGGTGTCCGCTAAAGCAGCCGTGACCTGCGTCGACAACCCCGTCCGGTCGGCGAGCTCACGCAGCATGCCCATCCCGGCATGCGACACGACGCCATGGCCGTCGGCGGACACTTTCACCCGCGACCCGACCGCGATACTCTTCACTTGCGAAGTGCCTTCCCGCCGGAACGATTGAACCCTAGATAAGTCCAATTATTCCCTGCAGGACAGGCACTTTCGCTTAACTACACGCCGCCACAAGCGACAACCCGCGAAAAATCCGGGCTAGGACCTGCGAATCCGAATACGAGCCATATAACGTCAAAATGGTCTGGACGAATCGTTTTTCCGTCCAGCGGTACGTGATCATTAGGTAGCGTCGCCACTTGTTGCGATTCGGCATGCGCCAGTAGCTCGACCCGCTTCCGCCACATCTTAAGTCCTCGGACGTCTTGAAGCGCCAGGAACGGACCCCCGATTGATATAGCCAATAGATTGAATGCCAAATCCGAGTGTGTGATGGCCTGCGAAGTAATTTCATCCACCACGGCGTTGACTATTGTGCGGGTAAATTGCTCGATCGCTGCACCTAAGAGAACGTATACAGACGCTTGAACGTCTTGTCTTAAGGCGCGTCGTTCGGGACGTAATAATGTTACATCGCATTAGTAAAGATCCTGCCGACAGCGATCAGACTTGATGCCCAGGGCGGGAGGGGCACGGTGCGGCGGGACTTCTGCTCTTGAGCATGCCGGTCACCCATTCGCCGTTCTTGCGGCCCTTGGTTCGGCGCACGTTCACCGCGCATCGCGGCCCCGGCGAGAACACAAGGTCGCCAACCTCAAGCCCGCTCACCTCAGCCGCGCGCAGACCGGTGTACGCCATGAACTCGACCATGAGTGCGTACGCGGGATACGCGGGCAAGCCCGCCACATCGCCTCGGATCGCCGCCGCCAGCCGGCCCACCTGCTCAGCGGTGAGCGGGTGGTGCTCGAATTCGGCGTGGTCGCCGGTCGCGCGGCTCGCGGAGAAGTCCACCCGGTCGGTCGGGTTCGTCGCGATCGCGCCGTGGTGGAGGGCGTACCGCAGCGCCCGCCGCAGAACATCCCAGATGTGCCTGACGGTGCCGGGGGTGAGTGGCTTCTTGTCGCCTTGCCGGGATGCCTGCCGAACCAAGGCGGTGAGAAGGGCCTCGCAGTGGGCAGGGGTGACGGCGGCGATGGCGGTGCCGCCGAGCGTGCCGAGAATGTACGTCCGCAGGAGCCGGTCGTACTCGTCCACCGTGCGCTGCTTGAGCTTTCCCTGCGCCACCTTCAACGCCTGCGCGTCGAGCCAGCCCCGCGCGTAGTACCCAAACGGCAACTCCCCCGCCTTGCGCGCATCGGCCAAGGCGGTTGTGCCGGTGGTGTGGCGGGCGGCGTTGAGTTCGTCGCGGCGCGCCTCTGCGGCCTCCCGCGTCGCGTGGGTCTCCTGGCGTGCTCTGGTCTTGCCGGTGGGCAGGCCGAAGTCATCACGCACGGCCTCGCGCCAGACGACCTCGTACCGCTTGAGGGCTTTGCCGTTGCGCTTCTGCTTCGTTTCGTGGGCTCGTACGTACGCCATTTGGACTGTGCTCCTTGCTAACTCTGATGGAAAATTCGTGCATGACGCGCGGGGAGGGCAGCCACCCCGTTGACACCCCTACCCCTCTTCTCCGCCGGGGGTGCCTTCAGAGGCGAGCAGTTCCTCGGCGTAGTAGACCGCCGTGGCGCCGTCCGCGAAGCGCACGCGGTGCACCATGTCGCCGCCGACGTTGCGGGTGTCGACGACGATGCCGCGCGAGCCTGTGTACGGCTCACGCGGTAGCAGCACGACGACGCGAGTGTGCGGCGGGTAGTACGTCGCCTTCATGAGGCTGCCTTGACGCGGGTGTTGTAGACCGTCGCTCGGCTGACGCCGTACTCGCTTGCGAGCGCGGACGCCGATTCCCCATCGCGCAGCCGAGCCGCCACCGCCGAGGCCTGCTCCAAGGACAGCGTTGGCTTGCGGCCCTTGTACTTGCCCTTGGCCTTCGCCTTAGCGATGCCCTCGCGCTGGCGCTCGCGGATCATCGACCGCTCAAACTGAGCGACGCCGCCCATCACCGTCAGCATGAGCTCCGAGCGCGGGTCGGCTCGATCACCAAAGGTGAGGTGCTCCTTGACGAAGCGCACCGATACACCACGGCTGGTCAACTCATCGACCGTGCGAAGCAGGTCGATCGTTGAGCGCGCGAGCCGATCCATGCTGTGGACCACCAGCTCATCGCCTTCTCGCACATAGTCGAGGCAGGCCTGCAGTTGTGGCCGGTTGGTGTCCTTGCCCGAGGCGTGGTCGGTGAAGACCTTGTCGCACTCGATACCGTCAAGCTGGCGCTCGGTGTTCTGGTCGACAGTGCTAACGCGGACGTATCCGACCCTCTGGCCCTTGCTCATTGGTGATTCCTCCCGATTGGCTATCTAGGGTCTAGAGCTTCATAGAAAGGCGTTTATCTTTGCGTTGCAGACCCTAGGTAGACGGCGAACGTCGATCCGCGCCGTCTCGCTTAGAGTCTACCGTAAATCGACGGTCAGAGCTAACTATCAAAGCTCTCTGTAGTGCAGTTATAGCCTTTCCAGCCAACATTCAGTAGTATTGGCTGTACATCTCCACTACGCCATCGAGAGGAACCCACATGACCGAGACGACCCGCGCGAAGTCCGACACCAAGAGCGCGCCCGAGCCAACCAAGGTCACGCCCGCTAGCACGAGCTTCGCCAATTACATTCGCGCGCAGGGCCATGACATCTCCGCTGAGGCTGTGGCGCTGACGTTCCGGTACCACCGCGAGTGGCAGAAGTCGCCCGAGCGTGCTGCCGAGCGCGACAACGAGAAGGCCGCGCGATTGGCCGAACGGGAGAACGCCAAGGCGGTGAGGAACGCAGAGCGCGCCGAGCGGCTGCGGGTTGAGAAGGCGAAGCTGGAGGAAAGGCTGGCCAAGCTCGCCGCGAAGTAGGCATCCAGCTCCCAGCACCCCCGACCCGAAAGGGCGGGGGTGTTTTGTTGTGCGCCAGCCAGTTCTACCCATGACGACGACCCGCCTGCCACTCGGCCTCGGCGGCGTCCTCCAAGGTCATCAGCCCGCTCGCGGGCGGCATATCGTCGCCGTCGTCGTCGTACCCCTCCGCGTCGCGCATCCCGTCCTCGGGCGACTCAGCCGGGCGGGCGGGGGCGTCCTCGGCGGCGGGCTCGACGACCTCCGCGTCGATCGGCGCGGCCAGGGCGGCGGCGTCGATGATGGGTCGGCCCTGCAGTGCGCGGTGCTGCGCGCGCGAGATCGATGCCACGCCGGTTATGTCATCGATGAGGCGTTCATAGGGTTTAAGCTCGACGGACACTTCGGTTTTCGGGCCGAGACCCGCACGATCCAAGGCGTCGCGATCGCGTTGAGCTTCACCGCCTCTGACTCAGCGCCGGTCGCCATGCCGAGTAGTTCCCGGGCCATCCGGTCGGCTGCAAGTTCCAAGCGCTCCTTGGCTTTTCGACGAACCTGCGGCGCCGCACCGCCGTGCGTCCGGCAGACGGTCATGCCGCGGTTGGCCGGCTTCAGGCACCGCTCGCCATTCCTTCGTATTGCGACGCATCGGTTTTGATCGTTGCGATCAAGCCACCAATCGTCCGAGTACACGTCTTCACTGGGCACAATTGCCTCCAATTACGTTGTATTACAAGTTGTTTCAGTAACATTGCTAGGCAACGTTTTTGTCGATTTTGATGGATTATCGCTGTTCTCTGGGGCGCTATAGATGATCGCCGATTACCGGAATCTCGTCGCCCATGGGGAAGAGGACTCCGCGACCGTGGCGGGCCTACAGCCGATCGACGCCATGCTTCGCCTGATCGATCAGATCGACGGCCTAGCTGTCCACGTCTACGGCGCAGCCGTGGACTTTCTCGACAACCGGCGGTATCTGCGATGACGACCGCGCATAGCTAACACCCGCGAACCACGTTCACCCCGGCGTCACCCCGGCGGCCGGGGGCGATTCTAGGGCGAATCGGGACCGGACCGGAGCCGTACCGGCAACGCGCAAAAACGCTCTCTTGCAGCCAAAGTGAGCGTTCCGGCGAAGCGTTTCCCGAGGTCGCGAGACGCCGGTCGCCCATTCTTAAAATCCGCACAGTGTCGGTTCGAGTCCGACTGGGGGCACGTAGAGAAGCTTGGTAGAGGCGTTGGGGGCCGTGCATACGCTCCCCTGAATGCCATCCGTGTACGCGGCCTGTACGCGGGCGAGCCTAGCTGACCAGGCCCTCGGCAATGAGCCAGTCGCGCGCTACCAGCGCCGGGTCGTCACCGTCATTGTCCACCTTGGCATTGAGTTCCAACATCACCTCGTTGGTCAGCTTCGGGTTGAGCTGACCGAAGATGTCGGCCAACTCCGGATGCGCGTCGAGCAGGTCGGTGTCGATCACCTCGGTGAGGTTGTAGAGCGGAAAGAAGTTTCGATCATCCTTCAGGACGCGCAGATTCAACGCCGGAATGCGACCGTCGGTGGTGAAGACCTCACCGAAGTTGCAGTCGCCATTGGCCGTCGCGGTGTAGATGACGCCGGTGTCGAGCACCGTCACCCTCCCCAAGGACTGCCGCGTCAGTCCGTACGCCTTGAGCATCGGGACGAAACCGTCGTTGCGGCTGGCGAACTCACTCTCCACGCAGAAAGTCAAGTCGCTGCGGTCCAGTCGAGTGAGATCTGAGAGCGTGACGACGTTCAAGCGCTCGGCCTCGGACTCTCGTATCGCGAACGCATAGGTGTTGTTCATCGGCGCGGGCGGTAGCCAGGTGAGCCCGTTCTTCTGGTCCGCCTCGTTTACGGCGAGCCACTGCTGTCGCTCACCTTTGATGGGTTGCTCGTTACCCATGTAATTGATCCAGCCGGTGCCGGTGTATTCCGGTGAAACGTCGGCCTCACCGTTGAGCATCGCCTGGCGCACCCCGAAACTGCCTGGGGTGTTGGTCAGATTGGTGACATCGGCGCCGGCGACATTGAGGATGATGGACAGCATGTTGCCCAGGATGAGTTGCTCGGTGAAGTCCTTGGCGGCAACCGTGATCTTCACACCTTCCAGCGAACCGTAGTGCTGTACGGCTCCCGGGTCCGCGTCGAGCACCGCACCACTGGCCGACTCCAGTCCGCATCCGGCCAGCGAGGCCGCAGCGACCAACGCGGCCAGGGCAGCGCGAAGACGAAGCATGGTCATACCCCCTTCGGGGCGGCCACGACCTCGACCATCCGGGCCAGCCAGTCGATGAACAACGCCAACGCGGCCACGAGCACCGCACCGACGACCAGGGTCACCGTCTGCTGCAACTTGATTCCGGTCGTGATCAGCTGCCCGAGACCGCCCGCCCCCGTAAAGGACGCCAGCGCAGCGGTTCCGACGATCAGAACGAGGGCGGTGCGCACCCCGGCGACGATGACCCGAAGCGCGAGCGGAAGCTCGACCCGCACCAGCGTCGCTAGGGCCGACATCCCCATGCCGCGCGCGGCTTCGACGAGACGCGGGTCCACACCGTCCAGGCCGATCACGGTGTTGGCGATGATCGGCAGCGCCCCGTAGATCGTCAGTGCGAGGACGGCACCCAGGCTTCCGATGCCGAACAGCACCGCGCCCAACGCGATCAGTCCGATAGCGGGTGCGGCTTGACCGAAGCCGGCCACGGTGATGATCGGCTTGGCGAACCGCCGCATCGGTCCCCGCGTCAGCACGATGCCGATGGGAATCGCGATGACACAGGTAAGCAATGTCGCGGCCAGGCTGACCTCCAGGTGCTGGCGAAGCAGGGTCAGAAGTTGCGGAACGCCCAGCGACCGCCGTTCGGACTCTGACACCTCGGCGAGATGGACGTAGAGCAGCGACCCCGCGACGGCGATAACACACACCAGTGGCTGCAGAACCCATCGACTCAGACCAGAGCGACCGCGTGCCGGACCCGACGACGTTGCGTCCGGTTCCATCTCGATGGTGTCGGCGGCCGTGGAGGTCATGCGCCCGACTTCGCCGTTCCGCGCATCTCGGCCATCGCGTCCATGATCGTCTCGACCCTGATGACCCCCTGGTAGGCGTTGCGGCGACCGGTGACGACCACGACGCCGTGTGAGGAGGTCAGCATGTCGTCCAGCGCATCGTTGAGCGTGGAGGTCAGGCTCACCACCTCGAGGTTCTCGTCCCGGGTCACGTGTGACAGTGCGTCCGGTTTCGCCAACTCCGCCAACGACATCCACCGCTGCGGCCGGTCCTGGTTGTCGAGGACGATGACGTGCTGACGGTCCATCGATTCGGCGGTCCGGGCGGCTTCAGCAGGATTCCCGCCGACGTGGGCCACTGCTGCTTCATTGAGGTCGACATCGCGCACCCGGGTCAGGGTGAGTTGTTTGAGCGCCGCACCGTGGCCCACGAAGCTGCGGACGAAATCGTTGGCTGGATTCGCCAGGATTTCCTCAGGGGTGTCGTACTGCACGATCTTGGAACCCTGCTCCAGAACGGCGATCCGGTCACCGAGCTTGACCGCCTCGTCGAAGTCGTGGGTGACGAAGACGATGGTTTTCTGTAACTCGTCCTGAAGACGCAGCAACTCGTCCTGGAGCCGTTGCCGGGTGATCGGGTCGACGGCACCGAACGGCTCGTCCATGAGCAGCACCGGGGGATCCGCCGCCAGCGCCCGCGCCACGCCGACCCGCTGTTGCTGGCCACCGGACAGTTCACGCGGGTAACGGTCGCGGTAGCGCGCGGGCTCGAGATTCACCAGATCCAACAGTTCGTCGACGCGTGCGGAGATTCGTTTCTTGTCCCACTTGAGCAGCCGGGGGACGATCGCGATGTTGTCCGCCACCGTTAGGTGCGGGAACAACCCCGCCCCTTGGATGACGTAACCGATGTGACGTCTGAGTTGGTCGGGGTCGCGCTGGGTGACGTCGTCTTCGCCGATCAGAATTCGCCCGCTGGTCGGCTCGATGAGTCGGTTGATCATCTTCATGGTGGTGGTCTTGCCGCAGCCTGACGGTCCGACCAGGACGACGATCTCGCCGGCGGCGATGTCCATCGTGACGTTGTCCACGGCCGGCGCGGACTTCGCGTCGTAGCGTTTGGTCACCCTTTCGAGACGGATGCGGGCGCCACCCGTCTGCTGCCGGTCCCTCGCTGTGGCATCGGAGTCGGCGGTTGCGGAGTCAGACACGGATCCCCCTCGGGGTTGTCAGCCGGGTGACGGCGTTGAGCACGGTGTCGAGAATGACCGCCAGGATCAGAATGCCGACGGTTCCCGCGACGACGGAGTTCGTCGCGTTCGCTCCACCCATCCGCGAGATCCCCGAGAAGATGTAACCGCCAAGGCCGGGGCCGAGGGCGAACGCCGCGATCGCGGCGATGCCCATCAACATCTGGGCTGATACCCGCACGCCGGTCATGATCACCGGCCACGCCAGTGGGAGTTCGAGGCGGATCAGGGTGGTCAGCCGGCTCATGCCCATGGCTCGCGCCGACTCGACGAGGGTGGGGTCGACGCCGGTGAGGCCCACGACCACGTTGCGCAGGATCGGGAAGAACCCAAAGAAGATCAACATGATCACCGAGGGCCACACCCCGATTCCGACGATGCCGACCAGCATTCCGAGCAGGGCATAGGAGGGAATTGTCAGGCCGATGGAGGTCATGGAATCGCCGAAGGCACGGCCCCACCGCGACCGGTAGAGCAACACACCTACGCCGAGGGCGCAGACCATCGCCCAGAACAGCGTCTGGACCACCAGGCTCATGTGCTGATAGGCGAGAAAGGACAGGACCGCCCAGCGGTCCTGTACGAAATCCACAAAACCCACGTGGTCGTTGGCACCTTTCCTCATCAACGGAGGAACACCTGGACCTCCGAGCGGTCGGCTGAGTTGTACCCGCCTGCACAGGTTTTGAAACCTGTTCGGCAGTCGTGTTTGCCGCAAAGATCATTTGCGCGGCGCGGCGACAGCGTCGAGGCCTGATCTCCTGGGCTCCGACAACGATGGACCCGCTGCCGGCGCTTCTCATTGCAGTGATCGCGGTCCTCCGGATAAACGGTGCGGCACGCCGTCGTGGTTTGCGTCGGCATCAGGCCAGCCTCCGCGCCCATATCAATCAAACGCGTTGTCGTGCATCGAAGCTGGACGGCACAGCGTTGACACTCCCGGGCGCGAATAAACGTGTCGATTCGCCACCGGTGGGATAAAGGGAGAAGGCCCCCCGAGCCGCCGCCCCAGTTGGCGAAATATGTTGCCCTCGGCGGTGGTACCGAGCAAGCTGCACCGTGCGGAGTCCCGAACTTGTCCACCGGGAGACCGGGCGAGCGCGAAGCCCGAGGATTGCGTGCCATCCAGGTATGAAATCCGGCGTGTTGGGTGCGAACCCGGCATGCAAGCGACGGCTCGGCACCCGTATGCCCTACCAGCCCGCGGGTGCCGTCGTCGTGTCGGACGAATGCTATAGCAAACTCGCTCGTGTAGATGACGTGCTGGGATGGTCCGACGAGCCAGTGTCGGGCCGCGATTGCGCGCTCGGCGGGTCGGCTTCCGTCGGGAGGCAGACGCGGCGGCGATCGGCCGGGGGCTCTCCAACCCGGCAGCAGGTGCTGCCTCGATACCAAAGTGCATACGGGCCAGCATAATTCGCGCTCCCCTGTCGAATACTGTCAATGCCCTGCGCCGGCAAGGCGCGTGGTGTAGACCTGTCGACGAGGCGATTCTCACGAATAAGGTCGTTCGAACGAGATGGAGAACTCATGCCGTACGTCGACGCCAAGCCCTTTCCCTTCGAGTACGGCATCGACCACGTGGCGTTGCTCTGCATCGACATGCAGCGCGACTTCTGCCTCCCGGGTGGGTTCGCCGATTCGTTGGGAAACGACCTCAACAACATCGCTCCGTGTATCCCCGTCATCGCGCGGCTGCAACAGGCATTCCGCATGTGCGGTCTACCCGTGATCCACACCAAGGAATGCCACCGCCCCGACCTGTCGGACCTTCCGACGGCCAAGCGCAACCGGGGCAACCCACCGATGAAGATCGGCGACACGGGCCCGATGGGCCGCATCCTCATCGACGGCGAGGAGGGCACCGACTTCATCGAGCAGAACGCGCCGATCGAGGGTGAACTCGTCATCGCCAAACCAGGCAAGGACGCCTTCTACGCGACGGGCCTCGAGAGCTATCTCGAAACGGCGCCTCATCACCCACCTGGTGATCACCGGAGTCACTACCGAGGTCTGCGTACAGACGACGATGCGCTGTGCCAATGACCGCGGCTTCGACTGCATACTCGTCGAGGATGGCACCGACAGCTACTTTCCCGAGTTCAAGGACGTGACGATGCGCGCGTTGATTGCCCAGGGCGGGATCGTCGGTTGGACGACCACATCGGACAAGATCGTGGACAGCTTCGCGGCTCTGTGAGGAACCGCGGGGACGACGGACCCACCGTGGCGCAACCCGTCTCCGATCCCCGGCTGATCTTGCGGGGATGCTCGCAGCTGCTCTTTCAGAGCAACGCGCTCACCGGTCTGTTCTTTCTCCTCGCCGTTGCGCTGTACTCGCCCATCGCCGCGACGTACTTCCTGACCGCGGCGATCATCGCTCCCGCTGCGCGGATGGCGCTCGGGTACCGGGGCCCGGTGCTGGCCACCGGGCTGCCCGGGCTCAACCCCTGCCTGATCGCGCTGGCGCTGCCGGCCTTCTTCGTCACCGGATGGACCGACCTCGGGATGTGGCTGGTGCTGGCGGTCAGTATCGCGGTCACCGTCGTGCTGGTGAAGGCGTTCGTCGCGGTCCTGCCGTTCCCCATCCTGGCCCTGCCCTCCGTGCTCGTCTTCTGGGCTGCGTGGGCGCTGTCACCTCATGTCGGAGTCCTGGAACGGAAGCCGTTCACATCGCCGAATCCCGCAACGTTCCATCTCGTCGAGGCGGCGCTGGCCGGCCTGGGCCAAACGGTCTTCTCGCCCAGCATCTTCTCGGGCGCGCTGATGCTGGCCGGACTGCTGGTGAGCAACTGGCGCCATGCGGTGGTCGCCCTGATCGCGGCGGCCATCGGCGCGGTGGTGTCCTACCGGATTGCTCTGATCGACCCGTCGGTGGTCGACGCCGGGCTGTTCGGGTTCAACAGCGTGCTGACCGCGGTGGCCGTCTACGGGCTGTGCGGCAGCAGGCTGCAGCTCGCGATCCTTGGGGCACTGGTCGCCACGCTGGTCACACCCGTGCTCTCCAGAAGTCAAATTCCGGCGCTCTCCGCGCCACTGATCCTGTCCACCTGGCTGATACTCGTGCTCGGCTGGGTCGACCGGAAGTGGTTCGCGCCCGACGACTCCGATCACGAACCGGTTGAACAAGGGAAGTAACAGATGTCCGAGAAGATCGTGTTCTTCGACCTTGTCCGACAGGCGAAGGAGCTGAAGGCGGGCGGCGGATGGCAGGCGTTCCGGCCCGGGGTCACGGCGCGCTGGTTGTACGGCGACGGCACCGTCGGTCCCTCTGCGGTGCTCCTGCGTTACCAGCCCGGGGCGCGAGTGGCCGAGCACGAGCACGTCGGCTACGAGCACATGTTCGTCTTGGAGGGCAGCCAGTTCGACGAGCACGGCAGCTACCCGGAGGGCACCTTCGTCGTGCACCCGCCCGGGACCAGACACTCGCCGGGTAGCGAGGACGGCTGTGTTGCGCTGCTGATCTACGAAAAGCCCGTCCGGTTCGTCGACGACTAGGCCGGGGGCACCGGCGGCGATCCGCCGGCCTGGTTGTGGCGACATCCGTACAGCTGGTCCGCCACTCTCGCAGTCCGAACACCGCTCGGCAACGAACAACCAACGTGGAAGAGTTCGGAATGCCTGACATGCGACGCTCGATACGCGACGGGTCCGGACGCGGACCATGCCCGTCGTCGACGGCGGCCGCGAGTCTTGTCTGCGCAGTGGCGTGATTGCCCGCTCGAACGTGCTGCGGGCGTCTCTTGCGATGGTGCACGTGGTGGTGATCATGGCCGGCATCGTCGTCTTGTCCGATCTTCCGGGCCGATCAGAACGGGGCGCTGGGCGACCGGTGCTGCCCGACCTCTACTACCTGACCGAGACCATGCCGGTCGACCAGAGCGCCGTGCCGGCGTTGCCCGGCACGCAGTGGGGCACCATCATCGCCGTACCTCAGGGCGAGCCGGCGCCGGTCGAGCCGCCGGAGTGCGGCTTGTTCCTGTCGCAGGGCGAGGTGTCTCAGAAGGCGCTGGCGATGCGCTCGTCCAACGGTGCGGCGATCGGTGTCGAACTGGCCGTCACGCCTCACCCGGTCGATGTGGAAGGTCTTGTCGAAAAGTGCGCGTCTTTCTCCTTGACGACGCCCACCCTCCAGTCCGCCGTCCGCCTCCGGCCGGCAGGGCTTGGCCCGATCCCGCCGAAGACGATCAGTGTGCTGATGCACACGCAAACGACGACGGCTACGCAGTCACTCGCATGGGACATCGCCCTGATCGTCGGCACTCACCGCGGGCTGTTGGTGACCGCGGAGTACACGCCCGGACCGCGCGGCGGTGTCTACGATCCCGCCCTCGCGTCGAAGCTGCCGGCTTTGTACCGTGCGCAGGTGGCGCGTTTGGACAAGAACTGAGTCACCTGGCGGTTCACGACCACTCTGCGAGCACCCGCATCTTGCCCGCCTTGACCGCCGCCTCCCGACGAAGCTTCTTCAGCTCCGGGGCGAAGGCATTGCGCTCGTTGTCCTGGATGTTCAACGGCAGCTCCAGGGCTTTGAGCAACTTCGCTTCCAGATGCCACGGCTCCGGATGGAGCACCCAGGATACTGCGGCGTTATCGGCCATCCACCGGTTCAGGATCGCTTCCCCGCCGGCGAAGGTCTGACGCTTGCCGGAACCGACCCGGCGCAGCGCGAAGCCCAGCTCACCACCCAGCAGCACTCCCAACGATTTGCGCAGGGTCGAACCATCGGCGCCGGCGTTGCCCGCACCGAAGTGGTAGCGGATGCGTTTGCGCAGGTCCTGAGGCGTCTGCGGCTTACCGTCGGCCCGCGGTGGGCCGGGGCCGGTCGCACCCGGCAAGGAGACCGCGCCGCCGAGCCAAGGCGGTGTGTACGTCGGGGTGTGCCCGCCGGTTGAGCTATCTCCCAGCGACGATCTCAGCGTGCGGGTGCGGGAGAAACCATGGCGACGAGGCGACCCGCCGCGCGGCTACCCCGGCGAGCGCGTCGGCTGAAGCACCACAAGATCGGCCCGGCCACGGAGCTGAGTCGCCATCCTCAGCCCCGTGGCCGAGTGCCCTACGCGAAGAGATGACGCGCATTAGTTCTCTGGTCTTTGGCACCGGCCGCGATAAGCTCAAGTAATGCGCCGTGCTCTATTTGCTGTGATTGCGATCGTCGCACTTCTGGTCTCCGCTTGCGGCCTCTAGAATTACCCGACCAGATCAGCCTTCCGTCCGAGCTGACCGGAGCTGAGCCGCAGACGCTTGAAGCAGCCACCAAAGCGACCCAAGAATTCGTAGACCGCCGCGCCGCGGAGGACTACTCAGGCGTTTGGCTGTTACTAAGCAAGCAAGCCCGCGACGGCATCAGCCAAACCGACTACGTGACACTGAGTCAGACCTGCAGCACGTCACTGGAGAAGTTACCGGTGACTGCGGTCGGCGTGCGAATGGACGACGACACACACGCCTTGGTCCGAGTTAAGCCGCTCGGCTTCTCCGTTCAGCTTCCAGTCGTCTACGAAGACGGCAAGTGGCTGATGGTGCCAAGTGATGAGTTTGCGGCTGAGCTCGGCAAGCCCTTATCGCAGATCATCGCGGCTCGAAGGGCCGCTGGAACGTGTGTGGGATGACGACCTACGGTCTAAACTCGCCAACCCGCCAACTTCAGCGATAGGCATTCCGTCTCGCACGCCCTCAAGCGCACCGAGAGTTGCACCCCCATCCCGGCCTTCACCACCTCCCAGCGTTCCATCGACATCAGACTTGACCGCGCCTCGCACTGACGGAATGGCGCATCTCGCCGCCGTTCGCCTCGCCGCGCGAGATGGGACCGACCGACTGGTATTCGAGTTCACCGATCGTGTGCCCGGATACTCGATCGGATACCGCGCAATGCCGATGTACGAGGATGCGTCGGGGAACGTCATGCCGCTGCCGGGGGCCACCGCGGCCGTCCGGATCAACCTGATGTCAGCTACGGCATCGGGGTCGACCGACGGGGCACAGACGTATCTCGGTCCGTCGACGGTTACCGCCGATACCGCCGTCGTCACCGAGGCCAAGGGGGCGGGTGACTTTGAGGGGGTGCTGACGTGGGTCGCCGGGCTTCGCTCGAAGGTGCCGTTCCACGTCTCGGTTCTCGACGGCCCGCCGCGCCTCGCCATCGACTTTCAGCACTGACACCAAATTAGCTACGCGGCCGACCTCGCCGCGACGATCCCGCCGCCCGCCGGGGTGACGCCGGGGTGAGAGCCGATTTTCTTGCTAGCGGATCGGTCAAAAACCTCTCTACCAGGCGATATAGGGTGCCCCCACTGGGACTCGAACCCAGACTCGGCGGATTTTAAGTCCGCTGCCTCTGCCAATTGGGCTATGGGGGCTCGCGCTTCGCGCACGCATGAGTGTAGGGCGCCACGCACTGTCCAATGAGAACGGTTCGAGCCCGCCACGTTCATCGTCCAGGCTGGCGGCCGACGCTCTACGCCGTTGCACTGCGTCGACTTCGATGGCGATGGCTATCGTCGGATCGTTCGCCAAGAATCAGGACCGGGGCCGCCGCACCATTGGATTAACGAAAGCACTGGCACCGAGAGCCGAGAACCGTCGTCACGGCGCCACCCGAAATTAGAGTGGCCGTCCACTCTAGGCAGCCGTCGTCGTCGACCCCTAGCGTCAGGCGTGACGAGTTCCCTTCTTTCGCGGCCAACGAATCGATCGGGTCCTCGTGGATCGACGACGAAGGCGACCGCATTGGCGCGTCGCCCCGTCGTCGTCTCCGGCTCGGCTCTGAGCGTGAACGACTGCACCACGGGAATAGAGGAAGTCGATGTCAACCGTAACCTTCGTGAGTAGGGCCATACGATTCACCGCGGCGACGACGATGGGCGTCGCCGCATCACTCGGTCTCGTCGCGACCGCCGAAGCCGTTCCCATGCTTCCGCTGGCCCCCGCCTGCAGTCAGTTCAGCTTCCCCGACGGGGATTGGCCCATCCAGATCCAAGGTGGCGGACTGTTCGTCATCTCCACCCACCATGGCGCGAACGCGGCTGGCGGAGTTTCTTCGAACGGCCAGAACACGGACGGGTCACCAGCGGCGGCATCTACAACGGCCGGAACGTCGACTTCACCATCACCTTCAACCAGGACGGAGTGATGGGACGGTACAAGGGCAGCATCGGTGACGACGGCCTCGTCCGCAACGGCGTGGGTGATTCGAGTCCCAACATTCCGGCACTTCGCTGGACGTCCACACGCTCCCTCGAGTGCAACGATGCGCCACCCGCTACACCGACGCCGCCTCCGCCTCCGCCTCCGCCAGGTAAGCAAACAGCCGTCGCCAATTTGGGTGTCGCCGTGCGTGGCCCGACGACGCTACGTGCGGGCGAGAGCGGAACCTACACCGTGACACTCGGTAATTCGGGAGACGTCGGGGCGCCGGTCGAGTTCTACGCCAGCTACTCGGGCCAGCTCAAGCAGACCGGTGCGGTCACGCCCTCGGGCGGCTTCAATTGTGATGTCATCAACAACGCCGGTGGAACCACGGCCGTCCACTGCACCACCCCGCAACTGCCACCCAAGGGTCAGGCGAGCATCGTCGTGCAGGGACGGGGAGCAGCACCGGGCCCTGGGCACTTGACCGCGACGATCAGTACCTCTGACGCCACCGCGCAGTTCATTCAGAGGTCCCAAGGGTTGGACGTCTCGATAACCTAGCCGCCAAAACGCATGCCGAGGTGTTCGGCAGAGTCCCGTCAGGCACGGCGGCGCCAGCCCGAGCGGTTGACCGACGCACCCGCCACGTGGGGCGCAGAGTGCACCGTTCACACCCTCGCAGTTGCGCTGCGGTGGACGCCGTGACCTGCAGGTTTGAAGCACGTCCGCGTTTCTCGTTCGGGGGTAAAGTCAGCGCGCACGGCCATCACAGTCGGCTCCCGATCCAGGAGAGGGGGACGGGCGGTATGCAATGGCAGTTCGTGGGGCGCGACAAGGAGATTCGGCGCGCCGTGGAGGTGTTCGACGACCCCGATGCGCCCCCGGGAGTGGTGCTGGTCGGCGCGGCGGGAGTAGGCAAGACGGCTCTGGCCAGGCACCTGGCAGAAATACTGACTCAACGCGGAATGACGAAACGATTCATTCTCGGCACGCGAACGGCACAGAGCATCCCGCTGGCAGCATTCCAGCGCTGGCTATCTGTGCGGGACCCACTCGCGCCGGCGGCTCTGTTGACCCTGGCACACGACGCCATCACGCGCGAGGAAGACCTGCTCCTGGTCGTCGACGATGCTCACGTGCTCGATCCGCTTTCGGCGCTGTTGCTGCTTCACGTCGCGGTGGCCGGTACCGCCAAGATGATCGTGACCATCCGCTCCGGTGACGAGGTCGGCGACGCGGTGACTGCACTGTGGAAGGAGCACCACATGCAGCGCCTCGAAATCAAGCCGTTCACCAACGACGAGACCGCAGCAGTGGTCTGCGCCGTGCTCGACGGCGAGGTGGCCGGAAGCGTCATCGACCGGTTGCACGATCTGTCGGCGGGGGTGGCACTCGGGGTGCGCAGCCTCTTGACCGCCGCCCGGGAGAACGGAAATCTGACCAGCGCCGGCGGCCCGTGGCGCCTCACGGGCGAATTACAGGCGG
The DNA here is from genome assembly GCA_963796185.1 of uncultured Actinomycetota bacterium. Taxonomy (GTDB): domain Bacteria; phylum Actinomycetota; class Actinomycetes; order Mycobacteriales; family Mycobacteriaceae; genus Mycobacterium. Next base: position 135,133 of record CAWCKQ010000027.1, on the reverse strand, counting down.
GCGCCGATCTCGACGACCTCCTAACATCTGGTCTGGCCGCGTTGTCCGCAGACGAGTTCGAGGTGGCCGAGATGGTTGCCGCCGCCGAAGCGCTGGACTTGGGGACGCTGCGCCACCTGTGCGACACGGACGCCGTCGTCCGCGCTGAGCACCGTGGCGCGATTCAGCTGGTCTCCGACGGATCCCACACGATGGTCAGACTCGGACATCCACTGTTGCGTGACGTGATTCGCAGGCGCGGCGGCACCATACGATCGCGGCAGATCAACACGACTCTGGCGCAGTATCTTTCGAAAACGATTCGACACGAGGGTATCTCGGGCGCCGAAGGGCCGGCATCGGACGTACACACCGAGATCCTGCTGGCGCAGCTGATGACACAAAGCGACATGGTCCCGGATCTGGCCGTCATCACCCGCGCCGCAGCAGACGCAGTCACCATGTCGAACATCGTTCTCGGAGAACAGCTTGCGCAGTTCTCCTTCGACCATGGCGGAGGCATGACCGCCGCGGTCGTCCTGGCCGAAGCGATCAGCTGGCAGGGCAGAGGCGATGAGGCCGAATCACTTCTCGCCGGTTTCGACCCCGACGGCAGCGATGCGCTCGCGACGGTGCGTTGGGGTTGCACCCGTGCGGCCAACTTGTATTGGGCGTGTGGGCGAGTCGACGAGGCACGTCGCGAGCTGCAGGCCGTACGTGAGCGTGTCGCATCACCCGCCATGCTGGGTTTGGTAACGGCGATGGAGGTGTCGTTCGACTTCTTCGCCGGTCGCCTTGCCAGGGCCGCCGACATCGGGGCGCCCATGTGCGACGCCGCCGACATCGTCCCGTTGGCGAGGGTGTGGGCCGCCTCCTCCACCGCCGCCGCGTTGGCACTCACCGGGAAGGTGGCCGACGTGCATGCGATTGCGCGGCACGGTCTGACCGCCGCCGAGCGATGCGAATCCGGTTTGCAACGTTTCACGATCGGCCTGGCAGAGGTGTTGGCGCTCATGGCCATCGGCGACTTCGCGGCCAGCGACCACGTATGCGAACGGTACCGCCGGATGGCGGCCGGCGAATCGCAGGCGAGTGCGATTGTCTCCGCGATGGCCGGCCGGGTCGAGCTGGGCCGCGGGGCACTGGCGGATGCGTGCGACGAACTCCGCGGCGCTCTTGCGGTGATGGCAACCGCACTGCCGCGGGGCTGGGTGATGTTGGTGGCCGCCTGGCTCACGCAAGCCGAAGCCGCTCGCGGAAACGTCGCGGCGGCGGTTGCGGCGCTAGACCAAGCCGACGGGTCGAACGGGCAGCACGTCGCGGTGTTCTTGCCCGAACTCGAATTGGCCCGCGCCTGGGAGCGGGCCGCGGTCGGCGAGACCACGGCCGCACGGGTGCACGCGGAACGCGCAGCGCAGTTCGCGCGCAACGGCGACATGTTCGCCGTGGAGATGCAATGCCTCCATGCCGCAGTGCGATTCGGCGACCGGTCCTCGGCCGTCCGACTTCGCAGACTCGCCCAACTGTTGGACACTCCGATGGCCGAGGCCGTCGCGGCACACGGCAGTGGCCTGGCCGGCCACGACGGTGACCGCCTCGACGACGCAGCCCGTCGCTTCGAGGCGATCGGAGCAATTGCCATGGCCGCCGACGCCGCCGCCCAGGCAGCTCGCGAACACGCGCGCACCGGCCTCCGGATCAAGGAACTGGAGTCCGCGACGCACGCGCACTGGCATGCCAGCCAGTGTGATCTCCGTTCACCGGCGACGACGGCCATCGAACGGCCACTGCCGATATCCGACCGCGAACGCGAAGTCGCCACGCTGGTCGCCGCCGGAATGTCCAACCGCCAGATCAGCGAGCGGCTGAACATCCCGGGTCGCACGGTGGAGGGCCATCTTTACCGCATCTTCAACAAGCTCGGCGTGGTCGATCGCGATGAACTCACTCGACTGGTGAGCGTCCGGGCAACGATCAATTGAGCGACACTGGCCGGTTTCATCCAGCTGGTCGCGGGCATTCCTGGGCACATGGACAGGCTGAACCGAGGTCGGAGTGCGCAGCGGCGGCTCCTCAGAGCCCAGCGGCGCGTCTGGCTGGCTGAGGTACTGATGTGGCCGACGGTGATCACCGCCGGGATCGCATCGGTAGGAGGCCTGGTGTGGTTCCGGTGGCGCCGGTCTGCCGGCGGTTGCCACGAATTGCCGGAAATGCCGGGAGCGCACGAAGACGGCAGCGTGCACGTCGAGCCCGACGGTCACCTGACCCGCGCCTGACACTCGACCGGCGACCCGAGCCGTGCCCCCAGTCGACTCGAACCGACACTGGACGGATCTTAATCCGCTGCCTCTGCCAATTGGGCTATGGGGGCGTTATGCCCGGTGGCCGTGGTGATCCTACGACCACCCCCATCCCGGCTGACGGCGGACCGATCAACTCGTCGGTGGCTCGTAATGCGCGTCGGGGTTCGCCCGGTGCCAATCCACCTGCTGCTCTTGTACGTTGCGGTGCCGCAGGGCCAGCCACGCCAGGCCACCGACCGCCAGGACGGCGGCGAGGATCACCGCGACGACGCCGGTGGTGCGGGACCCGTTGGCGAAAGAGAACAAGCCGACCGCGAAGGACAGCACACCCACCCCGACGGCGGCGATGCCCGGCGCGTTGAGGCCGGACTTCACCGTCTCGCCGGCGTGCTGCCGGTAGGTGCGGGCGTGGTCGACAGGGTCTCGTGAGGTATCAGGCATGAGCACTTTCCTCGTCGGACAATTGGAGTGTCACTGGTAGGGCGGATACTCGTGCTGCCGCAGCGCACGGGCGAGGTGGGCGGCGTTGCGCGCCGCGGCGGCAGTGGTCGACGCCACCGATTCGGGTACCTCGTCGAGGTCCTTGTAGTCCGTCGATCCCATCGCCGGACCGTGCCAGTAGGTGCAGCCCTGCGCGGGAATGCTGAAGCCGACGTCGTTGAGGCCCTGGAACAGGTCGGCCACCACCTTGTGAGCGCCGTCCTCGTTGCCGACGACGCTCACCAGCGCGACCTTGCCGGCCATCGCCGGGCGGCCCTGCTCGTCCTTGTTCGACAGCTCGGCGTCCAGCCGTTCGAGCACCCGCTGGGTCACCGACGCCGGGTGCCCGAGCCAGATCGGCGTGCTCATCAGCAGGATGTCCGCGTCGAGCACCTTCTGCCGGATCTGCGGCCACTGGTCGCTGTCGCCCATGTCGGCCTCCACGCCGGGAGCGATGTTGTAGTCGACACAGCGCACCGCCTCGCAGTCGACCTGCTGGGCACGCAGATTCTCCAACACGTGCTCGGCCATCAGCGCACTGCTCGACGGTGCCGGACTGGGCTTCAAGCTGCACACCAGCCCGAGCGCACGCAGGGGTTGTGGACGATCAGCCATGCTGGCGAAATACCCGAGGCTTTGCCACCCAAACACAAAGAACGCGAGGGTAATAGATGACGAATGCGTCATTCGTCGAGGCCGGCAGGCCGGTTTCAGAACCGCTCGGCGCGGGCATCAGAGCCGCGAACCCTACAGGAGGTCCGCATGAGCAATCCCCGCGAAGAAAAGGCCGAATCCGACGTGGAAGTCGACCCCAAGGTCGCTGGATCGCGGGCCTCCGAGGACGACAGCGACGAAGCCGAAGGACCCTACGTGGGCCGCGCCGGCTCCGACGACGACATCGACACCGAGGAGTCCGGCGCCGAGGCGCGCAGCCAGCGCGACTGACCTCGCGTCAGTGGCTGCGCAGCTTCCAGATGAGCTTGTCCTTGGTCAACTTCGAGTAGCCGGACATACCCAATTCTTTGGCGCGTCGCTTCAGGTCGCCGACGCTCCAGTCGTAGTACGAACCCGACTGGCCGCCCTTGCGGCGAGGATCCTCGTACGTCTTCTCGTTCTTGATCGATGAGTTCGGCATCGATTCACCTCCTTTGCAATCGACCTGCTCTTCTGTGAGCATGCCCCACCCGGTGCCGGCCAAACGCACACGTCGACTCAGCCCCGGGCCACCCGCTTGATCAGCACGCGCGTCGCCTTGTCCAGGATGTTCTGCGCCTCGTCGGGCGCCATCGCCTTCGCCGCCCGCCGCGTCGCGGCCGCGATCGTCATGCCCCGCTCGTAGCCTTCGACCACCCGGGGATCGACGTAGGAGGAGCGTGCGACGGCCGGGGTGTTACCCAGTTCGGCGGACACCTCCTTCATCACCGCCGAGGTTTCGCGCTTGACCGCCGTCTTCGACGTCGGCTCCCGGGCATCGGCGAACGCGGCGGCGGCCAGCACCGTGCCGTGCCAGGTGCGCAGGTCCTTGACGGTGAACTCCTGCCCGACCAGTTCCTTGAACCGCGCGTTGAGATCCTCGGCCCGCAGATCCACCCATCCACTGGAACCGTTGCGGCACACGAGCAGTCGGTCGGACCGGTCGGTGCGCCGCATCAGGGAGCGAACCGCGCGCACCACCTCGGGATCCTCCACCTCCACGGTGCGCTGCACGCCGCTCTTGGCCGGGTAGTCGAACGCCACCGCGTGGTTCTTGAGTGTCACGTGCTCACACAGCAGCGTGGACAGGCCGTAGTGTTCGTGCTCCTCGGCGTACTGTTCACCGCCGGCGCGGAAATAGCCGCGGTCGAGCAGTTGCAGCGCCAAGGCCAGCACCCGGTCCCTGGTCAGGCCCCGGCCCGCGAGATCTGCCGCGATCTGCGCACGCCACTGCGGCAGCTGCGCCGAGAGTTCCAAGACGCGGTCGAACTTCTCCTCCGCGCGCTCCTGGTGCCACTTCGGGTGATAGAGGTACTGGCGACGGCCCGCCGCATCGGTGCCCACCGCCTGAATGTGCGCGTTCGGCTGCGGACTGATCCACACGTTCTTCCACGCCGGCGGGATGACCAGTTCCTTGATGCGCTGCGCGGTGTCCGGATCGGCGAGCAGCTCCCCATCGGGCGTGTAGAAGGCAAAGCCCTTGCCGCGGCGCTTGCGCACGATGCCGGGCGTGTTCAGCTTGCTACGGGCCAGCCGCATCCTCGGGCGCCTTCCGGGTCCGGATTCTCACGGCCACCGATTACCCGCTCCGCCGTCGATTACACCGTCACCGCAGCTCAGGGCTGCAGCAGCACCTTGACCGCGCCGTCCTGCTTCTTCTGGAAGATCTCGTAACCGTGCGGCGCCCGATCGAGCGGCAAGGTGTGGGTGGCGAAGGTGTCCACGCCCAGCGGGTCGGAGTCGGTCAGCAAAGGCATGATGTCGTCGACCCACTTCTTGACGTTGGCCTGGCCCATCCGTATCTGGATCTGCTTGTCGAACATCACCATCATCGGAAGCGGGTCGGCCATCCCGCCGTACACGCCGATCACCGAGACCGTGCCGCCGCGGCGGACGGTGTCGATGGCGGTGTACAGCGCGTCGAGACGGTCGACCCCGGCCTTCTGCATGAACGGTTTGGCGACCGCGTCGGGAAGGAACGCCGTCGCGGTCTGCGCCGCGTGCGCGATGGGCGAACCATGTGCCTCCATGCCGACCGCGTCGATCACCGAGTCGCTGCCCCGGCCGTCGGTGAGGTCGCGCACCGCGTCACCGACGGATCCGTTCACCTGCCGCAGGTCGATGGTGTGGATGCCGCGCGCGGCGGCCCGGTCCAGCCGTTCCTGGACCCGGTCCACCGCGAACACCTGGTAACCGAGGTGCTGGGCGATCCGCGCCGCCATATCGCCGATCGGTCCCAGGCCCAGCACGGTCACCGAGCCGCCCTCGGGCACGTCGGCGTAGGCCACCGCCTGCCACGCGGTCGGCAGCACGTCGGACAGGTACACGAACCGCGAATCCGGCGGCCCCTCCGGCACTTTGATGTGGGTGAACTGCGCCTGCGGCACCCGCAGGTACTCGGCCTGCCCGCCGGGCACCTGACCGTAGAGCTCGGAGTAGCCGAACAGTGCCGCCCCGCTGCCCTGATCGCGGACCTGGGTGGTTTCGCACTGCGTGTAGAGCTGCTTGTCGCACATGAAGCAGTGCCCGCACGAGATCTGGAACGGGATGACCACGCGGTCGCCGACCGAGAGGTTCGACACCTCGGAGCCGACCTCCCGGACGACCCCCATCGGTTCGTGGCCGAGGATGTCACCTTCGTGCATGAACGCCCCGAGCACTTCGTAGAGGTGCAGGTCGGAACCGCAGATGTTGGTGGACGTCACCTCGATGATCGCGTCGGTCGGTTCCTCGATCTTCGGGTCATCCACGGTGTCGACGCGCACGTCGCGCCTGCCATGCCAAGTCACTGCCTTCATGGGCCTGTCGATACCCGCCGGCCTCGGGTTCAAACGCGGCCGCCGGGCGTCCGGGAGGTTTCCGCCGCCACGGCACGGGGTATCGCCGTACCCAACGCGGGGCGCATCGTCGCGCCTGTTTGTCCCAAATACGCACCGCCCCAAGGAGGCTCACGTGTCCAACCGACCATCGGATCGGCCCGAGACGTCGTCGACTACCTCAAAACCCAGCACGAGACCATCAAGTCGCTGTTCACCGAGACCCTGGATGCAGCCGACGCCGACACGCGGCAGGAGGCCTTCACCCGGCTGCGCACCATGCTGGCCGTACACGAGACGGCCGAGGAGATGGTGGTGCACCCGCGGGTGCGTCGCAAGGTCGACGACGGTGAGCGCATCGTCTCCGACCGGCTGGCCGAGGAGCACGACGCCAAGGTCCTGCTGCGCGACATCGAGGACCTCCCGATCGACAGCGCCGAGTTCAGCAAGGCGCTGATCCACCTGCAGCGGGCCGTACTCGAGCACGCCGACAACGAGGAACAGCTCGAGTTCACCGCGCTGGAGGCCGCACTCAGCGACGACGAGCTCGCCAAGCTCGCCGAGCGCCGTGGAGGTCGCCGAGCGGATCGCGCCGACGCATCCCCACCCGGGCGTGGAGTCCGCCGCGGCGAATTTCGCGGCGGGACCGTTCGCCTCGGTGCTCGACCGGGCGCGCGACGCGCTGGGTGAGGTGTTCTCCTCCGAGCGCACTGGGCCTGAGCGCACGCCATGGCCGAACCACGTGACGGACCGGCGGCCTTCGACGACCTGGTGTCCCTGCTCGACTACCCGATGTTCGTGGTGACCACGGCGGCGCACGACCACGCCGCCGGCTGCCTCGTCGGCTTCACGTCGCAGACCAGCATCCACCCCCCTCGCTTCCTGGTCGGGATCTCGCGCAAGAACCACACCTACCGCGTCGCCAAGGACGCCGACCATCTGGCAGTCCACCTGCTGGCCCGCACCGAACTGCCCGTCGCCGAACTGTTCGGCGGCCAGACCGGCGACACCGTCGACAAGTTCGCTCAGTGCCGATGGCACGACGGACCGGCGGGCATGCCGATCCTCGACGCCGCCCCCGGCTGGTTCGTCGGCAAGGTCATCGACCGCTTCGACCTCGGTGACCACGTCGGCCACCTGGTCGAGCCGGTGGCCGGCCAGGCACCTGATGACCTCGGCGAACTGATCAGCTTCTCCGACGTCCGCCATCTGGAGCCCGGTCACGACGCATGACCGAACTCCACACGTTGCCTGTCGGCGCCGCTGTCGAGAACCACGGCTACCGGCCGGCCCCGATCGGTGTGCGCGCGAACATGATCTTCAGCGCCGACGGCGCCGCGGGATTCCAGGGCCGGGCCGGGCCCCTGTCGTGCCCGGCTGACCAGCAGCTGCTGCGCGCCCTGCGCGCCTACGCCGACGTGGTCCTGGTGGGCGCGGGCACGGCACGCGCCGAGCACTACGGGCCGGTTCGCCTCGCGCCGCGCACCGGGAGCAGCGCGTCGCGCTCGGGCTGACCGCGCAACCCCCGCCCCTGGCGGTGGTATCCCGGTCCGGCCGGCTGCCCGACACGATGTTCGAGCTCCCCGACGCCACCCATCCTCGTCACCTGCGAGCGTGGCGCCCGAGACAGCGGCGGAAAAGCGTTGCCCGGTCATCGTTTCCGGCGACGACAGTGTCGATGTCGCCGATGCCGTCGACCAGCTACGGGCCGGCGGATGGGCCCGCGTGCTGTGCGAGGGCGGCCCGACGCTGCTCGACGAACTGGTGACAGCCGGCCTGGTCGACCAGCTCTGCGTGACACTGTCCCCGCGGCTGGCCGGGAGCCAGCCGCTGGGGCCGAGCACTCCGGCCGGCATCGCCCATCCCACCGGGATGCGACTCGACCATGTCCTGGTCGACGCCGACGGCTATCTGTACCTGAAATACTCTCAGCCGGGCAGGGTTTCGCCGCCCGTCGGGGCCAGCACCTCACCGCTGTAGTACGACGACATCCGGCCGGCCGCGAAGAACACGTACGACGGCGCGATCTCGTCGGGCTGCGCGGCCCGGCCCATCGGAGCCTGTTCGCCGAAGGACTCGGTCTTCTCGGCCGGCATCGTCGCCGGGATCAGCGGCGTCCACACCGGCCCCGGCGCGACGCAGTTGACCCGAATCTCGCGGGGCGCCAACGACTGCGCCAGCGAGTACGTCAGCGCGGTGACCGCCCCCTTGGTCGCCGAGTAGTCGATGAGCGACTTGTTGCCGCGCAGCCCGTTGATCGAGCCGGTGTTGATGATCGCCGAGCCGTCCGGCAGGTGCCGCAGCGCGGCCTTGGTGACGTAGAAGAAGCTGTCGATGTTGACGGCGAACGTGCGGCGCCACTGCTCGTCGCTGATCTCGGTGAAGTCGGACCCGACCGGCGACTGGATACGCGACGTTGTTGACCAGGATGTCCAGCCCGCCCAGCCCTTCGGCGCCGCCTCGACGACCGACGGCAGTGGGCGCGGTCGGCGAGGTCGCCCGGCAGGCGCACGCGCGACGGCCCCGGCCGCCTCGATCAACGCCCGTGTGCGCCGCGTCGTCCTTCTCCTCGAGGTAGGCGATCGCCACGTCGGCGCCCTCCTTGGCGAACGCGACCGCCACCGCGCGCCCGATCCCCGAGTCGCCGCCGGTGATCAGCGCGTGTTTCCCCTCGAGTAGCCCCGAACCTACGTAGTCGCGCATCTCGTCTCGCGGCCGCTGGGACATGTCCGCGGTCTCCCCCGGATAGGGAATCACGCCGTCGGGCAGCACATCGTCGTTGCCGGTCATCGCGCCTCCCGCAGTCGTGGACCATCCGGGCGCGGCGTACCCGCCGGCGGACGGCCGAAACTACGGCGTCTCCGAGTGCTGCTCGACGCGTCGCATACCCAGGGGCAACACGATCCAGAACCCGGCGAACAGCACCACGGTGCACGTGCCCGCGATCAGCGCCGGGACGAGGCCGATCACCACGTCGAAGATGATTACCGTGACGCCCGTGACGGCCGCGGCGAGCATCAGCAGGCCGGCGTAGGCGCATCGGTGGGCAGCGCCGACCAGCGTTCTCAGCCGGTGCCGGCGAAACAGCAGACGATGCATCCCCACCGGCGCCACCAGCAGCGCCGTCGACAGCACCGACGCACACACCGTCACCAGATACACGGCCTGCATGCCCGCACCGAGGACGGTGAACCGCTGCTGGAACGGCAACGTCAGCAGAAAGCCCGTCAACAGCTGCACGCCGGTCTGCACGACGCGCAACTCCTGCAGCAGGCTGACCCAATTCCGGTCCAGCCGTTCGGTTTCGGTCTCCTGGCGTTCCCGCCGGTTCCACAGTCGATCCTCTTCCGGATGGTCGGCATCCATGCCGTGATCTTTGCATCCGCGTCTGGGGACCGCATCGGGTTTGGTGCGGCGGGTCCCGGGTAACTCCCCTTCTGACCCGCTGGAACAACCGTGCGCATCGGAGGCAGCATGAGCAAAGTCTCGAGGCGGCTGTACACGCCGCTATCGCTGGCCGCCAGTCTCGGCGGCGGCCTGCTCGCCGTCAGGTCTTCGGCCAGATCTGGAAGCGGATCGGCGACGCCGACCCGAACCACCGGACCCCAAGGACCTCTCCCAGTCGATCAAGTCGGTGATTGTCGTGGCGGCGATCCAGGGTCTCATCGTCGGGGTGGTGCGTGCGTCGGTGCAGCGCGCCAGCGCCCATGGTTACCAGGCGCTCACCGACGAGACACCGCCGTCCTAGCAATTCTCATAGCTTTTCCACAGCCAACCGTGAGCCGCCTCTTAGCCCGGGGTCGCACCGTAGGGGTATGACCAGCACGACCACGCGTCCGCAGGGTTTGGACAACGGCTTCGACATCCGCCGCCTCGTCGGCTGCGCCGCTGTGCTGGCGCTGCCGGCCAGCCTTGCTGTGATGTTGCTGGCGACTCCTGGGACGGTGTCGCCGGCCGGCTACTGGTTCGTGTCGTCGGTGGCCCTGATCACCGCGCTCGTCGTCCTCGCCGCCGGCGAATGCGCCTGGGAGGACACGGTCGCCCGGGCCCGCGCCGCCGGCCTGGTGGCGCGCTGACCCGAGCGCCTCAGCGCGCCGGAACCTCCTCGGCGAGCGCAATCAGCTTGGCCCGCACCACATCTGGCTGCTCGTCCAGAATGAAGTGCCCGCCGTCGACGATCTCGAGCGTGTAGTCGTCCGCGTGCGCCGTCTCGGCCGCCGCCAGTGACGGGTGGATGGCGGTGTCGTCCTTGGCGAACAGCGCACGCGTCGGCACCGTCGAGCGTCTCCGCTCGGGATGGCGGGCGCTGTTGCGGGCCTCGCGGAGCAGGAACGTGCGGTAGGTGTCGCGGGCGGTGCGCGCCACGACCGGGTCCCGGAACGCCTCGGCGTACACCCGGGCCGTCTCGCGGTCGATGCTTCGGCGCGGCCACGCCGAAGATCACCCGCTCCAGGTACGGCGTGTGGCGCTGCAGCGGCACCCCGATGGACGCCACGAACGGCTGGTAGATCAGGAACCGCCACAGGTGCGGCGCCAGCGCCTTGGCCGACACCCACGGGTGCGGGATGTTGAGCACCAGGTAGCCGTCGATGCGCTCGGGCACCCGCAGGGCCAGCAGGTGGCCGATGTAGCCGCCCCAGTCGTGACCGACCAGCAGCACGTGCTCGAGCCCCATGGCGTCCATCAGCGCGACCAGGTCGGTGACCACGTCTTCCTTGGCCCACTTGTGCGGCGCCGGACCCGACCAGCCGTACCCCGGCAGGTCGGGGGCGATGATGCGCAGACCGGGAGGCGGGTCGGCCAGCAGATCCCGGTACGCCCAGTGGTGCTGGGGCCAGCCGTGCAGCGCCAAGACCGGCCGGCCGTCCTCCGGTCCCGCCTCGGTGACGTGGAAACGCACCCCTCGGGCAGTCACATGGCGGCGGCGGACCCCTCCGATCGGCGGGGGTTGGTTCGTCATGCCCCTGAGACTAACGGGGAGGGTTTACGGTGCTGGTATGCCCGGGTACCGCGACCTCTTCGACGCCAGCATCAACGACCCAGCCGCCTTCTGGGCCGACGCCGCCACCGCCGTGACCTGGTCACGAGCGCCGCAGCGGATCCTCGACGACACTCATCCGCCGTTCTTCCGCTGGTATCCCGACGCCGAACTGAACACCTGCGCCAACGCCCTGGACCGTCATGTCGAGGGCGGTCGCGCCGAGCAGCCGGCGCTGATCTACGACTCCGCGGTGACCGACACCCAGCGCACCTACACCTACCGCGAACTGCTCGACGAGACGGCCCGATTCGCGGGCGCGCTGCGCGGACTCGGCGTCGGCAAGGGCGACCGGGTGGTCATCTACATGCCGATGATCCCCGAGGCCGTCATCGCGATGTTGGCCTGCGCCCGGCTCGGCGCGGTGCACTCGGTGGTGTTCGGCGGTTTCGCGCCGCACGAGCTCGCAGTCCGCATCGACGACGTCCAGCCGACGGTCGTCGTCTCCGCGTCGTGCGGGATCGAGCCGTCCCGCATCGTCGAGTACAAGCCGATGCTCGACGCGGCCATCGCGATGGTGAACGCACCCGCCGCGCCATTGTGTTGTGGTGCAACGGGATCGGCACCGCTGCGAGCTGATCGAGGGGCGCGACCTGGACTGGCGGGACGTGATGGCGACCGCTACGCCCGCCGAGCCGGTGCCCGTGGCCGCGACCGACCCGCTGTATGTGCTCTACACCTCCGGCACCACGGGCAAACCCAAGGGCATCGTCCGCGACAACGGCGGGCATGCGGTCGCGCTGCTGTGGAGCATGCGCCACATCTACGACATCGCCCCCGGTGACGTGTTCTGGGCGGCCTCCGATGTGGGCTGGGTGGTCGGCCACTCCTACATCGTCTACGCACCGCTGCTGCTGGGCGCGACGACGGTGCTCTACGAGGGCAAGCCCGTCGGCACCCCCGACCCGGGCGCGTTCTGGCGCGTCGCGGCCGAGCACGGCGTCAAGGCGCTGTTCACCGCGCCCACCGCGATCCGCGCGATCCGCAAGGAGGACCCCGACGGCACCTACCTGCACGGCCCGGCTGCCGACTACGACCTCTCGGCGCTGAAGTACCTGTTCCTGGCCGGCGAGCGCCTCGACCCCGACACCTACTACTGGGCCGCCGACACAACTCGGCGTGCCCGTCATCGACCACTGGTGGCAGACCGAGACCGGCTGGGCGATCGCCGCCAACCCCGTTGGCGTCGAGCATCTTCCGAGTCAAGGCCGGCTCCCCGACGGTGCCGATGCCCGGTTACGACGTACGCATCCTGCACGAAGACGGCTACGGCTGCGACCCCGGCGCAGGAAGGGGCCATCTGCATCCGGCTGCCGCTGCCGCCCGGCACGCTGCCCACGCTGTGGAACGCCGACGCCCGCTACGAGTCGTCGTACCTGTCGGAGCATCCGGGCTACTACCTCACCGGCGACGGCGGCCACTTCGACGAGGACGGCTACCTGTTCGTGATGGGCCGCATCGACGACGTGATCAACGTGGCAGGCCACCGGATGTCCACCGGCGCCATCGAGGAGGTGCTGGCCACCCATCCCGCCGTGGCCGAATGCGCGGTGATCGGGGTGCCCGACGAGATCAAGGGCCAGGCGCCGCGCGGGCTGGTGGTACTGAAATCCGGCGCGTCCGCCGACGGCCTGGCCGAGGAACTGGTCCAACTGGTGCGCGACGAGATCGGGGCGGTGGCGGCGTTCCGGCTCGTCGACGTCGTGCCCGCGTTGCCCAAGACGCGGTCCGGCAAGATCCTGCGCAAGACCATGCGCGGGCTGGCCGCGGGCCGCGACGGAGCCGGTGCCCTCGACCATCGAGGACCCCACGGTGCTCGACAAGCTGGCACCGATCCTGCGGCGCTGACCCACGCCCCGAGTGTTATCCGCGGCGCAGGATGGGTATCTCCTGGACACGCACGTCAATAACGTGGGCGTGAACGGAGGACCCCGATGGCCGACCCACCGAAGTACATGGCGGTGCAGGGCGCGGCGTTGATCGTGGCCGTCGCGCTGACGGTGCTCGGGGTGCTCGGCTTCATCCCCGGCGTGACCTCCGGCGTCGAGCAGCTCGCGTGGGCCGGGCCGCGTTCAGGCGCCCTGCTTTTCGGTACCTTCGCGGTGTCGGTGCTGCTCAACGCCATTCATGTGCTGATCGGCGCGGCCGGTTTCGCGTTCAGCCGCACCTACGCAGCGGCGCGGGCCTACCTGCTCGGCGGGGGCCTGCTCTACCTCGGGCTCTGGCTCTACGGACTCCTGGTCGAGCGCGGCACCAATGCCCATGTCATCCCGCTGAACTCCGCCGACAACTGGCTGCACGCGGTGCTGGGCGGCGTGATGGTGTTGCTGGCGGTGACGTTGGCCGGCCAGCACGATCCGACCAAGCGCCGGCGCCGGATGCGCCGCACGGCCACGCACTGACGCGCCGAGTGCACGGTTTCTGACGGGAATCGCGCGCTGCGACGTCAGAAACCGTACGTTCGGAAGGGCTCAGCCGATCGACAGCGCGATGCCGTCGAGGATGTCGTGCTCGCTGACCACCAGCGTGTCGATGCCGGCCCGCTCCCCCAGCGCGGCCGCCAACTCCTCGACGATGATCGCCCCGCCACCGATGACGTCGACCCGGCCCTCGTGCATCGGGCCGAGCACCGCGCGCTGCTGACGCGTCATCGCCAGCAGCTCCGCACACACGGGCAGCAGATCGCCGAACGGCACCCGGGACAGGTGGATCGCGGCGGGATCGTAGGTGGTCATCCGGCGGGCCAGGGCGGCCAGCGTCGTCATCGTGCCCGCCACCCCCACCCAGGTACGGGCCTGTTCGACGGGCACCACCCGCAGCGCCTCGCCGAGCGCGTCGCGCACCACCGCACGCGCGGCCGCGATCTCGTCGCCGCCGGGCGGATCGGACCGCAGGCAGCGTTCGGTCAGCCGCACGCAACCGATATCGGCCGAATGGGCGGCCACCACGTCATGGTCGCCCAGCACCAGCTCCGTGGAGCCGCCGCCGAGGTCCACGACCAGGAAAGGCGCTGCGGCCGAGTCCAATTCGCCGACCGCACCGCGGAAGGACAGCTCGGCCTCCTGCGCACCGGTGATCACCTCGGCGACGGCTCCCGGGACCACCGCGCCGAGCACCTCGGAGGTCATCGCGAAGAACGCGTCGCGGTTGCCGACGTCACGCGCCGCCGACGTCGCCACCATCCGCACCGCTGCGACCTCGTAGTCGCGCATCAGCGCGGCGTAGTCGGACAGAGCCGCCCGCGTGCGGGCCAGCGCCTCGGGCGCGAACTCGCCGGTGGCGTCCACGCCCTGGCCGAGCCGGACGATCCGCATCTCACGGTGCACGTCGCGCAGCCCCTCGGCGGTGACATCGGCGACCAATAACCGGATCGAGTTGGTCCCGCAGTCCACGGCCGCCACCCTGGTCATCTCCGGACCGCTCATGCCCACACCGCCGGGTCCAGAATGCCCGCCATCGCGGGCTCGACCGCCAACACCGCCAACGCCTCGTCCCCCAACGGGTTCACGCCCGGTCCCTTCGCCAGTGCATGGGCGATCACCACATGCAGACACTTCACCCGGTCCGGCATGCCGCCGCCCGAGAACGTGGTGTGCAACGGCTCGATCGCGTCGCGTTCGGCCAGATACGACTCGTGCGCCCGACGGTACGCCGCGGCCAATTCCGGATCGTGCTGCAGACGTTCGGTCATCTCCCGCATCATTCCCGAGGATTCCAGCCGGCTCGCCGCGGCGGTCAGCACCGGGTGGGTGAGGTAGTACAGCGTCGGAAACGGTGTCCCGTCGGGCAACCGGGGCGCGGTCTTGACCACGGCGGGGTCACCGTTGGGGCAGCGGTAGGCGATCTCGAGCACGCCGCGGGGCTCGCGCCCCAACTGTCGCGTGACGGTCTCGAGATCGGCCGGCTCAACCACCGGGCGGGGGCGCCGGACCGGGCGCGACGGGTCCGGGTGCACCGGGCGCACCGGGCGGAGGTGGCGGGGCAGTCGGCGAAAGACCGTGCGGCGCATCGGCGATGGTGTGCCACAGCGCGCTGTACCAGGGGTCGGTGCTGGTGGGAGTCGCCTGCTCGCCGGGCGCCGAACCCGGCTGCGTCGCCCCGGGCGGCAGCTGCACCTGGTACGGGATCTCCCCGGGCATCACGAAGCCGAGGCGTTCACGGGCCTGCGCCGCGATGAACACCGGGTCGGCGAGCTTGGCCTTCTGCGCCTCGAGGTCGGCGATCTGTTCCCGCAGTTGGGCCTCGGAGGCCTGCAGCTGCTTCATCTCGGTTCGCTGACCGAAGTAGGTGCGCACCGGCCCGGCGATGGTCAGCGTCAGCACGCACACGACGGCCGCCAGGATGGCCGCCCGCCGCGCGGTCGAACCGAACCGCTGCTCGGCGGCCGCCTCCACCGACGCCGCGATCGACTCGCGGATCGAGCCGCCCTGCCCGGGCGGTTCGGCATCGCCGGAGGCCGGTTGCGCCGCGCCGGTGCCCAGCGCACGTGGCTCGATGACGCGCGGTTCGCGACGCGACGAGGTGCCCCGCGGCTTGGCCCGCCCGGCGGCCCCCGCCGTACCCGGTTTACCGGGCCGGGACGGTCGACGCCGGGGATCGGGCCGTTTCGCTTCGGGCACGGGCTATTTCGGCTCCGGGGTGAATCGCGGGAACGCGAGATCGCCGGCGTAGCGGGCGGCGTCACCGAGTTCTTCCTCGATGCGCAGCAGCTGGTTGTACTTGGCGACGCGCTCGCTGCGCGCCGGAGCGCCGGTCTTGATCTGACCGCTGCCGACCGCCACCGCCAGATCGGCGATGGTGGTGTCCTCCGTCTCGCCACTGCGGTGGCTCATCATCGTCTTGTAGCCGGCGTTGTGGGCCAGCGCCACCGCGTCGAGCGTCTCGGTCAGCGTGCCGATCTGGTTCACCTTCACCAGCAGCGCGTTGGCGGCACCCCGCTCGATGCCGTCCTCGAGCCGCTCGGGATTGGTGACGAACAGGTCATCGCCGACGATCTGCACCCGGTCGCCGATCGCCGTGGTCAGCGCGACCCAGCCGTCCCAGTCGTCCTCCGAGAGCGGGTCTTCGATCGACACCAGCGGATAGGCGCCCATCAGCTCCTCGTAGAAGGACACCATCTGCTCGGCGGTACGGGTCTGCTTCTCGAACGCGTAGCCGGTTCCGTCGGTGTGGAACTCGGTGGCCGCGACGTCGAGCGCCAGCGCCACGTCGCTGCCGATGGTCAGCCCCGCGGCCTCGATCGCGGTGCCGATCAGGTCCAGCGCGGCGCCGGTGCCCGGCAGGTCGGGCGCGAAGCCGCCCTCGTCGCCCAGGCCGGTGGCCAGCCCCTGCTTCTTGAGTACGGATTTGAGGGCGTGGTACACCTCGGCGCCCCAGCGCAGCGCTTCCTTGAAGCTGGGGGCGCCGATCGGCGCGATCATGAACTCCTGGACGTCGACGCCGGTGTCGGCGTGCGCTCCGCCGTTGATGATGTTCATCATCGGCACCGGCAGGATGTGCGCGTTCGGACCGCCCAGATAGCGGAACAGCGGCAGTTCGGCCGACTGCGCGGCGGCCTTGGCCACCGCCAGCGACACCCCGAGGATCGCGTTGGCGCCCAGCCGCGACTTGTCCGGGGTGCCGTCCAGGTCGACGAGCGCCTGATCGACCAGGCGCTGCTCGTCGGCGCCCAACCCGATCACCGCGGGGGCGATCTCGTCGAGCACGGCCTCGACCGCCTTCTGCACGCCCTTGCCCAGGTACCGCGACCCGCCGTCGCGCAACTCGACGGCCTCGTGTTCACCGGTGGAGGCGCCCGACGGCACGGCGGCGCGGGCGACGGTGCCGTCCAGCAGACCCACCTCGACCTCGACCGTCGGATTCCCCCGGGAATCGAGGATCTCGCGGGCTCCGACCTGCTCGATGATGGGCACTGTTGCCTCCTTGGCCTTCAGACGAAACGGGACCTCATACGGACTCGGCTTCGAGCCTAGAGTGTGGCCGGATCGCGGGCGTGCTCAGAGCGTATGTCCGTTGGCATAGGCGGTGGCCCAGTCCCGGACCAGTCCGGGCGTACTGGTCGGACTGGTTGTAGGCGCGCAGTGCCCCCATCCAGCCGCGCGGCGTGCGCCAGATCCTTGCCGCTCCAGCACAGATAACCCGCCGCCGACAGCGCGGCGTCGTCGATGTTGTCCGCGCTGATCGTCGCCGTCGTTGTTCGCGTCGACCCCGTAGAGCCGCCAGGTCTCCGGGATGAACTGCATGGGGCCCATCGCGCGGGCGAAGGGCTCCTCGCCGTCGTGGCTGACCGAGTCGTTGTCCAGGATCTCGAGGTTGCCGTCGGTGCCGTCGAGCAGCACCCCGCGGATCGGCGGCGACACGTCGCCGTTGCCCGCGATCTGCGCGCCCCGGTAGGTGCCGTGATGACTCTCCACCTGACCGATGCCGGCCAGCGTCGTCCACTTCAGATGGCAGTCGGGGTTCTCCACCTCGGCGACCCGCGCCGCGTAGGCGTAGGCCTCCAGCGCTTTGGGCGGGATACCGAGTGCCGGCGCGCGCTGCGCGGCCCACTCGTGCAGCTGATCGGCGGGGCGGCCGCGGGCGTAGGTGTCGATCTGCGGAACCGGGTCCCCCGGCGGGGGCGGCACGCCGTCGGGGATGCGGGCGCCCAGCTGCCACGAGCAGCTGGCGGCCAAGAGCAGCGCTGTCGCGCCGATCACGGCCGCCGCCTGCAGCCAACGCACCCGTGTCACCGGTCTCCTCAAACCACTCTGGTGATAGCCATGCTGCCACGCATCGAAGGGACTTAAGACTCACCACAGGCCGTCGGCGCGGGGTGTACATTCACTAATCGCAGACAAAACCAAGGTGAGCCACACCTTGGTTTGGCAAGCCAAAGCTGGTACCTGAATCAGTAGCGAGGACGATCCGATGAGCGTGAGTACCGACCTTCCGGTCACCATGTACTCCAGCACGCTGGCAGCGTCGCCGAACTTGACTTCACAGCTGTTCGGCAGCGGTTTGATCGGCCTGCGCGAGGGCCTCGAGGCGGCGATCGTGGTGTCGATCCTGGTCGCCTTCCTGGTCAAGTCGGACCGCCGCGACGCCCTGCGGTGGGTCTGGCTGGGCGTGAGCGCGGCGATCGCGATGACGCTGGTCGTGTTCCTGACGATCCAGTTCGGCGAGAACACCATCAGCGGCCTGGCCGCCGAGGCCATCGCCGGAGTGGCGTCGCTGGTCGCCGTCGCCATCGTCACCACGATGGTGCTCTGGATGAAGAAGGCGGCCGCGTCGATGTCCGGCGGATTGCGCAGCGACATGGCCCGCGCCCTCGAGACGGGCCCGCTGGCCGTCGCCCTGCTGGCGTTCTTCGCGGTGGGCCGCGAGGGCGTCGAGACCGCGCTGTTCATGGTCGGCTATGCCGAAGCCACGTCGAACTGGCCACTCGTCGGCCTCGTCATCGGGGTGCTGATCGCAGGTGCCATCGCCTACGGCATGTACCGCGGCGCGCTGACGCATCAACCTGGCCAAGTTCTTCAAATACACCGGCGCGTTCCTGATCGTCGTCGCGGCGGGAATCCTCGCCTACGGCATCGGCGCCCTGCAGACCGTCAGCTGGCTGCCCGGCCTGGCCGACAAGGCCTTCGACATCACCGGCTGGTTCAACTGGTCCTCCTGGTACGGCGAGATCATCCAGGGCATCTTCAACGTCACGCCCACCCCGACCGTGCTGCAGCTGGCCGGCTGGCTGGCCTACCTCGTCGTGGTGCTGGCGCTGTTCCTGCGTCCCACCGCCGGCGCCCACCCGCTCGTCGCAACCGTCCCCCACACCCAACCCCTCCCCCGAAAGGTCCACCACGTGAAGGTCCGACCCTCAGCCGCCGTGATCGCGGCGGCACTGGCCGCACTGGCCCTGAGCAGCTGCCAGGCCAAGGAAGAGCCGGCCGCAGCCGGGGACGGCAAGGACGCGCCCGCACAGATCACCGTCGAGGCGTCCGACACGTCGTGCGAACTCTCCGGCACCCAGGGCGCTACCGGCGCCAACACCTTCGTGATCAGCAACAACGGCTCCAAGGTCACCGAGTTCTACGTCTACGGCGAGGGCGAACGGGTGATGGGCGAGGTGGAGAACATCTCCCC
This sequence comes from uncultured Actinomycetota bacterium, assembly GCA_963796185.1. GTDB lineage: Bacteria > Actinomycetota > Actinomycetes > Mycobacteriales > Mycobacteriaceae > Mycobacterium. The sequence goes on along the minus strand of CAWCKQ010000027.1, from coordinate 115,706 downwards.
CGGGCTGGAACGCAAGCTCGTCGTCCAGCTCACTCAGCCGGGCACCTATCAGACGGCGTGCAAGCCCGGCATGGTCGGCGACGGCATCCGCAACGACTTCACCGTCACCGGGGATGCCGTGCAGATCGACACCGAAGGCAAGTTCAAGGACGCCGCCGACAGCTACAAGCGGTACGTCAACAGCCAGACCGACGCGCTGGTGGCTGCGACCGGCGAGTTCGTCGCCGCGGTCAAGGCCGGCGACATCGCCAAGGCCAAGTCGCTCTACCCGGTCGCGCGCACCTACTACGAGCGCATCGAACCCGTCGCCGAGTCCTTCCCCAACGATCTCGACCCGCGCATCGACCTGCGCGAGGCCGATCTGGAGCCCGGCCAGCAGTGGACCGGCTTCCACCGGCTCGAGAAGGACCTGTGGGTCAAGCGGCCTGCAGCCCGACACCAACGCGATCGCCGATCAGCTGGTCGCCGACGTCAAGGAACTCGACGCCGGGGTGAAGTCGCCGGACTTCACCATCGACTCCACCCAGATCGCCGGCGGCGCCCAGGGTCTGCTCGACGAGATCGCCGCCAGCAAGATCAGCGGCGAGGAGGACATCTTCAGCCACACCGATCTGTGGGACTTCAAGGCGAACGTCGAGGGTTCGCAGACCGCGGTCGCATCGGTGCGCCCGATCCTCGACGAGCGCAACCCCGACCTGGGCACGCGGGTCGACCAGCGCTTCGCCGACGTCGAGGCGCTGCTCGAGAAGTACCGCCAGGGCGACGGGTTCATCAGCTACGACAAGGTGACCGAGCCGCAGCGGCAGGAGCTCTCGCGCGCCATCGACGCGCTGAGCAAAGAAGTGAGCCAGGTGCAGGGTGTCATCGCTCCCCAGTGACCCGCCGCCCCGCAGCCGGCCGACCCGGGCTGAGCCGGCGCAAGCTGTTCGGCGCGGCCGGGGTCGGCGCGGCGGTGGTCGGCGCGGCCGGCGCCGGTGCGCTGGCCGGCCACGCCTCGGCGGCCCAGCCGGCCGACCACCTGCACACGCCGGTGCCGTTCCGCGGCGAGCGGCAGGCCGGCATCATCACCGAGGCCCAGGACCGGATGCACTTCGCGACGTTCGACGTCACGACGAACAGCCGCGACGACGTCATCAAGATGCTGGCGGACTGGACCGAGATGGCGGAGCGGATGACGCAGGGCGGCGAGGCGTTCCCGAACGGTGCCACCGGGCAGAACCCGTACGCCCCGCCCCGGGACACCGGTGAGGCGCTGGGCCTGCCGCCGTCACAGCTGACGCTGACCATCGGGTTCGGACCGTCGTTCTTCGTCAAGGACGGGGTGGACCGGTTCCGCATCGCGGACAAGAAGCCCGCCGAACTCGTCGACCTGCCGAAGTTCGGGAACGAGAAGATCGATCCGGCCCGCAGCGGCGGTGACATCGTCGTGCAGGCGTGCGCCAACGACCCCCAGGTCGCCGTGCACGCGATCCGCAACCTCGCGCGCATCGGGTTCGGCACCGTCGCGGTGCGCTACTCGCAGCTGGGGTTCGGTCGCACGTCGTCGACCACGCGCAACCAAACCACTCCGCGAAACCTGTTCGGCTTCAAGGACGGAACGGCGAACCTGCGCTCCGACGAGACCGACAAGCTGAACGACTTCGTGTGGGTCGGCGACGGTGACGGTCCGGCCTGGCTGGCCGGCGGCACGTACCTGGTGGCGCGGCGGATCCGGATGCGGATCGAGGAGTGGGACCGCACCACGCTGCTGGAGCAGGAGCGTGTCATCGGCAGGCAGAAGGGCAGTGGCGCGCCGATGGGACTCTCCGACGAGTTCCAGGACCTCGACTTCGACCTCACGGACAAGAAGAACGAGCCGCTGATCGACCCGATGGCGCACGTGCGGCTGGCCTCCCCGCAGAACCTGGGCGGCATCGAGATCCTGCGCCGCGGCTATAACTTCACCGACGGGTCGGACGGCTTCGGCCACCTGGACGCCGGCCTGTTCTTCATCGCGTTCGTGCGCAACCCGATCACCCAGTTCATCCCGATGCAGAACGCGCTGTCGCGCAACGACGCGATGAACGAGTACATCACGCCCACCAGCTCGGCCGTATTCGCTTGTCCCCCCGGCATTCCCGAGGGAGACACCTCGACGTTCTGGGGTTCGACGCTCTTCGACTGAGGCGGGTGGCGCTACGCGCTTTGCTCGTCGGCGGTGTCCTCGGTCTCGACCACCGCGGCACCGGGCCAGTGCGCGCGCCACTGCACGGCGCCGATCACCCCGTGCGGGGTGTCGTCGAGTTCCTCGGCCACGTCGGCGCCGCGCCGGGCGGCCGCCGCCGCGCGCTCCGCGGAGCGCACGTCGTCCATGAACTCCAGAACCGCCGAGCGCAGCGAGTTCTCGGCGTCGACGTCGGCCGACACGGTCACCGACGTGATCGCCGCCGGGAATCAGCTCGGCGGGCAGCCCGCCCGCCTCCGCCCGCGCGAGCACCTTCTGCGCCAGCGCCAGCGCGGGCTGCGCGGTGGGGATGTCGTCCATGATCGACTCGCGGGACTGCTTCTCCAGCGCCTTGCGCGCCTCCCACTGCGCCAGCTGATCCTCCAGCGAGATCGACTCCCCGGCCAGTACCGCCGGCACGCGATTGCCCAGTTTTCGCACCAGCGCGTCGGCGACGTCGTCGATGTCGAACGGCGCCACTGGATTTTCCTGGGCGATCCGGGCGTGGAACAGCACCTGCAGCAGCACGTCGCCGAGCTCGTCACGCAGCTCGGTCAGGTCGCCGCCGTGCACCGCGTCGAACAGCTCGTAGGTCTCCTCCAGCAGGTAGCGCCGCAGCGAGTCGTGCGTCTGCTCGCTCTCCCACGGCCCGGCGGTGCGCAGCTTGTCCATCAACGCGACGGCGTCGACGAGCCGTTCACCGGGCTGCGGATCCGGTGCGGAGATCACCCGCTCGCCCGCTGCGACACGGGCTTTCACCGACGGGTGCTCGGGGTCCGACGACAACAGCACCTCGGCGTTGTCGCCGTCGTAGGCCGGCCGGGCCGCGGGCAGCGACCACGGCACCTTGATCGGCATCTCCTCGGTGTACTGGACGTCGCCGGTCAGCAGTTCGATGGCCTCGACGGGAACCAGCGACGGGCGGCGCGGGTCCACCAGCACGACCGTCATGCACCACCTCCGAGCTTGGTTATATCAACTTGCGCCTGCGGATTCCCGCCGATGGCCACCAAGAGTCCGGCCACGAACGTCACCAACTCCAGGTCGCGGATCCGCGGCGAGCCGACGCCGCTGCCCGCACGCGGAATCGGCGCCTGCACCGTCGACGTGGTGGCGCGGTACGTGGCCCCCGGCGTAGAGCCGCTTGAGCCGCAGCTGCGCCGAATCGGGCAGCGTCAGCGGCGAGACCCGGACCGTCGATGCCGACGCCGCACCGACCTCGGTCACGCCGTGCGCCCGCGCCAGCAGCCGCAGCCGCGCGACGGCGACCAGCCGCTGGGCCGGCTCCGGCAATGGCCCGTACCGGTCGGTGAGTTCCTCGATCACCGCGTCGACGGCCGCGTCGTCCCCGGCGGCGGCCAGCCGCCGATAGGCCTCCAGGCGCAGCCGGTCGCTGCCGATGTAGTCGGGCGGCAGGTGCGCGTCGACCGGCAGGTCGATCCGCACGTCCTTCGATTCCTCCGGCGCGGCAACGGTTTTCCCGTCCATCTGAGCGGAGTAGGCCGCTCGATATGCTTCTACGGCCTCGCCGACCAGCCGGACGTACAGGTCGAAGCCGACGCCGGCGACGTGCCCGGACTGCTCGGCGCCCAGCACGTTTCCCGCGCCGCGGATCTCCAGGTCCTTCATCGCGACGGCCATGCCCGCGCCCAGCTCGTTGTTCTGCGCGATGGTGGCCAGCCGGTCGTAGGCCGTCTCGGTCAGCGGAACCTCGGGCGGATACAGGAAATACGCGTACCCACGCTCCCGGGAGCGGCCCAACCCGGCCCCGCAGCTGATGCAGCTGGGACAGCCCGAACGTGTCGGCGCGCTCGACGATCAGCGTGTTGGCGTTCGAGATGTCCAGGCCCGTCTCCACGATCGTCGTGCAGACCAGGATGTCGTACTCGCGATTCCAGAACCCCTCGACGGTCTTCTCCAGCGCCTCCTCGGGCATCTGCCCGTGCGCGACCACGACGCGGGCCTCGGGCACCAGCTGGCGCACCCGCGCGGCGGCCTGGTCGATGGAGCGCACCCGGTTGTGGATGTAGAAGGCCTGCCCGTCGCGCAGCATCTCGCGGCGCAGCGCCGCGGCGACCTGCTTGTCGTCGTGCGGACCCACGTAGGTGAGCACCGGATAGCGCTCCTCGGGCGGGGTCAGGATCGTCGACATCTCCCGGATGCCGGCCAGGCTCATCTCCAGCGTGCGCGGAATCGGCGTGGCGCTCATGGTCAGCACGTCGACGTGGGTGCGCATCGACTTGATGTGTTCCTTGTGTTCGACGCCGAAGCGCTGCTCCTCGTCGACGACGACCAGACCGAGGTCCTTCCACGTCACCCCGGTCTGCAGCAGCCGGTGGGTGCCGATGACGATGTCGACCGAGCCGTCCTTCATCCCCTCCAGCGTGGCCCGCGACTCGGCGGGATCGGTGAAGCGCGACAAGCCCTTCACCGTGACCGGGAACCCGGCCATCCGCGCGCTGAACGTCTGCAGGTGCTGGTCGGCCAGCAGCGTCGTGGGCACCAGCACGGCGACCTGCTTGCCGTCCTGCACAGCCTTGAACGCCGCCCGCACCGCGATCTCGGTCTTGCCGTAGCCGACGTCGCCGCAGATCACCCGGTCCATCGGGACCGGCTTCTCCATGTCGGACTTCACCTCGGTGATGGCGGTGAGCTGGTCGACGGTCTCGGTGAACCCGAACGCGTCCTCCATCTCGGTCTGCCATGGGGTGTCGGGGCCGAACGCGTGCCCGGCCGAGGCCTGCCGTTTGGCGTACAGCGCGACGAGTTCGGCGGCGATCTCGCGCACCGCGCGCCGCGCCCTGGTCTTGGTGTTGGCCCAGTCGCTGCCGCCGAGCCGCGACAGCGTCGGCGCCTCACCGCCGACGTAGCGGGACAGCTGATCGAGCGAGTCCATCGGGACGTAGAGCTTGTCGGTGCTGTTTGCGCCACTGCCCCTTTTTCCAGACGCGTACTCCAGCACCAGGTACTCGCGCCGGGCGCCGCCCACCACGCGCTCGGTCATCTCGACGAACCGGCCGATGCCGTGCTGGTCGTGCACCACCAGGTCACCGGCGGTCAGCGCCAGCGGGTCGACGACGTTGCGGCGCTTGGCCGCCAGCTTCCGGCCCTCGGTGGCCGCGGCCCGGTTGCCGGTGAGGTCGGTCTCGGTGATCACCACCAGGTTGGCGCCCGGCATCACGACGCCGTCGCGCAGCGGGCCCTTGATCACCCCGACGACGCCCTCCTTCGGCGGGGCGCCGGCCTCCAGGATCATCGCCGGCGTATCGGCCTCGCCGAGCTGCTCGACGACGCGCATGCACGTGCCGGTGCCCGGGGCGACCACGACGCCGTAACCGCCCGTCGCCACGTGGGCGCGCAGCATCGCGAAGATCTCCTCGAGATTGTGCTGCTGCCCCCTGGCCGACGGTGCGGGCCGGATGTCGAGGGCGACGCCGGCCTCCGCGGTGAGCTGGCTCAGCGTCCACCACGGGTGCCCGCCGGCCCGCGCGCCGGCGCGGGCGTCGTCGAAGCCGACGAAGCCGGAGGCACCGAGCGCCTCGAGGTCGATGGGCGCGTCACCGCCGACCGCGGCGGTGGACCAGGACGCCTCCAGGAACTCCCGGCCGGTCTTGATCAGGTCGGCGGCCCGGGTCCGCACCTTCTCCGGATCGCAGATCAGCAGCGGGGCGTCGGCCGGCAGCAGCTCGGGCAGCGTGACCAGCTCGGTGGGGCGCAGCAGCGGCAGCAGCGCCTCCATCCCGTCGACGGGGATGCCCTCGGACAGCTTGGCGAGCATGTCGGGCACGCTGCCGGGCACGGTGTTCTCCAGCACGGGGTGCTCGGCGGCCAGCGCCGCGGCACGACTCCGCACGTCGGCGGTGAGCAGCACCTCGCGGCACGGCACCGCGATCACCGTGGCGATGTCGATCTCGGCGATCGAGCGCTGGTCGGCCACCGAGAACATCCGCATCTCGGAGATCTCGTCGCCCCAGAACTCGACGCGCACCGGATGCTCGGCCGTCGGCGGGAACAGGTCCAGGATGCCGCCCCGCACCGCGAACTCCCCGCGTTTGCCGACCATGTCGACGCGGGTGTAGGCCAGATCGACCAGCCGCGCGACGGTGCCGTCGAAGTCGGCCTCCTCGCCGACGGTCAGCGTGACGGGTTCCACCTCGGCGATGTCGGGGGCCATCGGCTGCAGCAGGGACCGCGTGGTGGTCACCACGATCCGCAGCGGCGGACCGAGCCGCTCGTCATCCGGGTGGGCCAGCCGGCGCAGCAGCATCAGCCGCGCGCCGACGGTGTCCACGCCCGGCGAGAGCCGTTCGTGCGGCAGCGTCTCCCACGACGGGAACATCGCGACCGCGTCGCCGAACACGCCGCTGCAGCTCGGCGGTCAGGTCGTCGGCCTCGCGCCCGGTGGCGGTGACCACCAGCAGCGGGCCGGTCTGCGCCGAGCGCGGCACGCCACGAAGGCCCGGCGCTGGCAGGGCCGACGAGATCGAGATCGGCGGGCCGGTCGGCGGCACGACGAGCCACCTCCTGCAGAGAGGGATCACGAAGCGCCAGGTCGACGAGGCCCGCGATCGGGGTGTGGACATGAAGAGTCCCCGATGCGGTCATGATGGGTTCCATCGTAGGCCCGGCACGGCGATGTGGTCGCGCTGAGCGTGACACGGCGCGCCGATGCCGCTACTCCTGGTGCAGATGCGGGTCGGCCTCGAGATGGGTCAGGCCGTTCCAGCACAGGTTCACCAGGTGCGCGGCCACCACTTCCTTCTTCGGCTCGCGGACGTCGAGCCACCACTGCGCGGTCATCGACACCGAACCGACCAGCGCCTGCGCGTACAGCGGCGCCAGGTCGGGGTCCAGCCCGCGGCGGGAGAAGTCGCCGGCCAGGATCGACGACACCTGGCTGACCGCGTCGTTGAGCAGGGTCGAGTAGGTGCCCGAGGTGATGCTCGCCGGCGAGTCGCGGATCAGGATCCGGAAGCCGTCGGTGCGCTCCTCGACGTAGGTCAGCAGCGCCAGCGCCACCCGCTCGACGCGCACCCGCGACCGTGTTGTTGGTCAGCGACGACGTGATGCCGTCCAGCAGCGCCGACATCTCCCGGTCGACGACCACGGCGTAGAGGCCCTCCTTGCCGCCGAAATGCTCGTAGACCACGGGCTTGGAGACGTTGGCGCGCAGCGCGATCTCCTCGATCGACGTGCCGTCGTAGCCACGCTCGGCGAACAGCGACTTGGCGATCTCGATCAGCTGCTGCCGGCGTTCGCTGCCCGTCATCCGGGCGCGGGGCGCCGCGCATTGTCGGCGCTCTCGGGCTTACGGGCACTGCCACGCCTTTCACCCTAGTTGCTTCGACTAGAGTCTCTGGGTGATCAGTCCGTCGTGGTGTAATCGGCAGCACCTCTGATTTTGGTTCAGATAGTTCAGGTTCGAGTCCTGGCGACGGAGCGAACTCGCGCGGGAAGGACATCTATGCGTGAGGCCGCAGTCCTGATTCTGGCCGCGGGGGCCGGCACCCGGATGCAGTCCGACACCCCCAAGGTGCTGCACACGCCTGGCGGGCCGCAGCATGCTCTCGCACGCCCTGCACGCGGTGGCCAAGGTGGCGCCCGCAGCACCTGGTCGTGGTGGTCGGCAAGCGACCGCGAGCGCGTGGCCGCGGCCGCCACGGAGATCGGCCGGGACCTGGGCCGCACGATCGACATCGCCGTGCAGGACCAGCAGCGCGGCACCGGCCATGCCGTCGGCTGCGGGCTGGCCGCGCTGCCCGCCGACTTCGCCGGCGTCGTGCGTCGTCACCTCCGGCGACGTCCCGCTGCTCGACTCCGACACGCTGGCCGGGTTGATCGCGGCCCACAGCGCGGAATCCGCCGCGGCGACGGTGCTGACCACGACGCTGCCCGATCCGACCGGCTACGGCCGCATCCTGCGCACGCCAGGACGGCGAGGTCATCGGCATCGTCGAACAGGCCGACGCCAGCCCGTCGCAGCAGGCCATCACCGAGGTCAACGCCGGCGTGTACGCCTTCGACATCGAGGCGCTGCGCTCGGCGCTGAGCCGGCTGCGGACCGACAACGCCCAGCAGGAGCTCTACCTCACCGACGTGATCTCGATCCTGCGCGGCGACGGACGGCCGGTCGTGCGCGCCCAGCACGTCGACGACGCCGCCCTGGTGGCCGGCGTCAACGACCGGGTCCAGCTGGCCGAACTGGCCGCGGAGCTGAACCGGCGCATCGTGGCCGCCCACCAGCGCGCCGGGGTCACGGTCATCGACCCGGCCACCACCTGGATCGACGTCGAGGTCACCATCGGCCGCGACACCGTCGTGCAGCCCGGCACGCAGCTGCTGGGCGCCACCCGATCGGCGGGCGCTGCGAGATCGGCCCCGACACCACGCTGACCGACGTCACCGTCGGCGACGGCGCCGCCGTGGTCCGCACCCACGGCTCGGACGTCGGCGATCGGCGCCGACGCCGCCGTCGGCCCGTTCACCTACCTGCGGCCCGGCACGGTGCTGGGCGACGTCGGCAAGCTCGGCGCGTTCGTCGAGACGAAGAACGCCACGATCGGCACCGGCACCAAGGTGCCGCACCTGACCTACGTCGGCGACGCCGACATCGGCGAGCACAGCAACATCGGCGCCTCCAGCGTGTTCGTCAACTACGACGGAGAGACCAAGAGCCGCACCACGATCGGCTCGCATGTGCGCACCGGCTCGGACACCATGTTCGTCGCGCCCGGTCACCGTCGGCGACGGCGCCTACACCGGCGCGGGCACCGTCGTGCGCGACGACGTGCCGCCCGGCGCGCTGGCCGTTTCCGCCGGTCCGCAGCGCAACATCGAGGGCTGGGTGCAGCGCAAGCGCCCCGGCAGCGCAGCGGCGGCCGCAGCGCGCGAGTCGGGCCGAGGCCACCGACGAAGCTACCGGCAAGTAGCTTTTCGTCGCCCTTTGTTGGCATTCTGGTAACCCGCCACCGTACGTGCGGCAACGCTACGTACGATGGCCCGAGAATCGATCCCCATCGATCTGAGAAGCCGAGGGCAGCCCGTGAGCCACGACTGGACCGACAACCGCAAGAACCTGATGCTCTTCTCGGGTCGGGCGCACCCCGAACTGGCCGAGCAAGTCGCCAAGGAACTCGATGTGCCGGTCACCGCGCAGACCGCGCGCGACTTCGCCAACGGCGAGATCTTCGTCCGATTCGACGAATCGGTCCGCGGCTGCGACGCGTTCGTGCTGCAGAGCCATCCCTGGCCGCTGAACCAGTGGCTGATGGAACAGCTGATCATGATCGACGCGCTCAAGCGCGGCAGCGCCAAGCGGATCACCGCGATCCTGCCGTTCTACCCCTACGCCCGGCAGGACAAGAAGCACCGCGGCCGTGAGCCCATCTCCGCGCGCCTGGTCGCCGACCTGCTCAAGACCGCCGGCGCCGACCGCATCGTCACCGTCGATCTGCACACCGACCAGATCCAGGGCTTCTTCGACGGCCCCGTCGACCACATGCGGGCGCAGAAACTGCTCACCGGCTACATCGCCGAGAACTACGCCGAGCACGACATGGTCGTCGTCTCCCCCGACTCCGGCCGGGTGCGCGTCGCCGAGAAGTGGGCCGACTCGCTGGGCGGCGTCCCGCTGGCCTTCATCCACAAGACCCGCGACCCGCTGGTGCCCAACCAGGTGAAGTCCAACCGCGTCGTCGGTGACGTGCGCGGCAAGACCTGCATCCTGACCGACGACATGATCGACACCGGCGGCACCATCGCCGGCGCCGTGCAGCCTGCTCAAGGAGGACGGCGCGGTCGACGTCGTCATCGCGGCGACGCACGGCGTGCTGTCCGACCCGGCGCCCGAGCGGCTGGCCGCCTGCGGCGCCCGCGAGGTGATCGTCACCAACACGCTGCCGATCGGCGACGACAAGCTGTTCCCGCAACTCACGGTGCTGTCGATCGCGCCGCTGCTGGCCAACACCATCCGCGCGGTCTTCGAGAACGGCTCCGTCACGGGACTGTTCGACGGCTCGGCATGAGCGCGCGGATCCTGCACAACCCGAAGTGCTCCACGTCGCGCAAGACGCTGGACCTGTTGCGGGACAACGGTATCGACCCCGAGATCGTGTTGTATCTGAAGACCCCGCCGTCGCGGGCGGAGCTGGCCACGATGATCGCCGACGCCGGCATCGACGTCCGGACGGCAGTCCGCAAGCGGGAATCGCTCTACACCGAGCTGGGCCTGGCCGACGCCGACCGACGACGAGCTGCTCGACGCGATGGCGCAGCACCCGATCCTGATCGAGCGCCCGTTCGTGGTGACCGACAAGGGCACCCGGCTGGCCCGCCCGGTCGACACCGTCCGCGACATTCTGTGAGTCGCTCGCGGGGTGGCCGTGGCCGCTGCGGTGGCGCTCAGCGTGGTGGGCTGCGCCCCCGAAGCGCCCGACTACCAAGCGGTCTGGTCGACGACCAGCTCGCCGACCAGCGCGGCGCCGACCTCGACGCCGTCGTCGGCGCCCGTGCCGATCGCCGCCTATCTCGAGCAGGGCGGTGTCGCCGGCATTCCGGTGGCCCCCGACCGGCTCACCGACCTGACGGTCTCGATCCCGACCCCGCCGGGCTGGCAGCGAGTACCAGGGCACCGAACCTCGCGCCGGGCACCCGGATGATCGCCAAGGGCGACACCTACCCGACCGCGATGCTGATGGTGTTCGAGCTCAACGGCGACTTCGACGTCGCCGAAGGCGCTCGACCCACGCCAACGTCGACGCCGAGATGTCGGAGAACTTCAAGCAACTCGGCGCATCCACCGACGCCGTTCAACGGCTTCCCGTCGTCGATGATCGAGGGCAGCTACGACCTCAACGGCAAGCGGATGCACAGCTACAACCGCATCGTCATCGCCACCGGCGCGCCGCCGAAGTCGCAGCGCTACCTCATCCAGTTCACCGTCACCGGCTACGCCGACAAGGCCGCCGAGGAGTCCGACGACATCGAGACCATCATCAAGGGCTTCACCGTCGAGGTGCCCAAGCCGCCCGCTAGCACCGTTGCGCCGAATTCGCATTCCAGCAGCGCAAGCTGCGAGCGAGTCTGCTGGAACGCACGTTCGGCAAACTCTAGGGTGTCGGGCATGAGCGACTGGACCGCCGCAGACCTGCCCTCCTTCGCCGGGCGCACCGTCATCGTCACCGGAGCCAACAGCGGGCTGGGCCTGGTCACCGCCCGCGAACTCGCTCGCGTCGGCGCCCGGACCATCCTCGCGGTGCGCAACGTCGACAAGGGCAACGCCGCCGCGGCGGGCATGGCGGGCGATGTCGAGGTCCGCTCGCTCGACCTGCAGGACCTCTCGTCGATCCGGACGTTCGCCGACGGCGTCTCGGCCGCCGGACATCCTCGTCAACAACGCGGGCATCATGGCGGTCCCCTACGCGTTGACCGTCGACGGCTTCGAGAGCCAGATCGGCACCAACCACCTCGGCCACTTCGCGCTGACCAACCTGCTGCTGCCCAAGCTCACCGACCGGGTGGTGACGGTGTCGTCGATGATGCACCTGATCGGCTACCTCAGCATCAAGGACCTGAACTGGAAGTCCCGGCCGTATCTGGCCTGGCCCGCCTACGGCCAGTCCAAGCTGGCCAACCTGCTGTTCACCAGCGAACTGCAGCGCCGACTGGCCGCCGCCGGCTCACCGGTCAAGGCGCTGGCCGCCCATCCCGGCTACTCGGCGACCAACCTGCAGGGCCACACCGGCAACCGGTTCGGCAGCAGGATCTGGGACGCGGGCAACCAGCTCTTCGCCACCGACGCCGACTTCGGCGCCCGCCAGACGCTGTACGCGGTGTCCCAGGACCTGCCCGGCGACAGCTTCATCGGCCCGCGGTTCGTCGATGCGGGGCCCGACCGGTCAGCACTGGCGCAGCCCGCTGGCCCGCGACCCCGCGAAGGCCGCGGCGCTGTGGGCACTGTCCGAGCAGCTCACCGGGACCGAATTTCCGCTCTAGCGATTTTCGTCGCCGGTGCGCGGTGCGCTACCCTTGCCACGCGTCACGGCGAGGGTGGCCTGCCTGCAGGCCACCGTTATCGACGGGAACCCGCATCAGAAGTTCGTGCGACCCTGGCCGTGCCCGACACCGATCACCGGCTACAGGAGCACCGAACATGGCGAAGAACGCCCCCAACAATCTGACCGCGCACGTCCGCACCGAGACCGGCAAGGGCGCGTCGCGTCGCGCCCGTCGCAACGGCCAGGTTCCCGCGGTCCTCTACGGCCACGGCACCGATCCGCAGCATCTGGAACTCGACGGGCACGACTTCGCTGCGGTGCTGCGCAACTCCGGTACCAACGCGGTGCTGACCCTCGAGATCGACGGCAAGGAGCAGCTGGCGCTGACCAGGGCGCTGGAGATCCACCCGATCCGGCGCAACATCCAGCACGCCGACCTGCTCGTCGTGCGCCGCGGCGAGAAGGTGACCGTCGAGGTCAACGTCATCGTCGAGGGCGACGCCGAACCCGGCACGCTGGTCAACCAGGACGCCAACACCATCGAGATCGAGGCCGACGTCCAGTCGATCCCCGAGGAGCTTCACGGTCTCGGTCGAGGGCGCCGAGGAAGGCACCCAGATCCTGGCCGGCCAGATCGCGCTGCCCGCCGGCGTCACGCTGATCTCCGATCCCGAGATGCTGATCGTCAACGTCATCGCCGCCCCGACCGCCGAGGAGCTCGAGGCCGAGGGCGGCGGCGCGACGGTCGAGGAGCAGGCCGCCGAGGACGCCGAGGCCGAGGCGAAGCCGAGCCGGGCGAGGACGCTCGGCCGCGACCGAGTCCGAGTAGGCGAGCCGCGGTCGTGGCCGAACCCGCATTCTGGTGGTCGGCCTGGGCAACCCCGGACCGCAGTACGCCGACGACGCGGCACAACCTCGGCTTCCTGGTCGCCGACATCCTGGCCGACCGCATCGGCGAGACGTTCAAGGTGCACAAGAAGTCCGGCGCCGAGGTGGCCACCGGCCGGCTCGCCGGCCGCCCGGTGGTGCTGGCCAAACCGCGCGTGTACATGAACGAGTCCGGGCGCCAGGTCGGGCCGCTGGCCAAGTTCTACTCGGTGGCCGCCGGACGACGTGATCGTGCTGCACGACGAGCTCGACATCGACTTCGGCCGGATCCGGCTCAAGTTCGGCGGCGGCGTCGCCGGGCACAACGGGCTGCGCTCGGTGGCATCGGCGTTGGGCAGCAACGACTTTCAACGGGTCCGCATCGGCATCGGCCGGCCGCCCGGCCGCCAGTCGGGCGCGTCGTTCGTGCTGGAGACCGTTCAACTGCCCGGGAGCGTCCGGAGGTTGCCGACGATCTGCGAACAGGCCGCCGACGCCACCGAACTGCTGATCGCCCAGGGCCTGGAACCCGCGCAGAACACCGTGCACGCCTGGGCGTAGCCGCTACCAGGTCAACACGATTCCCGACCTGTTGTTGTTGCGCGGGATGGTGTCCGCGACGTTGGGCGCCCGCGTTGCCGGCACCGTCTTGATGGACACGCTGCCGTTGGTCTCGCAGCGCACCAGGCTGCCGGCCTCCTGGCAGGTGGCCTGCGCCGAGGCCAGCGGAGCCGAAACGAGTGCGGCCGCAACCGCGCTCGCCACCAGTGTCGCGATCGGGTACGTCATCGAATTGGTCATGGTCACTTCACTTCCCTACGGAGAAACCGCAGCCGGGCTACGGACACGACGACGCGAGGATCCGGGCACCCGGACCGAGTGTCAGGTTCGCCTGGCCGACATGGCGGAACGCGTCATCGCGGGCCGCTTCGACCGTCGGGCCCGCGCCGCCCGACACGACGCCGCTGCCATCGTCGGCCCCGACCGACACGATGCAGAACACATCGTTGGTCACTTCGTCACTGCTGCACTGGTCGGCCCCGGCGCCCTGGCAGACTGCGACCACTGCCGACGCGGCCGCTTCATTGGTCGGGCCCGTAGCGGTGAATCCGATCAGTGATCCATCGCGAACGCCGGAACCGACGGCCCTCGACACGACTCCTGTTTCGACCACGCCACCAGGTCCGCCAGCCCACGCCGGAGCGGGCAAGGCGATCGGACGTGCCGCCGCGAACAGAACAGAAGTGCGGACACGCCACGCGCCATGTTTCCTCCTGAGCGATGCGGCCGACGTCCAGGCCCGGTGCCCGGCCGATGGTCAGCGCTCATCTAACCGCTCCGGGGTCGATCCCGTGGCCATTAGCGGCGATCCGTCACCGTCCCCGCACGCCGCGGATTCCGCTGTCGACCCGCTTCACCGGCTTGTGCGGGAAACGTTTCGTCGCATGCGCCTCGGCATCGGACCCGGGCAACACATAGAGGTTTTCGACCTTGTCCTGCAGCGGCTTGAGCACCAGGTCCATGAACCCCTTGCGGTCGTCGAGATAGGGCTCGATGACCTCCTCGCCCGCCGGACACACCGCCAGGCAGTAGGCGGCTTTGTAGTTGGCCTTGAACGACAGGCTCTGCCACATCGACGCGTTCTCCGAATCGCTGACGCGGGAACGGAAGTCCTCGGCGTCGGCGCTGTCGGCGATCGTCTGCACCCAGTCGGTGAACCCGCCCATGAACTCGCGGTAGTTGTGCACCGAGCAGGCCACGAAGTCGAAGTCGCCGTTCTTCTTGATGGCCCCCACCGGACAGGCCGCCACACACAGCTTGCACTCCAGGCACGGCGAATAGTCCAGCGGCGCACCGTATCTGCTGATCTCACCGGCCACCAGGATGGTGCCCAGCAGGATGAAGTTGCCGAACCGCGGGTGGATCACGTTGCGGTGGATGCCCATGACACCCATACCCGCGGCCACGGCGACCGGCTTGTGCGCCACCACCCAGATCCGGCCCGGGTAGCGGTCCATCTCCATCGGGAACGTCGCCGATGGATTGACCACGCGATGCCCCGCATCCTGCAGCACCCGGGTGATGCGGTGCGCGGCCTCGTTCATGATCTCGCCGCTGCGGTGGAACTCCTGGTTGGCGACGCTACGCGCCGTGGAGCGCACGTTGTCGCGGTTCATCTTGACCACCAGTGAGAGGTAGCTGACCGCTCCGGGCAGCGCCGCCTCCACATGCGGACGTTCGGACGCCAACGCCGGGTCGGCGACCTCGGCGAAACCGACGTCGTCGACGCCGGCGTCCAGACACACCTGGCGCAACCAATCGGCGTCGATGGTGCCGGGCCGGCGGGACGGGCGCGCGCGCACCTTCACCACGGTGGGATGTTCGGCCAACCGCGGGGGTAGCTTCTGGGCCATGCTGAGTATCCTACACAATACTCAGATGCGGCCCTACTCCGAGGTGCGGCGGCGGTAGGCGTACAGCGCGAACGGCGCGAAGACCGCGGTCAGGGCGAGCGACCACAGCACCGTCGCGAGCACCGGATGGTGCAGCGGCAGTTGCGCACTCGGCGGCGCCGGCCCGCCGTTGCCCCACAGCTCCCGCATCGCCTGGGCCAGCGACGACACCGGATTCCACTCGGCGATCACCCGCAGCCAGTGCGGCATCGGCTCGGTCGGCACGAAGGTGTTGGCCAGGAACGTCACCGGGAACAGCGCGGTGAACATCACCCCGTTGACCGCCTCGACGTGCGCATCAGCGAGCCGATGAGGATGCCGAACCAGATCATGCCGAAGCCGAACACCAGCAACAGCGCGAACGCCAGCACCGCCTCGGCGATGCTGTCCGCGGATGCGCCAGCCGATCGCCAGACCGGTCACCGCCATCACCACCACGCCCAGTGAGGAGTGGATCAGGCTCGCGATGCTGCGGCCGATCAGGACCGACGACCGGGAGATCGGCAGTGACCGGAACCGGTCGATGATGCCCTTCTCCACATCGGCGGTGATCCCCGACGCCACCACGAACGCCGAGAACACGATGGTCTGCGCCTGGATGCCCGGCAGCAGGAACTCCCGGTAGGACGCACCGCCGGTGTTGGTGATCGACGCCCCGAACACGAACGCGAACAGCAGCACGAACATGATCGGCTGCGCGGTCACGTCGCTGAGCATCTCGGGCATCCGCTTGGTGTGGATCATGTTGCGTTTCACCATGATCCACGACTGCTGCGCCAGATTCGTCGGACGGGTCGCGACCGGCTCGGCGCGCGCGGGGGCATGCCTGCCGGTCTCGGTCGCGGTCATGCGCCGACCTCCTCGGATTCGTCGGTGCGGTGCCCGGTCAGGTTGAGGAAGACGTCGTCGAGGCTGGGCCGGGACAGGCCGATGTCGTCGACGTCGATGCCGCTGTCGCGCAGCTGGCCCGCCACCCGGACCAGGTCGCTCGAGCCCGTCGGCCGGCGCGGTGATCCTGCGCGCGCCCCGCGTCGACGAACACCTCGGCGCCGGTGCGCTGCAGCAGACGCTGCGCCGGTTCGAGGTCATCGGGGTCGGCGACGGTGACCACCAGACTGGCGCGCCCGGCCTGCTGCTTGAGTTGCAGCGGTGAGCCGTGGGCGATGATGCGGCCCCGGTCGATCACCACGATGTCGTCGGCGAGCTGATCGGCCTCCTCGAGGTACTGGGTGGTCAGCAGCAACGTGGTGCCCTGCGCGACCAGGCCACGCAGCACCTCCCACAGTTCGCTGCGGCTGCGCGGATCCAGCCCCGTGGTGGGCTCGTCGAGGAACAGCACCGGCGGCGACGGCCAGCAGGCTGACCGCGAGGTCCAGCCGCCGGCGCATGCCGCCGGAGTACGACTTGACCACCCGGTCGGCGGCATCGGTCAACGAGAATTGTTGCAGCAGTTGGTCTCCCAGCCGGTCCAGCGTCCTTGCGGCGGATGCCGTAGAGGCCGCCGATCATCCGGATGTTCTCCCGCCCGGTGAGCAGTTCGTCGACGGTGGCGACCTGACCGGTCAGTCCCATGTGCCGGCGTACCTGGTCGGGCTCGGTGCGGACGTCGAACCCGGCCACCCGGGCCGTCCCGCTGGTGGGCTCGGTCAGCGTCGTCATCATCCGGACCGTCGTGGTCTTGCCCGCGCCGTTGGGACCGAGCAGACCGAGCACGGTGCCCGGCGGGACCGCGAAACTCACCCCGTCGACCGCGGTGTCGGCACCGAAACGCTTGACCAGATCGATCGCTTCGATGGCCGATTGCATGATCCGACCGTAGCGGCGGGAACCGACATCCGGCCAACGCTTTTGTGCCTGCCCCGACGTGAACGGCGGCTCGCGGGGTACCCCGGGCGGGACGAGACACCCGAGCGAGGAGCTGACGACGTGGACGCGGACTGGTTCACCGCACCCCAGTACTGGCTGGCCCGGGAGGTCCTGCAGCGGGGTGTCGCGGTGATCTACCTGATCGCGTTCGTCGGCGCCGCACGCCAGTTCCGGGCGCTGATCGGCACCGACGGCATGCTGCCGGTCCCGCGGTTCGTCGCGCAGGTGCCTTTCCGGGCCGCGCCCAGTGTGTTCCACGCCCACTACTCGGACCGGTTCTTCGCCGCCGTCTGCTGGACGGGTGCGGCGCTGGCCGGCGCGGCCCTGGTGGGCGCCGACGATCTGGTGCCGCTGTGGGCGGCGACGCTGGGCTGGCTGGCCCTGTGGGTGGGCTACCTGTCGATCGTCAACGTCGGCCAGCGCTGGTACGGATTCGGTTGGGAGTCGCTGCTGCTGGAAGCGGGCTTCGTGGCGATGCTGCTGGGCAACGACGACATGGCCCCGCCGGTCCTGTCGTTGTGGCTGGCGCGCTGGCTGTTGTTCCGGGTGGAGTTCGGCGCGGGCCTGATCAAGATGCGCGGCGATCCGTGCTGGCGGGACCTGACGTGCCTGGACTATCACCACGAGACCCAGCCGATGCCGGGCCCGCTGAGCTGGTTCTTCCACCATCTGCCCAAGCCGCTGCACCGGGTGGAGGTGGCCGGCAACCACGTGTCCCAGCTGGTGGTGCCGTTCGCGCTGTTCGCTCCGCAACCGGTCGCCGCGCGTTCGCCGCGGCGATCGTGATCGTCACGCAACTGTGGCTGGTGGCCTCCGGGAACTTCGCCTGGCTGAACTGGTTGACGATCGTCCTCGCGTTCAGCGCCGTCGACCAGGCCGCGTTCGCCCGCGTGCTCGCCGTGTCAGCGCCCCCGGCCGCGCCCGGGCCGCCACCGTGGTTCGCCGCCCTGGTGATCGCCGGCGCGGCGCTGACGCTGTTCCTGAGCTACTGGCCCGTGCGCAACATGGTCGGCCGGCGACCAGCGGATGAACGCCTCGTTCAACCCGTTCCATCTGGTGAACACCTACGGCGCGTTCGGCAGCATCGGACGGGTCCGGCTGGAGGTGGTCATCGAGGGGACCGACGCAGCCGAACTCACCGGGCGACACGGTGTGGAAGGAGTACGGCTTCAAGGGCAAGCCCGGCGATCCGCGCGCGCTGCCCCGGCAGTGGGCGCCGTATCACCTGCGCCTGGACTGGCTGATGTGGTTCGCCGCGCTGTCCCCCGCCTATGCGCGGGACTGGTTCCGCCCGCTGGTGGTCCGGCTGCTGCGCAACGATCCCGCGACGCTTCGGCTGCTGCGGCACAACCCGTTCCCCGATCGGCCGCCGCGGTTCGTCCGGGCCCGGCTCTACCAGTACCGCTTCAGCACCTGGCGCGAGTTGCGCGAGGAACGGCGATGGTGGAGCCGGAGTTTTGTCAGCGGGTACCTGCCCGCCGTCGCCTTGGACACTGGAGGGGCAGCGGGCGGGGCGCGGGAGGGACTAGGTGACCAGCGACACCGACGTCGAGCGGCGCAACTTGCCCGACGAGGTCTTGGGGATGCTGCCCGGGCCGAGCACCACGACGTTGCGGGGCGCATCTCGACCTCGGCGACGACCTCGTGGGCCACCTGGTGCTCGATGCGACGCACCTCGGCCGGGTCCTGCCAGGCGTTGGACTCCACGGCGACGGCGAAGGTCTCGCGGGAGTGCCCGGCGTCCAGGCGCACCGCGACGGCACAGCCCGGGCGGACCCCTTCGACGCGTCCCGCGGCCCGTTCGATGTCGGTCGGATAGATGTTGCGGCCGGCCATGATGATGACGTCCTTGACACGCCCGCACACCACGACATGGCCGTCCTCGGTCATGTAGCCGAGGTCACCGGTGTCATACCAGCCGTGCTCGTCCTGGGCCGGGATGAATCCGCCCATCGTCATGTAGCCCGGCGTCACGCATTCGCCGCGCAGCTCGATGACGCCCACACCGCGCGGCGGCATCAGGTTGCCGTGGTCGTCGATGACTCGGGCTTCGAGATCGGTGAGCAGCGGGCCCAGATCGGCCAGCCGCTTGGTGTTGCCCTTGGTCGCGGGCACCGCGCGGCGCAGCGCGGCCAGCAGATCGGCGTCCACCTCGTCGACCACCAGGCCGGCGTTGCACGGCGAGAACGACACCGCCAGCGTGGTCTCGGCCATGCCGTAGGCCGGCAGGATGGCGTCGGGCCGCAGTCCGAACGGCTTGCCGGCGTCGATCAGGTCCTCGACGTCTGCAGGCTCGACCGGCTCGGCGCCCGACAGCGCGAACCGCAGCGTGGACAGGTCGAACTCGCCGGGCTTGGCCTGCCGGCGCAGCCGCTTGGCGAACAACGCGTAGGCGAAGTTGGGCGCCGCGGTCATCGTGCCCTTGTACTTGTCGATGAGCTTGGCCCACAGCAGGGTGTCGCGCAGGAAGTCCAGCGGCGTGACCTTGACCAGCTCTGCGCCGAAGTACATCGGGATCGTGAGGAAGCCGACCATGCCCATGTCGTGAAAGCAGGGCAGCCAGCTCACCATGACGTCCGTGTCGACGTCGTACTGGGCGCCGATGAACATCGCCTCGGCATTGGAGTGGATGTTGCGGTGGGTGATCTGAACGGCTTTCGGAGACCCGGTCGAGCCGCTCGTCAGTTGCATCAGCGCGAGATCGTCCTCGCCGACCTCGATCGGGTCGATCGGCTCGGCGGCCAGCAGGTCCTCCACCGTGAGGACCGTGATGCCCTTCTCCTCCAGCACCGGGATGGCCACCGTGAACGGCTCGGAGACGATGACGGCCTTGGCCTCGATCATGCCGATGACGTTCATCGTGTCCTCGGCCCACATCACCAGATCGGTCCGCGGCGTCGGCTGATGCAGCATCGTCAGGCTGGCACCGCGCATCCACAGGCCCTGGGCGGTGGGCGCGATTTCCACGGGGAGCCCGGCGAGGACACCGACGGCGTCGCCGTGTCCGACACCCGCCGCGGCGAGCCCGCCGGCGATTCGCCTGGCCCGCTCGTGCACCTCACCCCAGGTGTGCCGGACCGGCTCGTGCGGTTCCCCGGTCACCATGCCCCGGTTGGTGGTGCGGGCGTTGGTGTACATCTTCTCGGTGAATCTGCTCACGACGACCTCCTCGCCGACATCTGCCCCGGTGCACATGCCCGTTTGCCATATTCCGCCTGTTGAGCGCCCTTTTCGCGGAGGCGCGCAAACAAATGGGGAGCGGTTGTGTCTCGAATCGGTGATGTCACGAACGCGGGGAGGAACGGCGAATTCGACCAAGTCCTACACCCGACGTCATCGACGGCGGGGGAACCCATCGCGTCCACTGCTCGACCGCTAGCTCTCACCGTCGTTCATCTTAGAAACTCTTAAGTAACTGCCAAACGGAAGGCACAACTGAGGCGATTGTCACAGCCGTTGTCCTGCCAGTCGCGGTCCTAGCGTCATACCGACGCCGAGGGACTCGGCACCACCCGGGCACCCTGGACCGGCCCGCTGGCCACCCGCACGGTGCGGCACACCCCCGCCCCGGCCAGTTCGGTCCCGATGTCGACGGCCGACCCGGCGGACGCGCAGAGGAACGCACACGTCGGACCGGAGCCGGACACCACACCCGCCAGTGCCCCCGCTTCGACGCCGGCCCGCAGGGTCCGGCGCAGCGACGGGTCGAGGCTCAGCGCGGCCGGCTGCAGATCGTTGCCGAGCAACGGCGCCAGCTGCGCCGGATCCCCCGATGCCAACGCGGCCAGCACCGGTTCGGGAGTCTCCAGCCGCGGCGGCAGATCGCGGTCCCGGACCTCGCGCAGGCGGTCGATCTCTCCGAAGACGTGCTTGGTGGACAGCTGGCCCGGCGCGAAGGCCAGCACCCAATGGAACGTGTTGCGCGCGAGCACGGTCGCGAGCTCCTCGCCGCGTCCGGTGCCCAGTGCCGTACCCCCGTGCAGTGCGAACGGCACGTCGCTGCCCAGCTGCGCGGCCAGCGCGTGCAGATCCCGCCGCGGCACCCCCAGCTCCCACAGCGAGTTCATCGCCACCAGGACCGCGGCCGCGTCGGCGCTGCCGCCGGCCATGCCCCCGGCCACCGGAATGGTCTTCTCGATCGAGATGGCGACGTCGGGCGCGCGGCCGACGTGCTCGGCCATCAGTTCGGCCGCCCGCCACGCCAGGTTGCCGTCGTCGGTCGGCAGTGTGTCGGCGCCCTCGCCGGTGACCTCGAGGGTCAGCACGTCGGACGTGCTGACCGTCACCTCGTCGAGCAGCGAGACGGCGTGGAAGACGGTGGCCAGTTCGTGGTAGCCGTCAGCGCGGCGATCACCCACCTCGAGATAGAGGTTGACCTTGCCGGGGACCCGGACAGTGACCGAACCGGTGGGGACCCACTCCGATGCCGTATTTCCGTCGCGCGCGGACACCGGTCGACACTAACGCCGAGACGCGCGAACGGTGAACCCGGCGACCCGGGTACTAGGACGAGGTCAGGTGTGAATCGAGACCGTCGGCGGTGGGCTCGGCAGCCGCCGGAGCCGCCTTCGGCACGATGTGCCAGTCCTCCGAGCGCCGCAGCAGCCGGACGAAGTCCGCGACGCCGAGCGTCTCGCCCCGCCGGGACGGGTCGATGCTGGCGGCCAGCAGTCGGCTGGCCGACTCGTTGCCCGATCCCGCCCACTCGGCGAACGCATTGCGAGCCGTCTTGCGGCGCTGCGCGAAGGCCACGTCGATGAGCTCGAAGACCTGCTGGCGGAACTCCGCGTCGGTGGGCCACAGCGACGTCTCGTAGCGGTCGATGCGCACGAGCCCGGAGTAGACGCGCGGGATCGGCCAGAAGACGGTCGGCGAGACCATGCCGTAGCGGCGCACGTTGCCGAAGAAGCGCACCTTGACGCTGGGCACGCCATAGTCCTTGCCACCCGGCTCGGCGGCCAGCCGCTCGGCGACCTCGGCCTGCACCATGACCATCACGGTGCGGATCGACGGGAACTCGGCGAGCAGGTGCAGAAGTGCAGGAACAGCAACGTTGTAGGGCAGATTGGCGACCAGGGCCGTCGGCTCGTCGGGCATGTCCGCACGGGTGAAGGTGAGGATGTCGCGGTTGAGCACACTGAGCCGATTGATCTCGCTGTGGGAGTGATCGGCGATCGTGGTGGGGAGCTGACGTGCCAGCACCGGATCGATCTCCACGGCGGTGACCCGGGCACCCCGGTCCAGCAGCGCCAGGGTCAGCGAGCCGAGTCCGGGGCCGACCTCCAGCACGTGATCGGAGCGGTTGACCCCGGACGCCGAGACGATGCGGCGCACCGTGTTGGCGTCGTGCACGAAGTTCTGGCCGAAGGATTTGCGTGGCCGGAAGTCAATGGACTTTGCCAGATGCCGAATCTCAGTTCGCCCGAGCAGTCGAATTGTCACGACGCACCGATCCTCCCGCTACACGTCGGCCATGCACCCCAGCCCTGGCGTGCCCTGGTCACTTCAGCTATTGCGATCTGCTCTTCTCTCGTTGCCAGATCAGCACGCTGAGCATACCTCAGACCACCGTTGCGTTCCCATGTGTTTTGATCAAATTGCACGCCACCGAAAAATCCGTTGCCCGTGTTGATGGCCCAATTACCTCCGGCTTCACACCGGGACAGGGCGTCCCACGTGCCCCCATTGCGCACCTCGGGCACCTCGGTGCCCGGTTTGGCGCCCACCCTCAGCACACCGTCGCGCGCTGGGTTGATGACGACATTGGCTACTGGCAGCCTGCCGGTTTCGATGCCGTTGACCCGCGCGACCGCGAAAGTGACGTCCTGGGTGCCCGGGGCGCCGGGGTCTTCGACGACCTGTCGGCTCATATTGAGCGTGACGTCCTCGATGCGCTGGTTGTTCGGCGCCAGTGGCAGCCGCTGGGTCACCTTCTCGATACGGATCCGAGTGACCTTGATCTGCATGCCGTCCACTACCGGCGACGACGGCGCTGGAATGACGGTGTCGCTTTGCTGAAGTGCGGCGCCGGCGGCGTCCAGCAGCGCGGCGACATTGGGCGCGGCGAGGTGCACCGTGCGCACCGCGCCGCCGTCGTCGATCTGAACCGTCTTGGGACTCACCACGGGAAGCGCCATTCCGCCCAGCGGGACACGACTGCCGCGGGACGCCGCCAAGGGCGCCTTGTCCGTCATCCGGAGCTGAGCCAGCGCCTCCTGCACCGTCGACGCCGTCGTCCAGACCTGCTCCGTACCGCCGCCATCGGTGGAGATCTCGAGCGGGCGACTGCGATGCAGCACGATGGTGTCGGACTGGTGCACCGGGGTGTCGGCGGCCGGGAAGAGATCGTCGCGCTCGCCGACGTCGAAGCCGTTCTCCTTGACGACGTCGATCACGCGGGCCTTCATCGTCGGCACCGTCATCGACGCACCCGTCGACGGTCAGCGTCACGGTCTTGTGCGCGACGACCGCGGTCGCCCCCGCGAAGGTCAATGCCAGCAAAGTCGCGGCGACCAGCAGCCGCAGAATGGGCGAGCGCGTCTGATGAAGTTTGTTCAATGCATTCAAAATGTCGTCTACCCCGACTGCAGCAGTTCGCGGGCACATTACGGCCAGCGCGTGATTTATCACAAGACGGTAACGAAAAGGTCTACGTGCAGCAACTCTGCAGCCCGTACACCCGTTCCGCGGTCGCGGAGCTCTGCTCGGCGATCGTCTCCGGTGCCCGGCCGACCACATTCGGCCAGCGCCCGCACAGTGTATGGCAGGCAGTAGGGCTCGTTCGGCGCGCCGCGGTAGGGATGCGGGGTCAGAAACGGCGCATCGGTTTCCACGAGCAGTTGCTGCGGCGGGATCAGCGCGGCGGCTTCCCGCAGCGCACGGGCGTTCTTGAAGCTCACGGTCCCCGAAAGACTCAGCAGCCAACCGGCGTCGACGCAGGCGCGGGCCATGGTCGCGTCGGAGGAAAAACAGTGGAAGATCACACTCTCGGGGGCGCCTTCGGCGCGCAGCACGTCGAGCACCTCGGCGTCGGCGTCGCGGTTGTGGATCATCAGCGGTTTCCCCGTCCGCTTGGCCAGGTCGATGTGCCAGGCGAACGCGTCCCGCTGCACGGCCGGCTCGGCGCAGCCCTCGAGGCGTCCGGGCCAGTACAGGTCCAGACCCGTCTCCCCGATCGCCACCACCCTGGGGTGGGCCGCGAGCTGCTCGATCGCCGTGCGCGCGTCCTCGGTCAGCGCGTCGGCGCGGGTGGGGTGCAGCGCCACCGCGGCGTAGACCCGCGGATCCCAGACCGCGGCCTCGACGGCCCAGCGCCGCCGAATCCAGGTCGTCGGCGATGGTGACCACGGCCCGCACCCCGGCGGCCGCGGCGCGGTCGAGGATCGCCCGCACGTCATCGGCGTCGCGCGCACCGCAGGCATCGAGGTGGGTGTGAGCATCGACGAGGGGAGCCAGGGGCTCGGGCGGAGGCGGCGGCTCGCGCCGCTGTCGAGAGGAGCTCACCGCCCACACTTTAGGGTGAGGTGCAAATGAGCGAGCCCTACTACATCACCACGGCGATCGCCTATCCCAACGGCGACCCGCACGTCGGTCACGCATACGAGTACATCGCCACCGACGCGATCGCGCGGTTCAAGCGGCTGGACGGCTACGACGTCCGCTTCCTGACCGGGACCGACGTGCACGGGCTCAAGATGGCCGAGACGGCCGCCGCGCTCGGGGTCCCCACCGCCGAGCTGGCGCGGCGCAACTCCGACGTCTTCCAGCGGCTGCAGGAGAAGCTGAACATCTCGTTCGACCGCTTCATCCGCACCAGCGACCCCGACCACTACGCGGCGTCGAAGGCCATCTGGGCGCCGGATGGTCGACGCCGGCGACGTCTACCTGGACGCGTACTCCGGCTGGTATTCGGTGCGCGACGAGCGCTTCTTCGCCGAGAACGAGACCACCGTGGGCCCCGACGGCGCCCGCGTCTCCATCGAGACGGGCACCCCGGTGACCTGGACCGAGGAACAGACGTACTTCTTTCGGCTCTCGGCCTACACCGACCGCCTGCTGGCTCTCTACGCCGAGCGACCCGACTTCATCGAGCCCGAGGTGCGGCGCAACGAGGTGGTCAGCTTCGTCTCCGGCGGGCTGCGCGACCTGTCGATCTCCCGGACCACGTTCGACTGGGGGGTGCCGGTGCCCGACCATCCCGACCACGTCATGTACGTGTGGGTGGACGCGCTGACCAACTATCTGACCGGCGTCGGCTTCCCGGACACGGAATCCGCCACGTTCCAACGGTATTGGCCGGCGGACCTGCACATGATCGGCAAGGACATCATCCGGTTCCACACCGTGTACTGGCCGGCGTTCCTGATGTCGGCGGGCATCGAGCTGCCCAGGAAGGTGTTCGCGCACGGCTTCCTGTTCAACCGGGGCGAGAAGATGAGCAAGTCGGTCGGCAACGTCGTCGACCCCGCACGATCTGGTCGACACGTTCGGCGTGGACCAGGTGCGCTACTTCCTGCTGCGCGAGGTGCCGTTCGGCCAGGACGGCAGCTACAGCGAGGACGGCATCATCGCGCGGATCAACGCCGATCTGGCCAACGAGTTCGGCAACCTCGCGCAGCGGTCGCTGTCGATGGTCGCCAAGAACCTCGACGGCGTGGTGCCGCAACCGGGCGAGTTCAGCCCCGAGGACCGCGACATGCTCGCCGCCGCGGACGGGCTGCTGGACCGGGTGCGCGGCACACTACGAGGCCACGGCCATGCACCTGGCGCTGGAGGCGATCTGGTCGGTGCTGGGTGCGGCCAACCGCTACTTCTCCGCGCAGGAGCCGTGGGTGCTGCGCAAGACCGATCCCGAGCGGTTCGCGACGGTGCTCTACACGACGCTCGAGGTGGTGCGCGTCGCCGCGCTGCTCAGCCAGCCCGTGATGCCGGAATCGACCGCCAAGCTGCTCGACCTGCTCGGCCAGCCCGCCGATCAGCGCGCGTTCACCGCGGTCGGCGCCCGGCTCGCGCCCGGTCTGACCCTGCCCGCCCCGACGGGGGTGTTCCCGCGCTACCAGGCGGAGTGATCCACCTCACTTTTGTGCGTCACGCCATGTACACTTCGGCGCGTCTCGCGGTGTCTCGAGGGTCACTGCCCTCGGACAACGAGGAGACGATGACCGCATAGCAGACGATCCGTCCTGTCATCGGAGGCGGCTACGCCGGGTCACTGGCCGCCAACCAGCTTCGGTTGCGTAGCGACGTCGAAGATGCACGCTCGTCAACCCCCGGCCCCGAGTTCGTCGAGCGGATCCGTTTGCACCAGCTGGTCGCCGGCAACCGACGCAGCCACCGTCGACTACGACGACGCTGCATCGGCCAGGCCGTGAGACTAGTCGTCGACAGCGCTGTTCGCATCGACACCACCGCCCGCGGTGTCGAACTCGACGTCGGGCCGCGGTGCTGGAATACGACTACGTCATCTACGCGGTCGGCAGCACCGGAGCCGTCCCGGCGGTGGTACCTGACGCCGCCGAATTCGCCTATCCCATCAGCCGAATTCGAGCAGGCTCAGCGGGCACGTGCCGCACTCGAGGAGCTGCACCGGGACGCGCCGGTGACGGTGGTCGGGGGCGGGCTGACCGGTATCGAGGTCGCCACCGAGCTCGCCGAGCAGGGCCGCAACAGTCGCTTTGGTGTGCGGCGGTCGATCGGGACCGACGCTGTCGGAGCGGGGCCGCCGATCGGTGGCGAAGGCGATGGTCAGGCTCGCGGATCGCCGTGCTGGAAACCGACGTGGTGACCGAGGTCCGCCCGGACGCGGTGGTTCTCCACGACGGCGCCGTGCGCCCGAGCGCGCTGACCATCTGGACCGCGGGCTTCGGTGTGCCCGGTCTCGCGGCCGGCAGCGGACTGCGCACCGACGCCATGGGCCGCCTGCTCACCGACGAGACGCTGACGAGCATCTCCGACGCCCGGATCATCGCCGCGGGGGACTGCGCGTCACCGTCGGGAATTCCGCTGCGGATGTGCTGCGCAACCGGCCTCTCAACTCGGCCCGCAGGCGGCCAACACCGTCCTGCGCCGGATCGCCGGTGCCGACCCGGCGGTGCTCGAGTACGGGCTGACCGGCAACTCATGTACCAGCCTGGGCCGGCGCGCCGGCATCGTGCAGTTCGGCCGCAGCGACAACACGCAGATCAACGCGTACCTCGGCGGCCGCGCAGGCGCGACGCTGAAAGAACTGATCTGCCGGGGCACCGTCTGGGGCCTGCGCCGGCAGGCGCGCAAGCCCGGCTCCGCCTCCTGGTACAAGGGTGCGCCACGACCCGAGCAGCCGACGTTCGAGGTGGCCACTACACCGTGACGACACCAGCACCGACCGGAGGCTCGGCCGACGGTGATCATGCCGCGCGGTTCACCCACCTGCGACCACTCCTGTTCACGATCGCCTACGAGATCCTCGGTTCGGCAACGGAATCCGACGATGTACTGCAGGACAGCTACCTGCGGTGGGCTGGTGGTGGACCTCGCCACGGTACGGGACATCAAGTCGTTCCTGGCGCTGTTGGTGACCCGGGAGGCTCTCAATGCGCTGCGCGCCCGCACGCGCCGCCGCGAGGACTACATCGGCCCGTGGCTACCCGAACCGCTGCTGCTCGATGACCGCGATGCATCCACCGACATCGTTCTGGCCGAATCGGTTTCGATGGCGATGCTCGTTCTGCTCGAGACATTGACGCCGGACGAGCGTGCGGTGTTCGTCCTGCGCGAGGTTTTCGGCTTCGACTATGCCGAAATCGCTTCGGCGGTGTCCAAGTCCGACGCGACGCTGCGTCAGATGGCGCATCGTGCGCGGGAACACGTGCAGGCGCGCCGGAAGCGCTTCGGACCCGTCGACGCCGCCTGGACCGCGCAGATCGCCGAGCAGTTCATGACGGCTGCGCACACCGGTGACGTCGAAGGGCTGCTCACGCTGCTGGCACCGGACGTCACCTGGACGGCGGATAGCGGCGGAAAGGCCAGAGCGATCCGGCGGCCGGTGGTCGGTGCGAAGCGGGTGGCGGCGCTGATCGCCGGCTTCTTCCGGGTGGCGCCGCAGACGGTTCCGGACCTGCGCTTCGAAACGGCCGTCTACAACAATGCCCCCGCAGTCATCGCCTACAGCGGCGATCGCGTGCAAGGCATGTTCCTGGTCGAGGTCATCGACGGCAAGATCACCAATTTCTACGCGATCGCCAATCCGGACAAGCTCGCCGGAATCTCGATTCCCCGGCAGATCAGCAGATAGTGACGTCCGCCACATCCGGCGCAGTTGGTGTCACACTTCGACGGTCACCGGTGTCTTGAGGGCAGTTCGACTCGATGGGGAGTCGCCCACCTCGAAGGAGCAAGAAGGATGACCGCGAAACAGACGACCGTGCTGGTGATCGGCGGCGGCTATGCCGGTGTCATGGCAGCCAACCGGGTGAAGTCACGTGACGATGTGACGGTGAAGCTGATCAACCCCCGGCCCCACTTCGTGGAGCGGATCCGGTTGCACCAGTTGGCCGTCGGCGGTGACGACGCCGTCGAGGACTTCGGGACGGTCTTGAACGCCGGCGTGCAGCTGGTCGTCGACAGTGTCGGCCGCATCGACGCCGCCGCGCGCCGGGTCACGCTCGACCTCCGGTGGGACGCTGGACTACGACTACCTGGTGTATGCGGCCGGTAGCACCGGTGCGGTGCCGGATGCCGTGCCGGGTGCGAGCCAATTCGCTCATCCGCTCAGCGAATTGGAGCAGGCGCGGCGCCTGCGCGAGCGATTGGCCGATACTGCCCTGCCGGCGCCGGTCGTGGTGGTCGGTGGCGGGTTGACCGGAATCGAGGCGGCATCCGAGTTCGCCGAGGCCGGCCGGGCGGTGACGCTGGTGAGCACGATCGTCGGCCCGTCGCTGAGCCGGCCGGCCCGCCGTTCGGTGACCAGGCGGCTGCACAAGCTCGGCGTGACCGTGGTCGACGGCGACGCCGCGACGGTCACCGCGGTGGGACCCGACCACGTCGCGCTGGCCGACGGCCGCAAGCTGCCCAGCGCCGTGACGGTCTGGACCGCCGGCTTCGGCGTCCCCGCACCTGGCCGCCGCCAGCGGGCTGACCACCGACGCGAGGGGTCGCCTCGTCACCGACGAGACGTTGACCAGCGTCGACGACGAACGCATCGTCGCGGCGGGCGACTCCGCGTCACCGTCGCGGCTGCCGTACCGGATGAGCTGCCAGGCCAGCCTGCCGATGGGTGTGCTGGCCGCCGACACGGTGCTGGCGCGCATCGCCGGCGACGACCCCACCGCCGTGTCGGTGCCGATGTCGGCTCAGTGCATCAGCCTCGGTCGCCGCGCGGGCACGCTGCAGTTGCAGCACAAGGACGACACCCCGACGAGTTTCTCCGTCGGGGGCCGCGCCGGCGCGTTGATCAAGGAGCAGGTCTGCCGGTGGACGCTGAAGTGGATGGGCGGGGAGGCCGCCACGCCGGGCTCCTACCGCTCGTTGCGCGGGGCCCGACCGCGCCGAGTTGCTCGCGGCGGCCGAGGCGGTACCGGTCCGATGACCGCGACGCCGGGTGACGAACACGCCGAGCGGTTCACCGCACTGCGCCCGCTGCTGTTCACGATCGCCTACGAGATCTTGGGCAGCGCAACGGAATCCGACGACGTGCTGCAGGAGAGTTACCTGCGCTGGGCCGCGGTGGACCTGTCCACGGTCACCGACACCAAGGCCTACCTGGCCCAGCTCGTCACCCGCCAGGCGCTCAATGCGCTGCGCGCGCAGTCCCGGCGCCGCGAGACCTACGTCGGGCCGTGGCTGCCCGAACCGCTGCTGACCGAGGCGGATCCGTCCGCCGACGTGGTGCTGGCGGAATCGGTGTCGATGGCGATGCTGGTGGTGCTCGAGACGTTGAGCCCCGACGAGCGCGCGGTGTTCGTGCTGCGCGAGGTGTTCGGGTTCGGCCACGACGAGATCGCCGCCACGATCGGCAAGTCGGCGGCGGCGGTGCGGCAGATGGCGCACCGGGCCCGCGAGCACGTGCAGTCGCGGCGCAAGCGGTTCGAGCCCGTCGACCCGCAGTACTCGAGTGAGCTCACCGACGCGCTTCTTCACCGCGGCGGCCACCGGCGACCTCGACGGGCTGATCTCGATGCTGGCACCCGACGTGGTGTGGACCGCCGACAGTGACGGAAAGGTCAGCGCGGCCCGCAGGCCGGTGTCGGGCGCCGACCGGGTCGCCCGACTGGTGCTGGGTCTGGTCCGGCTCGGCGGCGCACGGCGGCCGGGTCGAGCCCGCGACCTACAACGGGGCGCCGGCGCTGGTTCTCTACACGGGTGAGCATCTGGAGGGGATCGTCTCGTTCGAGGTGGCGGACGGCAAGATCGCCAACTTCTATGCGATGCGCAACCCGGAGAAGCTGGCCACCGTGACTGGTGCCGCGCCGGATCAGCCGATAATCGGTCGGTGCGCATCGAGCGGCTCGGCGACCTGGGCACTGCCCCGTCGGTGCTGGGCGCGCTGGCGGCGGCGACGTCGCGGCTGGGACTGGCCCCGCCCGCGGCGCTGGTCGGCGAGTGGTTCGGGTCGCGCGCCGTGCATCGCACCGTCGGTCGCGGTGTCCGCGGTCGCCCCCGGTGACGTGTTCGCGGTCGACGTCGGCGACCGCCGCGACGGACCCGTGGGCGGCGGCTGGTTCGGCTACCTGTCCTACCCCGATGCCGGTGCCGACGGGCGTGGTCCGCGGCTTCCCGAGGCCGCCGGGGGCTGGTCGGACTGCGTGTTGCGCTGCGATCGCCGACGGCATCTGGTGGTACGAGAGCCTCGGCGGCGCAGCGGTGCCCGATTGGGTACCGGAGGCGTTGCGGGTGCCCCGGGCACCGCGCGGTGCCGCCGTTTCGTGGGGGACGGCCGATCGGTCCGCGCACCGGCACGGCGTGCTGGCGTGCCTGTCGGCGATCGCTGCCGGCGAGGTGTACCAGGCATGTGTGTGCACCCAGTTCGCCGGAACGCTGCGGGGCGAACCGGCCGACTTCTTCGTCGAGGCGGTGGCGCGCACGGGTCCGGCCCGGGCGGCCTTCCTCGCGGGCGACTGGGGCGCGGTCGCATCACTGTCACCGGAACTGTTCCTGCGCCGGTGCGGGCAGGACGTGACGTCGAGCCCGATCAAGGGCACCGTGCCGTGGCATGCCGACCCGGCCGGGCTGCGGGCGTCGGTGAAGGATGTCGCGGAGAACATCATGATCGTCGACCTGGTGCGCAACGACCTGGGGCGGGTGGCGCGCGTCGGGTCGGTGTCCGTGCCCGAACTGCTGGCCCTGCGCCCGGCACCGGGGGTCTGGCACCTCGTGTCGACGGTGTCGGCGCGGGTTGCGGTCGATCTGCCGATGGCCGCGCTGCTCGAAGCGACGTTTCCGCCGGCATCGGTGACCGGCACCCCGAAGACCCGTGCGCGCGAGCTGCTCGCCGAGTGGGAGCCGCACCGCCGCGGAGTTTACTGCGGCACAATCGGTTTGGCCTCGCCGGTGGCGGGCGCTGAACTCAACGTCGCGATCCGCACCGTCGAGTTCAGCGCGGCGGGCGCGGCCACGCTGGGAGTGGGCGGCGGCATCACCGCGGACTCCGATCCGGCCCGCGAATGGGACGAGTGCCTGCACAAGGCGGCACCGATCGTCGGGCTGCCCGCGTCAGTCGCGGGCCCGCAGCACGGCGTCGTAGAGCTGCCGGCGTGAGGGGGCGCCGGGGCGCTCGGCGATCACCTGCGCACACGCGTCCTTGACCCGCATCCCCTCCTCGACCAACCGGTTCACCTCGGCCACGAGAGCGTCCGGGTCGACGGTGGGGGTAGCCCCCGCGAGCACGACGGTGATCTCGCCGAGCACGGGGCCGGTGGCCCACTCGGCCAGCTCCCCGAGGGTCCCCCGCACGATCTCCTCGTGGATCTTGGTCAGCTCGCGGCAGATCACCGCGCGGCGCTCGGCGCCCAGCACCGTGACCGCGTCGGCCAGACAATCGGCCAGCCGGCGGGGCGACTCGAAGAACACACACGTGCGCGGCTCGGCGGTCAGCGACCGCAGCCAGGTCATGCGCGCCGACTGTTTGCGGGGCGCGAACCCCTCGAAACAGAACCTCTCCGCGGGCAGGCCCGCCACCGCGAGCGCGGTGGTGACCGCCGACGGGCCGGGCAGACACTGCACCGGCAGGTCGGCCGCCGACACAGGCGGCCACCAACCGGTAGCCCGGATCGCTGATCAGCGGCATCCCGGCGTCGCTGACCATCAGCACCGTCGCACCGGCCCGGATGTCGTCGATCAGCGCCGGAACCCGTGTCGACTCGTTCTGGTCGAACAGGCTGACGATCCTGCCGACCGGGCGGACCTCCAGGGCATTGGCCAGCGTGCGCACGCGGCGGGTGTCCTCCGCGGCGATCACGTCGGCGCTGCCCAGAGCCCGAATCAGCCGGGTCGACGCGTCCGACGGCTGACCCAGCGGCGTCGCGCCGATGAGCAGTCGTCCCCCCGTCATGACTGACAGCCTACGATCGCAGGCGTGACCGCCCCGCCCGACGATCTCGTTGTGGAACGGCGCTCGGTCCCCGTCATCAGCCCGGCTCCCCTGGTGCCGGTCGCGGATTTCGGCCCGCTCGACCGGTTCCGCGGGTGGGCGATGACGGCCGTGATCACCGCTCTTGCGGCGGTGACCCGGTTCCTGAACCTCGGCTCGCCGACCGACGCGGGCACGCCGATCTTCGACGAGAAGCACTACGCGCCGCAGGCGTGGCAGATGCTGCACAACAACGGCATCGAGGACAACCCCGGCTACGGACTGGTGGTCCATCCGCCCGGTGGGCAAGCAGATGATCGCGCTCGGGGAGGCGTTGTTCGGGTACAACGGCCTCGGTTGGCGGTTCACCGGCGCGTTGTGCGGCGTCGTGCTGGTCCTGCTTGTCGTGCGGATCACGCGCCGGATCAGCAGGTCCACCCTCGTCGGCGGCATCGCGGGGCTGCTACTGATCGCCGACGGGGTCAGCTTCGTCATCGCCCGCACCGCCCTGCTCGACATCTTCCTGGTGTTCTTCGTGGTGCGCGCGTTCGGATGCCTGATCGTGGACCGCGATCAGGTACGCGAACGGATGCATGTCGCACTGCTGGAAGGCCGGATCGCCGAGACGCCGTGGGGGCCGCGCCTGGGCGTGCGGTGGTGGCGGTTCGGCGCGGGCGTGCTGCTCGGATTGGCGTGCGCCACCAAGTGGTCGGGCCTGTACTTCGTGCTGTTCTTCGGCGTGATGAGCGTGGCCTTCGATGTCGCCGCGCGCAAGCAGTACCGCGTGCAGCGCCCCTGGCTCGGAGCGCTGCGGCGTGACGTCGGGCCGTCGCTGTACGCGCTGGTCTGATCCCGTTCGGGGTGTACCTGGCGTCGTATGCGCATGTGGTTCGCCTCCGAGACCGGGGTGAACCGCTACGAGGTCGGGCGCTCCATCGGCCCCGACAGCGCGCTGCCCATCCCCGACGCGCTGCGTTCGCTGTGGCACTACACCCACGCCGCCTACCGGTTCCACGCCGGCCTGACCAACGCCGACGGCAACCACCATCCGTGGGAGTCCAAACCGTGGACATGGCCGATGTCGCTGCGGCCGGTGCTCTACGCCATCGACAACCAGAACGTGCCGGGCTGCGGAGCGCAGTCCTGCGTCAAGGCCGTCATGCTGGTCGGGACGCCGGCGATGTGGTTCGTCGCGGTGCCGGTGCTGGGGTGGGCGGTGTGGCGGGCATTCGTCAAGCGCGACTGGCGCTATGCCGTGCTGCTGGTCGGCTACAACGCCGGCTTCCTGCCCTGGTTCGCCGACATCGATCGGCAGATGTACTTCTTCTACGCGGCCACCATGGCGCCGTTCCTGGTGATGATGATCGCGTTGATCCTAGGCGACATCCTGCACAAACCGGGACAGAACGCCGAGCGCCGAACTCTCGGGCTGCTGGTGGTGTGCTGCTACGTGGCGCTGGTGATCACGAACTTCGCGTGGATGTACCCGATCCTCACCGGGACACCGATCTCGCAGAACACCTGGAACCTGCAGATCTGGTTGCCGTCCTGGCGCTAGCTGCGCCTCCGTGACGTGACTAGAGCGGGTCCCGGCCGGCAGGACAGGACATGCAGCGCGGCCCGCCGCGACCGGTGCCCAGCTCCGAGGCCGCGATCGCCAACACCTCGATGCCCGAATCTCGCAGGCGCGCATTCGTTTCGGTGTTGCGCTCGTAGGCGACGACGACGCCGGGCGCGACGGCCAGGGTGTTGTTGCCGTCATCCCATTGCTCGCGCTCGGCGGTGACGGGATCGAGCCCGGTGTCGATGACGCGCAGCTTGCCGATGCCCATCGCATCTGCCGCGACGTCGACGAACGGCGCCGCGTGGTCGATCCGCACCCCGTCCGCCGCCCGGCGGATGGGAAACGCGGTCAACGAATCGACGATGTTGGGGTACATCACGACCGCGTCGACGTCGACCATCGTGCACACGGTGTCCAGATGCATCTGGGCGCGTTCCTGTGCGATCGGCACCGCCAACACCGTATGCGCGAGTTCGTCGTCGAACAGGCTGCGCGCCAACGCCTCCGCGCCGGCAGGAGTGGTCCGCTCCCCCACCCCCACCGCGACCACGCCGGGCGCGAGCAGCAGCACGTCGCCGCCCTCCACGGGCGCCGACCGCGACTCGTAGGCCCGCCGTACGCCCAGGAACCGGGGATGGTGGGCGTAGATCAGGTCGGTCAGCGACGTCTCCCGCACCCGGGCGTGCATCGCCAGCGACGTGATGGCCACCCGCGGACCGATCCAGAACGACGAATCACGGGTGAACAGCAGGTTGGGCAGCGGATCGATGACGAAGTCCCCGCCGTGGTGCATGCGCCGCACCAGCGATAGCTCGTTCTCGCCGAAAGGCAGCTCGTCGAAGGTCATACCCGCCATCAACACGTGGGCCAGCGCGGCGGCGTCCAGCGTGCGCAGATACGCCGAGAGCTCCTGCGCGAGCGGAAGTCCGAGCCGGCGGCCATCGACGGCAGCGGAGATACCGTGCATCCGGGCGGCGCCGCTGTGGGCGAGCGCCTCGGTCAGCAGGTCCCCGAGCAACAGCACATCGACGCCCCGCGAACGCAGCAGGTCCGCGAACGCGTCGTGCTCCTCCTGCGCCCTGGCCACCCAGGGCAGGCCGTCGAACAGCAGCGTGTCGTTGTTGCGGGGCGTCAGCCGCTTCAACTCGGCACCCGGGCGGTGCAGAATCACGGTCCGCAGCGTGCCGACCTCCGAGTTGCACCCCAAAACGGCGTCCGTCACATCTAGCACCGTAGCGCCAAAACCCACCTCAACTAGGGTTGAGGTCATGGACAGGCCGCACGAACTCACCCCGGGCGAGATGTCGGTGCGCAGCGGTGTCGCGGTGTCGGCGCTGCACTTCTACGAGCGCGAAGGACTGATCGCCAGCCGGCGCACCAGCGGCAATCAGCGCCGATACGCCCGCGAGACGCTGCGCCGAGTCGCGTTCATCCGGATGTCGCAGCGCCTCGGGATCCCGCTGGCCCGCATCCGCGAGGCACTGGCCACGCTGCCGTCCGACCGCATTCCCGGCAGCAAGGACTGGGCGCGCCTGTCCGCGGGCGTGGCGCGCCGACCTCGACGAACGCATCCTGCATCTCGAACGGCTGCGGGACAACCTGTCCGGCTGCATCGGCTGCGGATGCCTGAGCCTGAAATCCTGCGCGCTGGCCAACCCCGAAGACATGCTCGCCGCGCACGGCCCCGGCGCGGTCCGGCTGTGAGATTTCGAACGGGTGTGCGATAGACTGCGCCGCATGGAGCCGGCTCTGCAAAGCTCTCTGTTCGACCAGGCCGATCGCCGGGACCTGGGCAACGGCGCATGGCTCGAGGTCCGCTCGGGCTGGCTCGCCCAGGACGGCGGCGCCGACGACGCCTTGTTCGCCGAACTCCGCGACACCATCCCGTGGCGGGCCGAGCGCCGCCAGATGTACGACCGGGTGCTCGACGTGCCGCGGCTGGTCAGCTTTCACCATCTGGTGCGACGACCCGACCCCGCACCCGCGGCTCAAACAACTCCGGAGGCGGCTCAACGACGCCTATGCCGGCGAACTCGGCGAACCCTTCGTCACCGCCGGGCTGTGCCTCTACCGCGACGGCGCCGACAGCGTGGCGTGGCACGGGGACAACATCGGCCGAAGCAGTACCGAGGACACCATGGTCGCGATCGTCGGACTCGGCGCCACAAGGGTTTTCGCGCTGCGGCCCCGCGGCGGCGGTCCGTCCCTGCGGCTGCGGCACAACCACGGCGACCTGCTCGTGATGGGCGGATCCTGCCAGCGCACCTGGGAGCACGCGATTCCGAAGACCACGCGCCCCACCGGGCCCCGCATCAGCATCCAGTTCCGGCCGTACGACGTGCGCTGACGTCAGCCCCGGACGAGGTCGACCGCGCGGACCACCAGGTCGCGCGCCCGCTGCGTGTCGACGTGGGCGACCGGCCTGTCCGCCACCACCAGCGGGTTGGCGGTGACGATGACCAGGAAGTTCCCGAAATCGGCGACGTAGTTGAACAACTCACCGGTGCGGGGCCCTCCGGGCGTCGTGGTCTGCAGGACCCGATGAGTGCCGACGGTGTGCACACCGTCGATCTGCGGCGCGTCGACGCGCTCGACGAGGCCCCGAATCGCCGGACTGGCGAACGTCACCTTCCGACACTCATCGCGTGGGCGTGTTGACCGGCACCTGTTCGGAGGTCTCGACGGCGATCACGACATAGCGGACGCCGTCTCCCTCCGCCGTGGTCGCGGCCATGTTGCCTTGGACGCCCGGAGGAAGGGTGCCGGCGCCGGCGGCCTTGCCGCAGTCGGCGGGATCGAAGGTCAGCCCGGGCGGCAACGGCTGGGGACCGAGTAACCGCGGGTCGATGGCCGCCGGTCCCACCGTCTTCACTTCGAACGGCGCGGCGAAATCGGACTTGAGCTCGGCGACCCGGGCGATGTCGGCGTTGGAGAGATCGGCTTGCGGTGCGCTGCAGGCGGCCAACAGCCCCGTGCACGAGAGCGCGACCATCAGCTTGCGGTTCGGCATCGCCGTCAATGTACCCGCGGGGCCGTGGTCACCCCCGCAGTGCCGACACCGTTTCGGCCAGCAGGTCGGAGGCGAACCCCGCGCGCAACGGGGCATGCGGGGATCCGGGGTCGGTGACGAGCGACACGAAGCACACGTAGTCGTCGAGGTAAGCGACGAACGTCTCTGCCCGCGAACGTGTTTCGGTGCCGCCTTCGACGACGGTGGTGGCGGCGGTGCGCATGCCCACGGTGTCGGCCGCGTCGATCACCGGGCCCGGCAGCCGCGTCACCACGGCGGTGGTGGGGCCCGACGACACTGTCCAGCGCCCGCATTCGCCGGGCAGCGCGGGATCGGGGCGGCTCGTCGGCAATCCGGCGGCGACCACGGCATAGACGATTCCGCCCGGCCCGGAGGCCGACCAGCCCTTCGCTGTCGCCGGATCGACGGCAGGCGTGGCAAGCTCCGCACACTGCGCCGGATCGGTGACCGACCCGGCCCGCAGCCCCCACACCGCGATCGGAGCCGGCGGACCCGGGTAGGCGCTGACCTCGTAGCCGTGGGGCAGCTCGCTGCGGCTGCGGTCGATCCGTGCGGGGTTGACCACCGCTGCCGTCGGCGCGAGCGCCGACGTGGCGGGCTCCGGCCCGGGCGACGGACCGCAGGCCGCGCAGAGCACCACCGACGCGCAGACGGCCAACAGCCTCACGACGCTGTTGATACCACGGCGGCAAGCGCTGGCCGGGCCGACCGACACTCAGGCGGCGTCGGCCGTGTCCGCCTCCGATGCCGCTCTGGTCGCCGTCACGGTCGACGTCAGCGGCCTTCTGCGGCTCGGCGGCGTCCGGCGTCTCGTCGGGTTGGGTGTCGGGCTGCGGCGAGGCTGTCTCCACGTCATCGGACACCTCGGTGTGGATGCCCCTGTCGATGTCGTCGTGTCGCGAAAACCTCTGGTGGGCACGATTTTTGCGTTGTGGTGCGGTCTCGTTTCTCCGCCGGCTCGGACGCCACCTCGGGGGCGGCGGGCAGGTCGGGTTTTCCGACACCGAACGGGCCGGGCGCGGCGGTACCGAGGATGCGGCGTCCCCCGGAGCCCTCGACGAGATTGTCCACGGCCACCGGGAGGGTCCGCAGCAGGTCGCGGGCGAGGCGGCCCGCGTGGTGCACCGGCCACCAGCGCGCGCGGGTGGGAGTGCCGGGACCGATGTCGCGGTCGTAGGCGTTCTCGATCAGCACGCGCAGGGGTGCGTCGACGGCGCGCAGGATCGGCGCCGGAACGAACGGTGCCAGCGGTTCGAGCAGTGGGACGATGTCGGCGGTGATCATGTAGTAGGCGGTGTCGCCTTCGCGGCCCTGATAGGTGGCGTCACCGAACGGCACGTCGACCGTCTCACCGTGCTGCAGTCCGTACCCCATCAGGGCGTTCAGCGTCGCGAGGAGGTTGAGCGGACGCAGCGGGAAGTCGCCGCCCAGGGCGTCGTACTGCCGGACGACGTCCACGGTGGGATACGCGTACCGCCCGTCGCCCAGGTCGGCGCTGTCGGTCGGTGAGGCACCGCCGAAGGACACCCCGAGGATCGGGATGGTGGGCCATCCCGCGAAGCGCATCAGGACACCGCCGTTGGGCCGCATCGGGTTGGCGACCAGCATCATGGACACGGCGGGGTCGCCTGGCCGGTACGCCTCGATGAGATCCCGCTTCGCCAGCGAGGCGATGACGGCGCTCTGCGAGTAGCCGAACACCAGGAGCGCATCGTCGGCTCGCGGGGCCGCCGATCCGACATCGGGGTTGAACACGCAGTCCGGCGCCGCCGCGAGGCAGCGGCCCAGATTGGCCTGCCCCGCGGCGACGGATCTGTCGAAGGTCAGCCGCCCGATCGGGAAGAACTCCTCGGGTCCGAAGACGGCGACAGCGTTCGTCACCGGGCCGCCGGCCGGGAACGCCGGGTCCAGATGCCGGTCGACCGCGTTCTCGAGGTAGGCCGTGACGAAGTCCGGCAAGTCGCGGGGTTCCGTCAGCGGATGAAAGGTGCCGCCCATCACGAGCGCAGTCGTGGTGGCGGTCAGCGTCACCGCCGCAGACGCCAGTGTCGACGACACCGCCAGCACGGCGACACCCGTCACGACAACGAGCGCGGACAGCGAGCGAACGACGATGTTCATGCCCCGACCCCCAACCTTTGCGTCGGTACTGGGCATCCTGCACTCCGAGGCGCCGGTCCGGAACCTTTTCGGCAAACTGCGTGGCACGAATCGGTGAGTTCTCGCGCCCGGCCGGTTATGCTCGCGCTGCCCATTCGGCGAACAGGAGACGACATGACCATCGCCACACGGGCCGGCACCATCGCCGTCGCGGCCATCGCGCTCGGGCTCGGATTGTCCGGCTGCGGGTCGAACGACACCTCGGAGGAGTCCACCACCGGCACGTCGACTTCCGCCGCGGCAGCAGCGGATTCGCAGGCCCCGTCCAGCAGCGCGCCGACCACACCGGCGCAGCCCGCGCCGGCCAAGACGCTGGCCGACTACATCACCGAGAACAACATCGTCGAGACGACGGTGCAACTGGGCGACCCCGGCTCCCCGACCATCGACATCCCGCCGCCGAAGGGGTGGGAGGACATGGGCTCGAACACGCCCGAGGGCGCCTACTCGGGGCTGACCTTCACCGCTGACCCGGCGATGACCCAGGACCCTCCGACGGTCATCATCCGCGTCGTCAAGCTGACCGGGAACGTCGACCCGGCGAAGGTGCTCGAGGCCGCGCCGGGTGAGGTCCGTAATCTGCCGGGCTTCCAGGGCCCGCAAGGCCGGCCAGCCCAGCAAGCTCAGCGGCTTCGACGCGACGGTCATCGGCGGCATCTACACCAAGGACGGTGTCACCCGGATGGTGGCGCGCAAGACGGTGGCGATTCCCGGCCAGGACGGCCTGTACGTGCTGCAGCTCACCGCCGACGGGACCGAGGACCAGGCGTACCCGCTGATGGACGCGACCGCCGCCATCGACGATCAGGCCAAGATCACGCCCTGATCGGACCTCATGCGCGCGAGATGGCCGACGCCTCGGCGATCTGCGCGGGGCTCGGCCGCACCCCGGTGTAGCGCTCGAACTGCTCGGCGGCCTGCAGCGCGATCACCTGCGCGCCCGTGATGACACCGCTCCCGGCATCCCGGGCAGCGGCGATCAGCGGCGTCTCCGAAGGCAGCGCCACCACGTCGAACACGGTGTGCGCGTGGCGGATTGCGCTCTCGCTGAAGGCGAGGTCGTGCTCGTCGACGCCGCCGGCCATACCGATCGGGGTGACGTTGACGATGACGTCGGCGGTCTGCGGACACGGCCCGCCGGCATCGCGCACGTATTCGTAACCGAGGCGGTGCGCCAGTGTCCGGCCCGCATCGGCGTTGCGCGCGACGATGGTGCCGGCGCGGAAGCCGCGGTCGGCGAAGGCCGCTGCCACCGCGCTGGCCATACCGCCACTGCCCCGGATGGCCAGCGACTGCTGCGGGGACAGTGCAGCGTCGTCGATGAGTTGTTGCACCGCAAGGTAATCGGTGTTCGACGCGGTGAGCCGGCCGTCGTCGTTGACGATGGTGTTCACCGACTGCAGGGTGGCGGCCGAGGGCTCGATCTCGTCGACGAGCCTCAGCACGTCGGCCTTGAACGGCATCGACACCGAACAGCCGCGGATGCCGAGCGCCCGCACGCCCCCGATCGCGGCGGCGATATCGGTGGTGGTGAACGCCTTGTAGAGGAAGTCCAGGCCGAGCACGTCGTAGAGGTGGTTGTGGAACCGGGTGCCGATGTTGCTGGGCCGGCCGGCCAACGAGATGCACAGCCGGGTGTCCTTGCTCAGAGGCGGACGCCGACCACCTGCGGCCACGGGTTCCGCCGTCATCCGACGGCCCGGATCACCTGGCGTGCCACGCCGCGGATCTGATGCACCAACTCCGGACTCAAGGGCAGCGCGCCGGGCTTGGGTACGTCGATCTCGGTGACCACGACCCCGAGGTCGTCGCGGTGCCACGTCGCGCCGAACCGGTCGAGGATCGTGCGCATCGGCAGATTGTCGCTGAGCACACGCGCGGTGAAGCGTCGCACTCCGTCGTAGCCCGCGGCCACCGAGATGGCGCCCATCAGGAAGGTGCCGATGCCCCGACCCTGGTAGTCGTCGCCGACGATGAACGCGATCTCGGCCTCGGCCGGATTGCTCGCGTCGCGCACGAAACGCGCGTCGGCGACCACCGGCCCATCGGCGCCGTCGGTCAGCACGAACACGAAGTGGTCCAGATAGTCCACCTCGAACAGATAGGTCATCAGCGACTTGGTGGGCGACCGGACCGATTGGAAGCGCCGGTAGAGCGTCTCGCTGGAGAACTCGACCTTGCCTTCGGTGGTGCGTACGCTGTCGCCCGGCAGCACCGGGCGCAGGTACAGCGTGGTGCCGTCGCGCATCTGGACCGGGATCGGCGTGACGAACGCGGCGAGACGCTGGCGTGCGGTGCGCACCAGCTTGTCCATCATGCCGGGAATCTCGAGCATGGTCGCGAACGCTTCGCGGCCGCCGACCCACCCGGTCAGCGGCACGCTGGCCATGACGGTCGCGGTGCGGGGCGCGTCCCGCAGCAGGGCGATCTCTCCGACGATGAGCCCGGGGGTGAGGTCGACGACGGTGTCGTGCCCGTCGGCGCCGACGTGAGTGACCTCAGCGCGCCCGGATCCGATCAACAGAAACGACACCGCGAGCTCGCCCTGCTGCATCAGCACCTGACCGGCCGTCGCGGACAACGGCCGCAACTGCTCGGCCAGCGGCACCAGCGCCTCGACCTGCACCCCGGCAAAGACGTCCAGAGTTGCGAGGTCGTCGGCGCGGACGACGGTCACTCCGGACACGCCACGAGGCTACGGCGGTGCGACGAGGTCCGGCAAGGAAATGGGGCCGCGCTGCCGCTCCGGGGCACGGTGTGAGTTGCGTCCCGTTCACGTCGATCGGCGGTCCCGGCGCGAGGCCGCGTTGTTGGATGGCGTGATGCGGACCTTGATCACCGGTGCCGACGCAGAGGGCAGGTCCTATGTGGCGAGCGAGAGCGATCCGACGCCCGACCAGGTGGCGCCGGGCTTCGCGATGGCCGTCCCCTACGCGACCGCGACCAATCCGCCGCCGGCGCGCCCGGCGGGCACCGCACCGCTGATCGATCAGGGCATACCGCCGGGGCTGGTCCGGTGGATGGTCGTCGAGCTCGGGCCGGGTTCGGAGACGCCGATGCACCACACCGACACACTCGATCTGCAGACCGTGCTGTCGGGCCGCGTGGAGCTGATCCTCGACGACGGTGCACATCCCCTCGAGCAGGGCGACATGGTGGTGCTGACCGGCGTCGACCATGCCTGGCGGGGCGGACCGGAGGGCTGCACGCTCAGCGCGGTGCTGATCGGCACTCCACCGCCGGTGTGACCACACCCATATTGCTAGTGCCCTAATTATTAGCGGACTATAGAACCGTGACCGCAGTAGCAGATGCCGACCCGCTCGCGCTGGAACAGCAGGTGTGCTTCGCGCTGGCGATCACCAACCGGGCGGTGCTGTCGGTCTACCGTCCCCTACTGGAGCCGCTCGGCCTCACCCACCCGCAGTATCTGGTGATGCTGGCGCTGTGGGACCACCAGAAGCAATCCGACTCGCCACTGTCGGTCAAGCAGATCGCCGCCACGCTGCAGATCGATTCGGCCACGCTGTCCCCGATGCTCAAGCGGCTGGCAGCGCTCGGCCTGGTCACCCGCCGGCGCAGCGCCGCCGACGAGCGTGCCACCGATGTCGAACTGACCGACCAGGGCAGGGCATTGCGCGAGCAGGCGATGGCCATTCCCGCGGCCGTGGTCGAGCGCCTTGGGGTGGACCTCGCCGAACTGGAGCGGCTCCGTGAGTCGCTCACCCGAATCAATTATGCCGCCCTGGCGGCTGGTGCACTCTAGAAACCCCACGCGAAGGAGCCGTCATGACCGCCGCCAAGCCGAACCTCTGGCAGTACCTCACCTACATCTACGGCCGACGGCTGCCCGACTCGATGCAGCGCTGGGTCGCCGAGGACCTGGCCGGCCAGGGCGCCGTGCGCAGGCACATGATCCGGTACTCGATCCCACCGCTGTTCGTGTTGGCGCCGTT
This sequence comes from uncultured Actinomycetota bacterium, assembly GCA_963796185.1. Lineage (GTDB taxonomy): Bacteria > Actinomycetota > Actinomycetes > Mycobacteriales > Mycobacteriaceae > Mycobacterium. The sequence goes on along the minus strand of CAWCKQ010000027.1, from coordinate 72,067 downwards.
CTGGTTGATCCCGGTGAACCTCTACATGCACCTGGAGATGACGGCGCCCATCTACTTCTGGGCGGTCCTGATGGCTCTCGCGCTGAACAAGCCGTGGCGCCGGCATCGGCTGGCCCAGCACGGCCTCGACCCGAATCTGATCGACGTGATCAAGCGCAAGAAGCAGGCGCAGATGCACGAAGACTATGCGCGCCGGTTCGGACCCCGGCCGGATTCCGCGGAGTGGCAGTCGAACAGCAGCCCGTTCTGACGCGGGCCGAAGTTCAGGTCAGCCCAGGCCGGGGGTCGGCACCAGCACCTCGGTCACGTTGCCCTCGACGTTGACCTGGTTCGCCGGGTCGTTGATGTCGATGGCGGGGATGGAGTTGCAGGCGGCGGTGGCCGCGGTGCGCGCGGCCGTCGACGCGGTGACCGCCTGCGAGGTGGACCTGTCCACCCGGGGCGAGTTGGTCGATGCCCTCGACGAACTGGAGACCGTGTCCTGCCAACTGCCCGCGGTGAGCCACCGGCTGCTGGCGCGGCTGCAGGTGGAGGCGACCCCGCAGCAGATGGGCACCAAATCCTGGACAGAGGTGCTCTCGGTGCGCTGGCGGATCTCGCGCAGTGAGGCGCACCGGCGGCTGACCGAGGCTGCGCTGCTGGCGCCCCGCCCCAGCGTGACCGGGCCGGCGCTGCCCCCGGCGCTGCCGGCCACCGCGGCGGCGCAGACGTTGGGGCTGATCAACGCCGAGCATGTCGAGGTGATCCGCAAAGCCCTCGACAAGCTACCGGGCTTCGTCGATGCCGCGACCCGCGAGCAGGTCGAGGTCAATCTGGTGCGCACCGCGGTCGGTGTCGGGCCCAGGGAGCTCAAGGATGCTGCTGATCGGGTGTTGCTTCTGCTCGATCAGGACGGACCCGAACCCGATGACACCGAACGCGCCCGCAAACGCGGCGTCTCGAAACACAAGCAGCGCTCCGACGCGATGACCGAGCTGTCGGCGACGTTGACACCGGAGGCGTGGGCGGTGTGGGAGGCGATCTTCGCCAAATACGCCGCCCCCGGCATGTGCAACCCCGACGATGAGCAGCCCTGCACGTCGGGGACGCCGTCACAAGCCCAGATCGACCATGATCACCGCAGCCTGGCCCAACGCCAGCACGACGCGCTGGTCGCGGTCGGGCGCATCGCCCTGATGAGCGGGGAGTTGGGCCAGCTCAACGGATTACCGGTCACCGTCATCGTGCGCACCACCCTGCAGGATTTGGAATCCCGCGCCGGGGTGGGGGTGACCGTCGGGGGCACCGTGATCCCGATCGCCGAGGTCATCCGGCTGGCCAGCCACGCCCCTCACTATCTGGCGGTGTTCGACCGTGCCACCGGATCAGCGCTGGATCTGTTCCGCACCAAACGCATCGCGTCGGCGGCCCAGCGGATCATGCTGATCGGCCGCGACGGCGGCTGCACCAAACCCGGCCGCCCCGTCGGCGCCTACGGCAGCCAGGTCCATCACGTCACCGCCGACTGGGCCCGCGGCGGGCTCACCAACGTCGACGACCTCGGGCTGGCCTGCCCGCCCGACAACCGCAGCGTCAACCCCGACAGCGGCTGGACCACGAGAATGAACCAACGCGGCGAAGTCGAATGGCCCCCCAGCAGACCTGGACACCGGCCAAACCCGCATCAACTACCACCACCGCCCCGAACGACTCCTGCGCCCACCCGACCAGCGAACCCGGCGATCCCGGCGGACCCGCACCACCGAAAGACCAAGCCGCCTGACCGCCCGCAGATCTCCAACCGGGAATCGAAGGACGCTCGGAGACGACGGCCGTCAATCCCTTGAGGCCGAGCGGCGGCGGAAGCTATCGAAGGCAGGCGACTACGTCCCCGGATTACTACGCCTATGCTAAGCACCGCCGAGGTCGATTACTCACCAAAACGACTGATCGTGGTGGAGCTATGGGGAATCGAACCCCAGACCTACTCGATGCGAACGAGTCGCGCTACCAACTGCGCCATAGCCCCTGATGCCGGTACAGGCTATCAGCCGCCGATCACGGGTAGAAATCGGTCGGCTACTGCCCTGCCGCACGGGGCAGGTCATAGTGTCGCGCGAACGCGACGTAGTCGAGATGCTCGAACTCGGGATCCTCGTCGTCGATCTCCAGCACTGCGGCCCCCGGCCGGCGCAACCGCGCCGGGATGACGTCGAACTCCTGGTCGCTGGTGTTCTCGACGCCGAGCCGCGAGCGCGCCATCCGCTGCGCCCGGCGGCGGCGCACCTGCTCCTCGATGCGCGTCTGCCGACGCAGGTAGGCCAGGTAGAGCAGCGTGACGGCGGTGACCGCGCCGAAGGTCCACCACATCGTCGACGACCACGTGAAGGCCGCGACGGCGCTAGCGGCGAGCAGCACAGCCATCACCGCCAACAGTGCGCGCGCGGAACCGGTACTTGCGAGCCGTCACCGCGGCGGCGGTCGTCGACTCGCGGCGGCGTCGGCGCGACTGCGCTCATCGAGTCCGCGATGCGCAGGTCGGCCTCCGACGGCGCCTCCAGGCCGGACGAATCGTCGACGTACTCGTACTCGTCCTCGTCGCGTCGGCCTCGTCCTCGTCCTCGTCGTCAGCCTCGGCTTCGTCGGCGCGCCTCGTCCTCGTCAGCAGCTCGGTCGTCCTCGGCGGCCATCACTCGGCGGCTCGACTCGGCCGCCGCGACACCGGCTGGCAGCGCACCGGAGTCCTCGACGACGTCGACGTCGAGGTAGTCCGGCTCGTCGGCCTGCCACGGCGGCTCGGCGGCCACCATCACGACCGCGCGGCCGGGCGCTCGGTCGTCGTCGAGGTCTCGTCGATCTCGTCGTCGGACGGACGCCAGTCGGGGTCGCTGCGATGGCCGGCCGCCGGCCGCCCCGCCGGAGCAGCCGCGCGGCGGCACCACTGTTGAGCACCCGGGTGGCCAGCGCGACGTCGCTGGTGCGGCGCACGGCGTCGCGCTTGCTGATCAACATCGGCACGAGCACGAACAGCCACAGCACGACGAGGGAGATCCAGAGGAGAGATTGGGGGATGCTTGGCATGGCGCCTGCTCCTTTCCCCATCAGGCTAGGTCTGTCGACCTGCGCATCCGTGACCGGCGCGCCGAGACAATTACACACCTGTAATTCGCTGGATACAAGCACCAAACGTCACACGTGTCACATCAGCAACAGTCGAGCGTTCGGCAATCGAACTGCGTCAGGCCCACGACGCGTGCCCCGCACGCACCAGAGCGGAGGTCACCGACCGTTGACCTCCTCGACGGTGATGGCCACCAGCAAGTGGTCGCGCCAGGCGCCGTCGACCTCGAGATAGCGCTTCAGCAGCCCCTCCTCGCGGAAGCCGGCCTTTGCCAGCACCCTGCGGCTCGCCGCATTCTCCGGACGCACCGTCGCCTCCACGCGATGCAGCATCACGGGGCCGAAACAGTGGTCCAACCCCAGCGCCAGCGCGGCGGTCGCTACTCCGCGGCCGGTGCACCCGCTGGCCACCCAGTAGCCGATCCACGCCGACCGCAGCGCGCCGTGCGTGACATTGCCGATGGTCAACTGGCCCGCGAACTGCCCGTCGAGCTCGATCACATAGGGCAGCATGCGCCCCTTGCGCGCCTCCGACCGCAGCCCGGAGCACACCGACGGCCACGACGAAATAGCATGCCGCACTTCCCAATTCAACTCCGTCGAGGGCTCCCAGGGCTCCAGGTGAGCGCGATCGGCCAGCCTGATCCGGCTCCACTGTGCGCGCGTCGCGCAGCCGGACCGGCCGCAGCCGGACCAACCCGGCCGGCACCCGCAACGGACCGACCGAGCAGCGGCCAGCCCGGATGCTGCGAACGGGAGCCCAGCAGATTCATCACCGGCATGCACCCGCGCTCAGCCGCGCTGGGCCAGGAACGCGACGTCGACGACCTCGCCGGTGCGGATCTGCTCCGCCTCACTGGGGACCACCACCAGACAGTTTGCCTCGGCCAGCGTCGCGAGCAGATGCGACGACGCGCCCGGCGCGCCGCCGAGGGCCTGCACCAGGTACTCGCCGGTGTCCTGGTCGCGCATCAACTGGCCGCGCAGGTATCCCTTGCGGCCGGCCACCGACGGGATCGGCGACAGCGTGCGCGCCTGCACGACACGACGCATCGGCTGCCGCTTGCCCAGCGACAGCCGGATCAGCGGGCGCACCATCACCTCGAACACCACCAGCGCGCTGACCGGGTTGGCGGGCAGCAGGAACACCGGCACGCCGTCGGGGCCGAGCTGACCGAAGCCCTGCACCGACCCGGGATGCATCGCGATCCGGGTGACCTCCATGTCGCCGAGCGCCGCGAGCACCGAGCGCACGCCTTCGGCCGCCGCGCCGCCGACCGCGCCGGCGATCACCACCACCTCGGCGCGGTTGAGCTGGCCCTCGACGACCTCCCGCAGCTGCTTGGGATCGGTGGACACGATGCCGACGCGGTTCACCTCGGCACCGGCGTCGCGCCCGGCGGCGGCCAGCGCATAGGAGTTGACGTCGTAGACCTGGCCGTTGCCCGGGGTGCGGGAGATGTCGACGAGTTCACCGCCGACGCACATCACCGACAGCCGCGGCCGCGGATGCACCAGCACCCGTTCCCGGCCCACCGCGGCCAGCAGCCCGACCTGCGCGGCGCCGATGATCGTTCCCGCCCGCACCGCGACGTCGCCGGGCTGCACGTCGTCCCCGGTGCGGCGCACGTAGGCGCCCGACCGGACCCCGCGCAGCACCCGCACCCGGGACTCCCGCCGTCGGTCCACCGCAGCGGCAGCACCGCGTCGGCCAGGGTCGGCATCGGCGCGCCGGTCTGCACCCGCGCAGCCTGGCGCGGCTGCAGCCTGCTCGGCGTGCGAGCGCCCGGCTTCGATCGAGCCCATCACCGGCAGGCTGATGTCGCCGCGAGCTCGCGGCTCCTCGCCGTCCTCGGCGTCCGTCGGCTCCGCCGATACCCAGCACATCGACGCTGCGCACGGCGTAGCCGTCGATCGCGGCCTGATCGAATCCGGGCAGCGGCCGCTCGGTGACCACTTCCTCGGCGCACATCAGGCCCTGGGCCTCAGCGATCGCCACCCGCACCGGACGCGGGGCCACCGCGGCCGCGGCTACCCGAGCCTGCTGCTCCTCCACCGAACGCACTGCACGCCTTTCTCCTGTCCAGCGCCTACGCGCTCCGCAGCATGCACGCGTGATCGGTGGCCGCTAGTCCTCTGTCGCATTCTGACTGAGCCCCAGCCGCTCGACCAACCACCGGCGCAATTCGGGCCCGTAGTCGTCTCGCTCCAACGCAAAGTCAACCGCAGCCTTGAGGTAGCCGCCGGGATTTCCCAGGTCGTGTCGAGATCCGCGATGGACCACGACGTGCACCGGATGGCCCTCCTCGATCAGCAGCGCGATCGCGTCGGTCAGCTGCATTTCGCCACCGGCGCCGCGCGGAATCCGCTTCAGCGCGTCGAAGATCGCCCGGTCGAGCACGTACCGTCCCGCCGGCGGCGTACAGCGACGGCGCGTCCTCGGCCTTGGGCTTTTCGACCATGCCCTTGACCCGCAGAACGTTCGGATTGGTCGCGTCGGGCACCGTCTCGACGTCGAAGACGCCGTAGGCACTGATGTCCTCGCGGTCGACCTCGATCGCGCACAGCACCGAGCCGCCGCGCTTGGCGCGCACCTTCGACATCGTCTCCAGCACGCCGGTGGGCAGCACCAGATCGTCGGGCAGCAGCACCGCGATGGCGTCCTCGTCGGGGGACAGACTGGCCTCCACGCACCCGATCGCGTGGCCCAGACCCAGCGGTTCGGCCTGCACCACGGACTCGACCTTGATCAGCGCGGGCGCGCGGCGCACCTTCTCCAGCATCGTCTGCTTGCCGCGGGCTTCCAGCGTGCCCTCGAGCACCAGATCCTCGACGAAGTGCGCGACGACGCTGTCCTTGCCCTCGGAGGTGATGATGATCAGTCGCTGGGCACCGGCCTCGGCGGCCTCGGCCGCCACCAGTTCGATGCCGGGTGTGTCGACGACCGGCAGCAGTTCTTTCGGCACGGTCTTGGTCGCGGGCAGAAATCGCGTCCCCAGCCCCGCCGCGGGGACGACCGCGGTGTACGGAATGGGAACTTCAGGCCGATTCATCGTTCACACACTAACCTTCCTGGGTCGGTTGTTCTCTCCTTACCCGACACGCGAGGGGCTACGCGTTGCAACGTACGAAATCACAGGTGCGCGCCGAGATCCTGGCTGCTCGCCGATCGTCCGGGCCGGCAGCGCACGCCGCCGAAGCCGAGGCACTCGCCGGCCATCTGAACGCGGCGGTGCCTCGGGGAGCGACGGTGTGCGCCTATGTGCCGGTCGGCTCGGAGCCCGGGTCGCCGGCCGCTGCTCGACGCGCCTGGCCGCCCGCGCCGCCCAGGTCCTGCTGCCGGTGGCGCGCACCGACCGCGACGGTGTGCCGCAGCCGTTGCAGTGGGGCAGGTACCGGCCGGCCACGCTGGTCGTCGCCGCCGTTCGGGCTGCGCGAGCCGCCGCCACCGCACCTGCCGGCCGAGGCGGTGGCGGAGGCGGCGATCGTGCTGGTGCCCGCACTCGCCGTCGACCGCGGCGGGGTTCGGCTGGGCCGGGGCGCCGGGTTCTACGACCGCACTCTGCCGCTGGCCGACCCCGATGCGCTGCTGGTGGCCGTGGTCCGCGACGAGGAGATCGTCGATCACCTGCCGGCCGAGCCCCACGACGTCCGGATGACCCACGCACTGACTCCCGCGGCGGGGCTGATCGCGCTCACCGGGTGAGGCGGGAATGCCAGGAGCCGGCTGGCGGTTCTAGCACTTGAGCCGGTAGAGTGCTAAGAAGTTTGACCCCCCTCGGAGGTTCCTGTGCCCACCTATTCCTATGCGTGCACCGAGTGCGACAACAAGTTCGACGTGGTGCAGGCGTTCACCGATGACTCGTTGACCGAGTGCCCCCAGTGCAACGGGCGGCTACGCAAGGTGTTCGGCAAGGTCGGGGTGGTCTTCAAGGGCAGCGGCTTCTACCGCACCGACAGCAGGGAGTCCGGCAAGACTCCGGCCGCCAGTTCGAGCGGCGACGGCTCCGGCAGCAGCTCGGAATCATCAACGTCCTCGAGTTCCTCGGAGAAGTCGAGTTCCTCGGACAAGTCGAGTTCCGCGGACAAGTCGGCCTCGTCGAGCAGTTCCTCCAGCACCTCGTCGTCGGCGCCGGCCGCCGCCGCCTCGAGCTGATCGAGGTTATCCACAGCCATCCACAGCCGCGGATCTGCGGCTGTCCCCGGCGTGGCCGCGCATCTAGCGTGGCGGCATGCCCGGCCCACTGGATCCTGCACCGCTGAGTCGGCTCAGCCGGGCTCTGCGACCTGACTGGTCCCGCACCATCGCCGCCCGCCGGGTGCTTGCCGGCGCTCTCGTCGTGCTGGCCGCCGTCGCGGCCTGGCGTGACGATCCGCGCGCCGAGCGCGCCGATGTCGTGGTGGCCGTTCGAGATCTGGCCCCGGGGGTCGAGCTCACCGACGCCGATGTCCGGCTCGAGAGTCGCAGCACCATCACCGTGCCCGGCATGGCGCACAGACGCGGGTCGATGACGTTGTCGGGACGACCCTGGCCGGGCCGGCCCGCCGCGGCGAGGTGCTGACCGATGTCCGCGTGCTGGGTCCGCGACTGGCCGAATCGGCGGCCGGTCCAGATGCGCGCATCGTGGCACTCCCGTTGGCTGACGCCGCTCTGCTCGATCTGGTCCGGCCGGGAGACGTCGTCGATGTCGTCGCGGCTCCGGCGTCGGCCGACGCCGAGACCGCGGCACGGGTGATGGCCACCGACGCCGTGGTCGTGCTGGTTTCGGAGAAGGAGAACGGGGTGTCCGCGCGGGGCGGCAACCGCGTCGTCCTCGTCGCGCTACCGGCGGTGGCCGCCAGGACTGTCGCCGGCGCGGCGCTCGTGCAGGCGGTGACCCTCACGTTGCACTAGAGGGCGGCCGATGATGTTGCGGGGCAACAAAAAGGGGCACCGACCCACGCATCTGCCCCTTTTTTGTCGCACGGTTTACTTCACGGTGACGTAGACGACGTTGCCACTCCTGACCAGGATCCGATCGTCACCGGAGGAGTCCCACACCTGCTTCCAGATGTCCGGGCCGGTGTTCACCGAGACGACGGCGGCCTCGTCGAGCGGCGTTCTGGACTGCCTCGTCACGATGACCCGATTGCCTTCGGCCTCGAGTTGGCTGATGGTGTCTCGAGCACTCTGCCCCGCTGGGGGCGGCCACCGCCGGAGCGGCGAGTCCGAGCACACCGGCGATAAGTGCGGCGGCGGTGGCGGTGGTGATGGTGAACTTGGTCATGGCTGGTTCCTGCTCTCCGTTGCCCGTCGGGCCGTGGAGCGCGTCGCGCGGTTTCGACATCTACTGCGATCGTGATGATCTGCCCGGTTAAACCCGCAGGTCAGAGGAATAATTCCGGTGGCAGAATCTGAACGCCGACTGGCAGGAACGGCTACCGTGAGTGCCTGTCACCATCCACACACTCGATAAGACAGGGAGGACCTTTCCATGCTGAAGGGCTTCAAGGAGTTCCTGGCTCGCGGCAATGTCATTGACCTGTCGGTGGCGGTGGTCATCGGTACCGCGTTCGCCGCGCTCGTCAAGGCGTTCACCGACAACGTCGTGCAGCCGTTGATCGACCGGATCGGAGCCAGTCCGGACAAGGAGTACGGCTTCCTCAAGGTTCCGCTGGGCGGCGACCAGTTCGTCGACTTCAACGCCGTTCTGTCCGCGTTCATCAACTTCCTGCTCGTCGCGGCCGTGGTGTACTTCGTCATCGTCCTGCCCTACAAGAAGCTGCGGGAACGCGGCGAGGTCGAACAGGCCCAGGACACCGAACTGGCCATCCTCACCCAGATCCGCGATCTGCTGAAGGAAAGCGACGGCGATTCGGCGGGTAAGCACGTCAGCGGCCCGGGCACGGGCCGCAGCCCCGACACCGCGACGCACACCAGCGCGGATCGTGACTGAAACGCCTGAAACAGCAGTGGGCCCCCGGCTTTCGCCGGGGGCCCACTGTGTTGAACGCTAGTTGTTGAGATCGAACGGGATGGCCATCCAGTTCGCGCACCACGGCCCGGAATACAACGCAGGCGCTGATGTCGCCGGCGGCGCCGGGGAACACCCACGCCTTGGTGCCGGGCACGCCCTTGTTCGACCCACGAACCTCCATGCCCGACGACGCGAGGGCCTCGCCGAAGCCGGAGGTGCGGACCTCGCCCTGGGCGTACACGCCGGAGGAGCCGTTGGCGACGTCGGGGCTGCGAACCGCCCCGTTGGCCTCGCGACCGTTGCCGGGCGTGGACGGGTCGGCGGATATGTCGTCGGCGCTGGCGGTACCGACGCCGATCGTCATGAGTGCGGCGGCGGCGGCAAGACCGCTCAGCCCCATTGCGATCGGCTTCGCCAACCGCGCGGAAACGGAAGAACCGTGTTCGGCCACCGGCCGTCCCTTCTCTCTGATGTGCACAAAGCTGTCGCGGGCAAGATTACCAGTGATCAGCTCCTCGCGCGCAGCGAGTGCGATGTTCGGAATGCTCCTCTCACCTGGGAATTCGCTGCGCATCAGGCGGGGTCAGTTCATGTTCCACGGTGCGCCGTAGGTGGTGACGCTGTCCCCGTCCTGCGAGATGAGCCGGGCGTAGGGACGCAGCAGCACACCGCCGGCCGCACCGGTCACCGTTCCGTGCGCATTGGACACCGCGACGGCGCCGTGGTCGCCCTTCACGTCCACCGAGAATGTCGCGACTTCCTGGATGCCCGGGCCGTTTCCGAGGTCCGCCGAGATCGACACGCCGGGGAACAGCGGCGGCGTGGAAATGCCGGGGAACAGGTCGAGTCCCGTATTCGGCGAATAGAAGTCCTGGGCGTCCAGCGCCACGTTCGGCGTGGTGTAGCTGAAGTTCAGTCCGACGCCCAGCGACCACGGGAAGCCGATCTGGTAACCGAGTTCCAGCGTGCCGGCGAAGTCTTTCGAGCCGTCCCCGACGACCTTGTAGACCGCCTTGCCGGAATGGAACCACTCCCGGGTCAGCCGGTTGCGGTCCAGCGGGTAGACGCCGTTGAGGAACGTGTCCCACTGCTGAATCGTCAGGGTCCGACCCTGGCCGTCCACCAGGCTCAGCTCGTTGTCCAAGCCCGCATGCGATGTGCCGGTGCCGACGAACAACGCCGCGACACCCATGCCCAGCGCTGCCAACACCCGAATCAAAGTTTTCATGCTCTCCCTGGCCCTAGACGGTGATCATTGGAAAATTTCTCATCGTTGAGGACATGAACGTAAGCAGGGTGTATCGGCAACCGCTTGGCCCTCAAGCACTCTGGTACCGGATTGACAGGCTGGCCACAGGGAGCGGGCGCATCCTCACTCCATGCCGTGGATTTGGTTCCGCCCCCGAACAAGAAACGGCCCCTGACCGAAGTCAGAGGCCGTTCCTTGTCTAGAGCGTTGTGTCAGTTCATGTTCCACGGTTCGCCGTAGGTGGTGACGCTGTCACCCGAGGAGGAGATGAGCCGTGCGAACGGACGCAGCAGCACACCACCGGCCGCACCGGTCACCGTGCCGTGGGCGTTGGACACCGCGACCGAGCCACCCGGGCCCTCCACGTCAACGGTGAAGGTCGCGACTTCCTGGATGCCCGGGCCGTTGCCCAGATCCGCCGAGATCGACACACCGGGGAACAGCGGCGGCGTGGAGATGCCAGGGAACAGGTCGAGTCCCGCATTCAGGCGATAGAAGTCCTGGCCGTCGAGGGCGATGTTCGGCGTGGTGTAGCTGAAGTTGATGCCCACACCCAGCGACCACGGGAAGCCGATCTGGTAACCGAGTTCCAGCGTGCCCTCGAAGTCGTCGGCACCCTCGCCGGCAACGATGTAGGTGGCCTTGCCCGAGTGGAACCACTCCCGGGTCAGCCGGTTGCGGTCCAGCGGATAAACACCGTTGAGGAACGTGTCCCACTGCTGGATCGTCAGAGTCCGACCCTGGCCGTCGACCAGGCTCAGCTCGTTGTCCAGCCCTGCGTGAGAGGTGCCAGTGCTCACGAACAACGCCGCGATGGCCGCGACCATCGCGATCAGCACCCGACTGATTGCCTTCATATCTTCCCTTGCTTGGTGTCGGATCGCTCGCCGGGGCGGGCGATCGGTGCGAAAGCCTGGTGGTGGTCGACGACGTGCCGCTCATGCGAACGGCACGTCGTCGACGTCACAGGGTTTTGGTCAGTTCATGTTCCACGGTTCGCCGTAGGTGGTGACGCTGTCACCCGAGCGAGGAGATGAGCCGCGCGAACGGACGCAGCAGCACGCCACCGGCCGCACCGGTCACCGTGCCGTGGGCGTTGGAGACCGCCACCGAGCCGCCGGGGCCCGCCACGTCAACGGTGAAGGTCGCGACTTCCTGGATGCCCGGGCCGTTGCCCAGATCCGCCGAGATCGACACACCGGGGAACAGCGGCGGCGTGGAGATGCCAGGGAACAGGTCGAGTCCCGTGCCAGCGGCTGAATAGAAGTCCTGGGCGTCGAACGCGATGTTCGGCGTGGTGTAGCTGAAGTTGATGCCCACACCCAGCGACCACGGGAAGCCGATCTGGTAACCCAGTTCCAGCGTGCCCTCGAAGTCGTCGGCACCCTCGCCGGCAACGATGTAGGTGGCCTTGCCCGAGTGGAACCACTCCCGGGTCAGCCGGTTGCGGTCCAGCGGATACACGCCGTTGAGGAACGTGTCCCACTGCTGGATCGTCAGAGTCCGACCCTGGCCGTCGACCAGGCTCAGCTCGTTGTCCAGCCCTGCGTGAGAGGTGCCAGTGCTCACGAACAACGCCGCGATGGCCGCGACCATCGCGATCAGCACCCGACTGATTGCCTTCATGTTCTCCCTTGCTCTTTAGAACGGACCCCAAGTCGGGGCACCGCATTGTTCGTGCCTGGCTAGTATCGGTACACCACACACCTCGCAAGAGCTTCATGTGAGTGGAATTAGAAACCCCACATGTCGTTCTTACGAGTCACTCATCGTTGACACGAGGAACATAACGAGGGGGCATCGGACCGGCAACGCGTGCACCGCGGTGGTGTCAGGACGGCGCACGAGTTGCGCGACGTTTGCTGAAGTTTCCCCGCAGGTACTCGGACCCCCTCCTCGCGACGACGGGGATGGGTCGTGGAGAACCGTCGCTGATCTTGACCCCGCACCAAGGACTTCGTTAACGGTGGTGAGGGCGTTACAGGAGTTACCTGTACTGCGGCTGTGGTGAAACTACAGGTCAGCCGTGATGAGGCGGAATGTTGTCGCGAAGCCAGCGATCGCGCTCGGCGTCATCGTCCGGCGTCACCGGATCGCGCTCGTCAATCGGGGCCTCCGGCAATGCATCCCCGAAGATCTTGTTAACTGCGTCCCTCGACGGCCGGGTCGGGTCGGTCATCAGCCCAGCACCAGTGTGACGAACATCACAATTCCGCGCCGCCGTTTGTTCACCTGCTCGTAACACCGCAGGTCGGATGGACTTCCTGCGCACGGCCGACAGGGCCGGCGGCGACGCCGACCCGGCCCTGTTTCGGAGCAGCTCCGGAGAGCCCACGCCGATTAGATGTCCAAACTGGATAGCTGCGCGATGATCTGCGCGGCGAGCGGTCCCAGGGTGGCCATGCCGTCGCGGACCGCGGCGCGCGAGCCCGCGAGGTTGACCACGAGGGTGCTGCCGGAAACGCCGGCCAGCCCGCGGGAGACGCCGGCATCGACGATGCCGGCGGACAGCCCGGACGCGCGCAGCGCTTCGGCGATCCCCAGCAGTTCGCGGTCGAGGAGGTCCCGCGTCGCCTCCGGGGTGACGTCGCGGGGAGTCACTCCGGTGCCGCCGACCGAGACCACCAGATCGACGCCGCCGATCACCGCGGTGTTGAGGGCGTTGCGAATCTCCACCTCGTCGGAGGAGACCACGACGACACCGTCGACGACCAGGCCGGCTTCGCCGAGCAGTTCGGTGACGAGCGGCCCGCTGTGGTCCTCTTCGTCGCCGTGCGCAGTGCGGTCGTCGACGACGACCACGAGTGCCCGGCCGACCAACGCGTGAGGCTGTTCCATGGGCACAACCGTATATCTCGGGTCGGACATCGATGCAGCCATCCGCAGGGCGGCTCCAGACTCCCCGGCGATCACCCTCACTGGGCCGCCTTACCGAGCGTGATGTCCACGGTCTGCGGCTTGCCCGCCTGGTCGAGGTAGGTCAGCGTCACCTTGTCGCCCGGGGCCTTGGACCGCACCGCGGCGACCAGCGCGTCGGCGCTGCCGATGACGCGGTCGTCGAGCTTGGTCACCACGCACGCCTGCGGGCAGACCGGCCGCGGACGGCGGCGCCGCCGGGCGTGACCTCGACGATCTTCGCGCCGTCCCCGCCCGCGTCGTTGCCGACCTGAACACCGAGCGAGGCGCGCGAGGCGTTGCCCGGTCTGGATCAGTTCGTCGGCGATCCGCTTGGCCTGGTCGACCGGGATGGCGAAGCCCAGGCCGATGTTGCCGCCCTGCGGCGCGTCCGTGGACGCCCCCATGCGTGGCGATCGCCGAGTTGATGCCGACGAGCTCGCCGTTCATGTTGACCAGCGCGCCGCCGGAGTTACCGGGGTTGATCGCGGCATCGGTCTGGATCGCGTCGAGCACGGTGTTCTGGTTCTGCGCGTCTCCGCCGGCGGCCACCGGCCGATTGAGCGCACTGATGATCCCCGTGGTGACCGTGCCCTCGAGCCCCAGCGGCGAACCGATGGCGACGACGTCCTGACCCACCCGCAGATTCGCCGAGGACCCGATCGCGATCGGAGTCAGCCCGGAGACGTTCTTGGCGCGGACCACCGCGATGTCACTGCCCGGGTCGGTCCCGACGATGTCGAACGGCGCGCTGCTGCCGTCGGCGAAGGTCACCTTCGTCTCCGGGCCGACCGACGGCACCGGAGCGGCCGTTCGCGCGCGGCGACCACGTGGTTGTTGGTGAGGATCAGCCCGTCGGTCGACAGGATGACCCCGGAGCCCTCCTCGGACTGCCTGCCCTCGTTCACCTCGAGCTTCACGACGCTGGGCACGACTTTGGCGGCCACCTGCTCGACGGAACCCGTCGGGCACGCTGGCGGCCGGCACGCTCGGCGCCGCACCCGACGCACTGATGCCGGGGGCGCTGTGATCGGGGTGCACCAGCGTCGCGACACCGCCGCCGACTCCGGCCGAGATGATGGCGATCGCCACCGCACCGGCGGTCAAACCCGCTGCGCGGGAACGCTTCTGCGGCGGACTGCTGGGGGGCCATCGGCATACCGGCTTGCGGATAGTGCCCCTGGCCCGGGGCGGCGGGCATCGGCGCGCCGCGATACGGGTCGTAGGGCGACCGATAGGCCTGGCGCTGCTGCTCGGTCGCGTACCGCCAGTCCCAGCCACTGCCGCCCTGCTGCTCATAGGATCCGGAGCGCTGCGGGCCGACCTGTCCGTGCGGCGCCTGCCCGTGCATGGCGGGCTGGTGTCCCGGCTGCTGAGCCGGTGAGTACCTCGGGTGGTTGGTCATGTTCGCTGCGATGCTCTTCCTCGAGTAGGTCTGTTGCTGGATCAACGACGGGCGTACGTCCAGAGTGCCCAGATGTGCTGAGAATCCACTTAGAGATCCATCTGCACACGCCCAGACTTTCGCCTCCCCATCGTCGCTGGTGAACATCGCGTGTCCGGCGATCAGTCCCCGCGTGTCGCCGCTTCGGTCGACGGTCGGCCCCCGGCAGCACCACGTGCATCGTCGTGCCGGGCGGCCGGCCGCCCGGCACCGTGTCGCTGACGGTCACCGTGCCCCCGTGCTTGGAGATCACCTGTTTGACGATGGCCAGGCCGAGCCCCGAGCCCGCCATCGCCCGCGCGGCCGCCGAACGGTAGAACCGCTCGAAGACGAGATTGCGCTCCTGGGCGGGATCCCGGGCCCGAGATCGGACACGACGAGTTGGGCGTGCGCGGGATCGATCTGGGTCAGCCGTACGACCACCCGCCCCTCGGGCGGACTCCACTTGGCGGCGTTGTCGAGCAGGTTGAGCACCGCGCGGCCCAGGCCGGCCGCGTCGCCGTACACCTGCCACGGCGTCACCGACACGTCGAAGTCGATGTCGTTGCGCCGCCTGCGAACCCGCTCCAGTGACCGCTCGACGACGTCGGACATCTCCACCGTCTCGTGGACCACGCCCCCGGCGTCTTCCCGGGTGAGATCCACCAGGTCGCCGACCAGGGTGGAAAGCTCCTCGATCTGGGCGAGCACGTCGGACTGCAGGTCGGCCATCTCCCCTTCGGGGATACGCGGCGCGCCCGGCTTCATCGACGCCATCAACAGCTCGACGTTGGTCCGCAGCGACGTCAGCGGAGTACGCAGCTCGTGGCCGGCATCGGTCACCAATCTCGCCTGCCGTTCCCGCGATTCGGCCAGCGCCCGCAGCATCATGTTGAAAGCCTCGGTGAGACGGGCGAGTTCGTCGTTCCCGAAGACCGGAATCGGGCGCAGGTCGTCGGTGCGGGCGACCCGTTCGGCCGCCTGCGTGAGCCGCCCGACCGGGCGCAGACCGGCGCTGGCCACCATTCCGCCGGCGATCGCAGCGATCGCGACACCGATGCCGCCGACCACGAGCAGGACGCTACCCAGCTTCCTGAGCGCCTGCCCGGTGGGCGCCAGACTCTTCCACATCAACAACGTCGTGCCGTCGGCGAAGTGCCGCGCGAGCAGTCGATTATGGCTGACGGTACGCAGTGAACTCGGCCGCTCCCCGGCGATCACACTCTTCTCCGGGTCGCCCAGCGTGGGAATCTGGCCGTCTTGGTTCGCCGCGTAGATCGCGCGGCCGGGGATGACGAACATCGCCTTGATGTCTGAGTAGGCGGTGCCTTCGATGATCTTGCCCGGGTCGACGGCCAGCGATCCGCTTTCCTCGAGCATGTCGGCGCGAGACGTCAGTTGCTGGTCGATATCGGCGTACAGAGTCTGCGCCATGACCGCATACACGGCCACGCCCATCAGCACGACGGCCATCAGCACCATCGACATCGCGAGCAGCATCACCCGCCAGCGCAAGGACACCGAGCTGCCGGTCGGGCGCGGAAGGGGCTGTGGCCGGACCGGGCCAAGCGGCAACCGGATGTGGCTGCATCAGGGCGGCGTCTCGCGCAGCACGTAGCCCACGCCGCGCACGGTGTGGATCAGCCGCGGCTCCCCTTCCGCTTCGGTCTTGCGGCGCAGGTAGCCCACATAGACCTCGAGCGCGTTGCCGGAGGTGGGGAAGTCGAAGCCCCACACCTCCTCGAGGATGCGGCTACGCGTCAGCACGCGGCGCGGGTTGGCGATGAGCATTTCGAGCAGCGCGAACTCGGTGCGGGTCAGGCTGATCGGCCGGTTGCCGCGGGTCACCTCGCGGGTGACCGGGTCCAGCGACAGATCCGAGAACGTCATCGCCGCCGATTCGGAGGCGTCCTCCGGGCCCGTGCGGCGCAGCAGCGCACGCATCCGCGCGAGCAACTCCTCCAACGCGAACGGTTTGGGGAGGTAGTCGTCGGCCCCGGCGTCGAGGCCGGCGACCCGCTCGGACACCGAGTCACGAGCGGTCAGCACCAGTATCGGAAGATCATCGCCGGTGCTGCGGAGCTGACGGCACACTTCCAACCCGTCCAGGCGCGGCATCATCACGTCGAGCACCACCGCGTCGGGCCGATCGCTGGCGATCAGATCGAGCGCCTCGCGGCCATCCTGCGCCAGTTCGACCGAGTATCCGTTGAAGGAAAGGGAGCGGCGCAGCGATTCACGCACCGCGCGATCGTCATCGACGACAAGTATCCGCACCGCCACAGTGTCAACCCCGTGTCTGAGAGCGACCTGAGAGGCGCGCCGCGACGAACCTGAGTGTCCGCTGCGCGGTCGCGCGGTTAGCGGCGGTCCAGATCGATCAGTCCGAGACGGGCCGCCTTGAGCAGACGCCGCGGCACCTTGTGCTGCTGACCTGCGACGGTCACGCCGACGAGTTCGGTGCGGGTGGCCTTCCACTGCGCGCGGCGGCTACGGGTGTTCGCGCGCGACATCCTGCGCTTCGGCACAGCCATGATCGAGCTCTCCATCTATCGGGTGTCCGGGGTGGCACTGCCTGCGAGCCTGGGCCGACCGGGCGCTGGCAATTGTTCACCAGGATAGCCGGTGGGCTGGACGGGCTCCAAACTCCGGGTCGACGCCGAACCCCGGCCGTGGCGGCCGAGTTCCGCCGAACCCCGCCGCCGCGCCGCCGTGCACGCGGAAAATGGTCGGAACGAGGCCTTGACGCGGTACCGCCGGTAGCCAGTAACCTACCGGTTGGTTGGTCGACGGCCGACTCGAAGCTGGGACGAGGGAGCGTGCGTGACGAGGGAGCCGACCCGCCCGCCGGTTCGCATCGGTAATTGTTCCGGCTTCTACGGTGACCGGCTCGCGGCGATGCGGGAGATGCTCACAGCAGGCGATCTCGACTACCTGACCGGGGACTATCTCGCCGAGCTGACCATGCTGATCCTGGGCCGGGACCGGATGAAGAACCCCGACCGCGGCTACGCCAAGACCTTCCTGCGCCAGCTCGAAGACTGCCTGGGCCTCGCCAAGGACCGCGGCGTGCGCATCGTCGCCAACGCCGGGGGCCTGAATCCCGCGGGGCTCGCCGACGCCGTGCGGGCACTGGCAGCCCGGCTCGGTATCGCCGTCGCGGTCGCCCACGTCGAGGGCGACGACCTCCTCCCGCGGGCCGATGAACTGGGCCTCGGCACACCGCTGACCGCCAACGCCTATCTCGGCGCGTGGGGCATCGTGGACTGCCTCGCATCGGGCGCGGACATCGTGGTCACCGGGCGGGTCACCGACGCGTCGGTCACGGTCGGACCGGCCGCCGCCCACTTCGGGTGGCAGCGCACCGACCACGACCGGATCGCCGGCGCGGTCGCCGCCGGGCACGTCATCGAATGCGGCACCCAGGCCACCGGCGGCAACTACTCGTTCTTCACCGAGATACCGGACATGACCCACCCCGGCTTCCCGATCGCCGAGATCCACGCCGACGGGTCGTCGGTGATCACCAAGCATCCCGGTACCGGCGGAGCGGTCACGGTCGGCACCGTCACCGCGCAGCTGCTCTACGAGATCGGCGGCGCGCGTTACGCCAACCCCGACGCCACGCTGCGCGTCGACTCCCTGCGGCTGTCCGACGACGGCGCCGACCGCGTCCGCATCAGCGGCGCCGCCGGCGAACCGCCGCCGCCGACGCTCAAGGTGTCGCTCAACAGCCTCGGCGGGTTCCGCAACGAGATGACGTTCGTGCTGACCGGACTCGACATCGACGCCAAAGCCGCGCTGGTGCGCCGTCAGCTCGAGGCCAGCCTCGCGGTCCGGCCCGCGGAACTCCAGTGGTCGCTGGCCCGCACCGACCATCCCGACGCCGACACCGAACAGACCGCCAGCGCGCTGTTGCGGTGCGTCGCACGCGATCCCGACGCCGCCACCGTCGGCCGGCAGTTCTCCTCGGCCGCAGTCGAACTGGCACTGGCCAGCTATCCCGGCTTCACCAGTACCGCCCCGCCCGGCGACGGTCAGGTCTACGGCGTGTTCACCGCGGGATACGTTGCGGCCGAACAGGTGCCCCATGTCGCCGTGCACGCCGACGGAACGCGTGTCGACATCCCGCCGGCGACGACCACTCAGGAACTCCGGCCGGTCCCCGAGCCCGACCTGCCCGCGGTCGGCGCGTTCGGATCCACGCGGCGAGTCCCGCTGGGCACCATCGCCGGAGCGCGCAGCGGCGACAAGGGCGGCAGCGCAAATGTCGGTGTGTGGGTGTGCGGCGGGGCGAGCGGAGCGACGGGAAGCAAGGCCGACGACCAGTGGCACTGGCTGGCGGCCACGTTGACCGCGGACAAGCTGCGCGAACTGCTTCCAGAGACGGCGGAGCTGCCCGTGACGCGTCACCTGCTGCCGAACCTGCGTGCGGTGAACTTCGTCATCGACGACATCCTCGGCAAGGGCGTGGCCTACCAGGCCCGCTTCGATCCGCAGGCCAAAGGACTCGGCGAATGGCTGCGCAGCAGAACCATCGACATCCCCCAGGAGCTGCTCACGTGAACATCTGGACCACACCCGAGCGTGAGGATCTGCGAAAGACGGTGCGCGCGTTCGCCGAACGCGAAGTCCTACCGCACATCGCCGAGTGGGAGCGGGTCGGCGAACTGCCCCGCGAGCTGCACCGCAAGGCCGCCCAGACCGGACTGCTCGGCGCCGGCTTCCCCGAGGCGGTCGGCGGTGAGGGCGGCGACGGCGCCGACGCCGTCGTCATCTGCGAAGAGATGCACCAGGCGGGCGCCCCCGGCGGCGTGTTCGCCTCGCTGTTCACCTGCGGCATCGCGGTGCCGCACATGATCGCCTCCGGCGACCGGCACCTCATCGACACCTATGTGCGACCGACGTTGCGCGGCGAGAAGATCGGGTCGCTGGCCATCACCGAACCCGGTGGGGGGTCTGACGTCGGGCACCTGACCACACGCGCCGTCCGGGATGGCGACCACTACGTCCTCAACGGCGCCAAGACCTACATCACCTCCGGCGTACGTGCCGACTACGTCGTCACCGCGGCCCGCACCGGCGGGCCGGGCGCGGGGGGCGTCTCGCTCATCGTCGTGGAAAAAGACGGACCCGGATGCTCACCCGGCCTGCAGGTCAGCCGCAAGCTCGACAAGATGGGCTGGCGGTCCTCGGACACCGCCGAACTGTCCTACACCGACGTGCGTGTTCCCGTCGCCAACCTCGTCGGCGCCGAGAACACCGGATTCCTGCAGATCGCCGCGGCGTTCGTCTCCGAGCGGGTCGGGCTTGCCGCACAGGCGTATTCGAGCGCGCAGCGCTGCCTGGACCTGACCGTCGAGTGGTGCCGCAACCGCGAGACGTTCGGCAAGCCGCTGATCGCGCGCCAGCCGGTGCAGAACACGCTCGCCGAGATGGCCCGCCGCATCGATGTCGCCCGCGTGTACACCCGTCATGTCGTCGAGCGGCAGCTCGCGGGCGACACCAACCTGATCACCGAGGTGTGCTTCGCGAAGAACACCGCCGTCGAGGCCGGCGAATGGGTGGCCAACCAGGCGGTGCAACTGTTCGGCGGAATGGGGTACATGGCCGAGTCGGAGGTCGAGCGCCAGTATCGCGACATGCGCATCCTCGGCATCGGCGGCGGCACGACGGAGATCCTCACCTCGCTGGCCGCCAAGACGCTGGGCTTCCAGTCATGACGCTCAAGTCGCTGATCGACACCCGCTCCCCCGCCTACCGCGAAGCCGCCGAAGCGATGGCCGCCAAGATCGCCGAGCTCGACGCCGAACACGCCAAGGCGCTGGCCGGCGGCGGAGAGAAGTACGTGAGCCGGCACCACGCCCGCGGCAAGATGACCGCCCGCGAGCGGATCGAGGCGCTGCTCGATCCCGATTCACCGTTCCTGGAACTGAGCCCGCTCGCGGCGTGGGGCACCGACTTCACCGTCGGCGCCAGCGTGGTGATCGGCATCGGCGCGGTCAGCGGCGTCGAATGCTTGATCGTCGCCAACGACCCGACCGTCAAGGGCGGCACCAGCAATCCGTGGACCCTGCGGAAGATCCTGCGCGCCAACCAGATCGCCATGCAGAACCGGCTGCCGGTGATCTCGCTGGTGGAGTCCGGCGGCGCGGACCTGCCCACGCAGAAGGAGATCTTCATCCCCGGCGGGCAGATGTTCCGCGACCTGACCCGGCTGTCGGCGGCCGGCATCCCGACCATCGCGCTGGTGTTCGGCAACTCCACCGCCGGCGGCGCCTACATCCCCGGCATGTCCGATCACGTCGTGATGATCAAGGAACGCTCGAAGGTGTTCCTGGCCGGGCCGCCGCTGGTCAAGATGGCCACCGGCGAGGAATCCGACGACGAGTCGCTCGGCGGCGCCGAGATGCACGCCCGCACCTCGGGTCTGGCGGACTACTTCGCCGTCGACGAACTCGACGCGATGCGCATCGGCCGCCGCATCGTCGCCCGGCTGAACTGGCGCAAGCAGGGGCCGGCCCCGAAGCCGGTCACCGCGCCGCTGTTCGACGAGGAACGAACTGCTCGGCATCGTGCCGCCGGACCTGCGCATCCCGTTCGACCCGCGCGAGGTGATCGCGCGCATCGTCGACGGCTCGGAGTTCGACGAGTTCAAGCCGCTCTACGGCGGCTCGCTGGTGACCGGCTGGGCCACGCTGCACGGGTATCCGCTCGGGCATCCTCGCCAACGCCCGCGGCGTGCTGTTCAGCGAGGAGTCGCAGAAGGCCACCCAGTTCATCCAGCTGGCCAACCGCTCGGACACCCCACTGTTGTTCCTGCACAACACCACCGGCTACATGGTGGGCAAGGACTACGAGGAAGGCGGGATGATCAAGCACGGCGTCGATGATGATCAACGCCGTGTCCAACTCGACCGTGCCGCACTCTGCGCTGCTGATCGGCGCGTCCTACGGCGCCGGGCACTACGGCATGTGCGGGCGCGCCTACGACCCGCGCTTCCTGTTCGCCTGGCCCAGCGCCAAGTCCGCGGTGATGGGCGGCGCCCAGCTGGCGGGCGTGCTGTCGATCGTCAGCCGAGCCGCCGCCGAGGCGCGCGGCCAGCAAGGTCGACGAGGACGCCGACGCCGCCATGCGGGCCGCCGTCGAAGGGCAGATCGACGCGGAGTCACTACCGATGTTGCTGTCCGGGCATGCTCTACGACGACGGGGTGATCGATCCGCGCGACACCCGCACCGTGCTGGGAATGTGCCTGTCCGCCATCGCGAACGGCCCGATCGAGGGGACGTCGAACTTCGGCGTCTTCCGGATGTGAGCGCGCGATGAGCGTTGCGCGAGAGAGGACGACCATGATCACCCGAGTTCTGGTCGCCAACCGCGGCGAGATCGCCCGGCGGGTGTTCGCCACCTGCCGGCGGCTCGGGATCGGCACCGTCGCGGTGTACACCGACCCCGACGCCGGCGCGCCGCACGTCGCCGAGGCCGACGCCCGGGTCCGCCTCGAGGGCACCAGCGGCTACCTCGACCCGGCGCAGCTGATCGCGGCGGCGCGGGCAGCCGGGCGCCGACGCGATGCATCCCGGATACGGATTCCTCTCGGAGAACGCCGGATTTCGCCGCCGCCGTGCAGGATGCCGGGCTGACGTGGATCGGCCCGCCGGTGGCCGCGGTCGCGGCGATGGGCTCCAAGATCGAAGCCAAGAAGATGATGGCCGCGGCCGGCGTTCCGGTGCTCGACGAGCTGGACCCGGACACCGTGACCGCCGACATGCTGCCGGTGCTGATCAAGGCGTCGGCGGGCGGCGGCGGCCGCGGCATGCGCGTGGTGCGCGAACTCGCCGAATTGCCCGCGCAGGTGGAGGCCGCCCGCCGCGAGGCGCAGTCGGCGTTCGGCGATCCGACGGTGTTCTGCGAGCGCTACCTCGCCGCCGGCCACCATGTCGAGGTCCAGGTGATGGCCGACGCGCACGGCACCGTGTGGGCGGTCGGCGAACGGGAATGCTCGATCCAGCGCCGCCACCAGAAGATCATCGAGGAGGCGCCGTCACCGCTGGTCGAACGCATCGCCGGGCATGCGGGACAAGCTGTTCGAGGCGGCCCGGCTGGCGGCCACGCGCGATCGGCTACACCGGCGCGGGCACGGTCGAGTTCATGGCCTCCGGCCAGGACGAGCGACCGGCGACTTCTTCTTCCTCGAGATGAACACCCGGCTGCAGGTCGAGCATCCGGTCACCGAGCTCACCACCGGCCTGGACCTCGTCGAGCTGCAACTGCGCGTCGCCGACGGCGCGCCGCTCGACGCCGCACCGCCGCCGTCGCGGGGCTCCTCGATCGAGGCGCGGCTCTACGCCGAGGATCCCGCCAAGAACTGGCAGCCGCAGGCCGGCCCGGTGCACCGCTTCGACGTGCCCAGCACGGCCACCGCAATTCGGGCCGCTCGAGCGGGCCGGCGTGCGCGTCGATTCCGGCATCGACGACGGCTCGGAGGTCTCGGTGTTCTACGACCCGATGCTCGCGAAGGTCATCTCCTACGCGCCGACCCGCCGGCAGGCCGCGGCACTGCTCGCCGACGCGCTGGCCCGCACCCGCATGCACGGCGTGCGCACCAACCGCGACCTGCTGGTCAACGTGCTGCGGCATCCGGCGTTCCTCGACGGCGCCACCGACACCGCGTTCTTCGACACCCACGGCCTGGCCGAACTGGCCGCGCCGCTCGCCGACACCGCGCGCCGTCGATCTGTCGGCGCTCGCCGCCGCGCTGGCCGACGCCGCGCACAACCGGAGCAGCCGCAACGGTTTTCGCCGCGGCGCCCAGCGGCTGGCGCAACCTCGCCTCCGGGTTCCAGACCAAGCGTTACACCGACATCGCCGACGGAGACACGCACGAGGTGCGCTACCGCTTCACCCGCGGCGGTGTCGAGCTCGCCGGCCACGACGGGCGTGAGCCTGGTGTCGGCGACGCCGGACGCAGGTGGTGCTGACGGTCGACGGGGTGGACCGCCCGTTCGACGTCGCCCGCTACGGCGACGAGGTGTTCGTCGACTCCCCGTCTGGCTCGGTGCAGCCTGCTGGCCCTGCCCCGCTTCCCCGATCCCGACGCCGCGCTTGCGCACGGCTCCCTGGTGGCGCCGATGCCCGGCTCGGTGTTGCGGGTCGGCGCCGCGGTCGGCGACACCGTCACCGCGGGCCAGCCGCTGATCTGGCTGGAGGCGATGAAGATGGAGCACACCGTCGCCGCGCCGGCCGACGGTGTGCTCGTCGAGCTCAACGTCACCGCCGGCCAGCAGGTCGAAGTCGGCGCCGTGCTGGCCGCGAGTCGACAGCCCAAGGAGAGCGAGCAATGACGACAACGGCTTCATCGAGACCGAGGAACAGCAGGCGCTGCGCAAGGCGGTGGCCGCGATGGCCGCCAACTACGGCCAGGACTACTACCTGGAGAAGGCGCGCGCCGGCCAGCACACCGACGAATTGTGGAGCGAGGCAGGCAAACTCGGCTTCATCGGGGTGAACCTGCCCGAGGAGTACGGCGGCGGCGGCGCCGGCATGTACGAGCTGTCGATCGTGATGGAGGAGATGGCCGCCGCCGGTTGCGCGCTGCTGATGATGGTGGTCTCCCCCGCGATCAACGGCACGATCATCGCCAAGTTCGGCACCGAGGAGCAGAAGAAGCGCTGGCTGCCCGGCATCGCCGACGGCTCGATCACGATGGCGTTCGCGATCACCGAACCCGACGCCGGCTCCAACTCGCACAGATCACCACCACCGCCCGCCGCGACGGCAGCGACTGGATCCTGTCCGGCCAGAAGGTCTACATCTCCGGTGTCGACCAGGCGCAGGCGGTGCTCGTCGTGGGCCGCACTGAACGAGGCACAAGACCGGCAACCTCAGGCCCGCGCTGTTCATCGTGCCCACCGACACGCCGGGTTTCACGCTACACCAAGATCGACGATGGAGATCGTCAGCCCGGAGAACCAGTTCCAGGTCTTCCTCGACGAGGTGCGGCTGCCCGCCGACGCGCTGGTCGGCTCCGAGGACGCCGCGATCGCGCAGTTGTTCGCCGGACTGAACCCCGAGCGCATCATGGGCGCCGCCAGCGCGGTCGGCATGGGCCGCTTCGCGATCGACAAGGCCGTCGACTACGTCAAGACCCGTCAGGTGTGGAAGACGCCGATCGGCGCGCACCAGGGCCTGTCGCATCCGTTGGCGCAGAACCACATCGAGGTCGAGCTGGCCAAGCTGATGATGCAGAAGGCCGCCGACGCTGTACGACGCCGGCGACGACGCCGGCGCCGCCGAGGCGGCGAACATGGCCAAGTACGCCGCGGGCGAGGCGTCGGTGCGCGCCGTCGACCAGGCCGTGCAGTCGCTGGGCGGCAACGGGCTGACCAAGGAGTACGGCATCGCCTCGGTGCTGACCGCGTCGCGGCTGGCGCGCATCGCGCCGGTCAGCCGCGAGATGATCCTCAACTTCGTCGCGCAGACCTCGCTCGGGCTGCCCCGGTCGTACTGATGAGCGCCCTTGTCCACTACGACGTCGACGGTGCCGTCGCGCGGCTGACGCTGGACTCGCCGCACAACCGCAACGCGCTGTCCACGGCGCTGGTCGAGCAGCTGCACGACGGGCTGCGCGACGCGTCGGCCGACGCCGACGTGCGGCTGGTCGTGCTCGGCCACACCGGCGGAACGTTCTGCGCGGGCGCCGATCTGGCCGAGGCGGCCGGACGCGATCCGGCGAGCGCTGGCGCCGAGCGGGCGCAGGAGATGACGCGGCTGCTGCGCGGCATCCTCGAGCCGCCGCTGCCCGTGGTCGCCGCGATCGACGGCCATGTCCGGGCCGGCGGGCTCGGGCTGGTCGGTGCCTGCGACATCGTCGTGGCCGGGCCGCAACAGCACCTTCGCGCTCACCGAGGCCCGCATCGGGGTGGCCCCGTCGATCATCTCGCTGACGCTGCTGCCGAAGATGACGGCCCGCGCCGCCGGCCGGTACTTCCTCACCGGGGAGAAGTTCGGTGCCGACGACCGCCGCACAGATCGGGCTGGTCACCATCGCGACCGACGACGTGGCCGGCACCGTCGGCGAGTTGGCCGCCGCCGTCGCCCTGGGCTCGCCGCAGGGGCTGGCCGAGTCGAAGGCGTTGACGACCGCCGCCGTCCTCGACGACTTCGATCGGCGCGCCGAGAAATTGACGCAACAGTCGGCCGCGTTGTTCGTCTCGGCCGAGGCGCGCGAGGGCATGCTGGCGTTCCTGGAGAAGCGTCCGCCCCGCTGGGTCGGCTGAGCACCTTACAGTTTGGCCAAGGCCCTTGCATGTGCCGACGTTCGTCGTAGGCTCGGTGGCGATGTACGCGTGCCCAGCGACGAGCCCTCGGGGCGAGGAGCCTTCGATGACGAGCAGAAGCTCACGGTGAGCACCCGCGCGTCGCGGAACAGGTCCATGCGGGCCGCCGACACCGACCGCATTCAGGTCGCGCAGCTGCTGACGGATGCCGCGGCGTCGGGCAAGCTCGGCCTCAGCGAGTACGAAGCAGCGGCTGAACAGGGCTTATGCCGCCCAGACCTACGAAGAACTCGACCGGCTGTCGGCGGATCTGCCGGGTGCGGTGACGCGCGGCCGCGGCGGCCCGTGCCGGCCGGCCCCGTCGAGCATGCTGCTGGCGATCCTCAGCGGCTACGAACGCCGCGGCCGGTGGAACGTGCCCAGCCGGTTGACCACCGTGGCGCTGTGGGGCGGCGGCGTCGTCGACCTGCGCTACGCCGACTTCACCTCGCACGACGTGGAGATCCGCTGCTACTCGATCATGGGCGGGCAGACCATCCTCGTCCCGCCGGAAGTCAACGTCGACCTGCACGGCGTCGCGCGTGATGGGCAGCTTCGACGCGAGCGTCGAGGGCGACGGGCCTGCCCGGCGCGCCGTGCGTGCGGATCTCGCGGCTTCTCGTTCTGGGGCAGCGTCGCCGTCAAGCGCAAGAAGCGCAAGGCCGCGAGCTGATACCGGCCTGACCCGGCGTCAGCGCCGCCGCTTCGAACCCAGATAGTCGCCGACCACCGCGGCCCCCAGGCCGTCCAGGTCGGGCACCACCACGCGGCCGCCCACCCGGCGCGCGACCTGATCGATGAAGCGCGCCAGTCCCGGATCGCTGCCCAGCCGGAAGATCGTCACCTGCGCCCCGAGCCGGGCCACCTCGTCGAAGCCCTTGACCGTGTGCGCGATCGTGCGCGGATGCGGCGGGTAGTCGAAGAAGACGGCCGAACGGCCGTCCCGGTCGAAGTCCTCGAGGTGTGCGGTGGGTTCGCCGTCGGTGACGACGAGCACGACCGGTTGCGCGTTGGGGTGGCGGCGCAGGTGCCGAGCAGGCCAGCGCCAGGGCGTGGTGCAGGTTGGTGCCCTGCTCGTAGACGCCCTCGAGCCCGGTCAGCTCGGCCGGGCGTCACCGTGCGCGCGTAGCGGCCGAACGCGATGATCTGCAGCGCATCCGACCGGAACCGGGTGCTGACGAGGTGGTTCAGCGCCAGCGCGGTGCGTTTCATCGGCAGCCACCGGTTCTCCATCACCATCGAGAACGACGTGTCGACCAGCAGGGCCACCGCGGCCTGCGTGCGGGTCTCGGTCTCGGAGATCTCCACGTCGTCGACGGTGATGCTGATTGGCCTCCGCGGTCGCTCGCCGGTTCCGGCCTCCCGCAGCACCGCATTGGTGAGCGTGCGGGTCACGTTCCACGGCTCGGTGTCGCCGAACTGCCACGGCCGCGTGGCGCCGGTCAGCTCACCCGCCGCGCCGGCGCGGCGGGTGTCCCGTTCGCCGTGCCGGCCCGAGAGTTGTTGCGCCACATCGCGCAGCGCGGTCTGGCCGAGTTGGCGCATCGCCTTCGGCGACAGCCGCCACTGCCCGTCCGAGCCGCGGTCCAGGAAGCCCTGGTTCATCAGCGCGCGCTCCAGCTCGGCCAGTGTGCGCGCGTTGACCGCTGCCTCGTCGCCGAGCTGACGGGCCAGCATGTCGAGGTCGACGTCGTCCATGGTGGCGCCGGCGTAGCTCTGCGAGAGCTGCTCGGCGAGCTGCTCGAGCTCGGCGATGTCGGCCAGCGCCTGCGCGCCCTCCCCCATGCCCATCGGGTCGTCGCCGGAGAACCGTTGCGAGCCGTCCCAGTCCTCGCCCGGCCGGGCGGCCTGCAGGTGGGCGTCGAGCCGGTTGAGCGCGTTCATCAGCGACGGCGACCCGAATGCCTGCTGCGCCAACGCATCCAGTTCGGCGCGCTGCTGCTCGGACAGGCTGTTGCGGAACCGCTGCGCGGCCGCGGCCCGCTTGGCCAACGAGTCCAGCAGCTCGTCGATGTTGCGCGGGTTCTCCGGGAAGAACTCGCCGTGCTTGGCCATGAAGTCCTGAAAGTCCTGCGGGGTGTCCTGGCCGTTGGCGTGTTTGTCCAGCAGCTCGTTGAGGTCGTCGAGCATGTCGTTGACGCGCTGACGGTCCTCGTCGGTGGCGTTCTCCAGCGCCTGCTTCATGCCGGCGAAGCGCTGATCGAGCATCTCGCGGCCCATCAGATCCTTGATCTGCTCGTACTTCTCGCGCGCCTCCTGGCGAGCGCCAGTCGTACTCGGAGAGTTCCTGGACGGCTTTCGCCGGCGACGGTGACAGCGAATCGAGCTGCAGCTCACCGAATCTCGCGTCGTCGTCCAGCGCGCGGGCCAGCTCCTTGCGCTCGGCCAGCACCGCCTCGTCGAGCAGCTTCTTGATGTCGGCGAGCGTTCCGTCGAGATTGTTGCGCTGCAACAACTCCCGCCGACGCCGGTTCGCCTCGGCGGCCAGCTTGTCGGCGCCCGGCATGTTCTTGGCGCCGCGCCGCAGCAGCTCGGACAGCGCCCGCCGCGGCGAGGTGCCCTCCATGACGTCCTGGCCGATCGCCTCCAGCGCCTCGCGCAGATCCACCGGCGGCGCCAGCGGGTCGGGCCCGCCGGTGTATCGCGAGTAGCGCGAGAAACGGCTAGCCATAGACGGTTTCACCCTCGTCCGAGACCTTGTCGATGCGCTTGGCGAGATAGAGCGCCTCGAGCGCCAATTCGATGGCGGCGGCCCGCTGGCCCTCGGAGCCGGCTTCGAGGCGGCGCTGGATCTCGGCGACCGCGGGCACTTCGGGCACCGCGGCCAGCACGTCGCGGGCCGACACCCGTTCGCCGGTCGTGACGGGCGACCCGTTCTCCACCGCGGTGACGATCGGGCCGACGTCGATGCCGCCGAGCAGCCGCTGGGCGGTCTCGGCCGTCGCGCGCCGCAGCAGGTGCTCGAGCACCGCCTGCTCGCGACCCTCCTCGCCCGACTCGAACTCCAGCTTGCCGCGCAGCACGTCGATCACGGTGGACAGGTCGACCACGCGTGCCACGGGATCCTGTTCGCCGAGCATCGCCGCGCGGTGGCGCGCGGAGGCGGCGACGGTTTCGGCCGCGGCGATCGCGAACCGTGCCGAGACCCCGGAACGCTGGTCGATGGCCGTCGACTCGCGCAGGCTGCGGGCGAACCGGGCCAGGATGGCCAGCAGGTACTCCGGGCACCTCGGCGGCCAGGTGCGCCTCCTGGGTGATCACGCCCACCTCCGCGTCGAGTTCGAGCGGGTAGTGCGTGCGGATCTCGGCGCCGAACCGGTCCTTGAGCGGGGTGATGATGCGTCCGCGGTTCGTGTAGTCCTCGGGGTTGGCGCTGGCCACCACGAGGACGTCCAGCGGCAGCCGCAGCGTGTAGCCACGCACCTGGATGTCGCGCTCCTCCATCACGTTGAGCATCGCGACCTGGATGCGCTCGGCGAGGTCGGGCAGCTCGTTGACGGCGACGATGCCGCGGTGAGCCCGCGGGATGAGGCCGTAGGCGATCGTCTCGGGGTCTCCGAGGCTGCGGCCCTCGGCCACCTTGATCGGGTCGATGTCGCCGACGAGGTCGGCGACGCTGGTGTCGGGGGTGGCCAGTTTCTCGGTGTAGCGCTCGCTGCGGTGCCTCCACGCCACCGGCAGGTCGTCGCCGGAATCGGCGGCCCGCCGGATCGACTCGGGGGTGATCGGGCTGTAGGGGTGCTCGCCGAGTTCCGCGCCGGCGATCACCGGCGTCCACTCGTCGAGCAGGCCGCTCAGCGCGCGCAGCAGCCGGGTCTTGCCCTGGCCGCGCTCGCCGAGCAGCACGATGTCGTGCCCGGCGATCAGAGCGCGCTCCAGCTGCGGGATGACGGTGTCCTCGAAGCCGAGGATGCCCGGCCAGATCTGGTCCGGATCTGCGCCGGAGCTCAGCGCGGCGAGCAGGTTCTCCCGGATCTCGGCCTTCACGCTGCGCTCACGATGCCCGGAGGCACGCAGCTCACCGACGGTACGGGGCAGGTCGTTAGGTGAAGTCACCACTCCACGCTACGACTGTTCTCAGCGAGCGCGCGTGTCTGTGCGCAACACACCGCGACATGCTGGCATTTTGCGCGCGCTCGCCGACGTCGCTCAGTGCGCGAAGTGGCGCGCTCCGGTCAGGTACAGCGTGATCCCGGCGCTCGCCGCGGCCGCGGTGACCTCCTCGTCGCGCACCGACCCGCCGGGATGCACGACGGCGGTGACCCCCGACCGGATCAGCGTCTCCAGACCGTCGGGGAACGGGAAGAACGCGTCCGAAGCCGCCACCGCGCCGCGGACCCGGTCGCCGGCGCGCTCGACCGCCAGCCGGGCGGCGTCGACGCGGTTGACCTGCCCCATCCCGACGCCGACGGTCGCGCCGTCCTTGGCGATGACGATCGCGTTGGACTTCACCGCCCGGCAGGTCCGCCAGGCGAACACCAGGTCGGCCAGCGTCGCCGGGTCGGCGGGGCCGCCGGTGGCCAGCGTCCAGTTGGCCGGGTCGTCGCCCGCGGCGTCGAGCGCGTCGCGCTGCTGCAGCAGCAGGCCGCCGCTGATCTGGCGGAACTCGACGCCGCCGGCCTGGGGCTCCGAGGCCACCAGCACCCGGATGTTCTTCTTGCCGCGCAGCACCTCGACCGCGCCGGGTTCGTAGGCGGGCGCGACGATCACCTCGGTGAAGATGTCGGCGACGGTCTCGGCCATCTCGACGCTCACCTCGGTGTTGGTCGCGATGACGCCGCCGAACGCCGACAGCGGGTCGCATTCGTGCGCCTTGCGGTGGGCATCGGCCACCGACACCGACGAGACCGCGATGCCACACGGGTTGGCGTGCTTGATGATCGCCACGCAGATGTCCTCGTGGTCGAACGCGGCACGCCATGCCGCGTCGGCGTCGGTGTAGTTGTTGTACGACATCTCTTTTCCGTGCAGCTGCTCGGCCTGCGCCAGGCCCGGCCACCCGCCGTCGTCGCTGTAGAGCGCGGCCTGCTGATGCGGGTTCTCGCCGTAGCGCAGCACGGATGTGCGGCGCAACGTCGCCCCGAGCCACGGCGGCAGCGACGGCGACTCG
Source organism: uncultured Actinomycetota bacterium (assembly GCA_963796185.1). Classification (GTDB taxonomy): domain Bacteria; phylum Actinomycetota; class Actinomycetes; order Mycobacteriales; family Mycobacteriaceae; genus Mycobacterium. The sequence goes on along the minus strand of CAWCKQ010000027.1, from coordinate 41,014 downwards.
GCATTCTGCTCGGGCGCCAGCACCGACTCCATCCAGGACGCCACCGCGACGTCGTACTCGGCGGTGTGCCGGAACGCCAGCGCCGCCAGCTTCTTTCGTTCGGCGAGGGTGAAGCCGCCGGCCCGCACCGCGGCCAGCACGCCGTCATAGCCCAGCGGGTCGACGACCACGGCCACGCTCGGATGGTTCTTGGCCGCGGCCCGCACCATCGAGGGGCCGCCGATGTCGATCTGCTCGACGCACTCGTCGTCGTCGGCGCCGGAGTTCACGGTCTGGGTGAACGGATACAGGTTCACCACGACGAGCTCGAACGCCTCCACGCCGAGTTCCGCCAGCGCCGACGACGTGTTCGGGCTTGCGCTGATCGGCGAGCAGGCCGGCGTGCACGCGCGGGATGCAGGGTCTTGACCCGGCCGTCGAGCACCTCGGGGAACCCGGTGACGTCCTCCACGGGGGTCACCGGAACACCGGCGCCGGCAATGGTTTTCGCCGTCGATCCGGTCGAGACGATGTCGACGCCGGCGTCGTGCAGGCCCTGCGCCAGCGGCACCAGCCCGGTCTTGTCGTAGACGCTGATCAGTGCCCGGCGGATCCGCCGCCGGCCCTCGTCGCTCATCCTATGGTCGCCTTTCGTCCTGTCCAGGTCACGCCGCGGGTGGCCAGCGCCGCCAGGACGTCCACCAGCAGCTCTCGTTCGATCGACCTTGATCCGTTCGTGCAGGGTGGCCTCGTCGTCGTCGTCGAGCACGGGCACGGCCTGCTGCGCGAGGATCGGCCCGGTGTCGGTTCCGGCGTCGACGAGGTGCACCGTGCAGCCGGTGACCTTCACGCCGTAGGCCAGCGCGTCGCGCACCGCGTGCGCGCCGGGGAACGCGGGCAGCAGCGCGGGATGGGTGTTGACCACCCGCCCCGGAAACCGCGAAAGGAACGCGGGACCAAGGATTTTCATGAAGCCGGCCGACACCACCAGGTCCGGGCTGTGCGCCGCGGTCGCCTCGGTGATCGCCGCGTCCCAGGCGGCGCGGTCGGGGTGGTCGCCGACAGCGGGACGGTGAAGGTGGCCACCGACGCGTCGGCGGCGATGTCGAGGGCCGGGCAGTCGCGGTCGGCCCCGACCGCGACGACCCGGGCCGGATAGTCGCCCACGGCGGCTTCGAGCAGCGACGCGAGCAGCGAACCGGTGCCCGAGGCCAGCACCACCAGCCGGGCCGGTGCGCTCGGGGGCACACGGAGCGGTTGCTGCACGCCAGAGAGCCTAGTGGGTGCTCACTCGAGCCTGCCGTCGCGGCTGCCGCGCACGTCGTCGTCGACCATGAAGTGGTCCTCGGGATCGAGGTCGTCGCGGTGATCGGCCGGCGGCGGGGGCACCGGGTCGTCGCGCGGCACCGGCGCGCGGCAGGTCATCGACGGGCTCGGCTTCGGGCTCGGTGGTTCGGGCTGCGGGCTCGGGTTCCGGCTCAGGTTCGGTTCGGCGCCGGCTCGGCGGCTCGGCTGCGGCTTCGGCTCGGGTTCGGCGTTCGAAGAGTTCGGGTTCGGGCGCCGGCTCGGCGGCGACCCTGGGCTTGCGCACCGCGGGCCGCGAAACCACCCGACATCGCCGTCGTCAGCGCGCCGATGCCGGCGAACCACACGAACACCGCGGGCGCGAACGTCGCCTGGTCGACGCCGACGTCGCCGAAATTGCCGAGCGCTCCGCCGCCGGCATAGCCGAGCAGGGCCATCGTCACCGCCGCGACCGCCGCGGCGACGAGCACCTTGGCCAGCGCCTGCAGCAGTGGCAGCGGCCGGCGCGCGCACTGCTGGCCGACCGCCACCGCAGAGACCGCCGCGACGATCAGCAGCGCCACCCACACCGGGCCCAGCGGCGGTGTCGGCACGGCCGCCAGCACCGGCAGCGCGGGGATTCGCCGCCGAACACGGTGAACGAGCTGAACGTCGCCAGCCCGATGTGCGCGCTCGAGCCGACGGCGACCGCGGCGGCGCCGACGATCACGTTGGGCACGTAGAGCACCGACAGCACCGTGAGGCTGAACTGCCCGAACACCGAGTCGGTGATCGAGTACAGGTCGTGCATGGTCGACCAGTGCACGACCAGCGAGCCGGTGACGACGACGGCCGACAGCGCCAGCAGGGCCAGCACCCCGGCGGCGGCCGCCCGCAGCGCGTCCGGCAGCCAGCTCGGCAACGGCGTCGCCTTCAGGGCCCGCCGGCCGACCCGGGATCCGACGCCGATCGCCGCGCCGATTGCGTGCACGGCCAACACGCTGGCGAACGCCCGCAGCGCGTCGGGGGTCTGCAGCTCGGTCAGCACCGATGCGGCGTCGTGGATGACGGCCAGGCAGATGGCGGCGATCAGCAGGGGGCCGCCCAGCGCCGACGCGACGACCCAGCGGGTGACGAACCACGAGGTGCTGGTGACCGCCGCGGCCGTGGTGCGGGCCGTGCCGCACACCATCGCCAGGACCGGCAGCAGCGGCATCACGCCGAGCGCGCGCCCGGCGATGGACACCGGCACCTGGTGCACGCCCAGCCACATGCTGGCGATCGCACCGAGCGCGCCGGTCATGTCGCTGTTGGCGATCAGCAGCTGCAGCAGCACCACGGCGGCGATGACGACCAGCGCCACCACGGACGGGCCGAACGCGACCCGCAGCAGTTCACGCGCCTGGCGTGGGCCGACTGGTCGGTCGTCCACGGGCTGGGCCGCTCCTCGCAGACGCTCGGGCGCGCGACGTTCGCGCATGCGCGGCTCAGATTACGACGATTGATCCGACTGCGAGGACGGGGACGACGAGTGTTGCTGAGTCGGCGGCTGGGTCGCCGGCGCATTGCCCGACGTCGGCTGGTTGCTCGACGGAGCTGATTGCTCGACGGCGGCTGGCCGTAGGTCGGGAACCCGGTGGGCGGGGTCGGCGGACCCGACTGCGAGACCGCGGGGAACCCGCCGGTCGACTGGCCCGAGCCGGGATATCCGCCCGGCGGTACGGCGTCGGGTAGCCCGGCCGCTGCTGCTGCTGCCCGTGCTGTTGCGGGCCCGGCCCACCGTGCTGCGGCTGTCCGGGGTGCTGACCGTAGTACGAGCCGGGGTACTGGCCGTACTGCGGCTGCTCGTACTTGGGCCGGGGCGCCGGCGGGGTGATGACGCCCGAGTCGAACAGCAGCACGCACGACGGCCACGGCGGCCTGCAGCAGCGTGAACGCGATGAGGAGGTAGAGCCCCCAGTCCACGGTCGTGCCGCTCGGCCTGTTGATCACCTCGGACAGCACGAGCAGGAAGCCCAGCACCGCGGCCACGGCGACGACGCCACGTGGCTGCGTCTGCCTGGGCAGCAGGCCGACGCCGGCGACCAGCGCCGCGATGACGGCGGCGATGACGGCGAAGCCCAGCCCCAGCGAGCTGCCGCTGAGCTCCCCGAGACCCGGGAAGTCGGAGACGACACGGTGAACTGCGGCGCGAAGCTAGACAGGTAGACGAGCAGGCCGAGCAGCCGCCACCGCGGCGCTCAGGATACATCGGCAGCTTGCTCGGCCCGTGCCCGGCCGGATCATGGTCGCCGATCTTGCCGAACTGCTGGGTCGGCGCGGAGAACTGCGTGGTCGGCTGCTGGCCGGGCGGGTAATCCGGGTCCTCCGGGCGGGCCTGGGTAGACATGACCTCTCCTGTGCTGTGCGGGCGCCGCTATCGGCGGTGTCGACGCAGGCGGCTGCGGTCCGACCGGTCCGCCTGAGCGATTCGATCAACCACGCTAGCGCACCGCGCGGCGGCATTGTCACGCCACGGAGTCGGCCCACGCGCCGATGCGGGCACGAGCACCGCAGGGTCGCTCGCGCCGGCGGCCGTCCCTGCGCGCGGCACTGGTCGGCACTGGCATGCCTAGCGACTGTTCATCGGCAAAGCCGCCGGACGGCCGCGGCAGGCACCCCCCTTGCGGACGCAGATTGGAACACGTTCTAATTCTCCGCATGGACTTTGGGCTCGTGCTGTTCACCACCGACCGCGGGATCACCCCGGCGGCGGCGGCCAAGCTGGCCGACGACCACGGGTTCACCACGTTCTACGTGCCCGAGCACACCCACATCCCGGTCAAGCGGAGGCCGCCCACCCCACCACCGGCGACGAGTCGCTGCCCGACGACCGCTACATGCGCACCCTGGACCCCTGGGTGTCGCTGGGCACCGCCGCGGCGGTGACATCGCGGGTGCGGCTGTCGACCGCGGTGGCGCTGCCCGTCGAACACGACCCCATCACGCTGGCCAAGTCGATCGCGACGCTCGACCACCTCTCCGGCGGCCGGGTCAGCCTCGGCGTCGGATTCGGCTGGAACACCGACGAACTCACCGACCACAACGTGCCGCCCGGGCCGCCGGCGCACGATGCTGCGCGAGTACCTCGAGGCCATGCGCGCGCTGTGGACCGAGGAAGAAGCCGAATACGACGGCGAGTTCGTCAACTTCGGCCCGTCGTGGGCCTGGCCCAAACCGGTCCAATCCCACATCCCGGTGCTGGTCGGCGCGGCAGGCACCGAGAAGAACTTCAAGTGGATCGCGAAGTCGGCCGACGGCTGGATCACCACGCCGCGCGACTTCGACATCGACGCCCCGGTCAAGCTGCTGCAGGACACCTGGGCGGCCGCCGGCCGCGACGGCGCACCGCAGATCGTGGCGCTGGACTTCAAGCCCGACCCCGACAAGCTGGCCCGCTGGCGCGAACTCGGGGTCACCGAGGTGCTGTTCGGCCTGCCCGACCGCAGCCCCGACGAGGTCGCCGGCTACGTCGAGCGGCTCGCCGGCAAGCTCAGCGCGCTCGTCTAGCGCAGACACCGCGCCGGTTGCCGTTGTCCGTCGGCGTCACGACGATTTTCGCGCCCAGCGGATCGCCGTCGGACATCAGCGCCGACGAGATCGTCGTCCTCGGTGGTCGCCATGAACCGCGCTCCGTCGGCGTCGCGCCGGCCGACGATGATGCCGGTGCGCACCGGCCAGTCGTAGCGCACCGAGTAGGTCTCGACGGTGCCCGGCGCCGTCCGGCTTCTTCGTCACCGGCACCGTCGGCAGCGCGGCCACCTCGTCGTGCAACCCCGCACTGCGGTCGGGCCGCCACGTCGACGGGCTCGGTCGAGTAGACGCCGACCGAGTACTTGCTCATGATGCCGCCGTTGGCGCCGACGAAGCCGAATCTGCCCTGGCTTGTCGCGCATCTGCGGCGACGGTCTCGGCGATGCCGTGCAGCGAGTAGCTGTTGCCGGGGCCGCCGAAGTACGGCAGCCCGCCGGTCAGCGTCAGCCCGCGCGGGTCGTCGCCGGTCAGGCCGAGCGCCTCGCAGATCGCGAACACCGGGAACGGGAAGCAGCTGTAGAGGTCGAAGGTCGCGATGTCGTCGACGCCGATGCCCGCCACCCGCAACGCCTCCTGCGCCGCGTGCACCGCAGCCGGGCTGGCGCCGAGATCGACGCGGCTCCAGCAGACGCCTGCTCGACCAGGTCGGAGTGCCCGTGCAGGTAGACCCACTTCTCTTCGGGCACACCGAGTCGGCGGGCGGCTTCCACCGACATCAGCACCGCAGCCGCGCCCTGGTTCACCGTGTCGCGGGCGACCAGCAGCCGCGGGATACGGGTCGCAGATCATCCGGTTCTCGTCGGTGACCGTCTCGATCTCCTCGACCGAGCGCTCCACCGGCGATGACGGAGAACGGGTTCTTCGCAGCGACTTTCGACAACGGCGCGAACAGCTCGGCCATCGCGCTGCCGGTACTCGCCGACGCTCGAGCCCGAGCCGCGCCGCGGCGGGCGTTGTCCAGCAGGCCGTACTGCACCGGCGCACCGGTGAGCCCGTGCTTGCACGGTGTATTCGCTCGATGTAGTTGTAGATCTGGTGGCCGCGGTCCTCGAGCTGGCCGTCGACGTGCTCGGTGAAATCCGGCTTGTCGTCCCGGTCGGCGAAGTAGCGTTGGCGTCGAACCGGGCTCCGAGCCGATGATCATCACGACGTCGGCGTCGCCGGCGGCGATCGCCGTGCCGAACTCGGTCACCAGCTTCTGCGGGCCCTGGCCGCCGACGGGCTCGAGCACCGCACGCGCCGGCGGCGCCGCCGAGGCGCTGCATCACCGAGCGCGGGTAGTTGTTCGACCTGCCCAGCGGCGCGGGCATGCGGCCGCGGAGATCTCGAACTGCCGCAGGCCGACGACGGCGTCGATGGCGGCGGCGACTGCGTCCGGCGTCGGCGCCGGTGTCGGCCAGCGCCGCGCGGGCGGCCTCGGTCGCCAGCTCGACCGCCGACATGCCGCGGTAGCCGGGGTCGTCGATGCGCTCGGTGAACTGCCCGACGCCGACGAGGACGGGCGTACGCGGGTCGACCGCCATTACAGACCTCCTGACGACTGTTAATTCGTCAGGCTAACCGAAAACTGGAACGTGTTCCTAATTGCGCGGCGTCGGTCACATCGCGCGAGCGTGCACAAACGCAACGCATCGTGCGCGGCGCGTCGCGGAACAGACGCGCACGCTCGCGGGGCGAGGTGACGAGCTAAGAGCGGGGGCTAGAGGCTCTGCAGGATCTCCCGGGCCAGCGCGGCGGTCTCCGACGGGGTCTTGCCGACCTTCACGCCCGGCCGCCTCCAGGGCTTCCTTCTTGGCGGCCGCGGTGCCCGACGAGCCGGACACGATCGCGCCCGCGTGGCCCATCGTCTTGCCCTCCGGCGCGGTGAATCCCGCGACGTAGCCGACGACCGGCTTGGAGACGTTGGCCTTGATGTAGTCGGCCGCGCGCTCCTCGGCGTCGCCGCCGATCTCGCCGATCATCACGATGACCTTGGTGTCGGGATCCTTCTCGAACGCCTCGATGGCGTCGATGTGGGTGGTGCCGATGACCGGGTCGCCGCCGATGCCGATGGCGGTGGAGAAGCCGAAATCGCGCAGCTCGTACATCATCTGGTAGGTCAGCGTGCCCGACTTCGACACCAGGCCGACCGGGCCCGGGCCGGTGATGTTGGCCGGCGTGATGCCCGACCAGCGCCTCGCCCGGGGTGATGATGCCCGGGCAGTTCGGCCCGATGATCGCGGGTCTTCTGGCCCTTCTTGACGTTGTAGGCCCACGCATATGCGGTGTCCTGCACCGGGATTCCCTCGGTGATGACGACCAGCAGCGGGATCTCGGCGTCGATGGCCTCGATGATCGCGTCCTTGGCGAACTTCGGCGGCACGAAGACGACCGACACGTCGGCGCCGGTCTCCTTCATCGCCTCGGCGACGCTGCCGAACACCGGCAGCTCGACGTCCTTGCCGTCCTTGTCCTCGTGGCTGACACCGTCGTGCCCGCCTTGCGGGCGTTGACGCCGCCGACCAGCTGGGTGCCCGCCTTGAGCATCAGCGCGGTGTGCTTGGTGCCCTCGCCGCCGGTGATGCCCTGGACGATGACCTTGGAGTCCTTGTTCAGGAAGATCGACATGTGCCTTGCGTCCCTTACTTGTTGCGCCAGCTCGGCGGCCTTGTCGGCGCCGGCGTCCATGGTGTCGGCCTGGATCACCAGCGGGTGGTTGGCCTCGGCCAGGATGCGCCGGCCCTCTTCGACGTTGTTGCCGTCGAGCCGCACGACCAGCGGCTTGTTGGCGTCGTCGCCGAGGATCTGCAGCGCGTTGACGATGCCGTTGGCCACCGCGTCGCAGGCGGTGATGCCGCCGAACACGTTGACGAACACGCTCTTGACCTGGCTGTCGCCCAGGATGACGTCCAGGCCGGCGGCCATCACCTCGGCCGAGGCGCCGCCGCCGATGTCGAGGAAGTTGGCCGGCTTGACGCCGCCGTGCTTCTCACCGGCGTAGGCGACGACGTCCAGCGTCGACATGACCAGGCCCGCGCCGTTGCCGATGATGCCGACCTGCGCCGTCGAGCTTGACGTAGTTGAGGTCGTTCTCCTTGGCCTTGAGCTCCAGCGGATCGGTGGCGTCGCGGTCCTCGAACTCGGCGTGCTCGGGATGGCGGAAGTCGGCGTTGGCGTCGAGGGTGACCTTGCCGTCCAGCGCCAGGATCTGGTCGTCGGGAGTGCGCACCAGCGGGTTCACCTCGACCAGCGTGGCGTCCTCGCCGACGAAGACCTCCCACAGCTTGGCGATGGTCACCGCCGCGGCGTCGAGCACCTCGGCGGGCAGGTGGCCCTTCTCGGCGATCTCGCGGGCGAACGCCTCGTCGACGCCCTTGGTCGCGTCGACCGGCACCCTGGCCAGCCGGTCGGGCTTGGTGGCGGCGACCTCTTCGATCTCCACGCCGCCCTCGACCGAGCACATCGCCAGGTAGGTGCGGTTGGCGCGGTCGAGCAGGAAGGAGATGTAGTACTCCTCGGCGATGTCGCTGGCCTCGGCGACCAGCAGCTTCTTGACGACGTGGCCCTTGATGTCCAGGCCGAGGATGTTCTGGGCGTGGGTGAACGCGTCGTCGGGGGTCGCGGCGTACTTCACGCCGCCGGCCTTGCCGCGGCCGCCGACCTTGACCTGGGCCTTGACCATCACCGGCTTGCCGATCTCCTCGGCGATCGCCTTGGCGTCCTCGGCGGTGTCGGTCACCCGGCCGGGCGTGGTGGGCACGTTGTGCTTGGCGAACAGCTCTTTCGCCTGGTACTCGAAAAGATCCATGGGCTCACTGTCTGTCTGCGGTGACTGTCGGTTCGGCTTGGATGTGCACCCGACGGGCTCGCTGGGGAACTTTATCGACACGCAGTCGCGAGGATCGGCACCGCCTACCGCTCATGTGGTCAGATCTCACCGGCGGTGCGTCGTGATTCAAGTCACATTCGCCGGCGGAATAGTCCACGGGTTGCCACGATCATTGGGATTTGGTTAACGTCCTCGCGGTCCAGATAACGGTCTGGTCACGACGAGAAGGACTATTTCAGGTTGGCGCAGCATCGTTCGTCTCGGATCTCCTGATCGGGAGAGTCGACGAACGCTCGCAACCGATGGGTCGACCCCGACCCAGCCACCGAAGTCACCGACATCATCCCGTTCAACGAGTTCGGAGACCTCGACGACCTCGAGTTTCGACCGACAACGCCGCCTTCGACCGCGAGTCGCCAGGTCATCCGCGCGCCCGAGCTCGACGACCTGCACGACACCGACGATCTGATCCCGCTGCGGCTCGTCGTGCCGTCGAGTTCCGGTCCGGCCCGGCGAGACCGACGGTCAACGACGCGTCGCGCGCGACGCCTACCGCGACAGCCACACCGACGTCAGCGACGGCGTCGCGGCCACCGACATCATCGACATGAGCGGCCGCGCGCGGCCCGCACCGCAAGGAACCGCAGGCGCGGTCAAGGGCCGGCTGATGATCGCCGCGATGGCCGCCGGCGCCACCGCGGCCGCCGCGCTACTCGGTGACCAACACGTCCGACACGCACGCCGCGCAGACCGTGCTGGCCGCCGACCAGTCGACGCATGGCGGCGCCGGTGCGATCACCGGTTCCAGCGACGGCATGCAGATCGTCACCGTGGCCCGGCCGCCGAGCTCCGCCGTGCACGCCGAGGAGATCACCAAGGCCGCGGCGTTCGCCCAGGAGCGCGCCGAGCGCGAGGCCCGGCTGCAGCGGCCGCTGTTCGTGATGCCGACCCACGGCGTGTTCACCTCGGGCTTCGGCTACCGCTGGGGCGTGCTGCACGGCGGCATCGACATCGCCAACTCGATCGGCACCCCGATCCTGCCGCCGCCGACGGCGTCGTCATCGACGTCGGGCCCGACCGCCGGGTACGGCGCGTGGGTCAAGCTGCGCCACGCCGACGGCACCGTCACGCTCTACGGCCACGTCAACACCTGGCTGGTCAGCGTCGGTCGAGCGGGTGATGGCCGGCGACCAGATCGCCACCATGGGCAACCGCGGCAACTCGACCGGCCCGCACCTGCACTTCGAGGTGCTGCTCAACGGCACCGACCGCATCGACCCGGTGCCGTGGCTGGCCAAGCGGGGGCTCACCCCCGGCAGCTACGTTCGGCTGAGTGGCCGGCGATTCCAGCGACGACGTCAACACCCCCGAGCGCGCCCCGGCCGCACCCGGAGGACGCACCAGCATCATCCGGCGAGCGCCGCTGAGCACCTCCTCGCAGCCTATGCGGCCGCTGCGGAACCGCAGACCACCATCATCCGGCGCCACCCGACGGGCGCGCTGCCGAAAGCCACCGACCGCGACCGGTCCATTCCGCCGGGCCACCCCGGTCGCCGTCGGGCCGGTACGCCCGCAGCGGTCCGATCCCGCGGGCCGCGATCGCCACTGCGGTGTTCGAGCATCCTCAGCCGGCTGGGCGACCGCGGTGATCGCCACCGACCTGATCACCGGCTGGTGGGACGACGGACCGGCTGTTCTGTGTGGCCATCGGCTTCCTGACGGCGGTCTCGGCGGCAGCCTCATCGGCGGGCTGATCGCGCTGCTGCTGCGGCGCCGGATGGGCCGGCTGCTCGTCGTGGTCGGGTCGGTGATCGCGCTGCTGATCTTCGCGAGCCTGTTCGTCGCGGGCGCCAAGCTGCCGCCGGTGGTCTACGCGATTCCGGCGTTACCGCTGATCACGATCGTGCTGGCGGCTGCTGCCCGCGACCGGACGCTGGGAGCGCAGCGGCTGAGCGAATCTATTTCTGATATGCGTGTATGCGCATATCAGAATTGGGTAGGCATGTGGTGAGCGCACATCCCGACCCGAGAGGAATGCTCATGCTCGACTTCACCGAGTCGATCGACATCGATGCCCCGCGCGATCGCGTCTGGGAGGTGCTGCGCGACATCGACCGTTGGTGGCCGCAGTCGAATCCGGAGCACGTCAGCCTGCAACACCTCGACGACAGGCCCCCGACCGAGGTCGGCGCGCGGCTACGCGTCGAAGAGAGGATCGGCGGCATTCCCGGCGAAGCGGTCGGCGCCATCACCGCAGTCGAGCCGCACACCGCGGTGACGTGGGAGGCGGACGCACGGTACCGCTGGCTGGGCATACCGATCAGGCTCACCGAGGGCGTGACGTGGCGGGTGCGGTCCGACGAGGCGGCGACGACGGTCAGCGCGCACGTCTGGGCCAGCCGGCCCCACGGGGTCTTCGGCGGCCTGGCTGCGTTCCTGTTCGTGCACGTCCTCAGCGGAGAGGCGAAGGACCGGGAGCACACCCGGACCGAACTGCGCCACCTCAAGCGCCTCCTCGAACAGGGCGCCTGACGTGCAGGGGGAATCTCGTCTGCAGCGTGACGTCGTGGTGATCGGCGCCGGAGCCGCGGGTCTCGCAGCAGCACGCGCGCTGCACGCAGCCGGTGTGCAGGTATGCGTCCTCGAGCAGTCACCCCGCGTGGCGGCAAGCTGGTGGCAACCGTTACGACGGTCTGCGGCTGAACACCGTCCGCTGGTTGTCGGATCTCCCGTTCGCGCGGATGCCCGCGCCGAGTCGGGCGGTGGCCCGGCCGAGTGCAGTGGGCCGAATACCTGGACCGCTACGCATCGCAGCTGCCCGAAGTGGTGCTGGGTGTCCACGGTGGACCGGGTGGACCGGGTCGGCCGCGAGTGGGTGGTCCGCACCGATGCCGGGGACCTTCGTCGCCGGCCATGTCGTCGTCGGCGACGGGACACGATCGTGTCCCCGTCATCCCGGACTGGCCGGGCGCGGCGGCAGTTCACCGGCGAGATCCTGCACTCGGCGCAGTTCCGTATCGGCACGGGAGCACGAGGGGAAGTCGGTTCTCGTCGTCGGCACCGGCAATTCGGGGGTCGAGATCGCCACGCTGCTCGCAGCGCCAACGACTCGATCCGATCGGCGATCAGCGTCCGGACTCGGTCCCGCTGCTGTTCAAGCGCGAATTCGGGCCGGTGCCGATCACCCTGTTGGCCGAATTCGGCCGGCTGCTGCCCGACCGGGCTGATCGATTGGGCCGGCCGCGCGGCGCACCGGATGCTGTGGTCCGGCCTGGCCCCATACGGCTTGGCGCAAGACACGAAAGCGCCTCTCGACTGATGCGGCATACGTACTACTCGCCGCCGCTCGACAACGGGTTCGCAGCGGCCGTGCAGCGCGGCGACATCGAGATCGCTGCCGGCTGTCACCGGGTTCGACGGTGAGTCGACGTCTTTCTGGACGGGGCAGACGTCCCGCCTCTTCGACGTCGTCATCGCCGCGACCGGGTTTCGTCCAGGTCTCGACAGATCTGGTCGGCCACCTCGGCGTTGCTCGACGACAACGGCGAGCCGCAGGACGCCGGCGGCGAGCAGTTCCCGGCGGCGCCGCGGCCTCTTCTTCGCAGGCTTCCGCTTCGGACTGTTCGCGCTGCTGCCCTATCTGGAAGCGTGATGCCCGCGAGCGATCACCACGGCGATCAGCCGGCAAGACGCCGACCGGCCGGCCCGACTCCGGCGTCCACTGAAGATCGGGTGCCCTGGCGCCCTGAGCTCAGCTCGCAGGTCGGCGGGATCTAGAGCTTCGCGACCGGCGCGTGGTTGTGCATCAGCTTCACCCGGCCCGCACTGCCGAAGTCGATCAGCGACATCGCCGACTCGCCCATGCCGGACACCTCCTCGACGCGGCCCAGGCCGTACTTGTCGTGGGTGACCCGGTCGCCGGGCTCGAGCACCAGCAGCGGACGCTTGCCCGCCGCGAGCGCGCCGGGTGACGGCCGCGGTGCGCCGAACCGGCCCGCCCCGCTCACCGGGCGCTGACGTGAGGCCGACGCGGGTCTCGATGCGCCGCCAGTCGATGAGTTCCTGCGGGATCTCCCGCAGGAACCGCGATTCCGGGTTGAGCATCGGCTGACCCCACGACGAGCGGACCTTCGCGCGGCTGAGGTACAGCCGCTGACGGGCGCGGGTGATGCCGACGTAGGCCAGCCGCCGCTCCTCGGACAGCTCGGCGGGGTCGCCCAGCGCCCGCATGTGCGGGAACATGCCGTCCTCCCAGCCGGTGACGAACACCACCGGGAACTCCAGCCCCTTGGCGGTGTGCAGCGTCATCATCGTCACCACGCCCGCGCCGTGCTCGGGGATGTCGTCGGCGTCGGCGACCAGCGACACCCGCTCCAGGAACGCGGCGAGCACACCGGTGTCGGGCACGTCCTCGTCCTGCGGTTCGCTCGTCGCCGCAGTGCCGCGGCGTTGGCCAGATCGATGCTGAATTCGTGTGCGACGCTGACCAATTCGTTGAGGTTGTCCAGCCGGGCCAGATCCTGCGGATCGCTGGACGCCTCCAGCTCGGCGCGGTAGCCGGTGCGGTCCGAGCACCGCCTCGACCAGCTCGCCGAGCTCCTCGTCGAGGCGCGCCGCGCAGCTCGTCGAGCATCTCGACGAACCCGGCGATCGCCTTCTCCGAGCGGCGTGTTCAGCATCGGCACCTTGCCCTCGGCGGCCGCCTGCAGCGCGTCGTTGAAGTTGGCGCCGGTGTTCTCGGCGTACACCGCCACGCACGCCTCGGCCCGGTCCCCGATGCCGCGGCGCGGCGTGTTCAGGATGCGCCGCATGCTCACCGAGTCACCGGGGTTGTCCAGCACCCGCAGGTAGGCGACGATGTCGCGAATCTCCTTGCGCTCGTAGAAGCGCACGCCGCCGACCACCTTGTACGGGATGCCGGCGCGGATGAACACCTCTTCCAGCGCGCGCGACGAGTTGTTGGTGCGGTAGAACACCGCGACGTCGTTGTAAGTGAAGTCGCCGTCGAGTCGGCCAGCGCGTCGATCTCCTGGGCGACGAAGCGCGGCCTCGTCGTGCTCGTTGTCGGCGACGTAGCCGACGATCAGCTCGCCGTCACCGGCATCGGTCCACAGCCGCTTCTCCCGGCGGCCGGTGTTGCGCGCGATGACGGAGTTGGCCGGCGTTAGGATGTTCTGGGTCGAGCGGTAGTTCTGCTCCAGCAGAATCGTTGTGGCATTGGGGTAGTCGCGCTCGAAGTCCTCGATGTTGCGGATGGTCGCGCCGCGGAACGCGTAGATCGACTGGTCGGCGTCACCGACCACGCACAGCTCGGCGGGCGGCACCGTCGGTCGTCGGTGCTGCCGATGCCGACGAGCTCGCGCACCAGCACGTACTGCGCGTGGTTGGTGTCCTGGTACTCGTCGACGAGGATGTGCCGGAACCGGCGCCGGTAGTACTGGGCGATCTGCGGGAAAGCCTGCAGCACAGCGACCGTCTCGCCGATCAGGTCGTCGAAGTCCAGCGCGTTGGCCGCGCGCAGCCGGCGCTGGTACTCGCCGTACACCTCGGCGACGATGCGGGCGAGGTCGTCGCTCGGCCTCCGACGCCTCCGCGGCGGCCTGCTCGGGGTCGATCAGCTCGTTCTTCAGGTTGGAGATGCCGTTGGCCAGCAGCCGCGGCGAGTACCGCTTGGTGTCCAGCCCCATGTCCTTGCCGATCATCAGCAGCAGCCGCCGCGAGTCGTCGGCGTCGTAGATCGAGAAGTTGGAGTTCAGACCCGTGCATCAGCGAGGCCTGGTTGCGCAGGATCCGCACGCAGGTCGAGTGGAACGTCGACACCCACATGACGCGGGCCCGCGGGCCCGACCAGCGCGACGACCCGCTCGCGCATCTCGGCGGCGGCCTTGTTGGTGAACGTGATCGCCAGCACCTGGCCCAGGCCGACGTCGCGGGCGGCCAGCAGGTAGGCGATCCGGCGGGTGAGCACCGCGGTCTTGCCGGACCCGGCGCCGGCGACGATCAGCAGCGGCGAACCCTCGTGCAGCGACCGCCTGGCGCTGTTGCGGGTTGAGCCCCTCGAGCAGTTCGTCGGTGTCGGCTGGCTGCGGATCGGTGACGTGCACAGTCATGTCTCGCCCAAACTTACCGCTGCGGCGACGACATTCTTTGCGCAGGCACGGCCGATAGTGGCACACTCGATCGGTGCTCAATACGCAGTGGCGATTTTTCTACGGGTACCGGCCAGCGGTGCCCGTGGTCTAGCTGCTTCCCTTCAGCCCCGCGGTCCGCTTCCGGATCCGGGGCTCGTCTCTTGTGTGAGGCCCGAAACCGGATGAGACCACGAACCACCACACAACGAGACACTCAGGAGAATCGAAAGCACGATGACTATCGAAACAGAACCCGTCGCCCGACATCGACGACCTGCGCCAGGAGATCGACCGGCTCGACGCCGACGATCCTCGCGGCGGTCAAGCGTCGCACCGAGGTATCCCAGATGATCGGCAAGGCCCGGATGGCCTCCGGCGGCACCCGGCTGGTGCACAGCCGCGAGATGAAGGTCATCGAGCGCTACAGCGCGCTCGGCCCCGAGGGCAAGAACCTCGCGATGCTGCTGCTGCGGCTGGGCCGCGGCCGCCTCGGCCACTGAGCTCCGCGATTTCGGCGTGCTTCGTCACGCTCAGCGCGACGGACTACGCCGAAATCCCGGCTGGCAGACCGCGTCCACCAGCCACGGCGTCAGCCACTTCGACGGCTTCGGGCGTGGGGTGCACGCCGTCGCTGCGCATCCTGATGCCGTCGACCTTGGTCGTGTAGTAGCCGTTCGGGGCTCAGCTTCTTGTTGAGGTCCAGCACGCGCGGCGTTCGTGCGCTGCGCGACGACGCTGCGCAGCAAGCGTGTTCCAGCGCGTCGACGCGGATCGGGCTGATCCTCCGGGTACAGGCTGCCGTCGGCCTTCTCGGCGCGCCGGTTGTACGGGCTCGGTGGTCACGACGATCGCGCGCGCCCGTCGACCCCAGGATGTCCAGCGCCCGGCGCAATTCACCGCGCAGGTACGCGTCGAAGCCGGGTTCGCCGATGTGCGGTCCAGCGGCCCTCGTTCATCCGGTCGACCACCTCCCAGCGCCCGACGACCAGCAGCACCACGTCCGGCTTGTCGTAGCCGATCCGCTGGCCCACCGGGCTCGGCCAGGTCTCGCACTCCGGCTTCTGGGTCGAGCTCCTGGCCGACGTACCGGTACGGCCCGCCGCGGGCGATGCCGCAGCCGATCGTGGTGAAGTCGACGAACGTGAACCCCGGGCGTCGGCGGCAGATACCGCATCATCGTCCACGCCATCGAGTCGCCGAACACCGCCACCCGCGGCGTCGCCGGGCGCCGGCTGCGGCTGGCGGCGTCACCTCGACGGGCACCTCCGGCGGCGACCAGCGCGGCCGAGTCGATCAGTCGGCCCAGGTCGCTCGCCGCCTGCGAAACTGCGCGACCGGCACGCACGCCATCGTCACCACGGCCGCGGTCGCCAGCCGTGGCGCCGGCCAGCGGCAGCATCGGCACGCGACACCGGCCGCCACTCGCCGGATCGGCTGCTCGACCAGCCACCACGACACCGCAGCGACCGCAACGGTCGCGCGCGCACCGCAGCGCGAACAGCTGCCAGCCCGTCGCTGCCGGTGCGCTCGCCGTTGAGCGACCAGGAAGATCGGCCAGTGCCACAGGTAGACGCCGTAGGAGATCGCCCCGAGCCACACCAGCGGACCCATCGACCAGCATCCGCGCGACGGGCCCGCGCTGGTCGAGCGCCACCGGCGCGATGACGAGCGACCGCGGCGACCGCGACCACGATCAGCAGACCGCGGCGGAATTCCGCGGCGCTGCCCGTCGCGAAGTGCGCGGCCGCGCCGAGCACCGCCAGCCCGAGCACCGGCAGCACCCGCGCCAGCCAGCGGGCCCACCGGGAGCGCAACGTCGCCGATCCGGCTGTCAGCGCCGGCCAGTCGCGCACCAGCAGCGCCGCGGCGGCCGCGCCGACCAGCAGCGCCTGCACCCGGGTGTCGGTGCCGAAGTAGACCCGGTTGAGCGCTGCTCGCGACGTCATCAGGCACGTCGCGACCGCCGAGGCCACCGCGCCCAGCGACGGCGATCGCGAACACCGACCGATGCGCACGGCGTCGCAGCGTCAGCCGGGCACACCGCGCCGGTAGGCCAGCGCCAGCAGGCCGCGACGACGGCCGACCAGCAGCAGCGGCCACACCAGGTAGTACTGCTCCTCCACGCCCAGCGACCAGGTGTGCTGCAGCGGCGACGGCGGGCCACCCTGGGTGAAGTAGTCGGTGTGCTGCGGCGACGAAGCCCAGTTGGCGACCCAGAAGAAGGCGGCGACGGCGTCGTCGCGCAGCCTGGCGACGGCATCGGACGGGAACAGCTCGCGCGCACGCACGACCGCCAGCACCATGCACGATCAGCGCGGGCAGCAGCCGGCGGGCGCGGCGCACCCAGAAGCCCGTCAGCTCGATTCGGCCGGTGCGGCCGAGCTCGTCGAGCAGCAGCGACGTGATGAGGAACCCGCTGAGCACGAAGAACACGTCGACGCCGAGGAAGCCGCCCGGCAGCCCGGGATGCCGCCGTGGTCGGCGAGCACCAGCGCGACCGCGACCGCGCGGACGCCGTCCAGCGCGGGGATGCCGGCCGGGCTGACATATCGGCGCGGGCCCACACGGATCGGCGCACGCGCTCACGGCTGTCGCATCGCGGCCCTCCGTGCCAGCTCGCGCTGAAGTCTTGCTCCGAGCAGGGCAGCGCGAGGCGCGCGCGCGACGCCGGATCAGCGGCGCGTCGCGTGGCCGACGTCGTCAGCGTGGCTACTTGGTCAGCGCGATGTACTTGGTGTCGAGGTACTCCTCGATGCCCTCGAAGCCGCCCTCGCGGCCGAAGCCGGACTCCTTGACGCCGCCGAACGGCGCGGCCGCGATCGGAGATCACCCCGCGGTTGACGCCGACCATGCCGGACTCGATGCCCTCGGCCACCCGCAGCGCACGGTCCAGCGACTGGGTGTAGATGTAGGCGGCCAGCCCGTATTCGGTGTTGTTGGCCGCCGCGACGCCCTCCTCCTCGGTGTCGAAGCCGGTGATCGGCGCGACGGGCCCGAACACCTCCTCCTTGAGGATGCGGGCGTCGGCGGGCACGTCGGCCAGCACGGTCGCGGGATAGAAGTTGCCGGGGCCGCCGGGCGCGACGCCGCCGACCGCGACGGTCGCGCCGCGCGAGACGGCGTCGGACGACCAGATCCTCGACCGTGGCGACCTGCTTGGCGTTGATCAGCGGGCCGAGGGTCGACGACTCGTCGAGGCCCTTGCCCAGCGTGAACTCGCTCATCCGCTTGACCAGCTTCTCGGTGAACTCCTCGCGCACGGCGTTGGCGACGTGGAAGCGGTTGGCGGCCGTGCAGGCCTCGCCGCCGTTGCGCATCTTGGCCAGGATCGCGCCCTCGACGGCCGCGTCGACGTCGGCGTCGTCGAACACGATGAACGGCGCGTTGCCGCCGAGCTCCATCGACGTGCGCAGCAGCTTGTCGGCCGACTGCTTGACCAGCGCCTTGCCCGACGCCGGTGGAGCCGGTGAACGTCAGCTTGCGCAGCCGGCCGTCGTCGATCAGCGCCTCGGTGACCGCGCCCGGGTTGCTGGTCGGCAGCACCGACAGCACGCCCTTGGGCAGGCCCGCCTCGTCCATCAGCTTGGCCAGCAGCAGCATCGTCAGCGGCGTCTCCTGCGCCGGCTTGACGATCATCGTGCAGCCGGCGGCGAACGCGGGCCCGATCTTGCGGGTGCCCATCGCCAGCGGGAAGTTCCACGGCGTGATCGCGTAGCACGGGCCGACGGGCTGCTTGGTGACGAGGATGCGGCCGGTGCCCGCCGGGCTCGGGGTGTAGCGGCCATCGATGCGCACCGCCTCCTCGGCGAACCAGCGGAAGAACTCGGCGCCGTAGGTGACCTCGCCCTTGCTCTCGGCGCAGCACCTTGCCCATCTCCAGGGTCATCAGCGTGGCGAGGTCGTCGGCGCGTTCGGTGATCGTCTCGAACACCGAGCGCAGGATCTCGCCGCGCTTGCGCGGCGCGCGTGGCCGCCCACTCCGCCTGCACCGCGCACGCCGCATCGAGCGCGGCGATCGCGTCCTCGGCGGTGGCGTCGGCCACCGAGGTCAGCACCTAGTCGTCGGACGGGTCGAGCACGTCGAACGTCGACGAGCCCTGTCGCGTTCCTCACCGCCGATCCACAGGCCGGTGGGAACTGACTTCAGCAGCGCGGTGGTATCCATACCTCCATCTCTTACACCTTTGGTCAAGTGGCCGCACTAGGGTTCTTGACATGGGTCCGATGAGCGCCGCGAAGACCAGCAGATCCCGACATCACCGCCACCCCCGCATGGCAGGCGCTGGCAGCGGCATCACGATGCAGATCGGCGACAAGACATCTGCGCGAGCTGTTCGACGAGGATCCGGCCCGGGGCACCGAGCTGACGCTGACGGTCGGCGACCTGTACATCGACTACAGCAAGCACCGGGTCACCCGCGAGACGCTGACGCTGCTGGTCGACCTGGCGCGGGCGGCCGGGCTGGAACAGCGCCGCGACGCGATGTTCTCCGGCGTGCACATCAACACCTCGGAGGACCGCGCGGTGCTGCACACCGCGCTGCGGCTGCCGCGGGGTGCGGAGCTGACCGTCGACGGCCAGGACGTCGTCGCCGACGTGCACGAGGTGCTCGACCGGATGGGTGAGTTCACCGACCGGCTGCGCAGCGGCGAGTGGACGCGGCGCGACCGGCGAGCGGATCACCACCGTCGTCAACATCGGCATCGGCGGCTCCGACCTCGGGCCGGTGATGGTGTACCAGGCGCTGCGGCACTACGCCGACGCGGGCATCTCGGCGCGGTTCGTCTCCAACGTCGACCCCGCCGACCTGGTCGCCAAGCTCGACGGACTCGACCCGGCCACAACGCTTTTCATCGTCGCGTCGAAGACGTTCTCGACGCTGGAGACGCTGACGAACGCGA
The DNA here is from genome assembly GCA_963796185.1 of uncultured Actinomycetota bacterium. Classification (GTDB taxonomy): domain Bacteria; phylum Actinomycetota; class Actinomycetes; order Mycobacteriales; family Mycobacteriaceae; genus Mycobacterium. The sequence continues at coordinate 21,337 of CAWCKQ010000027.1, read as the reverse complement.
CCGCGGCGCGGCGCTGGCTGACCGACGCGCTCGGCGATGCCGCGGTGTCCAAGCACTTCGTCGCGGTGTCGACGAACGCGAAGCTGGTCGACGACTTCGGCATCAACACCGACAACATGTTCGGGTTCTGGGACTGGGTCGGCGGCCGCTACTCGGTGGACTCGGCGATCGGGCTGTCGGTGATGGCGGCGATCGGCAAGGAGCGGTTCGCCGAGTTCCTGGCCGGCTTCCATCTCGTCGACGAGCACTTCCGGACCGCGCCGCTGGAGGCGAATGCGCCTGCGCTGCTTGGCCTTATCGGGCTCTGGTACAACAACTTCTTCGGCGCGCGAGACGCGCGCGGTGCTGCCGTACTCCAACGACATGGCCCGGTTCGCGGCCTATCTGCAGCAGCTGACGATGGAGTCCAACGGCAAGTCGGTGCGCGCCGACGGCACACCGGTGACGCACCGACACCGGCGAGATCTTCTGGGGCGAACCGGGCACCAACGGCCAGCATGCGTTCTACCAGCTGCTGCACCAGGGCACGCGGCTGATCCCCGCCGACTTCATCGGGTTCAGCCAGCCCACCGACGACCTGGCCGACCGCCGACGGCACCGGCAGCATGCACGACCTGCTGATGAGCAACTTCTTCGCCCAGACGCAGGTGCTGGCGTTCGGCAAGACCGCCGAGGAGATCGCCGCCGAGGGCACCCCGCCGGATGTGGTGCCGCACAAGGTGATGCCGGGCAACCGGCCGTCGACGTCGATCCTCGGCACCAAGCTGACACCGTCGGTGGTCGGCCAGTTGATCGCGCTCTACGAGCACCAGGTGTTCACCGAGGGCGTCGTCTGGGGCATCGACTCGTTCGACCAGTGGGGCGTCGAACTGGGCAAGACGCAGGCCAAGGCGCTGCTGCCGGTGATCACCGGCGACGCGTCGCCGGCCGAGCAGTCGGACAGGTCGACCGACGCGCTGGTGCGCCGCTACCGGACCGAACGCGGCCGCACCGCGTGATTTCGGTGTAGTTCGTCACGCCGCAGGTTGACGAACCACACCCGAATCGCTACCAGACGCGGACGTAGTCGATCAGCATGTCGGCCGGATAGGTGCCGCCACTCGGATCGCCGCCGCCCGAACCCGCGATGGCGAGGTCGAGCACCGGGAACAGCGTGTAGCCCGGCTCGTTGAACTGCCAGTCGCGGCAGCGATCGCCGCGGGCACCGTCGAAGTACGGCGCCGCGCCGTCGGTGTAGTCCTTCCAGAACCGCATGCCGGCCTCGTCCCACTGGCACCCGCCAGGTGTGCCAGGCGCTGTCGACCGTGATGCCCTGGCTGACATGCTCACCGCCGTTGAGCTTGGCGTGCACGGCCGTCCCCGGCGCCCAGGAGCCGTTGCCGTACCACTCCATGATGTCGACCTCGCCGCCGTTGACCGGGCTGTTGTTGGCCAGGTACCAGGCGGGCCACGCACCAGGGGTGAGGCAGTTGCACTTGATGCGGGCCTCCCAGTTGTGGCCGATGCCACCGCGGAAGGTGCCGAAGACCTTGCCGCTGTAGTACGTGTCGCCGTCCTTGGCCGCGTGGAACACCAGGTTGGATTTGCCGTCGACGTACACGTTGCGCCGGTCGTCGCGGTACTGGCCCACGTTGCCCGGGTAGCTCCCAGTACGTCGGGTCCTCCATCGACTCCCGCGCGGTGGCGATCTCCCACTTGGAGCGGTCGGGCGCCGAGCCGGCGGGGCCGTCGAAGTGGTCTTCGAACAGGTACTTTCCGTTGGACGGCGGAGCGGCGGGCGGCGGACCGGTGTACGGGGCGGCTCCGGACCTCGGCGACCGGGAGCGTCGCTCCCAGCAGGCCGAGTCCGGTCATCACCATCAGGCTGCGCCGATCGATGTTGGGCATCGCACCATCAAAGCATCTGTGCGACGGTCCGCGACGGCACGCGCGACGTCAGGCGAAGCGTTTGGTGAACCGCGGCGGCAGCAGCTTCATCACCTCGACCAGCGGCCACCACGGCCACGCCGGCACCACGGCGCGACCCTTCTCCTTCTCGATGGCGTCGACCATGGCCTTGACGCCGGTCTCGTTGTCGACCATCAGCATCGTGGAGTTGGACTTCGCGGTCATCTCGGACTCGATGTAGCCCGGCTCGAGCACGGTGATCTTGATCGGCCCGGACGGGTACTCGGCGCGCAGCGATTCGCCCAGCGATGTGACACCGGCCTTGCTCGCGGCGTAGGCCGCCTTGAAGCCCGGAACGCCGACGTTGCCGAGCACCGACGACACCAGCACCAGGTGCCCCTGCCCGGCGGCCTTGAACATCTCCAGCGCGGTCTCGATCTGCACGAGGGCGGCAACGAGATTGGTCTCGATGGTGGCCTTGTTCGCCCACAGCTTGCCGCCGCCGAGCGGGTAGCCCTTGCCGATGCCGGCGTTGACGATCACGCAGTCGATGCCGCCCAGCTCGTCGGCGAGTTCGGCGAACACCTTGGGCACCTGGTCGTGGTCGTTGACGTCGAGCGCGGCCACCGCGACCTTGATGCCGGGTACCGCGCGGTGATCTCGGCCTTGAGCTCGTCGAGGTTGTCGAGGCGGCGCGCGCACAGTGCCAGGTCGCGGCCCTCGCGCCGCGAACTGGCGGGCCATGCCGGCGCCGAGTCCGGAGCTCGCACCGGTGATCAGGATCTTCTGCCGAGTCATGGCGGCAGGATAACCGAGTTAGACAAGTGCGGCCCAACCGCGGGCATCGCACGTCCGGCGAGAGGGCCCGGGCTACTTGAGCAGCTTCGACATCCGCCGGTCGGCCAGCACCTTGCCGCCCGGTCTGGCAGGTCGGGCAGTACTGGAACGACTTGTCGGCGAACGACACCTCGCGCACGGTGTCGCCGCACACCGGACACGGCAACCCGGTGCGCGCGTGCACGCGCAGCCCGGAGCGCTTCTCCCCCTTCAGCGTGGCGGCCTGCTGGCCGACCGACCGCGGCACCGCGTCGGTGAGCACCGAGATCATCGCGTCGTGCAGCGCCGCCAGCTGCGCATCGGTCAGCTTGTTCGCCGTCGCGAACGGCGACAGCTTGGCGACGTGCAGGATCTCGTCGCTGTAGGCGTTGCCGATGCCGGCGATCACCTTCTGATCGGTGATGACGGTCTTGATCCGCCCCGAGTTGCCCTGCAGCGCCTCGGCGAGCCCGTCGTGGGTCAACGCCAGCGCGTCGGGCCCGAGCGCGGCGATCTGCGGCACCGCCATCGGGTCGGCGACCAGCCACACCGCCAGCCGCTTCTGCGTGCCGGCCTCGGTGAGGTCGAAGCCCCCGGAGCCGCGCCGCGGCGTGCCGAGGTGCACGCGCAGCGCGATCGGCCCCTTGCCGGGCCGCAGCGGCGCGGCCGCCAGCTTGTCCGACCAGCGCAGCCAGCCGGCCCGCGACAGATGGGTGATCAGGTACAGGTCGCCGGCCTGCATGCCCAGATATTTGCCCCAGCGGTGGGCGCCGGTCACCTCCTGGCCGGTCAGCGCCGTACAGCGGCGGGTCGAAGGTCTTGAGCACCGACAGCGCCGCGACGTCGACGCGGCCGACGGTCAGTCCGACGGCGTTGCGGCGCAGGTGGTCGGCGAGGGCCTCCACCTCCGGCAGTTCGGGCATGAGATCAGTCTGCCTTGACGATCAGCGACAGCAGCCAGCTGACGATCGACAACACGATGGCGGCCCAGATCGCGGTCCACCAGAAGTCGTCGATGGCCAGGCCCCAGTGCGTGGTGTGCTCGGTGATCCACGACGTGATCCACAGCATGAGTGCGTTGATGACGATGTGGATCAGCCCGAGCGTGAGGATGTAGAGCGGGATCGACAGGATCTGCACGATCGGCTTGATGACGGCGTTGACCAGTCCGAAGATCAGCGCCACGACGAAGATGATGCCGACCCGCGCCACCGCGGAGTCGCCGCCGACGAACGTCGATGCCCGGCACGATCAACGTCACCACCCACAGCGCGCAGCCGGTGAGCGCGGCGCGCAACAGAAACGGTGTCACGCGGTTCATCATGCCCCGTCGCCGGCTCCGGCGACGCGTTACCGGAAGTATCCGGTACCGGGGGTATTGACATCCTTCGGGGCGGCTCCCTACCGTTCGATGTCAGGACCTCACGAAGGGATGTTCGCGATGACGGCTCCGGCGAAACGACAGACCACGGCGGGTCCCACGCGCGACGCGTTCGCCGACCGCCTGCTCAAGGGCTCGGTGAAGAAGTCCTATGCACCCGTGGTCGACATCGACTGGGACGCTCCGCTGGCTCCCGACAAGTTCTTCCTGCCCCCGAAGATCGTCTCGTTGTACGGAACGCCGTTGTGGGACAGCATGACCCGCGAACAACAGATCGAGTTGTCCCGGCAGGAACTGGCGAACACGCTGTCTGCCGGCATCTGGTTCGAGAACATCCTCAACCAGGCACTGCTGCGCAAGGCCATGCATCAGGACCCGACCGCGCGCGCCACGCACTACGAGCTGACCGAGCTGGGCGACGAGACCCGGCACATGGTGATGTTCGGCAAGGCGATCGATCGGATCGGCGCCAAACCGGTGCGGCCCAAGCGATATCAGCGCATGATCATCAACGCGCTGCCGTTCGCCTTCCAGGGGTCCATGCTCTGGGTCGCCGCACTGATCGGCGAGGAGATCTTCGACTCGCTGCAGCGCCAGATGATGGACGACCCGGAGCTGCAGCCCCTGGTGCAGCGGCTGATGCGCATCCACGTCACCGAGGAGGCGCGCCACATCCAGTTCGCCCGCGACGGCCTGCGCAAGCGAGCACCCCACCTGCGCCCCGTCCCGAGGTTCCTGCTGAGCAACATCAACGGCGTCGGCGGGCTGTTCTTCCGGTACCTGTTCACCAACCGGGTGCAGTACCAGCGGGTGGGCCTCGACGCGGACGCGGCCCGGCGGATGGCGCGCAGCAGTCCGCACCGCCACGAGGTCCAGGTGCTGGGGTTCGCTCCGCTGGCGGCGTTCCTGACCGAGGTCGGTCTGATGGGCCCGGTCGCGCGGCGGATGTGGAAGCGCAGCGGGTTCCTGTGAGCGTGCACGAGCCGGTGCGGTACGTCAGCGCGCCGGTCGACGCGGTGTTCGACGAACGAACCCACGCCTGGGTCATCGGTGACCGGCGCGCCGGCATCCTGATCGCGAGCGACGGTGCGCTGCCGGGCGAGCCGCGCGGCGACGCTCTCGCGCCCTACCTCGGGGTCGCGGTGCACGGCGTCCCGAACTACTTCCTGCTGACCGGTCCCGACGTCGCGGCTCAGAAGAGCTACATCGCGGCGTGCCTGCAGTACCTGAGCCGCACCGGCGGCACCCGCATCGAGGTGCGGGCCGGCGCCCAGCGGACGTTCCACGAGCGGTCGCGGGGGGCGACCCACCGCAGCGGGCGCTACTGGCGCCGGGTCGGCACCAAGATCGGCGCGTCGTTCGAGATCCGTTCCCGCGCGGAGGCCGACGACGACGGCTACGACGGCCCGGCGACGGTGCACATCGACGGCCGCGACCACCGGGCCCGCGTGCGCCTGACGGGCCGGATCGATCCGGTCGACGGCCGGTACCACTGGCAGGGAACGATGTCGGACACGCAGTACGACGGGCGGCTGCCGCAGGACGTCACCGTCACGATGGACGGCACCTCGGCGCACGCCCGCCTGACCGAGCGCACCCCGCAGTCGACGTACTCGGTGGTGGGGGTCGGTGCGCCGCCCTTCCCGTTGGACGATCTGGAGGTCGACGTCCCGCAGCTGTGACGGAATCCCGCACGATCATTCTCCGAACGCGTTCTACTATGCGGTCACCGACGAGCAGGAGGCCACGTGCGGTTCACCTTTGCAGAAGCGATGACCGACCCGACGTTCTACATCCCGTTGGCGCAAGCGGCCGAAGCGGCCGGATATCACGCGATGACGATCCCCGACAGCGTCGCCTATCCGTTCGAGTCCGACTCCACGTACCCCTACACGCCGGACGGCAGCCGGGAATTCCTCGACGGCAAGGCGTTCATCGAATCCTTCGTCTTGACGGCGGCGTTGTGCGCCGTCACCACGACCCTGCACTTCAACCACTTCGTGCTGAAGCTGCCGATCCGCCCCCCGGCCCTGGTGGCCAAGCAGGCGGGCTCGCTGGCCGCGCTGTTCGACAACCGGTTGGGCCTCGGCGTCGGGACCAGCCCATGGCGCGAGGACTACGAGTTGCTCAACGTGCCGTACGCGCGGCGCGGCAAGCGGATGGACGAGTGCATCGACATCATCAGGGGACTCACCACCGGCGAATACTTCGAGTACCACGGCGAGTTCTACGACATCCCGAAGACCAAGATGACCCCGGCCCCGTCCCGGCCGATCCCGATCCTCATCGGGGGCCATGCCGACGCCGCGCTGCGGCGCGCGGCGCGCAACGACGGCTGGATGCACGGCGGCGGCGACGCCGGGGAACTCGACGCGCTGATCGCCAAGCTCAACCGGTTCCGCGAGGAGGAGGGCTCGACGTCCGGCCGGGACTTCCAGATCCACGTGATCTCGATCGACGCGTACACCACCGACGGCATCAAACGCCTCGAGGACAAGGGCGTCACCGACGTGATCGTCGGCTTCCGTATCCCCTACATCACCGGGCCGGACACCGAACCGCTGGAGACCAAGATCCGCAACCTCGAGATGTTCGCCGAGAACGTCATCGCGAAGGTCTGAGCCATCGGTCAGGCGTCGCAGCACCGCTTGAGGACGTTGGCGATCGTGTCGACCGGGGTGGCCACCTCGATCTCGGCGCGCAACCGCTGCGCAGCGGCTCGATAGCCGGCGTCACCCTGCACCCGGTCGACCGCGGCGCGCACCGCCTCGGGCGACGGCCGCGCGGTATGCAGATCGACGCCGACCCCGCTGTGCGCGACCCGCGCGGCGACCTCGGCCTTGTCCGACGTCTCGCCCGCCACCACCAGCGGCACGCCGTGGCTGAGGGCGTACTGCACGCCACCGTAACCGCCGTTGGTGACCATCACATCGACGTACGGCATCAGCGCGGGATACGGCACCCAGTCGACGACGCGGGCGTTGGCGGGTATGTGCCGGGGTAGCTCCCTGGCCCGGGCGCCGCCGGCCGGTGGTGGCGACCACGAGCACGTCGTCACGGCCGCCCAGCGCTTCGAGCGCGGGGCCGATCAGCTGGTTCAGATCGGTGTTGTCGAAGGTGCCCTGGGTGACGAGGACGACGGCGGCCGCCTCCCGCACCTCGTCCCACCAGTCGGGCAGTTCGGCGGCGCCGGTGTCGGCAGGCAGGACGGGACCGACGTACTCGACCGAATCCGGCAGATCGCGGCGCGGGTACTCGAAGCCCCGCACGCACAGCTGCATCAGCCCGTCGGCCAGCCGCGGCCAGTCGCTGAGGAACACCGGCGCACCCGCGCAGCCGGCCCGGGCCAGCGCCCGCTCGAACAGGCGCTGGCTGCCCCGCATGATCACCCGGTGCGCGACGGAGTTCATCCTCCGGTAGTCGAGCCCGGCCTCGGGCCGCCACGCCATTCCGAACGGCGGGGTGTCGGCGCTGGTCAACGTCAGCGGCCCCACGCCGCACGCCACGATCGGCGGGCGGGCCGCGTCGCCGAGGAGCAGGGGCAGCACGCCGGTGAAGGTGACATCGCACAGGACCGCATCGACGGGACGGCGACCCAGCGCATCCTCCAGCGCCGCCGCCTCGCGGGTCAGCGGTGCGGTGTAGATCGCGTTGAGCTCGGTGCGGCCCAGCCAGAACCGGCGCACCAGGGCGGGAACCCGCCGCCAGAAGGCCGGCACGACCGATGGGGGGTCGATCTGGACGTCCACCGGCAGCGTGCGGCACTCCAAACCCGCCGACGCCACGCTGTCGACGAATTCCGCGCCGGTCAGCACCGTGATGTCATGGCCCAGCGCCTGCAGACCGGAACCGATGGTGAGCATCGGCATCACATGGCCCGCGAGCGGAGTCACGGCAACGAGATAGTGCGCCAATCCTCATCCTCTGCGGTCACAGAACCGGTCGGTTCCTCGGCTGATGTCCCCGACCTTAGCGGGGTGCGTCGCCGGCCGAACGGGGAGCGATGTGACGTCTCCGTCAGAGACCTTGCCCCGCAGGGTGTTTGCCCCGAATGCGGCGATGCACGCATGGCCGGCCGAAATGGTGGGTAATGTCACGCTCGATGACTCCCGGCCCTGAATCCGCGGCGCACAGCGACGCTTACGACGTCCCCGGCGCCTTCGACGCCGGCGCCGACAGCTATGACGAGCTCGTGGGCGCGAACCCCGGCTACCACAAGCACCTGCGGTTGTCCGCGCGGCGCATGCAGCTGCCCGACCAGGGTCGTGGTCTGCGCCTGCTGGACGTGGGTTGCGGCACGGGCGCCTCCACCGCCGCGCTGCTGCACGTCGCGCCGCACGCCGAGATCGTCGCGGTCGACGGATCCGCTGGGATGTTGGAGCAGGCACGCGCGAAGCCCTGGCCCACTTCGGTGAGTTTCGTGCACAGCCGAGCCGAAGACCTCGCCGAGGCCGGAGTGACCGGACCGTTCGACGGGATCCTCGCCGCATACCTGGTCCGCAACCTCTCCGACCCCGACCCCGTGCTGCAATCGCTGCGCGCACTGCTGCGGCCTGGAGGCGTCTTCGCCGCCCACGAGTACTCCGTGCGGGACTCGCGCGTCGCCGGCGCGGTCTGGAATGCGGTCAGCTCGGCGATCATCATTCCCGCCGGCCGGTTCCGGTCCGGCGACCCCGAGCTCTACCGCTACCTCCGGCGCAGCGTCAACGAGTTCGATGGTGCGCGACAGTTCTGTGATCGGTTGCGGCGCAACGGGTTCACCGATGTGGAAAGCTCCACCGTGCCGGGTTGGCAGCGCAACATCGTGCACACCTTCGTGGGACGCGCACCGCGCTGAGGAGTCACCGCGGCGGTGTGGCCGGCGCCTCGATGACCCGGGGTGCGAGCACCTCGTCGAGCACCGTCATGGCCGTACCGCTGACCCCGGCGCGGTCCCCCAGCTGCGAGGGCACGATCTGCAGCGACCTGGTGGCCAACGCGGTGGCGTTGCGGTACAACGTCTCCCGGAGTCCGGCCACGAAGACGTCGTAGGCGCCGGCGACGTCACCGGCCACCACCAGCGCCGCAGGATTGAGCAGGTTCACCGCAGCGGCCAGCACCTCGCCCACGTGCCGGCCACTGTCGCGAATGAGTCTGCGCGCCAGCGCATCGCCGCTGTGCGCCAGCTCGACCACGTCGCGCAGGTGCCGCACCGCCCTGCCGTCCTCGTTCAGCGCCCGCACCAGCGCCCACCCCGCGGCGACCGTCTCCAGACACCCGCTGTCACCACAGCGGCACGGCCGGCCGTCGGCGGCCGGCGTCTTGTTGTGGCCGAACTCCCCGGCCGCGTTGTTCGCGCCGCGCTGCAGCAGCCCGCCGGCGACGATGCCTGCACCCAGCCCGGTGGACGCCTTGATCACCAGCACGTCGTCGTATCCCCTGCCGGCGCCGACACGCCATTCGGCGAGCGCGAAGGCGTTGGCGTCGTTCTCGACGACGACCGGCGCGTCGGTCAGTGCACGGAGGTAGGAGGCGAGCGGCACGCCGTCCCAGCCACTGAGCACCGGTGAGTCCAGGCTGGCGCCGCGCTGGGGGTCGACGGTGCCGGGCAGGCTGATCCCGACGCCGAAGATCGGGATGCCGCGCCGCCCGGATTCGTCGAGCAGTCGGTCGAGGCAGGAGACGACGTCCGGCATCAGGTCGTCGGGACCGAACCCGGGCTCCCGGTCGATATCGGCCCCCGACCGAACGTCACCGGCCAGGTCGCAGACCGCCAGGCGGGCGCGGCTGCCCCCGATCGCGGCAGTCAGCACGATGCCGGCGTCGGCGTTGAACGACACCAGCGTGGCGGGTCGACCGCCCGTGGACATTGCCTGGTCCTGCTCGGTGACCAGGCCGCGAGCGGTGAGTTCCCTCACCCGCGCGGCCACCGCCGTGCGCGACATTCCTGTCAACGCGCCGAGCTCGGTGCGGGTGATCTGCCGTCGACGCCTGATCAGGGCGTACAGGTCACCGACAGCAGGCGTGGAGGACGTTCGGAACGACACCACCCCCGAAGCCTAACGCCACTCCGTTTTGATTTTCAAAGGCATAAGTCGGATTGAGAAGTACCGAAACGGCTCTTATCGTGGAAACCATGAAAGAGCCCAGATCCCTTCTGGACGTGTCCCCTGTGCTGTCGATGATCAGCATGCGAACCGTCGGCGACGCCGCTGCCGCGGTGCCCGTCGCGCGCGCGATCGGCGCAGCCGGCCTACCCCTGGTCCAGGTCGCCCTGGATGCGCCTGGAGCGCTGGCGGCCGTCGAGCGCATCTCCGCCGAGGCGCCCGAGATCATCGTCGGCGCCGGCGCGGTGAGCGACGTCGCTGAGCCCGCGCTGGCCCGCGCAGCGGGCGCCGAGTTCCTCACCTCGACGACGAGCGGCTCCGCCCTGCGCACCGCCATGCGCGCGAGCGAGCTGCCCCACCTGCCCGCTGCGACCAACGCGCGGGAGGTCATGGAGCTGCTCGATGACGGCTACACCGACATGGTGCTGCATCCGGCGGCGTCCGCCGCCGGTCCGCGCCGACTCAAGGCCCTGGCGGCCTTCGTTCCCGCGGCCCGGTTCTGCGCCGCCGGCGGTGTCGGCGCCGCAGACCTGTCGCGCTACCTCGCCGCGCCGAACGTCGGCTGCGTCGTCGCGGACTGGTTCGCGCCGGCGGACGCCGTTGCCCGCCGCGACTGGGACAGGATCCGTCGCCTCGCCGGTGTCGCCCTGACGCTGAGCACGCCGACAGTGACCGCGGTTCGAGCGCTGTGACCGTCGTTGCGGACCGGCCCTCAGGGCCGGTGTCGGTGGTGGCGCCCGACCCGGTGGTGCGCTGGCTGGCGGTGGTGGCACTGGCTCTCGGCGGCTTCGGTATCGGCACCACCGAATTCGTCTCGATGGGCCTGCTGCCCGAAATCGCGCATGGCCTGGGCGTCTCCGAACCGACTGCCGGCCACGTGATCTCGGCATACGCACTCGGCGTCGTGGTCGGCGCACCGGTGATCGCCGCGCTGACGGCCCGGATGCGGCGCCGCACGCTGCTGCTCGCGTTGATCGCGATGTTCACGCTCGGCAACCTGGCCAGCATGTTGGCCCCCTCCTACGCGACCCTGATCGCGGCCCGGTTCCTCGCCGGGTTGCCGCACGGCGCGTTCTTCGGCGTGGCCGCGTTGGTCGCCGCACATCTGATGGGCCCGCAGAATCGCGCCAAAGCGGTCGCCCACGTGATGTCGGGCCTGACGATCGCCACGGTGCTGGGCGTTCCGGTGGCGTCCTGGCTCGGCCAATCCCTGGGTTGGCGAGCGGCTTTCGGGCTCGTGGTGGTCATCGGCGCCGTCACGCTGGCCGCGCTGTGGTGCTGGCTGCCCGTCCAGCTGCAGACCATGCGCTCCACCAGCCCGCTCACCGAGTTGGGCGCGCTGCGGCGCGTGCAGGTATGGCTGGCGCTGACGGTCGGAATGATCGGCTTCGGCGGGATGTTCGCCGTGTACACCTACATCGCCACCACGATGACGGATGTGGCCGGCCTGCCGCGAGCCCTGGTCCCGTTGGCCCTCATGGTGTTCGGTCTCGGCATGTTCTGCGGCAACCTGCTCGGCGGCCGGCTCGCCGACGGCTCGGTGCTGCGCGCGCTGTACGTGTCGCTGGGCGCGCTGAGCGTCGCACTGGCCGTCTTCGTCGTCGCCGCGCACCAGCCCGTGACGGCGCTGCTGGTGCTGTTCTGCATCGGCGCGTCGGGTTCGGCGGTCGCGCCCGCGTTGCAGACCAGGCTGATGGACGTCGCCCACGACGCGCAGACGCTGGCCGCGGCGCTCAATCACTCGGCGCTCAACATCGGCAACGCGACCGGCGCCTGGGTCGGCGGACTGGTCATCGCCGCGGGGCTGGGGTACACCGCGCCGGCCGCCGCCGGCGCGGTGCTCGCCGCGGCCGGCATCCTGGTGCTGTCGGTCTCCGCGGCGCTGCAGAAGCGGTCCGCCGTCACCGGCGGTTAACACAGCGGTCGTGCGGGCACTCTGCGGCATGGCATTCAAACTCACCTACACCGACGGTCAGGAATCGCAGTACGACGACGACACCGTATGGGAGGTCGACGACGGCGTGTTGAAGTTGGGGCGCGAGGAGGGCAAGTGGTCGGTGCTGCTCTCGCCGAGTCACTGGGCGGTGATCGAGGTCGGCGGCGCGCAGCGCAGTGGCAGCGATGACGACGAGAAGTCGTCGAAGGACGAGGACGACGACGAGACGGCGACGACGACGAGAAGTCCGCGAAGGCGACGGCGACGCGAAGGACTGACGCGGTCAGTGCGCTGGACCGCCCGTGGCGCTGTCGTCGATCGACGCCTTCCTCGACCGGCTCGCCGAGCCGCTGGCTCGATCTCGGATCCGACCCAGGCCGTCGTCGAGGGCATCGCGTACACGCGGGAACAGCTCTCGCACGACCGGTACCTCAGGCTGGTCGTGGAACCGGGTAATGCGTCGGCGTTCACCGCGGGGTCCACCTCGAACGTGGCGATCGCGTTCGGCCGCTCCATCCTCGAGTTATACGACATCGATTGGACGGCAGCGGGTTTCGTCGGGGACCAGCTCGATGATCGCGTCGAGTTCATTCCGGGCTGAGGATCGCGGCTGTCGTCATGGGTTCCATTCCCCCGCACGTGACGGAGACGCTCTCGCGGACGGTCGGAGCGGCATCGCTGATGGGTGGCTGGGTCCCGGCGGTGGTCTACCTCGTCGCGGCGAGCGCGCTGATCGGCGTCCTCACCGGCCGTTCGCGCCGATCGGTGCTGCTGCTCCTGCCGCCGGCGGTTCTGATCGGTGTGCTCGGCGCCGCCGTCGCGCGCTGGTCGCTGAGGACCCTGGGCCTGGCCGGCGAACCGGCGCCGTGGCAGCTGTGGTTGTGGGTCGGATTCAGTGGGCTCGCCGCGGCGGTGCTGGTCGCCGGCTGGCGGGCCGACGGGTGGCGACGGCGCCGCCGATCGGTCTTCGCCACCTCCTTCTGCCTGCTGAGCGTGGGCCTGACGATCAACGGATGGATCGGCTACTCGCCGACCCTGTTCGCGGCGTGGAATCAGCTGACCGGCGGGGCACTGCCGGACGAAACCGACTGGACGTCGGCGATGGCGATGCGGGGCGGACCCCCACCGGCGCGCGGCGTGGTGCTGCGCGTGGACATCGACTCCGACGCGTCCGGGTTCGACCCTCGCGGGGAACTCGTGTATCTGCCGCCGGCATGGTTCACCGCCGTCCCGCCGCCACGCCTGCCCGCCGTGATGATGATCGGCGGGCAGTTCAACGATCCGGCCGACTGGTTGCGCGCGGGTGCGGCCGTCGACACGCTCGACACGTTCGCCGCGGCGCACGGCGGTCACGCTCCGGTCGCGGTGTTCGTCGACCCCAGCGGCACGTTCGCCAACGACACCGAGTGTGTCAACGGGCCCCGCGGGATGGCCGCCGATCACCTGATGAACGACGTCGTACCGCAGGTGGTCGCGACGTTCGGCGTGCGGTCGGACCGTGGCGCGTGGGGAGTCACGGGGTTCTCTTCCGGCGGTACCTGTTCCGTCGACCTGGCGGCCATGCACCCAGAGACCTTCGGGGTGTTCGTCGACATCGCGGGTGATCTCGGCCCGAACGCGGGGACGAAGGCTCAGACCGTGCAACGGTTGTTCGGCGGTGACGAAGCGGCATGGGCCCGCTTCGACCCGAGGTCGGTGATTGCAGCGCACGGCGACTATGCCGGCCTGGCGGGACTTTTCGTCGTTCCGGCGCACAGCACCGGGGACGCACAGTCCGCGCGGGCGCTGTGCGACGCGGGCACGCGACGTCGCATCGATTGCACGGTGCTGGTGTTGCCCGGCAGACATGTGTGGCCGTTCGCCGGCACTGCCTTCGCCGACACCCTGCCCTGGCTCGCCGACCGACTCGGAGCCTCGGGCACACTCGGTGACTGAGTATCGGCACAGCCCAGGAGGGAGCGACGTGTCCGTTGCCATCGCCGCCGTGGCGGTCGCTGATTCGCCGCAGGCCTGGGCGGCGGCCGGCTTCAGTGTGGACGACGACGCCGCCTGCCGGGTCGGCAGCGTCCGCATCGAACTGGTCGGGCGTGAGCGCGGCGCAGGCATCATCGGGTGGTCGCTGCGCGGCCTGCCCGCCGACGGGCTGCTCGAGGATATCGACGGTGTCCCGACGACGCGCTCGCAGGCCGACGTCGCGGCACCGGCCGCGCACCCGAACGGCGTCACCGCCATCGACCACGTGGTGCTGCTGTCACCACACCTCGATCGAACGGTCGCTGCGCTGGCCACCGTCGGCGCGGACCCGCGCCGCGAGCGGGAGGGCGAACTCGGCGGACGCCCCATCCGCCAGGTCTTCTTCCGCTTCGCAGAGGTGATCCTCGAGGTCGTGGGCGCTCCGGCGGGCACGGGCGAGGGACCGGCAACGCTGTGGGGCATCACCTACGTGGTCGCCGACATCGAGGCCACCGCTGCGTTCTTCGGCGAGCGCACCGCACCGGTCAAGCCCGCGGTGCAGCCCGGGCGGCGGATCACCACCCTGCGCCACGACGCTTTCGGCATGTCGGTCCGCACGGCTCTGATCTCGGCGCGTCGCTGAGCCGACGGATCGAAGCGCTGCCTATCCTCGCTGCATGAACGACGACGTCGTGGTCATCCACACCGACGGCGGCTGCGACCCAATCCGGGTCCCGGGGGCTGGGGCGCGGTGCTGCGCCAGCGCGAGCACGTTCGGCAGATGTGCGGTGGTGAGTCCGGCCGGACGAGCAACAACCGGATGGAACTGACTGCGCCGATCATGGCGCTCGAGGCGCTCGTCAGACCCGTGGTGGTACACCTCTACACCGACAGCACCTACGTCCGCAACGGCATCACCAAGTGGGTCCGCGGTTGGGAGCGCAACGGCTGGCAGACCGCCGCCAAGCAGCCGGTGAAAAACGTCGATCTCTGGCAGCGGCTCCAGATCGCCTGTGCACCCCACCGAGTCGAGTGGTTCTGGGTCAAGGGGCATTCCGGAGTCACCGACAACGAGCTGGCCGACGTGCTGGCGACCCGCGGCATGAACGAGGCGCTGCAGGCCGGTAGCCCGGCATCGCCACTCACGCGCTGACGAGCCGGACCGGCAGGTGTTCGTGTCGGCGGATGATGTTGTTGACCGCCCACGTCGCTCTGCGCTGAGCTCGAACCGCTGCCGAAGCCGAGGTGGCGTCCCGCTTCGCGCCGTATGTCGAACACATCGGGATCGTCCCACTCACGCTCGTCGCGGTTGGCCGACGCGAACAACACCAGTACCCGTGCGCCGGCGGGACTCGGTGTGTCGGCTACTACGTTGTCGCGCAGGGCCTTCCGGGTGAATGCCCGCAACGGCGACTCGTAGCGCACCACCTCGTTGACAGCTTTCGGGACCAAGTCCGGGTTCTCTTCGAGCACCCCCACTGCTCGGGGTGCGTCGCGAACAGATGACCCCGGTGTCCCTGATCCGCGCTGCACAGAGCGTCATCGCGCAAGGCAGACTCGACGTGCCGGTCTTGGAGATCACCCAGGCCGCCGACGTCGGGATGGGGTCGTTCTAGAACCATTTCGACAGCACGGAGCAACTGTTCGAGGCGGCGGCCACCGCGGCGCTCGACGACTTCGGCGCCGTCCTGGACAGTTACACGGCTGCGGTCACCGATCCCGCCGAGGCGTTCGCCACCAGCTTCCGGCTGAGCGGACGCCTGTTCCGGCTGCGTCCCGAGGGGACCCAGTTGTTGCTCGCGAACGGCAGTTCCCTGATTCTGTCCGAACACGGTCTGTCGCCTCGCGCGCTACGCGACATCACCGCGGCCATCGACAGCGGCCGGTTCTCGATCACCGATCCCGAGTTGGCACTCACCATCGCCGGTGGCGCGCTGTACGGACTCGGCACGCTGTTGCGCCACCGACCGGATCGGGACGACGCCGAGGCCACCGACCAGGTCACCGAGAGCGTGCAGAGCATCTTCGGGATGGTGGCAAGACAAGCGCAGGCACTGTGCCGACGGCCACTGCCCGACGTCTCGGCGCTGCAGGACTCGATCGGCGACCCGCCAACCCGGATACCGGCTGCGGAAGCGCCGTAACGCGTCACAGCCACTGCGTGAGATGCGCCAGCCCTCAGGCGGCTTGGTCTTTCGGTGGTGCGGGTCCGCCGGGTTCGTCGGGTGGGTTGTCGGGTGGGTTGTCGGGTGGGTGCAGGAGTCGTTCGGGGCGGTGGTGGTTGTTGATGCGGGCTTGGCCGGTGTCCAACGGTGCTGGGGGGATCCATTCGACTCGCTGCGGGGCGTTCATCCGGGTGGACCAGCCGCCGGGTTTGACTCGCGGTTGTCGGGCGGGCAGGCCAGGCCGAGCTCGTCGGTGTTGGTGGAGCCCGCGCGGGCCCAGTCGGCGCTGACGTGATGGACCTGGCAGCCGTAGGCACCCACGGGGCAGCCGGGTTTGGTGCAACCCCCGTCGCGGCCGATCAGCATGATCCGCTGCGCCGCCGAGGCGATCCGTTTGGTGCGGAACAGACCCAGCGCGGACCCGGTTCGCCTGGTCGAACACCGCCAGATAGTGATGGGCATGACGGCCCAGTCGGATCACCTCGGCGATCGGCAACACCGTGCCCCCACCGGTGACCCGACCCCGGCGCGGGACTCCAAATGCTACAACGTCGTCGCACGATCACCGACCACGGGCAGCCCGTTGAGCTGACCCAACTCGCCACTCATCAGGGCGATGCGGCCGACCGCGACCAGGGCGTCGTGCTGGCGTTGAGCCAGGCTGCGGTGATCGCTGTCGATCTGGGCCTGGGACGGCGTCCCGACGTGTAGGGCTGCTCGTCGTCGGGGTTGCACATGCCGGGAGCGGCGTCTTTGGCGAAGATCGCCTCCCACACCGCCCACGCCTCCGGGGGCAGACACCCCGCGATCTGATCATCATGTCCGGGCGCTGCTTGCCTCGGGTCATTCCGCGTGTGCGGGCGCGTTCGGTGTCGTCGATTCGGGGCCGTCCGATCGAGCAGAAACGGCGCCCGATCGGCAGCGTCCTTGAGCTCCTTGGGGCCGGCACCGACCGCGATACGGACCAGATCCACCTCGACCTGCTCGCGGGTCGCGGTATCGACGAAACCGGGCAACCTGTCGAGCGCTTTGCGGATCACCTCGACATGCTCGGCGTTGATCAACCCCCGCGCCTGCGCGGCCGCGGTGGCCGGCAGGGTCGGGGGCAGCGCCGGCCCGGTCACACTCGGGCGCGGGGCCAGCAGCGCGGCCTCGGTCAGCCGCCGGCCGGCCTCGCTGCGCGAGATCCGCCACCGCACCGAGAGGACCTCTTTCCAGGACTTGGCGCCCAGCTGGGCCGGGGTCGCCTCGACCTGCAGGCGCGCCAACAGGCGGTGACTCACCGCGGGCAACCGGCACGACACGATCTCCAACTCATCCAGGGCATCGACCAACTCGCCCCGGGTCGACAGATCCACCTCGCAGCCGGCCACCTCCTCGACGGCCGCGCGCACCGCGGCCACCGCCTCCTGCAACCCCATCCCCGACACACCTCGAACATACATTCGACCACTGACAAAACGGCGCGCCGCAAGGCACCGTGACGCCTCACTCCCAGACAACTGGCGGACGTGCAGCATTCGAACGGCGCGGTATTCCTCGGGACGCCGTCAGGGCTGATCGGCAACTGCGTGCGGCCAGTAGCCGATCACGCCGTCGAACTCGAGGTCTGTTTGCGCAAAGTCATTCCCGACGGCAATCAGCGGTTCATTCGCAAGTTTGGCAGCAGCGAGGTCATCGTGCCACCGAAGTTGAGCGCCGCTGGGTGACGCCCTTTGCCATACTGCAGGTAGGCGCGATGCGCCGCAATAGCGTGGTCCGACGTGAAATCCACTACAGCCAAATTGATCTCGGCCTTGAGTCGATCGAACGCCGTGCGCGCGAGGGACCCATGGCGGCTACTGAGGACAATCAGGCACTCGACGACACTGGGCGACGCGATGGTAGGGCTGCGATCGGCGGCCAGTGCGGCCACCACCTCTTCTGCATGCGGATCCTCACGCTGAAGTACCGCGATGATCGCGCTGGTATCGACGATCACGTCTACACCCCGGATCGGGGGTAAGCCCGAGAATCCGCTCACGGTCAGACTTGGAAATGGGCGACCCGTCCGCCAGGAGCGGCCAGATCTCATTCGTCAGAACATCCATCAGTTCATCCGAGCGACCGCCGCTACGAGAATGAGTCACTTCGATCTGCGCCTTCAGCGCATGGCGAATCGCGTCGATGCGGCTGGGCAGGTGAAGCCTGTGCATCAACTCATCGGCCAGCTCGATGACCTCTTGATCCTTTACGTTGAACGCCATCTATACACGGTACCACCATCGTGGTACCTGGTACCACGATCATTTTTCGCCAAAACGGCCCTTGACCCTTGCTGCGGCAGATGCAACAGGCAGGAAGGTCCGACCGGCAACCGAGGTGACCACTAACCAAATTTGTTCTGGCAGAACTACTCGACTCACTATTCCCATCTGACCTCGTCGGGAACCTTGTCCGGCCGCAGTCCGCGCCAGCTCGGCTGGCGCAGCCGGTCGTCGCCGGTGCGCTCGCTGTAGCGGACCTCGCCGACCAGTTCCGGTCGCACGAATGTCACACCCTTGGCGTCCTGGGTGGGAAGCCTTGCGTTGAAAGGCGATTCGTCAGTCTCCAACGGGAGGAGCGTCGCCTTGAGGGAGGCCAGCTCCTTGTCGGTGAAGCCGGTGCCCACCCGGCCGACGAACTGCAACCCGTCACCGGCAGGGATACCGAGCATCACGCGCCGATGCCGCTGATCCGGCCGCCGGCGCCGGCCGCCACCCGCCGATCACCACTTCCTGGGTGTTCCACAGCTTGTCCTTGATCCACGACGAGGACCGCCGGCCCGGTTGATAGGTCGAGTCGCGCCTCTTGGCGACCACCCCTTCCCAGCCCCGCGTCCGCGCGTACTCCAGGGCGTCCGGCCCGTCACCGTCGAGCTGATCGGGGACGATCAGACCGCCGTGCTCGGCGAGCGCTTCGAGCACCCGCCGGCGGTCGGTGTACTTCGCTTTCAGCAGTGACCGGCCGTCGAGCGCCAGGATGTCGAACGCCCAGAACTCGAGGCGGGTCGAGCGTTTACGGTTCTGCATCTCGCGGAAACTCGGCACACCGGCCTCGTCGAGCGCCACGGCCTCGCCGTCGAGGACCACGTGGTGGTCGGCGAGGTCGGCCGCCAGCGCCTGCAACTGGGGGTATTCGGCGGTGACGTCGCGGCCCCGCCGCGAGCGCACGCTGAGCGTGCCGTGGTCGGCGTCGACAAGCACCCGGTAACCGTCCCACTTACCCTCGAACGCCCACTGCGCCTTGGTGAGCCGCTGCACCGAGCCCTCGGTGCTCAACATCGGGGCCAGATCGGCGAACGTCGGTCGCGGCTGCTCCTTCATCCGGTGCGCGAGCCAGTTCTTGCCGTCGGTCTGGATCAGCGCATAGCGGCCCTGCACCTTCTCGCCGTGCAGAGTGACGATGACCTCGCCGCCGCGGTCGGGCCCGTCGGGTGGATTGTCGTTGAACTTCTCGGCCTCGTAGGTGCCGTTGTCCCAGATGTACACCTCGCCGCCGCCGTACTCGCCCTTGGGGATTTCGCCGGCGAAGGTCAGGTACTCCATCGGGTGGTCCTCGGTGTGCACTGCGAGGTGGTTGGCCGACGGTTTCTCGGGCAGGTTCTTCGGCACCGCCCAGCTGACCAGCACGCCGTTGCGTTCCAGCCGGAAGTCGTAATGCAGCCGGCGCGCATGGTGTTCCTGAATGACGAACTTGTCGTCACCGCCCCCGCGCGGCGGCGTACCGGGGATCGGCTCCGGCGTCTTGGCGCTGTCCCGCATGCCGCGGTAGGTCGTCAGCCGGTCCGGAACCGGCAGCGCCTCATCGAGGCCGGCGAGCAGGTCGCCGTCTCGGCGCAACCGGGCGAGCACCTCGTCGAAGGTCAGATGGCGCAGCTCGGGATCCTCGAGCTCATCCCAGGTCCGCGGCGCGGCCACGGTCGGATGCTCCCGCCCGCGAAGCGAGTACGGCGCGATCGTGGTCTTGTTCGCGTTGTTCTGGCTCCAGTCCAGGAAGACCTTGCCCTCGCGCAGGCTCTTGGTCATCGTCGCGGTGACCTGTTTGGGCATCGCCTGCTGAGCTGCACGGCCACCCGTTTGGCGAGGACCGACGCCCCTCGCGAACTGATCGGGTCCTCGAGTGGCACATAGAGATGAAGGCCCTTGCTGCCGCTGGTCAACGGGAAGGTGCGCAGCCCGATATCGGCGATCAGATCCCGCACCTCGTGGGCGACCTGACACAGCTGTCGCATGGACACACCTTCGCCAGGATCGAGATCGAACACGATCCGGGTGGCGAGACCGATGACGTTCGTCTCGGCCCCGGTGAACCGCCATTGCGGCACATGCACTTCCAGGGCGGCCTGCTGCGCGATCCAGGCCAGGCCCTCGACGGTGTCGATCACCGGGTAGGTGGTGGTGCCCGACTTCTGCGCGATGGTGCCGCGTTCCAACCAGTCCGGCGCGGAGGACGCCAACTGCTTCTCGAAGAACGACCCCTGCTCGACCCCGTTGGGCCAGCGCTTGCGCGTCACCGCCCGCCCGGCGATGTGCGGGAGCATCGCCTCGGCCACCTCGACGTAGTAGTCGAAGACGTCGCCCTCGGTGGCACCCGTTGCCGGGTACAGCACCTTGTCCGGGTTGGTCAGCCTGACCCGGCCGCAACGATCCATCACATGACGGTATTACCCGCTGACAGCCGGGCGGCCCATGAATGACGGGGCGGGTCGGCGACTTGCCCGACCGAGCCACCGGCGATAACGCCGCCCATCGGACATACTGGGCTGATGCGGTCCATTTGGAAGGGCTCGATCGCCTTCGGCCTGGTCAACGTCCCGGTCAAGGTCTACAGCGCGACCGAGGACCGCGACATCAAATTTCACCAGGTGCACGCCAAGGACAACGGCCGGATCCGCTACAAGCGGGTCTGCGAGGTGTGTAGGCGAGGTCGTCGATACCGCGACATCGCGAAGGCCTACGAATCCGACGACGGTCAGACCGTGATCATCACCGACGAGGACATCGCCTCGTTGCCCCGAGGAGCGCAGCCGCGAGATCGAGGTTGCTCGAGTTCGTGCCGGCCGGCGACCTCGACCCGCTGATGTACGACCGGT
>CAWCKQ010000026.1:0-42699 GCA_963796185.1 uncultured Actinomycetota bacterium | reverse complement strand
AGCGCGCGCGTCGCCTGCTACCCTCCGGCGCGAGCCGGGCTACGCTCGCCGCTCCGAAGCTGCTCATGGACGTCACCTGCGAACGCTGCGGGACCGAGTACGAGTTCGACGAGACCCTCGTCTCCGACCGCGGAACGACCGTCAAGTGCACGAACTGCGGTCACCTCTTCAAGGTCTTCCGCCCCGACGGGGGGGAGGGCGGCCAAGAGCTGGACGGTGAGGACGGGCGACGGGGGAGACCCGCTCCCCTGCGCTCGTTGAAAGAGCTGCAGCGCCGATCACCGATGCGCTCTGGTCGAGAGCGATCGCATCTCGCGCGGCGACGGCGAGTGGAAGCGCCTCGGGGACATCGCGGAGCTCAGCACGTTCTTCGCCGCCGCCGCGGCGGCGACGGCGGACACCGACGCTCGCGTCCGGCGCGCCGGGCCGACCGCGCCGGGGCCACCACCCGGGCGTCTCCGACGCCTCCCGCGGGCCGTCGTCGTCGGACGCGACCGCGGTGGAGCCGACCCCGGCGCCGGACGTCACCCAGCGCGACGCGCCGCGGGCGCCGCCCCCGCGCCGGCCCAAGAGCACGATGATTGGCGTCGGCGCCTGCGCCAGCGCCCCCAGCGACCCGCCGCCCGCCGCGCCACGGCCGCCGTCCCGGACGCCGTCGTCGCATCCTCCTCCGGCGGCGCCGCCCCGGCCCCCTTCCAGCCGACCGCCGCCCTAGCTGGCCCCCGGCCGACGCCACCGCCGCCGCCAAGCCGTCGGCCCGCGCCACCAAGCCGCCGCCGCGGCCGCCGCGCCGCCCGACGCCCGCCCAGACCCCGGCGGCCAAGTCCGCGGCGCACGCACCCGCCGCGCCGACCGCGACGAGCCCCACCCCGGCGCCGGCCCCCGCCGCGCCCGCGGACTCCGCGCCGCCGCGGCGCGCCGAGCGGCCGCTCTACCTCGACGACCGAGAGCCCGCCGCGCCGCCGCGGGGCCGGAGCCGCAGCGGCCTCTGGGTGGGCCTCGTGGTGCTCCTCGCGGCGGCCGTCGGGGTCGCGCTCGCGTGGCCACAGATTGCGCCGGTGCTCGGGCTGGCGCAGGAGGCCGATCCCGCGAACCCGCACACCGAGGCGGGCGACCAGGCGCTCGCCGGCGACACGATTGGCGGCTACGAGCAGGCCGTCCACCACTACACCCAGGCGCTCGCGTACGACGAGAACGCGCCGGACGTGCTGACCCGGCTCTCGCGCAGCCAGGCGCTGTGGGCCCAGGCCCTGTCGTTCGACGCCTCCGACCTCGAGGCGATGGCGGCCGACGATCCGGCGCGGGCCGGCGAGGCGGCCGCTATTCGGCGCGAAGAGCGCCGCCACGCCGAGACCGCGCTCGAGCGAGCGGAGAACGCGGTCCGGCACGGCTCCGGCGACGCCGCGGCCGAGGTCGCGCTGGCCGACGCCCTGCGCCTGACCGGCGACCTGGCCCGGGCCCGACCCGCCTCGAGCGGGGCCTGACGCTCGAGAGCCAGCCCTCGGCCGAGACGCTCCGGGTGCAGGCGCTGGTCGAGGCGGCCGAGCACGAGGGCGACCTGGCCATCGCCCGGGACCGCGCCGAGGAGGCGGTGGCCGAGGATCCGGGATGATCCGCGCCCGCTTGCTCTACGCGCGGGCGCTGCTCGCGGCCCGGGAGGTCTCCGACGCGCGCAGTCAGATCGACGCGGTGCTCCGCCGCGACGCCCAGCACCCGCGCGCGATTGCCCTGCGCGACGCGATTGAGGAGGGCCGACCGCCCGCCCCGGCCACGGTGGAGGTGCCGGACGGCGGGGTGGCCGACGCGGGCGCGGCGGCGCCCGACGAGACCCAGGAGCGAGTGGAGGCGCCCCCGAGCGAGCGGGTGGCCGCGCGCAGCGAGGCCGGCGGGGACACCGGTGGCGGGGCGGTCCCCGGCGGCCGGGACTACAGCTGGTACATCCGCGAGGCCGACCAGCGGCTCGAGCGCGGCGACGTGCAGCGCGCGCAGCAGCTCTACGAGGCGGCCCGGTCCGTGCGGCCGGGCGGCTCGGAGGCCCTGACCGGGCTCGGCTACGTGGCCCTCGAGGGCGGCGACGCCAACGGCGCCGCGAGCCGCTTCCGCCAGGCGGCCGGCCAGGGATACGCGGAGGCCTACATCGGGCTCGGCGCCGCCTACCGGCGCCTCGGCCGCACCCAGGACGCGCTCACCGCGTACGAGCGCTACCTGGACCGCCTCCCGAGCGGCCCGCGGGCGTCGATTGCGCGGCGGCAGGCCGAGGAGCTGCGTCGCCAGCTCGGCTCGGCCGGCGGCGGCGCTGGGGGCGGCGGCGCGGGAGCCGGCGACGAGGGCTCCGAGGCCGCGGGCGGGGGCTCCGAGGCCGGCGGCGGCGGCTCCGAGGCCGCGGGCGACGAGCCCGCGACCGGCGGCGGGGCGCCCGCGACCCCGGAGGGCGCCCTGCCCGCCCCCCGCGACATGGAGGGCCCCGCGCCCGAGGACACACCGGCGGTCGGGTCCGAGCCTTGAGACCCGCCCGGATCGGGCGAACGGCGACGGATTGAGGCGCAGATGAGTGCGCCTCGATGGGCCAAAGCTGATATCGTCGCCGCCATGGTAGGGCGGGCGTTGTCCCCGAGCCCCATTGCGCTCTTCCTGCTCGGGCTCGCCGAACGTGGCGCTGACGGCAGCGTGGACGTGGGCGGCCGACGGATCCTGCTCCGCAAGGGGCAGGTGGTCGAGATCCGTCCTGCTGAGGGCGACGGCGATTCTCATGGCGTTCCTGCGCGACTCGGGCCGGGTCGCGACCGGTCCGCTCGAGCGCTGCGCGGAGATGGCGCGCGAGGAGGGCCTGCCGCTCGGGGAGGTCCTGGCCCGGCAACGCCTCTTGAGCGGCGAGACCGTGCGCGACGTGACCCGCCGCCTCTACCTCGACCGGCTGGTGCGCGGCATGGCGAAGATCACCGCCGAGGGCCGCGAGCCGCCGCCGCTCGACCCCGACGTGCGGGTCCCCTCGCACGCGCCCAGGCGTCTGCCCGCGGCCTGCCGCGGCGCAGCGATCTGACGGTTCGCCAGCGGCTCATCGTCGACTCCTCCGCCTTCGCCGATCTCGCGTTGCGGACCTTCATCGCGTCGCTTCTCGAGTGCGACGATGCTGCCGTCGCGGGGCTGGTGCGTCGCGCCCCACAGTCCGCCGCCGAACACGACAACCTGGACTTCTACGCCGAGCTGGCCGCCGAGCACGACCCCGCAAGTCATTCCCGGTACCGCAGGAGCTGCCGAGGATCTACTCGCGACCGGCCAACCCGGTCGCCGAGTGGCTCGCCCACGGCCGGGTGCACAACATCCAGTTCGACAGCAGCTTCGAGCCGGCAACCCGGCAATGCGAGAATCATGGCGGCGTCTGGAACGCAATAACCTCGTGCGCGCCCAACATTGGCGACATGAGGACGGCCCGCATCCCACACTGTGCCTGATCCATGGCTTCATGGGTTCGCCGTATCTGCTCAACGGCTTGTGGATGTCGCTGCCGTGGTTCTACCGCTCGGGTTACGACGTGCTGTTGTACACCCTGCCGTTCCACGGCCGGCGTGCCGAAAAGTATTCGCCGTTCAGCGGATACGGGTACTTCTCGCACGGGCTCACCGGATTCGCCGAGGCGATGGGCCAGGCGGTGTACGACTTTCGATCGATCGTCGACTACTTGAGTTCACTGGTGTCGACAAGATCGCCCTGACCGGTATCTCGTTGGGCGGCTACACCACGGCGCTGATCGCGGCGTCGAAGACCGGATCGAGGCGGTTATCCCGAATGTTCCTGTGGTGTCGGTCCAGACGAACGGTCGAGCTGGTTCCCGGCTAACAAGTTGTTCACGCCGGGCGCAAGCTCGGTCGGCCAGCACGACGCGAGAGTTCGTCGCCGCCTCGGCCTACCATTCGCCGCTGAACTATGAGCCGCTGGTGCCCCGCGACCGCCGACTCATCATCACCGGCCTCGGCGACCGGCTCGCGCCGCCCGAACAGGCCGAGATGCTCTGGCACCACTGGGATCACTGCCGCTCCACTGGTTCCCGGGCAACCACATCCTGCACGTCAGCCAGCCGGAGTACCTGCGACGGATGACGCGGTTCTTGCGCGAATTCATGTTCGCCTGAGCAACTCCCCCACCGGCCAGCGCAACTGCGCCAGCAGCCCGGGCGGCACCGCAACCGATCCGGACAGCAACCGGCGACCGGATGCCGGGTGCATCGCCGCGAGCGCCGGCAGGTGCAGACCACGCTTGAGGACGAGTGCCGGGCAGTGCGGCGTTCGCCGCCGGCTTGTCCGCCGAGCGCAGCGCGCAGGCCACCGTGATCTCGGGATGCGCTCTGCTTCCGGTCAATTCGAGCACCGTCCGGCTCTGCGCCGCATCACAGGCCCACAGCGCGCGCAACGTCCCGCCCAGGTCGTCGTCGATGACGACGTGGTAGGCGGCCAGGAAGCCGTGCTCGTCGCGCATGCCTCGCCACGTCTCGGTCGCCTGCTCCGGCACCGGGCCGGCGGGCGTGTCGTCGACGGCCACCTGCCAGCCCAGCTCGCGGAGCTGGTCGGCGAGTCGGCGCGCGGCCACGGCGAGGTTGTCCTGCAATGGAATCGACGGCGAACGCGCCCGCGCCATAGCGTGATTCGCCGGGCGATCACGCGGGCGATCGTGGTCTTGCCGGCCCCGGGCGGTCCGGCGAAGACCAGGTGATTGGTCCGCTGGGCGACGGCCAGGCCCCGCTCCTGGCGCCGGATCGCCATCGCCACAGAGCTTTTCAGGCGAGCGACCTGATAATTGACTTCGTCGAGGCCGATGAACTCGAGTTCGGCTTCTGCCTCGACGAGCAGGTGTGCCTTACGGTCCTTGGCGCCGGGGTCCACGAAGTCGGCCTCCCCCGGCTCGGTCTCGGGATCCCACGGGTTGCTGCGGGCCTCGATGCGGGCCGCGGTGGTGGTGGGAACGCCATAGGTCGGATCCGAGAGGGCGTCCTCGATCGGGGCGCTTTGCGGGTTCGCGGCGTAGAGCTCCTGCAGCAATTCCAGCGCATCCTCATCGTCACCCTGTGCGCGCAGCGACAAACCTTGGCGAACGTCCCGTCGACGGCGGCCACGGCGATCGGCCCTTCCGGGCGTTCCAGGTGGGACAGCGCGGGGGCGAACATCCCCAGCCGTGCCAGTGCGATGCCCAGCGTGATCCGGGCGGCGTGCGCGTAAGTCGCCTCGAGCGACTCGTCGGCCACCACCGGGGTCAGCAGCCGCACCACGTCGGCCCACCGGCCCGTCCGGTAGTGGATCGCCACCCGCACCCAGCGGGCCTGCAGCCACCCCGGCCGCCGGTCCAGCAGCCGGCCGACGATCTGGTCGGCGTCGGCATAGCCGGCGGCGAGCGTGAACTCGTCACAGCTGGTGGCACGGAAGCGCAGGTACAGTCCGGTGTCGTAGTGGAAGCCGAGCGCGTCGGGCGCCAATCCGATCTCGCGCTGCAGCGCACCGGCGGTCGCCGAGGTCTGCCACACGGCCTCGATGACCCGGGGTGACACCTCACCCGCCGCGTCCAGGCCGGTCCACGCGTCGCACTGATCGTTGGCGGCCCGCGTCAGGGCGCTGAAGCCGGTCCGGGCCGCACTCAGATCGGCGGGCCGACGGCGATCGTGGACGGACAGTCCGAGAGCGCGACAGCACGTCGCGAAGCGGCTGACCACCTCCGGGTCGACGCGGGGTGCGGGGGCCGCAAGAGTGTCACTGACCGTGTCCATGAACGGTGTTCGCGGCGCCGGGTGCCGAGCCCCCGGAGCCTCGCCCCCTCCTCGCGGTGGTTACGTATGCCTAAGCTAACTCGCGCTGAAGTTAGCATTGCACAACCACACTGTCGAGACCCACGTGCGGCCGAGACCGCCGGGACGCCGAGTCATCGTGCCCCGCACGGGTTAGCCTGCACGGATGCCGTCGACCCCTCTGCCCGTGGTGCTGGCCACGCTCGCCCTGCGGCGCAGGCTCAAGCAGCTCGCGGACGTGCTGGTGCCGCCTCAGATCGCGATGCTGGATCTGGGCGAGGGTGTCGGCGGGGTCCAGATCGCCGCGACCATGGCCGAACTCGGGATCGCCGACGTGCTCGCCGATGGCCCGATGACCGCGCCACAGGTCGCCGCACGGATCGACTGCGATGAAGAGACCACGCATCGCCTGCTGCGCGGCGCCGTCGCGTGCGGCCTCTGCACGATGGACCACCGAACCGGGGCGGTGAAGTCGACGCGCATGGGCGCCGTGTTGCGCAGCGACCATCCTGCGTCGCTGCGGGCGTGGATGCGCTACAAGGGGATGCGGTCGACCGTCGACGCCTGGGGTGGCCTGGCCGCCAGCGTGCGCAGCGGTCAGAGCGCCTTCGAGATCGTGCACGGCATGTCGGTGTGGGAGTGGTACGCCGCGCATCCGGACGAGCAGCGGGTGTTCGCGTCGACGATGCGCCAGGCCACCGAGATCAGTGCCCGCGCCATCGCGCGGGCCTATCCGTGGCCGGACGGTGCGGTGGTGTGCGACGTGGCCGGCGGGATCGGCACGCTGCTGTCGGTGATCGTGGCCGAATCGCGCGCGCACCTGCGCGGGGTCTTGGTCGACAGTGCGGGGATGATCGCCGAGGCGCAACGATTCCTCGCCGACCGCGGTGTCGCCGACCGCATCGATCGTGTCGAGGGCGACATCTTCCGCGCCATCAACGCCACCGCCGACGTGTACGTGCTCAAGGATGTGCTGCACGACTGGGACGACGACCGCTGCGGGAAGATCCTCGACGCCGTGGCGGCGAGCATGCCGCGAGGCAGCAGGCTGGTGGTCGCCGAATACCTCCAGCCACGCAATCGCCCGAACCCGTTCTCCCCGCTGCTGGATCTCCACACGCTGACCCAACGGGACGGCGGGCGTCTGCGCTCGGCGGCCGAACTGTCCGCCCTGCTCACCGGCGCCGGCCTGCGACCCACCGGCCGGATGTTCTCGGTCGTCCCGCACGACCTCATCGAGGCAGAGAAGGTCTGACCGTCGATATCACGCGAACCGGTCAGGTCGGCTTGACGGCGCAGACCAGGTTGATGTTCCCGGCCATCTGGCCGGACTCGGGATCGGTCGCGACGGGCCGGTCGAGTTCGGCCAGCAGTACGGGCAGCGGGGTCGCCGATGTGCGCCAGCCACGGTGGCCGTACCAGTCGGCGGCGGGTTGATGCTGTTCGTTGTAGACCAGCGTGAAGAAGGAGCCGTCCTGCCCGTCGGCACGTTCCTGTTCTCGCGCAGCCTGAAACGCCGCGGAGTCCATCGGCGCCGACTCCTCGACCGCGACCTGGCTGCCGGGCGCCGACAGTGCGTCGATGCCCTCGAACAGTTCGCGCTGGGCGGCGGCGGGCAGATAGATGAGCAGGCCCTCGGCGATCCACGCCGCGGGCTTCGTGGGATCGAAGCCGGCGTCGCGCAGCGCTGTCGGCCAGTCGTCCCGCAGGTCGACGGACACCTCGACGCGGCCGGCGCGCGGTGCGGCGCCGTAGTCGGCGAGCGCGGTGCGCTTGAACTCCAGCACGCGTGGCTGGTCGATTTCGAACACCACGGTCCCCGTCGACCAGGGCAGCCGGTACGCCCGGGAGTCCAGACCGGCTGCCAGCAGCACGATCTGACGGATGCCGGCGCGCGCGGCGGCCAGGAAGTAGTCGTCGAAGTAGCGGGTGCGGGCACCCTGGAAGTCGACGAACCGCTCGCCCCACTCGCTGGTGAGTTTGTGGTCCGGCGCCTTACCGTCGAGCAGGGCCGCCCACTGTCCGCCGACCGCGCGACAGAACACCGCCGCGAACGGATCCACCGCAACGGGCTTGGTCTTGCCCGCCTCGAGCGCGCGGGCCGCCGCGACGAACAGCGCCGTGGAGCCGACGCTGGTGGTGATGTCCCACGTGTCGTCGTCGCTACGCACGGTCCCGGTTATACGCCCCGATCCTGGGAACGGCCGCTACACCAGCGGCCGGCCGGTGCGGATGCGCCGATCGACGTCTTTGAGCAGAACGTTGAACGGGAACTGTCGCACGAAGCGGGGTGAGACGTTGTTGGCGGCCCGCAGCACGGCCATCAGCCGGTCGAACCGCCTGCTGGTGCTGCGGATCCCACGGCAGTCGCATCTCGTCGCGGAAGCGCTGCGGCAGGAACCCGGTGGTGATCAGCAACGCCGCGTCCTCGACCAGCGCTGCAGCGGTCCGGGCAACCGGACGCCGCGGATCCGGCTGACCGCGATGGGGTAGAGATACTCGCGCACGGTGTCGTCGATGTGCACCTGCTCCAGCGAGTCCTGCCAGTAGCGGTCGAACGCCGCCCGGTCGGCGGGCCACATGTCCTCGGGAACCTGCAGCATCGTGGCCAGCGCGCGGCCCTGCAGGTACAGCCGGTCCGCGGTCTCGGTCGTCCATCTCGCCGACGAAGAGGCGATGCACGTCGACGACGCCCTTGTAGAGGCAGGCGCCCACCCACAGCTGCAGGTCCTTGTCGAACGCGTGGTACTTCACCGGGCTGGACTCGAGCGAGTAGACCTGCGCGTGAGCGCGGTTGACGGCGCGGCGGAACGCCGCCTTCTGCTCGTCGGTGCCGTTCGTCGACACCGCGAGGTAGGTGAACGTCGTGCGGGCGCGCTTGATCGGGTGCAGGTCGACGCGGCCGCTCTCCACCCGGCTCTCCAACACGCCGTAGCCGACGCCCGGCCGCGCGAGCTGCATGATCACGTTGGCCGGGCCGGCGAGCAGCCCGAGTACCGAGCATGCCGTCGTCGCTGCTGCTTCGGCGTCCGCGCGGGCGGCGCGGAGTCGTTGAGTGGCCGCTCGACGAGCGGGGTGGGCGGACCGACCGACTCGTGCACCGTCATGGACAGCTCCCTTCACCGGCGCGGCACCTCAATGTGCGAACGCGTGTTTCCTGATATTGCTCCCCCGCGCGGCGGGGTGTCAATATGGGGGGTATGGCCCAGGTCCGCCCGTATCGAGGCGTGGAGGCTCCGCAGCGCATCGCGGAGCGCCGGCGCCGACTGCTCGAGGCAGGCCTGGACCTGCTCGGCGGCACGCCGGCGCCGGCCGATCTGACGGTGCGCGCCATCTGCTCGCAGTCCGGTCTGGCAGCGCGCTACTTCTACGAGAGCTTCGACGACAAGGACGCGTTCGTCGCCGCGGTGTTCGACTGGGTGGTCGCCGACATCGCCACCACCACGCAGGCCGCCATCTCCGCCGCCCCGATGCGGGAGCAGAGCCAGCAGGCGATGGCCAACGTCGTGCGCACGATCGCCGACGACGTCCGGGTGGGCCGGCTGCTGTTCAGCGTGAACCTGTCCAACCCGGTGGTGGTGCGCAAGCGCGCGCAGTCCAGTGCGCTGTTCGCGTTGCTGTCGGGCCAGCACGCCGGGACGGCGCTGCAGCTCGAGCCCAACGAAAGGATCCGGGCCGCTTCCCATTTCGTCGTGGGCGGCGTCGCGCAGACGTTGAGCGCATGGCTGGCCGGCGACCTGGACTTCACGCCCGAGCAGCTGGCGGTTCAGCTGGCGGCGCTGATCGACCAGCTCGGGAACCCGGAGCTGTACCGGGACGAGGCGCTAGCCGCGCGACTGCGCCGGCACCCGGCGGTCCGCCGCCGTCTTCGGCGTGGTCATCGCGTCGCTGTCGGTGAATTCCTTGGTCCAGCAGGCGAACTCCAGCGTGATGCCGTCCGGATCGAGGAAGTAGAACGACCGCACGTAGACGCCGGGGTGCAGCTTCGCCGACGACCTGCGCCGCGCTCTCGTCGTGGTTGAGCACCGGGCCGACCCGGACCCCTTTGTCCTTGAGCTGCTGCCGGTACTCGTCGAACTTCTCCGCGGGCACGTGGAAGGCCAAGTGGTTCATCGTGCTCACCGCGCTGACGATGTCCCCGATGCCGGGGATCGCCTCGGGCGACGAGATGCCCGGCACCCGGTCGGGCGCATCGGCGAACCAGAAGAACGCCACGCAGTCGCCGTTGCCGGCGTCGAAGAAGAAGTGCTGCCCCATGCCGCCGGGCAGGTCGAGCGACTTCACCAGCGGCATGCCGAGCACACCGGAGTAGAAGTCGACGGTCTTCTGCCATGTCCGAGCACACCAGGGCGACGTGGTTGATGCCGCCGAGGGCGAATTCGGTGTTGGTGTTCTGCGGCTTGATCATGTGTGCCTCGCTACATACTGGCCACGCGCCAGATCTGAATCTAACATCAGATTCAGATTCGGATCAACGATCGGATCACCGGTGAGCATCACGTCCTCGTGAGCAGTTGCCGACGGTCCGCGGCCGCCAGACCCAGGCCGCGATCGACGCGGCGGCCCGCGCCGTCATCGCGCGCAAAGGCATCCTCGCCACCACCATCGCCGACATCGCCGGCGAAGCGGGCCGGTCCACCGCGTCGTTCTACAACTATTACGACTCCAAGGAGGCGATGGTCCGCGAGTGGGCGGTGCGCTTCCGCGACGAGGCCCGCGAGCGCTCCCTGGCCGCCGCGGAGCCCGGCCTGTCGCAACTGGGAGCGCTCCTATCAGGCGGCCGCCGCGCACTGGAACACCTACCGCCACCGGCTGGCCGAGATCATCAGCGTGTCCCAGCTGGCGATGGTCAACGACGATTTCGCCGCAGTACTGGAACGAGATCTGCGCCCTGCCCATCGGGCTGATCACCTCAGTGGTCAAACAGGCTCAACAGCAGGGCTTCTGCCCCGGCAGCGATCCCCGGCTGATCGCGGTCGCCCTCGTTTCGATGCTCAACCAGTTCTGCTACACCCAGCTGTCCGGCACGGCCGAGGACGTCGACGACGCCGCCTGCATCAAGACCCTCGCCGACATCTTCTACCGGACGATCTACCACCGGGAGGACCAGCCTGACACGGCGACCCGGGATCACCCGCGAGTTCGTCGGGCTCGACTCGACCACCGCGCAGCCGCGCCGGCTCCGGCGGCCATCCGTGCCAGGGCCTCTACCACCGCGGCGTCGGGACGCAAGCCCAAGGTCGCGATGATCGCCACGCACTACCAGATCGACTTCTCCGAGCACTATCTCGCCGACTACCTGGCCACCCGCGGCATCGGGTTCCTCGGCTGGAACACCCGGTTCCGCGGCTTCGAGAGCAGCTTCCTGCTCGACCACGCGCTCGTCGACATCGGCGTCGGCGTGCGCTGGCTGCGCGAGATCGCAGGGTGTGGAAACCGTGATCCTGCTCGGCAATTCGGGCGGCGGGTCACTGATGGCCGCCTACCAGGCCCACGCCGTCGACCCGCACGTGACCCCGCTGGAGGGCATGCGGCCCGCCGCCGGGCTCGACGATCTTCCCGCCCGCCGACGGCTACGTGGCCAGCGCCGCCCACCCGGGCCGCCCGGATGTGCTGACCGCGTGGATGGACGCCGCGGTCACCGACGAGAACGACGCGATCGCAACAGATCCCGACCTCGACCTGTTCGACGAACGCAACGGACCGCCCTACTCCGCCGAGTTCGTCGCAACAGTACCGGGCCGCGCAGGTCGCGCGCAACGACGCGATCACCGACTGGGCCGAGGCCGAACTCAACCGGGTGCGCGCGGCCGGCTTCTCCGACCGGCCGTTCACCGTGATGCGGACCTGGGCCGACCCGCGGATGGTCGACCCCACGCTCGAGCCCACCAAGCGGCCACCCAACATGTGCTACGCCGGTGTGCCGGCCAAGGCCAACCGATCGACGCACGGCATCGCCGCGGCCTGCACGCTGCGCAACTGGCTCGGCATGTGGAGCCTGCGCCACGCCCAGACCCGCGCCGAACCGCACCTGGCCCGCATCGACTGCCCGGCGCTGGTGATCAACGCCGAGCAGGACACCGGCGTCTTCCCGTCCGACGCGCAACGCATCTACGACGCGCTGGCCAGCACCGACAAGACACAGTGCTCGATCGACACCGACCACTACTTCACCACGCCGGGGGCCCGCACCGAGAAGGCCGATACCATCGCCGAGTGGATCGCGCGCCGCTGGTGAGAGTCCTCGCTCACTTCGTGCCCGGCGACAAGGTCACCGGATCTCCTTGCCCCGCAAGCCGATTGGCTCGACGTCCGGTACTGCGCCGAAGACGACGACGACGACGTTCTACCGCGAGTTGCCCGAGGCCGAGGTGATCTGGCACGTGCTGCGGCCGCTCTCCGGCGACGACCTCGCCCAGGCGACCGCGCTGCGGCTCGTGCACAAGCTCGGCGCCGGCGTGAACACCATCGACGTCGACGCCGCGACCCGACGCGGCATCGCGGTGGCGAACATGCCCGGCGCGAACGCCCCGTCGGTCGCCGAGGGCACCGTGCTGCTGATGCTGGCCGCGCTGCGCCGGCTGCCCGCACTCGACCGGGCCACCCGCGCCGGCGCAGGGCTGGCCGTCGGACCCCACGCTCGGCGAGACGGTCCGCGACATCGGCGGCTGCACCGTCGGGCTGGTCGGCTACGGCAACATCGCCACGCCGCGTGGAGCGCATCGTCGGCGGCGATGGGCGCCCGGGTGCTGCACACCAGCACCCGCGACGACGGCCACCCCGGCTGGCGACCGCTGCCCGACCTGCTGGCCGAGAGCGACATCGTCTCGCTGCACCTGCCGCTGACCGCCGCCACCGAAGCCTTGCTCGGCCGACGACGCGCTGGCCGCGATGAAACACGATGCCGTGCTGGTCAACACCTCCCGCGGACCGATCGTCGACGAGCACGCGCTGGTCGATGCGCTGCGCTCGGGCCGGCTGGCCGCCGCGGGACTGGACGTGTTCGCCGTCGAACCGGTGCCGGCGGACAACCCGCTGCTGAGCCTGCGACAACGTCGTGCTCACCCCGCACGTGACCTGGTACACCGCCGACACCATGCGGCGCTATCTCGAGGTCGCCGTCGACAACTGCGAACGACTCCGTGACGGACGGGACCTCGCCAACCTGGTGAACCAGGTCGCGGGGTAACCTCGAACCAACCAACCGGTTGGGACCAGCCACGACGAAGTGGAGGAGTGCAGCTATGCCCATCGCGATCCTTGAAGAGCACAACGACCTGGCCGATTCGGTGCGGTCCTTGGTCGCGCGCGTCGCGCCGTCGGAGGTGCTCCACGAGGCGCTCGAGAACCCCGTCCCCAATCCCGCCGCCCTACTGGAAGTCCGCGGCCGAGCAGGGTCTGCAGGGCGTCCACCTCGCCGAGTCCGTCGGCGGTCAGGGCTTCGGCATCCTCGAGCTGGCGATCGTCGTCGCCGAGTTCGGCTACGGCGCGGTGCCCGGGCCCGTTCGTCCCGTCGGCCATCGCCAGCGCGCTGATCGCCGCCAACGACCCCGAAGGCCGAGGTCCTCGGCGACCTGGCCGCCGGTGAGGTGATCGCCGCCTACGCGATCGACTCCGGCCTGACCGCGACGCGGCACGGCGACAGACTGGTCATCCGCGGCGAGGTCCGCGCGGTGCCCGCCGCCGCGCAGGCGTCGGTGCTGGTGCTGCCCGTGGCGATCGAAACCGGCGAGGAGTGGGTGGTTCTCGACGCCGCAACATCGGCACTCGAGATCGAGCCCGTGACCAGCGTCGACCCGTTGCGGCCGCTCGCGCACGTGCGGGCCAACGCCGTCGAGGTCGGCGACGACCGGGTGCTGAGCAACCTGAGCCGCGACCTGGCGCGCGCGCTGATCACCACGCTGCTGTCCGCCGAGTGCATCGGCGTCGCGCGGTGGGCCACCGACACCGCCTCGGAATACGCCAAGATCCGCGAGCAGTTCGGCAGGCCGATCGGCCAGTTCCAGGCCATCAAGCACAAGTGCGCCGAGATGATCGCCGAGACCGAGCGCGCGACCAGCGCCGTCTGGGACGCCGCTCGCGCGATCGACGAAGAGCAGCAGGGGAACTCGGAGAAGGCGAGCGCCTTCGAGTTCGCCGCCGCGGTCGCCGCGACGCTGGCGCCGGTGGCCGCGCAGCACTGCGCGCAGGACTGCATCCAGGTGCACGGCGGCATCGGCTTCACCTGGGAGCACGACACCAACGTCTACTACCGCCGCGCGATCGTGCTGGCAGCCTGCTTCGGCCGGCACGCCGACTACCCGCAGCAGGTCGTCGACACCGCGACGACGACCGGGCATGCGCATCCATCGACATCGACCTGGACCCCGACACGCGAGAAGCTGCGCGAGGAGATCCGCGCGGAAGTCGCTGCGCTGAAAGCGATTCCGCGCGAGGAGCGCAACACCGCGATCGCCGAGGGCGGCTGGGTGCAGCCGCACCTGCCCAAGCCGTGGGGGCGGGCGGCGAGCCCGATCGAGCAGATCATCATCGCCCAGGAGTTCTCCAGCGGCCGGGTCAAGCGGCCGCAGATGGGCATCGCCGCATGGATCATCCCGTCGATCGTCGCGTTCGGCACCGACGAGCAGCAGCAGCGCTTCCTGCCGCCGACGTTCCGCGGCGAGATGATCTGGTGCCAGCTGTTCTCCGAGCCGGGCGCGGGTTCCGACCTGGCCAGCCTGACCACCAAGGCCACCAAGGTCGACGGCGGCTGGCGCATCACCGGGCAGAAGATCTGGACCACCGGCGCGCAGTTCTCGCAGTGGGGCGCGCTGCTGGCCCGAACGGACCCGAGCGCTCCGAAACATCAACGGCATCACCTACTTCCTGCTCGACATGAAGAGCGAGGGCGTCGAGGTCAAGCCGCTGCGCGAGCTCACCGGCAACGCGATGTTCAACACCGTGTTCATCGACGACGTGTTCGTGCCCGACGACATGGTGCTCGGCGAGGTCAACCGCGGCTGGGAGGTCAGCCGCAACACCCTGACCGCCGAGCGGGTTTCGATCGGCAGCAGCGAGCCGCCGTTCCTGGCCAGCCTCGACGCAGTTCGTCGAGTTCGTCCGCGACGGGCAGTTCGACCAGATCGAGCAGAACCAGGCGGGCCGGCTGATCGCCGAGGGCCACGCCGCCAAGCTGCTCAACATGCGCTCGACGCTGCTGACGCTGGCCGGCGGCGACCCGATGCCCGCGGCGGCGATCTCCAAGCTGCTGTCGATGCGGACCGGACAGGGCTACGCCGAGTTCGGCGGTGTCCTCGTTCGGCACCGACGCGGCGATCGGCGATCCCGAGCCAGCCGTCCGGCAAGTGGGCGGAGTATCTGCTGGCCAGCCGGGCGACGACGATCTACGGCGGCACGTCGGAGGTGCAGCTCAACATCATCGCCGAGCGGCTGCTCGGACTGCCCCGCGACCCGTAGGCGGCGGTTTCCCGAGTGTGCGGTGGGGGCGCTTCGGCGCGCGAGATCCCGCCCTGAGCTCACACTCGGCGCACGTTTCCCGGTTCTGCGGGCGGGAACCCGGCAGCATGACCAATGACCGTGACTTCACCGAGAAACGGTTCGACAAGCCGGGGACCCTGCGGCCCGCGGTCACCTATACGGCCGTGGTGGTCGCGGTGGCCGCCCTTGCGTTCGCGTTCTTCGCGTTCGGGGCGCGGGACTCGGTGTACGCGGCCGCGCTCGTGCCGACCTTCCTGCTCATCGGCGGTATCGGCGCGTTCGTGCAGACCTACCGGGAGTGGAAGGCGGAGCGGGGCTGGGCCGGCTGGCAGGGCGCGGGCTGGTTCCTGATGCTGCTGATGCTGGTGACCCTCGCCGTGCCCGGGATGGCGATGATGGCCGGCGCGGTCGAATAGCGCGCTTCTACGGCTACTCGGCGTCCATCTCGCGCAGTTCGCGCTTGAGGATCTTGCCCGTCGGGTTGCGCGGCAACTCGTCGAGGAAGATCACCTCGCGCGGCACCTTGTAGCGCGCCAGGTTCTCTTTGACGTAGGCCTTGATCGCGTCCTCGTCGATCGAGGCGCCCTCGGCCTTGACCACGAAGCAGCGCAGCCGATGCCCCCACTCCTTGTCCTCGACACCCAGCGCGGTCGCCTCGATGACCTCCGGGTGGCCGCTGACGAGGTCCTCCACCTCGGCGGGAAAGACGTTCTCGCCGCCGGAGACGATCATCTCGTCGTCGCGCCCGCTGACGTAGAGCAGATCGTTCTCGTCGAAGTAGCCGACGTCGCCGGAGGACAGCAGACCGTCGATGATCTGCTTGCCGCCACCGCCGGTGTAGCCCTCGAACGGGAAGAAGTTGCCGACGAAGATCCGGCCGACCTCCCCGTGCGGCAGCTCGTTGCCGTTGTCGTCGAGGATCTTGACCTTCATGCCCTTGACCACCGGGCCGACGGTGGCGGGATTGATCGAAAGGTCCTGCGGGCGAGCGATCGTCGCGAACGCGATCTCGGTCGAGCCGTACAGGTTGTAGATCACCGGGCCCAGCTCCTTCAGCGCCCTGGTGGCCAGTTCGGCGCCGAGCTGGGACCCGGAGACGAACACGATGCGCAGCGACGACAGGTCCGGCTTCGGCGAGGTCTTGTCGAGTTCGTCGAGCATCCGGGACAGCATCACCGGCACCACGACGATCGCGGTGGCCTTGTACTTCTCGATGTCGGCCAGCACCGTCGGCGGCTTGAACTTGCGGCGCAGCACCAGCGTCGAGCCGAGCATCATCGCGATCGTGGCGTGCAGGAAACCGAGCGCGTGGAACATCGGCGCGGGCAGCGACGTCACCTCGTTGGCCTTGAACGGCACCGACGACAGCACGCCGCCGATCGGCGCCAGTGACGGCGGGGCGCTTCGGTTGGCGCCCTTCGGGGTGCCGGTGGTGCCGCTGGTCAGGATGATGATCGACGAGTGCTTGGTGACCTTGGGCGGCGGCGTAGCGCTGGAGCGGGCGATGAGGTCCTCGAGCGTCTCGTCGGTGCCGCCCGACGGCTCCTCCTTGTCGGGGTTGACACCCAGCGCGCGCAGCTTGCCCAGCTCGGGGTCGGCCTTCGCCACCGCGGCGGTGTACTCGTCGTCGTAGATCACGAGTCTGCCGCCCTCGCGCTCGGTGACCTCTTTGATCTGCGGTCCGGAGAACTCGCTGTTGAGCAGGATGATGCGGGCCCCGGTCTTGGCGGCGGCGTACACCGAGACCAGGAACCACCGGTGGTTGCGGGCCAGGATGGCCACGCCGTCGCCGCCCTTGACGCCCTTGGCGAGCAGGCCGTTGGCGACCGCGTTGGCGGCGTCGTCGAGCTCCTTGAACGTCATCTCGCCGAAGTCGTCGATGACCGCGGCCCGGTTCGGCGTGCGCCGGGCGTTGAGCGCCGGGATCATCCCGAACTCGCCCCAGCGCCGGATATCGGCGAGCATCGCGGCCATGTCCTGCGGCGACTCCAGCTTCAGCGCGCCGGCCTCGAACATCTTGCGGGCGTAGTGCAGCTCCGCCGAGCCCCGCTCGACATACTTGGTGACGGACTTTCCGACCGATTGCTGAACCTTGTCGACTACCTGCATCGGCAGATCGGTGAGCTTGGGCATGACCCAACTTTATGTGACGACGGTCGCACCGAGACGCCGAACGACGGGGCCGGGATCCTACGATGAGGGAATGCCTGCTCGCGAGGTTCTCCCGATCGGCGGGCAGCAGGTGCCGATCACCCATCCGGACAAGGTCGTCTTCGCCGAACTCGGGGTGACCAAGCGCGACCTGATGGACTACTACGTCGCGGTCGCCGACGGTGCGCTGCGCGGCGTCGCCGACCGGCCGATGATCCTCAAGCGGTTCGTCAAGGGCATCGAGACCGAAGCCGTGTTCCAGAAGCGCGCCCCGAGAAGCGGCCCGACTTCGTCGACGTCGCCGAGCTGAAGTACGCCTCGGGCACGTCGGCGAAGGAAGCGGTGCTGCACGACGCCGGCGGGCTGGTCTGGGCGGTGAACATGGGCTGCGTCGACCTCAACCCGCACCCGGTGCGTGCCGACGATCTGGACCACCCCGACGAACTGCGCGTCGACCTCGACCCGATGCCCGGGGTCGGCTGGCGGCAGATCCTCGACGTCGCGTTCATCGCCCGTGAGGTGCTCGAGGACCACGGTCTGGTGGCCTGGCCCAAGACGTCCGGGTCGCGCGGCTTCCACATCTATGCACGCATCCACCGTCGCTGGCCGTTCACGCCAGGTACGGCTGGCTGCGCAGACCATCGCCCGCGAGGTCGAGCGCCGCGCCCCCGAATCTGCCACTGCCCGATGGTGGAAAGAGGAACGCCACGGGGTGTTCGTCGACTTCAACCAGAACGCCAAGGACCGGACCGTGGCGTCGGCCTACTCGGTGCGCGCCACCCCCGATGCGCGGGTGTCGACGCCGCTGTTCTGGGACGAGGTCGCCGATTGCCGGCCCGAGGACTTCACCATCGCGACGGTGCCGCGGCGGTTCGCCGAGCACGGCGACCCGTGGGAGGGGATGGACGACGCCGCAGGCGCACTGGACTCCCTGCTCGACCTCGCCGACCGACTGGGGCCGGCCGAGAAGGCACCGAAGGGGCCGCCATCGGTCCACCGACGGCAGGCGCCGATCCATCAAGCCGCTGATCGAGATCGCACGGACCAAGACCAAGGACGAGGCGATGGCCGCGCTGCAGACGTGGCGCCGGAAATACCCGCAGGCGGCCGAAAAGCTGGCCGCCACAGACGTTCTGGTCGACGGGATGCGGGGGCCCAGTTCGATCTGGTACCGGATCCGGATCAACCTCCAGCACGTCGACGAGGCGACCCGACCGCCGCAGGAGGAGTTGCTCGCCGACTACAACCCGTGGGCGAACTACACCGGCTCGCAGCAACAGCGCCGCGGCGACGGCAGCCCCTAAGTTACCGGCGGGTTTGCCAGCTGCGCGGCTTTCGAGTTCTTACCGAAGTATTAGTCGCTACTCCCCGCGGCCTTAAATTGCCTCACTACCTTCAAGGTTGTCAGGCCCACAGACGGGCTGTGTCAGCACATGATCGAGGGAGGCGGCAATGTACGGCAATCCGACGTTTGACTGCGGTGGCGCCGACATTCGCGCGCACTGCCGCCAACTGGCCACGGTGGTCACGATCAGAGGTGCCCTCGACGACTTCAACGTCGAGCGCGCGTGCGAGTACACCCGAGCGCTTCATCCTCGCGGAGAAGCCCTTCGTACTCGACCTCAGCGATGTCACGTCCTTTGACCCCGAAGCCATTTCGCTGCTGTACACCGTGGACGACGTCTGCGGCGCGGCGGGCGTGGAATGGTCGATGGTGGCCAGCCGTCCGGTCGAGCAGACGCTGCGCGAGCAGGGCATCGACTTCGACGCGGCCGGTTCGGTCCCCGAGGCCCTCAATCACTTCGCCGACGCGATGGTCGCTCGGCGTCAACTGCTTCCTCTTCTCACCAAGACCGCGTAAAGGATTCCTGTGTTACTTGATGTTCGGTGGCTTCGGTACCTCTTGCAGCGTCGTCATAGATCAGAGACCGAGTTCCTCGCCCTGACCGCCGGTTAGCGGTAGACGTTCGGCCTGCGGTGGCTAAGGTGCTCGTATGGGCACTGCCGCCGATGTTGACCGGGTAGCCGACGCCGCGCACCGAGTGGTCGCGGACCACGACCCGCAGATCGGTGCCGATCCCCGAGTTCCTCGGCGCCTGTTTCGACGCCGGCCTGTCCTGGGTGCACTTCCCCGAAGGCTTCGGCGGTATGGGCGTCTCCCGCGGCCTGCAGGCCGTCGCCGACCGCATCCTGCAGGGTGCCGGCGGGCCCGTCCCGCTGGGGCTCAACCCGATGGGGTACGGCATGGCCGCGCCCGACCGTGCGCGAACATGCCCAGACCGATGACGTCCGCCGCGAGCTGTTGCGTCCGCTGGCCACCACCGAGCACATCTGGTGTCAGCTGTTCTCCGAGCCGGGGGCGGGCTCCGATCTCGCCGGCCTGGCCACCTCGGCCGTCCCCGACGGCGACGGCTGGGTGGTCAACGGCCAGAAGGTCTGGACCAGCCTCGCGCACCGGGCCAGCTGGGGTCTGCTGCTGGCCCGCACCGATCCCGACGTGCCCAAGCACAAGGGGCTGACCTACTTCGTGCTGGACATGCACGGGCCGGGCGTCGAGACGCGGCCGCTGCGGCAACTGACCGGGCACGCCGAGTTCAACGAGGTGTACATCACCGATGCCCGCATCCCCGATGCCTACCGCCTCGGCGGGGTGGGCGACGGCTGGCGGGTCGCCATGACGACGTTGATGAACGAACGCAGCGCCCTCGGCGCCAGCGGCAGCCGACGCGGGGCGGGCACCATCGCCGACGCCGTCGCGCTGTGGGCGGCGCGGCCCGAGCTGCACACTCCGGTGTTGCGCGACCGGCT
This sequence comes from uncultured Actinomycetota bacterium, assembly GCA_963796185.1. Classification (GTDB taxonomy): domain Bacteria; phylum Actinomycetota; class Actinomycetes; order Mycobacteriales; family Mycobacteriaceae; genus Mycobacterium. The sequence continues at coordinate 22,493 of CAWCKQ010000026.1, read as the reverse complement.
CACCAGCCTGTGGCTGCGCGCCGAGGCGCAACGCCTGACCTCGGAGCGGTCCCGGGCCTCGGCGACGGGCGGCGGACCGGGCCCGGAGGGTTCGGTCGGCAAACTGGTCGGCGCCGAACTCAACCAGCACATCTACGAGTTCTGCATGGATCTGCTCGGACCCGAGGGCATCATGTACGACGGCTACGCGGGACGGCGACGGAGATCCGGACGACTACCGGGGCCCGATCCAGCAGCGGTTCCTGCGCAGCCGCGCCAACACCATCGAGGGCGGCACGTCGGAGGTGATGCGCAACATCCTCGCCGAGCGGGTGCTCGGCCTGCCGGGAGACCTGCGCGCCGACGCGGGCATGCCGTGGAAGGAGATCCCGCGTGGCTGAGGAGCTTGCGGATCAGCCCGGCCGAACGGCTGAGGAGCTTGCGGATCAGCCCGGCCGAACGGCTGAGGAGCTTGCGGGACGAGTTCGTGTTCACCGACGAGCAGAAGCAGCTGCGCGCGGCGGTGCGCGGGTTCTGCGCCGAGCACCTCGGCGAGAGCGCGGTGCGTGCGGCGATGGAGTCCGATCCACCGTTCGACGCCAAGGTCTGGTCGCGGCTGGGATCCGAACTCGGCGTGCTGGGACTGGCCGTCCCGGAGGCCGTCGGCGGCGCCGGCGGAAGCCTGGTCGATCAGGCGGTCGCGGTCGAGGAGCTGGGCGCCGTGCTGGCGCCCGGACCGCTGTTCGGCACCGTCTACCTCGCCATTCCCGCGCTGACCGCCGCGACCGATGCCGGCGATCTGTTGGCGCCGCTGGTCGAGGGTGACCGCACCGCCGCGTTCGCCGTCGGAGACGTCTCGAGCCGTCCGTGCCGACCAGGGCTGGACGCTGAACGGCACCGTCGAGCGCGTCGTGGATGCCGGTGCGGCCGATCTGATCCTCGTCGCCGCCGACGCGCCCGACGGCACCGCGGCTGTACGCGGTGGACGCCGACCACCCCGGCGTGCAACGCATCCCGTTGGGCACGCTGGACCCCACCCGGCCGCAGGCCAACGTCGGGCTGTTCGACGCGCCGGCCCGGCTGGTGGCCGGTCCCGAGGAAGCGGATCGGGTCATCGACCATGCGCTGCAGGTCGGTTCGGCGCTGCTGGCCGTCGAGCAGGTCGGCGCGGCGCAGCATCTACTGGACCTCAGCGTCGACTACGCCAGGAACCGCCTGCAGTTCGGCCGGCCGATCGGCTCCTTCCAGGCGGTCAAACATCGGCTCGCCGATGACCTCGTCGCGGTCGAGCATGCACGATCTACGGCGTATCACGCGATCTGGGCGCTGACCGACGGGTCCGACGACTCGGAGCTGGCGGTCAGCATCGCGCAGGCGATCTGCTCGGCCGCGTTCACCCGCGTGGCCACCGACACGATCCAGGTGCACGGCGGCATCGGCTTCACCTGGGAGCACCAGGCCCACCTCTACTACAAGCGGGCCTACACCGACGCCGCACTGCTGGGCAGTGCCGAAGAGCACCGGGCCCGCGTCGCCGAACTCGTACTCGACGTGGCACCGGACAAGGCCGCGCCGCGCGTCGCCACGGGAATGCCACGGTGAGACAGGACGGGAAGTGACTGCGACACAACGCCTTCTGAGCGTGGGAGCAACCGCGGTGGCGGCGGTGGCCGTTCCGCTGGCGATCGCCGCCGGCTCCACGCCGCAGACCGTCACCGCACAGCCGCCGGGATCATGCCCGACCGGGGAGACCGGCGTGATCTACGGGTGCGCACCGTTCTGTGTGCCCGGCAAGTTCCTCGACCTGAGCACAGGTCTGTGCATGCCCGCTCCGCCCCCGCCGCCTCCGACGGCCACACCGCGGTACTGAGGCCGCGCGTGAATCGAGTGGACCGCTTCTTCGAGATCACGGCCCGCCAGTCCACGGTGGGCACCGAAATCCGTGGTGGCCTGGTCACGTTCATCGCGATGGCCTACATCATCGTGCTGAACCCGATCATCCTGTCGAGCCCGAAGGACGTCACCGGCAACTCCCTGAACTTCGCCCAGGTGTCGGCGACCACGGCGCTGGCCGCGGGCGTGATGACGATCCTGTTCGGGCTGGTTGCCCGGTTGCCGTTCGCGTTCGCCGCGGGCCTGGGCATCAACTCCTTCCTGGCCACCACGGTGGTCGGCCAGCTGACGTGGGCCGAGGCGATGGGCCTGGTGGTGATCAACGGCGTGATCATCGTGCTGCTGGCCGTCACCGGGCTGCGTCGGCTCATCTTCGACGCGGTGCCCATGCCGCTCAAGCTCGCGATCACGGCCGGCATCGGCTTGTTCATCCTGTTCATCGGGCTGGTCGATTCGGGTTTCATCGCCTCGACCGGATTGGCTTCTCCTCCGGTCGGATTGGGCACTGGCGGGCAGGGCTCCATCAGTACCGTGCCCACGCTGGTGTTCGTGCTGACGCTGCTTCTCACCGGCATCCTGGTGTCCCGGCGTGTCCGCGGCGGCATCCTGATCGGCCTGGTGGCCGGCACCGTCGTCGCCGTCGTCATCGAGGCGATCTGGCATCTGGGATCGGCGACCGAGAAGCCGGGCGGCTGGGCGCTGTCGGTGCCCACCCTGTCCGGCTCGCCGTTCGCGCTGCCCGATCTCGGGTTGGTGGGTGAGTTCAGCCTGAACAGCTTCAGCCGCATCGGAGTCATCGCCGCGGTGATCCTGATCTTCACGCTGGTGTTCGCGAACTTCTTCGATGCGATGGGCACGATGACTGGCCTGTCCCGCGAAGCCGGACTGTCCGACGCCCAAGGCACCTTCCCTCGACTGCGCTCCGCGCTGATCGTCGAAGGGGCCGGCGCGGTGGTCGGCGGGGCGACGTCGTCGTCGTCCAACACCGTGTTCATCGAGTCCGGCGCGGGTATCGAGGAAGGGGCCCGTACCGGGCTGGCCAACCTGGTGACCGGAACGCTGTTCCTGGCCGCGATGTTCGTCTCACCGCTGGCGTCGATCGTGCCGACCGAGGTGGCGGCCGCGGCCCTGGTGATCGTCGGCGCCATGATGGTGTCGCATCTGCGCCACATCGAGCTGTCCGAGTTCTCGGTGGCCCTGCCGGTGGTGCTGACCGTCGCGGTGATGCCGTTCAGCTACTCGATCGCCAACGGCATCGGGGTCGGTTTCATCGCGTGGGTGGTGATGCGGACCGCGGCGGGCAAGGTGCGCGAGATCAGCCCGCTGCTGTGGGTGGTGGCGGCCGGCTTCGCGGTGTATTTCGCCCGCACGCCGCTCGAGTCGCTGATGGGCCTCTGAGGCCACCGGCGTTGTACGGCTTCAGGTTTGCCGCACGGCGGCCACGCCGATGACGACCGCGCGGATCTGGCGCTCGATGTCCTCGCGGCCGATCGGCTCGGGCGAATCGTTGGCGAACGCGAACACCAGACCGCCGAGGTAGGCCAGCAACACCGAGGTCTGCTCGTCGCACAGGGATCGGTCGACCGCCGGCCCGCTGTCGGTCTGGATCGCCATCACGAGGCGTTCGGCCAAGGCCCGGAAACTCTCGGCCATCTCCTGGAACTCCGAGGCGATGTCGGCGTCGCGCCGCGCCAGCATCGTCAGTTCGAGCCGGGCCCGGGTCCGGGAATGCTGGGGTTCCTCGCGGATGGACAGGATCTGGCGGGCCAGCAGACGCGCGATGACGTCGCCGGTGCTGGTGGCGACGTCCTTGAACGCTTCGGTGAACGCCTCGGCGTCATAGCGCACCAGCTGATCGGCCACGCCGTGCAGCAGCGCGGTACGGGTCCGGTAGTAGAAGGACGTGGTGCCGTCGGGCACGCCGGCGTGCCGGTCCACCTTGAGGTGACTCAGGCCGCGCGGCCCCTCATCGGCCAGCAAGGCGATCGCGGCGTCGCACAGTTCGCGACGACGCTTTGCGGGATTGTGCCTGCGCCTGGTTTCGACGAGTGAATCCTACGTGTCTGCCTGGCATTCCCGCTCGCGCCGAAACTGCATTCCAGCAGCGAAAGTGCGAGTGCGAGCCTGCTGGAATGCAAGTTCGGCGGGAATCAGCGTTATTTGGCGACGTATTCGGTCATCGTCTCGAGCTGGTGCCGCGAGACATCCTGCGCAGCCTCGTCTTCGGCGAACACGCTCGAGACCATCACGGTGTCGTCGCGGTCATCGAACCCCAACTTCGCCAGGCCGCCGAAGAACTCGTCCCAGTTCACGGCGCCGCCACCGATCTTCCGGTGCTGGTGCAACCGCACCGGATTGCCGGGCGGGTTGGTGATGTAGCGCAGTCCGTGCGAGCGGCGAAGCTCCATCGTGTCGGCCACATGCACCAGTCGCAGCCTGTCCCCCGCTGCGGGCATGATCGCGGCCATGTCGCCTCCCATGTGGAAGGTGTGACACGGCCCCCGTAGACCATGCCGGCCAACCTGCCCGACCGCACGGAGGACAGAGTCGTCGACTCCCTGCTCAGCACCGGCCCGGCGCACTGATCCTGCTCAGCACCAACGCAGAGCCGGAGTTCTTCCGCGCACAGGCCGCCCGCGTGCCGGTCGTGGAACTCGCGGTGCCCATGCTTGTCGAGGGTCCGTCGCGGGCCGCGGACGTGGTCCTGGAGCCGAAGTTGATCGTGCGCGGAACGACCGCGCCACCGCGCTGACGGCCGGTGGGCGCAGCGGTCTCCCCTACACTGCGCATCGATGACAGATCCAGTGCAGTTCGTCGGCGCCGGCCCGGGAGCCGCGGATCTGCTGACGGTGCGCGCTGCCCGGATGCTCGCCGAAGCCGACGTCGTGCTGTACCCGGGCAGCTATCTCGATCCCGACGTGCTCGCGCACTGCTCCCCGGCCGCCGACCTCGTCGACACCGCGGACCTCGACCTCGACGGGATCGTCGACCGGCTGCTCGCCGGGCACCGGTCCGGGCACCGGGTGGTGCGGCTGGTGTCGGGTGATCCGTCGCTGTACTCGGCGCTCTCCGAACAGACACGCCGGCTCGACGCCGCCGGTGTGCCGTGGGCGGTGACGCCCGGCGTACCGGCCTACGCTGCTGCCGCCGCCCGCGTCGGGCGCGAACTCACCGTCCCGCTCGTCGCGCAGTCGGTGGTGCTGACCCGCACCCGGCAGCGCTCGACGGCGATGCCGGCGACCGAGTCGCTGGCGGCCTTCGCGGCGACCCGCGCGACGCTCGTGCTGCACCTGGCCGTCACCCGGATCCGCGAGCTGATGGCGGAGCTGGTCCCGGCCTACGGTCCGGACTGCCCGGTGGTGGTCGTCTACCGCGCCTCGCAGCCGCGGGAGCAGGTGCTGCGCGGCACCGTGGCCGACATCGCCGAGGCGGTGGCGGCCGCCGATCTGCGCCAGGCCGCGGTGATCCTCGTCGGCCGCGCGCTCGCGGGCACGCCGGACCCCGAGGCCGGCGAGAGCCACCTGTACGACCCGGCGCGGGACCGCTCGGCCAAGCGCGGTGGTCGCACGTGAGCGACAGCGCGGCGCTGTACGACGTGATCAACCGGCGCCGCGACACCCGTCGCGAGTTCACCGGTGCGCCGGTCGCCGACGACGTCCTCGAGCGGGTGCTGCTGGCCGCGCACGCCGCGCCGTCGGTCGGCATGACCCAGCCGTGGGACTTCGTGCTGGTGCGCGCTCCGGAGACGTTGCGCGCGTTCCGGGACCACGTGGCCACCGAAAGGGACGTGTTCGCCGCGACGCTGTCGGGCGAGCGCGCCGACACCTTCGCCCGGATCAAGATCGAGGGAATCTGCGAGTCGGGCCTGGGCATCGTGGTGGGATATGACCCCACCCGCGGTGGACCACGGGCGCTCGGCCGACACGCGATCCCCGACGCCGGACTCTATTCGGTGGTGTGCGCGATCCAGAACCTCTGGCTCGCAGCGACTGTCGAAGGTCTCGGCGTGGGCTGGGTGTCCTTCTACCGCGAGGACTTCCTGCGCTCGCTGGTGGACCTGCCCGACCACGTCCGTCCCGTCGCGTGGCTGTGTGTCGGGCCGGTAGAGGACCTGCCCGATGTGCCCGACCTCGAGCGCTTCGGCTGGCGTGCCCGGGCGGCACTGGACTCGGTACTGCACCGGGAGCGCTACCAACACCGCTGAGCGGCGATCACATCCGCAGCACGCGACCGGCGATCACCAGATGCACCTCGTCGCAGACCGCCGCGACACGCTGGTTGGCGGCGCCGAGCACGTCAGCGAACAACACACCCGACCGGTGTGCGGGCACCACGCCGAGACCCACCTCGCTGGTCACCATCACCACCTGCCGGGTCCGCTCGAGCACCTCGCACAGCGCCTCGACCCGGTCGGCGACCACCGCCTGAGCCTGTGCCGAACCGGAGTCCCAGAGTCGGCCGTCATCCAGCAGGGCGACCACCCAGGTGCTCAGACAGTCGACGAGCACCGGCCCGTCGGCCGCGGCGACTGCGCCGGCGACGTCGGCGGTCTCGACGGTCTGCCAGTGTGGTGGCCGGCGGTCGCGGTGCGCGACGATGCGGGCGTCCCAGTCCGGGTCGCTGCCGTCGGAGTGGCGGCCCGGCGCCACGTAGGTCACCCGGCCCGCAGCGTCGAGCAGCGCTTCGGCATGCCGGGACTTCCCCGACCGGACACCACCGGTGACCAGGATCCTCACCGCGTCATCGTAGTGCGGTCACCCAGGTGACGACCTCGTCGACATCGTGCACGACGGGGACGCCGGGCGCCGGTGGCGGGCGCCGCACGATGACGACCGGCACGCCGAGCCGCTCGGCCGCCACCATCTTGGGCCAGGTGTACTCGCCCCCGGAGTCCTTGGTGATCAGCACGTCGGCGCGGTGATCGCGCAGCAGTGCGAGTTCGCCGGGCAGCAGGTAGGGGCCGCGGCTGGTGACCAGGCGCCACTGCGGGGGAAGCGATTCGTCGGGCGCCTGCACCACCCGGGCGAGCACCGCGCACTCATGCAGAGCGGGAATGAACCGGGCGAGTTCCTGACGCCCGACGGTCAGCAGGGGCCGCCGGCCAAGGCTGGCCGCGTGCGACGCGGCGACGTCGTGGGAGTCGACCCAGTGCCAGGAGTCGCGCGAGCGGTCCGCCCAGCCGGGTCGTTCCAGCCGCAGCAGTGGCATGTCGCCGGCGGTGCAGGCGGCCACGGCGTTGGCCGAGATGTTCTTCGCGAACGGGTGTGTGGCGTCGACGACCGCGTCGAAGCGCTCGAGCGCGCGCCGCAGTCCGTCGACGCCGCCGAACCCGCCGATGCGGACGTCGCCGACCGGCAGCCGCGGGTCGCTGACTCGGCCGGCCAGCGATGTGGTCACATCCGCTGTGAAGCAGAGTTCTTCAGCCAGTGCGCGGGCCTCGGCAGTACCGCCGAGCAGCAGTATCCTGGGCCGGGTCACGGCGCACCCGGCGGGAGGAACGGCAGGGTGCGCCCGGGGCCGTGGCGGGCGGCCTTCAGCAGTGCGTCGACGTCGAGGTGTTGCTCGACGAGGTCGCCGAGCACGTCGAGCCGTCGGTCGCGCGCTCGGGGGAACGAGATCCCCGACGCGGCAAGACCGAGAGTCTCCCCCAGGAACCTGGCCCGCAGGCAGTCGCCCTCCAGAGCGCCGTGCCACATCGTGCCGAACACCTGACCGCGGCGGGCACCACCGAGGAATTCCTCGACCGATGCCGCTCGCGTAACGCGGCCGTGGTGGATCTCGTAGCCGGACGCCGGCGCGCCCAGCCACTGTCCGACGGGCAGCCGCAACACCTTCTCGGCGCCGAATTCGGTTTCCACGTCCAGCAATCCGAGTCCGTCGACGGTGGTGGCGCGGCCCTCGACGCCCACGCAGTCGCGCACCGTGCGGCCGAGCATCTGGAAGCCGCCGCAGATGCCGAGCACCGGCTTGCCTGCCGCGGCGTGCGCCCGCACGGCCTCGTCGAGCCCACGCGTGCGCAGCCAGGTGAGGTCGGCGATCGTCGAGCGGGTGCCCGGGAGAACCACCAGATCGGCATCGCTCAGGCTGCCGGGGTGCGAGGCGAACACGACGTCGAGATCGGGTTCGAGGCTCAGTGCGTCGACGTCGGTGAAGTTGCTGATGCGCGGCAGCCGAATCACCGCGACCCGGCGGGCCCCCGGCCTCGGTGACCGCCTGCTTTGCAGATCCAGCGCGTCCTCGGAATCCAGCCAGACGTCGGGATGCCATGGGAGCGTACCGAAAACCCTTCTCCCGGTGAGTCGTTCGAGATCAGCGAGGCCGGGTGCGAGCAGCGCCAGGTCACCGCGGAACTTGTTCACGATGAATCCGGTGACCAGGGCCTGATCCTCGGGGCAGAGCAGCGCGACGGTGCCCAGGAACGCCGCGAAGACCCCGCCGCGGTCGATGTCTCCGACCACGACCGTCGCCAGGCCCGCGTGCCGGGCCAGCCCGAGGTTCACGTAATCCCCGGTGCGCAAATTGATCTCGGTGGGGCTGCCGGCGCCTTCGGCGACGACGACGTCGAACCGCCCGGCCAGGTCGTCGAAGGCGGCGTGGGCGGCGGCACCCAGTTCCCGTCGGCCCTCGAGCCAGTCCGACGAGGCCACCGCACCCCACGGCCGCCCCATCAGGACGACATGGCTGCGCTGGTCGCTGCCGGGTTTGAGCAGCACCGGGTTCATCGCCGCTTCGGGAGTGGCCCGCGCCGCGAGGGCCTGCACCCACTGTGCGCGTCCGATCTCGACCGCGCCGTGGGGGCCGTCGGCGACCATCGAGTTGTTCGACATGTTCTGCGCCTTGAAGGGCGCCACCGCGACGCCGCGACGGGCCAGCGCCCGGCACAGGCCGGTGGTGACCAGGCTCTTGCCGGCGTCGCTGGTGGTACCGGCGATCAGCAGGCCGGCCATCAGGTCTTCCGCACCAGGAACAGGTCCATCACCCAGCCGTCGGTCGCTTCGGCCGCCGCGCGGGCGTCGGCCAGGGCGGGCCGGAGGTCGGCGACGCGGCCGCTGAGCAGTCGTTCCCCGGGGGCCGACAGGTTGGCGCCCCACCACATCGTCCAGCCGCCGAGGCCGGTGAAGTCGAGGCGCTCCGGCGGCGGATTCAGCATCGCGACGATGTTGTCGATGCCGGCCGCGACCGCCTCCTGCAGCCGCCGGCCGGTGGTGATGTGCACGGACCGGCCGACCTCGTGCAACACGATCCGGTGCCGGGCGGCCAGCAGTGCCGGTGCGCTGATGCCGGGCAGCATCTCGACGTCGACGTCGACACCGAGGGCGCGCACCTTCTCCAGGACGCGGATCGTGGAATCGTACAGCGACGGGTCCCCCCACACCAGGAACGCGGCCGTGCCCCCGCGGGTGCGGAGCACCTCGGCGTACTGGGCGGCTCTGGCGTCGTGCCAGTCGGTCACCGCCGATGCGTAGCCGCCGGCGCTCAGCGTGGCCGAGCGGTCGCGCGGCGGGTCCGGCAGGGCGATGACCTGGGCGGGACCCCGGGGGCCGGGGTGCGCGGCGACGATCTCCCGGCGCAGCGCGAGCAGCGGATCGTCGCCGGACTTCTGCGCAGCCAGCACGTAGTCGACGCCACGCAGCGCGTCGGCGACCTCGCGGGTGACATGCTGCGGACCCATTCCGACACCGAGGATCCGGACGGTGACCGACGCGCTCATGACCGTCGATTCTCCCCGCCGCGTTCAACGCGCCGGGGGCAGGTCCGCTGCGGTGACCTGCCGGACCGTGGTCGCCCGCGCAGGTAGGTTTGTCGACGTGGGGAACGAAGACGGCGCGAGCAAACTGACCGGCGTCTCGGAAACGGCGCTGTTGACGCTGAATGCCAGGGCGCACCAGGCCCGCCATCCAGACGCCATCATCGACGACCCCATGGCCATCCGACTGGTGGAGGCCATCGACGTCGACTTCGACAAGTTCGGCCGCAAAGGCCAGGAAATGGCCGTGCGCTCGCTGGCCTTCGATCGCAGCGCGCGCGAGTACCTGTCGAAACACCCCACCGCCACCGTCGTCGCCCTCGCCGAGGGCCTGCAGACCAGCTTCTGGCGCCTGAGCAGCGCGCTACCCGATGCGCAATTCCGTTGGATCACGGTCGATTTCGAGCCCATCATCGAGTTGCGGCAACGGCTGCTGCCCGCCTCCCCACGCATCACCAACCTCGCGCAGTCGGCACTGGACTACGGCTGGATGGATAAGGTCGACAGGAGCAACGGCGTCTTCATCACCGCTGAAGGGCTGTTGATGTATCTGCAGCCCGATGAATCCATGGGCCTCATCAGAGAGTGCGCCCGCCGCTTTCCGGGCGGTCAGATGGTCTTCGACCTGCCGCCGGTCCTGGTGAAGAAGTTCGCGCCGAAAGGGATGCGGACCACGCGCAAATACCGCGTTCCGCCGATGCCCTTCAGCCTGTCAGCTCGCCAACTGGCCGACCTGGTCAACACCGTGCCGGGTATCCGCGCTGTGCACGATCTGCCGATGCCGCGCGGCAGGGGCCTGTTCTTCAACACCGTGTTTCCAGCGTTCTGGCAGTGGAAAGCGATGAAACAGTTCCGCGGCGCGTACACCCTGCTGGAATTCGGCTGAGCACCTCGAGAGAAACCGCCAAAGTCGCTGCACTGTTCGGTGCCAGGTCTAGCGTCGAATGTAGGCCGCCGAAAGGAGCTTGCGATGACGACCACTGAAGAAAGAATCGACAAATTCCTCGGCATGGCGGTCGGCGACCTGGGCGCCGCCGCGAGCGCCGTACTGGTGTCGATCGGCGACGAACTGGGCTTGTACTCGGCGCTCGCGGCACAGCCGTCATCGGCCCGGGAACTGGCCCAGCGGACGGGGACCAGCGAGCGCTACATCCGCGAATGGTTGGCCAATCAGGCAGCGAGTGGATACGTCGAGTTCGACGAGGCGGGCGACAAATACTTCTTGAACGAGGAACAGTCCGCGTGCTTGGCCGACCCCGACGGCCCGGTGGATCTTCCCGGCGCGTACCAGATCGTCCGGGACCTCTTCGCGATCCGCGATCGCGCGGTGCAGAACTTCCGCAGTGGCGACGGCATGGAGTGGGGCGAGCATCATCCGTGTCTTTTCGAGGGCACAGAACGATTCTTCCGGGCCGGCTACCACGCCAACCTGGTCTCGTCCTGGTTGCCGTCGCTGGACGGCGTCGTAGCGAAGCTGGAAGCAGGCGGCAGAGGCGCTGATGTCGGTTGCGGGCACGGCGCCAGCACAATCCTTATGGCCCAGGCGTTTCCGCAGTCTCAGTTCGTCGGAATCGATTACCACGGACCGTCGATCGAGACCGCCCGTGCGCGCGCGGCCGCAGCCGGCGTCGACAATGCGAGCTTCGAGGTCGCCGACGCCACGTCCTACGAGAGCGGCGACTACGACCTCGTTGCCTTCTTCGACTGCCTGCACGACATGGCGGATCCCTCCGGCGCCGCGCGTCATGCCAGGGCTGCGCTCAAGCCCGACGGCCACTGCCTGTTGGTCGAGCCGTTCGCCCACGACCATGTCAGCGACAATTTCAATCCGGTGGGGCGGCTGTTCTATGCAGCATCCTCGCTGGTGTGCGTGCCAGTGTCGCTCGCGCGGCGTGGTCCGGCCCTGGGCGCGCAGGCCGGCGAGCGGCGCCTGCGAGAGGTCATGGTGGACGACGCAGGTTTCACCACATTCCGCCTAGCCACCCAGACGCCGTTCAACCTGATCTTCGAAGCGCGGCCATAGCACCGCGCCACGTCGAGGGTCCCGAACCTGACTCCTTGGGGTCTCAGCTCGATTCGTGGTTCGTGCCTGCGGCGGCTGACTGAACGGCCTGAGTGATCCTGGCGATGATTCGACTCTCGACCTTCCAGCATTGCCAGTACAGCGGAAGGTCGAGGTGCACGTCGGCGACCTGGATCAGTGATCCTCGAGCCAGGCCGGGCTCCACCTGATGTTCGGGGAACACGCCCCAGCCCAGTCCGGCTCGCACCGCCGCGCTGAACCCTTCCGCGGTGGGCACGTAGTGCACGGGCCGCGCTACCGCGGTACGGAAGGCTTTGCGCACCAGGTTGTCCTGCAGCGCGTCGGCGCGGTTCCACGCCATCGAGGGAGCCTTGGCGACGCTGGCGGCAGTGAAGCCCTTCGGAAAATATCGCCGGGCGTAGGCCGGCGTAGCGAATGGGCGGTAACGCATCACTGCCAGCTTCTGCACCCGACACCCCGGTATCGGTGTCCGTTCGGTGGTCACCGCCCCCATCACCGCACCTTCGCGAAGCAGTCGTGCGGAGTGATCCTGGTCCTCGATCCGGATGTCGAACAAGACATCGGATAGTGCATCGAACACTCTGGTGAACCACGTCGACATCGAATCGGCATTGACCGCGATCGCAATGCGGGTGAGGTCCGGGTGTTCGCCCGTCGATTCGGCAAGTGCCTCGGCTTCCAACAGCGCTGTCTGCGCGGCCAACCGGAGCAGCGGAATACCGGCGACTGTGGCACGGCAGGGTTTTTCGCGCACAACGAGGACCTGACCCACTCGCTGCTCGAGAGTCTTGATGCGCTGGCTGATCGCCGATGGCGTCACATGCAGCCGCTCGGCTGCCGCGTCGAAGCTGCCTGTTTCGATCACCGCGGCCAGGGCGGCAAGTTGGTGAGTGTCAAGCGGTGTCTGACGGTCTTCCCAGCGTAGGTGTCCCATCATCTGCTCCGCCACATCAGCCATGCTAATCGGGCGCCATCTTCAGCTCATGTGTCGCCGGCCCTGCGCGGCGTTCAGCCGACGGTGCCCGAAGCGTTGATCCGAACATCTGCCGGCGCCTGGCCCGCGATCATGCCGGCCACGAAATCGGCTGCCCGCGCGGGCAGCCCGACCTCGACGTACCGGCTGTGCGCTGCGCGGTCGTCACCGGCCGAGCACACCGGGTCCGCCCCGTTGCACAAGTCGATCGTCTTGGCCCCGTACAGCGGGCTCGCCGCGCTCAACGTGCGGCCGATCCTGCCCGCCGGGTTACCGAAGACCGCGACCGCCGCGACGTGGTCGGCGACGGCGGGCGGCATGGGCCGGCCGAACCCGAAGGTGGCGCCGGGATCGGCGGTGAGTAGATCGATCACCGCGGCCCCCTGGGAGTACCCGCCCAACACGATGCTGGTGGCGGGGCAGCCCGCGGCGGTGGCCTTGATGAAGGCACTCGCATCATCGGCACCCTGCGGCGCGGACTGCAGGAAATCGTAGGACGCCGGGTAGTTCACCGAGTACACATCGACGCTGCGCCCACCCAGATCGTTGCGCAGGTCCGCCACGAAGGCCTGACCGACCCGACCGGGGCCCGCAGGTTCGGCGGTTCCGCGGGCGAAGACCACCTGCACGTCCGGGCACGACTCGGCGGCGTGGGCGTTCGCGGTGCCCGGGCCGATCAGACCCGCCGCGGTGACCGCGCCGATACCGCCCATCAACAGCGCGCGGCGCACGGCATGCCCGGAGATCTCGGTGGCAGTCGAACAGCGATCGGTCATCTCGGTCTCCTCCGTCGTGGGCCGCTCCGTAGCGCAGCACCTTGTGAAAGCTCGACGCCGGCGCAGAAAATTCCGCTGGACGGCAGAAGTCCCGAAACGGGCGGCTACGCTGCGATCGCCGTCACACCCGCAGGCGCGGGGTGCATGCCCCGCAGCGGTTCGTAGACGAACAGATGCCGCCCGGCGAAGTCGAAGATCGCGGACAGGGTCGAGTCCAGCAACGGCGGCCACACCGGCCGGGTCGGCTCCCCGAGGGGCAGCACCACCGCGGTGGCCGTGCCGGCGGGCGTCTCGATCGGGATGCGCTGCCCGGGCGCGCCGTAGACACCCTCGGCGGTGGCCCCGGTGAACAGGTCGTCGACCCAGCCGGCGGTCAGGAGCGCGGCCGCGTCGATGTTCTGCGACCGGGAGAAGCCGGCGGTGAGGTATTCACCGAACTGGATCAGCGGGTTGCCACCTTCCATGTAGTCGATGTGCCGGCCGTCGGTGAGCCCGACACCGACGAAGCGCTGCGGCCGGGCGAGTGCCAACTTGTCCGCCATGTCGCCGCCCCGATTCCAGAAGTAGCGCTCGGAGGAGACCAGGTAGACGGGGCGGTCGTCGGCACCGTTCAGTTTCGCCAGCGCCTGGCTGACCAGATGGGAGCCCGCGGGTTCGACTCCGTCGAGCAGGACGACGCCGGCGAGGTCGGCGATCGCGCCGTTGTCAGCCATGAAACCCGCGGCGCTGATCACCAGCGTGCCGCCCGCGGAGTGCCCGACCAGGACGAACTTCCGCGGCAGTGTGACCGCGTGACCCGCTGCTGCGGAGGCGCTTTCGGCCAGCGCGGCGCGGTCGCCGACGAACAGGTCGGCCACCGCCCGCTGCATCGTGGCGCCACCCACCCAGGCCGCGTCGGGCGCGAAGAAGTTCGACGACAGTGACGGTGCGACGACGATGCTGTCGGTCCGCTCGGCGAGACGGGCCGCGGTGTGGCTGTACATCGGTCCGCTCGCCAGGAACCCGTGCTGGAGATAAACCAGTCGCGTCGAGGTACTCGCCTCGTCGGGGAAGTACCAGTCGGCCTGCACGTCGCGGCCGCTGCCGATGGGCAGGGTCAGCGACGACGTGGCGACCGTGACGCTGCTGCCCGCGGGCGGCTTCGGCGGACCGTCGACCACGTGGATGGCTCCGACGAGGGCGTTGACCGCCAGGGACCCGACGACGTTGAGCAGCGTCGGCCGGCGCTGGGACGATCTCGCCGCGGCGGTGTGCTGGGACGCGGCGCGCGCCGTGGTGAGCCGCCTCGGTGTCCTTTTGGGTTCGGATTCGCGATCGTCACCGGTTTCGGCGGCGGCCTGCGCCCGGGCTCTGATCCGGGTCTCTCTGTCGCGGTGCGTGCGCGGGCGCCGTTCGCTGCGCTGCGCGGGCTTCGCGGTCTCGGTGCGGTGGCTCACGTGCGCTGCGGCGTGCGTGGCACCGGAGTCGGAATCGGCGGACGCGGTCGGGGCGCCGAGCAGCAGGGCCCCCGACGCCGCGCCCGCGAGAATGCCCATCCCCACCCATTCCGTCAGCCGTCGTCGCATGCAGTCCCCCTCACCGAGCCAATAAATAGATGCTGGTTCGAATCTATCTATTTATAGGTGCGGCCGGTCGGCGGCACAAGGGGTCCGGCATACTGGGCCGCGAAGAGGAGCGCGATGCCAAGCGATCAGCCACCCGGCACGACCGCCCGACGGCGCACCCGGGGTCGGCCGGTCGGCGGGGGCAACACCGCCGAGCAGGCCAGGACGATGCTGATGGACGCCGCCGAGCGGTCGATCCTGCAGCGCGGATTCCAGGCGTCGACCATGGAGGTCATCGCCCGGGAAGCCGGCTATTCGCGCGCCGCGATCTACCGGCACTTCCCCAACCGGCAACGCCTGCTCGAAGCGCTGGTGGCCCGCAAGACCCGGCGACATCAAGACGAGATCGGCCGGCGGATCCCCGAAAACGGCGGCCTGGCAGACATTCTCGTCGAGAGCCTGGTCATCGTCGCCACCGAGTTGATCCACGACCCGCTGCTGCAGACGTTGTCCGAGCAGACCGACGAGGGCACGGTGGCCCATCTGGTGGCCAACGATCCCGAATTACCGGTTCTGGTCGAGCAACTCGTCGAGGCGATGCGCGAGGGCGACACCACGGCGCGGCTGCGCCCCGGGTTGCGCGCTGCAGACGTCGGGCAGTTCATCATCTCGACCGCGCTGGCCATGTTGCTGAGCGTCATCCCCGACATCGACGAACCGCAGACCGCCCGCCGCTACATCGAGACCTTCGTCCTGCCGGCGATTCTCGCCGACCCCCCGCCGCCGCGCGCGGTGTTCGGGGACTGACGCATCAACCCCGGCAGCTCGCCGTCGGCTATCTGACTGTCTGACGCAACTCCGCCACCGCATCGATGGCGGTGTCGTAGACGCGTACGACCGCGTCGTCGCCCGCCTTGAGGAAGGTGGTCTCCCCCAGCGGCGTGTACCGGGTGGCACCGATGCCGATGAGCGCGTGCTCGGGATGCCCGCTGGCGACCATCAATGCACCGACGTCTTCGAGTGGGGTGTCCGGCGAGCCCTTCTGGTTGGCGAGGCGCTCGACGATCCAGTCGAGCAGGACCTCGCCGTAGTACGAGTAACCGATCAGGGGGCTGTCGACGCCGTATTCGTGCTCTTCACCATCGGCGTGCAGGAAGCAGACCAGGCGAAGTGTCGCGGTGGGCCCGTCCGGGGTGAGATCGCCGATGTCGAAGAACGAGCCGGACACCCCCTTCGACGACGGGCCCCAGTTCTTCTTGTGACTGATCTTCGGTGCACCCGGCCGGCGGATCGAACAGTCGTTGAAGGCGCCGAGCGCGAATGGCTGCAGCGTGACCACCGTGTCGCCCTGCCACACCACCCGGCAGGCCAGGCACACCTCCGGCTCGATCTGCAGGTTCAGCGGGCCCTCGCTCTGGCCAGGCAGCAGGATGGCGTCGTTGGACAGCGGGAACTCGCCGAGGAACGTGTCCGACCCCGGGGCGTACCACGGGAAGATGCCCTTCGGTGCAGCGCCCTCGCTGGCCACGTTGACGAAATCGACGGCCTCGCCCGGCTTGTTCGAGGTGCCCGGCGAAATTGCCCGCCACACCGAAGCCGAACCAGTCCCGCATGTCGCTGAGGGCGATATCGATCACGGTGGGCCAGCGTACGCCCGGCGCTTTACCCTGGATCTCGCCGGTTCAGCGCAGCGATCCGACCGTCGGGCCTCAGCGCCGGCGCAGCCAGATCACGACGCCCAGCGTCGCGACGACGGCCACCAGCAGTCCGACCGGGACCGCAGGCTTGGCCTTGGCGACCTCGACGGCCTCATGACTGCGTTGCGCCACAGCCTCTTTGGTCTCGGTGACCTTCTGCTGTGCGCGGCCCTTCACATCGAACTTGTCCGACAGCGCACCCACGGTTTCACCCAGCTCGGTGCGGGTTCGCTCGATGTCGGACTGCAGGTCGTCGACGCTCGCGTCGGGCCCCGGCTCGGGCTGTGCGTCAGGTCCTGTTGCCATGGCGGGCTCCCTTCACCTCGGCGATGTCGGTCTTGATACTGTCCACCGACTCTGCGGCCGGCGGCGGAACCTGCTCGACCTGTTTCTTGCCCACCAGCGCGGCGATGCCCGCCGCGGCGAACAGCACCACGGCCACGATCACCGCCGCCGCCCATACGGGCAACACCAGCGACAGCGCAGCCACGGCGGCGGCGATGAGGGTGGCCAGTCCCAGGACCGCGAGCAGGCCCGCGGCACCGGCCAGCCCGGCTCCTACGCCGGCATGCTTGGCGGACTGCTGCATCTCCTTCTGCGCCAGGCGCAGCTCGTCACGGATCAGCCGTGACGTCTGCGCGGAGAGCTGACTCAGCAGCTCCCCGGTCGACGGCTCGGTCTTCGGTCCCGTCATCGCGGCTCACCTCCTACTCGGCACACCATGACGGTCGGGTGCCCGCTGACGGCGCGCGCAAACCCGGAACCCCCGCCCCGTCCGCTACCCGTTCAGACGACGTTTCGGGTGGTCCGGCCGAGGGCATCTTCTCGACCATGCAGTCTCAGGTCGGCGGCCTGCAACGCCAGCAACACCCACCACCTGCCCCGCCGCGTCGGAGCGCAACGGCGCTGGCCGGCGCGTTCGTGGCCGGACTGGCGACCGGAGCCCTGACCAGGCGCGCGAAAAGCGGGCCAGGCGGCCCATTGCGCGCTGTCACGCCCGCCCCGTCACCGGACTCCCCGCCGGCCACGTCGGCTGCCGCGACGACTCTTGATGACGGTGACCAGCAAGCCGACCGCACCGAAGGGCGCCCCCACCCCGACCATCCGGACAAGCCGGATTCGCCGACGGAACTCACCCGACCCTCACTGTTGTACGTCCTGCGCCAGACCGTCGGCGAGTTCAGCCGGGACCAGTGCATGGACCTGGCCGCGGCGCTGACGTATTACGCGGTGCTGTCACTGTTCCCGGCTCTGCTGGTGATGATGTCGCTGCTCGGCGTGATCGGTCAGGACGAACGCACCGCCGACGCCATCCTCGGCATCGTCGACGACGTCAGCCCGGGCGCCGCCGTCGACGTGTTGCGACAGCCGATCGAGCAGCTCGTCAACGCACCATCGGCCGGCTTCACGCTGGTAGCCGGCCTTCTCGGCGCCCTGTGGTCGGCGTCGGGCTATGTCGGCGCCTTCGGTCGCGCGATGAACCGCATCTACGAGGTCGAAGAGGGCCGACCGATGTGGAAGCTGCGGTTGCAGCAGCTGCTGCTGACCTTCGCAGGCCTGATCATCGCGGCGGTGGCCGCCTTCCTGCTCGCGGTCAGTGGGCCGGTGGCCGAAACGCTGGGCGGGTACATCGGCATCGGGGAGACCGGCCTGGCGGTGTGGAACATCGCCCGCTGGCCCGTGCTGCTGGTGCTGGTGATCGTCGGGGTCGCGACGCTGTACTACACCGGCCCGAACGTCAAGCAGCCGAAGTTCCGGTGGATCAGCGTGGGTGCCGCCATCGCCATCCTGACGTGGATCGTCGCCTCGTTGCTGTTCGGTGTCTACGTCGCCAACTTCGGCAGCTACAACAAGACGTTCGGCGCCCTGGCCGGTGTCATCGTGTTCCTGCTGTGGCTGTGGCTGACGAACGTGGCCCTGCTGTTCGGTGCCGAGGTCGACGCCGAACTCGAGCGCGGCCGCCAACTGCAGGCCGGAATCCCCGCCGAGGACACTCTGCAACTGCCGCTGCGCGACACCAGCGCCATCGACAAGGCCGAGGTCAAAGAGCGCGAGAGCCGCAAGCGCGGGCGGACGCTGCGGCGGTCGCACGGCCGCCGCGCATGATCCGCAGGTGAGCGGGTATCCCTCCGCGAACGTCGGCGCCGAGCCGGGATGCGCGGGAGGTCGCGATGGTCAAGTGGCTGGATCGCATCCAGCGGCGCAGCAAGGCTGCGGGCTTCACCATCGCTGTCGTCTACAAGTACATCGACGATCAGGCGTACTTCCTGGCAGCGCTGATCACCTACTACGCGTTCGTCTCGCTGTTCCCGCTGCTGCTGCTGCTGACCACCCTGCTCGGCGTCATATTGTCGGGCCGGCCGGAGTGGCGTGCAGAGATCGTCAACGCGGCCATCGACCAGTTCCCGGTCATCGGCGATCAGCTCAATCAACCTGAGGCGCTCAGCGGGGGAACCACCGCGGTCGTGGTCGGCATCGCGGGCGCGCTCTACGGCGGACTCGGCGTCGGCCAGGCCCTGCAGAACGCGATGGACACCGTATGGGCGGTGCCCCGGTACGCGCGGCCGGACCCGATCAAATCCCGCCTGCACAGCCTGGTGCTGCTGATCGTGCTGGGCTCCGCGGTCATCGCGACGACAGTGCTGACCGCTATCGGCAAGGGCTGGGCCAGTCTCGGCTTCCTGGGCACCGCCGGGGTGGTGGTCGCCTCACTGGTGCTCAACACCGCGGTGTGCACTGCGGCCTTCCGGGTGACCACGGTGCGCCCGCTGACCTACCGCGACGTGCTACCCGGCGCGCTGCTCGCCGCGGTGGTGTGGCAGATGCTGCAGTGGTTCGGCGCCGCCTACGTCGCGCACGTGCTGGCGTCGGCGAGTGTGACCAACAGCGTGTTCGCCATCGTGCTCGGTCTGCTGGCCTTCCTGTTCCTCGTCTCCACCTCGCTGCTGGTGTGCGCGGAGATCAACGCGGTCCGCCTGGACCGGCTGCATCCGCGGGCCCTGCTGACGCCGTTCACCGACAACGTCGACCTCACCGAGGCCGACCGCAAGATGTATTCGGGACAGGCCGAAGCGCAACAGGCCAAAGGCTTTCAGCGCGTGGACGTCAGCTTCCACAAGGCGGACCCGGCCGGGGGTGACACGGACGCCGACGGCGTTTGCGCCCCACCGGGCGAGGGTATGGCCGGTGCACATCCACCGAGCGGAAGCGAGTCTGATGAGCGTCACTAGTCGAACACGGTCGGCCGCCCGGTGGAGCCTGAAGACGCAGCGCAGGATCGCGCTGATCCAAGCCCTGTTCTGGCCCGCCGTCGTCACCACCGGGGTGGTGTCGGGTGGACTGCTGCTGGCGGCCGCGCGGCGGCGGCGCGCCGCCAGGTCCGTGCCCAC
Organism: uncultured Actinomycetota bacterium; assembly: GCA_963796185.1. Lineage (GTDB taxonomy): Bacteria > Actinomycetota > Actinomycetes > Mycobacteriales > Mycobacteriaceae > Mycobacterium. Next base: position 2,451 of record CAWCKQ010000026.1, on the reverse strand, counting down.
GCACCCCTCCGGCGCCGAGGCGCCGCAGACCGTGCCGCTGCCGGACAGCCCCGCCGCGACGGCTTGATGCGCGCACCTGTTGGGCGCGCTGGTCGACCTGAGCTGGCGGGCACGTCTGGAACCGATCGACCGCGGCTGGCTCGACTTGGCGTTCAGCGTTCCGCTGCTTGACTGTTCCCGTGCCGAGCGCGAGCTGGCTGGGCTCCGCGCTGGTCATCCACCACGGCCCTGGGCGACGTCATCGAGGGTGTGGCAGCGCAGGCGCACGACCAGAGCCCAGCGCTGCGGGCGCGGTCCATGCTCGAGCAGTTGCGCCGCGACATCACCGAAGGACTCCTGACCACGCGGCACCTGCCCTAGCATCCTCTGCGGCACGGAACCCGATCCGCACGAATTCGGCGACGGGCTCGAAACCGATGCGGCGATAGATGCCGTTGGAGATCGGGTTGGCCGCATCGGCGAACAACACCACCTCGGCAGTGCCGCTGCGATGCGCCAGTTCCACGGCAGCCGCTGTCACCGCGGACCCGTAGCCACGCCCGCGTGCCGACGGCGGCGTGTAGACCGGTCCGATGCGCGACACCCCGGCAGCCGGGGCGCGCAGCATCGCCATACTCACCGGCACGGCCTCCCGCGTCCAGAGCACGAACCGGTCTCCGGCCCGGACGGCATTCGCCACGAACCGGCGACCGGCCGCATCGTCGCGGGGTTGGCGGAAGGTTTCGACGAAGAACTGTTCCACCCAGTCGACGAGCACGTCGTCATCGCATGCGGCGGCGACGCGATGCGCGCCCGGTACGGTGTGCGGGGGTAGCAACTGTCCCAGCCGGTACAGCTGCTCATCGACGTCGACGCTGCCCGATCGCCCGGTGGCTGCCTGCCATGCGGCGGCGAACGTCAGCGCGCCGGCGCGGGGACCGCGCACCCCGATGAGCTCGGGGCATATCCCGGCCAGCCGTTGTGCTGCGCAGTCCACCGTCCCCACCGGCAGACCCGTCACCAGCAACGGGTAGGGCGGGGTCTGCAACGCCGCACCGAGAACCCGGGCCTGGTCCTGCACGCTCAACAGCACGGCGGCAGCCGGCACACCCGCGCTCAGCGCCGTCAGCTCGAGCGTGTGGAGCACGGGGTCGTGACCGTAGACCGGGCCGGCCAGCGCCAGGAACTCGACGACACCCTCATGCAGCCGGACTTCCATCCAGCCAGCATCACCGTTGGTGGCCGCCGCGTCGAGTCATTAAGATCGCTTAATTGACTGAAAAATGTTTAGCTGTACTGTTGGCCAGCCGGCTCCTACCGTGCTCGGTATGGATGCCACCGCACTCGTCGTGCTCAGCGGATTCGCCACGACGATGGCGCTGATTGCGGCGATCGGCGCGCAGAACGCCTTCGTCCTGCGCCAGGGCATTCGCGGTGAGCACGTGCTGCCCGTCGTCGCGGTCTGCACCGTGTCCGATCTGCTGCTCATCTCCGCCGGCATCGCCGGCTTCGGCGCCCTGATCGCCGCCCACCCCGACATCGTCGCCGTCACCAAATACGGCGGCGCGGCGTTCCTGCTCGGCTACGGGGCACTCGCGGCCCGCCGCGCGCTCAGGCCTGGCGTGTTGACCCCCGCCGACCGGCACCCGCCCGCCTGACCGGTGTGCTGGCGACCTGCCTGGCGATGACGTTTCTGAACCCGCACGTCTACCTCGACACCGTGATCCTGCTCGGAGCACTGGCCAACGAGCACCACGACGAGCGCTGGCTGTTCGGTGTCGGCGCAGTGACCGCCAGTGCGGTCTGGTTCACCGGGCTCGGATTCGGCGCCAAGCGACTGCGGCGGTTCTTCGCGTCCGCCCGGACTTGGCGCCTGCTCGACGGTGGTATCGCCGCGATGATGGTGGCCCTCGGGCTCGCCCTCGTGCTGCCGGTTACCGGGTAATGACCGGTTTCGGCAGCCGACTGCGCAACAATCGGTGCCATGTCGGCAGGCAAGCACGAGGGTCTCCGGGAGCGCAAGAAGCGCCGGACCCGGGAAGCCGTGCGCGTGGCCGCGTTCCGACTCTTCACCGAGAACGGCTACCCCAACACGACGATCGAACAGATCGCGCAGGAGGCCGATGTCTCGCCCCGCACGTTCTTCCGCTACTTCCCGAACAAGGCGGCACTACTGATCCCCGACCAGTTGATGGAACCGATCATCGACCTGTTCCTGGCCGCACCCGCCGAGCTCTCCCCATTCGCCGCCTACCGGTATGCGCTCGAACAGGTCTTCGGCGGCATCGCCGGCACCGAGTGGGGCGAAGAGATGGCCCGCCAGCAGCTGCTCTACACGCTGCCCGAGGCCGCCGGCGCGCTGTACAACGAATACATCCACACCATCGAGCTGTATCACCGCGGCGCTCGCCGAGCGTCTGGGCCGCCCGGCCGACGATCCCTCCTGCGGATCACCGCCGGCGCCATGACCGG
>CAWCKQ010000025.1:0-49258 GCA_963796185.1 uncultured Actinomycetota bacterium | reverse complement strand
GAGCATGAACGCGATGTCGCTGTCCGGCCCCAGCCCGCGCGCCGGCGCGACCTCGAACAGGATGCGGAACAGCTGGAACGGGTCGGCGGCGCCGACCATCAGGTCGTCGTCGGCGTAGAAGCGCGAGTTGAAGTCGAAGGCGCCCAGCTTCCCGGCGCGCAGCAGGAACGCGACGATGAACTCGATGTTCGTGCCGGGCGCGTGGTGCCCGGTGTCGACGCACACCTTCGCCCGCTCGCCGAGCTGCGAGGCAGTGCGCGAACGAGGTACCCCAGTCGGGCACGTCGGTCGTGTAGAACGCCGGCTCGAACAGCTTGTACTCGAGGATCAGCCGCTGGTTGCTCGCCGAGCCGTTCGTACACCGCGGCCAGCGCCTCGGCGAGCCGGTCCTGGCGGGCGCGGATGCTGTCCTGGCCCGGGTAGTTGGTGCCGTCGGCGAACCAGAGCTTGAGGTCGCGCGAGCCGGTCTGGTCCATGACGTCGACGCACTCGAGCAGGTGGTCGAGGGCCTTGCGGCGCACCGCGCGGGTCGGGGTTGCACACGCTGCCGAGGCGGTAGTCGTCGTCCTGGAAGACGTTGGCGTTGACGGTGCCCAGCTCGATGCCGAGATCCTTGGCCGCGGCGTTCGCCAGCGCCTGGTAGTCGTCGACCTTGTCCCACGGGATGTGCAGCGCGACCGTCGGCGCGGCGCCGGTGTAGCGGTGCACCTGCGCGGCGTCGGCGATCTTCTCGAAGGGGTCGCGCGGCACGCCGGGCTGTCGCGAAGACCTTGAACCGCGTGCCCGAGTTGCCGAACGCCCAGGACGGCAACTCGATGCGCTGCTCACGCAGCTGCTGCTTCACCCGATCGGCGGTGTTCTGGTCGACCATGGTCGAACCTGCTTTCTACTTCGATCTACATCTGACAGGTGTGGCGGCAGGTGCCGTCAGGGCGCGACCTCGACCAGCGGGATGTCCAGCAGGTCGGCGGTCGCCCGCAGGTCGGGCAGCAGGTTGCCCACGCCGAGCGCCCAGTGGTGCGAGATGCCGGTCGCGCTCCACGCGTCGGTCCACTCCCCCGGGTCGCAGCCGAAGTCGACGCGTGAGGTGGTGTTGCCGATCTGCAGCAGCGGGCCGGGGACGACCTCGCCGGCCGAGGCGACGAAGCGTGAACGCGCCGTCGCGCTGCTGGGCGATGCCGAAGGTGGTCACCGGGCCGTGCTTGACGTCGAACTCGACCGACACGCCCCAGCCGCGCTTGCCGTGGTAGACGCCGAGGCCGCGCAGCAGCGGCCGGCGCTCGCTGATCGCGAGGTGCGCCGGGCCGTCGTGGCCCATCTCGACGACGCCGTCGCGGAAGTTCAGTGCCTGCAGCTCGGTGAACGAGCCGCCGCCGCCGAGACGGTCGACGATGAGCATCGCCAGTGAGGTGCGCAGCTCGTATTCACCCGCGGCCGGGATGCCGCGCGCGGTCAGCAGCGAGGCGCCGAGGATCATGCCCGCGCCGAGCCGTTCGTGCTGTTCGCCCTCCAGGCCGCGGTGGTAGTAGGCGAGGCTGTCCAGCCCGAAGTCGTCGACGAGCCGGTCGAGGCCGACCGAGACCTTGCGCCGCCCACCGGAAGTCCTCGTCCTGCGACGCTGTCGTCGAGCTCGAAGACGTCGCGGGCGAGCGCCATCCGCTCGTCGACCTGCGCGTCGGTGACCGCGTCGACGCGCACGCGCAGGTCGTCGAATTCGAGCACCTCCATGTGCCCGCCGAGGTTCGCCGGGCACGAGCGTGAGGTCGGTCGAGACGTCGAGCATGCCGGGGTAGAGGTGGCCCATCAGCCCGTGCCGGCCGTGCCGCAGCGCGCCGCGCACACCGGCGGCGCGGATCCAGCCGGTCGATCTTCGCCCAGGCGCGCTCGTCCTCCAGGTAGCCCGAGACGGAACGGAACGGGATGCCGCAGCGCAGGAACGCGTTGGCCATCTCCGGCAGCGGGCAGGCGCCGCAGTAGGCGAGCCACTGGCCGGTGTCGAAGCGTGGCGTGGTCCATCGCCTCGGTCGGCTGCAGGTTGATCAGCAGGACGGGCGCGCCGCTGCGCTGCGCGATCGGCACGAGCATGGACGCGGTCATGTAGGTGGTGAGGAAGCCGACGATCAGGTCGCAGCCGGCGACGCGCAGCTGCTCGGCGGCGCGGGCGCCGTCCTCGGCGTCGGAGATGAACCCGACGTCGACGACCTCGCAGTCGAGCGCGCGCATCCGCTCCGACACCCGGCGCGCCGAGGCCTGCAGTTGCGGCAGCAGGTCCGGGAACTGCGGCCAGTAGGCGCCGAGACCGCCGGCGACGAGACCGACCTTGGTGCGCCGGGCGGGGATCCGCTCGAGGGCGTTTCCGGTGCTCGGGACGTCGGCGAGTGCCGTCATGTCGGGTTCCCTTCCTGACTGTTGCCGGTGGTCGCCGCGTCCGGCGCAGTGCGGCGAGCTGGTCCTCGAGGTGGAAGACCTCGTCGAGCAGCTCGAAGCCCTCGTCGGGGCCGCGTCCGTCGAGGCCGAGGAAGAACCTGCTCATCTCCCGCTGCCACCGGGCGTTGACTTCGGTGGCCGCCATCGCCGCTTGGGCGGCCTGCAGGTCGTCGGCCTCGACGTAGCCGACGAGCAGGCCGTCCGGGCGGGCGAACAGCGAGTAGTTGTGCCAGCCGGATTCGTGCAGGGCCTGCAGCATCTCCGGCCAGACCGCCGCGTGCCGCTGCCGGTACTCGTCGAGCAGTTCCGGGACGGACCTGGAGCAGGAAGCAGTAGCGCGCCATCGGGCTTCTTTCGAGTCTGTCGGGGCAGGTGCCCGGCCGGGCAAGGCTCCGGCCGGGCACCGCCAGCCAGTGGATCAGAAGTTGAACTGGTCGATGTTCGACTTGTCGAACACCGTCGGCGGGCCGAGGACCACCGACAGCTCACCGTCGCCCTGCTGCATGGTGTAGGTCTTGTTCAGCGAGCCGGACTTGAACGTGGCGCCGGCCTTGAGCGGCGTGCCGGAGGCCAGCGAGGCCGCGGCGTAGCCGGCCAGGTAACCGAGGTCCGAGGGGTTCCACAGCTCGAACGACTGCGACCGTGCCGTCCTTGACGTACTTGCGCATCTCCGAGGGCAGGCCCAGACCGGTCAGCGTCACGTTGCACGTTCTTGTGGGTGTCCAGGTACTGCGCCGCGGTCGAGATGCCGACGGTGGTCGGCGAGATGATGCCCTTGAGGTTCGGGTAGGCCGAGAGCAGACCCTGCAGCACCGTCAGCGAGGTTGCCGGGTCGTCGTTGCCGTACACGGTGTCGACGAGCTTCATCTTCGGGTACTTCTTCAGCTCGATCCTTCATGTACTTGATCCACGCGTTCTGGTTCGTCGCGCTCGCGGCGGCCGAGAGGATCGCGATCTGGCCCTCGGAGTTGATCTGCTTGGCGAGCAGGTCGACCTCGGACGTGCCGATCGTCTTGGTGTCGGCCTGGTTGATGAACAGGTGGTTCGGGCTGCTGCCGCAGCTGATGTCCGAGTCGAAGGACGACGATCGCGATGCCCTGCTTCGCCGCGGTGTTCAGCGTCGGGCACAGCGCCGACGGGTCGTTGGCGGCGATGACGATGGCGTCGGCGTGCGCCTGGATCGCCGCCTGGATGGACGGGATCTGGGCGGCCGCGGTGTCCTGCGTGCCGCTGCTGACGACCACCTTGCCGCCGAGCTCGGACAGCGCCTTCTGGCCGCCCTTGTCGGCGAGCACCTCGTACGGGTTCTGGGTGTCCTTCGGGATGTAGTAGACGGTCAGGCCCGACTTGATCTGCCCGCCGCCACCGGATCCGGTCGCGCCGTTCGTCGCCGGGGCGGTGTTGTCGTTGCCGCTGTTGGTGCTGGTCGACCCGCAGGCGGCGAGGACGCCGCCGGCGAGCACGGTGGCCAAGGCCGCGGTTGCTGCCCGGCGCACCGTCCGGATTCCGGTCATGATGTTGCCTTTCCTTGGTTGGGTGCGGACGTGCCGCTCTTGTCGAGTGGGACGGATTGCGAAGTGCGGTGCCGGCGCGTGCGCCGGCGGCGCCGGCGTGCGGCGCATGCGTTGCCGCAGCCGGCGCAGGGCCTCGCCGCCGTTCGGGACGATGACGCTGATGAGCAGCAGCACACCGGTGACGATGTTCTGCTCGTCGGCCGAGACGTTGATCTGGGTGAGCGCCATCTGCAGGCTGCCGATGATCGGCCACCGAGAGGACGACGCCGGGGATGGTGCCGCGGCCGCCGAAGATCGACACCCCGCCGAAGAGGACGATCGCGACGACGTTGAGTTCGAGCCCGGTGCCGGCCGAGTAGCTGACCGAGGCGTTCTGCATCGTGAGCAGGATCCCGGCGAAGGCGCTGAGCAGCCCGCTGAACACGAACAGCCAGAACTTGATCCGGTTGACCCGGATGCCGGCGAACTGCGCGGCCTCGGGTTGCAGCCCGATCGCGACCATCGCCCGTCCAGCGGGTGTCAGGTGCAGCACCACGCCGAAGATCACGGCCAGCACGATGAAGATCAGCAGCGACCAGGACAGCTGCGTGCCGGGCACCGAGTTCGCGCCGATGTTCGTCAGCCACGTCGGGAACTGCGGATCGCCGATCCCGGGGATCACGTTCGATCCGAGCATCACCTCGGCGAGGCCGCGGTACAGCGTCAAGGTGCCGATCGTGACCGCGATGGACGGCAGCCCGAACCGGGCCACGAGCACGCCGTTCAGCGCGCCACCGACGACGCCGACGGCCAAGGCGACGAGGAAGCACGGCCAGATCCCCCAGCCGTGATGCCAGAGGTAGCCGATCGTCGCGCCCGAGAGCCCGAGCATCGACGCGACCGACAGGTCGATCTCGCCGGTCATCACCACGAAGGTCATGGGCAACGCCATGATCGCGATGTAGCCGGTGTTGATGCCGAAGTAGAAGATCGTGCTCGGGTCGGAGAAGGTCGGCGACTCGGCGTTGCCGTAGAGCAGCACCCCGATCAGCACGAAGACGAGGCCGACCTCCCAGCGGGCCGCGCTCTTCCACCAGCGGCCGACCTGCCGGCGGTGTTCGGCGGCCGCGCCGGCGTCGCTGCTGGCCGGGCGGGTGGCGAGGTCAGAGGTCACGATGGGCCCCCTCGGCCGATTGCAGCGATCGGGTCACTCGCAGCGACAGCCACCTGTCGAAGCCGATGGCGGCGAGCAGCAGCGCGCCGGCGATCGCCTGGTTCCAGAACGCGGAGATGCGCGAGGCCACCAGGGCCTGGTTGATCGTGTTGAGCAGCAGGGCGCCGAGCGCGGCGCCGACGACCGTGCCGCTGCCGCCGAAGATCGCCACGCCGCCGACGACGGCCGCCGCGACGACGCGTCAGCTCGTAGCCGAGTCCGCCGCTGTTGTCGATCTGGGTGTGCACCGCGAGGAACAGCGCGCCGGCGAGCCCGGCCAGCGTGCCGCTGATCAGGAAGGCGGTGAACACCCGGCGCGCGATCGGGATGCCGGCGAGCTCGGCCGCGGCGGGGTTCGACCCGATGGCGTACAGGTCGCGGTTCGCCCGGAACGAGCGCATCGCGTAGCCGAAGCCGATGACGATGACCGCGACGATGATCGCCAGCCACGGGATGTTGAAGACCGTGCGGTAGCCGATCTCGGTGAACGAGTTCGGGATCGAACTCCGGGTCGATCCGGTCGCCGTTGACGATCATGCCGTCGAGGCCGCGGATCGCGTACAGCATGCCCAGGGTCACCACCAGGCTGGGCACGCGCAGCACGGTCACCACGAACCCGTTGATCGCCCCGCAGACCAGCCCGACGAGGATGCCGATCACGAAGCCGGACCACACCGGGATGTGGTGGTACTTGAACAGGTCACCGACGACGTAGGCGGACAGCCCGAGCACCGAGCCGACCGACAGATCGACGTTGCGGGTGACCAGCACCAGGGTCTCGCCGACGCCGAGCAGGGCGATCAGCGCCGCGCCGTTGAGCAGCTGCTCGATGCTGTTGCCGCCGACGAAGTGCGAGTTGTTGATGCTGGTGACGATGACCACGACCACGATCAGCAGCGCGATGCCCACCTCGCGCATGCGCAGCAGGGCAGACAGCGTCGTGCCGCCCGTCTTCCGTTCGGCGATAGCGGTCACGCCGCCACCGCCTCCTGGCCCGTGGCGGCGCGCATGATCGAGTTCTCATCCGCCTCTGCCCTGGTGAAGCTCGCGGTGAGGCGTCCTTCGCGCAGCACGAGCACGCGATCGGCCATACCGAGGACCTCCGGGAGTTCCGACGAGATCATCAGCACCGCCATCCCGTCGGCGACGAGACCGTCGAGGATGCGGTGCACCTCGGCCTTCGTGCCGACGTCGATCCCGCGTGTCGGCTCGTCGATGATCAGAAGCTTGGGCGCTCGCGCGAGCCACTTGCCCAGCACGACCTTCTGCTGGTTGCCGCCGGACAGCGTGGACGCCGAGTTGCGCAGGCGCGCGAACTTCAGCTGCAACCGCTGCGCCCACGTCGCCGCCAGCTTGCGCTCGTTCGACCGCAGGATCAGCCCGAGCCGGCTGCAGCCGCGCCATCGAGGCCAGGGCGACGTTCTGGTCGATGCCGAGGTCCATGACCAGGCCCTGCTGGCGGCGGTCCTCGGGCACCAGCGCCATGCCGGCCGCCATGGCCGCACGCGCGTCGCCGTTGGGCAGTGCGCGGCCGGCCATCGTGACCGTCCCGGACGTAGCGCCTGTCGATGCCGAAGATCGCGCGCGCCACCTCGGAGCGCCCGCTCCCACGAGTCCCGCCAGCGCGACGATCTCGCCCGAGCGGACGGTGAAGGAGATGTCCTCGAAGACGCCCTCGCTGGACAGTCCGTCGACCTCGAGCACGACCTCGCCCGGCGTCGGTCTCCGTCTTCGGGAACAGCGCCTCGAGGTCGCGGCCGACCATCGAGCGGATGATGTCGTCGATCGACAGCTCCTCGACCGGCGCGGTGCGCACGAACCGGCCGTCGCGCATGATCGTGACCCGTTGGCAGCAGGCGAAGACCTCTTCGAGGCGGTGCGAGATGAACAGCACCGCGGCGCCCTGTTCGCGCAGGGTCTCGATGACGTCGAACAGCCGCTGCACCTCGACCGACGTCAGCGCGGCGGTCGGCTCGTCCATCACCAGGACACCCGCGTCGAACGACAGCGCCTTGGCGATCTCGACGATCTGCTGGTCGGCGACCGACAGGCCGCGGGCCGGCCGCGCCGGATCGAGCTGGACGCCGAGGCGGGTGAAGATCTCGCGAGCTTCGCGCTCCATCGCGCGCCGGTCGATGCGCCGACCCGTCCCGCAGCGGCTGGCGTCCCATGAAGATGTTCTCGGCCACGCTGAGATCCGGGAACAGCGACGGCTCCTGGTAGATGATCGACACGCCGGCGGCCTGTGCGTCGGCCGGCCCGGAGAAGGCGACGTGTCGCCGTCGATCTCGAGCGTGCCGCCGTCCGGCCGGTGCACTCCACCGAGGATCTTCACCAGCGTGGACTTGCCGGCGCCGTTCTCACCGAGCAGCGCGTGCGCCTCGCCGGCGTAGAGCGTGATCGTGCCGTCCTCGAGCGCCTTGACCGCGCCGAAGCTCTTCGTGGCAGCGTGGAGGGCGAGCCGGGGCGGCGGGGTGGTCATCGTCGCGATCGCTCCTCGGTGCAGGAATCCAATGCGGAGTGAAACCTTTCATTTCCTGGTCGCCGAACGTAATGTGGCTCACTGCTCCCGTCAAGAGAGGGTTTCGCCTTTGTTACCGAGGGCTTACGCGCGCTTCATGCCGCGGTGTCCGGTTTCGGCCGTGCCGAAACCACGGACAGCCGGGCGACTCTTGGCTAGGGTCAGCGAAACGATTCATCGGCAGCGGCAGAGATCGGACCGGGCGGGATGAGAGTGCGCATCGGGAGCGGATCATGAGCGAATCCGCCAGCATCGTCGATGTCGCCGCGCGGGCCGGCGTGTCGCTCGGCACCGTGTCGAACGTGCTGAACCGGCCCGAGCGGGTCGCGCCGGCCACCCGCGATCGCGTGCTCCAGGCGATCGCCGAGCTCGGATTCGTGCGCAACGAGGCCGCCCGGCAGCTGCGGGCCGGGCGCAGCCGCACGATCGGCGTCGTCGTGCTCGACGTCGGCAACCCGTTCTTCACCGACCTCGCCGGCGGTGTCGAGGACGTCGCGGCCGAGGCGGGCCTGTCGGTGGTGCTGTGCAACAGCAACGACGACGTCAGCCGGGAAAGCCGGCACCTCAGCCTGCTCCAGGAACAGCGCGCCTTCGGCGTGCTGATCACGCCCGTGTCGAACAAGACGCCCGCGATCGAGGCGATCCGGCAGATGGGCACCCCGGTGGTTCTCGTCGACCGCGGTTCGAACCGCAAGATGTGCTCGGTGTCGGTCAACGACCGGGTCGGCGGCGAGCTGGCCGTGGGGCATCTCATTGCGCGCGGCCACCGCTGCATCGGCTTCGTCGGCGGCCCGCTGAAGATCCGGCAGGTGTCCGAGCGGCTCGCCGGTGCGCGGGCGGCGGTGGCCGCGGCGGGACTGCCGGAGGAGGCCCTCATCGTGTTCGAGACCCCGCGGCTGGATGTCGCCGCCGGCCGCGCGACCGGTGACCGGCTCGCCTCGCTGCCGGCGGGTCAGCGGCCGACCGCGGTGTTCTGCGCGAACGACCTGCTCGCTCTCGGCCTGTTGCAGGACACCGTGCGCCGGCAGCTTCGGGTCCCGGAGGATCTTGCGATCATCGGCTACGACGACATCGACTTCGCCGCGGCGGCGACCGTACCGCTGAGTTCGGTACGCCAGCCGCGTGCCGATCTCGGCCGCGCGGCGATGCGTCTGCTGCTCGAGGAGGCGTCGGGCGCCGCGGATCATCACCATCGGCAGGTCGTGTTCGAACCCGAACTGGTCGTGCGCGAATCGACGGTCGGCGTCCGCGAGATGGTGACCTGAGGATGCGGATCGCGCTGTTCGCGACCTGTCTGGTGGACGGGCTGTTCCCGGACGTCGGCTTGGCGACCCGCACGCTGCTGCGCCGGCTGGGGCACGAGGTCGAGTTCCCGATGCAGCAGACGTGCTGCGGGCAGATGCACGTCAACACCGGCTACGAGCGGCAGGTGCTGCCGCTGGTCCGCAACCACGTGGCGGCCTTCGCCGGGTTCGACGCGGTGGTGGTGCCGAGCGGGTCGTGCGCGGCGGCGATCGGTCACCAGCACGCCGAGCTCGCCGAGCGGTCCGGCGACGCGGCGTTGGCGGCGGCGGCGCGGGAGACCGCGGGGCGCACCTACGAGCTGTCGCAGTTCCTGGTCGACGTGCTGGGCGTCGTCGATGTCGGCGCCTACTTCCCGCACCGGGTGACCTACCACCCGACGTGTCACTCGCTGCGGCTGCTGCGGGTCGGCGACCGGCCCTATCGGCTGCTGCGGGCGGTGCGCGGGCTGGAGCTGGTGGAGCTGCCCGAGGCGGAGTCGTGCTGCGGGTTCGGCGGCACGTTCGCGGTGAAGAACGCCGGACGTGTCCACCGCGATGCTCGACCGACAAGATGCGCGCGGTGCTCGACACCGGCGCGGCGGTGTGCACCGCGGGCGACGCGTCCTGCCTGATGCACATCGGCGGCGGGCTGGCCCGGCTGCGCAGCGGCACCCGCACCCTGCACCTGGCCGAGATCCTGGCCAGCACCGAGGCAGACGCCGCGTGACCAGCACGTTTCTCGGCATGCCGGCCGCCGCGGCCAGCGGCCACCTGCGCGGCGACCGCCCGTTCCCGGCAGGCGGCGCTCCGACGCGCTGGCCGACACCCAGCTGCGCGCGCAACCTGCACACGCGCCACCGCCACCATCCGGGCCAAGCGGGCCGCAGTGGTCGGCGAGCTGCCCGACTGGGAGCAGCTGCGCGCGGCCGGCGCGGCGATCAAGGACGACGTGCTGGCGTCACCTCGACCGCTACCTGCTGCAGCTGGAGGAGCAGGTGACCGCGCGCGGCGGCACGGTGCACTGGGCCCGCGACGGCGACGAGGCCAACCGCATCGTCACCGACCTGGTGCGGGCGACCGGCGCCGACGAGGTGGTCAAGGTCAAGTCGATGGCCACCCAGGAGATCGGGCTCAACGAGGCGCTCGCCGCAGCGGGCATCACCGCCACCGAGACCGACCTCGCCGAGCTGATCGTCCAGCTCGGCGACGACGCGCCCAGCCACATCCTGGTGCCGGCGATCCACCGCAACCGCGCCGAGATCCGCGAGATCTTCCTGCGCGAGATGCCCGACGTCGACCCGTCGCTCACCGACCAGCCCGCCGCGCTGGCCGAGGCCGCCCGGCGGCACCTGCGCCGCAAGTTCCTTTCCGCCGCGGGTCGCGATCAGCGGCGCGAACTTCGCCGTCGCCGAGACCGGCACGCTGGCCGTGGTCGAGTCCGAGGGCAACGGCCGCATGTGCCTGACCCTGCCCCGCACGCTGATCACCGTGATGGGCATCGAGAAGCTCGTGCCCACCTGGCGCGACCTCGAGGTGTTCCTGCAACTGCTGCCCCGCTCGTCCACCGGCGAGCGGATGAACCCGTACACCTCGATGTGGACCGGGCGCGACCGAGGGCCAGGACTTCCACCTGGTGCTGCTCGACAACGGCCGCACGCGCCACGCTCGCCGACCCGCAGGGCCGCGACGCGCTGCGCTGCATCCGCTGCTCGGCCTGCCTGAACGTCTGCCCCGTCTACGAGCGCACCGGCGGCCACGCCTACGGCTCGGTCTACCCCGGCCCGATCGGCGCCGTGCTCTCCCCGCAGCTGACCGGCGTCGACCGACAACCCGTCGCTGCCGTTCGCCTCGTCGCTGTGCGGCGCCTGCTACGACGCCTGCCCGGTCGCCATCGACATCCCCTCGATGCTCATCCACCTGCGCGCCCGCGTCACCGAGGACAAGGGCACGCACGCACCGAGCAGCGCCGCCATGGCCGCCGCCGCCTGGACGATGGCCTCCCCGTCGCGCTGGACCCGCGCGCTGCGCGCCTTGCGCGCTCGCCCGGCTGCTGCGCGGCCGCCGGGCGCTGCCCCCGCCGCTGTCGGCCTGGATCGAGCTCCCGCGACATCCCGCCAGCTGCCCGACCAGACCGCTGCGCGACCGGTGGCATCAGGGGGACCAATGAGCGACGCCCGCGCCGAGATCCTGCGCCGCATCCGCACCGCGCTGGCCGACCGAGCCCCCCGCACGCCCGGTCCCCCGCGACTACCGCGGCGGCAGCGGACGGCCGCGCGACGCCGGCTGCGCGACCTGTTCGCCGAACGGGTCGCCGACTACCGCGCCACCGTCCACCGCTGCCCCGACGCCGCACAGTCGGCGCAGCGCTCGACGGACGTCCTCGCCAGCCGGTCGATCAGCCGCATCGTCGTCCCCGACGGCTTTCCCGACGAGTGGCTACCCGCCGTCGACATCGTGCGGCGAACCCGCCGACACCGCCCTGCTCGACGAGGTCGGCGCCGTGCTCACCACCTGCCGCGTCGCGATCGCCGAGACCGGCACCCTCGTGCTCGACCACGGCCCCGGCATGGGCCACCGCGCCCTCACCCTCGTCCCCGACTACCACTGCGTCGTCGTGCGCGCCGACCAGATCGTCGCCGGCGTCCCCGACGCCGTCGCCGCGCTCGACCCCACCCGACCGCTCACCTGGATCAGCGGGCCGAGCGCCACCAGCGACATCGAACTCGACCGCGTCGAAGGCGTCCACGGCCCCCGCACCCTCGACGTCCTGATCCTGGGCGAGACCGCGAGCCCCGGTCCGGGGTGATCATCGGGGCACTGTCCAGCGGCACCGTGCGGGATCGCTATGTCGCCGGCCTGACGCACGCTTCACCTCTGACCACCACTTCGCCGGGCGCCTTGGCTGGCGGCGATCCCGAACTGATCATCGCCGGGTGGGACCGGCGCTTGCACGCCGCCGCACAGTCCTGCGGCTGCCGCGTTGCCCCCGGCCGCGCGGGAACGGATCGCGGCGTGGGAGGGCAGCAAGGGCGACCTGCTCGCCGAGCTCGTCGGCAGCCGGGCCGACATCACTGGCTCCGACCAGGGCCGAAGTTTCCAGGCGTTCTACGACTTCCTGCTGTCCGAGACCCGGCAGGACGAGCTCTCCGACCTGCTTACGCGGGTCCAGCAGGTTGAGCAGGTTGAGGCTGACCGGCGGCTGCGCTCGATCCATCACGACTGGTCCGAGGCTGCGGAGCGGACCCAGCAGACCGTGCGGCAGATTTCAGAGCAGCTGCGGCGGTTCCTCGACGACCAGGTGTGGCTCGAGAACCGGCGCGTGCTCGACCTCGTCCGCTCGGTCGAGGCGGCCGCGCTTCGCTGCCGGCAGAGCCCACCCGTCTTCGGGCTCGACATCGACGCCCCCGGGATCGAGATCAGCCTGCCCTTCGAGCGACCGCTGTTCGACGCCCGCCCGGCCACCCGGGTCGAGAGCCTGCTCGATCCTGATGCCGATGACGCCGTCGATGTCACGGCGCTGTTCGGACAGACCTTCGTCGATCAGGCCCGGCTGGCCGGCAATGTGCGCGCCGCCGTACCTCGCGGCGGCTCGGCGTTGCTGAGCGACATCGTGCGGGCGTACCCGATCGAGCAGGGCGCGGCCGAGATCGTCGGCTACCTCGCACTGTCCGACGACGACCTCGAGGTGAGCGTCGACGAGCACGACGCCACCGTGCTCGACTACGCCGACGGCGGGACGCACAAGCGGGTCCACCTCGCGAAGGTCACGGTGACGCGCCGATGAGAACCACCGAGGAGCACGCTGTCGCCAGCACGATCATCCAGCTGATGCGCGGGGTCGTGTACCGCGAGCAGGACGAGCCCACGTGGTCGGCGCTCGACCGGCAGGGCCCGGCGGTCCGCGACCACTTCGCGGCGATCGGCGTCGACGTGGTCGTCGACGACACGGAGGGCTACGCCTACCTGCAGACCCGCCCCGACGTCGACGGGGAGGAGCCGTTGCCGCGGTTGGTGAAGCGCCGCGCGCTCACCTATAACGTCAGCCTGCTACTGGTGCTGCTCCGCAAGCGGCTGGTCGAGTTCGAGACGTCGGGCAGCGAAGGCAGGCTGGTGCTTAGCCGCGACCAGATCGTCGAGCTGCTGCGCGTTGTTCCTCGCCGAGTCCACCAACGAGGCCCGGGTGATCGACCAGGTCGACACCACCATCCGCAAGGTCGCCGAACTCGGCTTCCTGCGCCAGCTTCGCGGGCGCGGCGACCAGTGGGAGGTGCGCCGCATCATCAAGGCCTACGTCGACGCGCAGACGCTCTCCGACTTCGCGGGCAAGCTGGCCGACTACGCCGGCACCGGGGCGCGGGGCGACGCCGACCGTGACGCGGAAGGAGCGGGTGTCGCTGATGGCTGACGGGCTCTTCTCCGCGGTCTCCCTCGCCGGTGACCCTCGCGCCGGCTACCGGCTCCGCCGGCTCGAGGTGTTCAACTGGGGAACCTTCGACAAGCGGGTCTGGCGGCTCTCGCCGGAGGGGGCCACGGCGCTGCTGACCGGGGACATCGGCAGCGGCAAGTCCACACTGGTCGACGCTCTGACCACGCTGCTGCTGCCCGCGCACCGCATCTCCTACAACAAGGCGGCGGGCGCCGACGCCAAGGAACGGACGCTGCGCAGCTACGTCGAGGGCCACTACAAGTCCGAGCGCGTCGAGGCGACCGGAGCGTCACGGCCCGTGGGGCTGCGCGATCAGCGGCACTACTCCGTCGTCCTCGGCGTGTTCGCGAACGACGGCTACGACGAGACGGTCACGCTGGCCCAGGTGTTCCACCAGCGCGATCGCACCGGCCAGCCGGACACGCCGCGCTGATCGCAGGCGAGAGAAGATCCGGCTTCACGACGAGGAGGCGACACGTCGTGCCGACGTGGTTGCACGGCTTATCGGTCTGCTAAGGGCCCTGGAGACTGAGGTGCGCTGGGCCCCCATTTCTGAGCGGGCGAACCTACAGCGAGCTTCTGCAGGTCGCGCTGATCTTCCACCAGCAGGAGCGTCGGGACCACCCCGAGGTTGCGCAGTGGGTTCTCGATCGACAGACCGAATTCGGCACCTTGATGCAGGGATGGAGCCGCGTTTGGTGGCTCCCCATCGTGCGCAACCGCCAGCTCACCGACATCGGTGAGCACCTCGGAGCCACTGTCTCGGCCGTAAGCGACTGGTCAATCCGCGCACGTGGCGATGCTTGGTTCCATACGGCGGAGCACGACGCTGCTACACCGGGTCTGGTGCGGCGAGCGGGTGGACGCGCTGCGGTGTGAGGTCGGAGCCCACGGATCATCGGGCCCGGAGTGGCTCCCGGCATGGACTGGTCTCCTGCGATGTCAGGACGTTGCAGCGGAGCACTCGGCCAGGCCCTCCGCGGACGTCTACGCGCGTCGGCAGTCCGTGGCATCATGGAGGGCCAGCTTGCACCCGTGGTACCGATCTTTGGTGTCGTCGCGTATCGGCGCGTGCCAGCCGTGTTACCTGGTCCGGTCCGGCGAGCCTGTCAAGTCTTCTGTGTAAGTGGTCAAGATCGTTGGGGTTAGAGGCCGGCAGGGAGCCGGCCGGGGTAGGCCAGGTCGAGGGCGTTGATGGCGGCTCGCCAGCCAATGGTGGTGGCGCCTTCGATGAGTCGTGGTGGGGCGGTGCGCTTGTTCGCCGGCTTGCCCTTGTCCTTCTCTCGCAGAGCTGCGCGCTTGTCTTCGATGTCGAGGATGGCCAGCCAGATGAGCTTGATGACGGCGTCGTCATTGGGGAACTGGCCCCGGTTTTTGATGATCTTGCGGAGCTGGTAGTTCAACGACTCGATCGTTATCCAGAGTCCGCTGGTGGCTGTCTTCGACGTCCACCACGAGCGTCTGCGTGTCGGTGAGCTGCGTCGTGGATCTGGTTATCTGCCACGGTCCACGAGGCAGATCTTCCGGAGGAACGATGCTCGTCCAGCGAGTCCACTCGCCCGTCTCGCCGCTTGAGTCCTGGACCGTCGTCGGCGACGACCACGTCCCGGTGGAGCCGATCGAGCGGTACTTGACCTACCTGAGCGACATCGAGCGATCACCGAACACGGTCAAGGCCTACGCGCACGATCTGAAGGACTGGTTCACCTTCCTCGTCGCGCGGGGTCTGGACTGGCGCGAGGTGCGGCTGGAGGACGTCGGCGAGTTCGTGGCGTGGCTGCGGCTGCCGACGGCGGCGCGGGATGGGCGGGTGACGGTGTTGCCGTCGGTCGGCGGGCACTGCACCGAGTCGACGGTGAACCGCAAGCTATCGGCGTTGAGCGCGTTCTATGTCCACGCCGCTCGGCACGGCGTCGATCTCGGTGAGCTGCTCACCACCTGGCGGCCGGGGCGGGGTGGCCGCGGTGGGTGGAAACCGTTCCTGCACCACATCAGCAAGTCCAAGCCGGCGCCGCGGCGAACGATCGCGATGAAGGTGCCGCGCAAGCTGCCGCGGGTGCTGACCGCGGCCGAGGTGCAGGCGATCCTGGACGCCTGCGAGCACCTGCGTGATCGGCTGCTGTTCGCCGTTCTCTACGACAGTGGCTGCCGGATTGGTGAGGCGTTGGGGTTGCGGCATGAAGACGTCGCCGCCGCTGAACGGGAGATCACCATTCGTCCGCGGATCAACGACAACGGCGCGCGCAGCAAGTCCGCCAGCTCGCGGACTATCCCGATCAGCGCCGAGCTGGTACGCCTCTACGCGGACTACCTGCATGCCGAGTACGGCGCGCTGGACAGCGATTACGTGTTCGTCAACCTGTTCGGGAACAACCACGGGCGCCCGTTGGCCTACCCGGCGGTCTATGACCTGGTGCGCAGGCTGCGCCGCCGCACCGGCATCGACTTCGACCCGCACTGGTGGCGGCATACCGCGGCGACCCGGATGCTGCGCGATGCGGTGCCGGTGGAGACGGTGAGCAAGCTGCTCGGCCACGCCAGCATCACCACAACCCTGACGGTCTATGGGCATCTGACCGTCGAAGACGCCCGTCGCGTGCTGGAACAGGCGGGCTGGTTCACCGACCGGCAGGTGCAGTGGTGAACACCCCGCTCGCCTCGCCCGCCGGCGAGCGCGGTGCCGTGCTGAGCGCGCTGATGGCCGCGGTGCGCCCGGAGTTCCGAGCCGACGAGCTGGTCTTCGCCGCTGACGATCCGGTGTTCGGCGGCGGCCCCTGCCTGGTGACGAACTGCTGCAGGCACGCCCGCGGGTCGGGGCTGTGTCAGGGACATCGGCTGCGCTGGGTGCACGCCGGCCGCCCGGACCTGAAGAGCTTCGCCGCGACCACCGACCCGCGGTGGGCACCGCAGCGGCCAAACTCGGTCTGTCGAGTCCAGGCCTGCGGCTACGGAGTGGCCCGCGACCGGATGTGTCAGCTGCACGCCCAGCGGTGGGAACGCGCCGGCCGCCCAGAGCTGCAGGCGTGGCTAGCTGACCCGCCAGCGGTCAAGCAACCCGCGCCCGGCGCGGTCTGCCGCATCGAGCACTGCCGGTTGTGGCCGCAGGCCGCGCTGCCGTTCTGCCACGCCCACGCCAACACCTGGAAGGTCAACGGCCGCCCCGACGTCGACCAGTTCACCGCCCGGTTCACCGAGCGGACCGGTGGTCTGGCCGACGAGCGGGTCGAGCTGCACGGGCTGGGTCGGCGGCTGAAACTGGAGATCGGCTACGCGCTGCAGTGCCGCCACGACGAGCGCACCGTGAAGACTCCACCGTCGGTGGTGATGCAGGTCGTGCGGTTCCTCGCCGACACCGATGCGCACTCGCTGCTGGACCGCAGCGAAGCGCAGTGGCGCACCGCGATCGGCCGCCCCGCACCCAAGGACTCCAACCCGCGGGCGCTGCTTGCCTACGCTCGCCGCAAGGTCGAGGACCTGTTCGCACCCGGCGGCTGGGAAGCCGAATACCCGCGCGAGGTCTGGCGGCTGCACCGGCTCGGCTTTGCCGGGCGGCGGACCCTGCGCTTCGACGGCATCACGCAGCCGTGGCTAGTCGAGCTGACCAAACGCTGGATCCGCTGGCGGCTGTCCACCGGGCTCGGCCTGGAGGCCGTCGCCCGCCCGCTGCGAGTGATCACTCGCTTCGCCGGGTTCCTCGACACGATCGGCGTCGAGCGCATCGAGCAGCTCGACCGACCCGTGCTGGAGCGCTACCTGGCCGACCTGCACACCGAGATGGCCGGCAGCCAGCGGCACGGCAGCCACATCGGACTGCTCAACGCGTTCTTCGCCGCCATCCGCCAACACCGCTGGGACGACAGGCTGCCGGCCGGCGCCACGTTCTTCACCGAGGACTACCCCAAACGCCCCGACCGGCTACCCCGCGCGCTGGCCGAACACGTGATGACCCAACTCGAGCACGAGGCGAACCTCGACCGGTGGGACAACCCCGCCTACCGACTGATCACCGTGACCTTGATGCGCTGCGGGCTGCGGGTCACCGACGCGCTACGGCTGGCCAGCGACTGCGTCGTCGCCGACGCCGACGGCGCCCCTTACCTGCGCTACGTCAACCACAAGATGAAACGCGACGCCCTGGTGCCCATCGACGAACAACTGCGCGGCATGCTCGACCAGCAACGCCGCCGCAACGCCGAACGCTGGCCGGCCGGCACGCCAGGTCTGTTCCCCCGACCCACCAAGAACGTCGACGGCATCCATCCGGTCGCCAGCTCGACCTACCGGTTGGCGCTCTACCGTTGGCTGGACCGCTGCGAGATCCGCGACGAGCACGGCCGACTGGTGCACCTGACCCCGCACCAGTGGCGGCACTCGCTCGGCACAAGGTTGATCAATAATGACGTGCCGCAGGAGGTGGTGCGCCGGATTCTCGATCACGAGTCCCACGTGATGGTCGCGCACTACGCCCGGCTGCACGACAGCACCGTGCGCCGACACTGGGAGAAAGCCCGCAAGGTCAACGCGTCCGGGCAGACCGTCACCCTCGACCCGGACGGGCCGCTGGCCGAGGCCGCCTGGGCCAAACACCGCCTGGCCCGCGTCACCCAGGCCCTGCCCAACGGCTACTGCGGGCTGCCAGTACAGAAATCATGTCCGCATGCCAATGCGTGTTTGACCTGCCCAATGTTCATCACAACCCCGCAGTTCCTGCCGCAACACCGCGAGCAACGCCGTCAGATCGTCAAGATCATCTCCGCAGCCGAAGCCCGCGGCCAGCAGCGTGTCGTCGAGATGAACCAGCAGGTGCTCGGCAATCTCGACGCGATCATCACCACCCTCACCGACGATTTCGAACCCGACGAGCAGCAGGCCGCCGATGCGGGCTGACAACAGCGAGCACCTGATCACCGCGGCCAAGCGCCGATACGAACTCACCCGCGCCAAGGCGATCAAAGCCATCCGCGAACTCGCCCAGACCGGCGAGCCCGTCGACTTCCCGACCGTCGCCGTCCGAGCGCAGGTGTCCCGCTCCTGGCTCTACACGCAACCGGACATCAAGACCGAGATCCAGCGACTGCGCAGTCTCGGCCACCGTTCCCGGCAAGCGCCGATCCCCGCCCGGCAGCGCAGCAGCGACGCCTCGCTTCACCGACGGCTCGAGATCGCCAGCAACCGGATCCGTGAACTCACCGAGGACAACCAGCGGCTACGACGCCAACTCGCCGAGGCCCTCGGAGCCAACCGCGCCGGCCGCGCGCACGTCGCTCTTGGATAACGATCGACCAGCCGGCGACCTGACGAAGCATGTCTCGACTGCCTCGTCACGGACACGTCCACACCGCGGAACCGCCGCAAATCCAAGCCTCCGCAGCCCGGACTCGAGATAACGATCGAGTTGGTGGTGTAGATGACCTTGCGAACCTCCAGCGGGAAGGCCAGGAACGGCACGAACCGGTCCCAGGCCCGTTCCCACGCCGCGACGGTGGCGCCGTACTTCTTGCCGAGTTCGGAGTCGGCGAACGCGGTGAGCTCGTCGAAGGCAGCGTCGGCGTTGACCGCGGTGTAGATCGGCTTGAGCGCCGCAGCGACGGCCTTGCGGTCGTTGTAGGACACGTATCGAAGCGAGGCGCGGATCAGGTGGACCACGCAGGTCTGCACCACCGTCTGCGGCCAGGTCGACTCGACCGCCTCCGGCAGCCCGACCAGGCCGTCGCAGCAGGCAATTAGCACGTCGCGCACCCCGCGGTTGCGCAGCTCGCCGAGCACCTGGTTCCAGAACCGGGCGCCTTCCTGCTGCTGAACCCACAAGCCCAGCACGTGCTTCACGCCGTCGGTATCGACGCCGATCACCACGTGACAGGCCTTGTTGCGCACCACGTTCTGGTCGCGGACTTTCACCACCAGAGCGTCGATGAAGATCACCGGATAGACCGCGTCCAGGGGACGGGTCTGCCAGGCCTTGACCTCTTCGAGGACCTCGTCGGTGATCTTGGAGATCGTGTCATGGGACAGCTCGGTGCCATAGACGCGCTGCAGGTGGTGGCCGATGTCGCGCACCGTCATCCCACCGGCATAGAGGCTGATGATCATGTCCGACAGGCCGCCGAGACGGCGGGTCCCCTTCGGCACCAGCCGGGGCGTGAAGCTGCCGACCCGATCCCGTGGCGTGTCCAGATCGACCGGCCCGACCTCGGTCAACAGGGTCTTCGGCGTCGACCCGTTACGGGAGTTGCCAGACCCGGCACCGCTCGGATCGCCACGCTCGTAGCCCAAGTGATCGGTGAGCTCGGCCTCGAGCCCGCGCTCGAGCACCGCCTTGATCATTTCCGGCAAGAACCCGCCGTCGCCGGTCAGCGCCACACCGTCGTCACCGGCCTTCGACATCAGATCGTCCAGCCAGCCCTGCCCGGCCATCTCCGCGACCAGCTTGCGCGCCGCCGCCCGCGCCGGCGGCACCGGCTCGTCCTTGCGGCTGCGCTTAGCCATGTCATCCAGTGTCGCCGACACCAGCTGGTCGGCCACCCCCGACGGCACCTCGTTCGCCGCAGCGGCCCGACCGCCCGGCATCATCGTGATCGTCATGATCGTGTTCTCCGATCTGCGCGGCAGCTCCCGCAGGAGCCTCCCGCACGGGGTCAGCTCAACCCCTCACACAGACCATCTGACACGCCGGTCCGGCCGATTCGAACGACGCGCTGGCGGTTGAACATCGCGCACTAC
Organism: uncultured Actinomycetota bacterium; assembly: GCA_963796185.1. Lineage (GTDB taxonomy): Bacteria > Actinomycetota > Actinomycetes > Mycobacteriales > Mycobacteriaceae > Mycobacterium. The sequence continues at coordinate 29,175 of CAWCKQ010000025.1, read as the reverse complement.
CGCACCGCCGGAGCAACACCCAGCAACAATTCGCGGAGGTGACGCCATGGGTTACTCGTACCGCCGGGTCGGGGTGAAGGGCAAGCCCCGCTACGCGGCGATCTATCACGACCAGCGCGGCCGGCGCCGCTCCGCCGGCACGTTCGCCACCAAGCGTGAGGCGGACCACGCCTGGGCCGCCGCCGAGTCCGACGCGCTGCTCGGCGTCGGCCGGGACCGGCAACGCGGCAAGATCAGCTTCGCCGCCTACGTCACCGGCACCTGGCTCCCCCACCATCAACTCGAAGCCTCCACCCGGCAGCGCTACGGCTACCAGATCGACAAATACCTGCTCCCCGAGTTCGGGCCCATGCGCATCGCCAACATCGCCCCGGCACACGTTCGGGAATGGGTCACCCGGCTCAAAGACCAGGGGGTATCGGCGTCCACCATCGCCGACGTCAAGACGATCCTGTCCGCGATCTTCACCACCGCCCTGAACGACCAACTCATCGGCGTACACCCCTGCCGCGGGGTCAAAACCCCCACCGTCGCCCGACGGCCGCGCACCATCGTCACCCCCGACCAGTTCGACGCCATCCACACCGCGATCGGTACCCGGCGCTGGCAGCTGTTCATCGAACTCGACATCGAAACCGGGCTGCGGTGGGGCGAACTCACCGAACTACGCGTGCACGACGTCAACCCCGCCACCCGGATGCTCACCGTCGCCCGCGCCGTCGCCGAGATCAACACCCGGTTCCGGCAACCCGGCGAACCCCGCTTCGCGGTCAACGCCTACCCAAAGGACAAGGAGTATCGGCGCATCAAGCTCTCCCCCGAGATCGCCGCCGCCCTCACCGACCACATCACCCGCGAACAACTCGACCGCGACGACCTACTCTTCACCCTCCCCCGCCAAACGACCGAGCCCGATGAGCCCCGCGACAGCAGCGGGCGCGACAATCCCGACCACGAGACCGTCGATCTCGGCATGACCGAACCCAACCCGACGGCCGCAGCTACCCGCATGGCACCCTCACCGGCTACAACCTCGGCGCCTGCCGCTGCGGGCACTGCCGCACCGCCGCCGCCCGCTACCGCGCCGCCCGCCGCGCCGCCGGCAAAGACCACCCCCGCCCGGCCGCAGCATCGACACCGACGGACACATCCCCCGCCGCTGGTTCGCCGTCAACGTGTGGAACCCCGCCCTCGACGCCGCCGGACTCGGGTTCCGCGTCCGCGTACACGACCTACGCCACGCCCACGCCTCCTGGCTGCTCGCCGGCGGCGCCGACATCCAAACCGTCAAAGAACGCCTCGGCCACGGCAGCCTGCGCACCACCGAGAAATACCTCCACACCCTCCCCGACGCCGACGACACCGCCCTCGACGCGCTACGCCGCACACGTACCCGTGCGACGCCGTAGGGCTGGGGTCGAGCCGCTGTCGGGACATCAACACATACTTGGTCCGGTTCGGCCATACTCTGCAAGGTGGTGACCAGGATGTCGATCGCGCGGGCCGCGGGTGATGGATGCTACGACGCATCTCGCGCTGCTGCGCTGTCTGGCGTGCCGAAAACCACCGTGTACTGGTGGGCCAGCCACGGGATTGTTGTGCCCTCGGTGTCCCCAGTCCGGGAGAAACTGGTCCTACTCCGACCTGATGGCACTGCGCGTGGTGTCCTGGCTGCGGCACGCCAAGCCGGCCGAGGATGGTGCCGAGCTCCCGGCGAGCCCAATGCCGAAAGTCCGCAAGGCGCTGGCGCTGCTGGATGAGCTCGCGCTGGATCCCTGGAGCCGCGACGCCGGGGCAGCGTCGCCGCTGCTCGTGGATCGTTCTGGGGACATCTACGTACGCGCCGGGGACAGCATCCTCAGCCTGCACCGGCAACCCGTACTGCTGTCCAACGACGTCCTCGGTCTGACCGCGCCGTTCGACAGCGCCGGCTTGCGCGGACCCGACCTGTTGCGTCCACGCCCGCACCTGCGGATCGTCCCCTCAAAGGTCGCCGGCGAGCCGCACGTCGAGCACTCCAGGCTCACCACCCAGACCATCGCCGCACTTGCGAGGCGTGGCTACACCGCGGGACAGATCGCCGGCCTGTACGACGAGCCCGAGGCGGTGGTGGACGAGGCGATCGACCTCGAGCAGCAACTCGCTCTCGGCGAGCGCGTAGCTGCGTGAGCACACCCGGTCGGCTGCGTCTGGACTTGGACCAGAACTTTCCGACTCCCCTTATCAACGCGGTTCGCGACTACCTGCCCGGTGACCTCGACCTCCGCAGCCTGCGCGAGATCGACTCTCGCTTATCGGATCTGGACGACCGGCCGCTGTTCATCGCACTCCACCAACTCGGCTGGGACGGTCTTGTCACCAACAACTACAAGATGCTCGACGTGCCCACCGAGATCGCAGCCATCGTCAAGACCAAAGCGATCGTCATAGCGGTCGACGGCCTTGGGCACGACCCGCTACGCGCGGTCGGGGCCCTACTCCTTCGAGCTCCCTGGACTGTCGGACCGGATCCGGCCCCGCACGTCCAATATTTTCCGCCTCGCCTACCGCCGCCGCCTCCCTCCCCGAAGACGCCTGGAGCTACTTCCAACGCGCCGCCCAACGCCTCGACCAGCAGTCCGCCGCACTATGGACATCGGTCGGCGTCACCGATGCCGAACTGGCCGAGCCCGTCCTTCCGTCGTGACATTGTTCGGTTCACGAACGGGCTTGGACCATGGCTGCCCGGCCATTCGGATTTGGCAACGCTCTGCGATAAGTCACCGCCGGATTGGCGCCGAAGTAACCGTCGATCTCGCGCACATCGTCGCCCGCGACCCGAGCGCGCAGATCGATCTGTCGGTGCCGTGCGCCGCTTCCCGGTCGCCCGCCGGTCTGAGCCCGGCTGCGGTGTTGCGTCGAGATCGCGACTGTCAGCTGCGGTACACGTCGCGTCGATGATCGATGTCCAGTACGTAGACGACCTGATCCGCGTCGTCGATGCGGTAGCGAACGCGGTACTCGCCTCGCCGGGCGCGCCACTGGCCGACGAACGGGGCACGTAGCGCCGCTCCTACCCGGTGTGGATTGTTCGCGAGCGGACCGAACAGGAACTCGACACAGGCTGCGGCCACCGCCTCGGGCAGCTGCCCGGCCAGGCGACGTGCGGCAGTTCGGGTGACGACAACACGAAACGTCACTCAGCGCCCGTCGACTTCGCGAGCATGGCGCGGACCGCGTCCTCGTCCAGGAGGTCGCCCTGCTCGATGTCGCGTTCGGCGCTTCGGACGCGCGCCTGCGCGTCCGGGTCTCGAAGCAGCTCGATCGTGGCCTCCAACGACTCGAGGTCTTCGACGGCAAGGAGCACGACGTAGTCGCGCCCGTTACGAGTGACCTGCACCCGCTCATGGGTCCTAGCCACGTCGTCGGCGATCTCAGACAGTCGTGCCTTGACTTCCGACAGCGGGAGCGTGGCCATGGACCAGAATCATAGTCTGTTCGAGTCCGACAGGCCACTCTAATTACCGATGAAGCACGCGCGCCGAGCCGTCTCGATAGCGAGCAAGTTCAGCGGGCTGGCTGATCTGGGCACGCGTCGCTCAGACCGCGATGGCGATCTTTCCTCGGGCATGTCCGGCTTCGAGGTGCCGCATGGCGTCGGCCGTGTCGGCCAGTTGGTAGGTCCGGTCGATGACGGGAGTGAGGTGACCGGCTTCGATGAGTTCGGCGAGCCGTTCGACGTCGACGTAGGTTTCTCTCGCGACTCTGATGGTGAGCCGCTGGCGCACGAACGGGGACAGCGTGAGTGCGCGCAGTTGGCGGCTCAGGCCGGTCCAGCGGCCGCTGTCTTCGCCGCCGACGATGACCAGCGTTCCGCGCGGGGTGAGTGCGCGTCGGAGACGGGACAGCGAGGTGTTGCCGCCGATGTCGAGGATGAGGTCGTATCCCTGCGGGCGGTCGGTGAAGTCGCTTTGGGTGTAGTCGATGACGTGGTCGGCGCCGATGGCGGCCACCAGGTCGGTCTTGGCGGTGCTGCACACGCCGGTGACCTCGGCTCCGAACGACTTGGCAATCTGTACGGCGAATGTGCCGACGCCGCCCGACGCGCCGATGATCAGCACGCGTTGGCCCTGCTTGACCCGCCCCGCGTCGCGAAGGCTCTGCAAGGCAGTGAGCCCGGAGATGGCGACGACGGCGGCCTGCTCGAAGGCGACGTTCGCCGGCTTGGGCACGAGCTTATCCTCGCGGGCGCTGGCGTACTCGGCGAAGGACCCTTTGGCGATGCCGAATACCTCGTCGCCGACGGCGAACCTGCTCACCTCCGCACCGATCGCCACGACCGTGCCGGCGACGTCGAGCCCGGGAACCGGCCGCTTCGGCTTACGCAACCCGAAGTACACACGCCCCAGGTAGGGCAGCCCGGTCATCGCGTGCCAGGTGCCACGGTCGATCCCCGCCGCGTGCACCTTCACCAACACCTCGGTGTCGGCGATCTCCGGCAACGCGATCTCGGCCAAGTGCCAAAGGTCGGCCGGACCGTAGCCGTCCTGCACGATTGCCCGCATCGAGTCCCGCCCTCGCGTATCCACGTGGGCCCCCGTCCGGCCCGTGCCGCTCCCCCGACGACGTTTCATCGCCAGTGTCCCGTCAAACCCGTCACGGACATGACGAGGGAGTAGAGGGTCGTGTTGGCGGCGAGGAACATGCGATGTCTCTTGGGTCCGCCGAACGCGATGTTGGCGACGATCTCGGGCACCCGAATCTTGCCGATGAGTGTCCCGTCAGGGTCATAGCAGTGCACTCCGTCGTCGCACGCCGCAGCCCAGAGCCGGCCGGCGTCGTCGAAACGGATGTTGTCGACGTTTCCTTCGGCGCACTCCGCGAACACGCGGTCGTCTGTCAACGAGCCCGTGCCGTCGACAATGAACACGCGGACGTTGTTCGCCCGGCTGTCGGACACGTACAGACGGCTTCCGTCGGCAGAGAAGACCAGACCATTCGGGCCGGCGAAACCGTCGGCAGCGAGCTTGACCTCGTCGTCGTCGGTCCGAGCCGGTACACGTTGCAGGCGCCGATCTCGCTGTCGCCCCGGTTGCCTTCGTAGTCGCTGTTGATCCCGAAGTCCGGGTCGGAAAGGAAGATGGCGCCGTCTGCTGCAACGGCCGCGTCGTTGGGGCTGTTCAGCCGTTTGCCTCCGTAGTCCTCGGCCAGCACGGTGATCGAGCCGTCATGCTCGGTGCGGGTGACCCGACGGTTGCCCTGTTCGCAGGTGATCAGTCGTCCCTGCCGGTCCAGTGTGTTGCCGTTGGAGTTGCCGGCCGGAGATCGGAACACGCCGACGTGTCCGGTCGTCTCATCCCAGCGCAGCATTCGGTCGTTCGGAATGTCACTCCACAGCAAGTAGCGACCGGCCGGCACTTAGATCGGTCCTTCAGCCCAGCGGCATTCGGTATAGAGGGTCTCCAGCTGCTGGTCGCCGTTGGCGCACGGGCGGAATCGATCGTCGAGGATTTCGTAGGGGCTGGTTCGGGACCGGTCATCGTGCTCCTCGGGCACGGCTGCCGCTGCCGCTTCGCCGACGGCTAGCGCGCGGAAGCGGCGGAGCCGCAGGCTGTTGGACACCACGAAGACGCTGGAGAGGGCCATGGAGGCAGCGGCGATGAGCGGGTTGAGAGGCCGGCCTGGCGAGGGGCATGGCCGCCACGTTGTAGGCGAAGGCCCAGAACAGGTTGCCCTTGATGGTGGCCGAGGGTGCGGCGGGAGAGCGGATGGCGTCGACTGCCGCGGACAGGTCGCCCCGGACGAGCGTGAGGTCGCTGGCCTCGATGGCGACGTCGGTGCCGGTGCCCATGGCGATGCCGAGGTCGGCCTGGGCGAGCGCTGCGGCGTCGTTGACGCCGTCGCCGACCATGGCCACGACTCTGTCCTCGTCCTGCAGCCGGCGCACGACGTCGACCTTGCCCGCGGGTAGGACCTCGGCGATCACCGTGTCGATGCCGACCTGGTCGGCGACCGCGTCGGCGGCTCGCTCGTTGTCACCGGTGAGCAGCACCGGGTTGAGCCCGAGTGCCCGGAGCTGTCCGATCGCGCTCGCACTGGTGGCTTGACCGTGTCGGCGACCACGACCAGGCCCGGATGGTCGACCGTCCCAGCCGGCCAGCGATGAGGTCCGGCCGAGCGACTCCGCGGCGGCCTTGGCTCGCCCTCAGCTCGGTGGTGAGGGGCATCGCCCAGTCGGCGAACAGGGCGCTCCCGCCCGGCGAGCACGGTGTGGCCGTCGACGACGCCCTGCACTCCGAGACCCTGGAGGCTGGCGAAGCCCTCGACCCGGGAGCGACCCGAGGCGTTCGCGTGCGCATCGGCGATGGCGCGGCCGATGGGGTGTTCGGACGCGTGCTCGAGCGCGCCGACCAGTCGCAGCACGCTCGTGACCAGCGCCTTCGGCCGGAGACGATCTGGACGAGTGCCATCTGCCCAGTGGTAACTGTGCCGGTCTTGTCGAGCACGACCGTGTCGACCTTGCGGGTGGATTCGAGCACCTCGGGGCCTTTGATAAGGATGCCGAGTTGGGCGCCGCGGCCGGTGCCGACCAGCAGAGCGGTCGGGGTGGCCAGCCCGAGTGCGCATGGGCAGGCGATGATCAGAACGGCAACGGCGGCGGTGAACGAGGTGGCGGCGGTTTCCCCGCTGCCGAGCCAGAATCCGAGGGTCCCAACGGCGAGGGCTATCACGATCGGGACGAACACTCCGGAGATGCTGTCGGCCAGCCGCTGTACCTGGGCCTTGCCCGTCTGTGCGGCCGTAACGAGCCGGGCGATCTGCGCGAGCGCCGTGTCGGCACCGATTCGGGTGGCGCGGACCGTGAGTCGGCCTCCGGCATTGACTGTCGCGCCGGTGACCGAATCGCCGGGCCGACCTCGACAGGGACCGGTTCGCCGGTGAGCAGGGACGCGTCGATCGCCGAGGAGCCATCCTCGACGACACCGTCTGTCGCGACCTTCTCCCCCGGTCGCACGACGAACACGTCACCCACGGCGAGCTGATCGATCGGAATGCGGATCTCGGTTTCGCCGCGTGGCACGGCGACGTCCTTCGCGCCCAGGTCCAGCAGCGCACGCAACGCCGAGCCGGACAGCCGCTTGGCCCGTGCCTCGAAGTACCGCCCGGACAGGATGAACACCGTGACGACCGATGCGATCTCGAGGTAGAGCTCGTCACGCCCCGCGCCACGAGCGACGTCGAAACTGAGTGACATCGTCATGCCGGGGACGCCGCCGCCACCCCAGAACAGGGCGTACACGCTCCAGCTGAACGCGGCCAGGGTGCCCATCGAGATGAGCGTGTCCATGGTCGCTGCGCCGTGGCGCAGGTTCAGCCACGCTGAGCGGTGGAACGGCCAAGCGCCCCAAATGACGACGGGGCCGGCGAGAGCCAAGCACAGCCACTGCCAGTAGGTGAACTGCAGCGGCGTGATCATCGACATGAGCAACACCGGCACGCCCAACACTGCGGAGCCGACCAGCCGGTTCCGCAGACTCCGAACCTCGCCGTCCTCGGCGTCGGTTTCACCGCCCCGGTCCGTGATGTCACCTTGCGCGGCGGCCGGTTGCGGCAGGGTCGCCGAGTAGCCGATCGCGTGAACGGCCGCGAGAATCTCTTCGGTTGTGACGGCGTCGCTGATGGTGACGCTGGCCTGCTCGGTGGCGTAGTTGACACTGGCGTGCACGCCGTCCATCTTGTTCAGCCGCTTCTCTATCCGCGCCGAGCACGACGCGCAGGTCATGCCGCCGATCTTCAGATCGACGACGGTCGCCGCGGGCAGTGCATCGGCCGTGGCGGTCGTGCCGGTCGTGGCGGGCATGGTGTCGCTCATCGCGATCAGTGCTCCATCATGGGCGAGCCGGTAACGACGCCCTGGTCGAGGGTGAACGCCGCGGTGCGCACGACGCCCGCATGCTTGAAGTCGAAGAACAACCGATAGCGTCCTTGTGCTGCGAGGATGGCGTCGAAGGAGACGGTCCCGGCGCTGTAGCCGAGTGGATGGACGTGGGAGTAGGCGAGATCTGCGGCCCGCATCGCCACCAGATGTCCTGAGGCGCCGAGATAGGGCTGCAGGTCGGTGACCAGACGGCCCGCCCTGCGCACGGTGAGCGAGACGGTGAGCTCGCCACCCTGCTTGGCGCGCGTGTCGATCGTGACCTGGTAGCCGTCGACCGCGGCGACGGTAGAAGGTGCTGGTATCGAGGTCGGGTGGTAGTCGCCGGCCACGGCGAGGTCTGCGCCGAGCGCGAGCCGCGGGCCACCGGTCACCTGGAAGTCGGCGACCGCGCGGTAGGAGCCGGGCGGCAGCGCCGGAAGTGTGACCGACCAGGTTGCGTCGGGCGCCAGAGCTGGGTGAACGTGGTGATACACGGTGAGTTCGCGGTTTACGACGATCAGATGCAGCATCCGTCCATGCAGTGCGGTGAAGCGATGCACGGGCGTGCCGTCCGGTCCGTCAACGACGAATCGGTACGTCCCACCAGCGGCGGGAAGTGTGCGGGTGCTGGGAAGCAAGCGGTAGCCGTCCGCGGTCGAGACCACTCCTGCACCGATCGGCGCGGGTTCCATCGTCGCCGGCCGGGTGGGTGCCGGTCCGATCGCGGCACCCACACCAGCACCGGCGCCGAGGGCGCCAGCCAGGACGACGGCGAATCCTGCGATGCGGATGCCGGGTTTCATGAGGCCAGCTCGTAGCCGGCCTCGTCGGCCGCCCCCGCAGCCTCGGCCGAGGTGATGGTGCGCTCGCTTTGAACGGTGACGGCGCCAGTGGCCAGGTCGACCTCCACGGCGCTCACGCCGGGCAGGCTGCTGAACTCGGCGGCCACGGCATGCACGCAGTGCTCGCAGGTCATTCCGGTGACCGTGAAGATCTGAGACGACATCGATGGCTCCTCGTTCCCGTTGCTCGCAAAGGGCGTCCCGCCTCGGAGCAATCGGGTGTTGTGTGGTGACTAATGGAAGTGGACTCCCGCGGCGATCTCGATGACGACAATGCCCGCGACGAGCCAGTCGACGGCCGCGCAGAACGGTGGCCACCATCGTGTGTTCGCGACGTAGTGGTTGCGCTCCTGCCATGCATCTTTGAACCCGTGCGCGGTGAAGCCGAGCACCAGAATCCAGGCGCTCGCAGTGACGGCGGTCCCGGCCAGCACGAGGAACCCTCCGGCCAAGACGCACTCGACGGCGATGACCCTCGGCCGTCCGTCGGCCACGGCGAACCCGATGTAGACCGCTGCGATCAGGGCCAGCGATAAGGCGAGAACAGTTGCTGGCTCCAGCCACCAGAAAGCAACCGGCGATGCGGCCTGAAGTCCGCCGAACACCAACCCCCACAGGACAGCGGCGCGCGTCGTCCGCTTCCCCGCAGACGTGTGCGTGCCGGTGTGGCCGCGCGGCGTCGTCGGTGTCGTAGCGGCGGCCCGGCGCGAGACCGGGCGGGTCACGGCGGTTGCTCGCGCCGGGCAGCGGCGGTGATCTGGCTGGTGAGGAAGGCGGCGTCTTCGCCGACCCAGCCCAGTAGCGCGGAGCCACGGGTGTGTTGCCAGGTGAGCCCGAGCATGTACAGCCCGGGCGACGAGGTGACGCCCCGGGTGTGCCGGATACGTCCGGACTCCTCCTTCGACGCTGGAACGTCGATCCAGCTGTGATCGGTGCGGTACCCAGTCGCCCAGATCACGCTGTTGAACTCGGAGGCTGCGCCGTCGGCGAAGGTCACCGTCCGGCCGGCGGCTGCGGTCACTCTCGGACGTATCCGGACGCCGTGTCGGCGAGTGAGGCGTCGTGGGCTGGTCCCGATGCGCTGGTCGCGGCCGGACAATCTGCTGCCGAGCCGCGAGTCCGCGGTGACCTTGTCGAGCCGTGCGCGGCCGGCCCACCACCACACGTCGCGGCCCAGCGGCCGCTGCGGAATGGTCGGAATCCGTTGGCCCGTCGAGAGCTCCACGGGGTGCGTCGCGGACAGCTCCTCGGCGATCTGGCAGCCGGAGTTCGCGGCGCCGACGACCAGCACCGTCCCGGGTGGGACGTCACGCGGGCGCTGGTAACCCGCGCTGTGGAACTGGTGAACGTCTGGGTCCAGCTCCTGCGCGATCTGCGGCACAAACGGAACATCGAAAGGGCCGGTCGCGACGACGACCTGCCGCGCCTCCAGCATCTCGGCACCAACCTGCGCGATGTAGCCCGTGTCGCCACTGCTGGCCAGCGACGTCACGCTCACGCCGGACACGATCGGCAGCTGAAACTCCTTCGCATACAGCTCGAGGTAGTCGGCGACATCGTCCTTGCCGGGGTAGGTGTCCGGCGGAGCGGGGAACGGCAGACCGGGCAGGTTGGCGTACTGCGCCGGTGTGAACAGCCGCAACGAATCCCAGCGCGAGCGCCACGCGTGCCCGACCCGGTCGCCGGCGTCCACGATCTGGAAGCGCACCCCGGTGGGGGCCAGGTGATAGCCGAGGGCCAGGCCGGCCTGACCACCGCCGATCACCAGCACATCCAACGGCTGGCCAGCGGGCGCGGGAATCATCGGAGTGCGTCTTGCGGGAAGAGCGCGATGACGATCTCGCCGCGGGCCTTTCCATCGCGGACGCGGCGGATCGCAGCGACGCCTGAGGCTCGACGCACATAAGTGGTCATGACAACTGGGGCGCCGGCTTGGGTTCGATGGCCTCGACCGTGGCCGGGTCGGGCGTCGGTTCCTGGCCGCCCATGTCCAGGCGGAACGGCGGGTAGGTGTCGGTCATCAGCGCCGCGTAGGCGGCGACGCGGTAGCTCCAGCGGTTCATGCCGAGCACGAAGTCGAAGATGCCCTTCGGGTAGCGGCGGGTGAACAGCAAGACCACGCCGGCGATCAGGACCAGCAGGGCGATCAGGCCGCCGGCCGAGGTCCATCCCGAGTTGTCGTTGGCCGCGTTGACGCCGGCCCAGGCACCGCCGGCGAACACCGCGACGACGACATAGTGCGGCAGCGCGAGCAACCACCACTTCACGAGCACCAGCCCGCGCGAGAGCGACTCGGGGTAGGCGACCTCAAGCCGCGCCGGGTAGTCCGGGACGTCCTTGAGCGTGAAGGGCGGGTAGCGGTCCGTGCCGAGTGCGCTGTAGCTGTAGAAGCCGACGCGCCAGGTCCAGCGCAGCACGCCGACGTTGAAGTTGAAGATCGCGCGCGGGTAGTGGCCGGTGAACAGGATCGCGAAGAAGGCGACCACGCTCACGACCAGGAACGCGACCCAGAGGAAGAAGAGCACAACGAAGTGCGGGATCGCCAGCAGCCACTTCACCAGCCATAGCCCGCGGCTGAGGTGCGGCGCGAGCTCGCCGGTGAGTTGGAGCGGGTAACGGGGCGTGGTGGCGTCCATGACCGAACCTCCTGGCCGGCCCAGAGCAGGGGCCGGGTGCCGCCTTCGCGGGCCTTGGGCGGCCCGGTGAGGATCGCTACCATACACGCTATAGTTATCGCGTATTAGGTTTCGCGACAAAGATTTGTCGAGAGAACGAGGTCGCGCATGGTGAAGGTCCCGGAGCCCGAGAACAAGGCCCGGACAGGTACCTGGGCCTTCCTCACCAACCATGCAGCCGTGCTGCTCTGTATCGCGCGTGACCCCGAGGTCCGTGCCCGCGACATCGCCGAGCAGATCGGCATCACCGAACGGGCCGCGCAGCGGATCCTCGCCGACCTGATCGCTGACGGATACGTCATCCGCAGGAAGGTGGGGCGCCGAAACCAGTACAGGATCAACGCCCGTGGCCGTCTCCGCCACTCCGTGTTCCGCGATCTCTCGATCGGGCCACTGCTCGAAGTCCTAAACCGAGATGGCGGGCCGAAGCCCGGTCCGACGCCGCCGCGTCCACGCCGCCGGCCGTGACCAATCCCCCCGGCCGGCCGGACGACGCGTATGTCGAGCGCCACGTGCCTTCAGCAACATTCGTGGACGTTGCTTCGAGGCACCTGCAACCTGTATCCATGGATCAGTACGAGGTAGTGATCATTGGTGGCGGAGCTGCCGGACTGTCCGCAGCGCTGGTGCTGGCCAGAGCTCGCCGCACAATCCTGGTGATCGACGCTGGCGAACCCCGCAACGCCCCCGCTGCGCACATGCATGGGTTCCTCTCGCGCGACGGGATCGCGCCCGGCGAGCTTCTGGCGGCCGGCAGAAGCGAGGTGGAGAGCTACGGCGGCCGGGTCATTCGGGGCATTGCGACCGAGCTAGTGCCGGACGGCAAGTCCGGGTTTTCGGTCCTGCTCGAGGACGGACAGGTGGTCTCGGCTCGACGGCTGCTGATGACGACCGGGCTACGGGACGAGTTGCCGGACATTCCGGGTTTGAGCGACCGGTGGGCCCGCGATGTCTTGCACTGCCCGTACTGTCACGGCTACGAGGTTCGTGATCGGCAGCTCGGCGTGCTGGGCGGAACCCCCGGCGCCGTCCGGTACGCGCAAATCGTGCGCCAGTGGACCAGCGACCTCGTCTATTTCACCTCACCCGGCATCCTCACCGACGCCGAGCGGTCCCAGTTGGTCGCGCGCGCTATCGGCGTCGTGGAGAGCACGATCCAACGGCTGATCATCGAGGCAGATCAACTTCGCGGCGTGAAGTTAGACGATGGATACATCGTGCCCCGAGACGCACTGTTCGTGCCGCCCCGCTTCGTCCCGAACAATCACCTCCTTCTCGGTCTCGGCGCCGACGCCGACGCCGACGGCTGGATCACCACCGACAACACCGGACGCACGAGCGCCCCCGGCATCTGGGCCGCCGGCAACGTCATCGACCCGCGTGCCCAAGTCATCACCGCCGCCGGCGCCGGCTCCGCATCCGCGATCGCGATCAACGCTGATCTCGTTGAGGACGACGTGCGCAACGCCGTCCAGGACAACAACCACGGCTACCTGTCCGACCACGAATGGCCACGCTAAAGCAACTCGCATGGGCGATGACGAACCGATTCTGTCGTCCAGCCGTAACCACCTCGCCGGCGCCTACCGGGACGCGGGCCGGTGGCCGAGGCAATCGCGCTGTTGGAGCAGGTCCTCAGGTGGTCAGGGCGGCCGGGTGCCGCTCGCCGAGCACGCCCACTCAGTCCGTGCGATCGATGTCCATGGAGGTGCTTACGTTCCAGGACACCCCGACTCCGGCACCAACCTCGCGGCTGAGGACGACAGAGCCCGTCCTCAGCAAGGCGCGGGCGAAGGCCCATATCGGAGGCTCTTCGTCCGCGGCAGGCGCAGCCGGAGATGGCCTCGCGCTCGCAATCGCGGTCGCCGTCGACGCCATCGTGGTGCGCTGTCTGCTCGTCTCAGTAACGACGATGACGTTGCTCCGCGGAGCCAGCTGGTGGGCGCCGCCGTTCTGCGTCGCATGCACAATCGGGTTCAGCGAGTTACCGTCATCCGCACCGGACTGGCACCGCCGGTCTCGGCGACCGCGCCGGCGCACACCTTCGGCTGAGACATGACTCGGACTCCGCCGTTTAGGCGGAGTCCGAGTTGGGCGTGGCTTCAGTGCAGGTGGATCGGTGCACCCGCGGTGGCTTTCGTCTTCGGCAGCGTGAGCGCTGAGACGCCTGCGACGATCAGGGCGAGCACGGCGGCGGCTGCGAATCCGCGTCCCGTTCCGGTCGCGGCACCGTCGGGCGTCGCCAGGGTCCCGGCCCAGGTTGCTGCGGCGCCGAGGACCGCGACGCCGAGTGCGGCACCGACCTCGTGCCCGGTCATGAGCAGGCCGGACGCCATTCCGGCGTGTGCGCCGGGCACGTCGGCCATGGCCGAGATCGATACGGCGATGAACACGACGCCGGCGCCCAGGCCGAGGATGATGATGGCGGGCAGCAGCGTCGTCGCGTAACTGCCGGGATGGGCGGTCGCCCGCTGGAGCAAGAACGCGCCGGCGGCGGCAGCCACCAGGCCGGAGGCGGCGACGACGCGGGCTGACATGTGCTGCAGGAGGTGACTGGCGACGTGGGCGGAGACCATGATCGCCGCAGCGAGCGGCAGCAGCGCCAATCCGGTGCGCAGAGCGGAGTACCCGAGCACCGTCTGGCAGAAGATCGAGATCAGGAAGATGACGCCGACCAGGATCCCGGTGATGCCGGCCATCGTGCCGGTGCCGGCCACGAGTGAGCGCACCCGCCAGGTGTGCGGTGCGACGAGTGGGTTGGGGACGCGGCGTTCGAGCTTGCTGAAGGCACCGAGGACGACGGCCGCGACGGCGAAGGCGACGATGGTCCGCGGGGAGGTCCAGCCGTGGCTGGTGCTGGACTCGATGCCGAAGATCAGGGCGCCCAAGCCCACGAGGGCGGCCGCGCCGCCGGGAAGGTCAAGCTTTGCCAGCCCGGGGTGGGTGCTTGGTTCCTTCGGTAGTTTCGCCAGGGCGGCGCAGAACGCGAGCGCGCCGATGGGAACGTTGATCCAGAAGATCATCTGCCAGCCGGCCCAGGTCGTCAGCGCGCCGCCGAACAGCACGCCGGCCGCGACGCCGAGGCTGCCGACGGTGCCCCACAGCGTCAGGCCGCTGCGTCGCTGCGCGCCGGTGTAGGTCGTGATGATCAGGCCGGGCGCCGCCGGCGTCATGAGCGCGGCGCCGAAGCCCCTGAGCCGCCCGGGCGGCGATGAGCTGCCGGCGCTGCCGGCGACGGCGCTGACACCGAGGCGCACTGTGAACATGGCGAGGCCGCTGAGGAACACCTTGCGCCGCGGGAAGAAGTCGGCGACCCGACCGCCGAGCAGCAGGCCGCCGCCGGACATCATCAGGTACGCGGTGACGAGCCACTGGAGGTCGCCGCCGCTCAGGTGCAGCGAGTGACCGATCGTCGGCAGCGCGGTGTTGACGACGGAGATGTCGAGAACGACGAGGATCTGCGCGGCGAGGGCGATGACGAGGATGGTCCAGGACCGGCGGGCTCCGTCGCCCCCGTCATGGTTCGGGCCGTAGCCGTGGCCGTGGTGCGCGTGCGGCGAGTGGACGGCACGATTTCCTGCGGCGTGACCGTGCGTGGCGGGCGGTGGGCTCGTGGTGGTCATCAGGTCTCCTCGGTTGGAGTGGCTGGCTCAGATTGGCGCGGCGCGAGGCGGCCTCGCGCCGGCAAGATTGCCGGGGTGGGCCGCATCCGGCTCAGGTCACGGCCGTGATGCGCCGGCGTACCTCGGCCCACGCGACCGGAAGCGCCGTGGCCGGGCACGTCCAGACGACGAAGGTTGCCGGTCGCAGCCGGCCCCGTAGGTCGGACTTGGCGGCCTCGTGCGCGTCGCTGTGCTCGAAGGCGGTGAGGTCGGTGCGAGTCGTCCACGCCGACACCGTCCAAACAGCAGGCCCGGACAGCTGGACCGCGAAAGCGTGACCGGCCAGCCCCGGTGCGGCATGCAGGGCCCGGTGCAGTCGGCCCGTCCAGGCCAGGGTCGCCGGCAACGCGTGCACGGAACGCACCACCAGCCGCGCGGCAATGACGGTGACGCTGCCTGAGGGCATGACAGCCGCGGAGTTCCAGGGCAGGGTGATCACGCTGCTGGACGCTAACGCGGCGACCGGGTGTCTCGGACCGGTGAAATCGCCAGGTTCCCGGCGTAGTCAGTCGAGGTCGAGCCGGATGAGTTCGGCTCGGGAGCTGATGCCGGTCTTGGCGAAGACGTTGCGCAGGTGGAAGTCGATGGTGCGCGGGCTGAGGAACAGTTGTGCGGCTACGTCCCGGGTCGACAGCCCGGTGGCGACGTGGCGCGCCACCTGCCGCTCCTGCGCGGTCAGATTGGTGGTAGTGCTGTCGTCGCGGCGGCGGGCGGTCTCGCCCGAGGCGCGCAGCTCCCCGCGGGCGCGCTCGGCCAGCGGTACCGCACCGACCTCCTCGAAGATCGTCAGTGCAGCGCGTAGCTGCTCACGCGCGTCGACGCGGCGGCGGGCGCGCCGCAGGAACTCGCCGTAGGCCAGCTGCGTCCGGGCCGCCTCCAGCGGCCGATGTGCGACCGCGTTGTGGGCGAGTGCGTCACGGTAGTGCTCCCCAGCGGCCGCAGTCGGCGCCAACAGTGCGCGGCCATAGCTCACGACGGCGCGGCTGCGAGGCGAGTCGACCGCGTCGGCGAACCGCTCCAGATCAGCCAGCCATTCCTGGGCTGCATCGAGGCGTCCCGCGCGGAACGCGGCGTCCAGGCGGTCGTAGGCGGCCAAGCGGACGAGCGGCGGAATGGTCATCTGCTCGAGATGATGGGCGGCGGCTACGGGCTGGCCCGCCATCAGGTCATGCCAGCCTTGGGCCCAGCGTCGCGTGTCGTGCACGAGTTCGCCGAGAATCCCGTGCTGCCCGGCACCCATGATCGCATCCGGCTCAGCCAGCAGCTGCGAGTAGGACTTCTCCCCGCGGATGGCCGCGTGCAGCGCCAGCTCCGCGAGCGGCATCACGGTCAACGCCGGCTGGCCGGTGCTGCGAGCGAGCTGCAGGGCCTCGTCCGCGTTGGCGGTCGCGACCGACAGCTGCCCGGCGCAGAGATCGGCGAGGGCGAGCCGCGGCAAAGCGAACAGGACGAGGCCAACGGCGCCGCTGTCGCGGGATTGCGCCAGCAGGCGGGTGAACGTGGACCGGAAGGCGTCGTCGTCGCCGAGGTGGAACGCGGCGATGCCCATGTTGGTCAGCAAGTCGGTCTCGGTCAGGTTCGACCCGGCCGTCAAGGCGGACCGCAACGGGCCGACGGCCCGGTCGAGGTCGTCTCGCAGCAGGTGGTGAAAACCGACGAGCAGGCCGGTGTAGCACTGCTCCCGCAGGCTGTCGCCGGGAGCAGTGGCCAGCACCTCGGCGGGGTCCAGGTCGGTCTGGGCTTCCCGCGGCATAAAGGTGGAGCCGGCAGTGGCGATCATGGCTATCTCGAAGGCCCGGACCGCGTCCGTCGCCGCGATGTTGCGCGCTGCCTGACTCCACAGCCGAATCCCGGCCGGCACGGAGCCGGTGTTGAACTCCAGCCGCCCACGAAGCCGGTCAAGGTCCGCCTGCAGGATGGCGTCAGCGGCGTACCGGCGTCCTTCTTCGGCGACCACACGCGCCCGGGTGGGCTGGCCCGCGAGCCACGCGTTGTTGGCCGCACCGAGCAGGCGCCGGGCGCGCGCCTCGCTGTCAGCGCTCAGTTGCGCGGCCCGCTCGAGCGCGGCGCTGGCCGCTTCGTACCCACCGCGCGCCTGCGCCCGCGCGGCAGCCTGGTCAAGTTCGGCGACCACGCTCTCGTCCGGATCATCGACCGCCGCGGCCAGGTGCCAGGCCCGCCGGTCGGCGTCCACCCCGGCCAGCGCGTCGGCCAGCGCCGCGTGCGTCTGCTGCCGAGCGCGGGTAACCGCACCCTGATAGACCGCCGACCGCACCAATGGGTGGCGCAGCTCGAGATTCGGGCCGGCGACCTGCAGCAGCCCGGACGACTCGGCTTCCTCGAGCGCCGGGTCGAACTCGAGGCCGAGCCCAGTGGACGCTGTGCGGATGACGGTACGGAGGGCGGAATCGTCGGCTGCCGCGACCAGCATCAGCGTCTGAGCTGCTGTGCTCAGGCGGCGACAGCGATCGAGGAAGACGCGCTGCACCTCGGCGGTGAGCGGCAGCTGCGGCGGCAGCGGCTCGGCGCCGGCCAACTGCGCCGCTGACAAGGCGGCGGGTAGTTCGACCAAGGCCAGCGGGTTACCGCGGGTCTGTTCGACTAGCAGCGCCGCGACGGCAGCCGACGCCTCGGCGCCGATGTGCTCGCCCAGCAGTGCACGCGCCGCGTCCAGCTCTAGGCCGTTGACCTGCAGTTCGGGCAGATCGTCCGCCTCGAACCGGCGCGCGACGTCGTCGCGGGCCGCGAAGAGCAGCGCGACCCGTTCGGGGCCCAGCCGGCGCGCGGTGAACAACAGTGCAGCCGCTGACGCCTCGTCGAGCCAGTGCGCGTCGTCAATCACGCAGGCAACCGGCCCGTGTTCGGCTGCCTCGGCCAGCAGGCTCAACGTCGCCAGGAATACGAGGAACCGGTCACCCCCGGCCGATCCGGTCTCGCCGAACGCCGCGCGAAGCGCCGCCGACTGCGGGACCGGCAACCGGGACGCGTGACTCATAACCGGACGCACCAGCCGGTGCAGCGCCGCGAACGGCAGCGCGGACTCGGACTCGACCCCGCGCGTGGCCAGGACCTGGGTGCCCTCCATCTGCTCTACCGCGTCGCGCAGCAGGCTCGACTTTCCGACCCCCGGCTCGCCTCTCAGAACGAGGGTCCCGCCGCGTCCCGCCCACGCCTCGTCCACGAGCGCCGCGATCCGAGCGCGTTCGGGGCCTCGACCGTGCAGCACCGCATCAGCGTAGGGAGAACCGACGTACTCGCGAAGCGCCCGCCAAGCGGATCCCGGCGATCTCACCGGCGCGACCACCCGGCATCCGCGGACACGCTTGGGCCACCTCAGCAACCGCTGACCGACAAGGGAGCCCACCATGACCGCTCAAATCCAGACACCAACGCAGACAGCCCCGAGCGCCGGGACGAAGCCCGGACACATCGGCCGCGTCGTCATCGCCTCTCTCGGAACTGGCCTGCTCGCCGCAGCCGTCCTGGTGTTCGCCGTCGTGCCGAGCGCTGCGGAACCGGTAGTTGCGGGTGCCGCCATGCTGGGCTTCGCGCTCGGCTGGGCGATGCTCGCGGTCATCTCGGCCCGGCGGACCAGCCAGCCGCAGACCTGGGCGCGCGTTCCGGCCGCAGCGATGGGAACCGTCGGAGCCGGGCTGCTCGTGATCCAGCCCGGCGAGCAGGCGATGAGTGCGCTGAGCTGGATCTGGCCGCCGGCCGTATTGGTCCTGGCGATATGGATGACCCGCGACGTCCGGCGGCAGCTGCGCAGCCCAATCCGCGCCTGGCTCATCCAGCCCGTCTGCACGCTGCTGGCCGTCGCCGCAGTCGCCGGCGGCACCGAGACCGTTCTCGAGTCGATGGACGACAGCCTCCAGGCGCCGCCCGGGCAGACCTTCCAGGTCTCCGGGCACCGGATGTTCCTGCACTGCACCGGCGCCGGCAGCCCCACCGTCCTGCTGTCCAGCGGCTTCGGCGAGCGCAGCCCCAGCTGGTCCTGGATCACCAACACGGTCGCCGCAACCACGCGGGTCTGCGTGTACGACCGGGCCGGCGAGGGCTGGAGCGAACCTGCTGCTGGCCCGCAGGACGGCGTCGAGCTGGCCGACGACCTGCACGCGACCCTCGCCGCCGCCGGCATCGCCGGACCCTACGTACTGGCCGGCCACTCGGTGGGCGGCACCTACGACATGGTCTTCGCCGCCCGCTACCCCGCCGAGGTCGCCGGGATGGTGCTTCTGGACTCCGCGACCCCCGAACAGTTCACCGCGCTGCCCGACTACTCCAGCTTCTACTCCACGTACCGGCGCGTATCCGGCGTCCTCCCGACGCTGGCCCGCCTCGGGATCGGCCGTGTCGTCGCCACCACCCAATTCGCCGGACTGCCCGCCGCCGCCCGCCGACAGGAACAGGCGTTCGCCGCAAC
Source organism: uncultured Actinomycetota bacterium (assembly GCA_963796185.1). Lineage (GTDB taxonomy): Bacteria > Actinomycetota > Actinomycetes > Mycobacteriales > Mycobacteriaceae > Mycobacterium. The sequence continues at coordinate 9,676 of CAWCKQ010000025.1, read as the reverse complement.
GGCAGCCGAGTTCCGCGCCATGAACGACGAATGGTCGCAACTGCCGACAATGTTCGACCAGGCGAAGACCCTGACCACCTTCGGTGCGAAGCCGCTCATCGTCCTCACCGCCGGTCAGGGGCAGGACGCCGGCTGGCCCGCCGCGCAGGACAAGCTGGCACTGCTCTCCACCAACGTCGTGCACCGCACCATTCACGCGGCGAGCCATGAGGATCTGCTCCTGGACGAGGGCATCTCCCAGCACTCCAGCGCCGCCGTCGTCCAGGTCGTCCTGGCAGCCCGCAGGCACACCACCCTGGCCGGCTGACCTGCATCGGTCGGGCGCCCCGCGACAAGCGGGGCGCATCCAGTGCGAGGAGGACGTTGGCGATGCTGGGTTGTCCAGGAGTCGGCGCGATGGACGCCGCTATCGACCAGACACTCGTTTGACGGCCCAAGGCAGTCGCGCGCTGCCTGGTTCATGATCGTGCCGGTGCACGTCAGGACTTGGCTCAGAATTGAACCATTTGAGCGCTACCGAGCAAGCGCGCGAAACCTCGCAAACACTGGCGATTGAACAGCTACGCCCTACCATTCCGGCGAGAGCAGCAACAAATCAGCAACACGAGGGCCCAAATTCGCACGACCAGAATCGAAAACCGGTGTCGACCCGTGCCGTCTGAGGCCGATTCGTGTCGGGTCGTGGTGGGCGATACTGGGATTGAACCAGTGACCCCTACCGTGTCAAGACAGTTCGTAGCCTCCCGAGCTGTCTTGCGTGACGTGAGATAACCCGCTACAGGCCAGTAACCACTGGCTTTCGTGCCGTTCCGTGTCGTGAGGTATCAGGTGCTGCCACGTCGTGATTGTTGACATTTCGTTGATACGTGGCCGGCCGAACGCGCTACGCTCAGGCTCATGGGGTCGGTCCGGGAGCGCGTCGACAAGGACGGCAAGACCCGCTTTGTCGCCCTCTACCGCGACCTGCGCGGCCGGCAGCGCTCCGCCGGTACCTTCCCCACCGCTAAGCAAGCGGACAAGGCCTGGCAGCGCGCCGAAGCCCTCGTCGAATCCGGCAAACTCGGCGACCTGCGTCGCGGACGCCAGACCTTCGCCAACTACGTCCTGCAGACCTGGTTGCCCGGCCACCAGATCGAGGCGTCGACCCGCGAGCGCTACACCTACATGATCGGCAAGCACCTGCTCCCCCTGTTCGGGCCGATGCGGATGATCGACGTGCTGCCCGAACACGTCCGCGACTGGATCCGCTCCCAGAAGGCCTCCGGTCTGTCCGCGGCGACGATCGCCGGGAACAAGACCATCCTGTCGGCGATCTTCACCACCGCGCTGAACGACCAGGTCGTCTTCCTGCACCCCTGCGCCGGCGTCAAGACCCCCACCGTCGCCCGCAAGCCACGCATCATCGTCACCCCCGCCCAGTACGACGCCATCCATCACGCACTCCCTGGACCGGTCTCGCAGCTGATGGTCGAGACCGCGATCGAGTCCGGGCTGCGCTGGGGCGAACTCACCGAACTGCGCGCCCACGACCTCGACGCCGGCACCCGGATGCTCACCGTCGCCCGCGCCGTCACCGAAACCACCGCCGCCACCGACGGCGACCGCTTCGCGATTAAGGACTACCCCAAGGACAAGGAATACCGCCGGCTCAACCTCAGCCCCGCACTCTGCGCCACCCTCGCCGAGCACATCAATGATCGGCTCCGCCCCGGCGATCTCCTCTTCCCCTTCGCGTTGCTCGAGACCGACGGCGGACATCGGCCGGACCGCGACACCACCCACGATGAGCCGCGCCTCGGGCAGCCGACCGGTGGGACCGAACCCAACGCGCAGGGACGGACCTACTCACACGGCACGCTTACCGCCTACACGATGGGGAAGTGCCGCTGCCCACACTGCCGGTCCGCGTTCGCGAGCTACCGTTCGCAACGCCGCGCCGCCGGCAAAGACAACCCCCGCGGCACCCGCATCGTCCACACCGACACCGACGGGCACCTACCGCGCAACTGGTTCCGCCACCACATCTGGGTCTCCGCCACGAACCGCGCCGGACTCCCGCACACCGTCCGCTTCCACGATCTCCGCCACGCCCACGCATCCTGGCTGCTGGCCGGCGGCGCCGACATCCAAACCGTCAAAGATCGCCTCGGCCACGGCAGCCTGCGCACCACCGAGAAATACCTCCATACCCTGCCCGACACCGACAACACCGCCCTCGACGCGCTGCATCGCACCAGAAGCCGCGCGAGCACATAGCCGCGTACGTTCCACCGCCGAGATCAGCGAAGTAACCGCAGTTGGGCTGGCGGCAACCAGGAAAACTCGCCGATTGGAATCTTCGCGCTATTGTGACCGCGGCCGCAGGACACACGCTTTCGAGTCGTGCGTTCGAATGGCCAGGGCCGCACAAAGGCGCGTATTTGCTCGCTTGCTGAGGAGCGTACCGCGCGGCTGTCGCGGGGTGCACAACCTCGGTGGCTACCACGCTGGCTACCGCGCAATGGTCACAAGTAGCTCCACACGACTGCTCCTCGACGATCGCTCATCGTGACCGGTGATCCAGCGGCAGTGATCAGATACCCGTCGATGGGCGCGGAACCGGTGAGGCGCGATGCAGGCGCAGATAACACGTTATGCGCTTGATCAATTATCCGGTTCGGCCACGGAGCACGTTCGTCGCGAACGCTCGGAAGCTGCCGTCCGACTCGCTGGGTGAGGCGCCGGCAGATGGTTTTGCCCGATGCGGCTGTGCTCGTCTCGCTGGGCGTGCCGCAGCCCTGGGCGCTACTTGCTCATTTGCCTTGTGGGTCGGGTGTGCTTCGGCGCTTCGAGCGAGCTGGCGATAAGGGTTGCGAGCGCGATGAAGACTGCGACGATTCCGAGCGCGTGCTGGATAGTGCTGATAGAGCCGAGGAAGCCGATCACGGGCGGACCGCCGAGGAACGCGAGCTGCCCGATGCCGGACACAACGCTGACCCGTGCAGCCGCGGCGCCGGGGTCGTCGGCAGCGGCGCTGAGACCGACGGGAAAACCGAGGCATGCGCCAAAGCCCCATAGCAGCGTGCCGGCGAACGCGAGCGGTGCCCACGGGCTCAGAACGAACAGCAATAGACCGGCGAACGCGAGGACGGCAAGACCGCGGATTGTCCGAATCCGACCGAATCGGTTAAGCAACATCGGACCAATCAGTCGTCCGCTGGTCATCGCGGACAGGAATGCCGCGTAGGCGAGCGTGGCGACCGCAGCTGGCGCATGGTGGTCGTCGATCAGTGCGACACCGATCCAGTCATTGCCGGTGCCTTCGGCGAACGCGAACGCGAATACGACCAGGCCGATGAGCAGTGTTCGTCGTTCTATCCACCGCCTGGGGCTGGTCGGCTGCAGAGTGTCGCGCGGGACACTCTGCGAGTCGTCCACGTCTGGAAGAAACGCACCGACCGAGACCGGGATGACGCACACGGCCAACGACGAGATGATCAGGAAATGGGCCGTGACCGGCACATCGAGCGCGACCATCCCGGCGCCGAGCAACGCCCCTGCGACGGTACCGATACTGAAACCAGCATGGAAACGAGGCATGATCGCCCGGCCCAACCGCCGCTCGACGGTCGCACCCTGCACGTTCATCCCGACTGCCCACGCCGCTAACGCGAATCCGAGCAGGAAGAGCCCGACGACGACCGGCACGACTCCGTAGTGATAACCGATGCCGACCAGACTCAAGGAACCCGCGGCAACGACGGACATCACCGTCACTGCGAACCGGGTTCCGAACCGGTGGATCACCACACCGGCGACAGGGAGCGCGGTCAGTGAGCCTGCAGCGATCGCGAGCAGTACGAGACCCAGATCGGCCGCGCTCAAGCCGACTTGGAGGCGTACCTGCGGAATCCGCGAAACCCATGTCGCGAAGATCGCCCCAGCGGCGAAAAACGCCACAAAAGTGGACCGTCGCGCTTGCAAAGCTGGATTAGCGTCAGCGTGTAGGCCGCTGGTCACTGGACCGCGCCGACACGAAATGGTCGACGTTTCGCGTTCTTGTCGAGGGTGTGCAGCGTCGAGCCGAAGCGGCAGCCCGGTGACCCCGTCCCTGCGCTCGTTGCCGTACGCGGTCATGTCGTGGCTCCTTCGGTTGAGGTGTGCGCCGCGTCGGCGATCACGGTCCGCAGCAGGGCGGCGGAGCACGTCATGCTCCCGTCGGTAGTCAGCCGCTACCGTCTCCACGAACTATAACCGATCGGTTAGTTTTGAGCAATGGTCATGGCAGGATTGCGGTATGCCGGACAGTGCGACGACCAATACGAGGGGCCCGTACCGGACGGGAGTGCGTCGACGCGAGCAGCTCATCGCGATGGCGATGACGGTGTTCGCCGAACACGGTTACGCGGGCGGATCCATCCGCGCCAGCGCCGAGAAGGCCGGCGTCTCGCACGCCACGCTCATCCAGCACTTCGGCAGCAAGGAAGGACTTCTGACTGCGGTCCTGGAGGAATGGGACCGGCGGACCGTCGCCGAGGGGCTCGTCGACGTCAGTGGCCTGGACTACGTCCGCCGCTTGCCCGAGGTCATGGTCGCCCATCGGGAAAATCGTGGCCTGCTTGAGCTGTTCACCATCATCTCCGCCGAGGCCTCCAGCCCCTCCCACCCGGCCCGCGTCTTTATCGAGCAGCGGTACGTCCGCAACCTCGCCGTCCTGGCGGGCCACCTGCGCACAGCCGTCGACGCCGGCGACGTCGGACCGATGACGGACACCGAGATTGAGATCGAGGTCCGATTACTGACCGCCGTGATGGACGGCGTCGGGCTGCAGTGGCTTCTCGACGCGTCGACCGACGTCAAGGACATCGTGTCGACCTGTGTCGAGCGCGCCATCACGGCATGGCGCGCGCTGCGGCGTCCTTGATCTCGAGCTCCGACTGCCAACTTGGCAAGTCAACATGAGGCGCGACGGAGACGATGGCGAGAGCTTGAGAGTCGCCACCGCGAAACGGGTGCCCGGCGCAGGTCACCGCAGCGGGATGGTCCACGAGACCCACCACGCGCCCACTCGGACCGCGCACGACCTGCCCACCCATCGCGCGATAGCCGATCTCGCGCATCGATGATCGCATCGGTTCTGCAGAGATCGATTGTGAGTGCGCCGTGGTGAAGCGCGATCGGCGGGTCGAGACGTCAGCTCTTGATTGCCGGTGTTCTTGCCTTCCTCGTCAGCGCGCGGCGTAGTCCTGATCGGTGACGTGCTCGAGCCAGGTGACGACCTGACCGTTCTCGTCGGCTTCCTGCATGGCGATATGCGACATGAACCGATCGGGGGTGGCGCCGTGCCAGTGCTCCTCGCCGGGTTCGATGTAGACGACGTCGCCGGGTCGGATCTCCTGTGATCTCGCCGCCGCGTGGTGAGACGAGGCCGATGCCGTCGGTGACGTAGAGGGTCTGGCCCTTCGGGTGGTGGTGCCAGGCGGTACGGGCACCGGGAGCGAACCGGACGTGCGCGCACCCGATCGCGGTGTCGGTGTCGGGGTTTCTGACAGTGTCGATGAACACGGTCCCGGTGAACCGGTCGGCAGGGCCGTGGGCGGTGTTTCCGCCGCTCTTGGTGAACCTCATGGCCGCAGCAACGCCTTGATCGCGCGCCGTTCGTCCATGGCCCGGTATCCCTCGGCGACGTCGGCGAGTGGGAGGTCGAGGTCGAAGACGAGGCCGGGGTCGATCGCGCCGGTGAGGATGCGGTCGATGAGGTCGGGCAGGAATCGGCGCACCGGTGCGGGTCCGCCGTGCAGGTGGACGCCGGAGAAGAAGAGTTCGTCGCCGGGCAGCGTGACGTCGTGGGAGACGCCGACGTAGCCGACGTGTCCGCCGGGGCGGGTGGCGCGGATGGCCTGCATCATCGACTCCTGGGTGCCGACGGCCTCGATGACGCTGTGCGCGCCGTACCCGTTGGTCATGCTCCTTGATGCGAGCAACACCCTCATCGCCGCGTTCGGCGACGATGTCGGTGGCGCCGAAGTGCCGGGCGAGGTTCTGGCGGTCTTCGTGGCGGCTGAACGCGATGATCCGTTCCGCGCCGAGTTCACGGGCAGCCAGTACGCCGAGCAGGCCGACGGCTCCGTCGCCGACGACGGCGACGGTCTTGCCGGGTCCTGCCTCGGCGGCGACGGCCGCGAACCAGCCGGTGCCGAGCACGTCCGAGGCGGCGAGCAGCGATGGCACGTGCTTGTCGTCGGGGACCTCGGGCGTCGCGACGAGGGTGCCGTCGGCCAGCGGGATGCGGGCGTACTCGGCCTGGGTTCCGATCGCTCCGATGAGTTCGGCGTGGATGCAGCGGGACTGGTAGCCGGCCTGGCAGATCTCGCAGGTGTTGTCGGAGGCGAAGAACGAGCCGACGACGAACTGGCCGGGCGTGAGCGTGCGCACGTCGCTGCCGACTTCCTCGACGATGCCGACGTACTCGTGCCCCATCGGCGCGGGACCGTCCACCGCCTCGATGCCGCGGTAGGGCCACAGGTCCGACCCGCACACGCAGGTGGCGGCGAGCTTGATGATCGCGTCGGTCGGCTTCTCGATCCGCGGGTCAGGTCGGGTGTCCAGGCGTACGTCGCCCGGCGCATGCAGGACTGCTCCATGCATGAGCTATCTCCTTCGGTTCAGGGGTTTGCGGTTGGCGCCGACGTCAGTCGAGGACGGCGCCGGATGGGCTGCGGTCTGCGGCGAGGGAGGCGAGCAGCCTGAGGCGTTCGGCCGACGGCGAGCCGGGTTCGGCGGTGTAGACGAGCAGGACGAGGCCGGGTTCGGCGGTGATGGCGAGTTCTTCGTAGGCCAGGACGAGTTCGCCGACGTCGGGGTGGTGGAACCGCTTGGTGCCGGTGCCGTGGGTGCGGACGTTGTGCGCGCCCCACAGCCGGCGGAACACCTCGCTGCGGGTGGACAGCTCGCCGACGAGGTCCTGCAGCCCGCGGTCGTGCGGGTCGCGTCCGGCCTCGGCGCGCATGACGTCGACGCACATCTGCGCGAACAGGTCCCAGTCCGGATAGAACTCGCGCGAGGCCGGGTCCAGGAACTGGAACCGCGCCATGTTCGGCGTCCGTCCACCGTCGCCGATCAACTGCCGGTAGAAGACGCGTCCGAGCGCATTGGTGGCGAGCAGGTCCTGCTGCTGGTTGCGCACGAACGCGACCCCGTCGGTGATCGCGTCCAGCGCCCAGGTCAGGCTCGGCCGCGACACCGACACCCGGGTGGCGCGGCGCCGCGCCCGTCCGGAGGTCGGGATGCCGTCGGCGGCGCGGGCGAGGTCGAACAGGTGGGCGCGTTCGGTGTCATCGAGCTGCAGCGCCTCGCGCGATCGCCTCGAGCACCGAGGCCGACGCGCCGGCGATCGCGCCGCGTTCGAGCTTCGCGTAGTACTCGACGCTGACCCCGGCCAGCAGCGCGACCTCGGTGCGCCGCAGCCCGGCAACCCGGCGGTTCGGCCCGGCGGCGAGTCCTGCGTCGGCCGGCGTGACCTTGGCTCGCCGCGACATCAGGAACTCGCGCACCTCGGCTCGGTTGTCCATGAATCCGAGCCTAGGTCGGCCACCGTCGAGCCCGGGGTGCCCTGCCAGTACACCCATCGACAGAGACTCTGCCGCAGCCAGCGGTCGGCCGCAGGGTTGTTCGCATGACGACGACGTACCTTCCGCCCGCCCGACCGGCGCAGCCGCCGCTGCGCCGGTCCTGCCCACGCTGCTGCTGCTGCTGACGGTCTTCGGCCCGATCTCCATGGACCTGTACCTGCCCGCGCTGCCCGCGCTGACCACGGAGCTTCGCGCGGTCACCTCCGTCGCCCAGTTGACCGTCACCGCGTGCCTGATCGGTCTGGCGCTCGGCCAATTGATCGCCGGCCCGGTCTCGGACCAGTTCGGGCGCCGCCGCGTCCTGCTGACCGGTGTCGTCGCATACGCGGTCACGTCCGCACTGTGTGCGGCCAGCCCGAGCATCGAGGCGCTCATCGCCGCCCGGTTCGTCCAAGGCCTGGCCGGCGGCGTCGGCATCGTGATCGGCCAGGCGTGCCGGGCGAGACGTGTTCTCCGGCACGCAGACTGATCCGCTTCTACGGGCAGCTGACGGTCTTCGGTGGCCTCGCCGCCGTCATCGGCCCGCTGCTCGGCGGCGCAGCTCAACACGTTCCTCGACTGGCGCGGCCTGTTCGCGTTCCTCGCCGTCGTCGGCGCGTTCCTGCTCGCCGTCATCGGCCCGGACGTTCCCCGAGACGCTGCCCGCGGCAACGGCGAACCTCCGGCGGGTTCACCCGAGACCGTCTCCGACTTCCGGACACTCCTCGCCGACCGGCGCTTCCTCGGCGCGGTCCTCAACCAAGGATTCCTGTACGCGGCCCTGTTCGCCTACCTGTCCGGCGCGACCTACGTGCTGCAGGAGATCTACGGGCTGTCGCCGCAGGCATACGCAGCCGCGTTCGGACTCAACTCCGCGGGTTTCATGGTCTCCGGCTTCCTTGCCGGCCGCGCGAGCGAGCGGTGGAGCGTGCCCGGCACCCTCATCGTCGGCATCGCCGTCACCGGCGCCGGCGCGCTCGGCCTGCTCGTCACCGCTCTCACCTCGCGCCGCTGCCGGTCGTCATCGCCTCCCTGTTCGCCGTCGCCAGCGGCGTCGCCGTCAGCTCACCGCCCGCGACCACCCTCGCGCTGGCCGACTGGCCGCAGATGGCCGGAACCGCCTCATCCCTGCTCGGGATGGTCCGCTTCGGCTTCGGCGGCAATCTCCGCGCCGCTGCGTCGGCCTGGCCGGCGCCGGCACCGTCCTCCCCCTCGGCGCCGTCACCGCCACGTGCGTCGTCCTCGCGGCGGCCGCGTTCGCCTTCCTCGCGGCCCGACCCGAACAGCCCACTGCTGCCGCCGCCGTGTGAAGCGCCGAAGCCGGAGCGTGACGTTGAACGCTCGTGTACCCAGTCGGCTGCTTCACGACTGCGGCGATAGTTCTCGAGCATCGCTGCGTGCACTGCACGCGACGCGTCGCGCCCAACGGCAACAGCGAGCACATCCCATTACCGAGCAGCGAAGATGACGCCGCTCGCACCGTCCTCGACACCGGCCCTAACAAGGAGAGTTACATGCGAATCGCGATCACCGTCGACGGCGCAGACGTTCACCGCGACCCTGACCCGCAGCCCAGCCAGCCAGGACCTGGTCCAACAACTGCCGCAAACAGTTGACATGCGCGACCACGGCGGCGTCGAGAAGACCGGCCGCCTGCGCGCCCCGCTGTCACTTGAAGGTCAACCGCGCGGGGCAGACCCCGCGATCGGCGACGTCGGCTACTACGCCCCCGGCCAGGACTTCGTGCTGTACTACGGCGACCAGTCCTACTACGACGGAATCGTCATCCTCGGCCGGCTTGAAGACGACGCCGTCGACGGGCTCGCACGAATCGCAGGATCCGTGACCGCCCACGTCGAACCGCACCGTACTTGATGGCCGAGGGCTCCGCGCTTGTTACCAAGACAGCGACCCGATCGGACTCCCCAATGTGCCCCTCGAACGCGCCACTCATCTTCAGACCCTCCCCGCGTCCGCGAACGATGCCGCCCCGTGGTGGCCCTCAGTTTCCGTCGATGAGCAGGCCGGGCAGATCTTGCTCGGTCGGGGGCCAGCCGGGTAGGGGCATGCGGCGGGCGTTGGCTGCG
>CAWCKQ010000024.1:0-9600 GCA_963796185.1 uncultured Actinomycetota bacterium | reverse complement strand
CCCCCCTCGCGCCGGTCCTACGGGACCCGGATGAGCAAGCCCGCCGGCACGCCGGTGCCGAATGGCTGCAGCAGGGCTTGGCTACTGCCTGATGCACATGGCCCCGGCCGCAGACCTCACCGACTCCCCCGCCGCGATGGCCGGCTGGATCGTCGACAAGATCCGCGAGTGGACCGACCATACCGGCAATTTCGAGGACGCCTACCCCCGCGAGCGGATCCTGACCACCTTGTCGCTGTACTGGTTCACCCGCACCCTGGGCAGTTCGGCGAGGTTCTACTCCGACAGTGCCCGCCAACCATGGACGCCCATCCACCACCGCAGCCCCGTCGTCGACGTGCCCACCGCCGTCTTGGCCGATCCGGAAGAGCCGGCCGCCACGCCGCGCCGGTTGGCGCAGAGCCACCTCGGCCCCCAGCGCTACACCACCGAGAGCAACGGCGGGCACTTCGCACCCGTCGAAGACCCCGACGGTCTTGCCGGAGACCTCAACACTTTCTTACACGGCGACACGACCACCACCTACAAGAGCGAGATCCCAGAGCCGCCCCGGCGGGCACAGTCGGCGCCGACCACTGCTCCGGATCGCGGCGACCTGCCCAGCGCCACCTGGCAGCGTTGCCCACTCACTACGCCGCGCTCGAGGACAGGATCAGGCCGCGAGCCGTGCGGGATCGCTCAGCGCCGAGAATGGCCGTCGGAGGTGCTCTCTCGCACGATCAGGCGATGAGGCACGACCAGGTCTGCGCCGGCGGGTGGATCATCGTGAGCGATCCGGCGCACGAGCAGACTGATCGCGCCCGCGGCCAGGGCCGCCTTGTCCGGCGCCACCGTGGTCAACGTCGGCGTAACGAACTCCGCCTCCTTGATGCCGTCGATGCCGACGACCGCGACCTCGCTCGGCACTCGACAGCCGAGCTCGTGTGCACGCCGCATCGCAGCTATGGCGAGCTCGTCGTTGAAGCAGATTAACGCGTCGGGCAAGGGATCGCGGCTCAGGTACACGTCGACCGCCGCGGCGCCATCCGCCCACGTGTACCCGTGCACGGTGGCCAAGGGACTGTGCAGTTGCGCATCGGGGACCGTGCGCAACGCCTCCCGCACCCCCCGCATGCGCAGCTGGGATGTGGCGGCGTTCGGATCCTCTTGATGGCCGATCACCGCGATGCGCCGGCGACCACGCCGAAGCAGGTGCATGGTCGCATCGCGCGCGGCTGCGACGTTGTCGATCGCGATGTGGTCAGCGACCGCACCGGTGATCCGTTCGCCGAGCAGCACGACCGGCGCTACACCAGTCAGCTCTCCGAGATCCTCCGCGGTGAGCGCGAGCGGGCTGATGATCGTTCCATCGACGAGCAGCGCCGCCGCGCCACGGACGGCGCGAAGTTCACGGTCCTGTAGTCCTTCGGTCTCTTCGATCAGCACCGTGTAACCGTGTCCGGCCGCCGTACTGATGATCAGATGTGACAGCTCGGCGAAGTACGGCGCGGTGAGATCCGGGATTGCGAGCATGAGCAGCCCGGTTCGCCCGGAGCGCAGGCCCCGCGCCTGGAGGTTCGGGCGGTAGCCGAGTTCCGCCATCGCCGCCTCTACCACTGCGCGAGTGCGTGCCGACACGTGTGGCCTGTTGTTGACAACGTTGGAAACCGTCTTCGGCGACACCCCCGCGCGCGTCGCCACGTCCTTCAAGCTGACTGCCATCGCACGCCTCCCCGCGACGCCCACGCAGGCATTCCCTGGCGCGGACGCTAGCAGGAATCACCCTGCAGCATCGGAAGGTTGGTCAGCGCCGACGGCACACGACACGATCTCGTCACGGCACGGACTCGCCCTTGACATCGTCACACCGTGGAGAAGAGACTCCGTTTCTAACGTTGTAAATCGTGTCTAGGGAGTGCTCATGAGCAGAACGCGGCGAGGCGTCCTCGCCTCAGCTCTCGCTGCCGCCGCCAGCTTGCTGATCGCCGCGTGCGGCTCCAGCAGCGGAGGCGGCTCGTCGAGCGGCACCATCGACCTCAGCTTCTGGAACGGCCTGACCGGCCCCGACCGGCCGGCCGTCGAACATCTCGTGAGTCAGTTCAACTCCTCGCAGCACCAGGTGCACATCACGATGCAGGTCATGCCGTGGGACGTCTTCTACCAGAAGCTGCTGCCCGCCTTCGGCGCCCACAAGGGACCGGCGCTGGTCGGGATGGACAGCAACCAGATCCCTGTATACGCGAGCAAGAGCGTGCTGCAGCCGCTCGATTCGGTCCTCGGCTCGGGCGGGGTCGCGAAGTCCTCCATCGTCGGCCCCGCGCTGACGGCCGGCGAGTACCACGGCAAGCTCTACGGTCTGCCCATCGAGAACACCCCGGTGTTGCTCTACTACAACAAGAAGATGTTCAAGACGGCCGGGCTCGACCCGAGCCAGCCGCCGGCCACCTGGTCACAGTGGGCGTCCGACGCCAAGAAGCTCACGACGGGTAGCGGCCCGGGCGGCAAGCCCACGCAGTACGGCCTGGCCTTCGGCGTGCACGACACCATCGAGCTGATGCCCATCCTGATGTGGGAGGCCAACGGCGGCATCCTGTCGAAGGACGGGAAGCAGGTGCTGCTGGACAACTCGGGGTCGCAACAGGCCGTGCGGTACTGGTCAACGCTGGTGCATGACGATCACATCTCGCCGGTGGGGCTGTCCGGCGCCGACGCCGACAAGCTGATCCAGTCGGGCACCGCGGCGATGGAGGTCAACGGACCGTGGGCGACCACGGGCTACAAGCAGGCCGGCATCGACTACGGCCTGGCGCCGGTACCGACCGGGCCGAACGGCCAGCAGCTCACGCTGGGCAACACGACCAGCCTCGCGGCCAGTGCGGCGCTCAACTCCGACCAGGTCAAGGCGGTGGGGCAGTTCTACAAGTTCTGGACCGAGAAGACGTCGCAGACCTACTTCGCCCTGCACACCGGCTTCCCGCCGGTCTCGACCAACGTCCCCGCCTCCGCGCTCAAGTCGAACCCGGACGTGGCGGCGTTCGCCAAGTACGCCGGCGACGCACGTGGCCTGGCGCCGGGTCAGCCCAGCTTCGCCCAGATCCAGAACGAGGTCTTCGACCCGACGATCGAGAAGATCTTCAACAACCCGAGCACGACCTCGAGCCAGCTGGGCGCTGCCGCGAAGCAGGTGCAGACACTGATCAGCTCCGGCGGGTGAGCCGGACCGGCGAGCCAATGAAACCCAGTGTGGAGGCGGCAGACGAATGACTCAGGCGCTCCCGCGCAGCATCCCTGCCGCGCGGCGTCCGCCCCAGGGGCACAACCGCCGGCGCAGCGGCCCGCTGCGCCGGCGGCAGTACCTGCGGGCCTACACGTTCATCACCCCGTCGGTCGTCGTGATGGCTGCCTTCGTCGTCTGGCCGATCATCTCCTCGGCCCGACTGTCGTTCTACAACAGCTCCCAGTTCGGGCCCTCGACGTTCGTCGGGTTCGCGAACTACCGACAGCTGTTCTCCGACCCGACGTTCCGCGGCGACCTGATCCGCACCCTCGTCTACGCCGCGATCACCACGCCGGTCACGGTCGGACTGTCGCTCATCTTCGCGGTGATGCTGAACCGCACCCTGCACGGCCGGGGCTTCTTCCGGGCCGCGATCTTTCTGCCGGCGGTGCTGTCCCTCGGCGTCATGTCGATCGCGTGGAACTTCCTCCTCGATCCCAACATCGGGCTGCTGCCGCACTGGCTGGCACCGCTGGGCGTGTCCTTCGGCAACGGCACCGCCGACCCGCACATCGCCTTCGCCTACGTCGTGGTAGTGGGAGTCTGGAAGAACGTCGGCTTCTACATGGTCATGTACCTGGCCGGACTCGCCACCATACCTGCCGAGCTGTACGAGGCCGCCAGCGTCGACGGCGCGACACCGTGGCGGCAGTTCCGACACGTGACCTGGCCGCTATTGATGAACACCTCCGCGTTCGTCTTCATCATCGCCACCATCGCCTCCCTGCAGGCGTTCGACCAGGTCTACGTGATGACGCGAGGGGGCCCGTACTTCCAGACCGAGACGCTCGTCTACCTGCTCTATCGAAAGGGCTTCCAGGACTTCCAGTTCGGGTACGCCTCCGCGGTCGGCTGGGTGCTCATCCTGATCGTCTTCGTCCTCAGCATCATGCAGAACGCGTTCTTCAACCGGCGGCAGGTGACCTACTGATGGCAGTGTCACTGAAGCCCCGCACGCCACGGACCGTCACGCCCGGCCGCGTCGCCAAGCGCACCCTGCTCTACGTGTCGCTCGCCGTCGCTGCCTTCATCGTGCTGCTGCCGGTCATCTGGATGATCTTCACTTCGCTCAAGCCGGAGGGAGACATCGTTCGGCACCCCAGCCAGCTGTTCCCGACACAGCTCACCTTCGCCAACTACCGCCAGGTCCTCAAGGCGATCCCGTTCGCGCGACAATTCGGCAATACCGTCGTGTTCGCCGGCACGGTCACGGTCGTATCCCTGCTGTTCGACTCAATGACGGCCTACGCCCTCGCCCGCCTCGACTTCCCTGGGAAACGGTTGCTGTTCATCGCGGTACTGCTCTTCCTGATGATGCCGATCCAGATCACCCTGATCCCCGTCTACCAGCTCGTGGCGAAGCTCGGACTGGTGAACACGTTCCCCGGGCTGATCATCCCGCGCGCCACCAACGCGTTCGGGATCTTCTTCCTACGCCAGTTCTTCCTCGGCATCCCCCGCAACCTCAGCGAGGCGGCGCACATCGACGGCGCCGGCGAGTTCCGCATCTACTGGAAGATCGTGCTGCCGCTCGCCCGCCCGGCCCTGCTCACCCTCGGACTGTTCCACTTCATGTTCAACTGGAACGACCTGCTGTGGCCACTGATCATCACGACCAGCACCAACATGGAGACGCTCCCGGCCGGCCTGGCGCTGTTCACGGGAGAACACGTCGTTCAGTACGGCCTGTTGATGGCCGGCGCCACCATGGCCATGTTGCCCATGCTGGTCGCGTTCATCTTCGTACAACGCAAGTTCATCCAAGGCATCGCAACGACGGGACTGAAATGACGTCACACGACAGCACGGCGTTCAGCGACGGGGCTCTGCACTTCGCCGTCGGCATCGAGGACACCTTCGTGCCCCAGGTTCGCCCCGGTCATCGCGCCCTCGACGAATACGAGTTGACCGGTCACTACACCAATTGGCGCGAGGACATCGACCTGGCCGCCGCCAGCGGTGCCGAGGCGATCCGGTACGGCATACCGTGGTACCGGATCGAACCGGCACCTGGGGAGTTCACCTGGCAGTGGCTCGACCCGGTGGTCGACCATCTGCTCGGCGTGGGGCTGACGCCGATCATCGACCTGATGCACTACGGCACGCCGTTGTGGCTGGACAACCAGTTCCTCAACGCCTCCTATCCGCGACGGGTGGCCGACTACGCCGCCGCCGTGGCCGCCCGCTACGCCGACCGGCTCACCGTCTACACGCCGCTCAACGAGCCGAACGTCAACGCCGAGTGGTGCGGCGAGACGGGCATGTGGCCGCCGTACCTCACCGGCGCCGACGGGTGGGTCAAGATCGCTGCCGCCCTCGCCCGCGGCATCGTGCTGACCCAGCAGGCCGTCGACGCCGCCCTGGGCGGCCGAGCGACGTTCGTCCACGTCGAGGCCGGCCTTCGCTATGACGTCGACGGGAACGACGCGTCGGCCGAGAGTGCCGAGCTACGCCGGCACCGCGACCTGGTGATCGAGGACCTGGTCTGCGGATTGATCGACGACGGCCATCCGCTGACCGGGTACCTGCTTGGCCACGGCTTCGCCGAACAGCAGCTGCAATGGCACCGCGATAACCTCGCGCGCCCCGACATCATGGGCGTCAACTACTACCCACACCTGTCCACGGGCGCGGTCACCGGCGATGTCGGCCAGCAGCCCCCTGCCCGTGGTTACAGCGGTGCCGACGGACTCGAGGAAGTGCTGCGCCGATTCAATGACCGCTACCAGCGTCCGGTGCTGCTCAGCGAAACCAGCATCCGCGACGAGGGCGACGCGCAGGTGCGTTGGCTCGAGGAATCCGTCGAGCGCATCCTCGCCCTGCGCGCCGACGGACTCCCCATCGCCGGCTACACCTGGTTCCCGCTCTTCGACCTGCTCGACTGGTCCTACCGCAATGGCACCGAGGCTCCGACGCGCTACCTGGAGTCGCTCGGCCTGGCCGAACTGCGCAGCACCGCCGGCAGTGACCTGCTCCGCGTCGAGCGTCCCGCGTTCGCGCGATTCCGCGAGATCGCGGCCCAGCACGGCGCGAAGGCACCCGGCGCCGCCACGGTGACGCCGTGAGCGACGTACGGGTCGTGCTCGACCCGGCCTTCGCTGTCGGCACCGTCGACCGTCGGCTGTTCGGCTCCTTCGTCGAACACATGGGCCGCTGCGTCTACGGCGGGATCTTCGAGCCCGAGCATCCCCTGGCCGACCCGGGCGGGCTGCGCAAGGACGTCCTGGATCTGACCGGCGAGCTCGGCGTCAGCACGGTGCGCTACCCCGGCGGCAACTTCGTCTCCAACTACCGCTGGGAGGACGGCGTCGGCCCGCCGGATCAGCGTCCGGTCCGCCGCGACCTGGCCTGGCGCTCGTTCGAGAGCAACCGGTTCGGCGTGAACGAGTTCATCGACTGGACCCGCAAGGCGGGCGTCGAGCCGATGCTCGCTGTCAACCTCGGAACCCGCGGCGTCGCCGAGGCGCTCGACCTGCTCGAGTACTGCAACGGCGCCGCGGGTACCCACCTGGGTGACCTGCGGGCGCGCCACGGCTACCCCGAGCCCCACAACGTCCGTCTGTGGTGCCTCGGCAACGAGATGGACGGCCCGTGGCAGATGGGTCACAAGACGGCGGACGAGTACGGCCGGCTCGCGCAGGAGACCGCCCGCGCGATGAAGCGCTTCGACCAGGAACTGCAACTCGTCGCCTGCGGGAGCAGCAACGCCGACATGCCGTCGTTCGGCACGTGGGAGGCGACCGTCCTGCGGCATTGCTACGAGTTCGTCGACTACATCTCGCTGCACGCCTACTACGAGCCGCACGGCGACGACCTCGCGAGCTTCCTCGCCAGCGGGGCTGGGATGGACCGGTTCATCGAGGGCGTCATCGCCACCGCCGACCACGTCCGGGCCGCCGGCAAGCTCGGCCGGCGCATCAACCTCTCCTTCGACGAGTGGAGCGTCCGGTACACGGACGGCTTCGCCGGGGAGGAATCGCTCGAATGGGCCGAGGCGCCGCGGCTACTGGAGAACACCTTCACCGCCGTCGACGCGGTCGTGACCGGAGGCCTGCTCATCTCGCTGCTCAATCACAGTGACCGAGTGACCGCAGCCTGCCAAGCACAACTGGTCAACATCCATGCGCCGATCCGGACGGAGCCGGGCAGCCCGGCCTGGCGCCAGACCACCTTCCATCCGATCGCCGCCACCGCGGCCCATGCCCGCGGCACAGCGCTGCGCCCCGCCGTCGACGGGCCCCGGCTCCACACCGCCGAGTACGGCACCGTCCCCGCTGTGGACGTCGCCGCGACGCTCGACGCCGACGGCGGCGCGGCCTTCCTGGTGAACCGCAGCACGGGCACCGCGCTGGACGCCGAGATCCGGCTGCAGAACATGGTCGCGCCGGCGGTGGCGGAGCACTCCGTGCTCGCCGACGCCGACGTGTTCGCGCGCAACACCCTCACCGATCCCGACCGGGTCGTTCCTCGTTCGACGACGGTGCCGCTCGGTCCCGCCGGGCGGCTGTCCGTCACGCTGCCTCCGGCGTCCTGGAGCATGATCCGGTTCCGCACCGCCGGCTGACCCCGTCGCTGCCCATGCCGACGGCCGCCCCAGGGCGGCTCGCACACGCCACCGCGGTGGCGGGCAGGTCCGCGGCTACAAGGGCGGCCGGCCCGGCGGCGAGGACGGCTCGCCCGGAGCCCTCGTGCTCGCGCTGATCGAGCCAGCCGACCCGTACCGGGTCCCCCGGGCGGAGAGCCTGCAGCGTGGTCGCCAGATCGAGCGCCGAGCGTATCGGCGAGTCGTCGATGCTGACGATCCGGTCGCCGACCTGCAGCCCGGACGACTCGGCAGCTGATCCCGCTTCCCGGTAGGTGATGAGGGCATCGGTGATGGCCGGCGCGGCCGCCACGTCGAAGAGCGGAGCCGCCGCGACACCGAGCGATGCGGTCGGACCGATGTGCACGGTGGCCGAGGCGATGCCCGCCTTCATCCGGTCGACGATGCCGGCAGCCTTGTCGATCGGGATGGCGTAGACGCTGCGGTACCCGTAGGCGGCGGGGCAGGCTCCGGCGGTGAGGATTCCCACGACCCGGGCGCCGGTGTCGACCAGCGCGCCGCCGGACTCGCCCGGCTGGACGGCGATGTCGCTGAGCACCAGCCCGTCCAGCCGCACCGGGTTGCCGCCCACCCCCTGTTCGATGGCGGATGCGCAGTTCAGCGCGGTGATCGACCCGCGGCTGGCCTGCGGGATGGTGCAGCCGGTCCTGCCGTTGCCGATCGCATAGACCTGCTGTCCGACCGCGAGGTGCCCCGCGTCGCCGAGCGCGACCGGCTGCAGGTCGTGGGCGCCGACCATCCGCACGAGCGCCAGGTCGTCGGTGATGTCGGTGCCCACCACGATGCCGCGGTAGCTGGGTCCGCCGGTGGACACCTGCAGCGTGAGCGTTCTGGAGCCGGCCACGACGTGGTTGTTCGTCACCACGTCACCCGCGCTGTCCAGGATCACCCCGGTCGCCCACACGTGTCCCCACGGCGGGTAGGCGAGGGTGGCGGTGATGTCCACGATCCCCGACTCGACCGCCCGGGCGATGTGCGCCTCGTCGGCGCTCGGTACCGCGACGCCGGCGCCGCGGGAATCCGCACCCAGCCAGCCGATCAGCGATACGGTCAGCGTCACGACGGCCAAGAGATGCAGGACCAGCCGCACGCGGCGCCGGCCCAGGACGGTCACCAACTCGCTCGCACTCCTCGCTCACCGGGCGGTCGCCCCGGCGCCGGACAGGCGCTCGCCGCGCATCACGGCTCCCGCCGTCGGCAGACCCAGCCGCAGCCGTCGCCGACCGCACCATCGCCCACACCCCCCCGGGCCGCGGCCCTCCGGACGCGCCCCGGCTCGGTATTCCACACCGGACGGGGCCGTACCACGGGCCAACGACCAGCCGGCACGAGGCCAACGTCCCGGCGGGCGACCGTGCACCGCACTACCACCGCCGTCGGTGCCGAATGCGCCGCGCGCGCCGTGGCGAACGCCGCACCTCTGCCCCGCGCCAGCGCTGGACGGGTAGCTCCTGCGTGCTGGGTCCACCGCTCTCACGCAGGGGTGCCGACGATGGTTCGACGGTCGAACGTCGCTGCTCCCGCGACCGGAGCTGATCACGAAAGGAGCGGACGCAGTTGACCCCGAGCGACGGGCAAGAACCAGCGGCACAGGAGCATGTCGAGCGGCACGCGCACGACTTCGTCGCCGAGGCGCGACGTCTGCTCGGCGACCGCCCGGCCGAGGCACGCTTCGATGCCGACCGCGGCCTGCGGCTCACGACCATCGACCGGAACGATCACGACACGACGGCGGTCACCG
>CAWCKQ010000023.1:0-60797 GCA_963796185.1 uncultured Actinomycetota bacterium | reverse complement strand
TCGCGCTTGATGTTGGCGAAGTAGCCCGCCACGCCGTCGCCCGCGGCGTCGAGCACGCCGGTGACCACCGGGTCGCCCTCGAACTCCTCGACGGCGTGCAGCAGCGTCGGCGGCAGCGGCCGGTCGCTACGCCCGCTCCGACGGCGCCCGGGTCGGTGCTGCGCTTGATGCCGTCGATGCCCGCGCCCAGCGCGGCCGCGATCGCGAGATACGGGTTCGCCGAACCGTCGCCGCCGCGCAGCTCGATGCGGTCGGCGTCCGGCACCCGGATGTAGTGGGTGCGGTCGTTGCCGCCGTAGGTCGGCAGCCGCGGCGCCCACGATGCTCCCGACGCGGTGGTCGCAGCGCCGGTTCGCTTGTAGGAGTTGACCGTTGGCGCCACCACCGCCTGCAGCGCGCAGGCGTGCTCGAGGATGCCGCCGATGAACCCGTAGGCGGTGTCGGACAGGCCGAGCCCTCGGCCGTCCTCGTCAGCGGGGAAGACGGGGCGTGCCGCCGCTGGTCAGCGACAGGTGCAGATGCAGGCCGCTGCCGGTCTTGTCGGCGAACGGCTTCGGCATGAAGGTGGCGACCATGCCGCGTTCGGCGGCGATCATCGACAGCAGGTAGCGCAGCGTGATCACCCGGTCGGCGGTGGTCAGCGCCTCGGCGAACTGGAAGTTCTGTTCGAACTGGCCGTTGCCGTCCTCGTGGTCGTTGGCGTAGTTGGACCAGCCGAGCGTGTTCATCGCCGCCGAGATCGGCGGTGAGGTGGTCGTACATCCGGGTGACGCCGCGGGCGTCGTAACAGGGCTGCGCGGCGGTGTCGGCGGCATCGGCGACCGACACGCCGCCGTCGTCGTCGCGGCGCAGCAGGAAGTACTCGACCTCGGCGCCGACCCACGGCTCGAAGCCGGCGTCGGCGCGCCGCTCGATCAGCGACTTGAGGATGATCCGCGGCGCGTACGGCCACGGCTCGCCGTTGACGTGCGGGTCGCAGTGCACGATGGCCAGCCCGTCCTTGATGAACGGGATCGGCGTGAACGACGCCGGATCGGGCATGGCCATCAGGTCGGGGTCCTTGGGTTCCTGGCCCATCGCTCCGACGGCGTAGCCGGCGAAACCGACGCCCTCGGTGGCGAGCAGGTCGACCGCCTCGACGGGAACCAGCTTCGCGCAGGGCTTTCCGCGCAGGTCGACGAACAACGCGAGGATGAACTTGGTGCCGGCCGCTTCGGCGAGCTCGGCGAGTGCTGAGGACATGTCGACCACCTGTGTCTCTTGTTGGGAATCAAAGTATCAGCGAAATGAAACAGGCCGCACAGTCGAGCGGCCGGTGCGGATCGGTCTCGATCCGCACCGGCCGGTCGGATCGGGGCTAGGCGGGCAGCAGCTCGTACGACGCCTCACGGTGGAAGGTGGCGTCGATGCCCTTCTCCTCTTCGTCGGGCGAAATGCGGATGCCCATCGTCTTCTTCAGCGCGAAGGCGATGATGAACGCGACGACGAACGAGAACGCCATCACCGCGCCCGCCGCGACGGCCTGCCGCCACAGCTGGTCGACTCCGCCGCCGTAGAACAGGCCGTTGGTGGCGTTGGGCATCGATGTCGCTGGCCAGGAAACCGATCAGCAGCGTGCCGATGACACCGCCGACCAGGTGCACGCCGACGACGTCGAGCGAGTCGTCGTAGCCGAAGCGCTCCTTGAGGCCGACCGCGTACACGCAGACCGCGCCGGCGATCGCGCCGAGGATGATCGCGCCGACCGGGGTGACCGCACCGCAGGCGGGGGTGATGGCGACCAGTCCGGTGATGGCCCCCGATGCCGCGCCGACGCCGGTGACGTGGCCGTCCTTGATTTTCTCCACGGCGATCCACGCCAGGGTGGCGGCGCAGGTGGCGACGAAGGTGGTGACCATGACGATCGCCGCGGAATTGCCCGCCGACAGGGCCGAACCGCCGTTGAACGCATACCAGCCGGCCCACAGCAGACCCGCGCCGAGCAGCGTCAGCGGCACGTTGTGCGGCTTGCGCAGCTGACCCCAGTTCTTGGACTTGCCGAGCACGATGGCCACGGCCAGCGCGGCCGCGCCGGCGTTGATGTGCACCGCGGTGCCGCCGGCGAAGTCGATGGCCTTGCAGCTTGTTGGCGATCCAGCCGCCGGTGGAGTCCTCGGTGACCACGCCGTCGAAGGCGAACACCCAGTGCGCGACCGGGAAGTACACCAGCACCGCCCACAGCGTCGCGAAGCCCATCCACGCGCCGAACTTCATCCGGTCGGCGACCGCGCCGGAGATCAGTGCGACGGTGATCGCCGCGAACAGCGCCTGGAACAACGAGAACAGGCTGATCGGCAGGCCGTCGACGGTGGTCATCGGCTCGGTGAGGTTCTTCATGCCGGCGAATTCGGTGAAGCTGCCGACGAACCCGCCGTAGGAGGTGCCGAACGTCATCGAGAAGCCGAACAGCACCCACAGCACGCCGACGATCGCCACCGCGCCGAACGTCATCATCATCATGTTGGTCGAGCTCTTGACGGACACCATGCCGCCGTAGAACAACGCAAGGCCGGGGATCATCAGCGTTAGGCCGATGATGCAACACAGCATGAACGCGGTCGTGCCTGTATCCATGAGGCGGATCTCCTAGCGAAATGTGCGAGTGTGCGACCCCGGAGCGGAGTCGTTCACCGACAGTTACCGACGTCTCTGTTACGTAGACTGTTTCGCCAGGTTTCGAGCAGGTAACGAGCTGTCGGGCCGACGGCGGCTACGGTGAGTCACGTGTGCACGAGGGTGGTCTACCTGGGTACTGGCGAGCGGATCGTGACCGGACGGTCGATGGACTGGAAGGTCGAGATCGGCACCAATCTGTGGGCCTTCCCCCGGGGCGTCCGCCGCGCCGGTCGGGCGGGTCCCGACTCGGTGCAGTGGACGTCGGCCTACGGCAGCGTCGTGGCGAGCGGTTACGACATCTCCACCACCGACGGCGTCAACGAGGCGGGTCTGGTGGCGAATCTGCTGTGGCTGGCGGAATCGGAGTACCCGGATAACTCGGGTGATCGCCCGGCGCTGGCCGTCTCGCTGTGGGCGCAGTACGTGCTCGACAACTTCGCGACGGTCGCGCAGGCCGTTGCCGCGCTGACCGCCACGCCGCTGCGTGTCGTCACCGCCGAGGTGCCCGGTCAGGAGCGGCTCGCCACGGTGCACCTGGCGCTGTCGGATGCCACCGGGGACAGCGCGATCGTGGAGTACATCGACGGCGCAGCAGGTGATCCACCACGGCCGCGACTACCAGGTGATGACGAACTCGCCGATCTTCGACAAGCAGCTGGCGATCACCGAGTACTGGGAGGAGATCGGCGGCACCGTGATGCTGCCGGGCACCAATCGCGCCGCCGACCGGTTCGTGCGCGCGTCGTTCTACATCAATGCCGTGCCGAAGACCGCCGACCCGCTGGTGGCCGTCGCGGCGGTGTTCAGCGTGGTGCGCAACGCGTCCACGCCGTACGGGATCGCGACCTCGGATGAGCCGAACATCTCCACCACGAGGTGGCGCACCGTGGTCGACCACGCCGCGCTGCGGTACTTCTTCGAATCGGCGTTGTCGCCCAACACCTTCTGGGTGGAGTTGAAGAACCTCGACTTCACCGAGGGGGCCCCGACGCGGCGGCTGCCCCTCGGGGAGGGTGAGCAGACGGTCTACGCCGGGGACGCGAGCGCCAGTTTCGAGGTCGCTGAGCCGTTCCGGTTCCTGGGCATCGGGTGATCAGCAGGACATCCGAGCTGCCAGTGCGGGCTGTCCCGGTCCGCTGAGGTCGGCCAGTGCGTCGGGCCGGCCGGTCATCGCCATCAGCAGGGCTTCACCCGGCCCGATGACTTCCGGCCCGCTCCCGGTGGCCCATTCGATGTCGGTGGCGCGCAACTGTAATCCCTTGATACGCCGCGTTACTCCGAGGCGCGGGTTGCCCCGCGTGAGCTGCAGCACCCGGCGGAGCCGCTCGGGCGGAACGGTGCGCGGCAGCTTCAGCGCCCGCCGGATGTCCTGATGATGAATCGTGCCGTCGACGAGTGCGATCAGCCCGCCGAAGGCCGCGGTGAGCCCTCGCGGTTGCAGGTGAGCGGCCAGGAAGTCGACGAGCTGGTCGGATGTCAGCGTCGAGAACTCCTCCACGCCGACCTGGTTCGCGTTGGCGACCCTGCCCTTGGCGAACCGCGCGACCAGACCCGCGACGCCCAACTCCTCGTAGCTGACGACATGGGCCACCACTTCTGTGACGGTCCACTCGCTGCACAGGGTGGGCGCCCCCCACTGCTGCGGCGTGAGGGTCCGGAGGAATGCGAGCAGGTCCGCGCGTTCGGCGCGGGCCATGCCGAGTTGCGTGCTCATCGGTGGTCTCCTCTTCGCGCGAGCGCTCATCGGGTGGCCGAGCAGGTCCGCGTAGCGCTGTAGATACAACGGCCAACCGGCATCGCCACCCACACCGTCGGCGACCGAACCCCAGCGCTCGCCGTGGCGCTCGAGGTGGCGGTGTCGAGTTCGAAACTCTACGCGCCCAGGTGCCTCTGCTGACGCCTGCACAGTTCGAAGATGATCACTTGTGAACCTCGCGTATCACGGGTTCAACACGATCTGGTCGACCGGCACCCGTTCCCGGGGAATCTGGTCCCGTTCGGCGATCTCCGGCGCCGCTTCGGCGTAGTCACCGAGCTCGCCCACCGCGACGACCACCAGCGGACGCATCTCCGCCGGCAGGCCGAACGCCTCGCTCGCCCCCGTCGCGTCGAAGCCGGCCATCGGATGGGTGATCAGGCCGCGCGCCACCGCCTCGATGCCGAGCTGGGCCATCGCCGCACCGGCGTCGACCCCCGAGTACAGGGCCGTCTTCTCGTCCGGGCCCTGATCGGCGCACACCAGAATCAGTCCACCGGCCGCCGTGGCGTAGCTGTTGCCCCGCCGCAGCAGCCCGGCGAGGGTGTCGAAGGTCTCATCGCCGCGCACGCCGACGACGAAGCGGACCGGCTGGCGCCGGCCCCAGGTCGGGGCCCATCGGGCCGCCTCGAGCAACCCCACCAGGTCATCGCGGGTGAGTCGGGCCTGCGGGTCGAACGCCCGCGGGCTCCAGCGGGCCGCGATGAGCGGATGGATCGGCACCGACGTGTCGGCCAGCCGGCCGGTGGGGGCTTCAGGCATCTCGGTGACGCTACCGGCGGGAAAATTCAGGTGCGTGCAGCCTTTATCCTTGATCGAGATTCCCACGGTTCGAAAACGGTATCGAAAGGTGAAGTAGTGGCGCTCGTCGTACAGAAGTACGGCGGATCCTCGGTGTCCGACGCCGAGCGCATCCGCCGTGTGGCCGAGCGCATCGTCGAGACCAAGAAGGCGGGCAACGACGTCGTCGTGGTCGTCTCGGCGATGGGCGACACCACCGACGAGCTCCTCGACCTCGCCAAACAGGTGTGTCCGGCCCCGCCGGCGCGCGAGCTGGACATGCTGCTGACGGCGGGCGAGCGGATCTCCAACGCGCTGGTGGCCATGGCGATCGAGTCGCTGGGCGCCCAGGCCCGCTCGTTCACCGGGTCGCAGGCCGGCGTGGTCACCACGGGCACGCACGGCAACGCGAAGATCATCGACGTCACGCCAACCCGGCTGCGCTCGGCGCTCGACGACGGCCAGATCGTGCTCGTCGCCGGCTTCCAGGGCGTCAGCCAGGACACCAAGGACGTCACCACGCTGGGCCGCGGCGGCTCCGATACCACCGCCGTGGCCGTGGCCGCCGCGCTCAAGGCCGACGTCTGCGAGATCTACACCGACGTCGACGGCATCTTCACCGCCGACCCCCGGATCGTGCCCAACGCGCGGCGCCTCGACACCGTCTCCTTCGAGGAGATGCTGGAGATGGCCGCGGCCGGCGCCAAGGTGCTGATGCTGCGCTGCGTCGAGTACGCCCGCCGGTTCGACCTGCCCATCCACGTCCGGTCGTCGTACACCGACAGGCCCGGCACCATCGTCAACGGATCGATCGAGGACATCCCCATGGAAGACGCCATCCTGACCGGAGTAGCCCACGACCGAGGCGAGGCCAAGGTGACCGTCGTCGGCCTGCCCGACGTGCCCGGTTACGCCGCCCAGGTGTTCCGTGCGATCGCCGACACCGAGGTCAACATCGACATGGTGCTGCAGAACATCTCGAAGGTCGAAGACGGCAAGACCGACATCACCTTCACCTGCTCGCGGGAGAGCGGGCCGGGTGCGGTGGAGAAGCTGACCTCGCTGCAGGAGGAGATCGGTTTCACCCGGGTGCTCTACGACGACCACATCGGCAAGGTCTCGCTGATCGGCGCCGGCATGCGGTCACACCCCGGCGTGACGGCGACGTTCTGCGAGGCGCTGGCAAACGCGGGCATCAACATCGACCTGATCTCCACCTCCGAGATCCGGATCTCGGTGCTGATCAAGGACACCGAGCTGGACCGGGCCGTCGCAGCGCTGCACGAGGCGTTCGGCCTCGGCGGCGACGAGGAGGCCGTCGTGTACGCGGGGACGGGGCGGTAGATGGTCATGGCGCGGATAGGATGTGCGTCGGCGCGACCGGCCAGGTCGGTCAGGTGATGCGAACCCTGTTGGCGGAACGCGATTTCCCGGCCGACCGAGGTGCGGTTCTTCGCCTCGGCCCGCTCGGCGGGTAAGAAGCTGGAGTACCGCGGGCAGGAGATCGAGGTCGAGGACTCCGAGACCGCCGACCCGTCCGGGCTGGACATCGCGCTGTTCTCCGCCGGGCGCGACGATGTCGCGGGTGCAGGCGCCGCGGTTCGCCGCGGCCGGCGCCGTGGTGATCGACAACTCGTCGGCCTGGCGCAAGGACCCCGACGTGCCGCTGGTGGTGTCGGAGGTGAACTTCGAGCGTGACGCGGGCGTGCGGCCCGAAGGGCATCATCGCCAACCCGAACTGCACGACCATGGCCGCCATGCCGGTGCTCAAGCCGCTGCACGAGGAGGCGGGCCTGGTGCGGATGATCGCCTCGACGTACCAGGCGGTTTCGGGCAGCGGGCTGGCCGGTGTCGAGGAGCTCTTCGGTCAGGCCAGTGCGGTCGTCGAGGGAAGTCGCGAGTTGGTGCACGACGGCGCCGCGGTGCAGTTCCCCGCGCCCGGACAAGTACGTCGCCCCGATCGCGTTCAACGTGGTCCCGTTGGCCGGTTCGCTCGTCGACGACGGGTCCGGTGAGACCGACGAGGACCAGAAGCTGCGCAACGAGAGCCGCAAGATCCTGGGCATCCCCGACCTCGCGGTGTCGCGGCACGTGCGTGCGGGTGCCTGTGTACACCGGCCACTCGCTGTCGCTGAACGTGGAGTTCTCCCAGCCGTTGTCGGTCGCAGCGGGCCACCGAGATCCTGTCCGGCGCGCCCGGTGTGCAGGCTGGTGGACGTGCCCACGCCGCTGGCGGCGGCCGGGGTGGACGACTCGCTCGTCGGCCGGATCCGGCAGGACCCCGGCGTGCCCGAGGGCCGCGGGCTGGCGTTGTTCGTCTCCGGGGACAACCTCCGAAAGGGCGCGGCGCTCAACACCATTCAGATCGCCGAACTGCTGGCCGCCCGCCTAGGCCTGACCTTGCGCCGAAATCGCATTCCAGCAGGCCTTCTCTCGATCTTTCTCTGCTGGAATGCGAGTTTCGCGCGGCCAACGCGACGCCGGTGGCGCTGCCGCCGCTGCTGCCCGGCCAGGTGCTGCGGCTGGGCCCCGTGGCCGGAACCGGTACGCCGACGGTCGATTACGGTATCGGCGCGACCGACCTGTGTGAGTTCATGGAGTTCCCCAGCGGCATCCTGCAGGTCTGCGGGGACAGCTTCGCCGGTCAGGGGGTGGGTTTCGGCGGCTGGTACTCGCCGATCGCGCTGCACGTGGTGGGCGATTCGCTGGAGGACCCGGCCGGCGTGCGCTACGACGGCGTCACCGGAGTCGACACGCCGCTGCTGGCCGACCCCGACCCCGCCGGGCGCCTCGCAGCTACCCGCCGGCGTCATCGAGATCAACCGGCAGAACTACATGATGGTCACCACCACCGTGGGCCTGCGTCCGCAGACTTCCCGGCTCGTGAAAGCCGATCCGGCCCAGGGCAACTGGGCCACGGTTCCGGGTTCGGTGCGGGACGCCGACTATGCCGGCGGCTGCAGTCCCAGATCAGCGGCTACTACGACCCGATCCCGACCGCCGAGTCACCGCGCGGCTGGGTGTACATCGTCGCGAACAACTTCGACCGCAGCGGGCCGGTGACGCTGTACCGGGCGACCCCGCAGACGTTCACCGACCGGGCCAGCTGGCAGGGGTGGGCGCCGGACCGGCTGGGGTGGTGCGTCCCGCGCCGCTGTGGGAGGACCGGATCGGGGAGATGAGCGTGCGCCAGATCGACGGCCGCACGGTGCTGTCCTACTTCAACGCCACCACCGGCAACATGGAGATGCGGGTCGCCGACGATCCGACAGGCCTGGGAAGCGCGCCGGTGACGACCGTCGTGGTCGCCGCGCCCTGGCCGGAACGGGTCGAAGACCTGCCCGCCCCGCAGGACAACCGGCTGGCCCAGCCGTACGGCGGATACCTCTCGCCGGGGTCGACGCCCGACGCGGTGCGGGTGTTCGTCAGTCAGTGGAACACCACCCCGCGCGGCGGGAGCCCGTACCGGGTCATCCAGTTCGCAGTGAACCCGTACAAGCCAGCGTGACGACGCCCGCTGCCGGGGGCGGGTTTGCCGACGCCATGCGCCGGACATGCTGACAATCAGGGACACCGCCACCAGACAAGGGAGTGACCGATGACCGTGTTGTTCATCGCGGACCGAGCCAAGCGGACGAGTGCGGGACTCTCGGGCCTGTCGATGGTCGCCGGGGACGGCGTCGAGTACTCGAACGATCCGCCCTTCATCTTCAACAGCGTGCCGGCCGAGGGCCGGCGAGTGGCACTGGTCAGCGGCGGAGGCGCCGGACACGAGCCGATGCACGGGGGATTCGTCGGCCGTGGCGGCTTGGACGCGGCGTGCCCGGGCGAGATCTTCACCTCACCGCACAACCGTCAGATCTACGCAGCGTGCAGCAAGGTCGCGCGGCCCGACGGCGTCCTGCAGATCGTGAAGAACTACACCGGTGACGTCCTGAACTTCAACATCGCCGCCGAGCGCTTGCGCGCCGACGGCATCCCGGTGGAGCAGGTGCTCGTCGACGACGACTGGGGCTCGCGTGACGCGGGCAAGGTCGGCCGCCGGGGCACCGCGGCGACGGTGATCGTCGAGAAGGTGCTCGGTGCGGCCGCCGACGACGGCATGTCGCTGGAGGAGCTGGCCGAGCTGGGCCGCGACATCGTCGCGAGGTCGCGCACGGTCGCGATCGCATCGGAGGCACATCGCAGCCCGGGCGACGGGGACCGCGCCTTCGAGGTGTCGCCAGGCTCGCTGGAATTCGGTGTCGGCATCCACGGCGAGCCGGCGCGGGAGAGCATCGAGGTGTCCGACCTGGACGGGCTGGTCGGCACGATGGTCGATGCGCTGACCGACGACCTGTCCGCACCGGACGGGGTGGTGGTGCTCGTCAACGGTCTCGGCGGCACCGGCCAGCTGGAGCTGCTGCACTTCGGCGATGCCGCCGCCAGGGCCCTGGCGGACCGCGACGTCACGGTACGCAGCCTGGTGGCGGGTGCGTACTGCACCGCCTTGGACATGCGGGGCGTCAGCCTCACGGTGGTCGACGCCGACCCCGGATGGTTGCGGCACTGGTACGCCGACCACGGCACGCCGGGACTTCCGCGGCCCCGAGAGTTTCCCGGGATCAGGGCGCTGCGCGAGGTCGGCGAGGACGGCGACGCCGCCGAGGGGGCGTCACGGTGGCTCGAGGACTTCGCGGACCGGACCGAGCGGCTGCGCGACCGCTTCAACGCGCTCGATCAGGCGGCCGGCGACGGCGACTTCGGCGACAACCTCGCGGTCGGGGTGTCGTACGCCGTGCGGCGCGGAGACGTCGACGACGACTTGGTGGCCGATATCGGACATCTCGCATCGGCGTTCCTCGACGATGTCGGCGGGTCCAGCGGGCCGCTGCTGGGGCTGGTGTTCGGCGGTGTCTCGTCCCGCGCCGAGGATGCCCGCGGCGACGCACTCGCCGGACCCGTGCTCGCCGGTCTGGGCGACGCGTTG
Organism: uncultured Actinomycetota bacterium; assembly: GCA_963796185.1. Taxonomy (GTDB): domain Bacteria; phylum Actinomycetota; class Actinomycetes; order Mycobacteriales; family Mycobacteriaceae; genus Mycobacterium. The sequence continues at coordinate 50,637 of CAWCKQ010000023.1, read as the reverse complement.
ACCGCGGTGCAGCGGGCCGGTGGTGCCCAACCCGGCGACCGGACCCTGGTGGACGCCCTGGCCGCCATCGTCGACGACGCCGAACGGCGCGGGGTCGAGGTGGTCGACGAGGCAGGGGTACTGGCGGGCATCGAGGCGGCCGCCTCGACCGCCGACATGGTCGCCGGCCGGGGCCGGGCGGCCTATGTCGGCGAACGTGCGATCGGCCATCCCGGACGCCGGCGCGGTCGCGATCGCCTGGCTGACCGCTCGGCTGTGGCAGGCCGTCACCGGCGCCGACTCCACCTCGGTGGACGAGGCGCTCGAAGACCTGTTGCCCGCGGGATGACCAAGGCCCGGTCTGCCCGGCCTGCCCGCATCTCCACCGGCGGCCGGGACAGCCCGGCCAACGCGACCTCATAGGGAATTCACAGCCGGCACCTAACCGGCTCTGTGCGTTGGGAGGGCAGGATCGTCGTCATGAGCGAACCCACGCCGCCACCAGAACAGTCCGAACCCGCGACGGGCCCCGTGCTGACACCCCAGGCGCAGGGACCGCAGGCCCCGGTGGGACCACCGCCGTTGCCGCCCCAGCCCGTCCACACCGAGCGGTCCAACAAGCTCAACAAGGTCGCCGCGTGGGTCGGCATCGTTGCCGGCTCGGTCTTCATCGTGGTGGTGATCTTCGGAGCGGGGTTCCTCACCGGCCGGCAGACCGGCGACTGGCACCGCGGCGGCTATGACCGCGGCCACGAGATGATGCGGCCCGGGACCGTGATGTTCCCGATGGGCCCGCCCGGGGGCTTCCAGCGCGGGCCGGAGGTCCCGGGTCCGTTCGGTCCCGGCGGTCCGGTGATCGAGATCCCGCGCCAGCCCGGCGGCGGGCCCGGCGGCCCGAGCACCACGGCACCGTCGCGGCCCTGACCGCTTCTCGGTCCGGGATGTTTCGACTAGCTTTCGGGTACCCGCCCCCCGAGTACGCGGCGTAGCCCTCGTCCGCGGCTCAGCCCCGAGGAGAGAACATGACTGACAAGTACGCGACGACCGACGCCGGGGCACCGATTCCCAGCGTCGAGCATTCGCTGACCGTCGGGCCGGACGGCCCCATCCTGCTGCAGGACCACTACCTGATCGAGCAGATGGCCAACTTCAACCGGGAGCGCATTCCGGAGCGTCAGCCGCACGCGAAGGGCGGCGGCGCGTTCGGCCAGTTCGAGGTGACGCAGGACGTGAGCGCCTACACCAAGGCGGCGTTCCTGCAGCCCGGCGTCACGACCGAGATGGTAGCCCGCTTCTCGACGGTGGCGGGGGAGCGGGGCAGCCCGGACACCTGGCGTGACCCCCGCGGATTCGCGCTGAAGTTCTACACGTCGGAGGGCAACTTCGACATGGTCGGGAACAACACCCCGGTGTTCTTCGTGCGTGACCCGATGAAGTTCCAGAACTTCATCCGCAGCCAGAAGCGCATGCAGGCCACGAATCTGCGTGATCACCACATGCAGTGGGACTTCTGGACGCTCTCGCCCGAGTCGGCCCACCAGGTCACCTGGTTGATGGGTGACCGCGGGATCCCCAAGACCTGGCGCCACATGAACGGCTACTCGAGCCACACCTACAGCTGGCTCAACGCCGACGACGAGATGTTCTGGGTGAAGTACCACTTCAAGACCGACCAGGGCATCGACTTCCTGACCCAGGAGGACGCGGACCGGCTCGCGGGCGAGGACGGCGACTACCACCAGCGCGACCTGTTCACCTCGATCGAGGAGGGCAACTTCCCCAGCTGGACGTTGCACGTGCAGATCATGCCGTTCGAGGACGCCAAGACCTACCGGTTCAACCCGTTCGACCTGACCAAGGTGTGGCCGCACAGCGACTACCCGCTGCAGGAAGTCGGCAAGATGACGCTGAACCGCAACGTCGTCGACTACCACGCGCAGATCGAGCAGGCCGCGTTCGAACCCAACAACATCGTTCCCGGCACCGGGCTGAGTCCCGACAAGATGCTGCTGGCGCGTGGCTTCTCCTACTCCGACGCGCACCGTCACCGGCTCGGGGTGAACTACAAGCAGATCCCGGTCAACGAGCCGAAGGTCGAGGTGCGGGCCTACTCCAAGGACGGCCCGATGCGGATCCGCAACGCCACCGACCCGGTTTACACGCCGAACTCGATGGGCGGCCCAGAGGCCGACCCGCGGCGGGCGTCGGAGGTGCACTGGGCCTCCGACGGTGACATGGTCCGGTCGGCATACGCGCTGCGCGCCGAGGACGACGACTGGGGGCAGGCCGGCACCATGGTGCGGGAAGTGCTCGACGATGCGGCGCGCGACCGGTTGGCGCACAACATCATCGGGCACGTGTCCGACGGCGTGAAGGAGCCGGTGCTGTCGCGGGTGTTCGAGTACTGGCGCAACGTCGATCCCGACTTGGGCAAGAAGGTGGAAGAGGGCGTCCGCAACGGCGGGTAGCGGCTGGCATGATCGGTGAGGTGAAAGCCGTCACCGTCGGTTGCGTCGCCGCCGCGGGCCTGGCCCTCGCCGCGCCCGCGGCGGCGCGCCCCTCGGATCCCGGCGTGGTGAACTACGCGGTGCTCAACAAGGGTTCGGTCGGCAACATCGTGGGGGCGCGGCTGGGGTTCGAGTCGACGTTCACCCACCCGTTCCAGGCCTTTTACGTCGACGCTCCGGTGTGCAACAACTGGGCCGACATCGGGCTGCCCGAGGTGTACGACGACCCGGATCTCGCGGCGTTCAACGGCGCCACCGCCCAGGAGTCGCCGACCGATATGACCCACTTCGTCAAGCAGGCCGTCGGGGTGTTCGCCACCCCGGAGGCGGCCGGCCGCGCGTTCCATCGCGTCGTCGACCGCACCGTCGGCTGCAACGGGCAGACCACCGCGATGCACCTGGACAACTTCACCACCGAGGTGTGGACGTTCAGCGGCGGCCCGGCGAGTGCCACGGACGCGGACTGGGTGAAACAGGAAGCCGGCACCGACCGGCGGTGCTTCGTCACCACGCGGTTGCGCGAGAACGTGCTGCTGCAGGCCAAGGTGTGCCAGTCCGGTAACGGCGGACCCGCGGTCAACGTCCTGGCCGGTGCGATGCAGAACATACTCGGCCAGTAACGCGGCCCGGCGGCGGGTACACGTCACTCACGCGTCACTGGCCAACCGGCAGAGCATGTCGGTGCGCTCTGGAAGATGGAACTACAAGAGACGTCAGGCAGCGATCGTCATCAACCGGAGAGGGCGGCTGATATGGCTCGCACGGTGCCCTGCGACCACGTCACCGGCTGCGCGGACAACGCGCTGCTCAGCGCCGAGGCGGCGGCCGAGTACCTGGTCGCCGGGTGTCTGATCGACGGGCCCGTCGGCGGTGTGGGCCTGGAGATGGAAGCGCACTGCCACGACCTCGCCGACCCGATGCGGCGGCCCGGCTGGAACGAGGTGACCTCGGTCATCGCCGCGTTGCCACCGCTGCCCGGCGGCAGCGTCGTCACCGTGGAACCCGGCGGGGCGGTCGAGCTCTCCGGGCCGCCCTTGGCCGACGCGGCCACCGCTATCACGGCGATGGCCGCGGACCGGCGGGCGCTCTGCGCGGCGTTCCGGCAGGCCGGATTGGGGCTGGTCCTGCTGGGAGCGGACCCGCTGCGGCCCGCCGAGCGGGTGAACCCCGGCGCGCGTTACCAGGCGATGGAGCGGTTCTTCGAAGCCAGCGGGACCGGGGTGGCGGGCGCGGCGATGATGACGTCGACCGCATCGGTCCAGCTCAACATCGAGGCCGGCCCGCAGGCCGGGTGGGCCGGGCGGGTGCGGCTGGCCCATGCGCTGGGCCCCACGATGATCGCGATGTCGGCCAACTCGCCCGTGCTCGGCGGGCGGTTCACCGGCTGGCAGTCGACCCGCCAGCGCGTCTGGGGACAGCTCGATTCCGCGCGGTGCGGCCCGATCCTGGGCGCCAACGGTGACGACCCGGCCAGCGACTGGGCGCGCTATGCGCTGCGCGCGCCGGTGATGCTGGTGCACACTCCCGGACGCCACCCCGGTCACCGAGTGGGTGCCGTTCGCCGACTGGGCCGACGGACGGGTGCTGCTCGGCCGGCGTCGGCCCACCGTCGCCGACCTGGACTACCACCTGACCACGCTGTTTCCGCCCGTACGCCCGCGCGGGTTCCTCGAGGTCCGCTATCTGGACAGCGTGCCGGACCCGCTGTGGCCGGCGGTGGTGTTCACCCTGACCACACTGCTCGACGATCCGGCGGCGGCCGACATCGCGGCCGAGGCCACCGAAGCGGTCGCCACGGCGTGGGACCGCGCCGCCCGGATCGGTCTGGCCGACCGGCACCTGCGCGATGCCGCGATGACGTGCGTGGCCGCGGCGGCCGAGCGGGCGCCCGCCGAGGTGCAGGAATCGATGCGGCTACTCGCACGTTCGGTCGAGCGGGGCCGCTGTCCCGCCGACGACTTCGCCGACCGGGCCGTCGCTCACGGAATCGCCACAGCGGTCACCCACCTGGCAGAAGGGGAGTCGTGACGTCACGCGAACTGCTCGCAACAGAGCTGCACCGGGCCCGGGACCGCACGCTGCGTCTGGTCGACTTCGACGACGCGGAGGTGCGGCGCCAGTACGACCCGTTGATGAGCCCGCTGGTCTGGGACCTCGCGCACATCGGCCAGCAGGAGGAGTTCTGGCTCCTGCGCGGCGGCAACCCGGACCGGCCGGGCCTGCTGTCCCCGCCGGTGGACCAGCTCTACGACGCCTTCGTGCACTCGCGCGCCAGCAGGGTGGACCTGCCGCTGCTGCCACCGGCCGACGCCCGTGCCTACTGCGCGACGGTACGGGCGAAGGTGCTCGACGCACTCGACGCGCTGCCCGACGGGCATCCCGACGCCTTCACGTTCGGAATGGTGATCAGCCACGAGAACCAACACGACGAGACCATGCTGCAGGCGCTCAGCCTGCGCACCGGCGCGCCGCTGCTCGACCGCGGCGCGGCGCTGCCCGCGGGGCGGCCCGGGGTGGCCGGCACATCGGTGCTGGTGCCCGCCGGAACCTTCGTCCTCGGTGTGGACGCGCACGACGACCCCTACTCGCTGGACAACGAACGTCCGGCCCACCCCGTCGAGGTGCCCGCATTCCGGATCGGACGCGTGCCGGTCACCAACGCCGAGTGGCGGCAGTTCGTCGACGACGGGGGCTACCGGCAGCGCCGCTGGTGGTCGGATGCGGGCTGGCAGCACCTGCAGCAGGCCGGCCTGCGCGCGCCGCTGTTCTGGAACCAGGACGGCACCCGCACCCGGTTCGGCCACATCGAGGACATCCCCGGCGATGAACCGGTGCAGCACGTCAGCTTCTTCGAGGCCGAGGCCTACGCGGCCTGGGCGGGCGCGCGGCTGCCCACCGAGGTGGAGTGGGAGAAGGCGTGCGCCTGGGACCCGGCGACCGGCACGCGTCGCCGATTCCCCTGGGGCGCCGCCGAACCCGACTCCGCGGTGGCCAACCTCGGCGGCGGCGCGCTGCGGCCCGCACCCGTCGGCGCCTACCCGGCGGGCGCCGTCGGCCTACGGGGCCGAGCAGATGCTCGGCGATGTCTGGGAGTGGACCACGTCGCCGTTGCGGCCGTGGCCCGGGTTCACCCCGATGGTCTACGAGCGCTATTCCGCGCCGTTCTTCGACGGCGTGGCCACCGGCGACTACCGCGTGCTGCGCGGCGGATCGTGGGCCGTGGCCCCGGGCATCCTGCGGCCGAGTTTCCGCAACTGGGATCACCCGGTACGCAGGCAGATCTTCTCCGGCGTGCGACTGGCCTGGGACGTGGATGCGGACCGCCATGTGTAGGCATCTCGCCTGGCTCGGGGCGCCGGTGTCGGTGGCGTCGCTGATGGTGGAGCCGCCCTCGGGACTTCTCGTGCAGTCGTACGCCCCGCGCCGCCAGAAGCACGGCCTGATGAACGCCGACGGATGGGGCGTCGGGTTCTTCGACGGGCCCGTCGCGCGGCGGTGGCGCAGCGCGTCCCCGCTGTGGGGTGACGCCTCGTTCGCCTCGGTGGCCCCGGCTCTGGTCAGCGGGTGCGTGGTGGCCGCGGTGCGCTCGGCCAGCGTCGGCATGCCGATCGAGGCGTCGGCGTCCGCGCCGTTCTCCGACGGGACGTGGCTGCTGAGCCACAACGGGCTCGTCGACCGCGCCGTGCTGCCCGCCTCGCCGCTGGCCGAATCCACCAACGACAGCGCACTGCTGGCCGCCCTGATCTACGACCGCGGGCTGGATGCGCTCGGTGACACCGTCTGCCGCGGTCGCCGCCGACGACCCGAACGCGCGGCTGAACATCCTGGCCGGAAACGGTTCCCGACTACTCGCCACCACCTGGGGGGACACGCTGTCGGTGCTGCGCCGCGACGCGGGGGTCGTGCTGGCCAGCGAACCCTTCGACGACGACCCGGCCTGGCAGGAGGTCCCCGACCGCCACCTGGTCACTGTCGATGTCGAGGGCGTCGACGCACGTGTCGAGCTGACCCCGCTGAAAGGAGCGTGATGACGTTCACCCTGGAGAACTACCTGGCCGCCGACGCCGCGGAGGCCGCCTTGCGCAGCGATGTCCGCGACGGGTCTAACCCGATCGCCGAAGTCGTTGCCGCCCAAGTGGTTCTACGACTCTGTCGGCAGCGACCTGTTCGACCAGATCACCCGGCTGCCCGAGTACTACCCGACCCGGGCCGAGGCGCAGATCCTCGGTGCGCACGCCGGTGAGATCGCCGAGGCCGCCGGGGCCGACACCCTGGTCGAGCTGGGCAGCGGCACATCGGAGAAGACCCGCAGGCTGCTCGACGCGATGACGGAGCGCGGTGTCGCTGCGCCGGTTCGTCCCGTTCGACGTGGACGCCGGCATGCTGCGGGCGGCGGGAGCGTCGATCCAGCAGGAGTACCCGGGTGTCGAGATCGACGCCGTCTGCGGTGATTTCGAGGAGCACCTCGGCAAGATCCCGGCCGTCGGCCGGCGTCTGGTCGCCTTCCTCGGGTCGACGATCGGCAATCTCACGGCCGGACCGCGCGCGCAGTTCCTCTCGTCGGTGTCGGAGATGATGCAGCCGGGTGACACGCTGCTGCTGGGCACCGACCTGGTCAAGGACCCCGGGCGGCTGGTGCGGGCCTACGACGACAGCGCCGGGGTGACGGCGCGGTTCAACCTCAACGTGCTCGCGGTGGTGAACCGGGAGCTGGGAGCGGACTTCGACATCGCGGCGTTCACCCATGTCGCCCGGTGGAACCCCGACGAGGAGCGGATCGAGATGTGGTTGAGGTCCACCCGGGCGCAGCGCGTGCACATCCGCGCGCTGGACCTCGACGTCGAGTTCGGCGACGGCGAGGAGATGCTGACCGAGGTGTCGTGCAAGTTCCGGCAGTCGCGGGTGGACGCCGAGCTCGCCGCTGCCGGGCTGCGCCGGACCCACTGGTGGACCGACGAGGCGGGCGACTTCGGCCTGTCGCTGGCTCGTGAAATGACGCTCGCCGACCAGTGGCGTGCGGCGCGGCCACCGGTCGGCCGGGGTGCACGTCGACAGCGCCGCGTGTTCGCGACAGAGCCTTGCGACCATCGACGCCGCGGCCCGGCACGCCCGCCACGAGGCGGAGGTCGGCGGGTACGTGGCGGCCGAGGCCGCCGGTCCCGCACTGGAGGCCGGCCGCGCCGCGGTGCGGACGCTGGCCGGCATGGCCGACGCCGACGTCGTGTTCACCACCGGTTCCAACCACGCGCTCGACATCCTGCTCGCCGACTGGTCGGGGCCGCGCACGGTCGCCTGCCTGCACGGCGAGTACGGCCCCAACCTGGCGATCATGGCCCGGCACGGTTTCGAGATCCGGGAGCTGCCCGTCGACGGGTTCGGCCGCCTGGACCTCGACGCCGTGGGCGCCGTGCTGGCTTCGGAGCCACCCGCACTCGTGCACTTCACCATGCTCGGCAGCCACAGCGGCGTGGTGCAGCCCGCCCGCGAGATGGCCGGTGCGTGCCGCGCCCACGGTCTGCCGTTGATCGTCGACGCCGCACAGGGATTCGCGCATCTGGACTGCTCGGACATCGGTGCCGACGCGTTGTACACGTCCTCGCGGAAGTGGACGGCGGGACCGCGAGGCGTGGGTGTGCTGGCCACCCGGCCGGGGTTCGTGTCCGAGCAGACCCGGCAGCGGATCGGCCATGCGGAGACGAATGTCGGCCTGCACGTGGGGTTCTCGGTGGCACTCGGCGAGCACATGGCCGTCGGGCCCGAGGTCGTCCAGGCCAGGTTGCGGGAGGTCGGTGCGGCCACCCGCACCGCGCTGGCCGATGTGGACGGCTGGCAGGTACTCGAACCCGTGGACGAACCCAGCGCCATCACCACGCTGCGGCCGCCCGACGGTGTCGACCCGGTGCAGGTGCGGGCGCGCCTGATCGCCGAGCACGCGATCGTCACCACCGCTGTCGGGACGGAACGGGCCCCGCGGGAGATGACCGGTCCCGCCCTTCGGGTTTCGCCCCACGTCGACGTCGCCGACGCCGATCTGGAGCTGCTTGCCGGAGCGCTGGCGGCGGTTACGCGCTGACGGTCGTCGCCGCCAGCCGCACCGGCATCTGTTTCACGCCGGGCACCATCGTCGCCTTCATCCGGATCACGTCCCCGTCGAGCTCGACCCGGTCGAATCGGGCCATCAGCTCCTCGAACAGCACCAGTGCCTCCAGCCGGGCCAGTTGTGCGCCGAGGCAGGAGTGCTCGCCGCAGCCGAAGGCCAGGTGCGGGTTCGGGTGACGGGTGATGTCGAGCTGTTCGGAGGTCGGGCCGAACACCTCCTCATCGCGGTTGGCCGATCCGTACAGCATGGTCACGTACTCGCCCCGGCGGATGGTTCGTCCGCGCAGCTCCACATCGCGGGTGGCGCACCGGGTCATGTTCGCCACCGGCGAGGTGTACCGCAGCAGTTCCTCGACCGCGCAGGGCAGCAGGTCGGGCCGCTCCCGCAGCAGCTGGAACTGGTCGGGGTGTTCGATGAGTGCCAGGGTGCCCAGCGCGATGAGGTTGCGGGTGGTCTCGTTGCCCGCCACCAGCAGCAGCAGGCAGAACTGCAGCAGGTCCTCGTCGGTCAACCGGATGCCGTCCACCTCGGCGGCCACCAGCACCGACAACAGGTCGTCGGCGTCGGCGAGGTCGCCGCGGCGGCGCAGCGCGATCAGGTCGCCGAAGTAGGCGTACAGCTCGCCGAGCGCGGCGAACGGTGTCGAGCTCCACGTCCGGGTCGTCCATGCCGACGGTGGCGTCCGACCAGCGGCGGAATTGTTCCCAGTCCTCGTCGGGCGCGCCGAGCAGTTCGGCGATCATCCGGGTGGGCAGCGGGGCGGCGACCTGCTCGGCGAACTCGGCGGTTGCCGACGGGTCGATGCTGTCGAGGGCGGCACGGGCGAAGGCCCGCAGTTTCGGTTCCAGCACTGCGACCTGCCGGCGGGTGAAGCCGGCGTTGATCAGCTTGCGCAACTGCCGGTGCCGGGGTGGATCGGTGAAGATCAGGCTGCCGTCCATCACCGGGTTGTCGATCGCCGGGTCGGGCACCGTGATCCCTTTGGCCGACGAGAACAGCGCGGGATTGGTGGACACGAACCTGACGTCCTCGTACTTCGTCAGCGCCCAGAACCCGTGCGCCGCATTCCAGCTCACCGGATCGGTGGCCCGCAGATCACGGTAGGACGGATACGGATCACCCGCATAGAACGCCGGCGAGTGCAGTGGGTAGGCCACAGGAATCTCCTCCGTCAGGTGGGTCGGCTGTGCCGCAGGCCGACGAGGATGACGCGCAGCCCCCGCCGGAAGATCGGTTCCGCCTCGGTGGCCGGCAGCGTCGATACCGCTGCGGCGCAGGTGGTGTTCGAGCTGGACCGAGCCGAGCAGATGGATGTAGAGCACCGCGTGCGCGGCGTCCACTTCGGTTGCCGGCCAGCCGGATTCAGCGAGGATCACTCGGGCGGTGTGGTCCATTGCGTGCGCGGCACCGGTGAGCGGTCGCTGCTGCAGCAGGGCAGCGATGCCCGGGACCGCGACCATCGCATGCCAGGCGTTGGTGTAAAGCGCCGCGATGCGGCTCTCCCAGTCGCCCTCGGTGGGGATCTCGATGGTGTCGAGCACCGACTCGGCGAGCAGATCGAGCAGCGCTGCCTTGTCGGTGACGTGGTAGTAGACCGACGACGCGGACGTGCCCGCCTCGGCCGCCAGCGCACGCATCGTGACGTTGTCCACCCCGACGCGTCGAGCCAACTCGAGCAGGTGCTTGACCAGGTGCTCGCGGTCGAGGGCGCCGTAGGGCAGTGCGGGCCGCGCGCGGCGCGGCTTCGAACGGCGTTCAGTTTCGAACATTGTTCGGATCGAACCACGTCGCGTCGGCGTGGTCAAGGACCGGGTGTGACGCGCGGCACTTCTGGTTATCCCCCTGGCACCTGTGAGGAGGGACGCCGATCATGACTGCTACCGAGAGCGACGAGGGCACGCCCAAGAAGGGCAAGCGCGATCGCACCCACTGGCTCTACCTGATGGTCATCGCCGGGGTGATCGCCGGCGTCGTGCTCGGGCCTCGTCGCCCCCGACGTCGCGTCGTCGCTGGGCATCCTCGGTGAGCTCTTCGTCAAGCTGATCAAGATGATGATCGTCCCGGTCATCTTCTGCACCGTCGTGATCGGCATCGGCAAGGTGCGCGCGGCGACAGCCGTCGGCAAGGTGGGCGGACTGGCCATCGCCTACTTCCTGGTGATGTCGACGGTGGCGCTGGCCATCGGCCTGGTGGTCGGCAATGTGATCAGTCCCGGCACCGGGCTCAACGTGACCAGCGACCCCGGCAAGGGCGTCGAGCTGGCCGGTGATGCCGAATCGGCCGGCGGCACGACTGGACTTCATCGCCAACATCATCCCGAGCACGCTGTTCTCCTCGCTGACTGAAGGCAACGTGCTGCAGGCGCTGTTCGTCGCTCTGCTGGTCGGGTTCGGCATCCAGTCGCTGGGCCGCACGGGAGAGCCGCTGCTGCGCGGCAGTCGAGGCGCTGCAGAAGCTGGTTTTCAAGATCCTGATCGGCGTGCTGTGGCTGGCGCCCATCGGTGCCTTCGGCGCGATCGCCGAGGTCGTCGGCGACACCGGGTTCGACGCGGTGATCCAGCTCGGGGTGCTGATGCTCGCCTTCTACCTGACCTGCCTGATCTTCATCTTCGGTGTGCTCGGTGCGCTGCTGTGGATGGTCGCGCGGGTCTCGGTCTTCAAGCTGGTTCGCTATCTGGCGCGGGAGTACCTGCTGATCGTCGCGACGTCGTCGTCGGAATCCGCGCTGCCGCGGCTGATCGCGAAGATGGAGCACGCCGGAGTGAAGCCCGCGACCGTGGGCATCGTCGTGCCCACCGGCTACTCGTTCAACCTGGACGGCACCGCGATCTACCTGACGATGGCGTCGCTGTTCATCGCCGATGCGCTCGGCGACCCGCTGTCGATTCCAGAGCAGCTGGGGCTGCTGGCCTTCATGATCATCGCGTCCAAGGGCGCCGCGGGCGTCAGTGGGGCCGGGCTGGCCACGCTGGCCGCCGGGCTGCAGAGCCACCGTCCCGAACTGCTCGACGGCGTCGGGATCATCGTCGGCATCGACCGGTTCATGTCCGAGGCGCGCGCGCTGACGAACTTCTCCGGCAACGCCGTCGCCACGGTGCTGGTCGGCACGTGGACCGGCACGGTGGACAGCCGGCGGCTCAACGAAGTGCTCGACGGCGACCGGCCGTTCGACGAAGCCACCATGGTCGACGACCCCGACTCGTCCGACGAGGAGGAGGAACGGGTCGACGACGCCCGGGACTCGGTGGCGAAGAAGACCTCTCCGACCGGGTAGGTCCGGCACTGCCCGGTCGTGTGCACTTGGGCTGCCCGAGGATTCGGTTGTGCCCGCAAGGTGTTCTCCAGCCCACTCCTGCGTGCCTACGTTGGTGGCCGACACCACCCGTACGTGAACCGCAGACCGGCTCCGGAGAGGACCACCGCCATGAAGGTCGAAGATCTACTCAAGCCCTTCCCCATCCCCGGTGCCGTCGGCCTGATCATCACGACCGACTGGTCGTTCTCCAGCGGCCGCGACTGGGGCAGTCCCGCGATCCCGGAGAAGATGGACCTCGCCGCGATGCTGCGCTTCGCTCCGGAGGGACTCCGCCGGCCGCGGTGGCTCCTGGAGTTCGCCAGGACCGGTCGCGTGCCCGACCTGACCGCACCCAACCTCGCCTACGGGGAGTGGATGCAGACCGCGCTGCCGACGTGGCAGGACATCGCGTGGCTGCGGGCGCAGTGGGGTGGGCCCTTCATGCTCAAAGGCGTCATGCGCGTCGACGACGCCAAGCGGGCCGTGGACGCCGGCGTGACCGCGATCTCGGTGTCCAATCAAAGGAATTCCACCCGTTTCCGCGCGCGATGATGGGCCCGGGCGCGCACGAGATGGTGGGCCCGGAGGCCGCTGAAGATGGGGTTCAAGCGCACCCTGTTGATGAGCTCCGGCCTGCGCGGCACCGACATCGTGCACAACATGGCCGAATCGCTGAAGTGGCACGGGCTCGAGGTCGTGGTCTTCGACCAGGTGGAGTCCAACCCCAAGGACTACAACGTGATGGACGCGGTGGCGCTCTACCAGGAGAACGAATGTGACAACTTCGTTTCCATCGGCGGCGGCTCCACCCACGACGCGTGCAAGGGCGCCCGCATCTCGGTCGCCCACGACGGCCGCAACGTCAACGACTTCGAGGGATTCAACAAGAGCGAGAACCCCAAGAACCCGCCGCACATCGCGATCTCGACGACGGCGGGCACCGGCTCGGAGACCTCGTGGGCCTACGTCATCACCGACACCACCACCGACCCGAACAACCCGCACAAGTACGTCGCCTTCGACGACGCGTCGGTGGCCAGCGCTGGCGGTCGACGACCCGATGCTCTACTACGACTGCCCGGTCGACTACACCGCACAATGCGGATTCGACGTGCTCGCCCACGCATCGGAACCCTACGTCTCCCGGCTCAACTTCGAGCCGTCGCTGTGCAACGCGATCCGGGCGATCAAGCTGACCGCCGAGAATCTGCGCGAAGCCACCTGGAACGGAACGGATCTCAAGGGCCGCGAGGGCATGATGTACGCGCAGTACATCGCCGCGCAGGCGTTTAACTCCGGCGGCCTGGGCATCATCCACTCGATCTCCCACGCGGTCAGCGCCTTCTACGACACCCACCACGGCCTCAACAACGCGATCGCGTTGCCCCGGGTGTGGGCGTTCAACATGCCGGTCGCCTACAAGCGCTTCGCCGACATCGCCGCTGCGATGGGCGTGGACACCTACGGCATGACCGACGTGCAGGCCGCCGACGCCGCGCTGGCTGCCGCGATCCGGCTGCTGCGCGACGTCAACATCATCGAGCGTTTCGTGGACGTCAAGCAGGACAGCTACTCGAAGAACCGGCTCGGCCAGGGACCCACGAAGTTCTACGAGAACGCCCCGGTGATCAAGGGCGACAAGGCCGACGTCGACCGCATCACCAACCACGTCCTCGGGGACGCCTGCACGCCGGGCAACGCCAAAGAGTGCACGTTCGCCACGGTTCGTCCGGTGGTGGAGCACTGCATGACCGGTGACCTCGACGAGCTGCTGCCGTAGCCGGATGTTCGCTTCTGTCCGACCCCGCGCCAACACCCGAGCCTACCCCCGAGGGACCTCCAGGAGGACGAGTCCGTTCGCGGCGTGGCTCGCCGGCGAGGGGTACATCGCCGACGAGCGCCTGGCCACCACGGTGTTCCTGCAGACCCGGCTGGACAAGCCCCTGCTGATCGAGGGTCCGGCCGGGGTGGGCAAGACCGAACTGGCCAAGGCGCTGGCCGCCGCCACCGGGCGCCGGCTGCTGCGGCTGCAATGCTACGAGGGCCAGGACGAGACCAAGGCGCTCTACGAGTGGGATTACGGCAAGCAGCTGCTCTACACCCAGATCCTGCGGGAGAAGATCGGCCAGATCGTCGCGGACGCGCTGACCTGAAGAGGCCGTGGACCGGATCGGCGCGCAGGAGAGCGTGTTCTTCTCCGACCGGTTCCTGGCGCCCCGGCCGCTGCTGGAGGCGGTGCGTCCGCCGGCGCCGGTGGTCCTGCTGGTCGACGAGATCGACCGGGCCGACGAGGCGTTCGAAGCCGTGCTGCTCGAGCTGCTCGGCGAATACCAGGTCTCGGTGCCCGAGATCGGCACCTTCGTCGCCCAGCACGCCCCGTACGTGATCCTGACGTCGAACAACACCCGTGATCTGGCGGCCGCGCTGAAACGTCGTTGCCTGCACCTGTTTCTCGACTATCCGGCGGCCGAGCGCGAGCTGGAGATCGTGCGGTCCAAGAACACCGGCCTCACCGACGCGCTGGCCGCCCAGCTGGTCGACATCGTGCGCGGGTTGCGCGAGCTCGAGCTGCGCAAGGCCCCCAGCATCTCCGAAACCATCGACTGGGCCCGCACCCTGGCCGTCCTGGGCGTCGACGAGCTCTCGGCGCAGGTGCTATCGGACACGGTGTCGGTGGTGGTCAAGTACGACAAGGACGTCCGCAAGGCCTTGGACGCGCTGCCGCGGTTGGTCGATCCGAACGCGAAAGTGCCTGACAATCAGCATCATCCGCACGACCACCACGACCACCACGACCCCCACGACCACCACGACGGCCACGGGGACAACGGCGACCACGGCAACGACGGCCGCGCGGTGCGGCTGGCCAAGGATAAGCCCGGCCGGTTCACCGACGGCTACTACGGCACGCCCAGGAAGGCCGCACGCCCGGCATCCGCCCTCGGGCGCCGCCGGGCGCCTGTAGGAGCCTGCGGTGGAGGCGACCCTGCACCGGTTCGTCCGGCTCCTGCGCCTCGGCGGGGTGCGGGTGTCGATCCCGGAGGCCCTCGACGCGATGCGCTGCGCCGGACAGCCCGGCGTGTTGTCGTCGCGTGCCGTGCTGCACACCGCCTTGCGCGTCGCACTGGTCAAGGACCATCGCGAGGAGCCGATCTTCGACGAGATCTTCGACGCGTTCTTCGCGTTGGTGCGCGTGGGCTCCGGGGACGGTGCCGGGCACGGTCACTCCCACGCGCATGACGATCTCGTCGACACCGGCGAAGTCGAATCCTTCACGCTGTCCGACGAACCCAGCGAGACTCCGGAACAGGGCCACGAGCACGGCAAGCCGGCGAGCATCCGCGACTACTTCAAGCAGGAGGACCTCGCCCAGCGGTACAACCTGCACCAGGAGGCCAACAAGATCGACCTCGCCGCCCTGACCGACGAGATCGCGTTCTCCAAAGACGCGCGCGGCAGCGCCGACGACGCCTACCGCATCCAACTGTCCACCGACCGGCTCAGTGGGGCGGCGACCGCGGGCACCCTGGCGACGTCCGGGGGTACGCCGGTCGATGCGGAACTGACGATCGCCGAACAGGACGCACTGCTGGGCTGGCTGGAGCAGGAGATCGGCGCCGACGGGGACGAGACCGACGCTGCCGCGCTGCGCAGGCGGCTGGCCGGGGTGCTGGAGAACCTGCCGCGGGCGCTGCAGCGTCACCTCGAGGCGCTGCTCGCGCTGGAGACCCGGATCATCGAGGCCCGCGAGCAGCGCGAGGCACGGGTGGAGCGCATCGCCGAGAGCGAGCGGGCCGACCTGGAGGACTCGCTGCGGCGGCTGGCGCGCACGCTGCACGGTGCGCTGACCCATCGCCGCCGCGTCGCGGCCGCCGGCCGTGTCGATTCCGGTCAGACGATGCGGCGCAACATGCGCTTCGACGGGGTGCCCTTCATGCCGGTCACGGTGCGCCGCGCCGACGATCGGCCGCGGCTGGTCGTGCTCGCCGACGTGAGTCTGTCCGTGCGGGCCACCTCGCGCTTCACCCTGAACCTGGTGCACGGGCTGCAGGACCTGTTCACCCAGGTGCGGTCGTTCGTGTTCGTCGCCGACATCGCCGAGACCACCGAACTGTTCCGTGACCAGCCGAGCGAACGGGCCCTGGGTCTGATCTTCGGCGGCGCAAGTATCGGCCCCGTCGATATCTCAGCCAACTCCGACTACGGCAGCGTGTTCGCCGAGTTCCTGGCCGAGCACTCCTCGGCGGTCACCCGACGCACCACGGTGCTGGTGCTCGGCGACGGCCGCAACAACGGCCGCAACCCGAACCTGCCGGCGTTCGAGGAGATCACCCGCCGCGCGCGCGAGACTGTCTGGCTCACGCCCGAGCCCCGGTACTCGTGGGGACTGGGCAGCTGCGATCTGCCGGCCTACGCCGAGTACTGCGACCGGGTCCGCGTGGTGGCCGACCTGACCGGGCTGGAGACCGCAGCCCACGACTTCGCCGCGGAAACAGTGGGGCGGTGAACAGCGCGTGACCCGCCGAACTTGCATTCCAGCAGCAGAAAACCGAGAGAGGTCCTGCTGGAATGCAATTTCGGCGGTGGAGGGTCGTACGCTGGACCGCAAGTTGTCGTCTGGGTCACACAGGGTGCGCCCGGCGATGGACGGGCGAGGCGAGGCAGTGGCGAGACCGGACACGACAGGGGCGGTGGATCCCACGCCGACGCCCGGGCACGACCGTGGTTCTGGCGCGCCCGCGTCGCGGCTGCTGAAGTTCCACGCTCCCGAGATCGTGTTCGGCGTCGACTCGATGGTCGAGGCCGCGCACGCGGCGGTGCGACTCGGGGCGATGCGGCCGATGCTGGTCACCGACCCCGGCCTGATCGAGGCGGGCTGGTCCGACGAGATGGTGGACCACCTCGCGCAGCAGGGCGTACATGCCGGGGTGTGGAGCGACCTGACCCCGAACCCGAAGGACCATGAGATCGCGGCCGGCTTCGAGAAGTACGTCGAGCACGGCTGTGACGTGCTGGTGGCCGTCGGGGGCGGATCGGTGATCGACGCCGCCAAGGGCGTGGCGATCCTGGCCGCCAACGGCGGCGACATCCTCGACTACGAGGGGGTGGACAAGGCGCAGATGCCCATCCCGCCGCTGGTGGTCGTGCCGTCCACCTCGGGACCGGCGCGGACGTGTCGCAGTTCTGCATCGTCACCGACACCACCCGCAACACCAAGATCACGATCCTGGGCCGCGCGCTGGTCCCCGACATCACGGTCATCGATCCGAGACTGCTCACCACGATGCCGGACTGGCTCAACGCCGCAACGGGCCTGGACGCCCTCACCCATGGCATCGAGGCGTTCGTCTCGCTCGGCCACAACCAACTCACCGACCACCACGCGCTGCGCGCCGTGCAGATGGTCACCGACAACCTGGCCGCCACGCTGGACCGCCCGGCCCACATGCCCGCGCGGGTGCTGATGGCCCAGGCCGCGTTGGAAGCCGGGCTGGCGTTCACCAACGCGATCCTGGGCGCCGCCCACGCGATGAGCCACCAGGTCGGCGGGTTGCTGGATCTGCCGCACGGCGTCGTCAACGGCGTGCTGCTGCCGCACGTGATCCGATTCAACGCCGAGGTGGACCCGGAGCCGTATCGGGTGATCGCGACTTTCCTGGGCGTCGCCGAGGCCGGTGCGCCGGCCGCCGAAGCGGCGCTGGCGCTGGCCGACCGCATCGACCGGCTGGCCCGCGACGTCGGGGTGCCCCACGGGCTGGCGCAGCTCGGGGTGCGCGAGGAAGACCTGCCGCAGCTGGCCGAGAACGCCCTGAACGACGCGTGCATGAGCACCAACCCGCGCGACGCCGACGTGGCGCAGATGCACGCCCTGTTCCGGGCGGCGATGTGAGCCCGGCGCCGTGACCGCGGCCGAGTCGAGAACCCCGGATCTGGCGCGGCTGACCGGCCTGCGCTCCGGTAAGGGCCGCTTCTACCCCGAACTGCGGCTCACCGCACAACGGCTGGATCGGGTGATCGCCGCCCTGGACACCATTTCGCGCGCCCTGGTGCAGACCATCGAGGGGCCCGAGAGTCTGGTCCGCGCGGTGGCCGAAGCCGCGCGCGCCAACCTCGACGCGGACTGGGTGCTGCTGGCACTGGCCGACGGCGCCCTGCCCGAAGCCAGTGTGCGGCATCTGATCCTGGACTCCGCCGGGGTCGCCTACGCCTTCGAAGGACTCTCCCGCGCAGCCGACCCCGGGTCGGCCCTGCCCGACGCGGTGCTCAACCGGCTCAACGACATCCTGCGCGGACAGCTGGCGCAGTTCCGGCTGCCGGTGATCGAGCGGCAGCACGCGCACGTGCCGATCGAGTTGGACGGCAACGTGATCGGCGCCTTCGCGGCCTGGACACCTGCCCGCCGCACCCTCGACGACACCGACGGTGTGGTGATGCGGATCCTCGCGGGACAGACGGCGGTCGCGCTGCAGAACTCGGCGCTGTTCACCAAATCGGTGACGTTGCTCGCGCAGTCCGAGGCGCGCAACGCCGAGCTTCTCGCCACTCAGCGCGAACTCGGTGCGGCGCAACGCCATCAGGTGCTCAACTCGGAGCGGCACCGCATCGCGCGGGAACTGCACGACAGCGTCGCCCAGACAGTGCTGTCGGCGGGCATGCAGATCGAGGTGTGCCGCAGCGAGGTCGGCAGCAGGCGCAGCGCCGACGAGCTGGTCGGCCGGCTCGACCTGGCCAAGGACCTGACTCGATCGGCAACCGAGCAACTGCGCTCGGCGATCTACGCTCTCAACCAGCCGCCGGAGGCGACGCGGTCCAGCCTGGTCGAGATGCTCGGCGCGCTCGCAACGGTGCACATGCCGGAGGATCTGCGGGTCACCCTGCGCGTCGACGGTCCCGCCGTGGAGTTGCCCGGCGACGTCGAGCACGCACTGCTGCGCATCGCGGGCGAGGCGCTGTTCAACACCGCGATGCACGGGCATGCGACCCGGGCGATCGTGCGGCTGTCCTACCGCGCCAACGACATCGGCCTGTCGATCTCCGACGACGGCACCGGCGACCCGGCCAAGCTGCGCCTGATGCTGCGGCTGGCGGAGGCCGCCGACGTCGACGGCCGCCACCGCGGGTTGGCCAACATGCGCGCGCGGGCCGGTGAGCACGGCGGCACCTTCGGCGTGTACCGGTCACGTATCGGCGGGGTGCGCGTGGCGGCCCGCATCCCCTTCCCGGAAAGCCAGGAACCATGACACCCATCCGGCTCGTGCTCGTCGACGACCACGCGATTCTGCGGCAGGGCCTGCGGTCGGTCCTCGAACGTGCCGACGACCTCGTCGTGGTCGGCGAGGCCGCGTCGGAAGCCGAGGCCGAGGCCGTCGTGCGGGCCACCGATCCCCATGTGGTGCTGCTCGACCTGAAGCTCTCGGCCGGCTCGGAGTTCGAGGGACTGGCATTGTGCGCCAAGCTTTCCGGCGCCTACCCCGGGCTCGGGTTGCTGGTGCTGACCACCTTCCTCGACGAGGATCTGGTGGTGCGTGCCGTACACGCCGGTGCGCGCGGATACGTGGTCAAGGATGTCGACACCACCGAGTTGGTCCGGGCGATCCGGGCGGTCTCGGCCGGCGACAGCGCGTTCGATTCACGCAGTGCCGCGGCGGTGGTGCGGTCGCTGTCGGGCCGTTCGGAAGCCAGGGCGCAGCTCACCGATCGGGAGATCGAGGTGTTGCGGCTGCTGGCAGCGGGCTTGTCCAACAACAAGATCGGTGAGAAGCTCTACATCTCGGCGACGACCGCCAAGTTCCATGTCAGCAACATCATGCGCAAACTCGAGGTGAGTAGGCGCGCCGAGGCGGTCTACGCAGCGAGCAAACGAGGCCTGATCTAGCGGTCCAGAACGAGCCAACCGCCGTGGTGCTCGTAGCTGTGGGCGCTCAGGCCGTCGTTGCGCCGAGCCACCGCATCGCCCAGCGCCTGCAGCGTGTTGAGGTCGAAACGCTGGAGGTGGCCGTAACATTCGCGTGGCCGATCCTCGAACGGCACCGCCACCACCACCCGGCGGCGCGCCAGCCGGACGGCCTCGTCGAGCACCGCGTCGGCGGCATGGGCCGGCAGGTGCTCGATCAGGTGCAACGCGGTGACGGTGTCGGTGCTGCCGTTGGGCAGCGGGACATCGGTGGCGTCGCATGCCAGGGTGGTCAGCGGCCGGCCCAGCCGGGTGCTCATCTGCTTGAGCAGCCGCATGGCCGGTGCGTTGAGATCGGTCGCCAGCACGTCGACCCCGCGGTGGGCCATCCGCAACGGGAAGAACCCGAAGCAGGAGCCGAGGTCGATCAACCGCTGCCCCCGCACCAGTGCCACCGCACGGCTGTGAATCGGGGCGAACGCGGTGTCGCCGCTCTCGAGCTTTGCGATCGTGTTGCGGTAGAAGCGAAGCCACGCCGGCAGTCCGCCGTCGACGGTGGATCGCACGACCCCGGTGAACACCAGCTCGAACTCCGGTCGGCCGTGCAGTGCGCCGGTGTCGACCAACTGCTCGGCCAGCATGACCGCCAGTTCGTCGCAGAGCTCGTTCGGTGTCAGGTCGTGCTCGACCGTCAGCAGGCGCCCCCGGCGATGCACGCAGAAGCGCCCGAAACACACCGTCTCCCGCGCCTGGTGGGAGCGGTGCGGACCCCGACGGCGGGTGACGCGAACGCCGGAGCCGCTCCACATCCCGCGAGGGGTCGGCGCCAGCGGATCGAGCACGGCTGCTTCCATGTCGGGCAACGCTATGGTGCGGCGGATCCGCGCACCCGCACCGAACGGGCGCGATGTGCGACCCGTCCGGGTGGGTAGGGCACTGCCCAGTCGGCGAGTTCAATTCCGGCACCGGGTGCCATAGCTTGGGTATCGGCCGTCACGCGAGCAAGGAGACACCATGGCACGCTGGTTCGAGACCGTCGCAGAAGCCCAACGGCGCGCGCGGAAAAGGCTGCCCCCCAGCGTGTACAGCGCGCTGCTCGCCGGCTCGGAGAAGGGCATCACCGTCGGCGACAACCTCTCCGCGTTCGACGAACTCGGGATTCGCCCCGCACGTCGCGGGCCTGGCGAGTAAACGCGACATGGCGACGACCGTGATGGGGCAGGCGATCTCGATGCCCGTCCTGATCTCGCCGACCGGCGTGCAGGCCGTGCACCCCGACGGCGAGGTGGCGGTGGCGCGGGCCGCGGCGGCAGCGCGGCACCGCCCATCGGGCTCTCCGCTCGTTCGCCAGCAAGCCGATCGAGGAGGTGGCCGCGGCCAATCCGCAGACCTTCTTCCAGATGTACTGGACCGGCGGGCGGGACAAGCCTCGTCGGGCGGATGGAGCGGGCACGCGCGGCCGGGGCGGTGGGCCTGATCGTCACCACCGACTGGTCGTTCTCCAACGGTCGCGACTGGGGTAGCCCCGCGATCCCGGAGAGGATGGACCTCTCGCCGCGATGCTGCGCTTCGCCCCGGAGGGGCTCCGCCGGCCGCGCCTGGCTCGCTGGAATTCGCCAAGACCGGTCGCCTCCCCGACCTGACCGCACCCAACCTCGCCGACGGCGGGCAGGCGCCGACGTTCTTCGGCGCCTACGGGGAGTGGATGCAGACCGCGCTGCCGACGTGGCAGGACATCGCGTGGCTGCGGGAGCAGTGGGGCGGACCGTTCATGCTCAAGGGCGTCATGCGCGTCGACGACGCCAGGCGAGCCGTGGACGCGGGAGTGAGCGCGATCTCGGTGTCCAATCACGGCGGCAACAACCTCGACGGCACCCCGGCACCGATCCGGGCGCTGCCGGCGGTCGCCGAGGCGGTGGGTGATCCAGGTCGAGGTGGTGCTCGACGGCGGGATCCGGCGGGGCAGCGATGTCGTCAAGGCCGTGGCGCTGGGCGCCCGTGCGGTGATGATCGGCCGTGCGTACCTGTGGGGGCTGGCCGCGGGTGGGCAGCCCGGTGTGGAGAACGTGCTCGACATCCTGCGCGGTGGCATCGATTCCGCGCTGCTGGGACTCGGCCTGTCGTCGATCCAGGAGCTGAACCCGGCCGACCTCGTCGTCCCCGCGGGGTTCCGTCGCGATCTCGGGCGGTAACCGCCCTCACGTACCCTCAATCCGCGTGCACGAGCAGGGTGGCCCGGTAGTCCGGCAGGCCGATCGGGTGATCCGGCGACTGCGGGTAGGGCTCGAGGGACCGCAGGGTGACGGTGTAGCCGCCGGGGACCCGTACCGTGGACACGGTCATGTCCGGCGCGGGATTGGTGTTGAACTCCACCGTCGTCGTTGCCTGATCGGCGGTGTCGGTGACGATCGCGATCCGCGCCTGACCCGTCCAGAAGCAGGAGACCTGTGCGGGGCAGCGTGAATCCTCCAGCACCTCGGCGAAGCGCAACCGCAGTCCACCGGCGGGCAGTGCCGCCTGCTGCCCGCCCGAAAGGACGAACGGCTGGTCGAGGCGCACCTGTGCCGGCTCTGCCGAAGCCGGCCGGCAGCCGATCAGCATCAGCGTGAGCGCCAGCACCGCCGCCGGCAGGTATCTCCCCGTCGTCACCATCACTCAGCCCGGGAGGTCCCAGGTGTGCACCGGATCATTGGAATGCATGCGCTCGCAGTACATTCGCAACATCTCGGCGAGTGCATCGGGCCGGCTGATGCCCCGGTCCTGCAATGCCCCGACCGCCAAGGACTGCCACACCGCGCCGTTGCGCCCGGATTTCGCGCGGCCCTCGATCACCCCGAGGTAGCGGTCACGGACGTCGGCGGCGACCTCCCACCTGCGCAGCCCCTCGTCGGCCATCGGCAGCAGTTGGCGCAGCACCAGCTCGTCGGGTGTCACCTCGCCCAGTCCCGGCCAGTACAGTCTGGCGTCCATGCCGTGCTGAGCCGCGGACTCGAAGTTGGCGCGCGCCGCAGCGAAACTGAGCTTCGTCCACAGCGGGCGGTCCTCCTCGGAGAGGGCCCGCAAGGCCCCGTAGTAGAACGCCGCGTTGGCCATCATGTCCAGCACGGTGGGGCCCGCGGGCAGCACCCGGTTCTCGACGCGCAGGTGCGGCCGGCCCGAGACGACGTCGTACACGGGCCGGTTCCACCGGTAGATCGTGCCGTTGTGCAGACGAAGCTCCGAGAGCTTCGGGGTGCGGCCGGCGGCGAGCTCGGCCACCGGATCCTCCTCGGAGAGCTCCGGCAGCAACGACGGGAAATAGCGCACGTTCTCCTCGAACAGGTCGAAGATCGACGTGATCCACCGCTCCCCGAACCACACCCGCGGCCGCACCCCCTGGGTCTTGAGCTCTTCCGGCCGGGTGTCGGTGGCCTGGGCGAACAGCTCGATACGGGTCTCGGCCCACAGGTGATGACCGAAGAAGAACGGCGAATTGGCGCCCAGCGCCAGCTGCGGACCGGCCAGCACCTGGGCGGCGTTCCAGTTGTTCGCGAAGTCGGCGGGGGACACCTGCAGATGCAGTTGCATACTGGTGCAGGCGGATTCGGGTGCGATCGAGGCGGTCTGCAAGCTGAGCCGTTCCGGGCCTGCGATGTCGATCATGATGTCCTCGCCCCGGGCGGTGAAGATCGAGTCGTTGAGGGCTTGATAGCGGATCGATTCGCTCATCCACGCACCGGTGAGGTGTTCGGGCATCAACGTCGGCAGGATGCCGATCATCACGATGTGCGCGTCGTCGGTGTTGGCTTTGGCCTCGGCCGCGTTGAGACTGGCGCGGACCTCTTCTTCGAGATCGAGCGCCGCGCGGCCGGGCAGCCGCCGCGGCGGCACGTTGAACTCGATGTTGTAGGCACCCAGCTCCGTCTGGTAGGCCGGATCGGCGATCGCCGCGAGCACCTCGGAGTTGCTCATCGCCGGCTGGTACTCGTCGTCGACGAGGTTGCACTCGATCTCCATGCCGGTCAGCGGTTTCTCGAAGTCGAAGCTGGACTGGGCCAGCATCGTCTCGAACACGTCCAGGCACAGCTGCACCTTGCGGCGGTACTCGCGTCGATGCGCGCGACTGAACTCGGTCTGTCGCAGTTCCTCGCCCACACAGCCATTGAACGCCATCACCGGCGTTTCGGCGGGTTACTGCCGTGAGGTTCCTGCACCCGCTTGCTTCCCGGTGCGCCGATTCTCGCCGTCGGTACTGACGGGTAAGGTCTGCAGCAACCGAGCGACACGGTGGGGGAGGTGTTAGCGGCGGATGGCTCCGGGGCCCTCTTTCGTGCTGCTCGGGTCGTTTCAGATGCGCGTCGGGCCCGCGGTCGTAGCGCTCGGTACCCCGAAGCAACGAGCGGTGCTCGCGGCGCTGGTGATCAACCGCAACCGGCCGGTGGCCGCGGATTCACTGATCGATGCGGTCTGGGGTGAGGGTGCCCCGCCGGAGGCCCGCGCCAGCCTGCACGCCTACGTGTCCAACCTGCGCCGACTGGTCCGCACGGCCGGTGCCGACGATCGCAGCCTGCTGGCCAAGGCGTCTCCGGGTTACCAGGCGCACGTCGCGGAGGATGCCGTCGACCTGGGCCGGTTCATCCAGGCGAGGAGTGCGGGCCTGGAAGCGGCCGCGGCGGGTCGATTCGAGGATGCGAGCCGGCATCTGAGCGCGGCGCTGGCGGAATGGCAGGGCGACTTCCTGGAGGACCTGCGTTCGTTCCCGTTCGTGGAGACGTTCGCGGTCGCCCTGACCGAGGACAGGATCAGCGCGCACACCGTGCGGGCGCAGGCCGAGATCGCGTGCGGGCGGGCCGGTGCGATCGTCGGTGAGCTCGAGGACCTCGTGGCCCGCCACCCGTTCCGCGAGCCGCTGTGGGCGCAGCTGATGACGGCCCACTACCTCGCGCAGCGCCAGTCCGACGCGCTGGATGCCTATCGACGGGTGAAGGCGGTCCTGGCCGACGAGCTCGGCATCGACCCGGCCCGCGAGCTGCGCGACCTGCACGAGCTGATCCTGCGGCAGGCGCCGTTGAACATCGAGCGCTCGGCCAAGAAGACCGCAGCCGACACGATGGTCGCCACGGTCAACCGGCTGGTGTTCGCCTCGACGGTCAGGACGGCGCGGCTGCGCAGCGCGAGCGGGCGGATCCACCCGGTAGCCGACACCGTCACCCGCATCGGCCGTCAGTCCGACAACGACGTCGTCCTCGTGGATCCGCGCGTCAGCCGGCACCACGCGGTGATCATCGGTTCCGGGCCCGGTCACGTCATCATCGACGCCGGGTCGGCCAACGGGATCTTTCTGCAGGGCAATCGAATCCAGGCGAGCGCCGAGCTGGCCGACGGCGACCGGATCGGTATCGGTGACAGCGAGTTCGTCTTCGAGATCGATGCGGGAGCGGTTTGACGACGCCCGGCCCGGGGTCCAAGAAATTTCCAAGCTCAACAAGAAATCGTTGTCCCACTCGTCGCGGACAGCGGGAAGCGATCGGCACGATTCGCAAGAACCGTGCCGGCCGACCGGGGGACGGCCAGCCCCCGATGTCCCGACGAGCAGGTCGTTGGTGCGAGGGGCTCCAGCGACCGAAAGGTCAAGTCCAGGGACGCTGGTGCGCCAGGTCCCTGGACTTGACCACCCTGCAGTGGGTCCGGGTGGCGCGTGCGGGTCAGTCCAGCGCGGCCCGGGCGCGCAGCACGTCGGGCAAGGTGCAGTCCGCGGGCAGGCGGGCCAGCGCCTCGGTGAGTTGGGCGCGGGCGTCGGGGCCGCGCAACCGGAAATCGTCGAGGGCGGCCCGCAATTCGTACAACGGAGCACCCTGGTGGCGGGCCAGGGCGACGGCGACGCCCAGGTCTGCCGCCCGGGTGTCGGGGTCGGCGTGTGTGCGGGCCCGGGCGCGCAACAACTCCGCGTCGAAGAAGTGCATCTCGGTGTCGTCGGCGATCTGCAGCGCCGTGTCGATGCGGTCCCGCGCTTCGTCCAGTCTGCCGGCCGCGATCAGCAGTTGGCCGATGACGCAGTCGTACTGGGTCTGGTAGGCATACAGTCCCAGCGATCGCCAGAAGTCGGTGAACTGGGTCATCTGTTCGATCTGCGCCGATAGTTCGTCCGGTGTCGACGTCGTCGGCGCACAGCGAGAGATCCGCCTGGACCGTCGCCTGCCCGAGCGTGGACGCCAGCGCGTACCAGAAGTCGATGCCGTAGCGTTCGGCGCGCTCCACCATGTCGGTCACCACCTGGCGGGCCTGCTCGAGTTGGCCGATCTCACGGCGCAGCCAGATCTCGATGTGACTCGCATACGCCTGGTTGTACGGCCCCCACGGGAAGGCGAGTTCGTCGCCGCGGTCATTGGCCTTCTTCATCGCCGCATCCGCGGCGGCCTGATCCCCGTGCAGGATGTGGTAGATCGACAGGTGTTCGTAGGCCAACGCGACGACGTCCCACGGAATGAACCACAGCTCTTCCATGCTGTTCTGGCCCTCGGCGTCGAAGCCGGCGCTGGCTTCCTCGAAACAGGCTCTGGCCCGGTCGAATTCGCCGCGCATGAAGGTGACCATGCCGGACACGCACGCGATCGCGGGACTCCACACGCGCTTACGCTCGTCGGGTGTGGCCTGCATGGCCTCGGCGAGCTGGTTGGCCCGGCGCAGGTCGGATTTGTTGATGTAGTAGCTGCTGACCGCCAGCAGTGTCCCGACCACCTGGTCGTCGTGCAGATCGGAGCCGACGATCTGCAGGCAACGTTCGAGATCGGCCGCCACCGAGGGGCTTTGATAGCCCTCGGAGGTCGAGGTGAGGAAGCCGCGCTCCAGCCGGGGTTCGATCTCCATCCGGTCGCGGTCGCGGCCCGGCGGGCACAGTTCGAGTTGAGTGAGCGAATGGCTGAGGTAGGTGCGGGCCTCCTCGAGTGCGCCGCGGCGGCGCGCATTGGCCGACGCCTGCCGGTAGGCGCCGGCCGCATCGGCGTGCCGCTCGGCCTGTTCGTAATGCGCGGCGACGAGCCGCCAGTCGGGTTCGCCCACCGCACCGCGCACCAGGACGTCGGCGGTCGTGCCGTGCAGGGTCCGGCGCACGCTCGGCGGCGCCAGTTCGGCGGCGACCTCGCGGAGCAGTTCGTGGCGGAACTTCCACGCGTCGGGTCCGTGGGGCTCGAAGACCTTCGCGTCCTCGAGCTCGTCGATGACGTCGTCGACCTGGTCCTCACTCAACGACGAGACGGCGACCAGCAGTGCGCGATCCACGTGCCGCCCGATCACGGCGGCGGCTTCCACCACCGGGACCACGTCGGGGACGGCGAGAAGCCGCGCGAACAACGGTGCGTAGAGGGAGTCGGGCACCGTGGATTGCTCGGCGGCCGTGGCTGATTCGAGACCGCTGACGACCTGCTCGATGTAGAACGGAACGCCGCCGCACCGCTGGCGCACGGCGGCGCACTGTTCGGGTGCCACCCGGGGATCGAGCGCCAGGATCAGCTCGTCGGTTTCCTCGTCGGTCAGCGGGGAGAGGTCGAACACCTTGGCCGGCCACCGGTCGGACAGCCAGCCGCCGTCGCGGCCGGTGATCACGACCAGCAGTCTGCCGTCGGTCGCCCCCAGTACGGCGCCCACCAGCTCGAGGGTGGATTGGTCGAACCAGTGCGCATCTTCGGCCAGCAGCAGCCCCGGCGCGCCACCGAAGGCGGCGAGTAGATAGTTCTGCACGGCGGCGGCGATCAGTTCCTGCAGCTTGCGGCCCTCGGCCTGGGGCGGTTGGTATCCGAGTGAGGCGTCCAGCCCCAGGATCGGCGCCAGCAGGGGGACTTCAGTCGCCGGGTCCAGGCCCAGGCGCTCGAGCTCGGCCTCGAGGAGCTGCAGCCGTCGCACCGGCTCGGTGAGCCGCGCGATGCCGGAGCGCCGCTCCAGCAACAGCCGGGCCGGATGCAGGCCCACGTCGGCGTGCACGGGCGAGCCGACGAGCTCGAGGACGGTGCCGCCGTCGCGCTGCACCAGTTCGCTGGCCGCGGCCGCGAGCCGGCTCTTGCCGATGCCCGCCTCACCGCGGAACACCACGGCCGGGACGGTCAGCGTGCCGGCCGTGGCTCGCCGCCAACTCTTGTCCAGCCGCGCGAACTCGCGGTCCCGGCCGACCAACGGACCCATCGGCGCCATCGCCGCGTAGGCGCGCTCGCCGAGGACGCGGAACGGGTTGACGACTTCGTCGGAGCCCGGCATCGCCGCTGCCGGCAGGCGCTCCAACTCGAACGCATTCCGGATCAACGGCTCCACCGAGTGCGACACCGCCACGCCGCCGGTCGGGGCGAGTGCGGAGACCTGCGCGGCCAGCGTGACCGCGAGGCCGTAGACGTCGTCCTGGTTGGTGTCGAGGTAGACCGGCCCGCGGTGCACGCCGATCCGGACGTCGACCGTCGCACCGAAGCGGCGCTGCGCCTGGTCGCTGAGCCGTTCGACGTCGCGGGTGATGTCCAGGCCGGCCTGCACCGCCCGGTGCACGTCGTCCTCGTGCGCGTTGGGGTAACCGAACACGACCAGCAGCCCGTCGGCCTTGGACGACGCGACGTGCCCTTCGTAGCGGTCGGCGACCTGGCGGACGACGTCGCGGAACCGGCCGATGAGCAGGCGGTGGGTTTCCGGTTCGACGCGCAGCGCCAGGTCGGTCGCATCGGCGATGTCGGCCGACACGATGGTCAGCCGGCGGATCTCGCCGCGGTCGGTGGGTGCCCGCAACAGATCCTCGGCCTCGGCGTTGCGGTGGTCGACGGCCAGCACCTGGTCGGCCAGGGCGGAGGCCACCGCCCGGTCCCCGCGGTTGATCGCGGCGACCGCCCGGTCGAGGAGGTCGTCGATGGAGTCGCCGGTCCGCGACAGGTCGAGACCGTCGGCGCGCGCGGACTCCTCGGACGCCCGCCGCGCGCCGTTCGCCGACTCGGCCGCGCCGTCACCGAGCAGGGTCTGTGCGAGTTCGCCGGCCTTGTGGGGCGTGGTCGCCGGCAGCGCACCGCGCGGATGGCCGGCCGCCGCGCCTCCGAGCGCCCAGCGTGCCGCTTCGGCGAGTTCCAGCGCCGTCTGATAGCGATCGTCGGGGTTCTTGGCCATGCCCTTGGCGATCACCCCGTCGAACTCCGCGGGGATGTACGGGTCGATCAGCGAGGGCAACGGCGGCGGCGCGGTGAGATGCCCCATCATCTGCTCTTCGACGGAGTGGCCGGCGAACGGTGTTGTCGCCGTGAGGCATTGCGCGAGCACACAGGCCAGGGAATAGACGTCGGACCGGACGTCGCTGACGCCGTTGCGGAAGCGTTCGGGCGCCATGTAGGGCAGCGTGCCCACGAGATGAGCGGAGTTGGTGAGGCCGGTGTCGTGCGAGGCACGGGCCACCCCGAAGTCGATCAGGTACGCGAAGTCGTAGCGGGCGATCAGGATGTTGGACGGTTTGACGTCGCGGTGCACCAGGCCGGCCTGATGGGCGGCGTCCAGGGCCATGGCGATCTGTTCGACGATCACCACCGCCCGGGCGGGAATCAGCGCCCCGGTGTTGAGCAGCGTCTGCAGATCGCAGCCGTCGATCAGACGCATGTCGACGTAGAGTCGCCCGTCGACGTCGCCGTAATTGTGGATCGGGACCACGTGCGGCTCGGTGAGCCGGGCGGCGGCGTGCGCCTCGCGGCGGAACCGCTGCAGGTACACCTCGTCCTCGGCCCACTGCGCGGGCAACAGCTTGAGCGCCACGACGCGGTCGGTCACCGTGTCGTGGGCGCGCCACACCTCGCCCATGCCCCCGCGGCCCAGCAAATCGACAAGTCGATAGCGTCCGAAGGGAGTCCCCTCCATCAAGCCTCCCCCGTGAACACAGCAACCCCCTTCCTGCTTACATTAAGCGGCAAGTGTCTGCCGCGCGAACACTTGGGGTATCCGGGGCGCGGCGAGAGGTGTTGCGACGAACGGACGGCCGGCGGCGCGGATCAAGATCGCCGACGGCCCAACGACTCTGCGGGCCGGTCCATCGGGGACGGCGGCCCGGCGGATGGCACCCGGCTACCGTCTTCTCGCCACCACGATCTGCGGGCTGAGCAGTCCGCCGCGCAGCTCGACCTCGATCGCCGGGTCGGCGTGGGCGGCCAGTGCCCGGAACGCCGACGGGCTGTAGGTGCGCAACGAGCTGATCACCCCGTCGTGCACGAACGGCACCAGCGGGGCGAACGGCAGCATGGTGGCCAGCCGCAGCACATGCAGCGGAGCCGGCGGCCGGGGCAGGTCGATGATCAGTAGTTCGGTTGCCGCCCTGGTGCCTTCGGCGATCACCCGCGCCGCCGCGGGCGGCGGCAGGTGGTGGAAGGACAACGCGAACACCGCCAGATCGAACTCCCCGTCGGCGGCGTCCAGCGCGGTCGCGTCCATCTCCCGGACCGTCGCGCGCGGATGCGTGCCGAGATCACCGGCGGCGATCGCGGCGACCGACGCGGGTTCGATGTCGGTGACCGTCACCCGCGCGCTCGGATGCCACTCCAGTAGTCTGTCGGGACAGACCGCCGTGGCCGGCGCCCAGTTCCAGGATCCTCGGGTCGGCCACGTCGGCGACCTCGTCGAGCACGATCGCGGCGAACCTGTCGTGGTTGCCGAACACCTCACCGGTCCAGTCCAGCGCGCGGATCACACTGCGCTTGACGCGTGGATCGACGTCATCGCGGTCCAGATACTCCTGCCGGTCGGTCTGCAACAACCGGTCCAGGCAGGACGCGTCGGGCCCGCCGCGCGGCATCCGGGCGATGTTTGCGTTGCCGATCGCTGGCGACCCATGTAGTCCATCATGGACCTCTAACCGAGAAGGAGCACGCGTGGCCGAGTTCGTCGCAGCCATCGACCAGGGCACCACCAGCACCCGGTGCATGATCTTCGACCACGACGGCGCCGAGGTCGGCCGCCACCAGCTCGAACACGAACAGATCCTGCCGCAAGGCGGGCTGGGTGGAGCACAACCCGGTCGAGATCTGGGAGCGCACCGGATCGGTGCTGGCGACCGCGCTGAACAAGACGAACCTGGCGACCGGCGACCTCGCCGCACTCGGCATCACCAACCAGCGTGAGACCTCGCTGGTGTGGAACCGGCGACACGGGACGCCCGTACCACAACGCGATCGTCTGGCAGGACACCCGCACCGACCGGATCGCCTCGGCGCTGGACCGCGACGGCCGCGGTGACGTCATCCGGCGCAAGGCCGGCCTGCCGCCGGCCACCTATTTCGCGGCCGGCAAGGTGCAGTGGATCCTGGACAACGTCGACGGGGTGCGCGAGGACGCCGAGAAGGGCGACGCGATCTTCGGCACCACCGACACCTGGGTGCTGTGGAACCTGACCGGCGGGCACCGCGGCGGCGTGCACGTCACCGATGTCACCAACGCCAGCCGGACCATGCTGATGGACCTGGAGACCCTGGACTGGGACGACGAACTGCTGTCGTTCTTCGGCATTCCGCGCGCGATGCTGCCCGACATCCGGCCGTCGTCGTCGGCCGACGCGTTCGGCGCCACGCTGGCGACCGGGCCCGCCGACGGCGAGATCCCGATCACCGGCATCCTCGGTGACCAGCAGGCGGCGATGGTCGGCCAGGTGTGCCTGGCGGCCGGGGAGGCCAAGAACACCTACGGCACCGGCAACTTCCTGCTGCTCAACACCGGCGAGAAGATCGTGCGCTCCGAGAACGGCCTGTTGACCACGGTCTGCTACCAGTTCGGCGACGCGAAACCGGTGTACGCCCTCGAAGGCTCGATCGCGGTCACCGGCTCGGCGGTGCAGTGGCTGCGCGATCAGCTCGGCATCATCAGCGGCGCCTCGCAGAGCGAATCGCTGGCCCGTCAGGTCGAGGACAACGGCGGCGTGTACTTCGTGCCGGCGTTCTCCGGGCTGTTCGCCCCCTACTGGCGTTCGGACGCCCGCGGCGCGATCGTCGGTCTGTCGCGCTACAACACCAACGCGCACGTGGCCCGCGCGACGCTCGAGGCGATCTGCTACCAGAGCCGCGACGTGGTCGACGCGATGGAGGCCGATTCGGGCGTGCACCTCGAGGTGCTCAAGGTCGACGGCGGAATCACCGCCAACGACCTGTGCATGCAGATCCAGGCCGATGTGCTCGGCGTCGACGTGGTGCGGCCGGTGGTCGCGGAGACGACCGCACTGGGCGCGGCGTACGCCGCCGGGCTCGCGGTCGGCTTCTGGGACGGCGCCGACGACCTGCGCGCCAACTGGCAGGAGGGCAAGCGCTGGACCCCCGAGCTGGTCCGAGGACCAGCGCGCCGAGGGCTACGCGGGCTGGCAGAAGGCCGTGCACCGCACCCTGGACTGGGTGGACGTCGAGTGATTTCGGTGTCGTTCGTCAACGCCGACGTGACGAACGACACCGAAATCACTAATCGCCGGCGGCGACCAGCGACCGCAGCGATACGTCCGGGTTCTCCCGCGCGACGTTCTCCAGGCGCCACTTCGTCGAGAACACGGCCAGCAGTGCGCCGTCGCTGCGGGTGAACACCTCGACCGAGGCCAGCCTCTGCAGCACCTCGGCGCCGTCGGGATCGCAGAGCCGGGCGACCGTGTACGGCAGCGACTCCAGCGCGATCGGGGCGCCGAACTCGCCCGCCATCCGGTGGCTGGCCACCTCGAACTGCATCGGCCCGACCGCCGCCAGCACGGGCGCCTGCTCACCGCGGCGGTCCGAGCGCAGCACCTGCACGACGCCTTCCTGGTCCAGTTGCTCGATGCCCTTGCGGAACTGCTTGTGCTTGCTGGGATCGGTGCCGCGGGCGACGGCGAAATGTTCGGGCGAGAAGCTCGGGATGGGCGGGTAGTGACGGCGACGTCGGCGATAGAGCGTGTCGCCCGGGCGCAGCGCCGCGGCGTTGGCCAGGCCGATGACGTCGCCCGGCCACGCGGTGTCCAGCGTCGAGCGCTGCTGGCCGAACACCGACTGCGCGTACTTGGTGACGAACGGCTTGCCGGTGGAGGCGTGGGTCAGCACGTCGCCGCGCTCGAACGTGCCCGAACACACCCGGGCGTAGGCGATGCGGTCCCGGTGCGCGGAGTCCATGCCGGCCTGCACCTTGAACACGAACGCGCTGAACGGCGCGGTCGCCTCGCGGCGGTTGCCGTCGACGTCGAGCGCGCCGCTGGGCGGCGGCGCGAGCTCGGCCAGCACGTCGAGCAGTTGGTTGACGCCGAAGTTGAGGGCGGCCGAGGTGAACAGCACCGGCGTGGAGGTGCAGTCGCAGGAACGTCTCCGGGTCGAAGTCGGCGCCGTCGGCGCTGCAGCAGTTCGGACTCCTCGACCGCGGTGTCCCAGTCGATCCCCGGCGGCCTCGTGCGCGCATCAGCGCGCGATGTGCTCCTCGGGTGCCGCGGTCGCGCCGCCCGCGGTGCGGGTGAAGCGGATGAACATGCCGGTGCGCCGGTCCAGCACGCCCTTGAAGTCGCCGGCGATGCCGACCGGCCACGTCAGCGGGGTGGGCCGCAGCCCGATCCGCTCGTGGATCTCGTCCATCAGCTCCAGGGCGTGCCGGCCCGGGCGGTCCCACTTGTTGATCACCGTGATGATCGGGATCCGGCGGTGCCGGCAGACCTGGAACAGCTTGAGCGTCTGCGGTTCCAGGCCCTTGGCGGCGTCGATCAGCATCACCGCGGAGTCGACCGCGGTGAGCACCCGGTAGGTGTCCTCGGAGAAGTCGGCGTGGCCGGGGGTGTCGAGCAGGTTGATCACGCAGCTCCGCGGTAGGGGAACTGCAGTGCGGTGGAGGTGATCGAGATGCCGCGGGCCTTCTCCATCTCCATCCAGTCCGACACCGTGGCGCGCCGGCCCGCCTTGCCGTGGATGGCGCCGGCCTCGGTGATCGCCTTGGCGTGCAGCGCCAGCGCCTCGGTCAGTGTGGACTTGCCGGCGTCGGGATGGCTGATCACGGCGAACGTGCGCCGGCGGCGTGCCTCGGCCGACAACACGTCGGGTCGGCCGCCGGCGCTGGACGTCGTCGGTTGAACTGTCATGGTGATGCCGATTTTATTGCCGTCCACCTCGAAACGAAGAATCGCTCACGCCGCGGCCCGCGGTGGTTGGGTAACGCTGCGGCGGAAATCGGGTTCGGAAACCGCCCTGGCGTCACGCAACCGGCGCCGCGGCGTCGAGGGCCCGCTTGGTCTGCTCGTCGAGCGCGATGTCGGCGACGGCCGTGTTCTCCTCGAGGTGCGCGACCGACGAGGTGCCCGGGATGAGCAGCACGTTCGGCGCCACGCTCAGCGTCCACGCCAGCGCGATCTGCGCCGGGGTGCGGCCGAGCTTGTCGGCCTCGCCGCGCACCGCCGGGATGCCCGAGCACCGGGTTGTCCGTGGTGAAGCCGGAGCCCAGCGGGAAGAACGGCACGAACGCGATACCCCGCTCGGTGCACAGATCCAGCACCGGCTGGGAGGTCCGGTCGACGAGGTTGTAGGCGTTCTGCACGCAGACGACGTCGGTGCGGTCCAGGGCGATGCGCAGATGGTCCACGCTGATGCTGGACAGGCCGATGCCGCCGATCAGCCCCTCGTCGCGCGCGGCGATCATCGCGTCGAGCTGGCGGTCGAACAGGTCGCGGTCGACGGGGCCGACGCTGCTGGGGTCACCGGAGTGGATACGCAGGTTCACCGCGGCCAACCGATCGGTTCCCAACGTGGCGAGGTTGTCCTCGATGTCGGCCCGCAGTTCGTCGGGTTCCTGGGCGGCGTTCCAGTTGCCCTGGTCGTCGCGACGCGCACCGACCTTGCTGATGAGCGCGAGATTCTCGGGGTAAGGGTGCAAGGCCTCCCGGATCAGCTCGTTGGCGACCCGGGGCCCGTAGAACTGCGCGGTGTCGATGTGGTCGATGCCCAGCTCGATCGCCCGCCTCAGCACCGCGATCGCCTCGTCGTGGTCGCGGGGCGGCCCGAAGACCCCGGGGCCGGGCAATTGCATGGCGCCGAAGCCGACGCGGCCGACGGTGTACGTGCCGAGGGGAAAGGAGTTCATGTCGGGTTACGACGCGGATCCGGCGCGGTTTCATCCCGACTCGGGAAAACCGGGCGCTACTGGATCACCATGCCGCCGTCGATCATCAGGAGCTGACCGGTCATGTAGTCACTTTCGGGACTGGCGAGGAACGACGCGGTGCCGACCACGTCCTCGGGGTAGGAGTACCGCTTCATCAGGATCATGTTCTCGGCCAGTGAGTCCATGGACTCGCCCGGCTTGTCGAACTTGCCGATGGCGACCAGGTCCTTGTCGAGCTGCTCCCACAGCTCGGTACGCACGACGCCGGGCCCGTAGCCGTTGACGGTGATGTTGTGCTCGATCAGCGCCTTGGCGCCACCCTTGATCATCGCCAACACGGCATGCTTGCTGCAGCCGTATACGACGACGTCGTCGAACACTTCCCGGGACAGGATCGAACCGACGTTGATGATCTTGTACGGGTACTCCTGCTTGCCCTGCGCCTTCATCTGCCGTGCGGCAGCCTGCATGCAGTTCATCGTGCCCCAGGCGTTGACGTCCATGATGCTCTGCCAGTTCTGCCTGGTGATGTCGAGGAAGAACGCAGGCTTGTTGATGCCGGCGTTGTTCAGCAGGACGTTGATGCTTCCGTACTGTTCCACGGTGTGCGCCACGGCAGCGGCAGCGTCCTCTTCGCTGGTGACGTCGAGCCGGACGTGGGTGGCAGTACCGCCCTTTTCCTGGATCTCCTTGGCCACTTGCGCCACCCCCTCGACGTTGACGTCGCCGAGACACAGCTTGGCCCCCTGCTCCGCGTAGCTATGGGCGACTGCGGCGCCCATGCCTTGGGCGGCGCCGGTGATGAGGATGTGTTTGCCGTTCAAGCGAGTGGTGTCCATGGCGTGTCTGCTTCCTTTCTGGCGGGTTTTCTTCGAGCTACTTTGGTGCACTGTGTGATCTCATGCTGGGCGGACGTATCACCATTCCGGTGTCACATCGGGGCTGTCGACGTTGTCCTTGGTGACGATGACCGAGGGCATGAAGAGGTCTTCGGTCATCGGCCCGTTCTTCAGAACCTCGTCAGCGACGACAGCCGCGTTTCGCCCGTCCCAGACCGAGGACTGGAAGACGGTGCCGTCGAGTTCGCCGGACTTGACCAACGGGTTGCCGAGTTTGGTGTTGCCGATGGAGGTGATGAAGAGCGGCTTCGGGTCGATGCCCTGTGCTTTGAGGGCGTCGATCGCGCCGGCGACCATGGTGTCGTCGGCGGCGAAGATCCCTTGAACGTTTTCTGCGCCCACTGCGGTCAGCATTTCCGAGGTGACCGTTTGTGAGGTGCCCTTGCTCCAGTCGCCGGGCTGCTCGGCGGCGATCGTCACGTTCGGGCAGTCCTTGGCGATCGTCTCGACGAAACCCTGGCGCCGATTGATGGCGGTGTAGTTGCCGGTGAGTCCGTTCACGACAAGGATATTGGTGGGCTTGCCGTCGGCGAGGCCGCACATGATCGATGCGGATGCGGCCCCCTGCCCGTAGGTGTCCGGTCCTGAATAGCCTGCGGTCAGATTCTTGTCCTCGGGCAGCACGTCGGAGTTGGTGATGGTGACCGGAATCCCGGCCTCCTTCGCCCGAACCAGGCAGGGGCGCACCGTCGAGGTGACCGCCGGCCACAGAATGATCAGTTCCGGACGGGCGGCGACCGCCACCTCGCAATCGCTTGCCTGAGTGTCCGAATCGTATTGGGAGTTGGTGACGGTGACGTCGAGCCCCAGCTTCTCGGCTGTCTCCTCGAAGGGCGGAAGATAGGTCGTGCCGTAGGGCTGGTCGGTGCCTTGTGGCAACAGGGCCCACACCTTGGGCTTCCCCTGTTCGCGGCACCGCCGGCGACCACTGCAGCCGGAGAGGATCAGCGCCGTGACGGCCAGGCTGGCGCACTACTGCCGCAATCTGAGTCATTCGCATGATCGGTTTGCTCCTATCTCGACTGTTGCGCCGCCGGTGGCGGTGAGATCCGATTGTCTCCGCAGCGGATTTGGTGCGACGCTCCGCCGAAGGATGATCGGATGTTCTGCGCGACCGCGCGCAGGCTGGCGGGTCGGTGACGACGGCGAGGAACAGCACCCCACCGATGAAGATCTGCTGCACGTCTTGTTGCACCGCCGGCCAGGGCGAGCGCGATCTGAAGCAGACCCAGAGACAATGCGCCGATGAGGGTCCCGATGACCGAGCCTCGACCACCGTTGAGTGCGACGCCGCCGATGATCGCCGCAGCGAAGCTGGCCAGCAGCACCGTCGAGCCCGCGGTGGGAGTGGCAGCCGTGCGCTCCAGCGTGTTGATGACACCGGCGAGTGCGGCGACGAACCCGGAGATCATGAAGCCGGTGAAGATCCGCCGCGTCACCGGGATGCCGGCGTCCTTGGCGGCCTGCCGGTTGCCGCCCACCGCGTAGAACTCCCGGCCGGCCCGCATCCGGGTGAGGAAGACGTGCAGACAGACGAAGACGAGGATGAAGATGAGGACCCTGGGGGTCAGCGGCCCGATGAGCGGGGCACCGAAGGAGATGCCTGCCTCGATGTCGTCGAGTCGCACGGGTTGCTCGTTGGAGAGCACGAGGGCCAGGCCCGCGCAGGGCGAACAGCATGCCCAGTGTCGCGATGAACGAGTTGATGCCCACCACCACGACGAAGAACGCGTTGACCGCACCGACGAGTAGACCGACTCCGAGGGCCGCCAGGATGCCCAGCGCCAGGTTGGGAATCATCGCCATCACGACCCCGGCAACCGCCAGGGTGCTTGCCACGCTCAGATCGAGTTCGCCCATCAGGATCACTGCGGTCAGCCCGAGCGCCACCAGACCGATGAGCGCGACACGCCCCAGGGTGGCGGGGTAGGCGGTGAATACGCCGGGTTGAAAGAGCAGTGACCCGACGACGACGACTGACCAGCAGAATGACGCCACGGCCTTCCGTGCGGCGGCCGACGACCGCCCGTAGTCGATCGGTAGTGGTGTCTGATCGTTCTGATCGTTCCTGCGTCTGGAGGCTAGTCATCACTTGCCCACCCTTCTTGCGACTGCATCGATGGAGACGGCGAGGACGATGAGGACGCCGATGGCCACCTGCTGCCAGCCGTAGCCGATGTTGGAGAGGACCAGGATGTTGGTGAGCACGCTGACGAAGATCACGCCGAGCACGGTCCGCAGCACGCTGCCCCGCCCGCCGAAGACGCTGGTGCCGCCGATGATGATCGCCGCCAGCGCACCGAAGTCGAAGCCCTGCGATATCGTCGAGACCGCAGTGTTGGAGAACGCCGCGAGTACGAAGCCCGCGACCATGGCCGACAGCGACGTGATCACGAACGCGCCGAGGACGACGCGCGAGGTGGCCACCCCCGCGAGCCGGGTCGCTTCCTTGTTGGAGCCGTAGGCCCGTACCGCGAAGCCGAAGCCGGTGCGGTTCAACACGAACGCCAGGAGCACCGCCATAACGACCAACACGATGGCCGAAAGCGGCACCGGCCCGATCTTGATCTGACCCAACGTCTCGATGGGTCCGCCGGCCGGGCCGAAGAAGATGCTTCCACCGGAGAGCCAGCGCAGCAGGCCGAGCCCGATGTAGGTCGTGGCGAGCGTGACGATGACCGCATTGGCCTTGAAGTAGCCCACTGCGACACCGTTGACCAGGCCGTAGAACACGGCGACGATGGCTGCGGCGAGCGATCGCCGCAGGTATGCCGTAGCCATTGCTCACCCCGATGAATATGACGGCCGACGTCGCGACCTGCGGAACCACCGACAGGTCAAGGTAGTTGCCGCTGATCACGACGAATGTCATTCCGATCGCGACGATTCCGATCGGCGCGGCCCGGTGAAACACGTCGGTGATGTTGACCACCGAAGCGAAGCCGTCGACGAAGAAGGCGGCGCCCAGGATCAAAACCGCTGTGACCACGAAGATCCCGCGTTCGGCGATCCACTGGATCGTCGCCGCGGCTGCGTGCTGGTGGCCGGCTGTCGCAGAACCGCGCGGTGGGGCCGGGGTGCCGGCCGTCATTGGTTGCGAGATTCGTCATGCGCTTGTCA
This sequence comes from uncultured Actinomycetota bacterium, assembly GCA_963796185.1. Taxonomy (GTDB): domain Bacteria; phylum Actinomycetota; class Actinomycetes; order Mycobacteriales; family Mycobacteriaceae; genus Mycobacterium. The sequence goes on along the minus strand of CAWCKQ010000023.1, from coordinate 11,789 downwards.
CCTTGCTTCCTCCGGCCGCCAAGGTCATGACGGCTTTCTCATCGGCTTGCTCTGCGGTCAAGGTGCCGGCCACCTGGCCGTCGCGGATGACGTGGATGACGTCGGACAGGTCGAGAAGTTCCGGCAGATCCGAACTCACGACGAGCACCGCGGCACCTCCATCGGCGAGTTCGCGAACCAACCGGTGGATTTCGGCCTTCGCGCCGACGTCGACCCCGCGGGTGGGCTCGTCGAGAACGATCAGCCGCGGTTCGCGGCCGAGCCACTTGGCGATGACGACCTTCTGCTGGTTGCCGCCGCTGTATTCGCCGACTGCTCGGGTGACGTCGGGCGGGCGGAGTCCCACTTTGTCGGCGAGCGCGCTGGCGAACCCATCGAAGGCGCCGACCTTGAGCACTCCTGACGAACTCAGTTTGCGCCGGTTGGGCAGGGCGATGTTGTCCGAGACGGTCATCGTCAAGGCAAGGCCCTCGGTGCGGCGCTCCTCGGGGACGTAAGCGGCACCGTGGGCGACGGCGTCCCCGTAGTTCGTGATCCGCTTGGTCCTACCGTCCACGGTCATCGTCACCTGGCCGGCGGTCTTGGGGTCGACTCCCAGCACGGCGCGGATGAGTTCGGTGCGGCCCGCTCCCACCAGTCCGCCGAGGCCGACGATCTCGCCGGCACGTACATCGAGGTCGATGTTGTCGACCTGTGGGGCGGTGATGCCGCGGGCCGACAGGATGACCTCGCCGGGCGTGAACTCGCGTCGCACCTCGAGGTCGAGTTTGAGTTCCCTGCCGACCATCTTGGTGACGAGGTCTTCGGGGTTGGTGTCCTCGATGGGCATCGTGTCCACCAGGGCCCCGTCCCTGAGCACGCTCACCCGAGTGCAGATCCTGAAGATCTCGGGGAGTCGGTGCGAGATGTACAGAATCGACATGCCGCGCCCGGCCAGTCGCTGCAGCATCTCGAGTAGGTAGTCGGTTTCCGACGGGGTCAACGACGCGGTGGGCTCGTCCATGATGAGCACTCGCGGCTTGCGGGCGATCGCGCGGGCGATCTCGACGAACTGCCGAAGTGCCACCGACAGCCGGGAGACGGGTTCGTTCAAGTCGATCGGCACGCCGATCTCGTCGAGGGTCTCCTTGGCTACTGCCTTGAGCTTCCTGGATTCGGTGAACCCGCGGCTCGTCGGAAAGGAGCCGAGCATGATGTTCTCCGCCACCGTCATCTCGGGGATGAGATTGAGTTCCTGGTGGACGATGGCGACGCCGGCTTCCAGCGCGGACTTCGCACCGTGAAGGGTTTTCCCCAGGACGCGGACCTCGCCGGAATCGGGGGTGTAGAGCCCCGCGAGCATGCGCATCAGGGTGGACTTGCCTGCCCCGTTCTCACCGATGAGGCCGTAGATCTCACCTTCTCGAACCGAGACGCTGACGCCGTCGACGGCGGTGACTCCGCCGAACTTCTTGACCACGGAGTCCGCCTCGATGACGACGGGCGCGGCTTCGTCCGCACTTCGTTGCATGCTGCTCACCTCGATTGTTGTGCTGGCTCGGCGACGAAGACGACGCGGCCAGTGGGCGGATTTCCTCGCCGGCTGCCAGTGCCGGTTCCGGATGCGTGTCGTGCTCCAGGTACCAGGCCCTGCCGTTGGGGTAGGAGACGAGTTCGAACTGGGCTCCCCAGGGAGCGAGGAAGTAGACCCAACGCTGTCCGGTGTGCGGGCCGACGCTGGCGGTCGGGTGCCCCAGCACCTCGACGCTGGTGCTGGCGGAGGAATGCCACGGCGGCGTCGAGGTCCTCGACGTAGAACGCGACGTGGTGACCGCCCACGTCGCTGTTGCGGGGAGGCCGACCGTCCTGATCGGGAGACGAGTACTCGAACACCTCGAGGACGGGATTGGCGCCGCACCGGAAGAATCGAATCGTGCGGGCGACCGCACGGGGATGGACGTTGAGATGGTCGGTCATCCAGGAACCGTGCTGAATCCTGCAGCGGTCCAAGCGAGTAGAGGAACTCGCACCCGATGACGTCGACGAGGAACCGCGTCGCCTCTTCGATGTCGGGGACGGTGATGCCGACGTGATCGAAGCCCGGTGAGGCCGGCCAGCCCGCGCCCGGTGCCGCCAGAAGCACCTGACGTCCCGCTGCCTTGCCGAGGCGATCCGTGCCATCTGCAATTCCCTCCAACCGGGAGGAATGGATCCAATAATGAGTGGCTGTGATCTACGACACTAAGTCACCGCGTGCGACGGATGTCAAGGGTTTCAGGGGAACTTTTGGATCCGAAATGCGATCTAAGCACGCATGGTTGCGCGTGAACTACGCAAGCTCGGCGGAGAAAATGGATCCCAAACCGGGAGGACCGTGGCGACGGCGGACGGATGCTCGGGCAGCGGCCTGCGCCGCAGATCGTCGACGGACCGATGACGTCAAACTATGGATCCAGAAAGAATCGAACGCGGCGGGTGACGAATGCGAGCTCAGGCCCGCGAACTCGTCGGTTCGCCGGTCAGCTCCGCATGAAGGGTCGCTACTCGCGGAACTCGAAGATCTCGGGATGGCGGTCGAGCTCTATGCGGGTCCGGCGGATGTGACCGCTGAGATAGCGCCCGGCGTCGGTCTGATCGCGCCGCTCGATCGCGTCCAGGATCAGCCGATGCTCAGCGTTGACGATCCAACGCCGAGACTGACCGCTGACCAGCATGAACGCCCGGCGATAGTGTTGCGTGCAGTTCCACAACCGCAGGATGCTCGCGTTGAGCTGCTCGATGCGCGCAGCCGGCGTAGCTCCGCAGATGGAACTCGCGGTCCAAGTCGATGAACTCTTCGACGTCGTCGGTCGCCTCGATGCGATCGTGGATGTCCGTGAGGCGCCCGATGTCCGCTTCTGACAGCACGAGCAGGCTCTCCGAGATCGCCAGCGGCTCCAATTGCTCGCGCATCCGGTAGAGCATGTCCACCTGATGCATGCCGAGCAAGGGCACTCGGGCACCACGGTTGACCAGGTTCTCGGTCAGTCCCTCGAGTTCCAGCATCCGCAGTGCCTCGCGGACGGGAAGCCGACTGGCACCGAGCCGAGCAGCGATGTCTTCCTGCCGGATACGTTCTCCGGGTTTGATCGTGCCGTGCAGAATGGCCTGGCGTAGGTAGGCTGCGACTTTCTCACTCGCGGCCAGCACCCGGTCTGGGTCTACCGCCGCATTCTCGGCCGATCCGTCACTCACGTGATATTCCCGCGCATACGTGCAGCAGCATATCCACGTCCGCCCGAAAATGCCCGCAGGGCGTTACGTCGTGGAGTACGGGTTCGTGACGAACAGCTCGTGAGCTGGGAAGCGCGTGAGCACCTCGGGGCCGTTCTCGGTGAGCACGATCTCCTCTTCGATTCGGGCGGCTGAGCGGCCGTCGGAGGCCGGACAGTAGGTCTCGAGTGCGAACACCATGCCCACTTTCAGCTCGACCGGCTCCTTCATCGAGTTGAGGCGAGAGATGATGGGCCGCTCGTGCAGGCCAAGGCCCAGGCCGTGTGCGAACTGGAGCCCGAAGGCTTCCATTTCGTTTGCGAAGCCGAACTCCTCGGCCGCGGGCAGCAGCGCGGCGACTTCGTCGGTCCCGACGCCGGCACCCAACCCGTCGATGCCTCTGTCCATCCATTCGCGGGCCTTCTGGTAGGCATCGCGCTGGGCGGGTGTCGCGCTGCCGACCCCGAACGTGCGGTAGTAACAGGTGCGATATCCGTTGTAGCTGTGGATGATATCGAAGAACGCCTGGTCACCGGGTCGGATCAGACGGTCGGTGAAGTTGTGCGGATGCGGGTTGCACCGTTCGCCGGAGATCGCGTTGATCGCCTCGACCTGATCGGAACCCATTTCGTAGAGCCGCTTGTTGGCCAGCGCGACGATCTCGTTCTCGCGGACGCCCGGTTTGAGGGCCTCGACGATGTCTTGATAGACACCGTCGACCATCGCCGCGGCCTGCGACAGCAGCAGAATCTCGTCGGTCGACTTGATGCAGCGCGCATCCTGCATGGATTGTTGGGCGTCGAGCACCTTCAGTCCCTGACGCTGCATCTCGAACAGGAAAGGCGGCTCCACGATATCCAGTCCGACCGGCATGTCGGCGACACCGGCGTCGTGAAGCATGGACTTGATCTCGGCGACCGCGGACTCCATCAGTCCCGCCGTCGGCGCCACCGCGCCACGGAAGCCGAGGAAACCCGCTCGGTAATTCTCGTCGGGGACCCACTTCGAGTAGATCTTGTGATGCTTGACCGCAGAACCGAAATCCCATAGCACCGGATCCTTGCCACGCACCAGAAGCGCGTAACGGATCATCTTGTCGCCCAGGGCTCCCCCGACCCAGGTCTGGGTGGTGTAGCGAATGTTGTAGAAGTCGAAGAGCAGGAATGCCCCGCACTCACTGGCCTCCAGCGCGGCCTTCGCACGGCCGAGCCGATAAGAGCGGAGTCGCTGGAAATCGACCCGCTCCTCGTAGTCCACGGACATGTGCCCCGGGGCGCCGATCGTCTGCGTGTACGCGTTCACCGCGAATACCTCCATCTTGAACCGAGCTTGCCGAGCTGTTGAGCGCTGCCGCGATCCGTAACGGCTTCCGACCTCAGATCAGGATCTTCAGAGGACTGTGCAGGACGTCGAGGAAGGCAGCCATCCACTGCGCGGCCACGGTGCCGTCGACCGGGCGGTGATCCACCGACAGCGTCACCTTCAGCAGCGACGCCACCGCGAGTTCACCGTCGTGGATCACCGGTTCGGAGCGGACCGCTCCGACCGCCAGGATAGCCGCGTGCGGAGGATTGATGATCGCCGAGAACTCCTCCGTGCCGAACATGCCGAGGTTGGAGATGCTCAGTGAACCGCCCACGAGTTCCTCCTGCTTGAGCTTGCCATCGCGGGCACGATCGGCCAGATCGCGGGTGTCGGCGGCAACCGCGGCGATGCCACGACGGGCGACGTCGCGGACGACCGGTGTCATCAGTCCGCGATCGGATGCGACGGCCACCGCGATGTCGACGGTGTCGAAGGTGCGGACCGCGTCATCGAGCCAGATGACGTTCATCGCCGGCACCAGAACATGCGCTCTCGCAGCGGCTTTGACGATGAGGTCGTTCACCGAGACCTTGACGTCACCGGACTCGTTGAGCGTGTTACGCAACGCCAGCAGCTCGTCGACCTCCGCTGTGCCGCGAACATAGAAGTGCGGAGCCGTCTGCATGCTCTGTGTGAGTCGCGACGCGATCGCTTTGCGCATGCGCGAATGCGGTGTGTCGGTGTAACCGGATTGAGGTGCCGGCCCCGCCGCGGGCGTCGGTTCCGGTGAGGCTGCGCCCTCCTGCGGGGACTGTGGGCGATTCGGCGCCTCCTTCGGGCTTGCGGCGAGCAGATCGGCGACGTCGCGCTTGACGATTCGACCGTTGGGCCCCGACCCGGCGACTCCGCTCAGATCGAGGTCGGCCTCATGAGCAAGGCGGCGGACCAGCGGGGTGACGAACAACCGCTTTCCATCGGCGCCGACGTACGATCGCCGCTGGCCGCCGAATTCGTCTCAGCGGCAGTGGTATCCGACCCATCGGCAACGGCATCCGACGGAAGGTCCGTGGTCTCGGTGTCGCCGAAGTTCTCCTCGGCGCTCACCCCGAGGTCGCGCAGCGCCTGGTCCAGGTCGGACACCTTCTCCCCAGGTTGGCCCGTCAGCGCTATCGGCGCGCCGACCTCGACCGTCGCTCCGGGCGTGACGAGGTATTTCAGGATGACGCCGGCCGCTTCTGCTTCGATGTCGACGTTGGCCTTGTCGGTTTCGACGGTCGCGATCGGATCTTCCTCGGCGAACTCGGTGTTCTCCGCGACCTGCCATTCGGACAGGATCGCGTCGGTGGCGTTGGCGGCCACACCGGGCATTCTGAGCAGTGCAGGCATCTTCAGGCCTCCATGACTTCGGCGAGCTTCTCGGCGATCTCCTCGGACTGCGCGATCGCGGCGCGTTCGAGGACCTTGCTGATGCTGGGCGACGCCTCGCCACCGGTGACCCGTTCAACGGGGTGGTCGAGCCAGTCGAACAGGCGGCGCTGGATCTCGTCGGCCAGCCATCCGCCGTAGGACGTGCCGATGGGCCCCTGCTCGGCGATGATCACCCGATTGGTCTTGCGCACACTGGCTTCGATGGTCTCCCAGTCGAGCGATGCCCGGTCGAGCCAGCGCAGATCGATCAGGTCGGCGTCGTAGTCGCCCTCGGTGATCGCCTGCAGGCAGTAGTTGGTCATGGCGAGGTAGGAGATCACCGTGACCTGCGATCCGCGTATGTCGCAGCGCGGCCTTGCCGACCGGCAGGTGGTAGTCGAAGTCGTCGGCCGGCGCCTCGCCCTTGATGTTGTACAAGTCGACGTGTTCGAGGACCATGACGGGGTCCTTGCAGGTCAGTGCGGTATTCATCAGGCCGACGTAGTCGAACGCCGTCGACGGGGCCACGATGCGCCAACCCGGCTGGGTGGCGAAGACACCTGCGGGATCCATCGAGTGCTGGGAGCCGTAACCGGTGCCCATGGCGACCTTGCTGCGCAACACCAGGGGTACGTCGTTGTCCCCGCCGAACATGTGCCGGGCCTTTCCGATCTGGTTGAACAGCTGATCGGCTGCCACCCACATGAAGTCGGCGTACATGAATTCGACGATCGGGGTGTACCGGCCGTCCAGCGCCATACCGCCACCGAGGCCGGTGAAGGCGTTCTCGCTGATCGGCGTTCCCAGGGTGCGGTCGGGGAATCGGTCGGTCAGTCCACGGGTAGCGCCGTTGGTGCCACCGTTGAGACGATGGATGTCCTCCCCCATGATGACCACCGACGGATCGACCTCCATGCGCCGGTTGAGTACCGCCGCAATCGATTCGACGAACTTCGACTCGGTGATCGCACCGTTGAACGAGTCACGGTCGGAGAACGTGACCCCTTCGAACTCCGAGAGGTCGCCTCGCACACCGATATTCACGAAGTTGGGGTCGGGCCACTCGTCGGGCTTGATCCGGCGCTTGCCCGGCTTGCCGCCGGATCCGGTTCCAGAATGACGTCTCCGAGTTCGGCCATCATGGTCTTCGCCCTGTCGACGGTCTTCTCGATGGCGGACGAGTCGAGAATCTCGCGGCGTTCCAAGTGGGCGGAGAGCTGCTTGATGGCGTCGCGGTCGCGGTATGCCTTCTCCTCATCCTTGCTGCGGTAGCCGAACGCACTACCGGGGAAGGCGCCGTTCTGATGGAAGTACCGGTAGACGTCGACCTCGACGATCGTCGGGCCGTTGCCGGCGCGCATGTGCTCGCACGCTTCCTGCATCGCGAGGTACGTCGCCAGCACATCCATGCCGTCGACCTTCCAGCTGGCGATGTTGAAACCCAGGCCGCGAGCCGAAAGACGCGGTTCGCCGGTCGACTCCTCCACGTTCGTCGACACCGCATACCGGTTGTTCTCGATGAAGAAGCACAGGGGCAACTTCCAGGCCGAAGCCAGGTTCATCGTTTCCAACGTGGATCCGATGTTGATCGCGCCGTCACCGAAGTAGGTGACCGCGACGGCATCGCTGCCGCTGTGCCGGTTGGCCCAGGCGTACCCCGCTGCGAGCGGGACGCCGCCGCCGACGATCGCGTTGGTCCCGATGGCGCCGGCCTCCCTCCACTGCAGGTGCATCGAGCCGCCGCGGCCGCGACAGAAGCCTCGCGACAGACCGCAGATCTCGGCGAGGCTGCGCAGCATCACGGTGCGGATGTCGTCACCGAAATCCGCGGTGGGGTCGATGCCGTCCGCAGCCACGTGGTGGAGCGCCTTGGCCAGGAACTGGTGGTGCCCGCGGTGGGATCCATTGACGGAATCGGCGGTCGTCAGAGGGAGTACCGAACCGACGGCGCCGCCCTCCTGTCCGATGGACGAATGGGCGGGACCGTGGATGAGCCCCTGGCCTGCCACATCGAGGACGTACTCCTCGAACGAACGGATCAGGATCAGTTGGCTGAGCATGGTCTTCAGCAGCTGCGGTTCGGCGGAATCCCAATCTTCGACCGTGGTCGCGATCTCCACCCACGGGGCGGCGGGCTGTAGCGGGGTGTGCGTGCTCACGCGAATCTCTCCCAAGTCTCGACTGAGGCGTTCGTCACACCATAACAGTTGTATGGATCCAATCCAAGGCGTAGTTGCGGCCTATCCAGCCTTATCTCCGGCGGGTCAGTGATCATTGGCGCCATTCTTGGTACCGCGGTGACGTGGTGCGTGGTGCCGCGGATGACGTCACGGGTGGCGTCGGATGCGGGGGTTGGGGGCGCCGTTGTTTCACACAATAGTGTCGTAATGGAGCCATTCGCAGCGTTCATCGGGTATCTATGCGGTAAAAGCCCAGAGAGATCATAGGAATGGATCCATATAACTGTTATGGTGTGACGGACGCCTCGCGAGCTGAGACAGACCTCGACGGCCGTCGGAAACCATGCCTGCCAGCTCCCGATCGGAATCGCCATGACCACGTTCGCCAACCCGACCATCATCCCGACCAGGCTCTACATCGCCGGCGCCTGGCGTGATGCGAGCAACGGCGACAGCTTCGATGTCCTCGACCCGTCCAGTGGCGAAGTCATCGCTTCGGTCGCCGACGCGACCGTCGATGACGGCCGTGCGGCCGTTGACGCGGCCGAGGCGGCGGAAACCACCTGGGCCGCCACCGCACCCCGGACCCGGGCCGCGATTCTGCTCCGGGCCCACGAAGTCATGATGGAGCGCAGCGACGAAATCGCAGCACTGATCGTGCGCGAGAACGGCAAGGCATGGGCCGACGCCCACGGAGAGGTGGCTTACGCCGCCGAGTTCTTCCGCTGGTATGCCGAAGAAACACCGCGGATCGGCGGGCAACTGCAGACCGCACCCAACGGCGACAAGCGAATCATGGAGATCCACCAGCCCATCGGCACCGCCGTGCTGGTCACACCATGGAACTTCCCCGCCGCCATGGCGACCCGCAAGATCGCACCGGCGTTGGCGGCAGGCTGTCCCGTCGTACTCAAGCCGGCCGCCGAGACCCCGTTGACCGCGCTGGTCATTGCCCAGATTCTGGCCGAAGTCGGGTTGCCGGACGGAGTCGTGAACGTGGTTCCGACCACGCGAGCCTCCGACGTGGTGCGAGCCATGCTCGAGCACCCCGCGACCCGCAAGCTGTCCTTCACCGGATCCACCGAAGTGGGAAGGATCCTGCTGCGCGGTGCCGCGCAGAACATCCTCAGTGTTTCGATGGAACTCGGCGGCAGCGCCCCACTGCTGGTGTTCGACGACGCCGACATCGACACCGCAATCGAGGGCGCCATGGTCGCCAAGATGCGCAACGGCGGCCAGTCGTGCATCGCCGCGAATCGGACTCTTCGTGCAGTCCGGCATCTATGACGAATTCGCCCGACGACTGTCTACCGCCATGGCTGCCCTCTCCATGGGCTGTGGCCTGGACAAGTCGAATGAGGTCGGCGCGATGATCCATGCCGGCGCAGTCAGCGAGATGACCGATCTGGTGGCGCGAAGTGTTCGCGCCGGCGCAACCGTCGCCACCGGCGGCGAGGCACCTGCCGGCCCCGGCGCGTTCTATCCCCCGACGGTCTTGACCGGCGTCGAACACGGGAACCCCATTCTCGATCACGAGATCTTCGGGCCGATCGCACCGCTGGTGAAGTTCCAGAGCGAGGAAGAAGCGATCGCCATGGCCAACGCCACGCCCTTTGGACTGGCGGCCTACGTCTTCACCGCGGATCTGGCACGCGCGCTGCGGGTTTCGGAGAAGCTTGCCGCCGGCATGGTGGGTGTCAACCGGGGCCTGATCTCGGACCCCGCAGCGCCGTTCGGCGGCATCAAGCACAGCGGTCTCGGCCGCGAAGGTGGCGACGAGGGCATCCACGAATTCCTCGAGACCAAGTACATCGCCGTGGAGTGGTGACCGCGCCGCGACCTGAATGGGCAGATCCTGACGCCACGGGAGCCGTCGGCTCCCGTAGCCGGACTCATTCAGGCGATCACTCCTCGCCGAGGACGAGTAGATCTCGCGGCGGGCGTTTTGACGATCTCGACGATGCGCTGCTGTTGCTCGCTTTCGCCGCATGCGCCGACTGGGCGACCGCGCCCATCAGCTGGCCGGCGGCATTTCGCAGTCCCAGGCGCCCGGGGCGCCTCGGGTGATCTCGTCCCACGGCGCGGTCTCGATTTTCTGCGCCGCGGCGCGCCCGTCGTCGGTGAGTTCGAAGAGCTTCTTGCTGCCCTCGGACTCGGTGGCGGCCAACAGGCCCTCGTCGACCAGCAATTGCAGGGTGGGGTACACCGAACCGGGGCTCGGCTTCCACAGCTGCTGACTGCGTTCGTTGATCTCCTGGATCATCTCGTAGCCGTGCATGGGCCGCTCGACGAGCAGCGTGAGGATCGCGGCGCGCACGTCGCCGCGCTTGCCGCGGCCGCCGCCGCGCGGCGCCGCCGGCCGGGGGGCGCCGCCGGGGCCGAAGCCGAAGGCGGGCCCGAACCCGCCCGAAGCCCGCCCGGGGCCGAATTCGGCGAACCAGGCCCGAGGCCGGCCTCGCCGCCGTGTTCGCGGAGGTGATCGCGGAATTCGCGCCGTGCCCGTCGCCGGTGTTCGTGCAGCGCACGCCGATCCCGGGGGTGAATCCGAAACCGAACCCACGGGCTTCGAAGGGGTGTTCTGAGGGTGTGAAAGGAGTGTTCATCGTTGTGTCCTTGTCTTCAGCGGAACGCCGATTGCGTTCCCGATACGTTGACGATATATCGGGAACTATCGCGATGCAACGACTTCTATTTCCGGTGGGCGTTCCATCGGGCGACGACGTCGCGCGCCCACTGCGCCTGCATCGCGTTCAGGCGCAGCCCGTAGTCGAGGGCGGCGAGGGCGAAGAAGACGTCGTCGTCGGCGTGGGCGGACGTCTTGGAAAGAACGGAGTCGCCCAGCTCGGAGAGGCGTTCTACCTCGGCGTCGGAGTGTTCGGCCATGTGCTGCAGATGCGCGCGCGCCTGTGCGCCGGAGATCTGGCCCAGCAGGAAGACCCGCAGCAGCGCGGCGCTGCGAAACGGCGGGTCGTTCTGCGGATCGGCGATCCAGTGCCGTAACTCCGCGTGGCCGGCGGCGGTGATCCGATACACCTTGCGGCCCCGCGGCCCGACGTCGGACACCTCGATCAGCCCGTCGGCGGCGAGCTTGTTCAGCTCACCGTAGAGCTGGCTCTGAGTGGCGGGCCACACATTGGCCATCGATGCCTCGAACGCTTGAGCAGGTCGTATCCGCTGCCCGGCTGCTGGGCCAGCAGGCCGAGGGTGGCGAAGCGCAGACTCACGGCTGCATTACGGCCCGATACTCCACTATGGAATATCAGGGCCGTGCCGGGGATCAGCCCTCGACGAGCTCGGCGCCTCTGGGCAGGACGAGTGCCGTCATCTTCCACGCCCCCCGCGTGGCGAGCAGATAGTAGAGGCCGAACGCCACCCCGCAGCCGATGAACCAGCTGTACTGCGCCGCGGTGGTCATCCCGGTGACGTAGCCGCCCAGGAGCACCGGGATCACGGCCAACACCGCGCCCGCGATGGTGGCGACCACGGCGGCCGGATTGTAACCCTTGCGGTACCAGTAATTGGCGTTCTCGGCGAGCGTGAACAGGTCGTCGACGACGATGTGCTGCTTGCGGACCAGGTAGAAATCCGCGATCAGCACACCGAACAGTGGACCGATGAAGGCGCCCACCGTCTCCAGTGTGTAGTGGATGACCTCCGGGTTGCTGT
>CAWCKQ010000022.1:0-221409 GCA_963796185.1 uncultured Actinomycetota bacterium | reverse complement strand
CGGCGCCGCGGGCGAGGTCACCGGTGCCGGACGGCCGATGTAGTCGGCGACCCCCTCGGTGAGCCACATCGGCGCGTCAGCGGCGGTGTCGGCGCGCGCCGCGTAGTGAAACAGTTCGTGGCGCAGCACGATGCGCAGATCGCCGTCGGGCATGGTCGCCGCGCCGGGTGCGAAGGTGATCCGGTCGGCGCTGGCAGTGGCGGCGGTGTCGGCGCTTCCGGCGGCCAGCACGCTGAACTCTTCGGAGGTGCCGGCGACGACGACGTGGATCTGTCACGGCCACCGCTCACCCCAGAACGCGGTGACAGCCTCGGCGGCTCCCGGCAGCTCGGCGGCGATGCGGTCGAGCAGTGCGCCACCGCCTGGGGCGCCCAGGTCGATCAGCTCGGCGGTTCGGCCGTCCGGGGTCCGCAGCGCATGCAGCACCGGAGCCGGAACACCGGTGGTGTCGGATTGTGCGGTTGCGGCTGGGGCGGCCAGCGCGGGGCCCGTCGGAGCGGCCTGTGGTCCGCCGACGAGGAACACCGCGCAGATCAGCTCAGCACCGAGCAGCGCGCCGAGCCGGCGCCGGTTCCAGGAACGGTCCGCCCGGGTAACGCCCTCAATACCGGCGGACGTTGTAGATCGGGCGCATTGTTCACCGGGGCGACGCGCACCGGCGTGCCGTAGGTGGACGCATGCACCATCATGCCGTCACCGATGTAGATGCCGACATGCGAGGCGTCGGAGTAATAGGTGACCAGGTCACCGGGCTGCATCTGGTCTGCCGACACCGGCTGTCCGCCACGTGCGAGCGCCTGGCTGGAGTGCGGCAGCGAAATGCCGGCCTGCTGGAAGGACCACATCACCAGACCGGAGCAGTCGAACGCGTTGGGACCGGAGCCGCCCCACGAGTACGGCGAGCCGATCCGGCTCAGCGCGGCCTGGATGACGGTGCTGGCCGCCGGAGTCCCCGGCGGCGCCACATCACCCGGGCGGGATCGCACCGGGCGGACCTGGGAGCTCGGGCGGCGCGGCAGGTGCTCCAGGGAGCACGGGCGGGTCCGGCGGGGCGGCCAGCACCGCCGGTCCTGGCCCGGCGGGACCGGCGCGGGCGGCGCGGCGGCGGTGGCGGCGGCATCGCGCGCCAGCGCCTCGCGCTGAGTCGGGGTCAGCGCCTTGTACTGCGACTTTCACGATGGCGATCTGGACCTGCAGCTGGCTCTGCTTGGACTGCAGGTCGGCGCGCACCGCGGCGGCCTGTTCGGCGGCCGTCTTGGCCTCGGCGGCCGAGGCGGCCGAGGCCTGCTCGGCCAGCTGCGGCCTGCTGGCCGATATCGCGGTAGCCCGCCATCTGGGCCTGCATCTCGGTGGCCATCACCCGCTGGACGGCGAGCTGGTCGATGAGGCCCTGCGGCGAAGCGGCGGTCAGCATCGCGTTGAAGCCGTCGGTGCTGCCACCCATGTACTGGGCTGCGGCCAGCTTGTCGACCGATTGTCTGGAACTGCGCGAGCTGAGCTTTGGCCGATTCCGCGGCGGCGAGATCAGAGGCGTGTTTGGCCTCGGCCGCTGCTGAACGCCGAGCTTGTTGGCCAGATCCAGCTGCGCGGAGTGCATCGCCTCAGTGGTCTGCTCGGCCTGGCGGGACAACTCGTTCAGCTTCGCCAAGGCGTCATCGGCGGGGTCCGCGTGGACCTGGCCGGCGAACGCGGCGGCCAGTATGGCCACAGCGGCTATCGCATCTGATGAGGGGTCGCCGAGAACGGCTTCTGGTCCGGTGCGCGCGGTCGAGCGTCAAGATTGATGCGTCCTTCAACTGCCGTAACGAGCCGTCTCGAACTGCTCTTAGGTCTCAGATAGGTTACGAAACGGCATCGGCCTTGTCCAACAGGAGACGCAAATTTAACAGCCACTCCGAAGGTAGGAACCGCCTCCGGCAACGTCGCGTGTCGTCAGGCAACGCCGGGCCGTCCGTGCCGGTGAATCGGAACCAGCCGCAACCGCGGTGCCAGGCCCACGTCGGCGAGCACCTCCAGCGCCCGGCGCTCGTCGATCGAGCAAATTTTCGGGCACACCGAGCAAAACGCTGACAACGCAGTCCTGACAACCCGGTCCGCGCACCGCGCAGTCGTCGCAGTCGATGTTCACCGTTCCGGTATCCGGGTTGTCCCCCGGCGGCGGCTGATCGTATGCCATGGCACTGTCCTCTCGATCGTTGTCGTCCGCACGGTATCGCGCGGGCACCGACAAGTGCCGGCTCGGATCGACCGCGCCCGCACCGGCCCGCCTGCCCGGAGTTGTCGGCGGCAGCGCCTACCTTCGGCGCATGGGTCAGCTGAGCTTCGCCGACATGGACTCATCCGCAGACGCGTTCAGCACCCCGACGTTGCGGGAGACCACGTTCGTGGTCGTCGACCTGGAGACCACCGGCGGCCGCGCCGGCCGGCGACCGGCACGATCAGATCACCGAGATCGGGGCGGTGAAGGTGCGCGGCGGTGAGGTGCTGGGCGAGTTCGCCACGCTGGTCGATCCCGGGCCGCGACATCCCGCCGCAGATCGTCGCGCTGACCGGCATCACGTCGGCGATGGTGTACGACGCACCGACGATCGACGCCGTGCTGCCCGCGTTTCTCGAGTTCGCCCGCGGCGCGGTGCTGGTCGCCCACAACGCCGGCTTCGACATCGGCTTCCTGCGCGCGGCGGCCGAACGCGCGCCAGCTGCCGTGGCCCAAACCGCCGGTGCTGTGCACCGTGCGGCTGGCCCGCCGGGTGCTCACCCGCGACGAGGCGCCCAGCGTGCGGCTCTCCGCGCTGGCCCAGTTGTTCGGCGCGGCGCACCACGCCCACCCACCGCGCACTCGACGACGCGCGGGCCACCGTCGACGTGCTGCACGGGCTGATCGAGCGCGTCGGCAACCAGGGCGTGCACACCTACACCGAGCTGCGCTCCTACCTGCCGGATGTGACACCTGCGCAGCGCAGCAAGCGCCACCTGGCGCCGGGCGCTGCCCCGCACGCCCGGGCGTCTACCTGTTCCGCGGACCCGCCGGCCGAGGTGCTCTACGTCGGCACCGCCGTCGATCTGCGCCGCCGGGTCGGCCAGTACTTCAACGGCGCCGACCCGCGCACCCGCATGAAGGAGATGGCGTCGCTGGCGACCGCGGTCGACCACGTCGAGTGCGCCCACGACCTGGAGGCCGGCGTCCGCGAGCTGCGGCTGCTCGCCGCCCACGCGCCGCCGTACAACCGCCGGTCGAAGTTTCCCGCACCGCTGGTGGTGGGTGGTGCTGACCGACGAGGCGTTCCCCCGGTTCTCGACGGTGCGCGCTCCCCGCTACCGACAGCGCCGTCGGACCGTTCCGGTCCCGCGCCGACGCCGCCGGACGCCGCCGCGCTGATCGCCCGGTTCACCGGAGTGCGCACCTGCACCAAGCGGCTGGGCCGCTCCGCCATGCACGGCCCCCGCTGCCCGGAACGCGAGGTGGCCCCCTGCCCGGCCGCGCGCGGGACAATCCGCCGCCGAGTACGCCACCGCCACGCGGCCGCGCTGGCGCCTCATCGACGGCGACGACGCCGCCCGCTGGCCGCGGCGCTGGCCCACATCGGCGAGCCTGGCCGATCGCAACCGCTATGAGACCGCCGCCCGGCTGCGCGACCACACCGCCGCGGCCATCGACGTGCTGTGGCGCGGCCAACGGCTGCGCGCGCTGGCCGCGGTCGGCGAACTGGTGGCCGCCCGCCCGACGGCGCGGCGGGCTGGCACCTCGCGGTGATCCGGCACGGCCAGCTCGCCGCGGCGGGCACGGCCGCGCGCGGGGTGCCGCCGATGCCGGTCGTCGACGCGCTGTGCGCCGGCGCACAGGCGGTGCTGCCCACCGCGGCGCCGCTGGGCGGCGCGCTGGTCGAGGAGACCGCGCTGATCGCGCGCTGGCTGGCCCAGCCCGGTGTGCGGATCGTGCGCGCCGAGCCCGGCTACGCGTACCGCTACGGGGCGGCAGGCCGCTGGGCGGCCTGGGCGGCGTCGGCCCGGTCGGCGCGGCTGGCGGCCGAGCAGCTCGCAGACGTCGACCTCAGAGCTGCTGAGTGAACCGCGCCCAACGCGCGAGCAGCTGTTCGGCCGCGCCGGAGTCGATCGCCTCGGCAGCCCTGGCGAGCCCGGACTCCCAGGCCGGCACCCACTCGGCGTCGCTGGATAGTCCGGCGTGGGCCACCATCGCGCCCGCGGCGTTGAGCACCACCGCGTCGCGCACCGGCCCCTTCGCACCGCCGAGCACCGCACGGGCCTCGGCGGCGTTGGCTCTCGGCGTCGCCGCCGACCAGCTCCGAGATCTCGGCGCGGGCGAACCCGAACGCCGCCGGGTCGAAGCGTCAACCGCTCGACCGTGCCGGCCTGCACCCGCCAGATGGTGCTCGTCGTGGTGGTGGTCAGTTCGTCGAGGCCGTCGTCGCCGTGCACCACCAGCACGCTGGACCCGCGGGTGGCGAACACCCCGGCCATCACCTCGGCCAGATCGGCCCACGCGCAGCCGATCAGACCCGCCCGCGGCGTGGCCGGATTCGTCAGCGGGCCCAAGCAGATTGAACACCGTCGGCACGCCGATCTCGCGCCGCGCCGCACCGGCGTGCCGTAACGACGGGTGAAACTGCGGCGCGAACGCGAATCCGATGCCCGACCTCGGCCACGCAGCGGGCGACCTCGTCGGGGCCGAGATCGATGCGCACGCCGAGCGCCTCGAGCGTGTCGGCGCCCCCGGACAGCGACGAGGCCGCGCGGTTGCCGTGCTTGACCACCGGCACCCCGGCGGCGGCCACCACGATCGCCGCCATCGTCGACAGGTTGACGGTGTTGGCCCCGTCGCCGCCGGTGCCGACGACGTCGACGGTGTCGGTGCCGATCGCGTCGGTCGGCACCCGGCGGGCGTGCTTGAGCATGGTGTCGGCGAGCTCGGTGACCTCGGCCGACGTCGGCCGCTTCATCTTCATCGACACGCCGAAGGCGGCGATCTGCGCCGGGGTCGCCGCGCCCGTCATGATCTGGTCCATCGCCCAGGCCGCCTGGCCCGGCGGCAGACGCCTGACCCGTGGTCAGCGGCCGAGCACCTTCGGCCACGTCGAGGCGGCCGCGGAGTTGTCCGGCTGGGCCAGGCGGAAGTCACGCACGCTGATTATGACCAATTGCTCGACCCGGGTGGAGTTCGACAACTACAAAGCGTCATACTTGCTGCTGTGACGAGCGCTGTAGGGACCTCGGGAACCGCGATCACGTCGCGAGTACATTCGCTGAACCGCCCCAACATGGTCAGTGTCGGCACCATCGTCTGGCTGTCCAGCGAGCTGATGTTCTTTGCTGGGCTGTTCGCGATGTACTTCACCGCGCGCGCGCAGGCCGGGGGCGACTGGCCGCCGCCGCCCACCGAACTGAACCTGCCAGGCGGTGCCGGTGACGCTGGTGCTGATCGCGTCGTCGTTCACCTGCCAGATGGGTGTGTTCGCCGCCGAGCGCGGCGACGTGTTCGGGCTGCGCCGCTGGTATGTGCTCACCTTCCTGATGGGCCTGTTCTTCGTGCTCGGCCAGGGCTACGAGTACCTCCACCTGGTCGAGCACGGCACCACGATCCCGGGCAGCGCCTACGGCTCGGTCTTCTACCTCGCCACCGGATTCCACGGCCTGCACGTCATCGGCGGCCTGATCGCGTTCATCTTGCTGCTCGACCGCACCACGATGAGCAAGTTCACCCCCGCGCAGGCCACCGCGGCGATCGTCGTCTCGTACTACTGGCACTTCGTCGACATCGTCTGGATCGCGCTGTTCGCCACCATCTACTTCGTCCGATGATCGGCTCGCCGATGTGTCCGATGAGAGGGGTTCGATGACCGACCAAGACCCGCCGTCGGCTACGCCGGCGCCTGTCGGCAGCGCTGCTGCTGCTGGTCGGTCTGGCCGTCGCCGGTGGCCTGGCGGCCACCCTGACACCGACGCCCCAGGTCGCCGTCGCCGACGAGTCGGCCTCGGCGCTGCTGCGCACCGGCAAGCAGCTCTACGAGACGTCCTGTGTGACCTGCCACGGCGCCAACCTGCAGGGCGTCGCCGACCGCGGCCCCAGCCTGATCGGCGTCGGCGAGGCCGCCGTCTACTTCCAGGTGTCCACCGGCCGCATGCCCGCGATGCGCGGCGAGGCGCAGGCCCCGCGGAAGACCGCCGAACTTCGACGAGCCCCAGATCGACGCGCTCGGCGCCTACGTGCAGGCCAACGGCGGCGGCCCGACGGTCGCCCCGCGACGAGAACGGCCAGATCGCCCAGGAGTCGCTGATCGGCAACGACGTGGCCCGCGGCGGCGACCTGTTCCGGCTGAACTGCGCGTCCTGCCACAACTTCACCGGCAAGGGCGGCGCGCTGTCGTCGGGCAAGTACGCGCCCGGACCTCGGCGGCGCCAACCCCGGCCCAGATCTACACCGCGATGCTGACCGGCCCGCAGAACATGCCGAAGTTCTCCGACCGCCAGCTCTCCCCCGAGGAGAAGCACGACATCGTCGCCTACGTCCGGGATGGCGGCCGAGACGCCGACGCCCAGGCGGCTACGGCCTCGGCGGTTTCGGCCCCACGTCCGAGGGCTGGCGCGTGGATCGTCGGCATCGTGGCCATCATCGGCGCCGCTCTCTGGATCGGAGCACGCGCATGAACGACGACGAAAAGGTACCGACACACCCGGCCAGCAAGGCGCGCCCGGCAGCCGACCGACGCCGAACTGGACGAGATGTCGCGCGAGCAGCTGGTCGAACTCGGCGGCAAGCTCGACGGCGTCGAGATCGTCTACAAGGAACCCCGCTGGCCGGTCGCCGGGCACCAAGGCCGAGAAGCGCGCCGAGCGCACGTGGCGTTCTGGCTGCTGCTGGGCGGCTTCTCCGGGCTGGCGCTGCTGCTGATCTTCCTGTTCTGGCCGTGGGAGTACAAGCCCACGGCGTCGGCCGGCGACTTGCTGTACACGCTGGCCACCCCGCTGTACGGCCTGACGTTCGGGCTGTCGATCCTGGCGATCGGCATCGGCGCGGTGCTGTTCCAGAAGAAGTTCATCCCCGAGGAGATCTCGATCCAGGAGCGCCACGACGGCCGCTCCCCCGAGATCGACCGCAAGACCATCGCGGCCAACCTCGCTGACGCGCTGGAGACCTCGACGCTCAAGCGGCGCAAGCTGATCGGCCTGTCGCTGGGCATCGGTCTCGGCGCGTTCGGCCTCGGCACGGCTGGTCGCCTTCATCGGCGGCCTGATCAAGAACCCGTGGAAGCCGGTGGTTCCGACGGCCGAGGGCATGAAGGCCGTGCTGTGGACGTCGGGATGGACCCCGCGGTTCACACGGCGAGACCATCTACCTGGCGCGCGCCACCGGCAGGCCCGGCGAGTCGCCGTTCATCAAGATGCGCCCCGAGGACATCGACGCCGGCGGCATGGAGACCGTGTTCCCGTGGCGCGAGTCCGACGGCGACGGCACCACCGTGGAGTCCGAGCACAAGCTCAACGAGATCGCGATGGGCGTGCGCAACCCGGTCATGCTGATCCGCATCAAGCCCGGCGACATGTCCAGGGTGGTCAAGCGTAAGGGCCAGGAGAGCTTCAACTTCGGCGACCTGTTCGCCTACACGAAGGTCTGCTCGCACCTGGGCTGCCCGTCGTCGCTGTACGAGCAGCAGACCTACCGCATCCTGTGCCCGTGCCACCAGTCGCAGTTCGACGCGCTGCACTTCGCCAAGCCGATCTTCGGCCCGGCCGCCCGTGCGCTGGCACAGCTGCCGATCACCATCGACCAGGACGGATACCTGGTCGCCAACGGCGACTTCATCGAACCCGTCGGACCGGCATTCTGGGAGCGGAAATCATGAGTCCACGCCTCAACATGGCAGAGATCGCTGCCAAGCAAGGCCAGGCGATCGACTCGCGGTACCACCCCTCGGCCGCGGTGCGCCGGCAGCTGAACAAGGTCTTCCCCACCCACTGGTCGTTCCTGCTGGGCGAGATCGCGATGTACAGCTTCATCGTGCTGCTGCTCACCGGCGTCTGGCTGACGCTGTTCTTCGACCCGTCGATGGCAGGAGGTCGTCTACGACGGCGTCTACCAGCCGCTGCGCGGCGTCAGCATGTCGCGGGCCTACGAGACCGCGCTGGACATCAGCTTCGAGATGCGCGGCGGCCTGTTCGTCCGCCAGGTCCACCACTGGGCGGCGCTGCTGTTCGCGGCGGCGATCATGGTCCACCTGGCCCGCATCTTCTTCACCGGCGCGTTCCGCCGGCCCCGCGAGGCGAACTGGGTGATCGGCTCGCTGCTGCTGATCCTGGCGATGTTCGAGGGCTTCTTCGGCTACTCGCTGCCCGACGACCTGCTCTCGGGCACCGGCATCCGCGCGGCGCTGTCCGGCATCACGATGGGCATCCCGCTGGTCGGCACCTGGATGCACTGGGCGCTGTTCGGCGGTGACTTCCCCGGCGAGATCCTGATCCCGCGCCTGTACGCGCTGCACATCCTGCTGATCCCGGGGATCATCCTGGCGCTCATCGGGGTGCACCTGGCGCTGGTGTGGTTCCAGAAGCACACCCAGTTCCCCGGCCCCGGCCGCACCGAGACCAACGTCGTCGGCGTCCGGGTCATGCCGGTGTTCGCGGTCAAGTCCGGGCGCGTTCTTCGCCGTCACCGTCGGGCTGCTCGGCCTGATGGGCGGATTGCTGCAGATCAACCCGATCTGGGTGCTGGGGCCGTACAAGCCGTCCCAGGTGTCGGCGGGCAGCCAGCCCGACTTCTACATGATGTGGACCGACGGGTTGATCCGGCTGTGGCCGGCGTGGGAGTTCTATCCGTTCGGGCACACCATCCCGCAGGGTGTGTGGGTCGCCGTGGGCATGGGCGTGGTGTTCGCGCTGCTGATCGTCCTACCCGTTCCTGGAGAAGAAGTTCTCGGGCGACGACGCCCACCACAACCTGTTGCAGCGCCCGCGGGACGCACCGATGCGCACCGCGATCGGCTCGGCGGCGATCGCGTTCTACATCGTGCTGACGTTCGCGTGCATGAACGACATCATCGCGCTGAAGTTCCACATCTCGCTCAACGCGACGACGTGGATCGGCCGCATCGGCATGGTGGTGCTGCCCGCGATCGTCTACTACATCGCCTACCGGTGGGCGGTCAGCCTGCAGCGCAGCGACCGTGAGGTGCTCGAACACGGTATCGAGACGGGCATCATCAAGCGGCTGCCGCACGGCGCGTACGTCGAGCTGCACCAGCCGCTCGGCCCGGTCGACGAGCACGGCCACCCGATTCCGCTGGAGTACCAGGGTGCCGCACTGCCCAAGCGGATGAACAAGCTCGGCTCAGCCGGTGCACCGGGAACGGGCAGCTTCCTGCGCGGCGATCCGGTCTCCGAGCACGAGGCGCTCACCGATGCGGCGCATGCCGCGGAGCACCGGGCGCTCACCGCTTTGCGCGAGCACCAGGAGCGCAACGGTTCGTCCAACGGGTCGTCGACCAACGGCCACAACGGGCACCACTAGACCACCCGATCTCCACGAGATGAGCCGTCCCGGCAGCCGCCGGGGCGGCTCATCTCGTTGCGCTCAGCGCTGTTCGGTGTGGGTGCGCAGTTCGCGCAGGAAGTACCACGGGATCGCCGCCATGCCGACGGTGACGACCCCGGCGACACCGTAGAGCACCCACGCCGCGGTCTCGGTGTCGACCGCCATCAGGTAGGTGGCCACCCCGATCGCCAACGTCGCGGCGCCCATCGCGCACGCGAGCGATGCCGGGCAGCGCAGCCACAGCCGGTCGACGACCGGTGAGGTTGCGGTCTTCATGAGCCGCGGCAGGGGCTGGGCGTACTGGGCGCGCGGAACTTCTCGGTGGGCGCGTCGGCGGCCCGCCGCGGAGACGACGGCTCGGCGGGCCGTTCGGGTTCGGCCGCGGCCGGGGTCGGCGTCGTTCTGTGCGGCGGTACGCCGCGCACGCAGCAGCAGCGGCACCGCCGCGAGGATCACGGCTGCCGAGACGGCGATGACGACGTACAGGAACCAGGGCGTGCCGGACTCCCCTGCCGGGTCGGTGCGCCCTTGCGCGAGATCGACGAGCGCCACCGTGGCGGCGACGCCCGCGCCCAGCGCGGCCAGCCAGATCAGCGCGCACCCGCCGAGCAGGATGCGATCGGTGCGGTCGGGCCGGTAATCGGTGTGAGAAGTCATCAGTGGTGGGTGCCCTAGCAGCTGGTTCGTGCGGCGTTGTTGGTGTTGGAGGACAGCACCGTGCCGTCACTGGTGGTGATCGAGCAATTCAACTTGCTGACCAGGAACAAACTCGACGCCTGCACCGAGCCGACCTCCGACTGGGAGATCGGGGTGACGGTGAGCGACCACGGGATGTAGACGTTGCGCTGGGTGCGGCTGCGTCCGGACGCGTCGACGTAGGTGACGGTGATGATGTCCCCCGGCGCCTTCGTGCCGGTCACGCTGTAGGTGACCTGACGCGGGCCGGCGGGCGTCGTGGTCGTCGGCGGGGGCGGCGGCGCCTCGCTGGTCGTCGGCGGGGGCGGCGGCGCCTCCGCGGTGGCCGGCGGCGGAGGCGGCGGCTCGGTCACCGTGACCGTCTCCGGCGGCGGTGGTGGCGGCTCCTCGGTGGTCGGCGGCGGCGGAGGTGGCGGCAGGCGGTGTCGTCGTGGTGATCTCGTCCTGGACCGGCGGCGGCGCACTGGTGGTCGTCTCCGGTGTCGCCAGGTTGTCGGTGTCGGTCCGGGTCACCAGCACCGAGACGGACACCACCAGCGCCACCGCCGCGACGATGGCGACGACGCCGACCACCCACGGCCAGCGCGGCGGCTCCGGCGCGTCGCCGGTCTCGGTGGCGCCGTCGTAACTGTCGTAGTCGTAGAGCGACGAGTCGGCGGGCACGTACGGGCTGCTGACGAACTGTTCGGACTCGGGCGCCGAATAGGCCTGCGAGTAGTAGTCGGTCTGGCCGGTGCCGGCGCTGCCCGGGTCGGCGCCGGCGGCCTCGCGCGTGGGTCCCTCCGCGGAGGATCCGTCACCCGGCTCCTCACCTTTCGGCCCGCTCATCTCGGTCTATCCTTTTCGACGGCTACTCCGGTGCCGGTGGCCGCCGCGATCGGCGGCACCCGGTGCGTCGGCAACACTACCCAACGCCGACACGGCGACGAGCCGCTGCGCGGGGGTGACGCCGGAACTCATGTCCGGATTGTGACCTTGGCCGGAGGGCATGCCGCGGGTCGCCCGCCGTCAGTGCTTCTCGGGCCCCATGTGGTACTCGAAGACCAGGCCGGCGACCGTGGTCAGGACGAAGCAGACGCCCGCCACGATCAGCCAGGGCAGCCACAGCGCCATGCCGACGGCGGTGACCGATGCCGACAGCGCGATGAGCACCGGCCACCAGCTGTGCGGGCTGTAGAAGCCCAACTCGCCCGCGCCGTCGGCGATCTCGGCGTCCTCGTAGTCCTCGGGCCGGGTGTCCAGGCGGCGCGCCACGAACCGGAAGAACGTGCCGGTGATCAGCGTCAGCCCGGTCGTCAGGACCAACGCGGTGAGGCCCGCCCACTCGGTACCGCCGCGGGCGAACATGGCGGTCAGCACGCCGTAGACGACCGATGCCAGCGCGAAGAACGCCGTCAGGAACTCGAACAACCGGGCTTCGATGTGCATGTGACTGTCCTACCTGCTTGCCTGGGGGGCCTGCTCGCCGCGTCGCGTGTCGAACGGCTTGGTGGTGATCGCGACCGGGGACTGGTTGATGGCCAGCAGCGCCTCGGCGTTCGTCTTGCCGTCGATGCGCTGGTCCAGGTACGCCTTGAAGTCGTTGGGCTCCACGACCCGCAGCTCGAAGTTCATCATCGCGTGGTAGGTGCCGCACATCTCGGTGCAGCGGCCGACGAAGGCGCCGGTCTGGTTGATCTCGCTGACCTGGAAGACGTTGTCGGAGTGGTTGGCCTCCGGATCGGGCAGCACGTCACGCTTGAACAGGAACTCGGGCACCCAGAAGCCGTGGACCACGTCGGCCGAGGCGATCTGGAACTCGATGCGCTTGCCCGCGGGCACCACCAGAACGGGGATCTCGGTGGACGAGCCCAGGGTCTCGACCTTGTCGAAGTTCAGGTAGCTGCGGTCCTCGGGGTTCAAGCCGCGGATCGCGCCGACGCGCTCCTCGCCGTGCTCGTCCGCGCCTTCGGGCTTGGACACCATCGCCTCTTTGCGGGCGTTGTCGGCGCCGTCGTAGGTGAAGGTGCCGTCCGTGAAGTCGACCTTCTGGTAACCGAACTTCCAGTTCCACTGGAATGCCGTGACGTCGATGACGACGTCCGGGTTGGGGTCCTTGTGCAGCATCTTCTCCTGCACCACCACGGTGAAGTAGAACAGCACCGAGATGATGAGGAACGGGGTGACCGTCAGCGCCAGCTCCAGCGGCATGTTGTAGCCGAACTGGCGTGGCAGCTCCTCGTCACCCTTCTTCTTGCGGTGGAACGTCACCGTCCAGAACAGCAGGATGTAGACGATCGCGCCGACGACGAGCGCGGCGATCATCGAACCGATCCACAGTTCCCGGTTCAGGTGCGCTTCCGGGGTGATGCCCTTGGGCCAGCCCAGGCCGAGCACCTCGGACCAGCTGCACCCACTGAGCAGGACCGCCGTCCCACCCAGGAGCAGGGACAATGCCACCAACTTCAGGCCGCGAGCGGACACGTTGGCGCCTCCTAGAAAGTCGATGGACCGCCGGGCGGTCAGACGGCTGCACTGAATACTACGCAGCGTAGACCACCCATCCCGGGCGGAGCCATGGGGCCACGCGATGTGATGGTCGGCACGGGCGCGGGCCGCTCGGAAGCCGCGGCCCCGATTAGGCATACTGGCGCGGTGTGCGGACTGCTGGCGTTGGTGACCGACCCCGCCTCCGAGCGCTTCCCGTGGTCTCCCCCACCCTTGTCGAGGCGGTCTCCGGGCGCTGCCGCGCTGATGCGTCACCGCGGTCCGGACGAGCCGGGAACCTGGCACGACGACCGTGTCGTGCTGGGCTTCAACCGGCTGTCGATCATCGACATCGCGCACAGCCACCAACCGCTGCGCTGGGGCCCGGGGCAGCCCCGGACCGCTATGTGCTGGTGTTCAACGGCGAGATCTACAACTACCTGGAGCTGCGTGAGGAGCTCGCCGCCGAGCACGGCGCGGTCTTTCACACCGACGGCGACGGCGAGACGATCCTGGCGGCCTACCACCACTGGGGCACCGCCGCGCTGAGCCGGCTGCGCGGCATGTTCGCGTTCGCGTTGTGGGACACCGTGGAGCAGGAACTGTTCTGTGCCCGCGACCCGTTCGGCATCAAGCCGCTGTACCTGGCCACCGGCCCGGGCGGCACGGTCGTCGGCAGCGAGAAGAAGTGTCTGCTCGGCCTGGCCGCCGAGCTGGGGATCGACCTGGGCATCGACGAGCGTGCCGTCCAGCACTACACGGTGCTGCAGTACGTTCCCGAGCCCGAGACGCTGCACCGGGGCATCCGCCGGCTGGAATCCGGCAGCTACGCGCGGGTACGCCCCGGTGAGCGGCCCCGCGTCACCCGGTACTTCAGCCCGCAGCTGCGCGCCGTGCCGTTCCGCGCCGGCGGCCGAGCAGGACCGCTACGACGAGATCACCGCGGTGCTGGAGGACTCGGTCGCCAAACACATGCGCGCCGACGTCACCGTCGGGGCGTTCCTGTCCGGCGGGATCGACTCGACGGCGATCGCGGCGCTGGCCATGCGGCACAACCCCCGGCTGATCACGTTCACCACCGGCTTCGAGCGCGAGGGCTTCTCCGAGGTGGACGTGGCCGTCGCGTCCGCCGAGGCCATCGGCGCCCGGCACGTCACCAAGGTGGTCAGCCAGGCCGAGTTCGTCGCGGCCCTGCCCGAGATCGTCTGGTATCTCGACGAACCCGTCGCCGACCCGGCGCTGGTGCCGCTGTTCTTCATCGCCCGCGAGGCGCGCAAGCACGTCAAGGTCGTGCTGTCCGGCGAAGGCGCCGACGAGTTGTTCGGCGGCTACACCATCTACCGGGAGCCGCTGTCGCTCAAGCCCTTCGACTATCTGCCCGCGCGGGTTGCGCAAGTCGGTGGGCAGAATGGCGGGTCCGCTGCCGGAGGGCATGCGCGGCAAGAGCCTGCTGCACCGCGGGTCGCTGACGCTGGAGGAGCGCTACTACGGCAACGCGCGCAGCTTCTCCGACGAGCAGCTGCGCCGGGTGCTGCCCCGGTTCCGGCCGGACTGGGCGCACACCGACGTGACCGCGCCGATCTACGCCGACTCGCAGGGCTGGGACCCGGTGGCCCGCATGCAGCACATCGACCTGTTCACCTGGCTACGCGGCGACATCCTGGTCAAGGCCGACAAGATGACGATGGCCAACTCTCTGGAGCTTCGGGTGCCGTTCCTGGACCCCGAGGTCTTCGCGGTGGCGTCTCGGCTGCCCTACGACCAGAAGATCACCCGGGCCACGACCAAGTACGCGCTGCGCCGCGCCCTGGAACCGATCGTCCCCGCGCACGTCCTCAATCGGCCGAAGCTCGGCTTCCCGGTCCCGATCCGGCACTGGCTGCGCGCCGGCGAGCTGATGGAGTGGGCCTACGGCGATGATCGCCACGTCGGCCGCGGGCGACCTGGTGGACCTGCCCGCGGTGCGGCTGATGCTCGACGAACACCGCACCGGCGCAAGCGATCACAGCCGCCGACTGTGGACGGTGCTGATCTTCATGCTGTGGCACGCGATCTTCGTCGAGCGCAGCCTCGCACCGACGATCAGCGAGCCCGTCTACCCCGTCCAGCTCTAGGCCGACAGCGCCGCGGCGATCTCGTTTCCCGCGTCGGCGCCGTAGGCGTCGGTCAGCCGCGCGAGTGCGGCGGCGCCGGTCCCAGGTCCATTCCTGCGGGCCGGGCGCCTCCAGCACCAGCGTGGCCACCAGGGAGGCCAGCTGGGCGGCCCGTTCCAGCGACAGTCCGGCGTCGCGGCCGGTCAGGAAGCCGGCGCGGAACGCGTCACCGATACCGGTCGGGTCCTCCTTGCGCGTCTCGGGCACCGACGTCGACGTGGATGAACGTGCCGTCGCGCCCGACGAGGTCGACGCCCTTCTCGCCGAGCGTGGTGACGCGCAGCTCGATCTGTTTCATCACCTCGGCCTCCGACCAGCCCGACTTCTGCAGCAGCAGATCCCACTCGTAGTCGTTGGTGAACAGATACGTGGCGCCGTCGATCAGCCGGCGGATCTCCTCACCCGACAGCCGGGCCAGCTGCTGGCTCGGGTCCGCGGCGAAGGACAGGCCCAGCTCCCGGCACTCTTCGGTGTAGAGGAACATCGCCTCGGGATCGTTGGCACCGATGATCACCAGATCCGGTGTGCCCGTGTTGTCCACGAGCTCGGCGAGCTTGATGTTGCGCGCCTCCGACATGGCGCCGGGATAGAAGGACGCGATCTGGGCCATGTCCTCATCGGTGGTGCACACGAACCGCGCGGTGTAGGCCGACTCCGAGACCAGCACCCCGTCGCAGTTCGACGCCGGCCGCGGTGAGCCATTCCCGGTAGTCGTCGAAATCGGTGCCGACCGCACCGACCAGGGTGGGGCTGCCGCCGAGAACCCCCATCGCGTAAGCCATGTTTCCCGCGACGCCGCCTCGGTGCATCACCAGATCGTCGACGAGGAAGCTCAGCGACACCTTCTGCAGGTGATCGGCGAGGAGCTGCTCGGAGAATCGGCCCGGAAAACGCATCAGATGATCGGTAGCGATCGATCCGGTCACGGCAATGGTCACGCAATCCCACCCTTCATGGAAGTCTCCGTTCACCTTAGTGCGGGGCTGTTCGCCCACAGGAGCACCCTCGTGCCGTGCGCTAACCTGCCTATGAGTGCCTGCACGGCCACCGTAGATGCCCAGCCAATCCGACCAACCTGCCCGGGAGTTCCTGTATGACTGGTCCGTACCCGCCCCCGTACGGCGCTGGACCAGCAGGCCCGCAAAGGTATCCGGACGGATTCTCCGCCCAGTCCTATCCGGGCCCGGCCCAGCAATACCCGGATACCGGATTCACCGCGACGTACCCGGGCACGCTGCCCCCGCCGGTGCCGTATCCGCCGCGTCGGCGTCGCCGGTGGATCGCCGTCGGCGCCGCCGTGCTCGCCGTGCTGGCCGTCGCCGGAATCGTGACCGCGGCCGTCCTCAGCCGCGACGAACCGGCTCAGCCCGCCGGTGGCGCGTTGACCGAGGCGTCGGCGCAGGCGGCGATCCAGAACTATCTCGACGCACTGTCCAACGGCGACGCCGAGACCGTGGCCCGGCACACGCTGTGCGGCCTGTTCGACGCGGTCAAGGAGCGCCGCTCCGACCTGGCGCTGGCGAGCCTGTCCAGCGATGCGTTCCGCAAGCAGTACAGCAGCGCGCGGGTGACGTCGATCGACAAGATGGTGCGGTCCTCACCCACGCAGGCCCAGGTGTTGTTCACGATGCGTGTGACACCGCAGAGCCGGTCCTCGCGCAACCAGCCGCAAGAGGCGGACGAACAGGCCGTCGCCCAGGTGTTGTCGATCGACGGCGAGATCCTGGTGTGTTCCTACCTGCCGCGCACGGCGGGTCAGTACTGACTCAGTTGAACGAGTCGCCGCAGGCGCAGGAGCCGGTCGCGTTCGGGTTGTCGATGGTGAAACCCTGCTTCTCGATGGTGTCGACGAAGTCGATGCTGGCGCCCTGCACGTACGGCGCGCTCATCCGGTCCACCGTCAGCGCGACGCCGCCGAACTCCACGGTGAGGTCACCGTCGAGGGTGCGGTCGTCGAAGAACAGGTTGTAACGCAGACCCGCGCATCCGCCCGGCTGCACCGCGATCCGCAGCGCCAGGTCGTCACGACCTTCCTGGTCGAGCAGCGCCTTGGCCTTGGCCGCCGCGGCGTCCGTCAGGATCACGCCGTGTTGGGTTTCGGTCGCTGCCGACTGGTCCTGAACAGTCATGAAATCTCCTGTGTGGATGTTCGTGGGTGAAGCCGCGATCGCCGTGACCCCACGCGTTCAACGGTACCTTGTTCCGGCCGTATTCCCCATCTACGGCCAGGTTGCTGCCACACCGGCGGCGAGGCCGGTGAGCTGGTAGGCCGCGTCCTCGATCGCCCGCTGCACCGATCCGGCGTGGTCGCTGACCGAGTAAGCCGCGGCGATGCCCGCCACTGCGCAGCCGCGGCGCCGGGAGTGTCACCTGGCCCGCCAGCACGAGCACCGGGATCGGCCCGCGCACGCGCGCCCGCGGCCAATGCGCTGACCACTTTGCCGTGCAGCGACTGGTCGTCGAACCTGCCTTCCCCGGTGATCACCAGGTCCGCGTCGTCGAGGTCGGCGCCCAGCGCGGTGTGTTCGGCGATGATCGTCGCCCCGGATTCACGTCGCCCCCCGAGAGCGATCAAGGCTGCCCCGAGCCCGCCGGCCGCCCCGGCTCCGGGCTCGTCGACGACCGGGCGACCCGCCGCGGCGGCCAGCTGTTCGGCCCATGCCGTCAGCCGCTCCTCGAGCACGACGACGGTGTCGGGGTCGGCCCCTTTCTGCGGCCCGAACACCCTCGCGGCACCCTCGGACCCCAGCAACGGGTGTTCGACGTCACTGGCCACGATCAGCTCGACGCCGGCGAGGCGTTCGCGCGCGGCGACCGGCCCACCCATCGCCTCCACCATGCCGCGGCCGCCGTCGGTGCTGGCACTGCCGCCGAGCCCGACGACGAGGCGGCCGGCGCCGGCGCGCAGGGCGGCGGCGATGAGCTGACCGACGCCCGCCGGTGTGCGCGTCGAGCGCGGTCCGCGACGTCGGCGGCCCACCGAGCAGCGCCAACCCGCATGCCTGGGCGCATTCGAGGTACGCGGTCACCGGCGGTGCGGGATCGAGCACCCACTCCGCGACGACGTCGGCCGCGAGCGGGCCGCTGACCCGGTCACGGCGGATCTCCCCCAGCCGGCTGCCAAGCACTTCGACGAACCCGGGGCCGCCGTCGGACTGGGGAGCCAGCGTCAGCCGGTCGTCGGGGCGCGTGCGCTGCCAGCCCGCCGCGATCGACTGCGCCGCCTGCACCGCGGTCAGGCTGTCCCCGAAACAGTCCGGTGCGATCAGCACGCTGCGGGTCATCAGGGCAGACTATGGCGTCGCCGCGGCCCCGCACGCCGTGCGAGGGGCGGCCTCGGCGGTCCGCCGGCATCGGTCGCGAAGTAACCTGGCAGACGTGAAACTGCTGGGCCGCAAGAACGACGATTCCGGGGACGCTGGGGGCGACTCGGCGGACGACGGGTCCGCCGGCGACGGGACCGGGGCGACCTCGGCCGCGCGGCCCGAGCGCACGGCCACCGCCCCCAAGGGCAGGCCGACACCCAAACGCGACGAGGGCCGCAGGCGGGGCCCGGTGGCGCCCGCACCGATGACCACCGCCGAGGCCCGCAGGCGGCGCAAGGAGATGCGCGGCCCGAAGCTGTCCCGCGAGGAGCGCAAGGCCGAGAAGCTGACCCGTCGCTCGGACATGACGTCAGCGCCGCGAGAAGATGATGGCCGGCGAGGACGCCTATCTGCTGCCCCGCGACAAGGGCCCGGTGCGCCGCTACGTCCGTGACGTGGTGGACTCCCGGCGCAACGTGCTCGGCCTGTTCATGCCGGCCGCGCTGGGCCTGATTCTCGTGATGCTCGCGGTGCCCTCGGTCGAAGTCCAGCAGCTGTTGTCGCCCGCGATGCTGGTGCTGGTCCTGATCATGGTCGTCGACGGCTTCGTGCTGGGCCGCAAGATCAACCGACTCGTCGACGAGAAGTTCCCGGACAACACCGAATCAGGGTGGAAACTCGGCTTCTACGCCGCCAGCCGCGCCTCGCAGCTGCGCCGGATGCGTGCGCCGCGGCCGCAGGTCGAACGCGGCGCCCGCGTCGTGTGACGCCGCCGGTGTCGTATTTCCCCGCGATCGTTGCGCCGGATCCCGCCGCCGCCGCCCGTGCGCGCGAACGGCAGGTCCGGCTGACCAAACCGGCCGGGTCACTGGGCCGCCTCGAGGAACTGGCGGCATGGCTGTGCTCGTGCCAGAGCGTTTGTCCCCCGCGCAATTCGATCGCGCGCGGGTGGTGGTGTTCGCTGGGGACCACGGCGTCGCCGCGGCGGGCGTGTCCGCCTATCCGGCCGAGGTGACCGCCGCGATGGTCGCCAACTTCGAGGCCGGCGGCGCCGCGGTCAACGTCCTGGCGACGCTGGCCGGCGCCACGGTGCGGGTGGCGGACATCGCCGTGGACACCGAGGAGCCGCTGTCCCCGGCCATCGGCGCGCACAAGATCCGGCGCTCCAGCGGCAACATCGCCGTCGAGGACGCGCTGACACCGAGCGAGGTCGTCGAGGCGATCGAGGCGGGCCGGCGGATCGCCGACG
Organism: uncultured Actinomycetota bacterium; assembly: GCA_963796185.1. Taxonomy (GTDB): domain Bacteria; phylum Actinomycetota; class Actinomycetes; order Mycobacteriales; family Mycobacteriaceae; genus Mycobacterium. The sequence continues at coordinate 201,996 of CAWCKQ010000022.1, read as the reverse complement.
AGGAGGTCGACGCGGGTGCCGATCTGCTGATCGCGGGCGACATGGGGATCGGCAACACCACCGCCGGCGACCGCGCTGGTCGCCGCGTTGACCGACACCGAGCCGGTCGCGGTGGTCGGCCGGGGCACCGGCGTGGACGACGCCGGCTGGGCGCGCAAGACCGCCGCGATCCGCGACGCCCTGTACCGGACCCGCGGGCTGTCCGCCGATCCCATTGCGCTGCTGCGTATCTGCGGCGGGGCCGACCTGGCGGCGATGACCGGTTTCTGCGCGCAGGCCGCGCTGCGGCGCACGCCGATGCTGCTCGACGGTGTCGTGGTGACCGCTGCCGCGCTGGCCGCCGATCGGCTGGCGCCCGGCGCCCGGCAGTGGTGGCAGGCGGGTCACCGCTCCACGGAGCCGGCGCACTCGTTGGCGCTGCGCGAGCTGGGTCTGTCCCCGATCGTCGACCTGGGCATGCGCCTCGGCGAGGGCTCCGGTGCACTCGTCGCGCTGCCCGTACTGCGCGCGGCGGTGGCGACGCTGGCGACGATGGCCACTTTCGACGAGGCCGACGTTCCCGAAACCTCGCCGTGATCCGTTCCGTGGCAGGTGCGTTCGCGTTCGCGACGATTCTGCCCGGCGGTTCGCGAGGCGCGGTCGTCGGTCGTGGCGTGATGACCGCGCTGCCGATGGCCGGCGTCGCCGTCGGCGCGCTGGCCGGCGGTGTGCTGGCGGCGGGGTTCTGGGCGTTCGGGGACGGCAGCGCGCTGGCCGGCGCGCTCGCCGTGGCGGTCCTGCTGCTGCTCACGCGCGGCCTGCACATCGACGGTCTGGCCGACACCACCGACGCGCTCGGCTGCTACGGGCCCCCCGAGCGTGCGCTGACGGTGATGCGCGAGGGCACGGCCGGCCCGTTCGGGGTCGCCGCGGTCGCGGTGACGATCCTGGTGCAGGCGCTGGCGTTCGCACAGTCCGGCTGGTGGGCTGCGGTGGTCGCAGTGACCGCCGGCCGCGTCGCCGCGGTCACCGCGTGCCGGCGCGGCGTCCCGGCCGCTGCGGGCAGCACGCTGGGCGGCCTGGTCGCCGGCACGCAGCCGCCGCTGGGTGGTGGCGGCGTGGGTGGCGGTGACCGCGGCGCTGGCCGTACCCGCGTGCACCCGCCCGTGGCAGGGCCCGCTGGCGGTGGCGGTCGCGGTGGCCGCCAGCGCCGTGCTCGTCGCGCACTGCGTGCGCCGCTTCGGCGGTATCACCGGTGACGTGCTCGGCGCCGCGGTGGAGGTGACCACCACGATCGCCGCCGTCGGCCTGGCGATCGCGATTAGGTGAGCGGCGCAGTGGGGTGAGTGGGAGGGCTACCCGCGCACCCAGGGGGCAGGATGTCTGTGTGCCTTGCGATTTCGCAGTAGGAGGACCGCGGCTGGGTCACTGGCTCGAGCGGCCGATGCCCGTCGTTTCGGCGACTCCCTTCCGTACCACACCCGTCGGGCCTCACTGCGCCTGCCGCGGATGCCTTGCGCAGCCACGCGGCGGGCTGCGAGCCGGCGACCTCGCGCTGGATCGTCACCCCAGGTCCCGTCGTCGCAGCAGTCACCCGGCACCTGCGCAGGCAGAATTCGTCCAGCGGTCCCACGGCCGGTGATCGGATCCGTTCTGAAGCAGATCGACGTCACTGGCGGCCAACCTGTTGCCCAGCAGACCGGTCACGGCTTCGTCGACGTCGCCCGCAGTCAGCGTGACGGAGAGGTCGTCGGAGTTGCCGTCTCCGCCCGCCAGCTTCGTGGTGGCCACACCGGGGAAACACGCGGTGCGCAGGGCAGCCGTTGGGTTGTCGAGGACAAGGCCCTCTTCCTGCTGGATCGCCAGCGTGTCGCGCGACTCGCCTGCCCCGGCCGCTCGAGTTCCGGGGTAAGTCCCCACACCGGGATGCACCGTACCGCACCACGGGTTGACCAAAAGCCTTTTCCGGCAGTGTATTTCGCTCCAGCGCCAGCAACGTGCCGGTTGTGGTTCGACCGCGCAAAGCTGGCGGTTCCACGGCTGGGCGCCGACGGCACAGCGGCCGTTTCAACCGATCGGGCTGGTAACGTGGCCGGTCTCAGTTTGTCACCCGAATGACGCGAGGGAGCGTGCGGTGAGCACAGGTGAGGTCGACGTTGCGTCGCTTGTGCGAGCTGTGGGCCATGACGGCTTCGCCGCGATGGTGGGACCCGCCGACGACTATTCGTTGGACGAATTGGAGGTGCACCGGATCGACGGTCGACCAGTGTGGTCGGCGACGCTGTCGAAGTGGTGGGAAGAGTACAAGGCGCCGCAGGTGGTCGGGCGCTGGTCAATTGCTGGTGCAGCCGTGCACGCGACGGCCCCGGCCCCTGCAAAGGCATACCGCGCGCGGCCAGAGTGGCTACCGGAACCGCGAGACGGGTGGGCGGCCCTCCTCGCAGATGCAGCCGACGCGGTCTCCCAACCACCCGAACCATACTTGTCGGCAGCTGGGTGGGTGGTGGCGAGTGCGCCCAGCGAGTCGCCCGTCCCAGCGGATGCGGTGGCCGCGGTCGCTGCCTCCTACGATGCTCTGCTGACCCGCCGCGGTATGCCGGCGACGCCGACTGCGCCCACGATGGTCGATCCACCGCCAGGATTCCCCAGCCGCCTGGTCAACTTCGACCGCGGATATGACCGGACGGCCCGTTTCGCCGAGGTCGAGCACCAGGGGAGAACGCCTGCCAGGCTTCTGCGTCGTCACGTGCGCGAGAGTTGCGGCCCGCAGATTGGGACCCAACTGATCGTGACGTGGCCACGAGCCGCATCTCCTGGACTCGAGAGCATTGCCGAATACCCGACGCTGGTACCGAAGGCAGGAGTGGCACCGGGGTTACTGACCGATGTCGACGTCGCTGGCCTTCGGTTGAACCGTCACCTGGGTGACCGCGCCCCCGTCGTCTCCGCCGTGCGGTGGATAGCCGACGGAGTCGCCTTTGTCGGAGTCGATGATGCGGACGGCCGTGGCGATGATGCGGTCATTGCTGCCGCGGCCCAAACGATGCCGGCGCTACCGGCGATCTGCCAGTCACCGGGCATTGATTTCGCTCTCGCGCAACAGCTGGTGTCTGCGCGGATCCAGCGTCGCGCCCGACGAAGCGGTAACGGAACAGAGCCACGCGGATTTCGAATCCGGTCGGACATGAAGATGAACTATCTGATCACCGAAGGCTGGAAAACTGCGATCCTGGCCTGGGCCAGCCGCCCTGTACCCGGCGGTACCTACCACGCCGACGTAACCGACGGCAGGGTCTTGGTACGCGCCGATCACGCGCCGGAGTTCGGTGGGATTACGGCAACGCTGCAGAAACATGCATCCGCTATCAGCCCGTCAAGCTGGTTCGTCACACCTCAATTGGTGTTCGCGCACTCGGATTCTGCTCCACTCGCCCAGATGCGCGGTGTGTTTCATGCGCTGAACCTGCTTGTGAAGTCCTGAGTGAGCTACTCGCTTCCGTGCCACGAAAAGGCCCCTCAGCCCAGACGGGTCATCCAGCCGTGCGTGTCGGCGAACGTGCCGCGCTGGATACCGGTCAGGGTGTCGCGCATCGCCATCGTGATCTCGCCGGGCTCGCCGTCGGCGATGGTGAACTCGCCGTCTCCGTGCTTGACGTGCGACACCGGGGTGATGACGGCGGCGGTTCCGCACGCGAACACCTCGGTGATCTCCCCGGCGGCGGCCTTCTTCTGCCATTCGTCGACGTCGATCTTGCGCTCCTCGACGGTGAAGCCGGCGTCATTGGCCAACTGCAGCAACGAATCCCGGGTGATGCCGGGCAGCAACGCCCCGGACAGCTCGGGGGTGACGAGGCGGGCGGTACCGCCGCTGCCGAAGACGAAGAACAGGTTCATGCCGCCCATCTCCTCGACGTAGCGGCGTTCGATGGCATCGAGCCACACCACCTGGTCGCACCCGTGCGCGGCGGCCTCGGCCTGCGCGAGCAGCGAGGCCGCGTAGTTGCCACCGAACTTAGCCGCGCCGGTGCCCCCCGGTGAGGCGCGCACGTACTCGTGCGACAACCAGACGCTGACCGGCTTGATGCCCCGCGGGAAATAGGCGCCGGCAGGTGAACCGATGACCATGTACCGGTACTGGTTGGCCGGGCGCACGCCCAGACCCGGCTCGGTCGCGAAGATGAAGGGCCGCAGGTAGAGCGACTCTTCGCCACCGGCAGGCGGCACCCATGGCTCGTCGACCGCGATGAGCTGGCGCAGCGAGTCCAGGAAGAGTTCCTGCGGCAACTCCGGGATGGCCAACCGGCGCGCCGACGACTGCAGCCGGGCCGCGTTGGCCTCGGGACGAAACGACACGACCGACCCGTCGGCCCACCGATAGGCCTTCAGTCCTTCGAAGACCTCCTGGGCGTAGTGCAGCACGATCGCCGACGGATCCAGTTCGATCGGGCCGTACGGCAGCACCCGTGCGTCGTGCCAGCCCTGGTCGGCGGTGTAATCGACGCAGACCATGTGATCGGTGTGGAACTTGCCGAAACCGGGGTTGGCCAGGATCCCGGCCCGTACCTCGTCGCTCGCCGGGTTCGCGGTGCGATCGACGGTGAACTCGAGGCCTTCAGTCATGCAGGCGATTGTATAACCGCTCGGCTACCGATTTACCGGGTGCGGGTGTCGACGAACGGCGGCTTGACGACCTCGCATTCGATCGCGCGGCCGCGGACGTCCACGGCGACGCGGGCACCGTCGTCGACCCCTGCAGCCGTGTCGATCAGCGCCAGCGCGATCCCGACTTTCAATGTCGGAGAGAAGGTTCCAGACGTCGTGGTCGCCGATGGGGGTGGTGCCGTCGAGCACGGTGAGGCCGCCGCGCAGCACGCCTCGGCCGAGGGCCCGCAGGCCGCGCAGGGTCCGGCGCGGGCCCGCCTCCTTCTCGGCGAGCAGCGCGTCGCGGCCCCAGAACGCGTCCTTTTTCCAGCCGACCGCCCAGCCGCAGCGCGCCTGCAGCGGTGAGATGTCCAGGGACAACTCGTGGCCGTGCAGCGGGTAGCCCATCTCGGTGCGCAGCGTGTCCCGTGCACCCAGGCCGGCCAGCTCGCCGCCGGCCGCGCGCACGCGCTCGACCAGCGCATCGAACACCACGGCCGCCTGATCCCACGACGGCAGCAGCTCGTAGCCGTGCTCGCCGGTGTAGCCGGTGCGGCACACCCGGACCGCCACACCGTCGAAGACCGCGTCGGCGTAGCCCATGTAGTCCATGTCGGTCGGCAGGCCGAGGCCGCCGACCACCTCGGCCGAGCGGGGACCCTGCACGGCCAGCACGGCGCGGGAGCGGTGCTCGTCGGTGACGGTGAGGCCCTCCGGCGCGTGCTCGGACAGGGCCGCGACGACCGCTGCGGTGTTGGCGGCGTTGGGAACCAGGAAGATCTCGTCGTCGGAGACGTAGTAGGCGATCAGATCGTCGACCGCGCCGCCGGACTCGGTGCAGCACAGCGTGTACTGCGCCTTGCCCGGGCCGATGCGGCGCAGGTCGTTGGTGAACGCCGAGTTGACGTAGGCCGCGGCACCCGGCCCCTTGACCAACGCCTTTCCGAGATGGCTGACGTCGAACAGGCCCACCGTCGTGCGGGTGGCGGTGTGCTCGGCGACGGTCCCCGCATACGACACCGGCATCAGCCAGCCGCCGAACTCGGCGAAGCTGGCCCCGAGCTCACGGTGCCGGTTCTCCAGTGGACCCGCCAACAGGTTGTCAGTCACGCCTGAACCACACTAGTAGTCCAGTGATTAGGGTGAAGCCTCGTGAGCACACCCGCCGGTTACCAGCCCCCGTCCGTCACCGTCGCGACTGCGCTGCCCAAGCGCAAGGTCGACGCGTCGGTGCTGATCGTGCCCGTGGTCAGCGCCGGGGACGACGATCCCGGGGCCGCCGTGGTGCCCAACTCCTACCTGGACGCCGAGGCCGTCGGCGAGATCGAGCGGGCGCTCGAGGCGGTGGGCGCCAAGGGCGGCACCGAACAGGTGACCCGGCTGGTCGTGCCGTCGCTTCCGGTGGGCAGCGTGCTCGCGGTCGGGCTGGGCAAGACCCGTGACGACTGGCCGGCCGAGACGGTCCGCCGCGCCGCGGGGTTGGCGGCCCGCTCGCTGAGCGGCGTCGAGCACGTCCTCACCACGCTCGCCGATCTCGATCTGGAAGCGACCGTCGAGGGCCTGATCCTGGGGGCCTACCGGTTCTCCGAATTCCGGAGCGACAAGACCGCTCCCAAGGACGCGGGCCTGCGCAAGATCACCGTGCTGGCCGCCGACACGAAGTCGGCCACCAAGGACGCCGCCGCCCGCGCCGAGGCGATCGCCACGGCGGTCGCCACCGCCCGCGACTTCGTGAACACCCCGCCCAGTCATCTCTTTCCGGCCGAGTTCGCCAAGCGCGCCAAGGCTCTCGGCGACGCCGCCGGCCTCGACGTGGAAGTGCTCGACGACAAGGCCCTGGCGCGGGAGGGCTACGGCGGCATCGTCGGCGTGGGCAAGGGATCGTCGCGTCCCCCGCGCCTGGTGCGGCTCGTCCACCGCGGTGCGAAGAACAAGAACGCCAAGTCGGTCGCGCTGGTGGGCAAGGGCGTCACCTTCGACACTGGCGGCATCTCCATCAAGCCGGCGGCGAACATGCACCACATGACTTCGGACATGGGTGGGGCGGCGGCCGTCATCGCCACGGTGCTGCTGGCCGCCCGCCGGCGGCTGCCGATCGATGTGATCGCGACCGTGCCGATGGCCGAGAACATGCCGTCGGCGACCGCGCAGCGGCCCGGCGACGTGCTGACGCAGTACGGCGGCATCACCGTGGAGGTGCTCAACACCGACGCCGAGGGCCGCCTGATCCTGGCCGACGCGATCGTGCGGGCCTGCCAGGACGGGCCCGACTACCTGATCGAGACCTCCACGCTGACCGGCGCGCAGACCGTGGCGCTGGGCGCGCGCACTCCCGGTGTGATGGGCAGCGAGGAGTTCCGCGACCGCGTCGCCGAGATCTCGCAAGGCGTCGGCGAGAACGGCTGGGCGATGCCGCTGCCCGAGGAACTCCGCGACGACCTCAAGTCGACCGTCGCCGACCTCGCCAACGTCAGCGGCTCCCGCTATGCGGGCATGCTGGTGGCCGGCACCTATCTGCGGGAGTTCGTCGCCGACGGCGTGCAGTGGGCGCACATCGACGTCGCGGCGCCGGCCTACAACTCCGGCGGCCCGTGGGGGTACACGCCCAAGGGCGGTACCGGGGTGCCGACGCGGACGATGTTCGCGGTCCTCGAGGACATCGCGGAGAACGGCTGACCGCTACACGATGTTTCCGCCGCGGGCGGCGCTGCGCATGGCCTGCGGAGCGGCATGGGCGATGCCGTACACCGCATAGGCCTCCGGGGTGACCGGCCGCACGGCCTTGTTCTTCTTCACGGCGTTGACGATCGCGGCGGCGACCTTCTCCGGCCCGTAGCGCCGCACCGAGAAGCCCCGCTTCGCACGCGCCCGCAACGTCTCGGCCTCGCGGCTGCGTCCCTGCGGCAGCGAGAACCGGGTGGTGTCGACGATGTTGGTGCCGATCACGCCGGGACAGATCGTCGTGATCCCGACCCCCGCTGAATCCAGTTCGGCGCGTAGACAATCGGAGAACATGAAGACCGCAGCCTTGGACGTGCAGTACGCGTTCATCACGCTGACCGGCGTGTAGGACGCCATCGAGGCGATGTTGACGATGTGGCCGCCGGTCCCCCGCTCGACGAGGCGGCGCCCGAACGAGCGGCACCCGTTGACGACGCCGCCGAAGTTGATGTCGAGCACCCGGTCGAACTCGTCGGCGGGCGTGTCCAGGAAGAAGCCCGCGTGCCCGACGCCGGCGTTGTTGACGACGATGTCGGGCACGCCGTGTTGCACGCACACCTGCTCGGCGAACGCCTCGACCGCCGCGGCGTCGGCGACGTCGACGGTGTAGCTGTGCGCGGCCGCGCCCTCGCGCGGCGACCAGGCGGGCCGTCTCGTCGAGGCCGGCGGTGTCGACATCGCTGACGACGACGTCGGCGCCCTCGCGGGCGAACGCCAGCGCCGTCTCGCCGGCCGATTCCGCTGCCCGCACCGGTGATCGAGACCAGCGGTGTCACCGAACGCCTTGCGGACTCGGCCCACCTGTGCCCGGAGCAGTTCGCGGTGCGCGGGCGCCCCGTCGAGGTGATCGACGAGTTGGCGCAGCGAGCGGGCCACCACCCCGGCGTGCGTCTCCGGCGAGGCGGGGCCGGCGGCGACGATGCGCCGCCACATCCGGGGCGCGCTGCAGGTTGTCGTAGGCCTTGGCGTCATCGGCCGCCGACGATCAGCTGCACCGGTACGTCGACCCGGATCTCCGGTGCCCGGCGCGGCATGCGGCAGGGCCCGTCTGCGGCCGGCGCCGCACACCGTGACCGACGCGATCCGTGCGGCTGCCGCGGGATCACCGAGCACCCGCCACACCGCGGCCGCGCCGGCACCCGTCGTCAGCACATGCACCGGACCACCGTCCGAGATCGTGCCCAGCACGGCGGCGAACCCGTCGGCGCCGCGCTGGTCGCGGCCGGCGATCCGGAAGCCGTCGCCGAGCAGCCCGACGACGGGATCCCACACCTGCGGCGACTCGGCACGCCCGTGCACGAGCACGACGGTCGGCCGGTCCGGGTTTCCCTGTTCCTCGACACGCTGCGTCATCACGTGCGGACAGTACCGCCGCTAACGGTCCAGCTCTTCGCGGGCAGCGCGTTTGCGTTCGATGCGTCGGCGGGCGTCGTAGTCGCGCATGCGCTGCGGGTAGCCGACCTTCTGCACGTCGTACACGGGGATCCGCAGCCGGTCACTGAGCCGGCGTGCACCCGAATAGCCGCCGGCCCGGCGGCGGGTCCACTCGCCGTCGGCGGCGACCAACACCACGGTGACGTCGGTGACCGTGGTCTTGGGCTCGACGAAGGCTTCCACGCCGTGGTGCTCGGCGACCCACTGCTGCAGGTAGCGAAGGTCGGCGGACGCGGCACCGGCGCGGCCGCGCCCGCGAAACCTGTCGAACAGTCCCACCTCGGGCGCTCCTTTCGCTTCGGTCCACCCGCCGCCGCCTCCCTCCACTTCGATAGTGCCAGAGCAGCGATAACCCGCGTCTGCGGCGAAACGTGCCGGCGGACGTGACAGGATGGGAACAGACATCTCAAGACTGCGACCGACCGTGCAAGGGAGCCACGACACTATGGCCATCTCCGTCCAGATGCCCGCACTCGGAGAGAGCGTTACCGAGGGGACAGTCACCCGCTGGCTCAAGCAAGAGGGAGACACGGTCGAGGAGGACGAGCCACTGCTGGAGGTGTCGACCGACAAGGTCGACACCGAGATTCCCTCTCCTGCCGCGGGTGTGCTGAAGAAGATCGTGGCCCAGGAGGACGACACGGTCGAGGTCGGCGGCGAACTCGCCGTCATCGGTGACGCCGACGACGACGGTGACAGCGGCGATGGTGGCGATGACGAGGAGTCCGCGGATTCGGCCGACGAGCCGGCCGCCGAGTCCGAGGACGAAGAGACGCAGGATGAGCCCCAGGATGAGTCCGAGGATGAACGAACCCGAACCCGAGCCGGCGCAGAAGTCCTCGGGTGGATCGGGGTCGTCGGGGTCCTCCGGGTCCGCCACCCCGGTGGTGATGCCGGAGCTCGGCGAGTCCGTCACCGAAGGCACCGTGACCCGCTGGCTCAAGAAGGTCGGCGACAGCGTCGAGGTCGACGAGCCGTTGGTCGAGGTCTCCACCGACAAGGTGGACACCGAGATCCCGTCCCCGGTCGCGGGCACGCTGCTGTCGATCACCGCCGAAGAGGACGACACGGTGGAGGTCGGCGGCGAACTGGCCAAGATCGGCGACGCGGGCGCCGAGGACTCCGCCGAGCCCGAGCCCGAGCCGGAGCCCGAACCGGAACCGGAACCCGAACCCGAACCGGAACCGAAGGCCGAGTCGAAACCCGAACCCAAGCCCGAACCGAAACCCGAACCCAAGGCCGAGCAGAAGTCCGAGCCCAAGGCGGAGCCCAAACCCGAACCCAAGCCCGAGCGAGCCAAGCCCGAGACCAAATCCGGCGACTCGGGCCCGTACGTCACGCCCCTGGTGCGCAAGCTCGCGACCGAGCGCAACGTCGACCTGACCACCGTCAAGGGCACGGGTGTGGGCGGCCGGATCCGCAAGCAGGACGTGCTGGCCGCGGCCAGCGAGAAGGACGAGGCCGGCAAGGAGTCGTCGAAGCCGTCGCCGTGCCGCCGAAGCTCCGGCGAAGGCTCCGGCTCGGCACCCGTGCCCGAGGGAGCGCTGGCACATCTGCGCGGAACCACGCAGAAGGCCAACCGCATCCGTCAGATCACGGCGAAGAAGACGCGCGAATCCCTGCAGGCGACAGCACAGTTGACGCAGACCCACGAGGTCGACATGACCAAGATCGTGGCCCTGCGCGCCAAGGCGAAGTCGAGTTTCGCCGAACGCGAAGGGGTGAACCTCACCTACCTGCCGTTCATCGCCCGCGCGGTCATCGACGCACTGAAGATCCACCCGAACGTCAACGCGAGCTACAACGAGGAATCCAAGGAGATCACCTACTACGACGCCGAGCACCTCGGGTTCGCCGTCGACACCGAGCAGGGCCTGCTCTCCCCGGTGATCAAGAACGCCGGCGACCTGTCACTCGGCGGGCTGGCGCGGGCGATCGCCGACATCGCGGCGCGGGCCCGGTCGGGCGACCTCAAGCCCGACGAGTTGTCGGGCGGCACGTTCACCATCACCAACATCGGCAGCCAGGGTGCGCTGTTCGACACGCCCATCCTGGTGCCGCCGCAGGCGGCCATGCTGGGCACCGGGGCCATCGTGAAACGGCCGCGCGTGATCGTCGACGAATTCGGCAACGAGTCGATCGGCGTGCGGTCGGTGTGTTACCTGCCGCTGACCTACGACCACCGGCTGATCGACGGCGCCGACGCGGGCCGCTTCGTCTCCACGATCAAGCGCCGCCTGGAAGAAGGTGCCTTCGAGGCGGACCTGGGTCTGTAGCCGAAGTGTCGATGCCCTCGGATTCGGTCATCGCGGTAGCGGGGTCCTCCGGTCTGATCGGGACAGCGCTGGTCTATGCGCTGCGCGCGACCGACCGTCGCGTCCTGCGGATGGTGCGGCGGGCGCCGTCGAACGCCGATGAGGTGTTCTGGAATCCCGACACCGGCGAGTTCGACGCCGGCGCCCTGCGTGGCGTCGACGCCGTGGTCAACCTCTGCGGCGTCAACGTCGGCGAGAAGCGGTGGTCCGGAGCGTTCAAGCAGAGCCTGCGCGACAGCCGGATCGGCCCCACCGAGGTGCTCGCCCGCGCCGTCGTGGACGCCGAGGTCCCCGTGTTGGTCAACGCCAGCGCCGTCGGCTACTACGGCAACAGCGGCAGCACGCCGGTCGACGAGAGCGCCGGGCCCGGTCAGACCTTCCTCGCCCGGCTGGCGATGGACTGGGAAGCGGCCACCGCGGGCGCGGCGCAGGCCGGTGTGCGGGTGGTCCTTCCCCGCACCGGGCTGGTGATGTCCCGCTCGGGCGGCATGCTGGGGCGGATCCGGCCGCTGTTCTGGCTGGGGCTGGGCGCCCGGTTGGGCAACGGGCGCCAGTATCTGTCGTGGATCAGCCTGGAGGACCAGGTCCGGGCGTTGCTGTTCGCGATCGCCCGCGACGATCTGTCCGGCCCGGTGAACTTCACCGGGCCCGCGCCGGTGACCAACGCGGAGTTCACCACCGCCCTGGGCCGTACCGTGAACCGGCCGACCGCCGCTGGTGGTGCCGGGCTTCGCGCTGCGGGCGGTGCTCGGCGAGTTCGCCGACGAAGGTGTGCTGGGAGGCCAGCGCGCGATCCCGGCCGCACTGGAGCGCGCGGGTTTCCACTTCCACCACAACACCATCCGCGAGGCGCTGGCGTTCGCCACGCGCCGACAACCGTGAGTAGCGTCGATGTCATGACGTCATCGGTCCGGTCGGGCAGCGCGCCCATCGAGGTGCGCAGGCTCGGCACGCTCGACTACCAGGCGGCGTGGGAACTGCAGCGCGAGATCGCCGAGGCCAGGGTCGCCGGTGGGCCCGACACCCTGCTGCTGCTGCAGCACCCGCCGGTGTACACGGCGGGACGGCGCACGCTGCCGGCTGAACGCCCGGACCCGGCCGTCTCGGGCACCCCCGTGGTGGAGACCGACCGGGGCGGCAAGATCACCTGGCACGGGCCCGGTCAACTCGTCGGGTATCCGATCATCGGCCTGGCCGAGCCGCTCGACGTGGTGAATTTCGTTCGGCGCCTTGAAGACTCGCTGATCGCGGTGTGCGCCGACCTGGGCCTGCAGACCGGACGGGTCGAGGGCCGCTCCGGGGTGTGGGTGCCCGCCTCGGCGGGCCGGCCCGCGCGTAAGGTCGCCGCGATCGGCATCCGCGTCGCACGGGCCACGACGCTGCACGGCTTCGCGCTCAACTGTGATTGCGATCTGGGCGCGTTCGGCTCCATCGTGCCGTGCGGCATCGCCGACGCGGGCGTGACGTCGCTGACCGCCGAACTGGGTCGCACGGTGACCGTCGAGCGACGTCACCGACCGCGTCGCCGCCGCCGTGTGTGACGTCCTCGACGGACGCCCTGCCAGCCGCGATGACGCAGTAGCATCGATGCAGTGAGTGTCGATCCCGGTAACCGCAAACTGCTCCGGCTCGAGGTGCGCAACGCCGCGACGCCGATCGAGCGCAAGCCGCCGTGGATCAAGACCAGGGCCAAGATGGGCCCGGAATACCGTGAGCTCAAGAGCCTGGTCCGCCGCGAAGGCCTGCACACCGTCTGCGAGGAGGCGGGCTGCCCCAACATCTACGAGTGCTGGGAGGACCGCGAGGCCACCTTCCTGATCGGCGGCGAACAGTGCACCCGCCGCTGCGACTTCTGCCAGATCGACACCGGCAAGCCGGCCGAGCTCGATCGCGACGAGCCCCGCCGGGTCGCCGAGAGCGTGGCCGCCATGGGGTTGCGCTACTCCACGGTCACCGGGGTCGCGCGTGACGACCTGCCCGACGGTGGCGCCTGGCTCTACGCCGAAACGGTCCGCCAGATCAAGGCCCTGAACCCGAACACCGGCGTGGAGTTGCTGATCCCCGATTTCAACGCCGAGCCCGCCCTGCTGCGAGGAGGTGTTCGACGCCCGGCCGGAGGTCCTGGCGCACAACGTCGAGACGGTGCCGCGCATCTTCAAGCGCATTCGTCCGGCGTTCCGCTACGACCGCAGCCTGTCGGTGCTGACGAGGGCCCGCGCCGCCGGCCTGGTCACCAAGTCCAACCTCATCCTCGGCATGGGCGAGACGCCCGAGGAGGTGCGCACCGCGCTGCGTGACCTGCACGAGGCCGGCTGCGACATCGTCACGATCACCCAGTACCTGCGGCCGTCGGCGCGCCATCATCCGGTCGAGCGCTGGGTGCATCCCGACGAGTTCGTCGAGCACCAGCAGTTCGCGACCGAACTCGGCTTCGCCGGTGTCCTGGCCGGTCCCCTGGTGCGCTCGTCGTACCGCGCCGGCAAGCTGTACGCGCAGACAGTCGCGTCGCGGTCTTCCGGAGGGGCGACAGCGCCTGCGGCGGACTACGTATCCTGATCCAATGGCGAAATCGCGTAATGCCGCGGAGGTCAAAGCGGCGAAAGCCGAGGCGAAGGCCACCCGGAAGGCAGCGTCCAAGCAACGACGCAGTCAACTGTGGCAGGCGTTCCAGATCCAGCGCAAAGAGGACAAGCGGCTTCTGCCGTACATGATCGGCGCCTTCGTGCTGATCGTGGCCGCATCTGTGGCGGGCGGCCTCTTCGCCGGTGGTTTCACGATGTTCATGCTGATTCCGCTCGGCATCGTGCTCGGTGCGCTGGTCGCCTTCATCATCTTCGGCCGGCGCGCCCAGAAATCGGTGTACCGCAAGGCCGAGGGCCAGACCGGGGCCGCAGCGTGGGCGCTGGACAACCTGCGCGGCAAGTGGCGGGTCACGCCCGGCGTCGCGGCCACGGGGCATTTCGACGCCGTGCACCGGGTGATCGGCCGGCCGGGCGTGATCTTCGTCGGCGAAGGCTCCCCGACCCGCGTCAAGCCGCTGCTGGCGCAGGAGAAGAAGCGCACCGCGCGCCTGGTCGGCGATGTCCCGATCTACGACGTCGTCATCGGCAACGGCGAGGGCGAAGTGCCGCTGGCCAAGCTGGAGCGGCACCTGAACCGGCTGCCGGCCAACATCACCGTCAAGCAGATGGACTCTCTGGAGTCGCGGCTGGCGGCGCTCGGCACCAAGGTCGGTCCGGCCGCGATGCCCAAGGGGCCCCTGCCGGCTCAAGCCAAGATGCGCGGCGTGCAGCGCACCGTCCGACGGCGCTGATCGGCAGGGCGCCGCGCTTGCCTTGACATCCCCCGCCCGCGACAATTTGCTGCGGTCCGGGTCACCGACCGGGCCTCGCGGGGGTTGAGGCCGCGTTCATGTGCACTGCGTGCGACGTGGGCGCCGCATTTCGCGGCATTCGGACGGCCGGGTTCGGTCTCAGCCCGTCGAGCGGTGCTGCGCGCCGCCGGCGGACTTCGTCTTTCACAACGGCCGCGTGTACACCGTCTCCGACGCGGCCCCGTGGGCCCAGGCCCTCGCCGTGCGGGGCACCACGATCGCCTACGTCGGTGACGACGCCGACGCGTTGGCCCTGGCCGGGCCGGACACCCGGGTCGTGGACCTCGGCGGAAAGCTGGTGATGCCGGGCTTCGTCGAGGGTCACATCCACCCGTTCCTCGGCGCGTTCCTGACCACCGGCGTCGACCTCCAGGTGCCGACGGGTCAGGACGCGCTGGCGGCGATCGCGCAGTTCGCCAAGGACAACCCGGACGGGCCGGTGCGCGGGTTCGGTTGGCGCGTCGACATGTTCGGCCCGCAGGGGCCCACCCGCGCCGATCTGGACCGGGTCCTGCCGGACCGCCCCGGGTTCTTCTTCGCCATCGACGGGCACAGCCTGTGGGCCAACAGCAAGGCGCTCGAGATGGCCGGCGTGACCCGGGCCTCACAGGACCCGATCCCCGGGTTCAGCTACTACGTGCGCGACGAGAACGGCGATCCCACCGGTTACGTGCTGGAGGTCGACGCGGTGCTCGGCATCGTCAACGCCATCGAGCCGATCTCGCCGGACACCATGAAGTCGCTGCTGGAGGGCTGGCTGCCGAAGGCGTCCGCCGCCGGTATCACGTCGGTGTTCGACGCCGGGGTGCCACCGATCGGCGACGACCAGGGCGCCCTGATCAAGCTGTACACCGATGTGGAGCAGCAGGGCGCGTTGCCGTTTCGGGTGGTGGCGCCCTACACCGTGAAGTCGCCGCCGGTCGACGATGCGGTGGCGAAGCTGACCGACATCCGGGACCGGGTCGCCACCGAGCTGGTGCAGGTCGGTGTGGTGAAGGTGATCGGCGACGGCACCCAGGAGGGCTACACCGCCTGGCTGATCGAGCCCTATGCCGACAAGCCCGACTCCACTGGCGGCTCACCGTTCTCCGAGCAGCAGTGGCGCCAGCTGATCCGTGAGGTCGACGCCGCCGGATACGACGTGCACGTGCACGCGTGCGGAGAACACACCGCCCGCACCGCGCTGGACTCGATCGAGGAGGCGATCGCGGCCAATCCGCCGCGCGATCGCAGACACACCATCGCCCATCTGGTCTACGTCGAGGACCCCGACAGCAGCGGTTCGGTCAACTCGGGGTGATCGCGCAGTTTTCGGCGAACTGGATGCCGGCCGACCCCGACACCGTGCAGAATCTGGCCGCACGCTACGGGCGGCCGCGGCAGGACCGGCTCTACCGCACCCAGGACGTGCTCACCTCCGGAGGACGCATCTCGCTGGGGACCGACTGGCCCGCGGCGGGCTACTTCTCCACCTACAAGCCGCTCGATTCCATCCAGATCGGCGTCACCCGCCAGTTGATCGGCCAACCCGACGCCGCAGTGCTCGCGCCGGCGGATCAGCGGTTGAGCGTCGCCGAGGCGGTGCGGGCCAACACGCTGGGCGCCGCCTACCAACTCCGGCTCGACCGCAAGGTCGGTTCACTGGAGACAGGAAAGCTCGCGGATCTGATCGTCTTGGATCGCAACATCTTCGACATCGACGTGCACGACATCCACAGCGCGACGGTGACGACCACGATGATGAACGGCGCGATCGTCCACCAGGTCTAGCGGCGCACCACGGCGGTCTTGGTGGCGAGGTCGTGCAGGCCGCGCAGATCGGAGTCGGTGAACAGCGCCGGGATCACCAGCGCGATCAGCAGGCCACGCGCCAGCGCCCGACCGGTGCCCACGTAGGCGCGCCCGTCGGCCGGAACCACCCGCAGGCCCAACACCCATTGACCTGGCGTGAATCCGAACAGCCGCACCGAGACCACGCCGAGCACAAACCAGACGATCAGCTGCGCCAACTGCAGCGACAATGAGCCGAACAGACCTAGGGTCATCACCAGCGCCGCCAGCCCGCAGAGCCACCAGCCAGTCCACGCACAGCGCGGCGATGCGGCGGCCGAAACGGGCGATCGACCCCGGGCCGCTCTGCGGCAGGCCGAGCCGCTCGCCGGGGTAGGTGCCGGGTTCCGGCGTGCCGGGCCCCGACAACCAGGAGCCGAGACCGGAGCCGGACGCGCGGGACATACTGCCAGGATAGGTGTCGGGCACGGATGCGCCGGATGGGGCATCGGCGAGCATGCGTAACGTCCACGCAACATGTGGTTGACGGCCGCGCAACATCGTGTCCATAGCGTCACCCGCGGGCTACCGAGTCAAAGGAGAGCAATCAGTGGCAGAAAAGACGGCCGACGACATCATCAAGCTGATCAAGGACGAGAACGTCGAGTACGTCGACATTCGGTTCTGTGATCTGCCCGGCGTCGTCCAGCACTTCTCGATCCCCGCCTCGGCGTTCGACGAGAGCGTCTTCGAAGACGGCCTGGCGTTCGACGGCTCGTCGGTGCGCGGATTCCAGTCGATCCACGAGTCCGACATGATGCTGCTGCCGGATCCCGAGACCGCGCAGATCGACCCGTTCCGCGCGGCGAAGACGCTGAACCTGAACTTCTTCGTGCACGACCCGTTCACCCGCGAGGCGTACTCCCGCGACCCGCGCAACGTCGCCCGCAAGGCGGAGAACTACCTGGCCAGCACCGGGATCGCCGACACCTGCTTCTTCGGCGCGGAGGCCGAGTTCTACATCTTCGACTCGGTGAGCTTCGACTCGCGGATCAACGGCACCTTCTACGAGGTCGACTCCGAGTCGGGCTGGTGGAACACCGGTGAGCCGTTCGAGGCCGACGGCAGCCCGAACCGCGGCTACAAGGTCCGCCCGAAGGGCGGCTACTTCCCTGTCGCTCCCTACGACCACTACGTCGACCTGCGCGACGAGATGGCCACCAACCTGCAGAACGCCGGGCTTCGTGCTCGAGCGCGGCCACCACGAGGTGGGCACCGCCGGGCAGGCCGAGATCAACTACAAGTTCAACACGCTGCTGCACGCGGCCGACGACGTGCTGCTGTTCAAATACATCATCAAGAACACGGCGTGGGCCAACGGCAAGACCGTGACGTTCATGCCGAAGCCGCTGTTCGGTGACAACGGCTCCGGCATGCACGCGCACCAGTCGCTGTGGAAGGACGGCAAGCCGCTGTTCCACGACGAGTCGGGCTATGCCGGCCTGTCGGATCTGGCTCGCCACTACATCGGCGGCATCCTGCACCACGCCCCGTCGCTGCTGGCGTTCACCAACCCGACGGTGAACTCCTACAAGCGGCTGGTGCCGGGCTACGAGGCGCCGATCAACCTGGTGTACAGCCAGCGCAACCGGTCGGCGTGCGTCCGCATCCCGATCACCGGCAACAACCCGAAGGCCAAGCGCCTCGAGTTCCGCTGCCCGGACAGCTCGGGCAACCCGTACCTGGCGTTCGCGGCGATGCTGATGGCCGGCATCGACGGCATCAAGAAGAAGATCGAGCCGCTGGCACCGGTCGACAAGGACCTCTACGAGCTGCCGCCCGAGGAGGCCGCCAACATCCCGCAGGCGCCGACGTCGCTGGCGGCGGTGATCGACCGTCTCGAGGAGGATCACGAATACCTCACCGAGGGCGGCGTGTTCACCGACCGACCTGATCGAGACGTGGATCTCCTACAAGCGGGAGAACGAGATCATGCCGATCCAGATCCGTCCGCATCCCTACGAGTTCTCGCTGTACTACGACGTTTAGAGCAGCTAACGCGACGAGCCCACCCGTTCCCGGGTGGGCTCGTTCGCGTTCGGCACCGCGCTTCGCTCGCCGCCGCTCGATGGTTCCACCATCCGGACTGCGGTCCGCACAGGTAGTCTCCAGCTATGACCCAGAGACTCGACGCCCGGCTGGCCTCCTACTCAGCCCCCGTGCTGAGCATCTTCCGCATCGTCTTCGGCGTGTTGTTCACGCTGCACGGCACCATGAAGCTGTTCGGTTGGCCGATCGGCCAGGCGGCGCCCGCCGGCACCTGGCCGTTCTGGTTCGCCGGGATCATCGAGGTCATCCTCGGGGTGCTCATCATCGCCGGATTCTTCACCCGCATCGCCGCGCTCTTTGCGTCCGGAGAAATGGCGGTGGCCTACTTCTGGCAGCACTGGGGTCTGCTCAGTGGTGAGCCCGCGAGCTTCTGGCCGTTCGACCCTCAACTCGGCGGCAACGGCGGCGAGCTGGCGATCATGTTCTGCTTCGCTTTCCTGCTGATCGCAACTACCGGCGCCGGCGCCTGGTCGGTGGATGAGCGACGGCAGGCGTCGCTCGCCGCGCGACGCTGACGTCGCGTTTGCTCACCCGGCGGCGCGAACAGCGAACCCGGGGGCACGCTGAGTTTGCGCAGCGGCACGCCGAGTTTGCGCAGCGGACGCGCCAAAACGGCGAAGATGAGGCCTGCCGGTAGCTGGATCTCCTAGGATGACTCCCTAATTGACCGTGGTGGTAATTCTCGGGGGAGCAACGCCGTGGGGTATGAGAAGCACGTTGGCCGGATCGGCGCACTCGCGTTTGCTCTGGGGGTCGGGATCGGCGTAAGCACCTCGCCCGGCGTTGCGTTAGCCGACGACACCGGGGGGTCGACGAGTTCGACCGGGCACAGTTCGCCAGGCACGACCGGCGCGGGCGGCGCCGACAGCGGGGACAAGCCAAGCGGGGCGAGTACGTCGACCGACATCACCGACTCACGCGCCGGGCAGGACACCGACGCCCCGGCCGAGGAGGCGCCGGCGGCTGACCCGCCGAGCGCACACGTCGACACCGACGCCGAGGTCGACACCGACGAAGCCGCCGAGCCGCAACCCGTGCGCAAGCGGTCCGGCCGCGCGGTCGCCAAGCGCCGACTGCACGCTGACATGGCGACGGCGTCCACCGACAACGCCCCCGCAGCGCAGCCAGACGTGCCCGCCGCCGAAGCGTCGTCGGCCGTCCCGACCGCAGAGCCGGTGGTCGACGTCGCGACGACGTCCGCACCCACGGTGCCCACGGCGCCCACGGTGTCCACCGAAGCGCCGGGCACCGTGACCGTCTCGGCTCCGGTCGACACCGTCGACACGCCGGTGACGCGCGCGACCACCGTGAAGCTGACCGACCTGTTGTCCACGCTGCTCGCACCGGGAGGCGCGCCGGCGACGCCGGTGGAATCCCCTGCCTGGTGGGTGTTGGCCGCGGCCGCGCGCCGCCAACTCGGCCAGACCGAGACCGCACCGATCTCCGCAGCGAGGACGGCGGCTTTCACTACCGCCCTGATCGAGCCGGCCCACGATCCGGTCGCCGATACGCCGGCGGTCAACGATCCGGACGCATCGGGCATCGTGACGGGGTGGGTCATCGTCTCCGATGCCGACGGCGACCCACTGACCGCCGTGGCGAGCACGCCGGGCAAGGGCTCCGTCACCGTGTCCCAGAGCGGCGACACCTTCTCGTTCACGTACCGGCCGACGCGCCAGGCACGCCATGCCGCCGCCGCGCTGGGCGCACCGGACGATGTGAAAGCCGACAACTTCGTCCTCACGATCAGCGACGGCACCGGCGGACAGACCACCGTGCCCATCACCGTCACGGTCGCGCCCGCCAATGCGGTACCGACCGCGAGGGCCCGAACCTCGGGCGGACTGTTCAGCGCCGAGGTGCGCGGACGCATCATCGACCGCGACACCGACAGGGACCCGATCACCTTCACGGCCTCGCCCACTGCCAAGGGCGGCGCCCTCGAGATCGACGAGCGCGGCCGGTTCACGTACACCCCGACGGACGCGGCGCGGCACGCGGCCGCGACGGCCGATGCCACGGACGCCGACAGACAGGACACTTTCGATGTCACCGTCGCCGACGGTCACGGCGGCACCACCACCATCACGGTGACGGTGCGGGTGAAGCCGGGCAACGATGCGCCGACGGCCACCGTGCGGACCCGGTCGTCGTTCTTCAGCCCGAACGTCACCGGCGTCGTGCGCGCCAGCGACATCGAGAAGGACGGAATCACGTTCAGCGCGTCACCCTCGGCCAAGGGCGGCACTGTGACGATCGACGACCGGGGCAGGTTCGTCTACGTCCCCACCGAGGAGGCCCGGCACGCGGCGGCCGCCTCCGACGCCCCCAGACGGGACAAGCAGGAGACCTTCACCATCGACGTCAGCGACGACCACGGGGGGACCACCCGGATCCCCGTCACCGTCCGGATCAAGCCGGCCAACGCGGCACCGGCACAGGCCGCGGCCACCGACGTGTTCACCAATCCGAACACCGGCGTGGTCACGGGCAAGATCGTCGCCGTCGACCCCGACGAAGACACCTTTACCTACGCGTTCCCGGCGGAAACCCGCAAAGGCGGGGTCAGCATCGACGAGGACGGCAGCTTCACCTACACCCCCACCGCTGAGGCACGCGCGCAGGCGAGCAAACCGTTCGCCCCGCCCAGGGTCAAGACGGACGCGTTCCGGGTGGCTGTCGACGACGGCCACGGCGGCACGACAATGCTCACCGTGCGCGTCGGTATCACGCCGCTGGGGAGTGCGAACCAGGCGCCGACGGACGGTGGTTACACCGTCGGAGCGCCGAATGCGTTGAGCGGCAAGGTGACCGGCACCGCAACTGCCGTCGATCCCGACCGCGACCTGTTGACCTTCATCGGCTCCGGGCCCACGGCCAAGGGCAACGTGGTCGTCAACGCCGACGGCAGCTTCGCCTACACCCCCACCGCCGCCGCGCGCCACCAGGTGACCGCCGACAACGCCACCCCGGCCGACAAAGAGGACACCTTCACGATCACCGCGCTGGACGGCTTCGGCGGCTCGCTGACCATCCCGGTGACGGTCGCGGTCAAGCCGTCGGTGAACCGTGCGCCGACCAGGGGGTCCTACACCAGCAGCGCCGACCCGGTGACAGCGGTGGTGACGGGGACGGCCACCGCCAGGGACGCGGACCTGGACCCGCTGACCTTCAGCGGCACCACCACGACGGCCAAGGGCGGCGTCGTCGTCTACAGCGCCGGTGACTTCACCTACACGCCGACCGACGACGCTCGCGCCGCCGCCGGCGCACCAGGGGCGTCGCTCGCCGACAAGCACGACACCTTCGAGATCACCGTCGACGACGGGCACGGCGGCACGCTGGCCATCTCGGTCCGGGTGCCGATCGTCGCGGCGGCCGCAGACTCACCAGGCCTCGCCGTCTAGGTGTACTGACCGCGCCCTAGTTGGTCGCGGTCAGGGGTGGTGGTTGGTACCACCACCAGTGGGCGCGTTCCCCGGTCGGCCCCTGACATGGCGGCACCGCCGGTGGAGGTGTGGTCGGCGGTCGGGCCAGCGATGCTGAGGTCATCGTCCGTCCGGTCTGATCGGTGACGACGAGCTGCTGGGCGGGGCCGGTGATGGTGATGCCGCCGCGGTGATGCAACCGATGGTGATACGGGCAGAGCAGCACCAGATTGTCGAGCTCGGTGGGGCCGCCGTCTTCCCAGTGCCGGAGGTGATGAGCATGCAGGCCGCGGGTCGCCCCGCAACCCGGCACCACACAGCAGCGGTCCCGGTGCTCCAGCGCGCGACGCAGCCGCCGGTGGACCGTGCGGGTGCTGCGCCCAGCCCCGATCGGGTGACCGTCGCGGTGGAACCACACCTCACAGGTGGCATCACAGGTCAGGTATTGCCGGTCGGCATCCGACAGCAGCGGCCCCAGATGCAGCGCGGCGAGCCTGTCCTTCACATCGACGTGCACGACCACGGTGGTGCGCTGCCCGTGCGGGCGGCGGGCGGCCTCGCCGTCCCAGCTGCTCTCGACCAGCCGCATAAACGCCTCCGCGGTGCCCGGCAACGGCGGCCGCCCCGCCGCTGCGCTGATGTCGGGGTGGTCGCCTTTCCACTGTTCGACCAGCGCATCCCGATGCGAAGCCAGCGCGGCGTCGAACACCGCGGCCTGCTCGTGCGGCAACACGATCCGCCAATAGGTGTACTGCTCATCGGAGGTCTGCGTGATCGACACCCGCGGACCCGGATCCCGCGGAGCCTCCTCCACCTCGGCGTCATCCTCGACATCCGGCTCGGGTTCCGGTTCCGGTTCGGGTTCGGGTTTGGGGGCGAGGTTCAGCGCGGTGCGCAGCTGGCTGACCGTGGCGCTGGCCGCCAGATCCGCATAATGCTCATCGGTCCCGGTGCGGGCGCGTTGGGCGATCACCCCGACCTGATCCAGCGACAACTGGCCCTCCCCCAACCCGGCCACACACCGCGGGAACTCCTCGACCCGGTGAGCCACCGCGGCGATGGTCTGCGCCCGCGACGGCGACACCCCGGCCTTCCACGCCACCAACGCCGCGACCGAGCGCGCACCGGTGCCCGCCCACAACCCATCACGGTCCACCTCGGACACGATCGCCACGATCCGCCCGTCGATCGCATTGCGCTGCCCGGTCAGCTCCGCCAACTCGTCGAACAACACCCCCAACCGCTCAGAAGCGGCCAAAGACGTTGTCGGATAACACATGACTCCATCATGCCAACCAGGTCCGACAAGTTCACCGGCGTGCGGGATTCGTCAGCTGCACTCCATCCCCATGTCGGACTGGAACCGGCGCATCCCGTCGATCTTCTGCTCCAGCGACGCGTCGGGGCCGCTGTAGAACATCCACGGCATCGTGACGATCCCGGAGATACCGCCCGCCTCCGCGCGCGCGTAGTGCTCCGGGGTGAAGGCGTCGGTGAGCGGCGTGATGACCTCGAAATCCTGCATGCTCAAGCCTTTTTCGGCGCGCAGAGTCCGCACTGCCGCGACGCGTTCGAGGGCCTGCTCGGTGCTGATCAGATCGCCGATCCAGCCGTCGTGGCGGGCCGCGCGCCGCAGCGCGATGTCGGACAACCCACCGACGTAGATCGGGATGGGCGGCGGCGTGGGCTCCATCTCCATGCGGGGCGCGGTGTAGAACTCGCCGGAGTACTCGGTCCAGCCCGGCGCCCACAGCGCCTTCATCAACTCCAGCATCTCGTCGGTGCGCTTGCCGCGCCGTTCGAACCGCTGCCCGAGCAGCTCGAATTCCTCGACGGCACCACCCCACCCCGATGCCGAGCTCCAGCCGGCCCTGCGCGAGATGCGCCGCGGTGCTGATCGCCTTGGCCGCCGAATACGGGTCCCGCATCGCGGGCAGGTACACCGTCGTCACGAACCGCAGCTGCGTGGTCACCAGCGCGATGGCACCGATCATCACCCACGGGTCGGGCCAATCGGTGAACGCCTCCCACCGCCTGCTGCCGTCCTTGGTGTACGGGTACGGCGTCTGCAGCGTTTCGAGGTTGATCACGTGATCGGGAATGGCGATCCCGTGATAGCCGAGTTCATCTGCGGCCCTGGCGATCTCGATCGCTTCGCGGGTATCCAGGAATGCCGTGGAGACGTAGAACTTCACAGCGGCTCAGCCGGCGTCCCGCGCCCACGCGGGCCTGATGAACACGCCTTCGGCCTCCACGGTGACACCGTCACCGTCCCGCAGGAATCCGCGCGCGAAGGTCTTGACCCCCTCGGAGCGCTCGACGAACGCCTCGGCGCGCAACGGCCCCAGATGCGTACCGCGCAGGTAGCGCAGGCTGATGGTGCCGGTGAACTTCGGCTGGGTCAGGCCGTCACTGGCGGCCTCACCCAGGATGTGGTCGAGCACCAGCGCGCAGATACCGCCGTGCACCCACCCCGGTGGGCCTTCGTAGGCCGGTCCCAGCGTGAACTCGCTCCAGCAGGTGCCATCGGCCTCGTGCTCGATGACCATCGGCGGTGCTATCGCATTGCGCAGTCCCACAGCCGGATTCGCCCACGCGACGGGCCGGCCGGTGTCGGCGTGGCGCAGCGTCGATCTGCCCGAGCGCTGCCGCTGCTCGAGCAGGGCGGTCGCCTGCTCGAGGTGGTCGAGCGCCATCAGCACCGTCGCGTCGTCGGCCTCGGTGTGGATGCCCACGTCGATGAGCGTGCGCAGCGCCTCGGTCAACGGCTCGTAGCACCGCCGCTGGCGGTCGTAGTCCTCACCGCTGATCGCCTCGAACGCGAAGTCCACATCAGCCTCCGAATACCCTGAGCACCACGGCTTTCGCCCGCCGCGTCACCCGCAGGTAGTTGTCCAGGAACTCGCCACTGTGCCCTTCCGGCCAGCCGGCCGCCACCGCGACCGCGTTGAGCAGCTTGCCGGGTCCGGGCAACTGATCGGTCGGCTTGCCCCGCACCAGCACCAGGGCGTTGCGGGCGCGGGTCGCGGTCAACCATGCGTCGCGCAGCAGCTCGATGTCACCTTCTGCGATCAATTCGGCGGCACCGATCGCGTTGAGGGTGTCCAGCGTCGAGGTGGTGTGCAGCGACGGGATCTTGTGCGCGTAGCGCAGCTGCAGCAGCTGCACGGTCCATTCGATGTCGGTCAGCCCGCCGCGGCCCAGTTTCGTGTTGGTGTTCGGATCGGCGCCACGCGGCAGCCGTTCGGCGTCGACGCGCGCCTTGATCCGCCGGATCTCGCGCACCGTCTCCGCCGACACACCACCCGCCGGGTAACGCGTCTTGTCGAGCATCAGCAGGAAGCGTTCGCCGAGCTCGAGATCCCCGGCCACCCGGTGCGCGCGCAGCAGCGCCTGCACCTCCCACGGCTGGGCCCACTGGTCGTAGTAGGCCGCGTAGGAAGCCAGCGTGCGCACCAGCGGTCCCTGCCGACCCTCGGGGCGGAGGTTGGCGTCGACGTCGAGCGGCGGGTCCGCGCCCGGGGTCCCGAGGCGGGACCGGACCTGCTCGGCCACCGTCACCGCCCACTTCACCGCCACCGATTCCTCGATGTCCTCGTGCGGCTCGCAGACGAACAGCACATCGGCGTCGGAGCCGTAACCGAGCTCGCCGCCGCCGAGGCGGCCCATCCCGATGACGGCGATGCGCGCCGGGGGCCCGCCGTGCGGAGTGTTCGCCCGGATCACCGCATCCAGCGCCGCCTGCAGCACCGCCACCCACATCGAGGTGAGCTGCTGACACACCTCGGTCACCTCGAGCATGCCGAGCAGGTCGGCCGATGCGATGCGGGCCAGCTCGCGTCGGCGCAGCGAGCGCGCCGCGGCGATGGCGCGGCCGGGGTCGCTGTGCCGTGCGGCCGAGGCCACCAGTGAGTGAGCGACGCCCTCGGTGTCGACGTCACACAGCTTGGGCCCGTTGGGCCCGTCGGCGTAGAGCTGGATGACCTCCGGCGCCCGCATCAGCAGATCCGGCACGTAGGCCGAGGTGCCCAACACGTGCATCAGCCGCTTGGCCACCGCACCCTCGTCGCGCAACGTCGCGAGAAACCCGCGCTGCTCGGCGAGCTCCTCGCTGAGCCTGCGGTAGTGCAGCAGCCCGGCATCGGGGTCGGGGGTGTCGGACAACCAGTCCAGCAGCGTCGGCAGCAGCACCTGCTGCACGCGGCCGCGTCGGCCGCTGCTGCCGGTGAGGGCGGCCAGGTGCGTCAGAGCGCTCTGCGGTCCCTCGTAGCCCAGCGCGGCCAGCTGACGTTCGGCGGCCTCGGCGCTCATCCCCTCCGACAGCCCGAGTGCGGTCACCCCGACCGATTCCAGCAGCGGTTGGTAGAACAGCTTGGCGTGCAGCCGGGATACGCGGTGGCTCTGGCGTTTCAGTTCTTCGCGTAACACCCCGAGCGCGTCGTGGCGCCCGTCGGGGCGGACGTGGGCCGCGCGCGCCAGCCACCGCAGCCCCTCGTCGTCATCGGGCTCGGGCAGCAGATGGGTGCGCTTGAGGCGCTGCAGTTGCAGCCGGTGTTCGAGCAGGCGGAGGAACTCATAGGAGGCGGTCATGTTGGCCGCGTCGTCACGGCCGATGTATCCGCCGGCACCCAGTGCGGCCAGCGCGTTCACCGTGGACGCCACGTGCAGCGATTCGTCGTTGCGGCCGTGCACCAATTGCAGCAGCTGGACTGCGAATTCGACGTCACGCAGCCCACCGGTGCCGAGTTTGAGTTCGCGGGAGCGCACCTCGGCGGGCACCAACTCCACGACCCTGCGCCGCATCGCCTGCACGTCGCTGACGAAGTCCTCGCGCTCCGAGGCGGTCCACACCATCGGCTCCAGCGCCTCGATGTAGCGCCGGCCCAGTTCCGGGTCGCCCGCGGCCGGCCGCGCCTTCATCAGGGCCTGGAACTCCCAGGTCTTGGCCCACCGCTCGTAGTAGGCGATGTGCGAATCGAGGGTGCGCACCAGCGGGCCCTGCTTGCCCTCCGGTCGCAACGCGGCGTCCACCTCGAAGAACGTGTCGTTGGCCAGCCGCATCGCCTCTCCGGCGATCCGGGTGGCCAGGGCGAGCCTGTTGTGCGTCCCGTCGTCGGTGACGAAGATGACGTCGACGTCGCTGACGTAGTTGAGCTCGCGGGCCCCGCACTTGCCCATCGCGATCACCGCGAGCGTGGGCGGGGCGGTCTGCTTCTCGGCGCACACCGCCCGGGTGACGACACTCAACGCGGACTCCAGCGCCGCGTCGGCCAGATCCGAGAGGTGCTCGCCGACGACGGTGAACGGCAACACCGGTTCGTTCTCGACGGTGGGGGCGACGTCGAGGGCGGCCAACACCAGCAGCCGGTCTCGGTACAGCTCACGCAGCGCGGGCGCGGCCACCGTTGCGCTGGTGCTCTTTTCCGAGACGTCGGCGAACATCTGCCGCAGTTCGCGCGGAGGCGGCAGCGTCACCCGCCCCGCGAGCAGGTGCCAGGACTCCGGGTTGGCCACCAGGTGGTCGCCCAACGCCAACGATGAGCCGAGCACCGCGAACAACCGGCCCCGCAAGCTGCGGTCCTTGCGCAGTGCGGCGTCGAGTTCGTGCCATTCGTCGCCGAGTGCGTCGGCGAGCCGAACGATCGCGCGCAAGGCGCCGTCGGCCTCGGGTGCGCGCGACAGCGACCACAGCAGCTCGACGTACGCGTCGGTGTTCCATCCCAGCCGGTCGAGATCGGCCTGCGCGGTGGACTCCACCAACCCGAGCCGACCGACGCCAGGCAGCTTGGGGCGCTGCGTCGCGGGTTTGGCCACACTGGAAATCTAACCGAGGCATCTAGTGCGACACGCGCCGCGGTCGAGAAACCTCTACAACGACAGGTACGTCTTCAGCTCGAACGGGGTGACGTGGCTGCGGTAGTTCTCCCACTCGGTGCGCTTGTTGCGCAGGAAGAAGTCGAAGACGTGCTCGCCGAGCGCTTCGGCGACCAGTTCGGAGTTCTCCATCTCGGTCAGCGCGACACCCAGGCTGCCCGGGAGTTCCTTGTAGCCCATGGCGCGGCGCTCCTCGGGCGTCAGGGTCCACACGTTGTCCTCCGCCTGCGGGCCCAGCACGTAGTTCTTCTCGATGCCCCGCAGCCCCGCGGCCAGCAACACCGCGAACGTCAGGTACGGGTTGCAGGCCGAGTCGGGGCTGCGCACCTCGACGCGTCGCGACGACGCCTTGTGCGGGGTGTACATCGGCACCCGGACCAGTGCCGACCGGTTGGCCGCACCCCACGATGCCGCCGTCGGCGCCTCTCCCCCGTGCACCAGCCGCTTGTAGGAGTTCACCCATTGGTTGGTGACCGCGCTGATCTCCTGGGCGTGCTCGAGAATGCCTGCGATGAACGACTTTCCGACCTCCGAGAGCTGCAGCGGATCATCGGGGCTGTGGAAGGCGTTGTTGTCGCCCTCGAACAGGCTCATGTGGGTGTGCATCGCCGAACCGGGATGCTCGGCGAACGGCTTGGGCATGAACGACGCGCGCACGCCGTCGCCGAGCGCGACCTCCTTGACGACATAGCGGAACGTCATCACGTTGTCGGCCATCGACAGTGCGTCGGCGTAGCGCAGGTCGATCTCCTGCTGGCCGGGCGCACCCTCGTGGTGGCTGAACTCGACCGAGATGCCCATCTGCTCGAGCGCGTCGATGGCGTGCCGGCGGAAGTTCGGGGCCGAATCGTGCACCGCCTGGTCGAAGTATCCGCCGTTGTCGGCGGGCACCGGCGGGGTGCCGTCCTCGGAGCCCGGCTTGAGGAGGAAGAACTCGATCTCGGGGTGTACGTAGCAGGAGAAGCCCAGATCGCTGGCCCGGGACAGCTGGCGGCGCAGCACGTGGCGCGAGTCCGCCCACGACGGCGATCCGTCGGGCATCGTGATGTCGCAGAACATCCGCGCCGAGTGGTGCTCGCCGGCGCTGCTGGTCCACGGCAGCACCTGGAATGTCGACGGGTCGGGACGGGCCACCATGTCGGCCTCCGATACCCGGGCGAAGCCCTCGATGGAGGACCCGTCGAAGCCGATGCCCTCCTCGAAAGCACCCTCCAATTCCGCGGGCGCGATCGCTACGGACTTGAGGTATCCGAGCACGTCGGTGAACCACAACCGGACGAAGCGGATGTCGCGTTCCTCCAGCGTGCGCAGCACGAATTCCTTCTGCCGATCCATGCCCGAAGCGTAGGTTCCGCCTGTTAATTCTGTGTTACGGCGCTGCTAGCAGCGTAAACCGGGAGGCGGCTGGATGGAGTCGAGCAGGAAGCCGACGACGGCGGTGTCGACGCACTGGTCACCGTTGAACACGACGGTGTGCTGGCGGCCTTCGAAGGTGATCAGCGACGCGTTCATCTGGCGCGCCAGGTTGACGCCCGCCTGATACGGAGTGGCCGGGTCGCCCGTGGTCGAGACGACCACCACCTTGCCCGGGCCCGGCGGCGTCGCGGCAGCCACCATCGGTGTCGGGGGCACCGGCCACAGGGCGCAGATGTCGCGGGGCGCGAACCCGGTGAAGCCGCCGTAGGCCGCGAACGGGGCCACCTCGCGGGCACGCCGGTCGGCGTCGGCCCAGACGGCGGGGTCGGTCGGGAACACCGAGTCCACGCACCGGATCGCGGTGAACGCGTCCTGGCGATTGCCGTAGTGCCCGGAGCGGTCCCGCTGTTGGTAGTCGTCGGCGAGCAGCAGCAGATCGATCGGGTCGGTGCCCCGAGCGAGCCCCAGCAGGCCGCTGGTGAGGTAGGGCCAGTACCGCGGGGAGTACAGCGCGCTCACGGTTCCGGTGATCGCGTCCTGGTATCCGAGCCCGCGCGGATCGGATGACGCCGCAGGCCGGGCGGCCAGCGGGTCGACGAGCTGGTGGTAGCGGTTGACGAACTGAGCGGGGTCGGTGCCCAGCGGACAATCGCTGGACTGTCCGCAGTCGGCGGCGTACTCGTCGAAAGCCCGCTGGAAGCTGGCCATCTGGTTGATGCTCTTGGTGATCGGATCCAGGCTCGGGTCGACGGCGCCGTCGAGCACCATCGCCCGCACCCGGTCGGGGTAGGCGTCGGCGTAGGCGGCACCGAGCTGGGTGCCGTAGGAGAAACCGAGGAAGTTGATCTGCGGTTCGCCCAGCGCGGCGCGGACGGTGTCCATATCGCGCACCGCCGCCGCGGTACCGACGTTGGCCAGGAACTCCTGCGCCCATCTGCGCGACACACTGGGCGGCGAGATCGCGCAGCACGCCCTCGATCTGGGCGACGCCGGCGGGACTGTAGTCCGTCATCGGCTGCGCCCGGTAGGCGTCGAACTGCGCATCGGTGCGGCACCGCACCGCGGGAGTCGAATGCCCCACCCCGCGCGGATCGATGCCGACCAGATCGAAGCGGCGCAGGACCTCGGTGTCGGCCAGAGCCGCCCCCATGTCGGCGACGGTGTTCGACCGCCGACGCGCCGGGCCCGCCCGGGTTGACGATCAGCACTCCCAGCTTCGATCCACTGGCCGGTACCCGGATGACCGCCAACTGCGCTTGCGCGCCTTCGGGTTTCGCGTAGTCGACGGGAACCGAGACGGTGCCGCACTGCGCGGTCGGGATGCGGGAGGCGTCGCCGAGCATGGCGGCGCAGGAGCCCCAGACGGGCGCAGGGGCCGCGGCGGCCGACGGACACAGCACTGCCGACAGCACGCACACAGCCGCGATCAGCCGTCCCACCCGCCACATGACCGTCATGCTTTCACGCGATGTGGCGCAGGTCTTCCCCTGGGACCCAACGGTGACCGGGCCGTTACCCCGCGTCGGGCTCGATGGTCAGCAGCGGGTGCCCGGGGGCGGCACGGTCACGTCGAGGAGGTAACGCGTCGCGATGTCGTCGACGCACGCATCACCCTGCAGGGCCACCGTGTGCTGGGTGCCCTCGAAGGTGAGCAGGGCGCCCCCGAGTTGCCGGGCCAGGTCCACGCCGGCCTGGTAGGGCGTGGCGGGATCGTTGGTGGTGGAGATCACCAGGATCGGCGGCAGCCCGTTGACCTCGATCTCGTGCCGCTCGCTGGTGGGCGGCACCGGCCACATCGCGCACGTGCCCAGCGGGGCGTAACCGGTGAACTCGCCGTAGCTCATGAACGGCGCCACCTCCCGCAGGCGACGGTCCTGCTCGACGAGCTTGGCCCGATCGGTGATCGGCTGTTTGTCGACGCAGTTGACCGCGACGCGGGCGTCCGTGGCGTTGGTGTAGTGCCCCTGCGCGTCGCGGCCCATGTAGAGATCGGCCAGCGCGAGCATGGTGTCCCCGCGGCCTTCGCTGATCTCGGTGAGCGCCTGGGTCAGATGACGCCACAGGTTCGGTGAGTACAGCGGGAGAATCGTGCCGACGATGGCGTCGGAGTAACTCAGCCCGCGGGGATCGTCGGTGCGCGCGGGCTTGTCGACCAACGGCCACACCAGCGACTGGTAGACCTCGACGGCCTTGGCCGGATCGGTGCCCAGCGGGCAGTCGCTGTCCTTGGCGCAGTCCGCGGCGTAGTCGTCGAAGGCCTTCTGGAACGCCGCGGCCTGGCGGATGTCGGCCTCGAAGGGGTCGGCGTTCGGGTCGACCGCCCCGTCGAGGATCATCGCGCGCACCTTGTCCGGGTAGGCCTCGGCGTATCCGGCGCCGATGCGGGTGCCGTAGGAGTAGCCGAGGTAGGTCAGCTTCTCGTCGCCGAGCGCGGCCCGGATGGCGTCCAGATCCTTGATGACGCTCGCGGTTCCGACGTTGGCGAGGAAGTCCTTACCCATCTTGTCCGTGCAGCGCGCGATGAATTCCTTGGTGAGCTTCTCGATGTGGGCCACCCCCTCCGGGGTGTAGGCGACGACGTTGTCGGCGCGCAGCCGGTCGTTGTCGGCGTCGCTGTTGCACCACACGGCCGGTGCGGAGTTGGCGACGCCGCGCGGGTCGAAACCCACGAGGTCGAACCGCTTGCGCAGCGCCTCGGGCAGCGTCGCCACCATCGATGCCGCGGCTTTGACGCCCGACTCGCCGGGACCACCCGGGTTGACGATCAGCGAGCCGATCTTCTGCTCGGTCGCCTTGAAGCGGATCATCGCGATCTGGGCCACCGCGCCGTCGGCGCTGTCCGGGTTGTCCCAGTTCACGGGCACCGACAACAGGCCGCATTCGGCGCCCGAAGGGATGCTCGACTGATCGGAGGGCCCCTCGGTCCGGCACGGCGCCCACTGGATGGGTGATCCGGGCCGGGGAACCGAGATCGTCGCACGGCCGTCGACCATCGTGCTGCACCCGGCGACGAGGAACATCGCCGAGGCGAGGACGATGCCGGATCGTGCGATCCCCGTCGTGAGCTTCATGGCACCACATGCTGCCATGAACTCGCATCGGCGCTGGCGAGGCGCAGTGCGGGCGCTGCGTGGCTATCGGGTCGCGTCGAGCAGTTCGCGCAGCGCCACCTCGAAGTCGTCGGCCATGTCCCACAGATCCGGGAGCAGCTCGGGGCACGACACGAGGCCGACGTCGAGGTTGCCGTTCAGCGACATCACGGTCATGTTCAGGCCGGAACCGTGGAAGATCGGCCCGAGCGGGTACATCGCCTCGACCCCGCAGCCCAGCATGTAGAGCCTGCCCTGCGGGCCGGGGACGTTGGAGACCACGAGGTTGTGCACGGGCCGGGCGCCACTGAGCCGGCTGCTGGCGTAGACCC
Organism: uncultured Actinomycetota bacterium; assembly: GCA_963796185.1. Taxonomy (GTDB): domain Bacteria; phylum Actinomycetota; class Actinomycetes; order Mycobacteriales; family Mycobacteriaceae; genus Mycobacterium. The sequence continues at coordinate 169,515 of CAWCKQ010000022.1, read as the reverse complement.
GCATCGCGGTGCCGAACACGGCGGGCGCGGCGAACTGCGTCCAGTCCTGCAGCAGTGTGGCCGCGATCGCCGAACTGTGCTGTTTGGCAACGGAGTTCGCCGACGCGATGGCCTTGAGCCGCTCCGCCGGATCCGCGATGTTGGTTTCCAGCCGGGCGAACATGCCCGACACCTGATTGCGTCCGGGCCGGTCGGACTTCTCGTGCACCGACACCGGCACCATCGCCACCAGGGAGTTGTCCGGAAGTTCCCCGCGGTCGAGCAGGAACGTGCGCAGCACCCCGGACACCAGCGCCATCACCACGTCGTTGACCTTGACGCCGAAATGGTTCTTGACGGTCTTGACGTCCTCGAGATCGAGCTGGGCGAAGGCGACGTTGCGATGCGCGGTCACGTTCGCGTTGAACGCGGTCTTCGGTGCGGCGAACGGCGAGGCCATCGCCATGCCGTTGCGGGCGCGCCGGACCGTGTCCAACACGGTGGTCAGCGTGTTGGGCACCACGTTGACCAGGCTGAGCGGGCGGGACGCGAACCGGAGGGCGCCGCCGATCGCGATCTCCAGATCGCTGCCGCTGCCCGAGCCGTCGACCGGTTCGGGCGCCGGTGCGTCGGGCTCGGTGGTGCACAATTTCGACATCAGGTTCGCGCCGGTGACACCGTCGACGGCGGCGTGGTGCACTTTGGTCATCACCGCGATGCGCCCGCCCTGGTGCGCGGTGTCGTCGGCCGGCCCACCCAGGTTCTCGATCACCCACATCTCCCACAGCGGCCGGGAGCGGTCCAGCGGCAGCGAGGCGATGTGACCGCAGATCTCGGCGAGCTCGCGCCGGCCACCGGGCGACGGCAACCCGATCCGGTGCACATGCCGATCGACGTCGAAGTCGTTGTCCTCTACCCACACCGGGTGATCGAGATTGAAGCGGTTGTCGGCGATCTTCTCGCGGAATTCGGGCATCGCCCTGATGCGCTCGGACAGTCGGTCGCGCAGCCGGTCGAACGCGTAGCCGCCCGGCATCGTCGAGGTGTCCAGCTCGAGGATCGAGCACACGTGCAACGGCTGTGCGGCGGTTTCGAGGTACAGGAAGCTGGCGTCGAGTCCGCTGAGCCGTTGCATCCGCCGATCGTATGCCCGGCTCGGTCGGGTGTGAGCAAATCCACTTAACGCGTTGTTCATCTTCGGACGGCACGGTGGCAGACTGGTCAGGTCAGCGAAACCCGGGGACCCGATGTGGCCTCGAGGATTCGAAACGACCCACCCTGAAGAGGGGACAACGATGTCTGAGCAGACCTGTCTATGGTGCTGTCGTCGACACTGCCAAGCCGCGCACCCGAATCCGCACCCACCATCTGCACAAGTGGAAGGCCGAAGGCCACAAGTGGGCGATGCTGACGGCGTATGACTACTCGACCGCCGCGGTGTTCGACGAGGCGCAGATCCCGGTCCTGCTGGTCGGTGATTCGGCCGCCAACGTCGTCTACGGCTACGACACCACGGTGCCGGTGACCATCGACGAACTGATCCCGCTGGTTCGCGGCGTCGTCCGGGGCGCCCCGCATGCGCTGGTGGTCGCCGACCTGCCGTTCGGCAGCTACGAGGCCGGACCGGCCCAGGCGCTGGCCACCGCCACCCGCTTCCTCAAGGAGACCGGCGCGCACGCGGTGAAGCTGGAGGGCGGCGAGCGGGTGGCCGACCAGATCGCGGCCGTCACCGCCGCCGGGATCCCCGTGATGGCGCACATCGGTTTCACCCCCCAGAGCGTCAACGGCCTGGGCGGATTCCGGGTCCAGGGTCGCGGCGACGCCGCCGAACAAACGATCCACGACGCCATCGCCGTTCAGGAAGCCGGAGCGTTCGCCGTGGTGATGGAGATGGTGCCCGCCGAGCTGGCCACCCAGATCACCGGCAAGCTGACGATCCCGACCGTCGGCATCGGCGCAGGCCCCAACTGCGACGCCCAGGTGCTGGTCTGGCAGGACATGGCCGGCATGACCAACGGCAAGACGGCGAAGTTCGTCAAGCGTTTCGGCGCCGTCGGCGACGAGCTGCGCCGGGCCGCCGCGCAGTACGCCCAGGAGGTCGCCTCCGGCGTGTTCCCCGCCGAGGCGCACTCCTACTAGGACGTCAGGCGAACGCTGGCTTGCGTTTCGCCAGGAACGCGTCCACCCCCTCGCGCCCGTCCGGGCTTTCGGCGCGCTGGGCGATCAACCGCCCTTCGAGCTCCATCTGCTCCTCCAGCCCGCTGGCGAACGAGCTCAGCAGCAGCGCCTTGACCGCGCCGTTGGAGCCGGCCGAGCTGCCCGCGAGCCGCCCGGCCAGCTCATCGGTGCGCGCGGCGAGTCTGTCGTCCGGAACCACCTCGCCGACCAGCCCCCACTGCGCGGCCTCCGGCGCCGACAGGGTGCGGTTGGTCAGCATCAACTGCTTGGCCCTGGCGATCCCCACCAGCCGCGGCAGGTAGTACGACGAGCTGCCGTCGGGGCTGAGCCCCACGCGGGTGTAAGCCATCGTGAACGACGCCGACTCCGCGGCCAGCACCAGATCGCCGGTGATCGCCAGGGAGAAGCCCGCCCCGGCGGCAGTGCCGTTGACGGCGGTGATCACGACGGCGTCCATCCGAGCGAACGTCGAAATGGCTCGGTGCAGGTCGTCGGCGACGCCCTTGAGATGGCGGCCGCGACTGGGTGCCGACGCGAAGTCCTTCAGATCCCCTCCGGCGCAGAAGAACCGTCCGGCGCCGGTGAGCACCACCACCTTCGTTCCGGGATCGTCGCACCGGGCGGCCGCGTCGGCGAGTTCCCGAGTCATCGTGGCGTCCATGCCGTTTGCGGCGTCGGGCCGGTTCAGCGTGATCCGGGCAATCGGCCCGGCCTGCTCGAGGGTGATCGTCTGGTAGTCAGTCACACCCCGGACTGTAACGCCCGCCCAGTTCACAGCGCGCCGTCGAGATAGCGCGCCCGACATGCACTGCGCGCCAGCTTCCCGCTTGTGGTACGCGGAATGACGCCTGCCGCAACGAGTTTGACATCGGCAAGCGGGACGGCGTGACGCCGGGACACCGCAGCGCGGATAGCCTCCCGGATCGGTGCGGCGTCGGCGCGGCCCGCTCCCGGCGCACGCTCGGCGACGACGACGACCTCTTCGCGTCCGTCGCCCGGCACGGCGAACGCCGTGACGAACCCCGCCCGTACGGCCGGGGACGCTTCCGAGACCGTCGCCTCGATGTCCTGGGGGTAGTGATTGCGCCCGTCGACGATCACGAGGTCCTTGACGCGGCCGGTGATGTACAGCTCCCCGTCGAGGTACACGCCGAGGTCACCGGTGCGCAACCACAGCGCACTCTCGGCGGCGCCCTCGGCGTGGCTGCCGTGCTGCAGGCAGGACTGCAGCTTGTTGCGGAATGTCAGCTCGGTCTCGTCGACGCGGCCCCAGTAGCCGTTGCCGATGTTGTCACCGTGCAGCCAGATTTCGCCGACCCGGCCGTCGGGCACCTCGCACTCGGTGTGGGCGTCCACGATCACCGCCCACTGACTGCGCGCGATGCGCCCGCAGGACACCTGAGCGAGCGCGTTCGGGTGGTCGGCGCCGACACGAACGGCCTGCCCGCGACCGAGCGCCTCCCGATCGAGGTACACCGCGACGGGCCGCGAATCGGGCCGCGTGGTGGACACGAACAGCGTGGCCTCGGCCATGCCGTAGGACGGCTTGATCGCCGCCGGATCGAGCCCGTAGGGCGAGAACGCCGACGTGAACTTCTCGATCGAGGCCATGCTGACCGGTTCCGAACCGTTGATCAGGCCCGCAACGTTGCTCAGATCCAGCGCGTCGCCGGCGGGAGGCAGGCCGCGCTGGGCGGCGAGCTCGAACGCGAAGTTCGGCGCGGCGGCGAACGTGGGTTGGTCGGAGGCGCCGAGCTCGCGGATCCACCGGTACGGCCGCCGGACGAACGCCACCGGCGACATCAGCGTGATGTGGCCGCCGAGCAGGGCCGGGAACATGATCATCAGCAGGCCCATGTCGTGGAACAGCGGCAACCAGCTGACGCCGCGGGTATCCCAGTCCAGGCCGACCGACTCGACCATCTGCACGACGTTCGTGCAGGCGCTGCGGTGCGTGATCTCCACGCCGGCCGGCGTGCGGGTCGATCCGGAGGTGTACTGCAGGTAGGCGATGTCGTCCGCGTGCACCGGTGCCGGGACGAAGCCGGCCCCGACCGAGTCGGGTACCGCGTCGACCGCGATCATGCGGGGTCGGCGCGCACGCGGAATCGTGCGCAGGAATTCACCGACCGACTGCGCCGCGCTCGTGGTGGTCAGCACGACGGTCGGCAGGGCATCGCCGAGCACCGCGTGCAGCCGTTCCGTGTGACCGGGCAGTTCGGGCGCGAACAGCGGGACAGCGATCGCGCCTGCCTCGATGGCGGCGAAGAAGCCGACGACATAGTCCACGCCCTGCGGAGTGAGGATGGCGACACGGTCGCCGGGCGCAGTGACCTGGCGGAGGCGGGCACCCACCGCGCTCAGCCGTGTCCGCAGCATGGACCACGTCAGCTCGACGGTCCGATCGTGGTCGTAATCGAGGTAGCGGTATGCGGGCTCATCACCCGACTCCGCGACATGGCGATCGATGAACGACGTCAGCGTGACTCCGGAGGGAATCTCGATGTTGCCTTCGCGATCGAGATAGTCCTCGAGCCGCATCTCTGGACTCATAAGAGAACTATAAGAGTGACGGCCGCGAATGGTCTACGACGCGCCTGGACCCAGATCGCGAGTCGATACCGATCCGGTCACGGGCCGGGGCCGCGAGTTCATGTTCGTGTGGCAGTCTTTGAGTCCCCGCCGACGCCGAAACGAAGGTGACCATGCCCGCCAGCTCGACCGAAATGTCCAGGTACACCGAGACGGAGCGCAAATTCGACGTTGGCGAGTCCACCGTCGATCCGTCGTTCGACGGCCTGTCCTCGGTGACCCGGGTCGAGCGGTCCCCGTCACAGTCCCTCGACGCTGTCTACTTCGACACACCCGGGCACGATCTGGCCCGGCACCGGATCACGTTGCGGCGCAGGACGGGTGGCCCGGACGCGGGTTGGCATCTGAAGTTGCCCGCCGGTCCCGACACCCGCACCGAGGTCCGCGCGCCGCTCGAAGACGGCGCACCGGCCGAGCCGCAGGTTCCGGAGGGTCTTCGCGACGTGGTGCTCGCGATCGTCCGGGACCGCCCGCTGGCACCGGTGGCCCGCATCAGCACCGCGAGGAATGTCGAGTTGCTCTACGGGCCCGATGGCGCCCCGGTGGCCGAGTTCTGCGACGACGAGGTGACGGCCAGTACCGTCGGCGGCGACGAACAGACCTGGCGCGAGTGGGAACTCGAGCTGACCGACGGCGGTGGCCCCGAACTCCTCGAGCGCTTGAGCCGCCGGCTGCTGGACGCCGGGGCGGCCCCGGCAGGGCACGGTTCGAAACTGGCGCGAGTGCTCGGCCCGGAGGACGCCGAGGACTCCCCCAGCCCCGCCGAGCGACCCCGTGCACCGGGCGGTGGCCGACAACATCCGGGAACTGATCGAGTGGGATCGCGCCGTGCGATCCGACGTCGACGACTCGATCCACCAGATGCGCGTGACCACCCGCAAGATCCGCAGCCTCCTGCAGTCCTCGCAAGGAGCGTTCGGCATCGCCGACGACGATCCGATCCTTGACGATCTGCGTGAGCTGGCAGGCGTTCTGGGTGTCGCCCGGGACGCGGAGGTGCTCGCCGAGCGGTATGAACACGCACTCGACGAACTGCCCGAGGCCAATGTGCGCGGCCCGGTACGCGCACGGCTCGTCGAAGGCGCGAAGAAGCGGTACCGGACCGGCTGGAAGCGGTCTCTGACAGCGATGCGCTCACCCCGCTACTTCCGGCTGCTCGACGCCCTCGAGGCGCTCGCGGTCGAACCTCCGCTGCCCCCGCAAGGCGAGGAGCAGGCGGACGTGACGATCGATTCCGCCTACAAGCGGGTCCGCAAAGCCGCCAAGGCCGCCCGCGCCGCCACCGAGGATCCGGCGGAGCACTACGACGAGGCGCTGCACCGGATTCGCAAGCGGGCCAAGCAGCTTCGCTACACCGCCGCGGCAACCGGCGAGAGCAAGGTCGCCGACCGGGCGAAGGCGATCCAGACGCTGTTGGGCGACCACCAGGACAGCGTGGTGAGCCGATCGCATCTGAGCCGGCAGGCCGAGGTGGCCCACGCCGCCGGAGAGGACACCTTCACCTACGGACTGCTGTATCAGCAGGAACACGAGCTGGCACGACGCTGCGAGGAGCAGATCGAGGCGGCGCTCAAACGGCTGGACAAGGCGGTCGACAAGGCCTAGGAGACCTCGGAGGGGCGGATGAGCCGGCCTGTAAGCCGGATTCTGTTCCTCGCCACCGTGTGTGGCGGCGAGGCGGCGACCATCCATCTGGACACACCGTCACCGGGTGCCTCGAGCGGCCTACCCGCAGACTCGGGCGAGCAGCCCTCGGGCGTCTGCGCTGCCGCGCCCTCCGCGCGACATTCTTGGCCTTGCTTCGGGTGGGGTTTGCCTAGCCGCTCCGGTCACCCGGAGCGCTGGTGCGCTCTTACCGCACCGTTTCACCCTTACCACCCCGTCGTCCGCAGACTCGGAGGTGGCGGTCTGTTTTCTGTGGCACTTTCCCGCGAGTCACCTCGGATTGCCGTTAGCAATCACCCTGCTCTGTGAAGTCCGGACTTTCCTCGAACCATCCTCGACCGTGACCCCCATCCGGCCGGTAGATGGTCCGCGGCCGCCCAGCCAGCTCATCCGCCCTAACAACGTAATGCTTGCGGCAGCGATTCCGGTAACGAATGCTTGCCGGCCATGACACAGGGCCCGCCGGCTGGCCACTTAGGCAGTCCGTTTCAGCTCGACCACGTCGATGCTGAGCCGGCCCTCGAGCACGCTGTATCTGCGCAGCGGTCCGGGTAGTGGGGGTGCGGTGGAGCGGTAGACCGCGCCGGTGGGGGTGCAGTACTCGGCGACGTGCGCCCCGTGGGTTTCGCTGGTGGTGACGGTCCAGCCGGGGGCTTCTTTGGCGTAGTTGCAGGCTTCGCAGGATCCCGTCCCGTTGAGCGCAGTGGTTTTGCCGCCCCGCCGGGCAGGGGTGGTGTGGTCGGTGTGGCGGATCGGGGCGTTGCAGTAGGGGGTTCGGCAGGTCTGATCCCGCAACCCGATGAAGCGGGCCAACCCTTTGGGGAAGATCCGCGCCCGCGATTCCATCGCGACCAGTTGCCCGCTGCGACGGGTGCCGGTAGAGCCGGCGCAGCGTGGCTTTGGCCTCGCTGTCGAGGGCGTCGCTGACGAGGTCGCGCGCCACCACCGCGGGGACCGGGCCGTAACCGGCCACCCAGCCGGGGCAATCGTCCTCCCCGAACAGGGTGGTGTCCGCCATGACGAGGTTCACCGCGACCGGCGCCGGTTGGTCGGCGGAGCGCGCCGTGACGCGCTCATGCAGGGTTTCGGTCATCACCTGCCCGCGGGCCCGACCATCGGCGCACACGTCGGCTTCGCGCTTGAGGGTGGCGTAGACCCCGATGCCCTGCGAGAGAGGCATCAGCGCGGTCAGGTACACCATCCCGTTGGGGGCGCAGCGGGTCCACACCCCGGCACTCTGGGCGGCCCGGTTCTTGCGTTCCACCACCGCAGCGGCGTCCAGGCGGGCGGCGATCTCTGCGGCTTTGGCCTCCACCCGGGCGTTGCCCAACCCGACCAGGGCTTGCGGGTCGGCGCACATCTCGGCATCCAGCGCACGCCGATCCTCCACCGTCAGGCAGGCGGATTGTTTGACGATCAGGGTGGCCCGCCACTCGGTGAGCACCCCGGCTTCCAGCGCGGCCAGGGTGTGCGGCATCTCGTGCACCAGAGCGTTCGCGAAGCCCAGGTGCTGGTTGCCGTTGACCGGGGCGTCGCGGCGGGCCAGTGCGACCTCGGACGCCAGCCCGCGGCCCCGCTTGCGGGCCGGCACCCCGGCGGCGGCCTCGGCCGCGCGGCGCCGGGACGCCCACAGTGCGGTGGCCCGGGCCTGAGCCGCCGCCGCGGTCGCCTTCAGGCGCTCGCAGCGCTCGACGACATCACGCAACTCGGCTTCCGAGGCGTCGGCGTCGATATCGAACATGTGTGCGAGTCTAGCCACCCCCACCGACACGCCGCCGCAGCACGATCAGGTTGTCGAGCAACACGGCGTGCTGGCCGTCCGGGCCGACGGCCTCGCGTTCGGCCGAACCGACGCGCACGCGCTCCCAGGCCCCGGTTCCGGGATCGACGGTGGCCAGCACCTCCTCGATGCCGGGGAAGACATGGTCGTGGATGTGCTGCGCCCATGGCGGCGCGGCCCCATGGTCCACGATGATCAGTAGTCCGCCCGGCGCGACCGCCCGGGCGGCTTCTGCGAAGATGCGCTCGCGGTCCAGGCGCACCAGCGACTGCAGGAACTGCGCGGACACCAGGTCGAAGGTGCCCTCGGGAAACGCCTCGGAAAGATTCATCTGCACGAACTCGACGCGCTCGGTCACACCGCGGCGGGCGGCTTCGGCGCGAGCGCGGGCCAGCGCGGTCTCCGAGATGTCCACGCCCGTGACCCGCCAACCGTTCTCGGCGAGCCAGAGCGTGTCGGCGCCCTCACCGCAACCGAGGTCCAGCGCCCGGCCCGGCGTCGCCGAACCCGCGAACTCGGCGAGCCACGGATTCACCCGGCCACTCCAGATCCGTTCGCGCTCGGCGTATCTGGCCTCCCAGTGCGCCTTCTCGTCGGATGTCGTCATCGCTCCTCCTCCAGAAAACTCGATACGATCGACGCCGCGGCAGCCGATCCCGCCGCGATCGCGGCTGCCACCTGTGGCATCTGCGCGCTCGCATCCCCCGCGGCGTAAACACCGGGCACCGAGGTGCGGGACAGTGCGTCGACCTCGATCGCCTCCGCCGAAACCGGCCCGGGCGGCGCGAATGCACACCCAGCCGGCGGGCCAGGTCGCTGCGTTGATGCAGCGTCACCTCCACCAACAGGCCGCGCCGCGGCAGGCTCGTCCCGTCCTCGAAGACCACCGCCTGCAGCTCGCCGCCGGCTGATTCCAATCTGGAGATGGCCGTCCATCGACAGGCACCCCGCCGGCGCCGAGACAGTCCCGGGCGCCGGAAGTGAGGCTGCCGGGTCCGTTCGTCAGCAGTACCACATCGTCGCTCCACCCCCGCAGGAGCCGCGCCATGTGCATCGCGCGCTCGCCCTGCGCGAGCACCGCCAGTGGCTGGTCCCGGACTTCCCATCCGTGGCAGAACGGACAGTGGAAAGCCGAAGCGCCACCCCGGTCGACAGCTCGGCGGTGAACCCGCCCTCGTGGGCGACGACGGCGCCGACCTCGGCGTCGCGCACCTGCACCGAGGGATAACGACCGAGTTCGCCGCGGCCCCGGGCGTACAGCTCCGCCGGCGGCCGCCGTCGAAACCTGAGCAGCCCCCCGATTCCGTGTGCGGGGAGGTTGCTCTGCGCGCCCGCATCGACGACCAGGGTGCGTTTCCTGGCCCGGCCCAACACGAGAGCGGCGCTGAGCCCGGCGGCTCCACCACCGACGATCACGCAATCCCAGAAATCCGTCATGTCTCGACCTTGCCCGCGCGCTCGCCGCGATGCCAATCTTCTTTGCCATGCAGGCAAACGAGCGACGACGGTGTCGACGCCAGGGTCCGGCGCAGGCTGCGCGAACTCCGGCTGCAGCGCGGCATGACGCTGGAGGACGTCGCGACCCGAGTCCAGCATCGACGTCTCCACGTTGAGCCGGCTGGAATCCGGGAAGCGGCGGCTTGCCCTCGACCACCTCCCCCGGCTCGCCGAGGCGCTGTCGGTGAGCACCGACGAACTGCTGCGCGCCCCGGAGGTCGACGACCCGCGCGTGCGCGGCGGCGCCCACACCCGCAACCAGATCACGTTCTGGCCCTTGACGGGCCAGGGCCCGGCCGGCGGGCTGCACGCCTACAAGATCCGGATCAGCGCCCGTCGGCGCACGCCGCCCCGGGACCTACCCGATCCATGAGGGCCACGACTGGATCTATGTGCTGTCGGGGAGCATGCGGCTGGTGCTCGGCGAGCAGGACTTCACCATCGAACCGGGTGAGGCCGTGGAGTTCTCGACGTGGACGCCGCACTGGTTCGGCGCCGCCGACGGACCGGTGGAAGCGATCGCACTGCTCGGGCTGCACGGCGAACGCGTCCACCTGCACACCGATCACAAGTAGGCGGTCTGGTTCACCAACCGCACCGACGCGGCGCCGTCGGGGTAGAACTCGGCGATCGACAACGACGCCAGGTCCAGATGCAGCCGGTAGAGCATCGCCGGGCCCGCATCCAGGGCCATCCTCAGCAGCGTCTTGATCGGTGTCACGTGGGAGACCACCAGCACCGTCTGGCCCGCGCGTTCGGCGATGATCCGCTGTTGCGCGCGGCGCACCCGAGCGGCCACCGCATCGAAGCTCTCACCGTCCGGCGGCGGCAACGCGGTGTCGCGCAACCAGCTCAGGTGCAGCTCGGGGTCGCGCTCGGCGGCTTCGCCGAAGGTCAGCCCCTCCCAGGCGCCGAAGTCCGTTTCGATCAGGTCGTCGTCGACCTCGACGTCGAGGTCCAGCGCCTTGGCGGCGGCGCGGGCGGTGTCATGGGCTCGCTGCAACGGCGAAGACACCACCGCGTCGACTCCGCCGCGCCGCGCCGAGATAGCGCGCCGCGGCGTCCGCCTGTTGGGTGCCGAGTTCGGTCAGTGCCGGGTTGCCACGACCCGAGTAGCGGCGCTGGACCGACAGCTCGGTCTGTCCGTGCCGCAGCAGTAACAACCGCGTCGGGGCCCCGCGCGCACCGGTCCAACCCGCCGGATTGGTGACGACCTCGCTGGTCCCGGACGTGGTGGCGACGGACGCGTCGGCAGCCGGTGGATCCTCCTCCTCGGTACCCGACGCGGCATCCATGGCCTGGTTGGCGAGGGCGTCGGCGTGGCCGTTCTGTCCGCGCGGAACCCAGGTGAACCGGACACGGTCGAATTTCTGCGCGATGTCGCGGGCCCGCTGGTGCAGCGGCGCAAGGTCGGGATGCTTGACCCGCCAGCGGCCGGCCATCTGTTCGACCACCAGCTTGGAGTCCATGAACACGTCGGCCTCGCTGGCACCGAGCTGCGCCGCCGCCTCCAGGCCCGCGATCAGTCCGCGGTATTCCGCGACGTTGTTGGTCGCCCGGCCGATCGCCGACTTCGCCTCCGCCAGAATCGAATCCCGGCTCGCCGACCACACCACCGCGCCGTAACCGGCCGGCCCGGGATTGCCGCGGGAGCCGCCGTCGGCCTCGACGACCACCTTCACGCGCCGGCCCCTTTGACGCGGAGCAGGATCGCCGAGCACTCCGGGCAGCGCAGCACATCGTCTTCGGCGGCCGCCGCGATCCGCGCCAGCTCACCCTTGTCGATCTCGATGCGGCAGGCACCGCAGCGTCGCCCCTGCAGCAGCCCCGCCCCGACACCGCCGCGTGCGCGTTGCCGCTCGTAGAGGTTCAGCAGCGCCTCGTCGATGTCGGCGACCAGTTCCTCGCGCCGCGACACGGACTGGTGCTTGAGTTGCGCCAGCTGTGTTTTGGCGTCGTCGCAGGCGCGCTGGGCGTCGGACAGCGCGGTCTGCAGCTCGTCGATGCTGATCAGTTCCCGGTCCTGATCAGCGCCGAGTTCCTCCCGGCGTTCCATCACCTCCAGCAGCGAGTCCTCCAGGCTCGCCTGCCGGCGCTGCAGGGTGTCGAGCTCATGCTGCAGCTCGGTGAGCTGCTTCGCGTCGACGGTGCCGCCGTTCAACAGGTCCCGGTCACGGTCCTCGCGCTGGCGCACACCGTCGATCTCGGTCTCCAGCTTCGCGATCTGCGCGTCGATGTCGGCCAGCGCGAGCTGCACGGTGGCCAACCGGTCGTTCGCGTGCCGGTGCGCCTGCTGCGCGTTCTCCAGGGCGGCCTGCTCGGGGAGGTTCTTCGTCCGATGCTCGAGCCGGCCGATCTCGGCGTCCAACTCGGTCAACTCGAGCAACCAACGTTGTTGGTTCACATCAGCTTTCATGTACAGCTTCCTCGACATTCCATGGGTCGGTGCGCACGTCGGACACCGTGATCGGCAGCGTGGCGCCGAACCGTCGGCGCAGTAGGGCGGCGGCCTGACCGCACCACGGGTACTCACTGGCCCAGTGCGCGACGTCGACGAGCGCCACGTCGGAGACGCGGCGATGCTCGTCGGCGGGATGGTGGCGCAGATCCGCGGTGACGTAGGCCTGCACCCCGGCGGCCGCCACGTCGGCCAGCAGGGAGTCCCCCGCGCCCCCGCAGACCGCGACCCGCGACACCGTGGCCGCCGGATCGCCGGCAGCGCGGACGCCCCACGAGGTGCCGGGCAACGCACGACGAACACGGGACACGAAGGCCGCCAACGGTTCCGGAGCGGCAAGACGGGCGATCCGGCCCAGCCCGGTCTCGCCGGACGGTGTCTCGAGGGCGACGAGGTCGAACGCCGGCTCCTCGTATGGATGCGCGCTGCGCAGGGCCGCGAGCACGTCGGTCCGCCGGGACCGCAGCGCCACCATCTCGACGCGGTCCTCGGCGACGCGTTCGACGGTGCCCACCGTGCCGATCGCGGGCGACGCGCCGTCATGCGGCAGGAACTGCCCCACCCCGGACGTGCTCCAGCTGCAGTGTGAGTAGTCGCCGATGTGGCCGGCGCCCGCGGCGAACATCGCCGACCGCACCGCCTCGGCAGTCGCCGGGTCCTGCGTCGGCACGAACACCACCCACTTGTCCAGCGGCGGCGCCGACGGCACCGGCGAGAGCACGCCGGTCACGTCGAGGCCGAGCGCGTCGGCCAGCGCGTCCGAGACGCCCGGGGACGCGCTGTCGGCGTTGGTGTGGGCGGTGAACAGCGCCCGGCCCGTTCGGATCATCGCGTGGATCAGGGCGCCCTTGGCGGTATCGGCGGCCACCGAGTCCACGCCGCGCAGCAGCAGCGGATGGTGGGCGAGCAGCAAGCCGCGATCCGGGACGGTCGCCAGGACGTCGGCGGTGGCGTCGACCGCGACAGTCACCGATTCGACCGGCTCGGCCGGATCCCCGCACACCAGGCCGACCGAGTCCCAGCTCTGCGCCAAGCGCGGCGGGTAGGCCGCGTCGAGCACGTCGATGACGTCGGCGAGCCGCACCGTCATCCGATCACCCGAGTAAGACATGCCACAGCACGACAGTAGTGCGCGGGTCCACCGGTTCCGAGCATCAGGGACAATGGACCGCGTGACCGACATGCTGGACAGCACCCGTGGCGTGGCGCCGGTGCGCCGCGGCGATCTGGTGATTTTCGACCTGGACGGCACCCTGACCGATTCGGCGGAGGGCATCGTCGCCAGCTTCCGCCATGCGCTGGCCGCCGTCGGCGCCGCCGTCCCCGACGGCGACCTGGTCAGCCGCATCGTCGGCCCACCCATGCACCGGACGCTGCAGGCGATGGGCCTCGGCGCGCGTGTCGACGACGCGATGGCGGCCTACCGCGCCGACTACACGAGCCGGGGCTGGTCGATGAACCGTCCGTTCGCGGGCGTTTCTGCGCTGCTCGGCGACCTCGCTGCGGCGGGCGTGCGGCTCGCGGTGGCCACGTCGAAGGCCGAACCGACCGCCCGGCGCATCCTGGCCCACTTCGAGCTCGACGCCTGTTTCGAGGTGATCGCCGGGGCGAGCGTGGACGGCACGCGGGCCGGCAAGGCCGATGTGCTGGCGCATGCGCTGGGCCAGCTGACGCCGTTGCCCGACCGCGTGGTGATGGTCGGCGACCGCTCCCACGACGTCGAGGGCGCCGCCGCGCACGGCATCGCCACGATCGTCGTCGACTGGGGGTACGGGCGCGCCGACTTCGCCGACAGCGCCCAGCGGTGCGCTCACCCACGTCGCGACCGTCGACGAGCTGCGTGAGGTGTTCGGTGTCTGAGCTGATGCACGTCACCTTCATCTGTTCGGGCAACATCTGCCGCAGCCCGATGGCGGAGAAGATGTTCGCCGAGCAGATCCGCGAACGCGGGCTGGCCGACGTCGTGCGCGTCAGCAGCGCAGGTACCGGGCACTGGCACGAAGGGGAACCGGCCGACCGCCGTGCTTCGCACGTGCTGCGCGGTCACGGCTACCCGAGCGCGCACCGCGCCGCCCAGATGACCGACGAGCATCTGGGCGCCGACCTGGTGGTGGCGCTGGGCCGCAATCATCTGCGGATCCTGCAGGAGCGCGGGGTGCCGACCGACCGGTTGCGGATGCTGCGTTCGTTCGACCCCCGATCCGGGGCGCACGCGCAGGATGTGGAGGATCCCTACTACGGCACCCAGGACGACTTCGAGGACGTTTTCGAGGTGATCGACGCCGCGTTGCCCGGCGTGCACGGCTGGGTAGACGAGCGGCTGGCCGAGCGGGAGAAGGCGGGCTGACGGTGCGTCGACTGAGCTTCCTGCTGCGGCCGCAATGGCTGGCGATGTTCGTGCTGGCGATCGCGTTCGCCTACCTGTGCTTCACCGTGCTCGCCCCGTGGCAGCTCGGCAAGAACACCCGGACGTCCCGGGAGAACGCTCAGATCGCGCGCTCGCTGGACGCCGAGCCGGTGCCGGTCACCACGGTGCTGCCGCACCAGGACTCCTCGGCGCCCGACGAACAGTGGCAGCGCGTCACGGCCACCGGCGGTATCTGCCCGGCGGGCAGGTGCTGGCTCGGCTGCGGGTCGTCGCCGGCGACCCGGCGTTCGAAGTGCTGGCACCGTTCGCCGTCGACGGCGGCCCCACGGTGCTCGTCGACCGCGGGTACGTGCGGCCGGTCAACGGGTCGCAGGTGCCGGACTTCGATTCCGTCCCCACCGGCACCGTGACGCTCACCGCGCGGCTGCGCGACGCCGAACCGGTGGCCACGGACAAGGCGCCGTTCCGGGAGGCGGGGATCCAGCAGGTGTACTCGATCAACCCGGCCCAGATCTCGGCGCTGACCGGCGTTCCGCTGGCGGGCTCCTATCTGCAGCTCGTCGCAGATCAGCCCGGCGGCCTCGGCGCGATCCCGCTGCCGCATCTGGACGCGGGCCCGTTCCTGTCCTACGGCATCCAGTGGATCGCCTTCGGCATCATCGCGCCGATCGGCGTGGGCTATTTCGTGTATGCCGAAGTGCGGGCGCGCCGACGCGAAAAGGCGGCGTCCGAACCGGTCAGCCCGCAGGACAAGCTCGCCGACCGCTACGGCAGGCGACGCTGACCGCCACGGCCGCCGCGACGGCCTGAACCACGCGCGAGAGCCGCACGGCGCGGGCCAGATCGCCGACCTGCGGCACCAAGCCGTCACCGAGGGTGGGCCGGATCTCGAGTTCGTGGGCGTACTGCGTCGGGCCGCCGAGGCGCACTCCCAGCGCTCCGGCGAAAGAGGCCTCCGCGACGCCGGCGTTCGGGCTCGGATGCCTGCGCGCGTCGCGCCGCCAGGCCCGCACCGCGCCGGCCGCCGAGCCACCGGTCAGCGGTGCGCACATGACCACCAGCAGCCCCGTCAACCGGGCCGCCGCAAAGTTCACCAGATCGTCGAATCGCGCTGCGGCCCAACCGAACCGGAGGTAGCGCGCGGACTTGTTGCCGACCATCGCGTCGAGCGTGTTGGCGGCCCGGTACATCAGCACCGCCGGTGCGCCGCCGAGCGCGGCCCACAGCAGCGGACCGACCTGGGCGTCGGAGGTGTTCTCGGCGACCGACTCCAGCGCGGCACGCGTCAGGCCCTGGTTGTCGAGCACCGAGGGATCGCGTCCGCACAGCGACGGCAGCAGACGGCGCGCCGCCTCGATGTCGCCGTCCCGCAGGTGACCCGCCATCTGCTCGCCGGTGCGGGCCAGCGACGTACCGCCGAGCGCGATGAAGGTGGCCGCGGCCACACACGCCGCCTCACCGCCGACGCCGGCGCGCCGGCCGGCTCGCTCGGCCAGCGCACCTGCGGCAGCGACCGCGCCGAGCAGTGTGGCGGTGAGCAGAACGCCCGCCCGCCGATCGTCGCGGTAGAGCCGCCGCTCGAGCGCCTCGGCCGCGGCTCCGAACACCGCGACCGGATGGCCCCGCGCCGGATCGCCGAACACGGCGTCGGCGAGGACTCCGGCGGCGATTCCCGCTGCGCGGCCGGGCCGCGCTGCTGCGAACACCTCGGCAGCGTCTCACAGCCTGAATCGGCCCTCGCCGGGAGGCTCGGCTGTCACACTGAGCGCATGGCCGACGTGATCTTGACCGCGGGGACCGTCATCACCATGGACGCCGACGCGCCCCGGGCGCGGGCCATCGCGGTGTCGGATGAGCAGATCGTCGCGGTGGGCAGTCTCGACGAATGCCGCGCGGCGTTACCGGGCGCCGACACCGTCGATACCGGCGCCGCCGCGCTGGCACCGGGATTCGTTGAGCCCCATGGACATCCACTCATCAGCGGCGTCGCCACCCAGGCGCCCGCCCGCTCGGTGGCGCCGTGGGACGCCCCGACGTGGTCGGACGTGCAAAAAGTGTTCGCCGACGCGATCGCCACGACCGATCCCGAGACACCGCTGTGGTTCGCCGGATACGACGCGCTGCTGCACGGGCATCCCACGCCCAAGCGGGACGAACTCGACCGGATCTTCGGCGACCGGGTCACCGTCATCACCGACAACTCCGGCCACGGCGTGTATTTCAACTCGGCGCTGATCCACCGGTACGGCTGGGACGACCACCCGCCCGCCGATCCCGTCGCAGCGCACTACGGACGCACCCCCGACGGCACGCTCAACGGCCAGGGCTTCGAGTTGCCGGTGGTCACCGCGGTCACCGGGCCGCTGATGGCGCAGATGGGCGACCCGCTGGTGTCAGCGGCGAGCTACTTCGCGTTGATGTCGCGGGGCGGTTACACCTCGACCTCGGACATGACCTACGACCCGAAGTTCACCGCGGGGTACGAGGCATTGGCCGCAGCACCGTCGTGCCCGCTGCGGGTCAGCATGTGGGAGATGTCGATCACCGACAGCTACCCGGAGCCAACGACTTTCGCCGCCGGCGAGAAGTGGCTGACCAAAGCCGGGGTGAAGCTCTGGACCGACGGCTCGCCATGGGTCGGCAACATCGCGATCTCGTTCCCGTACCTCGACACCGAGGCCACCCGCACCGCGGGCATCGACCCGGCCGTCGCCGGCGGGGAAAGGTCGATGAACTACACCCGCGAGCAACTCGACGCGATTCTCGACCGGGCCGCTCCCGCCGGCTGGCAGATGGCCTTCCACGCCAACGGCGATCTGGCGCTGGATCTCGCGCTGGACGCCTACGAGGGCGCGCTGACACGGCACGGCCTGCTCGGCACCGACCATCGGTGGCGGCTCGAGCACTGCGGAGCGGGCACGCGGGCGCACTTCGACCGGGCCGCGCAGCTGGGCGTGCACGTGTCGCTGGCGCCGTTCCAGTACTACTACTGGGGCGAGCTGCTCGACGGCGCGATGTTCGCACCCGAACACGGCGCTCGGTGGGCGGCGTTCGCCGACGCCGTGGACTCCGGCGCGTGCGTGTCGCTGCACAACGACGGGTCGGTGTCACCGCCGACGCCGATCGTCAACATCGCCACCGCAGCCACCCGGCGCACCCGTAAGGGCACCGTGCACTGCCCGGAGCAGGCCATCTCGCTGGAGCAGGCGTGGCGCGCGCAGACCATCGACGCCGCCCGCACCCTGCGTCGCGAGCAGCTGGTCGGTTCGATCACGCCCGGCAAGCTGGCCGATTTCGTCGAGTTGACCGCCGACCCGTGGACGGTGGATCCCGCCGAGCTGATCGACGCCGTGCGGGTGCAGGGCACCTGGCTGGGCGGCAAGCGGATCGACCTGGACGAGTTCCTGGCGGCCGTGCGGGGCGGCAACAACGCCGAACACGCGCATCTGGCCGAGCGCAAGGCCACGGGCTGCTGCTGAGGTCCGGTGGGCGCGGACGGTATCGAACCGCCGACCGCTGGTGTGTAAAACCAGAGCTCTACCACTGAGCTACGCGCCCGATCCCGGGCAGCATAATCGGCGAGGCTGCACCGACGGAAATCCGCCGAGTGTGCGTGCAGGGCGCGAAAACAGCGCAAACGACGCCCTCAGCGCACGTTCGGCGCACGACTCAGCCCCGGACCGCCGCGCAGCGCTGCGGCCCACACCGCCTGATCGCGCGCCTCGCCGGGCTGCTTGCACTCGGCGAACCGCACCACCCCGGACCGGTCGACGGCGAACGTGCCCCGGTTGGCGAAGCCCGTGTCGTCGTTGAACACGCCGTAGGCCTGGCTGACCGCGCCGTGCGGCCAGAAGTCCGACAGCACCGGGAACGTGAACCCGCGCTGGGTGGCCCACATCTTGTGCGTGGGCGACGGACCCACCGAGATCGCCAGGGTCGCGATGTCGTCGTTGACGAAGTCGTCGACGCCGTCGCGGATCTCGTCGAGCTCACGCTGGCAGATGCCGGTGAACGCGAGCGGGAAGAAGACCAGCAGCACGTTCTTGGCGTCCCGGAAGGAGCTCAGCGTCACCGGCTGGTTGTTCTGGTCGGAAAGCGTGAAGTCCGGCGCGGCCCGGCCGACCGACAGCACGGCTAGTGCCTGCCGGCGGCTTTGGACTTCGGCTGCACCAGGCGGCTGGCGATCCAGTTACCGAGGTTGGCCGACGACGTCTGCATCAGTCCGGCGGTCGGAGCCGATTCGGCGATCTCGGCGGGCTGCACGTGGCCGGGTTTGCCGGTCTTGGGTGTGACGACCCAGATGACGCCGTCATCGGCGAGCGGGGTGATCGCGTCCATCAGCCGGTCCACGAGGTCGCCGTCGTCGTCGCGCCACCACAGCAGCACCACGTCCACGACATCGTCGGCGTCCTCGTCGAGCAGTTCACCGCCGCACTCGTCCTCGATGTCGGCCCGGATGTCGTCGTCGACGTCGGAATCCCAGCCCAACTCCTGCACAACCTGATCTTTTTGGATGCCCAGCTTGCGGGCGTAGTTCGGGGGGTCACCCGCCGACACCACGGTCAGTCCTCCTTCAGCTTCGCCGGCACGCTGTGCGCTGTGCCACGTCTGTCCCCTATCGTCGCACGCCGCGGGTCGACAGCAAGCCATCCGCCCCCGACGTCACCGGTACGCCGCGTCGCATCGGTCCAGTGCCGTGGTCTTCGAATCGTTCAGACGGGCGATCGCGGCGTTGAATTCGGTGGTCGGATAATTGCCCGCGATCGCGGTGGCCACCGCACGCGCTGCGTCCACCCAGGCGTTGAGGGCGTCGCGCAACTCGGCCGTCAACGGATCGCCGATGCTGGCCACCACCAGGTCGGCACTGTGGTTCAGCGCGTCCACCGCGGGCCCCGCCGCCCGGGCGGCGCCGGCGGGATCGGTGTTGAACGCATCGACGTAGGCGTTCACCGCGCCGATGGCGTCGGCGCTGCTGGAGCTCATCGCCTCGCACGCCGTGTGCACCGCCTCGGCGGTCAGCGAGGCCTGCCGCTCGGATTCGCGTGCGCTGGAGCTGGCCGCGGACTCCTCGATCGACGCCGACACCGATGCCCGGTACAGCGGCGCGTCGCCCTGGGCCACCGACGCATCGCCGTCGGTGACGTTGGTGCAGCCGACGACGATCATCGCCATGCCGGCGAGGCTGCCTGTCGCAGCCGCGGCGAGCCGCACGCTGTGGGGCGCGCGGCCAACCGATCAGCACAGTCTGCAGACGTTACCGGGCGAGCAGTCCGTCGCGTGTACTAAATGCAACCGTTCACACCCGGCGGTGCGGATGGGGCAGGATTGGACCAGGATGGAGTACACCGTGCACGGGAAGAGCGAGCAGACCCACTCGGCCGATCCCGTGCGCTTCACCCGCCTGACAAGGAGCGGAAGTTGACCACCGAGTTCGTGCGCCAGGACCTGGCCCAAAACTCCAGCAGCACAGCCGAACCCGACCGCGTTCGCGTCATTCGCGAAGGCGTCGCGTCGTATCTGCCGGACATCGACCCCGAAGAGACCGGCGAGTGGCTGGAGTCCTTCGACGACCTGGTGGAGCGGTCCGGTCCGGCCCGGGCGCGCTACCTGATGTTGCGGTTGCTGGAACGCGCGGGCGAACAGCGCGTCGCGATCCCGTCGCTGACGTCGACCGACTACGTCAACACGATCCCGACCGAGCTCGAGCCGTGGTTCCCCGGCGACGAGGACGTCGAGCGGCGCTACCGCGCCTGGATCCGCTGGAACGCGGCGATCATGGTGCACCGCGCGCAGCGTCCGGGAGTCGGTGTGGGTGGCCATATTTCGACATACGCGTCCTCGGCCGCGCTCTACGAGGTGGGGTTCAACCACTTCTTCCGCGGTAAGGCCCACCCCGGTGGCGGTGACCAGATCTTCATTCAGGGGCACGCCTCCCCCGGCGTCTACGCGCGCGCCTACCTCGAGGGCCGGCTCACCGCCGAGCAGCTCGACGGGTTCCGCCAGGAGCACAGCCACCCGGGCGGCGGGCTGCCGTCCTACCCGCACCCTCGCCTGATGCCGGACTTCTGGGAATTCCCGACGGTGTCCATGGGGCTGGGCCCGATGAACGCGATCTACCAGGCGCGGTTCAACCACTACCTGCACGACCGCGGCATCCGGGACACCTCCAAGCAGCACGTGTGGGCGTTCCTCGGCGACGGCGAGATGGACGAGCCGGAGAGCCGCGGCCTGGCGCATGTCGCCGCGCTGGAGGGTCTGGACAACCTGACCTTCGTCATCAACTGCAACCTGCAGCGCCTCGACGGCCCGGTGCGCGGCAACGGCAAGATCATCCAGGAGCTGGAGTCGTTCTTCCGGGGCGCGGGTTGGAACGTCATCAAGGTGGTGTGGGGACGCGAGTGGGACGCCCTGCTGCACGCCGACCGCGACGGCGCGCTGGTGAACCTGATGAACACCACCCCCGACGGTGACTACCAGACGTACAAGGCCAACGACGGCGGCTACGTCCGCGACCACTTCTTCGGCCGGGATCCGCGGACCAAGGCACTCGTCGAGCCGATGACCGACCAGGAGATCTGGAACCTCAAGCGCGGCGGCCACGACTACCGCAAGGTCTACGCCGCCTACCACGCGGCGATGGAACACCAGGGCCAGCCGACGGTGATCCTGGCCAAGACCATCAAGGGCTACTCGCTGGGCTCCCACTTCGAGGGCCGCAACGCCACCCATCAGATGAAGAAACTGGCGCTGCGAGGACCTGAAGAACTTCCGCGACAGCCAGCGCATCCCGATCAGCGACGAGAAGCTCGATTCCGACCCGTATCTACCGCCGTACTACCACCCCGGCCCCGAGGCGCCCGAGATCCGCTACATGCTGGACCGGCGCCGCGCCCTGGGCGGTTTCCTACCCGAGCGGCGCACCAAGTCCAAGGCATTGCCGTTGCCGCCCCGCGACGCGTACAAGGCGTTGAAGAAGGGCTCGGGCAAGCAGGAGGTCGCCACCACGATGGCGACGGTGCGGACGTTCAAGGAGGTGCTCCGGGACAAGCAGATCGGTCACCGCATCGTGCCGATCATCCCGGACGAGGCCCGCACGTTCGGGATGGACTCGTGGTTCCCGAACCTGAAGATCTACAACCGCAACGGTCAGCTCTACACCTCCGTCGACGCCGAACTGATGCTGGCGTACAAGGAGAGCGAGGTCGGCCAGATCCTGCACGAGGGCATCAACGAGGCCGGTTCGGTGGGCACGTTCATCGCCGCGGGCACGTCGTATTCCACCCACAACGAACCGATGATCCCGATCTACATCTTCTATTCGATGTTCGGGTTCCAGCGCACCGGCGACAGCTTCTGGGCCGCCGCCGACCAGATGGCCCGCGGCTTCGCGCTGGGCGCCACCGCGGGGCGTACCACGCTGGTGGGTGAGGGTCTGCAGCACGCCGACGGCCATTCGCTGCTGCTGGCGTCGACCAATCCCGCGGTGGTGGCCTACGACCCGGCGTTCGCCTACGAGATCGCCTACATCATCGAGTCGGGCCTGCACCGGATGTTCGGCGAGAACCCGGAGAACGTCTTCTTCTACCTGACGATCTACAACGAGCCGTACGTGCAGCCCGCCGAGCCCGAGGGCCTGGACGTGGAGGGCGTGCTACGCGGCATCTACCGGTACCAGCCCGCCCAGGAGGCCAAGACGCACGCCGCGCAGATCCTGGCATCCGGCGTGGCGATGCCGTCGGCGTTGCGGGCCGCGGAGTTGCTCGCCGAGGACTGGGACGTGGCGGCCGACGTGTGGTCGGTGACCAGCTGGAACGAGCTCAACCGTGACGGTGTGGCGATCGAGAAGGAGCAGTTGCGCCATCCGGATCGGCCGGCGGGCACGCCCTATGTCACGAAGGCGCTCGCCGAGGCCGTCGGTCCGGTGGTGGCGGTGTCGGACTGGATGCGTGCGGTGCCCGAGCAGATCCGCCCGTGGGTGCCCGGCACCTACATCACGCTGGGCACCGACGGGTTCGGCTTCTCCGACACCCGTCCCGCCGCACGGCGCTACTACAACACCGACGGCGAGTCCGTCGCGGTCGCCGTGCTCGAGGGCCTGGCACGCGACGGCAACATCGACGCCTCGATCGCGGTGGAGGCGGCGAACAAGTATCAGATCGACGACGTGCTGGCGGCGCCGGAGCAGACGTCGGATCCCGGAGTCGCGTAGCGACTGACATCATCGGTAGGAGCATTGCCGGAGTCGCGTAGCCGACGACATTAGGACGCGGTGTCCTGATTTGGAGGATTCCTCCAGAGCGTCGGCGTAGGTTTTAGGGATGCCGGACAACAATCGGTTCATCCCGCCTCGGTCGACGGTCGAGGTGCTGGAGAACGTCCCGGATTCGGTGCTGCGCCGGCTACAGCAGTACTCGGGGCGGCTGGCCACCCAGGCAGTGCATGCGCTGGAGGAGCGGCTGCCGTTCTTCGCCGACCTGGAGGCCTCGCAACGGGCCAGTGTGCAGCTGGTGGTGCAGACCGCGGTGGTGAACTTCGTGCAGTGGATGCGCGAACCGGAAAGCGATGTCAGCTACACCGCGCAGGCGTTCGAGGTGGTGCCCCAGGATCTGCGCCGGCGGATCGCGCTACGCCAGTCCGTCGAGATGGTGCGCGTGACGATGGAGTTCTTCGAGGAAGTGGTGCCGCTGCTGGCGCGCTCCGAGGAGCAGCTCACCGCGCTCACCGCGGGCATCCTGCGCTACAGCCGCGACCTGGCCTTCGCGGCGGCCAGCGCCTACGCCGATCAGGCCGAGGCGCGTGGCGCGTGGGACACCAGGATGGAGGCCAACCTGGTCGACGCCGTGGTGCGCGGGGACATCGGGCCGGATCTGCAGTCGCAGGCCGCCGCGCTGAACTGGGACGCCACCGCGCCGGCGACGGTGATCGTCGGCTTGCCCCGGCCGGACCGGATGGATCTGGCCGGCGAGGACGTGCACGACGTGGCCGACCGCAATGGCAGGTCGGCGCTGTCCGACGTGCACGGCACGTGGCTGGTCGCCGTGGTGTCGGGCGGCCTGTCGCCGACCGACCGCTTCCTGTCGGAGCTGATGACGGTGTTCGCCGACGGGCCCGTGGTGATCGGCCCGACGGCGCCCACGCTGGGGGCGGCCCACCGCAGCGCGTCCGAGGCCATCGCGGGGATGAACGCGGTCGCCGGCTGGGCGGGCGCGCCGCGCCCGGTCTCGGCACGCGAGCTGTTGCCGGAGCGGGCACTGCTCGGCGACGCCACCGCCGCGGTCGCTCTGGAAGCGGAGGTGATGCGACCGCTGGCGGACGCCGGGCCGGCGTTGACGGAGACGCTGGATGCGTATCTGGATTCCGGCGGCGCGATCGAAGCGTGCGCACGCAAATTGTTCGTTCATCCAAACACCGTCCGCTACCGGCTCAAACGGATCGCCGATTTCACCGGCCGCGACCCGACCGTTCCGCGCGACGCCTATGTGCTGCGGGTGGCGACCACGCTCGGCCGCCTGACCCGCCAGGCCCACACCGCCGCAGCGCAGAGCACAAGATCAGAGCAGGTCACCGGTGTTGCATCGGTCACATCAGTGGGCCGTTGGCCGAGATAACACATTGCGGTCGGATCTCGATGGAGTCGCATCACATGCTGATTTGTGGGATGTCCACAAATTTCTAAGACAGAGTTCATAATCTCTTACACCGCGCAAAACCGTCTTCACAATGTTTTCTTAGAGACGTGCCTCAGACGACTGTGCTTGCATTCCTCGCGCCCGGACAAGGCTCGCAGACACCCGGCATGCTCGCCGAGTGGCTGGAGCTGCCCGGCGCCGCTGCACGCATCGCGTCGTGGTCGCAGATCAGTGGTCTGGATCTGGCGCGGCTGGGCACCACCGCCACCGCCGAGGAGATCACCGACACCGCGGTGACCCAGCCACTCGTCGTGGCCGCCACGCTGCTCGCCTACGAGGAGCTGACCACGCGCGGAGTGCTGACCGGTGCCGAGCAGATCGTCGCCGCCGGACACTCCGTCGGCGAGCTCGCCGCCTACGCGATAGCCGGGCGTCATCTCAGCCGACGACGCCGTCGCCCTGGCCGCCACGCGCGGTCGCGAGATGGCCAAGGCCTGCGCGCTGGAGCCCACCGGCATGTCCGCCCTGCTCGGCGGCGACGAGGCCGAGGTGCTCGCCCGCCTCGAGGCGCTGGACCTGGTGCCCGCCAACCGCAACGCCGCCGGCCAGATCGTCGCCGCCGGCGCGCTCGCGGCGCTCGAGAAGCTCGCCGAGGATCCCCCGGCCCGCGCCCGGGTCCGTCCGCTGGCCACCGCCGGCGCGTTCCACACCCAGTACATGGCGTCGGCGCTGGACGAGTACGCCACGGTCGCCGACCGCGTCAACCCCGCTGAGCCGACGGTCATCGCTGCTGTCGAACGCCGACGGCCGGCCCGTTTCCTCGGCGGCCGACGCGATGGCCAAACTGGTGGCCCAGATGACCCGGCCCGTGCGCTGGGATCTGTGCACGGCCGCCATGAAGGAACTCGGCGTCACCGCGATCGTCGAGTTCCCGCCAGCGGGAACGCTGACCGGCATCGCCAAGCGGGAGATGAAGGGAACGCCGACCCACCCCATCAAGTCCCCCGCTGACCTGGACGGACTCGCAGAAGCTCTGCGCGCCGCCCAGTGACAAGTCCATAACATCGATCGTTCGTTCACCTTCCAAGAGAGTAACACCCGATAAATAGAAGGAGCCACTGTGCCCGCCACTCAGGAAGAAATCATCGCCGGCCTCGCCGAGATCATCGAAGAGGTCACCGGCATCGAGCCGTCCGAGGTGACTCCCGAGAAGTCGTTCGTCGACGACCTGGACATCGACTCGCTGTCGATGGTCGAGATCGCCGTGCAGACCGAGGACAAGTACGGCGTGAAGATCCCCGACGAGGACCTCGCCGGTCTGCGCACCGTCGGTGACGTCGTCGCCTACATCCAGAAGCTCGAGGAAGAGAACCCCGAGGCGGCTGCCGCCCTGCGCGAGAAGTTCGCAGCAGAATGAGCAGGCCTTCCACTGCTAACGGAGGTTTCCCCAGCGTCGTGGTGACCGCCGTCGAGGCCACCACGGCCCTCGCCGGTGACATCGAGAGCACGTGGAAGGGCCTGCTGGCGGGCGAAAGCGGCATCCGGATTCTGGAGGACGACTTCGTCACCAAGTGGGACCTGCCGGTGCGCATCGGTGGCCACCTGGTCGACAACGTCGACAGCCACATGTCCCGGCTCGACATGCGCCGCATGTCCTACGTGCAGCGCATGTCGAAGCTGCTGTCGGGCCGGTTGTGGGAGACAGCGGGCAAGCCCGAGGTCGACCCCGACCGGTTCGCGGTGGTCATCGGCACCGGTCTGGGTGGCGGCGAGAAGATCGTCGAGACCTACGACGCGATGAACGAGGGCGGCCCGCGCAAGGTGTCGCCGCTCGCCGTGCAGATGATCATGCCGAACGGTGCGGCGGCCGTCGCCGGACTCGAGCTGGGCGCCCGCGCCGGGGTCATCACCCCGGTGTCGGCGTGCTCGTCGGGTTCGGAGGCGATCGCCCACGCGTGGCGTTCGATCGTCATGGGCGATGCCGACTTCGCGGTCTGCGGCGGCGTGGAAGGCGGCATCGAGGCGCTGCCCATCGCGGCGTTCTCGATGATGCGCGCCATGTCGACGAACAACGACGATCCGGCAGGAGCGTCGCGGCCGTTCGACAAGAACCGGGACGGCTTCGTGTTCGGCGAGGCCGGCGCGCTGATGATCATCGAGACCGAGGAGCACGCCAAGGCCCGCGGCGCCAAGCCGCTGGCCCGGCTGATGGGTGCGGGCATCACGTCCGACGCCTTCCACATGGTCGCTCCCGCCTCCGATGGTCTGCGGGCCGGTCAGGCGATGAAGCGGGCGATGGAGACCGCGGGCCTGGAGCCCAAGGACATCCAGCACGTCAACGCTCACGCCACGGCCACCTCGATCGGAGACACGGCCGAGGCGAACGCGATCCGGGTCGCCGGTGTGGACCACGCCGCGGTCTACGCGCCGAAGTCGGCGCTGGGCCACTCGATCGGCGCCGTCGGGCCTCTGGAGTCGCTGCTGACGGTGCTGGCGCTGCGTGACGGTGTCATCCCGCCGACGCTGAATTACGAGACGCCCGACCCCGAGATCGATCTCGATGTCGTCGCGGGTGAGCCTCGATATGGCGACTACGCGTACGCGATCAACAACTCCTTCGGCTTCGGCGGCCACAATGTCGCTCTGGCCTTCGGTCGTTACTAGACGCACGAGCGCAGAAAGGACACGCGACTCAGCATGGCTTCGCCGACTACTGGTAGCGGGCTACCCGACGTCGTCGTGACCGGCATGGCGATGACCACGAGCGTCGTCCACCGACGCCGAAGGTACGTGGAAGGCGCTGCTGGAGGGACAGAGCGGCATCCGCCGCCTCGAGGACCCCTTCGTCGAGGAGTTCGACCTTCCGGTGCGCATCGGCGGCCATCTGCTCGAGGAGTTCGACGGAGAGCTCACCGCCGTCGAGAACCGCCGGATGTCGTATCCGCAGAAGATGGCGACCGTACTGGGTCGCCGGGTCTGGGAGAACGCGGGCTCGCCCGAGGTCGACACCAACCGGCTGTTGGTGTCGATCGGGACCGGCCTCGGCGGCGCCGAGGCGCTGGTGTTCGCCTATGACGGCATGCGCGAACGCGGCATGAAGGCCGTGTCACCGCTGTCCGTGCAGATGTACATGCCCAACGGGCCCTCGGCGGTCGTCGGGCTCGAACGCCACGCCAAGGCCGGGGTCGTCACCCCGGTCTCGGCGTGCGCTTCGGGCTCGGAGGGCATCGCGCAGGCCTGGCGCAACATCGTGCTCGGCGAGGCCGACATCGCGATCTGCGGCGGCGTCGAGCAGCGCATCGAGGCGGTCCCGATCGCCGGTTTCGCCCAGATGCGCATCGTGATGTCGACCAACAACGACGACCCGGCCGGCGCGTGCCGCCCGTTCGACAAGGACCGGGACGGTTTCGTGTTCGGTGAGGCCGGCGCGCTGATGGTCATCGAGACCGAGGCGCACGCCAAGGCGCGCGGCGCCAAGATCCTGGCCCGGTTGATGGGCGCCAGCATCACCTCCGACGGGTTCCACATGGTGGCGCCCGACCCCAATGGTGAGCGTGCCGGGCTACGCGATGACCCGGGCCATCGAGCTCGCGGGTCTCAAGCCGACCGACATCGACCACGTCAACGCCCACGCCACCGGCACCAGCGTCGGCGATGTCGCCGAGGGCCAGGCGATCAACAACGCGATGGGCGGCCACCGCCCCGCGGTGTACGCGCCCAAGTCGGCTCTGGGCCACTCCGTCGGAGCGGTGGGCGCCGTGGAGTCGATCCTCACGGTGCAGGCGCTGCGCAGCGGCGTCATCCCCCCGACGCTGAACCTCAAGAACCTCGATCCCGAGATCGACCTCGACGTCGTCGCAGGCGGTCCCCGGCCGGGCAACTACGAATACGCCATCAACAACTCGTTCGGATTCGGCGGGCACAACGTCGCACTCGCCTTCGGGAAGTACTGACACAGGAGAACACATGACGACAATCGAGAATCGGCTGGCCCCCGAAGCAGTCGACGAATCCCTCGACCCGCGCGATCCGCTGCTGCGGCTGTCGACCTTCTTCGACGACGGCAGCGTCGAGTTGCTGCACGAGCGCGACAACTCCGGTGTGCTCGCCGCCGCGGGCACCGTCAACGGCGTGCGCACGATCGCGTTCTGCACCGACGGCACCGTGATGGGCGGCGCGATGGGCGTGGACGGCTGCAAGCACATCGTGGACGCCTATGACCTGGCGATCGAGGAGCAGAGCCCGATCGTCGGCATCTGGCACTCCGGCGGCGCGCGGCTGGCCGAGGGCGTCAAGGCGCTGCACGCGGTGGGACTGGTGTTCGAGGCGATGATCCGGGCGTCGGGTTACATCCCGCAGATCTCGGTGGTCGTCGGCTTCGCCGCCGGCGGCGCCGCGTACGGCCCGGCGCTCACCGACGTCATCGTGATGGCGCCCGACAGCAAGGTGTTCGTCACCGGCCCCGACGTGGTCCGCAGCGTCACCGGCGAGGACGTCGACATGGTCTCGCTCGGCGGTCCGGAGGCCCACCACAAGAAGTCCGGCGTGTGCCACATCGTCGCCGACGACGAACTCGACGCCTACGAGCGCGGTCGTCGCCTGGTCGGATTGTTCTGCCAGCAGGGTCATTTCGACCGCAGCAAGGCCGAGGCCGGTGACACCGACCTCAAGGCGCTGCTGCCCGAGTCGGCGCGGCGCGCCTACGACGTGCACCCGCTGATCGAGGCCCTGTTGGATTCGCGCGCCGACGGGGCGGAGCCGTTCGAGGAGTTCCAGTCCCGCTGGGCGCCGTCGATCGTGGTCGGTCTGGGCCGGCTGGCCGGGCGCACGGTCGGCGTGATCGCCAACAACCCGCTGCGCCTCGGCGGCTGCCTGAACTCCGAAAGTGCCGAGAAGTCAGCACGTTTCGTGCGGCTGTGTGATGCGTTCGGCATTCCGTTGGTCGTCGTCGTCGACGTGCCCGGCTACCTGCCCGGCGTCGACCAGGAGTGGGGCGGCGTGGTGCGCCGCGGCGCCAAGCTGCTGCACGCGTTCGGTGAGTCCTCGGTGCCGCGCGTCACGCTGGTCACCCGCAAGATCTACGGCGGCGCCTACATCGCGATGAACTCGCGCTCGCTCAACGCCACCAAGGTGTTCGCGTGGCCCGAGGCCGAGGTCGCCGTGATGGGCGCCAAGGCCGCGGTCGGCATCCTGCACAAGAAGAAGCTGGCCGCCGCCGCACCCGAGGAGCGCGAGGCGCTGCACGAGGCGCTGGCTGTCGAGCACGAGAGGATCGCCGGCGGCGTGGATTCCGCGATCGAGATCGGTGTGGTGGACGAGAAGATCGACCCCGCGCACACCCGCTCCAAGCTGACGCAGGCGCTCGCCGAGGCTCCGGCACGCCGCGGCCGTCACAAGAACATCCCGCTGTAGAGGGTTTCGGTGTAGTTGGTCACGCTGAGGTTGACGAACTACGCCGAAATCACCTCCGCGGCGGTGGCCTCCGCTGCTGGCGCGGTCCGCGGCGACCAGCCCGATGCGGGTGCGCCGATCGAGGATGTCGTCGACGGTCAACGCCCCTTCGTGGGTGACCGCGTACTCGAATTCCGCTCGGATGACGTCGATTCCGTCGGCGACCGGATCGGTCGGCCGGGGACACGACGCGCGCGCGATGACGTTCGGCGCCTCGGCGCCGTAGCGGGCCACCAGCGAACCGGGCAGCTCAGCAGGCGACCGCAGCGTGGCGACGGGATTCGACGGCGCACCGACCAGCGGCAGATTCCGGGTTCGGCACGCGCCGGCCGTCAGCCCGCGCAGCGCCACGGCGCGGTCGACGACATCCTCGGCCATGTACCGGTATTCGGTGAGCTTGCCGCCCATGACGCTGATCACGCCCGGAGGACGACTCGATGACGGCGTGTTCCCGCGACACGTCGGCGGTGCGCCCGGCGCCCGTGTCGATCAGCGGCCGCAGCCCCGCGTAGGCACCCACCACGTCGTCGGGGTCGCAGCGCCACCTCGAGCGCGGTGTTGACGGTGTCGAGCAGGAACGCGACCTCCGACTGCGTGGGCTCCGGCACGTCGGGGATCGGCCCCGGCGCGTCCTCGTCGGTCAGACCCAGGTACACCCGGCCCAGCTGCTCGGGCATCGCGAACACGAACCGGTTGATCTCGCCCGGGATCGGAATCGTCAGCGCCGCAGTCGGATTGCCGAACGCGGCGGCGTCGAACACCAGATGCGTGCCGCGGCTGGGCCGCAGCCGCAGCGACTCGTCGACCTCCCCCGCCCACACGCCGGTGGCGTTGACGACCGCGCGCGCGGTGACCTCCGAGCGTCTCCCCGGTGAGCGTGTCGGTCAGCGTGGCCGACGTGCGGGTGGCGTTCGACGCGGCGACGCGGGTCAGGATGCGGGCGCCGTGCTGGGCCGCGGTGCGGGCCACCGCGGTGACCAGGCGGGCGTCGTCGATCAGCTGTCCGTCATAGGCCAGCAGTGCGCCGTCCAGGCCGGCGCGGCGTACCGTCGGCGCCAGGGCGACGGCGCGCGCCGCGCCGATCCGGCCGGACCGGGGCAGCGCCGCGGCCGGCGTACCCGCCAGCTTGCGGAGCCCGTCACCGGCGGCGAACCCGAACCTGACCAGCGCCCGTGATGCCCGATTCATCGCGGGCAGCAGCGGAACCAGCTGCGGCATCGCATGGACGAGATGAGGGGCGTTGCGGGTCATCAGGATTCCGCGCTCGACCGCGCTGCGCCGCGCGATGCCGACGTTGCCGGTGGCGAGGTAGCGCAGTCCGCCGTGCACGAGCTTCGAGCTCCACCGGCTGGTGCCGAACGCCAGGTCGTGCTTCTCCACCAGCGCCACGGACAGCCCGCGGGTCGCGGCGTCCAGCGCGATCCCCGCGCCCGTGATCCCGCCGCCGATGACGAGCACGTCCAGCGCTGCGCCGTCGCCGAGCCCGGCGAGTTCGGTGGCGCGCCGCGACGCGTTCAGTGCGGTCGAGCCGGTCATGGCGCCAGGTATCCGTTCAGCGAGCGGCCCAGCTCGACGTCGAGGGCCTCGGCATCGAGCAGCTTCTCCACCATCTGGGCCGACTGGATGGTCGACTGCGTGATGAGCAGGCACATCGCACCCAGCTGGTGCGGGTCGCCGGCCCGCACGCTGCCCTCGTCCTGGCCGACCGTGATCGCTTCGGCCAGCGGCGTCGATGAGGATCTGCTGGCTGGTGCCCAGGCGTTCGGCGATGTAGACCATCGCGAGGCTGGGCGCGTTGCGGATGACCGACTGCACGATCTCGTCGTTACGCAGATGCCGGGCGACCGCCACCACCCGCTCCACCAGCGCCTCGCGTCCCGCTCCCGCGATCCGGAACCGCCTGCAGCACACCGGCGATCCGAACCGTCAGCAGCTCGGCGATCACCCACCGGATGTCCGGCCACCGGCGGTAGATGGTCGGCCGGCTAACCCGGGCCCGCCGCGCGATCTCCGTCATGGTCGTCCGTTCGACGCCGTAGGCGAGGATGCACGCCGCCGCAGCGTCGAGGATCCGCTGCTCGACACTCGCGTCAGAATTACGGATTGACACCATCTGTAATACTGTAACGCATGACGTCCGTCTCCGCGCACCCCACCGATCCGCCCATGAAGTGGAACGCCTGGGGCGATCCCGCCGCGGCCAAGCCGCTCTCCCCCGGCATCCGGTCGCTGCTCGAGCAGGCGCTCGGCATCACCGGGGAGCCCGTCGAGGAGCCCACCCTCGAGCAGGTCCGGCTCCGCCCCTCGGCGCTGTCCCGGACCGATCATGGCGGGTTGAGCGCGATCGTCGGAGCCGACAACCTGACCGTCGACGACCGCGCCAGGCTCCTGCGCGCCGGCGGCAAGTCGACGCTGGATTTGTTGCGGCGCAAAGATTTCGGCATCCAGAGCGCGCCCGATGCGGTGTTGCTGCCCGGTGACGAGGATGAGGTGGCCGCGGTCCTGCGGTTCTGCGCCGACCACAGCATCGCCGTCGTGCCGTTCGGCGGCGGCACCAGCGTCGTGGGCGGGCTGGACCCGCGCGCGGCGACTTCAAGGCCGTGGTGTCGCTGGATCTGCGTCGCCTCGATCGCACTGCATGCGCTCGACGAGATCTCCGGCGAGGCCGAACTCGGCGCCGGGCTCACCGGGCCCGACGCCGAACGGCTGCTCGGTGAGCGCGGGTTCTCCCTGGGCCACTTCCCGCAGAGCTTCCGATTCGCCACCATCGGCGGCTTCGCGGCGACCCGGTCCTCGGGCCAGGACTCGGCGGGCTACGGACGATTCGACGACATGGTCCGGGGCCTGCGTGCCGTCACGCCCGCGGGCACGCTCGACCTGGGCCGCGCACCGGCGTCCGCGGCGGGGCCCGACCTGCGCCAGCTGCTCATCGGCTCCGAGGGCACGTTCGGCATCATCACCCGGGTACGGGTGCGCGTGCACCCGGTGCCGGAGGCCACGCGGTATGAAGCATGGTCGTTCCCCGACTTCCCCTCCGGCGCCGACGCTCTGCGCGCGGTGGTGCAGACCGGCACAGGACCCACCGTCATCCGGCTGTCCGACGAGGCGGAGACCGGTGTCAACCTGGCCACCACCGAGACCATCGGGGAGCAGCGGAGCACCGGCGGCTGCCTGGCGATCACCGTGTTCGAGGGCACCGAGGCACACGTCGCCAGCCGGCACGCCGAGACGCGGGAGCTGCTGACGGCCATGGGCGGAACGTCGCTGGGCGAAGAGCCGGCACGCGCCTGGGAGCACGGCCGGTTCGACGCGCCCTACCTGCGCGACTCGCTGCTGTCGGCCGGAGTGCTGTGCGAGACGCTGGAGACGGCCACCAACTGGTCGAACCTCGCGACGGTCAAGACCGCGGTCACCGAGGCACTCACCGACGCGCTCGCCGCCTCCGGTACGCCCGCGCTGGTGCTGTGCCACATCTCGCACGTCTACCCGACCGGGGCGTCGCTGTACTTCACCGTGGTGGCGGCGCAGCGCGGAAACCCGATCGAGCAGTGGCGCACGGCCAAGGCGGCCGCATCCGATGCCATGGTGCGCGCCGGCGCCACCATCACCCATCACCACGCCGTCGGCGCCGACCACCGCCCCTGGATGCGCGATGAGGTCGGCGATCTGGGCGTCGCGCTGCTGCGGGCGGTCAAGGCCACCCTGGATCCCACCGGAATCCTCAACCCCGGCAAGCTGATTCCGTGAACGACGTGGCGCGGGTGACGGTCCTGACCAATCCGGCGTCAGGGCACGGCAACGCGCCGCACGCCGCCGAACGCGCGATCCGGCGGTTCCACGAGCGCGGGGTCGACGTCGTCGCGATCGCGGGCCGCGACTCCGACCATGCCCGCGAACTCGTCGAGGCCGCTCTCGGAGCGGGGCATGGACGCGCTGGTGGTGGTCGGCGGCGACGGCATCATCTCGCTGGCCCTGCAGGTGCTCGCCCAGTCGGACATCCCACTCGGCATCGTCCCGGCCGGGACCGGCAACGACCACGCGCGTGCGTTCGGCATCCCCGGCAAGAATCCCGAGGCCGCGGCCGACGTCGTCGTCGACGGGAACGTCGACACCGTCGATCTGGGCCGGATCCGGGGCGCCGACGGCACCGACAGGTGGTTCGGCACGGTGATGGCGGCCGGATTCGACTCGCTGGTCACCGACCGGACGAACCGGATGCGCTGGCCGCACGGCCGGATGCGCTACAACCTGGCGATGGTCGCCGAGCTGTCGCAGCTGCGTCTGCTGCCGTTCCGGCTGACTTTCAGCGATACCGACGGCGAGACAGACGTCGTCACCGAACTCACGCTGGCCGCCTTCGGCAACACCCGCAGCTACGGGGGCGGCATGCTGATCTGTCCGGGCGCCGACTTCACCGACGGTCTGCTCGACGTGACCATGGTCGCCTCGGCGTCGCGCACCCGGTTGATCCGGTTGTTCCCGACGGTGTTCAAGGGCACCCATGTGAACCTCGACGAGGTGACGACGCGGCGGGCACGCACGATCACGGTGGATTGCCCCGGCATCGAGCCGCCGATCAACGCCTACGCCGACGGCGAGTACGTGTGCCCGTTGCCGGTGGAGGTGTCGGCGGTGCCGGGCGCGCTGAAGATCCTGCGGCCCCCGACGCCGCGACAGCCGGGCTAGCCGACTCCCCTGCTCAGCCAGCTCACCTCGGCGCCCTCGCCACCGTCGCGGTAGGCCTCCAGCGCCTCGTCCCACGCGGTGCCCAGCACGGAGTCGAGCTCGGCCGCCAGCGTGTCCGCTCCCGCGGCCATCAGGGTGCGCAGCCGCATCTCGCCCACCATCACGTCGCCGTTGGCGCTCATCGCGCCGCTCCAGAGCCCGAGCTGCGGGGTGTGGCACCAGCGGTGCCCGTCCACGCCGTAGCTGGGGTCCTCGGTGACCTCGAAGCGCAGCACCGACCAGGAGCGCAGCGCGTTCGCCAGCTGGGCTCCGGTGCCGACCGGCCCGACCCAGTTGGTGACGGCGCGCAGCTGTCCGGGCATGGCCGGCTGCGGAGTCCACTTCAGATTCGCCCTCGCATTGAGGGTCGACGACAACGCCCACTCGACGTGCGGGCACACCGCCGCGGGTGAGGCATGGATGTACACCACGCCCGTCGCCGCGTCGGCGAATTGGTTCGCTGCACGCATCTGCTGCTCCTTCGGCTCCACGAGGGACGTCTTCCCCAACGACCTGGTGGTTTCCGAGAGAGGCAATCGATGCAGTTGTGTCTTGCGTGTTTATTGTGCCTTGTGAGGCGTATGTTGCGCTAGTCCGGTCCGAATTCTCTCAGAACTTCATCAGACAGCGCCGGCATCACGCTGTGCGCCCATTCACCGAATTTGCGGTCGGTCAGCACGACGAGCGCCAGCGCGGCATCGGGGTCGACCCACAGGAACGTCCCGGACTGGCCGAAATGGCCGAAGGTGCGCGGCGCGTTCGCCGCTCCGGTCCAGTGCGGCGACTTGCCGTCGCGGATCTCGAAGCCCAGCCCCCAGTCGTTGGGGCGCTGCGGGCCGAAGCCGGGTAACACGCCGTCGAGGCCGGGGAACTGCACCGAGATGGCATCCTCGTGCATCTGTTCGGAGACCAGCGCCGGCATCAGCAGGTCACCGGCGAACGCCGCCAGATCCGCCACCGTCGAGGTCGACCCGTACCCGGCGGCGTCCGCGCCGCCCTCGAGCGCGGTGTCGGACATGCCCAGCGGCGCGAAGACCGACTCGGCGAGATAGGTCTGGAACGGGATCGACGACTGCCGCTCGATCGTCTCGGCCAGCACGGTGAACCCGTAGTTGGAGTAGACGCGCCGGGTGCCCGGGGCGGCGATCACCTTGGCCGAGGTCATCTCGTAGCCCGCGGCATGGGCCAGCAGGTGACGCACCGTCGCGCCCGGCGGACCGGCCTCGGTGTCGAGTTCGATGGCACCTTCCTCGACCGCGACCTGCGCGGCGCGGGCGACCAGCGGCTTGGTCACCGAGGCCAGCGGGAAGCGCCGCCGTAGATCGCCGTGGCTGGCGAGCACCCCGGACGGTCCGACCACCGCGGCGGCGACGGTGGGGACCGGCCATTCGGTCAGGTGCTCGAGTGCGGACATCGAGTGAGCAGCTTAATGTGCCCGCCACGCCGACACGATGGCAGCGACGTGCCTGGCATCGGTTCCGCAGCAGCCACCGAGCACTCGCACCGCCGGCAGTCGCCCCCGCAGGGCGGCGTGCTCGCCGGCGAGTTCGTCCGGGATCCCCTCGTCGAGCTCGGCGTGGCTGAGGGAGGAGGCGTTGGCGCGCAGCCCGAGGAGCCGTTGCCGCCACACCCCGTCGTGGTCCAGCGCCGACCGGAAGTGCGTCGGGTGCGCGCAGTTCACCATGAAGTACGCGGCGGCACCGCCGGTCTCGTCGTCCACCTGCTCGATCGCCTGATGCAGCGGTTGACCGGTGGGCAGCCGGCCGTCGGTCTCCACCGTGAACGACACCACCGACGGAATGCCCGCGGCCGAGGCGGCACGCAGGAGGCCGATCGCCTCGACCGCATTGGTCATCGTGATAGCCGTGACCTGGTCGGCCGAGCTGGCTGCGAAGGCGCCGAGCTGCGCGCTGTGATAGCGCTGTGCTTCGGCGACGCTCATCGCCTCCCCCGGGTCATAGCCGTCGCCGCGCGGACCGACACAGCCGCTGACAACGGTGGTGAGGGCGGAATAACCGAGCTGCGCGGCCCAGTCCGGGTTGGCCCGCCAGGTGGGCGTCTCCACGACGAACCCGGCCCCATGCGTGCGCGCGATCTCCAGGTAACCGTCGTAATAGCGAAGCAGCCGCGCCCGCCCCTGCGACGTCTCCAACACCTTCGTCGACAATCGTCATTCGATCTCACTTCCTGGCGATGTAGTAGTAGTTGATCGGGTCGGACTCGATCTCGCGCACCTGACGTCGGCGAACCCGGCGTCGGCGAGCATCGAGGTGGCGAGCTGCCGGCCCCAGCAGGTGCCCAGTCCGTCACCGTCGAGCCCCAGCGACACGCTCATGCAGTGCATCGTCGAGACGGTGTACAGATAGGAGGCGAACGGTGCGCCGACGTTGTCCTCGAGCTGGCTCGACGCCTTGATGTCGACCATCAGGAACACCCCGCCGGGCCGCAACGCGCGGTGGATGTTGCTCAGCACCTGCGGCCGGGTGGGCCTGGTCGTGGATCGCGTCGAATGCGGTGATCACGTCGAAGGCGTCGGTCCTGCGATCTCGGCGAGGTCGGCCGACTCGAACGTCGCGTTGGTCAACCCGAGCCGTCGGGCCTCGGCGGCACCCGCGGCGAGCCCTTCCTGCGGAGAAGTCGATCCCGACGAACCGGCTGGCCGGGAACGCCTTCGCCATGACGTTGACCGCATGTCCACTGCCGCAGCCGAAGTCGGCCACGTCGGCGCCGGCCCGAAGCCGCTCGGGCAGTCCGTCGACCATCGGCAGGATGACGTCGACAGGGCGGCGTCGAACACCTCACCGCTCTCCTCGGCCATCAGCGCGTGGAAGCGCGGATACTCGCTGTAGGACAAGCCGCCGCCGTGGTTGAAGCAGCTGATCATCTTCTGCTCGACCTCACCCACCAGTGGGATGAACTGCGCGACGCGGGAGAGATTGTCCGGCCCGGCAGCCCGGGTCAGCACGGCGGCGCGGTGCGCGGGAAGCGAATACGTGCTGCGTTGCAGGGTCGTAGTCGACGATCCTGCCGGCGACCACCCCGCCGAGCCATTCGCGTACGTAGCGCTCGTTCAGCCCGGCGGCATCGGCGATCTGGGTGCTGGTCGCCGGCGGGAGCTCGGCCAAGGTGTCGAACAGCTTGGTCTGGTGACCGATCGACAGCAGGATGGCGATGCTTGCGGCGTCGATCGTTCCGACGATTCGCTCGGCGAACTGTTCAGTCGTATCGGGTGGGGTCGCTGGTTGTTCATGCATTGTGGTCATGACTGAGACGCTATGCCCGCAAGTGCCCGCCAGGCATCGGTCACCCGATGTATTTCTGCGATCGGTCGTGGTGCAAATGATGCAGTGTCCCGCTCCGAGGTTTTCCCGGGATTGCCTAGAGGACGTTGTTCTCCCGGGCCCACCCGGCCGCCGCGGTCCGGCTGGACACGCCGAGCTTGGCGTAGATGTTGGCCAGATGACGTCCGATGGTCTTGTCGGACAGGGACAGCTCCCGCGCCACCTCGCGGTTGGTTGCCCCGCGCGCGATCCGCGCCAGCACCTCGAGTTCGCGACGGCTCAGCCCGCCCGGTGCGGGCGACCCGCAGATGCCGGCCGGTTCGACGCCCAGTTGGGTGTAGATGGCATCGGCGGTGGCGGCGTCGGCGGACGAAGCGGCGTGCTCTCCCCGACCACGCCGCGCCAGCGCCATCCATTCGTACACCTCGGCCGTCTCGTAGCGAGACTGCTGCACCCGGTACTCCCGCAACGCCGTCTGCAAGGACGCCAGCGCAGGTCCGAACTGTCCCCGGCGCACCGCCACGGCGCCCCGTGCATGTGCGGCCCACGCCAGGAAGCCCGGTGTCGCGAAGGCCTCGGCATCGGCTTCCAGTTCGCGACAATAACTTTCGGCCTCATCCAGAGCTTCTCGACTTAACGCGATCTCCACCGCAGCCCGCAACAACCGTGCCCGCCCGAGCCGGTCGCCGCCGGCGAGGGCGACGCGAATCGACGTCCAGGCGCCCTGCCGGTCTCCGCGCCGGCACGCCAGCAGGGCCTCCCCCGGCTGCGGGTCCATGCCGAGCACCCGGGCCTGAGCGAAAGCGGTTGCCGCGCCGTCGAAGTCGCCTGTCAGCCGACGCACCTCGCCCAGCTGGTAGTAGCCTTCGGCCGCCGCCCAGGCGTTGATCTCCTCGAGCTTGCGGCTGGCCACCGCAAGCCGGTCCTCGAGAAGCCGGTAGTCGTCGGTGGCGACCTGCACCTGCAACCGGTGTACGTCGCAGACACCGCCGTAGGGCAGCGAGCCGGACAGGCCGCACCACTGTTCCATCGACTGGGTCCACGACCGCATCCGCGGCAGATCGGCCAGCTTGTGACAGTGGTGCAGCACCATGCAGTACAGGTCGCCGGCCCACTCGATCGGGACCTGACCGGCCACCAGAGGCAGCATCGCTTCGTCGATCAGCGCGTACCCCTCTGCGGTGCGCGCGTGCAGGATCGCGTCGATTCCCGCGGCGATCAGGCCCAGCGCGCTCAGTGCGGGCGCATCGAGGCGTGCGCTGATCTCCCGCAGCGCCGAGACGTTGGCGGTCATGCCGTCGAGGTCGCCGGAGACCGCCGCCACCGCGGCGTCGAGATAGCTCAGATAACCGTGGGCGGCGCACTCGTCAGCGCCGGCGAGCAGCCGGCGCGCACGGTTCATCCAGCCCTGCCCGATGTTGACGTCGCCGCGGACAAGCCAGGCCAGCGCCAGTTCGTTGGCCTTCATCGCGGCCGCGGCCGGGTCGGTTCTGGTCAGTTCCGCGAACACCCGCTCGGCGGCGCGGCTGGACTCCTTGATGCGGCCCAGCCGCCAGGCGGCGAAAGCGAAGGCGTCCAGATCGTCGGTGCGCAGCGCCGCGTTCCGGGCCGCGAGGTCGAAGGCCTCGTAGCTGGTGGTCCAGTCCCGCCGCTGGTGGGCAGCACGTGCGGCGGACAGGAAGTCGGTCTGCGTGTCACGCGACATCTCAGCCTCCACCGTAACCCCGCCGGGACATCCCGGTGCACCCATTAGGGTGCAGACATGACTCAGACGGTTCGAGGTGTGATCGCACGAACGAAGGCGCAACCGGTCGAGGTGGTCGACATCGTCATCCCCGAGCCCGGACCGGGCGAGGTCGTCGTCGACATCCAGGCCTGCGGCGTGTGCCACACGGATCTGCACTACCGCGAAGGCGGCATCAACGACGAGTTCCCCTTCCTGCTCGGACACGAGGCCGCGGGTGTCGTCGAGTCCGTCGGTGCGGGCGTCACCAATGTCGAGCCCGGTGACTTCGTCGTGCTGAACTGGCGCGCGGTGTGCGGCCAGTGCCGGGCATGCAAGCGCGGGCGGCCGCATCTGTGCTTCGACACCCACAACGCGACGCAGTCGATGACCCTGACCGACGGCACCCCGCTGACCCCCGCATTGGGCATCGGCGCGTTCGCCGACAAGACGCTGGTGCACGAAGGACAGTGCACCAAGGTCGATCCCGCCGCGGACCCGGCGGCGGCCGGCCTGCTCGGGTGTGGCGTGATGGCGGGTCTGGGTGCGGCGATCAACACCGGCGCGGTCAACCGGGACGACACGGTGGCGGTGATCGGGTGCGGCGGCGTCGGCGACGCCGCGATCGCCGGGGCCCGGCTGGTGGGTGCCAAACGCATCATCGCGGTCGACATGGACGACCGGAAACTGCACTGGGCCCGCGAATTCGGGGCCACCCACACGGTCAACGCCAGGGACCTCGACCCGGTGCAGACGATCCAGGACCTCACCGACGGCAACGGCGCCGACGTCGTCATCGACGCGGTGGGCCGGCCGGAGACGTGGAAGCAGGCGTTCTATGCGCGGGATCTGGCGGGCACCGTGGTGCTGGTGGGGGTGCCGACACCCGGGATGACCCTGGAGATGCCGTTGATCGACTTCTTCAGCCGCGGCGGATCGTTGAAGTCCTCCTGGTACGGCGACTGCCTGCCCGAGCGCGACTTCCCGACGATGATCAGCCTGTACCTGCAGGGCCGCTTCCCGCTCGACAAGTTCGTCTCCGAGCGCATCGGGCTCGACCAGATCGAGGATGCGTTCCACAAGATGCACGCGGGCAGTGACGAGGTCGTGCTGCGTTCGGTGGTGGTGCTGTGATGAGCGCCCACCCGATCCAGCGGCTGGTCACCAGCGGCACCTTCGAACTCGACGGCGGCAGCTGGGAGGTCGACAACAACATCTGGCTGCTCGGCGACGACGACGAGGTCGTGGTGTTCGACGCCGCGCACACCGCCGACCCGATCATCGCGGCGGTCGGCGGCAGGCACGTCGTGGCGGTGGTCTGCACGCACGGCCACAACGACCACGTCACCGTCGCCCCGCAGCTCGGACAGGCGCTCGACGCGCCGGTGCTGCTGCACCCCGCCGACGAGGTCCTCTGGCGAATGACGCACCCCGACAGCGACTTCCGGTCCGTCGCCGACGGTGACACGCTGCGCGTCGCGGGCACCGAGCTGCGGGCGCTGCACACTCCCGGCCACTCCCCCGGCTCGGTGTGCTGGCACGCCCCCGAGCTGAACGCGGTGTTCAGCGGCGACACGCTGTTCCAGGGCGGCCCCGGCGCCACGGGGCGCTCGTTCTCCGACTTCCCGACCATCTTGGAGTCGATCTCCGGTCGGCTCGGGAAGCTGCCCGGCGAGACGGTCGTCTACACCGGGCACGGTGATTCGACGACGGTCGGCGACGAGATCGTGCACTACGACGAGTGGGTCGCCCGAGGGCACTAGGACTCGAGGAGCCGGCGCTTCTCGGCTTCGTACTGGGCGTCCGTCAACGCCCCCGAATCGCGCAGCGCCGCCAGTCTCTCGAGTTGGTGCAGCCGGATCCCCTCGCCGCTGGGCTGATGACCGCCGACCGGCGGCGGCCAGTCGGGCTCATCGAGGAGCACCGGTCCCGGCAGGGGCACCGACGCGCGGCCCGCGCGCAGCCGCCACCACAGCGCGAGCGCCAGCCCCGCCGCGCCCGCGGCGGCCAGCCCGCCGAACACCCACAGCGGCCACGCCGGTGCACTGTCCCGCCCGAACGCCAGCCGGGGGCCGATGTAGCCGCGGACGTCTCCGCCGGCGGTGACGTCATAGACCGCCTCCCGCGCAATGTCGGCGATCCAAACCCGCACGTGGACATCGTTGTTGATCGAGGTGACCGTGCCGATGCTCTCGGTCACCACCGGATCGGGCACGCCGTCGGGCGGGGTGAGCCCCAGTTGCAGCGCCGGTACCGGAAACCCGCCGCCGCTGCTGCCCGTGGTCGCCGTGTGGAAACTGATGGTCACCTCGCCGGCGGGCAGCGCCAACCTGCCCGAACCCGGGACCGACAGCTCGCCATAGGCGTCGTATTCGTCGAAGACGAACGCGTTGAGCACCAGCACGAGGATCACCCCGACCACGCCGGCCACCACCGCGGACACCGCGCTGATCACTGCGATCCGTGGACCGACCCGTCCCGCCATGCGCGGAGTCTTTCACGACTGCGCTTTCCGCGGCGCGGGCACAGCGCGGCGACTACCGTGGAGAAGATGCCCGAGTCGAGCATCGTGGTGCGGCCGGAGCCGATGGACAGCGGCTCCTACACCGCTGGTTCCCGGCTGCAGGCCGCGGGTCTGAGCCGGGGCATTGCGGCCTTCTCGGCCGCCGCCGCCGCGGTGCCGCTGCCCGCTCCGCCGCAGCCGATCGTGATCGCCGATTACGGTGCGGCCACCGGACACAACTCGCTTCTTCCGATCGGCGCCGCAATCGCGGTGATGCGCAAGCGAACTCGGCCCGAGCACGCGGTGCTGGTGGCCCACACCGACCGACCCGACAACGATTTCACCGCGTTGTTCCGCACGCTGGAAGAAGATCCCGACACCTATCTGCAGAAGGACGGGGCAGCGTTCGCCTCGGCGGTCGGGCGCTCCTTCTACTCGCAGATCCTGCCGTCGAACAGTGTGAATCTGGGCTGGAGCTCGTGGGCCGTGCAGTGGTTGAGCCGGTCGCCCGGGCCTGCCGGCGGCCACCTGCAGGTCGCGTACTGCGACGACGAGGCGGTGCGCACCGCCTACGCCAAACAGGCCGCCCGGGACTGGCACGAATTCGTCGCCTTCCGCGGCCGGGAGCTGTGCCCCGGCGGACGACTGCTGGTGCTGACGATGGGCGTCGGGGAGGACGGGGAAGTCGGCTTCCGCCCGCTGCTCTCGGCGATGGCCGATGCCCTGGCCGAACTCACCGCGGCCGGGCTGGTCACGGCCGACGAGACGGCACGGATGTGCATTCCCACGGTGGCCCGCCGTGCCGCCGATTTCGTGGCCCCGTTCGCACCGTCCGGACGCTTCGAACGGCTCGAGATCGAACACCTCGAGATCTTCGACGCCGAGGACCGGTTCTGGGACCGCTTCTGCAACGGCGGTGACGCGGCGGAATTCGGTGCGCGGTGGGCCGGTTTCGCGCGGGCGTCGACGTTCGGGGCATTGTCGACCGGGCTGGAGGGCGGCACGGCGGATCCGCGCGCCGACGAGTTGTTCGACCGGCTCGAGAAAGGCATCGCCGAGCGGCTGGCCGCCGCACCGGAGCAGACGAAGATCCCACTGGCACACGTGGTCCTGGTGAAGCGCTGACCGCGACGGCT
The DNA here is from genome assembly GCA_963796185.1 of uncultured Actinomycetota bacterium. GTDB lineage: Bacteria > Actinomycetota > Actinomycetes > Mycobacteriales > Mycobacteriaceae > Mycobacterium. The sequence continues at coordinate 126,550 of CAWCKQ010000022.1, read as the reverse complement.
GCTCGGCGCGGCCGGGTCAGCGGATGGTTCCCGCGCCCGGGATCAGCGGGAGGTCCAGTGCGGTGACCCAGCCGGGCGACAGCGCGTTGACGGCGGGCACGGCGTTGAGCGCGCGCAGGCCCGTCGCCAGGCAGCCCGCGGCGGCCGCGTCGCGACCCGAGCCGTCGGTGAACCGGAACGCGGTCTCCTGGAAGATGCTCGGGGTGCCCTCGATGTCGACGCGGTAGACGTCGTTCTGGTTGCCCGACGGCCAGTCCGGCGCCGCGTCGTTGCCGATGCGGTTGACGTGTTCGAGCTGGATGCGGGTCTCGCCCCGGTACACCCCGTTGATCGTGAACCGGACCGCCGCGACGTTACCCGCTTCGATGACGCCCTTGGCGGTGGTGCGCTCGGTGGGAGTGACCCATTTGTCCCATGTGGTGGTGATCTCGTCGAGCATGATCCCCGCCGCGTGGGCGATCATCGGAACCGTTGCGCCCCAGGCGAACACCAGGATGTCGGGGTTCTCCAGCATCGCCCGGTACTCCGGCGGCCTGCCGATGCCCATCTCGCGGTCGTAGTCGCCCTCGTAGTTGGTGTAGTCCAGCAGCTCCGACGCACGCACCGTGCGCACCTCCGAACACAGCCCCATCAGAGTCATCGGGAACAGGTCGTTGGCGAAGCCCGGGTCGATGCCGGTGGTGAAGCACGACGCCTCCCCCAGTTCGCAGGCGACGGTGATCGGTTGAATCCAGTCGGGCGGGTTGAGGTGCATGGTCGGCCAGATCCACGGCGTCATCGCGGTGGAACAGACGTCGATGCCGGCCCGCAGGAACCGGGTGATCACCTCGATGTTGGCATCGGCGTGGGCGGCGGTGGGCCCGTAGTGCACCAGTGCGTCGGGCTGCAGATCGATCAGCGCGTCGATGTCGTCGGTGGCGAGCACACCGACCGTCTCGCCGAGGCCGCAGATCTCGCCGACATCGCGGCCGACCTTGTCCGGGTTGCTGACCCCCACTCCCACCAGTTCGAACCGGGGATGCTTGACGACCTCGGCGATGACCATCCTGCCGACGAACCCGGTTCCCCAGATCACCACCCGCTTGACGTCGGATCCCGTCACAGGTCCCGCCTCTCCTCGTCGTCGTCGGTCAGAAGCAGCGCCGCAGCCCTCCCGGTTCGCAGATCAGCGGGTAGCGGTCGACCGGCATCGGCAGCGGCTCCTGGTAGGCCAGCGTGAACGGCGTGTTGATGATGCCCGGCGGTAGACCACAGTTGCCGTTGTGCTGCACGCTGCGCGTGCCGGACATGGTGGCGTCGTCGAACTTGTACACCTCGATGGTCGGCGCCCAGCTGCCGTCAGGACACTGCATGCCCTCGTCCTTGGGCGTCGAGAAGCTCCACACGCCACCGACCAGGACCGCGTCGCCGGTGGCCAGGCCGTTGGAACCGCCGACGTGCAGCCGGCAACCGACCGGCAGATACAGGTGCTCCCGCAGATCGCCGACCACCGGGACGCAGGACGGGTAGATCGTCCAGGTGCCCGACTTCCCCTCGGCGGGCGTGTAGGTGTACACGCCCTCCATCACCTGCGCGGCCTGCGCGGGCACGGCCGACCCGAGGGCAGCGCCGACCAGGAACAGGAGGGCGGCCAGACCGCGCAGCAATGTCACGCCGCTGAGTATTTCAGCCGGGGCCGGACAAAGTCACGGGTTTGTCGCCTCAGGGCATCGGGTAGTGCTCACAGGCAGCTACGAGTCCCCGGGGTGATGACTATGGCGAGGCCGGCGGCGTCGACCGCTGTCCTCGTCGTCCTCGCGATCCTGGCGGCGGTGAGCTGTTCGCCCGGGCAGCGGGTGGATCTCGGCCAGGGCGCCGCAGGCGCCCTGGTGGCGGCCATCGCGGGCGAACCCGATCAGCTCGACCCGCACAAGACCACGGCCTACTTCTCGTTCGAGGTGCTCGAGAACGTCTTCGACACCCTGGTCGAGCCCGACGAGAACCTGCAGATGCGCCCGGCGCTGGCCAGGTCGTGGGAGGTCAGTCCCGACCAGCTGACGTGGACGTTCCACCTGCGCGACGGTGTCACGTTCCACGACGGCTCCCCGTTGACCGCCGACGACGTGGTGTTCTCCTACCGCCGGATCATCGACGAGAAGCTGGCCAACTCCGACAAGTTCAGTTCCGTCACCGCCGTCGAGGCGCCCGATCCGGCGACGGTCGTGATCCGGGTCAGCCGACCCACCCCGAACATGCTGACCAATCTGGGTGGGTTCAAGGGCATGGCGATCGTGTCGCGCCGCAACGTCGAGAGCGGGCAGATCGCGACACACCCGATCGGCACCGGACCGTTCGCATTCGGTGGGCAGAAGAGCGGTGACTCCATCTCGCTGGTGGCCAACCCGGACTACTGGGACGGCCCGCCGGGGGTGCCGGGGGTGACGTTCCGGTTCATCTCGGAGCCGTCGACGGCGCTCTCGGCACTGCAGGCCGGTGAGATCGACTGGACCGACTCCATTCCGCCGCAACGGGTCGATCAACTGTCCGAGGACGACTCGCGTGAACGCTGGCCGTCACGCCGAGCAACGACTACTGGTACCTGGCGCTCAACGAGGCGCGGGCGCCGTGGAATGACGTGCGGGTGCGCCAGGCCATCGCGTACGCCGTCGACCGCGCATCGATCGTGCAGGCCACCAGTTACGGCACGGCGGCGGTCAACCAGCTCGCGATCCCGAAGGGCAACCCCTGGTACACCCCGTACGACCGGTACAGCACCGGCGGGCTGGACAAGGCCAGAGCGCTGCTGGCCGAGTCCGGCGTGCGGCCGGGCACGCTGGACATGCTGGTCACCACCGACTATCCCGAGACGGTGACCGCTGCCCAGATCATCGCCGACAACCTCGCGCCCCTGGGCTTCACCGTGGACATCCGCACCGTCGACTTCGCCACCTGGCTCGACGAGCAGAACTCCGGCGACTTCGACATGCTGATGATGGGCTGGCTGGGCAACATCGACCCCGACGACTTCTACTACGCCCAGCACCACACCGGCGGAACCAGCAACGCGCAGAAGTTCTCCGACCCCGAGGTGGACCGGCTGCTCGACGCCGGGCGCGTGGAAACCGATCGGGCAGCGCGGTACGACCGACTACGCCAAGGCCGCGACGCGGATCGCCGACCTGGTCAGCTACATCTACCTGTACAACCCGTCGGTGATCCAGGCCTGGAATCCGGCGCTGACGGGATATCAGGCGCGCCGCGACGGCGCGGTCCGGTTCCGGGACGCCTCACTCGAGCCGGGCGGCGGTGACTGATGGTGGCCCTGCCCACGTTCGTGACCCACCCGGTCGTCCGCTTCGTCGCGCGCCGGCTCGCCTACTCGGCGATCGTGCTGCTCGGTGTGCTGATCGTGGTGTTCGCGCTCGTGCACCTGGTTCCCGGCGATCCGGTGCGCATCGCGCTGGGCACCCGCTACACCCCGGAGGCCTACGACGCGCTGCGCACCGCCAGTGGTCTCGACCGCCCGATCGTGTCGCAGTTCTTCGGCTACCTCGGCTCGGCGCTCACCGGCGACCTCGGCGTCAGTTTCCGCAACGGTGACCCCGTCACGCGTGACGCTGCTGGAGCGGCTCCCCGCGACGTTGTCGCTGGGCCTGGTCGGCATCGTCATCGCGCTGACGATCGCACTGCCGGCCGGCACCTACTCGGCGCTGCGGGAGGGCCGCATCAGTGACGCGATCGTCAGGGTGAGCAGCCAATTCGGTGTGTCGGTGCCCGACTTCTGGATGGGCATCCTGTTCATCGCACTGTTCGCGTCGACACTGGGGTGGCTGCCGACGTCGGGCTATCGTCCGCTGTTCGAGGACCCTGCCGGCTGGCTGCGGCACGTGATCCTGCCGGGTCTGACGGTCGGTGTCGTCGCCGCGGCGATCATGACGCGCTACGTCCGCTCGGCGGTGCTCGAGGTCGCCGCGATGGGCTATGTCCGCACGGCGCGCTCCAAGGGCCTGTCGCCGCGGGTGGTCACGTTCCGGCACACGGTCCGCAATGCGCTGGTGCCGATCCTGACCATCACCGGGATCCAACTGGCCACCCTGCTCGGCGGCGTGATCGTCGTCGAGGTGGTGTTCGCGTGGCCCGGGCTGGGCCGGCTGGTGTACAACGCCGTGGCCGCCCGCGACTACCCGCTGATCCAGGGCGCGGTGCTGCTCATCGCGGCGTTGTTCCTGCTGATCAACCTGGTCGTGGACGTGCTCTACGCCGTGGTGGACCCGAGGATCCGGCTGGCATGACGACGACCGACGATGCGGGCGCGCGAGAGCACGCGGCTCTCCTGGTGGCGGCTGCTGGCGCAGAACCCGGTCACGCTGGTCAGCGCGGTGGTGCTGGCGGCGGTGGCCGTCGTCGCGGTGACGGCGACATTGGATCGCGCCCTACGGCATCAACGACGTCGACGTGCCCAACGCGCTGCAGCCCCCCAGCGGGAGCCACTGGCTGGGCACCGACGAGCTCGGCCGCGACGTGCTGTCCCGCGTGCTGGTGGCCATGCAGGCGTCCATGCGGATCGCGGTCGTCAGTGTCGCGTTCGCCGTCGTGGTCGGCGTGACGGTGGGCGTGGTCGCCGGATACCGCGGCGGCTGGCTGGACACCGTGCTGATGCGCATCGTCGACGTGATGTTCGCGTTCCCGGTGCTGCTGCTCGCGCTGGCGGTGGTGGCCATCCTGGGCCCGGGCGTGACGACCACGATCCTCGCGATCGGCATCGTCTACACGCCGATCTTCGCGCGGGTGGCGCGCGCCAGCACCCTGGGGGTGCGCACCGAACCGTTCGTCGCGGTGTCACGCGCGATGGGCACCGCAGGGCTTCATCCTGCGCAGGCACATCCTGCCCAACATCGCCGGACCGCTGATCGTGCAGACCTCGCTGTCGCTGGCGTTCGCGATCCTGTCCGAGGCCGCCTTGTCGTTCCTGGGTCTGGGCATCCAGCCGCCGGAACCGTCGCTGGGCCGGATGATCTTCGACTCGCAGGGCTTCGTCACGATGGCGTGGTGGATGGCGGTGTTCCCGGGCGCGGCGATCGTCGTCGATCGTGCTGGCCTTCAACCTGCTCGGCGACGGCCTGCGCGACGTGCTCGATCCCAAGCAGCGCACGCACCGTCGAGGCCAGGAGGACGCAGTGACTGACCCGTTCTGAGCGTGCGGCGATCTCGAGTGTGCGCATCGGCAGGCGCGAGCCATCGTCGACGGGGTGTCGTTCGACGTGGCGCGGGACCAGACCGTGGGCATCGTCGGGCGAATCGGGCTCGGGCAAGATCGATGACGGTGCTGGCCGCGACCGGCCTGCTCGACGCGCCCGGGGCACGGGTGGCGGGTTCGAGCACGCTCGGCGGGCGACGACGACGGGCCGGTGCAGCTCGTGGGCGCGTCCCCGCGGGTGCTGCGCGGCGTGCACGGCGCCCGGATCGGTTTCGTCTTCCAGGACCCGGGCACGTCGCTGAACCCGCTGCTGACGCTCGAGCGCCAGATCACCGAATCCCTGGAGACGCACCGCCGCCTGACCCGCCGCGAAGCCAACGCCCGCGCGCATGGAGCTGCTCGAGGCGGTGGGGCTGCCCGATCCGGCGCTGCGGCTGCACGCCTACCCGCATCAGCTCTCGGGTGGGCAGCGGCAGCGGGTGATGATCGCGATCGCGCTGGCGTGTGACCCCGAACTGCTGATCGCCGACGAGCCCACGACCGCGCTGGACGTGACGACGCAGGCACAGATCATCGAGCTGGTGCGCGCACTGCAGCGCGACTTCGGCACCGCGGTGGTGTGGATCAGCCACGACCTGGGCGTCATCGGCCAGGTGGCCGACGAGGTGACCGTGCTGCGTGACGGCGCGGTCGTCGAGCAGGCGCCGATCCTCGACGTCTTCGACCGCCCCCGCGACCCGTACACCCGCGAGCTGCTGGCGGCCAGGCCGGTGCTCGACGTCGCCGGGCCCGCGCCGGCCGCCGACGCCGAACCGCTGTTGACGGTCGAGGGCCTGACGTGCGGTTCACGGTGTCCAGCCCCGTCGGCCGCACGACGGTGCACGCGGTCAAGGACGTGTCTTTCCGCGTCCGCCGCGCGAACGACGCTGGGCCTGGTCGGTGAGTCCGGTTCGGGCAAGTCCACGGTCGCGGCGGCGCTGACCGGACTGGTGCAGCCCGACAGCGGCCGCGTCACCCTGGGTGACGCGGACGTGCTGGGCGTGCAAGAGACGCGATGCCAAGGCGCTGCGCCGGCGCATCGGCCTGGTGTTCCAGGACCCGTTCTCGTCGCTGAACCCGCGTGCGCGGGTGAGCTCCTCGATCGCCGAGCCGCTGCAGGTGCACAGCCTGGTCGACGGCAAACCCGCGCGTCGCGCCCGGGTGGCCGAGCTGCTGGAGCTCGTCGGGCTGCCGGACGTCGTTCGCCCAGCGATATCCGCACGAGCTGTCCGGCGGGCAACGGCAGCGGGTCAGCATCGCCCGGGCGCTGGCGGCCGAACCGGACCTGCTCATCCTCGACGAGGCCACCGCCTCGCTGGATGTGTCGGTGCAGGCGCGGGTGCTCGAGCTGCTCTCCCGGCTGCAGGCCGAGCTCGGCCTGAGCTACCTGCTCATCGGCCATGACCTCGCGGTGATCCGGCAACTCAGCCACGACGTACTGGTGATGCGCGACGGCGAGGTGGTGGAGAACCGCCCCGCCGAGGAGCTGTTCGCCTCGCCCGAGCACGAATACACCCGCATGCTGCTGGCGGCGGTGCCGCCGGTGCGTCCGCGCGCCGCCATCTGACTGGTCCACGACCCGTGAGAGGGTCGGAGCCATGACACAGCTCAGCGGCAAGGTCGCGTTGGTCACGGGCGCATCGGCTGGGTTGGGCGCGGCGACCGCCCGGCTGTTCGCCGAGCGCGGCGCGCAGGTGTTCGGGATCGCGCGGGACGCGGCGCGGCTGGCCGAGGTGTTCGCCCACGTGCCCGGCGGCACCTTCGCCCCGGTGGACATCACGTCGCGGGACGCCTGTGTCCAGGCGGTCGCCGACTGTGTCAGCCACTTCGGCCGCCTCGACGTGCTGGCCAACATCGCGGGGTTCCACCGGATGCGCCACACCGCGACGATGACCGACGACGACTGGGCCGACGACCTGGCGGTCAACCTGACCGGGCCGTTCTACCTGTGTCGCGCTGCGCTGCCCCACCTGCTCGGAACCGGCGGCAACATCGTCAACGTGTCATCGATCGCCGGCGTGGAAGGCGAGGTGTATTCGGCCGGCTACTGCGCGGCCAAGCACGGCCTGGTCGGCCTCACCCGTGCGCTGGCCGTGGAGTTCACCAAGGACCGGCTGCGCGTCAACGCCGTGTGCCCCGGCGGCATGCCCACCGCCCAGACGACGGAGTTCCAGGCGCCGGAGAACGCCGACTGGGATCTCATCATGCGCATCGCCTCACCGCGCGGGTTCATGGCGACCGAAGACGTGGCCAAGGCCGTCGCGTTCCTGGCCAGTGACGACGCGGCGGCGATCCACGGGGCGGTCTACCGGGTGGACAACGGCAAGGGCGCGGGCTGACCGAGGAAGCGCCGCACCATCTCCTGCTCGGCGACCGGGTCGGCGACGGGCCAGTACAGCAGCGAGAGCACCACGCGCACAATCCATTGCGCGGCAAGCTCGTCATCCTCGGCAATCCCGTTCAGTTCGGTGGCCAGCTCCCGCGTCAGCGGTGATTCGACGATCCACGCCATCTCGGCCGCGGCCCGCATCGAGGTGATGAGCGCCTGCCCGAGGGGATCCGCCCTGATCCGTTCCAGCGCTACCGTCACCGCCGCCACGATTCTGTCGGGACCGCTCAGCCCGTCCACCGCGGAACGCACGGCCTCGACGATGCGCTCGGCGTTGCGCACGAGCACCGCGTCACGGATCTGCGCCTTGCCGCCGACATGCCGGTAGATCGTGGCCCGCGAGCAGTGCACCCGGGCTTCGAGGGTGGCGAGGTCGAACGCCTCGATCCCGTCCCGCGCGATCAGCTCGGTGGCCGCAGCGTAGATCCGTTCGGCCGCCGCCGCCCGCCGGTCCCCGACCAACCAGTCGTCGCGCACCGAGGTCCGTCCGCGAGAAGTCACCGGCCGATATTCTCAGCGTGAGACCAACGGGTCAATGTTTCTCAGCATCGGCGCAGGTCCAGGCTCGGCGCTGAGACGACCTCGGACACACCACCTGAGCTGGAGTGTTCACGTTTCGCCGACCCGTTGACCCGGACCCGGCACGCTACTCAGCCTGGGACGCATGACAGTCCAGGACGGCCGGCTCGGCGTGGCATTGTTCGAAGACCGGTTCATCCAGGATCCGTACCCCCTCTATGCGCAGATGCTGACCGAGGGCCCGGTGCACCGGGTGGGTGACTCGGACTTCCACGCGGTCTGCGGCTGGGATGCGGTCAATGAGGCGGTGGCCCGCACCGACGATTTCTCGTCGAATCTGACCGGCACCATGACCTATCAGTCCGACGGGACCGTCGGACTCTTCCCGATGGACGTGGTCGGCGGCCCGACGCAGGTACTGGCGATCGCCGACGACCCCGCACACGCAATCCATCGCAGACTGCTGGTGCCCCATCTGGCCGCCAAACGGATCCGCGCGCTGGAGTCGTTCGTGGCCGACACCGCCGCCGCGCTGTGCCGTAACGCGGTAACCGACGGCAGCATCGAGTGGATGAGCGTGGTCGCCAACCGGCTGCCGATGATGGCCGTCTGCCGGCTCATCGGCGTGCCCGACGAGGATGCCGACCGACTCGCTGCGTGGGGCTACGCAAGCACCCAATTGCTGGAGGGCCTGGTGAGTCCCGAGCAACTGGCCGCGGCGGGCACCGCCGCGATGGAACTGGCGGCCTACGTCGCGACCCAATTCGAGCGGCAATCGGCCAGACCGCAGGACACGCTCATGGGGAGTCTTGCCACAGCTTGTGCCACAGGCGAACTCGATGCCCTGACCGCGCAGATGATGATGGTGACACTGTTCAGCGCCGGGGGCGAATCGACCGCGTCACTGATCGGCTCGGCGACGAACATCCTGGCCACTCGGCCGGAGATCCAGGACCGCGTGCGCCGGCAGCCCGACCTCGTCCCGGCGTTCCTGGAGGAGGTTTTGCGGTATGAGCCGCCGTTCCGGGGGCACTATCGCCACGTGCTCCACGACTGCGCTTTGGCCGGCCACGAACTCACCGCCGGCGCGCGCGTGGTGCTGCTCTGGGGAGCGGCCAACCGTGACCCGGCACATTTCGAAGCACCTGGGGAATTCCGTATGGATCGTCGAGACAGCAAGGGCCACATCGCGTTCGGGAAGGGAGTGCACTTCTGCGTCGGCGCGGCGCTGGCCCGCATGGAAGCCCGCATCGTCATCGAGCACCTGCTGGCGCACACCACGCGAATCGAGGCGGTCGGAACACCACGGTGGCTGCCCAGCTTGCTGGTGCGTCGCCTCGACACGCTTGCGCTCGCGGTGGAGTGGACACCCTGATTTGCGCCCTCGCGCCGAGATTGACACCACGGTCGTTGCACCGGACTGCGAACCGATGAGCACAGCCCTGGTGTCGCTCTCGGTCAGAGCAGCGTCGAGTAGCTATAGCCGGAAACGTCCGGCGAAGCCGCGCAGCGGCAGGTCGGCACTGGTGAGGATTCCCGGTGGCGCCGCGACGACGGCCCTGATCGCATTCAGCGCGGGCATCCCGGTCACGGTCATCCCGATCGAGGCGAAGCTGGCCGGGTCGGACAGGTCGACCCCGGGTTTGGGGAAGATCATGTGCTTGTTGTAGATGTTCGGGTCGCCCTTGATCTGGGTGATGTAGCAGCCCTTGATGTCCCAGCTCGGGTCGGTGTGCGGGGTCATCTGCCACTCCAGGTGGGTTTCGACGCGCGGCACACCGTCGACCATGCCCTGGTACTTGATGTAGTTGCCGCCCAGCGAGCCCTTGGGCAGTTGGTACCAGCCCAGGTCGACGTCCTTGGTGCACACACCGAGTTCGTAGCTGAACGTGACTTCGTCGAGTTGCAGGTCGAAGCAGTCGGCCATCATCAGCACGCTGTCGGCGAACACCCGGGTGTATTTCTCCAGCTTGCCCGGAATCGCCGGGTCATCCACCGGCCGGCCGTACCCCACCTCGATCCAGGTGTCCTTGGAGTGGTGGCACGAGACGTCGACAGATTCGATCGTGGTGACGTTCTCGATGTCGGCGACGTCGGCCGAGCACACCACGCCGAGAATCTGGTTGACCCCGGGATTCATTCCGGTCCCGTAGAACGTGGAACCTCCCTTCTCGCAGGCTTCCTGCAGCAGCTGGGTCACCGGCTTGCCGGAGGGGTGCGGATGGTTGCGGTCGCGGTGCCAGCCGGTGATCCAGTCCGCCGTCGTGACGATGTCGATCCCCGCCTCGAGCACGTTGACGTAGAGGTCCTCGTCGGGAAACACGCCGTGGAAGGTCACGACGTCGGGCCGGGCTGCGATGATCTCCTCGACCGTGCCGGTCGCGATCACGCCGTTGGGCTCGATGCCCGCCAATTCACCGGCGTCCCTGCCGATCTTGTCCCGCGAATAGCAGTGCACGCCGATCAACTCCAGATCCGACTGGGTCGCGATCCGTTTGATCATCTCGGAGCCGACGTTGCCGGTCGCCACCTGGAACACCGTGATGGGTTCGGTCATTGGTCACCTTTCTGGGCCAGTTCGGCGGCGCTTCCGCCTCTTCCGTCGGGATAGAACTGCTTGGCCCAGTTGCGGATCGCGGTGAAGCCGGCCAACTCCGAACTCGCCAATGCAGGTGGATCGGAGTAGCGCTGATGGGCCCAGATACCGATGTCCTGGCGGAACTGCCGGATCACCTCGGCACCGAACTCCTGCGCCTTGACGCGCGCACGGGCGGGATCACGAGCGGCGGACTCCCCGGACGTGCGCCCGATGTAGACCATGAAGCGCACGTCGGACGTGGCCTCGTCGACCGGGGTGATCGCCGAGATCGTCCGGTTGTCGATCATCCCCCAGCTCTTGGTCACCGCGATGCCGAGGCCACCGTTGATCGCCTCCACCCCGCTGCCGACGTCTTCGATCCGCTGCCCGTCGTCGCCTTCGAACGTGATGGTGAAATCGACGTAGGACACCGGGCCGTCGAAGTCGTGCCGGGTGAAGATCGGGGTGATCGGTGTGCCGTGCACGTACTTGAAATGGGCGGAATCCACACCGTTCTCCAGCACGTACTGGGGATGCATCTGAAGCCCCTGTTCGAACAGCCGCTGCTGCGGGTAGTAGTCGGCCGGGTCGGCGCCGGCGCCGAAGGACGCAAAGATGTCGGGCGCGTCGAAGAACGGCTCGCGGTCCTCGAGGTCGTGCCAGATGTAGACCGACTCGTTGCGTTCGACCACCGGGTAGGTGCGGATCCGGCGGCCCCGGTTCGGCCGGTCCTCGTACGGGATACACACGTTGCGGCCCTGCTGACTCCACTGCCAGCCGTGGAACGGGCACTGCAGCACCTCACCCCGCACGGTGCCGCCGAACCCGAGATGGGCGCCCAGGTGCTCGCAGTAGGCGTTCATCACCGTGAGCTGACCCGACTCGGCACGCCAGGCGATCATCTCCTGGTCGAAGTACTTCATCGGGTGCACGGCGCGGGCCGCGATCTCGTCCGACCAGGCGACCTGGAACCAGCCGGTCGGCTTCATCGACAACGGCGGCTTGGCCATCGACCATCCCTTCGCATCGGCGGAAACGCGACCTGCTCGTGAAGAAACATAGTGGGTTCTACGAAAGTGTCAAGGACCGTTATCCTCGATGGATGACCGAGGCCGATTCCGCGCCCACGCGCCGCCCCAACCGGCGCGGTCAGGCGACGCGGGAGAACATGCTCGAAGCGGCCCTGCGCTCGCTGGCCTCGGGCGATCCGGGGTCGGTGTCGGCCAACCGGATCGCCAAGGACATCGGCGCCACCTGGGGCGCGGTGCAATACCAGTTCGGCGACGCCGACGGATTCTGGGCCGCGGTGCTGCACCGCACCGCGGAGCGGCGGGCCGAGGTGTTCACCTCGGTCCGGGCGGACGCTCCGCTGCGCGACCGCGTGGGCGCGATCCTCGACACGCTGTATGCCGGTCTGGCCGAACCGGATTCGCGGGCGATCGAGAATCTGCGCGCCGCGCTGCCCCGCGATCACGCCGAACTGGAACGGCTGTATCCGCAGACCGCGGCCGAGCTGTACTCGTGGGGCCAGTCGTGGCTGGCGATCTGCCGCGACGCCTTCTCCGGCCTGGGCATCGACCCGGAACGCGTCCGCGAGGTGGCGACCCTGATCCCCGGTGCCATGCGGGGCCTGGTGTCCGAGCGCCAACTGGGGTCCTACGCCGACCTCGACGTCGCGCGACGCGGCCTGACCAACGCCTTGGTGGCCTACCTGCAGGGCTCCGACCGCTCACCCGCAACAGCGTGGTGAGGAACGCGGCGGTGTGGGCGCTGGCGGCGGCGCTGTTGGCGTCCTGCAGCGGCACCGGCGGAGCCCACGCGCCGAGTACGGCACCGGCGCCGCAGCCCGCGCCGGCCACCGCACCGGCTCCCCCGCCGGTCCCGCGGACCAAGCAGTGGTTCGCCCTCGACGTCGGCGACTGCGTCACGGGTCTGCCCGCGGTCGACACCGGAGCGGTGAACGTCGACGTGGTCGATTGCACCACCCCCCATCTGGCCGAGGTGTACCTGCGGCAGCCGACAGCGGTGGACACCGCGATCGCCGACGTGGCCAATGCGACGTGCCGCACCGGACTGGCGGGCCACACCCGCGGCGGACCGTTCGTCGCCACCTACCTGATCGACTCCACGCAGGACCGAACCTCGGACAATCCGTTGCCCAGCACGATCATCTGCCTGCTGCAGGCCGCCGACGGACATCAACTCACCGCCCCGGCAGGCGGCTGACGAAAGGGTGGCGATGGACATCTTCTCCGACTGGGTCGACGGCGCAACACGATTGCGCTGGCTCTCGACGACCGCCGGCAACGGCGGACGCGAGGTCGAGGTGTTCGTGCGCCGGTGCGGGACCGCGGGTGCACCGGCACTGGTGTGTGTACACGGGTTTCCGACGTCGAGCATCGACTATCACGGACTCACCCGCGAACTGGGCGGCGACTTCGAGATCTACACCCTCGACTTCCCCGGCTACGGACTCTCGGAGAAACCGCAGGCGCCCTACGTGTATTCGCTCTACGACGATGCGCGCCTGCTCGTCCATGCGATCACCGAGGTCTGGAAACTGCGCGAGTACCGGATGATCACCCACGACCGCGGGAGCAGCGTCGGGATGATCGCGCTCGCGCTGCTCGCCGATCTCGGCGCCGACGCGCTGCCGGTCGACGTCTTCCTGACCAACGCGAACATCTTCCTGCCGCTGGCGAACCTGACCCCGTTCCAGGTCGCGCTGCTCGATGACGCCACCGGGCGCGCCACTGCGGCGGCCACCACACCCGAACTGCTGGCGGCCGGCCTGGGCGCCACCACGTTCATGCCCCGACGCACCCTGCAGGACCCCGAAATCGCCGCGTTGGCGAAGTGTTTCGCGCACGACGACGGAGTCTCGGTGCTGCCCGACACGGTCCGGTACCTGCACGAGCGTGCCGCCGACGAGACCGGGTGGCTGGAGCGACTCTCGGGCATCGACGTCGACACGACGCTGATCTGGGGACTCCACGACAGCGTGGCCCCGCTGCGGGTGGCCAACCATGTGTGGCAGACCTACCTGCGGCCGAAGCCGGGACGCAACCGCTACTGGGTGGTGCCGAACGCCGACCACTATGTGCAGTGCGACGCACCCGCCGAGATCGCACAGATCGTCCGGCTCACCACCGCCGGGCAGGCCGTGGAACTGCAGACCCTCGACGACCGGCCCGATGGCCCTGTGCTGGTGGACCAGTCAGGCGGCGACGGTCGATGACGTTGCCGTAGCGGGGATTCCGACGTCGTCGAACGCGTTCCCGATCGCGGTGAGCTGCGCGCCGGTCAGGCCGAGGGCGCGCGCCGCGCTCAGCACAGCCGCGCGTCCGTCGGTGAACACCGCGCCGGGGCTCAGCCGGTACAGCGCGTGATAGAACACAGAGGCCCAGGTGTCGTCGGAGATACCGGCGGTCGCCGGATCGGTCATCATTACGTACGCCGCGTGGCTGAAGATGGTGCTGTTGACGTGTTCGCCGCCGTCGTCGCTGAGGCCCTTGTAGCGGGTGGAGTAATGGTCGCGGTACGGCCCGATCGCGGTGAGGATCGACGTCGGGTCGGCGAGATTGCGCACCGCGCCGAGTTGGGAGTCCTCGCCCAGCAGCCATCGACCCGTGCCGGACTTGCCCTCGATCAGCACGCCCATGATGTCGGCGAGCGCCTCGTTGAGCGCACCCGATTCGCCGTAGTCGAGTACCGAGCCGCCCGCGGGGCCGCCGACGACGTAACTGAGCACCGCATGGGTGAATTCGTGGCCGATGACGTCGACGGCCGCCTGCAGGTGGCCGCTGTTGCCGAAGGCGAACTGCCGGCGGGTCGGGTCCCAGAAGGCGTTGGCATAGCCGGCGGTCGCAGTGACGGGGCTGTAGGCGATGCTGACGTCGACCTCTGCACCGTTGCCGTCGAATGAGGTGCGACCCAGGACATCGCGGTAGTAGTCGTAGACGTCGGCGGTGTTGGCGTGGGCGGAGACGGCATCGGCGTTCCAGCCGAACAGACCGCGCTTGACCACCCTGCCCGGTAGCACCGGACCGCCGAACCCCCACATCGTGAAGGACGTCTTGTACGTGGTGATGTCGCGGTCGGCATCGACCAGCCGATAGACGCTGAACCAGCGGATCTTTCGGACATCGACCGTCAGCACGCGGGATCGGCCGGACCAGTCCGTGCCGATACCCGTCGCGGTGTAGGGCGCAGCGTTGGCCACCGTGGCGATGATGTCGCCGGCGTCGGCACCGGCGGCCTCGATCACATAGGTCGTCCCCGGTGTCGACCGTCCTCGCACACCGGGGGGCTGCACCACCACCCGCCACGCCAGGCTGGGCGGGCTCTGGTCGTCGAGGGCGTACACGACGAGTTCCTCGGTGAACGAGCTGCGGCGCAGAAGGCGGTGCAAGGCCGCGCGGGTCGCCCCGGAACCCAGATACGCGCCACCCGCGATCAGGCGGATCTCGGCGTCGTCGTCCACGGCGCCGTCGGGCGTCACATCGAACGAGCCGGACAGCCCGCGATAATTGTTGACCAGTCCCGTCACCACGCCGTCGGCATCGGTCAGCAGGATCACCTCGCTACCCAGAACCTGCAGGCCCCCGACGCTCTCGGTGAATCGGTAGACGTTCTCGGTGGCTGCGCCGGCGCCCACCCGGGTCGCGGTCACCGACGCCGGATCGGCGAACCCGGCGGCCGCGCCCAGTGCGGAGGCGAGCGCGTTCATCACCGCAGCGGCGTCGTCGGCGTCGGTCACCACCTGGTCGGTGAACCGGCCGTCGATGGTCCGTGCCGCGCCGTTGCCGGTGGTGGTCACCTCGACGCCGGCGCGCGCCGCCAATGCACTCAACTCGGGACCGGCCTGCGGCGCAACCGATTCAGTTTCAGCGGCGCGGCACCACGCCCTCGGGATCGGGCCCGAACTGGTCTCATCGGCCGGCGGCCGCTGGCCGTCGAGCGTGTGCCGCCCGTGGCGCACGGCCAGCCAGAGTGACTCCACGAGCGCGGACACCGGAGCGGCGGGCAGTGGGAGGCCATCGGCGAGCGGATGCACACCGACCCAGGTGAGCAGGTCGGTGGCGATGTTCTCGACCGTCACGGGCCGCGCGCACCAGGCGGCGCGGCGTGGCCGGCGCGGGTGCGGCGTCGAAGGTGGCCAGCGTTGCCGTACCGGTGCGGGCGGGCTCGGTCACGGGCGCGGCCACCGGGCCGGTGGTGGGCCCCGGCTCCTCCGGCGGAGCGGGTTCCTCGTCGGCGCGGCGGCCCCGGGCGGTCACCCGCGGCTCGTCGTCGGCCGCCACTTGGCGGGCCGCCCGGCGGGAGAGCCGGTGCGAGGCGGCGCGGCGCTCCCGCGCGGCGGCGCGGGTCCGGCGTTTCGGAGCCGCCTCGACTGTCGGCGGCGTCGGAGTTGGGCGACGTGGTCGGCGTGGTCGGCCACCTCGGCCACTCCCCGCCGTTCGTGGCTTTGCGGTCTTCGGCGGCAGCGCGCGGGACCGTGTCGGGTGACGTGGCAGCAGGGGTGCGGTCGACGGCGGACGTCGCGGATGTGGACTGCGTCGTGTCGGGAGACTCCGACGGCGCGGCCGCGGCGACTCCCTGACAGGTGGCCATCCCCCAGCCGATGCCGAACAGCGTCACCCCGGTGCACAGACCGCGCCATGGATCGCCCGGCGTTCGTCGTCGATCACACCTGGCCACGGTGCCCCCCAGTGAAGTGCCTTGACGGGCCAATTTAGCACCACAGGACGCCCGGCGAGCCATCCGCGCAGGATCGGCGGCGCGGTGCCGTCCCCTACCGTGGGGGCATGAGGTATCTCGACGTGGACGGGGTCGGACGGGTCAGCAGGATCGGGCTGGGCACGTGGCAGTTCGGTTCCCGGGAGTGGGGGTACGGGGACGACTACGCGTCGGGTCCGGCCCGCGACATCGTGTCGCGGGCGCGCGCGCTCGGGGTCACGCTGTTCGACACCGCCGAGATCTACGGTTTCGGCAAGAGCGAGCGGATCCTCGGCGAGGCCCTCGGCGCCGACCGCTCCGAGGTGGCTGTGGCCAGCAAGGTCTTCCCGGTGGCACCGTTGCCGGCCGTGGTCAAGCAGCGGGCGCGCGCCAGTGCGCGGCGGTTGCAGCTCGACCGGATCCCGCTCTACCAGGTTCATCAGCCGAACCCGGTGGTGCCGGATTCGGTGATCATGCCCGGAATGCGGGCCCTGCTCGACAGCGGGTTGATCGGGGCCGCCGGGGTGTCGAACTACTCTCTCGACCGCTGGCGCAAGGCGGACGCCGCCCTGGGCCGCCCGGTGATCAGCAACCAGGTGCACTTCTCGCTGGCCCACCCCGGCGCGCTCGACGACCTCGTGCCGTTCGCCGAGCGGGAGAACCGGGTCGTGATCGCCTACAGCCCGCTGGCGCAGGGGCTGCTCGGCGGGAAGTACGGCGTCGACAACCGGCCGGGTGGCGTGCGGGCGGCCAATCCGCTGTTCGCTCCCGAGAACCTGCGCCGTGTCGAACCGCTGCTGAGCACCCTGCGCGAGGTGGCTGCCGACCTCGGGGCCGAGCCCGCGCAGGTGGCCCTGGCCTGGTTGATCGCCCTGCCCGGCGTCGTCGCCATCCCCGGCGCTTCGAGTGTGCGACAGCTCGAATTCAACGTCGCCGCGGCCGACATCGACCTGAGCGTCCAGGCGCGCGACGCGCTGACCGACGCCGCGCGCGCGTTCCGGCCGGCGCCTGTAGCGCGTGTACTGGCCGATGCGGTCAAGGAGAAGTTCGGCCGCTGAGGGCATCACGACGAGGGCCGCCCTCTCCGCTGGGGAGGGCCGCTCCTCGTCGCTCTCAGCGCGTCGGCCGCGACGTTCTAGGCTGAGCTGATGTCACTGCTACTCGGCCCCGTCCTGCGCCACGTGGGCGATACGACGGCCCTGGTGTGGGTGCAGACGGATGCGCCGGCCGAGGTCGACCGTGCTCGGGTGTTCGGCGCGCACCTTCGAGGTGCAGGGGTGCCACTTCGCCCTGGTGCCCGTGCGCGATCTGACGCCGGACTCGGTGGTCGAGTACCAGGTGAGCCTCGACGGCGAGCAGGTCTGGCCCGAACCCGACTCGCCGTTTCCGCCGAGTGTGATCCGCACCCGAGGGCCGAAGTCCCGTGACCAGGTGCGGGTGATCTTCGGATCGTGCCGCTACCCCAAGACGGGTGACGCCTCGATCGACGACAAGCTGGGCATCGACGCGCTGGACTGCTACGCCACCCGGCTGACCACGACTCCGGTCGAAGAATGGCCGGACGCCCTGTTGCTGCTGGGCGACCAGGTTTACGCCGACGAGCTGACCCCCGAGGCCCGGCGTCACCTAGCCGGCCGGAAGTCGTCGGGCCGGCGTCCACCCGATGAAGTCGTCACGTTCGGCGAGTACGAAGGCCTCTACCGGCACACCTGGGGCGATCCGGAGATCCGGTGGATCCTTTCGACCGTGCCGACCGCGATGATCTTCGACGACCACGACATCCGCGACGACTGGAACACCTCGGCGGCGTGGCGGGCCGAGGTCAACCAGAAGCCGTGGTGGCGCGACCGGATCCGGCGCGGGCTCTGAGCTCCTACTGGGTCTATCAGCACCTCGGCAACCTGGGCCCCGACGAACTGGCCGCCGACGAGGACTACCAGAAGGTGCTCGCCGCCGAGGGTGATTGCTGGCCGCTGCTGGTCGATCTGGCCGATCGCGCCGACGCCGAGATCGACGGCGACAAAGGGTTGCGGTTCAGTTTCCGCTGGGATCTCGGCCGTAGCCGCCTGATCATGGTCGACTCCCGCAACGCCCGCATCCTCGACGCCGGCGACCGGAAGATGGTGGGCGACCGTGAGTTCCGTTGGGTGGAGGCCCAGGTCGCCGAGCGGCTCGACACGGTGGACCATCTCCTCATCGGCTCCTCGCTGCCGTGGCTGCTCCCGCCGGCGATCGCCGACATGCAGACGGTGAACGAGATCGCGGCCAACCGTTCGGGACTGCGTGGGCGGCTGGCCGAAAAGATCCGGCAGGCCGTCGATTTCGAGCACTGGCCGGCGTTCTGGGAGTCGTTCGTGCGGCTCGGCGATCTGATCATCGACGTCGCCCGGCGCCCCGACGGCGGCCCGGCGACGGTGTCCGTGCTGTCCGGCGACGTGCACCACAGCTACGCGGCGCGCGCCGACCTCCCGGTGGTGGCCACCGCGCGCGTGCATCAACTGGTGTGTTCGCCCGTGCACAACTACGTCCCCTCCTACGTCAAACCGGTGTTCAGGCTGGGGTGGTCGCCGCGGCTGGGCCGGCTCACCCGGCGCTGGGCCCGCCGCAAGGGTGCCCCGCCGCTGCCGCTGTCATGGCGAAACCTGAGCGGGCCGCTGTTCGGCAATACGCTGGCCACGTTCGAGGCCACCGGCCGGGCGGCCACGGTGGTGTTCGAGCAACCGCGCGAGGACGGCGATCTGGCGACCGCGGTCAGGGTTCCGCTCACCGACTGACGGTGATGGACCACACTGGGTCCATGACAGATCCCGGCACCCCTCGCGTCGCGGTGTACCTCGACTTCGACAACATCGTGATCTCTCGCTACGACCAGGTCAACGGCCGCAACTCGTTTCAGCGGGACAAGGCCAAGGGGCTGGCCGAGCATCCCGACCGGCTCGCCCGTGCCACCGTCGACGTCGGCGCCATCATCGATTTCGCCTCCTCGTTCGGCACGCTCGTGCTCACCCGCGCTTACGCCGACTGGTCGGCCGAGGTCAACGCCGGTTACCGCGGGCAGCTGGTGGGGCGCGCGGTGGATCTGGTGCAGCTGTTCCCGGCCGCCGCGTACGGCAAGAACGGGGCCGATATCCGGCTGGCGGTCGACACCGTCGAGGACATGTTCCGGCTGCCCGACCTGACCCACGTGGTGATCGTCGCGGGCGACTCCGACTACATCGCGCTGGCGCAGCGGTGCAAGCGCCTCGGCCGCTACGTGGTCGGGATCGGGGTGGCGGGCTCGTCGAGCCGGGCGCTGGCCGCGGCGTGCGACGAGTTCGTCACCTACGATGCGCTGCCGGGCATTCCGGTGTTCGAACCCGCGCCCGACGACGACGCACCGACAAGCCGCAGCCCAAGAAGCGCAGCCGCCGGTCGGCATCGTCGACAGACGAGCCCGACTCCCCGGATCCGCAGCAGGCGGCCACCGGCCTGCTGACGCGCGCACTGCGTATCGGCCTGGAGAAGGACGACGTGGACTGGTTGCACAACTCCGCGGTGAAAGCGCAGATGAAGCGCATGGACCCGTCGTTCTCCGAGAAGTCGCTGGGTTTCCGGTCGTTCAGCGACTTCCTGCGGTCCCGCTCCGATCTGGTGGAACTCGACGAGAGCTCGACGACCCGGATGGTGCGGCTGCGCGAGAAGGAGTGAGGATCAGTGCACGCCCTCCATGTGCCTGCTGATCCACGGCGCGATCAGGAACACCACCACCCCGACGACGACCGCGACGCCACCGAGGATGCCGAAGTAGGCGACCTCGCTGTCGGGGTCGTAGTAGCCGGCCAGCACTCCCGACATCGAGGTGCCGAGGCCGACGGAGAAGAAGTACAGCGCCATCATCTGGGCCCGGAACGCTTCGGGCGCAAGCTTTGTGGTGACCGACAGCCCGATCGGCGAGAGCAACAGCTCGGAGATCGCGAACACCGCCATGATCGCCATCACCAGCAGCGCGGGCACGGCCTTGCGCCCGACGTCGCCGCCATCGGCACGAACAACAGGAAGGCCAGCCCCATCCCGATGACGCCGTAGGCGAACTTGCGCGGTGTGGTGGGGGCCCGGTTGCCCAGCCGTGTCCACATCGATCGCGAACAGCGGCGACAGCACGATGATCCACACCGGCTCGATCGAGCCGATCCAGCTCGACGGTGCCGTCCAGCCGAACATCGACCAGTTCATCCGTTCGTCGGAGTACACCGCGAGCACGGTGAAGATCTGCTGGAACAGCGACCAGAACACCGCATTGGCGATGAACAGCGGGATGAACGCCCGCACCCGCGATCCGCTCGATCGGCGTCGACGCGTCGAGTTGGTCAGCATCGATCACGAAGTAGGCCACGGAGGCGACGATGATGACGCCGGTGGTGACCTGCGACAGGTTCGCCAGCTTGACCAGTGCCGGTCAGCGATCGCGAGGCCGATCACGCACCAGCCCGACGACCACGACGGCGACGATCCTGTCCGATTGCGCTGCGCGGCAACGGATTCGGCACGTGGCGGCCGTGTTCACCGAGGTTGCGCCGGAAGACCACATACTGCGCCAGGCCCAGCGCCATCCCGACCGCGGCGGCGCCGAACCCCCAGTGGAAGCCGATGCGGGTCTGCAGCAGCCCGGTGATCAGCGGACCGACGAACGCGCCGAGGTTGATGCCGAGATAGAACAGCGTGAAGCCGCCGTCGGCGCGGGGATCGCCCTTCTCGTAGAGCGTGCCCAGCAGCGACGACGCGTTGGCCTTCAGCGCACCCGAGCCGAGCGCGACGCAGCACCAGGCCGACGCCGACGCCGGTCAGCCCGGGCAGCACGGCCAGCGCGATGTGGCCGATCATCACCACCACGCCGCCGTAGAAGCACGGTGCGTTCCATGCCCAGCAGGCGGTCGGCGATCCAGCCGCCGAGCACCGTGGACAGGTACACCAGCCCGCCGTAGGCGCCGACGATGCCCGTCGCGGTGGTCTGCGGCAGGCCCAGCCCGCCGTCGGTGACCGAGTAGTACAGGTAGTAGCCGAGGATGGTCAGCATCCCGTAGAACGAGAACCGCTCCCACAGTTCGACGCCGAAGAGGTTGGCCAGCCCGATCGGGTGACCGAAGAACGTGCGCGTATCGTCGTGCTCACGGATAGTCATCGTCCTAGCCTGCACCTCTGCCGCACCGGACGTAAATCTCTGGGCCGATCGACACGACAACGATTCGGTACAGCTGCAAGGAGACACATGGGTGACGTGAAGTTTCTGGAACTGCATGGCGACCGCGTGGCCTACCAGGACGCCGGCACCGGTGACGAGGCGTTGCTGCTGATCCACGGGATGGCCGGCAGCTCGGAGACTTGGCGCGCGGTGATCCCCCGGCTGTCCAAGAAGTATCGGGTGATCGCGCCCGACCTGCTCGGCCACGGGCAGTCCGCCAAACCGAGAAGCGACTACTCCCTGGGGGCGTTCGCGGTGTGGCTGCGCGACCTGCTCGACGAATTGGGCGTCGAGCGGGCCACCGTCGTCGGCCAGTCGCTCGGTGGCGGCGTCGCCATGCAGTTCCTCTACCAACATCCCGACTATGTCCGCCGGCTGGTGCTGATCAGCAGCGGCGGCCTCGGCCCGGACGTCGGCTGGACGCTGCGCCTGCTGTCCGCTCCGGGCGCCGAGCTGTTGCTGCCGGTCGTCGCGCCCCCACCGGTGGTCAGCGCAGGCAATCGGATCCGCTCATGGTTCTCCTCCGGCGGCATCCAGTCGCCCCGGGGGGCCGAGATGTGGAGCGCCTACTCCTCGCTGGCCGACGCGCAGACCCGGCAGGCGTTCCTCAAGACGCTGCGCTCGGTCGTCGACTACCACGGACAGGCGGTGAGCGCACTGAACCGGCTGCATCTGACGTCGGACCTGCCCACCATGGTGATCTGGGGCGACCAGGACCGGATCATCCCGGTCGAACACGGCTACGCAGCCCAGGCCGTGCGGCAGGGCAGCCGTCTCGAGGTGCTCGAGGGCGTCGGCCACTTCCCGCACGTCGAGCGGCCCGACGAGGTGGTGGAGCTGCTCGAGGACTTCATCGACACCACCGAGCGTGCCGACCAGCCGACGACATGATCGTCCCCGACAAGCCGGGGCCCGGGCAGGAGTCCGTCTGGGACTACCCGCGGCCCCCGCGGCTGGAGGACTTCGCCGGTTCGATCACCGTCGAGCTCGGCGGACAGTTGATCGCCGAAACCGATCGCGCCTGGCGGGTACTCGAAACGAGCCATCCCCCAACGTATTACCTGCCGCAGGACTGTTTCGCAGACGGTGTGCTGTGCCCTGCCGCCGGCTCCTCGTGGTGCGAATGGAAAGGCATGGCAAGCTATTTCGACCTCGTCACACCGTCAGCCGTCGCCCCCCGGGCGGCGTGGACGTATCTCGAGCCGAGCCGCGGATTCACTGCCATCGCCGGGGCCGTGGCGGTGATGGCCGCGTCGGTGGACCGCTGCACCGTCAACGGGGAGCAGGTGCTCCCGCAGCCCGGCGGTTTCTACGGCGGATGGATCACCAGCTGGGTCGTCGGGCCGTTCAAGGGCGTACCCGGCTCCATGGGCTGGTAGGAGTCGTCACAGCGACGTGACGATCAGCGCCAGCACGCAGAGGATCACCACGATCGTCGTCGTGACGTAGGCGATCGTGGCTCGCACACCGATGGTGAAGCCGCCCATCAGATCGCGGTCGCGGGCGATACCGATCATCACCACCAGCAGGGGCACCAGCAGCACGGCGTTGAGCGCCTGGGTGGCCACCAGGATCACCACCAGCGGCACATGCGGGATCAGCACCGGCAGACCGCCGACCACGGTGACCAACCCGAAGGTCAGATAGAACAGACGGGCCTCGGTGAACGGATCGTCCACTGCCCCTTCGAAACCGGCGTATTCGCACACCGAGTAGGCGGTCGACAGAGGCAGCACCGAGGCTGCCAGCAACGCGGCGCCGACCAGTCCCACGGCGAACAGAGTCGACGCCGCCCCACCGGCGAGCGGTCTGAGGGCGAGTGCGGCGTCGGCGGCGTCGTTGATGGACAGTCCGTCGCGGTGCAGCGTCGCGGCGCAGGCGACGACGACGAAGAACCCGATGACCCCGGTCAGCAGGGCGCCGGTGATCACGTCGACCCGTTCCAGGGACAGGTCCTCGATCCGCAGCTTCTTGTCCACGGCGTAGGACTGGATGAACGACAGCCCCCACGGGGCCAGCGTCGTACCGACCGTGGCGGTGACGATCGCCACCGCAGCGCCGTTGCCGGGCATCGTCGGCACCAGCATGCCGCGCGCGGCGGCACCCCAGTCCGGCCGGGCCAGCACGCCGGAGGCGATGTAGGCCAGGAACACCGTCGACAGGAGCAGCAGGAAACGCTCGACGATGTGAAAGCTGCCCCGTAGCACCAGAAGTGACACCATCACGGCCGCGGCGGGAACGCTGACATACCGGGTGACGCCGAACAGCTCGGATCCGGCTGCGATCCCGGCGAATTCGGCGCACGTCGTCCCGATGTTGGCCACCACCAGCGCGGCCAGCACACCACCGCCGATCCGGACGCCGTACCGCTGTCGCACCAGCCCGATCAGCCCCTGCCCGGTGACCACGCCCATGCGGGCCGCCAGGCCGTGGAACAACACCAGCGCCACCGTGGAGAGCACGAGCACCCACAGCAGCTGATAGCCGTACTCGGCGCCCAGCACCGAGTAGGTCGTGATGCCGGCGGGATCGTCGTCGGAGAGCCCCGCGAGCAGCCCTGGGCCGACGACGGCCAGCAGTGCCCCGAACGTCAGGGTCTTGCGGGCGCCGCGTTTCACGATGCGTTCCCGGAGCGGCGCAGGGCGATTCTGCGGTGTCGGCGGCGGCGCGGCCACACCCGGAAGCGCAGGAATCGCCGTCCGCGCAGGGTGGGGATGTGTGCCAGGCGGCCCCGCCAGCGGCGGGCGTCGGCGGGGGGCATGGACGCCACGATCCGCGCCGCGGTCTCCTCGGCCATCGCGCGCAGGACACGCTCGCCGACGACCGGTTCGGCGCGCACCACGTCGGCGGCCACACTGGGCGGGCGGGCCGCCAGGATCTCCGACGCCGACTCGACGTCCAGCTTGTCGACCAGGGCGGCCAGTTCCGCGGCGTCGAGATGGTGCACCGCCGAGCGTGGTGTGGCCAGCTGCACCGCGTGGCCGCGCTCGGAGGTGAGGTGCAGATCCGACCAGGCGACGACGTCCGGGCCGACCCGAGCTGCCAGGCGGCGCAGGCCGAGACGGCGCAGCACCGCACCGAAGCCGACGTCGACGCCGACCAGCTCGAGGCGGCCGTCGCCGCACCGGTTGAGCACGACGTCGGCGACGCGGGCCAGCCGCTGCCCCGCGACATCGAGGATCTGGGTGTCCAGGACGTCGCGCCCGAGCAGGATCTCGTCGCCGGCCAGGGCGGCCGGCAGCGACGTGACGGCGAACGCCGCCAGCTACGGCGCCGCCCGGCACGCGAACGACCGCCGCGTCGAAGCCGGCGACCGCATCCCACGGCACCAGCAGGTTCGGCCCGCTGCGGCGCTGCACCAGCAGCCGCCCGACATGGCGGGGGCCGGCCCGGTCGTCCAGGCGGGTCGCCAGGTCGGCGACTCGGCCGATCACCGCACCGTCGGCACCCTCGACGCGCCGGCCGGTGAGCTGGCTCAGTGTGAACACTCACGAGATCATGCCCGGTGGCCGGACCGGCGGGGTGATCACCGCGCCGACATCCTGGTCGAGGCAGACATCACCGCCCGCACCCGAAGGGGCACGGGCGGTGACGTACTGGCTGAGAATGCCCCCTTAGAGCTGTCCGAGGATCCGGTTCAGCAGGTTGACGACGTTCTGCAGGACTCCACTGAGGACGCCTTCCGGGCCGGCCAGCGCGCACAGCAGCTGCCCCAGCAGGCCGTCAGCCGGGATCGCGGTGATGACCAGGTGGACCTGGTTGAGTTGCACCCGCAGCCCCAGCAGATTCAAGTCCAGCGGCCCGAGCGTCAAGTCCAGCACCGAGCAGCTCGCCTGCTGGCTGGCGAACTGGATCTGGCCCGCCCCGGCCGACGACGACGGCTGCGCCTGCGCGGCGGGCGGGAACTGGATGTCGGCAACGGGCATCGCCACCTCCTGCTTCACATTTCCCTTGCCGGGATTTCCCGGCGAACCCGGGCCCTTGTCGGGCTTGGGGCCCTGGGCCTGGGGTGGCGTGAGCAGCCCGGTGAGCTCGCCGACGAGAGCGATGCCCTTGGGCGCCGACGGGTCCTCCTTGGCACTGTTGGCCGTGAAGGTGCCGCTGAACACCTGCTCTCCGGTGGCGACATCTGTACCGGTCACCGCGACGGACTTCTGTGAGGCCGGCGCGTTCGGTGGTTGCGCGTTCGCTGTACTACCGGTGACGAGCCCGAAGAGCGCCACCATCGAGACGCTCAGGGCGACGACCAGCAACCTGGTTAGTCGTGACATTTCTCAACTCCGCGTTTTCCTGCGGGTGAGCAGCAACCCGGCCCCCGACATAGCGGCCTGGGACGTCTACCCGGTGGCAGGATCCGCCTGTTGACGTGACTCACGTCACTGCTTCCCGCCGAGGGTGTTGCACCCGCAGCACCGGATCAAACGGCAGCCACCGAGAAAAGATCCACTTCAGCAAACATGGCCGAGAGTAACGAAGCATAGCTAATTAGCCGGTGGGGTGTCCCAGATTTGGGACACGCTGCTCATGCGCGGCACCACCAGTGATGGGCCTTGCCTAGTCACGTTGCTGACTGACCGGACGAGAATTTCCCGTACTTCCGTTCGCAACCAACCGGTGAGACCGGTCGCCTTCTTCGAATCTGGACAGCAACCGAGCGTTGGGAGCGCAGTTCCTGCACCGCAGCAGTCCCGCGCGGAGATCGGGTCGCAGTCGCCACTCCGATGGCGACCGCGGCAAACCGAATACGGGGTCTATCGCGCCAAGACGCGGGGCGGCGGGCGCCGAACCGAGTTTGCGCTGGATGCTGGCGCGGCGGTGCCAGGCCGGTCCGCGCCGTGGGCAGGAGGGGCCGGCCAGGCCAATCACGGATTCTGGAGAACTGAGACCAACGTCTATGAAAGTCCGACTATTGCTCTCTAAGTCGGATTAGCGGTAGCGTTAGTCCGAGTTTGGAGGAGTAGTCGATGAAGCGCTCGGGTGAACACGCCGAAGCGTGGTGGCCTGCGCATGAACACGAGACGCGTCCGTGGGCGCAGAGCCAGCGGGGGGGCACGAGAGAAGATCGAACGCTCCGCTCGATTACGGTTTCGCTGCCTCCGGTGATTGCCGAACGGCACGTCTTCATCGAATCTGAACTTGCCGCCGACGTCGAGGCCGCGATGCTCGAGATCTCCAGGCTCGATACTGCACACGGCGCCGACTTGGCGGCACTCGGAACGCTCCTCCTTCGAACCGAATCGGTGGCGTCCTCCAGAATCGAACGCGTCGAGGCCGGCATTGACGACTACGCCCGCGCCTTGCACGGGATTCGAGCGAACTCTTCGGCAGTCTCAATGGCCGCTGCCACAACAGCTCTCGATGCGATGATCGGCTCGGTCGGTGACGATAGAACGATTGAACTGTCCGCGATCACCTCCGCTCATGGCGCCCTGATGCAGGATGAGCCCGCCGAAGCCGCTCAGGCGGGGCGCCTTCGCACGGTCCAGAACTGGATGGGTGGGAGCGACTATTCACCTCGTGGCGCGCTTTACGTCCCACCACCCCCCGACATGGTCCCGGCCTACATGCGCGACTTGATCACCTTCGCCAACCGCGAAAACCTCCCGGCCCTCGTGCAGGCGGCGCTCGCGCATGCCCAGTTCGAGTCGATCCATCCGTTCACCGATGGAAACGGTCGCATTGGCCGGGCGCTGATCAATGCGGTCCTGCGGCGGCGGGGCGCGACGACGCGGCTCGTCGTGCCGTTGGCCTCGGCACTGGTCGCGCGCCGAGATCGCTACTTCGACGTCCTCAACAACTACCGCAGTGGAGATGTCAGGCCGCTGGTTGCGATATTTGCGGAGTCAGCGCGCGTTGCGGCAGCGGAATCCAGGGCCACTGCCGATCGCCTCGCAGATATCCCGGGCAAGTGGCGGGAAATCGCGGGCCCGATGCGACAGGGCAGCGCGGCCGCCAAGATCCTCTCGCTACTCCCGTCGCATCCGATTCTGTCCGCAGAGGACGCCATCTCCATCGTTCAGGCGCCCAGAAGCAGCGTGTTCGCCGCGATCAACCGGCTGCACGACGCGGGCGTGCTGCGTCCACTGACTGACCGCAAACGGGATCAGGTTTGGGGCGCAAGCTTGGTGCTCGACGAACTTGAAGATCTCCGTGTCCGTATCGAGCACGCCATCTCCCGAGGCGACCAGGCGTGGCGGCAGGCCTCGCGGCCTGCACGACCTTTCGGAAAACACCTTCTGACGTGGGGCGGGCGGGGCTCGAACCCGCGACCAATGGATTATGAGTCCACGGCTCTAACCGACTGAGCTACCGCCCCCTGGCGACCTGCGCGGCCACCATGGTCGCATATCGGCGCTCAGGCGAAGATCGTCTGGCCCGCCTCGTCGATCTCGTAGCGCTCGGTGCCCTCGGCCACCCGCGGCGCATCCGCGGCCAGCGCCACCGCGATCTTGTTCGCCGCGTTGCGCATCACATCCAGCGTCAGCTCGAACGACTGCTGCTCCGAGAAGTGCCGGCGCACTCCGGCGGCGACCGCGTCGCTGATCTGCGACGGCGACCAGATCAGGGCGTCGACGTAGCGCAGCGCCGCCTTGTGCGCCTCCGACAGACCGTCGACCCGACTCGAAGTCCTCGATCTGGCGGTACAGCTCCTCCGAGCCGCCCTCGTCGAGGGCGTGCACTTCGCGCAGCGACTTGCACAGCCGGCAGTGGTGCGCCGCCGCACCCCGCAACCGCACCACCTCCGTGGTCACCGCGTCGAGGTCACGCAGCCGCGCCACCGCCGGCACGAAACCGCCGAGCAGCCGCTGCACCGGGTCGCCCGCGCCGTCCCAATGCAGCTGCCCGACACAGCCCGGCCGGCCCAGCCCGAGTGCCTCGCAGCCGGCCCAGACCCGGGGCACGAAGTCGGCGATGAAGACCGCAACGACGGCCCGAAACGCCTGGTCTCCCCACGCAGCCTGCAGCCTGGCACGCTGGTTGTCGCAGACGCCGGTGACGTCCATCGCGAACTGCTCCGCGAACGCGGCGAGGATCATCTGCCGTTCGGAGCGTTCGTCGGCGAGATCGACGGGCGCGGGCAACGGCGGCAGCGACAGCGTGCGCCCGCACGTCAGCCGGATCACGGTGTCGGCCGAACGGTCACCGCAGGACAGCGCGACGAGATCGGCCAGTCGCTCGGGCAGGGTGGGCTCGGTCACACCGCAATTATTGCGCTTGACTGACCGATGACATGTGAAAGTCGGGAATCCGCAGCGACGGCATCTGTGCGCGGGTGGCCCAATCGCCCCACTCCCGCGGCAGGGTCACCTCGCTCACGCCGGCCTCGGTGGCCCGGCGCAGCAGATCCAGCGGGCTCTCGTTGAACCGGAAGTTGTTCACCGCCGCGGTGACCGCACCGTCTTCGATCAGGTACACGCCGTCGCGGGTCAGGCCGGTGAGCAGCAGCACCGACGGATCGACCTCGCGGATGTACCACAGCGTGGACAGCAACAATCCCCGCTCGGTACGCGCGATCATGTCCGTCAGGTCGGCCGCGCCGCCGGTCATCAGCAGGTTGTCGGCGCCCACCGCGACGGGTGTACCGAATTCGGCCGCAGCGGCGCGCGGATAGGCCAACGCGTTGATCGTGCCGTCGCGGACCCAGTCCACCCGGTCGATGGCCATCCCGTTGTCGAAGACCGACGCCCGCTCCGAGGAGGTGGCCACGGCGACGAACGGCGAGCACTCCAACCCGGCGACCCTCGGGTCGGAGTACAACGTCAACGGCAACCCGGTCAGCTTCTCCCCCACCCGGGTGCCGCCGCCGGGAGCGGTGAGCGCGGTCCGGCCCTCCTGGGCACCGCGGCCGCCCATCGTCCACGTCAGGTAGATCATCATGTCGGCGACGGCCGAAGGCGGCATCAGGGTCTCGTACCGGCCCGCGGGCAGTTCGACGGTGCGGCGCGCCCACGACAGCCTGGTGGCCAGTTCGTCGAGCATCGAATCCGTTGGCACGTCGACGAAGTCGGGTGTGCTGCGGCCGGTCCAGGCGCTGGCCCCGCCCCGCTTGGCGTTGATCTCCACCGAACCGGTCGGCTGGGTGAAGCGCCTGCGCAGCCCGCCCGAGGTCGCGACGAAGGTGGTCTCCATGATGTGCCGCGCATAACCGAACAGCGTGTCCCCACCCGCGGAATCCGCGCGCCAACTCTCCCGCGATACCGAGGAAGACCTCGGCCCCGGTCTTCGGCGACGGCGCGTCCCAGTCCGACGGCGCGTCCCCGCCCGGCAACGGCGGCGCGCTGTCGCGGGCCGGCGGCGCGGCGACGGCGGCCCGCTGGGAGGCGGCCACCAGCCCGAGCAGCACCGCCGGGTCGACGGCACTGGACCGAACGGATCCCACATGGGCCTCGTCGCCGCGGCGCACGATCGAGATGACGGTCGTGGTGCGGCCGGTCGATTCCCCGTTGGTGGTCATCGAGTTGTTCGCCCACCGCAGGGCCGTGTCGACGCGGTCGGTCACCACGACGATGGTCTCGTCGGCTCGGCCGAGTCGTCTGGCTTCGGCCAGCGCGAGATCGACGACCTGTTGCGCACGGATCATGGGGTCACCGTCCACCCTCGTCACGGGTGTTGAGCACGTTGATGCCACGGAACAACGCCGACGGGCAACCGTGGCTGACGGCCGCGACCTGGCCGGGCTGGGCCTTGCCGCAGTTGAACGCGCCACCGAGGCGCCAGGTGGATTGCCCCCCAACAGCTTCCAACGCCCCCCAGAAGTCCGTGGTGGTCGCCTGGTAGGCGACGTCGCGGACCTGGCCGTCCAGCCTGCCGTCGCGGATGCGGTAGAACCGCTGACCGGTGAACTGGAAGTTGTACCGCTGCATGTCGATCGACCAGCTCTTGTCCCCCACGATGTAGAGACCGTCGGACACGCGGGCGATGAGGTCGTCGGTGGCGAGGTTCTCGGGTCCGGGCTGCAGCGACACGTTGGCCATCCGCTGGATCGGGACGTGGTGCGCTGAATCGGCGTACGAGCAGCCGTTCGACCGCGCCACCCCCAGCCGCGGCGCAAACACCCGGTCGAGCTGATAGCCGACGAAGAGCCCGTCGCGCACCAGGTCCCAGCTCTGCGCACGCACCCCTTCGTCGTCGAAACCCACCGTCGCCAGACCGTGCGCAACGGTGCGGTCGGCGGTCACATTCATCACCGGCGACCCGTACTTCATCCTGCCCAGTTGGTCCGGCGTGGCGAACGAGGTGCCTGCGTATGCGGCTTCGTAGCCGATCGCCCGGTCGTATTCGGTGGCGTGGCCGATGGATTCGTGGATGGTCAGCCACAGGTTCGACGGATCGATCACCAGGTCGGTGGGGCCGGCCGCCACGCTGGGCACCTTGGCCTTCTCCGCCAGCAGCGCGGGCAGTTGCGCCAGCTCCCCGGTCCAGTCCCACACCTCGTCGCCGGCAACGGCTTCCCACCCGCGGGCGGTCGGCGGCGCGAGCGTGCGCATGGTGTCGAACGTGCCGGCCGCCGCATCCACGGTCACCGCCTCCAGATTCGGCAGCACCCGCACCCGCTGCTGGGTGATCGAGGAGCCGAAGGTGTCGGCGTAGAAGGTCTGCTCCTTGGCGGCGTGCAGCCACGCCGTCACGTGGTCCACCCCGACCCCGCAGTCGTGGCCGGCGAGCAACCGGCCGGAATAGTCGGCCAGCACGGCGACCTTGTCCTCGGCCGCCACCCCGAACGGGTCGATGCGGTAGTCCGACACCCACGTCATGTTGGGGTAGACGGGTTCGGGAGCCAGCTCGATGCGTTCGGCGTTCAACGGTGCCAGCGTCCTGGCCACCCGCACCGCTCGCCGCGCGGTGTCGGCCGCCGCGCCGGTGCCCAATTCGGCGTGCGACGCGAAACCCCAGGCGCCGTCGACGATCACCCGGACCGCCAGCCCGATCTCGTAGTCGACGACGGCGTTCTCCAATGCGCCGTCGCGCAACTGCACCGTCTCGGTGGCGATGGCGTGGATGCGCAGATCCGCATAGCTGGCTCCGGCGTGCACCGCCGCGGTCAGCGCCGCATCGGCGAGCGCGTGGCGTGGCAGTGCGAGGAAGTCCGCGTCGATTGTTCGGGTCCCCGTCACGCCAATCACCGTAGCGGGCGTGGGCCGCCTCAGCCGCTGGTGCCCAGCACCGTGAGTTCGAGCCCCAGCGCGGCCCCGCACACCACGATGACGACCGCGAAGGCCACCCAGTCCCGACGTTGCGGGGTGGAGGGAGCCGCCGAGATCTGCCCGGCGCCGCCGCGTGCGGTGATCGCGTCGCCCATCTCGTCGGCGCGCCGCAGGGCCACGGTGATCGAGGCGGCCAACAGGTCGACCAACTCGCTCGCCCAGCGCCGGGCACGGCCCTGGCGTTTGGCGTCGACGTCGCGCGGCCGCAACCGGCGCGCCGCGTAGAGCACGCTGAACTCGTCGATCAGCATCGGAAAAGCCCTCAGCGCCAACGCCAGTGCCACCGCCCAGTCGTCCACCGGGATCCGCAGCGGCCGCAGCGGCCGGCCCAGCGTCGCGACCGCCGGGGCCACCTCGGCGACGTTGGTGGTCCACGAGACCATGGCGCCCAGCCCCAGCAGCACGATGGACAGCGCGGTGATGCGCAGGAAGTTGAACAGCCCGCCCAGCCCGACGTCGAGCGACCCGATCTCGAGCACCGGAGACCCGCCGGCGAACGTCGCCGTGAGCCCGCCGAGCATGAGCAGGAACCACAGCCAGCGCGGAACGGTCGGCAGCACCCCGCGGGGAATGTGGGCCAGCTTGGCGGCCACCACCACCAGCAGCGCGACCGCGGCGATCGGCACCCAGCCCGGATAGAAGGTGAGCAGCACGCCGATACCGGCGACGATCAGCAGCTTCGAACCCGCCCAGAGTTCGTGGACCACAGAGGTTCCCGGCACCGGCCGCAGCAGCACGACCTGCCTGCGCTGCTTGCGCGGCGCGCTCATGCCATGCCCCCGGCAGCGGTCGGCGCGGCGGTCAGCACACCGTCGCGCAGATGCAGCGTGCGCGGACACAGCTCCTCCAGGCCCGCGAAGTCGTGGGAGATCACCACCACGGTCAGCCCGGCGCGGCGGCGCAGGTCCACCAGCAGCCGCAGCAGCCCGCGCGCCGACGCGGCATCCAGGCCGGCCAGCGGCTCGTCGAGGATCAGTGCGCGCGGCGAGCGGGCCAGCAGACCGGCCAGCACCACGCGGCGCATCTGGCCACCGCTGAGCTGGGCGATGCGCCGCGAGGCCAATGTCGGGTCGAGCCCGACGGTGTGCAGGGCCCGCGACACCTTGGCCTGGTCGTACATCGAGAAGCCGGCCGAGGACGCGATCTCCAGCGCCACATGGCTGCGCATCAGTTGCAGGCGCGCCGCCTGAAACGAGATCGCCACCGCACCAACCTGATCCGACACCGGAGCGCCGTCCAACAGGCAGCTGCCGGTGGTGGGCACCGTCAGGCCCGCCATTATCCAGGCCAGCGTGGACTTGCCGGAGCCGTTGAGCCCGTGGATCAGCACGCCGTCGCCCTCGTGCACCGTGAACTCGACGCCGCTCAACGCCGGTTTGGCCCATGGGGTCCCGCTGCCGTACTCGTGGCCGACGTCGCGGAGCTCGAGTACCGGCGGACCCTGCGGCCGCTCGACCGCCTGCGTGGTCGGCGGCGCCTCCGCCGTCTCGACCATCTCGGTGTTGTCGGCCTCGCCGCCGTTGCCGTCGAGATTCACCGTACGGTCGGCCGCCTCGGCCTCGTCGTTGTAGTGCGTGATGTGCACCAGCGCGGTGCGATGGCGCCGGGTCAGCCCGGACAGCACCGACATCAGCCCTTCGCGCCCGTCCTGGTCGACCATGCTGGTGACCTCGTCGGCGATCAGCAGCGATGGCTCCCGGGCCAGCGCGGCGGCCACCGCGAGCCGCTGCAACTCGCCGCCCGACAGGCCGCCGGTGTCGCGCTCGGCCAGCCCGTCGAGCCCGACCTCGCACAGCAGCCGGTCGACGTCGATCGACGTACCCGGCGGCAGGCCCCACACCACGTCGTCGGCCACGCGGGTGCCCAGCACCTGGCTTTCCGGATGCTGCATCACCACCGCGGTGCCGCCGGTGCGGCCCAGCCCCACCGCGCCGGGCCGGGACACCGTGCCCGCCGTCGGCTCCCGCCCGGACAGCACCAGCATCAGGGTGGTCTTGCCCGAGCCGTTGGCGCCGGTGACGGCCAGGTGTTCGCCGGGCTGCACGTCGAGCGTCACCGGCCCGAGCGCGTCCTGCGTTCGTCCCGGGATAGCGGAACCGCACGTCGCGCAGCTGCAACGGAACCGGCTCGATCGGACCGCCGCCCAGCGGGGTCTCCAGCTTGTGCACGTCGGGGACGCCGACCAGGCGCGCCATCACCCGCGACAGCGCCCACCAGCCGACAGGCTGACCCAGGTGATGGAGAACACCCCGGCGGCGAAGAACAGCACCGGCCAGTAGTCCAGCGCGGTGCCGAAGTCGCGGGTGAGCCGCTCGGCGGCGCCCTCCATGCCCGGGACGCGGGCGAGGATCGCCGCCAGGCCGGTGATGTTCGCGGTGACCGAGTCGAAGATCAGGTGCCGCAGCCTGCTCAGCACGGCCAGGGCGGCGACGATGGCCACGCCGAAGAGCGCGCCGGCGACCAGGGCGGACGCGATGACGGTCGGGGTGCCGCGCCCCCGGCGCTTCACGATGCCGGTCAGCCCACCGATGTAGGCGCAGTTCACCACCGTCATGAATCCGCCCATGCCGGCGATCAGGAACGCGACCAGCCCGCCGGCCACCGTCGCGGTGAGCAGGACCCGAAGGCGGTAGCGGTAGGCCAGCAGACCCATCGGGACCGTGCCCAGCAGGGACAGGCCGGCGGCGAACGGCACCACCACCGAGATGATCGCGATGGCCGCGCACAACGCCGCCATCACCGCGGCCTGCGCGAGTTCGACCGGTCGGAGCGGACCGGACCGTCGAGAAGCGGTGTCCGGGCCGGCCGAGGTCATTTCACGATTCTGCCAGTCGCGGGTCGGGTGTACCTGCTGAGCCGGGTGTGAGCGGAAGCCACCACCGGCGATGTTTGAAATGCATAGGATTCCTATGCAACCATGGGGGCCATGTCTTCGACGCTCGGTGCAGATCTGCTCTCGGTGGTGGCCCGCATCAACCGGCTGGCCAACCAGCGCGTGCGGATGCCGGTCCCGTTCGCGCAGGCGCGCCTGCTCTCCACGATCGAGGACCGCGGCGAGGCACGCATCTCCGACCTGGCCGCGCTCGACCACTGCTCGCAGCCGACCATGACCACGCAGGTGCGCCGACTGGAGGACGCGGGCCTGGTGGCCCGCACCGCCGACCCGAACGACGCGCGCGCCGTGCTCATCCGGATCACCCCGGCCGGCGTCGCCGCACTGCGCCAGGCCCGCGCCGACCGCGGCGCGGCCATCGACCCGTATCTGGAGCGGCTCGACGACGCCGACCGCGCCTGTCTGACCGAAGCCGTCGGCGTCCTGCGCCGGCTGATCGAGGACGCCACCTCCCCCCGCACCACCGCTCGCTGAATCGTCACCGTCTCCGAAAGGAGTTGTCCGCCGTATGTGGCGCCAACCCAAGGCCGTCTGGGCCGTCGCGTTCGCCTCCGTCGTCGCCTTCATGGGCATCGGGCTCGTCGACCCCATCCTCAAGCCGATCGCCGACAACCTCGACGCCACCCCGTCGCAGGTGTCCCTGCTGTTCACCAGCTACATGGCCGTGATGGGGGTGGCGATGCTGATCACCGGCGTGGTGTCCAGCCGCATCGGCCCGAAGCGCACGCTGCTGATCGGCCTGGTGATCATCATCGCCGGCGCCGGCCTCGCCGGCCTGAGCGACACCGTGACGGGCATCGTCGGTTGGCGGGCCCTGTGGGGCCTGGGCAACGCGTTGTTCATCGCGACGGCGCTGGCGACGATCGTGAACTCGGCACGCGGCTCCGTGGCGCAGGCCATCATCCTGTACGAGGCCGCCCTCGGCCTCGGCATCGCGGTCGGGCCGCTGGTCGGCGGGGTGCTCGGATCGATCTCCTGGCGCGGCCCCTTCTTCGGTGTTTCGGCGCTGATGGCCGTCGCGCTCGTCGTCACCACGTTCCTGCTGCCCGCCACCCCGCCGGCCGCGCGGGCGACCACGCTGGCCGACCCGTTCCGCGCGCTGCGGCACCGCGGGCTGCTCGGTGTCGCGGTCACCGCGCTGCTCTACAACTTCGGCTTCTTCACGCTGCTGGCCTTCACACCGTTCCCGCTCGACATGGGCGCGCACGAGATCGGCCTGATCTTCTTCGGCTGGGGCGTGGCCCTGGCGTTCACGTCGGTGTTCGTCGCGCCGCGACTGCAGCACCGCTTCGGCACCGTGCGCACGCTGGTGGTGAACCTGCTGCTGATGACCGCGACGCTGGCCGCGATGGCGGTGTGGACCGATCACAAAGCGGTGCTGGCTGCGTGTGTCGTGGTGGCGGGTCTGTGGATCGGCATCAACAACACGCTGATCACCGAGACCGTGATGAAGGCGGCGCCCGTCGAGCGGGGCGTGGCCTCGGCCGCCTACAGCTTCATGCGCTTCGGCGGTGCCGCGGTGGCCCCGTGGCTGGCCGGCGTGCTCGGCGAGCGCGTCAGCGCGCACCTGCCGTTCTGGGTGGGCGCGGGCGCGGTGCTGCTGGCCGCCGGCGTGCTGGCCGCCACGCGTGCGACACCTCGCCCACATCGACGACGAGGAGACCGAGGTCGAGGAGCTCACCGACCAGGCGCGCGCGGTCACGGTCGGCAGCGACACGCTGACGCGGTCAGGTCACCCCGACGCCGATGAGGTGCCCCACCAGGTAGGTCGCCGCGATCGCCACCGCGCCGAACAGCAACTGGCGCAACGAGCCGCCCACCGGGTTCCGCCGGGTGATGCGGGCCGCGGCGCCACCGGCGAGCATCAGCCCGACGCCGCCGCACGCCAGCCCGGCCCACAGGGACTCATAGCCCAGCAGGTACGGGAATCAGCGGGATGATCGCCCCGACGGCGAACAGGACGAACGACGAGCCCGCGGCCAGCCACGGAGACGGCTTGCTCGCGCGGGTCGACCCCGAGCTCCTGCACCAGGTGGACGTCGCGGGCCTTGTTCTCGTCGCGGTGGATCTCCTCGGATGGCCTTGGTCGCCGTCTCGCGCGTCATGCCCATCTCGGTGAGCATCGCCACCAGCTCGTCGCGCTCGGCCTGCGGCTGCCGCTGGAACGACGCGCGTTCGACCCGGACCTCGGAGTCGATCTGCTCGTTGGCGGTCTTCACCGAGGTGTATTCGCCCAACGCCATCGAGAAGGCGCCGGCCAGCAATCCGGCGACGCCACTGATCACCACGGTGTGCGCGTCGGCACTGGCGGCCACCCCGGCGATCAGCGCGGTGTTGCTGACCAGCCCGTCCATCGCGCCGAAGGTGGAGGCGCGCAGCCATCCGCCGGTGACGTCGGCGTGCCGGTGATCGATGACGTGCGGGCCCGGCACGGATCGGTCATGGAAGAGATTCAACGCGACAGACGTCGCGCGACGGAACTCGACGTTCGTGACGGTTTGCCACATCACAGTTTGTGGGAGCCGTCCGGCGGCTACCGTGAGGTATGACCACTACCGCGGAGCATCTGCGCAACTCGCTCGACGGCCGCTGGCGCGACGTGAAGAACCGGATGCGCCGAGAACTGTCCAGCGACATCTTCCGGCCGCACTACACGCCCAACACCGTGATCGCCCGCACCAAAGTGGCCGAGCAGATGAAGATCATGGCCGCCGCAGGGCGCCGCCGAGGACGGATTCAAGAAGGAGCACGGCGGCAACGGCGACGTCGGCGCCGCCGTCACCCAGATCGAGATGCTGGCGATGTGCGACCTGTCGCTGATGGTCAAGGCCGGGGTGCAGTGGGGCCTGTTCGGCGGCGCCATCGAGAACCTCGGCACCGAGCGCCACCACGAGGCCTACGTCAAGAAGCTCATCGACCTCGAGCTGCGGGGCTGTTTCGCGATGACCGAGACCGGCCACGGCAGCGACGTGCAGTCCCTGGAGACCACCGCCACCTACGATGCCGCCACCGAGGAGTTCGTCATCGACTCCCCGACCCGCGGCGCGCGCAAGGACTACATCGGTGGCGCAGCCGAAACCGCCCGCGTGGCAGCGGTTTTCGCGCAGCTGATCACCCCCGACGGCGAGGGCCACGGGGTGCACTGCTTCGTCGTGCCGATCCGCGACGACGACGGCAACGACCTGCCCGGCGTGACGACGTCGGACTGCCACTACAAGGGCGGGCTGCCCGGCGTCGACAACGGCCGCATCCAGTTCGACCACGTCCGCGTGCCGCGGGAGAACCTGCTCAACAAGTACGCCGACGTCGCGGCCGACGGCACGTACACCTCGCCGATCGAGAACCCGAACCGCCGCTTCTTCACGATGCTGGGCACGCTGATCCGCGGCCGCGTCACGGTGGGCGGCAGCGCCGGCGCGGCGGCGCGGGTGGCGCTCGACATCGCCACGCGATATGCGTTGCAGCGCAGGCAGTTCACCGACCCGGACGGCGGAGAGGTCCTGCTGATGGACTACCTGGTCCATCAGCGCCGGCTGTTCCCGCTGATCGCCAAGTCGTACGCGCTGCAGTTCGCGCAGAACGAGTTGGTGGCCAAGTGCCACGAGCTGCAGACCGCCGACGATCCCGATCCCGAGGAGCAGCGCGAGCTGGAGTCACGCGCGGCGGGGCTGAAGGCGGCCAACACCTGGCATGCCACCAACGCCATCCAGGAGGCGCGCGAAGCATGCGGCGGCGCAGGCTATCTCGCCGAGAACCGGCTGATCGCGCTCAAGGCCGACACCGACGTGTTCACCACCTTCGAGGGCGACAACCACGTGCTCTACCAGCTGGTCGCCAAGGAGTTGCTGACCGCCTACGCCGACGACATCAAGGGCATGAGCCCGGTCGAGTGGGTGCGCTTCGCCGCCAGCTTCGCCGGCGAGCGGGTGATGAAACGCACTGCGGCGCAGACGATCATGCAGACCATCCTCGACACCCGGCAGGACAACGAGGAGGAGGGCAGCCTGTTCAACCGCGGCACGCAGGCCAAGATGTTCGAGGACCGCGAGGAGTACATGTTGGCCTCGGTGGCGCGGCGGCTGCAGAGCAAGTCCAAGGAGATGAGCGCGTTCGAGGCGTTCAACGCGGTGCAGGACCACGTGCTGCACGCCGCGCAGGCCCACATCGACCGGATCGTCTTCGAGGCGTTCGTCGCCGGTATCGACTCCTGTGAGGACCGGACCGCCCGCGAGATCCTCGGCATGGTGTGCGACCTCTACGCGCTGTCGGTGATCGAGGAGGACAAGGCGTGGTTCGTCGAGCACCGCTTCCTGTCCACCGAGCGGGCGAAGGCCGTCACCCGCGGCATCAACGACCGCTGCCGCAAGCTGCGGCCGTACGCCGAGCTGCTCGTCGACGGCTTCGGCATCCCGGAATCGCTGCGCTACGCCGAGATGCTGCACCCCGAGCACATCCCCGACGCCGACGACCACGCCCCCCAGGACGCCGCCAGCGCCGGCGTGATCTGAGCCGTCAGGGGCCCGGTATCGGGTCCAGGATCGTCAGCCTGCCGTCTTCGAGGGTGACGCGCGCCGACCCGATGCCGGTCGGGCAGCACGCCGGGTCCTGGCCTTGGCGCCACTGGTACTGCACGACCGCGTCGTGGTCACCCTGCGCCGTGACGCTGACGTAGGGCCGCGGCTCCGGGGTCGGACGATCCCACCCCCGCACCGCCGTCGAAGAACAGCACCTGCTGCGGGGCATCGGCGGCCTGGCCCGAGCTGACCACCACCCAGTTCAGCCGGCAGTCGGCGGCGTGACCACGCGCCGTCTCGGTCCACGGGGCGGGCGGCAGCATCGAGATCTCCGCGTCGACCGCGTCGCGCGACGGTCCGGGCCCGCAGTCCTTAGTGCTCGTCGGCGGCGGCGACGGCGGGCTCCAGCCGCATCCGGCGGCCAGCACAGCCGACGCCAGCAGCGCCATCGGTGCCCGTGGGGTCACCCTTCGCCACCGAGTTCGGTCTGATCCCGCTCGTTCTCGGCGGTGTCCTGGGCCACCACCGACTGGTCGAGCCACTTCTGCACGTCACCACCGAGGCGGTCCGCCGACAACTCGGCGAAGTCGAGGGCCAGCACCGCCATCGCGGCCAGCACCTTCATCGCCCGCCCGCTGCCGTGGATCTCCTCCATCAGCGCGTGCAGCCCTTCGTTGTCGTCGTCGAGCAACGCCGACAGGTACCGGCGGGCGTCGGAGAACTCCCGGTCGACGTGTGCCAGCTTCCTCCGGAAATCGTCGGGAGTGGGCAGATGGTCGGGCGTATCGGTCATGGTTCGCTCTCTCGGGTGGGGTGGCCTCGGCGGCTGTCGGCGACCTGACGTGAGAAGTGGGGACGCTCATGATCGCACCCTCTCCCGGCGCTCGAGGCAAGGCCCCGTCGCGGCGAGTCGGGCCGAGCGCTGTGTGCACCCGCGGCGCAACCATTAGCCAGCGCGGCTCCGGAGCGGGTGCGGCCCGTCGAGTGCGGACCCGACCGGTCGGTCCGGCGGGCGGCGCAGCCCCTTCGTCGAGCACTCGACAGCCCGCCGGAGGTCTCGGAGCCGCACGCATTCGATCTTCCGCAACGTCCGACATCGACGCAGCTCAAAGGGTACAATGGAGCGTGCCGGACACTGCGATTGCCGACCGCGCCGCTCACCCATCGGGCACTGCCCCGCGATGGATCCCGGAGCTGACAGACGGTTCGGAACCACAGGCGTCGAACCCGACAAGGCCTTACGCACTCCGGGCGCTGCACCGTCCATCCACCACAGGCGTTTGCTGAGACGCGCTCTCGGGAACGTCGACGGCCCCACTAAGAGAGGCTTTCCATGACCGACCCCACCAAGACCCTGATCGCCGCGCTGCTCGACCGCTCCGGTTCGATGGAGACCTCGAAGCGGGCCACCGAGGACGGCTGGCGCGAGCTGATCAACGAGCAGCGCCGGCTCCCCGGGCGGTGCGAGATGACGCTGGCACAGTTCGACACGCAGTACGAGGTCGTCTATCCCGCCACGCCGATCGCGGACGTGCCGGAATTGATCGTCGAGCCGCGCGGCATGACCGCGCTGCTGGATGCCGTCGGCCGGTTCGTCACCGAGGTCGGCGAGCGGCTTGCCGCGCTCCCCGAGAACCACCGCCCCGGTCAGGTGATCTGCGTGATCATGACCGACGGGATGGAGAACGCCAGCCACCAGTGGAGCTGGGAGGCGGTGAATCAGCTGGTCACCCGGCAACGCAGCCAATGGAACTGGAAGTTCGTCTTCATCGGCGCCAACATCGACGCGGTGACAGGTCGGCGGCCGGATGGGCTTCCGGGCGAGCGACTCGATCACCTATGACGACTCCGTGTACGAGTCGACCGTCGCGGTCATGCAGTCGGCCAGGGAGATGGTGCGTCGCAGCCGAGGCGGCGAGGACGCCGCGTTCTCGGAGGGCGACCGGGAGCCGCGATGGGTCGTCCGGCGACCTGATCGGCACGCAGCGGTGACCGGTGTCGGCCACGTTCAAAGATGTGCTCCCCCGGCTGGACTCGAACCAGCAACCCTTCGGTTAACAGCCGAATGCTCTGCCAATTGAGCTACAGGGGATTGCCCTCCCGCAGGCGTCGGTGCGCCGCGGGCCAGAGAGCACTCTAGCCTACGTCCGGCGGCGGTCGCCAATGCGTGCCCGGCCCGGCGCGCACTGCCGAACTTGAGGCAGGATGGAGACCAACACATCGTCTCGCGGGAGACATCTGGAAGGAGCCCTGTGATCGGGTATGTCGCCGTTGCGGCCGTCGGCTACGTGCTGGGAACCAAAGCCGGCAGGCAGCGTTACGAGCAGCTCGCGGGGACCTACCGGGCGGTCACGGGCAGCCCGGCGGCCCGCGCCGTCATCGATGCGGGACGGCGCAAGATCGCCGAGCGGGTGTCACCGGACCCGGCGATGGTGACGTTGACGCCGATCGACGGCGGCACGCAGGTACTCGAGCCGGAGCAGACGGCGGGATGGCAAGCGGCGGGCGAGAACCGCTAGCCGATGCCCTGATTGATCGTGGTGCCCGGGGAACAGCGGCCCGGTGGTGAACTCCAGCCCGTTGCCGCCGAAGCCGATCGCCGGGGTGCCGATCGTCGCGCCGCCGCCGTTGGAGTAGCCCAGGCACTGGCCGTCTTCCTTGTTGCCGAACCACGCCAGGCAGCGCGGACCGGCCTGTGTGGTGGTATCAGTGCTGCTCAGCGACGCGTACAGCGGCACGGCGACAGCCGCGGCCGCGACGGCACCGACGAGGACGCGCGTTCCGGCGGTCCGGATGTTGTGCACCAGCATCGACAGCTCTTCTCTCCCCGACTGTTGACAGCAGGAACACCATAACCCCCGCGGCCGGTTCATGCAGTCAGGTCGTCACCACTTGCCTGCTCGAGCAGGCTGCGCCGGTAGGCCTCCATCGCGACCAGGTCACCGAACAGCGCGTGGTACTCGTCGCCCTGCTCCACCGGCGACATGCGCTGCAGCTTGGACTTCACCTCGGCGATCTGTCTGCCGATCCACACTTCCTGCAGTCGTGCCAGCACGCCGCCGATGTAGCGCGGCAGCTTCTCGTCCTCGGCGTTGATGGCCTCCGCGCTCAGCTCGTTGACCAGACCGGCCGCCTGCGGCGTCGCCACCTGATCGCGCACCGCCTCGATCCACTGCGCGCCGGTCAGGCCGGCCGACGTGCCGCCGGCGGCCTCGATCGCCGACCGCACCGCCGCGTAGCCAGGATGGGTGAAACTCTCGCCCGCCAGCGCGTCGAACACCGGCCCGGCCAGCGCGGGATACTGCAGCGCCGACTTGAGCGCCTCGCGCTGCGGCCACAGCGTCGGGTCGGCCGGGTCGGGCCGCGCCGGCCGGTTCGGCCGGTCTGCGCGCGGGGGCGGCCGGTTCCGCGACCGCCGCGCGGCGCCGCGACCTGTCGGGCATCCCGCGCTTGGCGGCCTCTTCGCGCACCCGGGTCAGCACCTGACCCTCGTCACGCCATCCCGTCCAGCCCGCGAGCCGGCGCGCGTACTCGTCCCGCAAGGCGTAGTCGCGGATGCGGGCGACCAGCGGCACGCATTGCCGCAGCGCGTCCACCTGCGCCTGCGGATCGTTGTCCAGCACGTCACCGGCCGGGATCAGGCTGCGGATCGCGAACTCGAACATCGGGATGCGCCGCGCCACCAGGTCGCGCAGCGCGCCGTCACCGGACTTCAGCCGCAGATCGCAGGGGTCCATCCCGTCGGACGCGACGGCGACGAACGACTTCCCCGACACCTGCTGGTCACCGTCGAACGCCTTCAGTGCCGCCGCCTGGCCGGCGGCGTCGCCGTCGAAGACGAAGATCAGCTCGCCGCGGTACCAGTTGTCGTCCATCATCAGCCGCCGCAGCAGGGCCAGGTGACCGTCACCGAAGGCGGTGCCGCAGGAGGCGACCGCGGTCGTCTCGCCGGCCAGGTGCATGGCCATCACGTCGGTGTAGCCCTCGACGACCACGGCGCGGTGCGCCTTGGCGATGTCGCGTTTGGCCAGATCGAGCCCGAACAGCACCGCCGACTTCTTGTACAGCACCGTCTCGGGGGTGTTGACGTACTTGGCTTCCATCGGATCGTCGTCGAAGATGCGCCGCGCCCCGAACCCGATGACCTCGCCGCCGCCGGCCCGGATCGGCCACAGCAGCCTGCGGTGGAACCGGTCCATCGGGCCTCGCCGTCCTTCGCGGGACAGCCCGGCGGCCTCGAGTTCCTTGAACTCGAAGCCTTTGCGCAGGAGGTGTTTGGTCAGCGAGTCCCAGCCCGACGGGGCGAACCCGCAGCCGAAACGCGCCGCGGCGTCGGCGTCGAAGTTGCGCTCGATCAGGTACTGCCGCGCCGGCGCGGCCTCGGGGCCCTGCAGCGCCTCGGCGTAGAACTCCTGGGCGGCGGCGTTGGCGGCCAGCAGCCTGCTGCGGCTGCCCCGGTCGCGCTGCACGTTGGTGGTCGAGCCACCCGTGTAGGTGACGGTGTACCCGATTCGGTCGGCGAGCAGCTCGACGGCCTCGACGAAGCTGACGTGCTCG
The DNA here is from genome assembly GCA_963796185.1 of uncultured Actinomycetota bacterium. GTDB lineage: Bacteria > Actinomycetota > Actinomycetes > Mycobacteriales > Mycobacteriaceae > Mycobacterium. The sequence continues at coordinate 82,744 of CAWCKQ010000022.1, read as the reverse complement.
ATCTTCTGCAGGAAGGCGTAGACGTCGCCGCCCTCGCCGCACCCGAAGCAGTGGAAGTGGCCGTGGTTGGGCCGGACGTGGAACGACGGCGACTTCTCGTCGTGGAACGGGCACAGCCCCTTGAGCGAATCGGCGCCCGCGCGGCGCAGTTGCACGTAGTCGCCGACGACGGCTTCGATGTCGACGCGTTCCCGGATCGCGGCGATGTCGCGATCGGGGATTCTGCCCCGACTCCGAGTCGCTTCGCCCGCCACCGGATCAGTCTAAGGGCCGGGGCGAGCGCGCTTCGTGCACTCGTTCCAACCGTCCTTCGGTGTAGGACGCGATCTGGTCGACCACCACCCGCAGCCGGGCGCCGTCGTCGGGGGCGGCCGCGAACTCGGCCGCGAATTGCGGGTCCAGGCTGCCCGGCGCCTGCCCCCACAGCGCCAGCGCCACCTCCTGGATCCGGACCCGCTGCTCGGACTGGATCTGCAGGTGCCGGTGATCGGACATGATGAATTGCAGCGCAAGGGTCTTGAGCACCGCGACCTCGGCGCGCACCAGGGGCGGCACCGCGAGGTCGGCGGCGAAGCGGCACAACGGTCCGGTACCCGCCGCCGCCCGCGTCGCCGTGACGGCCGCATTGGCGAACCGGCCCACCAGCTCGCTGGTCAGCGTCTTGAGCGCCACGGAAGCGGCCAGCGTGCCGTCGAACTTGCCCACGGCCGCCACCACCGGCACCTGCGAGAGGCGCTCGGCGGCGGCCATCAGGTCGTCGGGGGTCAGCGCGGGAAACGAGCCGGCGCCGATGTGCGCGAGCGAGGCGGCGGCGTCGGCGTCGGCGAGCACCCGCAGATCGATCCGGCCGGAGATGACGCCGTCCTCGACGTCGTGCACCGAGTACGCGACGTCATCGGCCCAGTCCATCACCTGAGCCTCCAGGCACGGCCGCTCGACCGGCGCACCGGCGCGCACCCACTGCGCCGCCGCCGCGTCGTCACCGGGGAATCCGCCGTAGAACCCGAACTTGCGCCGACCGTCCTGCCGCGGCCACGGATACTTCGTCACCGCATCCAGTGCCGCCCGGGTGAGATTGAGGCCCGCGCTGCGGCCCTGTGCGTCAAGCACTTTGGGTTCCAATCGGGTCAAGATGCGGAAGTTCTGCGCGTTGCCCTCGAAACCACCGAACGCCGTGGCGATCTCGTGCAGGGCGCGTTCGCCGTTGTGACCGTAGGGCGGATGGCCGATGTCGTGGGCCAGGCCGGCCAGGTCCACCAGATCGGGATCGGATCCCAGTCCGATGGCCATCCCGCGCCCGATCTGGGCGACCTCCAGGGAATGAGTCAGCCGGGTGCGCGGCGTCTCCCCCTCGCGAGGGCCCACCACCTGGGTCTTGTCCGCCAGGCGGCGCAGCGCGGCACAGTGCAGGACGCGGGCACGGTCGCGCGCGAAATCGGAGCGGTGCTCGGCGTCGGTCCCGGGCAGGCCGGCACTCTTGGCCGATTCGGCCACCAGACGCTGGCGGTCGAACGCGTCGTAGCTGTCCTGCTGTCGTGGGCTCACCGAAGCACAGTCTGCCAGCCCGAGGTGATGGCCCATCGACGCACGCTCGGTCCCCCTCGGCGCACTACATTGGCGGACATGCGCATCACCCGACTGCTCGGTCTGCTCGCCGCTCTGTGCACCACGGCGGCCCTGGTGGCGCCGGGTGCGGCCGCGGAGCCGCCACTGCGGTTGCCCACCTACATCACCGACAATGCCGGCGCGCTCGACACCGCCGGCATGAACCAGGTGCAGGGTGCGATCGACCGGCTGTACAACGATCGCCGGATCCGGCTGTGGGTCGTGTACACCGAGAACTTCTCCGGCCAGGACGCCCGGTCGTGGGCGCAATCCACCTACCGGCGCAGCGATCTGGGCAGCCAGGACGCGATCCTGGCGGTCGCGACGGTCGACCGCGCCTACGCGCTGCTGGCGCCGACCGATGCGCTCGGCGGCGTCGACATCGACAAGGTCCGGCGCAACGACGTCGAGCCGCTGCTGCGCAAAGGCGACTGGGCCGGCGCCGCGGTGGCCGCCGCCGAGGCCTGGCCGGAAGCGGTGGGTCGGGGGGTTCGGTGAGCTGGATCGCGATGGCGGCGCTGTCTGGGCCTCATCGCGCTGGCGATCGTGGTCCTGGTGCTCTGGCAGCGCCGCCGCAAGGCCAAGCGGCGGGAGGCGGAATTCGCCGCCGCCCAGCGGGTCGACCCCTCCGATCCGAACGCGCTGGCCGGGGTGTCCCTCGACGCGCTCGACGACCTGTCCCGCAAGATCGTCGTCGAGGTGGACAACGCGGTGCGTACCAGCGAGCGCGAGCTGACGCTGGCGGTCGAGGAGTTCGGCGAACACGACACGGCGGCGTTCACGCGTGCGGTCGCGGGCGCCAAATCAACCCTGGCCCAGGCGCTCAACGTGCGACAGATCCTCGACGACGCGGTGCCCGAGACGCCGCAGCAGCGCCGCGACCTGCTGACCCGCGTGGTCGTCGCGGCCGCCAAGGCCGACGCGGAACTCGAAGCCCAGCGCGAGGCCTTCGCCCGGCTGCGGGACCTGGTGATCAACGCCCCCAGCCGGCTCGATGCACTCACCCAGCAGCTGGTCGAGCTGACCGCGCGGCGCGCTCCCGCCGAACAGACCCTGGCCGCACTGAAATCGCAATTCGCCGAGACGGCACTGGCTTCGGTGGCCGACAACATCGATGAAGCCGGCCAGCGGCTGGACTTCGCCGAGCAGAACATCGACACCGCCCGCGCGCTGGTGGCCCGGCCGGCCGACCGGCAGGGCGGCCTGGTCGACGCCATCCACTCGGCCGAGGCGGCGCTCGGTCAGGCCCGCACCCTGCTCGACGCGGTGGACAGCGCCGCCACCGACATCAACCGGGCGGTGGCCGGCCTGCCCGCGGCGATCGCCGACGCCCAGCAGGGCATCAACCAGGCGGGCACCCAGTTGGCGCGGGGCAACATCGCCGTGGCCACCGAGCTCAGCGCCGCCCGCGACGCCGCGGTGCAGGCGGTCGCGCATGCCCAGAGCGCAGGCAGCGCCGATCCCCTGGGCGCCTTCACCCGACTGACCCAGGCCGACGCCGACCTGGACCGCCTGCTGGTCGACGTCGAGCAGGAACGGGAGAACACCGCACGGCTCACCCGCGCATTCGACCAGGCGTTGTTCACCGCGCAGTCGCGGGTGCGCGCGGTCTCGGACTACATCGACACCCGGCGCGGGGTCGTCGGCCCCGAGGCGCGCACCCGGTTGGCGGAGGCGGTGCGACAACTCCAGGCGGCCCAGGACAAGCGCGCCACCAATCTCAACGAGGCCATCGCCCATGCCAACGGCGCCGCGATGCTGGCCGGCCAGGCACAGGCACTGGCCAACTCCGATGTCACCGCCGCCCAACGGCACTACGGCGGACCCTACGGCGGCGGAGGCGGCGGCCAGATGGGCGCGGTGATCGGCGGCATCATCCTGGGCAATGTGCTCTCCGGCGCGATGCGCGGGGGCTTCGGCGGGGGCTTCGGTGGCGGTGGCTTCGGCGGCGGCGGCTTCGGTGGCGGGGGCGGTGGCTTCGGCGGCGGCGGCGGTGGCGGCCTGGGTGGCGGCGGCGGCCGTTTCTAGCCCCCTCCCCGCGAGCGTGCGTGTCTGCAGACCACACGCCGGGTGATTCACGGAGTCTGCGCACGCTCGTCATTCACAACCGCGGGTTCGTCCCCATCCAACTCACTTGGTGCGCAGGGGTCCCGCGGCGTTGTGCACACCATCGTTGCCATGACCGATCTTCACGCGCTGCTCGCCGCTCAGGGCGGAGTCGCGACCACCGCACAACTGCTTGGACACCTCAGCCGGAGCCGGCTGGACCGCGACATCCTGCGCGGTGACCTCGTCAAGGTGTGGCCGGGTGTCTACAGCCGCGAGCACCCCGACACGATGATCAGGCTGCGCGGGCTGGACCTGCGCGCCGGAGTGCCGGTCGCGATCTGCCTGGGCACCGCAGCGGCGGCCTACGGATTCGACGTGCAGAACACCGGTGATCTGCACGTGCTGACGCCGCCGGGTCACCAGTTGCGCAACTGCGACGGATTGGTGGTGCACCGGCGAGACGGCGCCCCGCTCACGATGGTCGACGGGCGACCCGCAACCTCGGCGGCGTGGACCGCCGTCGAAGTCGCCCGTGGTTTACGTCGACCCCGCGCGCTGGCCACTCTCGATGCCGCGCTGCGCACCGGCACCTGCGACGGGCGCGAACTCCGTGCTGCCGTGAGCCGTCAGGCGGGCAGGCGTGGCATCGTCGCGGTGCGTGACGTGATCGGCCTCGCCGACGCGCGAGCCGAGTCACCCATGGAGAGCGAAGCGCGTCTGGTGATGCACGACGGTGGTCTGCCGGCGCCGGAATTGCAATACGAGATCGTCGACCGCAATGGACGCCTCTGGCGCCTCGACTTCGCGTGGCCGGATCACCGCGTCGCCGTCGAGTACGACGGCTTCGACTGGCACAGCGACCGCGAGCAGTTCCAGCGGGACCGTCAAAAGCGTGCGGCGCTCAACGAGATGGGCTGGTGGCTGCTGTCGGTGGTGTTCGATGACGTCCGCGTGCGCTTTTGGGACATGCTGCGGCGCATCGAGACTGCCCTGGAGCGCTCGCAGGCCGCGTGAGCGTGCGCGAAATCGCCGAACCACGCGGCGTGTCGGCCGCAAACACGCCCGCTCGCGGAGAAAGAACTAGCAGCCTTTCAGCCGCGTGGCCAGGTAGTCACTCACCGCGCCGATCGCCACCCGCTCCTGGGTCATCGCGTCGCGTTCCCGGATCGTCACCGCGTGGTCGTCGAGGGAGTCGAAGTCGACGGTCACGCAGTACGGGGTGCCGATCTCGTCCTGGCGGCGGTAGCGCCGCCCGATGGCGCCCGCGTCGTCGAACTCGACGTTCCACGACCGGCGCAACTCGGCGGCCAGGTCCCGCGCCTTCGGCGACAGGTCGGCGTGCCGGGACAGCGGCAGCACCGCCGCCTTGATCGGCGCCAGCCGCGGGTCGAGCCGCAAGACCGTGCGCTTGTCGACGCCACCCTTGGCGTTGGGCGCCTCGTCCTCGGTGTAGGCGTCGACGAGGAAGGCCATCAGCGACCGCGTCAGCCCCGCTGCCGGCTCGATCACGTACGGCACGTACCGGGTGTCGGAGGCCTGGTCGTAGAACGACAGATCCGCCCCGGAATGCTTTGCGTGCGTGGACAAGTCGAAGTCGGTACGGTTGGCCACCCCTTCCAGCTCACCCCACGGGTTGCCCGCGAAACCGAACTTGTACTCGATGTCGACGGTGCGGTCGGAGTAGTGCGACAACTTCTCCTTCGGATGCTCGTAGAGCCGCAGGTTGTCGCGGTCGATGCCGAGGTCGACGTACCAGGCCAGCCGGGTGTCGATCCAGTACTGGTGCCACTCGCGGCGCGGTGGCCGGCTCGACGAAGAACTCCATCTCCATCTGCTCGAACTCGCGGGTGCGGAAGATGAAGTTGCCGGGGGTGATCTCGTTGCGGAAGCTCTTGCCGATCTGGCCGATACCGAACGGCGGCTTCTTGCGCGCGGTGGTGACCACGTTGGCGAAGTTGACGAAGATGCCCTGGGCGGTCTCCGGCCGCAGGTAGTGCATGCCCTCCTCGGTCTCGATCGGCCCGAGGTAGGTCTTGAGCATCATGTTGAAGTCGCGCGGCTCGGTCCAGCGACCCTTGGTGCCGCAGTCCGGACACACGATCTCGGTCATCGGCACGTCGTCGGGATCGACCTGCTCTCCCTTGGCCAGCCTCTTGGCGGCCACCGCCTCCTGCATGTGGTCCTGCCGGTGGCGCTTGTGGCAGTTCAGGCACTCGACGAGCGGATCGTTGAACACCTCGACGTGGCCGGAAGCCACCCACACCTCCCGCGGCAGGATGATCGCGCTGTCCAGGCCGACGACGTCGTCGCGGCCGGTGACGACCGACCGCCACCACTGCCGCTTGATGTTCTCCTTGAGCTCGACGCCGAGCGGGCCGTAGTCCCATGCCGACCTGGTGCCGCCGTAGATCTCGCCGGACTGGAAGACCAGACCGCGGCGTTTGGCCAGGTTTGCGACGGTGTCGATGATCGAAGTCGGAGCCACGGCTCCACAGCGTAGCGAGGCCGCCGAATCGGCTCGCGCGACGCATACCCGATTGACATGCACGGTCGCGCATGTATTGTGAAGCTCTAATGGAAACCGTTTCCAGTATCGCCGACCCGGCGCCGGCCCACGACCACACCGGCGCACCGCCGCCGCAGCTGCCGCCGCGCGCCGTTCTCGACACCGCGGGCGATCTGCTGCGGGCCCTGGCCGCACCGGTGCGCATCGCCATCGTGCTGCAACTGCGCGAAGAAGCGCGCTGCGTGCACGAACTCGTCGACGCGCTCGGGGTCCCCCAGCCGTTGGTCAGCCAGCACCTGCGCATCCTCAAGGCCGCCGGGCGTGGTGGCCGGGGCGCGTGCGGGCCGGGAAGTGTTGTACCGCTTGGTCGATCATCACCTGGCCGACATCGTCGTCGCGGCTGTGACGCACTCCGCCGAGGACGCCGGATGACCGGAGCGATCCGGGCGACGCGGCAGCGCGCGGCCATCTCCGCGCTGCTGGAGAACCTCGACGAGTTCCGGTCCGCCCAGGAGTTGCACGACGAGTTGCGCAGACGCGGCGAGGGCATCGGCCTGACCACGGTGTACCGCACGCTGCAGCAGATGGCCGCGGCCGGAGCCGTCGACACGCTGCGCACCGACACCGGGGAATCGGTGTACCGCAGGTGCTCGCAGCACCATCACCATCATCTGGTGTGCCGGGGGTGCGGATCCACCGTGGAGATCTCGGGCGGTCAGGTGGAGACGTGGGCCGCCGACGTCGCCCGCCGGCACGGCTTCTCCGACGTCAGCCACACCATCGAGATCTTCGGGATCTGCAGCGGCTGTGCCGCGTCGGGCAACTAACGGCGCTTGCCCGCGCGCCAGCCGGCGACCGCGACGACGACGCCGATGACCGCGATGACCGGCCCGAGCACCGACCACGTGGTGGTGTTGCTCATCGGGCTCCCCGCCACCGCCCCCACCCCCTGCAGGGTGAACAGCAGACCGAACAGCGCGACCACTATCCCGACGACGACGACCGCTGTGCGCATCCTGCGACCCTAGGCGATCAGCGCGCGCCGCACGTCGGCGCCCGTGGCCAGCACCATGAGCACCAGGGTGCGCAACGCGTCATCGGTGAGGCCGGCGGCCGGGAAGTTGTAGCGCAGCAGCACGTCCCCGGTCTTCTTGGCCGCACCCCCGCCCTTGGCGCCGATCTTCTCCACCATCGACACCGTCCCCAGCAGAGTGTCCTGTGCGTGTTTGCTGACCTCGGCGCGAACCTTGGCGTTCAGCGGCAGATCCCAGGCCAGCACCTGGGTCAGCGACACCAGGTCGAGGTCCTCGGCGATGGTCACCACCCGCAGCGAGGCGAAGGTCTCGTCGTGCTGCACCGTCAGCGCCCCGTCGTCCTCCTGCTGCACCGGCAGGATCTCGGCGAGCACCGCGGTCAGGCGCGCGGAGAGCTCCATCAGGCCCGCCCGAAGCGCCGGTTGCGCTGCACGTACTCCTCGCACGCCGCCCACAGATCCCGGCGGTCGTAATCCGGCCACAGCTTGTCCTGGAAGACGTATTCGGCGTAGGCGGCCTGCCACAACAGGAAGTTGCTCGCCCGCTGCTCCCCCGACGTGCGGATGAACAGGTCGACGTCGGGGATGTCGGCGCGGTGCAGGTGCTTGGCGAAGCTCGCCTCGGTGATGCGGGCGGGGTTGACCTTGCCCTCGACCGCCTCCTGCGCGAGTTGACGTGCGGCCTCGACGATCTCGGTGCGGCCGCCGTAGTTGACGCAGTAGTTGATCGTGATGACGTCGTTGCCGACGGTCATCTGCTCGGCGATGTCGAACTCCTTGATGACGCTGCGCCACATCCGCGGCCGCGACCCCACCCAGCGCATCCGCACGCCCATGTCGTTGAGGTTCTCCCGGCGGCGACGCACCACCTCGCGGTTGAAGCCCATCAGGAAGCGCACCTCCTCGGTGCTGCGCTTCCAGTTCTCGGTGGAGAACGCGTACACGGTGAGGTGTTTGATGCCGAGCTCGATCGCCCCGCAGGTGATGTCGATGAGCACCGCCTCGCCCATCTTGTGCCCTTCGGTGCGGCCGAGCCCGCGCTGGGTGGCCCAGCGGCCGTTGCCGTCCATCACCACCGCGACGTGCTGGGGCACCTGGTCGGCCGGGATCTGCGGGGCGGCGGCCTTGGAGGTGTGTTGCGGCGGCCGGGCGAACCTGCCGTTGCTGCGGAGCGGCAACGCCGGGAAGACCACCGGCCAGGACGACTTGTCCGGGAAGGTCGGATAGTCGTCAGGCGCCGGGGGCAGCTGCGGGTAGCTGTGCTGGCCCTTCCGCCTCCCGGTCCGTTCCGTTGCCATGCCGAACATCCTGCCTGATGGTCTGTGCGCCCATCCGCTGCACCCGCTCGACACGCTCCACGAGTGGCAAAGTCCGCAGCTGCCGTTCCAGGTGCCACTGCAGATGCGCAGCGACCAGCCCGCTGGCCTGGCTGCGGTGTGCCGCCGAGGAGGCCTGCGCGTGCTCCCAGTCCCCTTCGTAGAGCGCGGCCATCAGGTCGAGCACCCCTTGGGGCGGGGTCGACGAACCCGACGGCCGGCAGTGCACACACACGCTGCCGCCCGCGCCGACGTGGAACGCCCGGTGTGGCCCGGGCGTGGCGCACCGGGCGCACTCGGTCAGCGCCGGCGCCCATCCCGCGATCCCCATCGCGCGCAGCAGGTAGGCGTCCAGCACGAGTTCGCGGGGCCGGGCGCCGTCGGCCACCGCGCGCAGTGCAGCCACGGTGAGCCGGTGCAACGCGGGCGCCGGGGCCCGCTCCTCCCCGGCGAGCCGTTCCGCGGTCTCCAGCACCGCGCAGGCGCAGGTGTAGCGGCCGTAGTCGCTGACGATGTCGGAGGCGAACGCGTCGAGGGCGACGACCTGGGTGACGATGTCCAGATTGCGGCCGGGATGGAGCTGAACGTCGATGTGCGCGAACGGTTCCAGCCGCGCACCGAACTTGCTGCGCGTGCGGCGCACCCCTTTGGCCACCGCCCGCACCAGCCCGTGATCGCGCGTGAGCAGGCTCACGATGCGGTCGGCTTCGCCGAGCTTGTGCTGACGGAGCACCACCGCCCGGTCCCGGTACAGACGCATCTGCCCAGTCTCCCACTGTCGGGGGACGAAACCGCCGCGCAGCGCCGATATTCTCGTCGGTGATGGCCGCGTCACCTCCTCCCCGGTTCCCGACCCTGGGCAATCAGCTCTTCCAGCTCGCCAGCGGAAACGTGACCTCCGTCGACCTGGTGCGGCGGTCGCTGGCGGCGATCGAGGCGAGCCAGCCGACGCTCAACGCCTTCCGCGTCGTGCTGCGCGAGCAGGCGCTCGCCGACGCCGCCGCGGCTGACCGCAGGCGCGCCGAAGGCAGGCGGCGCGGCGCCGACACGGCGAGTCCGCCGCTGCTCGGCATCCCGATCGCCGTCAAGGACGACGTCGACGTCGCGGGGGTGCCCACCCGGTTCGGCGCCGACGGTGACATCCGGGTGGCCGAGGCCGACGCCGAGGTGGTGCGCCGGCTGCGCGCGGCGGGTGCGGTGATCGTCGGCAAGACCAATACCTGCGAGCTGGGCCAGTGGCCGTTCACCAGTGGGCCCGCGTTCGGGCACACCCGCAATCCGTGGTCACGGGAGCACACCCCGGGCGGTTCGTCGGGCGGCAGCGCCGCGGCGGTCGCCGCGGGCCTGGTGGCCGCGGCGATCGGCTCGGACGGCGCGGGCAGCGTGCGCATCCCCGCCGCGTGGACGCACCTGGTCGGTATCAAGCCGCAGCGCGGCCGCATCTCGACGTGGCCGCTGCCCGAGGCGTTCAACGGCATCACGGTCAACGGCGTGCTGGCCCGCACGGTCGCCGACGCCGCCCTGGTGCTCGACGCGGCATCCGGCAACGCGCCCGGCGACCTGCACACCCCGCCGCCGCTGGTGGTGTCCGAGCACGTCGCCCGCGCGCCCGGCCCGCTGCGCGTCGCGCTGTCGACGAAGTTCCCGTTCACGCTGTTCCGGGCGCGGCTGCACCCAGAGATCCGGGCGGCACTCGAGGCGGTGGCCGACCAGCTCGAACAGCTCGGCCACACCATCGTCGCCGCGGATCCCGGCTACGACCTGCGGATGTCGTGGAACTTCCTGGCCCGTTCGACGGCGGGCATCGGGCACTGGGTGGAGCGGCTGGGGCCCGCGGTCCGCTGGGACGACCGCACGCTGGCCAACGTCCGGACGGGGCGGCTGCTCTCCGAGCACGTCCTGCGCAAGGCCCGCGCCCACGAGGCGGCCACCCGGCAGCGTATCGGCTGGATCTTCAACCTGGCCGACGTGGTGCTCGCGCCCACGACCGCGCTGCCCCCGCCGCGGGTCGACGCGTTCGACGGCCTGAGCGGGCTGGCCACCGACCGCGCGATGATCCGGGCCTGCCCCGCCACCTGGCCGTGGAACCTGTTGGGCTGGCCGTCGATCAACGTGCCCGCCGGATTCACCTCCGACGGCCTGCCGATCGGGGTGCAGCTGATGGGCCCGGCGAACAGCGAGCCGCTGTTGGTGTCGCTGGCCGCCGCGCTCGAGGCGATCAACGGCTGGGCGACCCAGCAGCCGCAGAACTGGTGGGACGCCCGCCCGGCCGAGCCCGGCCAGGGTGCGAATCTGGCCGGTCCGGACTCGCTGGACGACGAGGTCGCGTAATCTCCCGGCTGTGAGGGCCACCATGATCGTGCGCGCAGCGCCCGCGGCGTTGCTGCTCGCCGGCGCGGTCGCCGGTATGCCGGCCGCCCACGCGGACAACAAACGCCTCAACGAGAGCGTCGTCGTCAATGTCTACACGATCCAGCAGCAGCACGGCTGCCCCACCGAGATCGAGATCAACCCGCAGCTGCGGCTGGCCGCACAGTGGCACACCAACGACGTGCTGCACAACCGCGCGCTGGACGGTGACATCGGCTCCGACGGCTCCACCGCCCAGGACCGGGCGAACAAGGCCGGGTTCGTCGGCGCGGTGGCCGAAACGGTCGCGATCAACCCGGCGCTGGCGATCAGCGGCATCGAGATCCTGAACCGGTGGTACTACCGGCCCGACTACATGGCGATCATGAGCGACTGCGCCAACACCCAGATCGGCGTGTGGTCGGAGAACAGCTTGGACCGGACCGTGGTGGTCGCGGTCTACGGTCAGCCCGGCTGAGCGATTTCGGTGTAGTTCGTCACGCCCTCCTTGACCAATCACACCGAAATCACTCGCTCGTTCGGCGTGGTGCGCTAGGGCGGATCACGGATCCAGGTGCGGTCGAAGAGGCCGATACCCGCGGCCTCATCACGCTCCCAGCGACGGCCGCCGGCATGGAGGTGCGGGTGCCCATCCGATCCCCGGCCAGGTCCGCCGGCGGCGCCCGCCGGGCACCAAGCTGCGGCAACTGCGCGGATGCGTCGCCAAGGAACTCGCCGCATCCGAGGACCACGACGAGATCCACCTACTGTTGCGCCGCGCCACGTTGAGCCGGGACTCCGATTTGGCACTGGACGCCGAACTGCTGGCCAGAGCAGCCCACGGCGCGGTGTGGCTGGCGAACCTCGGTCTCGCCGACCGGCTCGCGGAAGCGGCCATTCATGCCGGAGCTGGATAGGAGCCTAATTTCATTCGCGCACATGCAGTTTCATGGCTCGGCCGAGAGAAGAACGCCGAGGCGATCTGGCCCGGACCTGGGTGGCCGCCGGCCAGGACGCGGCCAGGACGCGGCCAGCATCGTGCTGTCGGAGGCGGCAAGCGCGGTAGCCGGCGGGCGATTCGCGGCTAGGTGGTCTGCCTGCAGAGGCCACCCAGTTCGGTGACCGGACCAGCGCACCGCAATTGCGCGAGTTGAAGTCGATCGTCGAGGGCCGCGAGTCGAACTCGCTGCGTGTTTCGCCGAGGCTCTACACGACGACGATGTTGGTGAATTATCCTTTCTGTCAGAGGAATTCGAACGCATGGGTGACCTCGTTGCGGCCATCGCCGCCAGCGCCACCTCGCCCTTCTCTATCGGGCCAAAGAACTGCGGGGATCGACATTGGGTTGTTCGGCGCGCGCGGACGCCCTGGCCGAACGGTGCGGCGCCCGCACTCCGGCGCTCGGTCAGGCCAGCGAGCCTTCACCGTTGACTGACCGCGAACGCGAAATGTGATGCTGATCGCTGAGGGCCTGTCCAGCGGCGACGAACTCGCCGCTCTGTTACCCGGACGAAACTGCAGTAGCGGGCTACTGCCTTCGTCGCTCCCGGCGGGAGTGACCGTTGATCGGACACCACATTTGAGGGGCACGAAATGTCCGAGTCATCCGTAACGCCGGTCGATTTGCCGGGTGTCGTCGAGGATCCGCAACGGGTCGCCGCGGAAGGGTCCCCGACGCCGGTCATCATCACCGGGCAGGAAGTCACCTTCAGCACCGCAGCTGCCGTGTTGTCACCACGACGACCACGCCAGCTGGTCGCCGCCTTCCTGGAGCAGGCCTGCCTCAGCCGCGAAATGCACAGGCTGTGACGCTTCACCGCGTGCGGCACCGCCATCTTCTCGGGGGTACCCACCCGGGCGCGTGTCGTGCCGATCGACGCTGCTCTGGCGTCGATCCGGCGGCGACGGTACTGCAGCTCGACGGGGTGGACAAGCGATATCACCGCGGCGACGAGCAGGTGCGGGTGCTCGTCGACTTCGACTTCGCTTTGCACGCAGGTGAGTTCGTCGTCGTGACGGGACCGTCAGGCGCCGGCAAGTCGACCCTGCTGCATATCGCCGGTGGTCTGGATGCACCGGACTCGCGGCGCCGTGGCCGTGGCCGGCCAGGACCTGTGGTCGATGAGCGCCGCGGCACGCGCCGTATTCCGGCGGCGCAACCATCGGATTCGTGTTCCAGTTCTTCAACCTGGTGCCGATGTTGACCGCCATAGAGAACGTGTCGCTGCCGCTGGTGCTCGACGGCGTCCCGGCCCGATCAGCCGACGCGCGCGCCGAGGAGCTACTGCAACGGGTCGGGCTCGGCGACCGGGCCGGCCATCGGCCGGGCGAGCTGTCGGGCGGGCAGATGCAACGGGTGGCGGTCGCTCGCGCACTGGTCGCCCGGCCGTCCATCGTCCTCGCCGACGAGCCGACCGGAAACCTGGACACCCAGTCGTCGATCGAGGTCCTTGACCTACTGCGTGCGCTGTCCGACGAAGACGGCGCGGCGGTGGTGATGGTGACGCACGACCCGGCGGCGGCGCGCTACGGCTCACGTGGGCTGCACCTCGTCGACGGGCGCCCGTACGATTTCGACGTCTTCGCGCCTGTCGCGGAGCGGTGATGTACAACGCTGCGCGCCGCGGGCCAGTCGTTCCGGCGGATCCACCTCGCCGCATTGATCGCCGACTGGCGCCGGACGCTGCTCAGCATCGTCGGTGTCGCGCTGGGAGTGACCGTGGTGCTCGGGACATTGATCCTCAAGGCCGAGATCGCCCGTCCGTTCGACTCCTTCGGGCCGGCACTGATCCACGCCGCCGACATCGGCGTGGTCGAGGTCACCCCGAACGTCAGCAGCCCGATTGCCGATCGAGACGGTCCACCGGCTGCACGCCGAAGTGACCGGAGCGGCTGCGGTGGTCCCGGTTGTCGCCGCTTTGACCCCAGTACATGTCCCCGGCGACACCCAACCGCCGCCGGGTTCTTCCTGCTCGGCGGGTCGTGCCAGATCGAGCTGCTGGTCGGCCCGTTCAACTGCGAACAGCGCGCCCGCGAGAGAAGCCCGCCGACGGTCCCGGCGTGCCCCTGCAGATTCCGACCGTCATCGCCGAGCGGCACGGCTGACAGCTCGGCGATGAGTTGCGCATACCCGGCCTGCCCCCGGGTTCGGCGCACCTGGGCAGGACGTTCCCGGAATTCGACCGCGTCCAGGCATCAACGACGGCTACGTGCTGCTGGCCCCCTCCGGGGAGATCGCCGCGAACATGCTGTCCTCACCCGGTTACGTCACGGCCGCGTTCGTCGTACCGCGACCGGGTGCCGCGATCACGGCCGACATCGACCGCGTCATCGCGAGGCGTCGCCACGGCCGGTCCGCCCCGGCCGCACCAGCCCGCCGTGTTCGAGCAAGCGGCGACACAGAGCTTCAACCTGACGGCGATCGCCGGCGTGCTGGTGGGCGTGCTCATCGCGGTGAACACCATCCTGCTGGCCGTCGAAGACCGGCGGGCGGTGATGGGGACTATCGGCGCGATCGGCGCCAAGCCTGTCGGGTTGTTCGGTGGGATGCTCGGTGAGGGCGCGGTGGTGGGTGTTGTCGGGGGGCTGCTGGGGGTGCCGACTGGTTTTCTGCTCGGTACCTTCCTCGTGGACCGGTTCGGGCAGTCCATGCTGGCCGGGTCGGGCGGCACTATCACCGCGCACTTCACGCCGAATTTGATCGCGATCGGCGCGGCCGCGGGGACCATCGCCGGAATCTTCGCGATGATCGGGCCGGCCGTCAGGCTCTTCCGCGAGGGGCCGTTGGCGTCGATGGCGAGCGCCGGGGGCGTGCAGCGAGCCAGGAGGATTCCGGCGTGGCCGCTCGTAGCGGGGATCGCAATGCTGGCCGCCGCCATCGTCGTGATGAAGATCTTCGAACGCGGGTCGCTGCCGCTGGACGTGGGCATCAACGCGATGAGCGTCGGGATGGTCGGCGTGGCACTGGTGACGGTGTGGGTCGCCCCGCGCGGTGCCGGGTTGTTCGCCGGGTTGCTGACTGTCGCACGTCCGGACGTCGGGCGTCTGCTGCGTGCCGACGTGCAGCGCTACACGCTGTTGTTCGCCCTGTGCGCCGCGATTCTGGCCGCCGAAACCAGCTTGGCCATCGGCTCGCAGAGCATGCAGGTGCTGGGCACCGATCAGGTTGCAGCCCAGAAGGTCGAGAGACTGCCCGCCGCATTGCTGATCTCCGGCCAGTCGGTACTCGATCAGCGGGACGGCCACATCGCCGACTCGACCTTCGAGTTGACGATCGGCGCCGCCAACGGCCGGAGCGTGTCTTCGCGCTGGCGCTCGACGGTCTCGTCGGGGACGTTGTCGCGCCTCGTGCTCGGCGTCACGCCTGGTGATTGGTACAGCCGAGCGCTGTATCAGCCGACCGGTGCCGACGAGGGGTTCTGGCAGGGTCTGCGGGATGGCGATATCGGGCTGAGCGAGGTTGCAGCCAGCCGGCTTTCAGCCGGCCAGGGTGACACGGTCGAGCTTCCCACCGTCGACGGGCCGAGGAGCTACCGGGTGGGTGGCACTTTTCATCCACGGATGATCGATGACACTGCGCTGGGCGATATCGTGCTGGTGTCGGCGGGGTTGGCGCGCTCCGACTGGGCGGCCGTCCGGGACCAGGTCGCAGTGGCCTACTCCTCCCCCGCCGACGCGGCCGCCCACCGCGAGGACTTCGTCGACCTCGGAGCTGGGCTGTCGGTGTACGACAACGAGCAGTGGCGCACGGAGGCCACTACCGGAATCACCCGGTTCTTGGAGCCGTTCACGGTCGCCGGGTACGTGGTGATGGGGGCCGCAGGCCTGAGCGTCCTCAACGTGTTCGTGCTCGGGCTGGTGCAACGCAGGCGGGAACGCGCGGTACTGCGGGCGATCGGCGTGTTGCCCCGGCAAGAACAGGCGGTCGTCATCGCACACGCGGTGCTGCTCGGTTTGGTGGTCGTTGTTCTCGGTGGGCTCGGGGGCGTGGGCCTTACGTATCTCTGGTCGCTGGGATCACCCGTCTACTACGGCATCAAGATCCACTGGGGTGTGCTGGGGGTGCCATTACGAACCGGCCTGACCGCCGTGACCGTGCTCGTACTGGCTGCGGCGGTGTATCCCGTGATACATGCCCGGCGGCTGGAAACCGTCGACATCCTTCGGTCCAGCTGAGGCGGGATGTCTGGAACCGCACGATGGATTGTCACGTGCAGGGGATGGCGATGGTGGGCTGCGTGGACTCACATACCGAAATGCGTGCGGTGCACCGCCGCAACAGCTCGGGTGGTCCGCTCACCTCGACCCGTGCCGCCGCCTGGCGCACGAAAACGTAGAGGAGGACTTCGCCCGGTGGGCCGCTAAGCCATGCCGTCGGCTCGCCTGGTCGAACGGTCAGCCTCTCTTCGGTGCCGCCCATCCGATCTCCAGGCCAGCGGCGCGCAGCCGCCGACTCCGGTAGCGGCTGCCTCGGCGAACGTTTTCCCACAACGCCGCCCATTCGCTCTGCGAATGTCCTCCTGGTGAACAAAGAACTCAATCAGATCGGGAGAACGGACCCATCCGACGCGGAAGAACCCGAGGGGGCGCTCTCGCGCGTCAAACGTGGGCCACTGAAGCTTCCCCGAGTATGTCACGAGTGATCGGTGTGCAGTCCGACGTCTGGATAAGTGTTGAGATCGCTTGCATCGTCGTTACTTTCAATCATCGCGCTGGCCCACGCGGTATGTTTTTCATAGCCGAGCGATTCGGCCATCGCGCGATAACGCCTCACCAGATCGCGGTAGCGGATGTCGTCGCCGCGCGCTCCGGCCAAAAGTGCGCGCAGCCGGAGCAACGTGATCTCGGGAATGGCCCCGCTGTCGTGGGCCGTCAGGGCGGCCAGCCGTTCGATCGCCTTTTCGGCTTCCGCCACGTCAGCGTTCGAGCCCCGCTCCAGTAGCGTCTCCACCAGCAGCCCGCTTCCGGAAACACCCCACCCGAGCCGTCCAGCCTGATGCAGATCGTCCACGGCCCGACGCATGGTGGGTAGGGCCGCGTCGGGGTTCCCGCGCCTGGCCGTCTCGCGGGCGATCAACACATCGGCGAGCGGGACCAGTGACGGTGCTCGCGCCGGCAGCCAGACATCTCGAGCCTGCGACATCAGCTCCAGCCCGCGCAGCCGGTCGGAAGCCGCCTCCCGATGCAGCAACGCAGCACCCCGCGCGAAGTTGGCCCCCGCCAGCGCGAAATCCTTACTGGACCCTTCGGCGATCCGCACTGCGTCCTCGAACGCGCACATCGTGGAGTCATCGGACCGGAGCACCCCGTAGAGTTCGGCGATGAAGGTCCAGGCGACGACCAACACGAGGGTGCCCGGATCGCGGGTTCGCGCCATTGCGACGGCCTCACGGAGGTCGTGATGCCAGCCGTTGCGACCCAGCCAGAACCGAGCAATGCCGCGGAACGCCATAGCGATCGCGAGGGGTGATCCTACGCCGAAACCTGCGCCCAAGGAGGAGTCGCCGGCAGCCAGGTCGATCACTGTCTGCGACCACCGCAGCATCTCGCCGAATTCTGCGCTGTTGAACCAATTGGCGAACGCGAGGAACGACAATCCCACGGTCAAGGCGGGATCACCGATCGATTCCAGCAGCGCCATCTGCTCGGATGCCAGCTTCGATCCCTCGCCCGGGCGTCCGGTGTAGAGCAGCTCGCTTGCCAGCCCGCTCATTCCGATGGCCAACGAGACCTTGTCCCCGGCCGCATCGCACAGCTCCCGCAGCTCGGCGAAGTGTCCCCAGCTCGACTGGACGGTCTGGGCCTGCCAGTCGGTGGCGCACAGCATCGTGCGGGGGGCGATGCACATCGACAACTGCCCTGGATCTCGGGCCGAGTCAGGGTCGGCCAGGGTATCGGCGATGGTGCGCGCTCGCTCCCAGCTGACCCGGGCCGCGTCGAGATCGCGGATACTCGACCACGCTCCCGCGCGCATGTGCCAGCCGTACGCTGCGTGCAGATCACCGGCGGCCTGCAGATGTTCGGCGATCAGCGCCGCTTTCTCCTCCACCGAGTCCGGGTCACGCTCTTCGATCGCGGCGGCCAGGCGCCGGTGCCAGCTGGGCGCGATCGGATTTCAGCTGCGATTCGTAGGCCACCGCGCGGATCAACGGGTGCCGGAAGGCGTATTCGGCGGGCGGGGTGAACCGCACCTGATCGATCAGCTCCGACGCTGAGCAGCTCGTCGACACACCGCATCGATGCCCAGCGCGGCCAGCAGTTCGGCGCCGAAGCGGGCGCCGATCACCGACGCCGCGTTCAACGTCTGCCTGGCCGCGACGGTCAGGCGGTCGATGCGCGCCTCGATGGCCGCCTGCACTGTGCGCCGGCACCTCGACCTCGGCGACATCCGTGCGACAGACATAGCCGCCGCGGTCACCGGCCAGCACCCCGCGCTGGGCCAACTCGCGCACCATCTCCTCGGCGAAGAACGGATTCCCGGCGGCCCGCTCGGCGATGATCGCCGCCAGCTCGCCGACCGACGGATCCGAACCCAGCAACTCACCCAGCAGCGCCGCGGTGTCCGAATCACCCAGTGGGGCAAGCGCTATCGTCTGCGCGCCGTGCACCCGCGTCAGGGCGCCCTCGTACTCGGGGCGGGACGTGATCAGCACCATCGACGGGGTGCGCGGAATGACGGTGAGAAAGTCGGCCAGCATCGACTCGCTGACCGCATCGATCCAGTGCGCGTCCTCGATGATGAAGAGCGCCGGTTCGGTGCGCGCCAGCGACGTGGCGTTGATCAGTGCGGTCAACCGGCGCCGCCGCGCATCCGGGTCGATCTGGGGCAGCGGCACATCGGGGTCGGCGATGCCGAGCAGATCATCGAAGCAGCAGCAGATCCTGCGGGTCGGCATCGGGCAAGCCTGCGTTCGCGACCCTGGGCGCGGGCGGCTTCTCGCCGTCGAGGTCAGCCACGCCGGTGGCCGCGCGCAGCAGCCGCGCCACCACATCGAAGGGGATGTCACGGGCGTGTGACTCGCAGAATGCCCAGAACACCGTCGACCCCGCGACCGGCCGCCAGCGCCGCGGCCTCCCGCGCCACCCGGCTCTTGCCGATGCCCGGCGGTCCCACCACATTCACCACGCCACCGCGGCCACCGATCGTGCGGTCGACGATGGCGTCGAGGGCCGCCATCTCCCAGCGCCGACCGACCAGGCTCGCCTCGGCGCGGCCGACCAGGCCGTCGCCGCGGCGCCGATCGCCAGCAGTCGACGCGCGCAGACCGGTTCGTCGGCCCCCTTGATGCGCACCCACTCCGGTTCACGCCAGGATCACGGTGTGCTCGACCAGCCGCGCGGTCGACTCCGACAGCATCACCCCGCCCGGTGGCGCCACCGATTCCATCCGCTGCGCAAACCCGACCGTCTCGCCGGTCGCGGCGTACCCAGACGACCCCGAACCGATCTCACCGGCGATCACCCGACCCGAATTCAGGCCCACCCGCAACTGCAGCGCCACACCGTCGCGGCGCTCGCACCTCGGCCGCCAACCGGTTCGCCTCGTCCTGGATGGCCAAGGCGGCGAGCATGCCCGAAAAGCGTGGTCCTCCAACGCCAGCGGGGCGCCGAAGATCGCCATCACCCCGTCGCCGGTGTACTTCCACGGTACCGCCGTAGCGCTGCACCACCGCCGCCGACCGCTCCACGAATTCGGTCATGATTTCGCGCAACCGCTCGATATCCAGGGCGGCCGCGATGTCCATCGAGCGCACCACATCGGCGAACAGCACCGTCACCTGCTTGTACTTCGCCGTATCGGCCGAAACTGTTGACCGGTGTCCCGCATTCGTTACAGAACTTGGCGTTCTGCCGCAGTTCAGTCCCGCACGACCCGCACGCCTGGGCAGGAGTCATCCATGGCACCACCGATCCAGGGCTCAGATCGCCCCGATTGGCACAGCTTAAGGCGCTCAGGCGGGGTCTATCTCGCTAGCGGTGTTTCTGGCGGTTTTCATCAGTAGGTTTCGGCTGCCGGGAATCGGTCGGTGAAGGTGATCGCGAACGCGTTGAGCGCGGTTTCCACCGCATTGTCCATCGTGCCTTACCGGGACCGGTGGGGTCCAGTGATCGGGTCACCAGGTACAGGCATTTCATCGCTGCCTGCTCGGACGGGAAGTGCCCGCGGGCCTTGATCGCCCGGCGGTAGCGGGCGTTCAGGGACTCGATCGCGTTCGTACCCGGTATGAAATGTGGTGGAGGCCCGCGTGGTGTTCTGTCTTGCCTGGTCAGGCGTACTGGGCGTACGGTGCGACCGTCCGGAACAGGGGCCTTCGGGGAACACGTATGGGCAGGCCGTTCTTGCTCGATGGGCTGCGAGCCCGTGTTAGTAGTTGGCCGCCCCTGCGACTTGTCCGGCTGCGCTGCGAGCGCGTATCCGTAGGTGTCGTTCCGTCCCTAGCGGTTCCCCTCCAACCGAAAAATACTAGGGAAGGGAATCGAGGTGACCCGCTATATCGGGATGGACGTCCACCGCGAATTCGCGCAGCTGGCCGTCGTCGAAGACGGCTTGGTGCGTGACGAAGGCCGTATCGGTGTGACGCCAGAAGCGTTGCGCACGTGGGCCTCTGAACTACGCCCGGATGACGAGGTGGCGTTGGAGGCCACCGGCAACAGCGACGCGATCGCGACTCTGCTCACCCCGCTGGTGGCGCGCGTGGTGGTGTCGAACCCGTCCAAGACGCGCGCGATCGCCGAGGCGAAGGTGAAGACCGACAAGGTCGATGCCCGGATCCTCGCGCAGTTGCTGGCGGCGGACTTTCTACCCCCCGGTGTGGCTGCCCGACGATCGGACCCGCAGTCTGCGCCGTCAAGTGATGCGCCGTGCGCACGTGGTGCGACAACGTACTCGGCTCAAGAACCAGGTGCACGCGATCCTGGCCCGCAACCTCGCCCCGACGCCGCCGGTGTCGGACTTGTTCGGCAAGACCGGTCGGCACTGGCTCGCGCGTCAGCCGCTACCAGAGGACGAACGCGCTAGCGTGCAAGCGTTGCTGCGGCAGTTGGACTTCCACGCCCACGAACTGGCTTTGGTCGACAAGGAACTGCGCCCAAGACGCGCTCACTGACCCGATGGTGGCCCGGTTGATGACCATCCCCGGCGTCGATGCCGTCGCCGGGCTCTCCATCGTGGCCGCGGTCGGCGACTTCTCCCGGTTCGACGATCCCGACAAGTTAGTGGCCTACGTCGGGCTCAACCCCAAGGTGCGCCAATCCGGGAACTCCGCACCCGTGCACGGTCGGATCAGCAAAGCCGGCCGCGCCCACGTGCGGGGTGTGCTGGTAGAGGCGGCCTGGTCGGCCAGCCGCGCACCCGGACCCCTGCGGGCGTTCTATCAGCGGATCAAGGCCCGACGCGGATTTCAGACCGCGATCGTGGCCACCGCGCGCAAGATGACCGTGCTCGCCTGGCACCTGGTCACCAAGGATGAGGACTACGCGTTCGCACGACCAGGGCTGGTCACCCATAAGCGCCGTAAGCTCGAGTTGGCCGCCGGGGCACCGTCGCGGCGCGGCAACCACCGCCAACCCGGCGCGGCCTACAACAGCAAGCAACGCCGCGACGAAGAGAACGCGATCGTTGAACAGGCCGAACGGGCCTACGAAGTCCTCGTCGCCCACTGGCAACCCCGCAAACCCGCCACCAGTCATCGCTCACCTTGACAATTTCATCCGTCGAGCAGATCACCCGCCGTATCTCCACGTCATAGAGCCTGTTGCAGAATCGCGTGTCGCCGATCCGATCTGGCCGGCTTGGCTGGGAGAATGTGGCGTGGCCAAGTCCTATCGCCCGGTGCTGCGTGATCAGCCGATGTTGTTGCCGGTCGACCTGCACGAGTGGCTACCGCCCGATCATCTGGTCGGTTCGTGGTGGAGACCGTCGATGTCCTCGACACCTCGGCTCTGGAGCGGCTGACACGCCGTCGAGGTGGGGCCGGAGCGGCGGGTTATGACCCGCGAATGTTGTTGGCACTGCTGATCTACGCGTACTGCCAGGGTGTGCAGGTCCTCACGCCAGATCGAGCGGATGTGCGTGACCGATGTGGCGTTTCGGGTGTTGTGCGCTCAGGACGGGCCTGACCACGTGACGATCGCCAGATTCCGTTGCGAGGCTCGAGACGTGTTCATCGACTTGTTCTCTCAGGTGTTGATGATCGCCGCCGGGGCGGGATTGGGCCGGTTCGGCACCGTCGCGATCGACGGGACCAAGATCGCCGCGAACGCCTCGATTGACGCCAACCACGGCAAGGCGTGGTTCGACCAGCGCACCACCAAGCTGGTCGCCGAGGCCGAAGACACCGATCGGGACGAGGACACCACCGCGGCGGACGCGGTCGATGCCGGGCAGGATCGGGTGCCCGCCGAGTTCAGTGCCCGCACCCGACGGGCTGAACGTATCCGCCTGGGCGCCCAGGAATTGAAGGCTGAACTGCAGGCGCCGCGGCTCGCGCTACACATGACCGGAACACGGCTGCCGCGGCCCGTCGTCAGCGGTCCGAGCGTGGTGAGCCAGTCGTTGGGCGGATTCCCAACGGCCCGCACCGACTGCCCAAACGCGCGCTCACCTGGCGCGAGAGATCGCAGCGCATCAGGCCAAGCTCGATCGCTACGCCAGGTTGATCGCCGAGGGACGCAAGCCAATGGGTCGTCCGCCGGTGGCGATGGAGGACAGCACCCGGGTCCAGCGGGCCCAGCAGGTGGTGCTCCACGCCGAGACCGCCGAAAAAGTCACCGTTGGAGCCGATGGTCAGTCGGTCTCGGACGTGAAGCGGTTACCGAAGGTCGTTGTCAACGTGACTGACCCGCAGTCTCGGATCATGCCGACCCGCAAAGGATTCCTGCAGGGCTACAACGCCCAAGTCGCGGTGACCGGTGATCAACTCATCATCGCCGTGCGCGTGGGTCAGTCGACCAACGATCAGGCATCCTTCCTCCCGATGATGCAGGCAGCGCACGACGCTGCGGCCCGGATGCACGCCGTCACCGGCAATGCCGATCACCTGGTCGGCACGGTATTGGCCGATGCCGGTTACAACAGCGAGGCCAATCTCGCTGCGGCAGGGCCGGATCGGCTCATCGCATTGGGTAAGGAACGCGACCAGACCCGAGCCTTCACGCAAGATCCCGTCGAGGGTCCGCCACCGCCGGACGCGTCTCTGCGTGAGGCCAACAGACACCGACTACGCACCTCAGAGGGCCGGGCTCTATACAAGCGACGAGGTGCGACGTCGAACCGGGTATCGGCAACCTCAAAAAGATCATCGATAGGTTCTCCCGCCGTGGACTAGACAACGCGACGCACGAATTGCATCTCGCCGCAACCGCATTCAACATCAAGAAGATACATCGAGCTACCGCAGGAGCCTAGATCTGCACTGGAATTTCGTTCATTCACGCCACCCCGATCACAGGCCAGACAGTTCCGCGTTCCGATCCGATTCTGCAACAGGCTCCATAGTCCAGGAACGGGATGAACTCCGCCCAGGCGTTGTCCCAGAGCCGGATCGACCGCCCGGTAGCGCTGCCCCCACTTCTCGGCCAGCTCGTCGAACGCCGCGCGGGCCGCGGTCGCGTTGACGGCGGTGTAGATCGGCTTGACGTCGCGCTTGATCTCGTCCCAGTACTTGCGGGAGGTGAGCCGAAACGTGTTGCGCAGCAGGTGAATGATGCAGGTCTGCACGATCGCCTGGGGCCAGACGTTGCCGACCACCTCCGGCAGTCCCTTGAGCCCGTCGCAGACCGACGAAGAAGGTATCCTTAACACCGCGGTTGCGTAGGTCGGTGAGCACGCTCATCCAGAATTTCGCGCCCTCACCGCCGGCGCCGGCCCACAACCCGAGAATGTCGCGTCTCCCCGGCCAGGGTGACCCCGATCGCGGCGTAGAAAGGTCGGTTGGCGACCTGGCCGTCGCGGACCTTGACCACGATCGCGTCGATGAAGATCGCTGCGTAGGTTTGTCAGGTTCTAGCGATCGTTGCGAATCCCCGACCGATGGGATTTCAATGCCTCGATACGCGCCGAACAAGATGCCGCCGGGTGTCAAACGTCGATACTTCGAACTGATCCGCACCGGAATGTCGGGGTCGGAGGCAGCCACCGCGGTGGGAGTGTCGCTCAGCTGTGGGTCGCTGTGGTTCATCGACGCTGGCAGCGTGCGCTTCATCGACAAACCGATAAGTTTCCGCTACCTGACCCAAGACGACCGCATCGAGATCGCCGACGGACTCGCCGCCGGGGAACCGGTGAAGGCCATCGCCGAGCGCATCGGCAAGACCTTCCAATCCGTGTACCGGGAGATCGCCAGGAATCGTAAACCGGACGGGACCTACCAGCCCTGGTATGCCCACGCCCAGGCCCATCAACGTCGCCAGCGACCGAAAACGCGCAAGCTGGCCGCCGATGCAGGACTGCGGACCGCAGTGGCGAACAAGTTGTCCAGGAAATGGTCGCCGGCCCAGATCAGCCGGTGGCTGCGGCGGAAGTATCGTCGCCGGCCCACGTGGCACTTGTGTACCGAGACGATCTACGAGGGTGTCTACCGGGGCCTGGTGGTCGACATCGACCAACAGGCCCGCAGCTCGGGCAAGAACCCCAACATCTTGCGGACCGGCCGGATCTACCGGCATCGGCGCGGGCGCGGACGGTCTCGCGACGGCGCTCTGCGACAACTCACGAAGCTACGGTCAATCCACGAGCGACCAGCCAGCGTCCAGTCGCGCCGACAGGCGGGTCATTGGGAGGGCGATCTCATCGTGGGCACGCAACAGCGGTCGGCGGTGGCGACGCTGGTGGAGCGAAAGATGCGGTTGACACTTCTGATTCGGCTGCCGGATGGACATTCTGCACAGCATGTCGGGGATGCCCTGATCGAGACTTTCAATCAGCTGCCGATGCGACTGCGGCGGACGTTGACGTGGGACCAGGGCAACGAGATGTTTCACCACGAGCGTATCGAGGCAGAAACAGGGCTGAAGATCTACTTCGCCGACCCGCACTCACCCTGGCAGCGTGGGAGCAATGAGAACGCCAACGGTCTTGTACGCCAATACTTACCGAAGGGCACCGACCTCAGCGCCTGGGACGACAACCAACTCCGGCAGATCGCTGATGAACTCAACGACCGCCCACGACTGTGCCTCAATGACAACACTCCAACCGACCTTCTGCGACGATGGGAACGCCAGTACGCACTTCACTGATTCACAACGATGAGTGGAATCCGCCTTTCATCCAGGGGCCGGCACCGACCAATCGTTGCATCTCCTCGATGACCTTGTCGGTGATCCGGCTGATCGTCTCCTTGGACACCGACGCCCCGTAGATCTCGGCGAAGTGCGCCGAGATCTCCCCGGTGGTCAAGCCCCTTCGCATACAGCGACAGCACGACCTCGTCCACCCCGTTCAGTCGGCGTTGGCGTTTCTTGACGATCTGCGGCTCGAACGTGGATGCCCGATCGCGCGGCACGTCGAGTTCGACCGGGCCGGTGGTGTCGGTCAGCACGGTCTTGGGCGCGGGTGCCGTTGCGGACGTTGCCCGACCCCGCTTCGGGCGGCTCGTGCTTCTCATAACCGAGGTGCTCGGTCATCTCCTCGTTGAGCGCGGTCTCGAGGACCGTCTTGGTCAACTGCTTGAGCAGCCCGTCGGGCCCGGTCAGCGACAGACCCTGCTCTTGTGCCAGTCGGACCAGCTCGACCGCAGCTTTCTGCTCTGCGGACTGCTCAGCCTTCTTCTTCGTCACATCATCCAGTGTCGTCATTACGGCACCTTTCTCGCCGAGCATCGCTCAGCGTGTCAGTGCCGGAAACACCGTTATATCCACAGTCCCCTCAGACGCGCGGAGCACCGGCTTCCGGTGCTTGCGGTTGACCAGTGTCCTGAGTCGTTAATTCGTCGGCAGTAGTTGCCGATGCTGGCTAGGATTTGGTCGGCGGTCTTGGTCCAGACGTAGGGGCGCGGGTTCTCGTTCCAGGTTTCAATCCAGGCGCGGATGTCGGCGTTGAGTTGCCGTACCGAGGTGTGGGTCCCCGGCGCAGTTTCTCGGTGGTCAGCTCGGCGAACCAACACTCGAGGAGGTTGAGCCAGGACGAGCTCGTCGGGGTGAAGTGCATGACGAACCTGGGATGGTTTGTCAGCCAACGCTTCACCGCAGGCGTCTTGTGTGTCGAAGCATTGTCCAGGACCAGGTGCACGTCGAGATCATCGGGAACTTCGGCGTCGATCTTCTTGAGGAACGCGAGGAATTCGGTGGCCCGGTGACGTGAGTGCAGAGCGCCGATGACCTTGCCGGTGGTCAGGTCCAGGGCGGCGTAGAGACTCGACGTGCCGTGACGGACATAGTCGTGGCTGGCGCGGGCCGGGGTGCCGGGCAGCATCGGGAACACCGTCTGGGTGCGGTTGAGAGTCTGGATCTGGGTTTTCTCGTCCACGCACAGCACCAACGCCCGCTCGGGCGGGTTCAGATACAGCCCCACGACGTCGCGAACCTTGGCCACGAACAACGGATCCTTCGACAGTTTCCACGAATCCTGTTTGTGCGGAGCAAGTCCGAACGCCCGCCACACCCGCGACACCATCGATTGCGACAATCCCAGATGCTCGGCCATCGACCGCGTCGACCAATGCGTCACGTCCTTGGGCGCGGTCTCCAACGTGGCCACGATCAACGCCTCGATCTGCTCGTCGCCCACGACCCGCGGCCGGCCCGGACGCGGCTCATCGAGCAACCCGTCGAGCCGGTCGGCCACAAACCGCGTCCGCCACTTGCGGGCGCTGGAGACATGAATGTCAAACTTGTCCGCGATCGCAGCATTGCTGAGCCCTTCAGCAGCTGCCAGCACAATCCGCGACCTCATCGCCAGGGCATTCGCGCTATTGGACCGCCGCGACCACGACACCAACTCAGAACGCTCATCCTCGGTCAGATTCACCACAGGCGCGACAGGATTCGGCACCCAC
The DNA here is from genome assembly GCA_963796185.1 of uncultured Actinomycetota bacterium. Lineage (GTDB taxonomy): Bacteria > Actinomycetota > Actinomycetes > Mycobacteriales > Mycobacteriaceae > Mycobacterium. The sequence continues at coordinate 55,891 of CAWCKQ010000022.1, read as the reverse complement.
CAAGCCTAAACGCTACCGGCCAATTAACGACTCAGGACACTAGAAACCCAGGCGGCCGAGCTGCTTGGGGTCGCGCTGCCAGTTCTTGGCGATCTTGACCCGCAGGTCGAGGTAGACCTTGGTGCCCAGCAGTTTCTCGATCTGCGTGCGCGCGGCGGTGCCGACCTCGCGCAGCCGGGCGCCGCCCTTGCCGATCACGATGCCCTTCTGCGAGTCGCGTTCGACGTAGAGGATGGCGTGCACCGCAATGAGTGGGCTCAGATCGTCGCCGCGACTTCTCTCCTCGATCTCGTCGATCACCACCGCCAGCGAGTGCGGCAGCTCGTCGCGCACGCCTTCGAGCGCGGCCTCCCGGATGAGCTCGGCCATCAAGACCTCTTCGGGCTCGTCGGTGAGTTCGCCGTCGGGATAGAACGCCGGCCCCGGCGGCAACTGCGCGACGAGCACGTCGGTGAGGACGTCGAGCTGGGCACCGGCGGTCGCCGAGACCGGCACGATCTCGGTGTCCGGGCCGACGAGTTCGCTGACCGCCATCAGCTGTTGTGCGACAGCGTCTTTGGACACCTTGTCGATCTTGGTGACGATCGCGACGAGCGTGGTCCTGGGCGCGACGGCGCGGATCTGCTCGTAGATCCAGCGGTCCCCCGGGCCGATCTTCTCGTCGGCGGGAATGCACAGCCCGATCACGTCGACCTCGGAGTAGGTGTCCTTGACCAGATCGTTGAGCCGCTGCCCGAGCAGCGTGCGCGGCCGGTGCAGGCCCGGGGTGTCGACGAGCACGATCTGAAAGTCGTCGCGGTGCACGATGCCGCGGATCGTGTGCCGGGTGGTCTGCGGGCGGTTGGACGTGATGGCGACCTTGGTGCCGACCAGCGCGTTGGTCAGCGTGGACTTGCCGGTGTTCGGCCTGCCGACGAAACAGACGAAGCCAGAACGGAATTCGTCGCTCACTGCGGGATTGCCCGCACGGTCGGTGAGAATGACGGCCGCATCGGCCGACAGTTCGCGCACCGCGGGGATCCCCGGATCGTCGGCCGACCCGCCGACCAGCACCGCGGCCTCCAGGCCGGTGGCGCCGCTGGACACTGCGGCGGCGACCGCGGACTGCAGCGCCGTCAGTTCGAGGGCGGCCAGCCGCACCGGCGCGGCGGCGTAGGTGCGGCCGTCGGCGTCGCGCACGGCCGCTCCGCTGGGCGCCTCGGCCCGGCCCATCGCGCCCCGGGCGAGCACCACCAGCTTGGCGTCTTCGGCATCCACGTCGCTCATCCGGCTTCCTCTTGGTCGTCGTCGGGGTCGGTCTCGAGCGGCCGGACCATCACCGTCCCGACCCGGACGCGGCCGCTGGGGTCGGGCCCGCCCTCGGCACGCAGCAGCAGGCCGTCCCAGGTCACCTCGGCGCCCGGCAGCGGGACGCGTCCCAGCTCGAGGGCCAGCAGGCCGCCGACCGTGTCGACGTCGGGATCCTCGCCGACCTCGATGTCGTAGAGCTCACCGAGGTCCTGGATGGGCAGCCGGGCCGACACCCGGTAGTGCCGTTCGCCCAGCTCCTCGACCGGCGCGACCTCGTCGGTGTCGTACTCGTCGGCGATCTCGCCGACGATCTCCTCGAGGATGTCCTCGATGGTCACCAGGCCCGCGATCGCGCCGTATTCGTCGACGAGCAGCACCATGTGGACGCGGTCGAGCTGCATCTCCCGCAGCAGCGCGTCCAGCGGCTTGGAGTCGGGGACGAACGCCGGCGTGCGCATCACATCGGAGACCCTGGTGTCGCGGCCGCCCGTTGTCGAGTAGTAGGTGCGCTGGACGAGGTCCTTGAGGTACACCACGCCGACGATGTCGTCGACGTTCTCGCCGATCACCGGGATGCGGGAATGTCCGCTGCGCACCGCCAACGAGGTCGCTTGACCCGCTGTTTTGTCGCTTTCGATCCACACCATCTCGGTGCGCGGCACCATCACTTCGCGGGCGGGGGTGTCGCCGAGCTCGAACACCGACTGGATCATCCGGCGTTCGTCGTCGGCCACCACGCCGCTCTGCTGCGCCAGATCGACGACCTCGCGCAGCTCGATCTCCGACGCGAACGGCCCGTTGCGGAAGCCGCGCCCCGGTGTCAGCGCGTTGCCGATCAACACCAGCAGCCGGCTGATCGGGGTGAGCAGCACCGAAATCGCCTGCAGCGGAAGCGCGGTGAGCAGCGCGATGGTGTAGGCGTTCTGCCTGCCGATCGTGCGCGGCCCGACGCCGATCGCGACGAAGCTGACCACCACCATGATGGCCGCGGCGGTCATCAGGCCCCCGCCCACACCGAGATGGTCGTAGAGGTAGGCGACCAGCAGCACCGTCGCGCTGACCTCGCACGCGATGCGCAGCAGCACCACGAGATTGATGTAGCGCGGCCGCTCGTCCATCACCCGGGCCAGCCGCGCCGCGCCCGGCCGCTCGTCGCGCACCAGCTCCTCGACGCGGGCGATCGACACGGTGCTGATCGCCGCGTCGATCGCGGCGAACAAGCCCCGGCGAGGCCGATCAGCACGATCGCGCCGACCAGCTGTCCGATGCCGGTCACGATGGTCGCCGTGGTGGAACTCGTCGAAGTACCGCGACTTGTCCAGCAGCCGGCGGTCCTTCTCGGTCTGCCGATCCTGGTGGTAGGCCTCGACCTGCTCGGCGACCCACTCCTCGAGCAGTTCACGCTGCAGCGCGAACATCTCTTTCTCCTCGTCCGGTTCGGCGTGGTCGTAGCCGAGCAGATGCAGCACGCCGTGCACGGTCAGCAGCGCGAGTTCCTGGCCGAGCGTGTGCCCGGCGTCGTCGGCCTGTTTGGCGGCGAACTCCGGGCACAGCACGATGTCGCCCAGCATCGCGGGCCCGGGTTCGGGGGCGTCGGGCCGGCCGCCGGGCTCGAGTTCGTCCATCGGGAAGCTCATCACGTCGGTCGGACCGGGCAGGTCCATCCACCGCATGTGCAGGTCGGCCATCGCCGCGGTGTCGAGCAGCACCATCGACAGCTCGGCGGCGGGGTTGACGTCCATCTTGCGGATGACGAACCGGGCGACGCTGACCAGTTCCTCTTCGGAGACGTCGATGCCCGACTCGTTGGACACCTCAATACTCATGGCTGTGTCCGTTACCGCCGCGGCCGGCCCGTGGACGCGCGCCGCTGAGCGCGGTTCATCAGCGACGGCTCCTCGGATTTGGCGTAGGCGTCGACGATCTCGGACACCAGCCGGTGCCGCACGACGTCGGCGCTGGTGAGTTCGGCGAAGTGGATGTCGTCGATGCCGTCGAGGATGCGCATCGCCGCGTGCAGGCCGGACGCCGCCCCGCCGGGCAGGTCGACCTGCGTGATATCGCCGGTGACAACGATTTTCGAGCCGAAGCCGAGCCGGGTCAGGAACATCTTCATCTGTTCGGCGGTGGTGTTCTGCGCCTCGTCGAGGATGATGAACGCATCCTTGAGATCGTGCGGCCCCGCATGTACGCCAGCGGTGCCACCTCGATGACGCCGGTGCTCATCAGCTTGGGGATCAGCTCGGGATCCATCATGTCGTGCAGCGCGTCGTAGAGCGGGCGCAGGTACGGGTCGATCTTCTCGCTCAGCGTGCCGGGCAGAAAGCCGAGGCGCTCACCGGCCTCCACCGCGGGGCGGGTCAGGATGATGCGGCTGACCTGCTTGCTCTGCAGCGCGTGCACGGCCTTGGCCATCGCCAGGTACGTCTTGCCGGTGCCCGCGGGCCCGATGCCGAACACGATGGTGTGGGCGTCGATGGCGTCGACGTAGCGCTTCTGGTTGAGCGTCTTGGGCCGGATCGTCTTGCCGCGCCGCTACAGGATGTCCAGCGTCAGCACGTCGGCCGGCGACTCGTCTCCCGCACCGGTCAGCATGGCGACGCTGTGGCGCACCGCGTCGGGGGTCAGGGTCTGCCCGCTGGCCGACGATCGCGATGAGTTCGGAGATCACCCGCTCGGCCAGCGCGACGTCGGCCGGCTCACCGGAAAGGGTGACGGCGTTGCCGCGCGCGTGGATGTCGGCGGCGAGCAGATGCTCCAGGGCCCGCAGATTCTCGTCGGCGGAACCCAGCAGGCCCACGACGAGGTCGGGCGGCACATTGATGTGCTGCTGCGGACTTCCGATCCGTCCGAGCCAGCGTTCGTCTCGCGGGGCGTCACGTGTGGTTTTCTGCCTGCTTTCTGTGATCGTCGGGTTGCGTCGAAGTCCCAGTTTAGCGCCGGGCGCCGCAGGCCCCAATGGATAGCGGGGCGGCCGGGTGCCGCACCGGGAGCCCCTCCGAACCGCGGCCGCCGATCGCCGGTTCACTCGTGCCAGCGGCTCCGTTGCGCGGTCGCGTCGACCGAGACGGTCGACGTCCGTGACGAGTCCGCGGGATCCTCCTTGATTGCGGACGAGCCGGTTGTGTCCGGCAGTCGGATGATCGACAGAGCTGCAGCCGGATCACGTGCGGCCAGAATCAGCGAGGAACGACGCGCGACGGGCGCCGACGATCGACCACGCTGCGGCATTCCTCGGACTTCCGAATCGCCGCATTGCACCAGGAACAGCGGTGAGATGGCGGCTATCACGTCCGGTCTGACGGTACGAACGCATGCATCCGGACGGAATCTCACTCTCAGTGCGCAGTTAACATGGTCGGCTCCCCTGGCAGTCAATGGACGTAGGCTCTACGTCGCTCGGATGCGCCACCGCGGCGTCAGCACGCCGAGCGCGCCCAGCGCGACGGCCGCGGCCGTGGAGGTGCGCAGCACCGTGGGGCCCAGCCGCACCGTGACCGCGCCGGCCTCGGTCAAGCGACGCCAGCTCGGCGTCCGAGATGCCCCCTTCGGGGCCGACCACCAGCGTCAGCGCGGCGGCCTCGGCCACCGGCACCTCGGTCAGTGGCCGGCGTCGCCGACTCGTGCAGCACCAGGACGGTGCCGGACTGCCGCCGCCCGCACGCGGTCGACCAGTTCGGCGGTGGACAGCACGCCGTCGACGGCCGGGATGTACGGCCGGCGGGACTGCCGGGCGGCCGAGCGCGCGACGGCCCGCCATCGGCGCAGCCCCTTGTCGACCTTGGCGGCGCCGTCCCAGCGCGCCACGCACCGCGCGGCCTGCCACGCCACGAACGCGTCGGCGCCGACCTCGGTGGCCAGCTCGACCGCCAGTTCCGCGCGCTCGGACTTGGGCAGCGCCTGCACGACGGTGACGCTCGGCGCCGGCCGTTCGAACACCCGCCGGTCCTGCACGACCGCGCTCAGCCGGCTCTTGCCGACGTCGGCGACCACGCACCGCGCGACCGTGCCCGCGCCGTCGCCGAGGTCGAGTTCCTCCCCGGGCCGGATGCGGCGCACGTTGGCGGCGTGGAATCCCTCGTCACCGTCGACGACGGCGATCTCGCCGACACCGGGAACCGCGTCGACGTAGAAGAGGGCGCGCACGCGACGGGCTGCTAACGGCCGGTGAACGTCTCGCGCAGCCGGGAGAACAGGCCGCCGCCGCCGTGCGACGAGTTGCCCTGTGCGGTGCGCACGTGCGCGGTGTCGCCGGTGCGCTCCTTGAACGCCTGCAGCAGCTCGATGTCCTCGTGGTCGAGGCGCGCGGGCACGACGACCTCGATGTGGGCGTGCAGGTCCCCGCGCACCCCGGAGCGCAGATGCGGCATGCCGTGCCCGCGCAGCGTGGTGACCGCGCCGGGCTGCGTGCCGGCCGCGATCGTGATGTCGGTGGGCCCGTCGAGGATCGCGTCGACGGCGACGGTGGTGCCCAGCGCGGCGTCGACCATCGGCACCGAGATCGTGCAGTGCAGGTCGTCGCCGTCGCGGACGAAGACGTCGTGCGGCTTCTCGTGCACCTCGACGTAGAGGTCACCGGCCGGCCCGCCGCCGGGACCGACCTCGCCCTGGGCGGCCAGCCGCACCCGCATGCCGTCGCCGACGCCGGCGGGGATCTTCACGCTGATCTCGCGGCGTGCCCGCACCCGGCCGTCGCCGGCGCAGCGGTTGCAGGGATCCGGGATCACCTCGCCGACGCCGCCGCACACCGGGCACGGCCGCGACGTCATCACCTGGCCGAGCAGCGACCGCTGCACGGTCTGGATCTCGCCGCGGCCGCCGCAGGTGTCGCACGTCACCGGCGTCGAGTTGCCGTGCGTGCCCTTGCCATGGCACAGGTCGCAGAGCACCGCGGTGTCGACGGTGACCTGCTTGGTGACGCCGGTGGCGCACTCCTCGAGGTCGAGCCGCATCCGCAGCAGCGAATCGGAGCCGGGCCGGACCCGACCGATGGGGCCGCGCGAGCCGCCGCCGCCGCCGAAGAACGCCTCGAACACGTCGCCGAGCCCGCCGAAGCCGCCGAAGCCGCCACCGGCGCCCGCGGACTCCAGCGGATCGCCGCCCATGTCGACGATGCGGCGCTTCTCCGGATCGCTGAGCACCTCGTAGGCGGCGCTGATCTCCTGGAAGCGGGCCTGCGCGGCTTCGTCGGGGTTGACGTCGGGGTGCAACTCGCGCGCGAGCTTGCGATAGGCGCGCTTGATCTCCGTATCGCTCGCACCTTTGCTCACTCCGAGCAAGCCGTAATAGTCGCGTGCCACGCTCAACCTCTCCTACCCCGTTGTCCCGTGCCGGCGCCCGACCCGGGCGCGCAGGATCAGCGGTTACCCAAGACTTCGCCAATATAAAGAGCAACTGCCGCGACGTTGGCGATGGTTCCCGGATAGTCCATCCGTGTGGGACCCAACACACCCATGCCGCCGAACACCTTGCCCGAACTACCGTAAGCGGTGCTGACCACCGACGTGCCCGCCATCTGCTCGGCCTCCGTCTCGTGACCGATGCGGACGGTGACCTTGCCCGCCTCCTGCTGCTCGGCGAGCAGCCGCAGCACCACCACCTGCTCTTCGAGCGCCTCCAGCACCGAACGCAGCGAGCCGCCGAAATCGGCGGTGTTGCGGGTCAGGTTGGCGGTGCCGCCGAGCAGCAGCCGCTCCTCGGTGTGCTCGACGAGGGTTTCCACCAGCACCGTCGCCGCCCTGCCCACGGCGTCGGCCAGGCCGCCCTGCCCGTTGAGGTGCGACGCCAGATCGGACACGGCCACCGAGGCGGCCGCCAGCGGCTTGCCCTCCAGCGCCTGGCCCAGCAGCTCGCGCAGCTGGGCGAGCTGGCCGTCGTCGATTCCGTCGCCGAGTTCGACGATGCGCTGGTCGACGCGACCGGAGTCGGTGATCACCACCAGCAGCAGCCGGGCCGGCGTCAACGCCACCACCTCGAGCCGGCGCACCGAGGAGGTGGACAGCGTCGGGTACTGCACGATCGCGACCTGCCGGGTCAGCTGCGCGAGCAGGCGCACCGCGCGCCGGAGCACGTCGTCGAGGTCGACGCCCGACTCGAGGAAGGTCAGGATCGCGCGCCGCTCGGCGCTCGACATCGGCTTGACGTCGTCGAGTCGATCGACGAATTCGCGGTAGCCCTTCTCGGTGGGCACCCGGCCCGAGCTGGTGTGCGGCTGGGCGATGTAGCCCTCGGCTTCGAGCACCGCCATGTCGTTGCGGACGGTCGCGCTCGAGACGCCGAGGTTGTGCCGCTCCACCAGACTCTTGGAGCCGATGGGTTCCTTCGTCGCGACGAAGTCGGCAACGATCGCGCGGAGCACCTCGAATCGCCGGTCGTCAGCGCTGCCCATTGTTCACCCGCCTCCCCTAGCTCGTCTCGGTCTCGTTCATTTTACGGTGATCAGCGCCGGTGTTATCGACCGAGCGGCCGGGCGCGACCGGTACGGCCGGGTTAACCTGGCAGGGCTGCACACTATTGCGGGGGTATCGGGCAAGCAAAGGCGCGTCGATGATCTTCAAGGGAGTCCGTGATGGCAGGCCCTACCCTGACCACGGCCTGTCCCATCGTCAGTGGGCGCAGATCCCGCCCCGTCAGATCCGTCTCGACGAACTGGTGATGACCACCACCGTGCTGGCCCTCGACCGGCTGCTGTCGGAGGACTCCACCTTCTACGGCGACCTGTTCCCGCACGCCGTGCGGTGGCGCGGCAACGTCTACCTCGAGGACGGCCTGCACCGCGCGGTGCGGGCGGCGTTGCGCAACCGCACGGTGCTGCACGCGCGGGTGTTCGACATGGACGAGCCGCTGCCGCGATCGGGCTGACGGCGGGCGAGCGCCGCCGCGGGGTCAGGACATCGCCTCGCGCAGGCTGCGCGGCCGCATGTCGGTCCAGGTCGCCTCGACATAGGCCAGGCAGTCGGCGCGGCCGCTCTCGCCGAACACCACCTGCCAGCCGGCGGGGGCGTCGGCGAACACCGGCCACAGGCTGTACTGGTCCTCCTCGTTGCGCAGCACCAGGAACCTGTCGTCCTCGTCACCGAACGGGTTCGTGCTCATCGGTCCTCATCGTCGATCGGTGATGCCCCGGCCGGAGGTAATCGGCCCCCAGCACCCGGTCGGACAGCAGCCCGAGGCAACTGAGATTCGGGAAGCCGGGGCCCTGCATCAGGCCGGACAGGTTGGGCAGGAACAACTTCGGGGTGACGCCGGTGACGGCGAGGTCGTATCCGATCGCCTCCTGCAGGGTGTCGCCGGCCAGCGGTCCGCCCAGCCCCAGCTCCAGCAGGTCGCGCGCCTCCTGGCTCAGCAGCGATTCGAACCACATCGGGTCCGCACCGGAACCGTCGATGACGAGGTCGAAGCCGTGTACGGTCGCCGGCGCCTCGCTGCCCCGGCTGGTGCTCAGCGTCAAGCGAATTCGGTCTTCGCGCGCGACCGCGTGGGCCACCCGGCCGCGCAGGTGGCGGATCCGGTCGTCGGCCAACAGCGCGTCCTGCACGCGTGCGGAGAAGACGCCGCGGTCGGTGCGGGCCAGCGCATCGCGCCGTTCGGCCATCGTCAGGCTCGACCAGTCCGTGGGGTCCGAGAACAGCATGTTCTCGAAGAAGCTCTCGCCTCTGGTGAACAGCGTCACCTGCGGGGAGATCACGGTGATCGTCGAAACCCGATGCCGGAACAGCTCGTTGCGGTTGGCCACCCCGCACAACGACGTCCCGATGCCCGTCCACGCCTCGATGCCCGCGAGATCCTCCATCAGCAGCTTGCCGTAGTCGTCGGAGTTCACGCCCATCAGCACCGCGGTGTCGCTGCCGGCCAGCGATCGCGATTCCCGCGTGCTCCAACGCTTCCCAGGACACCTCGAGCGCGAGCCGCTGCTGTGGATCCATCAGATCGGCTTCGCGCGGCGACACCCCGAAGAACGCGGCGTCGAACCCCGCCAGATCGTCGAGGAACGTGCCGTAGCGCGTCGTCTCGCGCAGCACCGCCGCGTGCCGGGGGTCGCGGTGCAGGTACGGCTCCCAGCGGTCGGCCGGCACCTCGCTCACGGCACTGCCGCCGCCGAGCAGAAAGGACCAGAACCGCTCCGGCGTGGTGAGGTTCCCCGCGAGCCGGCAGCCGATCCCGACGATCGCGACCGGCGCGGGCGCCGTCAGCGCCACGGCGCCCAGTTGAATTGGATAGCCTCACCTAAGTAGATGTGCGCCATGCCGAGCATCCTGGCACAGGGGCCCGTGCGCGGCGGGCTACCTATCGGCGCGGTGGCGGCTGCGCGCCGGGGTCGTCGGGGTCGACCTCGACGGCATAGGAGGTGATCGCCGTGATCTTCTCGTCGGCGAATTCGTAAATCGCGCAGCTGGCCACCGCGGTCACCCCGTCGGGGCGGATGTAGCGCACCACGGTGTCGACGGCGACCACATCGGCACCGACGGCGGTGACGCAGCGGTCGAACTCCCGGCGGGTGCCCTCGAGGCTGGCGAGGGTGTCCCGGCACGTGCGGCGCACCGCGTCGGCGCCTTCGAGCACCATGCCGCCGACGATCGTCCACTTCACGTCGCTGGCGAGGTGGCCGAGCGCGTCGTCGAATCGGTGCTCGGAGAACGCGCGGCCGACGGCACCGGGATCGAATGTCATGCCGATGACGGTAGCGCCCCCGGCCGCGCGCACGGTATGAGTGGACTCATGAAATTGACAGGTGTCGGATTGTGGAGTTCGCAGTTGCGCTACGGGAATCCGGGAGAGGCCGCCGATGCCGCCGCGGAACTCGACGAGCTCGGCTTCCCGCCCTGTGGATTCCCGACGTCGGCGGGCCCGTGCTCGACACGGTCGACAACCTGTTGTCCGCGACCACCAAGACCGTGATCGCGACCGGCATCCTGAACCTGTGGATGCATGACCCCGCCGAGGTGGCGCAGCGCTACGCCACTCTGACCGAGCCGCACGGCGAGCGTTTCCTGCTCGGGATCGGCTGCAGCCACGCACCGCTGATCGACTCCGCCGAGCCGGGCCGCTACCGCAAGCCGCTCGCCGCCACCAAGGCGTTCCTCGACGGTATCGACGCCTCACCGCAGCCGGTGCCCCGGGAGAACCGGGTGCTGGCCGCGCTCGGACCGAAGATGCTCGAACTGTCGGCGACCCGCGCCGCCGGAGCGCACCCCTACCTGACCTCGCCCGAACACACCCACCGGCGCGCGAGGTGCTCGGCGACGGTCCGCTGCTGCTGCCCGAGCAGAGCGTGCTGCTCACCGACAGCCGGGAGCAGGCCCGCGATATCGGAACCGATTGGCTGCGTTCCTATCTGGCGCTGCCGAACTACGCCAACAACATCCTGCGCACGGGCTTCACCGAGGAGGACATCAGCACGGTCAGCGACCGCCTGTTCGACGCGCTGATCGCCTGGGGTGACGAGGAGACCGTGTTGCGCCGCGTCGACGAACACCGCCAGGCCGGCGCGGACCACGTCTGCATCCAGGTGCTCACCGCCGATCCGCGGGAGTTCCCGCGCGAGCAGTGGCGCCGCCTGGCGGCCGCACTCGCTTAGTCACCCCAGCAGCGTGCGCACCACCGCGTCGGCCAGCAGCCGGCCGCGGTCGGTGAGCACCAGCCGGTCGCCCGCGCGGCCGCAGCAGTCCGTCGGTCGACCGCCTGCGCCGCGCGGTCGCGCTCGGCGTCGGACAGCAGCGCCGTCGGCAGCCCGGCGCGCAACCGCACCCGCAACATCACGTCCTCGAGGTGCGCGGTCTCGGCGTCGAGCCGCTCGAAGTCCGCCACGGGCAGCCGCGCCGCGGTCGAGGGCCGCGGCATACGCGCTGGGATGCTTGACGTTCCACCACCGGGTGGCGCCGACGAAGCCGTGCGCGCCCGGACCGGCGCCCCACCACTCGCCGCCGTCCCAGTAGCCGAGGTTGTGCCGGCACTGCCCGCCGGGGCGGCTCCAGTTCGACACCTCGTACCAGTCCAGCCCGGCCTCGCCGCAGCCGCGCGTCGATCAGCTCGTAGCGGCGCGGCCAGCACGTCGTCGTCGGGGGCCGCGCAGCTCACCGCGGCGCACCCGGCGGGCCAGCGCGGTGCCGTCCTCGACGACCAGCGCGTACGCCGACACGTGGTCGACACCGGCGCCGATCGCCGCGTCCACCGACCGCAGCAGGTCGTCGTCGGTCTCCCCCGGCGTGCCGTAGATCAGGTCGAGGTTGACGTGCTCGAACCCGGCGCGCGCGCGCCTCCCGCGCGGCGGCGGCGGCCCGGCCCGGCGAATGCACCCGGTCCAGTGCGGCCAGCACGTGCGGCGCGCGTCGACTGCATGCCCAGCGACACCCGGGTGTAGCCGGCGGCGCGCAGCTCGGCGAAGAACTCCGGCGACGTCGACTCCGGATTGGCCTCGGTGGTGACCTCGGCGCCGGGGGCGAGCACGAAGTGGTCGCGCACCGCGTCGAGCACCTCGGCCAGGCCGCTGCGCGCCGAGCAGCGACGGCGTGCCCCCGCCGACGAACACGGTGTCGACCTCCGGCGGGCCGGCGCCGAACCGGGCCGCGGCCAGGGCCAGCTCGGCGCGCAGCGCCGTCAGCCAGCCGTCCGGGATTGCGTCCCCCGAGCTCGGCCGGCGGTGTAGGTGTTGAAGTCGCAGTATCCGCAGCGGGTGGCGCAGAACGGGACGTGGACGTAGATGCCGAACGGCCGGCCGGGGTCGGGCGCCAGGCCGGGCAGCTCGGCGGGTGCCCGGACGTGCACGGAGACAGGCTCCACCGTCACCCAGCCTGCGGCACCGAGCGCCGACGGTATTGCTCACGGAGCGCAATCCGGGCCGATTAGGGCCGGTGCGGACTTCCGTGGCACAATCGGCGACGTGACTGCAGCCCACAGCTTCCCCCGCCGGGTCTCGCTGGTGGTGCGGCGGCATGTCGACTTCAAGCGCGTCTGTAGCTGTTGCTGTCTGCCTTGACGCTCGTAGACCCCTGCCCACCTGCACTTTCAGCTGGCCGCCGGATCTGCGCCGCCGGACAGCTCACCGGTGATCACGCGCGATTCGAACGCCGGCTCCGACCAGGAGCCCACCGATGACCGACATCCGACCGACAAGCCCGTCAAGCGCCCTCGCGGCGAGGGCCAGTGGGCGCTCGGCTATCGCGAGCCGCTCAACGCCAACGAGCAGTCCAAGAAGGACGACAACCCGCTCAACGTGCGGGCACGCATCGAGAACATCTACGCCAAGGACGGCTTCGAGAGCATCGACAAGGGTGACCTGCGCGGCCGTTTCCGCTGGTGGGGCCTGTACACGCAGCGCAAGCCCGGCTACGACGGCACCTGGACCGGCGACGAGAACACCGACATGCTCGAGGACTCGTACTTCATGCTGCGGGTGCGCTGCGACGGCGGTGCGCTCACGGCGGCCGGCCCTGCGCACCCTCGGCGAGATCTCGACCGAGTTCGCCAGGGACACCGCCGACATCTCCGATCGGCAGAACGTCCAGTACCACTGGATCCGGGTCGAGGACATGCCGGAGATCTGGCAGCGCCTCGACGCGGTCGGCCTGCAGACCACCGAGGCCTGCGGCGACTGCCCGCGCGTGGTGCTGGGCTCGCCCGCTGGCCGGCGAGTCGCTCGACGAGGTGATCGACGGCACGCCCGGCCGTCGACGAGATCGTCCGGCGCTACATCGGCAAGCCCGAGTACTCCAACCTGCCCCGCAAGTTCAAGACCGCGATCTCGGGCCTGCAGGACGTCGTGCACGAGGTCAACGACGTCGCGTTCGTCGGCGTCGAGCATCCCGAGCACGGCCCCGGTTTCGACCTGTGGGTCGGCGGCGGCCTGTCCACCAACCCGATGCTCGGCCAGCGGGTCGGCGCGTGGGTGCCGCTCGACGAGGTGCCCGACGTGTGGGAAGGCGTCGTCAGCGTGTTCCGCGACTACGGTTACCGCCGGCTGCGGTCCAAGGCGCGGCTGAAGTTCCTGATCAAGGACTGGGGCGTCGAAAAGTTCCGCGACGTTCTCGAAACGGAATACCTGAAGCGGCCCCTGATCGACGGCCCCGCGCCGGATCCGGTGGTCCGGCCGATCGACCACGTCGGCGTGCAGAAACTCAAGAACGGCCTCAACGCCGTGGGCGTCGCCCCGATCGCGGGCCGGGTCTCGGGCACGATCCTGAGAAGGTGGCCGACCTGGCCGAGGCCGTCGGCAGCGATCGGATCCGGTTCACCCCGTACCAGAAGCTGATCGTCCTCGACGTTCCCGACGACAAGCTCGACGAGCTGCGCGCCGGCCTCGACGCGCTCGGGCTGCCGTCCACGCCGTCGCACTGGCGGCGAAACCTGATGGCGTGCACGGGTATCGAGTTCTGCAAGCTGTCGTTCGCCGAGACGCGCAAGCGCTCCCAGGTCCTGGTGCCCGGAGCTGGAGAAGCGGCTGGACGACATCAACGCGCAGCTCGACGTGCCGATCACCATCAACATCAACGGCTGCCCGAACTCGTGCGCCCGCATCCAGGTCGCCGACATCGGCTTCAAGGGCCAGATGGTGGACGACGAGCGGACGGCGACGCCGTGGAGGGTTTCCAGGTGCACCTGGGCGGCAGCCTGGGCCTGGACAGCGGGTTCGGTCGCAAGCTGCGCCAGCACAAGGTGCTCTCCAGCGAGCTCGGTGACTACATCGAACGCGTCGTTCGCAACTTCGTGAAACAACGCGAGCAGGGCGAGCGTTTCGCCACGTGGGCATTACGAGCAGACGAGGCGGACTTGAGGTGATCGAGAAGTGACCGAGGTGATTTCCGAGACGGACCTGCAGCAGCTGGCCGAGCGCGGCGCCGCGGAATTGGGACCGCACGCGACGGCCGAGGAGCTGCTGCGCTGGACCGACGAGAACTTCGGCGACGCCGGCGGGCCGGCCAGTGGATCCGGTTACATCGTGGCGTCCAACATGCAGGACGCGGTGCTGGTCGATCTGGCCGCCAAGGTGCGCCCGGGCGTCGACGTGCTGTTCCTCGACACCGGCTACCACTTCGCCGAGACCATCGGCACCCGCGACGCGGTCGAGGCCGTCTACGACGTCAACGTCGTCAACGTGACGCCGGAGAACACGCGTCGCCGAGCAGGACGAGCTGTTCGGCAAGAACCTGTTCGAGCGCAACGCCAACGAGTGCTGCCGGATGCGCAAGGTCGAACCGCTGTCCAAGGCGCTGCGCGGCTACTCGGCGTGGGTGACCGGGATCCGCCGGGTCGAGGCGCCGACGCGCGCCAACGCGCCGCTGATCAGCTGGGACAAGGCGTTCGGCCTGGTGAAGATCAACCCGATCGCGGCCTGGACCGACGAGGACATGCAGAACTACATCGACGCCAACGGCGTGCTGGTCAATCCGCTTGTCGACGAGGGTTATCCGTCGATCGGCTGCGCGCCGTGCACCGCCAAGCCCGCGCTGGGCGCCGATCCGCGCAGCGGCCGCTGGGCCGGCAAGCTCCAAGACCGAATGCGGGCTGCACGCGTCGTGAGCACGTTGGTGCTGACCGCGCACGGCAGCGCCGATCCGCGGTCGGCGGCGACTGCGCGGTCGATCGTCGATCACATTCGCCGGCTGCGGCCCGGCCTCGATGCGCGAGTCGCGTTCTGCGAGCAGAACTCGCCCGAATCTGCGTCGACGTGCTCGCCACCCTGCGGGGCGGCCGCGCGCGTGGTGGTGCCGTTGCTGCTGGCCGACGCCTACCACGCGCGGGTCGACATCCCGGCGATGATCGACGCGTCGGGAGCGGCCGTGTGCCAGGCCGGCGTGCTCGGCGAGGATGACCGGCTGATCCACGTGCTGCGCCAGCGGGTGGAGCAGGCCGGGGTGTCCCGGCTCGATGCCGGGGTCGGCGTCCTGGTCACCGCGGTCGGATCGTCGCGGTCGCAGGCCAACGCTCGCACCACGACGGTCGCCCGGGAGCTCACCGTGGCCACCCGGTGGACGGCGACCACCGCGTTCGCGACCGGCCCCCAGCCGTCGCCTGGCCGATGCCGCCGCCGCGCTGCGCGCGCGCGGCGCCTCGCGGCTGATCGTCGCACCGTGGTTCCTGGCACCCGGCCGCATCACCGACCGGGTCGCGGCGTTCGCGCGCGCTCACCACCTGCCGATGGCGGCGCCGCTGGGCGCACACCGGCAGGTGGCCGAGACGGTCCTGGATCGCTTCGACGCGGTCAGCGCTCGCGCAGCGGCGTAGCTCACATCCACCGCGCTTGACCCTATACCCATGGGGGTATAGCTTGGCTAGTATCCGATAGATACCCCCCTGGGGTATAAGGAAGGGTCAGGACCATGAAATTCATCCAGTACTACCTGGACTGTCTGTCCCATGCGTCCTACCTGATCGGCGATGAGGACCCGACGCGCGGTCGTCGTCGACCCGCAGCGTGACGTGTCCGAGTACCTTGCCGACGCCGAGGAACTGGGCTTCGCCATCGAACTCGTGATCGAGACGCACTTCCACGCCGACTTCCTGTCCGGCCATCTCGAACTCGCCGAGGCGACCGGCGCCAAGATCGTCTACTCGTCGGTCGCCGAGCCCGAGTTCGACTTCATGGGTGTCGACGACGGCCAGCGCTACTCGCTGGGCGACGGGGTGTCACACTCGAGTTCCGCCACACCCCCGGCCACACGCCCGAGTCGATGAGCATCGTCGTCTACGAGCACGCCGACGACACGATGCCCTACGGCGTGCTGACCGGCGACACGCTGTTCATCGGCGACGTCGGCCGTCCCGACCTGCTCGCGTCGATCGGCTTCACCCGCGATGAACTCGCCGACCAGCTCTACGACTCGCTGCACGACAAGCTGATGACGCTGCCCGACGCCACTCGCGTCTACCCTGCCCACGGCGCGGGGTCGGCGTGCGGCAAGAACCTGTCGACCGAACTGTGGTCGACGATGGGGGACCAGAAGCAGTCGAACTACGCGCTGCGGGCGGCCGACAAGCCGACGTTCGTCGAACTGGTCACCGAAGGCCAACCGCCGGCGCCGGGCTACTTCGTGCTACGACGCGATCCTGAACCGCAAAGGCCGCGCGACTGCTCGACGAGACCGCGATGCCGCCCGCGATGACCTACGAGCAGGTGCTCGACGCACTACGGGCCGGCGCGATGCTGGTCGACGGGCGCAGCCCCGAGGAGTTCGCTCTGGGCCACCTCCGCCACGCCGTGAACATCGGACTCGAGGGCCGCTACGCGCAGTTCGCCGGCTCGGTCCTGCCAGCCCGATGTCGACATCGTGCTGTTCACCGACCCCGGCCAGGAGCTCGAGGGCAAGAATCGGTTGGCCCGCATCGGATTCGACCGGGTGATCGGCTACCTCGCCGAACCTGAGAAGGAGATGTTGCGCGCATTCCAGACGACGTGCAGATCGCATCGCGGTTGACCGCCAACGCCTTTGGCGAGCGGGCCGCCGAAAGTCGCCGGCCTGCAGGTCGTCGATGTGCGTAATCCCGGCGAGGCGGACGCGGGCATGATCCCGGGCGCGATCAACATCCCCGTGGGCCAATTGCCGGACCGCGTCGGCGAATTGGACGCCAGCGGCACCGACGGTCGTGTACTGCGCCGGTGGCTACCGGTCGTCGGTGGCGGCCAGCCTGCTGCGCCGCAACGGGTTCGCCGACGTCAGCGACATCCTCGGCGGCTACAACGCCTGGGACGAAGTCACCGAGAACGCGTGATCGCGAGAGGAAAGAGGACAACGATGGCGCATCACAAGATCCTGATCGTCGGCGGCGGCACCGCCGGCATCACTGTCGCGGCCCGCATGTTGCGCAAGGGCCACGATGACGTCGCCGTCATCGAGCCGTCGCAGAAGCACTACTACCAGCCGCTGTGGACGCTGGTGGGGGCGGGCAGGCCAGCCGCCGACCACCGCGCGCGGCCCGAAGCCACCGTGATGCCCAAGGCAGCGACCTGGATCAAGAAGGCCGCCCCGGCGGTCGACCCCGAGTCCAACACGGTGACGTGCACCGACGGCGCCACGTACGCGTACGACGTGCTGGTGGTCTGCCCGGGCATCCAGCTGGACTGGGAACGCATCGACGGACTGCCCGCGGCGCTCGGCCGAGACGGCGTGTCGTCGAACTACCGCTACGACCTAGCGCCGCGCACGTGGGATTTCATCAGGAACACCCGGGAAGGCACGGCGGTGTTCACGATGCCGTCGGGACCGATCAAGTGTGCCGGCGCTCCGCAGAAGATCGCCTATCTGGCCACCGATCACTGGCGACGACAGGGCGTGCTCGACAACATCGACGTCCACCTGGTGCGTCCCGACGCCGCGGATCTTCGGCATCCCGGCGATCGCGGAGAACCTGGAGAAGGTCATCGCCGACTACGGCATCCACCTGCACACCGAAACCGGAGTGACGGCCGTCGATTCGGCCGGCAAGAAGGTCGCGCTGCGCAGCGTCGGCGGCAGTCGGCGAGGACGGCACGCTGCCCTACGACGTGTTGCACGTCGTGCCCCATCAGTCGGCGCCGGACTGGATCAAGGCCGGCCCGCTGTCCACCGGCGATGCCGGCGGCTACGTCGACATCGACAAGCACACGATGCAACACGTGCGCTATCCCAACGTGTTCAGCACTCGGCGACGCGGGGTCGTCCCCGAACTCGAAGACCGGTGCCGCGATCCGCAAGCAGGCTCCGGTGGTCGTCGACAACGTCGACGCCTACCTGGCCGGCCGCCCGCTCACCGCGTCCTACGACGGCTACGCGTCATGCCCGATCGTCACCTCGTCGCACGACATGCTGATGGCGGAGTTCGACTACGACTTCGAACTCAGAGCCGTCGTTCCCGCTGCTCGATCCGACCAAGCCGCACCGGTCGTACTGGTATCTGAAGAAGTACGGCCTGCCGCGCATGTACTGGCATCTGATGCTGAAAGGCCTGGCCTGACCCATCGCAGGTGTGACGTATTCGCCCCGGCGGGCGGGATAATTCTGTCCCGTCTCGCACGTTATACCCCCGTGGGTAACATAGAGCCCACACGAGACACAGAATCGAAGGGAGCCGTCATGGTCGGTGACCAGGACAGCATCAACGCGGTCCTCAACAGGCTCCGCCGGGCCCAGGGACAGCTGGCCGGCGTCATCTCGATGATCGAAGCGGGTCGGGACTGCAAAGACGTCGTGACCCAATTGGCCGCGGTGTCGCGCGCCCTCGACCGCGCCGGATTCAAGATCGTGGCGACAGGGCTGCGGGAGTGCATCGCCGAGGACAGCGGCGCCAAGGAGGACGGTGGCAAGCGCGAGATGACCGTCGACGAACTCGAGAAACTGTTCCTCGCGCTGGCCTGACTCAGGACACCGCGACGGCGACGTCGTTCGAGAGCACCGGCACCCGGGTGGCCCGCACGTAAACCGTGTCGCCCACCCGCAGGTCGAGCGCCTCGGCGTCGCCGCGGGTGATCTGTGCGGTGAACGGTGTCTGCGTGGCGGTGTTGGTCAACTCCACCCGGACCTCGAATCCCAGCAACACGATGCGGTCGATGACCGCCTTGGTCACCCCGGCCGCCTGCACGGACTGGTCGCCGGCCGCGATCGCCATGTCGGGGGTCCGGCCCACCCGGATGTCGTGGGGTCGCACCAGCGCGCCGTTGAGCGAGGACACCGCGCCCAGGAACGACATCACGAACGCATTGGCGGGAGTGTCGTACACATCGGTCGGTGAGCCGACCTGCTCGATGCGGCCCTTGTTGAGCACAGCGATCCGGTCGGCCACGTCGAGGGCCTCCTGCTGGTCGTGGGTCACCAGCACGGTCGTCACGTGCACCTCGTCGTGCAGCCGGCGCAGCCAGGCGCGCAGATCCTCGCGCACCTTCGCGTCCAGCGCACCGAACGGCTCGTCGAGCAGCAGCACCTTGGGGTCGACGGCCAGCGCCCGGGCCAGCGCCATCCGCTGGCGCTGACCGCCGGAGAGCTGGTTGGGATAACGCGTCTGGAAACCGGCCAGGCCGACGACTTCGAGCAGGTTGTCGACCTTCTCCTTGATCTCGGCCTTCGACTTCCTGCGGATCTTGAGCCCGAAGGCGACGTTCTCGCGGACCGTCAGGTGCTTGAACGCCGCGTAGTGCTGGAACACGAATCCGATGCCCCGCTTCTGCGGCGGCACGTTGGTGACGTCACGGCCGTTGATCGTGATCACGCCGGTGTCGGGATGGTCGAGGCCCGCGATGGCGCGCAACAGTGTCGACTTGCCCGAACCGCTGGGCCCCAGCAGGGCGGTCAGCGACCCGGCCGGCACGACGAAGTCGATGTCGTCGAGAGCCGCGAAGTCGCCATAGCGCTTGTTGGCGCCCTGCACGGTGATCGCGTGGGTCATCGTCGGTCAGCTCCTTGCCCTGTGGTCAGCCCTATTGTGCGGCCCGGTGCGCGGCGGGCGTCGAGAATCACCTGCACGACGAGAACCAGCACCGCCACCGTCATCAGCAGCGTCGCGATCGCGTAGGCGCCGTATTCGGCGCCGCGGTTGTAGCGGTCGGCGACCAGCAGCGTCAGGGTCTGCGACTGGCCGGGAAGGTTGGACGACACCATGATCACCGCACCGAACTCCCCCAGCGTCCGTGCCACGGTGAGCACGATGCCGTAGGTGAGGCCCCAGCGGATCGACGGCAGCGTGATCCGCCAGAAGGTCTGCCACCACTGCGCGCCCAGGGTCGCCGAGGCCTCCTCCTGATCGGTGCCCAGCTCGTGCAGTACGGGCTCGACCTCGCGGATGACGAACGGAACGGTGACGAAGATGCTGGCCAGCACGATGCCGGGGAAGCCGAAGATGATCCTGAGGCCCAGGTCGTGCTGCACGAAGCCGAACACGCCGTCGGCGCCCCACAGCAGGATCAGCGCGACCCCCACCACCACCGGCGACACCGCGAACGGCAGGTCGATGACCGCCTGCAGGACGGTCTTTCCGCGAAACCTGTTGCGCGCCAACACCAGCGCCGTCGGCACCCCGAACAGCACGTTGAGCGGCACCACGATCGCGACGACGAGCAGCGACAGCTGCAGCGCCGAGATCGCCGCCGGCGTGCTCACCGAGGCGAGGAACGCACCGACACCCGGGGCGAACGTCCGCCACAGGATCAGGCGCGACCGGCACGATCACCAGCACGGCGACGTAGCCGATCGCCACCCAGCGCAACAGGTGCCGGACCGCCGGGGACAGGATCACGTCTGCCAGTTCCTCCCGCTTGGCGGCCCGCGCGCCGACCGCCCGCAGGACGAGCAGGACGACGAACGAGATCACCAGCAGCACGATGGAGATGGCTGCGGCGCCGACACGGTCGTCGTTCTCGATCAGCGTGCGGATCCACTGCGAGGAGACCTCGGTCTCGCCGGGCACCGCGCCGCCGATCAGCACCACCGAGCCGAACTCCCCGATCGCGCGGGAGAACGCCAGCCCCGCGCCGGACAGCAGCGACGGCAACAGCGCGGGCAGGATCACCTTGGTGAAGATCAGGTAGTTGTCGGCGCCCAGCGAGGCCGCCGCCTCCTCGACCTCGCGATCGAGTTCGAGCAGCACCGGCTGAACCGAGCGCACCACGAAGGGCAGCGTGACGAACAGCAGCGCGACGCCCACCCCCCACTGGGTGTGCTGCAGATG
The DNA here is from genome assembly GCA_963796185.1 of uncultured Actinomycetota bacterium. Classification (GTDB taxonomy): domain Bacteria; phylum Actinomycetota; class Actinomycetes; order Mycobacteriales; family Mycobacteriaceae; genus Mycobacterium. The sequence goes on along the minus strand of CAWCKQ010000022.1, from coordinate 34,972 downwards.
CAGACCGACCGGGCTGGCGGGCCCGTACAGCGCGAGCATCACCAGGCTCGCCACGATCGTGGGCAGCGCGAACGGCAGGTCGATCACCGCGTCGACCAGCCGCTTGCCCGGGAACGTCGTCGCGGGTCAGCACCCAGGCCACGATCAGGCCGAACACCGCGTTGACCACCGTCACGCCGATCGAGATCGTCAGCGTGACCCGGAACGACTCCAGCGCCGCGTTCGAGGTGACCGCCCGCCAGAACGCGCTCCAGCCGCCCGTCGCCGACTGCCACACGATCGCGGCCAGCGGCAGCAACACGATGACGCGAGAGCCACATCGTCGCCGCGCCGACGCGCAGCGGAGGTGCTCCCCGGCCGGAAAGCCGGCGGCGGCCCGGCTCCGGACGGCCTCGGGCCGGATCGCTGCGGATTCGGCTCGATAGCTCTGTCATCCAGTGGCCTGCTTGTAGATCTTGGTGATGGCGCCGTTGTCCTTGTCGAACAGCGCCGGATCGACCTCCGCTCCAGCCGCCCAGGTCGGCGATCGTCCACAGCTTCTGCGGCGCCGGGAAGTCCTTGCGCGAACTCGGCGGCCACCGGCGGGATCGACGGGCCGGAAGCCCGCCTCGGCCCAGAGCTTCTGTCCCTCCGGGGTGTACAGGAAGTTCTTCAGCGCGTTGGCCTGCTTCTGGTGCCTGCTGGTGGTCACCACCGCCACCGGGTTCTCGATCTTGAAGGTCTGCGGCGGGTTGATGTGTCGTACCGGCTTGCCCTGCCGCTCGATGTTGATCGCCTCGTTCTCGTAGGCTGATCAGCACGTCTCCGGTGCCCTGCAGGAACACGTCGGTGGCCTCCCGGCCCGAGCTGGGCCGGGTCTTGACGTGCTCGGTGACGAGCTTGTCGACGAAGTCCAGACCGGCCTGCGAGTTCTTGCCGCCGTCGCTCTTGGCCGCGTACGGCGCCAGCAGGTTCCACTTCGCCGAGCCCGAACTCAGCGGACTCGGGGTCACCACCTCGACCCCCGGGCGCAGCAGGTCGTCCCAGTCCTCGATGTTCTTCGGGTTGCCCTTGCGGACCACCAGCGAGACCACCGAGCCGAACGGGATCCCCTTGGTGACGTCGGAGTTCCAGTCCGCGGACACCTTGTCCGCCTTCACCAGCCGGGCGATGTCGGGCTCGACCGAGAAGTTGACGAGGTCGGCCGGCTTGCCGTCGACGACAGCACCGCGACTGGTCGCCGGAGGCGCCGTAGGACGTCGTCACGCCGACGCCCTTGCCCTCCGGGGTCGCGGCGAAGGCGGGGATGATCTTGCTCCAGCCGGGCTCGGGCACCGCGTAGGCCACCAGCGTCAGCGTCGTGTCGGCTTCGGCGGTCGCCGTCGGCGCCCGACGACGTCGCTAGAACCGCCGCCGCAGGCGGCGAGCAGCGTCGCGGTCAGCGCGAGAGCGGCCGCCACGCCAGCGGGCACCGGGTCTGGTGATGTGCATGGGAGACCTTTCCGTTGAGGGGACGAACGGACAGGCGAAGTCCCGTCGACACGGAAGGCAGTGGCGAAGTCACCGTCACACTCAGTCACAGCAACCGCCGTCACCGACACCTGACCGTCAGACGGGAAGGGTCAGCGACAACAACAACATCAGCAACGGCGGCGAAGCCGACGGCGATGAGCGCCACGATGTGGCCCCCCGTGATGCCGCATGCCGTGCGCATGGCGCGAAGAATAACAGAGTCCCGCCGCTCGACCGCGTGAGCAGCCACATCACGATGACGAGCACGATGAGCGCGACCAGCACCAACGTCACCCGCGAGCGCGGCATCCCGCTCATGAGTCCCTCCCGTCGGCATCCGCCATGTCCTCCTCCGAGCGCCGGAAGCGTTGCGTGAGCTGCAGCCCACGGTCCAGAAGGGCGTCGAGCAGCACCGCGAACCCGTAGGACAGCGCCAGCACCACCGGGATCACCACCGCGGTCTGGGCCACGAACGGCAGGCCCGACAACCACAGCTCGACTCCGTCCCACCAGCTGAGGAAGCCGTCCATCGGGCCAGACTATGCGCCACCCGGCCGGGCGAAACACCGGGTGTTCGAGTAGACGCCGGGCCGCCCGGCAGTCGATGATGTGCAAATGGTTCTGCAGCGCACCGACACCGTGCCCGACAACGCGTCCGATGCCGCTGCCAACGGCGAGTCCTCGGCGTTCGCCCTGACGGCCCCGGTGCCGTACGCGCCATCCGGGCCCGCTGCGCAACCCGTTCCCGCCGATCGCCGACTACGCGTTCCTGTCCGACTGCGAGAACACCTGCCTGATCTCGTCGGCGGGGTCGGTGGAGTGGCTGTGCGTGCCGCGGCCGGACTCGCCCAGCGTGTTCGGCGCGATCCTGGACCGCGGCGCCGGCCACTTCCGGCTCGGCCCCTACGGGGTGTCGGTGCCCGCCGCCCGCCGCTACCTGCCGGGCAGCCTGATCCTGGAGACCACCTGGCAGACCCACACCGGCTGGCTGATCGTGCGCGACGCGCTGGTGATGGGCCCGTGGCATGACATCGAGACCCGGTCGCGCACGCATCGCCGCACCCCGATGGACTGGGATGCCGAGCACATCCTGCTGCGCACCGTGCGCTGCGTGAGCGGCACGGTCGAGCTGGTGATGAACTGCGAGCCGTCGTTCGACTACCACCGCATCAGCGCCGCGTGGGAGTACTCCGCGCAGGCCTACGGCGAGGCGATCGCGCGGGCCAGCAAGAATCCCGACTCGCATCCGACGCTGCGGCTGACCACCAATCTGCGGATCGGCCTGGAGGGCCGCGAAGCGCGGGCGCGCACCCGGATGAAGGAAGGCGACAACGTCTTCGTCGCGCTGAGCTGGTCCAAGCATCCGGCGCCGCAGACCTACGACGAGGCCGCCGACAAGATGTGGCAGACCAGCGAATGCTGGCGGCAATGGATCAACATCGGCGACTTCCCCGACCACCCGTGGCGGTCGTACCTGCAGCGCAGCGCGCTCACGCTGAAGGGCCTGACGTACTCGCCCACCGGCGCGCTGCTGGCGGCGCCCACCACGTCGCTGCCGGAAACCCCTCGGGGCGAACGGAACTGGGACTACCGCTACGCCTGGGTGCGCGATTCGACGTTCGCGCTGTGGGGCCTCTACACCCTGGGCCTGGACCGCGAGGCCGACGACTTCTTCGCGTTCATCGCCGACGTGTCGGGCGCCAACAACGGTGAACGCCATCCGCTGCAGGTGATGTACGGCGTCGGCGGGGAACGCAGTCTGGTCGAGGAGGAGCTCAACCACCTGTCGGGCTACGACAAGGCCCGCCCGGTCCGGATCGGCAACGGCGCCTACAACCAGATGCAGCACGACATCTGGGGCACCATGCTGGATTCGGTGTACCTGCACACCAAGTCGCGCGAGCAGATCCCCGAGACGCTGTGGCCGGTGCTCAAGCAACAGGTCGAGGAGGCGATCAAGCACTGGCGCGAGCCCGACCGCGGCATCTGGGAGGTGCGCGGGCGAGCCGCAGCACTTCACGTCGAGCAAGATCATGTGCTGGGTCGCGCTGGATCGCGGCGCCAAGCTCGCCGAGCTGGAGGGCGAGAAGTCCTACGCGCAGCAGTGGCGCGCGATCGCCGAGGAGATCAAGGCCGACATCCTGACCAACGGCGTCGACTCGCGCGGTGTGCTCACCCAGCGCTACGGCGACGACGCTCTGGACGCGTCGCTGCTGCTGGCGGTGCTGACCCGCTTCCTGCCGCCCGACGACCCGCGCGATCCGCGCGACCGTGCTGGCCATCGCCGACGAGCTGACCGAAGAGGGGCTGGTGCTGCGCTACCGGGTCGAGGAGACCGACGACGGCCTGGCCGGCGAGGAGGGCACGTTCACGATCTGCTCGTTCTGGCTGGTGTCGGCGCTGGTCGAGATCGGCGAGATCCACCGGGCCCGGCACCTGTGCGAGCGGCTGCTGTCGTTCGCCAGCCCGCTGCATCTCTACGCCGAGGAGATCGAGCCGCGCACCGGACGTCACCTGGGCAACTTCCCGCAGGCGTTCACCCACCTGGCGCTGATCAACGCGGTGGTGCACGTGATCCGCGCCGAAGAGGAGTCCGACAGCTCGGGGAACTTCCAGCCGGCGAACGCACCGATGTGACGCGCGGTTGACCGGCCCCGGCCTACCGGCGGGCGTTCTGCACCATCGCGGCGGCGATCCGGGCGGCCTCGTCGGTGACGGTGTAGCCGCACGCCCAGGCCTCGACGGTCACGTTGGCGACCGGCGACAGCGCGTGCTGGCACGCCCACCCGCCGGCGCCTTCCTGCCGCGTCATCTGCGTGATCATCGACTCCGAGGTCGTCGACGTCAGCGAGCTCCCACCGGTAGTCGCCGTCTCCGACACCGACCGTGCCGTTGGCGCAGTCCTGCCACATCGCGGTCGATGCGTCGAAGAACGTCACGGCATCCCGGGCGCCCGGATACAGCACCGCGGTCTGCTCGACCCAGTGGTCGTTGTCCTGGTTCGGTTCGCGAGCCACCTGATCGCGCACCGCGGTCCATCCCGCGCCGGCGTACGCCGGGTCCTCGGCGCCGTACACCGCGCCCGACGCAGTCGGGTTCCGACACGTCGGCGGAGTGGTCGGTCATCCGGTCGACGTCGCTGGTGACCGTCATCCGGGTGGCTCCGACGATGCTGTTGAGCTCTCCGATCGGCAGCAGCACGCCGTCCAGCCCGGTCTCGTCGAGCAGCGGCGCGTCCGTCGGCGCGGCGGCGCGGGGACGCACCGCAGCGCCCTCGACGGTGGTGACGCATCCCGGCAGCAGCACAGTCGCCCCGACGATCGCGCCGAGAACGCGGACGCGACGCGTCACGACGGGAGTCACCGGGCCATTGTCGCCCACCGTCAGCGCGGCGGGGCGATCTTGTCCAGGATCAGGTCCGCCACGCCCACCGCGGGCTGCGCCTCCCCCGGCGCGCGCGGGTCGGTGAGTTCCACCTCCACGATGCAGTCGCCGGCCACGCCGATGGCGCGCTGACCGGTGGGCGACTCGCTACCGGCCGAGGTGTGCAGCACGCTCGCCGCGACCACCCGCTGATCGAAGCTGACGGCGGTGATCCTGCTCAGCTCGGCACCGCCCCGATCGCCGGGTGTGCGCGCGACGGTCTGCCCGTTGCAGCGCCGCCACCGGTCGGTCATGGTCGCGAAGAACTCCTGCGCCGCACCCGGACTCGTCATCTGGACCACGCCGAAGAATCCGGTCACCGGCGGGCCGTCGAAGCCCCCCGCCGGCCCAGGAATTGGTCGCCACCGACCGCACCGGGGCGCCGCCGTACACCGCCTGCTGGAGCGGTAGGCCGCACCGAGGCAATCCGGGGGCGTCGTCTCGGCCGCGCCGACGTTGCGCAGCAACATGCCGGCGTCGCCCTCGATCAGCTGACCGGTGAGCCCGTTGGGTCCGGTGCCCAGCGCGGCCGAGAGTTCCTGCGCCGTCGGCAGGTACCGCCCCAGCGGAATCGCCGGTGTCGGCTGGGCCGCCTCGACGATCCGCACGACGGGGCGGTCGTCGACGGGCGCCTGCGCGCAGCCGGCCAGCACGACGCAGGCACCGGCCACGGCCGCGAGCTTGATGGACATCCCCCTTCGATAGCACGCCGCGTGCACGCGCGCGACCTGTTCGGCGGGAACACCGCTGAGCGCTACTCGGCGCGTCGCAGCACCGCGGGCACCGTCATCGCGAGGATCTGCAGGTCCAGGCCCAGTGACCAGTTCTCGATGTAGAAGTTGTCCCATTCGGCGCGGTCGCCGATCGAGGTCTGCCCGCGCAGGCCGTGCACCTGCGCCCAGCCGGTCATCCCGGCCTTGACCCGGTGCCGCTCCCCGTACCGCCGGATCTGAGCGTTGAAGATGTCGACGAACTCGGGCCGTTCGGGCCGCGGGCCCACCAGGCTCATGTCGCCCTTGATGACGTTGATCAGCTGCGGGAGTTCGTCGAGGGAACTCGACCGCATGGACCTTGCCGATCCAGGTGCGTCGGTCCACGCCTTCCACGCCACCGGGAGCGCTGCCCTGGCTGGGTACGAAGCCGGGAGTCGACTCGTCGGTGGCCGCATCGAACGGAATTTGAGGCAGTCGAAAACGATGCCGTCGCGGCCGACCCGGGGCTGGCGGAAGAAGATCGGCCCCGGCGAGGACAACTTGACCGCGACCACGAGGGCGAGGAACAGCGGGGAGATCAGAGCCAAGCCGAGCGGTCGCGACGATGCGATCGGAGATGTGCTTGACGGCGAACTGCCAGCCCTTGGGATCGGTGTGTGACAGCGCGAGCACCGGCAGTCCGCCGACGTAGTCGACGCGGGATCGCCGACAGACGCTGTCGAACATCCGGGGTACCACCCAGACCGTCAGTCCGGCGAGGCGCGCGGTGCGGATCACCGGGATGAGTTCCTCGTCGCGCGTCTTGGAGAATGCGATGACGATGGCCTCGGCACGGGTGCGCCGGATGGCGTCGGCGATGGTGTCCGGTGTTCCCACCGGCGGGATGGAACGGTCTTGGTCGTCGGCCGCTCGCCACGGCGCGTCGGCATCGACGTAGCCGATCGGCAGGATGCCGTACTGCGGGTTGTCGACGAAGCGCTTGGCGAGCCGGCTGGCCACCATGCCGTTGCCGACGATCAGCGTGGGCGATTGCAGCAGATGCCGACGACGCAGCGCGCGCTTGACCGTGATCGCGGAGAGCCTGCTGATCGGCATCAGCACTGCGGTCACCATCCAGACCTTGGCGACAGTCGCGCCGAGGTCACCGTCCACATGCGAAGCACCATCCCGCCGAGAAGCAACATCGCGGCGAGCGCGGCGGTCAACTGCACCGACATGAACTCCTCGATGATGCTGGTGTGCAGCGACCGCCGGTAGTTCTTGCGCAGCGCGAACAGGATCAGCAGCATCGGCGCGTAGCACGCCATCATCCACACCGGTGGCATCGGCCCGTGCGCTCTCGCGCGCCCAGATCAGGCCCGCCGTCGACGCGGTGGCGGCCATCACCAGATCCGCGCCGAACTTGATCAGCGTGCCGAGCGAACCCCTGTGCATCGCCGAACGAACGGACGATCGACGCGCGACCGCAGCCGGTGCGTCCAGCACGGCCTGCACCGACCTCATGCTGTCGGTCGCGCCTACTGCCATGACGGCCCGCCTCCCCACCTCAGGAGACCAGGTTAGCCATCGCAGTCGTTTGCCGGTCAGCGTTTGCTCCCGACACGCGGCAAACGTCACCGATGGCATCGAACCTATTCAGCGCGATGGTTTGCTGATTCTCGCGAACCCGGATTACACGCAAACATCTCGGTTGCGCACAGTCGAGCATTTGCCTGGGAGAACCCGTACGTGCCGGCCCCGACGATGCGAATTCAGCAACGTCGAGCGCCTCCCGCGCCGGTCTACTTCTTCGGCTTGTCCGCGCTCGCGTCGCTCGACAGGGCCGCGACGAACGCCTCCTGGGGGACGTCGACCCGCCCGATCGTCTTCATCCGCTTCTTGCCTTCCTTCTGCTTCTCCAGCAGCTTGCGCTTGCGGGTGATGTCACCGCCGTAGCACTTGGACAGCACGTCCTTGCGGATGGCCCGGATGTTCTCGCGCGCGATGATCTTCGAACCGATCGCGGCCTGCACCGGCACCTCGAACTGCTGGCGCGGGATGAGCTCCTTGAGCTTGGTCGTCATCTTGTTGCCGTAGGCCGCAGCGGAATCCTTGTGCACGATCGCGGAGAACGCGTCGACCGCCTCGCCCTGCAGCAGGATGTCGACCTTGACCAGCGCGGCCTCCTGCTCGCCGGCCTCCTCGTAGTCCAGGCTGGCGTAGCCGCGGGTGCGCGACTTGAGCGAGTCGAAGAAGTCGAAGATGATCTCGCCCAGCGGCATCGTGTAGCGCAGCTCGACGCGCTCGGGCGACAGGTAGTCCATGCCACCGAGTTCGCCGCGCCGCGACTGGCACAGCTCCATGATCGTGCCGATGAATTCGCTGGGCGCGATGATCGTGGTCTTGACGACCGGCTCGTAGACCGTGCGGACCTTGCCCTCCGGCCAGTCCGACGGGTTGGTGACCACCATTTCGGACCCGTCGTCCTTCTCCACCCGGTACACCACGTTCGGCGAAGTGGAGATCAGGTCGAGGTTGAACTCGCGCTCGAGCCGCTCGCGGGTGATCTCCATGTGCAGCAGGCCCGAGGAAGCCGCAGCGGAAGCCGAAGCCCAGCGCCACCGACGTCTCCGGCTCGTAGGTCAGCGCGGCGTCGTTGAGCTGCAGCTTGTCCAGCGCGTCGCGCAATACCGGATAGTCGGATCCGTCGACCGGATACAGCCCCGAGTACACCATCGGGCGGGGCTCGCGATAGCCGGTCAGCGGTTCGGTGGCCCCGTGGCGGGCCGCCGTGACCGTGTCGCCGACCTTCGACTGGCGGACATCCTTCACGCCGGTGATCAGGTAGCCCACCTCGCCGACGCCGAGGCCGTCGGACGCCTTCGGTTCCGGCGAGACGATGCCGACTTCGAGCAGCTCGTGGGTGGCGCCGGTGGACATCATCTTGATGCGTTCGCGCGGCACGATCTTGCCGTCGACCACGCGGACGTAGGTGACCACGCCGCGGTAGGTGTCGTAGACCGAGTCGAAGATCATCGCGCGGGCCGGTGCGTCGGCGTCGCCGGTCGGCGGCGGGCACCTGGCGCACGACCTCGTCGAGCAGTTCGGTCACGCCCTCGCCGGTCTTGCCCGACACCCGCAGCACGTCGCGACGGGCTCGCAGCCGATGATGTGGGCGAGCTCGCCGGCGTAGCGATCCGGGTCGGCGGCGGGCAGGTCGATCTTGTTCAGCACCGGGATGATGACGCAGGTCGCGGTCCAGCGCCAGGTAGAGGTTGGCCAGCGTCTGCGCCTCGATGCCCTGGGCGGCGTCGACGAGCAGCACCGCACCCTCGCAGGCCTCCAGGGCGCGCGACACCTCGTAGGTGAAGTCGACGTGGCCGGGGGTGTCGATCAGGTGCAGGACGTGCTCTTCGTCACCAACCTGTCCATGGCAGCCGCACGTTCTGGGCCTTGATCGTGATGCCGCGTTCCCGCTCGATGTCCATCCGGTCGAGGTACTGCGCCCGCATGTCGCGGTCGGCGACCACGCCGGTCAGCTGCAGCATCCGGTCGGCCAGGGTGGACTTGCCGTGGTCGATGTGGGCGATGATGCAGAAGTTCCGAATCTGCGCCGGCGCGGTGAAGGTCTTGTCGGCGAAACTGCTGATGGGAATCTCCTGGTGAACGCGGTATATGAGCCGAGAACGGCCAGTCCAGAGTAACGAGCCGACGCCCTCCGGGCACAATTGGCCGCCGCGGCGAGCGCCTAGACTTGGCGGCTATGGCGTCGTCGTCATCGCCATTCAAGGCGTTCCAGAAGCTGGTGTTCTCCGAAGGCCCCAAGCTCGTGCGGCAGATTCAGCGTTCGGAGACGCTGCAGCGCGGGATCCAGCAGGGCATCCGGTTGGGCTTGGAGGCGCTCGCCGGCCAGGCCGGCGCGCCGGCGCCCGCGCTGCCGGCGGGCCGGCCGGTGTCCCGCAACTTCGCCCCGACCGCGCACCGGGCCCGCAAGGTCGTCTACGCGCCCGACCTGGACGGCCGTGCCGATCCCGGCGAGGTGGTGTGGACGTGGGTGGTCTACGAGGACGACCCCACCCGGGGCAAGGACCGGCCGGTGCTGGTGGTGGGCCGCGACCGCACTGTGCTGCTCGGGCTGATGCTGTCCAGCCAGGATCATCACCGCGGGGACCCGAACTGGGTCGGCATCGGCAGTGGCACCTGGGACTACGAGGGCCGGGCCAGCTGGGTGCGCCTCGACCGGGTGCTCGACGTCCCCGAGGAGGGGATCCGCCGGGAGGGCGCGATCCTGGAGCGCGAGACGTTCGACGTGGTCGCGGCCCGGTTGCGCGCCGAGTACAGCTGGAGCTAGCGCGCCACCGCGGCACCTCCCGTCGACTATCACCCGCCCAGGACGGCCCATACCGGCCCGGCGACCAGCCCCAGCAGCACGCTGAGGCCGCCCGCACCGACGGCGGTGACGGTCGACCAGCGCCGCAGCGGCGAATGCGGCGTCGCCGTCGTCGCTCCACCCGCCGGAATGTGGGCACGATCCAGCGAAGGTAATAGAACAGGCTCAGCACGGTGTTGACGAACACCACGCACGGCGAGCCAGGCCGCCCCGCCGTCGAACGCCGCCGCCGCGGTGGTGAGCTTGCCGACGAACACGCCCGTCGGCGGGGTGCCCAACAACCCCAGTAGCGCGGCCAGCAACGCCGCCGCCAGCCAGGGCCGCGCTCGCGCCAGGCCCCGGTAGCTCTCGATCTCGCGCCGCTCGGGCAGCGCCGTGGTGACGGCGAACGCCGCACTGTTGGTCAGGGTGTAGGCGGCCAGATAGAACAGCAGCGACGGCAGAGCCAGGTCGCTGTGGCCGGCCACAGCGACCGGCACCAGGAGGTAGCCGACCTGGCTGACGGTCGACCAGCCCAGGAGCCGGCGCGGGTCGCTCTGCCAGTAGGCGGCCAGATTGCCCAACGTCATGCTGGCCACCGCGAGCAACGCGATCATCAGCAGCATGCCGCCGCCGAGCAGCATCGGTGAGCCGGTACATCGCCACCAGAGCGCCGACCTTGGGCACCGTCGTCACGAACAGCGCGGCGGTACCGGTGGCACCCTGCGCCGCGTCGGGCACCCAGAAGTGCGCCGGCACACCACCGGCCTTGAACAGCAGACCGCCGAGCACTCCCACCGCCCCCGCGGCCACCAGCGCGACCGGTGCGCGGTCGAGTTCGCCGGCCAAGTCCGGGTACCACGTGCTGCCGACAGCACCGTAGAGCAGGGTCACCCCGAGCAGCAGCAGGATGCCGAACAACGCACCGAGAAGGTACGTCTTCATCGCGGCCTCGGCACCGCGGGCGGTGCGGACCAGGCCGATCAGGGCGTAGAGCGGGATGCTGGCCAGCAGATAGCCGGTCGCGAGCACCAACAGGTCCACCGCACCGGCCAGCACGAGAACACCCGCAGTCGCGAAGCACAGCAGCGCGTAGGTTTCGCTCTCCCGCGCGGCACCGGCGATCTCGTCGCCGGCCACCGCCAGCACCAGCAGCGCCGCGACCACGACGACGATCCGCACCACCCCGGTGGCGGTGTCCACGACGAAGGTGCCGTCGAACGCGGCCGACGCGGGCCGGGCCAGCTGCACCGCGGCGACGACGCCGGCCGCGGCGAGCCCGGCCGCCGCCAGCAGCCGGGCCCAATGCTGACGGCGGCGCGGCAGAAAGGATCCGCCGATCAGAACGGCCAGACCGACGCTGAACACCACGATCTCCGGCACCATCAGCGCAAGGTGCATCCCGGTCCGTGCGATCACCGAATCACCTCCCGACGAGCGTGATCAGTGTGTCCGCGGCCGGCTCGACCGTGTCCAGCAGCACTCGCGGCAGCAGCCCGATCACCACCGACAGCGCCAGCAGGGTCGCCGGTGGCCACCACTCCGGTTTCCGCAGGTCGAGAAAGCCCGCCGAGCGGCCGGCGACGTCTCCGGTGAACACCCGCGCGAAGGCCCGCAGGAACAGGGCGGCGGTGATCACGATGCCGGGCAGGGCAACCGCGGTCACCGGGGCCGCCGCGATGCTGCCGGTGAAGATCTGGAACTCCGCGATGAAGCCGGAGAAGCCGGGCAAGCCGAGTGACGCGAACGCGCCGATGCCGAACAGCGCGGCGAGTTTGGGCGCGGGACCGGCGAGCCCGCCGTAGTCGTCGAGTCGGTAGCTGCCGGTGCGCGCATGAAAGACGCCGGCCAGCAGGAACAGGGCGCCGGTGATCAGGCCATGGCTGACCATCTGGGTGACGGCACCGGTCACGGCGGTCCCGCGGGCGTCGACGGTGCCGGCGGTGGCCAGTCCCGCGGCGCCGACGGCGACGACGACGTAGCCCATGTGGTTGACCGACGTGTAGGCGATCATCCGCTTCAGGTTGTCCTGAGCCAGCGCCACCAGGGCGCCGTAGAGCACCGACACCAGCCCGACGGCGACGATCACCCAGGCGAACGCGCGCCAGGCCTGCGGCAGCATCGGCATCGCGATGCGCACGAAGCCGTAGGTCCCCATCTTCAGCAACACGGCGGCCAGCACGGCGGATCCGATCGCCGGGGCATCGGTGTGGGCCGGTGGCAGCCAGGTGTGGAATGGAAACGTCGGCGTCTTGACCGCCAGCCCGATGAGGATCGCGGACAGCACCAACCCGCCGGCCAGCGGGCGACCCGCCAGCGGCATCGCGGCAGCGAGTTCGACCATGTCGAAGGTGTGCGGCCGGGCGCCGATGTAGAGCCCGATGAAGCCCACCAGCAGGGCCAGCGAACCCAGGAACGTGTAGAGGAAGAATTTCATCGCCGAACGTCCCGCGTCGCCGTGACCCCAGCCGGCGATCACGAAGTACATCGCAACGATCGACAGGTCGAAGAAGACGAAGAACAGGATCAGGTCGGCCGCGACGAACAGCCCGAAGCTGACGGTCTGCAGGAACAGGAACAGCGCGGCCTGCGCCCGCGGACGGTCGGTGTCGCGCAGGCTGTAGACGGCGCAGGCCAGGAAGATCACCGCGGTCATGGCGACCAAGGGCAGCGACAGGCCGTCCACGCCGATGTGGTAGCTGCTGTTGACGCCCGGTATCCACGCCACCTGCTCCTCGAAGGCCAGCGTGTTGGGCGGCGGGTTCTGGTAACCGATCCACACAGCCGCGATCAACGCCACCTCGATGCCGCTGATCACCACCCACAGCCACCGCACTGCGGTCTCGGGCAGCGCCGGGACCGCCAACAGCACCAGCGCGGCGGCCAACGGCAGGAACACGATCAGACTGAGCACGGTCACCTCACGACGATCAGGAGCAGGACAGCGACGAGGACGACGACGACGGCGGCCATGTAGTACTGGTGCAGCTGGCCGGTCTGCGGTCTTCGCGCCCACTTTCCGAGCCGCCCGGTGAGCGCCGACACGCATTCCACGGCGCCGTCGACCCGCCGGCTGTCGGCGCGGGCGAGCACTGCGGCCGCGGTGCGCGTGCCGCGGCCCGTCGCGTCCACCGCACCGTCGATCACCCGGTCGTCGAAGCGGGCGAGCGCCTCGGCCAACCGCAGCGTGGGCGCCACCACCGCCCACCGCGCGGCCGGTTCCAGACCGAGCCAGTCCATCGCCCATCGCGGCTCGGGAACCCCCCAGCGCAGCACGGCCAGCAGAACTGCGGCGGCCAGCACCGCGGATGCGGTCAGTTCGGCCGCGGGCGCGGCAGGGGTCAGACCCAGCGGTCCCACGGCGAGCACTCCGGCCACCGCCGCCCCGACCGCCAGCGCGACCAGCGGGATCTGCTGCGTGAGGCTGACCGACGCGGCATCCGCGGGGGTCCGGCCGGCCGCCAGATCACGAGCAGGATCTTGGCGGCGTATGCGGCGGACAGCGCGGTGGCCACCAGGCCCGCCGCGTACAGCCATGTCGAGTGTTCCCGGGCGACCGCCAGCACCGCGTCCTTGGTGGCCCACAGCGACAACGGCGCGATCCCGGCCAGCGCCAGCGCCGACACCCCGGCCGTCACCCCCACGACCCGGTGCCGCCGCGCGACGCCGGCGAGGTCGTCGAGCTGTTTGCTGCCCAGCAGCGACAGCCAGGCACCGGCGGCCAGGAACAGCCCGGCCTTGGTGAAGGCGTGTGCGACCAGCTGCGCAGCGCCGCCGCCGACTGCGGCCAGGCCCGCCGCCATCACCACGAAGCCCAGTTGCGCCGACGTGGACGCGGCGAGCAACTGTTTGAGATCGCGCTGGGCCACCGCGACGACGCCCAGCAGCACGGCCGTCGCCGCGCCCAGCCACATCGCCGTGATGGCGGCCCACCCGGTGGCGGCCAGCAACGGTGCGGTCCGCAACAGCAGATACCCGCCCATGGCGACCATCGCCGCCGAATGCAGCAGTGCACTCGACGGGGCTGGGCCCCTCCATCGCCCGGGCCAGCCAGAATGCGAACGGCAGCTGCGCCGCCTTGCCCAGCGCGGCCACCAGCACACCGGCCGCGACCACGTGCCGCCAGCCGGGATCCGAGCCGGGCAGGTCGGCCAGGGCCAGACCGGCACCGCCGGCCAGCGCGGCGCCGGCGGCGAGATACAGGCCGAGGTCGGCGGTGCGGGTGGTGACGAAAGCGGTCAGCCCCGCCGACACCCGGTGCCTCTCGTGCCACCGGTAGCCGATCAGCGCGTAGGACGCCGCACCCATCACCTCCCACGCCAGCAGCAGCGCGGGCAGGGTGGCCGCAGTGGCGGTGAGCATGGCCGCGGCGGCGAACACCAGCATGAAGCCGTGGAAGCGCCCGCCGGCCACCTCCGGGTCACCGACGGCGAACGTCAGCACCAGCAGCGTGGTGACGGCGACGGCCGGTACCACCGCCGCCGCGAGTGCGTCGACCCGCAATCCGAAGTCGGCGCCCGCCATGAACGCGACGCCGACGGCCGGCCGGCCCACCGCCACGACCACGGACAGCGCCACCATCAGCGCCGATACCACGACCGACACCGCGGCGGGCAACCGGCCGGAGTCGCCGCGGCGAAGATGCCCGAGCAGCAGCGCGACACCGGACATCGCCGGCAGACAGATCAGCGCCCACAGGGACAGCTGCGCCGGTGTGGTCATCTCCATTCACCCCGAGAGGTCCGTGGCCATGTCGGTCATATCGGCCTGGCGGCCGCGGTGCAGCAGCGTGGCGACCGCGAACCCCGTCGCCATCTCGACCGTCATCGCGGCGATGACCACCATCAACAACACCTGTCCGGTGGGTGCGGGCGCGAGGAACCACCACATCGCCGCCGCGGCGAGAATGACGGCGTTGATCATCAGTTCGAGGCCCATCATCACCATGACGACGACCTGCTGCGACAACGCGCCGTACAGGCCGACACAGAACACCGCCGCCGCCACCAGCAGCACGGTCTGCAGGATCATCGGCCGACTCCCCCCGGCTGAGGGTCGTCGGCCGGTCGCCGGTCGAGGTCGTCACCGAACCGGTCGTAGCGGGTCCGGTGCGCGGCCAGCACCACCCCGCCGACGATGGTGGCCACCATCACCGGGCTGATCACCACCATCGCCAGCATGTGGGAGCCCATCAGATCTTCGCCCAGGGCGCGGGTGACGTCGGCCGGTGGCGATCCGCGGCGGGTCGGCCAGTCCGTCAGCAGGATGCCCGCGGCCAGCAGCAGGAAGGTGCCCACGGCGATGGCCAGCGAGGCACGCTTGCCGTGCACCATGCTCATCGGCATCAGCGCCGGATTCATCCCCATGAACATCACCATGTAGACGGCCATCACCGCCATCTCCATGATCATCATCAGGATGACGATCACGCCGACGTAGTTCTGCTGCAGCAGCAGGATCGCCACCCCGACGGCGACGAACGATGCGGCCAGTGCGTAGGTCGGCGCGGGCCATCGAGTCCACGATGAACACGGCCGCACCGGTGGCCACGGCGACGACGGCCGTGATCCAGAAGACGATGTCGGTGATCACCTCAGCTCCTCCAGACCGCGACGACAGCCACGATGAGGTCTTGGACCAGTACCAGCGGCAACAAGATCAACCAACCCACCTCCATGAATTTGTCCGGCCGCAGCATCGGGAACCGCCGCCGCGACCAGACCAGCACCGTCAGCAATGCGACCGTCTTGACGATCACCCAGGCCCAGCCCGGCAGCACCGGCCCCTGCCCGCCGCCCAGGAACAGCGGCACCGCGAACGCCGCGCCGGCCGCGAGCAGGGCGTAGCGGCCCGCGTGCCACAGCAGCCGGTCGATGCCCGAGAGCTCGCCCGCCACTCCACCGGCAATGTCTGCCCCGACCGCGACGGACAGCGGTCCCCACACCGAAAAACCAATCACTCCAAGGCAATACACCAGGAAGCAGGCGGGCATCCAGACGGCGAACCACAGGCCGTGCTGCGCAGCCACCACGTCGCCTACGTTCAGGCTCTTCGCCGCGATCGCCGGTGCGACGAGCGCGAACATCAGCGGGAGCTCGTAACTGAGGGCCTGTGCCAGGAATCGGTACCCCCCGACGAGCGAATAGGCCGAGTTCGGGCCCCAGCCGGCCAGCCACACGACCGCCCACACCGACACGTCCATCGCGTTGAACCACACGATTCCGACATCGAGGTCGAACAGCGTCCAGCGCCCCAACGGCACCACGGTGATCATCAGCAGCGCGGCGACAATCAGCCCGCCGCCGCCGATCCGCCACAGCAAGCGGTCGGAGGCAACGGTGACGCGTCGTCGTTGTCGCAGCAGGCGTGCCGTCTCCTGCAGCGGCGCCGCCGGCGCGGCGTCGACGGCGGCGGCGTAGTAGGCGAGCAACGCCAACAATGCCGCGGCCGCGATCGCCCACGGACCGGGCACGGTGGTCAGCGTCGACTCCGTCACGCGGCATCGACGCCCGTGTCGATACCCAGACTGGCGATGACCAAGCGTGCGGCGGCGAGGTCGAGGCCCTGCACCAGCTCGGGCAGGGCGTCGGTCAGCGCTGAGGCTGCGACGTGCACGGGGTTGATGGGCGTGCGGCCCGCCAACAGATCGTCGACCGCGGCGAGTCGCGTGAGCAGACGATCGTAGGTGTCACCGGACAGGGTGGTCGGCAGCCCGAGCTGAGCGAGGCGGTCGGTGCCGAGCTGACCCAGCCCGCGCAGCGACCAGCGCAGCAGTACCGATCGGCGCACGCTGCGGTGCAGCCGCGCCAGCAGGTGCGCCGCGGTCTCCCCCGGCGGTTCGTCCAGCGCGAGGTCACGGCATCGCCGCGCCAGCCCGGCCCCCCGGGGCCAGCCGGCAAGGGTCAACAGGCCGACGATGTGGTCGCACTGCCGCGCCGCGTCCGGTGGCCCGGATCCGGAGTCGGCAGCCGGCGGGCCGCCGACGACCCAGGCTTGGCCACCGGTCAGCACATCGCCGTTGAGGCTGCAGTGCAGCACCAGGCCGGCGGGCCAGTGCGGCAGGACCGGACCCATCCGCAGGTGCAGGACGTCCATCTCGAGGCCGTCGCGGTCCTCGGCACCGGAGGCCAGTGCGATGCCGGCCGGCGCCATCTCGCCGTGGTCCATGTCCCCGTGGTCCATCTCGCCGTGGTCCATGTCGCCGTGGTCCGTGTCGCTGTCGGTGTCGGGTTGTTGCGGTCGGGTGCGGGCGTCGTCGCGATGGCGCTCGCGTGTCGCGCAAAGCGTCGGCCGCGCGGTCGAGTGCGCCGTCCACCCCGGCCGGGTCGGTGATGTCGATCCGGACGCGCGGGCCCGGCAACTGGTCCCACAGCTGGTCGACCAGTCCGGACATCGGCGGGTCCGCACCACCGCACACCGCCAGCACGTCGGCGTCAGCGGGGGTGGACGCGCAGCGCCAGCTGCGTCCGCTCATCCGACGCTCCAGTGCGACCCTGGTCAGCCAGTGGCCGGGCGTCTCGATGACTAGGACATGCGCCCGCTGGACCGCGAGCCGGCTCAGGACCACCGCAGTGCCCCTTCCCGCCACGCCCACGCGACGGCAACCAGCAGGGCGGCCAGGAACACGAACATCTCGACGACCGCACTGACACCTTTGTCGGCGACGACGACGGCCCACGGATACATGAAGAGCATTTCGACGTCGAAGGCGAGGAACACCAGCGTCGCGAGATACCAGCGCACGTGATACCGCGACAGCGCGTGTTCCTCGGGCCGCCAGCCGGACTGGAAGGGCAGGGAGACCAGGGCACCGGGCGCCACCGCCGTCAACCGATGAAGTTTGTAGGCGCCCAGCCCGCCGATCAGACCCACGCCCAGCATCGACGCGACGCCGGAGTACATCGAAACCGCTCCCAACTGTCGGTGGACGCTGTCTATCGGCAAACGCTGTGCGGTGTTCCCGGATGACAGTCTGATAAACATGGGGCTGGCGCTGCGGCGCGGTGACCTACCGGGGCTGCCGCCACATCTGCCACATCGTCGGGCCGCCGTCGGGGACGGTGAGCTCGCCGGTCACCTCGAAGCCGAACCGCTGGTAGTAGGGCACGTTCTCGGGTTTGGTCGACTCCAGATAGGCCGGGGCATGGTCGGCGTCGCAGCGGTTCAGCCCGGACCGCATCAGCGCCTGGCCGAAGCCCGCGCCCGCGCACGTCGGGGTCGCTGCCGATGACGGCGAGATACCAGTGCGGTTCCTCGGGGTGGTGGCGCTTCATCAGCTCGGAGACCCCCATGCCGCGGCCCGCCTCCCGGCCCAGCGCCAGCAGGAAGCGTCGGCATCATCCGCAGTTCCTCGCGCGGGGTCTGCTTCCACCGGCCGGGCGGATCCCACAGCGCGGCGGCACCCATGTCGCCGGACCGGCCGGCGACCTCCACCGCGTCACCGGCGAGGAAGTGGTGTCTGGTCATCGCGGCGAAGATGCGCGGCAGCGCCTTGGCCCGGCGCGCATCGTCGGGCACCATCCACATCATCACCGGATCGTCGAAGAACGCGCGCCCGAGCACACGAGCCAGGCTCTTCACATCCGTCCGGCGCGCCGGAGCGACGGCGACGGTCACCTCCGCACCCTACGCAACCGCGCCTCACCCCTGGGTGATGTAGGCCTGCAGCCGCTGCTGCTCGCTCTCGAGCTCCTCCATCCGGGTCTTGACGACGTCGCCGATGCTGACGATGCCGGCGAGCCGGCCGTCGACCACGACGGGCACATGGCGGACCCGGTTGGTCGTCATCAGCGCGCTGAGGCTGTCCACCGAGTCGTCGGGTGAGCACGTCGCCACCACGGTCGTCATGATCTCCGAGACCGGCCGGTGCAGCAGCTCGGCACCCGTTTCGTGCAGCCCGCGCACGACGTCGCGCTCGGACACGATGCCTTGTAGCCCGTCTGCCGAGATCACCACCATCGCGCCGATGTTGTGCACCGACAACTCGGTCAGCAACCCGGCGACGGAGGTCTCGGGGGTGATGGTCGCCACCGAGGCGCCCTTGTTGCGCAGGACATCTGCTATCCGCATCGACACCTCCGGTGACGTAGGTCACACCGCTCAGCGACCACGCTACTACTGCGGACGGGGCGAGCGGAACACAACGCGCAGGGTCACGGTTGCATCCACCGGCGACTGCTCCGACCCGGAAGGACCCCGATGCCCCACCAAATCTCACTCGGTGACCAACTGACCGTCAGCGCAATGGGTTTCGGCGGCATGGCGCTGACACCGGTATACGGCGGCGCGATCGACGACACCGACGCGCTGGCCACGCTGCACCATGCCGTCGACGTCGGCGTGACCTTCATCGACACCGCCGACGTCTACGGTGGCGGCGCCAACGAGCGGCTGATCGCCCGCCTGCTGGCCGATCGGCGCGACGAGGTCACCCTGGCGACGAAATTCGGCATCGTGGGCAACCCCACCGAACGCGCGGCGGGCTCGGTCGCGGTGCGCGGCGACGCCGCCTATGTGCGCCAGTGCATCGACGCCAGCCTGCACCGACTGGGCACCGACGTGATCGACCTGTACTACCTGCATCGCCGTGATCCGCAGGTGCCCATCGAGGAGACCGTCGGCGCGATGGCCGAGCTCGTCGGCGCCGGGCAAGGTCCGCCACCTCGGGCTGTCCGAAGTGAGCGCGGCCGATCTGCGCGCCGCCCACGCCGTGCACCCGATCGCGGCGCTGCAGAGTGAGTGGTCGATCTGGACCCGCGGCATCGAGTCCGTGATCGTTCCCGCCGCCGCGGACCTCGGCATCGGCATCGTGCCCTTCTCCCCGCTGGGCCGCGGCTTCCTGACCGGCACGGTCCGCTCGGCCGCCGACCTCGGCGAGAGCGACTTCCGACGCACGATGCCGCGGTTCACCGGTGCGGCGCTGGACGCGAACCAGGCAGTGGTCACCGCGGTTAAGACGGTGGCCGGTGAGATCGGCGCGACCCCGGCGCAGGTCGCGCTGGCCTGGCTGCGTCAACGGGCCGACGAACTCGGTGTCACGGCCGTGCCCATCCCCGGCACCCGGCGCGCCGCCCGGGTAGACGAGAACCTGGGGTCGCTGTCGGTGACGCTGACCCCGGCACAGGTGGCCGCGCTGGGCGAAGCCGGGCGCGCGGTGACCGGCGCGCGCTACGCCGATATGTCGGCGGTGGGTTCGGACCGGGAGTAACTTCTGGGCCCATGATCGAAGTCACCCTGCTGGGGACCGGCAGCCCCATCCCCGACGCCCGCCGCGCCGGCCCGTCGACCCTGGTGCGCGCGGGCGGGCAGACGTTTCTGATCGACTGCGGGCGGGGCGTGCTGCAGCGCGCGGCGGCCATCGGCGTCGGCGCCAACAACCTGACGGCGCTGTTGCTGACGCATCTGCACAGCGACCACATCGCCGATCTCGGCGATGTGCTGATCACCCGGTGGGTATCCAACTTCACGCCGGATCTGCCGCCGCTGCCGATCATCGGCCCGCCGGGCACCGCCGAGGTGGTGGAGAACATGCTCAAGGCCTTCAGCCCCGACATCGGCTACCGCATCGCCCACCACGCCGACCTGACGGCGCCGCCGCAGGTCGAGGTCGAGGAGGTGACCGAAGGGGTGGTGTGGGGACGCGACGGCGTCGGGATCCGCGTCGCCCAGACCGACCACCGGCCGGTGGCGCCGACCATCGGATTCCGGATCGATCACGAGGGCGCCTCCGTGGTGCTCGCCGGTGACACCGTGCCGTGCCCGAGCCTGGACGAGTTGGCTAGCGGCGCAGGCGCTTTGGTGCACACGGTGATCCGGGAAGACCTCATCGATCCGCTGCCGATGCAGCGCATCCGCGACATCTGCGACTACCACTCGACGGTGCAGCAGGCCGCGCAGACCGCGACCCGCGCCGGCGTCGGCATCCTGATCCTCACCCACTACGTGCCGGCCCTGGTGCCCGGCCAGGAGGACCAGTGGCGGGCGCTGGCCGCCTCGGCGTTCGACCGTCAGATCGAGATCGGCGACGACCTGCACCGGGTCGAGGTCCACCCGGGGATGAGCGCTAAGCCTCGATCCACCGACTGAACTGGGGTTATGCGGATGTCGGAATGAGGAAAGCGCCCTCTGAACTGGGATGATTGGTGTTCTCACGCAACAATCTGATCCAGGTCGGAAAGGCACTTCCGGTGCAAGTTCCGCATAGGTTCGCTGCAGAATCAGCGGTGTTCGACGATGACAATCTCGTGTCGTCGGCGGGACTGGTCCCGGTGATGGCATTGGCCGAGCAGACCGGGCTGCAGCAGCTGTTGGCAGCCAAGGTCCGCATTCGTGCGCCGCGGATCAAGTCCGGGTCGGCGAACCCGGCGCCGAAGTTGGCCACCCTGATCGCTGGGATGTGCGCGGGCGCGGACTGCATCGACGACATCGACATCGTCCGCAGCGGTGGGATGAAGACGCTCTTTGGTGGGGTGTATGCACCCTCGACGGTGGGAACATTGTTGCGGGAGTCCACCTTCGGTCACGCCCGCCAACTCGAATGGGTGCTGCGGGAGCACCTGGTGGCGTTGTGTGGACGAGTCGAGCTGCTGCCCGGCGCCGATGCGCAGGTGTTCATCGACATCGACTCGCTGCTACGCCCGGTCTACGGACACGCCAAACAGGGCGCCTCCTACGGACACACCAAGATCGCCGGCAAGCAGATCCTGCGCAAGCGACTGTCCCCGCTGGCCACCACCATCAGCACCGCGGCCTCGGCGCCGATGGTCGCCGGGATGCGGCTACGCGCCGGCAAGACCAACTCGGGCAAGGGCGCCGAACGGATGGTCGCCCCCGCGATCGGCACCGCCCGTGCCTGCGGTGCCCGCGGCAAGATTCTGGTTCGCGGTGATTCGGCGTTCGGCAACCGCAAGGTGGTGCGGACCTGTGTTCGCCACGGCGCCCAGTTCTCGCTGGTGATTACCCGCAACCCCGCTATCGACCGGGCGATCACCGCCATCGCCGACGATATGTGGACCGCGGTGTCCTATCCCGGAGCGGTGCGTGATCCCGACACCGGCGCATGGATCTCTGATGCCGAGGTCGCCGAAATTCCTTACACCGCTTTCGCGTCCACCAAAGACCGGATCACCGCTCGCCTGGTCGTTCGCCGCGTGAAGGATGCCCGCTTCCCTGATGCACTGTTCCGGGTTGGCGCTATCACCCGTTCTTCACCAACACCGACCTTCCCGTCGAGGCCGCCGACATCACCCACCGCCAACACGCCATCATCGAAACCGTCTTCGCCGACCTGATCGACGGACCCCTGGCCCACATCCCCTCGGGCCGGTTCGGAGCGAACTCCGCCTGGGTGCTGTGCGCGGCGATTACCCACAACGTGCTGCGTGCTGCCGGTGTCTTGACCGGCGACAACCATGGCCGGGCACGCGGATGACCCTGCGCCGCAAGATCGTCAACATCCCGGCACGACTGGCTCGACCCCAACGCCGACCGATCCTGCACCTGCCCACCCACTGGCCCTGGTCGAAGGGCTGGCTCAGACTGTGGCACAACACCATCGGACTACAGCCCGCCACGCCCGCAACAGCTTGACCATCCCGCCGAAAGGCCCGACCGGAGCACACAGGAAAACTGGACAGACCAGCAGCTACTTCACGCCCGGACCTCGAAAATAGGGATCAACGAAAGCCGACACCAGTCACCGAGGTCCGTCGGTGGATCGAGGCTAAGCCTCGATCCGTGGATCGAGGCCGTTGAGGTGTCTTGGGACTGAGTTTTTCCCGCGCTCGTGTCGCGGGCAGCCTGGAGCCGCTGGTCTGCCCAGCTTTTCCTGTGTGCTCCGGTTGGGCCTTTGGGCCGATGGTCAAGTAGTGGCGGTCGGGGGTGGGCTGTAGCCGATAGTGTTGCGCCACAATGTGAGCCAATGCTGTGCCCAGGGCCAGTGGCTGGGTAGATGCAGGACCGGTCGGCGTTGCGGACGGGCCAGCCGGGTCCGGGATGTTGACGATGTGCCGTCGCAACGTTGATCCTCGCGCGACCGCGTTGGCTGCGCCGGCCAGAACTCCGGCACCGCGCAGCAGGTTGTGCGCGATCGCCGCGCACAGGATCCATGCCGAGTTCGCGCCGAAGCGTCCCGAGGGCATATGCGCCAGGGATCCGGCGATGAGATCGGCGAACGCGGTCTCGACGATGGCGTGGCGGCGATGGGTGATATCGGCGGCATCGACGGGTTCGTCGGAGTCGGTGAAGAACGGGTGATAGCGCCACACCGGGAACAGCGCGTCGGGGTAGCGGGCGTCTTTGACGCGGCGCACGATCAATCGGGCGGTCACCGGTCGGTCGGTGGACCCGAAGGCGGTGTAGGTGGTTTCGGCGACTTCGGCGTCCGAGATCAATCCTCCGGTGTCGGGGTCACGCACCGCCCCGGGGTATTGGACCGGGGTCCAGGCGTCGTCGCTGATCGAAGCGATAGCCGCGGCCACGGTGGCCGACTTGGTCAGCACCAGCGAGAACCGGGCACCGGCGCGTCGGCAGGCGGCCACCACGGCGCTGTTGCCGTACGCCGAGTCGCCGCGCACCAGGACCTGTCCGGTGACGCCGGCGGCGCGCGCGGTCGCGACGGCCTGGGCGATCATCCGGGCCACCCTTACCGGAGTTGGTCTTGCCCGCCGGCAGCCGCGCGCCGGCGATCACCGGGGCGCCGTGTTCGGTGCTGATCGTGGTGATCAACGGCGACAGGCCTTTGCGCAGGATCTGCTTTCCGGCGATCTTGGTGTGTCCATAGCTCGCGCCCTGTTTGGCGTGTCCGTAGACCGGGCGCAGCAGCGAGTCGATATCGACGAACGCCCGCTCATCGGCGCCGGGCAGCAGCTCGACGCGCTGGCACAGGGCGCCCAGGTGCTCCCGCAACACCGACTCGAGTTGTCGGGCGTGGCCGAAGGTGAACTCCCGCAACTACATTCCAATGGTCGAGGGCGCATACACCCCGTCGAAGAGGGTCTTCATCCCGCCCGAGCGCACCACCTCGAGATCGTCGATGCAGTCAGCGCCGGCGCACATCCCGGCGATCAACGTGACCAGCTTCGATGAGGGGTTGGCCGACCCGGACTTGATCCGCGGTTCGGCGATACGAATCTTGCCGTCCAACAACTCTGACAGTCCGGTCTGGGTGGCCAGCGCCATCACTGGCACCAGACCGGCGCACGACACGAGATGCTCATCATCGAACAGCGCCGACGCGGCCATGAAGTTGTGCGAGACTTGCACCGGAAGTGCCCTTCTGACCGGACCTGATTGTTGCCTAGACAACACCAATCGTTCCAGCTCAGAGGGCACTTTCCTCGTTACGACACTCGATGACCAGCCGATTCATCGGTGGATCGAGGCTAAGAGACGCCAATTTTCTTAAGCAGGACAGGCACTTCCGTGCATTACACGCCCGTCACGACACACATCCTCACGTAGGGTCGAGAGCTGGCGCGGTGACGTGGATCGACGGTAGGTCTCGGAGCCGCTGTGACCACAGGGTTTCCCCTGGTGTCCTTCATCTCCGTGACCCTGGCCCGATCTGTGTTCCGTTTCCAGCTCCCGCCCGTCAAACCGTGCATGCGGTTCTCCCGCACACGGCTTACCGACGCCGTTCACCGTCGGCATTCGGCACCACCCGCCAGGCCCGGAAGGGCCTGGGTGCAACAACAGTTCCGTCAAGGCGGATCAGTCCGAGTTGATTGTCCGACGCGTAGGCGATAACCCAACGACCGAACGCTCGGGAGCGGCGATGCTTCTTGGCAATGAAGCCCGCGATCCGCATCACCGCGTAGTCCCTGATCTGGTTGAAGCGCTGGGCCGAGTTCCCGTAACGGAAATATCCGCCCCAGCCTCGCAGGAAGCGATTGACCTCTCCCACGATGTACTGCACACCCAGCAGCATCCGGCGCCGATCCGTCAACTCCCGGATCCGGTCGCGCGCATGCTGCATCGCCTTGTCCGCGGGCCAGCGGGCGAGGAAGGCGACGCCCTTACCGCCGGTACGACCCTCAGCACGCACCCACCGATGATGGAAGCCGAGGAAATCCAGCCCCTCGCCCCCGTCGGTAAGGTGCACGATCCGGGTCTTGGCCGCCTTCGGTTCCAAACCGAGTTCGGCCAGCAGTGCCCGAAGCCGCGCAAGCGCGGCCTCCGCCTGCTGCCGCGAGCGGCACATCACCACAGCGTCGTCGGCATAACGCACCAGCACCCCGCACTCGCGAACATCCCACACCCGATCGATCCGGTGCAGGTAGACGTTCGCCAGCAGCGGCGAGACCACACCGCCCTGCGGGGTGCCGGTCACCTCGCGCCGCACCACACCGTCCTGCATCACTCCCGTGCGCAGCATTGCGCGCAGAAGTTTGAGCACAGCCTGATCGCAGACGCGTTCCTCAACAGCCTGCATTAACTTGTCATGCGGAATCGCCGAAAAACAGTTCGCGATGTCCGTCTCAACCACCCACCGGCGGCCCCGCCACGCCTCATCGACGAGGACTTGGAGCCCATCGTGCGCCGCCCGCTTGGGCCGGAACCCGAACGAGCACGGCATAAAGTCGGCTTCGAAGATCGGCTCGAGCACGATCTTGCACGCCGTCTGCACCACCCGGTCCCGAACGGCGGGAATCGATAACGGGCGCTGCTCGGTCGTGCCTGGCTTCGGGATGAACACCCGACGCGTCGGCAACGGCCGATACCGCCCTTCCCGCAGTTCGGCGGCCAACTCGTCCAACAACCGGGTCACCCCGTACTGCTCGACGTCGGCCAAGGTGGTCTTGTCAATGCCCGGTGCACCGCCATTGCGCTGCACCATCACCCACGCACGCCACAGGACATCTCTGCAAAAGACTTTGTCCCGCAGCGCATGGAACCGTCGCCCGGGATCGGCCTTGGCCGCCCGGTACAGCGCATGCTGCAAGGCACGAACCGGATCCGCAGGTGCGGACCCCAAAGCGGCGGGACTAGCCGAAACGGCACTCACCGGGCACCTCCACTACACGCAATACGCATCGACGAAGCAGCGGTCCTTCCCTCACCGACGGTTGTGTTGTCCGCTCGGCTCAACCAGTACTACGACCGCCTCCGACGCCCACCCGACTGACAGCTCACTTCCCAGGTTCCCTGGTTATAGAGCGCCGCGCTCCAACAACACATTTCGCAGGTTGCCGGGCCGGGGAGGGCCTCACCAGTTCCCGCCGCCACTATCTGAGCGTTCCGAGCCCCATACGCCGGGGAGTTCTTCAGCGCCTGCACATCCAGGTCTTCAGCGCCTTCCGTGGCCTTCGCCCTGATTTCGGGGGCTCGGCACTCCCTGCACCCCACCCCAACGGGGCAGGACCTCTAACGACGCCGCAGGCTTCGCGTCATGCTACGGACCGCTCAGTCGCTCCCCCTCAAGGGCTTTCGACACTGGGCTTCGACCTGATCCGTTTCCAGACCAAGCCGCCAGTCTGCTACCGGGCCTCCTGACAGCTACCCGGACCGGACTCACACCGGCAAGCGACGACGAGCTTACGACCAAAGATCACCTACACAAGGTCACCTCCAGCCTGCTGGTCGCGCGAAAGATCGAGGCTAATCGTCGTGGACGTGACTGACGCGACTGCAAAACCAGCCCCGGGCGGCACCCGGTCTACCACCACTGCGGAGACTGGAGTTCCCCAATTATATTGGCTAGTAATGCTGCTCATCCGTGTCGCGGAAACCCGCAGCGGCCACAGCTGGCGCAATTTGCGCCACGAAATCGACCGCATGCACCTGGTCACCCTCGCCACCGCAGGCGGCCGCGTCCCCAACGATCACCGCCCACCGCCGGGCAGGAGGCCAATCTCTCCGCGTTCGACATCCATTCAGCCCAGACGCTGAAGAGGCCATCGCACCAGCGCAGTGGCCCCCAAGGCGCCACGTCCGGGTATATCAGGTCGAAGTTTGCTAAGTTAGCGGTAATAGATGAAGGTCGCCATGCCAGAGGCCAGGTGATAGTCGTTGTGGCAGTGGGTTATCCACCGGCCAGGATTGTTGGCCTGGAGATCGAGCTCGACAGTCCGCAGCGCTGGGACGAGAACCGTGTCCTTGCGGGCCTTCGGGCCGTTCGGCCCCGTCACCTGGGCGGTGTGCCCGTGCAGATGCATTGGGTGAAACATCTTCGATTCATTGATGTATCGGATGCGCACCCGCTGGCCGGCCGTGACGGGATAGCCGTCGTTCGGCGGATCGTACAGCTTGCCGTTGATGGTCCAGTCGTAGCCATCCACCGGACCGCCCAACCGCATGTCGATCATTGTGTCCGGATCCCCTTGTGGCAGTTTTACTTCCGGCGCCGCCGCTAAGGTTGCGGTGTTTAGCGGCGCTCGGTTGCTTAGCGCAGCGACGAACTCGTCGATCTTCACATTGCTCGCGGCGCTGTTGACACGCATGTTCAGTTGCCCATAGCCGTCTTTGCCGTAGGCCGCCGCGATGAGTGGGGCCGACTCGTTCAGCGTGATCGTCGCGTCGACCCGTTCCCCGCTACCGAGGATCACCGAGTCGGCCTCTGTGGGAACCACTGGGTAGCCGTCGGTGTGGGTGATGTTTAGAACGTGGTCGGGTACGGCGACTCGGAACGCGGTATCGGCTCCGGCATTGATGACGCGCAGCCGGATACGTTGTCCGGCACGGTAGTCCACGACCTGAGGGTCGGCGGGGACCCGGCCGTTAATGACATAGTGTGGGTAGGTGACATCGCCACTGTCGTCGCCCAGCGGTGTTGTCGGCGTGACGCCCGCGTTCGGATCCGTGTCGCCCATAGCGGGCATGCCCTTCTTCTTCAGATTGGCCAGCACCTGGTCCGGATTGGTGCCGGTGCCGTCGATCCAGTCGTCGAGCATCACAACTAGTTCATCGTCGTAATCGACTTGCTCGCTGGGATCCTCGACGATCAACGGGCCGTACAGGCCGCGGTCTAGTTGTGTGCCGACGTGGGGGTGATACCAATAGGTGCCGGCGTCGGGCACGACGAACTGGTAGGTGAAGTCCTTGCCGGGCAGGGTCGCCGGCTGGGTCAGTACGGGCACGCCATCCATGGCGTTGGGGATGCCCAAGCCATGCCAGTGAATGGTGGTGCTGGTCGGTAGGTCGTTCGTAAGCTGCGCGCGAATCGTCCCACCCTTTTGGATGCGGATCTCCGGGCCCGGAACACGATCGCCATAGGCCCAGGTCCGCACCGTGATGCCGCCCATGTCAACCTCGGTTTCGATGGGCCGCAAGGCCATGTCGATGCTCTTCGCCGCCACCTGTCCGGACACCGCTTGGCCCATGGGCCGCGTGCAGGCGCCCACCACACCCGCGGCGACACCCGCCCCCGACAGTGCAAGGAGATTTCGTCTAGTCAGCATCCTCAAAGCCTAGCCAGGATTCGCCCCATCCCGATGTCATGCTGGCGCGTATCGCTGGGGCTTCGGCTCGAACGGGATGAAGACACCGGTCGAAACGTGTCGACCAGGGTATATGAACCGCACTACGCGGTTGTTAGCCTAGATCTTTCGTGAAGTTGGAGGGGTGACGGGCGTGTGATGCACGGAAGTGCCTTGAACCGCCCCGGGGGAGTCCGGAGACTTTCTGATTTGAGGACTCAGCCAGCGGCTGGCCTCGCTTGTTGAGCCTTGTTGAGCGTAGTAGGCAGCCTCAAGCTCAGCTGGCGGGACGTCCCCGCAGTACTCGTAGAGCCGGCGGAGGTTGAACCAGTCGACCCAGCGCGCGGTCGCCAACTCGACGTCCTCGACTGTCCGCCACGGCTTGCCCGGTTAAATCAACTCGGTCTTGTACAGCCCATTGATGGTCTCGGCCAGGGCGTTGTCGCAGCTGCCGACGGCCCCGACCGACGGTTAGATACCGGCTTCGGCGAGGCGTTCAGTGAATCGTATTGACGTGTATTGACCAGGTTCAACCGGTGGACGCAACACCTCGATGAAGGAGGTGTTTCATGGGACGACCACCGGGGTGGGCTGCGGAGTTGAAGGGCCGGGCGGTGATGCGCTCACCGGGGCGGCCGCCCGTGCGCAGGGATCTTGAGCGAGCGTTCTGGAGCAAGATCGCCGAAGGTCTCACCAGTGAGGATGCGGCGCTGGCGTGCGGCGTGTCGGGACCGGTGGGGTCACGGTGGTTCCGTCACGCTGGCGGCATGCCACCGATCGAACTGACCCCAGTGTCCGGGCGTTACCTGGGTTTCTCCGAACGGGAGCACATCGCGATCAAGCGGGCCGAAGGCATGAGCATGCGCATGATCGCCGAGCAACTCGGGCGATCTCCGTCGACGATCTCGCGGAGTTACGGCGCACGCCGCCACTCGTAGCGGCAAGCTCGAATACCGCGCGTCGACCGCGCAGTGGAAAGCCGACCTCGCCGCGAGGCGCCCGAAGCCGGCCAAACTCGCCGAGAACTCCTGTCTCCGAGAATATGTGCAGGACAAGCTATCCGGAGTGCTCCGCGATAGCGACGGAAACGTGGTGGGCCCATTCGCGTCGTGGAAGGGCCGCAATAAGCCACGGCGAGCCGACCGCCGGTGGGCAACCGCCTGGAGCCCGCAACAGATCTCCAATCGGCTGCCCATCGACTTCCCCGACGACACGTCGATGCGGATCTCCCACGAAGCGGTCTACCAATCCCTCTACATCGAAGTACGAGGCGCACTCGAACGGGATCTGGTCGCGTGCTTACGAACCGGCAGGGCGCTGCGCAAGCCGCGAGCGAGGGCGAAGAAGCTGCGCACGGGATTCATCACCGACGATGTGACGATTGGTGCCCGCCCGGATGCCGTCGATGACCGCGCCGAAGTGGGGCACTGGGAGGGCGACCTGCTCATTGGTCTCAACCGCTCCGCCGTCGGCACCGTCGTTGAGCGGACCAGTCGATTCACCACGCTGCTGCATCTGCCGCGTAAGGACGGCTACGGCACAGCTGCGCCGGTCAAGAACGGGCCGGCCCTTTCCGGGTATGGATCGGAATCCGTGCGCGACGCTCTGGCTGCAGAATTAACACCTCTGCCGGAGCATTTGCGCAGGTCAGTGACGTGGGACCGAGGTAAAGAATTGGCACGCCACGCCGAGTTGACAGCGACAACCGGAATCAAAGTCTATTTCTGTGACCCCTACAGCCCGTGGCAACGCGGAACCAACGAGAACACTAATGGCCTGCTACGCCAATACTTTCCGAAGGGGACCGACTTGGCACGCTATGACCGGCGGGAGGTTCAAGCGGTCGCGGATGCACTCAACAACCGGCCGCGGAAAGTGCTCGGATGGAGGACACCGGTGGAAGTGCTTGCCGATCAACTACACTCGCGACCACGACACGGTGTTGCGACGACGGTTTGAATCCGCCCTGCGAGCCTCTATCCGTATGGTGGACAACATCTTTCAAATCAAGGATGCCGTCTCGCTGACGGGTCCAGATGGCCTGCTCGATCGAGTCGAGCACCATCGAGGTCGCCATCGTTGATGCCACCCGCCAGCCCAGGATCCGCCGGGCATAGGCGTCGGTGACAAACGCGACGTAGGCGAACCCCGACCAGGTCGACACATAGGTCAGATCGGCCACCCACAGCCGATTCGGCGCGACCGGGGCGAAGCGGCGACCCACCAGATCAGCCGGACGCACCGCGCCCGGGTCAGCGATCGTGGTCGCCGTGGCCTTGCCGCGCACCGCCCCGGTCAGGCCGAGTTCGGTCATCAGCCGCTCCACCGTGCAGCGGGCCACCGCGATGCCCTCGCGGTTGAGCGCCAGCCACACCTTGCGCGCCCCGTAGACCCCGTAGTTCGCGGCGTGAACCCGACTGATGTGGGCTTTGAGCTCCTCGTCGCGGACCTCGCGACGACTGGGCTACGCTCGAGATGCTCGTAATAGGTCGAGGGGGCGATCTGCACGCCGAGCCCGACGAGCTCAGCACAGATCGACTGGACACCCCACCGCAAACCATCAGGGCCCTCCCGGCGGCCCTGATGCTCAGCGATGAACCGACAGACTAGTGGTGTGGCCGGTCGAGCTCGGCCGCGAAGAAAGCCGACGCCGTCTTCAGGATCTCGTTGGTTATCTGAGGTCCACAGCTTCTTGTCGATGATGTAAACGACACGCGGCCCGGGGTGTGCCGAGATCCGTTGTGGATTGGTTATCTTCGGTGTCTATGACGGGGCTGGGTATCCGGGTGCAGCGAGTCGAGATGCCGTTCGGTGACCCGCGGTCGTGGACGGTGACTGATGACGGCTCGGTGGTGGAGTCGGCGGAGTCGTACCTGGCGCATCTGCATGCGGTGGAGCACTCGCCCAACACGGTTAAGGCTTATGCGCACGATCTGCGGGACTGGTTCGAGTTCCTCGACCAGCACGGCCTGGTGTGGTCGGCGGTGCGGTTCGAGGATGTGGGCCGCTTCGTGGCCTGGCTGCGGCTGCCGGCCGGGTCGCGGGCCGGCAATGTGACTGCGCTGCCGACGGCGGCGAGCTATGTGTTCGGAGTCGACGGTGAACCGCAAGCTCTCGGTGATGTCGGCGTTCTACGAATTCCAGCAGCGTCACGGCGTGGATCTGGGCGATCTGCTGGTGACCTGGCAGCGACGTGGGACACGCGGCGGATCCTGGCGGCCGTTGTTGGCGCACTTGGGCTCGATCGGCCGGAACGAACCCGCCGGATCGGTCTGCGCGCCGAGCGGCGCATTCCCGGCACGCTCGACGGCGAGCAGGTCGCAGCCATCGTGGCGGCGTGCGATCGGCTGCGGGACGGGTTCCTGTTCACGCTGCTTGCCGAGAGCGGGTTGCGGGTCGGTGAGGCGCTGGGGTTGCGGCACAGCGACATCGACGCCGCATCCCGGCTGGTCACGGTGACGCCGCGAGACTAACGGCAACGAGCTCGAGCCAAGGGCGGCGGTCGGCAGGTGCCGTTGGGAGCGCGGGTGATCCGCCTCTATTCCGACTATCTGCACACCGAGTACGGCGACCTGGACAGCGACTACGCTGTTCGTCAACCTGTGGTCGGGCCCGGCGGAAAGTCCGCTGACGTATCCGAGTGTCTATGACCTGACCTGCCGGATCCGCAAGCGGACCGGGATCGATGTTCGGGCCGCACATGTTTCGGCATACCTACGCCACCGAACTGCTGCGCCGCGGCGTCGCAGTCGAGGTGGTCGGCAAACTGCTGGGACATGCCTCGATCACCACCACCAGCGACACGTACGCGCACCTGAAGATCGAGGACGCTCGGCGGGCGCTGGTGGCGGCGGGCTGGCTGACCGAACGAGGATGTGCAGCGGTGAGTGTCGAGGCGCTGGCCACCCAGCCCGATACGAGCCTGCATGGTCGCCTGGATGCATTGTTGCGCACCGAGTTCCGAGTCGATGTGCTGGTGCCCGCAGCGGACGACCCGATCCTCGGCACGCCCGCCTGCGAGGTCAGCGACTGCGTGCATTCCAGTCGGTATCGCGGGCTCTGCCTGGCTCATCTGCGGCGATGGAACCTCGACGACCGTCCCGACCGGCGGGCTTGGGTGGCGTCTGCGGATCCGGCCGTGATGGGACACCGTCCGCTTCAGCCGTGCCAGGTCAGCGGCTGCGGATACGGGCAGCATCGATACCGACTGTGTTACAAACATTCCCGCGCTTGGGACAAAGCCGGACGCCCCACCATGGGTCAGTGGACTCCGACCCTGGCCACCACGACCAGCGTGTGCGCGCTGCCGGGGTGCTCGCTATGGGCCGAGTTGGATGGCGGCTGGTGCCGGTCGCACCACGCCCGGTGGCGGCAGCGAGGCCGGCCACCGGCGACGGAGTTCATCGCCTACTGCACCAACTACGGCGAAGACCACTTCGACTTCAGGCCGCTGCCAACGCAATTGCGGCTCGAAATCCAGTACGCGATTCAGTGCCGCGTCGACCAGAATCGCACCCGCACCACACCGCGATCGATCAAACCACTGTTGGACCATCTCGCGGTCGACAGCGCCACCGTCTCGCTGCTGGACCACCCGATGCAGGACTGGCTGGCTCGACTGCCCGCCGCCGCCTCGACCACCTCGCCGCGGGCTTTCCTCCGCTACGCGATCGACTGCCTGCTCGACGTCCGCGACGGAACCGGATGGGACAGCGAATACCCACGTGATGTGTGGCTACTGCGACGGCTCGGCGTCGCGGCCGGCCACGGCGCCCGCCTGGACTTCACGCCAGTGCAGCCGCGCTGGCTGCGGGAGCTTGCCAAACGCTGGTGCCGATGGCGCATCTCCTGCGGCGTCGGGCTTGGCCAGCTGCGCAAGGATCTCATCGCCATCGTGCGGCTGTCGCGGTTGACACCGGGGTTGACGAGCTCGCCTGACCCGACAGTGCTCGACCGGGCAGCGCTGGAGGCCTACCTGGCCCGACTGGCGGTCGAAATCCCGCACCCGAAGACCCGCAGCACCGACATCGGGTGCGTGACGGGCTTTCTGCATGCCGTGCGCCAGCACCGGTGGGCATCACTGCCGACTGAGGCCCAGCTGTATCCGAGCGACCAGCCTCGCCGCGACGAGACACCAGCACCGCGGGCAATTCCCGAGTTCGTGATGAATCAGCTCGAAAACGCCGACAACCTCGCCCTTCTCAGGGACCCGCGGATCCGGCTGCTGGTCGAGATCCTCATCCGCACCGGGCTGCGCATCGGCGACGCCACCCGACTGGGGCTGGACTGCCTGATCCGCGACCACCAGGGAGCGGTCTACCTGCATTACCGCAACCATAAGATGCGCCGCGACGCCATGGTCCCCATCGACGACGAACTCACCACCATGATCGAGGCACAGCAGGCACGCACTCGGCAACGGTTCCCCAACTACCGCCGTGCTATTGCCGCGCAGCAGCGCCAATCCCGACGGACGGCTGCCCATTCCCACCGCGACGTTCCACCTCCAGCTCGGACAGTGGCTCGAAACATGTGGTTTCACAGACACACTCGGTCAACCAGTGCATGTCACCGCTCACCAGTTCCGGCACACAGCCGCCACTCGGTGGATCAACCATGACGTTCCGCAGGAAGTGGTCCGACGGCTGCTCGACCACACCAGCCACACCATGACCGCCCGCTACGCGCGACTGGCCGACACCACTATCCGCGAACAGTGGGAACGCGCTCAGAAGATCAACATTCGCGGCGAGCCCGTCGACACCAGCACCGACAGTCCGCTCGCCGACGCCGCGTGGATGAAACAGAACCTGTCTCGCGCGACAATGGCTCTACCGAACGGCTATTGCGGTCTGCCGTTACAGAAATCGTGTCCACATGCCAACGCCTGCCTGACTTGTCCGCTGTTCGTCACCACCGCTGAGTTCCTGCCTCAACACCACCAGCAGCTCGACGCCACCCGCACACTGATTACCCGCGCCGAAACCGACGGCCATATCCGACTTGCCGAAATGAACCGCGCCGTCGAGACCAACCTGCTCACCATCATCCGAACCCTCGAACACGACCCCAACTGCCGGTGCGGCCACACATCATCCGGCGGAACATGCTGCGGAGAAGGAACATCCGATGCGATCTGATAACACCCACCACCTGCTCGCTGCCGCTCAACGACGCCGTGACAGCACTCTCGAACGTGCCCAGCGCACCCTGCGGGAGCTCAGCGAAACCGGCCAGCGCTACACGGTCACCGACCTCGCCGCACGCGCCGGTGTCTCCCGCGCCTGGCTCTACGCTCAAGCGGGGCTACGCGATCAGATCCGCCAACTCGCCGACCAACGCCCGACAAGCCCACCGGTAATCGACCAAACCCAGCGCAGTTCCGACGCGTCCCTGAGGCAACGGCTCAAACTCGCCCACGCCCGCATCACTGAACTCGACGACGACAACCGTCGCCTGCGCCACCAAGTCGCCCAGCTGCACGGCCAACTCCGCGCCACCCGCCTACACGGGCCATCCGTCGCAGACACCGTCCACAACGAGAATAACCTGGTCATGCTGCCAAACGACCGAACCGACCCAAG
>CAWCKQ010000021.1:0-6317 GCA_963796185.1 uncultured Actinomycetota bacterium | reverse complement strand
ATCGGACAGGTTGCACTTCTGGCGCCGCCTTGCGGTGGGGCGGACGGTCCGCCTCGTCCCGGAGGTGCTTTGGAATGTCCACCGTCGTTGCATTGTCGTCATGGCTCGGTGCCCCAACGATTCCGCCGAACCAGACCGGGCTGCCCGGGATTTCCGAGGCGGAGAAGATCGTCGGTGCGCTGCTTACCTTCGGCCTGATCGCCGCCGTTGCGGGCGTGGCGATCTCCGCGATGGGCTGGGCCATGGGTTCGCACTCGGCAAACCCGCACCTCGCTAGCCGCGGGCGCACTGGGCGTGATCGTCGCCGCGGTCGCGGCGTTGCTGATCGGAGGTGCCGATCTGATCGTGAAGTTCTTCGAAGCCGCCGGCTCACACATCTGAGGCGGCAGGCGATGGGATGCGGACCGCTTTCTTTCATTTGTGACGCGGCCGGAAGTGTGATCGGTAAGGCGGCGTCGGCCGGGTTTCGGCGCAATTGCCGACTCGTTCGGCCAGGCGGCCAAGACATTGTGCGAGTGGATGTGGTCGGCGATCTCGACGACCACGACGGTCGATCTGTCCGGGGACTGGTTCAGAGCCGACCTCAGAGTCTCGGCGGCGTTGGCCGGTGTGATGGTCGGCGCGCTGTTCATCCTGCAGGTCATCAAGGGTGCGCTTCGGCGAGATCCACACGCGCTCGGCCGAGCGCTTACCGGCTGCGGGATCGCTTTCCTCGGCGCGACCGCAGCCATCATCGTCACCGACTTGCTGCTCGCGCTGACCGACGCCTTGTCCAATGGCGTCGTACATCTTGCCGGGCAGCGGGATCTTGCCTCGATGGGCAAATTGCTGACGCCGGTGGGCGTGCTCACCGCGGGTGGGTTCACGCCGGCGCTGGTGATCGCGCTGTCGGTGTTCTTCGTGATCGCCTCGGTGTTGGTGTGGGCGGTGTTCATCATCCGCAAAGCGCTGATCATCGTCGCGGCGGTGTTCGCACCGATCGCGTTCGGCGGGGCGCCGGCGGACGCGACGCGGGGCTGGGTGCGCAAGTGGATCGAGTTCACCCTGGCGATGGTGTTCTCGAAGCTGGTCGTCGTGCTGATCTTCACGATCGCACTGTCGCTGATGTCGCACTCCGGCGGCGGCTGGACCGGGCTGTCGAACCTGTTGACGGGCCTGCTGTTGTTGATCCTCGCCTCGTTCTCGCCGTGGATGGTGTTCAAGCTCGTCCACTTCATTGGCGGCGACCTGGCGGCCGCGCATCACTCGTCCGTCGCCTCGGACACGCGGGCCGCGGCCGGCTCGATGACCGCTATGGGTGCGCGGGCGAAGGGATCGGCGCAGAAGCTGTTCGCCGGGCGGTCCGGTGCTGCCTCGGGAGCTGGCGCGGCCGCTGCCGGTGGTCCGACGCCGGTCGGCGCCGCGGTCGCCGCTGGAGGCGCAGCCGCGGCACGCGGCGACCGCCCCAGGTCGCGCGTTGTCCACGGCGGTCGACGCCGCCCCTACCTCGGAATCCAAGCCGACCGCGCTGGCGAGCCGGCGATCAGGGTCCCATCGCGGACGAGGCAGCAACCTCGTGCGGCGCTAAGTTCAGCGACGGGGTGGATTGGAGTGAGGCGACATGACCGATACCCAGCGCGCGGCACGCACGGTGCGGTTCGGGCGGCTGCAGGCGAAAGGCTTCCTGTTCGGCCTGTCCGTGCCGCGGGTTACCGCGCTCGCGGCTGCGGTCATCACTCCTGGTGCCCGCGTTGTTCTTCGGCGGCGGGGCCGGGGCGGCGCTTGCCTCACCACTGGTTGCGCTGTTCTGGTCGCGGCGGCGTTCGTTCCGGTCGGCGGGCGGACAGCGGTCGAATGGATCCCGATCGGCGGCCACTGGGCGCTGCGGCGGGTGCTCGGTCAGGACGTTTACGGCGTCCGGCCCTCGCGTCCACGCCCGGCCGGCAACGCTCGCGTTGCCCGGCGACGCCGCCGCGCTGCGCGTGCACCTGGATGAGGTCACCGGCGCGGCGATGGTGCATGACCCGCATCGGCAGACCCTGACGCGCAACTGCGCTCGTGTCGCATCCGGCGTTCGTGCTGCTCGGCCCCGGGGAACAAGACCGCCGGGTCACCGCATGGGGCCGGGTGTTCGCAGTGCTCGCGGCGACCGAGCAGGTCGCGGCAGTTCAAGTCCTCGAGGCAACGATCCCGGACACCGGAGGGGAAGTGCTCGCCCACTGGCGCGAGCACGGCACGAATGCCGATCATTGGGCCGCCCGCAGCTATGGCGAGCTGGTGTCGCAAGCCGCGCCGGCGTCATCACGGCACCGCACCACGGTCAGCATCAGCTCTCGATCTGCGCCGCGCGGCCGCACCATCCGCCAGCACGGGCGTGGCCTCGCCGCCGCCGCGGCCGTGCTGCGCCAGGACATGCAGACGCTGACTGTCGCGCTGCGAAGTGCCGAGCTGAAGCTGTCGAGCTGGCTCGGTCCCGAGCAACTCGCCGAACTGATCCGCGGCGCGTACGACCCGTCCGCCCCTGAGCCAGCCCGGGAGGCGGACACCCTCGCCACCGCGGGCCCAGTGGGCATCCACGAACGCTGGGACCACTTCCTCGCCGACGACACGGCGCACACCGCGGTGTTGTGGATCAGCGAGTGGCCGCGCAGTGAGGTGCTGCCCACGTTCCTGCATCCGCTGATCCTCAAGGCCGGCGTGCACAAGTCGTTTTCGCTGGTCGCTCGTCCGGTGTCGGCGCGAGAGGCGATGCGCGCGATTCGTCGGCAGAAGGTCGACTACCTCACTGACGCCGACCAGCGGGCCCGCATCGGCCAGCTGCAGAACCTTTCCGATCGCGCAGGAGTACGAGGATCTGTTGCAGCGCGAACGCGAGCTCGTCGCCGGACACACCGACCTGCTCTTCGCCGGTTTCCTCGCCGTCACGGCGTCGACGAAGGACGAGTTGGACGGGGCTGTCGCCGAGATGCAGCGCGCGGCCATCCAGGCCGGCTGCGAGACCCGGCGCCTGGTCGGCCAACAGACCCAAGCGTTCGCCGCCGCGGCGCTGCCGCTGGGGCGTGGGCTGTGAACCGGCATCGCGCCCTGGCGGCCGCCCGTTGTACACCAGGACCGACGAGTCCCGAAGGGCCGCGGCGGCGGCGCCGGCGGGCGACCGCGAGCCTGGTCGCCCAGGCCCGCCGCGCCGCGCATACCGAGGCGAAATCCGATCGGGAAGCCGAGCGAGCCGAACGGCGCCGTGCCGAGTACCTGCCGGCGTGGGGCGAGCCGCGGTCTGCGGCGCTGCGGTCCTACCATGCGGTTCCGGGTCAAGCCACACCGGGCGACCTCGGCGGTGGTCGCGGGCGCGTATCCGTTCCTCGCCGAGGGCGGTCTCGGCGCTGCCGGTGTGTTGATCGGCGAGGACCTGTTCTCCGGCGGGTCGTTCTGCTTCGACCCGTGGGAGCTCTACCGCCAGGGCGTCATGACCAACCCGAACGTGCTGCTCGCCGGCGTGATCGGTGTCGGCAAGTCAGCGCTGGCCAAGATGCATGGTGTGCCGGTCGCTCGCCTTCGGCCGCCGCGCCTACATCCCCGGCGACCCCAAGGGCGAGTGGACCCCAGTCGCCCGCGCGGTGGGTGGCCTCGCGATCACCCTCGGGCAGGGCCTGCCGCACCGGCTGAACCCGCTCGATGAAGGTTCCCGCCCGACCGGCGCCAACGACGCGGAGTGGAAGCTGCTGGTGTGGCAGCGCCGCCGCGAGCTGCTCGGCGCGCTCACCGAGACCGTCCTGGCCCGCCCCCTTGCCCCGACCGAGCACACCGCTCTTGATGCCGCGCTCGCGCAGCGGTATTCGACCTCGTCGACCCCCACGCTGCCCACGTCGTCGACCGACTGCTCGACCCCGACGGCGCCGCGGCGAGTCCACCGAGCTTCGCGAGGACGGGCGGCAGCCGGGACACGCGCTGCGCCGGCTGGTGTATGGCGATCTCGCGGGCTTGTTCGACGGGCCGTCCACCGTCCGTTCGACCCGACCCTTCCGATGGTCTCGCCTCGACCTGTCCCGCCGATCACCGGCTCCGACGAACTGCTCGCCGCTCGTCATGACCTGCGCCTCATCGTGGATGGAGGCGGCCCTGCTCGACCCGACCGCCGGTCAACGCTGGGTCGTCTACGACGAAGCCTGGCGGGTGATGCGCCAGCCGTCACTGATCCGTCGCATGCAGGCGCAATGGAAACTCTCCCGCGCGCTGGGCATCGCGAACCTGATGGTCATCCACCGGCTCTCCGACCTGGACGCGGTCGGTGACGCGTCCAGCCAAGCCCGCGTGCTCGCGGCCGGCCTGCTCGCCGACTGCTCCACGCGCATCGTCTACCGGCAAGAGACCGACCAGCTCGACGGCACCAGCACTGCCCTCGGCCTGACCACCACCGAGAAGGAGCTGCTCACCGACCTCGACGTCGGCGAAGGGCTCTGGCGGATCGGTAAACGTGGCTTCGTGGTGCAACACCAGATGACCACTCAAGAGTTGTCGATCTTCGACACGACGGCGCGCATGACCTCTCGCCTCGCTAAGCAGTGAGGTGGACGGCCTACCGCCGCGACCCGCGAGCTGCACGCCGGATTGCACCCGCCGCGCCGTCCTCTGCCCATGAGCGAAGTCAGCGACCGCCGGCGGCAGCAGGTCGAGCAACTCCACGAACTACTCATCGAATCGGTCGAGGCCGTGCAATCCAGCGAGGACTGGAAGAAGCTGCTCGACTTCGCGGGGCGCTTCCACCACTACTCGTTCGACAACCAGCTGCTCATCGCCGTCCAGCACGAGCGGGCCTACCGCGACGGACGCGTCAGCGCGCCGACCCCTGCCTACGTCGCGGGCTTTCACACCTGGAAGGCGCTCGGCCGGTCAGTCGACAAGGGCCAGCACGGATACGCGATCTTGGCCCCCGTCGCCGCACGGGCACGCCTGGCGCGCACAGCCGACGGGACCACCCGGGCACTCGGCCGGGGCGAGGACGTTGCCGACGGCGAAGAGCTCGTCAGGGGGCCGGTCACGTTGCGCAACTTCAAGGTCGCTCACGTCTTCGACGTCACCCAGACATCCGGCGCCCCGCTCCCGGAGCAGCCGCGTCCACAGCTCCTGACGGGCGGTGCGCCCGCCGGTCTGGCCGACGAACTGACCTCCTTTCTTCGGAAGCAGGGCGTTCGACGTCGCTCCCGTCGACAACGCGGACGCAATCGGCGGCGCGAACGGCGTCACAGACTTCCTTGCCCGCACCGTCCGCGTCCGTTCCGACATGGACGACGCCGCGCGGGTGAAGACCCTCGCGCACGAGACGGGGCATGTGCTGCTGCACGACCCCTCCGAGGACGCCGAACTCAGCGAGCTCGGCGTCGGTCACCGCGGCCGGGCCGAAGTCGAAGCCGAGTCCGTGGCGTACGTGTGTCACGTCCGCGTACGGCATGGACCCCAGCGGCTACAGCCTCCCCTACGTCGCCGGCTGGGCCGGCACCGACAAGCCGGCCGACATGGTCCGCGCCACAGCGCGGCGGGTCGTCGGCGCGGCCCAGCGAGTGCTCGCCTCCCTCGAGCTCGCGCCCGGTGGGCAACCGCCCGGGCCGACCAAGACCATCGAACCGGCGGAGATCGCAGTCGGACGTGAGCGAGCGGGCGAGGCGATCGGCCTGTGAACAACACCAACACGTCGCTTCCTCATACGACCGGCACGGGTGAGCGAACGTTCATCGCGATTGTGTTCACCGGCGCCGCTGCCATCGGCGCCCTCTGGCTCGGCGCCACGCTCAGCGCCTGGATCGCCGGCTCCCCGTCCCCGCACCACCTCGCAGCAAGCCTCGTGCGGCTTGTGCGTGATCCCGGCGATCCATCCCGCGCCTGGCGCGAGCCGATGCCCGGCGCGGGTTGGTACTGGACCCTCACCGCGCTGGTGGTCGTCGCGGCAGGCGCGCTCGCAGTCGGTGCGGTCGCGTTGTACCGGAGGCACGGCCGGCGCCTGCGGTCGGATCCGCGGATGCAACCTGGCCTCGCCGACCGACACGACATCGCCGAGACCGCCAGCCAAAAGGCGCTGCTCCGCAAAGCGAAGATCGTCCGACCGTCCCTCGCCAAGCCCGCCCCGAGCGAGGTCGGATACCGGATCGGACGCACCCACGGCCGGGACGTGTGGATCTCGGTCGAGGACTCCGTCATCGTGCTCGGCCCGCCGCGTGCCGGCAAGGGCCTGCATCTCGTGATCCCGATGATCCTCGACGCACCCGGCGCCGTCGTCACCACCTCGACTCGCCCGGACAACCTCGCCGCCACCGTCCGCTCCCGGCGGACGCGCGGCCCGGTCGCAG
>CAWCKQ010000020.1:0-10828 GCA_963796185.1 uncultured Actinomycetota bacterium | reverse complement strand
AGCGGAGGGTCATGCCGGGTCCGCTGGAGGGTCTGCGCGTCGTCGAACTCGGCGTGTGGGTGGCCGGACCGGCCGCCGGCGGCATCCTCGCCGACTGGGGCGCCGACGTCGTCAAGATCGAGCCGCCCGCCGGAGATCCGGCCCGCACGTTCGGCCGGATGCTGGGCATGCGCCGTGGACCGACATCACCAGAGCCCACCCTTCGAAATGGACAACCGCGGCAAGCGCAGCGTCATGCTGGACCTGACCACCGCAGACGGCCAGACGGCCGCACATCGGACTGCTCAGCCGGCGCCGACGTGTTCGTGACCAACATCCGCACCGGCGCGCTGCACCGGATGGGTATCGGACTTCGCTGCGGTCGCGCGCGGCAACCCGCGCCTGGTCTACGGGCTGATCACCGGATACGGGACCAGCGGCCCGGACGCCGACCGGCCGGCCTACGACGTGGCCGCGTTCTGGGCGCGGGCGGGGTCTGGCCCATCTGCTCACCAGCCCTGGCGACGCTCCACCGTTTCAGCGGGGCGGCATGGGCGACCACTCGGTCGGCATGACGATCGCGGGCGGCGGTGTGCGCCGCGCTGGTGGCGCGGACGCGCACAGGCGAGGGCCAGCTGGTGACGACGTCGCTCTACCGGCAGGGCGCCTACGCGGTGAGTTTCGACCTCAACACGTTCCTGATGACCGGGCAATCGATTGCGATCGGCCGGCGCGAGACGATGGGCAACCCGTGCATGAACAACTACGCCGCCGGCGATGGGCGCCGGTTCTGGATCGTCGGGCTGCAGGCAGGTAGGCACTGGCCGCCGCTGTGCAGAGCGGTCGGGCGGCCCGACTGGCTCACCGACCCGCGGTATGAGCACCGCCCAGGGGCGGGCGGCGCATGCCCGCCAACTGATCGCCGAGCTCGACGAGATCTTCGCAACCCGGACACTCGACGAGCTGGGCCGAAGCCTTCGCCGCAGAACCCGAGCTGTTCTGGTCCCCGATCAACTCGCTCGCGGACGTGCTGGCCGACGAGCAGTTCCACGCCGCCGGCGGCATCGTCTACGTCCCCGACGAGACCGGCGCGGGGTCACCGATGGTCGCGACCCCGGCGGACTTTCACGGCACACCGATTGAATTGCGATCAGCGGCACCGATGTTGGGCGAACACACCGAAGAGGTGCTCGCCGAACTCGGCGGCTCATCCCTCACGAACCTTCTTGACGCGCGCGGCATGGCGCAGCTGCGCCAGGAAGTCGTCGCTGTCGTCACTGCAGACCAGGTACTGCGAGATCGCCACCCGCACCGCGGTGGCGGCCGACAGGGCCGCGTCAGGGCCGGTGCAGAGGCGCTGCAACCGTTCCCGCATCATCGGCAGCACCGCCGCCAGCCGCTTGAGCACCTGCTCGGGTTCGACGTCGACCATGCGCAGGCCGGGATACGACAGCTGGTAGGCCACGATGACCTGCAGTGCGGCATCCAGCTTCTCCGCAGCTGTGACCGCCGCGGTGGCCTCGGCGACGGCGCGCTCGTAGTACTGCCGCTCCCACACCACGAACACATCGAGCAGCTCCTGTTTGTCGGCGAAGTAGCGGTACAGCGTCGGGCGCGAGACCCCGGCCTGGGCGGCCACGTCCGACAGTGACAACTTGTTGGTGCCGCTGCGTCCGAGAACTGCCGCGGTAGCCGCCAGGATCCGTTGGCGCGTCACGTTGTCCGACGAGGGCAGCTGCATACCGACAGCTTTACAAATTGGCAGTTCAGTGTCACGCTCATGTCGGGACTGCGCCGTCGGGACTGCGAAACCTGTTCCGAGAATTGCTGTTCCACCGTGCTGCCCCCGTTCGATAGGAGTGATCCGTGCGGGTCGAAGTCGAGATGACGCAGCGGCCCGAGGCCGACCGCGCCCGGATGCAACGGGCCGTCACTGTGTGCGCCGCCGCCGCGCTGACCATCGTCGACTGACCTGCCGCGCAGGCTATTTCGACGGACGGGGGCGAACCAGCACCGCCTGCTGGATGGCGCCGACGGGACCGTGCTCGTCGAACAGCCTGCCGATCGTGGTCCCGATGCCGTCCGGACCGTAGTTGGTCTCGGCGCGGATGCCGATCCACTCGCCGTCCGGCAACCGGTGCACGTGCACCACCAAGTCGGAGTTCAGAAACGTCCACCGGCGAGGGTCGAGCCTGGCGCCGATCCCGTTGGCGGCATCGGCGACGGTGAACAGCCGTTGCAGCGGCGTCATCGACTCACCCTGGACGAGGTCGACCTCGGGCCGGATCCACGATTCACCGGGTCCGCCGGCCATGGGTTCGGTGAGCCACCGCCAATCGACGCTGTGGACGTAGTTGGGGTCCCAGTCCTTCTTCATGTCACGGCCGGCAGCTTCACTGAGCGGTCGCAGCGGCGCCGCCGCCGCGTACACGATCTCGGTGGTGTCCAGCGTCGCGAACCGCCACCCGCTGGCGCGGGCCACCACCCGGGGCCGCCCGTCGGGACCCGGCGCGAGCATCTCGGCGCCGACCAGCTCGATCTTCGTGCCCGCACGCTCGCGCCGGGTGCGGACCCACAGGTCCCCGTCGGCGGGCACCGGCCCGAGCAGGTCGATGAGCACGCGCGACAGCCTTGTGTCGGCACGCGGCTCACACCGCTGTAACCCGCGGACCAGCAGTGCCGACACCGGGGCGGCATGCTGGATGGCCGCCGTCCAGGTGCTGCGGACGTAGTCGGTGGCCACAAAGCGCTCGCCGAGGTCATCGGAGGCGTCGAGCAGCTCGTAATAGCAGTCGGACATCGCGGCCTTTCAGACGGTGGTGGCATCCAGACGGGAATCCCGCGTGCCGCGCAGGCTTTCGGGATACGCGCTGATCGACGACAACAGGAACAGCGTCCGGCCCTCCGGGCCACCCAGCGCGCAGGCGATGGCTGTCCGGTCACCGATGTCGATCCGGTCGGTCACGGTACCCTCGGCGCCGAGCCGCTCGAACTGATGCGCCAGCGTCATCGCCGCCCACACCCCGCCTTCGTCGTCGAGGCAGATGCCGTCGGGCGGTCCGTCCAGGCCATCGGCGAATACCGCTCGCCCGCCCAGTGTTCCGTCGGTAGCGACGGTGAAGGCGGTCAGTCGACGGCCGGTGGACTCGGCGACGATCAGCCTCGCGCCGTCCGGGGTGAGCGCCATTCCGTTCGGAAAGTCGAGATCCTCGGCGACGACGGTGGTCCGTTCACCGGCCGGGCGATCGGGGTCGACTCGCACGATCACGCCGCCCTCCGGTGCCTGAGAGCCGACATACGCGCAGCCGTGCCGGTCGACCACCATGTCGCCGAGGTTG
The DNA here is from genome assembly GCA_963796185.1 of uncultured Actinomycetota bacterium. GTDB lineage: Bacteria > Actinomycetota > Actinomycetes > Mycobacteriales > Mycobacteriaceae > Mycobacterium. The sequence goes on along the minus strand of CAWCKQ010000020.1, from coordinate 7,511 downwards.
GCCGGAACCAGCGCCGATACGTCGGCGACGGTCTCGATGGTCTCCCCGTCGTAGCCCAGGATCTGTCTGCGCTCGGTCGACACGATGAGAAGCGACCCGTCGGGCCGGAAACCCAGCCCCGACGGCGCGTGACCCGGCAGCGGCAGTGTGCTCACCTCGCCGCTGAGCGTCACCGTGTGCACCGCCTCGCCGAGCATGTCGGAGAACCACACCAGACCCTCGAACCACCGGGGGCCCTCGCCGAAACAGAAACCGTTGGCCAACGGGGTCAGGGTCACCACGAGATGCGCCCAGCGACTTTACAAAACACACGACAAGTGTCACGCTCGCTGGGTGCAGCTGTCAACTACCCGTAGCCCTCGGGACCTGACGTGAACATGAAGAAATACCACAGCCACGCGCTGCTTTATCTGCACGAGACCATCGAGCTGGGTGCGGCTCGCAGCGAGCAGTTCGTCGCCGAGTTCACCAGTCTCTACCATCCGATGATGGCCGAGCTGGGCGCCCGGCTGTTCGCGCTGTGGGAGACGACGCCGTACAACGGGCACTGGCCGCAGGTCACCGTCATCTGGGAGATCGACGCGTTCGCCGACTACACGCGCATCGGGCGCGCGCAGGCGCGTGGCGGCAGCCACGAGGCGGCGGCCGGACAGTGGGCCACCTACCTGCGCGAGACCGGCGGCCGCGGCGAGGGCCGCATCATGTACGCGGGGCGCGCCAACAAGACGCTGGCCCAACTGCAGGCCGCGGAGTTCAAGGCCGGTCTGGTGATCCAGGAGATCATGCAGACGAAACCCGGCCGCCAGGACGACTACATCCGCGAACTCGAGCGGCTCTACGTGCCGTGGTCGGAGTCCACGGGCAAGCGGTGGCTCGGTTCCTTCATCACCACGTTCCGGTTCAACGAGGTCATCCACTACTGGGCGCTCGAGGGCGAATGGGACTGCTTCGAGAACCACTATCCGTCGTGGAAGGACAGCCCGCCCGCCGAGATCGTCACGTGGATGAGCGTCGCACCGGCGCTGCGTGACGGCTGGGAGGACTCGATCCTCGCCGCCCTTCCGCCTTCTCCGCTGCAATGAGCTTCATCTACGATCCGTTCGACCCGGCGGTGATGGCCGATCCGCTGCCGTACTACCGGGTGTTGCGGGACCGGTATCCGGTGCACTACCTCGAGAAGTGGGACACCTATGCGCTGTCGCGGTTCTCCGACATCTGGAATGTGTTGAAGGTCAACGACGGAACCTTCGTCGCCTCGGAGGGGACGCTGCCCGCGGCGGGCGTACTCGCCGCGCACAACGACGGGCCGGTGCCCGACCCGCCGCTGCATCCCCTGCCGTTCCACGCGAACTTCGACGCACCGATATACGATGATGTCCGCCGCGCCACGGCGCCACCGTTCCGGCCCAGGAACGTCGGCAAGCTCGCCGAGCGAATCCGCGTCCTGGCCAACGACCGTCTCGACGAGTTGCTGGCACGTGGACGGTTCGACCTCACCCAGGAGTACGGCGGTATCGTCGCCGCGTCGGTGGTATGCGAACTGGTCGGCCTGCCTGCCGATTTCGCGGCAGACGTGCTGGCCACGGTCAACGCGGGCAGCCTCGCCGAGCCGGGGGAAGGCGTCGAGGTCGGCAACGCGCGCCCCGGCTATCTGGAATACCTGATTCCGGTGGTGCAGCGGCGGCGGGCAGGCGAAGGTGACGAGCTGCCGATCGTCGACAACCTGCTCGCCTACCGGCTGCCCGACGGGTCGGCGTTGACTGACAGCGAAGCGGCCGTCCAGATGCTCGGGGTGTTCATCGGGGGCACCGAAACCGTACCCAAGATCGTCGCGCACGGCTTGTGGGAGTTGACCGCACGCCCCGATCAACTCGCCGCGGTCCGCGCGGACCCGGCCGCCAACGTCGCGGTCGCGCGCGAGGAGATGATCCGCTACTGCGCGCCCGCGCAGTGGTTCGCGCGCACGCTGCGCCGACCGTTCACCCTGTACGACACCACGATCCAACCGGGTCAGCGGATCATCTCACTGCTCGCCTCGGCCAGTCGGGACGAACGCGAATACCCACAGCCCGAGCAGTTCGTCTGGAACCGCCCGATCGAACGGTTGTTGGCTTTCGGTCGGGGCCAGCACTTCTGCCTGGGATCTCACCTCGCGCGACTGGAGATCACCATCATGGTCACCGAGTGGCTCAAGCGCGTGTCCGAGTTCCGGGTGGACACCGAAGAGGCCTCGCGTCCGCCGTCGAGCTTCCAATGGGGCTGGAGCAGCCTGCCCGTGGAGGTCCGCTGAGGTGTGGGCGTATCGACTTGTCGCGCCGTATCAGTTCGAGAGGATCGAACTGCCGCTACGCCCACCGGAGTCGCTCACCGATGGACAGGTGCTGCTGCGCTTCCTCGCCGGTGGCATCTGCGGTAGTGATCTACCTGCCTTCCGTGGCGCCAAGGGCAGACTGCCGGGCGACACCGGCCCGCTGGCCGCGGGGATGAACGGGTTCCCGATCCACGAGGTCGTCGGCGAGGTGCTGGCCAGCCGGCACCCGTCGCACAGGACGGGCGACCAGGTGGTCGGATGGGCCTCGGGCTTCGACGGGCTCATGGAGCAGGTCGTGGCCGACGGCGACGGGCTGGCGCCCTACGACACCTCGCTGAACCCGGAACACGCCGTCGCGCTGCAGCCGCTGGCCTGCGTGCTGTACGCCGCCGAACAGCTCCCCGAGCTGACCGGACGCCACGTCGCGGTGCTGGGGCAGGGGTCGATCGGGCTGCTGTTCTCCTACGTCGCCAAGACCGCCGGCGCCGCACACGTCACGGGTGTCGATCCCGTGTACCGCGCCGACGTCGGCCCCGCGTTCGGGGTGGACACCGTGGTGCGCGCCACCAGTGACCGCTGGGTCAGCCATCTCGCGCCGGACGCCAGACCCGACATCGTGATCGAGGCGGTCGGTCATCAGGTCGCGACACTGTCGCACGCGGTGCAGGCGGCCGCCTTCGGCGGAACCGTGTTCTATTTCGGCGTTCCCGACGATGACGCGTACCCGATCAGCATGCGCACCATGCTGCGCAACAATCTCACCCTGAAATCCGGTGTGACGCTGGAACGCAGACGAGTACTCGACCGCGCGGAGCGGTTCGCGGGTCAACATCCGGGCCTGTTGCAGCGCTACCTCACCCACACCTTCGAGGTGGCGAACGTGCAAGCCGCCTTCGAGTTGGCCTGCCGCCCCGTCCCCGGACGCGTCAAGATCGCGATCGTGCCGTGACGGCGAGTCGGCTGCAGGAGGCGCTGGCCACCAGGGCCCACTTATGGGGCGGCTGGGTGGTCGCGCCCACAGTCATGGGGCCCGAGGAGTTCGCCGGTGCCGGCTACGACTACGTCGGATTCGACGTGCAGCATGGCTATCTCAGCGACGCAGATGTCGCGCTGATGCTGCGCCGCCTCGAGCACGTTCCGATCGCGACCGTGGTGCGCCTTCCCGACGTGGCGGCGGCGCCGATCGGGCGCGTGCTCGACGCCGGCGCCGACGCTGTCGTGATCGCGATGGTCGAGACCGCCGAACAGGCCCAGCAGGCAGTATCGGCGACGCGGTTCGCCCCCGCCGGGGTGCGCAGTTTCGGGCCGCTGCGGGCGAGCCTGGGGGCAGATCCCGGCACGTTGCAGGCGCGGGCGTCGGTGTTCGCGATGATCGAGACGGCCAGCGGCCTCGCGGCGGCCGACGAGATCTGTGCGGTCGATGGTTTGACCGGGATCTATGCCGGACCTGCCGATCTCGCGATCTCGATGGGGCACGGCCCCGCGGACGCGTGGACGCAGCCCGAAGTGGTTGCCGCGATCGAGCGGATCCAGCACGCCGCGGCGGCGGCCGGCCTGGTCAGCGGGATCCACGCCGGCAGCGGAAAGCTGGCCAGCACACTGGTGCAGAAAGGGTTTCAGATGATCACCCTGACCTCGGAAGCTCAGGCGCTGCGGCGCGGCGCTGCGGCGCACCTCGCCGAAGCGATGCGGGATCTCTGATGGCCGGTGTCGCTCTGGTCACCGGCGCCGCTCGCGGGCAGGGTGCGGCGATCGCGGCTCGGCTCGTCGGAGACGGTTTCCGGGTCGCGGCCTGCGATCTGCTGGCCGACGAGGTGGCGGCCACCGCTGCCGCCCTCGGGGAGGGCAACGCCGTCGCGGTGGCCCTCGACGTCACGTCGGCCGACCAGTGGGCGCTGGCCGTCGCGGCGACGGTCGAGCGCTTCGGCGGGCTCACCACGCTGGTCAACAACGCCGGTGTCCTGCACCGCACTCCGCTGGCCGAGGAGACCGCCGCCGGCTTCGAGGGCAGTTGGCGGGTGAATTGCCTCGGCCCGTTCCTGGGCATCCAGGCCGCCCTGCCGCACCTGCGCGAAGCGTCCGGTGCCTCGATCGTCAACACATGCAGCACCGGGGCGATCCGGCCCTTCCCGAACCACGGCGCCTACGGTTCGTCGAAATGGGCGCTGCGCGGGCTGACGCAGGTCGCCGCCGTCGAACTGGCATCCGATGGCATCCGGGTGAACGCGGTCTTCCCCGGCCCGGTCGCGACACCGATGCTCGACGCACCGACCCAGGCCCGGCTGGCCGAGCACGCCCTGCTGGGCCGAATCGGCAAGGCGAACGAGATCGCCGACGCCGTGGCGTTTTTGGTCTCCGAGCATGCCTCGTTCATCACCGGATCGGAGCTCATCGTCGACGGTGGGCAGTCCCTGCAGATCGGATGACCACACCCATGGCGAGGTCGCTCTCGGTGGGAATCATCGGCGCCGGTCCCGGCGGGCTGGCGCTGGGAATCTTCCTGCGCAAGGCCGGTTTCGAGAACTTCACGATCTTCGACCGCGAGGACGGCGTCGGTGGCACGTGGCGCATCAACACCTACCCGGGTCTGGCGTGTGACGTGAAATCACATCTGTACTCCTATTCGTTCGACCTCAACCCGAGCTGGTCGCGGATGTGGTCGGGCCAGCAGGAGATCCTCGACTACTTCGACGAGTGCGCGAGCCGCCACCGGCTGGACGCCAACCTGTTGCTCAACACCGAGATCCTCTCCGCCGTATGGGAACCCGAGACGAGAACATGGCGCCTGCGCACCGGCGACGGCGTCGAGTACCGCTTCGACATCGTGGTGTCCGCCATCGGCCTGTTCACCCGGCCGGTGATGCCCGACCTCGTCCAGGAGGAGCCCTTCACCGGCACCGTCATGCACACTGCGGAATGGGACCACTCGGTGGATCTCCGTGGTGCCCGCGTCGCGGTGCTCGGCACCGGGTCGACGGCAGCGCAACTCGTTCCCGAGATCGCCAAGCTCGCTGACACGGTCTACTCGGTCCAGCGGTCACCGACCTGGGTGCTCCCGAAACCGGACCGTGAGTACACCGCACGCGAAAAGTGGATCTTCGCTCACGTGCCGCTGGCCAAGAAGATCCACCGCACCCGCCTGTGGCTGCGCAGTGAGGCCAACATCTCGGTCATCGAGAACGGCAGCGAGAAGACCAGGGAATTCACCGACATAGCGCTGCGCACACTCGAGGCCGCAATCGCCGACGAGGATCTGCGCCGCCGGCTGACGCCGGAGCATCCGTTGGGCTGCAAGCGACTCGTCTTCGCCACCGAGTATCTGCAGACGCTGAACCAGCCGCACGTCGAAGTGGTGTCCAGCCCGGCACGCGCACTACGTTCCCGGTCGCTGGTCACCGAGGACGGCACCGAGCTCGACGTCGACGCGGTGCTGTGCGCGACCGGCTACGCGGCAGCCGACTACCTGGGCCAGATCGACGTCCGCGGCGGGGATGCCACATCGCTGCGGGACACCTGGCGAGACGGCGCGTTCGCCTACCTGGGCATGGCGGTGCCGGGGTACCCCAACTTCTTCATGCTCTACGGGCCGAACACCAACGTCGGCTCCAACAGCGTCATCTTCATGCTCGAGGCGCAGGCGCACTACATCGTGCGGGCGCTGAAATACCTACGTCGCAAGAACAAGTCCTACATCGAGGTCCGCCCCGAGGTGATGACGCGGTTCCTCGACAAGATCGACACATGGATGCAGGGCACCGTGTGGCTGACCCGGTGCAGCAACTACTTCCGGGCCGCAAACGGGCGGGTGGTCACGCAGTGGCCGCGCAGCGCACGGGACTTCTGGACTCTCACCCGCCGGTTCCGCCCGGGTGACTACACCTTCGACGCTCCGCGATGACCTTCCCCCGGGACATCACCGAGCGCCTGGACCGGGCGTTGCGGCACCTCGCCGACGCCCGTACCGACCTTTCTCCGCCCGTCCTCGGCGCGGTCCGGGACTCGCTGAACCAGCGCCGCGCCGAGGCCGCGATGACCCTCGACACGATCGGCGTCGAGATCGAACAGCGTGACGTACCCGCCGGGCCGCGCCGCACTGTCGGGGTCCGGATCTACCGTGGCGGTCCGCCACCGTCGCCCGCTGTGATCTACTGCCACTCAGGGGCATTCGTTCTGGGCGACCTGGACACCGACCATCGGCAGTGCATCGAATACGCGCGGCGTGGGCGGTGCACGGTGGTCTCGGTGAACTACCGCCTCGCGCCTGAAGACCCGTTCCCCGCGGCGCTCGACGACGCGGCGTCTGTCCTCGAATGGGCGGCGCGCTGCGCGGCCGAACTCGGCATCGACGCCGGCGCGCTGGCGGTGGCGGGCAGCAGCGCCGGGGGAGCGATCGCCGCGTGCCTTGCGACACGCGCCGCGGTGGGGGCGGCCCCTCCCGTCGTCTTCCAGATGTTGCACCAACCCGTTCTCGACGACCGGCCCACGCCGTCCAAAGAGGAGTTCACGACGACGCCGGGCATCGATACCGATGCGCTCCGGTGGATGTGGCAGCACTATCTGGCCGATGGGCCGGTCTCGGTGGAAGCGGCGCCCGGTCGCGCCGGCGACCTGGCGGGGCTCCCGGCGGCGCTGATCACGTGTTCGGAGCTCGACCCGCTACGTGATGAGGCGATCGACTACGCGTTGCGGCTGATGTGGGCGGGGGCCACCACCGAGCTGCACGTGTTCGCCGGTACGTGCCACGGATTCGACTCGATGGTCCCTGACTGGGAGACCAGCGAGCGGCTGTTCGACATTCAGGGTGCCGCGCTGCGGCGGGCGCTGCTGCACTGAGCGAGTTCGTGCGCGATCGCCTCGTGGTATCGGTCGATGTTGGCGGGGTTGACGGTGCGGAAGAACCCATCGGGCAGCGGTGACTCCTTGTAGGCCTCCACTGTCATGGTGCGACGGAACACGGTGACATCCTGCCCCGGCGTGCTGAACTCGTATTGGACGGTGATCCGGCCGGGCCGCCCGCCGGTGCCGTCGCGGCCGTGACCGAGGTTGCCCACCGAGTTGAACACCCACAACTTCGGACGCATCGCGATCGCCAGATGCCAGGTGAAGATGCGCTCCCCGTCGGGGCCCGATTCGGTCCTTGGGCCAGTTGACCGGGTTGGTCACGAAGTCGTAGATCTCCTCGGACGATCTTGCCCACTTT
>CAWCKQ010000019.1:0-172044 GCA_963796185.1 uncultured Actinomycetota bacterium | reverse complement strand
ACGCAGATCCGAGGATTGTCGTGGTCGTCGGCAGATGCCCAGCCGGCGCTGATCACCCCCGATGCGTTGGTGATCAGCAGCACCGCCGTCACGAACCTCGAGGCGATCGCCTCAACGCTCTGGGAGTACCAGAAGTTCGGTCGCCTGGAAGGTGACCGGCTCGCGCAGACGCTCGACAATGTCGCTGCCGCGTACGCCGAAGTCGATCAGATGTCCGCAGAGGACATCGGCTCGACCTTCGACACACCAGGCGGCACGCCCAGCGGCACCGTGTATCCGAAAGGTGTCGACCTCCCGGCGCCGCAGCGTCCGCCGAAGATGCCGATCCCCAAGGGCCAGTTGCTCTCCGAGCAGGGGTTCATGGATCCCCAGTCGGCGCAGACCGCCCTGGACGCCGGCGACGACGGCGCCTCGCTGCGCGCTGCCGCGGCGATGTGGCGCGGCAACGCCACGTCGCTGGCCGCATCCGCCGAGAAGTTCGAAGTGAATTCGCTGGACTGGGAGGGCCAGGCTGCCGATGCGGCCTACGGGAAGTTCAACGCGTACCGGGACTGGCTGGTCTCCCTGTCGGGGTCGTGGAAGCGGCTGGCCGACGAGGCGGATGCTCTGATCGCCGCGCACACCAAGGCCAAGAACGACCACCGGCCGATCGCCCAGCGCTATCACGAATTGCAGCAGCAGGCCGTGCAGAACCCGGTCGGTAGCCCGGCGTGGAGCGACGCGATGACCAAGATCGCGCAGCTGCAGACCCAGTCGGAGGAACTGCGCAACACCTACGCCAACGAGGCGCGGACCATGCAGGTCGAGCCGGAAGATCCGCCGAAGCCGGTCCTGTCGGGCATCCCGGTGACGGCGCAGGATCACCAACGTGCGCGTCCGTACCGTCCCGACGAGGGCGGCCGGGGGTCCGGGGCAGGCCAACCGGGCTCGGGCGGCGCGTCGGGTGGTGCCGGGCAGGGCGCACCGCAGGAGGCGGCGCCCGTCTCCCCGATGTCGGCGGCGGATCAGGCGTCGCAGGCAGCACAGCAGGGCGCTTCGCAGGGCGGACAACAAAGCGGCGGATCGCCCGGCGGAGGACAACCAGGCGGCGGTTCACCCGGCGGTGGTTCGCCCGGTGGTGCGCCGGGCTCTGGCATGCCGGGGTTGGGCAAGGGTGCGCCAAAGGTGCCCGGCGATCCTCGCCTGCGGCCGGCCGCAGCAGGCGGCGGCGGTGCGGGCTCCGGCGGCGGTGGCGCCGGTGGCGGCGGCATCCCGGGCTCACCACTGCAACCCGCGGTTGGTGCTGAAACGGTCGCCCCGACGCCGTCTGCGGCGCCGGTGACCCCGGCAGCGGCGGCCGGCGGGCCTTCGGGCGGCCGGGGCGGGGTCGGTGGTGGAGGCATGGGCGGTATGGCGCCGATGCACGGTGCCCACGGCGGCGGTAGCGGAGAGAAGAAGCGCAATCCGCAGCTGTCGCAGGACGAGGAGCTCTACACCGAGGACCGCCCGCACACCGAGCCGGTCATCGGCCTGCGGCCGCGGCGCCGCGGTGGGCCCGAGGACACGAAGAAGGAGTCGTAGTGACCGACGACATGCACCCCGAAGTCGCCGCGGTTCTGCGCCAGGCGAAGCGTCTGCAATCGCTGATGGACGAGCAGCTGGACAAGATGGCGACCGAATCGTTCATCGCGTCCGATGACACCGACACCGTCGAGGTGACGCTGAACGGGCACCACTGGCTCAAAGACGTCTACATCCAGGACGGTCTGCTCCGCCTGGGGGCCGAGACCGTCGAGAACCGGGTGAACGAGGCACTACAGAAGGCCTCGGCGGAAGCGTCGGCGTCGATCGACGCCGATCGCGAACGCATCGATGCGGTGGTCGCGGAGATCACGGCGGAGATGGGCGACGATCAAGGGTAGCCTGGCGCGGTCGAAATCAGCGACAAAGGGTGGCCGCGCGCTCTCGTAAGCTTGATCCGTCGGCTGTGCGCCAGACCGATGCGATGGACTGCGCTGACCGGGGAGGTTGAGGGGATGAGACGGCACGAGCGGGAGTTGCGCGCGTGACGATGCAGTCTCCCGGCCAGTGGCCGCCACCTCCGGGCCCGCCACCATGGGGGCCGCCGCCGAAAGGCGGCAACCGTGCGAAGTGGATACTCGGCGGTCTTGCCCTGCTCGTCGTTGTGGTTCTCACCGTGGTGGCGACACTGCTTTTCACCCGAGACGGATCGGGGTCGAGCGCACCCACGGCGTCAGCACCGTCGAGCACTTCAGTCGACACATCTGACATTGCGAGCGCGAACGATCGCGGGCCCGTCGGGATTATCACTGAGGATCCGACGTGCGCAGCCTGGGGACCGATCAATGACACCCTCGCCGCCGAGCAGCGTAAGGGCTGGGGTAACAGAGACCCGTCAATTGCGGAGTCTGATTGGTCCCCAGAGCAGCGTGCTCGATACGAGTCAGTTGCGCGGGCAATGCGGTCCGCCGCAAATTAAACGGTGGCGCTCGCAAAAGCACACCTCACCGAGTCATGCGAGAGCTTTACGAGCAGTCGATCGCCTATTGGCGGCATACGCTGACAGATCTCCGATTATGCTCCGTCGGACGACCATTCCTGCACTGGTCGCCGAGCAGCACATCCGCGAGCATCGTATGGATTTGCGCAGCAATCGACCTACGGCTCGGCCGCAGCGCGTGAGCCACTCGTCGTTCCAGCGCACCGCCGATCAAGGTCGCGACTACTCGCGAATGTCCCCGGAGTCCGCGACGATTCCTTCCGGTAAGCTCGACTTTATGCGGGGACTGGACTGTCCATGGTTTGCGATTCACCGACGGATACCGACACTGTGGTAATGGATCTGGTCCGATCCTACGTCCCGGCGAAGCGAATGGTCGCCGAACAGCGCTCTTTGTACACCGACGTTGTATCGGCAATGCAGACAATGCCGACAGATCGAACACAACAATTGGGTATTCAGAGCAACAACCCTGTCTTGCCGACTTCTGCGCACCGTCGGCCCAGTATCGGCGCGCTTTTGTTCAAGCGATTCCAACTACATGTCCGGCAGACAAGTATCTTAGATACCGCATCTTCGAGATACTTACCGCAGTCGACCAAGCCTGCAAAGCGGCCGAGAGCTAGAGCATGGGTATCGGTAAAGCGAGGGTACGAATACATCGAGGAAATGACGGAGCCCGATGGTTGGCCGGACATCGATGAGGATCCGCCTTCATGCAACGGGCCCGAGGACCTCCTCAGGCGTAAGTAATACGGTATTGTTTACGCGTAAGATGGATGGCTCAACAACGAGGACAATTTTCGAGGGCGGCGTGTGGATCAGGCGGCGCGGCGAACGCTGGGCAGCACTTCAATCCAACAGCAGATTACACAAATGTCCGACTTAACGACACATCTTGGCAAAGCTTACGCCTACTACAACATGGCCGCTGGGCTTGTCACTCAGACGAAAACGTCCGTCAACCGGAATCTCGAGAAGCCGAACAGTTGATTCAAACAATTAGTAAGCGCGCCGGACCTTAATAGTGAGGCGAAAGAAGACCTTATTAAGGGCTACGTGCTGCTCCCAGAATGCACTGAATACAGCTGCGTTCTAGCCGACGGCAGCAATCAGTACTCCAGAGTTTGGCACTTGGACCCGCACGCGATGCCATTCGATCCCACCAGTCCCCGCACCAAGCTAGTACGCCTCCCGCCGAAACAGATCACCGCCGATCATCGACCCGGGTTCGTGGCACCACATGCCCGTCCCAGCGTCTCGCTCCCGGAGACCAGGCTCCTCTCCGCGACTCACGCCGATACTGTCACGTACTCCGCCGAAACGAGGCTCGACAGCAATCCGGCTGCATCGCCACCTCTCGCCTGATCCGCGACGGGTCTGGACGCCCGGCGCAGGTCCGCCGGGACTCATCCGGCAGTAGTACGACCGGGTCAGGTCATCCGGCACCAGCCGGCTTCGACTGCTTCCTCGTCGACACCGTCTGGAGCCAACTCAAACGGCAGTTCGCCAATCCCACCGCACGTCTGCAACCCAGACCGGCGCCACTACCCCAAATCCCAACGCCGCCAAGGCAGGATCGGGCAACACTGCGAATGCCGCGAAGGCTGCTCCCGTTCAGCCGATGACGAGCCAGGCCCCGCCGCCGCTCGCGTCCTCCGCTCCGGCGAGTTCTCCGGCCCCTACCCAAGCTCCGGTCAATCAGGCGGCAGCCACAGCATCGCCGTCAGGTGGCGCCTCCGGCGGCACTGCCGGCGCCGGCATGTCCGGGGGTCCTGCGGGCGCGGCGCCTGTGGGTTCGGTGCCGGCTGGCGGGGCAGCGGCGCCCCCACCGCCCGTGCCCCTCGGACCGCCCACGACACCTCCGCCACCCGGTGCGCCGGCACCCGGCACGCCGCCGGACCCGGTACCGCACCGGCGCCCACCGGGGGACCCGGCGTCGCTCCCATGTCCGCCGCGAGCGCCGCGAGTGCAGCGGCCGCACCTGCGCCGGTACCGGTCTCGGCTGCCCGCGCTGAGCGTGACGCCATCGCCGCCGCGACGACCGCAGGAGCGTTGCGGCGCAACGCAAAAGGCAATGATCCCGTCCTGCGTGCTCGCCATATCGCTGCAGCACTCAACGTCGGCGTCATGGATTTCGGATTCTTCTGGGTCACCGGCATCACCTCGGACGGCACGATCGTCGTCGCCAACAGCTACGGCCTGGCCTACATCCCTGAAGGCGTGCACCTGCCCGAACAGATCAAAATGGCCTCTGCCGACGAGGCGATCCCTCTGTCGGAGCGCGCCAAGTGGGCTACCTATCCCGTATACGCGGTCCAGGGCTGGGCACAGCACCACGACATGCAACTGCGCGCCGTCGTCGCCACCGAAGAGCAGTTCGCCAATTTCGACCCGGGCGTGGCGAAGATCGTGCTCACCGCCGACGACATCCCCGATGACGGCACGATGAACGGCCGCAGCCGACTTGAAGTCATCGCACCGGGCGCCGCCCACCAGCTCGCCGCGGTGACCGACACCGGCCTGACTGAGCTGCTCCCGCCGGCGCCCACCGATAGCGCACCACCGCCCGACGAAACGGCCCTGTTGTGGTTCGAGGTCGCCAAGCCCTTGATGAGCACCAGTTCCGAGCGCGGCGCGGCGCACCTCAAGGCGTTCGTGGCTTACGCCGAACACACACAACAGCTCTCGCTGCACCGAGCACACACCGCCACCGACGCGCACAGCCAGCGCCAGGCGATCGCCGATTGGGTCTACTGGCAGCACCTGGCGGTGCTCATCGGTGACGCGCTCACCGCGACCGCTTCGGCCTGAGCTAAGAGGAACCGGGCGCCGGGATTTCGACTGCGGTGATCGAGCCGCCCGCCGAACGATCCGTCGACTCGTACTTGGCCGCCGCTGCAGCGACATTGGCACCGTAGGTGCGTACCGCACCGGCAAGAGCCGTCAGCTGTTCTGCGACGGTCGCCTCGGCCGCGGCGCAGGCACCGGCGGTCTGCAGCGCCGGTACCGAGGAGGCTGCATCACCGAGCGGCGCAGCTATCTCCATGGTTGCCAGTTTGTCGCCAGCAGCGGTGAATGTCGCGGCTGCGCCGCGTAATTCGTCGGTGTTGACCTTCAGTGAATCGGTCACACATCTATCCCCGGATCTGACGGCTCCGGCCGGCGGTGCCGACCGGGTGCCGTGGTGTCGGTATCGACGTCTGCCTTGTCCTTGGTTTCCGGGGCGCGCTCGGCTCCGGGTTCACTCGCGGCCGCGCCGTCGTGGTCGTCCTTGGGCTGTTCGACGCTGGGCGCCTCCGCACCGGGCAGACCGCCGCCGGCCGGGGCCTCTGCCTGACTGCCCGAAGCTCCGCCGCCGCCGAACTGACCCACCATCTGCTGGACCTGCTGTTGCACCTGCTGCGCGCCCTGCATCACACCCTGCGGTACGGCGGCCACCGCACCCATCACCTGCTGCGGCATCTGCGCCATCTGTCCGGCCATCTGCATCGGCATGCCCATCATCTGGCCCATTGAGCCCGCAGCGGACCCGGCGCTGGAGCCAGCGACCGCTCCGGTCGGGCCACCACCCGAACCCGCCGCTGCCGCGCTCGCCGGGTTCTGCATCTCCTGGCTGATCTGTCCACCCAGCTGCTGGTCGGTGGTCGCGTAGGCCTTCGCGGCGTTGACGACGTTGTTCGCCGTCTCCGTTGCCTGCGTCTTCACTGCCGGCAGCTCCGTCATCACCGGGCCTTCGACCGCGGGGATCTGTCCGATGATCGCCGCGGACAGTGGATCCGTTCCGACAGGCATGAACGGGGGCGGAGCCGGTGGCAGGTCAGCTGCCGCCGAGGCCAGTTCACCACCGGCGGCGGCCAGCTGATCTGGATCCACCGACAGCGGAGCGGGATTCGTCACGGGATCCTCCTAGAACCGCAGGTTCCGCAGTAGGTCGTACACGCCGGCGATCCACAACAGCATCGGGATCACCGCGGCGATCGCCGCTCCGTCGGCCAGTTCGAGGATCCGCTTGGTGACCGGCGAGACGCGTCGGATTCCTTCGGTCGCGCCGATCGTGATCACCGCGACTACGGCCAGCGCCGTGTAGACGCCCAAAACCAGCCAGGCCCGCTCCGGGAACCACAGACACAGCCGCACCATCACGCCGGTCGGGATGACGACCGCCGCCGCCATCAACGCCCAGGCGCACCACCGTTCGGCGTACAGCCGTGACCGGAAGCCACAGACCACCGTTACCAGTGCGGCGACGATGAGACTGTGCAGGAAGAAGTGGCCCTGCACCACCACGGCGATCGCCCCGGCGGCCAGGATCAGCGCACCTGCGGTGAGGAATCCGATCAGCAGCCGCTTGGCCAGCCGGCTGCGCTCTGTCAGCCGCGCCGCCGAGTCCGGCACCGAGGCGATGATCGCCTGCCAGGTCTCCGTCTCCTCCGAGGTGTCCGTGGTCGCCACCGGGTCCAGCAGTTCGTCGTTGGAGACGGTCTCGCCGGGCGCCGGAATCGGCGGCAACGCGATGCGCGCTACCGCCACGGTCAGTTTCGCCGCGTTGGTGACCACGATCAGACCGAACGCGATGGCGCCGGCGGGCACCCAGTTCTGCCATCCGTAGCCGAACGCGACCGCAGCGATGGTCACCGCCATCGCCACGACAGCCAAGAAAGCCGACACTTCGGCGCGGCCGCGCGGACCACCGCGCCCCGCCAGTACCATCAACAGCACCAGCACGCCGGCACCGGCGATCTGCGGTGCGCCCAGCGTCTCCACGCCCCGGGGCAGCGGCACCGCCAAAGCCACTGCGCCGCCGAGCATCACGATCGAGGACACCAGCAGGCTCTCGGCCATGTCGAGGTTGGCGAACCGGTGCTGGGCGAGCCAGCTGCCGCCGATCAGGCCGAGGCCCAGGACGCCCAGCGCCAGGGGCCACCACCAGTCGCGCCCCGTCGCCGTCCACGACGTGATCGCGACGGCGGTGATCGCCAGCGCCGCCAACGGCAGCGCCAACCCGACGAAGCGGTACAACGCGCTGCGGTCGAACTCCGGGGTCTCGTCGAGCACCGCGATGGCATCGATCACGTCCTCGACCAACGGCCGGTAGCGCTCGGTGCGACTGACCGACACCACGGTCAGCAGCGATCCGTCGACCACGCCCGCATCGTCCAGCGACTCGGTCAGTTTGATCGGAGGCGCACCGGGCCGCGCGAAGGACCATACCCCCTGCGCCTTGAAGTCGAAGCCCGCCAACACATCCGGCGGCGTCTCTTCGAGGATGTCAGCCAACACCGACACGGTTTCGTCCACATATGTCTCGATCGGCGCGGCCGACGGCAGCACCAGATCCGTCATGCGCCGACCCGTCAGGATCGTCACCCTGGTGGTCGCAGGGCGGCCGGGGGTGACGCTCGACGCCGAAGCCGGCGCGGCCGTCGCGGTCAACGCCGCTCGATCCGGTCGAAGTCGTCCGACAGTGCCGCCGCCAGTTCGACGATCCGGCGTTCGAACGCCTTACCCAGCAGACTCAGCTGGATCTCGGTGCCCGCGGCGATGTGCTTGTCCCACGGAAGCACGATGACCCGGCCTGGCGCCACGTGCCGCTCGAACTGCTGCACCAAGTCCTCGACGTCGATGTTCGGTTTGCCCGGCACCACGTGGTTGATCACCACGCAGGACCGGCCGAGCAGATCCTGATAACCGTTCTGCCGCAACCAGTCCATGGTGATCGCGGCCTGCCGGGCGCCGTCGATCGACGCGCTGGCGACGATCACCAGACCCGACACCGTCGAGAGCACGCCGCGCGCCCCCGGCTGGAACAGCCCGGCACCGCAGTCGGCCAAGACCAGGTTGTAGTAGCGCGACACGATCTCGGTGGCGCTCCGCCAATCCTCGTCATTGAATTCGCGGCGGGCTGCGCTGTACTCCTCGGAGGACAACACCTCGAGGTTGGCGCTGTTCATGCTCGTGTAGGCCCGGATGTCGTTGTAACGGTTCAATTCGCTGTCCGACAACAGGTCCGCAATCGTCGCGGCGGACTGCCGCCCGGCCCGGTCGGCCAGGTTGCCGCCGTCGGGATCGGCATCGATGGCCAGGATCCGGTCGCCGCGGATGGTGCTGAGCGCCGAACCGAGTGCGACCGTCACCGCCGTCTTGCCCACTCCGCCCTTCAGGCCGAACACGCCGATCTGATAGGAGTCGCGGGCATTGCGCCGGATCCGGGCGTGCAGATCCATCTCGTAGAGCTCGTCGGGGGAGAGTCCGAGGTTGATCCGTGTCAACAGGTAGATCCAGTGCCGCCAGCCCCGCTGGGACGGCATCTTCACCGCGGATCGCACCCCGACGTGCGAGAGTGCGTCGATCGCCCGGTGATTGCCCATCGTGGCGGCAGACGTCGGCGCGGGCGCAGCACCGTGGCGACGGTCGGTGTCGGGCTCGGTGAAGTACTGCGACGGAGCCGGTGCCGGCGCCGGCCGCGGCTGGGGCGCCGGTGCGTGTCGCGGCAGCTCGTGGCGTGCGCCCACCGGCGCCGATGTCTGCGGGGTGCGCATCATCCCGTTGTTCGGCAGCGGCTGCGGACCCGTGTGATGAGTCGGCGGGATCTGCGCGGTGACCTCCGTCTGCCGGGGCGGCGGCGGTGCCGCTTGGGTACGCGCCGGCTGCACCGCAGGCATCGGAGGTGGAGTCAGGTCGCCGCGCGGCGAAATCACCCGGGGGCGTAGCGGCTTCCGGGCCGGCTGGCGCAGCGTCGCGCTCGGCGTCCTCGTCCGCCGGTGGCACGGCATCCGGGGAGTGGAAGAGCCGGTCATAGTCGGCCGACATGTGTACCTCTCAAATTTCGGTCAGAGCGTGTGCGGCGCACGCGGTGGGCGATCCCGTCATCTCAGTCGGTCGCCCACCGGCGTGCTCCACCCCGGCTTATGTAAAGGTTCCGATCACGCCGGCCTCGGTGGTTCCCATCGTGGAACCGGCGTTGCTGATCGCGTGCGCCAGGCTCTGCAGCGCCTGATTGAGCTCCTGGGCATTGTTGTCCCAGCGCTGCTGAACGGCCTGGTAGGACATGGAGCCGTCGCCGACCCATGCGCCCTGCAGCCGCGACAGCGACCCCTGGCCCTCGTCGAGCAAACCCAGCGTGCGCGCCACCGCGCTGTGGATCTCGCCGGCGCCGGCTTCGATGGCGCCGAATTCGTAGTTGATTTGTCCCACGTGCTTCTCCTTGTCCGGTGGTCTGTTCTAGAACTGCATCTGCGATGCGAGGTCGTCGGCGTTGTGCCCGTCGGTGTTCAGGTACGACGTGCCGCTGGTGTGGATGTTCTGCGAGATGTCGGTGAGCAGACGGATCTGCTGGCTCGACGCCTCGTGGAACCGCAGCAGGGCGGCCTGCGCGGCCTGTCCGGCGCCTTCGCTGTGCAGGCTCTGCGCCAGACCCGCGGCGGTCGACTCGACCTGGGCGAGGACGGACTGGAGTTCACCGGAGATCCGGTCGAAATTCGCCGCCTCCGCCATTAACTGCGGAGTATCCGCATTCACCAATGCCATTGCTGACCTTCTCTCTGTTTACCTGTGCTCTCGCCCGATCGGCGAGCTCCCCGACCCAGGCGGTCGGCAAGTCTGTGGACGTGGATCACCAGTCGTCCTCTTCGTCCTCGTTGAGGTCGTACTCCAGCGCTGCCGGCGCGTTCAGGCCCGCTTTGTTGCCGCCGCTCTTCCCGCGCTGGCCCATCATGCCCATCGGTCCACCGCCCATCCCGCCGCCGCCGACGGGAGCGAGACCCGATGCGGCGGCACCCGCGGCAGCTCCGGCACCGACCGCCACCGGAGTCATCGTGGGCTCCAACTCCTGGCCGATCAGATTCGACATCAACGGTGTGCGGGCGGCGGTGCCCCCCGCGCCGGGCAGCGATGCGGCCCGGACCAGACCGGCGCCTGCTGCGGGTCCACTTCCCCCGATCGCGGGGTGGTTGGAGAACGGGGTGGCTCCGAGCATCCCGACCTGGGCGCCCTTGTCGCCACCCATCATTCCGCCCATCTGACCGAACAGCGACGACACCTGCTGCAGCGGCTGAGTCAGCTGCTGGAACGGCTGGGTGACACCCTGCATGAGCTGTTGCGGCAGCTGACCGAGCGTGGAACCCACCTGCGAGGCCATCTGCATGCCCATCTGCATGGTCTGCGACGGGTCCTGCTGCAGCGGGCGGGTCTGGGTGGCCTCGTGCCGTCCCTGGTTGGCCGCCTCGGTGGCCGCCTGGTTGGCGCGGCCGCCGGTGAGCGCCGCCTCCTCGGCCTTGCCCTGCCCGCTGACATGGGCGAACACGGCATCGCGGACCACTGCGCTGCCGGTCATCGGAGCCGCGCTCGCCATGCCCATCGACATCGCCGCCTCGGCAGCGCCCGGCAGCGACGATCGGCTGCGGCGGCGCGACCGGCTCGAACGTCGCGTTGAACAGCGTCTCGGCCTCGTAGCCGCTCATCACGGTGGCCGCCTGGTCCCACATCCGCACGTAGTCGGCTTCGTTGAGCCCGATGGGAACGGCGTTGACCCCGAGGAAGTTGGTCGCTTCCAGCACGCCGTGGGTGACGTGGTTCGTCTCGATCTCGGGCAGCGGCGGGGTCGACGTCAGCGCCGCCGTGTACGCGCTGGCCTGCGCCGACGCCTGCACGGCCCGTTTCTGCGCCTGCAGCGACAGCATGCGCAGCCAGACCACCATCGGCATCGACGCCGTGATGGCGCGCTCGCTGCCCATGCCCTGCCACATCTGCGCCAGGGACGCCAGACTGGCCGCCAGCTCGTCAGCCTGGGTCTCCAGCGAGATCGCCAGCGCTTCCCACCCCGCGGCGGCCTGCATCATCGGCGCAGGACCCGCACCCGGCCATCAGGCGCGCAGTGTTCACCTCGGGAGGGAACGCTCCCCAGATGGGTGGGATGAAGATCGGCGGAACAGCCATGGCTCACTCGACTCGTATCGCAGGTCCGACTCAGACCAGCGTCGCGCCGTTCTCGCCATCGACGGCCTGGTAGACGCCGGCGACCTCGATCACGGTGGATCCGGCGCGGGCGATCTCCTCCTGGGCCAGCGCATTGATCCCGAGCGTCTGCACACCCTCGGCCATGAACGCGCGCGGTCGCCAGCATCGAGACCTCGTCAGCACCGGCGGGAGCCAGTGCAGTCACCTCGGCGGTCGCCGCGGTACCGGTGGCCAGGCCGCGGGATCCGTTGGCGACGACCTGCCCGCCGACGCCGACCGCACCGGCATTGTGGCTCAGTGGTTGCATTTGCTGTCTCCTCACTCTGGCTGAATACAGTGCTGTCTTTTGTGGTGGTTCAAACGGCAGCAATAGTCAGTGGACGCGCCGTCGAATCCCCCGATGCAATCGCCTGTGCGGTTAGCCCAACATTTGCTGAGCAGCCCGAAAGCCATCCTAACCGCCCTCGGTGGGTGCTCCGAACACTTCTTCTGCCGGTGGATCCACATACGCCGCTTGGATCACTTCCTTACCATCGGGCGTGACATAGAACGCCTGGCCAGGCGGCCTTTTCTTGACCAGAATCTCCCGGGACGGAAAGTCCTGCTTCTCCCCGGAAAGGAACATCGTGGGCGTCCCCGCGCCGTAGGCGGCGCCGACGAACTTGTCCATCGTCGCCCGATGTCGCCTGACTCATCTGGCACGTCACCACCAGGTGCAGACCGATGTCGGCGGCCGCCGGCAGCAACGGCGACAGCGGGGCCATCGGCGAAATCATGCCGCCGGCGGCCACGATCATGTGCCAGTCGTCGACCAGCAGGACGATGTCCGGTCCGGTCCACCACGACCGCGACCGCAGCTGAGACGGGGTCAGATCCGACGGCGGCAGCCGCTTGCTCAGGTTGATGGCCAGCGCCTTGATCGAGTTCTCCAGCGTGGTGTGGTTGCGGTTGATCGCGCCGGCGGCCAGCAGATGTGTCTCCGGAACCGCCTCCAGCAGGCCCGAGCGGTAGTCGGCCACCATGAAGCGCACCTGCTCGGGGCTGTTGCGCGCGCAGATGGCCCGCGCCACGGCCGTGGCGATCGTGGTCTTGCCGCTCTTGGGTGCACCGAAGATCAACTGGTGCGGGCTGGTGTGCATGTGGTTGTGCGCGACGGTCAGATCCGACTCGCGCACGCCCACCGGGATCGTCCAGCGGGTCCGGTAGTCGGACTCCGGCCCGGGCGGGTTCGGGTCGACCTGCTGCAGATGGACGCGGCTGGGCAGCACCCGCACCCGCGGCGCCTCATCGGTGTGCCGCGCCGCGATCTCGCGCACCGCGGCCGACATCGCGGGCACCAGGTTCTCGGCGCTGTGCACGCCGTCGAGGCGCGGCACCCCGATCATCAGATGGTGTTTCTCGCGTGGAGACCGCCCGCCCCGGCCGGTTCACCGGGATCTCCCGGGTGATGCGATCGATCTGCGTCTCGTTGACGTCGCCCAGCCGGAACTCGACCTTGGTGCCGAGATAGTCGCGCACGCGCGCCTTGAGTTCGGTCCACCGGGGCGTGGAGATCATCACGTGCACCCCGTAGGCCAGCCCCTGCCCGGCCAGATCCTGGACGACGGGCTCGAGGTCGACGAATTCGGCGGCGAACGCCGGCCAGCCGTCGATGACCAGGAAGACATCCCCGAACGGGTCCGCAGACGCGGCGTTCTCGGGGTCCTCCCGCATCTGCCGGTAGTCGGCCATCGAACCCACCCGATACTGCTTGAAGGTCTGCTCCCGCTGCCGCAGAACGGCTTTCACCTCGGCCACCACCCGATTGACCCGGTCGGGCTCGGCACGGGTGGCGACGCCGCCGACATGCGGTAGATCCTCGATGTACATCAGTCCGCCGCCGCCCATGTCGACGCAGTAGAACTGGATCTGCCGCGGCGTGTGCGAGGCCGCCGCGGACAGGATGAACGTCTGCAGGAAGGTCGACTTGCCGGTTTGCGGCGCTCCGCCGATCGCGACGTTGCCTGCCGCCGTGGAGATGTCGATCCCCCACACCTCCTGGCGGTGCCGGCGCGGTTCGTCCATGACGCCGATACCGACGCGCAGGGGACGCCGCTCGTAGTCGCGCGCGACGAGTTCGTTGACCGGGGTGGGATCGGCCAACGGCGGCAACCACATCCGGTAAGCGTGGTTCTCCCCCGTGGTGAGCTGCTCCAGCACGACCTCGCGCAGCACCTTCTGGCCCGAGTCGATGGTCATGAGCGCACCGTGGAGTCGAGGATCGGCGCCGTCGTGAAGCGGTGGATCCGGACACTGCTGTCGGCGTGGCTGCGCGGCGCCATGTCCGCGTCGCCCGCCGCCACCACGGTGGGCACGTACGGGTTGCCGGTGTACACGCTCTGGAACTTCACCGGGTCCTCCATTCCGACGCGCAGGAAGCCCACGCCGCTCTCCTTGTTCGAGATGTACTGCGCCTCCGGGGTTCCGATCACTGCCTTGGACTCCGCGGAACTGGTGGTGCGCAACGCAATCCGGTAGGTCAGGTTCGGCTCCAGCTTGTCGATGCGGGTACCGCCGGTGTTCAGCGACTGGGTGGCCAGCAGCAGATGCACCCGCAGCGACCGGCCGACGCGACAGATCCGGTCGAACAGTCTGGATGAAGTCGGGGTGATTCTGCAGCAACTCGGCGAACTCGTCGACGACGACGAACAGCGTGGGCAGCGGCGGAAGGTCGGCGCCGCGTTCGCGGTGTTTCTCGTACTCCGCGACACCGGACAGCGCCCCTGCCGCGCCGACCTGGATGCCGGCCTGCCGCAGTATCGACTGCCTGCGGTCCAGTTCACCGGTGAGCACCTCTCCCATGCGGCTGACCAACTCGGCTTCCTCCTCCATGTTGGTCACGACGGCCGCGGTGTGCGGCAGCTTCTCCATACCGAGAAACGTCGAACCGCCCTTGAAGTCGGTGAGCAGCAGGTTGATCTGGTCGGGATGGTGGGTGGCCGCCAGCGAGAGGATCAGTGTGCGCAGGAACTCCGACTTGCCGGATCCGGTGGTGCCGATCAGCATGCCGTGCGGGCCGGCACCGAACTCGGCGCCCTCCTTGATGTCGAGGTGCATGACGTCGCCGGTCTTGAGCTCATGACCGAACGGGATGCGCAGCCGGTCGCGGTCGGTGTCGGTGAACATCCGCCAGCGTGCGGGCGTGACCTCCTCGACGGTCTGCGCACCCACGATTTCGTGCCACTCGGTGGCGACCTTCTTCTGCACGCGGGTGCTCTTGTCGATGATCGTGCCGGTGATCGACCAGCCCGCCAGCTTGCGCGCGACCCGCTCGGCCTGGCCCGGCGTCATCGAGTCCACCCGGCTGGTGACCAACCGGAAGGTCTGGTTGGCCAGCTTGTCGTCGGCGGTGCCGTCCGCGTCGACCCGGATGCGGTAGCTGGAGCGGTGGTTCCCCAGCGTGAGCACGGTGACCCCGGCACGGCCGTCGGCCGGGAATCCCGCTCGTCCACCGGTCAGGTCGACGACCACCACGTACGGCCCGTTGGGGGTCGCGTCGGCGGTGTGCGGTCCGCGGGCGGCCAGGTCGCTGAGCCCGTCGGGCCGGGTGAACACCATTCGCGTGGTGCCGGCCGCGTCGGTGTCGGACTGGTGCTGCACGTGCGGCAGCCACTTCACCCACGCCCAGTTGGGGTCCTCCGGGTTGTCGGTGAGGACCCGGATCTGCAACATGTCCGGCGGATGGAACACGGCGAGGTGACAGATCATCGCCCGGAGCAGCGCCGACGATCCCTCCAGGTCTCCACCGACCGCGATCGACGGGAATGTCCTGAGCTGCACCAATTTCGGGCAGTCGTGAAGCAGACCGTGGGTACGCAGGAACTTCGTCACCCACATGTGGCTGACCGGTTCGAGGTGCGGCTGTGGCGCGCCCGCGGGGCCGGCGAGGTCACCGCCGACGGCCGGTTTGAGCAGCCGGTCGACCGCGGCCTCCGAGCCCAGGCCGATGCGCGTGGCCGCATAGAAGTCCGCGTTCGAAGCGCGCGACCACTGCCGGTGCGTGCCGATGACCGACAGCAGGTCGTCGGGATGCGGTGCGTGGTAGTTGAAGAAGGTCACCTGCGCGGCCGCCGACGACGTCACCCGGGTGCGCAGGTTCGCCAGGTACCGCAGGTACTCCTTGCGGTCGGCGTTGATCTCGGGGACCTTCTTGCCGCCGCTACCGCCCCCGGCCACCAGGCCGACGGCGCCCATCACCATCATCAGCGGCATCATCAGCATGTACGGCGAGAGCTGCCGCACGCCGCTGAAGATCATGATCGCGACCATGCCGAGCATGCACCCGCCCAGCACCCAGGGCAGAGCCTTCTGCATGCCCGACGGGGGGATGTCGATACCGAGGTCCTCGGGCGGGGTGACGTTGATCTCGCCGGGCGTCAGGCGCGGGCCCGCGCTTGATGATCGGGGTGAACTTGCGGGTCGTCATCCGCCGCCTCCGTTCGTCGCGCCCGCCGCCGCACCGTCGCCATCGACCTTGCGGGGGTTGGGATTCGGCGGCAACGTGTCGTGTTCGACCAGCGCCGCCTCCTTCGACAGCACCGGGCCGTCGACCAGCAGGCTGACCACCTGCCACGGCGCAGTCCGCGGCGAGCTCAGGCCGAGCTTCGCGGCGGTCTCCTCGTCGGGCAACCCGTACCGAACACCCTGCGGATCGATGTAGTAGAGGCTCTCGCCGTAGCGGGGGTCCGGTGACTGCAGCCTGATGTACTGCCCGCCGTCGATGTGCACGGTGGCGTCGCCGGTGATCTGGTCGATCCCCATGTTCAGCGCCGACGCCGGCAGCGGTAAGTGCCGGCCCGCGATCACCGTGGTCTTCGGAGACTGGTCGCCGGGTTCCCGCTCCCACGCCCAGCACAGTGTCGGAATGTCTTGACGCGCAAGCATCACCATCGGCGCATCCGGGAGCGGGGATTTGTACACCCGCTCCGGTACCCGGGCCACGGTGCTCGCCTCCATCGACGGCGGGGAGATCAAGCCGTAGGAGTTGGTGGCGCGCAACGCGGCGGCGGTGGTGTCGTTGACCTTCGCGACGCCGTCGGGCAGGACCACGTAGTTCTGCTGGTCGTCCTGACCGGCCGAATCGGTCACCGTGGTGAACACCGAACCGATCACCAGTTCCGGCGGCAGCCCCAGCGTATTCGGCGCGCCGCCGGCCGGAATGAACGGCAGCGCCCACGGGCCCGCGTTGGGCAGTGCGTTGAACACACCTTCGGAGATTGGCGTGGACCGTGCCGTCACCGGGATGCCGACCGCCGAGGTCACCGCACGGTCGGACATGTCGATGGCGTGCCGGCCGCTGTCGGTGACGAGCCAGTCCCGGCCGTCGTAGGAGACGAGCATGCCCTGATCGGGGCGCATCGGGCCGACAGCGGCGTCCAGCGCCAGCGGCGTGATCAGCACCGACGTATCCACGCTCGGCGCAACGCTTTCGGGCTTGACGACGGTGTCGCACAGGCTCCACTGCGCCTCGGGCGAGGCCGAGACGGGTGTCGCGTAGGGCGCGCCGGGAATGCCCAGGGGCTGGCCCTTCGGCATCGAGTCGAGTTCCTGGGACTTGACCGCCACCGGAGTCCCGCTGTTGCCGAGGATCAGCCGCGCCGACGTCAAGTTGTAGACGGGGCGCAGCTGACCGCTGTCGGGCAGCACGACATAGAGTTGATTGGTGGTGCGATCGACCAGAAGACTGTCCCCGCCGCGCTTTCCGAGCGGCTTGAAGTACGCGAGCAGCGCGGCGCCGAGGCAGATCAGCACCGCGATCACGATGCCTGCGCTGACGGCCCGGCTGTAGAACTGCAGCGGGTCGTCGAACATCCGGGTGTCCCGGCGCACGATCGCATGCTCGACCCGGCGCAGCAGGAAGCGCCAGCCGCTGACCTGGACCTTAGTGGTGAGTCGGAATCCCGCCATCGCCTACCCGCTGATGTTCATTCGGCCGTGCACCGACGTGATCGCCGCTGCCATGTCGTCGCCACTGATCTCGCTGAGCTCCTCCACCCCGAGGCTGTCGAAGTCCAGCGACCGCGCCAGGCGCATGTCCCGGCTCTGTTCCCCGGCCTCGACCAACTGACGGGCGTAGCGTCCGTTGCCCGCCACGTCGAGCGCCGGCTTGCCGCCGGCCCTGCTCTGGCTCAACAGCGTCGCCGCCTCCAGCACCTGCTTGGCGGCTTCCTCGCTGAGTGCCGAATCATTGGCCGCGGCGATGACCCTGGCGATGTCGACGATCTCGTCTGGGGAGTAGGAATCGAACTCGATGCGCGTCGAGAACCGCGACCGCAGCCCGTCGTTGGTCTCCAGCAACCGGTCGATGTCATTGCTGTAGCCGGCGATGATGACGACCAGCCGGTCACGGTCGTTCTCCATCCGCGCCAGCAGCGTGTCCAGCGCCTCGGTGCCGAACGGGTCGGCGCGCCCGTCGCGCTCCTGCACCAGCGTGTAGGCCTCGTCGATGAACAGCACGCCCCCCATCGCGCGGTCGATCGTCCGCGCGGTCTTGACCGCGGACTGGCCCTCGTACTCGGCGACGAAGTCCTTGCGCGACGTCTCGACCAGCTTGGGCTCGGCGATCACGCCCAGGCCGGCCAGGATGTTGGCCACCACCCGGGCGATGGTGGTCTTGCCGGTGCCGGGCGGACCGGTGAAGATCATGTGCTTGGAGGCCTGGGCCACCTTCATGCCGCGTGCGGCGCGGACCTTCGCCATCTGGGTGGCGGCCCGGTACCGCTCGATCTGCTCTTTGACCCGGGTCAGTCCGATCTGGCGGTCCAGTTCCGCCTGAGCCTCGGCGAGCAGCCGCTCGCGGCCGGAGTGGTCGGCCTCGACGCTGGCGGGATCCCACAGGTCGCGCCGGGATGCGATCTGCTCTCCGGTGGTGGTCTGCAGCCGGTACGACGGATCCCGCAGGGCGGCTGTGACGTCCGGCGACGGATAGGAGGCCTGCAGCCATTCGAGCAGTCTGATGGCGGCTTCCTCGTTGCCCAGGTGGCGGTAGGCCATCGCCAGGTACCACGCGATCGCCTGGTTGCACGCCTCCCCTGCCGGCGAGGAGTTCGCCTCCACCAGGCGGCTTTCGGCTTCGGTGAACAGGCCGAGATTGGCCGCCGCCACGCCGTGCGCCACGCCCGCGGCAGCGGCCAGGAACTTGTCCGGCCACGTGCTGCCCGCGCTGCGGACCTCGTCGATGACATCGGTCCAGCGCTGCGCCGCGCCGTAGACCACCGCCTTCACCCAGGACACCAGGTGTTCGGCGCCGGCCGACGGCGCACCGTCGAGCGCCTCCATCGCGTCGGCGTAGTTGCCGACGCCGGCCTCGGTCACCGCGAACCCCATCGTGATGGCCAGCGGCGAGTTCACCGGGTAGGTGATCTGGCCGTACATTCCGCCGATCGGCACCCGAGCGCCCAGGCTGTTCATCGAGATCTCGGCAGCGCCGGCGAGCTGACCGAAATTGGTACGCGAGTACCACGCCCGGAACATCGTCACCCGGTCGGTGTCGCCGCAGCGAATCCGTCCCACCCAGGCGTCGCACGCGGACTCGTCGTAGTCGGTGATCTCGGTGAACATCTCCAACGACCGCGCCGGCGACGTGGGCAGCATGCCGACCGCGGTGCCGAAGACGCTTGCCAGATGCTCACTCATGGTCACCTGCATACCGGGTCGCGAACAGCTCGGCACGAGCGGCCCTGGCCTGTTCCGGGGTGGGCAGACTCGAGTTCGCGGCTCAGGAAGTCGCGGGTGGCCGCGGTGTCGTTGCCCTGCTCCCGCATGCCCTCGAGCATGACGGTGTACTGGGCGGATCGGGCATCCTGGGTGGCCAGGCCGGCGATCACGACGATCTCCTCGCCGAGCACGGTCTCGGCCATCGACACCGCCTTGTGAGACAGGTCTACGCGGTGCACGCGGCCGTCCAGGTAGGTAGTCACCGTCACTGTTCCCGGCGGGTTGGTCACCGTGAACATCGGCGCCGCGACCTCGTCGGCGCCCGACGCTGCGGTCAGGTGGTCGTCGAGGAGCACGCCGAGCTCGGTGTCGCCCATGTCGTCGCCCGCAGCGCTGAAGATCCAGCGCCGCCAGGTCGTCGTGGTCCCCGTCGTCAGGGGTACCGGGTGGGGGGTGGGCCACCGTGTGTTGCCTTTCTCAGTCCGGATACGACGCGTCGGCGGGTTCGACGACGTCCTTGTGGTCGAACCACGTCTTGGAGGGCAGGAACTCGATGAGACCGTCCAGCGCCCGTTGCAGATTCTCCTGGCTGCCGGGAAGGAAGCTGCCATAGAGTTCGCCGCTGACCCGGCGCGGGATCGACACGATGCGGCCGTGCGAGGAGTCCAGTACACCGGCCCCGACGCCGGCGGCCGAGTACGTCCCGCCCGGGTGACGTTCGTTCGCGGTGATCTCCACCCAGCTATCGGGATTGCTGATCGCATCGGCGTACACCCGCGCGGAGGCAAAGCGGTTGGCCGTAGCTCGCCAGCTGGTCCACGGTGCGCACCTCGGCGAGCTTGGCCGCGATGCCGGTCAGCGGTTCCACGTTTGCCGCAGCCGAGTCGCCGAGCACCACGTTCACCATGGCGGCCAAGCCGATCTGCGGCGCCACCCGCTGCAGCACCAGCATCTCTTCGTCGCGCGCTGCCACGACATGCCGTTCCCCCTTGCGACACACCACGAAGCGGACCATTTTGCCACCGACGTCGCGCCGCCACCACCGGCAGTCCAGCGTCCGATCGGGCCGGCTGAGGGCGTCGACCATCGCGGCCACCTCCGGATGCGGGTCGCCGAACGCAGTGAGGATGCCCTGCGCCGTCAAGTCGCGGGTGACCTGTTCCCAGACGAGTTTGCGCTGTTCCTCGTAGGGGATGTTCGGCCGGATTCCCAGGGACAGCGGGAAGTCGACGAGATGGAGCAGGTCGGCGATGACCAGCATGCCGTCGATGGTCACCTCGACTCCGACCACGTCGTCGTAGTGGGTGGGCTCGGCGTCGCCGAAGAACGGGCTCGCCATCAGCGCGGCCGCATCCGTGCGTCCAGGCGGTCTGCCGAGACCTCGTCGGTGGTCTCATAGCGGTGCGCCGTCGCGGTGAGGTCGTCGCCGAGCGTGCGCGAGTGCGCTGCGACGTCGTGACCCGCGGCCTGGCGCGCGTGCTGGAGCGCCTCGACGGCTGCCGCGGTGGACCAGGCGATCATCCCGTGCGACCGCCGGATCCGGGTATCGGCCCCGCAGACCGCGGCGGTGGCCGAGGTCAGTTCGGCGGCGGCCCGGCCGTGCCGGGCCGCGAGCTCGCGCAGGTGGGTGGTCGTCACCTGGAGGGCGTCGTGCGACATGAGCGGTCGTCTCCTGCTCTGTTACTGCGGGGGCCTGGTCGCGGCCGGGGTTGACGGGCGGGGCGGCTCCGGCTCGACCGACCGGCGGCACGGCGGACGCTTCGGATTCCGCGACCGCTTCTTCCGAGGTATCGCCGCCGCTTGCGGAGTCATGACCTGAGGGACCGGAATCGGCCGGTTCCCGGCGAGAGTCGTCGGCGGGCGTCGCGTCGCCGTGTTCGGGCCGCTGGTCGACGGAATCCGCAGCGCCGGCGCTGGTGAGCGTCGACAGCGATTGCCCCGCCGCCGCGGCGACGCCGGTCAACACCGCGGTCAGGGGCGCGACTACCGAACCGATCATGCCGCCGACAGCGCCGAACGCCGAGGCCATCTGGGCGCCCGCGTCGGACGGCGCCGAGGAGGCCGCGGGCTCGGCCGCGCAGACCTCCTGGGGACGTCAGGCGATGGCAGCAGTGAAGGTGTCGCTGCCGGGCCCGGACGCGGCGCGGCGGTGGCCGCGGCAGTCAGAGCCGCCGACGGTTCCGGCGCGGCCTCCTGCGCATCGGGTTCGGGGTCGAGCGGGCGGCGCCGACCCGGCCGGCTCCTCCACCGGGGGTCGCGGCGGAGCGTCATCGACGACGGGCGGCGCCTCCTTCCGGGTCAGCGCGGAGTACTCACCGACGAGCACGGCGGAGTTCAGCGGCGTTCTCCTCGGCTTCCCGGTGCAGGGTGCCCAGTTCCACACTGCAGGCGTCGAGCGCGGCGTGCACCGCTGTCAGCTCGACGGCCGCCTTCATCGCGTTCCCGATGCCGGGGATCGACGCCATCGACGCGGTCGTGCGGCCCAGATCTGCCAGATGCTCGGACTGGTCGTCGAGCTGCTCGCGGTGGCGCGCGACCTGGCGGGCCTCCCGGGTCAGCACGGTCTGCACTGTGCGGTCGAGCACGGCCAACGACCCCGCGCGCTCGGCCTGCCGGCGGTTGGCGGGCGCATAGGACTCGGCGCCGCCGCCCAGCCACTCGTCCCGCGGAGCCGCGGCCCGGACCGCTTCTGCCGCGCCGCTGAAGACGGCGGCGGCCTGCCCGAAAGCGTCGCCCCGATCGGGTTCGCCCTCGCCGGTGGTCGCGCGCATCCCGGCGATCATCAGCTGTCCGGCGCCCAGGATGTGCGACGCCGCGCGGCCGACGACTTTGCCGAAGCCCTCACCGCCGTCGGACAGACCCATACTCGACCACCCCTTCCATCGGGCAGCCTACCAGTGGATTCACCCCGCCCCGGACAGCAATTTCGGCACCGGCGGCACCGACACGACGACCGCGCTGCACTGGCCAAGCAATGCTGGAGCAGCGCTGTGGCATGGTACTTCATCTACCGAAGCAAACGATTCGTGTGGGCAGGAACGCCGCGCTGAGGACCGCGGGGCCAGCGAGCGCGGTATCACCGGTCAACGGCTACCACGCTGCGTCACGGTCGATGTCGAGCGCAGCGGCACACCTTTGCTCAGCAGGCGGCCCGTAGTCTGAGTTGCGCCGACGGATCGCAGCCAGAGGAGACATGTTGTGACGGACAGCGACGAAGCCACGCCGACCGAAGCGGGCTGGACCGCGCCGGTCAGCCGCCACGCCGAACCAGCCACGGATCCAGGTTCGCCCACGACGCCGCCCATGCGCGCACCATTGGACCTCGGTACCGGTCCAGCACCACGTTCCGGTCCACCGGCGGGACCCGCACGGGCGCCCGCGTGGCCGCCGCCGCACACCGGCCCCCGGCCCGGCCCGCCACCACCGGACATGGCAGGCCCGCCGGCCCAGCAGGGTTCGTACGCCGAGCGCATTCAGCCGGCCGACCTGGTTCCCGCCCGCAAGCCCGTCCCCGGACGCGGCTGGCGGCGGGCGCTGTACAAAAGCACCTTCGGGCTGGTCAACCTCGGGCCGTCCCCGGCCGAACGCCGCCTCGCCGAACTCGAGGCGACGATCCGCACTCCGCTGCGGGGCCACTTCAAGATCGGGATCATGGGCAAGGGCGGGGTCGGCAAGACCACCGTGTCGGCCTGCATCGGGTCGGTGCTCGCCGAGTTGCGCCAGGACGACCGCATCGTGGCCATCGACGCCGACACTGCGTTCGGCAAGCTGGGCAGCCGAGTCGACCCGCATGCCCGCGGCTCCTTCTGGGAGTTGGCCGCAGATCAGCACCTCGACACGTTCGCCGACCTCCGCAGCCGGGTGGGGTGCAACGGGGCCGGCCTGTTCGTGCTGGCCGGCGAGGCGACACCGGCCCGCCGTCGGGTGCTGGATCCGGCGATCTACCGCGAGGCCGTCTCGCGCCTCGACCGCCACTTCACCATCTCGATCGTCGACTGCAGCTCGACCATGGATTCCCCCGTCACCCAGGAAGCGCTGCGGGACCTGGACGCACTGGTCGTGGTGTCCTCACCCTGGGTCGACGGGGCCGCGGCGGCCGGGCAGACGCTCGACTGGCTGTCCGCCCGCGGCTTGACCCGGTTGCTGCAGCGCACGGTCGTGGTGCTCAACGACTCCGACGGTCACGCCGACAAGCGCACCAGAACAATCCTGGCCCAACAATTCTCCGGACACGGGCAACTCGTCGTGGAGGTGCCGTTCGACGCGCAACTACGTCCCGGCGGCGTCATCGACGGAACGCGGCAGATGTCGGAGGCCGCGCGCCTACGGTTCCTCGAGATCTGCGGGGCGCTGGCGGCCCACTTCCCGACCACGCGCCCGTCGCGCTGACCGCGCCCGACGTCATCGGGTGCTGGTCACCCGCGACTGGGCGTGCCACCCCGAGCGTCCGGTCCAGATGACGTGGTGCAGCCCGTGTGTGAGTCGATCGAGGCGGGCAAGCGCGGTCGCGAGGTCGTCTGCCAGCGGTAGCTCGCCCTCGGGGTCGCACACCGACAGGAGCCGCCGGACGGCCGGGCTGCCGATGATCGCCCAGTCCACGTCGCTGCGTGCGCAGTGCACGCTGATGTAGTAGAGCGCAGTGAACCCCTGGGTCCCGAAGAAATCGACGGCTCGCAGATCGAGCACCAGCTGCTTGGAGACCCGGGTATGCCGCTGGACGAAGCGGCCCAGCTCGCGGCCGTTGACGGCATCGACATCGCCGAGGACGGCGATGGCGATTCTGTTAGCCGAGCACTGCCTGGCAGCGAAAGTAGCGCTGCCACAACGTTCTTCGCTTGTGGATGCGGGGGTCCGGGAGTGGCTCCCATGAGTATCGACGGCGACCATCCTCCATACCTCAGGTGCAGTGAACGTAATGAGGTTGACCGGACGGTTTCGCTGGCTCGCTGGTCGAACGACGCTGCGCCAATGAAGCGCGTCCGTCGGCTGGAAGCTCAACCATGCTCAAGATATACCGAATCCGTAGCCGTTGAGAAGATTTTCAGCGTAACTGAATTGCATTGTCAATATTGACATCTACGGTTTCGCCCGTTGCGCTGCGCAATTGCCGCTTCGTCAATTCGGGAGCCTCAGCAACGAAATCCGCAGTTGGTGTCGGCGCCGGAAACGGCCGCCGTCGCGCGGCGGCCGCCGGAGTGCGAGCATCGAGGCCTTCTACCCCTATGACGTGGACCTTTGGCCTTCCCGGACCGCCGCCCTGCGGCATAGGCTCGGGTCAGCGCTGGACTGGACGGTTGCCTTCGGTTCTGTGTCAGGCGAAACCGGAGGCAACTCCGCCGTTGAGAAAACAGCGCGGCCCTGTTCTCGCCGCACCGGCGTTCACGCCTGTTCTGACGAGCCGGTGGCGAGCCGTTGGTGCGAGGTCATCAGCACGCGGTCGTAGACCTCGCGGGGCGGCATGGCGCCGGCGCGCTGCAGGCCCCGGAAGTCGACGGTCAACTGCTCGGCCAGCAACCGGACCTTGACGTTGGCCTGCTGCGAGCGCCATCGGAGCAGGTCGAAGGCGGCGGCACCGTCGATGTCATAGATCACCATCAGCATGCCCTTGGCCTGCTCGATGGCTGCCCGGTGCGCAGTGAACTCCGCGATCTGCGCGGAGACCTCACTCTCCCGGACGTCCTCGTACGCGGTCAGATCCACATAGAAGCCGTCGCTTCCCACGACGCGGCCGGTCGCGTCGCGCAGCTCGTTGCCCACCACCACGACGTGATGCGTGCGGCCCTGCGTATCGAGGATGCGGTGGCGCGAGCTGAACGCTTCCCGGCTCTCCCTGATCCGCGCCAGCAGCGCGGACATCTCGGCGCGATCGGCCGGGTGTTTCTGCGAAAGCACCAATTCCGTGCTGGGCACCACCGCGCCTGGCCGATAGCCGTGCATCCGGGCCACCTCGTCCGACCACTCCCACCGGTCGTCGTCGAAGAAGTAGCGCACCCAGCCAATTCTGGGCGCGATGGAGTCCGCATCCGCGCTGCCGGCGGCTCCGGCGTCGTCTCGGGTGGGCACAGGGGGACTCCTACCGGCTCCTTCATCCGCTACAAGTGCTGACAATGTACAGAGGTCCGCGTCCGGCGTAGCGCGTTTTCCGACCTCACCTCATCGCGCCCGAGCGCGGACCGTCAGGCGAGCTCGCCCAGCAGCGTCTCGATGGCCTCGACATCGATGGGCGGGACCGGCTCGTCGGCTTCGGCCTGCTGGATCGTCCGCTCCGAAACACCCGCTGCCTGAGCAGTTTCCAGAACGGTGAGGTTGGCCCCCCGGCGCGCGGCATAGAGCCGTTGCCCCAGAGTGGCGCCCGGCGCCGCCGCGGCACGCACCATCAGATCGTCGTACAGGCTGCGGACGGTGCCCAGCGCCTTGATCAACGGCGGCGTCACCTTGCCGATGCGCGCCGCCCGCGCGGCCACCGCCTCGAGCTGACGCAGATTCGCCAGGATCGGGGTGGCCCTGAGCGTGAACGCGGGATCCCCGGTGTCCGGCAGCGAAGCCACGGTCGACGTCAACGTGCCCACGGCGGTGACGACCGCCTGCGCGATCAGCGAGACTTCGTCATCGCTCGTGGGCGGAGTCGTGCCGCCGGCCGGTCGGCTGGGCGGTGCGGGCTCGCTTCTGCGCAACCGCTCGATGGTCCCGGGCGGCCAGGCCAGGACCTCCTCCAGCTTTGCTCGGGTGCGCTGCCGAGGCCAGCTCCGTCCCTTTTCGAAGGCGATCAACGCACCGGCGTTGATGATGCCGTCGGCAGCCAGCCGGCGCTGGCTGATATCGAGTTCGCGCCGGCGGGCGGCTGCCGCGGCTCCCGCCCTGACCATCCCCGGATCCGGCGCGTCGGTCGACTCCTCGATCGACTCCGCGTTGGTCATGTGCCGGGATTCCTCAGGTGGTCGGGATCGCCGGCCATCGTATCGAGGATTGTCCGTCCCGCTACGGGTCGGCCGGTGGAACCGCAACGGTTCCGTGTCAAAACTACACCGCAGCGCCGTTCGGAACCGCATCAACGCTGCATCTCCGCAAGGGTCTTTTCGGTGCGCGGCGTGGGATCCCGGTACCCGAAGACGGGCTGTTCAAGGCGGGTATCCGTGCCAGTTCGGCATCCCGCCGGTCGCAGACCGACGGATCGCCGCCGCACTTTCCGTTGCACGAACTGTTGCATCGCTACGGTTTGTCGGTTAGCTTTCCTCCATCGCGGCGCACGGCCGCCGACGCCTTGGGAGGAGCAACATGAACGACACGTCCTGGGACGAGACGCCGGTCGGCGAGTGCACTCGGGACCCCGACCGGTGGACCACGACCGCCGACGACGAGGCCAAAGCGATCTGTCGGGCGTGTCCCCGCCGGTGGCTGTGCGCCAGGGAGGCGTGCGAGTCACCGCGTGCCGAAGGGCTGTGGGCCGGCATCTACGTGCCCGAGGCGGGCCGCGGCCGGACCTTTGCTCTGCGCCAGCTCAAGTCGCTCGCCGAACAGCATGGCCACGCCGTTCGCGAACGCCGGGTCTACTACGCCGAGAGCGCATGACGGTGCGTCCCGTCCGCCGCCGGTTCCGGGGGGTCGGCGGCGGACGGGTCATCCGGAATATCCCCGGCGGTGACGCGGTTGCAGACCTCGACGGTGCCGGGCATGCCCCGGGCTCCAACCACATTCGTCGCTTCGAGCGACCACTCGCCGAGAGGCGCCATGGCGGCACCGTCCCCACTTTTCTAAGCAGTGCCGCGCGGCGCTGCGGCCAGGCCGCGCATCACCAGATCGAGCGTGGCCTCGAAAGAGGAGCGCAACATCAGGCCCTGCAGGTGCGGGGCGGCCGCCGAGGCGTGTGGCGTCTCCGGACGAGACAAGCGGCTGCCGAACTCGCGCCACGCGGCACTGTCGATGCTCTGGACCTCGGGCGGCAGGGACATGAACGCCGCCTCGAGCATCGCCTGCCCGAGCAGGAAGTCGGCGAGCGAGCGGAATCGATGTGCCGCGCTCTCGGCATCGAACCCGCCGGCGCGCAACAACCCGATGGTCAGCTCGACGGCACGAATCTCGTTGGGCAGTCCCGTCGTCCGCGTCGCCACCGCGAAACCGGTCTGCGGGAACTCGCGCACATAGACCCCGTAGAGCGCCCGCGCCAACCCCGCCAGGGAATCCAGCCAGTCCTCGCTGGGCGACCAGTGATCCAGCGCGATGCCGATCATCCTGTCCGCGACGGCGCGCAGCACGTCGTCGATGCCGCCGAAGTACCGGTACAGCGCCGACGGGTCCGCACCGACCGCGGTGGCCAAGGCGCGCGCGCTCAACACCGCCGCTCCCCGGTTCTCGATCAGATTCACCGCCGCATCGATGTAGGTCCCGCGCGTCAGCTGTGTTCCGGCGCGGGTGCGCCGGCGGCGACGCCCGGCCGCGGGCTGGCGTCGCGGTTCGGTCACCTTCGCCCCCTTATGTCAACGCCGTTGACTCTACCGACGCCATCCTCAAAGCTGGAGCACTGCGGGAGCAGAACGCGGAGGGGGCGACGGGCGTGAGTATCGGGACGGTCCGAGACATCCAGCGCACGGCCCTCGACGGCGGATACCTCTGCTATCGCGTGGTCGCCGACACCCCCGACGGGCAGGTCCGGCGGTGCTCGTTCAACGGCAACATGTTCGTGGGGCCGGTGCTGCTGTTCAGCGCGGGCGACGCCGGCCGGCTCGAGATGTTGATCCACCGCCCGCGCAGATTCGGCGAGTTCGCGACCCAAGACTGGGTGCACCGCTTCTTCGCCGAATGGCACCAACACGACGGCTTCACCGAGCACCTCCGCGACGTCGCGGCCGAATGGCTGGCGACGGGCTACCGGGCGCGCCGCGTCGGATAACGCACCACCCGTCGTTCACCAGGTGTCGATGAACCCCCGGCGGGACCGGGTCGCGCCTCGCGCCGCGGCGAACGTCGCGGCGATCACCGCGCGCGTCTCCGCAGGATCGATCACGTCGTCGATCTCGAAGAGCATGGCAGCGTTGAGCGCCTTGGCGTTCTCCTGCGCCGCGGCGGTGGCCTGCCGGACCCGTTCCTCCCGCTCCTGCACATCCTCGATCGCGTCGAGTTCTTTACGCAGGCCCAGCCGCACCGCGCCCTCCAGACCCATCGGACCGAGGTGAGCTCCCGGCCACGCGACGGTCAACAGCGGCTCGTGCAGGCTGCCGCCGGCCATCGCCTGCGCGCCCAGCCCGTATCCGCGCCGGAGCACCACGGCGACCATCGGCACCCGAAGAGCCGCCCCCGCCACCAACATCCGGGAGGCCCGGCGCACCAGCGAGTCCGCCTCGGCGGCCGGCCCCACCATGTAGCCCGGGCAGTCGATCAGCGACACCACCGGCAGCTCGAACGCATCGCACAGCTGCAGGAAGCGCGCCGCCTTGTCCGACGCGGCCGCGGTGATGGCCCCAGCGGTGTACCGGGTGTCGTTGGCGATGATCCCGATCGCACGGCCCTCGATGCGGGCCAGCGCAGTGACCATCTCCCGCGCGAAGCGGGGACGCAGGAAGGTGACCGTGCCCTCGTCGGCAAGGGTCTCGATGAGCGGGGCCACGTCGTAGGCCCGGCGAGCGCGTTCGGGGACCGCGCCGCGCAACGTGCTCTGGTCGGGCTCGGTCCAGGTGGACAGCGCACCCTGGAAGTAGCCGAGCAGCCGTTTGGTCACCGCGACGGCTTCGGCCTCGTCGGCGACGACGACGTCGACGTTGCCGTTGGGCTCCTGCACGCTCATCGGCCCGACGGCATCGGGCCCTACGTCACCGAGACCACCACCGGCGATCATCGCCGGCCCGCCCATGCCCAGTGACGCACCGCGGGTGGCGACGATCAGGTCGGAGGCGCCGGCGATGACGGCGTTGCCGGCGAAGCATCGGCCGTTGACCACGGCGATCCGGGGGACGACGCCGGACAGCGCCGCCCACAGCGCGAAGGCGCGGGTGTCCAGAGCCGAGACCACCGGATAGTCGGTGTCACCCGGCCGGCCGCCGCCGCCCTCGGCGAAGAACACGGTGGGCAGCCGCATCCGGTCGATGAGTTCGAAGAGGCGGTCCTTCTTCCGGTGCCCGAGCGCGCCCTGCGTTCCGGCCAGCACGGTGTAGTCGTAGGACAGCACGGCGCACGCGCTTCGTGCCGCGCCGAACAGCGCCCCGTTGATCTGGGCGGTGCCTGCCACCAGACCGTCGGCCGGGGTGCGGGCGATCAGGTCTTCGAGGCCGCGCCGCATCCGCTGTGGCGCCACCGCGAACCGTCCGTACTCCACGAAGGTGCCGGCGTCGACCAGATCCGTGAGATTCTCGCGCGCGGTGCGGCCGTGCGCGGCGTGTCTGCGCTCGACCGCATCGGGGCGGGCGGCGTCTTCGGTCAGTGCCCGGCGCGCCAGCAGTTCGGTCAGGTCGGCACGCAACTCCCCGGGGTCAGCCATCGAGAGCCGCGATGGCCGTGGCGATCTCGGCG
This sequence comes from uncultured Actinomycetota bacterium, assembly GCA_963796185.1. GTDB lineage: Bacteria > Actinomycetota > Actinomycetes > Mycobacteriales > Mycobacteriaceae > Mycobacterium. Next base: position 142,391 of record CAWCKQ010000019.1, on the reverse strand, counting down.
AGCAGGGCGTCGACCTGTTGTTCGTCGTAGCCGCGCTTGCCGAACTTCGGCTTGTTGAACCGCACACCGCGGACATCGTCGGACGACAGGTGCCCCCGTCCGTCCAGCCGACGCGCCGCCAGGGCGAGGAAGTCCAGCACCGCCTTTTCGTCATACCCGCGCTTGCCCCACGGAGGCTTCTCGAAGGTCGACGTCGCGCAGATCCTCGGCCGTCAGACCGCCCTCGCCCATGGCGTCAGACTCTCACGCGGGCCGAAGGGTTATCCACAGACCCCTGTGGACAAGCGCACTGCTCGTCGGTGCCCGGGCATAGCGTGCGGGCATGACGAACTGGATCAACACGGTCAGCCGAGACCACGTCGAGCGCGGCGTGCGTGGCCGCTTCACCCAGGCCAACCATGGCAAGCCGCACATGCTGCGCAAGATGGCCCGGGGCGACTGGATCATCTTCTACTCGCCCCGGACGGCGTATCCCGACGGTGAGCCACTGCAGGCGTTCACGGCCATCGGTCGCGTTGCCGACGACGAGGCCTACCAGGCTGAGATGTCGCCCGACTTCCACCCGTGGCGCCGCAACGTCGACTTCCTGCCGTGCGTCGAGACGCCGATCCGGCCCCTGATCGACGAGCTGGACTTCATCGAGGACAAGGCCCGCTGGGGGTTCAAGTTCCGCTTCGGCGTGTTCCGGATCGACGACCACGATCTCGAGGTCATCCGCTCGGCCATGGTCGGCGACCGCCGCGCAGGAGACTACTGTGGGCAGATGAGCAACACCGACGCCGCACCTGCCGAAGTCGACTGCGCCCCTTCGGCATTCGACGGCGTCCTGCATCCGCGCGAGGTACCGCTGGGCGGCCCACGGGCCATCCGCGTCCGCCGGACGCTGCCGCAGCGGCAGCGTTCGCTGATCGGGGCGTGGTGTTTCGCCGACCATTACGGCCCGCACGATCTGCGCGGCGGGGTGGGGATGGACGTGCCGCCGCATCCGCACACCGGGCTGCAGACGGTCAGCTGGTTGTTCAGCGGTGCGATCGAACACCGCGACAGCGCGGGCGTGCAGGCGACGGTGCGGCCCGGCGAACTGAACCTGATGACCGCCGGCGCGGGCATCTGCCACTCCGAGGTGTCGGTGACCGCCGGTCCGCAGGACATGGTGCTGCACGGCGCCCAGTTGTGGGTGGCGCTGCCGGCGGCCGCCCGCGACACCGACCGGGACTTCGCGCATTACGCGCCGCCGCCGCACACCGTCGGCGGCATCACCGCGCGGGTGTTCCTCGGCGAGCTGGACGGGCGCCGCTCACCGGTGCACACGTTCACCCCGCTGCTCGGGGCGCAGCTCGACCTGCCGCCGGGCGCCGCGGTGACGCTCGAGGTCGACGAGGACTTCGAGCACGGGGTGCTCCTCGATCAGGGCCGCGTCGAGGCGTGCGGGGCGTTGCTCGAGGTGGCCGACCTGGCGTACCAGGGCCCCGGCCACAGCGCCGTGCAGCTGGTCAACCGCGGTGACGGACCGGCCCGGGTGCTGCTGCTCGGCGGCGCGCCGTTGGGCGAGGAGCTGGTGATGTGGTGGAACTTCGTCGGCCGCAGCCATGCCGAGATCGTGGCCTTCCGCGACCAGTGGGAACACCACGACGCCCGGTTCGGCACCGTCGAGGGCTACCGGGGACGCCACGCGCGGCTGCCCGCGCCGCCGCTGCCGCACGCCACCCTGCGTCCCCGGCCCGATCCCGGGGTATAGAACACGTCATGACCAACGACAGGACCGGCGCCCCGACCGAGGTCACCGCCGAGCCGGACCGCTTCACCATCTCGGTGGACGGCCGGCGCGTCGGGATCGCGGATTTCATCGACCGCGACGGCCGCCGCATCTTCCCGCACACCGAGGTCGACCCGCGGTTCCAGGGCCGGGGACTGGCCACCATCCTGGTGCGCCATGCACTGGAGGCCACCCGGGCAGAGGGACTGCGCGTCGTGCCGCAGTGCTGGATGGTCGCCGAGTTCATCGACAAGAATCCCGAGTTCACCGATCTGATCGGAGATCAACCATGACCAACGCGACAAGACCGGCGCACCCACCGATGTCACCGCCGAATCGGATCGCTTCGTCATCACCGTGGACGGTCGCCCGGCCGGATTCACCGAGTTCGTCGACCACGACCACCGGGGCAACGCATCTTCCCGCACACCGAGATCGACGACGAGTTCTCCGGACGTGGACTCGCCACCATTCTGGTGCAGCAGGCGCTGGAGGCCACCCGCGACGCCGGGCTGCGCATCGTGCCGGTGTGTTCGATGGTCGCCGGTTTCCTCGAGAAGAACCACGAGTTCGACGACCTCGTCGACCCGGTCACCACCGACGTGAAGCGCGTGCTGTCGCACCGGTGATCCGAAGACCGGGCTATCGTCGGGCGCGATGAGCACCCGGGCCTTCTTCGTCGCCGAGGCGGACACGTTCGTTCCGACCGACTGGGCGCGCGGCCCGTGGGGACACACCATCAGCGGCAACTACGTCGGCGGCCTGCTCGGCCATGCCATCGACCGCGACGCGGGCGATCCGGAGTTGCAGCCCGCCCGGCTGACCGTGGACCTGTTCCGCCCTGCCGCGCTGGCCGGTGTCCGGCTCCAGACCTCCGTCGCGCGCGAAGGACGCCGGCTCAAGCTGGTGGAGGCGACCATGACCCAGGGGGACACCGTGGTCGCCAAGGCGTCGGCACTGTTCCTGCGCCGGGGCGAGCAACCGCCGGGACAGGTGTGGTCGAGCGCCGTCGTCATGCCACCGCCGCCACCCGTGCCGGACCCACTCCCCGACCATCTCGCGACGCTGGTGTGGACCTACGGCAAGCAGGAGCACACGCCGACCCTCGGGCTCGACGCGTGGGCACACCACGGCCCGAAATACATCTGGACCCGCGATCTGGTGCCGTTGGTCGACGGCGTGGCGCTGACGCCGTTCACCCGGGCCGCGATGGCCGGGGACATGGCCAGCTCGCTGACCCATTTCGGACCCGACGGACTGGCGTTCATCAACGCCGACTACACGCTCACGCTCAGCCGTCTGCCCGAGGGCCCCTACCTCGGGCTGGCGGCTCTGACGCACTCCAGCCACGACGGGGTGGCGACCGGAACCGCGGTCGTCGTCGACGATTCCGGCCCGATCGGCACCGCCACCGCCACCGCGCTGGCGAATCCGGGGTTCAGCCCGCCGGGCGGGATGACCGGCTGAGATCTAGAGATACTGTGCGGTGCTGCCCGACACGGGCATCCCGGCCATCCCGAGCTTGCGGTGATCCCAGCTGCGCATCCGGGACGGCACCACCCGCACGCAGATGCGGTTGTTCATCATCTGGTCGACGAACGGCCGCATCTCGTCGGAGTACGGGCCGGTGTAGCGCTCCCAGACGCTGATCCCGACGCGCAGGTTGGTGTCCGGGTCGTCGTGGATCTCGGCCTCGCCGTCGATCGATACGCCGCGCAGCGTGTCATAGGACAGGCCGTCCTCGATCATCACGGTGATCGTGGGGTCGCGGCGCAGGTTGACGGCCTTCTGCGACTTGGCCTTGGTCTCGAACCAGATCTCGCCGTCGAGCACGGCGTACCACATCGCCACCAGGTGCGGCCGGCCGCTCGGCAGCACCGTGGCCATCGTGGCGGTGCGGCTCTGTTCGATGAATTCGGCGATCTCGCCGTCGGTCATGACGATCTTCGCGCGTTCGTTCTTGCCCACGGTCCGAATCCTTTCAGGTGGCGGCGGCGCTGGTCAGGCGGGTGGCCCGGAATGGGCCCCGGCACGGACCGTTTGATCATGGCGCGGGATGGCAAAGCGGACGACAGGGGGTAGCTACGGGGCGGCCGTAGTCCCCAGGCCTCGCCGGTTCAGACCTCAGCCGGCGGGGCCATCCGCGTCTCCAGGTTTCGAACATGCGTGCGATGGGCATCCGGAGGCTCGGAGGTGACCACACATGAGTGACAACAACCAGGCGCCGAGCGAGAACGCGGAGAAGGATCGGTCGCAATGGGTGACCGGTGACGAGCCGATGACCGGTCCGCAGCGCAGCTATCTGCACACCCTGGCCCAGGAAGCGGGCGTCGAGGTGCCCGAGGACGCCACCAAGGCGCACGCGTCGGCCCTCATCGACGAACTGCAGGAGCAAACGGGGCGTGGCCCCAGTAGCGGCGCTCAGTAGAACAGCACGGGCGGCAGCGGCCGGATGTTCCCGCCGCTGCTGCTCCCGGCGAACCGGACCGGGCCCTCGTGCGGGGCCGTCAGCGACAGCGTGCCGATCCGACGGAACCGCCCGACCGGCGCACTGACCATGAAGCTGAGCTCGTCGCCGGCAGCGAACCGCACATCGCGGCCGGTGGTGGTGGGGCGGACTCCGAACAGCACCGGCGCCAGCCCGGCGAGGTACAGCCACAGCGACGAGTACAGCGGCGCGACCGGGTCGCTCGGGATCACGGCGTGGTGCATCGGCGCACCGTCGCCGGACGACGAGAGCAGGAAATCCTGATCCCTCCCCGGTGCGTACGCGTCGGGGACCTTGATGCACAGCTTGCGGGCGTGCGCGCCGCGATCATCGGGGCCGACCTCGACGACGGCCCGGTGTGCGGTACCCGGGCTCAGCAGTGTGGTCCCACCGGGGACAACGGCGTTGTCGTCGATGGTGAGAAACGCATCGAACACTTCGCCGGCGGTACCGAACAGATCACCGGGCAGCCCGAGCACGGCGGTCGCGGTCGCTCGCGCGGCGGAGACACCGGCGGCGATCAGAGTGGCCGGATCGGCTATGCGCATGCCGTCTTCATACCCGATGCCCCGCGCCGCACACGATCCGCGTGGTTCGTTGCGGGCGCGCCGGCACCGGATCTGTGTCACGATTTCGTCGTGGCAGCCTCAGATCAGGCGATCCGTGCGTGCCGCTTCACCGCGGCGCTCGCCGGCGCACTCGTGCTCGCGTCCCTGAGCGCGGGAGTGGCCGCCGCGCAACCCGCCGCCGCGCCGTCGGGCTGCCCCGACGTCCAGGTGGTGTTCGCTCGCGGAACCACCGAACCGCCCGGCCTCGGGGCCATGGGCCAGGCCTTCGTCGACGACTTGACGTCCAAGGTGGCCGGCAAGTCGGTCGCGGTGTATCCGGTGGACTACCCCGCCAGCCCCGACTTCCCCACCGCCGTGCAGGGCGTCGTCGACGCCAGCACCCAGGTGCAGCGCATCGCGGCCAGCTGCCCGGACACCGACCTGGTGCTGGGCGGCTTCTCGCAGGGCGCCGCCGTGATGGGTTTCGTCACGACGGAATCCATTCCCGACGGGGTGTCGGCGTCCGAGGTGCCCCAGCCGATGCCTGCCGACATCGCCGACCATGTCGCCGCCGTCGCTCTGCTCGGCACACCCTCGGATCGCTTCATGAACGTCATCAAGCAACCACCGGTCGCGATCGGCCCGCGATACCAGCCCAAGACGATCGAGCTGTGCGTGCCCAACGACTTCGTGTGCTCCGCCGGCAACGACCTCGGCGCGCACGCGCGCTACATCTCCGACGGGCTGGTGAGCCAGGCAGCCGATTTCGCCGCCGCCAAGCTGATCGAGGCCCCGGCCGAGACACCGCCGCAGGAAGGCGTGCCGCACATCAGCGGTCGGTGAGCGTGGCCTCGAACGCCACCCGATCACCGCGGTAGAGCGCCCGCACCACCTCGATCGGGATCGCCGTCGATGTCGACGGATCTGCGATGCAGCAGCAGCGTCGGCATCGCGGTCGTCGACTCCAGCAGTCCCGCCTCCCGCGGCGAGGGCAGCACCGTCTCGATGCGCTCGGTCGCCGACCCGAACGCAACGCCGCGCGCCCCGGATCGCGGCGTACAGCGAGCCGGTCGGGTCGAAGTCCGCGCGCAGCCAGGCGAACCGGTGCAACGGCAGAAATGTGCTCTCCAACCCGATCCGGACCCCGTCGGCGAGCAGCACCCGCTCCAGGTGCATGACCTTCTCCCCCGGTGAAACATCCAGTGCAGCTGCGACTTCCGCATCGACGGCGATGTCATCCCAGGCCACCAGGAGCCGGCCGGGCGCGCGGCCCATCCGCTGGGCACCCTCGGTGTAGGACCGCAACGACAACGGTTGCACCAGTTTCGGCCGCGAGACCACCGTGCCGCGGCCCCGCCGCTCGATGCGGCCCGCGAGGACCAATTCGTGCACCGCCTGCCGGACGGTCTCGCGCGCCACCCCGAACCGGACCGCCAGCTCCCGCTCGGGCGGGAACGGATCGCCCTCGTGCAGCCCGCCGAGGATCTCGTCGAGTCCGGTGCGAACCATGTACGGCTTGGGCAGGCTCACCGCGCCAGGCGCTGCGCGATGTCGAGCACCACGGTCTCGCTCACGCCCTCGGCCGCCGGGTCCTTCGCCGCGTCATCGAATCGTCTGAGCAGCAGCGCATCTCGATGCCATCGGTGCGCGGCGAACACCGGATCGACCTCGGCGCCGCCCTGCGCGCTCAGCGACGCCACCGAGGTCGGACTCAGCGCGGCGGCGTAGGCCGCGTCGACCGCGGCCAGGTGCCGCTTGGCCTGCACGTGGGCGCCGGCCAGCCAGCCCACCCGCGCCCCGAACCGCGGCGTGAGCCAGTCCCGCGCCAGCCCCGAATGGTCGTCGACACCCGGGCCGCCGAGCAGCGGGCTGTGCCCGATGTCGTGCAGCGCCGCGGCCAGCACGAGTTCGTCATCGGCGCCGCAGTCGATCGCGTGTCTGGCCGCCTGCAGCGCGTGCTGCCATTCGTCGACGGCGACCTCGTCCCACACCCCGCGCAGCGAGGCCAGCACGGCGGCTGTCTCATCCCGCACCCGGGCGGCTCGAATTCCCATGGTCGCCAACCCTACCCGAAATTGGTCTATACCAATTGTTCACCTGCTGTTCCCGCGCCCCACACGAGCCGCTTGCGGCGCCGACGTCCGGGCCGGGTTGTGTCGGCGTCCATGCGGATCACGATCATCGGCGGCGGCATCCTCGGGACTGCCCACGCCTGGCAGGCGGTGCGCCGCGGCCACGAGGTGGTCCACCTCGAGCGGGAATCCGAAGCCCGCGGTGCCACCGTGCGCAATTTCGGGCTGGTCTGGGTGTCCGGCCGCTCCCTCGGCGAACTGGAGGCGAGCCTGCGCTCGCGCGTGCTCTGGGAGCAGATCGGTGCCGAGGTACCCGGAGTCGGCTTCCGGGCCTGCGGCTCGCTGACCCTGCTGCGCACCCCCGCCGAGGTGGCCGTCGCCGAGGAGGTCGCCGCCCGGCCGACGCCGGGCCCGCGGCTTCCGGGTGCTCGATCCGGCCGAGGTGCGTCACGTCAATCCCGCCCTGCGCGGCAAATACCTGGCCGCCCTGCACTGTTCGCGCGACGGCGCGGTCGAGTCGCGCCAGGCCCTACCGGCGATCCGCGCCCGGCTGGAGTCGAGTTCCCGGTACCGGTTCGTCGCCGGCACCGAGGCGCGCACGGTGACCGGGACGCGCGTGGTCGACGACTGCGGCAACACCCACGACGCCGATGTGGTCATCGTCTGCGCCGGCGCCGCGCACGGCGGCCTGGTGCGCGAACTCGCCGGGGAGCTGCCCGTGCGCAGAGTCCGGCTGCAGATGATGCAGACCGCACCCCTGGACGAACCGCTGACCACCGCGATCGCCGACGGTGACAGCTTCCGCTACTACCCCGCCTACGCCGGCGATGCACTGAACACGCTGCAGCGCAGCGAAGCTCAGGACCCTGTCGCCGGCGAGCACCGCATGCAACTGCTGTGCGTGCAGCGGCTGCACGGCGGGCTCACCATCGGCGACACCCACGAGTACACCGAGCCGTTCGCCTTCGACGTCACCGAAGCCCCGTACGCGTACCTCACCGGCGTGGTCGAGGAGTTGCTCGGCCGCCGGTTGCCGCCCATCCGGCAACGCTGGGCCGGTGTTTACAGCCAGTGCGTCGATCCCGACCGGCTGGTCCACCGCAGCCAGGTCGACGCCGGCGTGTGGGTGGTGACGGGCCCCGGCGGGCGCGGGATGACGCTGGGCCCGGTGATCGGTGAACAGACAGCCAACGAGATCGGACTGTAGCCATGAGTGAACAACACATCGAGTTAGCCGTCATCGACATGGCGGGCACCACCGTCTCCGATGACGGCCTGGTGGTGGAGGCCTTCGAGGCCGCTGCCGACGCGGCAGGGGTGCCCGCTGGAGGAGAGGACCGCGACCGTGCCCGCCAGTACGTGGTCGACACCATGGGCCAGTCGAAGATCACGGTGTTCCGCACCCTGTTCTCCGACGAGGCGACCGCGCAGCGCGCCAACGGCGCCTTCGAAGATGCCTACGCAGCGCTGATCGCCGCGGGCCGGGCCGCGCCCATCCCCGGTGCGGCAGAGGCGCTGTCGCGGCTGCGCTCGGCCGGCATCAAGGTCGCCCTGACGACCGGCTTCTCCGCCGACACCCAGGGCAAGCTGATCGCGGCACTGGGCTGGCACGACATCGCCGACCTGGTGCTGGCGCCCGGCGCCGGTGTGCGCGGCCGGCCGTTCCCGGATCTGATCCTGACCGCCCTGCTGCGTACCGGCGCCGCCCGGGTGCAGGCGGTCGCCGCTCTCGGCGACACCGCGAATGACATCGAAAGCGCCTTGCGCGCCGGCTGTTCCATCGCCGCCGGCGCGCTCACCGGTGCCCATGACGAGCGCCAGCTCGTCGCCGCGGGCGCCACCCACGTCGTCAGCTCCGTCACCGACTTCGCCGACCTCCTCCTGAAAGGCTGATCCATGAAACTGCGCACCACGTTCGCCGCGCTCACCGCCGCCGCACTCGCCACCGTGTCGGCGGCCTGCGGGGGCACCGGATCGTCGGGCTCCGGCGACGGCACCACCCTGACCGTCTACAGCGCCGACGGGCTGGCCGGCTGGTATGAGCCCACCTTCAAGAAGTTCACCGAGGACACCGGCATCAACGTCAACCTCGTCGAAGCCGGTTCGGGCGAGGTGGTCTCCCGCGTCGAGAAGGAGCAGTCCAACCCGCAGGCCGATCTGCTCGTGACCCTGCCGCCGTTCATCCAGAAGGCGGCCCAATCGAAGCTGTTGCAGCCCAGCGGCGCCGACACCACCGGTATCGCCGCCGACCAGGTGGGCCCGGACGCGACGTTCGTGCCGATCGTCGACAACGCCTTGAGCTTCATCGCCAACCCCGGCGCCAACCCGCCGCCCGCAACCTGGGACGACCTCCTCAAGCCGGAGTTCAAGGGCAAGATCCAGTATTCGACGCCGGGCCAGGCCGGCGACGGCACCGCCGTGCTGGTTCTGCTGCAGCACCTGCGCGGCAAGCCGGGAGCGTTGGACTACCTGAAGGCGTTGCAGGCCAACAACGTCGGGCCGTCGTCGTCGACCGGCAAGCTGCAGCCCAAGGTCAGCAACGGTGAGCTGCTGGTGGCCAACGGTGACGTGCAGATGAACCTCGCCTCGATCAAGGACGACGGGTCGAACTTCACGATCTTCATTCCGGCCGACACCGACGGCCGCCGCACCACGGTCTCGCTGCCCTACGTGGCCGGGGTGACCGCGGGTGCGCCGCATGCCGAGGAGGCCAAGAAGCTGCTGGCGTTCCTGATCTCCGCGGACACCCAGAAGACGGTCGCCCCCGAGGCGCTGGGCATGCCGGTGCTCGACTCGCTCGAGTCATCCGGACCGGCCGAACCGAACACGCCGGCCGCGGTGCTCGACGGTGTGCAGGTGTGGGTACCGGACTGGAACGCCGTGCTGGCCGATCTCGACGCCGATGTCGCCGCCTACCATCAGGCCACCGGCAGCTGATGGCGCAGACACGTGTCCGACCGAGCCGGCGGCTGGACCGGCCGACCGCCGAACCGGGCACGCCCGCCATCGTGTTCGACCGGGTCGGGGTGACCTACGGCCGGGGCAGGAAGAGCACCGCCGCGCTGGTCGACTTCTCCCTGCGGGTCGCCACGGGTGAGACGGTCGCGCTGCTCGGACCCAGCGGATCCGGCAAATCGACCGCGCTCAACGCGCTGGCGGGGTTCGTCCGGCCGACCTCGGGGGCGGTCCGCCTGGCCGGCCGCGACGTGACGCGGCTGCCGCCCGCGCAGCCGCGGCATCGGGGTGGTGCTGCAGTCCTACGCGCTGTTCCCACACATGTCGGTGGCCGAGAACGTGGCCTTCGGGCTGCGGGCGCGCAGGCTCGGGCGCCGCGACATCACTAGCCGCGTCGACGAGGCGCTGGACATGGTCGGCATGGCCGGGTACGGAAAGCGGCTGCCCCGTGAGCTTTCCGGCGGTCAACAGCAGCGGGTGGCCATCGCGCGGGCGCTGGCGATCCGGCCGTCGGTGCTGCTGCTCGACGAGCCGCTCGCCGCGCTCGACGCGCAGCTGCGGCATTCGATGCTGGCCGAACTGCAACGCCTCACCGAGGCCCTGCCCGACACGGCCATGCTCTACGTCACCCACGATCAGGCCGAGGCGCTGGCGCTCGCCGATCGCATCGTGGTGATGAACGATGCGCGGCTGATGGACGTCGACACCGCCGAGAACCTGTGGAAGCGACCGCCCACCAGCTTCACCGCGGCCTTCCTGGGCGGCGCGAATCTGCTGCCGTGCACCGTCGGCCGGGTCAGCGGCACCTCGGCACTGGTCACGGTCGGTACCCGCACCGTCAACGCCGAGGCGCCGCAGCCCGGTTTCGGGCAACGCGACTGGGCGCCGGGAGCGACTGCCCTGCTCTGTGTGCGTCCGCACGCCCTGCAGGTGGTGTCGACGCGCGAACGCCATGCCCTGCCGGCCCGGGTGAACGCCGCCGTCTGGCGCGGCGCTGTCACCCGGCTGGTGCTCGCCGTCGCGTCACTGCCCGACGTCCTCGTCGACGTCGACGTGCCCGGACACACCCCGTTCGAGAACGGCACCGAGGTCGGGCTGCGGCTGCCCGAGCCGGCCGGCGTGCTGGTGCCTGCGGAACCATCGGCATGACAACGCTTCTCGAGGGCACCGCCGCTCCGTCGCGGCCGACCAGGCGTCGTCCCCGGGCGCCCGGCTGGGCCTGGGTGCTGCCGCCGCTGCTGCTGGTGCTGCTGGTCGTGCTCTATCCGCTGCTCCGCGTCTTCGGCGAGTCCACCGGCTCGTGGACCGCCGTGCTGGGTTCGGCTGCGTTCCGCGACGCGCTGTGGCGGACGGTGGCGATCGCGGCGACGTCCACGCTGGGCTGTCTGGTGCTCGGCACCTTCCTGGCGATCGTGCTCGCGTTCGTGCCGTTCCCGGGGGTCACGGTGGTCGGCCGGCTGATCGACACCGTGCTGGCCCTGCCGTCGTTCCTGATCACCCTGGCGTTTACGTTCCTCTACGGCAGCGCGGGCGCGGTGAACGCGGCCGTCTCCGCACTGACCGGATCCGCGTCGCCGCTGCTGGACTTCCTCTACACCCCCGCGGGCGTCATCACCGCCGAGATCACCTTCTTCACACCGTTCGTGGTGCGGCCGTTGCTGGCGGCGTTCGTGTTGATCCCCCGGGCCCAGCTCGACGTCGCGGCCAGCCTGGGCGCCTCCCCGGTGACGGTGCTGCGCCGGGTGATCATGCCCGAGGCGTGGCCGGCGCTGGCGGCCGGCGGCAGCCTGGTTCTGCTGCTGACGCTCAACGAGTTCGGCATCGTGTTGTTCACCGGCGCCAAAGGCGTGATCACTCTGCCGGTGCTGATCTACACCCGGGGGATCATCACGTTCGACCTGCCCGGCGCCGCGGTGATCGCGACCGTTCAGGTGCTGTTGTCGCTGCTGCTCTACGGCCTGTACCGGTCGGTGTTCGCGCGGCTGACCGCGCCGAAGGGGTGAACGATGCTGGTGTGGAGTGCCCGCAGTCGGGCGGTGCTGCTGACCGTCTTCGCGGTCGTCGTCCTCGTGGTGTTCGCGCTGCCGCTGGCGACGGTGGTGCTGGCGGGTCTGGCCGGGTCGTGGACCGGACCGCTGCCCTCGGATCTCGGCCTGGGCCGGTTCGACGCGGCGCTGTCCGGCGATGACCTCGCCAGCCTGTCGGTGAGTCTGCAGACCGCATTCCTGTCCGGGGCGGTCGCACTGGTCGTGGGCACCTGGGCTGCGCTGGCCGCTCGGGAGGCTCCCGGCTGGCTGCGGCGGGTGACCGATGCGGTGTTCCACCTGCCCATCGCGGTGCCGTCGGTGGCCGTCGGTCTCGGGCTGCTGATCGCCTTCAACTCCGCGCCGCTGCTGCTGGGCGGTACGCGGTGGATCGTCATCCTCGCCCACACGGCACTGGTGCTGGCGTTCGCGTTCAGTTCCGTCTCGGCCGCGCTGGATCGGCTCGATCCGGCCTACCGGCAGGCCGCCGAATCCCTGGGCGCGTCTCCGGCCCGGGTGCTGGTCCGGATCACCCTGCCGCTGCTGCTGCCCGCCTTGGGGGCGGCAGCCGGGCTGGCGGTCGCGCTCTCGATGGGCGAACTCGGTGCCACCGTGATGGTCTACCCAGCGACCTGGAAGACGTTGCCGGTCACCATCTTCGGGCTGACCGATCGCGGCCAGGTTTTCCAGGCCGCGGCGAGCACCACGGTGCTACTGGCGGTCACGCTGCTGGCGCTGATCGGGCTGGGCCGGATCCGGGGCCGCGCGGCGCTGCGCTGAGCCGGCGGTCACGGCCGCAGGCCCACCCGGATGCAGCCCTCGGTCTTGTTCTTGAACATCTCGTAGCCGCGGACCCCGTCCTCCAGCGGCAGGTCGTGGGTGAGCAGCAGCGACGGATCGAGGTCGCCCTGGGCCACGTAGTCGAAGAACTGCGGGATGTAGCGCTGCCCGTGCTGTTGGGCCGAGCGCAGGGTCAGTCCCTTGTTCATCAGGGCGCCCATCGGGAACTTGTCGGTCAGCCCGTACACCCCGAGCACCGACACCACGCCGCCCTTGCGGCACGCGAGGATCGCCTCACGCAGGCTCGCCGCCCGGTCGGTTTCCAGCCGCAGCAGCTGTTTGGCGCGGTCGTAGACCTCCTGCACGCCGGTGCTGTGGCCTTCCATCCCGACGGCGTCGATCATCGCGTCCGGTCCGCGTCCGCCCGTCTCTCGCGCAGCACCTCCTGCACGCTGTCCACCTCGGCATAGTTCACCGGTTCGGCCCCGAGGCGGCGCGCCAATTCCAGCCTTTCGGGGATGCGGTCGATCGAGACGACGCGGCCGGCGCCGTTGAGCAGAGCACTGCGGGCGGCCATCAGTCCCACGCCGCCGGCTCCCCACACCGCGACCGTGTCGCCGCCGGCGATGTCGCAGAAGTCCGCGCCCATGTACCCGGTGGGCACCGCGTCGGACAGGAACAGCGCCTGCTCGTCGGTGACGAAATCCGGGACGGGAAAACAATTCACGTCGCCGAACGGCACTCGCACATACTGGGCGTGGCTGCCCGCGTAACCGCCGAACTCGTGGGTGTAGCCGTAGATCCCCGCCGTCGGTGCACCGAGGATCGGCGCCTGCAACTCGGCGTTGGGGTTGGTGGTGTCGCACAACGAGTACAGGTCGTGGTCGCAGTACCAGCAGCTGTTGCAAGCGATGAACGACGGCACCACCACCCGGGTGCCGACACGCACCACGGTGACGTCGGGCCCCACCTCGACGACCGTTCCCATGAACTCGTGGCCGAAGACGTCACCCTCCCGCATCCCGGGCAGGTAGCCGTCGATGAAGTGCAGATCCGATCCGCAGGTGGTCGTCAGGGTCACTTCCACGATGACGTCGCGGGGATTGAGGATCGTGGGGTCGTCGACGGTTTCGACGGACAGGTCGTTCACACCGTTCCAGACCAGTGCTCTCATGTCGCCTCCTCAGCGGTCCGAGTGCCGGGCACTCGGGTTCTTCTCGATGGTCGGCACCTCGCCCGTCATCAGCAGCGCCCGGGCGCGGTACAGCGCCTTGAAGGCCAGCGGGCCGGTCAGTGCGCCGGGCGCCGGACTGCTGACGCGGGCGATCACCTCGGTGCCGCGCTGCTGCGGGGCGTCGCGGAACTCCAGGGCGATGCCCACATGCCCGGCCGGATCCGTGTCGACGAAGCGCAGGTGGCTCTCGTCGTCGACGGAGACCACACAGTCCCACGCCGGGCCGACACCATCGCCGGCGACGAACGTCCACCGCATCCGGTCGGCACCGATGCTCTGCACCTCGGCGATATCGCCGAACACCACCGAGAGTCGTTGCGGATCAGCGAAGAACGCGACCACCTCCGCCCGTGGGCGCCCGATCGTGACGGCTTGCACCCGCGAGTCCGATTCGGCGGCGTCGGCGATCCTGTCCACGACCTTGCCGGCGAGCTGCTGGACCCGCTCCTTGGCGGTGTGCACCACGTTCATGCGCTACTCCTCATCGCGTCGGTGACGCGCGGCTACCCCGGCCAGTGGGGGTGAAACGCGATCCGACGATCCGTCATCCCGCGCCGCCGAGCTCAATCGAGGACCGAATCCGCGTGTCGAACGGCGCTGGGCGGGTACTCGCCGCGCGTGCAGACCTTGGAGATGACCGTCCTCGATCCCAGAAACGGTGACACCGTCGCGCGCGTCCCCATCGCCGACGAGGCGGACTGCGACGGCGCGGTGGCGCGCGCACGAGTCGGCCTTCGCGGCCTGGGCGCGCACCCCGGCCGCCGAGCGTGCCGCCGCGGTGAGCGACGGCCGCCGACGCGGTGGCCGCAGCAGCCGAGGAACTGGCGGGGCTCAACGAGCAGGAGACGGGCAAGCCATTCGACGATGCCCTGGGCGGCGTGCAGGCCGGCATCGGGACCCTGCGGCAGTACGCGGAACTGGGTCCGGTCCACCGGGGCGCGCAGCCTGCTCGGCGGCTCGTCGGCCACCGACCTGATGGTGCCGCAGCCACGTGGGGTGGTCGCGGTGCTGACACCGTGGAACGATCCGGTCGCGGTGGCGGCCGGGCTGATCGGCGCCGCGCTGGTCACCGGCAACACCGTCGTGCACAAGCCCAGCGAGCGCTGCCCGCGCACCGGCCGCCGCTTCGCCGAGCTGGTCGCGGCGGCGCTGCCCGCCGGGGTGCTCGAGATCATCGACGGCGACGGACCGGTCGGCGCCCGGTTGGCCGCCGCCGACGACGTCGACGTCGTCGCCCACGTCGGCAGCAGCGCGACCGGCCGCGCCATCGCGCAGGCGTGCGCGGCCCGCGGCGCCAAGGCGCTGCTCGAGAACGGCGGCAACGACGCCCTGATCGTCGATGCCGGCGTGGACCCGGCGTGGGCCGCCGAACAGGCGGCGCAGGGCGCGTTCGCCAACGCGGGCCAGATCTGTGTGGCCGTCGAACGCATCTACGTCGTCGCCGAGGCGGCCGACGCATTCATCGACGCGCTGGTCGCGCAGGCCCGCGACTGGGCGGACCGGCATCGGCCCGCTGGTCGACGAACGACACCGTCGCTACGTGCACAGTCACGTCACCGACGCGACGCGCCGCGGCGCCTCGGTGCTGGTCGGCGGCGAGCCGCCGCCGGGCCCGGGCACCTACTACCCGCCGACCGTGCTCACCGGCTGCACCCCCGAGATGCTGGTGTTCACCGAGGAGACGTTCGGCCCGACCGCGCCGGTGCGGGTGGTGCCCGACTTCGCCACGGCGCTGGCCGAGGCCGCCGACGACCGCTTCGGCCTGGCCGCCACCGTGCTCACCGCCGACATGGCCCATGCCCAGGAGGCGTGGCACGCCCTGCCGGTCGGGACCGTGAAGATCAACGCGGTCTTCGGCGGTGCACCCGGCGGCTCCGCCGAGCCACGCGGCGCGCCAGCGGCAGCGGCGTCGGGTACGGCCCCGAACTGCTCGACGAGATGACGGCGATGAAGGTCGTGCACTGGTCGCCGCCCGGTGACCGGGCCGGCCAGGACGAAGAGAAGGGAAGCAACTGATGCCGAAAACGACGAAATCGGGCAAGGCCAAGGAAAGCGAACTTCCCAGTACCTTGCAGAAATCCGACGACAAGGCGCAGCGGACCTTCGCCAAGGCCCACGACTCGGCGGCCGAGGAGTACGGCGAAGGCGAGCGGGCGCATCGCGTCGCCTACAGCGCGCTGAAGCACAGCTACGAGAAGGTCGGCGACCACTGGGAGAAGAAGGACGAGAAGGGTCCGTCCGACGAGCGGGCCGAGAGCGGCGGTCCGCACCCCAAGGGTGACACCGCCGAAGGCGTCGACGCCAACGCGTCCAAGAAGCATCTCGCCGAAGTCGCTCGGCGCCTGGACATCTCGGGCCGGTCGAAGATGTCCAAAGACGAACTGGTCGATGCGATCAAGAAGGCGAACCGGCGGGAGACCCGGCAGGGTCGTTAGGCCCTGCCGGTGCGCTCGCGGTGCTTGCACCCGGGCCAGCAGCACGGTCGGCGCTGACCTTCCTCGAGCTCCTCACAGGTGCGGCGGATTCGCCGCTCCCGGGTCTTCTGCTGCTTGGCGTCGTCGACCCAGCAGATGAATTCGTTGCGGGCCAGCGGCGTGATGTCCTGCCACGCGCCCAGCGCCGCATCGTTCGCCGACAAGGCCTCATGCAGGTCTGCGGGCAGTTCGTGCACCACCCCGCCGGGGATCGTCGTGCTGCTCACGGGATCAGGGTAGCGGTCAGCTCCGGTCCGACCAGCGGAACACCGTGAGGCAGCCGATCAACCCGCCGACGCTCCATGCCGTCAGCACCAGGAAGATCCGCCAGTGTTCCCAGCTGCCCGCCGGTTCCAGGGCGACCATCTTCGGCGGCAGCAGCACCGACCGGAAGCCCTGCGCCATCCACTTGACCGGAAAGACCGACCCGACGATCAACATCCAGGTCGGCAGCACGATCAGCGGCACGTAGGTGCCCGACAGGAACTGCAGTCCCACCGCCGGACCGTTGGTCAGCACCGCCGCCGACACCGCGTTGCTCGGCCAGGTTGCTGATCGAAGATGCCCAGCAGCGAACAGCTGACGATGCCGAGCGACGAACACCCACGCCAGCGTGAACCACCCGAACGTGTCGCCGGGCAACCGCAGACCGAAGACGAAGACCCCCACCGTCGAGCAGGATGACCGCCTCGGCGAGGCTGACGATGGCGACCAGCATGATCTTGCCGATGAAGTAGGACGACCGCGGTGGTCGGCGTCCCGCGCAGTCGCCGCAAGGCGCCGGTGTCGCGGTCGGCGGCGATGCTGATGCCCAGGTTGATGAACGACGTCGACAGGATCCCGTAGGCCAGCATGCTCGCCGCGATCACCGCACCGGTGCTGATGTCGCTGCTGGGCAGTTTCGCCGAGAAGATCGACCCCAGCAGCAGGCAGATCACGGCCGGCATCGAGAAGGTCAGCACCACCTGCTCGGGCCGCCGGTAGAACATCTTCAATTCGGGGACGACGCGCGAGAAGCCGATGCGCAGCGGGGACGGCACGGCGTGTCCGCGAGCCGTCGGCGCGGTGCCGTGGCGGCGAGCTCCGCCGCGGATGCCCGACGGACATCACGCCTGCCCGATCAACTGCAGATACGCGTCTTCGAGGGTGGGTCGGGTCACCGTCAGCTGCGCCAGTTCCGCTCCGTCCGCGGCTGCGCTGCCGGATCAATTCGGTCGGCTGGTCGGTGTGCTCGCACGTGCACCTCGTCGCCCTCCACCCATCGCACCGTCGCGGCCGAGTTCACGTGCTCGGTCAACCGTGCCGGCGAGTCCACCGCCACCACGCTGCCGCCGGCGATGACCGCGACGCGGTCGGCCGAGCGCGGCGGCTTCCTCGAGGTAGTGGGTGGTCAGCACGATCGTGGTGCCGTCGGCGGCCAGCAGCCGGATCAGATCCCAGAACTGCCGCCTGGCTTCGGGATCGAATCCCGTCGTCGGTTCGTCGAGGAACAGCAGCTCCGGCATGCCGATGATGCCGAGGGCGACGTCGAGCCGGCGGCGCTGCCCGCCGGACAGCGTCCTGACCTTCGCGCCGGCGACCGCAGCCGAGCCCGACGAGTTCGAGCACGTCGGCGGCCGCGCGCGCGGTGCCGTAGCAGTGGGCGAACATCTGCACGGTCTCGTGCACGGTCAGCATGCCGGCGTCGCTGACCTCCTGCAGCACGATGCCGATGCGGGCGCGCCAGCCCCGGCCCGCGGTGCCGGGGTCTTCGCCGAGCACGCTGACCTGCCCGGCGTCCCGTTGCCGGTTGCCCTCCAGAATCTCGATGGTCGTCGACTTGCCCGCCCCGTTGGGGCCGAGGATCGCGAAGATCTCGCCGTAGCCGACGTCGAGGTCGAGATCCCGCACCGCGGCAGTGCGCCCGTACGTCTTCGACAATCCCCGGACGTGGACGGCGCGGACTGCTCGGGCTGGTCACGACGGCGGACCGCCGGCGTCGGGCTCGGCCGGCGGCGTCTCGAGTTCGGCCAGCAGCTGCCGCAGATCGGCGTCGGACAGCTCGTCCGAGCAGCCGGTCCACGTCGTCGTCGGCGTCCGCGCGGCGGGCGGCGGCGGCCTCGTCGGCGGCGGGCTGCGCAGCGCCGTGGATCGCCTGCAGTTCGGTCGAGGATTCGCTCGGCCAGTGAGTTCACGCTGACGCCTCGCAGGATCTCGAGCACCGGGAGATCGATCGAGAACATCGCTGTTGATCCTGACCCGGAAATCCATCGCCATCATCGAGTCCAGGCCGATGTCGTCGAGCATGTCGTCGGGCTCCGATGTCGGTCTCGGCGCAGTCGAAGACCGCGGCGACGATGTGCCGGACGTGCGCGGCGATCAGCGCCGGCCGCTCGGCCTCCGCGGCGACCGCCGCCAGCACGTCGAGTACCGATGCCGCCGATCCCCCTGCTCGGGTGGCGTGATTCGGCCGTCCCCAGGTCGGCGAACATCGGCGGCAGCCGCCCGCCGAGCCCGGCGTGGCGGGCCCGGCTCCAGTCGGCGGTGATGGCGACGACGTTGCGGCGTCCTCTGGGTGATGAGCCGGTCGAGGATGCGCGCGCCCACCGCCGGGCGTGATGAGCTCGATGCCGCGCTGCGCGTAGATCTTCTCCAGCTTGCAGTTCTTCGACCATCCCCACCGACCACGGACCCCAGCCGATGGTGAGTGCCGGCAGCCCCTGCTGCCTGCCGGTAGTGGGCGAAGGCGTCGAGGAACGCGTTGGCGGCGGCGTAGTTACCCTGCCCCGGCGAGGCGATCGTCGACCCTGCCGACCCGAACATGACGAAGAACTCCAGAGTCGTGACCCGCCGAAGGCGTCGTGCAGCACGCGGGTGCCGGTGATCTTGGGCGCCATGACCTTGGCGAAGTCGTCTTCGCTCATGTTCACCAGGAGTTGGTCGTGCACCGACCCGGCGGCGTGGATGATCCCGCGGACCGGGCGGCCGCCGGCTGCGGTTGTGGTCGTCGAGCCAGGCCTGCACCTGCTCGGCGTCGGCGACGTCGACGCTGACGGTGCTGACGTGCGCGCCGAGCGCGTTCGATCGCCTCGGATGGCGGCGACGGTCGCGGCGTGCGGGTGGTCGTCGGTCAGCGTCGGCCACTGGTCTCCGCGGCGGGATGGCGCTGCGGCCCAGCAGCGTGATGTGCCGGGCTCCCCGCTCGGCCAGGTAGGTGGCCACGACGCGACCGAGCGCTCCGCCGCCGCCGGTGACCACGTACGTCGCGTCGGGGGTGAGTTTGGTCGGGAACGGTTTGGTCGAGGCTCGGCGCACGGGCGCAGCCGCGGGACGTACGTGGTGCCACCGCGGATCGCGATCTGGTCCTCGGGTCCGTCGGCGAGCAGGTGCTCGCAGATTCGCGCAGCGGTCCGCTCCGTCGGTCGCCGGCATCGCGCGTCGATGTCGATGAGGCCGCCCCAGTGCTCGGGGAACTCCTGGTGGCCGATGACCCGGCCGAGTCCCCAGAGGGCGGCCTGGTCGACCCCGCGCAGCCGGTTCCGGGCACCGGTTGGGCGTTGTCGGTGACCAGGTAAAGCCGGGGTCCGCGGTGTCGCTGTCGGCGAGGGCCTTCATCGAGCCGCAGCACGGTGAAGGCGCCGATGTCGTTGGTCTGGCGTCGCCGGTGGCCGCGCGATGTCCAGCGGCCAGCAGTCGACGATGCCGGCGAGGTCGCCGTGCCGTCGATGCCCGGTGGCTGCGGCGAGCTGGGGATCGGCCGAGCTGCCCGGTCGGTCGAGTGAGCGCCTCGACCGGGCGGTGCCCGACCGTGTGCACGCGGTGGCCGCGGCGGCGCAGTTCGTCCGCGACGGTCGCGCCGACGCCGGCGTCGTCGACGAACACGAGCCACGACGGTTGCGGCTCGGCGGACTTCGATGCTTCGGGGTCGGTGCCTCGACCGTCGTGCGACCCACTGCATTTCGTAGAGGCCCTTGTCGATGCGGTCGGCCGACATCCGCGACGACGTGCTCAGCGACTGCACGGAGAAGCCGTCGAAGACCGCCAGCGGTTCGCCGCCGCCGTCGGTGATCGTGATGTCGCTTTCGACCTCCTCGCGGGTGGCCGACACCACGCGCACGTGCACGGTCATGTGCTCGCTCGGGCGGGCCGTAGACGGCGCAGTGCCGGATCCGGGTCGGAAGGTACGGGTCGTCGCTCTTCCTGCTGGCCGAGAAACGGTGCGCCGAAAAGTGTTTGGAAGGCGCCGTCGATCAGCGCCGGATGGAATCGGTAGTCACCGAGTTCGTCGGCGATCGGTGCGGGGACGGCGATCTCGGCGACCGCCCAGTCCTCGCCGGCCGTGACGCTGCGGACGGACGCGGAACGCGTCGCCGTAGTCGAATCCGAGCGCCTGGGTGCGGGCGTAGAAGTCGTCGCCGGCCGAGCGAGGCGACCGGTTCGGCGGCGTCGGGGTCCTCGCAGGCGGCCGGGCGGCGACGGCAGGGTGTTGAGTTCCGCGGTCGCGGTGACCGTCCACTTCAGACTCGCCGTCGGCGGTGGCCGTGAACGCGGCGAACTCCAGAGTTCCGGTCGTCCTGGTTGAGGGTGGTGCGCAGGATCGGGTCGCAGGTGTCGTCGAGGATGACGGCGCGGTGCAGCACGAGGTTGTCCACGCTGTGGTTCGACCCGTAGGTCACTTCGGCAGCGGCCAGCGCCATCTCGAGGTACACCGCTCCCGGCACGACGACGCTGCCCTGGACCCGGTGGTCGGCGAGGAACGGGTTGAGCACCACGCTGAGCTCGGCTTCCCAGGTGGGGTGCACGCCGCTGACGGGTTGGCCGAGCAGCGGGTGGACCGGATCGGTAGAACAGGGACTCGGTGGCCTCCTGGGTCTCGTTCCAGAACCGCTTGGTCTGCCACGGGTAAGCGGGGAGCTTGCAGCAGTCGCGCGCCGCCGTCGCGGATGCAGCGCCGTCCCAGTCGACGTCGTGGCCCTGGCAGTGCAGCGCACCGACGCAGTTCAGCAGCGTGCGGCCGTCGTCGTGGTCGCGCCGCTGGGTCGCCGTGACCGAGACTCGCTGCTGTGCCTGCGGTTTCGAAGATCGACGCCGCGAGCACGGGGTGCGGGCCGAGCTCGACGAAGTGGGTGTAGCCGTCGTCGAGCATCCGGCGCACCGCCGGTTCGAACAGCACGGTGGCGCGGGTGTTCTGCCACCAGTAGCGCGGCGCCGGCCCGGTATCCGTTCAACCTGTTCGCCGGTGACCGTCGAGTACAGCGGAAGGGTCGCCGGCTCCGACGACGAGTCCCTCGAAGGCGGCGAGCAGGTCGGCCTTGATCGCGTCCATGTAGTGGGTGTGGTACGGCACCTTGCCGGTGAGGTACCGGTTGAAGACGCCGGCCGCGTCCAGCTGGCGGGCGATGTCGTCGAGGACGTCGCCGTCACCGGCGATGGTCACCGCCGACGGGCTGTTGATCGCCGCGACCGAGATCCGCTGTCCCGAACTCGTCGCGCGCTGCTCGTCGAGGGTCTGCATCAGGGATTCGGCGTCCAGGCCGACGGCGAGCATGCGGCCCCGGCCGCTGGTGCGCTGCTGCAGCCGGCTGCGGTGATAGATCACCTGGATCGCCTGTTCGAAGGTGAGCAGCCCGGCGAGATGATGGGCGGCCACTTCCCCTGCGCTGTGGCCGATCACGGCGTCCGGCCGGATGCCGAAGTGTGCGAGCTGCTCGGCGAGGGCGACCTGGATGGCGAAGTTGGCGGGCTGCGCGATCTCCGTCTCGCCCATCCGCGAACTGCGATTCGTCGCGCCGCAGTTCGTCGATCAGCGACCAGTCGGCGTAGCGGGACAGCTCGCTGGTCGCTGCGCCGGATGCTGTCGGTGAACACCGGGAAGCACGTCGAGCAGGCCGCGGCACATCTTCCACCACTGGGGTCCCATGCCGGTGCAGACGAACGCGAGTCTGCGGCGGGGCCGACGCGATGCGCGTCGGCGGCGATCTGGCCGCCGTCGGCGAGGGCCTGAAGTTGTTCGTCGCGCATCGGCGACGCTGTCGGCGATCAGCGTGTGGCGATGGTTGAGGTGGGTGCGCCGGCGCGCCAGCGTGTAGCCGAGATCCGGCAGGGTGACGCTCGGGATGCGCGCGCCAGGTGATCCGGCCAGCCGGCCGGCCGTCGCCACCAGCGCCTCCTCGCTGCGCGCCGAGATCGGCAGCACGGCCAGCGGCAGTCGCCGGAGCCGGATCGCGCGGGCGGCTGCCGTCGCCGGCGGCTCGGCGAGCACGACGTGGGCGTTGGTGCCGCCGAACCCGAACGAGTTGACGCCGGCGATGCGGCGCGCGGTGTCCGGGAACGGCCGGCCGGTCGCCGGGATGTCGATGCTTGAGGTCGGCGAGGGACACGTGCCGGGTCGGGGTCTGCAGGTGCAGGTTGGCCGGGATGTAGCCGTGCTTGAGCACCAGCGCCGCCTTGATCAGGCCGGCCACGCCCGCACCGGCCTCGAGGTGGCCGATGTTGGTCTTGACCGATCCGATCAGCAGCGGGCTGTCGGCGGGCCGGTCCGCGGTCAACGCCCTGGCGAGCGCGCGCATCTCGATCGGGTCCCCGACCGGGTGTTCCGGTGCCGTGCGCCTCGACGTAGCCGACGTCGGCGGGCTGCACGCCCGCGCGCCGCAGCGCCGTCGGTGATCGCGGCTTCCTGCGCCTCCTCGCTGGGCACGGTGATGCCGTCGGTGTGGCCGTCCTGCGACACCGCGGTGCCGAGGATCTGGGCGTAGATCTCGTCGCCGTCGCGAAGCGCCCGCGCGAGCGGTTTGACGACGACGACCGCGCCGCCTTCGCCGCGCGCGTAGCCGTCGGCGGAGTCGTCGAAGGCCCTGGACCGTCCCTGCGGGCTGAGGAATCCGCTCTTGGATTCGGCGATCGCGGTGTTGGGGCCGATCATGACGTTGACCCCGCCGGCCAGGGCGAGGTCGCATTCGCCGTTCCAGATGCTCTGCGCGGCAAGGTGAACCGCGACCAGCGAGCTGGAGCAGGCGGTGTCGATCGGTCATGCTGGGTCCGCGGAAGTCGAACGCGTGGGAGATGCGGTTGGCCAGCATCGTCATCATCATCCCGGTGGCCGAATGGGACTTGAATCGGTAGCGGCTGGTGCGGCCCTGGTTCTGCAGGAGCTGATAGTCGAGGGTGAAGCCGCCGACGAACACTCCGACGTCGGTGCCCGCCAACCGGTCCGCGGGCAGACCCGCGTCCTCCAGCGCCTCCCAAGTGGCCTGCAGCAGGAGCCGCTGCTGCGGGTCG
The DNA here is from genome assembly GCA_963796185.1 of uncultured Actinomycetota bacterium. Classification (GTDB taxonomy): domain Bacteria; phylum Actinomycetota; class Actinomycetes; order Mycobacteriales; family Mycobacteriaceae; genus Mycobacterium. The sequence continues at coordinate 118,803 of CAWCKQ010000019.1, read as the reverse complement.
AGGGAGTGCGCCTCGCGGGGGGAGATACCGAAGAACTGGGGATCGAACTGGTCGATGTCACCCAGGAAGCCGCCCCGGCGGGTCACGATCTTGCCGATCTTCGCCGGGTTCGGATCGTGATATCGCGCCGGCGTTCCAACGGGTTTCGGGAACAGTGCAGGTGGCGTCGGTTGCGCTGCACAGCAGCTCCCAGAACCGCTGGGGTGAGTCGGCCCCGCCGGGCAGCCGGCAGCCGATGCCCACGATCGCCAGCGGCTCGTGCTCGCCGTCCCGGATGCGCATGGTCGTCAGCTCGACTGCAGCGCCGGCGACGCGGTGGCAAGCCAGTCGCTGCTGACGGGATTGGCCTGCTGCTCGTCGCGGTAGACCGCGCGGATCTCCCGCAGCAGCGGGTCACGCTGCCAGGCCTGCACCTGGCGCACGGCGGCGTCGTCGTCGAACGCCGCGGACTTGTCCGCGAGCACCGTCTCGACGAGCTGCCCCGCCACCTGCCGGAGCAGCCGGCGCGTTGGCCTCGAACTGCCCGATGAAATCCGGGGCTCGCCCCCATCATCGCGGTGTGCAGCGTGGCCATGAAGTTCAGCGGTCTGTACAGGTCGACGAATGGCGCCGGGGCGCTGTCGTCCTGGATGGCCGCCCATTCCCGGAAGAACAGTTGCACCCGGTTGCTCAACGCGATCAGGCCCTCGAGGTGGGGAACGAAGTCCGGGCTCGTCGGCGATCCGCACGAAACGATCGTTGGTGTAGAGCAAGCCGATGAAGCCCCAGTAAAAGGCGACGTCCCAGATGATCTTGGCCGACATCACCGCGGGCGTGCCCATCAGCGTGTACTGGTCCCGGTACACGGCCAGCCACATGTCGGTCAGCGATCGGAACAGCGTGTCGCTGATCCGGGCGCGCGCCGCGACGTCCTCGCCGTCGAGGTCACGGGTGACCATGTCGGTGATCAACCCGTTGCCGATGGCGACGAGGTCCAGCCCCGACGAGTACAGCGGGTCGAGGAACACCCCCGCGTCACCCGTCAGGCACCAGCGTTGCTCACCGTCGAAGATCCGCGTCACGCCGTGGCTGTAGTTCTTCATCACCCGGAAGTCCCGGATCAGGTCGTCGTCGGCCGCGAGTATCGCGGCGCACTGCGGCTCGTGCTCGCGCAGCCACTGCTTGGCCTTGGCCAGCGTGTTGAAGCCGTCGAACGCGTGGAAGGCCGGATCGGCCACGATGCCGACGCTGGTGGCGCCGGACGACAAGCCGGATCAGCCACACCCAATAGCCCAGCCCCATCAGGTGATTGGTGGACATCCCGCGTTCGCCTTCGATGAGGCGGGCATGCCAGGCCGGGTCATCGCTCCACCGGCCGACATCGACCTCGGTGGCGATGCGGAACCATGCCGCGTTGCACGTGTGCCCGTTGACCCGCTTGAGGTCCAGTTGCCGGGGCAGCATCCGGTTGCGGCCCGACGCGTCGATGACCCAGCGCGCCGTGGTCTGGTTTTCCGCTTCACCGTCCTGATAGAAAACGGTGTGCTCGGCGGGCCCGCCGAATTCCACGGAGCGCACCCTGGCGTGCACGATATCGACGCCTTCGGAAATGCACCGGCGGACGAGTTCGTTTTCCAGTCTTCCGCGGTCTATTTGATAGGTCACCTGCGGGACGAAGGACGAACCACCGACTTCCATTCGCTGCGTGATATCGGCGTTTCCATTGTTGGAAAAGAACATCCGCAGACCCATCTTACGAATCTGTGACGTGCTCAAGTGCTCGCCCAGACCGAGGCGGTCGCGCAGGTAATGCGCGGATACCTCGACGGTGGATTCGCCGACGGTATGGGTGATCTCGGGAACCGGGATGGGCGGTGGGCTCGATGATGCAGGATCCGCGTGGCGGGCCGCGCCCGCCGGATCTCCAACGCCAGCGTGAGTGCCGCGACCCCGCCGCCGGCGATCACGACGTCGTGTTCGGCGGACCGGGACTCGGCCTCGTGCAACTGGCTTCGAATTCTGCGGGCCAGCGCCTCCCGCGCTCCGGCGTCCAGTTGCGACAGCTGCGCTCGTACGTCCACCCGCGTTCCCTTTCCGAGCCGAGCTGAAAGGTGTTTCAGCGAGGGCAACGTTACACGCGGTGCGGGCCCGGTAAGTGGTCGATAAGAAGGTTTGACGGTGCAGATACCGACGGTGGATACGCGTCAGGAAATGGCTGGCTGTCCCCGATGTCGGCCGTATACCCATTCGAATACGGGCGACGCCATCAAGGTGGTGACAATGGCGACCAACACCAGAATGGTGAACAGCGTCGGGGTGATTATTCCGGCTTCGAGTCCGATATTGAGGAGAATGAGTTCGATCAATCCGCGGGCATTCATCAAAGCCCCCAGCGCGACCGATTCCCGCAGCGGTACCTTGCTCAGCCGGGCCGCCGCCGCACAGGCGACGCCCTTGCCGACGACGGCGACGACGACCAGGCCGAGGGTGACCGCCCACAGCGCCGGCGTGTTCACCAGACCGATCTGGGTGTTCAGCCCGGAGTAGACGAAGAACAGCGGCAGCAGCAGCGTGGTGGTGAGCGGTTCGACGGCGGCGGTGAGCCGTTCGGCGAAGTGCCCGCCCGGCATCGCGGCGCCCAGGATGAAGGCGCCGAAGATGGCGTAGATCCCCATCGCGTCGGTCAGCCACGCACACGCCGTGAGCAGCACCAGCACCGTGCTCAACACCGGCCCGCTGATGGTGGCGCGCTGTTCGGACACCCGGCCCAGCCCCGCCAGGGCGCGCCGGCCCAGCGTCAGCAGCAGCAGCGTGTAGAGCACTCCGCCCGCGATCGCGGTGACGGCCGTCGCGGGACTGTCGCGGTGCACGGCCAGCACGACGGCCAGGATGCACCACGAGATGGCGTCCGAGGTCGCGCCGCATGCCAGCGTGAGCGTGCCCAAAGTGGTTCCGGAGAGCCCTTTTTCGAAGATGATGCGAGCCAGCATCGGGAACGCGGTGATCGCGATGGCGGCGCCGAGGAACATCATCGCCATCGGGAGGCTGACCGTGGCGCCGAAGAAGTCGCCGCCGGCCAGCAGCGGCACGGCCGCCAGTGCCCCCAGGGCGAGCGGTGCGAGCGTGCCGGCCGCCGAGACCGCGACCGCCGTGCCGGCCCGCTGCTTGAGGTGGGTGACGTCGAAGTTGAGGCCGATGACGAACATGTACAGCACCAGGCCGATCTGGGCGGTGGTGTAGAGCACGGTGTTGGCGACCCCGGCGGGGAACAGCGCGTCCTGCAGACCGGGTGCGATCCGGCCGAAGAGCGAGGGTCCGAGCACCACTCCGGCGATCATCTCGCCGACGACCTGCGGCTGCCCGACCCGTCGGGCGAGCAGGCCCGCCAGCCGGCAGGCCGCCAGGATCACGGCCAGCTGGAGGAAGAAGTGGATGGCGACGTCGGTGGCCATGCGTCAGGCCGGCCCGGCGATGCGGGCGGCGGCCCCGCGGAAACTCCATCGGATGGCCGCAGCCAGATGCGATACGTATGCCTCGGTCAGCTGGTCGTCGTGCTGACGTTGGATCCACGACGGGTGCTGGGCGTGGAAGAGGTAGGGCACGCTCTTGGGCAGTCGCCCCCGGGGAATGTCGAACGGCGGCCTGGCCGTCCGCGCGTGCGGATAGAAGAACGTCAGCATCCGTTCGGCATCACGGCCCAGCGTGATCACCAGCCGCGGCCGGACGATCTCCAGTTCGCGGTGCAGGAACGGTGCGCAGTTCACGATCTCGTGCTCGTGCGACGGGCGATTCTTCGGCGGATGACAGTGCACCGCGTTACTGATGAAGACGTCCTTCTTCTTGTGGCCCGCACTCTCGATGGCCGCGTCGATCAAGTCACCGCTGCCGCCGGTGAACGGGATCTGGCTGTGCATGCACTTCTCGCACAGACTCTGCCCGATCAGGGCCACCGGTGAGGTCACGCTGCCGTAGCCGGGCGCCGACAGAGTGCTCGGTGCGATGTTCATTCCCGGGCAGCGCCGGCAGGCGGCGATCTCCGCGTCCAGGGCACTCTTGCGCAGCCGGCGTGCGGCAGGTGGCTCATCCTGCACCTGGTCCGCACTCACGGGTGGAGTGTAGGGACGTCCTCGACGCCGAAAAGACAGAGGCCACGAACTCCGCAGAATTCGTGGCCGCTGTCGTGTGGTGGGCGAAGGGGGACTTGAACCCCCACGTCCCGAAGGACACTGGCACCTGAAGCCAGCGCGTCTGCCATTCCGCCACTCGCCCGAAACAACCGGGGCAGCCTATCACGCAGGCGACCCGGCTCTCCAACCGTACTGGCGCACCCCCGCCAACGCCAAAACCGCTGCATACAAGACCGTGACCTGCAGTGATGTGATTCTCAGAATTCTGTTGGTCACGCTTGGGCATGCAACGCCGATACCATGCAAGCAAGTAGGCTGCCAGCCGACACGCTGGCGGTCGTCCGTGTCGTCAGGGCCGACACACCGTCAGCAAGGGAGGCGATCGGAGACATGGGTCTGGTCGATCGCTTCGAACGCCGGCTCGAGGATTCGGTGGGCAACGCATTCGCACGTGTTTTCGGGGGATCGATCGTGCCCCAGGAAGTCGAGGGCCTGCTACGGCGCGAAGCCGACACCGGCGCGCGGGAGTTGTCGGGCGGACGCATTTTGGCGCCGAACGACTACGTCATTACCCTCAGTGTGCCCGACTATCACAAGGTGAGCGCCGACCCAGACATCACCGCGACCACGTTCGCCAAGCACTTGGAGGGATACATCCATGAGCACGGATGGCAAACGTATGGTGATGTGGTTGTCAGATTCGAGCAATCCGCCAGCCTGCACACCGGACAGTTTCGCGCGCGCGGGGCGGTCAATCCCGACTCGACCACAGGTGAACCCGCGCCACCACCTCGAGACCCCTCGTCCCACGCAGAACCAGGAGTACCACCGATGAGCGACAATCCGAGCTACCGCGGCGGCCAGGGACCGGGTCGGCCCGCAGACGACTACTACAACCGCCCCGAGGACGACCGGTACAACCGGCCGGACGATCAGCGCGGCGGCTACCCGCCCGCCGATCAGGGTGGATACCCGCCCGCCGACCAGGGCGGCTACCCGCACCAGGGCGACCAGGGTTACCCGCAGCGCGGCGGCTACCCGGACCAGGGCGGTTACCCGGACCAGGGCGGCTATCCCGACCAGGGCTATCCCCCGCCGTCCTACGAGCAGCGCCCGCCCGCCGGATACGGCCCCCCGCAGGGTGGCTATCCCGATCAGGGCTACCGCCCCGGGCCCGGCGGCTACGGCCCGCCACCCGGTGGCCAGCACGGTTACGGGGGTCACCCGGGAGCACCGGCCGGCGATTACGACTACGGGCGCGGACCCGGCCGTCCCGACGACGGCGGCTATCCCCCGCAGGGCCGTCCCTCCTACCCCGATCAGGGCGGCTATCCCGAGCACGGCGGCTACCCGGACCAGGGCGGTTACGGCGGCGGTCAGGCCTACGGCCGGCAGGACTACGCCCAACCCGATTACGGCCGCTACGGCGAGGCCCCGGCCGGCTACGGCGACCAGGGGTACGGCGATCAGGGCTACGGCGGCGGTTATGCCGCCGGGTACGGCAGCCAGGGTGACTACCCGGCCGCCGGGGCGACGGTCACGCTGCAGCTCGACGACGGCAGCGGCCGCACCTACCAGCTCCGCGAAGGCGCCAACGTCATCGGCCGCGGCCAGGACGCCCAGTTCCGGCTGCCCGACACGGGCGTCTCGCGTCGCCACCTGGAGATCCGCTGGGACGGGCAGGTCGCGCTATTGTCAGACCTCAACTCCACCAATGGCACGACGGTGAACAACGCTCCGGTTCAGGAGTGGCAGCTGGCCGATGGCGACGTCATCCGGTTGGGCCACTCCGAGATCATCGTTCGCGTTCACTGAGGACCGACCACCCCGGCAAGAAGGTGGCGCGACCCCCACGTCGTTCGTCACCACAGTATGGTGGCGGTGCCGAAGGGACGCCGACGAGCGCTTGCGCGAGGAGTATGACCGGGACGGAGAGGACGTCGGATGCAGGGGCTGGTTCTGCAGCTGACGCGCGTCGGCTTCCTGTTGCTGCTGTGGCTGTTCATCTGGTCGGTGCTGCGCATCCTGCGCACGGACATCTATGCGCCGACGGGTGCGGTGATGGTGCGCCGCGGGCTGGCGCTGCGCGGGTCGCTGCTGCCGAACCGGGCGCAGCGGAACGTGCCCCGGCAGCTGGTCGTGACCGAGGGCGCGCTGGCGGGTACCCGCATCCCGCTCGGCACCCAGCCCGTGCTGATCGGCCGCGCCGATGACTCCACGCTCGTGCTGACCGATGATTACGCCTCGACGCGCCACGCCAGGCTCTCCCCACGGGGTCCGGAATGGTACGTCGAGGACCTAGGATCGACCAACGGTACATACCTCGACAGGGCGAAGGTGACGACGGCGGTACGAGTTCCGATGGGCACACCGGTGCGGATCGGCAAGACGGTGATCGAGTTGCGCCCATGACGCTCGTACTTCGATACGCGGCGCGCAGCGACCGGGGGCTGGTGCGCGCCAACAACGAGGACTCGGTCTACGCCGGCGCCCGGCTCCTGGCGCTGGCCGACGGCATGGGCGGGCACGCCGCCGGCGAGGTCGCCTCGCAGCTGGTGATCGCCGCGCTCGCCCACCTCGACGACGACGAACCCGGCGGCGATCTGCTGAGCAAGCTCGACGCCGCCGTCCGCGAGGGCAACTCGGCGATCGCCGAGCATGTGGAGGCCGATCCCGAGCTCGAGGGCATGGGCACCACGCTGACCGCAATCCTGTTCGCCGGCAACCGCCTTGGCCTGGTGCACATCGGCGACTCCCGCGGCTACCTGCTGCGTGACGGGGAACTCGTCCAGATCACCAAAGACGACACCTTCGTGCAGACCCTGGTCGACGAGGGCCGCATCACCGCCGAGGAAGCCCACAGTCACCCCCAGCGGTCGCTGATCATGCGCGCGCTGACCGGCCATGAGGTGGAGCCGACGCTGATCATGCGGGAGGCCCGCGCCGGTGACCGCTATCTGCTGTGCTCGGACGGCCTGTCCGACCCCGTCAGCCACGACACCATCGCCGAAGCCCTCCAGATCGACGAGGTCGCCGAAAGTGCGGACCGGCTCATCGAATTGGCGCTGCGCGGCGGCGGGCCCGACAACGTCACCGTCGTGGTGGCCGAGGTCGTCGACGTCACCTCGTACGACTACGGCCAGACGCAGCCGATCCTGGCGGGGGCCGTCTCCGGCAATGACGATCAGAGCGCTCCGCCGAACACCGCCGCCGGCCGGGCGTCGGCGTTCAACCCGAAGCGCAATGCCGCCAAACGCATTGTGCCGCAACCCGAAGAGCCCCCACCGCGACCGCGCTCCCGCCGCCGCATATACATCGCGGCAGCCGTGCTGGTTCTGGTGGTGCTCGCCGGCCTCGCTGTCGCCCGGGAGATCGTCCGCAACAACTACTACGTCAGCGAACACGACGGCATCGTCTCCATCATGCGGGGTGTTCAGGGCTCCTTTCTCGGCCTCTCGCTGCAGGAGCCTTATCTGCTGGGTTGTCTGAACGCCCGCAACGAACTCTCACTCATCGGCGCCGACCAGTCCCGGGACAACCTGGGCTGCCGCCTCCTCGGCGTCGACGACATGCGTCCGTCCGAGCGGGCTCAGGTGATCGCGGGCCTGCCCTCGGGCACGCTCGACGACGCCATCGCGCAGATCGAGGAGCTGTCCCACAGCTCGGTGCTGCCGGTCTGCGCACCTCCGACGCCGACAACGACGTCCCGGCCCGTCGCACCGGCCACCGTCGCCCCCCCACGCCGTCGCCACCCGGAACCGCCACGCCGCGTATCGCGCACCCCGGGGCCGCCGCCCGCCCCGGAGACGCCGCGCACCGTCACGAGTTCGCCCGCGACGCCCAGCCCGTCGCCGTCCCCCGCCCAGACGGTGACCGCGCTTCCGCCGCCACCGCCGGAGCCGGGAACGAACTGCCGGGAAGTCGCATGACGTCGACCCAGCCGCAGTCCCCGGTCGCGGTGACGCCGCCGCTGCCGAACCGCCGCAACGCCGAGCTGCTCCTGCTCGGCTTCGCCGCGTTGATCACCACCGTGGCGCTGCTGCTCGTCGAGGCCAATCAGGAGCAGGGTCTGCGGTGGGACCTGGCCCAGCTACACCGTCGCGTATCTCGCTCTGTTCGCCGGCGCGCACCTGGCGGTCCGGCGCTTCGCCCCGTACGCCGATCCGCTGCTGCTACCTGTGGTCGCGCTGCTCAACGGGCTGGGGCTGGTGATGATTCACCGACTCGACCTCGGCGAGGGCGCCACCACCGCCCGTGGGCTGGGTGGCACGGCCAACCAGCAGATGCTTTGGACGCTGGTCGGGGTGGTCGGCTTCTCGCTGGTCGTGGTGTTCCTGCGCGATCACCGGCTGCTGTCGCGCTACGGCTACGTGTGTGGGCTGGCCGGGCTGCTCCTGCTGGCCATCCCCGCGCTGCTGCCGCGGTCGATGTCCGAACAGAACGGCGCCAAGATCTGGATTCAGTTGCCGGGCTTCTCGATTCAGCCCGCGGAGTTCTCCAAGATCCTGCTGCTGGTGTTCTTCGCGGCGGTGCTGGTGTCCAAGCGCAATCTGTTCACCAGCGCCGGCAAGCACGTGCTCGGCATGGACCTGCCGCGGCCCCGCGACCTGGCTCCGCTGCTGGCCGCCTGGATCGCCTCGATCGGCGTGATGGTCTTCGAGAAGGACCTCGGCACCTCGCTGCTGCTGTACGCGTCGTTCCTGGTGCTGGTCTACATCGCGACCGAACGGTTCAGCTGGGTGGTGCTCGGCCTGGCACTGTTCGCCGTCGGAAGTGTGGTGGCCTACTTCGTCTTCGATCACGTGCGGGTGCGCGTCGAGACCTGGCGCGACCCGTTCGCCGACCCCGAGGGCGCCGGCTACCAGATGGTGCAGTCGCTGTTCAGCTTCGCCACCGGCGGCATCTTCGGCACCGGGCTGGGCAACGGCCAGCCCGGCACCGTGCCCGCCGCGTCCACCGACTTCATCATCGCCGCGATCGGCGAGGAACTCGGACTGGTCGGCCTGGCCGCCGTGCTCATGCTCTACACCATCGTGATCATCCGGGGCCTGCGCACGGCGCTGGCGGTGCGCGACAGCTTCGGCAAGCTGCTGGCGGCCGGGCTCGCGACCACGCTGGCGATCCAGCTGTTCATCGTCGTGGGCGGGGTGACCAAGCTGATCCCGCTGACCGGCCTGACCACTCCGTGGCTGTCCTACGGCGGCTCGTCCCTGGTCGCGAACTATCTGCTGCTGGCGATCCTGGTCCGCATCTCGCACTCCGCGCGCCGCCCGCTGGTCACCACCCCACTGCCGCCGGGCCCGCTGGCGGCCGCCAGCACCGAGGTGATCGACCGGGTATGAACACCTCACTGCGCCGCATCTCGGTCATGATCATGGCCCTCATCGTGCTGCTGCTCGCCAACGCCACGCTCACCCAGGTGTTCACCGCCGAGGGGCTGCGGTCGGATCCCCGCAACCAGCGGGTGCTGCTCGACGAGTACTCCCGGCAGCGCGGCCAGATCTCGGCCGGTGGACAGCTGCTGGCGTACTCGGTGGCCACCGACGGCCGGTTCCGATTCCTGCGCGTCTACCCCAACCCGCAGACCTACGCCCCGGTCACCGGCTTCTACTCGCTGAGCTACTCGAGCACCGGGCTGGAACGCGCCGAGGACACCGTCCTCAACGGCTCCGACCAGCGGCTGTTCGGCCGGCGGCTCGCCGACTTCTTCACCGGCCGCGATCCTCGCGGCGGGAACGTGGACACCACGATCAAGCCGGAAGTGCAGCAGGCGGCCTGGGACGCGATGCAGAAGGGCTGCAACGGCCCGTGCAAGGGCGCGGTGGTCGCGATCGAGCCGTCGACCGGGAAGATCCTGGCGCTGGTGTCCGCCCCGTCCTACGACCCGAACCTGCTGGCCACCCACGACGTCGCCGAGCAGTCGACGGCCTGGCAGCAGCTCCGCGACGACCCGGACTCGCCGCTGCTGAACCGGGCGATCTCGGAGACCTACCCACCCGGTTCGACGTTCAAGGTGATCACCACCGCCGCGGCGCTGCGCGCCGGAGCCCGCCCGGAGACGCAGCTGACCGCGGCGTCGCAGATCCCGCTGCCCAACAGCACCGCCACCCTGGAGAACTACGGCGGCACCTCGTGCGGCGGCGGCCAGACCGCGTCCCTGCAGTATGCGTTCGCGCACTCGTGCAACACGGCGTTCGTCCAGCTCGGCATCGACGTCGGAGAGGAGGGGTTGCGCACCACCGCCGGCGGGTTCGGGGTCGACGACGCTCCCCCGCCGATCCCGCTGCAGGTCGCCGAGTCCACGCTCGGGCCGATCCCGGATGCGGCGGCGCTGGGGATGTCGAGTATCGGTCAGAAGGACGTCGCTCTGACCCCGTTGCAGAACGCGATGGTCGCGGCGACCGTCGCGAACAAAGGGATCATGATGCAGCCGTACCTGGTCGACAGCCTCAAGGGACCCGACCTGTCGAATATCGCCACCACCGTGCCCACCGAAGAGCGCCGGGCGGTCACCGAGCAGGTCGCAGATACACTTACGGACTTGATGGTCGCCGCCGAGCAGGTGACTCAGCAGAAGGGAGCCATCGCCGGCGTGCAGATCGCATCCAAGACCGGCACTGCGGAGCACGGGACGGATCCGCGTAACACGCCCCCGCATGCCTGGTACATCGCCTTTGCGCCCGCTCAGGCCCCCAAGGTCGCCGTCGCAGTCCTGGTCGAGAACGGCGGAGACCGCCTCTCGGCGACCGGCGGCGCGGTGGCGGCTCCGATCGGGCGGGCGACGATCGCAGCCGCGCTGCGGGAGGCCTCATGAGTCCCCGCGTGGGTGTGACCCTGTCCGGGCGGTACCGGCTACAGCGCCTCATCGCCACGGGCGGCATGGGTCAGGTCTGGGAAGGCGTGGATTCCCGGCTGGGCCGCCGCGTCGCGATCAAAGTGCTCAAGGCCGAGTATTCGACCGACGCGGAGTTCGTCGAGCGCTTCCGCGCCGAGGCCCGCACCGTCGCCATGCTGAACCATCCGGGTATCGCCGGGGTCTACGACTACGGCGAGACCGACATCGACGGTGAGGGCCGCACCGCGTACCTGGTGATGGAACTGGTCAACGGCGAGCCACTCAACTCGGTGCTCAAGCGCACCGGACGGCTTTCGCTGCGCCACGCCCTGGACATGCTCGAGCAGACCGGACGCGCCCTGCAGGTCGCGCACACCGCCGGACTGGTGCACCGCGACGTCAAGCCGGGCAACATCCTGATCACCCCGACCGGGCAGGTGAAGCTGACCGACTTCGGGATCGCCAAGGCGGTCGACGCCGCACCGGTGACCCAGACGGGCATGGTGATGGGCACCGCACAGTACATCGCGCCCGAGCAGGCGCTGGGACACGACGCGACCGCCGCCAGCGATGTGTACTCGCTGGGAGTTGTTGGCTACGAAGCGGTTTCGGGCAAGCGGCCGTTCACCGGAGACGGTGCGCTGACGGTCGCCATGAAGCACATCAAGGAGACCCCTCCCCCGCTGCCCGCCGACCTGCCGCCGAACGTGCGGGAGCTCATCGAGATCACGCTGGTGAAGAACCCGGGGATGCGGTACCGCTCGGGCGGGCCGTTCGCCGACGCGGTGGCCGCCGTGCGCGCGGGTCGCCGCCCGCCCCGGCCGAACGCCACGCCCGCGATCGGCCGCGCGGCACCCACGGCGGTCCCGGCCGCGACGCAGGCACGTCGCCGCCGCCCCGGACATGACCGGCCGCGCCCCGGCCACCGCGGCGCGCACCCGCACCGCCGGTAGCCAGCACCGGTCCGCCCCGCCCGCGCGCCGGACGTTCTCGTCGGGTCAGCGGGCACTGCTGTGGGCCGCCGGTGTGCTGGGCGCCCTCGCGATCGTCATCGCGATCCTGATCGTGCTCAACGCCCAGGACCGCAAGGACCAGGCGCCCGCGCCGACCACGGTCACCGAGACGCCGTCGCAGACCACCGCCGGGGCGGCGCCCGCGTCCGGGTCCGCTGTCACCGGGGATCATGAAGCCGCCCGAATGTGGGTATCAAGATCCCTTGACCACGCGCCGCCCGCGGTGGCGCTGCACGCCACAGAACGAATGTTGCGATGACGACCCCTCAGCACCTGTCCGACCGCTACGAGGTCGGTGAGATCCTGGGCTTCGGCGGCATGTCCGAGGTTCATCTGGCGCGCGACCTGCGGTTGCACCGCGACGTCGCGATCAAGGTGCTGCGCGCCGACTTGGCCCGCGACCCGAGTTTCTACCTGCGGTTCCGGCGCGAGGCGCAGAACGCGGCGGCGCTCAACCATCCCGCGATCGTCGCGGTGTACGACACCGGTGAGGCCGAGACGCCGACCGGCCCGCTGCCCTACATCGTGATGGAGTACGTCGACGGGGTGACGCTGCGCGATATCGTGCACACCGAGGGTCCGATGCCGGCCAAGCGCGCCATCGAGGTCATCGCCGACGCCTGCCAGGCGCTGAACTTCAGCCACCAGCACGGCATCATCCACCGGGACGTCAAGCCGGCCAACATCATGATCAGCAAGGCCGGCGCGGTGAAGGTGATGGACTTCGGCATCGCCCGCGCGCTGGCCGACGCCGGTAATCCCGTCACGCAGACCGCCGCGGTGATCGGCACCGCGCAGTACCTGTCCCCCGAGCAGGCGCGCGGGGTGAAGGTCGACGCCCGCTCCGACGTGTACTCGCTGGGCTGCGTGCTCTACGAGATCCTGACCGGCGAGCCGCCCTTCGTCGGTGACTCCCCGGTCGCGGTGGCCTATCAGCACGTCCGGGAAGATCCGGTGCCCCCGTCGGAACGGCACGCCGGCATCTCCCCCGAGCTGGACGCGGTGGTGCTCAAGGCGCTGGCCAAGAACCCGGACAACCGCTACCAGACCGCCGCCGAGATGCGCACCGACCTGGTGAAGGTGCACTGCGGCGAGAAGCCGGACGCACCGAAAGTGCTCACCGACGCCGAACGTACCTCGCTGCTGTCGGCCGCTCTTCGCACCCGCACACAGGCGCGAGCGGCCCGGCGGGCCACCAGCCGCGCTACGTGCAGCGCGAGGGCCGCGGATCGCTGGGCCGCTGGCTGCTGGCGGTCGCGGTGCTCGCGGTGCTGACCGTCGTGGTCACGATCGCGATCAACTCGTTCGGCGGCGGCGAGACCCGTGAGGTCCAGGTGCCCGACGTGGCAGGGGCTGGCCTCGGCCGACGCCGTCGCGACACTGCAGAACCGCGGCTTCAAGATCCAGACCCAGCAGAAGCCCGACTCGACGGTGCCGCCGGACCACGTCATCGACACCGATCCGGGTGCCAACGCCTCGCTCGCCGCCGGTGACGAGGTCACCGTGAACGTGTCGACCGGACCGGAGCAGCGCGAGGTCCCCGACGTCTCGGGGCTCAACTACGCCGACGCGGTGCGCAAGCTCACCAACGCGGGCTTCGACCGCTTCCGGCAGACCACGTCGGCCTCGACGCCCGAACAGAAGGACCGGGTGCTGTCCACCGTGCCGCCGGCCAACCAGACCTCGGCGATCACCAACGAGATCACGATCGTGCTGGGCAAGGGTCCGGCCACCGCCGTGGTGCCCGACTGCGTCGGCCAGTCTAGCGACACCTGCCAGCAGGTCATGACGGCGTCCGGCTTCGCTCAAGAGTGTTCCGGTCCAGGTCGACAGCACGACTCCGACCGGACAGGTGGTGGGCAGCGACCCCGCGGCGGGCCAGACGGTTCCGCAGGACACCGTGATTCAGATCCAGGTCTCGCGCGGCAACCAGTTCGTGATGCCCGACCTGACCGGCCAGTTCTGGACCGACGCCGAGCCGCGGCTGCGGGCGCTGGGTTGGACGGGTGTGCTGGACAAGGGCGCCGACGTGCAGAACAGCGGGCAGCGGACCAACGCGGTGGTCGATCAGAACCCGTCGCCGGGAACCGCGGTGAACTACACCTCCAGGATCACGCTGAACTTCGCGTCGTAGCGGCCGCCACGGCGGTGGCCACCTCGTCCTCGAGGCGGCGGACCAGTGCTTCGGCGGGGGCGTCGCCGCAGCACGCCAGCCAGTTGGCGAGCATCCGGTGCCCGCCCTGGGTGAGGATCGACTCCGGGTGGAACTGCACGCCGTGGATCGGCAGCTCGACGTGGCGCACCCCCATGATCACGCCGCTCTCGGTGCGCGCGATCACCTCGAGGGCGTCGGGGACGGTGTCGGGCAGGATCGTCAGCGAGTGGTAGCGCGTCGCGACGAACGGGTCCGGCAGACCCTTGAGCACCCCACGGTCGGTGTGGAACACCGTGCTCGTCTTGCCGTGCAGCAGTTCGGGCGCCCGGTCGACGGTGCCGCCGAACGCGACGCCGATGGCCTGGTGGCCCAGACACACGCCCAGCAGCGGCGTGCCCGTCCGGGCGCACGCGTGCACCAGCGGGATGGTCGCTCCGGCGCGCTCGGGCGTGCCCGGCCCCGGGCTGAGCAGCACGCCGTCGAAGTGGGCCGCCACCGCTCCACGTCGGCATCGGCGGCCAGTCGCTCGTCGTCGTTGCGCCAGACCTGCGCGTCCACCCCGAGCTGGCCCAGATACTGGACGAGGTTGAACACGAAGCTGTCGTAATTGTCGACGACCAAGACCTGCATGCGCACAGGCTACCGCCGATGTGTCCGGCCCTCAGTAGCCCAGCGGTCCGATCGGCTGGGCGTACTTCATCCGCACCGGCGAGCCATGGCCGGCGAGCTCGACGTCGCGCCGCTCCTCGGTGTAGCCCAGCCCGAACCGCACGGCGTACTGCTTGTAGAGCCGCACCCCGTCCGACTCGGTCAGCGCGCGCTGCATGGCCGAGGCGTCCCCGATCGCGGTGATCACATAGGGCGGGCTGTAGGTGCGCCCGTTCAGCAACAGCGTGTTGCCGACACACCGCGGCGCGGAGGTCCCGATGATCCGCTGATCCTGCATCTGGATGCCCTCGGCACCGGCGCTCCACAGCGCGTTCAGCACGGCCTGGATGTCCTGCTGATGCACCACCAGGTCATCGGGCGACGCGTCGCGCGGGAACCGGCCCTCCGCGTCGCGCTGGGCGTCGTTGAGCGTGACCACCAGGCCCGGCCCGCGCGCGGGCGTCACGCCGGCGGCCGGAGCGAGCTTGTCGGCGCGGCGGGTGATGGCGGTCAGGGCGGCGGCGGCGCCGGGCGATCCGCCATGGTGGTTCTCGACCTGCGGCGCCAGCGCGTCCCGCTGCGCGGTCAGCTGGTCCACCCGCTGCTGCGCCTCGCGCACCAGATCGACCAGACGGGGGGCGTCGCTGCGCCGGATCTCGTCCCCGCCCGACACGCCGTGGGTCGCCCCGAGCAGCAGACCGGCCGCGACGCACACGACCGGCACCCCGAAGCGCCATCCGCTGCGCTGGCGTGCGGATCGGTCACGGGCTTTCATCGGTTGCGTCTCCTCGGCAGGGGCGGCCGGCGACTGGGTTAGGCTTTCGTACTGGCTTCGCCAATTTCATAGTCGCACCGATTCGTCCCGAAGGTACCCATGCCCAAGTCCAAGGTCCGCAAGAAGAACGACTTCACGATCAATCCGGTCAGCCGGACTCCGGTCAAGGTGAAGGCCGGACCGTCGAGCGTCTGGTTCGTCGTGCTGTTCGTCGGCCTGATGCTGATCGGGCTCGCGTGGCTGATCGTCTTCCAGCTCGCCGGTAGCGGCCCGGACGCGCCGAGCTTCCTGCAGTGGATGTCCAACCTCAACGTGTGGAACTACGCGATCGCGTTTGCCTTCATGATCACCGGGCTGCTGCTGACGATGCGCTGGCGATGAGTGCCCGCCGGCGGCGAATGAATTCATTTGAGATGCGTGTCGTTCGCCGCGGCGCCACCTGGCGGTCACCGGATCACACCGATGTGATTCATCCCCATTGGGGATAGCACTTGTGGATAACCTCATTCGTCGCGGTAGGAGGGTATGAATTGACCACCCAGCAAACATCGTGGGCTCCGCCGACGGCGGGCATCACGGCGGCCGCCGTGCTCGGGGTCGATCCTGGCGGGCGGCGCTGTGACGCTGGTCACAGACCCGCCCGGGCCGCGTCCTGGTCGGCGCTGCGGCGGTGGGTTTGCTGCTGTTCGCGCTCGCGTCGTGGCGCGCTCGGCCGAAACTGGCAATCGCCGACGGGGCGCTGGTCTACCGCGGGTGGTGGCGCGACGCCGGCTGGGCCGGCAGGAGATCAGCCTGATCCGCATCACCGAATTCCGCCGGATCGGTCGCAAGGTGCGGCTGCTGGAGATCGACACGGCCGACGGCCGCCTGCTGGTGCTCAGTCGCTGGGACCTCGGCACCGACCCGCTGCACGTGCTCGACGCGCTCACCGACGCCGGTTTCGCGCCGGGACGTCGGTGATTTCGGTGTAGTTCGTCGCGCTGAGGCGTGACGAACTACACCGAAATCGCTAGGAGATGGTGACCGACTCGATGACGACCGGGTCGGTCGGCCGGTCGCTGCGGTCGGTCGACGTGGTCGCGATCGCGTCGACGACCTTCTGCGACTCGGGGTCGACGACCTCACCGAAGATGGTGTGCCGCCGGTTGAGGTGCGGCGTCTTGCCGACCGTGATGAAGAACTGGCTGCCGTTGGTGCCGGGGCCCGCGTTGGCCATCGCCAGCAGGTAGGGCTTGTCGAACTGCAACTCGGGATGGAACTCGTCGGCGAACTGGTAACCCGGGCCGCCCCGGCCGGTGCCGGTGGGGTCGCCGCCCTGGATCATGAAGCCGTCGATGACGCGGTGGAAGACGGCGCCGTCGTAGAACGGTCCCGACGAGCCGCCCGAGGCGTTCTCGGTGCTGTAGTCCTTGGTGCCCTGGGCCAGCCCGACGAAGTTGGCCACCGTCTTGGGGGCGTGATTGCCGAACAGGGCGATCTTGATGTCGCCGCGGTTGGTGTGCAGGGTCGCGGTCGCTGTCTGAATAGGACTCGTCACGGGAAGTCAGTGTGCCACGCCGGGTACGACGGCCAACCGGGCACCGTGGGGTTGGGGGAGATGGCAGGCTGGAGGAGCCGGCAGAACCGACGTCCCCCGACGCGAAAGAGGTGGGTAATGAGCCCCAAGACCCGTGTCCGCATGAGCCCGAGTCAGCGGCTCAGCCGTGGCTTGAAGTACTCGGCGGTCGGTCCGGTGGACGTGACCCGCGGGGCCGTCGGGTCTGGGCGTGGACTCCGCTGCGCTCGTCGGCCTCCTGGGCCGGTGAGCGTTACCGCCGCAGTGCGGTGGCCCACCAGGTCAGGTCCGAACTCGCCGCGGCGCAGGAGGCGATCACCGGCCTGCCCGAAACCATCGAGAAGGCGCGCAGATCCCGAGCCGGCAGCAGGCGCCGTCCGCTCCTGATCGCCGGCATCGGCGTGACCGTGCTGGCCGGGGGAGCGGTCGCGTTCGCGATCGTGCGGCGCTCGACGCAGCCCGAGCCGTCACCGCTGCCCCCCAGCGTCGACGTCACCCCCAGGCCCTAGCCGCACCTCGTCCGCAGCCATGGCGATCTCGGTGTTCGACCTGTTCTCGATAGGCATCGGCCCGTCGAGTTCGCACACGGTCGGTCCCATGCGGGCGGCGCATCGTTTCGTCGAACGTCTACGCGCCCGCGGAGAACTCGACGACGTCGCGCACCTGCGGGTGGAACTGTTCGGCTCCCTGGGCGCCACCGGCGCCGGGCACGGGACGCCGGGCGCCGTCGTGGTCGGACTGGAAGGCGCGCAGCCAGAGACGGTGGACCCGCCGGCGGCCCGCGCCCGCATCGACGAGGTGCGCGACCACGCGGCGCCTCCGGCTGGCCGGCACGCATCCGATCGACTTCGACATGGCCAACGACATCGTGCTGTCGTTGCAGCCCATGGAATTTCACAGCAACGGCATGCTGTTCACCGCCGCGCGCGCCGACGGGTCCGAGATCGAGCGACGGGTGTACTACTCGGTCGGCGGCGGCTTCGTCGTCGACGAGGAGGAAGCCGCCACTCCGCCCGCCGACGTCGCGGTGCCGTACCCGTTCCACACCGCCGCCGAACTCGTCGCGCTGGCTGTCGAGAATCGTTGCCGCATAGCCGATCTGGTCGCCGCCAACGAGGAAGCGCTGGGCCATGGGCCGCATCTGCGCGAAGGCGTGCTGCGGATCTGGGCCGCGATGCGTGACTGCGTGACCCAGGGGCTGGCCGCCGACGGTAGCCTGCCGGGTGCTCTGCACGTGCGCCGGCGGGCGCGCGCGCTGGCCAGGGCGCTGGAAGCCGACCCCACCGACCCGCTGTACGCGATGGACTGGGTGACGGTCTACGCCCTGGCCGTCAACGAGGAGAACGCCGGGGGCGGGCGGGTGGTCACCGCGCCCACCAACGGCGCCGCCGGCATCATTCCGGCTGTGCTGCACTACTACTGGCGGTTCATGCCCGGCGCCGACGAGGACGGCGTCGTCGAATTCCTGCTGACCGCGACCGCGATCGGGCAACTGTTCAAGACGAACGCGTCGATCTCCGGCGCCGAGGTCGGCTGTCAAGGCGAGGTGGGTTCGGCGTGTTCGATGGCGGCCGCGGGACTGGCCGCGGTGATGGGTGGCTCGCCGGCGCAGGTCGAGAACGCCGCCGAGATCGGCATCGAGCACAACCTCGGGTTGACGTGCGATCCGGTGGGCGGCCTGGTGCAGATCCCGTGCATCGAACGCAACGCGGTCGCGTCGGTCAAGGCCATCACCGCGGCGCGGATGGCGCTGTTCGGTGACGGCACCCACCACGTGAGCCTGGACACGGCGATCAAGACCATGCGCGACACCGGGGCCGACATGGCCGACAAGTACAAGGAGACGTCGCGGGGGGGACTGGCCCTCAACGTCGTCGAGTGCTGACCCGCGAGACCCCGTGGGCTATCCGGCGAAGTCCGGGCACAGGTTGGTCGTCGCCGCGCCGACGAACAGCGTTCCCGCGTTGAACTGGTAGCTCCGCTCGACCGCGCTCATCTCATCGAGAACCGTGGTGCCCGAGCGCAGCTCGTCACAGGTTTGGTAGCCCGCGGCGATCATCTCATCGTATGTCTTTCCCGGCAGGGTGGCCTGCGTCAGCTCCAGCTGCTCGAGGAACTGTCCATTGTCCCCCTCGGTGTCGGGATTGGCCGACACACTCGGAGCGAACAGCAGACAGCATGTCGCGACTGCGGTGAGAAGTGTCGCGGTGTCGCGCGATGTCCTGTTCATGCTGAGTCCCTCTCGAGTCCCGCGCGCCGGACGGCGGAAACGGCTTGTGCCGGCCACGCTATCCAGGCAGGTGAGGGAATTAAATAGGGCAGATCCCTATCGATCGGGCCCGTGATCGCGTGGTTATTGTGGAGCCTAGCTAGGAGATTCGAACTCCTGACATATTGTGGGCAGCGCGTGGGCAGAAGTACCTCCCGCATGATCAGTATTCGAGTGCTGCCAAGACCTCATCGCACTGGAAGATTCGATCACAGCTGACCCGTCGTGCGCTGTCTGAGAATCCCCAGTTCGACCAACTTGGAGACAGCGGTGTTTGCATCTTGGTACGCGACGCCGTACAGCTTTGCGGCCTGCGAGCAGTGATCCTTGGGTAGCCGATTAGGTCGTCTACGATTCGAATCGTGACCCCTTCGAACCCTGCAGAGTCATCTGGAAGCTCTCCCGCAGAGCGAGCGCTTATCGACCCGTGCAATTACTTCAAGGGCCTCGGCGTGGATGGCCGTCGATATCAGGCAGGACCCAGGGATTCCACTCGCCTGTTTGGGACACGCGAAGCAAGCCGTCCTGGTTCCCGGTTCTATTCTGCTCAAGCCAAGGCGAAATGTTCAGGACCGGGTACTTCAGATCTCCGGCAGCCATTAGCTGAAGCGCCATGACGAGTCGGCCGAGCCCGCCGTTGCCATCATCGAACGGGTGCAACGCTGTCTGCAAAAGCGCAGCTGGTTTCGTCGGTGGCGACCCCGCTCAATCCTGATGGGCAGATCTTGAAGTCTTCGATAGGGCCAGCCGCCGGTGGAGGAGGTGGGGCAGATCGCGGCGGTGGCGGGGCGGCGGGGGAGCTCGGCGGCATGTCCTGGAGCGCAAACAGGAACGCACCCGGTGCGGCTTCCCAAAGGATCTTGTCACCATCGGCGGTGACATCGATCGGCACATCGTGACTGGTGCCGCTTGCCGTCTTCACCTTCGCGATGCCTTTGTATTCGTTGCCCGCTTTGTTGACCAAATCGACGTGCATCACCCTGAGATGCAGTGGTGACAGGTCTGGATCATCGTCCAGCTTGGACTGCATCGCAGATTGCACTTCCGCAGCAACGTGGTCGGCCTTGGACACGTTTTGCGCGGGCGTCGTCGGTGTGATCGTCGGTGTGATCGTCGGTGCCGCCTTCGAAGATTCCCCACTGGGGCGAGTCAACACGAATATCGCAGAGCCAACAGCGATTGTGATCGCCAGACCCAATCCGGCCCATATCGGCCACAGCGGCCGCGACTTCACTGTCCCGGGCGGCGGCGGTGGCTCTGGGTACTCAAGAGGACCTGTCGACGGTCCGGGCTGGATTGCACCATCCCATTGACTGCCATCCCAATAGCGGGCACCTTGCCCTCCCAGTGGGTCGGGGTACCAGCCCGGCTCAGCCATCAGTGCACCCGGCGATGAGAGCCGCCGTGGCAGCTACTGACATCCCCCGCGTCATTTGCGGATCGTAACCCGTTCCTGCGACTGTCCTGAACGAATCCGCTGCGGCTTGCCTCACCGTCACTCCGACCGTGATGGCCCTGGAACCTTCGCCGGAAAGGTGCCCCAGGCCACCCTCGAGACATCGGAAAACGTTAATGGCCATAGCCATGCTGGGCCACGAGTTGGCGGCGCGTCAATGCGAAACAGGCCAGACGATACACCGTCTGACCTGTGTGTCTGATTGTGGAGCCTAGGAGATTCGAACTCCTGACATCTGCCTTGCAAAGGCAGCGCTCTACCAACTGAGCTAAGGCCCCTCGTAGCTAGGAAGGTGCATCGGCGAGGGTGTGCCACACCTCGGGGCTGTGCTGGGTCCGCCAGACCGCGAACGCGGCGGCCGCGGCGAACCCCGCGACGAGCAGCAGCACCACCTTCATCGCTGTGCACCTTTCCGTGGGGCTAGGAGGACTCGAACCTCCGACCTCTTCGTTATCAGCGAAGCGCTCTAACCGCCTGAGCTATAGCCCCGTACCAACCGCATGGCCGAGCGACGAGATTACCGCACGGACAACCCGTCGCCCAAACCAGCTCAGTCCCGGTCGGCGAGCGTCACCTCGACGCCGCCCACCAGGTCGGTGGTCAGGTTGTAGATGAACGCCCCGATCGTCGCCGCGGCGGTCAGCAGCACGATGTTGACCAGGCCGATCAGCGCGGCGCCACCGAAGATCGTGCCGCTGGACACCAGCTCGCCGCCGGAGCTGCCGCTGGCGCTGGTCAGCAGGTCGCCGACGTTGCTGTTGAGCTTGCTCCACACCCCCATACCGCCGAGCACCAGGTACAGGAACGCCACGGCGATCATCCACACGAAGAACAGCGCCACCGAGAGCACCAGCGACACCTTCAGCGCGCTCCACGGGTCGACGCGGCGGATCTGCATGCTCGCCCGCACCGGGCCGGCGTGCGGACGGGGTCCGACCTGAACCGCCCGGCCGCCCGACGCCTTCGCCGCGGACCTCGCAGGCTGCTCGGCGTTCGGACGCTCGGCCGGCTTGCGCTGTTGCGCCGGGCGGGGGAGTGGAGCCGACAGATCGGGCAGCTCGCTGGCGTAGGCGGCACCACCGGGCTCACCTCGGCCGCTGCCCTCCTGCCGGGTGTGTTCGGGCCGGACCACCTCGGTGCGGTCGCCGCGCGCCGGCTGATCGGCGTCCGCCGTGGCGGCCGGCGGGTTGCCGCCACCCATGAAGCGGTTGAGCCGGGCGTCGAGGCCCTGCCGCGCTCCCGCGCTGCGCCTGGTCGCCGTGCGCCGCCTCGGCCGGCTGTTGCTGGCGGGCGCGCGCCGCGGGCCCGCGCTGCCATGGCGGCACGTCCCCGTGGTCGTTGCCGTGCGCGGGACCCGACGGCGGGGAGCCACCGCGGTCCACCGCGTTGCCCTGCGACCCGCCGTCGGACGCGGACCCGCTGGACCCCGGGGCCGCTCCGTTGGCCGCGCCACCGGATGCCTCACCCGCGCGCGGGTATGTCGGCTCGTTCGGTGAGCTCACTTACCGCTCCTCACTGGTCACGACGCCGGCTACTCACCGATATCGGTGTTGACCTCGTCGTGCTGTCGCCTTCCTCGGCGTTGCGTGCGATGGCAATCAGTGTGTCGCCCTCGCCGAGGTTCATCAACCGAACGCCCTTGGTCTGGCGGCCGGCCTTGCGAACCTGTCGCGCCGCCGTCCGGATGACGCCGCCACCTGAGGTGATGGCGTACAACTCGGTTTCGTCGTCGACGATCAACGCACCGACAAGAGTGCCACGCCTGCGGTCGTACTGGATCGTCAGGATGCCTTTACCGCCGCGGCCCTGCGCGCGTGTACTCCTCGATCGCGGTGCGCTTGGCATAGCCGCCCGACGTCGCCACCAGCAGAATACGTGCCCTCGCGCACCACGTTGAGGGACAGCAGCGCGTCCTCTGTCGTTGAACCGCATGCCCTGCACACCGGAGGTGGCGCGGCCCATCGGCCGCAGCGCCTCGTCGGTTGGCCGAGAACCGGATCGACTGACCCTTCGCCGACACCAGCAGCAGGTCGTCGTCGGAGGAGCACAGCACCGCGCCGACCAGCTCGTCACCGTCGCGGAGGTTCACCGCCACGATGCCGCCGGACCGGTTGGAGTCGAAGTCGACCAGCTCGCGACTTCTTCACCAGCCCGTTGCGGGTGGCCAGCACCAGATACGGCGCGTCCTCGTAGCCCTTGATCTGGATGACCTGGGCGATGCGCTCCTCGGGCTGGAACGCCAGCAGGTTGGCGACGTGCTGGCCGCGCGCGGTGCGCGACGCCTCCGGCAGGTCGTAGGCCTTCGCCCGGTACACCCGGCCCTGCGTGGTGAAGAACAGGATCCAGTCATGGGTCGAGCAGACGAAGAAGTGGTTGACGATGTCGTCCTGCTTGAGGCCGGCGCCCTGCACGCCCTTACCGCCGCGCTTCTGGCTGCGGTACAGGTCGGTCTTGGTGCGCTTGGCGTAGCCGGTCTCGGTGATCGTGACGACGACGTCCTCGCGGGCGATCAGGTCCTCGTCGGCGACCTCGCCGTCCGCGGCGATGATCCGGGTGCGCCGGTCGTCGCCGTACTTGTCGACGATCTCCTTGAGCTCGTCGCGCACGATGGCGCGCTGCCGCTCCGGCTTGGCCAGGATGTCCTCCAGGTCGGCGATCTCGGCCTCGATCTTGGCCAGGTCGTCGACGATGCGCTGGCGCTCCAGGGCGGCCAGCCGCCGCAGCTGCATGTCCAGGATCGCCTGCGCCTGGATCTCGTCGATGTCGAGCAGCTCGATCAGGCCGGTGCCGGGCGACGTCGACCGTCTCCGACGCCCGGATCAACGCGATGACCTCGTCGAGCGCGTCGAGCGCCTTGACCAGACCGCGCAGGATGTGGGCCCGCTCGTTGGCCTTGCGCAGCCGGTAGGTGGTGCGCCGCACGATGACGTCGAGTTGGTGGTTCGACGTAGTGCCGGATCAGCTGGTCGAGGCGCAGCGTGCGCGGCACCCCGTCGACGATCGCCAGCATGTTGGCGCCGAAGCTGGTCTGCAGCTGGGTGTGCTTGTAGAGGTTGTTCAGCACCACCTTCGCCACCGCGTCGCGCTTGATCTCGACGACGATGCGCAGACCGACCCGGTCGCTGGACTGGTCCTCGATGTTGGAGATGCCGCCGAGCTTGCCGTCGCGCACCTGCTCGGCGATCGAGGTGATGAAGTTGTCGTGGTTGACCTGATACGGCAACTCGGTGATGACCAACGACGGTGCGGCCGCGCGAATCCTCCTCGATCTCGACCACACCGCGCATCCGGATCGAGCCGCGGCCCGGTCGTGTAGGTGTCGGAGATGCCCTGGGAGCCGACGATCAAGCCGTGGGTGGGGAAGTCGGGGCCCTTGACCCGCTCGCACACCGCGGCGAGCGTGGCCTCCTCGTCGGCCTCGTGATTCTCCAGGCACCAGTACACCGCCTCGGCCAGCTCGCGCAGGTTGTGCGGCGGCATGTTGGTGGCCATGCCGACCGCGATGCCGCCCGAACCGTTGGCCAGCAGGTTCGGGAACCGGCTGGGCAGGACCGTCGGCTCCTGCACCCGGCCGTCGTAGTTCGGGACGAAATCGACTGTCTCCTCGTCGATTTCGCGCAGCATCTCCATCGCCAGCGGAGTCAGCCGCGCCTCGGTGTACCTCATGGCGGCCGGCGGATCGTTGCCCGGCGAGCCGAAGTTGCCCTGCCCGTCGACCAGCGGGTAGCGCAGCGACCACGGCTGCGCCATCCGGACCAGGGTGTCGTAGATCGACGAGTCACCGTGCGGGTGATAGTTACCCATCGTCTCGGCGACCGAACGTGCGGATTTCGCGTGGCCGCGGTCGGGCCGGAACCCCGAGTCGAACATCGCGTACAGCACCCGGCGGTGCACCGGCTTGAGGCCGTCGCGGACCTCGGGCAGCGCGCGGCCGACGATCACGCTCATCGCGTAGTCGATGTAGCTGCGCTGCATCTCCTGCTGGATGTCGACCGGTTCGATGCGGTCGCCGGCTTCGTCGCCGGGCGGCAACGTGGTGTCAGTCATGTGGTTTCGTCCTAGAGTTCGTCGTTAAACGTCAAGGAAGCGAACATCTTTGGCATTGCGGGTGATGAAGCTGCGGCGGGCCTCGACGTCCTCGCCCATCAGGATCGAGAACAGTTCGTCGGCCGCGGCCGCGTCGTCGAGGGTGACCTGGCGCAGCACCCGCACCGACGGGTCCATCGTGGTCTCCCACAGCTCCTTGGCGTCCATCTCGCCCAGGCCCTTGTAGCGCTGGATGCCGTCGTCGACGTTGATCTTCTTGCCGGCGTTCCGGCCCGCCTCCAGCAGACCGTCGCGTTCACGGTCGGAGTAGGCGAACTCCGGCTCGCTGCGCTGCCACTTCAGCTTGTACAGCGGCGGCTGCGCCAGGAAGATGTGCCCGTTCTCCACCAGCGGCTTCATGAACCGGAACAGCAGCGTCAGCAGCAGCGTGGAGATGTGCTGGCCGTCGACGTCGGCGTCGGCCATCAGCACGATCTTGTGGTAGCGCAGCTTGGCGATGTCGAACTCGTCGTGGATGCCGGTGCCCAGCGCGGTGATGATCGCCTGGACTTCGGTGTTCTTCAGCACCCGGTCGATGCGGGCCTTCTCGACGTTGATGATCTTGCCGCGCAACGGCAGGATCGCCTGGAACATCGAGTCGCGGCCGCTCTTGGCCGAGCCGCCCGCCGAGTCGCCCTCCACCACGTACAGCTCCGACTTGCGCGGATCGGTGGAGCGGCAGTCGGCCAGCTTGCCGGGCAGCCCGCCGATGTCGGTGGCGCTCTTGCGGCGCACCAGCTCGCGCGCCTTGCGGGCCGCCATCCGGGCCTGCGCCGACGAAACCGCCTTGTTCACCACGGTTTTCGCTTCGGCCGGGTTGGCCTCGAACCAGTGGGTGAGCTGTTCGTTGCAGATCTTCTGCACGAACGACTTGACCTCGGTGTTGCCCAGCTTGGTCTTGGTCTGGCCCTCGAACTGCGGCTGGGAGACCTTCACCGAGATCACCGCGGCCAGGCCCTCGCGGATGTCGTCACCGGTGAGGTTGGGATCCTTCTCCTTGAGCAGCTTCTTGTCCTTGGCGTACTTGTTGACCACCGACGTCAGCGCCGCGCGGAAGCCCTCCTCGTGGGTGCCGCCCTCGTGGGTGTTGATGGTGTTGGCGAAGGTGTGCACCGACTCCGAGTAACCGGCGTTCCACTGCATCGCGATCTCGACCTCGTGGCCGGGGCCCTTGCCGTCGAAGTCGATGACGCTGGGCTGGATCGCGGTCTTGGTCCGGTTGATGTGCTTGACGAAGTCGACCAGCCCGCCGGGGTAGTGGAAGGTGCGGTGCTTGACCTTGTGCCGGCCGCTGGCCTCGGCCGCCTTCTCCTCGGCGGACTTCGGCGCCTCGGCGTGGTCGCTGACGACGTCGTCGACCACTTCCTCGGGGGCCACCCGCTCGTCGGTCAGCTCGATGGTCAGGCCCTTGTTGAGGAACGCCATCTCCTGCAGGCGCCGCGCGATGGTCTCGAAGTCGTAGTTCGTGGTCTCGAAGATGTTGGGGTCGGCCCAGAACCGGATGGTCGTGCCGGTCTTCTTCGTCTTCTCGCCCTGCTTGAGGGTGCCGGGCACGGAGCGGTCGTAGGTCTGGAACCACTCGTAGCCGTCGGTGCGGATGTCGGCCTCCAGCCGGCTGGACAGCGCGTTGACCACCGAGACGCCCACGCCGTGCAGACCGCCGGATACCTGGTAGGCGCCCTCTTCGAACTTGCCGCCGGCGTGCAGGACGGTCATCACGACGTCGACGGTCGGGATGCCGGTGGAGTGCATCGCCACCGGGATCCCGCGGCCGTCGTCGGTGACCTCGACGCCGCCGTCCTCGAGGATGCGCACGTCGACCTTGCGTCGCGAAGCCGGCCATCGCCTCGTCGACCGCGTTGTCGACGACCTCCCAGACCAGGTGGTGCAGACCGCGCTCGCCGGTGGAGCCGATGTACATGCCCGGGCGTTTGCGGACCGCTTCCAGACCTTCGAGCACCTTGATCGAATCGGCGCCGTACTCGCTCGGGAGCATTCTTCTTCTGGGCAGCCACGTTGGACGCGTCTCCTTGGTTCTTGGGCAGGCGATAGCCTGCACGGGGATCCGACGACCCCCTCGCGGATCACCGTGCACAGTCTACCGAAACTGGCGTCAGGACCGATTCTGGGAGCGGCGTTTCTACATACCTAATCGCGCCGTGCGCGGAATTTCTCGGATGCAGATAGGTCTTGACGCTATAGAAAGTGGCCGATCTCGTTCTGGGGGCTCTCAGCCAACGCGGTGGCGGCTCATCCGTACGTGTCGCGCGGTCCGCGGCCCGGCACGCTGTAGCGGCCCTTGCGCCACGACGGGCCGACCGGTCCGACGATCTTCACCGACGTGACCACGCCGTCGCCGACCGCGGCGGCGATCTTGGCCAGCAGCTGGGCCTGCACCATCCGCAGTTGGGTCGCCCACGCCGTCGACTCCGCCGACACGGTCAGGACGCCTTCGGACAGCGCCGTCGGCACCGCATGGTCGGCGATCTGCTCGCCGACCACCGCGCGCCAGCGCCCGAACACGGCGCCTTCGGCGACCCGGCCGGACCATCCGCGGTTGCGGGCGACGTCACTACTGGCCGCGCCCAGCGGCTGGGGATCGCGGCTGTCCGGTCCCGGGCCCGACCACCGGCGCCGGCTGGTTCCGCCCGCCCGGCGGGCGGCGGGCGAGGTGCGGCCGCGGCCGACGTTCTTGCCCTGCTCGCGCGCCGCGCCACGGGCCTCCTCCAGCGCGCGGCGGACCAGATCCATCCCCTTCAGTTCGGCCAGGTGGGCGGGTGGCCGCCCGATCCGGTCGCCGTCGTCACCGTCGTGCGTCGGTCATGAAGCCACCTCCGAGATCCGGCCGGAATCGTCGTCGCGCATGGTGACCTCGATCCGTCGCGCATCCCAGTCCGCCGGAATGTCCTCGGGCACGGCGGCGGTCACCAGCACCTGCTCCGCCGACGCCGCCACCTGCGCGAGCGCCTGGCGCCGGGCGGTGTCGAGTTCGGCGAAGACGTCGTCGAGCAGCAGCACCGGATCACTCCCTTCCGCACGCAGTAACTCGTAGGCCGCCAGCCGCAGCGCCAGTGCCATCGACCAGGATTCACCATGGCTGGCGAATCCCTTGGCGACCTGGTCGCCGAGCCGCAACTCCAGATCGTCGCGGTGGGGTCCGACAAGACACACGCCGCGCTCCAGTTCGGCGTCCCGGCGCCGGCTCAACGCATCCAACAACGCGGCCTCGAACAGCTCCGACGTTGCTGTTGCCGGCCGCGGCCTCCGCCTCGACGACCTCGACACCGCTGCGGTACCGGATCGCCGCCGGACGCGACGCCGGTGCCAGCAGCTGATAGGCCTTCTCCACCTCGGGGGCGAGCTCGTCCGACCAACTGCACCCGCGCCGCAATCAGCTGCGCGCCATGGGCGGCGAGGTGACCGTCCCACACGTCGAGGGTCTCCAGCGCACCCTCGATCCCCACGGTGCCGGGCACCGGCCGCGGTCTTCAGCAGCGCCGTGCGCTGACGCACCACCTTGTCGTAGTCGGCGCGCACCGCCGCGATCCGCGGGCGCCGGGTGGTGGCGAGTTCGTCGAGATAGCGGCGGCGTTCGCCGGGGTCCCCGCGGACCAGCGCCAGATCCTCCGGGGCGAACAGCACCGCCCGCAGCACCCCGAGAATCTCGCGCGCCGACCGGACGGGGGAGCGGTTCAGCCGGGCCTTGTTCGCCCGACCCGACGTGATGTCGAGATCGACCGCGAGTTCCCGGCCCTCGTTCACCACGATCGTCGAGATCACCGCGCGCTCGGCGCCGGCACGGATCAACGGCGCATCCGACGCCACCCGATGCGAGCCGAGCGTCGACGAATACCACAGCGCCTCGACGAGATTGGTCTTCCCGAAGCCGTTCGGACCCGACGAACACCGTGCGGCCCGGCTCCAACTCGAGCTCGACCCGCGGCCACGACCGGAAATCCGTCAGCCCGAGGTGGCGGACGTGCACCGAACCACCCATGCGTCATCCCGGACTCGCTCACGCGTTTGACGGCATGGCCGCCGAACTGGTTACGCAACGCCGCGACCGCCTTCATCGTCGGCGAATCGTCCTGCCGCGACAGGAATCTCGCGAACAGCGACGCCGCGATACCGGGCACCGGGACCCGCAGCCGGATCGCCTCCTCGACCGTCCACCGACCTTCGCCGGAGTCCTCGGTGTAGCCGCTGATCTCATTCAGAGCCGGGATCTTCCTTCAGCGCCTTCGCCAGCAACTGCTGCAGCCACGACCGGACGACGGTGCCGTTCGTCCACGCCTGGTACACGGCCTGCGGATTCTGGACCAGATCCTCGGCCGCCAGCATCTCGTAACCTTCGGCGTACGCCGTCATCAGCGCGTACTCGACGCCGTTGTGCACCATCTTCGCGAAGTGACCCGCCCCGACGGGCCCGACGTGGACGAACCCGTCCTCCCGCGGCCCTTCCGGACGCAACGTGTCGAAGATCGGCATCGCGCGTTCGACGTCGGCGTCACTGCCGCCCACCATCAGGCCGTAGCCCTCGGTGAGTCCCCAGATACCGCCCGAAACACCCGCGTCGATGAACGCGACACCCTTGTCCGCCAACAACTTTGCGTGCGGCGCATCCTCGGTGTACCGGGAGTTGCCGCCGTCGATGACGAGGTCGCCCTCCCCGAGCACCTCCGCCAGCGCCGAGATGGTCTGGTCGGTGACCGTCCCGGACGGAACCATCACCCACACGACCCGCGGGGACTCCAGCGCCGCAGCGAGGTCCGCCAGGGTCCCGACGTCGGAGACCTCCGGTCGGGGGTCGTACCCGACCACCTCATGGCCGCCCTCGCGCAGACGGGCCCGCATGTTGAAGCCCATCTTGCCCAGGCCGACGAGACCCAGTTGCATGTGAACGCCCCTCTTCTGGTCGATCCGGCCGGTCACCCGGGAAGGCGCACCGGCATCAGCAGATAGACATAGTCGGTCTCCGCGGCCGGGAACGGTCCGCTCCCGGCGCCCGCATCCTCATCGCCGGCCGGCCGCAACACCGCCGGCCGACTCGGCGTGGTGAACCCGAAGGTCACCCGGTCGGCGTGCAGCGAGCCGAGCCCGTCGGTGAGATACGTCGGGTTGAACGCGATGGTCAGCGGATCTCCGGAGAACTGCACCGGCAGATCTTCTTCGGCGCGGCCCACGTCGTCGGCACCGGCCGACAACCGCAGCGCATCCTCGGAGAACTCCATCCGGACCTGTGCGCCACGGTCGGCGACCAGGGCGACGCGCTTGATGGCCTCGGTCAGCTCGGCGACACCGATGGTGGCCACGGCCGTGTGTTCGGTGGGCAGCAGCTGGCGGAACTTCGGGAACTCCGCATCGAGCAGGCGGGTGGTGCTGCGCTTGCCGCGGCTGCGGATGCCGAGCAGCCCCTCCTTGCCGACCGTCGGACCCGAACCGAGGGCCAGATGCACCTCGGAGCCGTCCGTACCGGCTTTGGCGGCCTCGGCCAGGGTCTTGGCCGGCACCAGGACCGCCGCTTCCACCCCGGGGGTGGCCGTCGACCAGGTCAATTCGCGCACCGCCAGCCGGAACCGGTCGGTGGCGGCCAAAACCACCTTCTCACCGGCGATCTCGACGCGGATACCGGTCAGCATCGGCAACGTGTCGTCCCGGCCGGCCGCGACCGCGACCTGCCCGATCGCTTCGGCGAACAGATCCGAGGAGATCACGCCGGTCTCGTCGGGCAGGGCAGGCAGCGTCGGGTAGTCCTCGACCGCCATCGTGGGCAGCGAGAACCGCGCGCTGCCGCAGGTCAGCGCCACCCGGGTGCCTTCCACGCTGACGTCGACCGGTTTGGCCGGCAGGGCGCGCACGATGTCGGACAACAACCGGCCGGAAACCAAAACGCTTCCCGGAGAGGCGATTTCAGCGGCGATCTGCACTTCGGCCGACACTTCGTAGTCGAATCCGGAGATCGTCAGCCCCTCGTCGGAGCCGGTGAGCAGGACGCCGGCCAGCACCGGCACGGTCGGCCGCGACGGCAGGTTACGTGCGACCCAGGCGACCGCGTCGGCGAAGTCTTCCCGGCTCAGCCGGAACTTCAAGTCCGTGAGACCCGCCGTTGTCGTCGCCACGTTCATAGCGTCCCTTCGATGCACACCCCGATAAAGCGTTGATCAGCGATTTCCCGGAATCACACGCCGCGCCGCGCAGGCGCGTTGCGACGACCGGAACGGCTGTCGATGAACCACCGTAGAGCTTTCGGCCCCAACTTGAAAGCTAAACGATCGGGGTGACATCCGCTGGTCTGACGGCCGCTTGCGGCCGACGACGGACGGCTCTCCCCAGGACGCTTCTTCTAGGAGAAATTGATAGAGATATATGAGTAACAGTAATAGGGCCTGTGGAGATTGGGGATATCCGGGGTTCTGCGCAGGCCAGCGTCGTGAGGGCGTGTGGGCACCTTGTGGATATCGGTGGGCATCCCGCGGAGGTGCTGGGGATGGATCGTGGTCTGTGCAGTGAATGACACCGCCGACGCCGCGTTGACCTCAAGTTGTCCACACGTCGTGCACAGCGCGGATCTGTGGTTCGTGGGACGGCAGTGGTCAAAGTTTTTTGGTACCGCGGGCCTGTGGGACCGAGTCGGTGCGGACATGGCAGGCCCCGGCGCACCAGACGGCGGGGCCGGGAACGGCGGTGACGGTCAGCGCTTGGCGCGCTGGCGGATTCGGGTGGTCAGTTCCTTGACGTGATCGAACACCTCACGGCGCTCGGCCATCTCGCCGCGGATCTTCTTCTCCGCGTACATCACCGTGGTGTGGTCGCGGCCGAAGGCCTGGCCGATCTTGGGCAGCGAGAGGTCGGTGAGCTCGCGGCACAGATACATCGCGATCTGCCGGGACTGGGCCAGCGCCCGGGTCTTGCCGGGGCCGCGTAGCTCGTCGACGCTGGTCTCGAAGTACTCGGCGGTGGCGGCCATGATCGCCGCCGTGCTGATCTGCATGGTGGACGGATCGGAGATCAGGTCGCGCAGCACGATCTCGGCCAGCGACTTGTCGATCGGGGTCTTGTTCAACGAGGCGAACGCGGTGACCCGGATGAGGGCACCTTCGAGTTCACGGATGTTGCGCTCGATGCGGCTGGCGATCAGTTCCAGGACGTCGTCGGGGACGTCGAGCCGGTCCATCTGCGCCTTCTTGCGCAGGATGGCGATGCGGGTCTCGAGTTCGGGCGGCTGGACGTCGGTGATCAGCCCCCACTCGAAGCGGGTCCGCAGCCGGTCTTCGAGGGTGGCGAGCTGCTTGGGGGGCCGGTCGGAGGAGATCACGATCTGCTTGTTCGCGTTGTGCAGCGTGTTGAAGGTGTGGAAGAACTCCTCCTGGATGCCTTCCTTGCCCTCGATGAACTGGATGTCGTCGACGAGCAGCACGTCGATGTCGCGGTAGGTGCGCTTGAACGAGGCTCGGCGGTCATCGCGCAGCGAGTTGATGAAGTCGTTGGTGAATTCCTCGGTGGAGACGTACTTGACGCGCATCCCGGGAAACAGCCGTTGGGCGTAGTTGCCGGCCGCGTGCAGCAGGTGGGTCTTGCCGAGCCCGGACTCACCCCAGATGAACAGCGGGTTGTAGGCGCGGGCCGGTGCCTCGGCGATCGCCAGCGACGCGGCGTGGGCGAACCGGTTGGAGGCGCCGATGACGAACGTGTCGAAGGTGTAGCGCCGGTTCAGGTTGATCGCGGTCGCGTCGTCAGTGGCGGTGGGCTTGGCGCGGCTGGAGAAGTACGACGGCCAGCTCGCCTCGGCGGCCGCGCGGGCGTCCAGGTCGTCGTCGACGAGTTCGTTCGGGTCCTCGGTGTCGTCAGCGGCTGCGGGCGGCGCGCCGTATCCGTTGGGCCCCGTCGAGCCGCCGGCGGGTTCGGGATCGGCGATCCGCACGCCCAATTCGACGCGCTGGCCGAGTTGGCGGCTCAGCGCCGCGACGATCGGATCGCGCAGGTGACGTTCGATCTCGTTCTGGACGAACGGGGTCGGCACCGACAGCAGCGCGAAGCCCTCGGTGATGACGAGGGGTTGGACGAGCTTGAGCCAGGCCCGCTGTTGCGGGGTCAGGGAACCGTTGACCGTGCTGCCGTCACCGTTGAGTTCGGTGACCACGTTGTTCCAGATCGCGACGAACGGCGGATCGGGGTCAGCTGTCAACGACGCACACCCCCTCGTGGCCGTGCCGGGACGGCCAAAAGAACGAGGACGAACTGTCCACAAAGTTATCCACAGGTTGTGGAAACAGGACGTTCGTCGTCGTTTGGTTGTCTACCTGCGGGGACGTCGTGTGCCGGGGCTCGTCACGCTGTGTGTACATGCAGTGGGCTCGCGGCCGAGTTCGGCGTCCTCGCTTCGTTGTCTTGCGCCGTTCCGGCGTGGAATCGGCATTGCCAGAAGCTAACAGTTTTCTCTCCGAGTGCCAACAGTTCTGCAACATTGTGGGGAAGCGGAATTCGGTCTGGCCCAATCGTTCCAGACACGCGTGACGGCTGTGATTGATGTGATGCGGCAGGCGCCGCCGACAGCGCTGTGACCTGGCGATGGGGTGGGCCGGGGGAGCGGCCCGGCGCAGGTTTGACCCAGCGTTTTCTCGTCAGTACCCTCGAACAGTCGCCCGCACGTGGCGATACGGCTGCGATCCGGCTCACGCCGGGGGCCGCGCCGGCTAGACGACCGAGACCGACGAGCTTACCAACGGCCGCCAGCGTCACGCCTGTCATGAGCAGTCATGCGGCTGGGTGCACGGGGGCCAGACCAACGAGGAGTGACTGCCGTGGCCAAGGGCAAGCGGACCTTTCAGCCCAACAACCGCCGCCGGGCGAGGGTACATGGGTTCCGGCTGCGGATGCGCACCCGTGCCGGTCGGGCGATCGTGTCGGATCGACGCCGCAAGGGCCGTCGTTCACTGACTGCGTGACGCGGCGCAAGGTCTGACGCGGTGCTTCCGGCGCAACACCGGATGACGCGGTCGACCGAGTTCGGTGCCACAGTGCGTCAAGGGGCGCGGGCTGGTCAGCCCGATCTCGTCGTCTACACCCTGCGTTCTGACACGACCGAGGAAACCGGACCCCGGATCGGCTTGGTCGTTTCCAAGGCAGTAGGCAACGCCGTTCAGCGGCATCGCGTCTCGCGGCGGCTTCGGCATGTGGCGCGCGCGGTGCTGCCGGAACTCGATCCCGCCGAGCGTGTGGTGATCCGGGCTCTGCCGGGAAGTCGGAACGCGCTCTCGGCTCGCCTCGAACAAGAATTGCGCACCGCGCTGCAGCGCAGCCGGCACCGCTCCGGAGCGCGATCGTGACCGCCCGTCCCGCGCGCGCCGTGGTGTACCTGATCCAGCTGTACCGCACCATGGTCTCGCCGCTGCGCCTGCCGACGTGCCGCTTCACCCCGACGTGCAGTCAGTACGCCGTCGACGCGCTGACCGAGTTCGGATTGGTCCGCGGCGGCTGGCTGGCCCTGGTGCGTCTGCTCAAGTGCGGTCCATGGCATAACGGAGGGTGGGATCCGATTCCGGATCGCGCAGCCGAGCGCGAAAGCCACAGTGACGCCACGGACGGGTGCTGTGGCGTAGCCGAACACCGGGACCACCCGGTTCAGCAAGGGAAGAGTCTGCCGCGTGTTTAACTTCTTCAGCCTCGACATCATCTACTACCCGGTGTCGGCGATCATGTGGGTCTGGTACAAGGCGTTCGCCTTCCTGCTGGGACCGTCGAACTTCTTCGCCTGGGGCCTGTCGGTGATGTTCCTGGTGTTCACGCTGCGCGCGATCCTCTACAAGCCCTTCGTGCGGCAGATCCGCACCACCCGCCAGATGCAGGAACTGCAGCCGCAGATCAAGGCGCTGCAGAAGAAGTACGGCAAGGACCGGCAGCGGATGGCGCTGGAGATGCAGAAGCTGCAGAAGGAGCACGGGTTCAACCCGATCCTCGGGCTGCCTGCCGATGCTCGCGCAGATCCCGGTGTTCCTCGGTCTGTATCACGTGCTGCGGTCGTTCAACCGGACCCAGAGCGGCTTCGGCCAGCTCGGCCTGTCCGTCCAGGAGAACCGCAGCCTGGGCAACTACTTCTTCAGCGCCGACGACGTGGCGCACTTCCTGGACGCCAACCTGTTCGGCGCCCCGCTGGGCGCGACGATGATCCAGCAGCACGGGCTGGAGGCGTTCACGGAGTTCAGCCGGCCGGCGGTGGTCGCGGTCGGCCTGCCGCTGATGATCCTGGCGGGCATCGCGACCTACTTCAACAGCCGGGCGTCGGTGGCGCGGCAGAGTCCGGAGGCCGCGGCCAACCCGCAGACCGCGATGATGAACAAGCTCGCGCTCTACGTCTTTCCGCTCGGCGTCGTGGTCGGCGGCCCGTTCCTGCCGCTGGCGATCATCATGTACTGGGTCTCCAACAACATCTGGACCTTCGGCCAGCAGCACTACGTGTTCGGCAAGATCGAGAAGGAAGAAGAGCAGAAGAAGCAGGAGGCGCTCGAGCGCCGCGCGGCCAATGCGCCGGCGCCGGGCCAGAAGCCGGGCAAGAAGAAGAGGGCCGGCGAGGTGACCGCCGACGCCGCGGCTGAACCGGCAGAGCCGGGCGAACCCAAGAACGGCTCCGCGGCGCCGTCGAAGGCGGATACCGGTAGCCCCGGCGCTTCGGACGGCGACGGTACGACGAAGCCGGCTGCGGGCAACGGAGCGGTGAACCGCAGTCCGCGGCCCGGCGCCCGACCCAAGAAGCGGAAACGTTGACGGCGCGGGTGACCGCGAACGAGAAAGAGGTGTGTCCATGACGAATTCAGAAACCGCCACGACCGCGGACCCGGTCGAGCGAGACGACGACCAGATCGATGAGTCGGTGAGCGCCGAGGGTGCGGGGCCGGATCTCGAGGAGAAGCTCGTCGCCGAGGGCGAGATCGCGGGGGATTACCTCGAGGAGCTGTTGGACCTCCTCGATTTCGACGGCGACATCGACCTCGATGTCGAGGGCGACCGCGCGGTGGTGAGCATCGACGGGGGCACTGACTTGAACAGGTTGGTGGGTCGCAAGGGCGAGGTACTCGACGCGCTGCAGGAGCTGACCCGGCTCGCGGTGCACCAGAAGACCGGTGAGCGTAGTCGGCTGATGCTCGACATCGCGCAGTGGCGGAAGCGGCGTCGCGACGAACTGGCCGCCCTGGGCAACAAGGTGGCCCAGCGGGTGCTGGAGACGGGCGAGCGCGAAGAGCTGGCGCCGATGACTCCGTTCGAGCGCAAGATCGTCCACGACGCGGTGGCCGCGGTCGACGGGGTGCACAGCGAGAGCGAGGGCGTGGAGCCGTCGCGGCGCGTTGTCGTGCTGGTCGACTGAGCCATCGAGTTACATCCGTGTAGTTCATCGGGGCGGGCCCGCGTCGTGCGTACAGCCGGAGGATGTTTCACGTGAAACGTGCGGAGGTACCTCCACCGCCCCCAGCTGTCGAGGCCGTATTCGGCACGGCCGCCCAGACCGCGATGCGGTACGCGGAAATCCTGGCCGGCGCCGGAGTGGAACGCGGGCTCTTGGGCCCGCGTGAGGTCGAACGGCTGTGGGACCGGCACATCCTCAACAGCGCGCGTGGTCGCGGAACTGCTCGGCGCCGGTGAACGGATCGCGGACATCGGCAGTGGCGCAGGTCTGCCCGGGATACCGTTGGCGCTGGCGCGACCGGACGTCCAGGTGACGCTCGTCGAACCGCTTCTGCGCCGCAGCGACTTCCTGCGCGAGGTCGTCGATGAACTGGGTGTCGAGTGTGCGGTCGTGCGGGGACGTGCCGAGGATCGGTCGGTTCGCGAGGAGGCGGGGGAGATGGACGCTGTCGTCTCCCGCGCCGTGGCCGCACTGGACAAGTTGACGAGATGGACGGTGCCGCTGCTGCGGTCCGGAGGCCGGATGCTGGCCATCAAGGGCGAACGCGCTGAGGAAGAGATGCGCGAGCACCAACGGGCGATGGCAGCTCTGGGCGTGACCGAGGTGAAGGTGATGACATGTGGCGCGCAATACGTGGACCCGCCCGCGCGGGTGGTCGTAGGGTTTCTGCAGACGAGCCGGCGGCGACCCACGCCACCGGGAAGGAGGCACCGCTGATGTCAGCCCCGGGCGAATCGGGCGCGTCCGATGTTTCACGTGAAACGTGGAGCGCGCAGGACGCGGACACTCCGATCGGTGCGGAGGCGGAACGGGCGGTGCGGCTGATGCACGCGGCGTCGGAAGGCCACCTGCCACGGCCCGACGCGGCAGCGGGTGTTCACGGTCGCCAATCAGAAGGGCGGCGTAGGCAAGACCACCACGGCGGTC
Source organism: uncultured Actinomycetota bacterium (assembly GCA_963796185.1). Taxonomy (GTDB): domain Bacteria; phylum Actinomycetota; class Actinomycetes; order Mycobacteriales; family Mycobacteriaceae; genus Mycobacterium. The sequence goes on along the minus strand of CAWCKQ010000019.1, from coordinate 81,580 downwards.
AACATCGCGGCCGCCCTGGCGCTGCAAGGTCTGCGCACATTGGTGATCGACCTCGATCCGCAGGGCAACGCGAGCACGGCGCTGGGAATCGAACACCGGCCCGGGACGCCGTCCTCGTACGAGGTACTCATCGGTGAGATCCCCGTCGAGACTGCACTGCAGCGCAGTCCGCACAGCGAGCGCCTGTACTGCGTGCCGGCCACCATCGACCTCGCCGGGGCGGAGATCGAACTGGTCAGCATGGTCGCCCGCGAAGGTCGGCTGCGCACCGCCCTGGCCGAACTGAAGCACCATGACTTCGACTACGTCTTCATCGACTGCCCGCCGTCGCTCGGACTGCTGACGATCAATGCGTTGGTCGCCGCACCCGAGGTGTCTGATCCCGATCCAGTGCGAGTACTACGCCCTCGAGGGCGTCGGCCAGCTGCTGCGCAACATCGAGATGGTCAAGTCGCACCTCAATCCGGAACTGAACGTGACGACCGTGGTGCTCACGATGTACGACGGCCGGACCAAGCTGGCGGACCAGGTTGCGATGGACGTACGGGCCCACTTCGGAGACAAGGTGCTGCGCACGGTGATTCCCCGCAGCGTCAAGGTGTCCGAGGCGCCGGGTTACGGGATGACGATCATGGACTACGACCCCGGGTCCCGCGGCGCGATGAGTTATCTGGACGCCAGCCGCGAGTTGGCGCAACGTGGCGTCCCGGAACAGTCACGGTGAACCACTTCGGGCACGGCGATCGCGCTGAGGGAAGAAGGAATCGATGAACAACGCGGCACGTAAGCGCAGCGGTCTCGGCCGCGGTCTGGCCTCACTGATCCCGACCGGACCGGCCGAGGGCGATGAGCCGGCGACCACTGGTCCGCGCATGGGCGCCGCGGCGGCCGACGCGGTCTTCGGTGCCTCGTCCGCCGACGTCGCCGCCCCGCCGGAGACCAACGCGGTGGGCGCGGTGTACCGCGAGATCGATCCAGCGCAGATCGATCCCAATCCGCGCCAGCCGCGGCAGGTGTTCGACGAGGAAGCACTTGCCGAGCTCGTCCACTCGATCCGCGAGTTCGGGTTGATGCAGCCCATCGTCGTGCGGGCCACCCCGGGGGAGGTCAGCGGAGCGCCGCGCTATCAGCTCGTCATGGGGGAGCGGCGCTGGCGGGCGGCACAACAAGCCGGGGTCGCGACCATCCCCGCGATCGTGCGCGAGACCGCCGACGACAGCATGCTGCGCGACGCGCTGTTGGAGAACATCCACCGGGTGCAACTGAACCCGTTGGAAGAGGCCGCGGCCTACCAGCAACTGCTGGAAGAGTTCGGGGTCACCCACGACGAACTGGCGTCCCGGATCGGGCGTTCGCGGCCGCTGATCACCAACATGATCCGGCTTGCTGCGCCTGCCGATCGCGGTCCAGCGCCGGGTGGCGGCGGGCGTGCTGTCGGCGGGACATGCGCGCGCGTTGTTGGCGCTGGAGGCCGGGCCGGAGGCGCAGGAGGAGCTCGCCGCGCGCATCGTGGCCGAGGGGCTTTCGGTGCGGGCCACCGAGGAAGCGGTCACGCTGGCGAACCGTGAGGGCGGCGGTGCCGCCGTCGGCGCCCCGACGCAAGCCGATCCAGATGCCGGGGCTGCAGGACGTCGCCGAACAGCTCTCGACCGCGTTCGACACGCGGGTCACGGTCAGCCTCGGCAAACGCAAGGGCAAGATCGTCGTCGAGTTCGGGTCCGTCGACGATTTGCAGCGCATCGTGGAGTTGATGAACGCGTCGGTACGGTGACCTACCACCCGCGGTCATTCCGTCACTGTGACGCCGATGTCCCGGCGCCGGCGGCTGCGGTCCGACGGCCGCGGAAACCCGATGCGGCACAAAAGCATTCGGTTCCAGCGCGGCACCCGGCGGCGGAACTCGGCCGCCGCAGGCCGCGCGCGCCGATGCCTTCTATCCTGGAAGGGCAGCCGTGGATTCCGGCACGGCGGAGACACCGGGGAGCGTAGTGACCGCACGTATCACGCCGCTGCGGCTCGAAGCGTTCGAGCAACTGCCCAAGCACGCCCGCCGTTGCGTGTACTGGGAGGTCGATCCGTCGACGCTCGGCGGCGACGATCACCTGTCGGATCCGGAGTTCGAGAAGGAAGCGTGGCTGTCGATGGTCATGCTCGAGTGGGGGTCGTGCGGACAGCTCGCGGTGGAATGCCGCGACGGCGGCGGGACGGGCGAGGCGGCGCCGGACACCGGTGACGAGCCGTGCCTCGGGTACGCGTTCTATGCGCCGCCGCGCAGAGTTCCACGTGCCACCCGCTTCCCGACGGGCCCGGTGAGTGCCGACGCCGTGCTGCTCACATCGATGGGCGTGGAGTCCGGCCCCTCCGGTGACGACCTGTCCCGCAGTCTGATCACCGCCGTCGTCGGCGACCTGGTGCGCCGCGGCGTGCGGGCCCTCGAGGCATTCGGCCGGTCCGCGGCCGTCGACGACCTGAACGACAGCGCGTCGGTGCCGGCGGATGTGCGACCGGTGTCTGGAGACCCTGGGTGACTGCTCGGTCGCCACCTGTGTGCTGTCGAGCGACCTGCTGCTCGATGCCGGTTTCGTCGTGGTGTCCCACCACAGCTACTTCCCGCGCCTGCGCCTCGAATTGGAGCAGGGGCTGGGCTGGAAGGCCGATGTCGAAGCCGCGCTGGAACGTCTGCTGGAGGGTGCGCAGCTCGAGCAGACGGTGGGCGCCGGGGCGTCGCCCTGCAGTTAGGCGCGGCCGGGTCTGCTCGACGGACAGCTCGTGAGCGAGCAGCTCGGCGAACGTGAAAGTGCCTGTCGGGCGGTCGTTCTTACCCAGCAGATACAGCCGCTTGACGGCGGCGAGGATACCTTCGGCGATCGAGTCCCGCGCCGCGGGCGACACGAGCGTGGCGCGGTCGCCGCGGATTGGTGATGTAGCCGATGTCGACCTGCACGGTCGGCATCCGGGTCAGTCGCAGCAGATCCCAGGTGCGGCCGTGCACGCGGCAGTCGCGTAACTCGGTGCGGGCCACCACTTCCCGCTGGATGAAGTCGGCGAGATTGCGGCCGATCGTGGACACCGACCCGTGCGAATTGCCGAAGTGGAACGACGCGACGCCGTTGGCCGCCGGGCTGGCCTGGGTCTCGCACCGCAGGCTGATCATCAGGTCGGCGCCGACGGTGTTGGCGGTCGCGGCCCGTTCGGCGTCCGTCGGTGACGCGTTGCACGGGCCGCGACAGAAACGTCTCCATGCCGATCGCCGTCATCCGGCCCTCGAGCCGACTGGCCAAGTCCCACAGGATGTCTGCTTCGCTGATCGGACCCGCGGACCCGTTGGTGATCACGCCGTGGTCGTCGCCGCCGCGGCCCGGATCGATGATGATCCGCTTGCCCGACAGCCGCGGCCCCGAACTGCGGACGAGTTCCTCCTCGCGGATCGCGTGGGGAGACCCGCCGGTGACGCGGGAACCGAGAAAGTACAAGGAGCGCAACGTCTCCGGACCACAGATGCCGTCGGGATACAGTCCGTACTCGCGCTGGTAGGACATCAACGCATTGTGCGTCTGCAACCCGAAGTGACCGTCCACCAGACCGGTGTAGAAACCCAGATCCTGCAGCCGCGCCTGCAACGTGGCGACGTCGTCGCCGTACATCGGTGCGCCGAACTGATGATTGAGCGTGCGGGCGCCGAGCCGGTACGATGCTTCCTTCAGCGCGCGGTAGGTGGCTTCCCCGACGATGCCGTCGACCAGGAGACCGCGGTGCTGTTGGAACGCGCGCACGGCGTGGTCGAGTTCGCCGTCGAACACATCGGCGGCGACGTGCTTGCCGGTCGTCAGGTCCTCGTCGGGGTCGGTCGATCATGCCCGAGCGCGGCCAGCGCGGCCCGGATCTCGGTGACCGCCCCCCCGCGGTCACCGCGACGCAGACTCGACATACTGGCAGCATTCTCTCAGACCGACAGAGAAATCAGGAAAAGCCCAGGGAAGTGTCTCGACCGGCGCACACGGGCGCCGCGAAACACCGTTGGGCCTCGATCAAGACGCAGGTCGCCGAGCTCGCGCAGCAGCGCTGCCTTGCCTTTGGCGCCGACGATCCGCTTCACCGGCTGCACCGTCCTTGAACAGGATCATCGTCGGGATCGACACCACCTGGAAATCGCGCGCGGTGGCCGGATTCGCGTCGACGTCGAGCTTGGCGACGGTCAGCGAGCCGGCCTTCTCCGAGCGATCTCCTCGAGCACCGGCGCGACCATCTTGCACGGACCGCACCAGGTGGCCCAGAAGTCCACCAATACCGGGGTACCGCTGGACAACACGTCCTGCGCAGAACGAATCGTCGGTCACCGCTACCGTGGAAGAACCGCTCATTGCCGTGCTCCAATCAGATCGCTGTCATCGGGTGTGGTGGACGTGCGTTCCCCGGGCTCCGCGTGCTCGGCCAGCCACCGCTCGGCGTCGATCGAGGCCGCGCAACCACTTCCGGCGGCGGTGATGGCCTGCCGGTAGGTGTGGTCGACGAGATCGCCTGCGGCGAAGACGCCCGTCGATCGAGGTGTAGCTGGTGCGACCCTGCACCACGACGTAACCCTCGTCGTCGACCTCCACCTGGTCACGCACCAAGTCCGAGCGCGGATCGTGGCCGATGGCGACGAACACGCCGGTCACCGCCAGACTCGGACTCCTCGCCGGTGTTGGTGTCCCGCAAGCGGATTCCGGTCACCTTCGGGTATCGCCCTCGATCGCGGTGACCGCCGTATTGGTCAGGATCGTGATCTTCTCGTTGTGCTCGGCGCGCTCGAGCATGATCTTCGACGCGCGGAACTCCTCGCGACGGTGGATCAGGGTGACGCTGCGGGCGAACCGGGTGAGGAACGTGGCCTCCTCCATGGCGGAGTCGCCGCCGCCGACCACCGCGATGTCCTGATCGCGGAAGAAGAAGCCGTCACAGGTGGCGCAGGTGCTCACGCCCATGCCGAGCAGCGCGTCCTCGCCGGGTACGCCGAGGTGGCGGGCCGCGGCACCCATGGCGAGGATGACGGCGCGCGCCCGGTGCGTCTCGTCGCCGACGGTCACCTTCTTGACGGGCCCGCCCAGGATCGACGGCGTCGACATCCTCCATCCGCAGATCCGCGCCGAAGCGCAGCGCCTGCTCCCGCATCTGATCCATCAGCTCGGGGCCGGTGATGCCATCGCGGAACCCGGGGTAGTTCTCCACCTCGGTGGTGGTCATCAACGCGCCGCCGAACTGGGTTCCTTCGAACACCAGCGGCGGTGAGCTGCGCACGCGCGGCGTAGATCGCCGCGGTGTAGCCGGCCGGGCCGGAGCCGATGATGATGACGTCGTGGACGGTCGACTGAGGAGGTCATGCGAGCCTTTCTGCCTGCGGTACCTTGAACACCAGGGTAGGCCCGGCTGTTCCCGCGGGCCGCTCGGGCGGTTCAACGGCGTTTCACCGTCGTCTCGCTGACCAGCCCGGTGTGGGCGTCGCTGCACGTGGTTCCACCACGAGCGCGGTTACCCGCTCCGCGGCGGTGCCGGGCAGCAGCAGGAGCACGCCGGTCGGCCCGCCAGGTCCAGCGGTCGACCGCCGAGGACCGTCAGGGCGGGCGAGTAGCCCAGTCCGGCCAGGCAGGAGGCCAGGCGGGCCGGGTCGGCGAGCGGTCCGAGCTCGGGCGGGACCGCCAGCGCGGCCCGCAGCTCGGTTCCGGGAGCGGAAAGGCCGGCGTCGCGGTGATCTGCGAGGCCGCCGGTCCGGCGGGAAACGCATGTTCGGGCGGTCGGGTCAGCGCCACGGCGCCGATCACCGCGGCCGCTCCGACCGCCAGCAGGCCGGCGCCAGGCCGATGCGCTGCGGCGGCTGAGTCGCGGTCGCCGCCGGTGTGCGCCGCCGCGCGCCGGCGGCGCGCAGCGCGGCGCCCATGCGGGCCGTACAGCGCCGACGCGGGCGGACATCGCGGTGCCGAGGCGGAAGTCCCGCGCACCGCTCCAGCCGGGCCAGCGTGGCCCGCCTCGGGATCGGTGCGGGCCTGCCGGCGTACCCGGCGGCCGTGGCGTCGTCCAGCAGCCGGCCGGCAGTCTGCCAATAGTGATCGGTCACGTGCGGGATCGGCACCGCGGGCGATCGGAGGCTACGGCCGCCCTCCGCTTGGCGGTGAAGTAGTCCGAGCGCCTCGGCCAGCTTGGCGCGGGCACGGGAAGCAGCGGCTCTTCACCGTTCCCTCCGCGACGCCCAGCATCGCGCGGTCTCGGCCACCGAATAGCCCTGCATGTCCACCGCGACCACCGCGGCCCGCTGTTCGACCGGCAGCCGCATCAGCGCCCGTTCCACCATGATCGCGGTGTCCACCCGCCCGGATGGTCGCCGACCAGGCGCTGTCCTCCTGCAACGGCGTCATGCAAATGAGACTTGTTGCGCCGCAATCGGTCCAGGCATGCATTGACCACGATGCGATACAGCCAGCTGCTCACCGCGCAGTCCGCCGGAATGCGGCGCGCGCCGCGGTGTGCCGACCAGCAGCGCGTCCTGCAACGCATCGGCGGCGTCGTCGGGGTTGCGACTGGTGATCATCGCCAGCCGGTACAGCTGCCGGTGGTGGCGGTAGAACAGCTCCTCGAACGCGTATGGGTCACCGCCGACATGTGCGGCGAGCAACTGAGCATCGGTGCGATGCCCGGCGGGATCTGCCATGTCGCTTGCCACACAGCGAACTCTAAGCAACTACGGACACCCGCATTTACACAAGTTTTCCCGACGGCCGCCGACGTGGCCGTTCGGGCGCACCGCCCTTGGGACAGGGCGCTAGGAGGCCGCCTTCACGGTGATCTCGGCGATGTCGGAGCGGCTCTTGCCGTCGACCTGTCCCAGCGTGGAGACCCAGACCAGCAGGTTCGACGTCGGCGTGGCGTTGTCGACCTTGATGGTGTTCGAGCCGGGCTTGAGTGGGGTGGCCGGGGTCAGCACCGTGGTGTCGGCCAGCGAGGACGGTGTCGGCGTCTGCGCCGAGCGGATCTCGACGGAGGTACCGGTGCTGTTCAGGTCGATGGTGACCTCACCGACGGTGGTGGGCTGCGGCAGCTGCAGCATCAACCCGACACCGTTCTTGAAGTTGGGGAACGGTACGGGATCGCTGTAGGTGTCGATGGGCCACACCGTCGACTGGTTGCCGTCGATCGCCAAGGGCGGCCTGATCCGGCGCGTCGGCCTCACCCTCGGGCGAGAACACCGTCGCCTTTACGGGTTTGACCGTCGCACCGCTGCTGGTGCCGGTACTGCCGTCGCCGGCATCGGCGGACGTGGACGGGGCGTTGAGACCCAATTCGTCCCGCCGAGACCGTCGCCGACATCGCCGAAGATGCCGCTGAGCACCGATGCCAGCACGATACAGCGCGACGACGATCACCGCCGCACCGACACTGAGGCCGATGATCAGGCCCTTGCGCCGGCGCGCGGCGCCTCAGGGTCTTCGGGCGGGACGCTGCGGACACTGGCCGCCCTGGCGGGCGCCGGGCTCCTCGACCGGGTCGATGTGTTCGGTGCGGTCGGCGATCGCGGTGGCCTGCTGCAGCAGGTTCAGCAGGGTCGGGGCGCTGCGGATACCCCCGCCCGCCTGGACCGCCCGGCGGCCGCCGCCGAGATCTGGAACGGGATCTCGCGATCGACCGACGCGCGGCTCGACGGGCTCGCCGGCGGAGTCGACGCTCGGCCGGCTCCAGCCCGCTGCGCACGCCCGACTCGGGCAGCGGCCACCGGTTGATCAGCAGCGCGTACAGCGCCGCACCGATGCCGCGGATGTCGTCTTCGGGGTTGGCGTCGGGCATTGTCGCCGGGAACGCCAGCGCCACGTCGCCTTCGATGCTCACCCGGACCCGGCTGGGGTGGTCGATCGACAACGCCACCCCCGCCGCGATGGGCCGCCTCGGCCGCGGCGGCCAGCGACTGCATCGCGCGGGCGCCGCCGATCGGCGACGGCGACGTGTCGGCCACTTCCTGCAGCGACCCGCCGCGGATCCATTCGCGAACCACCAGGCCGCCGCGAGCCGGTGTTCGCGACGTCGAGCACGCGGGCGATGCCGGGATCTCTATCCGGCTGAGGCGCAGCGTGCGGTCCAGGATCTGCTGCACCTGCTCGTCGGCCAGGTGCCGCTCGGGGTCGACGAAGGTCAGCGCAACCTGCCGGTCGAGCGCGGTGTCGAGCGCCTGCCAGAACTGCAGGTCGGGCGGTCCGCCGTGGAACACCAGCAGCCGGTACCGGCCGCCGGCGATGGTGGCGCCGGGGATCAGGTGGACGTCTTCGTCGGACGTGGCCGCCTCGATCGGGGGTTCCCGCGGAATGTCGAACGGCAGCCCCTCGCGGGTGGGGTCGCCACCGTAATCCGAGGGCGGCCTGCCCGACGCCGGCGGGGACACCGTGCTGACCGGCATCGTTCCCGCCGTCGCCTTGTCGCGCGTCGACGCCGGCCACCGGGTCGGATCCGCCACCTGGCACGTCGATGGGAACATCCGGCTCGAAATCGTCGGCCGTCGGGCGCGGCATCTTGGTCGTCGCGCCGTTGTCAGGCAGCGGCGCGGAGTCGCCCGCGGGATTCGTCGGCTCACCGCTGGTCCTTTCCGCATCCCTGCTCCGGCAACCGCGGCCGGAGGTCCCCGTTCGGAGGGCCGCCGGGCTGTGACGACCCGGCGTCGCGAGGAATTCCTGTGATCAGGGTACGTGAGAGGGCCGGCTGGGCTGTGGTCGGACGACCGGCGGAACGCGGCCCGCTGGGCTACTCTGGGCGACCGGCCGAGGCGGCGTTGAACCGCGGCCAGCGCCGCCTGCGCGTCGGGAACGCGGGCGGCCAGCATGACGCCGGCGATGACCGGCAGCATGATCAGCCCCAGCACCAGCAGCCGCAGCATCGAACCGGCGCCGCCGCCGTGCGCGGTCAGCGACTGCAGGCCCAGCAATCGGTCCACCACATGCGCGAACAGCCCGGCGATCAGCGAGGCGGCGGTGGTCGACCAGGACGGTGCGGACCACGTCGAGGTCTGATCAGTCGGCCGCCGGGCGGATTCAGGCTGGCGCGCAGCAGGATGTAGCCGACGACGGCGCCGGCGAGGAAGCCCGAGCCGTTGGCCAGCCGAGGTAGCCGGCAACCAGTTCGCGGTCGTCGGTGAGGTGCGGCGCGGCCAGCGAGGCCGCGATCTTCACCGTGGTGATGACGACGATCAGCACGATCGGCGTCCACGGCTCCTCGCGGGCGTAGAACACCCGCAGTTGCAGCAGCACCAGCGCGTACGGGATCAGCGTGAACGCCGACAGCGTGATCGCCATGCCCAGATAGCCGGCGTCGACGTCGCCGAAGTTCCCGTAGGCGAACAGCGCGCTGCCGATCGCGGGCCCGCCGACGGTCATGAACGCGACGATCGGGATGAGCGTCACCATCGTCAGCCGGGTCGCCAGCGACAGGTCGGCCAACACGGCGGGCCCGTCGTCGGCGGCGGCATTGCGGCTCAGCCGCGGCATCACCACCGTCAGCACCGTCACGCCGATGATGCCGAACGGCAGCATCAGCACCAGCCACGTGTAGTTGTAGATCGCCGGCCCGGAAGCCGCTGCGGCGCTGGCGATCTGGTTGCCGACCATCAGGCCGATCTGGCTGATCAAGACGTAGAGCACCATCGCCGCGCCATCATCGCCGAACCTCTTCAGCCGGTCGTCGATGCCCCACAGCGGGCGCAGGCTGATCCGCTGCGCGCGCATGGCGACGAACAGCACCGCCGTCTGCGCCACCACGCCCGAGCGTGGTGCCGATGCCGAGCACCAGCAGTTTGGCGTTGCCCATCTCCACGGGGTCCATCGAGAGTTCGCCCGGCACAACGACGATACAGCCCCAGGGTGAGGATCGCGACGACGTTGTTGACCACCGGCGCCCAGGCGGGTGGGCCGAACACGTTGCGGGTGTTCAGGATCGCCATGAACACCGACGACAGACCGTAGAAGATGATCTGCGGCAGCAGCAGGTAACGCGAACGCGGTGGTCAGCGGCCGGTTGACCTGCGGGTCGCTGCCCAGCATCAGCCGGACCAGCAGCGGGGCCGCCACCACCGACAGCACCGTGGTGACCACAACAGCAGCGTGGTCGCCAGAGTCACCAGCCGGCGCACGAACGCCGTGCCGCCGTCGGCGTCGTCACGTTCGGCGCGGGCGAGCACCGGCACGAAGATCGCGGTGAACGTCGCCTCCAGCACCAGCGCCGCGATCAGGTTGGGCAGCTGGTTGGCCACGAGAAGGCACTGGACAGCGCCGCACCGAGGATCGCGGCCAGCAGCACGATGCGGATGAATCCGGTGATCCGGCTGACCAGCGTCGCCACCGCCATGCCCCACGAGCGGGACACCACTGCGGCGTCGCTAGCTCCGGCCGCCAGCTCGGCGCCGCGGCGCGGTCCCCGCGGATGCGCTGCCGCGGCGGGGACGGCGGCGGCGCCACCGGGGCGGCGGGGATAGCCGTCCCGGGCGGCGGAGCGTGGCGGGCGGGTGGGCGGCGGGCCCGTCGGGCCACCGCTGCGGTCGAACGGCGGCTGCGCCGGCCCGACGGCCGGCCGGTGCTGCTCATTGCTCCCGCTCTTCGCCGGTCGCAGAGCACCTTGTTGGCTCGTCGCGCGTTGGCCAGTCGCCACCGTCGATCGTCGGATCGGGCCGATCCAGGTCGGCGCGGTCGGGCTGGCCGCGGAATCGGTGCCACAGCCGGCGACCGGCGAGCAGCGACCAGCACCGCACCCGCCGACAGCGTGATGAAGAACAGCACCTTGCCGTAGGCGTTGGAGTGCACCGACAGCCGCACCGGCTCGCCGAGCGGCAGCCCGTCGGCGGTGCGCAGCGCGACGTCGACGGCCACCCGCTGCGTGAAGTGCACCTCGATCGGCACCTGCAGCGGCAGGTAGCCCGGCGGCAGCACGATCTCGCCCAGGTCGGTGACCGTCATGCCCGGCGGGGCGTCGACCTGTCAGCCGGACCCGGATCGGCACCGGCAGGTCGTTGCGCAGCGCCAGCGGCAACGGGCTGTGCTCGGTGGCCAGCGTGTACGAGCCGCCGGGGTTGACGATCGTCACCGCATTGAACAGGTCCTCGACCGTGCCGGCGACGGTGGCCAGCCGCTGCTGGGCCAAACCGTTGCGGGCGTCCGGCGGCACCGACAGGCTCAGCGCGCGCAGCATGTCCTCGCGCAGCGGCGCGGTGTACTGCGTGCCGGTGAGCCCGGTGCGCTCGTCGGTGGTCAGCGCCGCTGGTCAGACCCCACAGCCGGCCGGTGGTCGCGGCGATGCCGGACGATGACCGCGTCGTCGAACCGGCCGCGCGGATTGCCGAGCTCGTCGGCAGGCAGCGGAGCGCTGTCGTGCACCGCGTTGGCTTCGGCGATCACCGCGGTCAGCGGCCGCGGCACCGCCAGCCCGGCGCGGATGGCGGTGGCCACCGCGGTGAGCATCGCCTGCGCGTCCTCGGCGGTGCAGGTTCCACATCAGCGGCGGCATCAGGATCTGGCTGCGCGGGGTGGTGTCGGGCGTCGAGGGTGCGCCACAGCAGCGCGCCCAGCGCGTCCTGGCGGCGCGCGATCGCCGAATCCTGCTTGACCGGGATGTCGAGCGCCGGGTCGAGGTAGGAGGGTGACTCGGGTGCGCGTGCCCACGCCGGCCAGTGCGGCGCCGACCGCCGGGTCGAACGGCGCCGCGACGACGTTGCGGCGTGTACCGCACCGGCGCGGTGTCGGCCGTCTCCGGCGTCCCGCCGTCGGAGCCGGCCGAGCCGTCGAGGTCCGCCGCGGCGATCGCGACGGTCGGGCCCTGTGCCGACAGCAGCTCGACGGCCGGTGCGGTGAGCGGCCCGTCGCCGACGATGCTGGCGCCGCGGGTGGAGGTGACGCCGAGGATCTGGTCGACGATGTCGCCCGCGCCGTTGGTGGCGATCGCCGACAGGCCCGGGTCGCCGACTCGGTGCAGCGCGTCGAGATCGGCCTGGGCGTAGATGGTCGGGGCGACGCACATGCGCTGAGCCAGCGCCTTGAGCCGGTTGAGCCAGTCGATCGCGGCCTGCTGCCCGGTGCCGGGGTGGGTGGGGGTCACCCGGGGCCGGCGTCCGCGGCGTCGTTGACGACGTAACCGTCGGTCATCGCGTTGACCGTGACCAGCAGATCGGGGTCGACGGCCAGGCACAGTGCGCCGGGTGACCTCCCCGCCGGGATCGACCGCCGGGCTCGGTCGCGAACTCGACCGCGGCCAGCATCGTGTCCAGCCGCCCGCCCGCGGCCAGCGACGTCGCGAGGTCGTCGTCGATCAGCCGCACCGGGCGTCGTGCCGCCCGGCGCTCCGGCGGCCAGCCGTGGACGGTCGGCCAGCGGCCAGAACATCGTGAGGCCCACGGGCGTGTCGTGTCGGGCGGGACCGCGGAGTCGACGGCGTCGCTGGGCGGCGTCGGAGTGCGCTTCGGGGGGCACGCCCGAGCACCGGAAGCAGGAAGCGGGAGTCGTCGAGCCGGGCCGGCGCCCCGTAGTCGGGAGTGCCGTTGACGTTGACCATGACGGGGTACACCCCGGGTTCGTCGATGTCCAGCGACGCATGATCGGGCGGAGCGCAGCGGATAGCTGAGCCGGAACGGAACCTCCTGGCCCCGAATCATTTCCGGCGCGACCGTGATGAAGTCGGCGACCGGCTGGTACTGGTCGACATTGCCGGCCAGATCGGTGCGCAGCGCCGTCGACGACGTCGCCGCGGCGGCCGCGTTCGAGCCGCACCACCACATCCCGGACCGGACGGTCGCCGACGTTGTGCACCGTGCCGGTCACGGTGACCATGGGGTTGCTGGTCGTGGTGACGACATCGGGGGTGACGCTGTCGATGCGCACGCTGAGGAACGGCAGGGACCCCGGCTGTGCGCCGGCGACGGTCGGCACGGCGGTCGGTGCGACAGCCAGCAGCAGTGCGACGACCGCGACGAGCAGGCGCGCGATTGAGCGGGTCACGGCCCCTGTCCGCAGCCGTTCGTCCGCCGGCCGGGCTGTGGTTGAGCGGTGGAATCGGTCCTGTGATTGCGGGTGTGCGAGTGTGTCTGGCCGCGACGCCGCGGCGTGCGTGCGCGGCAGCGGCGGCAGGGCCCCGGGCCCGTCGGCGTGCAGCTTGTCGATCAGTTCGTCGGCCACCTCGGCGAGGCGGCGTTCGTCGGCGTAGGCCAACCGGGACGGCAGCTCCTCGCAGCGGCACCCAGGCCACCTCGGTGACCTCGAGGTCCTCGTCGGAGAGCTCACCGCCGAGGAACCGCATCAGGTAGTGGTGCACGGTCTTGTGCACCCGGCGGCCCTCGGTGACGAACCAGTAGTCGATGCTGCCGAGCGCGGCCAGCACGCTGCCCTGGATACCGGTCTCCTCGGCGACTTCGCGGATCGCGGTCTGCTCGGCGGTCTCGCCCATCTCGATGTGACCCTTCGGCAGCGACCACAGCATCCGCCCGCGCCGGTCGATCCGGCCGATCAGTGCCGCCACCTGGCGGTCCTTGGGCCCGTCGATGCCGTCGATGACCAGGCCGCCGGCCGACGTCTCGTGCACGGTGCGCAGCCGGTCCGTGGGCCGGCGGGGGCGGGCCTTCTGGGGTTTGGGTGCAGCGGTGGTGGCGGCGTTCGCGGTGGCGGCCGGTGTCTTCGCGGCGGTGCCCGTCGGGTTGTCGGCCGTCGGCCTCGGGCGGGCCTGCCGCGCGTCGGCCGCGGCGCCGGCCCCGGCGCCGTCGTGGTTTGGGCTGCTCGCCGTCCGACACCCAAGCGATAGTAGCTGCCATGAACAGCAGCTCTCGCCACACTCGCCGGTCGGTGACAAGCCTGTGACCAGTAGGCTCACCGGACGTGCCTGAGCCCACGCCCGGAGGAGACGTCGCCGAACTGCTGGCCGCCGCCCAGGTGTCGCTGAACCGCCATCGCAGGGTGCTGCAGCAGCTCGGCCGGTTGTTCGCCGACAACGGTCATTCGCTGTTCCTGGTCGGCGGCAGCGTGCGGGACGCCCTGCTGGGCCGGCTCGGCACGGATCTCGACTTCACCACCGATGCCCGGCCCGACCAGATGCAGCGCATCCTGCGCGGCTGGGCGGACGCGCTGTGGGAGACCGGCATCGAGTTCGGCACCCTCGGCGTCGGCAAGAACGGTGACCGCCTGGAGCTGACCACGTTCCGGGCCGACAGCTACGACCAGGTGTCCCGCAATCCCGAGGTCCGGTTCGGCGACAACCTGGCCGACGACCTGGTGCGGCGCGATTTCACCGTCAACGCGATGGCGGTGCGCATCGACCCGGACGGCCCGCGGTCCCGAGTTCCTCGACCCGCTCGACGGGCTGGCCGCGCTGCGGGCCGGCACGCTGGACACGCCGTCGGCGCCGGAGGTGTCCTTCGGCGACGATCCGCTGCGGATGCTGCGGGCGGCCCGCTTCGTGTCCCAGCTGGGTTTCACGGTGGCCCCCCGGGTGCGCCGCGCGCTGGAGGAGATGGCGCCGCAGCTGGGGCGGATCACCGCCGAACGGGTGGCCGCCGAACTGGACAAGCTGCTGCTGGGCGCCGACCCGCTGGCCGGCATCGACCTGATGGTGCAGACCGGGCTGGGAGAGGTCGTGCTGCCCGAGATCGGGGCCATGCGGATGGCCATCGACGAACACCATCAGCACAAGGACGTCTACCAGCACTCGCTGACGGTGCTGCGGCAGGCCATCGATCTCGAGGGACCCCTCGGTTCTGAAGGCGGGGGCCCCGACCTGGTGCTGCGCTGGGCGGCGCTGCTGCACGACATCGGCAAGCCGGCCACCCGCAGGCACGAACCCGACGGCGGGGTCAGCTTCCACCACCACGAGGTGGTGGGGGCGAAGATGGCCCGCAAGCGGATGCGGGCGCTGAAGTACTCCAAGCAGCTGATCGACGACGTCTCGCAACTGGTGTACCTGCATCTGCGCTTCCACGGCTACGGTGACGGCCGCTGGACCGACTCCGCGGTCCGGCGCTACGTCACCGACGCGGGCCCGCTGCTGGGCCGGCTGCACAAGTTGGTGCGCGCCGACTGCACGACCCGCAACAAGCGCCGCGCGGCGCGGCTGCAGGCCAACTACGACGACCTGGAGCACCGCATCGCGGAGTTGGCGGCCAAGGAGGATCTCGCGCGGGTCCGCCCGGACATCGACGGCAACGAGATCATGCAGATCCTGGGCATCCCGCCGGGGCCGCAGGTCGGCCAGGCGTGGAACCACCTCAAGGAGCTGCGGCTGGACCGCGGCCCGCTCAGCCACGACGAAGCCGTCGAGGAACTGCTCTCGTGGTGGAACGCGAACGGTGACCCGCGCGTCTGACAGACATGGAGTACTGCCTCGGTGATCCCGACGGTTCGGCCACCCTGTGGAGCGCCGACCCCACCACCGACCTCGACGGTGACGGCGCGCTGGAGGCCTTCGCGATCGATCTGGACGGCGACGGCCTGACCGACGATGTGCTGGCCGATCTCGACGGCGACGGCCTGGCCGATCACGGAGTGCTCGACCTCGACGGCGACGGCGTGCCGGAGGCTTACGTCACCGACGACGGCACCGGCACCTGGGCGGTGAGCGCCGACCGCGCCGCGGCGGTGCGCTGGTTCGGGCTCGACGGCGGTCGAGCATCCGGCCGACGCGGCGCCGGTCGATCTCGACGGCGACGGCCGGGCGGGGAGCGGTTGGTCGACACCGACGGGGACGGGCTCGCCGACCGCGCGTTCGGGGCGGGCGCGGCGTGGGTGGACACCGACGGCGACGGTCGCTGGGACGTCCACCTCGTCGACGCCGACGGCGACGGTCGGGCCGACAGCGCCGACCAGCTCTGACGCGTCAGCCGCGGCCCGGGCCCGGGCGGCCCGGCGAACGCCTGCGCGATCGTCAGCCACTGCTCGGCGTCGGGCCCGACCGCGACGACGTCGAGGGCCGACCGCGGGCGGCGCTGGGTGACCAGCATGCAGAAGTGCTCTGCCGACCCGCTGACGCTGTTGCGCCGCGTCCTCCGGGCCCCAGGTCCACTCCGAACCGTCCGGCGCCCGTAGTTTCACGTGGAACGGTTCGCCCGGCGGGGTCAGCCCGTGCACGGTGTAGGCGAAGTCGCGGGTGCGCACGCCGATGTGGGCGATCGAGCGCAGCCGCGCGGTCGGTGTGCGCGTCACCCCGAGCGCGTCGGCGACGTCGAGGCCGTGCGCCCACGTCTCCATCAGCCGTGCGGTGGCCATCGACGGCGCGCTCATCGGCGGTCCGAACCAGGGCAGCTTGCGGCCGTCCGGCACGGTCAGCAGGGCGTCGTGCAGCGCGGCACGGGTCGAGCGCCAGTCGGCCAGCAACCGCGCGGGCGCCACCGTGGCGAGTTCCTCGGCGCCGGCGTCGACGAAGCCGGTCGGGTTCTGCGCGGCCGCCGCGAGGATGTCGGCGAAGCCGGCCTCGTCGGTGACGGACGTCAGCGCCACCCGGTCGGTCCACAGCAGGTGGGCGATCTGGTGGGCGATCGTCCACCCCGGCGCCGGGGTCCCGGTCGACCAGCGCGCCGCGTCCAGGTCGGCCACCAGGGCGTCCAGGTCGTCGCTCTCGGCGCGCAGGTCGTCGACCATCGGGGCTGCTCCGGCCATGCCGGTCACCTTAGTCGGCGGGTCGTCCGCGCCGGCCCACCATCGCGTGCACGGCCAGGCCCACCAGGTACAGGCCGGTGCCGGCGACCGCCAGCCCCGGCGTGCGGCCGTCGGGCGGGATGACCGCCGCCGCGGCGGCGATCGCGAGGATGAACGCCATCCAGAACAGCGAGTCCTGGACGGTGAACACGTGCCCGCGCAGTGCGTCGTCCACGTCGATCTGCATCGCGGTGTCGGCGCACAGCTTGACCACCTGACCGGCCGCGCCGAGCAGGAACCCGCAGACGATCATCACCGGCAGCTGCAGCGTGGCCCACACAGCTGCACGACCGCCGCGAACGCCAGCGCGCCGTTCGGCGCCGCGTAGCGGCCCCACCGCTTGACCGCGACCGGCGTCACGACGGTGGCCAGGAACGAACCGGTGCCGGTGGCGGCGACGAACAGCACCGCCGTACCCAGTCCGGCGACCGCCGCGGTGTCGGTGTGACGCACCATCACCAGCACCAGCAGCGTGTTGAGCCCGAACACCATCCGATGAGCCGACAGCCCCGCCAGCGTGGCCGCGACGGTCGGCACGGCCAGCACGGTGCGCGCGCCGTGCAGCCAACCGGTGGCCACGGCGTAGGCGACCGACCCGTGCACCGCGCGGGCGCTGTCGTCGGGACCGAGCATGCGTGGCGGGAACCGCACCGACAACCACAGGGCGAGCGCCACCGGCACGGCCACCAGGAAGATGATCGCCGCGGCGCCGTGGTCGTCGGAGCCGAACAGCCAACGCGGCAGCAGCATGAAGTTCGCGCCGAAGAACGCCGCGGCGGCGCCGGTGGCGATGGCGATCGAGTTCATCGCGACCACCTGGTCGCGGGGCACCACGTGCGGCAGTGCGGCGGACAGCCCGGAGGAGACGAACCGGGTCAAGCCGTTGACGATCAGGGCACCCAACAGGATGGGCAGGTCACCCACCCCGGCGGCCAGCAGCGCACCGACACCGAGGACCAGCGCCAGCCGGCCGCTGTTGGCGCCGATCAGCACCAGCCGCCGGTCCCAGCGGTCCAGCAGCGCGCCGGCGAACGGCCCGAGCAGCGAGTAGGGCAGGAACAGCACCGCGAACGCCCCGGCGATCGCCCACGGATCGGCGGCCCGCTCCGGGTTGAACAGGATCGCGCCGGCCAGCCCGGCCTGGAACAGCCCGTCGCCGAACTGGCTGACCGCCCGCAGTTCCAGCAGCCGCCGGAACTCCGGCAGGGACCTGATCGAGGACCGCGCCGAACGCCACACTGCGCGGGCTGCGCGAGCGTCGGGCACCGAAGTCACGTCCTCTGCGGGTTGGGGCGTCGAGGGAAACCCACGACCCCGACCACAGTACAAATATCCGCGCGGGGAGCGCTTGTTCGCCCCGGCGGGACGGGTGTGATGACATGATGGTCGGGTGGCGCAGCCAGAAGATCCGGAGGATTTCGTCGCACCTGCGGCACACCGGGTGCGGGCGGGCACCATGCTGCTGGCCAACACCGACCTGCTGGAGCCGACGTTCCGGCGCAGCGTGATCTACGTCGTGGAGCACAACGACGGCGGCACGCTGGGCGTGGTGCTCAACCGCCCGAGTGAGACCGCGGTCTACAACGTGCTGCCACAGTGGGCCAAGCTGGCCACGAAGCCCAAGACGATGTTCATCGGCGGGCCGGTCAAGCGCGACGCCGCGCTGTGCCTGGCGACCGTGCGGGTCGGTGTCGATCCCGGCGCCGTGGCGGGGCTGCGGCACGTCCAGGGCCGCATCGCGATGGTCGATCTCGACGCCGACCCCGACGCGATCGCACCGATCGTCGAGGGGGTGCGGATCTTCGCCGGCTACTCCGGCTGGACGATCGGTCAGCTCGAGGGCGAGATCGAGCGCGACGACTGGATCGTGCTGTCCGCGTTGCCCTCCGACGTGCTGGTCGAGCCGCACGTCGATCTGTGGGCGCGGGTGCTGCGCCGTCAGCCGATGCCGCTGTCGCTACTGGCGACCCACCCGATCGACCTCAGCCGGAACTAGTCAGGCCTGGCAGGACAGCGTGCACGAGGCGCACGCGCCCGGCGCAGCCGCCGCGCTGTCGGCCTGGCGGGCGTTGGCGCGGGCGACGGCCTTGGCGCTCTGCCAGCAGCCCGCGGCGACCGTGGCCAGCGCGCCGGCCACGCACACCGCGAGGACCACCGTCGATTTCGGTGGCGTGGCCGACAAGCCGACCACCGCCCCCGCGGCCGAGCATCACCGCGGCCGCCAGCTGGGTGGGTGCGACCGCCCGAAGGACCTGCCGGACGTAGTCGTCGGACGGCGGGCGCGTCAGCGACCACGCGCCCAGCGCCGCCGTCACCACGGCCGCGCACAGACACAACACGGCGGCGACGATCATGCCGACAGGATACGGCGTGCGGTGCGGGGCGCCGTCCCCCGGGCGCCAGGCTTCGCCCGGGGGACGACGTCGCTTATCCCTGCAGTCCCAACAGCTGGGGCGGGGGGGCCGCCGCAGCCGGGACGCCGGGAGCTGGGGGCGCCGGTTGACCCGGCGCGACGGGGACGGCGGGCGGTGCGGCGGGAGTCGCCGACGGCACGCTGACCTTGAAACCGTTGATGATCGCCTCGGTGGCGTCGGCGGCGGCCACCACCTGATCCACGCTGGTGGTCACCGCGAGCGACACCAGGTACCGGTCGGGACCGACCGTGGCGAGCACGTGTCGCCGGGAGGTGTTCAGCGTCATGGAGTTCTCCCGGTAGGTGCCCTCGATCAGCGACGACGGCATACCGCCGAAGTCGGCCAGCGACGCGTCGGTGGAGCGCCAGGCCGGCAGCTGCTGGCGTCGATGAAGCCGTGGCTGATCGCCTCTTTCGGGTCGAAGTCGCCGACCAGCTTGTAGACCACCACCTGGGCGTTGGAGGAGTACAGCCCGTTGCCGCCGACCCGGTCGGCGATCACGGCGAACGCGTCGGGCACGTTGGGATCGGGCATGTGCTGCCAGCCGCGCGGCATGGGCAGCACGATGTTGAGGGCGCGGAAGTCCGCGGCTCGACTGGGGCTCCAGCGTGACGCCCTTCTCGGCGAAGAAGTCGTTGAGCGTGCCCGACGCGGCCGGCACGATCGTCGACGGCGGCGGCGCGGGACGGCCGGGGCGGCGGGGACCGGAGCGGCCGGAGCGGTCACGCCGATCGGCACCGCGGCGGCGCCGGCGGTGGCGGGCGTCACACCCGGTTGCGCCGCAGCGGGCAGCGCGGCGGCGTTCGGCATCACGGTCACGGTCTGGGTGACCGTGGCCGGTGCCGGCGGGGTCGGCTGCACGGGCAGCGGCTGCGGCCGACGCCGTCGTGCCCGCCACGCCCAGCACTCCGGCGACACCGGCAGCGCACGCACCGATACCTCCTGCCAGAATCCGCCAGCCGCGGGCGTTTTCGCTCATCGCGTGAAGTCCTCCCGGTCCTTTCCCGACGGTCCGGGCCAGTCACGCCCGGGTCAGGCGACGAATGTATCCACGGCCGTCGCCCGGTCACCAGGCCTGGAACCGACCTGGAATCAACCCCTGACGCATCCGCAACGGAACCGAGACCAACCCGTGGCCCGCCAAGCGGCGATTCGGGCGGCTTATACCCTGTTGGCGTGACCGACACGCCGACCGCGCAACCCGCCGCCGACATCCCGCGCACCGCTACACCGCGGAGCTCGCAGGGGAGATCGAGCGGGCCTGGCAGCAGCGGTGGGCGGCGGCGGGCACCTTCGACGTGGCCAACCCGGTCGGCTCGCTGGCGCCGCCGGACGGGACCCCGGTACCCGCCGACAAGATGTTCGTCCAGGACATGTTCCCGTATCCGTCGGGCGAGGGACTGCACGTCGGGCACCCGCTGGGCTACATCGCGACCGACGTCTACGCCCGGTACTACCGGATGACGGGCCGCAATGTGTTGCACGCGTTGGGCTTCGACGCGTTCGGGCTGCCCGCCGAGCAGTACGCGATCCAGACCGGCACGCACCCGCGCACCCGCACCGAGGCCAACATCGTCAACTTCCGCCGCCAGCTCGGCCGGCTGGGGCTCGGCCACGACGCGCGCCGCAGCTTCTCCACCACCGACGTCGACTTCTACAAGTGGACGCAGTGGATCTTCCTGCAGATCTACAACGCGTGGTTCGACCCGGAGCTCCAGAAGGCCCGGCCGATCGCCGAGCTGATCGCCGAGTTCGAGTCCGGCACACGCGCGGTCGGGGACGGCCGCACATGGGCGGACCTGCGACGCGGCCGGTCGTGCCGATCTGATCGATGCGCACCGGCTGGTCTACCTGGCCGACTCGGTGGTGAACTGGTGCCCGGGTCTGGGCACCGTGCTGGCCAACGAAGAGGTCACCGCCGACGGCCGCAGCGAGCGCGGAAACTTTCCGGTCTTCCGGAAACGGCTGCGGCAGTGGATGATGCGCATCACCGCGTACTCCGACCGGTTGCTCGACGACCTCGACGTGCTGGACTGGCCGGAGAAGGTCAAGACCATGCAGCGCAACTGGATCGGCCGCTCCACCGGCGCGAGCGGTGCTGTTCGGCACCACCGCCGGCGACATCGAGGTGTTCACCACCCGGCCGGACACGCTGTTCGGCGCGACCTACCTGGTGCTGGCGCCCGAGCACGACCTGGTCGATCGCCTGGCCGCCGACGTCCTGGCCGGCCGATGTCGACGCGCGGTGGACCTACGGCGCGGCCATCGCCGGCGGAGGCGGTGGCCGCCTACCGTGCGGCGATCGCGGCCAAGTCCGATCTGGAGCGCCAGGAGAACAAGACCAAGACCGGCGTGTTCCTCGGCGCGTACGCCACCAATCCGGCCAACGGCCAACAGGTTCCGATCTTCATCGCCGACTACGTGCTGGCCGGCTACGGGACCGGCGCGATCATGGCGGTGCCCGGCGACGACCAGCGCGACTGGGAGTTCGCCACCGAGTTCGGGCTGCCGATCGTGGAAGTGATTGCCGGCGGCGACATCTCGCGGAGGCGTACACCGGTGACGGCGCGCTGGTGAACTCGGACTTCCTCAACGGGATGGACGTCGCGTCGGCCAAGCAGGCGATCACCGAGCGGCTGACCGCCGACGGCCGCGGCCGCGCGCGCGTCGAGTACAAGCTGCGGGACTGGCTGTTCGCCAGGCAGCGGTACTGGGGCGAGCCGTTCCCGATCGTCTACGACGCCGACGGCCGCGCCCACGGCCTGCCCGAGTCGAGCTGTTGCCGGTCGAGCTGCCCGACATGCCGGACTACTCGCCGGTGCTGTTCGACCCCGACGACGCCGACAGTGAGCCGTCGCCGCCGTTGGCGAAGGCCACCGACTGGGTGAACGTCGAACTGGACCTCGGCGACGGGCTCAAGCCCTACACCCGCGACACCAACGTCATGCCGCAGTGGGCGGGCAGCTCCTGGTACGAGCTGCGCTACACCGACCCGCACAACGCAGAAGCGTTGTGCGCCAAGGAGAACGAGGCGTACTGGATGGGTCCGCGGCCGGCCGAGCACGGACCCGACGACCCGGGCGGCGTGGACCTGTACGTCGGCGGCGTCGAACACGCGGTGCTGCACCTGCTGTACTCGCGGTTCTGGCACAAGGTGCTCTACGACCTCGGCCACGTCAGCTCCCGCGAGCCGTACCGCCGGCTGGTGAACCAGGGCTACATCCAGGCGTTCGCCTACACCGACTCGCGCGGCGCCTACGTGCCCGCGGCCGAGGTGATCGAGCGCGACGGCAGGTTCTTCTGGCCGGGTCCCGACGGTGAGATCGAGGTCGAACCAGGAGTTCGGCAAGATCGGCAAGAGCCTGAAGAACTCGGTGTCGCCCGACGAGATCTGCGACAACTACGGCGCGGACACCCTGCGGGTCTACGAGATGTCGATGGGTCCGCTGGAGGCGTCGCGGCCGTGGGCCACCAAGGATGTCGTCGGCGCGCACCGGTTCCTGCAGCGGGTGTGGCGGCTGGTCGTCGACGAGGAGACCGGTGCGAGCGTCGTCACCGACGAACCGCTCGACGACGAGACGCTGCGGCTGCTGCACCGCACGATCGCCGGCGTGGCCGATGACTATGCGCGCTGCGCAACAACACCGCGGCGGCCAAGCTGATCGAGTACACCAACCACCTGACCAAGCACTCGGTGACGTCGCGGGCGGCGCTGGAGCCGCTGGTGCTGATGGTCGCCCCGCTGGCGCCGCACCTGGCCGAGGAGTTGTGGAGCCGGCTGGGCCACGACCGCTCGCTGGCGCACGGCCCGTTCCCGGTGGCCGACGAGGCCTATCTGGTCGAGGACACCGTCGAGTATCCGGTGCAGGTCAACGGCAAGGTGCGCGGCCGCGTCACGGTCGCCGCCGACGCCGACGCCGAGTCGCTCGAGGCCGCGGCGCTGGCCGACGACAAGGTCGTGGCGTTCCTCGACGGGCGGGCGCCGAAGAAGGTGATCGTCGTTCGCCGGCCGCCTGGTCAACATCGTCGTCTGAGTTGTGATTTCGGTGTAGTTCGTCACGCTCACGTTGACGAACTACACCGAAATCACGAGCTAGTGGAACCGCGCCGGCAACCGGTGCGTCAGTACAGGTGTGCTCAATGACTACCTCCGAGACCACGACGGAGTGATCACGTTGGCTCAGGCGCGCAGCGCGGGCTTGAGCAGACAATCGGTCAATCGACGTGTGCAGTCCGGCGATTGGCGACAGTGCTCCCGCGGGGTGTTCTTCGTCGAGGACCGGCCTTTCACCGATGCGGCCCGGATACGTGCGGCGGTGTGGTCCTTCGGCGAGCACGCTGTGGCCAGCGGCCTCGCGGCCGCCTGGTGGCACGGCCTCACCAGGTTCGCGCCCGTCGACACCGAAGTGACCATGCCGCGGAATGGAAGCGGGAGAAAGCGGCAGGGAGCTCGGCTGCGCCGGCGCGACCTGAAGCCGGCAGATGTGGTGACCTGTCGCGGTCTGCGGGTGACGGCACTGCCGCTGACCGCGGTCGAGGCAGCGGTGCGCGGGTTCGGCAATCGCGGGCGTGATGGACAAAGCGCTGCAGCGCGACGTGACTCTGAAAGAGTTGTGGGCCGCGCACCTGCGCAACAAGGGACGCTACGGCTCGCCCGTCGGCGCGGATGCTGTTGCAGGCCGCCGACGGTACGCGTTCGGAGGCCGAACGGACTCTTGGTGAGGTTGTTGCGGGCAGCGGGGATGACCGGCTGGCGCAGCAACGTGCGCGTCGGCGGATATGTCGTCGACGTCGTGTTCCGCACGGCGAAGGTCGCGATCGAGGTGGACGGCTGGGCGTTCCACAGCGACCAGGAAGCCTTCCAGAATGACCGCGAGCGGCAGAACGTGCTCGCGCTGCAGGGCTGGCAGGTGCTGCGGTTCACCTGGCTGGACCTGGTCGAGTACCCCGAACGGGTGCTGGCGACCATCCGCGCCGCGATTCGGGTGTAGTTCGTCACGCCCACGTTGACGAACGTACACCGAAATCACGACTAGCGCGGGCGGACGATCACCTCGTGGATGTGCGCGTCGCGGGGGCGCGTGGATCGCGTCGGCGGTCACCTGGGCCACCGTCTGCGGGCTCAGGAACTGCGACGGGTCGTAATCGCGGCCCTCGTAGGCGATCAGATCCTCCTGCATGGCGGTCGCGATCCGGCCGGGATGGACGGAGGTCACCCGCAGCGCCGGCTCGTCGGCGCGCAGCGAGTCGGCGAAGGCGCGCAGCGCGAACTTGCTGGCCGAGTACGACGCCAGCCCGGGTGAGGCGTTGATTCCCGACGCCGGAGTTGATGAACACGACGTGCCCCCGCGCTGCGCGCAGCGCGGGCAGCAGCTCCAGCGTCAGCGCGACCGCGCCGATCACGTTGACCGCCAGGTGGCGCGCCACTCGTCGACGCTGGTCTCGGCGACGCGACCCGGGTACGCCACGCCCGGCGTTGTGGACCAGCACGTCGAGCTCGACGATCGGCTCGACGACGGCGGGGATCGAGTCGGGATCGCCGAGGTCGATGGGCCAGGTGGTGGCGCCGAGGCGCTCGGCGACGGCGTCCAGCCGATCCGACGGGCGACCCGCCAGCAGCAGCGTGTAGGCCGGAGCCAGCGCGTCGGCGAGCGCGGATCCGAGGCCGCCGGACGGCCCCGGTGATCATGGCAGTCGGCACCCGAGCAACCCTACCGACCTGCACGGCGGGCCGAGACGTCGCATCATGGGAGGCGATGGCCCCTGACCCCAGCTTTGCGCCGACGCAATTCGCCGCCCGCGCGGCGTACCTGCTGCGCGGTAACGACCTGGGCGTGATGACCACCGCCGCCCCGTTGCTGTATCCGCACATGTGGAGCTGGGACGCGGCGTTCGTCGCGATCGGGCTGGCGCCGCTGTCCGTCGAGCGGGCCGTCGTCGAACTGGACACGCTGCTCTCGGCGCAGTGGCGCAACGGCATGATCCCGCACATCGTCTTCGCCAACGGCGTCGACGGCTACTTCCCGGGCCCGGCCCGCTGGGCGCTGCTCGGCGCTGGCGGCCGACGCGCCCCGCACCAGGCACACGTCGGGCATCACCCAGCCGCCGGTGCACGCGATCGCGGTGCAGCGCATCCTCGACCACGCCCGCAGCACGCGGCCGGTCCACCCGCGCGGTGGCCGAGGCGTTCCTCGACCGGCGCTGGGACGATCTGGTCCGCTGGCATCGCTGGCTGGCGGAGGCCGCGACCAGAACGGGCACGGCCGGGTCACGCTCTACCACGGCTGGGAGTCCGGCATGGACAACTCGCCGCGGTGGGACGCCGCCTACGCCAACGTGATTCCCGGCGACGTGCCCGGAGTACCAGCGCGAGGACAACAAGATCGTCACCGACGCCACGCAGCGGCCCAGCGACATGGAGTACGACCGCTACCTGTGGCTGGTCGAGGAGATGAAGACCGCCCGCTACGACGACGACTTGCTGCCCAAAGTGATGAGCTTCGCCGTCGAAGACGTGTTCGTCTCGGCGATCCTGTCGGTGGCCTGCCAGGTGCTGGCCGAGATCGGGGAGGACCACAAGCGGCCGCACGCCGACGTCCGGGAGCTGTACGCGTGGGCGGACCGGTTCCGCACCGGCGTCATCGCAACCGACCGACGAAAGAACCGGCGCAGCAAGGGATTACGATGTCCGCGCGGACAAGTGGATCGCCACCGAGACCGTGGCGCAGTTCGCCCCGCTGCTGTGCGGCGGACTGCCGCACGACCGGGAGCGCGCGCTGCTGCGCCTGCTGGAGGGCCCGCGGTTCTGCGGGCATCCGGACCTGGCGCTACGCCCTGATCCCGTCGACGTCGCCGGTGTCGCGTGACTTCCGGCCGCGCGAGTACTGGCGCGGGCCCGGTCTGGCCGGTGATGACGTGGCTGTTCTCCTGGGCTTCGCCCGCCGCGGCTGGGCCGAGCGGTCCTCGCACGTTGCGGCGGGAAGGGCTGCGCCAGGCCAGCGACGGCACGTTCGCCGAGTACTACGAGCCGTTCACCGGCGAACCGCTGGGCAGCATGCAGCAGTCGTGGACCGCCGCCGCGGTGCTGGACTGGCTGGGCTGACACCCGGCTGACTCGGCGATGCCGCTCCAGCGGGGCGAGCGCCTTGGTGAGCGTCTCGCGTTCGTCCTCGGAGAGCTTGCCCAGCAGCTCGGCCAGAGCAGCTCGCCGCAGCGCCAGCGCATCGCGGTGCTGCGCCAGCCCCTGCGGCGTGATCTCGACCAGGACCGCGCGCAGATCCGACGGGTCCCGGGACCGCTTGACCAGGCCGAGCTTCTCCAGCCGGCGGATGGCCACGGTGGTGGTGGGGGTGCGGACCCGCTCGTGGGCCGCCAGCTCGGTCATCCGGATCGGGCCCCTGGTCCAGCAGCGTCAGCAGGATCGACAGCTGGGCCAGGGTCAGGTCGCCCGCGGTCGGCGCGTCTTGCCGTCGCCGCGGCGCAGCACGGAGACACAGCTTTGGCCAGCACCCGCTGCAGTTCCCCTGCCAACTCGCTGACCTGCGGCTCTGTCTCCCACCATAATTCGCCAGTCTAACCTGTGCGCTGGTGGCCGTCGCTCGGTCGGCGACTTCGCTGAAAAAAATCTTACGGCCGCGTCAGAGCACTTGCGACAGGAACCGCTGCAGGCGGTCGGTCTCGGCCGCGCTCGAAGATCTGCTCCGGCGGGCCGGATTCGACCACCTGGCCGTGGTCCATGAACACCACGGCATCGGCGGTCGACCGGGCGAATCCCATCTCGTGGGTGACGACGACCATCGTCATGCCCGTCGGCGCCGAGGTCGGCGATCAGCGCGAGAATGCCCTTGACCAATTCGGGGTCCAGCGCCGAGGTCGCCTCGTCGAAGAACATCACCTGCGGGGCCATCGCCAGCGCACGCGCGATGGCGACCCGCTGCTGCTGGCCGCCGGACAGGGTCGCCGGCCGGACCTCGGCCTTGTGCCGCAACCCGACTCGGTCGAGTTGGGCCAGTGCCCAGCTCGCGGGCCTGCTCGGCGCCCAGCCGCTTGAGCTTGCGCGGCGCCAGCGTCACGTTGTCGAGCACGCTGCGATGCGGGAACAGGTTGAAATTGCTGGAACACCATGCCGATCCGCTGGCGCAGCTCGTCCGGGATCGTCGCTGAGCACCGAGCGGCCGTCGAGCAGGATGTCGCCGCGGTCGGGCTCGTAGAGCCGGTTGAGGGTGCGCAGCAGCGTCGACTTGCCCGACCCGGACGGGCCGATCACCGCGACGGTGCTGCCCGCGGCTACGTCGATGTCGACGCCGCGCAACACCGCGTTGGGCCCGAACGACAGGTGAATGTCGTTGGCCGTCAAGGAGACCGGTTCGAGCTCGCCGCCATCACTCATCTCCTGCGCGTGGAGGCCGCCAGCGGATCTTCCTCGGCCGGGCGGCGTCCGCTCGCGCAGCCGGGCGTCGATGTAGTTCACCAGATGGGTCAGCGGGATGGTCAGCGCGAGGTAGAACAGGCCGGCCGCCACCAGCGGCGACAGGTTGCCGGTCTGCGCGTTGAGGTCGCGGCCGACCTGGAACAGCTCGCGCTGGCTGGCGATCAGGCCCGAGGAAGTAGACCAGCGACGAGGCCTTCAGCAGCGAGATGAACTGGTTGACCAGCGCGGGCAGCACCCGCCGCATGCCTTGGGGCACCACGACCAGCCGCATCGACGACGGCGTAGCTGAACCCCAGCGCGCGCGCGGCCTCCAGCTGCCCGGAGTCCACGCTCTGGATGCCGGAGCGGAAGATCTCGCCGACGTAGGCCGCGGCCATCAGCCCGAGCGCGGCGATGCCGAGCGGGTAGGGGTTGTTGCCGGTCAGCCGCCCGACCACCGGGCCCGACGCCCAGGCCGATCAGCAGGATGATCACCACCTCCGGCAGGCCGCGGAAGATGTCGGTGTAGACCCGGGCCGGCCAGCGCAGCCACCGCGGCCCGGGAGATGCCGGCCGACCGCCAGCACCATGCCGAGCACCAGCCCGATCACGCTGGCGCTGACCGTCAGGATCAGCGTGTTCGGCAGCCCGGTGGTGAACAGGTCGGGGATCGCCTGCTTGTACAGGTCCCAGTCGAGGAACGAGTCTTTGAGTTGCGCCAGCGTCGGACTTCGGGCTGGACCGCCGTCGGTCGGCGCGGCTGTGGCCTGGTTCGCCGGCGGCGATCGCGGCGAAGTCCGGCAGCTGCGGCAGCGGCGCGGCCTTGGAGCCCGGCTTCCAGCCGGGCGGCAGCGCGCGCGGCACCCAGTCGGAGTACAGCCGCGACCAGGTGCCGTCGGCGATGACCGCGTCCAGGCCGGAGTTCAGCGCGTCGATCAGCGGCGTGTTCTCCTCGGCCACCGCCCATGCGACGAAATTGTCCAAGCTGAAGGTGTTTTCGACGATCTCGGCCGGGTCGCCGGGCTGGACGGTGCCCTGCGCCTGCTGTGACGGCGCCACCCAGGCGTCGATCTGGCGGGTCTTGAGACTGGCGTAGACGGTGTTGTAGTCGGGGAACTTCACCGGCTCCAGATTGCAGCGTGTCGACGACGTAGGCCTCCTGCACGGTGCCCTGCACCACGCCGATGCGCTGACCCGCGGCCAGTTTGTCGAAGCCGGTGATCGCCGATCCCGTCGGCACCACCAGCGAGAAGTAGCCGAAGTCGTAGCCGTTGGTGAACCCGACGGTGCGTCGGCGGGCGTCGGTGGTGGTGATCGACGACGAGCCGACGTCGAAGCGTCGCGACGCGACCTGGGCCAGCAGGCCGGAGAACTCGGTGCCGACGAACTTCACCCTCAGACCGAGCTTGTCGGCGACGGCGCGCAGCAACTCGTTGTCGAACCCGGTGAACTGGCCCTGGGAGTTGATGCAGATGCTCGGCGGCGCATCCGACAGTGTGCCGACGGTCAGCGTGCCCGGCGTGACCGAGGCCGAGCGCGTTGACGTCGACGGACGCCAGCGGCACCACGGTCGGGGTCGTGTACTTGTCCTCGTCCGGTCCCCGGCCGCGGCGGCGCGAGGTTGGTCGGCAGCGGGCTGGCGCTGTCGACGCCGGGCGGCGCGCACTGGTCGACGTCGGCCCGTGCCGGCGCGGCCAGCCCCATCGTCACGATCAGCCCCGCGATCAGCGCGGACAACAGACATCTCACGGTCAACCGCGATACCCGATGCTGCTCACGTCAAGCCAACGTAACGGCCGCCGCACCGGTGCGCGGCGGGTTCGGCTCAATCGGAGCCCGCATCGCGCACAGCACGCCGCGGCGAACCAGTTCCGTCAACAGGATCCGCCCCATCACCGCCGCGCGCCGCGCGCAGGCCGCCCGGGCCGCGTCGGGATCCCGCAGCCGATCGCGGCCAGTCTCGTCTTCGTAGAACGGCAGCAGCTCGTCGCGGTGCTGCAGGTAGGTCTGCCAGAAGGCAGCTCGGGATCAGCGTCTGCGACGAGTCGATGGTCGGCCTGCAGCCGCGGCCCGGCGTACGCCTCGTTGATGACGGCCGGAAGCTGTCGCGCGTGCGTACTCGAACAACCGGGATTCCCGGCAGGTGCGCATCGGCGCGATCTGCGCGTCGAGGTCGGCGATGCACGTGCGGGGTCGGAGGCCTCGGCGGCCCGCGCCGAGGCGAGCCCACTCAGCAGCCCGTAGAGCTCGTGGTGCTCGCAGCACGGTCGACTGCGTCGAAGCGTTCGACGAACGCGCCGCGGTGGTAGCGGGTGGACAGGATGCCGTCATGCTCGAGCTGAACCACGGCCTCCTGAATCGGCACCCGGCTGAGCCCGAGGTCGTGGGCGATCTCGTTGCGGTCTAACCGATCCCGGACCGCAGCTTGCCGGTCAGGACCATGTTGACCACGTGGGAGACCACGAGATCCTTCTCTTTCACCCCATACCTCTTGGGCATGGCGGCGACAGTTGTCTCACGGCGCGCGGCATCCGCCGAGTGTCTGTTCGGCGGGTTCAGCCCTGCTCTCGGACCGGCGCGCTGGTCCCGCCACCGGCACAGCGCGTCGGCCCGGCTCAGGTCGTAGTCGGGTCCGTTGACGCCGACGGTGAACATCGTCACGCCCGAGATCGGCGAGCGCGTCGGCGTCCTGCGAGCAGCGCATCGGGTCGCCGCCCTCGGACCCCGCCGACGCGCTCGATGGTCTGCGGAGTCGCGGCCGACGTCTGCGCAGTGCCGGGCCAGGATCTCGGCCTTGCGCGGATAGTCTCACGGTCGCTGAACCAGTGCCAGATGTCGGCGTGCTCGGCGACCAGCCGCAGCGTCTTGCGTCTCACCGCCGCCGCCGATCAGCACCGGGATGTCGCGCGTCGGCTGCGGGTTGAGCTTGCCCAGCCGGGCCTTGATGCGCGGCATCGCGGCGGCGAGGTCGTCGAGCCGGCTGCCCGCGGTGCCGAACTCGTAGCCGTACTCGTCGTAGTCCTTCTGCTTCCAGCCCGATCCGATGCCGAGAATGAGCCGGCCGTCGGAGATGTGGTCGACGGTGCGGGCCATGTCGGCGAGCAATTCCGGGTTGCGGTACGAGTTGCAGGTGACCAGCGCGCCGATCTCGATGCGCGACGTCTGCTCGGCCCAGGCGCCGAGCATCGTCCAGCATTCGTAGTGCGGGCCGTCGGGGTCGCCGTAGAGCGGGAAGAAGTGGTCCCAGTTGAAGGCGACGTCGACGCCGATGTCCTCACAGCGGCGCACGGCGTCGCGGATGTGGCCGTAGCGCGGCGAGTGCTGGGGCTGCAGTTGGACGCCGATGCGGATCGGAGGGGTGGAGGAGGTCATGAGTCCACGGTAAACGCAGGGCAGCTAGACGCCGATCTGCCCGTTGCGTCTTCCACACCGCCACCACCGACGGGCGCGCCGTGCCGTTGCCGCCTTCGGGCCAGCGCGACTGCGGGTCGTCGATGCTGTTGTCGTCGTTCTCGCCGGGATGCTGCACGCAGACGGTCACCAGGTCGTCGGTGACGATGGGGCCGCAGGTCTCCGCGCCCAGCGGCACGGTGAGGAACTGCTTGACCTCGCCGCGGTTCGGGCCGTCGAGTGCCACCGCGAACAGACCGTCGTTGGAGTCCAGCGCGTTGCCGTCGGTCGAGATCCACAGGTTGCCGTGGCTGTCGAACGCCAGGTTGTCGGGGCACGAGATGGGGCTGACCTTGCGTCTTGTCGAAGCCCGCGTAGTAGGTGTCGGCCGCCTCCGGGTCGCCGCAGACCAGCAGGAGGTCCCAGGTGAAATCGGTGCCGGCGTGATCGTCGGTGATCTCGAGGATCTGGCCGCTCTTGTTGTCGTTGCGCGGGTTGGCCGCATCCGGGGCGGCTTCGCCCTGTGGCGCCGCGCTCGTCGTTGTTGGTCAGCGCCACGTAGACCTTGCCGGTCTTCGGGTTGGCCTCGAAGTCCTCGGGCCGGTCCATCTTGGTGGCGCCGGCCTTGTCGGCGGCCATCCGGGTGAACACCGCGGCCTCCTGGGCGCTGATGCCGTCGACCAGCGATTCGGCCTGGCCGCCGGGCCCGCTGCGCAGCAGCGGAAGCCAGGTTCCGGTGCCGCTGAAAGAACCCTTGGCCGGCAGCTTGCCGGACCCGTCGATCTCGCCGGGCGGGATGTCGCTGGAGAGCTTGGCGACATAGAGCGTGCCCTCGTCGAGGATCGTCATGTTGTGCGCCATCGACGCCGGGTTCATCCCCCGCGCTCCCGCCCCGGCTGGCGATCTTCTTGGCCGAGACGAACTTGTACATGTAGTCGAAGCGCTGATCGTCGCCGGTGTAGGCGACCACGGTGCCGTCGTCGGTGACGTAGATCGTGGCGGCCTCGTGCTTGAGCCGGCCCATCGCGGTGTGCTTGACCGGTGTCGACGCGGGGTCCCACGGGTTGAGTTCGACGACGTAGCCGAACCGGTTGGGCTCGTTCGGGGTCGTGGTGAGGTCGAAGCGCGGGTCGAACGTCTCCCACTTCAGCGCGGTGGGTTCCGCGGCGACGCCGTAGCGATCCCACCGGTCGGCGTCGACCGGCCCCGGCGCCGGGGCGCCGTCGGCGGCCCCGAAGTACTCGTGGAAATTCTCCTCACCGGACAGCACCGTGCCCCAGGGGGTGACGCCGCCCGAGCAGTTGGCGAAGGTGCCCGCGACCGTGCGCCCGGCCGGGTCGGCGGCGGTCTTGACGAAGTCGGTGCCGGCGGCGGGGCCGGTCAGCGTGAACGGGGTGTCGGCGGTGATCCGCCGGTTGTAGGGGCCCATGCACCGGCTTGAGGCCGTTCGGCGTGCGCTCCACCTCGACGACGCCCATGCCCATCGGCGGCCTGCTCGACGTCGAACTGCTCGCGGGTGGGTGCGTCGGCGTTGTAACCGGGGAACATGAACTGCGGCGTCACGTACTCGAGGTTGGTGACCAGCAGGAAGCGGTTCCTGTTCGGCCGGGAACCGGCAGCAAGCCCGGCGAAGTCGTTGTTGAAGCCGAACTGCCCGCGCTGGGCGGCGCGCGGTCTGGTTGTTCACGTCGAAGGCGGGTGCGCCGGGGAGCACCGGGTCGCCCCAGCTGATGACGACGGCCTGCTGGTAGCCGTCGGCGACGACGACGGCGTCCTCGCTGTTGGGCGCGACGGAGGCGAAGTTCATGCCCGGCGGCGGCCGGCTCGGGCGCGGCCCGGTGGACGACGTCGGGGCGGGCTCGGGTCTCCGAGGAGCACGCGGCCAATGCCGAACCCGCGCCGACGGCCAGCACCGCGACCCCGCCGGCGTGCAGGAGCGAGCGGCGGGACACGGCTTTGGCGATGTCGCCGAAGTACTCGTTGTCGCTGCGGTTGGGCACGGGTTTCGAGCAGGCGTCGCCGCACTTGTAGACGCACGTGACGTGTTGTCTCTTGGACTTCCCGTCGTGGCTGACGAACAGGTTCAGCGGCACAAGCGCCATGACTCTGCGTTTCCTTCCGATCACGTATTCCGGCCGGGGCTGGACGGCCGGACGGCCGAAACCTACGGCAGCCGAACCAGCAGCAGGCGACCAGCGGGTGAACAGCTGGGATGCAGGAACGGCGCGACGACGACACGCTCCGAGGAGCCTCAGCAAATTCGCCGCTAGGGCGCGCCCTGCCGGTATAGCCTGGCCTTCGTATGCTCACCAGGGAGTCAATAGTGGCGATGGCGAACAGGAAAACCCAGCACCGCGACCGTGC
Organism: uncultured Actinomycetota bacterium; assembly: GCA_963796185.1. GTDB lineage: Bacteria > Actinomycetota > Actinomycetes > Mycobacteriales > Mycobacteriaceae > Mycobacterium. Next base: position 48,335 of record CAWCKQ010000019.1, on the reverse strand, counting down.
GCAGCGGCGCTGCGCCGACGACGTCCTGATCAGCCGGTGGCTGGCCGCGGGAGCGGCATCCGCCGGGGTCGGGGTCGGCGCTGTTCGGTTTCGCGCTGCTGGGGCCGCAGCCGGGCGTGGCGGCGGCGGACACCACCGGCGAATCGTCGTCGGCCGCAGCGAGCGCAACGCCGTCGAGCGCCTCGGCGCCGGATCGCGGCAGGAAGTCCGCGACCGCGGCGCGGGCCGAACGGCGGGCGGCGCGCGTCGAATCGCGGAAAGCGCGGCGCACCGAGGACACCGACAAGTTCGACCGGCTCGCGCGGTCGGCACCGGAAGAACCGGCGGCAACCGCGGCCTCGACGACGGCAACGGCGGTGGCCGAGGAAGCCACGGCCGTCCCGGTCACCGACGCCGCGCCGCGGCGGCTGTTCAACGCGGCCCCCACCGTGACGCCCAGCCAGCTCAGCGGCCAGATCTCCGGCGATATCACGGGGACGATCGGCGCCGACGACCCCGAGGGCGATGCACTGACCTACCGGCTGCGCCGGGCACCCAGGGAGGGATCGGTCCAGCTCAGCTCCGACGGCACCTACGCGTACACCCCCGGCGAGCGGTTCGACGGTGTCGACACCTTCCGGGTGGCGGTGCTCGACGGCGGCCCCTTCCGGCCCTGGGGTGCCAGCGCCAAGGCCGTCGTCAACCAGGGCGCCATCTCCTTCGACTTCACCTACAGCGATGGGGCGCAGTACTGGACCGCCGATCGCCGGGCGGCTCTGCAGCGCGCGTCGGAGAACCTCATGCTCTTCCTCGTCGTCACCCGTCCGGTCGAACTCACCTACACCGTGCGCGGCACGGACGACACGACGTCGGGTTCGCTGGCCTCCGCCGGGAGCGTCCTGACAACGCGGGCGGCGCGGCTTCTGGCCCACCGTCGTCGAACGCAAGCTGCTGACCGGGCTGGACGCCAACGGCGCCGCCGACGACGGCTACATCACGTTCAACTTCGGCGAGCCATGGGCGCTGGGTGATTCGGTGGCGGCCGACGAGTTCGACTTCACGGCGGTGCTGCTGCACGAAATGGTGCACACGTTGGGCTTTTCGAGCCTGGTCGGCAAGGCCGGCGACAACGGCGAGACGTCGCGGCCGCTGTTCGACCGCTTCATCGTGACCGCCGACGGCACGCCGGACGATCAGCTGGAGTGGCCGATGGAACGACGCGTACGACGCCAACCTGACCGGCGGCAACGGCGGTCTGTTCTTCGGCGGCGCGAACGCGGTTGCCGCCTATGGCGGTCCGGTGCCGCTGTACACCCCGAATCCGTGGGAGCCCGGAAGTTCGGTGTCGCACCTCGACGACGACACCTTCACCGGAGCCGACCGGCTGCGGATGATCGCCTACTCCGACCTGGGTCCCGGAATCCGGGTGCTGAGCCCGGTCGAATTGGCCATCCTCGAGGATCTCGGCTACCAGGTCCAGTCGCCCGGTCCGGCAATGGCTTTCGTCGGGCTTCCTCTTCCTCGGCGTCAAGCGCCGGAAGGGGAAGGTCAGCCGCTGAGCACGCCGCGCAGCAGCTCCACGAGCGCGCGCGGCTGATCGCTCTGCACCGAGTGCCCGGAGTCGGCCACGACGTGCACCCGCTGGAATCCCGGGGCGATGCGGGCGAATTCGGCGGCGTCCTCGTCGTTGACGAAGAACGAGTTGGCACCGCGGATCAGGGTGGTGGGTGTGGTGAGACGCGGCACGTCGTCCCACAGCCCCTCGAACCCGTCGGCGGTGCGGATCGAGTCGTAGCGCCAGGTCCAGGTGCCGTCCTCGAGCCGCTTGGCGTTGTGGAACACGCCGCGGCGCAGCGATTCCCGGTCGCGGTGCGGCGCGGCGGCGACGGTGACCTCGAGCATCGCGTCGAAGCTCGGGAAAGTGCGCTCGCCCTGGACCAGCGCGACGGCGCCCTTCTGGGCGTCGGTCATCTCGGTGTGCCGTTCGGGCGCCGAGGGTGTGACGTCGACCAGGACCAGTTTGCGCACCAGCTCGGGCGCCTGCACCGCCAGCCGCAGCGCGGTGAGCCCGCCCAGAGACATGCCGACGACGAGGTCGGCGTCGGCGGCGAGTTCGCGCAGCACCGGCTCGATCGCGACGGCGTTGTGCTTGGGCCCGTAGTCACCGTCTTCGCGCCACGCCGAGCGGCCGTGGCCGGGCAGGTCGACCGCGAGCGCCGGCAGGCCAAGCCCGAGGATCACGGTGTCCCAGGTGTGGGCGTTCTGGCCACCGCCGTGCAGGAACACCACGCGGGGCGGCTCGGTGCCGAACTTCACTGCGCTGATGGATCCGTGCTGGACGCGCTGCACGGCCGGCAACTCGTCCGGCACGCCGGCCTGCAGGGCGTTCTCCTTGAGGAAGATGAACTCGGACAGGCTGGCCAGCTCGTCATCGGTGTCGTCCATGGTCTGACAGTACGCACCGCCGATATTCGGTGCTCTCGCAGTACCGGTGTGCCACCGTCGTGGGTGTCGGCGATGACTGATTCGCGCTGTCGCGGACGCCGACTGGCCGGCCATGGCCCTCCTCGCCGCAACGTGTTTCGGCAGCTGGCGGGCGCAGGAGGCCAACGACATGTGGCGGACATGATGCCAGGCGACGGCGCCGTCGTGGCTTGCGACGGCGCCGACGTCGTGGGGATGGCGCTGTTCTACGACCTACAGCTGACCGTGCCGGGCGGCGCCGTGCTGCCCATGGCCGGTGTTTCGTGGGTGGCGGTGGCACCGACGCATCGGCGCCGCGGCGTGCTCGGCGCGATGTTCGCCGAACTGCACGGCCGGATGGGCGACCTACCCGTCGCCGGGTCTGGAGGCCAGCGAGGCCGGCATCTACGGCCGGTTCGGCTACGGGCCCGCTTCTCTGCACCGGCTGGCCGTCGACCGCACGGTTGCCCGCTTCCATGCCGACGTCCCCGATCCGGGTGGTGTTCGGATGGTCCGGCCGGCGGAGCAGCGCGAGCAGCTGGAGCATGTCTACGAGCGGTGGCGGCTGCAGCACGCCCGGCGGCCTGCACAGCCCGAGCCGGCTCTGGGACGAGGTGCTCGCCGACCGCGAGGCCTCCCGGGGCGGTGGCAGCGCGTTCTTCTGTCTGCTGCATGCCGACGGCTTCGCGTTGTATCGGGTGCACAGCGCCGCGGGAGAAGAAGACCGTCGAGATCAGCAGCTGGCGGCGGTGACGCCGCAGCGCACATCGCGTTGTGGCGGGTGCTGCTCGGGATGGACCTCATCGAGACGGTGACCGTCCAGACGCATCCGCGCGACGTGCTGCCGTATCTGCTGACCGATCCGCGACTGGTGCGGACCACCGGTGTCGAGGACGCGTTGTGGCTGCGGCTGCTCGACATCCCGGCCGTGCTGGAGGCGCGGAGCATACGCGGCCGATCTGTCTGTGGTGCTGCGACATTTCGGACGATGTGCTGGGCGGCGGCGGGCGATTCGCGCTGGATGTGCGCGACGGTCCGGGCGCGGTGTGTTCCGACCGACGCCGCCGCCGATGTGCACACCGATCTGTCGGTGCTCGGCAGCCTGTACATGGGCACCCACCGCGCCTCGGCCTTTGCGACCGCAGCACCGCCTGCGGTGCAACGACTCTGAGTTACGTGGCTCAGCTCGACGCGGCGTTCGCCACCGACATTCCAGCCGAGCTCGGCTACGGCTTCTAGCCCCGAGCGATACTCGGGGAGATCGCCATTCCGCTAGGGAACGCGATCTGCCCGCTCTGCGGGCGAAAGTGAAGGTCAGCCCTCGATGAACTTCTCCAGCTGCTCGCGGGCGATGTCGTCGGGCAGCTGCTTGGGCGGGCTCTTCATCAGGTAGGCCGAGGCGGCCTCGATCGGGCCGCCGATACCGCGGTCCTTGGCGATCTTCGCCGCGCGGACCGCGTCGATGATGACGCCCGCCGAGTTGGGGGAGTCCCACACCTCGAGCTTGTACTCCAGGTTCAGCGGCACGTCGCCGAAGGCGCGGCCTTCGAGGCGGACGTAGGCCCACTTGCGGTCGTCGAGCCAGCCGACGTGATCGGACGGGCCGATGTGGACGTCCTTGGTCTTGAACTTGCCGGCCACGGCCGGACAGGTTCGACGTGACGGCCTGGGTCTTGGAGATCTTCTTGGACTCCAGCCGCGAGCGCTCGAGCATGTTGAGGAAGTCCATGTTGCCGCCGACGTTGAGCTGCATAGTGCGGTCGAGCTGCACGCCGCGGTCCTCGAACAGCTTGGCCATCACGCGGTGGGTGATGGTGGCGCCGACCTGGCTCTTGATGTCGTCACCGACGATCGGCACGCCGGCGTCTTCGAACTTCTTGGCCCACACCGGGTCCGAGGCGATGAACACCGGCAGCGCGTTGACGAACGCCACCCCGGCGTCGATCGCGCACTGGGCGTAGAACTTGTCGGCCTCTTCGGAGCCGACCGGCAGGTAGGACACCAGCACGTCGACGCTGGGCGTCCTTGAGCGCCTTGACCACGTCGACCGGATCGGAGTCGGACACCTCGATGGTGTCGGCGTAGTACTTGCCGATGCCGTCGAGGGTCGGACCGCGCTGCACCACGACGTCGGTCGGCGGCACGTCGGCGATCTTGATGGTGTTGTTCTCGGAGGCGAAGATCGCCTCGGAGAGGTCGAAGCCGACCTTCTTGGCGTCCACGTCGAACGCGGCGACGAACTTCACGTCCCGCACGTGGTACTGGCCGAGCTTCACGTGCATCAGGCCGGGCACCGTGGCGTTCTCGTCGGCGTCCTTGTAGTACTGCACGCCCTGAACGAGCGAGGATGCGCAGTTGCCCACGCCGACGATCGCGACCCGGACGTCATTGCTTGCGGTCATGACGACTTCTCCTCTTGTCCTAACTCTGTTTCGGTTCACTTGAAGCGTGTGCTAAGTCTGCTCGGCACGACCCTGCGCCGACCTTTCGGCCGCGATCAACTCGTTGAGCCACTTGACTTCCCGCTCGCTGGACTCCAGCCCCAGCTGGTGCAGCTGCCGGGTGTAGCGGTCAAACGAACTGCTCGCCCGCGCGATGGCTTCACGCAGACCTTCCCGACGTTCCTCCACCTGCCGGCGGCGGCCCTCCAGGATCCGCATCCGGGCCTCGGCCGGGGTGCGGTTGAAGAAGGCGAGATGGACGCCGAAGCCGTCGTCGGAGAAGTTCTGCGGGCCGGTATCGGCGACCAGCTCGGTGAAGCGCTGCTTGCCTGCGTCGGTGAGCTGGTAGACCCGGCGTGCCCGGCGCACCTTGAGGGTGCCTTCGGGCGCGGCGTCCTCGACGATGAGCCCGTCGGCCTGCATCCGGCGCAATGCCGGGTAGAGCGAGCCGTAGGAGAACGCGCGGAACGCGCCCAGCAGACCGGTCAGCCGCTTGCGCAGCTCGTAGCCGTGCATCGGTGATTCCTGGAGCAGACCCAGGATGGCGAGTTCGAGCATCGGGCCACCCCCTTCTGCCTGTGATCCGCCGCTACGACGTCTCGACACCTCGCGAAATAGTATCGCGCCGATATATTGCGACGCTACACCGGGGCGCGCACCGCGATAGCCGGGATTCGCGCCTATCGCTGGGGTAACTGATGTGCTTGACGGTGCCGTCGCCGTTGAGCTGCGATGTAGCCGCTGTTCCCGAACTCGGGGGACACATAGATGCTGAGCTGGATGCTTTCCGGCGGCGCGGTCCTGTCGCTGTTGGGGTCGATGCTGATGTAGGTGGTCTTCACCTCGGCCGGATCGATGCCCAGCGTCTCCGGCGCGCCGCGGAGGATGCCGACCAGCTTCGAATGTCGAACGCCGCGAGATCGACGACGCGCGCGTCGGAGCTCGCGCTGGTCTCCGACGGGTCGCCCCAGCCGCCGCGGTAGGAGTAGCGCAGCACGCGGCGCGGCTCGGTCGGGGTCCTGGCGCTCCAGCGATGCGTAGTCGGGATAGATCGTCAGGCTGTAGCCCGTGGTGTCCCCGAACTTCTGCTTCATCTGCTCGAACAATCCGGTGAGCCCGCCCAGTGACTGCAGCTGCCGCGGCGGGGTGAGCACCTGGGCGGGAATGCCGTCGGCCTTGGCGCCCGGGTCGGAGGTGAAGTTCAGCGGTGAGGGCGTGTTGCCGTAGAGGCCCCAGCCGATCGCGATGCCGAGCAGCACCAGCACCGCGGCCATCGCGGCCCGGATGCCCCAGCCGCCGCCGAGCGCGGGCAGCCGCGCGGGGCGGCTCGCGCAGCTGGGTGGGCGCGTTGCTCGGTCTGCAGGTCCGACACCAGGTACTGCAGTTGACCGAGCGTGGCGGCGTTGGTGGCGGCCTTCACCCGCTCGCCGTGCTCGGCCATCGACAGCTGCCCCTCGGCCAGCGCGGTGTCGAGAATCTGGCAGGTGTCGGTGCGGTCGCTGTCTTTTGCCCGCGTCCACGAGGTCCCGCGCGATGAGCTGCCAGAAGCCACGACCAAGATCGTAGGAGTTCGGTGGGCGATCCCGCAGGCCAGCCCGGACGACCGCGCTCTCGGCGCGGTTGGCGCGGGGCCCGTCACGCCTCGGCTGCCGGATCGCCGACGTACTCTGGTCTGCGTGCGATTGCAGCGACAGGTGGTGGACTACGCCCTGCGGCGAAGGTCCCTGCTCGCGGAGGTGTACTCCGGGCGCACCGGCGTCTCGGAGGTCTGCGACGCCAACCCGTACCTGCTGCGGGCCGCGAAGTTCCACGGCAAGCCCAGTACGGTGATGTGCCCGATCTGCCGCAAGGAACAGCTGACGTTGGTTTCGTGGGTGTTCGGGGATCACCTCGGCGCGGTGTCCGGATCCGCCCGCACGGCAGAGGAGTTGGTCCTGCTCGCGACCCGTTACGACGAGTTCTCGGTACACGTGGTGGAGGTATGTCGGACCTGCAGCTGGAACCACCTGGTCAAGTCCTATGTGCTCGGAGCGGTGCCACCTCCCAAGGGGTCACGCGGTTCGCGCCGCACGCAGACCGCGCGCAGCAGTGCGCGCACGGCCAGTGAATAGCGAAGGGCGCCACGACCGGTCAGCCGACGATGCCCGCGACGGGCAGCGGGCGGCCGGAGGCCAGAGTCCGCGAGCCCAGCATCGAGCCGACGCACCACCGCGGCGGTCCACCGGGTCAGGACGCGCCGAGGCGCCCGCGCCCCACCCACGACGACCGGCGCGACCACCGTGCTGCCACCGGTGCGCGACGAGCGCCCGAGACAGCTGCGGGATCCGATCGATGCGGTCAAGCGCGCGCTCGACGGCGGACCGCCGAAGCAGCCGCCGCCCCCGCCGGGCCGGCCGCCGCCGGCGGTGGCGGCGGACCCGCCGGCGGCGGGCCGTCCGGTCCGCGGCCGAGCCTGCGCCAGCAGATCAACTGGACCTGGGTGCGCCGCGGGCTCATCGCGATGGTCGCCGTCCTGGTCGTGCTGCCGCTGCTGACGTTCGGCATGGCCTACCTGATCGTCGACGTGCCCGAAGCCGGGCGACATCCGCACCGCCCAGGTGTCGACGATCCTGGCCAGTGACGGCAGCGAGATCGCCAAGATCGTCCCGCCCGAGGGCAACCGCATCGACGTCAAGATCGATCAGATCCCGGTGCACGTGCGCGACGCCGTGATGGCCGCCGAGGACCGCGACTTCTACTCCAATCCGGGGTTCTCGTTCACCGGCTTCCTGCGGGCGGCCAAGAACAACATGTTCGGCGGCGATCTGCAGGGCGGGTCGACGATCACCCAGCAGTACGTCAAGAACGCGTTGGTGGGCGATGCCCGCTCGGGCGTCGGCGGCTTGATCCGCAAGGCCAAGGAGCTGGTGATCTCGACGAAGATGTCCAGCGAATGGTCCAAGGACCAGGTGCTGGAGTCCTACCTCAACATCATCTATTTCGGCCGCGGCGCCTACGGCGTGGCCGCCGCGTCGAAGGCCTATTTCGACAAGCCCGTCGAACAGCTCACCGTCGCCGAGGGAGCGCTGCTGGCCGCGCTGATCCAGCGGCCGTCCGCGCTCGATCCGGCCGTCGACCCGCAGGCCGCCAACGAGCGGTGGAACTGGGTGCTCGACGGCATGGTGGAGATCGGGGCGCTGTCGCAAGCAGGACCGCGACGCGCAGGTCTTCCCGCCGACGATTCCGCCCGACGCGGCGACCAACCAGAACCAGACGACCGGGCCGAACGGGTTGATCGAGCGGCAGGTGACCAACGAGTTGATGGACATCTTCAACATCAACGAGCAGACGCTGAACACCGAGGGCCTGCAGGTCACCACCACCATCGACCCGCAGGCGCAGTCGGCGGCGGTGGATGCCGTCGACGAGTACATGGACGGCCAGGATCCCGACATGCGCACCGCGGTGGTCTCGATCGACCCGAAGACCGGCGGGGTCAAGGCCTACTACGGCGGCGCCGACGCCAACGGTTTCGACTTCGCGCAGGCGGGTCTGCCCACCGGTTCGTCGTTCAAGGTGTTCGCCCTGATCGCCGCACTGCAGCAGGGCATGGGCCTGGGCTACCAGGTCGACAGCTCCCCGGTCACCGTCAACGGCATCAAGATCACCAACGTCGAGGGCGACGGCTGCGGCACCTGCAACATCGCCGAGGCGCTGAAGCGTTCGCTGAACACCAGCTACTACCGGTTGATGCTGCAGCTGGAGAACGGGCCGCAGGACGTCGCCGACGCCGCGCACAAAGCCGGCATCGCCGAGAGCTTCCCCGGCGTCGAGCACACGCTGTCCGAGGACGGCAAGGGCGGCCCGCCCAACAACGGCATCGTGCTCGGGCAGTACCAGACCCGCGTGATCGACATGGCCTCGGCCTACGCGACCATCGCGGCGTCGGGCGTCTACCACAAGCCGCACTTCGTGCAGAAGGTCGTCAACGCCGACGGCAAGGTGCTCTTCGACGCCGGCCAGCAGGACAACACCGGCGAGCAGCGCATCGACAAGGCCGTCGCCGACAACGTGATCGCCGCGATGCAGCCGATCGCGGCCTACTCCAACGGGCACGCGCTGGCCGGCGGCCGCCCGTCGGCGGCCAAGACCGGCACCAACCAGCTCGGCGACACCGGCGCCAACCGTGACGCCTGGATGGTCGGCTTCACGCCGTCGCTGTCGACGGCCGTGTGGGTGGGCACCACCGAGGGCACCAAGCCGCTCGAGACCAAGTGGGGCTCGCCCGTGTACGGCTCGGGGCTGCCGTCGGACATCTGGAAGGCCACGATGGACGGCGCGCTCGACGGCACCGACAACGAGTCGTTCCCGAAGCCCGAAGAGATCGGCGGCTACGCCGGGGTGCCGCAGGCGCCGCCGCCGAAACCCTCGACGACGGTCGCGCCGACGCCGTCGGAGACGGTGATCCAGCCGACGCTGGAGATCGCGCCCGGCATCACGATCCCGTGGGGCCCGCCGACCACCGTGCCCGCCGGGCCGCCACCGCCCGCCGGGTCGCCGCCGACCCGCGGGCGCACCGCCGGGGCGCCGGAAGGCGCTCCGAGCCCGGCCGGCGCCGCCGCCCGCGCCGCCGCCACCCGGTCAACCCGTGCCGGCCCTCCGCCGCCCCCGTGACCTCGCCGGGCCCCCTCGCCGAGGTCCGATCGCCGGCTCCGCCGGCCGAGGTCCGATCGCCGGCGCGGCCGGCCGAGAACCGGCGGAGCCTGGACGAGCGCGATTTCCCCAGCCGCACCGACGCTCTCGGCGCCGCGCTGTCCGGCACGATCGGCGGACCCGTCGGCCGGCACGCGCTGATCGGCCGCACCCGGTTCATGACCCCGCTGCGGGTCATGTTGCTCATCGCGCTGGTGTTCCTCGCGCTCGGCTACTCGACCAAGGCGGCGTGCCTGCAGACCACCGGGACCGGCACCGCCGACCAACGGGTCGGCAACTGGGAGAACAACCGTGCGTACTACGAGCTGTGCTACTCCGACACCGTGCCGCTCTACACGGCCGAACTGCTCAACCTCGGCAAGTTCCCGTACAAGTCCAGCTGGGTGGAGACCGACGCCGAGGGCAAGCCGCGGATGCAGTACGACGGCGCGCCCGCCGTGCGCTACATGGAGTATCCGGTGCTCACCGGCCTCTACCAGTACCTGTCGATGTCGCTGGCCAAGACCTATACGTCGCTGACGAAGCTGGTGTCGGTGCCGATCATCGCCGAGGTGGTGATGTTCTTCAACATCTCCGCGTTCGGGTTGGCGTTGGCGTGGTTGGCCACGGTCTGGGCCACGGCGATGCTCGCCGGCGCACGCCGCATCTGGGACGCCGCGCTGGTGGCGGCCTCACCGATCGTGATCTTCCAGATCTTCACCAACTTCGACGCGCTGGCAACGGCGTTGGCGGCCGGCGGGCATGCTGGCCTGGGCGCGCCGCAGACCCGTACTCGCCGGCGTTCTGATCGGGTTGGGCGTCGCGGCCAAGCTGTACCCGCTGCTGCTGCTGATTCCGTTGGCGCTGCTGGCCGTTCGGACCGGACGCGGGCGCGAGGTCGGCAGGACGGCGATCGCGGCGGTGCTCGCCTGGGTGGTGGTCAACCTGCCGGTGATGCTGCTGTTCCCCCGCGGCTGGTCGGAGTTCTTCCGGCTCAACACCCGGCGCGGCGACGACATGGATTCGCTCTACAACGTCGTGAAGTCGTTCACCGGGTGGCGCGGCTTCGATCCCGGATCTCGGGTTCTGGCAGCCGCCCGTGGTCCTGAACACGGTGACGGCCGTGCTGTTCGCGGCCTGCTGCGTCGGCATCGGCTACGTCGCGCTGACCGCGGCGCGGCGGCCGCGGGTGGGGCAGATCGCGTTCCTCGTCGTGGCGGCCTTCCTGTTGACGAACAAGGTGTGGAGTCCGCAGTTCTCGTTGTGGCTGGTGCCGCTGGCGGTGTTGGCGCTGCCCCACCGCCGGGTGCTGCTGGCGTGGATGACCATCGACATGCTGGTGTGGGTGCCGCGGATGCTGTACCTGTTCGGTGAGCAGAACAAGGGTCTGCCCGAGCAGTGGTTCACCGCCACGGTGCTGCTGCGCGACATCGCAGTGGTGACGTTGTGCGCGTTGGTGATCCGGCGGATCTACCGGCCCGAGCTCGATCTGGTGCGCCGCGGCGGTGTCGACGACCCGGCCGGCGGTGTGTTCGACGGCGCCCCCGACGCGCCGCCGCGCTGGCTGCCGGAACGGCTGCGGCCAGCGGGCGGCGGACACGCTCACATCGCGCCCAGCGGGCCAACGCGAAGCTGTAGAGCCCGTAGGCGGCGAAGCCCAGGGCCGCGAAGCCGAGCAGCACGTCACCTGAGCGCGCCGCGGCGAGCGCCTTGACCGCGGCGTCCAGCCCGGCGGCCTGGGTCGGATCGGTCCGGATGGCGGCGACGATCACCAGGATCCCGGCGAGCGAGTACACCAGCCCCTCCGCGACGTATCCGTACACGCCCAGTGTCACCACCACGCGGCCGCCCGACGTCGTGAGGTCGTCGACGAAGCGCCGCGAGGCACCCTTGTACGCGTAGTAGCCGCCGACGACGAGGATCACCACCCCGACGCCGCTCAGCAGGACGCGGCCCGGCAACGACTGCATCAGAAGTGCACTGAGGCCCTCGTTGCGTTCGCTGCTCGGCTGGCGGCTACCGATCGCGAACCGCACGCAGGTGTAGCCCACGCTGCAGTAGACGACCAACAGGCTCAGGGCCTTGAGGCGGTTGCCGAGGCTGGCGTCGTCGGGGTCGTCGTCGCCCTCGGCCGGGTGCAGGCCGAACACCGCCTCGGCGAGACGCCACGCGGCCAACGGGACGAGCGCCACCGCGATGGTCCACAGGATCACCAGCCCGTCTCGACTGCTGGCCAGTGTCGCGATCGCGCCGGACGGATCCGCGTGGCCGCCGAGGCCGAAGGCGATCCTGACGATGACGTAGGCGATCAGGAAGTGCAGCGAGCCGCTGGCCACGAACCCCGCGCGGGCCGCCCGGCGGATCCCGTCGTGCCGCACGATCCGGTCGATCGGCAGCGGCTCGGACACCCCAGCGCACTACCCCGGGCGGTGATTTCCGAAACAGATGGCGCCCAACGGTGTTTGCCGGTCCCGGACGGTGGTTATATTTGCTAAGCAACGGGTGCTACTTCAGGCGGGAGCCGACTCATGAGCTTTTTCGACAGGGCGCTGCCCGCCGCGGTGATCCTGGGCGGTCTGGCCATGGGAGCGCTGGGCTTCGGCGCCGCGCCGGCCGTGGCGCAGCCGCCCCCACCGCCGCCGGGCCCGGCCGAATTCCCGCCCAACCCTCCCGGTGAACCGGTGCCGAACTGGGCGCCGCGCAAGCCCGCCGAAGTGTGGGCCGGGCAGCCGGTGGTGTGGACGTCGGCCTGGGGTGGACGCTGGGGCGTGTGGATCAACGGCGGCTTCATCACGCTGTCGTCCAACCCCGTCACCAACGGCGGCTAAACGAAGAAATGTCTCTCTGCCTAGATGCGCTATAGAGTTGGCGATATCCGGCGGGGGCTGCGTTTCGATGAGGTGGGAGTGACCATGACTGGACTGGTGAGTCGCGCGATGCGGGCGGCCCTCGCGACGGCGGCGGCAGCGACCGCACTACTTACGGCGGCGAGCCCGGCCGGTGCCGACTCGACCGACGACTATCCGATTCCGCACCGGATGATCGTCACGACCTGCGACGTCGAGCAGTACATGGCCGCCGCGCGCGACACCAGCCCGGTGTACTTCGAGCGGTACATGATCGACCGGAGCAACCGCCCGGCCGACGTGCAGCAGATGGCCTTCGACCGCATCCACTGGTTCTTCTCGCTGGACCCGGTCGCGCGCCGGCAGTACTCCGAGGACACCGCCACCAACGTGTTCTACGAGCAGACCGCGACCCGGTGGGGCAACTGGGCCAAGCTGTTCTTCAACAACAAGGGTGTGGTCGCCCACGCGACCGACGTCTGCATGAACTACCCCAAGGGCGACATGTCCGTGTGGGCCTGGCCGGTCCGCCGTTAGCGATTTCGCAGTTCAGCGCGCCCTCCTGTAGCCTGAGCCGGTTGCCGACGCAGGCGACCCTCCTGCCACGGACACGCCGTGGCCGTCAGACCAGAGGAGGTGATGGGTTCCTATGCGTCCATACGAAATCATGGTCATTCTCGACCCCACGCTCGACGAGCGCACCGTCGCTCCGTCGTTGGAGACGTTCCTGAACGTCATCCGCAAGGACGGCGGCAGTGTCGACAAGGTCGACATCTGGGGCCGGCGCCGGCTGGCCTACGAGATCGCCAAGCATGCCGAGGGCATCTACGCGGTGGTCGACGTCAAGGCCGAGCCCGCGACGGTGTCCGAGCTCGACCGCCAGCTGAACCTCAACGAGTCCGTGCTGCGGACCAAGGTGATGCGGACCGACAAGCACTAAAGAGTGCCGATCGTCGGAGCCGCTGCGTAGGCTCGCGCCAACGCCTGGCGATGAGCGCTTGCGCGAAGAGCAGACCATACTGCACAGGAGGAATTCAGTGGCTGGTGACACCATCATTACCGTCGTCGGAAACCTGACCGCCGATCCCGAACTGCGGTTCACGCCGTCGGGTGCCGCGGTGGCCAACTTCACCGTCGCGTCCACCCCCCGCATGTACGACCGTCAGAGCGGGGAGTGGAAAGACGGCGAGGCGCTGTTCCTGCGGTGCAACATCTGGCGCGAGGCCGCCGAGAACGTGGCCGAGAGCCTGACCCGCGGGTCGCGCGTCATCGTCACCGGCCGGCTCAAGCAGCGCTCCTTCGAAACCCGTGAGGGCGAGAAGCGCACCGTCGTCGAGGTCGAGGTCGACGAGATCGGGCCGTCGCTGCGCTACGCGACCGCCAAGGTCAACAAGGCCAGCCGCAGCGGCGGTGGTGGCGGCGGATTCGGCGGCGGCGGGGTGGTGGCGGTGCATCCCGTCCTTCCGAACCGCCGAAGGACGACCCGTGGGGCAGTGCGCCCGCGTCGGGTTCCTTCGCCGGTGCGGACGACGAACCGCCCTTCTGACATACCCCATTCAGTGATTTCAAGAAAGAGATAGACACATGGCCAAGTCCTCCACCAAGAGGCGGCCGGCTCCGGAAAAGCCGGTCAAGACACGCAAGTGCGTGTTCTGCTCCAAGAAGGGCAAGGGGCAGATCATCGACTACAAGGACACCGCGCTGCTGCGCACCTACATCAGCGAGCGCGGCAAGATCCGCGCCCGCCGGGTGACGGGCAACTGCGTTCAGCACCAGCGGGACATCGCGATCGCGGTGAAGAACGCCCGCGAGGTCGCGCTGCTGCCGTTCAGCTCGTCGACGCGATAGGGACGATTGACATGAAACTGATTCTGACTGCCGAGGTCGAGCACCTCGGAACGGCCGGCGACGCGGTCGAGGTCAAGGACGGCTACGGCCGTAACTACCTGCTGCCCCGCGGCCTGGCCATCGTGGCCACCCGCGGTGCGCAGCGCCAGGCCGACGACATCCGGCGGGCCCAGGAACTCAAGGGCGTCAAGAGCCTCGAGCACGCCAACGAGTTGAAGACGGCGCTCGAGGGCCTCGACGGTGTCGAGCTGTCCGCCAAGACCGCCGGAGACTCCGGCAAGCTGTTCGGTTCGGTCACCGCGGCCGACGTCGTCGCGGCGATCAAGAAGGCCGGCGGACCCAACCTCGACAAGCGGACGGTGCAGCTGCCCAAGGCGCACATCAAGTCCGTCGGCACCCATCCGGTCACGGTGCGTCTGCACCACGATGTGGCCGCCACGGTGTCGCTGAACGTGGTAGCGAGCTAGCTCCAGCAGTTCGAAACGGCCGGGTGGGGACCTGACGAGGTCTCCACCCGGCCGTTGCTCGTCGGTGGCGAACTAATCCTCGGGTATCCGCCACAGCGAACATAACCTGGTGTTAACCTGCCCGGCCCCGGCGGGAAACACAACACGCCCGAGACGGAAACCGGCGACGACACGCCGACCAATTTCCCATCCACAGACATCGCACCGACCTATGGTGCGTTCAACTGCGAAAACAGGGTGACTGACGGTGTTGATCCACAGGTTCTCCCCAACGACTCAACATGGCTCACCAGAGCTATGCACACGCCATCCACAGGTCTGTCAACAAGGGCCGGTTGCATCCCGCCCAGCAACGTCTAGCGTGGGCCGTCGCGGACACAGTTCTGAGCCGACCGGGGGCATTTGTCGGTCTCCGGTCCTACAGTCGCGACATGCCAGATCGAACAGGCGTTCGGTATCAGTCGGGGAGGGGTGAGTGCTCTGCGTGGCCGTCGTAGATGATCTCGGTCGGTCGGGCGATCGTGCGGGCATGGAGCCGCCGCCGAGTGAGGATTTCGGTCGCCAACCTCCCCAGGACCTCGCCGCCGAACAGGCGGTGCTCGGCGGCATGCTGCTGAGCAAGGACGCGATCGCCGACGTGCTGGAGCGGCTGCGGCCCGGTGACTTCTACCGGCCCGGTAACCAACTGGTCTACGACGCCATCCTCGACCTCTACAGCCGCGGTGAGCCGGCCGACGCGGTGACCGTCGCCGCCGAGCTGGACCGGCGCGGGCTGCTGCGCCGGGTCGGGGGAGCGCCGTATCTGCACACGCTGATCTCGACGGTGCCCACCGCCGCCAACGCCGGCTTCTACGCCGAGATCGTGGCCGAGAAGTCGCTGCTGCGCCGCCTGGTCGAGGCGGGCACCCGGGTGGTGCAGTACGGGTACGCCGGCGCCGACGGAGCCGACGTCAACGACGTCGTGGACCGCGCGCAGGCCGAGATCTACGACGTCACCGAGCGGCGGGCCTCCGAGGACTTCGTGGCGCTCGAGGAGCTGCTGCAGCCCACCATGGACGAGATCGACGCGATCGCGTCCCAGGGCGGCATCTCCAAGGGTGTGCCGACGGGTTTCCACGATCTCGACGACCTGACCAACGGGCTGCATCCCGGTCAGATGGTCGTCATCGCGGCCCGACCGGGTATGGGGAAGGCGCTGGCGTTGGACACCCCGCTGCCCACCCCGACCGGCTGGACGACGATGGGCGACGTCGCCGTCGGCGACCAGCTGATCGGTGCCGACGGGCTGCCGACGCGGGTGGTGGCGGCCACCGAGGTGATGGCGGGCCGGCCCTGCTACGAGGTCGAATTCTCCGACGGCACGGTGATTGTCGCCGACGCCGAGCATCAGTGGCTCACCGATACCCGGGCGTCCCGCCGGAACGCCAAGGTGCCCGCCGGCATCCGCACCACCCGTGAGATCGCCGAGACGCTGCGGTGTGCGACGGCGGACCGCCGGCTGAACCATTCGGTGCCGAACGCCGCACCGCTGCGGGGCGAAGACGCCGAGCTTCTGGTACCGCCGTACACCTTGGGGGCGTGGCTGGGCGACGGCACCTCGCAGGCCGCGCAGATCACCACGATGGATCCGGAGATCCTGATGCGGATCGAGGGCGAGGGCGTGGTTACGCGTCCGCATGCTTCGAGGCGCGGCTTAGGACCCTCGGCGTTCTCGGGAACAAGAACATCCCAGCGGAGTATCTGCGCGCCTCCGAGCCGCAGCGGCGGGCTCTTCTTGCCGGCCTGTTGGACACCGACGGCACTGTGACGAACGGCGGCGCGGTCCAATTCTGCGTCACCGACGAGCGACTTGCCCGTGACGTTGCTGAACTGATTGTGTCCCTTGGGTATCGATGCCAAGTGGCGACGAAGGCTGTGAAGGGACGCTCGGAGGCGACGTCGACCGCCTACCTATTGAACTTCTCTGCGGTCGATTCGGTATTCGGTCTGCACCGCAAGGACGTGTTGCATAAGGAACGACGCGCCTCGAGCGCGGTCCGGTCGCATTCGCGGTTCATCGTCGACGTGCGCAGGGTCGACAGTGTTCCCGTGCGGTGCGTCGAAGTCGACAATGCCAGCCACATGTACTTGGCAAGCCGGTCGATGATCCCGACCCACAACTCCACGCTCGGCCTGGACTTCTTGCGGTCGTGCTCGATCAAGCATCAAATGCCCAGCGTCGTCTTCTCGTTGGAGATGAGCAAGACCGAGATCGTCATGCGTCTGTTGTCGGCGGAAGCCAAGATCAAGCTCGCCGACATGCGGTCGGGCCGAATGAGTGACGACGACTGGACCCGGTTGGCGCGGCGCATGAGTGAGATCAGCGAAGCGCCGCTGTACATCGACGACTCACCGAACCTGACGATGATGGAGATTCGCGCCAAGGCGCGCCGGCTGAGCCAGAAGGCCGGTCTGCGCTTGATCGTCATCGACTACCTGCAGCTGATGACGTCGGGCAAGAAGGTCGAGTCACGCCAGCAGGAAGTGTCCGAATTCTCGCGCCAGCTCAAGCTTTTGGCCAAGGAGCTGGAAGTGCCGGTGGTGGCGATGAGCCAGCTCAACCGTGGCCCGGAGCAGCGCACGGACAAGAAGCCGATGCTGGCGGATCTCCGCGAGTCGGGCTCGATCGAGCAGGACGCCGACATGGTGATCCTGCTGCACCGTCCCGACGCCTTCGACAGCGACGATCCACGCGGCGGAGAAGCGGATCTCATTGTGGCCAAACACCGTAACGGTCCGACGCGAACGGTCACGGTGACGAACCAACTGCACCTGTCGAGGTTCGCGAACATGCCGAGGCAGCAGTAGTCGTCCTGTAGGGTCTCAGCCCGCGTGTCATATTCTTGCAGAGTTGTCATGTGGTTGTCATGCGTCTCGCAAAGTTGTCACGGCAGACGCCGATGGGAACAAGACGGTTCACCGCCTATTGCTTCCGGTCCTTGCGCCCGTGGTCGACAACGACCCCAACATCGTTGGTCGCAGTCCGGGCCTGACATCGATGGGCTGGGGCCGACGGGATGGCCTTCTCGGCCAGGTACATGGACTCTATCGAGCGGTCGAGCACGACTCGGTACGTGATCTTCACCGACTGGTGGAGCGCCCCGTCATCGTCGACTCCAATGGCGCCGAGTTCAGCAGGAAGGAACTCGTTCTGGCACTGGTGAATTAGGACGGTGGAGCACACCTCGACCGTCTGAACGAGAAGACCCATGCCTCGTTCACGGGCACAGCGCAGGGTTCGTGCATATCGACACGGTCGGCGGGTCAAGTGAATCCATCCCCACTCCGATTTATGCATCCGTGAGAACGGTCGCCAAGGAGCTGCTTCTGAAGTTGCGGCGAAGCGGCGGAGGGACGGTTCCAAGTTCGTTGCCCGTGAACCCCCTTGTGGGAATGATCGACTCGTTCACCGCCGCCGACTACACGGGCAAGTCGCTGGTGCTCGATAAGTCGCGGGACGACGTCTCGCACGTCAGCTTCAAGTTCGAGACGCTGCCTGGTGTCACCTTCGAAATCGCTCGAGTCCAACTACCCCAATCCGAACCAGGTCGCGACGGCTCGTTTCCTACCGGATGGCTGGACCTCGTCGGCGTCCGCGACGCTTCGGGGGACATCGTTCATCAGTCCGGAATGGCCGGACCGACCGAGGGAAGCACTCCTCCAAATGCTTTGGTCACCGCGCGATACCCACAGCTGCCGGCCCACCTGTGACGTTCACCTTCGACAACTTCCCACAAGCCGAGTTCGCGGCCATCCGGTGGCACCAGAAGCGAGAGACCATGAGCCCTTGGGGGCGAGAGGTACGCGAAGCGGGGTGGATCGACCTTCACGTGACTCTGGACGGTGCAACGCGGGAGATGGGCGGATTCCTCGGACCGACTGCTTGAAAGCTCGTCGCCTCCGATCCCCTTCGATCTTCGCCCCCAGATGGGCGTTCCTTCATCAGCGCATCGGGCGACAGATAACACCATAATTTGGATGGAGCAGCGTGCAAGCGCGCTTTGTACCCGACGATCAATGGTCGGCGGCGAGACATCCGAACGTGAGAACCTACAATAAGCCTCGTGGCCGTACACCGGCTCTCTGCGCTCGGTGGCCCCTGACACCCGACAAGATGGGGTTGCACCCAGTGGTCGGAGCGTCGACCACGGCTAGCCTAACGGCTATCTCTGCCGGCCTGCTGCCGCATCCTGTGTTATCGCCCGCTGCCTGCCTCGGCGCCGGTGACTGGCTAATGGGTGAGCTGCGAACAATTTTCATATCGTTACCCCGGCTGAGGAACTGCCATCCTGGCCGGCACCCCTGCTGCGCGACGGGGACGGCTCAGCGCCGTGAGGTTTCGCGCATCCATGCGACGATCCGAGCCGCGAGATCATCACCGACGTCTTCTTGGATCATGTGTCCGGCGTCGGGATAGTCCCGGTGCGGCTGTCCGACCGCACCGGGAATCCGTTCGCGCGTCGCGGCGATCGAGTCGGGGGTTGCGAAGATCGGATCGAGCAATCCGAAGCAGCCCAACACCGGACGACCGAACGCCTCGAGCACGGCACGAGCCGCTTCGTTGGTAGGCGCATCGCCGATGGTGTTGACCAGCGATGGGAACATCCGCGGCCCCGCCATGTAGATCCGACTCGGGAACGGTGCGTCATAGGCGGCGAGTTCGGCATCGGTGATGTCGGCTTCGATGGCGTCTCGCATCGGCACCGACGGCATGAAATCCCTACCGACCAGCGCATAGGTGGCCCACGCCTCGAACAGTTCCATCCCGCCGCCCGGGCTGACCACGTCGGGGAACTCGAGGTCCTGCGGTTCCAGCGAGTCGGGGACGGTGAGGATCTCGGCACCTTCAGGCAGCACGAGCAGGTTGCCGTTGGCGACCACGACCCGCGCGAACAGATCCGGCCGGTTGCCGACGCAGCGCAGGCCGATGAGCGAACCCCAGTCCTGCACAACCGGCGTGATTGCCTCGAGGCCGAGCACGTCCATGAACTCCTCGGTCCAGGCGACGTGCTGCAGAAAGCGGTAGTCGGCGAGTTGAACCGGCTTGTCGGACTTGCCGAAACCAATGAGGTCGGGAGCGATCACCCGCAAGCCGGCGGCGGCCAGCACCGGGATCATCTTGCGGTACAGGTAGCTCCAATCGGGCTGGCCGTGCAGCAGCAACACGACCTCGCCACCCGGGTCACCGGCATCGACATAGTGCATCCGCATCCCGTCGACCCCGGCGTAGTTCGGGGTCCACGGATAGTCGGGCAGGTCGGCGAAGCACTCGTCGGGCGTGCGCACGAACGGCCTGCCGGAATCCGTCCACCGGATGTCAGCGTCGTCGGGTGAGACGTCGGGCGGCAGATCCGGTGTCCCCATCGCCATGTGGTGCTCCTCGGTGAGTTGAGTTCGGTCAGGCCTCGGTCATGGCGGTCATGCCGCCCGCCGCGCGGTCAGGTGTTCAAGACAGATCGATATGTCATGATCGGCAAACTCGAAACCCGCATCGAGCAGTTTGGCAGGCGCAGCACGTTGCCCGGCCAGCACGAGTTCATCGCCGACCTCACCGAGGATCATGCTGACGGCGGCCGCCGGCAGCGGTACCACCGAAGGGCGTTTCATCGCCTTGCCCAACGACCGGGCGAACTCGGCGTTTGTGCAGGCGTTCGGGGCCACAACGTTGACAGGGCCGTCAATGTCCGGGTCGTCGATCAGGAAAACAATCGCGTTCACCAAGTCCTGCAGGCTGATCCAGGACATGACTTGCTCACCGGCGCCGCACCGACCGCCCATGAAGAACCTGAATGGCGTGGCGAGCGGTGGCAGCGCGCCGCCCTCCATCGAGAGGACAACGCCGATCCGGAGCAGTGTGACGACGCCACCGGCGTCGCGAGCGGGCAGCGTCGCCGCCTCCCAGGCATCGCACAGTTTACGTGCACGAGTACCCCGCGATCACGTTCACGTCTAGGGAGATCCGCTCAGTTGGACCGGGTGAGGTGCACATCGTCGGCGATGTCGAGGTCCATGGCCGAACCGCTCCGTTGACGGTGGCTGCCCACATCGTTGCGCGCGATCGCCATGCCACCCTCTCGGCCACCGCACGCATCGGCAACGACGTCCTACACATGGATGGCATGAACCGCTTCAGCACCGACGTCACCGTGGAGGCCCACTACACCCTCGTCGACACAACGTCGTGAACACCACCCCACCAAGGAGAGCGGAGAAATGGCCCTGTTCCGTCTCGATGCGAGCATCCGCGTAGAAGGTTCCCACAGCCGGGACATCGTCGACGTTGCGGAACGGGAATGGCTCGCAGCCAACCCTGAATCCGACGTCATCCGACGCAGCGTCGGCACCGACCCGATTCGGTCAACTGCCTGGGGCGCAGCAGCATTCGCTGAATTCACTCCTGACGAACACCGCACCCCTGACCAGCGCGAGGCCGTCCGCTTAGCGACAACTCCCGCCGACGAACTCTGGGCCCCGACGCGTTCCTGTTCGCGATCCCGCTGTACAACTACCAGGTCTCCCAAAACCTAAAGTCGTGGGTGGACATGGTCATCACCGATCCTCGATTCAACCTGGCCGATCCGCCCGCCATTGCCGGCAAGCCAGCAATCCTGGTCAACACCGTGGTGTCTGAATTCAGCCTGGTGGGCGTCAATCCCGCCCTCGACGAGTTCAAAGACCTCTGCCGCCCTGCGCACCGACGCCGAAAACCGGGCACGTGCACTCGGCCGACGGCTGACAGCCTCGCCAGCCAGGTTCCCGACTGTTGGGATCTCCGCCAGCGCCTGGATTGTTCGCCGATACGAGTGGAATTCGCACTCCTTTGCGCACCGTTGAGCATCGCGGCGCCCCGTGCGGCCGCTCGCGCTGCTCGACAACACACCCAAGGGAGGGCAATGGTGGGTATCCGCGGCAAACCTGGTGCCTGAGGCGGATTACGACTACGTTCGCCCCGAAAACGCTGAGCAGATGCGTCCGCCCCGCACCGACGACGAAAGGCGCGCTTGGAGGGCATCAGACTGGTCTTCGACGACAGCCCCGCCCGGGGTCTATCCGTGTCCCGGCGGCCAGAGGCGTGCGAGGCGGAGTGTCATAGGGGATGCCGTCATGTGCGTACGGCCTGAGTTTCCCGAATCACGCTCTCCGCGTTGTGGATCAGGGCGAGAATGACGGCGAACCGATTGGCCCGTCCCTCGGCAGCAGGCCTCGGTGCAACTAGAACTCTTCCACGGTCAGTGCCGCGACAGGGCAAACTTCTGCGGCTTTCTGGAGCACGTCTTCAGCGATTGGCTCGGATGAGCGCAGAATGGCAATGCCCTCGTCGTCGAGGTCGAAGACGTCGGGGGCCACGGCCACGCATTGACCGTGGCCTTCACATCGGTCGCGGTCGATCAGGATCTTCATCGGTTGCTCTCCCTGCGGTGGGGAATGGGGCTGTGCGTCGACGATGACATGCTGAGTCCCACCGAGTCAACACTTTCTGATGAAATCCTCACTACTGAGCAGGGCGTCAATTCGGTTGCTGATGGGGTGCGTCGGCCGTCATGACGCTGGGCCACTCGACGGGAGAGTCGCGCAGCGACGAAATGTCGGGAAGTGGTTTCTGGCATAGCGTTCGGGCCTGTTTGGGTGTCATGCCGAGCGTTCTCAACAGGCGTTCGGTCACCGAGTCCACGGTGACTTCGGTGTCACGTTCGGGCCGCTCCCGCAACAGTGTGGCCAAGCCGAAGAACATGCCTCCGGCGATGGCGAGGGCCAGTTCGGGATCGTCGATCGTGAAACGCCCCTGGTCGATCGCCGCGGTGATGTCACGTAGCGCCCTCGGCGACAACCCGCGATCGGACATGATCAGAGAGCTGCCGTGCGCGAGCAGCAACGCGGCCTCCTGGGGGCGATAGCGAAACAGTCGTCCGCTCAATCGATAGTTGGCGGCGAAGGCCTCGGCCGGGTCCGAGATGGACCCGGTGAAGACGTCGAGCAGGGCACCCAGATCGTCGAGGGCGTCTGCCAGGGCCGCCTCGAACAGTTGCTCCTTGGATGAGAAGTGGTTGTAGAAGGACCCCATGCCCACATCGGCTGCTTGCGTGATCTCCAAGATCGGCACACTTGTTTTGCCCTGGGCGATGAACCCTTGGGCCGCGCGTACCAGGGCGCGACGGGTGCGCAGCTTGCGCCGCTCCAAGCGGCTGGCCGGCGCGCTCGTTGACTCGGTGAGGCTGCGGTCAGGCAGATCCATGACGCGATGGTAGCAGTCAGGGGTCAATTCTGAGGATATCGTCAGAAACCTTGACTGAGCATTCGGTCTTATGTGACGATTTCCTCAGCAACGCCTGGAGGAGGTGCACCGTGCACAGACGGCCACACAGCGTCCAGACGGTCATAAAGACCTACACAGTGAGCAGGGCGCACGGCGCGGCGAGCATTCCGGCCGCTCCAGGATCCCATCATCCGGGTGCGGACATCGCGTGGCTGGAATTCGACAAGCCCGACCTCGTTCGGGCGGAGGTCTTCGCCCGCGACTTCGGATTCGGCATCGCTGTGCATACCCGCAGGAGCTGCACCTTCGCGGCACCGCTGCCGGTCGCCATGTGTGATCATCCGCCGCGGTCAGCGCGTCCCGTTTCGCGGCGTGGCCTTGCGCGCCGCCGACGACGTCGACGTGCTCAGCTTGGCCGACGAGACCGGCACCCGGCTCACTCGCTTCCGGAGGCCATCGGCGGCGTCGCCGTGGAGTCTGACCGACCCGAGTGGGCTGCCGGTACAGGTCGCCTCGGGCATGCACCAGCTGCCCCCTCAGCCCGAGCAGGCCCGCAATCCACAACTTCGGCCCCGATGACGCGCGCTCAACGCCACGGTCGCCCGCCGCGGCTGCCTGCCCCTGTGGAGAGGCTGGGCCACGTCGTCCTGGAGTCCACCACATATCTGCAGACACTGGACTGGTATCTGGATCTCTTCGGGATGATCGTCAGCGACTTCCTCTTCTACGCCGGGCAGCGGGAACGCGGCCCCGCCATGAGCTTCATCCGCTGCGACCGTGGACAGACCCCTGCCGATCACCACTCCTTGGCCTGACGCTGGGACCGCGCAACCGCTACGTCCACTCGGCCTACGAAGTCAGTGACCTCGATGCGATGGCCGCCGGCGGTGAATACCTCAAGAACGCGGCTACCAACGCTCCTGGGGTATCGGCCGCCACATCCAGGGCAGCCAGATCTTCGACTACTGGCGCGACACCGATGGCTTCCTCGTCGAACACTTCAGCGACGGAGACATGTTCGACAACACCCTTGAACCCGGCTGGGCGCCGATGGCCGCATCCGGTCTCGCGCAATGGGGCCCGCCGGCGACCAAGGACTTCCTGGACATCGCACCGGGAGCGGAAACCCACCAGACACCTCGATGGTCGCCGCCATCCGCCCACGACAACGAATTCGATCTCACCCGCCTGCGTCGGCCTACTGAAAGTTGCCATCTCATGACCGTGTCCGTTCTCCGTACCGCCGAGGGCTGGTGGGTCGAAACCCCCTCCGGTGCGGCACGATCAGCACGTCCGCGGCCAGCACCGCTGAGTTGCTCGCCGATCGGGCGGCCATCGAGGCTGCCGCGGCCACCGCACACCGTGGCCGTGGAGGGGTTGACGCTGCTGTCGCCGATCACCGCGCCGTGCCGGGTGGTCGCGCAGATGACCAACTTCGTGTCCCATGTCCTCGACTCCGGCATGGACCCGAAAACCGTGCCGCTGACGTTCTTCCGCAAATCCTCGGCTCGATCAGCGGACCCTTCGACGAGATCGTCAAGCCCGCACACGTCAAACTGCTGGACTATGAAGTCGAAATCGGACTGGTGATCGGACGCAACATCCCGGCCGGGACGCGGTCACCGAGAACGACCTGCCCGGCAACATCGCCGGGCTGACCATCACCAACGACGTCTCCGCCCGCGACATGCAATTGCCGCAAACCCAGTTCTACGAGGCGAAGTCGTACCCGACGTTCACGCCCGTCGGGCCGGCCCTGGTGCTTCTGGATGCCGCCGAGCTCGCCCGGTTCGGTGACCTGCGGCTGCGATGAGCGTCAGCGGTGAAGTACGCCAGAACGTGCTCGTCGAAGGCGACATGCTGTATCGCCCGCTGCAGGCTCTGCAGTCGCTCACCCGTTTCCAGACCTGGCCGCCGGCGACCTCGTGCTCACCGGCACCCCAGCCGGCACCGCGCTCACCGCCCCACCGAAGCCCATCGAGATCATCGGCGAACCTGCTGCCGCCCGCGGTCAAATGGAAGGCGTTCTTCTCCAGGCAGGCCGAAAAACCCGAAATACCTGCAGCACGGCGATGTCGTGGAAGCCTCGATCGCCACCGACGACGGCGCGATCGACCTGGGCGCGCAGCACCTGACGGTCCGTCACGGGTGAGCGCCGACCTGCTCTGGCCCGCAGTGCGATGACGCAGCCGGCGAACGACGAATCCACTGAACACGTCCCGGTTGTCGTCGTAGGCGCCGGCCCCACCGGGCATCACAGCGGCGACTCTGCTCGCCCAGTACGGCGTCGAAGCCTGGTGCTGGACCGCTGGACGAGGTCTATCCGCAGCCACGCGCGGTGCACCTCGACGACGAGGTCTACCGGATCCTGGCCCGCCTCGGTGTCGCCGACGAGTTCGCCGCGATCTCCCGGCCCGCTCGCGGTCTGCGGCTGCTCGACAGCACACATGACGGTGCTGGCCGAGTTTCGGCGCGACCCGCCGCGCACGGCAACGGCTTCCCGGCGGCCAGCATGTTCGACCAGCCAGAGCTGGAATCGCTGTTGCGCGCCAACATGACCCGCTATCCGCCGTCATCGCCTTCGCGGCGACGTCGAGGTCACCGCGTGACGCCGATGCGGGCGGCCGCGTGCGGTTGCGCGTGCAGCGACCGGGACACCGGCCGCAGTCAGAGGTCGACCGCCGACTACGTGCTCGGCTGCGACGGCGCGAACAGCCTGGTCCGCACCGCCATCGGCGCCACGATGCGCGACCTGCAGTTCGACCAGCGCTGGCTGGTGATCGACATCGACACCGACGCCGACCTGGACCATGGGAGGGCGTGCACCAGGTCTGCGACCCCACCCGCGCGCGACCTACATGCGCGTTGGGCGACACCCGCTACCGCTGGGAGTTCCAGCTTGCTGGACGGGGAGACCGGCCGACGACTACGCCGACCCTGCCGAGCTGCGCCCCTTGATCGCGCCGTGGACCGGCGCGTGCCGCCGACGCTGTGAGCTGATTCGGGTCGCCGAGTACACCTTTCGCGCCCAGGTCGCCGACCGCTGGCGCCGCGGCAACGTGTTCCTGCTCGGCGACGCCGCCCACCTGACGCCGCCGTTCATCGGCCAGGGCATGGGCGCCGGATTGCGCGACGCGATGAACCTGGCGTGGAAGATCGCCGGCGTCCTGCGCGGTGATCTGCCCGCGCCGCGCGCTGGACAGCTACCAGGCCGGAGCGCCGCCCACACGCCCGTGCCTGATTCACCTTGACGCTCGGCATCGGATGGGCGATGACCGCCGGCGGCCGGACTCGGGACGGCCGCACGCTCACTGATCCTGCCGGGCCTGCATCTGGTGCCGGGGCTGCGGGCGAAGGTCACCGATTCGCGGACGCCGCCGCTGCGGCCCTCGACGCTGGTAGAACGCACCGTGGCAACGCGCGGCATCGTCGGTCACCTAGTCCCGAACCCGCAGCTCGACAATGGCATTCGCCTCGATGATGAGATCGGCCTCGGGTTCGGTGTGATCATCTCGGGTCACGCTGACCGCTGCGCAGCAGGAGATCATCGACGCGCGTGGCGCGCGCACCGTCCACGCCGCATCGGGCTCGGAGCTGGCCCAGTGGCTGCGCCGGCATCACGTCAAGGCCGCAGTCGTCAGACCGGACCGCACCATCATGATGGCCGGCCGCGACCTCGCCGCGGTGTGCAGCGCCGTGCCACGGTTCCTGCTCGACCACCACCCAACCAAGGTGCCGGACGCGCACAACCGGTCCGTCAGTCCGTCGCCGTCTGCCGGCGCTGTTCACCACGAGTAGGAGTCATCCGCGTGCTTCGTCGACCCTCGGCTGTGCCGGTGTACCGCCCCGACATCTACGCTCGATCCGCCATTCTCGATCCCTACCCCCACTACCGTGCGATGCGCGAACTGGGGCCAGTGGTGTGGCTGGCCCGCCACCGCCTCTATGCCCTGCCGCGCTATGGGGAATGCAAAGCCACCCTGCGCGATGATGGTCTATTCCTCTCCGGGCACGGGGTCGCAGCCAACCCGCTGACCAACCGACTCTCGCGCGGCACCACCCTCAACAGCGACGGCGCCGACCACGACCGTCGCCGCAAACTGGTCGCCCACCGGCTGATGCCGCGGGCTCTGCGCACGCTGGGCGAAGACGTCGACGCACAAGCACGCGCCATTGTCGAGGATGCTGTGGCCCGGCAGACGGTGGATGCCGTCGCCGACCTTGCCACAGCTCTTCCGTTGGCTGTCGTACCCGATCTAGTGGGTTGGCCAGGAAACCAACGCGACCACTTACTGGACTGGGCCGCAGCCACATTCGACATCCTCGGGCCACTGAACCTGCAGGCGTTGCGGGCCGGCGCCGCGCAGCCTGCAGATGCTGCGCTTCGCCCGCCGCGTCGTGCGTGAACGCAATGTGCTTCCCGGCAGCATGGCCCACGAACTACTCACCGCCGTCGACGAGGGCCACCTCGCCGCCGACGAGGCGCCGCCGCTGTTGATCGATTACATCGCCCCATCGCTCGACACGACGATCAGCGCGATCTCCAGTGCCTTGTACTTGTTTGCCACCCACCCCGAACAATGGCAGCTGCTCAAGGACGATCCCTCGCTCATTCCCAACGCCATCAACGAAGTGGTGCGCTATGAATCACCACTGCGTGCGTTCACCCGCAGGACTGCCCGGGCGAGCGTGATATCCGACGTCCCCCTTCCGGCGGGCGCCCGTGTGCTGGTGCTCTACGCCTCGGCCAACCGTGACGAACGCGAATGGGATGCCCCCGACGTCTTCGACATCCGCAACGACGCCGGACGGCACGTCGGGTTCGGCAGCGGCACACACGCCTGCGCTGGCCAAGGGCTTGCGCGGCTGGAAACCACGGCGATGCTCACGGCGCTGGCCGAGCGTGTCGAGCGCATCGAGGTCGCCGCCGAACCGAGTTGGGGGATCAACAACATCATCCACCGCCACGACCAGTTACCAATCCGGCTTATCGCGGCCTGAATTTCGCAAAGGACAATGCTCATGCCTGAGGCAGAGGTGTATGACGTCATCTCGGCGTCACTGCCCGGTTCGTGGGCGCGGACGGCAAGCCCTTCCTGGCCACCCCGGCTGCGCCGACGGCCTACACCGGATACTCGCTGGCCAACTTCTTCCATCAACCAACGCCCATCGGTTGCTTGGCTACGCGACAAGGTGTTGCGGACGGCAACCCGAGTCCCCGGGGTGATGGCGGCGCTGGTGCGCCGTATCGGTGCACCGACCCCACTGGGGCCGGGATGTCTACCGGCACAACGCGCCAGCGACCCCCGAGACACCATGCATGAAAGCGCAGCGCAGGCATGGGAAGGCTTCGGCGCACGATTTCTGACGATCCGTCCCGGGACGTCAATGGTCGAACGTGACGAACTCGGCGATCCAGCCGGACAACTGTGGGACGCGATGGTCACCCACGGCGTCAACCATCTCGTGGTGCGGCCCGACCGATACGTCTACGCAGCAACCCAGCACGGCCAGAAATCGGCATGCCGATGTTCGCTCAGCTCGAACACTCGGAACGCACTCCGGTGCGCACGCTCGACCGTCCTGCTGGCTAGCGGCAGGCGCCGGGAACCGCCGTGTCCGTTGTTGTCTCCCAGACGGATTTCACCGCCGACCTCCTTGCTGATGCACGGCGACGACGACCAGATCGTCCCGTACGCAGACGCAGGTCCGCTGTCGGCGGGCCTGCTCGCCAACGGCACCCTGAAACCTACGAGAGCTTCCCGCACGGCATGCCAACCACGCACGCCGACACCGTCAACGCCGATCTTGACGATTCTTCGCGGATACGGCTCTGCACTCACAAGCTCGCTGCGGGGCGATGTCTTCGGTGCCGATGTGATGAGCGCTTGACGAAAGGGTCCGGCGCGGGGATGCTCGTGTCAATCGGAAGAAATCTTCCGTTATAGACGTCGCCCTGGCGAACGACTCGACTGACGAAGGGCCCCGAGGGGTGAAGCATGACCGACATTTGGGATCCGATCACGATCGGACGCATGCGGATCGCCCAGCGAATCACCATGTCGGCCATGACCAGAAGTCGCGCGCTCGACGACGGCACCCCCGCACCGATGGCCGTCACGTACTACGCGCAACGCGCCGCCTTCGGCATGCTGGTCACCGAGGGCACGCAGCCCTCGGCTGACGGGCAGGGCTACCTGAACACGCCCGGGATCTACACCCCGGGACACGTCCGGGGGTGGCGCATGATCGCCGAGGCACTGCATGCGCGCGGCGCACACCTGGTCATTCAGTTGATGCACGTCGGGCGGATGGCCCATCCCGACAACACCCCGCATCATCGGCTGCCGGTGGCGCCGTCGGCGGTCGCACCCGGTGTGGACATGTTCACCCGCACGGGCAAGCAGCCGGCTCCGACGCCACGTGCGCTGACCATCGACGAGATCGCCACGACCGTCGAGGACTTCGCCCACGCCGCTGAGATGGCCATCAGCGCCGGCGCGGACGCCGTCGAGATTCACGGCGCCAATGGCTACCTGCTGCAGCAGTTCCTGGCGCCGAATGCCAACCACCGCACCGACTCCTACGGCGGCTCCATTCAGAACCGGTCGCGGTTCACCCTGGAGGTCGCTGCAGCAGTCGCCACCCGGGTCGGTGCCGACCGGGTCGGCATCCGGCTCTCTCCGGGCGCCCCGCTGGGTGGGCTGGATGAGGGACCCGACAGCGATGAGCTGTACCGGTATCTGGTCACCCAACTCGCCACGCTCGACCTGGCATTCCTGGACGTCTATTCCTTCGACGATCGCGGGCTGCTCGCCGACCTGCGTGCCCTGTGGCCCAATCCGCTGCTGCTGATCAGGGACGGCCGCACCCTCGATGCGCTCGGTGACGACGTGGCGGCGGGTCTGGCCGACGTCGCACCGGTGGCCAAGTGGGCGCTGGCCAATCCCGATTTTCTCGACCGCCTGCGGGCCGACGCGCCGCTGAACGACCCCGATCCAGCGACGTTCTACACCGGCGGCGAACGCGGTTACACCGACTATCCGGTGCTGGCGGACATCGACGAGGAGGCGTCGTGACCGTCGACGACTTCAATGCACGCAACATCGAGGAGTTCCGGGCCAACCACGGCAAGCTCGGCGGCAATTTCGAGGGTGCACCAGTTCTTTTGCTACACAGCATCGGGGCCAAGAGCGGCGAGGAACGGGTCAACCCGATGATGTACCTGGCCGACGGCGAACGCTACCTGGTGTTCGCCTCGGCCGCGGGCGCCGACCGTGACCCCGCCTGGTACTGGAACCTCATCGCCCACCCCGATGCCAGCATCGAGGTCGGGGATCAGGAGCTCGATGTCCGCGCGGTAGAGCTCACCGGTGCTGAGCGTGACGTGAAGTACGCCGAGCAAGCCAAGCGCTATCCCGGATTCGCCGACTACCAGCGCAAGACCTCGCGCGCCATCCCCGTGATCTCGCTCATCCCGAGGCGACACGGTGACTGAGCCCGTCGTCGCGGCTCTGCAGGCGGAGCTGCCCCGGGTCACCTACCAGTTGGGGGACGGCACGTATACCGCGGCAACGACCCCGGACAACTCCAGTTTCCCGCAGCGCCCGGCCGCGGTGGTGCACCCACGGTCGGCCGACGACGTCGCGCGTGCGATCACCGTCGCGTCGAGGGCGGGTAGCCGCGTCATCGTGCAGGCCACGGGACACGGTGCCGCCGCACCAATCGATGCCGGGGCCGTGCTGTTGGACACCTCCGCGCTCGACTCCGTCGACGTCGACGCCTCGGCGCGTATCGCTCGAGTCGGCACGGGCGCCATGTGGCCGACGGTGCAGACCGCAGCGGCACCGCACGGAATGCTCGGATTGAGCGGCACCTCGCCGACCGTCGGCGTCGCCGGCTACACGTTCTCCGGCGGAGTCAGCTGGTTCGTCCGCAAGCACGGCCTGGCCTCGGCGGCCTTGCGATCGGTCGAGTATGTCGACGGCGCTGGGCGGATTCGCCGCGCAGTCGAGGATGCGCCCGAAGCGGTTGATCGGGAAGCACTTTGGGCGTTCCGCGGTGGTGCGCCAGTCGGGATCGCTACCTCTGTCGAGATCGAGCTGGTCGACGTCCCCGAATTGTGGACCGGTTACCTCCTGTGGCCGGCCGATGCGCTACCGGCTGTGGCGGCGGCGTGGGCCGCAGCCACAGCCACTGTCAACCCGTCGGTCACCAGCTCACTGTCGTTGGTGCACCTCCCGCCCGAGGGACCCTTCCCCCACGCTCTGCTGGGCACCACCGTCGTGCACCTGTCCTACGCCTCACCCGACGGCGGAACCCACCTCGAGCCGATGCGCAATGCCGTGCGTGGGGCGGCCGCACCGGTGGTCGACACCACCGCACCAGGTGACATCGTGTCGCTGGCGCAGATCCATCTCGACCCGCCCGCCGCCGTGCCGGCGCGTGGCACCGGCCGGTGGCTCGGCGCCGCCGCGACCGACCTCGCGGCCGCGATCTTCGATGCAGCGCGGATCGGGCAGCCCGGCGGGCTGAACATGATCGAGTTGCGGCACACCGACTCTCAGGTCGTCGGACCTGAGGGTGCGATGACCACGGTGCCTGGCCTGTTCCTCCTGCACGCGGTGGGCCTCGGCACCGACGACGACTCCCGTCTCCTCACCGACGAGGCACTGCGCGCCGTCGAGAATGCGGGCCGCGCCGCCGACATCGGACGGTCCGCGCCGGCATTTCGGGAAGGACAGCCCGATACCGCTGATGCACTGCCGCCGGTCGACCGAGACAGACTCCGCACCATCAGGGACGCCCTCGATCCCGATCGCGTGCTGGCATTCGGCCGGCACCCCGTGCCATGAGTTCGGTTGCACCCATGAATGCCCGCCGACGGCGAACTCCAGCCGATTCCGCACCACCGACGAGTCTGTGTGACACTCCATCGATGCCCGCTGGTAAGTCTGCCCGTCGGCACCCGCGTGCGGAACGACGGGACGCCGTCGAGAACAGAGAGAAGATCCTGCGCACGGCAGCCGACCTCATCGCGGTCCGCGGCTACCAAGTGCCACTGAGCGAGATCGCGGACGCCGCCGGCGTCGGAGTGGGCACCTTCTACCGCGCCTTTCCCGACCGTGCGGGTTTGCTCGCCGAGTTGCAGCGCCGTGGCTACGAACTGCTGCTCACGACCCTGGCCCGGATCAAGGCCGACGGGCTGACCGGTGCCGACGCCGTCGAGGCCTACCTCAAGGAATGCCTGATCATGGCGAATCAGCTGGTGGCCATGCCCCTTCGCGGTGGCCAACCACTTGCCGACGCCGCTGCCGTCGGGGCGAAGCTGCGTATCGGCGAGGCGATCGGCGACTTCCTGGCGGAAGGCCGAGCGGACGGAACTGTCCATGCCGACGTTACTGCGCTCGACGTCATCGTGTGCGGCACACTCATCGCGACGCCGTTGCCGTACGGTCCGGACTGGACGGCCACCGCACGGCGTCACGTGGAGTTGTTCGTCCGCGCAATCAGGAATCACCCCGGGCGTGGTGATCGGTAAGTGGCTGCCCGGGCACCGTCACGCCTGCGTAGGACTGCTGAGACCTGTTCGACCGCAGAGTGTCTCCTGTCGCGGGAACTGCTCTCCTACCACTTGCCGGCGCCACACTTGCCCTCGTCCCGAGTCCTCTGCAGCGCCGTTCGCAAGCTGCTCGGAATCAGAGGTGGCGGCGCTCTACGCCGGCCAACCGTGGCTACTCACCGCATCTGGAGCGCGAGCGCAACCCGCCACTACCGGATCGCGTAGATTCTTGGAGGATCAATCCGAGCACCCCACGCAATTGACGAAGGCCATCATGTCCGAGGATCAGCACACAGACGTTCCACCGAATCACCTCTCCATCGATCCGCGCAGCGAGTTCTATAGCGAAGAAGTGCTACGCCGGGACGTGGGTATTCGCTTCAATGGCGTTGAGAAGACCAATGTTCACGAATACAACGTGGCCGAGGGCTGGGTACGTGTCGAAGTCCCCACCGCGAAGGATCGCCGCGGAAATCCTATGGTTGTCAAGCTCAGGGGCACGGTCGAACCCTATTTCCGCGGAGCGGAATAGCCGACGCCGCCGGGGAGTTCGGGCAACGCGCGTCGTTACACGAGCGACCATCGCGGGAGCGCGAGCCCTGCGAGCTGTTACGAAACTGTTCAGGTCAAATGGGCGCTGCTGCAGCATCAACGTCCCCGGTCGACGGCACGCAGCGGCTGGGCACTTCCCGCGGGACCCTAGCGAAGCAGAACAGCACGGGGCCGACACCGACTTCACGGGCCGCGACGACCGCACGCTCCACCCGCGGCCAGCATTCGACCGGAGCCGACCGGCGCAGCTGTCGCATCCGGCCATCCGGATCGCGGAACCTGATCCAGGCTCTTGTTAGCCTGCTTCATGCCAAGAAAACTCAGTGACGAACAAATCGAGGCGTTTCTCGACGGCCGCCCGGGCTGGGCGATGCTGAGCACCATCGGCAAGGATGGATTCCCGCACACCGTGCCGCTTGGCTACTTCCGGCTCGGCTGCGACATCATCATGGGCGTGCGAGATGGCACACGCAAAGTCGCCAACGTCGAAAGCAACCCGAAGGTGAGTGTCATGCTCGAGGACGGGTCCAGAATGGCGGATATCCGAGGAGTGATGTTCCAAGGTCACGCCGGCATCGTTCGCGAACCAGGCGAAGCACTTCAGCTCGCGCGGGAAGGGGCCCGTGCGCGGGGGGTGCCCGAGTCCGAATGGCCCACCGGGCCGAGGCCGGGCGCTGCCTACATCCGCGTGACACCCGTGAGAACGGTGTCATGGGACTATTCGGACTGAACCGCCGACCACGCGTAGCGCCGCCGAGGGTCGCGGCGGGCAGCTGAGCACGCTCCGATCTGATTGCGCAACGACAATTTCCGTTGGTGACGCTGGCCACCGCGAACCCCCGTCGCGTCCTACGAACGCCGCCCCAGCGCTTTGGCCGCCAGTAGCTCGGCGGGAGCGGCCTTGAGGCGGCCATGGCGCTGATCAATCCGGCCGTGTGACGCGCCGGGTCCGCGCGGAGGCCGGACGACGACTCGTCGACACCTGGCACAGAAATGGCGGTGGCGCAGCGGCATTCCGTGTCGACTGGTCACCGGCGACGACGCCGCTGGGCGCGTGCCACTGCATCGATCTCCCGTTGCTCTTCGACACCGACGCGTGGTCAGCTGCGCCGGACCTGCGGCAGGCGTCTTCAGACAGTGGCGTCGATCGAGCTGATCGTGATTTCGAAGGGACCCTGCTGCTTGTCGAGAATGTAGACCGCAACCTGGTTCATGCGTGAGGGATCCAGCTTCTGTGGCGCGTCGGGCGCGGGATCGAGACGCCTGCCCACGGGCTCGAAGTCCGCGACCGACAATTCGTAGGTCCGCTGGATGCCGGCCTCGGTGTGGAACCGCTGAATGTAGGAATACGGCTGTCCTTCGACGCCCACCTTCACCAGGTAGGTCTTGCCGTCGCCCCGGGCGTGCACGCGCAGCGACGCCGCTCCGGTCGCTCGTCGCCCGATCTCGGGGTCCTGCGGGCTGCGCGCTGAGGCGAACCCGCCGTTGTTCGCCAGCGAGATGTTGCCGGAGAACACGAGGCCCCCCTCGCCGGACGTGACCCTCGAGGTGGACCTGCCGCCCATGACGGGGTCGTTGACCGGTGTCCAGCGGGCCGCCTCGGCGGCATCGTCGAGGTCGATCAGAACGATGTCGGATTCCTCAGGTGGATCAGCCTTGGCGGACCGCCCCGCGCTTCCGCACGACACGACGAGAAGCGTCGAGCATGCGATGACGATGCCGACGAGACCACGTCGGCGCCAACGGCGCACCGACATCAACATCGACCCGGGTTGTCACGCATCTCACGGCTTCGCATCGGCATGCCGTCGATCAGGGCATAGATCGCAGAAAGATCCGGTACGTCGTTGACGCGCAATTTCTCGCCGCCGTCCTTCCCGATCAACAGCACGCTGAAGGCGTCTGGACCGATCACATACTGCTCGACCAACCGTTGTGACTCCTCGGCGTCGAGAGCGCGACCGTCGAGCGTGCTGTTGCCGTCGGTCACCACGACGCCGAGCACCATGTCGCGACTGGCGAACTCACACCGACTCGCCTCGATCCGGTTCCGCGTTTCCACCAGCCGTGGATCGGTATCGGTCGGCGCGAACACCAGTAGTGGGCGACGTTCCCAGCGGTAGTCACTGAGTTCGGTAGCCCCGGCAGTCCCTGATCCGAGGGCAGTACTCGCCAGCAAGACAACCAGCAGCAGCGCCAAACGCCGACCGCGGAGCATGCCCACCATAGTGCTTCTCGACTGTACGGACTCGAACGCGCGCCCCGCCCGGACATGCTCGTGACACAAATATGACCAGAACGCAGAAATTGTCTAGTCGCTCGAAGGCGTGCCCTACGGTGAGCGCGGCTGTGTGACGCGGCCGTCAATATCGAGGTTGGGAGACCAATGGCACAACTGTCAGCGTGGATGGGTGCGGGCGTGTTGGCCGCAGGTGTGTCTGCCGCGTTGATCGCCGGGGCCGACACCGCCGCCGCCGATACCGGGTCCGAAACGGCGGGCGCCACCGCCAGTGCGTCCGACACCGCCGACCGTGGTCCTCGCGCCGCAGCCGGCACCGCCGATCGCGGATCTCGCTCCGAGGACACCGATGGGGCGA
The DNA here is from genome assembly GCA_963796185.1 of uncultured Actinomycetota bacterium. Taxonomy (GTDB): domain Bacteria; phylum Actinomycetota; class Actinomycetes; order Mycobacteriales; family Mycobacteriaceae; genus Mycobacterium. Next base: position 12,616 of record CAWCKQ010000019.1, on the reverse strand, counting down.
GCGACAGCGCCGACGCGTCGAGCGACACCGAAGATTCCGGCTCTTCCGAAACCGAAGACGCCGCTGCCGATCAGGCTGCTGCCGATGAGGCCGACGTCACCGACGTCACCGACGTCACCGACGTCACCGACGTCACCGACACTGCCGACGACGCGGAGGCCGCCGGTGCACCCGACCCGGCCGAGGAGGGCGTCGACGCGGACGCTCACCGCCCGGACACAAACTCCGGCACTGCGCCTGAACTCGATCGCGGCGCCCCGACCGACTTGACTCCCGATGATGCACAGCCCGTAGATGACGCAGCTGCTGAGCCGACCGAACAACTCGACTCCGCCGAGGAACCCACGTCCGTCGGCCCGCAAACCCAGCCGCGAGAGGGTTCCGCCGACGAACAGCGCTCCTCGTGGGACACGCCGGCACAACCTTCGTCAGCGCTCAATAAACCTGCAGCGCAGCGAGTATCGGCGATGCTCGCGGCCCCCACAGCGCTTGCTATGCCGCAGCCGCGGACGTTGCAGGAAGTCCTGCAATCGCTGGTGACGGAGATCATCGGCGCGGCCATCCGGTTGGTCGCCGGGCCTCCGGTCGTGCCGCCGGGCGTCAACGTCACGGTGCGCAGCTCGAGGCTGGAGATCACCGAAGGACGCTTCGTGCGCGCGGACTGGTACTACCCCGACGATACCGAGATGCCGGAGCGGCTCATCTACCTGCAGCACGGCTATCGAGGCGTCGGCGCGATGTACAGCTACACCGCGTCCTGGCTGGCCGAGCGCACCAACAGCGTCGTCGTCGTCCCCACGTTGTCGTCGAATCCCTATGTGCGGGACGGCTTCTGGCTCGGCGACGACCAGGTGTACCGCGCGACCGCCGACCTGTTGCTCGGTGACCGCGACGCGCTGACTGCCAGCGCGGTCGCCGCGGGATTCGCCAGAAGGTACGGCGTCGACGCTGCGCTGCCGGATCGGTTCACGCTGGTCGGCCATTCGCTGGGAGCGGGAGTTGCCGCAGGCGCAGCCGGCTACTACACCGACGCCGTGATCGCCAGCGGCGCGGTCAATCGACTGGCCGGGATCGTCACGCTCGACGGCGCGCCGCCCGGGTCAGTGCTGGCGGACGCTCTCGACAAGCTCGAAGGCCTGGGCACCTACATCCCGGTGATCGAACTCGGCGCGCCCAGGGAGGACGGCTCGCCCCGCCGCGTCGACGAGGCCCTCAACGGCCACCGGCCCGGGCACTTCAACGGGGTCGTTCTCGACAGCGGTCAACACCTGGACTCCATGCAGGGCGGAAGCCGTGCCATCCAGCTCATTTCCTACATCAACCAAGGGTTCCCGACCGAGGAGAACAAGTCGGCCGCACAGACTCTCATCGCCGGATGGATCAACGACATCTTCGCGGGCCGGATCGATGCGTCGACGGGTGCGTGCGCCGGCGACAGCTGCGCCGGTATCTATGGTGAGCCCGGGCAGATGGTGTCGGTGGCGACCCCGGACGGGCCCGCCACCGGCGTGGTCATCGGCGCGCCGGTGGCCCCGGTGACGACCGAGTTCCGGCCGCTGTCGGTGAGCTCCCTGGTGTCGACGCGGTCCGCGTCGCTGCGCCTGGCGATCGCGGGGTGAGCTGAGGCGCCGCCGCTGCCGCGAGCCGCGTTGACCGCTGGGGCGTTCGGTTCGCTACTGTGGCCGCCGTGAGTCGCGCCGCCGCCCGCCCTGCCGCCGGAATCCTTACCAAGACACTTGCGCTGCTGGCACTGGTCTCGCTGTCCGTGGCGTGCGGATCTTCTGCTGCCACACCGGCCCCCTCCGTTCCCGCGCCGTCGTCGGTGGCCTCCGCCACGGAGCGCCTCGGCGACCTCGAGCGTGCGCACCACGCGCGACTCGGTGTTCACGTGCTCGACACCGCGACCGGCACCACGATCGCCTATCGGTACAACGAGCCGTTCCCCGTCTTGTCGAGCTTTAAGGCACTCGCCTGCGGCGCGCTGCTGCGCGAACACCCGCTGCACAGCGGCTACTTCGACCAGGTCATCCGGTATCACCAGAGCGACGTGCTGTCCTATGCCCCGGTCACCAGCCAGCACGTCGACACCGGCATGACCATCGCCGAGCTCTGCGACGCCGCGATCACCCTGAGCGACAACACCGCCGGGAACCTCCTACTCGAGCAGCTCGGCGGACCAGCAGGATGGACAGCTGCGATGAGGAACCTGGGTGACCCGGTGAGCCGACTGGATCGATGGGAGCCTGAGCTCAATACCTCTGTCCCCGGCGATCCTCGCGACACCACCACCCCGTCCGCGTTGGCGGCCGATTATCGTGCGCTCGCGGTGGGAACGGTGCTGCCGGAACCCGAACGCACGCAGTTCACCGACTGGTTGCTCGGCAACAAGACCGGCGACAAGCGCATCAGAGCGGGGGTCCCGCAGGATTGGAAGGTCGCCGACAAAACTGGCACCGGAACCGAGTACGGCTCGGCCGTCGACGTCGGTGTCATCTGGCCACCGCGCGACGGGCACCCCATCGTGATCAGCATCCTGACCACACATGACGCACCTGCTGCCGAGGCCGACAACGCGCTGATCGCCGAGGCGACGAAAGTGGTTGTCGACGCGCTGACCTGATTCGCCGGCGATCGCCTCAGGGCCGGCTAGACATCCCCGCTGACAATTCGTAGCCTTGCCCTTCGACAGCCGGGCCGGGAGGTCGTTTCATGAGCGAAGGATCGTGACAATCCGCATGATCGGGGTGTGCCACTTCCTTCGTCGGACGGCGTGTGGCCTGGTGACCGCGGGCCTGGTGCTGGCCGCGGCGATGGGTGACGTTCAGGCAGACCCCGCAGACGACGCGTTGACCAGGCTCAACGAGCTGTCCCAGCAGGCGGTGCAGAGCCGGGAGGCCGTCACAGCCGCCCAGCGCGACGCCGATGCCAAACTGGCCGAGCAGGCCGCGGCCGATGACCGCCACCGCGCCGACGTGGTGGCGGTGGATCGCGCGAATGCCGAGCTGGAGCCCTATCAGGCAGCCGTCGACCGGCTGGCGGCGATGACCTATATGGGTGGCGGCGACAGTGAGATGGCGGCGGTACTCACCGCCCCATCGCCGCAGCACCTCATCGACCGGCTGGCGCTGCAGCGAGTGGTAGACGCCACGACCGCCGATCAGATGAGGGCGTATCGCGCGAGACGCGAGCGCGCGGCGAGCGCCGCGCAGGCCTCGCAGAGATCGGCGACAGACGCCCGCGCCGCGGCCGAGCAGGCCGCCGCTGTCCGCGCGGATCTGCAGGCCAAATGGCAGGACCTGCTGCGTCGGATCGCCTCCGCTGAGGCGCAGTACGCCGCGTTGACACCGCAACAGCAAGCGATCGTCGACACCACACCTCCGCCCCCGGCTGCGCTGCCACCGCAGGACCCGGCGATCGTCGCGATGCCTGCTCTGCCCCCCGGCGACGTGGCTCCGCCGCCCGCGCCTGTCCTCGCCGGCATCCCGGAGGCATTGCCGGTCGGCAAGGCCAATGAGGCCGGGCTGCAACCCAACACGATCCTGACCGCGCGCGCCATCAGCGCCCAGTTTCCCCAGATTGCCACGATCGACGGAGTGCGGCCGGACTCCAAGCCGTGGCATCCGCGCGGCCTGGCGATCGACATCATGATCCCGAATCCCGCCAGCCCCGAAGGCATCGCCCTCGGTGACCAGATCCGCGCGTTCGCGATGGCCAATGCGGGCCGATTCGGATTACAGGATGTGATCTGGCGGGGGACCTACTCCACGCCGGCCGGCCCGCAGGCATCTGGCTACGGCCACTACGACCACGTGCACATCACCACGACACCGCGCGGCTGAGCCCCCGTCCGGCACGGCGCTACAACAGCCGTTCGACCAGCGGATGCACGACGTAGCGCAAGGAGAACGCCTCGTAGATCGCACCGATGACCAGCAGGGCCAAGGCCGGTAGCGTCAGCCAGCCGAGCTCTCGCAACCCTCGTCGGTAACCCTGCCGGCGGTTTCCGGCTCCGACCGTCCGGGGACGGAGCCAGTACGTGCCGAGCAGGTAGACACCCAACAGCAGCAGCAGGTAGGCCTGGAACTCGACGATCAGCGTGAGTGAGTGCGGTAGCAGAGCGACCCAGCCGATATCGGTCTGAGGAACCAGCGTCATGCCCGTAGTCAGGGCCCAGTAGCCGAACAGCGCAATCCCGGCCAACGGCACGATCATCGACGGCGCAACGATGGTCAGTGCGCCCATCTTGAGGGTGTTCACCGCGAGAATCGTGAGTGCGAACAGCCAGGGATCGGCGATGAGTGATCGGACGAGGTCCGCGGTTCCGTCATCCTCCAACCGGGTGTACTGCGCCTGGCTGAGGCGCGGGAAGGTCGAACCCGAGGCCGAAGCCGAGGAGAACAATGCCGTAAGCGGCAGCGTTCAGGACCAGGTAGACGCCGGCATTCTCGCCGATGATGCGGAACGGACGCCACCGTGGGACCGACATGCCGACCTCTCTCGTCAGGTGCCGAGGGCACTAGTACACCGTATTAGTCGCCACGCTAACACACTGTGCTAGTACGGTCGGCGTGGGCAGCGAACGGGGCCGGAGGAGGACTGACGATGCACACCAGGGAGCGGATTCTCCTGGCGGCGGCTGAGATGATCGCCGAGGACCCGACCACCACACTGAGCGTGCGTGCCGTCGCGGCGCGCGCCGGTGTGAGCACCGGATCGCTGCGATTCCAGTTTCCGACCCAGCGCGCCCTCCAAGACGAGGTGCTGACCCGGATCTACCAGCACTTCATCCCCGACGAATCGATCCATGATTCGTCTCGGCCCGCGCGGGAGCGGCTGGTGGCCTGCTTACGGCAGGTACTCGCGGCGGCCGGGGTCGGTGAGGAAGCCCGAAAAGCCTGGGGCGCCGCGTATGAACACTTCATCGCACCGGAGCTCAGCGCCAAGGTCCGCAGGGCGTATCTCGCCCAGGAACGCGTGTCTGCAGGTCGGGTCGAGTACTGGCTGGGCGTGCTGGCCGACGAAGGAGCCCTTCCGCGAGAGGATTTCACGCGCAAGGTGCGGTTCCTGCTCACCGTGCTCAACGGGTTGTCGGTGCAACGCGCGCTGCCGTGCGGCGAATCGGTGCTGCAGGCGGAGACCGAAACCCTGTATACGGCCGTCGACGCGGTGTTGAGAAGCGGCGCAACATGACCGGCGCCCAACGAGTTGTCGGAGGGTGCGCGCATGCTGGCGGAAAACACAACGAAGGGAGCCGCGATGTGCTGGCACTGCGACAATCCGGACGGCACCACCGAGGAGTACCTGGAGGACCTGCGCGCAACCATTCAGGACCACGGCTGGGCTGTTCAGTGCGTCCAGAGCGACAAGCGACCGCTCGCGTACACGGTCGGGTTACACGGGCGCGGTCTCCCGGAGCTGTTGATGACTGGTCTGGCCGCCGAGGTCTCCTGTCGCGTGCTCAACTCGATTGCGCACATGATCGTCGACGACGGCACGGTGCTCGCGCCGGCGATGCACATCGACTACCAGGACCGGTTCCTCATCGAGGTGGTCGAGGTGGAGCATCCCGATGTCCACCTGAAATTCGCCGTCGACATCTTCGGCCCCGAAATCCGCGCGCTGCAACTAGTCTGGGCGGACGACAAGGGCCGACTGCCGTGGGCTGCAGGGTGGGGCCACGGCCGACGCCGGCAACCCGTCCTCGGCCGCCGCGCGGAGTGGCCCAATTCGGCCGCCTGATTGAAGGGTCACCCCGCCGGCGTCACGTCGCTGCCCGAACCCTTGATCGACGCTTTGGAACGCTTCTCCGCCCGCACGGTCCTGGTACCCCGCACGAAGCCGGTCGCTGACACCGCCGCCGCCAACAGCGCGTCCTCTCCGTTCACGAACGGGTGGAAGCCGACGCCGGCGCCCCCGCGGCCCTTGACCGGGATATCGGCGACTTCGGTGACCTTCCAGGCCTTCCCGGAGATCGATAGGATGGCTTCGCCGTTCTGGCATGTCAGCGGCAAGGCGGCGATCACCTCGTCGTCATCTCCGGACAGCTTGACACCGGCCACGCCGTTGCCGGCCGCGCCCTGCGGATTCACCGCGGCCGGATCGATCCGCAACATCTTGCCGCGTCGCGTCACCAACGCCAGATGGCATCCGGGTGCCAGCACCCCGAGTGCACCAGCGCGGTGATGTCTGGAGCCACCGGGATATCGCGAATCTTGAACGGCAGACCGTTGCCGTTGGTGAACTTCACCCGTCCGTCGGTCCAGACCGCCCACCCCAGGCCAGAGGTGAGCAACTCACCGTGGCTGTCGGAGAACACTCCCCGATCATCGAGGCGCCAGGCGGGGTTGGACTTGCGCTCGCGGGGGCCGTCGTCATCCGAGCTGGACACCGTCGGTGTGGCCTCGAAGTCCAGCACGGTACGGCGGTCGAACTCTGCGCCCTTGAACAGCTTGGCTGTCTCCACCAGTTCCCGGTCGATCACCTTCCGGCGCGCATCGGGGTTCGACACCAATTCGGTGAGTTCGGCGAACTCGGCATCCAGCTTCTCCGCTTCTGCCTGCAGCTCGATGACGTCCAGCTTCGTCAGCCGGCGAAGCTGCAGCGCCAGCACGTAATCGGCTTGTTCGGTGTCGATGCCGAACCGTTCCTGCAAGCCCTGGCGGGCCTCATCGACGGTGTCGGAGTTCCGCGAATGACCGCGACCGCGGCATCGATGTCGAGGTGGATCGTCATCAGGCCGGCCACCAGGTGACGTCGGGCGGTGACCTTCTCCAGTCGATACTCGCTGCGGCGCAACACCACCGAGTCGCGCAGATGCAGGAACGCGGAGATCAATTCGCGCACCGACCACCAGCGCGGCACCCGATCCTCATCCAGCGCGACCAGGCTGGCGGCGAACGTCGACTCCAGCGGGGTCAGGGCCAGCAGCTGCTCGCGGATCGTCTCGGCACTGTGTCCGCGTTTGGCGGTGACCACGATCCGCAGCCCGTTGCGCCGGTCGGTGAGGTCGGACATGTCGGCCACGCCGGGCATCTCGCCGGATTCGACCAAAGCCCGGATCCGTTCCTGCACAGTATTGCTCGCGACGCCGGGCGGGAGCTCGGTGACGATGCAGTTCTTGCCGTCGACCGACACCGTGCCGCGCACCGTGAACGCGCCGCGACCGGTGGTGACGTACTCGCGCAGGCCGGCCGCGCCGACCACGGCGGCTCCACATCCCCAGTCCGGGCCGGGAATGATTTTGAGCAATCTGTCATCAGTCATGTTCGGCGTCTTGAGCAGCGCCCGGCAGGCGGCCATCACCTCCCGCGGATTGTGCGCCGGGACCTTGGTGGCCCACCCTTCGGCGATGCCGACCGCGCCGTTGCAGAGCAGCACCGGCCACTGCGCGGGCAGCACGGTCGGCTCGATCCATTCACCGTCGAACGTCGTGACCATCGGCACGGCGTGATCGTTGAGTTCGGCGGTCAACGCCGCACCGGGTGCCGACAACCGCATCTCGGTGTAGCGATCGGCGGCGGGGATGTCACCCTGGATACGCGGGAACGCACCCTGCCCGTCAATGACTTTCACGCGCTGGAACTCCGCAGCCATGCAGCGCCGCGGCGCCGTACATGGACGCACCGCCGTGCGGGTGGAGTTGCCGGTGACCGCCGAGCAGACCTTCGAGGACTTCTGCGGCTTGTTGCCGGGCAGCAGCCTCGAGTCGTGCATCTGGTAGAGCAGACGCCGCTGGCCAGGCTTGAGACCGTCGAACGCCGACGGGATCGCGCGGTCGCTGACGCTGTAGAGCGCGAAGGTCAGCTGGTAGTGGTTCCAGTAGTCATCGGCGCTCTGGTCGAGCACCAGGTCGGGGTTCTGCTCCGGAATGTCCAGGGTGGCGGTCACGCGATTCTCCTACGTCAAGTCCAACGCAGAGGTGTCGACGCGGGCGGCGACGTCGGCCATCCATGTCCGCCTGCCCTCCGGCGGCCCACCGAACAGACGTGTGGTGCAGCTTCGCGTCGCCGTCGTCGAGATGCACCCGAATGACCGTGCGGCGCAGAGGATCGAGCACGGTGTTCCAGAAATCGTCGGCATCCATCTCACCGAGGCCCTTGTTGCGCTGCACCTCCACCTTGCGTTTGGAGGTCGCCTTCAGCTGCGGCACCGCGGCGTCGCGTTCGGACTCGTCCTGGCAGTAGATCCGCTGCTGGCCGTCTTTGACCACGAACAGCGGCGGCAACGTCACATAGACCATGCCCGCTTCGACGAGGGGCCGGTAGAAGTCCAGGAACATCGAGATCAGACTGGAGTTGATGTTGCCACCGTCGGGGTCGGCGTCGGAGGCGAACAGGATCCGGTCGTAGCGGCACGATTCGGGGTCGCAATTGTCCCGGACCCCGCAGCCCAGGATGCGTTCGATCGAATCGAACTCGTCCTTGACGCGGGCCTTGCTCACGGTGAACCCGTAGACGTTGGGCGGCTTGCCTTTCAGCGGGAAGGCCGCCTGGAATGTGGCGTCCCGTGCCGCCTTGATGGTGCCCAGCGCCGAATCGCCCTCGCACAGGAACAACTCGGCGCCCGACCCGCGGCCGGTCTCCCGGCTGGGCAGCAGCTTCGGGGGCAGCGACAGGTTCGTCCCCAGGCCCTTGGCTTTCGACGCCGCCCGGGACCGGGCCTTGGCCCCCTCGGCGCTGCGCCGTGCCCGGGCCGACTCCAGCGCCAACTTCGTCCACAGCGACACCGCGTCGCCGTTGGCTGGGTTGGCCGCCCAGATGGTGACGCTGCGCGCCACATCGGGGGCCATCGCCATGTTCAGTGAGCGCGAGGACACCGCGGTCTTGGCCTGGGAGTCCCACGCCACGTCGGGTGCCCGGGTGTCCACGGCGAGCGCGGTCACCGCGGCGAAATCCTGTGCCTCCGGCCCGTCTTCGCCCTTGGCCAGCCCCAGGTCGCGGATGCGGGACGCGCGGTCGGCCAGTGCTTCGGACACCCCCTTCACCGCAGCGGTCAGATGTGATCCGCCGCCCGGGGTGCGCACGGTGTTGCAGAACGCGGCCACCGTCGCGCGGCTCGGCCGGGCCCGCGGTCAGCGACCACCGGAACGGCGTCGGGCCGCGGCCGGTGGTGTACTCACCGCGGCCCTCGACCACGGCGCGCACGTCGGGTGGGGGAGTGCCCGCGGCGGCGCACATGAGGTCGAGCAGGGTATCGGTGCCCCAGGGGCCGTTGAACGCGTCGAGCAACTCGGGCCGGACCTCGTCACCGGGCCACCCCGTCGTCGATGACGGTCAGGTGCACCCCGGGGGACATCCGCGAAGCGGCGTGCGCGCGCAGCAGCACCTCGTTGATGTCCACGCTGGAGTCCGGTACGACGGCCGGGTCGAACAGGATGCGCACCGTCGTGCCGTGCGGCATCCGGCCTGCGGTTGCCCGAGCCGCGCAGCTTCTGCGTGTCCGCGCGGGTGAACGGCGCGTCGGGGTCGAAATCCTTGCCCTCGAACACTCCGGGGTAGCCACTGCCGAAGCTCTGCAGGTAGGTCTTCCCGGCCCGGCGCACGGTCACGTCGGTCCGCGCGGAGATGAACACCGCCGCCGCCGCACCGATCCCGTTCAGACCGGCACCGGTACTGGCGGCATCGGAGTGCGCAGAGAACTTGCCACCCGCGCGTGCGGTGCCGAGCGTCTTGACGATGCCGTTCTTCCCGTTCACCGGGTCGGTGTCGACGGGCAGGCCGCGGCCGTCGTCGGCGACGCTGACCGATCCATCGGCGTGCAGCGTGATCGTGACCGTGGTCCCACCGTGGCTGGGATCGGCGACCTCTTCGATCGCATTGTCGACGATCTCCCGCAGTGCGGTGTTGAGCACGTCGAGTCCGAGGTTGACCGCCGGCCGCAGGCGGGTGTGCTGGACATCGTCGAGCTCGGTGATGTCGGCGGCGGTGTAACTCACTGCGCGCCCCTTTCGGTCATGGGTGTGCCGCAAAATCGTAAACGGCAGCACGGACATCGTGGCTGAGCCGGGGCGGTGTGAGACGCGACTCGTTCGAGCGTCTGAAGGCCGAGCCCTCCACCGCCGGTGAACGGCAAATACGCCGCGGGCGCCAAATACGCCGCGGGCGTCATCCCCCCACCTGCCGAAGTGGGCGTCCGAACTCATCGCCCCGTTTCGCACCGATGCCGTGGACCGCACGGTTCGACGGTCGCGACAACCAACCTGCGGGTCCGCTGACCGTTGCCCCCGGGTGCAGGCCGGTCGGAGCACCGGCCCTGCGGTGGCATGGTGGAGACATGGCTGGCGAACATGACATGTCGATCGTGATCACCGGGGCCAATGGATTCGTCGGCTCCCGGACCTGCGCCGCTTTGGCGCAGCGCGGTGCCGGCGTGCGCGCCGTCGTACGCCGCTCCGGTGCCGCGCCCCGGCTGGACGGCGTCGAGGAGTGGGTGGGCGAGTTCGGCGATCCCACCTTCGCCGCCGACGTCGTCGCTGGGACCGCGGCCGTCGTGACGACCGTGCACCCCATGGGCTCGGATCGCCGGACCCAGCACCGAGTCGCTGTGGAAGGGACCCCTGTGCTGGCTCGGGCGGCCCGCAACGCGGGCGTCGAACGGCTGGTGCACATGTCGACGGCAGCGGTCTACGATCGCAGTCCCGGCGTGGGCGACGTCGACGAGTCGGCTGCGCTGGTCGAGGACGGCGCGGGCGACTATCCCGTCACCAAGCGTGACACCGATGCCGCACTCGCCGGGGTTGACGGCATCACGCGCATCCTGGTGCGCCCGCCGGCCATTCTCGGCCCCGGTCCGAGCTCGATCTGGAACACCCTGCGCCCGAAGGCGATGGCGCGTGACGAATCCGCCCGTCGCACCAACCCGCGGAAGACCTTCGCGTGGGTGCACGTCGACGACCTCGCCGCCTTGCTCGCCGACCTGGCGACCGGGCGGGTACCCACCGCCGTGGACGTCGAGCGCGGCCCGATCGAGGGTGGCTGCACGGCCGTCAACGTCGACGGCGGTCCGGCCACCCACCTCGACTACGCCACAGCGGTCACCGGGGCGCTGGGCATCGAGCCGGTCTGGGATGACGAACCCGCATGGGCGGGCCAGATCGTCTCCGACCGCGCCCGCCGTTGGGGATGGACGCCACGAATCGGGCTCGGGCAGGCGTTGGACGAGCTCAGCGACGGCTTGCGGTCCGGAAACGGCGACTGACGGCGGCCGTGCTGCCGTGCACGCCCTGACCCGCCTCGCCCACGCGTATCTCGACTTCCCCTTGCCAATCCGGCGGTCTACGACGCGATGTTCATCCGCGCGAGTCAACTGCGCTTCGGCGCAGCGGACACCCCGGCCCGGCTCAACGCCGCCTTCGCCGAGATGCGCCGAGCGGTCACCCTGCTCGCCGGCGACCAGGAGGCCGACACCCTCACCGAGGTGCTGTTCAGCGCACTACACGGCCCGGTCACCCTCAGCCGTGCCGGTCGACTTCGTCCCGGCTACGACTCCGAGCGTCTGGACGCGCTCGTCGAACAATTCACCGCTATCCGTCGCCGCTGACGTCGGGCACGAAGGCCGGCGTTGAACGGTCAGATCTTGCCGCCCGGGAACATCGTCTTGACGGCCTCGGTGATGTTCTCGCGGGCGGTGGCGGCGTCGGTCGGGTTCCAGCGAGCTGATCGCCATCACGTAGCGGTGTTCGGGCCCGATGATTCCGGTGGACACGTGCAACTGGTTGGCGCCGTTCCAGCAGCAGAACCAGCCCTGCTTGACCGCCACCGGCTCGGCATAGAGCCCCTCGGGGATGCCGAACCGCTGCGGATACCCGTCGGTTCCCGTGGGCGTGGATTGTGCGAGGTCGCCGACGATGACGTTCGCCTGTTCGGGGGCAGCCCGCCGGTGCCGTCCAACAGCATGTCGTAGTAGCGGACGAGATCGCTTGCGGTGCTTTGCGTGACGTCCCAGTGGCCGTTGTAGGGCGCCGTCGTGCCCGTCAACCCGTACCGGGCCACGACGCGGGCGATGATGGCGTTACCGCCGCTGCGGTCCCAGAACATCTGCGCCGCACTGTCGTCGGAGGAGCGCAGCATGATGTCGAGTGACTTGCGGTCGGCGGGGACAGCGTCGTCTCGCCCTTGGACTCCTGCAGCAGCAGGTCGTCGGCGATGAACAGCTTCACCACCGACGCGATCGGGAAGGGCTTGTTGTCCCCGTTGGAACGGTCTGGCCGGTGTTGCGGTCCAGCACGACGGTCTCGATGTCGGCCCCCGACTCGGCCGCGTCGGCGGTGGCCTGCTGGACGCGGGCGTCGAGGCCGTCGAAGGGCGGCCGAGGGCTGGCGGGCGGGGCTGCGGGGCCGGCGGTGCGGGCGGCGGGGCCTGCGGCGGCGACCGGTGCCTGCGGGGTGTTCTCGGCGCTGGGCGGCGTACCCCACACCTGTGCTTCACAACCGCTGACGAGCAGTGCCGCGCAGCCGATCGCCAGCACGGTCGTGACGCGATTCGTCAGTCGCCGACGCATACGTCTCCTCCACCCGAGAATGTGACCACCAGAGTGGGGTCAAACTGCTGCCCCCAGCAATTCCCTCAGCCTAACCGGCTCAATCAGATGTCAGCCGATTCACGCGGTGTCGCAGGGT
>CAWCKQ010000018.1:0-205407 GCA_963796185.1 uncultured Actinomycetota bacterium | reverse complement strand
GCCGACGAGCTGCCCGACGCCACGGCAGTGATCGACCCCTTCCACGTCGTTGCGTTGGCCGGCGCCAAGCTTGACCTCACCCGCCAACGCATTCAACAGCTGACCTGCGGTCACCGGGGCCGCACCGGCGATCCGCTCTACGGTGTGCGTCGAACCCTGCGCACCCGACTTCCCCTGCTGAGCGCCCGGCAACGGGCACGGCTGGAGGCGGTGTTCGCCGACGACGACCATCTCGGGGTCATGGTGACCTGGAGCGTGTATCAGCGCATCATCGCCGCCTACAGCCACCCCGACCGACGCCGCGGTAAGACCATGATGATCAAGCTGATCGACTCCCTGCGCCGCGGCCTGCCAGCGGCTCTCGAAGAACTCGCCCAGCTGGGACGCACCCTGCACCGCCGCCGCGCCGATGTGCTGGCCTTCTTCGATCACCACGCCTCCAACGGCCCCACCGAAGCGATCAACGGCCGCCTGGAAGCCCTACGCCGCAATGCCCTCGGATTTCGTAACCTGGTCCACTACCGCTGGCGCTCACTCCTGCACAGCGGCGCACTCCACTCACTGGTCGATGCACTCTGAATTACGAAGAGCCGGTAAACCGTCGAAGCCGCTTTCGGGGGCTCCACCAGAAGAATCCAGGGCTGCCTAACTCCATCGGCAGCGGAGTCAAATTTATTGCCGCAGAGGGCTTTTGATTCGGCTCGGGTTGCGCAACCGGCCGAGGTATGGCTAGGCTGGCCGTAGCGAAGGGGAGTAGCCCCCAAATCGGGTAGTCGACACACTGGTCCTGCGCACCCGCAAGCCCGGTTACCCGAACCGGCCCGACACCGGTGGGCGAGACCTTCGGCCGTATCAGACCGTTTTGGTTGTCGGCCGGAGGCGTGTACCCGACGCTCCGAGCGGCAGCCACCGACCGAGGAGTTGTTGGTGTCCGCCGCCTGCTGCTGAGTTTCGCCGTCATCTTCGTCGCCGAGTTGGGCGACAAGTCCAGCTGATGGCGATGATGTTCGCGCTGCGCTACCGCTGGTGGGTGGTGCTGGCCGCCATTACCGTCGCGACCACCGCGGTGCACCTGCTATCGGTGGCCGATCGGCCACTACCTGGGTGCGGCGCTGCCGACCCACCTGCTGGGCATCCTCGGCCGGCGCGCGTTCATCGCTCTTCGGCCTGTGGACGCTGCGGGGTGACAGCCTCAGCGACGACGAGGCCTCGCGCGCCGCGCGCCACTGCGCCGGCGTTCTTCGTGGTACGTCCGCGTTCCTGCTCGCCGAGCTCGGCGACAAGACCATGCTGGCGACGATCACGCTGGCCGCCGACAACGACTGGCTAGGCGTTGGATCGGTTCGACGCTCGGCATGGTCCCCGCCGACGCGCTGGCCATCATCGTCGGCGCCGATCGCCGGTAAGCACCTACCCGAGAGGTTGATCCAGCTCGTCGGCCGCCGCGCTGTTCCTCTCTTCGGCGTCACCATGCTGCTGGAGAATCTGTTGCCGGCAGCGCCGCTTGTGGTCACCGCCGGTGGCGCTGTCGTCGCCGTCCTCGCGGTGGCCGGCCTTCTGCGCGCGCTGCCCGGCGGCTCGCCCGGCAGTGCTGCGAACCCGACCGAACTCAGCCGAAACCGTCGAGCAGCAGCTGGAGTCGTTGCGGCACAACGACTGAGCGCGCAGAGCGGGCTCAGCTTAGAGACACCGAGCGGATCGCGATCTGGTTGGTCGCACACAACCGACACGCCAACGGGCGCACCTTCAGGCGGACATTGGCGATCCGCAGTGCCCGCTGACACATCGGATACGGGCATCCGCAGGACAGGGTGACCCACCACTGGGCCGGGTGCGCGAGCGGTCCGCAGAACCTGCGGCAGGTGCACAGGATGTCAGGCTCGAAATCCAGTTCCGCGAGCGAGGGTTCGAAATGTCGTCACGGCCCCCAACGCTAAAGTGAAGGTAGAGACTTTTGCGGGAGGCGCGCGCGAACTTTCTGCCAGCGGTGGGGGCGCGCGCCCGTACGCGCCCGCCCCCACTACCTGGTCGTTTCTAGAGACGGATCCAGCGGCCGAGGAACCAGAAGCCCCAGCCGTCGCCGTTGCCCGCCGGCAGCGGGTGCACCTCCTGGCCGTTGTACTGGAACGGCTGGTGGTCGCGACGGCCCTGGTCCATGCCGCGATGCTGCCAGTCGTTGTTCGGCGGTGCCGCCGGCTGGCATGCGGGAGTCCCGGGCCGGCCGCACGGCTGGCCCGGGTCGGCGCCGGCGGTGCCCAGTCCGGCCGAGAACAGACCCGCGAGTGCGATGCCTCCGGCGATCGCCGAGGTGCCCAGCGTGCGGGTGAGTTTCATGTGTCGCTCCGTTCGTTCGAGTGAGATCGGGTGGCGCATCGCCACCCGAACCACGACGTTAGGAGCGCCGGTTTGGTCGGCTCTGTGCGCAGCTTAGGTGCGGGCTTTGTATCCGGTAACCAATCGAAAGCGGTTTGCTCACAAGAAGATCGAGCCTGACGCGGCGCCCTCAGCGTAGCAGTTCAGCGTCACGGTCACCTTGGGCTTGGGGAACGTGGTGAACACCGTGATGTCGTCGTCGTCGATCGGGATGATCTGCGCCGGCCGCGACAGGGTGCGCACGTTGGTGACGATGCACTCGTCGAGCGGAGCGTTTCCGATTCGGGCGACGCGGACGTCGCGCCGGAGGCCCTGAGCTGTTCGATGGTCGCCACCGCGTTTCCCCCGCCGCCCGCGTCCGCCGTCGGCGCGGCGTGTCCGAGACGGCGAATGCCGGCAGTGCCCGAGGGACAGCAGACCCGCTGCGATGACGATTTTCATGGTGTGACTCCCTGCGTCGGCGGGCCCATCGGCGGGCCACGGTGATCGGTCAGCAGTGACACGATGCGGCCGGGCCGGCGGGTTCAATGCGGGGAGTCGGCGGGGCTGCCCCGCCGCGTCAGAGACCGTCGGCGAAGTGGGTGTCGACGAGCTCGCGCGCGAGCGGATACGCGGCGAGCGCCGTGACGACGAGGTCACCGAGTTCGCCGACGGCGCAGGCGTCGACACCGCGGGTGGCCATCGAATCGCGGATCCAGGCCGCCGTCTCGGGGACCGGCCGGCTGTCGCCGGTGAGCAACACCGCCGACACGGCGTGCAGCAGCTGATGCAGCGCGTCCACGGCGACGGCGCCGTCGGCGGTGCCGGGCCGGGCGCCGGCCGTCACCGACCAGGTGTCACGCAGAGCGTGACGATGTGCCGATGGTCGTGCTCGAGCTCGGCCTGTTCGGCGACGGCCGCGGCCGGCAGTGGCGTGGCGGGGGACACCACGGCGGGCAGGTCGGCCACAGCCGAGACAGCGCCTTTCGCGTCGCGGGCCCATGCCGTGGCGCCGAGCGCCTTGGCTCGCACGTCGTCGGGGCCCAGCGCTGGTCCGCCGACGGCGATCGGCACACCGCCGGCGGTGCTCGCCTCGATGAACCGGCGGGTGGCGGGCAGTGAACCCAGGACGGAACAGCTCACCGCCACGGCTTCGGGCCCGTAATCGTGCAGGTACTGGTTGAGGCGCGCCGGCGAGGTCGCGGCGCCCATCAGGATGCTGTCCCAGCCGTCGGCCCGCAGCGCGGCAGTCGATGATCATCGCGGGCAGGGCATGCCACTCCCGTTCGGCGCAGGCGACCAGCACCCGGCCCCGGGTCGGTGTGGCGCGCCGGATGTGCCGGGACACCGCCTTGGTCGCGGCGACGGCCATGGCGGTGGCGGCGTGCTCCTCGGCCACCGTCCACTCGCCGCGCTGCCAGCGCGCGCCGACGTCACGCTGTGCCCCGGCGACCACATCGGTCAACAACGCCACCGGGTCGGCGCCGGCGTCGAGCAGACGCCGCATCAAGCGCCTGCACCGCCACCGCGTCGCCGGAGCCCGACGCCTCCCGATAAGCCCCCGCCGCGTCCGGCCCGTCAGTTCCCGCACGTCACCGCCAGCAGCGCGATGTCGTCGTGGGGGCGACCGTCGACGTACTCGATGATGCGCTGTTCGACTGCCTCGCAGATGACGTCCCCCGCGGCGCCGGCATAGGCGGGCAGCAGCGCGATCAGCCGTTCGAGGCCGAACATGCCCTCCGAACCATGAGCCTCCTCCACCCCGTCGGTGAACATCAGCATCGTATCCCCGGGGTGCAGACGCACCACGGCGGTGCGGTAGTGCACGTCGGGCACCATGCCGCTGGCCGTGCCGTAGATCTCGAGCGCCTCGATGCGACCGTCGCCGCGCACCACGATCGGCGCCGGGTGACCGCGCGGTGGCCATCCCGACGTCGACGTGTGATCCGTCCGGAGCGACCTGGATGCGGGCTGCACAGCACCGTGACGAACTGATCCGTGCCTTCGTCGTGGAGCACGCTGTTGAGTGCGCGCAGCAGGGCCGCGGGGTGACGGTCGAAATGGGCGGCGGTGCGGATGCTCTGCCGGGTGCGGCCCGTCAGCGCGGCCGCCTCCACCGCCTTTGCCGCAGACGTCGCCAGGTGACGCAGCCAGTCCGACCCGGCTCCCATGACATCGTAGAAATCGCCACCGATGTCGATGTGCGCGGCGGCGGGCCGGTAGCGCGGCCGCCAGCCGCAGGTCGTCGATATCGGGCAGCGTCGGTGGCCGCAGCGCACCGGCTGAGCACGGCGGCGACCTGCGCGCGCTCCTCGTAGAGCCGTGCCGAGTCCAGGGCTATCGCCGCGCGCGCCGCGATACGAGGGCGAACTCACGTCCTCGGCGTCGAACCCGCCGGCGGCGGGCGAGCAGCAGCGCGCCCAGCGTCGTCGCCGCGCGCGTTGAGTCCGACCGCGAGCAGCTTGTCCGGACCCGAGTCGGCGAGCTGGCCGCGCAGATCCGGCGTGCGGCAGGATGCCGGCCACGTGCCACCGTCCGCGCCGAGCGCGGCGCGATCCGGCGTCGCCGGTGCGCAGCAACCGATCCAGCCGCGCCCCGGCGATCGCGGTCCGGGCAACGACGCTCGGTGGATCCGACCGCCTTCCGCCGCCGTGGAGCACAGCGCGCCGTTGCGAGCGTCGGGAGTAGCCAGCGCAGCCCAGTCCGCGAGCTCCGGTCGGAGCGCGGAGAGCAGCCGCATCGCGGCGCGTCGTGGATTCAACGAGCCGGCCAGGCCGATCTCGACCTCTACTGTCAACTGCGCGCGTGTGCGGACTCCGCCACCTCCGATTCCCTGGGGGATACGTGTGCGACCGGCCTCCCACGCTAGCCGCCCGAGGTGACATCCCGGGCGATCTCCGGTCGGCCACGACGACGGGCCGTGGACTCCGGTAACCTGTACCGGTTGTCGGCTTCTCCGACAACGACGGGTTCAGACTGCAGCCTCCCGACTCGATCCGCGACTCACCGCGGATCCGGCACGAGACGAGGCTTTTGGACGTGCAGCAATTCACCGAACACCAGGTCGGCGGCGTCGTGGTCGTCGCGGCCGCAGGTGCCGTCGATATGCTGACTTCGCCGCAGCTCCAGGAGGTCATCGATGCGGCGGCGAAAGGTCATCCGACCGGTCTCATCCTCGACATGACCGACGTGGAATTCCTCGGTTCGGCGGGCATGCAGGTGCTGATGACGACGCGCAGGCGGCTGGGCACCGACATCCGGTTCGCCGTGGTCGCCGACGGCCCGGCCACCAGTCGCCCGTTGAAGATCACCGGGATCGCCGACTACATCGAGATGTTCTCGTCGCTGGATGTCGCGCTGACCAGCTTCGCCGCGTGAATGTTTGGAACGCGCGCGCTGCGGGAAAACGGGGTCCGCTGAGCGGCCGAGCCGCTCCCCGGAACGATCGCGGTCGTCCCCGGGCAGGACACTGTCGGAGGTGCGCTCGTGGGTGACAACAACAATTCGGGTCCGGAAGAGGGCGTCAAGGGCGTCGTCGAAGGCGTCAAGGGTAAGGCCAAAGAGGTCGCCGGAGTCGTCACCGGGCGTGACGATCTGCAGCGCGAGGGCAAGGCGCAGCAGGACAAGGCCGATGCGCAGCGGGACGCGGCGCAGAAGGAAGCCGAGGCCGAAAGCGCACGAGCCGCGGCGAAGGCCAGCGAGGAACGGCAGAAGGCAGAGCAGTAATCACCGCGCCGTGATCTCCGTGCCATGACCGTCACGTCCATCCGCAGCAGGTCAGCCGACAGCCGACGCCTGTCCATCGCGTCGACGTCGCTGACCGTTGCGGCGCGGACGAGGGCTGGTGGTGGCGGCGGTGACCAGGAGGCGACGGTCGCGGTGGCCGGCGAGGTGGACGCGGCCAACGCCAAGAATTTCGCGCGGGCGGTCCGCGAGGCCGCCGCGGCCAGCGCTGCGGTCGTCGTCGACCTGACCGAGGTGCCCTTCATGGCCTTCGACGGCGCTTCGGCGCTGTACGCCATCAGCGCCCACTTCTCCCGGGAGGATGTGCACTGGTGCGTCGTCGGCAGTCCCGCGGTCAATCGGGTGCTCCAGCTGTGCGACCCGGAAGGGTTGATCCCCCGCGCCCGGATCTCCTCTTTACGCGGCGCCGAACCGGCCTGATCCCGGAAGGCGTCGCCGACTCCAGCGAACACGCCGACACCGGTTCACGGGTCCTTCGAGGTCTGCCGGGCCGGCTAGGCCGCCGATGAGCCCGCCGGAGGCCCCATTTGCTGCTGTGCCGGCCTGTGATGTGTCCCTCACTTCAGCGCGGAAGTTAAGAAAACGTTACCGAGCGGCGTGCGCCGCTCTTTTCGCACCCGCTCGCGGGGCATGCTTTACGCGCTGTTCAATGGCTGTTTCTCCGATCGTCGCCCGCTGCCGGGGAGCCGTTACCAAGAGTTTCCTAAGTTCCTTCTGAGAACTTCTCTGGATGCCTTGCGGGTTGGGGACTTTCGGCACCTTTGACCCAGGTTTTGCGTCGCTACACTCGGCAGAGATCGCGGTCTGACAGGCCGTCGTAGCCCAATCGACAGCCGGGTGAGGTGTGTCCCGGCGGAGGTACCACAGAACATGGCAAACTTTTTGATGCCCAAGGGGCACCTGTTGCGGGACGAGTCGCCCGTGGCTTCTGATGCGCTTGAGGGCAGCAGTGCCGAAGACGTCACGTTCGAACGCCGTATCCCGACCGGCCGGGGACCGGTCGGCGACATCGCTTCGAGCAGCGTCGCCGTCGTCGTCGCGAACGCCGCGGGCGGCAGCGTCTCACTGCTGGATCCGTCGACGTTGGCCGTCGCCGGCACCGTCGACCTCGACGGTGCGCCCACCGCGGTCGCGGTCCGCGACGACCGTGCCTACGTCGGCATCGCGTCGGCGAGCCACGACGCGATCGTCGGTCGTGGACCTCGAGACCCACGCGGTCACCGCCTCCTTCCCGCTGGCCGCGGGCGTCACCGCGCTGGCGGTCGGCCCCGACGGCAAGCGCGTCTACGCGGGTGGGAACTCCGCCGACCGCGTGGTGGTCAGCGTCCTCGACGTGCCCGCCGAGCGCGTCGGCACCATCGACATCGGCTGCGCGCCGGCGGCGAACATCGACGCCCTGTGTGTCGATGCGCGCGGCAAGCGGCTCTGCGTCGGGGTCACCGATGACCGCGGGAGTCAGTTGCTCGTGGTCGACGCCGAGACCGCCCGGACGCGGGCAGTGGTCCCGGTGGGCTCACCGATCCGCGACGTGGCCTGTGCCGGTGACGCGATCTATGTGCTGACCTCCGACCGGGCCGTCGGTGGCGCCGTCCACGTCGTCGACCCGTCGACGACGAAGGTGATCGACACGGTGACCGTCGGCGATGCACCGACCCGGATGTCGCTGAGCCCCGACGAGGCCCGCGTGTATGTCGTCGACTACGACCGGGTCGTCGTACTGGACACCCTGAGCCTGGACGTCGTCGACGCATTGACGGGTCAGGCGCGGCCCTCCTGCGTCGCGCACGGGCCCGACGGATCCCGCCTGTACATCGCCGACTACGCCGGCGCGGTGAGCGTGTTCTCGGTCGAGTCGAACATCGAGGTGCTGTACGCGCAGTTCCTGGCGACCAACCCGATCGCGCTGAGCGTGCCACGCGAACTGCAGCCCGTCAGCGCCTGACCCGTCGGCGCGCTCTCAGCGCCACTGGTACCGGGTCTTGGGGCGTCCCGCCTTGCCGTAATCGGTGTGGCGATAGACGGTGCCCTCGTCGGCGAGCCGTTCGAGGTAGCGCCACGCCGTCACCCGCGACACCCCGACCCGCTTGGCCACCGTCGTCGGCGGTGACTCCAGCGTCACTGGAATCGCGGACGGTCGCGGGCGATTTCGTCGTTCGTGGCCGGCGCAGCCCCCTTCGGCGCCGTCGACCGGTCCGGGCCGGTCCGCAACTCGGCCAGCGCCCGGTCGACCTCGGCCTGGCTGGCCGCATCGATCCCGGCCGGCAGTGCGGCCCGGTAGCGCTGATAGCGCTCGAGCCGATCCCGGAACGCGGCGAACGTGAACGGTTTGAGCAGATAGGCCAGCGCGCCGTGGCCCACTGCCGCGCGCACCATCTCGAGGTCGCGCTCCGAGGTGATCGTGATGATGTCCGGCGCTGGCCGCAACCCCGACAGCGCCGACGCCAGCGCGATGCCGTTGGCGTCGGGCAGTCCGATGTCCAACAGCACCAGATCGATCGGACGCTGCGATGCGGCGGCCTCGGACGCGACCCGCATCGCGTCGCGTGCGGTGTGGGCCACCGCGGCGACGGTGAACCCCTGCAGCCGACCGAGATAGGTGCGGTGCGCCTCGGCGATCAGCGGTTCGTCCTCGACGATCAGGACGGTGATCACGCTGCGCCACCGTCACCGTCACCACCGAGCCGTATGTCACGTCGGCGGTCAGGCTGCCGCCGTGCCGGTTGACCACCTGCGCCACCAGCGCGAGCCCGAGCCCGTGCTGCTCGGCGTCGCGGCCCGGCTTCGTCGAGTAGCCGCGGCGCATTGCCGCCTGGAAAGTGTTGGCGTCCATGCCTTCTCCGCTGTCGGCGACCCGGATCAGCAACGTCGCTGTCGTCCTGGCTGCACGGTCACCTCCACCCACGGGTCGGCGCGGTCGCAGGCGTCCATCGCATTGTCGATCAAGTTGCCGAGCACGGTGACCAGTTCCTGCGCGCGTGAGCAGGAGCCCGTCGGTGTCGGCCGGCAGCTGGGTGTCCTCGGTGACGGTCAATTCGATGCCCCGCTCGTCGGCCTGCGCGGTCTTGCCGAGCAGCAGCGCCACCAGCGCGGGCTCGCCCACCGCGGCGGACAGCCGATCGACGAGCTGCTGGGACAACTCGAGTTCGGCGGTCGCGAAGGCTGACAGCGTCGTCGGGCTCGACCCATCTCGACCATCGTCACGATGGTGTGCAGCTTGTTGGCGGCCTCGTGCGCCTGTGCCCGCAGCGAGTCGGTGAGCACCTTCAGTGCGTTGAGTTCGCCGAGCGCGCCCTGCAATTCGGTGCGGTCGCGGATGGTCACCACCTCCGAGCCGTCGGTGTCGGCGGGCCCGGGCGGGTGTACGGCAGAGCGGTTGACCACCAGCACCCGGTCGTCGGTCACATGGATCTCGTCGCGGGCGCCGGGGCCGAAGGTGCGCAGGAATTCGGGCAGATCCGCGCGTTCGACGGTGCCCGGCAGGCAGCGACAGCAGGCGGCGTGCCTCGTCGTTGACCAGCGCCACCCCGCTGCGGTCCAGCACGATCAGGCCCTCGGACACCGAGTGCAGGATCGCGTCGTGGTGGTCGTACATCACGCGCAGCTCGTCCGGGCGAAGCCCGTGGGTCTGGCGCAGCAGCCGGCGGCGGATGCCCCACACGCCGAGCAGCGAGAGGCCAAGTGCGCCAACGCCGACCGCGGCGATCACCGGCCACTGAGCCCGCCAGCTGCTCGGCCAGGCTCCGCTGCAGGATTCCGGCGGACACCAGGCCGATGACCCGTCCCGACTGATCGCGCACCGGCGCCACCGCGCGGACCGACGGACCGAGAGTGCCGGTGTAGATCTCGGTGAACGTCTCGCCGCGCAGAGCCGGTTCGATGGTGCCGATGTACGCGCCCGCCGATCTGAGCGGGGTCGGTGTGGGTGAACCGCGTGCGGTCCGGCGCCATGATCGTGATGAACGCGATGTCGGTGTGCGTGCGCACCGCCTCGGTGACCGGTTGCAGGATCTCGGTGGCGCGCCCGGATTCGATCGCCGCGGCGGTCGACGGTGAGTCGGCCAGCGCGGTGGCGATGCCGACGACCTGCTGGCGGGCCGCGGCGTCGCCGTCGCGCCGGGCATCGAACAGTGCCAGTGCGCTGCCGGCCACGACGATCAGCGCGATCACCATGATCTGCAGGGCGATCGCCTGCCCGGCCAGCGACCGCGGCCACGCCGCGCGAATCCGTCGCATCAGGGCGCGGAACCTCCCGTGTGAACGAAATGAACTAAAACGTGACCTGGCTCACGGTCTGGCCGACCATCCTCTCAGACCACTTCGCCACTTCGAGTCTCAAGGACGGTGCCATGACGACCACGATGGACAAGCCCCCAGCCCCCGACGTGCCACAACGCCGCGACCGCACCCACTGGCTGTACATCGCCGTCATCGTGGCGGTGGTCGCCGGCGTCGGCCGTCGGGATCCTCGGCTCCCGAGGTGGGCAAGAGCGTCGGCGTGCTCGGCACGATGTTCGTCGCGCTGATCAAGATGATGATCGCGCCGGTGATCTTCTGCACGATCGTGCTCGGCATCGGATCGGTGCGCAAAGCCGCGACCGTCGGCAAGGTCGGCGGCCTGGCGTTCGTCTACTTCCTGGCGATGTCGACCTTCGCGCTCGGCGATCGGCCTGCGTCGTCGGCAACCTGCTGCACCCGGGCAGCGGCATGCACCTGTCGGACAGCGCCGCGGGCAAGGGCACCGAGCTCGCCGAGAAGGCCCACGAATCCGGCGGTCTGCTGGACTTCGTCCAGGGCATCGTCCCGACCTCGCTGTTCTCCGTCGCTGACCGAGGGCACTGTGCTGCAGGCGCTGTTCGTCGCGCTGCTGGTCGGGCTTCGCCGCTGCAGGGACTCGGTCGGCGCGGGCGAGCCGATCCTGCGCGGCGTGGAGCATCTGCAGAAGCTGGTGTTCAAGGTGCTGGTGATGATCCTGTGGCTGGCCC
The DNA here is from genome assembly GCA_963796185.1 of uncultured Actinomycetota bacterium. Classification (GTDB taxonomy): domain Bacteria; phylum Actinomycetota; class Actinomycetes; order Mycobacteriales; family Mycobacteriaceae; genus Mycobacterium. Next base: position 194,329 of record CAWCKQ010000018.1, on the reverse strand, counting down.
CGATCGGCGCATTCGGCGCGATCGCCAACGTGGTCGGCCAGACCGGCTGGGCGGCCGTCGGCCAGCTGCTGGCGCTGATGCTCGGCTTCTACCTGACGTGCGCGATCTTCGTCTTCGGTGTGCTGGGCGTCGCTGCTGCGCGCGGTGTCGGGCGTGTCGATCTTCAAGCTGGTGCGCTACCTGGCCCGCGAGTATCTGCTGATCGTGTCGACCTCGTCGTCGGAGTCGGCGCTGCCGCGGCTGATCGCCAAGATGGAGCACCTCGGCGTCGACCGCTCGACCGTCGGCGTGGTGGTGCCCACCGGCTATTCGTTCAACCTCGACGGCACCGCGATCTACCTGACCATGGCGTCGCTGTTCATCGCCGACGCGCTCGGCGACCCGCTGTCGCGTCGGCGAGCAGATCGGTCTGCTGGTGTTCATGATCGTCGCCTCCAAGGGCGCCGCCGGTGTCACCGGCGCCGGCCTGGCCACGCTGGCGGGCGGGCTGCAGGCGCACCGCCCCGACCTGCTCGACGGCGTCGGCCTGATCGTCGGCATCGACCGGTTCATGTCCGAGGCGCGGGCGTTGACGAACTTCTCGGGCAACGCCGTGGCCACGCTGCTGGTCGGCTCGTGGACCCACACCGTCGACAAGGACAAGGTGGACTCGGTGCTGGCGGGCCGTGATCCGTTCGACGAGATCACGATGCTCGACAACGACGGCCACTCCGGAGGCTCGCGCGTCGACGAGCCGGCGCAGGAGCGAGTCCCCGCGGCGGTGTAGGGCGCGCAGGAGAGACCCGGCCGGAGCCCTTCCCGGCCGGGTCTTCTGCCGCTGCGGCCGACTCAGTGCGAGCAGTCGAGCGAAACCGAGATCGACTGGTGCACCACGACGTCGATCACGTCGACCTCGCGGCGGTGCCCGTCCCGGTCGACGACCCGCACCGGCTGGGTCACCTGCTGAGGATTGCGCACGCTGCGCACCGTGCAGCGCTCGAGCGGCGCGCTGCCCACCCGGTCGACGTTCACGGTGTAACCCGCCAACTGCAGTTGTTCGATGACAGACCGGGCATCCTCGCCCTGGGCGCTCGCCTGGCCCACCGGGCCCAGCATCACCCCCAGTGCCGCCACCACCCACGCTGTGCGCATGGCCGAACCTCCGTCACCCCGGCCTACTTCTCGTATCGCCTACCGACGGTGACACGTTTCGCGGCGGGGCCGAGTTCAGCGCTCGGCGCGCTGGTAGGCGGTGACCACAGCCGCCCCGCCCAGCCCGATGTTGTGCTGCAGCGCGGCGGTGACGCCATCGACCTGGCGTTTGTCGGCGGTCCCGCGCAGTTGCCAGGTCAGCTCGCTGCACTGGGCCAGCCCCGTGGCGCCCAGCGGGTGTCCCTTGGAGATCAGGCCGCCCGACGGGTTGACCACCCAGCGCCCGCCGTAGGTGGTGTCGTCGTCGTCGATCAGCTTGCCCGCCTCGCCGGGGCCGCACAGCCCCAGCGCCTCGTAGAGCAGCAGTTCGTTGGCCGAGAAGCAGTCGTGCAACTCGATCACCTGGAAGTCCTGCGGGCCGAGCCCCGACTGCTGGTAAACCTGTTGAGCAGCCTGAACATTCATGTCATGGCCGATGATGTTGGCGGCGCTGCCGTCGAACGTCGAGGCGAAGTCGGTGGTCATCGCCTGCCCGACGATCTCGACCGCCTGCGCGGCCAACCCGTGCCGGTCGACGTAGTCCTCGCCGGCCAGCACCACGGCCGCCGACCCGTCGGACGTCGGCGAGCACTGCAGCTTGGTCAGCGGATCGGAGATCATCCTCGCGCCCAGGATGTCGTCGAGGGTGTACTCGTCCTGAAACTGTGCGTACGGGTTGTTCACCGAATGCTTGTGGTTCTTGTGACCGATCTTCGCGAAATGCTCTGCGGTGGTGCCGTACTTGCGCATGTGCTCGCGGCCCGCCGCCCCGAACATCCACGGCGCGACCGGGAACGCCATCTCGTCGATCTCGTTGAGCGCCAGAATGTGCCGCTTCATCGGCGACTCGCGGTCGTCGGCGCCGCCGCCCAGCGAGCCGGGCTGCATCTTCTCGAAGCCCAGCGCGAGCGCGCACTCGGCCAGCCCGCCGCGGATCGACTGCGCGGCCAGGTAGAGCGCGGTCGAACCGGTCGAGCAGTTGTTGTTGACGTTGACGATCGGGATCCCCGTCATCCCGAGTTCGTAGAGGGCGCGCTGCCCCGATGTCGAATCACCCGAGCAATAGCCGACGAAGCCCTGTTCGATGTCGGTGTACGGGATGCCGGCGTCCTCGAGCGCCTTGGTGCCCGACTCCCGCGCCATGTCGGGATAGTCCCAGCCCTCGCGGCCAGAGTCATGGTCCGCTCCGCCGGCTGCGCGTCCGCCGGGCTTCTCGAACTTCGTCATGCCGACACCGACGACGAACACTCGCTTCATCTGTGATCCCTTCGCACCGTTGCGTCGTTGATGAGAAACGTTGATCAGCAACCTAGCGTCCCCCGTCAGCCGAACTCCAGCCACCACTCGTGCAGCTGCGCGAGGTCGGGTCCCTGCGCGTCGGCCAGCAGTAGTCCGTCGTTCTTGGTCCACACCAGGTCGGGACTGTCGTTGTAGGTACCGCAGGCGATCCGGCCCGCCACCTCGTCGGGGCTCTCGGTGTAGTGCCACGTCGTCGGCGAGTCGATGCCGCTGCCGGGGCACTGCAGCAGTTCGGAGTTCACCCCGGTGGCTTCCTCGAAGCCGGCGTCGAGCGCGGTCTGATCCCCGAACAGCGAGTACCGGGTGCTCTGCGGTCCGCCGGGCGTGGTCGCCGGGCCGCAGTCCACGGTGGCCAGCGCGCCGCCGGCAGGCGGGCTGAGCGGCTGGCAGTTGGAGTTGTCGTGGCCGCCGGAGAGCAGCGCCATCAACTGTGCGTCGTAGGACTCCGTCGGCGGCGGCGCCGCGGAGGAGGTCCGCGTGCGCCGGGTCGGCTCGCGGGTCTGCGTGGTCGGGACGGGCGTACTGCTGCGCGCGGCCACCGGCCCGGAGGACTCGTCGGGCCTGAGCACCCACCAGATGCCGACGGCGCCGAGCACCACGAGGAACACCGCCGCGGCGGACAGGACCAGCACGAGCGGTCCCTTGCCGCCGCCACCCGGTGGCGGTCCCCGGCGCCCATCCGGGCGGCGCCGCGGCGGGGAGGCCGGCGGAGCGGGACCCGGCGGCCGGCATCGCCGGCCCACCCGGCGGGGGCGGCATCGCCGGCCCACCCGGCGGGGGCGGCGACCACGGCGGAAGCGGCATGGCCGGCATCGTCGCGGCCTGGCTGCGCGCCACGATCGTGGCGGCCTGGTCCTGGTCGGGCCGGGTCAGGGCGGCGGTGGCGGCTCGGGCCAGCTCCCCGGCGCCGCGTAGCGATCCGCCGGACGTTTTGGCCATCCCGCGGGCCACCACGGCGTCGAGGTCGCTCGGCACCCCCGCCCGCAGCAGGCTCGGCCGCGGGGTCGGCTGGTTGAGGTGGGCGTGATGACCATGCCGACGCTGTCACCGGGGAAGGGCCGCGAGCCGGTGAGGCATTCGTGCAGCACGCAGGTCAGGGCATACACGTCGGCGGCCGCCGTGACCTCTTCGGAGGTGAACCGCTCCGGCGCCATGTAGGAGTATGTGCCCACCGCGGTGCCCAGTTCGGTCAGTTTCTCGTCGGTGGCCGCATTGGCGATCCCGAAGTCGACGAGGTAGGCGAAGTCGTCGCGGGTGACCAGGATGTTCTCCGGCTTGACGTCGCGGTGCAGGATGCCCGCCTGGTGCGCGGCGTCGAGCGCCGAGGCGATCTGGCGCACGATCGCCACCGCCCGCGCGGGCGCCATCGGGCCCTGCTCGGTGAGCATCCTGCGCAGATCGGTGCCCTCGATCAACCGCATGTCGACGAACAGCAACCCGTCGACCTCGCCGTAGTCGTGGATCGGGACGACGTGCGGTTCCTGCAGCCGGCCGGCCGCATGCGCTTCGCGCTGCAACCGCTTGCGGAACACCGGGTCGTGAGACACCGCCTCCGGCAACAGCTTCAGTGCGACGACGCGGTCCTTGACGGTGTCCTCGGCTTCGTAGACCTCGCCCATGCCGCCCTTGCCGAGCAACCGGCGCAGCCGGTACGGACCGATCTGGGAGCCCGCGCGGGACTCCCGCCGGGGATCGCTCATCCTGGCTCCTCGGTCCGTGTCGGGTGGGCGGAATCACCCTAATCCCGCGCGCGCGTGCGCACATGGCCATTCGCGCCCGTGCGGACCGGCCCTGGTGTAGACCTTGAATAGAACGTGTTCTAGTTTTCCGGCCGGCTGGGAGGAGACGACATGGCGCTGCGCGTCGTGCAGTGGGCGACCGGTGGCGTCGGCGTCGCCGCGATCAAGGGTGTCCTCGAGCATCCCGAGCTCGAACTGGTCGGGTGCTGGGTGCATTCACCGGACAAGGCGGGCCGAGACGTCGGCGACCTGATCGGCACCGCACCCCTGGGGGTCACCGCCACCGACAGCATCGAGGAGATACTCGCCCTGGACGCCGATGCGGTGTCTACGCACCGCTGATGGCGCAATCCCGACGACGTCGCCGCGCTGCTGCGCTCGGGCAAGAACGTCGTCACCCCCGTCGGCTGGCTCTACCCCAGCGCGCGCTCCGGTGCGGCGATGCGCGAAGCGGCGCTGGCGGGCGACGCCACGCTGCACGGCACCGGCATCGCGCCCGGCGGCATCAGCGAGAAGTTCCCGCTGATGCTCTCGGCGATGTCGACCGGAGTGACCTTCGTGCGCGCCGAGGAGTTCTCCGATCTGCGCACCTACGAGGCGCCCGATGTGTTGCGCCATGTCATGGGGTTCGGTGAGACACCGGACAAGGCGCTGACCGGGCCGATGCAGAAGATGCTCGACACCGGATTCATCCAGGCCGTGCAAGATGTGCGTCAACCAACTGGGTTTCGCCGCCGACCCGAAGGTGCGGCCGACCCAGGAGATCGCGGTGGCCACCGCGACCGATCGACTCCCCGATGGGGCCGATCGAGCCGGGGCAGGTCGCCGGCCGCAAATTCCACTGGGAGGCGCCTGGTCGCCGGCGAGCCGGTGGTGCGTGTGACGGTGAACTGGCTGATGGGGGAGGACAACCTCGACCCGGCGTGGTCGTTCGGCCCGGCCGGGCAGCGCTACGAGATGGAGGTCCGCGGTCAACCCGGATTTCACGGTGTCGGTCAAGGGTTTTCAGTCCGAGGTCGGCGGGGCAGGGTCCCGAGTACGGCGTCGTCGGCACCGCTGCGCACTGCGTCAACTCGGTGCCCGCGGTGTGCGCGGCGCCGCCGGGCATCGCCACCTATCTCGACCTTCCCCTGATCAGCGGCAAGGCGGCGCCGGGGCTGCGGTGACGCACTGATGTGCCGGTTGTTCGGCCTGCACGCCGGCACCCCGGTGTCGGCGACGTTCTGGTTGCTCGACGCGCCGGACAGTCTGGCCGAGCAGAGCCGCCGCAACCCCGACGGAACCGGGCTCGGGTTCTTCGACCCGGCGGGCCGCCCGGTCGTCGACAAGCAACCCATGGCCGCGTGGCGGGATACCGAGTTCGCCCGCCGGGCCCGCGCGGTGACGGCGACGACGGTGCTCGCACACGTCCGCTACGCCTCCACCGGCGGACCGGACGTGGCCAACACCCACCCGTTCCTGCAGGACGGCCGGCTGTTCGCCCACAACGGCGTGGTCGAGGGTCTCGACCTGCTCGACGCGCGCCTGGCCGAATCGGGGGCGCTGGATCTGGTGTCGGGGCAGACGGATTCCGAGCGGGTGTTCGCCCTGATCACCGCGTCGGTGCGGGCCCGTGGCGGCGACGTGGAGGCCGGACTGGTCGACGCGATCGGCTGGATCGCCCGCAACGTCGGCGTGTTCGCCCTCAACATCCTGCTCTGCACCGCCGGCGACCTGTGGGCGCTGCGCTATCCGGACGCCCACGATCTGTTCGTTCTCGACCGCCGCAACCCGGCGCAGCACGCCCCGTTCGAACTGCGCAGCAACCGGATTCGCGCCAGCGCCGAAAGTCTGTGCGATGCTCCGTCGGTGGTGCTGGCCACCGAACGCATGGACGACGATCCGTCCTGGCGCCTCCTCGGGAACGGTGAACTCGTGCACATCGGACCGGATCTGCGCATCACGTGCCGCACCGGGATGATCGAACCTCCGCGCCATCGCCTCTCGGCTGCCGAGTTGAACCCGGTGGCAGCGGCAAGTCAGAGTGTCGGGTGAGCGATCGAAAGGGTGACCGTGACGAACAGCATGGTGACAGGCGTCGAGGTGACGACCGGCACGGGACCGATCCCGGCCGCGCTGGCGGTGCCGGCGGGGACCGGACCGTGGCCCGGGGTCGTCGTGGTCCACGACGCGTTCGGCCTGACCGCAGACATCCGGCGCAACACCGCGAGGTTCGCCGACAACGGCTACCTGGCCCTGGCGCCGGATCTGTTCTCCCGCGGCCGGTACGTCAAGTGCGTGCGCACCGTGCTGCGCCAGCTGGCACAGCGCTCCGGACAGGCCGTCGAGGATCTGCGAGGCCGCGCGCGCGCGTGCTCGCCGATCGCCAGGACTGCACCGGGCGGGTCGGGATCGCCGGCTTCTGCATGGGCGGTGGCTTCGCACTCGTGATGGGCACCCAGGGTTTCGACGTGTCGGCGCCGTTCTACCCGTCGCCGATGCGTGACTACGGTTTCCTCGACGCCGGCTCGTGCCCGGTCGTCGCGAGCTACGGCAGGAAAGACCCGGTGAACGTCGGCAACGGTCCGCGTCTGCGGGAGGCGTTGCAGCGCAACGGTGTCGAGCATGACGTGAAGGTCTATCCCAACGCGGGCCACTCGTTCGCCAACGAGCTTCTCGGTCAGCCGTTCCTGCGGATCCTCGGATTCGGTCACGACACCGCGACCACCGACGACGCCTACCGGCGGGTGTTCGAGTTCTTCGGCACCCACCTGGCGGTTCGGTGACCGGCCGCACCCGCGCGCTCGTCCTCGCCGGCGGTGGGCTGGCCGGGATCGCCTGGGAGACCGGCCTTCTGCTCGGTATCTGGCGACGAGGCTCCCGACGCGGGCCGGACGCTGCTCGACGCCGACGTCCTGCTCGGGCACGTCGGCAGGGTCGGCCGTCGCCGCGCAGCTCGGCAGCGGTGTGGCGCTCGACGAGCTGTTCGCCCGCCAGCTCTCCGAGTCGGCCGGCTCCCACGAGATCCACCCCGGTGTGTCGGTGGACGCCATCACGGGGTTGTTCATGGACGCGATGCTCACCGCCGGCGCGACCAAGGAACAGAAGCTGCAGAAGATCGGCGCGGTCGCCGCAGCCACCGCCACCGTGGACGAATCCGTCCGCCGGGAGGTGATCGCCCACCGGCTGCCGTCGCACGACTGGCCGCACCGCGAGGCTGCGGATCACCGGAATCGACATCGCCACCGGCGAACTGGTGGTCTTCGACCGATCCTCGGGGGTGGAGCTGGTCGATGCGGTGGCCGCCAGCTGCGCGGTGCCCGGCGCGTGGCCTCCGGTGACCATCGGTGCGCGGCGCTTCATGGACGGCGGCGTGGGCAGCACCGTCAACATGGTCGCGGTGCGCGATTGCGGCATGGCGGTGGTGCTGGTGCCTTCCGGTGCGGACTCCCCGTCGCCGTGGGGTACGGCCGCCGCCGAGGAGATCGAGGCGTTCCCCGGTGCGACGCTGGCCGTGTTCGCCGACCCCGACGTCGCTGGCCGCGTTCGGGCCCAACCCGCTGGACCCGGCGTGCCGGGCACCGTCGGCGCGCGCGGCCGGCGCACCCAGGGTCGCCGCGAGGCGGGGCGCATCGCGGAGTTCCTAGGCCTCTGAGGGCTCCTCGGGCCCCTTGGCGTCGGCCGCCCGCTCCTCGAGCGCGTCCAGTGCGACGTCGGCCAGCTCCTGCCCGATCTCGATGACCTCGTTCGGCGCGGTGGAAATCCAGGCTGCGGCACACCGTGCGCGGCACCTCGATCAACAGATCCGGCGGATAGGCCGCCAGCGTGTGGCGGGCGAGCGCGGCCTGCGCGATGTCGATCATCGCGGTTCATCACCTCGAACCCACCGAGCTTGGGCACCACGGGTCCTCGGTGGGACGTCGTCGACCGGCTCGTCGTCGCCGCGCGGCGAACCGGCCCAATACCGCGCGTCCGGTGGAGGTGTCCAGTCAGCGATCGCGCGGCCTTCGTGTCCAGCAGGGAGGATGATGCTGCGCCACATCCGGTTCAGCCAGTCGGCGGTCGGCGCGGGACCTCTCGCGCGCGACCGTGCGGCTGCCGGGATCGTCTCCCGCGAGGCTCACCGCGATCGTGACGTCGGCGGCTGCCGCGGAGATCGGCGCCATCGGCAACGGGTCGAGGATGCCGCCGTCGGCGAGCAGCCGCCCGTCGAGCAGGTGCGGGGTGATCACCCCGGGGATCGCGATCGACGCGCGGATGGCGTCGTCCACCGGGCCGCGCTGCATCCACACCGACTTGCCGGTGATCAGATCGGTGGCCACCGACGTGTACGGGATCGGCAGCTCCTCGATGGTCACCTCGCCGAGGATCTCGCGCACCGCGTCGAGGATCTTCTCGGCGCGCAGCACGCCGGCCGCGGTGATCGACGGGTCGAGCAGTCGCAGCACCGCCCGCTGGGTCAGCGCGCCCGCCCAGGCGGCGTACTCGTCGAATTTGCCGGCGGCTTCCAGACCGCCGACGAGCGCTCCCATCGAGGAGCCCGGCGATGCCGACGATCTCGTGGCCGCGTTCGTGCAGCTCGTTGATCACGCCGATGTGGGCGTATCCGCGGGCGCCCGCCGCTGCCCAGGGCCAGTGCGACACGCATGGGTTCATTCTGCGCGGGTGCCGACGGCGTGGCGACGGAATTAGGCGCACCCGTGATTCGAACCGGGCCGCGCGCTCACCCGCACATCCCGTCGGCGGCCGCCTGGACCGCGACGATGACCGCGGCCTGCTGGCCGCGCGTCAGCGCCGGCCAGGGTTTGTCGAAGGCGTCGCGGGCCGACCGACGGGGCGCCCTGCACCGTCTTCAGGTACGGCTCGACCTGTGTCCTCGGGCTCGCCGCCCTGCTGGTCCATCCACGTCTTGGCAGCTCGGCAGGCCTGGAAGTAGTCGTCTTCGGTGGACTCCGCCGGAGCGCCGACCGCCGTCGTCACCCCGCCGGGGGACACCGCGACCGCGTCCGGCGGGAGCGCGGCGGGGCTGCTGGGGACCTGCGAGGTCGATGTCGACGGCGTTGCCGACGAGGTCGGCGGGGCCGGCTCGGTAGCCGACGAGCACCCGGACAGGAACATCCCCGCCTGCGATGGCGGCTCCGAGGGCTCGATCGTCGGAGTACCTGCGCATGCCGGCCAATCTATGCAACACTGGCCGCCGTGATCGACGTGACCCGGTTCCTGGAGTGTTGTCCGGCCTGAGTGCCGACCCCCTGACCCGTCCGTCTCTCTCACTGGAGTCCTCCCATGGTTCGTCGCGCCCACGCCGGCTGCGGCTGGCCGATCTGCTGCACGCCACCGACCGATTCGCCGACGGTGTGCTCGGCGGCGACACGACCGCCTGCTGCCCGCGGGCGGTCTCCGGCCACCGAGCGCTGGTTCAGCCGGCTGCACGGCGACGACGAACTCGACGTCTGGCTGATCAGCTGGGTGCCGGAACGCTCGACCGAACTGCACGACCACGGCGGCTCGCTCGGCGCGCTCACCGTGGTGTCGGGCGCGCTGCGGGAAACCCGTTGGAACGGAAAGGCGTTGCGTCGCCGACGGCTGGTCGGCCGGCGACCAGGCCGGCGTTCCCGCTGGGCTGGGTGCACGACGTCGAATGGGAGGCCTGCGACCGCCGTCCGGTTACCCCGACGCTGAGTGTGCACGCGTACTCGCCGCCGCTGACCGCGATGTCGTACTACGACGTCACCGAGCGGAACACGTTGCGCCGCAACCGCACCGAGTTGACCGCCGCACCGGAGGGCAGCTGAATGGGCAGCCGCATCGATCGCCGTCCTGGAGAACGCGCGCACCCGAATCGACCGGCTGTCGGCCGGCGATTGCCGGCGGCTCGCGCGGGGCGCGGTGCTGGTCGACATCCGGCCCGCCGCCCAACGCGCCGCCGAGGGCGAGGTGCCCGCGGCGCTGGTCATCGAACGCAACGTGCTGGAGTGGCGCTGCGACCCGACCAGCGACGCGCGGCTGCCGCAGGCCGTCGACGACGATGTCGAATGGGTGGTGCTGTGCTCGCAGGGCTACACCTCGAGCCTGGCGGCCGCGGCGCTGCAGGACCTCGGCCTGCACCGCGCCACCGACGTGATCGGTGGCTACCACGCGCTCAAAGGAGTGCTGGTGTTCTGAGCCGGGCTCGGCGCCGGCTAGGAGTTCTCGTCGCTGCGCAGCAGTGGGCGCAGCCGCTCGGTCTTCTCCGGGGTCCAGCCCGGCGGCTGACAGGATCGCCGCCCACGCGTTGGCGACGTCCCTGACGTAGACGTGCCCGTGTCCGTCGGGCACGTCGACCGCGACCGCCATGTCGGCCGAGACCTGAAGGAACGTCACGACCGGAATCCACTCCATGTCCGGTGAGACGTCGTAGCCGCGCGGCTCGCGCAGCCAATCCGGTTCGGCGAACAGCAGATCGGGGCTCCACCACGCGATCGGGTCGGAGGCGTGCTGCAGATAGACCACCCGCGGCTGCCCCCACGGGTCGGGCGGGCGTTGCAGATTGCGCGGCGTCGGCGACGAACCGGCGTTGTCGCCCTTGTCGTAGATCGGCAGCCACTCCGGCGATCCCGGGTCGCGGTTGCGGGTGAGGTCGTTCCAGATCGTGTTGTTGAACGTCGGCCCGCTGAACAGGGCGCCGTCGGTACGGGCGATCAGGTTGTTCAGCGCCAGGAACGGCGCCTCGCCGCCGAACGAACCGAGGCTCTCACCGAAGACGACCAGCTTCGGGCGCTGTTGCCTCGGGCATCTCGCCGCACCAGTTCGTCGACCGCCTCGAACAGCGCCTGGCCGGCCTGCCGCGCGTTCTCCTTGTCGACGAGGAACGACAGCCAGCTGGGCAGAAACGAGTACTGCATGGACACGATCGCGGTGTCCCCGTTGTACATGTACTCCAGGGCAGAGGCCTCGGCCTCGTTGATCCACCCGGTGCCGGTGGTCGTCGCGACCGCCACCACCGCGCGATCCAGCCCGCCGGTGCGCTGCAACTCCCGGGCGGCCAGGGCTGCGGTCGCCTTGATGCCGTCCGCGGAGTTCAGGCCGGCGTACGCGCGGATCGGTTCGATCGGCCGGTCGGCCGTTGAACTCGGTGAGATCCTCGACCGTCGGTCCGGCGGAGACGAAGACGCGGCCCTGGTGGCCCAGCGACTCCCAGTCGACCAGCGACCCGGGCCCGCCGGAGCGCAGCGTCGACTCGGAGCCGAGTTGTCGGGGTCGGTCTCGTCGTTGACCGCGGCGAAGGTGCTGTTGATCGTGTTCATCGCGAACCGCACCACGATACCGTTGAGCAGCGCGATGGTCAGCGCGAGCAGCAGAGCCACGACGATCACCGCCGGAGACCCGGGGCGGCGCGACGCGTTGCAGTTGGCGCACGAGGAAGCGCACCAATCTGCCCGACCAGCTGGCCGATCTCGACGAACGCGAACAGGGTGACGACCGAGAGGACCGCCGCCAGCGGGTAATCCCAGAACGCCAGCCGGGCACGCCCATCAGATCGCGGACGTCGTCCTGCCACTGGTGGAACCAGACGATCGCGAGCAGTCAGCCCGATGAACGCCGACCACGACCAGCACGGTCCACGCCCACCGCGGCGCGGGCGGGCTGGTGTCCTTGGAGCGCATGTACCGCACCAGCCACACCGCGAACACGCCGAGGCCGTAGCCGATGGCGCCGGCGCCACCGCTGACCAGGCCCTGGAACAGCGGCCCGCGCGGCAGCAGCGACGGCGTCAGCGACAGCCACAGGAACACCAGGCCGACCGCGGTGCCGGTGAAGGTGTAATGCCGGACCCACCACGCGCTTCGCGGCCGCTCGCGGGTTTCTGCGGCCGGCTCCGGATCGTCGGTGACGTCGGGCCGGTGCGCCTCCGCGACGTCGGGGCCGGTTTCGGTCACGAGCGAACTTTATCGGTGCTGTGAAGTTCGGGGGACGCTTCTCGGTGAATGCGTTCATGCCCTCGGTCTGGTCGTCGGTGGCGAACGCCGAGTGGAACAGCCGGCGCTCGTAGAGCAGGCCCTCGGCCAGGGTGGACTCGAAGGCACGGTTGACCGCCTCCTTGGCCATCCGCGACGCCGACAGCGACATCCCGGCGATGGTCTGCGCGACGGCGTTGGCCTCCTCGAGCAGGGTGTCGGCGGGCACGACGCGCGACGACCAGACCGGCGCGTTCGGCCTCCTCGGCGCCCATGTTGCGGCCGGTGAGGATCAGGTCCATCGCCTTGGCCTTGCCGATCGCGCGGGTCAGCCGCTGGGAGCCGCCCATGCCGGGCAGCACGCCCGAGCTTGATCTCGGGCTGGCCGAACTTCGCGGTGTCGGCGGCGATCAGCAGGTCGCACATCATCGCCAGCTCGCAGCCGCCGCCCAGCGCGTACCCGGCGACCGCGGCGATGGTCGGGGTGCGAGTGGCGGCGAATTTGCCCCAGGCGGCGAAGAAGTCGGCGGCGAACACGTCGGCGAACGACAGGCTCGGCCATCTCCTTGATGTCCGCGCCGGCGGCGAACGCCTTCTCGTTTCCGGTGATGATGATCGCCCCGACGCCGGCATCGGCGTCGAGATTCGGCTGCGGCCGCTGGTGACTTCGGTCATCACCTGGCTGTTGAGCGCGTTGAGCGCCTTGGGCCGGTTCAACGTGATGGTGGCGACCCGTTCGATCGCGGGTGACCAGGATGGTCTCGTAGTTGTCGGTGGTCATCGGGTGCTCTCTTCAGTCGAATGTCAGGTCGGGATCGGCGGAAGCGAAGTACGCGTCGACGTCGGCGGGGCTGACGTCGGGCAGCGCGGCCGGCGACCATCTCGGGTTGCGGTCCTTGTCGATGAGCTGGGCCCGGATGCCCTCGACCAGGTCGTGGGAGCGCAGCGCCGCGCACGACGTCCGGAACTCCTGGCGCAGCACGTCTTCCAGTGTGGGCAGCGTCGCGGCCCGGCGCACCGCTTCCAGCGCCACCGACGCCGCGATGGGGGAGCGGGACGACGATCAGGTCCGCGGCGTCGTGGCCGGCCGCGGCTGCCGCGCAGTGCGGCGACGATGTCGGCGACGGTGTCACCGGCATAGCACTGGTCGATCCAGTCCCGCTGGCCGAGCAGTTCGCTGGGCGGCGGCTCCTGCGCGAACGCCGCCACCGCAGGTCGGCGCCGTCGGCTTCGACGGCGCCGAGGAAGGCCTCGAGCGAGTCATGGGGCACGAAATGTTCGGCGAAACCCATCGCGATGGCGTCGGCGCCGGTGAACGGCGCGCCGGTCAGCGCGGCGTGCACGCCCAGGTGGCCCGGCGCGCGCGACAGGATGAACGTGCCGCCGACGTCGGGGATGAAGCCGATCCCGACCTCCGGCATGGCCATCTTGGTCGTCTCGGTGACCACGCGGACGCTGCCGTGGGCGCTGATGCCGACGCCGCCGCCCATCGTGATGCCGTTCATCACCGCGACGTACGGCTTGGGGTAGCGGCCGATGAAAGAGTTGAGCCGGTATTCGTCGTGCCAGAACTGCCCGCGCCTCGGCGCCGCCGGCCCGCGCGCTGTGGTAGATCGCGACGACGTCGCCGCCGGCGCACAGCCCGCGTTCGCCCGCACCCGTGACCACAACGGCCCGGACCGCGTCGTCGTTCTCCCACGCCGCGAGCGTCGCAGCGATACCGGTGACCATGTGATGGGTCAGGGAGTTGATCGCCCTGGGCCGGTTGAGCGTGAGGTGGCCGATGCCGTTGCGAACCGTTACTAGGACATCCTCGTTTTCCTCCACGATTGCAATCTAGATCGTCGCCGCCCGAGGGGTGGTCGCGGGTAAGGTTTCCTGTGAACAGCCTGGGAACCGTTCTCGCGATTGGGGAACCAGGCGGACGGCTCACACGTTGAGTGAGTGTTCGGCACAGGCCGACAACCCGACAGAGGAAGGAAACCGACGGTGCGCGAAAGCAGCAACCCGGTATTTCGCACACTGCCCAAGGGGCAGCAGGGCGGATACGCGCAGTTCGGTACCGGAGCCGCCGCCGGCTACGGTGCACAAGCGGTACACGCCGATCCTTATACGCAGTACCCGGACCAGCGGCAGGCAGGTGTCTCGCGCCCGCTGACCATCGATGACGTCGTCACCAAGACCGGCATCACGCTCGCGGTGTTGTCGGCCGTCGCCGTCGTCTCGTACTTCCTGGTCGCCCAGAACGTGGGTCTGGCGATGCCGTTCACGTTGGTCGGCGCGTTCGGTGGTCTCGCGCTGGTTCTCGTCGCGACCTTCGGGCGCAAGCAGGACAGCCCGGCCATCGTGCTCACCTACGCCGCACTGGAGGGCCTGTTCCTCGGTGCGTTCTCGTTCGTCGTCGCCAACATGATGGTTTCCGGCGTCAGCGCCGGTGCACTCATCAGCCAGGCGGTGATGGGCACCATCGGTGTGTTCGCCGGCATGCTCGTCGTCTACAAGACCGGCGCCATCCGCGTGACGCCGAAGTTCACCCGCTTCATGGTCGCCGCGATGATCGGCGTCCTGGTGCTGATGCTGGGCAACCTGGTGCTCGCGCTGTTCGGCGTCGGTGGTGGCGAAGGGATGGGCCTGCGCAGCGGCGGGCCGATCGCGATCATCTTCTCGCTGGTGCTGCATCGGCATCGCGGCGTTCTCGTTCCTGCTCGACTTCGACGCCGCCGACCAGATGATCCGCGCCGGCGCGCCGGAGAAGGCGGCCTGGGGCATCGCGCTGGGCCTGACCGTCACGCTGGTCTGGCTCTACATCGAGATCCTGCGGCTGCTGAGCTACTTCAACAGCGACTAGTCCTCCGCGCGACAGGGGCGTCCACGACAGTGGGCGCCCCTTTTGCTGCGTGCGTCATCCGGGTCGCAGACTGCTCACAGATCGCGATTTATCCACACCAGATCGCGATCTGCCCGCGCCAGTCTGGGCGGCGGTGCCCGACACTCCGACGTGCGATGTTGGCTGCGTGACGCCCCGCAGTTGGCCCTTGGTCGGCAGTGAAGCAATCGCAGAAGGTCTCGTCAGAAAGCACGAGTTGCGCTCGTCCTATCAAGTGGTCTACCCGGACGTCTATGCGCCCGCCGGGGTATCGCTGACCGTCGAGCATCGCGCGAAGGCGGCGTGGCTGTGGTCCCATCGCCAAGGCGTCATCGCGGGGCTGACCGCGTCGGCTCTTCACGGCGCACGCTGGGTGGATCCCACGCTCCCCATCGAACTCGTCTGGTCGAACGCGCGTCAGCCGTCCGGCCTGATCACTTCCGATGCCCGCCTTCGGCCCGACGAGTACACGAGCCGCAACGGCCTACGGCTGACCACCGTCACCCGGACCGCATATGACCTCGCCCGCCGGGGCCGTCTCGACGAGCGGTCGCGCGACTCGACGCCTTGGGCAATGCCACGGGATTTCGTGCCGACGACATCCTGGCCTGCGCACGGCGGCACCGCGGCGCTCGTGGCCTGAGGCAACTCGAGACCGTTCTGGACCTCTACGACGCGGGTGCGGCGTCGCCGAAGGAGACATGGCTGCGCCTGCTGGTCATGCGTGCGGGGCACCCGAGACCGCAGACGCAGATCCCCGTGAACAGCCTGGACGGCCGACGGCGGTACTACCTCGACATGGGGTGGCCGGAGGTCATGATCGCCGTCGAGTACGACGGTGAACACCACCGCACCGACGACGCGCAGTACGCCAGGGATATCCGTCGTTCCGAGGATCTCCGAGAGCTCGGATGGCTTGTCATCCGTGTCATCAAGGCAGACGGACAGTCCGACATCCGGGCGCGGATCGAGCGCGCCTGGGCATCGAGACTGCGGGGAGATCGAGAAATCTCGTGATGCGGCGATCTGCCCGCAGTCTCGGCGCGACCCTAGGAGAGCCGCTCCACGACCATCGCCATCCCCTGACCGCCGCCGACGCACATGGTCTCGATGCCGAACGTCTTGTCGTGGGTGGCCAGGTTGTTCAGCAGCGTGGCGGTGATGCGCGCCCCGGTCATGCCGAACGGGTGGCCCAGCGCGATCGCGCCGCCGGAGACGTTGAGCTTCTCCTCGTCCATGCCGAGTTCACGGGCCGAGCCGAGCACCTGCACCGCGAACGCCTCGTTGATCTCGTAGAGGTCGATGTCGCCGATGGACATCTTGGCGTTGGCCAGCGCCTTCTTGACGGCCTCGATCGGGCCCAGACCCATGATCTCCGGGGACAGCCCCGACACGCCCGTGGACACGATGCGCGCCAGCGGGGTGAGCCCCAGCTCCTTGGCTTTGGTGTCGCTCATGATCACCACTGCCGCGGCACCGTCGTTGAGCGGGCACGCATTGCCCGCGGTGATCGTGCCGTTGGGCCGGAACACCGGCTTGAGCTGGCTGATGGCCTCGTAGGTGGTACCGGCGCGGGGGCCGTCGTCCTTCGACACGACGGTGCCGTCGGGCAGCGTCACCGGAGCGATCTCGCGGTCGAAGAAGCCGCTCTTGATGGCTTCCTCGGCCCGGTTCTGTGACCGCACACCCCAGTGGTCCTGGTCCTCGCGGCTGATGCCGGTGAACGCGGCGACGTTCTCGGCGGTCTGGCCCATCGCGATGTAGACGTCGGGCAGATTGCCGTCGGCCCGGGGATCGTGCCATTCGGTCGCGCCGGCGGCGGCCTGCTCGGTGCGGGCCAGCGCGTCGGCGAACATCGGGTTCTTGGAGTCCGGCGCGCCGTCGGCCATCCCCTTACCGAATCGCGACACCGTCTCCACACCCGCGGAGATGAACGCGTCCCCCTCGCCGGCTTTGATCGCGTGGAAGGCCATCCGGGTGGTCTGCAGTGACGACGAGCAGTACCGGTTGACGGTGGTGCCCGGCATGAAGTCGTAGCCGAGTTCCACGGCCACCGCGCGGGCGATGTTGTAGCCGGACTCGCCTGCGGGCTGGCCGCAGCCCATCATCAGGTCGTCGATGTCGCGCGGATCCAGCGAGGGCACCTTCTCGCAGCGCCGCGCTTGACCATCTGCGCGGCGAGGTCGTCGGGCCGCATGGACACCAGCGAGCCCTTGTTGGCCCGGCCGATGGGCGAGCGGGCGGTGGCGACGATGACGGCTTCGGGCATGGGGGCTCCTTGCGATCGAGCGTGCAGACTCAGATGCAGTCGAACCTAGCTGGCGGCCGCGCTCATCGGTGCGGGCACCCTCCCCAGCACCGGTGCGGGCACTCCCGTCGAACGCCGCCACAACCGGCTCAGGCCGATCCGGGACAGCCACGACCCACCCTCGGCCGTACGGGACTCCAGGGCCGCCTCCGGCGTCGCGCCGCGGACGAATTCACCGAGTCCCTGCCCGAGGGCCGGCAGCAGCTGTTTGGCGGCCAGCTCGTAGCCCACCGCCGAGGGGTGGAACATGTCCGCGGAGAACAACAGGTCCGGCGCCTGGTAGAAGTGCGGCGCGAGCAGGTCCGAGAACGGCACCGGCACACCGCCGGCGGCGCGCACGGCGGCAGATTGCGCCCGTGCCAGCCGCAGACCGCGGCCCGCGCGCCACCCAGCGCAGCGGCTGCGGGATCGCCTTGATCACGCCGAAGTCGGGGCAGGTGCCCACGACGACGACGGCGCCGCTGCCGCGGAGCCGGCGCACCGCGCGGCCCAGGCGGCGCGCCGAGGGGCCGACGCCGTTGGGCGCGGTGATGTCGTTGGCGCCGATCATGATCACCGCCGCGTCCGGGGGAGGCCCGGCGACGAACATCGCGTCGATCTGGCCGGACAGACCCTTCGACGTCGCTCCGACGATGGCTTTGGTGCTCAACCGGATCCGCTTACCCGATTCCTCCGCCAGCCCACGCGCCAGCAGGACGCCGGGCACCTCGTCGGCGCTGGCGCAGCCGTACCCGGTGGCGGTCGAGTCACCGAAGATCATCAGATGCAGGTCGAACGGCACGCCGCGGTGCCAGCGCTCGACCGGGCCGCCGCCCGCCGTGTAGACGCCGTCGGCGCGGGGCGGGATGTCCCACGATTTGGGGATGACGCGGCGGGCCTGGTCGGCCTGGCCGCTCAGCAGGTTGCGGGCCCCGACGTAGGCGGAGCCGGTCGAGGCAAGCGTCGCCGCGGCCGCCAGCGCGACGGTCGAACGACGCGGTGCGCGGATGCGCATGCCAGGAGCATGACGACTGATGCCCACGGACCAAGTTTAGAGCGGATCGCGGGCCTACGAGCGCGTCGTGACCGCGATCCACGATCACAGTGCGGTATCAACTCCGGTACCAATGCGTTTAACTGATTGTGATAGTGGTAACAGGTGTCAAGCTAAGTCACGAGGTTGTCTGAGTAACTTGGCTTATCCCGGCTCTACAACGGCGTAGGAAGTGGTGGCGATGACGGCACCGAGCAAGGTTCCCAGTACTCCCCGGCTGGGTGTCAGGCCAGGTCGAGGGTATAAACCGCGCCGCTTCGCCGTCAGCGACGGCGCCCCGGTCGAGGTCGTCGAAGACGGTCCGAGCCTCGCGGGCCGGTTGATGGGCCTGGCCGCGATGGCCACCGTCAAACCGTTCCTCACCGTTGGCAGCTACGCCCCCAAGCTGCCGTGGCCGTGGGGCCTGGTCGACTTCGCCGCGCGGGTGCTCAAACCGGCCCCGGGAACCGTGCGGGCCACCATCGGGTTGCCGCACTGCGACGCCCAGCTCGTCCGCGCCGCCGGCGTGCTGCCCGCCGACGGCAAGCGCAGCGTGGTCCTGTACATGCACGGCGGTGCGTTCCTGACCTGCGGTGTGAACACGCACGGCCGCCTGGTCACCGCGCTGTCGCGGTGCGCCGACGCGCCGGTGCTGGTGGTCAACTACCGGATGATCCCGAAGCACTCCGTCGGCACGGCGCTCGATGACTGCTTCGACGCCTATCGAGTGGCTGCGGGAGACCGGCTACGAGCCGGACCAGATCGTGCTGGCCGGCGACTCCGCGGGCGGCTACCTGGCACTGTCGCTGGCCGAGCGCCTGCAGTTCGAAGGCCTCGAGGGCTATGGCTCCGAGACTCCCGCCGCGGTCGTCACGATGTCCCCGCTGTTCGAGATCGACAACGAGACGCGCGCCGAGCACCCGAACGCCCGCACCGACGCGATGTTCCCGCCCAAGGCGTTCCACGCGCTGGTGGAGCTGATCGAAAGCGCCGCCGCGCGGCGCGTGGTGGACGGGCGCCCCGAGGAGATCTACGAACCCCTCGACCACATCGAGCCGGGTCTGCCCGCGCACCCTGATCCACGTGTCCGGCTCCGAGGTGCTGCTCAGCGATGCCCGCAAGGCCGCGCGCCTGCTGGCCGCGGCGGGGGTGCCCGTCGAGGTCCGCGTCTGGCCCGGCCAGATGCATGTCTTCCAGCTCGGAGCCCCGGTGGTGTCGGAGGCCAGCAGGTCGATCAAACAGATCGGCGAGTACATCCGAGAGGCCACCTGGTAGTCCCTCGGCGGGCCTGAGACGATGGACTCATGCGGATCGCCCGGCACGTCAGTGAGCTCATCGGTAACACCCCCCTGGTGCAGCTGAACTCGGTCGTTCCTCCCGGGCGCCGGAACGGTGGCCGCCAAGGTCGAATACCTCAATCCCGGCGGCAGCTCCAAGGACCGGATCGCGGTCAAGATGATCGATGCCGCGGAGGCCAGCGGGGAGCTCAAGGCTGGCGGCACCATCGTGGAGCCCACCTCGGGCAACACCGGGGTGGGGCTGGCGCTGGTGGCCCAGCAGCGCGGCTACAAGTGCATCTTCGTCTGCCCGGACAAGGTCAGCGAGGACAAGCAGAACGTGCTGCGCGCCTATGGGGCCGACGTGGTGGTGTGCCCGACGGCCGTCGCACCCGACGATCCGGACAGCTACTACAGCGTGTCCAACCGCCTCGTCGGCGAGATCGACGGGGCGTGGAAGCCCGACCAGTACTCCAACCCGATGGGGCCGGAAAGCCACTACGAGACCACCGGTCCGGAGATCTGGGCCGACACCGACGGCAAGGTCACCCACTTCGTCGCCGGCGTCGGCACCGGCGGGACCATCACCGGTGCCGGGCGTTACCTCAAAGAGGTGTCCGAGGGCCGGGTCAAGGTCGTCGGAGTGGACCCCGAGGGCTCGGTGTACTCCGGCGGCACCGGGCGGCCCTACCTTGTCGAGGGAGTGGGGGAGGACTTCTGGCCGTCGGCCTACGACCCGTCGGTGCCCGACGAGATCATCGCGGTCTCCGACGCCGACTCGTTCGACATGACCAGGAGGCTGGCCCGCGAGGAGGCGCTGCTGGTCGGCGGATCGTGCGGGATGGCCGCCTACGCCGCGATCGAGGTCGCCGAGCGGGAGGGACCCGACGCGCTCGTCGTCGTCCTGCTGCCCGACGGGGGGCGGGGCTACCTGTCGAAGATCTTCAACGACGGGTGGATGTCGTCGTACGGATTCCTGCGCAGTCGACTCGACGGCTCCCTGGAGGAGTCGACGGTCGGCAGATGTGTTGCGCGGCAAGTCCGGTGCGCTGCCCGACCTGGTCCACACCCACCCGTCGGAGACGGTGCGCGACGCCATCGGGATCCTGCGGGAATACGGAGTGTCGCAGATGCCGGTGGTCGGAGCCGAGCCGCCGGTGATGGCCGGGGAGGTGGCCGGCAGCGTGTCCGAACGCGAGTTGCTGTCAGCGGTGTTCGAGGGCCGCGCGAAGCTCGCCGACGCGGTGTCCCAGCACATGAGTCCGGCGCTTCCGCTGATCGGCGCCGGCGAATTGGTGAGCACCGCCGCCAAGACGCTGCGGGAGTGCGACGCGGTGATGGTGGTGGAGGAGGGCAAGCCGGTCGGGGTGCTGACACGCCACGATCTGCTGGGTTATCTGTCGGCCACCACCACCCGGCGCTGATCCCGGCATCGACGGCCGAACAAGATCGGATTCGCGCGCGAACACGCAGTTCCAAGCTGTTTCTCAGGTATGGTGTTCTGGCTTGCTCCCAGCTGAGAAACTGACTGGAAGGCGTTCATGACCGATCGGCCACCGCCGCCCGCCACGGGTGGATTCCCGTCGCCGCAGGGCGTCGCCGGCGATTCCGCCGGGCCGGGTGTGGTGCTCCCCCGGGAGTCCTACACGCCGTGGCTCACGCGCGTGCTGGCGTGGGTGATCGACTTCATCCCGGTGGCGATGGTCGAAGGCATCGGTTGGGGCATCGTGTCGGGATCCCGGGAGACAGTGTGTCTGACCGACGGCTCGCCGTACGACATCGGTGAGTTTTGCGGTTCGAGCACCTCGACGCTCGGTCAGGCAGCGTTGTTTCTCGCCGGCGCTGGCGATCCTCGGCTACGTGATCTGGAACTTCGGCTACCGTCAGGGCACCACCGGATCCAGCATCGGCAAGTCGATCATGAAGTTCCAGGTGGCCAACGAGAAGGCTTGGCAGCCAATTGGTTTCGGCCTGTCGATCCTTTCGCCAGCTGGCGCACGTCATCGACGCCGCGATCTGCTACATCGGCTACCTGTTCCCGTTGTGGGACGCCAAGCGGCAGACGATCGCCGACAAGATCATGACGACGGTGTGTGTACCGCTGTCCCATCCAACAACCCATCAGGAGATGCGATGACCGACAACCCAGGCGGCTACCCACCCCCGGGTGGCTACCCACCTCCCGGCGGCCAACCGACCCCGCAGGGCGGTTACTCGCCACCACCGCCGCCCGGTGGCTATCCGCCGCCGCCGCAGGGCAATTACCCGCCGGGCGGGTTCCCGCCGCCGCAGCAGCAGGGCGGATACGCACCCGCCGGCGCGGCGCCGGCACTGCCCAAAGAGGCGTACACGTCCTGGATCACCCGCGTGGCGGCCTGGATCATCGATAACATCCCGGTGTTCATCATCGTGGGCATCGCGCAGGGCATCGCGATCCTCACCGGCGAGAACAACTGCACCAGTTACGACGGGGGTCTCGCCTGCACCTCGAGCCCCTCCGTCGTCGGGACACTGGTGTCGATCCTCGGGTCGGTGCTGTCGCTGGCCTACGTCGTGTGGAACTACGGTTACCGGCAGGGCACCACGGGTTCGAGCATCGGCAAGTCGGTGATGAAGTTCAAGGTGGTCAGCGAGAAGACCTGGCAGCCCATCGGTTTCGGGCTCTCGATCGTGCGCCAGCTGGCACACATCGTCGACGCCATCATCTGCTACATCGGCTACCTGTTCCCGCTGTGGGACAGCAAGCGTCAGACGCTGGCCGACAAGATCATGACGACGGTGTGCGTCCCGCTGAACCCGCAGGGCCCCACCGGGCAGCAGCCGACCCACCACTACTGAGCGCGCGGACCGGCGTCAGCGGAATGCGCTGACGCCGGTCAGCGCCTCGCCGATCACCAGCTGGTGCACCTCCGAGGTGCCCTCGTAGGTGAGCACGGATTCCAGGTTGTTGGCGTGCCGGATCACCGGATATTCCAGGGTTATCCCGTTGGCGCCCAACAATGTCCGGCACTGCCGGGCGATCTTGATCGCTTCCCGGACGTTGTTGAGCTTGCCGACGCTGACCTGCTCGGGGCGGATGCGGCCCTCGTCCTTGAGCCGTCCCAGGTGCAGGGCCAGCAGCTGCGCCTTGCCCAGTTCGACGGCCATGTCGGCGATCTTGGCCTGCGTCAGTTGGTACCCGGCCAGCGGCTTGTCGAACACCGCCCGGCTGCCGACGTACTCCAGCGTGGTCTCCAGGCAATCCCGGGCGGCGCCGACCGCGCCGAAGACGATGCCGAACCGCGCCTCCGACAGGCAGCTCAGCGGCCCCGACAGGCCGCGTGCGCCCGGCAATCTGGCGTCCTCGGGCAGCCGTACGTCGTCGAGGCTGAACTCCGAGGTCACCGACGCCCGCAGCGACATCTTGTGCGTCATCTCGCGAGCGCTGAAGCCGGGTGTCGAGGTGGGGACGGCGAAGCCGAGCACGCCCTCGTCGGCGCGCGCCCACACGATTGCGACGTCGGCCACCGACGCATTGGTGATCCACATCTTGGATCCGTTGAGGAGCCAGTCCGAGCCGTCGCGCCGGGCGGTGGTGCGCATGCCGCCGGGGTTCGACCCGAAATCGGGCTCGGTCAGCCCGAAACAGCCGATCAGCTCGCCGGCGGCCATCGCCGGCAGCCATTGCTCGCGTTGCTCATCGCTGCCCCAGCGGTGGATCGCGAACATCGCCAGGGAGCCCTGCACCGAGACCAGGCTGCGCAGCCCGCTGTCGACGGCCTCCAGCTCCTGGCACACCAGGCCGTAGGCCGTCGCGGTGGATCCGCCGCAGCCGTATCCACTCAGGTGCATCCCGAGCAGGCCCAGCTTGCCGATCTCGGCGGCCAGTTCCCGGACCGGGACCTCACCGGTTTCGAACCATTCGGCGATATGGGGGCGCAGACGTTGGTCGCCGAACTGGCGCACCATCGTGCGCAGGTCGAGGTCCTCGGCGCTCAGCAGCGAGTCGAGGTCGAGCAGGCTTTCGATCGTGGTGGCCCCTGTGGTGGACATGGGTACGTTCTACACCGCTACCCTTCGACGTATGAGCGAGAGGCGCAGCGCGGCTGATCACCACCGGGCGTACGGTCCCGCCACCAAGGCCATTCACGCCGGTTACCGGCCCGATCCGGCCACCGGCGTCGTCAACGCCCCGATCTACGCCAGCTCGACGTTCGCCCAGGACGGCGTCGGCGGGCTGCGCGGCGGCTTCGAATACGCGCGCACCGGCAACCCGACCCGCGCCGCGCTGGAGGCATCGCTGGCGGCGGTGGAGCTGGCGTCGTATGCGCGGGCGTTCAGCTCCGGCATGGCCGCCACCGACTGCGCGCTGCGTGCGGTGTTGCGGCCCGGCGACCACCTGGTGATTCCCGACGACGCCTACGGCGGCACGTTCCGGCTCATCGACAAGGTGTTCACGCTGTGGGGGATCAGCTACACCGCGGTCGCGCTCGGCGACCTCGACGCGGTGCGCGCCGCCATCACCGACCGCACCAAGCTGGTCTGGGTCGAGACCCCCACGAATCCGCTGCTGTCCATCGCCGACATCGGTGCGATCGCCGCTCTGGCCGCCGAGAAGAACGCGAAGGTTCTGGTGGACAACACGTTCGCCTCACCCGCGCTGCAGCAGCCGCTGGCACTGGGCGCGGACATCGTGCTGCACTCCACGACGAAGTACATCGGCGGGCACTCCGACGTCGTCGGCGGGGCGCTGCTGACCGACGACGAGGCGCTCGACGACGCGTTCGCCTTCCTGCAGAACGGCGCGGGTGCGGTGCCGGGCCCGTTCGACGCCTACCTGACCATGCGCGGGCTCAAGACGTTGCCGTTGCGGATGCAGCGGCACAGCGAGAATGCGGTCACGATCGCGGAGTTCCTCGACGGGCACCCCGCGGTCGGGACCGTGCTCTATCCGGGCCTACCGAGCCATCCCAACCACGCGGTCGCCGCCGCGCAGATGAGCGGCTTCGGCGGGATGGTGTCGGTCCGGCTCAAGGGCGGCCCGCAGGCCGCACGCGACTTCTGCGCCCGCACCGAGATCTTCATCCTCGCCGAGTCGCTGGGCGGCGTCGAGTCGCTCATCGAGTATCCCGGCGCGATGACGCACGCCTCGACCGCGGGTTCTCAGTTGGAGGTGCCCGACGATCTGGTGCGGCTGTCGGTGGGGATCGAGGACATCGCCGACCTGCTCGGTGACGTCGAACAGGCGCTGCAGTAAGTCAGCTCAGCCGGGCCAGTGCCTGGCGGACCGCCGATGCGGTGACCGCCAGGTTCACCTCGCGCAGACCCGACGCCGACTCGTCGACCCAACCGCCGCCGGCGATCTCGCCGGCGCGGGCGTGCACCCAGCGCCAGCCGCGGTCGTTGAGGCTGAGCAGCGCGCCCAGTCCGTCGACGGCGTGCAGCACCGTGATGACGGCAGCGGTCGGTGCCGCGGGGGGACTGCGGTCGAACAGGGCTGCCAGCATCGCCGCACGGGCCGCCTCCACGCCGCGACGGTCGATCAGCGGATATCTCACTGACCGACGAAACCCCTTGCGCGGCAACGAACTTCGGCCAATCTGGCCGCACCGCTGCAGGTGGTCGACGAGGCGGTCCTCGGTGTGCCTGCTCAACTTCTTGATCACGGTCGCGGGCGGCTGCGGTGCGGTCCGCAGCAGCTGCCAGCCGGGTGCCGTCAGCGGATCAGGGGAGCCGGGCGCGTCGAGCGCGATCAGGCGGCCCGCAGGCACGCCGTCGCCGGCCGCGGCGGGGCGAATCCGGCAGTCGTAGGCCAGATCGAGCAGCGTCGCCGCCCCGAGCGCGTGACCCCGTCGCGGCCCGGCCAGGCTGGGCCGGCCGGCGGCATTGTCGACCAGCAGCAGGAACAGCTCCTCGGCGATCTGCGCCATGCGCTGGAGGGTAACCCGGGGCCGCCGGGCGGTGGCGGTCAGCCGTGATAGGGCTCCGCAGAGACGAGGGTGACCTTGACGGTGCTGCCGCTGGGCACGGTGTAGGACCGGGTCTCGCCGACCTTGGCGTCGATCAGTGCGCCGCCCAGCGGAGAGTTCGGCGAGTACACCTCGAGCTTGCCGTCGCTGACGCCCTCCTGCCGGGTCGCGATCAGGAACGTCTCGGTGTCGTTCTCGTCCTCGTCGTAATAGACCTTCACCACCGAGCCGGGGAGTGCGATACCGGACTGTTTGGGGGCCTCGCCGACCTTGGCGTTGTTCAGCAGTTCCTGCAGCTGACGGATGCGGGCCTCCTGCTGGCCCTGCTCCTCGCGAGCGGCGTGGTAGCCACCGTTCTCCCGCAGGTCGCCCTCCTCGCGCCGGTCGTTGATCTCTGCGGCGATGATAGGACGGTTGGCGATCAACTGGTCCAGCTCAGCCTTCAACCGGTCGTGAGCCTCTTCGGTCAGCCAGGTGACCTGGGTGTCAGTCATGCCTTCGCGCTCCTGTCTCGTTGCTTCCGCGCTTGTCGCGTGAAAAGTTCTGGCGGCACGGCGCCGGGAGCTGTCGAACGTGTATTGCCGCGATGGTCAGCGCTCAATCTGCGCACCTCAAATGCAGCAATACACGGCCCCAGCAGGAACCGTGTATTGATCCATGATAGCACCGTGGGGTTACCCGATCTTCGGGTTTTCGCCGCCGGGAGTTGGTTGTGCGGCCACCGGCTAGGCGTCTACCAGGTACGACGGCACGTCGGTGCCGCAGCCGTATACGTCGCCGACCACCGCGGGCGCGCTCGTCCGAACCTGCGTCGTCACCTGCACGGTCTGATCCGTCGACGGCGCGATCAGCACCTCACGCCTACCGACCTCGCTCGCCGTCGTAGGACCGCGCCCGCACGATGCACACCACCGGCCGCGCCGGGTCGTCGCGGGTGACACTGATCGTGACCTCGACGGTGCCGGCGTCCACGACGCGGTAGCCGCCCAGTTCGCCCTTGACCTCAGGAGAGGCGAGCCGGGTGAACGCCACTGCCGCGATCGTCACCCCCACGACCAGCACCAGCACCGTCAAACCGCCCACGATCCAGCGCCGGGAGCGCTGGTTCAGCCGCTGCCGTCCGTAGCGGGCGGCGGGACGCTCGATCATCTCGTTTTGCAGCCCGTCGGTCGGATGGGTGTACTAGGACTGGAACTATAGAACCTGTCGGTTCTGTTGAACCTGATCGTGAGTGTCCATCCAGGTGAACAGCTAAGAGGGAACAGGTTGAGCGAACTGCGGTTGATGGCAGTGCACGCCCATCCGGACGACGAGTCCAGCAAGGGTGCCGCCACCATGGCGCGTTACGTCGACGAGGGCGTGCGCGTGCTGGTGGTGACGCTGACCGGCGGGGAGCGCGGCGACATCCTCAATCCCGCGATGGATCTGCCCGAGGTGCACGGCCGGATGCCGCAGATCCGCCGCGACGAGATGGCCAGGGCCGCCGCGATCCTCGGGGTGGAACACCATTGGCTGGGGTTCGTCGACTCCGGGCTGCCCGAGGGCGATCCGCCGCCGCCGCTGCCGGCGGGCTGCTTCGCGCTGGAACCGCTGGAGGTGCCCACCGAGGCCCTGGTCCGGGTGATCCGCGACTTCAAGCCGCACGTCCTGACCACCTACGACGAGAACGGCGGCTACCCGCACCCCGATCACATCCGCTGCCATCAGGTGTCGGTCGCGGCCTACGAGGCGGCCGCCGATCACCGCCTCTTCCCGGATGCCGGCGAGCCGTGGAACACCCACAAGCTCTACTACAACCACGGATTCCTGCGGCAGCGCATGCAGGTGCTGCAGGACGAGTTCACCAAGCACGGCCAGGAAGGGCCGTTCGCCACCTGGCTGGAGAAGTGGAATCCGGACGAGGATCTGCTCGCCAAGCGGGTGACCACGCGCATCGAGTGCGCCAAGTACTTCCCGCAGCGCGACGAGGCGCTGCTGGCCCACGAGACGCAGATCGACCCGAAGAGTTTCTTCTTCACCACCCCGATGGAGTGGCAGCAGCGGCTCTGGCCCACCGAGGAGTTCGAGTTGGCCCGCTCGCGGGTGCCTGTCCGGCTGCCCGAGACCGACTTGTTCACCGGAATCGAAGGACGCGAGTGAACGACGTGCTGATGCTGCTGGCCACCGGGGTGCTGGCCCAGGACGGGCCCCGGCAGACCGGGCCCGACTTCGGCAAGGCCAGCCCGTTCGGGCTGGTCGTCATCGTGCTGTTGCTGGTCGCGGTGTTCGGCCTGGTGTGGTCGATGAACCGTCATCTGCGCCGGCTGCCGAAGTCCTTCGACGACGAGGACCCCGTT
Organism: uncultured Actinomycetota bacterium; assembly: GCA_963796185.1. GTDB lineage: Bacteria > Actinomycetota > Actinomycetes > Mycobacteriales > Mycobacteriaceae > Mycobacterium. The sequence continues at coordinate 166,458 of CAWCKQ010000018.1, read as the reverse complement.
CCCGGCGGCCCGGATGCCGACCCCGACGTCCCCGGTCCGCGCGCCACCGGCGGTCCGGTCGACGGGACGAACCGTGACCCCGACCGAGGGCCGTAACACCCTCGCCGGGGCGACGAGCCCCTACCTGCGACAGCACGCGGACAACCCGGTGCACTGGCAGGAGTGGACGCCCGAGGCACTCGCCATGGCCGCGGAGCGCGACGTGCCGATCCTGCTGTCCATCGGCTATGCGGCATGCCACTGGTGTCACGTCATGGCCCACGAGTCGTTCTCCGACGCCGAGGTGGCGGCCGCGGCGAACGCCGGCTTCGTCTGCATCAAGGTCGACCGTGAGGAGCGTCCCGACCTCGACGCCGTCTACATGAACGCCACCGTCGCGCTGACCGGGCAGGGCGGCTGGCCGATGACCTGCTTTCTGACCCCGGACGGGCGGCCGTTCTTCTGCGGCACCTACTACCCGAAGACGTCGTTCCTGCAGCTGCTGGCGGCGGTGACCGAGACGTGGCGGACCCGGCGCGCCGAGGTCGAGCAGACCTCGGACCACATCGCCGGCGAGCTGCGGTCGATGGCCGTCGGTCTACCCGGCGTGGCCCCCCGGTCACCGCGCAGCTGTGCGACGCGGCCGTCGCCGCGGTGCTGCGCGAGGAGGATGCCGTCCGCGGCGGGTTCGGCACCGCTCCGAAATTCCCGCCGTCGGCATTGCTGGAGGCGCTGCTGCGCAACCACGAACGCACGGGCGCGCCGGCGCCGCTGGCGGCGGTGGAGCGGACGTGCGCCGCGATGGCCCGCGGCGGTCATCTACGACCAGCTCGCCGGCGGCTTTGCCCGCTACAGCGTCGACGCGTCGTGGGTGGTGCCGCACTTCGAGAAGATGCTCTACGACAACGCCCAGCTGCTGCGGGTCTATGCGCATTGGGCCCGGCGCAGCGGAAACGCGCTGGCGCGCAGGGTCACCGCGGAGACGGCCGATTTCCTGCTCGACGAGCTGCGTCGCGACGGCATGTTCGTCTCGTCGCTGGACGCCGATGCCGCCGGACGCGAAGGGCTGACCTACGTCTGGACCCCCGACGAGTTGCGCGACGTGCTCGGCCCCGACGACGGCCGTTGGGCCGCAGAGGTTTTCGGGGTGACCGACGGCAGGCACCTTCGAGGGCGGCGCAGTCGGTGCTGCAGCTGCCGGTCCGACCCTGACGACGCCGAACGGTTCGAGGCCGTGCGTACGGTGCTGCGGGCGGCGCGTTCGACGCGGCCGCAGCCGGGCCGCGACGACAAGGTGGTCACTGCGTGGAACGGGCTGGCGATCACCGGGTTGGCCGAAGCGAGCGTCGCGTTGGGCAGCGATGAATTGCTCGCGGCGGCAACAGAATGCGCGCGTTCGATACTGGATCTGCACATGGTGGACGGTCGGTTGCGCAGGGCCAGTCTCGGGGGCGCGGTGGGCGGGAGTGCGGCGATCCTGGACGATCACGCGGCCCTGGCGACCGGCCTGTTGACGCTGCACCAGGTGACGGGGGACATCGGGGTGGCTGGACGGCGCGACCGCACTGCTGGACGTCGCGCTCGCGCACTTCGCCGACCCGGACCGGCCGGGCCGCTGGTTCGACGTGGCCGACGACGCCGAGCAGCTGGTGCTGCGGCCCGCGGACCCGCTCGACGGAGCCACGCCGTCGGGGGCGTCGTCGATGGCGGAGGCCCTGCAGCTGGCCGCTCACCTGGCGCCGGCCCAGCGCGCGCGAGCGCTACGCCGACGCCGCCGACGCGACCCTGGACGACCGCGCGCCGTGCTGCTGTCGCGGGTGCCGCGCTCGGGCGGGCCACTGGCTTGCGGTTGCCGAGGCCGCGGTGCGGGGCCCGATCCAGATCGCGGTCGCCTGCTCCGATCCGGCCGGGTCGGAACTGCTCGCCGCCGCGCGCACGCTGGCGCCGGGCGGGGCGCTCGTCGTCGGGGGCCGTCCCGACTCGACGGAGCTGCTGGCCGGCCGGCCGCGGTCGGCGGTGCCGACGCCGCCTACGTGTGCCGCGGCCGCGTGTGTGACCTGCCGGTGACCACCGCCGCGGATCTCGCAGCCGCCCTCGGGGCCCCCGTGTAGCCTCCCGCTCATGAGCTTCGAGCCCGATGTATTGCAAGGTTTCGTCCAGCGCTATCTCGACACGGTCGCCGGCGGCACCGCCGACGACGTCGCCGCGCTCTACGCCGAGGACGCCACGCTGGAGGATCCGGTCGGCGGCGGCGAGGTGCACATCGGCCGGCAGGCGATCGCCGGCTTCTACAAGATCATGGAGGCCGGCGGCGAGATCAAGACCGAGCTGCTGTCGTCTCCGCGCCGGTGGTCACGAGGCGGCCTTCGTGTTCGCCGATCACCGTCGGCGGGGCGATGCGCATCGAGACCATCGAGGTGATGACGTTCGACGCCGACGGCAGGATCACGTCGATGAAGGCCTACTGGGGCCCGCAGAACATCACGCCAGCTCTAGGGATTCGGGTGTAGTTCGTCAACGCTCAGCGTGACGAAGCACACCGAAATCACTCAGAAGACGGCGAACCACATCGCGATGTAGTGGCAGATCGCCGCGACCGCCGTGCAGGCGTGGAAGAACTCGTGATGGCCGAACGTGGTGGGCCACGGGTTGGGCCACTTCAGCGCGTAGAGCACGCCGCCGATGCTGTACAGCGCGCCGCCGACGATCAGCAGCACCAACGCGGCGACGCCGGCGCCGTGCATGATCGGCCCGATGAACCAGGCCGCCACCCAGCCGAGCAGGATGTAGAGCGGCACCCCGACCCACCGCGGCGCCGACGGCCAGAACATCTTCAGCAGCACCCCGGCCAGCGCGCCGCCCCAGACGATCCAGAACAGCACCATGCCCGCTGTGCTCGGGCAGCGCCAGCACCGCGAACGGCGTGTAGCTGCCGGCGATGAAGATGAAGATCATCGAGTGGTCGGCGCGCTTCATCCATTTGCGCGCGGTGGCCGACGTCCAGTTCACCCGGTGGTAGGTGCCGCTGACGGCGAACATCGCCACGATCGTGCAGGTGTAGATCAGTGTGGCGAGCCCGGCGCGGGTCGACTTCCAGCGCCCAGGACACCGACGACCAGCGCCGCGCCCGCGATGACCGCGACGACCGCCGAGTAGACGTGGATCCAGCCGCGCAGCCGCGGCTTGCCCAGGAACTGGGCGACGCCCGTCGACGACGGCTTCGGGGAAGTCTTCGGCGTCGTCCCGCGCCGAGTCCTGCGGTGGTCTCGTCGGTATCGACAGACGTGGGCATGTCACCTCCACTGAGTGGCTTGGGGTTTCCCGACGCCACAGTAGTCTGGATCTTCGTGGACCTCATTCCCGCGCGGCTCAAGGAGCCGATGTACCGGCTCTACGAGATGCGGCTGCGCCAGGGGCTGCGGAGCATCGAAATCCGAACTGCCCCGCCACATCGCGGTGCTGTGCGACGGCAACCGGCGCTGGGCCCGCGAGCTCGGCCACGATGACGTCAGCTACGGCTACCGCGCCGGGCGCCGCAAGATCGCCGAGATGCTGCGCTGGTGCCAGGAAGCCGGCATCGAGATGGCCACGGTGTACCTGCTTTCGCACCGAGAACCTGCAGCGCGATCCCGAGGAGCTGTCGCCGCTCTATCGAGATCATCACCGACGTCGTCGAGGAGATCTGCGCGCCCGCACAACCAGTGGAGCGTGCGGACCGTCGGCGACCTGGAGCTGCTCGGCGAGGAGCCGGCCCGGCGGCTGCGCGACGCCGTGCGAGTCGACCAACGGGCACGGCCGCTGTTCCATGTCAACGTCGCCGTCGGCTACGGCGGCCGGCAGGAGATCGTCGACGCGGTGCGGGCGCTGCTCGGCAAGGAGCTCGCCAACGGCGCCACCGGCGAGCAGCTCATCGAAGCCGTCACCGCCGACGCCATCTCGGAGAACCTCTACACCTCAGGCCAGCCCGACCCCGATCTGGTCATCCGCACGTCCGGCGAGCAGCGGCTGTCGGGCTTCCTGCTGTGGCAGAGCGCCTACTCCGAGATGTGGTTCACCGAGGCGTACTGGCCGGAGTTCCGGCGGGTCGATTTCCTGCGCGCGCTGCGCGATTACAGCGCACGGCACCGTCGTTACGGACGCTGACGAGCGTGCCACACTTGCTCATGGCGGCGCTGTCGGCGCTGGTCTTCTCGCTCAGCTGGTGGCTGGGGCTGTACCTGCTGGCCCGCGACCCGCGCAAGCCGGTGCTTGTGCTGGCCGTCGATCGGCCTGACGAGCTTCGCGGCGGTGGTGGCGCTGGACGCGGTGCGGATGGTCAGCGGCCTACCGACGTGCTGAGCCGCGTCGAGATCTATCTGGTCGCGGTGCCCGGTATCGCCTGGTTCGCGGTGCTGCTGGAGCTGTCCCGGCCGCGGGACAGCTGGCGCAGCCGCGCCGGGGAGAGCGCGTTCTGGTCGCCGTGGCCGCGGTCGTCGCGTTCATCGGCGCGGCGATGGCCGGCAGTGTCGAAGGACCGCTGCGGCTGGGCCACTGGGTGATGTTCGGCGCCGATCTCGATCCCGCGCTGGGCGCGATGGTCTATACGACGGTGCGGCGCCGCGCAGCCGCGGACCGGTGGTCGGCTTCGTCGTCGTCGCCACGCTGTTCTTCGCGCTCGGCAACGCGATCCTGGTCATCCCGCTCGGCCTGGTCCCGAGCTGGCTCGCGCTGGCGTCCACCGGTTTCGACGTCGCGTCCTGCTCGGCGTCGCGGTCGCGATTGGGACGCGTTCGACGAAGGGCAGGCGCTGCGCGGCGACATGCTGCGCTCGTTCGTCGGACCGGCGGCGTCGGCGGCGCTGTTCGGCGGGCAGGTGCTGATCGGCCTGGCCGTGTCGGGCCCGCAGCACCACGCTGACCGTGCTGCTGTTCACCAGCCTCGCGATCGCGATCGCGATCAACGTGCTGGCCGATCCGCTGGCCGGGCTGCTGGACCGGCTGGTGTTCTCCCGCTCGCCGGATCTGCGGGCCGACCGCGCCGCGCTGCGCCGCACCGAGGCGGCGCTGCCGCTGCGGTCGGCCAGCCCGCTCGACGGCATGGACGAAGACACCTTCGCGCGGCTCACCCGCCGCGCGCTCGGCCACTACGGCGACCTGTCCAAGCTGGTCGCCAGCCCGCTGACCGCCCTGCCGATCATCGACGAGCGGCTGGCGCGCCGCGGCGCGCCCGATCAACCGCTGGAGCGCGCCAACGAGCTGCAGGGCGCTGCTCGCCGAGCGGATCGCCGGGCTCAAGCCCCGCGACGGCGGCGAGTTCGGCACCACCGAACAGTGGCGCCACTACAACTCGCTGTATTTCCCCTACGTCGTCGGCGTGCGCGCCTACGCGCAGAACGCCACCGCCGCCGGACTGGATCCGGTGGCCACGGCAGGCCTGGCAGTGGTTCGTCACCGAGGTGCCGCAGCGGTCGCTGCACAACTGGCAGAACGCGGCCGCGCGCGTCATCGCCACCGACCTGCGCGGCAACCTCGTCACCCGCGCCCTGACCGGCGCAGGTGCGCTGACCTGCGGTTGGCAGGAGTTGGCAGCATCCGGTGTCGATCTGGCAGCGGCAGCTGCGCACCCTCGGTGACATGACCGCCATCACCACCGGCCCGCCGGGGTCACCTCCACGGAGGATCACTGCTGCGCTTCGCGCTGCGCGCCGACGCCACCCTGTGCGCGGGCCTCGGATTGTTCGTCGCGGTGGCCGCCGACCCGCTGGCCCGGCTTTCCGGATTGACCGCCACCGCGGAATGGATCGCGGGCGCCGCGCTCGTCGGCTACGGCGTGGCGCTCTACAGCGCCGCCCGGCTGGCCGGCATCCGCCGCGTCGGCGTCGGCGTGCTCATCGGCAACGTGCTTTCACCGCCGCGGTCGCCGTCGTGCTGGCGACCGGCTGGCTGCCGCTGACCGCGCTCGGCGTCGCGGCCGACGCTCGCGTTCACCGCGGCCACCGTTGGCGTTCAGCTGGCCGCAGTACCTCGGGGTGCGCCGGCTGGCGTGACCCCCGCATGAGCCGGTCCGGAGTCGCCGTCGGAAGAGGTTACGGCGTCGACTCCGGCACCGGTCGAACCGATATCCGCACCGGAAAGGAAACACCGCATGACCGCTGCACTCAACTCCCGCCTCGGCAAGGACTCGACCGACTCGCTGCTGCGCCTGGCGATGCGCGCCGACGCCGTGCTCAGCGGGCTGGCCGGCGTCGCGCTGCTGATCTTCGCGCCGGACGGTCGCCGAGCTGTCGGGTACCACGGCCGCCGTCGAATACGCCATCGGCGCGTTGTTCGTCGTCTTCGCCGCCGCGGTCCTGTGGCTGGCATCCCGGTCCGCGATCCGCACCCCGGGCCTGGTGTTGGCCATCGGCAACCTGCTGTTCAGCGTCGCGACCGTCATCGTGGTGGTCACCGACTGTGTGGCCGCTGACCACGACGGGTGTGGTGTTGGTGCTCGGCACCGGCGTCTACACGCTGGTCATGGCCGAGCTGCAGTACCAGGGCGTGCGCCGGATCTAGAGTTTGCGCAGGCGCAGCCGGTTGATCGAGTGGTCGGCGTCCTTGCGCAGCACCAGGGTGGCGCGCGGCCGGGTCGGCAGGATGTTCTCGATCAGGTTCGGCCGGTTGATCGAATGCCAGATGTCGCGGGCGGCGAACACCGCCTGCTCGTCGGTCAGCGTGGAGTAGTGGTGGAAGTGCGACGCCGGGTCGGCGAAGGCGCCCGCCCGCATCGACAGGAACCGGGAGATGTACCACTGCTCGATGTCCTCGATGCGGGCGTCGACGTAGACCGAGAAGTCGAACAGGTCCGAGACCATCAGCGCCGGGCCGGTCTGCAGCACGTTGAGGCCCTCGAGAATGAGGATGTCCGGGTGCCTGATGATCTGCTTCTCGCCGGGGATGATGTCGTAGAGCAGATGTGAGTACACCGGGGCGCAGGCCGCGTCGGTGCCCGATTTCACCGCGGTGACGAAGCGCATCAACGCCCTGCGGTCATAGCTTTCGGGAAAACCTTTGCGGTGCATCAGGTTTCGGCGTGACAGTTCCGCGTTCGGAGTAGAGGAAACCGTCGGTGGTGACCAGGTCGACCCGCGGGTGGTGCTCCCAGCGCGCCAGCAGCGCCTGCAGCACGCGCGCGGTGGTCGACTTTCCCACCGCGACGCTGCCCGCGACGCCGATGACGAACGGCACCGGCCGGTCCGGATTCTGTTGCGGTTCGCCGAGGAACTCGGCGGTGGCGGCGAACAGTGCCTGCCGGGCCGCGACCTGCAGATGGATCAGCCGGGCCAGCGGCAGGTAGACCTCTTCGACCTCGAGCAGGTCGATCTTCTCGCCGAGGCCGCGCAGCCTGACCAGCTCGTCCTCGGTCAGCTTCAGCGGCGTCGACATGCGCAGTGCCCGCCATTGACTCCGGTCGAACTCCACGTAGGGGCTGGGTTCGCTCAGCCGCGCCATGGGCACAGTCTTGCAGTTAGCTTGGTCGGTATGGACGCCGGTACTGATTCTGCGACCCTGATCCGCGACTACCTGCTGCTCGGACTGCGCTTCGACCGGATCGAGGAGGGCTATGTCGACTCGTTCACCGGCGATCCCGCGCTCAGGCGGGCGGTGGCCGCCGAGGCCCGTCCGGACCCCGCCGACCTGGCCCGGGAGGCGCAGCGACTGCTCGCCGACTGCCCGCCGGGCTCGGACGACGACCGCGCCGCGTTCGTCGGCGCGCACCTGCGCGCGCTGGCGTGCGCGGGCCGCAAGTTCGCCGGCGAGCAGGTCGGCTTCGTCGACGAGGTGGAAGCCTACTTCGACGTGCGGATCACCAAGGGCGACCCGCAGCGGTACCGCGAGGCACACGCCAAGCTCGACGACGCGCTCGGCGGCACCGGGTCGCTGGCCGAGCGTATGCCAGGCCTACCGCGCCGCGGAGGAGGTCCCGCCGGCCCGGCTCGAGGAAGCGCATCCACGCGTTCTCCAGCGCGCTGCGCGACCGGGTGCGCGCGACGTTCCCGCTGCCGGCTCGCGAGACCGTCACCTACGAGGTGGTCACCGACAAGCCGTGGTCGGGTTTCAACTACTACCTCGGCGACTACCGCTCGACCGTCGCGGTCAACGCCGACCTCAAGCAGCAGATGTCGAACCTGCCGCGGCTGGTCGCGCACGAGTCGTACCCGGGCCACCACACCGAGCACTGCCGCAAGGAGGCCGGGCTGGTCGACCGGCGAAAGGCCAGCACGAGCAGACCATCTTCCTGGTCAACACCCCGCAGTGCCTGATGGCCGAGGGGCTGGCCGACCTGGCGCTGTACGCCGCGGTCGGACCGCAGTGGGGCAGTTGGGCCGCCGAGATCTACGCCGACCTCGGCCTGCGCTTCGACGGTGCGCGGGCCGAGTCCGTGGCCGAGGCCACGGCCGCGCTGGCCGACGTGCGGCAGGACGCGGCGCTGATGCTGCACGACGAACACCGCGACGTCGACGACGTCGTCGCCTTCCTGAAGCGCTGGCTTCTGGTGAACGACGAGCGGGCCCGGCAGATGCTGCGGTTCCTGTCCTCGCCGCTGTGGCGCGCCTACACCAGCACCTACGTCGAGGGTTACCGGCTGCTGCGCGGCTGGCTCGACGCCCGGCCCGAAGCTGTCACGCTGACCGAACGGTTCGGCACGCTGCTCGACGAGCCGCTGATCCCGTCGGCGCTGCGGGCTGCTTAGGCGGTTAGGCTCGCAGGCATGACTGTAGAGCCCGTCACCGCCGGTCAGGGAGCCGATTACGCCGCCACCGCCAGCGAGGCCTATCGCGCCGCGCTGGCGGTGATCGAGAGTGTGGAGCCGCGCATCGCCGAGGCCACCCGCAAAGAGCTTGCCGATCAACGCCATTCGCTCAAGCTGATCGCCAGCGAGAACTACGCCTCGCCGGCGGTGCTGCTGACCATGGGCACCTGGTTCTCCGACAAGTACGCCGAAGGCACCATCGGGCACCGGTTCTACGCCGCCTGCCAGAACGTCGACACCGTGGAGGCGCTGGCCGCCGAGCATGCCCGGGAGTTGTTCGGCGCGCCGTACGCCTACGCCCAGCCGCACTCGGGCATCGACGCCAACCTGGTCGCCTACTGGGCGATCCTGGCGACCCGGGTAGAGGCGCAGGGGCTGGCCGACCTCGGCGCCAAGCACATCAACGACCTGTCCGAAGCCGACTGGGAGACGTTGCGCGGCAAGCTCGGGAACCAGCGGTTGATGGGCATGTCGCTGGACGCCGGCGGCCACCTGACCCACGGTTTCCGGCCGAACATCTCCGGCAAGATGTTCCACCAGCGCCAGTACGGCACGAATCCCGAGACGGGGTTCATCGACTACGACGCCGTCGCGGCCGCGGTGCGCGAGTTCAAGCCGCTGATCCTGGTGGCCGGCTACTCGGCGTACCCGCGCCGGGTGAACTTCGCCAAGATGCGCGAGATCGCCGACGAGGTGGGCGCCACCTTCATGGTCGACATGGCCCATTTCGCCGGCCTGGTCGCCGGCAAGGTGTTCACCGGCGACGAGGACCCGGTGCCGCACGCCCATGTGGTGACGACGACGACGCACAAGTCGCTGCGCGGCCCGCGCGGCGGCCTGGTGCTGGCCACCGAGGAGTACGCGCCGGCCGTCGACAAGGGCTGCCCGATGGTGCTCGGCGGGCCGTTGTCGCACGTGATGGCGGCCAAGGCCGTCGCGCTGGCCGAGGCCCGGCAGCCGTCGTTCCGCAAGTACGCCCAGGACGTCGCCGACAACGCCCAGGCGCTGGCCGACGGGTTCGTCAAGCGCGACGCCGGCCTGGTCACCGGCGGTACCGACAACCATCTCGTGCTGCTGGACGTCACGTCGTTCGGTCTCACCGGACGCCAAGCCGAGTCGGCGCTGCTGGACGCCGGCATCGTCACCAACCGCAACGCCATACCGGCCGACCCGAACGGCGCCTGGTACACCAGCGGCATCCGGTTCGGCACCCCCGCGCTGACCACGCGCGGCTTCGGCGCCGACGACTTCGACCGGGTCGCCGAGTTGGTCGTGGAGGTGTTGAAGAACACCCAACCGGCGGCGGGCCCCAACGGTCCGTCGAAAGCCAAGTACAGCCTCGACGCCGCCACCGCGGACCGGGTGCGCGCCGCGGCCGCCGAGTTGCTGGACGCCAACCCGCTGTACCCGGGGCTGACGCTGTAAGCCGCGACACTCCGGAGGCCGATTTTCAAGCATGTGTGAATTCGGGTTACAGTTACTTTCATGGCACGGAAACCTGTCGCTAATGCGCTGACTCTCGAACTCGAGCCGGTCGTCGAGGCGGAGCTGCGGCGCCACCTCGACACCGAGGACGTCTGGTACGCCCACGACTACGTGCCCTTCGAGCAGGGCGAGAACTTCGCGTTCCTGGGCGGACGCGACTGGGACGCCTCCGACGTGACGCTGCCCAAGCACGTCACCGACGCCATCGAGATCCTGCTGATCACCAAGGACAACCTGGCCGGCTACCACCGGGAGTTCGTCGAGCACTTCATCCTCGAGGAGAAGTGGGGCCGGTGGCTGGGCCGCTGGACCGCCGAGGAGCACCTGCACGCCATCGCGCTGCGCAACTACCTCGTCGTCACGCGCGAGGTCGACCCGGCGGCCAACGAGGACGTGCGCGTGGCCCATGTGATGAAGGGCTACCGCGCCGACAGCTACAGCCAGATCGAGACGCTGGCGTTCATGGCGATGTGGGAACGCGCGCACGCCGTCTACTGCCGCAACCTCGCGGCGCAGATCGACGAGCCGGTGCTGCGCGGGCTGGTCGGTCGGATCGCCGGCGACGAAGAGCGGCACACCGAGTTCTTCACCAACCTGGTCGCCCACTGCCTGACCTATTCGCGTGACGAGACGGTCGAGGCCATCGCCGCGCGGGCCGCCGAACTCGATGTGGTCGGCGGCGACATCGACGCCTACGGCGACAAGGTCGCCACGGTCGCCGAGGCGGGCATCTTCGACCGGGATCGGCTGGGCACCGTGATCGCCGACGCGATCGCGGCCTGGGGGCTCTCGGACGAACCCCGGCTGGCACAGTTCACCAGCTCGTAACCGGCCCGCCGGACACCTCCGGCGCGCCTGCGCGGCGCGGATGCCGTCCGCGGAGTAGCGTCGTTTCCGATGGCTAGCGACATGCTCTGCTATCCGGGCGGTCCGAATCGTTTCGACGAGAGGACCGGCCCCGGTCCTGAGGCCGCGTGTGTGTCCACCGAGAAGTTCGTGTGGGGCCGCATGAACTCGCGCAGCCTCGAGGAGCGCTACGTGACTGATTCTCTCGTCCGGACCTACGTGCTCGACACCTCCGTGTTGCTGTCCGATCCCTGGGCCATCACGCGGTTTGCCGAGCACGAAGTGGTGGTGCCGTTGGTGGTCATCAGTGAGCTGGAAGCCAAACGCCATCATCATGAGCTCGGCTGGTTCGCCCGCCAGGCGCTGCGGATGTTCGACGACCTCCGCCTCGAACACGGTCGCCTGGACCAGCCCATTCCGGTGGGGGAGCAGGGCGGCACGTTGCAGGTCGAGCTCAACCACAGCGACCCGTCGGTACTGCCTGCCGGATTCCGCACCGAGACCAACGACGCGCGCATCCTGACCTGCGCGGCCAACCTCGCCGCGGAAGGCAAGCGAGTCACGTTGGTGAGCAAGGACATTCCGCTGCGGGTGAAGGCCGGCGCGGTCGGTCTGCCCGCCGACGAGTACCACGCGCAGGACGTGGTCACCTCGGGCTGGACCGGGATGGCCGAGGTCGAGGTGGCCAGCGAGGACATCGACGGGTTGTTCGCCGAGGGTGAGGTCGACCTCGAAGCCGCCCGCGACCTGCCCTGCCACACCGGAATTCGATTGCTGGGCAGTAGCTCTCACGCGCTGGGCCGGGTCAACCCCGACAAGCGGGTGCAATTGGTGCGTGGCGACCGGGAGGTGTTCGGCCTCCGGGGAAGGTCGGCCGAACAGCGGGTCGCGCTGGATCTGCTGCTCGACGAGTCGGTCGGCATCGTGTCGCTCGGCGGCAAGGCGGGCACCGGGAAATCGGCGCTGGCGCTGTGCGCGGGGCTGGAGGCGGTGCTGGAGCGCCGCACGCAGCGCAAGGTCGTGGTGTTCCGGCCGCTGTACGCCGTCGGCGGGCAGGAACTCGGCTATCTGCCCGGCAGTGAGAGCGAAAAGATGGGGCCCTGGGCGCAGGCCGTCTTCGACACCCTCGAGGGCCTCGCGAGCCCGGCGGTGCTCGAAGAGGTGCTCTCGCGCGGCATGCTCGAGGTGCTGCCGCTGACCCACATCCGCGGCCGCTCGCTGCACGACTCGTTCGTGATCGTCGACGAGGCGCAGTCGCTGGAGCGCAACGTGCTGCTGACCGTGCTGTCGCGGCTGGGCTCCGGTTCGCGGGTGGTGCTGACCCACGACGTGGCCCAGCGCGACAACCTGCGCGTCGGCCGCCACGACGGCGTCGCCGCGGTGATCGAGAAGCTCAAAGGCCACCCGCTGTTCGCGCATATCACGCTGCTGCGCAGCGAGCGCTCGCCGATCGCGGCTCTGGTCACCGAGATGCTCGAGGAGATCAGCCCCGGCGCCCTGCCCTAGCTGCGATTCGGGTGTACTTCGTCACGCTCACCGTGACGAAGTACACCGAAATCGCGCTCTAGCGGCGGCGCCGGTCCTCCACCAGATACCACCCGGCAGCGGCCGCGCCCGAGACGGCCAGCATGCGATCCACCCGTCTGCCTTTCGACAGGTCCAGCAGGGACGCCAGCCCGAGCATGACGAAACCCGTGCGTAGGGCGGGCTGGCTGGTGGCCGTCGTGACGAGCGCTGCAGAATCGCGGTCGGCAGGCAACATTCGCCTCCTGGAGAAGCCTGGAACAGGATGTGGCCCTTATCTTCTGCCCACCGCCGCGATTCGTCAGGCGATTCGTCGAACTCAGCGCTGGTCGCGCACCTTGGCCATCGCCAGCACGTCCAGCCGCTTGTCGAGCTCCTCTTCGGAGAGCTTGTCGCCGATCAGGCCGCGGTCGATGACCGTCTGCCGGATCGTCTTGCGCTCCTTGAGCGCCTGCTTGGCGACCGCGGCGGCCTCCTCGTAGCCGATCGCGGAGTTCAGCGGCGTCACGATCGACGGCGACGACTCGGCCAGCTCGCGCAGGCGCTCCTCGTTGGCGACCAGACCGTCGATGCACCTGGCCGCGAACAGCCTGGACACGTTGGACAGCAGCGTGAACGATTCGAGCACGTTGCGCGCCATCATCGGGATGTAGACGTTGAGCTCGAAGGCGCCGGACAGGCCGCCGCACCGTGACGGCTGCGTCGTTGCCGATGACCTGCGCGGCCACCTGCGTGACCGCCTCGGGGATGACGGGGTTGACCTTGCCCGGCATGATCGAGCTGCCCGGCTGCAGATCGGGCAGCTGCAGTTCGCCCAGCCCGGTCAGCGGACCCGATCCCATCCAGCGGATGTCGTTGGCGATCTTGGTCAGCGACACCGCGATGGTCTTCAGCGCGCCGGAGGCCTCGACCAGCCCGTCACGCGCCGCCTGGGCCTCGAAAGAGTCCACCGCCGTCCGCAATTCGGCCAGGCCGGTCTGCTCGACGAGCACCTCGACCACCTTCTCGCCGAACCCGTCGGGCGCGTTGAGGCCGGTGCCGACGGCCGTGCCGCCGATCGCCAGCTCGCCGAGCCGGGGCAGTGTGGCCTTGCACCCGCTCGATGCCCGCCTCGATCTGGCGGGCGTAGCCGCTGAACTCCTGGCCCAGCGTCACCGGCACCGCGTCCATCAGGTGGGTGCGGCCGGACTTCACCACGGTGCGCCACTGGCGGGCCTTGGCCGTCCAGCGACTCGTGCAGCACCTCCAGCGCCGGAATCAGGTGGCGCACAGCGGCTTCGGTGGCCGCGATGTGGGTCGCGGTGGGGAAGGTGTCGTTGGACGATCTGCGACATGTTCACGTCGTCGTTGGGGTGCACGGTGACGCCGTTCGCCGCCGCGATCCAGGCGATCACCTCGTTGGTGTTCATGTTGGAGCTGGTGCCCGAACCGGTCTGGAACACGTCGATCGGGAACTGGTCGTCGTGGCGGCCGTCGGCGATCTCAGCCGCGGCGGCGATGATCGCGTCGGCCTTCTCCGGCGCTCAGCAGCCCGAGGTCCTTGTTCACCTGCGCGCAGGCGCCCTTGAGCAGGCCGAGCGCGCGGATCTGGGTGCGCTCCAGACCGCGGACCGAGATGGGGAAGTTCTCCACGGCACGCTGGGTCTGCGCGCGCCACAGCGCGTTCTTGGGCACCCGGACTTCGCCCATGGTGTCGTGCTCGATGCGGTACTCGGTGTTGTCGCGGGCTTTCTTGTCGACGGCATGTCGTCAGCCATGTGCTCCCTTTCGTGTCTGGTGGCGGGTGGAAAGGGTTCACGGCAACGGGTGACGGCGGTGCTGTCGCCGGTGAAATCGACCGCGGAGTATTCGTTGAGCTTGGACAGCCGGTGGTAGGCCTCGATCATCCGGACGGTGCCGGACTTCGACCGCATCACGATCGACTGCGTGGTGCAGCCGCCGCCGTAGTAGTGGACGCCGTTGAGCAGGTCGCCGTCGGTGACGCCGGTGGCGGAGAAGAAGACGTTGTCGCCGGACACCAGGTCCTCGGTGTGCAGCACCCGGTCCAGGTCGTGGCCCGCGGTCGATCGGCCTTCTGGCGTTCTTCGTCGTCGGTGGGCGCGAGCTCGGCCTGGATCGCGCCGCCCATGCAGCGGATCGCGGCGGCGGCGATGATGCCCTCAGGCGTGCCGCCGATGCCGGCGAGCAGGTCGGTGCCGGAGTTGGGCCGGCACGCCGAGATCGCGCCGGCGACGTCGCCGTCGGAGATCAGCCGGCATCGGGCGCCGGCTTCGCGCACGTCGGCGATCAGCTTGTTGTGCCGCGGCCGGTCCAGGATGCACACAGTCAGGTCGGCGACACGGAGACGTTCTTCGCCTTGGCGACCCTGCGGATGTTCTCGCCGATCGGGCGCGGTGATGTCGATGACGTCGACGGCGTCGGGCCCGACGGCGATCTTGTTCATGTAGAACACCGCCGACGGGTCGAACATGGTGCCGCGTTCGGACACCGCCAGCACCGAGATCGCGTTGGGCATGCCCTTGCTCATCAGCGTGGTGCCGTCGATCGGGTCGACGGCGAAGTCGCACTCGGGCCCGTCGCCGTTGCCGACCTCCTCGCCGTTGTAGAGCATCGGCGCGTTGTCCTTCTCGCCTTCGCCGATCACCACGACGCCGCGCATCGACACCGAGTTCACCAGCTCGCGCATGGCGTCGACGGCGGCGCCGTCGCCGCCCTCCTTGTCGCCGCGGCCGACCCAGCGGCCGGCGGCCATCGCGCCCGCTTCGGTCACGCGCACCAGCTCCAGGGCGAGGTTGCGGTCCGGCGCTTCACGTCGTCGATGGCGTCATGCGCCGATTCTCCCATTAGCGGGTTCCCGTCGGGAGCTGGGATACTGGCAGCTATGACGACGCCGCCCGACCCGGGCCAGACGGTCGCCGGGCAACCCGGCGACGACGCTGAAGCCCCAGGCCCAGACGCCACCGACGGCGCAGTCACGGGCTATCAGGTGCCCGTTGCCCGGCCCCCGAAGCCGCGGCTGCTGCAGGACGGCCGCGACATGTTCTGGTCGATCGGGCCCCTGGTGCTGGCGTGCGTGCTGCTGGCCGGTGCTGCTCGGCATGTGTTCGTTCGCACCGACGGGCCCAGGCCCGGGCCGGCCCCCGACTACGACGCGGCCGCCGCGCTGCAGGCCGACGCCGACGCGCTCGCGATTCCGATCCGCGTGCCCGAGCTGCCGCCGGGCTGGCACTCGAACTCCGGCCGCCGCAAGGGGATCGAGAACGGCCGCACCGACCCGGTGTCCGGCCAACCGATCGCGCGGTCGCCTCGACCGTCGGCTATCTCACGCCCGGCGGCATGTACATGAGCCTGACGCAGAGCAACGCCGACGAGGACAAGCTGATCGCGTCGTTCAGCCCGACCTGGTGCCGACGGGGACGCAGGACGTCGACGGGGTCAGCTGGGTCGTCTACCAGGGCGGTGAACGCGACGGAAAGCCCCTCGAACCGGTGTGGACGGCGCAGCTGCGCGGCCCGACCGGGCCGGCCCAACTGGCCGTGAGCGGCGCCGGAGGTACCGACGAGTACCGTACGCTGGCCGCAGCGACGCAGTCCCAGTCGCCCCTGACCGTGACCTGACGGACGGAGACGCCATGACCGCGCCTGAAGCCGACCTGACCGGCTGGACCTGTGCGCCGTTCACCGCGGCGGGCTACACCCACGACGTGTACCGCAAGGGCGAGGGTCCCGGGGTGGTCCTGATCCCGGAGATGCCCGGGCTGCACCCCGGCGTGCTGGCGCTGGGCAACCATCTGGTGGACAACGGATTCACCGTCGCCGCACCGTCGCTGTTCGGCACTCCCGGCGCGCCCGGCGCTGGGCGTCGGCGCGGTACCGGTGCTGCTGCAAGGGCTGCGTGGCCAAGGAGTTCGCGGCCTTCGCGACCAACGCCGACCGGCCGGTGGCCCACTATCTGCGGGCGCTGGCCCGCGACCTCAACGAGAACACGCCGGGCAAGGGTGTCGGCGTGATCGGCCAGTGCTTCACCGGCGGGTTCGCGCTGGCCGCCGCCGTCGACGACAGCGTGCTGGCGCCGGTGATGAGCCAGCCGTCGGTGCCGTTGCCGCTGACCCCGCAGCACAAGCGCGACCCCGGGCGTTTCGGAAGCCGAACTGAAGGTCATCGAACAGCGCGCCGCCACCGACGGGCTCTGCGCGATGGGTCTGCGGTTCAGCGAGGACGCCATGTCACCCGGCGAGCGGTTCACGACGCTGAAGAACCGGCTGGGCGACGCGTTCGAGGTCATCGAGATCAACTCGAAGAAGGGCAACCCCGACGGCTTCGGCCGGATGGCGCACTCGGTGCTCACCGATCAGGTGCGCGAGATCGACGGCCATCCGGCCTACGAGGCACGCAAGCGGGTCGTCGAGTTCCTCAAGGCGCGGCTGAGCTGACGGCGGGCGCCGGCTTCGGTCGGCTGCTTGCCCGGGAGCAGCCGGCGCCACCACGGCTCCGTTGCGCTCGGCGTCGTCCTCGGACGGGTCGGCCCGCGTCCCGGTCAGGGACTCCAGCGGCGCTCCCTTGTACACCGCCAGATACATGCTGATGGTCGTCACGATGACGATCATCAGCACCGGCCCGAGCACGATGCCCCAGAACCCGAACATCTGCAGCCCGGCGAACACCGCCAGCAGCATCAGCGCCGGGTGCAGGTGCGCGCTCCTGGGCACCAGGAACGGCCGCAGCACGTTGTCGATGCTGGTCGTCACGACGATGTGGAACACCACGATGAAGATGCCGCCGACCACGTTGCCGAACACCGCCATGCCGATCCCCAGGGGAATCGTGACGATGCCGCTGCCCAGCGGGATGAACGACAGTGCGGTCAAGAAGATCACGAACATGAAGAAGCCGTCGTGCAGGCCGGCGATGTAGATCGAGATCGCACCGGCGACGCCCTGGCAGACGGCGATGATGAACTGGCCCTTGACCGTCGCGGACACCATCGCCCCGATCTTGGCCAGGTAGATGTCGGACACCTGCTCGCCCAGCGGATTGAGATCCTTGAACAACGCCACCACCGCGTTGGCCGTTGGTCAACAAGCCGACGAACACGTACAGGAAGATGATCAGGGCGGTCACCATGGTGGCGATGCTGCCCACCGAATCGCGCAGCAGCCCGAGCGCCAGCTGGCCGCCGTTCTGCCCGAGCTTGGCGGCTGCCTCGCGCACCGACTGTTCGGTCAGCGTCACGTCGATGAACGGAATCCGGTCCAGCAGTTGGTTCGTCGAGTCGAGCAGACGCTGCGCCAGCGCGGTGAAATCGGTCCTGTCCACCCAATTGCCGATGCTGGTCACCATCTGGCTGATCTGCAGGAAGGCCAGGAACGCCACGCCGGTCAACGGCAGAGCGACGGTCGCGATCGCGGCCAGCAGCGTGACCGTCGCCGACAGGCCCACGTTCATCCTCGCCCGCAGCCGCTCGTAGAGCGGCCGGAACAGGAAGGCGAGCACGGCGGCGACCGCGATCAGCAGCAAGTAGCCGCGCAGGAAGTACGCGCCGAACCCAGCGCGATCACCGTCGCCACGGCCAGCGCGCGCTTCTGGTTGAGGGTGAACCCGTCCGTCATGCGCGTCCTCCCGGGCCTACCTCGCGGATGCCGACCGCAACCCTATCCCGAGTCGGCCGCGCTCGACGGTGCCGCGCGCCGCTGGCGGGAACGCTGGCCGGTGACGAAGCGCATCGCCATCCGGTTCATCAGTACCGGCGCCAGCCGGGCGAACAACCATTGCCCGTGCGCGACTGTGGGTTTGACCAGGATCGCCTTGTTCCGCTCGATCGCCCGCAGGGTGTCGCGGGCCAGCCGGTCGGCGTCGTAGGCCTTGCCGCCCTGGGTCTGCAGGAAGTAGTCGCGCCCGACGAAGCCGCCCACCGAACCCTTGTCCAGAATCGGTGTCTCCACCGCCGCCGGGCAGACCACGAGTACGCCGACGCCGCGCGGCACCGCTTCCGACCGCAGCGCCATCGACAGTCCGACGACGGCGTGCTTGGTGGCCACGTAGCTGGTGACCTGCCCGGCCGCCGTCAGGCCGGCCATCGAGGCGGTGTTGACGATGTGGCCGTGGCCCTGCCGGAGCATCTGGGGGTAGGCGGCGGCGACCCCGTGCACGACGCCGCGCAGGTTGACGTCGATGATCGCGTTCCACTGATCGAGCGTGAGCAGCTCGGTGTCACCGCCCCACACGATGCCGGCGTTGTTGAACATCAGGTCCAGCCGGCCGGTGCGCGCGACGACGTCGTCGACGACGGCCTGCACCGCCGCGGCGTCGGTGACGTCGAGCCGGCGCGCGGTGGCCCGCGCGCTCAACTGCGCGGCGACGGCCTCGGCGGCGGGGCCGTCGATGTCGGTGCACACCACGTGCGCGCCGGCGGCGTCGAGTGCGCGGCACAGCGCGGCACCGATACCCGAGCCCGCGCCGGTGACGACGGCGGTCTTGCCGGCGAAGCTCATGACGACTGCTCCACCAGCCGGTTCGACATGGCCCATGATGTCGGGATAGCGCTTGAGGTGGGCGCCGCCGTTGATGTCGAGTACCTCGCCGGTCAGCCACGACGAACCCGGATCACACAGGTAGACAACGGCGTTGGCGATGTCCTCCGGGGTCCCGGCCCGCCCCAGTGCGGTGTTGTCGACGTAGTCCTCGACGACGCCGGGCACGGAGGCGGCCGCGGCGGTCAGCGGGGTGTGCACGAAGCCCGGCGCCACCGCGTTGACCCGGATCCCGCGCGGCCCCATCTCCAGCGCGGCGACCTGCGTCAGCATCGACAGCCCCGCCTTCGCCGCGCAGTAGGCGCTCATCCCGGCGGCCGGCTGCCGCCCGTTGAGCGAACTGATCTGCACCAGGGAGCCGCCCGCGCGCAGATGCCGGCCCGCGTGCTTGGCGACGATGAACGCGCCGTTCAGGCACACGTCGATGACGGCGCGGAAGTCCGCGACGGGCATCTCGGTGATCAGCCCGACATTGCTGAAGCCGGCGCAGTTGACCGCGATGTCCAGGGGGCCGATGCCGTCGAACAGGCGCTGTACCGAGTCCTCGTCGGTGACGTCGACCGGCGCGGCGGTGTGCGGATCGCCCAGTTCGGCGGCCCGGCTGCGCGCGGCGTCGGCGTTGACGTCGGCGACCGTGACCCGGCAGCCCCGGGCCGCCAAAGCGCCGGGCGGTCGCCAGCCCGATGCCCGGATGCCCCACCGATCACGACCGCTGTCCTGGCCGCCCATTCACTGCTGTTGCTCACCCGGTGCGTCCTTCGACGACGAATTAGAACGTGTTCTCACGCGAACAACGTCACACCCGCGGACCGAAAAGGCAATAGCGGCGCTCGTTGGAGGGCTGGCAGACTCGTCGGCGTGACGGACCTCGAGAGATCAGAGTCGATTTCGGTGGCGGTGCCGCCGGACGAGCTCTACGCGCTGGTGTCGGACGTGACCAGGATGGGGCAGTGGAGCCCGGTCTGCAAGGCCTGCTGGTGGGACGACGGCGACGGGCCCGCGGGTGGGTGCCTGGTTCACCGGCCGCAACGAGACCCCCGAACGCACCTGGGAGACCCGCAGCCAGGTGGTCGCCGCGGACCCGGGCCGCCGCTTCGCCTGGGAGGTCAACAACGGCTGGGTCTACTGGGGCTACACCTTCGAGCCCGATGGCGCGGGCACCCGGGTGACCGAGCACTGGCAGTTCCTGCCCGCCGGCATCGACGGCTTCCGGGAGCGGTTCGGCGACACCGCCGACGCGGAGATCGCCAAGCGCAGCGAGGCGGCCCGCACCGGCATCCCCGCGACGCTGGCGGCGATCAAGGAAGTCGGCCGAGCGCGTCTGACGCAGCGAAATCCGATGTGGCTCATACCGGTATCGACCTGTTGGGGCCGACGGGCAGCAGGCCGATACCGCATGCAGTAGCTGTCCGCGCACAGGAACGAACCGCCTTTGATGACCCGCCGCGGCACTGCGGTCCCGGGCTGATGCGGATCGTAGGTGTCGGCGGCGCAACAGGGTCGGCCGTCCCGGGTGGCGCCGTACCAGGAGGTGGTCCACTCCCACACGTTTCCGGCCATGTCGTAGAGCCCGTATCCGTTGGGCGGGAAGGTGCCCACCGGCGTCGTCTGCCCGTAGCCGGTGTCCGGCAGGTACGGGAACTCGCCATGCCAGTAGTTCGCGAGGCGCTGTCCGCGGCGCTCCGGTTCGTCCCCCCAGGTGAAGGTGGCGTGGGGCAGGCCGCCGCGCGCCGCCGTCTCCCACTCTGCCTCGGTGGGCAGCAGCAGGCCCGCCCAGTCGGCGTAAGCCTGGGCATCGTCGAACGCCACGTGCACGACCGGGTGCTGGTCCTTGTTGCGCAGCGAGGATCGGGGGCCGCGGGGGTGGTTCCAGCAGGCGCCCGGCGTCCACGTCCACCACTGGCTCAGGTGGCGGAGATCGACCGGTCCGGCGGTGCGCTGAAACACCATCGACCCGGGCTGCAGGTTCTCCGGTGGCGCGCCCGGGTAGTCGGCGGGATCGGGCGGGCGCTCGGCGACGGTGACGTATCCCGTTGCTGCGACGAACTCGGCGAACTGGGCGTTGGTGACCTGGCGCGGCATGATCGCGAAGCCCTCGACGCAGACCTCGCGTCGCGGCGCCTCCTCGGGGTAGTGCTGGTCGGACCCGAGGACGGCCGTCTGGGCCGGGACCCAGACGAGGTCGTGCTCAATCACCGAACACGGTCGCCCAGTCGTCGCGCATGCTGGTGACCAGCCATCCGTTGGATGGGGCCGATTCCAGCGATTTCTCGGCGCCGGCGATGTAATCGAACTCGCGCTCGGCCGTCGTCGTGGCGCAGCAGCAGCGCCAGCGACGGGCCGGGCCCCGCAGTCGTGTACTCGAGCATCGCGATGTCGCCGTTGGAGTTGCCGGCGGCCAGGATCGGCCGTCGGCCGATCCGGCCCCAGATCCGCACCGGTTTCACCGGACCGTCGTCGAGGAATTCGGGCGTCGACGTGGTCTTCAGCGTGCCGTCGGCGAAGTCGAGGCCCACCGAACTGCCGATCACCCGCTCGGGCGGGATGCCGTACATCCGCGTGGTCACCGGCCGCATGAAGTCCCGACCACCACCGGAGGCGATGTAGTTGGTGAACCCGTTGGCCTCGAGGTAGCGCAGCAGTTCCACCATCGGGGCGTAGCCGCATGCGGTGTACGGACGCTTCAGTGTCGGGTGCACGGCTTCGGC
The DNA here is from genome assembly GCA_963796185.1 of uncultured Actinomycetota bacterium. GTDB lineage: Bacteria > Actinomycetota > Actinomycetes > Mycobacteriales > Mycobacteriaceae > Mycobacterium. The sequence continues at coordinate 144,615 of CAWCKQ010000018.1, read as the reverse complement.
GAAGAACGCTGCGACCCGCTCGGCGTGCTCCTCGACGCTGAGTCCCGCGTACGCCGACAAGATCGCCCCGGCAAGAACTTTCAGCGCTGAGTCATCGCCGTTGTAATGCTTGGTGACGGCGTCGCCGAACCAGGACAGGTCGCCGGATGCGGCCGCCCGGTAGGGCGGGTTCTCGACCAGCGCCGGATCTGCCCGGGCTTGCTCGGCGAGGCGGCGCACCAGGAAGTCCAGCTGGATGTAGGCCGGTTTCTCGCACCACAGGGTGCCGTCGTTGTCGAACACCGCGACGCGCTCCTCGGGCGCGACGTCGCGGACCGAGCGGCCCACGAAGTCGACGATCGCCGCCTTGGTGGGGCCGTCGACCCAGGAGTCCAAGGCCAATTCAGCCGCCGACGGTCTGCAGGAAGTCGTTGAGTTTCTCCACCGCGTTGGTGATCGTGAACGACGCCGGCTCCCGACGAGGCGGGAATTCCTTGAAGGTCTCCAGGAACTCCAGCACCACCGCGTTGGCCATGAAGGCGATGTAGTCGTGATCCAGGAACCAGTCCCAGTAGGTGTTCGACGTGACGTCGGCGTGCTCGAACGGATCGGTGCGCAAGTTGAAGATCTTCGGCGCCCGCAGCGGGGTGAACGGTTCGAACCAGATCTGCAGCGTGCCCTCGCAGCGCTGCTCCATGAACACGATCTTCCAGTTGTCGATCCGGATGCCGAGCACGTCGCAGTCGTCGGAGAAATAGATCATCCCGCGGCGCGGGCTCTTGTCGACTTCCCCGGTGAGATAGGGCAGCAGGTTATAGCCGTCGATGTGGACGTGATAGGTCTTGTCGTCGATGGTGTGCCCCTGCTTGAGCTTGTCCACGATGTCGGGCATCCCCGCGGCCGCCACGATCGTCGGCAGCCAGTCGTGGTGCTGGATGATCTCGTTGGACACCACGCCTGCCGGTATCCTCCCGGGCCAGCGCATCATCTCCGGCACCCGGAACGCACCCTCCCAGTTGCTGTTCTTCTCGCTGCGGAACGGCGTGGTCGCACCGTCGGGCCAGGTGTTGGCATGCGGGCCGTTGTCGGTGGAGTAGACGACGATGGTGTCCTCGGCGATGCCGAGGTCGTCCAGGCAGTCCAGCAGCAGGCCGACGTGCTTGTCGTGGTCGACCATGGTGTCGTGGTACGGCGACTGCCAGCGCCCGGCCTGGCCGAGGCTCTCGGGCTTGGTGTGCGTCCGGAAGTGCATGTGGGTGGTGTTCATCCAGACGAAGAACGGGGTATCGGCGTCGTGCTGGCGCTTGATGAAGTCGACGGCCGCTGCGGTGGTCTCGTCGTCGATGGTCTCCATCCGCTTCTTGGTCAACGGCCCGGTGTCCTCGACGCGCTGCTTGCCCAGCGGCCCGAAGCGCTCGTCGACCTCCTCGGAGGCCTCCTCGGTGGCCCAGGAGTGGATGACGCCCCGGGGCAGCATGGCTTTGCGCAGCCGGGGTGCTTCCTCCTCGGTCGGGTAGTCCGGGTGCTCGGGCTCCTCCTCGGCGTTGAGGTGGTAGAGGTTGCCGAAGAACTCGTCGAATCCGTGCGCGGTGGGCAGATACTTGTTCAGGTCGCCGAGATGGTTCTTGCCGAACTGGCCGGTGGCATACCCCAGCGGCTTGAGCACGGTCGCGATGGTCGGGTCGTCGGGTGACATGCCGACGTCGACTCCGGGCATGCCCACCTTGGACAGGCCGGTGCGGTACACGCTCTGGCCGGTGATGAACGACGAGCGGCCGGCGGTGCAGCTCTGCTCGCCGTAGGAGTCGGTGAAGCGCATACCCTCGGCGGCGATGCGGTCGATATTGGGCGTGCGGTAACCCATCAGCCCGTCGCTGTAACAGCTCAGATTGGTGATCCCGATATCGTCGCCCCAGATCACCAGGATGTTGGGTTTCCCGTTCGGCATGCGCTGTGCCCCGCTTTCGGCCTCGTCGTCTGGAGTCACGTCTGCGGTCGAGCGTAGCCACCGCGCCCGCTCCCGGCAGGAGTTCGATGCGCATTGCCCGACTCGCCGATAAAGTTGTTCGACCGTACCGTTTTTCACGACTCTCGAAGCCCGTCACCGATTGTTCACCCGATATCGACGACACGCTGTGAAAGGATCGCGGCGGGCGCATGCACCGACGTGAGTGGAAGCGGCCGCGGCGTTCGTCCGGGACTGACAGGAGACGACGTTGACCGAGCCCACCGAGCCCACCGAGCCCGCCCGGCCGCATCTGGCACGCGAGCACCTGCCGGTACCGGATTCCAAGCAGGTGGGGCTGACCACCTACGACGCCAAGGATCCGAACACCCGCATATCCGCCGGGATGGCCAAGCAGTAGCTCTCAGCCCTCGGGGGGCGAGGGCGCCGCCGCGTGCACCAACGGCCCGGTCGACTCGGCCTTCATCCGCGCGAACAGTTCGACGTAGTAGGGCAGGCATTGCTGCAGCGCCTGCTCGGTGGTGAACAGCGGCTGATAGCCCAGGTCCCGCTGCGCCTTGGCGATGGAGAAGTAGTTGTCGAGGTAAAGCCGTTCCACCGCAAGGGGTTCCAGCAGCGGCTTGGGCAGGCCGAACCTGAAGTGCAGGAACTGCCACACTCGCATGACGAACCACACCAGCCGGCCCGGGACGCGGAACCTCGGCCAGTGCTGGTCGCAGGCCTCCACCACCGGGCGGGAGAACTCGAACATGTTGACGGGTTCGCCGTCGTTGATGAAATACGCCTGCCCGGGGGCCGTTCCGCCGGGCACGAGGTGCTCAGCGGCCAGAATGAACCCGTGCACGAGGTTGTGCACGTAGGAGTTGTCGAGCTTGACCTTCTTGCTGCCGACCAGCACCTTGACGTGACCGGCGAGCACGCTCTCGAACACCTTGCGGAACATGGTCTGATCGCCGCGGCCCCAGATGCCGCTGGGCCGGATCGAGCATGTCAGCATGCCCTGCGACGCCGTTCTGGCCCAGGACGAACTTCTCGGCGACGACCTTGGTCTCGGTGTAGAGGTCGGCGAAACGGTCTGTGTAGGGCTCGGTTTCGTCGGCGCCGGCCAGTCGCTGCCCGCCCATCACGACACTGTTGGAGGCGGTGTAGACGAACCGCTTGGCCCCCGCGCGCTGTGCGGCGTGCACGAGGTTCTCGGTGCCGGTGACGTTGACGGCGAAGCTGCGCTCGCGCTGGGTGGCCGACGTCCCGCCCATCAGGTCGATGATGGCCGCGGTGTGGAAGACGGTGTCGATGTCGTCGACGGCGGCCGCGACGTCGTCGGGTTCGGTGATGTCACCGGTGAACACCTCCAGCCGGGGATGAGCGGGCAGCGGCGAAGGCGCCCGGTCGAACGAGCGCACTTCCAGTCCGCGGTCCAGCAGTTCGGTCACCAGATTGGCGCCGACGAAACCCGAGCCGCCCGTGACCAGCACCCGGCCGAGTTCGGTCGTCAGCGATGCATCACCCATGCGGGCAGGTTAACTGAAACGTGTTCCAATTTTCCACACCCGGACCGGGGAAGCTTTCCGAGGTCAACTTTCGTCGTCGTCGCCGGCAGCCAGTGCATCCTCCACGCGCCTGCGGGCACCAGCTAAGTGTTGCTTCACAACATTTAGCCAGTTCCTCGCCTCGTTCCCACAGCTTCAGCGACGCATCGAGGTCCAGTCCGCCATGCTCGAGGCGCTGCACGACCTCGATCAGCTCGTCGCGTGCTTCTTCGTACCCCAGTTCACTAATAGGCTTCATTCAGACCCCTCACTTATTGCGGTGATCGCCCCGTCGGACACGCGGATGCGCAGCGGAGTACCCGCCGGCGCGTCGGCCACGGAGTGCAGCACGTGCGGTGCGCCGCCGCCGGGCAGCGCCTGCACCACCGCGTAGCCGCGCGCCAGGGTGGCCGCCGGGCCCAGCGTGCTCAGCCGCGCCGCCAGGTGCCCGACCCGGTCGGATTCGGCCGCCAGCAGCCGGGTGATGTCGCGGCGAGCCGCCCGGCGCGGCCCGTGCGATCTCCTCGGCGCGGGCGGTGATCGCCTCCAGCGGCCGGGCCAGCACCGGTCGGCTGCGCAGTTGGGTCAGCGTGTGCTGCTCACGGTTGACCCAGTTGCGCAGGGCGCCGCGCGCTGCGCCGGCGCAGGTCGGCCACCAGCGCCTGCTCGGCGGCGGTGTCGGGCACGATCCGCTTGGCGGCGTCGGTGGGGGTGGCCGCCCGCAGGTCGGCGACCAGGTCGCACAGCGGATTGTCGGGCTCGTGCCCGATCGCGCTGACCACCGGCGTCGTGCACCGGGCGATCTCGCGGCACAGCGTCTCGTCGGAGAACGGCAGCAGGTCCTCGACGCTGCCGCCGCCGCGCGCGACCACGATGACGTCGACGTCGGGATCGGCGTCCAGCGCCCGCAGCGCCTCGACGATCTGCGGCACCGCGTTGGGGCCCTGCACGACGGTGTTGCGCACCTCGAACCGCACCGCCGGCCAGCGTGCCGAGGCCACCGCGACGATGTCGTGCTCGGCGGCCGACGCCCGCCCGGTGATCAGACCGATGGTGCCGGGCAGGAACGGAATCGGCCGCTTCAGCCGGGGATCGAAGAGGCCCTCGGCGTCGAGCAGCCGGCGCAGCCGGTCGATCCGGGCCAGCAGTTCCCCGATGCCGACCGCGCGGATCTCGGTGACGCGCAGCGAGAAGGTGCCACGGCCGGTGTAGAAGCTCGGCTTGCCGTACACGATCACCTGGGTGCCGTCGGTCATCTTCACCGGGGCGTTGACCACCAGGTCGCGCGGGCAGGTCAGCGACAGCGACATGTCCGCGGCGGGGTCGCGCAGCGTGATGAACGCGGTGTTGGAGTTCGGACGCAGGGTCAGCTGCGCGATCTGGCCCTCGACCCAGACGGCGCCGAGCTTGTCGATCCACCCCGCCACGCGGATCGCGACGCCGCGGACCGGGAACGGGTTCTCCGGCGACTGACCGGGGGCGCTGTCCAATTCCGGGTCGCCCGGGTCACTTCGCCGACGCGCGGGTGATCCTGTTGGCCAGCAGGGTCTGGAACGGAGCCCGCGCCTTGGTGGACTCCTCGTAGGCCAGCAGCGCCTCGAGGTCGGCCACCCGCAGCGACGTCAGCCGCGCGCGCAGCTGGGCGAGGGTCAGGTTCTGGTAGTCGATCTCGGTGACGATCTCTGGGGCGTCGGCGCGGCCGGGCGCGGGATCGTCGGCAGCGGTGGTGTTCGGGGCCGTCGGGCTCGCCGCTGAACAGGGCGAAGCGTCCCTCGGTCAGCCGCTCTCCCTCGCGTCCCGGCATCGGCCCACGTCACCGTCGGCGTCCGGGTCCGCGCCGCCGGCGAGGTCCTCGTCGAACGTCGCCCACTCCGGTTGCTCGTCCTTGGGCGGGAAGATGTTCTCGAGGGTCTCGTCACCCTTGATGACCAGTACCGCGACATCCTGCTGCACCTTCATGACGAGCTGGGCGAGCTGGCTGGCGAAGGTCATCGGGTACATCAGGATCGTCTGCGGGAGCTTGCGGGTTTCCTCGATCGCGGTCACCGCCGCACCCACCAGCAGACGGACCCCGTACGGTGCAGTTGCCATGGCGACAGCCTACGGCTGGGCGTGCACCGGTGGCGGGTCAGTACCCTGGGAGCCATGCCGCCGACTGTCAACATGGGGATTCCGGGCGCCAGCCGATCCGCGCTGGGCTCCGGCGTCGGCGACGTCGAGGGCAAGCGCGTGCTGCTGGCCGAGCCGCGCGGGTACTGCGCCGGCGTCGACCGGGCCGTCGAAACGGTGGAGCGCGCGCTGGAGAAGCACGGCGCCCCCGTCTACGTCCGGCACGAGATCGTGCACAACCGCTACGTGGTGGACACCCTGGCCAAGGCGGGCGCCGTCTTCGTCGAGCAGACCGACGAGGTGCCCGAGGGCGCCATCGTGGTGTTCTCCGCCCACGGCGTGGCGCCGACGGTGCACGAGGAGGCCGCCGGCCCGCAGCCTGCAGACCATCGACGCCACCTGCCCGCTGGTGACCAAGGTGCACAACGAGGCCAAACGCTTCGCCCGCGACGACTACGACATCCTGCTCGTCGGCCACGAAGGCCACGAGGAGGTCGTCGGCACCGCCGGTGAGGCGCCCGACCACGTCCAGGTCGTCGACAACCCCGACGCGGTCGACAACGTGACCGTGCGCGATCCGAACAAGGTGATCTGGCTGTCGCAGACCACGCTGAGCGTCGACGAGACCATGGAGACGGTGCGCCGGCTGCGGGAGAAGTTCCCGACGCTGCAGGACCCGCCCAGCGACGACATCTGCTACGCGACGCAGAACCGTCAGGTCGCGGTCAAGGCGATGGCGCCCGAGTGCGAGCTGGTGATCGTGGTCGGCTCGAAGAACTCGTCGAACTCGGTGCGGCTGGTCGAGGTGGCGCTGGGCGCGGGCGCCGACGCGGCGCACCTGGTCGACTACGCCGACGACATCGATCCGGCGTGGCTGGAGGGCGTCACCACGGTGGGCGTCACCTCCGGTGCTTCGGTGCCCGAGGTCCTGGTGCGCGGTGTGCTCGAGCGGCTCGCCGAGCACGGCTACGGCACGGTCCAGCCGGTGACCACCGCCAACGAGACACTGGTGTTCGCCCTGCCGCGGGAGATCCGGCCCGCGCGCGGTTAGCGGGTACGTTCGACCCCTGTGGATCCGGTCAACGCGCTGCGCAAGATCACCGCTCGTTCTGCTCGCCGTCACGTTGCTGCTCGCCGGCTGCACCGATGCCGGCGACCGGCTCGACGCGACGGTCCGGGCATTCGCCGACGCGCTGAGCCGCGGTGATGCGGCCGCCGCGGCCGCCCTGACCACCGACCAGGCCGCGGCGGCCGACACCCTCGGAAAGCTCTTCGCCAGCCTGGGCAAGGACGTCCACACCACGCGTCGGGCACGACCGAGGCCGAGGACGACGCAGGCACGCTTCACCCTCGACACCACGTGGAAGTTCGGCCCCGACAACCGCATCGAGTGGACGTACTGCCACCGACGGACGGGCCGCGGCCGACGGGGACGGCTGGAAGATCCGCCTGGAACCCGGCGACCGTCGCGCCCGGGCTCGACAAGGGTCCGCTGTCGTTCAGCACCCTGGCCGCGCAGCCGGCGGCGCGTGTCCTGGACCGCACCGGAGCGGAGTTGCTGACCCAGCACGTCGTCACGCTCGTCGACATCTCGCCGGGCGCGGACGTCAATCGTGTTGCCGCGCTGCTCAATCCGATTGCGCCGACGATCACCGCCGGGTCGCTGACCGCGGACCTCGCCGCAGCGGACGGCAAGCCGGTCACCGCGGTGACGCTGCGCGAGGACGACCTGGCGCCGATCGAGGACGAGCTCACCGCCCTGCCGAACGTGACCTTGCGGCCACAGACCCGGCTGCTGGCCACCGACCGGGCGCTGGCCTCGCCCACGCTGTCCGGTCTGACCGACCTGTGGCAGCAGCGGATGGACGCGGCGACCGGCTGGGCGGTGACCGCGCAGACCGCCGCGGGCCCGCAACGGGTGGGTGGCCAGGACGCGAAGCCGGTCGGTGACATCGCCAGCACGCTGGACATCGGCATGCAGCGCGCCGCCGAGGACGCGCTCGCGCCGCTGCCCACGCCCGCCGCACTCGTGGCGATCCAGCCGTCGACCGGCAATCTGCTGGCCGTCGCGCAGAACGCGCCCGCCGACGCGCAGGGCCCGATCGCGCTGACGGGCCTGTATCCGCCGGGCTCCACGTTCAAGACGGTGACGGTGTCGGCGGCGCTGCAGGCCGGGCAGGTCACGCCCGACAGCGTCGTGGCGTGCCCGGGCACCGAGAACATCGAGGGCAGGCAGATCCCCAACGACGACGAGTTCGATCTGGGGCAGGTGCCCTTGCACACCGCCTTCGCCAAGTCGTGCAACACCACGATGGGCCGCCTCGCGGTCGATCTGCCGCCCGACGGCCTGACGAAGGCGGCCGCACAACTGGGCCTGGGAATCGACTACACGGCTCCCGGTATGACGACGGTGACCGGTTCGGTGCCGGTCGCCGACACGTCCGCGCTGCGCGTCGAGGAGGGCATCGGGCAGGGCAAGGTGACCGCGTCTCCGTTCGGTATGGCGCTGGTGGCCGCGACGCTGGCGCACGGGTCGGTGCCCGCACCGGCGATCGTTCAGGGCCGGCCCGGCACTCCCGACCGCGCGCCAGAGCCGCTGCCGGCAGACGTCGACGAGCAGGTGAAAGCCATGATGCGCGAGACGATCACGGGCGGCACCGCCACCCAGCTGCAGGACATCCCCGGCATGCTCGGCAAGACCGGAACCGCCGAGTACATCGACGACCAGCACGCGCACGGCTGGTTCGTCGGCATCAGGGGCGACCTCGCGCTCGCCGTATTCATCAGCGACGCAGGCAGTTCCGCGCCGGCCGTGGACGCGGCGGGCCGCTTCCTGCGGGCCTCGGAGTAGGCGTAGTGGCTGCCCCTCAGCCTGCGCGCGAGCCCGCTGACTTGTCGGACCCTGTTGGCATGATGGGGTCATGTCTTATCCGACAACGTCTTTGGCCGCTTCTGAGCGGTTGGACGTGTTGTTCGCCGAGTTGGCGGAGCTGACCGGGCAGCGCAACGCGATCGACGGCCGGATCGTGGCGATCGTGGCCGAGGTGGACCGCGACGGGCTGTGGGCGGCCACCGGTGCCCGCTCGGTCGCAGCGCTGGTGGCGTGGAAGACCGGGGTGTCGCCCGTCGCGGGCGCAGACCATCGCCGCGGTCGCTCACCGGGTCGAGGAGTTCCCGCGCTGACCGAGGGCTGCGGGAGGGCCGGCTGTCGCTGGATCAGGTCGGGGTGATCGCCCAACGCGCCCGCACCGGAACCGATGAGCATTATGCGGATCTGGCGGCCAGCGCCACGGTCACCCAGCTGCGCACCGCGCTGAACCTCGCCCCCAAACCCGAGCCTGAGCCGGAACCCGATGACGATGACGTCGAGGCCGAGGCCGAGGCCGAGGTCGATGAGGCCTCGGTGGACCCCGGTCCGCGGGTCTCGATCACCCAGACCTCCGATGAGCAGTCCACCTATTGGCGGATCGCGCTACCCCACGAGCAGGCCGCGATGTTCGACGCCGCGCTGGCCTCGCATCGGGATGCGCTGGTCGAACAGTGGAAAGGCGACCACGCCACGAACCGCCCACGCTGCTGGGCGGCCGCCGCGCCCGGGTACCGAGGAGGCGTTTATGCGGCTGGTCGAAACCAGCTGGGATGGCGAGGCCACCCGCCGCCCGCACGGGCAACGCACGACCGTGATCGTGCACGTCGATGTGAAGGACCGGGTCGCGGCGCTGCATCTGGGGCCGCTGCTGTCGGATGCCGACCGGCAATACCTGACCTGTGATGCCACCTGTGAGGTGTGGTTCGAACGCGACGGCCACCCGATCGGCGTCGGGCGGGCCACCCGCACGGTCAACCGGCGGCTGCGTCGCGCGCTGGAACACCGGGACCGCTGCTGCGCGGTGCCGGGTTGCGGGGCCACCCGCGGCCTGCACGCTCATCACCTCCGGCACTGGGAAGACGGCGGCCCCACCGAGCTGGACAATCTGATTTTGCTGTGTCCGTACCACCACCGGCTGCACCACCGCGGCGGCATCACCATCACCGGACCCGCCCACCGCCTCGCCGTCACCGACCGCACCGGACGAACCATGACCTCCGCCTCGCTGGCCCGGCCCCCGACCACACCGCCACCGGCGGTGCCACCGTGTCCCGGGCCGACCGGGGAACGTGCCCATTGGTGGTGGTACCAACCACCGCCGCTACCGCCGAGCACCAACTAAGCCGCGGCGCCCCTCAATCACGCCGCATCTTCACCAGGGACGGGCTAGATGTCGTACTCCCAGCGGTCGGCCCCGAAGTCACGCGGTGCCCGCCGGCGGGGCCGGTCGTCGGAATCGTCGCTGCCGCGGTAACGCACCCGCGAAATCGGGTGGTGGCTCGCGGGACCGTATGCGTGGGGTTCGAGTGGCTCGTAACCCCCGGCGCCTTCGTAGCCGTCGAAGCCCTCGTAGCGGGGGCGACGCGGCGGGCGGGGACGGTCCGCGCGCTGCGCCCGTTCGCGGTCGGGGCGCTCGGATCGGTCATGGGCCCCGCGTCGCTCACCCGGGGGTGTCGCGCCACGGGAGTCACGTGTCGAGGCGCTCCGCTGGCGACGCCGCGGTTCGGGCGCCGGATCGGTGGTGCGGGGCCGGCGTCTGCGCGGCCGGTCGAGGTCGACGACCGGATCGATGGTCTCGGTCTCGGGGGGGCGGGCATGCCGGGATCGGGACGGCGCCGCGCTGCGCTTGGTCGGCCGGCCACTGCGGGCCGGGCGGCCGGAGGCTCGCTTGGCGCCGGCCGCGCGGCGGGGGGCGGATGGGCGCCGGTCGTCGTTCCCTGCGTCGGGTTCGGGACGCCGCCGTCCGCCGATCAGAGAGGCCAACGTCGCTGAGAGCCGTCCGAGGCCGGATTCGTCGGTCGCGGGGGCGGTGGTCGCGGTGGCTCCGGAAGCACCGAAGTACCAGCGTCCGATGCCGATCAGCAGCACCGCCGCCGAGGTGAAGAACATCAGCGGGAACCGCTCGATCAGCGGATAACCACAGTTGATCAGGACGTCCTTGATGCCGTGAATGTCGCCGCTGTGCATCAGGAAGTACGCGCCGGGCACCACGACGAACAGGATCAGTGGTGGCTGGATGACCGCAGTGAACACACCGGCACGCCGTACCGCCAGGACCGCTGTCAGGCAGCCCATCGCGTAGAGCGCCGAAAAGACGGTCGTGAGCTCGCCCGCGCCCGACCCTGCGTCGTAGGCGAAGCCGACCGCGGACGCCAAGACGGCGATCAGAACCGCCCCCCACCAGGGAACTCCCGGAATATGCGGGTGTGCGGAGCGGTGGTCGGCCGGTACCGCCGGCCGGGCGCGCTGTCCTGACACACGTCGACCGTACCGGCTGGGGCAACGAGGTGCCGCGAGCGGACGGTGGGCGAGCCGACCACATCTGGCAGACTGTGGTCGCTGTGGGCCTGAATCTGGGAATCGTCGGACTGCCGAACGTCGGCAAGTCCACCTTGTTCAATGCGCTGACGCGCAACGACGTGCTGGCGGCCAATTATCCGTTCGCGACGATCGAACCGAACGAGGGCGTGGTGGCGCTCCCGGATCCGCGGCTGGACAAGCTGGCCGAGATGTTCGGCTCGGAGAAGACCGTGCCCGCACCGGTGACGTTCGTCGACATCGCCGGGATCGTCAAAGGCGCATCGGAGGGGGCGGGCCTGGGCAACAAGTTCCTGGCCAACATCCGCGAGAGCGACGCGATCTGTCAGGTGGTACGTGTGTTCGCCGACGACGACGTCGTGCATGTCGACGGCCGGGTGGACCCCAAATCCGACATCGAGATCATCGAGACCGAGCTGATCCTGGCGGACATGCAGACGCTCGAGCGGGCGCTGCCGCGGTTGGAGAAGGAAGCGCGCACACACAAGGAGCGCAGACCGGTCCACGAGGCGGCGGTCGCTGCTCAACAGGTTCTCGACAGTGGCAAGACCCTGTTCTCGGCCGGTGTCGACGTCTCGCTGCTGCGTGAGCTGAACCTGTTGACCTCCAAACCTTTCCTGTATGTCTTCAATGCCGACGAGTCGGTGCTCACCGATGCGGCGCGGATCGAAGAGTTGCGCGAGCTGGTCGCGCCGGCGGATGCGGTGTTCCTGGACGCCAAGATCGAGGCGGAGCTGCAGGAACTCGATGACGAGTCGGCAGCCGAGCTGCTCGAGTCGATCGGCCAGACCGAGCGCGGCCTGGATGCGTTGGCGCGCGCGGGTTTTCACACCCTGAAGCTGCAGACCTATCTGACGGCCGGGCCGAAGGAGGCGCGGGCGTGGACGATCCACCAGGGCGACACGGCGCCGAAGGCGGCCGGCGTCATCCATTCCGATTTCGAGAAGGGCTTCATCAAGGCCGAGATCGTCTCCTTCGACGACCTGATGGAAGCCGGCTCGATGGCCGCCGCCAAGGCAGCCGGCAAGGTGCGCATGGAAGGCAAGGACTACGTCATGTCGGATGGCGACGTCGTGGAGTTCCGGTTCAACGTCTGAGCAGCAGAAGAAGGCCTGACGCGGACGAGTTGTCGGGGTGTTGCACTAGCGTCCGACTTGCTCTGTCGATCCGCCAGTTGTTCCGCGGCAACCCCAGGAGATGTTCCGATGAAACTTGTTTCGATCCGCATCATCACGGCCGATGTGAAGAGACTCGTTGGGTTCTACGAGATGGTCACGGGCGTCACCGCGATATGGGGGAACGAGCTCTTCGCCGAGATTCCGACATCCGTCGGTGTGCTGGCCATCGGCAGTGACAAGACCGTCCCGTTGTTTGGGCAGGGATGTGCCGAGCCGGCGGCGAACCGGACGGCAATCATCGAATTCATCGTGGACGATGTCGACGCGGAGTACGAGCGACTCCGCCCGCACATTTTCGAGGTGGTCACCGAGCCTACGACCATGCCCTGGGGAAACCGTGCGCTGTTGTTCAGGGACCCCGACGGAAACCTCATCAACCTGTTCACTCCGGTCACCGATGCGGCTCGAGCCAAGTTCGGCCTATGACTGCCGGCGGCGACGTAGTGGAGTTCCGCTTCGACGTCTGAGTCGAAGGCCAAGCAACAGCACGAGCCGAAATGTCGGATGTCAGCTTCCCGAGTCAGCGGCCTCCGAGGACAATCCGAGAGGTCCCCGTCCTATCCAAAGACGGACGGCTCTCCGGTTCCTGCGCCCCGAGGGCAGCGTTGCGCAGTGAGCCAGGAGATGAGAGGGCTTCGATGACGTTGTCCGCTGCCAGCCGGATCGGTATCGCCGGTGCGGCGGTGGTCGGTGTCGCCTTCGGCATGGCGCGCTACGCCTACGGGCTGACACTCCCTGGAATCCGACAGGACCTGGCCCTATCGGAGTTGGTGCTCGGCCTGGTCGCCAGTGCCACGTTCAGCGGTTACCTGGCCGGCCTGCTGCTCGCAGGGCCACTGGCCGCGCAACGCGGCTCCCGGGCACCGACGACCGTGGGTGGGGTCTGCGGCGCTCTGGGGGCGGTCATCGTGACGTTCGCCCATTCTCCGTGGGTTCTTGCCGTCGGCGCCGTCCTGGCCGGCAGCGCGGGCGGCTGGGTCTGGGCGCCCTACTCCGAGATAGTGACGAGAATCGTGGCGCGCCAACAGCAGCCGAGGGCACTCGCGACCATCACGACCGGCACCGGCGGTGGTCTCGTCGTGTTGGGCGGCTTGTCGGCCGTTGCCCTGCTGGGGTCCTGGCGGCTGGTGTGGGCCGGTGTCGCGCTCGCCGCTGTGACCGCCGCCGTCGTGAACCTCCGTCTGGTGCCGCGGACCCGCCCGCAGGCACGCGCCGGCGGCCGGCGGGGAGCCCTTTCGCTGGCCAGAGCGCTTCGGATCCCGGTCTGTTACTCGGTGGTCTACTTCGGGGTCATCATCATCTACTTCACCTACGCGGCGGACGTCCTCGACAGCGGCACCCTGCCGGCGGCTGCCGTCCCGGCGCTCTACGCCGTCGTGGGTGTCAGCGGCCTCGTGGCCCTAGCCGCGGGGGCCATGGTGAAGCGAGCGGGCAGCGTCCGGGTCGCCGCGCTGTGCCTCGTCGCCGTCGGTGCCGCATTGGCGCTTCTCGGACTGGCCAGCGAATCTCTGGCCGTGACGGCGGTTTCGGCGTGCATCTTCGGCGTGGGGTACATGACCGGGTCGGCGGTGCTCGCGATCTGGACCGCCGAAGTGGTACCCGATGGCGCGGACGCGGCGTTCACGGGCTGTCTGGTCGTGGGGGCGATCAGCTCGGTCGCTGCGCCGGCCCTCGCAGGTGCGTCTCTCCCCGGCCTGGGCCTCGGTCCGCTGCTCGTCCTGACCGCCGCGGTATCGCTGCTCAGTGGGGTGGCGCTGATGGTCATAGGTAATAGGTCCTGACCGAGGAGTGAGGCTGGAAGCCGGTTCGTAGATCTGACAACATCTCAGCAATGTTGTGGAGTTCCGCTTCGACGTTGAGGAGCAGCCCGTGGTAGACGCCGGTCTGCTTTCGGTTATCGCGACTATCTGGCGTGCTTGAACGCACGGCGGTGGGGCGAACTCGGGCGGTTCGTCGCCGAGGAGGTCGTTTACAACGGGGAACGGATAGGTCTCAGCGGCTATCGAGCGATGCTGGAGGCCGACACCGAGGCGACTCCCGACCTCGAGTTCACCCCGGAGTTCCTGCTTGCCGACGACCGCGTGGTGTCGTGCAGGCTCTCGTTTCAGTGCACTCCACAACAAGAGTTTCTGGGTTTCGAGCCCACAGGCCGACGAGTCTCGTTCCCGGAGCACGTCTTCTACGCCTTCGACAATCGGCAGATCGTCGAAGTCTGGTCGGTGATCGACAAGGAGACGATTCGCGAGCAGTTATCCGAGGAGTTGTAGCACCGACGGCGACGTGGTCGAATTCCGCTCCCCGGCTCACCAGGACGGATAGGCCACCAGGTGTCAGACGCTCAGGCTTGCGAGTCATCGGCCTCGCTGCGACCCACCGTGAGTTCGATCGCCTGCACGAGCACGTATACGATCCCGGCGACGAACGGGGCGAGTACCCACGCCCAGCCGTGAACCAGCGCGGTAACGCCCATTGCGGCTCCCACTGCAGCCGCGACGGCGAAGAAGTCGGTCGCCGTACCGATCAGCTTTGCACGTTCGACCTTCACCGAGTCGCTGTCGTGACGGAGCAACAGAAATACGAAGAGGTTGAGTACAGAGAACGCTGCGACCGCGGCCATGGCGAATCCGAGCAGCTGCAGACGGCTGGGATCGCCCTCGCTTGTGCTGATTGCGCCGAAGGTCACCGTGATGGTCACGGAGAAGCCGAAGGCTTGGGCGTTGCCGGTCACCGATGTGCTCAACCCTCGCAGCAGGGCACCGACGAGACCAGGTTGCTGCTGGCGATCTGTCAACATCGACTCCTCTCGTAGCCCTTTGCCGCCGCCGTGGCGAGCTGACGACCCGCGCACCGCGTCGGCCCGTGGCGGGCCGCTGTTTTCAGTTGCTGCGCAGCACTTTTCAGATCTCTTCGCACGAGTTCGGCGTCCCCGTCCACCGTCCCGTCGATGGAGTGTTGAAGCGGCCGCATGGCGCGAGACTACCGCCGAGGGCCGCATCATCGGTCGATGCTCGACGTGATCGCCGCAGGGCTGCGAACCACCCAATAGCCAAGCCCGCGGGACGTACCATCTCCTGGTGAGCTTCGCTGTGTCGCCCGAGGCCTACGGACGTTTCATGGGCCGCTATGCCGAGCCCCTCGCCGGGCTCTTCACCGCCTTCGCGCGGGTGGGCCGGGGCGACGAGGTGCTCGACGTGGGTTGCGGGCCGGGTGCGCTGACGGCGCACTTGCTCTCGGTCGGAGCCGAGGTGGCGGCGATCGACCCGTCACCGCCGTTTGTCGACGCGGTCCGGCTGCGCTTCCCGATTGTCGACGTGCGTCGCGGCACGGCGGAGGAACTGCCCTACGACACCGCGTCTTTCGACGCGGCGCTCGCACAGTTGGTGGTGCATTTCATGACCGACCCGGTGGCTGGTCTCGGCCAGCTGGCGCGCGTGACACGTCCGGGCGGTGTGGTCGCAGCTTGCGTGTGGGACGGGCCGACCGGGGCGCTGGCGCCTTTCTGGAATGCGGTGCATCAGATCGATCCCGACGCGCAGGACGAAGCGCTGATGTCGGGGGCGTACCGCGGGCGTCTTACCGATCTGTTCGGCGCCGCCGGCCTGGCCGACATCACCGAAGGCCCCCTCACCGTCGATGTCGTGCATCCGACCTTCGAAGAGTGGTGGGAACCGTACACCTACGGGATCGGCCCGGCCGGCGCATACGTGCGGCGGCTCGACGACGCCGGCCGTGCCGATCTCGAGGAGGTGGCTCGGCGGCTGTTGGGTAGTGGCCCGTTCACCGTCAGCGCGACCGCCTGGGCCGCTCGCGGGACGGTGGTCGGCACAACCAGTTCCGTGCCGGCGGAGCCGGCATCGTAGCCTCGGGACCAGGGCTCGTTCAGACCGACAGCCGAGGAGGCATCGTGCGCGCCAAACGCATCACCGCGAATCTGCGGGTTGCCGACATCACGGCAGCGAGGGACTTCTACACCGAGTTCCTGGGGCTGAGCACCGAGGAGTTCAATCTGGGTTGGGTGGCTCGCTACACCTCGCCGGAGAACGGGGTCAACGTTCAGCTCGTGACCGCGGACGCGACGGCTCCCGAAGACTCGGTGATCTCCGTTCACACCGACGACGTCGACGCCGCCTTCGAAGAAGCCGCCAGACTCGGTTACGAAATCGTGCATCCGTTGCACACCGAGTCCTGGGGTGTGCGCCGGTTCCTCGTTCGCGCCCCCGACGGCAACGTGGTCAACATCGTCGCGCACCGGGACTGAGCCCGAGGTGCGGACCAGCCGTGGCCGTCACTTCTGCGGACGGGGTATGAGCCGCATGATCGGTATCTGCCGACCGGTCTCGGCCGTCTTCTCGCGGTAATCGTCGTAGCCCGCGTAGACCTGCTCGGCCAGCGCGTAGAGCCGGGCGTACTCGTCCGGGTCGGTCACTTCCGTGGCGGTGAACGACTCGTCACCGAACTCGCAGTCCGGGTGGGCGGTGAGGTTGAAGTACCAGGAGGGATGCCGGCGCCTGCCGTAGTTCGACGCGATCAGGATCACATCGGATCCGTCGTGGAAGTACGTCAGCTGCGTCTGGCGCCGCCGGCCCGACTTCGCCCCGGTCGACACCAGCGGCGCGTTGATGATCGGGCCCATGTTGACCCGTCCACCGGACAGGCGGAACAGGTACGGATCGGTACGCCGGGCAACGTGGCGCGCCAGGAACTGACCCACCGACGACCGGCCGAATCGCACGCCGCGCTGGTAGGCGCGGCCGCGCTTCCGGTGGGGATCGACGTAGCGAAGCGGCATACCGGCAAGCTACCCGAGGATGGCCCTGCCGATTCGGACGCCCTTCAACGCCACCGGGCGGGCAGGGCAGGCAGCCGCCGTCGGGCCGTGCGCTCGAGCCTGCCGGCCGCCAGCAGCGCGACGAGGGTGACCGCCTGACGCGCCAGCGCACGCCGCTGCATACGTTGACGCCAGGTCGGCGTGCGCGCACCGGCCCGGCGACCGAGCCGGTAGCCGAGCACGCCGGTCGACGCCATCATCACGAGCACGAGGACGGCCGTCATGGGAGACGAGCCTGCCCGACGGCGGTTGCGGGCAGGTCACGAACCGGGCACACCTGAACGGCCGATGGCCGCCTGGACGAGTCCAGACGGCCATCGGGAAGGTCGGGTCAGGCGGCGTACCCGAGAAAGTGTCCGTTCCACCAGATGCCCCACGAGTTGGCACCCGGGTTCCACACCAACGGCTGCGGGTCACGGATCCCGAGGTCCAGCCAGTTGACGGGCCGCCAGACCGGCGGCAGGCCGGCCCAGACCGGGTCGTTCCAGTGACCGGGCGGGACACCGGTCAGGCCCGGCACGACGGGGTTGCCCTGCATCACTTGTCCGGGCGGGCCGAACGGGTTGTGTCCGGGCGGGTCGCCGGGAACCCAGATGTCGTCACCCGGCCCCGGATTGTGCGGTTTGGCCTGTGCCACGCCGGTGGCGCCGAAGGCCGCGAAGCCCAGCGCCGCGGCCGCCACGGCCCCGGCAACGATTTTCTTGACGTCGATCACGATGTCCTCCTACGAGTCGTCGTACGTGCTGCCCGGGCTCGGCACCATTGCCGCCGCGGGAGTGCAACGACCCCCCTAACCACTTCTTAGTATCCCCACAGAAAACGGCGGCCAAACAACGGCCCCGTCGTTGCCGGCAACGCGCCTGTTCAGCCCGCCCGGTACTGGACGAGGGGTTCGCGGCTCTGCAGGGCCTCTCCGGAGATGACCACCAGTTCCGTCGGAGAGAGGCGATAGGTGGTGCCGTCATTGCGTGCCTCGAAGCCCGCCGGGATGGGACGCACATCGTCAAGCCGGAGGAAGGCCCCGTCCCGCACCCGCACACCCCGATATTCGTATCGGTCGCGAAGAATCCGGCACACGGCGATCGCCGAGCGTTCAGTCTGCGCTATCGCCACCGCCTCCTGGCCCGCATCACAGCGCGCCGCCGAGCCGATGAAGCCGTGCTCGTCGGCGGCGAGCACCGCGGTGGGCGGCTGCGGGTCGGCGCGGCGGGGATCCGCCGGTGCGGCGCACCCGGGTCGAGGTGGAGTCCGGCTGTGCGGGAACGGATTGCACCCGTGGGCTGTCGACGCGGTGCTGCTGAAACAGGATGACAGCGATGACGAGCGTGCCCACCGAGGCGACGACGATGGAGACCGCCCGCAGCCGCGTCGTCCTGCGGTCCCCGGCGAGAGCATCGTCTGCGGGGGTCTGGACGGTGGTGGTGGGCATGCCTGCGCTCCCTCGCTGCGCGCGCCGAAACGGCGCGCTGGCATCAGCAAACCACTTCCACCGGCCGCCGGCGTGAGAACCGAACCGGCGTTTCGCCGAAGGAAACCGCCGCGTCGCGGTCAGACGAGCACCGCGATCTCGTCGCCGAGGCGGTAATCACCTGCCAGCGGCAGTGCATCACCGCTCCAGAAAGAGCCCGGATCGAACCAGTTGGCGTACTTCTCGGTTTCGAGCAGGCCCATCTCCTCGTAGGTGATGGCGACGGTCTCGGCGCAGTACGCGGTCTCCAGCCCCACCTTGACTCGCGCTGCCTTTCGGCGCTGCGTGGACTCGCGAACCTTGCTGTGCAGGAACGGAATTCCGCGGGTGAAGTC
Organism: uncultured Actinomycetota bacterium; assembly: GCA_963796185.1. Taxonomy (GTDB): domain Bacteria; phylum Actinomycetota; class Actinomycetes; order Mycobacteriales; family Mycobacteriaceae; genus Mycobacterium. Next base: position 125,816 of record CAWCKQ010000018.1, on the reverse strand, counting down.
ACCGACCGTGGGCAGCCGGCCGCGCAACCACCGACCCGTCAGGCGGGCCGTGGACGGGAACGGGGTGCCGTCCATGCGGGCGATCACCTCGAGCATCCGGTCCTCCTGTGCCGGCTCGGCGTAGGGGGTGAGCTGGCGCAAGCCAGCAGCGCTGGCCGTAGGTCTGCACCCAGCGCTCGACCGCCTGCTGCAGGTCGTTGAGCTGCACGCCGCGGTGGTGGGTGCCCGTCCAGAGGTCGAGCAGCTTGTCCCCGAGCTCGGCATGCCAGATCAGGGGCGGCAGATCGTCGATGGCGACGGTCATCCCGACGTGGTTGACCGGGCTGTTGGTCAGCGACCGAATCGCTCGATCGGGCCCCGACTGGCCGCGGAACAACCAGATGTCGCCGGTGCGGGTCTCCTCCAGCGCGCGATCCAGGGACACCGTGCTTGGATTCACGCCCGTAGCTTAGGCAGACTGATCGCATGCGCGGGATCTGGAAGTGGGTGGGGCTCGCCGGTGTCGCAGGCGTCGTCGCCGGCGGGGCGCTGGTGGCGCGCGATCAGCGGCGCCGGAACTCCTACACGCCCGACGACATTCGCGCCCGGCTGCACCAGCGACTCGCCGAGGCCCAGCGCCGCGCAGCGCTAGCCCGACACCGCGTAGAGCGTGTGGGAGCCGGAGAAACCCTTGAGTTCGGCGTCCCGGCCCGCCGTCGAACGCGATGTCGTCGCAGTCGGTCGACGGCGTCGCGGACGGCGTCGCTGACCAGGATCTCACCGCCTTCGGCCTGGGCGGCCACCCGCGCCGCCAGCGCGACGTTGCGGCCGAACACGTCGTCGCCGCGCAGCACCGACTTTCCGGTGTGGATACCGATGCGCACCCGAATCCCGTTGGGCCGCTTGGCCAAGTGACGCGCTGGATGTCGAGGGCGCACCGCACCGCCTGCTCCGGCTGGGCGAAGGCGATCATGAAGCCGTCGCCCTGGCTCTTGACGACATGCCCCTGGTGCTCGTCGACGTGACGGCGGACGGCCTTGTCGTGCTTGCCGAGCAGCCGCACCCACGCCCGGTCGCCGATGCGCTCGTTGAGCGCGGTCGACTCCTCGATGTCGGAGAACATGATCGCCAACTTGCCGTTCGGCGACAGCCGCGCCAGGTCGGGCCGTTCCACCTCGGCCCAGTCGGCGAGTTCCTCGATCGAGGACCGCACGGCCGCGCCGAACCCGTCGCGGCGCAGGATGTTGGCGGTCTGCCACACCGTCTTGACGGCCTTCGTCCCGCCCGACACCAGCATCTGGCGGGTGTCGAGGCGACGGCGCAACTCGTCGGCTTCTGCTCCTCGGCGCTCTTCAGCCGTCGCGCACAGCACCACCAGGGCGATGGCCTCGCCGGCCGCGATCAGCGCCAGCACGAGCCGCGGCGATCTGCATTCCCGTCACCGGTCCAGTATTGGATGCTGGTGGCGTGACGATCACCAAGGCCCCTGGTTACGAGAGCCGGTTCGTGCGCGCCAACGCCGCCGACGGGCGCCGGCCCTCTGGCTGCGCGAGACGCTGCTGCTGCCGACCTCGGGCGATGCCGGCGCCGACGTGTGGGTGATGGTGTTCGATCCGGACGGCCATCGAGCGCTGCGGCAGCACTATCCGATCGACCGCGCCGATTTCGGCGACGACCCCTGGACGGCGCGCATCGCCGACACCAGCCTCGAGGACAGCGCGCGCCCGCGGCGTACTGCCCGGCCGGGCGCGCTGGGACCTGACGATCAGCCCGGGCGGTCAGGACCCGGTGCGAGTGCTCTCGGAGCGCGCCTACCGGTCGCGACTGCCGACCGCCAAGACGACGGTCCGGCACCCTCGGGCGACCTTCGACGGTCGCCTGGAGCTCGACGGTGCCGGCGTCGACGCTCGACGGCTGGACGGGCAGCGTCAACCACAACTGGGGCACCCGGCACACCCCGGCGTACGCCTACGGTCAGGTCTGCGCGTTCGACGACGCGCCCGACTCGACGCTGGAGATCGTCACGGCCCGCGCCGCGGTCGGCCGCCTGCTGCTCCCCGGCGTCACGCTGCTCGTCGTTGCGGCACGCCGGGCGGGAGTTCGCGGTCCGGACCATCCGGGGCAGCCTGCAGACCCACGGGCACTACCGACCGTTCAGGTGGACATTCGGGGCACGGCTGGGCGAGCAGATGATCGAAGGGGAGATCACCACCGTGCCCGCCGACGTGATCGGGCTGACCTACCCCGACACCCACGGCGGCAGCGAAGTACTGCTACAACTCCGCGCTCGCCTCGTGCCGAATCCAGTTGGCGGGCAAAGGCTTCGCCAGGACCGAGCTCAGAAGTGCGCGGGCGATGTTCGAGATCCTCACCGACGACCGGATCGACGACGTGCCGCTGCTGGCCTGAGCCGCGGTCACCAGCCCTCGGTGAGCACCCGGTCGAGGGTGTCGACGTAGAAGTCGGCGGCCTCGACGTCGATGCACAGCGGCGGCTTGGTCTTCAAGATGTTCTGGTGGTCGCCGGTCGGCTGGATGATCACCCCGAGTTCGAGCATCCGATCGCAGATGGCCGACGTCTCCTCCGGCGCGGGCTCCAACGTCTGCCGGGTCGCGGATCATCTCGACGCCCAGATAGAGCCCGCATCCGTGCACGGTGCCCGACCATCGGGTGCCGGTGCGTCAGCTCCTCCAGGCGTGCCTTGAGGTGCGCGCCGACGCGCCGGGCGTTGTCCTGCAACCCCTCTTCGGCGAGCACGTCGAGCACCGTCATGCCGATCGCACACGACAGCGGGCTGCCGCCGGTGGAGGAGAAGAAGTAGCCCTGGCTGGAGAAGCCGCTCGGCCACCGCCCGGCTGGTGATGACCGCGCCCAGCGGATAGCCGTTGCCGGTCGATTTCGCGACCGAGACGATGTCGGGAACCACGCCCTGCTGCTGGAAACCCCAGAACCACTCACCGAGCCGGCCGTAACCGACCTGCACCTCATCGGAGATGGCCAGCCCGCCGCCGGCCCGTACCGCGGCATACACCTGTTGCAGATAGCCGTCGGGCAGCGCCATGCCGCCGGCGTTGCCGTACACGCTCTCGCAGATGAACCCGGCCGGTGGCCTGCCGGCCGCGATCAGTTCCCCGATCTGGTCCACCGCCTCGGTGGCGTAGCGCACCGCGTCGGCGCCCCGGTACTTGCCGCGGAAGCTGTTCGGTGACTCCACGGTGTGCACCCAGTCCGGCCGGGTGGCAAGGGCGTTCGGGTTGTCCGCGGTCGACGTCGACACGGCGTCGGTGCCGTACGTCCAGCCGTGGTAGGCCTCGCGGACCGCGACGATGTCGCGCCGCCCGGTGGCCGCGGTCGCCAGCCGGATCGCGAGATCGCTGGCCTCCGAGCCGGAGTTGACCAGGAACACGGTGTCCAGCGGGTCGGGCAGCAGGCCGGCGAGGCGTTCGCTGAACTCCACGACCGCCGCATAGTTGAAGCGCGAGTTGGTGTTCAGCCTGCGCAGCTGGCGCGCCGCGGCGGCGGCGATCCGGGGATGGGCGTGGCCCAGCACGGTGACGTTGTTCACCATGTCGAGATAGCTGCGCCCGGCCGTCGACATCAGGAAGTGGCGGCGGCCCCGCTCGATCTGCGGCGGCCTGTCGATAGTAGAACTCCTGCACCGCAGCGAAACTCGCGTCGCGGCGGGACAGCAGGTCGGCGTCGCCGGCGGCCTCGAGCGCGGCCAGTCCGAGCGAGCGGCCGGGGGTCGCGCGCCAGCGCCAGCCAGCCCGGCGCCAGCTCGGCGGCCGACGAACTCGGGCACCGCCGGCGCACCGACCGGCTGCACCCGCAGCTCGATCCGGCCGTCCGCCGACCCCAGCACCTGGCCCGCGCGCACGCCGCCGCCGACCGGTCCGACCACGCCGCCATGCAGTGGTCAACTCGAAGTCGTTGCCGCGCAGCGTGACGCGGCCGGATTCGGTACTGACCTGCGCCGTCCCACGGCGCGCTGAGCTCGGTTCCGCGCCGAGGCCCACACGCTGACGCCGGTGGCGACGACGTCCGGGGCGTCCTGGCTCAGGCGGCGGCGCCCGGCTCAGCCGAGCCTCGCCGAACCGGGTGAGCACCAGCTCGGCGCCGGCCCGCAGCGCGGCCTCGGCGGCGGCGTCCTCGACGCCGCCGATCAGCCGGCCGGCCGCGTCGAACGCGTCGTCGTACACGTCGGACGTCGTCGACAGGTCCAGGGTCGACCACCCGCGCCGGGTCGACGGCGATCAGCGGCCGGGCCACCGCGATCGGCGCGGGAGTGTGCGCGAGGTGGAGATCGGCGCGGATGGCGGCACCCATCACCTCCATCGGCACCGACGTCGCGATGTCGAAGATGCGCTGTTCGGCGTCGGCCTGCTCGGTGATGTAGTCGTTGGCGGGGTCCAGCACGCGCCTGCTGGGCTCCGCTGACGATCAGCACGGCGGCCCGCAACACCACCATCGGCCACAGCGCGTCGACCTCCGCCTCGGCCAGCGGGCGCACCGCGTGGAAGGCGCGGATCGCGGGCAGCACCGACGCCGGCGTGCTGCCCGGGTGTCCCAGGACCGATGACACGGTGATGGCCAGCTCCGACACCGCCCAGGTGTGGCGACAGATCGCCGAAGTCGATGATGCCGTCGGGGTGCGCGCACCGCCCGCGGGCGACATCACGACGTTGGCGTCGGTCAGGTCGATGTGGGCGGCCTGCCGCGGCAACGTCTGGTCCAGTGGTGCGATCCGGGACCACGCGTCGTCCGCCGCGGCGTGCAGCCGTCGCCGAAGGGCCGCATCGCCGACATGGCCGCCGAGGCCGTCGACGACCTCCTTGCCGAATCGCAGATCCCACTGCAGGATCCGGTCGAGCCCGGGGTGGGCTGAACTCCTTCAGCGCGCGGCTGACCCGGCCCGACACGTCGCCGAGCCCGGCGACGGCGGTCGGATTCAGGTACCCGAGCCGATCGAGGGTGCCGCCCGGCAGGTGGCGCAGCAGGCGCACGTAGGCGGTGCCCGCGAGCAGGCCGGGCACCGCCGTGCACTGCCGCCCGCCGCGTTGTCCAACGGCACGGCCACGCGCAGCCCGGGTTCGGCATCGGCGATCAGCAGCGCGGCGGCGTCCTGAGCGGCCAGTTCCGTCGGCGTGAACGCCGGGTTGGCGATCTTGAGCACCCCGAGGACCGCGCCGCCGGCATCCCGGACGATGAAGTTCCTGTCCTGCTGGCTGCCCAGCGACGTGGCGCGCGCGCGTCAGGCCGTAGTAGGCCGACAGGATCTCGTCGGCCTGCGCCTCGCTGACCTGGGGCGCCGGGAGTTCGCTCTGCTCGAAGAAGTCGAAGCCGGCGGTGCGGCGGCCACTCATGGCCGCAGCACGAAGGAGACGACGGCATCGGAGAACGCGTCGTTGTCGTCGCCGGCGGCGGTGTGGCCCGCACCCGACAACTCGACGAACTCGGCGCCCGGCACCTTGTCCAGGAAGTCGGCCACCGCCTGTTCGCTCACCACGTCCGACAGCTTCCCGCGGATCAACAGGATCGGGACCGTCAACTCGATCGCCGCCTGTTCGAGCAGTTCCACCCGCACGAACGGGTCCTCGTCGGGCTTGGTCAGAAACGCCGGGTCCCAGTGCCAGTACCAGCGGCCGTTGCGGTGGCGCAGGTTCTTCTTGAGGCCCTCGGGGCTGCGCGGCCGGGTGCGGTGGGGCAGGTAGGCGGCGACCGCATCGGCGGCCTGCTCCAGCGAGTCGAAGCCGTGCACGTGGCTGAACATGAAGTCGCGGATGCGCGCGCTGCCGTCCTTCTCGTAGCGGGGCACCACGTCGACCAGCACGAGCCGGGTCACGGTGTCGGGGCCGGCTTCGCGCGCGGCGAGGATCCCGGTCAGCCCGCCCATGCTGGCGCCGATGAGCACCGTCGGGCGGCCGATCTGCTCGAGCACCCGGCGGGTGTCGGCACACAGCGCCTCCACCGTGTATCGCGCGTCGGGAGAGCGGTCGCTGTCGCCGTGGCCCCGGCTGTCGAGGGCGACGACGTGCAGGCCGCGGGACGCCAGCACCTGCCCGGTCTTCTTCCAGGAGAACCGGTTCTGTCCGCCGCCGTGCAGCATCAGCACCGAGGGCTGTGATCGGTCGAATCCGTCGGTCGCCGAGGGGCGGTTCCACTCGTCGGCGACCAGGTCGAGCACGTCGGAGCCCTGGAACGTCGCGATCGTCGGTTCGCTGCCGGTCGTGCTCACAGGCGTCCTCTCGCTGGCCCCGGCGATCTGAGGTTACCGAGCGCGCCGGTTGCGCCATTCCCGGGTCCCGCAGTGGGCGTGGTGTCCCTAATATTCACGTTCGTGCAAATAGGTGGCGGCCAGGACGACGATCGTCGCAGGATCATCGACGCGGTGTACCGCTGCCTGGCCGAGCCGCACATGCGGTCCGGTCCGGATGTCGGTGATCCTGCGCAGCGCCGGGGTGTCCAGCCGGGCCTTCTACCGTCACTTCAACTCCAAAGACGACCTCTATCTGGCGCTGCTCAGGCAGGGCTGCGACGTCATCGCCGCTCGTGTCGACCGGGTCGCCGAGGCGGCCGGCGGGCAGTCCGGCCGACCAGCTGGGGGCGTGGATCGGCGAGTTGTTCGATCTGATGGTGGATCCGCACGCAGCGGATGCAGATGGCGGTGATCGACTCCGAGGAGGTGCGCGCGGCCAAGGGATACCGGGAGATGCGGGAGAGTTCGCACGCCGATCGCGAGCGGTCACTGACCGAGATCCTGCGCCGGGGCCGCGCGGACGGCTCGTTCCCGCTCGCCGATCCCGAACACGACGCCGTCGCGATCAGCGCGCTGTTGAGCCGCGTCATGACCCGCCTGCGGCCCGACGACCTTGAGGCGGTCAAGCAGGCCCAAGAGCGGCTCTTCGACTTCGCGCTGCGCGCGGTGGGCGCCGTGCAGCCGGGCTGACACTCGCCGACGAGTTCGCCGCACGGCAGCGCAGCGCGCGTTGCGGACTCGTGTTGCCGGGCCGGAATTTGGTGATATACGGTTTCCCGGCGCCGTCCCAGATGTACCGTATGCGCACACCCACCTGAGGGCTGATCGTCGGAGGGCCGATGGCGGTGAGCTGCACACGAGGAAGGACCCGCTGAATGGTCGCTTCCGACGTCATCGCCAAACCGCGTGCGCGCTTTCGGCGGCTTCTATTCGATGGCGCTCGACACCTTCGTGGCGATGTTCAAGCCGCCCTTCGCGTGGCGCGAATTCATCGCCCAGTCCTGGTTCGTCGCGCGGGTGTCGATTCTGCCGACGCTGATGCTGACGATTCCCGTACACCGTGTTGCTGACGTTCATCGACAACGATCCTGCTGACCGAGTTCGGCGCCGCCGACTTCTCCGGCACCGGAGCCGCGCTCGGCACGGTCAGCCAGATCGGGCCGATCGTGACGGTGCTGGTGGTCGCCGGCGCCGGCGCCACCGCGATGTGCGCCGACCTGGGCGCCCGCACCATCCGTGAGGAGCTCGACGCGCTGCGGGTGATGGGCATCAACCCCATTCAGGCGCTTGTGGTTCCCCGGGTGCTGGCCGCCACCGTCGTGTCGCTGGCGCTGTCGGCGACGGTGATCCTCGTCGGCCTCGTCGGGCGCCTACTTCTTCGTCGTCTACATCCAGCACGTCTCGCCGGGCGCGTTCGCGGCGGGCCTGACCCTGATCATCGGCGCCACCGACGTCGATCATCGCGCTGGTCAAGGCGGCGCTGTTCGGGCTGTCGGCCGGCCTGATCGCCTGCTACAAGGGCATTTCCGTCGGCGGCGGCCCGGCCGGTGTCGGCAACGCGGTGAACGAGACCGTGGTGTTCACGTTCATGGCGCTGTTCGCGATCAACATCGTCGCGACGGCCGTTGCGATCAAGATCACGCTATGACGGTCTCGCGGCCCGCATTCCCAGTTCCCGTGGCTCAAGGCCCGGTTCCAGCGCGTGGCCGGTCCGTGGAACCGGCATCGGGACGCAGACCAAGTTCTACGGCCGCACCCTGCGCTCGATACCGGCTACGTGCTCACCCACTACCGGATCGAGCTGATCCGGATCATCGCCCAGATGGGCCTGGGCGCAGGGGCGCTGGTCGTCATCGGCGGCACGGTCGCGATCGTCGGGCTTCCTGACCGTGACCACCGGCGCGCTGGTGGCGGTGCAGGGCTACAACGACTTCTCCGAGATCGGTGTGGAAGCGCTGACGGGATTCGTCTCGGCCTACTTCAACGTGCGGCTCATCGCGCCGGCCACCACCGCCATCGCGCTGTCGGCGACCATCGGCGCCGGCGCCACCGCCCAACTCGGCGCCATGCGGATCAACGAGGAGATCGACGCGCTCGAGGTGATGGGCATCCGCAGCATCGCCTTCCTGGCCTCCACCAGGGTGATCGCCGGGCTTCCTCGTGGTGATCCCGCTGTACTGCGTGGGTGTGCTGTGGCGTTCTGGGCGGCGCGGTTCGGCACCACCGTTCATCTACGGCCAGTCCACCGGCGTCTACGACCACTACTTCAAGACGTTCCTCAACCCCACCGACCTGATCTGGTCGTTCGTCCAGTGCATCGTCCTGGCGGTGGTCATCATGCTCGTGCACACCTACTACGGCTACACCGCGCGCGGCGGACCGGCCGGGGTGGGCGAGGCGGTCGGGCGCGCGGTGCGCACCTCGCTGATCGTCGTCGGCGTTCGTCCTGGTGATGATCTCGCTGGCCGTGTACGGCCAGTCCGGCAACTTCAACCTGGCGGGCTGAGCATGGACGCAACGAGACGAAGGCCTGCACCCGGCGTGGTGGACGCTGATCCTGCTCGTGGTACTCGTCGGTCGCGCTCTGGCTGACGTACGCGTTGTTCTCCGGCACCTTCAAGTCCGTCGTGCCGGTCACGCTGACCTCCGACCGCGCCGGTCTGGTGATGGAGACGAACGCCAAGGTCAAGCTGCGCGGCGTGCAGGTCGGGCGGGTCGCCGCGATTCGACGGCGGCAGCGAGCCGGTCGCGCTCAAGCTGGAGATCGACCCGGACAAGATCAGCTACATCCCGGCGCAACGTCGAGGCCGCAGATCAAGGCCACCACGGTGTTCGGCGCCAAGTACGTCGACCTGATCTATCCCGACGACCCCAGCCCGCAGCGGCTCGCAGGCCGGCCAGGTGATCTGCTGTCGCGCAACGTCACCGTCGAGGCCAACACGGTGTTCCAGAACCTGGTCGACGTCCTCGACCAGATCGACCCGGCCAAGCTCAACGGCACGCTGTCCGCGCTGGCCGACGGTGTGCGCGGCCAGGGCGCAGCGGATCGGGCAGGCCACCACCGACGCCAACCAGGTTCTGCTGGAGCTCAACCCGCGCAGCGAGACCGATCGCGCGCGGACTGGCAGCGCGCTCAAGGGCTTCAACGACACCTACAGCGCTGCGGCGCAGGACATCCTGGCCACGCTCGACGCGCTCGAGCACCACCAGCACCACCATCACCAACCAGGCCGACGCAGCTGGATGCGTTGCTGCTGTCCACCATCGGGCTGTCCAACAGCGGCATCAGCCTGCTCGCGCCCAACCAGGCCAACCTGATCAAGGCGATCAACGTGCTCGAGCCGACCACCAACCTGCTGTTCAAGTACAACCCGGAGTACACCTGCCTGCTGGTGGGCGCGAAGACGCTGCTCGACACCGGCGGTTACGACAGGCCCGGCGGCAACGGCCGCACCCTGGTCCTCGACGTCGGGCTGTCGCTCGGCGACGACCCCTACCACTATCCGGACAACCTGCCGATCATCGGCGCCAAGGGCGGACCGGGCGGCAAGCCCGGCGTGCGGCTCGCTGCCGGACGTCGCGCAAGAACTGGCCGGTGCGCCACCTGGTCACCAACACCGGGTTCGGCACCGGGCTCGACTGGCGGCCCAACCCCGGCATCGGGTTCCCGGGCTGGGCCAACTACTTCCCGGTCACCCGCGCGGTGCCCGAACCGCCCAGCATCCGCAACCTGTTCGGCGGGCCCGCCATCGGGCCGATCCCGTACCCGGGCGCCCCGGCCTACGGTGCGCGACCTCTACGCGCCCGACGGCACCCCGCTGTGGCCGGGGCTGCCGCCCGCGCCGCCGCCGGGCGCGCCGCGGGATCCGGGACCCGACGCCGGGCTCCGAGCCGTTCGTGGTTCGCGAACCCGGCGCAGATGCAGCCGACCCCGCTGCCGCCGTTCCGCTGCCACGCGAGGCTGCGCCGTCACCATGACCGCCAACCGACACAGCACGGAGAGGTGATCCGCCATGCCAGGCATGACGAGCCAAGACTCGACACGACGCGTGGCGTCTTGCCGTGTTCCTGGCCGTGTGCCTGCTCGGCGTGTTCGGCGTTGTTCGCGGTCTTCGGGCAGCTGCGCTTCGGGGAGAAGACGCACGCGCTACCAGGCCGAGTTCATCAACGTGACCGGGCTGGAGAACGGCGACTTCGTGCGCATCGCCGGGGTCGAGGTCGGCAAGGTCAAGAAGGTTGCGATTCAACCCGACACCACGGCGCTGGTCGAGTTCACCGCGGACGACTCGGTGGTGCTGACCGAGGGCAGCAGGGCCGTCATCCGCTACGACGACCTGATCGGCGGCCGCTACCTGGCGCTGGAGGAGGGCGCCGGCAGCACCGACGACGCTGCAAGCCCGGCGACACCATCCCGCTGGCCCGCACCGCGCCGGCGCTGGACCTCGACGCGCTGATCGGCGGCTTCCGGCCGCTGTTCCGCGCGCTTGGATCCCGATCAGGTCAACGCGTTGTCCGGCCAGCTGATCTCAGGCCCTGCAGGGCCAGGGCGCGACGATCAACTCGTTCCTGGCGCAGACCGCGGCGCTGACCAACACGCTGGCCGACCGGGATCAGCTGATCGGCGCAGGTCATCATCAACCTCAACGTGGTGCTGGGATCGCTGGGCGACCAGAGCGACCAGTTCGCCAAGGCGGTCGACTCGCTGTCCGAGCTGGTCGAAGGCCTGGCGGACCGCAAGGCAGGACATCAGCAACGGCCTGGCCTACACCAACGCCGCCGCCGGCGAGCATCGCGGACCTGCTGCCGCAGGCCCGTCAGCCGTTCGCGAAGACCGTGCAGCGAGACCGACCGGCCGTCGGGCATCGTCGTGGCCGACCACGAGTACTTCGACAACCTGCTCAACACGCTGCCGGACGCCTACCAAGCGCTGGCCCGGCAGGGCATCTACGGCGACTTCTTCAGCTTCTACCTGTGCGACATCGTGCTCAAGCTCAACGGCAAGGGCGGCCAACCGGTGTACGTCAAGGTTGCCGGCCAGTCCACCGGGAGGTGCGCGCCGCGATGAAGTCCTTCGCCGAACGCAATCAGCTCGTCATCGGCGCGGTCGGCCTGGCGCTGACCGTCGGCATCGTGGTCGGGGCGCGCTGAACTACGACAGGCTGCCGTTCTTCCAGGGCAAGGAGTACTCGGCCTACTTCGCCGAGGCCGGCGGCCTGACCACCGGTGCAGGGCGTGCAGGTGTCGGGCTTCGAGGTCGGGCAAGGTCAAGTCCATCGACGCTGGACGGGCCGCGGGTGCTGGTCAAGTTCACCGTCGACAAGGACATCCGGCTCGGCGATCGCACCGAGGCGGCGATCAAGACCAAGGGCCTGCTGGGCACCAAGATCCTCGAGGTCACCTCCCGCGGCGACGGCCAACTGGAGGGCACGATTCCGCTCGAGCGCACCACGTCGCCGTACCAGCTGCCCGACGCGCTCGGCGATCTGGCGACGACGATCAGCGGCCTGAACACCAACCAGCTGTCGGATTCGCTGCGCGGTGCTGGCGGAGACGTTCTCCGACACCCCGCCGGAGCTGCGGATCGCGGTCGAGGGCGTGGCGCGGTTCTCCGCAGACCCTCGACGAACGCGACGCCGCAGCTGCGCAGCCTGCTCGACCAACGCCAACAAGGCCACCACGGTGCTGGCCGAGCGCAGCGACCAGATCGTCAGCCTGGTCGCCAACACCAACGCGCTGCTGGCCGAGCTGCGAAACCAAAGCGCGCGCACTGGATCAGATCTCCGGCAACATCTCGGCGCTCAGCCGAGCAGCTGAAGGGCTTCATCGCCGAGAACCGCGACACCCTGAAGCCCGCGCTGGACAAGCTCAACGGTGTGCTGACGATCCTCGACAACCGCAAGGAACGGCTGCAGAGGTCGATCAAACTGCTCAGCCAGTACTCGATGTCGCTGGGCGAATCGGTGTCGTCCGGCCCGTTCTTCAAGACCTACGTCGCCAACCTGCTGCCCGGCCAGTTCCTGCAGCCGTTCGTCGACGCCGCGTTCTCCGACCTCGGCCTGGACCCCAACGTGCTGCTGCCCGTCGGAGCGCACCGACCCGCAGATCGGCCAGCCGGGCACACCGGCGCTGCCGGTGCCCTATCCCGCGCACCGGCCAGGGCGGCGAACCGCGACTGACCCTGCCCGACGCCATCACCGGCAATCCCGGCGACCAGGGTTGCGGTCCGCCCGGCCTGCCGTTGCCCGGCCCCACCGGCTGCTATCCCTACCGCGAGCCGCCGCCGGCGCCGCCGCCGGGCGGGCCGCCGCCGGGACCGCCCGCCGAGCGCACCGCCGAGGCTGCAGTCCACGCCGCAGCCGACCCCGATCGCCGGTGCTCGTGCCCGCGCCCGGTGAGGTGCCGCCGCTCGCACCCGCGGAGGCCGGACGATGACCCGCACCCGCCAGGACCTGCCTGGCCGCCGCGCTGGTCGTGCTGCTGGTCGGCGGCGTGCGTCGTGCTGGTGCGGACCACCGACGCGGTCAACCGCACACACGTCGTCGCATACTTCGAGAACAGCAACGGCATCTTCGCCGGCGACGACGTTCGCATCCTCGGCGTGCCCGTCGGCAGGATCGACCAGATCGAGCCGCAGCCGCGAGTCGGTCAAGATCACGTTCTGGTACGACGGCAAGTACAAGGTGCCCGCCGACGCCAAGGCCGCGATCCTGTCGCCGACGCTGGTGACGGCCGCGGGCCATCCAGCTCACCCCCGCCTACACCGGCGGGCCCGTGATGCACGACGACGCGGTGATCCCGCGGGAGCGCACCGCGGTTCCGGTGGAGTGGGACGACCTTCGCAAGCAGCTGGAGAAGCTCACCGAAATGCTGCAGCCGACCGAGCCGGGCGGCGTGAGCACGCTGGGCTCGGTCATCAACACCGCCGCCGACAACCTGCGCGGCCAGGGCGCCAACATCCGGGACACCGTCATCAAGCTGTCGCAAGCGTTTTCGGCCCTCGGCGACCACAGCACCGACATCTTCTCCACGGTCAAGAACCTGTCGATCCTGGTGTCGGCGCTGCAGGACAGCACCGACCTGATGCGCCAGCTCAACCAGAACCTGGCGTCGGTGACCGGGCTGCTGGCCAACGATCCCGACGAGGTGGCCAACGCCGTGCCGCGATCTCAACGACGTGGTCGGCGACGTGCAGACCTTCGTCGCCGACAACCGCGAAGCGCTGGGCACCACGTCGGACAAGCTGGCCGGTGTGACCCAGGCGCTGACCGACAGCCTCGACGACATCAAGCAGGCCCTGCACGTCGCGCCCGAACACGCTGCAGAACTACGTCAACATCTACCAGCCCGCCCAGGGCGCGGTGAGCAGCGTCGCCGATGATCAACAACTTCGCCAACCCGATCTCCTTCCTGTGCGGGGCGATCCAGGCGGCGTCGCGGCTGGGCGCCGAGCAGTCGGCCAAGCTGTGCGTCCAGTACCTGGCGCCGATCATCAAGAACCGCCAGTACAACTTCCTGCCGCTCGGCGAGAACCTCTTCGTCGGCGCCACCACGCGGCCCAACGAGCTCACCTACAGCGAGGACTGGATGCGGCCGGACTACATTCCGCCGCAAGTCCGTCGCCGCCGCAGCCGCCGTCGGCCGCCCGGCACCGGACCGGCGCAGGCCCGCCACTGCCGCCGTCGATGGTCCGCCGCTGCCGGCCGAGGCGTCCGTCGCGCCGAATCCGGCCGACGGCCTGCCGGGCATGATGGTGCCCGGCGGGAGCGGCGATCATGATGCGCCGCGCGGTGCGTCGCGTGCCTGCTGTCGCGGTCGTGTCGGCCGTCGTGCTCGTCCGGCTGCTGGCTGGCGAGGGCTGAACTCGCTGCCGCTGCCGGGCACCGCAGGGCGCGGGCCCGGGCGCGTTCACCATCCAGGCGCAGATGCCCGACGTCGACAACATCGAGCCGAACTCGCGCGTGCGGGTCGGCGATGTCAACGTCGGCACACGTCACCAAGATCGAGCGTCAGGGCTGGCATGCGCTGGTGACGATGAAGCTCAACGGCGACGTCGAGCTGCCCGCCAACGCGACGGCCACGATCGGCCAGACCAGCCTGCTGGGTTCGCTGCACATCGAGCTGGCGCCGCCCGACCGACGTGCCGCCGCAGGGCAGACTGCACGACGGCTCGCTGATCCCGCTGTCGTCGTCGGGCAGCTACCCGACGCACCGAGCAGACGCTGGCCGCGATGTCGCTGCTGCTCAACGGCGGCGGCATCGGCCAGATCCAGGACATCACCGAGGCGTTGAGCACCGCGTTCGCCGGGCGCGAGGACGACCTGCGCAGCCTGATCGAGCAGCTCGACATGTTCATCGGCTACCTCGACGACCAGAAGCAGCGACATCATCGCCGCGACCGAGAGCCTGAACAACCTGGTCGGCCAGTTCGCCGACCAGAAGCCGGTGGTGGACAGGGCGCTTAAGACGATCCCGGATGCGCTGGCGGTGCTCAAGGACCAGCGCGAGAACCTGGCCGAGGCGCTCGATCAGCTCGGCAAGTTCAGCGCGCTGGCCGCCGACTCGGTCAACCAGACCAAGGACGCCCTGGTCGCAGGAACTCAAGGACCTCGGGCCGGTGCTGGAGTCGCTGGCCAACGCCGGTCCCGCGCTGACCCGCGCGCTGAGCTTCCTGCCCACGTTCCCGCTTCCCGAAGGAGACGCTGACCAACTGGATGCGCGGCGACTACGCCAACCTGACGCCGATCCTCGACCTGACGCTGAGCCGCATCGACGCAGGGTTCTTCACCGGCACCGCGGTGGGAGGGCGACCTGACGGAGCTGGAACTGCAGTGGGGCCGCACCATCGGCCAGTTGCCCAGCCCGTAAACGCGGCGGCCCGCACCGCGGGCAATCCGCTGGTCGCCCCGTACCGCTGGGATCAGGGGCCGTTGACATGCGGCTGACCCGGCGAATCCTCATCCAGTTGGCGATCTTCGCCGTCATCGCGACGACCGCGCTGGCGATCATGGTGTTCGGCTACATGCGGTTGCCCGCCATGTTCGGCATCGGGCAGTACCAGGTCACCGTGGAGCTGCCGCGAGACCGGCGGCCTGTACCCGCGGGGCAACGTCACCTATCGCGGCATCGAGGTCGGCGGGTGAAGAGCGTCGCAGCTGACCGACACCGGTGTCGCGGCGGTGCTGTCGCTGAACTCGGACATCGAGATCCCGCCGATCTCGAGGCCGAGGTGCACAGCCTGTCCGCGGTCGGCGAGCAGTACGTCGCAGCTGCTGCCCCGCAGCGCCGACGGCCCGATGCTGAAGAACGGCGACGTGATCCCGCTGGACCGCACCACCGGTGCCGCCCGACATCAACACGCTGCTGGACGCCACCAACCGCGGCCTGGAGGCGATCCCGCGCGACAACCTCAAGACGGTGGTCGACGAGGCCTACACCGCCGTCGGCGGGCTCGGGCCGGAGCTTGCGCCGGCTGGTCACCGGGAGCATCCAAGCTGGCCATCGACGCCCGCAAGAACCTCGACTCGCTGACCACCGCTGATCGACCAGTCGCAAGCCGGTGCTGGACAGCCAGACCGAGACCGCGGGACTCGATCCAGGCGTGGGCGGCGCACCTGGCCAACGTCACCGGCCAGCTGCAGCGCCAGGACCCGGCGGTCGCGGCATCCTCGACAAGGGTCCGGGAGCCGCCGAGGAGGTGCGGGCGCTGTTCGACCGGTTGCGGCCCACGCTGCCGATCGTGCTGGCCAACCTGGTCAGCGTCGGCGAGGTGGCGTCACCTACCAGCCGAGCCTCGAGCAGCTGCTGGTGCTGCTGCCGCAGGGCACCGCGGTCACGCAGGCCGTCGGCGTGCACAAGCGGAACACCAAGCAGGACTACATGGGCGACTACCTGAACTTCAACCTCAACCTGGCGATCCCCGTTGCTCCCGGCGCCGATCCCGCTGCCCCCGCAGGCTATCCCGCCGCCGTGCACCACCGGCTTCCTGCCCGCCCAGCAGCAGCGGGTGCCGACGCTTCGAGGACTACCCGGACCGGCCGCCGGGCGACGTGTACTGCCGGGTGCCGCAGGACGCGCCGTTCAACGTGCGCGGTGCCCGCAACCTGCCGTGCGTGCACGGTGCCCGGCAAGCGCGCGCCGACGTGGCAGGAATGTGAGAGCGACGAGAACTACGTGCCGCTCAACGACGGCTACAACTGGAAGGGCGACCCGAATGCGACGCTGTCCGGCCAGGCCGTCCCGGACATCCCGCCGGACATCTCACCGACACAGGCGTCTCCGCCACCGGCTCCGGCGCCGCCGCCGATAGCGGCCGCCGAATACGATCCGGCGACCGGCACGTACGTTGGACCGGACGGACGTGTCTACACACAGTCCAACCTGGCCAACGGTGCCGCAGAGGAGCGAACATGGCAGACGATGCTGCTGCCCCCGACGGGGAATTGAGTGAGTCGACCCTGAACTCCGAATCCACCGTTGTCGACGAGAACGACGCCGACGCCGCCGAGGTGACCGAGCTCGACGAGGCCGACGAGGCCGAGGTGACCGAGGCCGACGAGGCCGACGAGGCCGACGAGGCCGACGAGGCCGACGAGGCCGACGAGGCCGAGTGACGAGAGCGGTCGCCAGTCCGCGGACGCCGATGTCGCACATCAAGATGGCGCTCATCGCCGGTCTGATCGGGCTGCTCGCGCTTGGCGGGCTGACCGGTTGGCTGGGTTACCGCACCTGGGAGTCCCACCGGGACGAGCAGCGCCGCGAACTGTTCCTGCAGGTGGGCCGCCAGGGGGCGCTGAACCTGACGACCATCGACTGGGAGCACGCGGACGCCGACGTGCAGCGCATCCTGGACTCGGCCACGGGCACCTTCTACGACGACTTCCAGCAGCGCGCACAGCCGTTCATGGCGGTCGTCAAGCAGGCGAAGTCCAAGTCCGCCGGGACCATCGCCGAGGCCGGGCTCGAGTCCGCGACCGACAACGAGGCGGAGGTGCTCGTCGCGGTGTCGGTCAAGACCTCCAATGCCGGTGCGCCGGAACAGCAACCGCGGGCCTGGCGGATGCGGATCTCCGTGGAGAAGATCGGCGACGAAGCCAAGGTGTCTAACGTGGAGTTCGTGCCATGAGCGATGAGAAGTCCGAGAGCACCGAGAGCACCGAGAGCAACACGAGAAGACCGAGCCTGCTGAAGCCACGGAAACCACCGAGGCCACGGAGATCTCGGAGGCCACCGGGGCCGCCGAGCTCACCGAGCCCACAACGCCGGTGACCGACGAGGAATCCGGTGTCGCCGACGACTCCGAAGCAGCCGCGACGGAGACGCCCGAGCGGGGTGGCCGGTGGCGGCGAATGGTCGCGTTCGTTCTGCTGCCGGCGCTCGCCGTGGTGCTCATGCTGGGAGCCGGCTATCTCAAGTGGCTCAACGGAACCTATACCGAAGGGCAGATCCGCCCGACGCCCTCCGGCTCCCTCTCGGCGGCCGAATCCTCGGTGCGGGCCGCGCGCGACAGCACGATCGCGCTGCTGTCCTACAAACCCGAAACCGTCGACAAGCAGCTCGCCGCGGCCCGTGACCTGCTCACCGGTGAGTTCCGCGACTCATACACCTCGCTGACCAACGACGTCGTGATCCCCGGCGCCAAACAGAAGCAGATCTCCGCGGTGGCGTCCGTGCCGGCAGCGGCTTCGGTGTCGGCCGATCAGGACGAGGCCGTCGTGCTGGTGTTCGTGAATCAGACGGTGCGAGTCGGTCAGGACGCGCCCACCGACACCGCCTCGAGCGTGCGGGTCACCCTGGAGAAGGACGGCGACCGCTGGTTGATCTCGCAGTTCGATCCGGTATAGGGCGCTAGTCCTGCCGGCCCGGGTGGCTGCGTCCGAGCAACGGCAGCACCACCTTGTGCGGAGCGTAGCGGTACACCAGCGCCGCGGCCCGGTTGGCGACGCCGGGGACGATCACCGGCCGGCCGGCGGCGAGCCCGTCGATCGCGGTTCGGGCGACGGCGTCGGCGTCCTCCCAGAGGAACTTGGGCAGCATCTGTTCGGCGTCCTCGTCGGGGATGCCCGCGGCCTCGCCGAACCCGGTGCGTACCGGACCCGGACAGACGACGGCGGCGGTGACGCCGGTGCCGCGCAGTTCCTCGCGCAGTGCCTCGGTGTAGGACAGCACGAACGCCTTGGCCGCTCCGTAGGACGCCTGAAACGGCACCGGTCCGAAGCCGCCGACCGACGCGACGTTGAGCACCGCACCGCGCCCGCGGTCGACCATGCCGGGCACGAATCGGCTGCACAGGTCCGCCACGGCGGCGACGTCGACGGCGATGACCCGCAGTTCGGCGTCGGGATCGGAGCGGGCGACCGGCCCGACGTTCGCCAGTCCGGCGTTGTTGACCAGGATGTCGACCGTGCAGTCCCAGCCCGGCCACCAGCTCGGGTAGCGCCGCCCGCTGCGCCGCGTCGCCCAGGTCGGTGGGCAGCGGGTGCGCGGACCCGCCGAGGGAGCCGGCGAGCGCGCGTAGCCGGTCGGCCCGCCGCGCGACCAGGATCACCGGGTAACCGCGCCGGGCGAACTCGCGCGCCATCTCCTCCCCGATGCCCGAGGATGCGCCGGTGACCAGCACCGCGCCGGACTCCGACACGGTCGGCAGCAGCGACATGCGGCACAGCCTAACCTTGGGCGCATGACGGTGCGCCGGCTCGCCGCGGTCGATGCGCAGACTCACTGGATGGCGGCGACGATACCCAACGATCAGTTCCTGCTCTACGCCTTCGCCGGAGAAGAGACCGACGTCGAGCACGCGATAGCAGCGGTCAGACGCCGGGCCGAGCGCTGCGCCGCGCTGCGGCTGCGCATCGCCGACGCGCATCGCTGGACCTACCCGGTGTGGGAGCCGTGTGCCGTCGCACCCGGGCAGTTCCTGGTGCACGACCCGCTCACCTGGGCCGGCTGCCTGGCCGCGGTGGCGGCGCTGGTCGACGAGCCGCTCGACGCCCAGTGTGCGGCGTGGCGCCTGCACGTGTTCCCCGCTGTTGTCGATGTACCCGGTGCCGGCCCCGGAACGGTTGTGGTGCTGCAGATTTCGCACGCACTCGGCGACGGTGTGCGATCTTCGGCGCTGGCAGCCCGGTTGCTGGGTCGCGACGGCGCGGTGCCCGCCGCCGCACCGTCGCACCGGGGCGTGGCGGCGTTCCCGCGGCGCGCGCTGGCCGCGGCCCGCACCCACCGGGCCCTGGTCCGCGAGACCGCCGCGGGACTGGTTCCCGCGCAGGCGGCTCCGTGTCCCGCGCTCCGCACCAACGCCCGGCCGGCGGGGGCGCGCCGGATTCGTACGCTGGTGCGGCAGCGGGCGGCGCTGGGCGGCCCCACGGTGACCGTCGGTGTGCTCGCCGCGGTGTCCGCGGCGCTGGCCGGGCAGTTGCGGGAACTGGGCGACGACCCGGCGTTGCTGGGCGCCGAGGTCCCGATGGCCAGGACGGGTTCGCGGCGGGCCAACAACCACTTCGGCAATGTCGGCGTGGGCCTCTACCCGGATCTGGACCCCCTCCAGCGCGCGCAGCGGATCGCCGCCGACCTGCATCGGCGTCGGCGCCGGGCGGCGCATCCAGCACTGCTCGCCGCGAACGCCGCGTTCGCCGCGACGCCGGCGCCACTGCTGCGCTGGGGCGTCGCGCACTTCGATCCCGACGCGCGATCGGACACCGTCACCGGAAACACCGTCGTCTCCAGCGTGTATCGCGGAGCGGCCGACCTGTCGTTCGGCGGGTCACCGGTGGTGCTCACCGCCGGTTTCCCCGGCCTATCGCCGATGATGGGTCTGACCCACGGAGTGCACGGCATCGGCGACACCATCGTGATCAGCGTGCACGCCGCCGACTCGGCGATCGGCGACATCGACGCCTATGTGGAGCGGCTCGACCACGCGCTGCGACCACAACCCACGGCAGCATCGCCGTGACAGATGTTCTAAGTTCTGTTACATGACTGCCTACGATGTCGGAGTCCTGATCCTGCGTGTCGTCCTCGGCCTGACCATGGCCGCGCACGGCTACAACAAGTTCTTCGGCAAGGGCGGGCTGGCGGGCACGGCCGGCTGGTTCGACAGCATGGGCATGAAGCCGGGCAGGTTCCACGCCCGGGTCGCTGCGACCACCGAGATGGCCGCCGGCCTGGGACTGGCCGTGGGCCTGCTCACCCCGGTCCCGGCCGCGGGATTCGTCGCATTGATGCTGGTGGCCGCCTGGACGGTGCACAAGGCCAACGGATTCTTCATCGTCAAGGAGGGTTGGGAGTACAACCTGGTGCTGGCGGCCTCGGCGGTCGGCATCGCGACCATCGGGGCGGGCAAGCTCAGCCTCGACTACGCCGCTGTTCTCCGGCACCGGGTTCTACGACTTCCTGCACGGCTGGTGGGGCCTGCTGATCTCGCTGCTGCTGGGCCTGGCCGGGGGCATCGGCCAGCTGGTGATCTTCTACCGCCCACCGGCCAAAACCGGCGCCTGAGCGTCGCCGACTTGCGTTCCGGCTACGCCCGGCGCGCGATTGTCCGCGGAGGAATCCGCACATTCGCCGTGATAGGCGAACTGGAACACGTTCTAGTCTTGTCAGCCATGGGGTTTCTCAAGCAGGACGCACCGGTCGTCGACTACGCCGAATGGAGCAAGGGAACTCGCGCGCAGCGGATCGTCCCGATGGCCCGGCACTGGGCCGAGGTGGGCTTCGGCACACCCGTGGTGATGCACCTGTTCTACGTCGTCAAGATCCTGCTGTACGTGCTGTTCGCCTGGCTGATCGTGTTGAGCACCGCGGGGATCGGGGATTCTTCGGCGGGTTCACCGACGTGGCGGCCTGGTATCACGAGCCGATCGTGTACCAGAAGGTCGTCTTCTACACGATGCTGTTCGAGATCGTCGGCCTGGGCTGTGGGTTCGGCCCGCTGAACAACCGCTTCTTCCCGCCGATGGGCTCGATCCTGTACTGGCTGCGGCCTAAGACCATTCGGCTGCCACCGTGGCCCAACCGGATCCCGTTGACCAGGGGCGACGCGCGCACGCCGGTGGACGTGGCCCTCTACGCCGCGCTACTGGTGATGCTGCTGGTCGCGCTGTTCTCCGATGGCACCGGACCCATCCCCGAGCTCGGATCGCAGGTCGGCGTGCTGCCGGTATGGCAGACCGCGACGATCATCGGCCTGCTCGCCCTTGCCGGCCTGCGCGACAAGGTGCTCTTCCTGGCCGCGCGCGGCGAGGTCTACGGCGCACTGGCCGTGTGCTTCCTGTTCGCCGGCGCCGACATCGTGATCGCCGCCAAGCTGGTGTGCCTGGTCATCTGGATGGGCGCGGCGACGTCCAAGCTCAACAAGCACTTCCCGTTCGTCATCTCCACGATGATGAGCAACAACCCGGTCATCCGGCCGCGGGCCATCAAGCGCAGGTTCTTCGAGCACTTTCCCGACGATCTGCGGCCCGGACGCGCGTCGCGGTGGCTCGCGCACTTGTCCACCGCCATCGAGATGCTCGTGCCGCTGGTGCTGTTCTTCTCCCACGGCGGCTGGGTGACCACGATCGCGGCGGTGGTGATGCTGTGCTTCCACTTCGGGATCCTGTCCGCGATCCCGATGGGGGTGCCGCTGGAGTGGAACGTCTTCATGATGTTCAGCGTGCTGGCGCTGTTCGTCGGCAACGCG
This sequence comes from uncultured Actinomycetota bacterium, assembly GCA_963796185.1. Classification (GTDB taxonomy): domain Bacteria; phylum Actinomycetota; class Actinomycetes; order Mycobacteriales; family Mycobacteriaceae; genus Mycobacterium. The sequence continues at coordinate 103,902 of CAWCKQ010000018.1, read as the reverse complement.
GGCATCGGCCTCGGCGATCTGCAGAGCCCGTGGCCGCTGGTGCTCTTCGCCGTCTCCGCCGGCACGGTCGCGACCGGAAACCTGTTCCCGCGCAAGGTCTCCTTCCTGCCCGGCATGCGGTACTACGCCGGCAACTGGGACACCTCGCTGTGGTGCATCAAGCCCTCGGCCGACGCCAAGATCGCGCAGGGCATCGTCGCGATCGCGAGCATGCCCGCCGCGCAGATGGAGAAGTTCTACGGCAGCAAGGAGACCGCGGAGATGTACCAGTACATGGGGTATGCCTTCCGGTCCTTCAACACCCACGGCCGCGCGATGTTCACCCTCGCGCACCGGCTGATGGCCGGCCCCGGCCGGATTCCCGGCTCCGCCGGGGTGGACGAGGCCGAGTACGTGCTCACCGACGGGGAGCGCATCTGCAGCACCGCGATCGGCTGGAACTTCGGCGACGGCCACATGCACAACGAGCAGTTGATCGCCGCGCTGCAGAAGCGCTGCCGATTCGAGCCGGGGGAGGTGCGGGTGCTGCTGCTCGACGCGCAACCGATCCACCGGCAGCGCCAGGAGTACCGCCTCGTCGACGCCGCGACGGGCGAGTTCGAGCGCGGGTACATCATGGTCGCGGACATGGTCACCCGGCAGCCGTGGGACGACACCGTCCCGGTGCACGTGACGTGGCAGCGCGACGGCCACCACAACGCCGATGATGTGGCCGCGCCGTGAGTCAGCCCATCACATCGCGTACCGGCACGCTCTCCAGGCCGGTGAGCAACAGCTCGCGCGACACGTCGAGGTGTCTGCGCCAGTGCGCTTCGGCGCCCGCGGCATCGCCGGCGCGCAGGAACACCATCAGCTTGCGATAGGACCGCATCAGCTTCTCGTAGTCGGCCTTGGACACCGGCCGGCGTTCGTTGAACACGAACGCGGTGTGGCGCACCGTGATCTCGTGCAACATGCCGGCGATGATGCTCAGCGTCGCGTTGCCCGACAGCTGCACCACCCGCAGGTGGAACGCGCCCGTGCTCTCGGCCAGCCGCTCGGACTGCCAGCCGTCGGCGACCAGTCCCTCGAGCAGCGTGTCGAGTTCCTCGAACGCCTCGGCCGAGCCGGACTCGGCCAGCAGCCGAGCCGCCATCGGCTCGATCCCGGATTTGGCGGTCAGCAGGTCGGCGATCGTGGCGCCGGAGAGCTCCAGCAGCAGGCCGGCGGGGCGCGCGACGACCTCGGGGCCGGGCACCCGAACCCGCGCGCCGGTGCGCGATCCGCGGCGCACCTCGACGAGCCGTTCGGACTCCAGCACCCGAACGGCCTCGCGCAGCGTCGGCCGGCTGACCCCGAAGTGCGCCATCAGTTCGGCTTCGTTGGGCAGGAAGTCACCGTCTTTGAGCTGGCCCTCGACCACCATCCGGCGCAGGGTGCCCGCGACCAGTTCGGCGGTTTTGGGGGAGCGCACGGCCGAACCGGCGCCGGTGGCGTCCGGCCCGATCATCGGCGCCAGCCGGGTGCTCCGCGTCACGACATCTCCCAAGACTTTCACCGGCGATTCGCGGTGAGCTGTGCAACTCAGTAAACCATGTAAATGGTGAGCCGCTCGTTCCGGCGGCCGGCCGCGCCTCGCATGGCAGGGTATCGGCCATGCCGCAGGAGTTGACCGCCGAGCAGGCCGCCGACCGGATCCACACCGCCGACACGCTGGGCATGCCGCTCGGGCCCGGTCAGCCACCGGCGTTTCTGCGGGCCCTCGGCCAGCGCACGGACTGGACCGACCTGCGGGTCTACGGCGCACTGCTGGCCGTCGACACCGAGTTGTTCGCCCGGTCCGGCGTCCACTACCAGTCCGGTTTCTACGGCCCGTTGGAGCGAGCCCTGCAAGACTCCGGCGCCGACGTCGCGTTCGTACCGGCCGACTTCCGCCGCTTCGGGCCGCTGCTGGAGCGGCAGGCGCCGCGCGTGATGACGACCGTCGCGACCCCGCCCGACGCCGATGGCTGGTGCTCACTGTCGCTGCACGCAGGCGGCACGGTCGACGAATTGCGCCGCGCCGGTGCCGATCCGGACCGGGTGCTCGTCGTCGAGGGGTCCGAAGCGTATCCCGCGCACGTTCGGACTCGGAGCGCGGCAGCGCCACGCGCTGCATGTTGACGAGATCGACGTACTGATCCGCTCGACCGAACCCCCGCTCGCCCTGCCCGAACCGCCGCCCACCGACACCGACACCGCGATCGCGCGGCATGCGGTCGATTTCGTCGGGTCCGGGGCCACGCTGCAGACGGGCATCGGCTCGATCCCCAGCCAGATCGCCGCGCTGCTGGCCGAGGGCGACGACGGTGACTTCGGACTGCACAGCGAGATGTTCACCGACGGCTGCATGCAACTGCACCGCGCGGGCAAGGTGACCAACACCGCCAAGGGTCAGTTCGACCGCAAGAGCGTGACGACGTTCGCGTTCGGCTCCCCGGAGCTCTACGCGTGGCTGGACGGCAACTCCGACGTCGCGTTCCTGCCCGTCGAGATCGTCAACGCGCCGGACGTGATCGCCGCCAACCACAACATGGTGTCGATCAACGGCGCGCTCGCGGTCGACGTCTACGGCCAGGTGGTCGCCGACACGATCGACGGCGACCAGTTCAGCGGGATCGGCGGCGCCGAGGATTTCGTGGCGGGCGCGGGCCTCGAGCTGTCGGACCGGTCCCTGATCTGCCTGCCCTCGACGTTCGAGAAGGACGGGGTGCTGCGGTCGCGCATCACGCCGGGGTTCGGGCCGGGAGCGATCATCACGACACCGCGGCATCACGTCGACGTGATCATCACCGAATACGGGGCCGCCGAACTCGAGGGCCTGACCGTGCAGGAACGCGGCCGGGCCCTGGCGCGCGATCGCGCATCCGCTGTTCCGCGACGATCTGTTGGCCGCGGCCGAGCGCGCCGCGCAGGGACGCTCACCGGCCGGCTGACAGCGGGGCCGACGCCTACCAACTAGTAGGTTGACCTAGTAAACCTTGTTCGTTTACGTTCGAGGCACGTTCCGTCGAATGAAGGAGTATCGCCATGCCTGAAGCCGTCATCGTCGAGGCCGTGCGCTCGCCGGTCGGTAAGCGCAACGGCGGGCTGTCGGGTGTGCACCCGGCCGAACTGTCCGCCCAGGTGCTCAACGGCCTGGTGCAGCGGGCCGGGGTCGACCCGGCGCTGGTCGAGGACGTGATCTGGGGTTGTGTCATGCAGGCCGGCGAGCAGGCGCTCGACATCGCCCGCACCGCGCTGCTGACCGCGGGGTGGCCGGAGTCGGTCCCCGGCGTGACGGTCGACCGTCAGTGCGGGTCGAGTCAGCAGTCCGTGCACTTCGCTGCGGCCGGGGTCGTCGCCGGCCATTACGACGTGGTGGTCGCCGGTGGCGTCGAGTCGATGTCGCGCACGCCGATGGGTTCCTCGCTGGCCGGTGGTGGCAACCCGTACCCGGCCGGATTCAAGGACCGCTACCGGCAGACGCCGAACCAGGGCATCGGCGCGGAGATGATCGCCGAGCAGTGGGGCTTCGACCGCACCGCGCTGGATCAGTTCTCGCTCGACTCGCATGAGAAGGCCGCCGCCGCACAGGATTCCGGTGCGTTCGAGGACCAGATCGTCGCCATCAAGGACCAGGACGGGAATACCGTCCGCACGGACGAGGGCATTCGCCGCGGCACCACGCTGGAGAAGATGGGTCAGCTCAAGCCCGCGTTCAAGGACGACGGCGTGATCCACGCCGGTAATTCCTCGCAGATCTCCGACGGCTCCGCCGCGCTGCTGTTCATGTCCGCCGACAAGGCCCAGGAATTGGGCCTCAAGCCACTGGCCAAGGTGCACACCGCGGTGCTGGCCGGTGCCGACCCGGTGATCATGCTGACCGCCCCCATCCCGGCGACACAGAAGGCGCTCAAGCGCTCGGGGCTGAGCATCGATCAGATCGGTGCGTTCGAGGTCAACGAGGCGTTCGCGCCCGTGCCGCTGGCGTGGCTCAAGGACATCGGCGCCGACGAGAAGAAGCTGAACCCCAACGGCGGCGCGATCGCGCTGGGCCACCCGCTCGGCGGGTCCGGTGCCCGGATCATGACCACGCTGCTTTACCACATGCGCGACAACGGAATTCAGTACGGGCTGCAGACCATGTGTGAGGGTGGCGGCCAGGCCAACGCGACCATCCTGGAACTGCTGTGACGCTCGAGCTGGTCGACGGCCGACTCCTCCTCCGTCGTCGCCGCGGCGCTCTCGTCGAGCGCCGGGGCAACGTCATGGTCGTCACGATCAACCGGCCCGAGGCGCGCAACGCGATCAACGCCGCGGTCAGCATCGGTTTGGGTGACGCGCTGGAGGAGGCGCAGAACGACCCCGACGTCTGGGTCGTGGTCGTCACCGGCTCGGGCGACAAGTCCTTCTGCGCCGGAGCCGATCTCAAGGCGCTCTCCCGTGGTGAGAACATCGGCCACCCCGATCAGCCGAAGTGGGGCTTCGCCGGCTACGTCCGCCACTTCATCGACAAGCCGACGATCGCGGCGGTCAACGGCACCGCGCTGGGCGGCGGCACCGAGCTGGCGCTGGCCAGCGACCTCGTGGTCGCCGGCGAGAGCGCGAAATTCGGTCTGCCCGAGGTGAAGCGCGGGCTCATCGCGGCCGCGGGCGGGGTCTTCCGGCTGGTCGACCAGATTCCCCGCAAGGTCGCGCTGCAGATGATGTTCACCGGGGAGCCGATCACCGCGGCCGAGGCGTTGAGCTGGGGCCTGATCAACGGAGTGGTGCCCGACGGGACCGAACTCGATGCCGCGCTGGCCCTGGCCGAGCGGATCACCGTGAACGCCCCGCTGGCCGTGCAGGCCAGCAAGCGCGTCGCGGTCGGTGCCGACGAGCGGGTGGTCGCCGCCGACGAACCCGGGTGGTCGCGCACGATGCGGGAAGTGGCGACGGTATTCGCCACCGAGGACGCCAAGGAAGGTCCGCTGGCTTTCGCGCAGAAGCGTCAGCCTGTCTGGAAAGCGAAGTGAGGGAACGCACATGAAGCGCACGATCTACGACGCCGAGCACGAGGCGTTCCGCGACACCGTTCGCGGCTACATCGAGTCCGAGCTGGCCCCCAACGCCGAGCGGTGGGAGGCCGAGCGCATCGTCGACCGGTCGGCCTATGTGGCCGCGGGCAAGCACGGGCTCATCGGGTTCAACATGCCCGAGGAGTACGGCGGCGGCGGCACCGACGACTTCCGGTTCAACGCGATCATCGACGAGGAGATCGCCATGGCCGGCGTGCCCGCGCCGGCGCTGAGCCTGCACAACGACGTCGTCGGCCCGTACTTCAAGGATCTGGCCAACGACGAGCAGAAGCAGCGCTGGCTGCCCGGCATCACCAGTGGTGAGACGGTGATCGCGATCGCGATGACCGAGCCGGGGGCGGGCAGCGATCTGGCCGGCATCCGCACCTCGGCGGTGCGCGACGGGGACGACTGGATCCTCAACGGCTCCAAGACCTTCATCTCCTCGGGGATCAACTCCGACCTCGTCGTCGTCGTCGCCCGCACCGACCCCGAAGCCGGCCACAAGGGCTTCACCCTGCTGGTGGTCGAACGCGACATGCCCGGGTTCAGCCGCGGCCGCAAGCTCGAGAAGATGGGCCTGCACGCCCAGGACACCTCCGAGCTGCATTTCGAGAACGTGCGCGTGCCCGGACGCCAACGTGCTCGGCAAGGAGGGCCGCGGCTTCTATCACCTGATGCAGAACCTGCCCTCGGAGCGGCTCTCGATCGCGATCTCCGCGATCGCCGGCGCACGGGAGACCTGGCGGCAGACGCTGCAGTACGCCAAGGACCGCAAGGCTTTCGGCCAGCCGATCGGCAGCTTCCAGCACAACCGGTTCCTGCTCGCCGAGATGGACACCGAGCTCGAGGTCACCGAGACCTACATCGACCGCTGCCTGCAGGGCGTCGTCGACGGCGAGCTGACCGCGGTCGAGGCGGCCAAGGCGAAGTGGTGGGCCACCGAGGTCGCCAAGAAGGTCGTCGACCAGTGCGTGCAGCTGCACGGCGGTTACGGCTACATGCTGGAGTACCGGGTCGCCCGCGACTACGTCGACGGACGCATCCAGACCATCTTCGGTGGCACCACCGAGATCATGAAAGAGATCATCGGCCGCGACCTGGGCCTCTAGCCAGTGATTTCGGTGTAGTTGGTCACGCGTGCGTTGACCAACTACACCGAAATCGCGGTGGGATCAGCCGGCCGGCGTCGGGGACGTCTCCGTCGGTGCGGCGTCTCGGTCGGGCCGTGGTGGTCGTGGTCGGTGGTGCTGGTCGCGTGGTGGAACTCGTCGACGTCGGGGTCACCGGCGCGGGCGCCTCGGCCGGGTTCAGCACGTGATCGATGATGTAGATCCGCGCGTTCTCCGCCTGGATGCCGCCGCAGAGCACCTTGGTGGTCTCGTTGACCTTCACGTCACCGCCGGAGCCGGTCACCTCGATCTCGGTGCCCTCCTGCGTGGGACGCTGGCCCTTGACGTCGTCCGGGCCCAGCAGGCCGAGGAAGACGTGGTAGTACATCAGGCTGGTCAGCGCGGCCGGATCGGTGCGCAGCACCTCGAGCTGCTCGGGCGGCAGCGCCGCGAACGCCTCATTGGTGGGCGCGAACACCACGAACGGCCCGTTGTCGAGCACCGGATCGATGTTGACGGCCGGATTGAGTTGGCCCGAGATCGCGGCGTTGAACGAGCTGATGTCGGGAATGCTCGCCAGCGCCTTGCTCACCGGCACGTTCGCCAGGCTCTTCCAGTTCGGCAGCGCGTCCTTGAACGGCCCGCACTCGGGGCCCTGGGGGTCGGGGATCTCGGCCACCGGGGTGGTCGTCGGCTCCGCGTAAGCGTTGACGGCCAGCGGAACCGACAGGGCGATCGCGGCGGCGCTCGCCGCGACGCCGATGGCCTTGCTGGTGCGGGTCTTCACGTTCTGCTCCTCATGCTCGTCAGGTCGCCTGGCATGGTATGCGCACGAATTGGTCACGGCCAAGTCGAGAATGTGTCGCGCCCGCGCTCGGATTCGTTACAGAAGGCGCCCTGACCTGCGGCGATTGCGGTCAGGTGGCGTCAGCTCGTCGGCAACAGCGCGGCCACCATGTGGGCCAAATCGTCGGCACTGTCGCGGAACGTGGCCGCAGCCGGAGCTGGCCTGCACCATGCGCGCCCACGAGCCCGAACTCCAGTGTTTCGGCGACCTCCGGCCACGCCCCCGAGCGCAGCACCGTGCGGACCCGCGGTGCAGTTCGGCCTGGATGCGGCGACGGATCGGCCGCACGGAGGGTTCGGTGGAGATCAGCGCGCTCGAGCACGCCGCGGCCAGGCCGGGCTGGTCGGCGAGCAGCATCACCAGCTGGTCGAACAGGGCGACCACTCGTGACCGCGCCGAATCCGCGACGTCGACGGACAGCGGCGCCGCGCGCAACAGGTCCAGGTAGACCTCGGCGACGATCGCGTCCCGCGACCGGAAATAGGCGCACACCTCGCCGTGTGGCACGCCGCGCCCTCTCCGCGATCCGCCGCGTCGTCATGTCCGCCCACGCGACGCTCGCGCAGCATCTCCACGGTGACCTCCAGCACGCGCCCCACCACCTCGTGGTCGTCGCGGTCCCGGTCGCCATAGGAGCGGAGATAGCACGATTTGGCCGGGATGGCTCCGGCGGCGATTCAGCCATACCGTTCGTCCGCCTCCGCGTGCACGTGTCCGAGCCTAACCGGGGTCGTGCACCGCACCCAGCGTGCAGAGTCGCTCCGAGAGGTCCCACAGCATCAGCGCCCGGGCTTCGTCGACGGCGTAGGGGGCGGCGCGGCCGATCGCGCAGTCGGACAGGTACACGCCGCCGTCGCCGTCCAACTCGTCGCTGACCGCGGCCCACACCTGGGTGGCCGCGCCGTGATTCGGGGGTGGTGAACTGCCGCTTGAAGTCCCTCGGCTGCCCGGCCGGCGCGCCCCGCGCTGTTGATGGCGGCGAAGTCGTCCTCGCTCATGTGGCGGGCCAGTGCGGTGGCCACGATCCCCGGATGCACGGCGAACGCGCGGATGCCGCTGTCGCGCAACCGCCGGTCCAGCTCGACCGCATGCAGCACGTTGGCGGTCTTGGCGGCTCCGTACGCGGCGAACTTGTCGTAATCCCTTTGCTCCCAGTTGGGATCGTCGAGGTCGACGTCGCTCATCCGGTGACCCTCGGACGACAGGATCACCACGCGCGCACCGTCTGCGGCGACCAGCGCGGGGAACAACAGCCGGGTCAGCTCGAAGTGGCCGAGATGATTTGTGCCGAACTGGGTTTCGAACCCCTCGGTGGTCCGCCCGAAGGGGGTGAACATCACGCCGGCGTTGTTCATCAGCACATGCACCGCCGGTGTGAGATCGGCGATCTCGTCGGCGGCGGCACTGACCGAGGCCAGCGACGCCAGGTCCAGGTGCACGCCGGCCAGCGACGCGCCGGGGACCTGCTCGCGGATCCACGCCTCGGTGTCGGCGAGGGCGGCGCTGTTGCGTGCGGCCAGGATCACCCGGGCGCCGGTGGCGGCCAGCGCACACGCCGACTCACGGCCCAGCCCCGAGGACGCGCCGGTGATGACGACGGTCTTGCCGGTCAGGTCGACGCCGTCGACGATCGCACGGGCCGTGGGTGTTGACGTGGTGGGCACGACGTGAGGATCGCACGTGGGGCGCGCGGCCCGGCGCACCCGGTCCGGAAAAGCCGGGGCCCTACCATTGCGGCCATGCCGGAGCCATTGATCCTGCCCATCGCCGGACACTCGCCGCAGCGACACCCCGACAGCTGGGTGGCGCCGAACGCGACGTTGATCGGCCGCGTGGTGCTGGCCGACGCGGCCAGCGTCTGGTACGGCGCGATCCTGCGCGCCGAGGCGGAGTCCATCGAGATCGGGTCGGGCAGCAACATCCAGGACGGCGTCACGATTCACGTCGACCCGGGCTTCCCCGTCCGGGTCGGGGTCGGTGTCACCGTGGGACACAACGCGGTGCTGCATGGCTGCACGATCGAGGACGACTGCCTGATCGGCATGGGTGCGGTGGTGCTCAACGGCGCCACCATCGGCGCCGGGTCGCTCATCGCGGCCGGGGCGGTGGTGTCGCAGGGCGCGGTGGTCCCGCCCGGGCACATGGTGGCCGGAGTGCCGGCGAAGGTACGCCGGGAACTCGGTGACCACGAGCGGGACGGCATCCGCACCAATGCGCTGCTCTATCAGGAGCTGGTCAAGGTGCATCGTGATGCAGGCAACTCCTCGACGATCATGGTTCTGATCTGGTCGCTCCGGGTACAGCCGTACCGTGGATACCGTGCGGACTTGGTCACCGGGGCGACCGGATACATCGGCTCACGCCTCGTCGACCGCCTTGCTAGCCGAGGGGCACGAGGTGGTCGCGGCCAGCCGCAACCCGGATCGGTTACCGATTTCGGCTGGCATGACCGGGTTTCCACGGTCGACGCTGGACGCCGCACGACGAGGATTCGGCGCGGCAGGCGTTCGCCGACGCGGGCCCGGTCGACGTGCGTCTATTACCTGGTGCACGGGATCGGGCAGCCCGGTTTCCGCGCCGCGGACAACGAGGCCGCCGCCACCGTCGCGTCCGCGGCCAAAGCCGCCGGCGTGCGCCGCATCGTCTACCTCGGCGGCTTCGTCCCCGGCGGCCCGGACGATGGCCCGCTGTCCGAACATCTGGCCAGCCGCGCGGAGGTGGCTGACGCCCTCGCACGTCGACGGCGGCCCCGAGGTCGTGTGGCTGGGTGCGGCCATCGTGCTGGGCGCCGGCTCGACGTCGTTCGAGATGCTGCGCTACGTGGGCGACCGGTTCCTGCTGCTGCCGATGCCCGAGTGGTCGGCCAATCCGATCGATCCGATCTCGGTCCGCGACGTGCTCTACTACCTCGTCGCCGCCGCCGACGCCGACCGTGTGCCGCCGGCGCTTACGACATCCGCGGCCCGGAAACCACCACCTACGGCGATCTGCTGCGCACCTACGCGCGCATCGCCGGGAATCTGGCGTGCGCCGGTGCCGGTGTACGGCATCGACACCGCGCTGGTGTCGAAGCTGACCGGGGTGGTACTGCCGGTGCCCGGCGGCCTGGCAGCCGATCTGGTTGAGTCGCTGGACTTTCCGATGATGGCCTCCGACGACGGGCTGGCCGGACTGGTCCCCGAGCCGCCCGGCGGGCTGGTCGACGTCGAAACCGCGATCCGGCGGCGGTGACGAGTCCGCCGCGGCGCCCGGTCGACGAGCTGGCCGATCCGCACCATCTCGCCGACACCGACCCCGACTGGGCCGGAGGTGACGCGCTGCGGCTGCGCCAACTCGCCTGCACGGTGACACCGCACGTCGTGCAGCCGGTGCTCGGCCTGCTCGGGCTGGTGCCCGGACCCGTTGCCGCTGCGGTGCGCACCGGACTGGACCACGTGATCGGACTGGTGCCGAAGGGGAGCCCTGCGTGAACAATTCGGAGCACTCGCCGCTGTCCGGCGAGATCCTGCAGATCGCCCGTACCAAGGCGCCGGCGTTCAACGAGCCGCCGTCGCTGATCACGCCGGCGCAAAGTGGTGGTGGCGTTCTTGCTGCTCATCGGCGCCGCGCTGCTGGGCTACTCGCTCAGCCGCCCGCCCGGGGACAGCTCCTTCATCTGGCTCACGCTGGCCCTGGCCGGCGTGTGGGCGATCGGCGCGTACCTGTCGGGACCGTTGCACTTCGGCCACGTCAGCTTCCGCGGCCGCAATCAGCGCCCCGTCATCACCGGCACCGGGGTGGGTCTCGGGCTGGGCGCGGTCTTCGTGCTCGCTGCGCTGGTGGCCCGCCAGATCCCACCGGTGCGCGACTACATCACCAGCGTGCTCGAGTACGTCAACGCCGGCCCGCTGTGGCTCATCGTGTTCATCACCGTGATCAACGGTCTGGCCGAGGAGATGTTCTTCCGCGGCGCGCTGTACACCGCGCTGTGGAAGTACAAGCCGGTGCTGGTGTCGACCGTGCTGTACGTGATCGCCACGGCCGCCACCACCGGCAACCCGATGCTGGGCGTCGCCGCCATCATCCTCGGCACCGTCTGCGCGCTGGAGCGCCGCGCCACCGGGGGAGTGCTCGCCTCGATGCTGACCCACTTCTTCTGGGGTCTGGTCATGGTGCTCGCACTGCCCCCGATGTTCGGCGTCTAGCTGTCACCGCGGTGCGCACCCGTTGAGACTGCGCCGGCGGTGGGGATTTGCTCGAAACGCCGCCCTGGCCGCAGTCTCGACTGGTCCGCGTCAGGAGTCGGTGAAGGCGGCCGCTCGGCGCTGCTGGAACGCGCGGGTGCCCTCGCGGAAGTCGTTGGACTCCAGCAGCATCAACTGGCCCTGCTTCTCGCGTTCGAGCGCGCCTTCCAGTTCGGTCAGCGTCGCGGCGTTGATGGCGTCCTTGGTCTTGCGCAACGCCACCGCCGGACCGCCGACCAGCGTGGCGATCACCTCGTCGACCCCGGTGTCGAATTCGTCGACCGGGTACACCGCGCTCACCAGGCCCCAGGCATAGGCCTCGGCGGCCGAAATGCGTTCGGCCAGCAGGGCCATCCGCATCGCGCGGATCCGCCCGACCGCCGCGGCGATCAGCGCCGAGGCGCCACCGTCGGGCATCAGCCCGATCTTGGTGAACGCCAGCATGAAGAACGCCTTCTCCGAGGCCAGCACGACGTCGCAGGCCAGCGCCAGCGACACGCCGACGCCGGCGGCGGCGCCGTGCACGACGGCCACGGCGGGCTGCGGCAGGTTCACGATCGCGCGGATACACCGGTTGGCCGCGTCGAGGACGTCGGCCGGGGTGCCGGCCGCCCCGGGATTGGCGTGGTCCTGCTCGCTGATGCCGGCACCCGACGCAGAAGCCCCGGCCGGCCCCGCCGATGCGCACCACCCGCACCCGCGGGTCGCCGGCCGCCCGCTCGAGGGCCTCGGCGAAGGTGCGCAGCATCGGAGCGGTCAGCGAGTTGAGGCTGTCCGGACGGTTCAGCGTCACCGTCAGCACGCCGCCGTCGAGGCTGACCCCGAGGTCGTCGATGCCGGTGTAGGACGTGCGGCGTCGATGGTCGTCATGCCGTCCCCTGATGTCGAGGCCACCCTAGGTCGGCCCCTGGCCGAGACTTGGTTATACAAGTAAGCTATGTCGCGGTCGACCGAGCGATTCTGACGAAGGGCGGTTAGGCATGGCTGGACCACTGCAAGGGCTGCGGGTCGTCGAGTTGGCCGGTATCGGCCCCGGCCCGCACGCCGCGATGATCCTCGGTGACCTCGGCGCCGACGTCGTGCGCGTCGAGCGGCCCGGCAAAGGGCCGGGCGGCGCACCCGAGCCGCGACTACCTGCTGCGCAACCGGCGGTCGGTGGCCGCCGACCTCAAGAGTGACGAGGGCCGCGAGTTCGGTCCTGGAGCTGGTCGGCAAGGCCGACGTGCTGATCGAGGGTTTCCGGCCCGGCGTCACCGAGCGGCTCGGCCTCGGTCCCGCAGGACTGCGCGACGGTCAACGAGAGGCTGATCTACGCCCGGATGACGGGCTGGGGCCAGGACGGGCCGCGCGCGCAGCAGGCCGGTCACGACATCAACTACATCTCGCTCAACGGCACGCTGCACGCGATCGGCCGGGCCGGTGAGCGGCCGGTGCCGCCGCTGAACCTGGTCGGCGACTTCGGCGGCGGCTCGATGTTCCTGCTCGTCGGCGTCCTCTCGGCGCTGTGGGAGCGGGAGCGCTCCGGCAAGGGACAGGTCGTCGACGCCGCGATGGTGGACGGCTCCAGCGTGCTGTCGACGATGATGTGGGCGTTCCGCGGGATGGGCATGTGGAGCGACGAGCGCGGCGTCAACATGCTCGACACCGGCGCGCCGTACTACGACACCTACGCCTGCGCCGACGGCCGCTACGTCGCGGTGGGCGCGATCGAGCCGCAGTTCTATGCCGCAGATGCTCGAGGGTGTCGGGCTCGACGGCGCCGATCTGCCCGACCAGAACGACATGAGCCGCTGGCCGGAACTGCGCGCCCGGCTGACCGAGGCGTTCGCCGCGCACGACCGCGACCACTGGGCCGAGGTCTTCGCCGGCACCGACGCCTGCGTCACGCCGGTGCTGTCGTTCGCCGAGGTCGAGTCCGAGCCGCACAACACCGAGCGCGACACCTTCTACCGCGAGAACGGCTACCTCTACCCGGCGCCGGCGCCCCGGTTCTCGCGCACGGTCCCCGTCCGCGCCGAAGGCCCCCGGTGTGCCGGGCGCGGACACCGAAGACCGTTCTGCAGGATTGGGTTTGAGCCCGCTTTTCGACACAACAGAGAAAGGAAACGATTCGTGGAGATCAAGGACGCCGTAGCGGTCGTCACCGGAGGCGCCTCGGGTCTCGGGCTGGCGACGACCAAGCGACTGCTCGACCGCGGAGCCTCGGTCGTGGTGATCGACCTCAAGGGTGAGGATGCGGTCAAGGAGCTGGGCGCGCGGGCCAAGTTCGTCGAGGCCAACGTGACCGATCCCGAGCAGGTGTCCGCGGCGCTGGACGCCGCCGAGGAGATGGGCCCCCTGCGGATCGACGTCAACTGCGCGGGCATCGGCAACGCGATCAAGACGCTGGGCAAGGACGGGCCGTTCCCGCTCGACGGGTTCACGAAGGTCATCGAGGTCAACCTGATCGGCACGTTCAACGTGATCCGGCTGGCGGCCGAGCGGATCGCCAAGACAGAACCGCTCGCCGGAAAGAACGGAGCCGAGCGCGGCGTCATCATCAACACCGCGTCGGTCGCCGCGTTCGAGGGCCAGATCGGCCAGGCCGCCTACTCGGCGTCCAAGGGCGGCGTCGTCGGCATGACGCTGCCGATCGCGCGCGACCTGACGCGTGAGCTCATCCGCGTCTGCACGATCGCGCCGGGCCTGTTCAAGACCCCGCTGCTGGGCTCGCTGCCCGAGGAGGCGCAGGCCTCGCTGGGCAAGCAGGTGCCGCATCCGGCCCGGCTGGGCGATCCCGACGAGTACGGCGCGCTGGCCGTGCACATCGTCGAGAACCCGATGCTCAACGGCGAGGTCGATCCGCCTCGACGGCGCGATCCGCATGGCGCCGAGGTGATGCCGGCATGACGATCAGCACGAAGTTCACCGAGGCGTTCGGCGTCGAGCACCCGATCGCCCAGGGCGGCATGCAGTGGGTGGGCCGCGCCGAGCTGGTCGCGGCCGTGGCCAACTCGGGCGCGCTGGGTTTCATCACCGCGCTGACCCAGCCGACGCCGGCCGACCTGGCCAACGAGATCGCCAGAGACCCGCGACCTGACCGACAAGCCGTTCGGGGTGAACCTGACGATCCTGCCGTCGATCAACCCGCCGCCGTATGACGAGTACCGGCAGGTGATCGTCGACGCCGGCATCAAGATCGTCGAGACCGCGGGTTCCAACCCGGCGCCGCACCTGCCGATGTTCCACGACAACGGCATCAAGGTGCTGCACAAGTGCACGTCGGTCCGCCACGCGGTCAAGGCGCAGAGCCTCGGCGTGGACGGCATCAGCATCGACGGTTTCGAGTGCGCGGGCCATCCGGGTGAGGACGACATCCCCGGCCTGGTGCTGATCCCGGCGGCGGCCGACAAGATCGAGATCCCGATGATCGCCTCCGGCGGCTTCGCCGACGCCCGCGGCCTGGTCGCCGCGCTGGCGCTGGGCGCCGACGGCATCAACATGGGCTCGCGGTTCATGTGCACCGCGGAGTCCTGCATCCACCGACAACGTCAAGGACGCGATCGTCGCCGGCGACGAGCGGGGCACCGAGCTGATCTTCCGCAGCCTGCACAACACCGCGCGGGTGGCCTCCAACGTGGTCTCGCGTGAGGTGGTGGAGATCCTCAAGGGCGGCGGTCAGTTCGACGACGTCAAGGATCTGGTGGCCGGGGTGCGGGGCCGGCGGGTGTTCGACGACGGGCGACGTCGACGCCGGGATCTGGACGGTCGGCACGGCCATGGGCCTGATCAACGACATCCCGACGGTGGGCGAGCTGGTCTCACGCATCGTCGGCGAGGCCGAGGACCTGATCAACGGCCGACTGGCCGGGATGGTCTCGGCGACCGCGTCGGTCTGACCGAGAGTCTGACGAAGAAACGAAAACGGCGCTCAGCACATCACCGTGACGGGAGTGCCCGAGCGCCGGGCAAAACGAATGGCGAGGAACGCGCGTCCGCGGGGACGCGCGTTCTCTCATACCGCGGTGGGCAGGGCCTGCTCGTCGTCGAGCTGCTCCGAAGTCAGTCCCTCGACCAGGACATCGCCGTGGTAGAGAGCCTCGAAATCAACTTTGATGACATCAGCGTTGGTGTCGTCGATCCACATGTACTGAACAGTAACCATCACGCCTTAAGGAATCTTTGAGTCGCGTTTCGGAAAACTGTGGCAATTCTTACCGCCGGGTAGGTTGCCCGATCTACCGGCCGGGTAGCTACTTCAGGCGCGGTGAAGTGGATGGGATTCACGCCGTTGAGTGCCGCCCAGGTGAGCACGGCGGTCGCGAACGCCAGCCCCAGCAGGGCCAGGCCCAGCCGTGCCGACAGGCGTCGAGACGAGATCAGTCGGCGGTCGAGTGCGTATCCGCCCGCGCCGGTGAAGATCAGCGCGGCGCCCCCCACGCCGATGAGGAACGGCACGTTGAACGGTTGGGACCAGAACGCGGCCGCCGAGACGTTGACCGCCCACGCGCAGAGCATCGCGCCGAGGACGGCGCATCCACCCAGCGGGGTCAGCGCTCCCAGCAGCAATGAGACGCCGGCCAGGGTCTCCGCCGAGGTGACCATGAGCGCGGCGAAGGTGGGCAGCCGCCAGCCGGCCTCGGCCAGGAAGCCGACGGTGGCGGAGAAGTCGAAGGCCTTGATCAGTCCGGCCTGCAGGACGGCGGCGCCGACGCCGAGGCGGAGAACGAGCAGGCCGATGTCCGTGGCCCCGATCGTGGCGTGCGCCGATGCGGTGCTCCGAGAATGCTGGGCGAGTTGTGCGGTCATGTCCGGATCGACCTGTCTCGGGCCGGAAAGTCATCGCCGCAGCGTTGACCGAAAAAGTTATCGTTGATAACTTAGCGCCGATATCCCAGGGAGGCGCGTCATGCTGCACCGCATCGCACTGCTGGCCCTCGCGGCGCCGCGACGCATCCTCGTCGTCGCACTGCTGGTGATGGTGGGGTGCGGGGTGTTCGGCATACCGGTCGCCGGCCACCTGTCTGCCGGCGGTTTCCAGGACCCGACCTCGGAGTCGGCCCGGGCCACCCAGCTGCTGGCCGACGAGTTCGACCAGGGCGACATGGACCTGATCATCAGCGTGACGTCCGACCGCGGTGTCGAGGCGGCCCGCGAGGTGGGTGTCGACATCGCCGATCGACTTGCGCAGTCCCCGTACGTGGCGGCCGTGACGTCAGCGTGGACGGCCGCACCCGCGGCGACACCGGCGCTGGTCAGCGAGGACGGGAACACCGGACTCATCGTCGCCGGCATCACGGGCGGCGAGAGCGCGGCGCAGCGGCACGCCGAGGAGCTGACCGACGAACTCGTCGGTGATCGCGACGGCGTCACGGTGCGCGCCGGCGGCGTGGCCATGACCTATGTGCAGATCAACGCCCAGAGCGAAAAAGACCTGCTGAAAATGGAATCCATCGCGATCCCGCTGAGTTTCGTCGTGCTGGTCTGGGTGTTCGGCGGGTTGCTGGCCGCGGCGCTGCCGCTGGCGGTCGGCGGGTTCGCGATCCTGGGTTCGATGGCGGTGCTGCGGGCCGTCACGCTCGTCACCGACGTCTCCATCTTCGCGCTCAACCTGTCCATCGCGATGGGTTTGGCGCTGGCCATCGACTACACGCTGCTGATCATCAGCCGATACCGGGACGAACTGGCCGAGGGCTCCACCGATCGCGAGCGCGCGCTCGTCCGCACCATGCTGACCGCGGGCCGCACCGTGCTGTTCTCCGCGATGACCGTCGCGCTGTCGATGATCGCGATGGTGCTGTTCCCGATGTACTTCCTCAAGTCGTTCGCCTACGCCGGGATCGCCGTGGTCGTGTTCGCGGCGTCGGCGGCCATCGTCGTGGCGCCCGCGGTCATCGTCGTGGCCGGAGACCGCCTCGATGCGCTCGACGTGCGCAGGCTGGCGCGGCGGGTCTTCCGTCGGCCGGCGCCGGTGCGCAAGCCGGTCGAGCAGATGTTCTGGTACCGCTCAACGACTTTCGTGATGCGGCGCGCGGTGCCGATCGGCGCCGCCGTCATCGCCCTGCTGGTGCTGCTGGGTCTGCCCTTCCTCGGGGCCGAGTGGGGCTTCCCCGATGACCGCGTGCTGCCGCAGTCGGCGTCGGCCCGCCAGGTCGGCGACGACATGCGGGAGAACTTCGCCGATCGACACCTCGACCAACGTCACGGTCGTGCTACCGGACGCCCGGGGTCTCGCGCCGGACGCGCTGAACGGTTACGCCGCGCAGCTGTCCCGGGTGCAGGACGTCTCCTCGGTCTCGGGTCCGGGCGGGACGTTCGTGGACGGGCGCAGGATCGGGCCGTCGTCGGCGGCGACGGGAATCGTCGACGGCAGCGCCTTCCTGACCGTCGGCAGCACCGCGCCACTGTTTACCGACGCCTCCGAAACACAGCTCGACCGGTTGCACGACATCGAACCGCCCGGCGGGCGAGAGGCGTTGCTGACCGGCCTGGCGCAGATCAACCGCGACAGTGCCGACTCGATCACCTCCCGGCTGCCGATGGTGCTCGGCGTCATCGCCGCCATCACCTTCGTGCTGCTCTTCCTGCTCACCGGCAGCGTGGTGCTGCCCCTGAAGGCCCTGGTGCTGAACGTGTTGTCGCTGACCGCGGCGTTCGGCGCGCTGGTCTGGATCTTCCAGGACGGGCACCTGGGCGCGCTCGGCACCACCCCGACCGGGACGCTGGTGGCCAACATGCCGGTGCTGCTGTTCTGCATCGCGTTCGGCCTGTCGATGGACTACGAGGTGTTCCTGGTGTCGCGGATCCGCGAGTACTGGTTGCGGTCCGGCCGAACCGCCGCCGACAACGACCGCAGCGTCGCCCTCGGTCTGGCCCGCACGGGCCGCGTCGTGACCGCGGCCGCGCTGCTGATGGCCATCTCGTTCGCGGCGCTGATCGCGGCCCAGGTGTCGTTCATGAGGATGTTCGGAGTCGGCCTCACCCTCGCCGTGCTGGTCGACGCCACGCTGGTGCGGATGCTGCTGGTACCGGCGTTCATGCATGTGCTGGGCCGCTGGAACTGGTGGGCGCCCGCGCCACTGGCGAGGCTGCACGAGCGGATCGGGTTGCGGGAGGGCGGCGACGAGCCACCCGACCCGTCCGCGCGCGCCGAGCCGGTGCGCTCCGGGAAGCGGGTTAGCGTGAGCGTGCAGCCGCTGCGGCGACGGCGGGCGCCGCGGGGTTCGGGTGAGCAGCTGCGGGAAGAGATCCTGGATGCGGCCACCGGGCTGCTGCTGGAGACCGGCGACGCCAAAGCGGTCTCGATCAGATCGGTCGCTCAGCGCGTCGGGGTGACCCCGCCCTCGATCTACCTGCATTTCGCCGACAAGGACGCGCTGCTCGACGCCGTCTGTGTCCGCTACTTCGAGAAGCTCGACGAGCAGATGCAGGCGGTGGCCGCCGCGGCGGGGCCGTCGCCGGTCGAGGTGCTGCGCGCGCAGGGCTTGGCCTATGTGCGGTTCGCCCTGGAGACACCCGAGCTGTACCGGATCGCGACCATGGGCGAGGGACACCCCGGCAGTGATGTCGACATGATGTTGAACAGCTCGGCGTTTCGTGCACATGCGGGCCGCGGTGGAGGCGTTGATCGGCGCGAGGGGATCTACCCGCCCGGCGACCCCACCACCTTGGCCCTGGAATTGTGGACCGCGGCGCACGGGGTCGCGGCGCTGTTGATCTCCCGTCCCTATCTGCCGTGGGGGGACGTCGAGGACTTCGCGAACCGGGTGCTGCAGCGCCGTGTGCTGCGGCCACGTGGTGTCCGGTGCCATCGGCCCGGACGAGCTCACCCGAAGAGACCATGGCCTGGCTGAAGGAGGTCGTCGATGAGCGAAACCGTCGATAATCCGTTCTTCGCGCGAATCTGGACCGCGATGTCCGCGCGCGAACCCGAGGCGTTGCGGCGGCTGCGCCGCGAGAACCTGGCCGGCCTGACCGGCCGCGTGCTGGAGGTCGGCGCGGGGACGGGGACGAACTTCGCGTTCTACCCCGACACCGTGACCGAGGTGGTGGCCGTGGAACCCGAGCGCAGGCTCGCGCCGCTGGCCGCGCGCGCCGCCGCCGACGCGGCCGTGCCCGTCACCGTCGTCGCCGACACGGTCGAGCAGTTCGCCGACGGCGGTCAGTTCGACGCCGTGGTGTGCTCGCTGGTGCTGTGTTCGCTCGACGACCCAGATCAGGTGGTGCGCCAACTGCATTCCGCACTGCGCCCCGGTGGCGAACTGCGTTACCTCGAGCACGTGGCGGGGTCGGGCGCGCGGGCAGGGCTGCAGCGCCTCGCCGACGCCACCGTGTGGCCGAGGCTGTTCGGGAACTGCCACACCCATCGGCACACCGAGGCGACGATCGCCGCCGCGGGCTTCGACGTGACCGGGGCACGGCGGGCGTGGACGTTCCCCACCTGGGTGCCGCTGCCGGTCGCCGAGTTCGCGATCGGCCGGGCCGTCCAGCTGGCTAGCCGATCAGGGCGGGCAGCCGCTGCAGCAGGCCGGGCAGCGCGGTGCTCGCCTTCTCCCGCAAGGTCACCGTCGCACTGCCGGACAGCGGGGTCGGCTCGGGGTTCACCTCGATGACCGGGGTGCCGTGCGCCACCGCCAACTCGGGCAGGCCGGCCGCCGGGTAGACCACCGACGACGTGCCGACCACCACGACGACATCCGCGTTGACGACGGCCTCGACGGACTGCTGCCAGGCGTCCTCGGGAAGCGCCTCGCCGAACCACACGACGTCGGGCCGGATCAGCCCCCCGCACGCGCAGCGGGGCGGGTCGACGGACTCGACGGGCTCCGGCATGTCCGGCACCTCGCCCAGATACACCGATTGGCAACGGTCGCAATGGAAATCGAACAGGCTGCCGTGCACGTGGTACACCTGCGTTGCTGCCGGCCCGCTCGTGCAGGTTGTCGACATTCTGGGTGACGACGTGCACGTCGGCGTAGTCCTCCCACGCGGCGACAGCGCGGTGCGCGTTGTTGGGCGCCACCGCACCCATCATGTGGTGGCGCCACAGGTACCACGCCCACACCCGGTCGGGGTGCGCGCGCCAGCCCTGCGCGCTGGAGATCTCGTAGGGATCGACCTCGGCCCACAGGCCGGTCTCGACGTCGCGGAACGTCGGCACACCGCTCTCGGCCGAGATCCCCGCGCCGCTGAATACCGTCACCTGCACTCCACCAAAGTAGCGGCTGTAGGCGATACTGGGCACGTGGCCGAGTTGGGGGATTGGGTACGCGTTGATCCGCACGCTGCCAGGCCGCTGTTCGACCAGCTCAGAACGCAGATCATCGCCGGCATCCGGGACGGGGAGCTTGCCCCCGGCACCCGGCTGCCGACGGTCCGCGAACTGGCCGGTCAGATCAACCTGGCAGTCAACACCGTGGCGCGCGCGTACCGGGAGCTGGAAGCAGCGGGGATTCTGGAGACGAGGGGGCGGTTCGGCACGTTCGTGGCCAGATCCGACCCGGCGGACTCCGCGATGGCGACCGCGGCGCACACCTACGTTTCGACGGCCAAGGCCCTCGGAGTGGGCAAGGGGCAGGCGATGCGCTACGTGGAGGCCGCGTTCGGCTGAGCCGGCGACCGGACGGTCAGCCGAACTCGAGCAGCGTGGTCAGTGGACGTAGCGGATCCAGCAGCGGGATGCGCTGGAAGGTCCACAGCAGGGCGTTGAGCACGCGTCCGCGCGCGGGTTCCATGGGCAGGTCGTGCACCGCGCGCACACCGGGGACGGTGTTGACGAGCTCGGCCGCTTCGGCGACCGACAGCGTGAACGGCATCGGCGGCACCCGATAGCGCAGCGACGTGCGCATGCCGCGGCGGGCCAGCGCGGCGAAGCCGGACGGGGGCAGATCGAACATCATCTGGCCGCCCGGGAACCGTGCGGCACATTCGGTGATCAGCGCCATCGCCTCCGCGGGTTGCAGGTACATCAGCAGACCCTCGGCGGTGATGAACACGCCGTCGGAGGTGTCGACGCGGTCCATCCAGCTGAAGTCGAGCGCCGATTGCGCACACAGGTCGATGCGGTCGGAGGCGGGCAGCAGTTTGCGGCGCAGGTCGATCATCGGGGGCAGGTCGACGGTCAGCCAGCGGAAGTCGTGACCGACGCCCGCGACACCGGGCGCGTCGGTCTCGAGACGGTAGAAGCTGGTCTGCAGCCCCTCGGCCAGGGCCACCACGGTGGCCTTCGGGTGGTCGCGCAGGTAGCGCCGGGTGTGCTTGTCGAACAGTCGCGCCCGCAGAGCCATGTCCTGTCGGCGGGTGAACCCGAATTTGGCGAAGTCGTAGTCGATGGAGTCCACCAGGTGGACCGCCATCGGGTCCTCGATGAGGGAGTCCGGCCGGCGCGCCTCGGTGGCGCGCACCAGCAGCGTCATCAGTGCGGTTTCGGGGACCCCCGACAGGTCGGCGGTGTGTTTCCCGGTCGTGGTCATCGCGTCCTTTCGCCCGCGCCGGCGCGCAGGACCTTGTCGAGCGTGCGCAGGTTGCGCGTGGTGGTGGCGGACTTGTAGCGCTTCTTGCCCATCGTCTTGCCGATGGCGCTGTCGAGCGTGCGGGCGCGCGGCACCTGCCAGTACATCACTCCCGGGCCCGCCTGGATCAACTCGTCGGGACCGGGTTGGTCGCCGAGGGCGGCCAACTCGCGCAGCAAATCGTCGTCACTGACGAACGTGACGTAGGAGTGGTGGTCCTCGACCTCGCGCTCGAAGGGATAGTTCCGCGATATCTCGGCGACGGTGTCCAGGTCGTAGACGAGAACCCAGGCGTCGTAACCGAATTCGTCGCGCAGCGCCTTCTCCGCCGTCGTGCGGACGGCGGCCGCGCCGGAGCTGCTGGTCACCAGGACGTTGCCGGTGGCCAGGATCGTCTGCACGTCGCTGCAACCCGGCTCGTCGCAGCGTCTCGGCGACGGCGGCCATCTTGAGGTTGACTCCGCCTACATTCACACCGCGCAGGAACGCGGCGTATCTCGTCATCTCGGGATCCCCATCTGTTCGATGATCCCAGACCCGACACCGTCGTAGGCTCGGGTGATGACGCGCGACGTGTTCGACGACAAGCTGCTGGCGCTGATCGCGGGTAACTCCCTCGGCGTGCTGGCCACCCTCAAGCGCGACGGCAGACCGCAGCTGTCGAATGTGTCCTATCACTTCGATCCGCGCGCCGTGACGATCTCGGTGTCCATCACCGAGCCGCGGGCCAAGACCCGCAATCTGCGCCGCGATCCGCGGGCCGCGATCCATGTCAGTTCCGATGACGGCTGGGCCTATGCGGTCGCCGAGGGTGACGCGGTGCTCACACCGCCCGCCGCCGACCCCGGGGACGACACCGTGGCGGGGCTGGTCGCGCTGTACCGGAACATCGCCGGAGAGCACCCCGACTGGGACGACTACCGCCAGGCGATGATCGACGACCGAAGGGTCTTGATGACGCTGCCGATCTCGCACGTCTACGGCATGCCGCCCGGCCGTCGCTGACCGGCTACGCTGCAGGCATGGCATCCAAGGAGTCGGCCGAGCCTGCTGAATCCGCGCAGGCTCCGGAGGATGAGACCAAGCGTCGATTCCGCGAGGCGCTGGAGCGCAAGAAGGCGCAGTCGGCCGGTGGGTCGGCGCACAAGGACGCGGGCGCCAAGCAGCCCCGTTCGCACGGTCCCGCGGAGAGCCGCCGCGAGTTCCGCCGCAAGAGCGGCTGACTCCACCGCCCGCTGCGGCTGCTGCACCTGCACCCCGCCCGTCGGCGTCGGCCCGTTGCCACGCCCGGCGGGCATTGCTGTATCAACATCGTGGTGGGCGGTTTGTGCTCTAGGGTCCTACAACCGACCACCCCGTGCTCCGGCGGGTGCGTTGCTGGAAATGCCTGTAGAAACAGAAAATGCTCGTCAAGGCCATTGAGCAGTGCCACAACGGGCATCGCTAAATGTTACGGTCGGCGAACATGTCGCACATTCTCCGTCGCGGCGTGCCAAGGTGGACGACGTAGCCCCACTGACCGCGTTCGATCAGCGAGGACACCATCCATGGCCATCACCGACATCGTCGGTTACTCCCACCTCGGCGCCGCACAGGTCGAGGCGCTCGGAACCGAACTCGACGCGCTGCGCCGGGACACCGAACGGTCGCTGGGCTCCGCCGACGCGAACTACATCCGTCAGGTCATCCGTGCTCAGCGATACCTGGAAGTTGCATCCCGCGCGGCGATCCTGCTGAGCCCGTGGCGCACCGCCCGGTGGATCGGCACCGCGGGGCTGGCAGCGTCCAAGTGTATCGAGAACATGGAGCTCGGCCACAACATCGGTCACGGGCAATGGGATTGGATGAACGATCCCGAGATCCATTCCGATACTTGGGAATGGGACATGGTGGGGGTGTCCGCCCAGTGGCGGTATGCGCACAACTATCGGCACCACGTGTTCACCAACGTGCTCGGCCTCGACGACGACATCGGATTCAGCGTGCTGCGCGTCACCCGCGACCAGCCCTGGTGCTGGCGCCATCTGCTGCAGCCGGTACAGAACCTTCTGCTCGCCGTCACGTTCGAGTGGGCGATTGCGCTCTACGACCTCGACGCCGCCCATCAGCGCACCGGTCCGGGTACGGCGCGACGGTCGGCGAACCGGGCGCTGGCCCGAAAGACCGGCCGCCAGATGCTGAAGGACTACCTGCTGTTTCCGGCACTGGCGGGCCGCCGATGGCGCACCCCACTCGCGGCGACGTTGGTCGCCAACGTCGTCCGCAACATATGGACCTATGTCATCATCGTCTGCGGACACCTGCCCGACGGGGCGGAGAAATTCACCACCGAGAGCATCGACGGCGAGTCACGCCCCGAGTGGTATCTGCGGCAGCTGCTCGGCACGGCCAACATCGATGCCGGCCCACTGCTGGGGTTGGCGACGGGCAACCTCTGCTATCAGATCGAGCACCATCTGTTCCCGGATCTGCCCAGCAACCGATACCGGCAGATCGCGCGCCGGGTGCGGGCACTCTGCGACGAGTACGACCTGCCGTACAACAGCCGTCCGCTGCTCCGTCAGTTCCTGCTCGCCCAGCGCACCGTGCTCAAGATGTCGGCGCCCGACGCGCTGCTGACCGCCACCGCCGACGACGCCCCCGAAACCGCCTCGGAGCGCCGATTCGCGCCGGCGCGGACATCGGGCGCCGGGTTGCGCACCGCCCTACGTGGACTCCGCGACAGACACGCGCGCTTGGCCGCCGCCGCCTGAGGCGGCGTCGCTCGGGCTCGCGCTCCGGTTGGCCAGCGCCCGGGCGGCGGCCAGCGCGACCAGCATGGCGCCGACGCAGAACACGCCCTGGTCCTTGAGTCCCCAGCCGACCGAGGCCAGCGTCGCCGCGCCGGCGATGCAGAGCAGGACGCCCACGGCCGCGCTGCGGCGGCCCGGCCCGGTGACGGAGCCGCCGTCCCACAGCGGCAGTGGGTTGTTCTCCAGCGGTCGCAGCATGGCGAACGCGGCGCCCACCGTCACCACCATCAGCAGCAGCTGCAGTAGTGACAGCGCGACGAACATCACCGTCGCGGGCTCGAAGCGCGGATAACCGAGGTAGTCGAACGCCAGATGGATCGCCAGCAGCGCCGGGATGTGCCAGAGGTAGAGCGTCATCGCCCCGGAGTTGCCGATCGCCGTCAGCCACCACACCCGGGGGCGTCGCGCCCACCGCGCGATCGCCGGAGCGAGCGCGATCGCCAACGCGCACAACATGATCGCGTGGCCGGCAAGCAGAAGCGTGGGCGGCGACATGTTCTTGAGCCGCTGGCTCTCGATGCCCACCAGGCTCAGCTCGTAGGGACCCCACCTCACCAGCGCCACGTTGACGGCCAGCATCACGAACGCGGTGCCGACCGCGGCCCGCGGGGTGAGCAGCCGGCGCCGGTATGCCACGCCGAACATGCCGGGGATCAGCCACGCCGCCAGGTTGAGGTAGCCGACCGCGGGCGCCACGGCGGTGCCGAGCCGGACGGCGTCGACAACGGCGACCGCGCCGTAGGCGGTCACCACGGCGGCGACGAATCGGCCGGTGGTGGTGATGCGGGCCAGCGCCGGTGTTGCGGCGAGCACCAGGACGTAGGCGCCGAGGAACCACAGCAACTGGATGGAGATTCCGGCGATCGGCTCGTAGACGTGCACCGGCAGGACCACCCGCAACACCAGCAGCGTTACTCCCCAGAACGCCAGATAGGAGAACACCGGCCGGTACAACCGGGTGCAGCGGCGCATCAGCCAGTTGCCCCAACTGCTTCCGCTGCGCCAGGACTGCACCGATGCCGCCACCCCGGCGAAGAAGAACAGCGGCATGATCTGGAACACCCACGTCAGCGCCTGAAAGAGCGGCGAGACGGTCAGCAGGTTGGTCCAGATGAAGACGTCGTCGCGCACGATGCTGGTGGCCATGACGGTGTGCCCGACGACCACGCCGAGGAGCGCGCCGATGCGCAGGACGTCCAGCGCGCGGTCACGGTCGGCCGGGGTGCTCGCTTCGACCTCGGCCGGGGAGGGAACAGCGCGACGCTCATGCCCCGAATGTAGGTGCGCCGAGTGCCGGCGGGGATGAGTAGAAGCACTCAGACGCGGGCGGGTATCTGCTCGGCAGGCCGGCGCGTCTGCCGCAGGATCGCGACCAGACACCCGGCGGCCAGCAGCGCGACCGCCACGGCGAACACCACTCCCGAGGTCTGCAACCCCCAGGCCTGGGCGGCCAGGCCTTCGCCCACCACGGGCAGCGCGATCGCCACGTAGGCGACCACGAAGTAGGTCGAACTGACCTCCGCGCGCCGATCGGGCGGGGTGCGTTCGGAGACGGCGGCCAGCCCGCGGCTGAAGCTGATGCCCTGGCCGACGCCGGAGACGACGGCGGCCGCGACCAGTCCCGGCAGCGACGAGAAATGCAGAGCCACGGCCAGAAATCGCCATGCCGGCGATCAGGATCCCGCAGCCGGCGGCCACCGCCCGCTCCGGATTCATCGACCTGGCCACCACCTGCGCGGCCGCCGACGTCAGGAAGATCGACCCGGCGATCAGGCCGGCCAGCGCATGGTTGCCGATGCCGACGACCTCGGCGAGGAAGGAGGGGGCCACCGCGGCGAAGAGCCCGGTGACGGCGAAGCCGGCGAACGCGGCGAGGGCGGCGACGACGAACACCGACGCGGGCCTCGGGTGGCACCGACAGCCGCTGCACGCCGAGCCGGCCGGTGCGGGGCGACGTCTCGGGGGCCAGCAGCACCGCCAGGGCGGCGAACGCGGCCAGCACGAGGTGCACGACGAAGCTCAGATCGAGCGGGCGGGGGGCGTACTGCACCAGCACACCGGCCAGCACCGGGCCGAGACCGAGCCCACCGATGTTGACGACGGACGCGACCGCGGCGGCCCGGGTACGCCAGCGCCGGCGGTGCCGCCTCGATGACCGCGGCGGTGGCGGTGCCGGTGAACAGGCCCGCCGACAACCCGGACAACACGCGGCCCGATCAGCAGCTCGGTCACCGAGTCGGCGAGGACGAACACGATCGCGCTGGCCACCGCGAAGCCGATCCCGGCCAGCAGCACGGGGCGCCGGCCCACCACGTCCGACCACCGGCCGAACGCCAGCAGCGCGAACAGCACGCCGCCGGCGTACGCGGCGAAGATGATCGTCGTCGTCAGCACGTGGAAGTGCAGGTCCGCGGCGAACAGCGCGTACATCGGGGTGGGCAGCGTCGTCCCCACCATGATCGCGGCGAAGGAATAGGCCAGCAGGGCCATGGAGTAGCGGCGCACGGTCATAGACAGCGGCATACCCCCATCGGCTATTCCGCCGAACTTGCATTCCAGCAGGTGGCGTCTCGCGATTTTCCTGCTGGAATGCAATTTCGGCGGGAATGGCACGGAGTATGGCTCAGTGGGCGACCGCCTTCTCGGCGCCGATCCCGGTCAGGGAACGCACCTCCATCTCGGCGGCGATCTCCGGATTGCCCCGGTCCGACGAGGACAGCGTGCCGACGATGCCGAGGATGAACGCCAGCGGAATCGACACGATGCCGGGGTTGGCCAGCGGGAACCAGGCGAAGTCCGCGCCGGGGATCATCGAGGTCTTCGCCCCCGACACGGCGGGGGAGAAGACGATCAGCACGATGGTCGAGATCAGCCCGCCGTACATGCTCCACAGCGCACCGCGGGTGTTGAACCGCTTCCAGTACAGCGAGTACACGATCGTCGGCAGGTTGGCCGCCGCGGCGACCGCGAACGCGAGCGCCACCAGGAAGGCGACGTTCTGCCCGTTGGCCAGGATGCCGAGACCGATGGCGAACACGCCCAGCACCACCGCGGTGATCCGCGAGACGCGCACCTGCTCGTCCTCGGTCACCTTGTGGGACTTCAACACGCTGGCGTAGATGTCGTGCGCGAAGGACGCCGACGCGGTGATCGTCAGGCCGGCGACCACCGCGAGGATGGTGGCGAACGCCACGGCCGAGATGACCCCGAGCAGGACCACGCCGCCGAGTTCGAAGGCCAGCAGCGGCGCCGCCGAGTTGACCCCGCCCGCGGCGCCGAGGATGCGGTCCGGGCCGACCAGCGCGGCGGCGCCGTAGCCGAGCACCAGGGTGAACAGGTAGAACGCGCCGATCAGCACGATCGCCCAGACGACGCAGCGCCGTGCTTCCTTGGCGGTGGGCACCGTGTAGAACCGCATCAGCACGTGCGGCAGGCCCGCGGTGCCCAGCACCAGCGCCAGTGCCAGCGAGATGAAGTTGATCTGCGAGGTCAACGATCCGCCGTACTGCGCGCGCCGGGGCCAGCACGTCGCGCTCGGCGACCGCCTCGGTGGTGGCGCCGCTGATCGCCGACTGCGCCGAGCCGAGGATCTCGGAGAAGTTCAGCCCGAACTTCGCCAGCACCATCGACGGTCATGATGCCGCACCGGTGATCAGCAGGACGGCCTTGATGATCTGCACCCAGGTGGTGCCCTTCATGCCGCCGACCAGCACGTAGACGATCATCAGCAGGCCGACGACGGCGATGACGATCGACTGGCCGCCGCGGCTCTTGACGTCGAGCAGCAGCGCGACCAGATCCGCCGGCGCCGGCCATCTGCGCCAGCAGGTAGAACAGCGACACCGTCAGCGTGCTGGTGGCCGCGGCCAGCCGCACGGGCCGCTGCTTGAGGCGGAAGCTCAGCACGTCGGCCATCGTGAATTTGCCGGTGTTGCGCAGCAATTCGGCGACCAGCAGCAGCGCGACCAGCCACGCGACCAGGAAGCCGATCGAGTAGAGGAAGCCGTCGTACCCGTAGACGGCGATGGCGCCCGCGATGCCGAGGAAGCTGGCCGCCGACAGGTAGTCACCGGCGATCGCGATGCCGTTCTGCGGGCCGGAGAATCCGCGCCCGCCGGTGAAGAACTCGTCGGCGGTGGCGTTGCGCTTGCTGGCCCGGATCACCACGACCATCGTGACGACGACGAACAGACTGAAGATCCCGATGTTGGCGACCGGATTGCCGATCGTCTGCGGCTTCGGCGCAAGAACGTGGTCATTTGATCTCACTCTCCAGTTCGGCGCGGATCGCCTCGGCGCGGGGGTCGAGTTCGCGGTTGGCGAACCGCACGTACAGACCGGTGATGAGGAACGTCGAGAAGAACTGGCCGAGCCCGATGATCAGGCCGACGTTGATGTTGCCCCACACCTCGGTGGCCATGAAGTCGTGGGCGAAGGCGCCGAGCATCACGTAGGTGGCGTACCAGATGAGGAAGACCGCTGTCATCGGGAACACGAAGCGGCGCAACCTGCTTCGCAGCTCCTGAAACTCGGGGCTGGCCTGCACTTCCAGGTAGCGTTCGCCGCTGATGGCTTCCGGTCGAATGGGAAGGTCTGTCTCGGACACCTTGATCTCACGCTCCTGACTGATGTGAACCGGCTCGTGCCGAAGGACGGTAGTTGAGAGGTGGGTCACAAATCCAGCGCTGATCGGGCACGGCGCGACGAGGTCGGGGGCCGGTGCGGTGAGCGGTCGATCGACGGCGACGAGCGGCCGACGTGGCCGACCGGTCTGCGCGTCGCGCGCTCAGCCCTTCGGCACGCGCTCGATGACCATGCCGAGATTCTCCGGCAGTGCATCCGCGCGAAGTCTGCGCCACGTCGGCCGGGCATCTGCCGCGCGGCTGAGCCGGCTGCACGACGATCATCGTCGCGAAGGCGAGCGGAACGCTGACCGCCGCCGGATATCCGACCAGCACGGCGGGCCAGCCGCGCAGCACGGCGTCGTCGACACCGCCGGCCACGGCGACGGTGACCGCACCGCCCGACAGCAGACCGCCGACCGCGAGCCCGCAGGCCGCGCCGAGCGCGGTCAGCCCGCGCCACCAGATGCCCAGCACCAGCAGCGGGCACAGTGTCGAGGCGGCGACGGCGAACGCCAGACCGACGCTGCGGGACAGTTCCAGGCCGCCGGATGCGGCCAGTGCCAACGGAATCGGGATGAGCCCACCGATCACCGCGGCCACCCGGAAGTCGCGCACCCGGCCGGCGAGCACGTCGGTGGCCAACGCGCCGGCGACACTGACCAGCAGCCCGGATGACGTCGCCAGGAACGCCGCGATCGCGCCCGCCGCGACCAGCGCGACCATCAGTTGCCCGGCGAGCCCCCCGATCGCCGACCCCGGCGCGAGCAGCACGGCCGCGTCGGCGGTCCCGGTGATCAGCAGCTGCGGAACGTAGAGCCGCGAGAACACCCCCAGCAGCGTGGGGAACAGGTAGAACAGCGACAGCAACGCGATCACCGCGAGCGCGGTGCGCCGCGCGGCGCGTCCGTCGGGATTGGTGTAGAAGCGCACCAGCACGTGCGGCAGGCCCATGGTGCCCAGGAACGTCGCGACGATGATCGACAGCACCTGATAGATCGGGTGATGCCCGCCGAGTCCGCCACCCGAGGCGATCCAGTCGGTGCCCGCGATCGGCGTGCCCGCCACCACGGGCGTCGCCGCGCCGGCGGCCAGCTGCAGTGTGCTGTCCGCCCCGAGAGTGTGTTCCCCCACCGCGCCGATGGGCGCTGCGTCGACGTCGGCGGCCGTCGAGCGTGCCCGTCACCGTGATGCCCGCAGGCCGGGCGACCTGTACGACGACGTCGGTCTCGATGGCGACCGTGGTGTCCTGCTGGATGGTCGGCGGCAGCGCTCCGCCGAGGTCGTCCGCCCCGGTCGGTGAGAAACAGTCCGGTCAGCGCCAGCGCGGGGATGGCGACCGCGGTCAGCTTGAGCCAGTACTGGAAGGCCTGCACGAAGGTGATCGAGCGCATCCCGCCGGCGACCACGTTGGTGATGACGATCGCCCCGACCACCAGCGGACCGAGCCAGACCGGCGTCCCGAGAAGGGTTTTCAACGCCAGCCCGGCACCCTGGTACTGCGGAACCAGATAGAAGACGCAGACGACGACGACGACGATCATCGCGACCTTGCGCAGTCGTGCCGAGCCGAGCCGGAACTCGGCGAAGTCGGGCACCGTGTACGCCCCCGAGCGCCGCAGCGGCGCCGCGACGAACAGCAGCAGGCCGAGGTAGCCGGCGGTGAAACCGACCGGGTACCACAGCGCGTCGGCACCGTACTTGGCGATCAGTCCGGCCACACCGAGAAACGAGGCCGCCGAGAGATATTCGCCGGAGATGGCCGCCGCGTTCCACTGCGATCCGACCGATCGCGACGCGACCAGGAAATCCGACGTGGTGCGGGAGAACCGGACGCCGTAGGCGCCGATCGCGACGGTGGCGACGGCCGCGGCCAGCAGCGCGGCGGCCGTCCACGGCGAGCCCGTCACGGCTCTGCGTCGACGACGCCGACGAAGTCGCGTTCGCTCTGTTCGGCCAGCCGCACGTAGGACCAGCCGATGCCGTACAGCAGCGGATAGACCAGCCCCGCCAGCACCAGCCAGTTCAACCGGATACCGAACACGGTGATGGCGCCGAGCGACGGAAACACCGCGTTCAGCAACGGGATGGCACCCACCAGGCACACCACCACCGCGCCCAGCCGAAGCGCCAGCCCCAGCTGTGCCCGGACCAGGCCGCGCACCAGGGCGTCGCCGACCTGGGTCTGCTCCTGAACCTCCACCCGGGTGCGCACCATCCGTGCCCCGCGCCGGTGCGCGAGCACCACCCGCTGGCGTTGGGGCCGTTCACCGCTCGTCATCGGCACCTCCGCCCGGCCGCAGGCTGCGCATCGGGGTGCGCACGACGCGGTCGCGCAGTTCCCGTGCCTGCCGGCGGCTGACGGGAAGTTCGACAGGCGGGTGAGGCCCCGTTGGCCCGCAACCGCACCAGCACGGCACCGTCGGCGGTGCGCAGCCCGGTGACGAGGCGCAGCGCCACCAGGTAGGAGCGGTGCACACGCTGGAAACCGTGGTCGCGCCACCGGGTTTCGAGGGTGCTGAGCGGGATGCGCACCAGATGGGAACCCGACGCCGAGTGCAGGCGGGCGTAGTCCCCTTCGGCCTCGACCCAGCCGATGCTCTCCCGCGGCACCAGATGGGTCACACCGCCGAGTTCGGCGGGTATCACGTCGGAATCGGCATCGTCGCGGCCGGGCGTCGACTCGGCGGGCGCCGCGGCGGTCCGGGCCGTTGCGACCCGTCGCACCGCTTCATCGAGGCGGTCTTCGCGGATCGGTTTGAGCAGGTAGTCGACGGCGCCGAGATCGAAGGCCGCGACCGCCTTGTCGTCATGGGCGGTGACGAACACGATCGCCGGTCGGTGGGCGTAGTTGGCCAGCACGCCCGGCCAGTTCGATGCCCGACAGGCCGGGCATGTTGATGTCGAGGAAGACGGCGTCGATGGTGCGGCGGTTGAGTTCCCGCAGTGCCGAGGTCGCGTCCGAGGCGCGGAACACCTCGTCGACACCGGGGTGCCGGTTCAGCAGGTAGGCCAGCTCGTCGAGAGCGGGCGCCTCGTCGTCCACGGCCAGCACGGTGAGCGGTCTGGTCACTGCTTGCCCACCCCGAACGCACCTCCGCTGGCCCGCACGCCCGACCGGAACTTCGGCACGCGCATGATCACCTTGGTGCCGGCGCCGATCGCTGTTTCGACCACCAGACCGTAGTCGTTGCCGAACGCCGCGCGCAGGCGATGGTCCACATTGGTCAGACCGACGTGGGCCGAATCCCCGGCCGACGCCGGGGCGCCGTCCGACAGCGCGTCGCTGGGACCCGAACGCAGTGCGTCGGGATCCATGCCCACCCCGTCGTCCTCCACCGTGATGACGCAGTCGTTTCCCTCGTTGCGGGCCACGAGCTCGATCGATCCGCTGCCCCGGCCGGCGAACCCGTGCCGAACCGCGTTCTCCACCAACGGCTGTAGCGCGAGGAACGGCACCACGACGTTGAGCACCTCCGGCGCCACCTGCAGCGTGACCTTCAGCGCGGCGCCGAAGCGGGCGCGCTCGAGGGCCACGTAGCGGTCGATGTTGCGCAGCTCCTCGGCCAGCGTCGTGTACTGCCCGGCCGCGCGGAACGAGTAGCGGGTGAAGTCGGCGAATTCCAGGATGAGCTCGCGGGCGCGGTCGGGGTCGGTGCGGACGAACGAGGCGATGGTGTTGAGGGCGTTGTAGATGAAGTGCGGGCTGATCTGTGCCCGCAGCGCCAGCACCTCCGCACGGTCGAGTCGAGCGCGCGAGGCGTCCAGCTCGGCGAGCTCGATCTGGCTGGCGGCGTAGCGGGCCACCTCGCCGACCGCGCCGAGCATGCCGGGGCCGGGGGAGCGGGTGGTCACGATCACCAGGACGCCGAGCAGGTCCCCGGCCTCGGCGAGCAGCGGCTGCGCGACGACGGCCGATGTTGCGGCATGCGCCAGCACCCGTCGTTCACCGGCGATGGACTCCCGCGCGGCGTCGTCGCACGCGTCGCACACCTGGGCGTCCCAGCGGCCGTCGTCCTCGGCGTCGCGGGCGAGCAACCGGCCGTCGCCGCCGAACAGCGCCAGGCCGTCGGTACCGGTCAGCTCCCGCAGGAACGGCGCCGCCGTCTGGGCGGACTCGGTGTCGAGTCCCTGACGCAGTGCGCGGGCGGCCAGCGAGGCGGTGTGCAGGGCGGTGTGGACGGCCCGCTCGGTGGGTGTGGCGACCACCCGTCTGGTCCGCACCGCGAGCACCACCGCGGCGACGGCCACGACGATCAGCGCGGCGGTCAGTGCGATCGCGAGCTCGCCGGACATGTCTTCTCGCTCCTCGCGTGCTGGTGGGCCCACCCTAGACCGACGCGCGGTGACACTGCACGCATTCGGCGGCGCGGCGCAGCATCCGGTGTCACACCCGCCCGACGACGCCGTCGTGCGTCTCATACATGCGCAGCGCCACCACCAGCCCGGACGCCGCGGTCAACGCGGCCACGGTCGAGATGGCGGCGCGGATCCCGAAAGCATCTGCCACTGTGCCGGCCACCAGGGCGCCGAACGCGAAGCCGACGTCGCGCCACAGTCGGTACGTGCCGACCGCACGAGCCCGCCAAACCGGGTGCGCGACATCGCCGACCGCGGCCAGCAGGGTGGGATACACCAGGGCCGTTCCCGCGCCGAGCATGACCGCGGCGAGCGCCCAGATCGAGAAGCCGTTTCCCGTGGCGATGAGGGCCAAGGCCATGGCCTGCAACCACATTCCCCCGACGATCATCCGCTTGCGTCCCCAGCGGTCCGACAGCGCGCCGGTGACCAACTGTCCGACACCCCAGACGGCGGGATACAAGGCCGCCAGCGCGCCGATGCGTCCCACCGACAAACCGGCACCGGCGAACAGGATGGGAAACAAGCCCCATGCCATGCCGTCATTGAGGTTGTTGACCAGGCCTGCCTGGCTGGCCGCCGATAGTGCGGGCTCCCGAAAACTCGTCTGTACGAACACGTCTCGATTGGACAGCCGGGCGATCAGATGATCGTGGCGGCCGTCGCGTCGCCCGATGTGGCCGGTGGCCTCCAAACGGGCATGCGCGTGGGTTTCCCTGACGGCCAGGACGGAAAGGCCCAGACCCAGCGCGGAGAATGCGATGCCCAACAGGAACGGCGCCGGTCGGAGCCCGTGCTGTTCGGCCAGGTAACCGGTGGCCAGCGCGGTGAGCGCAACGGCGCCGTAGCCCGCGGCCTCGTTGAGGCCCATGGCGAAGCCCCTCCGTGCGGGTCCCACCAGATCGATCTTCATCACCACGGTCGTCGACCACGTCAGCCCCTGGCTGATGCCCAGCAGCACATTGGCGAACACGATCCACGACCACGACGGGGCCCAGATCAACAGCAAGGGCACCGGTACGGCGACCACCCACCCGGCCACCAGAACCGGCTTGCGACCCCATCGGTCGGACAGCGTGCCGGCGAAGTAGTTGGTGGCGGCCTTGGCCAACCCGAACACCAGGATGAACGACAACCCGGCCGTGTAGGCGCGCAGGCCGAACTCCCGCTCGCCCAGCAACGGCAGCACCGTGCGCTCCTGGCCCAGCATTCCGCCGACGAGGGCGTTGACCGCGACCAACAACGCGAACTGCGCGACGTTGTGCCGCAAGCCCAGCTGGATGGGGCGAGGTTCGGAGGGCTCTGTTGTCGAGCGGCCCATCGTCCACCTCCAACGATCCGATCCGCCAGTTCGAACGCGGTAGCCGTATCGACCAGCATACCCCTACGGGTATAGCTGGTAGCCTGAAGAAACCCGAACGATTCGGTCATCCGCTCGATTCGACGTGAGGAGTCGCCATGACGACCATCGAGGAAGTCGACATTCCCACCTTCGCGCGCGCCTGGGGATCCGGTGCCCCCGTGCTGGACGTGCGTGAGGATCACGAATATGCCCAGGCCCACGTGCCGGGTGCGCAATGGATTCCCCTGGGCGACCTGCCCGCACGGGTTGCCGAGGTGCCGGACGGCGCAACTGTTTACGTCATCTGCGCCTCCGGGAACCGCAGTAAGCGCGGGGCGGAGATCCTCGAGGGCGCCGGCCGCAGTGCGGTGTCGGTCGCCGGGGGCACCACCGGGTGGGTCCGTGCCGGACATCCGGCCGACTCCTGCTGAGTGGAACTCGATGCGAACCGGTTCCGGCCACGGTAGCCAAGAGGAAGAAGAGAAGATGCATACAGCGCAACGATTTTCCGGTTGGCGGATCGCTGGGATGCTGGCTGCTGCCGGCGTGGTGGCATTGACCACTGCGGGTCCCGCGGCTGGCGAGCCCGCGCCCGATCCCTGTGCGCCGGCGGCGGTGATGCGGGCGCACGCCGCCGCGATGTCCCACATGGCGGACTACCTGGACTCCCATCCGGATGTCGCGCAGGTCTTCGTCGATGCCAGGGGGCAGGGCACGCCGCAGCAACGCCATGACGTCATCGAGGCCTACGTCGACGCCCATCCCGACGTCGCGGCCGCGTTCCGCGACATCCACCAGCCCGTTCAGGAGCTGAGCGTCAGGTGCGGTCTGCCCACGCATCCCGGCATGCCAGGAGGCGGTCCCATGGGCCCGGGGCGCTAAGCCGGCACCAGTACACGCCCGACGAATGGGGCTCGGACTCTCGGTCCGGGCCCCATTCGCCATTCGCTCGGAATACCCCTGGGGGTATAAAGGTTGTTGTGCACAGCGCCAGGGAACCGCTGGCAGTGACAACGAGAGGGGATTTCCGTGATTCTCGAGCAGTACTACATCGAGTGCCTGTCGCACGCGTCGTATCTGATCGGCGATGAGAGCACCGGTCGCGCGGTGGTCGTCGACCCGCGCCGCGACATCAGCGAGTATCTGACCGACGCGGCGAAATACGGGCTCCGCATCGAAGGGGTCATCAACACCCACTTCCACGCCGACTTCGTCTCCGGGCACCTGGAATTGGTGGATGCCACCGGGGCCTGGATCGCTTTCGGTGAGGCCGCCCAGACCGACTACCCCATCCGCCGCCTCGCCGACGGGGAACACCTCTCGCTGGGTGAGGTCGACTTGGAGATCATCGCCACTCCGGGCCACACCTGGGAGTCGATCAGCGTTCTGGTGCGCGAACGTGTCGGTTCCCCGCCGACCGCCGTGCTGACCGGCGACTCGCTGTTCATCGGTGACGTCGGCCGGCCCGACCTCGTCAACATCGGCGACAGCTCGACGTCGGATCTGGCGCGCGCGATGTACCACACCATCCATGACAAGCTGCTGCGGCTACCCGACGAGGTGACCGTGATGCCGGCCCACGGTGCAGGTTCGTCGTGCGGCAAGAACCTGTCGACCGAACTCACGTCCACGATCGGCGATCAGCGGCGCACCAATCCGTCGGTGCAACCGATGACAGCGGAAGAGTTCGTCGAGTTGATCACCCATGGACAGCCCGCTGCCCCGGCCTACTTCTCCTCGGATGCGGCGATGAACAAGCGGGTGCATCCGCTGCTGGCGCCCGACCGCAGGATTCCGGAGATGACGCCCGCGCAGGTGCGTTCCGCCCTGGCGGCCGGCGTTCGGGTGGTCGATGCCCGCAGCGTCGAGGACTTCGCAGCCGGCCACCTGCGCGGCTCGGTCAACGTCGGGTTCGACGGCCGCTTCGCCGAGACCGGTGGCATGGTCGCCGAGGTCGGCGCGCAGGTCGTCCTCGTCACCTACCCCGGCGAGGAACAGGAAGCGGCGCTGCGGCTGGCCCGCATCGGCTCGGACAACGCCGTCGGCTATCTCAATGTCGGATTCGACGGCGGCTTCCCGACCGAACTCGGTGACCTGGTGCGCAGCGCGCCGCGCACGTCGGTCCAGGAACTGGACGGACTGCTCGGCGCGGACGCGGTGACCTTGGTCGACATCCGTAACCCCGGGGAACGCGAGTTCGGCGTCATCCCGGGTGCGGTGCCGATCCCGCTGGCCCAGCTGCGCACGCGGCTGGCCGACGTGCCCACCGGCAAGCCGGTCGTCGTGCACTGCGCCGGCGGTTGGCGCTCCAGCGTCGCCGCATCGCTGCTGCGAGCCGAGGGCTTCGAGAACGTCTCGGACCTGATCGGCGGCTACAACGCCTGGGCCGACGCCCACGTCATGGCTTGATCCCCACCACCACCGAGAGGAAGAACGATGAGCACCGTCAACCTGACCTTCGACGACTTCGAGTCCACGATCGTCGACAACTCGATCGTCCTGGTGGACTTCTGGGCGTCCTGGTGCGGCCCGTGCCGAGCCTTCGCGCCGGTCTACGAACGGTCCGCCACAGCGCACCCCGACGTCGTGCACGCCAAGGTCGACACCCAGAAAGAACTCGATCTGGCCGCCGCCCTGCAGATCCAATCCATCCCCACGGTGATGGCCTTCCGCGACGGCGTCCTGGTCTACAGCCGGCCCGGTGCCCTGCCGCCGGCCGCACTCGACGAGCTCATCACTGCGGTGAAGGGACTCGACATGGCGGAGGTGCGGGCCAGATCGCCGCCCGACAAGCCGCCACGGCATAGAAACTCGACCTCGAAAGGATCCATCATGTGCTACCCCGTCACCTGCCGCCGCTGCGGCAAGACCACCTGGGACGGCTGCGGCCAACACGTCGCCGACGTCCGGCACTCCGTACCCGCGGGCCAGTGGTGCACCTGTTCCGAGCGGCTGCAACCGCCAGCGAAGCACAATCCGCTGTTCCGGCACTGACCACTGACCGCGTCGTCCCCGCGGCATCTGCGCCGGGGGCGACGCAATTGCGGTCGGACACCGCTTCGGTGGGCATCGCAAGGGTGATCCAGTCATGGATCCCGCCACGGTAATACGCCAGCGACGAGGCCGGGAAGCCGTGTTCGAGGAGCCTGCGGATGGCGTCGGGGGACTGGGGACATTGCGGTCCGTTGCAGAACAGCACGTTCAGTCGCGACGGATCGAGTTCATCGTGTCGATGTTCGATCTGATCATGGGGGATGTTCACCGCCCCCGGAATGGTGACGCCGCCGCGAGAGTCGGGCAGTCGAGTATCGATGAGAACGGCTCCGCCGCGCTGCACTCTCGATCAGTTCGAGTTCGCCGACGGTGACGACACCCGGCGCACAGTGCAGCGGCTGTAATTCCCCCCAGGTGGTATCGACTGCGACGAGGTCGGCTTCGTGTTCCACAGGACGCGGGACGCTGGCCGGCGCTTGTTGACGGGTTCTTGGTCGACGTGCGAGGTCGATCGGTGCGTTCGACATTTCAGGAGCCTAATCTCGTCGGGGTCGGCCGAGCCTGGCCGAGGATGTGGGCGAACGGCGGGAAGTACTTCAGCGGCGCGAACGAGAACCGGTCCAGGGTTTCGGTGTCGAAGCCGGCGGCGCGAATCGCATCGGTGGTGTCGCGGTTGAGATGACAGCCCCCGCCGATCCGCGACCACAGCGGGGTGACGGCATCCTCGAGCAGGCCCAGCCAAGGGCTCTGCGAACGTACATGCTCGAAGAACCGCAGCCGCCCGTCGGGTTTGAGGACGCGGCGCATCTCGCCCAGCGCCACGCGCTGATCGGGGACCGAGCACAACACCAGAGAGGCCACCACCGCGTCGAAGCCGGCATCCTCGACCGGCAGCGCCGCGGCATGTCCGGCCAGCACGCGCACCCGCACCGGCGCCGACTCGGCGGACCGGGCGGCCAGGCCACGCAGATGGTCGTCGGGCTCCACGGCCACGACCTCGGTGACGGCGGCGGGATAGTGAGCGAAGTTCAGGCCGTTGCCTGCGCCGACCTCGACACGCGACCGGACAGATCGGCAAGGGTCCGGTCGCGGTGTTCGGCGGTTCCGCGCCGCTCCGATTCGGCACTGATGCGTTCGTACATCCGCGCGAAGCGCGGGTGTTGAAACATCGACAAGTCCCCCATGGGCCGTCCTTCCATCTCGTGAGTGGTGTCGGCTATACGGCGGTCAATGTAGGCAGAGCAACACCGAGAACGCCGGCATGACGGCGATGACGGTGCTGACGGCGGTGAGCGTGACGCGCTCATGCCAAAGACGTCGTCCGGCGTGCGGGCGCGACGAGCCTGGCAGCCCGGGCCAGCACGTGGGTGCTGGCAGCGCCCAGGGTGGTGGCCGGGGCGGTGCTCATTTCGGTGAGCCGGGCGAGTCCGGTCAGCAGCGGTCGGGGGCCATGGACACGAGCCGCGGCGTCGTCCGCGCACATTTCCAGCAGGGGCGTGACAGCCCGCGGCGCAGCGGTGAACAGGGGGAGCTGTGGCAGGGCGGTGGCCAGAGCCGTCAGGAAGGTCAGGATGCTGGTGATGGCGGCCGCGCAGGTGCGCCTGTTCATGCGCGATGACCGCGGCCAATGACGGGGGCTCCAGCACCTCCAGGGCGGCGCTGGTGACGACGATCGTCCGGCGGCGTCCCCCCACGCAGTAGGCGGCGGGACGGCGCGCGGTGACGACGACGGTGTCGGGATGCCCGGTGGGGCGGCCGATGAGCTTGGCCGCGGCCGCATGCCGGTGGTTTGTGCGCCGGACGCCCCGAAGGGCCACCGCGACCCGAACACCGGCCAGGGCGGTCAGGGTGACGGCGGCGACCGTGAGTGTCACCACGACGATTGCCGCCGCAGGCTGCGGCAGTCCGACCCGGCCCAGTGCCCCAAGCGTGTTGACGCAGAAGGCCAACGCTGTCGAATGCATGATGTTGCGCGCGGCGCCGGTGACCAGGATGGCCGCCGCGGCCGCCCACGCCGCCAGTGCGGTGGCGGCGGCGACAACCCAGGCCGCGACGCCGAGTCGCGGGCAGGCGTTCATGCGGGCGAGCCGGGTCAGGGCCCGCGGCGCACCGTAGGTGAGTGCTACCGCGTAGCCCAACAGGAACGTCGCGGCGTTCACGTGATGTCCCCGTCGGTCAGGCGGCGCAACGCGTCCTGCAGGCGGGCCGATTCGTCCTCGTTCATCCGCTCGAGGAAGAACGACAGGACGAGATCGGTGTCGCCGCCGGATTCGAACACCGACCGCATGAGTTCGGCGGAGTGTTTCTCCCGGCTCATGGTGGGCCAGTACTCATACGCCTTGCCGATGCGGTGCCGCGCCAGCCAGCCCTTGCGGTGCAGATTGTCCATGGTGGACATCACCGTGGTGTAAGCGATCGGCCGCGCCGCGGCGAGTTCGGTGTGGATTTGGCGCACGGTGGCCACGGTGTCGCGGGCCCACAGCCGGTCCATGATGTCCGATTCGAGGTCACCGAATCCGCGAATCCTCACGGTGTCCTCCCCGCAGTCGGCGTATGTCATCCACCAGCGATGCTAGACCGCAGCCATCAGGCCAGAGCGCTCCCGGCGACCCATTGGTCCCACGGCACGCTCCAGTCGCCGTTCTGCCAAATCTGAAGGCGATCCCCGCCGGTGTTGCGGACTTCCACGACATCGCCGGGCTGGGCGAAGCCATAGAACCACTGGCGCGTTCTCGGAGTTCACGTTGAGGCAGCCGTGCGACACGTTGGTGTTGCCCTGAGCCCACACAGTGCTCTCCAGTTGGTGCAGGTACACCCCGTCGGTGCTCAGCCGAACGGCGTACTTGATGGTCTCCTTGTAGCCGAGCCGGGAGTTGATCGGGAGGCCATAGGTGGACGAATCCATGAT
The DNA here is from genome assembly GCA_963796185.1 of uncultured Actinomycetota bacterium. Lineage (GTDB taxonomy): Bacteria > Actinomycetota > Actinomycetes > Mycobacteriales > Mycobacteriaceae > Mycobacterium. Next base: position 63,156 of record CAWCKQ010000018.1, on the reverse strand, counting down.
CACCGGGTTGGCTTTGTCCATGACGGTGTAGACGCCGGGTTGAGTCCAGAACGAAAACTCCTGCCCGGCAATCGTTTCGGTGCCTCCCATGCCCATCGAGGTCGGGATGGTGCGCACCAGCTTGCCGTTGTCGTACACGCTGATCTGCTTGGTGGCGTCGTCGGCGACGGCGACGTGTGCGTCACCGATGGTGAACGACACGCGCTGGTCGGCTTGTCCCGTACAGGCCGTCGCCGAGGTCGGCGCCGTAGATGTTGGCCGCGGCGGTGATCTTGGTGCCGGGCTGAAAATAGTGCCGAGGGCGCCAGTGGGCGTTCTGATCGTCGACCCAGTACCAGGATCCCTGCACCTTCGGGTTGGAGGTGACCACCAGGCGGCGCTCGGCGGCGACGCGATCGACGATCGGCTCATCGAAGTGGGCCACGAGCACGATGCCGATGCCGTAGGTCCCGCCCTCGCGCAGCGCCGCGCCAGAGGTGGTGGTCAACGAGACGTTCGTCTGGTTGCCCGGTGTCAGGGTGGTGAAGGTCGACACCTGTGACGCCGGCGTGCCGCCTTGCCCCCGGCTGGCGACGGTCAGGGTGTACGTGCGGCCATAGCCCAACGGCACGGCGGGTTTCCACGTCAGGCTGTCCGGAGTCATCACCCCCGGGACGGGCTTGTTCTGTTCGTTGACCATCTCAACGCCGGTGAGTCGGCCGTCGGTGGCGGTGACCCTGACGGCGTCCAACGGGTCGACGTGAGTGGCGTTCTGGGCGGGTTTGATGACGACGGTCGCGGGCGCCGTTGATGGCGCCGCGACGGGGGCCTCGGACCTGGGGGCGTCTGGCCGCATCAACGTTGCGACGGTCAGGCCTCCCGCCACAAGTGCGGCGGCTGCGCCGAGGGCTGCCAAGACGGTGCGTCGGCGGCGGTCGAGAGTCAAAGTAGGTCCCCAATGTTCTCGCAGGTTGCGCCGGGGCTTGTCCCAGCAACTGATGTACGTATCTCGATAGTAGATCAGGAGCACGCCCTTGCCGTGCCGTGGCCGGGTACCCGGGGATCGAAGTCGTTACACCACAGACAACCCCACGCATTCCTGCGCCGATCGGGAAAGTACTGGTGAGCACCCGTCGAGGATCGGCACCGGCTAATGTCGTAACCGTCGGCACACGTTGCGACGACCGCCCGGACGGAGGAAAGGGGATGGGCACACGGGTCTGCTGGACTCGGTGCCCGTACTGTCGATGACGAAACTGCAGTTGGTTCAGGAGCCCGCGGCCGATGCGCTGCTGGAGGCCAACCCCTTCGCGTTACTGGTCGGCATGCTGCTGGATCAGCAGATCCCGATGGAGGTCGCCTTCGGCGGGCCGAAGAAGATCGCCGACCGCATCGGAGGTTTCGACGCCGCGACGATCGCCGACTACGACCCCGAGAAGTTCGCCGCGCTGTGCGCGCAAACCCCTGCCGTCCACCGATTTCCGGGGTCGATGGCCAAACGGGTGCAAGCGCTTGGCGCAGGTGATCGTCGACGAGTACGGCGGTGAGGCCGCCGCGCTGTGGTCCGACGGCGCCGACGGTCCCGATGTGCTGCGCCGGCTCAAGGCGCTGCCGGGGTTCGGCGAACAGAAGGCCAAGATCTTCCTGGCGCTGCTGGGCAAGCAGTACGGCGTCACCCCGAGGGGTTGGCGCGCGGCGGCCGGTGACTACGGCAAGGCCGGCACGCACATGTCGGTGGCCGACGTCACCGGCCCGGGTGCGCTGCAGAAGGTGCGCGCCGTACAAGAAGGAAGCCAAAGCGGCCGCGAAGGCGGCTAAGGCCTAGTTTCGCTGTCGCTGACCGCGTCCAGGGTCGCCAGGTCGCTGAGAACGCCGGCCACCACCCGGCCCGTCGCGCTCGCCGTGTCGAGCCCGTTGGCCAAGCAGCGCAACGTGATTCCACGACTCGTCAGATCGGCGACGGTCTGCGCGACCTCGGCCACCGAGCGGCCCAGCCGTTCCATGCCCGCCGACCACGACCACGTCGCCGGAGCGGGCATAGCTGAGCAGCGCCAGCAGCCCGGCGCGCATCTTGTCGGCCGAACCGGCCGATCTGTCGGTGAAGATCCGCCGCGGATCGACACCGGCGGCGGCCAGTTCGGCCAGTTGCCCGTCCAGGTCGCCGCAGCGCGGGCCCACCGTGGCATAACCCAGGGTGACCGTCACCTTTCCAAGGTCTCACGACGTGGCGGCACCGTCACAGAGACGCGCCGTCGAACCGTTCCGACGTGGCGAAATCCGAGACCGGCCGGCGCGTCAGCTTCCGGACCTGGCGCTGCGGCCGGCCGAGCGGAAGTACTGCGGCGACGGCGTAGTCGGCGGGAATGCGCAGCAGCGCCTTGACGCGCGGCTCCTCGGCGACGGCCATCGTGGTGATCACCCCGCCGAAGCCCTCGTTGCGCGCGGCCAGCAGGACGTTCCACACGAACGGATAGACCGACGCGCCGGCGACCAGCCCGACGCGGTCGAGGTCCTGATCGAGCGCGGCGACCACGGCGAGGTCGACGCAGACGACCAGCACCACGGCCGCGGTCACGCAGCGGGGCCGTGAACTCCTCGGGCACCTCGGTGTGCGGCGAGCTGCTCGGGCGACAGTTGCATGGGCCGCAACGGATTCCACGGGCCCTCGCCGTTGCGGTTCTGCGCGATGTAGCGGCGTGCCCCGGCATGCTCAACTCGCCCAGCGCCGCGCGGGTGTCGCGGTCACGGATGGCGATCACGCGCACGCCCTGCCGGTTCCCGCCGCTGGGTGCGAACCGCGCGTTGTCGAGGATCCGGTGCAGGACGTCGTCGGGCAGGGGATCGTCGGTGAACCGGCGGACCGCGCCCGTCGTGCGCATCACGTCGTAGATGTCCATGTGTCGATCTTGGCTTAAGGTCCGGCTGCCGCTGTGCCATTGTGAAGTCATGAAGACTCATCTGAACTGCCCGTGCGGCGAAGCCATCCAGGGCAAGGACGAGGACGACCTCGTCGAGAAGGCCCAGGCCCACCTGTCGGAAGTGCATCCCGGCCGCGACTACGACCGCGACGCCATCCTGTTCATGGCCTACTGACCCGCCCGCGGAACAGCATTCCTGGCTGTCGACGTCGCCGTTGACGACCAGGAATGCCATTCCGCGGCGGAGAATGCCGGTCAGGGGACGACGGTCGAGCCGATCGTCGGCATGAACTGGCACTGCTTCTCGGTCGTGGTGACCTGACCGAAGACCGTCGACATGATGCTGCCGGAGCCGGTGTCGGCGATGGCGGTCAGCGTCGTCGGGCCGTTGGGGTTCATGTCCGGGCGCGGCTTGAGCGTGACGCTGCCCGACTTGCCGGTGGTCAGGTTCACCCAGGTGGCGTTCAGCGGCAGCTTCTGCTCGGCCGCCGGCCCGGGCGTGCCGACCGCGGTGAACACGTAGGCCGTCTGGCCGGGGCCGGGGCCGGGCAGCGGGATCGTCGCCGGGCCGGCCACCGAGATGGCCGTCGCGAGCACGTTGCCGCCGTCCTTGAGGCAGCCGTTGCTGATCGAGGGATACAGGAAGTCCTGCGTCACCGGGGCGTTCGGGCCGAAGTCCGGCGCCCCCGGGTGTCACCGCGGCGACGGGCGCCGCCGCCGGACCCGGGGGCGGGGCCGGCGGGCGCCGGGTGGCCGGAGCAGCCGAGCCGGGGCCGGTCCGGGCAGCGCCGCCTCGGGTGCCACGGCGTGTGCCGACCTCGGGTGCGGCCTGGGGCACCGCGTCGGGCGCGGGACCGACGGCGTATTCGGGGTTCACGCCCGCAGGCAGGTGCGCCTCGGTGCCCGGCACCGCGCCGGTGGCCGGGACATGGGCCACCGGCTGCACGAACTCGGTTGACCGCCGACGCGACGTCCCGCGACGGCGCCGGGGCGGCGGCGTCTCCGGCGAAGACCGCGGCCGCGGCCATGAGCATCGATGCGGCATTGGCGGGATCGGCGGCGGCCTGCTGGATGACGGGCCCGATGCTCTGCACCGCCGGCAGGCCCGGGGCCTGCAGCCCGTCGATCGGCAGTGGCGCCGCCGGGTCGGCGTGCGCGACTCCGGTCACGCCGGCCGACAGCAACGCGGCCGATGAGCCCACCGCCATCGCGGTGGTGAGCATCGTCCTGATCGTTGTCATGGTCCCCCAATACGTTTCGATTGGTGTCGGCTGGGTCGGGTGGCGGCAGCCGGGCGTCAGGGCAGTGCCGACAGCGGGGTGAACACCGGCGCGGCCGGCGCCGGTGCAGCCGCGGCGCGCGCGCGCAGGAGCGGCCGGTGCCGGCGCCACCGGTCGGCAGCAGGCCGGCCAGCGGTGTGCCGGCGGGCAGCAACGACGCGAGACCACCCGGGACGCCCAGCGAATCGGTCAGGCCGGACAGCGGCGACGCGGCCTGCGGGGCTGGCAGCCGGAACCGTGGTGGTGTTCCCGGCCGGCACCGTCCCGGGGGTGGCCGTCACCGTCGGCAGCGCGGCAGGCAGCGTCGACGGCAGTGCGGCGACGGCCCCAGGCAGGGCGTTCACTTCCGGCGGCAGAGTCAGCGACGCGGTGGCTCCCGGGGCGGGAGTCAGCGGTGCCGTGGCGGCGCCCGTCGCCGCGGTGGCGGCAGTGGGCGCGTTGCCCATCAGGTTGGCGAATCCCTGCATCAGCTGGGTGGCGGCGGCCGGGTTGGCGGCGAGCTGCTGCAGGAAGGGCAGGCCGGGGACCTCCGGAGCGGGCGCCGGGGCCGGTGCGGGCTGAGCGGTCGCGGTGGCGCTCAGCGCGATGGCAGCCGAAACCGCCCCCGCCGCAGCGATCATCGTGGTTGCGAACAGTTTCGGGGTGCGGTGCATGAGATCTCCCAATCGGTGTAGTGACACGCCTGCACCCGAAGCTAGCCTGTTACTGGAGTTACTCAAGTGACATGTGTGGCATTTATGCAACCGTTACGGATGTGAAGGCCGATGGTGACCGCTCGCTAGAGTCGGGCGAATAGAAACCATCGACGCCTCAACCGCAGTCCGGCGCCCGGTGGACGGCCCGGCTGTCCGCCGCGGCGCCGCTGCTGCTGATCCTGAGCGTCGGTGCGCGGCTGGCGTGGACGTACCTGGTGCCCAACGGCGCGAATTTCGTCGACCTGCACGTCTACGTCGGCGGTGCCGCGGCCCTGGATCAGCCCGGCACGCTCTACGACTACGTCTACGCCGACCAGACGCCCGACTTCCCGCTGCCGTTCACCTATCCGCCGTTCGCCGCGGTGGTCTTCTATCCGTTGCATCTGCTGCCGTTCGGGCTCGTCGCGTTGCTCTGGTCGGTCGGCATCGTCGCGGCGCTCTACGGCGTGGTGCGGCTGAGCCAGCGGCTGCTCACCGACGGGTCGGCGCCGGGCGGCCGGCGGACCGCCATGGCATGGACCGCGGTCGGCATCTGGACCGAGCCGCTGCGCAGCACCTTCGACTACGGCCAGGTGAATGTGCTGCTGGTGCTGGCCGTCCTGGGCGCGGTGGCCAGCACGCGATGGTGGGTGTCGGGGCTGCTCGTCGGCCTGGCCGCCGGGGTGAAACTGACGCCGGCCGTCGTCGGGCCTGTACTTCCTCGGCGCCCGGCGGTGGGCGGCGGCGGTGTTCTCGGCGGTGGTGTTCCTGGCGACGGTCGCGCTCTCGGGGCTGGTCGTCGGCGACCAGGCCCGCCGCTACTTCACCGAGCTGCTCGGCGACGCCGGCCGCGTCGGGCCGATCGGCACGTCGTTCAACCAGTCGTGGCGCGGTGGGATCTCCGCGACTCCTGGGCCACGACGCCGGCTACGGCCCCGCCGTGCTGGCGGGGATCGCCGTGACGGCGGTGCTGGCGGTGTTGGCCTGGCGCGCGGTGGGCGGTGCGGCCGATCGCCTGGCTGCGATCGTGATCGTCGCGCTGTTCGGTCTGCTGCTGTCCCCGATCTCGTGGACCCACCACTGGGTGTGGCTGGTTCCGCTGATGATCTGGTTGTTGCACGGGCCCGCTGCGCGACCAACCCGGCGCGCGGGTGCTGGGCTGGGGCTGGCTCGCCCTGACGCTCGTCGGGGTGCCGTGGCTGCTGAGCTTCGCCCAGCCGACGCATCTGGGTGATCTCGCGGCCGTGGTATCTGGCCTGGGCCGGCCTGGTCTACATCGTCGCCACGGTGGCGACGCTGGCCTGGATCGCTAGCCGAGGATCGCCGTCGATCTCGCGCGCCATCTGCACGTCCTTGTCCGTGATGCCGCCCTCGGAGTGCGTGACGAGCGCGAAAGTCACTGTCCGCCAACGGATGTCGATGTCCGGATGGTGATCCTTGGCCTCCGCGTGCTCGGCCACCCGGCGCACCGCGTCGATGCCGTCGAGGAACGCGGGGAACTCGACCGATCGGCGCAGTGCGCCGTCGGCGCGCTCCCAGCCATCGAGGTCGGGCAGTGCGGCGTCCACCTGTTCGTCCGTTAACACAGCCATGTCCTCGACGGTATACCGTCGGCGCCGATGTCGAACCTGATCGTGGTCGCCGGGGCGCTGATCGAGCGCGGCGCGCTGTTGGTCGCCCAGCGCGCGCACCCGCCGGAGCTGGCCGGACTGTGGGAACTGCCCGGCGGCAAAGTGTCGCCGGGGGAGAGCGACAGCGCGGCGCTGGCGCGGGAACTGCGCGAGGAACTCGGCATCACCGTGACCGTGGGTGCCCGCGTCGGCGCCGACGTCGCGCTGACCGACACGACGCTGCTGCGCGCCTACCGCGTCGCCCGTGTCGATGGAGTGGTGCGACCGCACGAGCATCGGGCGCTGCGCTGGGTGGGCGCCGGCGAACTCGACGACGTGGCCTGGGTCGCCGCCGACCGCGCGTGGCTGCCCGACCTGTCGGCGCTGCTGTGAGTTCGCTTGTTGCGCAACGCTGTGGCGGTCACAGGACCCGATTTTCGCCGCTGTGTTACGAGTACGTGCCGCGATGAGCGGCGTCGGCTCAGTACCGCAGCGGGTCTTCGAGCACGTGCACCGGAGCTTCCCGGTGGCGGGCCGAGTAGATCGGGTGCAGTAGGAGCGGGTGCTCGCAGTGCGGGCACGACGTCCGCGGGTCCTTCTTCGAGTTGAACGTCAAGTGGTGGCACTGCGAGCACCGCACGACGTAGAGAGCCCCGATCCAGTTGAGCAGACCCAGATAGATGGCCAGCGCGGCCAGCGTGGCCAGCACGATGATCAGACCTACGGTCAGTACCTCATAGACCGTCATGATGGCTTACCTCCGAACCTTCCGAGAACATGCCTGACGGATGGTTTCCACGGTACGCCCATGCCGGCGAGCCGGATCAGGCCTTTCGCGCCCGCTTGGCCACCTTGGCCAGTTCCTTGCCCCGCACCCCGCTGAGTTCGGCCTTGCGCACCTTGTTCAGGACCACCGGGCACCGCTTGCAGCGCGGCTTGCTGCGGCAGCACTTCTTCTTCGGCTTGAGGCCGGCGAGTTCGCTCGGCTTCACGTGACCTGTCTCTCTCGTTTTCGCGATACGGTGCACGGCACTGCGACAATCACCGGCGTGACTGCACGCCCCGATTTCCGCAACGTCGCCATCGTGGCCCACGTCGACCACGGCAAGACCACCCTGGTCGACGCGATGCTGCGCCAGTCCGGGGCGCTGACCCACCGCGGTGACGACGCGATCGAACGCCTGATGGACTCCGGTGACCTGGAGAAGGAAAAGGGCATCACGATCCTGGCGAAGAACACCGCCGTGCACCGCCACCACGCCGACGGCGGCATGACCGTGATCAACGTCATCGACACCCCCGGCCACGCCGACTTCGGCGGCGAGGTCGAGCGCGGGCTGTCGATGGTCGACGGCGTGCTGCTGCTCGTCGACGCCTCCGAGGGTCCGCTGCCGCAGACCCGCTTCGTGCTGCGCAAGGCGCTGGCCGCGCATCTGCCGGTGATCCTGGTGGTCAACAAGACCGACCGGCCCGACGCCCGCATCGCCGAGGTGGTCTCCGAAAGCCACGACCTGCTGCTCGACGTCGCCTCCGACCTCGACGAGGAGGCGCAGAAGGCCGCCGAGGACGCGCTCGGCCTGCCCACGCTGTACGCCTCGGGCCGCGCCGGCATCGCCAGCACCACCGAGCCGGCCAACGGCGAGAACCCCGACGGCGAGAACCTCGACCCGCTGTTCGACGTCCTGCTCGAGCACATCCCGCCGCCGCAGGGCGACCCCGAGGCTCCGCTGCAGGCGCTGGTGACCAACCTCGACGCGTCGGCGTTCCTCGGCCGGCTCGCGCTGATCCGCATCTACAAGGGCCGGATCCGCAAGGGTCAGCAGGTCGCCTGGATGCGCGAGGTCGACGGCCACCCCGTGATCACGAACGCCAAGATCACCGAACTGCTGGTCACCGAGGGCGTCGAACGCACGGCCACCGACGAGGCCATCGCCGGCGACATCGTCGCGGTCGCCGGCATCCCGGAGATCATGATCGGCGACACCCTCGCCGACCCCGACCACGCCCACGCGCTGCCGCGCATCACCGTCGACGAGCCGGCGATCTCGGTGACCATCGGCACCAACACCTCACCGCTGGCCGGCAAGGTGTCCGGACACAAGCTGACCGCGCGAATGGTCAAGTCCCGCTTGGATTCCGAACTGGTCGGCAACGTGTCGATCAAGGTCGTCGACATCGGCCGCCCCGACGCGTGGGAGGTGCAGGGCCGCGGCGAGCTGGCGCTGGCCGTGCTCGTCGAGCAGATGCGCCGCGAAGGTTTCGAGCTGACCGTCGGCAAGCCCCAGGTGGTCACCCAGACCATCGACGGCAAGCTGCACGAGCCGTTCGAGGCGATGACCATCGACTGTCCCGGAGGAGTTCGTCGGCGCCGATCACCCAGCTGATGGCCGCCCGCAAGGGCCGCATGGAGGAGATGGCCAACCACGCCGCGGGCTGGGTGCGGATGGACTTCATCGTGCCCAGCCGCGGGCTGATCGGCTTCCGCACCGACTTCCTGACGCTGACCCGCGGCACCGGCATCGCCAACGCGGTGTTCGACGGCTACCGCCCGTGGGCGGGCGAGATCCGCGCGCGCCACACCGGGTCGCTGGTGTCCGACCGCAGCGGGTCAGATCACCCCGTTCGCGATGATCCAGCTCGCCGACCGCGGCCAGTTCTTCGTCGAGCCCGGCGAGGACACCTACGAGGGCCAGGTCGTCGGGATCAACCCGCGCGCCGAGGATCTCGACGTCAACGTCACCCGGGAGAAGAAGCTGACCAACATGCGGTCCTCGACGGCCGACGTGATGGAGACGCTGGCCCGGCCGCTGGAGCTCGACCTGGAGAAGGCGATGGAGTTCTGCGCCGAGGACGAGTGCGTCGAGGTCACCCCGGAGATCGTCCGGGTGCGCAAGGTCGAGCTGACGGCGTCGCTGCGGGCCCGGGCCAAGGCGCGCGCCAAGCAGCAGGCCAGGGCGTAGCCGGCCGTCGCGACGAACGCGGCCGCGACTCGACGCCGGCGGTGATCTATACCCTTGGGGCGTGCCGACCGCCCGCCGACTCCTGACCTGCGCGGTCGCCATGGTTTTGCTGCTCTCGGGCTGCACCGTCAGCCCGCCGCCGGCACCGCAGAGCACCGACACGACCGCAGCGACCGCGCCGCCGCCGCAGCGCAGGGCGACGCAGATCATCATGGCCATCGACTCGATCGGCCCGGGCTTCAACGCGCACCTGCTCTCCGACCAGTCGCCGGTCAACGCGGCGATCAGCTCGCTGGTGCTGCCCAGTTCGTTCCGGCCGATTCCCGATCCGGACACCGACGGGATCCCGCTGGGAGATGGACACCACGCTGCTGGACTCGGCCGAGGTGACCAGCGAGAACCCGTTCACGGTGACCTACAAGATCCGGCCGGAGGCGCCAGTGGACCGACAACGCCCCGATCGCGGCCGACGACTTCTGGTACCTGTGGCGACAGATGGTCAGCCAGCCCGGCGTGGTCGATCCGGCCGGCTACGACCTGATCACCGGTGTGCAGTCGTCGAGGGCGGCAAGACAGGCGGTGGTGACGTTCTCCCAGCCGTATCCGGCGTGGCGGGAGCTGTTCAACGACATCCTGCCCGCGCACATCGTCAAGGACGTCCCCGGTGGCTTCGCCGCCGGGCTGGCCCGGCCCTGCCGGTCACCGGCGGGCAGTTCCGCGTCGAGAGCATCGACCCGCAGCGCGACGAGATCCTGCTCGCCCGCAATGACCGGTACTGGGGCGAGCCGGCCAACCCCGACCTGATCCTGTTCCGCCGCGGCGGCCCGCCGCGGCGTTGGCCGACTCGATCCGCAACGGTGACACCCAGGTCGCCCAAGTGCACGGTGGCTCGGCGGTTTTCGCGCAGCTGTCGGCGATCCCCGACGTGCGCACCGCCCGGATCGTCACCCCGCGGGTCATGCAGCTGACGCTGCGGGCGCAGCGAGCCCGCGCTCGCCGACGGCCAAGGTGCGCAAAGCGATCCTCGGCCTGCTCGACGTCGACCTGCTGGCCGCGGTGGGCGCGGGCAACGACAACACCGTGACGCTGGCCCAGGCGCAGGTGCGCTCGCCGTCGGATCCCGGCTACGTGCCGACCGCGCCACCGGCGATGACCCGGGAAGACGGCGATGGCGCTGCTGGGCGCGGCGGGATACCAGGTGCAGCCCGTCGCGACGCTCGACACCAGTCGCCGCCCCGAGCGCCCGGAGAACAACCGCGGTCAGCTCACCAAAGACGGTGTGCCGCTGTCGCTGGTGCTCGGCGTCGCCGCCAACGATCCGACCTCGGTGGCCGTCGCCAACACCGCGGCCGACCAGCTGCGCAACGTCGGGATCGCCGCGTCGGTGTCGACGCTCGACCCGGTGGCGCTGTATCGGCGACGCGCTGCTGAACAACCGGGTCGACGCGGTGATCGGCTGGCATCAGGCCGGCGGAGACCTGGCGACGCTCGTTGGCGTCTCGCTACGGCTGCCCCGCGCTGGAGGCGACGCCGATCCCGACCGACCGCCTGCCACCGACGCGACGCGTCGTCGACGACCGCGTCGACTCCGCGACGCCCAGCGTCGCCGCGACCCCGGCATCGGCGCGGCACCGCCACCGACGCCCGGCACGACCGCGACGTCGCCGACGGCACTCCGGACCCGGAGTCGGTCAGCTCGTGCAGGCGCCCAGCAACATCACCGGCATCTGCGACCGCAGCATTCAGCCGAGATCGACGCGGCGCTGCGACGGCACCGCAGACATCGGGGACGTGATCGACGAGGTCGAGCCCAGGCTGTGGAACATGGCCACGGTGCTGCCGATCCTGCAGGACACCACGATCGTCGCGGCGGGCCCGAGCGTGCAGCACGTCAGCCTCACCGGCGCGGTGCCGGTCGGCATCGTCGGCGACGCCGGCAAGTGGGTCAAGCTGCCCCAGTGACCTGATGGCGTCTGCGCAGCGCGGCCAGGCCGTACGCCGTGACCGCCGCGAGCGCGAACACCAACAGCAACCACAGCGGCGGCCGGGCCAACTCCCACACGAACAGCGCCGCGAACAGCGGGGACCGCTGGGTGATCGCCAGGACGCCGGCCGCGCAGGTCAGCGACACCGCCGCGACCGGCAGCCGGGCGTCGGCCCAGGCGTTGAGCGTCAGCGCCACCAGTGAGCCGGCCGCGGCGCCGGTCGCCAGCGCCGGCGTGAGCAGCCCGCCGACCGCGCCCGCCCGCAGGAACAGCGCGGTCAGCACCGGCTTGAGGAACAGGATGGCCGCCGCGGCCGGGATCGTCAGCCCGCTGGCGACGCTGACCTCCAACACGCTGCGCCCGTTGCCGGGCAGTTCGGGCAGCCAGATCGAGCAGACACCGGTCAGCAGTCCGGCCGCGGCGATCGCCGGGACCAGCACCCACGACCGCGGCTCCGGGCCGGCGCGCGCCGCTGTCAGCAGCCGGTCGAAGGCCAGGCCCACCGCCACGGCCAGCGGAGCGAGCACCACCGCCAGGAACGCGAACAGGTAGGACAGCCCGCGTCCGGCCAGTGCAGCGGGTGCTCGAGGTGGGTGACCGGCGCGGCCACGGCGACCGCCAGGCTGGAGGTGATCAACGCCGTCCCGATCACCCGCGGATGCCAGGTGCCGAGCAGGATGCGGGCCGCGAACAGCGCTCCGCCCAACGGCACGCTGTACACCGCTCCCAGCCCCGCGCCCGCGGCGCACGCCAACAGGATCTGGCGGTCGCGTGCCGTGAGCGCCAGCCGGGACAGGCCGAGGTCGCCCCAGGCCGCGGCGAGCTGCCGCGGCGCGCCTTCCCGGCCCAGCGATGCGCCCGAGCCGACCAGCAGCACCTGCAGCACCGCGTCGACGGTCAGCGACAGCCGCGGCAACCGGCCGGTCACCGGCGATCACCGCGGACAACGGCGGCACCTCGCGGCGCCGCCGCAACGCCCACCAGCCGCACGCCGCCAGCGCGCCGCCCAGCATCGGGCCGACGGCGCGGCGGACCGGGTTGCTGTTCTCGACGCCGGTCAGCAGGGTGCCGAGCGTGTAGCGGTACGTGAGGTGCTCGACGGCGTGCAGCAGCAGCGTCGTCGCGGCACCGGCGACGCCGGCGAGCAGGCCGATGACCACGATCGCGCAGCCGAACTCGACGGCGCGGCGGGTCACGAGGTGAATCTATGCCAGACCCCGCGCCGATGGCGCCGCGACGGGCGGGCAAGCTGGTCGGATGGAGACGCCACGGCTGCTGTTCGTGCACGCCCACCCCGATGACGAGACCCTCACCACGGGCGCGACCATCGCCCACTACCGCGCCCGCGGCGCTGTCGTGCAGGTGCTCACCTGCACGCTCGGCGAAGAGGGCGAGGTCATCGGCGACCGGTGGGCGCAGTTGGCCGCCGATCGCGCCGACCAGCTCGGCGGCTACCGGATCGGCGAGTTGACCGCCGCGCTGGCCGCCCTCGGGGTGGACCGGCCGCGCTTCCTCGGTGGCGCGGGCCGCTGGCGCGACTCCGGCATGGCGGGCCACCGGAGCCGACCCGGCGGCGACATGAGGTCCGCAATCACGCCGGTTCGTCGACGGTGACCTCGCCGAGCAGACCGGCGCACTGGCCGCCGTCATCGACGAGCTGCGCCCCCACGTCGTCGTCACCTACGACCCCAACGGCGGCTACGGCCACCCCGACCACATCCACGTCCACCGGGTCACCACCGCGGCCGTGGCCGCCGCGCAGTGGCGGGTGCCCAAGGTGTATTGGACGGTGGTGTCACAGGCCGCGATCCGTGCGCGGACTGGAGGCGCTCACCGACATCCCCGACGGCTGGCTGAAGCTGGACGCCGCCGCGCTGCCCCACATCGGCTTCACCGACGATGCGATCGACGCGGCGATCGACGTGACGCGATCACGTGCCGGCCAAACTGGCCGCGCTGCGGGCGCACGCGACGCAGGTGCAGGTGTCCCCGGACGGCACGGCCATCGCGCTGTCCAACGACATCGCGCTTCCGGTCGGGTCGGTCGGAGCACTACGCCCTGGTCGCTGGCCGGGCGGGAGGGCGCGACGCCCGCGGCTGGGAGACCGACCTGCTGGCCGGACTGACTCTGGCGTGACCGCGCGCCGAGAAGGGTAAGCTGCCGCCAACACCCTGCACGGAAGGCGAGTAGATGGACCCGGACCTGGATCCCAACCTGCAGCACTGGCAGGACCGTTTCGACAACTTCCAGTGGGTCGTCGGATCCCTGGTGTCCCTGCTCGACAGCATCCCGACCTGACGGCGCCGTCACGCCCGGCTCCCGGCCGGCAGTCGTCTCGGTTGAGCCGTGTCGTGCTGGCCGTCCTCGCGCTCGACGGCGTGCTCTCGGCGCTGATGGCCGTGTTCTTCCTGCCGCTGCGGATCGGCGCCGTTCCGGTCCCGATCAGTGCGACTGCTCAGCGGTGCCGTCAACGCCGCGCTGGTGTGGGTGGCGCTGCAGTGGACGTCCTCGCCCCGGCTCGCGGGCTGCCGATCTGGACGTGGCTGCTCACCGTGGTGATCTTCACCTTCGGCGGCCCGGGCGACGACATCGTGTTCGGCGGCGTCGGGCTGATGGAGTACGCCGTGGTGGTGCTCATCGCGCTGGGCGCGCTGCCCGCGGCGTGGGTGCTGACGCGGCGGTGAGCCTTCGGGGCGGTCACCGGCGGCGGCGCCGGGTGACTACTGTGGCCTCTATGTCAGGGGCATGGCCGGCGCAGTCGGTTTCAGATTGTGGGACATGTGGATGATCCGCGACGACGCCGGGGTTACAGGGAAGTGGCTCTGAACCCCCAGCACGGCGCCGACCTTCCCCACCCGCTCGTGCCCCCCAAGTCCAGCGCGCCGCCCGCAGCCGCCCTGCGCCGGGTTCTGCGCCGGGCCCGCGACGGCGTGGCCCTCAACGTCGACGAGGCGGCGATCGCGCTGACCGCACGCGGTGACGACCTGGCGGATCTGTGCGCCAGTGCCGCCCGCGTGCGCGATGCGGGTCTGGAGGCCGCCGGCCGCCGCGGCGCGACCGGCAGGCTGCCGGTGAGCTACTCCCGCAAGGTGTTCATCCCCGTCACCCATCTGTGCCGCGACACCTGCCACTACTGCACTTTCGTCACCGTTCCCGGCCGGCTGCGCGCCGCGGGCATGGGCATGTACATGGAGCCCGACGAGATCCTCGACGTCGCCCGCCGCGGTGCCGAATTGGGCTGCAAGGAAGCGCTGTTCACCCTCGGGGACCGGCCCGAGGCGCGGTGGGACGAAGCGCGGCAGTGGCTCGACGAACGCGGTTACGACTCGACGCTGGACTACGTGCGGGCGATGGCGATCCGGGTGCTCGAAGAGACCGGACTGCTGCCGCACCTGAACCCCGGCGTGATGAGCTGGTCGGAGCTGTCCCGGCTCAAGCCGGTGGCGCCGTCGATGGGCATGATGCTCGAGACGACGTCGCGTCGCCTGTTCGAGACCAAGGGCGAGGCGCACTACGGCAGCCCCGACAAGGATCCCGACGTGCGGCTGCGCACGCTGGCCGATGCCGGCCGGCTGTCCATCCCGTTCACCACCGGGCTGCTCGTCGGCATCGGCGAGACGCTGGTCGAGCGGGCCGAGACCATTCACGCGATCCGCCGCTCGCACAAGGAGTTCGGGCACATGTCCAGGAAGTGATCGTGCAGAACTTCCGCGCCAAGGACCACACCGCGATGGCGTCGGTGCCCGACGCCGGGATCGACGACTTCCTGGCCACCCTGGCGGTCACCCGGCTGGTGATGGGGCCCAAGGTGCGCATTCAGGCGCCGCCGAACCTGGTGTCGCGGCAGGAGTGCCTGGCGCTGATCGGCGCCGGTGTCGACGACTGGGGCGGGGTGTCGCCGCTGACCCCCGACCACGTCAACCCGGAGCGGCCGTGGCCCGCGCTCGACGAGTTGGCGGCGGTGACCGCCGAGGCGGGTTACGACCTGGTGCAGCGCCTGACCGCGCAGCCGCAGTACGTGCAGGCCGGCGCCGCGTGGATCGATCCCCGGGTGCAGGGCCACGTCGACGCGCTGGCCGACCCCGAGACCGGCTATGCGCTCGACGTCGACCCGGTCGGGCGTCCCTGGCAGGAGCCCGATGAGGCCACCGAGTCGCTGGGCCGCACCGACCTGCACGCCGCGATCGACATCGCAGGGCCGGCTGACCGAGACGCGCAGCGATCTGGGCAGCGCGTTCGGGGACTGGGAGTCGATCCGGGAGAAGGTGACCGAACTGGCCGCCCGCGCTCCCGAGCGTGTCGACACCGACGTGCTGGCCGCGCTGCGCAGCGCCGAGCGCGACCCCGCCGGCTGCACCGACGACGAATACCTGGCGCTGGCCACCGCCGACGGTGCCGCGATGGATGCCGTTGCCGCGCTGGCTGATTCACTGCGCCGCGATGTCGTCGGCGACGACGTGACGTTCGTGGTCAACCGCAACATCAACTTCACCAACATCTGCTACACCGGCTGCCGGTTCTGCGCGTTCGCGCAGCGCAAGGGCGACGCCGACGCCTACTCGCTGTCCACCGACGAGGTCGCCGAGCGGGCGTGGCAGGCGCATGTCGCCGGCGCCACCGAGGTCTGCATGCAGGGCGGCATCGACCCCGAACTGCCGGTCACCGGTTACGCCGACCTGGTCCGCGCCGTCAAGGCGCGGGTGCCGTCGATGCATGTGCACGCGTTCTCGCCGATGGAGATCGTCAACGGTGTGACCAAGAGCGGGCTGTCGATCCGGGATTGGCTGACCGCACTGCGTGAGGCGGGGCTCGACACCATCCCGGGCACCGCCGCGGAGATCCTCGACGACGAGGTGCGCTGGGTGCTGACCAAGGGCAAGCTGCCCACCTCGATGTGGATCGACGTGGTCACCACCGCCCACGAGGTCGGGCTGCGGTCGAGTTCGACGATGATGTACGGCCATGTGGACCAGCCGCGGCACTGGGTCGGGCACCTGCGGGTGCTGCGCGAGATCCAGGACCGCACCGGGGGTTTCACGGAGTTCGTGCCGCTGCCGTTCGTGCACCAGTCCTCGCCGCTGTATCTGGCGGGCGGCGCGCGGCCCGGGCCGACGCACCGGGACAACCGGGCGGTGCACGCCCTGGCGCGGATCATGTTGCACGGCAGGATCTCCAATATCCAGACCAGCTGGGTCAAGCTCGGCGTCGAGCGAACGCAGGTGATGCTGCGGGGCGGCGCCAACGACCTCGGCGGCACGCTGATGGAGGAGACGATCTCGCGGATGGCCGGCTCGGAGTTCGGCTCGGACAAGAGCGTCGAGGACCTGGTCGGGATCGCCGCCGGGATCGGCCGCCCGGCCCGTCAGCGCACCACCGACTACACGCCGCTGGCCGCCTGAACCGCTCTCGGCGATCGGGCGTCGCAATCCGGCGTTTCCGGGCGCGGGCTGGTAGGACGGACGTGTGAAACTGCGACGCGTCCTCGGCCGACGGTGCGCTCGAGCTGCAGGAATTGCGCGCCGACGGGACGTGGGAGCCCGCACGGGACAACGTCGCTCTGGGCGGCACGGTGTTCGACCCGCGCTGGGAACTGGCCGTCGCACAGCGTCACCATGCCCTGTCGGGCAACGTGCTTGCCCGTTTCAGCCCGCGTCGTTCCGCGACTTCATGCTCTACGAGCGGCATGCGATCGACGCGGCGCGCGGGCTGGTGGCCCGGTTCCATCCGGGCCAGTCCCGCGCCGCCGGGTGTCATCGAGAAGCTGACCCGCGCACCGTTTCCGATGTTCAAGCCCAAGACCGCTGTTCTACCGGCAGCCGATCTACTACATGTCCAACCACCTGAGCTTCGTGCCCAGCGGCACCCCGGTCGCGGTCCCGTCGTACTCCGCGGCGCTGGATTTCGAGCTGGAGATCGGATTCGTCCTCGCGGCACCGCTGTTCAACGCGAGCGCTGCGGAGGCCCTCGATGCGATCGGCGCGTTCGTCGTCGTGAACGACTTCTCCGCTCGCGACGTCCAGCGGGCGGAGATGGCGACCGGCCTCGGCCCGCAGAAGGCCAAGCACTTCGCATCCTCGATGTCGGTGCTGGCCGTCACCGCCGACGAGATCCTGCCGCACATCGATGAGCTGACCGGATCGGTCACCATCAACGGCGCCACCGTCGCGACGGTGTTCAGCGCGCGGAATGCAGTGGAGTCCGGGGGAGATGCTGGCACATGCGTCCCGCGACGAAATGCTCTATCCCGGTGAGCTTTTCGCCACAGGAACGCTGCCCGGCGGTAGCGGCATGGAGACGGGGCACTGGTTGCGCCCCGGGGACCGCCTGACGCTGGCCATCGACCAGATCGGTGAAATCAGCCATCCGATCTCTACAGTCTGAGGAGAGTTCATGACCACTGTCGCCGGGCTGCCCGCGCACGCGTTGCTGGTGCACGCGATCGTCGTGCTGGCGCCGTTGACCGCTCTGTTGGCCATTCTGTGCGCCATCTGGCCGGCCGCCCGTACCCGGCTGGTGTGGCTGGTGGTGGCGCTGGCGGCGGTGAACCTGGTGCTCACCCCGTTGACCGCCTCGGCGGGGGAATGGCTGTACGACCGCGAGGACGCGCACAGCCCGATCCTGCAGACCCATGAGGAGCGCGGCGAGACGATGATCTACTTCTCGATCGCCCTGTTGGTGGTGGCGATCCTGATCGCGGTGCTGCATGTGCGCGCCGGGCGGTCCGAGAAACCGCAGAAGGCGGCCGTCGTCACGGTGGCGATCATCGCCGTGCGTGGTGGGGGTGGCGTCCACCGTGCAGGTCGTCCGTATCGGCCACGCGGGCACCGAGGCCAAGTGGGGCGTGATCGCCGAATAGTCCGCAAGCCGGCCCACCGCGGCCGGCCGGACCGCGGTGGGCGCTGCTGTGCGTCAGGCCTGCTTGATCGCTTCGATCTCCAGCGTGACGGTCACCTTGTCGCCCACCACGGCGCCGCCGGTTTCCAGCGGCATGTCGATGTCGATGCCGAAGTCCTTGCGGTTCAACACGACCGAGGCCTCGAACCCGGCGACCTCGCCGTGTCCCATGCCCGGGTTGACGCCGTTGAACTCCAGCGTCAGCGCGATCGGCTTGGTGACGCCTTTGAGTGTGAAGTCGCCCTCGAGCACGTAGTGATCGCCCTCGGCCCGTACGCCGGTGGACGCGAACGTCGCGACGGGATGGTTCTCGACGTCGAAGAAGTCGGCCGCCTTCAGGTGTGCGTCGCGCTGCTCGTTGCGGGTGTTCACCGAGTCGACCGCGATCTCGGCGCGCACCGAGGCGGTGCCGTCCTCGGCGACGGTGATGGCGCCGCTGAACGTCTCGAACTCGCCGCGCACCTTGCTGACCATCAGGTGCCGTACCGAGAAGCCGATGGCGGAGTGCACGGGATCGATGGCCCAGGTTCCGGTGGACAGTTGCGCGGTTGCGGTGGTCATGTGTCGCTCTCTTCCCGATCTGCCGCCGGCGGTTCCGACGGTCACACCGGTCGAAACGGACCATGGTCCGATTTCATTCCCCGCGAGCTGGGGAAGTGCCCACGCGCGCACCGCGCCCACAAACCGGTGTCGCACTAGGCGCACGGTTAGTGCGACGTTTAGTATCTGTAACCACGCGCAACCCCTAACGCGGGTTCCGCGGGAGTTAGGGCACACTGAGACAGGCGTCCAAGTAACGGCAGGGATACTTGCCCACAACCGGTCGCGCTCATCAGTGCGCCCGCCCGGAGCAGCCCACCGGACAGGTAGTTCGAGAGAACTTGAGGAGAAGTTCGTGACGTACACGATTGCCGAGCCCTGCGTCGACGTGAAAGACAAGGCGTGCATCGAGGAGTGCCCTGTCGACTGCATCTACGAGGGCGCACGCATGCTGTACATCCACCCGGACGAGTGTGTCGACTGTGGCGCCTGCGAGCCGGTGTGCCCGGTCGAGGCCATCTACTACGAAGACGATGTGCCCGACCAGTGGAGCAGCTACACCCAGATCAACGCGGACTTCTTCAGTGAGCTCGGTTCGCCGGGCGGCGCGTCGAAGGTCGGCCAGACCGACAACGACCCGCAGGTGGTCAAGGATCTGCCCCCGCAGGGTGAGGACTGAGTACCACGGCACAGCCTGACGCCGTCCGCGGGCCGTTACGGGTCCGCGCTGTCTCCGGGTCGCTGCCGGTGTTCCCCTGGGACACCCTGGCCGACGTCACCGCGGTCGCCCGTGCCCACCCCGACGGAATCGTCGACCTGTCGGTGGGCACACCCGTGGACGACGTCGCGCCGGTGATCCGCGATGCGCTGGCGGCCGCCAGCGCCGCCCCGGGTTATCCGACCACCGCGGGCACCGCTGCGTTGCGCGAGGCGATGGTGGCGGCGCTGCACCGTCGGTACGGAATCACCGGGCTGGCTGCCCGGACGCCGTGCTGCCGGTGATCGGCACCAAGGAGCTCATCGCGTGGCTGCCGA
This sequence comes from uncultured Actinomycetota bacterium, assembly GCA_963796185.1. Lineage (GTDB taxonomy): Bacteria > Actinomycetota > Actinomycetes > Mycobacteriales > Mycobacteriaceae > Mycobacterium. The sequence goes on along the minus strand of CAWCKQ010000018.1, from coordinate 43,280 downwards.
CGCTGCTGGGACTGGGCGGCGCCGACACCGTGGTCGTTCCCGAGCTGGCCTATCCGACCTACGAGGTCGGCGCGCTGCTCGCCAGAGCCGCGGTGCGTGCGCGCCGATTCGCTCACCCAGCTGGGGCCGCAGGACACCGGCGCTGTTGTATCTGAACTCGCCGAGCAACCCCACCGGCAGGGTGCTCGGGGTCGAGCACCTGCGCAAGGTCGTCGGCTGGGCACGCGAACGCGGCGTCCTGGTCGCCTCCGACGAGTGCTACCTGGGCCTGGGCTGGGACGTCGCGCCGCGTGTCGGTGCTGCATCCGCGACGTGTGCGACGGCGACCACACCGGGCTGCTGCGCGCTGCACTCGCTGTCGAAGACCTCGTCGCTGGCGGGTTACCGTGCCGGTTTCGTCGCCGGCGACCCCGCGGTGGTCGCCGAGCTGCTGGCGGTGCGCAAACACGCCGGGATGATGGTGCCGACCCCGGTGCAGGCGCGCGATGGTCGCCGCGCTCGACGACGACGAGCACGAAAGCGTACCAGCGCGACCGGTATGCCCGGCGCCGGGACGTGCCCTGCTGCCTGCGCTGCGGTCGGCCGGGTTGACCGTCGACCACTCCGAGGCCGGCCTGTACCTGTGGGCCACCCGCGGCGAGCCGTGCCGCGACACCGTGGCCTGGCTCGCCCAGCGGGGCATCCTGGTCGCGCCCGGTGAGTTCTACGGCCCCCGCGGCGCGCAGCACGTGCGGGTCGCGCTGACCGCGACCGACGAGCGGATCGCCGCCGCGGCGGCGCGACTGGCGCGAACCTGCGCACGAAGCCCGATGACGGGGCTGCGGGGGAGAGCTAGGCGCCGTGCGCGCAGCGCCAGCGCGAGCACCAGCCGGTCGTCGGGATCCCCCAGCGACGTGCCCAGCAGCTTCTCGATCCGCCGGATGCGATAGCGCACCGTGTTGGGATGCACGTGCAGCCCCTGTGCGATCGCGGCCGATGTCCCCGAAGCCGTCGAGGTAGGCCCGCAGCGTCTCGGCGAGCATCGGCTCGTTCGTCGCGCAGCCCGCGCACCCGCGGGTCGACGAGCCGTCGGCTGATCCGCCACATGCGAGACGATCTCGTCGAGCAGCACCGTGGTGCGCGCCTCGTCGATCGACGTGACCGGGCGGATCGCGCCCGGGTGCCGCCCGGCGCTGTCGAAGACCCGGTCCACGTCGGTGCGCGCGCGGCCGGCGCCGAGCCAGCCCGTCGAGCGGCGCGGCCGATCACCGCCCGCAGGTCCAGACCCAGCTCGCGCTCCAGCGCGGCGACCGTGCCGCGGACCCAGGACGCCACCGACGACGGCGCCGCCGGTCTGCGGAAACAGCACGATACACCCGGTCACTCGCCGACTGCCGACTGCGCATCGGGCCGGAAAGCCGCTGGCGCTCAAGCGCGATCGCGTCGGCGGGACCGCCGAGCCGTCGGCGCAGCGGAAGCCGATCAGCGCGGCGCGCCCGTCGGCGCCGATACGCCAGCTCGCGGGCGCAGCGCCACGCGCGATCGTCGACGGCCGGCTCCGGCGTCAGGCCCAGCAGTTCCTGCACCCGCAGCGTGTGCGTGGTCGGCGCCGCCGCCAGCCGGGTCATGATCCGGGCGGCCAGCACCGCCGCGCCGCGCAGCACCTCCTCGGCGTCGTCGGCCAGCGGTGCGCGAACCCTGCTGCAGCCAGATCGTGCCGCGAAGCCGGGGGAGCGCCGTCCGTCGGCGTCGCGGTGGATGCCCGACCGCCAGCCGCGGCCGCAGCCCGAGTTCGGGCCGCTCGGCGACCCTGCACCACCTCGCGGCGGGCCCGCAGCGCGTCGAAAATGCCCCAATGACTGATCCACTCCAGGTGTTCCGGCGGACCGGCGCGGCCGAGGATGGACAGGCGGCGCAGCTCGTCGGCCTCGTCGTTGGACGCCGAGTACGCCAGCACGTGCGACTGGGCGTCCTCGATGCTGATCATCCCGTGGGTCCGTTCGGCGATCGACTGCGCGAGCCCGAAAAGGTCGGTGCCGGAATGCGAGTTGGGGGTCGTCGCGGTCGCCGTGGTGTTCGAGCGACGTGGGTGACCAGCCGATAGAGCCGCTCCCAGCGGGCGCGGGGTTCGACGGCGACGACGGCGGCGCCGGCCGCAGACGGCCGCGCCACCAGCGCTTCGGTGGGCTCCTTGACGAAGATCGCGGCCGGCACCTTCTGGTCGTGGCATTCCAGCCAGCTCAGCGCGTCGGCGTCGGAGACCCCGAGCAGGAAGAACGCGTCGGCGCTACCCGCACCGGCGGCCACCCCGAGCCGGACGTCGTCGGCGTCGACCAGCGCCACCGAACCCACCGGCATGTCAAGGCCCCGCGGCGCGTCGACGAGCGTCACCATCGTCCGGTCCAGCGCCAACAGCAGCTGGCCCGAGGCCCACCCGGGCACCGACTCCATGTTGTCCGATCCTACTAGGCTCGATCTCAGACATTGTTGTCATACGGACAACATCTGGCATGACCCGCCCGGGCGATCCTTGCCGCATGGACGCGATCACCGACGTACCGACTGCCCGCCAACGAGCCGGTCCACGACTACGCCCCCGGCAGCCCGGAGCGCGACCCGTCTCGTGGCAGCGCTCGACAGCCTGGCCGCCGAGCCGATCGACCTGCCCCACGTCATCGGCGGCGAACACCGGATGGGGAGCGGCGAGCCGCATCGACGTCGTCCAACCGCACCGGCACGCCGCGCGGCTGGGCACGCTGACCAACGCCACCCACGCCGACGCGGCCGCGGCGATGGAGGCCGCGCTGGCCGCCAAGGCGGCGTGGGAGGCAACACCGTTCGACGAGCGCGCCGCCGTGTTCCTGCGGGCCGCCGACCTGCTGTCCGGGCCGTGGCGCGAGAAGCTCGCCGCCGCAACCATGCTCGGCCAATCCAAGACCGCGTACCAGGCCGAGATCGACGCGCCGTGCGAGCTCGTCGACTTCTGGCGGTTCAACGTCGCGTTCGCCCGCCAGATCCTGGCCGCAGCAGCCGGTCAGCACCCGGGGCGTGTGGAACCGCACCGACTACCGGCCGCTGGAGGGCTTCGTCTACGCGATCACGCCGTTCAACTTCACCGCGATCGCCGCCAACCTGCCCACCGCGCCGGCGCTGATGGGCAACACCGTGGTGTGGAAACCCTCTATCACCCAGACGTTTTCGGCGTACCTGACCATGCAGTTGCTGGAGGCCGCCGGCCTTCCGCCCGGCGTGATCAACCTGCTCACAGGCGACGGGTTCGCGGTCTCCGACGTGCTGCTGGCCGATCCGCGGCTGGCCGGCATCCACTTCACCGGTTCGACGGCGACGTTCCAGCACCTGTGGCGGGAGGTCGGCAGCCACATCGACCGCTACGACACGCTACCCGCGGCTGGTCGGCGAAACCGGCGGCAAGGACTTCGTGCTCGCGCATCCGTCCGCGCAGCCGGACGTGCTGCGCACGGCGCTGATCCGGGGCGCGTTCGACTACCAGGGCCAGAAGTGCTCGGCCGCGTCGCGGGCCTTCATCCCGCGGTCGGTGTGGCAGCAGATGGGCGACGACTTCCTCGGCGCCACCGAAGCGCTGCGCTACGGCGACGTCACCGATCTGTCGAACTTCGGCGGGGCGCTGATCGACGCGCGGGCGTTCGCCAAGAACGTCGCGGCCATCGAGCGGGCCAAGGGCGCGCCCGGCGTCACGATCGCGGCCGGCGGCGAATACGACGACAGTGAAGGCTATTTCGTGCGGCCGACGGTGCTGCTGTCCGACGACCCGACCGACGAGGCGTTCTCGCACCGAGTACTTCGGGCCGATCCTGGCCGTGCACGTGTACCCCGACGACGACTAGGACGACATCCTCGACGTCGTCGACGGCGGCGCCCAGCTACGCGCTGACCGGCGCGGTGATCGCCGACGACCGCGCCGCGGTGCTGACCGGCCAGCCGAGCGGCTGCGCTACGCCGCGGGCAACTTCTACGTCAACGACAAGCCGACCGGCGCGGTCGTCGGGCAGCAGCCGTTCGGCGGCTCGCGGGCATCGGGCACCAACGACAAGGCCGGCTCGGCGTTGAACCTGCTGCGCTGGACGTCGGCGCGGTCGATCAAGGAGAACTTCGTGCCGCCGACCGAGCCACACCTATCCCGCACATGGAGGTCTGAGCCATGGGCGTCTTCGCAGCGACCGCGCGGCCGGTCATCCTGGCCGCGAGCCGCTCGCATCGGCTGCGGCGCACCGCTGAACGGTGGCCGGTCACCCGGCGCGTGGTGCACCGCTTCGTGCCGGGCGAGACGCTCGACGACGTGATGAGATCCGTTGCCGCAGCTTCGTGATTCGCGAGCGTCTGGTGTCGATCGACTATCTCGGCGAGGACGTCACCGACGCCGACGCCGCCGACGGCGACGGTCGACGCGTACCTCAGAGCTGCATCGACGCGCTTGGCGGCCCGCGGCGACGGTCACCGCGGCGGTGCGCCCGCTGGAGGTGTCGCTCAAGCTGTCCGCGCTGGGCCAGGCGCTGCCCCGCGACGGCGAGAAGATCGCGCTGGAGAACGCCCACGCCATCTGCACAGCCGCCACAGCGTGCCGGCGTCTGGGTGACCGTGGACGCCGAGGACCACACCACCACCGACTCGACGCTGTCGATCGTGCGCGAGCTGCGCGTCGGACTTCGACTGGCTCGGCACCGTGCTGCAGGCCTATCTGCGACGGACGCACGCCGACTGCCCGAGTTCGCCGCCGTCGGCGCCCGGATCCGGTTGTGCAAGGGCGCCTATGACGAGCCGGCGTCGGTCGCCTACCGCGACCGCGACGACGTCACCGACCCTACCTGCAGTGCCTGCGCATGCTGATGGCGGGCACCGGCTATCCGATGGTGGCCTCGCACGACCCGGCGATCATCGAGGCCGGCCGGCGCGATGGCGCGCGAATACCGGCCGCGGCGCCGAGCGAATTCGAGTACCAGATGCTCTACGGCATCCGCGACGCCGAGCAGCGCCGACTGGCCGACGCCGGGCAATCACGTGCGGGTCTACGTACCGTTCGGCACGCAGTGGTACGGCTACTTCGTCCGCCGGCTGGCCGAGCGTCCGGCGAACCTGACGTTCTTCCTGCGGGCGCTGGCCGAGCGCCGGGGCTGAGCCCGTGCCGCGGTACGTCAGGCCGGGTAGGCCGCCACGGGCATGATCACCGTGCCCTTGCACACGCCCTCGAGAATCTCGGTGCGCCATGAGCCGAACATCGAACCGTCGAGGGTCGGCGCGTAGAACACCAGCGACCGGGCCGCGGCGTACTCGCGGGGCACGTCGTCACCGCGGAAGCACTCCCACTGCCAGTTGTAATTGAACACCCACTGCGATCCGTCCCACGTATACCTGCTGGGCTGGGGAATGGTCGGGTTCGCCGGCGCCGGACCGTCGGTGGCGGTCGCCACGCAGGTGCCCCCGCAGACCGTGGTGAACGTGTACTGGCCGCGGAAATCCGGCTCGGGCTGACGTGCGGCGATGCTGGTACCGAGCTTGTTCGAGGCGAAGGTCACCACCGTGTACCGGCCGCTCCAGTCCGGGGGCGCAGCCAGCGCGGCAGCCGGAGCCACGCACGCCGCCGTGACGACCGTCGCGGCCAGCGCTGCGCTTCGCGCCCATGTGGGCAGACATGTTCCCTCGCAAAGGTTCTCCAGTGGCAGATTGCACGGTAGTCGCCGCGCAGGCGCCGCCTGCACGACCGACACGGCCCCGTGGGGCACGGTTGCGTCACGTCTTGGTATCGCCGAGCCGGCTGCCGGCTGGTTCAGTCGCGCGCGGACAGCAGCATCAGCGTCCACGCGGCGATGGTCTGGGCGTCGGTGATCACGCCGTCGCGCATCATGGCCTCGACCTCGCTCCGCTCGAACCAGGCGCTGCGCATGTCCTGTTCCTCGTGCTCACGGTCATGGGGCCCCTCGCTGATGCCGGTGGCCAGGAACACCCGGCCGCGCTGGCTGCTCATCCCGGGCGCCACGTCGAGCACCCCGAGCTCGATCATCGACTCGGCGAGCAGGCCCGTCTCTTCGCGGAGTTCGCGGGCGGCGAGTTCGGCCGGCTCCAGGTGCGCCCGGTCGGGCGCCGTGCCCTGCGGGAACTCCCATCGGCGCAGCCCCAGCGGATAGCGGAACTGCTCGACGAGGTGAAAACGCGTGCCGTCGCGGGGGATCACCAGCGCGTAGGTCGGTTTGTCGACGACGGCATAGATGCCGCTGCTGCCGTCGGGCCGGCGGATGTCGTCCTCGCGCATGGTCAGCCAGTTGTTCCGGTACACCTCGCGGCTCCCCACCGCACGGATCGAATCCACCGCCACAGTATGACCGGCACCGGGAGTAGCCTCGGATTCTGTGCTGCTGGCCTCCTTGAACCCCGCGGCCGTCGCCGGCGGCGCCGATATCGCCGACGCGGTGCGCATCGACGGGGCGACGCTGAGCCGAAGTGACCTGGTCGGCGCGGCCACGTCGGTCGCCGAACGGGTCGGGGGCGCCGCGCGCGTCGCGGTGCTGGCCCGTCCCACCGCGGCGACGGTGCTCGCCGTGGCGGGCTGCCTGATCGCGGGCGTGCCCGCGGTTCCGGTCCCCGCCGACGTCGGCGCCGCCGAACGCCGGCACATCCTGACCGACTCCGGCGCGCAGGCCTGGCTCGGCGAGGCGCCCGAGGACACCGACGGCCTCCCGCACATCCCGGTGCGCCTGCACGCCCGGTCGTGGCACCGCTACGCCGAACCGCCCCAGGACGCCGCCGCGCTGATCGTCTACACCTCGGGCACCACCGGGCTGCCGAAAGGTGTGGTGGTGAGTCGTCGGGCGATCGCCGCCGACATCGACATGCTCGCGCAGGCCTGGCAGTGGACGGCCGAGGACACCCTGGTGCACGGTCTGCCGCTGTATCATGTCCACGGCCTGGTGTTGGGCCTGCTGGGGTCGCTGCGCATCGGAAACCGGTTCGTGCACACCGGAAAGCCGACACCGCAGGCCTACGCGCAGGCCGTGGCCGGCGGCGGAACGCTGCTGTTCGGCGTGCCCACGGTGTGGTCGCGCATCGTCGAGGACGCCGAAGCGGCGCGGGCGCTGGCACCGGCCCGGCTGCTGGTGTCGGGGAGCGCGCCGCTGCCCGTCCCGGTGTTCGACGGGCTTGCCGCGCTGTCCGGGCACCAGGCCGTCGAGCGCTACGGCAGCACCGAAACGCTGATCACGCTCAGCACGCTGGCCGACCGGCGAGCGCAGACCGGGCTGGGTCGGTGTGCCGCTGCCCGGTGTGCGGACCCGGCTGGTCGCCGAGGACGGCGCCGAGGTGCCGCACGACGGTGACACCATCGGCCACCTGCACGTGCAGAGCCCGACGATGTTCGACGGCTACCTCAACCGGCCCGACGCCACCGCCGAGGTGCTGGGCGCCGACGGCTGGTACCGCACCGGCGACGTCGCGGTCATCGGTCCGGACGGGATGCACCGCATCGTCGGCCGCGAGTCGGTCGACCTGATCAAGAGCGGGGGATACCGGATCGGGGCCGGTGAGATCGAGACCGTGCTGCTCGGGCACCCGGGCGTGCGGGAGGCGGCCGTGATCGGCGCGCCGGATCACGACCTGGGTCAGCGCATCGTCGCGTTCGTCGTCGGCGATGCCGCGCCCGACGACCTGATCGAGTCAGTGGCGCAACAACTCTCGGTGCACAAGCGGCCGCGGGAAGTGCGGATCGTCGAGCGCCTGCCCCGCAACGCGATGGGCAAGGTGCTCAAGAAGGAACTGGTGCAATGGGTGTGAGGTGCACCGAGATCTGCATTCCGGCGGCCGACGAGTGAGCGTGGCTGTACGCGACACGCCGCGCGCATCCAGGCATTCTGCGCACGCTCGCGGCGATCGGTGGCGCGCTCGCGGTCACGCTCACGGCGTGCGGCCAGTCGCCGCAGGTGACGCTGGTGCAGACCAGCATGGTGTTGCCGCCGCCGCCCGAACCGCTCGCCGCGCCGCCGCCCGCGCGATGCGCTGACGATCGGACCCGCCGCGGTCGACACCACCGGCGGCTGGCTGCCCGAGGGCACCACGCTGTCGCCGTTCGACGACACGAACCCCATCCTCGCCCGACTCGATCCGCCGCTGCTGCGGGCCGTCCAGGACGCCGCCCGCGCGGCGCAGGCCGCAGGGCGTCGACATCCGCGTCACCTCGGGATGGCGGTCGAAGGGTTTCCAGCAGAGATTGTTCGACGACGCGGTGCGCACCTACGGCAGCGTCGAGAGGGCCGCCGAGCTCGTCGCCACCCCCGAGGTGTCCCACCACGTCACGGGGCAGGCCGTCGACATCGGGCCGCCCGCGGCCGATCACTGGCTGATCGCCAACGGCCGACAGTTCGGGTTGTGCCAGATCTACGCCAACGAGATCTGGCATTTCGAACTCGCCGTCGACGCGCAGGGCACCTGCCCGCCGCTGCGGCCCGACGCCGCGGGCTGAGTGTCACAGCTAGTTCGCGTGCAGCGCCTCGTTCAAAGTGATGCCGGTGCCGTCACGCTTGACCACCTCGACCGCGCCGGTCACCGAGTTGCGGCGGAACAGCAGATTGTTCGCGCCGGAGAGCTCGCGAGCCTTGACGGTCTGCCCGTCGCCGGCCACCACCTTGGTTCCCGCGGTCACATACAGCCCGGCCTCGACGACGCAGTCGTCACCCAGCGAGATGCCCAGGCCGGCGTTGGCGCCGAGCAGGCACCGCTTGCCGACCGAGATCACCTCGGTGCCGCCGCCGGAGAGCGTGCCCATGATCGACGCGCCGCCGCCGACGTCGGAGCCGTCGCCCACCACGACACCCGCCGAGATGCGGCCCTCGACCATCGAGTTGCCCAGCGTGCCCGCGTTGTAGTTGACGAAGCCTTCGTGCATGACGGTGGTGCCCGCCGCCAGGTGCGCGCCGAGCCGAACGCGGTCGGCGTCGGCGATGCGTACCCCCGAGGGCAGTACGTAGTCGACCATCCGCGGGAACTTGTCGACGCCGTACACGGTGACCGGGCCACGCCGGCGCAGCCGGGCGCGCACGATCTCGAATCCCTCGATCGCGCACGGCCCGTAGTTGGTCCACGCGACATTGGTGAGGACGCCGAAGAAGCCGTCGGCGTTCAACCCGTGCGGCGCCACCAGCCGGTGCGAGAGCAGATGCAGCCGCAGATAGGCGTCGTAGGCGTCGACCGCCTTGTCGTCCAACGAGGCGATCACGGTGCGCACGACCACGGTCTCCACGTCGCGGTCCTCGTCACGGCCGGCCAGTTCGGCGAGCTCGGCGGGTACCTCGGCGACCGAGAGCCGCACGGTGCCGGACTCGCCGTCCGCGCCGAGTTCGGGGGCCGGGAACCAGGTGTCGAGAACCGACCCGTCAGCCGCGATCGTCGCCACGCCGATCCCCGAAGCTCCGGATGCACCAGATGCAGAAGTCACGGTGCTTCAGGCTACCGGTGCGCTTGGCATCGCTGCACGGTGTCCCGACCGGGCCAGGAGGCGAGCCGTCGCCGCTGATCGATGCCATCGAGTACTGACCGGCTACCGTGGGGCTGTGCTCGACCTCCACGGTGACCCGATCGCGCTGACGGCGGCGCTGGTCGACATCCCCAGCGAATCCCGCCACGAGACGCGCATCGCCGACGAGGTCGAGACCGCACTGCGCGAGCAGACCACGGGCTTCGAGATCGTCCGCACCGGCGACGCCGTGCTGGCCCGCACCGACCGGGGCAGGCCGTCGCGGGTGCTGCTCGCCGGGCACATCGACACCGTTCCCGCGGCCGACAACCTGCCCAGCCGGCTGCGCGACGGTGTGCTGTACGGCTGCGGCACGTCGGACATGAAATCGGGCGACGCCGTCTTCCTGCACCTGGCGGCCACCGTTGCCGAGCCCGCACACGACATCACGCTGGTGATGTACGACTGCGAGGAGATCGAGGCGTCGGCCAACGGACTCGGCCGCATCGAGCGCGAACTGCCGGACTGGCTGGCCGCCGACGTGGCAATCCTCGGCGAGCCGTCGGGCGGTTACATCGAGGCGGGCTGCCAGGGCACACTGCGCGTGGTCGTCAGCGCGACCGGCACCCGTGCGCACTCGGCGCGCTCGTGGCTGGGCGACAACGCCGTTCACAAACTGGGAGCGGTGCTCGCACGCCTGCGAACCTACCGGGCCAGGACCGTGGACATCGACGGCTGCGTGTACCGCGAAGGCCTGTCGGCGGTGCGGATCGAGGGCGGCGTCGCCGGCAACGTCATCCCCGACGCGGCCTCGGTCACCGTCAACTTTCGCTTCGCCCCCGACCGCAGCATCGAGCAGGCGCACGCGCACGTGTGTGAGGTGTTCGACGGGCTCGACGTCGTCGTGGAGCTGACCGACGCCGCCGCAGGTGCGCTCCCGGGCCTGACCCGGCCCGCGTCGGCCGCGCTGGTGGCCGCCGCGGGCGGGCAGGTGCGGGCCAAGTACGGCTGGACCGACGTGTCGCGCTTCGCCGCGCTGGGGATCCCCGCCGTCAACTACGGACCGGGTGACCCCAACCTTGCGCACCGCGCCGACGAACACGTCGATGTCGAGCAGATCAGCGCGGTCACCGAGATACTGCGCCGGTACTTAACCGGTTGACGGGCCCGATAATCTGAGCACATGCTCTCGCGCTGACGACTCCGCTGTTCCGTCCCGTCTCTCGAGAGCTCTGTCGATGCCGTCGATCGTCTGCACCCATCTGTCGTATTCCTGGCCCGATGACACGCCTGTCTTCGACGACCTGTCGTTCTCGATCGGCGCCGGCCGCACCGGGCTGGTCGCCCCCAACGGCGCGGGCAAGAGCACGCTGCTGCAGGCTGATCGCCGGCGAGCTCGAACCCAGCGGCGGCGCCGTGACGGTCGACGGGTCCGTCGGGTATCTGTCGCAGAGCCTTCCGCTGCTCGACGACCGCACGGTCGCCGAGCTGCTCGAGGTGGCCGGCGTGCGGCGTGCGCTGGACGCGCTTGCCCGTGGCGATTCCAGCGACGCGATGCTCACCGAGATCGGCGACGACTGGGACGTCGAGGAACGCACCCACGCCCAGCTCGACCGCCTGGGGCTCGGCCACATCAGCCTCGACCGGCCGTTGCGCACCCTCTCCGGCGGTGAGGTGGTCACCCTCGGCCTGGCCCGGGAGTTGCTGGCCCGCAACGACATCCTGCTGCTCGACGAGCCCACCAACAGCCTCGACCGCGACGCCCGGCATCGGCTCTACCGGGCGCTCGACGAGTTCGGTGGCTGCCTGCTGCTGGTCAGCCACGACCGGATGCTGCTGGACCGCATGGATCGCATCGCCGAACTGCGCGGTGGTGATATCACCTCCTACGGAGGCAATTTCAGTGCCTACCGAGATGCGGTCGACGACGCGCAACGTGCAGCGCGTGCCGCCGTGCGCAGCGCCGAGCAGCACCTGCGCCGCGAAAGTCGACAGCGCCAGCAGGCCCGGGAACGGGCTGATCGGCGCACCGGGCAGGCCCAGCGCAACCTCGCTGACGCCGGCCTGCCGAAGATCGTCGCGGGGGCGCGGATGCGCCGCGCGCAGGAAAGTGCGGGCCGCTCCGACGACGTGCACGCCCGGCGGATCGACGAGGCGACGGCGCGGCTCGACCGGTGCCGAGCGGAGGTTGCGCGACGACGACGCACTGGTCCTCGACCTGCCCGAGACCGCGGTACCCGCTGGCCGAACCATACTGCAGGCCAGCGCATTACACGTGCGCCGCGGCCGCCGCGAGTTGCTGGAATCGGCTGATCTGACGGTGCGGGGACCCGAGCGGATCGCGCTGTCCGGTTCCAACGGCGCGGGCAAGACCACATTGCTGCGGATCCTGGCCGGGCAGGAGGAGCCGGACAGTGGCGCCGTCGATCTCGCCGACGGCAGGGTGGCGTACCTGTCGCAGCGGCTGGACCTGCTCGCCGAGAGCGGCACCGTCGACGACAACCTGGCCGCGTTCGGCCCCCAGCTTGTCGGTGACGCGGCGCCGACATCTGCTGGCGCAGTTCCTGTTTCACGGCGACGCCGTCGACCGGCCGGTGAGTTCGCTCTCGGGCGGGGAGCGACTGCGGGCGACGCTGGCGTGCGTGCTGTTCGCCGAACCCGCACCGCAGCTGCTGCTGCTCGACGAACCGACCAACAACCTCGACCTGATCAGCGTAACTCGGCTTGAAGAGGCACTGCGCGCCTACCGCGGTGCGTTCATCGTCGTCAGCCACGACGACCCGTTCCTCGGCGCGATCGGCGTCGAGCGCGTCCTGCGACTGGCTGCAGGTGCACTCACCGAGGTGTGACCGTGTGCGCGCGCGCCGTCGCCAGCGCCTGCCTGCCGAACGCGCAGTCCACCTGCGCGACGAGCCGATTCAGCGTCTCGGTCGCGCGCGGATCGTCCAACCGCACCGCGTCGGCCGCGGCGCGCAACGCCACCGCGTGCTGCTCGCCGCGCTCGGCCGCCTTGACGGCGTCGCGGACCGCCGCCACGGCGCCGTGGCTGTCGTGCCGCGCGGCCGTCGTCCAGGCGCGTGCCATCGCCAGCTCGGGCGCGAACAGCATGGATTTCAGGCCGTGCCGGGACTCCGCCCGCGACAACGCCTTTGACGCTTCGACCGTTTCGCCGAGCTCGCCGAGGGCGCGCGCCAGCAGCATCCAGGCCAGCGGGCCCCAGGAGTAGCCGGTCGGTGCCAGCGTTCCTGCTGCACCTCGCAGCAGCGCAACGGCGCGCTGCGGCTCACCGCGGGCGATCAGCACGTCGGCGAGCAGCACCTCGCCGATCGCCCGGCCCGGTTGGCGGCGCTGCGCGAAGTCGGTGAGCTGCTGGGCCAGGGCCAGCGCGCGGTCCGGTTCGCCCGACAGCAGCAGCGCGGTCGTCTGGCCGAAGCCGCTGGTGAACCGCAGGAGTCCGGGCTGGCCGGCCGTCGCGCGGTCGGCGAATGCGTCCACGTCGGCGAATCGGCCCATGCGCGCGGCCGACAGAGCGGCGGCCGACCCGGCCCAGCCGACCGCGGTCTCGTCGGCGTCCGGCGACGCCAGCACATGCTCGGCGAGTTCCATCGCCCGGGAGAGGTTTCCGGCGTTCATCGCGAACGTCGCCGACAGCGCGTCCAACGTCGTCCGCGCCGCCGGCGAGGTCACCTTGCCGCGCGTGGTCCGCAGGAACGCCGTCGCCCGCTCCGGTTCGGAGAGCATCCAGAACTGGTTGGCCGCTGTGGGCAGCGCCCACGCCATCAACTCGTCCTCGCTCAACGCAGCCGGGTCCACCTCGGCGAGTACCGCGTCGGCTTCCCTGCCGCGGCCCTGCCACGCCAGCGCGTAACCCACCGTGAGGCGGGCGTTCAGGTCCGGCTCGCGGTCCAGGGCCGCCTGGCCCAGGTGTTCGCTGAGCTCCAGGTCACCCAGCCGCAGGGCGTCGCGCGCGGCAGCGCAGATGTCGGCCACCGGCTGCGGACGGTCACTACCGATGGCCAGCGCCGCCAGCCGCAGTCGGCCGACGACGCCGCGTGCGCCCGGCTGCGACAGCCGCTCGACCAGCGCGGTGCGCAGCCGGCGCAGCTCCGGGCCGCCCAACGCCTCGCGGACCGCGTCCAGGAACAGCGGATGCGCCGGGCGCACCCCGTCGTCGTCGATCACGACCGCACCGGAGTGCGCCGCCTCGTCGACGGCGTGCGCACTGGTCAGCACCGCCGCGTCCTCGAGGCTCAGCGGATCGCTGACCGACAGGAATTCCAGCACCCGCCGCGGACCGGCCGCCAGGCTGTCGACGAACTCGCGCACCTGCGCCATCAGCCGGGCGTCGTCGTGACCCGCCGGTTCGAGGCCGATCCGCGCAACCAACCCGTCCCGCCACAGGGCCGAGACCTCCGCGGGCACCGGCGCGCCGGTCACGCTGGCCGACAGCAACAACCGCACCGTACCGGCGACCGCCAGCTGATAGGTCAGCGCCGCCGACAACGGGTCGAGCAGGTGGGCATCGTCGACCACCAGCAGGCGACCGTCGCCCAGTCGCTCCCGCGCCGCCCGCAACACCGCCGCCGTCGTCCCCGTCTCGGGCACGTCCAACAGATGCTCGAACGCGGCCAGCGGGATCGGCGCCCGAGCCGTGGTCGCACGCACCCAGTCGACGCGCGGAAAGTCGGGCCGCAACCGCTCGGCCGCCTCGCGCGCGAGTGTCGTCTTACCGACGCCCGGCGGCCCGATCAGCACCGCACCCCGGTGGGTGCGCACGCCGGATTCGAGTGCCGCCAGCGCGGGTTCGTGCGGTGCGGTCACCCAGTGGACAGGCACGGGCACAGGCACCGCCGGAGTCTATGGCTAAGTTTTAGCTCGTGTCCCGAGAACCCGACCGTGACTGGGCCGTGTGCGTCTACTGCGCGTCGAGCCCCACGCATCCAGAACTGCTGGAACTCGCGCGCGGCGTCGGGGCTGGTATCGCCGAGCGGGGGTGGACTCTGGTGTCGGGCGGCGGCAACGTGTCGGCGATGGGTGCGCTGGCGGTCGCGGCGCGCTCGCGCGGCGGCCACACCGTCGGCGTCATCCCCAAAGCGCTCGTGCACCGCGAGGTCGCCGACACCGAGGCGGATGAGCTCGTGGTCACCGATACGATGCGGGAGCGCAAACAGGTGATGGAGGATCGCGCCGACGCGTTCATCGCGCTGCCCGGTGGCATCGGGACGCTCGAGGAATTCTTCGAAGCCTGGACAGCCGGCTATTTGGGTATGCACACCAAGCCGATCGTGATGCTCGACACCGTGGGGCACTACGACGGGCTGCTGGCCTGGCTGCGCCGGCTGGTCCGTAGCGGATACGTCGCCGAGGAGGCCCTCCGGCGGCTGATCGTCGTCGACGACGTCGAAGCCGCTCTGGACGCATGCGCTCCCGGTTAGGGTGACCGACACATCGACACAGAGGAGCGGGGAATGAGTGGCAAGTCCGGGACGCGCAGCAGCGTCGGGGTGGTCGACATCGCCACGAAGGTGCCGGGTCTGCTGAGGGATGCGCCGACGATCCTGCAGGGTGTGGTGACCGGGTTCCTGGCCCGCCCGTCGGCCAAGACGTCGATCGGCAAGGTCTTCCAGGATCGCGCCGCGCGCTACGCCGACAAGGTCTTCATCAAGTTCGACGACGAGCAACTGACCTACGGCGAGGCCAACGAGACCGTCAACCGCTACGCCGCGGTGCTGGCCGCCCGCGGTGTCGGCCACGGCGATGTCGTCGGCATCATGCTGCGCAACTCCATCGATCCCGTGCTGCTGATGCTGGCGGCGGTCAAGTGCGGTGCGATCTCGGGGATGCTCAACTACAACCAGCGCGACGAGGTGCTCAAGCACAGCCTCGGTCTGCTGTCCGCGTCGGTCGTCATCGCCGACACCGAGTTCGTCGAGCCCATCTCCGAGTCGGGCGCCGACACCGACGGGCTGATGACGCTCGACGAGCTCAAGCGCCTCGCGCAGACGGCGCCCGCCACCAACCCGGCCACCACCTCGGCGGTGCTGGCCAAGGACAAGGCCTTCTACATCTTCACCTCGGGCACCACCGGCATGCCGAAGGCCAGCGTGATGACCCATTATCGCTGGTTGCGCGCGCTGGCCGGGTTCGGCGGCCTGGGCATGCGGCTGACCACCAGCGACACGTTGTACTGCTGCTTGCCGCTGTACCACAACAACGCGCTGACCGTCGCGCTGTCGTCGGTGCTGAACTCGGGTGCGACGCTGGCGCTGGGCAAGTCGTTCTCGGCGTCGAAGTTCTGGGACGACATCATCCGCTACGAGGCCACCGCGTTCGTCTACATCGGCGAGGTCTGCACCTACCTGCTCAACCAGCCCGAGAAGGACACCGACCGCAAGCACAAGGTGCGGGTCATCGCCGGCAACGGCCTGCGGCCGGCCATCTGGGACGCGTTCACCGAACGCTTCGGGATCGACCGGGTCTGCGAGTTCTACGCCGCCAGCGAGGGCAACACCGCATTCGTCAACGTGCTCAACGTCGACAAGACCACCGGGATCTGCCCGACGCCGGTCGCGTTCGTCGAGTACGACGAAGGTCCGGCGATCCGATCCGCGACAAGAACGGCCGGGTCCGCAAGGTGCCCAACGGTGAGCCGGGTCTGCTGCTGTCCAAGGTCAGCAACTTCCAGCCGTTCGACGGCTACACCGACGAGAAGGAGTCCGAGAAGAAGCTGGTGCGCGACGCCTTCAAGGAGGGCGACGTGTGGTTCAACACCGGTGACCTGATGCGCTCGCAGGGCTTCGGGCACGCGGCGTTCACCGATCGGCTCGGCGACACGTTCCGGTGGAAGGGTGAGAACGTGGCCACCACCGAGGTCGAGGCGGCGGTCTCGACGGATCCGCAGGTGGAGGAGTGCACGGTGTTCGGCGTCGAGGTGCCTGAGACCGGCGGCAAAGCGGGCATGGTCGCCGTCCAGCTCAAGGACGGCGCGGAGTTCGACGGGAAGGCGCTGGCCAAGGCGGTCTTCGAGAAGCTGCCGGTCTACGCGGTGCCACTGTTCGTCCGGGTGGTCGAGGAGCTGGCCCACACCTCGACGTTCAAGAGCCAGAAGGTGGATCTGCGCAAGGAAGGGTACGGCGGCTCCAGCGGTGAGGGCGACGACGACGACGTCAAGGTCGACGACCCGATCTATGTGCTGTCCGGGCGTGACGAGGGTTACGTGCCGTTCTACGACGAGTACCTCGCCGAGGTGAAGGACGGCAAGAAGCCGAAGTGACACGATCCGTAGCCTGGGAAGGTGCAGTCGACCTTCCTCGGGCGCCCGGTGGCCGGTGATCGAGCGCTGATCATGGCGATCGTGAACCGCACCCCCGATTCCTTCTACGACCGTGGGGCGACGTTCACCGACGAGAACGCCAAGCAGGCGGCGCACCGCGTCGTCGCCGACGGCGCCGACATCGTCGACGTGGGCGGGGTGAAGGCCGGCCCGGGGGACACGGTGGACGTCGCCGAGGAGGTCGCCCGCGTGGTGCCGTTCATCGAATGGTTGCGCAGCACCTTCCCCGACCAGCTGATCAGCGTCGACACCTGGCGTGCCGAGGTCGCCAAGCAGGCCTGCGCCGCCGGGGCGGACCTGATCAACGACACCTGGGGCGGCGCGGACCCGGAGCTGGCCGGGGTGGCGGCGGAGTTCGGGGCCGGTCTGGTCTGTTCGCACACCGGCGGGGCGGTACCCCGGACGCGGCCGTTTCGGGTGCACTACGGCATCACCGAGCGCGGAGTGGTCGACGACGTGCTGGCCGAGGTGACCGCGGCCGCCGAGCGCGCGGTGGCTCTGGGCGTCCGGCGCGATGGCATCGTGATCGATCCGACCCACGATTTCGGCAAGAACACTTACCACGGCCTTACTTTGTTGCGCCACGTAAAAGAGCTTGTAAACACTGGATGGCCGGTCCTGATGGCGCTGAGCAACAAGGATTTCGTCGGGGAAACTCTGGGTGTGGGCCTGACCGAACGCCTCGAAGGCACCCTGGCCGCGACCGCACTCGCGGCCGCCGAGGGTGCGGCGATCTTCCGCGTGCACGAGGTGGGGCCCACACGTCGGGTACTGGAGATGGTTGCGTCGATCAACGGCGTACGTCCACCGCAACGCACGGTGAGGGGACTGGCATGACGGTGTTGTCTGATCGCGTCACGGGCACGGACATGTCCGAACACCGCTGGCTGACCGACCACAGCTGGCGACGGCCGACCTGGACGGTCGCCGAACTCGAGGCGGCGAAGAAGGGCCGCACGGTGTCGGTGGTGCTGCCGGCGCTCAACGAGGAGGAGACGGTCGCCGGCGTCGTCGAGACCATCACGCCGCTGCTGGGCGGGCTCGTCGACGAGCTGATCGTGCTCGATTCCGGGTCCACCGACGACACCGAGATCCGCGCGGTCGCCGCGGGCGCGCGGGTGGTCAGCCGCGAGGTCGCACTGCCCGAGCTCCCTCCCGAGCCGGGTAAGGGCGAGGTGCTGTGGCGGTCGCTGGCCGCGACCACAGGCGACATCATCGCGTTCGTCGACTCCGACCTGCTCGATCCCGATCCGATGTTCGTCCCCAAGCTGCTGGGTCCGCTGCTCACCACCGACGGGGTGCACCTGGTCAAGGGCTTCTACCGGCGGCCGCTGAAGGTCAGCGGCCGGGAGGATGCCAATGGCGGGGGCCGCGTCACCGAGTTGGTGGCCCGCCCGTTGCTGGCCGCGCTGCGGCCCGAGCTGTCGTGTCTCTATCAGCCGCTGGGCGGTGAGTACGCGGGCACCCGCGAGCTGCTCACCGCGGTGCCGTTCGCGCCCGGCTACGGCGTGGAGATCGGCCTGCTGGTCGACACCTACGATCGGCTGGGGCTCGACGCGATCGCCCAGGTCAACCTCGGGGTGCGCACCCACCGCAACCGCCCGCTGACCGAGCTGGCGTCGATGAGCCGGCAGGTGATCGCCACGCTGCTGCAGCGGTGCGGCGTCGCCGACTCCGGTGTCGGCCTGACACAGTTCTTCGCCGACGGCGAGGACTACACCCCGCGCACGTCCGCGGTCTCGCTGGACGACCGTCCGCCGATGATCACGCTCCGCCCGCACTGACGATCTGTCACCCGATTCGGGCACTATCGAGGGGTGACCCTCGTCCTGCTTTATCTCGTCGTGCTCGTGCTGGTCGGGATCGTGCTGTTCGCCGTGGGCAGCGTGCTGTTCGGTCGCGGCGAGGTGCTGCCCCCGCTGCCGCAGGCCACCACCGCCACCGTGTTGCCCGCCTCGGGTGTCACCGGCGCCGACGTGGACGCGCTGAAGTTCACCCAGGTGCTGCGCGGCTACAAGACCAGCGAGGTCGACTGGGTGCTCGACCGGTTGGGCGCCGAACTCGACCAGTTGCGCGGTGAGCTCGCCGCGGTGCGCGCCGCCTACGGCGCCGAAGATCCGGAAGCGGGCCAGCCGGGACAGCAGGCCCACGCTGCCGCGGCACCTCCACCGCCCGGGGACGACGCGTGACCGCACCGGCCGATGACGGCCGGATCAGGTGCGGCTGGATCGATCAGTCACGTTTGGCGCCAGCGGATTTCGTGCTCTACCGGGACTATCACGACACCGAGTGGGGCCGTCCGGTGCGTGACTCCGCCGCGCTGTTCGAGCGAATCAGCCTGGAGGCGTTCCAGAGCGGTCTGTCGTGGCTGATCATCCTGCGCAAGCGGGACGGCTTCCGAGCCGCGTTCGACGGCTTCGACGTCGAACGTGTCGCGCGCTACACCGAGCGTGACGTCGAGCGGTTGATGGCCGATCAGGGCATCGTGCGCAACCGCGCCAAGATCGAGGCCACCATCTCCAACGCCCGCGCCGTAGCAGACCTCGCCGACGGGGGTGTCGACCTCGGCGAGCTGCTCTGGTCGTTCGCCCCGCCCGACCGGGCGGCCCGGAACCGGCCCGCCGATCTGTCGGCGGTCGCCGCGGTGACCCCGGAGTCCACCTCGATGGCGAAGGAACTCAAGCGCCGCGGCTTCCGATTCGTCGGACCGACCACGGCCTACGCACTGATGCAGGCCACCGGGATGGTCGACGACCACGTCGCCGACTGCTGGGTGCCCCGCGCGGAACTCGGGTATTTCGACCAGTCGCACCTGGTCCGTGAGGTCCGCGGTTTCACGCAGGTCACGCCGAACTCCTACCGGCGCCGCCGCTCGGCGATGCCCGGACATATCGAGCACATCGAGGTTCCCGGATGAAAAATCCAAGCCGTGACGGCGTCGCGGCGCCCATCATCGGGAGATGGACGACACCACGAAGATGACGGCGGTGGCCGACACCGCCATCCTGGTCGCCGCGATTCGCGCCGGGGAGTCGACTCGCGACGATCGCCTGTTCACCGACCCGTTCGCCGCCCGGCTCGCCGGTGACGAGGGCACGGGCATGCTGCAACGCATGGTCGCCGAGGCCGGTGGGCAGTCGACCGTCCAGATCGTGGTTCGGACCCGGTTCTGGGACGAGGCCCTGCTGTCCGCCGCGCAGACCTGCGACAGGTCGTCTCCTCGCGGCCGGACTGGACGCCCGGGCGTATCGGCTGGCGTGGCCGCCGGGCACCACGCTCTTCGAGGTGGACCAGCCGGCCGTCGTCGCAGCCAAGGACGACGCTGATGGCCGGGGAGCAGCCGCGCTGCCGCCGGGTTGCCGATCGGCGCCGACCTGGCCGGCGACTGGCGGCGCGGTGAGCACAGCGGGACTGGATCCGGACGCTGCCGACCGGCGTGGCTGGTCGAGGGGCTGCTGCAGTACCTCGACCCGGCAGCGCGTGCACACGCTCTGTTCGCCCGTGATCGATCACTGTCGGCGCCGGGCTCGGTGCTGCTGTACGACGTGGTCGGCAAGACCCTGCTCGAGGCGCCGTTCATGGCCGGCCTGCGCTCGCGCGATGGACTGAGCAGGGGTCACCGTGGCTGTTCGGCAGCGACGATCCCGGGGAGCTGGCCGAGGCGCTCGGTTGGGCTGCCCGCGTGACCGACGTGGCCGAGCCGGGTGTGCCTACGGCCGGTGGTGCGCACCGGCGGCGCCGGCCGACGCCGCGGGCGCGCCGCGTGGCTACTTCGTCGAGGCGCGCAAGACCGGCGGCCGCACGAGCGTCATAGCCGGGTCTTCGCACACGAGGCGCGCCCGGATAGGGAACAATGGAGTTCTGTAGCAGTTCAGAGCCGGTGCTGTCAGCGTTCGACGCGTCCGGCTCGCATGGACAGACCGGGCCCTGACGGGCACGCCCATTGTGGAGGGAGCACTCGATGGCGGCGATGAAGCCCCGGACCGGCGACGGTCCACTGGAAGCAACCAAGGAGGGGCGCGGCATCGTGATGCGGGTACCACTGGAAGGCGGCGGCCGACTCGTCGTCGAACTCACTCCGGAAGAGGCGGCCGCCCTGGGCGACGAGCTGAAGGGCGTGCACCAGCTAGCGAGCCGCGGTCAGGACGCACACCTTGCGGTAGATCTCGAGGGTCTGCTCGGCGATGCGAGCCCACGAGAACTCGTCGATGCACCGTTGCCGACCGCCCGGCCGAATCGGTCGCGCCCGCTGCGGATCGGCACCAACGAGTTGACGGCATCGGCCAACCGCGTTCGAACGCCGCAGCGTCGTCGGCGGTCGTAATGCACCAGCAGCCCCGTCGCCGATCGGCGACCACCTCGGGAATCCCACCGACATCGGAGGCCACCACCGCCGTCGCGCAGGCCATCGCCTCCAGATTCACGATCCCCAGCGGTTCATACACCGACGGGCACACGAATGCTGTTGCCGCCGAGAGTATTTCGCGAATCTTGTCCGATGGGCAACATCTCCCGCACCCAGAACACCCCGGTGCGCGCCCGCGACAGATTCTGCACCGCCGACGCCACCTCCGCGGCGATCTCAGGGGTGTCGGGCGCGCCCGCACACAACACCAGTTGTATCTCGGGGGAGAAGTGGTGCGCGGCCGCAACCAGATGCGCCACGCCTTTCTGGCGGGTGATCCGGCCGACGAACGCGACAATCGGCTTCGACAGGTCCACGCCGAGCTCGTCGAGTACCGACTCGCCGGCTCCGCGCTCAACCGGGTACCACACGTCGGTGTCGATCCCGTTGCGGACGACGTGCACCCGGTCCGGGTCCAGCGCGGGGTACGTGCTCAACACGTCGTCTCGCATGCCCGAGCTCACCGCGATCACCGCGTCCGCGGCCTCGATTGCAGTGCTTCTCCACCCACGACGACACCCGATACCCACCGCCGAGCTGCTCGGCCTTCCATGGCCGCATCGGCTCCAGCGAGTGCGCGGTCAGCACGTGCGGGATCCCGTACAGCAGCGCGGCGAGGTGACCAGCCAGCCCGGTGTACCACGTGTGCGAGTGCACGACGGTCGCCTCGAAGGCCGCGTTGGCCATCACAGTCCGCTGACAGCGTCGCAACGGCCGCGTTGGCACCGCGCAGCGCGGGATCTGGCTGCGCGACGATCGCGCCTTGCCGGGGCGCGCCCATGCAGTGCACGTCCACCTCGCACAGTTTGCGCAATTGCGCGACGAGTTCGGTCACGTGTACTCCCGCGCCGCCGTACACCTCCGGCGGATATTCCCGAGTCATCATCGCCACCCGCATGAGCTATCTTGCTCCTCGCGTCCGCATGGTCACGACGCTAATGCCGTCGGCTTTCGTCCGCACAACCCTTTGACCAGACGCGTTTTAGGGGACCGAGTTCCGGGGAATTCTGGCCGCAGTCAATGATGGACGGATAGGTTTACTCATGAGGGAAGCTGCCACAGGTGCTGGGCATCGTCCTCGCCGGCGGGGAAGGCAAACGGCTGTATCCGCTGACCGCCGACCGGGCAAAGCCGGCAGTTCCATTCGGAGGCGCGTACCGGCTGATCGACTTCGTGTTGAGCAACCTCGTCAATGCCCGCTATCTGCGGATCTGTGTGCTCACGCAGTACAAGTCGCATTCCCTGGACCGCCACATCTCGCAGAACTGGCGACTGTCCGGCCTTGCCGGCGAATACATCACGCCGGTTCCGGCGCAGCAGCGGCTCGGCCCGCGCTGGTATACCGGCAGCGCCGATGCGATCTACCAGTCGATGAACCTGGTCTACGACGAGGATCCCGACTACATCGTCGTGTTCGGTGCCGATCACGTGTACCGGATGGATCCCGAGCAGATGCTGAAGTTCCACATCGAAAGCGGCGCGGGCGCGACGGTTGCCGGCATTCGGGTACCGCGGTCGGAGGCAACGGCGTTCGGCTGCATCGACTCTGACGAGTCGGGTCGCATCAGGGAATTCGTCGAGAAACCGGCCGAGCCACCCGGCACGCCCGACGACCCCGAGCAAACATTCGCCTCGATGGGCAACTACATCTTCACCACAAAGGTGCTCATTGACGCGGTCCGCGCGGACGCCGACGACGACAACTCCGACCACGACATGGGCGGCGACATCATTCCGCGCCTTGTGGCCGACGGACGCGCAGCGGTCTACGACTTCAACGACAACGAGGTGCCCGGTGCCACCGAACGCGACCGCGGTTACTGGCGCGACGTCGGCACGCTCGACGCGTTCTACGACGCGCACATGGACCTGGTGTCGGTGCATCCGATCTTCAACCTCTACAACAAGCGTTGGCCCATCCGCGGCGGCACGGAGAACCTGGCGCCCGCCAAGTTCGTCAACGGCGGCTCGGCTCAGGAGTCGGTGGTCGGCGCGGGCAGCATCGTATCGGCGGCGTCGGTGCGTAACTCGGTGCTGTCCAACAACGTCGTCGTCGACGACGGCGCGATCGTCGAGGGCAGCGTGTTGATGCCCGGGGTGCGAGTCGGCCGCGGTGCCGTGGTGCGCCACGCGATCCTGGACAAGAACGTCGTCGTCGGTCCCGGCGAAATGGTCGGCGTCGACCTCGAAAGCGACCGCGAACGCTTCGCGGTCAGCGCCGGCGGCGTGGTGGCCGTCGGAAAGGCGTCTGGGTCTAGCGGAGCGGAATGCGGGCGGGTCGGTCCGACCTCGGCGCAGATGTCGGCCCGCCGTAGGCGTAGAACCCCACGGCCTCCTCGTTCAGTCCACATCGCCGCTGCCGGACTGCACGCGCGTCGCGAGACGTCGAGGCGCAGCGTAGGGATCAGGTCAGGAGTCGGTCATGAGTCGCTACTGGTTCGATATCGGCTTGATCAGTCTGCTGTTGCTGCTCAACGGTCTTTTCGCGGGCAGCGAGCTCGCCCTCGTGTCGCTTCGCGAAGGACAATTGAGGGCGCTGGAGCGCAGACGTCGGCCGCAGGGAACGCGCACTGGTGCGACTCGCGCGCGATCCCAATCGATATTTGGGAACGATTCAGCTCGGGATCACGCTGGCCGGCTATCTGGCTTCGGCGACCGCAGCAGTCACTCTCGCCGAACCTGCTCGTCCCGGCGCTCGAGTTTCTCGGCGGTGCCGCCGAGGCCATCGCGATCGCCTCGGTGACGATCGTGTTGGCTGCGGTCAACATCATCGTCGGCGAACTCGTCCCCAAGCGGCTGGCAATGCAATATCCCGCGCGCTGGGCGCTTCTGGTCGCCGCGCCGCTCGACCGGTTGGCGACAGTCACCTCACCGATGGTGTGGCTGTTGAGCCGCGCCACCGATGTCCTGGTCCGGCTCCTCGGGGGAAGGTCGGACAGTGCCGATGATCAACTGTCGGCCGAAGAACTGCAGGAACTCGTAGCGGTGCAGCGCGTGCTCAGCCCCGACCAGCGCCAGATGATCGCCGGCGCGCTGGAGATCCACGAGAGGTGCTGCGGGAGATCCTGGTTCCGCGGAGGTCCGTGGTCGCGCTGTCGTCTGACATGTCCCTCGAGGAGTCACGTGATCACCTGGTGGCGTCCGGGCACTCCCGGGCGCCCGTGGTGCGCTCCCGGGACCTCGACGACGTGATCGGCGTCGTTCACCTGCGGGACCTGCTCGTCGAACAGGGCACGCTCGAGGCCGCGGTCAGACCGATACTCGACCTTCCCGACAGTCTTCCGGTGTCCGAGGCATTGCGGCGGTTCAAGGCCGAGCGCGAACAGTTCGCCCTGGTGGTCGACGAACGCGGTGGCTCAGCGGGCATCGTGACGCTGGAGGATCTCCTCGAGGAGATCGTCGGGGAGATCTACGACGAAACCGACCGCGATGTGCTTGCTGCGCAACGCATGCCCGACGGTAGCGTCACCCTGCCTGGCGGTTTCCCCATCCACGATCTCGACGATCTCGCCGTGCATCTCGGTGACGCTCCGCGCGGCGACTACACCACAGTGGCCGGCCTGGTGCTGGTGGCTCTCGGCCGAATCCCGGAGCCGGGGGAGAGAGTCGAACTGGCCGACTGGTCCATCGAAGTCAGCGCGGTGACCGGCAACGCGATCACCGAGGTTCGCCTCGTCCCGCGTGCTCCCGGACGCCGGTGCACGGCGCGGCCCGCCGTTCCTCGTGAGATCCTCGCCGAGAGGGGCCTGCGCGGGCCCGTTCACCACACTCCGGGAATCAGCCGATACGGCACCGCGCGGGTGTAATCGGCATATCCGGCCAGCTCCGCAGTGAGTGCCTTCTCCTCGTCGAGGATGCGCGCCACCAGTAGCGGCAAGGAGGCCACCGCCACGGGCAGGCCCCAGAGTGAACCGAGGGCGAGCGGCGTACCGGCCATCATCACCAGGGTCGCGCTGTACATCGGATGCCGCACGACGCCGTACAGCCCGGTCGACACCAGCGGCTGGCCCTCCTCGACGGTGATGCTGGCGCCGGCGTAGTTGTTCTGCACCACGACCAGCTGGGCGCCGAGCAACCCGCCGGCGACCAGCACGTCGCCGGCGACGACCACCCACACCGGCACCGTCGACCAGCCGAACCGCCAGTCCAGCGCGCTGATCACCAGTACGGCCGCGACCATGAGCACGGTCGCGGTGATGACGATCCGCTGTACCGGCCGGGTCTCGGCCATCGGCCCCGCCTTCATTCTGCGTGCCAGTGCCTCGGGGTGGCGCAACGCGAGGTGGGCACCGGACAACGCCGAGCAGGCGCTGAACACCGCGATGAACACCCAGCCCTGCCAGTAGCTCAGCGTGCCCGCGGGCACGAACAACGCGATGCCCAGGCAGGCGATGCCGACGATCGCCGAGGCCACGGCCTGCAGTGTGCGCTTCATGTCGTCAGCGCAGGTCGCGGCGACGAAACGCGATGGTGCCCAACGTGATCAGGGCGACGTCGAGGACCAGCAGCCAGAGCAGCGGGAGCACGGTGAAATCGCCGGTGCCGACATGCGGGACATGGGTGAAGGGTTCGAGATCGAGCAGCCACTGCGGTGAACCGGACAGCGAGCCGAGCATGAACACCGCGATGAACGCGACGAGCACGCCCCAGGCGACCGGCGTGAAGCGCGGCACCACGCCGAACAACGCCACTGTGACCGCGGCGAGTAACCACACCGCGGGCAGCTGGACGGCCGCGGTGCCCAGCACCGTCGGCAGTGTGCCTGAGATGTCGCCCGCGCTGGCCCCGTAGGTGAGCCCGGCGATCAGGCCGGCGATCAGCAGCGCGGCGGCCGGACCGCCCAGGGCGAACACCAGATGGCCTGCGAGCCAACGGGTTCGGCTCACCGCACCGGCCAGCACCGTCTCGGCGTGCCCGCTGCTCTCCTCCTGATGCAGCCGCAGCGCAAGCGAGATCGCGAACGCGGCGGCGACCATGCCGAGCATGCTGAACGCGACCACGATGAACGCCTGCTCCATGGCGCCGGTGCCGCCGAGCCGCGCCACGATGTCGCGGGCCATCTGACTGCCGCCGATCTGGTCGCCGATGCCGTGCACGACGCTGCCGAAGATCGCGCCGTACAGGCCCAACCCCACCGTCCACAGCGATCAGTGAGCCGCGGTCCAGCCGCCACGCCAGCGCCAGCACCCCGCGCAGGCCGGGCCCACCGCGGGGCGGGCCCAGGCGCTCGGCGAGCAGCCCGGCGCCGACGTCGCGGCGGGACAGCAGCAACGTAGGCAGGCGGCGAGCAGGACGACGGTGAGCGCGGCGTGCAGTCCGAGCACCCAGAATCGGTCGCCCGCGTAAGGCCGCACCTGCAGCGACCAGCCCAGCGGCGAGACCCACGTCAGCGCCTGCGCCCGTGCGCCCGCGTCACCCACCGCCCGCAGCGTGAATGCCGCGCCGAGCACGGCGAACGCGACGCCGCGCGAGAACCGGGCGCTGGCGACAGTTGCGCGCGTGACCGCCGCCACCGCGGTGAACACCAGGCCCGAACAGGCCAGCGCGGCGCCGAAGGCCAGCGAGCCCGTCGCCGGGATGTCCTGGGTGAGCAGACCGGCGACACCGATGAGCGCCGGTCAGCACCGAGGCGCCGCCGGCGAGCAGCAGCGTCGCTGTCAGGCCGGCGTAGCGGCCGACGGCGGTGGAATCGATCAGCTCGCTGCGACCGTTTTCTTCGTCGGCGCGGGTGTGCCGGATCACCGTCAGGATCACGGCCACCGCGATCAGCACGTGGAACATCCCGGCCTTCCAGATTCCGACGGCGCCGACGCTGTCGTTGAAGACCTTCCCGTAGAGCGCGCGCTGGGCCGGGCTGGCCATGATCGAGGCGGCCAACGTCGCTCGATCTTCGGCGGTGGGGTACACGGCCTCGATGCTGCCGACGTACACGGTCGACAGGGGCACCGACAGCAGCAGCACCCACAGCGGCAGCACGATGCGGTCGCGCCGCAGCGTAAAGCCGAAGCAGCCCAACGGTTCCCGTCAGACCGGTGCCGGGGCGCGGGTGCCTGGTGCGCAGGCCGGTGCGGGCGCTGATCAGCGCGGTCATGCGTTCACCTGCTCGGAAGAAGTCGTTCGACGTGTGGTAGTGCCGGAGGAAGAGCTCCTCCAGCGTGGGCGGCTGGCTGACCAGGCTGCGCACGCCGGCGTCGCCCAGCACCCTGATGACTTCGGCCAGGCTCTCGCTGTCGACCTGGGCGCGCAGGGTATGGCCTTCGACGCTGACGTCTTCGACGCCGGGGATCCGGCTGAGATCGATGGCGTCGCCGATCATCTCGGCCTTGATCGAAGTGCGGGACAGGTGACGCATCGATTCCAGCGTGCCGCTCTCGACGGTACGGCCCGCCCGGATGATCGTGACCCGGTCGCACAGCGCCTCGGTCTCGGCGAGGATGTGGCTGGACAGCAGGACCGTCACGCCGCGGTCGCGGGCCTCGCCGACGCACTGCTGGAACACGTTCTCCATCAACGGATCCAGGCCGCTGCTCGGTTCGTCGAGCAGCAGCAGTCTGGCATTCGACGAGAACGCCGAGACCAGCGACACCTTCTGCCGATTGCCCTTGGAGTAGGTGCGCGCCTTCTTGGTCGGATCGAGGTCGAACCGCTCGATCAGCTCGGCGCGCCGCTTCTCGTCGATGCCGCCGCGCATCCGGGCCAGCAGGTCGATCGTCTCCCCACCGGTCAGCGTCGGCCACAGCGTGACATCGCCGGGCACATAGGCCATCTGGCGGTGCAGCGTGACGGCGTCGGTCCACGGGTCGCCGCCGAGCAGTCGCACCGTTCCCGCGTCGGCGCGCGCCAGGCCGAGCAGGATGCGGATCGTCGTCGACTTACCCGCGCCGTTGGGCCCGAGGAAGCCGTGCACCTCGCCATCGGCGACGGACAGGTCGAGGCCGTCAAGGGCGCGCACCGCGCCGAAGTTCTTCGTCAGCCCCCGGACCTCGACGGCTCTGGTCGTGTGCTCGGTCACCATGGTCTCCTTCTGTGGAGGTGAACGGAATGCCCTTCTCCCGCTGGGCCAGAAAGGCGTCGTACATCGTGGAGTCGGTCATCAAACCGTGGGTGTAGAGCTCGAGGGCGGGCAGCACCATGTCCTCGGCGTAGTCACGCAGCACCGCGCGCAGGTCCGTCGGGTTCTCGTGCAACTGCAGGTAGAGCAGGAATCCGCCGCCGTTGGCCATCGCGACGAAGCGGGCGCGGGCTCTGGGGTCGCCGCTGGGTTTGACGGTGCCGGCGCGCACGCCCTCTTCGATGTACTGCTCGGCGTTGTCGATCATGCTGCGCCACAACGTCTTCGCGAGCTCGCCGCCGCTGCTCATGCTGCGCACCAGGTACGCCATCATCGGGGCGTATTCCTCGATCTCGGCCATCTGCGCCAACCAGGTTGCGGGGTCGGAGCTTCGGATCGTCTCCGACTTGCTCGCCCGCACGGTCTCGGCGACGTAGTCGTCGCACGCCTTGTGCAGCTTCTCCTTGGACCCGAAGTGGTGGATCACCAGACCCGGGCTCACCCCGGCCGCGGTGGCGATGGCCCGCACGCTGACGCCGAAGCCCTCGCCGGCCGAACAGGTCGATCGCGGCGTCGCGGATGCGCGCTGCTGCCGTCAGATCGTCCGCTGAACGCATGTTCAGTATGCTAAACGTACGTTTAGTCAGCGGTCAAGACCGTCGATCGGAGGCGACATTCCCGGCTGTGAAAGCGCCTCTACGACGGCCCGGAATGCCCTCCGCGCGGTCGGGCGAGGAAGCGTCAGTCGCGGGCCGCGGCGAGCAGGCCGTCACCCAGGGGGATCAGCACCGGCGTGAGTCGCTCGTCCTCGGCGATCAGCCGGGCCGCCTCGCGCACGGCGGCGACCTCGCTGTCGTTGGCCGACGCATCGCCGGCCCGCCCACCCAGCGCGGCACGGTGCACGACGATGCCGCCGCCGGGGCGCAGCAGGCGCACGCCCTCGACGACGAACTGCGGCTGATCGGCCGGGTCGGCGTCGATGAACACCAGGTCGTAGGACTCGTCGGCCAGTCGGGTGAGCACCTCCTGGGCGCGGCCGCTGATCAGCCTGGTCCGGCCCGGTCCCGACGCCTGCCTCGGTGAACGCCTGCTTGGCGATGCGCTGGTGCTCGGGTTCGACGTCGATGGTGGTCAGCACCCCGTCCTCGCGCATACCGGACAGCAGCCACAGACCGCTGACCCCGGCGCCGGTGCCGACCTCGACCACCGCGCGGGCCTGCGTCAGCTTGGCCAGCACGCACAGCAGCGCGCCCACGGCGGGGGTCACCGCGCCCGCTCCGATGTCGACCGCACGCTCGCGCGCGGCGGCGACGATGGCGTCCTCGGAGATCGAATGCTCGGCGTGGCTGACGATCGCCTCGGCCTGGCTCGGACGTGTTCCGGCATCGCCGGAGCTGCCGGCAGGCTCGTCGGTGCTGGCCATGCCCGCAGCGTAGAGCGAAAGCCGGGACGCCGCGGCAGCGACACGCCCGTTCCCGATCCCGAGAATCGGGGCGCCGGCGCAGCCGTTTCCGCAGGTGAAAAAAGGGGTAGCAATCTTTCTCAGGAAATGTTCAGTTTGCTCATATGCCTGGCACACCAGCGCAGGAGAACGTGATCGCATGACAGACCGCGCACCCGGCGCACGCGACGACATCGGCCGCTCAGGGAACAACCCTTCGGAGCGCGCTGTTGTCGACGTTGAGCGGTCGTTCTCCGAGGACCGCTTTCCGCATGACATGGAGGATCCGACGACCACCACGCACACCGCTCCGGTGTCCTCGCCCGTGTCGATGGCACACCTCGAGCAGTACACCGACGGCGCCTGGGTCGAGCCCACCGACGAGTTGACCGGCACCGCTGTGTTCGACGCGACCGGCGACAAGGCCGCGATGCCCAGCTGGGACGAACTGGTCCGCCAGCACGCCGACCGGGTGTATCGGCTGGCCTATCGGCTCTCGGGCAACCAGCACGACGCCGAGGACCTCACCCAGGAGACATTCATCCGCGTGTTCCGCTCCGTGCAGAACTACCAGCCGGGCACGTTCGAGGGCTGGCTGCACCGCATCACCACCAACCTGTTCCTGGACATGGTGCGCCGGCGCGGCCGGATTCGCATGGAGGCCCTTCCCGGAGGACTACGAGCGGGTGCCGGCCGACGAGCCCAACCCCGAGCAGATCTATCACGACTCGCGGCTGGGTCCCGATCTGCAGGCCGCGCTCGACTCGCTGCCGCCGGAATTCCGCGCCGCCGTGGTGCTGTGCGACATCGAGGGCCTGTCCTACGAGGAGATCGGCGCGACGCTCGGCGTCAAGCTGGGCACGGTGCGCAGCCGCATCCATCGCGGCCGCCAGGCGCTGCGCGACTATCTCGCGCGCCACTCGGACACCGCCTCGGCGGACTCGCGCGATGCGGCCAGGTCGGCCTGACGTTCATCCGCGGGTTCACAGCATGGCGCGCTACATTCGAAGTAGACCCGTCGATACGTACATGAGCGGAGAGGAGTGGGGTGGTGTTCGACCCCGGACATGCATTCCGTCGCGCCTTCTCCTGGCTTCCCACGCAGTTCGCCTCGCAGAGTGACGCTCCGGTAGGGCCGCGCCAGTTCGGTTCGACCGAGCATCTGTCCACCGAGGCCGTCGCCGCGTTCGTCGACGGGGAACTGCGGATGAGCGCGCATCTGCGCGCCGCAAGCCACCTGTCCCTGTGCCCCGAATGCGCCATGGAAGTCGACGCGCAGCGTCAGGCCCGCGAGGTGCTGCGGGATTCGTGCCCGGTGGACATGCCGAGTTCTTTGCTGGGCTTACTGTCCCAGATTCCGCACCACGCGCCGGCGGAGCCACCGCAGCCGGCGGAGGCGCCGCAGTTCGCCGACGGTGCACCGCGTACCCGTCGCAAGCGTCGGTAGGGTGAGTGCGAAGTCGGTCAACGACGTGCATCGGCGATTGCTGACACCTCGACAGAGGGTTGTGAGAAAGGCAAGTTACGGGTGACCAATCTGGACCAGACCGGTCGGCAGCGTCTCGAACCGCGTCCGGTGTCGCGTCCGCCGGTCGATCCGGCGGCCAAGCGCGCATTCGGCCGGCCCGACGGCGTGAACGGATCCTTCCTGGGTCAGGGTCAGCGCCGCGATCAGGGCGAGTACACGCCGAAGGACCAGGCGCCCGATCCCGTGCTGGCCGAGGCGTTCGGCCGGCCCTATCGCCGGCGGCGACTCGCTGCAGCGGCATCCCACCGACGCGGGTGCGCTGGATGCCGAGCGCGGTGCCGGGGCCGACGACGCCGACGATCCGTGGCGCAATCCGGGTGCCCCGGTCGGGCTGGGCACTCCGGCCCTGGCCCAGACGGCGCCCGCCGCCGCGTCCGCCCCGGCGGGCAAGCTGGGGGTGCGCGATGTGCTCTTCGGCGGCCGGGTGTCGTACACGGCGCTGGCGGTGCTCGCGATCGTCGCGCTGGTCATCGGGCTCGCCGGCGGCTGGGTCGGCCGCAAGACGGCCGAGGTCGTCGAGGCGTTCACCACCTCGAAGGTGACGCTGGAGACCAGCGACGCCAGCCCACCGCCGGACGGGCCAGTTGGCGAAGGTGGCGGCGGCAGTCGCCGATTCCGTGGTGACGATCGAGGCGACCAGCGACACCGAGGGCTCGCAGGGCTCCGGCGTCGTCGTGGACGGCCGCGGTTACATCGTGACGAACAACCACGTGATCTCCGAGGCGGCCACCAACCCGAGCAAGTTCAAGATCTCGGTGGTGTTCAACGACGGCAAGGAGGTTCCGGCCAACCTCGTCGGCCGCGACCCCAAGACCGATCTCGCCGTGCTGAAGGTCGACAACGTCGACAATCTGTCGGTGGCCCGGCTCGGTGATTCCGAGAAGCTGACGGTCGGTGAAGAGGTGATCGCGGCCGGCGCCCCGCTGGGTCTGCGCAGCACCGTCACCGCGGGCATCATCAGCGCGCTGCACCGGCCGGTGCCGCTGTCGGGCGACGGGTCGGACACCGACACCGTCATCGACGGTGTGCAGACCGACGCCTCGATCAACCACGGCAACAGCGGCGGACCGCTGATCAACATGAACGCCGAGGTGATCGGCATCAACACCGCGGGCAAGTCGCTGTCGGACAGCGCCAGCGGCCTGGGGTTCGCCATTCCGGTCAACGAGGTCAAACAGGTCGTCGAGGCGCTGATCCAGGACGGCAAGATCGCCCACCCGACGCTGGGTCTGACTGCGCGGTCGGTCAGCAATGACGTTGCCAACGGCGCACAGATCGCCAACGTGAGCGCGGGTGGCCCCGCAGAGCGGGCCGGCATCAAGGAGAACGACGTCGTCGTCAAGGTCGGTGACCGCGAGGTGGCCGACGCCGACGAGATGGTGGTCGCCGTGCGCCAGCTCAAGATCGGCGAGCCGGCGCCGATCGAGGTGGTTCGCGACGGTCGCCGTGTCACGCTCACCGTGACGCCCGGCCCCGACAACAGCGCGTAGCCGATGTTCGCCAACGTCGGCTGGGGCGAGATGCTGGTCCTGGTGGTCGCCGGGCTGGTGATCCTCGGGCCCGAGCGGCTGCCCGGGGCGATCCGCTGGACCGCAGGCGCAGTTCGCCAGGCCCGTGACTACATCTCCGGCGCCACCAGCCAGCTGCGCGAAGATCTCGGCCCCGAGTTCGACGACCTGCGCGAACCGCTCTCGGAACTGCAGAAGCTGCGCGGCATGACTCCGCGTGCGGCGCTGACCAAGCACCTGCTCGACGGGGACGACTCGATCTTCACGGGCCGGTTCGACTGCTGCCGAGAAGCCGGCCGAGAAGCCCGCCGACTCCGGCCGGATTCAAGCCGCCGACGGCCGGCACCCCCGGCGGCCGGCTCACCGCCGCGCCAAGACGCCGTTCGATCCCGACGCCACCTGAGACGCTCGGCTAGCGGCCTGCCGGGTCGAGGCCCAACGACATGCCGGCCAACCCGCGCTTGCGGCTGGACAGGGCGTCGGCGATGGTGCGCAGCTCCCTGCCCGCCGGCGAATCGGGGGCGCTGAGCACCAGCGGCACCCCGGAGTCGCCCGCGGCGACGAGGTCGGGATCCAGCGGCACCTGGCCGAGCAGGGGGACGTCGGCGCCGACCGCGCGCGACAGGCTCTCGGCGACCTTGCGGCCGCCGCCCTCGCCGAACATCTTGATGAACCGGGCCGTCCGACCATGTTCTCCACCACACCGGCGATGCGCTGGCGGGTCTGCAGCGCGATGGCGCCCGCACGTTCGGCGACCTCCGCGGCGGCGATCTGCGGCGTGGTGACGACGAGGATCTCGGCGCCGGGGATCAGCTGGGACACCGAGATCGCGATGTCGCCGGTGCCGGGCGGCAGGTCCAGCAGCAGCACGTCGAGGTCACCCCAGTACACATCGGCGAGGAACTGCTGCAGCGCCCGGTGCAGCATCGGCCCGCGCCAGACCACGGGCGTGTTGCCCTGGGTGAACATCGCGATCGAGATCACCCGGACGTCGTGTGCGACCGGCGGCAGGATCATCGAGTCGACCTGCGTGGGCCGGTCGGTGGTGCCCATCATCCGGGGCACCGAATGACCGTAGATGTCGGCGTCGAGCAGCCCGACGGACAGGCCGCGCGCGGCCATCGCCGCGGCGAGGTTCACCGTGACGCTGGACTTGCCCACCCCGCCCTTGCCGGATGCGACGGCGTACACCCGGGTCAACGAGCCCGGCTGGGCGAACGGGATCACCGGTTCCCGGGAATCGCCGCGCAGCTGTTTGCGCAGCTCGGCGCGCTGCTCGTCGTTCATCACGTCGAGGGTGACCCGCACCGAACCGGTGCCCGGCACATCGCTGACGGCTCGGGTGACCTGGTCGGTGATCTCCGTCTTCTTCGGGCAGGCGGACGTGGTGAGGTACACCTCGACATGCACGGCGCCGTCGGCTGCCACGCTGACGTCCTTGACCATGCCGACATCGGTGATCGGGCGGCGCAGTTCGGGATCGATCACCTTGGTCAGCGCGGCGCGAACCGCCTTTTCCAGCTCATTCGGATTCTCGGACATCATCCGCGAGTGTAGGCGGCACCGTGGTCTCGCCGGAATGTGGCCGGACCGGAGTCAGGCCACCGGCCCGGGCGCGGGACCGACGGCGGCCGGCATACCCGGCGCGGGTGGCAGCCGGCGGCGCGGGTCGGCGCGGCGAGCGGAGGTCCCGCCGCGACGGGTCCGGCCACCGGTGCCGGCGGCTGGACCAGAGGGCCGGCCGGCGGGGGGAACCCGGGCGCCGCGGGGGGCGGCGCTGCAGGGGTGTCCTTGATGCAGAACACCGCGCACTCGGGCTGCTGCTGCGCGGGTTTCTGCGCCCACGGCGGCAGCCACGCCGGAGGTGGCGGCGCCACCGGTTGCGGCACCGACTGCGGGGCGGGAGCCGGACCGGGCAGCGGCCCCAGCGACTGTCCCGGCACGAATCCGGGCACGTTGGTGTTGATCTGACTGGCCACGTCGGTGCGTTGCCCGAGCCGGCAGCAGGGCGAGCGGGTCGTCGGCGGGCAGGCCGGCGGCGTTGAGCGGCAGGCCGGGCCCGAGCCCTTCGGGCCGGTCGAGGTGGCTGTCACCGAGGGCGGGGACGTCGCCGGTGATCGGCGGCAGGTCGACGGGCACGACGCCGGTGGCGTAGGCCGCGGCCCAGCGCCAGCACGTTGCGGGCATAGGCCATCGAGTTGTTGTAGCGCAGGATCGCGCTGAGCACATCGCTCTGGTTGCGCAGGTTCAGTCCGCCGGTGCACAGGTACCGGGCCGCGGCCAGGGAGGCGTCGTAAACGTTCTGCACGTCGGCCTTGCCGTCGCCGTCGCCGTCGGCGGCGTAGCGCGACCATGTCCCGGGCAGGAACTGCATCGGCCCGAGCGCGCGCGCATAGATCACGCGCGTCGGCGCTGCGGCTCTGCACGATGACCTCGTTGCCCGGCAGCGTTCCGTCGAGGCTGGGACCGAAGATCGGTCGTACGGCGGTGCCACGCGCGTCCGTGGCTCCGCCGTTGGCGTGCATCGATTCGATGCGGCCGATGCCCGCCAGCAGGTTCCAGCTCACCCCGCAGCCCGGGGCGGCCGACGCCATCTTGGCCTCGGCGTTGCGGTAGGCGGCCAGCGCCATCGACGGGATACGCAGCGTGCCGGGCGCGTTGACGACCGCCGCGGGCGGGGGAGCCGAGACGGTGGCGGCGGCGATCCGCATCGGGGTCGGTGTCTTGGCGACCGCGACCACCGAGACGCCGGAGGTGCCGGGCGAGCGTTCGACGGCGGCCACGCGGCATCACGGCGGGGTCACGGGTCGGCGCGTCGCTCGAGGGCGCGGACGCGCCGACGGCGCCGGCCAGCACGAGCGGGGTGAGGACCGCGGCGACACCGAAAGCCGGCATCCGGACGATTTGGCTGGCGCGGCGCCTCGCTGCCCCGAGGGCCGCTCCTCCCCCTATGTGCACTCAACCGTCCTAGCTGTGTGATCGCCTGTGAACCAAGTCACCATACCTATTCGGCTACGGCTGTGTAACAGCAATCGCCACAGCTGTCTCAGCCGGATTTCCGCGAGCGCCGGTCACCGGTGTCGGATTTGCCGGTCGTCGTCGATGCCCGTCGCCGTCGCGCGGGCGCAGTTCGGTGAGCATGTCGCGGATCTCCTCGAGTTCGCGGCGCAGGTAGTCGCGGGTGGCGACCTCGCCGACGGCGAGGCGCAGCGCCGCCAGCTCACGGGCCAGGTACTCGGTGTCCGCCTTGGTCTGCTCCGCGCGTCTGCGGTCCTCCTCCAGGCGACACCCGGTCGCGGTTCTCCTGCCGGTTCTGGGCCAGCAGGATCAGCGGGGCGGCGTACGCGGCCTGGGTGGAGAACGCCAGGTTGAGCAGGATGAACGGGTAGGGGTCCCACTGCCAGGCGAACGCGCCGATGTTGAGCAGCGACCCAGACGATCACCGACGATCGTCTGGATCGCCAGGTACCGCCCGGTGCCGAGGAACCGCGCGATGCGTTCGCTGAACCGGCCGACCGCCTCGACGTCCAGCCGTGGGGCGATCGACCGGGAGACCCGCGGGGTGTCCAGCCGCTGCCGGGCCGACGACTCGCTCATGTCGTCCTCTCGCCGGTCATGATCACCGGCTCGGCTTCACGCTCGCGCCAGTCGTCGGGCAACAGGTGGTCCAGGACGTCGTCGACCGACACGGCGCCCAGCAGGTGACTCTCCTCGTCGACGACCGGTCCGCACACCAGGTTGTACGCGGCGAAGTACCGCGTCAGCGCACCCAGTGAGTCCTCCGGCCGCAGACTGGGCAGATCGGTGTCGATGATGCCGCTCGACCAGCGCTGCGGGCGGTTCGCGCAGCAGTCGCTGCAGGTGCACGCAGCCCAGATAGTGGCCGGTGGGGGTCGCCGTCGGTGGCCGCACCACGAACACCAACGAGGCCAGTGCCGGCGTGAGATCCGGATCACGCACGCGCGCAAGGGCTTCGGCGACGGTGGTGTCCGGTGCCAGCACCACCGGCTCGGAGGTCATCAGACCGCCCGCGGTGTTGGGGGAGTGGCTGAGCAGGCGGCGCACGTCCTCGGAGTCCTCGGGGTCCATCCGGCGCAGGAACTGCTCGGCGTCGGCCGGGTGTCATCGTGCCCAGCAGGTCGGCGGCGTCGTCGGGGTCCATCGCCTCGAGCACGTCGGCCGCGCGCTCGGTCTTGAGCTGCCGCAGCACCGTCACCTGTTCGTCTTCGGGCAGCTCCTGCAGCACGTCGGCGAGTCGTTCGTCGTCGAGCGCGTTGACCACTTCGTAGCGGCGTTTTGCGGGCAGCTCGCGGATGGCGTCGGCCACCTCGACGGGCCGCTGGCCCTCGAACTGTTCGAGCAGTTGCGCCACGCCCTGGTCGGGCATCGCCAGCCCGGACGGCGTCAGTCCCTGGACGTGCTGCCAGTCGACGGTGTGGACGTTGCTGCGCCGCCCCAGCCTGCGCTGCGGGCGCACCGCGACCTTGGTGACCATCCAGTCCCTCGAGCGGGTCTGTTCGATGCCGAGATCCACGACGACGACGTCGATCCCGGCCAGCTGACCCAGGTCCGGGTCGTCGACGCGCACCCGCGTCTCGATGACCTGCCCGAGCACCAGCACCTCGCCGGGGCGCTGGGAGAACCGACGCAACGACACGTTGCCGGTGGACAGCGTGACGGCACCGGGCTCGATCGCCGTCACGCGCAGTATTGGAACGAAAATCCTTCTGCGCGTGAGGAGTTCGAGTACCAAACCCGAGCACGCGGGGCTGCTGGCGGACCAGGCTGATGCTGATCACCACGTCGCGGACGCGGCCGATCGACTCGCCGTCGGGACCCAGCACCACCATCCCCGCGAGCCGGGCCGCATAGACCCTGTTGACCGACGCCATGGTTGTCAAGAGTAGAGAGTGTGGTTGTGGAAAACCGGTATCGACCCCGACGTACGTGCCTGTCCGTGCCGGGCAGCAACGCGAAGATGATCCAGAAGTCCAAGTCGCTGCCCGCCGACGAGGTCTTCCTCGACCTCGAGGACTCCGTCGCTGCCGACGCCAAAGAGCAAGCGCGGGTGCAGGTTGCGGCCGCGCTGGGCGAATCGGGCTGGG
Organism: uncultured Actinomycetota bacterium; assembly: GCA_963796185.1. Taxonomy (GTDB): domain Bacteria; phylum Actinomycetota; class Actinomycetes; order Mycobacteriales; family Mycobacteriaceae; genus Mycobacterium. The sequence goes on along the minus strand of CAWCKQ010000018.1, from coordinate 5,455 downwards.
CCGGACAACTGCGCGGGGTGCGGGTCAACGACTGGACCACGCCGTGGACCCACACCGATGTGATCGAGGTCGTCGGCTCGGCGGGCGCACAGATCGACGTCGTCGTGCTGCCGAAGGTGACCGACGTCTCACACGTGCAGGCACTGGATCTGCTGCTGTCCCAGGTCGAGGCGGCGCACGGCCTGCCGGTCGGCCGCATCGGCATCGAGGCCCAGATCGAGGACGCGAAGGGACTGACGGTCATCGACGCGATCGCGGCCGCCCCACGCGTGCAGGCGCTGGTGCTCGGTCCCGCAGATCTGATGGCGAGCCTGAACATGCGCACCCTGGAGGTCGGTGAGCAGCCGGAGGGCTACGACGTCGGCGACGCCTACCACCACGTGCTGATGCGCATCCTGATCGCGGCCCGGGCCAACGGCGTCGCCGCGATCGACGGGCCGTATCTGAAGGTTCGCGACGTCGAGGCGTTCCGGCGGGTGGCGGGCCGCTCCGCCGCGCTGGGCTACGACGGCAAGTGGGTGCTCCATCCCGATCAGATCGCGGCGGGCAACGAGATCTACAGCCCGCGGCAGGAGGCCTACGATCACGCCGAACTGATCCTGGAGGCCTACGAGTGGCACACCTCCCGGGCCGGGGGTGCCCGCGGCGCGGTCATGCTCGGCGACGAGATGATCGACGAGGCCAGCCGCAAGATGGCCCTGGTCATCGCCGGTAAGGGGCGCGCTGCGGGCATGCAGCGCACCGGCGAGCGATTCCAGCCGCCGGCCGGTTGAAAGCTGCTGCCGGCGGGCGTCAGCCCCGGGTCGAAGACACCAGATAAACCACGCCGACCAGCACCAGCAGCGCGCTGATCGCCACGGCGGCCACGGCGAGCCCGTAGCCCTGCTGGCCCGTGCGCCTGGTCTCGCGCATCGCGATGACGCCGAGTACCAGCCCGACGAGCGACGGAACGCCGCAGCAGCGCCTCGGCTATGAGCTGAGGGCCGAGATGCCCACCACCAGGTTGAGCACCAGGGTGACCGCGCCGACGGCGATGCCGGCGACGGCCAGGCCGTGGCCCGCCTGGCGCGTCTGCTTGATCTGGTTGAGCGCGAGGAAGCCGAGGACGATGCCGACGATCGAGCCGATCCCGCAGCACACGCCGACGACCGAGGCGACCAGGGACGCGATGGCCATCGTGTTGGTGCCGGCCGGAACCGGTGGACCGTAGCCGAAGTCGGCCCCCGGATATCCCATGGGAGGGGGCGGGTAGCCGCCGGTTCCGTACGGCGCCGCGGGCGGATACCCGCCGTATCCGGGAGGAGGGTACGACCCGCTGCCCTGAGGGTCGGGGTAGGGCGGGGGATAGCCGGACGGCGGCGGCGGGTAGTTCGCCCGAGTAGTCGGCGGGCGGCGGATATCCCGACGGCGGGGGGTACGGGTCGTTGCTTCCCGAACCCGACGGCTGCTGCGGGTTGTACGCCGGCGGCGGCGAGTATGCCGACGAGTCCTGGAACTGTTCGACCGGGGGCGGTTCGTAGCCTGTCGACGAAGGCTCGGACCCACCCGCGGTGGAATCGGAAGGCTCGATTCGGCCTGCGTCGTTGTCCGGACTTGTCATGCTGATCAACCTAGCCTACGGAGGAGTACGTAGAGGTGAACGCGCCTCAGGGCACCTTTGTCGTCCCTGAGGCGTTGACACAGAGGAAGGCGTGCGCGTGCGCCGCTCGATCGAAGGAGTTCACGGACATGACGAGCCCGTTCCAGCCAGGACAGAACCCCGGTGTGGCATCAGGCGTTCCCGCTTCGGGACGCGGGCGCCCCGTCGGCCTGCCGACTCCCCCCAAGGGGTGGCCGATCGGTTCCTACCCGACCTACGCCGAAGCCCAGCGTGTGGTGGACTATCTGTCCGACCAACAGTTTCCGGTGCAGCAGGTCACCATCGTCGGTGTGGACCTGATGCAGGTCGAACGGGTGACCGGCAGGCTGACCTGGCCGAAGGTGCTCGGTGGCGGCGTACTGACAGGTGCGTGGCTCGGCCTGTTCATCGGCTTGATCCTGGGCTTCTTCAGCCCGAGTCCGTGGGGTTCGCTCATCACGGGTCTGATCGCCGGCGTCTTCTTCGGTCTGATCACCTCGGCCATCCCGTATGCGATGGCGCGGGGCACAAGAGATTTCAGCTCGACGATGCAGTTGGTCGCCGGCCGCTACGACGTGTTGTGTGATCCGCAGAATGCCGAGCAGGGCCGGGATCTGCTCGCGCGCTTGAAGATCTGATCGGTCGCCGCGGCAGGCAGAGCCGGGTGCGTACGCACCGGCGGTGGCCGGTGTTGCGCAGGACGCACAGTTAGCCATACGGTCTGCCCGACGGTGGCGAAGGGTGAGTCGATGGCTGAGATCGTTCTGGACCGGGTGACGAAGAGCTATCCCGACGGCACGGTGGCGGTCAGGGATCTGTCGGTCACGATCGCCGACGGCGAGTTCGTCATCCTGGTCGGACCGTCGGGATGTGGGAAATCCACGACCCTCAACATGATCGCCGGGCTGGAGGAGATCACTTCCGGGCGAGTTGCTCATCGGCGGCGAGCGGGTCAACGAAGGTCGCCCAAGGACCGCGACATCGCGATGGTCTTCCAGTCCTACGCGCTCTATCCGCACATGACCGTGCGCCAGAACATCGCATTCCCATTGACCTTGGCCAAGATGCCAAGGCCGACATCGCCGCGCGAGTCGAGCGAGACCGCGAAGATCCTCGACCTCACGGCTCTGCTGGACCGCAAACCGGCGCAGTTGTCCGGCGGCCAACGCCAGCGGGTCGCGATGGGCCGCGCGATCGTGCGAAATCCGAAGGCGTTCTTGATGGACGAGCCGCTGTCGAACCTCGACGCCAAGCTGCGCGTGCAGATGCGTTCGGAGATCGCCCGGCTACAGGACCGGTTGGGCACCACCACCGTTTACGTCACGCACGACCAGACCGAGGCATGACGCTCGGTGATCGCGTCGTGGTTCTGCGGGCGGGCGCGCTCAGCAGATCGGCACACCCGAGGAGCTGTACTCGAGCCGGCCAACCTGTTCGTCGCCGGGTTCATCGGGTCGCCCGCGATGAACTTCTTCCCGGCGGCTGACCGACGTCGGCGTCAAGTTGCCGTTCGGCGAGGTCACACTCACCGGAGATACACGATGTGATCGCGCAGCACAGCCGACCGAACAACGTCGTCGTCGGCATTCGGCCCGAGCACATCGAGGACGCCTCGCTGATCGACGCCTATGCGCGCATCCGCGCGCTGACGTCCGAGGTGACGGTCGACTTCGTCGAATCGCTGGGTGCCGACAAGTACGTGCACTTCAGGACCGAGGGTGCCGGTGCCCAGGCGGCGCAGCTGGCCGAGTTGGCCGCCGAGTCGGGTGTCGGGGAAAACGAGTTCGTGGCAAGGGTTTCCACCGAGTCCAAGGTCAGGCCGGGCCAGCCGGTGGAGTTGGCGTTCGACACCACCAAGCTGGTCGTCTTCGACGCCGACACCGGCATCAACCTCACCATCCCGCCTGCGGGTGCGCCCGAAGAGCAGGCTGCACCGTCAGCGCCGCCTCCGCCGCAGGCACCGGTTGAGGAACAGACGCCACCGCCGGCCGAGTGATCGACGCCCTGGCGGAGGTTCGCGCTCATCTGAGCGCGCACTTCGCCTCGGAGCCTGACGTCGCGAGTGTGACGTTTCTGGGCACGCAGTCGCTCGATGTACTGCGGTTCGGGCCCGACGGTGACGACGTGAATCATTATGTGTCGCTCGGTTGTTCGCGCGAACCGATGACCGATCCGGCCGAGTTCGCCACCGACCCGGTGCGCGGTCCCCGGGCGGAGGTGGCGGTTTCCCTGCGTGGACCCACACCGGCGGGATTGGCGCGCAGCGTGGCTGTGCTGGCCGCGGCACCCGCCGTGGAAGGGTTGGTGCTGGCCGTCGATGCGCTGGTCGACCTCGGCGCTCCATTGTGGAGCGGCGCGCCGTTCACCGCAGTCCTGTTGGGCCGCAGCGAGATCGACGACGTCGACCTACCCGAACCCAGCACCGGTGGTTGTGCTGTCGGCGGTTCCCATCACCCCGACGGAGGCGGCGTGGGTGCGCCTCAAGGGTGCCGAGGCGATGCGGGAGGCGTGGCGGGTCGACGGCGTCGACGTGCTCGACCCGACGGCCCGCGTCGGCCCCCAGCTGAGTTCCGCGAACTCGGGCACCTCCCGGCGAAACGGAATTCCAGCAGCGAAAGTGCGAGACGAGGCCTGCTGGAATTCCGTTTCGCGCGAGCTAGAGCCAGCTGTTGCGGCGGAAGGTCCGGTGCAGCAGAAAGCAGACGCGAACATCAGCACCAGCACGGCCGGATAGCCGAACGTCCAGTGCAGTTCGGGCATGTGCTCGAAGTTCATGCCGTAGATACCCGCCAACGCCGTCGGGACGGCGGCGATCGCGACCCACGCCGAAATCTTGCGCATGTCGACGTTCTGCTGCATGGCGACCTTGCCGAGCGCCGCCTGGACCAGTGAGCTGAGCATCTCGTCATAGCTCGTGATCCGGTCGGATGCCTGGATGTTGTGGTCGAGCACGTCGCGCATGTATCGCCGGACCTCGATCGAGATCAGGTCGTTGTGATCGGCGCCGATCCGTTGCAGCCCGACGGTCAGCGGGGCGACGGCGCGCCGCAACTCGACCACCTCTCGTTTGAGTAGGTAGATGCATTCGATACTGGTCTGCGTCAGCGGGGAGAAGACGTCCTCTTCCATCGCGTCGATGTCGGTCTCGATCAGGTCGGTGACGTCGAGATAACTGTCGACGACGTGGTCGGCGATCGCGTGCATCACCGCGTACGGGCCGAGTTTCAGCGTCGCGGGGGAGGCGTCGAGGTGCTTGCGCACGGCCGCCAGCCCGCTGTGCTCGCCATGCCGAACGGTGACGACGAAGTCCGCGCCGACGAAGATCATGATCTCGCCGGTTTCCACGATCTCGCGGGCCAGCGCCATCGACTCGTGCTCGACGTAGTTCACGGTCTTGAGCACCAGGAACAGCGTCTTGTCGTAGCGCTCGAGCTTGGGCCGTTGATGCGCGTGCACCGCATCCTCCACGGCCAGTTCGTGCAGGCAGAACACGTCGGCGACGGCCTGCATCTGGTGTTCGTCGGGCTCGTGCAGGCCGATCCACACGAACGCGTCCCTGCCGTCGGACTCCAGTTCGTGAACCTTGCTCAGCGCTGCGGCGTGGGTGTACTTGCCGGGAAGCCGCTTGCCGTCGACGTAGACGCCGCAGTCGACCATGGCCCGGGCGACGGGCACGTGGATGCGGCGGGCGTCGGGATCATCGGCGCGTGGCCGGCCGGCCCGGCGCACGAGCGAGGGTGGCAGTGCGCGAAACGACGGCATCCGCGAACCTCCTCCCGCTCACCTGCGTCCCTGGTCGATAGCTGGATCGTACGCGTCGCAGGGCCGGCCGCCTCC
>CAWCKQ010000017.1:0-7773 GCA_963796185.1 uncultured Actinomycetota bacterium | reverse complement strand
GTCCGAATAGTCGGTGTGCCGTTTGCTCATCTGCCCGTCGAGGGAGCGCTGGTCACCCGGGATGAAGTAGCAGAAGCCGTCCCACTTCCGGCAGATGTCCACGACGTGGTACGGGGTGTTGGCAGGGATGCCGAACCCCTCGTGAGCGCGGAACTGGTTCTTGCCCTCCGGGTCGGTGTACACGTAACCCGTACCGCGACGCTCGGGAGCGCCGGTCGTGACGAAACTCAGGTCGCTCGGCGGTGGCGCCGACGGATCGAACGAGTGCTGCCGCAGCCACCTGAAGATCACCGAAGATCCGAGCGAGTGACCGAACGCGATCTTGCGGCCCGGTGTGGCGCGAATCCACTCATCCAATTTCGCCACACCGTCATCGAGGCTGGCCTCCCCGATCTTGGGCCCCAGAATGCCGACGTTCATGTAGTACAGCGGCTCGCACACATTCGGCGGGGCACACAGCGAACCGTGCAGTTGCTGCATCGTGCGCTCGGGTTTGTCGAACGCCCCAGCCAGCACCGCGACCTGCGCACCGGACCCCGCGCCGTCGTTGACATCGGCATGCGCGGGGACCGAGGAGAAGCTGAGCAGCGTCGCTACCACGGTCGCGAGCATCATCAAACGGGTTCTCATTGCGTCTTCCCTTGCACCAGCACGAAACAGCACTCAGTCACTGCATCGCAATCAGACAGCACAAGGTTACGCGCGAGGGCCGTTTTGTCGGTGGTCGAATGTATGTTCGAGGTGTGTCGGGGATGGGGTTGCAGGAGGCGGTGGCCGCGGTGCGCGCGGCCGTCGAGGAGGTGGCCGGCTGCGAGGTGGATCTGTCGACCCGGGGCGAGTTGGTCGATGCCCTGGATGAGTTGGAGATCGTGTCGTGCCGGTTGCCCGCGGTCAGTCACCGCCTGTTGGCGCGCCTGCAGGTCGAGGCCACCCCGGCCCAGCTGGGCGCCAAGTCCTGGAAAGAGGTCCTCTCGGTGCGGTGGCGGATCTCGCGCAGCGAGGCGGGCCGGCGGCTGACCGAGGCCGCGCTGCTGGCCCCGCGCCCGAGTGTGACCGGGCCGGCGCTGCCCCCGACCCTGCCGGCCACCGCGGCCGCGCAGGCGCGGGGGTTGATCAACGCCGAGCATGTCGAGGTGATCCGCAAAGCGCTCGACAGGTTGCCCGGTTTCGTCGATACCGCGACCCGCGAGCAGGTCGAGGTGGATCTGGTCCGTATCGCGGTCGGTGTCGGCCCCAAGGAGCTCAAGGACGCCGCCGATCGGGTGCTGTTTCTGCTCGATCAGGACGGCCCCGAACCCGACGACACCGAACGCGCCCGCACACGCGGACTGACCCGAGGCAAGCAGCGCCCGGACACGATGATCGACATTGTGGGGTGTCTGACCCCGGAGGCGTGGGCGGTGTGGGAGGCGATCTTCGCCAAATACGCCGCTCCCGGCATGTGCAATCCCGACGATGAGCAGCCCTGCACGTCGGGGACGCCGTCCCAGGCCCAGATCGACAGTGATCACCGCAGCCTGGCTCAACGCCAGCACGACGCCCTGGTCGCGGTCGGGCGCATCGCGTTGATGAGCGGCGAGTTGGGTCAGCTCAACGGGCTGCCCGTGTCGGTGATCGTGCGCACGACGTTGCAGGATTTGGAGTCCCGCGCCGGGGTCGGGGTCACCGGTGGGGGCACGGTGTTGCCGATCGCCGAGGTGATCCGACTGGGCCGTCATGCCCATCACTATCTGGCGGTGTTCGACCAGGCGACCGGGTCCGCGCTGGATCTGTTCCGCACCAAACGGATCGCCTCGGCGGCGCAGCGGATCATGCTGATCGGCCGCGACGGGGGTTGCACCAAACCCGGCTGCCCCGTGGGTGCCTACGGCTGCCAGGTCCATCACGTCAGCGCCGACTGGGCCCGCGGCGGGCTCACCAACACCGACGAGCTCGGCCTGGCCTGCCCGCCCGACAACCGCGACGTCAAACCCGGCGGCTGGTCCACCCGGATGAACGCCCGCAGCGAGGTCGAATGGATCCCCCCAGCACCGTTGGACACCGGCCAAGCCCGCATCAACAACCACCACCGCCCCGAACGACTCCTGCACCCACCCGACAACCCAGAACCGCAGCGCGACACCGCCACCGGCGACGAACCCGGCGGACCCGCACCACCCGACGACCAAGCCGCCTGACCGCTCGCGCGTGCTGCTGAGCCGCTCATCCGTAGGCGGGATAGCGGTTCTCCCAGATGGCGAGTTGCTCTGCACGGTGACCGCGCGCGATTCCCGTCTCCGGGCCGAGCAGCATCGTGGAGCCGCCGACGCCGTAGCGTTCCCAGGGCTCTCCCCCGCGAACGAATGTCAGCCACTGCTCCTGGACCGCGGCTGACATGCGGCGAGCCGTGTCGTCGACACCGGCCAGCGCGGGTGCAGCGTCCAGGTTGCCGAAGAGCAAGGGCAGGCAGGAGTCGTGGCAGGCCCCCAGCCCGGCTCGCGGGGAAGGCCACTGCAACTCATAGCGGAACACCGGGTTGCCGCGCGCGGCGTGCGCGCGGACGAACTGCTCGGTCGGCGCGGTGAAGTGGTAGTCGGTGACCATCGCGCTGGCGGCATCGCGAAGCGTGTGATGGTCAGCGCGGTACGTCGCCACCACCGCGTCGGCGTCGTGACCATCCCCGGCGAGTGCTTGCGCCCTGTCCCGCACGTACTGCTCGGTGAAGACGCGCTCATCCAGTGCCGCGTCGAAGATCCGCCACTCGTCGTGCGTCGTCCCGGCGAGGATCGGGATCGCCGGCAGGGAACGGGTCCGCGCGACCACCAACGGATGCTCGCCGATGACGTCGCCGTCGATGCAGGGATGGAACGGGCCCTGCGGCGGCACGAAGCCGGTGTCGACGCGGCGCTGTGCGGCAAGGATTTCCGCGACACCAGGCTCGTGGCACCTCAAGGCAGCGAACTGCTCGGCCACGGCAGCGGCGGCCGCTGTGGAACGGACGCGCTCCAAGCCGCCGCTCTGCAGGACGGCACGGTCGAAGAGGTCGCAGCCTCCGGCGAGCAAGGCGGATATCGCGATCGCCCCGGAGGACTGCCCCGCCACCGTGATGGCGCCGGGGTCGCCCCCGAACGCGGCGATCTGCTCGCGCACCCACTGCAGCGCGTGCCTCTGGTCGCGCAGAGTCAGGTTGGTGGAGTCGGCGCCGTGCCAGTCAGGCGCGTAGAGCGTGCCCAGCGCACCGAGCCGGAAGTTGATCGTCACCACCACGATGTCACCGCGTCGGGCGAGTCGCGAACCGTCGAGCAGCGGAGCGGATCCGTGCCCCTGCGCCTGCCCGCCGCCGTGCAGGAAGACCAGCACGGGCCGGCGGTGGTCGTCGGCCGCGGGCGTCCAGATGTTGAGCGTGAGGCAGTCCTCACTCATGGTCAGACCGCGTTTGGCCAGCCGCTCGGGCGAGACGTCCTGCGGGGCGATCGGACCGAACGCGGTCGCCTCCCGAACCCCTGCCCAGCCCGCTACGGGTTGCGGAGGGCGCCAACGCTTCTCGCCGGTCGGTGGCGCAGCATAGGGCACACCGCGGAAGGTCGCAATGCCGCCATGTGTGGCACCGCGCAGTGCACCGTACGAGGTGTGCGCTACTGCGGTCACGGGCGCTCGGTCAGGGGGTAGGTCTCGGCCATCTCACCATCGAGCACCCGAGTCAGGAAGTCGCGGCCTTTGAAGCTCACCACCTCCACGCGGAGGCCGCTGCGCGGGTCGCGCAGGAACGCGACACCGGAACCCGTGCGCTCCAACTCCCACCCATCGCCCTGCAGCCGCGCGACGTCGTCGCGCCAGCGCTGTGCGTAGTAGCCGACATGGTGCATGCCTCCCAGTTTCGGTTCGGCGAAGACCGAGTCCGCCGCGGGGACTACCTCGATCAGCTCCAGGTACGGCGGGCCGGAAGCGGAGAACGCGATTCGGACGGTCTGGTCGTCAGCGGACCCGTCCGGACGGACGAACCCGCTCCGCATTTCGAACGCTGGCGCCCACGTGATCTGCATGGCACCGCCGAGCGTCTGCATGGCCGGCAACAGATCGGGGACGAGGTGGCCCACGTGGTAGGCGTTGTCGAAGGCCGACGCGGCGAGCGTCTCCAGTTTCGGGTCCATGTCAGATCCTGTACCTGCGGCGGATGGCGTCAAATCGTGCGTGCAGTTGCCCGGCCCGCTCCTGCGGCGTGACGAGCCGGGTGTCGGTCGGCAGGACGGCGTCCAGCTCGGTGGCGTCGACGACAGTGGTGATGACTTCGGGCAGCTGCCGGCTTCCGATGACCCGCATCGTGAGGTAACCCTCGCTGAATTGTTGGGTGTCGATCCAGTTGTGTACGCCGGGATCGTTGTGGGCCATCACCATTCGCACACGGCCGTCGGAGTCGATCGCCGACCTGCTCGGCGTGTAGCTCACCGGCCGGTACAGATAATCCATGCTGTTCCAGAACGCGCCCATGTTGGTCAGCATCCAGAATTGGCCGTCGTCGGGGAACTCGAAGACCAGCGCTTCGTTCGGCCACAGCCGCCACGGCATGGTGACGATGAGCCGGCCGCGGCGCGCATCGCGTTGCTCCGCCGTACCGGCGAAGCGCGCACCGGGAAACACGTTGGGCTCGGGCTCGCCGTAAAGGGAACCGATCTCCAGTTCACGGTCCGGCCAGTCCCTCATCGCTCCGGTGAGGAAGTCGCCGGCCCAACGCATCGACTCGACGAGCTCCCGCGGTGTCGGCGCGGGACGTGGCTCGGCCATGTCGATGCGCTCGATGCCGAACTGCGCCGAGCGCTCCGCCCAGGAGTCGAAGCCCTGCCGGATGAAGAGCTTGCGCGAGCCGGGTGTGGTCGGCAGCCAGTTCGGTTCTCGCCGTGACCCGCCGACGTAGAGGACGAAGCTGCCGTCGGGCTCGGTGGCTAGTTCATCGCCGGTGATGTTCGCCTCCGGGGTATCGCCGAAGGGCTCATGCAGGTTCGGGTGATCGGCGCCGTAGTACACGTCCTTCTCGGGCCGTGGCCCCTGGACGGTGATGTTGAAGAACCGCGCAGTGCCTCGGTCGCCCGCGATCCGGTAGGTCGACTCGCCGTCGATCCACGCCTGGAGATAGACGAAGTCGGCGTTGTCGCCGCCGAGCTTTCGGCTCGGCCCGCAGAACGGGTGGATCATCGGATAGCGGGTGTCCTTGGTCTCCAGAGCGAGGTCGTAGGCCTGGCCGAGGTTCTGCGTCAGGTAGCGGAAGGCGTCCGCGCGCTGCAGACCATTCGCCGGTGAGGTGGCCTTGAAGGCGAGATCTCCGGCGGCCTTGAGCCGGTCGCAGAACTGGTGCCAAGCCGTCCGCAGCGCCGCGTCGTCCTCGCCGTCACCGAAGGCCATCAGCGCCTCGTCTCGATGTCGATGCCGAATCGGTCACGATAGTCGGCGAATTCCTCGTGCAACTGCTGCACGGGGACCGGCAGCACGTCGGTGGAGTAGGTGAACTTCCCGTACCGATCGCTGCGGTTGGTGGCGAGGTAGTCGCGCATCGCCTTCTCGGCTTCGGCCGTCAACGGCAGTCCGGCGACATCGTAGAAGCCGGCGATGGTGCCGACCGGGTCGGCGACGAAGTCACGGTAGCGAACGTGGTGGATTCGCGCGTCGTCGACGAGTGGGTCGGTCAGGTAGGCGTGGAAGTTGGCCCGCGGCCCTTCGATCGTGTTTTCGGCGTACTGATTCCAGTCCAGTGTTCCGGCGAGGCTCTCGTTGATCTGCCCGAAGGCCACGATCTGCGACGCGAGCACCTGCACGGGGTCGCGGTGGACCCAGACGATGCGGGCGTCGGGGTAGGTGTCGAAGAGCGCCCGCAGTCGCCGGCCGTGGAATCCCTTGAGCACCCACCGCTTCGGCGAGCGGGTGTATTGGATGTGCTGCAGCATCATGCGGTGCAGGCGGTACTGCGCGTGGTGGTCTTGCGGAAAGTTCTGGATCGGCAGTGGAACTCGCCACCATGCGCTCGGATTCATCGCGCGGAAGTCGAAGGCCCACGTGCGTTCGCACTCGGGCAGTCCCGCACCCAGCAGATCGTTGTATGGGTGGCTGACGATCCACGGTGGGATGCGGTCGAGGATCTCCCGCCAGTCGGCATCGGCCTGGGCGCGGCGCGGATCGTCGACGTCGGCCGGACCGGGTGGCGGCGAGGGGTACATGACTTCCCAGAACCGCAGCGCGCGGGAATCCTCGTCCTCGGCGAGCAGAGCATGCAACAGCGTCGTCCCAGACCGGGGCTCACCGGTGGCGAAGAGGGGCGCGGTGATTTGTTCTGCCGCGAGCGGCGGGTATGCGTGGTCGGCCACGAACCGCAAGCGGCTCGTCAGCAGACCGCCGACCGTACGTTCGGCCGCCCGCGAACCCTGTTCGTCGAGTTCGGCGCTGTTCAGCCGGTCGACGACCAGTGCCACCCGCGCGGGCAGGGTGTCGTCGCCGAAGTCGGTGAGCCCGGTCGATTCCTGCGCGTGCGCGATGAGGACGTCGGCGTCCACGATCGTCATGATGGGCTGCCGGTGAGCTGCAGCAGCGCGTCCTCGACCTCGCGGATCTTGCGTGCCGACTCGGCCGCGTACGCCTGCCCGGCCATTCCGCTGTAGTCGAGCACCGACACGACCCGGGCACCCGCCTCGCCGAACTCTGCGACCTGCTCGGCGACCTGATTCGGCGTGCCATGCGGCACGACAGACAGGATCGCCGCCGGGTCGACCTGTTCGAAGAGCCGGAGCAGTCGGTCGCGGGTCAGCACGCGCGGATCGATGTCCTGGATGCCGCGCCAGCGCTCCCCCATCGGATGGCGGTAGCCGGCGGCCGCCAGCGCGTCGGCTGTCAGTTGCAGCACCAGCGACTGCACCAGCGGCTGCTGCACGATCTCGGTCAGTTCATCGGGCTCGCCGATCAGGCACACCACCATCTTCGCCGGTGTGATCGCCTCCGGGTCGCGTCCGGCCCGTTCGGCCGCCTCTCGGATGCGAGTCAGTTGACCGGCATACGTCTCGGGGCCGGCGCTGCCCGTCGGCCACCAGCCGTCGCCGAGTTCGCCGACGAGCCGCAGCATCTGGGGGCCGTTGGCCCCGATCCAGATCGGGGGCGGGCCGGTGTGGTGAAGCTCGGCGTCCAGGCCGAGCGTGGTCCAGCGTGAAGTACTGCCCGGCGAAGTCGATCGGCCCGTCGGTACTCCACAGCAGCCGGATCGCCCGGACCGCCTCGGCGAACCGGCTCACCGTGCGGCGGTGCTCGAAGCCGTACGGGGCCAGGTTCTCGCGCTCGCCGGCACCGAGACCCAGGATGAACCGGCCGTCCGAGAGATGGCTCAGCGTCAGTGCCGACTGGGCCAGCATCACCGGATGGCGGCGGACGGTGTCGAGGACGCTCGTGGCGAGCCGAGTGCGTGTTGTGCGTGCGGCGACGGCACCGGCGACGGTGAGGGCGTCCAGGTAGCGGTGCGGTGACGGCGACGCTTGCGCGAGGTCGGTGAACTCGGGCGTCCAGATGGAGTCCGGCCAGAAGCTCACAAGGTGATCGGGCAGCCAAAGAGAGTGGTAGCGGCCGTCATCGAGCGCATCCAGCCCGCTCAGGTCGAGTGGCAGAGTCGTCCGAAAGAACGAGGCCAGCTCCAAGGGCATGGAGCGGAAGCTACCGGAGGATGGCGGCTACGTCTCCGGATTGCTGTGCATCTGCTCAGCATCACCGAGGCCGACGATGCAGCAGGCGATGGGGAACGTCGACTGACTGCTCGAGAACTGTGTG
>CAWCKQ010000016.1:0-214363 GCA_963796185.1 uncultured Actinomycetota bacterium | reverse complement strand
GCCTTACCCCTCAGATCCTCCGGGACGACCTGAACTTCGTCTCCGCTCACGCGCGCTCTCCCTCCAGCGCCATCTGGTACCGGCTCTCCTCACGCGGATTGATCAGCCGGATCGGCAGCTGCTTGTGCCGAGGAGTGGCGATGAAGTTGTGCCGCAGCATGACTCGGCCGACACCGGGGTGCGCCCCCAGATACGTCGTCGCGTTCGGCCACGCCACCTTGGCCACCGGGCCGACGCGTGCATTGATGAAGCCGGCGAACTCCTGGAACTGCGGTCCCAGCGTGACCGCCGCACCCGCCGCGGCCGACCGCACGACGAACTGGGTGAACAGCCGGGCGTCGCCCAGGTTGATGCTGACGTCGACGTCGTCGAACGGCATGTACACCGGGTAGCGGTCCGCCGTCTCGCCGACCAGCACCCCGGCCGACCCGATCGGTAACTCGTAGTGCCGGTCGGTCACCGGGCTCTCGCCCAGCAGCGCGGCCCGCTGCCCGCCGTACAGGCACGAGAAGCCGCGCGGCGTCGACGGATTGGCCAGCGTGGTCAGCAGCACCGTGGTGGTCGGCGACGTGCCCGGGGTGATGCGCACCCGCGTCATGGTGTGGTCGGCGCGCGCCGACCACCAGACGTCGGGGCCGCCGGGCGCGGTGTAGGCGGCGGTGAAGGTGCTGCGGCCCTTGATCATCGACCACGTCTCGCGCTCGAAGCTGATCTCGGTGGCCCGGTCGAAGTCGTCGAAGCTGCGCGCCGGCCGGGCGTCGATTCCCTCGCTGGCCAGCTGGTCGGCGATGCGCGTCGTCGACGCCACCAGGTACTGGGCCAGCCCCGCCACGCCGGCGTCGCGCCGCAGCGCCGACTTGCGCGTCATCTCCGGATCGGCGCGCAGCACGATCCAGGTCCGCCGGTTGGCCGGGGCGGGGTACGGGCCCACCACCTGCTCGTAGAGGGCGACCAGCGCCGCGGGCGCCGTCTTGCCGACGCGGTAGCCGGCCGACACCACGTCGGCCTCCAGGTCGGGGCAGTACGCCAGCAGCAGGTCTTCGACCAGGCGGGTGTCGACGACGTCGTCGGTGAACGCCTCGCCGTTGACGATCACCGTCGGGGTGAACGGCCGCGGAACGAGCTCGATCGCCGACACCAGATGGTCGCCCTGCCAGCGCAGCGCCACGTGGTCACCGGGCTCGACGGTGGCGCCGACCGCCGGCTCCGACGGTGGCGCAGGCGGCTGGCGGTGCCGCCGCCGCCACGCGAACAACGCGGCGACCCAGCCGGTGACCCGGCGGCCGCGGACCGTGACCACGGACCCCGCCACGATCAGCACCGCCAGCGTGATCCCCAGCCACAGCAGATCCATCTGGCCGAACAGCAGCACGCACGCCGGGACGAGCACCGCCGCCCCCAGGGCGTGCCCGGTGCTGAAGCGCAGCCCGAAAACGGAGAGCACCCGGTTCATCGGCGCCTCAACGCACGACGGGCCATGGCGCCGAGACCCAGCAGCAGCGCCACGCCGGCACCGACGGCCACCACCCAGGTGATCGGTGCGCGGTCGGGTGGGGGCACGTAGACCGGCGGCGGGATCGACTTGACGCTGTAGGGGACGGTGGCCGGACCGGCCGGGACGTCCCAGGTCAGTGCGGCGACGGGATCGACCACGCCGGCGCCGATCGCGTTGTTCACACCACCCCCGGGATGGCGGGCCGTCGCGGTGATTCGGTTGATGATCTGGGCGGGCGTCAGGTCCGGGAACCGTTGCCGCAGCAGCGCGGCCAGCCCCGAGACGTACGCGGCGGAGAACGAGGTCCCGCTGATCGGGATCGGGCCGTCCTCGCCCTGCAGCGCGTTGACCGGGTTGCCGTCGTAGCCGAGCGCCACCAGGTTCTCGCCCGGAGCTGCGGCGCCGACCCACGGACCCTGCATGGAGAACCCGCTCGGCTGCCCGTTGGGAGCGATGCTGCCGACGGTGAGCACCAGCGGGGAGTACCAGGCCGGCGACACGATCGTCTGCACCTTCTGCCAGCCCCGCGGATCGGCGGGCACCGCGGGATCGGGCGGCGGGTTCTGGGTGCAGTCGCCGCCCGAGTTGCCGGCTGCGACGACGATGACGGCGCCCTTGACGTTGACCGCGTAGTTGATGGCCGCGCCGACGACGTTCTCGTTGATCGGGCGGGTCACCTTGTAGCAGGCGGCCTCGCTGATGTTGATCACCCCGGCGCCGAGGTTGGCGGCGTGCACGATCGCGCGGGCCAGGCTGCGCAGCGACCCCGCGGTCCGGGTGGCGTTCGGATCGTTCGGATCGTTGCGGGACCCGACCGGCTGGAAGCTGTCGGAGGTCTGCCGCAGCGACAGGATCCGGGCATCCGGCGCGACGCCGACGAAGGCGTCGGTGGGAGCGGGCCGGCCCGCGATGACGGCCGCGGTCAGCGTGCCGTGCGCGTCACAGTCCGACATGCCGTTGCCCGCCTGGTCGACGAAGTCACCGCCGGGTTCCGCGGGCACCCGCGGCGAACCGTTCACCCCGGTGTCGATCACCGCCACAGTTATCCCAGCACCGGTAGCGAACCGCTGTGCGTCGGCCAACCGGAGGTAGTCGCTCGCCCACGGCTTGTCGGCAAAGTTGGAGTCGGGGAAGACCGTGGGCGCCGCGCAGATGCGACGCTGCTCCATCGGCTGATCGGGACCGGTTTCATCAGGTGGCACCGCACCCGGATCGATGACAGGCGGCTCGATCGCCCCGGCCGGGGGAGCCACAAGGAGCACCAGAGACAGTGCGGCAAACAACGCGCCTAGTCGCCGCACTCGTGGTCACCCCCCATTGGACGCGGCCCGCACGGGACGATGCGGGCGCAGTCCTCAGCAAACATAGCGCCACCGGCTGGGCGGCGCAAAAAGTCCCCCTGAGCATCCCTGGTGCGAGCACACGGCCAGCCTAAGGGCCGCCGGAGGGAGGCCATTCCGCTTTCTTTGCCCGGCCCCGCGTAGTTTTCACAAGCTCCAATTTGGATAAACTCCGGCGCATGGTGGCGGGCCGACGGCGCGACGTGCTGGCGGCCCTGCGCGCCGAGGACGCGCCGATGAGCATCGTCAAGGTCGCCGAGCGATTGGACGTACACCCCAACACGGCGCGGTTCCATCTGAGCGCGCTGCTCGAGGCCGGGCAGGTCGAGGCCGTCTCCGCCGAGCACGCCAAACCGGGTCGGCCGGCGTCGCTGTTCCGCGCCGCCCCCGGCATGGATCCGGCCGGTCTGCGCGACTACCGCATGTTGGCGGCGGTGTTCGCCGACGCACTCGCCGAGCAGCCCGATGCCGCCCGCCGGGCCCTCGAATCCGGCCGAGCATGGGCCCGCCACGTCGCCGATCCCGCACCGACGCCCACCCGGCAACGGGCGGTCCAGCAGCTGATCGCCCTGTTGGCCGCGCTCGGCTTCGCACCCGAACGCCAGCACGAGACAGGTGATTCAACGAGATGGGGCTGCGCAACTGCCCGTTCCTCGAACTCACCGACACCCGCCGCGACATGGTGTGCCCAGTGCACCTCGGCCTCATGCGCGGTGCCCTGGACCGCTGGGATGCGCCCGTCACCGTCGAATCACTGACCCCGTTCGCCGAACCGGGTCTCTGCATCGCCCACCTCACCACCACGTCGGAGGACCCATGAGCACCACTTCCGCCGTCGCCGTCGCGGCGATCTTCACCTGGCTGGGGATGGTCGCGGCCATCTCGTTCATCGAGGCTCCGTTGAAGTTCCGCGCCCCGGGGGTGACCCTGCAGATCGGGTTGGGCATCGGCCGGCTGGTGTTTCGCGCGCTGAACATCGCCGAGGCGATTCTCGCCGTCGCGATCGTGGTCGCCTTCGATCTCCGGCTCGGTCCCGACGTCGTCGGCCGTCGCGGTAGGCGTCGCCGTCGTCGCTCTGGTCGTGCAACTCCTCGCGGTGCGCCCGCTGCTCACCCGACGCTCGGATGCCGTGCTGGCCACCCCGAACCGCTGGCACCGACCGGTACCGGGAAGCGGTCCCGAATCCACTACGCCTACGTCGCGCTGGAACTGGTGAAAGTCGTTGCGCTGCTGGCGGCCGGCATCTCGCTGCTGGGCGCCTGACGCGCCGACCGCCGGGCAGCTGCTAGGCGTCGAGGTCCTGCTGGACCAGGTCGGCGACGGTGTCGAGCGCGGCCTGATCGTCGGAGGCGACGGTCACCTCCGCGCCGTTGCCCGCTCCCAGCGTCATGATCATCAGCGCCGAGCCGGCGTCCACCGGCTCGCCGCCGTCGACGGAGAGGGTGACCTCGGCGCCGGCGTTGACGACGGCCTCGGCGATGATCGCCGCGGGCCGGGCGTGCAGTCCGATGGCCGAGCCGACGATGACGGTCTTGGTGGGCATGGGTTCTCCTTCGATTACTGGGGTTGATTGTGGTGATCAGGCGGTGACGAGCTCGCGCTCGGCCTTGTCGCCGGGCTTGATGAACTGCTTGGCGGCGACGACGGCCAGGCGGCGGCCACCGTGCCGGCAAGCAGCGCGATGACGAACCCGAGCTTGTTGTCGATCGCGAACAGCACGAAGATGCCGCCGTGCGGCGCCCGCGACGTGGCGCCGAAGGCCATGCTCAGCGCGCCGGTGACGGCACCGCCGAACATCATCGACGGGATGACCCGCAGCGGATCGGCCGCGGCGAACGGGATGGCGCCCTCGGAGATGAACGATGCGCCGAGAAGCCATGCGGCGCGGCCATTCTCGCGCTCCGGCTCGCTGAACAGCTTGGGCCGCACCGTGGTGGCCAGCGCCATCGCCAGCGGCGGCACCATGCCGGCCGCCATCACGGCCGCCATGATCTGGAACGACGCGGTGGTCGACGCCGCCAGCCCGGCGGTGGCGAACGCGTAGGCCGCCTTGTTCACCGGGCCGCCGAGGTCGAAGCACATCATCAGGCCCAGGATCACGCCGAGCAGGATCGCCGACGTGCCGGACATTCCGCTGAGCCAGTTGGTCAGGCCGGTGTTGATCAGCGCGAGCGGACGGCCCACCAGGAAGAACATGATCAAACCGACGAACAGTGACGCGCCCAGCGGCGTGATCACCACCGGCATCAAGCCCCGGAACCACTTGGGCACTTTGAGATTGCTGATCCACAGCGCGGCGAAGCCGGCGATCACACCGCCGACGATGCCGCCGATGAAGCCCGCCGCCGACGAACACCGCGAGCGCGCCGGCGGTGAAACCCGGTGCGATACCCGGCCGGTCGGCGATCGCGAACGAGATGTAGCCGGCGAGCGCGGGCACCAGGAAGCTGAACGCCAGGCCGCCGAGGCTGAACAGGATCGCGCCCAGGTACTGGGTGAACCCGCCGCTCGGCAGGTTGGTCAGCGAGTTGTTGAGCGCGATGATGTTGCCCAGCGACTGTGTCTCGCCATCCGGGGTGTTGGCGATCTCGTAGCCGCGCGAACAGGAAGCCGAGCGCGATCAGCAGACCGCCGGCCGCGACGAACGGGATCATGTAGCTCACGCCGGTCAGCAGGATCTGCCGCGTGCGGGTGCCCCAGCCGACTCCGCCGGCCGGCGCTGAGCCTGCGCCGGCGCTCCGACGCTGAGCCCTCCACCCGTGGCGCGTTCGGATTGTCCGCGGCGGCAACGGCTTCGGCGACCATCTTGGCGGGCTCGTTGATCGCCCGCTTCACGCCGGAGGCGATCACGGGCTTGCCGGCGAACCGGCCCCGGTCCTTGACGCCGACGTCGGTGGCGAAGATGACCGCGTCGGCCTCGGCGATGGTCTCGGCCGGCACCGGGGTGCTGCCCGACGAACCCTGGGTCTCCACGACCATCGTCACCCCGGCCTCCTTGGCCGCGGCGGCCAGCGCGTCGGCGGCCATGTAGGTGTGCGCGATGCCGGTGGGGCAGGCGGTGATCGCGATGAGCGTCTTGGCCGACCGACTTCTCGGCGGGCTTCTCGGTGGGCTTCGCCGCGACTTTTTCGGCGGCCTTGTCGGTGGCCGGGGCCGGGTTGACCACTCCGTCGACCAGCCCGACGACCTCCTCGGCTGTGGACGCGTTGCGCAGCGCCTCGACGAAGTCCTTGCGCACCAACGCCCGGGCCAGGCTCGACAGCAGCTTCATGTGCTCCTGGCCGCCGGAGTCGGGAGCGGCGATCAGGAACGCGAGGTCGGCCGGGCCGTCCGGAGCGCCGAAGTCCACGGCGGGACGCAACCGCGCGAACCCGATCGTCGGGGTGTCGACATAGGGCGATCGGCAGTGCGGAATCGCGATGCCGCCGGGCAGGCCGGTGGCCGACTGCTGCTCGCGTGCCATCGCCGCGCCGACGAGTCCGTCGGCGTCGCTGGTGCGCCCGGCGGCGGCCAGGCTGTCGACCAGCCGGGCGATGACCGCCTGCTTGTCCCCCTCGACGGCGGTGTCCAGCAGGACCAGGTCGGTGGTGATGATCGGTGGTGAGGTGGTGGAGCTTGTCATGGCGCTACCTTCGTCTTCGGTGGGTTACTGGGTGGCGGGGATCGGTGCGATCGGGGTGACCTGGACCGCGGCCAGGTCGACCTGTGCGGGGGTGGGCAGCGTGGTGCCCGGCAGCGCGGCGGCGGCGCTGCCGTACGCGACGGCCATCTGCAGCCGCTGCGGCGGGACGGCGCCGCCGATCTCGGCGCGGACGTAGCCGGCCAGCGACGAGTCGCCCGCGCCGACGGTGCTGCGCGGCACGATCGGGGGAGGCGTGGCCATCCAGGCGCCGTTGTCGTCGACGAGGACGGCTCCGTGCGCGCCGAGCGTCGCGAGCACGGCGCCGATGCCCCGATCGACCAACTGGCGCGCCGCTGTCACCACCGGCTCCGGATCACCCTCTGCCACGGCGGCTTCCAAGCTCGGTATCGAGAGTCCCAGCACGCCGGCGAGCTCCTCGGTGTTCGGCTTGATCAGGTCGGGAGCTCCGCGGTCCAGCGCCTGCGACCAGCGCCGCGAGCGGGGCATCGGAGGTGTCGACGGCGACACGGCAGGGCTGCGGACGCGAGCAGCGCCACCACGTCGGCGTACCAGGAGGTCGGCAGGCCCGGCGGCAGCGAACCCGACATCACGACCCACGCGGCGCCGTCGGCCGCCTCGAGGACCGCGTCGGTGAGCGCGCGCACCGCGGCCGCGTCCAGCGTCGCGCCCGGCTCGTTGATCTTGGTGGTGGTGCCGTCGGGCTCGGTGATCGTCAGGTTGGTGCGTGCCGGTGCTGCCGTCGTCACGCAGCCGGTAGGGCACCGCGGCCGTATCGCAGTGCGCTCAGCAACGGGTCGTTGGCGGCGGCCGGCAGCACGGCGAGCGCGTCGATGCCGGCCAGGGTCAACGCGCGTGCGACGTTGACGCCCTTGCCGCCGGCCTGGCTGGTCACCGACGTGACGCGGTGTACGGCGCCGCGGGTCAGCGGCGACGGCAGCGTCACCGTGCGGTCGATGCTCGGGTTGGGGGTGACGGTGACGATCACTGCGGGCCTCCTGCGCAGACGACTTCGACACCCTGCTCGCCGAGCTCGGCGCTGTCGGCGGCGCTGATCTCGGGGTCGGTGATGAGGGTGTCGACACTGGTGATGGGGGCGAAGCTGACGAAGTCCTCGCGGCCCACCTTCGAGGAGTCCGCCGCCACGACGACGTAGTTGGCGGCGCGCACCATGGCCCGCTTCACGGCGGCCTCGTCGCTGTCGGGGGTGGACAGGCCGTGGCGGACGCTGATGCCGTTGGTCCCGATGAAGGCGATGTCGACGCGCAGGGTGTCCAGCACCCGCAGCGTCTGCTCACCGACCGCGGCCTGGGTGAGCCCGCGCACCCGCCCGCCGAGCAGCTGCAACGACACCGTCGGCACGGTGGCCAGGCGCGCCGCGATCGGCACCGAGTTGGTGACGACGACGAGTTCGCGATCGGTCGGCACCCGGCCGGCGATGCGCATGGTGGTGGTGCCGGCGTCCAGCAGCACCGTGGCCCCGCTCAGCGGAAAGAACTCCGCGGCGGCCGCGGCGATCGCGTCCTTGTGCTCGGCGCGGGTGACGTCGCGCTCGCCGACGCCGGGCTCGACCAGGTGCAGCGCCCGAACCGGGACGGCGCCGCCGTGCACGCGGCGCACGATGCCGGCCCGGTCGAGGGCGGCGAGGTCCCGGCGCACCGTCTCGGTGGTGACGTCGTAGGCCTGGGCCAGCTCGGTCACCGAGGCGCGGCCCTTCGCCATCACCAGCGAGGCGATCGCCTGTTGCCGTTCTTCCGCGTACATGGAGCTCCGTCTATGTGGGGATCGGCCCATTTGAATGTTGATATATTTGGTTTTACGCCTGAACGTGTTGACTTGTCAATGGTTTCTTGTAATCTGGTTCACATGACCGCCACGTCTCCGCTCACCTCACACCCGACCGCTCGGCACCGTCCTGTGCGGGTGTCCCCGTCGTCGCCGGCGTCCGATACGGCCCGGTGATACGGCCCGGCGCGCTGCCGGAGGTCGATCGGGAGGCACACCGCGGATCTCGCCGAGGCCGACCGCCCCGCCGAGGCGCAGCGGTTCACCGCGGCCGCCGCCGCCGTCGCCGACCGGCTGCGCGAGCGCGCGGCGCTGGCCACCGGCTCGGCGTCGGAGGTGCTGGCCGCGACGGCCACGCTGGCGCAGGACCGCGCCTGGCTCGGTGCGGCGGAGAAGCGGATCAAGGCCGGCGCCCCGGCGGTGCGCGCGGTCGTCGGCGCCGTCGACCAGTTCGTCGACATGTTCACCAAGCTCGGCGGCGTGATGGCCGAGCGGGTCACCGATCTGCGCGACATCCGCAACCGCGTCATCGCCGAACTGAACGGCCTGCCCGAACCCGGAGTCCCGGTGCCCGACGTGCCGTCGATCCTGTGCGCCGAGGATCTCGCCCCCGCCGACACGGCCGGTCTGGATCCGACGCTGGTCGTCGCGCTGGCGACCACCCTGGGCGGCCCGACCAGCCACACCGCGATCATCGCGCGCCAGCTGGGCATCCCCTGCGTCGTCGCGGTCTCCGGACTCGACGACGTGCCCGCCGAGACGATGGTGCTCGTCGACGGCACCCTGGGCACCGTCACCGTGTCGCCCGGACGAGGCTGCCGCGCGCGCGGCCGTCGCCGAGGCCGACCGGATCGCCGCGGCCGCGGCCGGACTGGTCCGGCCCGGGCACCACCGCCGACGGCCACGCCGTCGCGATGCTGGCCAACGTGCAGGACGGTGCCGCCGCCCGCGCGGCGCGAGAGACGCCCGCCGAAGGTGTCGGCCTGTTCCGCACCGAGCTGTGCTTCCTCAACACCGACACCGAGCCGACCGTCGACGAGCAGGCCGAGATCTATGCCGAGGTGCTCGAGGCGTTCGCCGGGCGCAAGGTCGTGATCCGCACGCTGGACGCCGGCTCGGACAAGCCGTTGAAGTTCGCCGGGCACCCCGATGAGGCCAACCCCGCGCTGGGCGTGCGCGGCATCCGGATCGCCGAGGCCAACCCCGGCCTGCTGGACCACCAACTGGACGCGATCGCGGCCGCCGCGGAACGCACCGGCAACCCGCCGTGGGTGATGGCCCCGATGATCGCCACCGCGCAGGAGGCCGAAGCCTTCGCCGGCCAGGCCCGTGCGCGCGGTCTGACACCCGGCGTGATGATCGAGGTGCCCGCGGCCGCGCTGCTGGCCGAGCGGATCCTCGAGCACGTCGACTTCCTGTCGATCGGGACCAACGACCTCGCCCAGTACACGATGGCCGCCGACCGGATGTCGGCCGAGCTGGCCACGCTGACCGATCCGTGGCAGCCCGCGGTGCTGGCGCTGGTCGCGATGACCGTGCGTGCCGGTGTCGCCGCCGGAAAGCCGGTCGGGGTGTGCGGTGAGGCCGCCGCCGACCCGCTGCTGGCGTGCGTGCTCACCGGCTTCGGCGTCACGTCGCTGTCGGCGGCAGCAGCCGCGGTGCAGGGGGTCGGCGCGAAACTGGCGCAGGTCACGCTGCAGCAGTGCCGCGACGCCGCCGAGGCCGTGCTGGGCACCGCGAGCGCCGCGGCGGCCCGCGCGGCCGCACTCGACGCGCTGGGCTGAGCTCGGGTCGCCGGTATTGACCCGAGTGCAAACGCGCCAGCGGCCGTTTCTCAGGTTCATCTCAGGGTTTGCGTGGCAGCGCCTCTGTCCCAGCAAAATCAGTTACTGAGGCTTCCTAAGTTAGGAAATACGTACCTACCGTTACTAAGGAAAGCCTCAGCCAATGTCCAGGCGCGCGTTCTTGCGATGACCAGACCCTGAAGGAGTTCCCCGTGCAACCACTCGTCCCCCTCGCCGCCGGCGCCGGTTCCCGCACCGGTGTGGCACCGTCGCCCACTCACGCAAACAGACTTGCGGTGGCCGGCGCCGCGCTGCTGTGCGCCTCGGGCGGTGGCCGTCGCCCAGATGTCGCCGATGGCGACCGTGACCGAGATCCACCATCGCGCGGTGCAGCTGACGGCGGCCGCCAACCCGGTGCTGGAAAACCCACTGGTGGTCTGGCAGAACAACTTCGCCAACACATTCAGCCAGGTCAAGACGTTGTTCAGCGCCGTTTCCAGCCAGCCGCTCCCGGTCCTGAACCAGGTGATCGCGAACGGCGCCGAGTACCTCGATGCGATCGTGGGCGCCAAGGCCGCGCCGGGTCAGCGCCGGGGCACCGGCATCGTCGGTTCGCTCGAGGGCCTGCAGAAGACGGCCACGAACCTGCCGGTGCGCCTGCAGGCCGCCGCCGACTTCATCAAGCAGGGGCAGTTCACCGAGGCGCAGGTCGAGCTCAACACCTGGGGCCCTGGTCGCGCTGGAGAACATCGGCCAGGCGCTGCTGTCCATCCTGACCATCCCCAGTGACATCATGGCCGCAGTCGGCCGCGTGTACGACTCGTTGATCACCCGCGGCGCCGCATCCAACGTGACCCGGGGACTGCTGGTGCCCGGTATCACCGCCGCGTTCGCCATCGCCAACGTGGCCGACACCATTTACACCGCCGTGAAAACGGGCAACGCCAAGGATGCGTTCACCGCGTTGATCAACGCGCCGGGCATCGTCGCCGGGGCGTTCTTCAACGGCTACCGGCCCTACTTCGGGCGCGACGAGAACGGCGACCCCATCTACGCCGGGGAAGACTTCCAGGGTCTGTTCTCGCCGCTGGGCACCATCGACCAGTTCTTCGTGCGTCTGCCGCAGGCGATCGCGGCAGCGTTGAAGCCGCCGGTGGAGGAGACCTCGACGGTGGCCACGGTCCCGTCGACGGCCAACCTGGTCACGCTCGCCACCAGTACGGAGACGACCGCGGCAGACTCCGCCACCGGTACCGACGAGGCCGATGACGTCACCGAGGCCGATGACGCCACCGACGAGTCCGATGACGCCACCGCCACCGACACCGACGACGCGTCCGGCGGCGACGGCAGCGGTGACAGCGCCGAATCCGGCGCGGCCTCGTCGACGGATTCGGACACCGGCGCCTCGGCGACCCCGGCCAAGGCCTCGAAGCCGGCGAAGGCGTCGACGGCCGCCGCCGCGTAGGTGTGACACCCGGAGCCGGCCCCCTCTGCGCGAGGGGGCCGGCTTTGTGTCAGCTGGTCCAGCCGGTCGCCTGCGGCCAGCGACTCCACATCGGCGCCGTTGCGGCGCAGCCGGACGTAGGCGTACTTCTGCTCGCTCGCCTCTGCGGTGGTATCAGCGTAGACCCGGCGCGCCTCTTCTTCTGACCCCTCCACGACGCAGTTCTCCTCTGCGCCGGCAGCGGGGTCACCGGGATCGTGCAGCGTCGCGGTGACGACGTCCCATGTCTCGTTCGTCATCGCACGGGAGTACCCATTCGGCGAGCCCGAGTGTCGCCCGCATGTCGGGAATTAATCGGACCGCAGTCCGGTTGATAGCGGCATGCCCGCTATCACCGCAGACACGTTCACCCTGCCCCGCGTCAGCGGCCCGCCGCCGACCGACACCGAGCGCCCGGTGCGCTCGGTCACCACCGGGCCGCGCGGCTACGAAGGCGAGGGTTTCCCCGTCGTGCGCGCGTTCGCCGGCGTCAGCACCCGCGGACCTCGACCCGTTCGTGCACATGGACCAGATGGGCGAGGTCGAATACCAGCCCGGTGAACCGCGGGGCACCGACTGGCACCCGCACCGCGGATTCGAAACCGTCACCTACATGATCGACGGCCGCTTCGCCCATCAGGACTCGCCACGGCGGCGGCGGCCTGATCACCGACGGCGCCACGCAGTGGATGACCGCCGGATCGGGCATCCTGCACATCGAGACGCCGCCGGCCGAACTGGTCGACAGCGGCGGCATGTTCCACGGCATCCAGCTGTGGGTGAACCTGCCGAAGAAGGACAAGTTCGCGGCGCCGCGGTACCAGGCCATCGAGGGCGACCAGGTCACGCTGGTGTCGTCCGAGGACGGCGGCGCGCTGGTGCGCGTCATCGCCGGCGAGGTCGAGACCACGGACGGATCGCCGGGTGCCGGCGCCACGCACACCCCGATCACGTTGGCGCACGCCACCATCGAGCCCGGTGCGCGGCTGAACCTGCCGTGGAACCGGGACTTCAACGCGCTCGTCTACGTGCTGTCCGGGCGCGGGCGCGTCGGGCCCGTCGGCCATCCGATCGAGCAGGGTCAGCTCGCGGTGCTCGGTCCCGGCGACCGCATCACCGTGGCCGCCGACGGCTCCCAGGATTCGCACCGGCCCGCGATGGAAGTGCTGCTGCTGGGCGGCAGGCCGATTCGCGAGCCGGTCGTTCCAGTACGGCCCGTTCGTGATGAACTCGAAGTCCGAACTCGATCCAGGCGCTCGAGGACTTCAACGCCGGCAAGTTCGGCGCGATCCCGCCGAACGCGCTGATGCCGCACCGGCCGCTGCGCTGATATCAGGCCTCGGCGCCGGCTGGAGCGGGTAGATCAGCTCCAGCTCGCCGAGCGCCGCCGCCACGGTCACCAGCGGCAGCGCGGCCGAGACACCGAGATCGTCGTCGCGCATGCCTCCGGCGCGCAGCGCGCGCACGAAGTCGTCGCTGATCGGCACCCACGCCCGATCCGGTGTCGGGCCGGCCCGACAGCCGCTCGCAGATCGCGTCGACGTGCGACTCGATCACCTTACGCACGTTCGGGTATGCCGACAGCGGAGGCGGGGTGGGGATGTCGGCGATCAGGTCGGCGGCGGCGCGCAGCCGGATCGCCCGGTTGAACGACCGCACGACCGGCGCCCGGAAGTCCGTCTCGCCGCCGCTCTCCGAAAGATATTGCCGCACAGCGTCATCAGCGACCCGCGACGCGCGCGAGCGCCTCGTGGCTCAGAGTGGCGACCTTGTTGCGGCGCTCCTCGAAGGCGCCGCGGGTGACGCGCAGCACCGCCGCCCGCAGGTAGCGCGCGAACACGTCCGCGGGCGGACGTCGATCGCGCGCGTCGACCGACGCGGTGGCGCCGCGCGGCCACAGCAGCAGCGACACCACCACCCCCACCAGTGCGCCGACGACGACGTCCTCGACCCGGATCAGCCCCACCTGCCATCCGGTCGGCACGATCAGGTTGAAGAAGATCAGCACCATCATCGTGAACGCGGCCTGCGCGGCGGTGAACGAGGCGATCTCGGGTACGTAGGCCGAACCGAACACCACCAGCGGCATCAGGATCCACAGCACGGCGGGTCGACGCCGACCAGGCCGATCAGCAGGGCGCCGAGCAGGAACCCGATGCCGGTGCCCACCACGGCGCGCCACACCCGGGTGCCGGTGGTCAGCGCGCTGCTGCGCAGCACCGACAGCGCGCCCGAGCACCACCCAGAACCCGTGTTCGACCGGGAACAGATGGGTGACGGCGACCGCCGAGCGCCAGCCCGAGCCCGGTGCGCAGGCTGTTGCGCACCGCCACCGCTCGGCCGGCCAGGAAGCCCGAGGTGATCGACGCGGCGGCCGACGGTCTCGGGAAGCAGCCGGTCCGAGGCGCCCGGTCGGCGGCAGCCGCAACCCCAGCGCCCGCGCCCACACCGGCCGGGCATCCGCGGCGGCCGCGGCGGCGATGATCGCGGCCCGTCGCGCCGATCGTGGCCGCGATGGTGCGCCGGCGCAACAGATCGCGGCCCAGCGCGACCGCGTGCTCGTCGTCGCGCGGCGCCGAGGATCGCCGTCGAGGTCGTCGCGGTAGCGGCCCCGCGCGGCGCGAGCGCAGGCCGACCAGCGCGGCCTCGAGCTCGGCGCGCCGGCCAGATCCGGTCGGCCGGCTCGCGAGATTCGCAGTACGGCCGCCGCGCATCGCAGCACCCGCACCGCCGGTGCTCCGCATGTCGAGCAGTGCCGTGCCCGCGCCGCTCGCCCGATGCGGTCGGCCACCCACTCCAGGTCGTCGACCACCCGCACCAGCGCCCGGCTGCCCGCGGTCAGCCCGACCGGGCGGAAGTCCGCACCCAGGAACGTTCTCCCGCAGGGCGTCCATCGCCGGGCGCACGTCGTCGGCGGTCGGCCGCCCCGTCGAGCCGGTCGGCCAGCATCCGGCACGCGCGGCGGCCCGTGCGGCGCAGCTCGCCGTGGTGGCGGGGCGGCAGCACGAACAGCGCCGCGGGCACGCACACCGCCAGCGCGATCGTCCAGCCCAGCAGCCGCTCGCCGACCGGCCCCGGCGGTGTGCACGCCGGCAGCACGAACGTCAGCAGCGTGGCGCGCTGCCCGGCCGCGATCGTCTCGCTGAGCACCCCGGAGAACGTGACCGCCACACCGAGCACGAACATCAGCAGCACCGCCAGCCAGGGGTGCGGCGAGACCAGCGTGCCGAGCGGTGATGAGCACGCGCCGTTGAGCGCCAGCCCGCGCGTAGGCCAGGGCGCGGGTCTGTCGGTTGCCGGGGAAGTCGGCGAACACCAGCAACGCGACCGAACCGAAGATGGTGAACAACGGCGTCTGCGATCCGCCGCGCGATGGCGAAGCTGACCGCCGCGGCCGACGGGCACCACCAGCGCGGCGCGCACCGCGCGCCGCAGCGCGTCGTAGTCGGGATCGCGCTGCTGGATGCGCACGCGCGATCGCGGTGAGCGGGCCGGTGCACGGCGGTCGACATCAGGAGGCCTTCAGTGCGCGAGCATCTTGATGCCGATGACGAGCCAGCCGCGACCGACGAGGAAGCCAGCACGGTCACAGTTTGCTGCCACCAGGGCAGCCCGGTCCGGCGGACGGCCAGCAGCGCGATCAGCCGAGTTCGGCGACGAGGATCCATTTCGGCGCACCCACACCGCGGTGTCGGTGTCGAGCAGCCCGAGGCCGCGCGGTGGCCAGCGCGGCCAGCGGAAGCACGCTGGCCTCCAGGATCTGCCCGGAGGACTGCAGCATCCGCCAGGCGGCCGGGCCGCGGGGCGCGCGCTCGTGCACGCTCAGATGCGCCACCCAGTCCGCCAGCAGGCTGGCCGCCCACAGGCCGCCCATCGTGACCGCGACGTCGAGCACGCGGACCCAGCCGCTGGTGTCGTCCTCGGTGTAGCGGGTGAGCACCACCAGGGTCGCCAGGCACGAGATCGCCCCGTAGAGCCGCTCCCGCAGCATCGCGACCACATGCTCGACCGGCACCGCGCGCCGTCGGCGGTGGTCTCACTCCGACCGTCGGGCACCGTGGCTGAACCCTCCCGAGTCCAGACGTCCAGCAGCTGATTCGACGAGCCACTCCAATCCGTCGGGGTTGCGCGGGAGATCCGCCTGCTCGTAGCCGACGAGCAGGTATACCGCCCATGCCGCGAACAGCTCGGCCTGTCGCCGGTTCTCGCAGGATCTGCAGCGCGGACTCGAACATGACGTCGAACCGCTGCGGTCGACCGCCGCCTGCACGGCGCGCACGTGCGGATCCAGCGCGCCCCACACCCGGATCGCCGCCTCGGCGCCGTGCGGCAGCCGCAGGCCGGCCTCGATCAACCGGTCGATGCGGCGCCGTGGATCGGGCTCACCCCGCACCGCCTCGACGACCTCGCCGGTCATCGCCTCCTGCCAGTGCGCGACGAGCTGGCGCGTGTAGTCCGACCAGCTGGCGAAGTAGTGGTAGAAGGAGCCCGTCGTCACGCCCGAGCCGCTGGCAGACCTCGGCGAGCTTCAAGCCGCCGTAACCCGACTCGGAGAGCACCTCGAACCCGGTGTCGAAGAACGACTCCCGTGACCCCACTGCCCCCATGGGAGCACCCTAGTTCGAGCCGCGACCGCGTCGTATCCGCATGGATGTCGGACTCGCGCTGTGAGTTTGCTGAAATTGGCGCGCTTCGGCACGGCGGATAGATCCGCCTGTCCTCGTCCCAGGTGGCTTGTGGCACAATTTGACCGTGCCGTATACGGCGAGCAGAGGTCCAGGTCGTCCCCCCGCAGCTAAAGCAGCTGAGACGCGGGAGCGCATCGTGCATGCTGCTCGCGAGGTGTTCAGCGAACTCGGCTACGACGCCGCGACATTCCAGGCCATCGCCGTCCGTGCGGATCTGACCCGGCCGGCGATCAATCACTACTTCGCCAGCAAACATGTTCTGTGGGCCGAGGTGGTCGAGCAGACGAACGCGACGATTGTTAGCGCGGGCATCGCTCGGGCCCATGAACGGTCCAGCCTGATCGACCGGTTGGCGGCGTTCCTGTCGGTCACGACGCAGGCCGACGCCGACGACCGGTCCGCCGCCGCCTTCCTGGTGACCTCGGTGCTCGAGACGCAGCGTCACCCCGAGCTGGTCAGCAGTGAGCGCGACCCGCTGAAGAACTCCCGCGACTTCGTGACCTGGGCCGTCAGCGACGCGATCGCCCGCGGCGAGCTGAGTTCCGACACCGACGTCGCGCATCTGGTGGAGATGCTGGTCGCCGTGCTGTGGGGGATGGGCTTCTACGCCGGCTTCGTCGGAGACCGGACCGAACTGGGTGCCGTCGTGCACAAGCTCGAGTTGCTCCTCGCGAACAAGCTGTGGGCCATCGGCGAGTAGCCACCGCGCCCGACCGTGCTGTGTGATGCCGCACACTGCGGCCGATGCCGGGGATCCATTAGATAGACTTCCGATGTAATCCTCATCAGTGCTGAGTGGATGGAGTTGCCATGAGTTCTCTGCGCACCGACGACGACACCTGGGACATCGCCACCAGCGTCGGCGCCACCGCCGTCATGGTCGCCGCCGCCCGCGCCGCCGAGACCGAGCGGCCCGACGCGCTGATCCAGCGATCCGTACGCCAAGATCCTGATCGCCGAGTGCCGGCACCGGCGCCTGGGAGTACATGCTCGACGACGAGTTCGTCGGCGAAGGTCGCGGCCACCGACCCCGAGATCGCCGCGATCTTCGAGCACATGCGCAACTACCAGGCGGTGCGCACGCACTTCTTCGACGACTACTTCGCCCAGGCCGTCGCGGCCGGCATCCGGCAGGTCGTCATCCTGGCCTCCGGCCTGGACTCGCGGGCGCTACCGGCTGGAGTGGCCCGCCGGCACCACGGTGTTCGAGATCGATCAGCCCAAGGTGCTGGAGTACAAGGCGGCGACGCTGGCCGCCCACGGAGTCCAGCCCGTCGGCGCAGCGCCGTGAGGTGCCGATCGATCTGCGGCAGGACTGGCCCGCCGCGCTCGCCGCGGCCGGCTTCGACCGCGAAGCGCGCCGACGGCGTGGCTGGCCGAAGGCCTGCTGATGTACCTGCCCGCCGAGGCGCAGGATCGGCTGTTCGCTCAGATCACCGAGCTCAGCGCGCCCGGCAGCCGGATCGCGGCCGAGTCGATGGGCGTGCACGCCGAGGACCGCCGTGAGCAGATGCGGGAGCGGTTCGACCGGATCGCCGCCCAGTTCGGCATCGAACGCGATGGACATCGCCGAGCTGACCTACGACGACCCCGACCGCGCCGACGTCGCCGACTGGCTGGCCGCGCACGGCTGGCGCGCCGACGCGGTGACCTCCGCAGGACGAGATGCGCCGGCTGGACCGCTACGTCGAGATTGCCGACGGCCGACGGGCGAGTCGTTCTCCACCTTCGCCACCGCCGAGAAGCTCAGCTCTGACCGCACGGAGCGACCGTGCGCACACGGACGGCGGGCTGCCTGCTCAGCTCGCGGTAGAACCTGGCGTCCAACCGGTTGGTTAGGATTCGGGTACTCCGCAGGTCGGTTAGGAAGGACGCCCACATGACCACCGAATCCGCCGCGTCCGTCGACACGCAGTCGCGCGCCGGCCGGCACCGACATCCCCGGCACCGTCCGCCGGCTGCGGGACACCTTCGCCTCCGGCCGCACCCGCAACGTCGAGTGGCGCAAGCAGCAGCTGCACGCGCTCGAGCGGCTGATGACCGAGAACGAGGGCGCCATCGCCGACGCGCTCGCCAAGGACCTGGGCCGAAGCCCGTTCGAGGCCTGGCTGGCCGACATCGCCAGCACCGCCGGCGAGGCCAAGGACGCGGCGAAAAACGTCGGCAAGTGGATGAGCCGCCGCCACCGGCTGCTGGAGATGTCGCAGCTGCCCGGCCGCGGCTGGGTCGAGTACGAGCCGTACGGCACCGTGCTGATCATCGGCGCGTGGAACTTCCCGTTCGCGCTGACGCTCGGACCCGCCGTCGGCGCGATCGCCGCGGGCAACACCGTGGTGCTCAAGCCGTCCGAGGTGGCGCCCGCGTCGTCGGCGTTGATGGCCGAGCTGGTGCCGCGCTATCTGGACAACGACGCGATCGCCGTGATCGAGGGCGACGGAGCGGTCAGCCAGGAGCTCATCGCGCAGGGCTTCGACCACTCTGCTGTTCACCGGCGGCACCGAGATCGGCCGCAAGGTCTACGAGGGCGCCGCCGCGCACCTGACGCCGGTCACCCTCGAGCTCGGCGGCAAGAGCCCGGTGATCGTGTCGGCGGACGCCGATATCGAGGTCGCGGCCAAGCGGATCGCCTGGACCAAGCTGATCAACTCCGGCCAGATCTGCATCGCTCCGGACTACGTGATCGCCGAGGCGCCGATCCGCGACGAGCTG
The DNA here is from genome assembly GCA_963796185.1 of uncultured Actinomycetota bacterium. GTDB lineage: Bacteria > Actinomycetota > Actinomycetes > Mycobacteriales > Mycobacteriaceae > Mycobacterium. Next base: position 195,436 of record CAWCKQ010000016.1, on the reverse strand, counting down.
GTCGACAAGATGCGCAGAAGCCGTCTCGACGTTCGAGGCCGACAACCCCGGCGGCAAGCGGATCGTCAACGAGCGCCACTTCGACCGGCTGACCGCGCGCTGGCCGCGACCAAGGGCGACAGTCGCGGTCGGCGGCGGATCCGACGCCGTCGACATGCAGCATCCAGCCGACCGTCGTCGTCGACCCCGACCCGGCCGAGCCGCTGATGACCGACGAGATCTTCGGCCCGATCCTGCCCGTCGTCACCGTCAAATCCCTCGACGAGGCAATCGCTTTCGTCAACTCGCGGCCCAAGCCGCTGGCCGCCTACCTGTTCACCAAGACCAAGGCCATGCGCGAACGGGTGATCAAGGAGGTGCCCGCAGGCGGCATGGTCATCAACCACCTGCTGTTCCACTTCGCCACGCACAAGCTGCCGTTCGGCGGCGTCGGGCCGTCCGGGCATGGGCGCCTACCACGGCAAGTTCGGCTTCGAGGAGTTCAGCCACCGCAAGTCGGTGATGACCAAGCCGACCCGACCCGACGTCGCCGCCTTCATCTATCCCCCGTATACAGAGAAGGCTTGGAAGCTCGCCAGACGCTTTTCTGGGAGCAGCACGAACGCGCTCGAGGAAGGCACAGAGAAGGAAACTTCATGCCAGGAGTGCAGGATCGCGTCATCGTCGTCACCGGAGCCGGCGGCGGACTCGGTCGCGAGTACGCGCTGACGCTCGCCAAGGAAGGCGCCAGCGTCGTCGTCAACGACCTCGGCGGCTCGCGCGACGGCACCGGCGCCGGCCACAACATGGCCGACGAGGTGGTCAAGGAGATCAAGGACGCGGGCGGCCGCGCGGTCGCCAACTACGACTCCGTGGCCGAGTCCGAGGGCGCCGAGAACATCATCAAGACCGCCGTCGACGAGTTCGGCAAGGTCGACGGCGTGGTCAGCAACGCGGGCATCCTGCGCGACGGCACCTTCCACAAGATGGAGTTCGCGAACTGGGACGCCGTGCTCAAGGTGCACCTCTACGGCGGCTACAACGTGATCCGCGCCGCCTGGCCGCACTTCCGGGAGCAGAGCTTCGGCCGCGTCGTCGTCGCGACCTCGACCAGCGGGCTGTTCGGCAACTTCGGGCAGGCCAACTACGGCGCCGCCAAGCTCGGCCTGGTCGGCCTGATCAACACGCTGGCCCAGGAGGGCGCGAAGTACAACATCAAGGCCAACGCCGTCGCGCCGATCGCCGCCACCCGGATGACGCAGGACATCCTGCCGCCCGAGGTGTTCGAGAAGCTGACCCCGGAGTACGTCGCACCCGGTGGTGGCCTACCTGTGCACCGAGGAAATGCCCGACACCGCGCTCGGTGTTCATCGTCGGCGGCGGCAAGGTGCAGCGGGCCGCGCTGTTCCAGAACGAGGGCGTGACCTTCTCCGAGGTGCCCGTCGGTCGACGACATCGCGAGCCAAGTGGGGCGAGATCGACCGACCTGTCCGCGGCCGAGCGGGCCACCTTCAGCCTCGGCTGACCCCCGGATGAAAGCGCTTGTCGCGCAGGAGCTTTCCGGGCCGGCCGGGCTTGACCTACACCGACGTGGACGATCCGTGTCGGTGACGACGCAGTCGTCATCGACGTCGGTGCGGCCGGGGTCTGCTTTCCCGACCTGCTGCTGCTGCGCGGTGAGTACCAGATGCGGCTCGAGCCGCCGTTCATCCCGGGCATGGAGGTCGCCGGGGTGGTGCGGTCGGCGCCGGACGGGTCGGAATTCAAAGCCGGGCCAACGGGTTTCGGCGTTGTCGATGCTCGGCGGCTGGGCCGAACAGGTGGCGGTGCCGCCGACCAATCGTCACGCCGACGCCCGACGGCCTCGACGACGCCGAGGCCGTCGCTCTGCTGGGCAACTACTAGACGATGTACTTCGCGCTGCAGCGCCGCGGCGCGCTGCGGGCCGGGCGAGACGGTGCTGGTGCTCGGGCTCGGCCGGCGGCGTCGGGCACGGCGGCGGTGCAGATCGCAAAGGCGCTGGGCGCCACAGTGATCGCGATGGTGCACCGGCCCGCGGCGGTCGAGTTCGTGCGAGTCGCTCGGCGCCGACGTCGTGCTGCCGCTGACCGACGGCTGGCTGCAGGCGGTCAAGGAGCACACCGATGGCCGCGGCGTCGACCTGGTCGTCGACCCGATCGGCGGCGAGGCGTTCGACGACGCGATCCGGGCGCTGGCCACCGAAGGGCGGCTGCTGGTCATCGGCTTCGCCGCGGGCGGCATCCCGACCGTCAAGGTGAATCGGCTGCTGCTGCGCAACGTCAGCGTCGTCGGCGTCGGATAGGGCGAGTTCGTCAACCGGACGCCCGGGTGCGCAGGCGGTGTTCGGCGCCGGCGCTCGCCGAGCTGGTCGGCCGCGGCTGCGGACCGCCACCGCCCGGTGCGGTATCCGCTGTCGGCCGGTGCGCACGGCGCTGCAGAGCCTGGCCGACGGCGGAGTGCACGGGAAGGTCGTGCTGGAGCCGTGATCGTCAAAGCGCTGGCATTCGACGTGTTCGGCACCGTCGTCGACTGGCGCTCCAGCATCATCGCCGAACTCGAGGCGTTCGGTGCCCGCCACGGCGTGCAGCGGGACTGGGCGGCCTTCGCCGACGACTGGCGCGCCGGCTACGTCCCCGGCGATGGACCGCGTGCGCCGCGGCGAACTGCCGTGGACCCGGATCGACGACCTGCACCGCGACGATCCTGGACGAGCTGCTCGGCGACGCGCGGGATCACGGTCGATCGGCGACCCGGAGGTCGACGAACTCAACCGCGCCTGGCACCGGCTCGACCCGTGGCCCGACAGCGTGGCCGGACTGACCCGGCTCAAGCAGCGCTTCGTCATCACCACGCTGTCGAACGGCAACGTCTCGCTGCTGACCAACATGGCCAAACGCGCCGGGCTGCCGTGGGACTGCGTGCTCTCCGCCGAGCTGTTCGGCCACTACAAGCCCGACCCCGAGGTCTATCTCGGCTGCGCCGACCTGCTCGGCGTGGCACCGGACGAGGTGATGATGGTCGCCGCCCATCCCTCCGACCTGCGGGCCGCGCGCGCGGCCGGGTTGCGCACCGCCTTCGTGTTCCGTCCGCGCGAGCACGGCCCCGACCGGACCCTGCGCAAGCCCGCCGACGACGAATTCGACCTGGTCGTCGACGATTTCGGCCAACTCGCCGACGAACTGGGAGGATGAACGTCATGCCCGTACCGTTGCCTGCCGAACTCATTGACCTCCTGCGCAAGCCCAGCCCGTGCTTCGTGGCCACGCTGATGCCCGACGGATCCCCGCAACTCACCGAGACCTGGGTCACCACCGATGGCAGCAACGTCGTGCTCAACATCGTCGGCGGCATGCAGAAAGAGCGGAACCTGCGGCGTGATCCGCGCATCGCCGTCAACGTCGCCGACCCCGAGGACGTCGCCCGCTTCTTCGAGGTGCGTGGCCGGGTGGTGTCGATGACCAGCGAGGGCGGCAAGCAGAGCATCGATGAGCTCTCGCAGAAGTACATCGGCATCCCGTACCCTTACTTCAGCGGAAACCCCGACGAGACACGGCTCGTCGTCACGATCGAGGCCGACCGGGTCAACACGCCGATGCGGGGCTGAGGAGTGGGTACCGGCGGAATCGTCCTCGTCGCGCTGGCTATCGCGGTGGGCCTCGTCGGCATCGTCGTGCCGATCCTGCCGGGCGGCATCCTCGTCGTCGCCGCCATCGGTGTCTGGGCGTTCGTGGAGAACTCGGTGGTGTCGTGGGTGACCTTCGGTGTCGCGGCGGCCTGCTATGTCGTTGCGGCCGTGGTCAAGTACACCTGGCCGGTGAAGCGGATGCGCCAGGCCCAGGTCCGCACGTCGGTGCTCGCGGTCGGTGCCGTGGCCGGCATCGTCGGCTTCTTCGTCATCCCGGTGATCGGCCTGGTCCTCGGCTTCGTGGCCGGGGTGTTCGCGGCCGAACTGGCGTTGCGGGGCAACGCGACCCGGGCGTGGGCGTCGACCGTGCACGCCATCAAAGGCGTCGCGCTGTCGGTCGGGGTGGAACTGACCGGGGCCCTGCTGGCGACCGTCGCGTGGGCCGTCGGGGTGTACGTGACGAGCTGAGCGTGCGTAACGCAGTGGCGGAGAACCGGCCACTGAAGCGCCATGGCGTCACGCAACTCCACCGAAGTCGCGGCCCCGGCAGGCCCAGGCGTCGGCGAGCCGAAGTCGCACCGTCGCCGCGGTGTCCTTCGACGTCACCCGGATGATGATCCAGCCCTGTTCGATCATCTCGTCGAAACGGCGGATGTCCCTGGCGAACTGGTCGCGGCTCATTCGATGGTGGCTGCCCTCGTACTCCATCGCGATCTTCAGGTCGGGCCAGCCGAGATCGACCACGCCGATCAGCGCGCCGTACTCGTTGTAGACCGGAAGCTGTGTCACGGGCCGCGGATAGCCGGCCCGCACCACGACCAGTCGCAGCGCCGATTTCCCGCGGCGACTCGGCTCCGGGGTCGACGAGCGACAGCACGTTCGGTCCACCTGTCTCCTGCCGTGCCGCCCGCGGTACCGGTCCGCTTCGGCGTGGATCTCGTCGACCTTAGCCGGGCCGCACGGGCCAGCGCGTCGACCGCACTGACCGCCGTGTCCACCGGGTAGCGGCGCGCCAGGTCGACGGCGGTGCGCAGCGGCGTCGTCACCCGCATCCCGTCGACGGTGCAGACCTCGTCGTCGGCGAGTGCCGCCGCCCACGTGACGATTCCGGCCGTGCGGCGGCGGTTCGCGTCGATCACGGTCGCCGGCAGTCTGCGGTCGATCCACCGAGCGCCGTGCACGGCGGCGGCAGAGAATCCCGCCAGCGCACCGTGGCCGCGGGACCGCAGCCAGCACGCCTTCGCCCGGACGAGGGCGGTGAGCTCGGTGTCGCGCGCGACATAGACATCGTGGTGCAGGGCGACGAAGCGGGTGCGCAAGGCGTGCCGCGTCAGCCGGCCTGCGGCCACGGCAGCGCTGCCGAGAAAGGGCTCGTCCATGCCCGCATTGTCACGGCTGGCACCGACACGACAGCGTGTGTAACGCAGTGGCGCAAAACCGGCCGCCGAAGCGCCATGGCGTTACGCAACTCCGTCGTTGAGCGCGGTGCGCAGCCGGGCGAGGTCGTCGCCGGTCACCCCGGACGCCTCGAGATAGCCGGTGAGGGAACCGAATTGCTCGCCCAACGTGCGCCGCGCGGCCTCGAGGTATTCCTCCCGCACGCCCAGCACCGACTCGGTCAGCCGCGCCTCGGCCAGCTCGAGCACCTCCGGCGCCTCGGCGGCGCGCTCACGCACGGTGGCCAGGATGCTCTCCCGCAGCCGCGGTACCGCCACGTTGCTGCGCAGATAGTCGGCCATGATCGCGTCGCGGTCGACGCCCGCGGCCTCCAGCACCACCGCGATGGTGAACCCGGTGCGGTCCTTGCCGGCGAAGCAGTGCGCCAGCACGCGGCGGCCCGACCCGAGCAGCGTCACCACCTGGCGGACGGCCTTCTGGGCCAGCGGGGCGGCCGCGATCCGCCCGTACTCCTCGGTCATGTAGCGCGCCGCGGCGTCGCCGACCGACTCGTCGTCGGGCTTGTCGGTCATCATCCGCTGGAAGGCGTGCTCGTGGGGCGCCTCGTCGTCGGACGGCCGTGGTCTCCACGAACGGCAGGTGGTGGATGTCGACGCCGGGCGGCACCAGGCCCGGCCCGTGGCGCTCGAGCTCCCGCAGCGTGCGCAGATCGGCGACGTCGGTGACGCCGTATCCGGCCAGCGCGCTGCGGCCGGTTCGTCGAGCCTGGACAGCTCACTGGCGCGGAAGAACCGGCCCGGCGCGATGCCGGTCTGCTCGGAGACGTCGCGGAAGTTCCATGCGCCCGAGAGTTCGTCACCGACCGACGGCACTAGCCCGTCACCGCCGATCCGACTGGCGGCCCGCCGCGCGATCCGACTGGCGGCCCGCCGCCGCGGCGAGCGGCGACTTCTCCCTGCCGAGTTCGGCGCGGGCGATGGTGCGCATGTGCACCTCGTCGGGGCCGTCGAACAATCGCATCGCGCGGTGCCAGCCGTACAGCCGGGCCAGCGGGAAGTCGTCGGACACGCCGGCCGCGCCGTGCACCTGGATGGCGCGGTCGATGACGTCGCAGGCCACCTGCGGGGCCACCGCCTTGATCTGGGCGACCAGCACGCTGGGCGTCCTTGCTCTTGTTGCCGTGCTGGTCGATGGTCCAGGCCGCCTTGTGGCACAGCAGCCGCGCCTGGTCGATCTGTTGCGGGACTTGGCGATCGACTCGCGCACCACACCCTGCTCGGCCAGCGGCTTGCCGAACGCGATCCGCTTCTGCACCCGGTCGATCATCAGCGCCAGCGCCCGCTCGGCCGCGCCGATGGCGCGCATGCAGTGGTGGATGCGGCCCGGGCCCAAGCCGCGCCTGGGCGATCGCGAAGCCGCTGCCCTCCTCGGCGAGCAGATTCGACGACGGCACCCGCGACGTTGTCGAAGATGATCTCGCAGTGCCCGTGCTGGTCCTGCCAGCCGAACACCGGCAGCGACCGCTCGATCGACACCCCGGGGGTGTCGACGGGCACCAGGATCATCGACTGCTGCTGATGGCTGGCCGCATCGGGATTGGTGCGGCCCATCACGATCAGGATCTTGCAGCGCGGATCGGCCGCGCCGGTGATCCACCACTTGCGGCCGTTGATGACGTAGTCGTCCCCGTCGCGCAGCATCGTGGTCTCGATGTTGCGGGCGTCGCTGGAGGCCACCGCGGGCTCGGTCATCGCGAACGCGCTGCGGATCTCACCGGCCAGCAGCGGCTCCAGCCACTGCTTGCGCTGCTCCTCGGTGGCGAACAGGTGCAGCGTCTCCATGTTGCCGGTGTCGGGCGCCGCGCAGTTGGTGACCTCGGGCGCGATCTCCATGCTCCAGCCGGTCAGCTCGGCCAGCGGCGCGTACTCCAGATTGGTCAGGCCCGACACCGACGGCAGGAACAGGTTCCACAGGCCCGCGCTCCTTGGCCAGGTCTTGAGCTCCTCGATCACCGGCGGCACCGTGTGGTCGTCGGGCCCCGCCTCGCGCGCGGTAGCGGTCGTAGGACGTCCTCGGCGGGGAATGACGTGCTCGGTCATGAATTCGGTCAGCCGTTTGTGGTAGCTCGGCCGCCTTGGCTGACATCGCGAAGTCCATGCGGCCACGATATGACACCTGTCGACGACGGTCCGCCGGAGGTGGCCGGGGTTCACTCGACGCCGCGGCCCTCGCGGCTGTTGCGGTAGGCCGACCGGCGCAGCCTGGTCAGCCAGTGCGGCAGCAGGGTGACCCCGGTGCCGCTGCGCACCGTCGGATCGAACGGCTGGTCGCACTCGGGCTCGTCGCCGCACAGCGCCCGCTGCAGCGTCAGCGTCGCGAGATTCGTGAACGGCCCACCGCCCCGGGCCTGCGTGATCGCGAACTCGATCGGACCGGTGTTCAGGCGGTCGCGCACCGCCGCCAGTGCGAGCCCGTCACCCGGCAGAGGGGTCTGCATCTCGGCGCGCAACCAGAACACCTCGCCGCGATAGCCGAGCGGCATCAGCGTGGAGTACTGCGCGGACCGCCACGAGGTCGCCGGCCGCAGCACCACCCGCGCGGTCGAGGACACCATCAACACGTCCCACGGGACCTGCGAATCGGCGTCGCGCTGCATCCGCCATGCCAGACCCGCGAAGTCGGGCATCGAGCCGGGGGTGCCCACGCCCTTCGAGATCCGGCCGACGACGTCGCCGGACACGATCGGCAGCCCACGCTCGGGCGGCGCCAGCCGGGTGATCGAGCCGGCGCACAGCACTCCGGTGGGATGGAAGACGCGCCTGTCGCGCAGTGCTGCGCCGGCCTTCAGCGGCAGGGTGGTCAAGTCGGAGATCTCCACAGCACCGTGACTGCCCACATCCGCGCGGCCCAAACCGCGCAGGCGTTTGGCCACCCCGCCGCCGGGTATCTGACGCGCCATGCCCTCCCTGTGGACTGACGGCCGTATCGAGAACGTCCCGTCACCGGTCGACGTCCCCGACGACGCCCGCTCCGTCGACGTGGTGGTCGTCGGCGCCGGCATCACCGGCCTCACCACCGCCCTGCTGCTCGCCCGGGCGGGCAAGAAGGTGGTCGTCGTCGAGGCGCGCCGGCTCGCGGCCTGCGCCACCGGCAACACCACCGGCAAGGTCAGCGTGCTGCAGGGCGGCAAGCTGGCGCACATCGCCGGCAAGCACGGCAGCGGCGTGCTGCGCGCCTACGTCACCGGCAACACCGAGGGCCGCGACTGGCTGCTGCGGTACTGCGACGAGCACGGGGTCAGCGTGCAGCGCGAGGACGACCACGCGTACGCCCAGAGCGACGACGGAATCGGCACGGCCCGGGAGGTGCTGGCGGCGGCCAGGGAGGCGGGACTGGCCGGCGTCGACTGGGTCGACGAAGCCGATGTGCCGTTCCCGTTCCGCGGCGGTGTGCGGCTGCGCGAGCAGGCCCAGCTCGACCCGCTGCCGTATCTCGACAGCGTCGTCACCGAGCTCGAGCGGCACGGCGGCACCCTCATCCAGGGAGTCCGGGCCACGTCCGTGTCCGGCACCGGACCGGTCACGGTCGATCTGCGTGACCCGTCGGCGCCCCAGGACACCCGCGACGGACAGTTCGCGATCACCGCCGGGCACTGCGTCCTGGCCACCGGCGTCCCGATCCTGGACCGCGGCTTGTTCTTCGCCCGGCTGGAGGCCAAGCGGTCCTACTGCATGGCGTTCGACGTGCCCGGCGACATCACCCGGCCGATGTTCCTGTCCGTCGATTCGCCGACCCGGTCGGTGCGTTACGCCCCGACCCCGACCGGCGACAAGCTGATCGTCGGCGGCGCAGGCCATTCCGTCGGCCGGTCCGCGGCGCCGGCCCACGGGCTCACCGAACTGGCCGCACTGGGCCGCGCTGCACTATCCCGGCGCCGTGCAGACGCACTTCTGGTCGGCGCAGGACTACCACCCGGCCGACGAACTGCCCTACGTCGGGCCGCTGCTGCCGAAGCTGGAAAGCATCCTGGTCGCAACGGGTTTCGACAAATGGGGGATGAGCAACGGGGTGGCTGCCGCGCTGGCGCTGTCCGCGCGCATCCTCGGCGGCCGGATGGACTGGGCGCACGCGTTCGCCAGCTGGAGCCCGCACGAACTCACCGGTGTGCCGACGGCGCTGCAGGCGAACTTCTCCGTGGGACTGCATCTGGCGCGCGGCTGGCTCAAGCCGCTGACCGCAGGCTCCGGCGTGCAGGAGGGGCAGGGCACCGTCAGCGGACCGCCGTGGAACCTGCACGCCGACAGCGTCGTCGACGGTGTGCACCATTCGGTGTCACCGGTGTGCCCGCACCTGGGCGGCGTCGTCGAGTGGAACGACGCCGACCACGCCTGGGAGTGCCCGCTGCACGGCTCGCGGTTCGCGCCGGACGGCGCCCTGCTCGAGGGGCCGGCCACCCGGGGGCTCTCACCCCGGCACTAGCCCCGCCGGTTCTCGGCTGTCGGGGCCGGCCGCGCTGGCGGCGATCCGCGAACACCGGCCCCAGGCCGCCCTGCTGGACTACCGGATGCCGGGCATGGACGGGCGGCGGTCGCCGCCGCGGTGATCCGGGACGAGTTGCCGACGCGTGTGCTGCTGATCTCCGCGCACGACGAGTCCGCGATCGTCTACCGCGCGTTGCAGGACGGCGCGGCCGGGTTCCTGACCAAGGAGTCCACCCGCGGGGAACTGGTCAGCGCGGTGTTGGACTGCGCCAAGGGCCGCGACGTCGTGGCGCCGAGCCTGGCCGGCGGGTGGCCGGCGAGATCCGCAGGCGCGCCGAGCCCGACGGGCCGGTGCTCAGCCCTCGCGAACGCGAGGTGCTGGCGCTGATCGCGTCGGGCAGCAGCATCCCGGCGATGGCCAAGGAGTTGTTCCTGGCCCCGTCGACCGTCAGGACCCACGTGCAGCGGCTCTACGAAAAGCTCGGCGTGAGCGACCGGGCGGCCGCGGTCGCCGAGGCGATGCGCCGCAAACTGCTGGACTGACGTGGACCTGCTGCGCACCTGGCGGGACTTCCTGGCCGCCGAACCCGTCCGCGTCTCGGCCGCGCTGCGGCTGCCGCTGATCGCGCTGATCGGGATGCTGGTGTGGATCTGGGAGGACACTGCGACGGGTCTGCGCTCGACGGTCACCGAACTGCACCCCCAGGTGCTGGCGCAGCTGGGGCTCACCGCCGGGGTGCGGGAGTTGTTGCGGCAGTTCCAGTCCCGGCTACGACATCGAGGTGGTCGCCGAGCTCGAGGAGGTCGGCAAGCCGGGATCGCAGTCGCTGCTCTACCGGGCCGCGCGCGAACTGCTCACCAACGTCGGCAAGCATGCGGGCGCCGAAGCGATCCCGCGTCGAGCTGGTGCGCCGGGCGACCGGGTGATCCTGACCGTCACCGACGACGGGCGCGGCTTCGACCCGGAGATCGTCGGCACGTCGCTGGCCGCGGGGCACATCGGCCTCGGGTCCCTGCTGGCCCGGTTCGACGCGATGGGCGGCTCGATGCGCATCGAGTCACACCCGGGTCAGGGCACCCGGGCATTGCGACGTCGCCGCCGGAGCGGTGAGCCGAGCCGACGATATCCGCTTTCTGCAGGCGAAGTGCGAGTGGCCCGCCGCATTACGTGGATCTCGCGGCTCGTTCCGGCCCCCTCGCCGCTGTGATCGTCGTCAGACCTTCGCTGTCTCCGATAGCGCGCGCGTTGATCGCGTCGACGCGGTCCTTCGCGTCGCCGAACAGCATCTGGGTGTTCTCCCGGAAGAACAGCGGGTTCTGCACGCCGGCGTAGCCCGAGGCCATGGACCGCTTGAACACGATGACGTTGTCGGCGTTCCACACCGTGAGCACCGGCATGCCGGCGATCGGGCTGCCCGGATCCTCCGACGCCGCCGGGTTCACGGTGTCGTTGGCGCCGATGACCAGCACGACGGAGGTGCCGTCGAAGTCGTCGTTGATCTCGTCCATCTCCAGCACGATGTCGTAGGGCACCTTGGCCTCGGCCAGCAGCACGTTCATGTGGCCGGGCAGCCGACCGGCGACGGGGTGGATGCCGAACCGCACGTCGACGCCGCGCTCCCGCAGCTTGCGGGTCAGCTCGGCGACGCCGTACTGCGCCTGCGCGACGGCCATGCCGTAGCCGGGGGTGATGATCACCGAGTTCGCCGACGCGAGCAGCTCGGCCGCGCCCTCGGCGGTGATCTCGCGGTGCTCGCCGTAGTCCTTGTCCTCGGCCGGCCCGGCTCTCGATCCCGAAGCCGCCGGCGATCACCGAGATGAACGACCGGTTCATCGCCTTGCACATGATGTAGGACAGGTACGCACCCGAGGAGCCGACCAGCGCGCCGGTGATGATCAGCAGGTCGTTGCCCAGCAGGAAGCCCGATGCGGCCGCGGCCCAGCCCGAGTAGCTGTTGAGCATCGACACCACCACCGGCATGTCGCCGCCGCCGATCGAGGCCACCAGGTGCCAGCCCAGCAGCAGCGCCAGCACCGTGACGACGACGAGCAGCCACAGCTGCGGGTCGATCACGAACCAGACCGTGAGCGCGAAGAACACCACCAGCGCGCCGACGTTGAGGACGTTCTTGCCGGGCAGCATCAGCGGCGCGGACTTGATGCGCGCCGAGAGCTTGAGGTTGGCGACGATCGAGCCGGTGAACGTCACCGCGCCGATGAACACGCCGATGACGACCTCGGCCGAGTGGATGCCGAGCATGCCCTCGCTGCCCAGCTGCAGCGGCCTCGGCGCCGCCGGCGTCGCGCTCGACGTGCAGGTAGCCGTTCCAGCCGACCAGCACCGCGGCCAGGCCGACGAAGCTGTGCAGCAGCGCGATCAGCTCGGGCATGCCCGTCATCTCGACGACCTTGGCGCGCCACAGCCCGATCGCGGCACCGATCGCCATGGCGGCGACCAGCAGCGCCAGGCCGAGCGGCTCGATGTCGCGGGCGAGTGCCAGGGCGATCGTCGCGACGAGGGCGACCACCATCCCGGCGATGCCGAACGTGTTGCCGGCCCGCGACGTCTCGTGCTTGGACAGGCCGGCCAGCGCCAGGATGAACAGCAGCGCGGCGACGACGTAGGCCGCGGTGGCGGCGGTTTCCAGCGTGAACATGGCTTCTAGCTCCTCGAGAACATGGCCAGCATGCGGCGGGTCACCGCGAAGCCGCCGAAGACGTTGATGCTGGCCAGCAGGATGGCTGCGAAGGCCACCGCGGTGATGGCGGGATTTCCCGTGCCCGATCTGCAGCAGTGCGCCGACGACGATGATGCCGGAGATCGCGTTGGTCACCGACATCAGCGGGGTGTGCAGCGCGTGGTGCACGTTGCCGATCACGTAGTAGCCGATCACGATCGCCAGCGCGAACACCGTCAGGTGCACCTGCAGCGCGGCCGGGGACAGCGCGATCAGCGCGAAGAGCACGGCCGCGACGGCGAATGCCGTCCCGAGCCGGCGCCCGGTCGACATCGGCTGCTTGGCCGGCTGCTGTGCGACCGGCGCGGCCTCGGCCTTCGCGGCCGGCGCGGCGGATACCTGCACGGGCGGCGGCGGCCAGGTGACCTCGCCGTCGCGGACCACCGTGATCGAGCGCTGCACGACGTCATCGAAATCCAGGGTCAGCTGCCCGTCCTTCTCCGGGGTGAGCAGCTTGAGCAGGTTGACCAGGTTGGTGCCGTAGAGCTGCGACGCCGTAGCGGGCAGCCGGCCGGCCAGGTCGGTGTAGCCGATGATCGTGACGCCGTGGTCGGTGACGACGGCCTGATCCTTGACGGTGCCCTCCACGTTGCCGCCGTTGGCGGCGGCCATGTCGACGATCACGCTGCCCGGCTTCATCGAGGCCACCATGTCGGCGGTGATGATGCGCGGCGCGGGCTTGCCCGGGATCAACGCGGTGGTGATGATGATGTCGACGTCCTTGGCCTGCTCGGCGTACAGCTGCGCCTCGCGGGCCTTGTAGTCCTCGCCCATCTCCTTGGCGTAGCCGGTGGCCGACACCTCGCCGGCCGCCGGGTCGACGGCCAGGTACTCGCCGCCCAGTGATTTCACCTGATCGGCCACCTCGGGGCGCGGATCGGTGGCGCGCACGATGGCGCCCAGGCTGCCCGCGGCGCCGATCGCGGCCAGGCCGGCCACGCCCGCGCCGACCACCAGCACCTTGGCCGGCGGCACCTTTCCGGCCGCGGTCACCTGGCCGGTGAAGAACCGGCCGAACCGGTGCGCGGCCTCGACCACGGCCCGGTAGCCGGCGATGTTCGCCATCGAGGACAGCACGTCCAGCGACTGGGCCCGCGAGATGCGGGGCACCGCGTCCATGGCCAGCACGGTGATGGGCCGCGACGCCAGCTGCTCGACGAGCTCGGGCTTGCAGCGCCGGCGAGATCAGGCTGACCAGCGTCGCGCCGTCCCGCAGGCGGGCGATCTCGGACTCGTCGGGGCGTTCACCTTGAGCACGACGTCTGCCGAGAAGGCCTGTCGGCGGTTCCGACGTCGGCACCGGCCTCGGTGTACGCGGCATCGGAGAAACTCGACGCGGCGCCGGCGCCGGACTCGACCTGTACCGCGTAACCGAGCTTGATCAACTGTGTGACCGTGGCCGGGGTGGCGGCCACCCGCGTCTCACCGGCCAGGGACTCTTTCGGTATCCCGATGATCATCGATGTGTATCCGATCTAGGTTTCTGCTCGCGGTGCGGTCTGCAGCGCGCTGGTGTCGTCAGGCACGCCGACACGCTCGTCGTTGGACGGGTGGAAGATGCAAGTGTAAGAGTTCGCGACGGTCGACCGCGCACCGCGTTACCGGCGGTCCCGGGTTTCGGCACCATCCGCGCCCATCCCGGGACCGGCGCTCGGCGCACAGGCACAGGTCTCGAACAGGCACCGATCCGGCATCGACATGTCGGCGCCCGGTGCGTTGCGGCCGCTGCGGGACGGACGATATCGAGCGTGAGCATGGTGGTCGAACGCGGGTTGGCACGCTGCCCCCGGTGCGTGTCGATGGCGGACTATGTCTTCATCGAGTGCGAACCCAGTGGGATGCGCTACGAAGTGCGGTGCCGCAAGTGCGGCGAATGCTACGGCGAGGACATGCGCCCGGCCGCGCCGGGTGCCCAGCTCGTCCTGGCCGAGCCGCCGATCCTGTGGCCACCCGACCACGAACCGGTCCCGCCGCGGGACTGGCGCGCGGAAATCCGCGGGCATCTGTCAGTGGTGGCGCAGCGGGGCAGGACGGGCATCGACGAGGTGAGTAAGCGCGCGCACACCCTCGGCGAGCACACCCGCGGATGGGTGCTCGAGCGTCGGCGGGTGCTGAGGGCGGATCAGACCGGCGGGTAGGACGGCGGCGGGTACACGCCGCGCAGAATCCAGGCGAACCAGTTGATGCCGTACTCGAGTTCGTCGCTTGCGTCGTAATCGGGGTTGGGGTCCACCGCGATACCTCTCCGTCGGCTCTGGCCTGCACGCTGGCTCTGCGGCGAGTCTAGACCGGTCGCGTCCGCGGCGACACGGCAACGGCTTAGACTGAACCAACCAGTTAGTAGACCGTGGACCCACGCGGTCCTGCCTATAGTGAGTCGCCATGTCTGAATCCGCCACCGGCAACGGGATGTCCCGTCGCGAGGAACTGCTGGCCGTGGCCACCAAGCTCTTCGCCGCGCGCGGCTACCACGGCACCCGGATGGACGACGTCGCCGACGCGGTCGGCCTGAACAAGGCCACGGTGTACCACTACTACGCGAGCAAATCGCTGATCCTCTACGACATCTACCGGGGTGCCGCCGATTTCACCGTCGACGCCTTGCACGACGACCCGTCCGCGTCGGCCCGGGAGACGATCTACCACTTCACCCGGCGCCTGCTGGTCGGCATCGCCAGCGACATCGAGCGCGCGGCCGTCTACTTCCAGGAAGGCCCGTACATCTCCGAGTGGTTCACCGAGGAGCAGGTGGCCTACATCCGGGAGCAGGAGACCCAGGTCTACGAGCACGTCCGCGACGTGATCGACCGCGGGATCGCCAGCGGCGAGTTCTACGAGTGCGACTCGCACGTGCTGGCCCTGGGCTACATCGGGATGACGCTGGGCTCCTACCGGTGGCTGCGCCCGCACGGCAGGCGCACCGCGCAGGAGATCGCCGTCGAATTCAGCACCGCGCTGCTGCGCGGCCTGATCCGCGACGAAGCGGTGCGCGAGACCACGCCACTCGGCGTCGATCAGGCCGACGCAGGAGCGCGCGCCTGACGGTCCCGGCGGACGTGACGGTCCGGATCGGCACCTCCGGTTGGTCCTACAACCACTGGGCGGGGGTGCTCTACGAACGGGGGTTGCCGCCGGGGCGGCGACTGCAGCGCTACGCCGAGGAGTTCGACACCGTCGAACTCAACGGCAGTTTCTACCGGTGGCCGCCGGACGCGTGGTTCGCGCGGTGGCGCGATCAGCTCCCACCGGGCTTCACCATGGCGGTCAAGGCCGCACGCGGACTGACCCACGCGCGCAGGCTGCGCAACCCGGAAGTATGGGTCGAGCGCCTGGAGCGTGGCTGGGCACAACTCGGGGACCGCGCGGGTCCCCTGCTGGTGCAGCTGCCGCCGACGCTGGAGCGGGACGAGCACCGACTCGACCACTTCCTCGCGGCCATGCCGGCGGCGATTCCGGTGGCCGTCGAGTTCCGGCACCCCTCCTGGGACGACCCCGGCGCGTACGAGTGCTGGAAAAGCACGGTGCCGCATACGTGGTGATGAGCGGCGCCGGATTGCCGTGCATCCTGAAGGCGACCGCGCGGTGGGTGTACGTACGGTTGCACGGACCCGATCCGGGCGCGCTGTACGGCGGGTCCTACCGCCCCGAGGACCTTCGGTGGTGGGCCGCGCGGATCCGCGAGTGGGTGGACCAGGGCCGTGAGGTGCTCGGTGTACTTCAACAACGACCTCGGCGGCAACGCCGTCCGCAACGCCAGAGACCTGCGCGCCGAACTCGGCGGCTGAACGCGGGTTTGGCGGCGCGGTGGCGGGGTACTTCACCCAGCACCACGTCGATCATTCGGCCGAGGAGCGCAGGTGAGGCCATCAACCATCGTGAGCAGGGCGCGCGCCTTCGTCAGGGCGGGCTACCCGAGTGAGGCACCCCGACTCGGGCACATTCCGCTGCTGGCGCTGATGCCCGCGGCGCCGAGAAGTGGACCGAGCCGCCCCCGCTGAGGCCTCTCGCCGCTCGCTATGCTCAGCCGGTGCCGCTGGTGAGCAAGACAGTCGAGGTTGCGGCCTCTGCGGAGTCGATCATGGCGATCGTCGCCGACTTCGAGAGCTACCCGCAGTGGAACGAGGAGATCAAGGGCTGCTGGGTGCTGGCCCGCTACGACGACGGGCGTCCCAGCCAGTTGCGGCTCGACGTCGTGGTGCAGGGTCAGGCCGGAACCTTCATCACCGCGGTCTACTACCCCGGTGAGAACCAGATCTACACGGTGCTGCAGCAGGGCGACCATTTCGACAAGCAGGAACAGAAGTTCTCGGTGGTGCCGATCGGGCCCACGTCGCTGCTGACCGTGGACCTCGATGTGGAGACCAAGCTGGCCCTCCCCAAGCCGATGGTGAAGAAGGCGATCGGCGACACGCTGGACTACCTCGCCGACAACCTCAAGGCGCGGGCCGAGCAGCTCGCGGCCACGCTAGCCGGCGTCAGCTCCACAGCCCGACCTGGTCCAGCCAGGCCAGCAGGCGCGCCAAGCCGTCGGTGAACTGGCCTTCGGTGAGGTCGACGACGGTCCGCACGTCGCGCCGGCGCAGCGCCTCGATCAGCTGTTCGTGGCTGGCCACCGCGGCGGCGCCCCACGTCCGATCGGCGGCGAACAGCTGCGGCGGCAGATAGCGGGTGGCGTGCAGCAGGAACCACGCCAGCTTGATGCGCCGGCCGGCGCGGTTGAACGCCCGGTGAAAGGCGAACTCCGCCAGCGCCGACCGCGTCGGCATCCGCGCGCTCGACGGCGGCGGCCAACTCTCGGTTGAGCGCCTCGAGTTCGTCGATCTGTTCGTCGGTGATGCGCCGGGTGGCGGTCTCGGCCAGCTCCCGGGCGATGGTGGCCTGCAGCCAGAAGATGTCCTCGATGTCACCGCGCGACAGCGGCACCACCCGGTGGCCGCGATGCGGCTCCAGCTCCACCATGCCCTCACCGCGCAGGGTGCGCAGCGCCTCGCGGACCGGCGTGATGCTGACCCCCAGCCGCGCGGCGGTCTCGTCGAGCCGGATGAACGTGTCCGGACGCAGTGCGCCGGTCATGATCTCCGCCCGCAGCCGGGCCGCCACTTCGTCGGAGAGCTGCTCGCGCCGAACCGCACCCCGCGGCCGCGATCGGGCCGGGGCGTTCACGCCGCCGTTCCTGTCATCGGGGCCTCTCCGGACTGATGTGACGAGGTGTGACGAAATCTTGTGCCGAGCGCACGGGGGCCATAGTGTGACCGGGACAACACCATGTTTGATCAAATATCATCCTTGATCAAATGCCATCCTTGCGCAACCCGTGACGCGGCTGGGAAGGAGCAGCACACGTTGAGCGATCCATCCGGCCACTCCGGCCCGATGACCGAGCAGCCGTATCTCGCCCGCCGTCAGAACTGGACCAACCAGCTCGCCCGGCATGCGCTGATGCAGCCCGACGCGACCGCGCTGCGATTCCTCGGCGACACCACCACCTGGGCCGAGCTCGACCGCCGGGTGACTGCGCTGGCCGGTGCGCTGCACCGGCGCGGCGTCGGGTTCGGCGACCGGGTGCTGATCCTGATGCTCAACCGACCGGAGTTCATCGAAGCCGTTCGCTGGCGATCAACAAGCTCGGGGCGATCGCCGTACCGGTCAACTTCCGGATGACCCCGCCGGAGATCGCGTTCCTGGTCTCCGACTGTCGAGGCCCGGGTCGTCATCACCGAATCGGTACTGGCTCGCGGTCGCCACCGCGGTGCGCGACCTCGACCCGACGCTGGCACCGTCGATCGTCGCCGGCGGCGGCACCGACGACGATGTCGCTGCGGCTACGAGGACCTGCTGGCCGAGCCGTGGCGCCGAGCGCCGCCGAGCCGTCGACATCCCGAACGACTCGCCCGCGCTGATCATGTACACCTCGGGCACCACCGGCAGGCCCAAGGGAGCGGTGCTCACGCACAACAACCTCGACCGGCCAGGCGATGACGCATCTGTTCACCAGCGGCGCCGACATCAACAACGACATCGGCTTCATCGGGGTCCCGCTGTTCCACATCGCCGGCATCGGCAACACGATCTTCGGCCTGCTGCTCGGCAGGCCGACCGTGCTCTATCCGCTCGGCGCCTTCGACCCGGGCGAACTGCTCGACGTGCTCGAGGCCGAGAAGGTGACGGGGATCTTCCTGGTTCCCGCGCAGTGGCAGGCGGTCTGCGCCGCGCAGCGGGCCAACCCCCGCGACCTGAAGCTGCGGGTGCTGTCCTGGGGCGCCGCGCCGGCCTCGGACACCCTGCTGCGGGAGATGTCGCGAGACGTTCCCGGGGACCCAGATCCTGGCGGCGTTCGGGCAGACCGAGATGTCGCCGGTCACCTGCATGTTGTTGGGCGAGGACGCGCTTCGCAAACTCGGCTCGGTCGGCAAGGTCATCCCCACGGTCTACCGCGCGGATCGTCGACGACGACATGAACGACGTCCCGGTCGGCCAGGTCGGCGAGATCGTCTACCGCGCGCCCGACGCTGATGGCGGGCTACTGGAACAACCCGGAGGCCACCGCGGAGGCCTTCGCCGGCGGCTGGTTCCACTCGGGCGACCTGGTGCGCCAGGACGACGAGGGTTACATCTGGGTCGTCGACCGTAAGAAGGACATGATCATCTCCGGCGGCGAGAACATCTACTGCGCCGAAGTCGAGAACGTTCTCGCCGCCCACCCGGCCATC
The DNA here is from genome assembly GCA_963796185.1 of uncultured Actinomycetota bacterium. Taxonomy (GTDB): domain Bacteria; phylum Actinomycetota; class Actinomycetes; order Mycobacteriales; family Mycobacteriaceae; genus Mycobacterium. Next base: position 176,484 of record CAWCKQ010000016.1, on the reverse strand, counting down.
GTCGAGGTGGCCGTGATCGGCCGCGCGGACGAGAAGTGGGGCGAAGTTCCCGTTGCTGTGGTGGTCGCGCGCGAGTTCGCTGGGAAGCGGCGCGGCGATGTCCCTCGCGCTGGCCGATCTCGACGATTTCCTGACCGAGCAGGCTCGCCCGCTACAAGCACCCGAAGGTTCTGGAAATCGTCGACGCCCTGCCCAGGAACCCTGCTGGCAAAGTTCTGAAGACGGAATTGAGGGCGCGCTTCGGCGCCGGCAGTTACATTGACGCTCGCGAAAGTTCCACTCTGCGCCAACGGTTTCTGCTGGGGCTCACAGGATTAGCGGGGAGGGGGTCGGTTTGCTAACGGTTACGGGCACAATCCTGCGGATGCGGTACAGACGGGCATTGCATCGGGTACAGTCCTGTGGTCCGTCTTACTACCAACCGGTAGGGAGACGGACTCACACGGTACGGGGTCGGGGCTAGAAGGGGGCGTGCGACAGGATGCTGCCGTTGCGCTACGCCGGTGACGCGGAACCGTCGCGGAGGCTGCCCGGTGACGGCGTCGACCAACCTGACGGGCTACGTGCGCGATCAGGCCAGGCCGGGCTGGAGGCCGTCGGCGGCTTCGTGCGGATGTGCGTGCTCACCGGTAAGGCGCTGCTGCGCGCCGTTCCAGTGGCGCGAGTTCATCCTGCAGAGCTGGTTCCTGCTCCGGGTGGCGTTCCTGCCCACTGTCGCGGTGTCGATCCCGCTGACGGTGCTGCTGATCTTCACGCTGAACATCCTGCTCACCGAGTTCGGCGCCGCCGACATCTCCGGCGCGGGTGCCGCGCTGGCCGCCGTGACCCAGCTGGGACCGCTGGTCACGGTGCTGGTGGTCGCCGGCGCGGGGTCGACGGCCATCTGCGCCGACCTCGGCGCCCGCACCATCCGCGAGGAGATCGACGCGCTCGAGGTGCTCGGCATCGACCCGATCCACCGGCTGGTGGTGCCGCGCGTGGTCGCGTCGACCTTCGTCGCGATGCTGCTCAACGGCGCGGTGATCACCATCGGCCTGGTCGGCGGCTTCATCTTCGGCGTCTATCTGCAGAACGTTTCGGCGGGCGCCTATGTGTCCACGCTGACGCTGGTCACCGGACTGCCCGAGGTGTTGATCTCGTTGATCAAGGCGCCCACGTTCGGCCTGATCGCCGGGCTGGTCGGCTGCTACCGCGGCCTGACCGTGGCCGGCGGCGCCAAGGGCGTCGGCACCGCGGTGAACGAGACGCTGGTGCTGTGCGTCATCGCGCTGTTCGCGGTCAACGTGGTGCTGACCACCATCGGCGTCCGATTCGGAACGGGGAGCTGACATGTGACTGCCACCGTCCTGCGCTCGCGGTTCCCTCGCGGTGTACGCGCGCACCGAGAAGGTGGCCGGCGCACCGGCACGCGGTTCTCGACAGCGTCGGGCACGTCGCCTGGTTCGTCGTCACCGCGATCGGCTCGATCGGCCACGCGCTGCGTTACTACCGCAAGGAGACGCTGCGGCTGATCGCCGAGATCGGCATGGGCACCGGCGCGATGGCCGTGATCGGCGGCACGGTGGCGATCGTCGGGTTCGTCACGCTGTCGGGGTCCTCGCTGGTCGCGATCCAGGGCTTCGCGTCGCTGGGCAACATCGGTGTCGAGGCGTTCACCGGCTTCTTCGCCGCGATGATCAACGTGCGCATCGCCGCACCCGTGGTCGCGGGTCAGGCGCTGGCGGCCACCGTCGGCGCGGGCGCCACCGCCGAACTCGGGCGCCATGCGGATCAGCGAGGAGATCGACGCGCTGGAGGTGATGGGCATCAAGTCGATCTCCTATCTGGTGTCCACGCGGATCATGGCCGGCTTCGTCGTGATCATCCCGCTCTACGCGATGGCGATCATCATGTCCTTCCTGTCGGCTCAGGTGACCACCACGATCTTCTACGGCCAGTCGACCGGCACCTATGAGCACTACTTCCGGACGTTCCTGCGCCCCGACGACGTGTTCTGGTCGTTCGTGCAGGCGATCATCATCTCGGTCATCGTGATGCTGAACCACTGCTACTACGGCTATCTACGCCAGCGGCGGCCCGGTCGGCGTCGGCGAGGCGGTCGGCCGGTCGATGCGCGCGTCGCTGGTCGCGATCGTCTGTGTGGTCCTGCTCGCTTCGTTGGCGCTCTACGGCGTCGACCCGAACTTCAACCTGACGGTGTAGCGGCGATGACGGCACCCGTGAACAAGCAAGCGGCACCCGCCGTACAAGCTCGCCGGCGTCGGTCCTGGCGCTCGTGGCGATCGTCACCCTGGTGCTGGTGTATCCTCCAGTTCCGCGGCGACTTCCTGCCGCGCACACGAGCTGACGATGATGGCCGGCGCGCTCGGGCCTGTCGATGGACCAGGGCGCCAAGGTCACCTACAACGGCGTCGAGATCGGCCGCGTCGGGCGAGGTCGAGCAGGTCACCGTCGGCGGCGAGCCGCAGGCGAAGATCACGCTGGAGGTCGATCCGAAGTACCTCGACCTGATTCCGAAGAACGTCGATGCCGAGATCAGCGCCACCACGGTGTTCGGCAACAAGTACGTGTCGTTCACCTCGCCGAAGGACCCGGCGAAGCAGCGGATCTCCAGCCGACGATGTGATCGACGTGACCAGCGTGACCACCGAGTTCAACACGCTGTTCGAGACGGTGGTGTCGACTGGCCGAGCAGGTCGACCCGATCAAGCTGAACCAGACGCTGACCGCGACGGCGCAGGCCCTCGATGGGCTGGGCGACCGGTTCGGTCAGTCGATCATCAACGGCAACAGATCCTGTCCGAGATCAACCCGCAGATGCCGCAGATCCGGCGCGACAACCAGCTGCTCGCCGACCTCGGCGAGGTGTACGCCGACGCCGCCCCGGACCTGTTCGACGGACTGCAGAACGCGGTCACCACCGCGCGCACGCTCAACGAGCAGCAGGGCAACGTCGACCAGGCGCTGATGGCCGCGGTCGGCTTCGGCAACACCGGCGGCGACATCTTCGAGCGCGGCGGGCCGTACCTGACCCGCGGCGCGAAGGACCTGCTGCCGACCTCGGCCCTGCTCGACGAGTACAGCCCGGCGCTGTTCTGCACGATCCGCAACTTCCACGACGTCGAGCCCAAGATCGCGGCGTCGCTGGGCGGCAACGGCTACTCGCTGCGCACCCACTCGGAGCTCCTCGGCTTGGGCACCGCGAACGCCTACGTGTACCCGGACAACCTCCCGCGCATCAACGCCAAGGGCGGACCGGAAGGCCGTCCGGGCTGCTGGCAGCCCATCACCCGCGATCTGTGGCCGGCCCCGTACCTGGTGATGGACACCGGCGCCTCGATCGCCCCGTACAACCACCTGGAACTCGGCCAGCCGCTTCTCGCCGAATACGTCTGGGGACGCCAAGTCGGGGAGCACACGATCAACCCATGAAAATCACCGGAACCGCCATCAAGCTCGGCGCCTTCTCCCTGGTGCTCCTGGTGTTCACCGCGATCATCATCGTGGTGTTCGGCCAGGTGCGCTTCGACCGCACCACCAGCTACTCGGCGATCTTCTCCAACGCCAGCGGCCTGCGTTCCGGACAGTTCGTCCGCGCCTCCGGAGTGGAGGTGGGCAAGGTCAAGGACGTCGAGCTGATCGACGGCGGTTCGAAGGTGAAGGTGAACTTCGACGTCGACCGATCGCTGGAGCTGTTCGACGAGACCACCGCCTCGATCCGCTACCTGAACCTGATCGGTGACCGGTACATGGAGCTCAAGCGGGGCGAGAGCAACCGCAAGATCGGCCGCGGGCGGCGACCATTCCGATCACCCTCACCCAACCGGCGCTCGACCTGGACGCGCTGATCGGCGGGTTCCGGCCGGTGTTCCAGTCCCTGGACCCGGAGAAGGTCAACACCATCGCCCAGTCGATCGTCACGGTGTTCCAGGGCCAGGGCGGCACCATCAACGACATCCTCGACCAAACCGCTTCTCTGACAGCGGCGCTCGCGGATCGCGACCAAGCCATCGGAGAGGTGATCAAGAACCTGAACACCGTGCTGGACACCACGGTCAAGCATCAGCAGCAGTTCGACGACACGGTCCAGAACTTCGAGACGCTGATCACCGGGCTGAAGAACCGCGCCGACCCGATCGCCGGCTCGGTCGCCGACATCAGCGACGCCGCGGGCACCATCGCCGACCTGCTCGCCGACAACCGGCCGCTGCTGCAGCAGACCGTGAGCAAGCTGGAGATCATCCAGCAGCCGTTGGTCGAACAGAAGGACGGGCTCAACGACCTGCTCACCCGGCTGCCGACCGCGCTGAAGATCATCGGGCGCGCGGGCGGTGTCTACGGCGACTTCTTCAACTTCTACGCCTGCGACGTCTCGTTGAAGCTCAACGGATTGCAGCCCGGCGGACCGGTGCGCACGGTCAAGGTGTGGAGTCAGCCCTCGGGTAGGTGCACGCCGAAATGAGAGTTCTCGAGGGTTCCAACCGCGTCCGCAGCGGGTTGATGGGCATCATCCTCCTGGTCATCGTGATCGGGGTGGGGCAGAGCTTCGCCAGCGTGCCGATGCTGTTCGCGACGCCGACGTACTACGCGGAGTTCTCCGACACCGGCGGCATCAACAACGGCGACAAGGTGCGGATCGCCGGCGTGGACGTCGGCACGGTGCGGTCACTGGAGATCGACGGCGACAAGGTCGTCATCGGGTACTCGCTGGGCGGCACCGAGATCGGCACCAAGAGCCGGGCCGCCGTGCGCACCGACACCATCCTCGGCAGGCGCAACATCGAGATCGAGCCGCGCGGCACGGAACCGTTGCAGGCCAACGGGGTGCTGCCGCTGGGCCAGACGTCCACGCCGTACCAGATCTACGACGCCTTCTTCGACGTGAGCAAGTCCGCGTCCGGCTGGGACACCAAGACGGTCAAGGAATCGCTGAACGTGCTGTCCGAGACCATCGATCAGACCTATCCGCATCTGAGTGCGGCACTCGACGGGGTGGCCCGGTTCTCCGACACCATCGGCAAGCGCGACGACCAGATCAAGCAGCTGCTCGCCAACGCCAACCGGGTGGCCGGCGTTCTGGGCAACCGCAGCGAGCAGATCAACCAGCTGTTCGTCAACGCCCAGACGCTGCTGGCCGCGGTCAACGAGCGCAACTACGCGGTGAGCCAGCTGCTCGAGCGGGTCGGTAAGTTCTCCGCCCAGGTCAAGGGGTTCATCGACGACAACCCGAACCTCAACCACGTGCTGGAGCAGCTGCGCACCATCAGCGACGTCCTCAACGAGCGCAAGTTCGACCTCGTCGACGTGCTCAAGACGCTGTCGAAGTTCACGGCGTCGCTGGGCGAGGCGATCGCCTCCGGCCCCTACTTCAAGGTGATGCTGGCCAACCTGGCGCCCTACTGGATCCTGCAGCCGTACGTGGATGCCGCGTTCAAGAAGCGCGGGATCAACCCGGAGGAGTTCTGGCGCAACGCCGGGCTGCCCGCGTTCCGCTTCCCCGACCCCAACGGCACCGGCTTCCCCAACGGCGCGCCGCCGCCCGCACCGACGCCGCTGGAGGGCACCCCGGAGAACCCGGGCCCGGCCGTGTTGAAGGGGTCGCCGTGCTCCTACACCCCGCCCGCCGACGGGCTGCCGCGACCCGGCAATCCGCTGCCGTGCGCAGATCTGACGGTCGGCCCGTTCGGTGACAACCCCTACGGACCCAACTACGCCGGCCCCGGCCCGAACGTCGCGACGTCGGCGCCGAATCCCAATGGCCCGCAGCCCTCGCCGGGTGTGCCCGCCGCCGCGATCCCGGGACAGTTGTCGCCGAATGTGCCGGGCGCGATGCCACCGCTGCCGCCCGCGCCACCGGGTGCCCGGACCGTGCCGCTCGCACCGCAACCGTCACCGCCGGACTTCACGCCGGGCATCGCACCGTTGCCGCCGGCGCTGAACGGACCGCCGCCGCCGCCGGGACCGGGTCCGATGCCCGCGCCCGCGGGCGACCCTGTGCTGCCGGGTAATCCGCCGTTCCTGCCACCGGGATCGCAAGGGTAGGGGGGCAGATGTCGACCATCTTCAACGTGCGCAACCTCAAGGTGCCCGGTGTCTCCCGGACCGCCCTGATCATCGGCATCGTCGTGGTGATCCTCGGGGTGATCGCCGCGTTCGTCGGGTTCAGCATGTACAAGCGGCTGACCAACAACACCGTCGTGGCGTACTTCTCCCAGACGCTCGCGCTCTATCCGGGCGACAAGGTCCAGATCATGGGCGTCCGGGTCGGAACGATCGACAAGATCGAACCGGCCGGCGACAAAATGAAGGTGACGTTCCACTACTCGAACAAGTACAAGGTCCCGGCCGACGCGACCGCGTCCATCCTGAACCCCAGCCTGGTCGCTTCGCGAACCATTCAGCTGGCGCCGCCCTACACCGGCGGCCCGGTCATGCAGGACGGCGCCGTCATCAAGCTCGACCGCACCCAGGTGCCCGTCGAGTACGACGACCTGCGGGACTCGCTGAACCGCCTGCTCACCGATCTCGGCCCCACCCCCGAGCAGCCCAAGGGCCCGTTCGGCGACATCATCGAGTCCGCCGCAGACGGGTTCGCCGGCAAGGGCGAACAGCTCAACAAGACCCTCAAGAACCTGTCGGACGCGTTGTTCGCGCTCAACGAGGGCCGCGGTGACCTGTTCAGCGTGGTCAAGAGCCTCGCGCTGTTCGTCAACGCGCTGCACAAGAGCGATCAGCAGTTCATGGCGCTCAACAACGATCTCGCCCAGTTCACCGGCGCGTTCACCAACACCGACCGCGAGGTCGCCGACGCCCTGCAGGACCTCAACCAGTTGCTCTCCACCACAAGGGATTTCATCGGCAAGAACGGTGAAGTGCTGGCCCATGACGTCAACAACCTGGCCGACGTCACCAACGCGATTCTGCAGCCGGAACCGCGCGACGGCCTGGAGACCGGTCTGCACGTCTTCCCGAACCTCGGGGCCAACGTCGTCAACATCTCCGCACCAAACGCGGGCGGCATCGTGGGCATGCCGGTGATCAACAACTTCGCCAACCCGATGCAGTTCATCTGCAGCGCGATCCAGGCCGGCAGCCGCCTCGGCTACCAGGAGTCCTCGGAGCTGTGCGCGCAGTACCTGGGGCCGATCCTGGACGCGATCAAGTTCAACTACCTGCCGTTCGGCGCCAACCAGCTGCAGTCGGCGATGACGCTGCCCAAGCAGATCGCCTACTCCGAACCGCGCCTGCAGCCCCCACCCGGCTACAAGGACACCACCGTGCCCGGCATCTTCTCCCGGGACACCCTGTTCTCCCACGGCAACCACGAGCCCGGATGGGTCGTGGCGCCGGGTATGCAGGGCGTCGACGTGCAGCCGTTCACCGCGAACATGCTGACACCGGAATCGCTTGTCGGAGTTGATGGGCGGACCCGACATCGCCGCGCCACCGGCGCCGCCGGCGTTCGGTGTCAACAACGGCAGGCTGCCCGGCCCACCGGACGCCTACAACGAGAGCAGCCCGCTGCCCCCGCCGTGGTATCCGCAGCCGGGACCGCCGCCGGCGCCGGCTCCGGGCGTCGTCCCGGGTGACCCGCTCGGCGCGATCGCGCCGGCGGCACCGCCTGCCGCGCCCGCGCCTGCCGCGCCCACGGGACCGTTGTTGCCGGCTGAGGCGGGAGGCTGACCGTGGGAAGCTTGCGCACACTCACCCGCAGGGCCGTGGCATTGGGCGCGGCCGCGCTGGTGCTGACGTCGTGCGGGTCCTGGAAGGGCATCGCGAACGTGCCGCTGCCCGGCGGCCCCGGCACCGGCTCCGACCACAAGACGATCTACGTGCAGATGCCGGACACGTTGGCGCTCAACGTCAACAGCCGGGTGCGGGTCGCCGACGTCTACGTCGGCCGGGTACGCGCCATCGAGCTCAAGAACTGGATCGCCACCCTGACGCTGGACCTCGACCCGTCGGTGGTGCTGCCGGAGAACACGCCAGGCCAAGATCGGCCAGACCAGCCTGCTGGGTTCCCAGCACGTCCAGCTCGACGTGCCGCCGGATCCGTCCCCGCAGAAACTGCAGTCCGGCGACATGATCCCGCTGAAGAACGCATCGGCGTTCCCCACCACCGAGCGGGTGCTCGCCAGCATCGCGTCGATCCTCACCGGCGGCGGGGTGTCGAACCTGGAGACGATCCAGACCGAGGTCTTCAACGTCCTCAACGGCCGCTCGGATCAGATCCGGGACTTCCTGGGCAAGCTGGACACCTTCACCGCCGAACTCAACAAGCAGCGCGACGACATCACGCGGGCCATCGACTCCACCAACCGGCTGCTCTCGGAGGTCGAGCAACGCAACGACACCCTGGACCAGGTGCTCACCGAGTTCCCGCCGCTGATCAAACATTTCGCGGACACCCGCGATCTGTTCGCCGACGCGGTGGTCGCGCTGGGCCGGATCAGTGGCGCCGCCGAGGGCGCCCTGGCGCCCGCCGCCGACAACCTGCACACCAACCTGGCCAACCTGCAGCGGCCGCTGCGCGAGCTGGGCAAGGCCAGCCCCTACCTGCTGGGTGCGCTCAAGCTGCTGTTCACCGCACCGTTCAGCATCGAGAACGTGCCGAAGGTGGTCCGCGGCGACTACATCAACGTCTCGATCCTGGTCGACCTGACGCTGTCGGCCGTCGACAACGGGTTCTTCAGCGGCACCGGGATCTCCGGCTTCCTGCGTGCGCTGGAGCAGTCGTGGGGCCGCGACCCGAACACGATGATCCCGGATGTGCGGTTCACGCCGAACCCGCACGACGTGCCGGGCGGACCGCTGGTGGAAAGGGGTGAGTGAACGATGCTGACACGGTTCATCAAGATTCAGCTGATCATCTTCACGATCCTCACGATCATCGCGGTCGCCGTGCTGGGGCTGTACTACCTGCGGCTGCCCAGCCTGGCCGGCATCGGCCAGTACACGCTGTACGCCCAACTGCCGCGCTCGGGTGGCCTCTACGAGACCGCCAACGTCACCTACCGGGGTAGTCAGATCGGCAAGGTCACCGCGGTGGAGCCGACCGAGCGCGGCGCCAAAGCCACGATGAGCATCAGCGACGAGTACAAGATCCCGGTCGATGTGACAGCCGCGGTGCATTCGGTCTCGGCCATCGGCGAGCAGTACCTCGATCTGGTGCCGAGCAGCGATACCGACAAGTACCTCAACCCGGGGCAGACGATCACCGACAGCACGGTGCCCGCCCAGGTCGGTCCCGCCCTCGACGCGGCGAACAAGGGGCTGGCGGTGCTGCCGAAGGAGAAGATCGACTCGCTGCTGACCGAGACCTCGGCCGCGGTCGGCGGGCTGGGACCGTCGCTGCAGCGGTTGGTCGAATCCACCACGAACCTCGCCGAGGGATTCCGGGACAACCTGCCTCAGGTCAACGACATCATCGCCAACTCGGCACCGATCCTGAACAGTCAGGTGCAGACCGGCGACGCGATCCAGCAGTGGTCGCGCAACCTGAACATCATCGCCTCGCAGGCCGCCGAGCAGGATCCCGCGCTGCGCAGCGGCCTGCAGCAGGCGGCGCCGACGCTGGATCAGGTCAGTGCCCTGTTCAGCGATGTGCGGGACGCGCTGCCGCAGACGCTGGCGAACCTGTCGGTGGTGATCGACATGCTCAAGCGCTACAACAAGGGCCTCGAGCAGGCGCTGGTGATCCTGCCCCAGGGCGCCGCGGTGGCGCAGGCCGGCACGATCTTCGAGAACGAGGGTCTGCTGCACTTCGGCCTGTCGATCAACCTGCCGCCGCCCTGTCTGACCGGCTTCCTGCCCGCATCCGAGTGGCGCTCGCCGGCCGACACCAGCATGGCGCCACTGCCCACCGGCACCTACTGCAAGATCCCGAAGGACTATCAGGGCAACGTGGTGCGCGGCGCGCGCAACTACCCGTGCGCCGACGTACCGGGCAAGCGGGCCGCGACGCCCAAGGAGTGCCGCAGCAACGAGCCGTACGTGCCGTTGGGCACCAACCCGTGGTACGGCGACCCGAACCAGGTGCTGTCCTGCCCGGCGCCCGGCGCGCGCTGTGACCAGGGCGTGGACCCCGGCCGGGTGATCCCGGCGCCGTCGATCAACAACGGTATGAACCCGCTGCCCGCCGACAAGCTGCCGAAACCGGAGTCCACGGCACCGGTCAGCGATCCGTTGAGTCCGCCGGGCTCGGGTACCGTCAGATGCAGCGGGCAACAGCCCAACCCGTGCATCTACACCCCGGCCCAGGGACCGCCCGGCAGCACCGCGGCGTACAACCCGCAGAGCGGCGAGGTGGTGGGCCCTGACGGGGTGCGGTACAACGTCAGGAACTCGAACAACCCAGGAGACGACGGATGGAAGGAGATGCTGGCGCCAGCCGGCTGAACGCCGGAGGGCAGGAGCGCAGCGAGCCGGGTAGCGACACCGACCCCGGCGACGCTCCGGAGACAGCGTCTGCGTCGGCACCGGAGGAATCGACCCTCGACGAATCGACTCGACGAATCGACTCCCCAGGAGCCGACCGACACCCGCAGACCGGCCAGGCTGGGCGTCGGCTGGGTGGCGGCCGTGATCGCGGCGCTGGTCCTGCTCACCGCGGGGGCGGTGACCGGCGGATACTTCGCACTGCGTGCCGACCAGAGCGGCGCCAAGATTCTGCGTGACGACGAGGCGGCCCTGCTGGCCGCCAAGGAATGTGTGGCGGCCACGCAGGCGCCGGACACGGCGGCGATGACCGCGGCGCAGTCCAAGATCCTGGAATGCTCGACCGGCGACTTCGGTGTGCAGGCGGGCCTGTACAGCAGCGTGATCGCCGAGGCGTACCAGGCGGCCAACGCTCGGGTGGCCGTCGACGAGCTGCGCGCCGCCGTCGAGCGCCACAACGACGACGGGACCATCAACGTGCTCGTCGCGGTCCGGGTGAAGATCTCCAACTCCGAGGCGGCCGACCAGCAGGTCGGTTACCGCCTGCGCGCGACGATGGCCTTCGACGAGGGGCGCTACCGCATCGAGAAGCTCGACCAGGTCACCTCGTGACGGCTGTTCTGCACACGTCCACCCCCGCCGACCAGGCCGCCGCACCGGAGCAGCTGCCTGCGCCCTGGTCGGTGCGGGCGCGTGCCCTGCTGGTCGACGTCGTGCCCGGCGTCGCGGTGGCGGCGACGACGGCGTTGCTGGCGTTATCGGCGCCGTCCGGCAGTTGGCAGCGCTGGGTGTTCGCCGCCGCCTTCGGGCTGGTGCTGGCCGCGCTGGTGGTCAATCGCGTCGTGCTGCCCAGCGTCCTCGGCTGGACGCTGGGCCGCGCGCTGTGCGGGATCGCCGTGCGGCACCGCTCGGGCGGCGAGGTCGGTGTGGTGCGGTTGACGGCCAGGGAGCTGGCTCACCTGCTGGACACGGCGGCGCTGTTCGTCGGCTGGCTGTGGCCGCTGTGGGACCGTCGCCGCCGTACCTTCGCCGATCTGCTGGCGCGCACCGAGGTGCATCGCGTGCCGCCGCCCGACCGCGACATGCGGCGACCGGTGGCCGTCGTGCTGATCACGGCCGCGGTGCTGTGCGCCGCGGCAGCCGGACTGGGGTACGCGGTGAACTACCGGCATGAGCGCGCGGTCGAGCAGGCGCGTGCCCAGATCGCCGAGCAGGGGCCGCGGATCGTCGAACAGATGCTCAGCTACGGCGTCGAGTCCATGCCGCAGGACTTCGCCCGCGCGCAGGCGCTGACCACCGACGGATACCGGCCGCAGCTGCAGAAGCAGCAAGCAGGTGGTCCAGCAGGCGGGCGCGACCTCCAACGAGTACTGGGCGGTCAGCAGCGCGGTGCTGACCAACCCGCCGGTGACCCCGGACCGGGCCTCGATGCTGATGGCGATGCAGGGCCAGCGCGGCGACGACCCCAAGGATCTGAAGTTCATCACCGCGACGGTGCGGGTGGACTTCGTCCGGTCCGACGACGGTCAGTGGCGGGTGGCCAACCTGACCGTGCTCAAGAAACCGCAGATGAATCAGGCCGGCCAGTGAGCCCGCGGCGCAGGTTCGACGCGGCGGGGTCCGACGGCGCGGTCGACGCCGACTACTTCACCGTGGCGCCGCCGGCCCCCGCGGCCGGTGGGGTCTGATCGTCGTCACGGCGGTGACCGCGGCTGGTAGCGGCGGCCGCGATCGCGGCGAGCACGTTCATGCTCGTCGAGCACCGGGCAGACCGGCGCGAAGCGATCAAGGAGGCCTCGGCGCTGGGCTATGCGCGCGAGTTCATGACGATGTACACCAGCTGGACCCGTTCCACGCCAACGCCTATGCCGACCGCGTCGCCGCCGCAGGCCACCGGCGAGTTCGCCAAGAACTTCAGGAGAAGCAGAACGAGATCCTGGTCCAGGTCGCGCGTGGCGAACCCACCGACCGGATCGGTCCTCGAGGCCGGCGTGCAGCGCTGGAACGACGACGGCAGCGCCGACGTGTTGGTCGCGACGAAGGTCACCTCCAAGACGCCCGACGGGAAGTCGACGATCGAGAGCGGAAGCCGCTGGATCGCCACGACGATCAAGGAAGGACAGCAGTGGAAGATCAGCAACCTGGTTCAGGTGATCTGACCACCACCGACGACGCGGCGACCGGCGGCGGCATCGCCGGCGCCGGCGGTTCTTCCGGCGGCGGTCCGGCGCCCGCACCGGCCCCCGCCGCTCCCGTGGAGCCGGCCGAAGAGCGGCCCAAGACGCCCGGTCGGTAAGGCCGGCCGTGCCGCCAGAGTCGCGCGAACCGCACGAGGAGTCCCCGGCAGCCCGACGGCACCGACGTCGAACCGGACGGCAGATGATGACGCCGAACCGGACGCCGGACGATGCCGGCGATACCGGTGTCGCCGAGCCCGAACCGGTCGTCCTGGTGCCGCACCGGCCCGCGGGCAAGCGGTTGATCGGCGCCGCGGTCGCGGCGTCGGCGCTGCTGGTGGCGGCGTGTGCCTTCGCCGGAGCGATGGCGCAGCCCTATCTGTCCCAGCGGGCGCTGGCCGCGGTCGAAGCTCGACATCGCGCGGACCGCCACCGACGCGATCACCGCGCTGTGGACCTACACGCCCGAGGACATGCCCACCTTGGCCGACCGCGCCTCGCGCTACCTCAGCGGCGACTTCGCCAACGAGTACCGCAAGTACATCGACGCCATCGTCGAACCCAACAAGCAGGCCCAGGTCACCAACACCACCGAGGTGAAGGGCGCCGCCGTCGAGAGCGTGTCGCCGGCCGGCGTCCCGAACGAGGCCACCGCGATCGTCTACACCAACTCGGTGGCCACCAGCCCGGTCACCAAGAACATCCCGTCGCTGCGCTACCTGTCCTACCGGCTGTCGATGAAGCGCGACGGCGGCGACTGGTTGATCACCAGGATGTCGACCGTCACGTCCTTCGACCTGACCCCGCAGCTCTGATCTCGACGGTGCGCCCTGCCTCGCCGGGTTCGGGCTGACATGGCGTTCGTCAAGCGCGACGCGAGCGCGCCGGCCGGCTTCTTCGCCTGCGAAGCCGCTGGGCTGCAATGGCTTTCGGCGGCCGTTGGCGGCGTCCCGTGCGCGCGGGTGCTCGCCGTCGACGAGCAGTCGCTGACGTTGGAGCAGTTGACGTCCAGCGCGCCGACGCCGCAGGCGGCACGGGAGTTCGGGCAGCGGTTGGCTCGCACCCATGCCGCGGGTGCGGCCGGCTTCGGCGCCCCACCGCACGGGCTGGACAGCGCCGGCCGGCTTCTTCGGCCCGCTGCAGCAGCCGTTGCCGATGAGCTACAGCACCGAGACGTCGTGGGGCCGGTTCTATGCCGCGCACCGGCTCGTCCCGATGGCGCGGCGTGCGGCACCCGCGCCTGGACGCCGCGGCCCGCACCGCCGTCGAGGACGTGATTTCCCGTTGTGCAGCGGGTGACTTCGACGACGGCGACACACCATGCCGGTTGCACGGTGACCTGTGGAGCGGCAACGTGATGTGGACTCCGACGGGGGTCGTGCTGATCGATCCCGCCGCGCACGGCGGCCACCGCGAGACCGATCTGGCGATGCTGGCGCTGTTCGGCTGCCCGCACCTGGACGCCGTGCTCGAGGGTTATCAGGCGGTGCACCCGCTGCGCGACGGATGGCGCGACCGGGTCGGGCTGCACCAGCTCTACCCGCTGCTGGCGCACGTGGTGCTGTTCGGTTCCGGCTATGCGCGGCAGACGTATTCGGCGGCCGTCAGTGCGCAGCGGGCCGGCTGAGGGTGTCAGTTGAACGCCAGCCAGGCGGGCTGGGCCCGTTCGTGCGAATCGCACAGCACCGCCATCGTGTCGCACGATCCCCGCGGCGCGCCCGCTCCCGCCCACATGCCACCGGTGTCGCGGCGCAGCACGATCGCCGAGGAGCCGCCGCCGTCGAGCAGCACCGCCGTGTCGCTGCCCAGCCCGCGGAACAGGTCCTGGATCTGGTCGGGGGTGTAGCTGCCGCCGGAGAAGACGTACATCTCGTCCCGGTCGCGGACATACGCGATGGCGGTGCGCGCCGCGCTCGGACCCGGATCGCCGAGCTGACCGGTGTCGCCGGGCGCGAGCAGGCCCATGCCCGCGACGGCGACGAATCGGGTGCCCTGCTCCAGCAGGTCGGCGATCACCGGCGACGCCGCGTCGAAGTCGTCGTCGCTCTTCGGCGGGACCACGAACGGTGCCCCCGACACCGGAAGGATCATCGTCGACAGCGCGATCCAGTTCTCGTCGCCGCCCGAGAGTCCCTGCTTGCCCGCGTAGGCCACGCGTGCCGGTGACGGCGGTGTTGGTGCGGCCCAGCCCCCGCGTGTTGTCCACGTAGGCGCCCAGCGGTGAGCTGCAGCCGGTCGTTTTCCACGAGCCGCCCGCCTGGCCGCGCACGTCGAAGAAGTTCGCGTTGATCGCGATGGTCGGCTGGCCGAGCACCTGCCAGGCCTGCAGCGGCGAGTACGTCTCGGCGGCCTGCCACAAGCCCTCGCCGGTGCGCGCGCGGGGATCCCGTTCGCAGCGGGCCTGGAAGCCGGTGTGGGAATCGGCCAGCAGCCGGGGGGCCAGCCGGGTCGACGCCGCCTTGATGATCATCAGCCGACCGCCGTTGTTCATCTCGTACCAGGTGCCGGCCGCGTCGCGCATCGGCGCGGGGAAGCCCGCCGCCGAAGTTGTAGACGAGGTATGAGCCCTTGGTGTTGGCGATCGCGGCGGCGAGCAGCTCGCGTGCGCTCACCGCGGCGGCGGTCGGCGCGCCCACCGTCGCGGCCAGCAACATGCCGACCATGGCCACGGCCAGCGCGCCGACGCCGGTGACGGTGCGCCGGATGTTTGCGGCTGCGGTCGGCAACAGCGGCTCCTCTCGGCGACGGGGCGGCAGGCGAGCGCCGACCAGATAACAATAATCCCAGCAGAAACGCTGTCAACTTCGTCACAGCTGTATCACAGCAGGATTGCAGGAGCGTCGCTGCGGCGTTTGCTGACGCGGAGCGCGCGGTCGGGACACTCGGCGCCCGATAACCGGGGTTGCTGGGCCGCGAGTGGGTAACCGGTGTGGATGGCTACCGTGTCACGGACGTTCACCGTCAGGCCGCCGCCGTCGGTGGTCATCGACTACCTCAAGGACTTCGCGCACGCCGAGCAGTGGGCTCCCGGTACCCGCAGTTGTGAGCGCATCGGCAGCGGCGCCGTCGCCGAGGGCGCCTACTGGCACGCCGTGTCCAAGATCCTCGGGGTGACCGCCGAACTGACCTATCAACTCGAAGAACTCACCGACCACCGGGTGGTCTTCGTGGGCGAGAACTCGTCGTCGACGGCGGTCGACGCCATCACCGTCGACGCGGCCGATGCCGGATCGGTCATCACCTATGAGGCCGAGCGGACCATGCACGGCACCGCCCGACTGCTCAACCCGGTGCTGAAGCTGGCCTTCGAGCGCCTCGCCGGCGACACCGAGAAGCAGCTGACCGAGGTGCTGAACACCCTGGCCGCCCACGGCGGTCAGCCCGGCGGTGCCAGCCGGTAGATCGCGTCGGCCGCGTCGTCGGTGACGTAGACGGCGCCATCGGGCCCGGCCACCGCGGCCACCGGCCTGCCCCAGCGGGAGCCGTCGTCGGCCTGGAAGCCGCCGACAAGGGTCTGCTGATCGCCGAGTCGCCCGTCGCGCCAAGGGAAGAACGACACCTCGGGGGCTACCGGCGGCTGGCGTTCCACGAGCCGTGCACCCCGACGAGCGCGCCCTGCGCATAGGGCTCGGGCAGCACGCCGGTGGTGAAGCTCAACCCCAGCGGCGCCGAGTGCGCGGCGAAGCTCTGCTCGATCGGCGGCAGCGCCGCACAGTCCATCCGGCTGCCGTCGGCATTGGTCTGCACGTCGCGGACGAGGGGGAGGTTCGCCGGCCCAGAGGCGCCCGGACCGGGATTGCAGTACGGCCAGCCCAGTTCGCGCCCCGGGCGTGAGCCGCGCCAGCTGTTCGCGCGGATGGTCGCTGACGTAGGCCGGGTCGACCTCGCCGGTGCGCGGATCGGCGATGTTGTCCCGACCGTTGTTGGCCGTCCACAGCGGCGCCGTCCGGTGCCACGGCCAGGCCGGTGCCGTTGCGCACACCGGTCGCGAACGGCTCGGCGGGCCCGCCGCCGGGTGGCACCCGCATGATCGTCGCCCGGGGCGGGTTCGCGGTGCGGTCCGCGGCCGTCACGTTGCCGGTGGAGCCGATGGAGAAGTACACCGCGCCGTCGGGGCCGACCGCGACGCTCTTGAGCGCATGGGCGTAGGCGCCCCGCAGGTCGGGGCTCTTCGCGTCGGGCAGGTCATCGGCGATCACCCGTGGATTCGTGGCGGTGCCGTCGGCGTAGTCGTACGCGGTGAGGCGATCGCTTTGCGCCACATACAGTGTCGAGCCGGCGAAGGTCAGGCCGTGCGGTTGCTCGAGGCCGTCGAGCAGCACCGATTCGTGCGGGCGTCGGCGCCGGTGAAGCGCAGCACCGTGCCCGCGCTGGGCACCGAGACCAGCAGGTCGCCGTCGGGGGTCCAGGCGGCCAGCCGCGGCCTCGGCGTGCGGGCCCACACCGACAGCCGCCAGCCGCGGGGCACCACGACCTGCCGGGGCCGGTCGAACGGTGCGGCGGCGAGGCCGGGTGCCACCTCGACGGTGACCGTCTGCCGGTCCGCGGACGGCGGCGCGGATGCGCCGTGGCCGGGCCCGACCGGCGCCGGCCGGGGCGGTGCCGGCGCATCGGTGCACCCCGCCAGCAGGGCCGCGCCGACCAGCAGCGCACCGATCCGCGTTACGCGGCAGCGAGTCCGGCATGCATCTCCCAGACCAGGATCTCCGCGGCCTCGGTCGCCGTGACCCGCTGCCCTCCCGATGCGGTGAACCGCACGGCGTCGCCTTCGCGCAGCTCGCCGGCGCCTTCGAGCGCGACCTCGCCCCGCGGGACGAACAGGTGCAGGTAGGGCGCCTCCGGGAGCTCGACGCTCTGACCCGGTTGCAGCCGCGCGCCGTGCAGCGCGGCATAGCGGTTGTGGATGGTGATGGCGGCGGCGTCGCGGTGCTCGGGCATGCCCGAGGCGATCGTGACGAGCTTGCCGCGCAACAGTTCGTCGTCGATCTCGAGTTGCTGGTAGCCCGGCGTCGACCCCGGACTCGTCGGGCACCACCCACATCTGCACGAAACGCACGGGCTCGCTGTGGCTCTGCTCACCGGTCAGCGTCCACGAGTCGTTCTTCTCCGAGTGCAGGATGCCGCGGCCGGCGGACATCCGCTGCGCCAGCCCCGGATAGATGACGCCGGAGTGGCCGGTGGAGTCCTGATGCACGAGAGAACCGCGCAGCACCCACGTGACGATCTCCATGTCGCGGTGCGGGTGGGTGTCAAAACCCGTCGCCCGGCTTGACGATGTCGTCGTTGTTCACCAGCAGCAGGCCGTGGTGGGTGTTGTCGGGTTCGTAGTGGCCGCCGAACGAGAACGAGTGCTTGGAGTCCAGCCAGGCGATCTTCGTCGTCGCCCGGTCGTCGGCGCGCCGGACGTCGACGATGCTCTCGGTGCTGGTCATGGGGATCACTCCTCGGAGTCTTCGTCAGCCTAGGTGGCTGCTCTGACCCCGACAACATGGATGACGCATCATGTATTCCGTAGAGTGGCGGGATGGAATGGCTCACCGATGAGCAGCAGCGGATCTGGCGTGACTACCTGGCGATGACCAGCAGGCTGCACACCGCGATGCACCGCCAACTCCAGGGCGACTGTGAACTCTCGCTGTCCGATTACGACGTGCTCGTCGCGCTGTCGGAGCGCGGGCCACTGCGCATCAACGAACTCGGCGCGGCCATCGGCTGGGAGCAGAGCCGGCTGTCGCACCAGCTGCGGCGGATGCGCGGACGTGGCC
This sequence comes from uncultured Actinomycetota bacterium, assembly GCA_963796185.1. GTDB lineage: Bacteria > Actinomycetota > Actinomycetes > Mycobacteriales > Mycobacteriaceae > Mycobacterium. The sequence continues at coordinate 158,105 of CAWCKQ010000016.1, read as the reverse complement.
TCGTGGAGCGCGAGGACGACGACGACGACCGCCGCGGGGCCACCGTGACGATCACGCCGGCAGGGCATTCGGCGTTGGAGACCGCCGCGCCCGGACACGTGGACCTCGTCCGCGCCGTCGTGTTCGACGGGCTCTCCGCGCCGCAGCAGCGTGCGTTGGGGGCTGCGATCGACACCGTGCTGCGACGCCTGCGCGCCCGGTACCCCGATGACGACTAGTGCTCCCGGCTAGTCCTCGACGAATGCCCGCAGCCGGTCGATGCGGCGATCCCATTGCCGCGACAGCGTGTCGAGATAGTCGCTCGCGGCAGTGAGTGCGGTCGTCCGGACCGTCCAGATCCGCTCGCGGCCCCGTTTCTCGCTGTGCACCACACCGGCGGCCTCGAGCAGGGCGAGGTGTTTCGCCGCCGCCTGCCGGGTCACCGGAACCGATTGCGTCAGCGTCGAAGTCGAGCACGGTCCGGTGTCGCACAGCCGGATCACCAGTCGGAGCCGGTGCGGGTCGCCCAGTGCGTCGAACAGCGGCGCTGCGGCCGCGGTGGTCACGCCCATTGCGGCGCGGTCACGTACCGGGCGATGAGTGTCAGCTGGGTCGCCCAGCCGCCGCTGTTGTCGGTGAAGACCGCCGCGCGGTGGGATTCCGGCAACCCGTCGAAACCGGACTCCACGATCTCGAGGAGCACACCGTCCTCGGTGCCGGTCAGGGTGAACTCCACCAAGGTGGTCAGTGCGGCGAACTCCGGTTGCGGCAGCGGATTCCACCGGAACGCGAACCGGCGCTGCGGTTCGACCGCGACGACGTGCAGGGGAAACGACGCCCCGGCGTGGGGCCGCTGTTGCTCGGCGACCTCGTCGTCGACCGCGGTCGCCGTCATCACACCGGTGACCGTGGTGTCCGCGACGAACGGCCCGTCGAGGGTCATGCCGAACCAGATCCCGAACTCCGCGGAATCGCTGATGGCTCGCCACACCCGGTCGAGGGGGGCGTGCAACACCGCGCTTTTCTCGATGCGATCCGTCATTTCATGCAACCTCCTGGTTGCTTATGAGGCTAGACCGCAAAAGCTCAAATGCGCAACCTTTTGTTTGCGTTTTCCGGCCGGCTCTACAGCCCGGCCGGGAGGCCGAACTCGGCGAACAGTGACGTGTCCATGAACGCGACCACGTGGCAGATCCCCGAGGTGCGGACGTCGAGGACGTGCAGCTGGAACGCCTCGTGCACACCGGTCTGCGGGTTGCGCATGTAGAGCGCCGCGACCGGTTGCCCGTTGGCCGTCGTGGTGCGGAACCGCATGTCACCGGCGCGCTCGGCGGGGCAGTGGTGCTTGGACAACGTGATGATGTCGGCGGGGCCGTGGTACCAGCCGTCGAAGGGCGGCATCTCCCAGACCGCGTCGGCGGTGAACAGCTCGACCAGCCGGTCCATGTCATAGGTCTCGAACGCCGCGATGTACTTCGCCAGCAGCTCCGCCGTCTCCGGGGAATCGGGAGCGCAGCCGGTTCGTCGTCCCTGCTGGGCTGGATCTCGTCGAGCTGCGCCCGGGCCCGCTGCAGCAGGCTGTTGACGGCGGCGGTCGACACGCCGAGCGCCTCGCCGACCTCTGCGGCCTTCCACTGCAGCACCTCGCGCAACACCAGGACGGCGCGCTGCCGGGCCGGTAGATGCTGCAGGGCCGCGATGAACGCCAGCCGCACCGACTCGCGCGACTCGGCGATCACCGACGGGTCGGACGGGTCCTCGCCCGCGACGTCGGGCAGCGGCTCCAGCCACGCGACCTCGTGCCGCTCCGACAGCTCCCCCATGGGATCGGCCGCCGGCTGGCCGAGCCCGGTCGGCAACGGCCGGCGCTTGCGCCCGTCGAGCGCGGTCAGGCACGTGTTGGTGGCGATCCGGTACAGCCACGTGCGGACCGAGGACTTCCCCTCGAAACCCCGGTAGGACTTCCACGCCCGCAGATAGGTCTCCTGGACGAGATCCTCCGCGTCGTGCAGCGAGCCGGTCATCCGGTAGCAGTGCGCGAGCAGCTCCCGCCGGTAACGCTGTGCGTCGGCGAGAAAGGCGTCCTCGGCGCTGCCGTCATCGACAGCCAAGACGGTCACGAAAGTCAGCTTACGCAGCCGGTGTGACAAGGTCAGCCACCGAGAACCGGCCCGTCCGGCACCGCCCCGCTAGTCTCCCTGCATGCCCGTCACCCACACCGAACGCAGCTTCGACGGAGTCGGCGGCGTCCGCATCGTCTACGACACCTGGACGCCGGATCAGCCGCCGCGCGGGGTCGTGGTGCTGGCCCACGGCTACGCCGAGCACGCCCGCCGCTACGACCACGTCGCCGCGCGGTTCGGCGAGGCCGGCCTGCTGACCTACGCCCTGGATCATCGCGGGCACGGCCGCTCCGGCGGCAAGCGCGTCTACCTGCGCGACATCACCGAATACACCGCCGACTTCCACACCCTGGCCGGGATCGCCGCCGACGAGCACCCCGACCTCGAGCGCATCGTGCTCGGCCACAGCATGGGCGGGGGCATCGTGTTCAGCTACGGCATCGAGCACCCCGACGACTACACCGCGATGGTGCTGTCCGGGCCCGCTGTCGCCGCCCACGACTCGGTGCCACCGGTGAAGCTGCTGGCCGCCAAGGTGCTGGGCCGGATCGCCCCCGGGCTGCCGGTGGAGAACCTCCCGGCCGACGCGGTCTCCCGGGATCCGCGCGTGGTCGCCGCCTACGAGGCCGATCCGCTGGTGCACCACGGCAGGCTGCCCGCCGGCATCGGACGCGCGCTGATCGGCGTCGGCGAGACGATGCCGCAGCGGGCGGCGGCGATCACCGCGCCGCTGCTGGTGGTGCACGGTGAGGCCGACCGGCTGATCCCGGTCCAGGGCAGCCGCCAACTGATCGAATGCGTCGGCTCCACCGACGTGCACCTCAAGGCGTACCCCGGCCTCTACCACGAGGTGTTCAACGAGCCGGAGCACGCCGTGGTCCTCGACGACGTGACGGCCTGGATGGAATCGAAACTGTGAGACGCCTCGTCGCGCTGCTGCTCGGGCTCGCGGTGCTGGCCGCGGCCGGCTGCTCCTCGAACGCGCCGCAGCCCGCGCCGGCCTGGGTCGACGAGCAGGTGTCGTTTCAGCGCCGACGGGCTGACGCTCTACGGCACCTACCGGCACCGCGACACCGACGACCGCGGCCCGGCGGCGCTGCTCATCTCCGAGAGCGGCAACACCGACCGCAACGGCGACAACCAGGTGGCCGGACCGATCGGCAACATGCGCCAGCTCGCCGAGGTGCTCTCCGACCGGGGCGTGGCCACGTTGCGCTACGACAAGGTCGGTACCGGCAAGACGGGGCTCGGGCCGTTCCGGGCCCACCCCGGCGACGTCGTCAGCGCCGTCTACACCTCCGGCGCCAAGGCCGCGCTGCGCTTCCTGGCGGGCCGGCCGGGCACCGACCCGGGGCGGCTGTCGGTCTACGCGCTGGGCGAGGGCACCATCCACGCGATGGCGCTGGCCGGGCGACACCGCCCCGGACGCGCCGAAGGTGCACGCGCTCGGCCTGTTCCAGCCGCTGCCGGGCCGCTACCTCGACATCATCACCACCCGGGTGACCGCCGACGGAAAGCCGGAGACGGTCAGCGCGTGGCGGGCCGCGGTCGAGCAGATCCGCACCCGGGGAACGGTTCCCGACACGCTGCCGGACGGGCTGAACGCGATCGTGAACCCGGGCAACCTCAAGGCCGTCATCGCGGCCGACAAGATCGACCCGCTCGCCCTGGCCGCGGCCGTGCCCGCCGGCACGCCGGTGCTGTTGACCTGTTCGGATGCCGACAACCAGGCGCGCTGCGACACCGTGCGGCCGCTGATCGACGCGCTGCACCACACCGCGCTGACCGTCGTCGAGCTCAAGGGCGTGAGCCACGTGCTGCGCGACGACCCGACCGACAACATCGCCAACTACGCCAAGCAGGACCCGCTGTCCCCACAGCTGGTGGCGGCGCTGGACGCGTTCGTCGGCCGCTGAGCCGCCCGGCTGTGGATGAAAACGGTTGTGGGGATGAGCGATACTGGCGAGCGATGACATGTCTGCCGCCCGACCTAGGTTCTCGGGCATGAGTACCGACGAGAAGATGCTGGCCCGGATCGCGGCGCTGCTGCGCCAGGCCGAAGGCACCGACAACACCCACGAGGCCGAGGCGTTCATGGCGGCCGCCCAGCGGCTGGCCACCGCGACCTCCATCGACCTCGCGGTCGCGCGGTCGCACACCGACAAGCGCACCGCGGCGCAGACGCCCGTGCAGCGCACCATCACCATCGGCGAGCCCGGCGCCCGTGGTCTGCGGACCTACGTGCAGCTGTTCGTGGTGATCGCGGCCGCCAACGACGTCAAGTGCGACATCGCGTCGAACTCGACCTTCGTCTACGCCTACGGCTTCGCCGAGGACATCGACGCCAGCCACGCGCTCTACACCAGCCTGGTCATGCAGATGGTGCGCGCGTCGAAGGACTACATCGCCTCCGGCGCACACAAGCCGACGCCGACCATCACCGCGCGGATCAACTTCCAGCTCGCCTTCGGCGCCCGGGTGGGCCAGCGGCTCGCCGAGGCGCGTGCGCAGGCGCAGCAGGAGGCGACCACCGGGCCGGCGAGCAATCCGGGCACCGCGCTTGCGCTGCGGGACAAGGATCTCGAGCTCAAGGACTACTACCGGCAGGCGTCGCGGGCGCGCGGGACCTGGCGGGCCACGAGCGCGACGGCGGGGTACTCGTCGGCGGCGCGGCGCGCGGGTGACCGCGCCGGTCGCCGTGCCCGGCTGGGCGGCGGCTCCGAGCTGGCCGGTGCCCGCTCCGCGCTGGAGAGATGACCCGCGACTCGCAGCGCGCGCGGGTCTACGCGGCCGAGGTCTTCGTCCGGACCATGTTCGACCGGGCGGCCGAACGCAACAACCCGGTGGTCGACTTCTTCGGCACGCAGCTGACGCTTCCGCCCGAAGCCCGCTTCGCGTCGGCGGCGTCCGTGCAGGGCTACGTCGACGGTGTGCTCGGCCATCCCGCGGTCGTGCGGGCGTGGCCGGAGACCGCGCCGCTGCGGGTGCGCCCGCGCCGCGGCGCCGCCGCAGCGCACTACGAACGCTGCGGGGACACCGCGACGATCGCGGTGCCGCAGGGCCGAACGGTGTGGGCCCTGCGCGAGCTGGTGGTGCTGCACGAGATCGCGCACCACCTCAGCCCGGCCGAACCGCCGCACGGACCCGACTTCGTGCACACCTTCTGCGCGCTGGCCGAGATCGTGATGGGTCCCGAAGTCGCCCACGTGCTGCGCGTCGTCTACGCCAGGGAGGGTGTGCGGTAGCGGTCAGGCCGTGCGGAATCGTCGAGCCAGCGCGAGGATCTCCGCGACGCTCCACTGGTCGTCGGCGTGGGCGCCGTACTTGGCCGCGCGCACGCGGCCGTCGGACCCGATGAGGAAATCGGCCGGCTTGCCGAGATGGTCTTCGCCACGGCCCAGGCCGGCGCGCAGTGAGCGCTGCTGCACCGCGCCGCGGGCCGCGGCCAGCAGGGCGCGGGGATGCGCGATCGAGGCCAGCGAGGATTCGACCCCGAACTCCCGGTACAGCCGACGGTCCGGATCGGCGATCACGGCGAACGGCAGGCTGGCCTGGTACTGACGCAGGACGTCGGCTGCCGAGTGGAACACCACGACCTCGGTCACACCCGCGGCGCGCAGGTCAGCATGGTGCGCAGCGATGGACCGCAGATGGAGATGGCAGATCGGGCAGCCGGCGAAGCGGCGGAACTGCAGGTGCACCAGGTGCTCCGGATCGGGGACCGCGACCGCGGTGCCGTCGATGCTGGTGAGTCGGCGCGCGGCGACATCATCGCCCGCTGTGAAGATCGTCACAGGGAAGGTAACGCGCGACGGCGGTGGCGATTCCGCCGCGGCACCGGTCCCTCGCGGTAACGTCGCCAGGCGTGACCGCGCCGGACTGGGTTTCGCTCGACGAACTGTTCACCAGGTTGCTGCATACCGAGGACGACGCGCTGCGTGCCGCGAAGGCGGCCGCCGAGGCCGCGGGGATGCCGGCCATCGAGGTCTCCGCCCAGCACGCCAAGCTGCTGTCGCTGTGGGTGCGGGTCGCCAGCGCCCGGCGCGTGCTGGAGATCGGCACGCTGGCCGGCTACAGCACGATCGCGCTGGCCCGCGCGGTCGGGGACGGCGGCGAGGTCGTCACGCTGGAATTCGAACCCGCGCACGCCGAGGTGGCCCGGCGCAACCTCGAGCGCGCGGGGGTGGCCGACCGCGTCGAGGTGATCGTCGGCGCCGCGCTGGACACGCTGCCGGCGCTGCAGCCGAGCGGGACAGACGTTCGATCTGGTGTTCATCGACGCCGACAAGGAGAACAACGTCGCCTACGTCGAGTGGGCGATCGAGCTGGGCGGTCCGGGCACCGTCGTCATCGTGGACAACATCGCCCGCTTCGGCCGGGTGCTCGACCCCGCAGCCGGGTGATCTGCAGGCCACAGGCCGTGCGGGAGATGCTCGAGATGATGGGCGCCCATCCACGGCTGGACACCGCGGCGATCCAGACCGTCGGCACCAAAGGCTGGGACGGATTCGCGGTGTCGGTCGTGCGCTGAGGCTCGCCCGCCGCGGCCCCGCGACTCACGCCCACTCGGCGTCGTCGACGACGGTGCCGCGATGCATCACCCGGTCGCCGACGGCGTCGTCGTGGTCGGCCCGGTGCATCACGCAGCGGTTGTCCCAGATCACCACATCGTCGGGCCGCCACCGATGCCGAAAGACGTTGTCCGGGCGCGTCGAATGGGTCAGCAGCTCGTCGATCAACTGCGCCCCGGCCGCCGGCGCCATCCCACTGACCGCCCGGCATCGCTGCCGGGTCGACAGATACAGCGCGGTCTGCCCGGACAACGGATGACGCAGCGCCAGGGGGTGCCGCGCCGACGTCTCGGCGCCCGCGTCGAGGACGAGCCCGGTGACCACGTGGGTGACCGTTCGGCCGTCGACGCGAGCACGCAGCCGGGCGGGCAGCGTCCGGTAGGCGGCGTACTGGTCGGTGAACAGCGTGTGCCCGCCGCGCTCGGGCACCGTCACCGCGCGCAGCGCGGTGTAGGCAGGCGGACAGCGCAGATAGCTGGTGTCCACGTGGAACGAGGAGCGCGGCGGACGGGATCGGCCCGCGTTGGTGATGACGTTGAGCAGCGGCTGGTGCGGCACCGGTGTCTCCCCGGTGGTGAACCGCAACTCACCGAAACTCTGCAGGAACCGGACGAAATCGGCGTCGTCGCAGCGTTGTCGGGGCAGGATCAGCACACCGTGGCCGGCCAGCAGGGTGCGCATCCGGGAGACGGCGGCCGCGTCGAGGGCGCCCACCGCCACCCCGTGCACCCGCGCCCCGACCGGCGCCAGCGGCTCGACGCGCACGGTCATCCCGCGCCGATCCGGGCTTCGCGGCACACCAGATCGAACAGAGTGGTCAGGGACAACCCGGCGGCCACCGCCATCTTGGCGATCACGCTGGAGGGGGAGAACGAGCAGTAGGGCCCCGCCTCCAGGAACCACGGCATGCCCTCGGGGTCGACACGGAAGTCGAACAGCCCGTAGTGCCGACATCCCAGCGCCCGGAAACAGGCGCGCGCCGCACGCCAGACGGAATCCACGACGGGATCGTCGACGTCGACGATCCATGCCCGGCCGGCGTCGCCGGCGACCAGCCGCAGATCTCCGTTCCGAATGCGGCCCAACTTGTCGGCGGACGCCCTGATGGGGGCGCGCTGCGCGTCGAGCGCGTACTCCTCCAGCGGCAGACACACCAGTTCGCCGTCTACTTCGACCACGCCGCAACGGAGTTCGCGGCCAAGCGGAACGTAGTCCTCGACCAGCACCCGGTGATCGTGTTCGGCGGCGCGTGCCACCGCGGCGGGCAGCGCATCGGCGTTCTCGACCAGGGACACTCCCATGGAGTTGTCCGACCGCGCGGGTTTGACGACCAGTGGGGGAGCCAGCATCACCTCCTCGGCCCGGGTCACCGACTCGCCGGCGGGCACCGCCACGCCGTAGGCGGCCACCAGGGCGCGGGCCACGGTCTTGTCGGCGCTGTTGGCCATCACCTCGGCGGTGTTGCCGAGGTAGGGCAACCCCAGCACATCCAGCAGTGCCCGGTACGACGTCATCCCGGGGCGGCAGAACATCTGCGGCAGCACCACATCGGGTCGCAGAGCGGCGAGTTCGCCCGACCGCCGCGGCGGCCGGAACCGGGTCGCTGCGGCCAGGGCGGCCGCGTCGAGCGCGGCGGGGAACTGCCAGGTTCCGCCCGGGGCGACGTAAGCGAAGTGGATGGTGTGCGTGGCCGCCCAGTGCCACCGCGCTGTCGCGGGCGTACAGCCGCGACAGTTCGGCGTGGAAGTCGTCGACCGGCGATCCTGCGAGTTGAACGATGATGCGCCCCAACTCAATCACCCGCCCATTTCGACGAGCTTGCCGATGTTGAAGTCGATGCGGCGCCATCCGCGCCGGCGTCGCAGATTGGCGACGAGCAGAGCGGGGATCTGCAGGTGGTACACGCCGAGATAGGGCAATGGATCCTCAGGCCGCGAAGATCGCGTCCCGGCCCGTGGCGATCACCCGCAACCGTGCGCAGTCGGTCCGGGCCCCGCAGTAGCCGCCACAGCTCGTGGTAGATCCAGTACGTCGGCGTCGACCCGGGCCGCGGGGTGCATCGCGGTGGCCGGGTGCTCCAGGTAGGCGTGCGCCACCTCGGGATGGTCGTGAAACAGCGTGATCGCCGCTGTGGGTGCGCGGATTGCACTCGATCGCGAACACGCGTCCGTCGGCCGCCTCGATGAAGTCGAACGACACCTGACCGGTGAGTCCCAGCGCCGCCGCGAAACGCGTGACCCAGGAACGGATCCCGGGTATGTCGACGAAACGGTAGTTCAGTTGCACCGCCGAGGATTCGCAGCAGCCGTACACGGTGACCGCCCCGTCGCGGACCGTGGCGTGCGTGCAGTACTCCTGGCCGTCGACATACTCCTGCAGTAGCCACGGGTCACCCGGCGAGATGTCGCAGTGATCGGGCGTACACCGCGTTTTGTTCCGGTGGGTGTCGCGGTGCAGAGCGCGTCAGATCCGTACGGCCGACCGGGTTGTAGGACAGCCTCTTGAGGATGTAGGAGCGATCCGGGGCGAAGTCGAACCGCTCGACATCGCCAGGGCCGGTGATCAGAGCAGACTCCGGCACCGTGAGCCCGACCGAGGCGGCCAGCCGGCTGAAATCCCGTTTGTCGTCCAGCGTCGCGAGCAGTGCGGCCGAGCCGTGCAGCACTTCACAGCGCTCGCCCACCCACTCGCGCACCATGTCCGCCACCCTGGCTTCGGGCACGCTGGCCGCCGGGCTGGACACCGGCACGAGACGTCGACTCCTTCGGCGGCGATGAGGTCGGCCAGCGCCCGGGGGTAGCGCGGGTCGGACGCCTCGGGCAGCACAGTGAAAGGCCGATACCGCGCGGGAGAAGCGGTGTCCGGTCCAGCGGTACCGAGCTGACTCAGCGAGTATCACCCGGTGGCCGGCCAGGTGGAACGCGCGGGCCAGCGTGCAGCGCCTTGGTCATCTTGCCGCCGCTGACCAGCACCGTCCGCGGGCGGGCCGTGGGGCGGACGGCGGGACGAGACGCGCGCCGCAGCAGCGCGAACCCGGTGAGGGCGAGGTCCACCGGCAAGGTGGCGGTCAGCGCGGCCAGCACGGCGAGGGTGCGGGCGGCGTCGGGAGGACGCCGCACCGCACCCGCCGGGGCGGCCCGGTCTGTGTCTTCCGCGGTGAGCGTCATCGCGGCAGGGGACGGATCAGGGTCAGGCCGTCGCGCACGGGGACGAGCACCTGTTCGGTCCGGGGGTCGGCGGCCAGGCGCGGTTGAACGCCGCGATGGCCGCGCCATTGGCGGTGGAGGGGTCGGCGGGGCCGTCACCCGCGGTCCACGGCTGGCCCTGCATCAGGGTGTTGTCCACGGCGATCACCGCGCCGGGTGCCAGCAGGTCCGAGTCGAGCAGCAGGTCGAGGTAGCTCTGGTAGCCGCCCTTGTCGGCGTCGAGGAAAACGAAGTCGAAGACGGGTCTCCCCGGCTGCGGCCAGCCGGCGCAACGTCGCCAGGGCAGGTCCCGCTCGATCCGGACACGCTCTCCGACGCCGGAGACGTCGAACGCCGCGCGGGCGATTTCGGTTGCACCGGAATCGATCTCGCAGGCGACGACGAGGCCGTGCGCCGGCAGCGCCTCGGCCATCGCCAGCGCCGAGTAACCGGTGAACATGCCGATCTCGAGCACCCGCACGGCCGAGGTCATCCGGACCAGGAACTTGAGCAGCTGGCCCTCGACGTGCCCGGACAGCATCTCCTGCTCCGGCACCGCCCGTCCCGCCGACCAGGTGCGCGCGCGTGCGCCGCGCCAGCTCGGCCAGCGCCGCGGACTCCCCGGTGGTGTTGGCCTCCAGGTAGGGGTCCAGCCCGCCGCCAGATCCCGCGCCCGCCGGAGCTCGTCGACGCTGCTCGGCGTCGATGACTGCTGCGCGCGGACCTCGTCGTACAGGTCGGCGAGCTCGCGACCGAGGATCGTCGGCGGGCGTGACCGGCCGCGGCGGCGCGGCGACCAGCTCAGCTGACCCGACCGTGCCCGGCGGTGAAGGCGCCGATGCCGTCGCCCCCGCGCTGGTAATCGGCGCACAGCTTCTTGTGCAGCGTCGAGCGTCGTCGACGAGCTCGTCGACGGTGACGTCGTTGAGGAAGCGCGCACGTGCCGATCGGGTCGGGCACCGCGGCGCGCAGGATTCCGTCGCGGGTCCGCAGGATCCCCGCGGTGGCCCGCTCGAGCAGGTCGGCGGTCAGGTACTCCTAGTCCAGCGCCAGCCCCAGTGCGGCTCATCGTGGCCAGCACGCGGTCGCGCCCGCCGGCGGTGATGCAGCCCGCGGCGTTCGGCGAGCGTGGCCGACAGCGCCATGTCCATGCTGATCGCGTGCCCGTGGAAGAACGGCGTGGGCGGCGTCAGCTCCAGGTCGGGCTCCATGTGTGCCCGAACGCGATGACCCGGTCCAGGTCGATCTCGTGCAGATTGGGCGCCTCCAACTCGAGCATGGTCGCGATCGCCTGCGTAGGTCAGCCGGTGCGCGGTGGCTCGCAGCGCAGGCGGTGCCGCCGAGGTGGCCGAACCGGGTGGACAGCAGTTCGGGGCCGAAACGTCTCGAGTAGCTGAAAGATCTCGGCGTTGCCGACGACCGGATCTTGATCAGTTCGGCCATCCCGTTGCGGATCTGGTCCTCGGGCAGCGTCTTGAGGAACGAGAAGTCCAGGAACACCTGCTGTGAGGCGTGGTAGGCGCCGAGTCGGTTCTTGTGCCGGCCGTGGTTGACGGCGACCTTGATCGACACGCTGGCGTCGATCAGCCCGATCAGCGTGGTGGGGATCCGGATGTAGGGGGTGTTGCGCCGGTAGCTCGCACACGCGAATCCGGCCACGTCCGTGGTCAATCCACCGCCGACCACGAGAACCGGTTCGGTGCGGACGAGGCCGAACTCGTCGAACGCGGTGACGATGCGCTCGAAGGTCTCCAGCGACTTGGCGGTTTCGTGGATGTGCACGCCGATGACGGTCAGTGCGATGCCGTGCTGGTCGAAGTAGGTGTCGATGCTGTCGCGGTAGAGGTCGTAGACCACCTCGTCGATCACCATCAGCGTGCGGCCGTAGCGGCGGTAGGCATCGGCGAGTTCGGTGTTGCCGACGTCGAACACGCCCTCGACATAGGTCAGGTCGTAGGAGATGCGTTCGTAGCCTTCGACGTGAAAGGTGCGGTCCGATGCGGTGACTCGTGCGGTGAGGTCGCTCATGCGGGCAGGCTCCGTTCGTGTGCTCAGGCGGCAGCCAACGCCAGGATGCGATCGGCGTCGAGGTGCTCGGCGGTGTCGGTGGCCTCGTCGAAATCGCCACCGGCGGTGTTGGTGTTGGGGAAGGCGATGCAGCGCAGTCCGGCGGCGCGGGCGGCCCGGACCCCGCCCACGTTGTCCTCGATGGCGACGGCGTCGTCGGGTTCGATGCCGAGCCAGTCCAGCGCGAGCCGGTAGGCCGCCGGCGCGGGTTTGGGTTCGTCGACGTGGTCGTCGTAGACGATGACGTCGAACGTCGACGCGTCGATGTCCGGCTCGAGTGCCGCGAGCAGCGCGTCGACGTTGGCCTTCGACGTGGTGGTGACGAAACCGAGCCGGTGCCCGGCGGCCTTGGCGTGCTCGATCGTCTCGCGCACCCCGCGCCGGGGGCTCAGCGTGGCGTCGGCGAGCAGCTCTTGGAACAGCCGGGACTTGGTGGCGTGCACGGCGGCGGCGTCGATGCTCTCGCCGCGCTCGGCGGCGAAGTCGGCGATGCGTTGCGCGCCGCCGTTGCCGCCGAGCATGGCGCGGTACTGATCCTGCGACCAGGACCAGTCCAGGCCGTGCGCGGCGAACGCCTGGTTGAACGCGTGGCGCTGCAGCTCGGACGTGTCGGCCAGGGTGCTGATGGACCCGAACAGAACGGCGGACATGGCTTACCTCCTCGACGGGCGCACGGCGGACAGGCCGGCCGCGGCGTGTGGCGTGGCGCCGATGGGGCTCAGACGCCGGTTGTTGGACGCCGATCGGCGCAGAGGTCGGGAACGACCACTAATGGATCTCGAGTCCATTACGACACATTACAGCCAGTAATGAAAGGGTTGTACACCAAACAAATTCTGACACGTCGATGACGCGCGGGGCCGGCGCTGCGCGCGAGGTTCGCCGGCCGCGAGGCGGGTACCCCGCTGCGGTGTGGACAGTGAGCAGACGGATTCCTGCGCCCGCCGACGCGGTGTGGCTCCTTCCTCATCGATCTGACGCCGTGGCCCCGGTGGGGTCCGACCGTCGCGGGCGCGGACCTCGACAGCGGCGGCTTCGAACTCGGCGCCACCGGCCGGGTGTGGACGCCGGTCGGAGTCCCGCTGCCGTTCACCATCACCGAACTGGATCACGGCCGGATCCTGGGCGTGGCGGGTCGCCGGGGTGCCGGCCACCCAGCACGGGGTCGAACCCACTGACGACGGTTGCCGGGTCGTGGATGAGCGCACCCGCATGGGCCCCCGCGTACCTGCCGGTACTCGCGGTGGCGTTGCGCCGCATCGAGGAGATGGCCACCCGCGGCGACGATTGATTCTCACCGCGAGGGGGAAACCGTCGGGCGGAACAGCCCCCCACACGAGGAGCAGAACATGATCGGAACCATCATCGGCGCGATAATCGTCGGCCTCATCGTCGGAGCCCTGGCCCGGCTGGTCATGCCCGGCAAGCAGAACATCGGCGTGGTCATGACCGTCGTCCTGGGCGCCATCGGCTCGTTCCTGGGCACGTGGGTGACCTACCAGCTGGGTTATTCGAACTCCAACGGCGGCTTCGAGATCATTCCCTTCCTCGTCGGCATCATCATCGCGGTGCTGTTGATCGCGGCGTACCTCGGCATCACCGGCCGCCGCAGCACCGGTCCGCGCGCGTAGCCGCCGATGGCCATCACCGAATCGCGGGACACCGTCATCGAGGCGAGCCCGGAGGAGATCCTGGCGGTGCTCTTCGACATCGAGTCGCTGCCCGAGTGGTCCTCGACGCACCAGGACGTCGAGGTGCTCGAGCGCGACGAGGCCGGCCACCCGACGCGCTCACGGCAGGTCGTCAAGATCGTAGGCGTCAGCGACGAGCAGGTGCTCGACTACACGGTCCATGACGACGGCATCAGCTGGACGCTGGTCAGCTCCAAGCAGCAGCGGGCCCAAGAGGGCCGCTACACCCTGACCCCCGACGACGACGGCACGCGGGTGACCTTCGAGTTGACGGTCGACCCGAACGTTCCGCTGCCCGGTTTCGTCGTCAAGAAGGGCGCGAAGGGATTGATGGAGACCGCCACCGACGGCCTCCGCAAGCGGGTGCTTCAGGTCCGATCGGCTGACCCGCAGCGGCGCCCGACTTCGCGGGCCTAGGTGCACACCGCGCCGACGGCCGCCGACCCGACCAGCTTGGTGTACTTGGCCAGCACGCCGGTCGGTGTAGCGCGGCGGCAGCGGCTCGAATCCCGCCTTGCGCGACTCGAATTCGTCGGCGTCGACCAGCAGGTCCAGCGTGCCCTTGCCGACGTCGAGGCGGATCCGGTCGCCGTCGCGCAGGAACGCGATCGGTCCGCCGTCGACGGCCTCGGGCGCCACGTGCCCGACACAGAGGCCGGTGGTGCCGCCGGAGAACCGGCCGTCGGTCATCAGCAGCACGTCCTTACCGAGCCCGGCACCCTTGATCGCGCCGGTGATGGCCAGCATCTCGCGCATGCCGGGGCCGCCCTTGGGCCCCTCGTAGCGGATGACGACGACGTCGCCATGCGTGATCGTGCCGTCCTCGAGGGCGTCCAGCGCGGCCCGCTCGCGTTCGAAAACCCTTGCGGTGCCCTCGAACACGTCGGAGTCGAAGCCGGCCGACTTGACCACCGCGCCCTCGGGCGCCAGCGAGCCGTGCAGGATCGTGATGCCGCCGGTCGGATGGATCGGCTCGGACAGCGCGCGCAGCACCTTGCCGTCGGGGTCCGGCGGCGCGATGTGCGCGAGGTTCTCGGCCATGGTCGCACCGGTCACCGTCAGGCAGTCCCCGTGCAGCAGACCGGCGTCCAGCAGCGCCTTCATCACCACCGGCACGCCGCCGATGCGGTCGACGTCGTTCATCACGTAGGCCCCGAACGGCTTGACGTCGGCCAGATGCGGCACCTTGGCCCCGACCCGGGTGAAGTCCTCGAGCGTCAGCTTCGACGTTGGCCTCGAACGCGATCGCGAGCAGGTGCAGCACCGCGTTGGTCGAACCGCCGAACGCCATCACGACCGCGATCGCGTTCTCGAAGGCCTCCTTGGTCAGGATGTCGCGGGCGGTGATACCGCGGCGCAGCAGCTCGACGACGGCCATGCCGCTCTTGCGCGCGAAGCCGTCGCGGCGGCGGTCGGTGGCGGGGGAGCCGCCGAGCCGGGCAGCGACATACCCATGCGCCTCGGCGGCCGAGGCCATGGTGTTCGCGGTGTACATGCCGCCGCACGCCCCCTCGCCCGGACAGATCGCACGTTCGATGGCGTCGACGTCCTCGCGCGGCATCAGTCCGCGCGCGCACGCCCCGACGGCTTCGAACGCGTCGATGATCGTGACGTCCTTCTCGGTACCGTCGGACAGTTTGGCGCGGCCGGGCAGGATCGACCCGGCGTAGAGGAACACGCTGGCCAGGTCGAGCCGGGCGGCCGCCATCAGCATGCCGGGCAGCGACTTGTCGCAACCGGCCAGCAGCACCGAGCCGTCGAGGCGCTCGGCCTGCATGACGGTTTCCACGCTGTCGGCGATGATCTCGCGGCTCACCAGCGAGAAGTGCATCCCCTCGTGGCCCATCGAGATGCCGTCGGACACCGAGATCGTGCCGAACTCCATCGGGAAGCCGCCGGCCTCGAACACGCCCTCCTTGACGGCTTTGGCCAGCCGGTCCAGCGACAGGTTGCACGGCGTGATCTCGTTCCACGACGACGCGACACCGATCTGCGACTTGGCGAAGTCGTCGTCGCCCATGCCCACCGCGCGCAGCATGCCGCGCGCGGCCGCCTTCTCGAGTCCGTCGGTGACGTCGCGGGAGCGGGGCTTGATGTCCGGGGCCGATGAGCCGCTGGCGCGAAGAGAATCAGAGCCGGATGAGCCGCTGGCGCGAGGAGAATCGGAGACCGGGGAGTCTGAGGGCATGGGCACGATTATGCGCCTGGCGTTTCGCCCGGCCAAACGGATATCCATACCCCGGTGGGGTACTAGTAAGGTGGAGCGGTGGGTTCGCTTGTGAGGAAAACCGCGACGGCAGTGATCGCGGTGGTCGCCGCCGTGACGCTGGCCGGCTGCGGCGGTGCGTCCGACCGCCGCGACGGTGGCGGCACCGAGGCCGCGTCGCCGGAGGCGCCGGTGATCACCGGCGAGCCCGCGGGTTACAACGCCGCCGACATCACCTTCGCCAACACCGTGATACCGCATCACAAGCAGGCGATCGCGCTGTCCGCACTCGTCCCCGACCGGTCGGCCGACCCCGAACTGACCGCGCTCGCCAGCCGGATCGCTGCGACTGCGCAGCCCGAGATCAACATCCTCAACGTCTTCCTGGTGCAGTGGAACCAGACGCCCCAGATGGGCATCGCGGCGGAGTCCGGACTGGAACCGACCATGCCGGGCAAGGTGGACGACGCGACGATGGCCAGGTTGAAGTCGCTGCGCGGCCCGGAGTTCGACAGACTGTGGCTGCAGTCGATGATCGGCCATCACCAGGGCGCGGTCGTGATAGCCAGATCCGAGATCGCCAACGGGGACAACGTCGACGCCGTGGCGATGGCCAAGACGCTGGTGGCCACGCAGGAAGCCGAGATCGGCCAGATGAAGAAGATGCTGGAGGGCAATCCGTGACCGAAGCAGACGACACCGGCGCCCATGGCTACTCAGCGCAGAAAGAGAACTACGCCAAGCGATTACGGCGCATCGAGGGCCAGGTGCGCGGCATCGCGAAGATGATCGACGAGGACAAGTACTGCATCGACATCCTCACCCAGATCAGCGCGGTCAACAGCGCACTGCAGTCGGTGGCACTCGGTCTGCTCGACGAGCATCTGGGCCACTGTGTGAGCCACGCCGTCGCCGAGGGCGGCTCGGACGCCGAGGCCAAGCTCGCCGAGGCATCGGCCGCGATCGCCCGGCTGGTCCGCTCCTAGCGGCCCCGGGTCGCCAGCCAGCGGTGCAGGTGCTCGTAGATGTGCGGGTGATTGAGCAGGTCGAAGTGGTGCAGGCCGGTGAGGACCAGCCCGTCACCGTCACCGAAGGGTAGGCGTCGTCTCCGGCCGCGCCCGGAGGCGCTCGACGGGCGCACGAGGTGGTCGCCGAAAAGCGATCCGACGGCTGCCGGCGCCGCCGACGTGGCGACGAAGTGGTACTTCGCGTGCGGCAGGAACGGGACCTCGCGGCAGCGGTCGCGCAGGAACTCGTCGGGATCGGCCTCGGTCCAGTCATCGTCGAGCAGGGCGCCGAACCGCAGGTCCTTGATGCCGTCGCTGCGCAGGTTGAGCAGCTCGGCGATCGCCCGCGTCTCGCCGAGCTTGGCCATCAGCCAGGAGGCCGCGTTGACGCCCTTCTCGAGGTCGGCGCCCAGGTGCGGCGAGCCCAGGCACACCACCTGTCGGGTCGCGCGGGTCCAGCGCCGATTCTGCTGGCGGCCGTAGTGGCAGGCACTGCGCGCCACCAGCCCGCCCATCGAGTGGCCGATCAGCGCGACTCGCCGCACGGGCACCGGCCAGACCTCGACGAGGCGGGTCAGCAGCTCGTCGAGGTGCCGGCCGTTGGTGGAGATGTGCAGCCCGGTGTTGTAGCGGATGTCGATCGCGGTGTACCCGAGGTCTTCGCCGAGCCGTTCGCCGTATGAGCGCTCGTCGGGTGCCGGATGGTCGGTCAGGCGGGGCGGCCGGCGCCAGGACGACTCCGTCTGGCAGAGGCCGTGGACGAAGACCGCCAGCGTGTCGGATGGCCGGGAAAGGTCGCGGCGACGTCGTTGTGCGTGAGCGGGACCGGACGGCCCAGCACCCGCACGGACATCGGGGCGGCGAACGTGTTGCCGCGTTCGGCGAGTTCGTCGCCGTAGATCCCGTTGAGGGCGGCTATCGCCGCGGCGATCCGCGGCCGTTCGTCCAGGGGTGTGTCGTCGTCGAACGCCAGTCCCTCGGCGGCCGGCCTGCTCAGCGCCGCTGGCAGCCGACGACCGGCGCTGCCGACGGCGCCGTACACGGCCTCGGCGATCGCGTCGTGGACGACCGCGACCGGTTTCGCGGCGGGTCCGAGCGAGGAGAACACCCGCCCGGCGATGCCGGTGTGCACACCGCGCACGAGGGCGTTCAGCACGGTGAGGCCCTCGGCGGCGACCTCACCGAGAGACTGCATGTCAGTGGTTCGCACGACGCACCTCGGGAATTTTGGTGAACAGTTGTTCTTACTCCAGGGTAAGGTTCGGCGCTGCCGTCGGCAACCTGCAGGTCAGTCGCCGAGCGCCGCCTCGATCCGGTGGACCTTCGCGGCGAGTTGGCCGGTGTGGCCGGGCCGGAGGTCGGCCTTGAGGACCAGGCTGACGCGGGGCGCGACGGCCGCGACCGCGTCGACGGCCGCCTTCACCACCGCCATCACCTCGTCCCACTCACCCTCGATGTTGGTGAACATCGCGTTGGTCTCGTTCGGCAGGCCCGAGGCCCGCACCACCCGGACCGCCTCGGCGACCGCATCGCCGACCCCACCCGTCTCGTCGCCCCCGCTGGGGCTGATGCTGAACGCCACGATCATGAGCCCGACAGTACGGTTTCCCGCCCCCTGCCCGAGCAGTAACGCCCGACGGTCATCAGGCGATCATCTCTGCAGGTCAGCGTCCCCCCGGGGCGCGTTGCCGGGGTCGCGAGAACCCGTTGGCCAGCAGAATCGGCTCCTGTGCTGTGCCACACTGGGAGGAGTCGCACGACTGGAGGTATTTGCATGCGGCACCTGAGTAGGAGCCGGCTGATCGCCGTGTTGACGGCCATGACCGTCATCGCCGGGCTGACCCTGAGCGCCCCGACCGCGATGGCCCAGCCCGACGTGGCGCCGGCGCCGGTCGACCCGTTCGCACCGCCGCCCCCGCCGGCCAATCCGTTCGGTCTGCCCAACCCGTTCGCGCCGCCGGCCGCGCCCGCGCCCGCGCCGGCCGATCCGTTCGCGCCGATTCCCGGGGTGCCGATGGCGATCCCGGAGGGCACCCCGGCCGGGCAGAATCCCACCCCGTTCGTCGGTCAGCCGCCGTTCGTGCCACCGTCGTTCAACCCGACCAACGGGTCGATCGTGGGCGCGGCGAAGCCGATCTACATCAACTTCCAGCGGCCGATCGCCAACCGGCAGATGGCCCAGGACGCCGTGCACATCTCGTCGGTCCCGCCGGTGCCCGGCCGGTTCTACTGGACCACCGACACCCAGCTGCGCTGGCGGCCGCAGGACTTCTGGCCGGCGGGCACCGTCGTCAACATCGACGCCGCGGGCACCAAGTCGAGCTTCACCGTCCCCGAGCAACTGGTCGCGACGGTCGACGACTCGACGCACACGATGACGATCGTGCGCAACGGCGAGGTGGAGAAGACCTTCCCGGTGTCGATGGGCAAGTCCGACGGCAAGCACGAGACCAAGAACGGGACGTACTACGTGCTGGAGAAGTTCGCCGACATCATCATGGACTCGTCCACCTACGGGGTGCCGGTCGACTCGGCCGAGGGCTACAAGCTCAAGGTGCAGGACGCGGTGCGCATCGACAACAGCGGCATCTTCGTGCACAGCGCGCCGTGGTCGGTCGGCGATCAGGGCAAGCGCAACGTCAGCCACGGCTGCATCAACCTCAGCCCGGCCAACGCGCAGTGGTTCTACGACAACTTCGGCAGCGGCGATCCCGTCGTCGTGAAGAACTCCGAGGGCGGCCTCTACGACCAGCCCGACGGTGCGTCGGACTGGCAGATGTTCTGATCGTCAGCCGCTAGGCGACGGGCCCGGCCGCTTTCGCGGCGCGCCGCGGGTGCGCCGTGCCACGATGTGGTCAGGCCGACGGCCGGCCAGGCCCTCGGCGCCACGCCGAAGGGTGGGCTGGGGTGCCCCGTGACGACAAGCCGGTGCTGCGCACCGTCGCGGTGATCGGGCTGACGCTGCTGGCGCTCGTCGCACTGCGGGGATACCTGCCCGGCGCCCCGCCGCCCGCCGCCCGCCGTGACCCCGACCCCGGCGGCTCCGGATCGCTGACCGCCGTCGTCGCGATGCTCGTGGTGTCCATCGCGGCCATCGCCGTGTCCCTGCTCGCCCGGGCCCGCCACCCGCGCAGGCCGCACGGCGCGGGGGAGCTGCCCCGGACCGCAGGCGTGGGCCGCGGCCGGATGCCGTGGCGGGGACTTCTGCTCGCCGTGACGGCGCTGTTCGCCTGGCTGCTACTGATCGTGTTCCTGATGCGGTGGGTATCGCCGACCGATATCGCCGACCCGCAGGCATCGCCATACCAGCAGCCCGATTCCCCCACCGCGGGTCCGGCACGGCCGAAGTCGCCGCCCGAGCAGGGTGACGACGACGTGTTCGTCCTGCTGCTGGCCGCGACGATCGCCCTGGTCGTGCTGTCGTTCGCCGCGACGATCCTCGGCCGTCGACGCGGTGAGCAGTCACCGCCCCAGCCGGCCGACGACGAGCGCCCGGTGTCGCCGCCGGCCGGGGGCGCCGACCTCGCGAAGGCGACCGAACTCGGGCTGGCCGAGATCGGCGACCTGCGCCGCGACCCACGGGAAGCGATCATCGCCTGCTACGCGGCGATGGAGCGCCAGCTCGAGAAATCGCCGAGCACCGTCCCGCAGGCCTCCGACACCCCCTCGGAAGTGCTGGCCCGCGCCGTCGCCCGCCGCGTCCTGCAGGCCGACAGCGCCACCGAGCTGGTCGATCTGTTCGAGGAGGCACGGTTCAGCCCCCATGTGATGAACGAGGACCATCGTGCGGGGGCCGTGCGGGCCCTGCGCACGGTGCAACGCGATCTGGAGAACGCCCGATGACGAAAGTGGTCTACGCGGGCGTCGTCCTGGTGGTCGGCGTGCAGGTATGTGCGTTCGCGCTGCTCGACCGCGATCTGGTGGTCGCGGTCACCGGCGCGGCGCTGGCAGTGGTCCTGATCGCCGCACGGTGGCGCATGACGCATCCCGAGGACCCGGGGTCCGGCACCGCGACCGACGACTCGGCGGCCTCGTTGCGTCGCTGGCAGAGCCGGACGGAGACGTTGATCTCGTGGTCGGAGTCGACCCGCGCCGACTGGGACCGCCGGCTGCGACCGATGTTGGCGCGGCAGTTCGAGCTCGCGGCCGGACAGCGAAAAGCCAACGACCCGTTGGCTTTCGATGCGACGGGGCGGATGTTGTTCGGCGACCGGTTGTGGCAGTGGGTGGATCCGGAGAACGTCTCACGCACCGGCGGCACGGAGCCCGGGCCGGGACGCGGTGCCCTCGCCGAGATCCTGCGACGGTTGGAGCAGCTGTGACGCCACCCCTGCCACTTCTGCAGACCACCGCGCAGTGTGAGGCAGTGCTCGACGAGATCGGCCGGGCCGTCGTGGGGAAGCGCCGCGCCCTGACCCTGATCCTCACCACGGTGCTGGCCCGCGGTCACGTCCTGGTCGAAGACCTGCCCGGGCTCGGAAAGACGTTGATCGCCAAGTCTTTCGCCGCCGCGCTGGGGCTGCGCTTCACCCGGGTGCAGTTCACCCCGGATCTGCTGCCCGCCGACCTGCTCGGCTCCACGATCTATGACATGCAGTCCGGCCGTTTCGAGTTCCGCGGCGGCCCGATCTTCACCAACCTGCTGCTGGGCGACGAGATCAACCGGACACCGCCGAAGACGCAGGCGGCGCTGCTGGAGGCGATGGCCGAACACCAGGTCAGCATCGACGGAGTCACCCACCGGTTGCCGGAGCCCTTCCTGGTGCTGGCCACCGACAACCCGATCGAGTACGAGGGCACCTACCCGCTGCCGGAGGCCCAACTGGACCGGTTCGCGATCAGGCTGGAACTGAAGTACCTGTCCGAGCAGGAGGAGACGACGATGCTGCGCCGCCGCCTCGAGCGCGGGTCGGCGGCAACGGCCGTGCAGCAGGTCGTCGACGGCCAGGAACTGCTGGCCATGCAGGAATCGGTGGAGCTGGTGACGGTGCACGACGACGTGCTGGAGTACGTGGTGGCGCTGGCCGCGGCGAGCAGACACCACCCCCAGGTCGCCGTCGGCGTCAGCCCCCGCGCCGAACTCGACCTCGTGCAGCTGGCCCGCGCGCGGGCGCTGCTGCTCGGCCGTGACTACGTCGTGCCCGAGGACGTCAAGGCCCTGGCGGTCCCGACGATGGCGCACCGGATCAGCCTGCGGCCCGAGATGTGGGTCCGCAAGGTCCAGGGCACCGACGTCGTCGACGAGTTGTTGCGCCGCACCCCGGTGCCCCGCGCCCGCGGCGCGCCGTGATCGTCACCGGGATGAGTTGGCGCGCTTCGCCGTTGGCCCGCTCCGTGGCGACCTGCGCCGCCGCGGCGATCGCGGCCGCCCTGCTCGTCGGCCGGTGGGAGCTGATCGCGTTCGCGGCACCGTTGCTCGGTGTGCTGTGTTCGGTCGGCTGGCAGCGGCCGCCGCCCGCGGTCGAGGTGTTCGGCGAGCCGGACCTGCAGAGATGTTTCGAAGGCGAGCAGGTGCGGGTGGCCGTGTCGGCGCGTGCCGACGACGGTGGCCCGGTCCGGCTGGACTGGCCCGCGGCGCCGGGCCTGCACCTCGAGGTCGTCGAACCGGGCCCCGCCCCGACGGTGGCCGTGTCCGCGGCGCGCTGGGGCCGCTATCCGATCACCGCGACGGTGCGCGTGCTGGCACGCGGCGGTCTGCTCGAAGGGGCCGGCACGATCGCGGCCGCGCAGGTGTGTGTGTTCCCCGTCGCACCACCGCAATCCACCGCGATACCCCGGACCGACCTGCTGGACCGGCTGGGCACGCACCTGACCCGGCACACCGGGCCGGGTGTCGAGTACGCCGACATCCGCCCCTACGTCCCCGGGGACCAGCTGCGCACCGTGAACTGGCCCGTCAGCGCCCGGCGCGGCAGCCTGCACGTCACCGAGCGGCTCACCGACCGGGCGGCCGACGTGGTGGTGCTGTTCGACACCTACCCGCAACCGCCGGGTCCGGCCACCGCCGCGACCGAGCGGACCGCCCGGGGCGCAGCGCAGGTGGTGCAGAGCGCGCTGCGCTACGGGGATCGGGCGGGCCTGGTCGCCCTCGGCGGCCGGGTCACCCGCTGGCTCGGCGCCGACATCGGGCAGCGACAGTTCTACCGGATCCTGGACACCATCCTCGGCGCGCCCGACTCCTTCGAGTCGGGCACCGGGACCCTGGCGCCCCGGCCCGCGCTGCCCGCCGGCGCGATCGTCGTGGCGTTCTCCACCATGCTCGACACCGAGTTCGCGCTGGCGCTGATCGATCTGCGCAAGCGGGGGCATCCGGTGGTCGCGGTGGACGTGCTGGAAGGCTGCCCGATCGACGAGGACCTCGACCCGCTGGTGGACCGCATGTGGGCGCTGCAGCGCTCGTTCATGTACCGCGACATGGCGACGGTGGGCGTCGACATCGTGGCGTGGCCGGCACACAGCACGCTGGATCAGGCGCTGGCCCTGGTGCCGGATCGGCGGCGGCGCAGATGACATCGGGGATCGCGTCGGTGGGGAGAGCCCTGTTGCCTGCCGCGTTCGGCGTGGTGATGGTGGTCGCCGCGGTCCGCGGTGCGGGCGGGGCGGCGGTGCCCGTCGGTGCCGGTGCACTCCTCGCGGTGCTGGTCGCCGTGTGGTGGCGGCCCGCGGCCACCGCCGCGGTCGTGCTGACGGTCCTCACCGTCACCCTGGCCGCGCCGGCGCCGATGTTCGCGGTGCTGGCCGGCCTGGCGGCCACCGCCTACCTGGTGCTGCGGCACCGCGCGGCCACCGTGCCGACGATGGCGGCCGCCGTCGGCGTCGCGGCGCTGACCGCGATCGCGGTGGCCCTGCCGGTCACGCTGCCCTGGCTGCCGCTGGCGGCGCCCCTGGTGCTGCTCGCCGGCTATCTGATCAGCGTGCGCACCTTTCTCACCTGAGCGGCGAGTTCGCTGAAAACGGGTGTGGGCGGAATCGGCCGTGAGAGCATCGCTGTACTGACAAGGATCAAGCTCCCTGGAGAGACATGATTCGTGAGTTGATCACCGCCGCGGCGGCGTTGCTCGTCTTCGGTGCGAGCCCCTGCGCCCCGGCCGCGGCCGCCGCTCCCGACCAGGTGGTCGGGGTGCTGGACGGCCAGGTGCGCTGCCTGATCAGCGCCGATTACCAAGGGCACGGCGATGCCATGGCAATCTGCGGCCATTCCGACGGAAGTCCTTTCGGGGCCTCACCGATGTCCACGGGCAAGTACCCGGTCAAGCTGAACCTCGCGGTCCTCTACGGCACGGGGCAGATGTACTGGGACGACGGAACGGTTCCCGGGTCCGCCGGCGGTGACGTCACCCTCGGCGTCGGCCAGGACTACCGCGCCAACGGCTGGACGGTCACGACCTCGCCCAACCGGGCCGTGCTGAAGAACGACCTCACCGGCCACGGCATGATCGTCAACCTCGCCGACGTACGCCAGTTCTGAGCGGCCTCAGTTCCAGATCCGCACGCGGCGCGCGGGTTCCAGGTACAGCGCGTCGTCCTCGTCGACGTCGAAGGCTTCGTAGAACGCGTCCATGTTGCGGATCACGCCGTTGCAGCGGAACTCCGGTGGTGAGTGCGGGTCCACCGCCAGCCGCCGGATCGCCTCGGCCTCCCGGGACTTGGTGCGCCACACCTGCGCCCAGCCGAAGAACACGCGCTGTTCCCCGGTCAGCCCGTCGATGACGGGGGCGGGCTGCCCCTTCAGGGACAATCGGTAGGCCAGCAGCGCGATGGACAGGCCGCCGAGGTCGCCGATGTTCTCGCCGACGGTGAACGCGCCGTTCACATGATGCGACGAAGCCAGGCCCCGGGGGACGAACTGCTCGTACTGCTCGATCAACGCCTTTGTACGCGAACCGAATTCGGCTCGGTCCTGATCGGTCCACCAGTCCACGAGGTTGCCGTCGCCGTCGTACTTGGCGCCCTGATCGTCGAACCCGTGCCCGATCTCGTGTCCGATCACCGCACCGATGCCGCCGTAGTTGGCGGCGTCGTCGGCGTCGGCGTCGAAGAACGGCGGCTGCAGGATCGCGGCGGGGAACACGATCTCGTTCATGCCCGGGTTGTAGTAGGCGTTGACGGTCTGCGGTGTCATGAACCATTCGTCGCGGTCCACCGGCCCGCCCAGCTTGGCCAGGTCGCGGTCGTACTCGAGCGCATAGCCGCGGCGGTAGTTGCCGTACAGGTCGTCGCGGGCGATCACCAGGGTCGAGTAGTCCCGCCACTTCTTCGGATAACCGATCTTCGGCGTGAACTTGTCCAGTTTGGCGTGTGCCTTGGCGCGGGTCTGCGGCGTCATCCACTCGAGGGTGTCGATGCTGACGCGGTAGGCCTCACGCAGATTCGCGACCAGTTCGTCCATCCGCGCCTTGGCCCGCGGGGGGAAGTACCGCTGCACGTAGAGCTTGCCCACCGCGTCACCCATCAGGGCCTCGACCACCGAGACACCGCGCTTCCAGCGTGCCCGGATCTCCTCGGTGCCCGAGAGCAGCCGGCCGTAGAACGCGAAATCCTCGGCCACCAGGTCGTCGGTCAGCAACGCCGCCCGGGCATGGATGACCCGCCACCGCAGCCAGTTCTTCCAGACCTCCAGGTTCTCGCCGGCCCACAGCGCGGCGAACGCGGTCAGGAAGTCGGGCTGGCGCACCACCACCTCGGCGGCCTGGTCCGCCGTCGCGCCCAGACCGGTCAGCCAGCCGCTCCAGTCGAAGCCGGGCGCCTCCTCGGTCACTTCGGCGAACGTGCGCAGGTTGTAGGTCAGGTCGGCGTCACGGCGTTTGACCACATCCCAGTGCGCCGCGGCGAGCTTGCTCTCCAGCGCGACGATCTGCGCCGCCGTCTCGGTGTGCTCGCCGCCGCCGTGCACCAGCCCGAACATCGCGGCGATGTGGCGCGGGTAGGCGGCCAGGATCTCGGCGTGCTGCTCGTCCCGGAAGTAGGACTCGTCGGGCAGCCCGATGCCCGACTGCGTCAGGTGCAGCAGATAGCGGGTCGAGTTCTTCGAGTCGGTGTCGACGTAGAGCCCGGTGCCGCCGCCCACGCCGGTGCGCTGCAGCGCACCGAGCACCGCGGCCAGCGCGTCGCGGGAGTCGGCCGAATCCACCGCGGACAGCTCGTTGAGCAACGGGGTGAGGCCGCGCTCGCGGACGGTCTGCTCGTCCATGAAGCTGGCGTAGAGGTCACCGATGCGCTGCTCGTCGGTGCCGTCTTCGGCCTCCGACTCGGCGGCCCCGGTGATCAGATCGCGGATCTGCTCTTCGGCCCGGTCGTAGAGGGTGCGGAAGGCTCCGTCGGTGGCCCGGTCCGCCGGGATTTGATACTCCTCGAGCCAGCGGCCGTTGACATGCCCGAACAGGTCGTCCTGCGGGCGGGCGGAGTCGTCGACGTATTGCAGGTCGAGTCCGGACGGGCGGGTCGTCTTGGCATGTGTGGTGGGTGTCGCTTCTACCGTCACCCCGACATCCTTCCAGAAACGCGCGGGTACCCTCACCGGCATGCCTGACGACGACCAGCAACCGCAGCCCGGCGGCGTCGTCAGCGCGTACGGCATCGCCTCGGCGGTACTGGGAGTCATCGCGGTGGCGGCGGTCGTGCTGGCCACGCTGATCTGGACCGAACACCGCACAGACACCGAGGAACTCGCCTATCGCACGCGCGTCCTGCAGGCGGCCGCCGACTGGACCGGCGTGCTGATCAACATGACCGCCGACACCGTCGAAAGCGACCTCAACACGCTGCACGAGGGCACCGTCGGACAGCTCAACGCCGACTTCGAGCAGACGGTCCAGCCCTACCGAAAACTGGTGCAGACCCTGAAGGCGCGCACCACCGGGCAGATCGATTCGGTCGCGATCGAGGCCATCCATCACAACCAGCCCGGTACGCGGGAACCGCCGCCGCAGCCGGAGCTGACGGGTGCCGCGGCGCGTACCGACACCGTGCTGGTCGTCGCGACGTCGGTCAGCGAGAACGCCGGCACCGACAAACCGCAGACCGTGCGGTGGACGCTGCGGATGGACGTCTCCGACGTCGACGGCAAGCTGCTGATCTCGCGACTGGAGCCGATTCGATGAGGAACGGGTTGCGGGTCCTGCTGTTCGACCTGCTGGCGCCGGCGGCAGGGGTGGCCGCGCTGGTGTACATCGGTGTCGCGCTGGCGTGGCCGGTGTGGTGGGTCGCGGTGTGCTCGGTGCTGTGCCTGCTGATCCTCGAGGGCGTGCTCGTCAACTTCGCGCTGGCGCGCCGTGACGCGGTGACCGTCGGCACCGACGACGAGGGCCCGGGGTTGCGGCTGGCCGTGGTCGGGGCGGCGGCGGCGGCACTGGCGGCCGCGGTCGTCGTCGGCTACACGCAGTGGACGCTGCCCGACCGGGCGTTGCGCGAGGACAGCGCCGAGGTGGCGGGGATCGCCAGCAGCGTCGCAGAGGCCTCGGCGACGTTCACGCCGCAGGACCCGACGGCATCGATCGACCGCGCCGCGAACATGATGTCCCCGGAGAGTGCGCAACGTTTCAAGACCGAGTTCGCGAGCGTTGCCAAAGACCTGGGCAGCCGCAACGTTTCGGCGCAGGCCAGCACCGTGTCGGCGGGCGTGGAGGCGATCGGTCCGCAGGCCGCCAGCGTGGCGGTGATCCTGCGCGGCACGCAGACCGCACCGGGAAAGCCGCCGGACACCGCGGTGCTCGCGTTGCGGGTCACACTGGCCAAGACCGACGGCCGGTGGTTGGTCGAGGACGTCTCGCCGATTCATTCGCGGTAGCCCGCAGCGGGCAATGCTGCTCCGCGGCAAGGGTCAGCCGGGGCGGTGCGCGCGCATCTTGGCGAACCGCTCCGAGAGCCGGCCCATCCTGATCATCAGCGACGCCGGCGGGCTGACGCTGCCGCCCAGATAGGCGGCGAACTCGGCGGTGGGCACCCCGATGCGCGACGCGAACTCGTGCTCACCGAGACCCGAGCGCTCCAGCAGCAGGTGGACGTGGCGGGCCACCTCCGCGCACTCATTGGCCTCCAGGTGCTCGCGGGTGCGGCTGAGCACCTCCGACATGGCGCGGGAGACCCCGTAGGGTTCGGCGGTCTCGAGCACCTCCTCGACCTGACGGGCCGTGCGCCCGTACGGATCGCGCTTGATCGCCACCACGATGCGTTGCCACACACTGAGGTCGTCCTGCTCCAGTGCGGCGCGGATGGCGGCGGTGGGCCAGAACTCCACCGGCCGGTCGTCCACCGGGGGCGGGGCGGCCGGAGCCGCCTGCCACTCCTGACCCCGGATCTCCGGGGTCTTGGACGAGTTCGGGGTCACCTCGCCTCCTCCAACATGGCCACTGCGATCGACAGGCATCGCTGCCTGACCCCGGCCCATTCGGATTCCGCGTTGCCCCCCGAGGTGATGTCGGGTCCGTCGACGGGCCGCGCGTCGGCCAGGCGGCGCACCAGCTGGGTGGCCACCCAGTGTTGATGGTGAGCGGTCGCCCGCTGCTCGCGCGCCGGTTGACCAGAGTAGTACCGGTCCATGCTCGCGAGCACCTCTGCCGCGGTGTGCGTGTCCATCGAGTCGGCCAACTCGGCGAACTCGGCGTAGTCGCGGGCGCTGTTGCGTTCCATGATCAGGAAGCTCTTGAGGCGCAGGGTCTCCGCCCCGGTCGGGATCTGCAGCCGGTCGCCGGTGGGCAGCAGCACGTTGGTGGTCTCCACGGGGCTGTTTCGCTGCAGCGGGGTGCGGCCCGCGTGCTCGGCGGCGGCCGCGGTGGACAGTGCGTCGAGTGCGACGTCGAGCCGGCCGCGCCACATCGTGACGGGGTGCTTGGGCAGTTTCACCGCGACCGTCTTGCCGTGCGCGCGGTTGGCGACGCTGCCGGTGGCCCGCGTCTCGCCGCTCTTGAGGCGATTGGGGACGACCTTGCACGGCTGGCAGCCGCTGAACGCGAGCGGATCGGCGACGGTGATGGCCTGGGGCGCGAGGTTCTTGAGCTTGGCCGCGGACTTGACCACGGTGCGCAGGTCCGCGCCCGACGGCGCGAGCGCCGAGATGTCGTCGGGGATGATGATGAGGTCGCCGATGTCGGCCTTGGGCAGCGGCTTCTCGAAGTCCACCGACGGCAGCACCCGGTCCAGCCACCGCGGCAGCCACCAGTTCCACTCGTCGAACATCGCCATCAGAGCGGGCACCAGGATCAGCCGGACCACGGTGGCGTCCACCGCGATCGCGACCGCGCACGCCACGCCGAGCTGAGCGACCAGCGGCATCCCGGCGAACGCGAAGCCGATGAACACCGCGATCATGATCAGCGCCGCGCTGGTGATGGTCCGCGCGCTGGTGGACACGCCGTAGGCGACCGCATCGCGGGTGTTGCCGGTCTGCAGGAACCGCTCCCGGATCCGGGTGAGCAGGAAGATCTCGTAGTCCATCGACAGCCCGAACGTCAGCGCCAGCACCAGCGGCGGGATGGTGCTGTCCAGCGACGAGATCTGCTTGAAGCCCAGCTCCGAGAGCCAGCCCCACTGGAACACCGCCACCAGGCTGCCGTAGGCCGCCGCCACCGAGAGCACGGTCATCACGACGCCCTTGAAGGCCAGGAAGACCGAGCGGATCGAGATCAGCAGCATCACGAACGCGATCAACGCCACGAACCCGAAGACCAGTGGCTGGATTTCGGCCACCCGGTCGTCGAAGTCCTTGATCAGCGCGGTCGGGCCGCCGACGTCGACCCGCGCCGCGCCACCGGCCACCGGCGGCAGTTGAGCGCGCATCCAGTCGACGGTGTCGCGGGCGGCCATGTCCTCGGGGTCCACCGACAGCACCGCCGACAGCAGCGCGCTGCGGTAGTCGGTGCCGAACACCGGCGGGGTCACCGATACGGTGTTGGGCGCCTGGGCCATCCGCTGCCGGATGGCGTCCAGCAGCGGCGCCTTTGCCGGGGCGGACGCCGCGTTGCCGTCGGGGAACGAGACCAGGACCCGCACCGGCCCGAGCGCGCCCGGCCCCAGCGCCTCGGCTGCGGCGTTCACGCCGCCGCGGATCTCGTGGGTCGGCTCGAACTGGCGCTGCATGCTGTTGCCCAGCATCATCGAGAACGCCGGGGCGGCCAGCGCCAGCAGCATGACCGCGGCGGCCAGCGCCGACAGCCACGGCCGGCGCATCACCCAGCCGGTCCACCGGGTCCAGAACCGTGACTGCGTGGCCTCCACGCCGCGGCCCCAGTGCAGATAGCGACGACCGTCGCGCGGCCCGCCGGCCGAAGGTGGCCAGCACCGCCGGCGTCAGCGTCGTCGACGTCAGCACCGCCACCGCCACGGCGAGGATCGCCCCGGTGGCCATCGACCTCAGCACCGGGGTGTTGATCAGGTAGATGCCGGTCACCGAGGCGATCACCGTCAGCCCCGACAGCACCACGGCCAGACCCGAGGTCGCCATCGCGGCGTCGGCGGCGTCCTCGGGTTCGCGCCCGGCGCGCAGTTCCTCGCGGAACCGCATCAGGATGAACAGGGAGTAGTCGATGGCCACGGCGATGCCGAACATCGACACCGTCGAGGTGACGAAGACCGACATCGTCGTGTACATCGACAGCAGGTACACCAGCCCCATCGTCACGACGACGGTGCAGATGCCCAGCAGCAGCGGCATCGCCGCGGCGGCCAGCGAGCCGAACACCGCCAGCAGCACGATCAGCACGATCGGCAGGTTCCACTTCTCCGCCTGGGCGATGTCGTGCTTGGTGGCCAGCGTGGCCGCCGCCCCCAGCGCGCCCTGGCCGATGACGTAGAGACGGACCTTGCCGTTGGCCGTCTCGCCCGGCTCGTCGCCGTCGATGCCCACCTTGTGCGCGCAGCTGCTTGGCGATGTCCACGGCGCCGGTGTTCGCGAAATCGAGCTGCAGGGTGATGACGTACGGCCGGTCCGGCTGTGGCGGCGGCTGACGCGGGATTGGGCAGCACCGTGACGCTGGGCACCTCGGTGGCCAACCGCTGCAGGTATGCCACCGCCTGGTTCATGTCGTCGAACGACGCGTCCGCGCGCGGCGCGGCCACCAGCGCCAGCGGGGACGAACCTTGGTCAGGGAACTGCGCCTCGAGTTGGCGCTGCACGTAGAGCGACTGGGAGTCCTCGACCTCGAAACCGCCGCCGGTCAGGTTGCCGGACTGGTGCATCGCCAGGTACACAGAGGGGACCAGCAGCATCAGCCAGACCGCGAATACCGCCCAGCGGAATCTGCGCAGATTGCTGCTCACGCGCATCATGTACTGCTGGATGGGAACTCCCCACTTTCTCCCCGGCCTTTCGTAGCGAGAGCGTACAGCAGCAAGCTGTCCGCGCACGGCCCTCGGCGGCGCTGCCGCCAATGCCTCATCCAGCTCTAATGCCAGCACTTTCGGACGCTGGATTGGGCAGCCGGGCGGTGGCGATGGCACTATGGCGTCGGACAACGTTCCGCCGTCGGGGATCCTTTGCTGTTGATCACACGGAGTTTGCGAACCGGTCATGCGTTCGCAAGCTGTTAGGAGTTCGTCATGGGTTCATTCTCGGGTTTCACCGCGCGCACGTCCGGATCGGCCCGCGTGCTGGCGTGCGCCGCCGGTGTCGCGGCGGTCGCTGGAATCGGCGTGGTCGCCCTCACCGGCCCCGCGACACCTGCGGTGCAGGCCGCGCCGGACCCGTGCACGGCCAGCGAGGTCGCCAAGACGGCCGGGTCGGTGGCCACCGACACCGGCGAGTACCTGGATTCGCACCCGCAGACCAACCGGTCGCTGACGCTGATCGCCCAGCAGCAGGGCGGACCGCAGTCGCTGGCCGCGTTGAAGTCCTACTTCGACGCCAACCCGCTCGTCGCCGCCGACATGCAACGGCTCCAGCAGCCGCTGACCGCTCTCGCCGGCCGATGCAAGCTGCCGGTCACCCTGCCGCAGTTGCTGGGCCTGATGCAGGCCGCGCAGCCCCAGCAGAGCCCGGTCTCGGCGGCGCTGCCGGCCGAGCGCGCCCCCGCGGTCAGCCAGGGCGCTGCGGCGGTTCCCGGGCCGGCGGCGAGCCCGCGCTGACGGGTCCGCGACCACGTCGACGGCCGGGCACATTCTCACCGTTGGTTAATCGCTCGACGGGAAAGTGGGCTGTGGGTCTGCTTAGCTTCCTAGGATGGTCTGCGACCGGTGACCGACTCGGTTCCGGCTGTCCACCTCTCGATGAAGGAGACTTCATGTTGTTCTCGGCCCCAATGGCGCGTCGTGCGGTCGCCGGCACGCTGGGCGCGGGCGCGCTGACCGCCGCGTTGTTCGGTGTTTCTCCCCTGGCCTCCGCTCAGCCGGTCCCGCCGAACTGCACTGCGGCCGACTTCGCCGGTGTGGCCTCGGGTGTCTCGGCGTCGACGTCGGCGTACCTGTTCACCCATCCCGAGGTGAACGACTTCTTCACCAGCCTGCACGGCTTGCCGCAGGACCAGCTGCGGTCCAAGGTCGTCGACTACATGCATGCGAACCCGCAGGTCAAGACCGAGCTGACGGGCATTCGCCAGCCGTTGATCGACATCAAGCACCGGTGCGGGTTCAGCGAGAGCGATCCCAACGGACCCAACGTCCCGTAGGTCCGATGCCAGACAGGGTGGACGCTGCGCCCACTCGTGGGGGGGAGCTGTCCACCCAGGACGGCGCGGGTCGGACGGTATTGATGGTCGACGACGACCCGGATGTCCGGACCTCGGTGGCTCGGGGGCTGCGACATTCCGGGTTCGACGTCCGGGTGGCCGCGACCGGTAAAGAGGCGCTGCGGCTGCTGTCCAGCGAGTCGCACGACGCGCTAGTTCTCGATGTGCAGATGCCCGAGCTCGACGGTGTCGCGGTCGTGACGGCGCTGCGGGCGCTGGGCAACGACATCCCGATCTGCGTGCTGTCGGCCCGCGACACGGTCAACGACCGGATCGCCGGGCTGGAGGCCGGTGCCGACGACTATCTGACCAAGCCTTTCGACCTCGGTGAACTGGTCGCCCGGCTGCACGCGCTGCTGCGCCGGGCGCACCACTCCGATCCGACGTCGGACTCGATGACGGTCGGGTCGTTGACCATCGACACCGCACGGCGGCTGGTGTTCGTCGCGGGAGAGCGGGTCGAGCTGACCAAGCGGGAGTTCGACCTGCTCGCCGCGCTGGCCGAGAACGCCGGGGTGGTGCTGAGCCGTCAGCGTCTGCTGGAACTGGTGTGGGGTTACGACTTCGACGTCGACACCAACGTCGCCGACGTCTTCGTCTCCTATCTGCGGCGCAAACTCGAGCGCGACGGTCTGCCGCGGGTGATCCACACGGTCCGCGGGATCGGCTACGTGCTGCGCGAAGAGCCCTGACCGTCTTCGTGAGATTTCCCCGCGTCCTCCGCTCGGCTTCCCTGCGCACGCGGGTCGCCATCGCGGCGGCTGCCGCCGCGGCGGCGGTGGTGGCCGCCTTCACCATCCTGACCTCGCTGGTGCTGGCCAACAACGACGCGGCCCAGCTCGATCGGCGTCTGGACGCCATCGTCGACGCCAGCGTGTTCCCCGAGCAGCTCTCGGACCCGCGCCGCGGGGTGCTGCAGACCGGCCGGTCCCGATCCACCGGTCAGGTGGTCTACCAGCGGGGCCTGCAGTTGCCGGCGCTGCCGCCGGGCACCGAGAGCGTGCTCGTCAACGGTGTCGAGTACCGGGTGCGGACGCTGCCGGTGGAGCAGGGCGGCGGTGTGCTGATGTCGATCGGCATCCGCGCCGACAGCATTCTGCTGAACCGCGCGCAGGATCCCGCTCTACATCGCGGTCGGGGTGGTGACGGTACTGATCGCGGCCGGCATGGGCTGGCTGCTGGCGGGCCCGGCGATCCGCCCGTTGCGCCGGCTCACCGAGCACACCAAACGGCTGGGCAAGGGGTCCGAGCAGATCCCTGCGGTGCACGGGGTCCGGGAAGCCGAGGAGCTGTCCGAGGCGATGAGCGCGATGCTGGACCGCCTGGCCGCGGCTCAGCGCGCCACCACCAATTCGTTGCAGGCGGCCCAGGACTTCGCCGCCAACGCCGCCCATGAGCTGCGTACCCCGCTGACGGCGATGCGCGCCGACCTCGACACGCTGCGGATCCACGATCTGCCCGCAGAGGAGCGCAACGAGGTGGTGGCCGACCTGTCGCGCGCGCAGCGCCGGGTCGAGGGCATCATCACCGCGCTGGGCCAGCTCGCGTCCGGCCAGCTGGCCCAGGCGGAGGACCGCGAGGTGGTGGATGTGACCGACATGCTGGACCGGGTGGCGCGCGAGAACATGCGCGTGAGCCGCGACGTCGACATCCGGGTGGACGCCTCCGACGATCTCGGGTTCGTGCTGGGCTGGCCCGGCGGGCTGCGGCTGGCGGTGGACAACCTGGTGCGCAACGCGATCACCCACGGTCGGGCGTCGCGCATCGTGCTCGCCGCGCACCGTCGCGACAACGTGATGACCATCGTCGTCGACGACAACGGCCGTGGACTGCCCGCCGATGAGCACCACACTGTGCTGGAGCGCTTCTCCCGGGGGAGCAACGCGGCCCCGGGCGGTTCGGGACTCGGCTTGGCGCTCGTGGCTCAGCAGGCCGCGCTGCACGGCGGCGCGATCAAGCTGTCCCACGGGCCGCTGGGCGGCCTGCGGGCGACCCTCACCGTTGCGACTTCTCCTGAGCCGCAGCAGGATTCACCGGATTAACCGGGCTACGGCCCGCCACCCGAGTAGTAGCACCGCGGTGGTGACCGACGCGACCACGATGAAGCTGGCCGCGGTGCCCGCGCCGGTCGCCCTGCGCAGCAGCATGCCGACCACCACGGTCGCCGCCCATACCGCGATGCCGGTGGGCCACAGCGAGAGGGGCCGCTGCCAGCCGCGCGCGAGCAGCCAGCCGGCCACGGTTCCGGTCAGGAAAGGCCAGGCGGTCTCGACGACGCCGCCGATGCTCAGCCCCTCGGCGTGGCTGCGGCGACCGATCGTGCAGAACACCACCACACACACGACATCGGCGGCGAACCCGGCCAGCGCCGTCCGCGGCGACGGACGGGTGCGGGAATCAGTGCTCGGCACGCAGGTTCTCCGGTGGTGCCTGCGCGGTGGCGTTCGGCGGGTGCGGCGCCTCGGGGTCAGGGCTGAACTGCGGTGACGCGGCGTCCCGCACGCTCGGCGGCCCCGTGGTGTCGGGGTCGACGTCCTTCTCGGTGCGGAACATGACGAAGAACACCACCCAGCCGATCGCGGCGATGAAGATCCAGCTGATCAGCCGGTAGATCAGCATCGCCGAGATCGCCGACGCCAGCGACATTCCGCTGGACACCAGGCCCGGCACCAGCACCGCCTCGACGACGAGCAGACCGCCGGGCATCAGCGGGATGGACCCGACGGCGCGTGCGGCGGCGTAGGCGACCGTCACGCCCGCCAGCGAGGGGTGCCCGCCGGTGGCGTAGCAGGCGAACAACAGGCAGCCGACGTCGGCGATCCAGTTGAACAGGGACCAGCCGAACGCGACCGAGAGGTCACGGCGGCCGAGCTGGACGGATTCCAGCTGGGTCAGGATCTCCCGCCACTTGGCCAGGCCGGTGTCGTGGGCCTTGCCGCGCAGCGAGTTGACCCACGACAGCACCCGCACGCCGATGCCGTCGATGAGTTCGGGCCGCGTCGCCACCGCCTGGGCGAGCAGGATCAGCGCCACGAACCCGCCGAGGGAGAAGATCAGCGACAGCGGATTTTTGCTGGCGCCCAGCATGAACGCGCCGGCCAGGCCCAGCAGCGCCAGTCCGACGACCTGCAGCACCCCCGACATCACCAGCTGCCACGACGCGATCAGCGGAGAAGCCCCCCACAGCCG
Source organism: uncultured Actinomycetota bacterium (assembly GCA_963796185.1). Taxonomy (GTDB): domain Bacteria; phylum Actinomycetota; class Actinomycetes; order Mycobacteriales; family Mycobacteriaceae; genus Mycobacterium. The sequence goes on along the minus strand of CAWCKQ010000016.1, from coordinate 122,431 downwards.
CTGCTGGCGGTAGATGAACGTCGCCGAGAGCACCGGGCCGCCCGGCATCGTGGTCGACAGCGCGTTGCCGGCGTAGAACGCCGCCTCGCTGCGCCACTGCCGGATTCGCACGCCGGCCGACTGCAGCAGCGTGCGCTGGATCTGCGCGAAGCTGTGCATCGAGGCCATGGCCGCGACGGCGGCGGCCAGCACCCACAACCAGTTCGCGGAGTAGAGGCTCTTCCACGCCTTGGTGAGTTGATCGCGCACCAGCGCCAGTTCGACGGCCAGCACGACGACCGCGACCACGAGCAGCGCCCAGCGCAGCCACCAGTGCTTTCCCCGGGCGTGCCGACTCCGGCCGGCGGCGCCCACCCGGGTGTCCCTCACGGGAGCGTCGTGTGACACGCCCTACAGGGTAAGCCGTAGTCGGGTCGAAACTGCAGATCCGGGGCACAGATCGGCGGGGCCGTTACGCTACCGGAATGTCGGACCGCCCCTCTCTGGACACCTTCGCCGACCAGTCGGTCAGTCCGTTGGTGCGCAAGGGTGCCGCCTGGGCGTGGCGCCTGGTGGTGATCATGGCGGCGATCTTCGCGGTGCTGTGGCTCATCCTGCGGCTGGAGATCCTGTTCGTGCCGGTGGCGCTGGCGACCATTCTGGCGGCCCTGCTGATGCCGGTGGTCGACTTCCTGGACCGCCGCGGCGCCCCGCGCGGCGGTGCGGTCGCGTTGGTGCTGCTGAGTGGCATCGCGCTGTTCGGCGGCTTGCTGAGCTTCGTGGTCAACCAGTTCATCGAGGGTGCGCCCGCGCTCGTCGGGCAGGTGTCGACCAGCATCGAGGGCCTCACCACGTGGTTGACCGACGGGCCGCTGCACGTCAGCCCGCAACAGATCAACCAGGCGCGCGACGCCGCGATCGAGGCGCTGCGCAGCAACCAGGAGAAGCTGACCAGCGGTGCACTGTCCACCGCGGGCACCCTCACCGAGATCGTCACCGGCGCACTGCTGGTGCTGTTCACGCTGATCTTCCTGCTGCACGGCGGCCGCAACATCTTCGGCTTCGTCACCAACGTGATTCCCGGCCACGTGCGGCACCGGGTGCGCGACGCCGGCCGGGCGGGTTTCCACACGCTGATCGGCTACGTGCGGGCCACCTTCCTGGTCGCGCTCGTCGACGCACTGGGCATCGGGATCGGCCTGGCGATCATGGGCGTGCCGCTGGCGCTGCCGCTGGCCTCGCTGGTGTTCATGGGCGCGTTCGTCCCGCTGGTCGGTGCCGTGGTCACCGGCTTCCTGGCGGTCATCGTGGCCCTGATCGCGAAAGGCTGGATCTATGCGCTGATCACGCTGGCATTGATCATCGCGGTGCAGCAGCTGGAAGGCCACGTTTTGCAGCCGTTGGTGATGGGCCGCGCGGTGTCTATCCATCCGCTGGCCATCGTGCTCGCCATCGCCGGCGGCGGCGTGCTCGCGGGCATCGTCGGGGCGTTGCTCGCGGTGCCGACGCTGGCGTTCCTCAACAGCGCGATCCGCGTCCTGCTTGCCGACGACCCGGCGGCCGAACAGGAGGCGCAGGAAGCCGACGAGGGGCCGGTGGTCAGCGGCGAGGCCGACGACATCGACGACGACATCGACGCGTGAAGTCACGGATCAGCGGTTGTTCCCGAACCGGTGTAGGTGCTCTGATACACGGTTCCGTCGGTGCCTGTTGCGGGCTCACCCCATTGGTAGCCCGCGACGGTCGTACCGACCGCAGCCGTTTCGGGCATGGCGGTGACAGGCACGGTGATGATCGTGGCGGCGTCGGCTTGGCCGTCGCTGGCGGACACGGTGAACGTGTCTGTGCCGTCGGGATTTCCGGCGTCGGGGCGCGCGTCGGGATCCGGCGTGTAGGTGAAGGAGCCGTCGGTCCCGAGTGTGATCGTGCCGTCGGCGGGTGGAGTGGTGAGGGTGTAGGTCAGCACATCGCCGTCTGCGTCGGTGAACCCGAGGGTGCCGGTGACTTCGCCGCTGTCGCGGTCGACGGTCTGCTCACCCGGGGGCCCCGCGACAGGTGCGGCGTTCGTGGATGTCGCTGCGCCCAAATAGATCACCGACACGGTGTCGTCGTTCGCGTTGACGACGTGCAGGTAGGTGCCGTCGGCACTGATCGCCAGGGCTTCGGGCCGGTTACCGACCTCGATCGGATCGCCGATCACGGTGTTGTACGTCGCGCTGGCCGGATCGGTGTCGAGGACCACGACGTCGCCGTCGAAGCCGTTGGAGACATAGGCGCGAGTGCCGTCGGGGCTGAACACGATGCTCTGGGGAAGATCGCCGATCGCGATGGGATCGCCGAGCACCGTGTTGAAGGTGGCGCTGGAGGGATCCGTGTCGATGATGCCCACCGAGTCGCCGAACGCGCTGAGGACATACGCACGGGTGCCGTTCGGGGTGATGGCGATCGCGTCGGAGCCGGCGCCGGCGATGGGGCTACCGATCTTCGTGCCGTAACCCGCACTGCCCGGGTCGATGTCGATCACCGTCACGTAATCGAAACTCGAACCGGGGACGGTGACGTAGGCGCGGGTGCCGTCGGGCGTGACCGCGACGGCACTGGGCGACGAATTGGAGACGTCGATCGGGCCGCCGATCAGCGTGTGGAACGTGGGGCTGGCCGGATCGATGTCGAGCACCACGATGTCGAGGCTGGACTGGTTGAGGATCAGGGCGCGCGTGCCGTCCGGGCTGAACGTGATGTCTCTGGGGCCGTCGCCGACCTCGATCGGATCGCCGATGACGGTGTTGTAGGTGGCGCTGGTGGGGTCGGTGTCGATCACCAGCAGGTGGCCGTTTCCGCCGACGGTGTTGTCGTAACCGACATAGGCACGCAGACCGTCGGGGCTGACCGCGATCTCGCGGGGGTTGTAGATGTCGAACGGAATCGTCTGAACGACTGCGGGATTGCTCGGGTCGGACATGTCGATCACACTCACCGACGCGTTGTCCTGGTTGAACAGGTTCCCGGAGTTCAGCACGTAGGCGCGAGTGCCGTCAGGAGTGACACTGACCGCCACGGGGTCCTCGCCGACGGTCACCGTACCGACGACGGTGTTCGGCTCCCCGGTGCTGGCCGCGGTGACGGTCAGCGTGACCGTCGTTGCGCTGCTGACGGCCTGGCCGTCGCTGGCGGTGTAGGTGAAGGTGTCGGTACCGGTGTAGCCGGCGTTCGGGGTGTAGCTGAACGAACCGTCGGTGTTGAGGGTGAACGTGCCGTGGCCGGGACCGGCGCCGAGAGCGGCGGTGAGCGGGTCGGCGTCGGCATCGGTGTCGTTGCCCAGCACGCCGGGTCCCGCGACGGTCAGGGTGGTGCCTTCGTCGACGGAGTAGCTGTCGGGATTCGCGACCGGGCTGGCGTTGTCCGGAGCGGGGACGGCCGCGACGGGCACGGTGATGGTGGCAGCCGTAGTGGCCCGGCCGTCGCTGGCGGTGACGGTGAACGTGTCGGAGCCGTCGGGCGAGCCGGGGCGGGGCCGAAGCACATCGACGGGGGTGTAGGTGTAGGACCCGTTGCCGTCGACGACGACCGAGCCGCTGGTGGGCTCGGCGATGACGGTGTAGGTCAGCGGGTCGCCGTCGGGATCTGTGAAGCCGAGAGTTCCGGTGACGACGCCGCTTTGCGCATCCACACTCTGCGCACCCGGCGTCCCGGCGATCGGCGCCGAGTTGTCGGGATCGACGGGGGTAGCGGGCGTCACCACCACGGTGTTGCCGTCGCCGGCGCCGGTGTCGGCGACCAGTCCGTTGCCGACCACGGTGGCGGTGTTGCCGGTGCCGGGACCGGCGATCGCCAGGGACTGCGAACCCAGCACGCTCGCGAAGTTGTCCTGGCCGAGTGCGCTGGCCGAGCTGGCACTGCCACGCACCAGCGCGAGGCTGCCGGCGCCGTCGGCCAGTGCGGTGTTGCCATCGCCCTTGACATCGGCCGTACCGCCGATCGCTGATGCGGAATTGTCGTCCCCCACCACATTCGCGCGGGCAGGGGTGCCGTCGGACGCCGTCGCCTGTGCGGCGCTGTTGTCGCCGCGGACACTGCTGATTCCCGAGGCGGCGAGGCCGTCACTCACGGCCAGGTCATTGTCGCCGCGGATGACGACTTTCGCATAACCGTCCTCGTTGGCGGTTGCGACGGCTGTGCCGTCGTCTCCGACGAATCGCGGCTCGAGCAACCGAGCCGTTCTCGGCGGTGACCATCGTGTGGCTCGAGTTTCCCCGAACTGTGCTGCGGGCCCGGGACCCGCCGGTGGCCAGGCTGCCACCGTCGCTGTCGTCGCCCACGAACGAGACGAGGGCGGTGCCGTCGGCGGCGTAGGCGTTGGTGCCGTTGCGGTCGCCAACGACCCGATTGCGGGTGCGCCCGTCGTTGCTGAACAGGGTCAGGTCGTTGTCGTCACCCCAGACGAAGGCGTGGTTACGTGAGCCGATCACGGTGACGACATTTCGGGAGCCGCGCACCGTGACGACGTTGCGCCCGTCCGTGGGGGTGGGCGCGGCCGCAGCGGCAGAGAACACCGAAGTGCTGCTCGCCGCCAGTGTTTGAGCGGGTCCGGCTGCCGAGTTGTCAGCTTCTCCACCCACCGGGGCGATGCCGATGTGGACGACCCGAGTGCCGAGATTCTCGGCGGATCCGGTGCCGATGACTTGATAGATCGACTCCCCGGCGCTGAGCGGATTGGCCTGGGCCTGCCCGTCGAGCGTCACCACCGAGGCGCGGTTGTCGCTGTGCAGGATCAAGATGTTCGTCAGGTGGGGGTTGTCGGCGGTACCGTCGCCGACAGCGGCGACCTGGTAAGCGGTCCCGTCGTCAGCCAGGGTCATACCGGCATAGCCGTACCCGTCCACGGTCGCCGCGGTGGCCGAGCCGTCCGGGTTGATCACCGTGACCGTGGTGGCCGCCTCGGGGTCGCCGTAGTCACCGGTATAGGTCGCCACGAACACCCTGCCGTCAGCGCCGTCCGCGGACGTGGTCGATGGGTCGGCCCGCCGTGTCGATCACCGATGCGGTGCCGTCAGGGTGCACCGACAGGATGTGGGTCGTGTACGGATCGGCGTCGGTGCCTGCGCCGGAATAGGTGAGTTGATACACCGTGCCGTCGCCGACGACGGTGGGTGCGAAACGCGGTTGGCCCGTGACGGTGTAGGCGGTGTAGCTGCCGTCGGGATCGATGACGAGAAGTGTGGTGTCCGGCCACCGACTGATCGACTGATAGGCCCGACCGTTGCCCACAACGGCACCCCCGTAGGGGCTCCCGTCGACGTTGAACTCCGCGGCCGTCCCGTCGGCGCCGATGATGGCGACGGTGGTGCTGTCGTTGTCGAACAAGCTGCCGCCGACCCCGGTGGTGATGTAAGCCGTGCCGTCGGGACCGATCTGGACCTGTTGGGGGTTGCCATCGGTGCTGAAAGTGCTTGCCGTGCCGTCTGGGCCGACGATCAGCACGTTCGCGGTGTCGGGTGCGTTCAGCAGACCGGTCCGGGTGCTCTGGTAGACGGTGCCATCGGCGGCCATGACGACTGCGGTGGTCGGGTAGCCCGCAACGGTGAAGCGGTCTGTGCTGCCGTCGGGATGAACGACGTTGACCGCCGTGGTGTCGGGGTCGTCGTAATCGCCGGTGAAAGTCGTCTGGTAGACGGTGCCGTCCGGCGCGATGACCGGGCTGAGGTAGGGCAGTCCCGTCAAGGTCGTGTTGGTCGTCGAGCCGTCCGCGTCGACGGCCAGGACCACCGTTGCGTACGGGGCCGACGCGGTGCCGCTTCCGGTTCGGATCGCTTGGTACGCCGTACCGTCGGTTGCCGTCGCGGGGTTGAACGGGTACCCGTCAGCGGTCACCACCGAGGTAGTGCCGTCGGTGCGGATCACGAGAACAGTGGTGGAATAGGGATTCGCGGCAGCTCCCGAGCCGACACTGGTGATCTGGTACGCAGTGCCGTCCACGCCGACGACGACCCGGTTGTCCGGGGAGCCCGCGACGTCGAGGGCGGTGATGGTGCCGTCCGGTTTGAGCACCGTGACGGTGGTGGATTCCGCCGAAGTGCCACTCCCGGTGTGGCTCGTCAGATATCCGGTGCCGTCCGGACCTGTGACGGGCGGGCCGAAGGGCTGCCCCGCGACGGTCGCTGTGCTGGTGGCTCCGTCGGGTCCGATGACCAGGATCTCGGTGGTGTAGGGGTCGTCGACGCTACCTGTGCCGGCCCTGGCGGTGACGTAGACGGACTCACCGCCGCGTACCGCTCCGAGGCCCTGGCCGTTCAGGTCGAAGGTGTCGAGAACCACCGCACCGGTGGCGTCCACGGGTGCTGTGATCACGGTGCCGGCGGTGGCGCCGTCCGGATCGGCGGCCATGACGCTGAAAGAGTCGGTCGAGGGTCCGTTGCCGGCGTAGGCGAGCAGTCTGGCCCGCGGGTCGGGGGTGTAGGCGTAGCTGCCGTCGGCGTTGACGATGACTGCCCCGGACTGCGGCGCACCGGTCACGGTGTAGCTCAATGGGTCCCCGTCGGGATCGGTGAAACCCAGAGTGCCGGTGACGGTTCCGTCGGAGGGATCGATGGTCTGCGGACCGGGCGTGCCGGCGACGGGGGCGCCGTTAGCTACGGGCTGACCGTTGATGATGTTGTCGTCACCGCGCACCCGCACCCGGCTGAAGTCCCCGGTGGCCGCGGCGTTGTTGTCGGTGCCGCGGATGCTCGCTCTGGTGAACCGGCCCTCGGCGGTTCCGGTGTTGTCGTCGCCGATGACGCGGGCTCGGCTGAACAGTCCGGTGGCGGTGGCGGTGGTGTTCTCGCCGCGGGCGATGGCGATGGAGCCGAAGCCCTCGGAGGTGGCCACCGCGGTGCCGCGTTGGATGAGGGTGCGTCCGCCGATGGAGATGCTGTAGTCGGCGTAGGTGTCTTCGATCTCGCGGCGGATCCAGGCCAGCACGCCCCACACGCTCGGGGAGGCATCGGGTGCTGCCGGTGCGCCGCCGGGACTGATGAACGGCGCGATGACCGCCGACAGCATCGAGGTGGCGACCTCGATGAAGGTTCCGGGCTGGTGCTGCAGCGCGCGCGCGGGCGCGGTGTCGATCTCGGCCACCGTGGTGGCGGCCTCGTCCGCTGGGACGGTCATCGCGCTGCGGGTCGTCGCCGCTGCGGGGTCGGGAGTATTCACCGGCTCCGCGGCGAGGCGTGCGGGCGCGGTGGTCGCCGCGGTGACGGCGACTGCTGGTTCGGGCGCCGGCTCGGGACGCTTGGGATTCCATACGTGGGTGGTGTGACGCGTGTGCGCGCGTTCACGCCTCGTGTCGGGGACATCGACGTCCTTCTCATCGACGTCCTTCTCATCGACGTCCTTGACTTCGACGTCCGCTGGCTCGGTGTCGGTGTCGTCGACTGAGGTGGAATCGGCCTCGTCGGGGCCCTCGGCGAGTTCGTTGTCGAGGTCTGCGGCATCGTCGGTGTCGGTTTCGGTGTCGGCCGACGAGTTGTCTTTCGACTTGTCCGAGGACGCGGTCGATTTCGTCGGCAAGCTCGGCTTCGTCGAGGCGCTCGAGTTCTTCACGGAGGCTGAGGTCGAGGAAGCGGAGGATGACCCACTGTTGGTCGATGATTCGGAGCCATCGCTATCGGCTGCGGCTGCCCACGGTGTGGCGAACAGCACTACGCCCACACCCAGTGCGGCGGCCAGACCGCCGACGCGGCCGATGCTGGCTGACGCCGCCGTGTGCCGGCCAGCCTCGGCGGAAACCGACCCCTGCCCGAAGCAGTGCTTGTGCTTGCTCACCGAAGCCCCCTGATCGATCAATCACTTCGCGCTGGTGAGAAATGCCCTGAGGGCAAAATGTGCTGAGTGAGAACAACTTTGACGTTGCCGACGCTATCGACGGACACAACCTGCGGAAACCGGGAAAACCCTATGAGGTGCCCTTTTCGCACGGGTGGCGACTAGCCTCGATCTTTCGTGAAGGTGGCGGGGTAACGGGCGTGTAATGCACGGAAGTGCCTGTCCTGCTTGAGAAAATGTGACTTGTCGAGGGTCCATGTTCGCAAGCGGGAAGGCACTCCGTAGGTGAAGCGTAACGGTTGTGGTGGGTTTCGGGTCGAGGCGGGTCGCGAGTCGCTGATTTCCTCGACGGGCGCGTTGCTGCTGTTGCAAACTGCGCAGGTCAGCGGCTTAACGTCGGGTCTGTCGCGTCAGCTGCGGCCGTGGCGGGCGCCGCGCTCGGTTCACGATCCGGGCAAGACGGTGCTGGATCTGGCCGTGGCGATCGCCCTGGGCGGTGACTGCCTGGCTGATGCGGCGCTGGTGCGGGCCCAGCCCGAGTTGTTCGGCGCGGTGGCCTCGGACCCCACGATCAGTCGGCTCGTGGATGCGCTCGGTGAGGATCCCGCCGCGGCGATCGCCGCGGTTCGGCGGGCACGCGCGGGCGCACGATCGGCGGTGTGGCAGCTGTCCTCGCCGGTTCCTGCAGCTGGGGAGGTCATCGTCGATCTGGATGCCACCTTGATCGGGGCGCATTCGGAGAAAGAGAACGCGACACCGAACTTCAAACGGGGATTCGGGTTTCACCCGATGATGGCGTTCGTCGATCACGGCGACGGCGGCACCGGGGAGCCGCTGGCGGCGATGCTGCGGCCCGGGCGGGCCAACGCCAGCGACGCCGCCGACCAGATCGCGGTCCTCGACGCCGCGCTGGCTCAGCTGCCCGAAGCGGTGCGCCCCCGGGTGCTGGTGCGCGGAGACACCGGTTCGGGGGTCAAAGAGTTCCTGTGGCACATCCACCACCTGGGCTTGTCCTACTCGGTCGGCGTATACGGCCGCCAACCTGTCCTCGACGCGCTGGCCGCGCTGCCGCGTCAGGCCTGGCGGGCCGCCCTCGACGCCGACGGCCGGCGCCGCGAGGGCGCCCAGGTCGCCGAACTGACCCGCTGGCTGCCGTCGACGTTCGTCGGCTGGCCGCCCGGAATGCGGGTGATCGCCCGCCGGGAACGCCCCCACCCCGGCGCTCAGCTGCGCATCACCGATGCCCACGGTTGGCGCATCACCCTGTTCGCCACCAACACCACCGGCGGCCGTCTTGCCGACCTCGAAATGCGCCACCGGTTGCGCGCCCGCGCCGAGGACCGTATCCGCACCCTCAAAGACACCGGATTGACCAACCTGCCACTACAGGCCTTCGGTAAGAACGAGATCTGGCTGGAGCTGGCGGCTCTGGCCTACGAACTGATGACCTGGACCCAACTACTGGCCTGGCCCGACCACCCCGCCCGCAGCTGGGAACCCAAACGCCTGCGACTACGTCTGCTCAGTGTGGCCGGGCGCATCATCACCAAAGCCCGCCGCCGCATCTTGCGCATGAGCCGACGATGGCCCTGGTCAGACCTGCTGATCAGCGGACAGCGAAACCTCAGCGCCCTCAACTGAACTGACCACCTCAGCCCCTACCACCAAGGACCAGGACAACCGGCGACACAGCGTCGGGGACCACCCACGCCCAATTCACCACACCAGCCACAACCGACACCACCATCAACAATCGAACCCTTCACGAAAGATCGAGGCTAGGGGTCCTTGGGATAGGCGCTGAAATCGCGCCCAGGGCGCGGCTGAGTCGGACCGCCCAGCCCTGGGCGCGATTTCGCGACGACAACGAGATCACATGCTTTGCGCAACGGAACCGGTGCCGATGACGCCGACGTTCGTGAGCTCGGTATCCACCCCGCCGCCGATGGTGGACTGGTACACGGTGTCATCCAGACCCACGATCGGGCCACCGACGGCGGGCCCGTCGATGTCGTACGTGGCCAGAATCGGGTTGGCCCCCGCGTCCGGATCTATCACCGTGACGTGGGTGTCGTACCCGTTGTCGTAGGTTTCGGTGGTGACATAGACGATCCCGTTCCGGTCGACGGCTACGGGCACACCTCGGCTGGGCGGTCCGCCGGCGATATCGTCGGCGACCCGGATCGTGCCCGACGCAGCGGCGGGGTCGATCACCACCAGGTGGGTGATGAACTCTGACACACCGTTGCCTTCCGGCTCGGTCAGTTGGGTGACGTAAGCGCGGCCGTCCTGGCCGATCGCGATGCCTGAGGGTGCGCTGTCGAGGTCGACCGTGAAGGCACCGGCGGTCTGCGGGTCGATGACGGCCACCTGGTAGGACGTGGGCAGGGAATTGGGAAAATCGCTGTAGTCGGTGATCTGGGTGATGACGAAGATCGTGCCGTCCGATCCCACGCTGAGGCCGCCGACAACGAGGTCGGAGGGCAAGGGGCCGAGCACTGCCCCCGGCGTCTCGAAAACCACGGGGTTGCTGGGATTCTGCGGATCGATGGTCACGATCCGGGTCGTCTCGGTGAGCGTGGTCAGGTCGCTGCCATCGATGCTGGTGACGGTCGTAGCCTGGTAGGCGGTCCCGTCCGGCCCGACGACGACGCCGTCCTGGGGCAGGCCTTCGAGGTCGAATCGAACCGATGTCCCGGGATTCTGCGGGTCGAGCGCCACGACGTGGGTGGTTATCGCACCACTGGCCGAGTCCGACGTGTGGGTGGTGAGATAAATCGCACCGTCGGGCCCGGACACCAGACCGGGTCCGATGATGAAACCGGGGCTATCGGCGATGACGGTCAGTGGATCGGTGGGCGACGTGACGTCGATCGCGACGATCGCTACACTTTCGGCGTCGGTATCGAAATTCTGATCGGCCAGGTAGGGCGTTCCGTTCTGGCCGAACGCGACTGACCCTTGGGCGTTGGTGCCCACGAATTCCAGTGTTGTCGCAGCACCCGGGTTGGTCGGGTCGACGATAGTCAGCCTCGTGATGGTGGGCGACGACCCGAAATAGGACTTGGTCAATTGGTAGGCCGATCCGTCCGGCCCGACAACCACAAACGAGTCACCATCGGGTGCTCCGTCCATCTCGACGGTGGCGTACGTCCCGGGGTTCGCGGTGTCGATGACCAGAAGCAGGGCGGTCTGGGTGTCATACCGGTACACGCTCTGATAGGCGAAACCATCTTGGCCGAAGACCATGTCACCTTGGGGCTGGCCCGGGGCGCGGTCGACCAGAGGCTGCGGGTTGACAGATCCGTCGGAGTTGACCGTGTAGATCGAGGTGGAGTTGGCCGAGGAATTGGCGCCCAACTCGACGACTTGATACACGGTGCCGTCGGGGCCGACAACCGGCGCCTCAGCCGGATCTCCCGAGATCTGAGCAATGCCTTGGAGGGTCGGCGTCTGGCCCGCCGGTAGGGCGGTGACGGGCACCTGGATGGTGTTCGTCGCGGTGAGGCCGCCGGGGTCGGTGGCGGTGACGGTGAAGGCGTCGGTGCCGTCGGGCTGGCCGAAGGGCGGTCGGGTGGTCGGGGTGTAGGTGTAGGTGTCGCCGGTGAAGGTGACGGCGCCGTTGGCGGGGCCGTCGGTGACCGCGTAGTCCAGGGTGTCGCCGTCGGGGTCGGTGAATCCCAGAGTGGCGGTGACGGATCCGTCGGCCGGGACGACGGTTTGGGTGCCGGGGGTCCCGGCGACGGGGGCCTGGTTGTCGGGTGCCGGTAGGGCGGTGACGGGCACCTGGATGGTGTTCGTCGCGGTGAGGCCGCCGGGGTCGGTGGCGGTGACGGTGAAGGCGTCGGTGCCGTCGGGCTGGCCGAAGGGCGGTCGGGTGGTCGGGGTGTAGGTGTAGGTGTCGCCGGTGAAGGTGACGGCGCCGTTGGCGGGGCCGTCGGTGACCGCGTAGTCCAGGGTGTCGCCGTCGGGGTCGGTGAATCCCAGAGTGGCGGTGACGGATCCGTCGGCCGGGTCGACGGTTTGGGTGCCGGGGGTCCCGGCGACGGGGGCCTGGTTGTCGGGTGCCGGTAGGGCGGTGACGGGCACCTGGATGGTGTTCGTCGCGGTGAGGCCGCCGGGGTCGGTGGCGGTGACGGTGAAGGCGTCGGTGCCGTCGGGCTGGCCGAACGGCGGTCGGGTGGTCGGGGTGTAGGTGTAGGTGTCGCCGGTGAAGGTGACGGCGCCGTTGGCGGGCCGTCGGTGACCGCGTAGGTCCAGGGTGTCGCCGTCGGGGTCGGTGAATCCCAGAGTGGCGGTGACGGATCCGTCGGTCGGGTCGACGGTTTGGGTGCCGGGGGTCCCGGCGACGGGGGCCTGGTTGTCGGGTGCCGGTAGGGCGGTGACGGGCACCTGGATGGTGTTCGTCGCGGTGAGGCCGCCGGGGTCGGTGGCGGTGACGGTGAAGGCGTCGGTGCCGTCGGGCTGGCCGAATTCGGCGGTCGGGTGGTCGGGGTGTAGGTGTAGGTGTCGCCGGTGAAGGTGACGGCGCCGTTGGCCGGGCCGTCGGTGACCGCGTAGGCCAGGGTGTCGCCGTCGGGGTCGGTGAATCCCAGAGTGGCGGTGACGGATCCGTCGGTCGGGTCGACGGTTTGGGTGCCGGGGGTCCCGGCCACGGGGGCCTGGTTGTCGGGTGCCGGCAGGGCGGTGACGGGCACGTGGATGGTGGTGGTCGCGGTGAGGCCGCCGGGGTCGGTGGCGATGACGGTGAACGCGTCGGTGCCGTCGGGCTGGCCGAAGGGCGGTCGGGTGGTCGGGGTGTAGGTGTAGGTGTCGCCGGTGAAGGTGACGGCGCCGTTGGCGGGGCCGTCGGTGACCGCGTAGGTCCAGGGTGTCGCCGTCGGGGTCGGTGAAACCCAGAGTGGCGGTGACCGATCCGTCGGCCGGGATCGACGGTTTGGGCGCCGGGGGTCCCGGCGACGGGGGCCTGGTTGTCGGGATCGATGGGTTGCCCGTAGGCGATGTTGCCGTCACCGGGTCCGGTGTCGGCGATCAGGTTGTCGCCGCCGCGAGATAGCCGTGTTGTCGGCGCCCGGTCCGGCGATGGCGGTGGAGCCGTCACCGCGCACCAGCGCGACGTTGCCGGGGCCGTCGGCGACGGCGGTGCTGCCGTCGCCGACCACCGTGGCGCTGCCATCGGTGGCCGACGCCGCGTTGTCGTCGCCGCGGATCACGGGCGACTCGATACAGCACCGTCGCTGGCATCACTGGACGCGACATTGCTGCTGCCGCTGCTGCGCACCGACGCGCGGCCGTCGCGGTGGCCGTCGCGACACTCGGCTCTCAGTCACCGAGCATGCGGATGCGGGCGGCCGAGCCGTCGTCGGCGGTGGCGGCTGCCGAGCTCAGGTCGCTGCGCATGGTGATCGAGGCGCGCGACCTGCCGGTGGCGAGCGCGGTCGCGTCGTTGACGTCGCCGACCACGGAGACTTTGGTGACGCCGTTCTCGCTGGCGAGGGTGACCGAGTTGGTGTCGCCGACGACGCGTGCGCGGTTTCCCGAGCCCACGCTCGTCACCTCGTTGTTGTCGCCCCGCACCCGGACTGCGCTGAGGTTGCCGCCGGTGCTGCCGGTACTGTCGTCGCCGATGACGCGAGCCCGGGCTGAACAGCCCGGTGGCGGAGGCGGTGGTGTTCTCGCCGCGGGCGATGGCGATGGAGCCGAAGCCTTCGGAGGTGGCCACCGCGGTGCCGTTTTGAATGATGTGCGCCCGCCGATGGAGATGCTGTAGTTGGCGTAGGTGTCTTCGATCTCGCGGCGGATCCAGGCCAGTACGCCCCACACGCCCGGGGAGGCATCGGGTGCTGCCGGTGCGCCGCCGCCGGACGTGAACGGCGCGATGACCGCCGACAGCATCGAGCTGGCGACCTGGATGAAGGTGCCGGGCTGGTGCTGCAGGGCGCGCGTGGGCGCGGTGTCGATCTCGGTGACGGTGGTGGCTGCTTCCGGAGGGCGGCGGGGCCATGACGACGCGCGCTTTCGGCTGCGGCGCAGGCGCTGTGGCCGGTCTCGATCGGTGCTGGCGTGTCGGCGCGGCGGGTGCCGGACAAGCTGACGCGCGGTTTCGGTGCGGGTTTCACCGTTTGTCACGGCCGAAGCCCTCGTCGTGGTGCGCGTACGCGAGTGGCGCCGCCGCACCTCGACGGCCTCGTCGTCGTCCTGCTCGACGTCGGGCTACGATCGTCCCGGACTCGCTCACGTCCCCGGCGTCCCGTTGTCGAGGTCGTCGCGGAGTCGGCCACTCCCGACTGTCGAGCTCGGCCTGATCGTCGCATCACCGTCCGACGGCTTTGCGTCGGCCGGCGGGTCGGCGGCACTCGGGGTCTCGGATCCGGATTCGCCGCCACGCCGCGACGCTCTCTTCGGCGCCGACTTCCTGGGGGACTTCTTCGACGACTTCTTCGCCGCCGCACCCGACGCGCCGGACGACGTGCCCGACGACGATGAGGCCGACGACGCAGCGCGCGACGACGAGTCGCTGGTCGCCGAACCGGAGGTGGTGTCGGCCCCGGCCGTCCACGGCGTGGCGAACAACACCACACCCACACCCAACGCGGCCGCCAGACCCCCGACCCGACCGATACCGGCCGAGGCCGGCTTCTGCCCGACGCCCTTGGTTGAACCGAACACGTGCCCGTGACGACGATGACCCACCGAACCGACCCCCTGTTTGTGCTCCGCGTGGATGGCTGCGGTATGCGCAGCAAGCAGCCAAGATCCTGCAAGTCAGCTGGGCATTGGCTGTCAGTGACGTTAGGGCGGCGCCCCCCTCGCCGAAACCGGGAAAACCCTATTCCGTGACCCTCGCGTAAGTTTCTGCGACAGCGACACTGAGGCGCAGCGGCGCCGGCAACGCAACACCGCTGCATGCCGCGCGCACCGCCTCGGCCGATGGCGCGGCGAACACGGCGAAGACCACTTCGTCCGCCGGGATCGACAGCGTCATCGTCACTCGGACCTCGCCGACCATGCCTGCCAGTGTCGTGCTCAGTGCGTGCTCGGTGAGGTCGGTGACGAACCATTCGGCGACGTAGAGGCGCGTGTCCGGGCAACCCACACCGACGAACCTAGAACGGTGCCTGCAGCCGCCGAAACAGCAGAAACCCTTGCATGGCTCCTACGAGTCCGGCCCCGACAACCGTCGGCCGAGCTGTGCGCGGGACCGGATACCGAGCTTGCGGTACACCCGGGCGAGGTTGGCTTCGACCGTCTTCTGGCTGATGAACAACGAGCCGGCGATCTCGCGGTTGGTCTTGCCTTCGGCCGCGAGCCTGGCGACACGTTGCTCCGACGACGTCAACACGCTGTCTGCGCCGGTGCCCGCCTCGACGCGGGCCAGTTCGGCGCGGGCGCGATCCGCCCACAAGGGCGCGCCGAATTCGTCGAAAGCTGCCACGCTGCTGCGGATTCGGGCGGCCGCGACATCACGCTGACGTCGCCGGCGTTGGAGCTTGCCCAGATGCAGTTCGGTCCGTGCCCGTTCGAACGGCATAGGCAACTCGTCGTGAAAGCGTAACGCCTCCTCGCCGGCCCGGGTGGCGCCATCGAGATCGCCGCGGGCTGCGGACAACATGCTGTGACAACGCGCCGCGGTCGCCAACGCCCAGGTGCGGCCGCGCCGTCGGCCGTGGCTTTCGAAGTGCTGGATCAACTTCTCGGCACGGTCCAGCTGGCCGGCCTCGACCATCGCCTCGGCGGCATCGGGAAGGTATGGCGCCGTGACGATTTCGGTGGCCTGCGGCGCCGTGGCGAGCAAGGCCAATGCCGGCTCCAGGACCGACAGGGCGCTGAGGTGGTTCTGCAACGAGAGCTCCAGGAAGCCGGCGATACTCAGCGGGTAGACCGTCAACGTCGCCGCGCCGGAGGTGCGGCAGGCGGCCAGGGCGATCTCGGCGGACGTACGGGCGACCTGCTCCTGGCCGGCATAAGCGGCCAGCATCGCCCGCATCGTGTGCGCGATGCCGGGTGCCAGCGCCCCACCCAGCTGCTCGGCTCGCTCCATGGTGTCCTCGGCCACTGCGTGCGCGTCGGCGACGTTACCCAGCCACAGTTCCGCGAGGAAGCTGTTGAAGGTGATCGGGATGATCTCGGCCTCCTCGCCGCGGTCGAGACACCCTTGCCGGATGGCCCGCAGCTCGTCACGCCCCTCCTCCAACTGTCCGGTCCAGGTCAGCAGGAGCGCGCGGTGCGCCGTCGGCCGGAACGGAGCCGGCACGAGATCGGCGCCGTCGAGCGCAAGGGCGCGATGCAGGGTCGCTTCGTCGGGGCCGTCGCCCCGAAAGAACTTCATGTTGACCTTGAATCCCAGTGCCTGACACAGCAGCGGCGGGATGCCGAGTCGATCGGCGATCGCGATGGCTTCGTCGATGGTGTCGATGGCGGGATCGATGTGGCCGGAATTGAACAGCGTGAACGACAGGTTGAGGCAGACCTGGACGCGCTGCACGGGGTCGTCGCCGGCATCGGTCAGCGCGCTCTGCAACATCCGAGCGGCTTCGATGAAGTTGTCGTCGAACAACTGCACCGCGGCAAGCTGTGCGAAAGCCCGGGACCGCAGAACCCCGGGTGGCAGCGTGTCGATGAGCGTCTCGACCAGCGCCCGGGCCTGGCCGGGGTCGCCCGCGGCCAGCCAGTGTCGCGACGCGCGAATCCTGCGCTGCGGGGTGTCGCCACCGAGCCGCAGCGCCTTTTCCAGCAACTCTGCCGCGGCGGCGGGTGCACCGCGGGCACGGACGCTGCGGGCAGCGGAGTCGAGCAATTCCAGGGTGTCGTCGCTGGCCACGACCGAGGCGAGCGCGAGATGCTGGGCCTTCAACTCTGGCTTCTCGGTGATCTCGGCGAGTCTGCGGTGCATGGCGCGGCGCGCTGCCGGCGGGGCACCGGTGTAGACCCCGCGGGCAAGCAGGGGGTGCACGAACCGGACGCGGCTGCCCTCCAGGGTGACGATGCCGTGGGCTTCCGCATCTTCGAGCAGGGTGACCGCTGCATCGACGTCGATCTCCAGGGCCCGTGCCACCGTGGCGACCGAGGCTTCACCGATGGACGAGACCGCGAGCAGGGCCCGGTGCAGCGGGGCCGGCAGAGTCCCGATCCGCGATGCCACCAGATCGGCGAGGGTGCCCGGCAACGTCGACGGGAAACCGCGCTGACCCGACGCGATCAGCGCGCGGCCCAGCTCCAACGCGTAGAACGGGTTGCCGGCCGAGGTCTCGGCGATGTGCACCATCGTCGGCCGGGGGAAGGGCTGACCGAGCCGCTCGGACAGCACCGCATGCAAGCGGCCCAGGCTCAGTGGGTGCACCGTGACGGTCTGCATCGATTCGGGGTGCATCAGCTGTAGCCACCCCGTGGCGGACGGCTCGTGCGGCGCCCGCCTTTCCGTGATCAGCACCCCGACCGGCCCGGTGAGCCGGCGCGCCGCGAAGGCCAGCGCGTCCCGGCTCGATCTGTCCGCCCAGGGGGCATCGTCGATGGCGATGATCACGGGCATGCGCTCAGCCAATCGGTGGATCAGCGACAGGAAGCCGGTCGCGACCGTGCGGCGGTCGTCACTGCCCCCCGGCGTTCCGGGATCGGTCACGTGGCGCAACGCGGCAGCCTGCTGGCTCGGCACATCATCCGCCCAGAGCGTTTCCTCCACCCCGCTGAGCAGATCGGCAAGCACGCCGTAGACCATCACCGACTCGGTCTGAGCGGCTTGCGCGGACAGCACGCAGTAACCCTGCCGACGGGCCTGATGGATCGCTGCCCACCACTGCGTGGTCTTGCCCATGCCCGCTTCCCCGTCGATCACCAGCGCGGCGGGCCGGGTACGCGCGGCTTCGAGGAACGCAGAGACCGCCAGCGCTTCCGCGCCGCGGCCAATGCGTGCCATACCGCAATCATTCCCGATGCATCGACGGTTATGCGTTAAATCGCCATTACAGCAAATTTCGTCACATAATCGGAAACGCGTCAGTGCCCCGAGGCGACGAGACCGTGGTTACAGTCGGCCCTCGCGGCGCAGCAGTTCCTGAGCGCTGAGCCCGCCGGCGCCGCCGCGGCGTTGCCGTTCGTCGGCTGGGCGCGTGTTGAGCTTTTCGGTCGCGGCCTCGGCATCGGAGGGCCGCGCGGTCGGGATGGCTCTGGTCGCCTCGGCGGAGTCGTCGTCGGCGGGACCCGCATCCCGTTGGGCCGGGATGGCGGTGGTGGGCTCGTTGCCGCCGGCGTCGGGCATCGCGCGGGTCGGCTCGGCCGACGGACGCGCCTGCGCCGGAGCAGCGTTCGATCCGCCGGTGCCGCGCAGGTCGCCGAGCCACGACTCGATCTCGCGTTCTTCGCGCTTGGGGCCGGCGGGGCCGGCGGGGCCGGCGGCGTCGCCGGGCGCTGGGTGCGCTGGCTCACCGCGTCGGCGGCATTGCTGACGGCATTACGGACCTTGCTCATGGCGGCGTCCTTGGCCATCGACAGCCGGGTGGTCTGCGGCTCGTCCTCCGGCGCCGGCCAGCGCGGCGCCGAGGCGCCGGGCAGCCGGGTGGTGCCCGCGGCAGACGGGCCACCGGCACGCGCCGGCGAACTGATCCGGGTGGTCACCCCCGAGTCCGAGGGCCGGTCTGGACCGGGATGGCCCGGGTCGCGGGGAGGTTGCGCCGCGTGGTGCGGCCGGCCGGGCGGGGGACCGCCGGCACCGACCAGGGCCTCCGCGGGTGCGGTCTCGCGCACCGACGGACGCTTGCGCTCGTCGGGCAGCTCCGTCTCACCCAGGCCGAGCTTCTCCTGGATGCGCTTCATCCAGCGCGGCGCCCACCAGCAGTCGTCGCCCAGCAGCTTCATGATCGCCGGCACCAGGAACATCCGGATGATCGTCGCGTCCAGCAGCAGCGCGATGAGCAGGCCGAACGCCAGGTACTTCATCATCACCAGGTCGGAGAACACGAACGCGCCCGCGACGACGGCGAGCACCAGCGCCGCGCCGGTGATGAGGCGGCCCGTGGTGGCGGTGCCGATCCGGATGGCCTCGGCGGTCGACATGCCGCGCGCTCGCGCCTCGACCATGCGGGAGACCAGGAACACCTCGTAGTCGGTCGACAGACCCCAGATCACCGCGATGATCAGGCCGATCATCGGCGCCATCAGCGGCTGCGGCGTGTAGTTCATCAGTCCCGAGCCGTGGCCCTCGACGAACATCCACGTCAGGATGCCCATCGTCGAGCCGAGCGTCAGCGCGCTCATCAACGCGGCCTTGATCGGCAGCACCACCGAGCCGAACGCCAGGAACATCAGGATCGTCGTCGTGATGATCAGGACCAACACCATCAGCGGCAGCCGGTCGAACAGGCTGTGGATGCTGTCCTGTTCCAAGGCGGGGGTGCCGCCGACGGAGATCTCCAATCCGCGTGGCGGCGTGATGGATCGGAGCTCCTCGATCTTCTGCGGCGCGTCGTTGCGGCTCACCAGGCCGTTCTGGATCATCCGGACCGACGGGTCCTTCGATCCGCCTTCCTGGACGGACCGCTCCTGCCACATCTTCGAAGGGTCGTTGTCGGGGTCGGTGAAGCCGTTGATCGTCATCGCCTTGGCGCGGACGTCGGCGAGTTGCTGATCGGTGACGGGTTCACCGTCCTCGCGCTCGACCACCAGGGTCAGCGGTTCGGTCCGGAAGCCGGGGAAGCTCTTGTCGAAGTTCTCCTGGGCCAGCCGCACCTTGTTGTCCGGCGGCAGATACTTCTCGCTGATACCGCCCAGCGCCAGCTGGCCGAGCGGGATGACCAGCAGGATCATCACGATCAGGATCGGCGCGGCGAACGCGATCGGCCGTTTCATCACGACGTTGACCAGCCGGCCCCAGAAGCCCTTCTCGACCTCGGCGCGGGTCTTGGTCTTCTGCATCTTGGCCGACAGCCACTCGAGGTAGACGCGCATCGGCTTCCAGTTGCGGAAGAACGGCACCCGCAGCAGCGTGCGCACCCCGAGCGCGTCGACGTTGCGGCCCAGGATGCCCAGCGCGGCGGGCAGCACGGTGACCGACAGGATCGCCGCGAGCATGACCGACGCGATGATCGCGTAGGTGATCGACTTCAGGAAGCCCTGCGGGAACAGCAGCAGCGGCACCGAGGACGCGACGAGGATGACGGCCGAGAACATGATCGTCCGCCCGGACGTCATCACCGCGCGTCTCACCGCGGTCTCGGTGTCGTAGCCCTCGGCGATCTCTTCTCGGAACCGGCTCACCATGAACAAGCCGTAGTCGACCGCGATGCCGAGCCCCATCAGCGTCACCACCGGCTGGGCGAAGAAGTGCACCGGCATGAACTCGGCGGCCAGCCGCATGATGCCCAGCGCGCCGGCGATCGTCAGACCGCCGATGATGCCGGGCAGCGCCGCGGCGACCACGCCGCCGAACACGAAGAACAGCACGACGCAGACCAGCGGGATGGCCGCGACCTCGGCGCGTCGCTGGTCCTCGCCGATGGTGCCGGTCAGCTCGCTGGCCAGCGGCTTCAACCCGGCCAGCTGAATGTTGCCGCCGTTGACCTGCTCCAGGTCGGGTTCGACGGCCTGGTAGTTCTTCAGGATCGTGTCGTCGTCATCGCCCTTGAGCGGGATGGAGATGAAGGTCTTCGAGCCGTCCGCGGTCTTCATCTGCTGCACGGTTTCGGCCGTGCTGTCGGGGGCGCGCAGCCAGCCGACCCAGCTGACGATCTGGTCCTTGTGCTCGTCGACGACCTTGTTGAGCTCGCCGGTGACCTTCTTCATCCACGCCGGATCGGTGACCTTCTTGCCGTCGGGCGGCGTCAGGATCGCCACCACGTGGCTGGTCCGGTCACGCCCGTACACCTCGTCGGAGATCACCGAGGCGTGTACGGACTCGCTGCCTTCGTCGTAGAAACCGCTCTGGGTGACGTGCTGTCCCAAGCTGATGCCGTAGACGCCGCCGCCCAGGCACAGTGCGACCATGACACCGATAACGATGTATCGGTACTGGTACACCGTTCGACCCCACCAGGCGAACACGTTGCACTCCTAACCGTTCTTACGATCCATGGTCGTCGACGCGCACATCAGGATCAGGCTTCATTGTTCTAGACGCGCGACGCCAGCAGCGAGGACAGCGGCCGGAATGGCTGCAGCCAAGCGCCCTGCTCCGGTAGCGAATCGAGGCCGATTCGCGGTAGTGGCTCCCGGAAGACACCGTCGATGTCCTCCAGGTCGACGAACTCCAAGGTATCCGACGCTAACGCCCAACTGGCATGTTCGCGAAATCCGAGTACCTGGACCTGCACTCCTGTGCGGGAGATGTCCTCCAGCGGCAGTTTGAACGCCTGCCCGTCGGCGGACGCGACGATCACCGCCGCCAGCCCCTCCTGACGGCGCAGCGCGATGTGGGCCAGCATGTCGCTGTCCACGTCGCTGTCCTCGTCGATCTTCGGTTTGGCGAAGACGGCGAAGCCCACGTTGCGCAGCGCCTCCACCCACGGCCGGACGACGTCGGCGCTGCCCGGCGCGATGTTGGTGAACACGGTCGCCTCGGGCTCCAGCGTCACGATGCGCCCGTCTTGCGCGTAGCGCGCCGACAGATCGGCGGTGCGCGCCAGCAGCCAGCGGCCCAGCGCGTCGAAGCGGGGGCGGTGGGCCGCGGTCGGCCGGCCGCCGAGAATGGAGCCGAGCCCCATGTCGAGGTTGGGGGCGTCCCAGACCAGCAGCACCCGCTCGACGACCGCGCTGTCGGGTGACGCGGCGTCGACGCCGGGGACGTCGCCGACGTGGTCGACGTTCTCGGCCAGGCTCATGACCGCACCCACAGCAGTTCGGCCACGACGGGGCCCGCCAGCGCCTTGCGTTCGTACTTGGTGACGGGGCGCACGGTGGACATCGGCAGGCCGGTGGTGCCCACATCGATCCGACGCAGCCGCGGCTCGGCGTCCCCGACCGTCGCGATGTGCTCGGCGTACCCGGGGTGGTCGGTCGCCGCGTGCAGGACGCCGCCCGGCCGCAGCCGATCGGCGATCAGCGCCACCGTCTCCGGCTGCAGCAGCCGGCGCTTGTGGTGGCGGGCCTTCGGCCAGGGGTCCGGGAAGAACACCCGGACGCCGGTCAGCGTGCCGGGCGCGAACATGTGCGTGAGGACGTCGACGCCGTCCCCGCGGATCAGCCGGATGTTGGTGACGGGTTCGGTGTCGGAGGCGCGGTCGATCGCGGCCAGCAGCTGCGCCAGCCCGCGCCGATACACCTCGACGGCCACGACGTCGATGTCGGGTTCGGCCTTGGCCATCGCCAGGGTCGACGTCCCGGTGCCGCACCCGATCTCCAGCACCACGGGCGCGCGACGGCCGAACCAGGCCTCGGTGTCGAGCAGCGGCGCGGGGTCGGCGCCGTCGCGGGCCTCGGTGCCCAGCTCGGGCCAGCGCCGCTCCCAGGTCTGCTGCTGGCGGTCGGAGATGGTGGAACGCCGGGCCCGGAAGCTGGTGACGCGACGGGGGAAATGCGACTGCTCGTCGGCGGGTTGCGGGAGCCGCATCACCGGCGACGTCGACGTCGACGTCGTGGACCCGTCACGTGCATCCGTCCATCGTCGCTCATCACGGCGTCACTCCCCGCATCGTGTTACAGATTGATACCCAACAGTTGTCTTCGGCTGGTATAGCCCTTCGGTCGCGGCACCGGCCGCCGAAGAGGTGCGCTCGCCCCCGCCGCGCAGATGTCACGATTTCTGTCAGGGGCGGGTCCGGCAGACCGGCTCCGGGACGGGGGCCCGACATCTGCTTCGAGATCTTCTTCGACGTACTGGCCGAGTTCGCCGAGCGCCTGGGCGATCCCCGGATCACGGCCGTCGAACGTCGGCCTGCGCGCTCCCGTCAGGGTAGCCGTGCGGGGGCGCCGCGGGGTCGGCCGCGGCGCGGTCGCGGCTGCGCTGGCCGGCGCCGGGGTGACGGTGAGCACCGGGGATGCGACCGCTGACGTGCACGCGTGGTCGTGATCGCCGAGGCGGTCAAGGACGAGGAACGCGCGGCGCTGCGGGCGGCGCCGGTGCCCACGATGGTCGTGCTGAACAAGGCCGACCTGGGTGCGGCGGCGCAGTCGGCGACTGCCGGCCGCGGAGGTCGCGGGCCGGCCGGCTCGCCGCCGACCGTCGGGCTGCCGGTCGTGCCGATGGTCGCGACCCTGGCCGCGGTCGATGTCGACGACGACGATGTCGCGGCGCTGCGTGCGCTGGTCACCGTTCCGGCCGACATGACGTCGGTCGACGCCTTCGTCACCGCGCGACCATCCGCTGTCCACGGAGGTGCGGGGGCGTCTGATGGAGCGCTTCGACCGGTTCGGCGTCGCGCACGGCGTGCTCGCGGTCGCCGACGGGGCGACACCGGCCGAGCTCACCGCCCGGCTGCGCGGGCTCAGCGGCCTCGACCGAGTGCTCGAGCAGCTGACCGCCACCGCCGCGCCCGTGCGGTACGAGCGGATCGACGCGGCGCTTACGCCGGTTGCGGGCGCTGGCGGCGCAGGCCCGCGACGACCGGCTCGACGCGTTGCTGACCGGTGACGAGGTCGTGCTCGCGGTGATGGCGGCCGCCGTCGAGGTGGTGGAGGCCGCGGGCGTCACGGTCGAGCGCGGCGACGATGCCGCAGGCGCACATGCGCCGGGCGTTGTGGTGGCGGCACTACTCGACGGGGGCCGGTCACCCCGCTGCACCGCCGGTGCGCGATCGACATCACCCGCGGCTCGCTGCGGCTGCTCGGGAGCCGCGGTGAACCGGACCGTCGACCTCGGCTCGCCCCGCCCGGCGTGACCGGGTGGACGCCGTGCTGGTCACCGGCCCGCGCTGGCCGGCGTCACGAGCGTGCTCGGCCAGTTGCGCGCCCGCATGCCCGACCACCGCTTCGTGGAGGCCGCCGAACTCGACGGGCGCGACGCGCCCGCCGCGGTCGTGTTCGTCGTGTCGGCGGTGGCGCCGATGGTCGAATCCGACTGTGCGCTGGCTGAACTCGTCGCCGCCGCATACCGAGGTGGTGATCGCGGTGGTGGCCAAGATCGACGACCACCGCGGCTGGCGCGACGTGCTGGCCGCCGACCGGGACCGGCTCGCCCGGCACACGTCGCGGTTCGCCGGAACTGCCGTGGGTGGCGCGTCGCGGCGGCACCCCGGCTGGGCCCGCCGGACGTCGACGATCTGGTCGAGGCGCTGCAGCGGCAGCTGGCCGACCCGCACCGCGCCCGGCGCAACAACCTGCGGGCGTGGCGGTCGCAGGCGGGCCGGGCCGTCGCGGCGCTGCACGAGGAGCGGCGGACAACTGGTCGAAGCACCGCGCGGCGTGGCCCGAACCGACGGTGCCGCGCGCGGTGCGCAGCCGGATCCAGCAGGCCCGGGTGGCGGCCGTCGGCGCGGCGCGGGAGCGCTGCGCGGCGCTGCGGGCGGAATCTGGCGGCCGAGGTCGCGTCGGCGTCCGCGGCGGACTCTCGGTGCGGTGGAGTCGCGAGTGCGCCGGCGGTGGCACGAGACGCTCGCCGCCGTGGACGACGATGTCACCGCCTCGCTGCCGATCCTGGCGCTGCGGGCCGGCCGCCCGCCGGCGGGCGACCGTGATGCCGCCGGACCCGCCCATGCGCGCACGGCGGTTGGAGACCCAGTTGATGGTCGTTCTCGGGGCCGGGCTTCGGTTTCGGGGTGGCGCTGGTGGTGGCCCGGCTGCTCGCGGGGCCGGCGGCCGGCTTCACCGCGGCGGGCGCGGCGGCGGGCGGGGCGGCCGGGCTGGCGGTCACCGTGTGGGTGGTGCGGGCGCGCGGGCTGCTGCACGACCGGGCGGTGCTCGACCGCTGGGTCCAGGACGCGACCGCGGCGCTGCGCGCCGCGTGATGGAGGAGCAGGTCGCCATGCGGCTGCTGCACGCCGACGCCGCGCTCTCGGCGGCGGCCGCGCGGGCCGCCGAGACCGAGGCCGCCGACGCCGCGCGCCGGCTGGCCCGCATCGACGCCGAACTCCACGGATGGGCCGCCTGGGCCGTGGGCTCGACGACGCGGCCGCGGATTTCGTGGTTACCGTTCAGTAGGAGGCCCGGTGGCGGCCTTCTGAATCGTTCCTGTGAGTGATTGGACATAGTCCTGGATGTCCGCGGGTATGTCACCCGCGTTAACCTCGATGGTCAGGGAGGGCGCGGCTGCCTGAGGTTCGGACCGGAGCGTTCGTTTCCGGCGCCTGCGTCCTGGCAGACACCGCGCAGGAACAGTGCAGGAGACGACACAGCATGACCGCAGCGACCATTCCGGGTCTGGATTCCGCACCGACGAAACACGAGGGCCTGCTCGCCTGGGTGCGCGAGGTCGCCGAGCTGACCCAGCCCGACCGGGTGGTGTTGGCCGACGGCTCCGACGAGGAGTACGACCGGCTGTGCGACCAGCTCGTCGAGGCCGGCACCTTCGTCAAGCTGAACCCCGAGAAGAAGCCGAACTCCTACCTCGCGCTGTCGGACCCGTCCGACGTCGCGCGCGTGGAGTCGCGGACCTTCATCTGCATCCGAGCGCGAGATCGACGCCGGGCCCACCAACAACTGGATGGACCCCGCCGAGATGCGCGGCATCATGACCGACCTGTACCGCGGCTGCATGCGCGGCCGCACGATGTACGTGGTGCCGTTCTGCATGGGCCCGCTGGGCGCCGAGGACCCCAAGCTCGGCGTGGAGATCACCGACTCCGAGTACGTCGTCGTGTCGATGCGCACCATGACCCGGATGGGCAGGCGGCGCTGGAGAAGATGGGCGACGACGGCTTCTTCGTCAAGGCGCTGCACTCGGTCGGCGCGCCGCTGGAGCCCGGGCCAGAAGAGACGTGCCGTGGCCGTGCAACGACACCAAGTACATCACCCACTTCCCGGAGACCCGCGAGATCTGGAGCTACGGCTCCGGCTACGGCGGCAACGCGCTGCTCGGCAAGAAGTGCTACTCGCTGCGGATCGCGTCGGCGATGGCCCACGACGAGGGCTGGCTCGCCGAGCACATGCTGATCCTCAAGCTGATCTCGCCGGAGAACAAGGCCTACTACATCGCCGCGGCGTTCCCGTCGGCGTGCGGCAAGACCAACCTGGCGATGCTGCAGCCGACCGATCCCGGGCTGGCGCGCCGAGACGCTCGGCGACGACATCGCCTGGATGCGGTTCGGCAAGGACGGCCGGCTGTACGCGGTCAACCCGGAGTTCGGGTTCTTCGGCGTCGCGCCGGGCACCAACTGGGAGTCCAACCCCAACGCGATGAAGACCATCGCGGCCGGCAACACCGTGTTCACCAACGTCGCGCTGACCGACGACGGTGACGTGTGGTGGGAGGGCCTGGAGGGCGAGCCCGACCACCTGATCGACTGGAAGGGCAACGACTGGAACCTGCGCGAGACCGAAACGAATGCCGCGCACCCGAACTCGCGCTACTGCACGCCGATGTCGCAGTGCCCGACGCTGGCCCCCGAGTGGGACGACCCGCAGGGCGTGCCGATCTCGGCGATCCTGTTCGGCGGCCGCCGCAAGACCACGGTCCCGCTGGTCACCCAGGCCCGCGACTGGCAGCACGGCGTGTTCATCGGCGCCACGCTGGGCTCCGAGCAGACCGCCGCGGCCGAAGGCAAGGTCGGCACCGTGCGCCGCGACCCGATGGCGATGCTGCCGTTCCTCGGCTACAACGTCGGCGACTACTTCCAGCACTGGATCGACATCGGCAAGAACGCCGACGAGTCCAAGATGCCGAAGATCTTCTTCGTCAACTGGTTCCGCCGCGGCGACGACG
Source organism: uncultured Actinomycetota bacterium (assembly GCA_963796185.1). Classification (GTDB taxonomy): domain Bacteria; phylum Actinomycetota; class Actinomycetes; order Mycobacteriales; family Mycobacteriaceae; genus Mycobacterium. The sequence goes on along the minus strand of CAWCKQ010000016.1, from coordinate 95,868 downwards.
GCCGCTTCCTGTGGCCGGGCTTCGGCGAGAACAGCCGCGTGCTGAAGTGGGCCATCGAGCGCATCGAGCACAAGGCCGACGGCAAGAGCACGCCGATCGGCATCGTGCCCACCGCCGAAGACCTCGACCTGTCGCGGGCTCGACGTCGACGGCCGCCGATGTCGACGAGGCGCTGGCGGTCAACCCCGACGAGTGGCGCAAGGAGCTGCCGCAGATCGAGGAGTGGTTCGAGTTCGTCGGCGAGAAGCTGCCGACCGGCATCAAGGACGAGTTCGACGCGCTGAAGCACCGGCTCGCCGAAGCGGAGTAGAGCCTTCGCCGCTCGCTGGGACCTGGTGCCGAGTGTGCGCACAGGGCGTCGATCCGCCCCGAAAGTCGCCCTGACCGCACACTCGAGGCACTTGACACCTGTCAACTGCGGTTCAGTAGAGTTCTGCGCATGCAGATCCGCGACACCGCCGTTGCCACGCCCGACAAGCCCGCCATCATCCTGTACCCGTCCGGCACGGTGGTGACGTTCGGCGAGCTCGAGGCCCGCGCCAACCGCCTGGCGCATCTGTTCCGCGACGCGGGGCTGGTCGAGGGCGACGTGGTCGCGATCCTGATGGAGAACAACGAGCACATGCACGCGGTGATGTGGGCCGCGCGCCGCGCCGGGCTGTACTACGTGCCGATCAACACGCACCTGACCGCGGCCGAGGCGGCCTACATCATCGACAACAGCGGAGCCAAGGGGATCGTCGGCTCGGGGCGGCTCGCCGGGACCCTGGCCGGGCTGGCCGCCGAACTGCCCAACGGCCTGCCGCCGGTGCTGCTGATCGCCGACGGACAACTCGACGGGTGGCAGAGCTACCCGGAATGTGTTGCCGGCCAGCCCGATACCCCGATCGACGACGAGATCGAGGGTGACCTGCTGCAGTACTCGTCGGGCACCACCGGGCAGGCCGAAGGGCATCAAGCGCGAGCTGCCGCACGTGCCGCCGTCGGAGTCCCCGGGTCTGATGGCCGCGCTGGTGTCGTTCTGGATGCACCCCGACGCCGTCTATCTCAGCCCCGCGCCGCTCTACCACACCGCCCCGTCGGTGTGGTCGATGCAGACGCAGGCCGGCGGGATCACCACCGTGGTGATGGAGAAGTTCGACGCCGAGGGCGCGCTGGACGCCATCGCCCGGCACCGCGTCACGCACGGCCAGTTCGTGCCGGTGATGTTCACCCGCATGCTGAAGCTGCCGCAGGGCGTGCGCGAGAAGTACGACGTGTCGAGCCTGGAGCGGGTGATGCACGCGGCCGCCCCGTGCCCGGTGGAGATCAAGAAGCAGATGATCGACTGGTGGGGCCCGATCGTCGACGAGTACTACGCCTCCTCGGAGGCGCACGGGTCGACGCTGATCACCGCCGAGGAGTGGCTGACCCACCCCGGCTCGGTGGGTCGGCCGCTGTCGGGCGCCGTGCACATCCTCGACGAGGAGGGCAACGAGCTGCCCGCCGGGCACCCGGGTGAGATCTACTTCGAGGGCGGGTTCGACTTCGAGTACCTCAACGACCCCGACAAGACACAGAAGTCCCGTGATGCCCGCGGCTGGAAGACGGTCGGCGACATCGGCTATCTCGACGACGAGGGCTACCTCTACCTGACCGACCGCAGGCACCACATGATCATCTCCGGCGGCGTGAACATCTATCCGCAGGAGGCCGAGAACCTGCTCGTCACCCATCCGAAGGTGATGGACGCGGCGGTGTTCGGTATCCCGGACGACGAGATGGGCCAGCGCGTCACGGCCGTCGTGCAGACCGTCGACCCGGCCGACGCCACCGAAGCCTTCGCCGAGGAACTGATCGCGTGGCTGCGCGACCGCCTCGCGCACTACAAGTGTCCGCGGTCCATCTCGTTCGAGGCGCAGCTGCCGCGCACCGACACCGGCAAGCTGTACAAGCAGGAGCTGATAAAGAAGTACTCGTGAAACACGTCAGTGTCGCCGACGGTGAGCTCGTGCCGGCCGAATCCGCCGAGCGGGCCACGTTCTCGCTGACCGAACGGCCCACCGACGACCGGCGGTTCGTGACGGTCGACTCGGTCGACGCGACACTGGCCGAGATCGCGGAGCGGGTCGCCCGGTGGCCGCAGGCCGCCGCGGTCTGCGACGACGTCCTGCGCGCGTTCGACCCGGCGGGCGCGACCTTCGCCGGCGTGATCACCGAGTCGCTGGCCTACTCCACGCTGCAGTCGGGTGGTGAGTTCGCGCGCTGGCTGGCCGAGCGCGGTGCGGCCACGGTCCCGCATATCCCCGAACCTGTTGTGCGCGCAGCGTATCGGCGGCCGCGTGACGGTCCGGTTCAACCGCAGCGCCCGCCACAACGCGTTCTCCACCGACGCACGCGCGGCACTGCTGGAGACCCTCGACGTCGCCCGCCTCGACCCGTCGGTCACCGAAGTGGTGCTGGCCGGCAACGGCCCGTCCTTCTGCAGCGGCGGGGACCTGGCCGAGTTCGGCACCTTCGCCGATCCGGCCAGCGCCCACCTCGCGCGCACCCGGTACAGCCCCGCCCTGGCGCTCGACGAGATCACCGCGCGGCTCGGGCGGGCCGTGCCGCGCCGAGATCCACGGGCAGGTGCAGGGCAGCGGCCTGGAGATGGCGGCGTTCTGCGGGCGGGTGCAGTGTGATCCCGACGCGGTTCTCGGCCTACCCGAACTCGCTCTCGGCCTGATCCCAGGCGCCGGCGGGACGGTGAGCATCACGCGGCGGATCGGTCGTTGGCGCACCGCGTATCTGGTGCTATTCGGGCAGGTCCATCGACGCCGCCACGGCGCTGCGGTGGGGTCTCGTCGACGCTGTCGAACCGAGCCGGACCGTTGCTTAGTTGGCGCTCGTCAGTGGTCGGTGGTTGGTACCACCACCAGTGGGCGCGTTCCCCGGTGGGGCCGGGGCAGGGCGGCACGGCGGGTGGGGGTTGTGTGGGGGGTCGGGCCAGGGATGCGGAGGTCATGGTTCGGCCGGTGCGGTCGGTGACGACGAGGCGGTGGGCGGGGCCGGTGATGGTGATGCCGCCGCGGTGATGCAGCCGGTGGTGGTACGGGCAGAGCAACACCAGATTGTCCAGTTCGGTGGGGCCGCCGTCTTCCCAGTGCCGCAGGTGATGGGCGTGCAGGCCGCGGGTGGCCCCGCAACCCGGGACCGCGCAGCAGCGGTCCCGGTGTTCCAGCGCGCGGCGTAGCCGCCGGTTGACGGTGCGGGTGCTGCGCCCGACGCCGATCGGGTGGCCGTCGCGTTCGAACCACACCTCGCAGGTGGCGTCACAGGTGAGGTATTGCCGGTCGGCGTCCGACAGCAGCGGACCCAGGTGCAGCGCGGCGAGCTTGTCGTTGATGTCGACGTGCACGACCACGGTGGTGCGTTGCCCGTGCGGGCGGCGGGTGGCTTCGGCGTCCCAGCTGGTTTCCACCAGCCGCATAAACGCCTCCGCGGTACCCGGGATCGGCGGCCGTCCCGCCGCGGCGCCGGTGTCGGGGTGGTCGTGTTTCCACTGTTCGACCAGCGCGTCGCGGTGCGAGGCCAGCGCGGCGTCGAACATCGCGGCCTGCTCATGGGGCAGCGCGATCCGCCAATAGGTGTACCGCTCATCGGAGGTCTGGGTGATCGACACCCGCGGACCGGGTTCCGGGCTCGGGCTCGGGCCTCATCGTCGTCGTCGTCCGGCTCGACATCGGGTTCCGGTTCGGGTTCGGGTTTGGGGGCGAGGTTCAGCGCGGTGCGCAGCTGGGTGACCGTGGCGCTGGCCGCCAGCTCCGCGTAATGGTCATCGGTTCCGGTGCGGGCGCGTTGGGCGATGACGCCGACCTGATCCAGCGACAGCCGGCCCTCCCGCAGCCCTTCGGTGCAGCGCGGGAACTCCTCGACCCGGTGGGCGACGGTGGCGATGGTCTGCGCCCGCGACGGGGACACCCCGGCCTTCCACGCCACCAACGATGCGACCGAGCGGGCGCCGGCGGCGGCCCACAGCGCGTCGCGGTCGATCTCGGCGACGATCGCCACGATCCGGCCGTCGACGGCGTTGCGCTGCCCGGTCAGCTCCGCCAACTCGGCGAACAACACGTCCAATCGCTCATCAGCACGCTGGGAAGCGACCAAAGACGTTGCCGGCGAGGACATCACCCCATCATGCCAACAGGGTCCGACAAGAATGCCCACCCGAAATGGATCTAGCTCGATCGGCGCAGCGTGACCCGGTAGGTGTACTGCTCGGGCAGGAAATGGCTGACGGCCAGTTCGACGGGCCGGCCGGCGCCGTCGCGGTAGAGCCGGTCCACCCGCAGCATCGGGTGGCCGGCCCCGCAGCCGACCGCCGCCGCGAGCCGCATCACTCGCCGGGCTCACCGTGATCGATTGCGCCGCTTCGGCGATCGGCGTCGGCAGGTGCGGTTCGAGCAGGCCGATGACGGTGTGCGTACTCACCGCGCCGGTGACCAGATGTGGCGAGGCCGCCACGGAGGCGGCCACCACCGGCGGAAGGTGAACGACGGTGTGTCCGAACGCGACCCCGTCGTGCAGCCGGCGGAACACCACCGAGTGCACGACGTCCTCGTCGAGTCGCAGCCTGCTGGCCGCGTCGACGTCGACACGGCGGCGCAGCCCGTCGAGCACCTCCATCGTGGTGTCGTCGGACAGGCTCATCAGATCGTCGATCGAGCCGAGTCGGCGCAGGTACCGGTTGTCGCTCTGGCCCGCGTAGCTGCCGCGACCCGGCACGCGGTAGACGATTCCCTCGGCGACCAGGTCCTGGAACGCCCTGCGCACCGTCTGCCGGGACAACCCATGGCGGGCAGCCAGTTCCGATTCGGTGGGCAGCCGGGTGCCGTCGGCGTACCGGCCCGCGACGATCTCGTCGCGCAGCTGCTCGCGCAACACCTGGTAGGCGGGAGGCGCTTTCATCTACAGGCCGCCCCTGGCAACCAGTTGGGCGGCGATCACGTTGCGTTGGATCTCGTTGGTGCCCTCGCCGACGATCATCAGCGGCGCGTCACGGAAGTACCGTTCCACGTCGTACTCGGTGGAATAGCCGTAACCGCCGTGGATCCGGACGGCGTTCAGCGCGATCTCCATGGCGACCTCGGACGCGAACAGCTTGGCCATCCCGGCCTCCATGTCGGCACGTTCACCGCTGTCGTAGCGATCGGCGGCATACAGCGTCAGCTGCTGCGCGGCGGTCAGCTTGGTCGCCATGTCCGCGAGGTAGTGACCGATAGCCTGATGCTTCCAGATCGGCACCCCGAAGCTCTCCCGGTCCCGCGCGTAGGCCAGGGCGTCTTCCAGCGCCGCCGAGGCCACCCCCAAGGCCCGTGCGGCCACCTGGATGCGACCGGTCTCGAGGCCTTTCATCATGTGCGCGAAGCCTTTTCCGGGCACCCCGCCGAGTACCGCGGAGGCCGGCACCCGACACCCGTCGAATACCAGCTCGCACGCTTCGACGCCCTTGTAGCCGAGCTTGGGCAGATCGCGTGACACGGTCAGCCCCGCGGTGGGGTTCTCCACGAGCACCACCGAGATGCCGGAATGCCGCGGACTGGCGTTCGGGTCGGTCTTGCACAGCAGCGCGATCAGACCCGAACGGCGGGCGTTGGAGATCCAGGTCTTGGCGCCGTTGAGCACCAACTCGGCACCGTCGGCGCGGGCGACCGTCTGCATGTTCTGCAGATCCGATCCGCCCCCGGGTTCGGTGAGCGCCATCGTCGCGCGCAACGCACCGGTCGCCATGGCGGGCAGGTAGCGCTGCTTCTGTTCCTCGGTGCCGAACAGCGCCAGCAGCTTGGCCACCACGGTGTGCCCGCCCATCGCCCCGGCCAGGCTCATCCAGCCCCGGGCCAGTTCCTGGGTGACCAGCACGTAGCACCGCGTCGACACCGGGGTACCGCCGTAGGACTCCGGGACGGCCAGCCCGTAGATGCCGATGCGCTTCATCTGGTCGATCCACGCCTCGGGGTAGGCGTTGGCGTGCTCGACGTCGCGGACGCCTGGTTTGACGTCCCGATCGACGAACGTCCGTACCGTCTCGACCAGCATCGCTTCGTCGTCGTCCTGCAAATGTACGGCCATATCTGCGATGTTGACACACGGCCGGGCCTGGTGCCAGCATCCTGCTGTGACTTTGTACGGCCAAATGCTGGGTGGCCCCTACTTCGACGACCTGACGGCCGGTCAGGTCTTCGATGCGGCGCCGTCGATGACATTGACCGCGGGAGTGGCCGCAGCGCATCAGGCGATCGTCGGCGACCGCCTGCGGCTGCCGCTGGACGCCGAACTGTCGGCGCTGGTCACCGGGGCCACCGCGCCGCTCGCCAACCCGGCGTCTGGTGTGCGATGTGGCGATCGGTCAGTCGACGGTGGTCACGCAGCGGGTGAAGGCCAACCTGTTCTACCGCGGCCTGACGTTCCACCGGTTCCCCGCGATCGGGGACACGCTGTTCACCCGCACCGAGGTCGTGGGGCTCAAACAGAACACGGTCAAGCCGGGACGGACGTCGACCGGTCTGGCCGCGCTGCGCATGACGACGATCGACGGCGTGGGCCGGCTGGTGCTGGACTTCCACCGGTGCGCCATGCTGCCGCTGAGCAGCGACACACTCGAGACCGGACACGACGACGACCTGTCCACGATCGGAGTGGGAAGCCGCGCCGCCGCCGACCCCACCGCCGACTGGGATGCGGAGGTGTTCCGCGTGCGGGTGCCCGGGCCACACTTCGACCCGGCACTCACCGGAACGGTGTTGCGCAGCACGGCCGACGTCGTGAGCAGCGCCCCCGAACTCGCCCGGCTGACGCTCAACATCGCATCGGCACACCATGATTCCCGCGTAGGCGGCCGGCGCCTGGTGTACGGCGGGCACACTATCGGGCTGGCCCTGGCGCAGGCCAGCCGGCTGCTGCCCAACCTGGCGGCGGTGCTGGGCTGGGATTCGTGTGAGCACACCGGCCCGGTGTACGAGAACGACACGCTCTACAGCGATCTCACCGTCGAATCGGCGGATCCGCTGCCTGACGACCGCGGAGCCGTGGTGCGGTTGCGCTCGATGGTCTACGCGGTAGCCGAATCCGGGTCCGATCGCGCGGTCCTGGACTGGTTGTTCACCGCCCTGCTGTTCTAGAACCCGCGTCACCGACAATGGCGTGATGACGTCTGTGTCCGTCCCCGCGGCCGTGCTTGCGCGCGCGCGGGAGACGGCGCGGGAGCTGACCCCGCTCGTCGGCAGCACCGTCGACGCCGACGAGTTGCTGGGCGGGCGGGCCGTCCTGCTCGGCCTGACCGTGGGCGGCCGCGTCTCGGCCGGCCGCGCCACCCGGATGCTGGCCGGCGCGGACGGCTGGTGCGCGCTGACCCTGTCGCGTCCCGACGATGTCGACGCGGTGCCTGCCCTTGTCGAGTCCGACCGGCCGTTCGCCGATCCGTGGCCGGTGCTCGAATACCGCGTGCGTGAGCTCGGCGTCCGGGCGTTCGCGGAGCGGGCGCGATTGCTCGGTCTGCCGGTCGGAGTGTTGGCCGAGACCGGCCCGGCGGCGCCGGTGATCAGGGCCGTCGGACGCCGGGCAGCTCCGGCGGGCCTCGACGACCTGCTGGTGGTGGATCTGTCGTCGATGTGGGCCGGGCCGTTGTGCGGCAGGCTGCTGGCCCGCGCGGGCGCCACCGTGGTCAAGGTCGAAAGCCCGCAACGCCCCGACGGCACCCGAGCGGGACCGAAGGCGTTCTTCGACTGGGTCAACGGCGGAAAGCTCTGCTATGAAACGGATTTCACTGACACCGCGGCGTTGGGCAGGTTGTTGGCGGCCGCCGACCTGGTCATCGAGTCCTCCCGGCCCGCAGCGCTCGAGCGGCGCGGGCTCGGCCCGGCGGCGGGACAGGGCCGAGACGGCCGGATCTGGCTGCGGATCACCGGCCACGGTTCCGACGATGAGCACGCGCACTGGGTTGCCTTCGGCGACGACGCGGCGGTATCGGGGGGCCTGGTGAGCGGCACGCCGGATGCGCCGCGATTCTGCGCGGACGCGATCGCCGACCCGTTGACCGGACTGCACGCCGCGCGCGCGGTGCTGGAATCGCACGCCCGCGGGGGTGCCGAGCTGATCGAGGTGTCGATGGCCGCCGTGGCGGCGTGCTATGCCGACCTGCCCCGAGGTGACGAAACCCCCTGCAGGACGGCACCGTCTGCATCACCCCCGGCGTCGCCGCCCGGCGCCGACAACGAACGCGTCGACCGGCTCGTCGCGCAGCGCTTGGCGGGGATGTGCTGATCCGGCGGGCGGTGCTGCTCGACGGGACGAGAACCGACATCCGCGTCGGTGCCCGCGTCGAGGAGGTCGCCGAGGGGCTGTCGCCCCGCCGCGGTGAGACGGTCCACGACGCCGGCGGTGGACTCGTGCTGCCCGGCCTGCACGACCATCACCTGCATGTGCGCGCCGCCGCGGCGGCGCTGTATTCGGTGCGGGTGGGCCCCGGTGCCGTCACCGGCTCCGCGGACCTGGCGCGCGTCCTGCGCGGTGCCCGCACCGGCGCCGACGGCTGGGTCCGGGCGGTCGGCTACCACGAATCCGCCGCCGGCCCGCTGAACCGCACGGTGCTGGACGGGCTGTGCCCGGATGTGCCGCTGCGGGTGCAGCACCGCAGTGGCGTGCTGTGGATGCTCAACTCCGCCGGGTTGAGTTTGCTCGGCATGCCCGACCATCCCGACGGTGTGTTGCGCAGCGCCGACACCCGATGGGCGGCGGCGTTGCCGCGCAACGAGTTCGGCCTCACGGAGTTCAGCGCACGGGAGTCGGCCTATGGGATCACCGGCGTCACCGACGCCACCCCCGATCTCGGCCCGGGTGACGTCGCCGCGCTGCAGGAGGCGCACCGCCGCGGTGAGCTGCGCCAGTCGGTGCACTGCCTGGCTCCCGGCAAGCGCATCCTGCACGATGACGGGCTGGACCTCGACGGGCTCATCCGGTGGATCGCCGGCAGCCATGCGGCCGGGGAGCCGGTCGCGATCCACTGCGTGACCGCTGCGCAACTGACCGTCACCCTCGAGGCGCTGCGCACGGCGGGCCGACACCCCCGCGACCGCATCGAGCACGCCGCCGTCGTGCCGGACGACAGCGTGGGCGCCCTCGCCGCCGCCGCGGTGACGGTGGTGACGCAGCCGAACTTCGTCGCCGAACGCGGTGATCAGTATCGGACCGACGTGCCCGCCGCCGAACACCATGAACTGTGGCGCCTGGCGTCGTTGTGCAGGGCCGGCGTGCCCGTCGCACTGTCCACCGACGCACCGTTCGGGGCCGCGGACCCCTGGGCGGCGATGCGGGCGGCGGTGACCCGCCGCACCGGGTCCGGCACGGTCCTCGGCCTCGACGAAACCGTCTCGGCCGCAGCTGCTTTGGCGATGTTCCTCGGCGATCCACGGTCTCCGGCGACGCCCCGCCGGGTAGCGCCGGGAACGGCCGGCGATCTCTGCGTGGCGTCGCGTCCGCCCGCCGAGGTGCTGGCCGAGCTGGACGCGGAACTGGTGGCGGCGACCGTCGTCGCCGGCGAGGTGGTCTTCGAGCGGCGGTGAGGTCAGGCCGCGGCAGGAGCGAACGCGATCCGCAACAGTTCGCACTGGCTCCGGAAGAACGATTGCGACACATCGGCTTTCGGAGCGATGCCGTCGAAGCCGTGGAACGCACCCTCGACCACCATCACCTCACACGGGACACCGGCGGCACGCAGGCGCTCCGCGTAGGCGAGGTCCTCATCGTGGAACAGATCGAACGTGCCGACGCCGAGCCAGGCCGGCGGTAGCCCGGACAGATCGTCACGGCGGGCGGGCACGGCGCGGTCCCGGTCCGCGTCGCCGAGGTAGGCGCGCCAACCGAAGCGATTGCTCGACTGGTTCCACAGCCGATGCCCCGGGTTGTCCAGTCCGGTGCGCTCCACGGTGCGGTCGTCGAGCATCGGATACACCAGAAGCTGCGCCGCCAGCGGAATCTCGCGGCGGTCGCGGGCCAGCAGGGCGAGCGCCGCGGCCAGTCCACCGCCCGCGCTGGCGCCGCCGATCGCCACCCGGGCAGGGTCCACGGCGGGCAGCCGGGCCAACCACGCGAGCGCCGAGTAGCAGTCCTCGAGGGGTGCCGGGTACGGGTGTTCGGGTGCGAGCCGGTAGTTCACCGCGGCCACCGTGGCGCCCAGCTCGCGGGCGAATCGCCGGCACAGCACGTCGTCCTGGGCGGCGTCGCCGATCACGTAACCGCCACCGTGGATCCACAGCAGGGCCGGGCCCAGCGGGGAGCCACCGGGTGGGCGGTGCAGCCGCACTCCCGCACCGGACGGCAGGGTGAGCACCTCCACGTCCTCGGGAGTCCGTCGCCACATGAGTCGCGATGCCGCCCGGACGAACGGCAATGTGACCGGCGTGATCATCTGTTTGGGCAGGATCTTGGCGCTGCGTCGCAACTCGGGGTGAAACTCGATGCGGGGCACCCGCTCAGTATGCGCCGCTACCTCAGCAGCGGGTCCCTCGGCAGACCCAGGATGCGCTCGGCGATCGTGTTGCGGGTGATCTCCGAGGTACCGCCGGCGATCGTCATCGCCCGGTTGCCCAGGTAGCTGCGCGTGAGCTGCGGCACCTGCTCGACCACGGCCGCCGTCCCCGACAGCTCGAACGCGAGCTCGGTGAGACGCTGGCCGGACTCTGCGACCAGCAGCTTGGTGACATTGCCCTCCGGGCCGGGCTCCGCGCCGGCGATGGCGCGGGTCGCCCGCCGCAGATTCAGCAGCCGCAGTGTGTGCAGCTCGGCGATCACCTCGCCCGCCTGCCGTACGTACATCGCCGCGGTGGCCGGCGAGCTGTCGAGCAGCGCGACCAGATCGTCGGGGGTGGTCCCGGTGGGTGCGCCGGAGCCGCCGCCGATCGAGATGCGCTCGTTGCCCAGCGTCGCCCGGGCCACCAGCCATCCCTTGTTCACATCGCCGACGACGTCGGAGTCGGGCACGAACACGTCGTCGAAGAACACCTCGTTGAAGTGCGTGTCCCCGGTGATGCCGCGCAGCGGATTCACCGTCACGCCATCGGCTTTCATGTCGATCGCCATCATCGTCACGCCGGCGTGCTTGGGGGCGTCGGGATCGGTCCGCACGGTCGCCAGACCCCACTGGCACAGGTGCGCCAGGCTGGTCCACACCTTCTGGCCGGTGACCAGCCAGCCGCCGTCGACCTTCTTGGCCGACGTGCGGACCGCCGCGGCGTCGGAGCCGGCGCCGGGTTCGGAGAACAGCTGGCACCACATCGCCTGGCCGCGCAGCACCGGCTCCACCCACCGTCGGCGCTGGTCCTCGGTGCCGGCCTGGGCGATCGTCAACGCCACCCAGCCGGTGATGCCCATGTCGGCGCGCTCGACGTCGGCGAACTCCTCCTCGATCACCAGTTGTTCGAGAACGTCGGCGCCGCGCCCCCACGGCCGGGGCCAGTGCGGGACCAGGTACCCGGAGTCGACGAGGGCGTGGCGCCGCTGCTCGGCGGGCAGCGCTCGCACCGCCGCGGCGGCGTCACGCGCCTGGGCGCGGTACTCCTCGGACTCCGGAGGCAGCGTGAACGTCGCGCCGTGGGCCCGGCCGCTGCGCTGGCCCGCCACCACGTCGAGCAGCGGGTCCACACCGTCGGCCATCAGGGCGGCCAGCGAGCGGGCGCGGCGCAGGTACAGATGCGCGTCGTGTTCCCAGGTGAAGCCGATGCCGCCGTGCAGCTGAATGTTGTTCTGGGTGTTGAAAACCTGCGCTCTGATCGTCAGTGCGGCCGCGACGGCCGCGGGGAACCAGGCGCTGGCGAGATCGTCGGCGCGGGCGGCGTCCCATACCGCCGCGGTGGCCACTTCGGCGGCGACCAGCATGTTCGCGGCGTGATGCTTGACGGCCTGGAAGGTGCCGATGGTGCGGCCGAACTGCTCACGCACCTTGGCGTAGTCGACCGCCATCTCCAGCGCCGCCCAACTGACCCCGACGCCTTCGGCGGCCGTCAGGATCCGGAACACCGTTGTGGCGTCGGGGGCGGCGTCCCGCAGGATCCGCTCGGCCGGCAGCGTGACGTCGCGCAGGGTCACCGATCCGATGCTGCGGGTGGTGTCCAGCGAATCGAGTGCGGTGACCGTGAGACCGTCGGTTGCAGCGTCGACGATGACGACGTCCGCCCCGGCGACCAGCACCAGCACGTCGGCGTCGGGGGCGCCGAGCACGACCGGGCTCTCCCCGGTGACCACCCCGTCCGGTCCGGCCGACACCGTTCCCGAGACAGCGAGGGCGGCGACCGCCTCGCCACCGGCCAGTCGGGGGAGAAGCTGCGCGCGAACGGAATCCGGTGCGCACCGGTCGATCACCACCGCAGCCGCCGCGCTGGGCAGGAACGGTCCGGGGCAGACCTGCCGGCCCAGGCACTCGACCACCACCGCGAGCTCGGCCAGGCCGAAACCGGAGCCGCCGTGCTCCTCGGCGAGCGCCAACCCCAGCCAGCCGAGTTCCGTTGCCGCCGACACAGATGTCGGCCGGATGAGCGGATCCTTCGGACAGCGTCGCGCGAGCCTGCGAGAGCGCGTGCAGCCGAGCCAGCTGGCCCTGCGCGGCGTCGGCGAGGTCCTGATGGTCGTCGGTGATGGCGAGCTTGGAGGGACTGGCGGTCTTGCTCACAGGGGCCTTCTTCGCAAGGAGTTGACAGTTGTCAACGGAAGTTATCGCGCCATGCCGCCGCCCCGCCGCAGTGTGAGTCAGATCACAAATCGACGACGCATCGAAAACAGTAGACAACTTCGCCGTGATTGTCCGTTTGGGTGAGGCGCAGCGGGGTACCGTAACCGCCATGACGGAACGGCCGGACATCCGGTACCCCGGGCCCACGCTGACCACACGCTTGCAATGGTTGCTGAAGGCCGGCCCCTCCGATTACATGCTGGCAGCCAGCGTGGCCTCGGCGTCCCTGCCGGTAATCGGCAAACACCTCGAGCCCCTCGGCGCGCTGACGGCGGCGGGCGTGTGGGGCGCGCGCCATGCGCCGGACTTCCTCAACTCCACGCTGAAGTCGCTGTTCGCGCCCAGCGACGAGGAACGCAAGCAGCGCGAGCGGGACTGCACCAACGAGGTCACCCAGGCGGCGCTGCGCGGCCTGGTCTCGGCGAAGGATCTCGACATCGAGTGGCCGGCCGCCGAGAAGGCCCCGCCGGTGTGGAAGATGCGCGAGCACCGCCGCCACGTGCACCGGACGTCGGTGCGCTACGGCCCGCGGCCATCCCAGCTGCTCGACGTGTGGCGCCGCGACGACCTGCCGGCCCATCCCGCACCGGTGCTGCTGTTCGTGCCCGGCGGGGCATGGGTGCACGGCAGCCGCCTGCTGCAGGGATATGCGCTGATGTCGCATCTCGCCGAGATGGGCTGGGTGTGTCTGTCCATCGACTACCGCGTGGCCCCGCATAATCCGTGGCCGGCGCACATCACCGACGTCAAGACGGCGATCGCCTGGGCGCGTGCCAACGTCGACAAGTTCGGCGGGGACCGTGACTTCGTGACGATCGCGGGCACCTCGGCGGGCGGCCATCTGGCGGCGCTGGCCGGTCTGACCCCGAACGATCCGGAGATGCAGTGTGAACTGCCGGAGGGCTCGGATACGTCGGTGGATGCCGTCGTCGGTATCTACGGACGCTACGACTGGGAGGACAAGTCGACGGTCGAGCGCGTTCGGTTCGTCGACTTCCTGGAGCGGGTCGTGGTGAAGCGCAAGATCGCCAAACACCCCGAGGTGTTCCGCAAGGCCTCGCCGATCGCGCGGGTGCACGCCGAAGCGCCGCCGTTCCTGGTGTTGCACGGCACCGGCGACAGCGTGATCCCGGTGGCACAGGCCCGTAGCTTCGTCGACCGGCTCAAAGAGGTGTCCCGGTCGGTGGTGGGATACGTCGAACTGCCCGGCGCAGGACACGGCTTCGACATGACCGACGGTGCCCGCACCGGTGCGGCCGCCACCGCAATCGGACTGTTTCTCAACCACATTCACCGAAACCGGAGCCTCATCGGGGCGAAAGAGGTTATATAGCCTCCGACGGGGGAGGTGTTGGGACTGTGAAGAGGCTTCGCGGCTGGGACGCGGTGCTGCTGTACAGCGAGACTCCGAACGTGCACATGCACACGTTGAAGCTCGCGGTCATCGAACTCGACGACCTGGGCGGGGCCACCTTCGGTGTCGAGGAGCTGCGCAAGGTCATCCACGGCCGGCTCTACAAGCTCGACCCGTTCCGCTACGAGTTGATCGACATCCCGTTCAAATTCCACCACCCGATGTGGCGCGAGAACGCCGAGGTGGATCTCGACTATCACGTGCGCCCGTACCGGGTGGACGCGCCGGGCGGCCGCCGCCAGCTCGACGAGGCGGTCGGCAGGATCGCCAGCACCCCGCTGGATCGCAGCCGGCCACTGTGGGAGATGTATCTGATCGAGGGGTCTGGCGGGCGGCCGGATCGCGGTGCTGGGCAAGATCCACCATGCGCTGGCCGACGGTGTGGCCTCGGCCAACCTGTTGGCGCGCGGCATGGACCCGCAGCAGGAGACGCAGGCCGACCGTGACTCGTATGCCACCGACCCGGCGCCGTCGAAGGGCGAACTGGTGCGGTCGGCGTTCGGCGACCATCTGCGCCAGATCGCCAAGCTCCCGTCGGTGGTCCGCTACACCGCACAGGGCGTGCGTCGCGTGCAGCGAAGCGGACACAAGCTCTCACCCGAGCTCACCCGCCCGTTCACGCCGCCGCCGTCGTTCATGAACCACATGATCGACGCGACGCGCAGGTTCGCCACCACCACGCTGGCGCTCGACGACGTCAAGCAGACCGGCAAGCACCTCGGCGTGACCATCAACGACATGGTGTTGTCGATGTCGGCGGGTGCGCTACGAAAACTGTTGCTGCAGTACGACGGCCACGCCGATCACCCGCTGTTGGCGTCGGTGCCGGTCAGTTTCGACTTCTCGCCCGACCGGATCTCCGGCAACTACTTCACCGGCGTACTGGTAAGCCTGCCCGTGGACGTCGAGGACCCCCTCGACCGGGTCCGCGCCGCCCACGTCGCCGCGGCGGCGGGCAAGGAGAGCAACAACCTGATCGGTCCGGAACTGGTCAGCCGATGGTCGGCCTATTTCCCGCCCGCGCCCGCCGAGGCGATGTTCCGCTGGCTGTCCAACAAGGACGGCCAGAACAAGGTGATGAACCTGCCCATCTCCAACGTGCCCGGGCCGCGGCAACGCGCCCGGGTGGGCGGCGCGCTGGTCACCGAGATCTACTCGGTAGGCCCGCTCACCGCCGGCAGCGGTCTGAACATCACGGTCTGGAGCTACGTCGACCAGCTCAACATCTCCGTGCTCTCCGACGGCAAGACGCTCGATGACCCGCACGAACTCACCGACGCGATGGTCCAGGCGTTCATCGAGATCCGCACCGCCGCAGGACTTCCCGCCGAGTTGACGGTCGTCGACACGGCGATGGCGCCCTAGCGGCTCAGATCGGCGCCACGCGGTGTGCCCAGGGCATCGCCTGCTCGAGCTGGGCGGCCAGGCTGATCAACACCGACTCGCCGGCCAGCGGCGCCACGAACTGCACGCCCATCGGCAGGCCATCGGCGGTCCAGTGCAGCGGCAGTGAGATGGCCGGGCGCCCGGTGAGATTCGCCAGTTGGGTGTAGGGAACCCAGCTCAGGTTCTTGTCGACCATGTCGTCGACGATCGAGGTGTAGCGCAACAGGCGCGCGGTGCGGGTCTTGAGCAGCAGGTCGGACGCACGCTGTAGCACCACCGGCAGGTCGAACTCGCCGATCGCTCGGCGGGGGAGTGGCCAGCGTGGGCGTCAACAACAGGTCGTAGGTGGAGAAGAACGTCGTCAACCGGCGCGTGTGCTCGTGGCGGCGCTGCACGGCGTCCACGTAGTCGACGCTGCTGGTCGCCCGCCCGATCGCGGCGAGGATGAGTGTGTCCCGCTCGAACGCGTCGTCGCCGGCGCCGGTGAGCCGCTTGGCGTCGGCGACCTCCCACGCGGTGTAGACGAACCACGTGAGCAGGAAGTCGCGGGCCAGGGCGGCGTCGTCGAACGGCGCCTGGGGCAGCTCGTCGACGTGGTGGCCGAGCTCGGTCAGCATCTGCGCGGTCGCCTCGACGGCGGCGAACGCTTCGGCGTGCGGTGCCGGGTTGATCGCACTGGGCACCCGCATGCCGATGCGCAGAGCGCCGGGATCGGCACCGACGCGCGACGCGAACGGTGCGGGCGGCATTGCGGGCGCATACGGCCCGCCCGGTTCGCCGCCACAGATCGCGTCGAGCATCGCCGCGGTGTCGCGCACGGTCCGCGACACCACGCCCTGAACCGCTGCGCCGTGCATGGATTCGCCGACCGCCGGCCCGGACGGCGTCAGCCCGCGACCCGGCTTCAGCCCCACCAGCCCGCAGCACGCGGCCGGGATACGGATGGATCCGCCGCCGTCGTTCGCCCCGGCGCACGGGCACGATGCCCGCCGCGACCGCGGCCGCCGACCCGCCCGACGACCCGCCCGGCGTGCGGGTCACGTCCCACGGATTGCGGGCCGGCCCCCAGGCCACCGGCTCGGTGATGCCCTTGGCGCCGAACTCCGGGGTGTTGGTCTTGCCGAAGACGACCAGCCCGGCGTCGATCCAGCGCTGCACGACCGTGGCGTGTTCGGCTGCGGGCAGCCGCATCAGCGCCCGCGAACCGCTCGAGCTCGGCAGCCCCGCGTAATCCTGCGCGAGATCCTTGATCAGGAACGGCACCCCGGTGAACGGGCCACTGCGGGCGTCCGCCGGGCGCGGCGGGAACGTCGCGGACGATGGCGTTGATGCGCGGGTTCACCGCTGCCGCGCGCGACCGTGCCAGGCTCAGCAGTTCCGCTGCCGTGACCTCGCCGCCGGCGACGAGCTCGGCCAGCCCGGTTGCGTCGTAACGGCGGTATTCGTCCACATCCACGGTTCGACCGTAGCGCCCCGGACCCGGCGCCGAGGGGCTACCCGACCAACGGCTCGGCGGCCTTCTTGCGCCTGGCCTGCACCCAGGACAGGAACTCCTCGACGGCCTGGGCGGTGTAGTGCGCCCGCGGCGAGCCGTAGTAGAAGTCGAAAGCGTGCTGGGCATGCGGGATCTCGGCGTACACCACCGGAGAGGTGGACACCTTGCGCAGCGCCGCCGCGAACTCGCGGCCCTCGGGCACCGGGATGATCGAGTCGTCCTGGCCGTGCAGGACGAAGAACGGCGGCGCGTCGGCCCGCAGCCGGTGGATCGGCGACGCGTCCACGTAAAGCTCGCGGTTCGCCGCGAACGGCGTCTTGACGACGAACTTCTGCAGGAAACCGATGAACTCCTTGCGCCCGCTGCCGCGCAATGACACCCAGTCGTAGCGGCCGTAGATCGGGACCGCGGCCACCACAGAGGTGTCGGCGTCCTCGAATCCGGGCTGGAATAGCGGATCGTCGGCGGTGAGCGCGGCCAGCGCAGCCAGGTGGCCGCCGGCCGAGCCGCCGGAGATCGCGACGAAATCGGGGTCACCGCCGTATTCGGCGATGTGCTCCTTGATCCACGCGAGCGCCCGCTTGACGTCGATGATGTGGTCGGGCCACGTGTTGCGGGGGCTGACCCGGTAGTCGATCGACACGCACACCCAGCCGTGGTCGGCGAGGTGGCTCAGCAGGGGATAGGCCTGGGGCCGGCGCATCCCGATCGCCCAGGCGCCACCCGGAACCTGCAGCAGGACCGGCGCTTTGCCGTCGTGGGGCAGATCGGCGCGACGCCAGATGTCGGCCCGGTTCGCTCCGCCGTGCGGGCCGTACGTCGACGGTGCCGGCCTTCTCGACGTAGCGCCGCCGGATCAGGTCGTTGGGGGACACGCCGGGAAGCGCCGCCGGTTGGACTTCGCCGCCTCGGCGATCGCCTGGTAGTCGGGGCCGAGCGCCTCGCGCAGCGGTTCCTCGAAGATACGGCTGGGCGGCGACGTTGCGGCGGTGGATCAACCACAGCAGCCCCCATGCGATCGCGGTCAGCAGCAACGCGATTCGGCCCCGCGTCCCGCGGAAGTCGCCGCGCAGGCCGCGGCGCGCCGCGTCGGCCATCGAGCCGGCCAGGTACAGCGGCGACATCTCCGAGGTCGGCCAGCCGAACGCGAACACCGGAATGGTCGGAGTAGCCCTCGCGGGCCAGGGGCCGGACCCCGTTGGCGGCGTTGAGCAACTCCGCGACGGCGCGTAGCAGTGGTCGGCGTCTACCCATGATCGATACGGTCCTGCAGTTCCTTACGCGAGATCTTGCCCGTGATGCCGCGGGGAAGCTCGTCGAGAATCGTGATCTCTCGTGGCACCTTGTAGCCTGCCAGGCTCTCCCGCACGTGCTGTTTCAGCGTGTCGGGAGTAGCCGCGGCTCCCTTGTTCAAAACCACGAAGGCGACCAGCCGCTGACCGAACTTCTCGTCGTCGACGCCGAGCACCGCCGCCTCCGCGACGTCCGGGTGCGCCGTCAGCGTCCGTTCGACCTCGATCGGGTAGATGTTCTCACCACCCGAGACGATCATCTCGTCGTCGCGGCCCACCACGAACAGCCGGCCGTCGGCGTCGAGGTATCCCACGTCGCCCGAGGACATGAAGCCCTCGTGGAAATCCTTGGTCGTGCCCGAGGTGTAGCCGTCGAACTGGGTCGAGTTGCGCACGTAGATGCCGCCGGTCTCACCGACGGGCACCTCGTGCATCTCCGAATCCAGGATCCGGATCTCGGTGCCCTCGGCGGGCCGGCCCGCGGTGTCGGGCGCGGCGCGCAGGTCCCGCGGCGTCGCGGTGGCGATCATGCCGGCCTCGGTGGCGTTGTAATTGTTGTAGATGATGTCGCCGAAGCGGTCCATGAAGCTGATCACGACATCGGGCCGCATCCGGGACCCCGAGGCCGCGGCGAAGCGCAGTGAACGTCCGCTGTAGCGGTCCAGGACGTCTTCGGGCAGGTCCATGATGCGGTCGAACATCACCGGGACCACGCACAGGCCGGTGGCGCGGTGGCGGTCCACCAGGTCCAGCGTCGCCTCCGGGTCGAATTTGCGGCGGGTGATGATCGTGCACGCCATCGACGCGGCGAACGCCAGCTGGGAGAAGCCCCACGCGTGGAACATCGGGGCGACGATGACGACCGGCTGTTCGGCGCGCCACGGGGTCCGGTCCAGGATCGCCTTGAGCACACTCGGGTCGCCGCCGGAGTGCCTGGCGCCCTTGGGCGTCCCGGTGGTGCCCGAGGTCAGCAGGATCACCCGGCTCTTGTCCAGCGCCCGCCGGGGTTCCTGACCGGCATGGGCGTCGATCATCTGCTCGACGGTGGTGCTGCCCGGTGTCGGTGTCCGTCCAGGCGACGATGCGGGTGGTGTCGGGGCGGCCGGCCAGCGCGCGGTCGACGGTCTCGGTGAACTCCTCGTCGTAGACCACCGCCAGTGACCTGCCCTCGGCCTCGCGCTCGACCACCTCCGCGAGCGCCGGCCCGGCGAACGACGTGTTCAGCAGCAGCACGTCGGCACCGATCCGGTTCGCGGCGATCAGCGCGTCGACGAACCCGCGGTGGTTACGCGCCATCAGCCCGATGACCTCGGGCTGACCGTCCGGCAACGCCTGCAGGGCCGCGGCGAAGGCGTCGGCGCGGCGGTCGAGCTGGCGCCACGTCAGGATGCCGAGCTCGTCGACCAGGCCGGCGCGGTCGCCGCAGCGCTGGGCCGCCGCGGCGAAACCGGAGGTGATCGCCATGTTCTCCCGCTGCATCGCGCCGACGATGCGCAGGTACTTGTCCGGACGCATCGGCGCGACCACGCCGGCGCGGATCATCGTCGAGAGCAGGCCGAGCGTGTTGGTGATCGGGTCGGTGATGCCCATGTCAGCCGAGCACCGGGAGCCGCCGCTCCCGCGCGAGTTCGTCCATTGCGCGCTGCATCACCCGCCGCACATGCGCGTCCACCTCGTCGATGTCGGGGTTCTCCCCGAACTCGGCGACGATGTCGATCGGCGGCAGCGCCTGCATGGTGATCTTGGCCGGCAGCGGCACGTTCACCGGCAGCACCACCGACAGCCCGAACGGGAACCCGAACGAGATCGGCAGGATCTTGGTCCGGAACGCGCGGGCGATGGGGCCCAGCGCCTTGGCGACGTCGGTGCCCCGGGAGAGGAACAGCTGGCTTTCCTGGCCACCGATACCGACGGTGGGCACGATCGGGACGCCGGCGTTCAGCGCGGCCTTGACGTAGCCGGTGCGCCCGCCGAAGTCGATCTTGTTGGCGGCCAGCGTCGGCCGGTAGACGTCGTAGTCACCGCCGGGGAACACGACGACGACGCCGCCGCTGCGCAGTGCTTCGTCGGCGTTGCGGTGGTTGGCCGGGATGAACCCGGTCTTCTTGAAGAACGCGCCCGTCGGGCCGACCATCAGCATGTCGTGGCTGAGCGTGTACACGGGCCGGTCGAAGCCGAACTTCTCGTAGAAGCCGCTGGCGAAGACGGGCACGTCCATCGGAAACAGGCCGCCCGAGTGGTTGGCGACCACCAGCGCGCCGCCGGCGGGGAAGCTGTCCAGGCCACGCACCTCGGCGCGGTGATAGCCCTTCAGGAACGGCCGCAGCAGTCCCATCACCCGTTCGGTGAGTACCGGATCCCATTTGGTGATCTCGGACGGCGCGATGTCGGTCGAGCTCACGGGGCCCCCTGGTGGTGAACGATGTCGGACTGGAACGTGTTCTAGTTTTGCCAGTCTACCCAAGGGCTGGAGTGGGCGGGGCCGGCGTCACGCCGTCCATCCTGTCACTGCGTGGCCGCCGACAGTTGCGCCTTGACGGTTCGGGTCAGTTCATCGGCGAGGATCTCCGCCCGCCCCGCGAACAGGCCGTCCAGCGCGAGCGCCGCCACGACGGCCGGGTCGGTCTTCAGGTCGTCGGGGACGTCGCGGACCATGTCGGTGTCCATGTAGCCGACGTGCAGCGCCGAGACGTGGATGCCGCGGGGCGCGAGTTCCTCGCGCACGGCGTCGGTCAGTGCCCACCCCGCGGCCTTCGCGGCTGAATAGGCACCGCTGGCCGGGGGGTGCAGCCAGGACAGCACCGACAGCACGTCGAGGATCGCACCGCCACCGTTGCGTTCGATGACGGGCGCGAAGGCCCGGATCACGGCCAGCGTGCCGAAGTAGTGCGTCTCCATCTCCAGCCGGATGTCCTCGATCGGGCCGTCGAGCAGTCCGGCGCGGGTGGAGACGCCGGCGTTGTTCACCACGACCGTGACGTCGCCCCCGTTCACGGCGGCGCGGCGCACGGATTCGGGGTCGGTGATGTCGAGCTGGATCGGGATGACGCCGGGCTCCTCGATGGTCTCGGGCCGGCGCGCGGCGGCGTAGACCTTCGCGCCGCGGGCGACGAGCTGCTCGGCGAAGCGCCGGCCCAGCCCCCGGTTGGCCCCGGTGAGCCGCGTGCTGGGTATAGCCGAGTGAACACAGGTGGCGCGCGGAAAAGTCCCGTTTCCGCCCGGACGCCGGAAAGCCAGCGGACACCGGGGATGGCGCTGTAGGTTCGAGAGACTGTGGCGGAGCCTGGTCGGGGGTTCCGCCGCAGTGTTCTCGGCGTTCTCGGCGTTCTCAGCGTTCTCAGCCGGACAGCAGGAATTGTCATGTCGCCCAACGCGGTGGCCGACGATACTCGTTCATCGTGACCGATCCAACGCGGCGCGACCGGCTGCGCGAACTCCTCGATGCGGTCACCGACGCCGGCAACAGTGACGTCGGTGCGATGGCGCGCAGCAGCTTCGCCTCCGAGTTCCACTTCTCTCGCGAGGTCCGCCGGCTCACCGGGGAGTCCCCGGCCGCACTGCGCCGCCGGATCATCCTCGAACGCGCGGCCTGGCGACTGCAGCGCGGCGAAGCGGTCTCGGCGGTGGCCGCCGAGGAGGGCTGGTCCTCGGCCGAGGTGTTCTCCCGCGCGTTCCGCCGCACCTACGGGGTGCCGCCGTCGCAGGCCGGCGAGGTGCACTTCCGGGTGCCCGCGCCCAACGGTCTGCACTTCCACCCGCCGCAGTCGCTGTGGCTGGACGGCCCCTCGGTGCCCGTGCCCGATGTCAGCGCGCTGATGATCGCCCACGACATCGACGACACCCGCCACCTGCTCGCCCAGGCGGCGCAGCTCACCCCGCAGCAGTGGACCGCCGAGATCAGGCCGGGTCAGACGGTACTGCACTGGGACGGGCCCGAGCCCAGCGTGGCGGCGGTGCTCGGTGCGATCGTGTGGACCAAACAGGTGTGGCTGGCCACGATCGCCGGGCAGGACTTCCCGGCGCGGACGTCCTCGCAGGGGGTCGGCGCCGGGGATCTCGGAGAACACCACGACGAGGTCGCAGAGCGTTGGCGGACAACGATTTCCGAGCACGCGGCGGCGGGCCGGCTCGGGGACACGGTGATCGACGCGCTGTGTGACCCACCCGAGTCGTTCCCGCTGTACGGCATCGTCGCCCACGTGCTCACCTACTCCGCGCACCGGCGCGAGCTGGTCCGCACCATGCTCGCCGAGCACGGCGTCGGGACCCGGCCGGGTGACCCGTTGGATTGGATGAGAGGACCCTGACATGGCATGCGTCTACTACACCGCGGCGAGCCTGGACGGCTACATCGCCGACGAGCACGCGAGCCTGGAGTGGCTGACCTCGCGCGATATCGCGTCCGACGGCCCGTATGCGATCGATCCGTTCCTGGACACCGTCGGCGCGCTGGTGATGGGCGCCGACACCTACGAGTGGCTGCTGCGGCACCAGCCCGGCGACTGGATGTACCCACAGCCGTCGTGGGTGCTGACGCACCGGCCGCAGATCGTCGCGCCCGGACATCCAGTGCGGACGTTCGCCGGTGACGTCGCCGACCTGTACCCGACCCTGGTGTCGGCCGCGGCGGGCCGCGACGTCTGGGTGGTGGGCGGCGGCGACGTCGCCGCGCAGTTCGTGGCCGCCGGCCTGGTCGACGAGATGATCGTGTCGTATGCGCCCTGTTCGCTGGGTGCGGGCTCCCGGGTGTTACCGATGCGCTCGGAGTGGACGTTGGTCGGCGCCGCACGCAACGCGGACTTCGTCTGCGCACACTGGCGTAAAGCCTGACGGGCGTCGCTGCGCGGCATACTCTGTCATCGCGCATCATCAAACGGCGATCGGCGAAAGGTGCACCATGAGCCACTATCGGAGCAACGTTCGCGACATCGAGTTCAACCTGTTCGAGATGTTGGCGCTCGAGAAGGTCCTCGCTGCGGGCGCCTTCGGCGATCTCGACGGCGAATCGGTGCGCCAGATGCTGCACGAAGCTGCCAAGCTGGCCGAGGGACCGCTGGCCGAGGCGTTCGCCGAGACGGACCGGCACCCGCCGTCGTTCGACCCGGACACCCATGTCGTGCACATCCCCGAGCCCTTCAAGAAGTCGTTCCGGGCCTGGCACGACGGCGAGTGGTTCCGCGTCGGGATGGCAGCCGAGATCGGCGGGGTACCGGCGCCGGCCATGGTCGAGTGGGCGATCAACGAGTTCGCGCTGGGCGCGCAGCCGGCCGTCTTCCTCTACTCCGCGGGTCCGAAGATGGCCGACATCCTCTACGCCATCGGCAATGAGCAGCAACAGCATTGGGCGTCGCTGATGATCGACCGCAACTGGGGCGCGACGATGGTCCTCACCGAACCCGACGCCGGCTCCGACGTCGGCGCCGGCCGCACCAAGGCCATTCCGCAGCCCGACGGCACCTGGCACCTCGACGGGGTGAAACGGTTCATCACCAACGGCGACGCCGACGACCTGTTCGAGAACATCGTGCACGTCGCGCTGGCCCGCCCCGAGGGCGCCGGGCCCGGCACCAAGGGGCTCAGCCTGTTCATCGTGCCGAAGTTCCACTTCGACCCGCAGACCGGTGAGCTCGGTGAACGCAACGGCGTCTTCGTCACCGGCCTGGAACACAAGATGGGGCTCAAGGCGTCGGCGACGTGCGAGCTGACGTTCGGCCAACACGGCGTCCCCGCGGTCGGTTGGCTGGTCAACGACACCCACAACGGCATCTCGCAGATGTTCAAGGTCATCGAGTACGCCCGGATGATGGTGGGCACCAAGGCGATCGGGACGCTGTCGACCGGTTACCTGAACGCACTGGACTACGCCAAGACCCGTGTCCAGGGTGCGGACATGACCCAGATGACCGACAAGTCCGCGCCGCGCGTGACGATCATCCACCACCCCGACGTGCGCCGCGCGCTGCTGACCCAGAAGGCCTACGCCGAGGGGCTGCGCGCGCTGTACCTCTACACCGCCGCGCACCAGGACCCGTCGGTCGCCGCGGCGGTCTCCGGCGCCGACGCCGAGATGGCCGACCGGGTCAACGACCTGCTGCTGCCGGTCGTCAAGGGCGTGGGTTCCGAGCGCGCCTACCAGTGCCTGACCGAGTCGCTGCAGACCTTCGGCGGATCGGGCTTCCTGCAGGACTATCCGGTCGAGCAGTACATCCGCGACGCCAAGATCGACTCCCTCTACGAGGGCACCACCGCGATCCAGGCGCAGGACTTCTTCTTCCGCAAGATCGCCAGGGACCAGGGCGGGGCGCTGATGCACGTCGTCTCGCGGATCAGGGCGTTCCTCGAGGACGGCTCGGCGCATCCCGACCTGGCCGACGGCCGCGCGCTGCTGGCCGCCGCCGTCGCCGACGTGCAGGGCATGGTCGCGGCGATGACCGGCTTCCTCGTCGACTCGCAGCAGAACCCGCGTGAGCTCTACCGGGTCGGTCTGGAATCGGTGCCGTTCCTGCTGGCCGTCGGCGACCTGCTGCTGGGCTGGCTGCTGCTGCACCAGGCCGAGATCGCGTTGACCGCGCTCGACGGTGAGGTCAGCGAGCGCGACCATGCGTTCTACACGGGCAAGGTCGCCACCGCGCTGTTCTTCGCCAAGAACATGCTGCCCGGGCTGGCGTCGCGGCGGGCGGTTCTGGAAGCCGTCGATCTGACCGCGATGGAGGTGCCCGAGTCGGCGTTCTAGGCGGTCGATGACTTTCGGGTCCGCGCCCGGTCTGCACCTGCATGACCGACGAACTCCAGATCCGCGCCGTCGTCGAACGATGGGTCGCGGCGATCCAGGCCCGTGACCTCGACGGCGTGCTCGCCGCGCACACCGACGACGTGGTGGTGTTCGACGTGCCCCCGCCGTACGACGGCGTGCACGGCATCGACGCCTACCGCGACACCTGGCCGGAGTTCTTCGAGTGGATCGCCGGCGGGGCGGTCCTCGACTTGGTCACACTCGATGTCACCGCCAGCGACACCGTCGCCTACGCGCACGCCCTGTTCCGATCCGGCACGCCGGAGGACATTGCCGCCGCTCCTGACAAGCGGCTCCGCAGCACGTTCGGGTTGCGCAAGGTCGACGGCGCGTGGGTGATCGCCCACGAGCACCACTCGTTGCCGCAAACCGCCTGAACGCCGAATGCACGGTTTCTGACGGAAATCGCCCGAAATCCGTCACATACCGTGCACTCGGCGCGCTGCCGGCGCTACGCCGGGGTGTAGCCGAACGGCAGCAGGATCGACTTCGGCTCGCAGTACGCCTCGATGCCCTCGGTGCCGTTCTCGCGGCCGATGCCCGAGTTCTTGAACCCGCCGAACGGGGCGCCCGGATCGAACGCGTACATGTTCACCGCATACGTGCCGGTGCGGATCCGCCGGGCGATCTTGAGCGCCTTGTCGTGGTCGGTGGTGTACACCGAACCGGCCAGCCCGTACACCGAGTCGTTGGCGATGCGCACCGCGTCGTCCTCGTCGGTGTAGGGGATCACCGCCAGCACCGGGCCGAAGATCTCCTCCTGCGCGATCGTCATCGAGTTGTCGACGTCGGCGAACACGGTCGGCTGCACGAACCAGCCGCTGTCCAGGCCGTCGGGGCGCCCGCCGCCGACGACGACGCGCGCACCCTCCTCGATGCCCTTCTTGATGTAGCCCTCCACGCGCTCCCGCTGCTTCTCGCTGATCAGCGGGCCGATCATGGCGGCCGGGTCGGTGGGCAGCCCGGGCAGCATCCCCGATACCGCAGCCGCAAGCTTCTCGACGACCTCGTCGTAGCGCGAGCGCGGCGCCAGGATGCGGGTCTGCCCGACGCAGGCCTGCCCGGAGTTCATCAGGCCGGAGAACACCAGCATCGGCAGCGTGGAGTCGAGGTCGGCGTCCTCGAGGATGATCGCCGCCGACTTGCCGCCGAGTTCCAGCGTGCACGGCTTGAGCTTCTCGGCGGCGATCTTGGCGATCTCCTTGCCGACCGCCGACGAGCCGGTGAACGTGAACTTGTCCAGCTCCGGGTTGGCGGTCAGCGCGCGACCGGTCTCCGGGCCGCCGGGCACGATCGACAGCACGCCCTCGGGCAGCCCGGCCTCGGCGAACGCCTCGGCCATCGCGAACACCGACAGCGGGGTCTCGGCGGCGGGCTTGAGCACGATCGTGCAGCCCGCCAGCAGCGCCGGGCCCAGCTTGTTGGCGGCCAGGAAGAACGGCACGTTCCAGGCGGTGACGGCGCCGACGACACCGATCGGCTCGCGCACGACCAGCGTCTGGCCGTAGATGCCGTCGCGGATCTCCTGCCAGGCGAACTTGTCGGCCGCGCCCGCGAAGTACTGGAACGCCGACATCGCGGCGCCGTACTGCATCATGTCGACGATCGTCGGCGGCTGACCGGTCTCGGCGGCCAGCAGGAACTTCAGCTCGTCGGCCCGCTCCTCGAGGACCTTGACCGCCCGGCCCAGCACCTCGGCGCGCTCGGCCGGCGACATCTGCGGCCACGGACCCTCGTCGAAGGCCTTGCGGGCGGCCGCGCACGCCGCGTCGACGTCGGCGGCGCTCGCCAGCGGAACCTTGCCGACCAGCTCGCCGGTGGCCGGGGAGTGCACCTCGATCACATCCGACGTGGCGGGCTCGACCCACTTGCCGCCGATGAACAGCTTGTCCCACTGAGTCCGATAGGCCGGCTCGTCGGCCGTGTCTTGAACGCCGTGCTCTGTGTCATAGACGTCACAGTACCTACGATCCGGTGGAAGTAGAACCTGTTGCAGTTCGCGGATTCAGGACGGCGACAACACCAGCACCAGGTTGCTCACCGCGAACTCCCGCAGGCCCGGCACCGTGGTCAGCCCCCAGGCCCATCGGGGGTGGTAGCGGGGGAAAGCGGCGACCAGCGCACCGGTGCTCCGCGCCCAGCGCAGGCCGGCGGCGGCCGACACGGCGAACAACGACGAGCCGTAGTCGTTCTTGGGCCGGTGGCCGTGCCTGCGCGTGTACCTCTCCGCCGCGCGGCGGCCGCCGAGGTAGTGCGTCAACCCCATCTCGTGGCCGCCGAACGGCCCCAGCCACACCGTGTAGGACAGGATCGCCAGTCCGCCGGGCCGGGTGACGCGCAGCATCTCCGCGCCCAGCCGCCACGGCTGCGCGACGTGTTCGGCGACGTTGGAGGACAGGCAGACGTCGACGCTGTCGTCGGCGAACGGCAGCGCGGTGCCCGAGGCGCGGACGAACGAGCCCGCGCGCCGGTGGGTGCGCGGTGCGGCCGCGTGCATCTCCCGCGGGTCTGGTTCGACCCCGAGGTAGCGCACCCCGGCGTCGGTGAACGCGGACGCGAAATATCCAGGGCCGCCGCCGACGTCGAGCAGTGTCAGGCCGGCGGGGCCGGTGCCGGTGGCCCCGGTCCACAGGTCGGCGACGAGGGCGACGGTGTCGTCGGCGAGTGCGCCGTAGAAGCGGTCGGGATCGCTCTGCTCGAAGCGGAACGCCGAGAGCAGCCGCAGCGAACGCGACAGCGTCGCCCGCCGGGCGAACAGATCCGTAGCGACCACCCGGCCACCCTAGGCACAGCGCTAGTCTGAACACCGATGTCCGCCCCTGTGAGCTCCGTGTTGCTGCTGTGCTGGCGCGACACCGGCCACCCGCAGGGCGGCGGCAGCGAGGCCTACCTGCAGCGCATCGGCGCCCAGTTGGCCGCCGACGGGGTGCGGGTCACGCTGCGCACCGCGCGTTACCCCGGCTCCGCTCGGCGCGACGTCGTCGACGGGGTGGCGGATCCAGCGGTCCGGCGGGCGCTACTCGGTCTACGTGTGGGCGCTGCTGGCCATGGCGGCCGCCCGGATCGGGCTGGGCCCGCTGCGCGGGGTGCGCCCCGACGTGGTCGTCGACACCCAGAACGGACTGCCGTTCATGGCCCGGCTGGTCTACGGCCGGCGCGTCGTCGTGCTGGTGCACCACTGCCACCGCGAGCAGTGGCCGGTCGCCGGACCGGTGATGAGCCGCATCGGCTGGTTCGTGGAGTCCCGGCTGTCACCGCGGCTGCACCGCGCGCAACCAGTACGTCACCGTGTCGCTGCCCTCGGCGCGCGACCTCGCGACGCTCGGCGTGGACCCGCGGCACGTCGCGGTGGTCCGCAACGGTGTCGACGCGGCCCCCGCCGCCACCATGACCGAGCCGCGGTCGGCGAGCCCGCGGGCGGTGGTGTTGTCGCGGCTGGTGCCGCACAAGCAGATCGAGGACGCGCTCGACGCCGTCGCCCGGTTGCGCACGCGCATGCCGGACCTGCACCTCGACGTCGTCGGCGGCGGCTGGTGGGTGCAGCGGCTGGTCGACCATGCGGCCGAGCTGGGCATCGCCGACGCCGTCACGTTCCACGGGCACGTCGACGACGGCACCAAACATGCTGTGCTGCAGCGTAGCTGGGTGCACGTGCTGCCCTCGCGCAAGGAGGGGTGGGGCCTGGCGGTGGTCGAGGCCGCGCAACACGGGGTGCCGACCATCGGGTACCGGTACTCCGGCGGGCTGACCGATTCGATCGTCGACGGGGTGACCGGCGTGCTGGTCGACGACCACGCGGAACTGGTCGACGGTCTGGAGCGCCTGCTGTCCGATCGCGTGCTCCGCGAGCAGCTGGGCGTCAAGGCCGCGATCCGCAGCGGTGAGTTCTCCTGGCGGCAGAGCGCCGATTCCCTCACGGCGGTGTTCGCCGCGGTGCGGGCGGGCCGGCCGGCCCGCGGTCTCCTCTGATATCGAGGACTTATCCGCGAACGGCCATTAACATGATGGCATGAGCAGTGACCTGCACCGCTTTCTGAACCATCGGATGACGGTCGCCGAGTGGATCGGCGCGGCCGTCCTGGCGGCCTGCCGTATCTGGGTGTCGGCGTGGTGTGGTCGCTGGTCAACACCGATCATCTGGCCGGCACCGACGGCATCCGGAGGGTGCTGGCGCTGCTCGGCGGCGTCGCGTTCTGGCCCGTGCTGCTGCTCGCCCAGGCCTGTGCGCTGTGAGCGGGAACAGGATTAACATCGCGCGGCGGACCGCACGCTGGGACGACGAGCCGGTGACGGTCGCCGACGCGATGGACTTCTGGTCGTTCGCCGCCGGCGCCGCCAACGTGGTCATGCAGTTGTGCAACCCCGGCGTGGGCCACGGCGTGGTGGAGAGCCCGGTCGACAGCGGCAACCTGCTCAAGCACCCGTGGAAGCGGGCCCGCACCACGTTCCAGTACCTCGCCGTCGCGATCCTCGGCGACGACGACGATCGGGCGGCGTTCCGCGCGGCGGTCGACGGCGCACACCGGCACGTCAAGTCCGGGCCGGCGAGCCCGGTGCGCTACAACGCTTTCGACCGGGAACTGCAGCTGTGGGTCGCCGCCTGCCTGTTCGTCGGCCTCGAGGACACCTACCAACTGCTGCGCGGTGCGATGACGCCCGAGCAGTCCGAGCAGTTCTATCGTTCGGCGTGGACCCTGGGCACCACACTGCAGGTCACCGCCGACCAGTGGCCACCGACGCGGGCAGATTTCGACGCCTACTGGGACGCGGCGTGTGCGCAGGTCCGCCTCGACGACACCGTGCGCGCCTACCTGCTCGACCTGATGGCCCTGCGGATGATCAATCCGCTTCTGGCGCTACCGTTTCGGCCGCTGCTGAAGTTCCTGACGGCCGGTTTCCTGGCGCCGGTGTTCCGCGACGCGCTGGGCCTGACGTGGGGCCCGGCCCGGCAACGGCTGTTCGAGCGGCTGTTCCTGTTCGTGGCGTTCGTCAACCGGTTCCTGCCCGGGTACGTGCGCCAGGGCGGCAGCCACCTGTTGCTCGCCGATGTCCGCAACCGGGTCCGCCGGCACCGTCAACTGATCTGAGGAGCCGCATGAGCGCGATCCGGACCGCCACCCGCCGGTTCCTGAACCGGCGGCTGTCGGTGGCCGACATCATCGAACTCGCGCTGTGGCTGGCGCTGCCGTACGTCAGCATCGGCCTGGGCTGGGCGTTCTTCAACGTCGCACCAGGTGCGCCACCTCGAAGACCTGCTGCAGACCGCGCTGCCCGCGGGCGGCGGCATGCTGGCCTACCTACTGGCCGCTGCGTGCTGGCCCGTCGGACTGCTGATCCCGTCGGTCTGCGCGGCGTGAGGTGCACACCGCCATCGCGCCCAGGCCGACTCCGAGCTGGGCCAGCCACACCAGGTGGGCGGCGATCATCAGCGCCCGGTGCGGCGAGGCCGGTGTGGTGCCGCCGATCGCGTAGACCGCGACGTCGTCGTCGCGGTAGGCCACCGGCAGCGGCAACGGCGCGTGGCCGCCCTCCACCACCACCCAGCCGACCCCCAGCGCCGCCAGTTCGGCACGGTCGGCCCCGGCGAGCAGCCTCTCCTGCACCCGCCGCGCGTGGGCGCCCTCGCCGGGCACGCGGCGGCCCGCGATCGTCAGGTCGCCGGTGCTGAGCACGTCGGCACGCACCCAGCGCGGCAGCGGGTCGAGCACCGGCGCCGGACCGGCCCACGGGAACGTGCGCATGCTGTCGACCGGCAGCACGGCGACCGGCTCGCGGTGCGGCGTCGATGACGGCCGCGGCCGTATACCAGCCGTCGGGATAGGCGCACCGGCGTCACCCGGCCACCGACGCCCCAGGCGAGGTCCGGCAGGACCGCCACCACCGCCGCACAGCACAGCGCCGCGGCCGCCGGCGCGGGCACCCGTGGCCGCAGCGTCACCACGGCTGCCGCCCCGGCCAGCGCGTACGCCGGCATGGCCAGCGCCACCCACTTCTGACCGTCGCGCACCACGCCGAGCCCCGGCACGGCCTCGATCACCGCCGCCACGGCGGCCAGTCCCGGGCCGGTCGCCATCAGCGCCGGCACCACCACCGCCGCCGCCGCGACGACCACCAGCGGGACGGCCGCGCGCCTGCGCAGCAGGGTCGGCAGGCCGACCACCACCACGGCCAGCAGGACCACCGTCGACAACACCGCGAAAAGCGTGGTCCGCGACGCCGGAACGGCCTCGGCGTTCCAGATGCCGCCCAGGCCGGCCAAGCTGCCCAGGGTGCCCAGGCCCGGCTCCGCGCGGGCCGCGAACGCCGTCACGCCCGGCTGCTGAGCCCCGGCCGCCGCCCATCCGCTCGACACCGCCGCCGCGACCAGCCACGGCAGCGCCGCGGTCAGCGACGCGGCGAGCACCGACGCCGCGCACAGAACCGCCGCGACCTTCCGGTGCCCGGGGCCAGCGCGCACGCGACCGCGACCGTGGCCGCCAGCATCAGCCCCGTCGGCGTCAACCCGGCCAGCGCCACCCAGAACAGCAGCGCCCCGATCCCGCCCTTCGGCGCAGGGACCGCGCCCCGCAGCGTCAGCACCGTCGTGGCCACCCACGGCAGGCAGCCGTAGCCCACCAGCAGACTCCAGTGCCCCTGCAGCAGGCGTTCGGCCACATAGGGATTCCAGATCGCGACCGTCGCCGCGACGCACTGGCCGGCCGGCACCGGCGTCGGGCACCACCGCGGCCGCCAACCGCGCGGCACCCCAGCCGGCGCAGCCACACCCCGAGCATCACCAGCGCCTTGACCACGACACCGCCGTCGATCGCCGTCGAGGCCAGCGCCACCGCGAAGTCCTGCGGTAGCGCGCGGGGTGCGGACTGCGGTCAGTCCCAGCGCGGCATCGGTCAGAAACGATCGCGGTGTGGACACCGCGTCCCGCAACAGCAGGTAACCGGGCGCCAGCAGCGGGCCGGTCACGGCCAGCGTCAGCGCCAGCGCGTACGCCGGCGCGACCAGCGAACGGAACCGAGCGATCAGACCGGTCTGTCCGGCGGCAGATCCGACGGCCGTTGCGCGGGCAGCTTCTCGGTCTTGGCCTCCGCGCCCGGCACGGGCTCACCCTCGTCACCGCGGCCGCCGAAGAAGCGGTCGCCGGTGTCGTCGAGGCCGGGATCGATCAGCATCGACTCCGCGCGCAGGCTGAAGGCACCCAGCAGGGCACCGCCGATCAGGGCGACCAGGCCCAGCGCGGTGAACGTGATCGGCAGGATCCGGCCCCACAGCGCTACCCGGTCACGCTCGTCGGAGGCGGCCGCGACCTGGGACTCGACGGACTGCTCGTTGGTGGTCACGGTGAAGTCGGCGAACGTCACCTCGGGCTTGAGCGCCTCGCGGGCGTAGTAGTGATAGCCACGGTCGGTCTCCTTGACGATGGTCCCGGACACCGGATCGACCCAGAACGTGCGCTGCGCGGCGTAGTAGCGCGTCATCGTCACCGATTCCTCGGGATCACCCTCGAGGCCCCACAGCTTGTTCGTCGCGGTGACCTGGCTGTCCGCGTCGTCGTCGTAGAGGGACGCGTACTTGACGGGCTCGACGAGCTTGCCGTCTTCGTCGAAGCCGACGTTCTGCGTGAACTTGTAGGCCGTCAGCCCGTTGACGTCCTCTTCGCCGTCGTAGTTGGCGTCGTAGGGCTTCTGCGCGATCGGGTCGAAGAACGGATAGGTCTTCTTCTCCGTGAAGAACGGGAAGCGGTAGGCCAGGCCCTCGTGGGGCAGCGCGATGTTGGTCGGCGGGTTCTCCTCCTCGATGGCGCGCGGCTTCTGCACGGCGCCACCGGGATTGCTCTCACTCGACACCGCCTCGGCGGTCTTGCGGTCCAGCGTCACGGTGTCGACCATGGCCAGCAGCAGACCCTTGTCCTGCTGCTGGTCCGACCGCTTCAGCGTGCTGCCGACCTGCAGCGTCACCACATCGGCGTTGGCCGGTGACTCCACGCTGATCTGCTGCTGCATGGACCAGCGGGACGTCCTTGTCGACGACGAAGCGGTCCCGGTTGAGGGAGGCGGGATCGAAGGCGTCACCGGAGCCCTCGCTGACCAGCGTGGCGTCCACGTCGAGCGGGATCTTGGCGATCTTGCCCTTGGTGTAGGTGGTCAGCAGCAATGCTGCGATGAGCAGGGCGGCTCCGAGACCCATGATTCCGCACGCGGCGATCCTCAGCGCAACTGCGCGGTTCAATACCGTGTCTCCCTTCGCGCCCGGCAAAACCCGTTCGACCCTAACAGCACAATGTAAGGCCGTCGCTCACTACGAGCTGTTCGCGGCCGGCGACAGCGTCGCGCCCCGGCCCGTCTCTATTACCCGTTTTCCGTCGGCGCATCGCGGTGGGCCGACCGCGGCGGGCACACTGTTCGTCGTGACCCCAACCGAGGCGACGGCCGACGCGGACGGCGTCGGTGCCGTGGGAGGCACCCGCTCCTTCCTGCCCGCGGTCGAGGGCCTGCGGGCGTGCGCGGCGATCGGCGTCGTCGTCACGCATGTGGCGTTCCAGACCGGCCACGCCACCGGCGTCACCGGACGGTTGCTCGGCCGCTTCGACCTGGCCGTCGCGGTGTTCTTCGCGCTGTCGGGATTCCTGCTGTGGCGCGGCCACGCCGCCGCCGCGCGGGGACTGCGATCCCGGCCGGCGACCATGCACTACCTGCGGTCCCGCTTCGTGCGCATCATGCCGGGCTATCTGGTCGCGGTGGTGGTGATCCTCACGCTGCTGCCCGACGCCAAGGCCGACGCCACGGTCTGGCTGTCGAACCTGACACTGACCCAGATCTACGTGCCGTTGACGCTGACCGCGGGCCTGACCCAGATGTGGAGCCTGTCGGTGGAGGTGGCGTTCTACATCGCGCTGCCGTTCCTGGCGCTGCTGGCGCGCCGGCTGCCGGTGCGCGCCCGGATCCCGGTGATCGTGGCCGTCGCGGTGGCCAGCCTGTTCTGGGTGCGGATCCCGTTCGACCCGGCGTCGGGACACAACCTGTGGAACTGGCCGCCCGCGTTCTTCTCCTGGTTCGCCGCGGGCATGGTGCTCGCCGAACTGACCGTCTCCCGGGTCGGCTGGGCGCACCGGCTGGCCCGGCACCGGATCCTGATGGCGGTGGTGACGGTCACGGCGTTCGGCATCGCCGCGTCCCCGCTGGCGGGCCGCGAAGGCCTGCAGTTCGGCACGATCGGGCAGGTCACCGTCAAGACGGCGATGGGCGCGGTGGTGGCCGGGACGCTGTTGGCCCCACTGGTTCTCGACCGGCCCGACACCCCGCACCGGCTGCTGGGACACCCGACGATGGTGACGCTGGGCCGCTGGTCCTACGGCCTGTTCGTGTGGCACCTCGCGGCCCTGGCCATGGTCTTCCCGATGCTCGGTGAGTTCGCGTTCAACGGGCACTTCGTGCCGGTACTGCTGCTGACGCTGGTGTTCGGATTCGCGATCGCGGCGGTCAGCTACGCGCTGGTGGAGTCGCCGTGCCGGAATGCCTTGCGCCGCTGGGAGAGACGCAACGATCCGACCCCGCTCGACAGTGCGGTCGACGACGTCACCGAGCCTGCCGTCGCGAGATGATCTCGTCGCGCACCGCCGATCGGCGGGCCTTGCCGGCGTCGTCGCGCAGCGGCCGGTCGGTGAACTCCACCGTGCGCGGCACCTTGTGGGAGCGATGCGCCCGGCCAGGAACGTCAGCACCTCGGTCTCGCCGAGGCCGTCGGCCTGCACGATGACGTGCGGCACCTGGCCCAGGTCCTCGTGGGGCAGGCCGACGGCCAGACTGGACAGCACCTCGGGATGCTCGGCCAGCGCCGACTCGATCTCGGCCGGGTAGACGTTGCGGCCGCCGACGGTGAACATGTCGACGCGGCGATCGTTGAGGTACAGGAAGCCGTCCTCGTCGAAGTAGCCGAGGTCGCCCAGCGAGTCCCAGCCGTCGCGGGACTTCGCGGTGCTGCCGACGTACCGGTAGGTCGGCCGGGCACCCGGCGCGGGGCGCATGTAGATCTCCCCGGTCACCCCGGGCGGACACTCGTTGCCGTCGTCGTCGAGGACCTTCATCTCGCCCGGCGACCACCACCCCGACCGAACCCGGATGCGTCAGCCACTGGTCGCCGGAGATGAACGTCAGCGCCTGAAGTTCGGTGCCGCCGTAGAGTTCCCATACCTTCTCCGGGCCGAGCAGTTCGATCCAGGCCTGCTTGACCGCCGGCGGGCACGGCGCGGCCAGATGCCAGAACCGGCGGATCGACGACAGGTCGTAGGCGTCCGGATCGGCGCGGTACACCGGCAGCAGCCGCTGCATGATGGTCGGCACCGTGGTCAGGAACGTCACCCGGTGCTCGGTGACCAGCCGCAGGAACTCGTGCGGGTCGAACCGCGGCATCACCACCAGGTGGTGGCCCTGCAGCAGGCCGACCGCGAACGTCGTGAAGCCGGTGTTGTGGCTCAGCGGCACCGAGATCAGCGTGACGTCGCCGGGCTGGGCGCCCAGCGGGGCGCCGATGACCGGCGGCACCCGGCTGTCGTTGCCCGCCTCGATCAGCTTGGGCCTGCCGGTGCTGCCGCCCGAGGCCATCGACTTCCACACCGGCGACACCGCTTCCGGCAGCGGCTGCGTCGTCGAAACCGTGCGCGACGTCGACGCGTGGTGCTCGCGGTCACGCCGGTGGGGTCGGTGCGCCCGACCAGCAGCGCGGGCCGGCGCAGGTCCAGCAGCGCCGCCAACTCCGCGTCGGGCAGCCGCGCGGACAGCGGTTGCGGGACCGCCCCGAGCTTCCAGCAGGCCAGCACCGAGTACATCCAGTCCAGCGAGTTGGGCAGCACGATCGTCACGTAGTCACCGACTCCGACGCCCAGCGACGCGAAGGCGCGCGCCAGGCGGTTGGTCATCGCGTCGAGCTGGCCGCGAGTGACGGTGACACCGTCGCACGTGGCGGCCGGCGCGTCGGGATCCTGCGCGGCCAGTGCCGCGACCTGGCTGCCGATCGGGGGAACCGGGTGCGTCATGTCAGCCATCCTGCGGGTCGGAGGCGCCCGTCCGGTGCGGAACCGTGGAGACCGCGACGGCCACCACCGAGAGCAGGGCGAAGAACTGCAGCCACGCCGAATGCCCGACGTAGCCGTCGACGGAACGCCACGGATTCTGGCTCAGCACCGCCCCGGCGAGGATGAGGCCGCCCGCCGCCATCGCGACGAGCGCTGCGTCGCAGAGCTTCTTGCGCCGGCGCAGCAGATGGCGGACGCCGAACGCCGCGCCCGCGGTGAGCGCGCCGACGGGTCCGGCGATGAGCCGCGGCCGCCAGCGTCGTCGCGGCCGCGATGGGGACGGGGCCGGGACGCCACGGCCGGGCGCCCGCGCCGGGCGGTCGCCGCCGGCGCAGCGGCGCGAAGGCCAGCGCGACCAGCACCGGCAGCAGCGCGAGCCCGCCGATCAGGCCGACGCGGTAGGCGGTGTTGGCGGCGA
The DNA here is from genome assembly GCA_963796185.1 of uncultured Actinomycetota bacterium. Classification (GTDB taxonomy): domain Bacteria; phylum Actinomycetota; class Actinomycetes; order Mycobacteriales; family Mycobacteriaceae; genus Mycobacterium. The sequence continues at coordinate 59,266 of CAWCKQ010000016.1, read as the reverse complement.
AGCGCATGGTGATCGTGCCGCCGGTGCCCGCGGGCAGGATCCAGCCCTGTTGCCAGCCGTTGACGGTGACGTCGGTCAGTATCGCGCCGTCGGCGGTGTGCGCCGACCATCCCGGGTTGACGCTCTCCGGGACGACGAGGATCCGGGTGGCGTCGGATCCCGGGACGTCCACCTCCCGCAGATCGTTGGTCCAGTGCCGCTTGTCCACGGGTCGGGTTGTGGCCGAAGGGATTCGACTCTCGAGCGGAGTCGCCAGCTGCACGCCGTCCACCACGAGCGCCGAGCCGGGGCTGACCACCAGTTCCTGTTGGCCCGCGGGCAGCGTGACGGGCTCGCTGCGGCAGGGTCGGGCCGGGATCGGCTTGTTGTCCAGCAGGTCACCGACGGTGGTGCGCACCGAGGTCTGGATGAACTGGCCGGCGACGCCGATGACGGGGCCCTGCCCGCAGCCCAGGGTGATGCTGCGCGCGCGGTTGGCCGCGGCGTCCGCGGCGCCGATGGGCACTCCACGCGGATCCAAAGCGACCACCTCGGCCAGCCCGGGCGGCTTGAGTTGGTCGAATCCCAGTGCGGTGCGGTCGATCACGTCGTCCCAGTCGAGCAGTGAGAGCGTGACCGTGTCGGTGCGGTGGGGTCTGAGCCGCAGGGTCTCGGTGCCGTCGGTGAGCCGGCGCACCTGGGGGCCGTCACCGAGGTCGATGGCGATCATCGAGGGGTGGGCGGGCAGCGGCGACTCGCTCGGGGTCACTCGCAGGGCCGAAACCATCTGCTCGGACGGCAGTTTCAGCACCAGGGTGGGCGGCGTGTGCGGTTGGATCAGCCGTTGGGGTGCGGTCCAGGCAGTGCCGGGATCACCGTCGGTGGCGGCGTAAGCGGAGCCGAGGACGTCGATCAGGTCGGCATCCCCGCGGGCGCGGGTCGTGTCCGGCGCCGCGATCAGATCGGCGAGGTTGGGACCTTGGCGGGCGCGTACCCACACCGTGGGGGTGACCGCGGTCGGCTGCGGCACGGTCAGCATGCGGCGCAGATTGACCGGCTCTTCGGAGGCCAGCGCCATGGCCGCGGCGCACCGCACCCCGGTGGGGCTGGCGGCGCACCCCGGCCGGCCCAGCATTTCGGTGCCCAGATCCCATTGCGCCACCGCCGATCCCGTCGGCGGGCCGGGAACGTCCACGGTGTGCCGCAGGTTCACCGGGTGGGCGAACCCGTTCGCGTCGTACTGGGTGACGGACAGGTCGGTGATGCCGAATTGGACTCCGGGCGATCCGTCGTCGGTGGCGACGGCGGTGATGCGCATCCACGGCGACTCCCCGTAGGGCAGGGCCACGGTCACCGGCTGGCCGGGCTGCTCGAAGCGAACCGTGGTGCTGCCGGTGGCGGTCGAGACCTCCAGGCGGCGCACCTGCGCCCCGACGGCGGTGGCGCTCGGGGTGAGCGTCAGGGTGGCGTTGGTGATCGGATGGTCGAAGTCCACCTGCAGCCACTGGCCGACCGCGCTCTGCAGCGAATTGGACACCCAACTGGTCGAGGCGTCCCCGTCGATGGCCGCCGGTGGCCCCGACGCGGGCGAGACGTTGGGCAGGGCCGTGGAATCCGATGCCGCGCTCGACACCGTGATGCGGCCGCCGCCCCACTGCCCCGTCACCGGATCGGCGCCCCGGGAGGGATAGTCGGGCACCCGGTTGAACGTGTTGCGGGTGTCGTCGGGGGCGCGCACGGCCGAGGAGTGGTCGTCGACCCGGCCGTAGTCGGTCTCACGCAGCATCGGCGTGTCGGTCACCGTGACCACCGGGGCCGGCAGCCCGGCCCGCAGTGCGTCCTGGGTCAGCAGCGCGGGCCCCAGCGGCGGCCGGCCGCTCAGGCGTCGGCGTTCGTCGAGCCGCAGCAGGGACTCGGGCGCCCCGTCGATGCGGGCCATCGTGTCGGTGTCGGCGACGTAGGGCGACATGGCGTTCCGCGCGCCGTCGACCCGGTAGATCTCCACGGCCGGGTACCGGGGGCGCAGCCCGCTGTCGGTGATGAACCCTTCGAGTGTCCCGGGCCCCACCGGGGCGCCGAACTCGGCGACCTTCGTCAGGCCGGGCGAGCCGTCGATCGCCCGGTGCACCAGGATGGGGCGCGCTGACCGGCTGTTCTCCGGGTCCAGGTCGTTGCGCACCACCACGTACGAAATGCCCTGTCGGACAAGGGTGTCGGCGAGCCCGACGGACGGCCGGCCGGCGGCGAACAACCGCTGTACCGAGTCGAGGGCCCGGATCGTCTCCGGCGGCGTCAGCGGGATGGAGTCGCGCACCCCCCAGGCGCTGTCACCGAGTACCTGCAGGGGCTCGTCGTGGCTGTTGCCCCACACCTGGGTCGCGAACGGTGCGCCCGGCGCGACCAGCACCCGGCCGCCGGCGTCGTGCTCGTCCAGCCACGCCGCGGTGTCGTGCCAGTACTGCGGGATCGCGTCGAAGGCGCCCGGTGCGGCGAGCCGGCCGGTCCAGGCCAGCGACGTGGCCGCGAGCAGCGCGGCGAGCACGACGATGCCGACGGCGACCCGCCTGTCTTCTTCCGGGTGGGCGAACGCGCGGCGCCACACCGGTCGCGGGACGCTGCCCGGCAGCGGGACACGCCCCAGCAGATGCGCCAGTCCCAGCGCCAGCGGCAGGCGCAGCAGCGGTTCGAGCTTGTGCAGATTGCGCAGCGGCGTGCCGTCGCCGTCCAGGAACGCCTGGACCTGCTGGGCGATCGGCGAGCCCAGCCCGCCGGAGTAGCCGGCGGCCAGCAGCACGACGCCGACCAGCAGCATGGTGATCAGCCGCCCCCTGGCCGGCATCGAGCGCAGCGCCAGCCCCGCCAGCCCGCCCGCGGCGACCAGCGTCGTGGCCAGCACCGCCGCCGAGCCGGTCACCAGCGAGGCGCCCGCGGTCGCGGTCGGCGCCACGTAGGGCGTCCACGCGCCGGTGCCGCGCAGCATCTCGGTCAACGACATCCACTGCGTGGTGACGCCGGAGGACTCGATGAAGTCCAGGAACGGCGGGCTGATGCGGCCCAGTTGCACCAGCGCGACCACCCACCACGCCACCGCCAGCGCCACGCACGGCAGCCACCACGCCACCAGGCGCCACCACACCCGGTTGGGGCGGTGGCAGGCCAGCCACACCACGGTGCACAGACACGCCGTCAGGGTCGCGACGGCGTTGACCGCACCCATCAACGCGATCGCCAGCGCCGACCGTGCCGCCAGCAGCCGGATCCGCGGGTCACCGCGCAGCGCGAGCACGACCGGCAGCAGGACCCAGGGGGCCAGCATCATCGGCAGTGTCTCCGAGGAGATCGCCCCGAGGGTGGTCAACACCCGCGGCGACAGCGTGAACGCCACGCGCGCCGAGCACCCGCGACGGCGTGGTGCCGATGCCGCAGCGCCTCGGCCAGGCGCAGCATCCCCCAGAAGCCGGCCACCAGCAGCAGCGCCCACCACAGCCGTTGGGTCACCCAGCCCGGGACGCCCAGCAGGTCACCGGCGAGGAAGAACGTGCCGTGCGGGAAGAGATAGCCGTAGGCCTGGTTCTGGGCCTGCCCGAACGGCAGCGCGCTGTTCCACAGGTCGAAGGCGCGCGTCAGGAAGCGCAGCGGATTGGCGGTGAGGTCGAGCTTGGTATCGGGTGAGATCTGTCCGGGTGACTGGGCGAACGTCAGGACCAGGGCCGCTGCGGCGGCCACCCACAGCCAGCGCCGCGACAGCGGCTGCTCGGCCGGCTCAGCTTCGGTCGCCGTACTCGACCCTGTTGAGCACCGAGGACGCCGGATCGCCCGCCTGCAACGGCGGCCTGGTGTCCTGCTGCACCATCAGCGTCACCCCGAACACGGCCGCCGCGCCCAACAGCAGGCCGACGACGATGCTGGCCGCCGCGGGAACGAGGAACCGATCCATGGGCCACAAACTAGCACGCGGCGCCCCCGGGCTCCGGTGGCACGATCAGCACCGGACGGTGCCCCCGCCGCCGCACGTGATCGGCCACGCTGGACTGCACCAGCGACCGCAGATCCGGTGGTGGCCCGGGTCCCGGTGACGATCAGATCGGCGTCCACGTCGTCGGCGACGGAGATGATGGTGCCCCACACCGTGTAGGCCTGCGGCACGCACAGCGGCTCGGCGGGCAGGCCCGGCCGCCAGCGCCAGCTCGAGACCCTCGGTGTTGATGCGCTGCGCCTCGGCGTAGGCGATGTCGACTTCGCCGGCGTGCGTGGGGTCGGGCGGGCCGTCGAGGTCGTAGGAGGTCGGTTCGGAGCCGCGGTCCAGCGGAGCCCACGCCGTCAGCACGATCGCGCGGTCGACGGACAGGAAACGGCTGGCATAGTGCACGGCCCGCCGGGAGGTGGGCGATCCGTCGAACGCGATGACGACGACGGTCTGTTCGCCTGCCATCGCCCCTCCTCGTCACCGCTGCTTCGTCCCGACCACCCTATGGCCGACCGCTCCCGGCCGACCACCACGGCGTGGCTCGCCGAATCCCTTGCCGCTAAGGTCGGGACGCATGGTCGCCAAGCCCCGCTTCTTCAAGACCCTCGCCGGCGTGTTGGCGACGTCGGCGCTGCTGGCCGGATGCGGCTCGGCAACCACCGGGGAGTCGGATACCACGGTGGCCGCCGCGACGCCGTCGATGGCCGCCGGTCCGGCTCCCGCGCCCGCCGCAGGCGCCCGCGCCGCCGGTCTGCGGTGACCCCGCCGCCGTGGTCGCCGCGATGTCCACCCGCGACAAGCTGGCCCAACTGCTGATGGTCGGCGTCACCGATGCCGACGACGCCCGCGCCGTCGTGGACGGCCAGCATGTCGGCGGCATCATGATCGGCAGCTGGACCGATCTGTCCATGCTCTCCGACGGCTCGCTGCGCGACATCGCCGGCGCGGCCGGGCCGCTGCCGCTGGCCGTCAGCGTCGACGAGGAGGGCGGCCGGGTCTCCCGGCTGGCCGGCCTGATCGGCGACCCAGCCCGCGCCGCGGGTGCTGGCGGCGAGCAAGACGCCGGAGGAGGTCTACCAGATCGCCCTGGACCGGGGCCGGCAGATGCGCGGCCTGGGCATCACCGTGGACTTCGCCCCGGTCGTCGACGTCACCGACGCACCCGACGGCACCGTCATCGGCGACCGGTCGTTCGGTTCGGATCCGGCCGTGGTCACCGACTTCGCGGGCGCCTACGCGCGCGGCCTGCGCGACGCCGGGCTGCTGCCGGTGCTCAAGCACTTCCCGGGCCACGGCCACGGCTCGGGGGACTCCCACGCCGGCAGCGTCGTCACCCCGCCGCTCGGGGAGTTGAAGACCAACGACTCTGGTGCCCTATCGGACCCTGACCACGCAGGCGCCCGTCGGCGTGATGGTCGGCCACATGGAGGTGCCCGAGCTGACCGGCAGCGAACCGGCCAGCCTGAGCCCCGCCGCGTATGCCCTGCTGCGCTCGGGTGACTACGGTGGCCCGCCGTTCACCGGCCCGGTGTTCACCGACGACCTGTCGAGCATGCGGGCCATCTCCGACCGCTTCGGGGTCGCCGACGCGGTGCTGCGCGCGCTGCAGGCCGGGGCCGATGTGGCGCTGTGGGTCACCACGGCGGAGGTGCCCGCCGTGCTCGACCGGCTGGAGAAGGCGGTCGCGGCCGGCGAACTGTCGATGCCCCGGGTGGACGACTCCGTGCGGCGGCTGGCGGCGCTGAAGGGTCCGTCGCCACGCTGCGGCGGCTGATTCGTCGGCCAGTGCTTACCCTGTGTTAAGAAGCGGGTGGGCAGAGCAGTCGAGGAAGGCGCGTTGATGGCAGGTGGAACCAAGCGCTTGCCGCGTGCGGTCCGCGAGCAGCAGATGCTCGACGCGGCCGTGCAGATGTTCTCGGTGAACGGCTACCACGAGACCTCGATGGACGCGATCGCCGCCGAGGCGCAGATCAGCAAGCCGATGCTCTACCTGTACTACGGCTCCAAAGAGGAGCTGTTCGGTGCGTGCCTGGCCCGCGAGCTGGCCCGCTTCGTCGACGAGGTCCGCGACAAGATCGACTTCGACGATCCCCCGAAGGAACTGCTGCGCAGCGCCGTGCTGGCGTTCCTGAAGTACATCGACGAGCACCGGGCGTCGTGGATGGTGCTCTACACGCAGGCGACCAGTTCGCAGCGGTTCGCCCACACCGTGCGCGAGGGCCGCGAACGGATCATCGAGCTCGTCGGCCGCCTGCTGCGGTCGGGCACCAGGTTTCCCGGGCCCTGACACCGATTTCGACATGATGGCCGTCGCGCTGGTCGGCGCCGGCGAGGCGGTGGCGTCCCGGGTCAGCACCGGCGACGCCGACGTCGACGAGGCGGCCCAGCTGATGATCAGCCTGTTCTGGCTGGGCCTCAAGGGCGCGCCGTCAGACGCGCCCGGTCATCCCGAGCTGACGCACGTCACGCCGGGGTGACGGTGCCCGTCAGGTGCGGATGACCCTTGGTCAGGTGCCGCAGCGTCAGCTCCCAGCGCTCGGCGCGGCGGTCGACGTAGAGTCCGGCCCTGCGCCGGCAGCACCACCGGCTTGCCGAACCGCACCGAGTACGTCACCGCGTCCGGTAGCTGCCCCTCGATGTTCGCCAGGACCGCTGCCGCGCTGAACATTCCGTGCGCGATGACGGTCGGGAAACCGAACAGCCGGGCGGCCAGCGGGTTGGTGTGGATCGGGTTGTGATCGCCGCCGACCGAGGCGTAGTGCCGGATCTGGCCGGGGGTGATGCGCAGGACCGCGTTCGGCGGCCCCAGCTTGGGCTGCTTCTGCGGCGGCGGTTTGGGCTCGTCGGACAGGCTGGTGCGCTGCTGGTGCAGGAACGTCGTCACCTGGTGCCAGGCGGTCTCGTTGCCCACCGTGACGTCGGTGACGACGTCGACGAGCAGGCCCTTGCGGTGTTCCCGCATGTTCTCCGCGTGCACGCTCGCCGACACGGTGTCGGTGACCGCGATGGGCCGGTACCGGGTGATGTGGTTCTCCACGTGCACCGAACCCATTGCCGCGAACGGGAAATCGAACCCGGTGAGCAGCGACATCACCGTCGGGAACGTCAGCGCGAACGGGTAGGTCAGCGGGACCTCGTTGTCGAAGCGCAGGCCGGTGACGTTCGCGTAGGCGGCGACGTGGGCCGGGTCGATGGTCAGGTCCTCGACCGTCAGCGTCCGGTCGGGCAGCGTGTCCCCGCGCGGCACGAAGGGCAGCGCGCCGGCGACCGCCAGCAGCATGTTCTTCAGCCCCGAGGGCTGGCTGCCCCCGCTCACGCGCCCAACCAGGCCTGGCCGCAGACGCGGATAGTGTTGCCGGTGACGGCGTTGGACGCCGGGCTGGCGAAGTAGGCGATGGCCTCGGCGACGTCCACGGGCTGCCCACCCTGGAACAGGGAGTTCAGCCGCCTGCCCACCTCACGGGTGGCCAGCGGGATGGCCTCGGTCATCTTGGTCTCGATGAAGCCCGGCGCGACCGCGTTGATGGTGATCGACTTCTCGCCGAACTGCGGCGCCAGCGCGTCGGTGAGCCCGATCATCCCCGCCTTGGTCGCGGCGTAGTTGGTCTGGCCGCGGTTGCCCGCGATACCGGCCATCGACGACAGCCCGACGATGCGTCCGTTCTCTCCGATGGTTCCGTTGCCCACCAGGCCCTCGGCCAGCCGCAGCGGCGCGAGCAGGTTGACCGCGAGCACGGAATCCCAGCGGCCCTCGTCCATGTTGGCCAGCAGCTTGTCGCGGGTGATGCCCGCATTGTTGACCAGGATGTCGAGCCGGCCGGCGTAGTGCTCGCTTGACGTGCTCGGTGATCCGGTCCACCGCGTCGGCCGCGGTGACGTCCAGCGTGAGCGCGGTGCCGCCGATCTTGGTGGCCAACTCGGCCAGCGGGTCGGCTGCCCCCTCCATGTCCACCGCGATCACCTGCGCGCCGTCGCGCGCGAACACCTCGGCGATCGTCGCGCCGATGCCGCGGGCGGCACCCGTCACGACGCGCGACCTTGCCGTCGAGCGGCTTGTCCCAGTCGGCCGGCGGGGTGGAATCGGCCGCGCCGACCCGGAACACCTGACCGTCGACGTAGGCCGACTTGCCCGACAGCAGGAATCGCAGCGTGGACTCCAGGCCCGTCGCGGCCGGCTTGGCGTCAGGCGAGAGATAGACCAGGGCCACCGTGGACCCGTTGCGCAGTTCCTTGCCCAGCGAGCGGGTGAACCCCTCGAGGGCGCGCTGCGCGATGTGCTCGTGCACGTCGCCGATGTCCTCCGGCGTGGTCCCGATCACGACGACGCGCGCCGAGTGGCCGAGGTTGCGCAGCAACGGGGTGAAGAATTCGTAGAGCGCCTTGAGGCCCGCCGGTTCGGTGATGCCGGTGGCGTCGAACACCAGCCCGCCGAACCGATCCGCCCACCGGCCGCCGAGATTGTTGGCGACCACGTCGTAGTCCTCGGCCAGGGCGGTGCGCAGCGGCTCGACCACGCGGCCCTCGCCGCCGATCAGCAGCGCGCCGGCCAGCGGCGGCTCGCCCTGCTGGTAGCGGCGCAGCGGCTCGGGCTGCGGGACGCCGAGTTGCTTGGCCAGGAAGGATCCGGGACCGGAGTTGACGACTTGGGAGAGGAGATCGGAAGCCACAGTGCTGCCTTTCTGGTGACCGGGAATGATCGGATGGTTGTTCTTCGACCGGTCCGGGGTACCCGAACTGTCGGATCGATCACGAACTTACTCCAGAGTAAGAACCGTGGGTAGTATGACCCTCGACACCCAGAACATCCTCGCGACGCCGGGAGGCAGACGTGGCCGACAGCAATACAACCCGCCGAGTAGCCGTTCTCGGAGGCAACCGGATCCCCTTCGCGCGCTCCGACGGCGCCTACGCGAACGCGTCCAACCAGGACATGTTCACCGCCACCCTCGACGGGCTGGCCGACCGCTTCGGCCTGCAGGGCGAGCAACTCGACGCCGTCATCGGCGGCGCCGTGCTCAAGCACAGCCGCGACTTCAACCTGATGCGCGAGTGCGTGCTGGGCAGCTCGCTGTCGTCGGCCACGCCCGCCTTCGACCTTCAGCAGGCCTGCGGCACCGGCCTGCAGGCCGCCATCGCGGCGGCCGACGGCATCGCACGCGGCCGCTACGAGGTGGCCGCGGCCGGCGGTGTCGACACGGCGTCGGATGCGCCCATCGCGCTCGGCGACGATCTGCGCTCGGTGCTGCTCGGCCTGCGCCGCGCCAAGTCCAACGTCGACCGGCTGAAGCTGGTCGGCAAGCTGCCCGCCGCGCTCGGTGTGGACATCCCCGTCAACAGCGAGCCGCGCACCGGCATGTCGATGGGCGAGCACGCCGCGGTGACCGCCAAGGAGATGGGCATCAAGCGGGTCGACCAGGACGAGCTGGCCGCCGCGAGCCACCGCAACATGGCCGCCGCCTACGACCGCGGCTTCTTCGACGACCTGGTCACCCCGTTTCTGGGGCTCTACCGCGACAACAACCTGCGCGCCGACTCCTCGACCGAGAAGCTCGCCAAGCTCAAGCCGGTGTTCGGCGTGCGCAACGGCGACGCGACGATGACGGCCGGCAACTCCACCCCGCTGACCGACGGCGCCTCGGTGGCGCTGTTCGTCGTCGGAGGAGTGGGCGGCCCAGCACTCGATCCCGGTGCTGGCCTACTTCGTCGACGGCCAGACCGCGGCGGTCGACTACGTCAACGGCCGCGACGGCCTGCTGATGGCGCCGACGTACGCGGTGCCCCGGATGCTGGCCCGCAACGGGCTCTCGCTCCAGGATTTCGACTTCTACGAGATCCACGAGGCGTTCGCGTCGGTGGTGCTGGCCACCCTGGCGGCCTGGGAGTCCGAGGAGTACTGCAAGGAGCGGCTCGGGCTGGACGCCGCGCTGGGATCGATCGACCGGTCCAAGCTCAACGTCAACGGGTCCTCGCTGGCGGCCGGCCATCCGTTCGCGGCCACGGGCGGCCGGATCGTCGCGCAGATGGCCAAGCAGCTGGCCGAGAAGAAGGCGCAGACGGGAGCAGCCCGTACGCGGGCTGATCAGTGTCTGCGCCGCCGGCGGCCAGGGCGTCACGGCGATCCTCGAGGCCTAGAAAAAAGTTTTCCGCAGCCGTGTAACGCGCGCCGGAACCCGTCGATACACGTGATAGCTCCGTGTTGCCGTCTGACCCCCCGACCCGACGGCAACACGGGGCTCTTACATTTGCGGCATGCAGATCAGCATGTTCGGACAGCTCACCGGCCTCGGTGATTCGCCCATCGACGCCACCATCGACTACCTCGCCCAGCTGCGCGACGAAGGTTTCCGCCGGGTCTGGATGAGCCAGCTGCCCTACGAGCCGGACCTGCTGACGGTGCTGGCGATCGCCCTGCGCGAGGTCGACACCATCGAAGCCGCCAGCGGCGTGGTCCCGATCCAGAATCAGCACCCGATGCAGATGGCGCAGCGCGCGCTGACCGTCAGCCTGGCCTCCGGTGGCCGGTTCATCCTCGGGCTGGGGATGACGCACGCGGCGGTGACCGAGGGCATGTGGGGCATCCCGTGGGACCGGCCCGTCCGGCGACTCAACGAGTACCTCGACGGGTTGCTGCCGCTGCTCGCCGGGCGAACCGGCCAGTGCGGAAGGGGAGACGGTGACGACCCGGGGAGCGCTGATGATCCCGGGCGCCGCCCGGCCCGACGTGTACATCGCGGCGCTGGGACCACAGCTGCTGCGGCTGGCCGGCCGGCGCACCTCGGGCACCTGCACCTGGATGACGGGCCCGACGACGCTGAGTGAGCACGTCGGGCCCGCGCTGCGCCAGGCCGCCGCCGATGCGGGCCGACCAGAGGGCGCGGTGCGGGTGGTCGCGGCGCTGCCCGTCGCCGTCACCGACGACGCCGACGGGGCGCGCACGCTGGCCGCCGAGCAGTTCGCCGTCTACGGCACGCTGCCGTCCTACCGGGCGATGCTGGACCGCGAGGGCTACGCGGGCCCGCAGGATGCGGCGATCATCGGTGACGAGGCGACCGTGCGTGATCGCCTCGCCGAGCTGCGTTCCGCCGGGGTCGACGAGTTCGTCGGTGCGGTGTTCCACACCGCTCCCGAGGTGCGCGAACGGACCCGTGCGCTGCTGCGGTCCGTGGACGCCGAGGGCTGAAATCGGCTCTGGTGTGAGACGCGTCACAGGCGTAGCATCGTCAGCACGACGGGTTCGGGAGTGACTGATCCAAAGAGTCGGCAAGGGATGAAAGCCGACCGCGCGAGACTAATGTGACGCGCCCACTGTCCTCCCGAACCCGCCCTATGTCCGGGGTGCGGCCCTCCAGGCCGGCCGCAACGCAAGACGCCCCCGGGAAGAGAAGTTCCGGGGGCGTCTCGTGGTCCGAAGCGGTTTTAGAAGGCCGCCTCGTCCAGTTCCATGACCTCGTTGTCGAGGTTGTCGATGATGGACCGGGTGCTGGTGAGCATCGGCAGGAAGTTCTTCGCGAAGAACGACGCCACCGCGAGCTTGCCCTCGTAGAACGCGCGGTCGTCGGCGATCCGGCTGGCGCCGGCGTCGAGCTTCTCGATCGCCACCGCCGCCTGGCTGCTGCAGCAGCCAGCCGATCACCAGGTCGCCGACGCTCATCAGGAAGCGCACCGAACCCAGGCCGACCTTGTAGATGCTCGCCGGATCCTCCTGCGCGGCCATCAGGTAGCCGGTCAGCGTGGCGGCCATGCCCTGCACGTCCTCCAGCGCGGTGGCCAGCAGTGCACGCTCCGCCTTGAGTCGGCCGTTGCCGGTCTCGCTCTTGACGAACTGCTCGATCTGGCCGGCCACGTGGCCCAGCGCGACACCCTTGTCGCGGACGATCTTGCGGAAGAAGAAGTCCTGCGCCTGGATGGCGGTGGTGCCCTCGTAGAGCGAGTCGATCTTGGCGTCGCGGATGTACTGCTCGATCGGGTAGTCCTGCAGGAAGCCGGACCCGCCGAAGGTCTGCAGGCTCTCGGTGAGCTTGGCGTACGCCTGCTCCGAGCCCACACCCTTGACGATCGGCAGCATCAGGTCGTTGACCTTGACCGCCAGCTCGGGCTCGATGCCGTGGATCGTCTTGCGCGACGTCGGCGTTCTGGTGCGTCGCGGTGAACAGGTACAGCGCACGCAGACCCTCGGCGTAGGCCTTCTGGGTCATCAGCGAACGACGCACGTCCGGGTGGTGCGTGATGGTCACGCGCGGCGCGGTCTTGTCCGTCATCTGGGTCAGGTCGGCACCCTGCACGCGGGACTTGGCGTACTCCAGCGCATTCAGGTAACCGGTGGACAGCGTGGCGATCGCCTTGGTGCCCACCATCATCCGTGCCTGCTCGATGACGTCGAACATCTGCGCGATGCCGTCGTGCACCTCGCCGACGAGCCAGCCCACGGCAGGGGTGCCGTGCTGGCCCGAGCGAGAGCTCGCAGGTGGCCGAGACCTTCAGGCCCATCTTGTGCTCGACGTTGGTGACGAACACGCCGTTGCGCTCGCCCGGCTCACCGGTCTCCGGATCGAAGTGGAACTTCGGCACGAAGAACAGCGACAGGCCCTTGGTGCCCGGCCCGGCGCCCTCGGGGCGGGCCAGCACCAGATGCATGATGTTCTCGAACAGGTCGTCCGAATCGGCCGACGTGATGAAGCGCTTGACGCCGTCGATGTGCCAGGTGCCGTCGGCCTGCTGAACGGCCTTCGTGCGGCCCGCGCCGACATCGGAGCCGGCGTCCGGCTCGGTCAGCACCATGGTCGAGCCCCAGCCGCGGTCGGCGGCGAGCTTGGCCCACTTCTTCTGCTCCTCGGTGCCGAGGTGGTAGAAGATGTCGGCGAATCCGGCGCCCATCGCGTACATGTACACCGCGGGGTTGGCGCCGAGGATGTGCTCCTGCAGGGCCCAGGTCAGCGCGCTGGGCATCGGCATGCCGCCGAGCTCCTCGCTGACCGAAAGCTTGTCCCATCCGCCTTCGACGACGGCGCGCACCGACTTCTTGAACGCCTCGGGCAGCGTCACGGTGTGGGTCTTGCGGATCGAAGACGGGCGGGTTGCGGTCACCTTCTTCGAAGGAGGCCGCCACCGGGCCCTCGGCGAGCCGGGCGATCTCGCCCAGCATGTCGACGGCGGTCTCCACGTCGAGGTCGGCGTACGACCCCTCGCCCAGAACCTTGTCGACTCCGAGGACCTCGAACAGGTTGAACACCTGGTCACGAACATTGCTCTTGTAGTGGCTCACGTTTCCTCCTCGTCGAGAACGCCACGCGCGGTTGGGTACTTTCGGAACAAGTTACCCACCAGTAACTGTCGACCGACTATACCGCTCGGTAACTTCAACGCAAGACGGCTGTGAGCAATTTCGTCACGCTACCCAACCGGGCAGTTGGCCGGGTGGCGGATTTTCGGGTGTTTCCGCTGCTGAGCGCGGTATTCTCGCGGCTTGTGATGATGGTCACGTTTGGTCGATGAACGGGCCGTGACGCGCGCTCGTGGCGCACTTACGCGGAGCGCGGGCGCAGGTGCACGAGACTGCGCGACTAGTGGCCGGCGAGCCGCTTGTTGACCAGGCGGGTGAGCCATGCCGGGGAGAACCGGGCGCCGGCCGCCAGCGCCTTTGCCTGCGCCCCGACCGGGAAGTGCACCTGCTTGAGCACTTTGCGCGGCAACGCCGGATCGACCGCGGCGACGATGCTCTCGGCGATGTCCTGGGCCGTGAGCCGGATGCCCAGCGAGTCGGTGGTGCCGGTCTTGACGCCGCGGGTCATCGCGGTGTTCACGTACAGCGGCCACATGTCGATGACGCGGATGTCGTGTCCGGCCCACTCGAGGTTCAGCGCCTCGGTGATGGCGCGGACGTAGAACTTGGTGGCGCTGTAATTGGCGAGCTCGGCCTGCCCGTAGATCGCCGAGGCCGACGCCAGGTTCACCACGACGGCCCCCGGAGTGGTCTTGAGGTACGGGAACGCGGCGTGCAGCCCGTTGACCACGCCTTTGACGTTGACCTCGATCTCCCGGTGGTGCACGGACAGCGGGATCTCCTCGAAGCGGCCCGCGTTGAGCAGCCCGGCGTTGTTGACCAGCACATCGAGGCGCCCGCCGGCAGCGTCTTGGAACTCCCCGAGGCGCGCCGCCACCTCGTCGGCGTCGGTGACGTCGAGGTGCCCGACGACGCCGCGGCCGCCCACCGCCTTGATGTCCCCGTCCAGGAGCGCGAGGCGGTCGTCATCGATGTCGTAGCCACCCACGAAATATCCCTGCCGGGCGAACAGCAGGGCGGTGGCCCGGCCGATTCCGGTGGCGCCGCCCGTGATGAACACCGACCTCGTCATTCGTCTTCTCCTCACGTGTTGAGTTGCCAGACCGCGAAGTTCAGGCACAGCGCGAACGTCGTCCAGGCCAGGTAAGGAGCCAGCAGCCAGCCTGCCGACGGCACTGCGGCGCAGGAACAACACCACCGTGCCGATGAGTACCAGCCACAGCACGGCCAGTTCGGCGAACGCGATCCCGCGCCAGCCCAGCCCGAAGAACAGTGGCGTCCACGCGGCGTTGAGCACCAACTGCACGGCGTAGAGCGACAGGGCGGTGCGGGTCTGCGTCCACGGTCCGCTGCGCCAGACCAGCCACGCCGCCAGCGCCATCATCGCGTAGAGCAGTGTCCATACCGGACCGAAAACCCACGACGGCGGAGCCCACGACGGCTGTTGCAAGCGTGCGTAGTCGCCGGCCGAACTGGTCGACGCCAGCCCGCCGACACCGGAGGCGATAGCCACGGCGAGCACCGAGATCGCCAAGGCCACCAGGCTTTTGGGTTGCGTGCGGCGGGATTGGTCGACCATGCCCGACAAGCCTAGTGCTGCGGCGGTCGGGCCGGGCCCGCCATCGCCGAAACGTCCCGATTCCGTTCGAATTCAGCCGGTCGTCACTCCGGCGGCTCCGATGTGTCGGCGCCGGCTCGGCATCGGGCAACTGGGCCACCAGATACTCGGCGAGACCGCCGATGGTCGGATAGTCGAACACTGCGGTCGCGTTGATGGTGAACGCGCCGCCGAACTGGCTGTGCAGCCGGTTGCGCAGTTCGATCGCCATCAGCGAATCCGTCCCGAGGTCCAGGAACCGGCTGCTGGCGGCGGGCGGTTGGGCGAGCCGCAGGAAGTTCTGCACCTCGCGCTGCAGGAACTCCGTCACGAAACCGGCGCGCTGCGGAACCGGTATCTCCTGCAGTTGCCGCAGCAACTCGCTGTCACCGGTCACCTCGCCCGCGGCGCTCGGCAGCACCAGGTCCAGGATCGGCGGCCGCGAGGCGCCCAGCACCTTCGCGGCCCGCTGCCAGTTCGCCTTGACGACCGTGGCCTGGCCGGTGCCGTTCGCCACGACCTCGGCGAGCGCGCTGAGCGCGGCGGACGGCTCCAGGGGGATCAGGCCTTGTGCGCTGACGTTGGCGGTCGCGGCGGCCGAGGAGGCCATCCCGCCGCGTGCCCACGGTCCGAAGGCGATGGCCGTGGCGGGCCGGCCCCGTGCTCGCCGGCGCGCGACGAGCCCGTCCAGGAACGCGTTGGCGGTCGCGTAGTTGGCCTGCCCGGGCGAGCCGAACACCCCGGCCACCGATGACGACACGATGAAGAAGTCCAGATCGTCGGCTGCCGTCATGCGGTCCAGGTGGTCGGCACCGAACGCCTTGGGCGCCAGCGTGGTCCGGAACCGCTGCGGGCTCTGCGCGGACAGCAGCGCGTCGTCGAGGACGCCGGCGAGGTGCACCACCCCCGCCAGCGGCGGCAACTCCGCGCGGATGCGCTCCAGGAGTCCCGCCACCGCGGCACCGTCACCGACATCGGCCGCGAAGGTGTGGATTCGGCAAGCGTGGCGTTCGGTGATCTCGTCGATGGCGCGTTGCGCGTCCGCGTCGGGGTCCCGCCTGCTGGTCAGCACGATGTCACCGGCGCCGAGTTGGGCGAGATAGGACGCGGTGTGCAGGCCGATGGCGCCGAGTCCGCCGGTGATCAGGTAGGTCCGGTCGGTCCGCGGGGTGAGCGGAGCGGGGATCTCCAGCACGATCTTGCCGATGTGCCGGGCCTGCTGCATGCGGCGGAACGCCGCCCGCGCCTCGGTCAGGGGATAGATCTCCGCGGGCAGTGGTGTCCACTCGCCCGCCGACATCCCGTCGGAGACCTCGGTCAGCAGGGTCCGGATACGCTCCGGCTCCTGCAACGTCACGGTGTCCAGCGCGACGATCTCGTAGGCGATGTCGGGACGGGCGGCCGCCATCTGCGCCGGTGTCCAGATGTCCCGCTTGGCGATCTCGGCGAAGCGGCCGTTCGGCGCGGTGGCGCGCACCGTGGCTTCGACGAAGCCCTCGTTGGTGAGGCTGTTGAGCACCACGTCGACGCCCGCGCCGTCGGTGTCGGCCAGGATCTGATCGGCGAAATCCGTTGTGCGCGAATCATAGACGTACTTCACGCCGAGCTTGCGCAACGTCGCGCGCTTGAACGTGCTGGCGGTGGCGAACACCGTGGCGCCGCAGCGCTGGGCCATCTGGACCGCCGCCAGGCCGACACCGCCGCTGGCCGCGTGCACCAGCACCCGGTCGCCGGGCTTCAGCTGCGCCCAGTCGAACGCGAGCCGAACCGTCAGCGCCGCAGCGGGAATGGTGGCCGCGTCGACCGCGCTGATTCCGTCGGGTATCGGCGCCAGGAGCTGGGCCGGCACGTTGAACCTGCTGGCGAAGGCGCCCTGCATGAACCCGTAGACGCGTTGCCCGATCGCGAATCCGCTGACGCCGGCGCCCACCTGGGTGACGGTGCCCGCGAAGTCCCCGCCGATCGGCCCCGGGTCACCGGGGTAGAGGCCCAGGACGTTGAGCACGTCCCGGAAGTTGAGCCCCGCGGCGGCCACCCGGACCTGGACGTAACCCTCGGCGGGCGCAGGCACCTCGGCCTCGGTCAGCCGCAGATTGTCGATCGCGCCCCGTTCGGTCGGTGCCAGTACGTAGTCGGTGGACCGGGGCACCGTGAGATGGCCGCTGCGGGACCACGGCAGCAGCCGCGACGCGAGCAACTTTCCTTGGCGCAGTGCGAGTTCCGGTTCGCCGTCGATCGGGGCGCCCAGCAGGTCGGCCAGCGCCTGCACCGCCTCCTGCGAGCCGTCGCAGTCCACCAGCCGGCAACGCAGCGCCGGCTCCTCGTTGATGGCGGTCCGCCCGAATCCCCAGAGTGCCGCGTGCACCGGGTCGACCGGTTCCCCGGATTCGCATGCCACGCCGTGTTCGGTGATCACCCACAGCCCGCCGGGCAGCTTCACCTCGCCGTTCTGCACGGCGTGCACCGCGCTGAGCAGGTGGGCGATCTCGCTGTCGAGCCGCGCCGCATCGGCGTCCGTAGCTGCCGTCCCCCGCGCTCGGCGCGGCGCAGCGCCAGACGACGCCGGCGAATCCCATCCCGCTCTGGTGCGCCCGTACCAGTTCGGCGCCCAACAGCTCGGCGGTCTGGTCGAACGGGATGCAGCCGGGCACGACGGCCGCCAGTTCACCGAAACCGGCGACCAGCCAGGTGCCGTTCGGCGGTGCGGGCTCATCGCCGGGCGGCGGCGCCGGAACCTCGTGCCAGCCCAGCGGTGTAGAGCAGCCGGGTGGCATCGCCGCCGAGGCCGCGCAGCAGGGCCTCGCGGGGCGCGCGCTTGACGGTGAATTCGCGAATCCCGCCCAGCTCGCGGCCATCCCGGTCGACGAAATCCAGGTCGAACACCTGGGTTTCGCTGTCGAGGGCGCTGCTCCGCCACCGCGCCCGGCAGTAGAACCGCCGCGGCATCTTCTCCCTGACCGTCACCTGTCCGTACCGCAACGGCAGGAACAGGTCGTGCACGCCCTGCTCGGCGGCCAGCAGGGCCGGGAACGCCGGGAACGCGACGCCGGTGCACAGGTCCATCAGTACCGGATGCATCGGCTCGGTGCCGAGCTGCTCGGCGAGCTCGGCGCCGACGAGGATGTCGCCGATCGCCTCACCCTCGCCGAGCCACAACGATTTCAGGGAGCCGGACCAGGTGGGGCCCCATGCGAGCTCCATGTCGGCGAAGGTGTCGAACAGCTCTTGCGGGCGCATGCGGTCGAGCCGTTCGATCACCTCGTCGATCGGGGCCGCCCGGCTCGGCGGTGGTCTGCTGCTCGGCGCCGGCCACGATGGTCCCGTCGGCGTTACGGCGACCACTCGGCGTCGCGCTCGCCGTAAGGCCGGCTGTGCACCTCGAACGTCCACGCTTGCCCGCGCGCACCCGCGTCCGGCGACGGGATGCAGGGTCAGCTGTACCTCTCGGGAAGCCTTCTCCGGCAGGATGATCGGCTCGTAGAAGAAGACGTTCTCGGCCCGCGCCGGCGCACCGACGGCGGCCAGCGCCATCGCCGCATAGGTCGCACCGGGGACCACGACGGTGCCGTAGATGACATGGTCGGACAGCCATGGCTGCGAACGCACCGACAGCCGGCTGGTGTAGACGGTGTCGCCCGAGGCGAGGTCCTTGGCGCTGCCGAGCAGGCCGGACGCCGACGGACCGACTCCTCCGTCGACGGCGATCCCCGACGTCTTCGGCCAGAAGCGGCGCCGCTGGAACGGATAGGTGGGCAGTTCCAGCCACCTGCCGGGGCTGCCGGTGCAGCGCGGCGAAGTCGGGCCGGTGCCCGCTGACGTAGGCCGCGGCCACCGCTTCGGCGATCTGCCGGCGGTCGGCCACCCCCTTGCGCAGCGAGACGATCGCCCGGGGGGCGGCCAGGTGCTCCGGCCAGACCTGCACCGCAGACCCGGTGAGGACCGGTTGCGGACCGATCTCCATCAGCACCGAGCAACCCAGCGCGGCCACCGTGCGCACGCTTTCGGCGAACTGCACCGGCTGGCGGGAATGCCGGCGCCAATAGGGCGCGTCGAGCGGGGTCTGGGCGGTGAGCACCGCGCCGGTGCGGTTGCAGACCAGCGGCATCGCCGGCGCCGCGAAATCCAGTTGCGCGGCGTAGGACTCGAATTCGTCGAGGACAGGCTCGAGCAACTCGGAGTGGAAGGCGTGGCTGGTCTCCAGCCAGGTGCAGCGGATCGCCTCGTCCTCGAAACGGGCGACCAGGTGCTCCAGGTCCTCGGCCGGACCCGACAGCACCGTGTTCGCTCCGTTGTAGGCCCCGACCGACACGCGCGGGCATGTCCGCGGCCGCCTCCTCGACGTGCTTGGCGTCGGCGAACACCGCCACCATCCGCCCGCCCGCGGGCAGGCTGCCGAACAACCGGCCGCGCTGCGCCATCAGCCGCGCACCGTCGGCGAGGCTGAATACCCCGGCCACGCATGCCGCCGCGTACTGGCCGACGCTGTGCCCGAGGACCACGTCGGGTTCGATGCCCCAGGACTGCCACAGCCGGGCCAGGCCCAGCTCGACGGCGAACAGGGCCGGTTGCGCGAACGAGGTGTGCCGCAACGCCTCCCGGTCCTCACGCGCCGAGCCGAACAACACGTCGAGCAGCGGGCGCGCCACGATGTCGTCGACCGCTTCCGCGCAGCGGGTCACCGTCTCGGCGAAAACCGGTTCGGTGACGTACAACTCGCGCGCCATACCTGGATACTGGCTGCCCTGCCCGGTGAACAGCCACGCCGTCGTCGGAGCGGTGGGTGTGCTCACCGCGGACGACACCGGGCCGCAGCCGGTTCTCGGCCAGTTCGGCCAGGCCTTCCCGCGCGGCCTCGACCGAATCCACCGCCAGTGCGGCCCGGTGTTCGAAGTGCGAACGGCCGGTCCCGGCGGTGTGGCACAGGTCGGCCAGGTCGACGTCGGGATGGGTGCTCAGCCAGTCCGCGTAGCGGTGGGCAAGCGCGGCAAGGGCTTCCGGTGAGCGGGCGGACAGCGCCAACACCTCGACGGACTGCTCGGCGCCGTCCGGAGCGGGCTCCGCTGCCGACGCCGGCGCGTGGCGCCTCCTCGACCAGCACGTGGGCGTTGGTGCCGGTGAAGCCGAACGAACTCACCCCGGCGCGCCGCGGTCGGCCGTCGGCCTGCCACGGCGTGGCCTCGGTGACGACCCGAACCGGCAGCGAGTCCCAGGGGATGTGCGGCGAGGGATCGTCGAAATGCAGGCTGGGCGGCAGCACCTCGTGCTGCAGGGACAGCACGACCTTGATCAGCCCGGCGGCGCCCGAGGCCGACTCGAGGTGACCGATGTTGGTCTTGACCGAGCCCATCAGCAGCGGCCGGTCCGCGGCACGCGCCGGTGCCGTAGGCCGCTGCGGCCGCCTGCACCTCGATCGGGTCACCCAGCGGGGTGCCCGTCCCGTGCGCCTCGAGATAGTCGACGTCGCCGCCGGCCAGCCCCGCGCGCGCCAGGGCCGCGCCGATCAGCCGCTGCTGGGCACCGCCGTTGGGCACGGTCAGCCCGCTGGACGCACCGTCCTGGTTGACCGCGCTGGCGGGGATCACCGCGCAGACCCGATCGCCGTCGCGCACCGCGTCGCTCAGCCGCTTGAGCACCAGGACCCCGCAGCCCTCGCTGCGCACGTAGCCGTCGGCGGCGGCGTCGAAGGTCTTGCACCGCCCGACCGGGGACAGCATCCGGGCGCGCGACGCGGCGACGGTCGTGACCGGGCTCAGCAGCACGTTCACCCCGCCGGCCAGCGCCAGGTCGCAGTCCCCGGAATGCAGGGCCTGACAGGCCTGATGGACCGCCACCAGCGCCGAGCTGCATGCGGTGTCGACCGCTACCGCCGGGCCCTTCCAGGCCCAGCGCGAAAGCGACCCGACCGGAGATCGCGTTGAGTGCGTTGCCGGTGATGAAGTGGGGTTCGATCTTGTCGATCGACTCGGCCGACAGCAGGTGCGCGTACTCGTTGGCGGCCACGCCGGTGAAGACTCCGGTGCGGCTGCCCCGCAGCGCCGCCGGCGAATACCCGGCCCGCTCCAGGCCTTCCCACACCGTTTCCAGGATCAGCCGCTGCTGCGGTTCGATCCAGACGGCCTCGCGCGGGGAGATCCCGAAGAACTCGGGATCGAAACCGTCGATGCCGTCCAGGAATCCGCCGAACCGGGTGTAGGTCTTGCCCGGGACGTCGGGATCGGGGTCGTAGAACTCGTCGATGTCGAAGCGGTCCTCGGGGACCTCGCGGATCGCGTCCACACCGCCGCGGAGCAGCTCCCAGAACGCTTCCGGGTTCGGCGCGCCCGGGAACCGGCAGGACACCGCGACGATCGCGATGGGCTCGTCGGTGCGCGTCGTGGCCGGTGCCGCCGACCGCGGCGCCGACGCCGGCTCGGCGAGCCCGAGCACGTCGCCGAGCAGGTAGTCGGCGGCGTCGGACAGCCGTGGGTGATCCATCACCAGGGTGACCGGGATCTCCCTGCCCACGCCCTGTTCGATGCGGCGCCGCAGTTCGACGGCCATCAGCGAATCCATGCCCAGATCGAAGAAGCCGGCCTCGTCGCGGATCTCGGCGGCGTCGGTCCGCGTCACGTCTGCGACCGCGTCGCGCAGATAGTCGGTCAGCAGCTTCTTGCGTTGCTGCACGGGCGCCGCGGCCAACCGTTCCGTCAGCGCGGTCGGCCCCGACGTCGGCGCGGTCGCCGGCTCGGTGGGCACCTCTCGCTCCAGGTCCGCCAGCAACCCCGCGCCGGCCCGCCTGGCCGTAGAGCGGCAGAAACCGAGCCCAGTCGATCCGCGCGACGACGCCCTGCGCGGGCCCCGGTCCCCCGGCCACCGCCAGCACGTCGGCCAGCCCGGCGAGCGCGTCGGCGGGCGGCAGTGTGCGGACCCCGCGCTGATCCAGCCGTGCGCGCGACTCCGCGTCGGCCATACCGGTCGACCAGGGACCGAAGTTGACGCTGACCCCGCTGATGCCCTGCTCGCGCAGGCGCCAGGCCAGCCCGTCGAGGAACGCGTTCGCCGCACCGTAGGACGTCTGACCGTAGCCGCCCCACACAGAGGCGATCGACGAGGTGGCGACGAAGAAGTCGAGCTTCAAGTCCACCGCTGCCTCGCTGAGATGCCATGCGCCCCAGACTTTTCCGGCGAACACGCGGTCGACCTCGGCGTCATCGGAGGCGCTCAGTGGGGCGGTGCCGATCTCACCCGCAGCGTGCACGATGCCGGCCAGCGGCGGCAGTTCGGTCTGCACGGTGGTCAGCAGGCGGGCGACGTCGTGGGCGTCGGCGACGTCGGCGGCGAGCACGCGGACCTCGCAGCCCTGCTGGTGCACCAGCGCGTCGATGCGCCGGCGGGCCGCCTCACCCGGCGCGCGGCGCCCGGTCAGCACCAGATGCTTGGCGCCGTGACCGGCGAGATGATCGGCGACGGCCAGCCCTATCCCGCCGAGCCCGCCGGTCACCAGATATGTTGCTTCCGGGCGTAATACGAGCGCTGTGCGGTCGGGGTCGCCAGTACGGCGCACCAGTCGCGGCAGGTGCACCGCCTGCCCACGCAGCGCCATCTGGTCCTCCACGACGGCGCTCTCGCCCGACGTGGCGATCCGGTCGATGAGCAGCGACCATTCGTCGGCGGCGCGCGGTGGACAGGTCCGCCAGGCCACCCCACAGGTGCGGCAGCTCCAGCGCAGCGGCGCGACCGAATCCCCACAGGCAGGTCTGCTCCGGTGACACGGTGTCCGTGTCGGCGACGCGCTGTGCACCCCGGGTCACCAGCCAGACGGGGCGACGCAGCTCGGCGGCGTTCGCGGCGCGGAAGAGCCGCCGGGCGCCGCCGAGGATCCGATGCTGCATCCGCAACAACGACCGCATCGACGGTGCGGTATCGGAGTCCAGGGCGTCGGTCGCCACGATGCGAAGCTCCGGATCCTGCACGGCCGCAGCGCGCAACGCGTCCGCGAGCTTCTCCTCGTCGGCGTCCGACATCGGAAGGGCGAGCATCTGGAACCGGTGGCCGCGCGCCGACAGCACCTCGAGCAGCGGCCGGATCGCGTCGTTCTCCTCGCCGACGATGATCCAGCAGCAGCCGGTGCCGGCGGCCGCACCCGACGAGCGGCGCCGGCGATTTCATCCCAGCGGATCTCATAGCGGTCGTCGGCGATCGACTGCGAGGTGCGCTGCCGATTGTGTTGTGCAGCAAGGCGGCTGAGCACTTCGACGGTCTGGCCGTCTCCGCCGGGCTCGCCCAGTAGCGCCGCGAGCTCCTCGATGCGGCCGTCTTCGAGCAGCCGAATCGCTTCGGTCGGTGCGGCGTGGCCGATCCGGTGCCGCCCTGCGCCCTCGTGGTTCGCCCGGGTGTCGGAGAACCAGTACTGGCGGTGCTCGAACGGGTAGGTGGGCAGCTCCACCTTGCGGGCGCCGGCCTGCCGGAACGCCGTGAAGTCGGGCAGGTGGCCCAGCAACGTAGGCGTCGGCCACGGCTTCGGTGATCTGCCGATGGTCGGAGGTGCCCGCGGCGCAGCGACGCGATCACCCGCGGGCGGCGTTGCCGGGTCCGGCCAGGCGCTCAGCGCCGCCGCGGTCAGCACCGGGCGGGGACCGATCTCGAGCAGCACCTTGCAGTTCAGGTCGGCCAGGGTGCGCACGCTGCGGGCGAACTCCACCGGCTGGCGTGCATGCCGGCGCCAGTAGGCGCCGTCGAGCCGCACGCTCCTGCCGAGTGCCGTGCCGGTGCGGTTGTCGATCAGGATCCGTTGCGGGGCGCCGAAGGCGAACCGGTCGGCCATCGACTCGAATCGGTCCAGGATCGGGTCCAGCAGCGCGGAGTGGAACGCATGGCTGGTGTCGAGCCAGTCGCACCGCACGCCCTCGGCGGCCAGGGCGGCCACCGCCTGCTCGAGATCCTCCGCCGGTCCGGACAGCACGGTGTTGGCGCCGTTGTAGGCGGCGACCGACAGGCGCGGGAAGTCGTCGGTCAGGCGCTCCGCCCGCTCGGCCGAGGTGAAGACCGCGACCATCCGGCCGCCGCCGGGCAGGCTGCCGAACAGTCGGCCGCGCTCGGCCATCAGCACGGCGCCGTCGGTCAGGCCAAGCACGCCTGCGACGCAGGCCGCCGAGTACTGCCCGACGCTGTGTCCGAGCACCACGTCGGGCTCGAAACCCCAGGACTGCCAGAGCCGCGCCAGCCCCATCTCCACCGCGAACAGGGCCGGCTGGGCGTACGACGTCTGCCGCAGGGCGGCATTGTCGGGTTCCCCGTCCAGATCGAAAATGACGTCGAGCAGCGGCTTCTCGAGGATGTCTGCGACCGCCTCGGCGCACCGGTTCAGCGTGTCGGCGAAAATCGGTTCGGCGTCGAACAATTCGCGGGCCATGCCAGGGTACTGGCTGCCCTGCCCGGTGAACAGCCAGGCGGTCTTGGGCGGCTCGTGCGATTCCGCGCGAACCAGGCCGGGGCGGGGCGGTCGTCGGCGAGCGCGCCGAGCAGGTCGAGCGCGGATTCCCGGGAATCGACCACCAACGCGGCCCGGTGCTCGAGATGCGCGCGCGCCGCGCCGGCGGTGAAGCACACGTCGGCCAGGGTGGCCTCCGGGTGGGCGCTGATCCAGGTCCGGTAGTCGGCGGCCAGCCGGGTCAGGGCGGTGGGGGTGCGCGCCGAGAGCGGCAGGACGCGACCACCGGGAGCCGGACGGCTCGACCGGAGCAGCCGCCGCGCCGGGTTCGGGCGCCTCCTCGAGGATGACGTGTGCGTTCGTCCCGGCGAAGCCGAAGGAGCTGACACCCGCGATCCGCGGCCGGCCGTGGGTGTCCCACGGCCTGGTCTCGGTCACCACCTCGACGGCCAGCCGGTCCCACGGAATGTGGGGCGACGGGTTGTCGAAATTGAGGTGCTTGGGCAGCGTCTGGTGCTCGAGCGACAGGATGACCTTGATGACGCCCGCGATGCCCGCGGCCGCCTCCAGGTGCCCGATGTTCGTCTTGGCCGAGCCGATCAGCAGCGGTGCGTCGGACGCGCGCCCGGCACCGAGCGCGGCGCCGGCGGCCTGCGCCTCGATCGGGTCGCCCAGCGATGTTCCGGTGCCGTGGGCCTCCAGGTAGTCGATGTCGCTGGGTGCCAGGCCGGCGCGTTGCAGCGCATCGGCGATGACCCGTTGCTGGGCAACGCCGTTGGGCACGGTCAAGCCACCGGATGCGCCGTCCTGAGTTGATCGCGCTGCCGCGGATCACCGCCCGGATGCGGTCACCGTCGCGGACCGCGTCGGCCAGCCGCTTGATCACCACGATGCCGCAGCCCTCGCCGCGCACATAGCCGTCGGCCGCCGCGTCGAAGGTCTTGCACCTGCCGTCGGGCGCCAGCATGTGCGCGCTGGAGAACGTGATCATCGTCGCCGGCGTGAGCAGCACGTTGGCACCACCGGCCAGCGCGAGATCGCATTCGCCCAGGAGCAGCGCCTGGCACGCCTGGTGGATCGCGACCAGCGACGAGCTGCAGGCGGTGTCGACGGCGACTGCGGGACCCTGCAGCCCCAACCGGTAGCTGATCCGGCCGGCGGCCGCGGCGCTCGACGTCCCGATGGCCATGTAGGCCTCGATCTCGGCGTAGGTCAGTTCGTCGGAGGCCATCCCGAGGTAGTCGTGCGTGGCCAGCCCGACGAACACGCCGGTGTTGCTACCCGCCAACGACGAGGGCGCGGTGCCCGAATGCTCCACGGCGCGCCACGCGGTCTCCAGCAGGAGCCGGTGCTGCGGGTCCAGCATCCTGACCTCGCGCGCCGACATGCCGAAGAACGGGGCGTCGAACCCCGTCGGATCGTCGACGAAACCCGCGCGGCGGGTCACCACCTTGCCGGGGACACCGGGATCCGGGTCGAAGAACTCCTCGACGTCCCAGCGGTCCCGGGGCACCTCCGATATCGCGTCACGGCCGTCGCGCAGGAGTTCCCAGAATTCGTCGGTGTCCCGGGCGCCCGGAAACCGCGCTGCGTAGCCCACCACGGCGAAACGAGGGGCGCCATCGCGGCGGCCTTCCACAGGGACCACGTGGTTGTCCTCCCCCCGGCCAGGATCAACGTCGACGGATACTATTGCACGTTGTCGCGGTCTGCGGGTGGTGGCGCGGACCGGGGTTCTTCGGTCGGCGCGCCGGCAGGCGTAGGTTCGGTATGTTGATCCCGCGTTGAATGGTGCTGCCGGACCGGGGCGGCCGAGCGGGGAGGGCCAAGTAGTGCGCATCGGCAAGATAACGGTTGGCGCACTTGACGAATGGTCGTTGCAGCCGGGCTCGGTCATCTCCTGGCATCCGACGGCGGACGCGGTCGACAAGGCGCGGCGCGCGCCGGTCAGCGCAGTGCCGGTCAGCTACATGCAGCGTCAGCACCTGCAGAACTACTGTCAGCGATCGGCCGCGGGCTTGAACTTCTCCCGGCAGATCATCGCCAGCTGTGACGTGGCGGGCCAGTGCGACGTCGCGGCGATGGACCACGCCGTCAACGCCTATCTGCGCCGCCACGACACGTTCCGCAGCTGGTTCGAACAGGTCGGCGACGGTGAGTTCATCCGGCACGCGCTGACCGATCCGCAGGACATCGAGTTCGAGCCGATCGAACACGGCCCGATGACGCTCGAGGAGATCCACGCCCACGTGGTGGCCATCCCGAGCCCGCTGGAATGGGGTTGCTTCACGTTCGGGATCATCCAGAACGAGCACCATTTCAGCTTCTTCGCGTCCATGGATCACGTACACGGCGACGCGACGCTGATCGGCACCACGATGATGGAAGCCAATGGCATGTATTCGGCGCTCAGCGGCGGCGGTGCGGCACTCGCACTTCCCGACGCCGGCAGCTTCGACGACTTCTGTGTGCGCGAGCGTGAATACACCGCGGAATTGACCGCCGATTCGCCCGGGGTGCGAGGCGTGGATCGACTTCGCAGAGAACAACCGCGACGGTTTCCCCGAGTTTCCGCTGCCACTCGGAAATCCGCAGGAGTCGACCCGCAGCACGATGACCTCGGAAGTCCTGATGGACACGGCCCAGACCGAGCGCTTCGAGTCGGCCTGCACCGCGGCCGGCGCCCGCTTCGTCGGCGGGCTGTTCGCCTGTCTGGCTCAGGTCGAACACGAACTGACCGGCGCACTGACGTATTACGGCCTGACCCCGCGGGATTCCCGCAGTGCCTCGGACAACTTCATGACGCAGGGGTGGTTCACCGGGTTGATCCCGATCGTGGTGCCCATCGGCGCGGCCTCGTTCAGCGACGCGGCATGGGCGGCGCAGTCGTCGTTCGACTCGGGTCTGACCATGGCCAAGGTGCCGTATTACCGGGTGTTGGAATTGGCGCCGTGGCTGAATTGGCCGCGGCCGAATTTCCCGGTGTCGAATTTCCTCCACGGCGGCGCGGCACCGCTTGAACGCCATTCTGGCGGCCGGTGAATTGGGACTCGCGGACAATATCGGGATCTATCCGGACGGCCGGTATTCCTATCAGCTGACCATCTACATCTTCCGGTATGGCGAGGGCACGGTGATGGCGATCATGCATCCGGACAATCCGGTCGCCAAGAAATCGGTCGAACGCTACATGTCGGCGATGAGGTCGGTAGCCGTGCGGGTGGCCGACAGCGGGCAGTGGGGTCGCGTCGCATAGCGCGGCGCGAAGCATTCGGTCGGGGGTGAGGGCGAGATGCGACGGCTAGCCGATGTGGTGGTGCGGTGGCCCTGGGCGGTGATCGCGGTGTGGATCGCGATGGCCGTCGCGCTGCCGCTGTCGTTCCCGTCGCTGGGCGAGATGGCCGAGAGGCATCCGCTGGTCATCCTGCCCGCGGACGCGCCGTCGAGTGTCACCGCCACCAAGATGGCCGAGGCGTTCCACGAACCCGCCTCGGGCAACCTGCTGGTCGTCGCGTTCATCAACGACGGCGGGCTGCGGCCCGCCGACGAGGCGGTGTACCGCAAGGTCGTCGACGTGCTGCGCGACGACGCCACCGACGTGGTCTCGGTGCAGGACTTCGTCAGCACGCCGCAACTGCGGCAGTTCCTGACCAGCCAGGACAAGACGACCTGGGTGTTGCCGGTGACGCTCGCCGGGGAGTTGGGCACCCCGCGCGGCTACGAGTCCTTCAACCGGGTCGCCGACCTCGTTGCGCACAACGTGCCCGGGCCGGGCCCGCTGGCCGTGCACGTCACCGGGCCCGCCGCCACCGTCGCCGATCTCACCGTCGCGGGGCAGCACGACCGGCTGCCGATCGAGGTCGCGATCGCCGTGCTCGTGCTGGCCGTGCTGCTGCTGGTGTACCGCAACCCGCTCACCATGCTGTTGCCCTTGGTGACGATCGGGTCGTCGGTCCTGATCGCCCAGGGGGTGGTGGCCGGTTACTCGCAGGTGTCCGGCTCGGGCGTGTCGAACCAGTCCATCGTGTTCCTCAGCGCGATCCTGGCCGGCGCCGGCACCGACTACGCGGTGTTCCTGATCAGCCGCTATCACGACTACGTGCGCGCAGGAGCCGACGTCGACGACGCGGTCCGGCGGGCGATGATCTCGATCGGCAAGGTCATCACCGCGTCGGCGACCACCGTCGGCATCACCTTCCTGGCGATGGGCTTCACCGAGATGGGCGTGTTCCAGACCATCGGGGTGTCGGCGGCGATCGGCGTCGGCGTCGCGTTCCTGGCCGGGGTGACGCTGCTGCCCGCGATCATGGTGCTGGCCGGGCCGCGGGGCTGGATCAAGCCGCGGCGCGAACTGACCGCCCGGTTCTGGCGGCGGTCCGGCATCCGCATCGTCCGCCGGCCGGTGCCGCATCTGGTCGCCAGTGTGCTGGTCCTGATCCTGCTGGCCGGGTGCGCGGCGTTCGCCCGGTTCAACTACGACGACCGCAAGGCCGTCGCCGACTCGGCGCCCGAGTTCGATCGGCTACGCCGCGCTGGAACGCCATTTCCCCATCAGTCAGTCCATCCCGCAGTACGTCCTCGTCCAGTCGCCGCGTGATCTGCGCTCCCCGCAGGCCCTCGCGGACCTCGAGCAGATGGCCTCGCGGATCGCCCAGCTGCCGAATATCGCCCTGGTCAGCGGCATCACCCGGCCGCTGGGCGAGGTGCCGCCGGAGTTCCGCGCCACCTTCCAGGCGGGCATCGTCGGCGACCGTCTCGCCGCCGGTTCGGCGCAGATCGGCGAACGCAGCGGCGACCTGACCAAGCTGGCGGCGGGCGCCGACACGCTTGCCGACAGCCTCGGCGACGTGCGGGCCCAGGTCAACGAGATCGCGCCCAGCCTGCAGGGCCTGATCGACACCTTCTCCTCGACGCGTGCCCAGTACGGCGGCGACAAGCTCGTACGCGACGTCGCGACCGCCGCCAAACTCGTCGACAGCGTGAACAAGCTCGGCCTGTCGATGGGCGTGAACTTCCGCGCGGTGCGGGACATGTTCGGCTGGATCGGTCCGGTGCTCGCGGCGTTGCAGGGCAACGCGGTGTGCGACGCCAATCCGTCCTGCGTCGACACCCGGCGGCAGTTCGAGAAGCTGTTCGCCGCCCGCGACGACGGCCGGATGGACCGAGATCAACACGCTGGCCGGGCAACTGCAGGGGGTCGACGACCGACAGAGTCTGACCGCCACCGTCAACCAGCTCAACACCGCGTTCACCAAACTGACGAAGACGATCTCGGCCATGGGGCTGGACACGCCCTCGGGCGCGCGCTCGGGTCTGACCGACCTGCAGCGCAACGCCGACCGCATGGCCAGCGGCAGCCGGCAGGTGGCCGGCGGCGTCGACGAGTTGGTCGAGCAGATCAAGGTGATGGCGGCGGGACTGGATCAGGCCTCCGCGTTCCTGCTGACGATGCGGCAGGACGCGTCCGGCTCGTCGATGGCGGGATTCAACATTCCGGCCGAGGTGCTGGGCGCCGTCGAGTTCCAGAAGGCCGCCGCCGCCTTCATCTCACCCGACGGCCACTCGGTGCGGTATCTGGTCCAGACGAAACTCAACCCGTTCAGTTCCGAAGCCATGGATCAGGTCAACAGGATCAGCGACGTCGCCAAGGGCGCCCAGCCCAACACCACGCTGGCCGACGCGTCGATCTCGATGGGCGGCTATCCCGCCGCGCTGCGCGACACCCGCGACTACTACGAGCGCGACATCCGGTTCATCATCGCGGTGACCCTGGTCATCGTGCTGCTGACGTTGACGGTGCTGCTGCGGTCCATCGTCGCGCCGCTGTACCTGGTCGGCTCGGTGGTGTTGTCGTATTTCGCGGCGATCGGGATCGGCGTGCTGACGTTCCAGCTGCTGCTCGGTCAGCAACTGCACTGGACCGTTCCGCCGTTGGCCTTCGTGGTGCTGGTCGCCGTGGGAGCCGACTACAACATGCTGTTCGTGTCCCGGTTGCGCGACGAGTCCCCGCGCAGCGTGCGGTACGGCGTGATCAGGACCCTGAGTTCCACCGGCGGTGTGATCACCGCGGCGGGCCTGATCTTCGCGGCGTCGATGGCCGGGCTGCTGTTCTCCAGCATCGGCATCGTGGTGCAGGGCGGCTTCGTCATCGGGGTCGGGATCCTGCTGGACACGTTCGTGGTCCGCACCATCACGGTCCCGGCCATCGCCGCGCTGGTCGGGAAGGCGAACTGGTGGCCGTCCCGCGCAGGCGATTCCGGCGCCGAACCGGTTAGCGCAGCCACGTCGAGTGTGTGAAACTACGGAAACGTTGCGGAGCAGTCGGGGGTGGGGATGAACGCGTCGTGATGTCTGCGGCCCAGTCGTCGATCCTCTCGATGCTGCATGGACGCGCCAGCCTGCGTCCCGACGAGGTCGCGTTCACGTTCACCGACTACGGCGCCGACCCGGGTGGTGTCGAGGAGAGCCTCACGTGGTCGCAGCTGTCCCGGCGAACCATGACCGTGGCGCGCGAGATCCAGGCCCACGGTGGCGCTCGGCGACCGGGCGGTGATCCTGGCCCCGCAGGGCCTCGAGTACATCCTGGCCTTCCTGGGTTCGATGCAGGCCGGCCTCATCGCGGTCCCGTTGCCGTTGCCGCACCGCGGCTCCAGCCACGACCGGGTGGGCGCCGTCTTCGCCGACACCGGACCCGCGGTGGTCCTCACGACCTCCGCGGTAGCCGACGACGTCGGCGACTATGTCGACCAGTCGCCGATGGACACCGCACCCAAGATCGTCGAGATCGACGCCGTGGACCTCGACGCCGCCCGGCGCAGCGCCGTTGCCGTCGGCCGGGGTGCCCGACACCGCATATCTGCAGTACAGCTCGGGCTCGACCCGACTGCCCACCGGGGTGATGATCTCGCACCGCAACCTGCAGGTGAACTTCGAGCAGCTGATGCGCAGCCTGTTCGCCGGGCAGCAGACCGGCGGGTCTGACGATCGTGTCGTGGCTGCCCTTCTACCACGACATGGGCCTGGTGCTCGGAGTGTGCGCCCCGATCCTCGGCGGCTTCCGGGCCGACCTGACGAGCCCGGTCGCCTTCCTGGAGAAGCCCGGCCGGTGGATGCGGGCGCTGGCGCGCAACGATCGCGCGTTCTCCGCCGCGCCGAACTTCGCGTTCGAACTGGCCGCGCGCAAGACCACCGACGCCGAACTCGCCGGGCTGGACTTCGGCCGGGTGCTGGGCATCATCAACGGCGCCGAGCGGGTCGACCCGGCCACCCTCGAACGCTTCGCGGATCGGTTCGCGCACTTCGACTTTCGTGACCACATGCTGCGCCCGTCGTACGGCCTGGCGGAGGCGACCGTGTTCGTCGCCGTCGGGCACCTACCGCGAGTCGTCGGAGGTGCTGCGCTTCGACACCGACGAACTGTCGGCGGGCCGCGTCCGGCGGTGCGCGACCGGCGGCTCCGCGCTGGTGCGATACCGGCTGCCGCAGTCGCCCGTCGTCCGGATCGTGGACCCCGACACGGCCACCGAGTGCGCGCCCGACGCCGTGGGGGAGATCTGGGTGCACGGCGACAACGTCGCGGCCGGCTACTGGAGCAGACCCGCCGACGAGCAGCAGTGTTTCGGCGCGACGATCGCCGACCCGTCGCCGGGCACGCCGGGCGGGCCCTGGCTGCGCACCGGCGACCTCGGCTTCCTGCCACGAGGGCGACCTGTTCATCGTCGGCCGGATCAAGGATCTGCTGATCATCCGCGGCCGCAACCACTATCCGGAGGACATCGAGGCGACCGTGCAGGAGATCACCCGGGGCCGGGTCGCGGCCATCGCGGTGCCGGAGAACAGCACCGAAAAGCTGGTCACCGTCATCGAAGTCAAGAAGCGGACCGGCGCCGACACCGATGCGATGCAGTGGCTGCGGGAGGTCCGCAGCGATGTCACCTCCGCGATCTCCAACGCACACGGATTGAACGTCGAGGACCTCGTCCTGGTGCCGCCCGGCTCCATCCCGACGACCACCAGCGGCAAGATCCGCCGCGCCGCCTGCGTCGAGCACTACCGGCGCGACGAGTT
Organism: uncultured Actinomycetota bacterium; assembly: GCA_963796185.1. Taxonomy (GTDB): domain Bacteria; phylum Actinomycetota; class Actinomycetes; order Mycobacteriales; family Mycobacteriaceae; genus Mycobacterium. The sequence goes on along the minus strand of CAWCKQ010000016.1, from coordinate 26,967 downwards.
CGTCCGGTTGGATGCCTGAGCCCGGCCGGTGCGGACGGGTAAGGTTCGGTGCAGCCGAGAGGGGTGGGGGACGAGATGCGCAGACTGTTCGCGTCGGTCACTGCGCTGATCACCGTCGGCTCGGCAGGCGGCTTGGGTCTCGGCATCGCGAGCGCCGACGAACCGCCGATCCTGCCACCGACACCCGCCACGCCCGACGGTCCGCCGCCGCTGGGCACGCCGGGCCGCGCGTACGCGCTGGGCGGCGCACACGTGCTGGGCATTCCGTACGACGAATACATCATGCGCACCGGGGCGGACTGGTTCCCCGGACTGGACCGCCAGATCGTCGACTACCCCGCCGGACAGGTGCAGGGCCACACCCTGGAGCGGTTGTTCCCGGGCATCGGTCGCCTGGACGGTTCCTTCCCGGGGCTGGGCGTGGACGGACCCAGCATCGGCGAATCGGTCGACGTCGGTGTCCCCAATGTCATCAACGCGGTCCGCGACGGTGGTCGCGGCACCGCGATCGGCCTGTCTGAGGGTGCGATGGTGCTCAACGACGTGAAGGCACGGCTCGCCTACGACCCGGCGGCTCCGCCGCCGGACCAGCTGAGCTTCGCCACGTTCGGCGACCCGGTGTCGAAGAATCCGTTCGGTGAGAGCTTCCTGACGCAGAACTTCCCGGTAGGCAGCGTCGTGCCGTCGCTCGACTACCGCATCACGCCGCCGGTCGAGAGCCAGTACGACACCTACCAGTTCGTGTCCGCCTACGACAGCATCGCCGACTGGCCGGACCGGCCGGACAACTGGTTGTCGGTCGCCAACGCGATCGTGGGGCTGGCCACCGGCCACACCGCGGTCGCGTTCACGAAGCCCGACATGGTGCCCGCGCAGCAACATCCGGACGACGGTGAACTCCCGGGGCGCGAAGACGACGACGTTCATGATTCCCGAGGAGCACCTGCCGCTGGTGCTCCCGTTCAAGTACCTCGGGGTGCCGAAGCAGACGCTGACGGACCTCGACGCCGTCCTCAAGCCGTACGTGGACGCGGGTTACTCCCGCAACGACGATCCGGCGACGGCTCCGATCACCGTGGATCCGGTCAACGGGTACGACCCGGCAGCGGTCACCGCGCCGGCCACCCAGGCCGCCTTCGGCGGTGCCGCCGACCCGGTGTCGCAGCTGCTGTCCGGGCTGCAGTACGTGCTGAACCACCAGACGAAGCCTTAGCGGGGCTACAGTCCGGCGACACCGACGCCGAGCAACACGCAGCCGACGGCGGCAAGCAGTACGGCGATCCCGCGGTGGCCCTGCGAGCGCAGCCAGTCGTACAGGGCGGCCAGCGTCGCCCGGGTCCGCTCCGGAGCCGCCAGGTAGCACAGCAGCGGGATCTCCACCAGCGAGAACGCCACCACGTTGAAGGTCATCAAGGCACCCACCTGGACGGCGGCCGCCGCGCCGGAGGCGACGATGAGCGCCAGCGCGGCGAGATAGTCCACCGACGGCAGGGCGATACCGAGCCCCGCGACGCCCGCCGACCACAGCGAGCGCCCCTCGAGCAGTCGCCGGGCGCGTGCGGCCAGCGACCCGATCCACCGGTTCGGGGTCCGCTCCCGGCGACCGCACCCGCCTGAGCGCGCCCGCGGCCACCAGCGCGGCGTTGACCAGCAGCACCGCGCCGACCACGATCTGCACCCGGGGCAGCGTGAAGTGGGCCGACCCCAGCGCCGGGCGCAGGATGAACAGCACGATCACCCCGACCGTGGTGCCCATCGCGAAACCGCCTGCCAGAAACGCGAGTAGTTGCAGCGCCGGCCGCGGCCGGTTCATCATCAGGACCGTCATCCCGATCCGGAACGGCTCGAGGCTGATCGCCACGGCCATCAGCACCAGCGGAAGCCACATGACGCGTCGACGGCCGCCGGCTAACCGGGCAGCGCGGCGGGTCGGTCCTCGTGATCGGTCAACGCAGACGCCGCAGCCATGCGCGTCAACTTACCGCCCTGGCGGCGGGACGTGGCCGCGGCGCGGACCCGCATGTGAGAATCGAATCGATGAGCGGTACACGAGCCCAACCGGTCGACCTGAGCCCGTCGTCTCTGCGGGAGGCGTTCGGGCACTTCCCCTCCGGCGTCATCGCGATCGCGGCCGAGGTGGACGGCACCCGGGTCGGCCTGGCGGCCAGCACCTTCGTACCGGTCTCGCTGGATCCGCCGCTGGTGTCGTTCTGCGTGCAGAACACTTCCACCACCTGGCCGCGGCTGGCGGGCGCGCCCTCTCTCGGCATCAGCGTGCTGGGCGAGTCACACGACGCCGCCGCACGCACGCTGGCGGCCAAGACCGGCGATCGGTTCGCGGGCCTGGACACGGCGTCCACCGAACGCGGCGCGGTGTTCGTCGAGGGCACGAGCGTGTGGCTGGAGAGTTCCGTCGAGCAACTCGTCCCGGCCGGTGATCACACCATCGTGGTGCTGCGCGTCAGCAGCATCACGTGCATCCAGATGTGCCGCCGATCGTCTTTCATCGCAGCACCTTCCGCAGGCTGGGAGCCTGAGGAACGGGTGACGACGCCGGCTAGGGCCGGCTGCCGAGTTCGTCGCGATAGTTGCGGACGCGCTGGTCGAGTTCGGCGGCGTCGGCGGGACGGCCCTCCCGGCGAGCCAGGTCGGCGCGGGTGCTGATTTCGCGGATTGCTGTGCGAATGGCATTGATGCTCAGAGGCTCACGAAGCGACACAATACTGCCTTTCGTCGCGGTGATCAGGCTTCTCTGGGGAGAGTACCCCCGCACACCCCGGCTGTATCTGTGACCGCGCGACCCGTTCGGTGTGGATTTCCGTAGTGCGGCCGCGCCTAGGGCCGCATCTCGTAGGCGCCGTCGTAGCTCACCACCTGGCCCCAGACCCGGTCGAAGCGCGCGGCGTCGGTGACCGGTTTGCGCACCGCCGACAGCGCCCACGCCTGCTGGGCCGGCGTGGAGCTCGGCTTGCCGTGCAGATCGACGGCATAGGAGGAGAAATCGCGGATCGCGACGTCGAAGATCTGGTCGACGAGATCGCGATCGAGGCCGATCAGGCCGGCCTGTTCGAGAATCAGCTGCCCGTAGACCACCAGCGAGAACAGGTGGCCGACGACCAGGACGAAGTCGAGGTCGCTCTGCTGTGCGGCGTCGGGAGCCGCCGAGCTCAGCAGGTCTACCAGCGCGCGGGCCTGCTCGAAGAAAACGCCGACGTTCGGGATGTCCGAGTTGCTCTCATAGATCGGGGCCCAATCGGCGAACTGCACTTTCGAGGCGCCACCGACCGGGCCCTGGTTCCAGAAGAAGACGTCGTCGGCGGGATCGTCGCGGGTGCCGATCTCCGGGTACTCGGCGGGATTGAACAGGTAGTTCGGCATGAACTTGAGGATCTGTGCCACGTTGACGTGCACGGTGCCCTCCAACCGGGGCAGCGCACCGATCAGCCGGGCGGCCTCGGCGAAGTAGGTGTTCTTCTCGAAGCCCTTGGCGGCCAGCACGTCCCACAGCAGCGTGATGACCTTCTCGCCCTCGGAGGTGACCTTGGACTTCGTCACCGGGTTGAACAGCAGGTAGCGCCGGTCTTCGAGGCTCGCGCTGCGGAAGTAGTCGATGGCGCGGTCGCTGAACAGCTTCATCGCGATCAGCCGGGAGTAGGCGTCGACGAAGTTGGCCCGCACGTGCGGGAAGTCGGTGACCGGGTTGCCGTAGAGGATGCGGTTGTTGGCGTGGGTGATCGCCTCGTAGAACGCGTGCTCGCACATCCCGATCGAGCCGCTGCACAGGTTGAACTTGCCGACGTTGACGGTGTTCAGCGCGGCCGAGAACGCGTCCGGGCCCCGTGCACAGGATGTCCTCTTCGTACACCGGGTAATCCTCGCAGCGCGAAGTTGCTGACGAACATCTGCCCGTGCACGACGTTGTCGATCAGCTCGTAGTTCTCGTGGCCGCTGTCGGCGACGAACCAGACGTAGCCCTCGGCGCCGTCGACATCGGAGCGGCGTCCGAAACACCGACACCATGCCCGCGACGTTGCCGTTGCCGATGTAGTACTTCTCGCCCGATGCCCGGAACAGGACGCCTTCGGCGTCGTCGGCAGCCGGGGTGAGCAGCATGTCGGTGTTGTAGATGTCGGCGCCGTGCGCACGCTCGGAGAGCCCGAACGCCATCACTCCACCGGCCTCGAGCTGGGCGGCCGCCCTCTCCTTGGCCTTGACGTTGTCGCTCTGCCAGATCGGTCCGAGTCCCAGGATGGTGACCTGCTCGGCGTACCAGTACGACAGGCCGTAGAAGCCCGAGGATCTCGCTGAGCACGCGCGTTGCGCGAGGTGTCCCACCGCTTGTTCGGCGTCGCCGCCGGCGAACTCCGACGGGGTCAGGAACGTCGCGAACATCCGCTCCTGCTTGACGAAGTCCAGGAAGTCCGAGACCCACGACGCCTCCAGGTCGTCGCGCAGCAGCCGGATCTTGCCGCGCTCCTCGAACCAGTCGATCAACGCGCGCAGCTGGCGGCGCGACTCGGGGTCGAGCTGCGGCGGGTCGAAGGTGTTCGGGTTGAGCAGCAGTCTGGTGGAGTCGGGCACGGCGTCGAATCTAGCGCTCGCGGCGAATCCGGCGCGCAAAAGCGCCTAGCGCGTCATTTTCCGCGCCGGATCCGTCGGTTACTTCCGCCGGAACAGTTTGTTTCCCAGCCACACCACCGGGTCGTACTTGCGGTCGGCGGCGCGCTCCTTCATCGGGATCAGCGCGTTGTCGGTGATCTTGATGTGTTCGGGGCACACCTCGGTGCAGCACTTGGTGATGTTGCAGTAGCCCAGGCCGTTGTCGTCCTGCGCCTCCTCGGCGCGGTGTCCGTGTACGTCGAGCGGGTGCATGTCCAGCTCGGCCTGCCGCATCAGATACCGCGGCCCGGCGAACGCCTTCTTGTTCTCCTCGTGGTCACGCACCACGTGGCAGGTGTTCTGGCACAGGAAGCACTCGATGCACTTGCGGAACTCCTGGCTGCGGTTCACGTCCTCCTGCTGCATCCGGTACTCGCCGGGCTGCAGGTCCTTCGGCGGCGTGAAGGACGGGATCTCCCGGGCCTTCTCGTAGTTGAAGGACACGTCGGTGACCAGGTCGCGCATCACCGGGAACGTGCGCAACGGCGTCACGGTGACGACCTCGTCCTCACCGAAGGTCGACATCCGGGTCATGCACAGCAGCCGCGGCCGGCCGTTGATCTCCGCCGAGCACGATCCGCACTTGCCCGCCTTGCAGTTCCACCGCACGGCCAGATCGCCGGTCTGGGTCTGCTGCAGCCGGTGGATGATGTCGAGGACGACCTCACCCTCGTTGACCTCGACGGTGTAGTCCTTGAGTTCGCCGCCCGAGGCGTCACCGCGCCAGACGCGCATCTTCGCTGAGTTGTCCTGTGGACCCAGCCATGATCTCAGCCCTTCCGCTTGGGGGTGTTCGACGAGCTCGTCGTCGGTGTAGTACTTCTCGAGTTCGGAGAGCTCGAAGGCCTCCAGCAGGTCGGGCCGCATCGTCGGCTGCCGTTCCTTGCTGACGCTGACGTCGGGCACCACCGGGTCGTCGCCCTCGGACCGGCACACCAGCAGGTGGTTGCGCCAGTCGGCGTCCATCGACGGGAAGTCGTCACGGGTGTGCCCGCCGCGGCTCTCGGTGCGCGTCATCGCCGACTTCGCCACGGACTCGCTGACCAGCAGCATGTTCCGCAGGTCCATGGCCAGATGCCAGCCCGGGTTGAACTTGCGGTCGCCCTCCACCTGGACGCGCTTGTAGCGCTCCCGCAGTTCCTGCAGCTTGTCCAGCGCCTCCTGCATCTCGCCGGACTTGCGGATGATGCCGACCAGGTTGTTCATCGTGTCCTGCATGTCGAGCTGCAGGGTGTAGGGGTTCTCCGGCTGCACTGCCCTCGCCCGGGCCGTCGAAGGGCGCCAGCGCCATCTCGGCGGCCGCGGTGAGCGACTCCTCGGTGACCTTCGGCCGGTCGGACATCGCGCGCACGTAGTCCGCCGCGCCGAGCCCGGCGCGGCGACCGAACACCAGCAGGTCCGACAGCGAGTTTCCGCCCAGCCGGTTGCTGCCGTGCATGCCGCCCGCGCACTCGCCCGCGGCGAAGAGCCCCGGTGTCGCGGCCGCGCCGGTGTCCGGCTCGACCTCGATCCCGCCCATCACGTAGTGGCAGGTCGGCCCGACCTCCATCTCGTCGGTGGTGATGTCCACCTCGGCGAGCTCGATGAACTGGTGGTACATCGAGGGCAGCCGCCGCTTGATCTCCTCGGGGGTCATGCGGGACGCGATGTCGAGGTAGACGCCGCCGTGCGGGGTGCCGCGGCCCTCCTTGACCTCGGTGTTGATGGCGCGGGCCACCTCGTCGCGGGGGAGCAGGTCAGGAGTGCGGCGGGCGGAGTCGTTGTCCTTGAGCCACTGGTCGGCCTCTTCCTCCGTCTCGGCGTACTGGCCCTTGAAGACGTCGGGGATGTAGTCGAACATGAAGCGCTTGCCCTCGGAGTTCTTCAGCACTCCGCCGTCGCCGCGCACACCCTCGGTGACCAGGATGCCCTTGACCGACAGCGGCCAGACCATGCCGGTGGGGTGGAACTGGATGAACTCCATGTTGATCAGGCTGGCGCCGGCGCGCAGCGCCAGCGCATGCCCGTCGCCGGTGTACTCCCAGGAGTTCGACGACACCTTGTAGGACTTGCCGATACCGCCGGTGGCCAGCACGATCGCGGGCGCCTCGAACAGCACGAAATCACCGGTCTCGCGGTAGTAGCCGAACGCGCCGGCCACCCTTTTCTGGTCGCCGTCGCCTTCGAGGATCAGCTCGGTGATCGCGGTCTCGTGGAAGACCCGGATGCGGGCCTCGTAGTCGCCGAGCTCGCGCTTGTCCTCCTGCTGCAGCGAGACGATCTTCTGCTGCAGCGTGCGGATGATCTCCAGGCCGGTGCGGTCGCCGACGTGCGCCAGCCGCGGGTAGGTGTGCCCGCCGAAGTTGCGCTGGCTGATCTTGCCGTCCTTGGTGCGGTCGAACAGCGCGCCGTAGGTCTCCAGCTCCCACACCCGGTCGGGGGCTTCCTGGGCGTGCAGTTCGGCCATCCGCCAGTTGTTGAGGAACTTGCCGCCGCGCATGGTGTCACCGAAGTGCACCTGCCAGGAGTCCTTGGTGTTGACGTTGCGCATGGCCGCCGCGCAGCCGCCCTCGGCCATCACGGTGTGCGCCTTGCCGAACAGCGACTTGGTCACCACCGCGACGCGCAGGCCACGCTCGCGGGCCTCGATCACGGCGCGCAGGCCGGCGCCGCCGGCGCCGATCACGACGACGTCGTACTCGTGCCGTTCCAATTCGAGCTTCGTCCGAAGCCATCAAACCTCACTCGTCCCTTGATTGATCACTTGAAAACCGTTGTCAGCCGGTCGGACTCAGCCGACGAATCTCAGATCGGAGATGGTGCCGCTGGCGACCAGCATGACGTAGAAGTCGGTCAGCATCAGCGTGCCGAGGGTGACCCAGGCGTAGAGCTTGTGCCGGGTGTTCAGCTTGCTGATCTGGGTCCACATCCAGTACCGGACAGGGTGTTTGGAGAAGTGCTTGAGCCGTCCGCCGGCGACGTGGCGGCAGGAGTGGCAACTGATCGTGTAGGTCCACAGCAGGATCACGTTGATCACGAGGATCACGTTGCCCAGACCGAATCCGAAGCCGGACGGCGAGTGGAAGGCGATGATCGCGTCGTAGGTGTTGATCACCGAGATGATCGCCGCGATGTAGAAGAAGTACCGGTGGGTGTTCTGAATGATCAGCGGAAAGCGGGTTTCGCCGGTGTATTTCGCGTGGGGCTCGGCCACCGCGCAGGCCGTCGGCGCCTGCCACACCGTCCGGTAGTAGGCCCCGCGGTAGTAGTAGCAGGTGAGCCGGAACAGCAGCAGGAACGGCAGCGACAGCGCCGCGTAGGGCAACCACCACACGTCGGGCAGGAACTGGCCGAAGTGACTGGCCTCCGGGACGCATCCCGTGCTGACGCACGGCGAATAGAACGGCGTCAGGTAGTGGTATTCCGGGACGTAGTAGTTGTTCTGCATGAACGCCCGCACCGTCGCGTAGATGATGAACGCGGCGAATCCCAGGTCGGTGACGATGGGTGCCTTGAGCCAGTTGTCGGTGCGCAACGTGCGCTGCGAGATCTGGGCTCGGCCAGGGGAGAAGACGCCGGTCGCCTTGCGGTCGGCGGTGGGTGCGCTCACGTTTCCCTCTCGATGTACTTGTATTTCGGCGAACTCGACTGTCGCACGAGCCCGATGCGCCCGTTCGGGCACTCCCCGGTTAGTGCGTTCCGCCCAGGCCTTCGTCGTCGACGCCGCGCCAGAAATCGGTGTCGTACTGAGTGTCCGGAATCGCGATCCGCTCACCGACGTGGTGGTGCCGGCTGACGCCCCGCGCGAGTTCGAGCTCCTCGGCGTCGATGTCGAGCCGGTCGATGTCGTTGAGGATGCGTTCGGCATCGTTGACGATGCGACGCGTGGCGGGGCTGTCCCCGTATCGCGACGCCAGCGATGTCACGCAACGCCGGAGGCTCCCGATCAAGTCGTGAAGTTCGGCGAGCTCGGTGGTGCTGCTGGACAAGTGACCTCCTTGGGCTGAAGGGTGTCATGGATCACATTACGCAACTGATGCTAGCGACATCACCCGTGCGGTGGGTGAGACAGATCACTTTGATGACATGGAGGTAAGCAATGGCGCACGACGTTCTCGAGGACCGCGCACAGGCGTTGCTGGCACTGCATCGGCCGGGCGATCCGGTGATCCTGCCGACGGTCTGGGACGCCTGGTCCGCGCGGCTGGCCGCGGACGCCGGCTTCGCCGCGCTGACCGTCGGCAGTCACCCGGTGGCGGACTCGGTCGGTAAGGCCGACAACGAGGGGATGAGCTTCGCCGATCTACTGGCGCGGGTCGCGCAGATCACCGCGGCCGTGGACCTGCCGGTGTCGGTGGACATCGAGTCCGGCTACGGCGAGGTGCCGGTGCGCCTGATCGAGGGTCTGCTGTCCGTGGGCGCGGTGGGGCTCAACATCGAGGACACGGTGCACAGCGAGGGCGGCCGGTTGCGGTCCTCCGGCGAGCATGCCGAGCTGGTGGGGGCCCTGCGTGCGGCCGCCGACGCAGCCGGGGTGCACGTGGTCGTCAACGCCCGCACCGATCTGTTCCTGCGCCAGGACGGCGATGCCACCGATCGCGTCGAGCGGGCGGTCGCGCGGCTGCGCGAGGCCGCCCAAGCCGGTGCCGACGTGCTGTATCCCGTCGGATTCCACGACCCGGACACGTTGCGGCGCTTGGCCTCCGAGCTGCCCCTACCGGTGAACGCGATCGCGGCGCCGGACAAGGCGGATCCGGCTTCCTACGGGCCGCTCGGGGTCGCGCGGATCAGCTTCGGCCCGCTGTGGCAGGCCGCGCTGGCCGAGCGGGCCAAGGAGATCCTCGCCCGCTGGCGGTGACCGGCCGATCACTGCGCCGTGTCGACGACGAGCACCTCCGTCTTGGCGTGGCGGGCAACGATGCGCGGTACCGATCCGACCAACCGGCCGACCACCGAGTTCATCCCGACGTTGCCGACGACCAGCAGATCGGCCCCGACCTCGGCCGCCAGCGCGACCAGGGCATCGGCGGGCGCCCCGTCGACGGCCCGTTCCTGGACGTCACCGGCACCGGCAGCGCGCGCCCGGGCGGCGGCGTCGCGCAGCAGTGCGTACACCGGAGCGTTGCCCTCGGTGCGGTAATTCTCGCCGCGCGGTAGGTCGGGTTCGCCGGCCCCGTTGCCGGGTCGCGGGGCGGGGTGCGCCGATGCCACGATCAGTGTGGCGCCTGATTCGGCGGCGATCGCCGCGGCGCGGTCCACCGCGCGCAGCGAGGTCTCCGATCCGTCGGTGCCGACGACGATGGTCTGGTAGTTCGTCACGTTGCCCTCCGATTCGTGGTGGGCTTGAGCGTACAACTGTTCACTCACGCAGTGGCGCGTTTGCCGGTCGCGATCTCAGCCGAACTGACCCACGACGAAGCCGGCGAACAGGACGCCGAACCCGCCGATCTCGCCGACGATCAGCGCGGCCATGGCGACGCGGATGGCGGTGTCGACGTGCTCGAACTGATTGGTGGTGTCGCGCCGGATGCCGTGCGCCATGTAGGTCGCGATGGCCAGCACGAAGAAGAACACCACGATGCCCGTCGCGGCCAGGTTGACCCAGGCGGGCCATGCGCTGAGCTCGACGAACACCGCCAGCAGCATGGTGGCGAAGGCGTACAGCAGCGCGGCGCGGTGGGCGATGTCGACGTACGGGTGGGCCAGGTGCGTGGGACTGGTGGCCATCTCGCGGTACTTCCACACGCCCAGGGCCAGGGCCAACGCGAAAATCAATCCGGCGGCGAGCACGGTCAGTGCCGTGTCGATGCCCAGCGAGGCGCCCATGGCTTCAGCACACTAACCGGTGGGAACCGTCTGGTTCCCACCGGTTGTGGTGCGGGGTGCTTACTTGCTCTCGATCGCGATGCGCTGGGCCTCGGAGCCCTTGTGCGCCCCGGCCACCCGTACGGTCAGCACGCCCGCGTCGTAGGCGGCCGAGACGGCGTCGCCGGTGACGTGTGCGGGCAGTTTGAACGAGCGATGGAACGAGCCGTACCGGACCTCGCTGATCCTGCGGCCGTCGGCTTCCTCGGACCGCTCGTCGCGGCGCTCACCCCGGATCACCAGGCGGCCCTGGTCCACCTCGACGTCGACGTCCTTGCTGACGTCGACACCGGGCAGATCCACCCGGATCACCGCGTCGTCGCCGTCGCGGGCCACCTCGACGGCGGGGTGGACGCGCAGCCGGGAGGCCGAGGCCCCGTCATCGGCGGTCGCGGGACCGAAGAAGTCGCGCACCCAGCGGTCGGTGTGCGCGGTGCTCCACGCCGGCCGGCTCCACAACGCCACATTGCTCATGGTTGTTCTCCTTGTTGTGCGGCCGGCCCGGTGCCGGCATCTCCACCCGATAGAACTTGAGTCGCCCACGCTCATGTTCCGGCGCGGCGTTCGCCGGCAGCGAACTGCTCACAGGCGCCGCCGGCCGCTGGTGAGAACACCGTGATGGCCGCTTCACACGACGCGACACGGCGGCAATATCGGCTTCTTAGCCTGAGCGCCATGTCGAGTTCACACGTCGTGGTCGTCGGTCACGGCATGGTCGGGCACCGCTTCGTCGAGGCGTTGCGCGTCGCGCGACGCGCAGGGCCGCTGGCGGGTGACGGTGCTGGCCGAGGAACGCGACGCCGCCTACGACCGGGTCGGATTGACGGCCTACACCGAACACTGGGAGCGCGGCCGCCTCGCGCTGCCGGGCAACGACTACCGCGGCGACGACCTGGTGGACCTGCGGCTCGGCAGTCGGGTGGTCGCGGTGGATCCGGCCGCCACGTCGGTGACGACCGCCGACGGCGAGCGGATCGGTTACGACGCACTGGTCCTCGCGACGGGCTCCTACGCGTTCGTGCCGCCGGTACCCGGCCACGAGCTGCCGAACTGCCACGTCTACCGCACGCTCGACGATCTCGACGCGATCCGGGCCGATGCCGCCCGAGCAGCCGCCGCCTCCGGTGACGCCACCGGTGTCGTCATCGGGGGCGGGTTGCTCGGCCTGGAGGCGGCCAACGCGCTGCGCGGTGTTCGGGATGCGGGCGCACGTCGTGGAGATGGCGCCGCGGCTGATGGCCCAGCAGCTCGACGAGGGCGGCGGCGCGCTGCTGGCCCGGATGATCACCGAGCTCGGTATCGACGTGCACGTCGGCGTGGGCACCGAGCGCATCGAGGCCGCGGACCGCCGACGGGGTGCGAGGTCGTCCTGAGCGACGGGACAGACCGTCGAGGCGGGCGTGGTGATCTTCGCGGCAGGCGTGCGGCCGCGCGACGAACTCGCCCGCGAGGCGGGCCTCGACGCTCGCGCCGCGCGGCGGGGTGCTCACCGACACCTCCTGTGCCACCAGGGATCCGCGGATCTACGCGATCGGCGAGGCGGCCGCGATCGAGGGCCGCTGCTACGGCCTGGTCGGGCCCCGGCTACACCAGCGCCGAGGTGGTCGCCGACCGGCTGCTGGGCGGTGCCGCCGAGTTCGGCACCGCCGACATGTCCACCAAGCTCAAGCTGCTCGGCGTGGACGTGGCCAGCTTCGGCGACGCCATGGGCACCACCCCGGACTGCCTCGAAGTGGCCGTCAACGACGCGGTCAACCAGACCTACGCCAAGCTGGTGCTCTCCGACGATGCCAAGACGCTGCTGGGCGGGATCCTCGTCGGCGACGCCTCCGCCTACGGCATGTTGCGCCCGATGGTCGGCGAGCAGTTGCCCGGTGACCCGCTCGCGCTGATCGCGCCCGGCGGCAACGACGGCGGCTCGACGGCACTCGGGGTCGCCGCGTTGCCGGCCGGCGCGCAGATCTGCTCGTGCAACAACGTCACCAAAGGCGACGTCGCCGACGCCATCGCCGGCGGCTGCTGCGACGTGCCCGCGCTCAAGCAGTGCACCAGGGCCGGCACGTCCTGCGGCTCCTGCGTGCCGCTGCTCAAGCAGCTGCTGGAGGCCGAGGGCGTCGAGCAGTCCAAGGCGCTGTGCGAGCACTTCGCGCAGTCGCGCGCCGAGCTGTTCGAGATCATCGGCGCCACCGAGATCCGCACGTTCTCCGGCCTGATCGAGCGTTTCGGCCGCGGACGGGGCTGCGACATCTGCAAACCCGTGGTCGCGTCGATCCTGGCGTCGACGAGTTCGGAGCACATCCTCGACGGCGAGCAGGCCTCGCTGCAGGACTCCAACGACCACTTCCTGGCCAACATCCAGCGCAACGGCAGCTACTCGGTGGTGCCCCGGGTGCCCGGCGGCGACATCACCCCCGAGCAGCTGATCCTGATCGGCGAGATCGCCCGCGACTTCGGGCTGTACACCAAGATCACGGGCGGCCAGCGCATCGATCTGTTCGGGGCGCGGGTGGAGCAGCTGCCCGAGATCTGGCGGCGCCTGGTCGAGGGCGGGATGGAGTCCGGCCACGCCTACGGCAAGGCGCTGCGCACCGTCAAGAGTTGTGTGGGCAGCGACTGGTGCCGCTACGGGCAGCAGGATTCGGTGCAGATGGCGGTCGACCTCGAGCTGCGCTACCGGGGGCTGCGCGCCCCGCACAAGATCAAGATGGGCGTCTCGGGGTGCGCGCGGGAGTGCGCCGAGGCCCGCGGCAAGGACGTCGGCGTGATCGCCACCGAGCACGGCTGGAACCTCTACGTCGGCGGCAACGGCGGCATGACGCCGCGGCATGCCGAACTGCTGGCCAGCGACCTCGACGACGACACGCTGGTGCGCTACATCGACCGGTTCCTGATGTTCTACATCCGCACCGCCGACCGGCTGCAGCGCACCGCGCCGTGGGTGCAGGCAGATGGGCCTGGCACACCTGCGGGAGGTCGTCTGCGACGACTCGCTGGGGCTGGCCGCCGAGTTCGAGGCCGCGATCGCCCGGCACGTCGAGGGCTACGCCTGCGAGTGGAAGGGCGTGCTCGACGATCCCGACAAGCTGTCGCGGTTCGTGTCGTTCGTCAACGCGCCCGAGGTCGCCCGATCCCACGGTCACGTTCACCGAGAACGGCGGACGCAAGGTGCCCACCCCGATCGGCATGCCCAAGGTAGGGAGATAGCCCCGATGACACTGCTCAACGACATCGCGGTCTGGACCACTGCCTGCCGGTACGACTTCTTGATGCCCAACCGCGGCGTCGGGGTGCTGCTGCCCGACGGTGCGCAGGCCGCACTGTTCCGGCTCGACGACGGCAGCCTGCACGCGGTCGGCAACATCGACCCGTTCTCCGGCGCGGCGGTGATGTCGCGCGGCATCGTCGGCGACCGGGCGGGGCGCGCCACCGTGCAGTCGCCGATGAAGAAGCAGGCCTTCGCCCTCGACGACGGTTGTCTGCCTCGACGACCCGGCGTACGCGCTGCCCGTCTACGCGACCCGCGTCACCGCCGACGGCGAGGTCCAGATCGGTTCCTGACTCCCGGCGGTGCCCAAAGTGTGATCGAAGTAGGGACTTTCGGCCCACGACGGTGGCGCGGAAACTACCTACCGTCGTAGCCATGACCTACGTGATCGGTAGCGCGTGCGTGGACATCGTGGACAAGTCCTGCGTGCAGGAGTGCCCGGCCGACTGCATCTACGAGGGCGACCGCGCGATGTACATCAACCCGAACGAGTGCGTGGACTGCGGCGCGTGCCGCATCGCGTGCCGGATGGACGCCATCTACTACGAAACCGACCTGCCCGACGAAGAAGCCGAGTTCTTGGGGGATAACGCGGCGTTCTTCACGATGGTCCTGCCTGGCCGCGACGCCCCGCTCGGTGATCCGGGCGGCGCGGCCAGGCTGGGCCGGGTGGGCGCGGACACGCCGCTGGTGGCCGGGCTGCCGCCGTCAACGACCCCGCATCCCTGAGCTCAGCGCGCCGGCGTCGACGTGGGCGCGCTGGAACCGGCTGGTGAGTAGCCGCGTCACGCCCGGGTGGGTGCCGAGCGGATCGGTCACCAGGTCGGCGCCGCTGGCACGCAGCCGGTCCTGAAACAAGTCCCTCGGACAACAGATATGACGCGACCACGACGCGCCGCGCCGCGGCGGCGCAGCGCGGTGACCGCATCGGCCACCCGCGGCGCACCGGTGGCGGCGAACGCCAGCTCGACCCGCGCACCGAGGGTCGCCGACAGCCAGGCCGCGGTGGTGTGCAGGTCGTGCATGGCGCCACGGTCGGAGGTACCCGCAGCGGCCAGGATCACCGAATCGTCGGGCTGCCAACCGCTTTCGATGAGACGATCGGTCAGGACGCGGATCAGCTGCGGATCGGGCCCCAACGCGCTCGTCACGGTGACGTCGTCGTGCCCGCTGGCCCGCACATGGCCGGGGATGTCGTTGCTGACGTGATAACCGCGCGCCAGGAACGCCGGCACCAGTACGGTCGGCTCCGCGGTGGTCGCGCCCAGCACCTCGGCGGGTGTGGGTCCGAGCACGTCGACGAACGCCACATGCACGGGCCGGTCCAACGCCGCCGAGACGCCGGCGGCCAGGTCACCGATCAGTGCGACGCCCTGCCGCTTGCGGGTGCCGTGCGCGACGAGCAGCAGGCTCATGACGCGTACGCTTCGTCGACGGGCAGCCGGTAGCCGCGCTTGACCACCGTGGCCACCATCTTCTTGTCGCCCAGCGCCGCGCGCAGCCGCAGCACGGCCGTCTCGACGGCGTGGGTGTCGGTGCCGCTGCCGGGCAGTGCGCGCAACAGATCGGTGCGGGAGACCACGGCGCCGGGCCGGTGGGCCAGCGCCCGGATGGTCGCCATCGCCGCCGGGGCCAGGGCCTTGACCGCACCGTCGACGAGCACGCAGTTGCCGCGGATCTCGAGCAGGTGCCCCGCGACGCGCACCGTGCGCGCCTGCAGCAGCGGCAGTTCGTCGGTGATGTGACGGGCCAACGCGCCCAGTCGCATTCGCTCCGGCGCAGACGTCGGCACCCCGAGCCGGACCAGCGGCCGCGCGGTGACCGGGCCCACGCACATCGCGTGCACGCCGCCGCGCAGGGCCGCGAGCACCTCGTCTTCGATGCCCATCTCGCCGGCCCGCATCAGCACCGACGCGACGGCGGGTGCGGAGGTGAAGCTCACCGCGTCGAACTTCTCCTCGGCGATACCGGCGACCAGTTGGTCGAACTCGCCGTCGCGCGGCGCCGGATGCCAGCGGTACACCCGGATCGGCACCACTTCGGCTCCGGCAGAGCGCAATTCGTCGAGGAACTCCGGGAACGGGTCCCAATCGGCGGTGGCGCCGTGCAGCTGCACCGCGATGCGCCGGCCCGCGATCCCGCCCTCGACCAGGTAGTGCAGCACCTCGCGGGAGGACTCCGATTCCGGGGACCACTCCTCCGGCAGGCCGGCCGCGCGCAGCGCCCCAGTGGCCTTCGGACCGCGGGACACGATGCGCGCCGTACCCAACGCCGCGGTGAGCTCCCCGGCCAGGCCCCATCCGTCGGCCGCGGCGATCCAGCCGCGCAAGCCGATGCCGGTCGTGGCGACCACGATGTCCGGTGGCGCGGCGATCAGTGCTTCGGTGTACCGGCGCAACTCGTCGTCGTCGGGCAGCGGCACCATGTCGATCGCGGCCGCGCTGGTGACGGTCGCACCGCGGCGGCGCAGCAGCGCGGCGAGCTCGTCGGCGCGCCGCGCTGACGTCACCGCGACCCGGAAGCCGGTGAGCGGCGACCAGTCCGGCTCCTTCATGCCCACTGTCTATTCATGTCGTGTTTCGGCCCGGTTACCCGGCCGTTGCTGGGCCGTGTCACCGCCGCTCAGGCCGTGAATTTCCGCTCACGGTCCACACCGGCCGGCTGTGAGGAGTCACCACACATCGCCGTCGCGCCAGTCGCAGGCGATCCCGGCTTCCGGGTCGAGCGTCACCGACGCGGGCATCGCCGCGGGTAGCACGAACACCGAACCGTCGTCGTCCGCGGTGCGGGTGAGGCCACCGGGGGCGAGCACGGACGTCGGCCCGCGCCACGGCAGCCAGCCGCGGCCGGAGTAGAGGGGGCGCCCCAGGTCGCTGGTCGCGAGCGCCCCCAGGTGGTAGCCACCGCGGATCACCTGCTCGGCGGCGTCCATCAGCGCGCTGGCCAGCCCCTGGCCGCGCTGGTCCTCGCGCACCGCCACCGCCTCGACGTAGCCGCACCGCAGTGCGGTATCGCGGTAGAGGAGGCGGCGCTGCACGACGGCGGCATGCCCGATCAGCGCGCCGCGGTGGCAGATCACCGCGTGCATACCCCCGAGCGCGTGCTCCCAGTCGGCGTCGGAGAACTCACCGGTGAAGGCCTCGATGACCATCTGTCGGGCGTCCTCGCGGGTCTCGTCGTCGAGATCCGAGGTGTGGACGAGGCGTGCGCGCACACCCCTGGTTCTACCAGGCCGGGCTGTCCCCCGACTGCTGGAACGGGTGGCGTGGCCGCGACCAGTGCAGTCGCACCGTCTGGCCGGGCCGGGCCTGGGCCACCTTGTCGATGTCGTCGTCGATCACGACGCCGATCACCGGGTAGCCGCCGGTGACCGGGTGGTCGGGACCGAGAATCACCGGGAAACCGTTGGGCGGCACCTGGATCGCGCCGCGGGCGGCGCCTTCGCTGGCCAGCTGCCGGTCGGGCCGACGGTATTCCAGGGGCATGCCGACCAGTCGCATACCGACCCGGTCGCTGCGGTTGGTGACCTGCCAGTTGGTGTGCACCAGGATGTCGGGGTCGACGAACCAGTCGTCGCGCGGTCCCGGCACCACCTTGAGCTCGAGGACGTCTTCGTCGATGGCGGCCACGGGAGCCTGATCGAGTTCGGGGAACTCCTCGGTGTGCTCACCGACGGGCAGCACGTCGCCGGGGCGCAGCGGCCCCGGCCCGAGCGCGGACATCACGTCATAACTGCGCGACCCCAGTACCGGCGCCACGTCGAAGCCGCCCCGCACTGCCAGGTAGGACCGCAGCCCGGATCGGGGCGGACCCAGTGAGAGCACCTCACCGTCGTGTGCGTGATGAATGCTGTTGGTGCCGAACGGGACACCGTCGACGGCGGGATCGGTGTCGGCGCCGGTGACGGCGATGGCGATGTCGCCGCCGCGCACCCGGGCGGTGAAGCCGCCCAGCGTCACCTCCACGGTGGCGCGGTCCCCGGGGTTGGCGACCAGTCGGTTGGCCAGCGTGTGCGAGCGCCGGTCGGCCGCCCCCGACCGGGTCACGCCCAGATGCGAGAGACCCGGCCTGCCCAGGTCTTCGACCAGGGCGAGCGGGCCCGTCTGCAGGATCTCCAGCGTCACGCTGCTCATCGCCCCACCGCCCGGAACTGCACCCACCGGCCGGGGATCAGCAGCGCGGGGTCGTCGCGATCGGCGTCCCACAGCACCGCCGAGGTGCGGCCGATCAGCTGCCAGCCGCCGGGCGATTCACGCGGGTAGACGCCGCTGAACTCCCCGGCCAACCCCACCGACCCGACGGGCACCTTCGTCCGCGGCTCGGTGCGCCGCGGCACCGCCAGCCGCTCGTCGCCGCCCACCAGGTACGCGAAACCCGGTGCGAAGCCGCTGAATCCGACGCGCCACGGCGATCCGGTGTGTGCGGCGACGACGTCGTCGACGGTCATCCCGGCCAACCGGGCCACCTCGTCGAGGTCCTCCCCGTCGTAGACGACGTCGAGCACGACGTCGGCTTGACCGGCCGGTGGCGCCGAGGCGTCGGCTATCGCGTCCGCGCTCGGCTGTACCCGGCCGAGACGCTGACGCGTCGGGGCCTGGTATTCGGGTCCGGCCAGTTTCACCAGCACGGTCCGGGCGGCGGGGACCAGATCCACCACGCCGGGCAGTTCGGCCGCCCGCAGCGCATCGGTCCACGTCAGTACTTCGGCGGTGCCGCCGAATTCGAGAAGCAGCGCGCGATCGCCGTAGTCCAGGATCGTGTGGGCGCCGTCGTCACGCATGGTTCGCATCGCATCCGCAGTCACGCTCATGACGCCGAAGCTACCGCCGAGTAGCTACCGTTGGCATCTGCTCGGCGAAGCTCTGTGAACCTTGCCAGAGCAGCCTTATCAACGGCTCAGAGCGGGCCGGTCGCGGCATGTCACCGCGGCTGACGGGCCGGTGCCGGGTTGACTGTCCGGATGAGTGGGGGGCAGGCGCGCGCCGGTGCGCTGATGGCGGTGTCGGCGATGGTGTCGGTACAGCTGGGCATGGCGGTGGCGGTCAATCTGATCGAGGACATCGGCTCCGACGGCACCGCCTGGCTGCGGCTGGCGTGGGCCGGCCTGATCCTGTTGGTGGTGGTACGGCCGCGGCCGTCGGCGTTCACCCGCAAGACCTTCGGCATGTGCGTGGTCCTCGGCGTCGTCAGCGCCGCGGTCTCGTTGTTCTTCATGGCCTCGC
The DNA here is from genome assembly GCA_963796185.1 of uncultured Actinomycetota bacterium. Lineage (GTDB taxonomy): Bacteria > Actinomycetota > Actinomycetes > Mycobacteriales > Mycobacteriaceae > Mycobacterium. Next base: position 7,977 of record CAWCKQ010000016.1, on the reverse strand, counting down.
TCGACCGGCTACCGCTGGGCACCGCCACCGCACTGGAATTCCTCGGTCCGCTGACGGTCGCCGCCGCGCACGGCACCGGCCGGCAGCGGTGGGTCTGGCCGGGTCTGGCCGCCGTCGGCGTGGTGCTGTTGAGCCAGCCGTTCAGCGGCGGCGTCGATCTCATCGGGGTGGCGCTGGCACTCGCCGCCGGAGTTGCTGGCGCTGCGGCGGCTGACGACGGCCGCGTTCGGGACGCTGATGTGTCTGGAGCCGGCACTGGCCTTCGTGGTCGGTTTCCTGCTGCTGCATCAGAGCCTGGGCGCGTCGGCTGTCGCCGGGATCGCCGTGGTGGTGGTCGCCGGGGTCGGGGCGGCGCGCAGCGGGGGCCGGCAGGCGGACATGCATATAGAAGTCGGTTAACCCACCAGCTGATACGTCGGTTCGCGACGCTTGATGATCGCGATCACCCGGTAGGTGACGGGCAGCATGACGACCTCGATGGCGGTCTTGTAGAACCAGCCCAGCGCTGTGTAGACGGCGAAGTCCTTGAAGGTCGAGATCCCGATCGCGCTGGCCGCGATGGTGCAGAACACCAGCGTGTCACCCAGCTGGCCGACGAACGTCGATCCGATCAACCGTGCCCACAGGTGCTTCTCCTTGGTGCGCTCCTTGATCGCCACGACCACCCACGCGTTGAGGGTCTGCCCGACGATGAACCCGGCCAGTCCGGCGACGATGAGCTGGGTGTAGGCGTGCACGACGTTCTCGAAGTGCTCCTGATTGGTGTAGAAGTCGGCGGCGGGCAGATAGATGGTGACCCAGAAGGCCAGCGCGGCAAGGATGTTCATGGCGAATCCGGTGAAGATCGCCCGCCGGGCCGCCCGGAATCCGTACACCTCGGAGAGCACGTCGCCGATCACGTAGGTCAGCGGGAACACGATGAACCCGCCGTCGGTGATGATCGGGCCGAACGCGACGCCCTTGGTGGCGGTGACGTTGGAGATGATCACCAGCGCGGTGAACACCGCCACGAGGATCGGATAGTAGGCCGATCCCACGCGGGCGAACGCGGCGTGCTGGTCCGGTCGAGTCGGTCTGCTCGGTCACCGGCCCATTAGATCAGCCCAGGGCGGCCGCGATCAGAGGTGGCAGTTTGTCGACGATCACCGGATAGGACAGTGTCGAGGAGTAGGCGATCGCCCCGGCGAGTTCCTTGCCGGTGAACACGTTGTGCTTCCGCTTGGTCGCGGTCAGGCCCGCGACGATGGGATCGGCGAGCAGCGCGGCCTGTTCGTCGTCGCTTTCGGTGGTCCAGATGAGCACGTCGGCGTCATCGAGCACGGCGGCCATTCTGGCGCGGGGAATGAGCGTCGTCGGTGTCGGCGAGTGTCAGGCCCATCGCGGTCAGGAAATCGCGGCGCCAGGGCGGCCCGACGACGCGGACACCGTCGTCGTCCAGTGTGCCGCTGAGCAGCAGCACCTTCTGGTCCGCGAACTGCGGGTGGTTGTCCTGTACGGCCTGCAGCGACTGCGTCGATGTCGGCGATCAGCTTGGTCATCTCGTCGTGGTGGAACACCGCCTGACCGATGATGTTCGCCTGGTCGCGCCACGGTTCGAAGAACGCGTCGCGACCGGTCTGCGCGACGGTCGGCGCGATGGCGCTGAGCTGGTCGTAGGTCGCCCGGTCCAGTCCGGCGTTGGTCGCGACGATGAGGTCCGGTTTCAGGGTCCGAGATCCGCTCGACCTGCACGCCGTCGGCCAACGAGAGGACGATGGGCTTGGCGCCGCCGAGCCGGGGCTGCGCCCACGGCCACACGCCGAAGGGTTGGTCCCGAACCAGTCGGTGACCGCGATCGGGACGACGCCGACGGCCAGCAGGTCATCGGCGTCGGTCAGGCCGGCGCTGACCACGCGCGTCGGTGGCTTGGGGATGCGGGTCTGGCCGAACGTGTGCGTGACGGTCACCGAGCCGTCCTCGGCAACGGCTCCGGGTTTCGACGGGCTGCAGGCGGCGAGCAACGCCGTGCCGGCGGTGATGGCGAGGAAACCGCGCCGGGACACCGCCGGGCGAACCGAGGTGGACACTCGGCGAGGATAGCCAGCCGACCCGGAAGGCGCCGACCCGGAAGGCACTACGGAGTCGGTACGGGCACCATGCCGGCCGGTGGCCAGATCGGCGGCGGCGCCGAAGCGGGCGCTTGCGGTGCGCCTGGAGGTGGTGGCGGGGGCGTGCCGTAGGGCACCGGCGGCACGTACTCGGACGGGGACATGGACCCGGGATACATCGACTGGAAGAACTCGCCGGAATTGCGCATGTTCCACAGTTCTTTGAGGAAGCTGAGTTGCCCGGTGTTGTTGAAGTCACCGCCGGGGACCGGCGGAATGTAGGGCGCGCCGACGGTGGCGGCGCAGGCGGCGGGACCTCGCCCTCGGCCAGCGGCAGGACGGTGAAGGGCTGCGCCGGAGCGGCCGCGGCCGGGGGGACGGGCGGTGCGGCGGGATCGACCGGGGGGACCGGCTGCGCACCGGCGTGCACGGCAGCTGTGAGCGCGGCGCCGGCCGCCAGAGCGCTGACGACGGCGACCCGGGCGGCGAGCAGGGACGGCACAGCGGGTCGGCGGGGCGTGAGGGCCATGGGGGAAGGCTAATGCCTGCCGCGCCGGGGCGTCACTTTTCCGGTGAGGTCAGCGGCAGGCCGGCGTCGAGGAAGTCCAGTCCCTCGAAGAGGGTGTCGGGACTCATCGGGGTGCCGTGCAGCGCCGCCATCATCACCCCGGTCATGGCGCCGGCGGTGATCCGCAGGAGGGGATCGTCGGCCGGGCGGTCCAGACGCTCGGCGAGCGCCGCGGTGATCAGCTCGATGGTGTGGATGTATTCGTTGTACAGCGCGCCGGCGGCCTCGGGCAGCGTGTAGAGCAGTTGCTGGCGGGCCATCTCTTCGTTCCACTCGGTTCCGGCGAAGCCGCCGAACACCTGCTCGAGCGCATACCGGTAGGCGGCGAATGGGGAGAGTTCGGCGGGTGCGGCTAGGAACAGGTCGATGATCGGTTCCATCAACTGGTCGGGGATCAGTAGTGCCGCTTTGTTCGGGAAGTAGCGGAAGAACGTGCGGGGCGAGACATCGGCCTCCTCCGCGATCTGTTCGATCGTCGTGTTGGGGTAGCCGTTCTCGGTGAATAGTCGGAACGCGGCCAGGCGCACGGCTTCCCGGGTCTGGCGCTTCTTGCGCTCCCGGAGACCCTCGTGCTTGCCTGCCGACATGGCACCGATTGTTGCGCAGTCGGCTGCCGAAACCGGTCATTACCCGGTAACCGGCAGCACGAGGGCGAGCCCGAGCGCCACCATCATCGCGGCGATACCACCGTCGAGCAGGCGCCAAGTCCGGGCGGACGCGAACAACCGCCGCAGTCGCTTGGCGCCGAATCCGAGCCCGGTGAACCAGACCGCACTGGCGGTCACTGCGCCGACACCGAACAGCCAGCGCTCGTCGTGGTGCTCGTTGGCCAGTGCTCCGAGCAGGATCACGGTGTCGAGGTAGACGTGCGGGTTCAGAAACGTCATCGCCAGGCAGGTCGCCAGCACCCCGGTCAGGCGGGCGGGTGCCGCGTCGGCGGGGGTCAACACGCCAGGCCTGAGCGCGCGGCGGGCCGCGAGTGCCCCGTAGCCGAGCAGGAACGCCGCGCCGCCGTATTTGGTGACGGCGACGATGTCGGGGTGGGCGGCGATCAGGGCGCCGAAGCCGGCGATGCCGGCGGAGATGAGCAGCAGATCGGACACGGTGCAGACCGCGACGACGGGCAGCACGTGCTCACCGCGAATGCCCTGGCGCAGGACGAAGGCGTTCTGCGCGCCGATCGCCGCAATCAGCGCCATCGTCGTGGCGAATCCGCTGAGCACGACGAGTGCGGTGGCATCCATACCGAGCACGGTAGGAGCCGGCTGGCCAACAGTACAGCTAAATATTCTTCAGTCAATTAAGCGATCTTAATGACTCGACGCGGCGGCCACCAACGGTGATGCTGGCTGGATGGAAGTCCGGCTGCATGAGGGTGTCGAGGAGTTCCTGGCGCTGGCCGGCCCGGTGTACGGTCACGACCCCGTGCTCCACACGCTCGAGCTGACGGCGCTGAGCGCGGGAGTGCCGGCTGCCGCCGTGCTGTTGAGCGTGCAGGACCAGGCCCGGGTTCTCGGTGCGGCGTTGCAGACCCCGCCCTACCCGTTGCTGGTGACGGGTCTGCCGGTGGGGACGGTGGACTGCGCAGCACAACGGCTGGCCGGGATATGCCCCGAGCTCATCGGGGTGCGCGGTCCCCGCGCCGGCGCGCTGACGTTCGCCGCCGCATGGCAGGGCGCCACCGCGCGATCGGGCAGCGTCGACGTCGATGAGCAGCTGTACCGGCTGGGACAGTTGCGGCCCCCGCACACCGTACCGGGCGCGCATCGCGTCGCCGCCGCATGCGATGACGACGTGCTCGTCGACTGGGTGGAACAGTTCTTCGTCGAAACCTTCCGCCAACCCCGCGACGATGCGGCCGGTCGCCGGTTCGTGGCGAATGCCGTCCGGGCCGGAGACCGGTTCGTGCTCTGACGCGGGAGGCCGTGCCGGTGAGTATGGCGATGCTGCGCGCCCCGCTCCTGTCGGCATCGGACCGGTTTACACGCCGCGGTCGGCACGCGGGCGTGGCTACGGGTCCGCGGTGACAGCGGCTGCCGTGGAACTGGCGCATCGCAGCGGCACTGCCGAGGTGGTGTTGTTCGCCGATGCGGCCAACCCGATTTCCAACGGCATCTATCGCCGCATCGGTTTCGAGCCCGTCGCCGAATTCGTGCGGATCGAGTTCCGTGCCGCAGAGGATGCTAGGGCAGGTGCCGCGTGGTCAGGAGTCCTTCGGTGATGTCGCGGCGCAACTGCTCGAGCATGGACCGCGCCCGCAGCGGCGGGCTCTGGTCGTGCGCCTGCGCTGCCACCCCCTCGATCACATCGCGCAGGGCCGTGGTGGATGACCAGCGCGGAGCCCACCCGAGCTCGCGCTCGGCACGGGAACAGTCAAGCAGCGGAACGCTGAACGCCAAGTCGAGCCAGCCGCGGTCGATCGGTTGTAGACGTGCCCGCCAGCTCAGGTCGACCAGCGCGGCCAACAGGTGCGCGCATCAAGCCGTCGCGGCGGGGCTGTCCGGCAGCGGCACGGTCTGCGGCGCCTCGGCGCCGGATGGGTGCTCGGGCACGGACCCGGCGGCGCGCCGCCGCCGCACGGCCGCCAGCAGCACTCCACCCGACACCACCCCGGTGGTGACGACGGCGGGCCAGAACAGGGCTTGGATCAGCGCGATCCTGCGCTGCGTCTTCAGGCTCCACCGGGCGGCCGACCGTGTTCGACTAGTGACGCTCATCAGACTCGCTTCCGCTCGGTGGATGTGCACCGGCCATACCCTCGCCCGGTGGGGCGCAAACGCCGTCGGCGTCCGTGTCACCCCCGGCCGGGTCCGCCTTGTGGAAGCTGACGTCCACGCGCTGAAAGCCTTTGGCCTGTTGCGCTTCGGCCTGTCCCGAATACATCTTGCGGTCGGCCTCGGTGAGGTCGACGTTGTCGGTGAACGGCGTCAGCAGGGCCCGCGGATGCAGCCGGTCCAGGCGGACCGCGTTGATCTCCGCGCACACCAGCAGCGAGGTGGAGACGAGGAACAGGAAGGCCAGCAGACCGAGCACGATGGCGAACACGCTGTTGGTCACACTCGCCGACGCCAGCACGTGCGCGACGTAGGCGGCGCCGAACCACTGCAGCATCTGCCACACCACCGCGGCGAGCAGCGCGCCGGGTAGCACGTCGCGGTAGGTCAGCGGGCGCACCGTGGTCACCCGGAAGGCCGCAGTGCACACCGCGGTGTTGAGCACCAGTGAGGCGACCACCACCCCGGCGGTGCCCAGGAAGCCGAGACTGGCCCAGCCCCTGCCGATAGCGGTCAGCACTGTCGTCGCGATGACCGCGGAGCCCAGCACGATCAGCAGCACCAGGCTGTGCAGGCGGGATTTGATCGGGTCCGGCCGCGCGTACCGGGGCACCGCCCATACGGTGTCCATCGCGTTCTGCAGGGCCTGGCCGACGCCGAGTCCGCCGTAGAGCGCGCCCGCGATGCCGACCACGACCGCGGTGGTTCCCCCGCTGAGCGCCTCAGGTCGATTGAGCTGATCGCCGATGACCGGGAACTGGTCGATGGCCGCGTTGACGATCTCTGCACGCCACTCCGGCCGGCCCGACAATATGACGCCGAGCAGGGTGGTCAGCAGCAGCAGCAGCGGGAACAGCGAGACGAACGCGTAGTAGGTGATCAGCGCTGCCAGGAAGTACGCCTGATCGTCGATGTACTTGTAGACGACAGCGATGGTGAAGCCGCAGCCTTGCTGCGCCGCTGGATGCGATCCAGCCACTTGACCATCGCGACCTCCCGCGCATCCCGGCTCGGCGCCGACGTTCGCGGAGGGATCCCGCTCACCTGCGGATCATGCGCGGCGGCCGTGCGACCGCCGCAGCGTCCGCCCGCGCTTGCGGCTCTCGCGCTCTTTGACCTCGGCCTTGTCGATGGCGCTGGTGTCGCGCAGCGGCAGTTGCAGAGTGTCCTCGGCGGGATTCCGGCCTGCAGCTGGCGGCCGCGCTCGAGTTCGGCGTCGACCTCGGCACCGAACAGCAGGGCCACGTTCGTCAGCCACAGCCACAGCAGGAACACGATGACACCGGCCAGGGCGCCGAACGTCTTGTTGTAGCTGCCGAAGTTGGCGACGTAGACACCGAACAGCAACGAGGCGACGATCCACGTCAGGATGGCGATGGCGGCACCCACGCTGATCCACCGGAACTTCGGCTGCTTGACGTTCGGGCCGGTGTAGAACAGGGTCGCGACCCCGACGATCACCAGCACCAGCAGCACGGGCCAGCGGGCGATGTTCCACACCGCCAGGCCGGTCTCCCCGATGCCGATGTACCCGCCCAGCGTTTCGGCCACCGGCCCACTGACCGCGAGCAGGAAGGCGGCCACCGCCGCGATGATCAGGCCGGCCAAGGTCAGCAGCAGCTGCTGCAACCGCAGCTTCCACATCGGTCGGCCCTCTTCGACCTCGTAGATGCGGTTCATCGCGCGACCGAAGGCGCCGACATAGCCCGACGCCGACCACAGGGCGCCGAGAAGGCCGGCTACCAGCGTGAAGCCGGCCGATGGTGCGTTGACGAGCTGCTCGATCGGCTGTCGCAACACGTCGACGGCGGCGCCCGGGCTGACGTCGTCGACGATGCCGAGGATGGCGTCGGCGGTGCGTTCGTCCTGACCGATCACGCCGAGCAGCGACATCATCACCAGCAGAGCCGGGAACAGTGACAGCACCGCGTAATACGTCAGCGCCGCGGCCAGGTCCATGCACTGGTCCCGGCTGAACTCGCCGACGGTCTGGCGCAGGACGTACAACAGTGAGGGTCGGGTGAGTTCCGTCGGCGAATCCGGCTTGTCCGGATGGTCGGGGTGGGGGCGCCCTTCGGTGCGGTCGGCTTGCTGGTCACCGTCATCAAGAGTCGTCGCGGCAGCCGACGTGGCCGGCGGGGAGTCCGGTGACGGGGCGGGCGTGACAGCGCGCAATGGGCCGCCTGGCCCGCTTTTCGCGCGCCGGAGGGCCTCGGTTGCCAGTCCGGCCACGAACGCGCCGGCCAGCGCCGTTGCGCTCCGACGCGGCGGGGCAGGTGGTGGGTGTTGCTGGCGTTGCAGGCCGCCGACCTGAGACTGCATGGTCGAGAAGATGCCCCTCGGCCGGACCACCCGAAACGTCGTCTGAACGGGTAGCGGACGGGGCGGGGGTTCCGGGTTTGCGCGCGCCGTCAGCGGGCACCCGACCGTCATGGTGTGCCGAGTAGGAGGTGAGCCGCGATGACGGGACCGAAGACCGAGCCGTCGACCGGGGAGCTGCTGAGTCAGCTCCCCGCGCAGACGTCACGGCTGATCCGTGACGAGCTGC
>CAWCKQ010000015.1:0-36522 GCA_963796185.1 uncultured Actinomycetota bacterium | reverse complement strand
GACACGGTAGGGGTCACTGGTTCAATCCCAGTATCGCCCACCACCTACAGGCCCCGTATTCCGGGGCCTGTAGTCGTTTCGAGGCCCGGGGAAAAATCTCTCTCAGGCGTTGCGTGCAACGAACGTGCAACACGAGCGGCTTCGCGCACTATGTCGAGGTGGTCGGCGACTGCTTCGAGGTCGTCATCGAAGAGGTCGGCGTAGAGGTCGAGCGTCATCGCCGCGGACGCATGACCGAGCATCCTCTGGACCGCCTTGACGTTCGCCCCGGCTGAGACGGCGAGACTCGCGGCCGTGTGGCGAAGCTCGTGAGGCGTCAGGCCGGTCACGCCAGCGACGGTGGCAGCTCGGTTGAACCAAGCGCGCCGCGCGTTTCGGTTGCGCATCACGCCACCCTCGGGTGCGGTGAAGAGCAGGTCGTCTGTCGGGCGCTGGCCCATGTGCACGCGGAGATCATCGACGAGGAAGCGCGGGATGGACATCCACCGCGCCTCGTGGCTCTTCGGCGTGCCCCACACCAGCCCGATGCCGTCGACCTCGACCACTGCGGCCGCAACTGTCAGTCGGCGTTTGTTTAGGTCGATGACGCCGACGCGGAGTGCGGCGAGTTCGACCACCGCAATCCGCAGTAGGCCAGCACGAAGATCACCAGGCGGTACTGGGCGAAGGCGGCGTTGGAGGCGAGCTTGGGGCGTCCGGGCTCCAGCATCGCGGCAGCTTCTGCCATAACTTCGACCTGCCCAGCGGTGAGGTAGCGCTTGCGCTTGGACTTCGTGCGCGGTCTCTCGACGCCGGTCGCAGGGTTGGCGGGCAGACGCTTGCCACGTACTGAGAGGTCAAGGACGCCGCTGAAGACACCGACGATCTTTCGAACATGGGCGCCAGATAGTTCCTTCGCCACCAGTTCGGCTATCCACGCTTGGACGTCCTCATGCTCGATCGCGGAGAGTGGGATGTCCCTCCACCGCGGCAGAACGTGGTCATCCATCACGGCGGCGTAGACCGCGCGAGTAGACGCCTTCAGGCCAACCTTGGACGCCGTCCACTTGATCGCCATCTCGCCGAACGTGAGACGGGATCGTGAGGGATCGACGAAGGTGCCGGTGAGTTTGCTCGATTGCACGGTCGTGAGGAATCGGTCGGCGTCGACCTTGCGCGCGAATGCCTTATTGCGCTGTCGCCCATCCGGCGTGCGGTAATGGGCGCGCCATCGCTTGATCGTGGTGTTGCCGTGGAACCTGGTCGGCACCTTGACTATCCGACCCGTCGCGTCTTCCTCCTCGATGAACCAGCGGTCCTGCACGCTAGCCATGCGATGCTCCTCCTCGACCGAGACTCGGTCGACGTCAGTCGGCCGGGTGGTACGTCTGCGACAAGGTAGAAGGAGCTATTGCCACGTCTCGGCGATCAGCACCTCGCGTCGACGCCCAAGAGCCCGTGTCGCTCGCCACGGTCATGGGACCGGCTTGAGCCGAGTTTTGCCACGGTCATGGGACCGCCTGGGTTGCCAGTTATGGGACCAGCGGCGTGTCGTGCGCCGTCTGTTTCGTGGCCTGCCGCTAGCGATCACGTCATCACTGATGGCGTGGAGGTCACGGGTGGCGTTCCGGGAGGTTCGAGTGAACGAGATTCAAGAGGTGCTGCGCTGCTGGCTGGCCGGTGACGGTCTGCGCACGGTCGCCGAGCGTGCCGGGGTGGACCGCAAGACCGCCCGCCGCTATGTCGAGGCGGCGCAGGCCGCAGGACTGGCCCGTGACGGTGGTCAGGGCCAGATCTGCGATGAGCTGGTCGGGCAGGTGGTCGCCGCTGTCCGCCCGGCGCGTGCTGGTGGGCATGGTGTCGCGTGGGAGTCGCTGTTGGTTCACGAGCAGCGAATCCAGGACTGGATCGAGAAGGAGGGGCTGCAGCTGACCAACATCCACGGCAAGCTGACCCGCCTCGGCGTCGTGGTGCCGTATCGGACGCTGCACCGTTTCGCCGCCGAACGCTGCGGGTTCGGGCGTCGGCAGCCGACAGTGCGAGTCGCCGACGGTGAGCCGGGGGTGGAGTGTCAGATCGACTTCGCCCGGATGGGGTTGATCGCCGATCCGGAGACGGGGCGGCGTCGGGTGGTGCATGCGTTGATCTTCACCGCGGTCTACTCCCGGCACATGTTCGTCTGGCTCACCTTCCGCCAGACGCTGGATGCGGTGATCGCTGGCTGCGAGGCTGCGTGGGGCTTCTTCGGCGGCATCTTCAAGGTGCTGATCCCGGACAACATGAGCCCGGTCATCGCCGACGCCGACCCGGTGAACCCGACGTTCACCGTCGGCTGGCTGGACTATGCGCAAGCCCGCGGGTTCGGCACGGACCCCGCCCGGGTGCGTTCGCCGAAGGACAAGCCGCGGGTGGAACGGGTCGTGCAGTACGTGCGCGGCAACTTCTTCGCCGGAGAGGCGTTCACCGACCTGCCGGATGCGCAACGCCGCGTCGAGCAGTGGTGCGCCACGACGGCCGGGCTGCGCCTGCATGGCACCACCTATCAACGCCCGGCCGAGCACTTCGCCACCGTCGAGCAGCGGCACCTGCTGCCGGCACCGAACGGCCGGTATGACGTGCCGATCTTCGCGACACCGAAGGTCGCCCGGGATCTGCACATCGAGGTCGCTCGCGGCCTCTACTCGGTGCCCGGCGAGTTGATCGGGCAGCGGGTCGAGGTCCGCGCCGACAGCAGGCTGGTGAAGGTGTTCTCCCGGGGTCAGCTGGTCAAAACCCATCCGCGGGTGGCGGCCGGCTCGCGCTCGACCGACCCGGGCGACTATCCGGTAGGGCGGGCCGAATACGCGCTGCGCGATGTCGCCACGCTCACCAGCAAGGCTGCCGCAGCCGGGCCGGCGGTCGGGGTCTATGCGTCCAGGCTGCTGGATGTTCCGTTGCCCTGGACGCGGATGCGGACCGTCTATCGGCTGCTCGGGCTGGTCCGGACCTACGGGGCTGGCCCGGTCGAGCAGGCCTGCGCTCGGGCGTTGGAGCTCGACGTCGTCGACGTCGGCAAGATCGCCCGGATGCTCGAGCAAGCCATCGAACATGCCCCCGTGCCCGTCGCGGCGAAAGTGGTCGGCGGATCGGGCCGGTTCGCCCGCGACGCCGGCGAGTTCAGCACCAGCGGGCTCGGAGCAGCACGGTGAGCCCCCGCACCACGGCGCCGCCGTCGAGTCTCGATGCGGAGCTGAAAGCGTTGCTGCGCAAGGTGAAACTCGGCCGCTGCCTGGACACGCTCCCGGAACGGCTCGCGCTGGCCCGCACCCAGTCGCTGCCGCACGCGGACTTCCTGTCGCTGCTGCTGTCCGACGAGGTCGAGCGCCGCGACCGCTCCTCGGCGGTGTTGCGGGCCCGGGCGGCCAAGCTCGATCCAGGCATGCGGATCGACACCTTCAGCAGCGACACCGGCGTCGTGTTCGACCGTGAGCTCTGGAACGAGCTGTGCTCGCTGCGGTTCCTGGATGACGCCCGCGGCGCGCTGCTGCTCGGACCGGTCGGCGTCGGGAAGACCCACCTCGCAACCGCCCTCGGACATGTCGCGATCCGCCGCCGCCACAGCGTGCACTTCGCCCGCGCCGATCAGCTGTTCCGCACCCTGAAGGCCGCCCGACTGGACAACAGTCTCGAAGCCGAGATGCGGCGCCTGACCCGCGTCGAGTTGCTCATCATCGACGACTTCGCCCTCAAAGCGATGGACGCGATCGAGACGGCCGACTTCTACGAGCTTGTGGTCGAGAGGCACCACAAGACCGCGACGGTGCTGACCTCGAACAGGGACGCCAGCGAGTGGATCGCGCTGATGAGCGACCCGCTACTGGCCCAGTCCGCCGTCGACCGACTCGTGGCCACCAGCTACGAACTCGTCATCGAAGGAGAGTCCTACCGACGCCGACAACGACCCCAACACGCCGCCGCCGGCGGCGCGTCGGATTGACCAGAAGGAGTCAACAGATGAACATCATCACGCTGCTCTGGTGGTCCCTAGGTCGTGGCAACCCGGTGGTCCCATCACGCTGGCAAGCGACAAGCCCGCCACCTCGCGAGGCAGCGCTTTTGGCCTGGCCGTGAGGACGCAACACCGAGATCGACTATCAACCCGCTGATCGGTGCTCCTGAACCTCGCACTCTTCGATCCATGCCAGAACGTCGCGGCGGCGGTACACGACGCGACGACCAAGCCGGAAGCTCTGCGGTCCGGTGCCGACATGACGCCAGTACCGGACCGTCGAAGCTGGAGCGCGGGTGATAGCCACGACCTCCGCGGTTGTCAGCAGGTCGTCGTCCTCTACTTCGGCGCCGGGCATCTTGTCTCCTAATGTTGAGCGGCACTCCGTCTGATGACGGGGCGGTGGTGGAGCGGCACTCGTCGCGATGATGGTCACAGGTGCTGCCTGCGGGTGGCGGCTTGTTCGTGTGCGACGACAGCCTGATCACGTTCTGGAAAGCGCAACGGCCCTCCCTCTTCCTTGGCCGGACGGGAGGGCCGGTGCTTGGTGCTTTGGAGGCACCCGTGGTCATGGTAGGTAGTGACGTCGTCGAGGTGGAACGGCGTCTTCGGGCTGGTGAGCTGCGTTGTCCGTGCGGCGGCGGGCTGGCGCCGTGGGGACACGCCCGTCTGCGGTCGGTCCGCGGTGTCGGTGGTCTGCGCCCGCGTCGCGGCCGGTGTGACACCTGTTTGGTGACGCATGTGCTGCTGGCGGTGTCGTGCGTGTTGCGCCGGGCCGATGGCAGCGACGTGATCGGTGCGGCGTTGCGCGCGAAGGCTGCTGGTGTCGGGCATCGGCCGATCGCCGCTGGGCTGGGTCGGCCGGTCTCGACGGTGCGTGGCTGGCTGCGCGCGTTCGCGGGCAACGCCGAGGCGGTCCGTGGAATGTTGACCGCGCTGCTGGTGCAGCTCGACCCGTTGACGGCCCCGTTGCCGGTCGGGCCGGGTGTGGTGGCCGACGCGGTCGAGGTGGTCGGCGTCGTGGCTGCGGCGGCACGGCGCCGGCTGGGCGTGATCGGCGCGGTGTCGCCGTGGCAGCTCGCGTCGGCGGTCACCTGCGGCCTGTTGCTCGGGCCGAGGCTGGCGGCGGTGTCGATCAACACGAGTTGGCCCTTGGGCAGCGGCGTCTGATCAACGAACCTCGCGACTCGGTATGCACTTTTCGAGTCGTGAAGGAGAAGTAGGTGGCGTTCAGCCATGACGAAGAACGGGTGCGGGCCGAACGGGCCCGCGCTATCGGGTTGTTCCGGTATTCGCTGATCTGCGAGCCGGCCGACACACGGCTGTCGACGAAGCAGCGGGGCCGGCTGGTGCGGGCGATCGCCGCGCGGGAACACGAGGGGCCGTTCGGGGCGCCGGTGCGGGTCTCGCGGGCCACGCTGGACCGGTGGCTGCGGGACTGGCGCCGCGGCGGGTTCGACGCCCTGGTCCCGACGCCACCGAAGGTGTCACCACGGACACCGGCCGACGTGCTCGAGCTGGCGGTCGCGTTGAAGCGTGAGGTGCCGGAGCGGACCGCGGTGCAGGTCGCGTCGATTCTGCGGGCCCACGGCGGCTGGTCACCGGACGAACGGACCCTGCAACGGCACTTCGTGCGCCTGGAGTTGGCGACCCGGCCGGGCGGGCTGGCGCCGCTGGCGTTCGGTCGGTTCGAAGCCGACGCGCCGAACCAGCGCTGGACCGGCGACGCGCTGCACGGCCCGACCGTCTGCGGGCGCAAGGCGGTCCTGTTCGCGTTCATCGACGACCACAGCCGCCTGCTGACCGGGTATCGGTGGGCCCGCCGCGAGGACACCGTGCGGCTGGAAGGCGCGCTGCGCAACGGCCTCGCTGCCCGCGGGATTCCGGACTCCCTCTATATGGACAACGGCTCAGCGATGATCGACAAGCAGCTGCAGCGGGCCTGCGCATGCCTGGGCATCCGGATCGTGCACTCGCGGCCCGGCCAGCCGGCCGGTCGGGGGAAGATCGAAAAATTCTTCCGCACCGTGCGGGAACAGTTCCTCGTCGAGATCGGCTCGGGCCGCGAGCTGGACGACATGACCCACCTCAACACTCTGTTCACCGCGTGGGTCGAAACGGTCTATCACCGGCGTCGGCACTCCGAGACCGAGAAGGCGCCGATCGATCGCTGGTCGGTGATCAGCCCGCGGCTGCCCTCGACAGCGCAGCTGCGCGAGGCGTTCCTCTGGTCAGAGTGGCGGACCGTGACGAAGACGAGCACCGTCGGACTGCACGGCAACAAGTACGAGGTCGACGCCGTGCTGGTCGGCCGCAAGATCGAGCTCGTCTTCGACCCGTTCGACCTGACCCGCATCGAGGTCCGCTGGCGCGGCCGCTCCATGGGCTACGCGGTCCCGCACGTCATCGGCCGGCACGTGCACGCCAAAGCCCGCCCCGACGACACCACGGCACCAGAGCCGGTGCGGACCGGGATCGACTACCTGCGCCTGGTCGAGCAGCAACACACCGCCGAACTGGCCGAGCGGGTCCAGTACGCCCAACTGCGTGACGAGCAGCCACTGGCCGAGCCGGTGCCCGACGGGCACGTCGCGGGCCAACTCCCGCTACCTGGCACCGGACCCGACGACGCGGTCACAGACGACAGCGTCGGCGACGGCGAGCCGGACGAGGTGTCGGCATGATCGAGAAGCTGAAGTCGCACTACGGGTTCACGACCACGCCGTTCGGCAAGGCGTTGGCGCCGCAGATGCTGCACCGCCACGGTGCGCACGCCGAAGCGGTCGCCCGCATCGACTGGTGCATCAGCGAACGCGGCCTCGGTGTTGTCACCGGTGAGGTCGGCGCCGGCAAGACCGTGGCCATCCGGGCCGCACTCGCCGGGCTGGACACCTCACGGAACACGGTGATCTACCTCGGCAACCCTGCCGTCGGCGGCCGTGGCCTCTACGGCTGCATCGTCACCGCCCTCGGCGGCATCCCACGCTTCCACAAAGCATCGCTGATCCCGCAGACGATGGACCTGCTCGCCGCCGAGGAACACGAACGCGGCCGCCACACCACGGTCGTCCTGGACGAAGCTCATCTGCTCGACACGAACCAACTCGAGGAGCTCCGGCTCCTCACGAACGGAGAACTCGACAGCCACTCGCCGTTCGCCTGCCTGCTCGTCGGCCAGCCCACCCTGCGGCGGCGGATCAAGCTCGGAACCTTCGCCGCGCTCGACCAGCGGATCACTCTGCGCTACGCGATGAACGGCATGACCGACAAGGAGACAGCCAGCTATATCGGCCATCACCTGAAGCTGTCCGGCCGGTCCGACACGCTGTTCAGCGACGACGCCATCGCGCTGATCCACCAAGTCTCCCGCGGCCTGCCCAGGGCGGTGAACAACCTGGCCATCCAAGCCCTTGTCGCGGCCTACGCCGGCAAGAAGGCGATCGTCGACGAGTCCTCCGCCCGCGCCGCCGTCACCGAAGTCACGGCAGAGTGAGGACCAACGCGACAACCTGACGAGCAAGACGACAGCGAGATCACGAAGCCCCGCCAGCCCTGCCGGCGGGGCTTCGTCATACCCCAACTACCTCATCACGACCAACGACGCCGTCATCCTCATACCGAGCGTCGTGCAACACCAAGCTCGGCCAGACCGTCGCCAAGCGCAACGAGAAGGTCGTCAAGCTGCTGGACGCGATCGGCGACCTCAATATCGGCACGTACGCCGATCACACGATCGATGCCTTCGGCGACGCCTACGAGTACCTGATGACGATGTACGCCTCCAGCGCAGGCAAGTCCGGTGGCGAGTTCTTCACCCCGCAGGAGGTCTCCGAGCTGCTCGCTCGGATCACGGTGGTCGGCAAGACCGAGGTCAACAAGGTCTACGACCCGGCCTGCGGCTCCGGGTCACTGCTGCTGAAGTTCGCGAAGGTGCTGGGCAAGGACAACGTGCGACAGGGCTTCTTCGGCCAGGAGATCAACCTGACCACTTACAACCTGTGCCGGATCAACATGTTCCTGCATGACATCAACTACGAGAAGTTCGACATCGCCCACGGCGACACCCTGACCGACCCGCAGCACTGGGACGACGAGCCGTTCGAGGCGATCGTCTCCAATCCGCCCTACTCGATCCGTGGGCCGGCGACGCCAACCCGCTGCTGATCAACGATCCCCGGTTCGCACCGTCAGGCGTGCTGGCGCCCAAGTCGAAGGCCGACCTTGCCTTCACGATGCACATGCTGAGTTGGCTTGCGGTGAACGGCACCGCGGCGATCGTCGAGTTCCCCGGCGTGCTCTACCGGGGCGGCGCGGAGCAGAAGATCCGCAAGTACCTGGTCGACAACAACTACGTCGACACCGTGATCCAGTTGCCGCCCGACCTGTTCTTCGGCACCGGTATCGCGACCTGCGTCGTCGTGCTCAAGAAGAGCAAGACCGACAACAAGATCCTCTTCATCGACGCGATCGGCCGAGTTCGTCCGGCAGGGCAACAAGAACAAGCTCACCGAAGCGAACCAGAGCAGATCCTCGACGCCTTCACGCAGCGCGTGCGACGTCGACCACTTCGCGAACCTTGTCGACTACGCCGATATTGCCGAGAACGAGCTACAACATCGCGGTCTGTTCTTACGTCGAGGCCGAGGACACCCAGCGAGGCCGTCGACATCACGGGGCTGAACGCCGAGATCGCCCGGATCGTCGCTCGTCAGGCTGAGCTCCGCGCGCAGATCGACGCCATCGTCGCCGACCTCGAAGGCGGCGCAGAGTGAGCCGCATCGACGACCTGATCGCAGAGGTGTGCCCCGACGGCGTGCCGGTCAAGAGTCTCAGCGAGGTCGGCGAGTTCATCCGCGGTCGACGCTTCACCAAAGACGACTACGTCGATTCCGGCCTGGGAGTGATCCACTACGGTGAGATCTACACGGATTACGGGATCGCGGCAACTGCGACGCATTCGTTTGTACGCCCCGAACTCCGCGAGCGCCTGCGACTTGCCCGCAAGGGTGACCTGGTCATCGCGGCCACTGGTGAGAACGTCCAGGATGTCTGCAAGGCCGTCGCGTGGCTGGGCGACGAGGAGATTGCGGTCCACGACGATTGCTACATCTTCAGACATCAGATGGATCCGACGTTCGCGTCCTACTTCTTCGATTCAAGCTGCTTTCAACGACAGAAGATCAAGTACTTATCCGAGTCGAAAGTCGTGCGGATATCCGGGTCTAACCTGGCGAAGATCAAACTTCCGGTACCGCCCATCGAAGTTCAGTGCGAGGTCGTGAAGGCGTTGGACACGTTTACGGAGCTCGACGCCGAGTTGGATGCCGAGTTGGAAGCCCGTCGCCGCCAGTACGAGCACTACCGAGATTCGCTGTTGTCCTTCCGCGAAGTCGATGGCGTTCGATTGGTGACGTTTGGCGAGGTGGCAACGATCGTCCGAGGGGGGTCGCCCCGACCGATTCAGGCGTACTTGACCGATGCTGACGACGGCATCAACTGGATCAAGATCGGCGATGTCGCGGCTGGCGGGAAGTACATCACGGCCACGGCCGAAAAGATCAAACCCGAGGGTGCGAGCAAGTCCCGCCGAGTACAGTCCGGCGACTTCGTGCTATCCAACTCGATGAGTTTTGGCCGACCGTACATCGTCAAGCTCGACGGTTGTATCCATGACGGTTGGCTCGCGGTCAAGGACTTCCGCAAGACGTTCAACCCAGACTTCTTGTATCACCTGCTCCGGACATCTCTGGTCTACAAGGAGATGGCGCAGCGCGCTGGCGCGGGAACTGTCCAGAACTTGAACGCCGAGATCGTCAAGTCGCTGGTTCTGCCCGCGCCCGACCTCGATGTCCAGGAGCGGATAGTCACGATCCTGGACAAGTTCGATGCTCTCGTGAACGACTTGTCGATCGGCTTGCCAGGGGAGCTGAAGACCCGACGCCAACAGTACGAGTACTACCGAGACAAGCTGCTCACCTTCAGGGAGCGCGTCGCGTGATCGGCAAGCACATCGAGCTGTTCCTCGTCGATGGCACGCCGGGCGGACTGACGACGGCGGAGATCATCGGGTGGACCGGCCACGTCGTGCGCGGCGAGCGGGTTCAGCTCGGCGACTTCCTCAAGCGCGAGGAGTCGAATCGCAACGGCGCCTACCTCCTCCTCGGCGACGACGACACCGCGCCGACCGGAACAAGGGCCTACATCGGCCGGTCGGAGAACATCGCCCAGCGGCTCCGGAATCACGCTGCGAACAAGGAGTTCTGGGATCGGTTCGTCGCTATCACAACGAAGGACGACACCTTCACCGAAGGGCATTGGGGCTACCTCGAAGCGCGGCTGGTGGCGATCGCGAAAGAGGCAGACCGCGCGACGCTCACCAACGACAACTCCCCGCAGGGACGCAAGCTGTCCGAGGCGCAGTCCTCGGACATGGAGGCGTTCATCCTCCAGCTGCAGATCATCCTTCCGGTGCTGAACGTGAACCTCATCCGCTCGGCCCGCGCCCCGCTGCCGGATCGCGCACCTGGTGGCGTCACGGAGTCGCCGGTCTTCTCGCTCGTCGAGAAGCGCCGCGGAGTCGACGCCCGCGCGCAGCTCATCGATGGCGAGTTCACGGTGCTCGCGGGCTCGACGGTCGTAGGCGCATGGACGGCGCTCGGCAAAGCAGAGAGCACCCGCCGCTCCTACGCGAACTATCGAGCGCTGCACGAGCAACTCGTCGCGGAAGAGGCGATCGCCGTGGAAGCCGGGCAGGGCCGCGTGGCGCGCGACATCAGGTTCGGCTCGCCGTCGACCGCAGGCGCCGTGGCGCTGGGGCGGTCGTGCAACGGGCGCCGGGAGTGGGTGGACGGCTTCGGCATCTCCTACGGCGAGTGGGAGAACCGCGAGATCGAAGCGTCTGCGCCCTCGACCGGAGTGTCACCGTGACGTCGGCTGGTACGCCACCCCACTTCGAGCCGATCGCTGTCAGCGACGAGAGCACAGTCGTCGCCGAGTTCGTCCCAGAGCCGGCGAAGGAGGGTGCCTACCAGTCCGAAGCGGCGCTGGAAGCAGCGTTCGTCGAGTTGCTCCGGGGACAGGCATACGAGTACCTGCCGGTGACGAGCGCGTCTGCGCTGGAGGCGAACCTGCGGGCGCAACTGGCCGGGCTGAACAAGATCGAGTTCTCCGACGCCGAATGGCAGCGTTTCTTCACCGAGAAGATCGCCAGCGCGAACGACGGCATCGTCGAGAAGACCGCGCGGATCCAGGAGGACCACGTCCAGGTCCTGCAACGCGACGACGGCACCGTCAAGAACGTCTACCTGCTCGACAAGGCGAACATCCACAACAACCGGCTGCAGGTGATCAACCAGTACGAGGTCGGCGACGGCGCCCACGCCAACCGCTACGACGTGACGGTCCTCGTCAACGGCCTGCCGCTGGTCCACGTCGAGTTGAAGCGCCGCGGCGTCGACATCCGCGAGGCGTTCAACCAGATCAACCGCTACCAGCGCGACAGCTTCTGGGCCGACTCCGGGCTGTTCGAGTACGTACAGCTGTTCGTGATCAGCAACGGCACGCTGACGAAGTACTACAGCAACACCACCCGCGACCGGCACATCGGCGAGCTGGCCAGCGGCAAGCGCTCGCGCAAGCAGACCTCGAACAGCTTCGAGTTCACCAGCTGGTGGGCCGATGCCAGCAATAAGCCGATCACCGACCTGGTCGGGTTCACCAAGACGTTCTTCGCGAAGCACACGCTGCTGAACGTCCTGACCAAGTACTGCGTCTTCGATGTCGACCGCAAGCTGCTCGTGATGCGGCCCTACCAGATCGTCGCGGCCGAGCGGATCCTGCAGCGCATCCAGACCTCGACCACCTACAAGCAGACCGGCACGACCGCGGCCGGCGGCTACATCTGGCACACCACCGGATCGGGCAAGACGCTGACCAGCTTCAAGGCAGCCCAGCTCGCCTCACGGCTGCCGGGGCTGGACAAGGTGCTGTTCGTCGTCGACCGCAAGGACCTCGACTACCAGACGATGCGCGAGTACGAGCGCTTCGAACCGGGCGCGGCCAACTCGAACGCCTCAACGCGAGTGCTCGCGCGTCAGCTCGCGGACCCGAGCGCCCGCATCATCATCACGACGATCCAGAAGCTCGTCCGCTTCATCGGCCAGAGCAAGGGCCACGAGATCTTCGGCAAGCACGTCGTGATCATCTTCGACGAGTGCCACCGCAGCCAGTTCGGCGACATGCACGTTGCCGTGACGCGGTCGTTCAAGAACTACCACCTGTTCGGCTTCACCGGGACGCCGATCTTCGCCGACAACGCGGCCAGCAGCGGCAACCCGCTCTGCGCACGACAGAGCAGGCGTTCGGCGACGAAGCTGCACATGTACACCATCGTCGACGCGATCAACGACAAGAACGTCTTGCCGTTCCGCATCGACTACGTCAACACCGTCAAGCTGCCCGCGCACCTCGCTGACAAGCAGGTTTCGGCGATCGACACCGAGAAGGCGCTGCTCGCTCCGGAGCGGCTGCGGCAGATTTGCCGACTACATCCTTGATCACTTCGACCAGAAGACGAAGCGCTCGGCCGGCTACCGGCTCGGCGACAAGCGGCTGTCCGGCTTCAACTCGCTGCTCGCGACCGCGTCGATCGACGCGGCGAAGCGCTACTACAACGGCATCGAGATGGCGCAGCGCGATCGAGAGGTGCGTGATCCGGGGTACCAGCGACTCAAGGTCGGCCTCATTTTCAGCTACGCCGCGAACGAGGACGACCCCGATGGACTCCTCGCCGAGGAGGAGTTCGAGACCCATGACCTCGACCAGAGCTCGCGCGAGTTCCTCGAGGATGCGATCCAGGACTACAACGACCTGTTCGGCACCAGCTTCGACACCTCAGCCGAGCGGTTCCAGAACTACTACAAGGACCTGTCCCAGCGACTGAAGAACCGCGAGCTCGACCTGGTCATCGTCGTCAACATGTTCCTCACGGGCTTCGACGCCACGACGCTGAACACGCTCTGGGTGGACAAGAGCCTGCGCCAGCACGGTTTGATCCAGGCGTTTTCGCGCACCAACCGGATCCTCAACTCGGTCAAGACCTACGGCAATATCGTCTCGTTCCGGGACCTGGAGGACACGACCAACCAGGCGCTGACCCTGTTCGGCAACAAGGACGCGCGCGGCATCGTGGTACTCAAGCCGTACGCCGAGTACTACGCCGACTATCGGGTGAAGATCGCGCAGCTGACGCTGCTGCACCCGCTCGGCACACCGATTCTCGGCGAGGCTGCGCAGAAGGCGTTCGTCTTGCTGTTCGGTGCGATCTTGCGGCTGCGGAACATCCTGACAGCGTTCGACGACTTCGCCGGCAGCGAGATCCTGACCGAGCGTGAGTTCCAGGACTACCAGAGCATCTACCTGAACCTGTACGCGGAATTCCGGCGGATCGCCGAGGTCGAGCGTGAGTCGATCAACGACGATGTCATCTTCGAGATCGAGCTGATCAAGCAGGTCGAGGTCAACGTCGACTACATCCTGATGCTCGTCAGGAAGCATCTGGACGAGCACGGCACCAGTCAGGACAAGGAGATCCGCGCTGCGATCAGCCGAGCGATCGACTCCAGCCCGACGCTGCGCAACAAGAAGGACCTCATCGAGCAGTTCGTCGACTCGCTCACCGTCGGCGCCGACGTCGACGAGGCCTGGCGGGCTTACGTCGAGGCTAAGCGAGTCGAGGAACTTGACCGGATCATCGCCGAGGAGAACCTGAACCCCGAGGCGACGAGGGTCTTCGTCGCCAACGCCTTCCGCGACGGCGCGATCGCGTCGACCGGGACGGCGGTCACCAGGATCTTGCCGCCGGTCTCACGCTTCTCCGCCGGCAACGCGCATGCCCTCAAGAAGCAGACAGTCTTGGACAGACTCACGGCCTTCTTCGACCGCTTCTTCGGGCTCACCTAATCCGGACGTGCCCACCGCGCTTTCGGAGCACGGTCATCGGCTCGAGAACCGGTCTGCGCGCCGGTGCTGCCCGGAGAAGTCGTCCTCGAACAGCCGACCTTCGAGTAGGTCGAGAACCAAACCGACGTGATCCTCGTCGAACTCGAGCTGCCCTCCTGCGTCAATCACGACGCTCGGATCATCTAGGTGCCGAGCCGCGGCCGCGAGCATCGAGTCCGCGGTGATGGGCACTGCAGCCAAACGGTCGGCCAGACGGCGGAGCCGCGATGCGAAGGTGACTCGTCGAGAGACCATCGTCTGTAGGGCTGCTGCGGACGAGTCGGTGATCGGCACGGTCGACGCAAGCGCAGCGCGCGCGTTGGCAATGTAAGTCGGTACACCGCTGAGTGCTACGTCGACGTCTGCGAACAGGTTGCGGAATGGAGTAGGGCGGAGAATTCCGACAGTTCCAGCGTGAAAAACGAAGTCCACCGAGCCGTCGAGCGCGAAGTCCGGGGCCTCCACGGACCGCAGCGCGTCCTCGTACTGGAAGAAGCGCCGGCCGTGGCGGAGCACCCGGACCGGGTCGGACTGCCTGACGAACCCCGTAACGCCAGCCCCGGACGTCCAGCACAGCGCGTAGAACAGATTCGATTGGTGCTTGAGGTCGCGAGCGTCAACGCTAGCGAGCTCGTCGACGACGTTCATCAGGTGGGGTAACTCCGCGCCGTCTCCCACCGCATCAGCGCCGGCATCCACCTGCAGTTCGAAGTGCTCCTCTCCGACTTCCAGCTCGGCGAACGGCTCATACGGACGTCCTTGAGTGTCCGCGAGTTCATGGAGAGCAGTCACGGCGATCTCACGGAGGACCGGGTGTGCGTCCTGATGGACGTCAACACGCTCGGCCTCTAGGTGCTTCGGTCTCGGTCGTCGGCCGACGATGAGCCGCGGGTCACCGCTCAGGTCGACCCCCGTCCAGTTGATGTCGACCATCAGCTCTCCTTCTCGACCCAGCACCCGGACAGGCGGGTCAGGTTGATCGGCCTTCCGGGAATCGGAACCTTCTTCGTGATTGCCAGGAGCAATTCCTCCTGGGCTTCCGCCGATGGATCACCCGGCCGGACCTTGCGGGCAACTCGCACAACGCGCCGTCCCAAGATGTAGAGCGTGGGATTGACCAGGGCGAAGTCGGAACTCAGGAACACAACGAACAGGACCGCGAGATAGATGCCGTATCCGATCCATCCATCCACCCACCGTTCCCGGATTCGGACCAATGAACGGAAGCAGGTAGGTGGGTAGGTATCCAGCGGCCGCCGCGCCCTGCTCCTCGACTCGCGTCGGCGTCACCTCGATCGCGCCGCGACGGGCTGCCCCACGAAGGAGAAGCCAGCCGTCGCCGAATCCGATGCACATGAGTGCAGTCGAGGTTATGAACGGCCACATGGGCTCGCTTGGGTCGCCGATGCCGGGCGCGGTGCGGGCCGCGAGGATCGCGAACAAGGGCGCATAGGACGTCAGGAACAGCCGACCGCGCAACACGCCGGCTGTGACGGCATGGGCCCGCGCACGGCCACCGCCCGGATTCGTCACGACACGAGCCTACGAGCGCACTACGACAGGAACGCACGCCGTCCCGCTGCTCTCCACCGCAGCAGCCACCTCTCGAGCCAGTTCCTGTTCACCTCGACCAACGCGATACACCTGGTGCATTTCGAGCCGTCGCAAGATCATCTTGCGGTCGAGATGGCATAGGTGCGTGCCACCGTCCCGTGCGTGATGAGTCTGCACAAGCTCTCGGCCGGCGACGGGTATACGTACCTGACGCGGCAGGTGGCGGCCGCCGACGACACGCATCGCGGGCGTGGGTCGCTCGGCGAGTACTACGAGCAGAAGGGTGAGTCGCCGGCCGTCTGGCTGGGCTCCGGCCTCGGCTCGCTGGCCGGCGATCTGCCCGAGTCGGTTGTGGCCGGCACCGTGACCGAGGAGCAGATGTGCGCGCTGTTCGGGCTCGGGCGGCACCCGAACGATCGGGCGATCATCCGGCAATTGGCGCACGACGGTGCGTCGCAGCGCGTCCAGGACGCGGCGACCAAGCTCGGTCACGCCTACCACTTCTACGAGCCGAGCGCGTTCCAGACCGCGCTCGCCGGGCGGTACCGCGAGTTCAACACGGCCCGCGGTGTGCGCGGCGACGGGGCGATTTCGGACACCGTCCGGGCGCGGATCCGCAGCGAACTGGGTCGCGAGTGGTTCCGCACGGAGCACCACCGCGACCCGCTGGACGCCCGCGAGTTCACCGGTTACCTGGCCCGGATCTCCCGGCCGGCGCCTATGCCGGTGGCGGGCTATGACCTGACGTTCTCGCCGGTGAAGAGCGTGTCGGCGCTGTGGGCGATCGCGCCGCGCGAGCTGGCCGCGACGATCGCGGCGTGTCACGACGAGGCAGTGCGGGACACGGTCGGGTGGCTGGAGAAGCATGCCGCCTACACCCGGCGCGGTACCGATGGCGTCGCCCAGGTCGACACGACCGGGCTGATCGCGGCCGCGTTCACCCACCGCGACTCGCGCGCCGGCGACCCGGACCTGCACACCCACGTCGCGGTCAGCAACAAGGTCTGCACCCCGGACGGGCGTTGGCTGTCGCTGGACGGGCGGGCCCTGTACCGGAACAAGGTCGCCGCGTCCGAGCACTACAACACCCGTTTCGAGCCCTGCTGATCGAGCGGGTCGGGGTGCGCTTCGCCGAGCGCGGCGATGCGGGCGACGGCAGGCGCGAGGTCCGCGAGATCGCCGGACTGCCACCCGAGTTGCTGCGGACCTGGTCCTCGCGCCGGGCCGACATCGAGGCCGAACTCGACAACCTGAGCCGCCGGTTCCAGCAGGAACACGGCCGCCCGGCGACCACGCTCGAGCGGACGGAGCTGGCCCAGCAGGCGACGCTCTCGACGCGGGACCCGAAGCACGAACCGCGGTCGGAGGCCGAGCAACGGCGCACCTGGCAGGCGGAAGCCGCCGAGGTCCTCCGTGGCACGGACCAGGTCCAAGCCCTCCTGCGGCGGGTCACCGGCCACACGACGGCTCCGGCTGCCGTCGACGTGGACCGGCTCGCCGAGATCGTGATCGAGACGGTGCAGGCGTCGCGGGCGGCGTGGCAGGAGCACCACATCCGCGCCGAGGCCGAGCGAGAGTGTCGCAGCCTAGCCGCCGTGCCAGAGTTTCTCGTCGATCAGGTGACCGAGCGCGCACTGTCGCCCGCCTGCTCGGTACTGCTCACCGTCCCGCCGACCATCGACGAGCCGCACGAGCTGCGCCGTCGCGATGGCGCCTCGGTGTACGAGGTGGCTGGTTCCCGCCGTTACACCTCCACCGCTGTCCTGGACGCCGAGCACGTAGTGCTGGAGGGGGCGGGGTGTTGGAATTTCTGCTTGATCGACCCCGAGACCGTCGACCTGGCGCTGATGGAGGCTTTCGCCAATGGTGTCCGGCTCGGGCCCGATCAGGCCGAGATGGTCCGCAGGCTGGCGACCTCTGGCGCGCAGGTGCAGCTGGCCCTAGCCCCCGCGGGCAGCGGCAAGACCGCCGCTCTCCGCACCCTCGCGGTCGCCTGGGCCGCCGACGGCCACCGCGTCATTGGCCTCGCCCCGACCGCCGCGGCCGCCCGTGTCCTGCGCGAGGAGCTCGGCGACAGCGTCGCCGCAACCGACACGCTCTCCAAGCTCGTCCACGCGCTGCAGACAGGGACGGCCGTCCCCGCATGGCTCGACGCTATCGGGCCCGGCAGCCTGCTGATCGTCGACGAGGCGGGCATGGCCGGCACGCTCGACCTCGCCGCCGTCGTCGACTTCGCCGGCAAGCGCGGCGCGTCCGTACGGCTCGTCGGCGACGACCGGCAGCTCGCCGCGGTCGGCGCCGGCGGCCTGCTCCGCGACATAGAGCGCACCCACGGCGCCGTCACCCTCGCCGAGGTGCGACGCTTCAGCCACCCGGACGGCAGCCCGAACCGCGCCGAAGCAGCCGCCTCGCTGGCCCTGCGCCGTGGCGACCCGACCGGTCTCGGCTACTACCTCGACCACGGCCGGATCCATGTCGGCGACGTCACCACGACCGCCGACGAGGCGTTCGCCGCATGGGCCGCTGACCGGGCAGCGGGGCTGGACGCGCTGTTGATCGCATCCACGAACGTCCAGGTCCGCGAGCTGAACCTGCGCGCCCAAGCAGCGCGGCTGGCCGCTGCCGCAGCCGGAGTACCGGCCGACCGCCGGGTCACGCTCGCCGACGGCACGACGGTCAGCGAGGGCGACGTGATCATCACCCGCCGCAACGACCGTCGCCTCGCGCTGTCGGCCACCGACTTCGTCGCCAACGGCGACCGGTGGACCATCACATCGGTCCGGGCCGACGGAGCGCTCGAGGTGTGGCATTCGCGCTCGCACCGGCGGGCCACGCTGCCGGCCGACTACGTCGCCGAACACGTCCAGCTCGGCTACGCCACCACCGTGCACGGCGCGCAGGGGCAGACCGTCGACACCAGCCACACCGTCCTGACCGGAACCGAATCCCGGCAACTGCTCTACGTGGCGCTCACCCGCGGCCGCCGCGGCAACCACCTCTACCTCGACGTCACCGTCCCGGGCGAGGACGCCGCCATGACCATCGAGGCACAACGGCCGTCCACGGCAGTCGAGGTGCTCACCAGGGTGATCGAGCGAGACGACTCCGCCGTCTCCGCAACCACGGCCCGCCGTCAGGAGCACGATCCCGTCCCCCTGCTGCGCAAGGCGTGCGCCGAGTACGTCGACGCGCTCACGGTGGCCGGCGAATCCATCCTCGGCGAAGCCGGCATGGCCGCCATTGCCGCGCAAGCAGAAGCGGCCGTCCCCGGCATCAGCGACTGGCCGGCCTGGCCCGCCCTGCACGCCCAGTTGCAGCGGGTCGCGCTCAACGGTGACGAGCCGGGCCAGGTGCTGCGGGAAGAAGCGATGCTCGTCCGCTACGACCACTCCCGCGACCTTGCCGCGGTCCTGGCCAACCGGATCGAGGCCCGCGACCGCGGCAGCGGGCCGCTGCCCTGGCTGCCGGCGGTGCCGCGCCAAATCGACGAGGACGACTTCTGGCACCGCTACTTCGACCGGCGCGCCGAACTCATCGAACGCCACGGAGCCGCAATCCGCGCAGGCGCCAGCACGTGGACCGAACAGACCGCGCCCGCCTGGGCCAGTCCCGACGCTGCACGACCCGGACCTCACGCGTGACCTGGCGATCTGGCGCGCAGCCCACGAGGTCGCCGACACCGACCTGCGCCCGACCGGCCCGCCCGCGTCAGGCGTCAAGGACGGCTACCAGCAACACCGGCTGGACCGCCGCGTCAGCGACGCCGGGGCGATGCCCGCGAAGGCCGACGCCCGGATCGCCCAACTCGGCGAGTCGCTCCATCCCGGCATCACCGCCGACCCGCACTGGCCGGCCCTCGCGCACCAGCTCTACCTCGCCGACCGCGAGGGCCTGCGCGCCGCCGACCTGCACCGGATCGCCACCGCGCGGCCGCTGCCGATCGAGCAGCCCGCGGCGGCATTGGCGTACCGGCTCGTCGACAACCTCGGTGACCGCACGCCAGCGACAAGAACTATGCAGGCGACAGCGACATCGACCGCCAGGAAGGATGCGCCGCCCACGCCCACCGTCCGGCGTCCGTACGAGCCGCCACCTCTGCCCTTGCCGGCGCCGCCGCCCGACTACGCGCGCACCTTTGGATCGCAGCCGCGACCCGGCCACCGCCGTTGACACGCGGGCGGTGCTGCGCGGAGACGTCTTCGGGGTTCCACCGTGCCAGAATTTCGTCAATCGCGGATTGGGCGGGCGCCGCGTTCCCGTCGTCCCGCCGGCATCGACCGTCATACGCCACGGGCACCGAGCGCGGACGAAATCCAGCCGCGATTGCCCTGACACCTCGCTGGCGCACGGGCCGTGGCATAGGTGCTTGATCTACTCCGGTACGGGCGCAGGACCGTGCCCGCATTCGAGGAGGCCTCCGAGGAGCCGCACCATGACGACCACCGAGAACCACCCGTTCACCATCCAGGCCGCCGACAGGCTCATGACGGTAGAGGACCTGTGCGCCTACCTCGGCGTATCGAAGGACTTCATCTACGACCAGGTACGGGACGGTCGGCTGCTGGCGATCCGCATCGCTCGCCAGCTGCGCTTCCGTCCGCCCGATGTCGATGCGTTCGTCGACGCCAACACCGTCACCGCCATCGACCTCTAGCCTGAACCGGTGGCGATCCCGGAGTCCGACCTGTTCCGCATCCGGCGATGGGCCGAGCAGCGTGTGCCGAAGGAGCTATGGGCAGAGCTGAAGGTGGAGGCCGACGTCGAGCCGCGGCACGTCACGATCGTCGAAGTACGACCGCCCTGGGACGGACACGGCGAGCACACCCGCTTCCCGATCGCGCGCCTGCGATACACAGCAGCGACCGGACTGTGGTCGCTCTACTGGCGAGACCGCAACCTCAAGTTCCACGAGTACGACCGCAAGCGACCGACGAAGAACGTCCAGGTCCTCCTCGACTACCTCGACAGCCACGCCGACCCCATCTTCTGGGGCTAGTACGACAGCCGTAGATCCTGATCATTGATGCTGCTGGTGTCGGCGGTAGTGGCTGTCGCGGGCGCGGGATTGATGTCGTCGGCGCCATCGTGACCAGGTGAGCAGCTTGGTGATCGTGTAGTGCGGGCTGAGTAGTAGGGCGTCGAACAGGCGGCGGAACTCGTTGACGGTCAAGGCGATCTGGCCGGCCGGCGTGGCGTCGTGGTCGCGTTCGATGGCGGTAGCGACGGCGAGGAAGGCGTGGGCGAACATCGCGAGGGTGGTCCAGCGGTGCCAGGACGTCCAGCGGCGGACCTGGTGCTGGTCCAGACCGACCAGGCCCTTGGCGGCCTGGAAGCTCTCCTCGATGCGCCAGCGTTGCCCGGCGACACGGACCAGCGTTGACAGCGGCACCGGACTCGGGCTGTAACAACGCAGGTAGGCCAACTCGCCGGTGACGGGGTTGCGGCGGATCAACAGATGGTGCCGGCCGGTGTCCTGACCGGCGTCGCTGTCGTGACCGTCGTCGCGCTCGTCGAGCAGGGCGATCCAGGTCCAGGCGTAGTAGCGCGGGCCCTTGCTGCCCGGCCCACACGAGTACTGCGCCCAGCCGGACTGCGGTGCGTGTGCGGCGAGCTCGTCGACGCGGAACTGGCCGGCGTGGGTGGGTACCCGCCGGTTCGCCGCGACCTGCAGCACGTAC
The DNA here is from genome assembly GCA_963796185.1 of uncultured Actinomycetota bacterium. Taxonomy (GTDB): domain Bacteria; phylum Actinomycetota; class Actinomycetes; order Mycobacteriales; family Mycobacteriaceae; genus Mycobacterium. Next base: position 15,324 of record CAWCKQ010000015.1, on the reverse strand, counting down.
CCGAGTCCGAGCTCCCGGACGGTCTGTCGTAGGTCGGGGTCGGCGCCGTAGACCTCGTCGCCGGCCACCCAGCCGGCCGGGACGCCGGCGGCCACGGCACGGGCGATCATCGCCGTGGCCAGCGCCGGCTTGGTCGCGAACTCCACCGCCTCGGGCACCCCGGCGGCTCGGCAGCGGGCCGGGTCCTCGACCCACGAGCGGGGCAGGTAGAGGGCGCGGTCGATCAGGGCGTGGCCGCGGCGGGCGGCGTAGGTCAGGAACACGGCGACCTGGGCGTTCTCGATCCGCCCGGCGGTGCCGGTGTACTGGCGCTGGACCCCGACCGAGTGCACGCCCTTCTTCAGATCACCGGTCTCGTCGACCACGAGCACCGCGTCCGGTTCGGCGAAGGCGTCGGCGACGTAGCCGCGCAGGTCATCACGCACCGCGTCGGCGTCCCACTTGGCTCGCGCGAGCAGATGCTGCAGCCCGTCCGGGGTCTCGTCGCCGCGGTACTCCGCGATCGTCCAACAGTTCTTGCGGTCCAGCCCCGACAGCATCCCCAGCATCAACCCGCCGGCGTGCCGCAGCGGCTCGTAGCGCCTGAACCGCGACTCGATCCGATCGACGACCTCGCCGAACGCCGTCCACCACGCTTCAGGGTTTACGCTTTGCGCCGCGGCCACCGCGGCGTTCTCGTTGTTCCACACAAGCAATCGATGCTCGCCCGGTGGCCGCGCCCCCGCCCGTTGACACGCCGCCGCCCGGACCCGTCAACCACTCAGATCACGATCTACGGCTGTCGTACTAGCCGATATCCAGGTCGCCCGCGTGCTCCCGCACTCTGGCGATGACCTCGTCAAAGGTCGGTGGAGTATCGGCCCCGTAGTAGAGGTCGCGCATCGCCGCGTCGTGCTCTGCTCGGAGTGGCTTCGCGAGCGGGCCGCCCGGATCGAACGCCGCTGAAGCAGCGAATCCACCTGACGGGACGGGAAGGTCAGGGTTCCTGAATGACTCCGAGACCTCGTAGCAGCTGCTGAGGATCTCGGCGACGAGCTGCCGATCCCGTAGAAGCCGAACGACCTCATCGTCACCGAGCAGCGCCCAGATGTCGTAGAACTGGCGGCCTGCTCGCGGCCAGTCGCGCGCGTTCTGCTGCGGGCTTTCGACCTCCCTGCGTGTCAGGGTGAGTTGAGGCCAGCGGCTCGTAGCAAGTCCGCTCCGGCAGGGCGAGATTCAGGATGTTGATGATGTCGAGTTCGATGCTTACCCGGCCGGTCGTTGATGATGGGTCGATGAGTGGTTCCCAGCCTCGGGCCGGTGGTCCGTCGCGGCGGCGATCCTTTGCCCCGGCGGAGAAGTTGCAGCATCTGACCGCCTATGACCAGGCGTGCCGGGACGGTCGGGGTGGGGCGTATCTGCGTGAGCAGGGGCTGTACTCCTCGCAGGTCACCGAGTGGCGCAAGCTGCGTGACGCCGGCGTGCTCGAGGGTCGCCCGGCCGGCGCGAAGGTCGGCCGGCTCAGTGCCGAGCAGGCTGAGATCGCCCGGCTCCGCGGCCAGCTCGATAAGGCAGAGCGTCGCCTGGCGCGGACCGAGGTGGCGCTGGACATCATGGGAAAAGCACACGCGCTCTTGGAGGAGATCTCCGAGAGCGCGCAGGACGAGCAGCAGCCCAAGAAGCGTTGATGACCGCCTACCGGGCCTTGACCACGGCCGGGGTCACCACTCGTGACGCGGCGAGTCTGACGGGTGTTGCACGGGCCACGGCCGGTCGACCCGCGAGCTCGTCGCCGCGTCGCTGGCCCCGGTCGGTGCCGGCGAATCGGCTCAGCGCCGAGGAGCGGGCGCAGGTGCTCGCGGTGCTCAACAGCGCCGAGTTCGTGGACTGCACCCCGGTGCAGATCTACGCGACGCTGCTCGACCGGGGTCAGTCTCTGTCTTCGGTCTCCACGATGTATCGGGTGCTGGGCGAGCACGCCCAGGTCGGGACCGGCGCCGCCTGGCTCGCCACCCGGCCCGGGTGCGCCCGGAGCTGATCGCGACCGGCCCGGGTGAGGTGTTCACCTGGGACATCACCAAGCTGCGCGGCCCGGGCAAGGGTGACTACTTCGACGCCTACGTCATGATCGACATCTACTCGCGCTACATCGTCGGCGCCTGCGTGCACAACACCGAGACCGGGGTCCTAGCCGAGGACATGATGCGGGAGGTCTTCACGATCCACGGCACCCCGCAGATCGTGCACGCCGATCGGGGCACCTCGATGACGTCGAAGACCGTCGCGGCGCTGCTCACCGATCTCGGCGTCACCCGCTCGCACTCCAGGCCGCGGGTCTCGAATGACAACCAGTTCTCCGAGGCCTGGTTCAAGACCCTGAAATACGCCCCGGTGTTCCCTGACCGGTTCGGATCCCTGCAGCACGCCCGCTCGTTCCTCGACGAGTTTGTGGGCTCTTCAACTTTGATCGGGCAACCGACTTGAAGTTGGTGTTGCTGCCCGCGCGGTGCGGGTGCAGTGGAACCGTACTCGGCGGTGCTGGTTGGTGACGTTGCGGAAGCCGCAGCCGGAGCGTTTGACCTGCTTGACGAGCCGGTTCAGGCCCTCGGTTCTGGCGTTCGTGATCCCGGTGTCGATGAAGGCTTCGATCTCGGGCCACCAGGTCTCGACGGTGCCGGCGAGGGTGTGCACCTCCTCGATGCTGGTCGAGGCGCACCAGGTGTAGAACACGTAGAGCTGCGCGCTGATCGCGTCGCGGGCGGCTCCGGTGCGGGCCAGGGCGAGCAGAGTGCGCAGCTCTTCTTTCGCGATCCAGGCGGCCAGGATCTGCCCGGACGGGTCGGAGTCCATGAGCGAGTTCCACATCGCTGCGAACGCCTTCGGGCGCAGCCGTTGCTGGCCGGTGAGCAGCCGGCGTCGGTTCGCCCACGCGGGGTCGAGCTTGCGGCCGCGGCGGCCCTTCTGCTCCCAGATCGTGCGTCGCCGGACTTTGGTCACGCAGTCGTTCGCGAGTTTCACCAGATGGAAATGATCAACGACCAGGCGCGCGTTCGGGAGCAGTAGGGTGCCGTCCGGGCGCACCGTGCGCACGGCCTTGGCATAGACCGCGGCCGGGTCGATCGCCACGAACAGGATCGCCTCCCGGAACTGCTCGCTCTGCGCCTCGAGCCAGTCCACCACGGCCTGGCTGGTGCGGCCCTCCCGCTGCCCCAGCAGGCCTTGAGCGCCGGCCAGGTCGACGAAGCCGGTGTCGTAGGGGTCCACCCGCTTCCACCGACCCGCGGCGGTGCCAGGCGCCCCGTCAGGGTCGCTGGCGGGGTCGTCGTCGCGGACCCAGCGGGGCTTGCCGCGGCGGGTCTCATCGATCCCGAGAACGGTGGTCGGCGCAGGCTCGGTGAGCAGCACCTCGGCGTGCTCGATGAACGCGGCATGCGCCGTCGGCCACGACACCCCGAACGACGCCGCGACATCGGCGACGCTGCGCGCGGCGTCACCGATCGCGGCCCCCACCGCGGTGCGCAGCCGGCCGGTGGTGCGCGACCGGGCCGGGACCTGGGTGATGGACTCGGTGAACGACAACCGCTCGCAGCTTGGCTCCCGGCAGCGCCACCGAGTCTTGAGCCACGCAACCGTGAGCCCAGCCTGTCCGTAGGGCAGATCGACCGGGCGGGTGATCACGTTGCCCTTCACCGACGTCGACACCACCGCGCACGATGGGCAGCCCGACGCCGACGTGCCCGCGGCGGTCTCGACATGCACCGTCCGACCGCCGTACTCGTCGAGATCGACACGCTGCACCCGTACTCCGGGCAGACCGAACAGCACCGACGTATCGTCATTCAAGCCCGTGGCCTCTCTCGTCCAACTGCGTCGCAACAGTCAGACTCCAAGAGGTCACGGGCGCCCGGCCTCAGCCTGGATCCACCGTCTGAGTTGGTGTGATCGTTTGAGCCGACGTTGTTGATCTTGTTCTGCTGATTTTGGTGAGGGGCGTGGTGGTGCTGCCGGTCTGTCCGGCTTTTCCACGTCGTCCTCGGGTCCGGGGCCGGGCGGCCAGGGCTGATGGGGTTCAGGTCGGTGACGGCGGTGGGTGTAGGGCGGTGAAGAGGTCGCGCCAGTCGGCGGCCCAGGGCCAGGCGGCTGGTAGATGTAGTTGTAGCCGGCGTGCGGATCGCGCGATCCGGGCTGGGACGGTGATCAGCTGGCGGCGGATGGTGGTGCCGGTGGCACGGGCGTGGAACTGGGAGGCCAGGGTGCCGGCGGCTCGGGTGAGGTTGAACGCGATCGCGGCCAGCACCAGCCAGGCGGCGTTCGCGCCGAACTTCCCCGACGGCAGGTGCGCCAGGGCGCCGGATTTCAGGTCGGCGATGACTTGTTCGACGACGGCGTGCTGGCGGTGGTCGGTCTCGGCCTGCAGCAGCGTCAGGGGCGTGTCGGTGAACACGGCATGGTGGCGCCAGGTGCTGAAGAGCTCGCCCTGCCCGGCCGGCACGGCCTTCGGGTTGAGGCGTTTGACCCGGCGCACGATCAGCCGGGCGGTGATGTGCTCGGCCTTGCGGCGCGAGGTGAACGCGGTGAACGTGGTCTCGGCGACCTCGGCGTCGGAGATCCAGCGTTGCTCCTCGGCGTCGAAGATCGCGTGCGGGTAGCGGATCGGTGTCCACGCGTGATCACTGATGCCCTCGATTGCCCTGCGCACCGCAGGGTCCATGCGGGCGGTGACGGAGAAGCGTGCCCCGCCGCGGCGGGCGGCCGCGATCACGTCATGACCGTAGTAGGCCGAATCAGCGCGCAGCACGACCAACCCGGCCGCGCCGGCCCGCCGGGCGGTGGCCAGCGCGTCGGCCACCAGCCGGGCCGCGCCGTTCGCCGACTTCACCGACCCCCGCCGCAGCCGGGTCGCCGCGATCACCGGTGCGGTGTCCGGGGTACTGATCGTGGCGATCAGCGCGTTGATGCCCTTGACCTTCGAGTAGCCGTAGCCGGCGCCCTGCTTGGCATAGCCGTAGGTGGCGCGGATCGTGTCATCGACATCGACGAAACACACCTGATCGGCCGCGGCGGCGATCAGCGGTGTCCGGCGCGCCAGCTCGACCAGCACCCGGGCGGCGACCGCATCAAGCTGACGGACATGGCCGAAGGTGAACGTGCGCAAGAACGTGCCCAACGTCGATGGGGCCCGCACCCCGGCGAACAACCGGCCCATGCCACCGTGACGCAGCAGATCCATATCCTCGATGCTGTCCGCGCCGGCGACCATCCCCGCGACCAGCGCAGCAACCTTCAACCGCGCGTTCGGCGCCGGCACGCTCACCCGCTCGGCGACCAGCGAACCCAGTCCGCACGAGTGGGCCAGCGCGAGCACCGGCACCAGCCCCGCGCACGACACCAGGTTCGCCTCATCGAAGCTGGCTGACACAGCCGAACGAGCGTGAGAAGCTTGCATCTCGCGGATGCCCTTCTGGTGAGAAGCAATGTGACCGTCGCAAGCCACATTCTCCTCACACAGCAGGGCATCCGTTCGTTACGGCACGCTCACCAACCCAAGCTCACCGGTGGATCCAGGCTCAGGCGCGCTCGCGGACCGGGGAATCAGGCACCTGCCCGGTCAAGTTCGAAGGGCCAGTTTGTGAGCTTCTACAACCACGAACACCACCACAGCGGCATCGGGCTGCACACGCCCGCCGACGTCCACTACGGCCTCGCTGACGCCGTCATCAAGAGACGCGTCCAGACGCTCGCCGCGGCCCGAACCGCAACACCCAACCGGTTCAGCACCAGCATCAACCCCAAGATCCTCGAGCTTCCCGAGACAGCCTGGATCAACCCGCCCATCACCAAAACTGAAGATCAAGAACCGGAGGCAACCACCGCAGCCGCGTAACTCCCGCTGGCCTCAGCCACCTTGACAAATTCCGCCTGGGTGAGCTTGTCAACGCGGAGCAGCTTTTCGATCAATGTTCGGGCAGGGTGCAGGATCGCCACCTCAAACGTGGCCAGGTCGTGCCACGTGGACGTGTCGAAGTCGGCGTCGGCGAGCTGACGCGCAAGCAGCGATTGCACGGACCGCTCACTTGACGGGTTGGCGCCGCCCGACTGGCCCAGTTCGACCAAGATGGCCGAAGCATCGACGATCGCGACGGTGGTGGTGGTGATCGAGTGAACCAGCGGGGGAACCAGGTACCCGCGTCGCCAGTAACTGTCTTGCTTGCCGCCACTCTTCACGTCGCGGGGTTCGCCCAGCGATGCTGTGGCGGCGCTGTTCAGCATCGCCTTCAACGCGTTCTTGGTGGCGTTGTCCGAGGGATACGCACCGACGACCAGGAGATCGAGGTCCTCGGAGAAGCGCTTGATGATGCGCAGCTTCTCCAGGCTCGTCCCTCCTTTGAAGATCACCTCGCCTGGATGCGACAGGGTGATGGCTCGGAGCGCTTCACAGACCCAGTAGTCCTTCTCGACCGCGAGAGGCAGGACGCCGAGCTGCTCGGCAGCGGCGAGGATCGCCGCAGCGAACTGTTCAGGCGCGGCGTCCCGCCACCGTCGCGCCGCAGGATTCGTCACGAGACATCCCGAAGCGCTCGAATGGCCTCAGCGGTCGTGCGCTCGTCCGGTTCGGGCACCTTCTCGGCGAGATCCGGACGGTCGGCGAATCGAAGCAGCCGGCTCAGCCGCGCACGAACCAGGCCCGGCTCGGTCTTCGCGGCGCGCGCGACCCGATCCGCCCGAGCCTGCCCGGAGACCAGAAGGTCACGCAGCCGCCTCCACGCTTCGGCGGGCGGAACCTCGACAGCCCGCTCCCAGGATTCGAGAACCTCGAGCAGCGCCACCTCGGTGGGGTTGAGCCCCGCCTTCACGCGGCCCGTCCGGGCCGGCCGTGCAGCGAACTTGACGCTGCCGACGCCCTCTGGGGCGCGGGTCGGGACCGCAATCTCGGCTCGGCGTGGCACCTGCGTCGACAGGCGCAGCAGGTTGGCAGCGTACAGGCCGGCCGGCCCGACCCCGGGGCCCGGCGCCAGCTCGCGAACGAGCGCATCGGTCGGGGGCGGGCTCATACCCAGCGGTGACTTGGTGCCGCGCCAGTACAGGCCGCGCCGGACACGGCGCAAGTCGCCCTCGGCGACGAGGTCGGCCAGGAGATGCTTCTTGGTCGACGTTGCGCCGGCGATCTCCTCAGGGCGCCAGAACCGGTTGCGGGAACGCACGATGCGCTCACGCTCACGCAGCGGCGTGGTCCTGTCGCGCAAGCCCGCGGCGGAGCTGGCCATGGCATCCTCCTTTCCTGCAAGACGATACGTGAAAGTTCCCTATCTGCCAACAAGTCAGTACGGGAAAGTGCCCTAATCCCATCGTGGCCCCCGGACTCGCCGCCTTGTGTCTCGCGCGGAGAAGGTCGGTCATCGCCCCGTGTGCTTCACTCGGTCAGTGCCGTCCGATATCCCGCAGAGCTGATCAACCGGCTTGTATCCGGTATGTCCTTGCCGGAGCAGCGCGAACTGATGGCGACGTTGCTGGACCAGCGGAGCGCCGCCTGGCTGAGCGACCTGCGTGCGCCACGAACACCTACGCTGCTCCGCAAACCTAGGAAGGTGCGCGGGTTCCAGGTCCGGCTGGATCTCCGGTTTACCAAGCCACCAGTCTGGCGTCGCCTGGTACTGCCCGGAGACTTGACTCTCGGCGAGTTGCACTCGGTGATCCAGGGCGCAATGGGGTGGTACGACTCTCATCTGCATCGGTTTCGTACGGGCGCGGACCACAACGCGGCGCACTTCATCACCGAGTTCGATCTGGACGAGGGCGAAGAGGGGATCGTCGAGGACCAGGTTCGACTCGACCAAGTGATCGCCGATGTCGGCGACGGACTCTGGTACGAGTACGACTTTGGCGACGGCTGGGACCACGTGCTCAAGGTCGAGAAGGTGCTTCCGCAGCCGCCGAGCGAGGTGCAGCTGCTGACCGGCAAGCGCGCCTGCCCGCCCGAGGACGTCGGTGGCATCGGCGGCTACGCAGCTGTGGCCGAGTGGGTCGAGAGCGGCTATGACGAGACGTTGCTGCCCGAGCAGTTCGACGACCCACACCACGCACGCGACTGGCTTCCGGTCGACTGGCATCCGGCAGAGTTCGACATCGAGCAGGCCCGGGCCGATATCAATCGTCAGGCCTGAGTCCGGGGCTTCAGGACCGGCGGTGGCGGACGGATTCGAAGGCGGCGAGCGCGCGGTCGTCGGCGTCGGGGAGCCGGCCGAGGTACTGCTGGGTGGTCTGGATCTGCTTATGGCCGAGGCGATCCATCACGGCCTTGAGGTCGGCGCCGCCGGCCAGCAGCCACGAGGCGTGCGCGCCGCGCAGGTCGTGGAAGCGCACTCGTTGACGGAGCGCGGAGCGCTCGATCGCCGGCAGCCAGACCCGGGTGCGGAACACGTTGCGCGAGACCGGCGATCCGGTGCTGCTGGAGAACAGGAGGTCCTCGCCACGCTTGCCCGTGGCCATCAGGTACTCACGGACGTCCTGACAGAGCTGGTCGCCGATCCTGATCGTGCGGTGCTCGTTGTCCTTCGGGTAGTCGCGGATGCTCCACACCTTGTCGGCGCCGGTGATCTTCTTGGATACCTCGAGCACGACGCGGCGGATGTGGATCTCGCCGCTGTCCAGATCGACGTCAACGGGGCGCAGCGCCGCAAGCTCACCCCACCGGACGCCGGTCTCGATCGCGACGAGCACGAGGATGCGGTAGCGCTGCGGGATCTCGCCGAGCAGGGTCTCGAACTGCTCGGGCGTGATCGCCTTCTTCGGCTGCTTGACGAACTTCGGCAGCACCGTATGCGCGCACGGGTTGAGGGTGACGACCTGGTCGATGATCGCCCGCTCGAAGATCGCGTGCAGGAACGTGTGGTACTTGCGTACCGATCGTGGACTCAGCTGCGGCTTGCGGTTGCCGCCATGGTCCTCGACCTCCGCCGACACCTCGTTGACCCAGGCCTGCACCGACGAGGCGACGATCTTGCTCATCCGCATCCGCCCGAAGTGCGGCAGGAAGTGGCTGTCCAGGTTCGAGCGGTACGCGGCCAGCGTGGTCGGCTCAAGGTGCTGCGCCGCCGGCCAGTAGTACTTCTCCACGTACGCGGCGAAGGTCAGCTTGCCGCGCGCGGCATCGGCGAGGGTCCCCGCCGCCGCGCGCTGCTCGAGCTTGATCGCCGCGCGTTCGGCGTCCCGTTTGGTGGAGAACCCGCCACCGCTGCGCTGCCGCCCATCGACGGTGAAGTAGATCGCGTACCAGCGCGAGGTGCCGGCACTCGTGCTGCGAAGCTGCGCGTAGGCCATGGCAATGTCCTCTGGGTTTTCGTACTCGCTGGGTCATTTTGGGTCACCATAAATGACCGTCAAATGACGGTCATCCTCGCGCACACCCAAGCCTGCTCGCGCCTGCTCGGACCGGCTCGCAAAGGCTCACAGCCCTTATACTACCTGGGCTAGAAGCATCTGAGCCGCCGAAACTCCAGCAGGCTCCACAGGCCCCAAAACACCGTGATTGAAGTTCTCATAACCCAGAGGTCGCAGGTTCAAATCCTGCCCCCGCTACAAAGGGGTAACCACAGAAGTGGTTGCCCGCAACCACAGAAGGTCCGGCCCCAGCGATGGGTGCCGGACCTTCGTGGTTTACGGGGCGGGGAGCGCCGCAATTTCCCAGCAGCTTGTTGGGGAAATGCAGGAACGGCCGTCGCGCGGGTGCGCGACGGCCGTGATCGACAGCTGCTGTCGTGGTGTGGGCAGGCTTTCGCCCGCTCCTGGCGGGTGGCTCTGGATGGTGCCCGGCCGACCGGGCTGGAGTGCTTTGCTCGTCTGCGCTACGGGGCGCGAGCGGCGGCGGGCCGGCCGCCTTGGCGGTGCTTGGGCGGCAGGAGCTTGTCCAGGGTGTGCGCGCGGCGCGGTGCGCGGGAGCGCTTGACGGTGCCGATGGCCTCGTTGAGGGTGCGGACCCGGGCCAGTTCGGCGCGCCACCGGTCGGTGGCGCGCAGGTTGGTGATCGCGACGGCGAACGCGGTGAACAGCCCGACCTTGGCGCGCCCGCGTACCCGCAGGTTCATGTGCGCGAGCGGGGAGAACGCCGGGTTCTTCAGGATGCCGTTGGCGCCTTCGACGCGGGGGCGGCGGCGCACGAACGAGTCGTACCAGGCACGTGAGCCCCATTCGAGGTCCATCGAGCGGGCGGTGATGTCGGGGGCGACGGTGATGCTGGACTTGGTGCACACGTCCGGTCGTGGCGCTGGCGGGTCGAAGACCTCGAGCAGGTTGCGGGTGCCGACGAGGTCGACGGTGTTGCGCACCGCGCAGCCGAGCGTGGCTCCGCGGCGTTGGGCCGGGCAGCCCAGGCGGGTGTAGCCGTCGGTGTCGGGTCGGCCGTTGGCGTGCAGGCGGAACTTGGCGCGCAGCTCGGCGTCGGCGAAGTACCGCTGCCATTCCTCCCACGGCGCGAACGGGCTGGGGGCGTTGCGGGTGGCGAGGTCGGGGTAGCCGAGCAGCCCGGGTGAGTACAGGTTCCCGAACGCGATCACGGCGCCGCGGTGGTGGCCGGTGACGCCGCGCCGGTTCTGGTGCAGGTCGAACACGAGCCGGCGCCCGAGTGCCCGCAACGGCAGGTGGAAGTCGGCGGGGACCGCTTCGCTGTAGCCGCGGTCGGCGAGCAGGTCGCCGGCCGGCAGCGTCGCGACGGCGGGCACGGTGTCCGGGTCGAGGCCGGCGGCGGCCGCGTCGGGGCCGAGGCTGAGCCGGCGGGTCAGCTCGACGCAGGTCTGCCCGGCCGGCGCGGTGGAGGCGGTGAGGGTCATGCCGAGGATGAAGTGCGGTTCGGGTTCGGGCAGCGGCACCCGGACCGGGCGGCCCTGTTCGGTGGCGGCGGCCAGGTCGCCTTCGTGCGCGAGCCGGTCGGCAACCTGCTGCTCGGACGGGATGGACACCGCGAGGTGAGCGGCGTACGCGTGGCGCAGTTCGCCCTTGGCGACGATGGTGGCCGCGTCGGGGTCCGCGGCGCGGCGGGTGGAGCGACGCAACCGCTTGAGCCGGGCGGCGTCGAGGTCGGCGTCCTCGCCGAAGTTCGGGATGCCGAGGGCTTTGGCCAGTTCGTTGTCGTCGGCCAGCAGCGAGGGCAGGTCGCGGGCGCGGCCGGCCTCGACGGCCTTGGCCGCGGCCTTCGCGATCTGCTTGCGGCGCAGCGTGTGCTCCGGGCGCGAGTTGGCGTCGATGAACGTGGCGTCGACCGCGATGTGCCCGGCCGAGGTCCAGTCCGCGGGCAGGCTGGCGGAGATCAGCAGGCCGGTCGCGAGCTCGAGCCGTTCGGCGCGGACGGCACGCTCGTCGTCGTCGAGGTCCTTGCCGGCGAAGTGTGCGCTGCCATCGAGCAGGGCGGCGAGGTGGCCGAACAGGTGCTCGACCTGGCGCAGCGTGAGGTGACCGGTGCCGCGCGAAGTGTCCCAGGTGACGCCGAGGCGGCGGCGGGTCTGCACGGGCAGGTCGAGCAGCACCTGGTGGACGCGGGTGAGGTAGAGCGCGGCGTTGCCGGCGGTGGCCAGGGCGAGGCCGATGAGCAAGGTCCGCAGCGACAGGCGCCGGTCCCGCCCGCCGGCCGGCAGGAGCGGTTCGAGGACCGCGACCGGGCCGGAGGTGTCGATGAGCGTCTCGATGCGGCGGACCTCAGCGCGGGAGAAGACGGTCTTCGCGGCGAGCCCGGCCGGTGCCGGCGGCGTGCTCATCGCGCGTCCGCCGGGGGCTGGCGGGCGCGCCGGCGGTGTGCCCGGTGAGCAGGTCGGCGCCGGCGCTGGTGCGGGGCAGGTAGGGCAGGACGAGGGTGAGCGGGTCGGCGGTGGTGTGGCCGGCGGCGGCGAGCAGATCAGCGACCGGGACGCCGCGCACGGCGTGCATCGCGAGCCAGGTCGCGGCCAGGCGGGTCGAGTTGAGCCGGACCAGGCGCGGGTCGGTGTTGGCCAGTCCGGCGGCCAGTTCTGCAATCCGGGTGCGGCGGGCGCCGGTGCCGCCGACGAGCCAGCCGTCCGGGCCGGCGGCGGCCGCTGCGGCGTGCAGCGGCGCGACGAACGCGGCGTGCACCGGGCGGAGACGGCCATCGACGATCACCGCGACCGCGTCGGTGCCCGCGGTCGGCTCGGACGCGTCCCGCAGTGGCACGAGGTCGCGGCCGCGGACGGCGGAGGCGCTCTCGCCGGTGATGCCGGCGCCGAGGCCCAGGCACAGGGCGGCGCTCACATGTAGGCGGCGCTTGGTCGAGCGTTGGGTTGCGGCGGCGGCGAGCATCGCGACCACTTCGACGTCGCCGTACGGGACGCTGCGGCCTTTGCCGCGGAAGCGGTCTTCGCGCCGCAGCGCGCTCGGCTCGATGGTGAGGATGCGGGCGCGGACGGCGGCAAGTGCGGCGAGCGCGTCAGCGGCGGCCGGCCCGGTGAGCTGGAGCCGGCGCAGGGTGGCCGGTGCCGCTGCGGGGGCGTCGAGCAGCAGCGGTTCGGCTTCGCCCCGCGCTTCGAGGGCGTGAACGCCGTGGGCGTCGGCCGGTGCCTGGGCCGGGCCGGCCTCGGGTGCGGCGGGGTCGCCGTCGAGGGCGGCGGTGACGGCGGTGACCAGCGCGTTGACGCGGGAGGCGACGGTGGCGCGGCTGCTGCCGGTGGTCGTGGCGAGGTAGGCCTCGGCGGTGCTGGCCCGGAACACCAGCGGGGCGCGGAGCGGCATCCGGCGCGTGGCGGCGAAGGCCAGCATCGCGTGGGCGGAGGACTTCGACCAGCCGAAGGTGCCGTGCCCGGGTCACGGGCGCTGGTGCGTCGCTCCGCCGCTGTCGCTGGCCGCGTTCGTGCGCGCCGTCTGCGGCGGCCAGGTGCACGTCATCGCTGCGGCCAGCCCGGTGTGGATGCGGAAGTCGCGCCACGACGGCGGGACGGCGCTGTGGACCACCCGGCCGCACTTCCTTGCCGAGGCCGAGCAGCGTCGCGCCGGCGAGTCCTACGAGCGGTGGGCAGGCCCGCACCGGGCCGCCTACGAACGCCGACTGGAGCGCGCCGAGGCCGAGCAGGCCCGGCACGCTGCCTACATCGAGGCGCTGTTGGCCCGGCAGGCGGCCCTGATCCGGCCGACGGTCGAGTTCGTCCACCACGCGCCGGCGCCTCCCCCCGGGTCGAGGACGGCGACCGGGTACCGCGCTACGCGATGGGGGTGCCGCTGTTCGTCGGCGACAAGTTGTGGGCGGTCATCTGCCCGGTCGCCACCCGCATCACGCCGTCGCTGGCGGGATGGTTCGCGACCGCCACAATTGTGGTGGCCGACGAGCGCGAGCGCGCAAGGGTCGCCAAGCAGACCCGGCCGGGCCAGCGGTTTAGGGTCATCGCGCCCGGCCCGCTCCCCGAGCCGGCAACGGCCCGACCCTCCGGCAGCCTCAGCATCCATCAGGCGGTATCGCGCATGTTCGGCGGCTTCTACTGACCGGTCCAGCAAGGCCGGCCTGCTGAGGCTCGTACTGCGCGCACCGGCCCAGCCTGATTGCCAAACCCCGGGACGAGGCGCACAATGAATAGGTCAGGAGGTTCTATTCAGATGGATGCGGTCATGGACATGGTGGTGCTGGGTCGCCGGGTGCGCGAGGCCCGCGACGCGGCGAAGGTGTCGCAGGGCGACGCCGCTGCGGCGATCGGGGTGTCGCAGCCGACCTACTCGCGCATCGAGACCGGCGATCGGCCGCTCAAGGGGTGACGAGCTGGTGCAGCTGGCCGACCGCTTCGGGGTGCGCGCCGCCTCGATCACTGGCCTGGGACCGGTACAGGCCGAGCCCGCTACGCGGCGCGCACCGATGGCAGCGGCACCTCGATGGACTCCATGCGTGAGCGGCTCTACGCCTACCTGGAGCTGGACGCCTACCTGACCGACCAGGGCATCGCGGAGGCATGACCGGCAACGAACAAGCGAGCCCGCGACCTCGCCGAGAAGCTTCCGGGCCGGCACGACCTCGGCGACGGGCCGATCAAGGACATGTTCGAGCTCGTTCACGCCAGCGCAGGTGTCGACGTGCTCAGCATGGACGCCGCGGAGCCGAGCACGGCCTGTCGATGCTCGACCCGACCACCGGGCGCGTCGTCATCGCGGTCGCGACGACGCCGCACCCGATGCGGCAGCGCTCCTCGATCGCGCACGAGCTCGGCCACGTGCTCGCCGGTGACCTCGAACGCGGTGAACCGCTGGTTCCCGGCGACGCGGTCCCCGGCGGAGATCCGCGCCGACGCGTTCGCCCGTCACCTGCTGCTGCCGCTATCCGGCGCCCGCCGTCGCCTGGCCGCCGGCGACGGTGTCGCGTCGCTCGGGCACCTGTCGGAGTTGGTGCAGGAGTTCGAGGTGTCGCCCGCGATCTGGCCGCCATCCAGCTGCGGACCCTCGGGCTCATCGACGCCGACATGTGCGCCGAGTGGACGGCCAGTCCGGCTCGGGCCTGTCCGCGGGCCGGTTGGCGGCCCGGTTCGGTTGGCTGAACCAGTACCGCAGCCTCGCGGAGGACTCGCGCCGGCCACGCGCGCCGCAGGCGCTGATGATCCGGGCCGTGGCGGCTACCAGCGGGGCGTGTTGGGCATTGCCGAGCTCGCCCGCTGGTACGGGCAGGAGGCGGCCGACCTCGAGGCTCAACTCGAGCCTGCCACGCCGACCGCCGTCGTCGACGACGACTGGGACACCGACGCCCCACTGTTCCCGGACACGGCACACGGATCCGCCCGGTGAGCGTGCTGCTCGATGCCGGCCCGTCCTTGAACTTCCTCGCCGTGGGTCAGCAGAACATCCTGATCCAAATCGCCGCGTCGCAGAAGCTGCAGATGGCCGCTCCCGAACGGGTCGACATCGAGGTCCGCGGCAAGGCGCGCAGCGCCCGCTTCGTCCGCACCGGGGTGCTGGGGAGCTGGCAGACGCTGACGACCTCGCGCCACATCGAGATACTCGAGGACACCTTGAAGGACCAGGTCTTCGCCGACGCGGTGAGCCGCATCAGCGGCATGCCGGCCGCCGAGCGCGTCCGCACCGGCGCCAGCCTGGGCGAGATCATGGTGCTCGCGCACGCGTCGGTCCGGGTCCAGAACAACCAGAACGTCTTCGTACTCCTCGACGACGGCGACGCCCGCCGCCGGGCCAGAGCCGAACAGAAGTGGCTCGCCGACCACGCCTCCGCCCGCATGACACTGTGGAGCACTCCCCAGGTGCTGCGCGCGGCCGCGCAGCAGCCGGGCTGGATCGTCAAGGGCCTGACCTGGGAAGCGGTCTACAACCAGATGCGCAACTTCGACGACGGCCTCCCTCCGCTGTAGCGACGCCCGGAGC
>CAWCKQ010000014.1:0-21636 GCA_963796185.1 uncultured Actinomycetota bacterium | reverse complement strand
TCGCGCGCAGTGATCGCCACGAAAAGCAGTCTTACTCCCGCGCGGCGACCGCGGCCAGCCCGGCGTGCCGCACCCGCTCGGCCGCGTCGACGAACGCGGCGAACAGCCGGGTGCGGTCGGCTTGCGGACCGTCGTCGTCCTCGGGATGCCACTGCACCCCGAGATACCAGCGGTGCGGATCCTCGACGCCCTCGACGATGCCGTCCAGGGCCCGCGCCGCGACGACGAGACCCGCACCGACACGGTCCACTGCCTGATGATGACCGGACCGTCCGACGATGCGGTCGGCGCCGAGGATCCCGGCCAACCGGGTTCCGGGCACGAGATCGATCGGCTCGTCGACGAACTCCGGCTCACCGGGGGCGCCGTGGTGCAGCGCGTAGTCGACGATGTCACCGATGATGGTGCCGCCACGAGCGACGTTGAGCAGTTGCGAGCCCCGGCAGATGCCGAGGATCGGGCGGTCGGCGGACTCGGCGGCCGCGATGGCGGCGAGCCCGTCGCGGTCGGCGCGCACGTCGACGCCGTAGGACTTCGGATGCCGGGCGCCGACGCCCGTAGCAGGACCCGTCGATGTCGCCGCCGCCCAGCAGCAACAGGCCGTCGAAGTCCGCTGCCCTCGACGGGTCAACGAGTGCTTCGGTGGTGTCCCAAAGCTCGTAGGAGGCGCCGAGTTCGAGCAGCGTGGTCAGCGCGACCCGGGTGAACCGACAGATCAGAGCGACATCGGCTGTGCTGATGTCCGGGAAATTCAGGGACGCGAGCACGCAGACGTGGGCGCGAGGATCGTCCGGGATGCGCGAGACCGGGGTGACGTCCTGCAGGTGAACCCGGTCCGGGGCCGTCATCGAGAGTCCTTTCGTTTGCGTGCTCGGTCGACGAGATCGGCGAAGAGCGCGGCGTCGGTGTCCGAGGTAGCGTGGCGGTCCTCGGGATGCCATTGGACGGCGATGATGTCGGCGGACCGGTGCTCGACCGCCTCGACGATACCGTCCGCGGCGACCGCGGTGACGATGAGGCCGGGCCCAGCCGGTCGATGGCCTGATGATGGTAGGAGGACACGTCGATGGTCTGCGCGCCGACGATCGCGTGCAGCCGCGACCCGCCGGACGACCGTCGACCTGGTGGACGGCGTTGTGGTGCGGGACATTCGTCTCGGTGACGTGCTGGACCAGCGTGCCGCCCGAGCACGACGTTGAGCACCTGCATGCCCCGGCAGATCGCCAGCGTCGGCACGTCGAGGTCGAGATAGACCGGGTGACGGCGAGGTCGAAGTCGTCCTGGAAGGCCACGTATCGCGGCCGTCTCGGGTCGGGCTCCGCACCGTAGCGGGCCGGCTCGAGATCGGCGCCGCCCGGCACCAGCACGCCGTCGAATCTGGTGAGCCGGCCGGGCATCTCGGCAAGCGGGTCCGCGGTGGGCCCGTGCAGGACACCGGTTCGCCGCCGGCCGCCCACACCGCCTCGCACATCGCCTCGGCGGCGAGGGTCGCCGAGAAACGCAGGATCGGCACGTGGGCGGCCCGCCTGCCGGCCACCGCCACCAGCGGTCGGCTCACCTCACTCCCCGAACGGGTAGTCGAGGGTCGGCAGCCACTCCTCCCACACCTCGCGCAGGCTACCGGATTCGACGAGTCGGCCCAGCGCACCGTCGATCTCGGCCAGGGCGCCGGTCCGGTCCTTCGCGACCCCGATCCCCCACCTGTTGCCGGTCTGCACGGTGAACGCGAGTTCGTAGTCGGGATGCGTCGCGCCCAGCGGCACGAACACCACGTCGTCATCGACCACGGCGTCGACGTCTTTGGCGAGCAGCGCGGCCAGCATGTCGGCATACACGTCGTCGGAGCCGGCCCCGAACGCCACCGGCACTGCGCCGCTGAAGGTTTCGGCCAGCGCCATGTTGGTGCTGTTCTCGATCGCCGCGACCTTGCGGCCGACCAGATCCGCCGGACCGTGGATGCCAGCGCCGCGCCGGACCAGCACACCCTCGTGGAACACGGCATAGGGTCGGGTGAAGTCGACCTGAGCCTGCCGCTCGGCGGTGATCCCCTGACCGCACAGCACCGCATCGGCGTCGCCGCGCTGCACCGCGGGGATCATGTCGACCCACGGCACCCGCACCCACTCGACGGGCGACCGAGTTGCGCACCGAGCGCCTCGGCGACGGCGGGTTCGTAACCCCGGCGGCCGTGCTCGGGACCCCACAGCGAGAACAGCGGCGGCGCTTCGGCGTCCAGACAGGCCAGCCGCAGCGCGTTCGGCGCGCCGGTCACGGCGCGTCGTTCCAGTACATCTGGCGTTCCCAGTCGGTGACATAGCCGCAGAAGCGGGCCCACTCGTCGGCGTGGAAATCGACGAGCAGCGCCGACAACTCCGTCCCGAGAGCCTGGGTCAGCACGTCATCGGATCCGGAAGGCACCGATGGCCTCGCCGAGCGTGAGCGGCAGCGCCGGGAACCGGTCGTCCTGCGGGGTGTCGTAGGACGAGCCCCGTGTCGGCGCGCCTGGATCGATCGCGTTCTTCATGCCGTCCTCGCACGCCGCCAGGATCACCGCGTGCGACAGGTAAGGATTGACCGCGGCGTCGGGCAGCTTGTACTCCAAGCGCCCGTTCGCCGACAACCGGACGGTGCAGGTCTTGTTGTCGAGGCCCCAGTTGATCCGCGACGGCGCAAATTGCCCTGCGTCCCAATAGCGCTTGTAGGAGTTCACGGTGGAGCCGTTGACCAGCATCGCACCGGCCGAGTGCGCCAGTAGGCCGCCGAGGGCATGCCGCCCGATCTCCGACAGGTGCAGTTCGGTGACGCCGGGATTCACCAGCGCGTTGACGTCGCCGTCGCGCCACAGACTGAAGTTGTGATGGCACCCGTTGCCCATCATCCCGGTCGCCGGCTTGGGCATGAAGCTCGCGTGGATGCCCAGTTCGCGAGCCACCTGCTTGCAGATCTGCCGGTAGGTGGTCAGTCGGTCGGCGGTCAGATCGGCGCGGTCGAACATGAAGTTCAGCTCAACCTGGAACTCGTCCTCGTAATCGCCCTCGATCATGTCCAGGCCCAGCGCCTGGGCGTATTCGACGACCTTCTTGACGATCGGCCGGTTTCGTTCCAGGTGCTCGATGTGATAGGCGGGGCTCGATCCGGGCCGGAACTGCGCTTCCAATCCCTCGCCCTGCCAGGTCATCTCCGGCTCGCATCCGGTGCGCAGTTCCAGACCGGTCCGATCGATGAACCCGGCATGCATCCGGTGCAGCAGTCCCCTGCTGTCACAGGCGAACTCAGCACCCGCCCGCTCGGCGAGATGGTCGGGTTCGTAGAGCCGGCAGAACACCCGGGCGAAGCTGGTGTCCCACGGCAGTACCGCGAACGTGTCCAGGTCGGGGACGGCCGTGTATTCCGGTGCGTGTACTCCTCCCCCGAGAAGCACGCCCTCGCGGGTGCCCTGCAGGTTGGCGATCGCCGTCTGATGCTGCTGCACCCCTTTGACGGCGAGCCGTGCGAAGTGTCGGGCCGGTACCACCTTGCCCACGACGCGGCCGGTGATCGTGACCGCCTGGAAGTAGACGAACTCCACGCCGCGGTCTGCGATCATGGCCGAGGCCGCGGCCAGATCGGCGCTGTTCGCGTTGACCTGACGATGCGCGTCCAACGGCGTGGTCGTCATGGGTTCACCTCGATGACCGAGAATGCGAAGGAGATGGCCTGCGCCGGGCAGACGTCGGCGGCTTCGGCAACGGCGTCGCGCTCCGAGTCGTCGGGCTCGGCGTCGTATTCGAGCTTGCCGTCGTCGTCGAGGGAGAACACGTTCGGTGCGGCGATGGTGCACTGGCCGTGGTCCTGGCAGAGGTTTCGGTCCACGTTGATGCGCATTGGTGAGGTCCTTTCGGGGTGCTGGGTTGGTCCGCAGAATCGCGGAGAAGATCAGGAGGCGGGGGTGAAGCCGATGGGCAGCTGGATGGGTCCGGTGTTCCCCGAATCGGGGAGCCAGGTGGCGCCGGGCAACTCGTAGGGCTCCTGCAGACGGCGCGCGAGCAGGGGCAGCGCCTCGCTCATATCGGATCGGGCCACGAAGTGACCGAGGCAGTGGTGCACGCCGCCGCCGAAGCCGAAGTGCGGCTTACGTTCCGCGGTGATGTCGAAGCCGGGTTCGAACACCCGTGGGTCGGTGCCCGCCGACTCGCTGTAGAGGTGGACTGTGGTGCCGGCGGTGAACTCGACGCCTTCGAATTCGAAGTCCTCCAGCACTTCGCGGGTGACCCAGCGCACGGTCGGATTGACCCGCATGACCTCCTCGACTGCCTTCGCGCCGAGGTCGGGTCGCTCGGCGAGCAGCCGCCACTGATCGGGATGCGCCATGAAAGTCTGTATCGCCAGCCCGAGCTGGTTTCGCGTGGTGTCGAAGCCGCCGAAGATCAGCAGCACCATGGCCTCACGCAGCTCGGCGTCCGACAGCCGGCCGTCTTCCGGGCGCGAGGCATTGACCAGCGCGGTGACGAAGTCGTCCCGTGGCTGGGCCCGACGGTCGGCGATCAGCTCGTCGCAGTAGGTGTACAGCCGCTGCAGCGCCGCCTCGATCTTGGGGAGGTCCTCCCGCAGCGTCACGCCCAGAGCCAGGCCGATCGTCACCGACTCGGTCGCGATGACCTTCCAGTGTTCTTCGGGGATGCCCAGCATGATCGCAATGACCCGGGCCGCGTACGGTTCGGCGAACTCGGAAACGAACTCGCACCGGTCGGGTTCGGCGAAGCTCTCGACGAGTTCATTGGCCAGCGCCTGGAACCTCGGCACCAGTGCGGCCAGGAGTTTGGGCGAGAACGCCGGGTTCATCAGCCGGCGCAGCCGATGGTGTTCCTCGCCCTCCTTGTTGAGGATCCAGCCGGCGAACCACTCGGCGAACGGGCCCTCGGTCACCCCGTGGTGCGCGGGCCACGCGACGCTGCCCTGGCGGAGCTTGCGGTCCTTGAGCAGCTTGTTGGTCTGCTCGTAGCGCAGCACGGCGATGCCGTACGGGGTGGTCGCGTACCAGCTGCGCTCGCGGGCGTCGTGGACCTGTTCCGACGTGATCGAGAACGTCGGGTCGGCGACGTCGAACGACGGGACGGGACCGAGGGTGACCGACGACATATGCACTACCTCCGAGTGACTGCGACCATCTGGTCACTAAATACTCTAAAAGTAGATGCTTAATGTCAAGAGGAAGGCGGCGCCAATGTCAGATGGCCTCCGCGGGCCAGGCGATCGCCAGGGTCCAGCCGGTGCCCAGCGGCATCTCGGCGACCTCGCGGAAAGCAATCGGATCGGACGCCGGTCCGGCCGACGGCATGGCGGCCAGCCGAGAGCCCACGATCCACCGCGGCGTGTTGGCGGCGATCACCCGTCGCTCGGTGTTGACCACCACGGCATCCGCGGTGGTCTGCCGCAGCGCCTCCAGGAGCCGGCGCTCGACCTCGCCGACGACCAAATCCGCGCCGGCGAGGCCAAGGAACGTGCCGTCGACGACGATCGGGACGGCGACAGTCAGCGTGTACATGTCCGAGCCGCTGTAATCGACGTAGGGGCCGTATGCCACTCGCGCCTGTCCGCGCTGCGCGAGTTGGTACCAGTCCATCTGGAGGTAGTCGTAGACGTCGATGCTGGTCGGGTCGAAGTTGAGGCGCAGGCGCGTCGCCCGGTCGTTGATTCGCTGCCACCAGGCCATGTAGCGCTCCCGCCCGTCGACGACGAAGGGCGCGGCGACGAAACCCATCCCCCAGACGTGCTGCGTTCGGCCCCGAGTAACTCGGCGAGCAGCCGTTGCAGAGCGCCGAAGTGCGCCTCGGAGAGCGGGGCCCGCGGCGGCCGGCTGCGCAACACCTCCTCGGCGACGCGGCCGAGCAACTCGATAGATCGGCTCGAGGGTCTGCGACGCCTGCCCGGCCAGGCGGCGCGCGAGCGCATCGGATGGTCATGAACCGGGCCCCCTGGTCGAGAGGTCCAAGTTGACCGCGGTGAGGCGGGCGAGTTGGCCCATCACGTGAGCCTCGGCCAGCCGTCGGGCCTCCTGCGGATTCTCGGCGGCCACCGCCGCGGCGATGGCGTGCTTCTGGTCGACGTAGGCGGCGACGTCGATCGGCGGACCGATCGGCAGCCAGACCAGTCCGGCGACCTCGGCCTGCAGGTTCGCCTCGCGGCGGGCCAGCCGGGCCGACTGCGACGCGACGGCCACCTCGATGTGGAATCGGCTGTCGGCGCGGATCCGGTCGCCCAACGTCGCCGCGACGCCGAGCTGGTCGGTGAACGCGAAGAGCCGTCGCACCACATACGGCGCGGCGCGCTCGGCGGCCAGCCGCGCCGCCTGGCCGGCGATCGCGGTGTGCTCGTCGAACAGATCCCGCAGATCGGAGGCGCTCATCGCGGCCAGCCGCGCCGCCAGCTGGTCGATCGGCGGGCCCGCGGGCCTGCACACGAAGGACCCCCCGCTCCGACCGCGCCTGGTTTCGACCAAGCCCTGTTCACGCAGCGTCGCGAGCGCTTCCCGCACGGTCATCGGGGCCACCCCGAACTGCGCCGCGAGGTCGACCTCGACGGGCAGCCGCTCGCCGTCGTCGAGCAGTCCGAGATGGATGGCCTCGGTGATGCGCTGCACGATCTCGTCGGCACGGCCCATCGGGGCCTCGGCGGCAACGAGCGGCGACAACGACGGCATCCGCCACTCCTCCCACTAGGCCCGAGGGCAATCTACGCGACCCTGAACCAATTCTGTCGTTCCTGTTGCCCTTTAAACAATAGGACTGTAGTTTTTCGTCCTAATTGACCCGAATCACACTTACGGGAGAAGGCAAGCCATGACACAGACCAGCCCGCCCGGCGGTGCCGCGGACGACTACTTCTCATTCCACGACCATGACGACGCTGCGCACCTGCACGCGCTCGGCTACCAGTCGGAGTTCAAGCGGGACATGAGCCCATGGGCGAACTTCTCCCTCGGGTTCACCTATCTCTCCCCCGTCGTCGGCGTCTACACCCTGTTCGCCTATGCGCTGGCGACCGGCGGTCCCCCGATGATCTGGAGCTTCCTCATCGTGGGCCTGGGCCAACTCCTGGTCGCGCTGGCCTTCAGCGAGGTCGTCGCGCAGTTCCCCGTCGCCGGCGGCGTCTACCCGTGGGCGCGCCGGCTGTGGGGACGCCGCTATGCGTGGATGACCGGCTGGGTCTACATGGTGGCGCTGCTGGTGACCATCGCCTCGGTGGTCTACGGCGCCGGACCCTACATCGCCGCCACGTTCGGCATCGACGCGACGGTGAACAACACCATCGCCTGCGCGCTTGCGCTCCTCGCGCTGGCCACCGTGATCAATTTCCTGGGAACGAAAGCGCTTGCCACAGCGGCGATCATCGGCTTCACCGCGGAGATCATCGGCGCTCGGTCGTCGGTGTGCTGGCTGCTGGTCGCGCACCGCGACCACAGCCTCGGCATCCTCTTCGACAGCTTCGGCGCGGGCGGTGACGGCAACTACCTGTGGGCGTTCGCGGCCGCCGCGCTCATCGGCATCTACCAGTACTACGGCTTCGAGGCCTGTGGCGACGTCGCCGAGGAGGTTCCCGACCCCGGTCGGCTGATCCCGAAGGCCATGCGCCGCACCATCTACGTCGGCGGCGCCGCCGCGACGTTCGTCTGCCTGGCGCTGGTGTTGGCCGTCACCGACATCCCGGCCGTCATCGCCGGCGAGAACACCGACCCCGTCAGCACGGTGCTCAACGAAGCCTTCGGTTCCGTCGGCGCCAAGGTCGTCCTGGCCGTCGTGCTGATCTCGTTCCTGTCCTGCGCGATGAGCCTGCAGGCCGCGGCGAGCCGGCTGGCCTACTCCTACGGCCGCGACGGCATGATCATGGGCAGTTCGCTGCTGAAGAAGTTCTCGGCCACTCGGCACGTCCCGCCGTACGCGCTGCTGCTCGCGGCCGCGCGTGCCCGCGCTGATCGTGGTCGGCTCGAAGTTCTCCGACCGACGCCATCACCAAGATCATCAGCTTCGCCGCGTTCGGCATCTACCTCGGCTTCCAGATGGTCGTGCTGGCCGCCCTGCGCGCGCGGTTGAAGGGCTGGGTCCCCAGTGGCAAGTACACACTGGGCAAGTGGGGGCTGGCGGTCAACGTCGCCGCACTGGTCTACGGCGTCATCGCGATGATCAACATGGCCTGGCCGAGGACACCCGATGCGCCATGGTTCGACAACTGGATCGTCGCGCTGTCGGCGGCCGTCATCGTCGGTATCGGCCTGGTGTACATGGTCGTCCATCCGCTGCATGACCGCAGCACCGGCCCGTACGCCGACGCCATCCCCGCCACGTCACTTGCACCGAAACTCTGACAGGAAGGGCCGGAATTGACCGCCACACAACCGCCGTACCGCAGCCTCAACCCGGCCACCGGTGAGGTTCTCGCGACGTTCGACACCACCACCGACGATCAGATCACCGCGGCCGTCACCGCGGCCGACGAGGCCTACCAGACCTGGCGGGCACAGCCGATGGACGCCAGAGCAGACGTCGTCCGCACGGTAGGGCGGCTGTTGCGGGAACGCGCAGCCGATCTCGCCGCTCTCGCGCGGATGGAGATGGGAAAGGCCCTCGATGAGGGCACCGGGGAGGTCGAGTTCTCCGCGTCCATCTTCGAGTTCTACGCCGACCGGGGTGCCACGCTGATCGCCGACCAACCCATTCCGACGTTCTCCGGTGGGACGGCCGTCGTCCAGCGCCGGCCCGTGGGGGTGCTGCTCGGCGTGATGCCGTGGAATTTCCCCTTCTACCAGGTGGCCCGGTTCGCCGCACCGAACCTGGTCCTCGGCAACACGCTGCTGCTCAAGCACGCCGAGTCGGTTCCCCAGTGCGCGTTGGCGATCGCTGACGTGATGCGCGACGCCGGCGTGCCGGACGGGGTCTACACCAACTTGTTCGCGACGTTCGGGCAGGTCGAGACGATCATCGGCGATCACCGCGTCCAAGGGGTGTCGGTGACCGGTTCCGAGCGCGCGGGCGCGCAGGTGGCCGCCACCGCCGGACGAGCGCTGAAGAAGTGCCTGCTGGAGCTGGGTGGTTCCGACCCGTTCATCGTGCTGGACGGTGACACCGCCGAACTTGCCCGCACCGCATGGGATTTCCGTGTCTACAACATGGGTCAGGCATGCAATTCGAACAAGCGGATGATCGTGGTGGACGAGCTCTATGACGACTTCGTCTCCGAATTGGCCACGCTGGCAAAAGGTATCGACCCGCAGGACTGCGCGCCGCTGTCGTCGCGCGGAGCGGCCGAGGCGCTCGCCGCCCAAGTCGACGATGCGATCGGCAAGGGCGCGACCCTGCACGCCGGCGGCGTGCTGACCGAGGCGCCCGCGGCGTTCTACAGCCCGGCGGTCCTCACCGGGGTCACCCCGGACATGCGTGCCTACCGGGAGGAACTGTTCGGCCCCGTCGCCGTCGTCTACCGCGTACGCGACGCGGAGGAGGCCATAACGCTGGCCAATTCGTCGGCGTTCGGGCTCGGCGCCTCGGTCTTCAGCACCGACACGGCCCGCGCCGCGGCGGTCGCCGAGCGTCTCGATGCCGGGATGGTCAACATCAACACGCCCGCGGGCGAAGGTCCCGACATCCCCTTCGGCGGTGTCAAGCGTTCGGGCTTCGGGCGCGAACTGGGCACGCTGGGTATCGACGAGTTCGTCAACAAACGCGTGTACGTCGTCGCGGAGTAGCGCTCAGCGCCCCAGCGCGTCGACGATCTCGCTCAACGAGTCCACCGGGATGGGGCCGGGCTGATACAGGCAGATCGTGTCGGAGATGCCGTCCACGCGGGACCGGATGTGCGCGGCGATGTCGGCCGGCGTGCCGCACGCGGCGATGGTGTGCAGCACGTCGTCGTCGATCAGCGCGCCCATCTCCGTCCAGCGGCCCTGCTTGGACAGGGCGTGCAGGTCGGGCTGCAGGTCGCCCCAGCCGTGCACCTCGAGCACGGGCCGGTAGGCCGGGGTCGACCCGTAGAACGCCAGCAGCCGACGCGCGGCCGCGTGGCCGGGGTCGGAGTCGGCGACGGACACGATGATCTCGGGGACGACGGTGAGGTCGGCGCGGCTGCGCCCGGCCGCCGCAAGACCCGCGTCGACGTTGGGCATCGTGACCTCGTCGAGGAAGCGTCGCGAACCGAAGGGCATCACCAGCAGCCCGTCGGCGACCTCGGCCGTCATCCGGGTCAGCCGCGGTCCCAGCGCTCCGACGAAGATCGGGATCGGCGCGAACTCCGCGCGGGGGCTGAACGTCGGCGTCATCAGCGTGTGCCGATAGAACTCGCCGCGGAAGTCCAGGCGCTCCCCCGAGCTCCACGTCGCGAAGATCGCGCGCAGCGCGCCGACGAGCTCGCGCATCCGGTCCACCGGTGCGTCGAAGTCCGCGCCGAAGCGCTTCTCGATCTGGGTGCGGATCTGGGTGCCCAGGCCGAGGGTGAACCGGCCACCGGACAGCAGCTGGTGGTCGACGGCCTGGTGCGCGAGGTGAATCGGGTTGCGCGGAAACGCGATCGCGACGTTGGTCATCAGATCCAGCCCGCCCACCGTGGTGGCGAGCGTGAGCGGCGTGAACACGTCGTGGGGACCTTCGAACGTGAACACCCCGCTCGCGCCGGCCTCGCGCAGGGCTTGGGCCCGCTCGATCGCACCGACGGGACCGAACAACGCCGTCATCACCTGCACAACGGGCCACCCTAGTGCGATTTCGACGCGCCAAGGCACCCTATGGGTCCCTGGGCGCCCGAATCCGCGAGGATGGGTGCATGGCAGACGTCATTGTCGTGGGGGCCGGATTCGCGGGACTGTCGGCGGCGCGGGAACTGACCCGGCTGGGTCGCGACGTGGTCGTGGTCGAGGGCCGGGACCGGGTCGGCGGACGGTCCTACACCGGCACGGTCGCCGGGGCCCCCGTCGACCTCGGGGCGACGTTCGTGGGGCCGACGCAGAACGCGGTGCTCGCCCTGGCCGCCGAACTGGGCTGTGACACCGTGCCGACCTACCGCCGCGGCAAGAACCTGATCCGCTGGCGCGGCCGGGTGCGCTCGTACCGCAGCACCATCCCGCGGCTGTCGATCCTCGAGCTGGTGGACGTCTCCAGGATCCAGTGGCGATTCGAACGTATCTGCCGCAAGGTTCCGGTCGCCGATCCATGGACCTCGCCGATCGCCGGGCAGCTCGACGCGCAGTCCCTCGAGGAATGGCTGCGGTCGTTGCACGCCGGCGCATCCACCCGCGACCTGATGGCGATCATGGCCCGCGTGACGTGGGGCTGTGAACCCGACGCGGTGTCCATGCTGCACGCGGTCCGCTACATCAAGGCCGCCGGCGGTCTGGGGCCCATGCTCGACGTCGAGGGCGGCGCCCAGCAGGACCGCTTCCCCGCCGGTACCCAGCAGATCGCGTTGCGCATGGCCGAGGAGCTCGGCGACCGGGTGGTGCTCGGCGCGCCGGTCCGGCGCATCGACCGCGGGTCGGACGGCGTGCTGACCGTCGTCTCCGACCGCGGGGAGTTCCGCGCCCGGGCCGTCATCGTCGCGGTGCCACCCGAGCACCGCGGAGCCATCGCCTTCGATCCCGACCTGCCGGCCGAGTACGACGAGCTGGCCCGACGCTGGCCCCAGGGACATCTCAGCAAGGCCTATGCCGCCTACGAGACACCGTTCTGGCGGGACAACGGCTGCTCAGGTGAAGCGCTCTCCGATGAGGGTCCGGTGTTCATCACCTTCGACGTCAGTCCGGGCGACGCCGGACCCGGCATCCTGCTCGGGTTCACCGACGCGCGGACTTTCGACCCGCTGCCCGCCGACAAGCGGCGCGAGGTCGCGCTCGCCGGTTTCACGGCACTGTTCGGCGAGGCCGCCGCACATCCGCGGGATTATCTGGATCACTGTTGGGGCTCCGAGGAGTTCGCGCCCGGCGGACCGACCGCCGCCGTGCCGCCCGGGTCGTGGACCGCGCACGGCCGGTGGCTGCGCGCGCCGGTCGACGGCATCTTCTGGGCCGGCACGGAAACCTCGGACATCTGGACGGGGTTTCTCGACGGCGCGGTGCGCTCCGGCCTGCGTGCGGCCGGCGAAGCCCATCAGGAGCTGGCGCGGCGCTCCTGATCGTCGCCCGTCGAGCCCGCTGCACCGGCGGCCGAGTCGATCAGCCACCGCAATTGCTCGTTGACGTGGGACGGATGCTCCAGGATCGCGCAGTGGCCGCCGGGCAGTTCGACGAACCTGGCCAGATTCGGGGCGCTCGCCGCGATCTTGCGCGACGAGACCATGGGCAGCAGGCGGTCGTCGGCACTGCCGATCACCATCGTCGGCACCGTCAGATTCGTCAGGCCGATGTGGCGTGGTCCGAGGTGGTCGACCAGAACGCGGGCCCAGCCACCACGCCCGGCCGGCGAGGTGGTGTTGAACAGCTCGAAGACGAAATCGGTGACGGCGGGGTCGGCGGCGCGCCCGACCGCGACCATCTCGACGAAGCGCCGGCTCGGCCGGTCGGCGGCGCGGACCAGCGGTGCTCCGCCGAAGGTCTTGAGCATCCTGCCCGCTGCACGCACGCGCACGCCGGCCAGCGGCGGTGGCACCGGCAGCAGGTTGACGTTGCGCAGCAGGTCGCCGGTCGTGGTGTTGATCAGGGCGACGGCGTCGGCGCGGGCCGCGACCCCGTCTGGATACCGCTCGGCCCACGAGGTGATCGCGATCCCGCCCATGGAGTGTCCGGCGATCACGGCACGTTCGCCGGGCGCGAGCGTGGCGGCCAGCACGGCGTCGAGGTCGGCGGCGAGATGGTCCAGGCTGTAACCGCCGCGCCGTGGTGGGACACCGCTGCGGCCGTGGCCCCGGTGGTCGTAGGCGATGACGCGGTAGTGCTGGGCCAGATCGGCGATCTGGTAGGCCCACACGCGCAGCGCGCAGGTGATGCCGTGCGCGAGCACCACCGGATAACCGTCGTCGGGGCCGAAGACCTCGGTGTGCAATCGCACACCGTCCCGGGACCGCACGTCCACGACCCGCCCGTGTCGCAGCCCCTGGGCAGGGACGAACCCGCGGTGCCGCGGTCGGCCGCTTCCCCCTCGTACCATGTCGACTCCTCGGATCCGGCATTCCGCCGTTGGATTTGCCGGGAAGTCAGACTGTACCGCCGGACACCGCTCGGGATGGCCGACACGAGTGCAGTTAAATGGGTGGATGCGCGCCATACAGATAGCCACCCTGGACGGTCCGCGGGCCGCGGAACTGGTCGAGATCGAGGAACCCGCAGGCGGCGACGACATCGCGCTCGTCGACGTACACGCCGCCGGGGTGGCGTTTCCCGACGCACTGCAGTCCCGCGGTCTCTACCAGTACAAGCCGGAGCTGCCCTACAGCCCCGGCGCCGAGATCGCGGGGGTGGTGCGCAGCGCCCCGCCGGGTGCCCACGTGCAGCCGGGTGACCGCGTTGCGGGGCTGACGATGTTGTGTGGCGCGATGGCCGAAGTCGTTGCACTGCAACCAGAACGGCTGTTCAAGTTGCCGGATTCGATTTCGTTCGAGGCCGGCGCCGGCCTGTTGTTCAACGACCTCACCGTGCACTTCGCCCTGCGCACCCGCGGCCGGCTGCGGGAGGGAGAAACCGTGCTGGTCCACGGCGCCGCCGGGGGCATCGGCACGTCCACCCTGAGGCTGGCGTCCGCATTCGGCGCCGCCCGCACGATCGCGGTGGTCAGCAACGAGGACAAGGCAGAGGTGGCGCGGACGGCGGGAGCGTCGGATGTGGTGCTCGCGGAGGGGTTCAAGGATGCGGTCAAGGAACTCACCGGCGGCCGGGGCGTGGACGTCGTCGTCGATCCGGTCGGCGGTGATCGGTTCACCGATTCGCTGCGCAGTCTCGCGCCGGGTGGCCGGATGCTCGTGGTCGGCTTCACGGGCGGAGAGATCCCGACCGTGAAGGTCAATCGACTGCTGCTCAACAACGTCGACGTCGTCGGCGTCGGCTGGGGCGCGTGGACCATGACCCACCCCGGCTACCTTGCCGAGCAGTGGGCCGAACTGGAACCGATGCTGGCGTCCGGACGCATTGCCCCGCCGGAACCGGTGGTGTTTCCATTGGAGCGGGCAGCCGAGGCGATCGCCTCTCTCGAGGATCGAACCGCCCGCGGCAAAGTGGTCGTCGCTGTCCGCTGAGCGCGACCAGTGCTGGCCTGCCGACCCGCCGACCCGCCAAATGGGTGCATGATTCTTTGCCCGCTGCGATGATGGACGACGTGCCGCCCGCTCGCCGAGGACCGATCGACGATCCGCGCGTTGCTGGTTTTCTCAGCTCCGTGTCGGCTCGGCCCACCGGTCTGGTCATCGAGGGTGACGCCGGCATCGGCAAGACCACGCTGTGGCTCACAGTGCTCGACCTCGCCCGCATGCGCGGGTTCCGGGTCCTCGCCGCGCGAGCCAGCCAGGCGGAGTCGGTGATGGGATTCGCGGCGCTGGCCGACCTGCTCGCCGAGGTCGAGTCCGGCTGGTTCGACCGGCTGCCGCAGCTGCAGCGGCTCGCACTGGACCGGGTGCTGCTGCGGGCGGGACCGGACGGACCACCCACCGATCACCGCGTGGTCGCGGCGGCCTTCGTCACGGTGCTGCACGCCCTGGCCGAGGAGTCGCCGGTCGTCGTCGCGATCGACGACGCTCAGTGGCTGGACACCTCCAGCCGGGCGGCAGTCGAGTTCGCGGTACGCCGGCTGCGGGGCCGGTTCGGCGTCCTGCTCACCGAACGGTGCCGCCCCGGCGGCGGTGCGGCGGCCACCTGGCTGCAGCTGGACCGACCCGATGGGCTGGACCGGATCGCCGTGACGCCGTTGAGTACCGGCGCGCTGCACCAGGTGCTCTCCCGACGGCTGGGCCGGACGTTCTCCCGGCCCGTCCTGCAGCGCATCTCCGAGATCTCGGGCGGCAATCCGTTCTTCGCCCTGGAACTCGCCCGCGCGATCGACGAGGGCCGCGGCGACGTCGAGCAGGCCCTGCCGGCCACGCTGACCGACGTGGTGGGCCAGCGGATCGGCCGGCTCGACGACGACGTGCGCAGCCTGCTGCTCAGCGCGGCGTGTGTCGGGCACCCCACTGTGGAATTGCTGGTCCGCGCCAACGCCGTGACCCGCGACGAGCTGACCGAGCGCCTCGTGCGCGCGGAGTCGGCAGGCATCCTGGTCCTGGAGGGCAACCGGGTGCGGTTCACCCACCCCCTGCTGGCCAGCGGGGTGTACACCGCCGCCGCACCGGCGGCTCGCCGCGCGATGCACCGGACGCTGGCGGCGCTGGAGACGCTGCCGGAACTCACGGCCCGGCACCTCGCGCTGAGCTCGGCCACCGGCAACGAGGAGATCTTCGCCGCCCTGGACTCAGCTGCCGACTCGGCACGCGCCCGCGGCGCTCCCGCCGCGGCCGCCGAGTTGGTGGACCTGGCGATCGGTCTGGGTGGCGACGATCCGGTGCGCCGCCTGAAGTCTGCCGACAACCACTTCCTGGCCGGCAACACCGCCCGAGCCGCCGAGGTGCTGGGCCGGGTGGAGACGATGGAACCGGGTGTCCTGCGGGCGACGGCGACGAGCCTGCTCGCAACGGTGCTGATGTACCGCAACGAGCATCACCGGGCGGTGGAACTGCTGCGCAGCGCGGCCGATGACGCCGCGGGCAATGTTGCCGTGCTGGTGCAGGTGTTGCTACGACTGTCCTTCGCGCTCAACAGCATCGGCGAGCTCGACGACGCACGGCGGTGCGCCAGGGACGCGGTCAAGCTGGCCGAGGAGTTGAGCGTGCCCGCCGTCACCAGCGCCGCGCTGGCCTGGTCGGTCCACGTCGACTTCCAATGCGGGCGCGGCCTCGACGAGAAGGCGCTGCGGCGGGCGCTGCAACTCTACGACAGCGCCTTCGACGTGCCGATCATCTTCCGCGCGCCGTTCGTGCGCGCGCTGACGCTGTCCTGGACCGGTCGCCTCGAGCAGGCGCATCGGGAGTTGACAGCGGTGCGCAGACTCTGCGTCGAGCGTGGCGCCGAAAGCGACATGATGGCGATCGCGGGGTTCCTCGCGATCAATCATCTCTGGCGGGGCCAGTTGCCCGAGGCCGCCGCCGAGGCGGCCGAGGCCGTCGAGCGGGCCGAGCAGCTCGGCGGTGACGACGTCCTGATCGTCCCGATGACCGTGCGGGCGGCCGTGGCCGCGTTCGCCGGTCGCGAGGACGACGCCCGCGCCGATGCGCGCTGGGTACTCGCGGCGACGCGGAACCGCAGTACGTCCCACGTCGCCGATTGGCCGGGGATGACGCTGTGCTTTCTCGAGGAGTCGCTGGGCCGGCACCGCGAGGCGTTGCAGGCGTTGGACGCCGGCTTCCTGGGCGGGGCGCGAGCGCCGGCGACCGAGCTGATGTACGCCTGGCACCTGCCGGACGTCATCGAGGCCATGGTGGGCGTGGGCCGATTCGACGAGGCGGCTTCGCTGACCGGCGAGCTCGAGCGAAACGGTGTCGAGCACGACCGCGCATGGATGACGGCGGTGGGTGCGCGCTGTCGGGCGATGTTGGTCGCCGCCGGCGGAGACACCCGCAGTGCCGAGCGGATAGCGCACCGGGCGATGGCCGAACACGACCAGCTCCCGATGCCGTTCGAGCGGGCGCGAACTCAGCTGGTGCTCGGCCGGCTGCAGCGCCGGCTCCGCCAGAAGCAGACGGCAGCAGCGAATCTCACGGAGGCGCTGCAGACCTTCGAGCGGCTCGGCACGCCGCTGTGGGCGCGCCGGGCCAGGGCCGAACTGTCCCGTACCGTGGTGGCGCCGTCGGACGATCTGGGTGCGTTGACCCCGTCGGAGCAGCGTGTCGCCGACCTGGCCGCCACCGGTGCGACCAACAAGGAGATCGCCGCGTCGATGTTCATCAGCGCCAAGACCGTCGAGCACAACCTGACCCGGGTGTACCGCAAGTTGGGCATCAGCTCACGGGCGGAACTGGGCAGGCGGATGGATCAAGGCTGAGAGTTCATCCCCAATCCCGTTTTCATCCACAGCCCGCCGGATCGTGTTCCTGCCGTGTCTCATCCCTGCGGCATGATGGAACATTGTTCGACATACTTTTCGCCGACGCCGCTGATGACGCGTTGGTGGCCGCGATCGAACGGGCCCGCTGGAAGTTCGACACCTGGGCCAACACCGCCGCCCAGATCGGTGCCGCACTGACCATCAGCCAGCGGCGCGCCTCAGGTCAGATGCACATCGCCGTCGCGCTGCGGGAGCGGCTACCCAAAGTGGCCGCCCTGTACTGCCGGGGCCGGCTCAGCGTCCGACTGGTCTCCGAGCTCACCTGGTGCACCTCCCTGATCGAGGACGGTCGACTGGTGGGCTTGATCGACGACGCGCCGGCCGACGCCCCCGAAGCGGTGCGCCGGGCCAAGGAACAACTGAAGAACCGGGACTTCTCCGTCGGAGCCAGCGAGGACGGCGCGGAGACCACCAGCGCATGGGGTCTGCTGATGGCCGCCGACGCGATCGTGGTGCAACGGCGCATCACCGCGACCGTGAACACGGTGTGCGACAACGACCCACGCACGATCCCGCGACTGCCCCAAAGCCGTCGCCGCCGCACCGGCCTCGACCATCGTGATCCGCGTCGTCGTTGACCAAGCCGCTGTCGATGCCGCACACCACACGACCGCGCAGACCGCGCACGACGGAACCGCGCAGCACACCGAGGACTCGGCAGACGATGAGCCGCGACCGCTCACAGACACCGGCCTGGCGCTGCTGCCCGGGGCGAAGATCATTCCGACCGCGGTGCTGGCCGAAGCGATCCGCAACGGCGCCACCATCGTGCCGCTGCACCTGCCCGGTCCGGACGGCGAGCCGGGTTACCGTCCCTCGGCGGCGTTGGCCGAGTACGTGCGGATCCGGGACTTGTTCTGCCGCTTCCCCGGCTGCTCGGTGCCCGCCGACCACTGCGACATCGACCACTCCGTCCCCTGGCCGCACGGGCCCACCCACCCGTCGAAACCTGAACTGCAAATGCCGCGGCCACCGGGTGTGGAAGACAGTGCACGCGGCGTAACGTCGCCGCTGAAAACGCAAAGTTGATGGCCCTTATTGCTAATGTTGGCCCAGCGGATTGAAGAGAGGAGTAACTGAATGGTTAGGCACTCTCAGCGGTCGCGGTGCTCGGTCATGTTGGCAGTTGCTGGCACGATATTGATTGCTGCAGGGTGTTCGTCCAACGCCAGCCCAACCGAATCCGGCCCGTCGAAGACCAGTGAAGCGCAGGCGAATGCCACCGATACCTGTGCCATCGCTACACCCGAAGAGATTTCGCAATCTAGCGGAAAACAGATCACGACTGCTAAACAGGGCACTCCCGACGGACCGATCGGTTGCTCATACGAAGGGCCCTCATCGGCGTGGGTTCAAGTGACAGTTTACGAACGGCGCGCCGCTTTCGATCAGCGTCAATCTGCACAATGCAAATCCCGTTCTCGATCAGTTGAAGGTTTGGGAGCGGAGGCAGTTGCCTGCGGGCCCGATCTCTTCGTCCTGGTTGATGCTGAGCGCGGCTTCTTAGTTGCCAGTACTTCGGAGATCGATCCGGACGGTCGCGAAGCGATTGGCCGCCTGCTCGCCCCACGCATCGCTGCCATGCAGTAGGCGTCCAAGGGAGCCGGTGGTGTCGGCCTCTGACTTGCAGTGAAGTGAAGTGTTATTCAGCCAATCGCCACCACCACCTCATGAAGACGTTCTGGGACGGCGCCCCCGGTTGGGCCGAAACCCAGTCGCCCGATGGCACTTTGACCTGGGTCCCACCCTCGGGGCAGACCTACACCACCACCGACCTCCCGCCACCGCCACCGATACCACCGGCCGGCCGGGTAAGGGCCGCGATGATGCCCGAACGGCGACGCTTACGCAGCGCCGACAACGCCGCACGCGTCAAAGCCGAACGCGCGCAAAGCAGCCGACCCTGCTAGGTCACCCAGTCCGGCTGCTGTTCGACGTCGACCGCCGAGAAGTCCTTGTGCGCCAGCCCGGCGATCGTCCCGCCGTCCACCACGAACTCGGCCCCGGTCGAATAGCTCGACTCGTCGCTGGCCAGATACACCACCAGGTTGCTCACCTCCCTGGGCTGGGCGATCCGGCCGAGCGCAGTGGTGAAGATGTCCTCGGGCACCCAGTCGGCCATCGGCGTTTTCACCAGTCCCGGATGCACGGAGTTCACCCGGATGCCGAAGGGCCCGAGCTCCAGGGCCGTCGACTTGGTGAGCCCGCGCACCGCGAACTTCGTGGCGGTGTAGCCGTGACACGCCACGGTACCGGCCATGCCCTCGATCGAGGAGATGTTGATGATCGATCCGCGCCCGGCGGCCTTCATCGGTGGCGCAGCGGCGCGGATACCGAGGAACACACCGGTGAGGTTGATGTCGAGGATGCGATGCCATTCGGACAGTTCGTAGTCCTCGACGGTCCCGATGTTGAGGATCCCGGCATTGTTGACCAGCACGTCGAGGCCGCCGAATTCGCGCAGTGCCGTGGCCACCGCGGTGTCCCAGTCCTCGGCCCGGGTGACGTCGAGATGCACGTAGCACGCTCCGCCGGACTGGCCGCCGAGCTCTTCGACGACACGTTGCCCCTCGGCGTCGAGAACATCGCCGCACACGACCCGCGCGCCGTGCGCCACCATCTCGCGGGCGTGCGAGGCCCCCATCCCCCGCGCCGCTCCGCTGATCAGTGCCACCTTGCCGGCCAGTCGTCCGGTCATTCAGTCCTCCTGTGCAGGGTCGCGCACCCCGGCTCCGGAGACGGGCGGCATGCCACACCATACAGATCTCGATGCATGGATGGTCAGGGTTCGGCGGTCTCATGCCGGGCCAGGAAACCGAGCACGGCGTCGGCGAACAGATCGTTGCGGTCGCCGGCGACCATGTGGCCGGCGCCCGCCACATCGGCGAATTCGATCTGCGGGAACCGCGCCAGGAAGGCGTTGGCGCGGTCGCGGCTCACCAGATCGCTGACCTGTCCGCGCACCAGCAGCACGGGCACCCCGTCGGCCAGAATCGCCCCGACGGCAGCGTGTAGACGTTCGAGGTCGGTCACCTCCATCGGCGGTTGGGTCGCCGTGCCGTCGATGAACTGCGGATCCCAGTGCCAATACCAGCGATTGCCCCTGCGGCGCAGATTGTTCCGCAACCCGTCGAGATCATCGGGCCGCGGTCGGTGCGGGTTGAACGCGGCGATCATGTCGGCGACCTCGTCGAGCGAGCCGAACCCGTCGACGACCTTCTCGGCCATGAACGCATGGATCCGTTCGGCGCCCGTGGGGTTCATGTCGGGCACGATGTCGACGAGCACGACGGCCGACGCGATGCCCCGCGACAACTCGCCCGCCAGCAGCATGGACGTGATGCCGCCGAGTGAGGCCCCGACCAGTACCGGCCGCGGCGGCAACCGGTGCAGGATCGCGCGGATGTCGGCGGCGAAACTCGACACCCGGTAGTCACCGTCACCGGCCCAGTCCGACTCGCCGTGGCCCCGCAGGTCGACGGTGACGGCCTGCCACCCGCGCTCGGCCACCGCGCGCGCCGCCCTGCCCCAGGAGCGCCGCGTCTGCCCGCCGCCGTGCAGGAAGACGACGGGGCGCCCGTCCGGGCTGCCGAGGCGGTCCGCCGCGATCTGCACGCCGCCGTGTCCGTCGGCGCGGAACTGCTCTGGCTGCGCGGGCACAGGCGTCATCTTCGGATGGTAGCCAGGCGATCCGGTCGGCCGCCCGCGCCGTCGGCCATACTGTCCCGATGAACGGACTTGCGGGCAAGGGTGTTCTGGTCACCGGGGCGGCGTCGGGTATCGGCGAGGCCACCGCCCTCCGGCTCGTCTCGCGAAGGCGCGTCGGTGGTCGGTCTGGATCTCGCCGCAGCCGCACCGCCCAGTCTCGACGGCGCCATCGCGTATCTGCGCGGCGATGTGCTCGACGGCGCGGCGGTCCAGCGCGCGGTGGAAGCGGTGCTCGGACAAGCCGGGCGGCTCGACGGCGTGGTGCACTCGGCGGGCGTGGGCGGCGGCGGTCCCATCCATCTGCTGCCCGACGACGAGTGGGTCCGGGTGGTCGACGTCAATCTCAAGGGCACGTTCGTGGTGATGCGTGCGGCGCTGGCACAGATGACGACACAGGACCGTATCGACGGTGAGCGCGGCGCCGTCGTGACGTTGTCGAGCATCGAGGGGCTCGAGGGCACCGCCGGTGGCAGCGCCTACAACGCCTCCAAGGGCGGCGTCGTGCTGCTCACCAAGAATGCGGCAATCGACTACGGCCCCAGTGGCATTCGCGTCAACGCCATCTGTCCCGGCTTCATCGAGACCCCGCTGTTCGAGTCGGTGATGGGCATCGCGGGCATGGCCGGTCCGCGCGAAGGCCTGCGCCACGAGCACAAACTGCGTCGGTTCGGCCGGCCCGACGAGGTGGCCGCGGTGGCGGCGTTCCTCGTCTCGACGGGACGCCTCGTTCGTCAGCGGCCAGGCCATCGCCGTGGACGGCGGATACACCGCGGGACGCGACCATCAGGTCACCGAGTTGATCGGCCTCGGCGAGCAGTCAGCAGCCGGCTCACCACCGGCCGGCGCGACA
>CAWCKQ010000013.1:0-18905 GCA_963796185.1 uncultured Actinomycetota bacterium | reverse complement strand
GGACGCGTCGACGCCGATCACCTGCAATCATACCTATAGAGTTCTGCTTCCGCTTCAACCGGCGCCACTCGCGCGCCCGCGGGCTGCTGTTCTACCGGCTGATGCAGTACGCCGCCGGCGCGCCGCCGCTGACCTACCGGCAGCTCGTCGCGGACCCGCGCCCGAAAGCGATCAAGCCGCCCGGCGTGAAGGGCTCTCGCTCCCGACCCGGCAGCCTCGCCCAGCCACCCGAAGACCGGCCCTGGCGCGCTGCCCAGGGCCTGGAATGACCCCTACGCCTGGCCGTGGCAGTCAAATGGATAACCCACTAACGGAAAGGCGTTACTCAGGATGTCCCGGACATAGTGGGAACCGATAAATCCGGCCCCACCGCTGACGAAGACCCGCGTGAGGTGTCAAATATCCTTCCGCTAGGAACGCGACGCAGGAAGTATCGCAGAATCGGCGGCCGAGCCTCGCCGGGCGATCCGTCTCGAGCGACACCTGCCGTAGCCTTCGGGCGTGCCTCAGACGACCATCGGCCTCGAGGATAGAGGCCTCCGCACCGCCCGACGCGCACGTCAACCCATCCGGGACGAGTAGTCCCGCCAGGTAGCCTTCCCAGCGTGAGAATCACGGTGATAAATACGCTCGCCGCAACGGCGGGTCCGGCACTGCCCGCCGGATCGGCAGCAGCCAGGCGTGCGGCCGTATCGTGGTCTCGACCGACGCCGACATGACTACCCGAACGAGCGGATCCGTGAGTTCGTGGAGTACCTGCTGGACAACCCGGAGGTCGACGAGCTCGTCGGCGCCCGGACCACCAGCAGGGCACGCACAACTTCCTCCGGGTGCCGGCGAAGTGTAATCCGGAAGGTTGCCGAGCGGCTGGCCGCGACCAAGATCCCGGACCTGCAGCCGAGAGAGCTCGACGTCGCCGGAGACGTGTACGTATACGGTGACGTCGATATCGATCAGCCGGAACGGGCCCAGGCCAGCCAGGTTCGCTACCGGGCGGTCACCGGTGACGAAGTTGTCCAGATAGAGCGCGTCCCATCCGTCGCGCAGCAACCGCTCGCACAGGTGCGACCGGGAGACGCTGCTCCGCCGGTGCGACCGCGCGGAGCCGACGTGCCATCACGGACCTTCCTCTCCTCCCCGCGCCGACGCGGCCGCGAACCCGGGCAACAGTGGCCTTCGCGGTCAGCGGGCCGCGTCGGGATCGCCCGGATCCACAGGTGGTGGTCGGGTCCTACCGCCGGCCGCGTCGCCTGGCCCGGAGCGGTCGGCCCCGGTCGCCCCGGACGGCCCGCCACCGGACGCGCCATCGGCGGACGCCTCGGCGTCGGCCGGCCCCGGATGTCGTCCCGTGCCGGTGCCGGTGCCGACCGACGGGTAGTCGACTGGGGCGCGGGCAGCGGCGTACGCGTCACCGTCCCGCTCGCCGTCCGGGATGCCGTCGTCCGCGACCAGGTCGGTGCCGTCCGGGATGCCGTCGTCCGCGACCAGGTCGGTGCCGTCCGGGATGCCGTCGTCCGTGGCCAGGTCGGTGCCGGCCGGGCCAGAGGTCCTCCGGCGCCACCGCAGCGCCACCGGGACGAGCACCAGCCCCACCACGGTCAGCCCTGCCAGTCCGGCGCCAAACTGCAGCCGCCGGTCCACGTAGGTGAACCGGACCTGATGCTCCCCGGCCGACACGACGACCCCGCGGAAGGCGTGGTCGGCCCGCAACAGCTCGGCCGGCTTGCCGTCGACCGTGATCATCCAGCCGGGGTACCACTGGTCGGCCAGCACCAGCAGCGATCGCCGGTCGGTCCGCACCCGGGCCTCGACGGTGCCGTTCAGCTGGGTCGTCACCTGCACATCGTCGGCGGCATCGGTGGCCGGGGCGGGGTCGAGCTGCACCGGCTGCTCGACCATGGCCCGCTGCAGCAACGGGTAGCCCGCGGTCAGCCGGGCCAGCCGGTCGTTGCCGTCGGGCAGCACGTCGACCCGGTGCACGAGCCGGGCCAGGGACGTGCCGTCCCGCTTCCACCGCAGCGTGTAGCCATACTTGCCGTCGATCCGGAAGCCCTGCCGTGCCAGCACCGCGCGCTCGGCGGCCGGCAGGTCGTCGTCGGTGATGAACCACGTCAAGCCCATGAGGTCCAGCGCGTCCCAGTTCCACTTCGAGGGGGGCGAGGAGATGGCGCCCGAGGCTAGGTCGCCGCCGCCGCCGGCCGCGGCGTAGTAGAACTCCCGGTACCAGCGCAGCGGCAGGAATCCGCCGTCCCGGCCGACGATCGTCTCCGCCTGCACGGCCAGGTTGGTGTCCGGCCGGGCCGCGATCCGGCTGGCCACCCCGGCCCGGTAGTAGGCCAGCGTCCCCGGGTCCTGCGGCACGTCCGCCGGGATCGGGATCTCGCCGACCTCGTTGGCCGCCGGGGGACCGACGATCGACAGATAGCGGCCGCCCTGCTCCGATAGTGCCGCGAGGTTGTCGCCGTAGTCGTTGTAGACCTGGTTCGGCGTTTTCTGCCGCCACTCCGCGCCCGGCCGCCCGTGCATCAGCTCGACCGCGGTGACCGCGAGCAGCACCAGGGCCGGCACGGCCCGCGGCACCCGCCTGATCCCGGCGATCAGCCAGGCGAACGCTCCGATCGCCGCGGCGGCGAACCACCACGTCAACGTGGTCCGCCCGTTGTTGATCACGTGGACCACGACCAGCGCCGCGCCCGCACCGAGGGCGAGCACGGCCAGCCCGGACACGCCCTGCAGCAGGCGCGCACGCCAGCGCCCCATATACGCGGTGAGAAGCTGGTCGAGGCCGAGCGCGGCACCGACACACAACCCGAACGCGCACAGCAGCAGCCACCGGGACGGCACCCGGAACCCTCGCAGCAGGGACAGATGGTCGTACAGGAACCGGTAGACCGGCTCCTGGCTACCGATGGCCATCAGCAGGCCGATGCCGATCGAGGCGAGTACGAAGACCCGCACCCACAGGTCCCTCCAGACCCGAACCGCGATCGCCAGGCCGACCAGGCAGGTGGCGGCGAGACCCACGAAGGCCTCGTTCTCCCCGACCAGCACGTGGTTGAAGTCGGGCAGCAGCGCGTTCAGGCCCCACGCCTTGGGCAGCGGGTACTGCTGCCTGAACGTCGGCGAGTTGCGGTACGTCTGCCGGCTCAGCAGCAGCGAAGGGAACAGCTGCCAGCCGAACAGGAGCACGAACAGCCCGACCGCGCCGCCGAGGCTGACCACCGCCTGGCGCAGCCGGCGCAGGATGCCGCCGCGCTCCCGGAAGAGGACCCAGGACGCGCCGTAGATGGCCAGCGCGACCATGATGTAGAGCCACTCCTCGACGTGGCCGGCGAGGAAGCCGAGCCCTATCGCGACCGCACAGGCCACCACCCACCGCAGCCGCCGCCGCTCCAGCGCCATGTGCCCGGTCAGGAAGATCAGCGGCATCAGGCAGATGACCTCGACCTGGCCGCCCAGCGTGATGTGCGCGAGTGTGCTAGCGCCCATTGTGAAGGTGATCGCGCCGAGCCACCCGGCCCACATCGACGTGCGCAGTCCGAGCCGGCAGTACGCCCACATAGCCACGGACGCGACGACGAAATGCAGGAGCACGACGACCTCGAGCGCGGTCGAGGTCGGCAGGAACCAGAACGGTAGGTTCCCGGGGTAGATCGCACCGTGCTGGGTGTTGGCCAGGTACGGCTCGCCGCCGTAGTTGGTGCGCAGCCAGACCGGCAGCCAGATGCCGCGGCGGCCGAGCTCGCCCAGACCGTGCGTCTGCGGACCGAACCAGTTGACGATGACGTCCTCGTAGAACGTCTGCCGCCGGTCCCGCAGCGCCGGGATGGCCCAGTAGGCAAGGCCGATCGTGATCGCGGCGATGCCGAGCGCCTCGGCCAGCAGCCGGCGCCGGCCGGGCAGCTCCCGCTCCGCCAGCGGCGGGCGGTCCGGACCGACCCGCGAGCGGGACGCGCCGGCCTCGGGTGCCTCCGCCGGCGGGGACTCAAGGTCGGTCGACGGGTCCATCTCCCGCTGCTGGGTCATGGCCGCCAAGTATGGCAGGCCGGCCGTTCCCACCCGGGCGGGCGTCCGGCCGGGTCAGCCCGACGGCAACCGCACGGGCTCCGGCGGCCAGGGCGGCGGCACGGTCGCCAGGCCGGCCAGGCCGGCCGGGTCGATGTCGTACCAGACCCAGGAGCCGGAGTCGTGCTCCGGAGCCCGACCCAGCACCCTGGTCAGGACGTCGACCTGCTGCGCCGTGTGTCCGTGTGCCTCGTCCGGCAGCACGATCGTGCGGACCTGCCAGCCATGCAGGTCGACGCGCATGTCCCTGATGCCGGCGGCGGTGACCCGCGGCATCGGCCCGCGCCGGATCTGGGCCATGATCCCGGTGAATGTCGAGGGGAAGGGCCCGAACTGACCGCGCCCGCCCGGGCCCGGGTGCAGCGTATATCCGAACGGCGCCTTGAACCGGTAGTCCGCGACGGCCTGCCAGACCATCGGCGCGGACGTCGCCGGGGACGCCGGCGGCAAGGTGACCAGGACGCTGCCCGCCGGCACCCGCTCCAGCGCGGCGGAGGTGAACCACGGCGGCACGTCGGCGTCCCTGATCCCGCTGTAGCTGTACGAGGCGGGCAGCAGCGGCAGCAGTGCGACCACGGCGACGACAGCGGCCAGTCCGGCGGCTAGCAGGGGCTGCGTCCGGTGGGCGCCGGCCGTCGAACCTCCAGCCGTGGGCTCGCCGCCGACCGCCGGCTCGATGCCGGCCGCGGACAGGTTGCCGGGCGGCTCACGTCGACCAGCGCGGATCCGGGCGCACAGCCCGTCCATCCCCACGGCAAGCAGGAGCGCGCAGAGCAGCACCGCGTAGGAGGCCAGCCGGACGCTGACCAGGCTCTTCAGCAGCGGCAGGTGCTCCACCACCTGGAACGGCAGCGGCACCCCGGTCTCCTCGCCGCCGATCCGCAACGAGGGCCCACTGGCCAGCACCAGCACGGCCAGCATCATCAGGCCGGCCCACCGGACGACCGGCCGGCGGCGCCACAGCAGCACGGTGACGGCGAGGGCGACGACGAGCAGCGGGATGCCGAGATAGCTGCCGTTCTCTGCAGTGTTGCCGGGGAACTTGGCGCTCAACTGCAGCGCCGACGGCGGCGCGAAGTGCACGAGCTGGCTCGGCACAACCCAGCTGAGCAGGTCGGCCCGGTAGCGGTCGGGGCTGCTCACCGTGCCATTCAGCCGCTGCGGGCCGGTGAGCTGGTTCCACAGGGGCACGGCCGCGAGAACGAGCGCGGTCACCGCTGCCAGCGCCAACCCGGCGGCCGCGTGCGGCAACCGGGACCAGATCCGCCCCGGAAAGAGAATCATGAGGAGCAGCACGCCGACTGCGGCGACGAGCAAGGCGCTGGCCAGCAGCTCCTCGGCGGTCAGCAGCTGCGCCACCGCCGTCACCCCGAGCAGCGGCCCGGAGATCCAGGCCCGCATCCGCTGCCGGACCAGCACGTCGTCCAAGAGCAGCAGCAGCACGGGAATCATCAGCAGCAGGAGCATGTGGGCGTGGCCGAGGCCCTGGCCGATCATGTACGGGGAGAAGCCGTAGAGTAGACCGCCGGCGAAGGCGCCCGGCGGCCACGGCGCCCACCGCCGCAGCACCAGGTAGGCGGACAGCGCCGTCCCCGCGAACGCGACCACGACCAGCACGTTGTAGCTGAAGATCACGCCCCACCCGGCGGTGAGCGGAGCGAGCAGGAGCGCCGGCAGCGGTACCGAGGCGTTCCACATGACGTTCGCCCCCGTCGGGAAGAATAGCCAGTCGGTGAAGAACGGATTGTGGCCGTGGCTGAGCGCGTACGGGATCCAGCCCAGATACCACATGGTGAAGCCGCCGTCGCCGCACCCGCACTGGGTCAGCCGCGTCGGCGCCCGCCACGCCGGGGCGATCCGCAGCATGGCCAGGCCGGTGTAGATCACCAGCGGCACCAGCACCAGGGCGGCCCGGGCCGGCCACCCGCCGCGCCCGAGCACGGAGGCGCGGCCGGGATCGGGTCCGGTACCGGTCTCTACACCGACAGTGGCACCCGCGCGCCCTTCGGCAGCCACCCCGCCGGCGTCCGCGGCGGGGGCCTCGACGGCGGCGCGCACGCCGTCGTCCACGCCGGCGGGTGGACCGGCCACGCCGATGTCCGCGGCGGGACGCTCGGCGGTCGCGCCGTCTTCCGCGCCGCTCCCGACGGCGGCGGCGTCGTCCAGGCCGCTCCGGACGAAGCTGCGCTGGTCCGCACTGCTCTCGGCAGGGGCGGCTTTCTCCGCGCTGGTCCCGGTGCCTGGGCCGGCGGCGGGGACATCGGGCGGGCCGGCACTGGCGGCCGTGTCGGCGCCGCTCAACCACCGCGGTCGCCGACTCCCGATCCTCATCCTCACCCTCCTCCGGCGCCGTCGACCATCCGCGCGGGAGGGTGAAGCCGTTCGGTCGGTCACCCGGCGTCGGCCGACCAGCAACGGTAGCGCCCCACGTCACCGCTGCGCGTCGTGGCGTCGCCGGCGAAGACGCAGTCGGTCGAGACTTGCACCAGCCCAGCGTCGTGCAGCGCGCGCAGATCCGGGCCAAGTTCGAGGCCGCTGGCGGGTCAGCGTGAACACCGTCGCGCAGCTGATGCCCGAACCGCATCTGGTCGCCCGGCCGAAGATGCGGCGCACGGCCGCGACCCGGGCGGGCAGGGGTCGGTGGCGGGCACCGGACTCGATCGGGCGGGACTTCCCGGCCGAGCGGCTGAACCAGAAGTGGTACGGCGACGGCACCGATCTGCCGACCGATGAAGGCGAGCTGCCCTTGGCGTCGGTGCTGGACATGGGCTCACTGTGGTGGTCGGGGTTCGGGAATGGCGAGCACCACGACGCGCAGCTGGCCTACGC
Organism: uncultured Actinomycetota bacterium; assembly: GCA_963796185.1. Lineage (GTDB taxonomy): Bacteria > Actinomycetota > Actinomycetes > Mycobacteriales > Mycobacteriaceae > Mycobacterium. The sequence continues at coordinate 12,011 of CAWCKQ010000013.1, read as the reverse complement.
CGCGCTGGCGATGACGGTCGCCATGCGCGGTGGCTGCGTCACCCACGTGATCAGCTCGCGCACCGTCGTACGAGGGGTCCAATGAGGTGTACTACCCTCGCGCAGCATGAAACTGTCCGTGCTCATGCCTGTCTACAACGAGGTCCGGACGCTCCCGGACGCGGTCAAGGACGTCCTCGGCGTCGAGTACCCATGCGAAACCGAGCTGGTGATCGTGGATGACGGGAGCACCGACGGGACGCAGGACCTCTACGACGGACTGAGCACTGATGCGAGGGTCCGCATCTACCTGCAGCCGAAGAATCGCGGCAAGGGTGCAGTGATCAGGACCGCCGCCGAGCTGGCGGACGGTGACTACGTCATCATCTGCGACGCCGACTTGGAGTACTCACCGGCCGAGATACCCGGGCTGCTCGCGCCCGTCCTGTCCGGCGAGGCGTCCGTTGTCTACGGCACTCGGACGTTCGGCAGCCACAACGCCTACTCGTATCTGTACGTCCTAGGTAACAGGGCCGTAACGACCGCCGCCAACGTGCTGTTCAACGCCTATATCAGCGATCTCGAGACCTGCTTCAAGCTGATGCCCCGCAGCCTCTATCAAGACTTGGACATCCGCTCGGCCGGCTTCGGCATGGAAGCGGAGATCACCGGCAAGCTGCTGCGCCGCGGGTATCGGCCGTTCGAGGTGTCCATCTCTTACCGCGCCCGCAGCCGGGAGGACGGCAAGAAACTCACGTGGCGTGACGGCGTCCAAGCGATCTGGATCTTGACGCGTGAGCGGCTCCGTCGGCTGCCGACTTCCTGACCGGTTGTGCGCATCGGCGTGGACGCGACCCCGCTATTGGAGAACTGACGGGCGTGGGCATCTACACCAGCTAGGCTCCTGGTGGGCGATGGCCGACCAGAACCCCCCGGTGACGAGATCGTGGCCACAGCGGTCACGCACCGAGAACGATCGGCGTTCCCGGGATCGTCCGAACCCCGATCACGACAAAGAATCGTCCGGTTCCGGCGCGCCTTCTGTGTGCACGCTGGGCGTGCTCGGCGTGGCCGCCGGTAGAATTGCTTTGCGGCGCGATCGACGTCTTTCCCGGCACCAACTTCGTCCTCCCACCGTGTCGTCCCGCGCGTGGGGGTGGTCACCGTTCAAATGCGGGCGTGGCGCCGGTCGAGGGACGTCGACCTTGTACGGCCGTGTCGCATCGCCCGCGAACACGCGGTCGGTCGAGATGTGGATCAGTCGCCCACCGTGCATGGCAAGCGCGCAGCGGACGTTGAGCGAGGCGCCGGTTCGAAGCACCGCAGTGTACTAGGGCCTCGTCGAGACGTGTCATGAGCGCGCTGACGTGAACCCTCTGGAACGGGTTCAGCTGTGCAAATGGCCATTAGCCCTCGAATGGTGCCTATTCACAATTAGCTATGGGCGTCATTGGGGGAAGGGCGGAGCTGAGCGTGACACGCCAGTGCGGCATCGGCGTCAATCCGGCCCGTCGCCATACGGCGTCGGAGAGGACGGAGTATGCGGGTCGTGGCGCAGGGCGAGGGAACGCGTCCGTGGTGGTCGGCAGCACCCGCTCGGGATCGGCGCCCAGATTCTCGAAGATCGCCCGGGCGAAGCCGAACCAGGTCGTCTCGCCCGAGCCCGTGCAATGGTAGGTACCCGCAGGCACGTCGGATCGGCCGAGTTCGACGAGCGACCTCGCGCCAGGTCGGCCGACCAGGTCGGCGACCCGCGCTGGTCGTCGACCACGCTGACGGTCTCCCGCTCGCGTTCGAGCCGGGCCATTGTCCTGACGAAGTTCGCACCCGTCGCGCCGTAGACCCATGCGGTGCGCACGACGTACGAACGTTCGGGCAAGAGTTCGCGGACGGCTTGCTCGCCGGCCAGCTTCGTGCGCCCGTAGGCAGACTTGGGGCCGACTGGATCGTCGACCTCGTAGGGCCGCGTCGCGTCGCCGGCGAACACGTAGTCGGTCGAGATGTGGATCAGTCGGCCGCCGTGCATGGCGAGTGCGCTGGCGAGGACGGCCGGTCCGCTGGCGTTCACACGGTAGGCCGCGTCCTCGTCGGATTCGGCGGCGTCGACCGCGGTGTAGGCGGCGGCGTTGACGACGACGTCAGGGGCGAACTCCGCGACGACACGAGTCACAGCGCGGGAGGCCGCGATGTCGAGCTCAGCGTGGCCGACCGCGAGAACCTCGTCCGTACAGTCGGCCAGCACGCGCTGCAGATCGGTGCCGAGCTGACCTCGGGCCCCGGTGACCAGCCACCTCACGAGTCGAATCTGTCCTTCGCCAGCTCGGCGCGGGCCTTCAGCGGCTCCCACCAAGCGCGGTTGTCGCGGTACCACTGGACGGTCAGCGCGAGCCCGTCCTCGAAGGACACCTGCGGCGCATAACCGAGTTCCGCGATCTTGCTGAAGTCGACGGAGTACCGCAGGTCGTGGCCGCCGAGGCGCGGGTCGACGATGTGCTGGACGTAGTCCCAGTCGCGTCCGGTCGCGTCGAGCAGCAGCTGGGTCAGCTCCTTGTTCGACAGCTCGCGCCCGCCGCCGATGTTGTAGAACTCACCGGGCCGACCCTGCTCGACCACGAGCTGCACGCCGCGGCAGTGGTCGCCGACGAACAGCCAGTCGCGGACGTTCAACCCCTCGCCGTAGAGCGGCACCTTCTTGCCGTCGAGCAGGTTCGTCACGAACAGCGGGATGACCTTCTCCGGAAAGTGGTACGGCCCGTAGTTGTTGCTGCATCGGGTGATCGACACGTTCAGCCCGTACGTCTTGGCGTACGCGCGGGCCAGCAGGTCACCGCCGGCCTTCGCGGCCGAGTACGGCGAGTTCGGCTCGAGGATGTGGTCCTCCGTCCACGAACCGACCGGGATCGAGCCGTACACCTCGTCCGTCGAGATGTGCACAACCCGACTCGACGTCGTGGCGCAGCGCCGCCTCGAACACCTGCTGCGCACCGAGCACATTCGTCTGGGTGAAGTCCGTCGCGCCGGTGATCGAGCGGTCGACGTGAGACTCGGCGGCGAAGTTGACCAGGACGTCATGGCCTGGCAGCGCGGCGTCGAGGTCCGCCGCCGAGCAGATGTCGCCGCGGACGAAGGAGTACCGCGGGTTGTCCGCGACGGACGCGAGGTTCTCCAGGTTGCCGGCATAGGTGAGCTTGTCGAAAACTGTGACCGACGCGCCGGCGAAGGCGGGGTAGGCGTCAGCGAGAAGTCTCTCGCACGTAGTGGGAGCCGATGAAGCCGGCCCCCCCGGTGACGAAAACGCGCATGACGCGACGACCCTCTCCAGATCGGTGCTGGAGCGAGTCGCTCAGTATCTCAGACCCGACGAGTCCGCTCGGTGATGGCGGGATCAGTACGCTCACCGCTTGTGAAGCTGTCCATCCTGATGCCGGTCCACAACGAGCGCACCACTCTGCCGCGCGCCGTCAAGGACGTTCTCGACGTCGACTATCCATGCGAGATCGAGCTGGTCATCGTCGATGACGGCAGCACCGGCGGCAGCACCGATCTCGACCCGGGCATCAGGACCGACGAACGCGCTCGAGTCAAGCTCCTACCGCAGAACAGGGGCAAGGGCGCGGCGATCCGCGCGGCCGCCCAGCTGGCCGAAGGCGACTTTGAGATCATCTGCGACGCCGCCCTCCAGTATGTCTATGCCTCTTCGGCGTGCCGACATCTCGTACCGTGCGTATGTAGGATCGGGCGGCGATCGCATGGGCCTGGATTGCGTCAGCTTGACAGCTGGGGCCGGCACCTCGGGAGATGTCGGGCCGCGCACGTAGCCGTCGAGAGAGAACCAGTCGACGGTGATCTCACCGGAGCCGAATCGGACGGCGCTGATGGTGCCGCAGCAGTTGCTACGTGACGGTGTACCGATTGAATCCGAGCTGATGGCAACCCGGATCTTGCCGGACACGACCGACCACAGGGTCGGCGCCGGTTCGCGGCGGCGGCGGTTAGCAGCGGCGCTCGTCCCGCCTTTGGTGGCTCTCATGGCCGCGTGGACGATGATCGCCTACCGGTCCCCGTACAGCGGTTGGCGCCTGTTCGACCCGTCGAGTTACGGCCGCTGGGACACCGGGCACTACGTGCACATAGCGCGCAGTGGCTATACTGCGTTCTGGCATTGCGGCGCCAGCCACCTGCCCCAGCACCTGCCGCCGGGCAACTACCTGTGCGGCACGATCGGTTGGTTCCCGGGTTACCCCGCGGCTATGCGCGGCCTGTCCGCGGTGACCGGCCTGCCACTGATGACTGCTGGCCTCGTCGTCGCCTGGGTGTGCTGGTACCTCGTGCTGGTGCTCATGTGGCGTCTGCTCGCCGACGCTCGGTCGATTTGGACCCGGTGGATCTGCCTGCTGATCGCGGCGTTCTTCCCGGGACAGATCTATCTCGCAGCACTCTTCCCGATCTCTGTGTGCATCGCCGGGATCCTCGCGTTGCCTGTACGTTGCGCTTCGCACGTCACGGCCGGCCTTCGCCTGGGCAGGATTCGTGGCCGGGTTCGTCGCGGCGTACAGCTACCTGACGGCGATCGTGCTTGTCCCGGCGCTGCTGATCATCGGGCTGGTCGTCTTCCGCGGGCGGCGGCGTCTCCAGGCGATCATCCCGGCTATCGGAGCGGCCGCGGGTTTCGGCGCCGTTCTGCTCACGATGCAGATAGCGGTCGGCATGTGGGATGCCTATTTCCTCAGCATGACGAAGTATGACGTCGGCGCGCACCTGTCGCTCGACACGTTGATCGACAGGTTGCGTCCGTTGTGGACACCGGGCGACAGCCAGGTACTGAATTACACCGCTTCGCAGACGCTGCTCACCCTGTGCTTCGTGTGCCTCGTCGCCGTCACGACGATCGTCGCTGTCGTGCGCAGCTGGGTTCTGCAGACCTCCGGCGACGCGCCGGACGACCCGGTCGATCGGCCGCGGAGGCGCGCCTCGGAGGTTTGCCGGCGGCGATCGAGAGCCGCATCTCGGCGTTCGACCTGACGTTCCTGATGATGGCCATCGGCGTCTGGTTGGTGCCGTACATCGCCGGTGGTTCCGCAAGCACCTACAGGTCAGAGGCGTTTGTGGTCGTGGGCGTGCCGCTGCTTCGCAAGCTTCCGGCGTACCTGCTGGTCGTACCGCTGATGGCTGCGGTCTACGTCGCGTGGCACATGGCGCCGTACTTCTTCAACAGGCAGTTGATCTGACAGTCGTCATCTCGCGGCGGAGCGCACAACGTGCGTTCGTGCCGCTCGCGCGACACCTTCGAGGCGTGTCCGGTATGTCGTCGTTGGTACGGTGTCACGGTGCAGACCGAGGACGAGCGCGGTACTTCCGTTGCGGGCGGCAGCAATGACACCGAATCCCGGCGTCGCATCGGCATCCTGGTGGTCACTTACAACGCCGAATCGACACTCGCCGCCACGCTCGACCGAATCCCTGTGGACTTCCGGCCGAAGATCGACGAGATCTTGGTCTTCGACGACGCCAGCGCTGACAACACCGTCGAGGCAGCGCTGCGCTGGCGTGACGCGAACGGCGATATGCCGACCACGATCATCCGGCACCTGAAGAACCTGGGCTATGGCGGCAACCAGAAGGCCTGCTATGAGCTCGCCATCGAGCGAGGTCTAGACATCATCGTTCTCTTGCATGGCGACGGTCAGTACGCACCGGAGTGCCTTCCCACGATCGTGGCGCCGCTCGAACGTGGCGAGGCCGACGCGGTGTTCGGCTCCCGAATGATCGTTCCGGGCGCAGCAAGGCGGGGCGGAATGCCCGCCTACAAGTGGATCGGCAACCATATCCTCACGCGTATCGAGAATTCCCTGCTCGGGTCCAGACTCAGCGAGTTCCATTCCGGGTACCGTGCCTACAACGTGGCGGCGCTCGCCGATCTTCCGTTCAAGAACAACACGAACGGATTTGACTTCGACACACAGATCATCGTCCAGCTCCTCGATCGCGGTAAGCGGATTGTCGAAGTTCCGATACCGACGTATTACGGCGACGAGATCTGCTACGTGAACGGCATGCGGTACGCACGTGATGTCGTGCGTGACGTCGTGCAGTACCGCCTGAATCGAATGGGCTTCGGTACGCACACGTGGGTTCCGGCGAGCAGCGAGTACGAATTCAAGGAGGGCGAGGGCACCTCCCATACCGTGCTCCTCGACATGCTGAGCGACGCGCCGCCCAAACGCATCCTCGACCTCGGGTGCTCGGGTGGCAGGCTCGCAGAACGTCTGCGCAAACTCGGCCATCACGTGACGGGAGTCGACGGCATCGAGGTCGACGGGGTTCGTGATCGCGTCGACGACTTCGTGCTCGGCAACCTCGAGGACGGCGTCCCGGCCGCGGTGGGAACGGGATTCGACGTCGTCATCGCCGCTGACGTCATCGAGCACGTGACCGATCCGTCTACGGCTGATGCGGCAGATGGCAGACGTGGTGACCGGCACCGGCGAGATCCTGATCTCGACGCCAAACTTCGGCCACTGGTATCCCCGGGCTGCGTGTCGCCATCGGCATGTTCGACTATGACCGCCGGGGCATCCTCGACGAGACGCACCTGCGATTCTTCAGCCGCCGTAGCCTGCTGCGGGCCGTGCGCGCCAGCGGCATCGAGGTCCTGGAGGTGCGGTACACGGGTCTGCCGTTCGACGTGCTGTCGAGCGGCGCAACGCTCGGCCGCCGTGTCGCCCGCCGTATCGACCGGCTGCTCGTCAAGGCGCGGCCGACACTGTTCGGCTACCAGTTCGTGCTTCGGACGAGGCCACACCACGCGGGATCGGTGACTGATCCGCATCCGTGAGGACAGCAGCTCGCCGCCTCGCCTCGGATCCGTACGCTCACCCGTTATGAAGTTGTCGATCCTGATGCCGGTCTACAACGAACACGCCACGCTGTCTCGCGCGGTCAAGGATGTACTCGACGTCGACTACCCGTGCGAGATCGAGCTGGTCATCGTTGATGATGGAAGTACCGACGGCAGCACCGATCTCTACCCGAGCATCAGCACCGACGACCACGTTCGCGTCACACTCCTACCGCATAACAAAGGCAAGGGCGCGGCGATCCGCGTGGCCGCCGAGCTGGCCGAAGGCGACTTTGTGATCATCTGCGACGCCGACCTCGAGTACTCCCCAGCCCAGATTCCGGCGCTCCTGGCGCCGGTGATCTCCGGGGAAGCCGAGGTGGTCTACGGCAGTCGCACGTTTGGCAGCCACAACTCGTACTCGTATCTCTACGTGCTCGGGAACAAGGCGGTCACGACCGCGGCGAACGTGCTGTTCAACACGTACCTCAGTGATCTTGAGACCTGCTTCAAGCTCATGCCTCGCACGCTCTATAACGATCTCGACATCCGTTCGGCAGGCTTCGGCATGGAGGCAGAGATCACCGGAAAACTGTTGCGCCGTGGCTACCGGCCGTTCGAGGTGCCGATCACCTATCGAGCGCGCAGTCGCGAGCAGGGCAAGAAGCTGACCTGGCGCGACGGTGTCCAAGCGTTGTGGATCCTCACCCGCGAGCGCTTCCGGCCGTTACATCCTTAGCGTCGCCCAGCGCGGCTTACCGGGCTCGGCGACGTCGCCCACTTAGCCTCGGTTCATGTCCGCCGATGATGTCACGCCCGCTGTGGGCTGGCAGTCGCGCATCCCGCACGACTGGCGAGTCGGGGCGCGGGCCGCCGTCGCAGGCCTGTCGCTGCTAGCCATCGTCGGCAGCGGCCTGGCCTGGGCGACTTATCAGAATTTCAAAGCCAGCGTGCGCCATGGGGCGCCGGTTCCCGCGCTGGCAGCCGGGCAGAAGGATCCGGACGGCAAGGACCAGAACATCCTGCTGCTGGGCAACGACAGCCGCGCCGGAGCGAATGCACAGGAGCTCAAGGCACTGAGCACCCAGGACGACGGTGGCAGCGTCAACACCGACACCATGATGGTGCTGCACATCCCGGCGAACGGGCGCAGGGCGACGGTGATCTCTTTCCCCCGCGACTCCTGGGTGGACATCCCGGACAACGGCAAAGGCAAGATCAACTCCTCGTACGGCGACGGCTACGCTGCGGCGAAGAACCACGGCGGCGACGAGACGGGCAGCGAGAGCGCCGGCGTCCGACTGCTCATCAGGACGATCGCCCAGCTGACCGGCCTGCACATCGACCACTACGTCCAGGTGAACCTGCTCGGTTTCTACCGCATCAGCAACGCGATCGGCGGCGTCGACGTGTGCCTGAACAAGGCGCAGAACCCGAACACCGACAGCGACGCACTCGGCAAGGGGTATTCGGGCATCAACCTGCCGGCTGGGCACAGCGTGATCGAGGGGACGCAGGCGCTCGCCTTCGTCCGGCAGCGACACGGCCTGCCCAACGGTGACCTGGACCGGATCAAGCGGCAGCAGTATTTCCTGTCGGCAGCGTTCCGCAAGGTCGTATCCGCCGGCGTACTGCTGAACCCATTCAAACTGCGCGACCTGCTCAAGGCGGTCAGCTCCTCCATGCTGACCGACCCTGACCTGGACATGCTCGCGCTCGCCCGGCAGTTCCAGGACCTGTCGGCGGGCAATATCAGGTACGCGACGATCCCGAATGACGGGCCACAGACGATCTTCCCGGACGGCATCGAGACCTCGATCGTGGCCATCGACGCGGCCGCCATGCCTGGTTTCATCAACCAGCTGCAAGGCAAGCCAGCCGACCCTGGGCTCGCCACCGCCCCAGCCGGGAACCCGGCGTCGGTGACCCTGGACGTTCTCAATGGGACCGTCATTGCCGGACTTGCCGGCCGTAATGCGGCGGCGCTGCACAAGCTGGGCTTCCACGTCGAGACGGTCGATTCGACCACCCAGACCAACACCACGACGGTGGAATACCCGCCGGGTGCGCAAAACCAGGCCAAGGCCGTGGCGAGCGCGGTGCCCGGTGCGCGACTGACCCAGACCGAGTCGGTCAAAAAGGTCACCCTCGTCCTCGGCGCTGACGGCCGTCAGGCCGCTGGTCTGGCCAGCACGGCTCCCTCGAGTGCCGCGTCTCGGGCCCCGTCGACGGCGGCCAAGCCGCCCACCGCGACGGGTCGGGGCTGCATCAACTGAGTGCGTTCCGCTGGACACCGGCCACCGGCACCGCCGTGATCCGCATGCTGCGCGCGACTTCCGATACACGCTCGACGGCGGCGGCAGCAGCGGCGGCGCGGTCATCAGCCGACCCCGCCGCGAGTCACTGCGATGCTTGGCTGGCACCGAACCGCTGGAACGCGGCCTGCCGAGTCGTGTCAAGCGCGGCACCGATCACCGTCCAGGAATCGCCCGCCTCGCGTGCTGCGGCGACAGCGGCGCGCAGCTCGGCGTCGGCATCGTCCACCGCCTTGCGTGCGGCGATGATGCGCCGAAACGCAGTGGCGTCCCGCGCCGGCTGGGTGGCCGGGTCGAGTCGATCCAGCGCGGCTTCTTCGCGGTCAGTCACATCAGGCATCTGGCATCACCTCAAATACTCGTAGCGGCTGGGACGGAGTACTCGTACTCGACGTAACGGATCGCGTTCTCCCACGCGTGGACGATGTCGGCGTCATCGACGTGATGCCTGTGTGCGCTGCCGACGATCTCCACAGCGTCAAGGCTACCTTGACAAACGCCGAGGCGTAAAGGTGACCTTGACGACGACGCTTCGGTGGTGCCGTGCGGCGTCACACGGCGCTACGCTCCCCCGAGATTACGTTTGCGGAGGGGGCCGTCGCTCAGCGCATCCTTCACTATTCTTGGCAGGCACTCAGCGTCAGCGCAGGTAGCCTCGCTGTGTGGCTTCACGCGGGGGGGACGACGGTGCGCGGCGCGATCCAGCGCCGCGCCACGACCCGCGGGAACCCCTGCCGCCGGAGCTGAATCCCAGAGGACGCCGGGCCGCGCGGCGGCAAAGCGGCGACCTGCGCCGCGGCGTCTTCCTCGGCGGCGCCGCGCTGGCCACCATTCTGGCCCTGGCCGTGTTGGTGACAAGCGGGTGGGCCTGGTGGACCTGGCGCGGCTTCACGTCCGACATCAAGCGGGTCGACGCGGTAGGCGCGTCCGGCAAGCCGTCTAAGGACATCGACGGGAAAGACCAGAACATCCTCATCGTCGGTAACGACGACCGCGACACGGCGACCAACAAGGAGCTTGCCGAACTCGGCACGACGCGCGACGGTGGCAGCCTGAACACCGACACGATGATGGTCATGCACGTCCCGGCCAACGGCCGCAAGGCCACTGTGATCGCGATCCCCCGCGACTCCTACGTGGCCATCCCCGGGCACGGCATGAACAAGATCAACTCTGCATACGCGATGGGCACGAACAGCGCGCACGGCGACAAGGGTGCCGGTGCGCGGCTCGCGGTGCAGACCGTGCAGAACCTGACCGGGCTGACGATCGACCACTTCGTGCAGGTCGACCTGATCGGCTTCTATCGCATCAGCAACGCGATCGGCGGCGTGCAGGTCAACCTCTGCGCGCCGGCCAGGGAAGCCAACTCGGGCATCGATCTGCCGGCCGGGATCTCCACGATCAAGGGCAAGCAGGCGCTCGCCTTCGTCCGGCAGCGGTACAACTTCCCGGACGGCCTGGGCGACCTCGACCGCATCCACCGCCAGCAGTACTTCCTGTCCGCGGTGTTCCGCAAACTGTCCAGCGCCGGCGTGATCCTCAACCCGATCAAGCTGCAGAACTTGCTCAAGGCGGTGTCGACGTCGCTGACGATGGACAAGACGCTCGACCCGCTCAAGCTCGCCGAGCAGCTGCAGAACCTCAGCGCCGGCAACCTCACCTTCACCACTATCCCGACCGACGGCTTCGCCACCGAAGACGTGGGCAGCGTGGTCGTGGTGCATCCGGCGGACGTCCAGAAGCGGGTCGCCCAGCTGGTGGCGCAAACCAATAGCAGCCCGAGCAGCGCGTCGGCGGCGAAGACGGTGGCGCCCAGCTCAGTAACGGTGGACGTGCTCAATGGCGCCGCCGCCGACGGGGTGGCGACCACGAATGCGGCCAGCCTGCGCGGGCTCGGGTTCCAGGTCGGCCAGATCGATACCACCTCGGCGAACGCCACGACGGTCGTCAAGTACCCGAGCGGCATGCAGGCGCAGGCCGCGACCGTCGCGGCGCACGTGCCGGGCGCAACCCTGCAGCAGTCCAGCTCGGTGCAGCGCGTGACGCTCGTGCTGGGCGAGGACGGCCGCAGCGTGGTCGCGGCGGCGGCGAAGCCCTCGACGTCGTCTACCTCGTCGTCGTCCTCGTCCGGCCTGACCACGGCCGAGCAGGCGGCCAAGGGCTGCATCTACTGATCATGAGCTCGCCCGAAGCGCTATTCGCCGCGGTGCTCGCTGCCCGGCCAGCGCAGCCGCTTGTCACGTTCTACGACGAGGCGCGCGGCGAGCGGTCCGAGTTGTCGGCGCGTTCGCTGGGCAATTGGGTGGCCAAGACGCACTTCCTGCTCAATGACGAGCTTGGCCTCGGCGTCGGCGACGCCGCGTTCGTCGACCTGCCGGCGCACTGGATCTCAGTGCCCGCGCTGCTCGGCTGCTGGACGGCCGGGCTCGAGATCGTGACGGACCCCGCTCGGGCCGCGGTGGCCTTCGTCCAGCCGGCGACCGCAGCGCGCGCCAAGGGTGTGCCGGACGCCTTCGCGGTGGCCCCAGACTCGGCCGCGGTCGGATTCGCCGGCTCACCCCCGAACGGTACGCGCGACTACGTCGCCGCCGTGCGGCCGCAGCCGGACGCCTGGCCCAGCGTCCACCCGCCGGCGAGCAACGACGATCCGGCGCTGGACGGCCAGTCCCGGTCCGCGGTCGCCGAGTTAGCCGCGAGGCGCGCGGCAGAGCTCGGCCTCGACGAGGGCGCCCGCGTGCTCACCGGTCGTGACTGGACGGGCGGGGCGGACTGGGTCGACACCCTGTTAGCTCCGCTGGCAGTGCACGGCTCGATCGTCATCGTCCGCAACGCCGCAGCCGACGACATCGACCGGCGCGTGCAGCAGGAACGGGCGA
>CAWCKQ010000012.1:0-196897 GCA_963796185.1 uncultured Actinomycetota bacterium | reverse complement strand
CTGGCCGCCCTACCGCAGCACTGGCTGCAACCGGACGTGCTCGACGGCGTCCGCCGCGTGGCAGGGCTCGCGGCGGCGCGCGGTGTCAATCTGGCGGTGCACACCCACATCAACCACGTGCAGTCGGTGACGCCGCTGGTCGCCGCCGCGGCACGGGCCCTGCTCGACGCCGGCGTGCGCGACGTCCGCAACCAGGGGGTGCTGATGCGCGGGGTGAACGCCAGCACCGACGACCTGCTCGATCTCTGCTTCGCGCTGCAGGGGGAGGCCAACATCCTGCCTTACTACTTCTACGTGTGCGACATGATCCCCAACGCCGAGCACTGGCGGATCGCCCTGTGGGAAGCCCAGGAGTTGCAGCTGTCCATCATGGGCTACCTGCCCGGTTACGCCACCCCGCGCATCGTGTGCGACGTCCCCTATGTCGGCAAGCGATGGGTCCACCAGGCGGTCCGTTACGACCGGACGCGGGGAATCTCCTACTGGAGCAAGAACTACCGCACCGTGCTGGATGCCACCGATGTCGACGCGCTCAACCGCGTGTACCCGTTCTACGACCCGATCGACAGCCTGCCGGCGGCCGGCCAGGCCTGGTGGCGGAAGAACTGTCGATGAACACCGGGAAGGCGACCGTCGAGCTCTGCCCGATCACCGACGCCGACGTGGCGGCGGTGGCGGAGTTCCTGCGCATCCACCACAACAAGCGAGTCCCGTGGTTCTCCTCGTGCACCACGGTGCCCTGGGAGGTGCAGGCACCCAACCGCGGGTTCCTGCTGCGGGACGGAGAGCGGGTGGTCGGCACGTTGCTGGCACTGTATTCCGAGCGCCGGGTGGGTGGTCGCGTCGAGCAGTTCTGCAACATGGGGTCGTGGTGCGTGTTGCCGCCCTACCGATCGCACAGCATGTTGCTGCTCAAAGCCCTGCTGGCCCAGCAGGACTACCACTTCACCGTCCTTTCGCCCGACGACGGCCCACAGGAGATCCTGGCGTGGCTCAAGTTCCGGTTTCTGGATACTGCGGCGACGTTGATCCCCAACTTGCCGTGGCCCACGCTGCCGGGGTACACGCGAATCAGTGCCGATGCCAGTGTCATCGAGGACACCCTGGCCGGGCCGCAGCTGCAGCTGTACCGCGACCACGCGCGGGCGCGCGCGGCGCGCCACCTCGTGCTGACCCGCGGAGCGGACTCCTGCTACGTCATGTACCGGGAGTACCGCTACCGGGGCGTGCCGGTCTTCGCGATGATCCTGCACGTCAGTGACCCCGCGTTGATGCGACGCGCACTGATTCCGCTGACCCGGCACCTGCTGATGCGCCACGGGCTGGTGGCCACGTTGGCCGAACGACGCGTCATCGGGCACCGGCCGGCCTTGTCGCTGCGGCTCGACAACTGGCCGAAGATGTACCGCAGCCCCACTCTGGCATCCGACGACGTCGACTACCTCTACAGCGAGCTGACATGTGTGCCCTGGTAGCTGCACATCGGGAGACGACATGACACACCTGGTGCTCACCGCGCTCATCGCCTTCGCCCTCGCTGCCGTGGCCGTGAACGGATGTCTGATCGCGATCACCATCGTGGTGTTCGTCCGGCTGCGTTCCGCCATTCCCCAGCGGCCCTACCGGTTCCCCGGTGCCTAATCGCGGTGATCGGGACCAGGTGTGCCTCGCACGGTCGTGCCGCGGCGCCCATTACCCTTGTCGGAATGAGCCGTCACGAGCCCGATGCCGAGGACACCGGGCCGCTGCACGCCGGCAGGGATCGGGAGTCGTCAGCGGGCACGCAGGATCGTCGCTTCGAGGCGCCGCTGTCGGTGAACCCGAGACCGGTGCGCCGCAACAACCGACCTGTCGGCCTGGTCGCGGCCGCCATTGCGGCCGTCGTCGCGCTCGGCGTCCTCGCGTGGTTGTTCTGGCCCTCGTCGCAGGATTCGGCCGGCTCGGCGGGAGACGCGGCGACCACCACGCCGACGGAGTCTCGTGAGCAGGCCGAAGGGCGCTTGCTCGGGATGGTGCCGCGTGGCTACCCCGCGGATGCGTGCGAGACCGTGGTCCCCGCGAAAGGCGCTGCCGCACAGGCGAGTTGCGCGGACAACACTGACCCGGGCGGGCCGCTGTCGGCCATCTACACACTGGCCGATGACAAGGCCGCGCTCAAGGACCTGTTCGACAACGTGGTCGACACGTTGTCGGTGGTGGACTGCCCGGGCAACATCCAGTCGCCCGGGCCCTGGCGCCGCAACGCCACGCCGCAGCAGACCGCCGGGACACTGGTGTGCGGGTTCCGGCAGAGCAAACCGACCGTCGCGTGGAGCACCGACGCCGACCTCATGGTCAGCGAGGTGCAGTCGGGACCCCAGGGCCCCAACATGGTCCAGCTCTACACCTGGTGGGCCTCGCACTCCTAGCGGTCTGCCCAGGCGCGGAGGTCAGGCCGGCGGCGGAACCACGACGGTAGTGGTGGCCGGTGCCTGGGCGCCCTCGATCGGCGTGCCAGTGCTGTCGGCGGGCAACGGGGTGCCCGCGCTGCCGGCAGGAGCGGGGCTGACCCCGGCGGGAACCGGTGCCGGCTCGGCGTCCGGTGCCGGCGCGGTGCCCGCGGGCACCGGTGTGCCCTGGCTTCCCGCGGGGATCGGGGTGCCCGAGCTGCCCTCCGGCAGCGGGGTGCCTGAGCTGCCTTCCGGCAGGGGGACGGCCGCGGGTGTCGCGGTCGGCGCGGGAGTCTCGCCGTCGGCTGCCGCTGCCGGGGTCGGTGCGGCGGGAGTCGCTGTGCCGGTCGTCTCGGCCTCGCCGGCAGGGGACGCCGACGTGCCGGCCCGGGCGGGTGTGCGGGCGCCGGCCGATCCCGTCGCCGGCGCGGGCGGCGCCTCGACCCAGAGCAGCAGCTGGTCGGGGCCGCCCGTGCTGTAGAAGACGCTGTCGGGCTGCGCCCCGGTGACGTCGAAGTAGATCTTGCCGGTGGTCTTCTGGCCCTGAGCCAGCGTCGCAGGATTGACGCCCTGCGGGGTCGCCACCCCGAACAGCACCCGGTAGGTGTCGCCGTTGTCGGCCCGCGCATTGAGATTGGACACGATCGGCGTCACGTATCCGGCGATGGCCTCGTCGGTGGCCGTGGCCTCCCACAAGGTGCCCACCGGCTGGTAGGGGAGCACGTCCGTGCTGGGCTTGAGTCCGGTGACGGTCCAGTGCTGGACGACATCGCCGTTGACGAGTTCGCCGGGCTGGCCCAGGTAGTGAACCTGTGCGTCGGCGGATGCGAACGGCGCTGCGCCGAGACCCACTGCGGCTGCGGCGGCGGCCGTGACGGCGGCCAGCGCGGGTGCGATCTTCACTGATGTCCTCCTGGATGCGTAGAGCGAACAGCGAGGGATTCCCCCGGTGCAAAATAACAGGTCATCCTCCGGTTGCCGCGCGCCGAGTGGCCGACGGGGCGGCCGGCCGGCTGCCTGAGCCGGCCTCACGCCGCCGAGCTTGCGGCACACGACGGCGAGATCGACTCTCGGCCAGACCCTTTCGACGTGGCGCACCGGTGAACCGGCGGTACCCGCCTATGATCGCCCCATGGCGAACACCAGGCCCTCGACGTCAGCGACCCCCAACATTGGGGGATGGATCGCGCCGGTGGCGTTGGTCGTCGCCGCACGCAGCGGCGCCAGACGCTCGACCAGCGACGGCCGGCCACTGGGGCCCGCCGGCTCGCAACTCCCGCTGGCGACGCGAGCCCCGGCTAGGATCGTCTCCATGTCGCAAACCAGATCCCACGTCGGACTCGCGCGGGCGCTGCGCCGGTCGCCCTGGTCTCGCGATCGTCGCCGTTGTGCTGGCGGTATGGTCGCTGGTCCGCGCGGCCGCCGGGGATCAGGCCGACCGCGCCGACAGTGGTCAGCCCGGTGACGCCAAGACGCAGGTCTGCGACGCGTTCAACACCGTGCGCAACGCGGTGTCGCTGCAGACCAACGCCGATCTGGGGAAGGACCGGGTGGCCAAGCAGGCGGTCGCGGCGAATGCCCGGCTGGCCACACTGGGCGGCGGTCAGTTCCTGCTGTCCCGGCTGACCGACGCCGTGCCGACGGACCTGGCCGACGCGGTGCGCTCGTTCGCCAACGACCTCGAATACATCGGGATGGGCCAACTGGCGGGTGCGGCGGCCGACGATCCGGCGCAGACCGGATCGCCAGAAGAGCGCTCAGGAGACCGCGACGCGCATCACCACGTTGTGCGCGTAGTCCCGCCTCACGCGGGCACGAACTCCACACCGGCCAGCGCCACCGCGTCGTCGCGCTCCGGGGCCACGACGTTGGCGACGAACCGGCCGTCGTCCTTCCAGACACTGATCCGCAACGTCTCGCCGGGAAACACCACGCCGGCCATGCGCGCGCCATAGGACTTCAGTGCGCCGACATCGCCGTCGAGCAGATTGTCCACCAGCGCCTTGCACGTCATGCCGTAGGTGCACAGGCCGTGCAGAATCGGACGCTCGAACCCGGCCGCCGCGGCGAAATCCGGATCCGAGTGCAGCGGATTGCGGTCTCCGCACATCCGGTAGAGCAGCGCCTGCTGGGGCAACGTCGGAACCATCAACTCGAGGTCGGGCGCGCGATCCGGAGCGGCCGCCGACGTCGAGGGTCCGCGGTCACCGCCGAACCCGCCTTCCCCGCGGGCGAAGATCGACCGCTTCTGCGTCCACAGCAAGGTTCCGGCGGGATCGCTGACCGTGGTCTCCGACCAGATCACCGCCGCCTTCCCCTTGTCCCAGATCTCGGTGAACCGCGTGACGGCGACGCCGGTGCCCGACGCCGGGACGGGCCCGGGCACGGTGACGGCCTCACTGGCGTGCAGCACCTTGCTCAGTTCGATGTCTATGCCGGGGAATCGCACCGCCGGCGGCTCGGTCATGTGGAAGCTCTGCGCGACATTGCCGAACGTCGGCAGGACCTGCGGAGTGCCGTCGGTGAGATAGCGCAACTCCCGCTTGTCCATCGGATCGGCACCCGCGCCGAGGCCGAGGTGGTAGAGCTGCACATCGCTACTGGTCCAGGAGAACTCGACCGGATCGAGTTCGGCCCCGATGGCTTCGTCGAGATTGATGGGCACGAACTACTCCTTACCCGCCAGGTGCAGCGCCGCCAGGTAGCCGAACGTCATCGCCGGGCCGATGGTGCCGCCCGGGCCGGGATAGGTGTGGCCCATCACCGGTGCGCTCACGTTGCCCGCGGCGTAGAGGCCCTCGATGACCGAGCCGTCGTCGCGCAGCGCCCGTCCGTGCACGTCGGTGACCACACCGCCCTTGGTGCCCAGGTCGCCCGGCACCATCTTGGCCGCGTAGTACGGCGCGTGGCCGATCTCGCCGAGGTTGGGGTTGGGTTTGTTCGTCGGATCCCCGTAGTACCGGTCATAGGCGCTCTCGCCCGCGCTTGAAGTCCTCGTCGACACCCGAGCGGGCGAATCCGTTGAAACGGTTCACCGTCGCGGTGAACGCATCGACCGGCAGGCCCGTCTTGGCGGCCAGCTCCTCGAGGGTGTCGGCCTTGACGATCACGCCCGATTCCGTCCACTTCGTCGGAATCCGTTGTCCCGGCTGAAGTCCCGCGAAGATATAGCGATCGCGGTACCGCTGGTCGAACACCAGCCACGCGGGGATGTTCTCGCCCGGGCCGGGACCCTGGCCGTATTGGCCGCCGTACATGTGGTGACATGCCTCGACATAGGGCATCGATTCGTTCATGAATCGCTTGCCGTTCATGTTCACGATGATCGAGCCGGGCGAGTTGCGCTCCGAGAGCGCGAACCACGGCGCGCCGACCAACGGCACCGTCGGCCCCCACCACGCGTCCTCCATGACATCGAGTGCGGCGCCCAGCTTCTCGGCCGCCAGGATGCCGTCACCGGTGTTGGCGACCGCGCCGACGGTCCACTCGGTGGTGATCGGCGCGCGCTGGTACTTGACCCGCATCTGCTCGTTGTGCTCGAAGCCGCCGCTGCCCAGGATGACGCCGCGGCGTGCCCTGATCGCCGTCGGCTCCGCCGATTCGGGCGCGTCGCGTGTCGCGCACATAGATCCCTCGAACGATGCCGTCCTCGACGAACAGGTCGGTCATCGCGGTGTTGAGCCGCACCGGCACCCCGGCCTGCTGCAGGCCGATCCGCAGCGGTGCGATGAGCGCCCGCCCCATGCCGACCAGGTTCTTGCCGGTGGCCTGTGCCCACATCGTGCGTGCGCCGACCTTGAGGCTGCGCAGCACACCGCGCGGGTGCCGCTTGAGCTGATTGAGCCGCACGTAGTCCTGCTGCATGACCACGACGTTGAGCGGCACCTTGCCGTACGGCGGCTCCAGGCCCTTCAGCGTCCGGCCCGAGCTTCTTGGCGTCGAACGGCTTGGGTTCCACCGACCGGCCGGTGGCCTTGCCGCCCGGCGACTCGGGGTAGTAGTCGGAGTAGTTGGGCACCCAGCACAGCTTCAGCGGCGAGTGCTTCAAGACGAAGGACAGCATCTCCGGACCGCGGTCGAGATAGGTGTCGATCTTCTCGGGTGGCACCACGTCGCCGATGATCGAGTGCAGGTAGGTGCGGGCCGCTTCGCGGGTGTCGCTGACCCCGTCGCGCTCGAGCACCTCGTTGTTGGGAATCCACACACCGCCGCCCGACCGCGCGGTGGAACCGCCGTAGTGCGGGGCCTTCTCGACGACTATCGTCGAGAGGCCCTGGTGAGCGGCGGTGAGGGCGGCGACCATCCCCGCGGCCCCGCTGCCCACCACGACGACGTCATACTCCTGCTCCGTCATGTAGAACACGTTATAGAATTGCCCGGCCGACTAACAACTGTGCCGGTCGACGAAACGAGGGGAATTCACTTCATGTTGCCCGCGCAAGCGCGCGAGAAGCTCGCCGCCGACCTGGCCGAGGCCGAGCGAACCCGCGAACCGATCTCCCCGCTGACCGACGGCCACCCCGACATCGACGTGGTCGACGCCTACGAGATCCAGCTGATCAACATCCGTTCCCGGGTCGCCGACGGTGCCCGCGTGATCGGGCACAAGGTCGGCCTGTCCTCGGAGGCCATGCAGAAGATGATGAACGTCGACGAGCCGGACTACGGCCATCTGCTCGACGAGATGGAGGTCTTCGAGGACGTTCCAGTCCGGTCCGACCGTTACCTGTATCCCCGGGTCGAGGTCGAGGTCGGTTTCATCCTTGCCGACGATCTGCCCGGCGCGGGATGCACCGAGGACGACGTGCTGGCCGCGACGGCGGCGTTCGCGCCGGCGATCGAGCTGATCGACACCCGGATCACCAACTGGCAGATCAAGCTGTGCGACACCATCGCCGACAACGCGTCGTCGGCGGGCTGGGTGCTCGGGGCGGCCCGGGTGTCGCCGAAGGACATCGATATTCGAGCCATCGACGCCGTGCTGACCAACAACGGCGAGGTCGTCGCCGAGGGCCGCAGCGATGCGGTGCTGGGCAACCCGGTCACCGCGGTGGCCTGGCTGGCCCGCAAGGTCGAGAGTTTCGGGGTACGGCTGAGAGGCCGGCGACATCGTGTTGCCGGGTTCGTGCACCCGTGCGATAGATGCACCTGCCGGCAGCCATTTCGTGGCCGACTTCAGCGGGTTAGGTTCAGTACGACTGGATTTCGAATAGGAGCCACCAATGGCTGACAAAGCGTCTGTCGCGATCGTGGGGTCGGGCAACATCAGCACCGACCTGCTGTACAAGTTGTTGCGTTCGGAGTGGCTGGAGCCACGGTGGATGATCGGCATCGACCCGGACAGCGAGGGCCTGGCGCGAGCGCGCAAACTGGGGTTGGAGACCTCCCACGAGGGGGTGGACTGGCTGCTGGCGCGCGACGAGAAACCGGACCTGGTGTTCGAGGCGACCAGTGCCTACGTGCACCGCGACGCCGCGCCGCGGTATGCCGAGGCCGGCATCCGGGCGATCGATCTGACCCCGGCGGCGGTGGGTCCGGGGGTGATCCCGCCGGCGAACCTGCGTGAGCACCTCGACGCCCCGAACGTGAACATGGTGACCTGCGGCGGGCAGGCGACGATCCCGATCGTGCACGCGGTGAGTCGGGTCGTGGAGGTGCCCTACGGCGAGATCGTCGCCTCGGTGTCCTCGGCGTCGGCCGGGCCGGGCACCCGGGCCAACATCGACGAGTTCACCAAGACCACCAGCGCCGGGGTGCAGACCATCGGCGGGGCCCGGCGGGGCAAGGCGATCATCATCCTCAACCCCGCGGATCCGCCGATGATCATGCGCGACACGATCTTCTGCGCGATTCCCGAGGACGCCGACCGCGACGCGATCGCGGCGTCGATCCGCGACGTGGTGGCCGAGGTGCAGACCTACGTGCCCGGTTACCGGTTGCTCAACGAGCCGCAGTTCGACGACCCGTCGATGAATTCCGGCGGGCAGGCGCTGGTCACGACGTTCATCGAAGTGGAGGGTGCGGGCGACTATCTGCCGCCCTACGCTGGAAACCTGGACATCATGACCGCGGCGGCCACCAAAGTGGGCGAGGAGATCGCCAAAGAGGTCCTCGCCGCGACGACGGGAGGTCACGCGTGAGCACGCAGGACATCTACTTCGACCCGATGTGGGACATCCGGATGACCGACACGTCCCTGCGCGACGGCAGTCATCACAAGCGGCATCAGTTCACCAAGGACGAGGTCGGCGCGATCGTGGCGGCACTCGATGCGGCCGGGGTGCCGGTCATCGAGGTCACCCACGGCGACGGGTTGGGCGGGTCGAGCTTCAACTACGGGTTCTCCAAGACCCCGGAGCAGGAACTGATCAAGCTGGCGGCCGAGACCGCGAAAGAGGCCAAGATCGCTTTTCTCATGCTGCCGGGCGTGGGCACCAAGGAGGACATCAAGGAGGCGCAGAACAACGGCGGATCGATCTGCCGGATCGCCACCCACTGCACCGAGGCCGACGTGTCGATCCAGCATTTCGGGCTGGCCCGCGAGCTCGGGTTGGAGACCGTCGGGTTCCTGATGATGAGCCACACCATTCCGCCGGAGAAGCTCGCCGCCCAGGCCCGCATCATGGCCGACGCGGGTTGTCAGTGCGTCTACGTCGTGGACTCGGCGGGCGCGCTGGTGCTCGAGGGCGTGCGTGACCGGGTCGCGGCGCTGGTGGCCGAGCTCGGTGACGACGCCCAGGTGGGTTTTCACGGGCACGAGAACCTCGGGCTGGGGGTGGCGAACTCGATCGAGGCGGTGCGGGCCGGGGCCAAGCAGATCGACGGGTCATGCCGCCGCTTCGGTGCCGGGGCGGGCAACGCGCCGGTCGAGGCGTTGATCGGGGTGTTCGACAAGATCGGCGTGAAGACCGGCATCGACTTCTTCGACATCGCCGACGCCGCGGAAGAGGTCGTCGCTCCGGCGATGCCCGCCGAGTGCCTGCTCGACCGTAACGCGCTGATCATGGGCTATTCCGGGGTGTACTCGAGCTTCCTCAAGCACGCCATCCGCCAGTCCGAGCGCTACGGCGTGCCCGCGCACCAGCTGCTGCACCGCGCCGGCCAACGCAAGCTCATCGGCGGCCAGGAAGACCAGCTCATCGACATCGCCCTGGAGATCAAACGGGAGATGGACGCCGCCGCCACCTGACGAATCGAGAAATCCTCCGCGGCCGCGGTGACCTGCGCCGATGCCCGCCATCTCCGCCCCGATAGCCGGCTGCCCGGTGTTTGGGCTGCGGCGAGATCGGCTAGGCCTTGGGTGCGACCATCTGGATCGCAGACCCAAAGGAGTGATTCGTCATGACTTCGTCCGCAACGACCGTGCGCCGTGGACTGTTCGGTGTGTTCGCCGGCGGCCTGCTCGCCTTCGGCTCGGCGGCGATCATCGCCCCGGTGGCCAGCGCTCAGCCGGCACCCGGCCCCGCCCCGGCGCCGGACTGCTCCGCCGCCAGCGTGGCGGGCACGGTCAGCACCGCGGCCGCCTCCGAGGGCGCCTACCTGACGGCGAACCCGCAGACCAACGAGGCGCTCAGCCGGATCTGCGACCCAGCCCCAGGCCGAGCAGGTGTACATGACGTATTCTGAAGGACAACCCTCAGGTGCAGCGCCAGCTCGAAGCCATCTATGAGCCGGTCAGCAGCCTGAAGGAGCGGTGCGGCCTGACCGTGACGCCGACCCCGGTGGCCAAGGCGGTGTCGAGCGTGTCGGAACAGACTCCGCCGACCCCGGCACCCGATGATGCTCCGGCGCCCGATGACGCCGCCGAGGACCGCGGAAACGCCGACTCGGCCTGATCGTTTCGTCACCGCATCATTCACCGTGTCTGCACCGCGCAGGCACGGTGAGTGCGTTGGTGGCCGGGTAGGCTCTCGCTGCGCCGTCGCGATCCGTGACGGCACGCCGCGAGGACGGTTAGGCCCGTTCGCGACATCGGAGACGCCCTGACCGACGGCCTATCGCCTGCCGGTGTGACCGACTTGGTCGACACTCCCCGCGCACGAGGGTGGATCCACCTCTGCTGCGCGGTCCTCGCCGTCGTGGCCGGGCTGGCTCTACTGCAGTCGGCGTGGAGCGCGATGTCGCCCCGCGCCGTGTGGGCGGCGTCGGTGTACGGCTGCGCGGTAGTCGGGATGTTCACCGTCAGTGCCGCCTACCACCGGGTCCGGTGGGGCTCGCCGACGGCCGAGAAGTGGATGATGCGGCTGGATCACTCGGTGATCTACGTGTTCATCGCCGCCAGCTACACACCCTTCGCCCTGCTCGCGATGCCGCCGCAGGTGGGTGCCCGGGTGCTCGTCATCGTCTGGACCGGGGCCGCCGCGGGTGTGGCACTCAAGATGTGCTGGCCCGCGGCTCCGAGGTGGGTCGGGGTGCCGCCGTACCTGCTGCTCGGCTATGTCGCGGTCTGGTTCGCCGAGACGCTGCTCACCGGGGCAGGGGTCACCGTCGTCGGCGCTGCTGTCGCCGGGGGAGTGCTGTACAACATCGGCGCGATCCTCTACGGCGTGCGCTGGCCGAACCCCTGGCCGTCGACGTTCGGACATCACGAGTTCTTCCACGCCTTCACCGCGGCCGCCGCGGCCTGCCACTTCGCCGCGATCTGGCTCGTCATCCGGTAGCCGAGCCGCTCGGCGTCAGACCCGGCGGGCACGATGGGCCCATGGCGACCCGAGCGGATGCGCAGGCGATCCTCGAGCAACTGGCCGGTCCGGGCGCCCAGCTGCGCGACGACCAGTGGACGGCGATCGAGGCGCTGGTGGTCCAGCGCCGTCGGGCGCTCGTCGTGCAGCGCACCGGGTGGGGGAAATCGGCGGTGTACTTCATCGCCGCCAAGCTGTTGCGCGGCCGGCGGGCACGGCGCGACCGTGATCGTCTCGCCGCTGCTCGCGCTGATGCGCAACCAGGTCGCCGCCGCGGATCGGGCGGGCGTCCACGCCGCGACGATCAACTCGAGCAACGTTGCCGAGTGGGACGAGATCCACCAGCGGGTGCGCGACGGCGGACTCGACGTGCTGCTGGTCAGCCCGGAACGGCTGAACAACCCCGACTTCCGCGAACAGGTACTGCCCGCGCTGGCGCGAGACGCAGGCCTCGTCGTGGTGGACGAAGCCCACTGTGTGTCCGACTGGGGCCATGACTTCCGGCCCGACTACCGGCGGATCCGCACGCTGGTCGCCGAACTGGGCGCCGACGTCCCGGTGTTGGCCACCACCGCGACCGCCAACGACCGCGTGGTCGACGACGTCGCCGCACAGTTGGGCGTCGGCGGTCACGACACGCTGGTGCTTCGCGGTGGCTTGGACCGTGAGTCGCTTCGGCTGTCGGTCGTGGCGGCGGGCAATCCGGCGCAGCGCGCCGCGTGGCTCGCGGCTCATCTGGATGCGCTGCCCGGTTCGGGAATCGTCTACACGTTGACGGTGGCCCAGGCGCACGACGTGGCCGCGCTGCTGCGCGAGCGGGGCCATCCCGTCGCCGCCTACACGGGCTCCACCGAGGCCGCAGAACGCGAGCAACTCGAGGCCGACCTGTTGCACAACCGCGTCAAGGCCCTCATCGCGACTTCCGCGCTCGGCATGGGCTTCGACAAGCCCGATCTCGGGTTCGTGGTGCACCTCGGCGCGCCCTCGTCGCCGATCGCCTACTACCAGCAGGTCGGCCGAGCCGGCCGCGCCACGGAGAAGCGCGGAGGTGATCCTGCTGCCCGGGCGGGAGGACCAGGACGTCTGGCGCTACTTCGCCTCCGTCGCGTTCCCGTCGGAAGCCATGGTGCGCACCGTGATCCGCGCAGCTCGACACCGAACGCCCGATGTCGACGCCCGCGCTCGAACCCCTGGTCGATATGGGCCGTTCTCGCCTGGAGATGGTGCTCAAGGTGCTCGACGTCGACGGAGCGGTGCGCCGCGTCAAGGGCGGCTGGCTCGGCACCGGCGCGCCGTGGGACTACGAC
Organism: uncultured Actinomycetota bacterium; assembly: GCA_963796185.1. Classification (GTDB taxonomy): domain Bacteria; phylum Actinomycetota; class Actinomycetes; order Mycobacteriales; family Mycobacteriaceae; genus Mycobacterium. The sequence goes on along the minus strand of CAWCKQ010000012.1, from coordinate 184,480 downwards.
GAGCAGCGCTATCGCAACCTCGACGAGGCCCGCAGCCGCGAACAGCAGGCGATGCTCGACTACCAGGGCACCGACGGCTGCCGGATGGCGTTCCTGCGGGCGCAGCTCGACGATCCGGAACTCGGCGCCGACGAGCGGTGCGGGCGGTGCGACAACTGCACCGGTCAGCGTTACAACGCCGATGTCGACGCGGCCGCCGCCGAGGACACCCGGCAGCGGCTGATGCGGCCGGGCGTGGAGTTGGCCGCGCGCAAACAGTGGCCATCGGGCCTGACCAAGCTCGGGGTCGAGCTGTCGGGCCGAATCACCGACGGTCCGCAGCCCGGTCGCGTCATCGGCCGGCTGACCGACCTGGGCTGGGGCGCCCGGTTGCGTGCGCTGCTCGACGGGCCGGATGCCGAGGTGACCGAGGACGTGGTGGCCGCGGCCGTGCAGGTGCTCGCCGCATGGGACTGGGCGGCGCGGCCCACCGCGGTGATGGCGCTGGACTCGGACTCGCACCCGCGACTGATCGGATCGCTGGCCGCCCGGCTCGCCACGCTCGGCCGGCTCAGCGATCTGGGCACCCTGCGGTACGCGCCCGGCCGCAGACCGGTGACGGCCGCCAATTCGGCGTACCGGGTCGCAGCGCTGAGCGGGGCGTGGTCGCCGCCCGGCCCGGTCTCGGCCGCGGGGCCGGTGCTGCTGGTCGACGATCTGGCCGACACGGGCTGGACCATGACCATGGCCGCCCGCACGGTGCGCGCCGCCGGCGCCACCGATGTGCTGCCGTTCGCGCTCGCCGCGACCAGCTAGAGTCCTGAGTCATTAATTGCAGTCTAGTTGTTAGACTGGGGTATGCCGACGCCTCATGCTCCCGAGATCGTGTTGACTGATCGATGAACGGGCCGAGTTGGAGGGTTGGGCGCTGCGGCGTAGCAGTGCTGCGGGCTTGGCGATGCGGTCGCGAATTGTGTTGGCGGCGGCTGATGGTGGGACCAATACCGAACTGGCCGAACGGCTGGGGTTGGCAATCACCACAGTGCGGCGGTGGCGTAATCGGTTCGTCGTCGATGCCGCTGCGACGGGTTGCTTGACGAGCCCCGGCCGGGCCGGCCTCGGGTGGTCGGCGATGAGCAGATCAAGGACTTGATCACCGCGACGCTGGAGACCACGCCGCCGGATGCCACGCACTGGTCAACCCGGTCGATGGCTGATCATCTGGGTCTGAGTCAATCGATGGTCTCGCGGGTCTGGCGGGCGTTCGGACTGGCTCCGCATAAACAGGATTCGTGGAAACTGTCTAAGGACCCGCTGTTTGTCGAGAAGGTCCGCGACGTCGTCGGGCTTTACCTGAATCCCGCCCGAGCGGGCGCTGGTGCTCTGCGTCGACGAGAAAACCCAGATCCAGGCGCTCAACCGCACCCAGCCCGTGTTCCCGATGCTGCCGGGCACGTGGCGCGCCGTGGCGGCGCCGTCCCGCCGAGCTGTGCGGTGACCTCGTCGGCGGTCGCCACCAGTGCGCGGGCGCGTTCGCCGATCTCACGCTCCGTCAAGGCCTTTCCGATGTGCATCGATGCGACCATCACCTGCCTGCGGTAGTGGTCGTAGACCGGCGCGGAGATCACGCTGATGTCATGCCGGCCGCGGCCGGCGCGCTCGTCGCGGAGGTAGACCCGCTCGCCGATGTCGGACACCAGCTCGCCCAGCAGCGCCCGCAGTTCGTCGGGCAGGGTGGCCGACATCCCCGCCAGTAGCGAATACAGCCGGCGACCGCCCGGCGTCAGCCGCTCCACCAGGTAGCCGTCGGCGCGGCAGTCGGCGATCACCCGGTCCAAGCGCTCGGTGTCGGTGCGCAACGGGATCGTCGGCGCCCGGGCCAGCCAGTCCCGTACGGCGTCGTCGTCCCACAGCACGAACATCAGCCCGACCGGCGGTGCGAACGGATAGCTCTGCCCGATCTCCACGCCGGGCCGCGCTCCGGGCGGAGCGGCGAGGTCCAGCACGGTGATGCGATCGTCGATGACGGCCGACAGCGCCGCCGTCCCGCCGAACCGGCTGCACAGGCGGCGCAGCTGCTCCCGCGCCGCCGGGCTGATCCGCATCGATTCCTGTGCCCGGTGGCCGAGCGTGATCAGCGACGGGCCCAGCCGGTACGTCTTGTCCGTGTCGTCGCGGACCAGGTAGCCGGCGTCCGACAGCGACAGGGCGATGCCCAGGCAGGTCGGCTTGCTCAGCCCGAGGCGGCGGGCCAGTTCCGACACCCCGAACCGCTCGCCGGGCCGGCCGGCGAGGAAGTCGAGCACGGCGACGACGCGATCGGTCGGCGGCGACGCCCGCCCGGCGGTCTCAGCGGCGACCATTCCGGCAGGCTACCCCCTAGCGGTCGATATTTGTACCGCTCCGGTCGATATATTGACTCCAGCTAGAACGCGTTCTAGTTTCGAGGGCGTGTACTCCCAGCCACTGAGCGACGCGATCGCCGAAGCCGAGCGCCTCGTCACCGCCGCCCCGTTCATCGAGACCGAAGCCGATCTGCTCGAGGGACTGCAGTACCTGGCGGGTTGCATCGCCGCCTGCACGCACGTCGCCTTCGACTACGACCGCGACCATCCGTTCCTGCACAGCGGCACCGGGCCGTTCACCAAGATGGGTCTGGACAACCCCGACACGCTGTACTTCGGAACCCGGGTGCAGGCGGGCTACGAGTACGTGGTCACCGGGCGCCGGGGCACGACGACGGATCTGAGCTTCCAGATGCTCGGCGGCGAGTACACCGACGACAACGTGCCCGACAGTGAGACCGCGTTCGACGACCGCGAACTCGACATCGCCGCCGACGGCTCGTTCGAATGGCGGGTCGTGCCGAAATCAGCCTGCGCAACTGGTCATCCGCGAGGTCTACAACGACTGGTCGGCGCAGCGGGGCACGCTGGCCATCGCGCGGTCCGACACCGCGGGCACCGCGCCGCCGCCCTTGACGCGTGAGGCGATCGAGAAGCGGTACGCCGTCGCGGGCAAGCAACTGGTGCAGCGCGTCAAGACCTGGCTGCAGTTCCCGCAGTGGTTCTACAACACGTTGCCGGTCAACACGATGATCGCGCCGCGGCTCACGCCGGGGGGCCTGGCGACCCAGTACTCGTCGGCGGGCCACTTCGACCTGGCCCCCGATCAGGCGATGGTCATCACGGTGCCGGTGTCCGACGCTCCGTACATGGGCTTTCAGCTCGGCAGCCTCTGGTACATCTCGCTGGACTACATCAACCACCAGACCTCGCTGAACGCGACTCAGGCCCAGGCCGATCCGGACGGCAAGATCCGCATCGTCGTCTCCGACACGAACCCCGGCGTGACGAACTGGGTCGAGATGCTCGGACACCGCAGGGGTTATCTGCAGTTCCGCTGGCAGCGGGTGTCGCGTGAGCTGACCGAAGCCGACGGGCCCGAGGTGGCCGTGCTGGGCATCGACGAGGTCGCAGACGCGCTGCCGTACTCCGAACACAACAAGATCTCCGAAGAGGACTGGCGGGCGCGAATCGCGCTGCGCCAGCTGCAGATCGGCTACAGGATGGTGGGCTGACATGGGCATGCTGGAGAACAAGGTCGTCGTCATCAGCGGGGTCGGACCGGCGCTCGGCACGACGCTGGCGCGCCGGTGTGCTCTGGAGGGGGCGGACCTGGTGCTGGCCGCGCGCACCGTCGAGCGGCTCGACGACGTCGCCGCCGAGATCGACCGACATCGGCCGGCGCGCGGTGTCGGTCGGCACCGACATCACCGACGAGGCGCAGGTGACCAATCTCGTCGAGAAGAGCCTCGAGGCCTACGGCAAGGTCGACGTGCTGATCAACAACGCGTTCAAGGTGCCGTCGATGAAGCCGCTGGCCAAGACCAGCTTCGACCACATCCGCGAGACGTTCGAGCTGACCGTGCTGGGCGCGCTGCGGCTGATCCAGGAGCTTCACCCCGGCGCTGGCCGAGGCGAACGGTTCGGTGGTCAACGTCAACTCGATGGTGGTGCGGCACTCCGACCCCAAGCAGGGGGCCTACAAGATGGCCAAGTCCGCGCTGCTGGCCATGTCGCAGTCGCTGGCCAGCGAGCTGGGCCCCCAGGGCATCCGGGTGAACTCCGTTCTGCCGGGCTATATCTGGGGTGGCACGCTGCAGGGCTACTTCGAGCATCAGGCCGGCAAGTACGGCACCACGGTCGACGAGATCTACCAGGCGGCCGCCGTCAACAGCGACCTCAAGCGGCTGCCCACCGAGGACGAGGTGGCCTCGGCGATCCTGTTCATGGCCAGCGACCTGTCCAGCGGCATCACCGGGCAGGCCCTCGACGTCAACTGCGGGGAGTACAAGGCGTGAGTGCGGCCCGCACGGACGTCGGCACGGTCGAGGATCTGCACGCCTCGGCGGTGAAGGCCTGCGGCCTCGACGATTTCGGCAGCGACGACGACAACTACCGGGAGGCGCTGGCGGTTCTGCTCGAGTCCTATCAGCGCGACGCCGACCTCACCGAGCTCGGCAGCAAGATGCAGCGCTTCTTCGTGCGCAACGCGCTGGTGGCCCGGCTGGTGTCCGAGGCGGCGTTCAAGCAGTACCCGCAGCACGCGGACGTGACGATCGAACGCCCGATCTTCGTCACCGGCCTGCCGCGCACCGGCACCACGGCCATACACCGGTTGCTCGCCGCCGACCCCCGTCATCAGGGCCTCGAGCTGTGGCTCGCCGAGTTCCCCCAGCCGCGTCCGCCACGCGAAACCTGGTCGCAGAACCCGGTTTTCCAGCAGCTGGACGCGCAGTTCAGCAAGGCCCATGCGGAGAATCCCGATTACACCGGCCTGCACTACATGACCGCCGACGAGGTGGAGGAGTGCTGGCAGCTGTTGCGGCAGTCGCTGCACTCGGTGAGCTACGAGACGTTGGCGCACCTGCCCACATATTCACAGTGGCTGTCCCGGCAGGACTGGACGAAGCCCTATCGGCGCCACCGCAAGAACCTGCAGCTGATCGGGCTCAACGACGTCGAGAAGCGCTGGGTGCTCAAGAACCCCAGCCATCTGTTCGCCCTCGACGCGCTGTTCGCGACGTATCCCGACGCCCTCGTGGTCCAGTGTCATCGGCCGGCCGAGACCATCATGGCCTCGATGTGCTCGCTGGCCCAGCACACCACCGAGGGCTGGTCGAACACCTTCTCCGGCAGCGTGATCGGGGAGGACTCGCTGGAGACCTGGTCGCGCGGGCTGCGACTGTTCAACGCCGAACGCGTCGAGCACGACCCGGCGCAGTTCTACGATCTGGATTACTTCGCGCTGATCAAGGATCCGATCGGCGCGGTGGAGGACATCTACCGGGCCTTCGGCATCGAGTTCACCGATGAGGCGCGTACGGCGGTGGCGCGAACCCACGAGGAGAGCCGGCAGGGACCGCGCGCGCCGAAACACACCTATTCGCTCGCCGACTACGGGCTGAGCGAGGACCGGGTCAGGGCGGAGTTCCGCGGGCTCTGAGCCGGTCAACACACGAAGTAAGTTACGCGTTTATATTTACGTGTTAATGTCTGCGGCCCGACTCGTCGTTGCTGCTCGGTGCCGAGGCCCGGGTCTTCCTGCAGGAACTGCTGGGGGCCTTCGCGGCCATCGATCTCGCCGGTGAGCCGGTGCGGGTGCGGTCCAGCCTGGTCAACTCCTACAAGCGGATGCCGGTTCGGATGACCGCCCGGTGAGAACGCTCAGCCGTCGCCGGGGGAGGGGGTGCTGGAGTACTCCTCGAGGCAACCCTCGGCGACGGCGTGCCGGATGCTGTCGGCCAACCGGGGGCACGACCGCTCCCGCGCGGGATCGCCGCCGGACTCGCGGATCTCGGCGAAGTGCGCGCAGCGGGCCGTCGCCTCGGAGTTCCACTGCACCGACGTGTGCGCGGGGCCGAGCTTCTTGACGCGGACCGCGACGTGGCAGAAACGGCAGTCCACCGATGCCAGACCGGAGGTCAGGTAGCGTTCGCGGTCGCGCTGGGTGCCGTCCCGCACCGCGGCGGCCCGGTTCGGGTCGCCGGCGAAATCGGGTGCCTTGCGCCACGATCCGGGGCTACCCGCCTCGGGGCCCGGATGGTGGCCGTGCTCGTGCTCGTCGTCGTGGCCGTGCAGCAGCAGCATCGACTTGGCGAGGCGGTCCACATCCGGGGTGTCACTCATGTCGCCTGCTTCTCGGCGTCTCTCGCCTTGAGGTTCTCCTCCACCTCGACATGCCATTTCTCGTTGGCGATCGTGGTGTCGACCTCCATCTCGAACCGGTCGGTCATGTCGGGGGTGACGTCGGCGACGTCGACATAGAACTGCTGATACCAGCGGCGCATCTGGTAGACGGCGCCGTCCTCCTCGACCAGCAGCGGATTGTCGATGCGCGTCTTGTGCTTCCAGATCTCGACGTCCTGCAGGAAGCCCTTGCTCACGCCGTCGGTGAACGCGGTCGCCAACTTCTCGGTGGTCGTTGTCGTCGAGCCCCTTGGGCTTCTCGACGATGACGCCCCACTGCAGCACGAATGAATCCTGGGTCACCGGGTAGTGGCAGTTGATCAGGATCGACTCGGCCTTGAAGTCGCCGTAGGTGTTGTGCAGCCAGTTGATCATGAACGACGGGCCGAAGTAGCTGGCCTCGGAATCCAGGTAGGCCTCGCCGTAGGCGGTGCCCATGTCGTTGACGTCCGGCCGGCCGACGTTGTGCAGGTACTGCGACGCGATGTGGCCCTCGAAGACGTTCTTGAAGTACGTGGGCAACCCGAAATGGATGTAGAAGAAGTGCGCCATGTCGGTGACGTTGTCGATGATCTCGCGGCAGTTGCTGCCCTCGATGAGCATCGTGTTCCACTTCCAGTCGGTCCACTCACCGCTGGCCCACTCGGGGATATCCGGGATGCGGACCTCTTCCTGCGGGGGGTTGCCCTCGTGGTCGTGCCAGACGAACAGCAGTCCGCCGCGGACATCGGTGTGCCACGCCCGGGTGCGGGCCAGCCGCGGGGTGCGCTTGGCGTAGGGCACCAGCTTGCACTTGCCGTCGCCGCCCCAGCGCCAGTCGTGGAACGGGCAGGCGATCTCGTCGCCCTTGACGGTGCCCTGGGACAGGTTGCCGCCCATGTGCCGGCAGTACCCGTCCAGGATCTTCACCTCGCCCGCCGAGTCGGCGAAGGCGACCAGCATGGTGCCGAAGATCTCGATGCCGTGCGGTTCGCCGTCGAGGTAGTTCTGCACCGGGCCCAGGCAGTGCCAGCCCCGGGCATACCGGTCGGGCAGCGTGCCGGTGTCGATCTCCCGAACGCCGACAGTTCCCGCAGTCATTCCATGTACATCTCGACCTCCCCACTCGCTTCTCAACTAGAACACGTTACAGTTTTCCGGCTGGATCGTGCAATGGGCGGCACGTGACGTACGGCATACCCGTGGATGCAGCACGACTACGCCCTTGGGTGTGGATCGGGAGACGACGGGCCGTGCGCGGCCCGGCGGGGTTTCATCGGCAAATTCAGCTCCGTGCGCTGAAACCGGGGTGAAAGGGGCGTTTCCGAACGAACGACGTCTTTAATCGATCAAGCACGTCGATATGCCGTACCCCGTGGTTGCGCTCCGATGAACACAGCAATGCCTACATAATGCAGCCATGAGCTTTGTGGTTCGGCGGCCGTCCCCTCGCGCCGAGGCGTCTGCACCGACCGCACCGCGCCGTCGGGCGGCTGGCGCCGCGTGGGTTCTCATCGTGCTGGCGACCGTGCTGACCGCCGTCGACGTGATCGTGCGTGGGACGTCGGCCACCGCGGATGGGGTGTCGTACCTGTCGATGGCCGAAGGCCTGCGGCACCTCGAGTTCACCCACTGGAGCGGCACGCCGACGGGCTACTGGCCGTACGGGTTCGCCGCTACCCTGGCGCCCCTGGGGGTGCGGGTGCGGGAGATGGTCGATCTCGGATTCGTGGTTCAGCTCACCGCGTTCGTCGGGATGACGGCTTATCTTGTGCTGATCGCGCGCCGCCTGGCGGCCTTTCGGCCGTCCAGTGCATACCTGCCGGGGGCGGCTGTACTGGCGGTCAGCCCGCCGGTGCTGGCGGCCGCCCAGGTGCTCGAATCGGAAATGCTGTTCACCTTCGTCGGACTCGCGTTCTACTATCACGTGGTCGTGCAGAGCCTGCTCACCCGGGATTCACCGCAGCGCTCCCATCTGATCGCCGGCACGGTCGCGGCGTTCCTGCTGCCCGACATCCGCTTCATCGGGGTGGCCGCACCCCTTGGGCTCGTGTTCGGCGCCGTGGTGCTGCTGCTCCGGCGCGACCCCGACGGACGCCACCTGGCGCGTCGTGCCGCCGTGCCGATCGCGGGTGGGCTCGCCGGGACTGCGACCGCGATGCTGATCAGCTTGGTGAGCACGCACACATTGGGCGGTGGCCTGGCACCCCAGGTCGACGTGCTGCGCTCGACGGTCATGTTCTCCGCGGCGACGTTCTGGCAGCTTCTCGTCGCTGGCGTGCACTTCCCGCTGTTCCGCTACGAGATCGCCGCCGGGTTGCTGGTGGCCGTCGTGGTGGCCGTGCTGACCGTGCGAACAGCCCGGTCGGCATGGCGCGGGGGCGGGGAGGAATATCGGCGATTCACCGTGTGGACGTGGACCGGGATCGTCGTCTACGTGGTGATTCTGTACTGGCGGGCGGTCACTACATTGGTGGACCCGATGGGACCCCGGTTCTTCCTGCCCATCCTGCCGATCGCCGTCATGTGGCTGATCTTCAGCTACGTCGAGGGCGCGTCCACGGATCGGCCGGCCGGCGTGCTGCGCGCCGACCGGATCGCCGCGACGCTGGTGATAGTTGTGTGGGTGGGCAGCTTCCTGTGGGCGGTGTCCTCGGACCTCGCGCGACCGCATCGCGACGGGGACCTGAGCGCGATCCGGTTCAGTGCGCAGGACCGCGCCTGCCTGGACAGCACTGCCGGCGCACCGGTCGATGCCCGCATCTCCGACAACGCGGCGCTCGTCTGGCTCGCGACCGACGAACAGCTGACAGCCAAACAGGCCAGTTACGAATCGCATTCACCGGACGACTTCTATTTCATCGACACGCGGGACGACGCCGTCGGCCTGGTTCCGCCGGAAATCCTGGCCGGCACCGTGAGCACCGTGACGTGCAGCGCTGACCATGTATCGGTCGAGCACCGCACCCGTCCCGGCGCGGGTTAGGCGTCCTGCCAGCCGGAGTGGATGTAGGTGTCGGCGAACCGCTTGAGCGAGTCCTTCTTCTGCTCGATCGGCGCGTCGAAGCCCAGCCCGTCGAACACCCAGGGGATCACGATGTTGTCGGTGACGCCCGCCTCGGCGAGTTCGCGGTGCCCGTCGACGCCGAACTTGTCGATGCAGACGGCCTGGAACTCGAACGGCTCGTCGGCGCGGCCGTATTCGGCGCGCAGCGCATTGAGTTTGCCGATGGTCTCGGCGAGCTGCTCACCGGTCATCATCGCGCTGGTCCACCCGTCGCCGACCCGCGCGGCGCGCTTGAGGGCGACGTCGGTGTGGCCGCCGACGTAGAACGGCACCGGCCGGCGCGGGGCCGGGCTCATCTGCAACCGGTCGAAGTCGTAGAACTCGCCGTGGAACTCGACCATGCCGCCGCCCAGCACGAGCTTGATCACCTCGATCATCTCGTCGACCCGCTTGCCCCGCTTGGCGTAGGGAACCCCGCACCACTCGAATTCCTCCGGCGCCCAGCCGATCCCGACGCCGAACCCGAACCGGTCACCCGTCAGGTTGGCCACCGAGCCGACCTGGCGGGCCAGCAGCAGCGGGTTGCGGGAGCCCAGCTTCATCACGTTGGTGTAGAACCGCAGCGTCGAGGTCACCGCACCCATGGCGCCCGCGGCGATCAGCGGGTCCACCCACGGGGTGTTCTCGTCCCACATCCGGGATCCGTCGGGCGTGTAGGGGTAGTCGGCGGCCTGCTTCTCCATGTAGAACAGCGAGTCGGGCAGCGCGATCGAGTCGAAGCCGACTTCTTCTGCGGTGCGGGCGATCTCGAGCAACTGGTCGATCGGGACCCATCGCCACGCTGCAGGTGTACTGCATCATGAGGCCGGTCTGGCTGGCTTTTCGGAGGCCACCACCCACATCGAGTAGTACTGCGCGCCGCCGCCGTAGGCGTGGCCCAGTGCCTTGCGGGCACCCTCGACCTGGTGCTCGCCGCCCTTGCCCATCACCTGGATCGCCGATTCGGCGAACCGGATCATGCCCGATGCGCCGATCGGGTTGGACGACAGCACCCCGCCCGACGGGTTGAACGGGATGCGGCCGGTCATCGCGGTCTCGCCGGCCTCGGTCAGCTTCCAGCCCTCGCCCTCGGGCGCGAAGCCGAGGCTCTCCAGCCACATCGGCTCGTACCAGGAGAACGGCACGTAGACCTCGGCCACGTCGATCTCGTCGATCGGGCTGGTGATGCCGGCGGCCTTCCACAGCGCCGCCGCGGCGTCGCGGCTGGCCTGCGGGTTGACCTGGTCGCGGCCGGCATAGGCCAGCGGCTCGGTGCGCAGCGCGGTGGCATGGATCCAGGCGACCGGATGCCCGTCGGCCACCCGGGCGTCGGCGCTGGCCTCGTCCCCGATGACCATCGCGGCGGCGCCGTCCGAGGACGGGCACGTCTCGTCGTAGCGGATCGGATCCCACAGCATCGGGGACTCCATCACCTTCTCCAGCGTGATGTCGGGCTGGTGCAGGTGCGCGAGCGGGTTCCTGGTCGCCGTTGAGCCGGTCCTTGACCGCGACCATCGCGCCGATGTGGGTCGGCGCCCCGGAGCGGCGGATGTAGGCGCGGATGTGCGGGGCGAAGTAGCCGCCCGCGCCCGCGCCGACGGGCTTGGTGAACGGCACCGGAATGCTCAGCGCCCACATGGCATTCGACTCGGACTGCTTCTCCCACGCCATCGTCAGCACGCGCCGGTACTTGCCCGACTGCACCAGGCTGGTCGCGACGATCGCCGTCGAGCCGCCCACCGAACCGGCGGTGTGCACGCGGATCAGCGGCTTGTTCGTCGCACCGGTCGCGTCGGCCATGAACAGCTCGGGCATCATCACGCCCTCGAAGAAGTCCGGCGCCTTCCCGACGACGACCGCGTCGATGTCGGCCATCGTGGCGCCCGCATCGGCCAGCGCGCGGTCGATCGCCTCGCGCACCAGGCCGTTCATCGAGACGTCCTTGCGCTTGGCCACGTACTTCGTCTGGCCGGTGCCCAGCACGGCGGCGAGTTTCTTGCTCATGACTACTTGCCCTCCAAGACCGCGACCAGATTCTGTTGCAGCGCAGGTCCACTCGTCGCATGGGCCAGCACCCGGGAGGCGTTGCCCTCGAAGATGTGCCGCGCCGCGAAGCCGATGCGCTCGAGGCCCGCCGAGAACATCGGGTTGGCGGCCAGCGCGCCGCCCGACGGGTTGATCCTCGTCGACTCACCCAGGCCGATGGCCTCCTTGAGAATCAGCTGCTGGTGGCTGAACGGCGCGTAGAGCTCGGCGACCTCGATCGACGCGGCGTCCCCTCCGGTGGCGGCCTGCGCGGACGCCGCTGTCGACGGCGAGGTGGTCAGGTCGCGGGCGCCGAGCACCGGTGTCTCGATGCGGTGCTCGAAACCGGTGATCCAGGCCGGGCGCTCGCGCAACTCGCGGGCGCGGTCGCCGGCGGCCAGCACGATCGCCGACGCGCCGTCGGTGATCGGCGCGATGTCGTGGCGGCGCAACGGATCCGCGAAGTAGGGGCGGTCCAGCAGTTCCTCGAGCACTGCCGCCTTCGAGCCGGTCGACGCGGGGTGCGGCGTTCAGCGAGTCCAGCGCCACCTGTGCCATCTGCTCGGCCGTCCACTTCCCCGAGTCCAACCCGAACCGCGCCTGCAGCCCGGCCATGCTGACCGAGTCGGGCCACAGCGGCGCCACGGTGTACGGGTCGGTCTGCAGTGCCAGCACCCGGCGCAGGGTGCCGGCGCTGGACTTCCCGAAGCCGTACACCAGTGCGGTCTCGACCTCGCCGGTGAGGATCTTGATGTAGGCCTCGTATAGCGCCCACGCCGCGTCCATCTCGACGTGCGACTCGTTGATCGGCGGCACCGCGCCGATCGAGTCGATCGCCGAGATGAACGAGAATGCCCGTCCGGCAAGGTAATCCGATGACCCCGAGCACCAGAAGCCGATGTCGGGGACTGCCGATGCCCAGCTCGTCGTAGATCTCGGCGAAACACGGCATCAACATCTCGACGCCGTTGGTGGTGCCGTCGGTGCGGCGGACATGCGGTGCGTGCGCGAACCCGACCACTGCTACTTCAGTCATGTGTGAACCCTTTAGAGGTGGTGCTTGTAGGTGTCGTACTCGGCGTCGGGCTCGCCCGTCGGCCGGAAGTACTCGATGTTGTCGATGCCCAGCCCCCACTCCTCGCGGGGCTTCCACACCGCCTGCACGCGCATGCCCATCCGGACCTCGGTGGCGTCGATGTCGGAGACCAGGTGCAGCACCGGGATGTCGGCGCCGTCGAGCAGCACGTAGGCCGCGACGTAGGGCGGCTTGATGCGCTGACCCGCGAACGGGATGTTGATGATCGCGAACGTCGTGACGGTGCCCTTGTCGGAGCAGCTCGACGAACTGGTCGAGCTGGCCGGCCGGTGGCCGGGTTCGGCTTCGCGCGGCGGGAAGTACACCTTGCCGTCGGCGCCGGTGCGACCGCCCAGCAGCTTGCCCTGCTCGAGCGCGCGCAGGAAGGCGCTCTCGGGCAGCGACGCCGTGTGCTGGATCTCGATCGAGGTGGGCACCACGAGCATCGTCACCGGGTCCAGGCCCTCCTGGCGGCGCGCGGGACGTCCTCGGGCTGCTCACCGAGTGCGAAGTACGCGATGTCGGTGATCGCGCCGACGGTCTCCTCGACCCAGTGCGCGTGCACGCGCGCGCCGGTACTGATACTGGACGGACCGGCGTCTCCCACGTCGACGGCGTGCAGCAGCGGCCGTGTCGGCACCGTCGAGCCGGATCAACGCCCACGCGAACGGCCGCTGCAACGGCTGCCCCTCCAGCGGCTCGGGCTGCCACGTCCACGACAGCACGGTGCCGACGCTGGACACGGGCACGACCTCGGTCAAGGCCTCGTAGGTGACGGGGTCATACTCAGCGGGCGGAACGAGCACGCGGCCATCCGACCCGCGCACGCCGACGATGCGTCGCTCGCGCAGGGCGGTGAAGAACTCACCGAGGAGTGGTCCTACTGAACGGGTGTAGTCGAATGCGAGCTTCAGCGGCGCCGAAAGCGGCGGCTCATGGGGATCGATCTGCACCGGGCTGCTTTGGCTGGTGGTCACGGCATCGAGTAGAACAGGTTCTAAGAATGGTTTCAAGGACGGTCGTGGCCTCTGGAAGGCGAGCCGCATGAAGTTGGGACTGCAGCTCGGATATTGGGGCGCGCAGCCGCCGGACAACCACGCGGAACTGGTCGCCGCCGCCGAGGAGGCCGGCTTCGACACGGTGTTCACCGCCGAGGCGTGGGGCTCGGATGCCTACACGCCGCTGGCGTGGTGGGGCCGCGAGACGACCCGGATGCGGCTGGGCACGTCGGTCATCCAGCTGTCCGCCCGCACCCCGACCGCGTGCGCGATGGCCGCGCTGACACTGGACCACCTGTCCGGCGGCCGGCACATCCTCGGCCTCGGCGTCTCCGGACCCCAGGTCGTCGAGGGCTGGTACGGCGCCAGGTTCCCCAAGCCGCTGGCCCGCACCCGCGAGTACGTCGACATCCTGCGTCAGGTCTGGGCGCGCGAGGCGCCGGTGCACAGCGACGGCCCGCACTACCCGCTGCCGCTGACCGGCGAGGGCACCACCGGGCTGGGCAAGAATCTCAAGCCGATCACCCATCCGCTGCGCGCCGACATCCCGGTCATGCTGGGCGCCGAGGGCCCGAAGAACGTCGCGCTGGCCGCCGAGATCTGCGACGGCTGGCTGCCGATCTTCTACTCGCCGCGCATCGCGGGCATGTACAACGAGTGGCTCGACGAGGGATTCGCCCGTCCCGGCGCGCGGCGCACCCGCGAGACGTTCGAGATCTGCGCGACGGCGCAGGTGGTCGTCACCGACGACCGGCCGGCGATCATGGAGCTGATGAAGCCGCACCTGGCGCTCTACATGGGCGGCATGGGCGCCGAGGACACCAACTTCCACGCCGATGTCTACCGCCGGATGGGCTACGCCGACGTCGTCGACGACGTGACCGAAGCTGTTCCGCAGCGACCGACAAGGACGAGGCGCGCGAAGGTCATTCCCGACGAGCTGGTCGACGATTCGGCGATCGTCGGCGACCTGTCCTACGTGCAGGAGCAGATCAAGGCGTGGGAGGCGGCGGGCGTCACGATGATGGTGGTCGGTGCGCGCTCGCCCGAGCAGATCCGCGATCTCGCCGCGGCTCGTGTAGACACTTTCTTGCCGTCTGTCTAGAACGCGTTCTAGATTGGCGGTGTGACTCGAGCCACCGCAACACACCATCGCCGGCACCGTGCTGACCATGCCGGTGCGGGTGCGCACCGCGCACCAGCACACCGCGATGTTCGTCGTCGACGCCGATGCCGCGCAACGGATGATCGACTACAGCGGCCTGCAGGTGTGCCGCTTCGGCCGCGGCAACCGGCGCGCGCTCGTCGTGCTGATGCTGATGCGCTACGAGGACACCGATCTCGGCCGGTACTGGGAGTACGGCACCAACGTGATGGTGAATCCGCCGGGGTCGCACGCGCGGAGCGGCGTCTGCGCGGCCTGCAGTCGGCGGGCGCGTTCGTCCATCACCTGCCCGTCGACCAGGCGTTCACGCTGGAAGCCGGCCGCACGATCTGGGGCTATCCGAAGGTGATGGCCGACTTCACCATCCGCGCCGGACGCCGGTTCGGGTTCGACGTCAGCATCGACGGACAGCTGGCGGTCAGCATGGAGTTCAGCCCCGGCCTGCCGGTGCCTGCCGCGTTCACCTCGCGCCCGCAGGTGCACTCGACGTACTCGTATGCCGACGGCGTGATCCGGGAGACGCCGGGCGAGATGCGGATGACGGGCGTGCGCTACCGGCCCGGCGGGGTCGACGTCCGCCTCGGCGACCACCCCTACGCCGCGGAACTCGCCGCACTCGGATTGCCGAAACGCGCCCTCGTGTCGAGTTCGGCTGCCAACGTGGACATGACATTCGGAGACGCCAAGGAGATCGTGTGACGACCGTTGCCCCCGCCAAGCCCGACGTCGATCTCGCCGACGGCAACTTCTACGCCGACGGCCGGGCCGCGCGCGAGGCGTACGCGTGGATGCGCGCCAACCAGCCGGTGTTCCGGGACCGCAACGGCCTGGCCGCCGCGACGACGTACCAGGCGGTGCTCGACGCCGAGCGCAACCCCGAGCTGTTCTCCAGCACGGGCGGGATCCGGCCGGATCAGCCGGGCATGCCGTACATGATCGACATGGACGACCCGGCGCACATCCTGCGGCGCAAGCTGGTCAACTCCGGGTTCACCCGCAAGCGGGTGATGGACAAGGTGCCGGCGATCGAGCGGCTCTGCGACACCCTGATCGACGCGGTGTGCGAGCGCGGCGAATGCCGACTTCGTCCGCGACATCGCGGCGCCGCTGCCGATGGCGGTCATCGGCGACATGCTCGGCGTGCTGCCCGAGGAGCGCGACAAACTGCTCGAGTGGTCCGACGACCTGGTGTGCGGTCTGTCAGCTCGACGGTCGACGAGCAGACGATCCAGAAGCTGATGGACACGTTCGCCGCGTACACCGCCTTCACCAAGGACGTGATCGCCGACCGTCGTGCCGACCGCACCGACGATCTGTTCTCGGTCCTGGTCAACGCCGAGGTCGAGGGCCAGAAGATGTCCGACGACGAGATCGTCTTCGAGACGCTGCTGATCCTCATCGGCGGCGACGAGACCACCCGGCACACGCTCTCGGGCGGCACCGAAGCGCTTCTGCGGCACCAGGATCAGTGGCGGCGGCTGGTGGCGGATGTCGAGTCTGCTGCCCGGCGCCATCGAGGAGATGCTGCGCTGGACCTCGCCGGTGAAGAACATGTGCCGCACGCTGACCGCCGACACCGAGTTCCACGGCACGGCGCTGAGCGCCGGCGAGAAGATCATGCTGATGTTCGAGGCGGCGAACTTCGACGAGTCGGTTTTCGAGAACTCGCAGTCTTTCGACATCGACCGCAACCCCAACAGCCACCTGGCGTTCGGCTTCGGCACGCACTTCTGCCTCGGCAATCAGCTGGCCCGGCTGGAATTGCGCCTGATGCTGACCAAGGTGTTGCAGCGGCTGCCCGATCTGCGGCTGGCCGACGAGCGCATGCTGCCGCTGCGGCCGGCGAACTTCGTCAGCGGGCTGGAGTCCATGCCGGTGGTGTTCACCCCGACCGCGAAGGCTGCGTCAGGCTGACGTTCCGCCGCGGGACTACTTCATCTGGAAGTTCGGGGGCGCGCTTCTCCTTGAACGCCCGCGGGCCCTCCTTGGCGTCCTCGGACAGGAACACCGGGATGCCGTTGGCGGTGTCGGGCTTGAAGGCCTCTTCCTCGTGCATGCCCTCGGTCTCGCGGATGGTCTTGAGGATCGCCTGCACCGCCAGCGGCCCGTTGTTGTTGATCACCTCGGCGATCTCGAGCGCCTTGTCCAGCGCGCTGCCGTCGGGCACCACGTAGCCGATCAGGCCGTACTCCTTGGCCTCGGCCGCGGTGATGTGGCGGCCGGTCAGCAGCAGATCGCACGCGATCGTGTAGGGGATCTGGCGCACCAGCCGCACCGCGGAGCCGCCCATCGGGTAGAGGCTCCACTTCGCCTCGGAGATGCCGAACTTCGCGCTCTCGCCGGCGATGCGGATGTCGGTGCCCTGCAGGATCTCGGTGCCTCCCGGCGATCGCCGGCCCCTCGACGGCGGCGATCAGCGGCTTCTTCAGCCGCCGGCCCTTGAGCAGGCCGTCGATGCGCGACGGGTCGTAGCTGCCGTCCTTGAACGAGTCGCCCGGCGGCTTGGCCGACGCCGCCTTGAGGTCCATGCCCGCGCAGAAGTAGCCGCCGGCGCCGGTCAGGATGCACGTCCGGATCTCGGGATCGTTGTCGACGCGGTCCCAGGCACTCGACCATGATCGAGAGCATCTCGCCGGAGAGGGCATTGCGCGCCTCGGGCCGGTTCATGCGTCACGATCAGCGTGTGTCCGCGCTGCTCAACGAGGCAGTCGGGCTGCTTCTCGGAACTAATACCAGCGTCGCTCACAGGCGTCCACCTTCCAGCGTCGTTGCCACAGACTTGTCTGGAAATGTAACACGTTCTAGTTTAGAGCTGTGGCCCTGAACATCGCCGATCTCGCCGAGCACGCCATCGACGCCGTGCCTGACCGCGTCGCCCTGATCTCGGGCGACGAGAAACTGACCTACGCCGAGCTGGAGGAGAAGTCCAACCGGCTGGCGCACTACCTGCATCGACCAGGGCGTCAAGAAGGACGACAAGGTCGGCCTGTACTGCCGCAACCGCATCGAGATCGTCATCGCGATGCTGGGCATCGTCAAGGCCGGCGCCATCCTGGTCAACGTCAACTTCCGCTACGTCGAGGGCGAGCTGAAGTACCTGTTCGACAACTCCGACATGGTCGCGCTGGTGCACGAGCGCCGCTACGCCGACCGGGTGGCCAACGTGCTGCCCGAGACGCCGAACGTCAAGACCATCCTGGTCGTCGAAGACGGCACGCGAGGACGGACTACCAACGCTACGGCGGCGTCGAGTTCTACGCCGCGCTGGCAGCAGGGCTCCCCGGAGCGGGACTTCGGCCCGCGCAGCGAGGACGACATCTACCTGCTCTACACCGGCGGCACCACCGGGTTCCCGAAGGGCGTGATGTGGCGCCACGAGGACATCTACCGAGTCCTGTTCGGCGGCACCGACTTCGCCACCGGTGAGCCGATCGCCGACGAGTACGGCCTGGCCAAGCAGGCGGCCGAGAACCGCCGATGGTCCGCTACCCGATCCCGCCGATGATCCACGGCGCCACGCAGTCGGCCACCTGGATGGCGCTGTTCTCCGGCCAGACCACCGTGCTGACACCGGAATTCGACGCCGACGAGGTGTGGCGCACCATCCACGAGCACAAGGTGAACCTGCTGTTCTTCACCGGCGACGCGATGGCGCGGCCGTTGCTCGACGCGCTGCTGGCCGCATCAGGACGCGGGCAACGACCTACGACCTGTCGATCGCTGTTCCTGCTCGCCAGCACCGCGGCGCTGTTCTCCACCAGCATCAAGGAGAAGTTCCTCGAGCTGCTGCCCAACCGCATCATCACCGACTCGATCGGCTCCTCGGAGACCGGCTTCGGCGGCACCAGCGTGGTCGCCAAGGGCGCAGTCGCACACCGGCGGCCCGCGGGTGACCATCGACAAGAACACCGTCGTGCTCGACGAGGACGGCAACGAGGTCAAGCCCGGCTCGGGGGTGCGCGGCGTCATCGCCAAGCGCGGACACATCCCGGTCGGCTACTTCAAGGACGAGAAGAAGACGGCCGAGACGTTCAAGACCTTCAACGGGGTGCGCTACGCGATCCCGGGCGACTACGCCGAGGTCGAGGCCGACGGCACGGTGACGATGCTGGGCCGCGGCTCGGTGTCGATCAACAGCGGCGGCGAGAAGATCTATCCCGAAGAGGTGGAGGCCGCGCTCAAGGGCCACCCCGACGTGTTCGATGCGCTGGTCGTCGGCGTGCCCGACCCGCGGTTCGGCCAGCACGTCGCCGCCGTCGTGCACCCCCGCGAGGGCGCCCGCCCGACGCTGGCCGATCTGGATGCGTTCGTGCGCAACGAGATCGCCGGCTACAAGGTGCCGCGCAGCCTGTGGCTGGTCGACGAGGTGAAGCGTTCACCGGCAGGTAAGCCCGACTACCGCTGGGCCAAGGACGTCACCGAGCAGCGGCCGGCCGACGAGGTGCACGAAAAGCACGCCGCGGTGAACACCTAGGCAAGGAAGAACATTGCGTACCGAACTCTGCGATCGCTTCGGCATCGACTACCCGATCTTCGTCTTCACGCCGTCGGAGAAGGTGGCCGCGGCGGTCACCAAGGCCGGCGGACTGGGCGTGCTGGGCTGCGTGCGGTTCAACGACGCCGACGACCTCGAGAACGTCCTGCAGTGGATGGACGCCAACACCGACGGCAAACCGTACGGCGTCGACATCGTGATGCCGGCGAAGATCCCCACCGAGGGCACGTCGGTCGACATCAACAAGCTCATCCCCGCCGAGCACCGCGAGTTCGTCGACAAGACGCTCGCCGATCTCGGGGTGCCGCCGCTGCCCGAGGACGAGGAACGCTCCGAGGGCGTGCTGGGCTGGCTGCATTCGGTGGCGCGCAGCCATGTCGAGGTCGCCCTCAAGCATCCGATCAAGCTGATCGCCAACGCGCTGGGCTCCCCGCCCAAGGACGTCATCGACCAGGTGCACGAGGCCGGGGTGCCGATCGCGGCGCTGGCGGGCTCGGCCAAACACGCTCTGCGGCATGCCGAGAACGGCGTGGACATCGTCGTCGCGCAGGGCCACGAGGCCGGCGGGCACACCGGCGAGATCGGCTCGATGGTGCTGTGGCCCGAGATCGTCGATGCGCTGGACGGCAAGGCCCCGGTGCTGGCGGCCGGCGGGATCGGCACCGGCCGGCAGGTGGCCGCCGCGCTCGCCCTCGGCGCGCAAGGCGTGTGGATGGGCTCGGCATTCCTGACCTCGGCCGAATACGACCTCGGCGTGCGCCTGGACTCGGGCCGCTCGGTGATCCAGGAGGCCATGCTGACGGCCACCTCGGCGGACACTGTGCGCCGGCGCATCTACACCGGCAAGCCGGCGCGGCTGCTCAAGAGCCGGTGGACCGACGCCTGGGACGCCGACGGCGCACCCGAGCCGCTGCCGATGCCACTGCAGAACATCCTGGTCAGCGAGGCCCATCAGCGGATGAGCGAATCGTCGGATCCCACCGCGGTCGCGATGCCGGTCGGGCAGATCGTCGGCCGGATGAACGAGATCCGGCCCGTCGCCGACATCATCGCCGAGCTGGTCGTCCGGCTTCGAGGAGGCCACCCGGCGATTGGACGCCATCCGCGAGGGCTGACCGGTCTACAGTCGATCGGCATGACGATCGACGTCGAGGTGGCCGGACTCGCAGGGCTCCGCAGATGAACGGTGCCCAGGCACTGCTGCGCACTCTGGTCGGCAACGGTGTCGACGTGTGCTTCGCTAATCCCGGCACCTCGGAGATGCACTTCGTGGCCGCGCTGGACGCGGTGCCGCAGATGCGCGGCGTGCTGACCCTGTTCGAGGGCGCGGCGACCGGCGCCGCCGACGGCTACGCCCGGATCGCCGGCACGCCCGCAGCGGTGCTGCTGCACCTGGGCCCCGGCCTGGGTAACGGACTGGCCAACCTGCACAACGCACGCCGGGCGCACACCCCGATGGTCGTCGTCGTCGGCGACCACGCCACCTACCACAAGAAATTCGACGCGCCACTGGAATCCGACATCGACGCGCTCGCGGGCACCGTGTCGGGCTGGGTGCGCCGCACCATGCGCACCGGCGACGTCGCCGCCGACACCGTCGCGGCCATCGAGGCCGCCCGCAGCGGCGTGGTGTCGACGCTGATCCTGCCCGCCGATGTGTCCTGGACCGACGGCGCGGCCCCGGCATCGGCAGCCACCCCGCCGGGTGAGCCTGCCGTCGACGAGGATGCCGTGCGCGCCGCGGCGACCGCGCTGCGGTCCGGGGAACCGGTGGTGCTGCTCATCGGTGGCGACGCCACCCGCGAACCGGGGCTTTCGGCGGCGGTCCGGATCGCCGACGCCGCCGCGGCCAGGGTGCTGTGCGAGACGTTCCCGGCCCGGCTGGAACGCGGTGCCGGGGTGCCGGCCGTCGACCGCCTCGCGTACTTCGCCGAGGCCGCCGCCGAGCAGCTCGCCGGCGCGCGCCACCTCATCCTGGCCGGCGCGACGTCGCCGGTGTCGTTCTTCGCCTACCCCGGCAAGCCCAGCGACCTGGTCCCCGACGGCTGCGAGGTGCACGTTCTGGCGTCACAGCGCGGCGCCGACGCGGCACTGCAGCAACTCGCCGACGACGTGGCGCCCGGCCGCACCGCCCTGCTCGCCGCGCCGGCCCGGCCGGAGTTGCCCAGCGGAGAGCTGACGGCCTTCTCGGCGGCATCGGTGATCGGCGCGCTGCTGCCCGAGGGCGCGATCCTGGTCGACGAATCCAACACCGCCGGAGTGGGCGTCGCCGCCGCGACGGCCGGTGCCCCGGCCCACGACGTGCTGACGCTGACCGGCGGTGCCATCGGCTACGGCATCCCCGCGGCGGTCGGTGCTGCGATCGCCGCACCGACCGGCCGGTGCTGTCCCTGCAGGCCGACGGCTCGGCCCTGTACACGATCTCGGCGCTGTGGACCCAAGCCCGCGAGAACCTGAACGTGACCACGGTGATCTTCGACAACGGCGCCTACGACATCCTGCGGATCGAGTTGGCGCGCGTCGGTGCGGCCAACGGCGGCGATCCCGGCCCGAAGGCGCGCGCACTGCTCGACCTGCACAGCCCGGCAATGGATTTCGTGAAGATCGCCGAGGGGCTCGGCGTGCCGGGCCGGCGTGCCACCACCGCCGAGGAGCTGGCCGCGGCGCTGACCGACGCCTTCGCCGTACCCGGCCCGCACCTGATCGACGCCGTCGTGCCCTCGCTGCTGTCGTGACCGCAGGGAGCGGTGCAGCCTAACCCCGATTTTTCGTCGACGGTGATGGCGGTGGAGCTTTGCGGCAAGATGCTGCACGAGGTGGCTTCTGCGGTCACGGGGCGTGGCGGGTTGGTCCCGTATCGCCGGGCGGGGCGGGCTTTCCCAGGGCCAGTGGGCCTTTCGTGGTCGGTGGGTCAGATGGGGTGTTGGTCACCCGAAGGCGGTGCGGATCCTCTGCCAGGCGGTCGCGATCAGGGCGGCCCACCGCCAGGTGGCGTCGATACGCAGCCGTTGTTGGCGGGAGCTGCGGGTGATGCGGGCGGCCACGTGCAGGACCCGGTAGCGGAACGTGGCGATCTCGGCGCGGGCCAGGTCGGTGTGGGTGCGAAATCCGATGAGCCGGCACCAGGTGACCAGGTCAGCGGCGGCGAGGGCGATTTCCAGCCAGGCGGCGTTGGCCCAAAAGGAGTGGCAGGGCAGGTTGCGCAGGCCGGTGGCCTTCAGTTCGCGGATGCGGTCTTCGACGCGGGCGTGCTGGCGGTGGCGCAGTTCCAGGCCTGCGACCTGGCCTGACACGACGCCGGGTCTGGTGTCGGTGATGAACGCGGTGACCCGCATGCCGTCGGCGTCGGTGAATCGCAGCTGGGCGCCCGGATGCGGGCGTTCTTTGCGCAGGATCAACCGGGTGCCAGATGGCCACGACGACAGGTTGACCAGGTCGGTGGCCTCGGCGACCCAGGCGCCGTCGCGGATGCCGCCACCGGTGTCGATCGCCGGATACCAGCCATCGGCGAGGTTGAGGGTGTCCACTGCGTCCTGGACGCGCCAGTCCACGGGGTAACCGAAGGAGAACCCCGCACCGGCGGCCCGGCAGGCGTCGGCGAAACCGTGGATAGCTCCAGCGGTATCGCAGCGCACCAGCACCTTCGGCCTATCGGAATGCTCGCCACCACTGGGGTCGGGTCGCCACGGCGCGGGCAGCGCTGCCAGCGCCTGGGCCAGGACGACGACGTGATCGGAGGCGGTGTTGGAGCCGGCGTTGCCGGTGCGCAGCAGCCCGGCCAGAGCTTCCCCGCCGGCGATCTCGGGGCGGTCCAGAAACGCCAGCAGCGGGTGGTGACCGAACGACTTCTTCCAGGTCGGCGTCGCACCGCCTTTGTTATCGGAATGATCGATCACCAGGGTGGCGTCGATATCGATGTGCAGCCAGTCACCCGGGGCAGGGGCAGCACCGGCAGCCCAGGCCGCCGCCCGCGCGCTCGCTCGGGCCACCCGCACGGCGGGTAGATGTGCGGCGTCGATGCGCTCATCGACCAGCCGCCACATCGTGGTCGTCGAGGCTTTCGCACCGAAGGCGTGCTCACGGTCGCCGCACAACTGGCCCACCCCGTCGATGCAGTCCGCCCCGTCGGCGACCGCAGCCGCCAGATCCGCGAACACTTCGCCGGGCGC
Source organism: uncultured Actinomycetota bacterium (assembly GCA_963796185.1). Classification (GTDB taxonomy): domain Bacteria; phylum Actinomycetota; class Actinomycetes; order Mycobacteriales; family Mycobacteriaceae; genus Mycobacterium. The sequence goes on along the minus strand of CAWCKQ010000012.1, from coordinate 161,298 downwards.
ATACACCCACGGCCCCCGGTAGGTATCGGCCAAAGCAGCCGTGACCTGCGCCGATAACCCGGTCCGGTCGGCCAGTTCACGTAGCAAACCCATCCCGGCATGCGACACGACACCATGGCCGTCGGCCGACACTTTCACCCGCGATGCAGCCACGATATTCTTCACCTGCGAAGTGCCTTCCCGCTGGAACGATTGAACCCTAGAGAAGTCCAATTATTCCTTGCAGGACAGGCACTTTCGCTTATCTACACGCCGCCACCAGCGACAATCCGCGAAAAATCCGGGCTAGTTGGTGTTGGGCGGTACTGGTGGTGGTTGGTACCACCACCAGTGGGCGCGTTCGCCGGTGGGGCCGGGGCAGGGCGGGACTGCGGGTGGGGGTTGGGTGGGGGGTCGGGCCAGTGATGCGGAGGTCATGATCCGGCCGGTGCGGTCGGTGACGACGAGCCGGTGGGCGGGGCCGGTGATGGTGATGCCGCCGCGGTGGTGCAGCCGGTGGTGATACGGGCAGAGCAGCACCAGGTTGTGCAGCTCGGTGGGGCCGCCGTCTTCCCAGTGCCGCAGGTGGTGGGCGTGCAGGCCGCGGGTGGCCCCGCAGCCCGGGACTGCGCAGCAGCGGTCCCGGTGCTCCAGCGCGCGGCGTAGCCGCCGGTTGACGGTGCGGGTGCTGCGCCCGACGCCGATGGGGTGGCCGTCGCGGTGGAACCACACCTCGCAGGTGGCATCACAGGTGAGGTATCGGCGGTCGGCGTCGGACAGCAGCGGCCCCAGATGCAGCGCCGCGACGCGGTCTTTGACATCGACGTGCACGATGACGGTGGTGCGTTGTCCGTGCGGGCGGCGGGTGGTTTCGGCGTCCCAGCTGGTTTCGATCAGCCGCAGGAACGCCTCCTCGGTGCCCGGGATCGGCGGCCGCCCCGCTGCGGGGCCGGTGTCGGGGTGGTCGTGTTTCCACTGTTCGACCAGGGCGTCGCGGTGCGAGGCCAGCGCGGCGTCGAACGTCGCGGCCTGCTCATGGGGTAGCGCGATCCGCCAATAGGTGTACTGCTCGTCGGAGGTCTGGGTGATCGAGACCCGTGGACCCGGATCCGACGGCGCCACCTCGGCGTCCTCTTCGTCGATCGTCATCGTCGTCGGGCTCGGGCTCGGGCTCGGGTTCCGGTTCGGGGTCGGGTTTGGGGGCGAGGTTCAGCGCGGTGCGCAGCTGGGTGACCGTGGCGCTGGCCGCCAGCTCCGCGTAATGCTCGTCGGTTCCGGTGCGGGCGCGTTGCGCGATCACCCCGACCTGATCGAGCGACAGCCGGCCCTCCCGCAGCCCGGCCGCACAGCGGGGAAACTCCTCGACCCGGTGGGCGACCGCGGCGATGGTGGCCGCCCGCGACGGCGACACCCCCGTCTTCCACGCCACCAGCGCGGCGACCGAGCGCGCCCCGGTGGCGGCCCACAGCGCGTCGCGGTCGATCTCGGCGACGAGTTCCACGATCCGCCCGTCGACGGCGTTGCGCTGCCCGGTCAGCTCCGCCAACTCGGCGAACAACACGTCCAACCGCTCATCAGCCCGCTTCGAAGCGACCAAAGGCGTTGCCGACGAGGACATGACCCCATCATCACAAGAGGCACCGACAAGTCCCGCGCGCCGCGATGACGTGCACAGTGTTGCTGTTCGATCAGTTCACGACCCGGCCCGCGTGCCGGCGATGCGGGCCAGGTTCTGTTCCACCTCCTGCTGCCACAGACCGTAGGCGTGGGTGGTGTCCACCTCCTGCTCGAAGCGGTCGGTCATCTCCGCGGTGACCTCGGCGGTATCGACGTAAAACTGCTGGTACCAGCGCCGGTGCTGATACACCGCCCCGTCCTCCTCGGTCAGCAGCGGATTGTCGATGCGCGTCTTGTTCTTCCAGATCTCCACATCCTCGAGAAAGCCCTCCCCGAACGTGCGGTTCATCGCCGCCGCGAGTTTGGCGGCCTTGTCGGCGGGCAGCCCCGGCATCTCCTGCACCGCCACGCCCCACTGCAGCACGAACGAGTTGTGCGTCACCGGATAGTGGCAGTTGATCAGTGCGACCTCGACGGTGAACCCGGGGCCCAGGTCGTTGTGCAGCCAGTTGATCATGTACGCGGGCCCGAAATACGTGGCCTCTGACCGCAGGTATGTTCCCTCCCAGAGCTTCTCGGGATCCGCGGTGTAGTCCGGCCGGGGCTTGGACTCCATGTACTGACTGGCGGTGTGCCCCTCGATGACGTTCTTGAAGTACGTCGGGTAGGCGTGGTGGATGTAGAAGAAGTGCGCCATGTCGACGTTGTTGTCGACGATCTCGCGGCAGTGGGCGCCCTCGATGCAGGATCGAACTCCACTGCCACGGTGACCAGCGGCCCTCGTCGTACCCCTCGATCGTGGGCGGGGTGAGCTTCTGCTGGGGGAGCGGATCGCTCGGGGTCGTGCCAGACCAGCAGTTGGCCGTTCACCTCGGTCGTCGGCCACGCCCTGGTACGCGCCATCCGGGGCGTCCGCTTGGCGTAGGGCACGAGCGCGCACTTCCCGTCGCCGCGCCAGCGCCAGTCGTGGAACGGGCAGGCGATGTCGTCACCCTTGATGCTGCCGCGCGACAGATCACCGCCCATGTGGCGGCAGTACCCGTCGAGAACCTGGAGCGCACCGGTGGTGTCGGCGAACACCACCAGCTTGGTGCCGAAGGCCTCGATGCCGTGGGGCCGGCCGTCCCGGAACGCCTCGGCCAACCCGAGGCAATGCCAGCCGCGGGCGAACCGGGTCATCGCCGTGCCGGTGTCGATCTCGCGGATCTGCTGGGTCATGCCTGGCCTCCTGCCATGTCCAGCACAGCCAGATGGCTGAAGACCATGCTGGTGCCGATCGGATTGCCGCCGCCCGGGTAGGCGGTGCCGCTGGGCGCGGCCATCGTGTTGCCGGCCGCGTACAGTCCCGGGATCACATTGTCCGCCGCGTCGAGCACCCGCGCGGCGGTATCGGTGCGTAAACCGCCCTTGGTGCCCAGATCCGACACCCCGAACGCGGCGGCGTGGAACGGTGGGCGCTCGATCGGGTACAGCGGCGGCGCGCCACCGGAGAACGCGCGGTCGTAGGGCTCGTCGCCGCGGCCGAAGTCGTCGTCGACGCCGCGGCCGACGAACTCGTTGAACCGCGCGACGGTAGCCGCCAGGTTCTGTGGTGGTACACCGATCGCGACGGCCAGCTCCTCCAGGGTGTCCGCGGTGCGCCACAACCCCGCATCGACGTAGCGCTGCGTCTCGCACCATCGACACGTTCGGCGCCTGCACCGGCGGGACGACGCCGTCTCGATCGTCGTAGACCATCCAGAACGGCAGGGTGACCCGGCCCTCGGCCATCGCCGCCAGCACCGCACGGCCCAGCCGGTCATACGCCGCGGACTCGTTGACGAATCGCCTGCCGTCGTCGTCGACGAAGATGCCGCCGGTGAACCACAGCGCGAACGCCGACGTGCCGTCGGGATGGGTCAGGCCCGGCGACCACCACGCCTGGTCCATCAGATCGGTGTCGGCGCCCGCCGCGATGCCGGCCAGGTGCGCGAGGCCCTGATTTCCCCACGGCCCCATGGAGTCCCGGGAGTCGCCGGGCACGCCGAAACGGGCACGCATCTCGTCGTTGCGCTCGAACCCGCCGGCGGCGAGCAGGACACCGCGCCTGGTCCTGATGGCCCGGCGGCGGCCGTCGGTCTCGACGATCGCGCCGGCCACCCTGCCGTCCTCGACCACCAGCTCGGTCAGTGCCGTGTGCACCCGGGTCGAGGCGTTCGGGAAGCGCCGCAACGCGATCAGGAAACGTGCGATGAGCGCCCGGCCGCCGACGAAGTAGTCCTCGGGTGCCGGCCGGTCCAGTCGGTCGGTGTCCAACGGGCCGCGGATCAGTTCCCGCAGATCCGGTGCGGCGGCGACCCGCAGTGGCTTTGGCGGCGATGTGGCGCATACCGTCGGCGCGGGCTTTGGGCGCCGCGCCGAAGTAGTCGGGCCACGGCAGCAACGTGAACTTCAGCTGCTCGTCGGCCTCCAGGTATTCGATCAGCGGAGCGCCGCCGCGCACGTAGGCCTCGCGCAGCGCGGCCGGGGTGCGGTCGCCGACCACGGCGTTGTAGTACTCCAGTGCGTCCTCGAGCGTGTCGTCGACGCCGGCCCGCCGCAGCACCGGGTTGCAGGGGAACCACATTCCGCCGCCACCGGAGTAGGCCGTGGTGCCGCCGTACTTGTCGGTCGCCTCCACCAGCACGACGTCGAGACCTTCCCGGGCCGCGGTGTAGGCGCCGGTCACCCCGCCGGCGCCGGAGCCCGCCACCAGCACGTCGGTCTCCTCATCCCAGTCATGGTCTTCGCGCGAGCGCTCATCCCAGTCATGGTCTTCGCGCGAGCGCTCATCCGCGTCAGGCATGGCGTCCCCTTCCGTGCGCGGCGAACTCGGCGTCCAGCGCGTCGCGGTCCGCAGCCGACATCAGCCGGTACCGCGCTCGTCCGCGGCCCGCCCACCGGTAGACCGGTTCGTCGGTGTGCCAGCGTTGCGCCTGCAGCTGCCGTTTGAGCACCTTGTTCGATCCGGTCGCTGGCAGCTCGGCCGACACCCGGAGTAACCGGGGAAAACCCTTGGCGCCCAGGTCATCCTGGCTCATCAGAAACGACACGAACGCCTCGGCGTCGAAGGTCGCCGGGTCGGCCACCTCGACGGCAGCCATCACCTGGTCACCGGAGCGCGGGTCGGGCACGCCGTACACCGCGGCCGCGACGACGCCGGGATGACGGCGCAGCACCCGCTCGGTCGTCAGCGCCGAGGTGTTCTCGCCGTCGACCCGGATCCAGTCACCGCGCCGTCCGGCGAAGTACAGGAAGCCCTCGCCGTCGACATAGCCGAGGTCGCCCGTCCAGTACCAGCCGTTGCGGACGCGCTCGGCGTCGGCCGCGTCGTTGCGGTAGTAGCCCTCGAAATCCCGTGCGCCGCGCCGGTCGACGATCTCCCCGATCGCCTCGTCGGCATTGCGCACCCTGCCCTGCGCACCGAGAATCGCTGGGGGACAGACTTCGCCGGTGTCCGGATCGACGATCACCACGTCGACATGTGCCGGTCTGCCGAGCGCACCGGCCGGCGCGACTGGGTCGGTGACCGCGACCGCGCCGCCCTCGCTCGAGCCGTACCCCTCGAACAGTTCGGCGCCGAACCGGCGGCGGAACTCCGTCTGGTCCTCGGGTGAGGCCTCCGTGCCGAACCCGCGAGTCAGCGTGTTGTCGGCGTCGTCGGGGGCCTCCGGGGTGGCCATCAGGTATGCCAGGGCTTTGCCGACGTAGGTGAAGAAGGTGGCGCCGAAGAACCGGACGTCGGGCAGGAAGCCGGACGCCGAGAACACCGGTGCCAGGCACACCGTGGCCCCGTTCGCCAGCGCCGGAGCCCACAGGGCCATGATCGCGTTGCCGTGGAACAGCGGCATGCAGCAGTAGTCGACATCGCCACGGTGATGGCCGAATTTCGCGGTCGCGGCATACGCGATGCGCGCCAAGCGGCCCTGACTGCACCTGACCGCCTTCGACGTTCCGGTGGTCCCGGAGGTGAACAACAGCAGCAGTAGCGTGTCCGCACCGACACCGAGGGTCGCGGCCGGCTCCTGCCGGTGCGCATCGACGCTTCGCGGGTAGTCGGCGTCGTCGACCAGCAGCACGCGGTCCGCACCGAGACCGTGCTCGACACCGTCCAGCCGCTGGGATCCGGCGGTGTCGGTGACGATGAGTGCGCAGTCGGCATGCCGGATGTCGGCCGCCAGGTCCGACGCGCCGCGGGTCGGATTCAGTCCCACCACGGTGGCACCGGCCAGTGCGGCGGCGCCGAGCCAGAACACGAAGTCGGGCACGTTGTCCAGCAGCACTCCGATGTGAAACGGTGCGTCAGCGAAGTTCTCGTCGCGCAGCGCGGTGGCCAGCGCAGCCCGGGCCGCGCATTCGGTCGCCACCTCGTGCCAGGTCCAGTCGCGGTCACGGGTCCGCAGCCCGGGATGCGGGTCGCCCACCCTGTCGAGCAGCATGGTGGCGATGTCGGTACGCTCGGCGCCGGTCACGGCCGCGCGATCGCGTAGACGGGGTCCCCGCAGTCGGTGCCCTCCGCGGAGAGCCGGCGCTTGACGACCTTGAACGTCTCGGTCCGCGGCAACTCGGTCGCCACCCGCACCAAGGCGGGCCACTGCTTGGGGCCGAGATCGGCCTGCCGGGAGAGGAATTCGGTGAACGCGCGCGGATCGAATGCGGCGTCCTCGGGCAGCACCAGCGCCGCCATCACGCGGTCGCCCACCGACTCGTCCGGAATCGGGTACACGGCGGCCTCGGTGACGTCGGGGTAGCGCAGCAGGATCCGTTCGATGGGCGCGGTGCCGAGGTTCTCGCCGTCGACCCGCATCCAGTCGCCCAACCGGCCGGCGAAGTACGCGAAGCCCCGCTCGTCGCGGTACGCCAGGTCGCCGCTGTGGTAGACCCCGCCCCGCATCGGTCGGCTTCGGCTTCGGGGTCCTTGTAGTAGCCGCGGAACTGACCCGGCCCTTCGGTGTTGACCAGCTCTCCGACCACCCCCGGTGCGCACTCGCGGCCGGTGTCGACGTCGACGATCGTGACGCCGCCGACCAGCGGGCCGAGTGCCCCCTCGGGCGTGTCGGGGGTGCGGGCGATCGACACGCCGCCCTCGCTGGACCCGAAGCCGTCGACCACCTCGACCCCGAACCGCTGCGCGAACCGGGTGAGATCCCTTGGCGCGCCTTCGTTCCCGTACGCGATCCGGAGGGGGTTGTCGGCGTCGTCGGGCCGCGGGGCGGTGGCGAGGATGTAGGACAGCGGCTTACCGACATAGTTGGCATAGGTCGCCCCGACGCGCCGGATGTCGGGGATGAACTGCGACGCGGAGAACCGGCGCCGCAGGGCGATCGAGGCACCTGCCGCGACCGCGGGCGCCCAGCCGGCCATGATCGCGTTGGAGTGGAACAGGGGCATGGACAGGTAGCAGGTGTCCGACGGTCCGAGGCCGAACCGCTGGGCGAGCATCTGCCCGGGGACCGCCACTTTCTCGTGCGTGCAGCGCACCGCCTTGGGGTCGCCGCTGGTGCCCGACGTGAAGATCAGCATGAACAGGTCATCGGGGTCGGCGGTGCGGAAGCCGACCTCTGCGTCGCGGTGGGCGTCGAGTTCGGCTGCGAATTGCGGTGATTCGACATCGAGCACCGCGATGCCGCGGGGTGCCGTGTGCTCCGGCGCCGAGTGGTCGGCCAGCACCAGTTGGCAGTCCGCATGCTCGATGTCGCGGTGCATCGCCGCGCCGCGCCGGGTCGGGTTCAGTCCCACCGGCACGAGCCCCGTCAGTGCGCCGGCCACCAGCACGGTGGAGAAGAACGGCGTATTGCCCGCGAGCACGCCGATGTGGGGCGGACGGTGCGGATCCAGCCGCGCGCGCAGCGCGGCCGCCAGCGCCGCCGCGTCGCGGATGTGGTTGCGCCAGCTGGTGAACGACGGCACGTCGGTACCCGAGTCGATGCCGTGCACACCCTGGTCGTCCACGTCGACCAGCGGCGCCAGCAGAGCCGATACGGTGCCCACCGGGGCGCGCGGCTCAGGCCGGGGTGTCGGCCAGTTCACGGCCGATGCGCAGCAACTGCCGGGTCGCACCGCCGACCGCGAACTCGGTCTGCTTGGCGGCCAGGAAGTAGCGGTGCACCGGGTGGTCGGTGTCGATGCCGACCCCACCGTGCACATGCACCGCGGTGTGGGCCACCCGGTGACCGGCCTCGGCGGCCCAGAACGCGGCGCTCGCCACGTCGAGCTCCGGCGGGCAACTCCTCCGACAGACGCCACGCCGCCTGCATCACCGTCAGCCGCAGGCCCTTGATGTCGATGTACCCGTCGGCCAGCCGGGACGACACCGCCTGGAAGCTGCCGATCGGCCGGTCGAACTGCTCGCGTTCCCGCGCGTAGGCGGCGGTCATCTCCAGCGCTCGATCCAGCACGCCGAGTTGGTAGGCACTGCGACCCAGGGCAATTCGGATGGTCAACCAGTCCAGCACCTCGGCGCCGCCGATCCTGCGGTCGGCGCCGACCTCGACGCCCTGGCACTCGAGCGCCCCGACGCTGCCGTGGCCGGTGGTGTCCAGCGGGTTCACCGAGACGCCGTCGTCGGCGGCCGCGACGAGGAACACGGCGACGCCGGAGTCCGTTTCGGCCGGCACCAGGAAGGCGTCGGCGGTCGAGGCGTATCCGACCTGGGTCCGCGTCCCGGTCAGCGTGAACCCCGCGCCGGAGGCCTGTGCCCGCACCGGTCCTTCACCCATCTCGCCGTCGAGCGCGACCGCGAGGACCTTGTCGCCGTTGATGGCCGGCACGGCCCAGTCCCGGGCCAGCGCCTCGGAGCCGAACCGGGCGAGCGCACCTGCACCGAGCACCACCGAGTCCAGGTAGGGGACCGCGGAGAGCTGGCGGCCGAGCGCCACCAGCACCGCGACCTCCTCCAGCACGCCGAAACCCCCGCCGCCCAAGGACTCCGGTGCCGTCGTCGACAGCACGTCGGCGTCGACCAGCTTGCGCCAGAGCTCGCGGTCGAATCGCTGGTCCAATGCGTCGAGTTCGCGCTGGTGTTCCGGCGTGCACACCGACTCGGTGATGGTGCGGACCAGACCGCCGAGATCCTCGCTGGCTTCTGTCGTCGTGAAATCCATCTGGACGTCTCCTCTACCGGTTCACTCGGGGCAGGCCGAGCGCGACCATGCCGATGATGTCGCGCTGGATCTCGTTGGTGCCGCCGCCGAAGGTGAGGATCAGACACGACCGGTGCATGCGTTCGATCCGGCCGCGCAGCAGCGCGCCCGGCGAATTCGTCCGCAGCGTCGCCGCGGTGCCGAGCACCTCCATCAGCAGCCGGTACGCCTCGGTGGCCAGTTCGGTGCCGTACACCTTGGCCGCCGACGCGTCGGCGGGTGACGGGGCGGCGTCCTCGGCCGAGGCCAGCTCCCAGTTGATCAGCTTGAGCACCTCCGCCTTGGCGTGCACCCGGGCGAGATTGAGCTGGACCCATTCCGAATCGATCAGCCGGTTGCCGTGCGCGTCCTTGGTGTTCTGCGCCCACTCGCGGACCGCGTCGAGCGCCAGGAAGATCGGCTGCGCCGAGACCAGGGCGACGCGTTCGTGGTTGAGCTGGTTGGTCACCAGTTTCCAGCCGGCGTTCTCCTCGCCGACGAGGTTGGTCACCGGCACGCGGACGTCCTGGTAGTAGGTCGCGCTGGTGTCGACGCCGGCCATCGTGTGCACCGGCGTCCAGGAGAAGCCCTCGGCCGTCGTCGGGACGATCAGCATCGAGATGCCACGGTGCTTCTTGGCATCCGGATTGGTGCGCACCGCCAGCCACACATAGTCGGCGTAGGCGATCAGGCTGGTCCACATCTTCTGGCCGTTGATCACGTAGTCGTCGCCGTCGCGAACCGCGGTGGTGCGCAGCGCGGCCAGGTCGGTGCCCGCGCCCGGCTCGGAATAGCCGATCGAGAAGTGCAGTTCGCCCGCGGCGATCTTGGGCAGGAAGAACTTCTTCTGCTCGTCGCTGCCGAAGTGCATGATCGTCGGGGCGACGCTGTTGATGGTCAGGAACGGCACCGGGACGTTGGCGATCGCGGCCTCGTCGTTGAAGATCAGCCCGTCCATCGGCGGGCGCGCCTGGCCGCCGTACTCGTTGGGCCACGACAGTGTCAGCCAGCCGTCCTTGCCCATCTGGGCGACCGTGTCGCGGTAGACGTTGCCGCGGCCCATCTCGCCGTCATTGCTCGCCAGCGCCTCGGCGCGGTCGGGGGTCATGAGCTTGGCGAAGTACGCGCGCAGTTCGCGGCGCAACTCCTCCTGCTCGGGGGTGTAGCCGATCCGCATCGCGTCGTCCTCACTTGTCTGCGAGCCTGATATCGCGGGTGCCGTCCTGGGGCCTCAGGTCCTCCCCGGTTGTAACACGTTCTAGTCTTGGGGTCCAGGGTGGTGTCACACTGGGAGCTCGGCAGATCGGCCCAACAGCGCAGGACCGTCAGGAGGTTGTCATGCGAGTGGAAGTGGATCGAGACCGTTGTGAAGGCAACGCAGTCTGCGTCGGAATAGCCCCCGACCTGTTCGACCTCGACGACGAGGACTACGCGGTCGTCAAGGCCGACCCCGTCCCCGCCGACGAGGAGGCCGTGGCCGAACAGGCCATCGCCGAGTGCCCCCGAGCCGCGCTGATCCGCCACGACTAGAGGTATTCATACTTTGTCTACTGCAAGCCCCGAGACCCAGATCGATCTGTCCGGCCGCGTCGCCGTGGTGACCGGAGCCGCCGCCGGCCTGGGCCGCGCCGAGGCCATCGGCCTGGCCAAGGCCGGCGCCACCGTCGTCGTCAACGACATCGCGCCCGCACTCGACCGCTCCGACGTCCTCGACGAGATCGCGTCCGCGGGCGTCAAGGGCGTCGCGGTCGCCGGCGACATCAGCGAGCGCGCGACCGCGGACGAACTCGTCGAGACCGCCGACGGCCTCGGGGGCCTCGGGATCGTCGTCAACAACGCGGGGATCACGCGGGACCGGATCCTGTTCAACATGACCGACGAGGAGTGGGATGCGGTCATCGCGGTGCACCTGCGCGGACACTTCCTGCTGACCCGCAACGCGGCCACGTACTGGCGGTCGAAGGCCAAACAGGCCGGTGATGCGTCCGGAAATGGCCGCGTGTACGGGCGGATCATCAACACCTCGTCGGAGGCGGGGCTGTCCGGACCGATCGGTCAGCCCAACTACGGCGCCGCCAAGGCCGGCATCACCGCGCTGACGCTCTCGGCGGCGCGGGCGCTGGGTCGCTTCGGCGTGCGCGCGAACGCGATCGCCCCGCGGGCGCGCACCGCGATGACCGCCGGGGTGTTCGGTGACGCTCCGGAGCTCGCGGAGGGCGCGGTCGACCCACTCTCGCCCGAACACGTCGTCAACCTGGTGCGGTTCCTGGCCTCGCCCGCCGCCGAAGGGGTCAACGGACAGCTGTTCATCGTCTATGGTCCGACGGTGACGCTCCTCGCGGCGCCGACGGCCGAAAAGCAGTTCAGTGCCGACGGCGACGCGTGGGACCCGTCGGCGCTCTCAGCGACCTTGCAGAATTACTTTGCTGATCGTGATCCGGACAAGGGTTTCTCAGCCGCGATGGGGCTCGGCGATCGAGACTGACAGTCTTGGTTGTCAATCGCGTCCGTCAATTAGAACGTGTTCTAGAATGACCTGCGTCACAGTGCCTCTGAACTGCGCGAACATAACGATTTCTATGGTTTTTGCCGTTCTTTGACACCTGAACACGTTCTAGTTAGTATGATCCGGCTCACTAAGAGCAGTGCTTACCAAAGGGGTGGGGAGCCGTCCTCGACGGACTGTGACCAACAATTCGCCGAAGTGCATTTCCCATGCGACCCTGAACCGAGAACGGAGCCGAGGTTGATCGAACAGCTTGCGGCGCCGGCGCGGGCCGTGGGCGGGTTCGTCGAAATGTCGCTGGACACTTTCGTCAAGATCTTCCGCCGGCCGTTCCAGTTCCGGGAGTTCCTCGACCAGACCTGGATGATCGCCCGGGTCTCGCTGGTGCCCACGCTGCTGGTCGCGATCCCGTTCACCGTGCTGGTGGCGTTCACGCTGAACATCCTGCTGCGCGAGATCGGCGCCGCCGACCTGTCCGGGGCGGGCACCGCGTTCGGCACCATCACCCAGCTGGGTCCGGTGGTGACGGTGCTCGTCGTCGCCGGTGCCGGGCGCCACCGCGATCTGCGCCGACCTCGGCGCGCGCACCATCCGCGAGGAGATCGACGCGATGCGGGTGCTCGGCATCGACCCGATCCAGCGCCTCGTCGTTCCCCGTGTGCTCGCCTCGACCTTCGTCGCGCTGCTGCTCAACGGCCTGGTCTGCCTGATCGGCCTGTCCGGCGGCTACGTGTTCTCGGTCTTCCTGCAGGGCGTCAACCCGGGTGCGTTCATCAACGGGCTGACCGTGCTGACCGGGCTGGGCGAGCTCGTGCTCGCCGAGTTCAAGGCGCTGCTGTTCGGCGTGGTGGCCGGCCTGGTCGGCTGCTACCGCGGGCTGACGGTCAAAGGCGGCCCCAAGGGAGTCGGCAACGCGGTCAACGAGACCGTCGTCTACGCATTCATCTGCCTGTTCGTGATCAACGTGATCATGACCGCGGTCGGGGTCCGGGTGCTGCGCGGTGATGAGCCTCGGTGAAGAACAGACGATCATGAGCTACGACGCCACCGTCCGGTTCCGCCGGCTGTTCCGCGGGGTGCCCCGTGTCGTCGACACCGTCGGCGAGCAGGCGCTGTTCTACGGCGAGTCGATGCGCTACATCCCCAATGCGCTGACGCGGTACCGCAAGGAGACCATCCGGCTGATCGCCGAGATGACGATGGGCACCGGCGCGCTGGTGATGATCGGCGGCACCGTGGGCGTGGCCGCCTTCATGACCCTGGCCTCCGGCGGCGTCATCGCCGTGCAGGGCTACTCCTCGCTGGGCAACATCGGCATCGAGGCGCTGACCGGTTTCCTGTCGGCCTTCCTCAACGTCCGCATCGTGGCGCCGGTGATCGCCGGCATCGCGCTGGCGGCCACCATCGGCGCCGGCGCCACCGCACAGCTGGGTGCGATGCGCGTCGCCGAGGAGATCGACGCCGTCGAATCGATGGCCGTGCACTCGGTCTCGTATCTGGTGTCGACCCGGTTGATCGCGGGGTTGATCGCGATCGTCCCGCTCTATGCGCTCTCGGTGCTGGCGGCGTTCTTCGCCGCACGCTTCACCACGGTGTACATCAACGGCCAGTCCGCCGGCCTCTACGACCACTACTTCAACACCTTCCTGGTGCCCAGCGACCTGCTGTGGTCGTTCCTGCAGGCCATCGTGATGTCGGTGGCGGTGATGCTGGTGCACACCTACTACGGCTACAACGCCTCCGGCGGCCCGGTCGGCGTGGGTGTCGCCGTCGGGCAGGCGGTGCGCACCTCGCTGATCGTCGTCGTGACGATCGTGCTGTTCATCTCCCTGGCGGTCTACGGCGCGTCGGGCAACTTCAACCTCTCCGGATAGACGAGGACTTCGATGGCAGACGGTGACGCCAAGCGCAGCCACGTGCGGATCGCTGCGGCGATCCTCGCTGCGCTGGTGGTCGCCGCCGCGGTGTTCACCTACCTGTCCTATACGGCCGCGTTCACCCCGACCGACAAGGTGACGATCTTCTCGCCGCGGGCCGGTCTGGTGATGGAGAGCAAGGCCAAGGTCAAGTACCGCGGGATCCAGGTGGGCGAGGTCGAGTACATCGAGTACACCGGGTGACCAGGCCAAGCTCACGTTGGCCATCAGAAGCGGCGACCTGCACTACATCCCGTCCAACGCCGCCGTCCGGATCGCCGGCAACACGATCTTCGGCGCCAAGTCCGTCGAGTTCCTGACGCCCGAGAAGCCGGCCGCCACCGCGCTGCGGGCAGGCGCGCAGATCCAGGCCGAGGACGTGCAGCTCGAGGTCAACACGCTGTTCCAGACGTTGACCGACGTGCTGGCCAAGATCGATCCGGTGAACCTCAACGCGACGCTGTCCGCGCTCGCCGAGGGGCTGCGTGGCCATGGTGACGACGCCGGCGCCACGCTGTCGGGGCTGAACTCCTATCTGCAGCAACTGAATCCCGAAGCTGCCGACCCTGCAGGAGGACTTCCGCAAGGCGGCCGTGGTCGCCGGCATCTACGGTGACGCCGCCCCGGATCTGGTTCGGATCCTCGACAACGCACCGGCGATCAGCCGAACCGTGGTCGACGAGCAGGACAATCTCAACGCGACGCTGCTGGCCGCCACCGGATTCGCCAACAACGGCACGGCCACGCTGGAGCCCGCCGCGGACAACTACATCGCCGCGATCCAGCGGTTGCGCGCGCCGCTCAGCGTCGCCGGTGAATATTCGCCGGTGATCGGCTGCACGCTGAAGGGCACCGCGACCGCGATCGACCGGTTCGCCCCGATCATCGGCGGCATCCGCCCCGGCCTGTTCGTGTCGTCGAGCTTCATCCCCGGTGCCCCGGCCTACACCTATCCGGAGAGTCTGCCGATCGTCAACGCCTCGGGCGGGCCCAACTGCCGCGGCCTGCCGAGCCCGCCGAGCAAGCAGTTCGGCGGCAGCTGGTACCGCACTCCGTTCCTGGTGACCGACAACGCCTACGTCCCCTACCAGCCGAACACCGAGTTGCAGTTCGACGCACCGTCGACGCTGCAGTTCCTGTTCAACGGCGCCTACGCCGAAAGGGACGATTTCTGATGCGCAGGCTCGGCAGCGCAACAGCGCACGCTGGTCAACGTCTCGGTGTTCACCGTGGTGATGCTGCTGGTGGCCGCCATGCTGGTGGTGGTCTTCGGTGAGTTCCGGTTCGGTAACGACGAGGGCTACCACGCGAGGTTCACCGACGCGTCCCGGTTGAAGGCCGGCCAGGACGTCCGCATCGCCGGCGTCCCGGTCGGCAGCGTCAAGGGCGTCACGCTCAACGACGACAACACCGTCGACGTCGCGTTCAGCCTCAACGAGCGCTACCAGGTCTACACGTCCACCCGCGCGGCGGTCCGCTACGAGAACCTGGTCGGCGACCGGTATCTCGAGATCGCCTCCGGGCCCGGTGATCTGGTGAAGCTGCCGCCCGGTGGCACCATCGTCAACACCCAGCCGGCGCTGGACCTCGACGCGTTGCTCGGCGGTCTGCGGCCGGTGCTCAAGGGTCTGGACGGCAAGAAGATCAACGAGGTCAGCAACGCGGTCATCGAGCTCCTGCAGGGCCAGGGTGGCGCGTTGTCCGAGATGCTGTCGAGCACCAGCGCCTTCACCCAGAACCTCGCCGCCCGCGACCAGCTGATCGGCGACGTGATCAACGACCTCAACACCGTGCTCGGCACCGTCGACGAGAAGGGCACCCAGTTCGACGCCACCGTGGACCGGCTGCAGAAGGTGATCACCGGCCTGGCCGAGGGCCGCGACCCGATCGCGGGCGCGATCGGTCCGCTGGCGTCGGCCGAGAACGACCTGACCGAGATGCTGCAGAAGGGCCGCCGACCGGTGCAGGGCGTCATCGAGAACGCCCGTCCGCTCGCGCAGCGCCTCGACGAACGCAAGGCCGACATCAACAAGGTGATCGAGCCGCTGGCCGAGAACTACCTGCGGCTCAACGCGCTCGGTGCCTACGGTGCGTTCTTCAACATCTATTACTGCTCGATCCGGATGAAGATCAACGGCCCCGCCGGCAGTGACATCCTGATCCCGTTCGGCGGTCCGCCGGACCCGTCGAAGGGGAGGTGTTCCGACAATGGCTAGTCCAGACGGCGGAAATCCGCTCCGCACCGGGATATTCGGCATCGTGCTGGTCACCTGTCTGGTGCTGGTGTCCTTCGGCTACAGCAACCTGCCCTTCATGCCGCAGGGCAAGTCCTACGAGGCGTTCTTCACCGATGCCGGCGGGATCTCGCCGGGCAACGACGTCAACGTGTCGGGGATCAACGTCGGCAAGGTCAAGAGCGTCGCACTGGCCGGAGACACCGCGAAGGTGACGTTCACCGTCGACCGCAAGGTACGCGTCGGTGACCAGTCGCTGGTGGCCATCAAGACCGACACCGTGCTCGGCGAGAAGTCGCTGGCGGTCACGCCCAAGGGCAGCGGGTCGGTGACCTCGATCCCGGTGGGCCGCACCACGACCCCCTACACCCTGAACACCGCGCTGCAGGACCTCGGGCAGAACGCCAGCGAGCTGGACAAGCCGCGGTTCGAGCAGGCCCTGCAGACGCTGACCGATTCGCTTGCGGGACGCCAAGCCGCAGTTGCGCAGCGCCCTCGACGGTGTCACCAGCCTGTCGCGCAGCCTCAACAAACGCGATGCGGCGCTCGAGCAGCTGTTGGTGCACGCCAAGCGGGTCTCCGACACGCTGGCCCAGCGGGCCGGGCAGGTCAACCAGCTGATCATCGACGGGAACATGCTCTTCGCCGCCCTCGACGAGCGCCGTCAGGCGCTGAGCAACCTCATCGCCGGGATCGACGACGTGTCCCAGCAGCTCTCGGGTTTCGTCGCCGACAACAAGCGGGAGTTCGGGCCCGCGCTGGAGAAACTGAACCTGGTGATGGACAACCTGCTGGCGCGCCGGGAGCACATCGGGGAGGCGCTGCGCGCGGCTGCCGCCGTACGCGACGGCCCTCGGCGAGGTGGTCGGTTCCGGTTCCGGATTCAACATCAACCTCTACGGTCTGCCGCCTGCCAGCCTGGCCGAGGTCCTGCTCGACTCCTACTTCCAGCCGGGCAAGCTGCCCGACAGCCTCGCCGACTACCTGCGCGGGTTCATCGCCGAGCGCCTGATCATCAGGCCGAAGTCGCCATGAGCCCATCGACGATCGAACGCGAGAACGAAGCCAGGCCCTGCGGGTCGCACTGGCGGCGGTGCTCGTCGTGGTGCTGGCCTCGGCGGTGTACCTGGTGTGGCCGTCGCGCAGCGGACACAAGATCGTCGCCTACTTCCCGTCGGCGGTCGGGCTGTATCCCGGCGACGAGGTGCGCATCGTCGGCGTTCCGGTCGGCGAGATCGACTCGATCGAGCCCCGCGCGACCGACGTCAAGATCACCATGTCGGTGCAGGACGGCGTCAAGGTGCCGCAGAACGCGAAGGCGCTGATCATCTCGCCGAACCTGGTGGCGGCGCGGTTCATCCAGCTGACTCCGCCCTACACCGGCGGACCGGTGATGGCCGACGGCGCCGAGATCGGCCTCGATCGCACCGCCGTCCCGGTCGAGTGGGACGAGGTCAAGGAGCAGCTGACCCAGCTCAGCGCGCAGCTCGGTCCGCAGCAGGGCTCCGTGCAGGGCCCGCTGACCGCGTTCGTCAACCAGGCCGCCGACACCTTCGACGGCAACGGCGACACGTTCCGCCAGGCCATCCGCGAACTGTCGCAGACCGCAGGGCGACTCGGCGATTCCCGGACCGACCTGTTCGGCACGATCCGCAACCTGCAGGTGTTGGTCAACGCGCTGTCCAACAGCAACGAGCAGATCGTCCAGTTCACCAACCACGTCGCGTCGGTGTCGCAGGTGCTCGCCGACAGCTCCACCGATCTGGACAACACGCTCGGCACCCTCAACCAGGCGTTGACCGACGTGAAGGGCCTGCTCAACGACAACAACAAGGCGCTGATCGATCAGGTCGGCAAGCTGGCCGACTTCACCCAGATCCTGACCGACCACAGCGACGACATCGAGCAGGTCCTGCACGTCACGCCCAACGGCCTGTCGAACTTCTACAACATCTACAACCCCGCGCAGGGCACCGTCGGCGGCCTGCTGTCGCTGCCCAACTTCGCGAACCCGGTGCAGTTCATCTGTGGCGGTGCCTTCGACATCGGTGCCTCGCCGGATGAGTTCAAGCGTGCCGAGATCTGCAGGCAGCGGATGGGACCGGTGCTCAAGCGCATCACGATGAACTACCCGCCGGTGCTGTTCCACCCCATCAACAGCATCACCGCCTACAAGGGGCAGGTCATCTACGACACCCCCGCAGACCGAGGCCAAGGCCGAGACGCCGGTTCCGTACCTGCAGTGGCAGAACGCGCCCGGCGTCACGCCGCCGAAGATCCCGGCCGACGCGGATCTGGCGACGCTGTTCCTGCCCGCCGCCGCCGGACGGTGCGGCCGCGCCGGCCGCCACGTCGCACGCCGGTGGCCCCGAGGCCCCGCCCCGGGCCGGCGCCGGGGCCCGCTCCCGCCGGAGGGGGCGGATGATGCGCAAGCACCTGCGGCGCGTCTGCGCCCTCGGCACGCTCGCCGTGCTGGCCGTCGCGGCTGCGAATTCGGCGGCCTGAACTCGCTGGACATGCCGGGCACCGCCGGGCACGGGCCCGGCTCGTTCACGATCACGGTGCAGCTGCCGGATGTCGCGACGCTGCCGCAGAACTCGCCGGTGATGATCGACGATGTCACGGTCGGCAGCGTGTCCGGCATCGACGCCGTGCAGCGCCCGGACGGCTCGTTCTACGCGGCGGTCAAGCTGTCGCTCGACAAGAACGTCGACCTGCCCGCCAATGCGACGGCCAAGGTTGCGCAGACCTCGCTGCTGGGTTCTCAGCACGTGGAACTCGCCGAACCCGGACGAGAAGGGTGTCGGCCGGCTGCGCGACGGCTCGGAGATCCCCCTGGAGCGCACCGGCCGCTATCCGACGACCGAGGAGGTGCTCTCGTCGCTGGGCGTCGTCGTCAACAAGGGCAATCTCGGTGCGCTGCAGGACATCACCGATGAGGCCTACAACGCGGTCGCGGGCCGTCAGGGCACCTTCGCCGATCTGATCCCGCGGCTCGCCGAGTTGACCGGCTCGCTGGACCGGCAGACCAACGACATCATCGCCGCGGCGGAGGGGCTGGACCGGTTCGCCGGGATCCTGGCCCGCAGCAAGGACAGCCTGGGCCGCACGCTGGACACGCTGCCCGACGCGCTGGAGGTGCTCGAGCGCAACCGCGCCAACATCGTCGACGCGTTCGCGGCACTGCGCGGTTTCGCCACCTTGGGCGCGCACATCCTGGATCAGACGAAGGTCGACTTCGCCGAGGACTTCAAGGATCTGTTCCCGATCATCAAGGCGCTCAACGACAACGCCGATGACTTCGTCAAGAGCCTGGAGTTCCTGCCGACGTTCCCGTTCCACTACAAGTACCTGCGCAAGGCGGTCCGCGGCGACTACCTCAACGTGTTCGTGACGTTCGACCTGACGCTGCGCCGGCTGGGGGAGACGGTGTTCACCACGTCGCTGGGCCTCGACCCGAACATGAAACGGATGAACGAGATCATCAACCCGCCCGACTTCCTGACCGGCGCCGTCGCCAACCTGTCCGGGCAGGCGGCCGACCCGTTCAAGGTGCCGGCCGGGACGGCGACCCAGCACGAGGGGGCGCCCTAGATGTTGGACCGGCTCTCGAAGATCCAGCTGGTGATCTTCGCCGTGGTGACGGTGCTGACCGTCGGCGCGATCTCGATCTTCTATCTGCGCGTGCCCGAGGCCATCGGCCTGAGCTCCTACCAGGTCACCGCGAACTTCGAGACGGGCGGCGGCCTGTACCAGAACGCCAACGTCACCTATCGCGGAGTGACGGTCGGTCAGGTCGAGTCGGTGGGCCTCAGTGACCGCGGCGTCGTCGCGCACATGCGGTTGGACAGCGGAACCCCGGTACCGGAGAACGTCACCGCGACGGTCAAGAGCGTGTCGGCGATCGGCGAGCAGTACGTCGACCTGGTCCCGCCGGCCGAGCCCGCGTCCTCGACGCTGCACGACGGCTCGGACATCGGCATGGACCGCACCGCCGTCGGCCAGGACATCTCGGGTCTGCTCGCCCAGGCCGAGTCGCTGGTCAACAGCGTCGGCAACAGCCGGATCAAGGATCTGCTGCACGAGACCTTCAAGGCGTTCAACGGGTCCGGTCCCGAACTGGCGCGTCTGATCGAGAGCTCGCGGCTGCTGGTCGACGAGGCCAACGCGAACTACGGGCAGACCACCCAGCTGATCGACCAGGCGGGACCGTTCCTGGATGCGCAGATGCGCAGCGGCGACAACATCCGGTCGCTCGCCGACGGGCTGGCCCGGTTCACCGAAGAAGTGGCCAACGCCGACCCGCAGCTGCGCTCGACGCTGCAGACCGTGCCGGGCGCGACGGAGGCGGCCAACACGACCTTCGAGGGGATCCGGCCCACCTTCCCGGTGCTCGCCGCGAACCTGGCGAACTTCGGCCGCATCGGCGTCATCTACCGCAAGTCGCTCGAGCACTCGCTGGTGGTCTTCCCGGCGCTGCTGGCCGCACTGAACACCGTCGCCGGTGGCCTGCCGACCGACGAAGGCGGCAAGCTCGACTTCAAGGTCGACCTCGGTGACCCGCCGCCATGCTCGGTCGGCTTCATCCCGCCGACGCAGATCCGCTCACCGGCCGACACCACGCTGCGCGAACTGCCCACCGACATGTACTGCAAAGTGCCGCAGAACGACCCCAGTGTGGTGCGCGGGGCGCGCAACTATCCGTGCCAGGAGTTCCCCGGCAAGCGTGCGCCGACCATCCAGCTGTGCCGCGACCCGAAGGGCTATGTGCCGATCGGCAACAACCCGTGGCGGGGTCCGCCGGTCCCGGTGGGGACACCGATCGAGGACGGCCGCAACATCCTGCCGCCGAACAAGTTCCCGATGATCCCGCCCCAGGTCGATCCGGACCCGGGCCCGCCGGTCGTGCAGCTGCCACCGGGTGCGGTCCCCGGGCCGGGTCCCGCTCCACACGCGCCGTTCCCGCTGCCGGTGCCGCCCAACGAGCCCGGCCCGATGCCGGCGCCGTGGCCCTACTTCGCGCCGCCCGACCAGGTGGTGCCGCCGTACGCGCGCACACCACCGGCTGCACCGGCCCCGCCGGCACCCGCGCCCGCTCCGGCGGCGCCCGGCGTCCCCGCCCCGCCGTCGGGGCCCCTGCTGCCCGCCGAAGCGGTTCCGCAGGCGGCGGGACCCGCGATGGCGAGCTACGACCAGAACGGGAAGTTCGTCGACCCGGAGGGCGGAACTGGCGTATTCGCCCCCGGAACTGACAAACTGGCGCCCGCAGAGAACTGGGTCGACTTGATGTTGTCCCCGAGGCAGGCATAGGCAGGCAGAGTGGTTGACGCTGTACCCCGTGATGCCAGCCGACCCGCCCGGCGCCGCGCATCGCGGGCCGCGGGGCCGGTCGGCGGCACCGCACCCGACACCCCGGCCGCGGTCGTCGTCGACGCGTCCGCGACCCCGACCGCCAGGGTGCGGCCGGTCGCCTCGCCGGCCACCCCACCCCCGCGCCGCGCGCCGCACCGCGGTCTGGTCGCACTGGTGTCGATCCTGACCCTGGTGCTCCTCGCGGGCGCCGTGGCCGGCGGAGTGGCCTGGATGCTGGTCACCCAGCGCCACGAGCAGGCCGAGTTGGCCCGTGACCAGCGCTTCGTCGACACCGCATCACAGCTGGTGGTGAACATGTTCAGCTACACCCAGGACAACATCGACGACAGCGTGAACCGGTTCGTCGACGGCACCAGCGGGCCGCTGCGGGACATGCTCAGCCAGGACAACAACGTCGAGAACCTCAAGGCGATCTTCCGGGACACCAACGCCAGCTCGGAGGCCGTGATCAACGGCGCGGCGCTGGAGAAGGTCGACGACGTCAGCGGCAACGCCGCGGTCCTGGTGTCCGCGCGGGTCACCGTGACCGACATGGACGGCACCAACAAGCCGTCCCAGCCCTACCGCATGCGGGTCATCGTGCACGAGGACGACAACGGGCACATGAGCGGTTACGACCTCAAGTACCCCAATGGTGGCAACTGATGGGTAGCCGGAATCCGCGCGCGCGCCGCAGAACCGGTCTCGCCGCGCTGGTCGGGACACTTGCGGTGCTGCTGGCCGTCGCACTCGTCGGGCTGGGCGCCGCCGGCGGGTGGCTGTACTGGAACGGGGTGGAGCTGCGTGGTGAGCAGGCCGCCCGCCAGGAGCTGGCTCCGCTTGCCCAGCAACAGATTCCGCAGGTATTCGGCTACGACTATCAGACCGTCGAGCGCAGCCTGGGCGATGTCTACCCGCTGCTGACCCCGAGCTACCGCAAGGAGTTCGAGGACCGGGCGACCAAGGACATCATCCCGCAGGCGCGGGACCGCCAGCTGGTCAGCCAGGCCGCCGTGGTCGGGGTGGGCGTGCTGGAGGCACAACGCAATTCGGCCTCGGTGATGGTGTTCATGAATCGCACCGTCACCGACAAGTCCCGCCAGCCGGTCTACGACGGCAGCCGGCTGCGCGTCGACTACCAGAAGGTCGACGGCAAGTGGCTGATCGACTACATCACTCCGATGTAGTCTCGGTTCCCGCCAACGCGTCGAGGAACGACCGCGCCCACCGGTCCACGTCGTGGGCGAGCACCTGCCTGCGCATCGCCCGCATCCGGCGCCTGCCCTCCTCGGGTGTCTGGTTCAGCGCCGCCTCGATGGTGTCCTTGACGCCTTCGAGGTGATGCGGATTGGTCAGATACGCCTGCCGCAGTTCGGCTGCCGCGCCGGTGAACTCGCTGAGCACCAGCGCGCCGCCGAGGTCGCTGCGGCACGCCACGTACTCCTTGGCGACCAGGTTCATGCCGTCGCGCAGCGGCGTCACGAGCATCACGTCCGCTGCGACGAAGAACGCGATGAGATCTTCGCGCGGGATCGGGCGGTGCAGGTAGTGCAGGACCGGGTGGCCGACCTCGCCGTACTCACCGTTGACGTGCCCGACCTGGCGCTCGATGTCCTCCCGCATCGCGATGTAGCTCTCCACCCGCTCGCGGCTGGGGGTGGCCAGCTGGACGAGCACGGTGTCCTCGGGGTCGATCCGGTGCTCGTCGAGCAGTTCGGAGAACGCGTGCAGCCGCACGTCGATGCCCTTGGTGTAGTCGAGGCGGTCGACGCCGAGCAGGATCTTGCGCGGATTGCCCATTTCGGCGCGGATCTCGCGGGCCCGCTGCCGGATCGCCTTGCTGCGCGCCTGCTGGTCGAGTTCGTTCGAGTCGATCGAGATCGGGAAGGCGCCGACCTTGACGGTGCGGAAGCCGACCTGCACCTCACCGAAGCGCGATCGCACTCCCACGTTGCCGCGGCTGGTGTTCGCGCCCACCAGCCGGCGGGCCAGGATGAGAAAGTTCTGGGCGCCGCCGGGCAGGTGGAAGCCCACCAGGTCGGCGCCGAGCAGACCTTCGATGATCTCGGTGCGCCACGGCATCTGCATGAACAGCTCGACCGGCGGGAACGGGATGTGCAGGAAGAAGCCGATGGTCAGATCCGGCCGCAGCATGCGCAGCATCTTGGGCACCAGTTGCAGCTGGTAGTCCTGGACCCAGACCGTGGCGCCCTCGGCGGCGGTTCCCGCGGTGGCCTCCGCGAAGCGCCGGTTGACCTCGACGTAGCGGTCCCACCATTCGCGGTGGTAGATCGGCTTGACGATCACGTCGTGGTACAGCGGCCACAGCGTGGCGTTGGAGAAGCCTTCGTAGTACTTCGCGACGTCGTCGGCGGACAGCCGCACCGGCACCAGGTGCATGCCGTCCTGCTCGATCGGCTCCTCGATGCTGTCCGGATCGTCGGCGTCCTGCGGCACGCCCGGCCAGCCGATCCATGCGCCGCGCCGCTTGCGCAGCAGTGGCTCCAGGGCGGTGACCAGACCGCCCGGGCTGCGTTTCCAGTCGATGGTCCCGTCGGGCAGACGCACCATGTCGATGGGCAGCCGGTTGGCGACGACCACGAAGTCGGCCGAACCGGGCTGCACCGCGCCGGAGCGGTCCTCGGGGCCGCTCGGGTCGGTCATTATGCGTCGAGCTTCGCGGGCCCAATGCCGAGCATCGACAGGAAGACCCGGCATTCGTCGGCGTCGGTGGCGTAGGCGGCGACGACGCGGCGCGCCTGGCGCTCGGTGCTGTCGGCGATCGGTTCGACGTCGCCGAGCTCGGCGGGGTCAGATTTGGCAGGCATGGAACAACTGTAGCCAACTGCGCAGGCGACTGTTCAGACGCTCGGTGGACCGCCGTAATGTGCCACGATGTGGCGAACCCCGAGCAGGTGACATACGAGACGCTCGACGACGGACGGATCGCGCGGATCTGGCTGAACCGACCAGAGGCGCAGAACGCGCAGTCGCGCACGCTCCTGGTGCAGCTCGACGAGGCCTTCGGCCGGGCCGAGGCCGACGACGAGGTCCGGGTGGTGATCCTGGCCGCCCGCGGCAAGAACTTCTCCGCCGGGCATGACCTGGGCTCCGAGGCGGCGCTGGCCGAACGTGCTCCCGGGCCCGACCAGCATCCGAGCTTCGCCATCAACGGCGCCACCCGGGCCGCCGTGGCGGAGCGGACGTACCTGCAGGAGTGGCACTACTTCTTCGAGAACACCAGCCGGTGGCGGGATCTGCGCAAGATCACGATCGCGGCGGTGCAGGGCAACGCGATCTCGGCGGCCCTGATGCTGATCTGGGCGTGCGACCTGATCGTCGCGGCCGACGACGCGAAGTTCAGCGACGTCGTCGCCGTGCGGATGGGCATGCCCGGCGTCGAGTACTACGCCCACCCGTGGGAGTTCGGTGCCCGCAAGGCCAAGGAGCTGCTGCTCACCGGTGATTCGATCGACGCCGACGAGGCGTATCGGCTGGGCATGGTGTCGAAGGTGTTCCCGCGAGCCGAGTTGGAGGACAAGACGCTGGAGTTCGCGCGCCGCATCGCCGAGCGGCCCACCATGGCCGCGCTGCTGGTCAAGGACTCGGTCAACGCGGCCAGTGACGCGATGGGGTTCACCGAGGCGCTGCGGCACGCGTTCCACATCCACGAACTCGGCCACGCGCACTGGGCGGCGCACAACGAGAACCGCTACCCGATCGGCCTGCCGCCCGAGGTACCGGACTGGCGCACACTGGGACCGCCAAAGCCCGCTCGCCGCGACGAGCCGTGACGTATAACTGGAACCTGTTCTAGTTAGGTCGTCGAACAGGGAATCGGATGCAGATCCTGCTCGATGCTCGCGGGTCGGACGGTGCTGGTCACCGGCGGGGGCAGTGGGATCGGCAAGGCGGTGGCGGCGGCCGTCGTGGAAGCCGGCGGCAACGCGATGCTGATCGGGCCGCAACGCCGACAAGCTGGCCGCGGCCACCGAGGAGATCGGCGGCTCGGTGCGCTACGAGCCCGCCGACGTCACCAACGAGGACGAGGTGGCGCGCACCGTGGCGGCGGCCGACCGCTTGGACGGGACGGCTCGACGGCGTGGTGCACTGCGCCGGCGGCAGCGACACGATCGGGCCGATCACCCAGCTGGACTCCGAGGCCTGGCGGCGCACCGTCGACCTCAACATCAACGGCACGATGTACGTGCTCAAGCACGCGTCCCGGGAGATGGTGCGCGGCGGCGGCGGGTCGTTCGTCGGCATCTCCTCGATCGCGGCCAGCAACACCCACCGGTGGTTCGGCGCCTACGGCGTGTCCAAGGCCGGCCTCGACCACATGATGCAGCTGGCCGCCGACGAGCTCGGGCCGTCCCTGGTGCGGGTGAACTGCATCCGGC
The DNA here is from genome assembly GCA_963796185.1 of uncultured Actinomycetota bacterium. GTDB lineage: Bacteria > Actinomycetota > Actinomycetes > Mycobacteriales > Mycobacteriaceae > Mycobacterium. The sequence goes on along the minus strand of CAWCKQ010000012.1, from coordinate 136,155 downwards.
CCGGCCTGATCCGCACCGATCTGGTGGCCGCCGATCTTCGATGTCGCCGGAGGTGAGCGGGGACTACGCGGCTGCACGCCGCTGCCCCGCCCCGGTGAGGCGGAGGACGTCGCCAACGCGGCGCTGTTCCTGCTCAGCGACGCCGCTAGTTACATCACCGGCCAGCTGATCAACGTCGACGGCGGCATGATGCTGCGCCGCGGGCCGGACTTCTCGGCGATGCTGGAACCGGTCTTCGGCGCCGACGGGCTGCGCGGAGTGGTGCCGGACTAGCCGCCTCCGGGCCTCGGTCCGCCGGCTTCCCAGGCGGCCAGCGCGCCGACGGCGGCCCAGTCGAGGTCCCGACCGCCGCCGGCGAGCAGGGTCAGGAACCGGTCGCGCAGCAGGCTCGCGACGGGCAGCGGCACCTCGAGTTGCTCCCCGGCGGCGAGCACGAGGCGCACGTCCTTGAGACCCAGATGTGCCGCGAACCCCGCAGGCTCGAACTGGTCGCGGGCCAGCAGCCCGCCGTAGGTGGCATACGCCGGCGCCCCGAACAGCGTCGAGGTCAGCAGCTCCAGATAGGCCTGCTTGTCCACCCCGGCCTTGGCGACCAGCGCCATCGCCTCACCGAGGGATTCGATCACCGAGGCGATCAGGAAGTTTCCCGACAGCTTCACCAGGTTGGCGACACTCGGCTGCTCCGACAGCACGAACGTGGCTTGCCCGATGGCATCGAACACCGGCTGCGCCGTGCGCACCGCCTCGAGTGGGCCCGCCGCCACGACGAACAGCTTCGCCGCCGCCGCGGCCTCGGGCCTGCCGAACACCGGCGCGGACACGAAGCCCTGGCCCGCATCGGCGTGCGGCGTTCTGCAGCCGGTCGGCCAGCGCGACGCTGATCGTGCTCGACGAGATGTGCACGGCGCCGTCCGGCAGCGCGGCGATGATCCCGGGGGAGCCCGGGCCGCCCAGTGTGACGGCCTCGACCGCGGCGTCGTCGGCGAGCATCGACACGACGATCTCGTTGTCGCAGGCTTCGGCGACCGTCCCGGCGGGTGTGGCGCCGTGTTCGGCGAGCGCGGCGATCTTGTCGGCCGATCGGTTGTAGGCGGTCACCTCGTGGCCGGCGGCCAGCAGGTTGGCGGCCATGCCCGAGCCCATGTTGCCCAGGCCGATGAACCCGATTCTCATGGCGTCGAGTTAAGCACCTCGGCGGCGCGCTTGACGGCGTTGACGATGCCCTGGTAGCCGGTGCAGCGGCAGAAATTGCCCGACAGCCCCTCGCGGATCTCCTGGTCGGTGGGGGTGGGATTCTCCCGCAGCAGCGCGGTGATGCTGGTGACGAATCCCGGGGTGCAGAAGCCACATTGCAGGCCGTGGCACTCGCGCAGCGCGGCCTGCACGGGGGAGAGCTTTCCGTCGTCGTCCGCCATGCCCTCGACGGTGGTCACCTCCTGGCCGTCGACCTGGACGGCGAAGATCAGACACGAGCGCACCGCCTGGCCGTCGAGCAGCACGGTGCAGGCGCCGCACGCGCCGTGCTCGCACCCGAGGTGGGTGCCGGTCAGCCCGCACGTCTCGCGCAGATAATCGGCCAGCGTCACGCGCGGCTCGACGGGCGCGGCGTAGCGGCGGCCGTTGACCGAGACCTCGACGGGCAGTTCATGCATGGCGGGCCTCCGTGGTTGCTTGCGACCAGGCCCGCGCGACCATCGTGGCGCCGACCTTCGTGCGGTAGGCCGCCGAGCCCTGCAGGTCGGCGGGAACGTCCGGAAGGGCCGACACCGCGAGCCGGCCCACCTCCTCGGCGGTGATGTCGCCGACGGGCCTGCCGATGACTGCCTGCTCGGCCGGTGTGCCGCGGTGCGGGGTGGACCCCATGCCGAGCAGCCCGATGCCGCACCGGGTCACGGTGTCCCCGCCGTCGAGTTGGACTGCCACGGTGGCGCCCGCGATCGCGAAATCGCCGTGCCGGCGGGCGAACTCCTGCACCGAGAAGCCGCAGCGGCCCGACCACACCGGGAACGCGACGGCGGTCAGCACCTCGTCGGCGTCCAGCGCGGTCTCCCACAGCCCGGTGAAGAACTGTGCGGCCGGGATGCGGCGGGTGCCGCGCGCCGACGCCGCCTCGACCTCGGCGTCGAGTGCCAGCGCGACGGCGGCGTACTCGGCGGCCGGATCGGCGTGTGCGATGGCTCCGCCGAGGGTGCCGCGGGTGCGGATCTGGAAATGCCCGATGTGTGGCGTGGACAGTGTCAGCAGCGGAACCGATTCGGCGACTTCGTCGTCCATGCCCACCCACGCGTGCGGTGTGCCGGCACCGACCCACACCGCGTCGTCGCGCAACTCGATGTTGCGCAGTTGCTCGAGCCGCGAGATGTCGATCAGGTGCTCGAAGTGCGTCAACCGCATCGCCAGCATCGGCACCAGGCTCTGGCCGCCGGCGAGGAGCTTCGCGTCGTCACCGTGCTCGCCGAGCAGGGCCACCGCGTCGGCGACGGTATCCGGGCGGTGGTAGGTGAACGGGGCTGCTTTCACGACTCGGCCCTCACGACAGCAGCCGGGCCAGGGCGGCCTGCAGGTCCTCGGCGAGCACCGCGGCGGGGCTGCTGCGCTTGCGGCGGCCCAGCAGGAAACCCGCTGTCCCGGCGGCGACGGCGGCGAGCAACACCGGCGCGTACCGCTTGGCCATCGGCAGCGCGACCACCTTGAGCAGGTCCACGGAGTCGTCGGCGGCGGGCGCGGTGGTGCCGGACGCCGCCGACGCAGTGCCGGTTTCGGATGTCGGTGCGGCACCGCCGGTCAGTTCGGCCTCCAGACTCCTGGCGAACTGGGCGATCAGATTGCTCGACACGTCGGCCAGCACACCGCGGCCGAACTGTGCGGCCTTACCGGAGATCGCCAGGTCGGTGGTGATGGCCACGTGGGTGGCCGCGCCCTCGTCCGCCAGGTGTGCGGTGACGGTGGCCGCGGCGGTGCCGTTGCCCCGCGTCTCCCGGCCCTCGGCCCGCAACACGATGCGCCGGGCGTCGGCGTCCTTCTCCTGGTACGAGGCGACACCCTTGTAGGACACCGTGATCGGACCCACCTTGACCTTCACCGCGCCGTTGAAGCGAATCGCCGTCGACCGACAGCAGGGTGGCCCCGGGCAGGCAGGGTGCGACGCGCTCGACGTCGGTGAACACCTCCCAGACCTTCGCGGACGGTACCGCGACCCGGAATTCGTTGTTCAGCTCCACCGTCAGTGGTCCTTCCTGGCGTTCTCGATGAGTTCGACGATCGTCGCTGGGGTGGCGGGCAACTCGGTGACCGTCACCCCGAGCGGGGCCAGTGCGTCGTTGATCGCGTTGATGACCGCGGGCGGGGAGCCGATGGCACCGCCCTCGCCCGCACCCTTGTAACCACCGACACCCGGGCCGGGGATCTCGACGTGACCGAACTCGATCGGTGGCACCTCGGTGGCGGTCGGCAGCAGGTAGTCGACGAACGTCGACGCCACCGGGTTGCCCGCGTCGTCGTAGGCGAGTTTCTCCAGCAGTGCTCCGCCGATGCCCTGCACGGTGCCGCCGGCGACCTGCCCTTCCACGACGTTCGGGTTGATCATCGGGCCCACGTCCTCGCTGACGATGTAGCGGGTGAGTGTCACCTGCCCGGTCTCGACGTCGACTTCGCAGGTGCAGGCGTGTGTCGCGTTGGCCCAGTGGATCATCGCCTGCGAGTTGAAGCGTGCGGTGGCTTCCAGCGTGGGCGCGACACCGCCGAGCAGCGCGGGTTCGTAGTACGAGCGGTAGGCGATGTCGGCGAACGTCACGCTCTTGTCGGGATCGGTGCGGACGGCGGCCGAGGAGTCCGCGAGCTCGATGTCGGCCTCCTCGACGCCGAGCATCTGCGCGGCGATCGCGACGATCTGCCCGCGCAGGATGGTGCCCGCTTCGTGGACGGCGCCCGCGGTCATCGGGCCGCTGCGGCTGCCCTGGGTGCCGGCGCCGTACGGGGTCACGGCGGTGTCGCCCTGGATCGTCGACACGTCGTCGATGTCGGCACCCAGGGCGTCGGCGGTCAGCTGCACCACCGTGGTCTCGATGCTGTTGCCGCTCGACCCGCCGTTGACGTAGACGTTGACCTTGCCGGTGGGCTCCATGCGCATGGTGGCGCCCTCGGTCGCGAGGTGCCCGGTGGCCGCGCCGGTGGGTTCGATGTAGGCCGAGAAACCCAGCCCCAGATAGCGGCCCTGCGCCAGCGCGTCGGCCTGTTCCTTGCGGAAGCCCTCGTGGTCGAGGATCTTCACGGCCTGCTCGAAGGTGTCGGCGGGTGCGCAGTTGTCGTACGGCATGCCGTTGGGGTTGACGAACGGCATCTCGTCGCCGCGCAGGATGTTGATCCGTCGCAGTTCGACCGGATCGATCCCGATCTCGCGGGCGGCGCAGTCGAGAAGCATTTCGCGGGTGAGGGTTTCGTACTGCCACGGCCCGCGGTAGGCGTGCAGGCCGGGGGTGTTGGAGAACACCGTCTTGTAGTTGAAGCTGGCCTTGGGCACCCGGTAGGGCCCGGGAAAGAACATGCCGATCGCGGCGGTGGTGAGCACCGGATACGGGGTCGGATAGGAGCCGACGTCCTGCACGAAGTCGATGTCGGCGGCCAGGATCCTGCCGTCGGCGTCGAACGCCATCCGGACCTTGCCGTCGACATGGCGGGACTGGCCGGCCGACATCAGGTTCTCCCGGCGGTCTTCGATCCACTTCAGCGCGGCCGTGCCCGATCGCGCGTTCGCGTCGCAGTCACCTTGCGGGCCGCCAGCAGAATGCACATGTCCTCGCGCATCGGCACCACCTTCTGGCCGAATGCGCCGCCGGTGTCACGCATGATCACCCGCACCCCCTGGGCCGGGATGCCGAGCAGCCGCGCGGCGAACGCGCGCAGCTCGTGCGGGGTCTGCGTGGACGCCCACACGGTGAGTTCCTCGGTGGCCGAGGTCCATTCGGCGACCATGCCGCGGGTCTCCATCGGCACCGGGACGTACATCTGCTGGTAGATGTGTTGCTCGACGACGTGCGGCGCCGTGGCGAACACTTCTTCGTCGGGCGGCATGCCGCCCATGCCGCCGGCGACGTTGTCGGGATAGTCGCCGTGCACGACGGGCACACCTGCTGCACTGCCGCCGATCGCCCTGCGGAAGTCGGCGACGGCGGGCAGCGGTTCGTAGTCGACCTCGACCAGATCCACGGCGTCCTCGGCGAGGTAGCGGCTGTCGGCGACGACGAGGGCGACGGGGTCGCCGACGAACTTCACCTCGCCGACGGCCAGCGGCGGCCGCGGGGTGTCCGGGATGTCCTTGCCGGCGACGGCGTGCCAGGCCTCCTTGACGTCGGGGTTGAGATCGGCGGCGGTGAACACCGCGTGCACCCCGGGCAGGGCGAGCGCTGCCGAGGCGTCGATGCCGCGGATGGTCGCGCGTGGGCGAACGGGCTGCGCACGAAGCACGCGTGCAGCATCCCGGGCCGGGTGATGTCGTCGACGAAGGCGCCGTGACCGGTCAGCAGGCGGCTGTCCTCGACGCGGGGGACGCGTCGGCCGGCGTAGCGCGTACTGACGGAGTCGACGGCGGTGTCGGTCACGGGGATCACTCTCCTCGGGCTGTAGAGAGTGACGTTATCGCAATCCGAGAGCGACATTTCCACTCATGGTTGTCTCACTATCCGCGGCAGCGGTCTCAGCCCGCGTGGTGGATCCGCCCGTCGGTCTCGGCCAGCGGGCGACCGCCCCCGCCCCAGCGTCTCGCGATGATCTCGGCCGCGATGGACACCGCGGTCTCCTCCGGGGTGCGCGCCCCGAGGTCCAAGCCGATGGGGCTGGCCAGGCCGGTCAGCTCGGCATCGGTCAGACCCGCTTCCCGCAGCCGGCGCATCCGATCGCTCATGGGTTCGGCGCGACCCCATCACGCCGACGTAACCGGGCCGCGCCGATCCCGACAGCCGCAGCGCGGCCTCCAGCACGGGCACGTCGAACTTCGGGTCGTGGGTGAGCACAGCGATCGCGGTGCGGGCGTCGATCGCCCCGAGGGCGGCCTGGGTGGCGAGGTAACGGTGCGGCCATTCGACGACGACCTCTTCGGCGGCGGGGAAACGCGCGGCCGTCGCGAACACCGGCCGGGCGTCGCACACCGTGACGCGGTAGCCGAGGAACGACGCCTGCGCGGCGAGCGCCGCGGCGAAGTCGATCGCGCCGAAGATCAGCATCCGGGGGCGGGGTGCATGGCTGGCGACGAACACCTCCATGCCGGCGTCCTGCCGCTGGCCGTCGGGTCCGTAGGACAGCACGGCCGACCGGCCCGCGGCCAGCAGCCCGCGAGCGTCGTCGGCCACCGCGTCGTCGGCCCGCGCCGACCCCAGCGACCCCTGCGCCGTATCGGCGCCGACGATCAGCCGCCGGCCCAGCCGTGCCGGGTCCGGGTGCGCGATGACGGTGGCCACGGCGATCGCCCGGTGCGCGGCGATGTCGTCGGCGACGGCCTGCAATTGCGGAAAGGTGCTGCGCGACACCGGTTCGGTGAACACGTCGATGGTGCCGCCGCAGGTCAGTCCGACCGAGAACGCGTCGTCGTCGCTGACCCCGTACCGCTGCAGCTCCGGTCGGCCGCTGGCCACGACGTCGTTGGCGACCTCGTAGACGGCGGCCTCGACGCAGCCGCCGGACACCGATCCGGCCACGCTGCCGTCCGGGGCGACCACCATCGCGGCGCCGGGCGGCCGCGGCGCAGAGCGCATCGTGCGCACCACGGTGGACAGCCCCGCGGTGCCGCCGGCCCGCCAGACCGCCAGCAACTCGTCGAGGACGTCACGCACGAGCGCAGTGTATGTCCGGCGCGGTCGGGCGGTGCGCTAGATCTTGGTGAGGTCGGTGTGCATCAGCATCACGTTGTACTCCGACCACAGCGACAGGTTCCAGTACAGGTCCGAGCCGGTGCCCTCGGTGGACGGCGACCACGGATGCAGCATGGGCGCGTAGATGCCGCCCGGTTGCTGGGTCATCAGTACCGTCGCGTCCGACCAGACGCCCTCCGGCGTGTCGGAGGTGCGCAGCACGATGCTGTTGGACTGATCACCGTAGAGCACAACGTATTTTCCGAGGTATTCGTTGTACTGCACCGACATCTCGCTGACGGTGTAGCCGGGCTGGGTGAAACCCCAGAAGCCCCCCGACTTGCCGATGATCGCCGAGGCCGACTGGGGGCTGCCCTTGACCCAGGACGCCGGCTTGGTGCCGAACCAGGTCGACTTCGCCGCCTTGTAGTACTCGTACTGGGAGGTCTTGAGGATGTCTTCCGGCGCGACCCGGGCCAGGTAGGCGGCACCCTGGCGCCCGTTGGGAGTGCCGTACATGTAGATGTAATCCGTCGTCGCCCTTGACGAACGCCGACTGCTGAAAGTTCTTGTTAGCGCTCAGGAACGAGTTGTAGCGCACGCTGCTGGGCGCGACGGTGAAGTTCTCGCCGTTGTCGGTCGAGTACGCGATCGCCGAGTAGTTGGTGGTCCACCGGCCCGATGAGCCCCACTTGGACACCGACATGAAGCTGACGTACTGGACGGTGCCGAACGGGGCGTCCTCGGTGACGTCGACGGGCACCGAGACGCCCGCCGTCGGAATGAGTGTCACCGAGTTCGGCAGCCACCCCGGACGGTTGATGATCGGGCGCGCGTTGACCGGCGCCGTCCAGCGGCGCACCGCCGAACATGTTGCCGGTGTACCACTCTCCGTTGGGGATGGTGATGCCGTCGGACAGGTCGGTGTCCGAGCTGCGGAACAACGTGTTGTAGATGTGCCTGCCGGTCATGTTGGCCGCACTGAACGTGTCGCCGACGGCGATGAGGACCTGGTGTTCGTTGTACGCGGTGGTCGGGTCGTCGACCATGCCGTTGTCCCACATGGTGCCGACGTCGGTGCCGTAGACGCTGAACCGGTTGAGCGTGTTGGCCAGTGTCCGGTCGGCGTAGACGTCCTTGCCCGTCACCCAGGCGACGAAATTCGTCGACGGGCTCACCTGCGGGTTGAGCCACGGCGAGTACGGCGTGAGCGCCGTAACAGCAGTCTGTTGATCGGTCGGCCGTGACTGGGCCGCAGTCGCTGCAGACGCGGTCGGCGTGCGCGACGCCGACAGGGTCTCCAGTTCACGGCGGGCGACCGACATCAGTGCCCACAGGAACGGCGGCGCGGGGGACTGACCCTGGCCGCCGGCGTCGGCTCGCTGATGCGCCCAGTCCACCATGCTGCTCACCACGTTGACGACGGCCCTGACCAGCGGCCGATCCTCGGGATCGGCCTGCTGTTCGGTGGTTGCCGCCGTGGCGGTGTGCGACGCGGTGCTCGGCGCCGCGGCATTGGTACGCAGCGTCAGCGTGGCCGATGGACGGGGTGGTTCGGCCGGGTCGCTGGGGGTTGCGGTGGTCGGCGACCGATGCGTGGGACGGATCTCGTCCTTCGGCTCGGAGGGCGGGTCCTCGGTCTCGGAGTCGTGCTTCGTCGTCGTCTCCGACGACGTGTCAGCGCTCGCCCGAGCCGACTTCTTCCACGACAAGCCGTGCTTGCGCTTCTTGGTCGGCGCCGTGTCCTCGGCGTCGGCGTCCGGTGCGTCGGCCCGGTCCGCCTTGTCGGTGGTGTCGGCCTTGTCCGCCTTGTCCGTCTTGTCGGCTGCGTCGGCCTTATCCGTCTTGTCCGACGTGTTGCCGGACCCGGTCGAGGTGTCGGTGCGGTCAGAGCTCTTTGTGCTCGCCGAGGCCGCGGGCTTCGACGATGAGGCCGCGGGCTTGGCGGCCGAGGATGAGTTGCTGTCGTCGGCCACTGCCTGGCCTGCAAAGACCACCGAACCGATGCCCAACGCGACGGCCAGGGCGCCGACACGGCCGACGTACGTTGCGGAACTCAAAGGATAACCCTCCAGAAGCGGTAAGCGTCCCCCGACGCACGTCATTCAAGCGCAACCCAACAGGACCGGCCAGCAAAAAGGAACTTTCGGAAGACTTTCGTTTCCCGACCGTGATACGGACCGATCCTGCGCGGCGGCGCTGTCAACGGCAAACTCCCGTGGGCCGATCTCGGTGGGGCCCTCTCAGGATCGAACTGACGGACACCTACGGTGCTGGATTTCGGCAGGACGGGCTAGTTTCGGGCGGCTCGACACCTTCGCGTGGTCAGAAGTCCTCGGATTGTTAGCCTCACAGCTGACTCCGTTGTTCACGCAACTGATTGATTTCGGCGATCGTGGCCCGGGCTTGGTCCAACGCTCCGTTTCGGAGTTCCTGCGCCAACCGATCGAACTTTGCATAGAGCTTCCTAGCCTCCGCAGCCCAACTCGCAGGAATTCCAAAATCCGCAAATATCCTGTTCGACGCTGCTATGGCTGCCGCTTCATCACCCTTGTAGAGCGCCCAGAGTAGCCGAGCGTCGTCGATGGCCAAGACTCCGATGGTAACGACCGCGGCGACGGTCCCGACGGTAGCCGTCGCAAAAGGCTCAGCGACTTTCAGTACGAATTTCGTTGTGGCCCAAGTCGCGCCCTTGATGATAGATCCGAGTGTCTTGAAAGCCAGTACACCCGTTTTGACGGAAATCTTGAGTTTGTCCCACCAATGGCCGGAATGGCCCGGGTTACTGGTGTCGACGTTGGTGGTGACGAGTAGCGGTGGTTCGCTTTTCGCGCTGAACTTACCCGTCGAGTCAACGGCTCGTGCCGTGTAGTAGTAGCTGGTATCAGGCGTCAGCCCAGTATCCTTGTAGTCGCCGTCGGCTCCGACGACAGAGGTGATCAGGACTTCGGACCCTCCTGCGACCCTCCGGTAAATCTCGTAAGAGACGATCCCTTCGGTCTTGTCGCCCTCGACGTGCAGATAGACGGCCGTCGTTGTCACGTCGGTGGTTCTGATCTTCGGCGCCGTCAGCTCGTCGCCGTCGTCCGTGCCGTCGCCGTCACCCGTGTCGCCGCCCGCGCTGCCGTTGGTGGTGACCAGCAGGGGCGCGCTCTCCTCGCTGTAATTTCCTGCCGCGTCGAAGGCTTGGGCGGTGTAGGTGTATGCGGTTCCGGAAAGGAGGTCGGTATCGAGGAAGCTCTCACCGACCTTGACCGCTTCGACGTTCACCTGGACGCCGTCCCGATAGATGTCGTAGCCCACGACCTTCACGTTGTCCGTGCTCCCGGAGACAAGCAGGGTCACCGTCATCGTCGTGACGTCGGTGGCAGTGATGCCGGGTGCGGTGGGCGGCTCCGTATCCAGTGCCGGCGTCGTCACCGAAAGCGGCGCGCTGTCCAAGCTTTCGTGCCCGGCCGCGTCGACGGCGCGAGCGGTGTAGACATAGGTCGTGTTTGGTTCGACTGCGGTATCGACGAACGTCGTCCCGGTGGATACGACCGACCCGTTGGCCTTGAAGATCGTGGTCTGAGTATTTCCCTGGCCGTCATCGTAGGAGTCGACGCGATAGAAGTTGTATCCCACGACCCCGACATCGTCGGTGCTTCCCGAGGTTTTCAGCGACACGCTCGAGGGCGTGAGCTTCGAGGTCGCGATGGTCGGGGCCGTCGGCGCCGTGATATCGCCACCGGGGAAGACGGGCACGATGTTCTTCGGCAGGATGGCGACGTAATAAACGCTTTGCCAGCTGGGGTCCGTGGTGGCCGGAAAGGCAAGGGTGAACCCGCCATTGCCATCGGGTGTGAGCGCATAAATGGGGGCAGGGTGGACGATCGTGTCGCCGATGGCGAGTTGTTTCCCGCCGCTGATGGTCGAAGAGTCCGTCAGTGACGTGGCCACCAGCCACGCGGTGTAGTTGGACGGGGCGTAGTTCAGCTGCAGCTCGAGGGCCTTGTTTTTCAGCTGCGATTGGACGAACGCATTTTGTGCATACGGCGTGGTGTAGGTAAACGTCGTCTGCGTTGCGTAGGAGTCGGTCTGTTGATCAAGACCGCCGAAGGCGTCCAGATAGGTGTTGTTCAACGTCCACGATGTGTCCTCCAGCGTCGCTTGATTGTCGCTCGACCAGGTTCCCGCGGTCGGAGGCGAGATGTAGCCGCCGTACGCCGCGACATCAGATACCAGCTGACTCCACGTGCTGATCGTGATCGTCGTAGCCGTTAGGGCTGCCAAGGGCGCCGCGGCAACGTCAGTGGTCGACTCCCGTGCAGTCTGGGTCGGCTCATCGGTCGTGGCGTCGGTGCCATGTATGTGGCGGCGGGGAACGGCCGTCAAGACCACAAGGGCTGCCGATTGGGCGGGGGCGCCCCTGCCCGAATCCGGCAGCGCGGACATGGCGTTGAGTGCAACGGTGTCCACCGCGGCCTGGGAAACTTCGGGTGCTGCGGCTAAGTCAACTCTGCCAGGCCTTGCGGCGGGAAGTGCGTCGGCATCGTCCCGCTTGCCGAGCCGGTGCCGGGTGGCAGTGTCAGCACTTCCGATCCGCCAGCCTCGGCGAGGCGAATCGTTAGCGGCGTCGAGGCCAGATCCTTTGTTGGAATCGTCAACGTCGCCCTCGGAGTCTTTTCTGTTTACCCGAAGCTGCGGTCGGTCGACATCGCTGGACCTACGGTTGGCCGCCCCGGACGGCACACGTGACGGCCCAGCCTGCGATCGATCCGATGCCGCCTGAGTCTGCCGTGGCGCATTGGCTGCCTCTGACGAACCGCCTGCACCGTCGCCATCGTCGGCGTAGGCCACTCCCGCCCCGCAGACCACCGCGGCACCCACGCCCAAGCCGACTGCCCCGGCACCCAGCCAGGCATAGGGTGCCGGTCGCTTGGCAGCCTCACGTCGGTCTGTTTTCCGCGCACGGTGATTACCCGCCATGACCCCCCCTTGTTTGGAGCTGCTTTGCGGCTGTGGCAAATTTTCTGCAGCGTCAGGGAATAAGTAGCACGACCGAGTCAGGCGAGTCGAGCGATCCAGGCGGAGAAGTTTCCTGGATGTTGCAAGCTCAAGCAGCTGCTGTTTGACGCCTCGTGAAAAACCCGTACCTCGATGTGTCAACAGACGGTGTGATGGTCGGCGGTTGCGGCGTGGCGCCCGTTTGTTTTCGCAGCTCAACGGGCTGACCAATGGTCATGCCGCGTCGGTGTCGACGACAAGGTCGGTAAACGGCTGGGTTGCTCCTGTTCGATGCTGCATCAATCGGCACACCAGATTTGCTGCATCGGCCTAGCCGGGCACAAAGAAGGTGCTCGGCTCCCCGTCGGCAGGAACTCACCGGAGGATTCTGGGTGAACAACTGCGAAGTCCTGCGGGCATGCACTTCGCAGGGTCGCACGCCCTACCGCACATCTGATCGGCGCAGCACCCCAGCGGGGGTGTGGTGGGTGGCCCCAGGCGTACCGGACCAAGCTGTGGAGCCCCCTGTCAGGATTGAACTGACGACCTACGCTTTACAAGAGCGTTGCTCTACCGCTGAGCTAAGGAGGCGTGCGGAGGTCAGCTTATCGGCTCGGCGCTCACTCTTCGACGTCGATAACTCGTGCCGGGGTCGCGGGCCGCGTCGGGGACCGGCCCCGCAGACGCCGGCCCGGCAGCGGGATCCGGTCGGCGATGTTGCTCAGCGGGTTGACGACCTGGCTCAGCACGATCACCGCCTCACGCAGCGCCTCGATGGTCGGTTCCAGCGCTTCCAGCCCCGGCGTCAGGCGGTTCAATGTGTCCGCGACGGTCGCGAGCTGCTCGAGCGGACCGTTGCGGGCGGTCAGGGTGTCCACCACGCCACCCTCGGCGAACAGCCGGTCGGCCACGCCGTCCTCGGCCAGCAGGCGGTCGATCAGGCCGTCCTCGGCCAGCAGCTGGTCCACCAGCCCGCCCGGCTCGATGGCGCGCATCAGCCCGCCGTCCTCCTGGGTCAGCCGGTCGAGCGCGCCACCGGGAGCCGTGAGCCGGTCCACCACCCCGCCGGGCTTGAGCAGCCGGTCCAGGGCGCCGTCGGGCGCCAGTGCCCGGCCCAGCGGCTGGTCCTCGTCCATCAGCCGGGCCAGCCGGTTGGCCCGTTCTACCGCGTCCTGCACGCCGAGCATCGAGGCGAACGACGTCGGCGCCTGCCGGACGCCGCCTCGTCGACTCGCCCAGCGCCCGGCGAGCGATCCCGAGCCCGCCGCTGGCCACGCCCAGACCGGCGTCGGCGACGGCCAGGCCGACCCGCATCGGTGCGACCGCGAGATCGCTCAAGGATCTGCCCAGGTTCATGGCACCAGTCTAGGGAGAGCCGGGCGAGACAACTCACAGGAAGTGCACAGCTGGCGTGCAGCACACTGGCAACCAGACCGATGAACATAGAGGGCTATGGCGATGCCAGCGCAGGAGAACGTTCCCGAAGCACGTGTGCTCGTAGTCGACGACGAGACCAACATCGTCGAGCTGCTTTCCGTGAGCCTGAAGTTCCAGGGTTTCGAGGTCTACACCGCCTCCAACGGCCCCGCGGCGCTCGACGTCGCGCGTGAGATGCGGCCCGACGCGATCATCCTCGACGTGATGATGCCCGGCATGGACGGGTTCGGGCTGCTGCGCCGGCTGCGCGCCGACGGCATCGACGCGCCCGCGCTGTTCCTCACCGCCCGCGACTCGCTGCAGGACAAGATCGCGGGCCTGACGCTCGGCGGCGACGACTACGTCACCAAGCCGTTCAGCCTCGAAGAGGTGGTGGCGCGGCTACGGGTGATCCTGCGCAGGTCCGGTCGAGGCAACGAGGAACCCCGCACCTCGCGACTCACGTTCGCCGACATCGAGCTCGACGAGGACACCCACGAGGTGTGGAAGGCCGGCGAGCCGGTCTCGCTGTCGCCGACCGAGTTCACCCTGCTGCGGTACTTCATCATCAACGCGGGCACGGTGCTGTCCAAGCCCAAGATCCTCGACCACGTGTGGCGCTATGACTTCGGCGGTGACGTGAACGTGGTCGAGTCCTATGTGTCGTATCTGCGCCGCAAGATCGACACCGGGGAGAAGCGCCTGCTGCACACCTTGCGTGGCGTTGGATACGTCCTCCGTGAGCCACGATGACGACAATGGAGGCGTGGGTCAGATCAGACGTGGGGTCCCGCTTCGAGTAAGCCTGGTCGCCGCCACCCTGCTGTTGGTGGCCTGCGGCCTGCTGGCCTCGGGTATCGCGGTCACCACGATCATGCATCACAGCCTGATGAACCGCGTCGACGACACCTTGCTCGACGCGTCCCGCGGCTGGGCCCAGGTGCCGCGGCAGCTGCCCAGCACGCCGATCGAGGGACCCAACCCGGCCCGTCCGCCGTCGGACTTCTACGTCCGCGGCATCGACCCTGACGGGCACGTGTGGATGGCGGTCAACGACCGCGACGCCGAGCCGGCACTGCCGGCGGACAACGACGTGGGACCGGTGCCGGTGACCGTCGGCTCGGTCGACGACTCCGATGTGCAGTGGCGCGCGATGACGGTGCGCGGATCGCGCGGTGAGCTGACCACCGTCGCGATCGACCTGACCAACGTGAGTTCGACGACGCGTGCGCTGGTCTACGGGCAGGTCGGTATCGGCCTCGCGGTGCTGCTGGTGCTCGGCATCGTCGGCTACGCGGTGGTGCATCGCAGTCTGCGGCCGCTGGCCGAGGTCGAGCAGACGGCGGCCGCGATCGCGGCGGGCCAGCTGGACCGCCGGGTGCCGGAGCGGGACCCGCGCACCGAGGTCGGCCGGCTGTCGCTGGCGCTCAACGGGATGCTCGCGCAGATCCAGCGGGCCCTGGCCTCCTCGGAGTCCTCGGCGGAGCAGGCGCGCGGCTCGGAGGACCGGATGCGTCGCTTCATCACCGACGCCAGCCACGAGCTGCGGACACCGCTGACGACCATCCGCGGGTTCGCCGAGCTGTACCGGCAGGGCGCCGCCCGCGACGTCGAGATGTTGATGGGCCGCATCGAAAGCGAGTCCCGCCGCATGGGCCTGCTCGTGGAGGACCTGCTGCTGCTCGCCCGGCTCGACGCGCAGCGCCCGCTCGAGCAGCGCCGGGTGGATCTGCTCGCTCTGGCCAGCGACGCCGTGCACGACGCGCAGTCGATCGCGCCGCGGCGCTCGATCCGCATGGAGGTGTTCGACGGGCCGGGAACGCCGGAGGTGCTCGGCGACGAGGCCCGGCTGCGTCAGGTTCTCGGCAACCTGGTGGCCAATGCGCTGCAGCACACGCCCGAGACCGCGGGAGTGACCGTGCGGGTGGGCACCGAAGCCGACGACGCGGTGGTCGAGGTGTGCGACGAGGGCCCCGGCATGAGTGAGGAGGACGCGCACCGCGTGTTCGAGCGGTTCTACCGCGCCGACTCGTCGCGCACCCGCGCCAGTGGGGGCACCGGCCTGGGCCTGTCGATCGTCGACTCGCTGGTCTACGCGCACGGCGGCCGGGTCACCGTCAGCCACCGCGCCTGGGCCAGGGCTGCCGCTTCCGGGTGAACCTGCCGCGTATCGCCGAAGCCGCGGTGCCCGAAGAGCCCGCGGTTCCGCTCAGCTGAATTCGGCCAGCGCGGCCTTGATCTTGGCCTGCGCGTCGTCCAGCGACTCCGCTGACGGGTCGGGATCGACGTTGGCGAACCCGAAGTCGGACAGGTTGCGCGCCGGGAAGACGTGGACGTGCAAGTGGGGTACCTCCAGGCCGGCGATGATCACGCCGGACCGCTCGGTGCCGAAGGCCTTGCACACCGCCTTGCCGATCAGCTGGCACACCTGCATGACCCGGGCGAACACCGCCGGCTCGACGTCCTGCCAGTTGTCGATCTCCGCACGGGGCACCACGAGGGTGTGGCCCTGCGTCATCGGCTGGATCGTCAGGAACGCGACGATGTCGTCGTCTTCGTAGACGAATCGCCCCGGCAGCTCGCCGTTGATGATCTTCGTGAACACGGTCGCCATGGTGGCGAGCATTCCAGGAGCCGCGGGTGCGCGGAAGGCGGGGTCCGCGTTCGCGCACCCCACCGCGGGGCGCGATTGCCCGGTCGTCGAGGCCATCCAACCGGGCCGCGGCTACGAACCTCTCACATGGATGCTCAAGAACTGAGCCAGCTGCTGCTGGCCTCACCGCTGTCCGCAGTGCCCGCGGTGGTCATGCTGGTGCTGACCGCTCTGACCATGCGCGCGGTGATCAAGCGCGAAGAGGCGATGATCCACCGGTCCCGGCCGTCGGCGGCGGCCCGCGCGGCCTACAGCAGCCGCTGGCGCCGCAGAACCTCGGCCTGACCGGCGCCCGACACCGGGCGCTCTTGAGGATATGCGCAAGCCCGGCGACATCCGGGGCAGCGGTGGCTAACCTGGCCGCATGCTGGGTTTGATGCAGGACCGGCCGCTGATGATCTCGTCGTTGATCGAGTACGCGGCGGCGTTCCATGCCGACGCCGAGATCGTCTCCCGGTTGCCCGAGGGGCACGTGCGGCGATCGACGTGGCGCGAGATCGGCGAGGTGTCCAAACAGGTCGCCAACGCGCTGGGCGAGCTGGGCATCGAGCAGTCGGACCGGGTCGCCACGCTGGCCTGGAACAGCGATCGCCACCTCGCCCTCTACTTCGGCGTCTCCGGATCCGGTGCGGTGCTGCACACGGTCAACCCGCGGCTGTTCCCGGAGCAGATCGCCTACATCGTCAACCACGCCGAAGACCGCATCCTGTTCTTCGACACCACTTTTGCGCCGCTGGTCAGCCGCCTTGCGCCCGAACTGCGCACTGTCGAGACCTACGTCGTGATGACCGACCGGGAGCACATGCCCGATGTGCCCGGCGTCCCCGAGGGATCGCTGCTGTGCTGGGACGAGTTCGTCGGCCGCCAGTCCACCCACTACGACTGGCCGGAGTTCGACGAGCGCAGCGCATCGTCGCTGTGCTACACCTCGGGCACCACCGGGAACCCGAAAGGTGTTCTGTACTCCCATCGTTCGACGATGTTGCACACGCTGATGGCGGCGGCCAGGGATGCCAACGACGTGCACAGTGGCTCGGTGATCCTGCTCGTCGTTCCGATGTTCCACGCCAACGCCTGGGGGACGCCCTACACCGCGGCGATGGTCGGCGCCAAACTCGTGCTGCCCGGCCCGCACCTCGACGGCGAGTCCATCTATGCAGCTGATGGCCTCCGAAGGCGTCAACCAGTCCCAGGGCGTGCCGACGGTGTGGATGATGCTGTTCTCCTATCTCGACGCCCATCCCGAGATCGACCCGCATGAACTCGGCCTGCGTATCGCCGGCACCGGCGGGGCGGCGTTGCCGCTGTCGATGATCGAGCGGTTCGAACGCGACTTCGGCGCCGACGCGATGCAGGGCTGGGGGATGACCGAGACCAGCCCGCTGTGTGTGATCGGCCGGCTGCTGCCCAAGCACGAGCGGCTCTCGACCGAGGAGAAACACCAGATCAAGCTCAAGCAGGGCCGCGGTATCTGCGGCGTGGAACTCAAGATCGTCGACGACCAGGGGCACCGGTTACCTTGGGACGGTAAGGCGTTCGGCGAAGTTTGGGTGCGCGGGCCGTGGATCGCCAGTGGCTACTTCAAGGGCGAGGGCGGCGAGAAGCTGGACGCCGAGGGGTTCTTCCCGACCGGCGACGTCGCCACCATCGACCCCGACGGTTACCTCCAGCTGGTGGACCGGGCCAAGGACGTCATCAAGTCCGGTGGCGAGTGGGTGAGCTCGATCGACCTGGAGAACGCGGCGATGGGTCACCCGGCGGTCGCCGAAGCCGCGGTGATCGGAGTGCCGCACCCCAAGTGGCAGGAACGGCCGCTGCTGCTGATCGTGGTGCGCGAGGGCCAGAGCGCGACGCGCGAGGACATCCTGGACTATCTGGCCGGTGAGGTCGTCAAGTGGTGGCTGCCGGACGACGTCGTGTTCGTCGACGAGCTACCGCACACCGCGACCGGCAAGGTGTCCAAACTCAAGCTCCGCGAGCAGTATCTCGACCACCGACTGTGAACTCGATGTTCAACTGGCTCAGGCCACGCAACAGGAAGGTCGGGTCGTAGGTGAAGTGATGTTGCCCGGCGGGTCCGTGGACGGACTCGTCGAGATGGATCTCGTCGGTTCGGTCGAGCCACCGGCGGACGGTGATCTGGCCCTCCACCCGGGCCAGCGGTGCGCCGGCGCAGGTGTGGATTCCGCGGCCGAACGCGATGTGCTCGCGAACGTTCTTCCGGTCCGGACGGAACTCGTGGGGATCCTCGAACTTGCGCGGATCCCGGTTGGCCGCACCCAGGCACAGCATCACGATCGTGCCCGCCCTCAGATGCACGCCGCCGAGTGTGGTGGTCTTGCGGACCAGACGGAAGTCGACCTTGGTCGGTGCGTTCATCCGCAGGGCCTCTTCGATGAACGTCGGGATGCGATCGGGGTGTTCTCGCAGAGTCCCTTGGTATCCGGGCTGTTCCGCCAGCGTCTTGACAGCCGCGCTGAGCAGCTTCGTGACCGTCTCCTGCCCGGCGGCGAACAGGAACGTCGCCGGTTTGACCACCTCGATGAGTTCCGGGGTCGACCCGTCCGGGTAGACGGCGGTCGCCATGCCCGACAGCACGTCACCGCGCGGCTCGCGCCGCCGCTCGGTGAGGTATCCGGCGAATTTGTCGTCCAGGTACTGCAGCGGGTCGAGCCCCACCGGCTCCCCGTCGAGCGCGCCGACGCGGGCCCCGTCCGGCTGCTCGGCCCCCAACGCCGCCAGAAACTCCGGCCGGTCCTCCTGCGGGACCCCAAGAAGGTCGATGATCGCCGACGTGGCAAACGGTTTAGCGTACTCGGACAGGAACTCGCACCGGCCTTGCGATGAACCCGGGTCGATGACCTGGTCGATCTGGCTGTCGACCAGCTGCCACATGTACTCCTCGTTCTCCTTGAGGCGCCGTGGCGTCAGGAGCTTGTTGAGCAGGGACCGGGCCCGCTCGTGGGCGGGCGGATCCATCACGACCAGGTGCTCGTGGATAGGAAACAGGTGCCGGTGCGCCTCGATCTGCTCGCTGATGTCGTCGCCTTCGGGGGTGAACGGCAGCGGCGGGAAAGGCCCGCCGATCGCGTTGACCGCGGAGAACGAATCGTGATCCTTGAATGCGGCGAGCACCTCCTGGTACCCGGTGACCGCGACGACGCCGTAGTGCGGTTCGCGGTACACCGGGCTCTGCTCGCGCAGGTGATCCCAATAGGGATGGGGGTCCTGGCTGAGTGCGTAATCGGAGAAGAAGTCAGCCGATGCGAGGTCGGTCATCCTGGGCAGCCGTCCTTTCGCTTGCCTGATCGATCGATCAGACTGCTAGAATGCGCCATGCTTACCACGGTGCTCGACGCACGGTCAAACAACGACCGCACGGGCGGCCGGTGAATGGCGGCCTCGCCCAGAGCACGTGGTGCCGAGCTGAATGCACGCCAGCGGCTGATCGAGGCGACGGCGAGAGTCATGCGCGACGAGGGCTACGCCGCAGCGACGTCGAGGCGGGTGGCGGCGGAGGCCGGCGTCAAACAGGCGCTGGTGTATTACTACTTCCCGACGATGGACGACCTCTTCGTCGAAGTGCTGCGCGCCGGTGGAGAGAGCTCGCTGGAACACATGCGCGCCGCGTTGACCAACAGCGATCCACTTCGCGCCCTGTGGTTGATCAACAACGATGCCAGTAGAACCGGGTTGAACACCGAGTTCATGGCCTTGGCCAATCACCGCAAGGCGATCCGTGTCGAATTGCGGGCATATGCCGAGCGGGTCCGTGACATCGAGACCGCGGCGGTCACCGTGGCACTGCGCGCCAACGGGGTCGACATCGAGGAGCACCCACCCGTGGTGATCTCGATGCTGATCGCCCAGATCGCCCGCAGCCTGTGCAACGAGGGAACCGTCGGGGTCACGCTGGGGCACGACGAGATGCGCGCGTACGTGGAACGCCATCTGAAACTGCTGGCCCCGGTCTCCGGTGGTTGACAGTCACGGCGATCGATGTCACGCTCCTGATCGATCGACAAGTAGTCGGTACCAGGGCTGAAATCGAGGTGGCACATGGGCGGTCGGGTCGAGGGCAAGGTCGCGTTCATCACGGGTGCTGCGCGTGGTCAGGGGCGCAGCCACGCCGCGCGCCTCGCCGAGGAAGGCGCCGACATCATCGCGATCGACGTCTGCAGGCCGATCAGCAACAACACTGCGATCCCTGCCGCCACACCGGACGACCTGGCCCAGACCATGGATCTCGTGAAGGGAATCGGCCGCCGGGTGGTCGCTGCCGAAGTGGACGTGCGCGACTACGCGGCGGTGAAGGCGGCGGTGGACTCCGGGGTGGAGCAGCTGGGCCGGCTCGACATCGTCGTCGCGAACGCCGGCATCGGCAACGGTGGGCAGACGCTGGACTGCACCAGCGAAGAGGACTGGAACGACATGATCGACGTCAACCTGTCAGGCGTCTGGAAGTCCGTCAAAGCCGCTGTGCCCCATGTTCTTGCCGGAGGTCGTGGCGGATCGATCATCCTCACCAGCTCAGTCGGCGGCCTCAAGCCGTACCCGCATACCGGTCACTACATCGCCGCCAAGCACGGCGTGATCGGGCTGATGCGCACCTTCGCCGTGGAGTTGGGTAGGCATTCGATCCGGGTCAACGCCGTCTGCCCGACCAATGTGAACACCCCGCTGTTCATGAACGAGGGCACGATGAAGCTCTTCCGTCCCGATCTGGAGAACCCGGGCCCCGACGATCTGGCCGTCGCCGCGCAGTTCATGCACGTCCTGCCCGTCGGCTGGGTCGAGCCCGTCGACATCAGCAACGCCGTGCTGTTCCTGGCTTCCGACGAGGCCCGCTACATCACGGGCCTGCCGGTCACCGTGGACGCCGGCAGCATGCTCAAGTAGCCGGGTATGAAACTCGTCTTCGCGCTTCCCCACATGCTGCGCCTGCCGGCGATGTCGCAGCCGTGGGAAGCCTCGGTGACCGGTGCCGACCAGACCCGCATGGCCAGGTGCGCGGACGCCTGGGGTTACGACATGATCGCGGTCCCCGAGCATTTCGTGATCCCACCGGAGCACGTGGAACTTTCGGGCCCGCACTATCTGCAGTCCACAGTGGCACAGGCCTATCTGGCTGGGGCGACCGAACGGATCCGGCTGAACTCCTGCATCACCGTGCTCCCGCTGCAGCATCCGGTCGTGCTGGCCAAGGCGCTGGCGACAGCGGACTGGATGAGCGGCGGCCGGATGATGGTCACGTTCGGCGTCGGATGGCTGCAGGGCGAGTTCGAGGCGCTCGGGGTCCCGTTCCGGGAACGCGGGCGCATGGCGGACGAGTACCTCGCGGTGATCAAGGAGCTGTGGACGAGCGAGACGCCGAGTTTCGAGGGAAAGTACATCGCGTTCCGCGAGGTGGCGTTCGAACCCAAACCCGTGCAGAAGCCTCACCTGCCGATCTGGATCGGTGGCGACGCCGACGCGGCGCTGCGCCGGGCCGCGAAGTACGCCTCCGGGTGGTGGCCGTTCCTCACACCTCCCGAGAAGATCGTCGAGCGATTGGATTTCATCAAGTCCCAGTCCGGCTACGATGGCCGCCCGTTCGACGTCGTGCACGGTCTCGGCACCAACCGGGTGGGAGAAGGACATGTCGCACAGCGCGACCCGCATGCCCGGCCGGGCATGAGCGCGGCCCAGATCGTCGACCGGCTGAACTGGCTGGGCGAACAGGGCGTCACGGTGAGCGCGGTGCCCATCCCGAAGGTGCGTGGGGTCGACGAGTATCTCGACTATGCGCAGTGGGTGCTCGAGGTGATCAAACCGCAGCTGCCGTGATCAGCCGGCCTGTGCCGCGATCTCCTCGACGGTCCACGGTGGCGACCCGTGGTGGTCCCGGTAGGCGATGATCGCCGGACTCTGGCGGTCGAAACGGCCGACGAATCCGCCTGCGGCGATGAAGATCTGACCGGTCACGCCGTTCGCGTGGTCGCTGGCGAGGTAGGCGTAAGTGGGTGCCGCGTATGCCGGCGGTGCCGCATCGAGGGCGCCCTGCATGCTGATCTCGTCGAGCAGCCCGCGCCGGTTCAGCTCGGCGATGTGCGCCTCGTATTCCGGACCGGTCGACAGCCGCGTCTTGGCGCCCGGGCACACGACATTCGCCCGCACGCCGTGTTCGGCGAGTTCGGCGGCGATGGCCAGCGTCAAGCCGTTGACGGCGGCCTTGCCCGCGGGGTAGCCGGTGCCGCCGTAGTCGCCGAGGAAGGCGAACGAGCTGGTGTTGACGATCGTCCCCGAACCCTGCTGTGCCATCAGCGGGGCCGCCGCCCGGCACGTCTGGAACACCGTGCCGAGGTGGGCCTCCAGCAGATCCTGGAACTGTTCCGGGGTGACGTTGAGAATCGACGAGCCGGCCGGTTCGGCGGTGCCCGCGCAGTTGATCAGGATGTCGATGCGGCCGAATTCGTCGATACAGCGACCGATGAGCGCATCGGCCACGGCAGGGTCGGCCGGCGAGCCCGCGTGCGCGAGCGCGCCCGGGATACCGTGCGCCGCTTCGGCGGCGGCGTCGGGGTCGCGCCCGTTGACCACCACTGCAGCGCCGAGGTCGGCCAGCAGCGTGGCCACGGCGAGGCCGACTCCCCGGGTACCGCCGACGACCACCGCGCCGCGGCCGCGCAAGGCAGCGGACGAGTCGTTAATCCGTCGTTCCCGTTTCGGAGAACGTCATCGCGTCCATGTTCCAGTAGCCGCGCAGGTTGGTGATCAGGCCCGCGTCGTCCACCCGGTAGGTGAACGCGCCGCGGACGGTGGCGACGAAGCCGTTGGGGAACGTGGTCTCGAGCACCAGGATGTAGGCGATCTCCCGCGGGCTGCTGGACGGGAACGTCTCCTCGCAGGTGATCCGCAGCTGATTGGGGCCGATGTTGGTGTCATAGAAGGCGGCCACCGCCTCCTTGCCCCGCACGCCGGTGCCGTCGGGGTTGGTGACGGACTCGCCGATCGGGTCCTCGAGCACGACGTCGTCGGCCATCAGGGCGAGCCACCCGGCGCGGTCCCCGGTCTGCACGCAGCCGCCACGAGTTCTGCGACGCCGCGATGACCGGTGCGAGCTCGGCTACACCTTTGCCGTCCGTCATGCGACGCTACCGATCGGCGTCGGTGTAGCGGATCACGCCGCGGATGTTGCGGCCTTCCAGCATGTCCTTGTAACCCTCGTTGATCTGCTCGAGCTTGTACTGCCGGGTCACCATGTCGTCGAGATTGAGCCGGCCGGCCTGGTACATCGACAGCAGCTGCGGGATGTCGAAGTGCGGGTTGCCGCCGCCGAAGATGGTGCCCTGCAGGTTCTTCTGCAGCAGCGTCAGCATCGACAGGTTCAGCGTCACGTCGGAGCTGGCCATGTTCGCGACCGCGGTGACGACACAGGTGCCGCCCTTGGCGGTGATGTTGAGGTAGTTGTCGATCTCCTCGCCCTTGAGCTCACCGGTGGTGATGATGGTCTTCGACGCCATCCGGCCCTGCGGTGACCTCGGCGACGCCCATCATCGCGCTGACGATGTCGGGGTAGGCGTGCGTGGCGCCGAACTTGAGCGCCTGGTCGCGCTTCCACTCCACCGGGTCGATGGCGAAGATGTTGCGGGCACCGGCGTTCAGCGCGCCCTGCAGCGCGCCCATGCCGACGCCGCCGATGCCGGCGATGACGACGTCGTCGCCCGGCCGGACGTTCGCGCTGCGCACGGCCGAGCCGTAGCCGGTGGTCACGCCGCAGCCGACGAGGCAGGCGACCTCGAACGGGATGGACGGGTCGATCTTCACCACCGAGCTCTTGTGCACGACCATGTACGGGCTGAAGGTGCCGAGCAGCGTCATCGGGATGACGGGCGTGCCGTCCTTGACCGCGTGGATGCGGTGGGTGTTGTCGGAGACGGCGGTGCCCTGCAGCAGCATCGCGCCCAGGTCGCACAGGTTGCGCAGGCCGGCCTGACAGGACGGGCAGGACCCGCAGGAGGGGATGAACGACAGCACGACGTGGTCACCGGGCTCGAGGCCCTCGACACCGGGCCCGACCTCGGTGACGATGCCGGCGCCCTCGTGGCCGCCGAGCACCGGGAACCCGGCCATCGGGATGTCGCCGGTGACCAGGTGGTGGTCGGAGTGGCACATGCCCGAGGCTTCCATCTGGATCTTGACCTCGTCCTTGACGGGGTCGCCGATCTCGATCTCCTCGATCGACCACGGCTGGTTGAACTCCCAGATCAGAGCGCCTTTGGTCTTCATATCTCCTGCTTTCAGATAGAGCCTCTGCATCAAGACTAGAGGCTCTAGTTAGCCACATCACACGGCCCCCAAGCAACCGCTTGGTGGTGTGGTCACCAGATGGGGACGGGAGCCTCGCCGAGCGGGTAGTAGCCG
The DNA here is from genome assembly GCA_963796185.1 of uncultured Actinomycetota bacterium. Taxonomy (GTDB): domain Bacteria; phylum Actinomycetota; class Actinomycetes; order Mycobacteriales; family Mycobacteriaceae; genus Mycobacterium. Next base: position 111,855 of record CAWCKQ010000012.1, on the reverse strand, counting down.
GGCAGCCTCTCGCCGGCAAGGGACCGCTCGATGCGCTTCTGCATGGTGGGCGTCAGGTCGCCGGATTCGATGAGCTTCATGAACGCCTTCTGGACGTGGCCGAAGTCGAAGAAGTCGCGCTGCCATTCGATGAGCAACTGGTCGTTGAGCCGGAACCAGCTGCCGCCGATGCCGTAGATCTCGTCGCGCGAGCCGTCGCTCTTGTTGGCGATCTGCTTCCAGAACCCGACGATCTCGTTCTGCTTCTCGTCGATGAGCACCTTCTGGTACTCGTAGACCCAGTTCTCCAGGCCCTCCATCTCCAGGCCTAGTGCGACGTCGCGGATCTCGTCGCGGTTGACGCACATGACGTCTTCCTTGGGCCCGATGTTCCAGCCGTAGGTGGCGTCCTCGGTGTAGAAGTCCGCCAACGGTTTCCAGTCGCCGGCCTGCTCGGCGTCCCGGTTGGCCTTCAGCCAGCGCTCGACCCAGTCCTCGAGTGCTTCGCGTCGGGAGGATGCAGTCATGTCATTCCTTCTCTGTGATCGACAGTGCTCGGGTGGGACACATCTCGACGGCCCGCTCGACGTCCGCGCGGATCTCGTCGGGGGGCTCGGAGTCGGTGATCTCCACGATGCCCCGCTTGGGCACCGAGAAGACGTCGGGCGCCTCCAATTCGCACATGGCATGGCCCTGGCACAGGTCCGCGTCGACCTCCACGCGGTAGCTGCCCATGTCGTCAGGCCCTCACGCGCCTGCGGTAGCGCACCTTCGCCGGCCGGGCCAGCTGCACGACCATCTTCGAATGGTCGTTGCGATAGCTCTCCGGCGGCTGCGCCATCTCGAACTCATACTCGCGCAACAGCACCGAGAAGATGGCCTTGATCTGCATCTGGGCGAACGCGGCACCCACGCAGCGGTGCTTGCCCGCCCCGAACGGAATCCACGTCCAGCGGTTGATCAGATCCTCCTGGCGCGGCTTCTCGTAACGGTCGGGGTCGAAGTCGTCCGGATCGGGGAAGTCCTCGGGTATCCGATTCGAGATCGCGGGCGAGGCCGCCACCATCTGTCCCTTGTGGATCGGGTAGCCCGCCACCTCGAACTCGTCCTGGGCGACGCGCATCAGGATGATCAGCGGCGGATGCAGGCGCAGCGTCTCCTTGAGCGCGTTGTCGATCTTCGGGATCTGGCGCAGCGCATGGAAACTCACCTCCTGGCCGTCGGCGTAGAGCTCGTCGAGCTCCTGCTGCACCTGGGCGTAGTAGTCGGGATGGCGCAGCAGCTCGATCAGCGTCCACGACGAGGTGCCCGAGCTGGTGTGATGCCCGGCGAACATCAGCGAGATGAACATGCCGGTGACCTCGTTGGCCGAGAAGCGCGGATTGCCCTCGTCGTCCTTGATCGAGACCAGCACGTCGAGCAGGTCGCGGTCGCTCTTGTCGGTGGGCGGGTTGGCGATCCGGCCGTTCATCACCTCCTGCACCAGCTCGACCAGGCTCGCCCTGGCCTCGTCGCGGATGCGGAAGCTCTCGATCGGCAGGTACGGGTCGACGTAGCAGAGTGGGTCGGTGCCGCGCTCCAGCAGGTGGTAGTAGTTGGCGAACCGGGAATCGAGCTGGTTGCGGAACTTCAACCCGATCAGGCACGCGGTCGAGGTGTAGATCGTCAGCTCGGCGAAGAACTCGAGCAGATCGATCTCGCCGGTCTCGCCCCAGTTCTCGATCATCCGGCGGACTTCGTTCTCGATCGTGGTGGCGTGGCCCTTCATCTGCTCGCCACGCAGTGCGGTGTTGTGCAGCATTTCGGCCCGGCGCTCGGGGTCGGCGTCGAACACCACGCCTTCACCGAAGATCGGCGTCATGAACGGGTAGGCCTCGGCCTGGTTGAGCTCGTTGTCACTGGACCGGAAGAAGAACTCGTTGGCCTCGGCGCCGGACAGCATCACCACCTGCTTGTCGGCCAGCTGGAACCAGCCGACATCGCCGCATTCCTCGCGAACGCGTTGCATCAGTCCGATCGGGTCGGTCCGGAACTCTTCGAGGTGGCCGTGTTCTTCCTCGCCGCCGGAGACCCGCGGCACCATCGCGGTGGTCATGAGTTGAGGGCTCTTCTCGTCGACTTTGAGCTGTTGGCGTTCCTTGGTGTCGGCCAGCGGGGCTTCGGGCTGCAGCTCCATGTTGGCGATGAAGCCGCCGCGCGGGGTCTCGGCGACGAAGGTGATGGCCCGGGCGAGATCCGACGGCGCGCAGGAAGTAGTCGTGGCGGGCCTGCCCCCACTTGGCCCAGTCCTCCAGCGCGGGGCCGATCAGTTCGGCGGGCAGGCTCCAGCCCATCGACGTCTTGGTCGGGCCGGGATGCACGATCGACGCGCGCACGCCGGTGCCCTCGAGCTCCATCTGGAAGTTGGTGACCATGGCCACCAGCGCTGCCTTGGCTGCGCCGTAGGCACCCATGTGCGGGCCGTTGCCGCAGCGCCACGTCGGATCCGACGAAGATCAGGTCACCGCGCCGGCGTTCCAGCATGCCGGGCAGCACGGCGGTGGCGACGCCGGTTGGCGCCGATCAGGTGGATCTGCACCTGGGACTCGAACTGCTCGGTGCTGATCGAGTCGAGCTTGCCGAAGTAGGTGTCGCCGGCACCGGCGACCAGCACCTCGATATCGCCGAGTTCGGACGTGGTCTGTTCGACGCACGCCTTGACCGAGTCGGGGTCGGTGACGTCGAGGTGCACCGCGACGGCCTCGCCACCGTCGGCGCGGATCTGCTCGACGATCTCCTGGCACTTCTCCACCCGGCGCGCACCGAGTGCGACCGGGAAGCCGTGCGCGGCGAGGTCGACGGCGGCGGCCGCGCCGATGCCGGAGGAGGCGCCGGCGATCAGGGCGGGCCGGCGATCGGGCAGTGGATCAAATCGAGGCATGCAACGGGCCTTTCACCGGACTTCCACGTTGATGGGCAGATGGGCGAATCCGCGAACGTTGCTCGAGTGGACGCGGACGGCGTTGTCCTCGTCGACCTCGTAGCCGCGGATGCGTTTGAACAGTTCGGCCAGTGCGACGCGGGCCTCCATCCGGGCCAGGTGCGCGCCCAGGCAGAAGTGCGCGCCGCTGCCGAAACTCATGCAGTTTGGAACCGATCTCGCGCCCGATGACGTAATCGTCCGGGTTCTCGAAGACCCGTTCGTCACGATGCGCCGAGCCGGGCAGCAGCAGCAGCACGTCGCCGTCGGGGATCGCGGTGTCGTACAGCGTGAGCTCGCCCGCGACGGTGCGGGCCAGGATCTGGCTGGACGTGTCGTAGCGCAACGTCTCCTCCACCCACAGCGGAATACGGTCCAGGTCGGCGTAGACGGGCGCGAGCTGATCGGGATTTCGGTGGCCCCAGAAGGCCGCGTTGGCAAGCAGTTTGGTGGTGGTCTCGTTGCCGGCGATGACCATCAGGAACATGAAGCCGAGGATCTCGTCGTCGGTCAGCCGATCGCCGTCGATCTCGGCCTCCAGCAGCGCCGACGTCAGGTCGTCGGTGAGCTTCGCGCGGCGCTCGGCGACCATCTCCTGGTAGTAGACGATCAGGTTGAGCGAGGCCTCGACCGCCGCGGGCGGCACATCGGTCACCCCTTCGTCACGGTGCATCACGCCGTCGGCCCAGGCCCGCACCTGGGCCCGGTCGGCCTCGGGCACGCCCATCAGTTCCGAGATCACGTCCATGGGCAGCTTGCCCGCGAATTCGTCGACGTAGTCGACGGTCTGGGAGTCCCGCGCCTTCTCCAGCATCGTGTCGAGATGCCGGACCGCGATCTCGGTGACCCGGGGTTCGAGTTCGCGGATCCGGCGCGGCGTGAAGCCCTTCGACACCAGGGTGCGCAGCCGCAGGTGGTCGGGGTCGTCCATCGCGAGGAACGACATGGTCTTCGAGGCGTGCGGACCGCGCGACGCCGGATCCAGTGACACGCCGAACTTGTTGGACAGCGTCACGCTGTTGCGGAATCCCTGCAACACGTCGCGGTGCCGCGACAGCGCCCAGAAGCCGAGGTCGGGGTTGCGGTACAGCGGCGCCTCGTCGCGCAGGCGCTGGTAGTACGGGTACGGATCTTCGTGGAACGCGTAGTCGTACGGATCCAGCTTCACGTCGCTGAGTGTCATCTGTCCTCTCCGGCAGGCGGTTTCATCTGTCGTCGCCGACGATGAGGCCGACCACGAAGCTGAGTCGGTCGGCGATCTGGTGGTAGGTGAACGCGCCGCTGCCGGCGTTGACGAGCGCGCCGAAGAACGTCATCTCCAGCGCGGCCAGCGTGCGCGGATCCGCGTCGGGGCCCACGGCGGAGCGGATGCGGCGGTGGATCTCGCCGCCGATGCGCTCCCGCACGGCGCGCACCGCCGGGTCGTTGCCCGACAGCAGGGCGGTCGTGCAGGCCGCCGCCACCTCGGGTTCGTCGGCCAGTGTCAGGGCCATGCTGCGCAGCGTCTTCTCCACCCGCGTCGCGGTGCTGTCGTTGACGTCGGTGAAGTAGTCGACCTGCTGCACGAGGTTCAGATAGATCTCGGCGATCAGATGGTTCTTCGACGAGAAGTACGTGTAGGCGGTGGCCGGGGCGACCTTGGCCCGCGCGGCGACCGCGCGCACGGTCAACTCCGCATACGACGATTCGCGCAGCATCTCCAGGCCGGCGGCGAGCACCTTGCGGAAGGTCTCCTCCTGCCGACGGTTGCGGCGCGGTTGCCGTGCGTCGTCTGCGAGCGCGGCAACGGCATCACTGGACACATGTCCAACGTAACCGATCGTGCCGGGCGCCAGGCAAGGGCGTCGACTGAAGCCGCAGTCTAGAGCGGTATTTCAGACGGTGCCGTGCAGCTTTTCCTTGCCTCTGCAGTGGGCCGAGGGCTATGGTTCGGAGAAACTCAGTCGGACAAGTGTCCAGAAGCGTAGACAGGAGCTCGGATGGCAATCCTGGCCGATCGCGAGAGCCGGCTGCTCATCGACGGCAAGCTCGTCGCGGGCAGTTCGGGAACCTTCGCCACGATCAACCCCGCCACCGAGGAAACCCTCGGCGTCGCCGCGGATGCGAGCGCCGAGGACATGGACGCCGCGATCGGAGCGGCCCGGCGCGCCTTCGACGACACCGGGTGGTCCACCGACGCCGAGCTGCGGGTGCGCTGTCTGCGGCAGCTGCAGCAGGCCATGCGCGACCACATCGAAGAGCTGCGCGAACTGACCATCGCCGAAGTGGGCGCCCCGCGAATGCTGACCGCTGCCGCGCAACTCGAGGGTCCAGTCGCCGACCTGAGCTTCTGTGCCGACACCGCCGAGTCCTACAGCTGGTCCACCGATCTCGGCATCGCGTCGCCGATGGGCATCAAGACCCGGCGGACGATCGCCCGGGAGGCCGTCGGCGTCGTCGGCGCGATCACGCCGTGGAACTTCCCGCACCAGATCAACCTCGCCAAGATCGGACCCGCGCTGGCGGCCGGCAACACCTTGGTGCTCAAGCCGGCCCCCGACACCCCGTGGGCCGCGGCGGTGCTGGGCGAGTTGATCACCGAGCACACCGACTTCCCGGCCGGTGTCGTCAACGTCGTCACCTCCAGCGACCACGCCGTCGGCGCCCTGCTGTCGAAGGATCCACGGGTGGACATGGTGTCGTTCACCGGGTCCACCAACACCGGCCGCGCCGTGATGGCCGACGGCGCGGCGACACTGAAGAAGGTGTTCCTGGAACTCGGCGGCAAGTCGGCGTTCCTGGTGCTCGACGACGCCGATCTGGCCGGCGCCTGCTCGATGGCGGCGTTCACCGCCTCGATGCACGCCGGGCAGGGGTGCGCGATCACCACCCGGCTGGTGGTACCGCGCGGCCGTTACGACGAAGCCGTCGAGGCCGCCGCGGCGACCATGGCGGGTCTGAAACCGGGCGACCCGAACGACTCCGGCACCATCTGCGGGCCGCTGATCTCGGAGCGTCAGCGCGATCGCGTGCAGGGCTACCTGGACTCCGCCACCGCCGCAGGGGGGCCGGTTCGCCTGCGGCGGCGGGCGGCCGGCAGACCGCGACACCGGCTTCTTCATCGAGCCGACGGTCATCGCGGGTCTGGACAACAACGCCACGGTGGCGCGCGAGGAGATCTTCGGCCCGGTGCTGACGGTCATCGCACACGACGGCGACGACGACGCGGTGCGCATCGCCAACGATTCGCCCTACGGACTGTCGGGAACGGTGTTCTCCGCCGACGAGCAGCGCGCCGCGGGAATCGCCGCCCGGATGCGGGTCGGCACGGTCAACGTCAACGGCGGTGTCTGGTACTCGGCGGACATGCCGTTCGGCGGCTACAAGCAGTCCGGCATCGGCCGGGAGATGGGGCTCGCGGGATTCGAGGAGTACCTCGAGATCAAAGCCATTGCAACAGCGGCCAACTAAGGAGACGCCAGTGGGTTTCTACGGGGATCAGTTCAAGGAGAAGGTGGCGATCGTCACCGGTGCCGGCGGCGGCATCGGCCAGGCGTACGCCGAGGCGCTGGCCCGCGAGGGCGCGGCCGTCGTGGTCGCCGACATCAACACCGAGGGTGCGCAGAAGGTCGTCGACGGCATCAAAGGCGAGGGTGGCAACGCGCTCGCGGTGCGGGTGGACGTCTCCGATCCCGAATCGGCCAAGGAGATGGCCGCGCAGACCCTCTCGGAGTTCGGCGGCATCGACTATCTGGTGAACAACGCGGCGATCTTCGGCGGCATGAAGCTCGACTTCCTCGTCACGGTCGACCCCGACTACTACAAGAAGTTCATGAGCGTGAACCTCGACGGCGCGCTGTGGTGCACCCGCGCGGTGTACCGGAAGATGGCCAAGCGTGGCGGCGGCGCGATCGTCAACCAATCCTCCACCGCAGCCTGGCTGTACTCGAACTTCTACGGATTGGCCAAGGTCGGGATCAACGGCCTGACCCAGCAGTTGTCCCGGGAACTCGGCGGACAGAACATCCGGATCAACGCGATCGCGCCGGGGCCGATCGACACCGAGGCCAACCGGACCACCACGCCGCAGGAGATGGTGGCCGACATCGTGAAGAACATCCCGCTGTCGCGGATGGGGCAGCCGGAGGATCTGGTGGGCATGTGCCTGTTCCTGCTGTCGGATCAGGCGAAGTGGATCACCGGCCAGATCTTCAACGTCGACGGCGGACAGATCATCCGGTCATGAGTGCAGAACCCAAGCTGGGCTACATCGGGCTGGGCAACCAGGGTGCGCCGATGGCCAAGCGGCTCGTGGACTGGCCCGGTGGTCTGATCGTGTTCGACGTGCGCACCGAGGCGATGACCCCGTTGGCGAAGCTGGGTGCCACGCTGGCCGACAGCGTCGCCGATGTTGCCGAGGCCGACGTCATCAGCGTGACGGTGCTCAACGACGCGCAGGTGCGCGAGGTGGTCGGCCGAGCTCGGCGAGCACGCCAAGCCCGGGCACCGTCATCGCGATTCACTCGACCATCGAGCCCGGCACCGCCGGTGAGCTGGCAGAGCAGCTGCGCCCCAAGGGCATCCACGTCGTCGACGCGCCGGTCAGCGGTGGTGCCGGCGCGGCGGAAAAGGGTGAGCTGGCGGTCATGGTCGGCGCGGACGACGAGGCGTACGAGAAGGTCAAGCCGGTGTTCAAGCGCTGGGCGTCGATGGTGGTCCGCGCCGGTGAGCCGGGAGCGGGCACCCGGATGAAACTGGCCCGCAACATGTTGACGTTCATCGGCTTCGCCGCCGCGTGCGAGGCGCAGCAGCTGGCCGAGGCCGCGGGCATCGACCTGCAGAAGCTGGGGCGGGTGGTCCGGCACAGCGACGCCCAGAGCGGCGGGCCCGGCGCGATCATGGCCCGGGACGACACCAGGCCGCTGCAGCCGGACCACTTCCTGTACGACATGTTCGTGCACACCCGCGGGCTGGCCGAGAAGGACCTGCGGCTGGCGCTCACACTCGGTGAGGACACCGGCGTGGACCTGCCGCTGGCCGAGATAGCACTGCAGAATCTGGCGGCCGGGCTCGGAGTGCCGCATACGACCTCGACAGGCAAGGACTAGCGAATGGACGAGCTGCGCCGCAAGGGCCTCGAGAAGATGAACGAGGTCTACGGCTGGGAGATGCCGGACATGCCGGGGGACTACTTCGCGCTGACCGTCGACCACCTGTTCGGCACCATCTGGACGCGGCCCGGTCTGTCGATGCGCGACAAGCGGATCATGACGTTGACCGTGGTGACCGCACTGGGCATCACCGACCTCGCCGAGATCCAGGCCAACGCCGCACTGGCCAACGGGGAGCTGACCGAGGACGAGCTCAAGGAGATGGCGATCTTCCTCACCCACTACCTCGGCTTCCCGCTGGGCTCGAAGCTCGACGGAGCCGTGACGAAGGTGGCCAAACAGCGTCGCAAGGCCGCCGAACGTGGTGGCGGGGAAGACAAGAAGGCGAACGTCAACGCGGCGCTGAACATGCACTCCGGGAGCGCTCTCGATGACCAGTAGGTACGCCGCGCTCACGCGCGAGCAGCTCGCCACGCTGGTTCCCGAGCTGCTGCTGATCGGTCAGCTGATCGACCGCTCCGGAATGGCCTGGTGCATCAGCAGCTTCGGCCGGAGGAGATGCTGCAGGTCGCGATCGAGGAGTGGATGGGCGCCAGCCCGATCTACACCAGGCGGATGCAGAAGGCGCTGCAACTACGAGGGCGTCGACGTCATCACGATCTTCAAGGGCCTGCAGCTCGACATCGGCGCGCCACCGCAGTTCATGGACTTCCGCTACACCGTGCACGACCGCTGGCACGGCGAGTTCCACCTCGACCACTGCGGCGCGCTGATGGACGTCGAGCCGATGGGCGAGGACTACGTCCGCGGCATGTGCCACGACATCGAGGACCCGACGTTCGACGCGACCGCCGTCGCCACCAACCGCAGGGCGCAGATCCGGCCCATCCACCGCCCGCCGCGCACACCGGCCGACCGGCATCCGCACTGCGCGTGGACGGTGATCATCGACGAGTCCCACCCCGAGGTCGCCGACCACCCGGCGCTGGAGGTGGTCGCGCGCACCCGCGCCGCCCACCTCGAACTCGACCCGATCGACACCGGCGACGAGGGCAGCGCGACTACTCCGGAGAGCTGCTGTCCGACTTCGACTTCGGCGCCGTTCTCGCACTCGGCGCTGGTGCGGATGGCCGACGAGGTCTGCCTGCAGATGCACCTGCTCAACCTGTCCTTCGTGCTCGCGGTCGGCGCCCGCGCCGGGACCAATGCTGGCGCTGGCCCGCGACATCTGCACCAAGCAGCTGATCGGGATCGCCGGGCTCGCCGCCGAACGCATCCACGCGCGCGCTGGACCTGCCGAGCGGCATCGACGGCGCGGTGCGGATGCTCGAGCTGCACCCGCTGTTCAACCCGGCGGCCTACGTCGACGCCGAATTCGGCCCGGACACCGTGCGACGTGCGGCGGTCGCCGGCGCACGAGGACGGCGCCTGGATCGTCGCTGGTGCGGCCCGGCCGAGCGCCGGCCGCTGCAGGCAGCGGTCGCACGCCGTCGACCCGCATCTCGACGTCGAGGTCACCGGGCACCGATACCGACTGGACCGCGCGCGTGTTCGCGGCCGACACCGCGGCTCGAGGAGCTGCCGCGAGGTGTCGCGGTGGCGAAGTTCAGCCGCGGGGCGTCGTTCGAGTTCGAGCCCGCAGGTCGCTGCCGCTGACCGTCGTTTGATTGCCGGTCAGCGGCGGTGGTCTAGCGCGTTGCCCACCCAGCGGCGCAGGTAGGCGCGCAACGTCGTCGCCGCTGCGCGGCGGGCGGCCAGGGTCGATGACGAACGACTGGATGACGCGCAGCAGGTGCTCGGCCAGGTCGTCGAGATCGGCGTCGCGGTACCCGGCCGCCGCCCAGTCGACGTCGAGACGGCCCGACCATGTCACGGGCGAACCGCAGCGCGATGTCGGAGGTCACGGACTCGACGTGCGAGGTGCCGCCCGGCACCATCAGCAGCCCGATGTACTTCTCCCGCGGCAGCCACTCCAGCGCCGTGGCCACCGCTTCGGTGACCGCCTCGGCGGGCTCGGTGATGCCGGCCACGTGCGCGGTCAGCCGGTTCAGGAACCCGTCCACAGCGTGCACCGCCGCGGCGACCAGCAGCGCCTCCGTGCTGGCGAAGTACCGGTAGACCGTCTGCCGGGTCACCCCGACCGTGCGGGCGACGTCGGAGATGCTGAAGTCGGTGCCGTGGTGCTCGATGGCCTGGCCCGCGGCGTCGAGAATGCGCGCGATCGCCTCTTCGTCGGAGGCGGGCTTGGCTCCGGACCATCCGTGGGTGCGCACGAACGAACCATAGTCAGCCCGCCGGCGGACTACCGGTAGCAGACCTGCAGTTCCTTCACGCCGTTGATCCAGCCGGACCGCAGCCGCTGCGGCTCGGCGCACTTGGCGATGTCGGGGAGCTGGTCGGCGATCTCGTTGAACATCAGCTTGATCTCCATCCGGGCCAGGTTGGCGCCGATGCAGAAGTGCGCGCCGTTGCCGCCGAAAGCCAGATGCGGGTTGGGGTTTCGGCGGATGTCGAACTCGAACGGCCGGTCGAACACCTCTTCGTCGAAGTTGGCGGAGCTGTAGAACAGTCCGGCGCGCTGCCCCTCGGCGATCGTGACATCGCCGAGCTGGACATCGGCGAGTGCCGTGCGCTGGAAGCAGTGCACCGGGGTCGCCCAGCGGATGATCTCGTCGACGGCCGTGTCGGGGCGCTCGCGCTTGAACAGCTCCCACTGGTCGGGGTGGTCGAAGAAGGCGTTCATGCCGTGGGTCATCGCGTTGCGGGTGGTCTCGTTGCCGGCGACGGCCAGCAGGATGACGAAGAAGGCGAACTCGACGTCCGCCATGGCCTCACCGGTCGCGTCGGCCTGGACGAGCCGGGTGACGATGTCGTCGGCCGGACAACGGCGCCGGTCCTCGGCCATCGCGTAGGCGTAGCCCATCAGCTCGGCGTTGGCGGCGACGTGGTCGGTCTGGAAGTCCGGGTCGTCGGTGTTCATGATCGCGTTGGTCCAGCGGAAGAGTTTCTCGCGGTCCGCCTCGGGCACGCCGATCAGATCGGCGATCGCCAGTAGCGGCAGTCCCATCGCGATGTCGTCGACGAAGTTCCCGCTGTCCTTCTCCGCGGCGGACCGCACGATGTCGCGGGCCGCGACGGCCAGCTTCTCCTCCAGCGTCGCGATCGCCCTCGGGGTGAACAGCCGCGACACGATCTTGCGCAGCCGGGTGTGTTCGGGCGCGTCGTGGTTGATCAGCAGTGCCTTGGTCAGGTCCAGCTGGTCGGCGGTGACGCCGTCGGGGAGGCGCATCACCGCACCCTTGCGGTTGGTCGACCACAACGCGCCGTCGCGGGAGATCGCCTTGATGTCGGCATGGCGGGAGATCACCCAGTAGCCGCCGTCGCCGAAGATCGATTCGGCCTGCTCGTTCCACCACACCGGCGCGGTCTTGCGCAGCTCGGCGAATTCCCTGACCGGAATGCCGTCGAGCAACACGTCGGGGTCGGTGAAGTCGTAGCCCTGGGGCAGAGACATGGCGATCACTCCTGTGTGATGTGAAGCACTTTCCTTCGACCATACACTGTGGCGAACGTGTGTATGCCCGACGGTTGCACGCTTCCCGGTGGGCGCGGGCGATTAGGGTGGGCATCTGTGCACGTCCTGGTAATCGGATCCGGAGCCCGTGAACATGCGCTGCTGCTCGCGCTGCGCCGAGACCCGGAGGTCGACGCCGTCTCGGTGGCGCCCGGCAATGCCGGCACCTCGGGCGTCGCCGATCAGTACGACGTCGACGTCACGTCCGGCGAGGACGTCGCCGCGCTGGCCCGCCGCATCGGAGCCGACCTGGTCGTCGTCGGTCCCGAGGTGCCGCTGGTGCTCGGCGTGGCCGACACGGTGCGCGCCGCGGGTATCGCATGCTTCGGGCCCACCAGGGACGCGGCCCGCATCGAAGGCTCCAAGTCGTTCGCCAAGGACGTGATGGCGGCCGCCGGAGTGCGCACCGCCACCAGCGAGATCGTCGACAATCCCGCCCGCCTCGACGCCGCGCTGGACCGGTTCGGCCCGCCCGGCGGCGACCGCGCCTGGGTCGTCAAGGACGACGGCCTGGCCGCGGGCAAAGGGGTGGTGGTCACCGCCGACCGCGACGCCGCCCGGGCGCACGCCGCGGCCCTGCTCGAGGCCGGCCACCCCGTGCTGCTCGAGTCGTTCCTCGACGGCCCCGAGGTGTCACTGTTCTGCCTGGTCGACGGTGAGACGGTGGTACCGCTGCTGCCGGCGCAGGACTTCAAGCGGGTCGGTGACGACGACACCGGACCCAACACCGGTGGCATGGGCGCCTACACGCCGCTGCCCTGGCTGCCGGCCGACATGACCGACCGCATCGTGCACGAGATCGTCGAACCCGTTGCCGCCGAGCTGGTCCGACGTGGCAGCCCGTTCTCGGGCTTGCTCTACGCCGGCCTGGCGATCACCTCGACGGGCCCGGCCGTCGTCGAATTCAACTGCCGCTTCGGCGATCCGGAGACCCAGGCCGTGCTGGCGCTGCTGGATTCCCCGCTCGGAGCGCTGCTGCACGCCACCGCCACCGGGGAACTCGCCGGTCAGCCGCCGCTGCAGTGGCGCGACGGTTCGGCCGTCGCCGTGGTGGTCGCGGCAGAGAACTATCCCGGCCGCCCTCGCGTGGGCGACGTGATCCACGGCGCGGACGGCGACGGCGTGCTGCACGCGGGCACCGCCCGCCGTGACGACGGTGCTGTGGTGTCGTCCGGCGGCCGGGTGCTGTCCGTGGTCGGCACCGGACCCGACCTGACTGCCGCACGAGCGTCGGCCTACGCGACGATCGACTCGATCAGGTTCCCCGGCAGCCACTTTCGCACCGACATCGGCCAGGCCGCCGCCGAGGGCAGGATCTCGCCTCTAGGCCGGTCAGCAGCGGGGCCAGCCAGCTCAGCTCGGAGGTCAGCTGCGACGACCAGAACGACGCGTTGTGCCCGCCCGGGGAGAAGCCACCGGCCGGCGGCGTCGGCAGCTGGGCGATGAATTGCCGTGTCGCCGAGGCGAACGGATCGTCGTCGCCGCAGTCGATGCGCAGCGGGATGACCGTTCAGCGCGCCCAGTCCCCAGACGCTGTTGGCCGCGTAGTCCTCGGCGCCGTCGAAGGCTCCCGGTGCCGCGGCGCCCGAGGAGGTCCACAGCGCCGGGCTGACCGCGCAGATCCCGGCCGTGCGGCCGGCGCCGAGTCGGGCGCCCAGCAGCATCGCGCCGTAGCCGCCCATCGACCATCCCAGGAACGCCACCCGAGAGGTGTCCAAGCCCTGTTCGGCGAGCAGCGGCAGGAACTCGTCGAGCACCATGGCGCCCGAGTCGTCACCGGAGGCGCGCCGATGCCAGTAACCGTTGCCGCCGTCGACCGCGGCCAGCGCGAACGGTGGGAGGCCCGCGTCGACGGCATCGGCGAGAAACTGCTCGGCGCCCATCGACATCACGGTCCGGGCGTCACTGTCCTTGCCGTGGAGCAGGATCACCGGCCGCAGCGGTGCGGTCTGCCCGGGCGGTCGCGCGATGATCCAGTTGGTCGCCGCACCGCCGCGTGCGGCCGAGGAGAACGAGCCGGCGGTGTACGTGGACGCGGCCGCTGTGGGTGGCGACCCCGCCGCCACCGCGGTCGTCACGGCGGACACCCCGGCTGCTCCCGCTGCGGTCGCGATGCCCGCGCGCAATCCGAGTGCGAACATCTCCCGTCGGCTGATCGTCGGCATGCGCGCCATCATGCCATCGACATCGGGGTGAATTGCCGAAAGCCCGATGCGGCAACCCGGTGACTGGCACGATGCTAAAGGTGACGGCAGCAGTCACTCCCAAGGGAGAGCGTCGACGGTATGCGCTGGTCAGCGCTGCTGCCGACCTGCTGTGCGAAGGCGGCTTCGACGCCGTGCGGCACCGTGCCGTGGCGCGCCGCGCCGGGCTGCCGCTGGCGTCGACGACGTACTATTTCTCTTCGCTGGATGACCTGATCGCCCGCGCTGTCGAGTACGCCGGGATGCTGGAGACACAGCACCTGCGCGATCGGGTGGCCGCCCTCTCCCGCCGCCGTCGCGGGGCCGAGTCGACGGCCGACATCCTGGTGGACCTGCTCGTCGGCGACTCGCCGGAACGGGTGACCGAACAACTGATCTCGCGCTACGAGCGCCTCATCGCGTGCGCGCGCCAGCCCGGCCTGCGCGACATCCAGCGCCGGATCCTCAAACAGCGCACCGAGGCCGTGGTGGAGGTGGTGGAACGATGCGGCCGGTCGGTGCGGGCGGAGTTGCTCACCGCGTTGGTCTGCGCGGTCGACGGCGCGGTGGTGGCGGCGTTGGTCGGCGACGGCGCCGGCCCGCGCGCCACGGCGAGGGCCACGTTGGTCGACGTGATCGACGTCCTGGCCCCCTTCAACTGACGACGGTCCAGGGGGCGTGATGGGGGATTCGGTCGCCAGCCGGGACAGCACGGACCGACAACCGGAACTCCGGCGGGTGATGGGCCCGGGCCTGCTGCTGCTCTTCGTGGTCGGCGACATCCTCGGAACCGGTGTCTACGCGCTCGTCGGCGACGTCGCCGGCGAAGTCGGTGGAGCGGCATGGCTGCCGTTCCTCGTCGCGTTCGGTGTCGCCACCATCACCGCGTTCAGCTACCTGGAGCTGGTGACCAAGTATCCGCAGGCGGCCGGCGCTGCGCTGTACGCGCACAAGGCATTCGGCGTCCACTTCATCACGTTTTTGGTCGCGTTCGTCGTCATGAGCTCCGGAATCACGTCGGCCTCAACGGCTTCCAGGGCTTTTGCGGCGAACTTCTTCGTGGGCATCGACGTCGACGCGCCCAAGCTGGGTGTCGCGATCCTGGCTCTGGCGTTCATGGCGGCACTCGCCGCCATCAACCTGCGTGGTGTGGGCGAGAGCGTCAAGCTCAACGTCGTGCTGACCATCGTCGAGATCACCGGCCTGGTCCTGGTGATCCTGGTGGGCCTGTGGGCCTTCACCCGTGGTGGCGACATCGACTTCGCGCGGATCGTGGCCTTCGAGACGACCGGGGACAAGAACACGTTCCTCGCGGTGACCGCGGCCACCTCGCTGGCGTTCTTCGCCATGGTCGGCTTCGAGGACTCGGTCAACATGGCCGAGGAGACCAAGGACCCGGTCGAGACGTTCCCCAAGATCCTGCTGTCGGGCCTGTCGATCGCCGGGGTCGTCTACATCCTGATCTCGATCGTCGCGGTGGCGCTGGTACCCGTCGGCAAGCTGGAGGCGAGCGACACCCCGCTCGTCGAGGTGGTCAGGGCCGGTGCCCCCGGGCTGCCGATCGACGCCATCCTGCCGTTCATCACGATGTTCGCCGTGTCCAACACCGCGCTGATCAACATGCTGATGGCCAGCCGGTTGATCTACGGGATGGCCCGCCAGCACGTGTTGCCGCCGGTGCTCGGCAAGGTGCACCCGAACAGACGCTCGCCCTGGGTGGCCATCGTGTTCACCACGATCATCGCGTTCGGCTTGATCATCTACGTGAGCGCATTCGCCAGCAGCGATGCGATCTCCATCCTGGGCGGTACCACCAGCCTGTTGCTGCTGGCGGTTTTCGCGGTGGTCAACGTCGCGGTGCTGGTGCTGCGGCGAGACGTACGACAGGCAGGTGGGCACTTCACGACGCCGACGGTCATGCCGGTGATCGGTTGTGCGGTGTCCCTGTATCTCGTCACACCGTTCTCGGGCCGGCCCGCGCAGCAGTACATCGTCGCCGGCGCGCTCGTCGCGATCGGCGTGGTGCTGTTCTTCGTGACACAGGTGCTCAACCGCCAGCTCGGGATCCGGGACGGCCGCATCACCGACCCGACACACCTGGGAGCCGGACCTGACGAGTAGGCGGGGTACTAGCCGGACGGCGACCGCCCCTGTGTGAGGCGGGCAGACCTGTTCTCCAACAGGCGGATTCGATGGGCATTGCCGTCGAGGTCGATGTACCGCGTGCCGTAGACGGCCAGCAGCGCGTCATCGAGGCGGCGCACCGCGCCAGCGGGATAGCGGTAATCCATCGCGGCGTTGACCGCATCGGTGTCGATCGCGGCCAACACCGCGTCCACCGCGTCGATCGATTCGATGCCCAGATCCAGCAGCAGCCCGGCGATCCAGCTGTAGTGGTCGGTGCGCGACCAGCCCGGCGTCGGGGAACCGGTTCGCCAGATACGTCGCCAGCACCGGCGTCGGGATCCCCGCCTCACCGGTGGTCTCCGGCACGCGCTGCGCCGGGGTGGTCGACCGCAGCCGCTCGCGGATCGCGGAGAACTCGAGATCGGCCAGTTCGAGCAGACCGGCGGCCAGGGTGAAACGCCGATCGAGGTCGGGTGCATCCTCCTCGGGAATGGAGCCCTTGTAGCGGACGTCGTGTTCGAACTCCGCCCAGGCGTGCTGCAGAATCGTCCGCACCTGGACCGACGCCGGCTGCTGCTCGCCCTCGACGGCCAACAGCAGATGTCGGCTCGCGTACCCCCACCGGCCTTCGCTGGCCGTCTCCACCCCCATGTCGCGGTCGTCGAGTAGCCGCATCTCCTCGCCGAGCAACCGGGCGATCGCGGCGACGTCGTCGCGCAGGTACGTGATGACCCGCAGCCCGATCTGATCGGTGATCTCCGAGAGCGGATCGGTGTAGAGCCGGCGTCCGTCGACGTGCCGGTCCGCCTTCGCGGCGAACGACGCCACGGACTTGGTGCGCGCCGTGACGCTGAGGTAGTTGATGCCCGCATCGTCGAGCAGTGCGGTCACCGCCGCCAGGTACCGGTCGGTGGAGTGAACCAGCTGCGGCCGGCGCTCGGTGTAGGTCGCGATGGCGTCGTGGACCGCACCCGGGGTCGGCTCCGGCGGGGCCGGTTCCAGATCGGCGGGCAGGGTCGGCGTCACGATGTAGCCCGTGTCGCCGTCCCCGTAATAGGTGACATCCTCCGGGCGGCGCGCCACGTACATCGCGACGTAAGCGCACACCACCGCGTCCACCGGGTCCTCGACGCGGCGCAGTTCGCTTTTCCGCTCGGCGTTTTCGGCCATCGCCCGCAACTCGACCCAGTCGTCGCAGTCGGTCACGCGCAGCGGTGGATCCGCGGTGCCCAGCCCCTCGATCAGCTCCATCAGGCGAAGCAACTCGGCGCGCAGCTGTGCGACGCCGCGACCCGGCTTGGCCTTGTACTTGAGCGTCCTGCCCAATCGGAACAGCGCCACCGTCGCCGCGTGCGGATACACCTCGAGGGCCGACCTGGTCGCGTCCGAACGCGGGTCGACCGAAAGGTCGAGCGCCTCTGCGAGGCGCCCGGCACGGGTGCCGTCGGCGAACTCGGGCTTGCCGGTGTTGGAGGGATGCGTCCCGGCCTGGAACCGGGCGAAGTCGGCATTGAGGGCCCGCTCGGCAGGCCGCTGCCCGGTCGGGTTGCGGACGATGATCGGCGCGTCGATGCCGACCACGCATTCGTCGCCGACGAAGGGCGCCACCGCGGACCGGATGCTCGCGTCGTCGGTGACCGCCGAGGCGACCACCAGCCGCCCGCCGTCGTCGAGGACGGCGACCCCGGTGGGTTTGCGCTGGCCCCATGCCAGGTCCAGACCGACGAAATACATGGGCCTCACTCTGCCTGACCGTCGGCCCGCCGACCTAGCCCGATTACGCTGTAGGGCCGTGAGCATCCCTAACGTCCTGGCCAGTCGCTACGCCAGCGAGGAGATGGTGGACATCTGGTCGCCGGCGGCCAAGATCGTCGCGGAGCGCCGGTTGTGGCTCGCCGTGCTGCGGGCTCAGGCCGAGCTCGGGGTGGAGGTTCCCGAGGGCGTCGTCGACGACTACGAACGCGTGCTCGAGACCGTCGACCTGGACTCGATCGCGGCGCGCGAGCGGGTGCTGCGCCATGACGTCAAGGCGCGCATCGAGGAGTTCAACGCACTCGCCGGCCACGAGCACGTGCACAAGGGCATGACGAGTCGCGATCTGACCGAGAACGTCGAGCAGATGCAGATCCGGCGGTCCCTGGAGCTCGTGCACGCGCACGGCGTGGCCGTCGTCGCGCGGCTGGCCGAGCGGGCGGCGCTCTACCGGGACCTGGTGATGGCCGGGCGCAGCCACAACGTGGCGGCCCAGGCCACCACGCTTGGTAAGCGATTCGCCTCGGCGGCCCAGGAGATGCTGGTCGCGCTGCAACGGGTCGGCGAGCTCATCGACCGCTATCCGCTGCGCGGCATCAAGGGCCCGATGGGCACCGGTCAGGACATGCTCGATCTGTTCGACGGGGACACCGCGCGGCTGGCCGAGTTGGAAGCCCGCGTCGCGCAGTTCCTCGGCTTCACCGAGATCCTCACCAGCGTCGGGCAGGTGTATCCGCGGTCGATGGACCACGACGTGGTGTCCGCGCTCGTGCAGCTCGGCGCCGGCCCTTCGTCGATGGCGCACACCATCCGGCTGATGGCCGGCCACGAACTGGTGACCGAGGGCTTCGCGCCCGGGCAGGTCGGGTCGTCGGCGATGCCGCACAAGATGAACGCGCGCAGCTGCGAGCGGGTCAACGGCCTGCAGGTCGTGCTGCGCGGATACGCTTCCATGGCAGCCGAATTGGCGGGTGCGCAGTGGAACGAGGGCGACGTGTTCTGCTCGGTGGTGCGCCGCGTCGCGCTGCCCGACGCGTTCTTCGCCCTCGACGGGCAGACCGAGACCTTCCTGACCGTGCTCGACGAGTTCGGCGCCTATCCCGCGGTGATCCAGCGTGAACTCGACCGCTACCTGCCGTTCCTGGCCACCACCCGGATCCTGATCGCCGCCGTGCGCGCCGGGGTGGGCCGCGAGACCGCGCACGAGGTGATCAAGGAGCACGCGGTCGCGGTGGCGCTGGCGATGCGCGAGCGCGGTGCCGAGCCCGACCTGCTGGCCCGGCTGGCCGCCGACCCGCGGCTGCCGCTGGACGGCGCCGCGCTGGACGCCGCACTGGCCGACAAACAGGCGTTCACCGGCGCCGCGGGCGATCAGGTCGACCGCGTGGTCGCGGCGGTCGACGACCTGGTCGGACGCTATCCCGAAGCGGCCAAGTACACCTCGGGCGCCATCCTGTGACTCGCGCCGCCGGACTGGCCCAGATCGATTTCACCGATCTGGACAACTTCGCGGCGGGATTCCCGCACGAACTGTTCGCGCTGCACCGCGAGCAGGCGCCGGTGTTCTGGCACGAACCCACCGAGAACACCCCCGACGGCGAAGGCTTCTGGTCGGTCGCGACCTACGCCGAAACCCTTGCGGTTCTTCGTGATCCGGAGACCTACTCGTCGGTGACCGGCGGCGACCGGCCGTTCGGCGGCACGCTGCTGCAGGACCTGTCCATCGCCGGGCAGCTGCTGAACATGATGGACGATCCCCGGCATGCCGCGGTGCGCCGGCTGGTCAGCTCCGGACTGACGCCGCGGATGATCCGGCGCGTCGAAGACGACCTCCGGGCCCGGGCACGACGACTGCTGGACGCCGTGCCCCACGGCGCGCCCTTCGACTTCGTCACCGCGATCGCCGCCGAGGTGCCGATGCAGATGATCTGCATTCTGCTGGGAGTGCCCGAATCCGAACGGCATTGGCTGTTCGAGGCCATCGAGCCCAGTTTCGACTTCGGCGGTTCCCGCAGGGCGAACATCTCCCGGCTCTCGGTGGAGGAGGCGGGTTCGCGGATGTTCGCCTACGGCCAGGAGCTCATCGCGGCCAAGAAGGCCGCACCCGAACGACGACATGCTCTCGGTCGTGGTCAACTCCGACGACCCCGCCCTGTCCGACGTCGAGAGCTACCTGTTCTTCAACCTGCTGTTCAGCGCCGGGGCCGAGACCACCCGCAATGCGATCGCCGGTGGTCTGCTGGCGCTGATCGAGAACCCCGACGCGTACGCGGCGCTGCGCGCGGACCCGGGGCTGTTGCCGACGGCCGTCGAGGAGATGGTCCGGTGGACATCGCCGTCCCCGTCCAAGCGCCGCACCGCGACGCGGCCGGCGACGCTCGGCGGACACGCCGTCGCGCCCGGCCAGAAGGTGCTGGTGTGGGAGGGCTCGGCGAACCGCGACGCCGCGGTCTTCGCCGACCCCGACCGCTTCGACGTCGCAGCGCACACCGAACCCGCACCTGGGTTTCGGACAGGGTGTGCACTACTGCCTGGGCGCCAATCTGGCCCGGCTCGAACTGCGGGTGATCTTCGAGGAGGTGTTGAGCCGGTATCCGTCGGTCGACTTTGGCCGAGCCGGTCGAGTGGACCCGCAGCAACCGGCACACCGGCATCAGGCACCTGGTGGTGGAGTTCGGCGCCGTGAGGCCGGCCGGGGCGTCGGCGTGCCGCAGGCCCTTGGCCCTGATCCCCGACGCCCGCAACTCCAGCGCGGCGAGCCCGCGGATCGCGACCGGATCCTGGTTGCGCCAGGCGCCGACGGGGTCGGTGCTGATCGCCGCGAGCTTGGCCAGCGGCCGGTTGGCCAGCGCCCGCAGCGCCAGGAGCTGCTCGCCGGCCACGGTCGACGCCAGCGTCACCGCGGTCCACTTGCGCCGGAAGAACCGGACCCGCAGGAACAGCCACGGCATCATCAACGCCAGGATCGGCGGTGCGGCGACGGCCAGCGCGAGCAGCCAGGCCAGCCAGCTGGCCGTCACACCCAGGCGTCTGGCCGGCCCCGGCGATCTCGCGGGCGGCGTTACCGGCGGCGGTCAGCGGCTTGGCCAGCGAGTCACCGATGAACGGGACGTCGTCGGCGCTGTTGCCCGCCGAGTCGAGATTGCCCGCCACCCCGTTGGCGCCGCTTTCCACCTGATAGCCGAAGTCGGCGATCACCGACACCGCCGAATGCACGGCCATGCCGATCGAACACCCAGACCACCGTCCAGGCGAACACGACGATGTCGCTGAACAGCTGCGCAGCAGCCGGGCGGGCGTTGTGGCGTAGGGAATCCACCGCGAAGTCATGTGATCGATCACAGCACACGGAGCGCTTTCGCAGGACCGATAGGCTGACCCGATGCGCCCCGCTCTGTCCGACTACCAGCATCTGGCCAGCGGCAAGGTTCGCGAGCTGTACCGCGTCGACGACGGGCATCTGCTCTTCGTCGCGACCGACCGGATCTCGGCCTACGACTACATCCTCGACAGCGAGATCCCGGACAAGGGCCGCATCCTGACGGCGATGAGCGTGTTCTTCTTCGACCACGTCGCGGCGCCCAACCATCTGGCCGGCCCGCCCGACGACGCGCGCATCCCCGAGGAGGTGCTGGGCCGGGCGCTGGTGGTCGAGCAGCTCGACATGCTGCCGGTCGAGGCGGTGGCCCGCGGCTACCTCACCGGGTCCGGGCTGATCGACTACCAGAACACCGGCCGCGTCTGCGGTATCCCGCTGCCGCCCGGTCTGGTGGAGGCCAGCAGGTTCAGCGAACCGCTGTTCACCCCGGCGACGAAGGCCGAGCTCGGAGAGCACGACGAGAACATCAGCCTTCGACGACGTGGTCGACGCTCCTCGGCGCCGCGCGCGCCGAGCAGGTGCGCGAGCGCACCCTGCAGACCTATCGCCAGGGCGCCGAGCACGCGCTGAACAAGGGCATCATCGTCGCCGACACCAAGTTCGAGTTCGGCGTCGACGCGCACGGCGAGCTCAAACTCGCCGACGAGGTTTTCACCCCCGATTCCTCGCGATACTGGCGCGCCGACGACTACACCGAAGGCGTGGTCCAGAACAGCTTCGACAAGCAGTTCGTCCGCAACTGGCTGACCGGCCCGGAGTCGGGCTGGGACCGGCACGGCGACCGGCCCCCGCCGCCCTTGCCCGACCATTCGTCGAGGCCACCCGAGCCCGCTACATCGAAGCCTACGAACGCATTTCGGGTCTGCGCTTCGACGACTGGATCGGCGGTCGGCCGTGAAGCCGCCGGTGGCCAAGCGGGTGCAGACCCGCCGCGAACACCACGGAGACGTCTTCGTCGACCACTACGAGTGGCTGCGGGACAAGTCCAGCCCGGAGGTCATCGACCACCTCGAGGCCGAGAACGCCTTCACCGAGCATGCCACCGCCGAGCTGGCTCCGCTGCGGCAGCAGATCTTCGACGAGATCAAGGCCCGCACCAAGGAGACCGACCTGTCGGTGCCGACCCGGCGCGGCGACTGGTGGTACTACGGGCGCAGCTTCGACGGCAAGCAGTACGGCGTGCAATGCCGATGCCCGGTAGCCGATCCCGACGACTGGACCCCGCCGCTGCTCGACGAGGACACCGAGATCCCCGGCGAGCAGGTGCTGCTCGACGAGAACGTCGAAGCCGAGGGGCACGACTTCTTCTCGCTCGGTGCCGCCAGCGTCAGCGTGGACGGGAACATCCTGGCGTACTCGGTCGACGTGACGGGCGACGAGCGATACACGCTGCGGTTCAAGGATCTTACGCACCGGCGAACGGTACGCCGACGAGATCGTCGGCATCGGTGCCGGCGCCACCTGGGCGGCCGACAACCGCACCATCTACTACGTCACCGTCGACGACGCCTGGCGCCCCGACACCGTGTGGCGGCACCGGCTCGGCGCCGGCTTGCCCGCGCAACGGGTCTACCACGAAGCCGACGAACGGTTCTGGGTCGCCGTCGGCCGCACCCGCAGCAACAAGTACGTCATCATCGCCGCGGGCAGCGCAGTCACCTCCGAGCTGCGCTACGGCGACGCGGCCGATCCCGACGCCGAGTTCACCGCCGTGTGGCCGCGCCGCGACGGCGTCGAGTACTCCGTCGAGCACGCCGTCGTCGGCGGGCAGGACCGGTTCCTGATCCTGCACAACGACGGAGCGGAGAACTTCACGCTGGTCGAGGCGCCGGTCGGCGATCCCGACCGCGACCGCGCACGTTGATCGCGCACCGCGACGACGTGCGGCTGGACTGCGGTCGACGCGTTCGACCGACCACCTGGTGGTCAGCTACCGCAGCGAGGCGCTGCCACGAATCCAGTTGTGGCCGCTGACGAGGACGGCGAATACGGCCGGCCCGAGGACATCACGTTCGACTCCGAACTGATGTCGGTGGGCCTGTCGGCGCAACCCGAACTGGAGCGCACCGAAACTGCGGATCGGGGCGACGTCGTTCGTCACCCCGGTCCGCATCTACGATCTCGACCTGGCCACCGGCGAGCGCACGCTGCTGCGCGAGCAGCCCGTGCTGGGTGACTACCGGCCCGAGGACTACGTGGAGCGCCGGGACTGGGCCGTCGCGGACGACGGTGCCCGGGTGCCGATCTCGATCGTGCAGCGCGCCGACGTGCAGTATCCGGCGCCGATGCTGCTCTACGGCTACGGCGCCTACGAGTCGTGCGAGGATCCACGGTTCTCCATCGCGCGGCTGTCGCTGCTCGACCGCGGCATGGTCTTCGCCGTCGCCCACGTGCGCGGCGGCGGTGAACTCGGCCGGCTGTGGTACGAGCGCGGCAAGCTGCTGGAGAAGCGCAACACCTTCACCGACTTCATCGCAGTGGCACAGCCATCTCGTCGACACCGGGGTCACCCGGCCGCAGAACATGGTCGCCTACGGCGGGAGCGCGGGCGGCCTGCTGATGGGTGCGGTGGCCAACATGGCGCCGGACCTGTTCGCCGGAATCCTGGCGCAGGTCCCGTTCGTCGACCCGCTGACCACGATCCTGGATCCGTCCCTGCCGCTGACCGTCACCGAGTGGGACGAGTGGGGAAACCCGCTCGAGGATCAGGACGTCTACCACTACATGAAGTCGTACTCGCCGTACGAGAACGTCGAGCCGCGGGCGTATCCGGCGATCCTGGCGATGACCTCGCTCAACGACACCCGGGTGTACTACGTCGAACCGGCCAAATGGGTTGCCGCACTGCGTCACACGCAGGCCGATCCGGCACGAGGCGCCCGGGTGCTGCTCAAGACCGAGATGAACGCCGGCCACGGCGGCATCAGCGGGCGCTACGAGCGCTGGAAGGAGACCGCCTTCCAGTACGCCTGGCTGCTGGCCGTCGCGGGGCTGGGCCCGGCCACGGATTCGGGTCGCGAGTCCCGGGTAGCGTCTGGCCCATGACGCTCACCGACATCCCGCTGACCACCCTGGACGGGGAGCCCACCAGCCTGGCCGAGCTCACCGACGGCGCGGCCCTGGTGGTCAACGTCGCCTCCAAATGTGGTCTGACCCCGCAGTACAGCGCGCTGGAACAGCTGGCCAAGGACTACCGAGGCCGCGGCCTGACCGTGATCGGCGTGCCGTGCAACCAGTTCATGGGTCAGGAACCGGGCACCGCCGAGGAGATCCAGACGTTCTGCTCCACCACCTACGGCGTGACCTTCCCGCTGCTGGCCAAGACCGAGGTCAACGGGCCCGACCGGCACCCGCTCTACGCCGAGCTGACCAAGGCCGCCGACGACAGCGGCGAGGCCGGTGACGTGCAGTGGAACTTCGAGAAGTTCCTCCTCGCGCCGGCCGGGAGGTGGTCAACCGGTTCCGCCCGCGGACGGCTCCCGACGCGCCCGAGGTCGTCGCGGCGATCGAGGCCGTCCTGCCGCGCTAGTCGCAACGGACACCTGCGGGTGTCGTGTTGTTGGCCGTCACGACACCTGACGTTGCGACACTGCCGGTGTGGCAGGGCAACTGATCGTCTCGGTCTCCGGGATCAGCGACCGCACGCTGGACGACGTCGCCGCGTTCTGCGCCCGACTCGGCGCGCGCGGCGTCCCGGTGTCGTTTCTGGTCGCGCCGCGGCTCAAGGGCGGCTACCGGCTCGACCGCGACCCGGCGACCGTCGACTGGCTGACCGCCCGGCGCGCCGAGCGGCGACGCCATCGTGCTGCACGGATTCGACGAGGCCGCAACCAAGAAGCGCCGCGGTGAATTCGCGACGCTGCCCGCGCACGAGGCGAACCTGCGGCTGATGGCCGCCGACCGGATGCTCGAGCACCTCGGCCTGCGCACCCGGCTGTTCGCCGCACCGGGCTGGAACGTGTCCCAGGGAGCACTGACCGCATTGCCCCGCAACGGGTTCCGCTTGGCCGCGGGACTGAGCGGTATCACCGACCTGGTCCGGCAGGACGACGGTGCGCGACCCGCGTCCTGGGCATCGGCGAAGGCTTCCTCGCCGAGCCGTGGTGGTGCCGCACGCTGGTGCTCTCGGCCGAGCGCACCGCGCGGCGCGACGGCATCGTCCGGGTCGCCGTGGCTGCCCGGCACCTGCGCCGCCCGGGCCCCGGCAGGCCATGCTCGACGCCGTCGACCTGGCGCTGATGCACGCGTGCGTGCCGAGCGTCTACGAGTGGCGGGCGCGACCTGCGCTGACCGACGCCGCCTGAGGCGTCCGCTCGCTACATTGGCCGCCATGGCAGATGATGCTGACGTCATCGTGGTCGGTGCGGGGCTGGCCGGCCTGGTGGCCGCGTGCGAACTGGCCGAACGGGGCCGCCGGGTGCTGTCGTCGACCAGGAGAACGCCGCCAACATCGGCGGCCAGGCGTTCTGGTCGTTCGGCGGCCTGTTCTTCGTCGACAGCCCTGAACAGCGCCGGCTCGGCATCCGCGACAGCCACGAGCTGGCGCTGCAGGACTGGCTCGGCACCGCCGGATTCGACCGGCCCGAGGACCACTGGCCGCGACAGTGGGCGCACGCCTACGTCGACTTCGCCGCGGGCGAGAAGCGCAGCTGGCTGCGCGACCGCGGTCTGCAGACCTTCCCGCTGGTCGGCTGGGCCGAGCGGGGCGGCTACGACGCCCGCGGGCACGGCAACTCGGTACCGCGCTTCCACATCACCTGGGGCACCGGGCCCGGCGATCGTCGACATCTTCGCCCGCCGCCTGAACCCTTCCGCGGCGTCCGGCAATCGACCGGGTCCGGTTCGCTCACCGGCACCGCGTCGACGAGCTGATCGTCTCCGACGGTGCGGTGGCCGGCGTGCGCGGCGCGGTGCTGGAGCCGTCGGCCGCGGCGCGCGGTGTCGCGTCGTCGCGAAACGTCGTCGGGCGAGTTCGAGTTCCGCGCGCAGGCGGTGATCGTGGCCAGCGGCGGCATCGGCGGCAACCACGACCTGGTGCGGGAGAACTGGCCCAAGCGGATGGGCCGGGTGCCCGAACAGCTGCTCAGCGGCGTGCCCGCCCACGTCGACGGCCGGATGATCGGCATCACCGAGGCGGCCGGCGCCCACGTGATCAACAGCGACCGGATGTGGCACTACACCGAGGGCATCACCAACTACGACCCGATCTGGCCGCTGCACGGCATCCGCATCCTGCCCGGCCCGTCGTCGCTGTGGCTGGACGCCACCGGCAAGCGGCTGCCCGCACCGCTGTACCCCGGCTTCGACACGCTGGGCACGCTGGAGTACATCGCCAAGACCGGCCACGACTACACGTGGTTCGTGCTGAACCGGCCGCATCATCGACAAGGAGTTCGGGCTGTCGGGGCAGGAGCAGAACCCCGACCTGACCGACCGCAGCGTGCGCGAGGTGCTCGCAGCGTGCCCGGCACCGGGCGCCGCGCCGGTGCAGGCGTTCGTCGACAAGGGCGTCGACTTCGTCACCGCGAATTCGTTGCGCGACTTGGTGGCCGAGATGAACGCCGTGCCCGACGTCGAACCGCTGGACTACGCCATCGTCGAGGCGGAGGTCACCGCCCGCGACCGCGAGGTCGCCAACCGGTTCACCAAGGACAGCCAGATCACCGCGATCCGCGCGCGCGCGCGGTATCTGGCCGACCGGGTCAGCCGCGTCGTCGCCCCGCACCGGCTCACCGACCCCAAGGCCGGCCCGCTGATCGCGGTGAAGCTGCACATCCTGACCCGAAAGTCGTTGGGCGGCTTGGAAACCGATCTCGACTCCCGGGTGCTGCGGGCGGACGGCACGGCGCTGCGGGGCTGTACGCGGCCGGCGAGGCCGCCGGTTTCGGCGGCGGCGGTGTGCACGGCTACCGCTCGCTGGAGGGCACCTTCCTCGGCGGCTGCGTGTTCTCCGGCCGCGCGGCCGGCCGGGCGCGCGCCGGCGGCGCGGAGACGTCGGCTCAGCGCGTCGGATCGCTAGAAATCGCGCTGAAGCGGTCCTCCTCCTCGCAGCACCTGGAAGTCGGTGTCGGTCATCTCGGAGAGCCGGCCGTAGTAGATGCCGCGCGCATCGGGGTCGACGACTGCCTGGTGGATCGGCACCGCGTGGGCCGGCGCCGACCGCCCGCAGATAGTCGACCGCCTCGGAGATCTTCATCCACGGCGCCGCGGCGGGGGTCGCCAGCACGTCGACCGGCTCGCCGGGCATGAACAGGGCGTCGCCGGGATGCATCAGCCGCGCGGCGTGCTCGCCGTCGCCGACGAGATACGAAATGTTGTCGATGACAGGGATTTCCGGGTGGATCACCGCATGCTCGCCCGCCGACCCCGCGCACGGTCAGGTGGCCGACGGACAGCTCGTCGCCGACGTGCACCGCGCTGCCACGGGCGCGCCCAGCTGAGCGGCGGTCTGCGGATCGGCGTACAGCGCGGCCTGCGGGTTGGCCTCGATCAGCGCGGGCAGCCGCTCGGTGTCCGCGTGGTCGGGGTGCTGATGGGTGATCAGGATCGCCGACAGCCCGGTGATGCCCTCGAAGCCGTGCGAGAAGTTGCCCGGGTCGAACAGCACCGTGGTGTCGCCGCCGGTGCCGAATCGTGTCCGAGAAGCTCGCCAACAGGCAGGAATGGCCGAAATGCGTCAGCTGCATGCCTATATTGTGACGCGCAGGGGTCAGGGGGGTAGGTGCACGTGCGATTGGTGGCGGCGCTGGCGTTGGCGTTATGCCGGGCTGGTCTTCGCGCCGGGCAGGCGTACGCCGTTCCCGGGGTTGCCCGCCGATCTGCGACGCGATTCCCGATTCGGCGTGGATCGAGCCCGCCGCCATTCCGCTGGATTCGACGTATCGCTGGCCGGGCTGGCCGCGGTCGCCGTGACGGCGCCGCGCGCCGCGCTTCCGATTCGAGGACGTGTGTGCGCCACCCCCGCGGTCCCGGCGACCCGCGGGTCTACGCGGTGGCCGGCGCGCGCCATGGTGCCCCAGCCGGACGGCCAGTGGCAGCTGCAGGTCCAGGTCATGCACTGGCGCGGGGACATCGTCACCGGCGGGCATGGACGCGCGGCAGGTGCTCGAGATGGGCCGCATCGCCCTGTCGCGGTGCCAGCTCGCGGCGCCCAGCGACGTCACCGTCGATCACCACCGACGAGCCGGATCGGCTCGCCGCCGTCGTCAGCGACGACGCCAGCAGGGTGATGCACAACTACCTGCTGGCCGACCCGGCCAGCAGCACGCTCGTCGAGCTCGCCACTGTGGACCACCCTGCCGTCGCAGGTGCACTGGCCGTGCGGTGCCCGACGCGCAGGTCCTCGACGCGATGGCGGCGCCGCTGTGCACCGCCTACCTGGGTTCGTGCCGGTGAGCGCGACGCCGGCTGTCGCCGCAGGTAGAGTGATCGGGTGGCAAAAGTGGTGGTGCACGTGATGCCGAAGGCGGAGATCCTCGACCCCCAGGGACAGGCGATCGTCGGCGCGCTGGGCCGGCTCGGATTCGACGGAATCGCAGATGTGCGGCAGGGCAAGCGGTTCGAGCTCGAGGTCGACGACGGCGTCGACGACGACAAGCTCGCCGATATCGCCGAGTCGCTGCTGGCCAACACCGTGATCGAGGACTGGACCGTCAGCGGGAAGACGACGCATGACCAGGGTGGGCGTCATCACATTCCCCGGCACGCTCGACGACGTCGACGCCGCACGCGCGGTGCGGCTGGCCGGCGGCGAAGCCGTCAGCCTGTGGCACGCCGATGCCGACCTCAAGGGCGTCGACGCGGTGATCGTGCCCGGCGGCTTCTCCTACGGCGACTACCTGCGCTGCGGCGCGATCGCGAAGTTCGCGCCGGTGATGGGCGAAGTCGTGGCCGCCGCCGGAACGCGGGATGCCGGTGCTGGGGATCTGCAACGGCTTCCAGGTGCTCTGCGAGGCCGGGCTGCTGCCCGGCGCGCTGACCCGCAACGCGGGGCTGCACTTCATCTGCCGCGACGTGTGGCTCGAGGTCGCGTCGAACACGTCGGCGTGGACCACCGCGCTACGAGCAGGGCGCCGATCTGCTGGTGCCGCTGAAGTCCGGCGAGGGGCGCTACGTCGCGAGCTCAGAGGTGCTCGACGAACTCGAGGGCGAGGGCCGGGTCGTGTTCCGCTACCGCGACAACCTCAACGGCTCGATGCGCGACATCGCGGGCATCAGCTCGGCCAACGGGCGGGTCGTCGGACTGATGCCGCACCCCGAGCACGCCACCGAGGCGCTCACCGGCCCGTCGGACGACGGGCTCGGCCTGTTCTACTCGGCGCTGGACGCAATTTTGGTGTCCTGAGCCACCTTCGGTGGGTGTTAGCGTCGAGTGCGTGTTGGTCGATCCTGAACTGCTGAGGGCCTTCGCGGGCCGGGTCGAGGCGGCCTCGGCAGCGATCCGCGGTGCGGACGTCGGCCACACCGCGGCGACGGCAGCCGATGGGATTCCGGGTACGACGACGCAATGGGCGATGCGGCTGGTCGGCGAGCATCTGACGGCGTTGGCCGATGCGATCGCCGCCGACGTCGCCGGCATGGGTGTGGCGGTTCGCGGCGCCGGCGACAGGTACCGAGGTCGAGGACCACGCCCTCGCCGGATCGTTCGACGAGCTCTTCTGATTCGGTGTTGCCGTCACGTTCACGACTGCAGGGCTGGCGCCCGGATTCGTTGCCGTCTGCCGCAGCAGCGCTCGGAGACGCCGGCCACGCCGTGTATGGCGCCGTGCGGGAACTCGATGACGGCATCGACCGGATGCCCAGCGGCCCAGGCCTGGGTCGGGGACGCGCACGAGGCGGCCGCCAAGATGTTCGGGCGAGCAACCGACAAGGCGTCGAGTTTCGCGCACTACACCGATGCCGTGGCGAGTGCATTGTCGTCTGGTGCGCAAGCGATCGGGGTCGCGCGCACCGATCTGCTGGACCACGCCGATGAGATCGACCGGGGTGAACTGTCGGTCAACGACATGTGGGTGGTCCTGATCAAGCCGGCGCGGGTCTCAGCGGAGAAGGCTTCAGCTCTGCAGGCCCAGGCCGATCGCTGAGCAAGCGGAGATCAACCGCCTCCTGTCGCGCGGTCGGCGATGCCGACGACGCCACCGCGCAGAAGGTCCAGGCCGCCGCGCGGAAGTTCGGATTCACGCTGCCTGGACCGAATGATCCGCGGCGCCTCTTCGCGGCTACGGGTCTCACACCGCCCGGTGATGAGGTTCCGAACCCGTCGACCGCGGTCGGACTCAACCAACAGGGAACATTGTGTGCCAACGACATGGCACAGACCGTGCGGGACAACAAGGAATGGGAAACCACGGACGGCCAGTACCGGACGACACTGACGATGATGGACGGCAGCAGGCATGAGATCTACGAGTGGGACGACTATGCCCCATGCGTCGAGGACACGTACTACGACGAGAACGGCAACGAGATCACGAGCACTTTCTCCCAGGACAAAACCAACTACGACGGAACCTCCTTCACATCCATCAAATTCGCCGACGGCACCGAAGTGACAATGACCAGAACCGCGGATGGCAAGACCAGCGGTGGTGTCATCACCGGTGACGGCCGGCACGGAGTGTTGCCGGACGAGTTTTTCACTCATCCGGTGATCACCACCGTCGGTGGCGCGTTGACGGGCCTGGACAAGCAGGCCGAGCGGGGGATTCCGATGCTCACACCGCAGTCGGTCGAGAATCTCGGCAAGGCAGGCAAATACGGCGGGCCGGCGCTGGGCGTCGCGACCGCGCTCTACGACACCGTTACCGCCAAGACCTTCCAGGACGCCTGCGTCGCTGCCATTTCTGGCACAGCGGGTATCGCTGGCGGCTATGCGACGGGTGGACTCTTCGCCGCCGCGTCGGCCGAGGCACCCGCATTGGTTCCGTGGGCCGCTGCTAGCGGTGAAGCCGTTGGCAGCTGGACGTTCGGCTACCTCGGCGGCATCATCGGCAATGTGGTGTGCCGCTGATGAAGTCGCGAGGCGTGAAGATCGTCGCGAGTTTGTGGATAGGTGGCATCGGACTTTTCACCGTGTTGGTGGCGGTTCACTACCTCGAGCGCGGCGAAGTGCCGAGTGCTGTCGTGGCACTGGGAGGGACGGCATTTTGCTTCGGATTTGTGATTCCCCAGATCAAGATCGTTTTGGGCCGGGTTACGCCGCGAATACAATGCGACAGCGAGGGAACGACGTTTCGACCCGACCCCGGTGTGGACATCCCCATGCAGGCGGCAGTGATCGGTGCCGTAGTGGCCTGTGTGCTGATCACCATCCTGCTGCCGATGGGAAAACTGGCCATACCCGTCCCGCCTAACATGCGTTACTCCCTGCCGTTCATGGCCGGAGTTCTTGCCATCACAGGCGCGCCGATGGCCTGTCGAAACATGTTGCGGGGCAGCATGAGCTACCTCCGACTGACAGCTGAAGGTTTCGAGATCGCACAGGGCTGGGGGCACCAGGGCGCGGAATGGGCATTGGTGGAGAGCGTCGCGTCCGACTCGAGAAATCAAAAGGCGCCGACTCCCAGCGCGATCGTGTTCGTGATGTCCGACAAGACTGAGTTGACTGTGTCCGCCGGCACCTACACCCCGGCGGGGGCAGCCTTGCGCGAATTGGTGCGCCACTACTGGCAACATCCCGAATCCCGTGCCGAACTGACCGACGGTCGGGCGGCAGATCGACTCGCAGGCCGCGCGTGAGGTGCGCGACGCTGAAGGGCTGGTGGTGCCTCCAACTTCAACTGCTTCGTCAACGGGCCGCCGATCTGCTCACTGGCAACGCGGGCCCGACGGGTGAAGGTGAACGCGACTTTCGTTCAGCGAACCGACGACGGTATCGCCTCGTTGGTGGCGGCAGAGCGGGAAACTACGGCGGGCCGGCGCTGGGCGTCGCGACCGCGCTCTACGACATGGTGACCGCCAAGACGTTTCAGGTCACCTGCGTCGCTGCCGTCTCCGGAGGAGCGGGCGTTGCCGGGGCATATGTGGTGGGGGGTTTGGGGGCGGCAAGCGCCGCCGGAATCGGAGTGCCTGAATTGGCGCCTGTTGTGGCCGGCGCGGGCGACATGGTCGGCGTCTGGACGTTCGGCTACCTCGGCGGCATCATCGGTAATGTGGTGTGCCGCTGATGAAGCCGTCTGTTGCCGTGCTTGCAGGCCTGGTCTTCGGTTCGATCGGAGTTGTCTGCATCGTTGTCGCCGTCGCCGAAATCGCTAGCGGCGAAGTGCCCAGTGCTGTGGTGGCGCTGGGCGGCGCTGCCTTCTGCCTTGGCTTCGTCATCCCACTCTTCAAGACTGTTCCGGGCCGAGTCACTCCGAGAGTGCGATCCGACGGGACGGCAACCACCTTTCGGCCCGACCCCGGCATCGAGCTTCCGATGCAGGCCGCGGTGGCCGGCGGAGTCCTGTCCTGCGTCTTGATCCTGATCCTGCTGCCGGCCGGGAAACTGGCCATTCCCGTCCCACCGACGGCGCGGTACGCATTGCCCTTCAGCGCCTCGTTCGTCGTTGCGTACGGCGTGCCGGTGATGTGGCGCAGCCTTCGCCGCGGCAGCATCAGTCACCTTCGATTGACGAGCGACGGGTTCGAGTTCGCCCAGGGGTGGCGGCCGCGCAGCGGCAGGTGGACGGCGGTGCAGGACGTTGCTGCCGAAGCGCCGAACCAGAAGGCGCCGACGCCGGGCGCGATCGTGTTCGTCATGACCGACGGAACTGCGCTGACGTTCGTCGCGAGTGCCTACACCGCTGACGGTGCAGCGTTGCGCGATCTGGTGCGCCACTACTGGCAGTATCCCGAGGACCGTGACGAACTGACCGATGATCGTGCCTGCACGTCGACTCACCGAGGCACTTCGGCGAAACGGCTAGACATCCCAGGGCCGTAAGTTGTCAAGCTGCTTGGGTGTCGGGGTTGTTGTGACGGTGCCCCCAGGCTTTGTGTTCGTCATAGGCGGTGTGGTGGCGTAGGCAGCCGTGCAGGATGCCGACGAGGCGGTTGCCCAGGGCGCGAAGCGCTTGGTGGTGCATGTCGCCGGCGGCGCGGTGCTGGTCGTAGAAGGCACGGGCGCCGGGGCTGGTGGTCAGAGCGCAGAAGGCCCATTGGTCGATGGCGTCGTAGAGGCGGCGGTTGCGGACGTGGCGGGCCAGCACGGCGCGTTTCTTGCCCGACGCGATGGTCAATGGTGAGGTTCCGGCGTAGTTTTTGCGAGACTTGGCGGTGGTGTAGCGGTTCGGGTCGTCCCCGAACTCACCGAGCACCCGGGCGCCGAGGATGACACCAAGTCCTGGCAGGGAGAGGTAGATGTCGGCGTCCGGGTGTGCCTCAAAATGCGTTGCCAGTTCGGCTTCGAGGTCGGCGATCTGGTGGTTCAGTTCGGCGATGATCGCGACCGCCGCGCGGGTGGTGGTGCCGAACGCGGCGGTGACCGCGGCTGGGGCGGCGAGCTGCTCGGTCCGCAACGCGGTCTGGATCTCCAGTGCCCGCGTGTCGAGGTTTCGTTGTCGCCCAGCGGCTTTGAGTGCTGACCGGATCTTGGCGACGCTCAGTCGTGCGGCGTCGGCTGGGGTGGGAGCACGCCCCAGGACGGCGAGGGCGTCGCGGTCAGACAGAGAATCGAAGGCCTCCAATGCAGCGGGGTAGTACTCCCGTAACGCACTGCGCAGCGCGTTGGTGTTGCGGTTGCGGGCCCAGATCAGGTTCTGGTGCGCCCGCGCCAGCACCTTGATCGCCTCCACGTCCGGGGTGTCCCCGGCGATCGGGCGGTGGTTGTGCCGGTCGGTGCGCACCAGATCGGCCAGCAGTTTGGCGTCGGCAGCATCGGACTTGGCCCCCGACACCTGATGGCGGTCACGGTAGCGGGCCACCGCCAGCGGATTGACCGCATACACCTGATAGCCCGCCGCGGCGAGCGCCTCGGCCCACAGGCCGCGGTCGGTTTCGATGCCGATCACCACCTGGGTGGGCTCCTGCGCGTGAATGGCCACCAACTCGTGAAACTGCCCGATGCCGGCCAGCCCTTCCGTAGTCGACGCGATGCCAGCTTGGCCCCGTCGGCGTCCATCAGATGAATGTCGTGATGGTCCTCGGCCCAGTCATCTCCAACGAATATCGTCAACTCGCCTCCCTGCTCGATGTGGGTGACCTGTTCGAGCCGAAGGACACCCGGCGGCAACCTAATGGATCAGTGCTCGGCGGCACGACACCCCATCAGCGCTACAGATGACCTCACCAACCGGCCGGGGCACGATCTAGCCCTAGAGGTCGAAAAACGCCTCAGGGCGTGCACAGTGCTCAACTAAAAATATGAGGCTCGCTTATCGGTTCCCATTAGGGGGTCAGTGCGACGGAGGCCTCTGCCGTGTAGCACAGGAACGTCAGCGTCTCCTGCAGGTAGAGCGCCACGGTGTCGGCGTCGTGGGACAGGTAGCCGATCGACACGTCGGTGCCCAGCTGCAGGTCGAAATCCCCTCCGCGGGTCGACAACACGAATGCACCGTCGATCGCCGGCGCCCAGATGATGTCTCCGTCGACGAGTCGGTTGATGTGCTCGAGAATCGGATAGCCGTGCGCGGTGGTCTCGGCGACCCGGGTGTAGACGTCGGCCGACAGCAGCACCGAGTAGGGCCCGTCGACGCCGGCCAGCCGCAATTCGCTCAGCGCCTGGGCGATGACGTCGGGGATCTCGCGCGGGTCATCGGGCAGCGCCAGCGCCGGATTCGAGCTGCACTTGCGGATGCCGCCGATCGATGCGGCGTCGTAGCCCTCGAAGATCGCCCGGTCCTCGGCGAACGCCAGCTTCCTGGCGGCCTCCTTGACTGCGTCCCAGTCCGAGTCCTTCGAGCCGCGCTCGACGTCGTCGATGTCGATCCGCTTGACCGTGAACGGAACCCGCAGCCGCACCAGCGGCCGGGCTTCGCGCAGGTGTGCGACGACGCCGTCGCCGGGAGCCGCCACGTCGATCAGGTGGCCCGTGCTCACCGCAGCGGTCACCGGGCCGCCCGGCTCGCTGACGTCGACCACCCGGCGTCCGGCGACGTGACGCTTGAACGTGCGCGTCGCCTCCTGCTCGATCTCGTCCCAGGCCTCGTCGGTGACCGGTGCGAGTTCGCGATACAGATTGTTCATTGCCGTTGTCCTTTCAAGGTGCCGATGCCGAGCGACCCCGCATAGCCGGCGGGGGCCACCGACGGTGCTGCCGTCTGCTCGTCGGAGGCCGACTCCGGCAGGGGCGGTGGGTTGTCGAGGAAATCGAGGATGGGGGTGAAGAACATCGAACCGGTGACCGCGGTCGAGAAATCCAGCACCCGGTCGGTGTTGCCGGGCGGGTCACCGATGAACATGTTGCGCAGCATCCGTTCGGTCACCGCCGCGCTGCGCGAATAGCCGATGAAGTAGGTGCCGAACTCGCCTTTGCCCACGGTGCCGAACGGCATGTTGTGCCGCACGATCTTCAGCTCGTTGCCGTCCTCGTCTTCGATGACGTTCAGCGCCACATGCGAGTTCGCGGGCTGGACGGCGTCATCGAGCTCGATGTCCTCGAGCTTGGTCCGGCCGATCACCCGCTCCTGTTCTTCGGTCGACAGCGCGTTCCATGCGGTCATGTCGTGCAGGTACTTCTGCACGTGCACATAACACCCGCCCGCGAATTCGGGGTCCTCCGCGCCGATCTGCGTCGCGCTGTCCGCGAGCGGACCGTCGGGATTCTCGGTGCCGTCGACGAACCCGAGCAGGTCGCGGTTGTCGAAGAACCGGAACCCGTGCGTCTCGTCCACGACGGTGATCGTGCCCATCGCCTCGACGAGTCTGGTGGCCAGCTCGAAGCACACGTCCATCGATTCGGCACGGATGTGGAACAGCAGATCGCCCGGCGTCGAGGGGGCCTGATGGCGAACGCCGTCGACGGCGAGGAACGGACGCAGTTCCGCCGGCCGCGGTCCGCAGAACAGCCGGTCCCAGGCGTGCGAGCCGATCGAGGTCACCACCGACAGCCGCTTGGTCGGGTCGCGGAACCCGATCGCCCGCACCAACCCGGCGATATCGGGCAGGGCGTCGTGGACGGTGGCCGCCGCCTCCTCGCCTTCCTCGATGGTCGCGACGACGAAGATGGCCGCCGGCGTCAACGGCGCGAGGACCGGTTGCGGCAGGGGAGCGGGCACCGTCTGACCCTAGATCAAGATCAGTGGAGATGATCGGCGATGATGAAGAACCATGTCGGCAAGTGCGCAGGGTCTGTGCGAGTTCATCGACGCGTCGCCGTCGCCGTTCCACGTCTGTGAGACGGCAGCCGCGCGGCTGCGCGCCGCCGGGTTCACCGAGGTCGCCGAGGCCGATGCGTGGCCCGCGGCAGGCGACCACTTCGCCGTACGGGCCGGCTCGCTCATCGCGTGGCGCTCGCGCGCGGACGGCCCTGCGGCGCCGTTTCGGATCGTCGGCGCCCACACCGACAGCCCGAACCTGAGGGTCAAGCAACACCCGGACCGGTTCGTGGCGGGCTGGCGGGTCGTGGCGCTGCAGCCCTACGGCGGGGCGTGGCTGAACTCGTGGCTCGACCGCGACCTCGGCATCAGCGGCCGGCTCTCCGTGCGCGCCGGCAACACCGTCGAACACCTGCTGGTCCGGGTCGACGACCCCGTGCTGCGGGTACCGCAGCTGGCGATCCACCTGGCCGAGGACCGCAAGGCCGTCGAGCTCAATCCCGCAGCGCCACGTCAACGCGGTCTGGGGCGTCGGCAGCGGCCCCGGATCTTTTCTCGGCTATGTCGCCGACCGGGCGGGCGTCGACGGCGACGCGGTGCTGGGCTTCGATCTGATGACCCACGACGTCAACCCGTCCCGGCTGGCCGGTCCCGACGGCGAACTGGTCAGCGCGCCGCGGCTGGACAACCAGGCGACCTGCTACGCCGGACTGGAAGCGTTCGTGACCGCGCCGGCGGCCTCAGTCGTGCCCGTGTTGGTGCTGTTCGACCACGAGGAGGTCGGATCGCAGTCCGACCACGGCGCCCAGTCCGAGCTGCTGCTCACCGTGCTCGAGCGGATCACGCTGGCCGCCGGCGGCGGCCGCGAGGACTTCCTGCGCCGGTGCTCGACGTCGATGGTGGCCTCCGGGGACATGGCCCATGCCACCCACCCGAACTACCCCGAACGGCACGAGCCGGGGCACCTGATCGAGGTCAACGGCGGGCCGGTGCTCAAGGTGCAGCCGAACCTGCGCTACGCCACCGACGGCCGCACCGCCGCGGCGTTCGCGCTGGCGTGCGAGCAGGCCGGGGTGGCGCTGCAACGCTACGAGCACCGCGCCGACCTGCCGTGCGGGTCGACGATCGGGCCGATGACCGCGGCGAACACCGGTATTCCCACCGTCGACGTGGGCGCCGCGCAGCTGGCGATGCACTCGGCGCGCGAGGTGATGGGCGCCGCCGATGTCGCCGACTACTCCGCTGCGCTTGCGGCGTTCCTGTCACCGGCCTGATCTAGGGTCGGCCCCTGGACTTCCACGGCTGCGGCCGATCGCGCCCGCCGCGCGCGGTTGTCGCAGGCCACGAACTAGACTGTCGGCGTGACGTCCGGGATCACCCACGAGGTCGATACGGTCGACCACGCCGCAACCACCCCAGATCAGCCGCAGCCGTTCCGCGAGCTCGGCCTCAAAGACGACGAGTACCAGCGGATTCGCGAGATCCTCGGTCGTCGGCCGACCGACGCGGAGCTCGCGATGTACTCGGTGATGTGGAGCGAGCACTGCTCGTACAAGTCGTCGAAGGTCCATCTGCGCTACTTCGGCGAGACGACGACCGAGAAGATGCGCGAGACGATGCTGGCGGGCATCGGTGAGAACGCCGGTGTCGTCGACATCGGCGACGGCTGGGCGGCCACCTTCAAGGTGGAGTCCCACAACCACCCGTCCTACATCGAGCCGTACCAGGGCGCGGCCACCGGCGTCGGCGGCATCGTCCGCGACATCATGGCCATGGGCGCCCGGCCGGTCGCGGTGATGGACCAGCTGCGCTTCGGCGCGGCCGACGCCCCCGACACCCGCCGGGTGCTCGACGGCGTGGTGCGCGGCATCGGCGGCTACGGCAACTCGCTGGGCCTGCCCAACATCGGCGGCGAGACCGTCTTCGACGCCAGCTATGCGGGCAACCCGCTGGTGAACGCGCTCTGCGTCGGGCGTGCTGCGCAAGGAGGACCTGCAGCTGGCCTTCGCGTCCG
This sequence comes from uncultured Actinomycetota bacterium, assembly GCA_963796185.1. Taxonomy (GTDB): domain Bacteria; phylum Actinomycetota; class Actinomycetes; order Mycobacteriales; family Mycobacteriaceae; genus Mycobacterium. Next base: position 73,568 of record CAWCKQ010000012.1, on the reverse strand, counting down.
GCGCGGGCAACAAGATCATCCTGTTCGGTGCGCGCACCGGGCTCGACGGCATCGGCGGGGTGTCGGTGCTGGCGTCGGAGACGTTCGGCGGCGACGAGGGCGGCGCGGGCCGCAAGAAGCTGCCCAGTGTTCAGGTGGGCGACCCGTTCACCGAGAAGGTGCTCATCGAGTGCTGCCTGGAGCTGTACGCCAATGACCTGGTGGTCGGCATCCAGGACCTGGGTGGAGCCGGATTGTCCTGTGCCACATCCGAACTCGCGTCCGCAGGCGACGGCGGCATGAGGATCGAGCTGGACAAGGTGCCGCTGCGCGCGGCCAACATGACACCGGCCGAGATCCTGTCCAGCGAGTCGCAGGAGCGGATGTGCGCCGTGGTCACTCCCGCCAACGTGGACGCGTTCATGGCGGTGTGCCGCAAGTGGGACGTGCTGGCCACCGTCATCGGTGAGGTCACCGACAGCGACCGGCTCGAGATCACCTGGCACGGCGAGACGGTCGTCGACGTGCCGCCGCGCACGGTCGCGCACGAAGGTCCCGGTCTACGAGCGCCCGGTCGAGCGGCCCGACACGCAGGACGCGCTCAACGCCGACACGTCGGCGTCGCTGCCCCGCCCGACCACCGGGGAGGAACTGCGCGCGACGCTGCTCGCGCTGGTCGGCAGCCCGCACCTGTGCAGCCGCGCGTTCATCACCGAGCAGTACGACCGCTACGTGCGCGGCAACACCGTGCTCGCCGAGAACGCCGACGGCGGGGTGCTGCGCGTCGACGAGTCCACCGGACGCGGCATCGCGATCTCGACCGACGCCTCGGGGCGCTACACCGCCCTCGACCCCTACGCCGGAGCGCAACTCGCGCTGGCCGAGGCCTACCGCAACGTCGCGGTCACCGGCGCCACCCCGATCGCGGTGACGAACTGCCTCAACTTCGGGTCGCCGGAAGACCCCGGCGTGATGTGGCAGTTCTCCAACGCGGTCCGCGGCCTCGCCGATGGCTGCTGCGGCACTGGGCATTCCGGTGACCGGCGGCAACGTCAGCTTCTACAACCAGACGGGCACCACGCCGATCCTGCCCACCCCGGTCGTCGGCGTGCTCGGTGTCATCGACGACGTGCGGCGGCGCATCCCCACCGGATTCGGCACCGAACCCGGCGAGACGCTGATCCTGCTCGGCGACACCCGCGACGAGTTCGACGGGTCGATCTGGGCGCAGGTCACCGCCGACCATCTCGGCGGTCTGCCGCCGAAGGTCGACCTGGACCGGGAACGCCTGCTGGCCGAGGTGCTCACCGCCGCGTCGCGCGACGGGCTGGTCTCGGCCGCCCACGACCTGTCCGAGGGCGGCCTGATCCAGGCGGTGGTCGAGGCGGCGCTGACCGGTGAAACCGGTTGCCGGCTCGTGCTTCCCGAGGGCTTCAGGAGGCACGGCTCCGTTCGTCTTCTTGTTCTCCGAGTCCACGGGCCGGGTGCTCGTCGCGGTGCCGCGCACCGAGGAGAGCCGATTCGTCGCGATGTGTCAGGCGCGCGGACTGCCGGCCACCCGGATCGGCGTCGTCGACCAGGGGCCCGACGGCGGCGAGGCCGCCGTCGAGGTGCAGGGACTGTTCACCGTGACCCTCGAGGAGTTGCGGCGCACGTCGGAAGGCGTGCTGCCCGGGTTGTTCGGGTGACGACGGAGACCACGCGACACGAGCATCCCCTCTATGTGTGGGCGTGGAACCTGCTGCGCCTGGACTTCACCGGCATCGGGTTCGGCGCGCTGTTCTTCTGCCTGTCGCTGACCCCGTCGCTGCTGCCGCGGGACTGGCTGTTCCAGGGCCTCATCGGCGGGATCAACGCGGCCATCGGCTACGGCATCGGCGTGTTCGTCGCGAAGATGGCCCGGCGGTTCGTGCTCGCCGGCCGCCGCTGGTGGCCACCGTCGCTGGCGGTGTCCTCCGCGCTCAAGACCGCTGACCGTCGTGCTGGCGCTGGCGGCCAGCGTGCTGATGGTCATCCCCGCCGCCGGGTGGCAGCGGCAGGTCTCGGCGCTGATGGGCATGCCGGGTCCCAGCACGGCGAGCTACCTGCGCACCCTGGTGCTGGCCGCGGTGATCGGCGGTCTCTGCGTGGCGGTGGCGCGCCTGCTCATCGACCTGATCAAGACGCATGGCCCGGTACCTGATCCGGCGCTGGCGACTGTCAGCGACGAGCTGGCGTTGTTCATCGGCACCGCGATCGTGGTGGTGCTGGTGATCACGCTGATCAACGGTGTGCTGCTGCGCGGCTTCCTGGCCGGCGCCAATCGGGTGTTCCAGCCGCAGAACGCCACCACGATGGCCGGCGTCGTCCAGCCGCTGGAGCGCGAAAGGTCCGGCAGCCCTGAGTCTTTCGCGCCCTGGGACACCCTCGGCTACCAGGGTCGCAGCTTCGTGGGCACCGGTCCGCACGCCGCCGAGCTCACCCGGATCAACGGCCGGCCCGCCAAGGAACCGGTGCGGGTGTACGTCGGACTGCAGACCGCTGACACCGACGAGGCGCGGATGGCGGTGCTGCTCAGCGAGCTCGAACGCAGCGGCGCCTTCGAGCGCAAGGTGCTCGTCATCGCGCCGACCACCGGCACCGGCTGGATCAATCCGGTCGCGGCGCGGTCACTGGAGATGATGTACAACGGCGACACCGCCATCGTCGGAGCCCAGTACTCCTATCTGCCGAGCTGGATCTCCTTCCTGGGCGATCAACAGAAATCGGTGGAATCCGGCCGGATGCTGATCGACGCCGTCCAGCAGCGGTGGGCTCAGTTGCCGCCCGACCGGCGGCCCCGGCTGCTGCTCTACGGCGAGAGCCTGGGATCGATGGCCGGCCAGGGCGCATTCAGCTGGCTGCCCGACATCTCCCGGATGGGCTTCTCGTCGGTGCTCTGGGTCGGCCCGCCCAACGAAAGCCGGCTGTGGCACGGCCTGACGGTCCGCCGCGACCCCGGCACCCCCGAGGTGCAACCCCGCTACGACAACGGCCGCACGGTGCGGTTCTCGATGGGCAACAACGCCGCCCAGATCGCCGAAGACGCCGCGCCGCCGTGGGAGGGCACGCGGGTGCTGTTCCTGCAGCACCCGTCCGACCCGATCGTGTGGTGGTCACAGGACCTGTTGTTCAACCGGCCCGACTGGCTGTCCGAACCGCCCGGGCGCGACCGCACGGCCGTCGATGCGGTGGTATCCGATCGTCACGTTCTGGCAGGTCGCCGCCGACATGACCAATGCGACGTCGGTGCCCGGCGGGCACGGACACAACTACGGCGACAACGTCCTCGACGGCTGGGCGGCCGTCGCCGCCCCGCCCGGATGGACGCCGGCCGACACCGAACGGATCCGTACCGCCATGCGCGCGACGGCGGCCGAAGACGGGGACCAATAGTGCGGGCCACAGTGCGCGCCGGGATGCTGGCGGCGGCGCTGTTGGGCTGGAGCGTGCTGACCCAGCGCATCCCGCCGCGCTGGCACCCCCTGCCGCACGCCGCTTTCGGCACCGCGCTCGCGGTGACGACCGACGCGCCGCTGGGGCTCACCCCACCGGCGTTGCGCGCGGGACTGCGGTGGGGGAGCTTGGCGGCCGCATCGGTGGCGGTTCTGGTGGCTGCCTCCACGACGATCCCGGCGGTGCGCAACGGCATGGCGGCGCGCACGCTGCCGGACTCGACCGCCCGGTGGCTGCTGCTGCGGATACCCCTGGGGACGGTCTGGCCGGAGGAGGCGGGCTACCGTGCGGCGCTCGGCTCTGCCGCGGCCCGGGCGTTCGGCCCGGCCCGCGGGCGGTTGTTCGCCGCGGCGGTGTTCGGGCTGTCCCATGTGCCCGATGCGCGCGCCGCGGGTGAGCCGGTGGCGGGCACGGTCGCGGTCACCGGGGCGGCGGGCTGGATCTTCTCGTGGCTGTACGAGAAATCCGGCAGTCTGGCCGCACCGCTGCTCACCCACCTTGCCGTCAACGAAGCGGGAGCCGTTGCGGCGCTGATGGTTCAGCGCCGCCGCCGTCGTCACGGGTTGATGGTGGGCTCGCCGACCTGGCGGCCCCACACGTAGTCGACGAGCATGGGCTGGCCCAGCTCCAGATGGTTGTAGGGCGCCAGGCTGTACCCGGTGTCCATCACCAGGTACGGATTCGGCCACAGGTCGCGCGTGATCTTCTGCCAGCACCCGGGCCGTCCCTCGGGGCCGCCCCTGGCGTTGATGCGCGGCAGGTTGTCGGGATAGACGAAGGGGTTGCCCGCGCCCATCACGGTGCCGGCCGAGCGCAGCGAATACCCGTTGTCGCCGCCGAGGACGCGCGCGATCTCGGGGGCGACCTCGGCGTAGTTGCGGATGGTGCAGAAGATCATGCCGCGGTAGTCGTCGAGCAGCTTCGAGGTCGCCAGCAGGTCGGCCGCCCCTCGCACGAGATAGGGTCCGCTTCGCTCGAAGGGGCCGGCGGCCCGGTCGGTGAAGCCGAGCGCGGCCATCAGTGCGACGTCGAGGTCGCCGCGGTGCTCGGTCAGCGTGCGCGCCGTGGCCACCGCATCGCCGAGGCCGTCCCACAGATCGGTGGAGGCGTCGGTGTAGATGTCGGCCAGCGTGGCCAGTCGGGCGATGTCAGCGCGCAATGGCGGCATCCGGGGATTCAGCTCGGCCAGGATCCGGTCCCCGTCGTCCAGGGCCGCCCCGAACCGGTCGCCCGAGCCCGCCGAGTGCCTCCGCCGCGGCATGCAGGGTCTGGTTCAGCTTCACCGGATCCACCTGCTCGGCGATCGCGGTGACCGTCTCGAACAGGGTGTTGAACTCGGTCGTCACCCCGGTCGCATCAACCACACTGCCGCGGGAAAGACGTTGTGCAACTGGAGTTTCCGGCGAACTGATCGACACGTACTTGTTTCCGAACACCGTGGTGGCGGTGATCTGGACCTCCACGTTCGCGGGCATCAGTGCCAAGGCGGCGGGATCGACCCGCAGCGTCAGCCGGGCCTGCGGGGTGTCACCGGCCGTGGCGGTCCCGGCGATGCGGGCCACCCTGCCGACCTCCACGCCGTTGAAGGTGACTTTCGCGCCCGGCTCCACCACCAGGCCGGCGCGGCGCGACAACAGGGTCAGCTCCGATGACCGGGTCAACTCGCCCCGGAACTGTAAGAAGATCAGTGCGCCCGCCACGACGGCGACGACCAGGAGCAGCGCGCCCAGCAGCTTGTAGGGCGGTGCGTCCCGGGCTACAGACACTTTGAGAACCTAGATCATGGCCGTTCGTCGTACTGCCGATCCGGCGAAGACCCGCGCCGCGATCGCGGCGGTGGCGGGGTGGCTCCGCGATCCGGACGCTCCTGTCCCTGCAGCGTGGGGAACTCGCCGAGGCGGTGCGCTCGACGGCGCGCACGCTGGCCGCACTGGCGCCCGGCGCGACCGTCGAGGTGCGGGTACCGCCCTTCGTGGCCGTCCAGTGCATCTCGGGGCCCACGCACACGCGGGGTAATCCGCCCAACGTCGTCGAGACCGATCCCCGCACCTGGCTGCTGCTGGCGACCGGGTTGGTGAGCGTCGCCGACGCGGCGGCCGCGGGGGTGTTGCAGCTCTCCGGGGCGCGAGCCGCCGAGGTCGGCGCCGTGCTGCCGCTGGTCGCCTTGCCTGACTGAGCGCGCGGAGGGAATGGCCGCCCGCCGGTCCGCGTTGTTCTGCCCGGCCACACCACGGCATGATTCCGCGTTTCGCCGCCGTTCACCGTAGACTGGCCACCGTCACCCACACCCCCTTTAGGGAGCAGCCTGATAGTGACCGCCGAGCAGCCCGCGCAGGTAGAGAACGAACCTCGAGAAGAGTGCGGAGTCTTCGGAGTCTGGGCGCCCGGTGAGGAAGTGGCCAAGCTCACCTACTACGGCCTGTATGCGCTGCAACACAGGGGCCAGGAAGCCGCGGGCATCGCCGTCGCCGACGGCTCGCAGGTACTGGTGTTCAAGGATCTCGGGCTCGTCAGCCAGGTCTTCGACGAGCAGACGCTCGCGGCGATGCCGGGCCACGTCGCCGTCGGCCACTGCCGGTACTCGACCACCGGCTCCACCACGTGGGAGAACGCGCAGCCGGTGTTCCGCAACACCGCCGCGGGCACCGGAGTGGCGCTCGGCCACAACGGAAATCTGGTCAACACCGCGGAACTGGCCGCCCGGGCCCGCGACGAGGGGCTGATGGGCAATCGCGGCGCCGCCACCGCCACCACCGACTCGGACATTCTCGGCGCGCTGCTGGCCCACGGCGCCGCCGACTCCTCGCTCGAACAGGCCGCGCTGGAGTTGCTGCCCACGGTGCGCGGCGCGTTCTGCCTGACGTTCATGGACGAAAACACCCTCTACGCGGCCCGTGACCCCTACGGTGTGCGGCCACTGTCGCTGGGGCGGCTGGACCGCGGCTGGGTGGTGGCCTCCGAAACCGCGGCGCTGGACATCGTCGGCGCATCGTTCGTCCGCGACATCGAGCCCGGCGAGCTGCTGGCCATCGACGCTGACGGCGTGCGCTCGGCCCGCTTCGCCAACCCCACACCCAAGGGCTGCGTCTTCGAGTACGTGTATCTGGCGCGGCCCGACAGCACGATCGTCGGCCGCTCGGTGCACGCCACCCGGGTGGACATCGGGCGGCGGCTCGCGCGGGAGAAGCCCGTCGACGCCGACCTGGTCATCGGTGTCCCCGAATCGGGCACGCCGGCTGCCGTCGGATACGCGCAGGAGTCCGGGATTCCCTACGGCCAGGGGCTGATGAAGAACGCCTACGTGGGCCGGACCTTCATCCAGCCCTCGCAGACCATCCGCCAACTCGGTATCCGGTTGAAGCTCAACCCGCTCAAAGAGGTGATCCGCGGCAAGCGGTTGATCGTCGTCGACGACTCGATCGTGCGGGGCAACACCCAGCGCGCACTGGTGCGGATGCTGCGGGAGGCCGGTGCCGTCGAGGTCCACGTCCGGATCGCCTCGCCGCCGGTGAGGTGGCCGTGCTTTTACGGCATCGACTTCGCCACCCCCGCCGAGCTCATCGCCAACGCCGCCAACGCCGAGGGCACCGGCGACGAGATGCTCGAAGGCGTTCGGCACGCGATCGGCGCGGACACGTTGGGCTACATCTCGCAACACGGCATGATCGCAGCCACCGAACAACCCACCACGCGGCTGTGTTCGGCGTGCTTCGACGGCAAGTACCCGATCGAGCTGCCCGGCGAGACAGCGCTCGGCAAGAACGTCATCGAGCACATGCTGGCGACCGCCGCGCGCACCGGCATCCCGTTGCAGCCCGACAATGACAACGTCTCGGCGCTTCGCCGTCCTTGACGACTGCGGCGTCGTGACGCCCTTGACGCCTCCGACGTCGTGAAACTTACTGCGGCGCTACCGAACTGAAACGCAACAGGTGCCGTCGTCCACCTTTCGACGACGTTCCGTCGTCACGCAGCGCCTGGACCACCGCCTCGCGGTAACCGGTGAGACCGCCGTCGGGCGGGGGGATCACCGCGTCGATGTCGTGCTCGTGGCACACCGCGTCGCACTCGAGTGATTCGACGAGGGGGCGGGCCAGCCCCGCCGGGATCGGTGTCACCAGACCCACCCACCAACTGGCGATCGTGGGCGTCAGGAACGGCAGGACCACCATGACCCGGCGGCGCAGGCCGGCGACATCGGCGTAGGTCTGCATGGCCTCGCCGTACTCCATCGCATCGGGTCCGCCGATATCCCAGGTGCGGGATTCGGGCACATCGGCGGTCGCGGCTTCGGCGAGGTAGTACAGCACGTCGCGGATCGAAATCGGCTGGATGGTGTTGTGCACCCATTTGGGAGTCGTCATGACCGGCAACCGGTCGGTCAGGTGGCGCACCATCTCGAACGAGGCCGATCCGGAACCGATCACGATGCCCGCCTGCAGCACCACCGTCTCGATCGAGGAGCCGAGCAGGATCTCGCCGACCTCCACCCGGGAGGCGAGGTGGCGGGACAGCTGGGGCTTGCCCGTCGGGTGCAGCCCGCCGAGATACACCAGCCGGCGCACACCGGCCCGCCGGGCGGCGTCGGCGACGTTGCGGGCGGAGCGGGCCTCGTCGGCGACGAAGTCCTTGGAGGTGCCCATCGAATGCACCAGGTAATAGACCACGTCCATGCCGTCGAACGCCTCGGTCAGGGACTGCGCCTCGGTGAGATCGCCCCGCACCACCTCGATACGGTCGCGCCACGGCGCATCGTCCAACTTGGCCGGCGTGCGCGCCATCGCCCGCACCGCGTGGCCGCGCTCGAGCAACTCGGGCACCAATTGACCGCCGATGTACCCCGTCGCACCCGTTACCAGGCACTTGATTTGCTCAGCTGACACCACTGCTCCGATCGTCTTCGACACCTGAGAGTTCTTCGGTGCCGGTGCCGAGGTGGATTGCCCGGAACGCCGACGGATTAACCCGGCCAGGCAAATCGACAGCCATCACTGCCAGATCCGCCGCTCTACCACCATGGACAGAGTCTGACGCAGAGAGACAATGTGGCCATGGCGTTTCGCGGTTGGCCGATCGAGGCGGTCGAGTTCTACGAGGGCCTCGAAGCCGACAACTCCAAGGTGTACTGGCTGGACCACAAGGCGGTCTACGAGCGGCACGTCCGTGCGCCGATGGAGGAACTGCTGGCCGAACTCGCCGACGAGTTCGGCGCGGGCACGGTGCTCCGGCCCTATCGCGACGTCAGGTTCAGTGCCGACAAGACGCCCTACAAGACCACCTGTGCGGCCCGCATCGGAGCCGGCTACGTGTCCTTCTCCGCCGACGGGCTGACCGTCGGAAGCGGGCTCTACATGCCCGACCCCGCCGCCCTGCAGCGCTACCGCGCCGCCGTCGACGACGCGCAGAACGGCCCCGAACTGGCCGGCATCGTCGCGCAGTTGCATCGGGACGGCTATCAGACCATGGCCCACGACGTGCTCAAGACCGCGCCGCGCGGCTACCCGACCGACCACCCGCGGATCGACCTCCTGCGGCACAAGGGCATCGCGATGATGACGAGCTTCCCCGTCGGGGCCTGGCTGGGTACCGGGAAGGCGAAGGACCGCGTGGTCACCACGCTGCGTGCCGCCGTCCCGCTGGGCGAGTGGGTGGCGCGCAACGTCGGCTGAGCTACGACCCGTACCGGCCGCGGTCGCCGACCGGTAACCTTGAGGCCGATGACCGATCGCGCCGAACAACACGGCATTTCCTACGCGTCGGCAGGGGTCGACATCGAAGCAGGCGACCGCGCCGTCGAGCTGTTCAAACCGCTGGCCAAGAAGGCCACCAGGCCTGAGGTGCGGGGCGGGCTCGGCGGGTTCGCCGGCATGTTCGCCCTGCGTGGCGGCTACCGCGAACCGCTGCTGGCGTCGTCCACCGACGGGGTCGGGACCAAGCTGGCGGTCGCGCAGGCGATGGACAAGCACGACACCGTCGGCATCGACCTGGTGGCGATGGTGGTCGACGACCTGGTGGTGTGCGGCGCCGAACCGCTGTTCCTGCAGGACTACATCGCGGTCGGGCGCACGGTGCCCGAGCGGGTCGCCGAGCTGGTGGCGGGAATCGCCGAGGGCTGCGTGGCCGCCGGTTGCGCGCTGCTGGGCGGCGAGACCGCCGAGCACCCCGGGCTGATGGCGCCCGACCACTACGACATCTCTGCGACCGGCGTGGGCGTGGTCGAAGCCGACGACGTGCTGGGTCCGGACCGCGTCCGGCCGGGTGACGTGCTCATCGCGATGGCCTCCACCGGCCTGCACTCCAACGGCTACTCACTGGCCCGCCATGTGCTGCTCGAGATCGACCACATGAACCTGGCCGGGCACGTGGAGGAGTTCGGGCGCACGCTGGGTGAGGAACTGCTCGAGCCGACCCGCATCTATGCCAAGGACTGCCTGGCGCTGACCGCCGAGACGCAGGTGCGGACGTTCTGCCACGTCACCGGCGGCGGGCTCGCGGGCAACCTGGAGCGGGTCATTCCGCACGGTCTTGTCGCCCAACTCGACCGCGGAACGTGGACCCCGGCGCCGGTGTTCGGCATGATCGCCCAGCGTGGCCGCATCGAGCGCGCCGAGATGGAGAAGACGTTCAACATGGGTGTCGGCATGGTGGCCGTCGTCGCGCCGGAGGACACCGACCGCGCACTGGCCATCCTGACCGCCCGGCATCTGGACTGCTGGACGCTGGGAACGATCGAGAAGGGCAGCAAAGACGCCGCACGTGCCGTGCTCGTGGGGCAACACCCCCGATTCTGAAGGGGGTGTTCAGGGCCGGACGGCGCTAGCGCCGCCAGTCATCCTCGTCTGCCCAGCGATCGTCCGACGGCACGTCACCGTTGAGTCGGTCGTCGTCGGGACCACCAGCGAGCTCGCGCTGGAGCCGCTCGAAATCGGTCTGCGGTGAGCTGTACTTGAGCTCACGAGCAACCTTGGTCTGCTTTGCCTTTGCCCGGCCGCGGCCCATGGGGGAACCCCCTCGCGCAATAACGGAGCGGCCCAATTTCTAGGCGGCTCCGATCTGAGTGTGTTAATTGTCCTGCCGCCACTTTACCGTGCCGAGCGCCGCGGCGCTGGCAGGCCCCGTTTCACCCGTGGCTCACCGGTTCGCGCCGCGCAGCTTGTCCACGGCGACGCGGCCCGCACCGACCGCATCGGCCGCCGGCATCGAGTCCGGATCGATGGCGGCCGACACCGCGACCTGCCCACCGGTGGTCAGCGCGGTATCGGCGGGCAGACCGCGTTTCAGCAGGGCCAGCGCGATCGTGCCCTCGTCGACGTGGTCCACCACGGTGCCCAGCCGCCCCACGGGACGCCCGCCCGCCAGCAGCGGGTCGCCGGGCGCCGGCCGCTCGGCGTCGCCGTCGAGGTGCAGCAGCACCAGCATCCGCGGCGGTTTACCCAGGTTGTGGACGCGGGCGACGGTCTCCTGGCCGCGGTAACACCCCTTGTCGAGGTGCACGGCGGGACCGATCCAGCCGACTTCGTGCGGGATGGTGCGCTCGTCGGTGTCCACTCCGAGCCGTGGCCGCAGCGCGGCCACCCGGTGCGCTTCGTACGCCCACACGCCGGCGGGCCGCACGCCGGCGGCCACCAGGCGGTCGCGCCAGCCGGCAGCCGCCGGGCGCGGCACCACCACGTCGACCTCGCGGCCCGATCCGGCCAGCGTGCGCAGGAAGCCGCCGCCGGGCAGGCCCACTGCGGTCCCTGCGGCCGGCAGCGCGGACACGCCCAGTGCCTCCGAGCACCGGCGTGTCGGCGAGGGCGGGCCCCAGCAGGGACAGCACCGCCAGGTCGGCCGGCTCGACCGTGACGTCGGCCCAGAAGACCATCTTGCGCAGGTAGGCGAGCAGGGGTTCGCCGCGCCACGGCTCGGTGTCGAGGATCGTGCTGCCGTCGAGCTGGGTCTGCAGCCAGTGGTCTTCGACACGACCTTGGCCGTCTAGGCTCAGGTTCTCGGTGACCGAGCCGTCGGGCGAGTTCGCTGACATGCTGCGTGCACAGGGTGTGCAGCCAGGTCTTGCGTTCGGATCCGGTCAGGGACAGCACGGCCCGGTGGGAGCGGTCGACGACGACTGCGGTCTCGGCGGCGGCGCGCTGTTCGCCCAGCGGGTCGCCGTAGTGCCACACCGCGCCTGCATCGGGGCCGGTCTCGGGAGCGGGAACTGCGGACATAGCCCAACTCTACGGTCGGTTGACCCGGCGCCGCGGCTACGCTGGTGCCCCATGGCCGACCGGCAAGGTGTCGTCGTCACCCTCGACGGAGCACTGCACGATCCCCAGGCGCCGCTGCTGCACGCCGACGATCTGGCGGCAGTGCGCGGTGACGGCGTCTTCGAGACGCTGCTGATCCGCGACGGCCGGCCGTGCCTTCTCGAAGCCCATCTGGAGCGGCTGGCGCATTCGGCGCGCCTGCTGGATCTGCCCGCGCCCGACCTGCCGCAGTGGAGGTGGGCGGTGCGGGTGGCCGTCGACCACTGGGTCGCGCAGCGCGGTGCGGAAGGGGTGCTGCGGCTGGTCTACAGCCGCGGCCGCGAGAGTGCGCCCACCGGAACCGCCTATGCGTCGATCGGGTCACGTGCCGGCACGCGTGGCCGACGTGCGGCGCAACGGGCTGGCCGCGGTCACCCTGGACCGTGGGCTCTCTTCCGATGTGGCCGACACGGCGCCGTGGCTGCTGGCGGGCGCCAAGACGCTGTCCTATGCGGTCAACATGGCCGCGCTGCGGCACGCCGAACGACAGGGCGCCGGCGACGTCGTGTTCGTCAGCTCCGACGGCCACATCCTGGAGGGGCCGCGCTCGACCGTGGTGATCGCCGGGACCTCGAGTGACGGCCGCCCCTGCCTGCTGACGCCGCCGCCGTGGTATCCGATCCTGCGCGGCACCACACAGCAGGCCCTGTTCGAGGTCGCCCGCAACAAGGGCTACGACTGCGACTACCAAGCGCTCACCCCTGCGGATCTGACCGCGGCACAAGGGGTTTGGCTGGTGTCCAGCATCACACTGGCCGCCCGTGTGCACACCCTCGACGGCGTCGCGCTGGCGCGGGCGCCGCTGGCCGACGAGGTCACCGCGTTGGTCGACGCAGCGATCGTCAGCGATCGCTGAGAGATTAATTTCCTTGTCGCGCAGCCGCTGCGCGGGTACCTTCGCCTGTACACAGGGAAGGAGGTGGTCCGTCAAATTGAATGACTTATGGACATGTGAGGTGGCTGCGAGCTAGCAGCGCCGGGGAGCGCTTGACGCACACCTGCGCGCGCTGGCGAATTCCCCGCAGTCACCCGGCCCCCGAGCCCCTCGAGGTAGTCCACCGAGGAACAACGGCTCGGGGGCCGCTCCATGTTCGGGGACAGCCGGATCAGGACTCCGGTCCCGGCGCCAATGACGAGCACGCCGACATCGCCTCATCCCAACTCGCCCGGTCCACCCCCTCGGGTGGGCCGGCGGCCGGACCGGGTGGCGCGGGCATACCGTGCTTGCCGAGGCAGTAGGCCAGCGCGCCGTGCCCGACGCTGGGGACCGCAGCCGGCCGGGGAGGGCTCCCCGGCGGTTCGCCGGCCGCCGAGCAGGCCACCGTGACACCCGCCGCGGCCAGTACTGCGGCCACTTTCAGCCGGTGCACTAGCCGATGAACCTGGTCAGCCGTGCCGACAGGTGGGGAACCAGGCCACCGTCGGCGTCGACGCGTTCCTCGACATAGGCCAGATCACCACCCTCGATGATGCCGTAGAGCCGCTTGGCGCCACCGACCAGCATCCCGGACTTGCTGCGGGCCAACGCATCCGTGACCAGTTCCCATGACGATTGGCTCAGCGGTCGACCGTAGAACAGCTCGACGTAGCCGGCCGAGTGGGCCAGCAGCAGCTCGATCGCCTGCGACTCCTCGGGGTCGCCCGGGTCGCTGACGAACCGCCAGAATCCGGTCTCGCGCAGATTCGGCCGGTCGTATTCGCCGTCGTCGTTGAGCCGCCAGGACCGCGCCTCCCAGTTCAGGTAGTCGCCGCCGTCGTGGGACACCACGATCTGCTGACCGAACCGGTAGTCGCCGTGTGACCCGCGCCCCTCGCCTTCGCCGCGCCACACACCGACGAGCGGCAGCAGCGCCAGCAACGCGTCGTCGAGGTTCGCCCCCTCCCGCAGATTGGCGGTGTCGGCGGGCACCGGCAGATCACCGAAGACCGGGATGTTACGGCGGGCGGTCTCCCGCGCACGCTCGGCAGCGGCGGCGACTGCCTCGTCGCCGGACGTCACGACTCGTCGGTGATCAGGCGGTACAGCGCGTACAAGGCAAACCACGTGATCACCACGACGGCCGCGACGAGCATTATCTCGAAGAACAGCACCACGCCAGGCAGTCTAACCGCCGCGGTGGCGCGGGTTCTCCTCAGCTGACCTTGTACTCGTATTCCGGGCAGAACGCTCCGGTGGCGGCGCCGATGAAGTAGCCGGCCTGGTAGTCCGACCAGTCCGTGGCTCCGGTCAGATCGGCGACCTCCTGCTCGAAGGAGGCGCCGCTGTCCCAGTCCTGGCAGACCGCGCGGCCCGTCTCGATCACCTGCTGGGTCTTGTCCGACGGCCAGGTGATGCCGCCGTTGCCGATGACCGTGAGGAAGTCACCCTCCGGGTCGGCCAGTGCCGCGGGTGCGCCGACCACAGCGACTGCAGCGAACGCCGCCGCGGCGGCACAGGCGATGGTGAGCTTCATTGTCGGTCCTCGGGGTCACCGCAGCCTGCGCCGCGAAGGGGTGGGGTTCGTCCCGCGCCGCACGGCTCGGGACGTCCCCTATCGTCGCCGAGAACAGCTAATTTCGCAGCGTTTTCACAGCAAGATCAACGCGCGCGTGTGACGGCGCGACTCCTACGTCGTCACGCGCAGCCCATGGCGCGACTCCTACGTCGTCACGCGCAGCCCATGGCGCGACTCCTACGTCGTCACGCGACCTTGACGTCGACCTCGTGGATGCCCGCGCCCGACGGCGCCACCACGGCATCGCCGTTGCCGACCTTCGACAGGGCCCGCAGCGTCCAGGTGCCGGGCGCGGCGAAGAACCGGAAGTCTCCGGTGGCCGACGCGACGACCTCGGCGGTGAACTCATCGGAGCCGTCCAGCAGGCGCACGAACGCACCCCCGACGGGCTGTCCCGAGCCGTCGACGACCCGGCCGGTGATCACCGTCTCTTTTTCCAGATCCACGCCGGCAGGCAGCGTCTGTCCTTGCTTGGGTGCAGAGCACATATCAACTTCCCAACTCGATCGGGGCACCCACCAGGGAGCCGTATTCGGTCCAACTGCCGTCGTAGTTCTTGACGTTCTTGTGTCCCAGCAATTCCTGCAGCACGAACCAGGTGTGCGATGAACGCTCACCGATGCGGCAGTAGGCGATGGTCTCCTTCTCGCCGTCGAGACCGGCGTCGGCGTAGAGCTTGGCCAGCTCCTCGTCCGACTTGAAGGTGCCGTCCTCGTTGGCGGCCTTGCTCCACGGGACGTTGATGGCGCCGGGGACGTGCCCGGGACGCTGGCTCTGCTCCTGGGGCAGGTGGGCGGGGGCCAGGATCTTGCCGGAGAACTCGTCGGGGGAGCGGACGTCGACGAGGTTCTTGGTGCCGATCGCGGCGATGACCTCGTCACGGAACGCCCGGATGCTGGTGTCGGGCTCCTGGGCGGTGTAGCTGGTGCCCGGCCGGCTCACCTTCTCGGTGGACAGCGGTCGCGCGTCGAGCTCCCACTTCTTGCGTCCGCCGTCGAGCAGCTTGACGTCCTGATGGCCGTAGAGCTTGAAGTACCAGTAGGCGTACGCGGCGAACCAGTTGTTGTTGCCGCCGTAGAGGATCACGGTGTCGTCGTTGGCGATGCCGCGCTCGGAGAGCAGCTTGGAGAACTGCTGGGCGTCCACGAAATCGCGCTTGACCTGGTCCTGCAGATCGGTCTTCCAGTCCAGCTTGACCGCGCCGGGGATGTGGCCGGTGTCGTAGGCGCTGGTGTCTTCGTCGACCTCGACGAAGACGGTGTTCGGCGCGTCGAGATTGCTCTCGGCCCAGTCGGCGGTGACCAGGACGTCGGAGCGTGCCATGGAGATCCTTTCGTTACGTGTGAGTGGGGTTCAGGCGGAGGAACAGCGGGTAGAGCTGGCAGCCGAGGCAGACCCCGAATGCCGCGTTGAGCAGCGCCGCGACGAGCGCGAAGCCGGTCGCGATCTGACCGAGCAGTGGTGCACCGGTGACGAACCCGATCGACGCCGACGGCGGCGAATGCGAGGCCGACGAGCTGGGCGAACTTCAACGGCGCGGCCGGCTCCCGTTCGGTGACGGGGCCCAGGCGCGGCGCGACGAGAGCAGCGAACAGCCTGCCGTAGGGGTGCCGCCGGGGCCCGAGAGCCGCGCCGATCCCGAAGACCAGGCCCTGTACGCCGAGGACTGCCGCCGCGGCCGACGCTGCTCGTCGCCGACACCAGCAGCGCGGCGACGAGGACGGCGGTGGTCACCCACGCGGCGAAACGGGGTCCGCGCACGTCGACCTGCATCGATCGGGCCCCGCGAGGTCTGGGTGGTGTTCGACAAAGCTGTGCTCCTGTTGGCTGGACTGGCTGGACGCGGCCGACCACACGGGCCGTTCGCAGAGTGCGGCGAAGAAAGAACGACGCGGCTACTCAGCAGCTGCAACAACAGCAACAACCCGCAACGCGGCACAGATCGACTGCGCGGCGCTTGGTGAGCACGAGCTCGAGGCGGGCTGACACGGCTGACAGCTTACCCAATGACGGGGTGATCAAGCCAACAGCGGCTGCAGGGCCGACCGCAGGTCAGCGGCGCTGGGCACGCCCGATGGCGCGATAGCGCTGCCGGCCGTCGGCGTCGAAGATGAACGTCGTCGGCAGCGACAGCACCGAAAGGCGCCGCGCCGCGTCCGGATTGGCGTCCATGTCGATCTCCACGTGCGCCACCTGCGGGCAGCTCCGCGCACACCTGGTCGACCACCCTGCGCACCCCGGCGCACGGACCGCACCACACCGCGCGTGAAGTGCACGACCGTCGGCCCCGTGCGGGACAGCCCCAGCTCGCTGGTGTCCACCGGTGGACCGCGTCCGCGGCGGTCCTTGAGCAGCCCGGCCCGCAGTGTCGAGCAGCCTGCCGACCACGTAGGCGAGACCGAACGCGGCGATCAGCACCGCGATCACGGCGATCACGAAGAGCTCATGACTGTCTGAACTCGTCGAGGTCGATGGTTACTCCCTCGGCGATGCCCTCGATGATCACATCGGAGCCGCGCGCTCCCTCGCTGGTCGGGGCGATGCCGAACGGCAGCCTTGCCCGGGCATGCTCGGTGGAGAACGCGGCGAGCACCGCAGCCAGTCTTGTCCTCGGGCACCTGCTGGTCGGCGGTGCCCGCGCCGGTCAGCACGCCGGTCGCCGTCATCACCAGGGTGGTCGCGTCCGGGCCGGCGACCGACAGGTCCACCGAGATGCTGACCCGTTCTTGTCGAAGCCGGCCGCCGCGGCGTGCCCGTGAAGACCACCCCGTGCTGCCGGAGATGCCCGACTCGGTGGTCCCGCCCGGTGGCGTCGTTCGTCTCCTTGGTGCGGCGCCTCGACGAGCAGGTCCGGAATCCCCATGAAGCGGCCGAGTGCGTGGAGTCGATGATGATCCGGCTCTCCACCTTGCCCACCGGCAGTTGGCGTCGGGCGGGACCAGCCACGATTCGTCGAGGATCGACCGAATGCAGCGTGGCCTCCAGGGACGCCTTGCCGACCACGGCGTGATCAACGCCACTCGCCTTGATCTCGACCTCGTTGTAGTGATGGCCATCGCCTGCGTGACGAACGGGAAGCCGAGGATGGCGACCCAGGGGTCGCAGGCCAGGTCCGGCCGCGCTGCGAACGCTCCTGGCCAGGCGATACTCGGCATAGATCGCGCGCCCCGAAGTCGGCGCCGACCGCGCCGACGACCAGGCGGCGACGGCCGCGAGGGCACCCCGACAACGAGCTTGCGCACCCGCGACATTGTTGCCCACGCGCCGAACCCGCCAGTTCGGCGCGGCTTAAGCAGCAGGTGGCGCGCTATCGTTAGACCGCCATCGGGCCGGTAACGGCCAGTGTCAGGCATGAATCTGGGAAGTCACCGCGCGACAGAGTTGTCCGGGCGAGGTCTCCACGGCATGCTGGAGGGGCAGTTGGACCTACTGCTATTGACGGTCGACCCGCACCCCGAGTCGGTGCTGCCCTCGTTGTCGCTGCTCGCGCACAATGTGCGCACGGCGCCCACCGAGGTTTCCTCGCTGCTGGAGGCGGGCAGCGCCGACGTCGCGATCGTCGACGCGCGCACCGACCTGGCCGCCGCGCGCGGCCTGTGCCGCCTGCTGGGCACCACCGGCACGTCGGTGCCCGTGGTGGCCGTCGTCAACGAAGGCGGTCTCGTCGCGGTCAACGTCGAATGGGGCCTGGACGAGATCCTGCTGCCCAGCACCGGCCCCGCCGAGATCGACGCGCGGCTGCGGCTTCTGGTCGGCCGCCGCGGCGGTACGGCGAACCAGGAGAACCTCGGCAAGATCAGTCTCGGCGAACTCGTCATCGACGAGGGCACCTACACCGCGCGGCTGCGCGGCCGTCCCCTGGACCTGACCTACAAGGAATTCGAGCTGCTGAAGTACCTCGCGCAGCACGCCGGCCGGGTGTTCACCCGCGCGCAACTGCTCCAGGAGGTGTGGGGCTACGACTTCTTCGGCGGCACCCGCACGGTCGACGTGCACGTGCGGCGCCTGCGCGCCAAGCTCGGCACCGAGTACGAGTCGCTGATCGGCACGGTCCGCAACGTGGGCTACAAGGCGGTCCGGCCCGCGCGCGGCCGGCCGACGGCGCCGGAGTCCGAATCGGCCGACGACCCGGATCGACGACGCCTACGACGACGGCGTCGAAGCGCTGGACCGCGACGGAATCGCCGAGGCGCTGGGCAACCCGCCCGCCGGGGCGCTGCGCAGTCAGTGACGGCCATCGGCTGGCACGAGCGCCTGGCGGAGCATCGGCAACGCCAGATCCGCGACCTCGTGGCGACCTCGACCGCGGCCGACGGTGTCGCGCCGGTCGGCGACCAGGTACTGCGCGAACTCGCCCGGGACCGCACCCGGCACCTGTTGGCGCTCGACGGCGACGAACTCGCTCGGCTACCTCAATCTGGCGCCCGCCGGCGACGGCGCACCGGCCATGGCCGAAGCGTTGGTACACCCCTCGGCCCGCAGGCACGGGGTCGGTGCGAAGCTGATCCGCACCGCGCTGGCCGAAGCAGGCGCCGGCGCGCGGATCTGGGCGCACGGCAACCTCGAGCCGGCCCGTGCCACCGCAGCCGCGTTGGGCCTGGTCGTGGTCCGTGAGCTGCTGCAGATGCAACGGCCGTTGACCGACCTCGCACCCGACCCCGTCCGTGCCCGGTGTCCGGATCGCCACCTATGCCGGGCCGGGAGACGACGCCGAGCTGTTGCGGGTGAACAACGCCGCCTTCGCCTGGCATCCCGAGCAGGGTGGCTGGACCGAGACGGAGATCGCCGAACGCCGCGCCGAGCCGTGGTTCGACCCGGCCGGCCTGTTCATGGCGTGGGACGAGCGCAGCGGCGCGCTCCTCGGATTCCATTGGACCAAGCGGCATTCCGCGTCGCTGGGCGAGGTCTACGTGGTCGGGGTGGACCCCGCCGCGCAGGGGCGGGGGCTGGGTGCCGCGCTGACGCTGACGGGCCTGCACCATCTGGCCGGGCAGTTGTCGGCCGGACCGGGCGAGCCCGCGGTCATGCTCTACGTCGAGGCGGACAACATCGCCGCGGTGAAGACCTATCGACGGTTGGGTTTCGACGTGGTCAACACCGACGCCGCCTATGCGGTCGGCACCACCGCCAACCTGTGAGGTCACTGGACCTGTTCACCTCTCGTTCACCCGCCATCCCCAAGGCGTCCACCCCGGCCGCATACGTTCCACGGGACTGGTGCCGACAAGAGAAAGTGGGTTTCGTGAAGGTCCAAAGCTTCGGGAAGGCATGCGCCACGACGGCGTCGGCCGCGGTCATCGCCGCTCTCGCGCTGTCCGGGTGCGGCAGCGACAACAACGCATCGTCGACGTCGTCGGGAAGTGGCGGGGACACGGGGACGTCGGCCGACTGCGGCGGCAAGGAGGCCCTCAAGGCGAGCGGCTCCTCGGCGCAGAAGAACGCGATGACCCGTTTCATCACCGCCTACCAATCGGCCTGCCCGGGAAAGACCGTCAACTACACCTCGAGCGGTTCGGGTGCGGGCGTGTCCGAGTTCGTCGGCGGCATCACCGATTTCGGCGGCTCCGATTCGCCGCTGAGCGCCGAGAAGGGCGAGTACGACAAGGCCAAGCAGCGCTGCGGCGGAAACGACGCCTGGAATCTGCCGGCGGTGTTCGGGCCGATCGCGGTCACCTACAACCTGCCCGGGGTCGACGGCCTCGCGCTCGACGGGCCCACCCTGGCCAAGATCTTCAACGGCGCGATCACCAACTGGAACGCCCCGGAGATCGCGGCGCTCAACCAGGGCAAGACGCTGCCGGATCAGCCCATCACGGTGATCTTCCGCAGCGACGAGTCCGGCACCACCGACAACTTCCAGAAGTATCTGGACGCCGCTTCCGACGGCGCCTGGGGCAAGGGCGCGGGCAAGTCCTTCGCCGGCGGTGTCGGCGAGGGCGCGCAGGGTAACGAGGGCACGTCGGCGGCGATCAAGAGCACGCCGGGGTCGATCACCTACAACGAGTGGTCCTTCGCCAAGAGTCAGAACCTGCAGATGGCGCAGATCATCACCACGGCAGGCCCCGAGCCGGTCGAACTGTCCGTGGATTCGGTGGGCAAGTCGATCGACGGCGTCAAGGTCAAGGGCGAGGGCAACGATCTGGTGCTGGACACCACGTCGTTCTACCGTCCGACGGAGCCCGGCGCCTACCCGATCGTGCTGGCCACCTACGAGCTCGTCTGCTCGAAGTATCCGCAGGCCGACGTGGCGCCGGCGCTGAAGTCGTTCCTGAACGTGGCGATCGACAAGGGCCAGAACGGACTGGAGGACAACGGTTACATCCCGATCCCGGACCGCTTCAAGGACCGCCTCTCCACCGCCATCGACGCCATCTCCTGATCGGCAGGTCTGATGTCATTGCGTCCAGAACCGACAGCTGTGGGCTCGCGGCCTGAACCCGCGGGCCCACAGCGGGAGGTAGATACTTCGGGAATGTCAGCAAAACCGCCGCGCGAGAGCGGCCTGCGGGCAGGCGAAGGGCGCTGGGGCGACCGGGTGTTCCAGTCGCCTCGCCGTCGCCGCCGGCGCGACCATCATCGCCGTCATCGCGCTGATGGGTCTGTTCCTGCTGATCCGCGCCTTGCCGTCGCTGCGGGCCAACAACGCCAACTTCCTGACCAGCGCGGAGTTCGTCACCACCGATCCGAGCAACCTGCGGTTCGGCATCGCCGAACTGTTCCAGGTCACGGTGCTCAGCTCGGTGTTCGCGCTGGTGATCGCGGTTCCGATCGCGATCGGCATCGCGGCGTTCCTGACCAACTACGCGCCGCGCCGGCTGGCCAAGCCGTTCGCGATGCTGGTCGACCTGCTGGCCGCGGTGCCCTCGATCGTCTTCGGCCTGTGGGGCATCTTCGTCCTGGCGCCTGAGCTGGACCCGGTCGCGCGGTTCCTCAACGACAACCTGGGCTGGTTCTTCCTCTTCGCCGACGGCAACGTGTCCATCGCCGGCGGCGGCACGATCTTCACCGCCGGGCATCGTGCTCGCGGTGATGATCCTGCCGATCATCACCTCGGTCACCCGCGAGGTCTTCGGCCTGACCCCGCGCGGGCATGTCGAGGCGGCGCAGGCGCTCGGCGCCACCAAGTGGGAAGTCATCCGGATGACGGTGTTCCCGTACGGCCGCAGCGGCATGATCGCCGGCTCCATGCTGGGCTGGGCCGCGCGCTCGGCGAGACCGTCGCGGTGCTGATCATCCTGCGCGCGGCCGCCCAGGCCGGGCACTGGTCGCTGTTCGACGGCGGCTACACCTTCGCGTCGAAGATCGCCTCGGCCGCAGCGGAATTCAGCGCGCCGCTGCCGACCGGCGCCTACATCGCCGCGGGGTTCGTGCTGTTCATCCTGACGTTCGTCGTCAACGCGCTGGCTCGGGCGGCCGCCGGAGGAAGGGTGAGCGGAGGATGATTCGCAAGCAACGCTGGACACCGCGGTCAAGGGGCCGACGTTTCACCCGATCAGCACCAGCCGCAAGCGTCAAGAACGGCGTCGCGACGGTGTTGTTCGCCGGCTCGTTCCTGATCGCCATGGTGCCGCTGGTGTGGGTGCTGTACACCGTGCTGCGGCGCGGGCTCCAGGCGGTCACCTCGTCGACGTGGTGGACCAACTCGCTGTACGGCGTGCTGCCCGAGCAGTTCGCCGGCGGCGTCTACCACGCCATCTACGGCACGCTGATCCAGGCCGCCATCGCCGCGGTGCTCGCGGTGCCGCTGGGCATCATGGTCGGCGTCTATCTGGTCGAGTACGGGCGGCGGCGCGTTCGCCCGGGCCACCACCTTCATGGTCGACATCCTCGCCGGCGTGCCGTCGATCGTGGCGGCGCTGTTCATCTTCGCGCTGTGGATCGCCACCCTGGGCTTCCCCCAGAGCGCCTTCGCCGTGTCGCTGGCGCTGGTGCTGCTGATGCTGCCGGTGGTGGTGCGCACCACCGAGGAGATGCTCAAGCTGGTGCCCGACGAGCTGCGCGAGGCGTCCTACGCGCTCGGCATGCCGAAGTGGAAGACCATCGTGCGGATCGTCATCCCGACCGCACTGCCCGGCATGATCAGCGGCATCCTGCTGGCGCTGGCCCGGGTGATGGGCGAGACCGCGCCGGTGCTGGTCCTGGTCGGCTACAGCACCGCGATCAACTTCGACCCGTTCGACGGCAACATGGCGTCGCTGCCGCTGCTGATCTACACCGAGCTGAACAACCCCGAAGCCGCCGGGCAGGACGCGGGTCTGGGGCGCGGCGCTGACGCTGATCATCCTGGTCGGGCTGCTGTACCTCGGCGGCGGCGTTCGTCAATCGTCTCCTGACCCGTAACCGCGCATGACCGTCACCGAATCGAGAGTTAGGAACGACAGTGGCCAAGCGCCTCGACCTCAAAGATCTCAACATCTACTACGGCTCCTTCCACGCCGTCGCCGACGTCGCCCTGTCGGTGCCGCCGCGCAGCGTGACCGCGTTCATCGGCCCGTCGGGCTGCGGCAAGTCGACGGTGCTGCGCACGCTCAACCGGATGCACGAGGTGATCCCCGGCGCGCGCGTCGAGGGCTCGGTGCTGCTCGACGGCGAGGACATCTACGGTGCCGGCATCGACCCGGTCAGCGTGCGCAAGACCATCGGCATGGTGTTCCAGCGGCCCAACCCGTTCCCCACCATGTCGATCCGCGACAACGTCGTGGCCGGGCTGAAGCTGCAGGGCGTGCGCAACAAGAAGACCCTCGACGAGGTCGCCGAGCGGTCGCTGAAGGGCGCCAACCTGTGGAACGAGGTCAAGGACCGCCTCGACAAGCCCGGCGGCGGCCTGTCCGGCGGTCAGCAGCAGCGGCTGTGCATCGCCCGCGCGATCGCGGTGCAGCCCGACGTGCTGCTGATGGACGAGCCGTGCTCGGCGCTCGACCCGATCTCGACGCTGGCGATCGAGGACCTGATCGCCGAGCTCAAGCAGGACTACACGATCGTGATCGTCACGCACAACATGCAGCAGGCGGCGCGGGTCAGCGATCAGACCGCGTTCTTCAACCTCGAGGCCACCGGCAAGCCGGGCCGGCTGGTCGAGATCGACGACACCGAGAAGATCTTCTCCAACCCGACCCAGAAGGCCACCGAGGACTACATCTCCGGCCGCTTCGGCTGAGGCCCGCCCGACGCAGAAACCCCCCGGGGCCCCGGGGGGTTTCTGCGTGTCGGCGATCGAGGGTCCTCAGCGCGGCGTGGACATCTCCTGCTCCTCGGGAGTGCGGCCGGTGACCTGGAAGATCACCCGGCGGGCCACCTCGACGGCGTGGTCGGCGAAGCGCTCGTAGAAGCGGCCCAGCAGGGTCACGTCGACGGCCGCGGCGACCCCGTGCTTCCACTCGCGGTCCATCAGCACCGTGAACAGGTGGCGGTGCAGGTCGTCCATCGCGTCGTCTTCTTCGCGGATCCGGGCGGCCTTCTCCGGATCGCGGGTCATCAGCACCTCCTGCGCGCTGTGCCCGAGTTCGACCGCGACGCGGCCCATCTCGGCGAAGTAGCCGTTGACCTCTTCGGGCAGCGCCTGCTGCGGGTGCCGCCGCGGGCGATCTTGGCGACGTGCAGGGCCAGCGCGCCCATCCGGTCGACGTCGGCGACGATCTGGATCGAGCTGACGATCGCGCGCAGGTCACCGGCGACCGGGCGCCTGCAGCGCCAGCAGGACGAAGGCGTTCTCCTCGGCGCGCACGCTCATCGCGGCGATCTGCTCGTGGTCGGTGATGACCTGCTCGGCCAGCGCGAGATCGGCCTGCAGCAGGGCCTGCGTGGCGCGCTCCATGGCGACGCCCGCCAGCCCGCACATCTCGCCGAGCTGACTGGTCAGCGCATCCAACTGCTCGTGGTACGCGGTTCGCATGCGGACAAGCCTACGGGCTAAGCCGGGCCGACCGTCACGAGCTGCCCGGTGAACGAAAGGTGAATGCCACCTGCCCAAACGCTGCGATCGGCTACTCGCAGGTGGTGTCGGCGGCGTTGGTGACCGTCAGGTCCTCCGGCAGCTCCGAAGCGCGAGCCCTTGGTGCCGCGCATGACATGCACGGTGACGCTGGAGCCGCTGGGCGAGGGGGCAGCCACCGACTGGAAGTCGCTGCCGAGGACGACCTGGACGGCGTCACCCATCCCGTGACCCGCTCGATCGTCGGGTCGGGGAACGACGAGGCCAGCGTGGCGGCTGCCGCTTCGTTGCCCGGGGAGAAGAACACGGTGGTGTGCGCCAGCGGGCCCGGGTAGTCGTCGGGGGTGGAGATGTTGAAGCCGTGCGCCTGCAGCGCGTCGGCAGCCGAGGCGGCCAGCCCGTTCTCGCAGGTCGAGTTCGACACCTGCACCGTGACGTCGCCGGGGTCGGTGGCGACGGCGTCGACGATCTCGCCGGCCGCAGTCGGGGCCGTGCTTGGCGGTGTTGTTCGGCGCGCAGTTCGCCGGTGTGCCCGGGACGGGCGTGTTGTCGGGGTTGCGTCTCCTCGGGCAGCGGATCGTCGTTGATGATCGCGTCGAACAGGGCGCGCATGTCGTCGGTACGGGGGATCTCGTTGCCGTAATCGTCGGCGTACCCGACCGTCGGGATCGTGACGAACGTGATCCGGCCCGCGGTGACGCCCTGCACGGACTGGCCCAGGTCGACCAGGTCCTTGGTGTTCAGGTTGTCGACGTAGCTGTCGTTGATGAACATGTTGACGACGTTGTTGAGCTTGGACAGGGAGAAGAACGTCTCCTTGGAGATCAGCGAGCGCAGCAGCGACGACAGGAACAACTGCTGGCGCTTGATCCGGCCGTAGTCGCCGTTGGTCTCGGTGGTGACCTGGCGGGCGCGCACGTAGTTCAGCGCGGTGTGCCCGTCGACGACCTGGCGGCCGGCCGTGGGCAGCACCGTGCCGAGTTCGTAGTCCTCGATGCGGCGTCGTGCTGCACACCTCGACGCCGCCGAGCGCGTCGACCATCTTCGAGAAGCCGGCGAAGTCCACCGCCATGAAGCGGTTGATGTGCAGGCCGGAGAGCTTCTGGATGACCTTCACCAGGCATTTCGGCCCACCGACGGCGAATGCCGAGTTCAGCTTGTACTCGGTGTAGGCCTGCTCCGGGCCCCAGGACTCCGTCTCCTCGTCGTAGATCGGCCCGTACTGGCGGGTCTCGGGGTTCCAGACCTCGCACTTCATCGGCTCGATCTTCAGATCGCGGGGGAACGACACTGCCACCACCCGCTTGCGGTTGGCGGGGATGTTCACCAGCATCACGGTGTCCGAACGGGCGCCGGCCGCGTCCTCGGTGGTGCCCGCGCCCATTTCGCTGTTGTCGCCGATGCGCGTGTCGGTGCCGACGATGAGGAAGTTCTCGTCGCCGAACTGGGCGTTCGGGTCGACGATGTCGCGGGAGTCCGGGTCGAGCGCAGAGACCTTGTTGAGCAGGTTGTTCTTGGCGGACTGCCACTGCCACGCGCCGCCGGTCAACACCAGCGCGAGCACGGCGACCAGCGCGGCGACGACGCGCCCGGCGATGACGCTGCGGTGGTGCGGCCGGCGCAACGGCGGCGGTGTCGGCGTCGTGCGGTTCGCGGGGCGCGGCGAGATCGGGCAGTTCGGAGGGCTGCGGATCGAGGGCGGGCAGGATCGTGGTGTCGAGGCTCGTCCGCCGGATACGGCTCGGGATCGCCGGGCTCGGCTTCGGGCTCGGCTCGGGCTCGGGTTCGGCGCGGTGCCGCGTCGGGCTCGAGCCTTCGGGCGTGCGCCGTGGATCTTGGCGATCAGATCGGCGACGGTGACCGGGCGCGGACTCCCCGGGCGTCGAGCCGCCGGCGGTTCGGCGCTCCCACGGCGCGGCGCCTGGCAACTGCCGGCGAGATCGGGTAATCCAGTCACCATCGCCGTTGTTGTCTTCGGGTCGCGGGCGG
Source organism: uncultured Actinomycetota bacterium (assembly GCA_963796185.1). Taxonomy (GTDB): domain Bacteria; phylum Actinomycetota; class Actinomycetes; order Mycobacteriales; family Mycobacteriaceae; genus Mycobacterium. The sequence goes on along the minus strand of CAWCKQ010000012.1, from coordinate 47,415 downwards.
CCGGGAGTGGCGTGATCACCGTCACTCATCTTCTCTCCGGCCTTCCAGTTCCCACGCCCCCACACGGCGTGTGTGCACGACGTTGCGGACTGGCACGCGCAGGTGCGGCGTGCCTCATCACGGTCTTAAAACACTGGTCCCGGCTCCGCCACCGGAGCGGGTGCAGTTCGGCACCTCATCGTACTGAGACATCCTGGGTGAGAGCCAGTCGGAGCCGGCGCCCGGGAGCCTGTCGATACCCACTCGAGACGGCTTCGCGTCCCGATCAGCCGCCCGAATTCATGACGTCGGCGCCGACCGGCACGGCGCAGTCGTCGGGGTCGTCGAGCCAGCCCTCGGGCAAGCTCACCGACGCCGGCGAACCCTGCCGGCCGCGCGGGCCGTTCGCCGCCACCGGGAACGGCACCTCGGGATCGAGCTCTTCGAGCAGGTCGTCGAGCTCGGAGAGCGTCTTCACCAGCGCCAACGACCGGCGCAGGTCGGCTCCGGCGGGAAAGCCGTGCAGGTACCAGGCCACATGCTTGCGGATGTCCCGCATTCCCTTGTCCTCTCCGAAATGGGCGGCGAGCAGCTCGCCGTGCCGACGGATGATGGACGCGACCTCGCCGAGCGTGGGCGGGTGGCCGGTGCTGTACCGGCGAAGGCCGCGGACAGCTCGGCGAACAGCCACGGCCGTCCCAGGCAGCCCCGGCCGATCACGACACCGTCGCAGCCCGTCGCGGCCATCATGGCCAGCGCGTCGTCGGCGTCGAAGATATCACCGTTGCCGAGCACCGGAATGCCGGTGACGTGTGCCTTCAGCGCCGCGATCTGCTGCCAGTCGGCGGTTCCGGAGTAGCGCTGCGCGGCCGTGCGGGCGTGCAGGGCCACCGCTGCGGCGCCCTCTTCGGCGGCGATGCGCCCCGCGTCGAGATGGGTGTGGTGGTCGTCGTCGATGCCGATCCGGAACTTCACGGTGACGGGAACATCGGAGTTGGCCGTTCCTCTTACCGCGGCGGCGACGATCTGGCCGAACAGTCGGCGCTTGTACGGCAGCGCCGCACCGCCACCGCGGCGGGTCACCTTGGGCACCGGGCAGCCGAAGTTCATGTCGATGTGGTCGGCCAGGTCCTCGTCGACGATCATCTTGGCCGCGGCGTAGGTGTTCTCCGGATCGACGGTGTAGAGCTGCAGTGAGCGGGGGGATTCCTCGGGCGCGAACGTCGTCATGTGCATCGTCACCGGGTGCCGCTCGACGAGGGCGCGCGCCGTCACCATCTCGCACACGTAGAGGCCGCTGACGGTGCCGGCGCGGCTGAGTTCGAGTTCGCGGCACAACGTGCGGAACGCGACGTTGGTGACCCCGGCCATCGGGGCGAGCACCACCGGGCTGCGCAACGCGATCGGCCCGATCCGCAGGGATCGGGCCGATCGAGGGCGGCGGCGCTCACGCCGACGTCGACACCAGATTCTTGGCGGCCTTCTTCTCCGCCATCTGGGCCAGTCGGGCGAGGCGACGCTCCTTGGCGATCTCGAACTTGTCGACCGCCTCCTGCAGTTCGTCGACCAGAGCGCCGAGGTCGTCGCGCATCCGCGCCGACTTCGCCGTTGAAGTCCTCGCGCTCGAAGATCCGCCACTTCTTCAGCACGGGCATCACGATGTCGTCGAGGTGGATGCGCGGATCGTAGACGCCGCCGGCGGCGATGGTGACGGCCCGGCGGCGGAAGTCCGGAATGGTGTATCCGGGCATCTTGAAGTTGCGCAGCACCTTGTGCAGCGACTTCATCGCCTGGTCCGGGGCGATCTCGAAACCGGCCTCGGACACGTCCCGGTAGAAGATCATGTGCAGGTTCTCGTCGGCCGAGACGCGCTGCAGCAGCTGATCGGCGATGGTCTCCTCGCAGGCCTTGCCGGTGTTGCGGTGCGACACCCGGGTGGCGAGCTCCTGGAACGTGACGTAGATGACCGAGTCGAACAGGCTCTCGGCGAACAGGTCGGCCTCGACCTGCTGGTTCTGGCCGGGAGAGAAGCCGCGGGTCATCTGCTCGACGCGCAGCTGCTCGAGCTCGACCGGGTCGACGTTGCGGGTGACGACGAGGTAGTCACGCAGCGCGATGCCGTGCCGGTTCTCCTCGGCCGTCCAGCGGTTGACCCAGAACCCCCACGGCCCGTCCATGCCGAAGTTCATCGCGATCTCGCGGTGGTAGGAGGGCAGGTTGTCCTCGGTGAGGAGGTTGACCAACATCGCGACGCGCGCGACCTCGGAGAGCTGGGCCTGCTCGGGATCCCAGTCCTGCCCGCCGAGGGCGTAGTAGTTCTTGCCGTCCGACCACGGAATGTAGTCGTGGGGATTCCAGTCCTTCGTCATCCGCATGTGGCGGTTGACGTTCTGCTCGACGATCGGCTCGAGTTCGGTCAACAGCTGCAGGTCGGTCAGGTCTTTCGACACGACACCTCCCAGTTATCTGTACCTGATGGTTGCAGTCAATATATCTGTGTATCCCGGTGACATTCAAGTCCCCGCGCCGCGGCCTTCGGCGCAGGTCGGGCGGCGATTCAGCGCGACGCCCCGCTGAGCAGAAGCTCAGCGCAGTGGTCGATGAACTGCTCGCGGGTCGCTCCCAGCCTGCCGTCGAGGTACGCGGTGAACAATGCAGTGAGTGCCCCGATCAGGCCGGTGGCAACCATGGCCTGGGCGGTCGGATCGGTGATGCGGGTCAGATTGTGCTGCAGCAGTTCGATGAACGTCGGCATCCACCGTGCACCGGATCGGGCCAGCACCGGTTCGGCCTCGGGCGCCAGCAGCAACACCCGGCCGCGCGCGGGATCGTCGACCATCAGCGCGACGAAACGTTCGACCGCATCCCGCATGTTCTCCGAGCGTCAGAGCGTCGACATCGCCGCGGTGCAGACCTCGTCGTAGACGGCGGCGACGTATTCGTCGCGGTCGCTGAAGCTCTCGTAGAAGTAACGCTCGGTCAGTTCGGCGGCCCGGCATACCGCGCGCACCGTGAGGCTCGGTCCGCCGGGACTGCCCAGCAGGCCGATGCCGGCGGCGATCAGATCGTCGCGCCGACGCGCCTGGCGATCCTGCAGTGGGACGCCCGACCATCTGCCGCGTCGTTGACCGGACGGCACAGCCCTCCTAAGCTCCGAGGTGACAACACCCGTAGTCAAAATCGCCGACAGGGCGCGAGTGCTTCGAGAAAGTTCACCAGTGACTCAAGATACGTCCGCCGCACGGCCCGTGACCAGCGGCTCCGCCGCCGATCAGCCGGTCGCGCCGGCTGCCCGGTCAGCGGCGGCTACGACGCGCCGCCCGAGCCGCTCGGTCCCGATTCGCTGACCTGGCGGTACTTCGGCCAGTGGACCGGCATGCTGCAGGGCCCATGGGCCGGGTCGATGCAGAACATGCATCCCCAACTCGGGGCCGCCGTGCAACAGCACTCCATCTTCTTCCTCGAGCGCATGCCGCGACTGTTCCGCTCGGTCTATCCCATCGGCGGGGTGGTGTTCGACGGCGACCGCGCGCCCAGGACCGGCGCCGAGGTGCGCGACTACCACATCGGCATCAAGGGCGTCGACGACCAGGGCCGCCGCTACAGCGCGCTGAATCCCGACGTCTTCTACTGGGCGCACGCGACCTTCTTCAAATCGACGCTGCTGGCCGCCGAATGGGTCGGCGGCGGCCTGACCGAGGCGCAGAAGCGCCAACTCTTCGACGAGCACGTCACCTGGTACCGGATGTACGGCATGAGCATGCGCCCCGTGCCCAAGAGCTGGGAGGAGTTCTGCGAGTACTGGGACCACATGTGCCACCACGTGCTGGAGAACAACTGGGCCGCGCGCGAGGTGCTCGACCTGTCCACGATGCCCAAACATCCGTCGCTGGAGTGGATGCCGAACTGGCTGTGGCGGCTCAACGTCGCGGCGATGCAGCGCTTCTTCAACTTCGCGACGGTCGGACTGTTCGATCCGCCCGTTCGCGAACTCATGGGCTACTCGTGGTCGCCCCGGCAGGAGCGGCTGCACCGGCTGTTCGGCCGCGCCGTCTACCTGGCCACCAGGCCGGTGCCCAAGCGCATGCTGATGCACCCCAGGAAGCGCTCCGCGTGGGACCGCGCGCAGGGGCGGTTGCCGGCCGACGCCCCACTGGTGGAGACCCCGGCGCGCAATCTGCCGCCCGTGGAGTACCGCGACGATCCGCACTACTACAGCCCGAAGGTGACCTAGCTGTAACACCAGGCGCCCCCGCGTCACGTTTGGAATGCCCTCTGACCGGCTAGTTTGACAGCATGCACGCGCCGGAGGTCCTTGGCGGTCGCTACGAGCTCCGGGGTGTTCTCGGCCGTGGCGGCATGGCCGAGGTGCGCGATGGATGGGACCGGCGCCTTGGTCGGCCGGTGGCGGTCAAGCTGCTGTATCCCTCGGTCGGCACGCAGCCCGACACCCGGCGCCGGTTCGCCACCGAGGCGCGCGCCGCCGCGGTGGTCAACCATCCGCACGTGGTCGCCGTGCACGACACCGGCGTGCATCGCGGCAGGCACTACATCGTGCTGGAACGGCTGCCCGGTCAGAACCTGGCCGATGTGCTGGCCCGAAGCGGCCCCTTGCCCGCCGGCCAGGTGCGGGCGATCATGCGCGACGTGCTCTCGGCGCTCGGCGCCGCCCATCGCCGCGGGGTGTTGCACCGCGACGTCAAGCCGGCCAACATCCTGTTCACCCCGCACGGCGGGGTGAAGATCGCCGACTTCGGTGTGGCCAAGAGTCCCGACACGCCCCAGACGCTGACCAACCGCGTGTTCGGGACGATGGCCTATCTGCCCGCAGACCGGATCGCCGGCAGGCCGGCGACGCCGAGCGACGATCTCTATGCCCTCGGTGTGGTCGCCTACGAGGCGCTGACGGGACGACGCGCCTATCCGCAGGACAACATCGCGCGGGTTGGCCGACGCGATCGCGGCGGGGCGTCTGACGCCGCTGTCGGCCCTGCGGCCCGACCTCGATCCGGCGCTGGTGCTCACCGTCGAACGGTCGATGTCGCCGGACCCGCGGTGGCGGTTCGGCACCGCGGAGCAGATGCGGGCCTGCCTGGATCCGCCGCAGCGGGCCCCACAGCGCACCGGTGCGCTGCTGGCGGCTGCGGCGGTGTTGACGGTGCTGGTGCTCGCCGCGCTGCTCGTGGTCGGGTGAACTTCGTGGTGCCCCCACCAGGGCTCGAACCTGGGACCTGCGGATTAAAAGTCCGTAGCTCTACCAACTGAGCTATAGGGGCGTGATCGGCGATCGTGGGAAAGGATACTGCCGGGGTGCGCGTTTGAGGATTTGGGTGCCGGTACCCTAAGCTATCGAAGCTCCCAACGGCATGATGTTGTGAGTACCCCGGAGAGATTCGGCTGGCCCCCTTCGTCTAGCGGCCTAGGACGCCGCCCTTTCAAGGCGGTAGCGCGGGTTCGAATCCCGTAGGGGGTACACGCGGCGACCACGTTGGTGGGAGTCGCACAGTAAGGCCCTGTGGCGCAGTTGGTTAGCGCGCCGCCCTGTCACGGCGGAGGTCGCGGGTTCGAGTCCCGTCAGGGTCGCCAGCACGGCGAGGCACTTCTAGCGAGTGATCGGTGCCGTCCGGCCAGGTAGCTCAGTTGGTACGAGCGTCCGCCTGAAAAGCGGAAGGTCGCCGGTTCGATCCCGGCCCTGGCCACCATGACCAACCGTTTCGTCATCGCCGCGGTCGCCGCCGGTCTCCTGTTGGCCCCGGCGCCCCTCGCGCGCGCCCAGCCGCAACATTCCCTGGCCGATCTCGTGGACGCGGCCGTGCGCCGGCTGCAGGTCGCCGAGCCCATCGCCGCCAACAAGTTCCACACCGGCGGCCCGATCCAGGATCCGGCGCGCGAACAGCAGGTGCTCGACGCTGTCGCCACCCAAGCCGGCGACTTCGGGGTGGACCCCGGCCTACGTCAGGACCGCCTTCCGCGACCAGATCGACGCCACCGTCGCCATCGAGTACAGCCGGCTGTCGCAGTGGACGCTCGACCCGGCCGCCGCTCCCGCCGACACCCCCGACCTGGCGTCCTCGCGCGACATCATCGACGCGCTCAACCGCGAGATGGTCACGCTGATGGCCGAGGAGTGGGCGAAACTGCACTCCCCGCAGTGTGTCGCCGAGCTCGACTCGGCCAAGTCGTCGGTGGCCGCGAGCCGCGGACTGGATCCGCTGTACCGCCAGGCCGTCGACGTCGCCACCCGCAACTACTGCCGCTGAGCGTGGAATCATGTCGGGTGACATGAACGACTTCCGTCAGCGGCTGCTCGACGCACTCGAAGCCTCGATCGCCCAGGACGGCTACGCGAAGACGACAGTCGCCGACATCGTGCGCCGCGCCCGTACGTCGCGGCGCACCTTCTACGAGCACTTCGCCAGCCGGGAGGCGTGCTTCGTCGCGCTGCTCTCCGACGCCAGCGCCGACCAGATCCGCCAGATCTCCGACGCCGTCGATCCCAGCGCGCCGTGGCAGAAGCAGGTCCGCCAGGCCGTCGAGGCCTGGATCGCCTCGGCGGAGGCCCGCCCGGCGCTGATGTTGAGCTGGATTCGGGACGTGCCGTCGCTCGGCGCGGTCGCCAGGGGGCTGCAGCGCGATGCGATGGAGCAGTTCATCGACATGGTCAACACGCTCGGCGCCACCGACGCCTTCCGGTCCGCCGGGGTGGGGCCGGTGTCCCGCAGGCGGATCATCATGCTGCTCGGCGGCTTGCGGGAATTGACCGCGATCGCCGTGGAGGAGGGCGGCAGGATGGGCGACGTCACCGAGGAGGCGGTCGACGCGTCGATCGCCCTGCTGAGCCCGCAGCGCGGCTGATGGCCGAAGCGACCTGTGCGCCCATCCGGTTGCCGCCCGGTCCGCCGATCCCGAAACCCGTTGCGGCGCTGACCTTCTTCACCGCCCGGCGGCGGGCATTGACGGCGCTGAGTGCACGCTACGGCGACGCCTTCACCGTCGATCTGCCCATCTTCGGCGACACCGTGGTGATCAGTGATCCTGCCGTGGTCAGGGAACTCTTCGCCGCCGGCAGCGACGTGGTGGCCCGGGCGTCCAACCTCGGCACCGTGCTCGGCCCGGGCTCGACGTTCAGCCTCGACGGCGACGAACACCGCAAGCGGCGCAAACTGTTGCTGTCGCCGTTTCACGGCACGCGGATGGCCGGCTACGAATCGATCGTCGAGGACGAAGTGCGGGCCGAGATCGCGAACTGGCCGCAGGGCCGGGAGTTCCCCACCCTGGAGCCGATGAAGCGGATCACGCTCAACGCGATCCTGCGCGCGGTGTTCGGCGCACGCGGTGCGGCGCTCGACGAATTGCGCCGGCTGTTGCCGCCGATGGTGCGCCTGGGCTCGCTGATGGTGGTGCTGCCCGCGGCGCTGCGCCGCGACGCCGGCCCCTGGAGTCCGTGGGGCCGGGTGCTGCGTGCCGCGACGGCGCTACGACGAGATCGTGGCCGCGCTGATCGCCGAGGCCCGCGCGGACCCGGGGCTCGACAGCCGCAACGACGTGCTGGCGCTGCTGATGGGCGCCCGCTACGCCGACGGATCGGCGATCAGCGACGACCACATCGCCGACGAACTGCTGACGCTGCTCGCGGCGGGCCACGAGACCACCGCCACCAGCCTGGCCTGGACCGTCGAGCGGCTGCGCCGCCACCCGCGGCTGCTCGCCGACCTGCAGGACGACATCGATTCCGGCGGCGCGGAACTCGCTCAGGCCACGATCTGGGAGGTGCAACGGACCCGGCCGGTCGTGGAGGCCATGTTCCGGGTGACCAAGGCTCGGATCCAGTTGGGGGAGTGGGTCATTCCGCAAGGATTCGGGGTGATGCCCAGCATCACGCTGATGCACCATTCGCCGCGGCACTTCCGTGACCCGGAGTTGTTCGATCCCGCGCGGTTCCTCGGCGTCCACCCCGACTCGCTGACGTGGATCCCCTACGGCGGCGGTGTACGCCGCTGTATCGGTGCGGCGTTCGCCAACATGGAGATGACCGTCACGCTGCGGATCCTGTTGCGCGAGTTCGAGTTCGGTACGACCAACTGCCGCGGGAGAACGCCGGCGCTCGCGTGGTGTCGCGACGGCGCCGCAGCTGGGTGGACGAGCGGTGGTGTACCGGCGGGCGGCTGCGCGCCGCGCTCAGAGCGCTGCGGTGGCCTTGGCGAGCTCGTAGAGCGTCGGGTCGTGGGAGCACACGATCATCAGATCGGGCTCGGCTCGCCGGTGGAGCTCGACGAGGCGGGCATGGTTGTCGGCCACCTGCGCTCGATCGACCGCGACGGCCTTCTCGAATGCGGTGAGCACCGGGACCTTCGGGGCCTCCTCGAGCGTGCCGCACTGGAAGAACGCGTCGCCGGCGTGCAGGACCCAGCGGTGCCCGGCGTCGACGGCCACGCAGGCGTGCCCCCGGGTGTGCCCGGGCATGGACAGCAGCACGAAGCCCGGGCCGATCTCGGTGAGCTCCTTGGCCGCGGCGAAGCCGCGCCACGCTTCGCCGTCGGCGTCGTGTTCGACGATCTTGGGGCCGTGCGCCCACTGCACCGAGCGGAACCGGATGCGGTCCGGCAACGCGCGGGATCGCATCGAGCCGCGCACCTCGGCGGAGGTGACGTGCACGTCGGCATCGGGGAAGTCCGCGAGGCCACCGATGTGGTCGGCATCGAGATGGGTCACGACGATGTGCCGGACGTCGGCGGGCCGATAGCCGAGCTCGCGGAGCTGGTGCACAGCGGTTTGCGCGGGATCGAACGCCGGCCGGAAGAAGTACCGCCGCCCGCGGCCGAACCGGGCGGGGCGCGCACAGTCCAACGACCCGAACCCGGCGTCGATCAGGACCAGCCCGCTCTCGGATTCGACCAGCAACACATGGCAGACCAGCGTTCCCGCGCCGAGCGGGCGGATCGTTCCGCAGTCCAGATGGTGAACCTTCACCCGCGCCCCCGTCGCCGTCGATGTAGCACCGCACTTTTGCAGTGACCCTACGTCGACTTTTGCCCGAGTGGCCTGCAGTGGGTGGGGTACCTTACCCAGATGGTCCGGCCTGCCCAGACGGCGCGTAGCGAACGCACCAGGGAAGCGCTCCGGCAGGCGGCGGTGGTGCGCTTCCTCGCCCAGGGGGTGGAGGACACTTCGGCCGAGCAGATCGCGTCCGACGCAGGCGTGTCGCTGCGCACCTTCTACCGCCATTTCGCGTCCAAGCACGATCTGCTGTTCGCCGACTACGACGCGGGATTGCACTGGTTCCGGTCCGCGCTGGCGGCGCGCTCGCCCGACGAGTCGATCATCGAGTCGGTGCAATCGGCGATCATGGCCTCGCCCTACGACGACTGGGCGGTGACCAAGATCGCCTCGATGCGGGCACAGGAACTCGACCCGGGCCGGATCGTCCGGCACATCCGACAGGTCGAGGCCGACTTCGCCGAGGCCGTCGAGGAGCACATGGCGGGGGCCGACCCGCCCGATTTCGGGACCGACGAGCGGATGCGGATCACGGTCACCGCGCGCTGCATCGCCGCGGCGGTGTTCGGCGCGATGGAGGTGTGGATGTTGGGCGCGGACCGCTCGCTCCCCGAACTGGACCGGCTGTGCCGGCATGCGCTGGAGCAGTTGCGGACGGGGATCGGCGACCGGGTATGACCAGCGAAGCCATACAGTTTCGTCAATATTGACAAAACCGGGCGGCCGTGTCAGCCTCAGCCGATGACGGAGTTCGACGCGATCGTGGTGGGCGCCGGTCACAACGGTCTGACGGCCGCGGCCCTGCTCCAGCAGGCGGGGCTGCGCACGCTGTGCCTGGACGCCAAGCTCTACGCCGGCGGCATGGCGTCGACGGTGGAACTGTTCGACGGCTTCCGATTCGAGATCGCCGGATCGGTACAGGTTCCCGACCTCGGCGGTGGTCAGCGAGGCGCTCGGGCTGGGTGAGCTGCCCACCGTCGACCTCGACGTGATGAGCGTGCAGTTGCGCGGCGTCGGGGACGATCCCGTCATCTACTACACCGACCCGATGAGGCTGCTGACGCACCTCAACGAGGTGCACGGCGCCGAGGCCGTCAACGGCATGGCCGGCCTGATGGCCTGGTGTCAGGCGCCGACGAGAGCGTTGGGGCGGTTCGACGCCGCGCATCCGCCGAAGACCCTTGACGAGATGTTCGCCTGTGCGACCAACGAATTCGAACGTCAGGCGATCAGCGACATGTTGTTCGGGTCGGTCTGCGATGTGCTGGACCGGCACCTGCCCGACCGGGAGAAGCACGGCGCACTGCGCGGCATGCTGGCGTTCTTGGCCGTCAACACCACCTATCGCGGGCCGGCCACACCGGGAAGTGCGGCCGCGCTGGCATTCGGGCTCGCCGTCCCTGACGAGAACGCCACGACTGATCAAGAAGTTCCGCGGTGGGATGGGCGCGGTGACCGAGCATCTGCTGGGAACTGTTCACCGCGCGCGGGCGGTGAACTCCGGCTACGGAGCAAGGTCGAGCAGATCCTGGTCACCGACGGTCACGTCAGCGGAGTGCGGCTCGAGGACGGTTCGGTGCTGACCGCCCCCGTCGTGATCTCCGCAGTCGCGCCCGATCTCACGGTGGACGGCCTGCTCGACCCGGGCGTCGTTCCCGCCGAGACCCGGGAACGATTCTCGCGCATCGACCATCGCGGGAGCTATCTGCAGATGCACTTCGCCCTGGACGGACCGCCGACGTTCGCCGAACCCTACGAGATGCTCAACGACCCCGCCTACCAGTCCGCCATCGGGCTGTTCAGCACGCCGGAGGAGCTGCAACAGCAGTGGGAGGCGTCGATGGCGGGCGAAGTGCCCGCCGACCCGGCGATCGCGTTGCAGATTCCCTCGGCCAATGATCCGGGGCTCGCGCCGCCGGGAAAGCATGCGGTGTCGGCCTTCTCGCTGTGGTTCCCGCTCAACGAGAGCCGGTCGAGCTACGGCGAGCTCAAGGCTGAGATGGGCCGGCGGGTGATCGACAAGATCACCAGACTCGCCCCGGACTTCGAAGCTCTGATCCTGCGGCACACCACGTTCACGCCCAAACACATGGCCACCATGTTCGGCGCCCCAGGAGGTGACTACTGCCACGGGCTGATCCACCCGGAGCAGATGGGACCCAATCGCCCCGGCCCGAGAGGCTATGTCGACGCACCGCTGCCGATCGACGGGCTCTACCTGGCCAGCGCAGGATGCCACGGTGGGCCGGGTATCACGTTCATCCCCGGCTACAACGCCGCCCGCGAGGTGCTCGCCGGCCACCGGTGACGGGCGGTCCGCGGCGCGGGCAGTCAGCCGCGGCGGGCCTGCAGTCGGGCCATCCAGTCGGCCGGCACCCGCCCGCGCGGACCCGGTGTCGTCTCCTCGACCGGACGGCTCTGCGGCGCAGCGAGTTCGGGTCCTTCATAGTAGGAATCGGTACGGTAGTCCCAGAACCAGTCCTCGCCCGGCTCGAACGACCGAATGATCGGATGGCCGGTGGCCCGCCAGTGCCCGGCGGCATGCCGCTGCAGGGAGTCGTCGCAACAGCCGATGTGGCCGCACGCCGCACACCGCCTCAGATGCACCCACCAGCCCCCGTCGGCGTCGCATTCGAGGCAGCCCGAGCCGCTCGGCGCAACCGTGCTGTCGACTTCACCGCTCACGGACGTGAGCCTAACGGGCCGGTCGGATGATCTCGATCCGAACTCGGGTCGCCGTGGTCTATGGTCGCGGCATGGCAACCAAGGATTCGCGCGAGGTCGTGATCGAAGCTACGCCGGAACAGATCCTCGACGTCATCGCCGACGTCGAAGCGACCCCCACCTGGTCGCCGCAGTATCAGAAGGCCGAGGTCCTCGAGCGCTACGACGACGGCCGGCCCAAGCGGGTCAAGATGACGGTCAAAGCGGCCGGGCTCACCGATGAACAGGTGATCGAATACACCTGGGGCGAGCGGGAAGTCACGTGGACCCTGGTCTCGGCCAGCCAGCTCAAGGCGCAGGACGCCGGGTACACCCTGACGCCGGACGGCGACAAGACACGGGTCCGGTTCGACATCGCGATCGACCTGTCGGTGCCGTTGCCGGGTTTCATCCTCAAGCGGACGATGAAGGGCGGTGTGGAGACCGCGACCGAAGGTCTGCGCAAGCAGGTGCTCAAGGTCGTCAAGGGCGGGTAGGCCGGTCCGGCGTGTTAGCTGCACAATCGTCTGCACGAGCATGGCCGCGCCGTTAGGATTTGCCTCATGGCGGTTCGAGCATCCAGTGAGACAGTGATCGACGCCCCGCCCGAGGTCATTCTCGACGCGCTCGCCGACATCGAAGCGGTGAGTTCATGGTCGTCACTGCACAAGGAGGCCGAGGTCCTCGACCGTCACCCCGACGGCCGGCCCCACCACGTCACCGCGACGGTGAAGATCATGGGTGTCACCGACAAGGAGCGGCTCGAGTACCACTGGGGCGACGACTGGGTGGTGTGGGACGCGGAGCGCACGTCGCGACAACGGTGCCAGCACGGCGAGTACAACCTGACCCGCGAAGGCGAGGCGCGGACCCGTGTCCGGTTCGACCTGATCCTCGACCTCGCCGCGCCGTATCCGGCGTTCCTGGTCAAACGCGCGAAGCGGATGGTGCTCGACGTCGCGCTGGAGAACCTGCGCCGACGGGTCATGGCCGCCACCGGGTGAGCCGGGCGGTCGTGCCCTCTCAGCTACCGGGCCGCAGGTTCCGCAATCGACGGATCGCCTCGTCGAGGGTGTCCTCGCGCTTGCAGAATGCGAAGCGCACCAAGTGGTTCCACCGGCCGGCAGGCTCGGCGGCAAGGTCGCAGAACGCCGACATCGGGATGGCGGCCACCCCCACCCGCTCGATGAGTTCCGCGCAGAACGCGCGACCGTCGTCGTAGCCCAGCGGGCGGGGATCGGCGCACAGGAAATACGTCCCGAAGCTGTCGTGCACCTCGAAGCCGATGTCTGTCAGGGCGGCCCCCAGTCGGTCCCGGCGGGTCTGGAACGACCGGCACAGGTCGTCCACCCACGCGTCGCCGGCGGCCAGCGCCTGGGCGATCGCGGGTTGGAAAGGCGCTCCGCCGACATAGCTGAGGTACTGTTTGGCCGCCCGCACGCCCGCGATCAATTCCTTTGGCCCGCAAGCCCAGCCGATCTTCCACCCGGTCACGTTGAACATCTTGCCGGCACTCGAGATCGTGACGGTGCGTTCGGCCATCCCCGGGTAACCGGCCAGCGGACGGTGCCGGTCGGGGGAGTCGGAGAACACGAGGTGTTCGTACACCTCGTCGGTGATCACCAGCAGGTCGGCCGCCACGGCCAGCTCGGCCAGCCCTCGCAGTTCCTCGTCACCGGCGACCATCCCGGTGGGATTGTGCGGCGTGTTGACGATCAGCGCCCGGGTCCGCGGTGTCACCGCGCCGCGCAGCGCCTCGATGTCGATGGCGAACCGCATGCCGTCCTGCCGCAGTGGAACCGCGCGGCGGTGGCAGCCCGCCATGGCGATCACCGGCGAGTAGGAGTCGTAGAACGGCTCGATCAACAGCACCTCGGAGCCGGGTTCGACGAGGCCGAGCACCGAGGCGGCGATCGCCTCGGTGGCGCCGACGGTCACCAGCACCTCGGTGTCCGGATCGTAGGACACACCGTAGCGGCGCAGGCGTTGGTCGGCGATCGCCTGGCGCAGGGCTTCGACGCCAAGACCGGGCGGGTACTGGTTCATCCCGTCGGCGATGGCCTGCTGCGCGGTCCGGAGCATCTCCGGCGGGCCGTCCTCATCGGGGAAGCCCTGTCCGAGGTTGACCGCACCGAGCTGTGCCGCGCGCGCGGACATCTCGGCGAAGATGGTGACCGCGTAGGGCGCCAGCCGCTGAACCGTCATGGCATTCGAGCCTATTGCCTCGCCCGCGGGAATGAACCCGCCCCTTCGCGCGCTGAGTGCAGGCATGACCTTCACCCTCGGCGAACAGTCCGCGCTCCTGCAGCCCACCACGGTGGGCGCGGTGAGCGTCGCGAACCGGATCTTCATGGCGCCGTTGACCCGCTCGCGCGCCGACGCCGACGGCACGCCGTCGGCACTGGCGGCGGAGTATTACTCGCAGCGGGCCGCGGCGGGTCTGATCATCAGCGAGGCCACCGCCATCTGCGAGCAGGCCAACGGTGCCTACCTGAACACCCCTGGCATCTACACCGACCGGCAGCAGGACCGGTGGGCTGAGATCGCATCGGCGGTGCATCGGACCGGCGGAAAGATGTTCGTGCAGCTGTGGCACGTCGGGCGCATGGCCCACCCGGACATCAGTGGATTCGAGTCGGTCGGACCTTCGCCGATCGCCGCGGACTTGGTCACGCACACGCCCAGCGGGAAGCAGCCGCTACCGGTGCCGCGCGCCCTGACGACCGGTGAGATCACCGAGATCGTCGGGCAGTTCCGCGCCGCTGCCCGGCGGGCGGTCGACGCCGGCATGGATGGTGTCGAAATCCATTCCGCCAACGGATATCTGCTGCATGAATTCCTCTCCGATGTGGTCAACCAGCGCACGGATGCCTACGGTGGCTCGCCGCAGAACCGGGCCCGCTTCGCGGCCGAGGTCGTCGAAGCGGTGGCCGCCGAGATCGGGGCGGACCGGGTGGGATTGCGGATCTCGCCGGGAAACTCCGCAGGCGATATGCGTGAGATCGATCAGGTCGGCGCCTACGAGGCGCTGCTGTGCCGGATCGCCTCGCTCAAGATCGGCTACCTGCATGTCGTCAGTGAACCGTCCGCGCCGGCGTTCGCCGCGGTGCGCACCCAGTGGGAGGGCGCGTTGGTGCTGAACACTCCCCGCACCGTGGACACGGACTTCGCGACGTTGGAGAACCTGGCCTCCTGGGGCGTGGTCAGCGCCGTCGCGGTGGGTCGAGCGTTCCTGGCCAACCCCGACCTGGTGCAGCGGCTCACCCTGGGCGCGGAGCTCAACGAGCCCGATGTGGCGACGTTCTACGCTCCCGGCCCGGCGGGCTACATCGACTATCCGACGCTCGCGGAGATAGCGGAGCCCCAGTCGGCGTAAGGGTCACGTCAGGTGTGTGACGGCCCCGGGGTGGGAACACCCCGCGCATGGCTACGTATCGAGTGCTCAATCCCAAGGGTGACGTCGTCGACACCAAGGACATCGAGAGCGCGGACGACGCACACGCGTGGTTCGTCGATCAGCGTGCTGACAACTCCGAGCTGGGCTGGCGGATCGAGGTCGAGCACGACGGCGAGTGGTCCTTCTTCGACGATTCGGAGGGCTCGCCCGACTAGAGGGCTCGGCCGGGCCAGGCGAGAAGACGGGTCCGTCCAGGAACACCGCAGTTCAGAGGTCCCAACCAACGGGTTGGGCGAGGCTGCTAGCATCGCGGGGAGAGGAGCAGCCTCCCCGCGACTCCGGCCTTGTCGGAGGTTCGCGGCACCAATCTGAACAGGACCTGGAGAACACATGTCCGAAGAAGCCTTCATCTACGAGGCGATCCGCACTCCGCGCGGTAAGCAGCGCAACGGCTCACTGAACGAGATCAAGCCGGTCAACCTGGTCGTCGGGCTGATCGACGAGATCCGGTCTCGTCACCCCGACCTGGACGAGAACCTGATCAGCGATGTCATCCTCGGGTGCGTCTCGCCCGTCGGTGACCAGGGCGGTGACATCGCCCGCACGGCCGCGCTGGTGGCGGGTCTGCCCGAGACCACCGGCGGTTTCCAACTCAATCGGTTCTGCGCCTCGGGTCTCGAGGCGGTCAACCTCGGCGCCCAGAAGGTGCGCTCCGGCTGGGACGACCTGGTGCTGGCCGGCGGAGTCGAATCGATGAGCCGGGTGCCCATGGGCTCCGACGGCGGCGCCTGGGCCAGCGACCCCGAGACGAACTACCGCATCGGTTTCGTGCCGCAGGGCATCGGCGCCGACCTGATCGCCACCATCGAGGGCTTCTCGCGCGACGACGTCGACGCCTTCGCGCTGCGCAGCCAGCAGAAGGCCGCCGCAGCGTGGTCGGGCGGCTACTTCGCCAAGTCCGTGGTACCGGTCAAGGACCAGAACGGCCTGGTCGTCCTCGACCATGACGAGCACATGCGCCCCGATACCACGCCGGAGGGCCTGGCCAAGCTGAAGACCGCGTTCGACGGCGTCGGCGCGATGGGTGGCTTCGACGACGTGGCGCTGCAGAAGTACCACTATGTGGAGAAGATCAACCACGTCCACACCGGCGGCAACAGCTCCGGAATCGTCGACGGCGCCGCCTTGGTGCTGATCGGCTCCGAGAGCGCCGGCGCATCGCAGGGCCTGACCCCGCGGGCGCGCATCGTCGCCACCGCGACCAGTGGTGCCGATCCGGTCATCATGCTCACCGGCCCGACGCCGGCCACCCGCAAGGTGCTCGACCGCGCGGGGCTGACCGTCGATGACATCGATCTGTTCGAGCTCAACGAGGCGTTCGCCTCGGTGGTGCTGAAGTTCCAGAAGGACCTCAACATCCCCGACGAGAAGCTCAACGTCAACGGTGGCGCCATCGCGATGGGTCACCCGCTGGGCGCCACCGGCGCCATGATCACCGGCACCATGGTCGACGAGCTCGAGCGGCGGAATGCGCGGCGTGCGCTGGTCACGCTGTGCATCGGCGGCGGCATGGGCGTGGCCACCATCATCGAGCGCGTGTAGGAGAACCAAAAACCATGGCAGAGAACACTATTCAGTGGGACAAGGATGCCGACGGCATCGTCACCCTGACGCTGGACGACCCGACCGGCTCGGCCAACGTGATGAACGAGCACTACAAGGAGTCCATGCACAACGCGGTGGAACGCCTTGTGCAGGAGAAGGATTCGATCACCGGCGTGGTGATCGCGAGCGCGAAGAAGACCTTCTTCGCCGGCGGTGACCTCAAAGGCATGATGAAGGTCGGCCCGGAGAACGCCGCCGAGTCGTTCGCCGAGGTCGAGTTCATCAAGGCCGATCTGCGCGCGCTCGAGACCCTCGGAGTGCCCGTCGTCGCCGCGATCAACGGCGCCGCGCTCGGTGGCGGCCTCGAGATCGCGCTGGCGTGTCACCACCGCATCGCGGCTGACGTCAAGGGCGTCGTCATCGGCCTGCCCGAGGTCACGCTGGGGCTGCTGCCCGGTGGCGGCGGTGTCGCGCGCACCGTGCGGATGTTCGGCATCCAGAAGGCCTTCATGGAGGTCCTGAGCCAGGGCACCCGCTTCAAGCCCGGCAAGGCCAAGGGCATCGGCCTGGTCGACGAACTGGTCGGCAGCGTCGAGGAACTGATTCCGGCGGCGAAGGCATGGATCAAGGCCAACCCGGAGGCCCACACCCAGCCGTGGGACCAGAAGGGCTACAAGATGCCCGGCGGCACCCCGTCGCACCCGGCGCTCGCGGCGATCCTGCCCTCGTTTCCGGCGCTGCTCAAGAAGCAGCTCAAGGGTGCGCCGATGCCGGCGCCGCGGGCGATCCTGGACGCCGCCGTCGAGGGCGCGCAGGTCGACTTCGACAGCGCGACCCGCATCGAGAGCCGCTACTTCACCTCGCTGGTGACCGGCCAGACCGCGAAGAACATGATCCAGGCGTTCTTCCTGGATCTGCAGCACATCAACGGCGGCGGTTCCCGTCCCGACGGCATCGAGCCGGTCAAGATCAACAAGATCGGTGTGCTCGGCGCCGGCATGATGGGCGCGGGCATCGCCTACGTCTCCGCCAAGGCCGGTTACGACGTTGTCCTCAAGGATGTTTCGCAGGAAGCTGCCGACAAGGGCAAGGGCTACGCCGAGAAGATCGAGGCGAAGGCCCTGGAGCGCGGACGGACCACGCAGGAGCGCTCCGACGCGTTGCTGGCCCGGATCACGCCGACCGCCGATCCGGCGGACCTCAAGGGTGTCGACTTCGTGATCGAGGCGGTGTTCGAGAACCAGGAACTCAAGCACAAGGTGTTCCAGGAGATCGAGGACATCGTCGAACCCAACGCGGTGCTCGGGTCGAACACCTCCACGCTGCCGATCACCGGTCTGGCGACGGGGGTGAAGCGCCAGGAGGACTTCATCGGCATCCACTTCTTCTCGCCGGTCGACAAGATGCCGCTGGTGGAGATCATCAAGGGCGAGAAGACCTCCGACGAGGCGCTGGCTCGGGTCTTCGACTACACGCTGGCCATCGGCAAGACGCCGATCGTGGTCAACGACAGCCGCGGATTCTTCACCTCTCGCGTCATCGGCACGTTCGTCAACGAGGCGCTGGCGATGCTCGGCGAGGGTGTCGCGCCGGCCAGCATCGAGCAGGCGGGTTCGCAGGCTGGCTACCCCGCACCGCCGCTGCAGCTGTCCGACGAGCTCAACCTCGAGCTGATGCAGAAGATCGCGACCGAGACGCGTAAGGGTGCCGAGGCGTCCGGTGCGACCTACGATCCGCACCCGGCCGAGGCCGTCGTCAACAAGATGATCGAGATCGGACGTCCGTCGCGGTTGAAGGGTGCCGGGTTCTACGAGTACGTCGACGGCAAGCGGGTCGGCCTGTGGGAGGGTCTCGCCGAGACCTTCGATTCGGGCAGTGCCGATATTCCGTTGCAGGACATGATCGATCGCATGCTCTTCGCCGAGGCGCTGGAAACCCAGAAGTGCCTCGACGAAGGCGTGCTGACGTCGACCGCCGACGCCAACATCGGCTCGATCATGGGCATCGGCTTCCCGCCCTACACCGGTGGGTCGGCGCAGTTCATCGTCGGCTACCAAGGCGCGGATGGCATCGGCAAGGAGGCGTTCGTGGCCCGCGCCAAGGAGTTGGCCGCACGCTACGGCGAACGGTTCACTCCGCCGGCCTCGCTGACCAGCTAGACCCACTCGTGGAATCCCCCGGAGCCGCAATGGTTCCGGGGGATTCTGCGTATTGCGGCAGTGGCATGGTGTCGTAGAGCCGAACGCCCCTGTCGTTGAGTCGGGCGAGCGCCTGCTTCATTCGCGACGGCAGGACCGACACCAGGCGGGCGAAGCCCACCAGGGCGTCGACACCCCAGCGGGCCGTGGGCACGATTGTCTTCGCGCTGACCCTCGCCAACGACGCAGGTAGCGATGGGCCAACTCCACCATTCGCGACGCGGCGCCAGGCTAGGCGCGGCGTCCGACATCGCGTGCAGGCGAATCCCCGGGCGGGATGCGGCCGTGCGCCATGCCGTTCGCGGCGTGCAGTCCGGCCGCGACCTGGCGCAACAGACGGAAGTGGCTGCGGCGGATGATGATCTGTTCCGGTCGTCGGTAGAGCATGCCTCGATGCTGCCGGGCGTCGGCCTGGTAGGACAGTGGCCCTAGTGCCGCTATTCACTAACATAGTGCCATGCATACTGTCGCGATCCTGGCCTACGACGGGATGACCGGGTTCGAATCAGGCCTGGCCGCGGAGATCTTCGGGTTGGCGCAGTGTTCCGAGATGTTCTCCGAAGGCATTCCGCGGCCGTGGTACTCCGTGCAACTGTGTTCGGAAGAGGCCCGAGCTCCGGTTGCTGGGCGGCGCCACCGTGCGGACCTCGTATGGATTGGACGACCTGGGCCAAGCCGACACCGTGGTGATCCCCAGTGTGCGCGACATCCATGAACCTGCATCGCCTGCCGTCATCGAAGCGCTATCCGCGCTGCCGATGCGCGCGAGGCGCGGTTGGTGTCGATCTGCTCCGGCGCCTTCGCATTGGCCGCTGCCGGGGTCCTCGACGGCCGGTCGGCGACCACGCACTGGATCTATGCCGACACGCTGGCGCAGCGTTATCGCGGCGTCGATGTCGACCGTGCGCCGCTGTACGTCGACAACGGCCGGGTGCTCACGAGCGCGGGTTGTGCCGCAGGCCTGGACCTCTGCCTGCACATCGTGCGGTCGGACCACGGCGTCGGCGTCGCCAACGATGTGGCGCGCCGACTGGTGATCGCACCGCACCGTGCCGGCGGGCAGGCACAGTACATCGAGATGCCGGTGCCCGAGCCGGCCGCCGACGGCCGCATCGCCGCCGGAATGGCCTGGGCACTGGAGCATCTCGACGTGCCCGTCACGCTCGATGAGCTGGCTGCTCGGTCCGGGATGTCACGCCGCAACTACCTGAGACAGTTCGCGAAGGCGACCGGCACGACGCCGATCAAGTGGCTGATCGAGCAGCGCGTGCAGTCCAGCCTGCCCCTGCTGGAATCCTCGGAGCTGTCGGTGGAGCAGATCGCGGCACGCGTGGGCTTCGAGTCCGCCGTGACCTACCGCTACCACTTCGTGCGTCAGATGAGCACCACGCCGAGCGACTATCGCAGCTGCTTCTCCGGGCCGGTGCAGAACCCGGTGTAGGACCGGCCACAATGAGAGCGTGCCCGCCAGCTTCACCGAAGAGTTCGCGGCCGGACTCGCGCGCTATGGCGACCGCCCGTGCATCGACTTCCGCGGCCATTGGTACACGGGTACCGATGTCGCGGCCTACGGAGAAGCGGTGGCGGCGGCGCTGGACACAGCGGGGGTGGCCCGGGGAGCGCCGGTCGGGCTGATCGTGCGCAACCGGTTGCCGCACGCCGCCGTGATCATCGGCTTCCTGGCTGCGGGGCGGCCGGTCTCGATGATCTACTCGTTCCAGTCCCCGGAGGCCATCGGCCGCGACGTCGAACGCTTGGAGCTCTCGGCCGATCGTGGCCGATCACGAGGACTGGACGGAGGACGTCGTCGCCGCCGCGGGGCGCGCCGGCAGCGCCGGGCTCGCGATCTCGCTGCACACCCCGATCGTCGCGCCGGTCGAACGGGCTGGAGCGCCGAGATCCGTCCCGCCGCCACGCCGGGAGTGAACCGGGAGTGGCTCTGCAGATCCTCACCAGTGGAACCACCGGCCCGCCGAAACGGCAGGCGATCAAGTCGTCGGTGCTCGAGCGGACGGTGTTCAGCGTGACCAGCGGTGAGAAGGCGTCCTCCGATGCGCCACCGGAATTCGCCTACTGGCAGTTCGGTGGCATCGGGGTCTGCCAGCTGGTGGCCGGCGTCTACAACTGTCGGCGCATCGTGATGCTCGAGCGATTCACGGTCGAGGGCTTCGTCGAGGCGATCAAGACTCATCGGATCACCCGCTGCGGGGTACAGCCGGCGGTGATCCGGATGCTGCTCGACGCCGAAGTGCCGGCAAGCGACCTCGCTTCGCTGGAGTTCCTGATCAGCGCGTCGGGCCCGCTGGATCCGGAGACCCGCGACGAGTTCGAGCAGCGCTACCGCATCCCGATCCGACTGGCTTATGGCGCAACCGAGTTCGCCGGCTCGCTGTGTGCGTGGACGACAGAGATGCTGCGTGAATTCGGCGACGCCAAGCGCCACAGCGTCGGACGAGCGCTGCCGGACACCGAGCTACGTATCGTCGACCCGGACTCCGGTGCCGAGCTTCCCGTCGGTGCGCATGGACTGCTCGAGGCCAGGGTCGGCCCACTCGGACCGGACTGGATCCGCACCACCGACATCGCCAGCGTGGACCGGGACGGCTTCGTCACGTTGCACGGCAGGGCCGACGGCGCGATCAACCGCGGCGGATTCAAGGTGCTGCCCGAAACCGTTCGCCGACGTCCTGATCACGCATCCCGCCGTGCGGGACGCCTGCGTGGTCGGCGTCGCCGACGCACGACTGGGCCAGGTTCCCTTCGCCGCCGTCGAGGTGGTGCCCGATGTCGCCGCGCCTTCCGAGGAGGAACTGAAAGCAGTTGTGCGGCAACATCTTCCGGCATACAACGTGCCGGTCGCTATCGTCACGGTCGACGATCTGCCTCGCAACCCGGCGCTCAAGGTGAGCCTGCCCGCCGTGGCGGCCCTCTATCGAACGGGCGGTCAACAGGCCTAGAGTCGTGGTCATGCGCTTTGGACTCTTCATTCCGCAGGGCTGGCGACTGGATCTGGTGGGGATCGATCCCGGAGAGCAATGGCAGGTGATGCGCGATCTCGCGGCCTATGTCGATGACGGCGAGATCTGGGATTCGCTGTGGGTGTACGACCACTTCCACACCGTGCCGGTTCCGACCAGCGAGGCCACCCACGAGGCCTGGTCGCTCATGGCCGCGTTCGCCGCCACGACCACACGGATCAAGCTGGGGCAGATGTGCACCGCGATGAGTTACCGCAACCCCGTGTACCTGGCCAAGGTCGCCGCCACCTCCGACATCATCTCCGGGGGCCGCATCCAAATGGGCATCGGCGGCGGATGGTACGAGCATGAGTGGCGCGCATACGGATACGGCTTCCCGTCGGCGGGCGAGCGGCTCGCGCGGCTCGATGAGGGCGTGCAGATCATGATCGATGCGTGGCGCGAGGGTGTGGTCAGCTTCGAGGGCAAGCACTACCACGCCGATGGTGCGATCGTGGCCCCCAAACCGCTGCAGCAGGGCGGCATTCCGCTGTGGATCGCGGGTGGGGGCGAGAAGGTCACCCTGCGGATCGCGGCGAAGTATGCGCAGTACACCAACTTCACCTCCGAGCCGGAGGGTTTTGCGCACAAGTCGCAGGTGCTTGCCGGCCACTGCCGCGACGTCGGCACCGACTTCGACGCGATCGTTCGCTCGGCGAACATCAACGCCGTGATCGGCTCATCGGAAGCGGAGGTGAAGGACCGGCTGAACCGGGTGCGCTCGCGGATCAGCGGGCTGACCGGTGACGCTGCCGCCGATGCCATGCTGAACTCGATGAGTACGCCGCAGGCCGGCAGTGGCACGCCCGAACAGCTCGTGGAGACCTTGAGCAGGCTGCGCGATCTCGGATGCGATTATGCGATCTGCTATTTCCCCGAGGCCGCCTATGACCGTTCTGGTATCGAGCTGTTCGAGAAAGAAGTGATCCCCGCGCTGACATAGTTCGCTCAGTCACCCTGCGGTCGGGACGCAACAGTCTGGATGCGGTGCGGCAAACCTCAGTGCGCTCTGTTCCGGTCCGCCCGCCCGGCTCTGGTGGTACCCCTCAACGCACTGAGCAAGGTCACGTCGACACCCTTCGGCGGGCGCGGCAGAGCACTCGCGGGAACCCGCGTTTGTCACGTACCGAGCAACGCTTCCTCGGCTGGTGGATCACGGGACGCGCGGGCCCTTCACTCGAGCATGCACCTCTTCCCTGTTATATCGCGGACGGCCGTGCGGTGGGGCCGATTCAGTACAGGAGTGGTGATGAAGCTATCCCGGATGACTATTTTCGGCACCGACAAAACGTCCCTTATGGCCCACTATGTCGTTGATCAGGCAAGTTGTCAGCAACCCCGAAGGCCACCGCGGCGGGTTTCGTTGCAAATGCAAAGACTAGCGGTAACATGAGTGATCTTGGTCACCTGATGTCCTAAGCTCAGGCTCGGCTGATCATGCGCGACCATTGTTCGGAGCGCACGTAGCTAACCAGTGGTCGAGGTCGGGACATGTCGGGGGCGGCGATGGCTCTACGGATGCACGGTTACGCAGAGCCCTGCTGCGCGCCTGTCCTCAGTCTCGGCATTGATGCCCGCGACGCGCGCCCGGGTCCGGGGGGCACCGCCACGCAGCAAATGGAGGTCGTGTATGTGTGCAACCCCAGCTCGTCATCGCGCAACCCGCAGGGACGAGCCGTCCCCTGAACCCGGGTTCTGGGCAGTCAGAGATCTCCTCGACGGTCTTGTGGATGGCCGTTCGGGTAGACATGCACGCAGAGGTGGGCCCGGATTCGGTGCGCACATCGGCCGGGTGGGTGCCCTCGCCGTGTCACTCGGAGTCGGATTCGCGATCGCTAACTCGCCGGGCGTCGCCCACGCTGGCACGGATTCGGCGAGCTCGGTGTCGTCGGGGTCGAAGGGCGATGGCGATGCGCCGGCGGTGGGCGCCGAGCGACAGCCTTCTGCGGCCGACTCGGACACGAGCGCATCGGTCGCCGACGGCGGGTCGTCAACGGACGGCGAGCAGGCCACCGACGAGAAATCTCCGGTCGACGTCGACCCAGCAGTCGACCAGGATGTCAGCGGCGATGAGGAGGACGCGGAGAAACCCGATGATTCCGAGGAGGACGCCGAGGACGACCCCGCTGATTCACCGACTGCCCCGACACAGTCGGAGGAGGAGCCGGTGGCCGCGGAGCCGGCAGATGAAGAGCCGGCAGATGAGGTGTCCTCGGCCGCGCCCGTCGACGGTGTCGACGCGTCCCACGGAGCGTCGCCGCTTGATTCCTCCCCGCCTGCGACGGAAGCAGAGGAGCCGATTACCGAGTCCGCTGATCTGAGCGGTAGCGGCGAAGACGAGGGATCGACGCCCGAGGCCGACAGCGTCGAACCGCCAAGCACCGACCGGGCGCCCGACGTCGGATCGGTGGTTCCGCTGACGGTGGCCGATACCCGGCCAACCCGCGCTGTCGAATCGGCGACCCTGGCTCCGACAGACGTGCCGGCGGAGAACGTCGCGTCCGTGGACGTCATGACGGCAGTCGTCTCGAGCATTCTGTCGCCGTTCGCCGATCCGCATGCGCCCGCGCGGGCCCCGTGGTTCGATGCCCTGCTGGCGTGGGTGCGCAGGCAGATCAACCACACATTGTTCAACAAGAGCCCGGTATACGGCCCGATTCAGACCGAACAGCTCGTGACAGGGCAGCTGCTCATCGATTTGCAGGCCTCCGACCCCAATGGAGATCCGCTGACGTACCGGATCGTTCAGCCCGAGCACGGTGTCGTGCTGCGGGATGCGGTCACGGGGCAATTCATCTACACGCCCACCGACGTGGTGACCGGCGAGCCTCTCGACGACAGTTTCAAGGTCGTCATCAGTGATTCGTCGGACCACCCCAAGTTTCCGCTGCGCCGAGTCTTCGGGCTTTTCCACTTCCTGGCGCGGGCCATCGGGATCGCTCAGGCCGACGACGTCACCGTGACTGTCCCGGTCACCGTCAATCCGATCGTGCAGCTACCGCCTGTAGTGGTGACCACGGGATCACCGATCTATAGCGTCGGCTCGGACCCGGTCAAGGTGCTGTCTGGCGCGACCATCACCGATGCCGATTCGCCCACGCTGTCCTTGGCCACGGTGATCCTGACGAACGGTGTCACCGGAGACATGCTGCACTATGTCGCACCGCCCTCCAGTCCCGTTACTGCGCAGTGGAATCCCACGAGCAAGATGTTGACGCTCAGTGGCACCGGCACGCTTGCGGAATACGAAGCGGCGCTGAAGGCGGTCACCTTCTCCACGACGCAAGTGGGTCTGCCGCGTGTTGTGTCGATCAACGTGAAAGACGTGACCGGGCTTCAAAGCCTCGTCCCCGGCCTTGCATCGATCGTGGTCCTTGCGGTCGCACCGCTGGTCGTTGTGGCGCCCGTGGCGCTGGGCACGGCCGGTAAAGCTGTAACCGTGTCGCCGGTAATAGCGATCACAGACTTGGATTCGGCCGAATTGAGCTCTGCGACAGTGGAAGTTAGCGACCCTGCGGTCGACGATGTGCTGGGTTACGGCAGTCTGCCGCCGGGTGTGGTGGCTACTCCGGGGGCGGGGTCGGTGACGTTCACCGGCGCGGCCTCGGTGGCGGAGTATCAGCAGTTGTTGCAGTCGGTCACCTTGACCTCGAGCAGCGCCGGCATCAAGACCGTGACGTTCACCGTGGTCGACGATCAGGGCGAGTCGAGTGTTCCGGCGGGCACGGTGGTCACCGTGCTCGCTCTGCCGACCGCCTGGCGCCGTTGGTGGTCACGGCACCGGCAGCGGCCGGGACGGCGGGTAGTGCGGTGACGGTGTCGCCGGTGGTGGTGATCACCGACATCGACTCCAGTGAACTGAACTCAGCGACAGTCGAGATCACCGACCCCGCGACCGGTGACGTGCTGGGCTACGGCACCCTGCCGCCGAATGTGATCGCGACTCCGGGGGCGGGGTCGGTGACGTTCACCGGCGCGGCCTCGGTCGCCGAGTACCAGCAGTTGTTGCAGTCGGTCACCTTGACCTCGAGCAGCACCGGCATCAAGACGGTGATGTTCACCGTGGTCGACGATCAGGGCGAGTCGAGTGTTCCGGCGGGCACGGTGGTCACGGTGCTGGCGTCTGCCGATGGCGTCGGCGCCGTTGGTGGTCACGGCGCCGGCAGCGGCCGGGACGGCGGGTAGCGCGGTGACGGTGTCGCCGGTGGTGGCGATCACTGACATCGATTCCAGCCGAATTGGATTCGGCGACAGTCGAGATCACCGACCCCGCGACCGGCGACGTGCTGGGCTACGGCACCGTGCCGCCGAATGTGATCGCGACTCCGGGGCGGGTTCGGTGACGTTCACCGGCGCGGCCTCGGTGGCGGAGTATCAACAGTTGTTGCAGTCGGTCACCTTGACCTCGAGCGGCACCGGGATCAAGACCGTGACGTTCACCGTGGTCGACGATGCGGGCGAGTCGAGTGTTCCGGCGGGCACGGTGGTCACCGTGCTCGCTCTGCCGACCGCGGTGGCGCCGTTGGTGGTCACGGCGCCGGCAGCGGCCGGGACGACGGGTAGTGCGGTGACGGTGTCGCCGGTGGTGGCGATCACCGACATCGACTCCAGTGAACTGAACTCAGCGACAGTCGAGATCACCGACCCCGCAACCGGCGACGAGCTGGGCTACGGAAGTCTGCCGCCGAATGTGATCGCGACTCCGGGGACGGGGTCGGTGACGTTCACCGGCGCGGCCTCGGTCGCGGAGTACCAACAGTTGTTGCAGTCGGTCACCTTGACCTCGAGCAGCGCCGGCATCAAGACCGTGACGTTCACCGTGGTCGACGATGCGGGCGAGTCGAGCGTTCCGGCGGGCACGGTAGTCACCGTGCTTGCTCTGCCGACGGCCTCCGCGCCGTTGGTGGTGACCGCACCGGCAGCGGCCGGGACGACGGGTAGTGCGGTGACGGTGTCGCCGGTGGTGGCGATCACCGACATCGACTCGGCCGAGTTGGGTTCGGCGACCGTGACGGTCGTGGGCGGCGATGCCGACGATCTGCTGGGTTACGGAAGTCTGCCGCCGAACGTGGCGGCTACTCCGGGGGCGGGTCGGTGACGTTCACCGGCGCGGCCTCGGTCGCGGAGTACCAGCAGTTGTTGCAGTCGGTCACCTTGACCTCGAGCAGCGCCGGCATCAAGACCGTGATGTTCACCGTGGTCGATGATGCAGGGCGAGTCGAGTGTTCCGGCGGGCACGGTGGTCACCGTGCTCGCTCTGCCGACCGCGGTGGCGCCGTTGGTGGTCACCGCACCGGCAGCGGCCGGGACGACGGGCAGCGCGGTGACGGTGTCGCCGGTGGTGGTGATCACCGACATCGACTCAGCCGAGTTGGATTCGGCGACAGTGGAGATCACCGACCCCGCGACCGGCGACGTGCTGGGCTACGGCACCCTGCCAGCCGAATGTGATCGCGACTCCGGGGGCGGGTTCGGTGACGTTCACCGGCGCGGCCTCGGTCGCGGAGTACCAACAGTTGTTGCAGTCGGTGACCTTGACCTCGAGCGGCACCGGGATCAAGACCGTGATGTTCACCGTGGTCGACGATCAGGGCGGGTCGAGTGTGCCGGCGGGCACGGTGGTGACCGTGCTGGGTTTGCCGGCCGCGGTGGCGCCGTTGGTGGTGACCGCGCCGGCAGCGGCCGGGACGACGGGTAGTGCGGTGACGGTGTCGCCGGTGGTGGTGATCACCGACATCGATTCGGGTGAGTTGGGCTCGGCGACCGTGAGATCATCGACCCCGCGACCGGCGATGTGCTGGGTTACGGAACCTCTGCCGCCGAATGTGACCGCGACTCCGGGGGCGGGTTCGGTGATGTTCACCGGCGCGGCCTCGGTCGCGGAGTATCAGCAGTTGTTGCAGTCGGTCACCTTGACCTCGAGCGGCGCCGGGATCAAGACCGTGACGTTCACCGTGGTCGACGATGCGGGCGAGTCGAGTGTTCCGGCGGGCACGGTGGTCACCGTGCTGGGTTTGCCGGTCGCGGTGGCGCCGTTGGTGGTCACGGCGCCGGCAGCGGCCGGGACGACGGGTAGTGCGGTGACGGTGTCGCCGGTGGTGGTGATCACCGATATCGATTCGGCCGAGTTGGGTTCGGCGACCGTGGAGATCACCGACCCCGCGACCGGTGACGTGCTGGGCTACGGAACCCTGCCGCCGAATGTGATCGCGACTCCGGGGGCGGGTTCGGTGACGTTCACCGGCGCGGCGTCGGTGGCGGAGTATCAGCAGTTGTTGCAGTCGGTGACCTTGACCTCGAGCGGCACCGGCATCAAGACGGTGATGTTCACCGTGGTCGACGATCAGGGCGGGTCGAGTGTGCCGGCGGGAACGGTGGTGACGGTGGTGGGGTTGCCGGTGGCGGTGGCGCCGTTGGTGGTGACCGCACCGGCAGCGGCGGGCACGACTGGCAGCCCGGTCACCGTGTCGCCGGTGGTGGCGATCACCGACATCGACTCCAGTCGAACTGAACTCAGCGACAGTCGAGATCACCGACCCCGCGACCGGTGACGTGCTGGGCTACGGAACCCTGCCGCCGAATGTGATCGCGACTCCGGGGGCGGGGTCGGTGACGTTCACCGGCGCGGCCTCGGTGGCGGAGTATCAGCAGTTGTTGCAGTCGGTCACCTTGACCTCGAGCGGCACCGGGATCAAGACGGTGATGTTCACCGTGGTCGACGATTCAGGGCGAGTCGAGTGTGCCGGCGGGCACGGTGGTGACGGTGGTGGGGTATGCCGGTGGCGGTGGCGCCGTTGGTGGTGACCGCGCCGGCAGCGGCCGGGACGACGGGTAGTGCGGTGACGGTGTCGCCGGCCGTGGTGATCACCGACATCGACTCGGCCGAGTTGGGTTCGGCGACCGTGACGGTCGTGGGCGGCGATGCCGACGATGTGCTGGGTTACGGAAGTCTGCCGCCGAATGTGATCGCGACTCCGGGGGCGGGGTCGGTGACGTTCACCGGCGCGGCCTCGGTCGCGGAGTACCAGCAGTTGTTGCAGTCGGTCACCTTGACCTCGAGCGGCACCGGCATCAAGACGGTGACGTTCACCGTGGTCGACGATCAGGGCGGGTCGAGTGTTCCGGCGGCACGGTGGTCACCGTGCTCGCTCTGCCGACCGCGGTGGCGCCGTTGGTGGTGACTGCG
This sequence comes from uncultured Actinomycetota bacterium, assembly GCA_963796185.1. GTDB lineage: Bacteria > Actinomycetota > Actinomycetes > Mycobacteriales > Mycobacteriaceae > Mycobacterium. The sequence goes on along the minus strand of CAWCKQ010000012.1, from coordinate 18,333 downwards.
CCGGTAGCGGCGGGGACGACGGGTAGTGCGGTGACGGTGTCGCCGGTGGTGGCGATCACCGACATCGACTCGGCCGAGTTGGGTTCGGCGACCGTGACGGTCGTGGGCGGCGATGCCGACGATGTGCTGGGTTACGGAAGTCTGCCGCCGAATGTGATCGCTACTCCGGGGGCGGGGTCGGTGACGTTCACCGGCGCGGCCTCGGTCGCGGAGTACCAGCAGTTGTTGCAGTCGGTGACCTTGACCTCGAGCGGCACCGGGATCAAGACCGTGACGTTCACCGTGGTCGACGATCAGGGCGGGTCGAGTGTTCCGGCGGGAACGGTGGTGACGGTGGTGGGGTTGCCGGTGGCGGTGGCGCCGTTGGTGGTGACCGCACCGGCAGCGGCCGGGACGGCGGGTAGTGCGGTGACGGTGTCGCCGGTGGTGGCGATCACCGACATCGACTCCAGTCGAATTGAACTCAGCGACAGTCGAGATCACCGACCCCGCGACCGGCGACGAGCTGGGCTACGGCACCCTGCCGCCGAATGTGATCGCGACTCCGGGGACGGGTTCGGTGACGTTCACCGGCGCGGCCTCGGTCGCGGAGTATCAGCAGTTGTTGCAGTCGGTGACCTTCACCTCGAGCGGCACCGGGATCAAGACCGTGACGTTCACCGTGGTCGACGATCAGGGCGAGTCGAGTGTGCCGGCGGGAACGGTGGTGACGGTGGCTGGCGGTTGCCGGTGGCGTCGGCGCCGTTGGTGGTGACCGCGCCGGCAGCGGCCGGGACGGCGGGTAGTGCGGTGACGGTGTCGCCGGTGGTGGTGATCACTGACATCGACTCCAGTGAACTGAACTCAGCGACAGTCGAGATCACCGACCCCGCGACCGGCGACGAGCTGGGCTACGGAAGTCTGCCGCCGAATGTGATCGCGACTCCGGGGCGGGTTCGGTGACGTTCACCGGCGCGGCCTCGGTGGCGGAGTATCAGCAGTTGCTGCAGTCGGTCACCTTCACCTCGAGCAGCGCCGGGATCAAGACGGTTACGTTCACCGTCACCGATGACCAGAACCAGTCCAGTGTGCCGGCGGCGACCGGGGTGACCTTTGTCGGCATCCCGGTGGCTGCAAGCCCGGTGCTGGTTCCGTCAGTAGTGAATGTGTCTTACACGGCGGGTGGTTCGGCCGTGGCGGTGGATCCGGGTCTCATTGTCTTGGATGCGGATTCGACGGAGATGTCGGGTGCGGTGGTCTCGATTGTCGGTGGGGCCGATGTCGGGGAGACGTTGGACTTCACTCCGGTTTCAGGCATCACGGGTGACTACAGCGGCGGCGTATTGACTCTGTCGGGGACGGCTTCGCTCGCTGCGTATCAGCAGGCACTGCGCTCGGTGACGTACGCATCGGGGTCATCGGCGTTGGCGTCGGTGAAGACGATCTCCTTTGTCCTCGCTGACAGCGGCGGAGCGGTCAGCGCACCCGGTCTGGTGGCGGTCATAGTCCTGGCGCTACCGGTGGCCGCCGTTCCCGCTGTGGTCACCACGGTGGCCAATGTGTCTTACACGGCGGGTGGTTCGGCCGTGGCGGTGGATCCGGGTCTCATTGTGTTGGATGCGGATTCGATGGAGATGTCGGGTGCGGTGGTCTCGATTGTCGGTGGGGCCGATGTCGGGGAGACGTTGGACTTCACTCCGGTTTCAGGCATCACGGGTGACTACAGCGGCGGCGTATTGACTCTGTCGGGGACGGCTTCGCTCGCTGCGTATCAGCAGGCACTGCGCTCGGTGACGTACGCGACGGATTCGTCCGCCTTGGCCACCATCAAGTCGATCTCGTTTGTGGTGACCGACGGGACCGCAATAACGAGCGTGCCTGCGTTGGTCGCGGTGACGGTGGTGGCCGTGCCGTCGGACATTCCGCCGCTTGTCGTCACGTCGGTGGCCAACGTCTCCTACACAGCCGGCGATGGCGGCGTCACTGTTGACCCGACGCTGAGCGTGCTGGATCTCGACTCCTCTGATCTGAGCGGAGCCACCGTTAAGATCACCGGCGCATTCGCCAGCGGGGACACGTTGACCTTCACCGGGCAGCCTGGCATCGACGCCACTTATGACAGCGCCACCGGCGTATTGACGTTGTCGGGTAGCGCGTCTCTCGACCGGTACCAGGAGCTGCTGCGGTCGGTCCGGTTGGCGACCACCTCGTCGGCGATCGCGGCGATCAAGACCGTGTCGTTCACTGTGACCGATGTGGAGGGCGCAGCAAGCCTGCCGGCAACAGTGACGGTCACCGTGTTCGCGGCGCCGGTCAACCTGGCTCCGTTGGTCGCGACCCTCGCCGGTCCGGTCTACACCGCGGGCAACACGGCCGTCAGCGTGAATCCGTTGGTCACCGTGACCGATCTGGACTCCACTGACATGGCCAGCGCCACAGTCCGCGATCACCGGGAACTTCACACCCGGTGACACACTGGCATTCACCCCGGTCGGCGGCGTCGACTGCGTCTACGACAGCGACACGGGAACCCTGACATTGTCCGGGACGGCGACGACGGCGCAGTACCAGCAGGTGCTGCAATCGATCACCTTCGCAACGGGTGGTTCGGCGTCAGCGGCGATCAAGACGATCTCGTACTCTCGTCACCGACGCGCAGGGTGCCACCAGCCCGACCGCGACGGCGACCGTCACCGTGTTGGCCAACGCCAAACCGATTGTCACTGCGCCACTGGGCGGTGCGGTGATCGGCGGCTTCCAATTGGTCAGTCCGACGGCCACGATCGTCGACGACTCGTCGAACCTTCAGCGAGCGGTCGTCACGATCACCGATTTCCGGTCGGGCGACGATCTGACGTACACGTCCTCGGGCGGAATCGGCGGCACGTACAACAGCTCGACCGGGATCCTGGAGCTCACCGGGGTGGCTTCGGTGAGTGACTACCAGGCGGTCCTAAAGTCGTTGAAGTTCTCGGGATCGTCGTTCCTGCTGAGCTTCCGGACCATCACGATGATGGTCACCGACCAGCAGGGGTCGGACAGCGAAGCGGTGTCCGGCATGATGACGATCCTGCTGTGACCCCTAGATCGCCGGCCCGAGCAGGTCGTCGGCGTCCTTGATCACGTAGCCGTAGCCCTGCTCGGCGAGGAACCGCTGCCGGTGCGCGGCGTACTCGGCGTCCAGGCTGTCGCGCGACACCACCGAGTAGAACTCGCGCCGCCGCCGTCGGCCTTGGGGCGCAGCAGCCGGCCGAGGCGCTGGGCCTCCTCCTGGCGCGACCCGAACGTCCCCGACACCTGAACGGCGACACTGGCTTCGGGCAGGTCGATGGAGAAGTTCGCGACCTTCGACACCACCAGCGTGCGAGATCTCGCCGCGGCGGAACGCGTCGAACAGCGCCTCGCGTTCGGCGGTCTTGGTCGAGCCCTGGATCACCGGCGCGTCCAGCTCGGCCCCGAGCTCGTCGAGCTGGTCGAGGTAGGCGCCGATCACCAGCGTCGGCTCGCCGGGGTGCCGCTCGAGGATCGACTTCACCACGGCGATCTTGGTGTGCGCGGTCGCGCAGAGCTTGTAGCGCTCCTCGGGCTCGGCCGTGGCGTAGAGCATCCGCTCGTTGTCGGTCATCGTGACGCGCACCTCGACGCACTCGGCCGGCGCGATCCAGCCCTGGGCCTCGATGTCCTTCCACGGCGCGTCGTAGCGCTTCGGCCCGATCAGCGAGAACACGTCGCCCTCGCGGCCGTCCTCGCGGATCAGCGTCGCGGTCAGGCCCAGCCGGCGACGCGACTGCAGGTCGGCGGTCATCCGGAACACCGGCGCGGGCAGCAGGTGCACCTCGTCGTAGATGATCAGGCCCCAGTCGCGGCTGTCGAACAGCTCCAGATGCCGGTACTCGCCCTTGGTGCGGCGGGTGATCACCTGGTAGGTGGCGATGGTGACCGGGCGGATCTCCTTGCGCTCGCCGGAGTACTCGCCGATCTCGTCCTCGGTCAGCGACGTGCGCGCGATCAGCTCGCGCTTCCACTGCCGCCCGGCGACGGTGTTGGTGACCAGGATCAGCGTCGTCGCGCCGGCCCTGGCCATCGCGGCCGCGCCGACGAGCGTCTTGCCCGCGCCGCACGGCAGCACCACGACCCCGGAGCCGCCGTCCCAGAACGAGTCGGCGGCCATCTGCTGGTAGTCGCGCAGCTGCCAGCCGTCCTGGTCGAGCTCGATCGGGTGGGCCTCGCCGTCGACGTAGCCCGCGAGGTCCTCGGCGGGCCAGCCGATCTTGAGCAGCATCTGCTTGACGCGGCCGCGCTCGCTGTTGTGCACGACGACGGTGTCGTCGTCGATGCGGGCGCCGAGCATCGGCGCGATCTTCTTGTTGCGCAGCACCTCCTCGAGCACCGCCCGGTCGAAGCTGACCAGCGTCAGGCCGTGGGCGGGGTGCTTGACCAGCTGCAGCCGGCCGTAGCGGGCCATCGTGTCGACGATGTCGACCAGCAGCGGCTGCGGCACCGCGTAGCGCGAGAAGGTCACCAGCGCGTCGACGACCTGCTCGGCGTCGTGGCCGGCGGCGCGGGCGTTCCACAGCGCCAGCGGGGTGATGCGGTAGGTGTGGACGTGCTCGGGCGCGCGCTCGAGCTCGGCGAACGGGGCGATCGCCGCCCGAGCGGCCCCGGCCTGCTCGTGGTCGACCTCGAGCAGCACCGTCTTGTCGGACTGCACGATCAGTGGTCCGTCGGTCATCCGACACCTCGGGGAGAAGTCATCCTGCCCATTATCCGGATTGCTGTGACGATGCGGGCTGACGCGGTGGCTGGCAAACACCATGACCATGGCCATGTGGCCGGCTGGTCGGTGGATGTAGGTGGCGCGCGGGGTTGCGTGATCTGCTGGATACCGACAGTGGGGCGGGGCGACGGCGACACGTGCCGACACAAAGAGAATTTGCTAATAAAGCATCACACCTGTATAACGGTGATGCGTTGCCCTTGCTGAATCGCCGTTCCTGAGAACGAATTCTCAGAAGTTGTAGTCGCAAGCGTCAATTTGCCTTAAGGTCATTTTCGCGGGGTGTCGGTTGATCTTGTTCAGCATGCGCTCAGCTATCAGTCGTGGGGGCGAACAGGCACGGGGGTCTGGGCGTAGTGACGGAGGCCGGGCGCATGAGTGGGAAATCTGTCGGACATCGGATCTCGCGACTGGAGTCGTTGGACGGACAATTCTGGGCGGCGAGGACGCTGCTCGATGATGCCGATCGCGTCCGGTCACCCCGCCACGCGCGGCCGGCCGGCCCGTCCTACGCCGCCCACATCGGGCGGGTCGGGGCCCTGGCGGTGTCGCTGGGGATCGGACTCGCCGTCGCCCACTCCGCGACCGGCGTCGCCGCTGCCGCCGACGGTGACTCCGACTCGACGAGCGCGGCCTCCTCGACCGGCCCCAGCTCAGGATCGACCGCGGGCTCCTCCAGAACCGCGGACACCGCCCGGATCGGAGACGTCGCCGACCGCGGATACGCGCGACGACGCGAAAGACAAGGTCGACACCAAGGACCAGGACGACGCGAAGGACGCCCACGAGGCGGCCGATACAGCTCCCGAGGATGACGAGACCGCAGACGTCGACGAGGGTGACGCCGCCCCTTCGGAGGAGTCCGACGACATCGCCGACGACCCGAAGTCGGAACCGCGTCGTCCCGACCCGACGATCGACAGCGAGTCGGTCGACGCCGTCGAGGACGCCATCGCCCCCGAGGCAACAGGATGCGGTCCCCGACGTCGATGTCGTTGTGCCGCAGAACGCGCCGACGCCGCCGGCCGACCCCGCCAAACGGGCACTCGCGCGAACGGTGGCGCCGGTCGCGGAGGCGTCCACGGTCCAGGACGTCGCCACCGTGACCCTGAGCGCAGACGCCACGAACAGCGCGGCTCCACTGACTGATCCGGTCGCCCCGGTCTCGTCTCCGGTGAACGACGCTCTGCTGGCATATGTGCGCCGGCTGATCACCCACACGTTGTTCAACAAGACGCCGGTGGTGCGTTCGGTGAGCACCGAGCAGATCCTCACCGGGCAGGTGCTGGTCCGCATCGACGCCTACGATCCCAACGGCGACCCGTTGACCTACGACATCATTCAGCCCACCAGCGGCGGTCTGGTGCTCAGGGATCCGCTCACGGGAACGTTCGTCTACACGCCCACCGTCCCCGTCATCGGCGATCCCGAACCGGTCGAGTTCACCGTCGTCGTCCGGGACGACTCCGAAGACCTGCCCGGACTGTTCACCGTGTTGCACAGCGTGGCCAGAATTCTCGGGTTGGCGCAGGCCGACAACTATTCACAGAGGTCAGCTTCGTCGTCGACCCCATCGTGCAGTTGCCACCGGCGATCCTGGCCACCGGCCCGTTGCCGTACACGGTGAAAAACGATCCGATCAAGTTGTTCTCCGTCGCCGTCATCACGGATCTCGGACTCGTCCCGACTGCAGAGCGTCACCGTGGCGATCACCGCCGGCAAGCAGAACGGCGACCTGCTGGATTACGTTGCGCCGGACGGGAGCACCTCGCACCGTCGTGGAGCGACGATCACCGGCACCTTGACCTTGTCGGGCCTGGCCAGTCTGGACGACTACGAAGCCGCGTTGAAGGCGATCACTTTCAGCGCGCAGAAGCTGGGCCTCGCGGTCCGGACGGTCGAGATCACGCTGACCGACGAGCAAGGCGTCAACAGGCTGCTGCCGGCGCTGGTCGGGTTGATCCTGCTGCCGGCGATCCAGCTGCCGCCGTCACTGTTCGCCCTCGGCGGTGCGCCCTTCACGCTGGGCGGTAGCCCGGTCAAGCTCCTGTCGGTCGCCGAGATCACCGACCTCGATTCGTCCTCGTTGAACAGCGTGACGGTGTCCGTGGGGGCCGGCAAGCAGGCCGGCGACACGCTGGGCTACATCGCTCCTCAGGGTATCACGATCGACCCGAACCTCAGCGACGACGGACAGACCCTCACCCTGACCGGGCCTGCCTCGCTGGCGCGACTTCGAAGCGGCGCTGAAGGGAATCACCTTCAGCGCAACAGAACTCGGTCTCGCGCTGCGTACCGTGGAGATCACCCTCACCGACGCCGACGGCGTCACCAGTCTTCTGCCCGCCACCGTGGCCGTCGGCGTGTTGCCCCCCGTCGTCATCGAACTCCCACTGACGGTGACACCCGTCGGCGCGCCGATCCACACCATCGGCAAGCCGCCCGTCAAGCTGATCTCGTCGGTGCTCATCGCCAATGCCGACGACGGAAAGCTCACCGGCGCAACGGTTGTCATCGCTGCCGGCCGGTTGACCGGCGACAAACTCAGCTATACCGCGCCGGCGGACAATCCCATCCAGGTGACGCGGCCCAACGACTGGACCGTGACGCTGTCGGGATTGGCGACCGTCGAGCAGTATGCCGAGGCGCTGAAGGCCATCTCGTTCAGCGCCACCCAGGTGGGCCTCACCCGGACGGTCACCATCACCATCGCCGAACAGGACGGCGACACCAGTCCGCTTCCCGGAGTCGTGTTCGCCAACACGATCGCGCCGCTACCGCCCACGGTGACGGTGCTGTCGCTGCCGCCCACCTACACGCTGGGCAAGCAGGGCGTGAAGGTGGCTCCGATCGTCAAGATCGCCGACCTCGATTCGACGTCGCTGACCGGTGCGACGGTCAAGATCACCGGAGGGCGGCAGCCCGGTGACCTCCTGGCGTTCAGCCACGATCGCCGGCAATCCGGTCTCGGCGACGTGGAACGGCGTCGACACGCTGACGCTGTCGGGCACCGGCACGGTGGCCCAGTACGAAGCCGCGCTGGAGTCCGTGACCTTCTCGGCGACCACCGGGGCGGGGCTGCTCGCGACGCGAACGGTGACGATCAACGTGATCGATGATTCGAGTTTGGGGGCACTGGTTCCCGGCGCGGTGCTGGTCGGTGTCAAGAACCCCGAGCGGCCGACGATCGCCACCCTCGGTGCGACGTTCCCCGGCTGTCGGGGACACGGTGAAACCGATCGCGCTGGCGACGATCATCGACTTCGACTCGGCGATGCTGACCGGCGCGACGGTGACCATCAGCGGCAACCGCAAATCCGGTGACACGCTGGCCTATACGCCGATCACGAACAACCCGATCACCGCGGCGTACGACAGTGCCACCGGACGACTCACGCTGTCCGGGACGGCGACGGTCGCGCAGTACGAGCAGGCCCTGGAAGCGGTCACCTTCAAGGCGACACAGTTCGGCGGCGGGTTCCTCGACCTGGTGGTGGTCCGCACCATCACGGTGAACGTCGTCGACGACTCCAACCTGAACGCGCTGATCGCCGGGGTCGTCCTGGCGACGGTGTCCCGGTAGGCCGGGGCTCAGTTCGATTCGGCGGACACCACCGACGTCACCCGGTGGATGGCGAACTCGCGCACCCTGCCGGAGGCCGGGTCGTAAGCGGTCAACTGGCCGCCCCGAACGTTGATCGGCGCGACCACGCGCTGTGTCGCGACGCCCGCCGGGTCGACGTAACCGATCACCACCGACTCCTGGTGGTGCGCGGCGTGCTGCAACTCCGAGATCGCCACCGCCGGATCCAGGCGCAGGCCTGACGACGGGCGCCGCGGCGACCTTGCGCAGCACCGCGACGATCGCGGCGAGGGTCTGATCCGTCGGTGTGGGAGTGTGCCGGTACACCCGTCGGCGCCCGGGTGCGGGGACGCGGGCACCGCGGTTGCGCAGGTCGACGATGGCGCCGGTGGAATCCTCCGCGGCGGGCGCGAATCCGGCCCGGCGAAGCGCGGCCAGCACTTCGGCGATCGGTGCCTGCGAAACCGCCACCGTCGGGCGCCAGCAGCCGCAGCTCGACCGATTCGGTGGCCGGTGCGGCGGTGGCCTGCGCCAGCAGAGCGGCGTCCTCGCAGCGCACGAACGACGCCGCCATGCCGACTCGCAGTTGTCCGTGGCGCCGTGCGACATCGTCGATCAGGTACGTCAGGGCCTGCGGCACCGGTGTTCTGGAGTGGCGCGCGAACAAGGCGTGGAGCTCGCCGGCGGTCTTGCCGGTGTCCAGTGCGCGCCGCACCGACGCCTCGTCGATCCGGTACACCATGGCCGCGCCCGCCGATTCCACCGTCGCGACGGCGGCCAACTGCTCGGCCAGCGGCACGCTCCAACGGCCCGGGCACGACCACCGTCAGGTCGGCCTGCAGCAGGAAGTGATCGATCGGAGCGGGGCAGTGCCTTGGCCATCGCGGCGATCACGGCGTCTTCGCTCTCCCCGGCCAGCAGCAGCCGTAGCGGGCCGGCGAGCGCACCGCGCCCGACGGCGCCCACGGCGTGCGCCTCGGTCAGCAGGTCGGCGACCGGGTCGGGCTGCAGCCGCACCGACCAGCGGGGGCGTTGCCACACCATCGCCGCCGACGCGCTCGCCGCGTTGACGCCGGAGCCGGGCGGCAGGCCGGCCAGCGTGTTCAGGAGCAGCCTGCGGTCGAGGGGAGCGGCGGTGGAGAACAACGAATCAGACAGGGCCGCATAGGGTTTGCCGTCGGGTCCGCGGCTGCCCACCAGGCTGGGCCGGCCGGGCAGGTCCAGCCAGGACGACACCATCAGATGCCACCGGGCCGCCGGCGGCGGCCTCGATGAACCGGTCGGCGGACACCGTGGGCGCCCAGTACGGGCCGGCGGCGTCGGGCGGTTCGGGCTCGGGCATGCCCGCCGCGATCAGGCCGGCCGACAGTGCCACCTCGAGGATCAGGCCGAGTCGGCGTTCCTCGATGCCGGTGACCTTGGTCAGCCGCTTGACCTCACGGACCCCGAGCCCACCGCTGCGGAGCTCGGGAACCGGTGCGTCGCTGAGTGATTCGAGAACGACCTCGACCTCCCGCAGGAGATCGATGGCCGCTCCGGCGGCCACGGCGTCGACGTCGGCGGGCTTGGTCGAGGACACCGTCGGGTCGGGTCGGGTCAGGCTCGACCGGCCCCGGAACCTCTCCGCGCAGCGCCTGGCCCACGACCCGGGGCAGGATCACGGTGTCGGAGTCGAGTCGGCGCAGCAGCCCCGCGGCGAGCAGTCGCTGGACGGGGCGGTCGGGCGGGGCATCGGGCATCGCGTCGCGGGTGCGCCCGATCGGGGATCCCTCGAGGAGCTTGTCCAGCAGATCGCGCGCCGGCGCATCGAGCGCTTCGAGTGCCGCGGCGAGGTCGTCGGGGGCAGCGGCGAAGTCTCGCGGGTCGCCTGGCCGGGATACCACGGCAGCCCGTTGGCCGCTTCGGCGGCGACGCGAAGCGCACCCTGGCCGGAGAGGTCACCCCACACCAGGGCGCGTGCGGTCAGGGCGTCGACCGCGGCCGTCACGGCGCCGGGATCGAGCCCGCCGAGCGCCTCGGTGAGCGCCGCGAACGTCACGGCGGTGGTGTCGGCGTGCACGGTGAGCAACGCGTCGAGCACGGCGAGCTGCAGGAAGTCGAGATCGTCCATGGCGGCCTTGACCGACTGTCGCGCCGCGGCGCGTGCCGCCAGCGCCGCGATCGTGCCGGGCGGCGGCTGCGTGAGGTCTGGCCGCAACCGCAGGAGGCTGATCAGGCGTTCGTCGTCCAGCTCGGCGAGCCAGACGCCCAGCGGCACGCCGGGACTGTTCACACTCATCGAGGCTCGCTGCGCGGGGCGATGGCGAGCTCGACAAGCCGGTAGATGCTCATCGCTGACCAGCGTAAAGCAGCCGCCCGGCCTCGCCAGCCGGCGCTCGGCCTGCCACAATGTCACCGTGGCTGATGACAAGAAGAACCGATACGTCGATCCGGGCTGGCCCACGGCCGATGCCGATGACCACGCGGTCAGCGAACTGGCCGCCGACCGTACCGGCGCACTGTCGCCGTTCGGCGACATCACGTTCCCGCTTCCGGCTGAGGAATTGCCCTTCATCCAGTCGTCGACCGTCATCAACAAGTAGCGGCGAGCCAGCGATGGGGGACCGCCTCTCGCACCTCGACGAGACCGGCGCCGCCCACATGGTCGATGTCACCGCCAAGGACGCCACCAAGCGGGTCGCGGTGGCCGCGGGCACGGTCCACACCAGCCCCGACGTCATCGCACTGATCACCGCGAACGGCCTGCCCAAGGGCGACGCCCTGGCCACCGCGCGGGTCGCCGGGATCATGGCCGCCAAACGCACGAGCGATCTCGTCCCCCTCTGCCATCCGCTGGCGATCACCGGCGTCGACGTCGACTTCGCGGTGGGTGGCGAGGGTCCGGGCTCCATCGCGATCACCGCCACCGTGCGCACCACGGACCGCACCGGCGTGGAGATGGAGGCGCTGACGGCCGTCAGCGTCGCCGCGCTGACCGTCTACGACATGATCAAGGCCGTCGACCGCGCCGCCTCCATCGACGGCATCCGCGTCGTGCGCAAGGAGGGCGGCAAGACGGGCGCATGGGCGAGGTGAGGACCTCGCGGTCGGGGCTGGTGGTGATCGCCTCCACCCGCGCGTCGACCGGTGTGTACGAGGATCGGACGCGGCCCCGTCATCGTCGACTGGCTCACCGACCGCGGCATCACCACTGCGGCGCCCGTCGTGGTCGGCGACGGGGACCCGTCGGCGGCCGCGCTTCGCACCGCACTGAGCGCCCACCACGACGTCGTGATCACCTCGGGCGGCACCGGAATCTCGCCGACCGACGCCACCCCGCAGGTCACCGCTGCGCTGCTCGACTACGAACTGCCGGGGCTGGCGGACGCGATCCGGCGCGCGGGGCTGCCGCACGTACCGACATCGGTGCTCTCCCGCGGGGTCTGCGGCGTCGCCGGCGGACGCTCGTCGTGAACCTGCCGGGTTCCCTCGGCGGCGTTCGCGACGGGCTGGCCGTGCTCGCCGACGTCATCGACCACGCACTCGATCAACTCCGAGGCAAGGACCATCCGCGATGACCGCCGTCGTGCGCGCCGCCCTGACCGACCAGCCGATCGACGCCACCGAGCACGAGACCCTGGTCGCCCACCACGCCGCGGGTGCCGTCGTGTGCTTCGCCGGGGTCGTTCGCGACCACGACGGCGGACGAACCGTGACCCGACTGGAGTACTCGGCCCACCCGTCGGCCGCGCAGACACTGGCCGACGTGGTCGCGTCCGTGGCGGACGGAGAGCCAGGGCGTGCGGGCCGTCGCGGTCAGCCATCGGGTCGGCGCGCTGCACATCGGCGACGCGGCTCTGGTCGCCGCGGTGGCGGCCGATCACCGGCAGGCGGCATTCCAGACGTGCGCCCGGCTGGTCGACCGGGTCAAAGAGCAACTCCCGGTGTGGAAGCACCAGTTCTTCACCGACGGCTCCGACGAGTGGGTCAACTCCGCCTGACGAGCGGGATCAGGCAGGCGGCAGAACCGGGGCCGGCGGCGCGGGCGGTACCGGCGCACCAGGGGCCGGCGGCGCGACCGGGGTCAGCGGAGGCGGAGCGCCCGCGGGACCGGTGCTGGTCAACGGGCGCTGCGTCAGGGCCAGCAGCGCGTCCGTGCCGGAGATCTCCTGGGTCTGGATCGCGTGCCAGATGTCCTTGAGATAGGTGACGTTCGGGCTCGCGGCGCCGACCAGTTTCGGATCGACCGTCGTGCCCGGCGGCAGGTTCTCCGGGCTGACCAGATGCGGCATGCCGTCGGGCATCGGAAGGTCGCCGCTGATCGCCTGGTTGGCGGCGTCGTAGGCCGGGGCGGGGACGTCGAGGGCGCCCAGCGGGGCCAGCGGGTTCGGCGCCGGAGCAGGGCCAGGAGCAGGGGCGGCGGCCGGAGCAGGAGCCGAGCCGGAGGCGCCGGCGGCAGCACGGGAGCCCGGGCGCGGTTGCTGCGGCAGATCACCGGGGTGCAGCGCCCACGCCTGGGGCTGTTCGGCGGGAACGGGACCGTGCGCACCGTCCCAGTCGGCGGCGCCACGACGGGCTGGGGCGGGGGCGGCAGGGGTGCGTCCACGGGCTGGGCCGGCGGAGGAAGCGGTGCATCGACGGGCGCGGGCGGCATCGGGGCGTCCAGAGGCGCGATGTTCGCGACGTCGACGGCGGGCGGAGCGGCGTCGGGCAGCGGGGCCGGGGGAGGCAGGGGAGCGTCCAGCGGCGCCGCCGGCGGTGCATCCATCGGGGCGGGAGCCGGCGGGAGCGGTGCGGGCGGTGGCGGCAGGGGCGCGTCCATCGGCACCGGCGCGGGCGGCAGGGCCTCGGGTGCCGGCGGAGGCGGGAGCGGTGCGGGCATCGGGGCCTGAGCCGCCATCGCGTCGAAAGGCGCGGGCGGGGGAGGTGGAGGAAGCTGACCGTTGAGACCCAGCGGATCGACCGGGGCGGGGGGCTGATCATTGACGACGTTGCGCGGCGTAGCGGCCGACAGCGGCCCGCCGCAGGAGGGCCACGCGCCCTTGCCCTGCGAAGCCAGCACGCGTTCGGCGACGGCGATCTGCTCGTCCTTGGTCGCCAGGTGCGCGGCGGGGGCGTACTCGCTGCCACCGTGGCCCGACCACGTGCCGGGCGAGAACTGAAGTCCGCCCTGGTAACCGTTGCCGGTGTTGATGGCCCAGTTGCCGCCGGATTCGCAGCGTGCCACCTGGTCCCATTCGCTGTCGGTGGCAGCACCGGCCGTGCCGGCGAGTGCGAGGCTGCCGCCGCCGATGACGGCCCCGGTGAAGGCGATCTTGGCGACGTTTACAGCAGAAGAAGCGGGCTTGCGATGCCGTCCACTCATGAGTGCAGGTGGTCCTCTCTTGAGCGCCCGCGAGGTCAGCTGTCGGGTTCGGGCTGGAGAGGTCGCCCGGCCGGCGACGTCGGAACGACGCCGGCTTCACCCCAAGGAACCGAGGTCGGCTCCTGGTCCATCTGATTCGGTGGACCGGTGGGTCCCCCGCCTCCATCCATAGTTTGTGTCTCGTTGTCCCCGCGGACCAATGGATGGAGCTCGGCGCATTTGGTCCCACGGCAGGCCGATCGCAATGTGGGGGTCGATCGCCTGTTCCAGACGGTAACGGGTCACCCGAGTCCCGTCACCTTTTGTTCGCCGCCGTGTCCGGGGCCACGGCAAATACTAAAAAACCTCTAAATGCCCAGGAGGAGACGTTGTTCCTGCAGGTGCCAGGTGACTCCACCTTGCTGTAGCCATCCCGTGACCGTTCCGTGATGTGACGTAAATCACGGAATAGAAGCCGGCGGAACGGTCACTCAGCCGCCGGCGAACGGGGGCAGCACGTCGACCGTCTGCCCGTCGCCGAGCGCAGTTCTCATGTCGCGCACCGCAACTCCGTCGCAGAGATAGCTGCAACGGGCGAGCACCCGGGCCAGCGCCGAGTCGCGGGCACTGAGCCGGCCGACGAGGTCTTCCACGGTGGCGCCCGGCTCCAGGTCGATTGACTCGTCCTCGGTGCCGGCCGCCGCACGCGCCGCGGCGAAATAGCGGACGGTCACCCGCGCCCTCACGTCCTGCACGCGCTATCCGCCGATCGCGCTCATCGGCCGGTCAGGCTGCACGAACCCGGGATCGTTGATGCCGTGCCCGGCGGCCTTCGCCCACATCGCGGCGCGCCAGGCCGCTTCCAGTGCGTCGTCGCCGGCCCCGGCGCGCAGGAGCGCGCGCAGGTCCGTCTCCTCGCGCGCGAACAGACAGTTGCGGACCTGCCCGTCCGCGGTGAGCCGGGTCCGGTCACAGGCCGCACAGAACGCGTGCGACACCGACGCGATGATCCCGACGTCGCCGAGCACCCGCTCGCCGTGCCGCACCTGCCACAACTCGGCGGGTGCGGACCCGCGGGGAACCGGATGCGGTGTCAGGGTGAAATGCGCTGCGCAAAGTCGCCAGGACGGCGTCGGCCCCGACGGCGCGCTCGCGCTGCCACGCGTGGCCGGCGTCCAAGGGCATCTGCTCGATGATGCGCAACTGATAGTCGTTGGCCAGGCAGAACCGCAACAACGCCACCGCGTCGGCGAGTCCGGACACCGGGTCGAGTACCGCGTTCACCTTGACCGGCCGCAGTCCCGCCGCCTGAGCGGCCCGCAGGCCCGCCGACCACGTCACTCAACCGATCGCGCCGGGTGATGGCTGCGAACCGGGCCGCATCGACGGTGTCCAGCGAGACGTTGATGCGGTCCAGTCCCGCGTCCTTCAGGCGCTGGGCGCGTCGGGCCAGCCCCACGCCGTTGGTGGTCAGCGTGATCTCCGGCCGCGGATGCAGGGCCGCCGTGGCGGCGATGACCTCTTCGAGATGAGGCACCACCAGCGGCTCGCCGCCGGTGAATCGCACACTGGTGATGCCGAGCCGGGTGACCGCGATGTCGAGCAGCCGGACCAGCTCGTCGGGTCGCAGCTTCTGCTCGCCCGGCAGCCAGTCCAGGCCTTCGGCGGGCATGCAGTAGGTGCACCGCAGATTGCACAGATCGGTCAGCGACACCCTCAGGTCGGTGGCCACCCGCCCGAATGTGTCGATCAACGGACCCTCGGCGGGCGCGGGCGACGCCGGCCGGCGCACCGAGGGCACCCCGAGAGCGACGGCGGTCACCGCGCTGCTCCGATTCCCGGCACTTCGGAGGTGTCGACCGGCACGATCTCCTTGCCGAGGGGCATCAGTGAGACCGGGATCATCTTGAGGTTGGCCAGCGCCAGCGGGATCCCCACGATCGTGATCGCCATCGCGACCGCGCTGACGACATGGCCGATCGCCAGCCACACTCCGGCGACGACGAGCCAGACGATGTTGCCGATCAGCGCAGCCGGGGCGCACCCCGGGCTTGTCGACGATGGTCCGGCCGAAGGGCCACAGCGCATAGACCGCGATGCGCAGCGCTGCGAAGCCGAACGGGATCGTGATGATGAGGACGAAACAGATCAGCGCGGCGAGAAGATAGCCCAGCGCCAGCCACAGGCCACCGAAGATCAACCAGATGACGTTCAGTATCAGGCGCATCTTCTTCCTCCGGCAGTGATTGCAGCCTACCGACATAAGGGGGTGCTGGCTGCGGCGACGTCCGAGTAGGATCTCCCACGGCGCGTCCCGACGCAGGCGGGGCGCTTCCTCTATGTACAGGTGTGTACCCGCCAGGGACAGACTTTCGTTGGCGACAGATCAGACAAGCAGGTGAGACCAGTGCCGACCGGCCGGGTGAAGTGGTACGACGCGGAGAAGGGCTTCGGTTTCCTCTCGCAGGAAGACGGTGAGGACGTCTACGTGCGCTCCTCGGCGTTGCCCGCCGGTGTCGAGGGCCTCAAGGCGGGCCAGCGCGTCGAGTTCGGCGTCGCAGCGGGCCGCCGCGGCCCGCAGGCGCTGAGCCTCAAGCTCATCGATCCCCCGCCGAGCCTGACCCGTACCCGCCGCGAAGCCGCGGCCGCCGAGCACAAGCACACGCCCGACGAACTGCACGGCATGGTCGAGGACATGATCACCTTGCTGGAGGGGGCGGTCCAGCCCGAGTTGCGCAAGGGGCGGTACCCCGATCGCAAGGTCGCCCGGCGGGTGTCGGAAGTCGTCAAGGCCGTCGCGCGCGAACTCGACAGCTGAGCCGCCGCGTCGGCGGGTATGACTGAGCCATGAGCTACGTTGCCGACTCGTCGACGTCCGAGGGCGAGTTCACCCGCGACACCGACTACATCACCAGCCGGATCACCGCCGACGGGCGCGACGGTTACCCCGTCGAACCCGGCCGCTACCGGCTGGTCGTCGCCCGGGCGTGCCCGTGGGCGAACCGTGCCATCATCGTGCGCCGCCTGTTGGGCTTGGAAGACGTTCTCTCCATTGGCTTCTGCGGTCCGACGCACGACGAGCGCAGCTGGACGTTCGACCTGGATCCCGACGGCGTGGACCCGGTGCTGGGCATCCATTTCCTGCGTGATGCCTACGACAAGCGCTTCGCCGACTACCCGAAGGGCGTGACGGTCCCCGCCGTCGTCGAGGTGTCGAGCGGGCAGGTGGTGACCAACGACTTCGCGCAGATCACGCTGGACTTCTCGACCGAGTGGACCGCATGCCACCGCGACGGTGCACCCCAGCTGTATCCCGAGCCGCTGCGCGCGGAGATCGACGAGGTGGCCCAGCGCGTCTACACCGAGGTCAACAACGGCGTCTACCGGTGCGGGTTCGCCGGCTCGCAGAAAGCCTACGAGCGCGCCTACGAACGGTTGTTCACCGCGCTGGACTGGCTCTCGGACCGCCTCGCCGAGCAGCGCTACCTGGTGGGTGACACCATCACCGAGGCCGACGTGCGGTTGTTCACCACGCTGGCGCGCTTCGACCCCGTCTACCACGGGCACTTCAAGACGAATCGGAGCAAGCTGGCCGAGATGCCGGTGCTGTGGGCCTACGCGCGGGATCTGTTCCAGACGCCGGGCTTCGGTGACACGATCGACTTCGCGCAGATCAAGCAGCATTACTACCTCGTGCACCGCGACATCAATCCCACCGGTGTCGTCCCGAAGGGTCCCGACCTGGCGAATTGGCTGACCCCCCATGGGCGAGAAGCGTTGGGCGGCAGGCCGTTCGGCGACGGCACACCGCCCGGGCCGACACCCGGGGCCGAGCGGGTGCCCGACGACGCACACCGCCGGCTAGGGCCAGAGCGCGCGCACCGACCACTCCGCGTGCGGTACGCGGGAACTCGTTGCCGTCCTGATCGCGGACCAGCGTCGGGAGTTGAACCGCGATGCCGGTGAGCCGTCCCCGTTGCGGGTCGACGGTCGGGACCGTCACCGCCAGGGTGGTGTTCGGCCTAAACTCCTGGATGACGTCGGCGTCCTCGTAGGCGCGCAGCAGCACCCACGGCGCCCGGGCGATGGCCGCCGGGACGGACAGCTGGACGGGCTGGCGGCCCGTCACCGGTAATTCACCCTGCTCGGCGGGGACCACGCAGTCGGTCGGATTGAGCACCTGGCAGAACCGGTACGGCCCGACCCGGGCCAGGTGTCCCATGCGAGTACGCGGAGATCTCCGGCAGCTGGGGTGCCTGGTCGCGGGTCAACCGCCACACCAGCACGCCGCTACCGATCGAGGCGATCAGCGCGACTGCGGCGAGCACGGCCACAATCCGTTTCACTCGAGGGTCACCGCCGCTTCGGCCCGCACGCCCTCCTGCGCCGCGTGCACCGGACGGTTGCCGCCCAGGCCCGGTACCAGCGACTCGCCCCGATAGCTCAGCACCGTCTGGGCGAGCCCCAGAATGAGCAGCGCAGTGATGGTGGTGAATCCGGACCAGAGTTCGGTGTAGATCAGCACCCCGGTGGCGCCGCCGGCCACCCAGGCCAGCTGCAGCAGGGACTCCGAGCGCCCGAATGCCGACGCGCGCGACTCCTCGGGCAGGTCGTCCTGCAGGGAGGCGTCCAGTGACGCCTTGGCGATGGCGCTGGCACCCGACGTGACCA
>CAWCKQ010000011.1:0-278068 GCA_963796185.1 uncultured Actinomycetota bacterium | reverse complement strand
AAACACCCGACGCGCCATCGACTTTCGCGAAGACGACACCGTCGACGAAGCGGCGTTCATCGACCTGGTCCGCGCGGCCGTCGCGCTCACGCGATTTCGGTGTAGTTCGTCAACGCAAGCGTGACGAACTACACCGAAATCCCTACACGCTGGCGGCCTCGTTCAGCTCGTTGAGGGTGTTCGTCGCCTCGAGGTACTCCTGCACCCAGCGCTCGATGACGGCCGCGGTCTTCTCCACCTTGGTGAACTGGCCGACCACCTGGCCGACCGGGTTGAACGCGACGTCGACGGTCTCGTTCGGGTACTTGTGCGTCGCGGCGACCGCCATTCCGGAGACCATGTACTGCAGCGGCATGCCCAGCGGCTCGGGGTTGTCCGGGTTCTCCCAGGCCTCGGTCCAGTCGTTCCTCAGCATCCGGGCCGGCTTGCCGGTGAACGAGCGGCTGCGCACGGTGTCCCGGCTGGCCGCCTTGGCGTAGGCCGCCTGCTGGACGGGGGTGTTCTCGGCCTCCTCGACCATCAGCCACTGCGAGCCGGTCCACGCGCCCTGGCGCCCAGCGCCAGCGCGGCGGCGATCTGCTGGCCGCTGCCGATGCCGCCGGCGGCCAGCACCGGCACCGGCGCGACCTCCTTGACGACCTGCGGCCACAGCACGATCGAGCCGACCTCGCCGCAGTGACCGCCGGCCTCGCCGCCCTGGGCGATGATGATGTCGACGCCCGCGTCGGCGTGCTTGCGCGCCTGGGACGGCGAGCCGCACAGCGCGGCGACCTTGCGGCCCTCGGCGTGGATGTGGTCGATCATGTCGCGCGGCGGCGTGCCCAGCGCGTTGGCGATCAGCGTCATCTTCGGGTGCTGCAGCGCGACCTCGACCTGGGGGGTCGCGGTCGCCTCGGTCCAGCCGAGCAGCTGCAGCGTGTTCTCGTCGTCCTCCGCGGTGAGCGGGACGCCGTGGTCGGTGAGGATCTTGCGGGCGAAGTCGAGGTGCTCCTGGGGCACCATGTCCGCCAGCATCTTCGCCAGCTCCTCGGCGGACAGGTCGGCGTCCATGCCCTCGTACTTGTTCGGGATGACGATGTCGACGCCGTAGGGGTGGTCGCCGATGTGCTCGTCGATCCAGTTCAGCTCGATCTCGAGCTGCTCCGGCGTGAAGCCCACCGCGCCGAGCACGCCGAAGCCGCCGGCCTTGCTCACCGCGACCACCACGTCGCGGCAGTGGGTGAAGGCGAAGATCGGGAACTCGATGCCGAGCTCGTCGCACAGGGGAGTATGCATAGTCCGCTCCTGGTGGGCCGATAGCAGAAATTGAAACGTGTTCTACTTTAGTGCACCGCGCCGGCCGCCGAGTAGCCCCTTGCCCGGAGCGGCCATCCGCAGCACCGGCCAGCTCGCGTTCGGCGGCCAGCACGGCGAGGCTGCGGCGCGGGTTGACCGGGTGGGGGTGGCCGACGAGCGTCATCAGCGGGGCGTCCTCCTCGCCGTCGGCGTAGAAATAGCTGCGGGCGAGGTCGACCGAGGTGGTCGCGCAGAATTGCTGGACCACCGCGGCTTTCTGCCGGCCCCAGATCACCGGGCGGACGATCTTCCCGGTCAGCCGGCCGGCGTCGTCGACCTCGAAATGGTTGCACAGCACATGGCTGATCTCCAGGTAGCGCGCGACGGGTTCGGCGTGGATGGTCAGCGCCGAGGAACTCAGCACCACGGTGTGCCCGCGGCGCTGGTGGGCGACCACGATCTGGTGCATCGCGGGGAACACGCGCGAGCGGACCCGTTCCCCGAAGATCCGCGCCCCGATCGCGTCGAGTTCGGCCAGCGATTCCCCGCGCAGGTAACCGGCCGCACGCACCAGCAGCCCCTCGAAGTGCACCCGGCCGAAGCGGTAGCGCATCGCGGCCTCGATGACGCCGAAGACCTCGCCGAGGCGGGCCTGACGACGCCGGATGCGGTCTCCGGCGTGCGCGGTGGCGGTGATGCCGTCGACGAGCGTGCCGTCGAGGTCGAAGAATGCGCCGATCTCGGCTCCCGGCGCGCTGGCCTCGATGGCGGCGACCAGATCCGCGGGGTCTGCGGTGTCCGCGGTCAATTGGTGTCCTCGGATACGGAGCGGCAGGGGTGTCGAGTCGCCATGCTACGGGCGTCGCAGACACACCTGGTTTAATCTGTGGCCGGTCGCCGCAGACGGCCACGGTAGTTTGGTCTTGCCGGGTTCAGGATGCAGCCTGCGCGAGTGGCACTTCGTGTGCTCTTGCAGTATGCGTAGAGCGGCCTGACATGGAAGGTGAACCTTGGACGAGCAAGCAGCCGAAGACACGACCGGTGCCGACGGGGCGGCATCGTCCTCGAACTGTGTCGTCACGCAGCGGTGGGTCGACGGGGTGGCCATCGTGGCGGTATCCGGTGTCGTCGACATGCTGACCTCGCCGCAGCTCGAGACAGCGATCGACGCCGCGCTGGGCGAGCGGCCGACCGGGGTGGTGATCGATTTCACCGACGTCGAGTTCCTCGCGTCCGCGGGAATGGGCGTGCTGGTCGCCGCGCACGACAAGGCCGGCTCTGACGTCGCGTTCAGCGTGGTCGCCGATGGCCCGGCCACCAGCCGGCCGCTCAAGCTGGTCGGCATCGCAGACATCCTCAGCCTGTATCCGAGCCTCGACGAAGCGCTCGCGGCACGCGACACGTAGAAAGCCCGCGTAGGAACGTGCGCCTCGGGGTAGCCACCGACTGCCATGATCGATTCCATGCCGCCGGCCGAAACAGCCAACGCCGAACGTTTCGAGCGCTTCGGCCTCGACGCCGATGCCGGAACGGTCGCCGCGACGCGTCGCGAGTTCGCCGACTGGCTCAAGCGGTTCTTCGATCTGGACGCGGTCCGGTGCTCCGACCTGGTGCTCGCGATCAACGAAGCACTGGCCAACGCGGCCGAGTTCGCCTATCTGCAGTCCGACCGACCGGGCACCATCGACATCCGGGCCGACTACGACCCCGACCGCGAGACCCTGACCGTGTACGTCTGCGACCGCGGCACCTGGCGCCCGCGCCAGACCGATCCGCTGCCGCGCACCCGCGGCCGGGGTATCCCGCTGATGGAGACGCTGTCCGACGAGGCCGTCATCGAGACCTCGGCCGACGGCACCCAGGTCAGGCTGGAGTGGCACGACGTCGTCCTGCGCTGAGCTCACCGACCGCGGTAGGTCCCCTTACCGGTGACCAAGCGGCAGATCCAACGTCGTCCGGATGCCCGGCTGGCGCGGCGACGACATCGGGGATCGCGTTCACGATGCGACCGGCGGCCGCCAGGATCGCGGCGTAGTTGTGGTCGCCGTTGCGGCTGGTCGGGCAGATGTCCATCACGTAGGACGGCTCCCCGGTGATCTCGACGCGGTACGAGCCGCCCGGCTGCGCCGGTTGCGCCCAGTCGGGCCGCAGATCCCCGCGCAGTCGGGTGATGTGCTCCACGACGATGGCCGGCTCGCCGCCGACCAGGCCCTCGATCAGGAAGCGCACCGCGGCCACCGTGCCCTTCTTGATGGTCCCGACGGCGACATCGAAGTCCTCGGGTGCCGGCTCCTGCTCGACGCAGTCGCGGATCTCGTCGACGTCGACGCCGAGGCCCGCGGCGAGCTGACGGATGGCCACGCCCCACGCGGCGCTCAGCATGCCGGGCTGGTAGAGGAACGGCAGTTCGCCGATCTCCTGCGCCACAGGGGACCCGAAGCCCATCACGTCGAACATCACGGTCGCCCCGTCGTAGGTGGCGTAGTCGGCGATCTCCATCGTGCGGATCTGCCGGATGCTCTGGCAGGTGCTCGCCAGCGCCAGCGGCAGCAGGTCGGTGACGAAGCCGGGATCCACCCCGGTGACGAACACGCTCGCGTCACCCTGCCGGGCCGCCGCTTCGACGCGGTCGATGGTCCGCTCGCCGACGACTCCCCACGGATACTCCAGGAACCCCGGGGAGGATCCGACGACGTTGATGCCGGCCTCGAGCAGGCGGCGGACGTCGGCCAGGGCCTCCTTGGGCCGCACGTCGCCCATCGCGCAGTAGACCGCGCAGTCGGGCCCGGCGGCGACGATGGCGTCGAGATCGTTGCCGGCGCGCACTCCGGTGGTGACCGGCAGGCGGGCCAGCTCGCCGGCGTCCTTGCCGATCTTGGCCTCCGCGGACACCCACACCCCGGCCAGCTCGAACCGCGGGTCCTCGATGAGCTGACGCAGTGCCAGGCTGCCGCAGTTGCCGGTTCCGATGAGCGCCACGCGAATCGCCATGGCGGAAAGTATGCGTGCCGCGGTGCGAAATTGGAACAGGTTCTAGTTCCTGAGCCGGTGCGGTAACCTGACGCCCCATGGGACGCGTGGACGGAAAAGTGGCACTCATCAGTGGCGGCGCGCAGGGGATGGGCGCCGAGGACGCCCGGGCGCTGGTTGCTGAGGGCGCCAAGGTGGTGATCGGCGACATCCTCGACGACAAGGGCAAGGCGCTCGCCGACGAGATCAATGCCACCACCCACGACTCGGCGCGCTACGTCCATCTCGACGTCACGCAGGCCGACGACTGGGAGGCCGCCGTCGCCACCGCGGTCGACGACTTCGGCACGCTCAACGTGCTGGTCAACAATGCCGGCACGGTGGCGCTCGGCCAGATCGGCAAGTTCGACATGGCCAAGTGGCAGAAGGTCATCGACGTCAACCTGACCGGCACCTTCCTGGGCATGCAGGCCTGCGTCGAGGTGATGAAGGCCGCGGGCGGCGGCTCGATCATCAACATCTCCTCGATCGAGGGGCTGCGCGGCGCGGTGATGGTGCACCCGTACGTGGCCTCCAAGTGGGCGGTGCGCGGGCTGACGAAGTCGGCGGCCCTGGAACTCGGCCCGCACAACATCAGGGTCAACTCGGTGCATCCCGGGCTTCATCCGCACGCCGATGACCAAGCACTTCCCGGACAACATGCTGCGGATCCCGCTGGGACGCCCCGGACAGCCCGACGAGGTGGCCACTTTCGTGGTGTTCCTGGCAAGTGACGAATCGCGGTACTCGACCGGCGCCGAGTTCGTCATGGACGGCGGCCTGGTCAACGACGTCCCGCACAAGTAGCGCCGGCACCCGGCGGTGGCGGTGCCGGTCCGGTGACCGCCAAAGACCGTGCGTAGTGTCGACTCTCGTGAGCGCACGGGCTGGCATCGTGGTGACGGGGACCGAGGTCCTGACCGGACGCGTCGCGGACCGCAACGGCCCATATCTCGCCGACCGGCTCCTGGAACTCGGTGTCGAACTGGGGCACATCACGCTGTGCGGGGACCGTGCCGACGACATCGAGGCGCAGTTGCGATTCCTCGCCGATCAGGGTGTGGACCTGATCATCACCAGCGGCGGGCTCGGCCCGACCGCGGACGACATGACCGTCGAGATCGTCGCCCGGTTCTGCGGGCGCGACCTCGTCCTCGACTCCGCGCTCGAGGCCAAGATCGGCGACATCGTCACGGGCCTGATGGCGCGGTATCCGGGGGTGGATCGCGAGGCGGTGCTCGCCGCGAACCGCAAGCAGGCGCTCGTGCCCGACGGTGCGGTCATCCTCGATCCGGTCGGCACCGCGCCCGGCGTCGTGGTGCCGGGCCGTCCGACCGTTGTGGTGCTGCCCGGCCCGCCGCGCGAGCTGCAGCCGATGTGGGACGCGGCGGTGGAGACCGACGCCGTGCAGACCGCGATCGCCGAGCGCACCCACTACCGCCAGGAAACCGTCCGGATGTTCGGGCTCCCCGAGTCGGGGCTCGCCGAGACCCTGCGCGACGCCGAACGCACCGTGCCGGGATTCGAGCGGCTGGAGATCACCACCTGCCTGCGCCGCGGCGAACTCGAGATCGTCACCCGCTTCGAGCCGGACGCCGAGGCGAGCTACGCCGCGCTGCTGGACGCGCTGCGGGACCGGCACGGCCGCGAGATCTTCTCCGAGGACGGCGCTCTGGTCGACGATCAGGTCGCCGAGGCGCTCGCCGGCCGGTCCATCGCCACCGCGGAATCCTGCACCGCCGGACTGCTCGCGGCCCGGCTGACCGAGCGCGCCGGCGCGTCGGCGTACACGGCCGGCGGGGTGGTGGCCTACTCCGATGCGGCCAAGACCGCGCTGCTCGGCGTGGACGCCGAGCTCGATCGCGCGGCACGGGGCGGTGTCCGAGCCGGTCGCCGAGGCGATGGCCCGCGGCGCGCTGGCCCGCTTCGGCGCCGACACCGCGATCGCGATCACCGGCATCGCCGGACCCGGCGGCGGCACGCAGGCCAAGCCCGTCGGCACGGTGTGCTTCGCGGTGCTTCTCGACGGCGGCGAGGCGATGACGCGAACCATGATGCTGCCCGGCAACAGGTCCGATGTGCGGGAGCGCTCGACGACGGTCGCGATGCATCTGTTGCGCCGGGCGCTGCGCAGCGAGCGCTAAGGTGTGGGCGCAGACCCCACCGACCTCGACACGGGAGAAACACAGATGGCTGACACCGACGAGCGGCACGCGATCTCGGCGCTCGCCGAGCAGACCGGATGGCATCACCGCAGCGTGGACCGCAGCGACTACTTCGACAAGGGCACCGTGCGGGTGCATCTGGTGTGGCGGGGGGAGAGCGCCATCAGCGGCGGCACGCTCTACCACGACGACTTCATGCAGTCCTACAGCCGCGAGTTGCCGACGGTGCAGAGCTGGCTCAGGCGCTGATCACGACGCCTCCCTGGCGTCCCAGAGGTCGCTCATCGCGGCCATGATCGCCTCGGCCTCGCCGAGCCCGCCGAGGTGGCTTTCGCCGGCCAGGGGGTACAGCTGGGCGTCGGGCAGCAGCTTGACGACGTGCTCGCCGTGCACGAACGGCACGATGTGGTCGGCGTCGCCGTGCCACCACCGGACCGGCACGGTGATCTCGTCGAGCCGGAACCCCCAGTCGCGGGCGAACACGACGACGTCGGCGAACGGTGCGGCGAGCTGCTTGCGGCTGCCGTTGAGCAGGTCGTCGAGAAACATCGCCTTGAACTCCGGGCGGACCAGCAGCCGGCGGTCGCCTTCGGGGGAGATGCTCGCGTACAGATACAGGGCCGGTTCGGCGACGGGTTTGATCAGCCGGATCAGGCCCGCGGCGACCACGCTCAGCGGCGCGCCCACGTGCTCGAGCACCGGGGCCACCGGCAGCCCGAGCCGGCCCATGATGCCGCCGCCGATGGCGTCGGGACCCGCGGGTGGGCGCGACGCCGCCGAGCACACCGACGGCGACCACGCGCTCGGGCATCGCTGCCGCGCAGCCCAGGGTGTACGGGCCTCCGCCGGAGAGCCCGATGATCTCCATCTTGTCGATGCCCAGCGTGTCGGCGATGGTCCGCAGGTCGTCGGCGAAGTCGATCACCCGGAGGTATTCGTGCGGCGTCGACGATCCGATGCCCGGGCGGTCGACACCGATCAGCCGGATCCTGTTCTTCTCGGCGTACAACCGGGCTTCGACCGGGACCTGACGCCGTGCGCCTGGCGTGCCGTGCAGCCAGAACACCGCCCGCCCTTGCGGATCTCCGAACTCAGCGAACCCGATCCGGCGCTCGGTGCCCACGGCGACGTTGCCTTCGAGCTTGGGACGGGCGATCTCGACAGCCATGCGGGCCAGTGTCGCATGCGCGTTCAGCCGCCTGATTCGCTCTGTCGGAATAGGGAGGACCCGCGGTCCTCAGCCGCCGACCCACCCCGGCGGCCGCCGGCCGGCCCACGGCAGCGCCGGCTCGAGCTGGGCGGCCAGCTTCAGCAGGACCGTCTCGTCGGCGGCCATCAGCTGCACCCCGATCGGCAGCGCCGTCGTCGGTGACCCCGAGCGGAAGCGAGACCGCGGCCCAGCCGGTGACGTTGGCCAGCGACGTCCACCCGGTGGTGGCGAACTCGACGTCGAAGAACGCGCGCGTCGTGCCGCGCGGCTGATCCGAGCAGCCCGAACGGCGGAGGCGGCGTCAGCAGGGTCGGCACGAGCAGCGCGTCATGGCCGCTCATCTGCGCGGCGAACCGGCGGGTCTGCGCGTGGATCGCCGCGATCGCGTCGGCGTACTCGGCCCCGGTGGTGGTGAACCCCTCCCGGATCATCACCCAGGTGCTCGGCTCGAACTCGTCCTCGCGGGGCTCGCGCCCGAGGTGGCTGCGTGCCAGCTCGTACAACGCCACGTTGCTGACGGTATGCAGTACCGCGACGGCGTCGGCGACGGCATCGGCGTCGATGGTCGGCCCGCCGGGCTCGACGGTGTGGCCGAGTTCGGCCAGCAGCTCCGCGCGGTACGTTCGACCGCGGCGACCACGGCGGGCGCGGTGGCCGGGCCGGGAAACGGCGAGGCCGTCGCCATCGCGATCCGTTGGTCACCGGCGCGGTCTCGCATCGCGCGCAGGAAGGGCTCCGCCGGCGGCGGGAGCGGTGTACGGGTCGCCGATGCCGGTGCCGGCGACCGCGTCCAGCAGGGCCGCGCTGTCGCGCACGGAGCGGGTCAGCGCGTGTTCGTTGACCAGCCCTTCCAGCCCGTGCCCGGCCGCGGGCGCGAACGACGTGCGGCCGCGGCGCGGCTTGAGCCCCACGAGCCCGCAGCAGGATGCGGGGACTCGGATCGATCCGGTTCCGTCGCCGCCGGAGGCGGCGGGGACGATGCCGGCCGCCACCGCCGCCGCGGATCCACCGCTGGACCCGCCCGGGGTGATCGACGGCCGACCACGGGTTGGCAGTGGCTCCGAACAGCGACGGCTCGGTGGTGCAGTGGTTGCCCCACTCGGGGGTGTTGGTCTTGCCGAACACCACGAGTCCGGCGTCGAGATAGCGGTCGACGATCCACGCGTTCTGGTCGGCGACATGCGTGCGCAGCGCGCGCGACCCCATCGCCTCGGGCGCGCCGGCCAGCGACGCTCCGAGGTCCTTGAGCAGGAAGGGGACTCCGGCCAGCGGACCCTTCCCTGCCGGTGCGCAGTGACCCGGAGGCGTCCAGAGCCGCCGCGGCGGCGCGGCCGCGGTCGAACAGGTCGGCGATCACGGCGTTGAGGGCGCGGCCGGCCTCCAACCGCAGGATCGCCGCCTCGAGCAGTTCGGCGGCGGCCACCTCGCCGGAGGCGGCCAGTGCGGCCTGCCCGATCGCATCGAGGTCACCGAGTTCGAACGCCGTGCGCGAGTCCATGACGCGGATCATCGCGGGCGCGGCGCGCCGCGGCAACCGGTAGGCCGAACGGATTGCGCGCCAACACCTTCGGCCGGGGTCAGCCGACCGCTGCCGAGTAGCCGACGCCGCCGATGAACAGTGTCAGCGCACACAGTGCGAACGCGCCCACCCCGAACGGCCAGGCCGTCTTGCGGCGAACCAGTTGCACCACGGTCACCGCCAGCCCGACGATCCCGATGCCGGCCGCGACGAGCAGGGCGGTGAACACGGCGTTGACGGCGCCCTGGACGCTGCACGTCTCAGGCGGGCAGTGATCCAGGAAGGCCAGTGAGAACACCCCGATGAACGCGGCGAGGGCACCGAGCAGCACGGTGAGTACCAGCGCCGCGATCGAGACTGCGACATCGGCGGCTGACCTCGGGGTCGGATGAGGGGGCCGGGGGCCGGGGTAGCTCATCCGGACTCCCGGCCGACGATGCCGAACACGAACGTCATCAGCTGGGCCCGCAGGTACACCCATAGTGTGGACATGGGGCGACAGTGTGGCTCGCGGTCGAGGCGCTCGTCAGCAGGGCGGTTACGGTAGCGTCGAATCCGGCACATCCCGCCGGATCGGACAGGAATCGCACCCCATGGCTCGTATCGCTCGCACCGCGGTGGTGGCCGCGGCCCTGGTGGTCGCGGCAGGACCTGCACTGGTCGGCGCCGCACCGGCAGCTGCCGAAGCCACGGCCCTGCCGTTCACCCAGACGTTGCGCCGCTGCGACTTCAGCGCATTCGACTACGTCGGCGGGAGTTACTACGGGCGGGCCGTGGCGAAGCTGCGTACCGACGGCGCCGATGTGGTGGCCGACGTCCAGTTCGCCACGGGAGTCCCGAACACCGCCTACGACGTCCGCCTGATCCAGCTGCCCCGCTCGTCGATGGGCGGCTGCTCGGCCGCAGACCCCGGGGTGGCCGCGGGCACGCTGTTCACCGACGGCAACGGCGGCGGGGCGGTGACGGTACGCGGTCCGCTGATGTCGGGCGCGACGGGCGCGTGGGTGTCGATCACTCGGCCGAGCGCATTCTCCCAGCAGCCCGAGGAGTTCTATACCAGCGGGTTCGTCGCCGAGCTGTAGCCGTCATGCCGCAGCCGTGTCATCAGGCCGGCACGACGACGGTGAGGTGCTCGCCGCGCCGTTCGACGCGCATCCCGGCGCGGCGCGCCACCGCCGCGACGGCGGCCGCGTCGTCGGGCTCCGACCGCGTGGTGGCCAGCGCACGGGCCAGCCGACCCTTGTGCGCCTTGTTGAAGTGACTGACCGTGGCGCGCCGTCCGTCGGCGTGCTCGGCGACCACCTCCACGTGCACCGAGTTCGGCGCCTTGCCCAGAGCGGCGTACGACCCGGAGCGCAGGTCGACGATCAGCTCGCGGGCCGCGATCTCGGCCAGCACGGGCTCCAGCGCAGGGCGCCAGCGCGCGGCGAGCGTCGGACGCCCCGGCAGGCGGGAGGTCGCCGAGAGCCGGTAGGCCGGGATCGGGTCGTCCGCGCGCACCAGACCGAACAGCGCCGACACGACGGCCAGCCGCGCCGCGGCCCGGGCAGCGGCCCGGCCGTGCAGCGAGTGCACGTCGAGCGAGTCGTAGAGCACGCCGGTGTAGCGGTGCACGGCCGGCGCGGTCGGCGCCGAGCGCAACGCGGCATTGCGGTCGATCTCCGCATCCTGAGCCGCCGACAGGCCGAGGGCCCGCCTGCTGGCTTCCCGGTCCGCGGCCAGTGTGACCAGCTCGTCGACCAGCTCCGCGCGCACCGGCGTGAGGGCCGGTGCACTCAGCGAGGCCCACGCCAGCGCCGGTCCGTCGCCGCCGGCACGCTTGGTCTCCGACGGGGGCAGCAACACGATCACGGCACAGAGGCTAGCGCGGTGGCCGCGCCGGTCCGCTACACCGGTGCGCCGGGCGGCGGGGGCGGCGGGCGGCGCAGCATCCTGCGCCATCAGGACGACGGGAGCCGGCGGCGGAGCGAGGCCCGGGGGCGGCGGGGGCGGGGGCGCCAGCGGGGGCGCGAGCAGCGGCTCGGGGGCGGGCGGGACGTCGGCCGGCATCGGCAGGAACATGTGCCTGCTGAACTGCGGTTGGTAGGCGCCGCCGCCGCCGATCTTGACCCCGCCACCGCCCTCTCCGGAGGCCACCGGCGTGCCGTCGGGCAGCGTAACGGCGGTGTGGCCGCTGTTCCAGCCGACCACCAGGGCGCGGGGCCGGGTGCCGTACTCGAACCCGCGCGCACGCAGCTCACCCTCGATGTTCCCGGTGTTGAACCTGTCTCCGTAGACCGGCCTGCCGGTCGCGGCATTGGTCACCCAGGACACCAGCCCGGAGCAGTCGGTGCCGGCCGGCGAGTCACCACCGGAGATGTACGGCGTGCCCGACACCTGGTTGACGAGTGTCAAGAGCGTGGCGAGAGCAAACATGCGGCCGGACGTTAGCAGAGGGTCTCTAATACGGCCAAAATCTGTGACGGCAGGCACATTACGCCATGGTGTGCGGCACGCCTCACGAATTGCGTTGCATACGCGCACTATTCGAGATGATGCACGACCCACACCGCAGTAGTGCCAGAAATGCTGTGCTGCAACGTGATCGACTAGTTTCGACGGAGGCATCAACGGTGCGCGAGCAGCAGGGGAATCTCGCTGTTCGGCGGGTGTCAGCGAGCCGTGCTGGCCGATCAGAGACGATTCGACCGGCTCCGCGGTGCGGCGCAACACCCCCGAGGATCCGCGCGCGGCCACCACCACGTCACCGATCCGGCAACGCACGTCGTCGGCGACGCGCGTACCGAACCAGTCGGCGGCGATGGCCTCCTCGCGGGTGCGCACCCAGGCTCGAGGACCCAGGTACTCCCGCCAGGTCGCCGCCACGTCCGCCACCGCGCCCGCCCGGGTGTACACGTGGCGCGCACGAATCTCACCCCCGATGGCCGTCACGCCGTCGTGCAGCGGTTCGGCGGCGTCGGCGTCCACCGCGTCGTCGCCGAGGGTCACCATGCCGTGGTCGGCCACCACCGCCAACAACCCTCCGCTCGGCAGCGCCTCCACCAGAGACTCGACCAGCCGATCGATCTGTCGCAATTGCACCCGCCAGGCGTGCGAGCCGGGGCCGTGCAGGTGGCCCACCAGGTCGAGGTCGGCGTGATAGCCGTAGCAGAAGCCGCCCGCACCGATCGCGGTCGTGACCGCGGCCGCCAGGTCCCCGATCGCGTGCACCCCGACGTACCGTCCGCCGCGCAACACCGCCCGGGTCAACCCGGAACCGGCGAACTGCGCGGCGGAGATCACCCGCACCGACACCCCGGTCGAGGCCGCCTGCTCGAACAGCGTGGCGCGGGGCTGCACGAGTTCCGGCTGCGCCTGCTCGCGCAGATCATCGCCCCAGGGGTGCGGCCGCCACCGCAACGCGTTGATGACGCCGACCTCGGGCAGCCGGAACGACATTCCCGACCACGCCGTGTTCCCCCGACCGGCATCCCGTGCCGACGGCCGCCAGTCCGGCCGCCGTCGTCGCGGGAAAGCCGACCTGCAGCGTGGCGGCCCGCAGGCCGATCAGCACCGGAGCGTCGGCGGCATGGGCGTCGAGCAGCTCGGCTCCCAGACCGTCGACGAGCAGCACGCATGCACCGGAGATGTCGTCGGGCAACGGGATGCGGGGCTCGAACCCGGGCACGCCCATGGCCGCCAGCACCGACGGCGTGACGTCCGCCAGATGCGGTGTCGCCCGGTCGGGACGCGGCAGGTCCACCTCAGAACTGGGGGAGGCGGACCACCTGCACGAAGAACTCGTCGATCTGGCGGACCGCGTTCATGAACTGGTCCAGGTCGACCGGCTTGGTGACATAGGCGTTGGCGTGCAGCTTGTAGCTGCGCAGGATGTCCTCCTCGGCCGACGAGGTGGTCAGCACCACCACCGGGATGTGGCTGAGGTCGGGGTCGGACTTGATGGTCTCCAGCAGCTGCCTGCCGTCGTACTTGGGCAGGTTCAAGTCGAGCAGGACCAGGTCCGGTCGGGGCGCGCCCTCGTAGGCACCGCGCTTGGTAGAGGAAGTCCAGGCCTTCCTCTCCGTCGTGCGCCACGTGCAGAGTGTTCTTGATCTTGTTGTGCTCGAAGGCTTCCCGGGTGATCAGCTCGTCTCCGGGGTCGTCCTCGATCAGCAAGACATCGATGGCGCGTTCAGCGGGTGTCATGACGCCGATCCTTCCAGGAGTGCGGTGGATGTGTCATCCACCGCGACGGGCAGCGTGAACCGGAAGCGGGTGCCTCCGGTGTAGGAGTTGTCGATCCAGATGGTGCCGCCGTGGTGTTCGACGATCTTCTTGCACAATGCCAGGCCGATGCCCGTACCGGTGTAGGCGTCGCGACCGTGCAGCCGCTGGAAGATCACGAAGACCTTGTCCGCGAATTCCTCGGCGATCCCGATTCCGTTGTCCGACACCGAGAACGCCCAATGGAGCTCATCGTCTTCGCCGTCCTGGCCGCAGTCGATGACGATGCGGGGCTGTTCGCCCTCACGGCGGAACTTCACCGCGTTGCCGATCAGGTTCTGCCAGAGCATCGCCAGCAGTGTCGGATCACCCTTGACCGTTGGCAGTCCGCCCGCGGGACGTTCGATCACCGCGCCGGACTCCTCGATCGACGTGGTCAGGTTCCCCAGCGCGGTCTCCAGCGCGCCGCCCAGGTCGACGTCGGCCTCGGTGGCGTTGAGCCGGCCCACCCGGGAGAACGTCAGCAGGTCGTTGATCAGCACCTGCATCCGCTTGGCACCGTCGACGGCGAACCCGATGTACTCGGTGCCGCGCTCGTCGAGCTTGTCGCCGTAGCGCTTCTCCAGCAGCTGACAGAACGACGCCACCTTGCGCAGCGGTTCCTGCAGGTCATGGGACGCCACGTAGGCGAACTGCTCGAGTTCGGCATTGGACCGCCGCAGCTCCTCGGCCTGCTCGTCGAGTGCCTGGGTGGCGGCGCGGGAGGCCTCGAGCTCGTCGACGATGCGCTGGCGCATGTGCTCCACGTCGAGGGCGATCATCCGGATGTCCCGCGGGCCCTGCGGGACGATCCGCTCACCGAAGTTGCCTTCGGCGATGCGCCGGCACGCCGCGGCCAGCCGGGTCAGTGGCCGCACCAACGCGCGGCGCAGCAGCACCGCGAGAGAGACCATGGTCGCGACGAACGCCGCGAGCATCGAGATCAGGATCCCGTTGCGCCAGCTGCGGATCGAGTCGAGTTCCGCCACCCCGTCGGTGCGCGCCTGGGCGAGGTGTTGGTTCTGCGCGGCGAAAAGCCTTCGTAGTCGGTCGAATTCAGACTTGCCGACGGCGGTCAGCGCCGGTGAGAGGGTGGTGGCCCGGCCGGGCTGCACCGCGGCGATCACCGGGGCGGCGTAGTTGGTGCGCCACGCGCCCGATGCCTGCTCGATGGCATCGAGATCGTCGAGCAGATCCGGACGGTTCTGTTCGAGTTGCCGAATGTCGGCCGACGCCTGCGCCTCCACCTCCCGGCCCTCGCCGTACGGCTCGAGGAACTGCGGGTCGGCGGCGATGACGTAGCCGCGCACCGCGGTCTCCTGGTCCCGCAACGCGGCCTGAAACTGATAGGCGGCCACGCGCGCGGGCTGGATGTTCTCGATGAGCTGAGCCGACACCTTGTCGGTGCGGTTCAGCAGGACGGCGGTCGCGATGCTGCCGACCAGCACCACCACCGCCATCACCGACAGCACCAGGTACTGCCAGCCCTCCACGGTGAGCGAGCGCACGCCGCGCTGGTCGGGGCTCATCCGCGCCCCGTCCGTTCCACCCGCACCACGGCGATGTCGTCGCCGATGCCGCCGTGGGACTGAGCGCGGTCTTCGACGGCGTCGATCAGCGCGTCGACGAACTCGCGACCCGGCAGCGCCGCCAGGGACTGGGCGATCTCGAGCAGGCCGGCCTCGCCGAGCCGTTCGTTGCCGCGGCCGACGTGCCCTTCGAACAGGCCGTCGGTGAGCAGCACCAGACCCTTGCCGGCCGGTAGCTCGACCTGCTGCGCTGTCCAATCGCCGGCGTGCAGGCCCAGCGCAGGACCGCCGGCCGGCTCGACCCATTCCACGGTGCCGCCGCCGTGCAGCAACATGCCGGGGTGACCCGCGCGCACAGCGGTGATCACCGACCCCTCCGGCGGAATGGCCAGGCTCAGCACGGTGGCGAAGATGCCCTTGCCGGCCCGTTCCGCGCGCAGGATCCGCTCCAGCTGACACATCCGGTCCGTGCCGCGCAGGCCGGCGAACGTCAACGTCCGCCACGCGATGCGTAGCGCCACCCCGAGCGCGGCCTCGTCGGGCCCGTGACCGGCGACGTCGCCGATCATCACGTGCACCGTCCGGTCGGGCGTCTGCACGAAGTCGTAGAAGTCGCCGCCCAGCAGCGCGTTCTGCCGACTCGGCCGGTACTGGGTCACGATCTCCACCCCGGGATCGTCCATCAGCAGTGGGGAGGGGAGCAGGCCCCGCTCCAGCCGGGCGTTCTCCCGTTCCCGCAGCTGCGTGGCGTGCAGGTCGACGGCGGTCAGTTCGGCGCGCTTGCGCTCGATGGCGTAGAGCACGGCCCGGCGCAGCGTCTCGGCGTCGACGCGGTCCTTGACCAGGTAGTCCTGGGCGCCCGAGCCGACGGCGACCGACGCGAAATGCTCGTCGTTGAGGCCCGTGAGCACCACGATCGGCAACGTGGCGTCCGACGCGGCGATGCGCTCGAGCCCGTCGATTCCGTTGGTGTCGTGCAGATGTAGATCCAACAGCACGCAGTCCGGGCGCCCTTCGGTCATCGCCTGTTCGGCCTTGGCCATCGACTCGGCCCACACGACCCGGGTGTCCATGCCGGAATCGGCGATCAACTCTTCGACGAGGATCGCGTCGGCGCGGTCATCCTCGACGAGAAGCAGTGACAGCGGTTCGCCGTCATTGGGAAGGCGCATGTGCCCCCGCACCCTCGCTGGCGCGGGCCCACCGCGCGCGCCGACATGTTCGATTGACAATTCCTGGAGGATACCCGGGCGGCCCGGTATGCGGAGCACCCCCGGCGGCGTTGCGCACCGGCGGTCCCAGCCGGCGCTGGTAATCTGCGACCGGTCGCTGGTGACGTGGTCGGGGAGGCGGCCCAGCACACGCCCCTCCGGTCGACGACCCCCGCGACGTCCCAGCCTTTGGAAGACACCGCAGAGTTCCCGAGACGAAATGAGTCGTGTGCGCACCGGTGAGATCAGGGCCCTGTCGGGGCTGCGCATCGTTGCCGCCCTGTGGGTCGTCCTCTTCCATTTCCGGCCGTTGCTGGCCGAGGCGTCCCCGGGCTGCGGACCGCGCTGGCGCCGCTCCTCAACGCCGGCGCGCAGGGCGTCGATCTGTTC
Organism: uncultured Actinomycetota bacterium; assembly: GCA_963796185.1. Classification (GTDB taxonomy): domain Bacteria; phylum Actinomycetota; class Actinomycetes; order Mycobacteriales; family Mycobacteriaceae; genus Mycobacterium. Next base: position 261,518 of record CAWCKQ010000011.1, on the reverse strand, counting down.
TTCATCCTCAGCGGCTTCGTGCTGACCTGGAACTACCTGGACCGGATGGGGCAGTCCTGGTCCACCAGGTCGACACTGCGGTTCCTCTGGCTGCGGCTGGCGCGGGTCTGGCCGGTCTACCTGGTGACGATGCACCTGGCCGCGGCGTTCGCCGTCTTCACGCTCTACGTCGGCGGTTCCCGCTACCGCCGCCGGTCATCGAGTCGCTCAACGCGCTGAGCTGGATCAAGCAGGTGCTGCTGGTGCAGCTCTGGTTCCAGCCGTTCTTCGACGGCTCCAGCTGGGACGGTCCCGCGTGGTCGATCAGCGCGGAGTGGCTGGCATACCTGATGTTCGGCGGTCTGGTGCTGGTCGTGTTCCGGGTGGCGTCGGCGACCAGGGCGCGGGGCCTGATGTGGCTGGCGGTCGCGGCCGCACTCGCGCCGACCCTGCTGCTGCTCGCCCACGGCGTCTTCTACACGCCGTGGAGCTGGTTGCCGCGCATCGTCATGCAGTTCACCGCCGGCGCGCTGGCCTGCGCGGCGGTCCGCCGGCTCCGCTTATCCGACCGCGGCCGGCAGGCGGCCGGAGTGGCGGCCCTGCTGCTCGGCGGCGCGATCGTCGGCGGGCTGTACCTGCTGGACGCCCACCCGCCGGGAGACATGCTGGACGCCGGCGGTCTGGTCGACGTGCTGTTCGTTCCGCTGGTGGTCACCCTCTCGATCGGCGCCGGCACCGTGCCGGCGTTGCTGTCGACGCAGGTGATGGTGTACCTGGGGCACATCTCGTTCGGGCTCTACATGGTGCACGAAATCGTGCACACGGTCTGGAACTGGGCGGTGCTGCAGTTCGCGATCACGCTGACCCCGGGCTGGGGTTCGATGGCGATCGTGGTCGGACTGATCGCGCTGGCCGGGGTACTCGCGGCCGCGCTGTACCACGTCGTCGAGGAGCCGGCGCGCCGGTGGATGCGGCGCATGGTGGAGAGCACGCCGGCGCGGGCCGCGCGCTCGGTCGACCCACCGCACAGCAGACTGCAACCGGTGACCGCCCGTGCGGGGTGACGGTTCGGCACTCCGCGGCGCGTCGGCCGCCGGTCTCCCGGGCTCCCGCCTAGGCTGGTCCAGTGAGTCGATTGCTGACGTGGATCCTCTCTGCCGCCATGCTTTTCGGCGTCTTCACCGCCCATGCCCCGCAGGTCCAGCACCGCCATGTGCGCACCCTCGACTTCGCCGTCAACCGCATCGCGGTGGTCGGCGACTCCTACACCACCGGCAGCGACCAGGGCGGCAACGGCCCGAACGGCTGGGCGCCCAAGGCGTGGCAGCAACTCACCGAGCACGGGATCGCCGTCACACCAACGGTCGGCGCCGAGGGCGGGGCGGGCTACTGCACCCGCGGCAACCGCGGCAGCGTCTTCGAGGACCTGACCGTCCGGGCCGTCAAACCCAACGACGTCCTTGTGGTGTTCTTCGGCTCGCGCAACGACATGCAGGTCGAGCCGACCCGGTTGTCGATCGCGATGTACGGCACGTTGAAGTTGGCGCGCCAGATCGCCAGATCGGCGAAGTTGCTGGTCATCGGACCGCCGTGGCCGACTGCCGACCCGCCGCCGGAGATCCTGCGGATCCGCGACATACTGAACTACCAGGCGCAACTGGCCGGCGCGACGTTCGTCGACCCCATCGCCGCGCGGTGGTTCGTCGGCAGGCCCGAGTTGATCGGCGCCGACGGCGTGCATCCCACCGACACCGGACACACGTACATGGCCGGCAAGATCGCCCCGCTGATCGGCACTCAACTCGCACCCTACTGAGCACTGCTAGGGTGCCCCGGTGATCCGAAACGTGGTTCTCGCCAGGCTCAAAGCCGGTCATGACACCGCTGAGGTGGCACGGATCCAGCAGGGCCTGCGCGACCTCGGTTGCCCCGGCACGGTGAGCTACGCGGTCGGATCCGACGCCGGTCTGCGAGAGGGCAACTGGGACTTCGTGATCGTCGCCGATTTCACCGACACCGCCGCCTACCGCGGCTACGACGAGGACGCCGAGCACAATGCGCTGCGGGCCCGACTCGCCCCGATGGTCGACCAGATCGCCCGAGCGCAGTTCGAGATCCCCGAGAGTTAACCGCGCACGTACCGGGCCACGAATCTGCGCAGTATCGCCATCGGATGCGTCACCGTCTTGCGGCGCGCGGCATCTTTGAGTGATTGCGCCGTCTCCGGGGCGAAGTAGTCGTGGTTCTTGTAGACGTCGATGCGGGTGCACAGCCCGTCGACGTCGAGTTCCGGGTGGAACTGGGTGGCATAGACGTTGGCGCCCACCCGGAATGCCTGGACCGGACAGGCGGGCGAGGTCGCGAGCCGGGCCACGCCCTGCGGCAACACCGACGCGGCCTCCTTGTGGCCGCCGAACGCGTCGAAGGTGTCGGGCAGACCGGCGAACAGCGGATCAGCCCGGCCCTCGTCGGTGAGTTCGACGGTGACGGGCCCCGACCGGCTCGCTGTGCACGCGGTCGATGATCGCGCCGACGGCCGCACCAACCGTTCCGACGCCGTAACAGCATCCGAGGAACGGAAAGTCCTCGGCGATCACGACGTCGAGCAGCCGGGCGAGTTCGTCTTCGACTCGGCGCTGGGTGGCCGACTTCGCGGCCGGGTCGTCGCTGACGTTGAAGGGCCCGCCGCCCAACACGATCCCCGACCAACGGGACAGGTCGACGTCGCCGAGCGGCCGGTCGGTGAGCCTGATCCGGTGCAGGCCGTCCGCGCGCAGCCCCCCGAACCGCGCCATCGCGCGGTACTCGTCCTCGGCGGCTTCGTCCTCGCCGCGGATCGACAGCAGCAGAAACGGGGCGTCGGCCACGGCGTAAGACTAGCCACGGACTAGCTTTGTCGGTCAGTGAGAACTCTCATCGACATCGACGACGCACCCCTGTTCGCGATCCCGACCGCCGGCGGTATCCGCCGGGGCGCGCTCGTGGAGGGCCCGCAGGGCTGGGGCGAGTTCAGCCCGCCGCTCGGCTGCGACGACGCGCTGGCGGCGCGCTGGCTGACCGCGGCCATGGAGCCGAGCACGGTGGGCTGGCCGGACGCGCTGCGGGGACGGGTGCCGGTGTCCGACGGCACGCGGCGCGCCGTGGTGCGGGTCGACGACATCGACGCCGCCGTCGCCCAGATCGCGCAGCTCGACGACGTCGAGGTGGTGGAACTCGTCTGCCGCAGCGCCGCCGACGCCGGCGCCGTCCGCCGCCGCGTCGACGTCCCGATCGCCGTCGACGCCGCACTGTTGGGTGGGGATCCACAGGGCGCCGACATCGCGATCCTGCGGTGTGGCGCTCTCGGCGGAGTCCGCCGCGCGCTGCGGCGGATGGAGCTCCTCGGGCTGCCGGCCCTGGTGAACGCGAGCGGCCGGACGAGCATCGGGTTGGCCGCCGATCTGGCGCTCGCCGCGGCCATCCCCGAGCTGGTGTTCCCCTGCGGCCCCATGCCGGAGGGGCTCGACGACGGCGATGTGGTGTCCCGGTCCCGGTCGTTGGTCCCCGTGGACGGCTATCTGCCGGCCGCGCCGACGCCGGCGGCGCCGGCCCCGGAGCGGCTGGCGCGGTTCGCGGTCACCGATCCGCACGAGATCGTGCGCTGGCGGGAAATGCTGCGCCGAGCGGCCGCGCTGATCTGACTCGTCGCTACCGAGTGTGGGGGCTGTGCACGCCCCAGCGAGCTAAAGCGTGCACAGGCCCCACAGTCGGCCGACCTCAATCCTGCTTGCTGATCAGGCGAAGCAGCGCCTCGTGGTCGGGAGCGAGGAGCTCGTCGATGCGCGCCTGGTTCACGTCGGCGACGATGATCTCGCCCACCTCCTGGTAGACGTCGCTGAAGATGCCGTGCGACTTCATCTTGTCGGTCTGATAGATGTTGTCCTCGGTCGGCGTCACGTAGTACACGATCTCGGCCTTGAACCGGTGGATCAGCCAGAGATGGATCAGGTCCATCAGCCGCTTCTTGCGCAGCTGCTCGGCGAAGGTGTTCTGGTCGCGCACCGTCAGGATGCTGCGGCCGTGCCGGTCCTTGATCGGGTCGACGACGACGTTGGCCAGCGGCTCGCGCCGTCTTCGCCCGTCGCTCAGTATCTGCAGGTCCAGCACATCGGAACCGGCGCGGCGCGGCCGCAGCTGCACGCGCAGCTTCTCCGGCAGCTGGTAGTGCTCGCTCCACAGCGCCAGCCACTCCTCGAGCAGCTTCTTGGGCACCTCGGTCTGCACCAGGTGCTGGTGCTGCGTCGACCCCTTGCCCATCGACTTGGTGGTCGCCGTCCGGCCGGACGACGCGGCCAGCGCGGCGTCGCTGCGCGGCCCGCCGACCAGGGTTTGCGGTGTGCGGTAGGGGGATTCGACGAGGCGCATCTTGCGTTGCAGGCGGGCCAGCGCCAGCATGCCCTCCTGCCGCAGCGAGGTGGCGAACTCCTCGGAGGCCACACCGTCGACCTGGTGCCCGCCGTAGGTGATGAAGTTGAAGACGAACCCCATCTTGCCGAGCTCCTCGGGGAACGCCCGCATCTCCTCGTCGGTCATGCCGGTGGTGTCCCAGTTGAAGGACGGGGAGAGGTTGTAGGCGAGCATCTTGTCCGGGTACACCGCGTGGACGGCGTCGGCGAACTGCTTGGCGTCGGCCAGGTCGGCGGTCTTGGTCTCCATCCACAGGATGTCGGCGAACGGGGCCGCGGCCAGCGACTTGGCGATCGCGTACGGGATGCCGCCGCGCACCTGGTAGTAGCCCTCGGGCGTCTTGGCGCGCTCGCAGTCCCACGCCACGTCGGCGCCCAGCTCCTTGGCCTTCTCCCGCGCGTTGTAGAGCGGTGCCCGTTCGGCGAAGGCGCGCCACTCGGCGGCGCTCATCGTCACGGACTCGCCTTCCCGCTCCCGGAACTCCAGCAGGTCGGCCACCGCGTCGGCGTAGGTGTCCAGGCCCGCGTCGTCCTGCCAGGCGTCGACGAACCGCGACTCCACCTTGTCGAACGCGGCGTCCAGCGACGACTCGCCGCCGTCCTGCCACGCCGCCGCGGTCTCGTCGATCAGCGCCGGCACTCCCTGGCGCTCCAGCCACGCGTCGGCGGTGGCGTACTCACCGTCGGGCAGCGCGTAGAGCAGGTGACCGTTGAGTTCGGTCACGCCCTTGTCGTAGAAGCGCCGCACCATCGCCAGGAAGCACGACTTGTAGGACGGGATCTTCAGGTTGGTCGCGCCGAGCAGGAACGGCTGATCGCGCTCGTCGGCGCGGCTGTCGATGCAGGCTGGCCGCCTCGGCGTCGGTGCGGGCGACGATGATGCCGGGCACCCGCATGATGTCGAGCTGGAACCGGGCGGTGTTGAGCCGCTTGATCTGCTCGTCGGACGGCACCAGCACCTTGCCGCCCTGGTGGCCGCACTTCTTCGTGCCGGGGCGCTGGTCCTCGATGTGGTAGCCCGGCACGCCGGCCTCGACGAAGCGCCGGATCAGGTTGCGCACGTGGGGATCTCCGCCGTGGCCGGTGTCCGCGTCGGCGATGATGAACGGCCGGTAGTCGTACTCGGGCGTGGTCTTGCGCTGCGCGTCGTTCATCTGCAGCCGCAGGTACTGCTGGTTGCGGTCGGCGGTGAGCAGGGCGCGCACGATGCCCGCGGCCTCGTCGGGCACCTGGCTCAGCGGGTAGCTCGCGAGGTCCGGCCCCGGATCCTCGCTGATCGACCCCTTCGCCGAGGTGGCCCAGCCGCCGAGATAGATGCCCTCGATCCCCATCCGCTTCATCACCACGGCCTGGCCGGGGGAGTAGGGCCCGAAGGTGGTGATGCTCTTGCCGCGGGCGAACAGCTCGCGCAGGTGCGGGTAGAACGCGGCGGCCGCCTCGCGGGCGGTGGGATAGTCGGCGGGGATCGTGCCCCGCTGCTCGGCGACCTGCCGGGCGGTGTACAGGCGGATGATGCCCTCGAAGCGGGGGCTGTCGAAGTAGCGCTGCGTCTCGGCGACATCGCGCTCGAAGGGCGTCTGGGGCTCGAGGTCAGCTTCGATGATGGCCATAACCCACCCTAGAGCGCGGACGCCTCCGGCGGGTGCCACTCCGCAGTGGCGAATGTGAATTATTTGGTGCCGAAGAGGCGATCGCCCACGTCGCCCAGGCCGGGCAGGATGTAGCCGTGCTCGTCGAGCTCGCGGTCGATCGCGGCCGTGTAGATCGGGACGTCGGGGTGCGCGTGCGTCATCGCGGCGATGCCTTCCGGGCAGGTCAGCAGGCAGACGAACTTGACCGACTTCGGGTTGTGCTCCCGCACCCGGTCCACGGCGGCGACCGCCGAATTGCCCGTCGCCAGCATCGGATCGAGCACCACCACGTCGCGCTCGTGCAGCTCTGCCGGGCAGCTTGAAGTAATACTCCACGGTGACAAGGGTTTTCGGCTCACGGTACAGACCGATGTGGCCCACCCGGGCCGACGGCACCACATCCAGCATGCCGTCGAGAATCCCGGTGCCGGCACGCAGCACCGAGAGCAACACCAGCTTCTTTCCGTCGATGACGTTGCCGGTCGTGCGTTCCAGCGGGGTCTCCACCTCGACCTCGTGCATCCCGACGTCGCGCAGCACCTCGTAGGCCATCAGCGCCGACACCTCGTGAACCAGCCGGCGGAAACTGTTGGTGGAGGCGTCCTTTCGCCGCATCAGCGTGATCTTGTGCTGCACGAGCGGATGGTCGACGACGTGCACCCCGCCGGTCGCTCGCCGTCATCAGAACACCGTTCCGTCACTGACCACCGCCAGCGGCGGCCGCCCGCCGCGCAGCCGCTGCGCCGACGCGCGCCCCGCGGCCCAGGTGCCACCTTCGAGCACGCAGGCCAGCGGCATCCGTGCCTCGTCGACGCCGAGCCGGCCGCCGCACCAGCGGGGCGAGTTCGTCGAGCAGCGCCACGGTCAGCGCCCGCCACTCGACCACGAGCTCGTCGGCCGGGCGCCCACTGCGCTCGGCGTCTGCGGGGTCGCGCAGGCGCAGCACACCGGTGTCCAGCAGCAGGCCGCCGTTGCGGTACTCGGGCAGCCCCGTGAGCGCCTCGACGCCGGTCACGGCGACACCGGCCCAGCGGAACGGCTCGATCAGCGAGTACGTCAGCCATTGGGACAGCTTGTGCAGCGGCACCAGCCCGCGGTCAGGCCAGGACCCGACACCGCGTCGTGGCGCCAGCAGTCGCCGACGGGCACATCCCCGATCATGTTGGCCGACGGCCAGATTCGCGCCAGCGACGTCAGCAGCTGCGACGAGCAGCCGGTGGGCGGCGACGCTGCCGGAGCGCGCCGACAGCGCATCGAAGCAGCCCGCCGGGCCTGCCCGCGGCACCGAACACCTCGGGGTCGGCGGCCAGCGCATCGCCGAGGCGGCGCAGCACCTGCGCGCGCCCACGCAGGCCGACGATCGGATTGTCCGCAGTGACCTGCAGCAGCGCCGCCAGGTCGCGCTCGGTGAGCCCCCGCAACGCCGGCGGCGTCGACCCGCAGCGGCCGCTCGGGGTCGCTGGAGAACGTCCCGGCGACGAAACCGTGCCAACTGGCGACCGCCAGCCCTTCGGAGCGGGTGAACCGGGCGCGCCGGCCGGCGCAGTCCTCACGAACGCCCAGTCCGCCCCGGCGCCGGCATCGAGCAGCACGCTGACGACCGCCAGGTCGACCATGGCCCGGGCCCGCTCGTCGGCGTCGACGCCGGTCAAGCCGGTCTTCGAGGGCGGCCCGGCGGTCGACGCCGCCGGCCTCGAAGTGCCGCCAGCGGCTGTGGTAGGGGATGTCCAGGTCGGGAAAGCGGGCCCGCGTGAGCGCGGCGACGTCGTCCGCGGCGGCCTCGAGCGCGTCGTCGTGCACGGTGAACCACCGCGACGCGCCCGATCGGGCGCGGTCGAGCAACTGGGCCGACCGGCTCCGCTGTACCGCGGCCGTGCTGCGCAGCATCGTGGCGGCATCGGCCGGGGCCGTCATCCGTCCAGCCCCCTGCCCTTCGGCGCGGCGCAGTTCCTCGACGCCGGGAACCGCGCCGGGCGTGTAGTACCCGGCGGCGATCTTCGCGTCCATCTCGACCTGAGCGTCGGCGGGGATCAGCTCGTCGGGAATGGACACCCGTTCGCCGACCTCGATGCCCGCGCCGGTGATCGCGTCGTACTTCATGTTGCTCATCGACACCAGGCGGTGGATCTTGCGAATGCCGAGCCAGTGCAACACGTCGGGCATCAGCTCCTGGAATCGCATGTCCTGCACGCCGGCGACGCATTCGGTGCGGGCGAAGTACTGGTCCGCGGTGTCCCCGCCGACCTGTCGCTTGCGGGCGTTGTAGACCAGGAACTTGGTGACCTCGCCCAGCGCGCGGCCCTCCTTGCGCGAGTAGGCGACCAGACCGACGCCGCCGCGCTGCGCGCCCTGGACGCACTCCTCGATGGCGTGGGTCAGGTACGGCCGGCAGGTGCAGATGTCCGAGCCGAACACGTCCGAGCCGTTGCACTCGTCGTGCACGCGCGCGGTCAACTCGACCGAGGGGTCGGCCAGGTCGCGCGGGTTGCCGAAGATGTAGACGGTCTGACCGCCGATCGGCGGCAGGAAGACCTCGAGATCGCGCCGGGTGACCAGCTCGGGATACATGCCGCCGGTCTCCTCGAAAAGCACGCGGCGCAGATCGTTTTCGCTGCAGCCGAACCGCCCGGCGACGCCGGGCAGATACCACACCGGCTCGATGGCCGCCTTGGTCACCTGGGCGGCACCGGTGGGCAGCAGCACCCGCCCGTCGGGGTGCAGCCGTCCCTTGCCGATCGCGTCGCCGACCTCGGGCAGAATCACCTGCGCCTTGGTCACCGCGATGGTCGGGCGGATGTCGATGCCCGCGGCGATCTGCTCGGCGAACACCTCGGCGACCATCGCGCCCCAGGGGTCGAGGCTGACGATCGTCGCGGGTCGCCCCACTGCGGATGCGGGCCGATGACATCGGTCGGCGCCGTGTTGGTCAGATCGGCGCGGTGGTCGCGGCGAGAGCTTGCCCGCGGCGACGGCCAGCGCGCGGTAGACGCCGTAGGCGCCGCTGTGGGTGCCGATGACGTTGCGGTGCGCACGCGAGATGGTGCCGACGACCGGTCCGCGCTCGCGCCGCGGTCGGCGCGCCCCAGTGCAGCACCGGCGCGTCGGTGCCGCCGCTGTGCGACGTCAACCTCACGTGACTGGGCATCGATCTCCTTGGCGCTTCGTCATCGGTCCCGAGGAAGCCGCCAGCTTAGTCACTGCGCGGCCGGGGCGCGCCCGCATCAGACCGGCCAGGCCTCCCGCCGGTACGCCCCGTCGAAGAACATCCACTCGTAGCGGGCCGTGGTGACGAAATGCGCTCGGGCGACCGCCTCATCGGCGGCGGACAGCGTCGGGCCGACCCGGTCGGCCAGGTCGAGCACGTCGAGCACCGTCGCCGCGAACTCCTCACCGCCGTAGCTGTCGATCCACCGCTGGTATCGGGCGTCGCTCGAGCCGCGCCCCAGCAGCTCGGCGCCGACCTCGGCGTAGATCCAGTAGCACGGCAGCACCGCGGCGAGCCCGTCGGCGAAACTCCCGTGGTACACGGTGGCCAGCAGATAACTGTTGTACGCCTGGGTGGTCGGAGCCACCGGCGCGGCGTCGACGGCCTCGACGGACAGACCGAGGGCAGGCAGCAGCTCGCCGTGCAGTTCGAGTTCGACGTCGAACACCTCGGCGGCGTGGCGGCCGAACATCGCGGTGTCGGCCATCGTCGGCGCCTTGGCCCCGACGATCGCCAGCGCCCGCGCGTAGGTGCGCAGGTAGTGCACGTCCTGTGCGACATAGTGCGCGAAAGCGCCGGCGTCCAGGCCGCCGTCGGTGAGCCCGGTGACGAACGGGTGGGCGACGATGGCATCGAAGATCGCGCGGATGTCGTGCCACAGCCGGGTCGACCAGGCGTCCGCCCGGGTGGCTCCGATGCGCGGCGGTGCGCCGTGCCCCGATGTCGGCGATGTCGGTGTCGATGTCGGCGATGTCGGCGATGTCATGGTGCCCATCCTGTCAGCGATGATTTCCCCGGACGGATCGAGTCGACATCGTTGACCGCCGACCGACCATGTTCGAAGGATGACCGCGATGACCGAGACCTCCGCCCTGCCACCCGTCGTCGACAGCGCCAACTGGCGCGCGCAGCTGGCCGAGCTGCGGGCCCGCGAGAAGGCCGCCACCCGGGAACTGGACGCCATCGCCGCCCAGCGGCGCCGGCTGCCGATGGTCGAGATGCCCGACTACACGCTGATCGGCGGTGACGGACCGGTGCGCCTCGCCGACGTGTTCGAAGGGCGCTCGCAGCTCGTCGTCTACAACCACATGTGGGCCGACGGCGAACGGTGGCAGTGCAGCGGATGCACCGGCTTCACGTCCCAATTCACCCGGCTGGAGTTCCTGGACAACTACGACGCGCGATTCGTCATCGTGACGGCGGGACCGATCGAGGAGGCGCTGGCCTACCGCGAGCGGGTCGGCAACACGATGGACTGGTACTCGTCGTCGCAGAGCCCGTTCGCCGCCGACGTCGACGCCGCTGCCGGGGACCGGCTTCGGCGTGAACGTGTTCCTGCGCGACGGGGACACCGTGTACCGCACCTGGCACACCAACGGCCGCGGCACCGAACAGCTCACCCACACGTTCTCCCTCATCGACATCCTGCCGTGGGGCAGGCAGGAGGAGTGGCAGGATTCGCCGCCCGGCTGGCCGCAGCGGCCGACGTATTCGGCTTGGCTCGGATCGGAGGAGATCGCGCGCGCCTACGGCGTTGCCGACGCCGTGTAACCCGGGCGCGACGGGACGCGCCGGCCTTGGCAGACTGTGCCCATGGCCCAGATAACCTTGCGCGGAAACCCGATCAACACCGTTGGAGAGCTGCCCGCCGTCGGATCGCCGGCGCCCGGCTTCACCCTCACCGGCACCGATCTCGGCGCGGTCGGTGACGACCGATTCCGCGGCAAGCCCCTGCTGCTGAACATCTTCCCGTCGGTGGACACCCCGGTGTGCGCCGCCAGCGTGCGCACGTTCAACGAGCGCGCGGCGGCCGGTGGCGGCGCCGTGCTGTGTGTGTCGAAGGACCTGCCGTTCGCGCAGAAGCGGTTCTGCGGCGCCGAGGACATCGAGAACGTCACCTCGGCCTCGGCCTTCCGTGACAGCAGCTTCGGTGACGACTACGGCGTCACGATCACCGACGGTCCGATGGCCGGCCTGCTGGCCCGCGCGGTCGTGGTGGTCGATGCCGACGGCAAGGTGTCCTACACCGAGCTGGTGCCCGAGATCGGCCAGGAACCGGACTACGACGCCGCGCTGGCCGCACTGGGCGCGTGACGCGCGACACACCCTAGAGGGCGACGCGCCCGCATAGGTCACCGTTGGGTTCCGGTCCCGCATCGAGTTGACGGGCCGTCCTGCAACGACGTCAATACGCCGCTTCGCGTGGTGTAGAAGTGGTTGTAGTGACAGTTGTTAACTACGAGTCCGGTGCCCGAACGGTGCCGGCAGCTGGAAAGCGGTGGAAGTGCCATGCGACGCGTCTTAGTCCTCGTGCTCGGTCTCGCCCTCCTGTGGGCGACGCCGGGTCTCGCGGCGGCTGACACCACGAGGTCGGCGACCAATCAGAAGGCGGTCGAGATCGTGATCGCCCGGGCGCTGTCCCAGCGTGGTGTCCCGTTCGCCTACGGCGGTGGCGGTGCGTCGGGACCCAGCAAGGGCACCGTGGCTGCACCCGTCGATCCCGCCGCACCGGACCAGGCCGCGCTCGACGCGTCCGCTCTGGACCTGACTACGCCCGGGTTGAATCTGCCCGATGTCGCGTCCACTCCCGCACCGCCTGCGGCCCCGGCGCCCGTACCGCGCGTCGAGGTCGTCGGCTTCGACGCCTCGGGATTGATGGTGTACTCCTACGCCGGCGTCGGGGTGAAGTTGCCGCGCTCGTCGGGCGAGCAGTACAAGGTCGGCCAGAAGGTGATGCCGTCGCTGGCACTGCCCGGCGACCTGCTGTTCTACGGTCCGGAGGGGACGCAGAGCGTCGCGTTGTTCATCGGCAACGGGAAGATGGTGGAAACCACCGACAAGGGTGTCGCGGTATCACCCGTGCGCACCAAGGACATGGCGCCGTACCTGGTCCGCATCATCGCCTGACCCGGTGTCGCACAGAGCGTTTGCGAGCGCCCGAAGCGGAGCGCACGGCACCTAGACTGCGGGCATGAGTCGCCGTAGGGGCCGCTCCATCGCGATCGGCGATGGCCTGCTGCAGATCGAAGACTGCCTGGACGCCGACGGCGGCATCGCACTGCCGGACGGCATCACGTTCATCTCGCTGATCGACCGCAACATCGCCAACGTCGGCGACGCCACCGCCTACCGGTACCTGGACTTCACCAGATCCGGCGTCCGGGTGGACGAGCTGAGCTGGACCCGCCTAGGGCAGCGGATGCAGGCCATCGCTGCCGACGTGCAGCAGGTCGCCTCGGCAGGCGAACGCGTCGCCGTGCTGGCTCCGCAGGGCCTGGATTACGTCGCGGGCTTCTTCGGCGCGATCAAGGCCGGTGCCATCGCCGTTCCGCTGTTCGCACCCGAACTGCCCGGTCATGCCGAACGCCTGGACATCGCACTGCATGATGCGCGACCCGCGGCGGTGCTGACCACCGCGGCCGCCCGCCCCGCGGTGCAGGCGTTCCTGGAATCCAGGGCCGCGTCGGCCCGGCCGCAGATCGTGGTGCTCGACGAGGTTCCGGACGCCGCGGCCGCGGCATTCACGCCGACCGTGATCGATGTGGACGACGTGTCGCACCTGCAGTACACCGGGGGAGCGACGCGCCCGCCGGCCGGTGTGGAGATCACCCATCGCGCGGTCGGCACCAACCTGCTGCAGATGATCCTGTCGATCGATCTGCTCGACCGCAACACCCACGGTGTCAGCTGGTTGCCGCTATATCACGACATGGGGCTGTCGATGCTCGGGTTTCCCGCGGTGTACGGCGGCCACTCCACCTTGATGTCACCGACCGCATTCATCCGCCGCCCGCTGCGCTGGATCGAGGCGTTGTCGGCGGGTCGCGGCCGTCGGCCGGGTCGTCACCGCGGCGCCGAACTTCGCCTACGAGTGGACCGCCGCGCGTGGTGTCCCGGCCGCGGACTCGGGGATCGACCTGGGCAACGTGGTGCTCATCATCGGCACGCGAGCCGGTGAGCATCGACGCCATCGACACGTTCAACACCGCCTTCGCGCCCTTCGGGCTGCCCCGCACGGCTTTCAAACCGTCCTACGGTATCGCCGAGGCCACCCTGTTCGTCGCGACCATCGACCCCGGCGCGCAGGCCCGATGTCCTCCATGTCGACCGTGATCAGCTCGCGCGCGGACGTGCGGTGCGGGTCCCGCCGGACCATCCGCTGGCCGTGCCGCACGTGTCGTGCGGGCAGGTGGCCCGCAGCCAGTGGTGTGCCATCGTCGACCCCGAGACCGCCACCGAACTGCCCGACGCACACGTCGGCGAACCATGGCTGCAGGGCGACAACATCGGCCGTGGCTACTGGGGCCGCGACGAGGAGACCCAGCCCACCTTCGGCGCCCGGCTTGACGGCCACGCTGCCGACAGGCAGTCACACCGCAGGGCGCCGAATCGGACGGACCGTGGCTGCGGACCGGAGATCTCGGGTTCTACCTGGACGGCGAGTTGTACATCACGGGCCGGATCGCCGACATGGTGATCCTCGCCGGTGCAACGGCACTACCCACAGGACATCGAGGCGACGGTCGCCGCGGCCTCGCCGGTGGTGCGGCGCGGCTACACCGCGGCGTTCACCGTGGGTGCCGACGGCGAGAGACCGGCTGGTGATCATCGCCGAACGTGCGGCCGGCACCGCGCGCGCCGACCCGGCGGCTGCGGTGGAAGCGATCAAAGCGGCTGTCTGACAACGCCATCGGGCGCCGGTCGCCGACGTGCGGATCGTTCCGGCCGGGACCATCCCGCGGACCACGAGCGGCAAACTCGCGCGGCGGGCATGCCGCACCGCGTATCTGGCGGGGCAGTTCGACTCCGGCGCCACGGTCAGCCCACCGGCATAGCTCCGGCCACCGTCAGCATCAACACCAATCCCGGCAGCAGGTTGGTGATCTGGTGGGCGAGGATGCCGGCGATCAGACTGTCGCCGTAGAGCCGGGCCAGACCGATCGGTAGTGCGACCACCAGTAGCAGGGGGGCACGGGTCCATTCGAGGTGGGCCACCGCGAAGATGACGGTGGTGACGGCCAGTGCGACCCACCGGCCCCAGCGCTGTTCCACCGCACCCCAGAGGAGTCCGCGGTAAACGATCTCCTCACACACCGGAGCGACCACCACGACGACGACGAACACCAGCACTGCCCACGACCAGGTGCTGCGCAGGCTGCCGAAGACGGCTCCGGCCGCCGATGTCGCGTCTTCCCCGACGAGCGAAAGCCACAGCAGCGACGCCGGAATCGTGACGACCAACCCCGCGACGCCGAAGAGCACCCCCAGCCCGGCGCTGCGCCACGACCACCGTGCCCGCAGATCGACGCGCGGCCCGTTGCCGCGCAGCCGGGTGATGGCGACGGCTGTCCCGGCGGCCAGCAGCGTCGGCACCGCCACCGCGACCACCACCGTGAGCACGGAGGCCGATCCGGCCGCCGGCAGGATCAGCGCCAGCGCCAGTGACGACAGCAGGTAGAGCGCTTCGACGAACACGAAGGCGCCCAGTCCCCACCGGTGGGCGGGAGTGGGCGGGCGCGTGTGCACGCCTGGCAGATTAGAGCACTACGTGATCGCGACGAAGGGGCTGAGCGCGTCGCGGACGAACTGGGCGATGTTGATCTTCGGGTTGCCGTCGGGAAAGCTCACCGTCGCCAGCACATTGCCGCCTGCGTCGGCGAAGTTGCCGTCGGCACGGTCCTGGTGCGACGAGGAGGTCACCAGGATGATTCCCGAGGTGCCCGCCTTTCGGCCAACGGCACGGAGAACGCGGCGTTCTGCACGGTGCTGTTGGCCCGGTCCTCGACGATGATCCTGTCGTCCGGTAAACCCAGCACTCGCAACGTCTTGCGCATCTCACCCGCCTCCGTGCGGCCATTGCGGGGATTGCCGCCGGTCACGATGACGGGCGACTGCGGAAACATCTGCGCGACGGCCAATCCCGTCAGGACCCGCGGGTACAGGATGGGCCGCATCAAGCCCTTGTCGGTGAGCCCGTAGCCGAGCACCACGATCGCGGGTTTGGAGAAGTCCTTGGCCACCAGCGGCGGGGCGGCGCTCGCGGGGCCCGCGGGCACGCCGCCGACGAGCAGACCGACGGCGAGCAGCGCTGCTGCACACGACGCGACACAACGCCGGGTCCACACCACCCATCCCTGAGTCATCGATAGTGTCATCGCCGCCGGCCGCCCGGACATTACAGTCCGGTCTCGATGGCCCAACGATGCGTGCTCATCGACCGCGGTGGTTCGCACGAACGGCACGAACGTGTTCTGGTGGACAGTGATGTCTGCGCACCGATTGCTCCTGGCCCGGGCGGCCCTGCCGATGGCGGTCGCCGTCCCGCTGCTGCTGGCCACCGCGCCGGCCGCGCTGTCCGCGCCACCCTCGGACGGCCAGGGCTACCTCGACTCGACCGCGCGCTGCACGGCGCCGGCCACGGTGTTGGTGTTCGGCAGTACCGGGACCTCCAGGGTGGCGATCTGCAAGACGGCCGATGGGGACCTCGAGTACCGGGGCGTGCGGGTGCGCGACGGCGCGAAACTCTTCGCTGAAGCGACCCGGTCGGCCGACGGCGCATACACCGCAACCCGGGATGGCATCGAGTACATGGTGACCTCGAGCGCGCTGGTGATCAGCGCGGGAGAGAAGGTCATTCGCGACGAGCCCATGCTCGACTTCCACCGGCCGGGCGCCACACCGGCCGCGACGGCGACACCGACGACCCCGCTGCCGCCGCCGCTGCCGGCCGAAGTCGGCGCCGACGGCAGCTGAGCCACGCGCGTCGGTGCAGCACCGCCAAGACGGGTCCCAAGCACCGCAAGCCCAGCGCGACGAGCGAAACGGTCAAGCAGGTACGGGAGTCCATCGGCTCGAGCTTCTCGAAGCTCGGCGACGGCTTCAAGAAGAAGTCCGAGATCGGCGGTTCGACCGACATGAGGTGGGCGAATCCTGCACGCGCCGTGCAGGATTCGCCCACCCTCGTCGTTTCTACAGGTAGGGGTCGGCCCACGCACTGATGATGCGGGCCGCCCGGGCTGCCTGGTTCTTGCCGGTCAGCAGGTGGTCGGCGCCTTCCAGTGAGACGAAGCTGCGGGGGTGCCGCGCCGCGCGGAAGATGTCACTGGCGTTGGCTATTCCCACGGTGTTGTCAGTGGGGGAATGCATGACCAGCAAGGCGCGCCGCAGTGTACGGATGCGCTCGCGCAGGTCGGCTTCGCGCACATCCTCGATGAAGTGTCGCCGCAGGGTCAGCGCCTTGCCACCGATCAGCAGCGGTGCCTCACCGTCGGACTCGATCCGATCCACCAGGGCGTCGTAGATGCGCTCGACGTGGGCCGGCTGGAACGGTGCGCCGATGCTGACGACCGCGGCCACCGTCGGGCAGTCGTGGGCGGCCGCGATCACGGCGGCACCACCGAAGGAGTGGCCGACGAGCAGCCGCACCTCGCGGCCGGACTCGTTCATGTACTCGACCGCCCGAACGGTGTCGGCGACTTTGTGGGAGAACGAGCCGTCACCCCAGTCGCCGTCCGAGTCACCCAACCCGAGATTGTCGAACCGCAGCATCCCGATGCCGTCGCCGGCAAGGCTCTTGCAGATGCGGCTCGCCGCCGGGCTGTCCTTGCCGAGGGTGAAGCCGTGCCCGAACACACCCCAGCCGCGGACCTCTCCCTCCGGCGGGTCGATCAGACCCGCGAGCGCCGGTCCGCTGGTGCTCTCAAACGTGATGTGCTCTGCCACGCTCTCATCCTGGCATTGCGCAGCGGCGGCCCGGCACAAAAGACGCTCCCCGCGCGTTGCCTCACTCTGAACACGCAGACATCGATGAGGTGAGGAGATGCCGTGAAGGTCAGGTTCGGCGTGAGTCTGGGTGCGGACACCGGGCCCGAGGCACTGCCCGCCGTGGTCGACCAACTGGAGTCGGCCGGTATCGACTCGCTGTGGTTCTCGGAGTTGGTGTACTCGCCCGCGATCGATCCGTTCATCGGTATGGCGGTCGCCCTGGCGCGCACGCGGTCGCTGAAGGTCGGCACATCGGTGGCCGTGCTGCCCGGCCGCCACCCGGTGCTGGTGGCCAAGCAGCTCGCGTCGCTGACTGCGCTCGCACCGCGGCGCGTGCTTCCGGTCTTCGGGCTTCGACCGGCACTGCCGGTCGAGCGCGACCTCTTCCCGGTGCCCGAGGGCAGCCGTGCGGCGGTGTTCGACGAGTCGCTGCGACTGCTGCGCGCGGTGCTGCGGGACGACGACGTCACGTTCACCGGCGAGTTCTTCTCGGTACGTGACGCCCGCGTGCAACCGAAATCCGCGGCGCCGCTGGATATCTGGCTCGGCGGCTCATCCGCGGCCGGGTATCGGCGGATCGGCACGCTCGGCGACGGCTGGCTGGGCAGCTTCCTGACACCGGAGGAGTCCGGGCGCGCGGTGCACGCGATCCGCGCCGCTGCCGACGCCGCGGGCCGCGAGGTGCCGGCGGATCACTTCGGCATCAACATCGCCGTCGGTGACGGCACGCTCCCCGCGCCGGTGCTGGCTGCGATCCGCAAGCGGCGGCCCGACATCGACCCCACCGAACTCGTGGCCGCGGACTGGCCGCGGCTGCATCGCCTGCTCGACGGCTACCTCGCCGCGGGGCTGACCAAGTTCGTGATCCGGCCCGCCGGCGGTACCGACACACGCGGCTTTCTCGATGCCGTGGTCACAGAGTTGCTCCCGCGCCAGAACTGACCCACGCCCGCAGTGTCCTGCGGTCGAGCTTGCCGCTGCCCAATGTCGGGATCTGGGCACTGGAGGCGGCGATCCACCGGGTCGGCACCTTGTACGACGACAGGGCGTCTCGCGTGCGCCGCGCCAGCGATTCGACGTCGACGTCCCCGGCTGCGGGCACGACCACCGCGCACACCTCCTCGCCGCGTTGCGGATGGCCGATGCCGAGCACGACGCACTGCGCAACGTCGGGGAACGACTCGATGACCGCCTCGACCTCGAGCGGGGACACGTTGGCTCCGGAGGTCTTGATCAGCTCGCTGGTCCGTCCCACGTAGAACAGCCGGGGATCGCCGGTCCGGCGGTAGACCCGGTCGCCGGTGTGATACCAGCCATCGGCGTCGAACGTCTCGCTGCGTTCGCGCTTGTTGTAGCCGGCCATCACCCCGATGCCGCGGACGAGCAGTTCACCGACGGCACCGTCGGGGACCGGCACACCGCTGTCGTCGACGATCCTGCACTCGGTGTAGGCGAATCCACCGGCCGTCTCCGACATGGTCCGGTGCACGGGATAGCCGTCGGGCACGTCGGTCATGGCGATGTCCAGCGGGCCGTCGCGAAGCATCGGCGCCGCGGACAGGTCACGGCCCGGGAAGCTGGGGTGTTCGCGCAACCGCTGCGTGAACGCGGGCCACCCGACGACACCGGTGGCCCGCTCGGTTTCGGCGAGGTCCAGCGCGGTGCCGGCGTCCAGCCGCGGCATGACCAACAGCGTGACGGGTTCGTGCAGTGCACCCGTCACCGCCAGCACGCCGCCGATCCAGAAGAACGGCATCGCGCACAGGATCACCGGAGCGGCGGCCGAACCCGTGATCGTGCGGATCGCCGCCGGCCATGTGGACGTCTGCCGGGTCAGCGTCCCGTGCGTGTGCAGCACCCCTTTCGGGTCGGCCGTCGACCCCGAGGTGTGCACCATCATCGCCACGTCGGCGGGACAGACCTCGGCCTGTGCGGCCGCGAGCACCGCCGGAGGGACCCGGTCGTCGTCGACGGCGTCCGCCCACGACGGGCGGCGCCCGCCGGTGAGCACGATCCGCCGCAGAAACGGTGCGCCCGCCAGCGCCGCCGCCGTTCCCGTCTGGGCCGACAACTCCGGCAGGGCCGCCTCGAGGCGCTGGGCTATGTCGATGTCGATGTCGATTCGACACCCGGTCGGGGGCGATCAGCAGACGCGATGTCGGACAGCCGGATCACCGTGGCGAGCTCGGCCGGTCGGTACAGCGTGCTCAGCGGGACGGCGACGGCGCCGATCCGGGAGAGCGCCAGCCACCACGTCACCCACTCCGTGCCGTTGGCGAAGAACAACCCGACCCGTGACCCCTTGCCCACTCCGCGCGCCAGCAGCCAACGCGCCTGATCGGCCGATCGCCGGTCGGCGGATCGGTAGGTGAGCCGTTCGGTGGGCGTCACCAGATAGGTTCGGTCCCCGAACTCGCGCGCGCTGCGCTCCAGCAAGCGCCCCGACGGTCAGCGGTGTGTGTGCCACCCGCTGATCTTGCCCAATACCGCCGCCGCCGTGCCAGACTGCGAGTTCATGATCGAGATTTGCAGGACATGCCGCCTGGCGTCGCGGGCATACGGGTGTCGGGGCGGCTGCGCGGTCAGGACCTACGTGCGTTCGAACCGGCGATGGACGACCTGCTGCAGGCCGGTGAGATCCGCCTCGTGGAAGTCATCGCCGACGACTACGAGGGCTTCGGGCCCGGCGGCCTCGCCGAAGACCTGAAGCTCGGGCTGGGCGCGGTGCTACGGCACCACTCGGCCTTCCGGCGGGTCGCGGTCGTGTCCGACAAGGAGTGGGTGGCTCACGCCCTGCATGCCTTCGCGTGGATGGTCCCGGGCGAAGTCGCCGTTTTCGGGCTGGCCGAACTCGAGCAGGCCAAGACCTGGGCGGCGGGCTGACATGCCCGTCGACCGCGCGGCGTTGCTCGCCGGCGGCATCCGACTCACCTCGGGTGTCGCGTTCCTCGTCGATCCGCTTCGGGCCAACCGCGTCTGGGGTGATCCGGACGCACCGCCCCCCACCGCGCGGTTGCTGCTGCGGTCGATGGGTTACCGGGACGCGCTGATCGGGGGCATGTTGATCGCTGCGGCCGTGCAGAACCGCGATACCCGCGGCTGGTTTCTGGCCTCCGGCGGCGCCGACGCGGCCGATCTGCTCGGCGGTGCGAGTGTGCACGCGCAGCTGGGCCGCTCGCAGAAATGGGTCGGGTTGGGCGGAGCGGTCGTCGGTATCGCGGTCGGAATCTGGGGCGCTGCCCGCCGGCCCACGAAGACCTGACGTCCTCAGCGACGCGCCAGCAACCATGCCTGCCCGTCGGCTTCCCCGCCGGCGATGACGTCGAGCGCTGAGAACGCCCTCCTCAGCTCGCCGGGTGCGGCCCGGAACGGGCCGGGGGCAGGCGCCCACTTCGCTGAGGGCGCTGAGCGCCAGCAGCGCCCCGGGGGCGAGCCGATCGATGATCGGATCGTCCAGACGCGCATCTCGAAAAGCAGTGCACATCAACACATTCACCGGATCTCCCGGCGGAAGGCCCGTCGTCGAGATCGGCGACACCGAACCGGCAGCGCGCCGCAGCGCCGCAGTTTCGGGCCAGCGCACGGGACTGGTCCACGGCCACCGACGAGACGTCGTAGCCCCACACGGACATCCCGCGCCGGCCCAGCCATACCGCGGCCGTTCCGCGTCCGCACGCCAGGTCCAGCGCCCGCCCTGCGCGCGGGAAAGCACTCGGCATGCGGCACGAAAACCGTTGGCAGACCGACCTCGTCGAGCGTCGCCGGCCCGCGCCGTCCGTACCGGCGATCCCACCGGAGACGATCGTCGTCGGACACGCCCGCCATCGTATGACCTCGCGAGCCCTTCACGAGCAGCCGGATGCGGGCAGCCGTATGCCGGGTCAGCGGCCGACGGCGCGGATGCGGATCGGGCCGCGCCACTCACCACCGGGATCGAGGACCTCACCCCGCTGAACGATCTCGACATGCCCGGACCTGGCCAGCTCGCGGGCGAGCTCTCGCGCGTCGGGCATCAGCGCGCGCCAGTCGTGCCCGCCGACGGCGCGCGCCGCATCCGACGGGCAGATACTGCTGCGCGGTCCGCGCCGTTCGGCCAGCGCTCTGATCGCCGCGGCGAGCCGATCGCGGGCCGGACCGGGGCCGAGCGCCGTGCGCGCGGCGTCGGCAGCCGGTCCGTCGCCCGCGGCGGCCCGGACCAATTCGGAGTGCACCTTCCCAGTCATACCCTGCAGCTTGCCCGCTGGCCCGCCCTCGATGTGGGATCTGCCACACCCCAGGACGCTTGAACAGCGAAAACTCCACTTCGCGTTCGTGATTGGCGACGACAACGGGTTTATCGCCGGACAGAACGGCTAACTCGCGTAGCTGTACGCACTAGCGCGGGTCCTTCGCGGGCCCGGGATTGGAGTTCCACGATGAAGTTGACTCACGTCCTCGCAAGCGCGGCCATGTTCGGCGGTCTCACTGCGGGCGCCATGGGCGTCGCCGCAACGGCGGGTGCCGATCCGGCGCCGTACGCGCCCGGTCAGCCGGCTCCGGCTCAGCCGGTGACCTGGCAGCCGGCACCCCCGCCGCCGCTGCCGCCCGCCGGCCCGAACGCGGGCCAGCCGCCGGCCTGGGCTCCGCCGAAGCCGGTCGACCCGGCGTGGGCCGCCGGAAACCCGCAGGTCTGGGATGAGGGCTGGCAGCATTGGGGTGTCTGGCTCAACGGCGTGTTCGTCCCGACGTACTGATCGAGGAAACCGCTGAACGGACGGCCGGAGCGCGGCATGACCGCGCTCCGGCCGTTCTCGTTTCTCGGTTGTCGCGAAGTCAGACTCCCAGCGTGCGCTGGATGTCCGGCTTCATGGCGTTGAGCTGGGAACCCCAGTAGCCCCACCCATGGGTCCCGTTGGGCGGGAAGTTGAACACGCCGTTACGTCCGCCGGCGGCCTGGTACTGCCGTTGGAAGTTCTTGTTGCTGTCCAGCGTGATTCCCTCCAGCAGCTGAGCCGGCAGGTCCGCTCCACCGAACTCACCGGGCCGGCCGGTGCCGCAGTACACCCAGATGCGGGTGCCGTTGGCGACCAGGCGGCCGACGTTGACGGTGGGGTCGTTGCGCTTCCAGGCCGGACCGCCGCCGGGCCCCCACATCGCGGTGGCGTCGAAGCCGCCGGCGTCGCGCATCGCCACCCCGACCAGCAGCGGCCACACACCGTCGGACAGGTTCAGGAACCCTGACAACGACCCTGCGTAGCTGAACTGGCCCGGGTGGTAGGCGGCCAGGATCAGCGCGGCGCTGCCCGACATCGACAGCCCGACGACGGCGTTGCCGCTGGGCGAAATGCCCTTGTTGGCGGCCAGGTAGGCGGGCAGCTCGGAGGTCAGGAAGGTTTCCCACTGGTAGGTGTACCGGTTGCCGTTGCCGACGGCCGGACCCTGCCAGTTGGTGTAGAAGCTCGACATGCCCCCGACGGGCATGACGACCGACAGACCGGACTCGTAATAGTTCTCGAAGGCCGCCGTCTCGATATCCCAGCCGCTGTTGTCATCGCGGGCGCGCAGCCCGTCGAGCAGATACACCGCCTTGGGTCCGCCGCCCTGGAACTTGACCGGGATGTCGCGGCCCATCGCGGCCGACGGCACCATGAGCGTCTCGACCGGCAGACCGGCCCTCGAGTACGCCCCGGCTGTCGCCGTTGCGCCGACCACCCCGACCAGGGCGGGCAACAGCAGGGCTGCCAGCGCACCGGCGAGCAGCCGGCGCCTCAGACTGTGGATGAAGTTCATGGGTTCGTTGTCGTCCTCTGCACCAGGGCACCGCAGTGCCGATGGGATGCCGCTGCTTCACATCCGTCCACGCCGACTTCTTCGTCACGTGACGATTCGGCGTTACCCGGTGACCGATTCCGTCATTTTCTCGGCGTCACCAGCCGCCTGGGGAAACCGGCTCCGCTCCAGCTCGACCTGGTACTAGCCTCGGCGGGGTGAGCCAGGGTCGTCTGCGGGTACTGATCATCGGCGGGGGCTTCGGCGGCCTGTTCTGCGCTCGCAGGCTGGGTGGGGCCGACGTCGAGGTCACACTGCTCGATCGCACCGCCGGGCATCTGTTCCAGCCGCTGCTCTATCAGTGCGCCACCGGAAAGTTGAGTATCGGGCACATCAGCCGGCCGTTGCGTGAGGAGTTCACCCGGCACCGCAACGTCACGATCCTGCTGGGCGAGGCGGTCGGGCTGGATCCCGGTCGGCGTACGGTGACCGCGTTACGACCCGACGAATCCACGTTCTCCATCGATTACGACGTGCTGATCATCGCGGCCGGGATGCAGCAGTCCTACTTCGGCGACGATCGCTTCGCGCAATGGGCGCCCGGGATGAAGACGCTCGACGACGCATTGAGCATCCGGCAGCGGTTGTTCACCGCCTTCGAGATCGCCGAGACGCTGCCGCCGGGACCGCAGCGCGAGGCCTGGCTCACGTTCGCCGTGGCCGGCGCGGGACCAACGGGGGTCGAGCTGGCCGGTCAGATCCGCGAAGTCGCCACTCAGACGCTGGCCAACGAGTTTCACAGCATCCAGCCCGAAGACGCCAGGGTCCTGCTGTTCGACGGCGGAGACCGGGTGCTCAAGACGTTCGCCCCCGCCCTGTCGGGCAAGGCCACCAAGACGCTTGGAGAAGCTGGGCGTGGAGTTGCATCTCGGCGTGCACGTCACCGATGTGCGCCGCGACGGGGTGACCGTCACCCCCAAGGCCGGCGGCGCGGACGAGCAGTACGCGGCGCGCACGGTGTTGTGGACGGCAGGCGTCGAAGCCGTCCCGTTCGCGCGGCATGTCGCGGAGGTGCTGGGCGCTACCACCGACCGCTCGGGCCGCATCGCGGTCGGCCCCGACCTGTCTGTACCCGGGCACCCGGAGATCTTCGTCATCGGCGATCTGGTCGGTCGTGACAACCTGCCCGGGGTTGCCGAGAACGCCATGCAGGGCGGCCTGCACGTCGCGGCCTGCGTGCGGCGCGAGCTCGCGGGTCAGCCGCGCCGCGCCTACCGCTACCGCAACCTCGGATCGGCGGCCTACATCAGCCACGGGAATGCGCTCCTGCAGGTGGGGCCGGTCAAGCTCGCCGGCTTCGTCGGGTGGCTGGCGTGGGGGCTGCTGCATATCGCGTTCCTGACCGGGTTGAGCAACCGGATCAGCACCGTCGTCACGTGGATGTCCACCATCGCACGGTCCAGCCGGTATCACCGCGCGTTCATGCTCGGCTCCGAGGGAGCCGCCGAGCAGCGCTACACCTGGTCGACCGGGGATCGTCCGATGCACGGGATTGAACCCGGCGAGGCTGGGCATACCGTCGGCCATGACCATCTCGACTGACGATGTGCGCCGATTACTGCAGGCCGACGCCGACGCGTCGCTGGTGATGATCGAGGGCAGGACCGAGGTGATCACCCGCGATGTGCTGGGCAGCGATGCCTACCGGGGAGCGCTCGAGGTGATCTCACGCGCCGAATTGCTCGAACGCACCGGCGGTGCAGCCGAACTCAGCGACGCTGAGGTGTCCGCGCAGGCCACCGCTCTCGATACGGCGGTATCCGAACTGGGTGGCTGAGCCGGCCCCGCGGCGCAGCCGAGGCCGTGAAATGGTGACTGTCGGGAGAGCGTGGATGGGGAAGCCGGTGAAGACCAGCGTCAATCGGATCGGCCCGATCCGGTCCGCCAGTTCCTGGAACGTGCGCGCGCGGATCCGGTCCTGCTCGTCGACCGACATTTGCCGGTGTAGGAGACACGCAGGTCGATCTCGGTGGTCTTGCCCCGGCTGATCGCCAGCGCATCGACCAAGGTCAGGTCGTGGTCGAGTTCGTCACGGTGCTCGGCGGAGACCGCGTCGACCGCGGCTCGCACCGCGGCGTCGAGGTCGGGGTCGGCCCGCCGCTCCGACAGCCGCCCGAACTCGAGCCGGATCGCGCCCACCGGGTCGGCGACGAGGACCGCACACAGCACGGGCACGATGATGCTGTCCGCGATGTCCTTGATGTCGAACCGGTCCGACGTGAGGAAGGTGCCCTCGGGCAGCACACGCGATGCGCAGATGCCGGCGCTGATCATGCTGCGCCATTTTGGCGACGTTCGCTTCGACGCGCAGCAGTGCCGACGCCCCACCGACCGAGCGGTTGTTGCGTTGGTGGTTCCACATCAGGGCCGTCCCGATCGCTGCGACGCCGGCCGTGTCGACAGCGGCCAGACCGAATTCTGCTCGCTGCCGGTGCCGGTGATAGGTAGTCGATCACCTTGATCGCGTTGGTCACCACGGCGATCACGACTACCCCGAGGATCATCAGCGAGCGGAACAGCGCGTACAGATTCTCCAGCGCCAAACGCCCGTAGGGATTCTCGGCATCCGCCGGTCGCGACGATGCGACCGCCAGCCGGGCAGCGATGAATGCGGCGGCCGCGTTGATCAGTGAGATGACGCCGTCGAGCTGCGTAGCCGACACCCGGGTGACGGCATAGACGACGAAACCGACAACGGCGAGAGCGAGCATCGTGACCATGTAAGTGTGCAGGCTCCGTCGTTCAGCCGCCAGAACCGCCGCTTGTGACGCCATCGCCATCCCGCACTCCTCACCGTGTCCGAGTCGCTACGAATTCTGCTGCGGCCGTGGCGATTGGCGGCCTGTTTCGGCCGAACCCGGCGGGCTATCGCGGACGCAGCAGGGCGACGAGGAAGTCCGAGTCATCACGGAAGGGTCGCAGGTCCCAGGACGACAGCAGCAGATCCGGAGCAAACCCCGCGGCGGCCGCGTCGTCGAGGAACTCACCGAACGCATAGTCGCGACCAGCGCCGAAGCCGATCACCGCCCGCCCATCGCCGGCGAGATGGGCGCGCAGCCTGGTCAGCACCGGCACCCGCGTACTCGGGGCGAGGAACGTCATCACGTTCCCGGCGGACACGATCACGTCGAACGGATCGGCGACACCGCGCGCGGGCAAGTCGAGTTCGGCCAGGTCGCCGACGATCCAGCGCGGACCGGGGTGGTCCTGTTCGGCGGCCTCGATGAGCACGGGGTCGACGTCGACGCCGACCACGTCATGGCCGGCGGCCGCCAGATATCCGCCGACCCGCCCGGGACCGCAGCCGGCGTCGAGGATGCGGGCACCGCGGGCCGCGATCGCGTCGACGAGGCGGGCCTCGCCCACCAGATCCTGACCCTGCGCGGGCCATCGACCGAAAGCGTTCGACGTACCAGCGCGAGTGCCCGGGATCGGCCTCGACCTTCTGCATCCAGATGCTCTGCTCGACCATCGGAGACATTGTCCCAACTCCGGCGCGTGCGCGTGCCGTCGCCCGGGGTCGTCAGTGTGGCTGAAGGTGAAGTCCACACCCTAAATCGCTGCGGATCCGTGACGCGTTCTCCGAGTTCATCGTGCATCCGCGCGTGACAGAACTCGTATCGTGTTCACTACGGGCTGTAACGGGGGGAGGAGCCAGGCGCCGCCGATGCTCTCGATCGGGAATGCATCCGATCGGCGGCACGTGGTGCGCTCGACGCCCGCCTGACCCCCGGCATGCTCCTGCTGATCAACTGCGAGCCCACCACGGCCCATGCCGATCTCGCGTCCGACACCGTCCTCGCCGAAGCGGCCGACAATTTCCGGTTGGCGTTCGAGTTGACCGAGCGCGGTCTCCTACAGAACCCGCGAGCCCTCATCCGCAAGGTCGCCGCGCTGCGCTCGCTGGGCGTCACCATCGCACTCGACGATATTGGGGCACACCGTGATTCGCTGGCTCTGTTCGACATCATCGCTCCTGACATCCTCAAACTCGACATGGGTCTCATTCAGCGTCAGCCGGATGCGCTGCTGGCCCGCACGGTAGCCGCGGTCATCGCGCACCAGGAACGCACGGGTTCGCTGATTCTCGCCGAGGGCATCGAAACCGATGACCACCACAGATAGGTACCGGTCGTCCCGCGGCCCGACGCACGCACACCAGGACGCGTCACCGCAGTGGGATCCATCGCCACCGGCGCCCGTCGGCACCTCGCCGTTCGAGGCGGCGACGGTCGGCCTCGCCTCGCGCACGGTCCGCAAACGCACGCTGCTGGAGCTTTCCCACCACATCGAACGCCTTGCCCTGACAGCGGACAGCCCACCCATCGTGCTGGCCACGGTGCAGCACCAGAGCAACTTTCGCGGGGGCACCCGCGACACGTATGCCGCCATCGAGTGGACCATCGTCGTGTTGGGCCCCGACACGGCGGCGGCCTTGATCGCCCGCGAACAGCAAGCCCCACCCAGGCCGAGACGTACATCGACGACGAGCGGCGCTTCGATACGGTCGTGACGTTCGACCGCGCCCGGGTCGCGACCGCGGCCAGGAGCCTGCTCGACCGAGGACCCGAGTGCGCCGCAGTCCGCATCGGCTGACCGTCCGTGGCCGGCCCCGCGGCTGCTCGTTCGGTTCGATCCGCTACGCACGGAGACCGCGTTTCCGGCCCGGGAGCGCTGACCGGGGGATAGCGTGGAGCAAACTCTTGGGGGGCGGTCTGTGAGCGTTGAGGCGGGTTCAGGCGGGCGCGGCTCGTTGACGCGAATCACGGCGGACTGGTGGCAGCAGACCGATCAATTCGACTGGCTCATGCAGTACCTGCACGCTCGGGGACTCGCACTGCAGGCACGTGTGCTGATGGCGCTGATCTCGTCGGCGCTGCTGTTCATGGCGTTCAGCGCGATCACCACACCGCGCCATCCTTTGCTTCTGTCGGCGGCCGTCGCGGTGATCTCGGGCGCCTTCGGAGCCGGTTACACGGTGTTGTGGCTACGACGGTGGCCGAGCCGACGCCAGTCGCTGGTGATGGGAGTCGTTGGGGGAGTACTGGTTGCCGTGGGATCGGTGATGAACCGCGATCCGGTGATCGCGTTGATGGGCTGCACGGGACTGGCGATCACCGGTGGCTATCTGGCGTTCTTCCACAGCACCAGAACCGTCGTGTTCAATATCGTGGTCGCCGCGGTAGCCGGCGCGGTGTGTGCGGGACGCGTGGTGACCAGCCACGGCGACATCTCGACCGCAGCAGCCGGACTCTGGCTCGTTGTAGAACTGAATCTGGCGGTGCCACTGGCGATTCAAACCATTGTGCGCACGTTGGGCGCCGACGTGGTGCGCTCGGACCACGATGCTCTGACCGGCGTGCTGAACCGGCGCGCGTTCTACGAGCGTGCCACCGCACTGTTGACCACCCCGCGCGAAGAACTGCGGCTGATCGTGATCATGATCGATCTCGACAAATTCAAGGCACTCAACGACACCTACGGTCACATAGCCGGTGACGAAGCGCTCACCGCAGTCGGTTGGGTGCTCCGCAGGGCCGCCTCGCCCACAGCAATCATC
Organism: uncultured Actinomycetota bacterium; assembly: GCA_963796185.1. Lineage (GTDB taxonomy): Bacteria > Actinomycetota > Actinomycetes > Mycobacteriales > Mycobacteriaceae > Mycobacterium. Next base: position 233,126 of record CAWCKQ010000011.1, on the reverse strand, counting down.
GGACGGGCCGGCGGAGAAGAGTTCGTCATCATCGACACCGTGCGCGCTGCCGACGCCGAGGATTACGCCGCGCGTCTCTGTACCGCCGTCGCAGCGCTTCCCCACTCCATCACCGCCAGTGTCGGCGCCGCGGTCGTGCACTGGAATTCGGTGGAGGATCCCCAGCTCGCCATCCGGAGCCTCGTCCGCACCGCCGACAGCGCCATGTACCGCGCCAAGCGAGACGGTGGCAACAGGTCTCTGGTCCATCGATCCGCCATGACCGACAGCTGAGACGTCCGCGCCGTCAGCTTCGAATGCCGCGTCGGCCGGTGACCGCCGGTGCTCGGGCAGCCACCATAATCAGCGAATGCCGTCCACCCTCGAGCTCGTCCTGTCCGTGGTGACAGTCGTGCTCGTCGCGGCGCTGATCACCTTCATCGTGCTGTTCACCGTCAGCCGGGGGCAGCTGAAGTCTGCCCGTCACGAGCTGGCCGAGGGGCACCGCGAGCGCGGTGGCCGCCGGCGCAGAGTCGGTGTCGCCCCGATGGCGGTGAAGACGGTGATGCGTACGGCGGACGCCGTGCTCGCCAGGGGCTTCGGCGCGGTGCACAGTTCGATCGACCAGCTGGCGGGCTGGGCGCAGGTCGAGCGGCCGGATCTCGACCGCGTCACCCGCGGCGGTCACGTCGTGCTGGTCTTCTCCGACATCGAGGGCTCGACCCGGTTGAACGCCGAAATGGGCGATCGCGCATGGGTGGAGTTGCTCGAACGCCACGACGCATTGTTGAAGGCCTGCGTGGCCGAGCGCGGCGGTCACGTCGTCAAGACCCAGGGCGACGGTTTCATGATCGCCTTCGGTGAGCCCGAGGACGCGGTGCGTTTCGGTACTGCCGTGCAGCAGGCACTGGATCGGATCCGCAGCGCTGGAAGGGCATCCGGGTGCGGATCGGCGTCCACATGGGCACGTCGGTGCGGCGGGGAGAGGACCTGTTCGGCCTCGACGTGGCGACCGCGGCGCGGGTGGCCGACCAAGCCGGCGGCGGCGAGATCCTGGTCAGCGCGCCCGTACGTGACGCGGTGGCCGATCTCGACGACGTGGCGTGGGGACAACCGCGCGTCGTCGAACTCAAGGGCGTGCCGGGGCCTCACGAATTGCACCCGGTGTCGGCGCTCAGTCGGTGACGTCGAGGATCTTGATCGCGAAGACGAGCGAGTCGCCGGGCAGGATCCCGGCCGCGGGCTGACCGTCGGGGTAGCCGTCGGCGGAGGTCATCGCCACGGCGACGGTGGATCCGACGTGCTGGCCCGCGATGGCCTTCTGGAAGCCGGGCACGACCCCGTCGAGCGGAAACTCGACCGGAGCGCCGCGCTGATAGCTGCTGTCGAACACGGACCCGTCTCGTCCATTCACCCCCATGTAGCAGACGGACACGGTGGCGTCATCGGCGACGACGGGCCCGGCACCCGCCTGCAGCGTGTGCACCTGGGTCTGGTCGACGCTGAACGGTGGGGTCACGGTGACGGCGGGAGCCGTCGTTTCGGTCGATCCGGTTACGGCGACGCTGCCCGTCGTGCCGGGCAGGGTCCACTCGGGCGAGCCGGCGTTGTCAGGGGCTGCGGTCGGGCAGGCGGGCGGCTGCGCCTCCGACGAAGGCACCACAGCGGAGTTGCAGGCGGTCAGGGCCAGTGCCGAGACGGCCCAGGCAGCGAACGCGATCGAGGACGGCAGGCTCCGGAGTTTCACCGACACCACGCTACCGCCGCTCCGCGACAGGTTTGGGCATGGGGCAGGTGCGGGCACTGTGGACGAGTATGAGCGACGACAAGAAGATCACGGTCGAACGAACCATCGACGCGCCCGCTGACGCGGTCTTCGACGTGTTGACCAACCCTGCGCGACATCCGGCGCTCGACGGATCCGGCTTCGTCCGCAGCGTGGATCATGCAGATCGCATCCAGAACGTCGGCGACGTGTTCACGATGAACATGCAGGGCGACCACATGGGTGGGGAGTACAAGACCGACAATCACGTCTCCGGCTACGCCAAGGACAAGCTACTGGCGTGGAAGACCGCGCCCGCGGGCACCGAGCCACCCGGGTGGGAATGGCTGTGGGAGTTGGAAGCCCAAGGCCCCGACGAGACCTTGGTCCGGCACACCTACGACTGGTCCAAGGTCACCGACAAGAAGCTGCTGGAGAAGGTCAAGTTCCCGCTGGTGACCGAGGATCAGCTGACCGATACGCTTGGGGCGATTGGCTGCCGAGACGTCGTCTTGAAGCGCCGGCTCAGGTAGTGGCTCAGGTGGGCGTGGTCTCGGTGAATGCCACGACCGGGATGCGGCGTGCGCCGGCCATCCGCTCGTAGTCGGCATAGTTCGGGACGAACTGCTTCGCCAGGTCGAACAGCCGGTCCCGTTCGGTACCGGTCATCTCTTCGGCGACGAAGGTGCCCGTATAGCCACGCGCCGACAGCGTGACGCGGGGATGCGCCTTCACGTTGTGGTACCAGGCGGGATGGCGCTCGCCGCCGTAGTTCGAGGCGATGGTGATGATCCGGCCGCGGTCGGTGAAGTAGGTCAGCGGCGTGCTGCGCTGCTGACCCGTTTTTCGACCGGTGTGCGTGAGCAGGACCTCGGGAAGCACGAGTGACATCGACACATGACCGTTCGTCAACCTGATGACGGCACGGTCGATCCGCCAGCCATAACGTTTGAGGAAGCGGCGCGCAGCGTCGGTGCCCATCAACTTGGCGCCTGCCTTGAACAACGGCGACGGCGCCGTCGGTTCGACCTCGGGGATGCTCATGATCGCCGAGGTTATTTCAGCGGTCAGCCGACCCCGATCGCTGGCTGTGTGGCGCCGAGGGTGACCTGCGTGGTTCGGATTGCGCCCGAATCGTCGCGATAGGTCAGCGACACCTGATCACCCGGCGCCCTGGACCGCACCGCCGCGGCGAGAGCCTCCGGCCCGTCGATCACCTGATCGTCGAGCTTCGTGATCACCGCGCCGCTGGCCAAACCGGCTCGGGCGGCAGGACTTCCCGCCGCGACATCGGCGACCGCAGCGCCCGCGACGCCATCGGGGCTGTTGCCCAGTTGCACGCCGAGTGATCCGTGGCTGGCTGTGCCGGAGGAGATCAACTCGTCGGCGATGCGCTTGGCCTGGTCCGACGGGATCGCGAAGCCGAGTCCGATCGAACCCCCGCCGGACGCCGATCCCAGACTGGCACCGGCGGAGTTGACGCCGATCAGTTCGCCGTTCATGTTGACCAGGGGCCGCCCGAGTTACCGGGGTTGATCGCCGCATCCGTTTGCAACGCGTCGAGCACGACAGGGGAGTCGCCCGCGCCGTCACCGGCCGTCACCGGGCGATTCAGTGCGCTGACGATGCCTCGGGTCACGGTGCCCTGCAAGCCGAGCGGGGAACCGATGGCCACGACTTCCTGGCCGATCTCGACGTCCTTCGAGGAGCCGATGGTGATGGGCGTCAGTCCAGTGACGCCCTGGGCGCGCACGACGGCCAGATCACCGGTGGGGTCGGTGCCCACAACGGTGAACGGCACGCTGCGCCCGTCGGAGAACGTGACGGTGCTCATCGTGTCTGCGCCGTCGAAGGCCGTGGGCTGTGCGCCCAAGTTCCCGGCCTCGCCCGCCGGGGCGACGACATGATTGTTGGTGAGAATGAGTCCGTCGGAGCTCAGCACGATTCCTGACCCCTCCGCCACGCCCTGACCCGTGGTGATCTGCAGCTTGACCACGCTCGGCATCACTTTGGCGGCCACCTGCTCGACCGAACCCGGGGCTGACTCGGCGGCCGGCTTCACCGACTGCGCCTGTGTTGCGGCCGGCGGTGTCGGCGCCGAACGGTCGTGGTCTGTCACAGCCACCGCTGTCGCTGCACCGATACCTCCGCCTGCGATGGCGATCGCCGCTGCCCCTGCGAGCACCAGTCCGCGAGGCGTGCGGCGTCTCCCGTCGCGGCGCATGTTCCGCGGATCATGTGCCGGCTGTGCACGATTGCCGTCCAACGGGTTCGTGGGGAGTTGCGGTACCCGCCTGCCCAGTCATAGCCTTCCCCACGCGGGTCCGCGGGGTACGGGGGCGGGTTCGCCATCGATCTGGTCCCTTCGCTCGTCTACAGCGCGTTCGATTGACTCAACGGTGCCGGGGACGACTGAGACTGGGCTGAGAAGGAATTCAGCAAAGCCCGAGAACATCGTGTTCTTCGAGTGGTGGCGGCCACATTTCGCGGGGCTCAGCGGTAGAGGCGCGTCATTCCGTTGACCGTCCCGAGGCCGTGGCCCAGCGGATAGGCGGCGCGGATGCACTCGGTCACCCAGCGCTTGCCGAATGCGACCGCATCGGGGACCGAGTGGCCATGTGCCAGCGCGGCGGTGATCGCCGCGGCCAGCGTGTCGCCGGCGCCGTGGTCGTGCCGGGTGTCCTCCCGAACCGCAGCGAACTGATGAAACTCGGAGCCGTCGAAGAGGAGGTCTGAGCTGATGCGTGACGTGCGCAGGTGACCGCCTTTGATCAGTGCCCACTGCGGTCCCAGCGCGTGCAGTGCTCTGGCTGCGTCGCGCTGGGTATCGTCATCCACGACGTCGATACCGACGAGCAGTCGCACTTCGTCGAGGTTCGGTGTCACCAGGGTGGCCATCGGGATCAATTCGTCGCGCAGAGCGTCGAGTGCGCTGGCATGCAGGAGCGGTTCGCCGGCATTGGAGGCGCACACCGGGTCGACGACCAGAGGAACCGTGCCGTGGAGGTCTTCTGCCGTCCAGGTCGCCACGATGGCCTCGATGATCGCGGTGGAGGCCAACATGCCGGTCTTGGCGGCCTCGATCCCGATGTCGGATGCCACCGCGCTGATCTGCCCGGCAACGATGTCGATCGGAACCTCATGAAATGCTCTGACGCCCACAGAATTCTGGACTGTCACCGCCGTGACTGCAGCGCACCCGTGCACCCCCAGCATCGCGAAGGTGCGCATGTCTGCCTGCAGACCGGCACTGCCACCGGAATCGGAGCCCGCGATCGTCAGGACGCGGTGCGGCGTCTGCCCGGGTGGCGTCAGCGGCAGGCTGTTCGTCGTGTCGGCCATGTATCGGTCGCTTCGTGAGATGTTTCAGGAGTGGCGAGGGGAGTCGGGGGCCAGGTACCGAGTCAGACCCTATCCGCTGGCTCAGCCCGTCGGACAGACTGGGCCAGCCTCACCGTGGCCGCCGCCACCAACCCGCAGAAGGGGCAGGAAGATCGTGAGGTGTTGCGGTAGCGCTCGGTCAGGCCGAGGTCGTGAAACATCGCTCCGACGTACAGCATTCCAAGTCCGGGTTCAGTCCGCGGCGGCGTCCCTGGAACGTGTACTCCTAAGTCGAAGGGCTCTGCACCCGCAGTCTGTGACTCAAACAACAAGCGGTGACCATGCCGAAGCGCCATCCACCCCTCAAAAAGCGACAGAGATCCAACTGCGTCGTGTCTTGCGAGCCTCCGGCACCGGCCCAGCTCTGCCGACCGCTGGTCTTCAGAACGAGAACGGTAGTCGCGCCCGTCACCGCATCGTCGAGAAAACGCCCGCAGCTTCCCGCACCACATTATCGGTTCGTCCTGTTACGCGCGATGACCGTATTCGCCAGTGAAGCGCAGCGCTACCTGGATGACTTCCCGGGGTGCGGGATGGTCCACTGAAAAGTCAGTCGGTATCGGCGAGATCCTCAGCGGTGCCCGGCAACTCGCGCGCAGCGCCGCTCACGTCGTCGACGGCGTCGTTGTCCGACGCCGGTGGGTGCGCCTGGGGCGCATCGTGCGTCTTGGTGCCCTTGAGACCTATCGCGTCTTGGGCGTCCTGCCCCGTCAGCCCGAATAGGCTGCGGACGTGCAGGTCCTGCTGGGGGAAGGGGATGGCGATGTCGTGGCGCTGCAGCGCGGAGTGCAAGGCCCAGTTGTAGGCGGCGGTGACGGCAGCGGGGCGCACGGTGGCGTCCCCGTTCAGCCACACCACCAGCTCGAAGTTCAGCGAGCTCGACCCGAATTCGGTCAACCAGACCTGCGGCCGGTGAGGGCCTTGGAGGGTCAGAGTAAATGGCAGCTCGGCCGAGGCCTCCAGCGCGGCGAGCTTCACCGTGTTCTTGTCGGTGCCGTAGGCCACGCCGAACGGCACCCGCAGGCGGCGGGACACGTCGCGGTGCGTCCAGTTCACGACCTTCTTGGTGACGAACTCCGAGTTGGGGACGAGGATGTCGATGTTGTCGTTGGTGACGATTCGCGTTGCGCGAATCCGGATGTCACGAACCTCGCCGGTGACACCGGATTCGAGCTCGACGAAGTCGCCCACCTGGATCGTCCGGTCGAACAGCAGGATGAGTCCGGAGATGAAATTGCTGAAGATCGTCTGCAGCCCGAAGCCAAGGCCTACGCCTAGCGCGCCGGCGAGCCAGGCGAATCGGCTCAACGGTAGGCCGAGCACCGAGACGGCGGCCAGGACGCCTATGACGACGATGGTGTAGGCGAGTACTCGCGACACCGTGTACCAGGTGCTGCGGTGCGCGGTGCTCTCGCGTTCGACATACCGCAGCAGCCCGCGACGCAACAGCAGTGCGAGGAGCACGGCAAAGACCAGGACGCTGAGGGCGGCTACGACGGCATTGAGCGAGATCGTGTCGCCGAACACCCTTATCGAGCCGAGTCCGACGATGGCGGTCGGTGTGGACATCAATTGACCCAACCACACATTGCCGCCCGGGTCGGTGAACTGAGCGCCTTCGGATACTCCGCGAGAGACGAATCAGTGTCTCAGCGCGCCGGTCGGGCGGGGCGGGGATTGACGAGCCTTCCGTGGGCGACGAGCGATCCATGTTGCTTGAGCCGCTGGGTGCGGATGTTGACCTCGTAACCCCGGATCTCCTCGATCTGCCCGAGCTGGTCGGTGAGATACCGATAGAGGTCGTGAGCGTCTCGGCAGATAGCAATGGCCATAAGATTTTTGGACCCGCTCGTGGCGCCCGCGAAGGCGATGTGATCGTGCGCGGCGATACTCTCGCCGACGCGGTGAAGATCCTTGGGCGCCACAGTCAGCCACAGCATCGCGCTGAGCTGATGGCCGAGCCGCTCGGGGAGGATGTCGACGTCGTAGCGCAGCGCGCCGGAAGCTTCCAGGGCCGCGATCCGCCGGCCTACCCGCGCCTGCGACCAGCCGGTCCGTGCGGCAAGCTTCGCCTGCGGCGCCCTGCCGTCCTCGGCCAGTGCCTCGAGGATCGGGCGATCCTCGACGGTCGGCAGGGACCGTTGGTCGTTGTCCGCCGGATCGGTGCGCTCGGCGAGGATCTGTTCGGCTTGCCGATCGGAGAGCCTGCGGCCATAGCCGGTCCACGGCGCGCTGGCGGGTTGTCCAAACGAGTGCAGCAGCAGATCAATGCTGATGTCGATGACCGAGGCCGTTCGCGGAAGCAGCTGCAGCAGAACATCTTCACGACTATCGCCGAGCGGTGCGCGCACGACGCACACCAGCTCGGTCCATCCCGCCAGCACGTTGGCATGGGACACGTCCGGGCGGCGTACCAGCGCGTCGGCCAGCTGTGGTATCCGGTCGGGCGCTGAGCGGATCCGGCACACCCAACTCGCTTCACCATCGACCCAGCGGTTGTCCAGCCCGACAACGCGCACCACGCCGTCGCGCCGCAGTCGGTGATAGCGCCGGGCGACTGTCTGCTCAGACGCCCCGACCACCGCGGCGATGTGCCGAAACGAAACCCGTGGCGCCAGCTGCAGGGCATGAAGAATCTGTGCGTCTAAATCATCGATCACGACGCTAATCATGCATTTGATCCGGTATCGATGACTATTTATCAACATCTTCTTCACAACAGTCGCGATCTCGACATCGAGGCCGCCAGCCTGGAACCCATGGACCTGACGGGCAACACGACTTTGGTCACCGGCGACGGCAGCGGAATCGTCCGTGGGGCGCTACTACCCGTCGTACTCGAACGACCGCACGCCGCGATAGTCACCGTCACGTCCGGCACCCCTTAAGGAGTGATCACGATGCGGATAGCAATTGGACTGCCCAGCCACATCGCCCACGCGCCTGGTTTGTTGACCACACAGTGGGCTCGCCGAGCCGAACAGCGCGGCTTCGCCGCCCTGGCAGCGATCGATCGACTGGTCTACGAAAGCCTCGATTCGATCGTCGCGCTATCGATGGCAGCGGGCGCGACCACCGACATCGGTCTGATGACCAACGTGCTGCTCGCCCCGCTGTATCCCGCGGCGCTGTTGGCCAAACAGGTCACCACCCTTGCCGACGCCTCCGGTGGCCGCTTCACCCTCGGCCTGGGTGTTGGGAGCCGACCCGATGACTACACCGCCGTCGGCGTGGACTATCGGCGTCGCGGGCGCATCATCGACGAGACCGTGACGGTGCTGCGCGACACGTGTGACGCCAAGACGGTGACGGGGGATAGGGCGCTCAGCGCAGCGCCGGTGCGCATTCCGATCCTGTTCGGCGGACGGGCGGATGCGACGATCCGCCGCGTCGCGACGATCGGTGATGGCTGGTCGGCCGGAGCGCTGCGCGATTACCCCAACCAGTCCGCGCTCGCCGACCGGGTGCGCGCGGCGTGGGCAGAGGCGGGCCGGGCGGGCCGCCCCTGGCTGCGCGCCAGCGTCAACTTCGCTCTCGGCGACGACGACACCGTCGCTGCCGGCCGAGCCCACCTGCAGAGCTATTACGGCTTCAAGCCGGACTACGCCGCTCTCAACGTCGCCGACATGCTCGTTTCCGCCGACGAGGCGGCACAAACCGTCCGCGCCTACCGCGACCTCGGCTTCGACGGACTCGTGTTTCATCCCTGCGTCGCCGAGATCGAGCAGATCGATCGCCTTGCAGAAGCGGTGCTGTCATGAATGCTCAGCGCCGCCCGCGCGACCTGTTCGGGCTGGCGAGAAAGCACTCTGGAGTCAGGCTCATTGCCGATCCCTTTGCCCTAGAACCAGCTTGACCGACGATGGCCCAGACGCTGTCGCTCAACCCATCCGGCCGACGGTAAAGTACGCGAGCGGACCGACTGGCTGTACCACGGACAACGTCCGCCACAGCGCCTTGGGCCCGCGGATCTCCGCCTCCGGGCGACGCGCCAGGTCCACCAGCATGGCGGTGGTCGCGAGCATCTCGGCAACACCGAGTACGACCACTACCGAACGTTGCGCCGGCGACAGGTCACTCCATTTCCGCTTGGCCATGGCGCCCACCGTAGCAAGCAGAGCACAGGCCGGCGGCCTCCCGGAGCCGACCGATTGCCGTGGGGGAGAGCAGCGGAGGCACCGCGGCGACGGATTGACATCCTCGCCTCCATAGGAAACACTCGTTTCTTATAAAGACCGCGTCGACGTCCCCGCCGAAACACCAAGCGCACGAACCGCTGAGGACCAAGCGCCGGTCAGAGTGGGCAGTCGACATCAGACCGACTTCGGTTTCTTCGGACCCGATTCGATCTCCTGGAGAGTGCTGGCCGCTCCGGCAGTTTCTTTGATGATCGCCCAGATCACCAACCTGCTCGAGGCTCCTCACATCGACTTCCAGTCGATCCTGCTCGACCACGACCCGCTGTATCCCACCAATAGGAAGAAGCAACGCGCATGGCGCGGCGATCCGGCGAAAAAGGGTGGGCGAATCACTGACCGACTTCGCCGCACCGTCGTGGGGCCATTGCCGATGATCTTCGGAGACCGGGAGGCAGCCCGCCGCTGCGCGGACCGCGCCTACCACCGACCCATGCGGGGGATCAACGCTGAGGACGGCCAGCCGTACTCGGCGGTCGCCGCGGACACGATGTTGTTTGCGGCAGTGACGATCTCGCACGGTGCGTTGATCGCCTACGAACGTTACGCTTTTTCGCGGATTGAAGTGGCCGGCCAGGCTGCCCGCCGAGATGCGGGATCGCTTCTTCGCCGAGAACTCGCGGTTCTGATGGGCGTCCCGCGGGAGCGGATTCCGGTAACCGCCCGACAGGTCGACGACTACTATCGCGGTCAAGCTCACATGTATCGCACGCGCAAGGGCTATTTCGGCAACCAATTACGCACCGCGGCAAGTCAGTTCAGGTTTACATTCGCAGATTTGGTGGTCACCGTGGCCGCCGACATCGTTCTGTTGGCGAGCACCTTCCTCGCCTACTCTGCGATCCCACGGCCATGCCGCCGCCTGCATCACATTCCGGTGGTCGCTGATCCGTTGCTCGCGATGGTGCATTTCGCTGTCCTACCGCTGTTCGGCACCCTGCAGATTCCGGCCGTCGGGCGGCTGATCACCGGCGCCTACATCGGAACAGAGAATGTCGACGCGATCGCCCGATCCCTGTCGGCGCGCGCCGACACCTCCAACCGTTAGATCACCCACGTAGACCGCTCGGCGATGTCGTGGCGTGAGGCGCCTGCCGGTTAACGAGGCCATCTCCATGCATCATTGCCGTGTGAGTAGCGGAAAGCTCTGGCGTGGTCAAACGATGGACGACCGCTCGGCCGAACGCCGGCAACAACTCGTCGACGTCTGTTTCGACCTCCTCGGCACCGGCGGTGCCGCGTCGATCACCCTGCGCGCCGTCTGCAGAGCGGCGAAGTTGAGCCCGCGCTACTTCTACGAGAACTTCTCCAGTCGCGAGGAGTTGATGATCGCGACCTACGACCAGGTGGAGAGAAAATTGTTCGAACGCCTCGTTGAAGCAGGTGAAGGTCAGCACAAGCGCACGATCAGATCGGTTCTCGAGATCTGTGGGCAGTACTTCGAGGAGGATCCGCGCCGGGCACGCATCCTGCTGCGCGAGCCGATGTCCGATAAGACGCTGCGGGTGCACCAGGCCGGCAAGAAACCCGTCTTCATCAGGTCGCTGGTGCCAGCCCTGGAGAGCACAGGCAGAAGACTGGCACCACCCGACTCACGAGAACTCGAGGTGATGGCGACCGCACTTTCTGGAGCGCTGATCTCCCTTTACCTCGAATGGATCGACGGTCGGCTCAGCATCGAGCGTGACACGTTGGTTGACACCGCCAGCCGCCTTGTCACTGCCATTGCGCGTGCTTCACAGCGCAAGCCGACACGGTGATGCGCGTTGTGAGGGTTCATGCGACACTGCTGACGATCGCGATCACCAGCCCGCCCAGGGTCAGCACCCCGACCATCACCGCGGCGGCGATCGCCCGGCCTCGTCGATGCCGGCGGACGTCGTAGATCGCCACCGCGATGCCGGCCAAGATCAACGCTGCATAGGCCGACAGCCCCACCGTCAGCGCCGCCGTCGCCGCAGCGCTGGCCAAGGTCACGTTGCGCACGCCGTGAGCCTACGGCGCGAACCGAAGCATCGCGCCAAGGCGCTTTGGCCAAATCGACCTACTGCCGTACGGGCCTGATGTCGATAATGCATGAGAAGCATAGCGCGACAACAGATCCCAGTACACGACCAGCACGAAGCTGCAGGTGGCGAGCAGACGAGCACTCAGGACGGCCAGCACTGAACCAGCGGCTCCGGTGTCCAGTCCGGCCATGCCGGTGACCCGACGACGACGCCGCCGCTGAACTGCGCCACCACCTGCGGGCCCCTGCGCCGCGAGTTGTCGTAGATGGTGGTGGTGTCGGCGAGGCCGACGGCGGTCGCGACCAGACCCGACAACCGGCGGTGCCGTTCACGGATCTTGTCCTCGGGCACGTCGTGGCCCCCTGCCATCACGCGACGCTTCACGCGTTCCACGGCCAGATCCTCGGGGATCAGCACGACGTGCAGCACAACGGTGAAATCGGCCGTCCTGGCGGTCCGGATCAGGTCCAGCTTGGACGGATGCGAGAACACTGTTTCGGCGATGAAGGAGCGGCCCAGTTCGATCGAGCCGGTCGCGGGTCTCGGCGGCGACTTTGGCGGCGTCGTAAGCGTGACCGGCCGGGTCGTCGGGCCAGCGCTGCTTGGAAATCTCGTCGGCGTTGACGAACACGCTGCGGGGGAGCAGCGGTCCGAGTGTCAGTTCGACGAACGTCGACTTGCCAGCGCCGTTGGGTCCGACGACCAGATCGAGGCGCTTCACCAGCCGTGGTCGCCGTCGACGGCTCGGACCGCGATCAGCGGTCCGAGCCGATCACCGACGATCCACCGTCGGACCGGTACTCGACGATCTCACCCTCGTCGTCGAGCGCCACCAGCGTGAGCCCGCGATCGGACAGCACGTCACCGTAATTCGCCCGCGTCAGGCTCTCCTCGATGGCCGCGGTAATCTCGGCGTTGAACACGACCTCCTCGTCGGCGTCGAGGTCGGCGAGATCGAGATCTCCGGCCATCGCCGCTTCGACGCGGTGACGCGACGCGCTCTGATGGCTGGACACCGCCCGTCCCACCCGAGCCCAGTGGTCGAGCTGCTGCTTGGCCGAGCGGCTCTGCCGTGCACCCTCGACAGAGGCGCTGTCCATCAGGTCTGCGGCCACGCGCGTGACCCGGTCGGCGACATCGGACACGACATACCTCCTGGTAGCAGTCTGCTACCACCGTAGCATTCTGCTACGGGAGGTGTATCTCCATCGTGGGCTAGGGGGTCGAACGACCGATCTTGGCGACGAGCGCGGCGCCGAGCGCCTTGGCTGAGTACGGGTCTTGGCCGGTGAGTAGTTCGCGGTCTTCGATGACAAGGCTTCCCATGGGCAGCCGGGTCTGTTCGATGCGGGCACCGCGAGAGCGAAGCAGCTGAGTCGGGTCCTCTTGGAGGTGACCAGGGAAACGTCGTGCCACGGGAACGGTGCACAGCATGGTGTCTACGACGGTCTTGAAGCACGTCATCCGGTATCCGTCATAGAGCCAGTGGCCGTCGACCTGCGGTGCGGCGGCGAGTGCAGCTGGGGCGTGACAGATCAGGGCCGTCGTGCGTTGCCGGTCGTGGAAGAAGTGCAGCAGGGCCCCGAAGTCTTCGTTGAGTGAGTCATCGGTGAACGCGTCGCGGTGCAGGAGATCCACCAGCGGGGCATGTCCTCCGGGGACGAATATCGCGTCGAATCCGGCGAGCCGGTCGGTGTCGTGAGCGATCTGTTCGAGGCTCGTCCGGCGTGGCGAGACCACCTTCGAGCAGACGGGTGTAGCTGGCCAGGGCGGCGTCGCGCCGGGACCGGGACATCGCGAAGTACATCAAGCTGCACGACGTGCCGTCGATTGTGGGCACCTTCCCGCCGGGGGTAGCGAAGGACAGCTGATAGCCGGCGTCGAGCAGGGCGTCAGTCGGCTCGATCAGCTCTCCGAGGTAGGTGCCGGTGGGGGCGTCGCGGCCCTCGCGAAGTGGCAGCCGATCGGCAGCGGACACCACGACAAGCACACGCGGAGTGCGCGAAGGACCAGTGGAAGTGCTCATTGCGCTCACTCTTTCCATCCAACGTCGACCGGATTGTTGTTCCTGCTCTTGGGCGCTAGAGCGACGAGCATGGTCGCCGATCCACCGAACACTGCTTCGGATACAGCCGCCAGGTGTCGCCCGGAAAGAGGGCTACCCATGCCGCAGCGGCTCAATCTCTGGGCGCGCCCGGTACGTAGGCGCTCCTGCAGGCGTACTCGCTCGCGGCGGGGGCGGTGCGGTGATTCGTTTGAAGCAGTATGCCGTCGCTTACCGTACTTGGGATATCTGTTTGCTGGACTGGCAGGTCAGATTATCCGACTTCCAAGACTGTGCGTTACATGTAACATTGCGGCATGGCAGTGAGGGAGAGGGTCGGCGAGTACCGACGGCGGATGCGGGCGCGTGGCCTCCGGCCTCTGCAGGTCTGGGTGCCTGATGTGCGAACCGAGACTTTTGCGGCCGAGGCTCATCGCCAGGCTTCGTTGGTCGCACGAGCGGACGAGAGCGGCGACGACCAAGAGTTCGTTGAGGCGATCTCGTCACCGTGGGACGAGGAGTGAACCGAGGGGAGATTTGGACCGTAGCGGGGGGCGTCTACGCGGGGAAGCCGCGTCCGGCGGTGATCGTTCAGGATGACCTCTTTGATGCCACGAGTTCAGTGACTGTTGCTCCGGTGACCGGCACGCTGCTGGATGCGCCGTTGATGCGTATTCGGATAGCCGGCGGAGACGGTCGACTATCTGGACTTGACGACGATAGCGACGTGATGATCGATAAGCTCACCACCGTCCGAAGGTCGAACGTCCACGCCCGGATCGGCCGGCTCACAGCGGAACAGGTCATCGAGGTCGAGCGGGCAATGATGGCGTTTCTCGGCCTTGCCCGGTAAATTAAACCGTTGGGCGACAGCGTAAGACGGCGTACTGTGCCGGTAACCCGCCATATTCGATCCCGCCGTATTCGTCCTGACTCGAGCTGCAACCCCAACGCGCCGGGAAAGGCTGGAGCCCTCGGCTTCATCGAGGAAACAGGCCATTGCGAGCGATGTCCGAGACGATCCCGCATGCGCGTTCTGTTTTACTGCAGGACTACTCCGGGTCGTCAGCAGGTAGGCGCTAGCCGGGGGGCTGCTGTTTCTGCGAAACGTCACTCTGTCGATCCGGTCAAGTCCAGTGGCCGTCTTACAAAACGTCGTACACTGTTGCTATGGCTGACACGATTACCTTCCGGCCCGACGAAGACACATCGAAGGCGCTGGAGGTCTTGACCAAAGATGGCACGGCCGTGTCCGCAGCCGTTCGATCTGCTCTCATCGATGCCGCACGACGGAAGGCCAGCGCGGCGATTCGCGCTGAGGCGGAAAGGCTTGCTGAAGACGAGTCCGATCGCGCTGAGGCCATGCAGGTGCTGCGCGATATGGAGACGCTGCGTGCGTGGTGAGGTCTTTCAGTTGCATGCCCCACGGGGGAGCCGGGGTCACGAGCAGTCGGGTTCCCGCTACGCCGTCGTCGTCCAGTCAGATCAACTGCCTCTGTCGACCTGGCTGGTTGCGCCAACGTCTACGTCGGCTCGTGCCGCCAGCTTTCGTCCCGAGGTCGAAATCGGCGGCGTGAGCACCCGGGTGCTTGCCGAGCAGGCCGCGGCGGTCGACCCGCGCCGGCTCGGCAAGAGCGTCGGGTTCCTAAGCTTCGACGAGCTGCGCCGCGTTGACGCGGCACTGCGCATCGTCCTCGATCTATGAGCGCTACACCAGATCGCGAGCAAGTAGATGAATCGCAGATTGACCTCGCCGACGTGTGGATGCGTCCGAGTGTCGTCCAGGTCAAATTTGGCGGCGATCGTGCGGGAATGACTGCTGGCGGGAACGCGGCGACCAGCGCGAGCGCGACTACCGCGCCGCCACTGCTGGCGAACATCTCGACCGGCCCGCCGCCGATTGCTTCGATCACCGCGTGTACGTCGCGAGCTTGATCCTGTGGGGTCTGCTCGCCCCGTCCGTCCTTGCGGGCACTGCGGCCGCCGCCGCGCGGGTCGTAGGTAACCACGGTGCGGTCCGGGGAGTACGTGGTCAGCGCGCGGAAGCCGCTCGCTTCCATCGGCTGGCCGATCATGATCAACGGCGGCTGGCCATCGGCGGTCGGCAGCGGACCAACAACGTCGTAGGCGAGATCGACCTCGGGTGTCTCGAGTGTGTAGCTCTGCATTCTGATTTCGACTCACCGTGGTTCTGGAACTCATCTGTCGCCCAAGGGTCAGACGGGCGCGTCGTTTGTCGAGATCTTGAGCGCGCCCCTGTCCGTGACGATGGCTTGTAAGGCTGCCACGTGGCCGTCAAGCGCCTCGCGCCCGGAATTGGTCAGGCGGGCGTGCACCTTGCGGCGACTGCCATCGAGGCGACGCTCGGTCATCACGTAGCCAGCGTCCTCCAGAATCGAAAGCTGCTTGGACAGCGCGGAATCCGACAACGATAGCCTATCCTTCAGGAAGGCGAACTCCGCCCAGTCGGCCGCCGCGAGGGTCGCCACCAGCGAGAGGCGGGTGCTGGGGTGGATCAACTCGTCGAACCGTTCGGTTGTCACGCTCGCGTCCAATGCCGCAAAACCTGCAGCATCTGCGGCCCCCCGAATCCGACGAGGACCGCGACGAACAAGGCCGCCCAGATGCCGGGGTGGGCGGCGCCGTCGGCATGCAGAGTTATCGCCGCTGCGATGGTGAGTACCACCAGGCTGAGAAGCATGCCGACTACGATTAGCGGCGTGCGTCGTCCAGCGACGGCCGCGCTGACCTGTACTCGATCCGACTGCCGGCGACCATTGAGCAGCCGTGCCGCGACCGTTGCATGGCCGATACCGAAGCCCAGTGTGGCCACCATCGCAAGCCATGCCGGGCCGACGTCGCCTAACCCACCCAGCACCAGCCAGCCCGCGGCCATCGCCCACCAGTACGCGCGGAGCAGGCCGATCTCTGCGGCCACCCGCCGCCGAGCCTCCTCGGCGGCGCCGAGAGCTTCGCGGGCCTGCTCGGGTGCGAGGTCGTCATCCATCGCCCCAGCCTCACTTTCCCATGCGGAAAGTAGGGTCTACTTTCCAATTGGGAAAGTCAAGTCGCACTCGTCGCACGAAAGGAGCAGGCTGGTGTCTGCTGGTTGTAGACGCGGGCACGGCCTGCTCGGCCTGTGCAATGGTTGCTTTGGACGGAGGTTTGCCTGATGACAGTTGCTGAAACGCTGGCGCCGTTGGTGCGCGCCGCAGTAAGTCCCGAGGCTCCGGTCGCGATCAAGGCGTGGGACGGCAGTCGGGTAGGACCGCCGAATGGGCAATGGGCGCTGAAGATCAACAATCGCAGAGGCCTGCGGCGATTACTCTGGGCTCCCAACGAACTGGGTTTCGCCCGTGCCTACGTCTCCGGCGACATCGAAATCGAGGGAGACCTGCTCGCAGGCATGGAGGTCCTGGAGCAGATGTCGGATCCCACCCGCGGCCCGGGCGTACGCATCGATACCGAGACAAAGAAGGCCCTGGCGAAGACGGCTACTGCGGCTTGGCATCGTTGGCCCGCCACCGAAGCCGCCGAGCGAGGAAGCCAGACTGGCTCGCGGGCATCGGCACGACAAGCGTCGCGACGCCGCAGCGGTTAGCCACCACTATGACGTCGGCAACGACTTTTACCGCCTGGTCCTGGGTGACTCCATGGCGTACTCGTGTGGGTACTGGGAACAGCCAGACAAGGGCCTCGCCGCGGCGCAGTACGCCAAGTGCGATCTGGTGGCCCGCAAGCTCGGCCTGGCCGCCGGGCATGCGAGTCCTCGATGTTGGCTGCGGGTGGGGGACCTTCGCATTGCACGCCGCCCGCACCTATGGTGCGCACGTCGTCGGCATCACCCTTTCGCGCGAGCCCAGGCGGACTACGCACGTAAGCGGATGGTCAACGAGGGCGTGGCTGAGTTGGTCGACATTCGTGTCCAGGATTACCGTGACGTCACCGACGGACCATACGACGCGATCTCGAGCATCGGTATGGCAGAGCATGTCGGCGCGGCGATGCTGCCCGTTTACGCTGACCAGCTGTATGGACTCCTGCGTGATGCAAGGCCGGTTGCTCAACCACGCAATCTCACGCAGGCCAGGCGAGTCGATGGAGTTCTCCAAGACGTCGTTCATCGATCGCTACGTGTTTCCCGACGGGGAAATCGAACCGATGGCGCCGATGATCGACGCGCTCGAGCGAGCTGGCTTCGAGGTGCGTGATGTCGAGTCGCTGCGCGAACATTACGCGCTGACTCTGCGGGCCTGGGTTGCCAATCTCGAAGACAACTGGACGCAGGCGATCGGGCTCAGCAGTGCTGGCCGGGCACGGATTTGGCGGCTGTACATGGCTGGCTCGGCGCTGGCGATTCAGCGCCAACCGGCTTGGGATCAACCAGATTCTTGCGGTCAAATGTGATGAGCACGGGCGCAGCGGGATTCCCGCCACCCGCACCGAACTCCTGGAGTCGCGGGCCGGCGACCCAGGACCAACCGATTGCTCGACGGGAGCGATCGCACAGGTTCCTGGTGTGTCAAGCCCGCCCGGCGCCCAGCCCTAGGTCAGCTCGCCGAGGTGAGTCTGCGCTGGAGTCGCCTATTGACGGTCATCCAGTCTGTGTCGTCTGGGGAGCCAGAGAGTCCCACCACGCCAGCACTCGAGTCCCGAACAGCGTCAGCCACTTCGATGGCTGTCCCTCGCGTGCGTCGACCTCAAACCACACACGCCTGGGATGTCGATCGCCTTGCAGCCACGTGCCGTCCGGCTGCCGGGCGGCACGAATGATCTCGATGGCGTCAGCCATGCGCGGATCTGGCCCAGCGCTGTCGAGCAACGAAGCCTGCCGGAAGTAGTCAGCTGCATTGAGCACGTTATAGGACCAGCGGGAACGGATACGCGAACTGGTCGATCCATGGTCCCACCGGTTCGCCGGTCGACAGTCGGCGAAAAAGGTCGCGCTGCAGCAGATATTCCTGACCGGAGCGCCGAGCGGCGCGGGTTTCGTCGGTGCCTCCGGTCGCCGCGTCGTAGGCAAGCAGCCCCTTCAGCGAGTTGAGCGTCGAGTGGAATGATGATCGCGTCGAGCCCTCAACCCAGTCGCAGTTCCAGCCGCCATCGGACAATCGATGCTCGAGAAACCAGTCAACGATGCCGGTGACGTCCGCGGCCAGCCACACACCGTTGGCGACCGTCCACGCGTTGATGCAGCAGTCAATTTCGCCAAACCAGTAGGGCAGGTCCTCGTATTCCCACCGACTGTTGTCTGCGAGAAGCTCGACCGTGCGGCGCTCTCGCAGGACAACAGCGTCAACACCCCACTCCCGCAACGAATTGAGTGTCCACGTTGTGGCCGTCCAGGGCCGACCAGCACCTTCTGCAGCCTCGGGACCGTCAAAATCGAAGTCTGCAGGGAAGAATGCGCCGCCAGCCCATTGGCCGTCCAAGTCCTGGTGCGCGAGCAGGCGCGCGCCGAAGCCCTCGGTCGCGGTGCGTGCCCGCGTTGCTTCCCAGACCACAGGGGGTTCGTCCACAAGATCACGCTCAACCTGCCAGCGCAATGCCGGATCGGAATCCAAGAGCCACGCGATCAGGGACCCGGCCACCATGCGCAAAACTATAGCGATACTCACCAGTGTGAGACTGAATCTCGATGGGCTAATTCACCGCGCCTAGCTGAACGACAACGACTTGTCGGTCCAGCCCCGTGCGCTCCGAGCCCAGCCGGGTGTTGCCAATCGCCGCAGCGCCGACCAGAAACGCCTCGGACACTGGGCTAGCTGCTATAAACCGTTGGCGTCAAGGCGCTTTGGTCAAACTGGCGGGAAGCACCAGGCGAGAGTCACTGAGAAACGTCCCTGATTCATCTGATGAGCACGGCATACTTTGCTGGTAACCCGCCATATTTGGTTCCGCCGTATTCATCGCCGGGATGGGCCGGTGGATCGTGAGGGCGGCCCCGGATGTCGAATCTTGGAGTCGCCCTGCCCAAGGCGGGCGGGAGGGAAGGGGCCCGCTAGCGCTCGGGGTCTGCCCGCCGGTCATTTGCTGAACACATGGGACGATTGGCCGTGACTGTTTGTCTACAATTCGTCTACACTGGTTCCATGGCAGCAGAAACCACAACTGTCCGAGTCCGCCGATCCGACTCTGAGCGGCTGCAATCTCTAGCCGAGGCTCGTCAAAGCGCCGTCGTCGACGTCGTACACGCGGCCATCGACGCCTTGGAGCGGCAGGAGTTCCTGCGGGGGCTCAACGGGGACTACCAACGCCTGCGCAGCGACCCCGAACTGTGGGAGCAATACCTGGCCGAGCGTCACGAGTGGGACGCACTAGCTTGATCTGGCGGGGGGAGGTCTATCACGTCGATCTCGGCCAACCGATTGGACACGAGCCGGCCTTTCGCCGCCCGGCGGTGGTGGTGTCGGTCGACATTCTCAACAACGGACCAGGCGGTCTGGTGGTCGTCGTCCCGATCACCACCACTGGTTACGGCCTGCGAAGCCACGTGGAACTCGAGCCAGCGAGTAGCGGGCTAGGCCATATTTCGTACGCTCGCTGCGATCAGCTGCGTGTGACTTCCGTCGAACGGCTGTCATCTCGCCAGGGAATGATCAATCCAGAACGGATGCAAGCCATTGACCAAGCACTGCGCTTCGTCCTAGATCTATAGTCCCGAGCCTCGTCGTAAGACCTGCCGGGCCTCAACCTAACTTGGCGGCTCGTCGCTGGCGAAACCGATTGGGGCGCCGAGCCATACGGCGACAGATAGCGTTGCAGCACAACGCATACATGGCGTACTTGACTTGACATAATGTGGCTTATCGGCACTTAACCAATGCGAGGTGTCCGTGCTGGTTACAACCGTCCCTTGCTGACCAGGGCGTCGCGAGATCGCCGTCGAGGCATCCTATCGGTGGATCGCTCAGAGGAGGCGTCCGACATGAGTCACACCGTCTGAGTAGGCAGGTCGAGTGTCGACCCGCCATCCCGAGCGCCCCCGGCCGGCAGCCTGGTTGCGCCGGACCTACCCCGACCGCATATTTGTCACTGTGACGGATTCGCCCGCGCCGCGGTTGCGTCTCATACATCCGCGACCCATCACAACAAAGACGGCGTCTCGCCGGCTCGCCGCGCCGGGCTCCCGCGGCCGACGGCCGGCAACAATGCGCGCACCCGTCAGGGCCGACTCTCACACCTCTGCACGCGGGCTTGTCCAAAGTGTCCCGGTGGGCGGCCGTGATCACATCCCCCGACTCCGATCACCCGACTGCAGTGTCGTCACTGTGACGTAACACGCTGTGCCGGACACGCTTTCGAAGGTGAGCCGGAAGGCATCGCCGCGCCCGGCGCAGTCGTGATGAACCGACCTGGCAGCACGAGTGCGACCGTCCGCCCTGCGGTGGCCGACGACATTGACGGCATCCCCCGACGCCTCCGCGCCTTCCACGAAGGCGGCGACGACATGGGGTGCCGACCGGGGTCCAAGTCAGGTCCATCCTCAACTCGACCCCGCCGGCCGGTTTCACCGCGCAGCAATGTCCCCGGATCATCGTGAGCCTCGCACCGAGACGCGATAGCGGACAAGCGGTTCGACGTTCTCCATGGCGAGTTGCTCTCACTCCACGGTGGCTCGTCGGTCGGCTCGTGGCGCTCTTCATCGGAGGCATAAGGCTGCAACGGCTCTGGCGTCGACAAAGGCGGCAGCACCCCGAATAAGCTCTGGCGCCGGAACCCTCGCGTAGCTCGTCGAGGGTGACGCCCGCGTCCGCACCGAGCCCCGCACGGTAGGCCGCGAGCAGCTCGTCGTATCGGGGCGCGGCGGTGCTCGACCGGTAACGCGCAGCCCAGGAAGTTGGCGACGTCGGTGAAGGCCCGGCCCCAGGTGACCGTCTGCCAGTCGACCACGGTCAACGCCCGACCCGCGCCGTGCCGACCGAACGACATTTTGTCCAGGCGGTAGTCGCCCGTGACTTGCGATGACGGCCTGTGGAGGCGACCGCTGAGATCGCAGCCTCTGAGCCGTCACTGCAGTGTCCACGGCGGCCGCGTCGCGCGACATCTGCAGCCACAGTGCTCAACCGTCCAGTGTTCGCCCACTTCGTCGCTGCGTCGGTGAGCGCCTCTGGATGACGGGCAATGGCGATGACGTGGTGTCCGCGTGTGAGTGCTTGATCGTGATGTGGGCCCCGGTCTGCTCGCGTTTGGCAAGGCGGATTCCAGTGAACGTCGCAACACCGAGGTTATTCGGAGGTTGCGGTGGGAGCTGTGCGGAAGACTCGTCATGGCGTGATGTTGGTGGAGAAGCAGGAGTCGGTTCGCTCGGCTGATCGCGCAGGGGGTGAGGAACTCCGAGGCGTGCCGGATCGTGGGGATCAACCGCAAGACGGGGACACGCTGGCGCTATGGGCGCACGATCCTCAACACAGCCGGTGAAGCGGTGCACTATCCGCCGGTGAGACTCACCACTCCCACGGAGCCGCATCCTCGGTACCTGTCGCTTGCCGAGCGGACGACGATCGCTGATCTGCACCGCGCGGGTGTCAGCGTGCGCGGCATCGCCGAGGAGCTGGGCAGGGCGGCCTCCACGGTGTCACGGGAGCTTCGCCGCAACGCCGATGACCGTGGCCGCTACCTGCCCGCCACGGCGCAGCGACTGAGCGTTGATCGGCGATCTCGGACATCAAGGACCCGACGTTTGATGGGTGACGAGCAGCTTCGTGGCGTCGTCGCCGAGCTGTTGGGCAAGCGGTGGAGCCCCGAGCAGGTCGCTCACGAGCTTCGGTCGCGGTTTGCCGGACCAACCCGAGCGCCACCTGTGCACCGAGTCGATCTATCAGGCGATCTATGACCCAAAGGTCGATGTGACCCGTCCGGCCAAGCGGCGTCGGCGGCGGCGTCGACGCCGCGTCCAGGGCCTGGAACGACGTGGCCGGCTCACCGACATGACGATGATCGCCGATCGCCCCGCCGAGGTCGATGACCGGGTCCAGGTCGGGCACTGGGAAGGTGACTGCATCATGGGTGCCGGAAACCGTTCGGCGATAGGCACTCTCGTCGAACGCACGACCCGCTTCCTGATCCTGATCCACGTGCCCACCGGGCGCCTGAGCGCCGAGGCGATGCGTGACGGCATCACCGACGCACTCGGTGTCCTTGAGCCCCACCTTCGGCGGACGCTGACCTGGGATCAGGGCAAGGAGCTGTCATTGCACCAGCAGATCACCGCCAACACCGGCACCCGGGTGTTCTTCTGCGACGCGCACTCACCCTGGCAGCGCGGCAGCAACGAGAACACGAACGGCCTTCTACGCGACTACTTCCCCAAAGGCACCGACCTGAGCAGCGTTTCGCCCGAGGAACTGCAGCGAGTCGCCGACGAACTCAACGACCGGCCCCGCAAGACCCTCGGCTGGGCCCGACCCGCCGACCTGATCACTGACGCTGGCCATCAAGACGGCATGAGCCACGGCCTCAGCCCCAGAAGATCGCTGTGGGATCGCGATCCACCTCGGCGAGCAGCTCCTCGACACTGGCCGTAGGCGCTACCAAATCGTAGGCATGAAACCGCAGGTTGCGGTCTCGCCAATACAACGACCACACGCCGGTGGCCTTCATATAGCGCAGCCGAGCGATCGGGAACCGAGTCCACTCGGCGCCCATATCCGCCCGCCACGGCGGGCCGGCACTCCACGATCGTCAAATGCCGATCAGCGATATCGACCTCGACGCGCACCTCGTCACGGATGCCCTCGGGAACCCTGCCTCGGCACCACCGCTGCACCCGGGCCACATCCGTCTCCGGCAGAACACTCACCCGATTAGTATGCAAACCGTCCCGTTGCGACCCAGGGCTGGCCGATCTCCTCGCCGTCGCCCTTACCGCCAGCGGCGTATAAGTCCGCCGCCCGGTTGTGGCCGTTCTCAGCGGTCATTCAGCAACCGCCGCCGACACTGCAGGGATGCCACAGTCCGTGCGCGCGCTTCCGGCCGCGACGAACACGACGATGGTGGCCGTACTGTGGTCGCTGTTCGTCGGGCTCGGGATCGTTGCTCATCGCGCCGCCGCGGGGACCGCGTTTGATCACGCGGTGCTCGCCTGGATGGTGAGCCACCGCACCCCGGGGCTCACGTTGCTGGCGATCGCGGTGACCACCGTAGGTAGTCCTGTCGGGGTCGCCGTGATCGCGGTCGTCGCGGCAGGCTTGTCATGGTGGCGCCGGGGTTCACCGCGGCCGGCGATCCTGATTCTCGCTACGCTGACAGTTGCGGGTGCCGTCAGCACGCTGTCCAAGATCATCGTCGGTGCGCACCGTCCCGGGCAGGCCGTTCAGGTGCTCGTCGAGACCGATCAGTCGTTTCCCTCGGGGCATGTCACCGGCACCCTAGCGCTGGTGGGTGCCCTGGTCGTCGTGATCGGCCATCACAGCGGGCGGGCGTTGTCCGCGGTGTCGATCGTCCTGGCGGCAGTGGTCACTGCGGCCGTCGCGCTGACCCGCCTCTACCTCGGGGTGCACTGGGTGACCGACATCGCCGGAGGTCTGCTGCTCGGCGGGGGCACCGTGGTGCTGGCCTACGTCGCCTATCAGCGCATGATGGGACCGTCGGACACCGACGAACCGGGGCGGCGCAGGTGCGCTGTCGGTGCCGGCGAACGCAGGAGGTACCTAGATAGATAGGAGGCAGGGGTCCGTGGGTGACTCAGCGCTCTTCATCGCGGTATGCCTCGCGTGCGCCGTCAAAGCGGTCGAGGCACTCACGATCGAGCTTGCCGCCGGCGTCGGCCGCGGACGGCGTTCAGCGTTTACTGGGCTGCTCGCCGGACTGCAATGGCTGCGCAAGGAGATCTTGCGGGCCAGCGGGCACATGGCCCTGATCCTGGTGGCACGGTTTCGGCTTTGCCGCCGACGGGAGCACGAGGTGGGCAACAGTACAGACGAGCAGACGGGATTGCGAACATGATCCGGCGAATCCGCGCGTTCGGGGCGTTCCGGCACGGGTTCGTCGCCGGCGACGATTGCCCCGTGGCCGTTGGCTTCGGTGTTCTGCTGGTATTCAGCCTCCGCCGAGCCACCCGGCGCCGGCCGTGACCACTTCCAGACTTCACGTGGCGCGGTGGAAGATGCGTACCCGCTCGACAGTCGCCGCGGCGATCGTGGTGACCCTGGGTATGGGCCTGGCCTCTGCGGCAATGCTGTTGGTGCTCTACCACACGCTGCGAGCATCGACTCAGCAAGCGGCGCAGGCGCGTGCCGGACAGCTCGTCGAACAGTTGCAAAGTGATACCCCAGCCGATCTGGATCCCGGCCTGCTCGGCACCGACGGTCAGGTCGGCGTCATCCAGATCCTGGACGGCCGGGGCGCGGTGGTCGCCGCCTCCGTCGGTGCGCCGCTGACACCACTAATATCCGAGACGGTGGCGCCACGGACGTCAGTGTTTCTGGGCAGGGTCAAGACCGCCGCAGACGACGGCGACTACTGGATGTCGGCCCGGGGCGGGCTCACCCCGGGAGGCCCGGTCACGGTGGTGGTAGGCGGCGCCCGTGAACCAGTCGAGACGACCCTCGCCACCGTCGCCGTGCTGTTGGGCGTCAGCGGTCCGGTGCTCGTCGTGTTGGTCGCCTGGGCGACCTACGTACTCATCGGTGGGGCGTTGCGTCCGGTGGAGCGAATCCGGGCACGGGTGGCGACGATTTCCACCGAGCAACTCGACGAGCGTGTTCCCGTGCCGCCCACCGGAGATGAGATTGCGCACCTCGCGGAGACGATGAATGAGATGCTGGCCCGCCTGCAGGCCGGCCACGCCGCCCAGCGTCGGTTCATCAGCGACGCCTCACACGAATTACGCAGCCCACTCGCCACCATCAGCACCGCTCTCGAACTCGCCCACAATCACCCGGACATGCTCGACACCGCGCTGATCGACGAATCACTGATACCTGAAGCGCAGCGCATGCGCGATCTCATCGAAGATCTCCTGCTGCTGGCCCGCGCCGATGAGCACCAGCTCCCCGGCCGGATCAACGACGTCGACCTCGACGACATCGTCGAGGTCGAAAGCACTCGGCAGCAGGGCAGTTCTGATGTATCCGTGCAGTCGTTCGTCACGGCCACACGGGTCACCGGTGACGCACGGCAACTCGCGCGGATGGTGCGCAATCTGGTCGACAACGCCGCACGACACGCGAGCACGTCCGTTGAAATGCACTGTGGCGTGCGAGGAAGCACCGCGGTGCTCACCATCGCCGACGACGGACCCGGTATCCCACACGAACAAAGGACCCGCGTCTTCCACCGTTTCGTGCGCCTGGACGCGTCCCGCGCCCGAGATGCCGGCGGCAGCGGCCTGGGGCTGGCGATCGTCGCCGAAATCGTCGCCGCGCACCACGGCACCGTCCAGATCGGCGACCGCGACGGGGGCGGCGCCTGCATCACCGTGATCTTGCCGGCCAACCCCGACAGCTACGTCGCCGACGACGCCAGCCGGTAACCGACACCGCGCACCGTATGAATCGTGCGAGAAGCGAAGGGCGCATCGACTTTCCGACGCAAATACCCTACGTACACCTCGACGATGTTGTCGTCACCCTCATAGTTGACGTCCCACACCGACCGCAGAATCTCCTGTTTGGTCACCACCACCCCGGCGTGGCGCATCAGGAACTCCAGCACCCCGTACTCGCGGGGCGTCAGCTCGACTTCGACGCCACCCCGGGCAACCCAGTGCCGCGACGGATCCAGCACGAGATCGTCGACGGTGAGGACCGCCGGGCGCGCCGGGGCCCCCCGCCGCAACAGCGCCCTGAGCCTGGCGATCAGCACGACGAAAGAGAACGGCTTGATCAAGTAGTCGTCAGCGCCCAGGTCGAACGCATCAGCCAGATCGTATTCGCCGTCCTTCGCCGAGAGCATGAGCACCGGTGTCCACACCGCTGCCGTACGGAGCTCGCGCACGATGTCATACCCACTCTTGCCGGGCAGCATGATGTCGAGGACCAGCACGTCGAACCCGCCAACGGCGGCCGCCTCGAACCCGGCAATGCCGTCGTGCTCCACGTCAACGACGAAGCCCTCTGCGACCAGCCCGCGTCGGATGGTCTCGGCCAGGCGGGGCTCGTCCTCTACCAACAAGATGCGCATGCTGCCCTCCTCCTGGTCGACGACCCGCCCTTCAGTAGACCAGACCGCCGACGTCGTTCCGTGAACGCGACGCCGCAGCGCCCCCGCCGGATCCGGGTCAGACCGTGAATCACTGTCAGGCCTTCGATCGACCGGTGGGCTCGGTCATCCGGGCGCCACGCTGACGGGGATCACGACCGCGGCGATCAGCATTGCGGCGGGAAGCCCGTTCGCGGTTGTCATCACAAAATCGACTACTGCTCCAGGGTGGTCAGCAGTGTGGTGAGGGTCTGCGTCTCGGTCGCAGAGTCGGGTCTGCCGCTCGTACCGCAGTGAGCGCCTGTCGACCTGTCCGTCGAGGACGTCCCAGCCCGGTCCATCGAGTGCTTGCAAAGCCGTCGCGTCGTCGTCCCACGCGGTTTCGAGATCTGTGATCCGGGCTGTTGCACCCGTCTGGTCGCCCGCCTGCACCTTGGCCAGCGTGTCCGCCACGATCATGCGGAAGTTCGCCACGTCCCGCGGGCGGGAACTTCTCCGTCGCCGACTGTCCCGGGGTCAGATGTAGCGGTCACCGTCGGACCCGACTCGGCTTCGCTGGCCGCGGCGATCGAGTGCGGCTGCCCGGCCGCCCACACCAGCAGGGCTGCCGTGGCGACGGCGACCGCGGCGTAGTACCCGAGCATGATCCGTTCCCGGACCGGATTTCCTGGCGCGGAATGTGTTTGGGCCGCGCCGAGCTCGCCGGGCACGTCGCTGCGGGTGACCGTGAGGTATGCGACCGTGGCGAGGATCGCGCTGAAGAAGATCACGCTGGTGACTGCGGTACCCAATCCGAGACCTTGCTGCTCGGACGGTAACCCCATCCAGTCGCCCAGGTTCGCCCCCAGCGGACGGGTCAGGATGTAGGCCAGCCAGAAAGACAGCACCGCGTTCGCTCCGAGCCGCCAGCCGATGACGACAGCGGCGATCAAGCCGGCAGGCAGCAGCACCGACGTGCCCGGTCCCCAGCCGGTGAGCTCCAGCGTCCAATCACCCACCGCCGTACCGAGGGCGAAGGTGACCAGGATGGCCAGCCAGTAGAACAACTCTCGCGGCAACGTGGTGATGCTGTGGATCGACAGGGTCCGCTCGCGAGCCCACCACACACCGAACACCGCGGCCAGCAGCGCCGCGAACACCCCGGTACTCAGGGCAAGCGGCACGCCCAGATCATCGGTGAGGATGTCGGTGTAGAGCGTTCCTGTGACGCTGACGACCACAACGGTCAGCCAGTAGACGAACGGTTCGTAACGGTTGAGACGCAACTGCCATCCCAGCACGACGGCCAGAACACACCGTGAAGATCAGTGCGGTCGCGTTCAGGCCGACCCCCAAGGTCATGTTGATCCAGTCGGCGAAGCTCTCCCCCACGGTCGTACACAGAATCTTGATGACCCAAAACCACACCGTGACCTCGGGAACCTTGCTCAGCATCACCCGCCCCGCGCTGGCGGCCTCGGATCTCGTTGTCTCAGTCACGACGCCGGACGATAGCGGCACGTCGCTGAACGAACACTGAGAGCGAACGGCCGACAAATCACCCGAGCGTGGCCGTCATGCTCACCCACCGGCTCGAGATCCTTGCGCCAACCAGCCGCCACTTCCCGGCCTCGGCCATGAGTGCGTATATCACTGGCCGCCTGAAGAATCGCTGAGAGCACCGGAGCCGAACTTCGTCCCCCGTTCAATCCCCGTTCACCACGCGCATCCAGGCTGCGGCGGACACCCATCCCACGACCGGCGGAGAGCCAAGTGCCCACGTTTCGATCCCAGCAGGCCGTCTCAGGGGCATGCGCTGCGCTACTGCTCTCCGTTGCCGGATGTGCGAGCAACACACCCGAACAGGCGCCAGTATAAAATAACGCCCAGCACGTCCTGCTCTTGTCGATCGACGGCATGCATCAGTCTGATCTCGCGAGTTACGTTCAGGCCCATCCGGATTCGGCACTGGCGACGCTCGTCGGCCGAAGTATCACCTACACCAACGCTCAAACCCCGGTCCCCTCGGATTCTTTCCCGGGCCTCCTGGCGCAGGTGACCGGCGGCAACCCACGCACGACCGGGGTGTACTACGACGACACCTACGCTCACGACCTCCTCGAGCCAGGCACGACGAACTGCGCCGGTGCGAAACCCGGCGGGACGGTGAGTTTCACCGAGGAACTGGACAAGGACGTCACCAAGATCGACGGCGGCCAGGGGCTGGCAAACCTGCCCGACGGAGTCCTGCAGATGACCGGTATGCCGACCGAGGTGACGCTGACAGCTGGACCGACGACAACGCCCTCACCCAGCGCTACGACACCTACAAGGTCGATGCCATCGTCAACGAGATTGCCGGCAAGGACCATTCGGGGAGCAAGCAGGTCGGCATGCCATCGGTGTTCGGCATGAACTTTCAGTCGGTCAGCACCGCGGAGAAACTGGCGGAGTCCGGCGGACAGCCCGGCGGCTACGGTCCCGACGGGCAGGTTCCCGGCCCGGTGCTCGCCTCCGCCCTCGGCTTCGTGGACACCCAGATCGGACGCATGGTCACCGCGCTGGACGCCGCCGGGACAGCCGACACCACCACGATCATCGTGTCGGCCAAACACGGTCAATCCCCGATCCAGCCCGACACGCTCACTCGTATCGATGATGGCAGGATCATCGACGCCATCAACGCCGAATGGGCCACCACTCACCCCGGGGTGCCGGGTCTCGTCGTTCACTCCGTCAACGACGACGCGATGATCATGTGGCTGGCCGATCGATCACCCACTGCGGCGGCATTCGTCGCCGACCGGCTGCGGGGCACCGCTGGGGAGGGCACCGACATCGCCGGCAAACCCAAGCCGTTCAGCGCATCCGGCACCGATCGAATCTATGCCGGCGCCGACGCGGCGACGTTCTTCGGCGTCGCACCCGGGGATCCGCGCGTCCCGGACCTCTACGCGAGCACTCAGCCCGGAACCGTGTACTCCGGCGGCACGAAGAAGATCGCCGAGCACGGCGGCGTCACCCCTGCCGACCGCAACGTACCGCTGATGGTGGCAGGGCCCGGTATCAGCCCTCGCCAGGATCCCTCGCCGGTCGAGACCGCGCAGATCGCACCGACCATCCTGAGCCGCCTACATCTGGACCCGCAGAAGCTCCAGGCCGTCGTCGCTGAACACACCGCAAGCTTGCCGGGTCTGTAGCCGCGCATCGATTCATCGGACGCGTCGTTCTCAATGTCCATCATCATGAGGTAGCGCACAACCTCCACTGCGCGTGATGCAGCCCGTTCGCGCCGTCACCGATCACGTCGACGGCGAGGGCGCGGCGGCGGCTGACCCGCGCAGTGGAAGGCCCGCCGCCGTAGGCGAGTGGGTCGTGCGCCGCTTAGCGTCCCGGCGGTGCGGGCGCTATCGATGTGTCGGGCACCTCCGGACCGTCCTTGTCCTCGTCCTGACCGTTGTCGGTGTCCGGCGCTCCCGGAACATCAGGGGTGTCGCCGGGCTCGGCGACGTCGGGGGCTCCAGGGGCGGCTGGGGTGTCGCCGGGCTCGGGAGTGTCCACCACCGACGTCGGCGGTGGGGGCGGCGGGGGCGGGCTCGGCGTGGCATTCGCCAAGGCGACTCCCCCACCGATGGCGGCAGCGGCCAGTGCCGTACTCACGGCGGCCACGATCCTGCTTCTGCGGTTCATCACTGTTGCACATCCTTCCTTCTCGATTCCGCCGATCTGGCGTTGTGTTCACCGTCCCCACGCCAGGTTGTGCTGAAGCTGAAACCACCTGAGGATGCTCACAGCTACGGACACGATGGGGTTTCGTCAATGACGTTGGCGAAACTGTCTTCAGCGGATCGCGACCCGCCGGACCTCGCCAGTCGATCGGGGCGGTCGCAAGTGTGTGTATCGAGGCGGATGGCGATCCTCCCAGCACCGAACACCCGATTCAGCGTTCTCACAGCCTCGTTGAGGCATCGTCGCGGTACGGGTCACACCAGCGACGCTGACCGTGGTCGGTGCACCGGCCGGCGAAGCGACCCAGCCGCCGCTCCAGAGTTAGGAACCCCACTGAGCACCACACGAAACATCATCGCCGCGCTCGCCGCTGCTGCGGCCGTCGTGGCCCTGAGCGGCTGCGGCGGAGTGACACCGTCAGGTGCCGGACCGTCAGCAGTGCAGTCCGGCGCCGCCGCCCCCCAAGCCCCGGAGGTCAATCCCCAGGGCGACATCCCCGACAATCAGGCATTCGTGGTTTACACCGCGCCGGATCGCTCGTTCACGATGAAGGTCCCCGAGGGCTGGGCGCGGACCGACGCGGATTCAGGTGTGGTGTTCAGCGACAAGTTCAACAGCATCACGTTGACACCGCGTTCTGGCTTCTACCAGCCCACGGAGGAATACGCCCGGTCGGTCGAACTGCCCAAGATCGCCTCCGACGACGCCGGGTTTGTGGCCGGCGACGTGAAGACGGTTCAGCGCCCAGCGGGACAGGTGGTGCTAGTCACCTACCGCGCCGACTCACCGCCGAGCCCGGTCACCGGGAAAGCGGTGCCCTTAGGATGTGGAGCGCTACGAATTTTCCGAAGCCGGGCGCGGAGTGGTGGTGACCTTGTCGTCGCCCGTCGGTGCGGACAACGTCGACCCCTGGCGCACGGTCACCGACTCCTTCACCTGGACGTCATGAGCGTTCACGATGTCACCTCGCGAACGCACCGACCGGCGCGAGAACGACCCGCGGTGTAGGCGACTCGCTATACCGGTTCTTCCGGGCCGGCGACGAGGAGACCCTCGCGTTGCGGGGAGTGTCACTGACCGTGACAGCCGGCGAGCTGGTCGCAGTCGTCGGCCCGTCGGGGTCGGGCAAGTCCACCCTGCTCGCATGTCTGGCCGGGCTGGACGAACCCGACGGAGGAGCCGTGCGGGTCGGCGGTGACCGGGTCAGCCACCGATCCGAACTGCGTCCGGGCCCTGCTGCGGGCCCGCAAGATCGGGCTGCTGTTTCAGAACCGGAACCTGTTGGCGACACTTGACCCTGACCCAAAATATGCAGCTTGCGCAGCAGCATCGCCGGAGTCGACACCGGCTGCGTCAACGCCGGCGATGCTGCTGAGCTCGTTGGGGCTCGGCGATCGGGGCCGCGCGTTTCCCGGTCAGCTGTCCGGCGGCGAGCTGGCCCGCGCGGGTCTGGCCGTCGCGGTGGCCAACGACCCGGTCGTTGTTGCTGGCCGACGAACCGACCGGCGAACTCGACGGCCGACACCGAACACGACGTCCTGGACCTGCTGCGGGGCACGCGCCGAACGTGGCTACCGCGATCCTGATCGCCAGCCACAGCCCTGCCGTCGCAGCGGCCGCGGACCGGGTCATCACGACTCGCCGACGGGCAGGTCGTCGCCGTGACGCTCCCGACCGGTCGCAGCCGCGCTCCCGGTGGTTCGACGAACGGCGCTGTGCGAGGTGGACCGGTCGGCAGCACCTACGGCACCGGCGCCGCCGCGATCATCGCGGTGCGTGACGTCAACTGCGCGGTGGCGCCCGCGTGCACGGATCGCGCTGACCGGCCCGTCGGGCTCCGGCAAGTCCACGCTGCTGCACCTGATGGCCGGACTGGATACGCCCACCGTCGGGGAGCCTGACCTGGCCGGGAATCGGTGCGCATCCGCTGACCCGGCCCGGCCGGGTCGGGATCGTGTTCCAGGGCCCCAGCCTGGTGCCGGCGCTGGACGTGACCGAGAACGTTGCGCTGCCGATGCTGTCTCGGTGACGGTACCGCGACCGGAGGCGCACGAGCGTGCAGTGCACGCACTGCGCCGGCTGGGGATCGGCGACCTGGCGCACGCTTGCCCGAGGAACTGTCCGGCGGGCAGGCCCAACGGGTCGCGGTCGCCCGGGTGCTGGCCGCGGCGCCGCGGCTGATCCTGGCCGACGAACCCACCGGCCAGCTCGACCATCATGGCCGCCGCGCTGGTCATCGACGTGCTGCTGCAGGCCGCCGACGACCTGGGCGCGGCGCTGGTCGTCTCCACCCACGACCCGGCGATCTCCAGTCGATTGCCCACGCGTATGGGCCATGCGCGACGGCTGCCTGCACACCACCGCGGGCATGGCCGACGAAGCGAAGGGTCGATGACCCGGCTGTGGCTTGCCGGTCTGCTGCGCCGCCGACCCGGCCCGGCTGCTGGCCGCCGCCGCCGGGGTGGCGCGATCGCGGTCGCGCTGCTCGCCTCCCTGGGATCGTTTCTGGCCCGCTTCGCAGGCCACCATGACCGACCGGGCTGTACGCACGGTGCGCCGTCGACTGGCAGGTCCAGGTCGCACCCGGACGCGACTACCGCCGAGCGTGGCCCGCCTGGTCACCGCAAGTCCGGGCGTGCAGGCGCAGCGCCGCCGTCGGGTTCGCCCAGACCACCGGCCTGTCGGTCACCACCGGCGCCAGCACCCAAAACACCGGCCCCGGCGTGGTGCTCGGGCTGCCACCGGATTACCGAACCGTGTTCCCCGCCGAGATCCGCACCCTCGTCGGCGCCGACACCGGGGTGCTGCTCGCCCAGCAGACCGCCGCGAACCTGCACGCCGCGCCCCGGTGACACCATCACCATCGGCCGCGCCGGCCTGCCCCCGGCGCCAGTCATGGTCGCCGGCGTCGTCGACCTGCCGCAGGCGAACTCGCTGTTCCAGAACGTCGGCGCCCCGACCGGGGCACAACCCACCGCTCCTCCGGACAACGTGGTGCTGCTCCCCGACTGCACAGTGGCATCAGCTCTTCGATCCGCTCGCCGCGGCGCGCGCCCCGACCTGGTGTCCACCCAGATCCACGTTCAGCCGCAGCCACGCCCTGCCGCCCAACCCCGCCGCCGCCTACGCCGCGGTGACCGCCGCGGCGCACAATCTCGAGGCCCGCAGCGCCGGCAGCGCCATGGTCGGCGACAACCTCGGCGCCGCGCTGGACGCCGCCCGCGGCGACGCCGCCTACGCCGCAGATGCTGTTCCTGTTCCTCGGGCTGCCCGGCGCGGTCCTGGCTGCCGCTGCTGACCGCGACGGTCGCCTCCGCCGGCGCTGGCCGGCGCCGCGCCGAGCAAGCGTTGCTGCGGGCCCGCGGCGCCTCCGCGGCGCCAACTGCTCGGCTGGCCGGCATCGAAGCGGCCGTCGTCGGTGTCATCGGTGCCGTGCTCGGCCTGGCTCGGCGCCGCCGCTGGTCGGACTACCTCGCGTTCGGGTCCGGGTCGTGCGGCGCAACCGTCCGCGCCGCGCTGGCCTGGCACCTCGGCGCCGCCGCTCGCCGGAATCGTGGTCGCCGCCGCGACCGTGCTGCTGCCGGCCCGCCGCGACCTGCGCGAACACACCATCGCCGCCGGGCGGACGGAAATCGGCGGCCAGCGCTACCCGGTGTGGGCACGCTGCGGCCTGGACGCGGTCGATCCTCATCGCCGCGGGTCTGGTGTTCACCGCCACCACCGGAACCGGCTACCAGCTGGTCCTGGCTCCCGAAGGAGTGCCGAGCATCTCGGTGTCCTA
Organism: uncultured Actinomycetota bacterium; assembly: GCA_963796185.1. Classification (GTDB taxonomy): domain Bacteria; phylum Actinomycetota; class Actinomycetes; order Mycobacteriales; family Mycobacteriaceae; genus Mycobacterium. The sequence goes on along the minus strand of CAWCKQ010000011.1, from coordinate 199,120 downwards.
CTGGGCCTTCGCCGGCCCGGCGCTGCTGTGGATCGGGGCTGCGCTGGCGACCTGGCGGGCCGCTGACCTGCTCCTGGGACCGGGCCGGCAGCTCGCTCGCCCACGTGCCTGCGCCCGTTCACCGGCCGGCTGGCCGGCATTGTCGCGGCAACGGCATGTCCCGCCAACGCCGACCGCTGGTCCGCGCCATCGTGCTGCTCGCCCTGGCGATCGCCTTCGCCGCCTCCACCGCCACGTTCAACGCCACCTATCGCCAGCAGGCCGAAGCCGACGCGCAGCTGACCAACGGCGCCGACGTCACCGTCACCCCAGCACCCGGCACCAGCGGTGCCGCGCCGGCACCGCGCGCACGCTCGCGGCGGTCCCGGGGTGCGGGCGGTTGAACCGATCCAGCACCGCTTCGCCTACATCGGCGCCGATCTGCAAGACCTCTACGGCGTCGCCCGGCCACCATCACCCGGGCCACCGCGCTGCAGGACAGCTACTTCCCCGGCAGTACCGCCGCCGAGCTGATGGCCACCCTCGCCGCGAGACCGGATTCCATCCTGGTCTCCGCCGAAACCGTCAAGGACTATCAACTGCAGCTCGGCGACCCGGTCAACCTGCGACTCACCGACGCGGCGCACCAACCAACCACCATGCCGTGACCTTCCACTACGTCGGGGTGGTCAACGAGTTCCCCACCGCCCCCAAGGACAGCTTCTTCGTCGCCAACGCCAGCTATATCGCGGCGCAGACCGGCTCCGGCGCGGCCGGCGCCTTCCTGGTCGACACCGGCGGCAAGGACACCGCCGCAGTCGCCGCCCGCATCCGGACCCTGGTCGGCACCGCCGCCACCGTCACCGACATCGCCACCGTCCGTAACAGCGTCGGATCGAGCCTGACCTCTGTCGACCTCGCCGGCCTCACCCGGATCGAACTGTCCTTCGCGCTCGTCCTCGCCGTCGGCCGCGGGCGGCCTGGTGCTGGCCCTCGGGCTGGCCGAACGGCGCCGCACCTATCGCCATCGCCACCGCGCTGGGCGCCAAACCGCGGCACCTGCGCGCGCTGATCTTCAGCGAAACCGGTGTACTCACCGTCGTCGGCCTCGCTCGCCGGTGCCGTCGACGGGATCCGTGCTGTCGGTGATGCTGGTCAAGGTCCTGACCGGTGTCTTCGACCCGCCGCCCGACACGATCGCCGTCCCGTGGGCTCTATCTGGGTTCGGTCACCATCCTCACCGTGGGCGCGCTGGCCGTGGTGAGCGCCGTCGCCGTCGTTGCGGCCCACCGGCCAGCGATCACCGTCATCCGCGACCTTTAGCGCAACGCACTGGTTGGGCGCCGTGATCGGAGGTGGGGCTGCCCCCCGCCCGCGCGAACCGTACTGATGTCCGACGGCACGGAGACGGCCCCGATGAACCCGGACAACCCGAAGGGTGCCCCTCCGCGGCACCCACTGCCGAGGACCAGGGTGTGCCCATCTCGACCGTGTCATTCGGCACGAAGAACGGCTACATCGACCTGGACGGCCAGCGCTTACCCGTGCCGGTCGATGACGAGGTGCTCGAGAAAATCGCCGAACCATCCGGCGGGTGCTCCCCTACCGCATCCAGCCTGGCGCAGGTCAAGGACGTCTTCACGACCGCCAGCAGCAGATCCGGACCGCGCTGCTGCTCAACCGGCGGCTGCCCATCTGACGCCCTCAGGCCCCGGCAGCGACGATGATGAAGTCCGTGGTGAATCCGAGGATCAACCCGAGCAGCAGGCCCCAGTACGTGAGTTCACGTCGGCCAATGTTTTGTGCGACCCGCAGCAGCTGGACGATCACGTAAAGGATCGACCCCGCCGCCAGAGTCAGGAATGCGACCGAGAGAGTGTCGTTGACGAAGGACTGCCCGATGATGGTGCCGATAAGCGTGGGGCCACCACCGATCAGGCCGAGCACCCCCAGAAATTTCCAACTGGGCCGCTCCGGCTGGCCGGTCATCGGCGCCACAATCCCGAAACCCTCGGTCGCATTGTGCAAGCCGAACCCGACGATGAGCAGCACGGCAAGGTTGATCTCGCCGGAGGCAGCGGACTGGCCGATAGCCAAGCCTTCGGAAAAGTTGTGCAGCCCAATGCCGATCGCGATGAGCATCGCCAATCGCCGGGCGGTGGCGACCGGATCGGAGACGTGCGCCCCGGTGAACTCGGCGACCCCGGCCGCCCCCGGTCCGTGTCGGCGACTCGGTGCGCTCGCACCCGCCGTCCGGCGTTCGTAGTAGACCAATGTCATCAGTCCGAGTGCCAGGCCGCCGGTGGCCACCGCCGCTAGGGCGATGAAGCGTTCCCAGCTGCCGGTGCCTTCACGGGTGACGGCCGTCAGTGCCGTCTCCACAGGCTCCACGGCATGTGACACCACGTCCCAGAAGAGGAAGAGCAGCACACCCGTAGCGGTCGCGTTGAGCAGGGCACGGGTTCCGGTCGATGGACGTCGCAGCCGACCAATAGGAAGACCGAGGAAGATCGTGAAGCCCGCGATCGAACCCAGGATCGCAATATCGACTGAACTCACGCTGTCCTCACCCCGACGTCAACGACAACCAAACCTTACTAAGGTTCGGCTACCGTAAGTCCGACCTGTTGTTCATGTCAACGCGGTACTTGTCCTGGTATGAGGCAAACGCCGATTCGACGCTGGGGTATTGGCCCACGCTCACAGTAATGACGAACATGGTGATGACGGCGATCCGGATGCGTCAGTGTTCCCAGAAGGTGCGACGCCGACGAACACGGGGACCCACTTCTCGCACATGGGTACAGCGTGAATCGACCACGCTGTGCTCACGCTGAAAACGGCGCTGACGTCGCCTTCTCAGCGCGGTCTCAGCGAGGACAGGCGACCATGAAGCCGTACGCCCGTGCGTCGAACAACACCGAAAGGGGCAGCAGCGAATGGAAAATCTGATCGTCACCTACGGCCTCGCTGCGATCTTCGTTCTGATGGCCGCAGAGTCTGCTTGCGTCCCCGTGCCGTCGGAAGTGACCATGCTGCTCGGTGGGGCCCTCGCCGCGGGCGCGGTGGCCGGCGCCCACCCCAATCTGATCGCGGTCGTCGCCGCTGGCACTGTGGGCAACCTCGTCGGAAGCTACTTGGCGTGGCTGGCCGGCCGGTTCGGCGGCCGGCCTGCGCTCCACCGCTGGGGTCGGTACATCTTTCTGCGACCGTCGGAGATCGATCGCGCGCAGGACTGGTTCATCCGCCGGGGGACGGCTTCGGTGTTTTGGGCGCGATTGCTGCCGGGCATTCGGACCTTCATCTCGCTGCCTGCCGGCATCGCGGCTATGCCCCCCATTCGATTCGGGTTGTACACCCTCGCGGGTTGTCTGCCATGGACGGCGGCGCTGACGCTCGTTGGGTATGGGATCGGAGCCAACTGGCGCACCGCCGAGCAGGCAATGCGCGGTCCGAGTTACGCCATCGCCGGAATCACCGCCCTCACCATCGCCATCGCTGTGTTCGTCGTGGTTCGCCGGCGGCGGCGTGCGGAGCCCTCGGAGCTTGACGCTCGTGGTGCTGTGGCCCCTTCGGACTAATCCGTCGGGAGGAGCGAGAGCCTCCGCGAGATCGTCGGTACGGAACATGTGGTGAGCGAAGTCCTCACCTCAAGTATTCGCCGGTTAGCCACGTCGCGATCGCGAAGCGGCAGGCGCGCTCTTCTGTCGGTAACCTCGCCAACCGGCCCAAACGGAATGCATGCACACTCGGATATCGTTCGTCGCCAGCCCAATCCATCGGCGCCGAAGACAATCATGGTCAGTCGAGGGCGACCAGGCGATCGATGTCCTTGACCCGGCCGGTCACCAAGATGACGTCGTCGTACACCAATTCGGTCTCCGCCGAGGCGTAGGTGAACTCGCCGCTGCCCTTGACCGCGACGACGGTGATCCCGTACTTGGACCGGACGTTGGTCTGGCCCAGTGGCTTACCGACGATCATCTGGGGCGGGCGGATCTTCGCGATCGCGAAGTCGTCATCGACCTGCAGGTAATCCAGCAGTTGCCCGGACACCAGGTGAGCCACCCGCTCACCGGCCTCGCGCTCGGGGTACACGACGTGACTGGCGCCGACGCGTTCGAGAATGCGCCCGTGGTGAGCGGTGAGGGCCTTGGCCCAAACGTCTTCGACTTCGAGCTCGACCAACAACGAGGTGATGAGAATGCTCGATTCGATGTCGGTACCGACCGCGACGACCGCCCGGTAGAAATCGTCGACGCCGAGCTCACGCAATGTGGCGATGTCGGTGCAGTCGGCGGCGACCACCTGGGTCAGCTGCCCGGACAATCCCTGGACGACCTTGACCGACTCGTCGATGGCCAGGACTTCGGTGCCGCGGCGGGTGAGTTCGAGCGCGATCGCGCTGCCGAATCGGCCGAGCCCGATCACCACGACCGGCACATTGCGGTGGTCAGCCAACGATCGTCCTCTCCATCGGCAACTCATAGGGGCGTTCACGGTGCCGAAGCGCCAATGCCGACGCCAACGTCAGCGGTCCCAGACGCCCGACGTACATCAACACGATAATCAGCCACTTGCCGTCTTCGGGCAGATGGGCCGTGATGCCCGTGGACAGACCCACCGTGCTCAGCGCCGAGATCGTCTCGAACAGAACCTGATCGAGACTGAAGTCGGTCATGCTCAACAGGGTGAACGTACCGACCGCACAGAGACTGACGAACAGCAACGCGACCGCCAATGCCTGGCGCTGATTGTCGGTCGGCACCTGCCGAACACCGACGTTGACGTCGGCCCTCGCCGCGCATCTCGGCCCACAGCACCACGGCGAGCAGACCGAACGTGGTGACTTTGATTCCGCCCGCGGTGCTGGCACTGCCTCCGCCGATGAACATCAGCAGATCACTGAACAGTAACCCTTCTCCACTCATCGCACCGATGTCGATGGCGTTGAAACCCGCTGTGCGCGGCATCGTCGCGGTGAACACCGCCGCCAGCAGCCGCGTGCCGCCGGGCATCGCACCCAGCGTCGCCGGGTTGTCGTGTTCGGCGATGGCTATCACCACCGTGCCGATGACGAGCAGAGCGACGGTGACACCCACCGTCAGCTTCGTGGTCACCGACCACGCGCGGGGATGGCGCCACCCACGAGCCAACTCGAACACCACGGGGAACCCGAGCCCGCCGACGATGACCGCTACGCACACGGTCAGCATGATCCAAGCGTCACCCACATAACCGACCAGGCTGTCTGCGTTGAGCGAGAAGCCGGCATTGTTGAAGGCTGACACGGAGTGAAAAAGGCCGTGCCACATCGCCTCACCCGGTGACATCGGTCCGGCGACGGCGAAGCGGATGCCCAGCACCGCGGCGATGACGGCCTCCGACGCGAGACTGAAGATGATGACGTTGCGTACCACCCGGCCGACGTCATGCGGCGTCAATGTCCGTGTCTGCGCCTGAGCCACCAGCCGGGCGCGCAGACCCATCCGGCGTGACAGCAGCACCACCATCAGCGAGGCGACGGTCATGATCCCCAGCCCGCCGAGCTGGATGAGTGCCAGGATCACCACCTCGCCGAAGGTGGACCAGTATGTGGCGGTGTCCACAGTGATCAGACCGGTGACGCACACCGCCGAGGTCGCGGTGAACACCGCGTCCAGCACGCTGGCACCGACCCCGCCTGCGTGGCGACAGGCAACGCCAACAACGCGCTGCCGATCGCGATCGCCAGCGCAAACGATCCCATGATCACCCGGCCGGGATGAAACCCTTCGTAGCTGCTGGCCACGTCGCGATGCTACGGCGTCGACCTCCGCGCTCGCCCCGCTCCCCTGCCGACGGCCAGAACCGCCTGCCAGATCAGCCCTGGCTGCGGTTCCACTCGATCCAGCCGATGCCGGTGCGCCCGTCGGTGGTCTGCACCGTTCCCCACGCCCGCGGGAACCGGCTTAGCCGGCCGTCCGGCGAGGTCAGCAGGACCGGCGCGTGACCGACCACGGTGATGGTGGCGCCGAGATCTCCGTAGTCGACGTCCGCGGACACCGGTAACTCGTTGTCCCAGTGCGTCTCTCGCGCCGTCACCCGGTCGAGTTCGAGGAGCGGCTCGCCGGCGCGCTGGCGGTAGCCGACCGACAGCGGCGGCGCGCCGGGATACGGATATCGACGCCGTGCAGGTGGGTGCCGTCGTCGAGGTGCAGGGCGCTCCACACCCAGTCCATGCTCCACCAGTCCCGCGAGGCCCACGAGTGGTCACGCTGGCCGGCGACGTCGGTGAACTCGAAGGTGCGGCCGCTCCGCCGTCACGGTCCCCGAGACCTGGCAGGGGATCTCGTAGCGGGGCGACACCCGGTACTGGAACGGGGTGCCGGCCGTGGTCCAGGTCAGATCCATGCTCAGCTCGACGCGCCGGCCGGATTCACCGCGCAGCAATGCCGCCGGATCGTCGTGGGCCTGCCCCTGCCCCCGCATCGAGACGCGATAGCGGACAAGCGGTTCGACAACCTCCATGGCGAGCTCGGCCGCCGCCGTGCCCACACGGCGGTAATCACCGGGCAGTGGCGCTTCGAAGTCCAGCACCGCGATGGTCGGCATGTCGGGACCGCACAGCAGGCCGTTGATCCAGGCGTGACCCTGGTTCGGGATCAGCCCGAGCCGGATCCAGCCGCCGACAGCCTGATCCGCGTCGGCGAAATCGAAATACCAGCTCTCACTCCACAGTGGTTCGTCGGTCGGTTCGTGGCGCGCTTCATCGGCGGCGTTGGGCTGCAACGGTTCCGGCGTCGACGGGGGCGGCAGCAGCGACAGCGCGTCCGTGTCGAGCACGTGCTGGCAGTGCCGCGCGATCATCGCCATGAACATCTCGTCCCCGCGCTCGGTCCGTTCCACCAGCATCGGCGACACGATCGCCATCAGCACGCCGAAGAAGCTCTGGCGCCGGACACCGTCGCGTACCTCGTCGAGCGTGACGCCCGCGTCCGGCCCGAGCGCCTCGTGGTAGGCGCGCCAGCAGCTCGTCGTAGTGGGCGCGGCGGTGCTCGATCGGCAACGCGCAGCCCAGGAAGTACGCGACGTCGGTGAAGGCCGGACCCCAGGTGACCGTCTGCCAGTCGACCACGGTCAACGGCCGATCCGCGCCGTGCCGGCCGAACAACATGTTGTCCAAGCGGTAGTCACCGTGCACCAGGCCGCAGCCGGCCGCCCTGCCTGAGCAGCCATGTAGGCGTCGAAGGACGCGACGAACCGCTCACAGACGACTCGATGTTCCGGCGCGACGCGGTCACCGTAGCGGTCGATGAAGCCTGCGTAGAGCACGGCGATCAGGCCCTGGTTCACCGGGGACTCCCGGTTGAGCCATTCCGCGCCGGCCAGTGCCTCGTCGCCCAGCAGCGGACCGTGGACCAATCCGAGCTGGCTCAGCGCCAACCTCGCCTGGTCGAAAGACGCCCCTTGGATCTCGTCGCCGACGTCGGCGGGTGCCGCGTCAGCGAGCACCAGATCGAAGACGCCGGTCGACGCGTCATAGGCGGCGTGGTGACACGGCGCGACGGGGCCGCCGAGCCTGGGCGCGATGTCGGTGTAGAACCGGACCTCGCGCTCGTAGAGCCCCATCGCGAGCCCGGTCTGCCGACTGCCGGCGTCGGCAGCGGCGACTTTGAGCACCAGCGTGGCCGGGCCGGTCTCTCCGGCGGCGTAGGTCGGCGTCACCCGGTAGCACTCGCTCATCTGGCCGGTGCCGATGCGGTCCACGGTGAACGCGGTGACGGTGCCCTGACCGAGGGCGGCCGTGAGCCACTCGGCGGTGAGATCGGCGGGTCGTTCGAGCAGTTCGTGGACGCGGAGAAGCAGGCACCCGGTCAACGTATTACAGCGACGCAGCCGGTAATGGCGCATCGTCGAAAGTGCTTGACGGCCGTCAACTATCCCCGGTTGACAGGCAAGTGAGCGCTTGCCTATGGTTTTGTGGTGGGTGACGTCTTCAAGGCCCTGGCCGATCCCACGCGCCGCGCAATCCTCGATGAACTGACCGAACGCGACGGACAGACCCTGTTCGAGATCTGCACCCGCCTGACCACGCGGCACGGGCTGGGGTCCTCCCGCCAGGCGATCTCGCAGCATCTCGACGCGCTCGAAGCCGCCGGTCTGCTCGAGACCCGCCGCGAGGGCAGGTACAAGTTCCACTACATCGACACGGCGACCACTCGGCCAGATCCTGCGGCGGTGGCCCCTCAACCGGGAGGAATCGACATGAGAATCCACCAGTCCAGCGTGTTCGTCGACGACCAGGACAAGGCCCTGCGCTTACCCAGCCACCCACCGAGATGGGCCCGGTGACCACGGCCGTGTTCGACGACACGTGCGGCAACCTGATCCAGATCCAGCACGTCACCGGCTGATCGATGGCCGGTCGCGAAAACGGGTATAGAGCGTCCGGCCGGGTCGCATCCGAATCGGAGGACAGATGAGAGTACTGATCACCGGCGCCACGGGATTCGTCGGCGCATGGACCGCCAAGGCGGTACAGGACGCGGGCCATCAGGCACGCTTCCTCGTCCGCAATGCGGGCCGACTGGCGGCCAGCGCCGAGACGATCGGCGTGGACATCAGCGATCACGTTCTCGGAGACATCGCCGACGCGGAGAGCACCGCACGGGCCCTCGACGGCTGTGATGCCGTCATCCACTGCGCGGCAATGGTTTCCACCGACCCGAGCCGGGCCGATGAGATGCTGCACACCAACCTCGAGGGCGCCCGCAACATCCTCGGCGGCGCCGCCGCCGCCGGCTTCGGACCCGATCATCCACGTCTCCAGCTTCACCGCGTTGTTCCGTCCCGGGCCTCGAGGTACTGCACGCAGACCTGCCGGTCGTCGGCGGCAGTGACGGTTACGGACGGTCCAAGGCGGCCGTCGAGGCGTATGCCCGCGGCCTGCAGGACGCCGGGGCGCCGGTCGACATCAGCTACCCCGGGATGGTCCTCGGCCCCCCGGCCGGCGAACAGTTCGGCGAGGCCGCCGAAGGGGTGGAGGCGGCGGTCAAGATGCGGGGCGTGCCCGGCCGCAGCGCCGCCTGGATCGTCATCGACGTCCGCGATCTGGCGGCGTTGCACGTCGCCCTGCTGGAGCCGGGCCGCGGCCCACGCCGCTACATGGCCGGCGGACAACGGGTCTCGGTCAACGAGCTGGCACACATGATCGGCGCTGCGGCCGACCGGTCGCTGGTCGTGCTGCCGGTGCCCGACGTCGCGCTGCGCACCGTCGGGCGCGTCTTCGACGTCGTCGGGCCGTTGCTGCCCTTCGAGACCCCGATCAACTCCGCGGCGATGCAGTACTACACGCAGATGCCGGCATCCGATGACGCGCCGAGCGCACGCGACCTCGGATTGCACTGGCGCGATCCCGCCGACACGATCGCCGACACCGTCGCGGGGCTTCGCCAGGTGGGGCGACTGTAGCCCGTCAACCGTCCCGGCTGAGCACACCGCTCAACACGAGGTCGGCCAACCGGGCGGCAGCGGTGTCGAGATCGGTCACCTTGCGCACGCATACCGTATACCAGGCACTGCCGGCGATCACGTCCATCACGGTGTCGGCGTCGACGGACATGCGTGCCACGCCGGCGTCTGCGGCATCGGCCAACTGGTGCGGCCAGTTGCCGCCGGGCCGCGGCCTCCAACCGGTCGTTGAGCAGTCTGCGCATGGCCGGCTCGAGGCGCAGATCGTGCAGAAGGCCCGGAACGGCCTCGCGGACAACGGGATCGGCGTACATCATCAGCGCGCCCCGACAGAGCCGGGTGATCTCGGCAGCGATGTCGTCCGCGCAGGGAGCCGGCCCGAGATCCGGGAAAGCCGCTTCGTGGATGAGGTGGGCCTTGGTGCGCCACCGCCGGTATATCGCCGGACGACTCACCTTCGCGGTGGCGGCGATGAGATCGATGGACGTGGCGGCGTAGCCGCGCGTCACCAGCAGCGTGCGGGCGGCCGTCCAGCACGGCGGTGTCGATGGCGGGGTCCCGGCGTGGCCCGTGGTGCCGGCGCGGGGCCGGCGCTGTCCTGTCCACCGATTCGGCCCCCTTCGCCCCCAGTTGTCGATACAGTGTGTCACAACTTATCGGGATCGGGGTCGAGTCGATGACGCATACCGCGAGACAGTTGGCCGTCGTCGGCGAGGACGGCCTGCACCTGTACACCTGCCCGCTGTGTGAGGCGATGTGCGGGTTGGAGATCCACGTCGAGAACGGCGCAGTCGCGGAGATACGGCCGAACCGGCAGGACGTCTGGAGTCGCGGCCACATCTGCCCGAAGGGCGCTCCTCGGCGCCTGCACGAGGACCCGACCGTATCCGCCGGCCCCTGATCAAAGTCGACGGGCAGTGGCGGAGGTGGACTGGGACACCGCATTCCGGCGCTGTACCGAGCTGCTGGCCTCCGTCATCGACAGTCACGGGATCGGTGCGGTCACGGCATACACCGGCAACCCGCTGGCGCACTCGTTCTCGCTGGCCCGCTATGCCGGTGTCCTGCTCGGCCTCTCGGGCATGCCGGTGACCTACTCGCCGGGCACGGTCGACCAGTGGCCCAAGAACCTCTCGTCACATCTGATGTACGGCGGCTGGTGGAGCTTCCCCGTGCCCGACCTGCAACGCACCGACCTGCTGGTGGTCATGGGCGCCAACCCCGCCGCTTCGCAGGGTTCGCTGCTGGCCGCCCCCGACGTGATGGGACTCGCTCGGCGCAATCCGCGCGCGCGGCAAGGTCATCGTCATCGATCCGGTACGCACGCTGACTGCCCCAGCGTGCCGACGAATGGCTGCCGATCACACCGGGCACGGATGCCGCGTTACTGCTCGCCGTCGCCCACACTCTGTTCGACGAAGGGCTGGTCAACCCGGGCACGATGGCGCCGTTCCTCGACGGGCTGGACACCCTGCGCGAGGTGGTATCCGACTGGCCCCCCGAACGGGTGGCCACGGTGACCGGCATCGACGCCGGCCGGATCCGCGGGCTGGCACGTGACCTCGCCGCCACCCCGCGTGCGGTCGTCTACGGCCGGATCGGCACGTGCAATCAGGAATTCGGCAGCCTGGCCAGCTGGCTCGTCGACGTCGTGAACATCCTCACCGGCCACTTCGACGCGCCGGGCGGGAGCATGTTCCCCACCCCGGCCGCGTGGTCGGTGACGGTGCAGCCGATTCCGGGGCTCGAGGACGGCGCGCCGAACTTCGGCCGGTACCGCACCCGGGTCCGCGGCGCCAAGGAGGTGCTGGGGCAGGTACCGGTGTCGTGTCTGGCCGAGGAGATCGCCACCCCCGGCGACGGTCAGATCAAGGCGCTGATCACCGTGGCCGGCAATCCGGTGCTGTCCACCCCGGCGGGACACCGGCTCGACGAGGCGCTGCCCCAGTTGGACGCGATGATCTCGGTCGACCTGTGGATCAACGAGACCACGCGGCATGCCGACGTGATCCTGCCCGCCCCGTCGCCGCTGGAGCAGCCGCATCACGACGACCTGATCCTCAACTTCGCGATCAACAGCTTCGCGAACTACTCGCCGCCCGTCTTCGCCAAGCCCGACCCGAAGGCCCCCGACGAATGGGAGATCCTGATCCGGCTCACCGGCCTGTGCACCGGTACGCCGGCCGAGGACGTCGACGTAGCCGCCATCGACGACGGCTTCTTCGACTACCTGTGCTTCACCCAGGGTTTGGACGGCGCCGAGGTGCGCGCCCACTACGACCATGGCGGCCCGGAACGCATCCTCGACCTGACCCTGCGCACCGGACCGTTCGGCGACCACTACGGCCGGCACCCCGACGGTCTGACGCTGGAGAAGCTCAAGGCGCAGCCGAATGGCGTCGACTTCGGCCCCATGGTGCCGCGGGTGCCCGAGGTACTCGGTACCGCCGACAAGAAGGTCCGGCTCGCACCGCCCTACCTGCTCGACGATCTCCCGCGGTTGGCCCGTCGCATCGACCGGGACCCCGAGCAGCTGGTGCTGGTGAGCCGACGGCACCTGCGCTCCAACAACTCCTGGCTGCACAACGTGGGCCCGCTGATGAAGGGCCGCGACCGCTGCACGCTGCTGATGCACACCGACGATGCACGGCACCGCGGAATCGCCGACACAGACATGGTGAGCGTGACCTCGTCCAGCGGCAGCATCGAGGTGCCGGTCGAGGTCACCGACGCGATCAAGCCGGGCGTGGTCTCGATGCCGCACGGCTGGGGTCACGGCATGCCCGGCACCAGACTCGGAATCGCCAACAGCTCCCCCGGCGTCAACACCAACGTCTTGTCCCCGCCGGACTTCGTCGATGAGCCGTCGGGCAACGGCGCACTCAACGGCATCCCGGTCGATGTCACACCGGTGAAGCCACCAGTCGCAATCTGAGTGCGCCGGCCGTCTGCGGCCCCACCACACCGTCGACCGTCAAACCGGGTGAGCGGCGCTGGAATTCCCGCACCGCGGCCTCTGTCGCGGGACCGAATTCACCGTCGACGGCCAGCGCCCCGGCGTACGCGGCGTAGGCGTGCTTGAGTCGACGCTGCAGTTCGGCAGCCTGCGGACCGCGAGAACCACGGTGCAGCAACACGTCCGCATAGTCGGGCGCGCCGATGAGAGCGGCGATGTCGCTGCGCAGGAGGTCCATGTCGATCGCGCCGGGATCCCACTTGCCCTGCGCGGCACCGGCGTACTCCTTGTGGCCGATGGTGCGGGCCGCGGGCCGGCCGAGTCGGCGGCACAGCGCCGCAGCGCTGCCGGCCAGGGCGCGGTACTGGGCGTCCGGCCAGTTTCGGCGATGCGGCGCCGACGGGCTCGTGCCGGTGTTGGCGCATTCGATCCCGATGGTGTGCCAGTTGCCCGTGTTCGGCGGCAACCACGGGTAGGCGCCCACCCCCGCATGCCAGGCCACCCCCGCCGCGACGACGGTCACCGTGCCGTCACGGGCGATGTGCAGCTGCGACAACGGTCCGGGCAGGACCGGGCGGCCGAGCGCGATCGACTCCGCGGTGGCGGTGTTCGACCCGGTGTGGTGCACCATCACACCGCGGATGTCGGCGAAGTCACCGTGTCCGCGGTGCCGCCATCCGGGCAGTTCGACGACGTCGAGTTCGTCGGCACGCAGCACATCGGACAGCCAGATGGGATCACCGCACCATCCGCCGGGGTCGGGCATTGCGGAGACCTCCCAGATCGGTTCACCGGTGCGACGTTCAGGAAACCACGCCGGCGATGCCCGTGGTCGTGCCGGGTGGTGGGTTTAACCGACCCGGCCGCGGGTACCGGGAGTCGATGACGACAGAACCCGAGGAAATCGACAGCTCGCCGGTCGTTGCGCGCGACACGTCGGCTTCCCGCAAAGCGGTGTGGGATGTGATCGCCAACGGGTGGACCTACACCCAGTGGGTGGTGGGCAACAGCCGGATGCGCGCAGTCGATCCGCGCTGGCCCGAACCGGGCAGCACCATCCACCACTCCATCGGGATCTGGCCGGCAGTGGTCAACGACAGCACCGTGGTCGAATCCTGGTCACCGGAGCGGGAACTGGTGTTGCTGGCCAACAGCCGCCCGTTCGGGAAGGCCCGGATCACGCTGCGTTTGCACGATCTCGACGGCGGCGGTTGCCGCATCGAGATGGCCGAGGTGCCGGTGTCGGCGCCCCTGAAGTGGCTGCCGCGCAAGGTCGCCCTCGCCGCGGTGTACCCCCGGAACAAGGAGACGACGTGGCGACTCGCGGCCATGGCGGAGAGGCGGACCTCGGCCGAAAACTAGCAGGCCTACTCGACGACCGGGAACAGTGATGCGCCGTCTTCCGGGGCGCCGTCGATCTGGCCGTGCAGCACGCCGGGCACCTCAGCGGCCGCATCCGAGCCCAGCGGTTCCTCGGCGGTGTCCGGGTCGGTACCCGCGGCCGTGCCATCGGTGACATCGGGCACTTCTTCGGCGAGTCGCTGATCCAGACTCTCTCCCTGAAGCTGTTCCTCGGCCGACATGCCGAACCTGTCGGCTCCACTCCAGTCGTCCGGGGGATCGACGACCTCGTCGCCGTCGACGTTACGGACGTCATCGGCGTCGGTGGCCTCCATCGGGCTGAGCAGGTCGTCGGCCCCGCCCAGATCGTTGGCTGTGGTCTCCCCCGCGTCATCGGTGCTCACCGGTCATCTCCTTCGGTTCGTTTCCGACCTGTCCGAAAGCGATAGCCGTCGCGCCCGGGACTAAACCCAGGCGTTACCTTCATCTCATGCATCCGTTCCGCCAGGCCGTCGAAGCCCGCGACGAGGCCGCCATCGAGGCGTTGCTCGCCGAAGACGTCGTGTTCACCAGTCCCGTCGCGTTCAAGCCGTATCCCGGCAAGGCCATCACCGCGGCGATCCTGCGCGGCGTCATGCGGGTGTTCGAGGACTTCCGCTACATCCGCGAGATCGCCGACGCCGGCGGCCGCGACCATGCACTGGTGTTCGAGGCTCGGTGGCCGGCAAACGCGTCACCGGGTGCGACTTCCTGCACCTGGACGACGACGGTCTGATCGACGACTTCATGGTGATGGTTCGGCCGCTCTCCGGCGCCACGGCGTTGGCCGAGGCGATGGGTGCGCAGTTCGAGCGGATCCAGCGCGAGGCACTCGAGGCCGGTCAGTGATTCAGGAGCGGATGAATCCCAGCACCTTGTAGGTCTCGAGTTCGTCCTGCAGGGGGCCGTGCCTACTCGTAGTTGATGTCGCCCATGCCGAACTCGCGGGTCGAGAAGTCGATCTGGGCCGCCGGATTGGCGATCGCGGTGGTCATGCCCGAACCGAAGGCGCCGAGGTGGTCGAACAGCGTCGCGGTGCCCACCGCGATGCCGTCCGCGGCCTGATGCGAATCGGCCTGGATGCCGATCCATTCGTCGACGGGCAGCCGCGACAATGCGACGGTCAGGTCGCCGTTGATGTAGCCCACGCCCGCGGTGCCGAGATTGGTCACCAGGCTGGTCGCCTCGGCGACGATCGCCGCCCGCACGAACGGTGAGTTGGCCTCGTCGGCCACCACCCTGACTCCGTCGTTGAAAAACCGCTTCCGCGAGTCGTTCTGGTGACCGGCCGGCGACCGCGTCCAGCCCGCGGCGTCGCTGCCGATGAACGGCAGCACGGTCCCGTCCGGCTCTGGTGGCTCGGGGAACGTCTGCGCCGACTGCCACAGCGTTCCCGGCGGCGCCGCCGAGGTCCGATACTGCACGAGGGTGGCCCGCGCCACCGCACGCCCGTCCTGCAGGACGTCGCATTCGGCGTTGCGTACCCGCCGACCGTCCCGGACCACCCGGACCTCGACGGTGGTGACAACATTGCGCGCGGCCCGGAACAGGTCGACGGTCAACCGGGCCGGGCGCAAGTCCGGTGACCCGCATGCCTTCTCGAGTTGCCGCGCGGCGAGTCCCACGACCGCGGGGCCGTTCAGATGGTCATCGCCCCAGTGGCTCTGCGCATACCGCGACGGCATGAAGCCGCTGCCGACGATCGTGAAGTGCGCCGGTCGGCTCATTCAGGTGTTCCTGCCGCCGTTGACGCCGAGGATCTGCCCGGTGATGTAGCCGGCCTCCTCGGAGATCAGGAACGCACACGCCGCGGCGATGTCTTCGGGGCGACCCATCCGCCGCACCGGCGTGGCGTCGATCGTGGCCTGCACGTCGCCCAGTACACCGCGCTCTTCGGCGCGAGCGCAGCATCGGGGTGTCGATGAACCCGGGCGGCACCGCGTTGACCGTGATGCCCGCCGGGCCGTACTCCAGCGCCAGCGACTTGGTCAGACCGTTGACCGCCGACTTCGCGGCGACGTAGTGCGACATGTACGGCGTGCCGGAGTGGGTACTCGACGACGAGATGTTGACGATGCGGCCCCAGCCCGCGTCGATCATGTCGGGCAGCACGGCCTGGGTGCAGTGGAAGACACCGTTGAGGTTGACGTCGACGACGCGCTGCCACTCGGCGAAGGTGATCTCGGTGAAGCGCTTGAATCCGTCCAGTCCGGCCGCGTTCACCAGAATCGTGATGGGGCCCAGCTGTTCTCGGATCGCCGCGAGCGCGGCGTCCACGGCGGCGCGATCGGTCACGTCGGCCGCGTGAGCGGAGTCGTCCTCAGCCGGATCGAGGTCGATGACGGCCACCCGGTGACCATCGGCCCGCAGTCGCTGCGCGACCGCTCGACCGATCCCCGAGCCGCCACCGGTCACCACGGCAGTCTTCGCCATCGAAAGTCCTCTCGCTCGGGTGGTGGGGACGGCCGATGGCGCGGTGATGACGACGTCCACGCCGACTCCCCAGCAGCTTTACGGCCGTAAAGTAGCCCACTTGACGATCGTAAAGCAAAGGACGCTGGGGGCCAGTCAGCGGTTCAGTTGCCAGATCCGAGTCGACAGCACGGTGGCGAAGGTGCACCACAGCGGGTAGGCGGCGAGCGCCGCTCCCGCCGTCGGATTGACCGCCGCGGCGCGGCGCGCGAGGTCAGCGCTGCTGACGGTCAGCGCGCCGGCCACCACGGTGGCCGGCCCCAACCGCCGCCGGTTGAAGAAGATCCAGCTCCAGCCGGCGTTGAGCGCCAGATTGACTGCCAGGGCCCGGGTGTAGGCCTGCGCCTGCGCGGACTCGCCGCGATCGTTGAGGCCGTCGATCGTCGACGCCGACACGACGGCGATGTCGGTGTAGAGGATGTTCCACGCGATCGGGAACGCCTGACGCGGCGGCTGGAACCCGGGTTTCTTCAGCCGGCGGTACCACGCCGACTGGACCGCGGGCGCGGTCGCCAGGCCGCCGAGCGCAGCGGCCGTGAAGGCCGCGCCGGCGGTCTTTCCGAGAGTCAACGGACGCATCGTGATCCTTTCCGCCGGCAGGAACGGCCGCCGGGCACCCCCAGTCTGCTACCCCGATCCGGCCGCGGTGAACCGATTCGCCATCGCCCGGTAACCGCCGTACAACACCGCGGCGACGAGCATGTTGACGAAGTAGGCGATGTCGGCGCCGTGCCAGGCCATCGCGACCGGGCCCTGGATCAGCGTGGTGTTCATGAACGGGATCGCGGCCAGGTAGGCGACGACGAAGACGATCAGCGCCGCCACCGCGTCGCGCCCGCCGGTGCGTTCCTGCGCGGGATCGAGGGTGCGCCGATCCGCGGATGCGCACTCGCCAGTCGATCACGACGATCGCGACGAACGCCGGAATCCAGTAGCTGACCAACAGGAGCACATCGGTGAAGCGCTGCGCGGTGTCGGCGGCGTGCAACCACATGATCAGCACGAAGGCCAGCGTCGTCACGATGACCGCGGACACCGGGCGACGCACCCGCACCCCGACGGTCTGCAACGCCAACGATCCGCTGTAGTCGTTCATCACCCCGGAGCCGATGGAGGCCACCGCGATCACCAACAGGGCGACGGCCCCCAGCAGACCGCCACCCATCACGGACCGGACCCCCTCGGCGGTCTGCTCGCCCACGAGCTCGGCGGCCGCGATGCCGATGGCCTGGACGAAGGTGTAGGCCAGCGCCAGCCCAGCAACGGTGAAGCCGAACACCCGAACGCGGGACACGTCGGCCGGCAGGTAGCGGCTGAAATCGGCCGCGTAGGTCGCCCACGACACCGCGAGGCTGAAGGCGATCGTCACCTCCAGGACGAAGGCGCCCACCAGGTCGGCGCCGCCGGCGGTGGCCGGCGTCACGATGTCGTGGCCCGCCACCAGCTTGACCGTGAACATCACGAACGTCACGAACAGCACGACCGTCAGCACCGCTTGCAGCCGGTGGATCAGTTCGTAGCCGAAGAATCCGACCACGCCCTGCACGCCGAGCACGATGAGCACCGCACCCCAGAACGGGATCCCGA
Source organism: uncultured Actinomycetota bacterium (assembly GCA_963796185.1). Classification (GTDB taxonomy): domain Bacteria; phylum Actinomycetota; class Actinomycetes; order Mycobacteriales; family Mycobacteriaceae; genus Mycobacterium. Next base: position 181,293 of record CAWCKQ010000011.1, on the reverse strand, counting down.
GCAACACCGACAGCGCCTCACCGCCGAACAACCCGACCAGGGCATCCCAGGCGATGGAGGAGATCCACTGCAGGGCAGCCGGAATCAGCACGCCGCCACCGAAGGCCATCCGTGCGTTCGGCAACTGACCGGCACCGGTCCGCGGCCCCCAGGTGGACAGGTAGCCGACCACCAGCGAGCCGAGCACCGTGCCGATCACCATCGCCAGCAGACCCAGCCAGAAGCCCAGGCCGAGCGCGATCGCCAGCGTCCCGGTGAACACACCGGTCATGTTCACCTGCGGCGCGAACCACACCGTGAACAGCCGCCCCGGAGTGCCGTAACGCTGGTCGGCGGGGATGGGGGCGATGCCGTGTGTCTCCACGGACAGATCGCCCGCGCCGGACGGTCGGTGGCCGCTGAAGGCCGGACCGGTCAACGCGCTGGAGTGCACCTGCGGCGATCTTCCCTGAGCCATGGCCATATTCGACCACGCGCCGGCGGGCTCGACCGGACCGCCCCGGTTGACGATGATTCTTCACGTGACCCCAACCGACGACACCACCCACAGCCCCGACGGACGGCCGCGCGCCCGCGGTCTCGGCATCGCCCTCGACGGCACCCCCGGCCCGCTCAACGCCCTCACCGACGTCGCGGGAATCCAGGTCGGGATGACGACCCTGGTCGAGGGCGCCGGGCCGTTGGTGGTCGGCGTGGGCCCGGTCCGCACCGGAGTCACCGCGATCCTGCCGCGCGGACGGGCCGGTGTCGGGCAGCCCTGCGCCGCAGGGTGGCACTCGCTCAACGGCAACGGCGAGATGACCGGCACCACGTGGATCGAAGAGGCCGGCTCGTTCAATCTGCCCGTCGTGCTGTCGAACACCCACGCCGTCGGCGCCTGCCACACCGGCGTCATCCGCTGGGCGAACCGGGTCGCGCCGCAGCTGGCACGCCAGTGGCTGCTGCCGGTGTGCGCCGAGACCTGGGACGGCTACCTCAACGACATCAACGGCGGCCACGTCCACCCCGAGCACGTCGAGACCGCACTCGACGCGGCGGCCGGCGGACCCGTCGCCGAGGGCTCGGTCGGCGGCGGCACCGGGATGAACTGTTACGAGTTCAAGGGCGGCAACGGCACCTCGTCGCGCCTGGTCCCTCTACGGTTCCCGCACCTTCACCGTCGCCGCCTTCGTGCAGGCCAATTTCGGTTCGCGGGCCGAACTGACCGTGGCCGGCCGGCGCGTCGGAGCGCATCTGCTCGACGACAATCCACTCGACGGCGATTGGTTCGCCCGCGACATCGCCGCCCCGCCGCCGGAGCCGGCTCCGTCATCGCGATCATCGCCACCGACGCCCCGCTGCTGCCGGGACAGTGCAAGGCGCTCGCCCGCCGGGTCCCGCTGGGCCTGGCCCGCACCGGCACCACCGGCAGCCACTTCTCCGGCGACATCTTCCTGGCGTTCTCCACCGCCGACGTGCCCGGCCTGGCCAGTGCGTTCCCGGTGGGACCCGTGGGCGACGACGAGTTCGGCTCCATCACCTTCGTGCCGTGGGGACGGATGGATCCGCTGTACACCGCCGTCGTGCAGTGCGTCGAGGAGGCCGTGCTCAACGCGCTGGTCGTCAACGACGACATGACCGGGCGACGACGGGCACCGTTCGCCACGGCTGCCGCATGACCGGTTGGCGGAGCTGCTCAGGCGACGACTGACCGTCCGCGCTCCGCGGCGGCTGGCTCAGGCCGGACTCGGCGTCGCCGGGTGGGCGGGCAGGAACGCCAGCACGAGGGCCGCCCCGAGCAGGCACACGCGCGGCGGCGGTCAGGCAGCCGGCGTGCAGGCCGGACATGAACGCGTCACTGACCGTGTCGCGGATCCCCCCGGCGATCGTGGCCGGCGACTGGGCGGCCACCTGCAGGCCCTGGGCCAGACCCTCCCGTGCCGTCGCCTGCGCGGCCGGTGGCATGCGCCCGCAGCAACTCGCTGTCGGACAGCCGGCTGATGTAGAGGGTGGAGAAGATGCTGCCGACGACCGCCACCCCGAGCGTGCCGCCGACCTGGCGCGTCGCGTCGTTGACCGCGGAGCCCGCGCCCGCCTGTTCGGGCCGGACCACGCCCATGATCGAGTCGGTCGCCGGCGCGGTCGTCAGGCCCAGCCCGCCGCCCAGCAGCACCATCTGCGCCGCCACCTGAGCGTAGGGCACATCGACGTCGACGGTCGCGACCCAGGCGAAGGCCGCGGTCAGCATCAGCAGGCCGACGAACACCACCACCTTGGTGCCCAGCCGCGTCACCGCGAGCCGGGTGCCCAGCACCGAGCCGACCGCGATCGACAGCGCGACCGGCAGGATGCGCACTCCGGTCTCCAGCGGTCCGAACCCCTGCAGCAGCTGGAAGAACTGGGTGATCAGGAAGATGAATCCGAACAGCGCGAAGAAGGCGACGGTCACCGCGCCGCTGGCCGCGGTGAATCGCAGGTTGGTGAACAGGCTGACGTCGATGAGCGGTTCCTCGTCGCGGGCCTCCCACCAGACGAAGGCCGCCGCGGCCGCCAGCGCCACGCCGAAGCCGAGCAGCGTGCGGGTCGCCGTCCATCCGTGTGCCGGCGCCTCGATGATCGTGTACACCAGCGCGCCGAGCATCACGACCGACAACAGCAGGCCCCCGCGGTCCAGGCGTGCGCCCGGCACGGTGACCGATGCGCGGCACGAACAGCACCGCGCCGATCGCGGCGACCAGACCGATCGGCGCCAGAGCCAGGAACAGGCTGCCCCACCAGAAGACCTCCAGCAGCGCGCCGCCGAGGATCGGGCCGATCGGCGACTCCCAGCCCGGTTACCGCACCCCACACCCCGATCGCGACCGCCCGCTGCTTGGGATCGCGGAAGGTGTCGGTGATGATCGCCAGCGTGGTCGGGTAGATCAGCGCCGCGGCGATACCCATCACCACCCGCATGCCGATCAACGATCCGGTCGACGTGCACAGGGCGGCGCCGACGCTGCTGACGGCGAACAGCACCAGTCCGGCGATCAGTGTCCCGCGCCGGCCGAACTTGTCGCCGACGGTGCCACCGGCCAGCACGAGGGCCGCGAACGCCAGGTTGTAGGCGTCGACGATCCACTGCAGCCCTTGCGTCGACGCCCCGAGAGCCGAATTCAGCGTGGGCAGAGCCACGTTCACGATCGTGGTTTCCACGTTGATCGCCAGCGCCGCGACGAGCACGACGGCGAGCACGAGCTTGGGCCGTGCGGGTGCAGTGCCCCGGTGGGCGGCTCGGCCGGGGGTCCGACGGATGTCTGTGGTCACGGCTCTACCGCCCCTCGATGTTTACAACGTCAACATGGGGAGCATCGCAGGAGATGTTAGTGCTGTCAACATATGCGCGGCTCAGCGCAGCCCGTCGCCGATGACGTCGAGCAGCCGGTCGACGATCAGCTGCTTGCGCGCGACGTCCGCGCGCACTGAGCGGACCGTCGAGGAACAACACGGACAACCCGTGCACGGCGGCCCACGCGGCTTCGTCCAGGCCGTCCCGCCGATCGGGCAGACAGCACCCCCGCGGCGACCAGATCGTCGATGCACCGGCCCAGGATCCGGAACGGATGATGATCGGACACCTCCGTGCCCGAGCGCCTCGCCCTGGCGGGAGTGATCAGCGGTCGCGACCTCCCGCGGCGCGAAAGCCGTTCGGAACAAACCGGGTTCGGCGAGCGCGAAGTCGATGTACCCCTGCCCGGTGGCGCGCAGGCGCCCGATCGCGCGGCGGGCCTTGCGACCGCCGGCGGGCACGGCATCGATCCGGGCGACCATCGCGTCGGCGAGCCGGCTCTGCGCGTACTCGGCCACCGCCGCGAGCAGGGCGTCGCGGTCGGCGTAGTGCCGGTAGGCCGCGGAGTTGCTCACCCCGGCCATCCGCTGGACATCACGCAGCACCACCGCATCCGGCCCGCCCGCCCGGGCGAGCTCAACCGCGTGGTCGAGCAACTCCTGCCGCAGATTGCCGTGATGGTAGGTGTCGGCGGCGCGAGGTCGGCGTGTGGTCAACGGATCTTCCTCTCCGGGAGCAATGTTGACAAGACTAACATCGGCCTGGCCCCCGCCCGGTTGTCACGCAACCCCGCATCGACGCCATAATCGAACGGAAATCGAAGACCAGCTAACGATCGGAGCGGGCGTGGCAGTGGAGCGGCCCGCAACGCTGGTCGTCGGCCTCAGCGTGGTGGTGCTCACCGTCGCCGTCCTGCAGACCGCGGTGGTGCCGGTGCTCGGCGTGATCGCCGACCAGCTCGGCGCCTCGATCGTGGCGGTGAGCTGGGCCGTCACCGCGAACCTGCTGGCCGCCGCCGCTGCCACTCCGTTGATCGGCCGCCTGGCCGACCTGCACCGCAAGAGGCGGGTGCTGCTCAGCGTGCTGGCGGTGGTGCTGGTCGGCTCGCTGCTGGCAGCGACGACGTCGACGTTGGCGTTGCTGATCGTGGCGCGGGTGCTGCAGGCCGCATCGTTCGCCCTGTATCCGATCAGCATCGCGATCCTGCGCGAGGAGCTCCGCGCCGAGCGGATGGGCTCGGCGATGGCGGTGCTGTCGGGCACGCTGGGCTTCGGCGGCGGCATGGGCCTGGTCGTGGTGGGGCTGCTGATGAGCGGTGACGCCGACTACCACCGCGTGTTCTGGCTGACCACCGGCTTCACCGTGCTGGTCATCGGCATCGTGCTGACCATCGTGCCGGACCGACCCCGATCGGGCGCCGGATCGATCGACTGGCTGGGAGCGGTGGGCCTGGCCGCCGGGCTGTCCACGATGCTCCTGGCGATCACGCAGGGACACTCCTGGGGATGGGCGTCCCCGGCCACCGTGGGATGCCTGGCCGGTGGAGCGGTCGTGCTGGCCGCCTGGTGGTGGTGGGAGCGGCGCGCCGCCCAGCCGCTGGTGTCCACCGAGATGCTGACCCGGCGTTCGATGCTGCTGACCAACGTCGCGACCATCTTCGTGGGTATGGGTCTGTACTTCGCGTTCCTGGGGCTGACCGCATTCGTCCAGATCCCCCGCGAGGACGCCGGCTACGGCTTCAGCGCGACGGTGCTGCAGGCCAGCGTCGTGTACCTGCTCCCGGGCGCCCTGACCGGGTTTCGTGATCGCGCTGGTCAGCGGCCGCTTCATCGACCGGTTCGGCGCCCGGCCGGTGTTGGTGGTGGCCGCGCTGGCCGGTATCGCCGGCTTCCTGTGCGCCGCGCTGGCCCACTCAGCACCGTGGCAGGTGATCATCGCCAGCGTGCTGGCGAACGCATACATCAGCCTGGGCTACGGCGCGCTTCCCGCCCTGGTGGTCGGCGACAGCGCTGCCGGCGAGACGGGCGTGGCCACCGGCATGAACGCGATCGCACGCACCGTGGGCAGTTCCGCCGCTGCCGCCATCGTCGCGGTGCTGTTGGGACGCACGAGCGCCGCCGGCACGCCGCTGCAGAGCAGTTTCGTGGCGATCTTCGTGGCCGGGGCCGCGACGGCCGCGCTGGCGATGGTCCTCATCGCGCTGTCACGGCCGCGTTCCGGCATCGAAACGGAGTCGGCGGAGGCGCGGTACGAGACCCGCGCGATGAATCACGAGTGGGGTTGAGCCGCAGGCCGCTCAGCGCAGCTCGGCCAGGTTGCACACCGACCGGCACACGTCGCCCTTGATCACCTTGGCCACCACGTTGCCGAGCGGAGTGCTGAGCAAGCCGCCGGACAGCTCGGCGATCACCCGGAACACGGAGCCGTCGGCGTCGCCGTCCTGCACCTGCAGGGACAGCGAGATACACACCCCGCCGCGGCCGTTGCCGAGAAGTTCGATCTCCTTGGGCTCGTCATAGCGGGTCACCCGCCAGTGGATGACATTGCGGAACCCTTTGACCTTGATCAGCGACGACACCTGGGTGTCGACGTCGATCTCGTCGGGCACCGGGCTCTTCCAGCCGCCGAAGATGGTCAACCATTCGTCGAAGCGCCCCAGATCGGACGCCAGAGTCCAGGCGCGCTCCGGGCTGAGGGTCGAGGACACCGATACGTCGACTGTGGCCATGTCCATGTCTCTACCCAGGGACCGGACCGGGATAAACGGCGACGAAGCGACAGGCCGAGCTGCAGACTGTCAAGGCGCGCCGCCACCTCTGCCGACCGGGACCCGGTCCGGCGACGATCCCCCGCGCCGCTCCGCGCCGCAATTTCGCGGATTCTCACGATTCCGCCCCGGTACGACGAGCGATTCCATTGTGAATATGTAAATTCGTTGCGGAATCGCTTGCGCAGGCCCGCTCGATCCGCGATGGTTTACCCACAGCCCACGGCTGCACCTGAGGAGGACCCGCCCTGACCGGCACACACACGACCGCTGCAGACGAGACGGCGGCATCGGAGACCACCCGAGCCAAGGGTGGCCCCGTCATCGAGATCGACCATGTCACGAAACGCTTCGGCGACTACGTCGCCGTCGCCGAAGCCGACTTCGCCATCGCGTCCGGCGAGTTCTTCTCCATGCTCGGCCCGTCCGGCTGCGGCAAGACCACCACGCTGCGGATGATCGCGGGCTTCGAGACGCCCACCGAGGGAGCCATCCGGCTCGAGGGCGCCGACGTCTCCACGGACGCCGCCGCACAAGCGCAACGTCAACACCGTCTTCCAGCACTACGCGCTGTTCCCGCACATGTCGGTGTGGGACAACGTCGCCTACGGGCCGCGCAGCAAGAAGAAGAGCCAAGGCCGAGGTCAAGCAAGCGCGTCGACGAGCTGCTCGAGGTCGTCCGGCTCGGCGACTTCGCCAAGCGCAAGCCCGCCCAGCTGTCCGGCGGCCAGCAGCAGCGGGTCGCGCTGGCCCGCGCGCTGGTGAACTACCCCAGCGCGCTGCTGCTCGACGAGCCGCTCGGCGCGCTGGACCTCAAGCTGCGCCATGTCATGCAGTTCGAGCTCAAGCGCATCCAGCGCGAGGTCGGGATCACGTTCGTCTACGTGACCCACGACCAGGAGGAAGCGCTGACGATGAGCGACCGCATCGCGGTCATGAACGCCGGCAACGTCGAGCAGATCGGCACGCCCGACCGAGATCTACGACCGGCCCTCCACGGTGTTCGTGGCCAGCTTCATCGGGCAGGCCAACCTGTGGCGCGGCCGGCAGACCGGCCGCGCCAACCGCGACTTCGTCGAGGTCGAGGTGCTGGGCACCACGCTCAAGGCGCGCCCGGGCGACACCACCATCGAGCCCGGCGGCCAGGCCACGCTGATGGTGCGGCCCGAACGCGTGCGGGTCTCGATGGACAGCCCCACCGGGGACGTCGCCACGCGTGCGCGCCACCGTCGCCGATCTGACCTTCCAGGGACCGGTGGTCCGGCTGTCGCTGGCGCGCGGCCGACGGATCGGCCGTGCTGGCTCACGTCGGCCCCGAGCAGGACCTGCCGATGTTGCGACCCGGCGACGAGGTGCACGTCGGCTGGGCGCCCGAGCGCATCGCTGGTCCTGCCCGGCTGCCGACATTCCCGACCACCGAGGACCTCGAAGACATGCTCGACGATTCCTGACCCGAGACGGCACCGCGATCGCCCGACCTCGCTCCGGAGCTCGACGAAAGGCACGTCCGCCCATGGCCCTGAGATCGATCCCCGACTGATGGCGCAGCTCGACGGCGAGCCGGACGTCGCGCAGGCGCTTCATCGGCGGCAGCGCCGCCGCCGCAGCGGCGCGCTGGCGCTCGGCTCGTCCTTCCTGGCCGCCTGCGGCATCGAACAACACGTCCAGCGCCGAGATCCACGGCACCGCCAGGACGACGGTCCCGGCCAGCGGCACTCTGCGGATCTCGAACTGGCCGCTGTACATGGCCGACGGGTTCGTCGCCGACTTTCCAGACGGCGTCCGGCATCACCGTCGACTACAAAGAAGACTTCAACGACAACGAGCAGTGGTTCGCCAAGGTCAAGGAACCGCTGTCGCGCAAGCAGGACATCGGCGCCGACCTGGTGGTGCCCACCACCTTCATGGCCGCCCGTCTGCACGAGTCTCGGCTGGCTCAACGACATCAGCGACGATCGGCGTGACCAACAAGAAGAACATGCGCCCGGACCTGCTCGAGGCCAGCGTCGACCCGGGTCGCAAGTACAGCGCCCCCTACATGTCCGGCCTCGTCGGCCTGGCCTACAACAGGGCGGCCACCGGCCGCGACATCACCAAGCCATCGACGACCTGTGGGACCCGGCGTTCAAGGGCAAGGTCAGCCTGTTCTCCGACGCCCAGGACGGCCTCGGCATGATCATGCTGTCGCAGGGCAATTCGCCGGAGAACCCGACCACCGAGAGCGTGCAGAAGGCCGTCGACCTGGTCAGGGAACAGAAGGACAAGGGCCAGATCCGCCGATTCACCGGCAACGACTACGCCGACGACCTCGCCGCGGGCAACATCGCTGTGGCGCAGGCGTACTCGGGCGACGTGGTGCAGCTGCAGGCCGACAACCCTGACCTGCAGTTCGTCGTGCCCGGAGTCCGGCGGCACGACGTTCGTCGACACGATGGTCATCCCCTACACCACGCAGAACCAGAAGGCCGCCGAAGCGTGGATCAACTACGTCTACGACCGCGCCAACTACGCCAAGCTCGTCGCGTTCGTCCAGTACGTGCCGGTGCTGTCGGACATGACCGACGAACTGAACAAGATCGATCCGGGCCTCGGCGAAGAACCCGCTGATCAACCCGCCCCAGGACGTCCTGGACAAGTCAAGGCGTGGGCGGCGCTGACCGACGAGCAGACCCAGGAGTACAACACCGCGTACGCCGCCGTCACCGGCGGCTGACCGATGGCCGGTGTAGCCAGCAGCAGTCGGCAGCGGAGCAAGATCGCTCCCTACCTGATGGTCCTGCCCGCGCTCGCGTACCTCGCGATCTTCTTCGTGGTGCCGTTCTTCTCGCTGGCCAAGACGTCGCTGTCGTCGACCGGCGGGTCGGTGTTCATGCCGACGCTGACGTTCGACTGGGATTTCGGCAACTACAGCGACGCGTTCAGCGCTGTACCAGGAGCAGATCTTCCGGTCCTTCGGGTACGCGTTCGCCGCCACGATCCTGTGCCTGCTGCTGGCCTTTCCGCTGGCCTACGTCATCGCGTTCAAGGCGGGCAGGTACAAGAACCTGATTCTGGGCCTGGTGATCCTGCCGTTCTTCGTGACGTTCCTGATCCGCACGCATCGCGTGGAAGACCATCCTGGCCGACGAGGGCTGGGTGGTCAGTGCGCTCGGACACCATCGGCCTGCTGCCCGAGTGAGGGCCGGTTGCTGTCGACCAGTTGGGCGGTGATCGGTGGCCTGACCTACAACTGGATCATCTTCATGATCCTGCCGCTGTACGTCAGCCTGGAGAAGATCGATCCCGCGACTGCTGGAGGCTTCCAAGGATCTCTACTCCACCGGCGGGGCGGAGCTTCCGCAAGGTGATCCTGCCGCTCGCGACGCCGGGAGTGCTCGCCGGCAGCATGCTGGTGTTCATCCCCGCGGTCGGCGATTTCATCAACGCCGACTACCTCGGCAGCACCCAGACGACGATGATCGGCAACGTCATCCAGAAGCAGTTCCTCGTCGTGAAGGACTACCCCGCCGCGGCCGCGCTGAGCCTCGGGCTGATGGTCATCATCCTCGTCGGGGTGCTGCTCTACACCCGCGCTCTGGGCACGGAGGATCTGGTATGACGACCCAGGCCGGCGCCGCGGTCGCGACCGCGGCGCAGCGGGATCCGCACCCGAAAACGCATCAAGGCGCGGCCGCAACTGGGGCGACATCCTGCTGCGCATCGTGGCCGGGCTGGTGCTGCTCTACCTGTTCCTGCCGATCTTCGTGATCATCCTGTTCTCGTTCAACAAGCCCGTGGGCAAGTTCAACTACACCTGGCAGGGCTTCACGCTGGAGAACTGGGCCGCACCCGTTCAAGTACCCGCCGCTGACCGACGCCCTGAAGCTCAGCCTCAATGTCGCCGCCGTGTCCACGGCGTCGCCCTGGTGCTGGGCACCCTGGTCGCGATCGCGCTGGTACGTCAGCGGTGGCGGGGACAGCGCGCCGTGGACACCTTCCTGGTACTGCCGCTGACCGCGCCGGAAGTCGTGATGGGTGCGGCCCTGCTGACCCTGTTCCTGGACTTCGGTTGGGCGGCGGGCTACACCACGATCCTGATCGCGCACATCGCCTTCGAGGTCAGCTTCATCGCGATGACGGTGCGCGCCCGGGTTCGGGGTTTCGACTGGACGCTGGAGGACGCCTCACTGGATCTGGGCGCGAGCCCGGCCCGCACCTTCTTCAGAGTGACGCTGCCGTTGATCGTGCCCGGGATCGTCGCCGCGGCCATGCTGTCGTTCGCCTTGTCGCTGGACGACTTCATCATCACCTACTTCGTCAGTGGCTCGACCGTCACCTACCCGCTGTACGTCAACGCTGCGGTCAAGGCTGCGGTACCGCCCCAGATCAATGTGCTGGCCACGGGATCCTGCTGATCAGCCTGCGCTGCTGGCAGCGGGAACGCTGTACCGCCGCAAGCGGATCGACGTCTGACCCCGGTTACGGGGCGTCGATACGGACCGTGACGGTGACACGGCCGCGCTCGTCGCGGTGCGCCACCGCGTGACCGGTGCGATCGGATCCGTCGAACTGCTCCAGCGTGATCGGACCGCCCGCGCCGACGAAGTTGCGCCACCAGTTCTTCGCATCCGGCGCCATCACCCGGATCACGATGTCGCTGCCGGAGCGCTGATAGTTGACCGGGGTGTGGAACGTCCGTCCCGAGCGCCGGCCGGTGTAGCGGATCACCACCATGCTGCGTCGCAACAATGGTCCGAGCACTGGTGCGTCGATCAACCGCGCTGCGCCTGCGTTGACGACACCGACCACGGGCGAGGCGAAGATTCCTTTGGACATAGCGCCCACGTTAACCGGATTCACCCCACTTCGAGCGGCACAGGTTGCGCGCGCGCCCCGGTGCGGGACGCGCCGGCGCCGGCTGCGACGACGAAGCCGATGCCGAACAGCCCCAGCGGCCCCGGCACCTGGTGCAGCACGAGGAATCCCACGAGCATCGCCAGTGCGGGTTCGAGACTCATCAGGGTGCCGAATGCCGCCGTCGTGAGGCGCCGCAGTGCCAGTAGCTCCAGAGCGAACGGCACGACCGGCAGCAGGACGGCCAGTCCCAGTCCGGCGAGCAGGAGCTGCGGTGTCACCCGCTCGATGACCGTCGGACCCACGACGAGCGTGGCGGCCAGACCGGCGACGGGCATCGACACCGCCAGCCCGGTCAGCCCGGCGACCTCGTCGCCCACCTTCTGCGTGAGCAGGATGTAACCGCCCCAGCAGGCCGCGGCGCTCAGCGCGAACGCGACACCGATGGGGTCGACGGTGCCGCTCCAGGGCTGGGTCAGCAGCACCACGCCGACGGCCGCCAGACCCGGCCACAGCAGCCGGCCGCGGCCCCGGCCGCGCGCCACGGCGACCCCGAGCGGGCCGAGGAACTCCAGGGCGCTGGCCGTGCCGAGTGGGATGCGGTCCAGCGCGGCCATGAACAGCAGCGTGATCGCGGCGGTGACGATGCCCAGCAGCATGCACGTCAGAAAGGTGTTGCGGGTGAACGCCGATCGGCGCGGCCGGACCAACACCAGGAACAGCAGTCCCGCCCACGCCAGCCTCAGCCACGCCACGCCTTCGACGCCGATGTCGTCGATCAGCGTGACGGCGATGGCCAGGCCCAGCTGCACGCACGCCATGGATGCGACGGCCATGAGGGCTCCGCTGCGTGCCTGATTCGCCGTCACCACTGCATTGAACGGGACATGCACCGTTGCGGTCCACCTGATTTCGGCGGCTATCGCGGGCCGGTCCTAGTTCGGGCTGGACAGCGGTGGTGGTTGGTACCACCACCAGTGGGCGCGTTCGCCGGTGGGCCCCGGACACGGCGGCACCGCGGGTGGGGGTTGGGTCGGGGGTCGGGCCAGCGACGCGGAGGTCATGATCTGACCCCTGCGGTCGGTGACCACGAGGCGGTCGGCGGGCCCGGTGATGGTGATGCCGCCGCGGTGGTGCAGCCGGTGGTGATACGGGCAGAGCAGCACCAGGTTGTCGAGTTCGGTGGGGCCGCCGTCTTCCCAGTGCCGCAGGTGGTGGGCGTGCAGGCCTCGGGTGGCCCCGCAGCCCGGGACTGCGCAGTAGCGGTCCCGGTGTTCCAGCGCGCGGCGCAGCCGCCGGTTCACGGTGCGGGTGCTGCGGCCCACGCCGATGGGGTGGCCGTCGCGGGCGAACCACACCTCGCAGGTGGCATCACAGGTCAGATACCGGCGGTCGGCGTCGGACAGCAGCGGCCCCAGATGCAGCGCGGCGACGCGGTCTTTGACATCGACGTGCACGATGACGGTGGTGCGCTGCCCGTGCGGGCGGCGGGTGGCTTCGGCGTCCCAGCTGGTTTCGATCAGCCGCAGGAACGCCTCCTCGGTGCCCGGCAGCGGCGGCCGCCCCGCACCCTCGGTGTCGGGGTGGTCGTGTTTCCACTGCTCCACCAACGCGTCGCGGTGTGAGGCGAGCGCGGCGTCGAACATCGCGGCTTGCTCATGGGGTAGCGCGATCCGCCAATAGGTGTACTGCTCGTCGGAGGTCTGGGTGATCGACACTCGTGGACCCGGATCCGACGGCGCCTGCTCCACCTCGGCGTCATCTTCGACGTCGTCATCGACGTCGGGCTCGGGTTCCGGTTCGGGTTTGGGTTTGGGGGCCAGGTTCAGTGCGGTGCGCAGCTGGGTGACCGTCGCACTGGCCGCCAGATCCGCGTAGTGCTCATCGGTTCCGGTACGGGCGCGCTGGGCGATCACCCCGACCTGATCGAGTGACAACCGGCCCTCGCGCAGCCCGGTGGTGCAGCGGGGGAAGTCCTCGATCCGGTGGGCGACGGCGGCGATGGTGGCCGCCCGTGACGGCGACACCCCCGTCTTCCACGCCACCAACGCGGCGACCGAGCGTGCCCCGGCGGCGGCCCACAGCGCGTCGCGGTCGATCTCGGCGACGATCTGCACGATCCGGCCGTCGACGGCGTTGCGTTGCCCGGTCAGCTCCGCCAACTCGGCGAACAACACGTCCAACCGCTCATCAGCCCACCGGGAAGCGACCAAAGGCGTTGCTGACGAGGACATGACCCCATCATGCCAGCAGGGTCTGACATCAACTGTCGGGCAACGGTTCCCACTGCCGAGAGACGGAGGCGCCCCACAGCGGGGCGCGGCGCTCGAGGAAAGCGGCCACGCCCTCTCGGGCGTCGGGGGCGCCCAGCACCCGGCGGTGCAGTTCGGTCTCCAGCGCGGCGACCCGCCGCGGACCGTATCCCTCACTCATCGTGTCCCACAACAACCGCTTGCTCAGCGCCGCCGACATCGGCGCGACGTTGACCGCGATGTCGCGGGCCACCGCCATCGCCTCGTCGAGCACCTCACGCGCCGGCAGTGCCCTGCTCGCGAGACCGAGCGCCACCGCCTCCGTGCCGTCGAACGTCCGGCCCGTCAGCAGAAGGTCCGCCGCGACCGCGCCCCCCAGCAGCCGGGGCAACGTCCAATGCGCCATGCAGTCCGCGATGACGCCCCGGCGCACCTGCGCCACCGCGTATTTCGCGTCGCGGGCGATGACGCGGATATCGGCCTGCAGCGCGATCGTCAAACCGATGCCGATGGCGTGCCCGTTCACGGCGGCGATCACCGGGGTGCGCAACTCGAAGGCCGCCGGATCGATCGGTGAGGCCGTGAAGGCACCGTCCGGGGTGTCGAAGGTGTCCCCCGCGGAGAAGTCGGCGCCGGCACAGAAGTCGTCGCCGGCACCGGTGAGCACGATCGCCCGCACCGCGTCGTCGTCGTCACACCGGCGGTACGCCTCGCTGAGCAGCGCGCCCATCTCAGCGGTGTAGGCGTTGCGCCGCTCCGGTCGGTTCAACGTCAGCAGTGCGACGCCATCGGCGACGGACACGGTCAGGTCGGTCATGGCGGCGAACCTACCCCGGGTCGGCGGCGGCCAGCCGGTGTATCGGCTTCCGCGTCGCGGGATACAGCTGCGCCCACGTGGCGAACTGCTCGTCGTACATCGCGCGACTGCGCGGGTTCGGGGTGATCTCCCGGGCGATTCGGGTCCAGTCCGTCTCGGCGGGAACCATGCCCGCCCCGATTCCGGCGAGCAGCGCATCGCCGTAGCTCGCCCCGATCGCCAGCTCTGGCAACAGTTGCGCACGGCCGGTCACATCGCTGATCGCCTGTGCCCACACCGGACTCTTCAGTCCCCCGCCCGTGGCGCAGCGTCAGGCCGGCTAACACGCCGCGCGCCCGTGGATCGAAGACGGGAGTGCGTTCGCCGGCCAGGTAAGGAAGCATCAGCAGCCCCTCGCTCCCCGGCGGGACACTCAGCGCTTCGGCGGTCAGATCCTCGAACGATGCACCGCCGGTGAGGGATTGCAGCCAGCTGATGAGGGTTCCCGCGGTCGATGTGCCGGCGGCCAGCGCCAAACTGCCGGGCTCCACCCCCGCGGTCGTCCACGGCGTCGGGTCACTGTGGTACTCGTCGATCACCTGCACCAGGAACATCGTCGAGCCGTACATCAACATCTGGTCACCGGGCCGGCGCACGCCGACCGAGAACGCCTCGGCGTAGGCGTCGACGGACCCGGCAGCGACGGGCAATCCCGCCGGCAGCCCAGTTTCCCGCGCGGCTGCGGCCGAGATCCGACCGACGATGTCGCTGGGCCACACCAGTCGCGGAAGCGACAGGTGCGCGCAGATGTGTTCGGCCCACTGCCGGTTCCAGTCGAACTCGCGCGTGGCGTAGAGCGGATCGCACTGGCTGGCGGTGTGGTGGTCCATCACGTATTCGCCGGTGAGCTTGGCGGCGATGTAGGAGTTCGAGCCGTACCAGCCCGCGGCGGCGTCGAACACCTCCGGCTCCCGTGTGCGCACCCACTCTATCTTCGGCCCGACCGCCTGGCTGGAGAGCGCCGTTCCAGCACGCTCGAGGATCGCCGCTTCTCCGAATTCCTCCGTCAACGAGGCGATCTCGGCATCGGCGCGGGAATCGATGCCGTACAGGATGGCCGGCGCACATCGCAGCCAGCCTCGAGTGGGCCGGCAGCCGTGCCGTCAGTGCCGCGCTGATGGCACACACCTCTCGCCACCACACCGCCTCGGCATCGACCTCGGCCCAACCGGGACGGGGCAGATCCATTCCGTGGGGGATCGTCTCCGACGCGAGCGCGGCGCTGCCGGTCACAACAGGCCGGCCAGCCAGTGCGCCTGCCGCCCGAGAAATGCCGCGTCGACAGGGGCGCCGTGGCCGGGCACATACCGCGCCGCCGCACCGCCGGCCTGCCGGACCGCCTCCAGGGTGACGGGCCACCGCGACAGATGGGAATCGGTGTCGACGCAGGGGTCGGCGGACTCCTCGATCAGATCTCCGCAGAACTCCACACGGTGTTCGGCACCGCTGACGACGGCGATCAGGTCGTGGTCGGTGTGGCCACGCCCGGGATGGGCGATCGTCACGAGACGGTCGCCCAGATCGATGACGCCGTCCGCGGCGTAACACTTCGGCGCCCGCAATACCGTCAGCGCAGCATCGACCTCGGCGGGATCGGCGCCGTGCCGCACGGCGTCGTCCCGGAGCCGGGTGTGTTCGCCGGCCATCGCGGCCGCCACGGCAGGCGCACAGTGCGTGACGGCGTGCGCGAACACCGAGTAGCCCAAGATGTGGTCGAAGTGGTTGTGCGTCAACAGAACATGAGTGACCGCCTGGCGGGTGAGCTCTGCGATGTCCGCGTCGATCGCCCGCGCCTCGGCCAGCGTGGTCCCGGTGTCGACCACCAGCACCCCGTCGCTGCCCGCGACGATGCCGACGGTCACGTCACAGAACGTCAACCGGCACTGAAACACCCGATCCGCGATCGGATCCCAGCGCAGGTTCACCGCAGCGTCAGCTCCTGCGCGGTCCGGTACCGGTCGAACACCTCCGGCGCGGGCGGCGCCTCGTAGGAGGTGGTCTCCCCCGTCGACCAGGCCGGCGGCGCTTCCCCGCCGGACAGCACCCAAGCGGCCTGCCGGGCCGCGCCGAGCGCGACGTATTCGGCGGGCGCGGGGACGGCGACCGCTGCTCCCAGCACGGCGGGCGCCACCCGCCGCACCGCCTCCGAACGCGCGCCGCCCCCGACGAGGATGATGCGATCGACCTCGACGCGCTGTCTGCGGATCTTGTCGATGCAGTACGCCATGGACGACAGCAGGCCCTCCACGGCCGCGCGGGCGATGTTGGCGGGGCTGAGATTACGGGTGGTCACCCCGTGCAGCGCACCCGCCGCGTTGGGCAGATTCGGTGATCGCTCGCCGTCGAAATACGGGATCAGCACCAGCCCCTCGGCCCCGGTGGGCGCGGCCAGTGCCAGCCGGTCGAACTCGTCGAAGCCGACGCCGAGCATGGCCGCCACCGCCGCGAGCACCGGCGCCCCGTTCAGCGTGCACACCAGGGGCAGCTGCCGTCCCGTCGCGTCGGCGAACCCGGCGACCAGGCCCTCGGGGTCGCGCGGGGCGGCGGTCCCCACCGCGCTCACCACCCCGGACGTCCCGAGTGAGACGACGCAGTCGCCGGGCTCGGCGCCCAGGCCGAGCGCGGCGGCTGCATTGTCGCCCGCCCCGGCGGCCAGCACCGCGCCGCTCTCGGTCTGCGCCCGGGACCCGCGCGGCGGCAGCACGGTCGGCACCTGCGGGCGGCGGCCGCGCATGGCCAGCTCCAGCAGGTCGAGCTGATAGGCGTCGGCTGCCGCCGAGTAGTAGCCGGTACCACTGGCATCACTGCGGTCGGTGGCCAGTTCGGCGATGTCGGACGAGCCGCTCAGCCGCCACGACAGCCAGTCATGGGGCAGGCAGACCGCCGCGGTCGCGTCGGCGTGGGCCGGTTCGTGATCGGCCAGCCACCGTAACTTCGCCGCGGTGACCGCCGCGACCGGGACCACGCCGGTGCGGTCCGCCCACGCGCCGGGCCCGCCGAGCTCGTCGACGAGGTGTGCGGCAGCCTCGGCCGACCGGGTGTCGTTCCACAACAACGCATCCCGCACCACGGCTCCGGAATCGTCCAGACACACCATGCCGTGCTGCTGGGCGCCCACCGCGACCGCTGCCACGTCCTCGATGCCGCCGACCCCCTCGATCGTGGCGGTCAGCGCCTCCCACCACAGCGCCGGAGCGATCTCCGTGCCCGCGGGATGCGGGGTCGACGCCGAACGCACCGGCTGCCCGGTGGCGGCGTCGCAGACGACGATCTTGCATGACTGGGTGGACGAGTCGATGCCCGCGACGAGTGACACGCCTGCGAAGCTACTCCGGTGAAGTGGTTGGCGGCGGTGGCCTGGACGCTGATGTCGATGTGCGCGTTGCTCGGCGCTCCGCACGCCGATGCGGCGTGCGCGGCAGACAGCGACTGCGATCTCTCCCGCCGCGTGGCTGTGGCCGACGACTATCTCGCCGGACGTCCGGGCACCGTGGGCTATGTGCTGCGGGATCGCCTGACCGGCTTCGTGTACCGCAACGCCCACGCCGCGCAAGCCGGTGTGGACCGCGTCGACGATCAAGCTGGCGATGGCGGTCGATCTGCTGACCAGGGACCGCGAAGGCGTCATCACGCTGACCGGCTCGGACCGCGAGCTGATGGCGGCCATGCTGCACTCCTCCGACGACGACGCCGCAGACACCCTGTGGAGCCGCTACGGCGGCGCCGACCACCGCAGGTTCAACAGCGACTTCGCCCGGTACGGCCTGACGGGTTTCGATCCGCAGCAGGGCTACAACGCGACCTACCCGTACTGGGGGTTCCAGAAGGCCAGCCCCGACGATCTCGACCGGCTGATCACCTACACGCTGACAGCCCTCGACCCGGCCGACACCGCCGACATCGTCGGCCGGCTGCAGCACGTCGCCCCCAACCAGCAGTGGGGGGTGTGGGGCGCCGGAGCGGACCTCGCACCGGGCAACAAGGACGGCTGGTCGCTGGAGGACAAGGGCTGGGTGATCAACAGCGTCGGCTTCGCCGGAGCACAGCAGCGCTACACACTCGCGGTGATGAACGACCTGGCCGGCCAGGGCGGTTACGACGACGGTGTCACCACCACGACGCGGCTGGCGCACCTTCTGCTCGCCGGGCGCTGAGCGGCGGCGGAAACCTGCGATCCGCTGGGTTTGCACCCGCCGGAGCGTGGGAACACAGGCCGCATGTTGATCCGTCGTGTTGCGCGCCCGATGCTGTCCGCCGTGTTCGTCTCGCGTGGGGTCGAGGCTCTTCGAAGCCCGAAACCCGCGGCCGACGCCACCAGGCACACCCTGGAGGGGCTCAGTAAGCTCCCCGACCCGGTCGGCACCAATGTCCCCTCCAACGCCGAGACGGTCGCTCGGGTCAACGCCGCGGTCCAGATCGGTGGCGGCCTGCTGCTGGCCACCGGCAAGCTGCCCCGGGTGGCCTCCGCGGCGCTGGCACTGACCGTGGTGCCGGGTTCGCTCGGCGGCCATTCGTTCTGGAACGAGTCCGACCCGCAGCGCAAGGCCGACGAGCGGCGAGCCTTCGTCACCGACATCAGCCTGATCGGTGGGCTGATCATCGCCGCGGTGGACACCGAAGGCAAACCGTCACTGAGCTGGCGTGGTCGCCGTGCGGCACGCAAGATGTCGGAGGCCGTCTCCTCGGCGCTGCCCGCCGGTGCGGCCGCGGGCAACTCGCTGTCCGACAGCGCGCTGGCCGACAAGTTCGGACACGGCTTGCACGTCGGAGCCGAGCGCGGTCGTGAACTCGCCCACCTCGCGCGGGAGCGCGGCGGGGAGTTCGCCGACGTGGCCCGCGAACGTGGCGGCGAACTCGCCGAGGTGGCACGTGAGCGCGGGCGGCGAGTGGGCCGAGATTGCGCGGGAGCGCGGCGGCGAGCTGGCGATCGCCGCACGGCATCGCGGCGAGGGGTTCGCCGACGTGGCCCGCGAGCGCGGACCCGAATTCGCCGACGCCGCCCGCGACCGCGCCGCCCGTTCCGCGGAGCTGGCCCGCTACCGCGCCGCCGAGTTGGCCGACTCGGCGGGCACCGAGGTCAAGAAGCGCAAGAAGCGCTGAAACCGAGCGCGCGGATATTTCCGCCATCCCGGTCGTAACTCCTTCGCCGAGTCGGCAGGCTCGGTACGGTGAGCTCGCATCGCAGCCGCCACGAGAAAGAGCCGACCATGACGAGCGACTACCCACCTCAGTCCGGCCAGTACGGATATTCGGGCGGCGGCTATCCCCCGCCGGGCGGCGGCGTGCAGCCGGGCGGGCTGGGCCTGCGCTTCGCGGCTCGTATCATCGACGGCCTCATCGTCGGCATCGTCGGCGGCATCATCGTCTATGTGATCGGGGCGGCGTCCAACGTCTGGATCACCGGGTTGTTCACCGGGGCGCTGACGTTCGTCTACTACCTGGCGTTCGAAGTGAGCCAGGGCTGGACGCCCGGTAAGAAGCTGCTCGGGTTGAGTGTGCACGGGCCGGGTGGCGCCGCCAAGCCCACCGCGGCGCAGTCCGCGATCCGCAATTCCTGGACGTTGCTGCCGATCATCCCGTTCATCGGTGGCCTGCTCGGGGTCGTCGCGATCGTGGTGATCGCGGTGACCATCAACAGCAGCCCGACCAAACAGGGCAAGCACGACGAGCTCGCGGGCGGAACCCAGGTCGTCAAAAGTTAGACACGCTCGGGATCAGATGACGATCCCGAGCAGCAGCACCAGCACCAGTCCTGTCACCGACAGCACGGTCTCCATCAGCGACCACGACTTGATGGTCTGTCCGACCGAGGTGTCACCGGCGTCCAGTCGGCGCCGGGACGATGCATCGGCGTCGAACCGATCGGGGATGTCGATGACGACCCAGCGTCCGGCCAGCTTTCCGAACAGCGGACCCGCCACGATCACGGTCGGAATGGCCACCGCGACGCCCAGCGCCAGGGTGACGCCGAGGTCCGCGTCGAGCAGGTCGATCGCGGTGAGCGGTCCCGGATGCGGCGGCACCAGTCCGTGCATCGCGGAAAGGCCGGCCAGCGCCGGGATTCCAATGGTGATCAGGGACTGTCCGGAGCGCTTGGCGACCAGGTAGATGACCGGCATCAGCAGCACCAGGCCGATCTCGAAGAACATCGGCAGCCCGATGATGGCGCCGACGAGCGCCATGGCCCACGGCAACGCGCGCGGCGAAGCGTGCCCGACGATGGTGTCGACGATTTCATCGGCGCCACCGGAGTCGGCGAGCAGTCTCGCGAACATCGCACCCAGCGCGATGAGAATGCCGACACCCGCAGCGGTGCTGCCGAATCCGTCGGAGAACGAATCCAATACGTCGCCGACGTTCTCTCCGGCCACGATTCCGACGGTCAGCGCACCGAAGATCAGCGCGAGGAAGGGGTGCAGTTTGGCGACGGTGATCAGCACGACGATCAGCGCGATGCCGAGCAGCGCCGCGGCGAGCAGTTGCCACCCGGCCGCCACGGGCTCGGGTAACTCGGCTTCGGCCGCCAACATGGTGATCGCGGTCGATGTCATCGCTTCTCCTGTCCGGTGCTGAGCCCGACGTAGGCGTCGATGATGCTGTCGATGCTCTGGTCGACGTCGATGGTGGTGCCCTGCTCGTCTGCATCGAGGGGCTCGAGGGTGTTGAACTGCGACAGCAGCAGCGATGCCGGCATGAAGTGTCCCGGGCGACTGGCCTGGCGCCTCCCGATGACCTCGGGTGTGCCGGTCAGATGCAGGAACAGCGTCTCGGGACAGTGCCGCCGGAGTTGATCGCGGTAGCTGCGCTTGAGGGCCGAGCAGCTCATCACGCCCCCCGTTGCGCACCGCTCGCCCAACCACACCCCGATCGCCTCGAGCCACGGATGCCGGTCGTCGTCGTCGAGTGGATGACCCGCGGTCATCTTCGCGATGTTCGCCGGTGGATGGAAGTCATCGGCATCGGCGAAAGGCGCCCGCAACCGTTGTGCGAGTGCCGCGCCGACGGCCGACTTCCCTGAACCGGAAACTCCCATGACCACGATGGGTGACGCCACGTTTTCCACCTACCCCGTTGTGCTTGCCGTCACACAGACGTGCCGTAAACGTCATATCATTGCAACCGGACCGTCGTTTTGCCCGTCTTTATTACCCGCAGCAAACCCTATGACAAGATGAATGCGTGCAGTCGGAGCCACCCAGCGGTGCTTTACACGGCAACCTGCTGACCGCGTTGGGCACCGCCATCGTGTCCGGCGAGTACCCCGCCGGTCAGGTCCTCACGCTGGATGGGGTCAGCACCGCACATCGCGTGTCGCGGAGCGTCGCCCGGGAAGCGATCCGCGTGCTGGAGTCGATGGGCATGGTCGCCTCCCGCCGCCGCGTGGGTATCACCATCCAGCCTTCGTACCACTGGAATGTGTTCGACCCCAGGCTGATCCGGTGGCGGCTGGACTCCAGCGACCGTGCCGCCCAGCTGGCATCGCTGTCCGAGTTGCGCCGCGGCTTCGAACCCACCGCAGCGGCGCTGGCCGCCCGGCGGGCCGATCCGCATCAGTGCCGGATCATGGCAGCCGCGGTGTCGGACATGGTGGTGCACGGCCGCTCGGGAGACCTCGAGTCCTACCTGTTGGCCGACAAGGTCTTTCACCGCACTCTGCTGGAAGCCAGCGGCAACGAGATGTTCCGCGCGCTCAACGACGTCGTCGCCGAAGTGCTGGCCGGGCGCACCCACCACGGCATGATGCCCGAAAAACCCAATCCCGCCGCCATCGAGCTGCACGACCAGGTGGCCCGAGCGATCCGGCTCCGCGACGAGGAGGCGGCCGAGCGCGCGATGCGGGCGATCATCGACGAAGCGGCAGCCGCTGTCGCCGAACAGAACTGAGTCGCTCAGTGGGCGCGGCGCGTAGCTGTAGTCGATCTTGGCGCCGTCGACGGTGGTGACCGTCAGCCGCAACTCCGCGCGTTCGGCGCCTGCGGTCACCGTGCAGTCGACCGTGTTGCCCGGACGCCCCTCGAGGTCGCCGGCACAGACGGCGGCATCCGGCCGCTTGCCCAGATGGGTGGCGAGTTCGTCGAGCAGGGTGTTCTCGACCTCGGCCTTGGTCAGCACCGGCACGAGGGTGAAGTTCATCATCAGGCCCTCGACGCCGGTGACCTCGGCGGTGCGCCGCAGCGTGCCGCCTGCCGTGGTGACGTCGCACTGCGCCGACGCGCCGGCCGTACCCACCAGACCCGACAGGCACGCCACCTCCCTGCCGGTCGCCGGTCCCGCGTCGGCCACCAGCCGCGCCACCGCTCGTTCCAGCTGATCTTCGGACAGCGCGGGGATCATCTCGTAGTTGATCGTCGGCCCGTCGATGCTCGTCACGGTGATGATCGGCTCGAAACTGTTGGTCGGACTCAGCACCACCTCGCAGCGCGCCGTCTGGCCGACCTCGCCGACGAGCGGGTCGGCGCAGCGTGACCGACTGGGGCTGCTCCCCCGCCTCGGCGAGTCGCCGCGCGATGTCGGCCTGGAGGTCGGCGCCGTCCACCGCGGGCACTGCATCCGGCGGGGCCGTGGTGCAGCCGGCCAGCATCGCGCACGCCAGCACCACCCCGCTCGCCGCACCGCTGCGCTTGCCCATCGGCCTTGCCCGTCACCCCACCGAAAATGTGCAGGGGACGTTAGCAGACCGCTGCGGGCGGGTGGTTGACTGCCGACGTGGACAACCGACCCGACAGACCGCCCAGTTCTGGCCCGCCGGCTCTTCGATCGCATAGAGCCCGTGCATGCAGTCACCTACTTCGCCCCGGAGGCGCGCGCCGCGCTCGACGCACTCGGCTTCCGCGGCTTCTGGATGGGATATTTCGCGGCCCGGTCGGCGCCGTTGGGGAAGGTGCCGGCCGCGGTCGTGGCCGCCGCCTTCTACAACTTCACCGCCGAACGCGTCGGCAAGGCGCTGCCCGCCGCGTGGGAGGTGGCCTCTCCGTCGGATGCGCTTGCCGCGCGGGAACGTTCGGCGGTCGCGGCGCTGCGCCGCGCCGGCGTCACCGACGCGGAGGCGGCCGCCGCGGCCGGACCCGCCGCCAAGGCCGCGGCGGGCGCCGACGTCGGCGGCCGTCCGCTCTACGCCGCCAACCGGGCCCTGGAGTGGCCGCAGGACCCGGTCGCACGACTGTGGCATGCGACCACGCTGCTGCGCGAGCATCGCGGCGACGGGCACGTCGCGGTCCTCACGACCGAGGGTCTGTCCGGGCGCGAGTGCAACGTGCTGCATGCGGCGGCGGGCCGGGTGCCCGAGGAGATGATCAAGCGCAGCCGCGACTACGACGACGAGCAGTGGGAATTGCACCGCGGCGCACTGCGGCGTCGTGGGTTGCTCGCCGCCGACGGCGGACTCACCGACCAGGGACGGGCCCTCAAGCAACACATCGAAGACACCACCGATGCGCTGGCGCTGGCCGCGCTGGACGCGCTGGACGACGACGAGGTGGAGTCACTGTTCGCCGCGTTGACGCCGATCACCCGCAAGGTGGTGGCCGCAGGCGACGTTCCCGCGGGCACGCCGATGGGTCTGCGCCGCGACGACCTGGAAGACGACAGCGCGCACCTGCGCTGACGCCCACAGCGGTCAGCGTGCCTCAGTGCGGAGCGCTGGTGGTCGCCGGATGGCAGGCGTCGGGCGGGGTGCCGAGCACGTCGAGGGCAGGGTTGCGGTCGAAGAAGCCGAACGGCTTGAGCCAGAAGGACACCACGTCGACCGGCATCACCGGCCAGTCCTCGGGCCTGGTGATGTGGTGGATGCCGAAGACGTACCACAGCACCACGTCGGTGTTCTCGATGGAGCGGTCGGCCGCCGTCCACCGCGCAAGCCCGGAGTCGGATACCGACTGGTTGACGAATTCGCCTGCGGGCCAGCGCTCGTCGGGGCAGTTCGGGGTGACCCACAGCGTGTGGCCGATGACCGCGGCACGTTGCAGTACCGGTGACGCCGGGTCGAACATCGGCGGGATCGCACCGGTGGGAACCAGTTTGTACGCGGGGTGGGCGCCGATACCCGTGACGACGTTGGGGTTGACCACCTTCCAGGACCGCTGGGTGGCGAAGTCGACGTCTTGGCCGGCCTCGCCCTCGGTGCGCAGCGGCACATTGCGCGTGACCAGTGACAGCCCGTGCGGGTTGTCCGGCCCGATCGGCTCGGCGTAGGACTCCGACATGACCACCGTGTTGTCGGTGCCGTCGACGTCCATGTCCAGCCGCGCCACCAGGAAATGTTGGTGGAACGGCGCATACGTGCGTTCGTCGACGAGGGTGCCGTTCGGATTGGGGGCTCCCGCGCGGCAGCGGCGTGGTCACCATGATGCCGGTGGCGCGCACCTCGCACTCGATGTTGCCGTCCTGGTAGAGCCGCCAGTACACCAGGTACTCGTAGTTGGCGACGGTGACGTGGAACGACAACGTCAGCCGCCGCATCCGGCGGACCTCGGCGCCGATGTCGTGGTCGACGTGCTTCCACAGCACCGCGTCGTCTTCCTCGTGGATGCAGATCGCATTGCTTGATGGTGTACGGCGCCCCGGCGCTGTTGTGCAGCACCGCGTCGAGGTAGCGGATCTCGCCGAGGCAGTCACAGCCGAGTTCCAGCGAGGTGGTCATGAAGCCCAGTCCCCACTCGCCGATGTCGAACGCGGTGCGCCGGTAGTGATCCGGCGACGGGTCGCGATAGGGAACCACCATCTCCGCGAACGACATCCGGTGCGCGACGGTGCGGTCCCGCTCGCCGTCGCGGTACCGCACGGTGTGCAGCGTCATCCCCTCGCGGTAGTTGAAACCCACCCGCAGCGACCAGTTCTGCCACCGCACCAGGTTGCCGTCGACGGTGAACGACGGACCCTCGGGCTGGGTGATGTGCAGCGGTTTGAGGGGCTCCCGACGCCCGGCGGACCGGATGCGTTCGGGAATGTGGCGGGGCACGTACTCGCCCATCACCTCGGGCGGCGAGGCGTCGCCGCCGGCGGAGAAAGGGCCTTCGTCCTCGACGCGCAGCAGCTCCATGCTGTTCAGGTCGATGACGCAGTGCAGCCCGCTGAGCAGCCGGGCGTACGGGTTGGCGCCGGGCGCGGCCTTGACCCAGCTGTCCGACCAGCCGATCCGGCGGTGCCGGAACTCCGGCGGCGCGACCGCGTGTCCGTAGGTCCAGGTGTCGAAGAACACCAGGTCGATGTCGGTGACGCCGCGGCTGCGCAACGCGGCGATGACGTCGGGATGCGAGCGCAGCAGCTCGTCGCATTCGGTGAACTCGTCGACGGTGAAGTTGGCCTGCACCCCCGGGATGTGTTCGAACACCTCGACGTGGTCGTCGGTCAGCGACACCACGCTCTTGTAGGTGGCGTTGGCGCCGCGGTGGAAGCAGACCACCGCGGCGCGCCGCGGTGGTCGGGGCCCGCCGGCCTCGAACGCCGCCAGCTCGGCCTTGGACGGTTCGATCGACTCGATCGACGCGAAGCGCCAGCCGGGACCCCACTCGCGTGCTCGCGGCGCAGTATCGCGGCGGCGGCGGCGAATTCGTCCTCCGACAGCGGGTCCAGCGGATGGTCCATCCGACCACGCAACCACACCGGCTTCGAACTCGCAGCGGTTCGACGTCGACGTCGCGCAAGATGATCCACTCAGGCCAGCGTGAAGCCTTCCCAGGCCTGACGGCGGTGGGCGTGCGGGTCGTACTCGATGCGCGGCCGCTGGTCGAACACCATCACCGGACGGTCGTCGGCCGAGTAGCGCGGCCAGTCGGCGCCGGGCACCCCGGTGCGGCTGAACGAACGCCAGCGCCGCTGGATGTCCTTGCTGACCCGCCGCGCCGACCGCCAGTCGCCGGCCAGCGGTGAGAAGCGCACCCGGCATGGTGCGGTAGATGTCGAACACCGCAAGCAGTTCGGTGGCGTGGGTGGCGCCCATCCCCGACCAGTGCAGCGGCCGCGGGGCGTAGTCGTAGCGGTACACGAAGGTCGGCGCGTGGCCGGCTGTGCGCTTCACCGATCTGCCAGGCCGCGGTGCTGAAGGTGAAGTCACCGCCGATCTGGACGCAGGCGTCGGGCTTCGGGTAGTCGGGATAGGCGCTCATGATGCGCTTGCGCACCTCGGCGTCGGTGTCGCCGAGCATGATCTCGATGGTCTGCTCGCTGGTCGGCAGCAGGGGCAGAAATCTGGTGAACAGCCGCCCCTCTTCGGCGTTGGTGCCGACGATGAGCGGGACGCGGTGAGCGCTGCCGTCGCGCATCGACGCGACCGGGTCCTTCGGCAGGAACTCGGTGCCGTAGGTGGGGCCGACGGGGAAAGCGCCCGGCATGTCCTTGAAACCGTTGGCGACCAGGTCGTCGAGTGCGCCGATGAGGGCACGCGGGGAGACCGACATCAGTGCCGCTGCGCGGTCACCACCGTCGGGAGCCACCAGATCGGCGAACCGGTTCGCGAACTGGGTGGCCATCTCGGTCGAGCGCACCATCCCGCTGGCCGGACTCTCCGAAATGGCCTGGGCGAACAACCCTTCGGCCGCCGGCACGGCGAGCAGCGTGGCGACGGCGTGTGCGCCGGCACTCTCGCCGAAGATCGTGACGTTGTCCGGATCGCCGCCGAAGGCCGCGACGTTGTCTTTCACCCATCGCAGCGCCAACACCAGGTCGCGCAGGAACAGGTTGTCGTCGATGGGATGGTCGCGGGTCGACAACGACGACAGGTCCATGCAGCCCAGCGGCCCCAGGCGGTAGTTGACCGACACGTACACGCATCCGCGGCGCGCCAGCGCGGCGCCGTCGTAGAGCGGGGTCGCCGAACTGCCCAGGATGTAGCCGCCGCCGTGGATGAAGAACATCACCGGCAGCGGGGGGCCCGCGGGGTCGGCGTCCTGCGGAGCGACGACGTTGAGCGTCAGACAGTCTTCGCTGGTCGGCTGGTATTTGCGGACACCGATCAGGGTGTAGCGGCGGTGCTGGGGCGCACAGGCCCCGTATCCGTGGCAGTGCCGCACCCCGGACCACGGCTGCACCGGCCGGGGCGCTCGATACCGCAGGGAACCGACCGGGGGCTTGGCGTAGGGGATGGACCGCCAGCGGTGGACGCCATCGCGGGTGAAGCCCTCGACGGTGCCGGAAGCGGTCTTCACCCGCACGGTGTGTTCGTGCATCCACTCGACGGTAGCGAACTCCACCCCGGCCTGCCGCGCCGGTGGGCTCGTGTCGTGCGGTTAGCCTGGCCGATGTGCGCTTGGCAGCCCTGATCGCGGTGACCGCTGTGGCGGCCGCCTGTTCCCAGCCTGTGGGTGGACAGGCCGAGTCGTCCCAGTCGTCCCAGTCGTCCCAGTCGTCCCGATCGGCCCCGACGGGCACAGCGACCACCACCGCCGCGCCGAGCACGTCCGCGACCGCGGGAGTGCCCGGCGCCGACGCCTCGCTCGGCGAGGTGATCGGTTTCATCGAGGCCGGTACGGCCGTCGACGCAGGCACCTTCCACGTCGCCTTCCGCGACGGCGTGACCACCCGCCTCGGCGACGACATCGCGTTCACCGCACCTTCGGGCGCGCCGCACAGCAGCACGCAGTGCGTCTCCGGCGCGGACGGGGCGCTGACCTGCCTGGTCGACCTCACCGCTCCGGCCCCGCGGCCCCCCGGCGCGGAGGGTGTCTGGAAGGCGGGGTGGATCTCCTACCCGGGTACCAGCCTGCAGATCGGAGCACTGCGCGGTGATCCCGGACCGTTCGCCAACGGCACCGGCGCGGACCTGGCCGCCGGCCAGTCGCTGTCCTTCGGCGACGATCGATGCCGCAGTGCCGCCGAAGGTTTGGTCTGCGTCAACTACGCGCACCGGTCCGCCGTCCGGATCAGCGCCGACGGCGTCATCCCGTACGGCTGTCTGCAGCCGGTGAGTCCGCCGCCCGACGTGGGAGCGATGTTCGGCTGCTGAGACCGGTCCGTCAGACCGCGTTCTGCCGGGCCCGGTCGCGGGCGCGCTTGGGGTAGGCCTGGGTCATACCGACCGCACCGACGATGACGACGACGGGGATGACCGCCTTGGTCCAGTGCACGGTCGCAGGCGATGTCGCCGCGACGTAGCCGAGGACGGCGATGAGCGCGAACACCAGGGCCCACATCAGCGTCAGCACCTGATTCGTGCGCCGGAACGCGAACTCCTCCCACTCCTGGCGCGGCGCCGACGGGGGCGCGTACTGCGCCGTGAAGGGCACGAACGCCAAGGAACTCAGCGCCATCACCGCCAGCACCCCGCTCGACAGCGTCGTCGCATAGGCGTCCATCCAGTCGCGGTCCTGCGCACCCACTATCAGACCGGCGACGGTGACCCCGGCGAAGAACACCACGGTGACCACGTCGAGCATGCGCACCCCCGCGAAGCCGGCCGACACCCCCATGATCAGCGTCGCGATCACCGCGCAGATCGCCCCGAACATCCACGTGCTCGGACCGTCGGCCACCACCCAGTAGATGATCCAGGGAACGAACCCGACGAACGGGCTGCGTTCGAACCACTCGTCCACGCCAGAAGGCTTACCAGATCCGGCGGGGCAGACAGGCGGATCGGCGCTGCGGCCACGGATCCGTGGCCGGCCCCCCTAACGCCATCCGTCGGCGGCGCGCGCGGCCCGCATCACCGCTTCGCACAGCTCGCGCAGTTCGCCGGGCCCGGCGCCCTCGTCGATCGCGGTCGCCATGTCCTCGGCCGCACACCTGACCTGATACACGCGGTCGGAGAGCACGGCGGCCTCCTCGGCGCTGAGCACCACCGCATCGGGCGCCACCGACGTGCCCTTGACCTGAGCGCGCTGCTCGTAGGCGCGCTGGCGACAGGACTGCCTGCAGTATTGGCGCCGCCGCCCCATGCCCGCTTCCGGCACTTCGCGGCCGCACCAGCGACACGTCTGCGGGCGCGTGCGGGTGCTGGTGCGGGGGGCGCTGGCTGTCACGGCCCGACTCTAAACCGGCCGGGCCGCCGATCCCGGTATCATCGAGGGCCGAGTCGGGAACTCTGGGACACGCACCTGCGTTGTACTACGGTCCCCGGTTCGCCTCCGGCGAAGCCCGGGCCACAAGCGTTTACAGAGGAGTTGACGATGGCTGATCGTGTCTTGAGGGGCAGCCGCCTCGGAGCCGTGAGCTACGAGACGGACCGCAATCACGACTTGGCGCCGCGTCAGGTCGCCCGCTACCGCACCGACAACGGTGAGGAATTCGACGTCCCGTTCGCCGACGATGCCGAGATCCCCGGTACGTGGCTGTGCCGTAACGGCATGGAGGGCACCCTGATCGAGGGCGATGTCCCGGAGCCCAAGAAGGTCAAACCGCCGCGCACGCACTGGGACATGCTGCTGGAGCGTCGTTCGGTGGAAGAGCTCGAGGAACTGCTCAAGGAGCGCCTCGACATCATCAAGACGCGCCGCAGGGGCTAACCTCAGCGCGCCGATCCGCGCGCCCGGTCCAACCGGGCGCGCATACCCCACTGGGCCACCTTGACGATGGCCTCCCGGATGGTGGAGCCGTCCATCTTCGACACCCCGTGCTCGCGCTCGGTGAACGTGATGGGGACCTCGACGACGGTGAAGCCGGCGTTGATGGACCGCCAGGTCAGGTCGACCTGGAACCCGTAGCCCTTCGAGTCCACCGCGGCCAGGTCGATCTTCTCCAGCACCTCGCGCCGGTAGGCGCGGTAACCGGCGGTGATGTCGTGGATGTCGACGCCGAGCAGGATGCGGGAGTACCCGTTGGCGGTCCGGGACAGCACCAGCCGCCGCCGCGGCCAGTTGCGCACCTCGCCGCCGTCGACGTAACGCGAGCCGATCACCAGGTCCGCGCCGGCGTCGATCGCATCGAGCAGACGGTGCAGCTGCTCGGGGGCGTGGCTGCCGTCGGCGTCCATCTCCACCAGCACCGCGTACTGCCGGTTCAGACCCCAGGCGAAGCCCGCGAGGTAGGCCGCACCCAGACCGTCCTTGCTGCTGCGATGCATGACGTGCACCCGGTCGGGGTCGGCAAGTGCCAGATCGTCGGCCAGCTGACCGGTGCCGTCGGGGCTGCCGTCGTCGACGATGAGGACGTGCACCGCCGGCGCCGCCTCGTTCACGCGCGAGACGATCCTGGGTAGGTTGTCGCGCTCGTTGTAGGTCGGGATGATGACCAGAGTCCGCGCGCTGGGCCGCTCCCCCGGACCGCTCGCGCTCCCCCCGGATGTTTCGGTTCGCCACCGGGGCCGCTCATGTGGCTCCTTCGTCGTCGTCGGCGGTCGTCGATCGCCGACCCCTGATTCTTGCTGGCACGAAAGGTCCATTGTGCAGCATCGCCAGCAGAACCCCTGCAACGCCGATGGCGACCAGCACGGCTTCGATGTACGGGCCGAAGCGGGTCGCCGGGGTCAGCGCGGTCCGCAACCGAACCTGCTGGTCGAGATAGGCCGGCTCGAAGAACGCGGTGCGCGCCCGCTCACGCCCGTCGGGCGAGATCACCGCGCTGATCCCGGTGGTCCCCGCGACGACGACGTAGCGGTCGTGTTCGACGGCGCGTAGTCGGGCGAACGCCAGTTGCTGTTCGCTCATCGACTCGTTGAAGGTGGCGTTGTTGCTGGGCACGGCCAGCAGCTGCGCACCGCTGCGCACCGCTTCCCGGGCCGCCCTGTCGAAGATGACCTCCCAGCAGGTGGTCACACCGACCGGAACGCCCGCGGCGCGCACCACCCCGTCGCCCTGCCCGGGCACGAAGTAGCCGGCCCGCTCGGCGTACGGCGAGAGCCGGCTGAAGAAACTCCGCCACGGCAGGTACTCCCCGAAGGGCTGGATGATCTGCTTGTCGTGCCGGTCCGCGGGACCGGTGTCAGGGTTCCAGACGATGACCGAGTTGGTCGACACCGGATTGGTCCGACTGTAGCCGGGCGCGGCCAGCACCGCCCCCGACCAGGATCGGCGCCCTGATCGCCGCGGCGGCCAGCGAGATCTGCTGACCGGCGTCGGCGTTGACCAGCGGATCGATGTCCGACGAGTTCTCCGGCCAGATGACCAGCATGGGTTGCCGCGCGCGACCCGCGCGGACGTCGTCGGCCAGCCGCAGAGTCTCGCGGACGTGGTTGTCGAGTACGGCGCGCCGCTGCGCGTTGAACTCGAGACCCAGCCGCGGCACGTTGCCCTGCACCACAGCCACCGTGACGGGCGGGTCGTCACCGACGCCGGCGGCCGACGTGCGGACGTGCGGCCACGCCAGTGCGGTCGTCAGCAGCACCAGGCTGATACCCAGACCCGGGAGCACGACCGCCGGCGGCGTGGCGGCGCGGGCGCCGGCCTCGCTGCGCCACCAGCGGATGATCTCCAGCGTCAGCGCCGCGGCGCTGAAGCCGACCAGCACGGTGGCGAACGACAGCAGCGGAGCGCCGCCCAGGTAGGCCAGCGACAGCGCAGGACTCCTGGTCTGGGAGAAGCCGACGACCCCCCACGGGAACCCGCCGAACGGCACCGTGGACTTCAGCCACTCCTGCACCGACCACAGTCCGGCGAACCAGAGCGGCCATCCCGGTAGCTTGCGGACCGTGACGGCGACCGCCCCGAACAGGCCCGGGAAGACCGCTTGGACGACGCTGAGGGCGACCCAGGGCACGGGGCCGACCAGGCCACTGATCCACGGCAACAGCGGCAGGTAGAACGCCAGCCCGAACAGCAACCCGTAACCGAAGCCGCCCGCCGCCCTGGTCGACGGGCGGGTGAGGACCCAGCCGAGCAGCGCGAAGGCCGCGATGGCGGCGAACCACCATCCGAACGGCGGGAAGCTCACGCACAACGCCAGCCCGGCGACGATGCACACGCTCAGCTGTGCCAGCCGGGCGACGAAGGCCTGCCAGAGCCGTTGCAGCCGGGTGGTGCGGGGCGCGCCGTCGCCTTCGACGGTTGTGGTCTCGGAGGTGCGGGGCGCGTCAGCCATGCAGGACCACACCCCGGTGCACGGTCTGCAGGCATCGCGGCAGACGCTCGTCCAGGCGGGGCAGCACCGGCACACGCGACCGCGGATCGGTCGACCACCGCGCGACGGCGTCGGAGGGCGCACTGACGTCGAACGCATTGTCGCCGGCGGACACCTCCCAGACCGCGTACGAAGCCGGGGCGCCGGGGACGAGGGTGCCCGTGACACCGTCGCGGACCCCGCCCGCACGCCAGGCACCACGCGTGGCGGCGGCGAACGCTGCGCGCGCCGAGATCGCGCTGCCGGTGGTGCGGTGAGCGGTCGCCGCGCGCACGGTGGCCCACGGGAACATGTCGGTCACCGGGGTGTCGGAGCCGAAGGCGAGGGGCACGCCTTGGGATGCTAACAGCGCGAACGGGTTCAACCCGGCGGCCCGCGCGACGCCGAGACGCTGCGCGTACATCCCGCTCTCGCCACCCCACCGGGCGTCGAAGTTCGGCTGCACACTGGCGATGACGCCCCAGCTGCCGAGCTTGGCGGCCTGCTCCTCGGTGACCATCTCCAGGTGTTCGAGGCGGTGGCCGCAGCGCGCCACCGCAACGCTGCCGAAACGGTCCACGACCGCGTCGAGCGCTGTCACGACCGCGGCGACCGCGGCGTCGCCGATCACGTGGAAGCCCGCGGGGATGCCGGCCTCGGTGCACGCCGACAGGTGGGCGGCGACCGCATCGGTGTCCAGATAGCTGTTGCCGGTCGGCGCCGCACAGTCGGGGGGCGCGTCGGTGTACGGCTCGTGCAACCACGCGGTGCGGGATCCGAGCGCCCCGTCGACGAACAGATCACCCGCCAGTCCACGGGCCCGGGTCGCAGCGATCAGCTCGCGGGCCTGCGCGGCGGTGGTGACGTGTTCACCCCAGTAGCCGACGACCTCGACGCCGTGCCGGGTGTCCCTGAGCTCGAGCCAGTCCGCGAGGCCGCCGATGTCGGGTCCGGCGCATTCGTGCACGGCGACGATGCCCGTGGCCGGCGGCGTGGTCGAGGGCGGCACGGCGCGCGGCGGCGCGCTGCGCGGCGCTGAGGTTGTCCCGCGCGATCCGGCGCACCCGGTGATGCTCGTCCGCGGTGACCGGCCCCGGGCTGGCGATTCCCGCCGCCCGCTGCAGTGCACTCGACGCGACGGCCGAGTGCACGTCCACCCGTGCCAGATACGCCACCCGGTCGCCGACAGCGGCGTCCACGTCGGCGACGGTCGGAGCGAGGCGCTCCGGCCACTCGCGACTCGTCCCAGCCGTGCGCCCAGAGCACACCGTCGGGGTGCGCGCGGGCGTGGTCGCCGAGCAGGTCCAGGCAGTGCCGCAGCGACGTCGCCCGCCGCAGATCCAGTCCGGTCAGCGTCATCCCGGTGGCGGTGAGGTGGACATGGCTGTCGACGAACGCCGGAGCGACGAACGCGCCGTCGAGGTCGGTGACCGCGGCGTCCGGGAATTGCGCCCGGCCGACGTCGTCGGTGCCCAGCCAGGCCACCACGCCGTCGCGCACCGCCATCGCCGTGGCTTCGGGCATCGCAGGGCTGTGGATGCGCCCGTTCAGCAGAAGGACGGTGGCGCTCACTCCGGCAGGCGAGGTCGTTCGACCCGATCGACGTCGTCGACCACGTCGATCACCTCGCCGTCGATGTAGTCGGGCTGAGTGCGCCGCGTGGCGTATCCGGCCGCGGTGCTGACACCGACGATCAGGGGGGCGCGGCGGGCCGCCATCGCGGTGACCACCGGCCGCGCAGCGGCGCGGGTCGGCGGCAGCAGCAACAGCGCACCGAGCACGGAACTCGCCAGGCCGGGGATCACGACGAGCACCGTACCCAGCGCGACGAGCACGCTGTCGGTGACCGCTCCCTGGGCGGTGTCCACGGTCAGACCGGACCGCAGCCGACGGAGGTGGCGACGTACCTGCGAACCGGCCAGCGCGAGCCCGACCAGGAACGAGACCGCGAGCAGCAGGATCGTCCAGCCGAAGCCGATCGTCGACGCCAGCACCACCAGCACGGCCAGCTCGACCACCGCGTAGACCAAGAAGAGCCTCATCGCCATGTTCTCCCAACGATCGGGCGGCGCGCGGGGTTCCTCAGCTCGGTCGCCTACGGGTCGGGCGGTGACCTCGATGGCCGCGTGCACCTTGTCGATGCCGCCCCGCAGGATCGCCTGCGGAACGAAGTACCAGGCGTGGTTCCAGTAGCGCCGGATGATCATGCCGAACACCCTCCGGGTCTGCGACTTCGGCAGCATCCGCGCCACGGCTTCGACCGGCTCACCCTTTGACCTTGCCCAGGACGCCGCACTTCTGGATGGTGACCCGGGGGGTGTTGTTGATCCGCTTGGTCTTCCACGACCCGTCATCGGTGATGATGAGCAGCTTGTCGCCCTCCGGCACACCCCACACCGGGGTGGGCTTGGGTTTACCGTCCTTGGTGAACGTCGTCAGCAGAAGGTACTTCTCCCGGTAGACGTCTTCGAAGCGGGCAGCCATCCCTCAGCTCGCCGCCGTCAGCTCGATCGTCACGTTGTTCTGCATGCCGCCCTTGAGCTTGGAGAAGAGGTTGAACGCCTTGCCCAGCAGTCCGTAGCGCTTGCCGATCGCGTCGTAGGTGGCGGCGTTGGCGGACTTGTCGAGAATCCGCGCGGTCGCCTCGACGGCATCCCCCTGCGGCTTGCCGCTGCGGTCACACGGCGCGATGGTCACCCGCGAGGTGTTGCGGATCCGCTTGACCTTCCACGACTTCTCCTGCGTGATCACGACCAGCCCGTCGCCGGCCGGGGCCGCCCA
The DNA here is from genome assembly GCA_963796185.1 of uncultured Actinomycetota bacterium. Classification (GTDB taxonomy): domain Bacteria; phylum Actinomycetota; class Actinomycetes; order Mycobacteriales; family Mycobacteriaceae; genus Mycobacterium. The sequence goes on along the minus strand of CAWCKQ010000011.1, from coordinate 146,533 downwards.
TACTGCGGTCGGCTTCGGGCGGCCGTCCCGGGTGAACGTCGTGAGCAGGATGTACTCGGACCCGGCGATGTCGGAGAAGGTCGCTGTCATGGCGCCAATGTAGCCGGGACCGCCCGACGAGCCGCTAGGCCGCGTGCAGATTCACCAGCGCAATGCTGATGCGCGCCTCGATCTCGGTGATGTGGATCGGCGGTGGTCCGGGTGGTGGGGGTGCGGTGCTGTGGTAGACCGCGCCGGTGGGGGTGCGGAATTGCGGCGGTGTGCGCGCCGTGGGTGTCGCTGGTGCTGACGGTCCAGCCGGGGGCTTCTTTGGTGTAGTTGCAGGCTTCGCATTCCCCTAGGCCGTTGCGGGCGGTGGTCGGCCCGCCCGGCGGGCGGGGATGGCGTGGTCGGTGTGGCGGATCGGGGCGTTGCAGTAGGGGGTGCGGCAGGTCTGATCCCGCAACCCGATGAAGCGGGCCAACCCGTTGGGGAAGATCCGCGCCCGCGATTCCATCGCGACCAACTGCCCGCTGCGGGGGTGGCGGTAGAGCCGGCGCAGCGTGGTTTTCGCCTCGGGATCGATGGGCGTCGTGACCAGCGTCGCGCAGCACGACTGCGGGGACGGGGCCGTAGCCGGTGACCCGGCCGGGGCAGTCGTCGCCGCCGAACAGGGTGGTGTCGGCCATGACGAGGTTCACCGCCACCGGCACCGGGGCCTGGGCTGGTCTTCCGGTGATGCGTTCGTAGAGGGTGTCGGCCATCACCTGCCCGCGCCCGCGCCCGTCACCGCACACATCGGCTTGGCGTTTGAGGGTGGCGTAGACGCCGATGCCCTGGGCCAGCGGCAGCAGCGCGGTCACATAGACCATGCCCTCGGGGGCCGGGCGGGTCCACACCGAGCGATCCTGGACGGCTTTGGCGTTGCGTTCGACCACCGCGGCGGCGTCCAGGCGGGCGGTGATCTGCCTGGCTCGGCCTCCACCCGGGCATTGCCCAACCCGACCAGGGCTTGGGGTCGGCGCACAGCTCGGCGTCGAGCGCCCGGCGGTGCTCGACGCTCAGACAGGCCGAGGCCTTCACGATCAGGGTGGCCCGGTACTCGGTGAGTATCCCGGCCTCCAGCGCGGCCAGGGTGTGCGGCATCTCGTGCACCAACGCGTTCGCGAACCCAGGTGTTGTTGCCGCGCACCGGGGCATCAGCGCGGGCCAACGCGACCTCGCTGGCCAGCCCGCGGCCCCGCTTAGCGCCGGCACCCCCGCAGCGGCCTCGGCCGCCCGACGCTTGGCCGCCCACAACGCCGTCGCCCGCGCCTGGGCCGCCGCCGCACTCGCCTTCACCCGCTCGAACCGCTCCACCGCGGCACGCAACTCCGCCTCCGAAGCGTCGCCGTCCACATCGAACATGTGTGCGAGTCTAGCCAGCCCCACTGACACGCCGCGATCAGCCCTCGAGGTCGCCCTCGGTCTCCAGCATCACCTGTCTGAGGCCGTTGAGCGTGGCCTGTTCGGGCGCCGACCACATGCCGCGTCCCGCGGCCTCGAGCAGCCGTTCGGCCATCCCGTGCAGAGCCCACGGATTGGACTCCGACATGAACTTGCGGTTCTCCGGGTCGAGCACGTAGCTCTGCGACAACTGCTCGTACATCCAGTCGGCCATCACGCCGGCAGTCGCGTCGTAGCCGAACAGATAGTCCACCGTCGCGGCCATCTCGAACGCGCCCTTGTAGCCGTGTCGGCGCATCGCGGTCATCCACCGGGGGTTGACCACGCGCGCGCGGAACACCCTGGTGGTCTCCTCCGACAGCGTGCGGGTGCGCACCGCGTCCGGCCGGGTGTTGTCGCCGATGTAGGCGGCCGGCGCCTTGCCGGTCAGGGCGCGCACCGTGGCGACCATGCCCCCGTGGTACTGGAAGTAGTCGTCGGAGTCGGCGATGTCGTGTTCTCGGGTATCGGTGTTCTTCGCGGCCACCGCGATGCGCCGGTAAGCCCGGTTCATGTCCTCGGCCGCGGGCGCCCCGTCGAGGCCGCGGCCGTAGGCGAAGCCGCCCCACGCGGTGTACACCTCGGCCAGATCGGCGTCGTCGCGCCAGTTCCGGCTGTCGATCAGCTGCAGCAGACCCGCACCGTAGGTACCCGGCTTGGAGCCGAATATCCTTGTGGTGGAACGTCTTTCATCGCCATGGTCGGCCAGGTCGGCCTGGGCGTGGGCCCGCACGAAATTGTCCTCGGCGGGTTCGTCGAGATTCGCGACGAGTTGCACCGCGTCGTCGAGCATCGTGACGACGTGCGGGAACGCGTCGCGGAAGAAGCCGGAGATCCGCACGGTGACGTCGATGCGGGGACGGCCCAATTCGGTCAGGGCGATCGGTTCGAGGTCGACCACGCGTCGCGACGCATCGTCCCAGATCGGTCGGACACCCAGCAGCGCCAGCACTTCGGCGATGTCGTCGCCGGCGGTGCGCATCGCCGAGGTACCCCATACCGACAGCCCCACCGATTCGGGCCACCGGCCGTGGTCGTCGCGGTAGCGCGCGAGTAGCGAATCAGCCATCGCCACACCGGTTTCCCAGGCCAGTCGGGACGGCACGGCCTTGGGATCCACCGAGTAGAAGTTGCGGCCGGTGGGCAGCACGTTGACCAGGCCGCGCAGCGGCGACCCCGAGGGCCCGGACTCGATGAAGTGCCCGTCGAGAGCGCGCAACACCTGATCGATCTCACCCGAGGTGCCCGCCAGTCTCGGCACCACCTCGGTGGCGGCGAACCGCAGGATCGCCGCGACGTCCGCGTCGTCGGTGAGAGTCGGCACGATTCCCGCGTCCCAGCCGCTGCGCTGCAGTGCCGCAACGAGTTCCCTGGCCCGCTCCTCGGCGGCGTCGACCGCCGCGCGATCGTCGTGACCGTCCTCCGCGAGACCGAGCGCCTGACGCAGTCCCGGCACCGTCTGCTCGCCGCCGAACAGTTGGCGCGCCCGCAGGATCGCCAGCACCAGGTCGAGTTCGCTCTCCCCCGTTGGCCGTTGGCCCAGGATGTGCAACCCGTCGCGGATCTGGACGTCCTTGATCTCACAGAGCCAGCCGTCGACGTGCAACAGCATGTCGTCGAAGGAGTCCTCGTCCGGCCGGTCCTGCAGGCCCAGATCGTGGTCCATCTTGGCCGCCCGCATCAGCGTCCAGATCTGCTGGCGGATGGCGGGCAGTTTGCCGGGGTCCAGCGCCGAGATGTTGGCGTGCTCGTCGAGCAGTTGCTCCAGCCGCGCGATGTCGCCGTAGCTCTCGGCCCGCGCCATCGGCGGGATGAGGTGGTCCACCAGCGTCGCGTGTGCGCGCCGTTTGGCCTGAGTGCCCTCACCGGGGTCGTTGACCAGGAACGGGTAGACCAGGGGGACGTCACCGAGGGCCGCGTCGGTGCCGCAGGACGCCGACATCCCGAGCGTCTTGCCCGGCAGCCACTCCAGGTTGCCGTGCTTGCCCAGGTGCACGATGACGTCGGCTTTGAAAGTGTCCGAGCCGTTGTCGCCGAATTCTCCGTCGAGCCAGCGGTAGGCCGCCAGATAGTGATGGCTGGGCGGCAGATCGGGGTCGTGGTAGATCGCCACCGGGTTCTCCCCGAATCCGCGCGGCGGCTGCACCATCACCACCACGTTGCCCGACCGCATCGCGGCGATGACGATCTCCCCGTCGGGATCCCTGCTGCGGTCGACGAACAGGTCACCGGGCGGTGGACCCCAGTGCCGCACCACCGCGTCGGCGAGATCGGCGGGCAGGGTGGCGAACCAGCCGCGATAGTCGTTGGCCGACACCCGGATCGGGTTACCGGCCAGTTGCCCCTCGGTGAGCCAGTCCGGATCCTGGCCGCCGCGCTCGATCAGGGTGTGGATGAGGGCGTCACCGTCGTGGGCGTCGAGGCCGGGGATCTGCCCGATCTGATATCCGGCGTCGCGCATCGCATGCAGCAGTGCGATCGCGCTGGCCGGGGTGTCCAGCCCGACCGCGTTGCCGATCCGGGCGTGTTTGGTCGGGTAGGCCGAGAACACCAGGCCGACGCGCTTGTCGGCGGGCCGGACCGACCGCAGCCGCGCGTGGCGCACGGCCAAACCCGCGACCCGCGCGCACCGTTCCGGGTCGGCGACGTAGGAGATCAATCCCTCGTCGTCGATCTCCTTGAAGGAGAACGGAACCGTGATGATCCGCCCGTCGAATTCGGGCACTGCGACCTGTGTCGCGACGTCGAGCGGGGACATGCCGTCGTCGTTGGCGTCCCAGTGGTCCCGCGACGACGTCAGGCACAGCCCCTGCAGGATCGGGACGTCGAGGGCGGCAAGGTGAGCGACGTTCCAGCCGTCGTCCGAGCCACCGGCGGACACGGCGGCCGGTGTCGCACCGCCGGCCGCCAGCACGGTGGTCACCATCGCGTCGGCGGTGCCGAGCAACTCGAGCAGGGCGGGTTCGGGAGTGCGCAGCGACGCGCAGTAGACCGGAAGGGCCACTCCCCCGGCCGCGTCGATCGCTCGACACAACGCCTCGACGTAGGCGGTGTTGCCCGCCAGATGCTGAGCGCGGTAGTACAGCACCGCGACGGTGGGGCCGTCGCCGGTACCGGCAGCATGTTCGAGGACGCCCCACGCGGGCGTGCTCGCGGGTTCGGCGAAACCGAATCCGGTCATCAGCAGCGTGTCCGACAGGAACGCGTGCAGGTTGACGAAGTTCTCGACACCGCCGTGGGCGAGGTAGATGTGCGCCTGCAGCGCCACCCCGGCCGGCGTGGTCGAGTGGTTCATCAGGTCGGCATCGGCCGCCTGCTCGCCACTGACCACGACCGTCGGCACCCCACTCGCCGCGACGGCGTCGATGCCGGCCTCCCACGCCCGGTACCCGCCGAGGATCCGCACGACGGCGACGTCGGCGCCCGTCAACAACTCGTCGAGTTCACCGTCCACCAGGCGCGCCGGGTTGGCCCACCGGTAGGCGGCGCCGCTGGCGCGGGCGGTGATCAGGTCCGTGTCCGAGGTGGACAACAGCAGGACGGTGGGCGGTTGACTGGCGGCGGTCACCACCCATTCGTACCGCACCCCGTCGGGCGGCCCGCGGTCAGCGGTGCCAGCGGCCGTACCAGGTCTGCTGATAGGGCAGCCCGAGGGCGGCCACGAGCAGAAGAAGCACGGCGGCGAAGACGAGGACAGTGAACATCGGTGTTCCTTTCACCCGACCCTGTTGAACACAGGTTCAGTAAGCCGGACGCTACCGCCGGTATCGGCTGAAAAGAGCGCGCTGTGCGGGACGGAACCGGCAGCCCGCAGATGTGACGGGCCTCACATCTAGCGTCGCGCGTCTGAATTTGGTTTACGGGTGTGGGGCAGGATTTCTTCTGCGGTTTTGGTCCACACGAATGGGTGGCAGCGTTGGTTCCAGCCTTGGATGAACGCGGCGATGGCTGCCATGAGTTCTTTGACGCTGTTGAAGGAGCCGCGGCGGATGGCCTGGCGGGTGATGATGGAGAAGAACACCTCGACCATGTTGAGCCAGGACCCCGAGGTCGGCGTGAAATGCAATGTCACGCGCGGATTTTTGACCAGCCACGCGCTGATGTCGGCATGCTTGTGGGTGTGGTAGTTGTCGCACACCACATGCAGTTTCCGGCGGGGGTAGGCCCGGGCGACCGCCTTGAGAAAGTCGAGGAACTCGGCTTTGCCGTGCCGCTCATAGCAGCGGTCGGTCACCTTGCCGGTGGCGATCTCCAGCGCGGCGAATAAGGTGGCGGTGCCGTTGCGCTGGTAGTCGTGGGTCGCCTTCTCCGGCAGCCCAGGGCGCAGCGGCAGGATCGGCTGGGTCCGATTGAGGGCCTGAATCTGCGACTTTTCGTCGACGCACAACACGATCGCGTTGGCAGGCGGGTTGAGGTACAGGCCCACCACGTCGCGGACTTTGGCCTCCAGCTCCGGGTCGGTGGAGAACTTGAAGGTCTCCCGACGCCACGGCTTGACCCCATAACGTCGCCACGCCCTGGCCACCGTGGCATCCCCGACGCCGAGGTGCTTACCCAGCAACCGACTCGACCAGTGGGTGACCGCAAGAACCTCCGGCGGCGGTTCCAAGGTGGCCGCCAGGATCTCCGCGTCGTCGACGGTTTTGGGCCTGCCGCTGCGCGGCTCATCAGCAAGTCCGTCAATGCCGAACGCGGCGAACCGATCCCGCCACTTGATCACTGTCGGGCGTGACACTCCCACCTGCCGTGCCGCACCGGAGGTACCGGCGCCATCAGCTACCGCCAAAACGATGCGTGCCCGCTCGACATGGCCGACCGATGCGGTCGAGGACCGCGTCCACGACTGCAACGTCGCACGATCTTCAGGACTGATTACCAGCGCAGCTGACGGCATACACCATCATCCCACACTGTAAACTAATTAATGACGCATGACACTAGCGGGTGCGGACCTCGAAATCGGTGACCTGCGGGGCGCGCAGCAGCTCGGTGTAGCGCTGCGGCGTCCAGGGGAACAGCTCGGGCAGGCCGTCCTTGCCCAGATACCAACTGCTGCATCCGGTGGTCCAGACCGTCTGCGGCATCGCCGCCTTCATGTCCTCGTTGTAGAGCTTGGTCGCCGCCTCGCTGGGCGCGGCCGAGACGATCCGTTCCGCCCGCAACTGCTCGATCCACCACATCGCGTAGTCGGCCTGATTCTCGGCGACCGGGATCAGTGAATTGTTGCCGATGGGCGAGTAGGGACCCATCAGCATGAACATGTTGGGGAAGCCGGGAACCGCCACCGAACGGTAGGCCGTGGGCCCCCCGGCCCAGGCCTGCTCGAGCGTGCGACCGTCCGCACCGGTGATCGACAGCGGCCGCACGTACGCCCGGGCATCGAACCCGGTGGCCAACACCAGCACGTCGATTTCGTGCAGGGCGCCGTCGACGGTGCGGACGCCGCGCGGTTCGACGCGCTCGATCGCGTCGGTGACGATCTCGACGCCGGGCTGCCGCACGGCCTTGTAGTAGTGACCGGCGAAGATCATCCGCTTGCACATGGGCTGGTCGCGAGGCGTCAGCTTGGCCTTGAGCCCACGATCGCGAACGGACAGGTGCAGGTTCGCGCGGCACTGCGCCTGATACAGCCGGCGCTGCCAACCCGGACGCACGGGGGCGACACCGAACAGGTTGCGCACGAAACCGCCCCAGAACCGGTAGCCGATGGTGTTCAGCCACCGCCAACGGCGCAGGGCCGCCTTGGTGCGTTGGGACACCGACGGGTTGGGCCACGGGCAGATCCACTGTGCCGTGCGTTGGAAGACCTTCAGTCGCTCGACCTTCCCGCCGAGTTCGGCGGTGATCTGAACGCCGGTGGAGCCGGTGCCGATCAGGCCGATCCTCTTGTCCGGCAAGCCACCGAATGATCCCAGTGCGACGAGTGGAACATCGGGCCCGCGAAGCTGTCCAACCCCTCGATGTCGGGATAGCGCGGCACCCGCAGGATGCCGGTGGCCGTCACCAGCACGTCGAACGCCTCGACACCGGCCGCGGTGGTCAGCCACCACCGGCCGTCCCGGTAGTGGGCGTCGAGCACCTCGGTACCGAAGCGGATGTGGCGCCGCAGGCCCCGCTCCGCGGCGACCTGCTGGAAATACCGCTGGATCTCCGGGCCGGGCGGCAGCATATGGGACCACTCGGGGTTGGGCCGGAACGAGTAGGCGTAATAGCGCGACGGGATGTCACACGTCAGGCCCGGATATGTGTTGTCCCGCCAGGTACCGCCGACCTCGTCGGCCTTCTCGAAGATGGTGAAGTCGTCGATGCCGGCGTCCTGCAGCTTGACGGCCATGCAGAGGCCGGACATCCCTGCTCCGATGATCGCAACCGTGACCTGCATGCGAACCTCCTCGAACCGGCGTCACGGTACTCCGGCCAGGTCGGTGGCACGCCGAAAATCGCCCGCTAACCCGCGGTGACGAAGCCCTTGCCGACCATCCAGTCGCGTGCCACGACGCTGGGGTCGCGACCCTCGACGTCGACCTGCTTGTTCAACTCGATGATCGCGTCGTTGGTCAGAGCCGCGGTGACGGGCGCGGTGACGTCGGCGATCTCGGGGTGCGCCTCGAAGAATTCTCTTGTCATCGTCACCGACGGGTTGTAGTGCGCGAAGAACTGTTTGTCGTCGGTGAGCACCGTCAGGTCCAGTGCCGCGATCCGCCCGTCGGTGGTGAACACCTCGCCGAAGTCGCATTGCGTGCCGTCGGCGGTGGCCTGATAGATGATGCCCACCTGCAGGATCGGGGTCTGGGCGCGTGCCGGGTCGAAACCGTATGCGGCGGCCATGCCGGGAAAGCCGTCCTGGCGGGCCCGGAACTCGGTGTCGACGCAGGTCGTGGCGGCGGCCGGGTTCCGCTTGACCAGTTCGGCGTACTCGGACAGGGTGCGGACGCCGGTCCGTTCGACGGTGCGCTTACTGGCCGCCAGCGCGTAGGTGTCGTCCATCGGGCCGGGTTCCAGCCAGACCATGCCGTTGCGCTCCAGGTCCTCGTCGCGCACGGATTCGAACTGTGCGCGGCTGTCGGGGATCGGCTTCTCGTGCCCCAGGTAGTTGATCCAGGCGTTACCGGTGAATTCGTAGGCGACGTCGACCTGTCCGGAAAGCTGTGCGCCCCTGGTACTTCGCGATCCGACGATGCCGGTGAGGTCGCGGACGTCGGCGCCGGCGGCCGCGAGCGTGTACTCCAGGATGTATCCGAGGATGACCTGTTCGGTGTACTCCTTGGACCCCACGGTGATCTCCACCCCCTCCAGTCCGGGGGTGGGCCTGATCGATCCCGGGCCCGACCTGCAACGGCACCGAGCTGCCCGAGCCCAGCCCGCACCCTGCGAGGAGCACCGCGACGAGCGCCGCGAGCGCGGCTGCGGCGCGGCCCGGACCCCATCAGCGCAGCCCTTTCGGGCCGACGTAGAACTCGGCCATGCCGCCCACCCAGTCGACGAGCAGGGCCAGGCAGACCGCGAGCACGCTGCCAAGGATCAGGGTCACGTTGTCCTGCAGCTTGTAGCCCGTGTCGATGAGGATGCCGAGTCCGCCGGCGTTGACCAGGAACGACAACGTGGCGGTACCCACCGCGAGCACCAGCGAGGTGCGCAGGCCGGCCAGGATGAACGGGACGGCCAGCGGAAGTTCGACGCGCATCAGCAGCGCCCGCCGGGACATGCCCTGCCCGATTCCGGCGTCGATCAGGGAGCGGTCCACCTGGTCGATGCCGAGGATGGTGCTCGACAGCACGGGCAACAGCGAATACAGCGCGATCGGCAGCACGCCGATCCAGAAGCCGGTGCGCGCCGTCAGCAGGAACAACAACACCAACAGGCCGATCGCCGGCGCAGCCTGCCCGACATTGGCGAATCCGATGAACAAGGGCCGCAACGCTTTTGCCCCGGCACGGGTGACCAGCACCCCGACCGGCACGCCGATCGACAGCACGATCGCGGTGACCGCACCGGTGATCAGCAGGTGCTGCCAGATCAACGTGGCGACGTTGCCCGGGTTGATGTTCTCCTGCTGGGTGGCAGTCAGGTCCCGATGGAAAGCCCAGAACACCACGCCCGCCCCGACGAGCAGCACCAGCACGGCTGGACGAGCAGCCGCAACCGCTCGGCGGGGGTGGTCGCCGGGGCACCGGATGGGGCGGTGTCGGCGCCGGCCGTCACGGCGTGCCGTCCCCGGCACCGGTCGACGCTTCGGCACGATCTCGCAACCGGGTGATGGTGTCGATCAGCGTGTCGAGGGTGACGACGCCCTCGTAACGGCTGCCGGGTCCGAACAGCGGAATCAACAGCCCCAGCAGCGCGAAGGCGGGAACGGTCAGGATCACGCTCGACGTGGCGGTCGCGAGATTGGCCGCCAACGCGTTGCGGTAGGTCAGCACACCGATGGCCACCCCGATGACCGTGGCGATCGCGACGCTCTGCACCACCGCGCTGACATGTTGGTACGAGTCGAAGATCAGCTGCGGGTAGTGCGCTCGGACGTACTCCCAGAGGGCATCGAGGGCGGTCATCGCTCTGGGGTCACCGGGCCCTCGACTTTCCCCGACGCGAACGTCGGCGCGGGTATCTGCTCACCCCCGTTACCCGATCTTGACTCGGCCGAAACAGGAGGCACCGCCGCCGAGTACCGTGAACGGGTGGCCAGGACCCGCGACGTCGACGCGTGCCCCGGCGCGCTGCAGACGCACCGGGCCGCAGACGGTGAACTGGCCCGCATCAGGTTGCCGGGCGGCATGCTGACCGCCGCGCAGGCTGGAGGCCGTCGCGCAGACCGCCATCGAGTGCGCCGCGGCCACGCTGGAGCTGACCTCGCGCGGCAACGTGCAGATCCGCGGTGTCCGCGACAGCGCCGCGGTCGCCGACCGGCTCGCGGACGCCGGGCTGCTGCCGTCGGCCACCCACGAGCGGGTGCGCAATATCGTCGCCTCCCCCCTGTCGGGTCGTCGCGGCGGCCGGTGCGACGTCCGTGACCTGGTGCTCGATCTGGACGCGGCGCTGCGGCAGGACCCCGGGCTGGCCCGGCTGCCGGGTCGCTTCCTGTTCGGCCTCGACGACGGCAGCGGCGACGTCTCGGGGCTGGCCGCCGATGCCGGCGTCCACGCCGTCGACGACGCCACCGTCGCGCTGCTGCTGGCCGGTGTGGACACCGGGATGCGCGTCGCACTCGAGGATGCGGTCGACACCCTGCTCGCCATCGCCCGGCGCTTCGTCGAGATCCGGGGAACAGCCTGGCGTGTCGGCGAACTCGCGGATCCGGGCGCGCTGCTGGCACCCTTGGTCCCCACCGAGGAGCCCGGACGCACCTGGCCGCCGCGGACCCGGCCGCCGGTCGGCTGGATCGAACAGGCCGACGGGCGGATCGCGCTGGGCGCCGCGGTGCCGCTCGGTGTGCTCGAGGCGGAGACGGCCCGCTACCTCGCCGCCGTCGGCGCGCCGGTGACCGTCACACCGTGGCGGTCGGTGCTGCTGCTCGACCTCGACGAAGGCGTCGCCGATGCCGCGCTGCGCGTGCTGGCCCCGCTGGGGCTGATCTTCGACGAGAACTCGCCGTGGCTGGCACTGTCGGCCTGTACCGGCAGCCCGGGTTGTGCGCACTCGCTGGCCGACGTGCGCGCCGACGCCGCCGCCGCGCTGCACGACCCCGTCGCACCGGAGACCAGGCACCGGCACTTCGTCGGCTGCGAACGCGCCTGCGGCAGTCCGCCCGTCGGGGACGTGGTGATCGCGACCGGAGACGGCTACCGGGCGCGTCCGCGCCACCCGTAGGGTGAGCGGGTGCTCGACTACATCCGCGACGCCGGCGAGATCTACCGGCAGTCGTTCGCGACGATCCGCGACGAGGCGGACCTGTCGCGCTTCCCCGCCGACGTCGCGCGGGTCGTCGTCCGGCTGATCCACACCTGCGGGCAGACCGACGTTCCCGAACACGTGTCCTTCACTGCGGACGTGGTCGACCCGCGCCCATGACGCGCTGTCCGCCGGCGCCCCGGTCCTGTGCGACTCCTCGATGGTCGCAGCCGGTATCACCCGGTCCCGGCTGCCCGCCGACAACGAGGTGGTGTCGCTGGTCGCCGACCCGCGGGCGCCCGAGCTGGCCGCCCGGCAGGGCACCACCCGCTCGGCCGCCGCCGTCGACCTGTGGGCCGACCGGCTGCCCGGCGCGGTGCTGGCGATCGGCAACGCGCCCACGGCGCTGTTCCGGCTGCTCGAGCTCCTCGACGAGGGCGTCGCGGCACCGGCCGCCGTCCTGGGCGGGCCCGTCGGTTTCGTCGGCTCGGCCCAGTCGAAACAGGAACTCATCGACCGCCCGCGCGGCATGGCCTATCTCGTCGTCACGGGCCGCCGCGGCGGCAGCGCGATGGCCGCCGCGGCCGTCAACGCGATTGCGACGCACCAGGAATGAGCGAGCGCAGAGGAACCCTGTGGGGAGTCGGGCTCGGGCCCGGCGATCCCGAACTGGTCACCGTCAAGGCCGCCAGGGTCATCGCCGCCGCCGACGTCGTCGCGTATCACAGTGCGCGCCATGGCCGCAGCATCGCGCGCGGCATCGCCGAACCCTATCTGCGCCCCGGCCAGATCGAGGAACACCTGGTCTACCCGGTGACCACGGAGACCTCCGAGCATCCCGCGCGGTTACGCGGGCGCCATGGAGGACTTCTACCGCGACTGCCGCCGCGCGCATCGCCGCCCACCTGGACGCCGGCCGCGACGTCGCGCTGCTCGCCGAGGGCGACCCGCTGTTCTACAGCTCCTACATGCACATGCACACCCGGCTGACGCGGCGGTTCGACGCGGTGATCGTGCCCGGCGTGACCTCGGTGAGCGCGGCATCGGCGGCCATCGCCACCCCGCTGGTGCAAGGCGAGCAGGTGCTGACGATCCTGCCGGGCACCCTGCCCGCCGACGAGCTGCGACGCCGACTGGCCGACACCGACGCCGCCGTGATCATGAAGCTGGGCCGGTCCTTTCCGCATGTCCGCGAGGCGCTCTCGGCGGCGGGACGGCTCGACGACGCGTTCTACGTGGAACGCGCCAGCACCCCGCGGCAGCGCGTGCTGCCGGCCGCCGACGTCGACGGCGACACGGTGCCGTACTTCGCGCTGGCGATGCTCACCGGCGCCCGGCGCAGCCCGCAGTCGGACCGGCTCGGTGAGCGTGGTCGGCCTCGGCCCCGGCGACGTCGAATGGATGACGCCGCAGAGCCGCAGGGAGCTGGCCGCGGCCACCGATCTGATCGGTTACGGGCCCTATCTCGATCGGGTCGGTGTCCGTGAGGGCCAGTCCAGGCATCCCAGCGACAACACCGACGAACCGGCCCGCGCGCGGCTGGCCTGCTCCCTGGCCGAGCAGGGCCGCACGGTCGCGGTGGTGTCGTCGGGTGACCCGGGCGTGTTCGCGATGGCGACCGCGGTGCTCGAGGAGGCCAAGCAGTGGCCGGGGGTCGACGTCCGCGTCATCCCGGCGATGACGGCGGCCCAGGCGGTGGCCAGCCGGGTGGGCGCCCCGCTCGGCCACGACTACGCGGTGATCTCGCTGTCCGACCGGCTCAAGCCGTGGGAGGTCATCGCGGCCCGGCTCACCGCGGCCGCGCAGGCCGACATGGTGCTGACCATCTACAACCCGGCGTCGAAAACCCGGACGTGGCAGGTCGCAGCCATGCGCGACCTGCTGCTGGCACACCGCGACGCGGGCACACCGGTGGTCATCGGTCGTGACGTCTCCGGTCCGACCGAGTCGGTGCGGGTCGTCCGGCTGGCCGATCTCGATCCCGCCGATGTCGACATGCGCTGCCTGCTGATCGTCGGCTCGTCGCAGACGCAGTGGTATTCCGGTGACGGAGCCGACGACCGGGTCTTCACCCCGCGGCGCTACCCCTGCGGTTGACGCCTGTCGCGCATCGTTGACAGTCGTCAGAACTGCAGGTTAGGGTCGCCCGTGCAGCGAGGGCTCCCGGTGCGGTCACCGACCGACCGGCGTCAACCGCAGAAGAGCGACCTGCGGCGCAGCGCCATCCTGGATTCGCTGGACCACCACCTGCGGGAGTCCGGCTTCGACGGCCTCAACATCGCCGACGTCACGCAGCGCGCCGGCGTGACCCGCTCGGCGTTCTACTTCTATTTCGAGAACAAGGCCGCGGCCGTCGCCGCGCTGCTGGAACCGATGTACGACGACGGGTTCATCGCCGGTGACATCCTGACCCGCACCGCCGGGCCGCCGCGCCGGCGCATCCGCGCCATGCTCGAAGCGCTGCTCGACACCGTCGAGCAGCACCGCTATCTGCTGACGGCCATGCTCGAGGCCCGGGCCGGCAGTGCCGCGATCCGGCAGGTCTGGGACGACGCCCGCGACTCGTTCGTGCCGGCCGTCGCGGCCATGATCGACTCCGAGCGCGCGGCCGGCCGCGCCCCGGGCGGCCCGGCGACCGATGTGCTCGCCGGCATGCTGCTGGAGTTCAACGACCGGCTCCTGGAACGGCACACCGTCGGCGGCACGCTGTCGCGCCGGCAGCTGCTCGACGGCGCGGAGACCGTCTGGCTGCGCACCATCTACGGCATCGTCGACGAGACAGGAGAGGCGACCACGTGACCATTCCGCGCAGTCCGACCGACATCACCCCGGCGTGGCTGGGATCGATCCTGGGCACCGACGTGCACGGTGTCGAGGTCGATCCCATCGGCACCGGACAGACGGGGCCACCTACCGGGTCCGCGCGACGTATCCGCCGAGCGGCCCCGACCCGCGCCGGCACACCCTGCCGGCCACCTTCGCGGTGAAGCTGCCGGCCCAGGACGACGCGGTGCGCGAGCGGGTCGCGCTGGGATACCTGTCCGAGGTCGAGTTCTACTCGGCCATCACCGGCGACGTTGCGATCCCGGTGCCCGCCTGCTACCACAGCGAGATCTCCTCTGATGGAACCGATTTCGTGCTCGTGCTGGCCGACATGGCGCCCGCGGTGCAGGGCGACCAGATCGCGGGCTGCACCGCGGCCGAGGCGGCGCTGGCCGTGGAGGCGCTGGCGGGGCTGCACGGGCCGAGCTGGTGCGAGCAGCGGTGGTGCGACCTGCCGTCGATCGTGATGCCCAAACCCGGCGACGAGGCGGCGGCCAAGGGACTCGGGGATGTGACGGTGATGGCGGCGAACATCACCCTGGACAAACTCGGCGACAAGGTCAGCGCCGAGGACCGCGAAACGCTGGTGACGTCGATGGCTCTGGTGGCGCCGTGGCTGCTCGCTGTCCCGCAACGGTTTTCGCTGATGCACGGCGACTACCGGCTGGACAATCTGTTGTTCGATCCGGAGCGCACCCGGGTCACGGTGGTCGACTGGCAGACCGTCGGGGTGGGGCTGCCGACGCGCGATCTGGCCTATTTCACCGCGACCAGCCTGCTGCCCGACGTCCGCTCCGCCGTGGAGCGCGACCTCGTCGAGCGCTATCACAGCGCGCTGCTGCGCCACGGTGTCACCGGTTACGACATCGAGACCTGTTGGCACGACTACCGGCTCGGCGTGTTGCAGGCGCCGTTGCTCACGACGCTGGGTTTCGCGTTCGCGGCGTCGACCGAGCGCGGCGACGAGATGATCCTGACGATGCTGCACCGCGGCTGCCGCGCGATCCGCGAACTCGAGGCGATCGAACTGGTCAGGTCGTATCAGACTTCGTCACCAACCACTGCGTGACCGGCATCGCCGGCCGCCAACCGGTGAACGAGCCGACGGGCTCCCCGCGATAGTGCTGGAACCTGCGCAGCTCCCCGCCCAGCCGGGCATACCACTGCGCCAGAACGGCTTCGGACTCCACCGTCACCGCGTTGGCCACCAGGCGGCCGCCCGGACCGAGACGCTCCCAGCAGGCGTCGATCAATCCCGCACGGCTGACTCCGCCGCCGACGAACACCGCGCTCGGCGGCGGCGCAGTCGGGGAATGCCTCCGGCGCGTCGAACGTCGTGGTCGACCTGCACCCCGAAGGTGACGGCGTTCTCCGCGATCCGGGCGCGCCGGGTCTCGTCGCGTTCGAATGCCACTGCGCGACAACCGGATCCGCTGAGGCACCACTCGATCGCGACGCTGCCGGACCCCGCTCCGACGTCCCACAGCACCTCGCCGGGGCGCGGCGCCAGCGCCGCGACGGTGATCGCGCGCACTGGCCTGTTTGGTGATCTGTCCGTCGTGGGCGAACGCCGTCGTCGGGCAGCGTCGCGCCGACGCGTTCGTCGGGCAGGTAGCGCACGGCCAGCACGTTGAGGTCGTCGACGTCGGCCGGGGGACGGCGCGCCCACTCCCGGGCGGTCGACGTGCGGCGCAGCTCCCGCGGACCGCCGAGCTGTTCGAGAATCGTCAGCTCGGAGTCCCCACGCCCGGTGTCGGCGAGCAGCCGCGCCAGCTGCGCCGGGCTGCTGCGGTCACGTGAGAGCACCACCGCCTGCCCGCCGCGGCGCACCGCGGTGTGCGGATCGTCGGTGACCAGGCTGATGATCTCGGTGTCCTGCACCGACCAGCCCACCCGCGCACAGGCCAGCGTCGACCGACGACACGTGCGGCAGCACCGCCACGCGGTCGTGGCCGTGGATACGGATCAGCGAGCTGCCCACCCCGTGCAGCAGCGGATCGCCGCTTGCCACCACGTGCACGTCCCCGCCGGCGCTCGTCGAGCAGGGTCCGCAGCGCGGGCAGCATCGGCGACGGCCACCCCCGCCGGTCCGCGGTCGACGGTGTCGTCGAGCAGTTCCAGCTGCCGCCGGGAGCCGTAAACCACTGTCGCCCTGCGTAATTCGTCGCGCGAAGCGGGTGCAAGCCCGGGCATGCCGTCGGCGCCGATGCCGACCACCACGATCATCGGGGCAGCCTCCGCCACAGCCACCGCGGCGTCATCCGGAACGCGAACGCCAGGACGGCCAGGGGCGCCGGCACCCACACCGCGGTCCGCTCTCTGCGCAACGCCCGCACCGTGGCGTCGGCGACCTGGGCAGGGGTGCTCGACAGCGGCGCCGGGCGTCATCCCCTCGGTCATCCGCCCGATCACGAAGCCGGGCCGCACCAGCAGCAGATGCACACCGCTGCCCCGCAACGCGTCGGTCAACCCGCTGCAGAACGCGTCCAGACCGGCCTTGGCCGATCCGTACACGTAGTTGGCTCGACGCGCCCGCACGCCGGCCACCGAGGAGAACGCGACCAGGCGTCCGCCGCCGGCCGCCCGCATCACGTCGGCGAGGACCGTCAGCAGGACGACCTGCGCGACGTAGTCGGTGTGCGCGATGGCCGCCGCGTGCGCGGAGTCCTTCTCGGCGCGCGCCTGATCGCCCAGGATGCCGAACGCCACCACCGCGGTGCCGACCGGTCCGTGCCGCGCGACGATGGCGTCGACGAGGCCGCGGTGCGACGCGAGATCGTCCGCGTCGAAGGCGATGGTGTGCACGGCGGCGGCCCCGGCACCGGCCAGCGTCGCGATCTGCTCCCCCAGGTCGCTCGGGCCGCCGCGCGGCGAGCACCACCGTCGCGCCCGGCGCCAACCGGCGCGCCACCTCCATGCCGATCTCGCTGCGGCCGCCGAAGACGACCACCAGTCCGTCGGTCGTGTCCGCCGTGTCCTTCATGGCTGCGATTATGTCCTGCGCTAGCGTGGACCCCGATGGCTACATCCGACGGCAAGCGACCACCAAGCTGACCAACGACGCGCTGGCCTTTCTGACCGAGCGCCACCTGGCCATGCTCACCACCCTGCGGTCCGACGGATCACCGCACGTGGTCGCCGTCGGGTTCACCTTCGATCCGGCGACGCACATCGCGCGCGTCATCACCACCGGCGGCTCGCAGAAGGCGGTCAACGCCGAGCATCGCGGCGTCGCGGTGCTCAGCCAGGTCGACGGCGCCCGGTGGCTGTCGCTGGAGGGCAAGTCCGCCGTGCACACCGACAGCGAAGCCGTCCGCGACGCCGAACTGCGCTACGCCCAGCGCTACCGCACGCCGCGGCCGAACCCGAAACGGGTGGTGATCGAGGTGCGGGTCGAGCGGGTGCTGGGCTCCTCGGACCTGCTGGACCGCGGCGGCGACTGACCCGGTCAAGCTCACCGGCACCACGATCAGCTCGTGGGGGCGGTTGTTCACCGACTCGGCGCCGTCGGCGGTGACGATCACGATGTCCTCGATGCGGGCACCCCACTGGCCCGGGAAGTAGATGCCCGGCTCGACGGAGAACGCCATGCCCTCCGCCAGCGGCAGGTCGTTGCCCGCGACGATGTAGGGCTCCTCGTGCACCGACAGCCCGATGCCGTGCCCGGTGCGGTGCACGAACGCGTCGGCCAGCCCGGCTGGCCAGCACGTCGCGGGCGACGGCGTCGACCTGCTCGGCGGTCACGCCGGGCCGCACCGCCTGCGACGGCGGCCTGCTGGGCTCGCTGCAGCACCGAATACTGCTGCGCCACTTCGGGATCGGGCTCGCCGATGCTGTAGGTGCGGGTGGAGTCGGAGTTGTAGCCGGGCTCGTAGGGCCCGCCGATGTCGACGACGACGATGTCGCCGACCTGCAGCTCGCGGTCGGAGCACTCATGGTGCGGGTCGGCGCCGTGCGGCCCGGAGCCGACGATGATGAACGCCACCTCCGAATGCCCCTCGGCGACAATGGCTTCGGCGATGTCGGCGGCGACGTCGGCCTCGGTGCGGCCGGGCACCAGGAACTCCGGCACCCGCGCGTGCACCCGGTCGATCGCCGCGCCGGCCTTGCGCAGCGCGTCGATCTCGGCGGCGTCCTTGACCATCCGCAGCGTGCGCAGCACGTCGGTGGCGAGCACCGGCACCACGCCCAGCACCTCGGCCAGCGGCAGCAGGTGCAGCGCGGGCATCGAGTCGGTGACCGCGACGCGCGACTGTGCCGCCGCCCAGCGCATCGGCCACCAGCCGGTACGGATCGTCGCCGTCGACCCAGTCCCGCACGGTGATACCGAGTTCGGCGACCGCGGACTCCTTCAACGACGCCAGCTCCAGCCGGGGCACCACGACCGTCGGCTCGCCGGCCGCGGGCAGCACCAACGCGGTCAGCCGCTCGAACGTCTGCGCCCGCGACCCGACCAGATAACGCAGGTCGTAACCGGGGGTGATGACCAGCCCGGCCAGCCCGGCCGTCGGCGGTGGCGCGGGCCGCGGCGGACAGCCGACGAGCGTACACGTCGGTGCTGAATCGGCCCGGCTCATGACCTCAGGCTAATCGCCCGCAGGCGTGCTGGCAGGATGACGAGCATGCCTGCTCCCCTGCTGCTGCTCGACGGCGCCAGCATGTGGTTTCGCTCCTACTTCGGCGTGCCGTCGTCGATCACCTCGCCCGACGGCCGGCCGGTCAACGCGCTGCGCGGCTTCCTCGACGCCGTCGCGACCGTCATCACCCGCGAACGCCCGCGCCGGCTGGTGGTGTGCCGCGACGAGACTGGCGGCCCGCAGTGGCGGGTCGACCTGCGTCCCGTCGTACAAGGCGCACCGGGTCGCGGAGCGACGAACCCGACGGGCGAACCCGACATCGAAGAGGTTCCCGACGAGCTGACCCCGCAGGTCGACATGATCATGGAGATCCTCGACGCGTTCGGCATTCGCGACCGCCGGCGCGCCCGGACTACGAGGCCGACGACGTGCTCGGCACGCTGGCCGACCGCGAGCGTCAAGACCCGGTGGTCGTCGTCAGCGGCGACCGCGACCTGCTGCAGGTGGTCCGCGACGAACCGGTGCCGGTCCGGGTGCTCTACCTGGGCCGCGGGCTGGCCAAGGCGACGAAGTTCGGCCCGGCCGAGGTCGCCGAACACCTACGGCGTTCCGGTCGACCGGGCCGGGCCCGCCTACGCCGAGCTGGCGCTGCTGCGCGGCGACCCGTCCGACGGGCTGCCCGGCGTCGCCGGGTATCGGCGAGAAGACCGCGGCGACGCTGCTGGCCCAGTACGGCTCGCTGGAAGCGATCCTCGCGGCCGCCGACGATCCGAAGTCGAAGCTGTCCAAGGCATATCGCACGAAGCTGCTGGCCGCCGCGGACTACATCGACAGCGCCGCGCCCGGTGGTGCGGGTGGCCACCGACGCGACGGTGAAGTTCTCGACGACGACGGACGACCTGCCGCTGGCCGCCGCACACCCGCGCAAGGTCGCCGAGCTCGCCGAGCAGCTACGGCGTCGGCGTCGTCGATCGGCCGGCTGCAGAAGGCGCTGGACGCGCTGCCCGACTGACCGCCGCCTACTTGGGGCGGCCGACCTCGTAGGTGCCGTTGTTGTCCTGGAACGTCACCGTCACCTGCGCTTGGTGCCGTCGATGCTGACCTCGCAGTTGAACGTGTCGCCCTTCTTCACGGTCGGGTTCTCGCCGTTGTTGCACTTGACGTTGTTGACGTTCTTGGCGCCGTAGCCGTTGGTCTCGTCGGTCAGGATCTGCTGGACGCCCTGCTGCGCCTTGTTGACGTCCAGCTTGGTGGTGACGAAGAAGCCCGGCTTCCAGAAGCCCATCACCAGCACGACCGCGACGATGATCGCCGCGAGCACGCCGATGACGCGCACCGACGACGGCCAGCGAGCGCTTCGAACCCTCTTCCGGTGCGCCGGCGCCCGAAGGCCGGATACTGCGCCGTACTGGCCGCACCCGGCGGCTGGCCGTACTGCCCCGGCTGCTGCCGTACCGGGCGGGCTGCCGTACTGCTGGCCGTACTGCCGGGCTGACCGTACTGGCCGGGCGGCGGGTAGCCGGCCGGGCTGTATTCGCCTGGCTGCTGGCCGTACTGCTCGGTGGGCCGGGTACTGCTGCGGCGCGTAGGGCGGCGGCTGACCGGGCTGCTGGTACTGCGGATACTGCTGTGGCGTATAGGCCGGCGGCTGCCATGACTGCTGGTCGGGCGCGGCGGGCTGCGGCTGCCCGGCCGCCGACGGCTGCTGCCAGCCCTGGTTGGCCGTCGTTCGCTCCGACGGCTGCTCCGTGCCGCTCCGGCTGTGCCCGGCCACGGCTGCGTCGGGTCAGATCCCTGCGGTCCGCTCATCGTCTTCCGTTCTCCTAGTCGCTGCAGTCGGCTGCCACCGTAGCGTTCGCCTCACCCTACCCGGCATCAACTGCGACGACGCCGCGCCGAATGTCGTCGATGGCGCGTTTCGCGGTCGCGCGCAACGCCGTGTCGGCGGCGGCCGCATTGCGGACCTGGTCGAGCAGGTCGAGAACCTGGCGGCACCAGCGCACGAAATCACCCGCCGGCAGCGGCGTGCCCGTGCCGGCGACGTCGGACGCGTCCAGCGCCGTCGGCCAGATCACCGGTGGTGGCCCAGCGGTAGACCGCGGTGACGAAGCCCTCGTCGGGCTCGCGGCTGAGCGCTGATGCGATGCCGCTGCTCGTCGGCGCGCAGCTCGGTCCGACAGCCGGCGGGTCCGGCCAGCGCCCGGCGCAGCTGTGCCGGTCGGAATGTCGCGAACCGTCGGCGGCGCCGTGCCCGTCGCCGCCGCGGGACTCGTACACCACCGCCGACAGCGCGGCGGCCAGCTCGGCGGCGTCGAGCCCGTCCCACACGCCGGTCGCGCAGGCACTCGGCCACCAGCAGGTCGCTCTCGGTGTAGATCCGGGCCAGCAGCCGGCCGTCGTCGGTGACCCGCAAGGCGCCGTCGGCCGTCGTCGGTGATGTACCGGCGCTCGGTGAGCAGCACCGACGATCCGGTCGAAGGTGCGCGCCAGCGAGTTGGTCGCCGCGGCGACCTTGCGGCGCAGCTGCTCGTTGTCCCGCTCGATCCGCAGGTAGCGCTCGGCGACCCGCACCTTGCTCCTCCCGGTCGGCGATGCGGTGCGCGCGGTGGTGCGCGCATCTCGTCGCGCAGCGTCGCGCAGCTTCGGGGTCGACGTCGGGCTCGGCCGGCCCGCCGCTGCGCCGCCTTCGCGTCTGCGGCACCGCCAGCCCGGCCGCCGCGGACCGCAGCGCCGACGCCGACGTCGCGACGCACCCGCGGCTGCCGGTGCTCGACGCGCTTGGGCAGCGTCATCGAGCCCAGCGGGGCCGCCGCGCCGGAGTAGTCCGCCGACGAAATCCGGCCCGCCCAACGGTTTTCGGTGAGCACCAGCGGCCGCGGGTCGTCGCCGTCGCGGTCGGGCTCCAGCACGACCGCCAGCCCGCCGCGCCGCCCGTGCGTGATCGAGATGATGTCGCCGCGGCGCAGCGACGACAGCGCGTCGTTGGCGGCCTGGCGGCGCTGCAGCCGCGACGCGCGCGACTGCGCCCGCTCGCGTTCGGCGATCTGCGCGCGCAGCCGCACGTACTCCAGGATCGGCGCGTCTGCGGCCGCCGAGTTCGCCGGCGAGCTCGCGCAGCAGCTGCTCGCCGCGCTCGACGGCACGCACCAGCCCGACCACCGACCGGTCCGCCTGGTACTGCGCGAACGAGCGCTCCAGCAGCTCGTGCGCCTGCTCGCGGTCCCATCTGGTGCACCAGGTTGATCGTCATGTTGTAGGACGGCGCGAACGAACTGCGCAGCGGGAACGTCCGGGTGGACGCCAGCCCGGCCACCTCGGCAGGGTCCACGTCGGGTTGCCACAGCACCACGGCGTGGCCCTCGATGTCGATGCCGCGGCGGCCGGCCCGGCCGGTCAGCTGCGTGTACTCCCCCGGCGTCAGCGGAAGGTGCTGTTCGCCGTTGAACTTCACCAGCCGCTCCAGCACCACCGTGCGGGCCGGCATGTTGATGC
The DNA here is from genome assembly GCA_963796185.1 of uncultured Actinomycetota bacterium. Taxonomy (GTDB): domain Bacteria; phylum Actinomycetota; class Actinomycetes; order Mycobacteriales; family Mycobacteriaceae; genus Mycobacterium. The sequence continues at coordinate 124,349 of CAWCKQ010000011.1, read as the reverse complement.
CCAGCGCCAGCGTCTCCGTGGCGAACACCACCTTGACCAGCCCGGCGGTGAACAGCTCCTCGACGGTGTGGCGGAAGATCGGCAGCATCCCGGCGTGGTGGGCGGCGATGCCCCGCAGCAGCCCTTCGCGCCATTCGTGGTAGTCCGAGCACGACCAGGTCGGAGTCGGACAGGTCGGCGGTGCGCCGGTCGATCGACCTCGGCGATGCGGGCGCGTTCGTCGTCGGGGTCAGCCGCAGCGACGACCGCAGGCACTGGCTTACCGCGGCGTCGCAGCCCGCGCGGGAGAAGACGAACGTGATCGCGGGCAGCAGCGCGCTGTGGTCGAGCGACGCCGATCACGTCGGGCCGCGACGGCGTCCGGTACAGCCGCGGGCGCGGCCCGCGGCCACGCCCGCGCGGCTGCCAGTCGGCCAGCCGGTCGGCCTCGCGGCGATTGGCGATGTGGCGCAACAACTCCGGGTCGACCAGGCTGCTCGCGGCCCGCCGTCGTCCGGGCCCGTCCCCGGCGGGTAGTCGAACAGGTCGAACAGCCGCTTGCCGACCATCATGTGCTGCCACAGCGGCACCGGCCGGTGCTCGTCGACGACGACGGTGGTGTCGCCGCGCACGGTCTGGATCCAGCCGCCGAACTCCTCGGCGTTGCTCACCGTCGCCGACAGGCTGACCAGCCGCACCTCGTCGGGCAGGTGCAGGATCACCTCTTCCCACACCGCGCCGCGCATCCGGTCGGCCAGGAAGTGCACCTCGTCCATCACCACATGGAAAGTCCTTGCAGCGCAGACGAATCCGCATACAGCATGTTGCGCAGCACTTCGGTGGTCATCACCACCACGCGGCGCGTCGCCGTTGATCGACACTGGTCGCCGGTCAGCAGTCCGATCTTCTCGGGTCCGTAGCGGCGCACCAGGTCGGTGTGCTTCTGATTGCTCAGCGCCTTGATCGGAGTGGTGTAGAAGCACTTTCGGCCCGCCGCCAGCGCCAGGTGCACCGCGAACTCGCCGACCACCGTCTTGCCGGCCCCGGTCGGTGCGCACACCAGCACCCCGTGGCCGCCTTCCAGCGCCGAGCAGGCGCTTGCAGCTGGAACGGGTCGAGCGTGAACGGCAGCAGCGCGGTGAAGCTTCGTCCAGCTCGCTGCAGTCGGCTCAGTTCAGTCGCATCGCGGCTCAGTCGCGACGGTGGGCACGGCGACGGCGCTCGACCGGTCGGCGGGTCGATCGGCGCGGCCTCGTCGTCGGCGACCGCCCATCCGCGCGGCCGCCGCCCGCTTCGCCTTGCGCTTGTCGTGTACGCCGGGCGATCTGGATCGCGACCTCCAGCAACACCGTCAGCGCCAGCCCCAGCGCGAGCATCGAGAACGGATCCGAGCCCGGCGTCGCGAACGCGGCGAAGACGAACACGCCCGAAGATCAGGCCCCGCCGCCAGGCCTTCAGCCGCGCGTAGCTGAGCACGCCGATCAGGTTCAGCATGATGATCAGCAGCGGGAACTCGAAGCTGACCCCGAACACCAGCAGCAGGTTGATCAGGAAGCCGAAGTACGGTCACCGGACAGCGCGGTGACCTGGACGTCGCTGCCGACGGTCAGCAGGAAGTGCAGCGCCTTCGACAGCACGACGTAGGCGAGCACGGCGCCGGTGACGAACAGCACGGCCGCCAGCGTCACGAACACCACCGCGAACCGGCGTTCGTTGCGTGTACAGCCCGGGCGTGATGAACGCCCACAGCTGGTACAGCCACACCGGGCAGGCCAGCACGATGCCCGGCGGTCAGCCCGACCTTCAGCCGCAGCATGAACTGGTCGAACGGCGCGGTCGCGAGCAGCCGGCACTCGCCGTCGGGCGCTGATGTCGGCGCGCGCGGACGTCGGCAGCGAACAGTACGGCCCGCGCAGCCACTCGCCGAGGCTCTCCAAGCCGAAGAACGCCGTGGCTGTACCAGACGAACCCGAAGATCGTGGTCACCACGACGGCGGCCACCGAGATCAGCAGCCGGGTGCGCAGTTCGCGTGATATGGTCGACCAGCGACATCGTGCCGTCGGGATTGACCCGGACTGCGGCGACGACGAGGGTCGAGCCGCTTAAGGACGCCGGGGATCTGCACGGAAGCCTAGTGATCACAGGCGCCGTGGTCACGACGCGGCGAGCCGCGTTCGGCGAGGTGCTGGTCAGGCTGGGCGCTGTCCGTCGACGGTTCGGCTGCGCGGCGGTGCGCTCGACGGCCGCTCGGACTCGGACACCCGCTCCGACGCGATCTGCGTCGGCGTCTCGGACTTCGCGTCGTGCTGCATCTCCTTGATCTCCGACTTGAAGATCCGCATCGACTTGCCCAGCGAGCGCGCGGCATCGGGAGCTTCTTGGCGCCGAAGAGCAGCACGAACACCGCGACGACGATGATCCAGTGCCAGGGTTGTAGACCACCCAATTTGGTCTACCTCCAGACGTCGCTTCGATGTCTACCGCCGAGTGTCGTACCGACCTCGATAGGCCTGCAGCGCCGCCGCGCGCGGCAGCGCCGCACCCGCGTCGGCCAGCGACGCGGGTGCCAGCACCCGCACCGCCGAGCCGAAGCCGAGCACGAAGCCGCGCCATCCACTCCTCCGACGCGTACGTCATCTGCGCCTCGCACGACCCGTCGGGCAATTCCCGCACCAGCCGCATCGGGTAGTAGTCGAACATCCAGGTCGCGGTCGGCGCGATGCGCAGCGTCGCCGCACGGCAGCGACGGGTCGGCGTCGAACAGCGACGTGTCCGGGCCGGCCTGCGACCGCCGGCGGCGGCGGCGCCGACGGCTCGTCGAGCACCTGGGCGTCGACGATGCGGTCGAACCGGAACAGCCGCACGCCCTCGGCGCTGCGGCACCACGCCTCCAGGTAGCTGTGGTCGCCGACCAGCACGATCCGGATCGGGTCGACGACCCGGCTGGACAACGTGTCGTGCGACGCCGAGTAGTACTCGATCGCCAACGCCCGGTCGCCGCGCACCGCGTCGCGCACGGCCGCGGCCGCCGGGCTTTCCGCCGGTGCGCGTTCGTCGACCGCCGCGCCTCGCATCGCTGCCCCGCTGCCCGGCCGCCGACTCGATCTTGGCGATCGCGCTGCGCGCCGCCTCGGGATCGACCATGCCCGGGCACGTCGACCAGCGCCCGCAGCGCCACCAGCACGGCCGTCGCCTCCGGCGAGGTCAGCCGCAGCGGCTGGTCCATCCCGGCGGAGAAGGTCACCTCGATGGTGTCCCCGGAGAATTCGAAGTCGATCAGGTCGCCGGGCCCGTAGCCGGGCAGGCCGCACATCCACAGCTGGTTGAGGTCGTCGCGCAGCTGCTTGACGCTCACCCCCAGGTCGGCGGCGGCCTCGGCGTAGGTGATCCTCGGGTTGGCCTGGAAGTACGGCACCATGTTCAGCAGCCGCACCAGCCGGGTGGATCAGCTGCCGTCACGCGCGCCACCTCGGCCCGCCTGCGCGCGCAGCCGCGCGACCACCTCGTCGCGCAGCGACGCGGGCTCCAGCACGACGGCGTCGGCGCCGTAGCCGGCGATCTCGCGGGCCAGCCGGTCGAACGATGCCGATGTCGATGGCGATCACGTCGCCGTCGCGGCCGCCCAGCGTCGTGCGGCCCGACGACCGTGCCCGGCGCGCCGCAGCGCGGTGGCGCGGCCGTCGGCCACCCACACCCGCGCCTGCACGCCGGTCGGCGCCTCGCCGACCGACCTCGGGCCACGATGTCACGCAGGTCGACTCCGTCGGGCCGGCGTCACCGCGCCGGCGGGCCCGATCGGCGTCACCTCGGCGCCGATGCGGGACAGCCGGAAGGTGCGGACGGCGTCGCGGTCGCGGTCGTGGCCGACGAGATACCAGCGGCCCCGGTCGGTGACCACACCCCACGGTTCGACGGTGCGGGTGATGTACGGCTCGCTGCGCGACGGGCGGTGCGGGAACTGCACCGCCTGCCCGGAGTCGATGGCGCGACAACAGGATTGCCAGCACCTCCTCGGAGCCGCGCATGCCGGGCAGCGCGGCCGTCGACGTGATCGCGACGCCAGGTCGTCGACGGGTTCGATCGTCGACGCCGGCGGCGCGCAGCTTCAGCAGCGCGCCCTGGGTGGCGGTGATCAGCTCCGGCGACTCCCACAGCTGGGTCGCCACGGCCACGGCGGCGGCCTCGTCGGCGGTCAGCTCGACTGTCGGGCAGCGCGTAGGCGTCGCGGTTGATGCGGTAGCCCTCGGTCGGGTCGAGCTCGCGACACCCGGCCGGTCTCCAGCGGGATGCCCAGGTCGCGCAGTTCGTTCTTGTCGCGCTCGAACATCCGGCGAGAACGCCTCGTCGCTGGGGCTGTCCGAGTAGCCGTACACGGTCTCGCGGATCCGTCGGCGGTGATGAAGGTCGCGGGTGGACAGCAGCGCGATGACGAGGTTCATCAACCGCTCGACTTTGGAGATCCCCACGGTACTTAGCAGCTTAAGTGCGCGCCGCGGAGTGCAGTCTGGCGACGTCACATGCTGGCGATGAGCCGCTTGACCCGCTCGTCGACCGACCGGAACGGGTCCTTGCACAGCACCGTGCGCTGCGCCTGATCGTTGAGCTTGAGGTGCACCCAGTCGACGGTGAAGTCGCGGCCGGCCTCCTGGGCGGCGCTGATGAACTCGCCGCGCAGCTTGGCCCGGGTGGTCTGCGGCGGCGTGTTGACCGCGGCCTCGATCTCCTCGTCGGTGGTGATGCGCGCCGCCAGCCCCTTGCGCTGCAGCAGGTCGAACACGCCGCGGCCGCGCTTGATGTCGTGGTAGGCCAGATCGAGCTGGCTGATCTTCGGGTCGGACAGCTCCATGTTGTAGCGGTCCTGGTAGCGCTGGAACAGCTTGCGCTTGATCACCCAGTCGATCTCGGTGTCGACCTTCGCGAAGTCCTGGCTCTCCACCGCGTCGAGCTGGCGGCCCCACAGGTCGACGACCTGCTCGATCTGGGTGTTCGGCTCGCGGGTCTGCAGGTACTCGACCGCGCGGGCGTAGTACTCGCGCTGGATGTCCAGCGCGCTGGCCTGCCGCCCGCCCGCCAGCCGCACCGGCCGCCGGCCGGTCAGGTCGTGGCTGACCTCGCGGATCGCCCGGATCGGGTTGTCCAGCGAGAAGTCGCGGAACGCCACCCCGGCCTCGATCATCTCCAGCACCAGCGACGCCGTGCCGACCTTGAGCATCGTGGTGGACTCGCACATGTTGGAGTCGCCGACGATGACGTGCAGGCGGCGGTACTTCTCGGCGTCGGCGTGCGGTTCGTCGCGGGTGTTGATGATCGGGCGCGACCGGGTGGTGGCGCTCGACACGCCCTCCCAGATGTGTTCGGCGCGCTGGGACAGGCAGAACGTCGCGGCCTTCGGCGTCTGCAGCACCTTGCCGGCGCCGCAGATCAGCTGGCGGGTGACCAGGAACGGCAGCAGCACGTCGGAGATCCGGGAGAACTCGCCGGCGCGCACGATCAGGTAGTTCTCGTGGCAGCCGTAGGAGTTGCCCGCCGAGTCGGTGTTGTTCTTGAACAGGTAGATGTCGCCGCCGATGCCCTCGTCGGCCAGCCGCTGCTCGGCGTCGATGAGCAGGTCCTCGAGCACCCGCTCACCTGCGCGGTCGTGGGTGACCAGCTGGGTCAGGTTGTCGCACTCGGCGGTGGCGTACTCGGGGTGGCTGCCCACGTCGAGGTACAGCCGCGCGCCGTTGCGCAGGAAGACGTTGCAGCTGCGGCCCCACGACACCACCCGCCGGAACAGATAGCGGGCGACCTCGTCGGGGCTCAGCCGGCGATGGCCGTGGAACGTGCAGGTGACACCGAATTCGGTTTCGATGCCCATGATTCGTCGCTGCACCTCATCGAGACTACTTGCTGTGCCGGTGGGAAGTGGGCGCGACACCGAGGACCGCTCGCGACTGAGCCCGAAGAGGCTGTGGATAACCCGGACAGGCGGGTCGCCGAGAACTGCCAGCATGAGCCATGGGGGAAATCACGCGGGTCGACCGGGACCGGCTGCACGGAGTGGCGAATCGGGTGTGCACGGCGGCCGACGAGATCGACGACGTGCGGTGGCCGGGCCTGGAGCCCGGCGCGCTGCCCGGCTCGGCGGTGGTCGGCATCGCCGAGCCCACCACGATCGCCGCGCGCGTCGCGGATGTCACCGCGGACATCCGCACCTGGGTGCTGGCGGCGCGCGCGTCGGCCGATGCTCTCGAGCGCGCCGACCGGGAGCACGGTGACCGGTTCGGCGGATGAGCCGGCCGACCGTGACCCAGGCCCGGGCGTGGCGGCCGGAGGCGCTGCGCATGCTGGCCCGGCAGTGGGACGGCGCTGCCCGCCGGCTCACCGGGGCCGTCGATGCGGCCGCGACGGACGTCGACGGCACCCGCGACCACTGGCTCGGTTCGGCGGCCGACGCCGCCCGGCGGCACTTCGACGAGATCACCGCAGACGCGGCCGCGGCGGCGGGTTGCCTGGTCGCGGCGTCGGTGGCCGCGTGTGACGGCGCCGAGCAGATCGCCCGGGCCCGCGCCGATGTCGCTGGCCCTCATCGACATCGCAGAGCGGGACGGCTTCACCGTCGCCGACGACGGGTCGGTCGCTGTCGGCCGCGCGCTTCCGGCAGCCGGGCCGCTGCTGGTGCTGCTGGCCGGCGGCGAGCAGCCGGTGGCCGCCGAGATGCTGGAAACCCGCGCCGCACAGCTGGACTCGCAGATCAACGCGGCACTGGACCGGCTCGGTGCCGCGGATGACGACGCCGCATCCGACATCGCCGCGGCATGGCGAAGCGACCCACCGCGGTCACCGGCCCCGACGGTGCCCGCGGGTGCCTGGCCGGTCGGTGCGGTCGACGTGGTCGACGCGTGGCCGGCGATGAGCCAGGACCGCATCGCGGCGCAGATCGCCGCGATGACTCCCGCGCAGCGCGACCGCCTGATCACGGAGTTCCCGCGGCAGGTCGGTAACACCGACGGGGTGCCGTGGGACATGCGGATCGCCGCGAACCGGCTCAACATCGCCGCGGCCGTGCTCGCCGAGGACGGCCGTGATGCGGGGTCGCATCGGCGCACGGTGTTCTACCGCAGCCTGCTCGGCGAGATCGAGGCTCCGACCGGGAGCCCGGCCCGGGTACGAGCGGCAGATCCTGGCATTCGACCCGGCCCGCGCGTCGCTGGTGGAACTCAACGGCGACCTCGGCGCCGCCCGCAGCGTCGCGGTGCTGGTGCCCGGCGTGAACACCACGATCGACGGTTCGGCCGCCAACACCGCCACCGCTCGGCGGTTCGTGTCGGGCAGCCGCGGCGAGGTCGCCGTGATCACCTATCTGGGCGGTCCGTTTCCCCAGGTGCACGATCCTGCGGCGGTGCTCCTCGACGCCGCGGATCCCGGGTACGCGCTGCAGATGGCGCCGCGACTGGTCGCGTTCAGCGAGGACGTCGAACGCACGGTCGGCCCCCGGTGTGCCGGTCACGGTGATCGGCCACTCCTACGGAGGCTCCATCGTCGGAACGGCGGAGGCGATGGGGTTGACCTCGGACCGGACGCTGTTCCTGGCCGCGGCGGGCGCCGGTGTCGGGGTCGACGATCCCGGTGACTGGCACAACCGCAACCCCGACGTGCTGCGGTTCTCGATGACGGCGCCCGGGGACTTCATCGAAGCGGTTCAGGGCATTCCGGGCGGCCCGCACGGAGCGGATCCCGACGAGATGCCCGGTGTGATCCGATTGCGCACCGGTCGTTACGACGACGGCGGCGTCGTCGCCGGGATGGGGTGCGCACAGCGGCATGCTGAACCGGCCCTCGGATTCGTGGCGCGCGATCCTCGCGGTGATCACCGGCGATTCGGCGGCGTTGCATCGCGCCGCCGCTTCGCCGTGATCGCACGCCTCAGTCGCGTGGTGTCCAGCCGAGCCGGCGGCTGATCGCGTCGGCGGCGCCGACGGTGAGCTTGGCGACCTCCTCGAACCGGTCCACCGACAGCCGGTAGGACGGGCCCGAAACACTGAGCGCGGCAACGACTTGCGAGTGGACGTCGTAGACGGGTGCGGCGACGGCGTTGAGACCGACTTCGAGTTCTTCTGTGACGCTTGCCCAGCCGCGCTCCCGAACGGCGGCCAACTGCGCGTTCAGTTCGGCGATCGTCGTGACGGTGGTGTCGGTGAACGCCTGCCAGGACGGCGTGAGACGGACCCTGACGTCGGCCGGCTCCAGTCCGGCGAGCAACACCTTGCCGCTGGAGGTCGCACAAGCTGGGCAGCTCTGCCCGACCCAGGTGCGCAGCGTGATCTCGGCCGGGCCGATGGCCTCGACGATGTTGACGATTCGATCGTGGTCGAGCACAGCGACGTTGGCGGTCTCCCCGACCTCGAGGCTGAGGGCGTCGCAGACGTCCTGGCTCATCCTGACGAGGTCGACATGGCCGCCGGCCGCGTGCGCCAGGCGGGCGATCGCGGGACCGAGGCGGTACTTGCCGCGCTCGGAGATCTGCTCGACGTAGTCGCGGGACTCCAGCACCGCCACCAGACGCGACACCGTGGACTTGTGGACCCCCAGTTCGACGGCGATCTCGGTGACGCCGGCCTGGCCGAGCGCGGCGATGATCTCCAGCACCAGCAGTGCCCGGTCGACGGACTGCACGGCGGCGGGCGCCCCGGCCGGGGGGTGGATGTCGGGCTTGGCCATCGGTGGTTCAGCCTATACGCCCGACAAGCCCGGATTGCGGATCCGCCGCCGGACGGGCTCGGATGAGGTCGGCACACTTCTCCGCCATCGTCATCACGGTGATGTTCGGGTTCACCGCAGGCAGCTTCGGCATCGCCGAGGCGTCCACCACCCGCAGCCCGGTCGACGCCCTTGACCCGCAGCTGCGGGTCGAGCACCGCCATCGGATCGCACGACCGCACCCATCCGCGCCGTCGCGGCCGGGTGGTACACGGTGTTGTGGCACTGATGAATGTAGTCGAGCAGTTCGTCGTCGGTCGTCGCGTCCGGTCCCGGCGCCAGCTCGCGCGCCACCCACGCCGCCAGCGGTGACTGCTCGGCGATCGTGCGGGCCAGCCGCACGCCGGCCAGCATGATCCGGTCGTCGTACCCTTCTGGGTCGGTGAAGTACCGCGGGTCGACCCGCGGCCGGTCGCGGAAGTCGCGGCGTGCGCAACCGCACCGTGCCCCGGGACCGCCCCTGAGTCACGTTGGGCGTCAGGCAGAATCCGTTGTCGGTGGTCGGGTAGCCGCGGCGAAGCGTGTTCATGTCGAACGGCACGCTGCCGTAGTGCATCATCAGGTCGGGCTGGCCACGCGCCCCTCGGCCGAATCGACGGTGGTGAACAGCCCGATCTCCCACCACTGCGTCGACGTCGCTCACCATCGGCCGCGCCGCCTCCCAGAACACCAGTCCCTCGACGTGGTCGTCGAGGTTCGCACCCACACCCGGCGAGTCGACCCGCACGTCGATGCCGATCTCGCGCAGGTGCGCGCTCGGGCCGATTCCGGAGAGCATCAACAGCTTCGGCGTGTCGATCGCGCCGGCCGTGAGGACCACCTCGCGGCGTGCGGAGCACGGTGTCGTATCCGGTCAGGTCGGGCCGCTGGTAGCGGACGCCGGTCGCGGCGCAGGCGTCGTCGAAGAGGACCTCCGCCACCCGAGTAACCGGTGCGCACCTCGAGGTTGGGCCGCGATCCCCAGGATCGGGTGCAGGTACGCGTGCGACGTGGACATCCGGGTCGCCGTCCGTGTTCTTCGACGGCGGCGTTGATCTGGAACCAGCCTGCACCGTTGCGCACCGTCTCACCGCGGTTGAACGCGACCGTCGGCATGCCGACCAGTGCCGCGGCCTCGAGAACGGCTGTGCCGCAGGGATCCTCGGGCGGTACGTCGCGCAGCAGCACCGTCTCGGCTGAGCCGTCTCACCAGCGGCAGGACCTCCGCGGCGCCCCACCCGGCGGCGCCCATGGCCACCCACTCGTCCAGGGCATTCGGCGGGCGGATGGAACGCGATGCACGAATTGTGGGACGAGCAGCCGCCGAGCACCTTGCCCCGGCGTGGCGCATGAACGAGTTGCCGCGCTCCTGCGGCTCCACCGGATAGTCCCAGTCGTAGCCGGAATCCAGCAGGTGCATCCACTCCGACAACACCAGGATGTTGTCGTCGCCGACGTCGGACGGCCCGGCCTCGATCAGGCATACCGTCACGTCCGGGTCCTCGGACAGCCGCGCGGCCAGGACGCAGCCCGCGGTACCGCCGCCGGCGATCACGTAGTCGAAAGTGCCGGCGGCCCGGACGTGAGGAGGAAATCATTCTGAGCCATCTCTCACGCCTGCTCGAAAGGCTGTTCGGCCTCCGCCTCAGCCACCGTCGCTGCGGCGTGCGACTTCAGCGTGCCGATGTGGTGGCGACCCTTCACGAAATACCAGAGCAGACCCGCGCCGAGGATCACGCCGATGTAGACGAACGCGCCCCATGTGTTGTACCAGGGTTCGCCGTAGACGGCGGCGCGCGGCCACGCCAGGTTCAGCGCCATCAGCGCGCCCCACAGCACCGCGAAGATGTTGACCGGCAATCCCCAGCGGCCCATGGTGAAGTAACCGCCTTCCTTGAGATCCTTTGGCGGCCACTCCCCTTGGAGCCGCTTCTTCAGCATCGGCGCCGTCACCATCAGGTAAGCGAGGTAGATCATGATGATGGCGATCGAGGTCAGCACGGTGAAGATTTTGGGCTGGCCGATGTTGATCACCAGGATGAACGCCGAGATGAGGCCGATGATCGACGGCCGGAATGATCGGCGTCTGAGTCTTCGGGTTCACCCTGGCGAGCTTCTCGCCGAACGGCAGCGCGTTGTCGCGCGCCATCGCGAACGACAGCCGGATGGCGGCGGTGTGGACGGCCAACGTGCACACCGTCACGGCAACGACGATGCAGACCAGGAAGATCTTGCCCAACGGTCCCCACATCACCTGCTCGACGATGTACTGCAGGCCGCCGCTGCTTTCGCCGATCTGCGGGTCCTGCAGATTCGGCGCCGCCATCACCGCGAAAACCAGGATCGCTCCGCCGATCACGAACGACGCCAGGATCGCGCGGGCGATGGCCTTCGGCGCCGTGCGGCGAGGTTCGACCGTCTCCTCTCCCAACGAACTGGCGGTGTCGAACCCGTACATCACATACAGGGAGGCCAGCGACGCGATCGAGGAATGCCCCCAGATAGCCGTAGCTCTCGCCGGCGCCGTAGCCCTGGGTGGAGAAGAAGATCTGGGGACCGCGCTTGATGTTGAGCGCCAGGATGATGGCGATCAGGACGGCGGCGATCAACTCGATGAAGACCCCGGCGCTGTTGATCCGCGCCATCAGCCTCACGCCGAGCGCGTTGACCAGCGTGGTGAACGCGATCAGCACCGTGCCGAGCATCACCGCGTTGGCGGCGAAGTCGTATGGGCCGCTGCCGTCGCCGATGATCTGGAAACCGCTCCACATCCGGGGCAGGTTCAGCTGGTAGGCCAGCGCGACCGCGGAGATCGTCACGATCGACGCGGTGAGCATCAGCCAGCCCGATGACCAGCCGACCAGCCGGCTGGCCAGCTTCTTGCTCCAGTTGTAGACCGATCCGGCGACCGGATACTTGGCCGCCAGCTCCATGAAGCACAGCGCGACGGCCATCTGGCCGACGAACACCATCGGCCACGACCACAGGTACGCGGGTCCGGCGGTGCCGAAGCCGAAATAGAACAGCTGGAACGTGCCGGTCAGGATGGAGATGTAGCTGACGCCTGCGGCGAAGCTCGCGAACTTCCCGATGCTGCGGTCCAGCGACTCGCGATACCCGAAGTCCTCCATGCCGCTGTCGGCATGCGGCTCCTTGGTCGCCATGCAGCCGTCCTCTGCTAGCCCTTGAACCAGCCCGGCCGGTGGGGTGCGGTGTTGTGCCAGATGTGCTTGATCTCTTGGTATTCCGCGAGCCCGGTCGGGCCCGAGTTCACGACCGTTGCCCGATTGCCCGAATCCGCCCCACTCCGCCGACGCGGTGTAGTAGCCGAAATCGTTGAGCCACACCGTGCCGTGCCGGAGTGCCCGCACCACACGTTCGCCCCGCGCCTGATCCGACGTTCGGACCCCTGCCGCGAGACCGTACTTCGTGTCGTTGCCGAGGGCGATGGCCTCGGCCTCGGTGGTGAACCGCTCGACCGTCAGGATCGGCCCGAACGTCTCCTCGGAGACGATTCGCATCGACCGGTCACACCGGTCGAAGATCGTGGGTAGGTAGAAGCTGCCGTTGGCAAGCGCCGGATCGCTGGGCCGCGCGCCGCCGGTGACGAGCTTGGCACCCTCGGAGATGCCTAGCTGCCACGTAAGCTTCCACCTTCGCGCGGTGCTGTTCGGACACTAACGGCCCGGTTTCGCTCGCCGGGTCCATGCCGTCGCCGATCCGGATCTTCGCCGCGCGCTGCGCGAGAGCGGCGACGAAGTCGTCGGCGATCGACTCCTCGACGATCAGCCGGGTGCCCGCCGAGCACACCTGACCGGAATGCAGGAAGACCCCGGTCAGCACGTGGTCGACGGCGCTGTCCCAGTCGTCGTCCCGCTGGATGTCGGCGAACACGATGTGCGGGTTCTTGCCGCCGAGTTCCACTGCCACCTTGGTGACGTGTTCGGCCGCGACCCTGGAGATGGTGCGGCCGGTGGCCACCCCGCCGGTGAACGAGATGAAGTCGACGTCGGGCTTGTCCGTCAACGCGGGGCCCAGCGTCGGCACCGCTGCCCTGCACCAGGTTCACGACGCAAGCCGGCACGCCCGCCTCCTCGAGCAGGTGCACGAACGCGATCGTCGTCAACGGCGTTACCTCGCTCGGCTTGGCGACCATCGTGCAGCCTGCGGCCAGCGCCGGCGCCACCTTCCATGACATCTGCAGCAGCGGATAGTTCCACGGTGCGATCAGCACGCAGACGCCGACGGGTTCGCGGACCACGCGGCTGATGACAGCGGGGTCACCGACGTCGACGAGCCGATCCGACTCGACGGCGACCAGGCGGGAGTAGTACCGGAATACCGATGTGACATCGTCGATGTCGATGCGGCTCTCGACAAGCGTCTTACCGGTGTCGCGAGTTTCCAGCTCGGCGAGCGACTCCTTGTCGCGCTGAGGAGATCGACGACGCGGTCGAGCAGCGCGGCCCGTTCGGTGACGGGAGTGGCCGGCCACTGGCGGTCGTCGAAGGCCTTGCGTGCGGCGGCGACGGCGTCACGCGCATCGTCGGGGGTGGCCTCGTCCACGACGGCGGCCACGCTCCCGTCGGCGGGGTTGATGATCTCGCGCGTTCCGCCGTCGCAAGCGTGGCGCCATTTGCCGTCGATGTAGAGGTCGGGCTCGCCGTCCATCGGGCACCCCTTACGCGTTACCGAGATGGGACACTACCCAGTCATGGAACTCCGCGATGTGGTGTTCGGCGGGTACGAGAACACCGCCTTGGCGATAGGCGCGGGATGACATCGAGGGCTGAGTTCGCTCACACGCCTCGAAGTCTTGCTCGTTGACCCGGTGGAACAGCCCCACCGAGTGTGAGACGTCGCGACCCGAGGCGACGACGTCGGCGGTGTAGAGCCAGTCGCACTCGACGATGGTCCGTCGACGCCGACATCGGGAACATCCGGTGGAAGATGATGTGGTCGGGCACCAGGTTGATGAACACCGTCGGCTTGACGGTGATCGCATAGTAGCGGCGGTCCTGCTCGTCGGTGATGCCCGGCAGCCGATCGAATCCCGCCGTGCCGTCCACCGTGAATCCGGCTACCGCCGAACCGAATTCGGCGCCCAGACCGATGTTGGCCTGCGCCGCGACGCCTTGGGCGAACTCGGGCAGCACACCGACGAGTTCGGGGTGGATCGAGGAGCAGTGGTAGCACTCCATGAAGTTCTCGACGATCAGTTTCCAGTTGGCGGCCACGTCGTAGACGACGCGATGGCCGACGTCCAGTCCGCCGATCCCATAGCGGTTGATGGCATCGGAATCACCGAGTGTCCTCGTCGCCTCGGCAACGACACCCTCGAACGGCGGCGGAGTGTCCGACAGGCACACCCAGGCGTAGCCGAGCCATTCGGTGAGCGCCACGGGGACCAGCCCATACCGGTAGCGGTCGATGGCCGCACCGGTCTCGTCGGTCAGCGACGAGATGTTCGGTGCGGCCATCAGCTTGCCGTCCAGGCGCGTAGGTCCAGGAGTGGTACGGGCAGCGCAGGTTGCGCCTCACCTCGCCCTCGGCCGCGGTGCACAACTGGGCACCCCGGTGCCTGCAGACGTTGAGGAAGGCTCGCAACAGTCCGTCGCGTCCGCGCACCAGCAGCACGCTTTCCCGCCCGACTTGCACCTTCTTGAACTTGCCCGGGGTGGCTCGAGATCCGACGACCGCACGGCGCAGAACCAGGAGTTCTCGAAGATGTGCTCCTGCTCAGCGGCGAAGACGGCGTCGCTGACGTAGTAATCGCCCGCCAGGGTCCGACGCAGTGCCGGAGGTGGATTCACGGTGGTCATAGGGTCACCAGTCGCTTCGGGTCGAACAACGAGATGGGGTGGCCGGTCATGCCGTCGGTGGCGAGGTCGGCGAGGATCTCCCCGACGATGGGGACGAATTTGAAGCCGTGGCCCGAGAAGCCGCACGCCACGGTGATGTTGTCGGAGTGCGGGTGACGCGCGATGACGAAATGCTGGTCGGGCGTGTTGGAGTACATGCACGTCGCCGCGTGCAGGCACGGCCCGCCCAGCGCGGGCATCACCCGGCGGACCCGCTCACGCATCTCCGCGATCTCCCTTTCGTGGACGTTCCGGTCGATGGTCTCCGGCGTGCAGTCGATGCCCTTGCGGAAAAACGCCACCTTCACGCCGCCGTCGGGACCGTCGATCGCCGGAAACCCATAGGCCTGCATCGCGTCGGCGTCTTCGTCGATCCAGATCGGATGGTCGCCGAACGGCGCTGTGCCGTCGAGCGGGTCGAACCAGTACAGCACCTGGCGTTCGATGGTGATCGGGATGCCGAACTCGGCGAGCAGCTGGGGCGCCCACGCGCCGGGGCAGATGACGAGCTGTCCGGCGGTATAGGTGTCGCGCTGGTGGTGACGCTGACGCCCTCCCCGGTCTCAGCCCATCGATGACCGGTTCGCCGAAACGCAATTCGGCGCCTGCCCTTTCGGCGAGCGTCAGATGCGCCTGCACCGTCAGCTCCGGCCGCGCGAAACCCGCCTTCGCCTCGAACAAGGCGATGTCGCCGGGATGGGCGTCAGCGTCGGGTAACGCGCCGGATCTCCGCCGCGTCGAGCATCTCGTGCGGCAGGCCCCATTCCTGGCTCGCGCGTTGGCTTCCCGCCACCGTAGACAGTCCGGCGGCCCCATGAACAGGCCGCCGGTCATCCGGTAGACCTCGCGGCCGCTGTCGGCCGCCAGCCGGTCCCACAGTTCGTAGGCCCGCAGCAGCAGCGGCACGTACGCCGGATCCTCGAAGTAGGACTGCCGGATGATGCGCGATCCGCCGTGGCTGGATCCCTTGTCGTGGGCCGGCGTGAACTTCTCCAGCCCCAGCACGCGCTGGCCCGCGCGCGGCCAGGTGGTAGGCCGCGGCGCTGCCCATGCCACCGAGACCGATGACGATGACGTCGAACTCCGAGCGGCCATGTCGCGTCACCTCCTGATCCGGCCATCGCGGGGTCGACCACGGGTTCGGCGTGCACTCGCGGTGAGCGCGTGCCCGCGGTAGTCCACGGTGACCGCGTCACCGACGCCACCTGGCGGCGGGCAGCCACGCGTAGGCGATCGTCGCGCCGACCGTCGCCGAATATCCGGCGCTGGTCACGTATCCGGCGCAGCCCGCCGATCATCGACGAACACCGGCTCCTTGCCGAGCACGGCCGCGATCCGGGTCGTCGAACACGATGCTGCGCAACATCTTCTGCGGTGCGCGAGCCGCCTGCAGCGCCGTCTTGCCGATGAAGTCGTCCTTGTCCATCCGCACCGCGAAGCCCAGCCCCGGCTGCGGCGGGCCGGTGCTCGGCGGTCATGTCGGTTCCCCAGCTCCGGTAACCCTTTTCGATGCGCAGGCTGTTGAAGGCGATCCGCCCGGCGGCGATGATGCCGTGCGCCTGCGCCGGCCTCGACGATCAGATCCCACAGCGCCGAGCCGTACTCGGCGCTGGTGTAGATCTCCCAGCCGAGCTCACCGACGTAGGACACCCGCATCATCGTGACGGGGATCGCGCCGAGATGGGTCTGCAGGGCCCGGAAGTACGGGAAGCCCTGGTGCGACAGGTCGTCCGGGCACAGGGGCGTGACGACGTCGCGGGCCGCGGGCCCCACACGCCGAGACAGCAGGTGCCGCCGGTGATGTCGCGCAGCGTGACGTCGGCGGGCTTGTGCCGCGACAGCCAGTCGAAGTCCATCGGCGAGTTCGCCCCCGACCTGGAAGGTGTCCGGCGCGAGCCGCGCGACGGTGAGATCGCTGCGGATGCCACCGGTGTTCGTCGAGCAGCAGGGTGTAGGTGACCGACCCGACGCGTCTTGTCGACGTTGTTTGTGGTCATCCGTTGCAGGAACGCCGCAGCGCCCGGGCCGGACGACCTCGTAGCGGGTCAGCGGGGTCATGTCGTACATCGCGACGTGCTCGCGGGTCCAGCGCGCTTCGGCGACCGAGATCGGCGACCAGAACCGGGATGCCCAGTCGTCGCGGCTCGGGTACGGCCAGGCCGTCGTCGACGAGTCGTTGCGCCAGTGCGGCGTTGGACTCGAACCAGGCGGGGCGCTCCCAGCCGCCGCCTTCGAAGAAGAACGCGCCGAGCTCGGTGTGGCGGGCGTGGAACGGGCTGGTGCGCAGACCGCGCAGCGCGGTGCGGTACTGGTGCGGATGGATGACGTCGTAGACCTCGACGAAGGCCTGAGAGCTGGTCTGCATGACGAACTTCGGGCTGCGGGCGACGTCCTCGAAGCGGTACAGATCGCACTCGTGGGTGTCGATGGACGGGGTGCCGTCGATGATCCACTCGGCCGTCGCCCTGGCCACCCCGGCGGAGTGGGTGACCCAGACCGCCTCGGCCACCCAGAAGCCGCGCAGCTCGCGGTGCTCACCCATGAGCGAGAAGCCGTCCGGGGTGAACGAGAAGATGCCGTTGAACGCCTCTTCGACCTTCGAGTCGCCCAGTGCGGGAATCAGTTTCGCGGCCGCAGCCCAGGCGGGCGCGAAGTCCTCCTCGGTGAACGGCAGCATCGAGGGCATCGCCTCGCCGGCGGTGTCGGCGAGCAGCGTCGCCATGTCGACGGGCATGGGCTTGTGGGCGTA
Source organism: uncultured Actinomycetota bacterium (assembly GCA_963796185.1). Lineage (GTDB taxonomy): Bacteria > Actinomycetota > Actinomycetes > Mycobacteriales > Mycobacteriaceae > Mycobacterium. Next base: position 107,041 of record CAWCKQ010000011.1, on the reverse strand, counting down.
GGAGCCGATGCCGAGGCGGTCGACGTGCTCGCGGAAGTACAGGTCCTGATCCTGGTGGCGCAGGATCGGCAGACCGGCCTCGGCGAGCTCGGTGTTGCGCCCGACCAGTTCGGCGAGCTGGCCGGTGCGGGCGTACTGGTGGGCCATCGGCACCAGCGGCAGCGACGAGGCCGACCTGCTTGGCCAATTGCGCGCCCCAGAAGCCCGCGGCGCACACCACGACGTCGGCGTCGAGCACCCCGTCGGCGGTGCGCACGCCGGTGACCCGCTCGCCGTTGTCGAGGATGCCGAGCACCTCGGTGTGCGGGAGCAGCGTCGCGCCACGCGCTCTCGGCGCGCCGGGCCTGCGCTTCGGCGGCCCGCAGCGCCTTGGCCAGCCCGTCGGCCGGGGTGTGGAACCCCCCGAGGATCTGGTCCGGGTCGATCAGCGGGTGCAGCGCCGCACACTCGGCGGCGGTGAGCAGCCGGCCCTCGATCCCCCAGGCCTGCGCCCAGCCGGCCTTGCGGTGCAGGTCGGCCCAGCGCTCGGCGGTGGTGGCGACCTCGAGGCCACCGACCGGGTTGAAGGCCCAGCCGCCGCGGATGCTGCAGGCGCAGAACTTCTCGACGGTGTAGCGCGGCGAACGCGCGTCATTGTCTTCGACGGGTTGGTCTGGAACACCAGCCCGGGCGCGTGGGAGGTGGAGCCGCCGGTGGCGAACAGCGGGCCGCGGTCGACGACCGTGACATCGGTCCAGCCCCGTGCGGTCAGTTCATCGGCCAGCGACGTACCGACGATGCCGGCGCCGATCACCACGACTCTGGGCATGGCTCCACCGCTCTCGGGTCACCTGAGATTGTTGAAAGTTGCGCACTACGCAACGTGATGCGCAATATGCAACAGATCATCCGCCCTGACGGCCTGATACGCAAGACGGACACACGGGGAATACGCGCAACCGCGCTTTCCCGTCGCCCCAGGGCGGTGACGACTACCGGGAATGCACGTTCGCGGTGAGAATGGTGCGGCGGGGCGTCAGTCCCCGGACTCCTGGGACTCCGGCTCGCTCGTCTCGGCCGCCGGCAACAGCGCTTCCAGCGCAGAGCCGGTGATCCGCCGGAAGGCCCGGCGCGGCCGATCCGCCTCGAGGACAGCGACCTCCAGCGTCGTCGGGGCCCGAGTGCGCGTGCCTCGTTGCCGTTGCCGCCGGCGCCGAGCGCCTTGACGGCGATCGACACCGCGTCGGACAGGCTGAGGTTCTCCGCGTAGGACTCATTGAGCGCCGCGATGATCGGCTCGGTGGTACCGCCCATCACGACGAAGTGCGGCTCGTCGGCGATCGAGCCGTCATAGGTGATGCGGTACAGCTCGGGCGGCTTGCTCTCGCCGTAGTGGGCCACCTCGGCCACGCACAGCTCGACCTCGTACGGCTTGGCCTGCTCGGTGAAGATCGTGCCGAGCGTCTGCGCGTAGACGTTGGCCAGCTGGCGGCCCGTGACGTCACGGCGGCGAATACGCGTACCCCTGGGTGTCGGCGAACCGGATGCCGCCGCTGCGCAGGTTGTTGAACTCGTTGAAGCGGCCGACCGCGGCGAAGCCGACCCGGTCGTAGAGTTCGCTGACCTTCTGCAGCGACCGCGACGGGTTCTCCGCGACGAACAGCACGCCGTCGGCATAGGCCAGCGCGATCACGCTGCGCCCGCGGGCGATGCCCTTGCGGGCGAGCTCCGACCGCTCACGCATCGCCTGCTCGGGCGAGATGAAATAGGGGAAGCTCACAGCTCGTCACCTCGAACGGGCTCCGCGTCGGGGCCGAATGTATCTGTCCGCGAACGGCTTTCGATGATCTCCCGGCACACCGCGGCGATCTGCTGCTCGGCCACCTCGACGGCGCCGTCGGCGGTGATCACCACGGCCGTCGGGAAGATGCCCCGCACCAGGTCGGGTCCGCCGGTCGCGGAGTCGTCGTCGGCGGCGTCGTAGAGGGCTTCGATCGCCACCCGCAGTGCCGGAGTCGGCATCGCTGACCTGCGAGTAGAGCTTCTTCATCGACGACTTGGCGAAGATCGATCCCGAGCCGACGGACTGGTAGCCCTCTTCCTCGAGGTTGTGACCGCCGGCGGCGTCGAACGACACGATGCGGCCCGCCCGTTCGGGATGGGGGTCGTCGAGGTCGTAGCCGGCCAGCAGCGGCAGCGCGACGAACCCCTGCAGGGCGGCGCCGAGGTTGCCGCGCACCATGGTCGCCAGCCGGTTCACCTTGCCGGGGAACGTCAGCGGCACGCCTTCGATCTTCTCGTAGTGCTCGAGTTCCACGGCGTAGAGGCGGGCGAACTCCACCGCGATCGCCGCCGTACCCGCGATACCGGTGACGGTGTAGTCGTCGGTGATGTAGACCTTCTGCACGTCGCGGCTGGCGATCATGTTGCCCTGGGTGGCCCGCCGGTCGCCGGCCATCACCACGCCGCCGGGAAACTTCAGCGCGACGATCGTGGTGCCGTGCGGCACCGCATCGGTCGGAACGGGCCCGCCCGATCCCGGCAGCAGGTGCGGGGCCTGCAGGCGGAGGAAGTCCGAGAACGACGACAAGTTCACACCGCCGTGGGACAAGCCTTGCGGCAGGGCGCTAAACGCTCCGGGAAGTGGGGTCGGCACGGGACTGATCGCGGTGCGGCCAGGTCACTGTCCACCCTTCTGGACGTACGCACGCACGAAGTCCTCGGCGTTCTCCTCCAGGACGTCGTCGATCTCGTCCAGCAGGTCGTCGGTCTCCTCGGTCAGCTTCTCGCGGCGCTCCTGGCCGGCGGCCGTGCTGCCGGTGAGGTCGTCGTCATCGCCGCCCCCGCCGCCACGCTTGGTCTGCTCCTGAGCCATCGCTGCCTCCTGCGTATGAGTTCGGCGGGTTCAACTCCTGCCCGCCGGTCACTCCACCCTACCGGTCGGCGGTCAGATTGCCGGGGATAGCCCGATCAGGTCGTCAGTTGCTCGACCAACTCGACGGCGCTGTCGACGGAGTCCAGCAGCGCGCCGACATGGGCCTTGCTGCCGCGCAACGGCTCCAGGGTCGGGATCCGCACCAGCGAATCGCCGCCGAGGTCGAAGATCACCGAATCCCAGCTGGCGGCCGCGATGTCGGCGCCGAACCGCCGCAGGCACTCGCCGCGGAAATAGGCGCGGGTGTCGGTGGGCGGGTTGTCCACGGCGTCGAGCACCTGCTGCTCGGTGACCAGCCGCTTCATCGATCCGCGGGCGACCAGCCGGTTGTACAGGCCCTTGTCCAGCCGCACGTCCGAGTACTGCAGGTCCACCAGATGCAGCCGCGGCGCCGACCAGCCGAGGTTCTCCCGGCTGCGGAAGCCCTCGAGCAGCCGCAGTTTCGCCGGCCAGTCCAACAGGTCCGCGCACTCCATCGGGTCGCGCTCGAGCAGATCCAGCACGTGCGCCCAGGTCTCGAGGACGTGGGAGGCGCGCGGATCGGGATCGCGGCTGTCCACGAGTTTGGCGACCCGGTCGAGGTAGATCCGCTGCAGCGCCAAGCCCGGTCAGCTCCCGCCCGTCGGCGAGCGCCACGGTGGCGCGCAGCGACGGGTCGCGGCGACAGCACGTGCACGGCGTGCACCGGCCGTGCCAGCGCCAGATCGCTGAGGTCGGCCCCGATCTGGGGGCCCTCCTCGATCAGATCGAGCACCAGCGAGGTGGTGCCGACCTTCAGGTAGGTCGACGTCTCGGCGAGGTTGGCGTCACCGATGATGACGTGCAGTCGGCGGTACTTGTCGGCGTCGGCGTGCGGCTCGTCGCGGGTGTTGATGATGCCGCGCTTGAGGGTGGTCTCCAGGCCGACCTCGACCTCGATGTAGTCGGAGCGCTGCGAGAGCTGGAAGCCGGGCTCGTCGCCGGACGGGCCGATGCCCACGCGACCGGAGCCGGTGATCACCTGCCGGGACACCAGGAACGGCGTCAGCCCGGCGATCACCGCGGAGAACGGCGTCTGGCGCGACATCAGGTAGTTCTCGTGCGAACCGTACGACGCACCCTTGCCGTCGACGTTGTTCTTGTACAGCTGCAGTTTCGCCGCGCCGGGCACGCTGGCGACGTGCCGCGCCGCGGCCTCCATCACCCGTTCGCCCGCCTTGTCCCAGATCACCGCGTCCATCGGGTCGGTGCACTCGGGCGCCGAGTACTCCGGGTGGGCGTGGTCGACGTAGAGCCGCGCGCCGTTGGTCAGGATCATGTTCGCGGCGCCGACCTCGTCGGCGTCCACCACCGGCGGCGGTCCGGACGAGCGGCTCAGGTCGAACCCGCGGGCGTCGCGCAGCGGTGATTCCACCTCGTAGTCCCACCGGGTGCGCTTGGCACGCTGGATCCCTGCGGCCGCGGCGTACGCCAGCACCGCCTGGGTCGAGGTCAAGATCGGATTCGCGGTCGGATCGGACGGCGACGAAATGCCGTACTCGACCTCCGTTCCGATGATCCGTTGCATACCGACCAGCGTAGAGGTGCAGCGGAAGCCGCTCACAGGAGGCTGTGGCGAACAGCGCCGATGCGCGGACCGCCATGATGAGATTGGGCGATCATGAGCCCGAGCACCGAGCAGCGCCTGCCGCCGAGCGGTGGTTCCTGCGCCGTGGCCTGCCCGCGGTGCTGCGGCCCGGCACGCTGGTGCGCCGGGTCTGGCCCCGGTCGGCGCCGGCGCTGGCCGCGTTCGCCGTGATGATGGCGTTCTCGATCCTCACCGTGTCCCTGACGGGTAAACACACCATCGACATCGACGGCACGCCGACGCGCACCGAGTGGTTCCTCCTGGCCGTGGTCGTGTTGGTGGTTCCGACCGCGTCGGTCGACGGGCTGGCTGGTGTCGCGCACGGCCGACCTCCGGCTGCGCAACGCGGTGTCGACGGGGTCGCTGGCGGTGGCGGGGCTGGCGGCCGTTTTCGGCGGCCCGAGCGCGCGGATCCTCGTCGACGTGGCCGTCGAGGCCGCCGTCATCGTCGCGATACTGCTCTGCACCGCAACGGGACTGGGCTCGATCCTGGGGTGGGCGGCCCACGTGACGATGAGCAACCTCGCCTCGGTCGGCAGCCTGCTGCTGCGGGCGCTGCCGGTGATGCTGTTGACCGTCCTGGTGTTCTTCAACGGGCCCGTGTGGACCATGGCGTCCACCGTCAGCCGCGGGCGCTTGTGGCTGGCGCTTGGCCTTCCTGTTCGTCATCGCGGCGTCGTTCCTGCTCTCCACCACCCTGGGCCTGGTCCGGCCCATCCTGCGCCCGGAGGCCAAACGGCCCGAGCACGCCCTGATGCTGGCCGGCACGCCGTTCGAGGCGCATGCCCGACCGGCCCCGCAGGGTGCCCCTCTCGCGACTCGAACGGCTCAATGTCGTGTTCGTGCTGGCGCTTTCGCAGATCACCCAGGTGCTGACCGTATCGCTGGTCACCGGAGCGCTGTTCTTCGTCTTCGGGCTGATCCTGATCAGCCCGGAACTGTTGGCCGCCCTGACCCGACGGAGGGTCGACCGATGGCCAGTTCCTGGGCATGACGCTCCCGGTTCCCCAGGCGCTGATCCAGGTCGCGATGTTCCTGACCGCGCTGACCTTCATGTACCTGGCGGCACGTGCCGTTTCCGACAAGGAGTACCGCGCCCAGTATCTGGACCCGTCGATCGAGGACCTCCTGCTGACCCTGGTGGCCCGCGACCGCTACCGCACGGCGACGGCCACGGGGTAAGGGCCGCCGGATCGCACCGCGGACGCAGCACGGGCGACGGCGCGCACGCTCAGCCCGGGTTCGACCACTTCCCATTTGTCGGGCCGATCGGGCCCACCGCGGTCACCTGCACGGTCCTGGCGGCTCCGCGCCGATCGGCTGCCTCGCACTCGAACCTGTCACCGACAGCGACGACCTTGATCCCGGTCCCGCACCGGACCGAGACGGGGAATCCGTACTGTTGCGAGATCTTCTGCGACAGTGCCTTCTCGGTCTCGGTGAGGTTGTAGACCACATCCAGAGTGGAATAGTCGGCGTTGTAGTCGTCGTCGGTGAACCTGACCCCCACCCGCACGTCGTGACCGTCCAGATCGGCGACGCAGGTGATGGTGTCGCCGGACTTGGGCGATTGGGCTGCGCGCGGGCATTCGACCCCGGATACCTGCTGGGAGAGGGAGCTGTACTGCTTGTTGAGATTGTCGGCGATCGCCGACTCGAGCTTGCCGTAGTCGGGTCCACCCGCGGAGACGGAGAAATGGCACGCGGCGGCGGCCGGCAGGACTGCCAGGAGCACCAGTGGCCGCCATGAACGAGCCATGGTGCTGAGGATAACTCCGAACCGCGCCCGCGACGTGCGCTTTTCCCCATTCACACCGCCGCATCCGGCAGCTCGGCACCCACAGAAACGGTGGGCACGCCGGCGTACCGAACACTAGATTCCCGGTGATGGAGGCAACGCGCGGAAAACGCTACGGCGAGGTGCTGCTGGTGACCGTCGGCGCGGACGGACCGCAGGCGACCGTCTACAACACCTACCCGCTCAACGACTGCCCGGCCGACCTGTGGTCGCAACTGGACGCCGAGGCTCTGGCCGCCGAGCACGGCGCGGTCGCCGCTCTACTCAACGGGCCGCGCTACTGGCTGATGGACGACATCGAGAAGAACATGGGTGGCAACGCGAGATCGAGACGTTCGGCGGTATCGACATGATCCGGCAGGCCACCGTCTCGCTCACGTCGATGAACCCGGCGCCGTACCTGCCCAACACGGTCGCGCGCAACGCGGTGTTCGTCTTCGCGGCGGGCAAGCCGATCTTCGAGCTCACCGACCCCGACGGTCGGCGCTGGGTGATGCAGACGTGGAGCCAGGTCGTCGATCCGGCACTGGCCTATGACGACCTGCCCGCCCTCGCCGCCCGGCTGCACCTGCCGGACGGCTGGAGCTACCGCGCGCGACAACTCGACGAACAGCTACGCATCGACACCAGCAGGCAGGCCGCCCAGGTGCTCCAGGACGACCTGACCAACAGTTATTCGCTGGTGCGCTGACCCGGTCAGAGGTACTGGCCGAGGTTGGACTCGGTATCGATAGCCCTGCTGGCGCTCGACGATTTCCCGGTGACGAGAGTGCGGATGTAGACGATCCGCTCACCCTTCTTGCCGGAGATCCGGGCCCAGTCATCCGGATTGGTGGTGTTGGGCAGGTCCTCGTTCTCGGCGAACTCGTCGACGATCGAGTCCAGCAGATGCTGGATGCGCAGGCCACGCTGCCCGGTCTCGAGCACCGACTTGATCGCGTACTTCTTGGCGCGGTCGACGACGTTCTGGATCATCGCCCCGGAGTTGAAGTCCTTGAAGTACATGACCTCCTTGTCACCGTTGGCGTAGGTGACCTCCAGGAACCGGTTGTCGTCGATCTCGGCGTACATCCGGTCGACCACCTTCTCGATCATCGCCTTGATCGTCAGCGAGCGATCGCCGTCGAACTCGGCGAGGTCGTCGGTGTGCACCGGCAGGTCCTCGGTGAGGTACTTGCTGAAGATGTCCTGCGCCGACTCGGCGTCCGGCCGCTCGATCTTGATCTTGACGTCCAGGCGGCCGGGCCGCAGGATCGCCGGATCGATCATGTCCTCGCGGTTGGAGGCGCCGATCACGATGACGTTCTCCAGCCCCTCGACGCCGTCGATCTCGCTGAGCAGCTGCGGGACGACCGTGGTCTCGACGTCGGAGCTGACACCGGTGCCGCGGGTGCGGAAGATCGAATCCATCTCGTCGAAGAACACGATGACCGGGGTGCCCTCGGAGGCCTTCTCCCGCGCGCGCTGGAAGATCAGCCGGATGTGCCGCTCGGTCTCGCCGACGAACTTGTTCAGCAGCTCCGGCCCCTTGATGTTGAGGAAGTAGGACTTCGCCTCTCGCGCGTCGTCACCACGGACCTCGGCCATCTTCTTGGCCAGCGAGTTCGCCACCGCCTTGGCGATCAGCGTCTTGCCGCACCCAGGCGGACCGTAGAGCAGCACACCCTTGGGCGGCCGCAGCGAGTACTCGCGGTAGAGCTCCTTGTGCAGGAACGGAAGTTCGACCGCATCGCGGATCTGCTCGATCTGCCGGGTCAATCCGCCGATGTCGTGGTAGCTGACGTCGGGCACCTCTTCGAGAACGAGGTCTTCGACCTCGGCCTTCGGGATGCGTTCGAATGCGTAGCCGGCCTTGGTGTCGACCAGCAGCGAGTCACCCGGACGCAGCTTGCGTGGACGGTCGTCACCCAGATCGTCCTCGTAGTCCTCGGGCAGGTCCTCGGCGGCGACCAGCGGCTCGGCCAGCCAGACGATCCGCTCCTCGTCGGCGTGGCCGACCACCAGCGCACGATGCCCGTCCGAGAGGATCTCGCGCAGCGTACTGATCTCCCCGACGGCCTCGAAGTGGCCGGCCTCGACGACAGTCAGCGCTTCGTTGAGGCGAACGGTCTGGCCCTGCTTGAGCTCCTTGGTGTCGATGTTGGGCGAGCAGGTGAGCCGCATCTTGCGACCCGAGGTGAACACGTCGACGGTGTCGTCGTCCTGCACGCCGAGCAGGACACCGTAGCCGCTGGGCGGCTGGCCGAGCCGGTCCACCTCCTCGCGCAGAGCCAGCAATTGCTGCCGCGCCTCTTTGAGCGTGTCCATCAACTTGGCGTTACGCGCGGCGAGGGAGTCGATGCGCGCCTCGAGCTGATGCACGTCACGCGCACTGCGCAGTCCGCTCTGCGGTCCCACCGCGCTCTCGAGTTGCTCGCGCAGGATCGCCGCCTCGCGACGCAGCTCTTCCAGTTCTGCCGCGTCCTCTCTGGACAAACCACCGCCAGGGGATGCTCCAAAGACGTCAGAGGCCTCAGAACGTTCGGACTCATTCATGCTGAGCTCCTTTCCCACACCGGATGTTGGTGCAGTAACAACTTCAAAGCTACCGGCGATTCAGTCTTTGTGTGTGGTGTAGGAATTCGACACACCAGCAACACTGTTAACCTCTGAAGATCAGTCGTCCGAACGGAAGGACAGTCGTGACCCTGAAATCCCTCGTGACCAGCTTGACCGCTGGGGGTGCAGCCGCAGTCTTCGTCGGTGCCGCAGCCGCGGGTGTGACGTCGATTGCAGCCGGCTCGGGAATCGCCGCCGCGCAGCCGGCAGTCGTCAACGCTCCGCTGGCGCCGGCACCGGAACTGGCGGGCGCTCTGACTCAGACGGTCAACGTGCTGGGATCCGGCGGCTCCTTTGCAGGCAAGCAGGCCTATGTTCAGGATCTGGGCAGGCTTGGCGGGATCGGCGTGTCCGCGAAGTACAGCAGTGCGGTGGCCAAGGGGTACTTCCCACTGACCGCGACCGTGACCGATGTCGATCAGAACGGCAACGTCGCGACTGCGAACGTCACCGCGACGCTGCCGTCCGGCGCGATCAAGACGATGCCGCTAAGCTTCGTGCAAGGCCCGAGCCCGACCGGCTGGCAGCTGTCGCAGCAGTCGCTGTGGACCTTGGCGGGAATGCTGGGCTGATCCGCGGTTTCTTACCGAGCCATGACGCCGGTGCGTCGCACCGTTGCAGCCAGTGGCGCCGTCACGATCGTGGCGGCGCTCGGGCTGGGCGCGTGTAGCCCGGCCACTCCCCCTGCGGCCTCGCCGTCGCCCCAGACGTCACCGGCACCGTCGATGGGCATGCCCGCACCCTTGCCGCCGGCTCCCGGCGGGCCGCCGCTGCCCCCGCCGTCGGCGTTGACGGATGTGATGAACCGACTGGCCGACCCCGCCGTGCCCGGCGAGCAGAAGGTCGGCCTCATCGAGAACGGCACCGCCGGGGAGGCTGCTGGGCTGGACCGGTTCTCGGCAGCACTGCGCGACAACGGTTCGTTGCCGCTGATGATCGACGCCCGCGACCTCGCCTGGGCGCAGAACGGCACGGGTGACGTCGTCGCGACCGTACTGATCAGGACCGCCAACCCGCAGGGCGGGGAGTTCACCTACCCGATGCAGTTCACGCGGTCGGCGGACACGTGGCAACTGACGCGCCAGAGCGCCGACCAATTGCTGGAGCTCACGCCGCAGGAGACACCCTCCTCCGCGGCACCGCCACCCCCTCCTGCGGCCCCTCCTGCACCGCCGCCTCCCGCCCCCGCGCCGGCCCCGCCGACGCCCTGAGCGATGTGGATCGGCTGGCTGGAATTCGACCTGCTGCTCGGTGACGTGCGCTCGCTCAAGCAGAAACGCTCGGCCGTTCGCCCGTTGATCGCCGAACTGGCGCGCAGGTTCGCCGTGTCGGCCGCCGAGACCGGATCGCGGGAGCTCTACCGGCGGGCCGCCGTCGGGATCGCGGTCGTCTCAGCCGATCGCGCCCACGTGGTCGATGTACTCGACAGTGCGGAGCGGATGGTGGCCGCCCGCCCGGAGTTCGAGCTGTTGTCGACCAGGCGCGGGCTGCGGCGCAGCAGTGACGACTGAACCGACCGAATCAGACCGACGGACGTTTCTTGCGCAGCGGGACCGGCGCGACCGCCCCGGGCGCCAGTTTGCGCGCCGTGATCAGGAAGGCCGTGTGACCGCGCATCGAATGCTCCGGCCGCACCGCCAGTCCGACGACGTGCCAGCCGCGCTGCATGCTCTCCCAGGCCCGCGGTTCGGTCCAGCACTGCTGCTCGCGCAGCGCTTCCACCGTTCGGGACAGCTGGGTGACGGTGGCGACGTAGATGATCAGCACCCCGCCGGCGACGAGCGCGTTCCCCACCGCACCGAGCACCTCCCACGGGGCCAGCATGTCGAGGACGACGCGGTCGACCTCCGGACCGGCGTAGTCGGCGACGTCGGCGGTCACCAGGTCCCAGTTCGCCGGCTGCTCGCCGAAAAAAGTCGTGACGTTGCGGAGCGCGTGTTCGGCGTGGTCCTCGCGCAACTCATACGACGTGACCCGGCCGTCCGGTCCGACGGCGCGCAGCAGGGAGCAGGTCAGCGCCCCTGAACCCGCACCGGCTTCGAGCACCCGCGCGCCCGGGAAGATGTCTCCCTCGTGCACGATCTGGGCGGCGTCCTTGGGATACACGACCTGCGCACCGCGCGGCATCGACATCACATAGTCGACCAGCAGCGGCCGCAACACCAGGAACTGGTCGCCGTTGGTCGACCGGATCACGCTGCCTTCGGGCAGCCCCACCACCGCGTCGAGCGCGATGATCCCGCGATGGGTGTGGAACTCCCCGCCGGGCTTGAGCAGCATCGTGTAGCGCCTGCCTTTGGCGTCGGTGAGCTGCACGCGGTCACCCACGGCGAACGGACCGGTTCTGCGCACAGTCGATCAGCCTGCCAGTAAACCCGCCACGGTTTACGCCCGGGTTGCCCGGATCTGTCCGACCGTCGTCCTAGGGTGGCTGTCGTGAGCGAGCCGACGCAGAGTCAGGGGCCCGAGCCCGTGCGGCGCCCCGCGCTGTCTCCGTCGCGCGCCAGCGATTTCAAGCAATGCCCGCTGCTCTACCGCTTCCGGGCGATCGACCGGTTGCCGGAGCCGTCGTCCGCCGCCCAATTGCGCGGCTCGCTGGTGCATGCCGCGCTCGAGCAGCTCTACGCCCTGCCTGCCCCCGAGCGCCGACCTCAGACGGCGCTGTCCCTGCTGACACCGGCATGGGACCGGGTGGTCGCGGAGAAGCCTGATCTGGCGGTCGACATGGACCCGGCTCTGCGGGACGAACTCCTCGAGCAGGCGGCAGCGCTGCTGTCGGGCTACTACCGCCTCGAGGACCCCACCCGCTTCGACCCGGAGAGTTGCGAGCAGCGCGTCGAAGTCGAGTTGGCCGACGGCACGCTGCTGCGCGGGTTCGTCGATCGCATCGACGTGGCTCCGACCGGCGAGTTGCGGGTGGTGGACTACAAGACCGGCAAGGCCCCGCCCGAGGCGCGGGCGCTGGCCGAGTTCAAGGCGATGTTCCAGATGAAGTTCTACGCGGTGGCGCTGCTGCGCTCCCGCGGAGTGCTGCCCACCCGGCTGCGGTTGCTGTACCTCGCCGACAGCCAGGTACTGGACTACACCCCGGACCTCGACGAGCTGGAGCGGTTCGAGAAGACGCTGATGGCGATCTGGCGCGCCATCCAATCTGCCGGCGCCACAGGCGATTTCCGCCCGCGTCCGTCGCGGCTGTGTGACTGGTGTTCGCACCGCGCGCTCTGCCCGGCGTACGGCGGCACGCCCCCGCCGTATCCGGGCTGGCCCGAGGTTCCCGAGGACGGGGACCCCGACGCGGTGCTGCGCGCCACGGAGCCGGCCGCGTGATCGACTGCCTGTTCCGCCGGCGCGGCAGGGACGGCGACTTCGAGGCCTTCGACTCGACCGACGGCACGCGCAGCAACTGGGACCCACAGATCCAGCACGGGTCGCCGCCGCTGGCGCTGCTGACCAAAGCGATCGAGGAGCTCGCCGAGGGCACCGGTCTGCGGATCGCCCGGCTGACCCTGGACATCCTCGGCGCGATACCCGTCGCGCCGGTGCGGGTCCGGGCCTACGTCGAGCGTCCCGGCGCGCGGATCTCGTTGATGGCCGCGGAGATGCTCACCGACCGCCCCGACGGCAGTAGCCGGCGGGTCGCACGCGTCACCGCCTGGCTGCTGGCGCCCAGCGACACCAGCGCCGTGGCCACCGACCGCTACCCGCCGCTGTCGGAGCGCGAGGCGGCCGGCGCCTCCCACGCCTGGGAAGGCGCGCCCGGCTATCTGGAGACGGTGAGCTGGCGCAGGCAACCCACCGCTGCCGGCGCGGCCGCCGAAGCATGGCTGAGCCCGCTGGTGCCGCTGGTCGATGCCGAGCCGACGACCGCGCTGCAGCGGCTCGCGATGGTGGTGGACTCGGCCAACGGCATCGGCGCCGCAATCGATCCCGAGCGGTTCCTGTTCATGAACACCGATACCGCCGTGCACCTGCACCGGTTGCCGGAGGGCGACGACTTCGCGCTGCGCGCACGGGGATCGATCGGCCCGGACGGCATCGGAGTGACGACCGCGGAGATCTTCGACCGTGACGGCTTCATCGGCACCTGCGCGCAGACCCTGCTGGTGCAGCGACGCGGGTGAACATCGGGCTCGATACGGGAATAACCGGTGACAGCCGCCATGTTGGCCCCACCATGAAGGCCTTCACCGAACATGAACGGCAGGAATTCCTCTCGGCGAAGCACGTGGGGGTGCTGTCGGTGGCGGCATCCGACGCCAGGCCGCCGGCCAGGTTCCGATCTGGTACGACTACACCGACGGGCACATTCGGATCAACACCGGAGCGTCGTCGCGCAAGGCCAAGCTCATTGCGCAGTCCGGTGTGGTGACGCTGGTGGTTCAGCGCGAAGAGCCGCCCTATCAGTACGTCGTGGTCGAGGGCACGGTCGTCGACACCACCGACCCGGCGCCGCTGGATGTTCGCGAAACCATCGCGATCCGGTACCTCGGCGATGAGGACGGACGCGCGTTCGTCCGTGGCATGGGTGACGCGCCGAGCGTCTTGTTCACCGTCCGCCCGGACCGCTGGATCAGCGCGGACTACTCCGAGGACAGCTGGCCTTCACGTGGCGGCTCGACTGGACCGATCTCCGAATAATCTCGAATCGAACTCGTTCCGCGCGTGCTCCCGATTAACAGCAGTCACATTGTTAACATCGCGCCGTGCCAGATCTGCCGGGGACGACCGGCCTTCGGCGCGCACGTCCGGTGTCCCGGCGTGACGCGCTGCGCTACGCCACCGCCGTGTCGGCGCTGGCCGGGTTGGGCACCGCGGCAGCCGGTCTCGGTATGCCCACCGCGCGGGCCGCGGCTCCCACGCTGATCGACTTCGCAGCACGCCAGATCCCCGCGCAGGACATCCGGGCCGCCGGCCACTCCGGGGTGGTCAACTACGTCTCGCTCTCCCGTCCCGGATCGACATTCGGCGCCAAGCCGATCACCCTGCCCTACGCCCGGTCGCTGGTCGCCCAGGGACTGGTGATCGTCAGCAATTACCAGTACGGCAAGCCGGGCGGAACGGCACCGTCGGACTTCACGCGCGGATTCGCCGGCGGCGTCGCCGATGCGCGCACCGCGTGGCAGTTGCACACCGCAGCGGGAGGCGGCCGCAGTGCACCGATCTTCTTCACCATCGATGAGGACATCAGCCGCGACGCCTGGAACTCCGTTGCACTGCCGTGGTTTCGCGGAATCAATTCAGTGCTCGGCGTGCAGCGCACCGGTGTCTACGGCGGCATCGACGTGTGCCAGTGGGCCATCGCCGACGGTGTCATCGGGGCATCGGGCATCCCCGGCTACCGGTGGGCGTGGCAGACCCGGGCCTGGTCGGGCAACCGGATCCACCCCGCCGCAGTGCTCTACCAGCGAGTGGTGGACACCGCATCGAATCCCGGCCCGCTGGTCGGCGGGATGCGAGTCGACGTCAATGACGTCATGGCCCGCGACTGCGGCCAGTGGAACCTCCATCCGTGACTGCGCTCGTCTATATCTGCTTGCATCTATATAGACGCGATGCCATACTGCGAACATGGATGTCTTCGAGGCGGTCGCCGAGCCGAATCGGCGCGCCTTGCTGGATTCCCTGGCCGACGGCGAGCGCACTGCCGGTGAGCTCGTCGCGACGCTTCCGGGACTGACCCAGCCGACCGTGTCACGGCATCTGCGGGTGCTGCGCGAAGTGGGCCTGGTCGAGGTGCGGCCGGAGGCGCAGCGGCGCATCTATGCACTGCGGGCCGATGGTCTGGTCGCCATCGACGAGTGGATCCAGCGCTACCGCCGCTACTGGACCGGTCACCTCGATGCCCTGGAGCGCCACCTACACCGCGCACACGGCGGTTCCGATGACTGAGCGGCACGGCCGGATCAGCGTCGACGGCGATCGCGCGGTACTGACATTCGAACGCCGTCTGCCCTTCCCGGTCGCCGTGGTCTGGGCGGCCATCACCGATCCGCATCAGCGCAGGGAATGGTTCGGCGAGACCATGATCGACGGACGGGAAGGCGGGCTGATCGACATGGTGGCCGACGGCCCGCCGTTGCCGCCGGAACAGAAGCGGATGACCGGCCGGATCCTGGTGTGGGATCCCCCGCACGTCTTCGAGCACGAGTGGAAACAACCGATCGTCGAAGACGGCACGGTCCGTTACGAACTCGTTCCCGACGGGGACGCAACGCTGCTGCGCTTCAGCCACCGCGGCCTGGGCCCGCGTAACGCGGGCGGTTTCCGCGGCGGCACCCACGCGTTCCTCGATCGACTCGAAGCCCATCTCGCCGGTCAAGCACTGCCGGACTGGACGACCCGCCGGCTCGAAGTCATGCGATCCGGGCGACAGTCATGATGCGCGCTCCGGTCATCGACGCGCCGAGGTGACACGCCCGCTGCTCGCCGGACGCGCGACCTGAGCCGGCCTACGCCGAGGCGGCCAGCGCCTTGCGGTCCTCGTCGGCGAAGGTGTCCTCCAGATGCAGCGGCGAGTAGTCGACGTCGATCTCGGCCAGCGGACGCCCGCGGGCGCTGCTGATGGTGCCGAACCGGCGCATGCCCTTGTCGGCGGCGTACTGCTGGAACTCGTCTTTCTGCAGGCCGAACGGCACCTCGTCGTAGAGGTCGTAGGCGTCGTCGGTGTTCTGCAAGGCCATCGGGATGAGCTCGTTCATCCGGGATTCGAACACCGCCCAGTTGCCGTCGTCCGCCGCGACGTGCCGCCGGCAGGTGAACGTGCCCCATGCCATGTGGCGGCGTTCGTCGTCGCCGATTCTGCGGACCAGTTCCTGCATGCCGGGCAGGATGTTGTTGTCGACGCAGATCCGGTGCCACGCATAGTATCCCGTCAGCGCCATCATGCCTTCGATGACGTGGTTGTAGGTCGCCGAGGCGCGCACCTGGGCCGCCGGTGACGGGTCGGTGGCCAGCGCGTCCAGCGACGCCGGCAGCTCCTCGTAGAAGATCGTCCGGTACGTGGGCAGGTCGTCGAGAAAGACCTGCAGGTCGTCGGTGACCCCGACGGCGTCCAGCCACATCCGGAACACCTGGGTGTGCTTGGCCTCCTCGAACGCGAACTGCGTCAGGTACATCTCGTCGCCGAGGCGGCCCTCGGCCCGCATCGCGGCCATGAACGGCTGGATGTCCTGGGTGACCGCCTCCTCCCCGGCGATGAACTGGGCGCACAGCCGGGTGGCCCATTCGCGTTCGAGATCGGTCAGCGACTCCCAGTCGGCGCGGTCGCGGGAGAAGTCGATGTCGGCGGGATTCCAGAACTTCGCGTTGCCACCGGAGAACAGCTTCAGCGGCAGGCTGTCCCAGTTGAGGCCGCCTGCGGCCAGCGAATCCGAACGGGTCCTAATCATGTGGATGTCTCCTTGCGGGGGTTGCGGTTGACAGGGTCTCGGGGGTGGCGGACGCGAATGCGGCCGCCAGCACGGCGACGTAGCGCCGCACGACCAGAGCGGGCTGCTCGGGGGTGAGTTCGTCGAGGCCGAGGACGGGGTCCATGCCGCGCACGTACGGCGCCAGCGCCAGATGCGGCAGCAACATCAGCAGCAACGACAGCAATGCGTCGGTGTCGGCGTCGGCACGCAGATCGCCACGATCACGGGCGTCGCGCACCAACGGCCGCAGCACCTCCAGATAGTGGCGGTGTACGACGGCTCGGACGCTGACCCGGGCATCGGTGTCCACCTCGAAACTGGCCGCGGCGTGCAGCGCGCGCTCGCGCGGATGCTCGGCGAAGTAGGCGACCCAGACGTCGAGCAGATCGGTGAGGAACTCGAAGAACGGCCGCGCCGGATCGAGCAGACGGATCTGGTCCTCCATGTGCGCCCGCACCCGCTGGCTGCCGACGTCGGTGATGTGCGCGTAGAGGTCCCGCTTGTCCGCGAAGTACTGGAACAGGCTGCCTTTGGCGACCCCGGCCCGGCGCGCGATGACGTTGAGGCTGCCCGCGGAGAAGCCGTGGCGCGGCGAACTCAGCCTCGGCAGCGGCCACCACCGCGGCCCGGCGTTCCCCGCCGAGACGGGACCAGGTGACGGTGGGCACGGCGCCTCCAACCCTCGATATGACCACTGGTCATATTACTGTGACGCAAGCCACAGTCAAGGGCCGGCGGCGGTCTATTCCAGCGGTTCGAGGCCCTGCAGCATGGTCGGCACCAACTCGCTGACCGTCGGGTGGATGTGCATGGTGCGGGAGATCGCGGTGTAGGGCAGCTTGGCGGTCATGATGTCGAGGATGTCCTGGACCACCTCGTCGCCGCCGACGCCCAGGATCGCCGCGCCGAGGATCTGCTCGGTCTCGGCGTCCACGACCACCTTCATGAAGCCCTGCGTCTCCCCCTTCTCCACTGCGCGACCGACCCGCGTCATCGGCCGCTTGCCCACCAACGCCTGTGCGGCCCGACTTGCGGACCTCGTCGACGGTCATCCCGGCGCGGCCCAGCGGTGGGTCGATGTAGAGCGCGTAGGTGGTGACCCGGTCGCTGACCCGGCGGGGATCGTCGTCGAGCAGGTTGGCCGCGACGATCTCGAAGTCGTTGTAGGACGTGTGGGTGAACGCGCCGCGGCCGTTGCAGTCGCCCATCGCCCAGATGTGCTCGACGTTGGTGCGCAGCTGATCGTCGACGACGATGTAGCCGCGCTTGTCGGTCTGCGACCCCCGCCGCCTCCAGCCCGAGGTCGTCGGTGTTGGGCTGGCGACCCACCGCGACGAGCAGGTGGCTGCCGCTGATCGGCTCCGCGCCGTCGCGGGGAATCACCGCGAAACCGTTGTCCTGCTTGAGTGAATCGGATCGCGTCGGCGCCGAGCACCACGTCGATCCCCTCGGCCTCCAGGATCTCCTTGATCGCGGCCGAGACGTCCTCGTCCTCGCGCGACGTCAACCGCGGACCCTTCTCGATGACTGTCACCCGCGCGCCGAACCGGCGGTACATCTGCGCGAACTCCAGCGCGATGTAGCTGCCGCCGATGATCACCAGGTGCTCGGGCACGACGTCGAGATCGAGGATCCCGACATTGGTCAGGTAGTCGATGTCGGCCAGGCCCGGCATGTCGGGTGCCACCGCGCGGCCACCGACGTTGAGGAAGATCCGGTCGGCTTCGAGGAGTCGGTCGTCGACCCGGATGGTGTGCGGCCCCTCGAAGCGGGCGTGGCCACGGATCAGCGTGCAGCCGTCCATGCCCTCGAGCCAGGACTCGACGCCTTCCGCGGTCACCGCCGCTGATGCGGTCCTTGCGTGCCTTGACCTCGGCCATGTCCACGGTCACCTCGCCGGTGCCGATCCCGAAATCGGTCCCGCGGCGCGCGATGTGGGCCGCGTGCGCGCTGGCGACCAGCGTCTTGGTGGGAATGCACCCGTAGTTCACGCAGGTTCCGCCGACCAGTTTGCGTTCGATCACCGCGACGGTCTGTCCGGCCTCGGTGAGGCGGCCCGCCAGCGGTGGGCCGGCCTGGCCGGCGCCGACGATGATCGCGTCGAATCGCTCGTGCCATGACCGTGCCTACACCAGGCTGACGAGGAACGCGACGAGCAGTCCGCCGCCGACGGCGAGCGCGTCCTCGCCGAAGGCGCCGGGGCGGTCGTTACCGCTGCTGGCCGCCGCGATCCGGCTGCGGAGCTCGGCGCCGGCGAGGGTGCCGAGCACGGCACCGATGATCCCGGCACCGATCGCGCTGAAGGTGTGGAAGAACGCGCTGCCGATCACCGCTCCGGCGAAGCCGCCGGTGAGCAGCCGGGTGAGGAACTGCGGGGCGACCTTGCGGCTCGGGGTCTTGGGGAGCTGGTCGGTGACCAGTTCGGCGACGAGCAGGATGGTCAACACGGTCACGGTGATGGGATGCGCCACCCACTCCGACCACTTGCCGTCGACGTCGATCCAGCCCAGCAACGGCGCCCCACGCCACCACGGCAGGAGCGGTCATGCGCCCGCAGGCCGGCGATCACACCGATCAGCCAACGCCAGCAACAGAACGAGAACGTGCGTCATCGGACCTCCGCGCGGTGGATGGACTTCGGCGACGCTAACACGCAGCGGCGTCTGCACGCGCTGTCGAATCTAAAAGCGGCAGAACCTGATGTCGGAGGCCAGGATCGCTTTCGCGCCGATGGCGGCGAGCTCGTCCATGATGGCGTTGACGTCCCTGCGCGGCACCAGCGCGCGCACCGCGACCCAGCCGGGGTCGGCCAGCGGCGCGATGGTCGGCGACTCCAGCCCCGGGGTGACCTCGGTCGCCCTGTCGAGAACCGAACGCGGACAGTCGTAGTCGAGCATCAGGTACTGCTGGCCGAACACCACACCCTGCACGCGGGCCGCCAACTGGTCACGCGCGGCGGCATTCTCGTCGGCACCCGTCGCGTTCGATCAGGACCGCCTCGGAGTCGCACAGCGGATCACCGAACGCGACCAGGTCGTGCAGGCCCAGCGTGCGTCCGGAGCCGACCACGTCGGCGATGGCGTCGGCGACCCCGAGTTGCACCGAGATCTCGACCGCGCCGTCGAGACGGATCACGGTCGCGTCGATCCCGCTGGCGGCCAGGTCTTTTCGGACCAGGTTCGGGTACGACGGTGGCGATCCGCTTGCCCGCGAGATCAGCCGACCTGCCAGGCCCGGCCGGCCGGGGCCGCATACCGGAACGTCGACGAGCCGAAGCCCAGCGCCAACCGCTCACGGACGGGCGCGTCCGATTCCCGGGCCAGGTCGCGCCCGGTGATGCCGAAGTCGAGCTGGCCCGAGCCGACGTAGATGGCGATGTCCTTGGGGCGCAGGAAGAAGAACTCGACCTGGTTGACCGGGTCGACGACCGTCAGATCCTTGGCGTCGGTGCGGCGACGGTAGCCGGCCTCGGACAGGATCTCGGCGGCCGGTTCGCTCAGGGCGCCCTTGTTGGGCACGGCGACGCGCAGCACATCGCGCGATGAGCCGCTTGCGCCAAGAACAGACATCAGAGCTTCCCGTACACGTCGGCCAGCGACAGGCCGCGCGAGAGCATCAGCACCTGCGTCCAGTAGAGCAGCTGGCTGATCTCCTCGGCGAGCGCCTCGTCGTTCTCGTGCTCGGCGGCCAGCCACACCTCGCCGGCCTCTTCCAGGATCTTCTTGCCGATGCCGTGGACGCCGCCATCGAGCGCGGCGACGGTGCCGCTGCCTGCCGGCCGGGTGCGCGCCCGCTCGCTCAACTCGGCGAACAGGGCGTCGAAGGTCTTCACGTTTGGCGATTGTGTCACGTCGGGCCGCACGGGCCGCGATCGGCTGGTCCGCGCCCGCCCACACCCCGCGGTCCTAGCCGGCCGCGGTCTTGTCCTCGCGCAGGATCGTCGCCGTGCATGTCCTCCAGCGACACGCCCTTGGTCTCCATCACCCACCGCCAGACGAACAGGCCGGACAGCACCGCGCACGAGCCCGTAGAAGCCGTAGGCCAGGCCCAGGTGTTCACGCAGTCCGGGGAAGGTGACGGTGATGAGCCAGTTGGCCGCCCACTGCCCCGCGGCGGCCAGCCCGAGGGCCGCGGCCCGGATCCGGTTCGGGAACATCTCCCCCAGCAGCACCCAGACCACCGGGCCCCAGGACATACCGAAGGCGACGACGAAGAGGTTGGCCGCGATCAGCGCGATGACCCCAGAGGCCCCGGGCAGGCTCGGGTTGCCGTCGGCGCACCGACGTGTGGCGTTGGCGAAGATCACCGACATCGTGATCAGCGTGATGGCCATCCCCGTCGAACCGATCAGCAGCAACGGCTTGCGCCCGATCCTGTCGATCAACGCGATCGCGATCAGCGTGGTCAGCACGTTGATGACCGACGTGATCACGGTGTAGATCGCCGACTCGTCGGCGCTGAAGCCGACCGCCTGCCACAGCACGTTGCAGTAGTAGAAGATCACGTTGATCCCGACGAACTGCTGGAAGATCGACAGCCCCAGGCCGACCCAGACGATGCCGTACAGGCCGCCGGTGGGCTTGCGCAGGTCTCGCCAGGACGGATCGTCCTCGCGCTCCAGCGTCTCCTTGATCCGGGTGATCGTGATCTCCAGGTTCTTCTGCCCGAGCAGCCTGCTCAGCACCCGGCGGGCCTCGGGAATCTTGTGGCTGGCAACGAGATACCGCGGCGATTCGGGGATCGTGAACGCGAGCGCCCCGTACAGCACGGCGGGCAGCGCCATCGCCAGGAACATCCAGCGCCAGGCGTCCACCCCGAACCACAGCGGCTGGTTGGGCCCGCCGGCCAGCCACTGCAGCAGCTAGTTGATCGCGAAGGAAGCGAAGATGCCGGACACGATCGCCAGCTGTTGCAGCGAGCCCGAGCCGGCCCCGGATACCCGGCGGTGAGGTCTCGGCGATGTAGGCGGGCGCGATCACCGACGCGACGCCGACGCCGATGCCGCCGACGATGCGGAACAGCACCACCGCCCACACCTCGTGGGCGAAGCCGGTACCGAAGGCACTGATCGAGAAACAGCACCGCGGCGATCTTCATGACCGCGATCCGGCCGATCCGGTCGGCGATCCGGCCCGCGGTCATCGCGCCGGCGGCGGCGCCGAGCAGCGCGGAGGCGACCGCGAATCCGAGCTCGGCGTTACCGATGCCGAAGTCCTCCTGGATGGAGGCCACGGCACCGTTGATCACGGCGCTGTCGTAGCCGAACAGCAAGCCGCCCAGGGCCGCCACGGAGGCGATCCGGATCGCGGTCTTGCCGGACGCGAAGTCCTGGTCTTCGTCGAAAATCTCGGGGCCCTCCCCGGCGGGTCCACCTTGACCGGCCATCTGACGACCTTTCCGCAGCGTTGCGTGATACGGGTCACATTCAATCACTCGTGACCGACGGTCGGGAGCATTCCCACAAGTGCGCCGGTTTACGCGTGCGTTCGCGCGGCTCCTGATCGATCTCGCGGTAGATGCGGCGCAGATCCGGCGGAGTCCAAGCCCGGCCAGCGATTCGACGTGCCGCCGCCGTCGCCCCACCGGGCACCGGGACATCGTTGGGCACGACGAGCACCGCGCATTCCGCCGCCTCGGCGGCCGCCGCGCCGGTCACCGAATCCTCGACGGCCAGGCAATCCGCCGGCCGCAAGCTCCAGCAACTCGGCCGCCCGCAGGTACAGATCGGGAGCCGGCTTGCCACTGGACACCTCATCGGCACAGACGGTGACCGAGAAGTATTGCCGGCCAATGCTGTTGAGCGCATGCTCGGTTAGTCCGCGCTGCGTGTTGGTGACCAGCGCCATGGGCGTGCGTTCGGCCGCAAGCGCTTCCAGCATCTCCCGGGCCCCGGCACACCACGGCAGACCGCCGTCGAACAGGTCGGCCGTGTAGTCGTGCAACCAGCGAATCGACTCGGCCATCCGCCGCGGGTGCGGGTCCAGCCCGAGGTCGGTGTACACCGTCACCATCGTCTCTTCGGCCGAGGCGCCCACCAGCGCAGTCCTGGTCTGGCGACTCAGCGCGCCGCCCAAGGACTCGTAGAGCGCGGACAGTGAGATGTCCCAGAGCTTTTCGGAATCGACGAGCGTACCGTCCATGTCCCACAGCACCGCTCGCACTCGGCAATTGTGGCACGCGGCCGCCGCCGAGCGCGAACCGCTCGACATGCGAAGACCTGGGATCTGCCTGATCCTGGGACGATGACCGCGCCGACCTCGGCGGCCGCGGCCGCTGGACGTCACCGAAACCCATTCGGCAATGTGCTGCGCGCGGACGGCCCCGGCCGCCACCATCGGAGGCATCTAACTCGTTTCCCTCCACGGTGGCCGTCGTCGTCGCGTCGATCCCAATATCGTCGACTTCAGTCGAAAAACGAACTCCAGTAGATGACCGGCGGCGGACCCGTGGGCATCGATCGGATTCAACCGGCTGTCCGAACGACAACGGATGCACCTGTTGTTCGAGGTGTGTTCGTCTCCGACTCTGGGCGCGCCGGGTGCTGGCGGGCGGGCCCTTCCGCGACGACCGACGCACTCCTCGATCGCGCCGACCGCGTGCTGGCCGAACTCCCCGACGCCGAACTCGACGCCGCGCTCGACGGCCATCCCCGCATCGGCGCCCGGTCCGAGGACCCGAACTCGGCCCGCGAACAGGCCCGCGTCGCCGACGCCAACGCCGCGGTCAAGGCCGAACTGGCCGCCGAGAACCGCAGCTACGAGGACACCTTCGGCTACGTCTACCTGGTGTGCGCCAGCGGGCGCACCGCCGAGGAGCTGCTGGACATCCTCACCGACCGGCTCGCCAACGACCCAGACACCGAACGCCGGGTGATGCGCTCGGAACTGGCCAAGATCAACCGGTTACGACTGGAACGCCTGCTGTCGAAGGAGACCGTCATGAGCAGCCTGTCGACCCACGTCCTCGACGCCGTGTCGGGACGGCCCGCCGTCGGGGTACCGGTCACGCTGACCGACGCGTCGGCGACCGTGCTGGCCACGTCGGTCACCGACGACGACGGCCGGATCATCGCGCTCGGCGGGGACCTCGGCGCCGGCCTGCTACCGGCTGCCGTTCGACACCGGCACGCTACTTCGCCGCCCACGGTCGTCACCGCCTTCTATCCGGAGGTGGTCATCGCGTTCGAGGTCACCGACGCGCCGCACTATCACGTGCCGTTGTTGTTGTCGCCGTTCGCGTATTCCACCTACCGGGGCAGTTGAAGCAGAGGACTGGCAGAGGTGAAAGCGGTCATCATCGGCGCCGGCATGGGCGGCATGAGCGCGGCGATCGCGCTGCGCCAGATCGGGATCGACACCCACGTCTACGAACGCGTCACCGAGAACAAGCCGGTCGGCGCGGCGATCTCGGTCTGGTCCAACGGCGTCAAGTGCCTGAACTACCTCGGGCTCGCCGAGCAGACCGCGCGACTCGGCGGGCTCGTCGAGACCATGAGCTATCTCGACGGCCACACCGGCGAGACGATGTGCCGGTTCTCGATGCAGCCGTTGATCGACGAGGTCGGCCAACGGCCCTACCCCATCGCACGGGCGGATCTGCAGACGATGCTGATGCAGGCCTACGGCCTGCCACGAGATCAACTTCGGCATGAAGATGGTCGCCGTCGCCGATGGCCCGGACGCGGCGACGGCGACCTTCGCCGACGGCACCTCGGTGTCGGCGGACCTGATCATCGGCGCAGACGGCGCCTCCTCGATCACCCGCGAGTATGTGCTGGGCGGGCCGGTGCAGCGCCGCTACGCGGGCTATGTGAACTTCAACGGGCTCGTCGACACCGACGACGCGATCGGAGCAGCAACCGAATGGACCACCTATGTCGCCGAGGGCAAACGTGTTTCGGTGATGCCGGTGGCGGGCGGCCGGTTCTACTTCTTCTTCGACGTGGTGGAGCCGCCCGGGCTGGACTTCGAACGCGGCAGCGCCCGCGAGGTCCTCCGGTCACAGTTCGCGGGCTGGGCACCCGGCGTGCAGGTGCTGATCGACAAGCTCGATCCGACGACGCACCAACCGGGTGGAGATCTTCGACCTGGACCCGTTCCATACCTGGGTCAAGGGCCGGGTCGCGGTGCTCGGCGACGCCGCCCACAACACCACCCCCGACATCGGGCAGGGCGGTTGCTCCGCGATGGAGGACGCGGTGGCGCTGCAGTGGGCGGTGCGCGACCATCCCGGTGATGTGCGCGCCGCGCTGACCGCCTACCAGCAGGCACGCGCCGAGCGCGCGGCCGATCTGGTGCTGCGCGCCCGCAAGCGCTGCGACGTGACCCACGCCAAGGACCCGGAGCAGACGGCCCGGTGGTACGCCGAACTGCGAAACGAGGACGGCACCAACATCCTGCGGGGTATCGTCGGCAACATCATGGGTGGCCCGTTGACTCCGGTCGGCTGACGCCATGGACCTCAACACCGTCGAGACCACCCGCGTCCCCGCCCGCCGCGACGAGCTGTGGCCCCTGGGCCCCGGGCGACGCGATCCTGGCGGGCGGGACCTGGTTGTTCTCCGAACCGCAGCCGCACCTGCGCGGGCTGGTGGACATCACCGGCCTCGGCTGGGCCCCGGTCACGGTGACCGACGACGGCATCGAACTCGCGGCGACGTGCCCGCTGGCACAGGTGTCCGCGCTGTCGCGACGGCTGCGCACCGAGCGTCCCGACTGGGCGGCGGCGCCGCTGCTGCACCAGTGCTGCACGGCGTTGCTGGCGTCGTTCAAGATCCAGGCGACGGCGACCGTCGGCGGCAACATCTGCCTGTCCTTCCCGGCCGGGTCGATGATCTCGCTGACGGCGGCGCTGGACGGCGTGCTGACGGTGTGGCGGCCCGACGGCAGCGACTACCGGCTGCCGGTCACCGATTTCGTGACCGGGCGCGGCCGCCAACGTGCTCGGCGCCGGCGAGGTGGTGCGCTCGGTGTGGCTGCCTGCCGCCGCGCTGCGCGCCACCACCGCGTTCCGCAAGCTGGCGCCCTCGCCGCTCGGCCGCTCTGCCGTGCGTGGTGATCGGCCGGCGCGACACCGACGGGCGCTGCACGCTGTCGGTGACCGCGGCCACCGTGCGGCCCTTCGTGTTCGGCTTCGCCGCCGCACCCACCGCGGCCGAGGTGGCCGCCGCCCATGCGGCCATCCCCGACGACGCCTGGACCGTCGACGCGCACGGCGACCCCGACTGGCGGCGCGCGATGACGCTGGTGCTCGCCGAGCAGATCCGCCGGGAACTGGCATGAGCATCCGCGTCAACGGCACCGAGAGCCCGGAGAAACCGCGCCCCGGCCAGTGCCTGCGCACCTACCTGCGCGAACGCGGGCACTTCGAGGTGAAGAAGGGCTGCGACACCGGCGACTGCGGTGCGTGCTCGGTGCTGGTCGACGGGCAGGCGGTGCACTCCTGTGTGTTCCCGGCATTCCGCGCCGACGGCGCGCGACGTCACCACGGTCGCGGGTCTGGGCACCCCGGCCGACCTGCACCCGCTGCAGCGCCGGTTCGCCGACGCGGGCGGGTTCCAGTGCGGGTTCTGCACGGCCGGCATGATCACCACGGCGTCGGCGCTGTCCGACGAACAAGTGTCGGATCTGCCGCAGGCGCTTGAAGGGAAACCTGTGCCGCTGCACCGGATACCGGGCGATCACCGACGCGCTCGACGGGCACCATCAACGTCGAGAAGTCCGGCGGGGTGGGAAGTTCGGTCGGCGCCCCGGCGGCGCTGGCGGTGGTGACCGGAACCGAGCAGTACACCATGGACTTCGCGCCGACCGGTCTGCTGCACATGGCCGTGCTGACCAGCCCGCTGCCGCACGCCCGCATCGTCGCGATCGACACTTCTGCCGCCGAGGCGCATCGACGGCGTGCACCTGGTGCTGACCCATCGCGACAGCCCGGCCGTCGCGTTCTCCACCGCCCGCCACGAGAACCGGCTCGACGACCCCGATGACACCGCGGTGCTCGACGACACGGTCGCGCTTCGTCGGGCAGCGGGTCGCCGCCGTCGTCGCCGATTCGTCCGCGATCGCCGAGCGGGCGTGCCGCGCCATCGCCGTCGACCTACGAGGAGCTGCCCGCGGTGTTCGACCCCGACGCCGCCCGCTCGCCGGGGGCGCCGCTGCTGCACGCCGACAAGACCGACGACGCCCGCATCGCCGACCCCGCCCGCAACGTCGTCGCCGAGGTGCACGGCGACATCGGAGACGTCGAGGCCGGCGTGGCTGCCGCCGCGGCGGCCGGCGGCGCGTCGGTGACCGAGCGGTACACCACCCAGCGGGTCCAGCACGTGCACCTGGAGACCCACGGCTGCACCGGCTGGCGCGACGAGCAGGGCCGGCTGGTGTTGCGCACCAGCACCCAGGTGCCGTTCCTGGTCCGCGACGAGATCTGCCATCTGTTCGGCCTGGACCGCGACGCCGTGCGCGTGTTCGCGCGCCGGGTCGGGGGCGGCTTCGGCGGCAAGCAGGAGATGCTCACCGAGGACATCGTCGCGCTGGCCGTGCTGCGGCTCGGCCGGCCCGTGCGCTACGAGTTCAGCCGCACCGACCAGTTCACGATGGCGCCCTGCCGGCACCCGTTCCGCGTCGCCGTCACCGCGTGCGGCCGGCGCCGACGGCGTGCTGACCGCGCTGGCCGTCGACGTGCTGATCGACGCGGGCGCCTACGGCAACCACAGCCCGGGTGTGATGTTCCACGGCTGCTCGGAGTCGATCTCGGTGTACCGGTGCCCGAACAAGCGCATCGACGCGCAGGCCGTCTACACCAACAACCTGCCGTCCGGAGCCTTCCGCGGATACGGGCTGAGCCAGCTGACCTTCGCGATCGAGTCCGCGCTCGACGAGCTGGCGCACCGAATCGGCATGGACCCCTTCGAGTTCCGCCGCCGCAATGTGGTGGTGCCCGGCGACGAGTTCGTCGACCACAGCGTCGGACACGGCGACCTGGCATTCGGCAGCTACGGCCTCGACCAGTGCCTCGACCTTGCGGAGCGCGCGCTCGCCGACGGCCAGCGGCGCGTCCGGTCCCGAGGGGTGGCCCGTCGGCGAGGGCATGGCGCTGGCGATGATCGCCACCATCCCGCCGCGCGGGCACCATCGCCGAGGCCACCGTGTCGGTGACGGCCGACGGCGACTACGTGCTGTCGCGTCGGCACCGCTGAGTTCGGCAACGGCACCACCACCGTGCACGCCCAGCTGGCGGCGACGGAGTTGGGCACCACGCCCGACCGAGTCGTGATCCACCAATCCGACACGCGAGACAACGGGCTACGACACCGGAGCGTTCGGCTCGGCGGGCACCGTGGTGGCCGGGCAGGCGGTGATCGCAGCCTGCCGGAACCTGCGGACCGCTCTGCGCGAGGCGGCCGCCGCGTTGACCGGCGCGGGCCCGCACCAGTGCACCCTGACGCCACACGGCGTGCTGTGCGGCACCCGGCTGGTCGAGTTCGGGGAGCTGCCACCCGGGCTCACCGGCCGCGGGCGCCACGACGGCACCCCGCGCTCGGTGGCGTTCAACGTGCAGGGCTTTCGCGTCGCGGTGAACCCCGAGACCGGCGAGGTCGCGGATCCTGCAGTCGGTGCAGAGCTGCCGACGCGGGCGTGGTGATGAACCCCGAGCAGTGCCGCGGCCAGATCGAAGGCGGCGTCGCCCAGGCGATCGGCTCGGCGCTGTACGAGCAGATGCTGATCGGCCCCGACGGCACCGTGCTCACCCGGGACGTTGCGCGACTACCACATTCCGCAGCTGGCCGACGTCCCGGTCACCGAGGTGCTGCTTCGCCGACACCTACGACCAGATCGGGCCGCTGGGCGCCAAGTCGATGAGCGAGTCGCCGTACAACCCGGTGGCTCCGGCTCTGGCCAACGCGATCGCGCGGGCGTGCGGTGCGCGGGTGCGCGATCTGCCGATGACGCCGGCCCGAGTGTGGCGCACCATCTCTCGGGTTTCGGTGTAGTTGGTCACGCTGCGGGTGACCGACTACACCGAAATCGCTCAGTCCTCCGGGTTGTAGCCCAGATTCGGCGCCAGCCAGCGCTCGGCCTCGGCCAGGGTCCAGCCCTTGCGCTTGGCGTAGTCGGCCACCTGATCCTGGGCCAACCGCCCGACCACGAAGTACTGCGACTGCGGATGCGAGAAGTACCAGCCGCTGACCGCGGCACCGGGCCACATCGCCATCGACTCGGTCAGTTCGATGCCGGTCCGCTCCCGGACGTCCATCAGCTCCCAGAGCGTCGCCTTCTCGGTGTGCTCGGGGCAGGCGGGATAACCGGGAGCCGGGCGGATCCCCCGGTACTTCTCCCCGATGAGGTCCTCGTTGTCCAGCTGCTCGTCGGGCTGGTAACCCCAGAACTCCTTGCGGACCCGCTGGTGCATCCGTTCGGCGAACGCCTCGGCCAGCCGGTCGGCCAGCGACTCCAGCAGGATCGCGCTGTAGTCGTCGTTGGCCGCCTTGAACTCGGCGATCCGGTCCTGGCTGCCCAGACCCGCGGTGACGGCGAACGCGCCGACGTAGTCCGGCAGACCCGTTTCCTTGGGGGCGATGAAGTCGCCGAGGCTCCGGTTCGGGATGCCATCGCGGTGCTGGCCCTGCTGGCGCAGGTTGTGCAGCGTGGTCAGCACCTCGGTCCGGGTCTCATCGGTGTAGACCTCGATGTCGTCACCGACCGCGTTCGCGGGGAAGAACCCGAGCACGCCGTTGGCGGTCAGCCACTTCTCCTTGATCAGCGTGTCGAGCATCTCCTGGGCGTCGTCGAACAGCTTGCGGGCCGTCTCGCCCGAGACCGGGTTGTTGAGGATGTCGGGAAAGCGCCCCTTCATCTCCCAGGCGTTGAAGAACGGCTGCCAGTCGATGTACTCGCGCAGCTCGGCGACGTCGTAGTCGAGAAACTCCCGTACGCCGCGTGCCCATGCGCGGGCACCGGCGGCGTGTAGCCGTCCCATTCGATCGGCGTCCGGTTGGCGCGGGCCTTCTCCAGCGTCAGCATCGGCCGCTCGTTCTTCTGGGCGTGCCGTTCGCGCAGCGAGGCGTAATCCTTCTCGGTGGCCTCCAGCAGGGCCGGCCGCTGCTTGTCGTCGAGCAGCGCGGCCGCGACCGGCACCGACCGGGACGCGTCCTTGACCCAGACCACCGGACCGCTGCGGCGCGGCGACACCTTCACGGCCGTGTGGGCGCGCGAGGTGGTCGCTCCGCCGATCAGCAGCGGAATCTGCAGCCCCTGGCGTTCCATCTCGACGGCGAAGTTGACCATCTCGTCCAGCGACGGGGTGATCAGGCCGGACAGCCCGATGATGTCGGCGTCGTGCTCCTTGGCCGCGTCCAGGATCTTCTGGGCGGGCACCATCACCCCGAGGTCGATCACCTCGAAGTTGTTGCACTGCAGGACGACCCCGACGATGTTCTTGCCGATGTCGTGGACGTCGCCCTTGACCGTCGCCATGATGATCGTGCCGTTGGTGTCCTTGCTCGCCGTCGTGCCGTTCTCGGCTTTCTCCGCCTCGATGTAGGGCAGCAGGTAGGCCACCGCCTTCTTCATCACCCGGGCGGACTTCACCACCTGCGGCAGGAACATCTTGCCCGCGCCGAACAGGTCGCCGACGACGTTCATGCCGTCCATCAGCGGGCCCTCGATCACCTCGATGGGGCGACCGCCCGCGGCGGCGATCTCGGCCCGCAACTCCTCGGTGTCGTCGTCGACGTGCGCGTCGATGCCCTTCACCAGCGCGTGCGTGATCCGCTCCCGGACCGGCAGGCCGCGCCACTCGGCGGCGGCTTTGTCTGCGTCTCCCCCGGCCTGGTCCGATTTGTTGAACCGCTCGGCGATCTCCAGGAGCCTCTCGGCCGCGTCCGCGCGCCGGTTCAGCACCACGTCCTCGATGCGGTCCCGCAGCTCGGGGTCGATCGAGTCGTAGGGCACCAGCGCGCCCGCGTTGACGATGCCCATGTCCAGGCCGGCCTTGATGGCGTGGAACAGGAACACCGCGTGGATCGCCTCGCGGACGGGGTTGTTACCCCGGAACGAGAACGACACGTTCGAGATGCCGCCGGAGATGTGCACGCCGGGCAGGTTCTCCTTGATCCAGGCGCACGCCTCGATGAAGTCGATGCCGTAGGTCGCGTGCTCCTCGATTCCGGTGGCCAGCGCGAAGCAGTTCGGGTCGAAGATGATGTCCTCGGCCGGGAAGCCGACCTCTTCGGTCAGGATCCGGTAGGCGCGCCCGCAGATCTCCTTGCGCCGCTCCAGGTTGTCGGCCTGGCCCTGCTCGTCGAAGGCCATCACGACGACGGCGGCACCGTACTTGCGGCACAGCCGGGCCTCGCGGATGAACTTCTCCTCGCCCTCCTTCATGGAGATCGAGTTGACGATCGGCTTGCCCTGCACGTTCTTCAGGCCCGCCTCGATGACCTCCCACTTGGAGGAGTCGATCATCACCGGGACCCGGCTGATGTCCGGCTCGGCCGCGATCAGCTTGGTGAACCGGTCCATCGCGGCGACGCCGTCGATCATGCCCTCGTCCATGTTGATGTCGATGACCTGCGCACCGACCTCGACCTGCTGCAGGGCGACCGACAGCGCGGTGTCGTAGTCCTCGGCCTTGATCAGGTTGCGGAACCGGGCGGAGCCGGTGATGTTGGTGCGCTCACCGATGTTGACGAACAGGGAGTCGTCGGTGATGTTGAGCGGCTCCAGGCCCGAGAGCCGGGTGGCCACCGGGATCTGCGGCAGCTCGCGCGGCGGCTTTGCCCTCGACGACCTTGGCGATCTCGGCGATGTGCGGGGGCGCTGTCCCGCAGCACCCGCCGACCAGGTTGACCAGGCCGGCCTCGGCGAACTCGGCGATGTAGGACGCCTGGCGCTCCGGGGACTCGTCGTACTCGCCGAAGGCGTTGGGCAGGCCGGCGTTGGGATAGCAGGACACGAACGTGTCCGCGATCCGCGACACCTCGGCGATGTAGGGCCGCATCTCCGGCGCGCCCAGGGCGCAGTTCAGGCCGACCGCGAGCGGCTTGGCGTGCCTGATCGCGTTCCAGAACGCCTCGGTCACCTGCCCCGACAACGTCCGGCCGGAGGCGTCGGTGATGGTGCCCGAGATGATCAGTGGCCAGCGGCGCCCGCGGTCCTCGAACAGCGTCTCGACGGCGAACACCGCCGCCTTGGCGTTCAGCGAATCGAAGATCGTCTCGATGAGGATCAGGTCGGCGCCACCGTCGACCAGGCCGTTGGCGGCTTCGAGGTAGGCGGCGACCAGCTGGTCGTAGGAGACGTTGCGGGCGCCGGGGTCGTTGACGTCCGGCGAGATCGACGCGGTCCGCGTCGTCGGACCGATGGCGCCGGCGACGTAGCGGGGCTGCTCCGGCGTGCTGTACTCGTCGGCGGCCTGGCGCGCCAGGGCTGCGCCGGCGTAGTTCAGTTCGTAGGCCAGATCGGCCATGTCGTAGTCGGACAGCGAGATCGCGTTCGCGTTGAACGTGTTGGTCTCGAGGATGTCGGCGCCGGCGTCGAGGTATTCGCGGTGGATCGCCTCGATGATCTGCGGCTGGGTCAGGTTGAGGAGGTCGTTGTTGCCCTGCAGAGCGGTCGGCCACTCCGTGAACCGGTCGCCGCGATAGCCGGCCTCGTCCGGCCGGTCCCGCTGGATCGCGGTGCCCATCGCGCCGTCGATCACCACGATCCGCTTGCGCAGAGCTGCCGTCAGTTCCTCGGTGCAGTCGGGACGGATGTTCGGCGTGAAGGTATTCGACTCAACGGCAGTCATGTGCACTCCTTCCGTAGCGGAAGGCGTCCTTGACTCTGCCGAGCGTGGCGGCTACCGGCAGGACCCGGAGCCGTTGCAACGCCTCTCGACGGGGAAAAGTCTACGTCGTCACTCGATCGACGTCTGGACGCCCATGTCGTCGCCGCCCGTGAGCCAGCCCGGGGTGTCGGCGAGATCCATGTCCCAGGTTAACCCGAGTGCCGCCGCACGCATTCCGGGCCCGGGGCGCGGGTCGATGCCCGTCATCTGGTCCACGCAGGGCTTACGCTGGCCTGGTGAGTCCCTCGGATTTCGGCGGTCCGAAACGATCCGACCTGCCCGACCTGCGCGACACGATCGTCGTCGCGGCGTTCGAGGGCTGGAACGACGCCGGAGATGCGGCCAGCGATGCTCTGGAGCACCTGGATGCCATCTGGGAGGCGGAGACGATCGTCGAGATCGACGACGAGTCGTACTACGACTACCAGGTCAACCGGCCGGTGATCCGGATGGTCGACGGTGTGACACGTGAGCTGGTGTGGCCGTCGATGCGGATCTCGCACTGCCGCCCGCCCGGCGCCGATCGCGACATCGTGCTGATGCACGGCGTGGAGCCCAACATGCGGTGGCGCACGTTCTGCGCCGAGCTGCTGGCCATCGCCGACAAGCTCAACGTGCAGACCGTGGTGATCCTCGGGGCGCTGCTGGCCGACACCCCGCACACCCGGCCGGTGCCGGTGTCCGGCGCGGCCTACTCCGCCGACTCGGCGAAGACGTTCGGGCTGGAGGAGACCCGCTACGAGGGTCCGACGGGCATCGCGGGGGTGTTCCAGGACGCCTCCGTGCAGGCCGGGATCCCCGCGGTGACGTTCTGGGCGGCCGTCCCGCACTACGTGTCGCAGCCGCCGAATCCCAAGGCGACGGTCGCGCTGCTGCGCCGCGTGGAAGACGTGCTGGACATCGAGGTCCCCCTCGGCGACCTGCCCGCTCAAGCCGAGGAGTGGGAGCAGGCGGTCAGCGAGATGACCGCGGAAGACGACGAGATCGCCGAGTACGTGCAGTCGCTGGAGGAGCGGGGCGACGCCGAGGTCGACATGAACGAGGCGCTGGGCAAGATCGACGGGGACGCGCTGGCAGCGGAGTTCGAGCGCTACCTGCGCAGGCGCGGCCGGTAGCCCGGCCTCACCGGAAGCGGATGACGTACTCCGTCCAGTCCCAGGTGTCCAGGAACTCCCGACCCGCGCGCACACCGTCCCGGTAGAGCGCTTCCTTCTCCAGCTGCGACAGATCGAAGTCCAGCACCCCGACCGCACTGGTGTCGATCCGGATCGTGCGGGCACTCACCCAGGGCTGGTTCAGATACGCCTGGTCGCGGCCGACCAACAGCGTCGTCACCACCTGTTCGAGCAGGGTGGGCCCACCCAGCAGGTGCAGTGGCCGCAGCGCGGGGATGACCTGTTCGTTGTCGGCGGGCAGATTGGGCAGCAGCGTCACGCCGAACGTCGGCCACCGCGGCGGCGCGCCGTCGGTCCGGTCCAGCGAGTCGATCGGGAAGTTCGACAGCAGACCGCCGTCGACCAATGTGGATTTCCGGCCGTCGGCGCTGGTCAGCGTGGCGGGACGGAAGAAGAACGGGATCGCGGTCGACGCGCGCACCGCGTCGGCCACGGACTGCTCGTCGGGGTCGAGGCCGTAGACGCGGCGGTAGTCCCAGGGCAGCCGCACCAACTGACCCAGCGTGACATCGGCCACGGTGACGACGAGCCGGTACCGCTGCTCGGGTGGCAGTTCGGGATCGTCGATGGCCAGGTCCGCGAAGGTCGTCACGCCGTAGTCGGCGAGCTGGCCGACCACCCACCGGCGCAGCGCGGCGCCGCGATAGATGCCGTCGCCGCTGAGCACCCCCCATGCCGGCCCGAGCACCGGGATGCGTTCGACCGGACCCGGGTCGAGGAAGGCGCTGTAGTCGATGCTCATCGCCAGGTCTTCCAGCAGCGCCGAGGACAGGTCCCCGCGCTGGGTGGCCGCTGCCAGCACGGCACCCACCAGCGCACCTGCCGATGTGCCCGAGACACGTTGCGGCACATAGCCCGCGGTGACCAACGCCGACACGGCGCCGGCCAGGGCGATGCCCTTGACACCGCCGCCGGAGAGCACCAGGTCTGCCCGACTCACGAGCGCCAGGCTAGACCTTCTGCGGCTGCGGCGGTTTCCAGGTGCCGTTGAGCGCGTCGGGCTTGGGCCAGTACAGCCGCAGGACCAGCGAGAACGGGCCTTCGGGCGCGGGCAGCCAGTTCGCTTCCCGGCCAGGGCCAGGCGAGTCGTGCTGGATGACGAACGTGTAGCCCCCGTCGGGGTCGGGCACCAGGCTCGGCAGCATCGCGGAGTTGATCAGGTAGCGGTTGATCGGGTTGGCCACCAGCGTGCTCTGCGGCAGCTCGTAAGCGGTCAGCGACCAGAACGCGTTGACCGGCGGCAGCTGGCCCTTCGGGAAGTGGAACGTGTAGTTGTTCGCCCCGGTCAACGGCGCCCCGGTGGAGTCGTTGGTGAAGCTCGGATAGATCGCCTCGGCAGCGGTGTTGCCGTAGAGGCCGTACACCGCTCCGGCCATCCGGTACAGATAGTTGCCGCCCAGGTCGGCGCGGGTGCCGAAGAACTGGGCCGAGCCCACCTTGCCGGTGTCGATCTCGTTCTTCTTCAATGCGTCCAATTCCGCCCAGGCGTCGGCCATGCCGCCCTCGATCGCGCTGCGCATCTCGGGCGTGAGCTGGTCGCTGTCGAAGTCGCCGTCCGGGCCGACGCCGATGCTGGCGAACCGATCCCGCAGTTCCTTCTCCTCGGGCAGTGTCGGGGCGAACCGCAGCGCGAAGTTCAGGATCTCGAAGAACTGCGGCGAGGTGCGCTGTTGATCGGCGGTCAGCGGCGGTACGAAGTCGATCGCCGGCGCGGGCGCGGGCGCGGGCTCGTTGAGGAACACCGACAGCGGCGCCACCTGGTAGCCGGCCTGGATCTTCTTGACCTGGTCGATGTCGGAGGGTCCGAACAGCTGGGTGCGGTACAGCACCATGGCCAGGTCGGTGTCCGACCGGATGACCTCGTCGATGCCGGCGGGCTTCGCACCGTTCCAGCCCGGGCCGGCCAGCAGGTACCTGCCGCCGCCGTTGCCGGTGGTGCGGCTCCCGAGGTAGGCGAAGTTGGCGGTGTACCCGTCGACGAACTGCAGCGAGTAGTACCGGTCCTGCTGGATCGGCGGGACGGTGAACACCAGCGGCTCGGTGCGCAGGTCGGCGCCGACCATCGAATACGGGGTGTCCGAGTTGGGGGTCTGGATCGCGGTGTCGGCCGGGGTGAACACCTGCGCGGTGTTGTGCACCTCGTTCCAGCCGCCCTTGTACTGCGGATCGCGCTTGTCGACGAAGTAGGTGTACTGCACCCGGTAGTTGTCGACCATCGGGAAGCCGTAGATGTAGGCCTGCTTGGCGATCACGCGCGCCTCCTGGGGGCTGACGGGGTCCGCCGCCGGCGTCGCCGGTCGACGCGGCTCGACGTCGACGTCCGACGGGGCCGGTGCCGGCTCGGCAGGTCGGCCACTGCAGCCGGCGAGCAGGCTCAGCGCGGCCACCGCGCAGACGAGCCGGCGGATCACCGCTGCTCCAGATCTCTGGTGCGCGCGCCCATCGACCGGCCGAGCGCGGCGACTTCGGCGTCCATCCTCGGCAGCAGGTCGGGCACGAAGTTGCGGACGGGCTGCTCCCCGAGCGGAGTGGACAGCAGCGGCTTGAGCCAGCGCAGGACACCGACCCAGCCCGGGCAGTTGATCTGCCGCTTGCGGCCCTCGATGCCGGCGACGAACGCCTCACCGCACTCCTGCACCGACGTCGTCCGATTGAGCGGGAACGGGCAGCCGGCTCAGCATCTCGCGGAACGTCGACAGGTCCGCCTTGACGTCCTGCACCAGCGGGGTGTCGATCCAGGACATGTGCGCCGACCCGACGTCGACTCCGCGATGAGACGACCTCGAGGCGAAGCGCGTTGGCGAAATGCTCGACGGCGGCCTTGGACGGCGTTGTACGGGGCCAGGCCGGGCGCGGCCGCGTAGGCGGCCAGCGAGGACACGATCAGCACGTACCCGCGCCGGTCGAGCACCGAGGGCAGTGTCGCGCGCACGGTGTGGAAGACGCCGGTGACGTTGACGTCCATCAGAGTCCGGAACGCCTCCGGATCGACCTGCAGTACCGAGCCGTAGGAGGCGATCCCGGCGTTGGCCAGCACGATGTCGATGCCGCCGAACCGCTCGATGGCGTGGCCGGCCGCGGTCTCCATCTCGGCGAGGCTGCGCACGTCGGCGATCTCGGTGTGCACGCGCTCGGCGCCCAACTCGTCGGCCAGTGCGGCGAGCGGGGCCTCGTCGAGGTCGGTCAGCGCGAGCCGGGCCCCTTTCGCGTGCAGTCGGCGCGCCACCTCGGCGCCGACGCCGCGCGCGCCACCTGTGATGAACACTGTCTTACCGGCCACCG
Source organism: uncultured Actinomycetota bacterium (assembly GCA_963796185.1). Lineage (GTDB taxonomy): Bacteria > Actinomycetota > Actinomycetes > Mycobacteriales > Mycobacteriaceae > Mycobacterium. The sequence continues at coordinate 70,431 of CAWCKQ010000011.1, read as the reverse complement.
ACCCCGCTGCACTCACAGCCGCAACCTACTCCACAGCGGGGCCGTGCAGCGCGATTCCCAGCAGCGCGTCGACCGCCGCGGCGACGGCCTGTCCGGCGCGTGTCGTCGTGACCGCCGTAGGACAGCGCGTCGGTCGCCCAACCATCGAGTGCGGCAAGCGCTTTCGGGGTATCCAGATCGTCGGCGAGATAGCGCCGTACCCGGGCCACCACGTCGGCGGCGTCGGGTGCCCCGGCCAGCGCGGTCGCACTGCGCCACCGGTGCAGGCGGTGCTGGGCCTCGCTCGAGCACCGCCGCGCTCCAGAATCGATCCTCCCGGTAGTGCCCGGCGAACAGCCCGAGCCGGACGGCGGCCGGATCGATGCCGTCGCGGCGCAGCTGGGACACCAGCACCAGGTTGCCGCGGCTCTTGCTCATCTTGTGCCCGTCCCAGCCGATCATCCCCGAGTGCACGTAGTGGCGCGCGAAACGCCGCTCCCCCGTGACACATTCGGCGTGGGCGGCGGAGAACTCGTGGTGCGGGAAGATCAGGTCGCTGCCGCCGCCCTGGATGTCCAGTCCGGTGCCGATGCGGCTCAGCGCGATCGCCGAGCACTCGACATGCCAGCCGGGCCGGCCCGGGCCGAACGGCGACGGCCAGCTCGGCTCCCCGGGCCGCTGCGCGCGCCACAGCAGCGCGTCGAGCGGATCGCCCTTGCCCTGCCGGTCGGGATCGCCGCCGCGCTCGGCGAACAACGCCAGCATGGTGTCGCGGTCGTAGCCGGATTCGTAGCCGAACTGCACGGTCGCATCGGCTCGGAAGTACACGTCGGGATACTGCGGATCGTCGACCACGTAGGCCGCTCCGGACGCCAGCAGCTTCTCCACCACCTCGACGACCTCGGCCACGGCCTCGGTGGCCGCCACGTAGTCGTGAGGCGGCAGCACCCGCAGCGCGGCCATGTCCTCGCGGAACAGGTCGGTTTCGCGGTCGGCGAGCTCGCGCCAGCCGATACCGTCGCGCTGCGCGCGTTCGAACAGCGGATCGTCGACATCGGTGATGTTCTGCACGTAGTGCACCTCGTGGCCGGCGTCCCGCCAGACCCGGTGCACCAGGTCGAACGTCAGGTAGGTGGCGGCGTGACCGAGGTGGGTGGCGTCATAGGGGGTGATCCCGCAGACGTACATCGTGGCGGTGACTCCGGGGCTGACGGGCCTGACCTGCCGGTCGGCACTGTCGTAGAGCCGCAGTTGCGGACCGCGCCCAGGCAGCACCGGAACGCTCGGCGCCGACCAGGAATTCATGGCATCGACTCTAGACATCCCCGGGTGGGACAACGTCGAGGGCCGTTTGATTCCCGCCGCCCCCGGTCACCGGTACGCCGACCAGATGCCCTCCAGCAGCACGCCGGCCAGCTCCGGGCGGCACATCAGCAGGTCGGGCAGGTAGGGATCGCGGCGGTTGTAGATCAGCGGCGAGCCGTCGAGTCGCGATGCGTGCATGCCCGCGGCCCACAGCACCCCGGCCGGGGCCGCCGAATCCCACTCCCACTGCCCACCCGCGTGCAGGTAGGCGTCGACGTCGCCGCGGACCACCGCCATCGCCTTGGCGCCCGCCGAACCGATGCGGACCAGTTGGATGTCGAGTTGCTCACGCAGCCGCCAGAGCACCGCGGGCGGTCGGCTGGCGCTGGCGGTGATCCGGATGGGCCCCTCGGTGCGCGGCGGGGGCGGCGCCACGGTGTCGGTGCGGTACACCTCGCCGCGGGCCGGCAGCGCGACAGCGGCGTCGGTGATCGCTCCCCCGTGCCCGCCGTCGGAGCGTTGCCAGAGCGCGATGTGCACCGCCCAGTCGGCGCGTCCGGGCATCGAGTACTCGTGGGTGCCGTCGACGGGGTCGACGATCCACACCCGGTCGGCGTCGACGCGGGACACGTCGTCGACGGCCTCCTCCGACAGCACCGCATCGTGCGGACGCGCACGGTGCAGCCGGTCCAGGATCAGCGTGTTGGCCCGCTTGTCGCCGGCGTCGCCGAGCTCGTAGGGGTCGTAGAAGCCGAGCTGCTCGCGCATGGCCAGCAGCAGCTCACCGGCTTCTGCGGCGACCGTCGGCGGCCAGCGCTGCATCGGTGAGAGTCACCGGGTCAGTAGACCACGTCAGAACGCCGGCCACGGTATCGGGCGGCGACGGTCGGGTGTCGGCATCACCGGATTGCGCAGCAGGGCAACGATTCTGGCCCGCAGCGCAGCCACTTCGCGGACGGTGAGGTGACAGCGCAGCTCGGCGCCGAGTCCACTCGCGAGCGCCTCGCCGAGTTCGGCGACGTCGGTCAGTGTGTCGTCGTCGACGGGTTTGCCCGCCCAGCCCCACAGCACCGTGCGCAGTTTGTCCTCGACGTGCAGCGTGACGCCGTGATCGACCCCGTAAACCCGCCCGTCCACGCCGGCCAGCACGTGGCCGCCCTTGCGGTCGGCGTTGTTGATCAGCACGTCGAACACCGCCAGTCGGCGCAGCCGTTCGTCGTCGGCGTGCACCAGGGTGACCTCGTCACCGGCGTAGTCGTAGGCCTGCAGCACCGGCAGGAAACCGGCCGGGACCTTGCCGGCCGGCAGCAGGTCCACCAGATCGGGTCCGGTATCGGCGCTACCGTCGGCGTCGTCATCGGGCTGGTCGACCCAGCGCTGCAGCATGCCCGGACCCGCCGGCCCGTCCCGAATAATGGTGTGCGGCACGAGGTCCCAGCCCAGCGCGGCAGACACCAGATAGGATGCCCGTTCGCGGCCGGCCAGCGTGCCGTCGGGGAAGTCCCACAGCGGCGCCTCACCCCGGATGGGCTTGTAGACGCAGTGCGCGATCCGCTCGCCGAGTGTCGCCTCGCACAGGAACGTCGCGTTGCTCGCAGACCGGATCCGTCCGATGACGGTCAGCTCACCCCGCTCGAGGACCTCAGAGGTCGTCGTCATCGTCGGACCCGCCCAGCGCACCGCGCCGGTAGCCGTTGGTGCGGACGCAGATGTGGCCCTCGGGGTCGAGTGGTTCGTCGCACAGCGGGCAGGGCGGGCGGCCCGCGGAGATCACCCGGTTGGACCGCGTCGCGAACTGGCGGGCCGACTCGGGCGTGAGGAACACCCGGACCGCGTCCGGGCCGTCCTCCGCGTCGTCGAGGACCACCGAAGCGTCGAACTCGGTGTCGGACACGGCCAAAAGCTCCACGACCACCGTCTGCGCCTCGGAATCCCAGCCCAGGCCCATGGTCCCGACGCGGAATTCGGCGTCGACGGGGGTGATCAGCGGGCTCAGGTCCTCGACCTCGCCGGTATCCGGCGGGATCGGCGTGCCGAACCGGCGGTTGATCTCGAGCAGCAGCGCGGCGATCCGTTCGGCGAGCACGGCAACTTGCTGCTTCTCCAGGATCACCGACACCACCCGGGTGTCGTGCACGGCCTGCAGATAGAACGTTCGATTGCCCGGTTGACCGACCGTCCCGGCCACGAAGCGGTCGGGAGTGCGGAAGACGTGGATTTCACGGGACATGACACTGTCCAAAATACCGTGCGCGGCTCACCCGGCAGAACCGCCGACCACGGCGTCACCGGTGGGCACGCTCGTCGCCGTCTTCTCGGGCGGCGGCCGGGGCGATCAGCGCGGAGTTCAGCGCCGGGCCGGTGTGATTGACGTGGATCACGAACGGGCCGCACAGCCGTGTAGCGGACGACGCTGACCGACGCTGGGTCGGCGTTGATGCGCTGGAAGCTGTCCAGGTGGGAGCCGAGCGCGTCGGCGAGCACCGCCTTGATGACGTCACCGTGGGTGCACGCGATCCACAGCGCGTCCCCGCCGTGCTCTTCGGCGAGCCGGCGGTCGTGTTCGCGCACGGCGGACACCGCCCTGGCCTGCACCGCGGCCAGGCCCTCGCCGTCGGGGAACACCGCGGCGCTGGGCTGTTGCTGCACCACCGCCCACAGCGGCTCCTTGACCAGCTCGCCGATCTTGCGGCCGGTCCACGATCCGTAGTCGACCTCGGCGATCCGGTCGTCGATCACCGGCTCCAGGCCGAGCGCCGCGGCCAGCGGCTCGACGGTTCGCCCGCAGCGCAGCAGCGGGCTGCGCACGATCGCGCGGATCGGCAGCGAGCCGATCCGCTCGACGAGCGCCCCGGCCTGTTCGCGACCCCGGTCGTCGAGGTCGACCCCCTCGGAGCGGCCGGCCAGGGTGTGGGCGGTGTTGGACGTCGAACGACCGTGGCGCAGCAGCAGGACGGTCATGTCGTCTCCTCGCGCAAGCGCTCGTCGGTCATGTCGTCTCCTCGCGCAAGCGCTCGTCGGTCATGTCGTCTCCTCGCGCAAGCGCTCGTCGGTCATGTCGCGGCCACCACCCCGGTGCCGAGCAGGATCAGCACCACCGTGCCGAGGATCACCCGATAGCCGACGAACCAGTACATGCTGTGGCGCACCAGGAACCGCAGGAACCACGCCACCGCGGCCAAGCCGACGACGAAGGCGATCACGGTGGAGACCAGCAGTTGCGGTCCGGTCGCGCTCATGCCCTCACCGACCGGCGCGAACGCGTCGGGCAGCGAGAAGAGACCGGAGGCGAAGACCGCGGGAATGGCGAGCAGGAAGCCGAAGCGCGCCGCCAGCTCGCGGTCCAGCCCGAGGAACAGGCCGGCGCTGATCGTGGCACCCGACCGCGACACGCCCGGAACCAGCGCCAGGCACTGCGACACCCCGACGGTGACGGCGTCGCGCCAGGTCAGCTGTTCGACGTGGCGGCTCTGCCTGCCGTAGTGCTCGGCTGCGGCGATCACCAGGGAGAAGACGATCAGTGCGACGGCCACCAGCCACAGATTGCGTGCGCCGGTGCGGATCTGGTCTTTGAACAGCAGCCCGACCACCCCGATCGGGATGGTGCCGATGATCACCCACCAGCCCAGCCAGTAATCACTGCTGCGGTGCGCGGCCACGAAAAGCCCGTTGAACCAGGCCTTGACGATCCGTGCGATGTCGCGGGCGAAGTAGACCAGTACGGCCGCCTCGGTGCCCAGCTGACTCACCGCGGTGAACGAGGCGCCGGCGTCGTCGTCGAAGAACACCCGCGACGCGATCGCCAGATGGCCCGACGACGACACGGGCAGGAATTCGGTGAGGCCCTGCAGAACTGACAGGACCACCACCTGCAGCCACGACATCGCAGGCACGTCCGTCACGACGACGACCGTACCGTGCGGTCCTGTCAGCGGCTGTTCCGCGGTACCGGCTGCGCCTCGGCGACGGCGTCCCGCACAGCAGCGGTCATGCTGCGCTCATCGCTGAGATCGATGTCGGTGAGCTTGCGGCTGGCGGTGGCCACGACGTCCTCGCTCTGCGGGACCGGGCCGCTGAGCCGCGGCCGGTAGACCTCCACCACCAACGCCTGGCGTTCGATGTGGAACGAGAAGCTACGACCATCTCCGACCTGCCCGAACCCACTGGCGTGTACCCCGGTGGTGATGTCCTCGACCGCGAAGCCCTGCCCGGTCACGCCGCGGTCCGTCGCGAGGGTCATGGTCTGTACCATACCTCCGCCACCGCGCACCGGCGTCTCAGATGGCGCCGATGCTGAATAACGGCTTTGCATACACTGACTGTTCGATCAAGATCTGGCCGCACGACCGAGAGCTACCCCTTGCCGCGCACTTCAAACCCGCGTTCTCAGCTGGTTCGCCGTTCCGCTGCTGCGCTGGCAATCGCGCTGGTCGCGGCGTGTTCCGTCGAATCCGACGGACGCACCGCCACCCACCGTCGCGCCGGCGCAGGCCGCCGACTCTCCCCCGGTGAGCACGCCACCGCCCGGCCGGGTACGGCCACTGGCCGGCAACGCCGCAGCCGCGGTGTACGACGCCGCGACCAGCTCGCTGGTCGTACTGTCGCCCGGCACGCCCGACCGGTCGACGGTGAGCGTGCTCTCCGCCGACGGCACGACGACACCGGTGGAGCTGGCCGGCGGCGCGACGGCGATGACCGCGGACGGTGCGGGCCGGGTGGCGTTGTCGACGCGCGGCGGGTACTTCCGCTTCGACATCGCGACGCGCACGGCGTCGCGGTTCGGCGTCGACGGCCACGACGGCGTCGAGTTCACCGCGATCGCGCGGCGCGCTGACGGCCGACTGGTGCTCGGCAGCGCCGACGGCACCGTGTACACGCTGTCCTCCGACACCGCCGTCGGCGCCGAGTTGACGATCTTCGCCCGGGTGGACGCCGTTGTCACCCAGGGCGACACCGCCGTGGTGCTGGACCGCGGCCAGACGTCGGTGACCAGTCTCAGCGCCGACGGCACCAGCGCCGAGCATGCCCTGCGGGCCGGTGAGGGCGCCACGACGATGGCCGCCGACGCGGCGGGCCGGGTGCTGGTCGCCGACACCCGGGGCGGCGAGCTGCTGGTCTACGGCGTCGACCCGCTCATGCTGCGCCAGCGCTATCCGGTGCCGGACGCGCCGTACGGACTGACCGCGGGGCCCGGGAATCGATCCGGGCTGGCGTGGGTTGCCCAGACGGCGACCAACACCGTCGTTGGTTACGATCTGGCGACCGGGATTCCCGTCGAGAAAGTGCGATATCGAACCGTGCAGCAACCGAACACCCTGGCCTTCGACGACGCGTCGAACACCCTTTACGTGGTGTCCGGCGCCGGCAAGGGCGTCCAGGTGATCGCGGGAGCGGCGCCGTGAGCGTCGGGCCACGCGCCCGGATGCCGGCCGCCTGGAGCCAGGCGGTCGCCGAGGACCAGGGCGAATACGAGTGGATCCCGCTGCGGCTGCCGCCGGAGGTGACCCGGGTCAGCGCGTCGGTGCGGCTGTCGATCGAGGCGGAGTACCGCGGCTGGGAGCTGACGCGGGTGCGGTTGTACACCGACGGCAGCCGGCGCGTGCTGCTGCGCCGCAAGAAGCGCGCCGACGCTCCGCCGGCGCCCGATCAGCCGGCGCTGTGACGAGGCGTCGGTGATCTACCCGGCGCTGCGCCGCGCGCTGTTCGCCGTCCCGCCCGAACGCATCCACACCGTGGTGTTCGCCGGGCTGCGCGCCGCCACCCGGCCTGCGGTGCTGCGAAAGTCGTTGTCGCGCAGATTGGCTGCCTACGACCCGGCGCTGTCCAGCACGGTGTTCGGCGTGCGCTTTCCCGCCCCGCTGGGGCTCGCCGCGGGTTTCGACAAGGACGGTCTGGGCGTGCACACCTGGGGCGCGCTGGGCTTCGGCTACGCCGAACTGGGGACGGTCACCGTCAAGCCGCAGCCCGGCAACCCGGCGCCGCGGATGTTCCGCCTGCCCGCCGACCGCGCGCTGCTGAACCGGATGGGGTTCAACAATTACGGTGCCGGTGCGCTGGCGGCCGCACTCACCGGGGCCGCACCCGAGGTGCCGATCGGGGTCAACATCGGCAAGAACAAGGACACCTCACCGGAGCAGGCGCCCGGTGAGTACGCCCGCTGCGCCCGCGTGCTGGGACCGCTGTGCGCCTACCTGGTGGTCAACGTCAGCTCGCCCAACACACCGGGCTGCGCGATCTGCAATCGGCGCAGTCCCTGCGCCCGATCCTGGCGGCGGTGCTGGCGGAGACGTCGACGCCGGTACTGGTCAAGATCGCACCGGATCTCGCCGACGCCGACATCGACCAAATCGCCGATCTGGCAGTCGAACTGGGCTTAGCCGGGATCGTCGCGACCAACACCACCATCTCCCGCGAAGGACTGCGGACCCCGGGCGTCGAGCAGCTCGGTCCGGGCGGCATCTCCGGCCCGCCGCTAGCCCGCCGCTCGGTGGAGGTGCTGCGCCGACTGCACCGGCGCGTCGGAGACCGGCTGGTGCTGATCAGCGTCGGCGGCATCGAGACCGCCGACGACGCCTGGGAGCGCCTCACCGCCGGCGCCTCGCTGCTGCAGGGCTACACCGGGTTCGTCTACGGCGGCGGCCTGTGGGCCAAGACCGTCAACGACGGCGTCGCCCGCCGGCTGCGCGAGAACGGGTTCGGCAGCCTCGCCGAGGCGGTGGGGTCGGCGGCGCGCTAGTTCTGCTCGTGGGTGCCGGTGATCAGCGCGCGGGCGATCGCGTGGCTGAACAGGTTGAAACCCAGGTAGGCCGGCGTGGCGTCGGCCGGCACGTCGAGCTTCTCCACGTCGACGGCGTGCACGGCGACGATGTAGCGGTGCGGCCCGTGCCCGGGCGGCGGTGCGGCGCCGATGAACCGCTTGAGACCGGCGTCGTTGGCCAGCGTGACGGCGTCACCGGGAAAGCCCTGGCTGCTGCCGTCGCCGGCGCCGGCGGGCAGGTCGGTGACCGTGGCGGGCAGGTTGAACACCGCCCAGTGCCAGAATCCCGAGGCCGTCGGCGCGTCCGGGTCGTACATCGTGACGGCGAAACTGCGGGTCTCCTCGGGGAAGCCCGACCAGCTCAGTTGCGGCGAGACGTCGGAGCCCCCGGCGCCCATGATGCCGCTGACCTGGTCGTTGGCCAGCGGCTGCCCGTCGGTGATCGATTCGGAGGTCAGCGTGAACGTGGGCAGTTCTGGCAGGAACGAGTAGGGGTCGTAGTCGAAGGCCATCAGCAGCCATCCTTTCGGTCGGTTGTCAGCGAGTGCAGCAGGAAGTGTTCGAGGACCTGCGCGCCGAACGTCAACGCGTCCACGGGTACCCGTTCGTCGACGCCGTGGAACAACGCGGCGAAGTCCAGTTCGGGCGGCAGCCGCAGCGGCGCGAACCCGAAACAGCGAATACCCAAGCGCGCGAAGTGCTTTGCATCGGTGCCGCCGGAGAGCATGTAGGGCACGGTGCGGGCCTCGGGGTCGGTGGCCAGGATCGCGCCGTTCATCGCGTCGAGCAGCTCACCGTCGAACGGGGTCTCATACGAGGGCAGCTCGGTGATCCACTCGCGTGCCACGTGGGGGCCGATCAGTTCGTCGACCTCGCGCTCGAATTCGGCTAGCCGGCCCGGCAACACGCGGCAGTCGACCACCGCCTCGGCGGTGCCGGGAATGACGTTGGCCTTGTAGCCCGCCTTGAGCATGGTCGGGTTGGCCGTGTCGCGCAGCGTCGCCCCGACGATCTTGGCGATCGAACCCAACTTGGCGACCGCGCCGTCGATGTCGGGCGAGGTGGGATCGAAGCTGTAGCCGGTCTCCTCGCTCACCGCGGCGAGGAACTGCTCCACCGATTCGGTCAGCACGATCGGGAACTGGTGGCGGCCCAGCTTGGCGACGGCTTCGGCGACCGCGGTGACGGCGTTGTCGTCGTGCACCATCGAGCCGTGACCGGCGCGGCCGCGGGCGGTCAGCCGCATCCACATCATCGCCTTCTCGGCGGTCTCGATCAGGTACAGCCGGCGCTCGCCGCCGTCGCGCCGCGGCACGGTCAGCGAGAAGCCGCCCACCTCACCGACGGCCTCGGTGACCCCCTCGAACAGGTCGGGCCGGTTCTCCACCAGCCACTTGCAGCCGTAGTTGCCGCCGGCCTCCTCGTCGGAGACGAATGCGAACACCAGGTCGCGCGGTGGCACGATGCCCGATCGTTTGAAGTGGCGGGCGACCGCCACGATCATCCCGACCATGTCCTTCATGTCCACGGCGCCGCGGCCCCACACGTAGCCGTCCTCGACGGCACCGGAGAACGGGTGCACGCTCCAATCCGACGCCTCGGCCGGCACCACGTCGAGGTGACCGTGCAGCATCAGCGCGCCGCGGGACCGGTCGGCCCCCTCGAGGCGGGCGAACACGTTCGCCCGGCCCGGCGCGCCGGCCTCGATGTACTCGCAGGTGAAGCCGACCTCCGCCAGCTGGTCGGCCACCCAGCGGGCGCACTCGGCCTCCCCCTTGGTGGTCGCCGGGTCACCGGTGTTGGAGGTGTCGAAGCGGATGAGTGCGCTGACGATGTCGACGACCTCGTCGCCGGGAGTCTGAGGGACCGCTCACGCTCCCTTTCCTACCACCCCGTCCCGGTTTGGGTCCGGGCCCGCCGATCCGTTAACCTAAGCTGCCTTCGAACTGGTCCGAGTGGCGGAATGGCAGACGCGCTAGCTTGAGGTGCTAGTGCCCTATTAACGGGCGTGGGGGTTCAAGTCCCCCCTCGGACACACTTCTTTCGACACGACTCAGATCGCGTACCCCACTCTCGTGGTGCGGGAACTGTAGGCCTCCGGGCTATCGAGCAAGCCGGGCGGCCAGCACCGGCTTCCCGGGACCGGACAGCTCACCGACGGCGGACGCCCGCCCGGTGATCGCCATCAGCATGGCCTCCGCCGGCCCTGAAACCTCTGGCCCAGAGCCGTGGCTCCAGTCCAGATCGGAAGTGGTGAGGTGGACACCGCGAGCGATGCGCCACGCCGGCAATTCCACGCTGCGCAGACTGGATTCCAGGACCTGGCGCAGCCGTTGCGCCGGAATCTCCCGTGGCAGACCTAGCGGTCTGCGGATGTCCTGATGGTGGATGGTGACGTCGAGCAGGGCGAGCCGTCCGCCGAAGACTGCGGCCAGCCCCTGGGGGCGCAACTGAGCGCGCAGCCTGTCCAGGAGCTGGTCCGTATTCAGCAGCGCGAGTTCGTCGACGCCGGCTTGGTTGATGTGGACGATCCGACCGCGAACGGCACGACGAAGCATCCCAAGTGGGCTGACGCCGTCGAAGCTCATCACGTGAGCGACCACGTCACGCACACGCCAGCCCGCGCACAGCGAAGGGACTTCCCACTGCTCAGGCGTCAGCGTCGCCAGAAGGTCCGCCAAGTCGGTTCGCTCGGCCGTCGCCATCTCGAGAGCGTTCACGACACCCCTCCCCGCAGCAGACAGCCATCCGGTATCCCTCTTCGGGGCCACCCTGCACACCAAAGTACTTCGGTGCGCAGGTCCACCGTGGCGTAGCCGGAACACGCGTCCCGTCAGGCGGCTTGGTCGTCGGGTGGTGCGGGTCCGCCGGGTTCGTCGCCGGTGGCGGTGTCGCGCTGCGGTTCTGGATCGTCGGGTGGGTGCAGGAGTCGTTCGGGGCGGTGGTGGTTGTTGATGCGGGCTTGGCCGGTGTCCAACGGTGCTGGGGGGATCCATTCGACTTCGCTGCGGGCGTTCATCCGGGTGGACCAGCCGCCGGGTTTGACGCTCGCGGTTGTCGGGCGGGCAGGCCAGGCCGAGCTCGTCGGTGTTGGTGAGCCCGCCGCGGGCCCAGTCGGCGCTGACGTGATGGACCTGGCAGCCGTAGGCACCCACGGGGCAGCCGGGTTTGGTGCAACCCCCGTCGCGGCCGATCAGCATGATCCGCTGCGCCGCCGAGGCGATCCGTTTGGTGCGGAACAGATCCAGCGCGGACCCGGTCGCCTGGTCGAACACCGCCAGATAGTGATGGGCATGACGGCCCAGTCGGATCACCTCGGCGATCGGCAACACCGTGCCCCCGCCGGTGACCCCGACCCCGGCGCGGGACTCCAAATCCTGCAACGTCGTGCGCACGATCACCGACACGGGCAGCCCGTTGAGCTGACCCAACTCGCCGCTCATCAGGGCGATGCGCCCGACCGCGACCAGGGCGTCGTGCTGGCGTTGAGCCAGGCTGCGGTGATCACTGTCGATCTGGGCCTGGGACGGCGTCCCCGACGTGCACGGCTCGGGGTCATCAGGGTTGCACATGCCGGGAGCGGCGTATTTGGCGAAGATCGCCTCCCACACCGCCCACGCCTCCGGGGTCAGACACCCCACGATGTCGATCATCGTGTCCGGGCGCTGCTTGCCTCGGGTCAGTCCGCGTGTGCGGGCGCGTTCGGTGTCGTCGGGTTCGGGGCCGTCCTGATCGAGCAGAAACAGCACCCGATCGGCGGCGTCCTTGAGCTCCTTGGGGCCGACACCGACCGCGATACGGACCAGATCCACCTCGACCTGCTCGCGGGTCGCGGTATCGACGAAACCGGGCAACCTGTCGAGCGCTTTGCGGATCACCTCGACATGCTCGGCGTTGATCAACCCCCGCGCCTGCGCGGCCGCGGTGGCCGGCAGGGTCGGGGGCAGCGCCGGCCCGGTCACGCTCGGGCGCGGGGCCAGCAACGCGGCCTCGGTCAGCCGCCGGCCCGCCTCGCTGCGCGAGATCCGCCACCGCACCGAAAGGACCTCTTTCCAGGACTTGGCGCCCAGCTGGGCCGGGGTGGCCTCGACCTGCAGGCGCGCCAACAGGCGGTGACTGACCGCGGGCAACCGGCACGACACGATCTCCAACTCATCGAGGGCATCGACCAACTCGCCCCGGGTCGACAGATCCACCTCGCAGCCGGCCACCTCCTCGACGGCCGCGCGCACCGCGGCCACCGCCTCCTGCAACCCCATCCCCGACACATCTCGAACGTACATTCGACCACCGACAAAACCGGGCGTCAGTAGACGTCGCGTACGTACCGTTTCTCCGCCACCAGCTCACGCCGGTAATCCCGCGCGGCGTCCTCGCTCATCCCGCCGTGCGTGCGGATGATCGCGGTCAGCGCGTCGTCGACGTCCCGGGCCATCCGGCCGGCATCGCCGCACACGTAGAAGTGCGCCCCCTCCTCCAGCCAGCGCCACACGTCCGCGCCGTAGTCGAGCATCTTGTGCTGCACGTAGACCCGCTGCGGCTGGTCCCGGGAGAACGCCAGGTCGAGCCGGTTCAGGAAGCCGTCGTCCACCATGTCGACCAGATCGTCGCGGTAGTAGAAGTTCTGCGCGCGATGCCGGTCGCCGAAGAACAGCCAGTTCGGACCCGTGTGGCCGAGCGCGCGGCGTTCCTGCAGGAACGCGCGAAACGGCGCGATGCCGGTGCCCGGCCCCACCATGATCATCGGCGTCGCCGGCTCCGGCGGGGGACGGAAATGCGGTGACCGCTGCAGGAACACCGACACGGGGGCCCCGTCGGGCAGATCGGCCAGATACGTCGAGCCAACGCCACCGCGAAGCCCGCCGTCCGCGCCGCGATAACGCACCACCGAGACCGTCAGCTGCACCTCGTGCGGGCTCACCAGCGGACTCGACGAGATCGAGTACTGCCGCGGTGTCAGCCGCACCAGCACCTCCTGCCACTGCTCCACGTCGGCACGCACCGTGAGTTCGTCGACCAGGTCGAGGCCGTTGCGGTCGACCAGCCACGAGTCCAGCGCGTCGCGATCCTTGCGCAGCCGTTTGGCCCACCCAGCCTGCGGACAGTGCTCGGCGACGAAGTTGAGCAGGTTCGACGTGACCTTGCAGATGTCGTAGTGCGACACCAGGGCCTCGCGCAGCGGCATCTGCGCACCGTCGACCACGACGGCTTCGTCGCCGGTGAAACCCGTTGCATCGAGCCACCTCTGGACGACCGCGGGGGAATTGGCCACGAACACGCCCAACGAGTCACCGGCGGAGTACGTCACGTCGTGTGCGCTGATGTCGAACCCGAACTGCCGCACATCCTTGCTCGCCCCGGCAGGGGTCAGGCGCACGTTGCGGCACAGCGGGGCGGCAATCGGGTTCGCCCGGGTGAACCGCATCGGCGCCGCCGGTCGCGGCGGCGCGGCGGTAAAGTCGTCGGCCGGTGCCGCGGCCAGCACGTCGATCACCGCGTCCGTCCACTGCGCGATCGGTTCGTCGTCGTGGGCCTCGCAGTCGGCCCGGTCGAGCACCCTGGTGGCGCCCAGGTCGGCCAGCCGACCGTCGAGCGACTTGGCGTAGCCGCAGAAGTTGTCATACGACCGGTCCCCGATGCCCAGCACCGTGTAACGCACGCCGTCCAGCGACGACGACCCGGCGCCCTGTAGCCGGTCCCAGAACGCGGAGCCGTTGTCCGGCGGACCCCCGTCGCCGAACGTGCTGGTGACGATCACGACCTCGCCGGCCGCGCCGAGCTCGGCGAGCTCGATGTCGTCCAGCGCCGACAGCCGGGCGCCCTGCAGCCGGCTGCCCAGCCGGCCCGCGAACTCCTCGGCGGTCCCGGTCTGGGACGCCCACAGCACCAGCGGCCCCGACTCGGTGGGCGTGTCGGCGCCTCGGGCGGTGTCGAGTCGCGAAAACCGTCCGGCCAGCAGCCCGTCCACCCACAGCCGCGCCAGCCGGCTCACCGGCGCACCGGCCGGCAGCACCGGTACGCCCGCGGCTCCCTCCTCGATCCCGGTGAAAAACCCCGCCAGGTAGATCTTCTCGTCGTCGGTGAGTTCGGGCGCCGACCCGGGCAGCGGTGCGGCCGCCTCGGCCTGCACAGGTGTGAGCCGGACGGCGCACACCTTGAACTCGGGCTGCAGCGAGTCGGGGTCGACGGCGTCGTTGGTGAGTGCGTTGACGGTCAACTGCGGGCCGTGCTCGTCGTTCCAGTGAAACGGCACCCAGGTGTTGCCCGGCCGAACCCGGTCGGTGATCAGCGCGGGCAGCATGGCGCGACCCCGCCGCGACACCAGTTCGATCTGACGCCCGTCCGAGATCCCCAGTGCCGCGGCATCGTCGGGATGGATTTCGACGACCGGGCCGGGGTTGAGCTTGTTGAGCTTGTCGACCTTGCCGGTCTTGGTCATGGTGTGCCACTGGTGCTGGAGCCGGCCGGTGTTGAGGACGAACGGGTAGTCCCCGGAATCCGGGTCGGGAAGCTCGTCGGCGTCCGCGTGGGGACGGGGCAGAAACACCGCGCGGCGCGACGGGGTGGCGAACGCCAGCCGGGGCCGGTGTCCGTCGGCGTCGGTGAACAGCTCCTGGGAGACGCCGTCGTTGAGGTAGCGGATCGGATTGCGGTCCCGGGAGCCGCCAGAGCTGTCCTCGGGCGGGCACGGCCACTGCACCGGGGTTTCCCGCAGCCGCTCGTAGGTGATGCCCCGCAGGTCGTATCCCGTTCGCGGGTTGTGGAATCGGCGGAGTTCGTCGAAGATCTCCTCGCTCGACTTGTAGTCGAACCGGTCCCCGAAACCGAGGTGGCGCGCCACCCCGCAGATCAGTTCCCAGTCCGGCCGCGCGTCACCGTGGGCGGGGACGGACTGCTGCAGCAGGGTGAGGTTGCGGTCGGAGTTGACCATCACCGCGTCGGCTTCGGCCCACAGCGTGGCGGGCAGCACGATGTCGGCAAAGCGGTTGGTGGCGGTGTCGGCATAGGCGTCCTGGGTGATCACCAGTTCGGCCGCCGTGAGCGCGTCGATCACGGTGCCCCGATTGGCCACGCTGGCAACGGGGTTGGTGCAGATGATCCACACCGCCTTGATCTCACCGGCCGCGATTCGCCGGAACATCTCGACGGTGCCCGGTCCGACGTCGCTGCGGATGGCGCCGGGCTCCAACTCCCACTGCTGCTTCGACGAACGCGCGGTCCTCGGCCGACAGTACGGCGCGCTGGCCGGGCAGACCGGGACCCATGTAGCCCATCTCGCGTCCGCCCATGGCGTTGGGCTGGCCGGTCAGCGACATCGGCCCGCTGCCCGGACGGCAGATGGCGCCGGTGGCCAGGTGCAGGTTGCAGATCGCGTTGGTGCTCCAGGTGCCGTGGGTGCTCTGGTTCAGGCCCATCGTCCAGCAGGTCATCCAGTCCCCCGCCCCGGCGATCATCGCTGCGGCAGTGCGGATGTCGGCTTCGGACAGACCGGTGATCGCGGCGACCCGGTCCGGTGGATAGTCGGCCAGGAACTCCGGCATCACCGCCCAGCCCTCGGTGTGCTCGGCGATGAACTCCTCGTCGATGGCGCCGTCGGCGACCAGCAGGTGCAGGAGGCCGTTGAGCAGCGCCAGATCGGTGCCGGGCCGGATCTGCAGGAACAGATCGGCTTTGTCGGCGGTGGTGGTCCGCCGCGGGTCCACGACGATCAGCTTGGCACCCGCCTTCAGCCGGTCCGCCATCCGCAGGAAGAGGATCGGATGACAGTCGGCCATGTTCGAGCCGATCACGAAAAACAGCTCGGTGCAATCGAAGTCGGTGTAGGAGCCCGGCGGGCCATCAGAACCCAGCGATTGCTTGTAGCCGGTGCCCGCGCTGGCCATGCACAGCCGCGAGTTCGACTCGAGGTGCACGGTGCGCAGAAAACCCTTGGCCAGCTTGGTGGCCAGATACTGCGATTCCAGCGACATCTGCCCGGAGACATACAGGGCGACGGCATCGGGGCCGTGCTCGTCGACGATGGCGCGCAGGCGCCGGCCGGCCTCGGCGAGGGCGTCGTCGACGTCGGCGGCCATCGGATCGGCGTCGCGGGAGGGCCGCAGCAGTGCCGTCGTCAGCCGGCCGTCCGTCGCGGCCATCATCTCCGCGTGCGTGGCGCCCTTGGTGCACAGTCGCCCGAAGTTGGTGGGATGCAGCTTGTCCCCCGAGACCTTGGCGATCACCGCAGCGCCCGTTGCGGGGTCGGTGCGGGTCTGCACTGAGATCCCGCACCCGACCCCGCAATAGGAACAGGCGGTCCGGACGGTCACACCCCGGCCTGGCCCATCCGCGTGCTCTTGCGCAGGTAGCAGAACCAGGTGACGCCGAGCAGCACGATGAAGAACCCCACGTAGAACCACAGCGCGGGTTTGATGTTGCCGAAGTGGGAGTTCGACCACGCGTAGGCCAGCGGCACGAGGAATCCGCCGAAGGCGCCGAGCGAGGAGATGATGCCCAGCGCGCCGGCGGCCTGCCTGCGCATGTAGACCATGGTCTCGGCGGCTCCCCCGGCGTCCTCGCCCTTGATCTTGAAGATCTTCGAGATCATCCGATAGGTGGAGCCGTTGCCGATTCCGGTCGAGACGAACAGCAGCATGAAGCTGACGAAGAACACCGGCATGTTCTCGGCCTGCACCGACCACAACGCCAGCGCGGCGCCGACGGCGAGCAGGCCGAAGCTCACCGCGGTGATGCGGGCGCCACCGATGCGGTCGGAAAGCCAGCCGCCGAACGGCCGCGCGACAGAACCGATGCCGGCGCCGAGGAACGCCCAGGTCAATGCGATGTCGCCGCGGCCGAAGACGGCCTTGAGCAGGGTCGGGAACGCCGAGGAATACCCGATGAAAGAGCCGAAGGTGCCGATGTACAGCAGTGACATCACCCAGGTGTCGGCGTGGCGCAACGACTGCCACACGGGTTCGACGTCGGCCTTCGCCTCGCTGATGTTGTTCATGAACAGGAATGCGCACACCGCGGCGGCCACCGCGAACGGCACGTAGAACAGACCGGCGAGTGAGAGCGTGACACCCGCGCCGATCGTCACGACGACCGGAATGATCTTCTGCGCCACGGCGACGCCGATGTTGCCGCCGGCCGCGTTGAGCCCGAGCGCCCAGCCCTTCTCCTTCTCGGGGTAGAAGAACGAGATGTTGGCCATCGAGGAGGCGAAGTTGCCGCCGCCGAAGCCTGCGCTCGCGGCGATGAGCAGGAGCAGCGGGTATGGGATGTCGGGGTTGCTGACCGCCCAGGCCAGCAGCAGGCATGGAATCAGCAGCAGCATCGCCGAGACGACGGTCCAGTTGCGGCCGCCGAACACCGGGACGGCGAAGGTGTAGGGCAGCCGCAGGAACGCCCCGACTCCGCTCGGCACCGCGACCAGCCACAACGCCTGCGTGGTGGTCAGCGCGAAACCGGACGCCGCAGCGGCGCCGCCGGGACCCGCGGTCATCTGCACGACCACGATGCTCCACAGCAGCCACACCGAGAAGCCGATGTGTTCGGCGAAGATCGAGAAGATCAGGTTTCGTCGCGCGATCGGTTTGCCGGTGGTCGACCAGAAGCTCGGGTCTTCGGGGCGCCAGTCGTCGATCCAGTGTTTGCCGTGGCGGGTCCGCGCCGTCTCGGGCGGTGCTGTGGCAACGTCGTGCGTGGAGTCGCTGTCGGTGACGGTCATGGTGGTCTCCTGGGTGGCTGGGACGGACTCACATCGGTGCTGTCCGGGCTCGATTCGAGTCAACGGCCAGGGCATTCCGCAGCCGTTGCACGTCGGTGACCGCGGTGAAAACTCGCCCTCACATCGCAGATCAGCTCACCGTGAGGCGAAGCGATTGTGATCGGGGATATCCACGGGGGACTCGGGGGCGAAACGTACCGGAAACAACTCGCTTCTAGCTTCGAGCCATGACCGACGGAAGCACGCCCCGTTTCCTGCAGGGCGCCTTCGAGTTCGACGGCAACGGCTATGACAAGCCGGTGCCGCTCGACGACACGCTGCGGTACGTGGTGCCGGGCGGGGCCACCACGCAGCCCGTGTACTTCCGCGGCGGCAACTCGACCGAGCAGATGATCAGCGTGGTGCTCTTCCGCGACGGCAAACCGATGCGCCACTTCCCGATCGCCGCACGGGGCGCCACCCACGTGGCGCTGCGGGTGGTGGAGGAGCTGCTGGCCGACACCGTCCTCGAGTTGTACGTGTGCTGCGCCCGACGGACTGCACGGGGACCGTCATCGTCGACCTCGGTCTGGTGGAGGTCTGAGCCGTGGCGTCGCGTCTGGTGGTGGTCGGCAACGGCATGGCCGGCATCCGAGCCATCGAGGAGATCCTCGCCCGCGGCGGCGCGGAGCACTTCGAGATCACGGTGTTCGGCGACGAGCCCTACGGCAACTACAACCGCATCCTGTTGTCGAATGTGCTTGCCGGAATCGATGATCCGACCGAGATCTACCTCAACGCGCTGGACTGGTACGCCGACAACGGCATCGAGCTGCGGGCCGGGGTGCGGGTGGTGCGGTTGGACACGTTCGCCCACCTGGTCCATGCCGACGACGGCACGTCGCTGCACTACGACAAGCTGATCCTGGCCACCGGCAGCCGGTCCTTCTTCCCACCGATGGCAGGCCTGTGGGCCGACGACAAGACGCTCGCCGACGGGGTGTTCGGATTCCGGACGCTCGACGACACGGCGTCGATGATCGCGGAGGCGGCGTGCCGGACCAAGGCCGTTGTGGTCGGCGGCGGTCTGCTGGGGCTGGAAGCGGCCCGGGGACTGCAGAACCGGGGGCTGACCGTCGACGTCGTGCATGCCGGTCCCACGCTGATGAACGCCCAACTCGACGACCCCGCGGGGGCGATCCTGCGGAAATCGGTCGAGGCGTTGGGAATCGGAGTGCACACCGACAAGCGCACGGCGGAGGTGATCGTCGCCGACGGCCGGCTGACGGGCATCACGTTCTCCGACGGCAGCCGAGCTCGACTGCGACATGCTGGTGATCGCTGCCGGTATCCGCCCCAACGTCGGCCTCGCCGCTCGGGCCGGGCTCACCGTCGAGCGGGCGATCGTCACCGACGACCACATGCGTTCGGTCGATGACGACGACGTGTACGTGGTCGGCGAGTGCGCCCAGCACCGCGGCCAGGTCTACGGACTGGTCGCGCCGCTGTGGGAGCAGGCCAGAGGTGCTGGCCGACCACGTCACCGGAGCCGATCTCACGTCCGCCTACCACGGTTCCCGGGTGGCGACCAAGCTCAAGGTGGCCGGGGTGGACGTCGCCTCGATGGGCGTGAAGTCGCCCGAGCATCCCGATGACGAGTTCGTGCAGTACAGCGAACCCAAACACGGCGTGTACAAAACCGTGGTGATCCGCGACGGCAAGCTCGTGGGCGCCACCCTGGTCGGTGACGTGTCCAAGGTGTCGTTCCTGACCCAGGCTTTCGACAGCGGCCTGCCGCTGCCCGACGAGCGGGTGGCGTTGATGTTCGACATCGGCACCCCGGAGGTCGGAGTCGGCGTCGCCGAGCTGGCCGACGACGCACAGGTGTGCAACTGCAACGGCGTCTCCAAGGGCGAACTGGTGGCCTGCGTGCGGGGCGGCGAGACGTCGGTACGCGGCGTGATGGCGAAGACCAAGGCGGGCAAGGGCTGCGGCTCGTGCAAGGAGCTCGTCGGCCAGGTCGTCGAGTGGGCGGCCGGCGGTGCGGTCAGCGAGGATCCGGCGGCGTCCTGGTACGTGCCCGGCATCCCCTACGACAAGCCGACGTTGATGCGCCACATCCGCGAACTCGAATTGCATTCGGTGTCCTCGGTGTTCGCCGCGCTGGCCCCGGACGGCAAGGAGGACGCCGGGTCGAAGATGGCGCTGGCCTCGCTGCTGGACATGATGTGGGCCGACGAGTTCGTCGACGAGCGCGACGCCCGCTTCATCAACGACCGCGTGCACGCCAACATCCAGCGCGACGGCACCTTCTCGGTGGTGCCCCAGATGAAGGGCGGCGTCACCAGCGTGGCCCAGCTGCGCAGGATCGCCGACGTCGCGGAGAAATACGAGATCCCGATGATCAAGCTCACCGGTGGTCAGCGCATCGATCTGCTCGGCGTGCGCAAGGAGGACCTGCCCGCGGTGTGGGCGGATCTGGACATGCCGTCGGGGTATGCGTACGGCAAGAGTTTCCGGACCGTGAAAACCTGTGTGGGGACCGACTTCTGCCGCTACGGGTTGGGCGACTCGACTGCCCTGGGCATCGCGATCGAGGAGCGCTACCAGGGGCTGGCCAGCCCGGCGAAGATGAAGCTGGCCGTCACCGGATGCCCGCGCAACTGCGCCGAGGCGCTGTGCAAGGACCTCGGCGTGGTCGCCGTCGGCGACGGACGCTGGGAGATCTACGTCGGTGGCGCGGCCGGGGCGCACGTCCGCAAGGGCGATCTGCTGGCTACCGTCGACTCGCCGGACGAGGTGATGACGCTGACGGGCCGGTTCCTGCAGTACTACCGCGAGAGCGCCAACTGGCTGGAGCGCACCTACGCGTGGGTGCCCAGGTTGGGTATCGAGCACATCCGTTCGGTGGTGGTCGACGACGCCGAGGGACTGGCCGCCGGCTCGGACGAACGCATGCAGAAATCCGTCGACGCCTACCGTGATCCGTGGCAGCGACGGCCGCGAGCCCGGCGATCGGAGGGCCAGTTCCGCTCGTCGCTGCCCTTGCTGCCGCTCCCCCAGGTGCCGGTGCGGTGAGCATCGACATCGGCGGCGTCGACGAGGTCCCGGTCGGCGAGGGCCGCACATTCGCGATCGACGGAACCCAGATCGCGGTGTTCCGGCTGCGGGACGGTTCGCTGCGGGCGATCGACGCGGTCTGCCCGCACCGCGGTGGACCGCTGGCCGACGGCTTGGCCGACGACTGTGTGGTGGTCTGCCCGTTGCACGGGCACACCTTCGACATGGCAACGGGCAGCGAGGTTTCCGGTGCCGACCTGTCGGTGCGTAGCTATCGGGTCGAGACGGTGGACGGCACCATCCGCGTCACGCTCTGAGGTCGGTGCGCGCGGTCTGAGCCAGGATCGCTCCGCCCAGCCAGCGTCGGAGGAAGCGGCGCAACTCCTGCGGTGAGCGGGCCGGGTCGTTCGGCGCGACGAAGAACGACAGCATGGTCCGGAGGGTGAACTCGACAAGGTCACGCAACGCAGCGTCGTCGTATCCGTACTGCGCCCAGTCCACGTCGAAGCGGGTGATCATCCGCATGCCGAAGTCCTGCGCCAGTGCGGAAGTCACCTCGCTGGGCGAAGCCGCCGGACTCGGTGCGGACAGCAGCAGCGCCAGGTGCGGGATGCGCGCCACGGCATCGAGGGTGAACAGCACGCCCTCGGTCATCGCGTCGGCCGGGTCGCCGATGCCGCGCACATGTTCGGCGAGTTGGTCGAGAAAGCCGTCGACCGAGGCGATTCCGGCTGCGCGCATGAGATCGTCGGCGGTCGGAAAGTAGCGGTACACCGTCTGCCGGATCACGCCGAGCGATTCCGCGACATCGGCGATCGTGATGGCCGCACCGGTTTCGGCGATGCGCTCGACGGCCGCGGCGACGATGCGCTGCGCGGCGTCCTCGTCGGTGGCCGGCGGATCACCACCCCAACCACGGCGTTTGCGTGCCATCGTGCGCCGACCGTAACACGGCCGTTGACGCCAGCATCCCGACCGAGTAATCATACAGAGAACATCCTGATTGTATGATGACCTTCGAGGAGCCCCGCCATGACCGATCTGATCGTGCGTAAGCTGCGCTTCGCCTTCGCCAGCCATGACGTGCCGTTCCTGTGGAACGCGGCCAATCCCGCGTTCTCGTCGATGGCCAACGCGGTGTCGTTCCTGGCGATCGGCTTCGAGAAGATGATCGGCAGCATGATCCCGGAGGCCATGCCCTACATCGATGACCCGGCTGTCGCCGAGGAGGCCGACGCGTTCGTCCGCCAGGAGGGTCAGCACTCGATGGCCCACCGCCAGCACGCCAAGGGACTGATCAGGGCGTACCCGGAACTGAAGAACACCCTCGACAAGGTCGTCGCCGCCTACGACGAGCTGACCCGGACCACGCCGCTCGAGTATCGGCTCGCCTACACCGCAGATCTGGAGGCCACCTTCACCCCGGTGTTCAAGCTGATGCTCGACCACGACGACACACTGTTCGCCCCCGGCGACGACCGGGTCGCCTCACTGTTTCTGTGGCACTTCGTCGAAGAGGTCGAACACCGCAGCTCGGCGCTGACCATCTACGACGCGGTGATCGATGACCCGTGGTACCGAATGCGGATGGCACCGTCGATCTTCAAGCACGTCATGGGCATCATCCGGCTGGCCGGCGAGGACTTCAACACCTACGTTCCGCTGGCCGATCGCAAGGTGGACGCGATGTCGACGTTCCGCATCCACCGGCGCAAGAAGGCTCTGCTGCAACGGCTTCCGTTCGTCAACGCGGCGTATGACGGGCCGTTCGCCAACGCGTTCAGCCACCTGCCGCTGCGTGAGCAGCTGGTGGCGATGTCGGGGGTCGTGCGCAGCCAGATCCCGGGCCACGACCCTGCCCACGAGCGGCTGCCGGCACTGGCGCAGGAATGGTTCGACCGGTATGGCGCCGGTGACGACGTGACGCAGTGGTACAGCACCAAGGAGAGCGAGACCGCCGATGTCTGAACTGTGCACGCCGACATTCGCCGACCTCGCCGCGCGGCTCGGCTTCTCCTGCGACACCGCGGGTGGACTCGTCGAGTTGCGGAACCCGTTCGCCCTGCAGAACTGGACGCTTCCGGTGCTGGAACTGACGGTCATCGTCGGCGCCGCGCTGGCGCTCGGCTACGCGATTTACCGGCTGCGCCGGCACAATGACCCGACCAACATCGTGCTGTGGTTCGGCGCGATCGCCTATCTACTGATCATCGAGCCACCGCTGTACTTCCCCGGCGCCTTCGGTATCGCCGAACACGTCGACACGATGTTCGCCCACAACGTGTTCACCGTCGACTTCCTGTGGGGGCGCCTGCCGCTCTACATCGTCGCGATCTACCCGATGATGGCGACCGTGGCCTTCGAGATCGTCCGCGGACTCGGCGTGTTCCGACGCTACGGGACGGTCGTCGGCGCCGTCTGCGTCGGGTTCGTCCACCATGCCTTTTACGAGATCTTCGACCACCTGGGCCCGCAATTGCGGTGGTGGGATTGGACTCTCGACCATCCGATGAACCAGCCGTTCTTCGCCTCCGTGCCGCTGCCCAGTGTCGTGGTGTTCGCCGCGCTGTGGCCGATGTCGCTGGCATTGTGCGTGCAGTTCTTCGTCGGGCGCCACGTCGACGATTCCGCCGGCGGCCGGACCTTCTCGGGTACGCAGGTGGTGCTGCGCACCGTCGTGGTGGGCGTGCTGGCGTCGATCGGAACCGCGGTTCTGCCGCTGCCCGCGACGGTGGCGGGGACGGTATCGGGCAGCACGACGGTGGCGGGCGTCGTGTACGCCGCCGAACTCGTCGTCGTCTCCGTGGTGGCGGTTCCGGCGCTCGTCATGCAGTGGCGACGGTGCCGCAGCGAACCAGCGACCGCAGCAGGCTCGGTCAACCCGCTGATGCTCGGATACGCGGTGGTCTACCTCGTGGTGATGGCCGGACTGTGGGGCGCTTCCCTACCGGCATATCTCACGGCCGTCGACGGTCTGACGGCCGCCGGCGATCCGACCGGCAGCCTCTGGTACACGCTGGCGTGCTTCGGCATCGCCGTGCTGTGTGTGGCTGCGGCGTTCAGCGCCGCGCCCCGTCAGGCCGGGAACCCGGAGAACCAGTCGAGCAGGGTGTCGGCGAACAACTGAGGGTCTTGCCCGTGCATCGAGTGCCCCATGGTCGGGAATGACCGGTAGCTCACCGGATGCCCGGTGTCGGCGACCAGCTGTGTGACGCGCTGCGCCTGTGCGTCGGTGCAAGCGCCGATCAGCGCGCCGGTCGGCTCGTCGATCGTGCGGAAATGATGGGTGTACAGCGCGGGCACCTTGACGTGGGCGAGCATCACGTGGTGTGGGCAGCTGGCCGCGAAAGAGCCTGTGACGAAGGCTTTTCCCCATTCCGGGTCGTACTCGCGCAGATTCTGGGGCGGCGCGTCGGCACCGGCCGCCAAGGCCACGTGCGCCCGCCATCCGTCGAGCTCGCGCGGCGCGGCGGCGACCATGCCGTCCCAGTCACCGATGCTCCACTGTGGGCCGAGATCAGGTGCCGGCCATGATGCCGGGGCCGACCTCGGGCGCGGTCTCGGAACTGAAGAACGGCGGGTCCTCCCAGCATGCCGCGACGACCTGATCCGGTTCGGCGAACGCCGACAGCCAGGCGCTGAGCAGCCCGCCTGAGGACAGGCCGCTGACGTAGGCCGGGCGGCCGATCACCTCGCCCAGAAAGCGGACCAGGTCATTGCCGATGTTGTCGAGCGTGTAGCGATGCGGCGTGCGAGTTGACCGGCCCTGACCACGCAGATCCACGGCGGCGTGAAGCTGTCCACGGTGAGCTGTCCCAAGGACACGCCCGCCACGATCGCCGTCTCACCCGACCACGGGTTGCGGAATCCCACGCCCTCGGGGGTGTCGACCACGATGAAGTTGTGCACCGAGACGTCCCCGAGGTCGAGTTTGTCTCGGGCGGGGTCGAATCCGGTGATGTCGGGCCCGGCCGTGGTGACCTGATGAATGGTGCCCGTGGCTGCGGTGAGCGCTGCGGCGGTCAGCGGCTGGCCCGCCGACTGCGCGCCGTCGAGGGTCACGCTCACGGGGACCCGGACCGACCTGGCGCCCGTCGACATCATCCGAAAGCTGTTGTCCCCCACCTGGATCACGAAGTCGTCGGCGACTCCGGCACCAGCCGGCCGCGGGTCGGCGGTGTAGCTGAAGTGCCCGTCGGCGTCGATGACGACGGTGCCCTGCGACGGCCGTCGAACGACGCGATAGGACAACCGGTCACCCTTCGGATCAACGGCATTCAGCGAGCCGGTGACGACATCGGGGTCCGATTGGCCGGCCAGCGTCACGGCGGCCGTGGGTCCATGGTTGGTGAAGAGCCGGTCGATCTCGCGACGGAACGGTGCCAACGCTGCGGTCACGAATTCGATGGATGGCAGCTGCGCGCCGCCTCCGCCGCCGGCCGATGACCCGATGCCGAGCAGCGCGAAGAACTTCGACACGACTCTCGCCGGGGCCGGGTGCGCCGCGGCGGAGGGCGCGAGCGCGGAGTAACCGGTCACCGCAGCGGTCGCCCGATCGCCACCACCTGAGGCCGGCGCCGGGTCGACGGCCGGTGCGGGGTCGGGCTGCTCGATGTGCCGCGCGGCCGACGCCACGTCGACGTCGTCGCTGCCGGTCACGTCGCCGCTGTCAAGGTTTGACGGTTCGACGGACTCGGTGGGCGTGACGGCGGTTAGCGGGCCGCTGGTGGGCCGTTCGGTGACGGCTGCCTGCCGCACCGGCTCGGCACCGCTGTCCGGTTCCGCCGACGAACCGGCGGTCTCGACGTCATCGGGACTCTCGACGTCATCGGGGCTCTCGGCGTCGTCCTGGTCGGCGGTGTCCTGGTCGGCGGTGTCACCGCCTGGATCGTTTGGGCCGGGGTCGTCGAACTCCGCCGTGACGTCCTCGCCGTCCCCGCCGTCGTCGGTGTCGTCGCGGCTGTCGGTATCCGTCGGCGCCGACTCGGCCGCAGGCGTGTCGCGGGTGCTCGCGGTGCGCGTCTCCTGGGTGTCCGTGGTCTCCGAACGCGCCCCACCCGCTGAGCTGTCTTCACCGGGTTCGGCGGCGGCGACGGCGGGAACCGTCAACCCCACGCCGAGCGCAACAGCTAACGCACCAACACGACCAATGAATCGTCCGTAGCCCATCAGCAACGCACTCCTGTCCATTCACGCGGAACTGATTTCCGCGATGCGGCCCATCTCATCCAGGCCGAGCAACGAAATTTACGAAGGTGAAAAGCCATGAAACACCAGCGACGTGATGTCGTCAACATCACTGCAATGCGCCCCGCTGACGCCGAGGTCGAGGGCTTGCATCGGCTTTCTAAGCAAATTCAACTGCGACACGACATGGCGCATCCACACAGATCAACGCTCCTTGAACTCGGCCCACGGAGCGTGTCAGCGAATCGCCGACACATCCGCGCGCAGACCGTCCACGCGACGCAACGCATGTCCAATCGGTACACCGTCAATGACCTCACGTCGAAAAATCAGACATCACGATGGCGCTGTCGGACCGGCCCCACCGACAATTCGGGAGAGCCATCTCGGGCAAATTCAAAAATCTTGACTCGCAATAGATCGGCTAACTTTTGGGCCGCCGCTCGGGGTCGTCCGAAGGACCACTGCCGCGCAACTGAGGACGGAGGTCACTAGAGCCGCATCGTGGACCACATCACCATGGGCTGATGACCAGCATTCGATCGATCGGCTCCATCCCGGTCTCCACCGTCACCGGTGACCCCGTTGCACGTCTGGCCGCCGACGCGACCGTGGCGGACGCGGCGCGCGCCCTCGTCGCCCATGACGTCGGCATGATCGTGCTCGGCGACGGCGACACACCGGCGGCGGTACTGAGTGAGCGCGACGTCGTGCGCGTGGTGGCCGCGGGCCGTGACCCGGCCGATGTGGCCGCACTCGAGGTGGCCAGCACCAAGCTGGTGTGGGCCGGCGCCGACGATACGGTCGACCAGGTGGCGCTGACCATGATGGAGCACTACATCCGGCACGTCCTCATCAAGCGCGACGGTGTGCTGGCCGGGGTGGTCTCGGCCCGCGACCTGCTCGGCGTCTACACCGCCGGCGAGTAATCCCCGTTCGGCCTGCTGCGCCCGCCCGGCGCGGGATGATGCGGGGCATGCGCGCCGCGCGACGCCTTGCCGTCGCAGTCCTGCCACTGCTCGTGCTGGGGGCCTGCGCGCGGACCCCGCCATCGACGGAATCGACGGTGGCACAGAGTTATTCGGCCGAGGCCGTGACCGTGATGGCCATCGTACGCGCGACGATGGCCACGGCGCATCTGCGGGCCGTGATCGTGCGGGTCACCATCGACGGCGAAGAGGTCCTCACCGGCGCGGTCGGCGAATCGATGACCGGGGTTCCGGCGACGACGGAAATGCACTTCCGCAACGGCGCGGTCGCGATCTCCTACGTGTCGACGCTGCTGCTCCAACTCGTCGAGGACGGCACGGTCGGCCTCGAAGACAGACTGTCCAGATGGCTGCCCGAGGTACCGCACGCGGACCGCGTCACGCTACGCCAGCTGGCCCAGATGACCTCGGGCTACGCCGACTACGTGATCGGCAACACCGCGATG
Organism: uncultured Actinomycetota bacterium; assembly: GCA_963796185.1. Classification (GTDB taxonomy): domain Bacteria; phylum Actinomycetota; class Actinomycetes; order Mycobacteriales; family Mycobacteriaceae; genus Mycobacterium. The sequence goes on along the minus strand of CAWCKQ010000011.1, from coordinate 43,017 downwards.
AACGATGCCCTCTACGCCGACCCGTTCCGCGACTGGACCACCGACGACTTGCTCGGCTTCGCCGTCTCGCAGCCGCTGCTCTACGAGCCGGGGACCAACTGGAACTACGCGCACACCAACTACGTGCTGCTCGGCCTGGCGCTCGAGAAGGCCACCGGCCGCCCGATGGCGGATCTGCTCGCAGAGCGGGTGCTGCGCCCGCTCGGACTCGACCGACACCGTCCCTCGTCCACCGCGGACATCCCGCCGCCCGCCCTGCACGCGTTCACCTCCGAGCGCCGTGCGGCGCTGCACATTCCCGCCGGCACACCGTTCTACGAGGAGTCGACGTTCTGGAATCCGTCCTGGACGATCACCCACGGCGCGATCCAGACGACGAACATCGGCGACCTGGAGGCCACCGCGGTCGGCATCGGCTCCGGGCGGCTGCTGCGCCCGGAGTCCTACCGCCAGATGGTGTCCACCGGCCTGCGCGGCCACACCCGCACCCAGCCCGGCTGCCCGACCTGCGCGGAGATGACCGACGGCTACACCTACGGCCTCGGGCATGGTCATCTCCGGGGACTGGCTGCTGCAGAACCCGATGTTCGCCGGATACGCCGCGGTCGAGGCCTACCTGCCGGCGCGAAGATCGCGATCGCCGTCGCCGACCACCTTCGGCCCCGAAGCGTTCGATCCCGACGGCGACTACCGCAACGAAGCCGAGGCGCTGTTCCGCGCGATCGGCGCGGAGGTGGCCCCCGATGATGCGCCGCCGATGCCGCCACCGAGATAATGGCGTGGTGGCAGCCAAGGTCCTGTTTCTGCGCAACGACCCCTCGCGACCGAAGCGCTGCTCGGCGACGCGTTCGCCGAGCGGGGCTTCGACGTCGAGACGTTCGAGGTCGTCGCCCCCGAACGCGTGCCGACCAGCCAGCGGACGACGTGACGTTCCCCGATCCGGGCGGCTACGACGTCATCGTGCCGCTGGGGGCGCGCTGGCCGGTGTACGACCCGGCGCTTCGCGGCACCTGGGTCGGCGCTGAGATGGAGATGCTGCGCGGCGCGGCCGCCGCCGGGGATCGCGCTGCTGGGAGTGTGTTTCGGCGGTCAGCTGCTGGCACAGACGTTCGGCGGCACCGTGGCGCGCTCGCCGACGCCCGGAGATCGGCTGGTACGACGTGATGACCGAGCGCCCCGACCTCGTTGCCCGGCGGGCCCTGGTTCCAGTGGCATTTCGACCGGTGGACGCTGCCGCCCGGGGCGACGGAGCTGGCCCGGACCCCGAATTCGCTCTCAGGCGTTCGTGCTCGGACGCACCCTGGCGCTGCAGTTCCACCCGGAGGTCGACACCGATCTGCTCAAGGTGTGGCTGGCCGACGACCGCGACGGTGATGCCGCCGCCGCCGGGCTCGACCACGAGCGAGTTACTCACCCGCACAACCCAATTCGCCGACGATGTCGCGGCCCCGGATCCGCGCTCTGGTGGGCGGGTTCCTGACCCACGTGGCGGGTCATTCGCGGCCGAGCTGATGAGCCAGGGCGTCGGTCGACGTCGGGGTGGCGGAACGGGTGGCCGAGCGCCGCCAGCTTGGCCGGTACCACCCGCTGGCTGGCCTCGGCGAGCTCACGCGCGCCCTGCTGCCCCAGTAGCAGCCGCGGACCCAGCGACGGGACCGGCAGCAGAGCGGGCCGATGCAGCACGCCCGCGAGCCGGCGGGTGTACTCGGAATTGCGGACCGGCTCCGGCCCGACCGCATTGACCGGTCCGGTGAGCCGATCGTCGAACAATGCCCGGTAGTAGATGTCGACCAGATCGTCCAACCCGATCCAGGACAGCCACTGCCTGCCGTCGCCGATGCGGCCGCCCAGGCCGGCGGAAAACAGCGGCCGGAGCAGACGCAGCGTGCCGCCCGCGGCGGCCTGGACGATCCCGGTCCGCACGAGCACGACGCGCAGACCCGCGTCGGCGGCCGGCGTCGGTCGCCGCCTCCCAGTCGGTGACCACCTCGGCCAGGAAGCCCTCGCCGCGGGAGCTGTCCTCGGTCAGCGTCACGTCGCCGCGGTCGAATCCGTAGTATGCCGACGGCCGACGCGCTGACGAAGGTCTTCGGTCCGTTCCCGGTGGCCGCCGCGGCGGCGGCGGCAGCCGGGTCGGTTCGATGCGGCTGTCGCGGATGGCCCTCGGTGTTCCTCGGTGAAGCGGCCGGCGATGGACTCGCCGGCCAGGTGTACGACCGCGTCGACGCCGTCGAGCAGGTCGGCGCCGGGCGCCTCGGGCTCCCACCGGCGTTCGTCCTCGTGCCGCGCGGGGCGGCGGACCAGCCGGATGACCCGATGGCCGCCGGTGGTCAGAAACGCACACAGTGCCGAACCGACCAGCCCCGAGGCGCCGGTCACCGCGACGACGAGCGGGCCGGTGCCCGCGTCGGCCGCCCGGCGATGCGCCGCCAGGTCGTCGGCCACCTGGCGGTGCCGGTAGACGAACATCGGCCGCAACAGCCGCCGCGGGCACCGCCGCGTCGACGCGGTCATGCATCCGGGTGCCGGCGCCGGCGCCCTCGAACGTGTGGGTGTGGCGCCATCCGCCGATGACGCGGGGCGGCCAGCGACGCGAGGCCCGCCGAGGACAGTTCGTCGACGAACCGGCTGCCCGCCACGTACTCGGCCGGATCATGTCGCGCCACCCAGCGCAGTCCGCCGGGCAGCCCCAACACCGCGACCCCGTCGGCCAGGGAGTCGGCCTCGGCGATCACGGTCATCGGCTGCCACGGCGGCACGAGCCGGCGCATCGCCCCGGGGCGGGCGTGCCAGTCCCAGACGTTGCCGACGGGATGGTCGACGGTGCTCTGATACTCGATGCTCATGGCTCTCCTTGCTCGGGAAGGCATTCGTCACCGACGACGCACCGGATTGCCCCGGTCGACTGCGCGTCGGCCGGTTGCGGAGTGATACTGCTAGCAGCGAGCCGTGACTGTGCCATGACCAAGACCGACCGAACATTTCGGGACCGCCGCGAGGCAGGTCGAGTGCTGGCGCGCGACCTGATGCGGTACCAGGGCCGCGCCGACGTGCGGGTGCTCGGCCTCGCTCGCGGTGGCGTGCCGATCGGCGCGGAGGTGGCGGCGCTGCTGAAGGCACCTCTCGATGTCTGCCTGGTGCGCAAACTCGGGGTACCGCAGTGGCCGGAACTCGCCATGGGCGCGGTGGCCACCGGTGGCGGCGTGGTGCTCAACGATGATCTGCTGCGCAGCCTGGACGTGACCGAAGAACAGGTGCGCGATGCGATCAGCCGGGAGACCGCCGAACTGCACCGCCGTGAGCGGGCCTACCGGGCCGGCCGCGGACCTGTCGACGTCGCCGGACGCACCGTCATCCTCGTCGACGACGGCATCGCCACCGGCGCGAGCATGCTCGCTGCCGTGCGCTCGGTGCGGCAGGCGGGCGCGGCCCACGTCGTCGTCGGGGTTCCGGTGGGTCCCGCATCGGTGTGCCGGGCGTTGGCCCGCGAAGCCGACGACGTGGTGTGCTCGACGACGCCCGCCCGCTTCGGAGCGGTCGGGCAGGTCTACGAGGATTTCCATCAGGTCGGCGACGATGAGGTGCGTGAGCTGCTGGACCCGAAACCCTAGGCGAAACACGTTGCGCGGCAATGGCTTCAGCCCTTGGTGTGCTCCCCGTCGGAATGCTCGGCGGTGTCCGGTTCAACAGTGTCCGGTTCAACGGTCTCCGGCTCGGCGGTGTCGCGATCCGACGGTGTCCGTCCGATCAGCGTGGACGTCGTCGTCCTGATCGGCCGCGATGGGCGCCTCGTCCGGATAGTCCTCGACATAGTCGGCGTCACTCTCGTCGCCGGCCTCGTCCGCGCGCTCGGCGGCCTCGTCCGCGCCGCGTCTGTTACGGTCCCGCAGCGCATCCACGATCAGCAGCACGACCCCGATGACGCTGGCCGCGATGCAGACCCAGGCGATCATCGCGTTGCTGGTGACAACGGCCAGCACGAGTGCTGCCAGCCCGATCACGGCCAGCACGAGCGCGACGATCAGCATGAGACTCCCCTGCAGGAGATCGGTCGGCGGGTCACGTGACTAGTTGTTGCCCCGGTTGAACTGGTTGAACCCGCCGTCGTTGTTGGCGCCGGAATCCACGGGTGCGGCCGAACCGCGCTGCCCCAGTTCCTCGAGCTGAGACTCGAGATAGGTCTTCAACCGGGTGCGGTACTCCCGCTCGAAGGTCCGCAGTTGTTCGAGGCGGCCTTCGAGCACGGTGCGCTGCTGATTGATGGTGCCCATGATCTCGGAATGCTTGCGCTCGGCGTCGGCCTGCAGCGCGTCGGCCTTCTCCTGGGCCTGCCGCAGCTGAGCCTCCGACCGGCTCTGCGCGTCGGCGAGCATGGCATCGGCGCGCTGGCGAGCTTCGGTGACCGTGGTCTCGGCGGTCTGCCGGGCCTCGGTGACCATCGCGTCGGCCTGGGCACGCGCATCGGCCAGCATCTTCTCCGACTCGGCCTTGGCACTGCTGGTCAGCCGGTCGGCGGTCTCCTGCGCCAGGCCGAGCACCTTGGCGGCACGGACGTGCTGCTCCTCGGTGCTGCCGCCGACTGCGCCGGCTGCGCCGGGGGCGCCTCGTAGGCGGGCTGCGGTGCCGGCGTGGGCTCGGGCTCGGGCTCCGGCTCGTACACTGGCAGGGTCTGCGTCGGCTGGGCCCCGCCTCCGCCGGAGCGGGCCGAGCCGAGTTCCTGATCCAGTTCGGCCGACCCGCTGACGGAGGTCGGTGTTCTCCTCGATGAGCCGGGACAGCTCGTTCTCGACGAGATCGAGGAACGCGTCGACCTCGTCCTCGTTGTAGCCGCGCTTGCCGATGGGTGGCTTGCTGAATGCAACGTTATGCACGTCGGCAGGAGTGAGCGGCATTGTCTGCCCCCTTGAAGTCTGGACCGTCAACCGATCTCAAAGTGTAAAGGCTTACTGGAACGTAACTGGCGTCCATCCTGTCACACCAGACCCTGCGGTTGCAGGCGAGGGCGATAATTAAGATCGAAACTCAACAATCCCCGGCGTCGCGCACCGAGCCGCGACCCGCACACCGATGCTTGCACACCGGCCGCCAGCGCGTCGATAAGCCAGCTCAGAGGTCTTCTTCAGGCCGCGGCGCCGAAGGCCAGCTGCATACCGATGAACGCGACCAGCAACAGCACCATGATCGACAGATCGAACCGGACCGCCCCGATCGTGAGTTGCGGGATGATGCGGCGCAGCAGCCGCACCGGCGGATCGGTCAGCGTCATGATCACCTCCAGCAGCACCACGGTCGCTCCCCTGGGATGCCAGTCCCGGCTGAACGAGCGGATGAACTCGACCACGACCCGGGCGATCAGCAGCAGCCAGAAGACGAACAGCGCGAAACCCAGGATCTCGAAGAACAGCCCCAACGGAAGCTGACCTCACTCCAGGCGATGTCGACGGAGATGCCGACCGCGATGTCGGCCGGCGCCGCCAGCCTACCTGCGCCTCGGACCTGCGACTCCGGCGGCGCTACTGGTAGGCCGCTACTGGTAGGCGTAGAAGCCGGCCTCGGCGATGCGGCGGCGCTGTTCGGCGGTGACGTCGACGTCGGCCGGCGAGAGCAGGAACACCTTGGTCGCCACCTTGTCGAAGGAACCGCGCAGCGCGAACGCCAGGCCGGCCGCGAAATCGACCAGCCGCTTGGCGTCGGCGTTGTCCATCGACACCAGGTCCATGATCACCGGCGTGCCGTCGCGGAAGCGCTCCCCGATGGTGCGGGCCTCGCTGTAGTCCTTCGGCCGCAGCGTGGTGATCTTGGCCAGCGGGCTGCCCGCCTCGAAGAGCTCGGCCATGCCACGCGGATCCATCGCCAGCGCTCCCCGCGTCGAACCCCGCATCGAAGCGAAACGTGGTGGGGTGCGGTCGAATTCGCGCGGAGTACGGAGCCGGGGCTCGAACCGGGCATCGTCGAAGCCGCCGCCGCTACCCGGCAACGGGCGGCTCGTCGTAGTCGCGGCGGCGATCGTCGGGCAGGCCGTCATACCCGCGCACATAGCCCCGTCGTCGTCGAACCGGTCCTCGCGGGGACGACGGTAGCCGCGCGCCGGAACGCGCTCGTCGTCCTCGTAGTAGTCGTCCTCGTAGTCGTCCATCGGCGCCATACCGAAGTAGGCCTTGACCTTGTGCAGTGTGCTCATTGTGAGGACCCCTCGTGCGGTGATGAAAGTTCGTGTCGGTCGTCAGGGTGACCTGTGGCCGGATTCGGTGAGCCGCTAGGACTCTGGTGTCTGTGATGAAGGTGTGACTGGTGTGACTACTTGGGTGACGTTAGCGGTCGCGATCCCATTAGCGCGGTACCGACACGCACACAGGTGGATCCGTGTCGCACCGCCGCCTCGAGGTCGCCGGACATCCCGGCAGACAGCCCGAGTCGCTGCTGATAGTGCTGCTGTACCCGCTGGTGCTCCTGCTGCAAACGGGCGAACGCCGCTGCCGGGTCGGCGCCCAGCGGCGGAATGGCCATCAGCCCGACGAAGTCGAGGCCGGCCGCGCTGTGCATGGCGGCGCACAGCTCGTCGACGCGGCCGGTGGCCGACACGTCGACGCCGCCCCTGCTCTCGTCGCCGTCGAGGCTCACCTGGAGGATACACCCGCAGGGGTCGCCGCGCGGGCCCCGCGGTCCAGCGCTTCGGCGGCCGCCCGGTCGAGTGCGGTGACCACTTTGAGGCTGTCGACCGAGTGTGCGGCATAAGCCCATTCGCCGATCGAGCGCGCCTTGTTGCGCTGGATGCGCCCGACCATGTGCCAACGGATGGCGGCGCAGTCCGTCGACCTCGCGCAGCTCGGCGATCTTGCGGGTCGCCTCCTGGTCGCGGGATTCGCCGAACGCCCGCAGCCCAGTCGGTGCAGGGCCACGACGTCGGCTGCCGGAAAGAACTTGGTGACCGGCAGCAGTTCGATGTCGGCGACGTCGCGTCCCGCGGCCTCGGCGGCGCGAGCGAGGCGGGCGCGCAGCGCGGCCAGCGCCTCGCCCAGCTCCAGCTCGCGCGCCGAGCGGTCTTCGCGGCCCGCCGCTGTCACGGCGCCGGCTCCAGCCAGATGAGCGACGCCATCCGGCCGGTCGGCGCATCGCGCCGGTGGCTGAACAGGCTCGGATCGTCCACCGTGCAGCGCGGATCCATGTCGACCACCGTCACACCGAGGGCCAGCAGCTGCGCGGCGATTCCGGCCCGCAGATCCAGGCCCGGCGTGCCGCGGCGGGTGGTGGTCCGGCTGCCGGGCAGCGCCTGGCTCGACCTCGTCGGCCATGTCGGCGGGCACCTCGTAGTTGCGCCCGCTGACGGCCGGGCCCGAGCAGGACCGAGACGTCTCCGGATCGCGCGCCGGCGTCCACCATGGTCTGCAGGGCGCGAACCACGACCCCACCGGCGGCGCCCACCCGGCCGGCGTGTACCGCGGCGACCACACCGGCACGGGCGTCGGCCATCAGGACCGGCACGCAGTCCGCGGTCACCACCGCGAGCCCGAGCCGCGGGCGCCGTGGTCACCACCCCGTCGGTGCCGTCGAGGGTCTCGGCCGCCGCGGTCGACGACCTCGACGTGGGCGCTGTGCACCTGGTTCATCCAGACGATGCCGTCGTCACCGAGCCCCGTCGCGGTGGCCAGCCGGTGCCGGTTGGCGGCCACTGCCGCGGGGTCGTCGCCGACGTGGTCGCCCAGGTTGAAGGTCGCGAACGGTGCTGCGGACACACCACCGGCGCGGGTGGTGGTCACGCGGCGCACACGGAACATGGTGCGACCGTACGTGGCGTCAGTGCCGCATGAACGGCGGCACGTCGACGTCGTCGTCGGAGATCCCGCCGTCGTCGCCACCGCCGATGCGCACGGTCGCGCCGTTGGTGTGCCCGGCCGGCACGCTCGCCGGATCCGTCGGCTCGAACAGCGAGGAGCTCACCCGGCCGGCCTTGCCCGGCGCGATCGGCTGGCTGGTCGCAGCCGCCGCTGCAGTGGTCTCCCCGGTCACCGGCTTGCGGCCCGGACCGGCCGCATCGAACCCGGCGGCGATCACGGTTACCCGGACCTCGTCGCCGAGCGAGTCGTCGATCACGGTGCCGAAGATGATGTTGGCTTCGGGGTGCGCGGCGTCCTGTACCAGCGAGGCGGCCTCGTTGATCTCGAACAGTCCGAGGTCGCTGCCGCCGGCGACCGACAGCAGCACGCCCTGGGCGCCCTCCATCGAGGCTTCCAGCAGCGGGGAGTTGATCGCGATCTCGGCTGCCTTGAGCGCGCGACCGTCACCGCGGGCCGATCCGATACCCATCAGCGCGGTACCGCGCCGGCTCATCACGCCCTTGACGTCGGCGAAGTCGACGTTGATCAGACCCGGGGTGGTGATCAGGTCGGTGATGCCCTGCACGCCGTTGAGCAGCACCTCGTCGGCGCTGCGGAAAGCGTCCATCAACGACACGGCGGCATCGCCCATCTGCAGCAGCCGGTCGTTGGGGATCACGATCAGCGTGTCGCAGCTCTCGCGCAGCGACTGTGATGCCGTTCTCGGCCTGATTGCTGCGGCGCTTGCCCTCGAACGAGAAGGGCCGCGTCACCACGCCGACGGTCAGCGCGCCGAGTTTGCGCGCGATCGATGGCCACGACGGGCGCTCCGCCGGTGCCGGTGCCGCCGCCCTCACCGGCGGTGACGAACACCATGTCGGCGCCGCGCAGCAGTTCCTCGATGTCGTCCTTGGCGTCCTCGGCGGCCTTGCGGCCCACCTCGGGGTCCGCGCCGGCGCCCAGCCCGCGCGTCGAGTCCCGCCCGACGTCGAGTTTGACGTCGGCATCGCTCATCAACAGCGCCTGTGCGTCGGTGTTGATCGCGATGAACTCGACGCCCTTGAGGCCCTGTTCGATCATCCGGTTGACGGCGTTGACGCCGCCGCCACCGATGCCGACCACCTTGATCACTGCGAGGTAGTTATGCGGGGGGGTCATCGCATCGCCCTTTCCTGCCTGGTTGCCTGTGAAACGCGGAGTTCCCCCTGGGGCAAACCCTCAACCTCAACCAGAGGCTTAGAGTTATGTCAAGTTGATCCGCGCAACCAGAACGGTAGGGTCACCCCGCGCATCAGCCGCGCAGGCGCGCCGACGCGACACGAAGAAAAAATTCGCCGCGTGCGCTACGTCACTTGACGGTCGGCAGATCCGGGCTGGAGACGTCGTAGGTCTTGCCCGGGCTGGGTCAGCAGGGCGCCCAGCTTGAGCGCCTTCTCCTCGGTGCGGTCGGTGGTCCCCCACACCACGGTGCGCCCGTCGATCAGGGTCAGCGTGATCGCGGCCACCGAGGGCGCCGACACGCGGCCCACCTGCGCGGCCACGTCCGGCCGCAGCGAGGTCATCACCTGCAGCGCGGCCCGGGTCGCCGGATCGCCGGGACCCGGGTGCTCGGTGTCGAGGTACGGAATCCCCGGCGGCGGCGGCCCCGTCGCGAAGTCGACGCCGTCCTTGTCGAACTGGTGCACTCCGTCGGGATAGTCGCGGACCACCACCGGCACCCGCTCGACCACGGTGATCCGCAGCGTCGACGGATACTCCCGCTGCACCCGGACGCTGGCGACCCGACGGATCCCCGCCACCTTCTCGGCCACCGCGTCGGTGTCGACCTGCAGCAGGGGTTTGCCCTCGGGCACCCCCGCGACCGCGACCACCTCGTCCTGGGTGACCGCACCGAGCCCGACGACGACGATGCTGCGCGCCGCCATGACGGGCGTGAAATACAGCAGCAGCCCGATACCGACCACCACGACCGCGATCAGCGCGGTCCACATCAGCACCTTCAGGCCCCGGACGGTGCCCCGCCCCAGCGTCTGCTTCTCCGGCGCGGGTCGGCCCAGCGCGCGCCGCTTGGCCTCGCGGCGGGCCTCCTCGATGGCCATCGCACGCGCCTGCGCCGCGCGTCGCTCCTCACGCTCCCTGCGGGCCCGGCGGCGCGGACCTTCGAAGTCGGCGTCGTCATCGGCGCCCGCGATGGGCTCCGCCTCGCCGCGGTCGTCGACCGGGGCGGATCCGCCGTCTTCGGGCTCGGTCATCGTGGCGCCACTCCGCTGGAATACGGACTGACCTGATCGGCCCCGGCGCGCAACTCTGCCAGGATCTCGTTGCCGAGCAGGGTGACATCCCCGGCTCCCATCGTCACCACGACGTCGCCGGGGCGCACCGCGGCCGCCACCTGCGGCGCCACCGCCGAGAAGTCCGGCAGATAGGTCACCGGCACGGTCACCTGCTCGGCGATCGTGGCCCCGCTGACGCCGGCCAACGGCTGCTCGCGGGCGGCGTACACGTCGAGCACGAAGACCACGTCGGCGATGTCCAGCGCCGCCGCGAACTCGGAGGCGAAAGCGGCTGTGCGGGAATACAGATGCGGCTGGAACACGACGACCGCCCGGCCGCCGGACTCCCTGGCGAGCGCCGCCACCGTCGTCAGTGCGGCCGTGACCTTGGTCGGGTGATGCGCGTAGTCGTCGAACACCCGGACACCGGCCGCCGTGCCCACCAACTCGAAACGGCGGCGCACGCCCTCGAATCCGGCCAGCGCCTCGAACACGTCATCCGGCGCCGCGCCGACCGCGACGGCCGCCAGCAGCGCGGCCAGTGCGTTGAGTGCCATGTGGCGCCCAGGCACCCCCAGGCGCATGGTGCGCGGCGCGTCCTCCCCCGCGAGCGGCACCGTGGCCACCGCACTGGTACCCCGCTGCTCCCAGTCCAGCAGTGCCGCAGCCAGATCCGGGCGATCGGCACTGCCGTACCGCAGCACCCGGATGCCGAGCGCGGCGGTGCGATCGGCGAACGCGGCCGCCCCCGGATCGTCGACGCACACCACCACCACGCCGCCCGGCTGCAGACGCTCCATGAACGCGTCGAACGCGGCGACGTAGGCCTGCTCGCTGCCGAAGAAGTCGAGATGGTCGGCTTCGATGTTGGTCACCACGACGACATCGGGGCGGTACTGCACCAGCGATCCGTCGCTCTCGTCGGCCTCGGCGACGAAGTAGGCCCCACTGCCGTGATGGGCATTGGTGCCGGGTTCGCCGAGATCGCCGCCCACGGCGAAGGACGGATCCAAACCGCTGTGCTGCAACGCCACGATGAGCATCGAGGTCGTCGTCGTCTTGCCGGCGGTACCGGTGACCATCAGCGTGGTGTGCCCGGCCATCAGCTTCGCCAGCACCTCGGGCCGCAGCATCACCGGGATGCCGCGCCTGCGCGCCTCCACCAGTTCGGGATTCGTCTTCGGGATGGCCGCGTGGGTAGTCACCACCGCGGTCGGGCCGCCGGGCAGCATGTCCAGCGCCGCCGGGTCGTGGCCGATCCGGACCACTGCGCCACGGGCCCGCAGCGCCACCACTCCCCGCGACTCCTTGGCATCCGATCCCGACACCAGGCCGCCGCGGTCGAGCAGGATGCGCGCGATGCCCGACATGCCCGCACCCCCGATGCCCGACCATGTGCACCCGAGCCAGTTCCGGCGGCAGTTCGATCGCGGTCACCGGCGTCCCCGTCCGTCCCGCGCGAGCTCGGCCACCTCGAGCGCGACCGCGGCGACCCGCTGCGCAGCGTCGGGATGCCCGGCCAGGGCCGCTGCCGGCGGTCATCGCCGCCAGCCGGTCGTCGTCGTTGAGCAGCGCCGCCACGGTGCCGGCCACGAACTTCGGGGGTCAGCTCGCGGTCCTCGACGATCATCCCGCCGCCCGCCTCGACCACGGGCAGGGCGTTGAGTCGCTGCTCGCCGTTGCCGATGGGCAGCGGCACGTACACCGCGGGCAGGCCGACCGCACTGACCTCGGCCACGGTCATCGCGCCGGACCGGCAGATCGCGAGGTCGGCCGCCGCATACGCCAGGTCCATCCGGTCCAGATACGGCACCGCGACATACGGCGGGTCACCGGCGGCCGGGCTGCGCAACTCCAGGGTGTTCTTCGGGCCGTGCGCGTGCAGCACCGAAACACCTTGGCGGGCAAGCTGTTCGGCTGCGCCTGCGACGGCGCGGTTGAGCGACTGGGCACCCTGGGAGCCACCGAACACCAGCAGCACCCTGGCGTCGTCGGCGAAGCCGAAGATACGCGCGCGCCTCGGCGCGCAGCGCCAGCCGGTCCAGCGAGGTGATGGCCTCGCGCACCGGCACGCCGACCACCTCGACCCGACCCAGACCCGGGTCGGGCACCGCCGAGAGCACCCGCGCGCGCCGAGCGCGCACCGACCCGGTTGGCCCATCCCGCGCTGGCGTTGGCCTCGTGCACGACCACGGGGACGCGCCGGGACGCCCGGACGCTGCGCGCGGCCAGGTAGGCGGGCACCGCGACGTAGCCGCCGAACCCGATGACGACGTCGGCCCGCACGTCGTCGAGGACCGCGCGGGTCTGCCGGACCGCTCGGCGCACCCGCACCGGCAGCCGCAACAGGTCGGCCGACGGCTTGCGCGGCAGCGGCACCGGCGTGATCAGTTCCAGGTGGTAGCCGCGCTCGGGAACCAGCCGGGTCTCCAGCCCGCGCGCGGTGCCCAGCGCGGTGATCCGGACGTCGGGGTCCAGCGCCCGCAGCGCGTCGGCGACCGCCATCGCGGGTTCGACGTGGCCTGCCGTGCCACCGCCGGCGAGAACCACAGAGATCCCCCGTCCGTCCCCGTGCTTCGCGCGTGGGCCCAGCGCTCCTGCCCCGCCGGGATAGCAATCCCCGTCACCCGTGACGCTGACCTTCCCTTGTGCGGGCCCGCCGGCCCTGCTTGCGCTGGCCCGCACCATAGCCGACCGACGCCCCGGACCGCACCGGACGGTCGGCCGGCTCGCGGCCTTGTGCGGGGCGCGGCCTTGGCGACGCGCGCGCTCTGCTGCGGCTTCTGCGCCTTGGTCCGCAGCCGGTCGCGCAGCGCCTCGGTGCGCGTCGGCACGTACGGCGCCGGCAGCGGCAGCCGCAGCAACCGGTTCACCCGGTCGTCGCGGCCCGCCCGCAGCGCGGCCACGGCCTCGCGGTTCGTGCCGTGCCGCGTTGGCCATGATGCCGATCATCAGCAATGTCGTCGCGGTCGACGTGCCACCCGCCGAGATCAGCGGCAGCTGCAGCCCGGTGACCGGCAGCAGTCCGACGACGTAGCCGACGTTGATGAACACCTGGGACAGGATCCACAGTGTCGCGGTCGCGGTGAGCAGCCGCAGGAACGGATCGGCCGAGCGGCGCGCGATCCGCATGCCGGTGTAGGCGAACAAGCCGAACAGACACAGCAGCCCGGCGGCACCGATGAAACCGAGTTCCTCACCGATGATCGCGAAGATGAAGTCGTTGTGCGCGTTGGGCAGGTAGTTCCATTTCGCGGTGCCCTGGCCCAGCCCGTCGCCGAACACGCCGCCGTTGGCCAGCGCGAACCGCGCCTGTCGGGCCTGATACCCGGACCCCTGCGCGTCGGCGCCGGGATTCAGCCAGGACTGCACGCGGGCCGATCGGTAGCCCTCCGACAGGGCCAGCACCGCACCGGAGACCAGCACGGCGGCCATCGAGCTCAGGAACACCCGCAGCGGCAGGCCGGCGTACCAGAGCAGGCCGAGCAGGATCACGCCCATCGACAGGGTCTGCCCGAGGTCGGGCTGGGAGACGATCAGCGCCAGCGCGATCACCGCCGCGGGCACCAGCGGCACGAGCATCTCGCGCAGCGAGGCCTGCTCCATGCGGCGGGCGGCCAACAGGTGCGCACCCCAGATCGCCAGCGCGATCTTGGCGAGCTCCGAGGGCTGCATCGAGAAGCCGGCCACCACGAACCAGCCGCGGGAACCGTTGGCCACCTTGCCGATTCCGGGGACCAGCACCAGGATCAGCAACACGACGGTGAACGACGAAGCCGCTGAACGCGAACCTGCGCATCACCTGCACCGGGGTCCGCATCGCGACGTAGAACGCGAACAGCCCGATCGCCGTCCAGAGCACCTGCTTGCCGAAGACCGCCCACGGCGACCCGTCCTGGTCGTAGGAATAGACCCCCGACGCCGAGAGCACCATGGTCAGGCCCATCGTGATCAGCAGCGCGGTGACGGCGATGATCAGGTGAAACGACGTCATCGGGCGGTCGAGCCACACCCCGAACCGGTTGCGCTCGCCGGGCGCGGCGGTCGCTGTTGCCGGGGCGGGCCGGTCTGGCGTTGCGGTGGCGCCCTCGGCGGCCGGGTTCGCGCGGCGGTGTCGCAGCCGGGCGACGATGTTGCTCACGGCGTCCCGCTATCGGATCGCTGACCGCACGGCGGCGGCGAACGTGTCGCCGCGGTGGCCGTAACCGGTGAACTGGTCGAAGGAAGCGCCGGCCGGGGCCAGCAGCACGGTGTCGCCGGGGCCGGCCATCCCCCGCGCAGCGTCGACCACGGCCGCCATGACGGCGTCGGCCGACGTCGCGCCGCTGCCGGCGACGACTCGCGCCGACCGAGTCACACCAGTCACGCCTGTCTCAGCTTCCTCAACCACCCCAGAATCCTCCCTCGTCACCACCTCGACGACGGGGACATCCGGTGCGTGTCGTGATAACGCCTCGCCCACGATCGCCCGGTCCCGGCCGATCAACACGGCGCCGACCAGGCGATCCGCCACCGAAGCGACCAGTTCGTCGACCGAGGCGCCCTTGAGCAGACCGCCGGCCACCCAGACCACCCGGGGATAGGCGGTGATCGACGCGGCCGCGGCGTGCGGGTTGGTCGCCTTCGAGTCGTCGACGTAGGTGACGCCGTCGGCGACCGCGACCACCTCGGCGCGGTGCCTGCCGACCTCGAAGGTGGCCAGGGCCTGCGCGATCGCCTCGGCCGGCACGTCCACCGCGCGGGCCAGCGCCGCGGCGGCCAGCGCGTCGAGCACACCGACGGGGCCCGCCACCGGGATCTGGTCCGCCGGGGCCAGCACCAGCCCGCGGCCGAACGCGTTGTCGACCAGCCGCGCCGGCGCGCACCCCGAGCTCGCCCGCGGCGGGTTCGCCCAACCGGAAGCCGACCCGCGTCGGCGCACGTCGCCTCGGCCAGCAGCCGCGCGGCCACCGGGTCGTCGAGACCGCCGACGGCCACCCGGCCGGTCAGCGCCCGGGCCTTGGCCTGCGCGTAGGCCGTCCATGGAGCCGTGCCAGTCCAGGTGGTCCTCGGCGACGTTGAGCACCGCGCCCGGCGTCCGGCCGCAGCGACGGCGCCCAGTGCAGCTGAAAGCTGGACAGCTCGACGGCCAGCACCTCGACCGGCTGGTCGAGCTGCTGCAGCACCGGGTCGCCGATGTTGCCGCACAGCGCGGCGCGCCGGCCCGCGGCCCGCAACATCGCGTACAGCATCGACGTCGTCGTGGTCTTGCCGTTCGTGCCGGTCACCACGAGCCAGCGGCGCGGCGGCCCGAACCGGCCGGACCGGTCCAGCCGCCACGCCAGCTCGACGTCCCCCCACACCGGCACGCCGGCGGCGGCGGCGGCCGCGAGCACCGGCGCGGTGGGCGGGAAGCCGGGGCTGGTCACGACGAGCTCGAAGTCGGCGATCTGCCGCGATGGCGGCGGCCGGATCGAGCACCGCGACACCCTGCTGCGCGAGAGCGGCCAGCGCCGCAGGGCTGTCGTCGGTCAGCGTGGCCCGCACACCGAGCGGTGCCAGTGCGGCCAGCACGCGCCCTGCCGGTGATGCCGGCGCCGGTGACCAGCACCGCCGCGCCCGCCCTGATGGGCTCGGTCACGTCAGGCACCGACGGTGGTCAGCCACTCGCTGTAGAACAGCGCCACGCCCAGCCCGCAGGCGATGGCGGTCAGCAGCCAGAATCGGATGATCACCGTGGTCTCGGCCCAGCCCACCAGCTCGAAGTGGTGATGGAACGGCGCCATCCGGAAGACCCGGCGGCCGGTGGTGCGGAACGCCATGATCTGCACGACCACCGAGGTGACCTCCGCGACGAACAGCGCGCCCAGCACGACCGCGAGCATCTCGGTGCGGCTGGTCACCGACAGCCCGGCGATGATGCCGCCCAACGCCAGCGAACCGGTGTCGCCCATGAAGATCTTCGCCGGCGCGGCGTTCCACCACAGGAAGCCGATGCAGGCGCCGGCCGTCGCGGCCGCGATGATCGCCAGGTCGAGGGGATCGCGGACGTTGTAGCAGCCCAGCCCCGGGCTGGTGGCGCACGCGTTGCGGAACTGCCAGAACGTGATCAGCACGTAGGCCGCGCAGACCATCGCCATCGCGCCGGCGGCCAGCCCGTCGAGCCCGTCGGTGAAGTTCACCGCGTTGGACCACGCGCTGACGATCACCACGCAGAACA
Source organism: uncultured Actinomycetota bacterium (assembly GCA_963796185.1). GTDB lineage: Bacteria > Actinomycetota > Actinomycetes > Mycobacteriales > Mycobacteriaceae > Mycobacterium. Next base: position 26,731 of record CAWCKQ010000011.1, on the reverse strand, counting down.
GCACGAACACCGCCGGGCGCCAGCGTCACCGTGGCGATCTCGCGGACGTAGGACAGCTCTGCGCTGCCCGGAGTGAGGCCGTCGACGTTGCGGAACTGCAGCGCCAGCACCCCGAACAGCACGGCGGCGACGAGGATGCCGACGGTCTTGGCGGTCTTGTTCAAGCCCGAGGTTGCGGGCGCGCCGCAGCTTGATCAGGTCGTCGACGAAGCCCGACGACGCCGAGCGCGGTGGCCAGCCCCAGTACCAGCAGGCCCGAGGCGGACGGGCCCTTGCCGTCGATCAGCACCCCGACCAGGTGGGTGCCGAAGTAACTGGCCCAGATGCCCGCCACGATCGCCACGCCGCCCATCGAGGGCGTGCCGCGCTTCTTGCGGTGGCTCGGCGGACCGTCCTCGCGGATCTCGTGGCCGAACCCCTGCCGGGTGAACAGCCGGATCAGCACCGGGGTCAGCAGGATCGACACCGCCAGCGCGATGCCGACGGCGATGAGGATCTGCCTCATCGAGCGGCCTCGGCCATCAGTGCCTCCGCCAGCGCGCCCAGCCCCGCGGAGTTGGAGGCCTTGACCAGCACCACGTCTCCGGCCCGCAATTCGGCGCGCAGCAATTCCAGTGCGGCGTCGGCGTCGGCGACCGCGGTGGCCTCGCCGCCCCACGATCCCTCCATGACCGCCCCGTGCAGCATGGCGCTCATAGGCCTCCCGGTTCCGACGACGACGAGTCGCGAGACATCTAAGCGCACGGCCAGTCGGCCGATGCGGTCGTGCTCGGATATCGCGTCGTCGCCGAGTTCGGCCATCTCGCCGAGCACCGCCCAGCTGCGTCGGTCCCGGCGCCCTGGCGGCCCATCCAGGCCAGCGCCTTGAGGCCGGCGCTCATCGAGTCCGGGTTGGCGTTGTAGGCGTCGTTGATGATCGTCACGCCGTCCGCTCGCGTGCTGACCTGCATCCGCTGCCGCGACACCGGGCCCGCGGTCCGCAGCGCCGCCGCCACCTGCTCCGGCGTGGCGCCGCACTCCAGCGCCACCGCCGCGGCGCACAGCGCGTTGGACACCTGGTGGTCGCCGTGCACCGCGAGCGAGACGGCCACCTCGGCCCCCGCGGCGTGCAGCGTGAATTCGGGCCGGGCCAGCGGGTCGAGCGCGACGTGGTCGGCCCACACGTCGGCGCTCCGGCGTCCGGCCGACGCGCGACGACGCGGGCGGCGGTCGTGTCGGCCATCGCGGCCACCACCGCGTCGTCGACGTTGAGGATCACCACTCCGGACGCCGGAACAGATTGCGGCAGTTCGGATTTCGTCGCAGCGATGGCCTCCCGGGAGCCGAACTCGCCGAGGTGCGCGGTGCCGACGTTGAGCACCACCGCGATCGACGGCGGCGCGATCGCGGCCAGCGCGGCGATGTTGCCGGGGTGGCGCGCCGACATCTCCAGCACCAGGAAGTCGGTGGCCGCGGTCGCGCGCAGCACCGTCCACGGGTGCCCCAGCTCGTTGTTGAACGACCCGGGCGGGGCGACGACCTCGCCGAGCGGCGCCAGCACCGCGGCGATCAGATCCTTGGTCGACGTCTTGCCCGACGAGCCGGTGAGCCCGACGATCGTCAGACCGCCGGCGACCAGCTCGTCGGCCACCGCCGCGGCCAGCTTCGCCAGCGCGGCGAGCACCGCGGCACCGGACCCGTCGGTGTCGTGTTCCAGCACGCCGGCGATGCCGCCGCCGCCTTGGGGACCCACCGGGTCGACGATGATCGCGGGCACGCCGACCGGGCGGGCGGCCAGCACCGCCACGGCACCGGCCGCCACGGCCGCCGCCGCGAAGTCGTGGCCGTCGGAGCGCGCCCCGGGCAGCGCCAGGAACAGACACCCCGGCCGCCACCGCCCGCGAGTCGAACTCGACGGTGCCCGTCACCCGTGATCGCCGCGGCCTCCTCGCGGCTCAGATTCGGCAGAGCCGGCCGCCGACGATGTCGGCGATCTGGGCCAGCGTCAGGGCGATCACGAGCCGACTCCCGCGCGGCCAGGGCCGCCAGCGCGGCGGCCAGCTCGTCACGGTCGTCGAAGGGCCGGGTCTGCCCCTGGCTGGTCTGGCCCGCCTCGTGGCCCTTGCCCGCGATCAGCACGATGTCGCCCGGGCGCGCCCACCCGACGGCGTGGTCGATCGCCGCGCGGCGGTCACCGATCTCGACCACCTCGGCGCCGCTGCCGGCCGGCTCCCGCCGAGCACCTCGGCCCGGATCGTGGCGGGATCCTCGTCGCGGGGGTTGTCGTCGGTCACCACGACCAGGTCGGCCAGCTCGGCGGCCACCCGGCCCATCGGCTCCCGCTTGCCCGGGTCGCGGTTGCCGCCCGCGCCGAACACCACGGCCAGCCGGCCGGTGCACTGCTAGCCGCAACGTCTCGAGCACCGCGCGCAGCGCGCCGGGCTTGTGCGCGTAGTCGACCAGGGCGAGGAACGGCTGCCCGCGGTCCACCTTCTCCAGCCGGCCGGGCACGGTCGCCGCGCGCAGTCCGGGCGCGGCCTGCTCCGGCGACACCCCGACCGCGTCGAGCAAGCGCACGGCGAGCAGGCAGTTGGCGACGTTGTAGCGGCCGGGCAGGCCGATCTGCAGACCGTGGTGCACACCCGCGGGGTCGACCGCGACGAACTCCTGCACCCCGTCGGCGACCGAACGGATGTCCTCGACCGTCCAGTCGGCGATGCCGGTGGCGCTGACCGTGACGGGGCGTTCGGCCCGGCGCGGCCATCGCCCGGCCCGCAGTCGTCGTCGACGCAGATCACCGGCTGGGCGGCGTGAGTCGGCGAGGCCGGATCGAACAGCCGCGCCTTGGCATCGAAGTACTCCTCCATCGTGGAGTGGAAGTCGAGGTGGTCGCGGGACAGGTTGGTGAAGCCGCCGACGGCGAAGGAGACGCCGTCGACGCGGCCGAGGGTCAGCGCGTGGCTGGACACCTCCATCACGACGGTGTCGACGCCCTGCTCGACCATCACCGCCAGCAGCGCCTGCAGGTCGGGCGCCTCCGGCGTGGTCAGCCCGCTCGGCTGGTCGTGTCCGTCGATCCGGACGCCGACGGTGCCGATCAGCCCGGCGACGCGGCCGGCGGCGCGCAGGCCCGCCTCGACCAGATAGGTGGTGGTGGTCTTGCCCGACGTGCCGGTCACGCCGATGACGCGCACCTGCTGCGACGGATCGCCGTAGACGGCGGCCGCCAGCGTCGCCGAGCACCGCTCGCGGCGCCGGGTGGACCAGCACGGGCACGCCGAGGTCGGCCGCGGTCGTCAGCTCGGCCATCCCGTCCGGATCGGTCAGCACCGCGACCGCACCGCGGGCGACCGCGTCGGCCGCGTAGCGCGCGCCGTGCGACCGCGCCCCCGGCAGCGCCGCGAACAGGTCTCCGGGCTGCGCGTCCTGACCGCGCAGCGTCACCCCGGTGACCAGCGTGTCGGGCAGCGGGGCGCCGTCTGCGCGGATGGCCGACACCAGTCGCGCGGCGTCATCGAGCGACAGACCGACGGGATGGCTGGGGCGCAGGTTCATGGCCATGACACAGTACCGACAAGACCGGCAGAGCCCGGCGCGTCAACCGGCCTGCAGGGTCAACCGCGCACCCGGATCGGGTGACAGCGGCACGTTCTCCCGCTGCAGCAGCCAGGACGCGATGTTGTGGAACAGCGGCGCGGCCGACGAGCCGGGCTTGCCGTCGGCGGCGCGCTGCGGGTTGTCCATCATCACCCCGACGACGTAGCGCGGATCGTCGGCGGGCGCCATGCCGGCGAAGGTGATCCAGTAGACGTCGTCGTAGTAGCAGCCGCACGCCGGGTTGATCTGCTGCGCGGTTCCGGTCTTGCCGGCGATCTGGTAGCCCTCGACCGCGGCCTGCGGGCCCGGTGCCCTGCTGCACGCCCATCGGATCGCGCTGCACGACGGCGCGGAACATGTTGCGCACGGTGCGGGCGGTCTCCGGGGACACCACGCGCACGCCGTCCGGGCGGGGTTCGTCGGTGCGGGTGCCGTCCGGCGCGATGGTGGCCTTCACGATGCGCGGCGGAATCCGCACCCCGTCGTTGGCGATGGTCTGGTACATGCCGGTCATCTGCAGCAGCGTCATCGAAAGCCCTTGTCCGATCGGCAGATTGGAGAACGTGCTACCCGACCACTGGTCGATCGGCGGCACCAGGCCCGCGCTCTCACCGGGCAGCCCGACACCGGTGCGCTGCCCCAGCCCGAACTTGCGCAGCATCTCGGCGTAGCGCTCGCGGCCCGACGCGCTGCGCGAGCATCAGCGTGCCGACGTTGGAGGACTTTCCGAAGACGCCGGTGGTGGTGTAGGGCATGACGCCGTGGTTCCAGGCGTCGCGCACCTTGACCCCGCCCATGTCGATCGAGCCGGGCACCTGCAGCACCTCGTCGGGATTGCGACAGCCCGAACTCGATGACCGACGCGGCGGTGATGATCTTGTTCACCGAACCCGGCTCGAACGGCGAGGACACCGCCAGGTTGCCCAGTTGGCGGTCTTCCTGGCGGCCGATGTCCTGCGCTCGGGTCGAAGGTGTTGTCGTTCGCCATCGCCAGCACTTCACCGGTTTTGGCGTCCAGCACCACCGCGGAGACGTTCTTCGCGCCCGAGAGCGTCCTTGGCCTGCTGGACCTGCTGCTGGACGTAGAACTGGATGTCGTCGTCGAGGGTCAGCTGCACCGTCGACCCGTTGACCGCGTCGTGCCGGTTGCGGTAGCTGCCCGGGATCACCACGCCGTCGGAGCCGCGGTCGTAGGTGACCGACCCGTCGGTGCCGGCCAGCACGGCGTCCATCGAGTCCTCCAGGCCCAGCAGCCCGTGGCCGTCCCAGTCGATGCCGCCGACGACGTTGGCCGCCAGCGCGCCGCCCGGATACTGGCGCAGATCCTGGCGCTCGGAGCCCACCTCGGGAAATTCGGTGGTGATCGCGTCGGCGATCGCGGGATCCACGGCGCGGGCCAGGTAGACGAACGTCTCGTTGCTGCGCAGCTTCTTCAGCACGGTCGCGCCGTCGGGCTTGTTGTTCAGCCGCTGGGCCACCTCGGCGGCGATGTCGCGCAGCCGGGCCTCCGGATCGGTGCGCCGTCCTCGCCGCCCTCCTCGGCGCTCTTCTGCTTGGCCTCCTCGAGCTGCTTGCGGACCTTGACCGGCTGGAAGGTCAGCGCACGGGCCTCGATGGTGAACGCCAGCTTGTCGCTGTTGCGGTCGACGATGGCGCCGCGCACGGCCTTCTCGACGTCGGTGACCTTGAGCTGGCCGGCCGCCTCGGCGCGCAGACCCTCGGCGCGCGGGCACCTGCAGGTTGAACAGCTGCGCGGCGGCGACGACCAGCAGCAGGAAGATCACCGCGTTGCCCGCCCGGTGCCGGAAGACGAACGATGCGCTGCGCAGCCCACTCGCGGGTCGCCGCCTGCCGGACGCGGCGCGAGCGCGCCGAGCGTTCCTGGCCGGCCGGTCGCGCCGCACGGACCTGACGTCGCGGCGCCGGCTCATGCCGGCGGGCCCGGCGCGGTGCCGGGGGCACGGGTCGACTGGCGCGGCACCCAGCGGTGCGCCGGTAGTCATCGGAGCGCCCGGCACCAGGTGCGGAGCGGCGGCGTCGACCGGCGCGGGCGCGGCCACCGGGCCCGGTACGGGCCCGGTCAGCGGCGCCGGTACGGCGGCCGGCCAGCGGCGCCGCGGGTGCGGCCGGCAGCTGGGGCACCGGACCCGGTGTCGGCACCTGCCCCGGGACCACATGCGGGCACCTCGACGCCGGGCGGCAGCCGTCGGCGCTGGCCGGGCTGAGGCGCATGCAGGGGCACAGTCTGCGACGGTAGCCGCACCGGGACCTCGGACGGCGGTTCGACGACGCGCGGCGCGGGCGGTGCCGGCGGTGCGGGGTCCGGGCAGCGGCGTGTTCAGCGGCGGCGGCGGCACTCCCTCGGCCGGTTTGGGGTGCCGACGACCACCCAGTTGCCCGCCGGGTCCTGCACCAGGTGGGCGGTGTCGCGCGACGGGATCATGCCGAGATTGCGGGCCGCCTCGGCCAGTGCCGGCGCGGCCTGCGCCTCGAGCACCTCGCGCTCGAGGGCTTCCTTCTGCTGCAGCAGCGCCTGGTTGGCCTGTCGCGCGCGTTGCCCAGCTGATAGGACCGCTCGGCGGCGTCGGTGGACAGCCACAGCGTCACGCCCGAGCCCCAGGCCCAGCGACCCGATCACCAGCACGACGAACGGCACCCTGGCGACCAGCGTGCGCGGGCTGCAGGTCGATCGAGGCCAGCCTGACGATCATGCCGCTCGCGCAATGGCGGACGGACGACCTTGGGCGCCTTGGCCTTCCGCGCCTTGGCCCGAGCCTTGGCCTGGCTGGCGCTCTTCGGCCGGGCCGGCTGTCGGTGGACCGCGGGTTCGGCGTGGTCCGCGGCGCCGACGCGGTGGGCGCGCGTCGCGCGCCGCCTTGCGGCCGCTGGCCTGCGGGTCGACCGCGATCCGCTTGGGTTCGCGCACCGGCCGGCGCGCTCGCCGCTTCTGCGGTTTGCGCGCCTCGCCGCGTGAGCGCGCGGTCGCTGCAACGGCGTTGCGTGCCGCTTCTTTGCCTTCATCGCTACTGTCCCCCAACCTTCTCCAGTGCGCCGCAGCCGAACCGACGCGCTTCGCGGATTGCGTTCGATCTCCTCGGCGCCCGCCCGCTCGGCGCCCCGGGTCAGCGCGACGAATTCGCGGCCCGTGGCCGGGCAGTTCGACGGGCAGCCCGGCCGGGGTCCGCGAGGCGGTCGCCGCGGCGAACTCGGTCTTGACGATCCGGTCCTCCAGCGACTGGTAGGCCATCACCACGATGCGGCCGCCGGGCGCGAACGCGCCGCAGCGCGGCGGGCAGCGCGTCGCGCAGCGACTCCAGCTCGCCGTTGACGGCGATGCGCAGCGCCTGGAAGGTGCGCTTGGCGGGATGCCCGCCGGTGCGCCGGGCCGGCGCCGGGATCGCCTGGTACAGCAGCTCGACCAGCTCGCCGGTGGTGGTGAACGGCCGTCACCGCGCGGCGCCGCACGATGTGCGCGGCGATGCGGCCGGCGAAGCGCTCCTCGCCGAACTCGCGCAGCACGCCGGCGAGTGTCCTTCTCGTCGTAGGTGTTGAGGATGCTCGGCGGCGGTCAGCGGCGACTCCGGATCCATCCGCATGTCCAGCGGCGCGTCGGTGGCATAGGAGAAGCCGCGCTCGGGGCGGTCCAGTTGCATCGACGACACCCCGAGGTCGAACAGGATCGCGTCGACGGGCGTCCGTCGGCCACGCGCGCCGATCCCGTCGTAGCGGGTGCGCACCAACGTGACCCGGTCGCCGAACCGCGCCAGCCGCTCGCCCGCGATCCGCAGCGCACTCGGGGTCGCGGTCCAGCCCGATCACGTGCAGGCCCGGCGAACTCGGCGAGGAAGCGCTCGGCATGCCCGCCCGCGCCCAGGGTCGCGTCCACCAGCACCGCGCCCGCAGCCGTCGGGGCTGCGCGCGGGTCAGCGCCGGCCGCAGCAGCTCGACGCAGCGGTCGAGCAGGACCGGGATGTGGGCCCGTCATCCGCCGATCACAGCTCGCCTGAAGGGTCGGAGCGGCCCATGCAGCGTGGTCCCTGTCCGAGAGCGCGAACCTGGCGTTGGGGAAGTACGCCAGGGCCGGTTCGGGCAGAGGCCACGATGCACGGGCCTGCGGCTCGGTGGCCGGATCAAATAATGTCGCGCAGTGCTTCATCGCTGGCCGCGGAGAAGTTCTCTTCGTGGGTCTCCTGGTATGTCCTGCCAGGCCTGCGCATCCCAGATCTCCAGGTAGTCGACCGAGCCCGTCACCACGCAGTCCTTGGTCAGGTTCGCGTAGCGGCGGTGCTCGGCCGACAAGCGTGATCCGGCCCTGGGCGTCGGGGTGCTGCTCGTCGGTGCCCGCGGCCAGGTTGCGCAGGAACGCGCGCGCCTCCGGATTGCTGCGCTTGGCCTGCGCCCGAGCTCGTCGGCGCCATCTGCTCGAACTCCGCCCGCGGATAGACGGCGAGGCTGTGATCTTGGCTCTTGGTGACCATCAACCCTCCTGCCAGCGCGTCGCGGAACTTGGCGGGCAGCGTCAGCCGCCCCTTGTCGTCGAGCTTGGGCGTGTAGGTGCCGAGGAACATGTCGCCTCCTCGCAGACCTGCCGAGCCTCGCCCTACGGAACCCCGGTCGCTCCGTTGTCCGCCACTTTACCCCACAATCCCCCACTTTGCGCCAATTGGCAGGAGGAGTTTCGCGTCGCAGCCCCACCACGGGCACAACACGGCACGAACGGACCTCCGGTGCGGCGACGCGGGCCGATCGCCCCATCGATACGAAACCTCAGCTCAGCGACATCACCGAGCCACACGATGGCCCGGTGGGGTGACGTGGGGCAAAAAACTGGGGCAGCCCGGCGGACTGCCCCGAAGTTCTATCGTCGCGTTACTCGTCGAAGCGGCGGCGGAACCGGTCCTCCATCCGGCTGGTGAACGAACCGCCGCCCTTGCGCGCTTCTGGCGCGGCGCGGCCGGCCGTCGGCGCGACCGGTCGCGGTCGGCCGCGCCGACCCGCGGCCCGGTGATCGCGAAGACCACGCCGCCGAACATCACGATGAAGCCGATGACCGACAGAATCGGGAAGCTGCCGATCATCGTGGCCTTGAACGCGACACCGGACACCAGCATCGCCAGCCCGATCACGAACAGCGCCGCCCCCTGCAGCCGGCGCCGGGTCGAGGGCGCGCGGAGGGTGCCGCCACGAACGCTCGACGCGAACTTGGGGTCCTCGGCATAGAGCGCGCTCTCGATCTGGTCGAGCATGCGCTGCTCATGATCGGAGAGTGGCATTCGTCCCTCCTCTTGCCGTGGCGGACGTCGCGATCGTTCAAAGTCGTGGTGCCCGCATGTACGGGCACCTAACAGTCATGATACGAGGCCGAATCTGAGCCGTACCACCTAGTTCGATCGGCCGATTCTATGACGTCACCGGCGTGGGAGCGGCGCCTGCGATCCGACCGCGATAATGGTGGCGGCACCGATCACCGCCGGGAGGGGCAGACACTTGGCGACATTTCTGATCGATCTGTCGCCGCGCGACATGCAGCGCCGCCTCGGCGACGCGCTGGCGATCTACGTCGACGCCATGCGCTATCCGCGCGGCACCGAGGACCAGCGCGCGTCGATGTGGCTGGAGCACACCCGCCGGCACGGCTGGAAGGCGGTCGCGCGGCCGTGGAGGTGGCCGACGAACGAGCGGGCGGTCGACACGCGGCTGCACGCGCCGATGCTCGGGATCGCCTACGGCTACTGCGGCGCTCCCGATCAGTGGTGGCAGCAGCAGGTGGTCGCGGGACTGCGCCGCGGCGGCGCCGACGCACGACCGCATCGCGGCGCTGATGACCAGCTATTTCGAGCTGACCGAGCTGCACATCCACCCCCACGCGCAGGGCCGCGGACTCGGCGAGGCGCTGACCCGGCGGCTGCTCGGCGACCGCGGCGAGGCGCACGTGCTGCTGTCCACGCCCGAGATCAACGGCGAGGCCAACCGCGCCTGGCGGCTGTACCGCCGGCTGGGCTTCACCGACATCGATCCGCGGCTACCACTTCGCCGGCGATCCGCGCGCGTTCGCGATCCTGGGCCGCACACTGCCGCTGTAGCGCACCCGGTCTGGCACGATGACCTCGTGTCGACCCGTCACCGGACGCGCACGCGTCTCCTCGCGATGGTCGTTGCTGCTGCTCGTCGTGGCGCCCTCGCTGATCGGGCTGCGTGCGGGTCCGGGCGTCGATCACGGTCTCTCCCGACGACCGGGTGTCGGGCCAGATCATCGCCGCGGCCAAAGCCGCGCAACGACGACGACAAGGGCCCGCAGCTGCTCAACAACCTGCCGTTCGCGAGAAGGTGGCGGTATCGCGACTACAGCCGCGACGACTACGTCGGGTTCCCAGGCGGTGTTCTCCGACCTGACCTTCGCCGAACTTCCGCAGCTGGCGAGCATGAACCGGGACGCGGCCGGCGTCGACATCTCCCTGCGCCGGGCCGGCGACCTGGTCATCCTGGAGGGCCGCGCCGACCTGACCTCGCTGACCGACCCCGACGCCGACGTCTCGCTGTCGGTGTCCTTCCCCGGTGACGTGACGTCGACGAACGGCGACCAGGTCTCCTCCGAGGTCGTCGAGTGGAAGCTGCAAGCCCGGCGTGGTGAGCACGATGAACGCCCAGGCCCGCTACACCGATCCCAGCGCCCGCTCGTTCACCGGCGCGGCGATCTGGCTGGGCGTGGCCTCCTTCCTGGTCGCGGGCATCATCGGCGCCTGGCCTACAGCGAGCCGGGACCGTTCGCCGCGCCCCGGCGAACCGCAGGAGCAGCCGCACTAGGGCAACGGCGCGGCCATTCGGGGCGCCAGGCTCTACGCTGAGCACTCGAGACCGAGTCAGACCATACGAGAAAGGGGCGCCCGCTGAGCGTGGATGCAGCGGCACCGTCAGCCGTCGAGCTGGCCGGCGCCGTCACCGAACAGCTGCGGGAATACCTGCGCGACCGCCGCCGCGACGCCGCGTACATCGGCGTCGGACTACGCGGTGCTGACCGAGCGCGCTCGAGGAATTCGTGCTGCGCGGCGGCAAACGCCTGCGCCCGGCGTTCGCCTACTGGGGCTGGCGCGCGGTCGCGGGCACCGAGCCCGAGCCCGACGATGCTGCGGCTGTTCTCGGCGCTCGAGCTGCTGCACGCGTGCGCGCTGGTGCACGACGACGTCATCGACGCCTCCGCGACCCGCCGCGGGCTGCCGACCGTGCACCGCATCTTCGCCGAGCGGCACCGCGGCAGCAGCTGGCACGGCTCGCCCGAGCAGTTCGGGATGTCGGCGGCGATCCTGCTCGGCGACCTCGCCCTGGTGTGGGCCGACGACATCGTCGCCACCGCCGAGATCGGCGCCGCACGCGCGCCGGCGCGTGCAGCGGGTCTGGTCGGCCATCCGCACCGAGGTGCTCGGCGGCCAGTACCTCGACATCGTCGCCGAGTCCAGCGGCGCGGAGAGCGTCGCGTCGGCGATGACCGTCAACACCTACAAGACCGCCTCGTACACGATCTCGCGGCCGCTGCAGTTCGGCGCGGCGGCCGCCGCCGACCGCCCGCGAGATCCAGGCCGCGTTCCACGAGCTCGGCACCGACCTCGGCATCGCGTTCCAGCTGCGCGACGACGTGCTCGGCGTGTTCGGCGACCCTGCCGTGACCGGTAAGCCCTCGGGCGATGACCTGCGCTCGGGCAAACGCACCGTGCTGCTGGCCGAGGCCGTCGAGCTCGCCGAGAAGCGCGACCCCGTCGCCGCCGAGCTGCTGCGCACGTCGATCGGCACCGATCTGTCCGACGCCGCGGTGCAGCGAGCTCTGCCAGGTCATCGAGTCGGTCGGCGCGCTGGCCGCCGTCGAAGACCGGATCGACACGCTCACCCGCACGGCGCTCGACATCCTCAACGCCGCACCGATCGACGACACAGGCCGAGGCTGGGTCTGATCGAGCTCGCCAGATTGGCCGCGAACCGGTCCGCCTAGGACGATGACCACGCCCGCACTCTCCCGGCAACCCGCGCCGCACCTGTCCCGGCTCCGGGAGTTCGCGCTGTCCCCGCAGGCCGGGCCGGCGCTGCTCGGCGCTTGGGCGCGGTGCTGATCACCGCGGGCGGACTCGGCGCGGGCAGCACCCGGCTGCACGACCCGCTGCTGGAGTCGCTGCACCTGTCCTGGCTGCGGTTCGGGCACGGCCTGGTGCTGTCCTCGGTGCTGCTGTGGGGCGGTGTCGCGCTGATGCTGATCGCCTGGCTCTGGCTGGGCCGGCACGTGATCGACCGCACCGCAACGCAATACACGATGGTCGCCACCACCGGCTTCTGGCTGGCCCCGCTGCTGCTCTGCGTCCCGGTGTTCAGCCGCGACACCTACTCCTACCTGGCGCAGGGCGCACTGCTGCGCGACGGCTTCGACCCGTACGTGGTGGGCCCCATCGAGAACCCGAACTCCTTGCTGGACAACGTCAGTCCGATCTGGACGACCACCACCGCGCCGTACGGGCCCGCGTTCATCCTGGTCGCGAAGTTCGTCACGATGCTGGTCGGCAACGACGTCGTGGCCGGCACCATGCTGCTGCGGCTGTGCATGCTGCCCGGGCTGGCGCTGCTGATCTGGGCGGGCCACGGGTCGCCCGCCACGTCGGCGCCAACGGCGCTGCGGCGCTGTGGATCTGCGTGCTCAACCCGCTGGTGATCATCCAGTCTGATGGGCGGAGTGCACAACGAGATGCTGATGGTCGGCCTGATGATGGCCGGCATCGCGCTGAGCATTCCGCGGCCGTCAGCCTGGGGCGTCGCGCTCATCGCGGTCGGCCGTCGCCGTGAAAGCGACGGCGGGACTGGCGCTTCCGTTCATGGTCTGGGTGTGGGCGCGCAGCCTGCGGGAGCGGCGCGGGCTATTCGCCGGCCAAGGCGCTTCGCTGGCGGCCACGGCGGCTCGGTGCTCGATCTTCGTCGCGGTGTTCGCCGTGCTGTCCCTGGCTGCCGGCGTCGGCCTGGGCTGGCTGACCGCGCTGGCCGGCTCGGTGAAGATCATCAACTGGCTGACGGTGCCGACCGCCGCGGCGAACCTGATCAACGCGGTCGGCGGCCTGTTCGTCCCGGTGAACTTCTACGCGGTGCTCGAGATCACGCTGCGCATCGCCGGATCGCGCTCATCGCGCTGTCAGCGCCGGTGCTGTGGTGGCGGTTCCGGCACAACGACCGCGAGGCGCTGATCGGCATCGCCGCCGCTGATGATCGTGGTCGTGCTGTTCGTCCCCGCCGCGCTGCCGTGGTACTACACCTGGCCGCTGGCGGTGGCTGCCGGCGCTGGCGCAGTCCCGGCGTGCGATCGCCGCTATCGCCGGCTTCTCGACGTGGATCATGGTGATCTTCAAGCCCGACGGTGCCACGGGATGTACTCGTGGGCACACGTCTGCTCGCCACGGCGTGCGCCGCCGCCGCCTGGTACTGGCTGTCGCACTCCCCCGCCACGGTCAGTACGCCATCGCCTGCGCCCGGCGCACCACCTCACGAGCCTGATGAGAGTGCAGCGCATCCACCGGCCGGGCATTAGCCTGCCGCTCGCGTCGAGCCGTCCCGCGGGATCGTCAGCGACGGGTCCGGCGTGAACAGCCACCGCAGGATCTCGGTGTCGCGGTAGCCGCCGTCGTGCAACACCACCAGCAGACCCGGCAGGCTCTTGACCACGTGGCCGTCGTCGTCGAAGAAGACGCTGGGCACCACCACGGCGCCGTCGCGGCGCACCGCGACCAGATGCCCTTCGCGCAGCTGCTGGTGCACCTTCGTCACCGGGACGCCGAGCAGTTCGGCGACAGTGGGCAGGTCGTACACGGCCTCGTCGGGATCCAGCACGTCCTCGGCAGCCGGAATGCTGCTCACCGCGCCGAGTCTAAATCCACGGCGGCACTTTGGACGGTCGCTTGATCAGTCGCGGGCTGCGCGGCTCGTACCATGTGTCCGATGGAGACCTACCAGCACGCCGGCGCGTTGACGGGCGTCGTGCTGGACGGCCGCTACCGCGTCGACGCGCTGATCGCCACCGGCGGCATGTCGGCGGTGTACCGCGGGCTCGACCTCCGGCTGGACCGGCCGGTGGCGCTCAAGGTGATGGACTCCCGGTACGCGGGCGACGAGCACTTCCTGACCCGCTTCCAGCGCGAGGCGCGCGCGGTCGCGCGGCTGAAAGACCCCGGCCTGGTGGCGGTCTACGACCAGGGCGCCGAACCCGGGCGGTCAGCCGCCCTTTCTGGTGATGGAACTCGTCGAGGGCGGCACGCTGCGCGAACTGCTGCGCGAGCGGGGCCCGATGCCCCCGCACGCGGTGGCCGCGGTGCTGCGCCCGGTGCTCGGCGGGTCTGGCGGTGGCGCACCGCGCGGGACTGGTGCACCGCGACGTCAAACCCGAGAACGTGCTGATCTCCGACGACGGCGAGGTCAAGATCGCCGATTTCGGGCTGGTCCGCGCGGTGGCCGAGGCCAAGATCACCTCGACCAGCGTCATTCTGGGCACCGCCGCGTATCTGTCGCCCGGAGCAGGTCGCACCGGCGAGACCGAGCCCGCGGTGACGTGTACTCCGTCGGCATCCTGGTCTTCGAACTGCTGACCGGCCGCACCCCGTTCACCGGCGACAGCCCGCTGGCCGTCGCCTACCAGCGGATGGACCACGACGTCCCCCCACCGAGCACCGTGATCAGCGGGGTGCCAAGGCAATTCGACGAGCTGGTGGCGCTGTGCCACGGCGCGCGACCCCGCCGAGCGGTTCGCCGACGCGGCCGAGATGGCCGCCGAGCTCGACGTGATCTCGACGAACTGGGGCTGCCGAACTTCCGGGTGCCCGCGCCGCGCAACTCGGCGACTGCACGCCTCGGCGGCGCTGGTCGACTCCCCGACGGCCGCGGCGGCCCCGCACCGGCACACGCGGGCGTTCAGCCGCGACGAGCTCCCGCCGGCCGAAGCGGCCGACGCCGACGACGGAGACCGGCCGATGAGCGGGCGATTCGCGGGCATCGAGCTGACCGAGTTCCACTGGGCGCGGCAGCGCGCCAAGCGGGTGCTGCTGTTCTGGGTGATCGCCGTGTGCACGCTGGCGGCCGCGGCCGGCGCCGGGGCGTGGACGCTGGGCGCCAACCTGCAATCTGCTCTAATCGCGGAGCATCTCCGGCCCTGTCTAATCGCGGAGCATCTCCGCCCGTCAATCGCGGAGCATCTCCGCCCCTGTCTAATCGCGGAGCATCTCCGCGACCAGGAACGCCAGCTCCAGCGACTGCTGGGTGTTCAGCCGCGGATCGCAGGCGGTCTCGTAGCGGCCGGCCAGGTCGGTGTCCGAGATGTCCTGCGCGCCACCGAGACACTCGGTGACGTTCTCCCCGGTGATCTCGACGTGGATGCCGCCGGGATGCGTGCCCAGCGCGTGGTGCACCTCGAAGAAGCCCTGCACCTCGTCGACGATGCGGTCGAAGTGCCGGGTCTTGTAGCCGGTGGACGACTCGTGGGTGTTGCCGTGCATCGGGTCGCACTGCCAGATCACCTGGTGACCGGTCGCCTGCACCTTCTCGATGATCGGCGGCAACAGGTCGCGCACCTTGTTGTTGCCCATGCCGACTGACCAACGTGAGCCGGCCGGGCTTGTTGTTCGGGTCGAGCCGCTCGACGTACTCGACCGCCAGCTCGGGCGTCAGTCGTCGGGCCGATCTTGACACCGATCGGGTTGGCGATGACCTCGGCGAACGCGACGTGGGCGCCGTCGAGCTGGCGGGTGCGCTCCCCGATCCAGACGTAGTGCGCCGACAGGTCGTAGAGCTGCGGCTGGCCTCGCTCGGACACTCCGTCTCCGACGTCCATCCGCAGCATGGCCCGCTCGTAGTCGAGCACCAGCGCCTCGTGGCTGGCGTAGATCTCGGCGGTCTGCAGGTTGCGGTCGTCCACCCCGCAGGCGCTCATGAACGTCAGGCCACGGTCGATCTCGCCGGCCAGCGCCTCGTAGCGGGCGCCGGCGGGCGAGGTCCGGACGAACTCGCGGTTCCAGTCGTGCACCAGGTGCAGCGACGCCAGACCCGACGAGGTCAGCGCCCGCACCAGGTTCATCGCGGCGCTGGCGTTGGCGTAGGCGCGCACCAGCCGCGACGGATCGTGCTCGCGCACCGCGGCGTCGGGCGCGAACCCGTTGACCATGTCGCCGCGGTAGGACTTCAGGCCCAGCGCGTCGATGTCGGCCGACCGCGGTTTGGCGTACTGCCCCGCGATGCGGGCCACCTTGACCACCGGCATGCTGGCGCCGTAGGTCAGCACCACCGCCATCTGCAGCAGCGTGCGGATGTTGGCGCGGATGTGCGGCTCGGTGTTGTCGACGAACGTCTCGGCGCAGTCGCCGCCCTGCAGCAGGAACGCCTTGCCGCGCGCGACGTCGGCGAGCAGCCCCTTCAGCTTCTCGATCTCCGACGGCACCGTGACCGGCGGCACGCTCTCCAGCACCGTGCGCATCGCCTTGGCCTGGTCGGCGTCCCAGCTGGGCTGCTGCAGCGGCGGGCTTGGCCAGCGCGGCGTCCAGCCGCGCGCGCAGATCCTCAGGCAGCGGCGGCAGCGCACGGCAGCTGGTCGATGGGTACGTCGACGGTCCAGTTCACCCGTCCATGGTAACGGCGGCTCGAAACCGCATTCCGGCTCGATCAGGCCGCCGATCCACCTCCGGTCATCAGCCGATACCGCACCAGGTTGTGCCTGGCGTCGACGAGCGCGTCGTGCGCGTCGCGGGGCCGCGGCGGCATCCGCGGACAACCGCGGTCCTCCCAGAACTGGCGCAGCTCGCGGGTGAACCGCGGGATCGCCGGCGGCAGATCGGTCATCGGCCCCCACAGCTGGCACAGCACGACGTGGTCGTAGGCGCCGACCCAGGCCCACAGCTCGATCGGTTCGTCGCCGTCGACGCCGAAGAAGTCCTCGAGATCCGAGCGGATCTGCCGGCGCGAGCGCCACAGCTGCGACGACGGCGACGGCAGCTTGGGCAGCACGTGCGTGCGCACCCAGCGGCCGGCCCGCTCAGGGTTGAATTCCGTTGAGATCGCGTAGTATTCGCGGCCGTCCTCGGCGGCGACGCCGATCGAGATCAGCTCGATGGTGCGGCCGTTGTCGATGAACTCGGTGTCGTAGAAGTACCGCACGCAGCGACTTCCTGCGGCGGGCGCGCGGCCCTGCGGGGCGGGCGCGGCGTGGATCTCGCGGTCGAGTTGCTGCGTCGACCTCGCGGTCGTCGGGGAACCTGCGGCTCGCCCGCGACGACGTGCTGCAGCCACAGCTTGGCCTGGATCACCGGCCGGCGCAGTCAGCGCTCCCGCTCCAGCGCCCGATGCATCTTGCGCGGCCGGTTGCGTGTAGCGCCAGCGCGCCCACGGCGCGTGCGGGCGCGACAGCCGGATCGCGCCGACGACCAGCAGCGGGGTGATGAACATGCCGACCAGCCCGGTCCACACCTTGCCCTTGAGCAGCACGATCACCGCCAGCGCCAGCGTCAGCACCGCGCCGATCACCACCACGGCGCGCGCCGCCACGGAATGGTCGTCGCGCCAGATGCCGATGTCGAAGAACGACAGCGGGTTGAAGCCCAGGATCAGCAGCCCGGCCACCGCGACCGCGGCGAACACCGCGTCCACCGACGTGCGTCCGTCCTCGGCCCAGTACACGTCCTCCAGGTGCAGGATCAGCGCGAACTCGTCGAGCACCAGCGCCGCGCCGATCCCGAAAACGATTGCTGCCGCCGTGAATTCGGGTACCCCACCGTCGACCGCCAGCGTCACCATCGCCACGCCGGAGATCATGACCAGGATCACACCGATCACCACGTGGTGGATGTGCAGGCCGCCGCCGGCCGAGATGTTGCGCGGCTGCCACCACTTGCGCGGGGCGTCGCTGTCGGCGTGGCGCGCGGATGTACCGGACGATCGTGCGGGTCACGAAGAAGGTCAGGATGAACGCGACCAGGCAGCACACCAGCGGCAGCCGCCGTACGGGATGCCGCCGGGCAGCTCCAAGTCGAGGTTCAGGCTCGTGTGCACGCAGAAAACTTACGCCGACCAGCGCGTGTCGCGGCCGGGATACCCGTCGACGCGCCGGTGCGCCCCCGATAGTGCTGGTCGGCGACATGAGTACGTGGCGGTCGCCCGGCGGGGCTGGTTGGGGGCCAACGCTGGTCTGGCGGTTGTTTCAGCTGCTCGACCGCTGGCGGCGTTGGCCTTGGCGGCGTGGCGGCTGCTCGGGCCACACCCCGTACCGCATCGACATCGACGTCTACCGGATGGGCGGCCGGGCCTGGCTGGACGGCCAGCCGCTGTACGCCGACGGCGCGATGTTCCACACCCAGGGCGGGCTGGATCTGCCGTTCACCTATCCGCCGCTGGCGGCGGTCGTCTTCGCGCCGTTCGCGCTGTTGTCGCTGGCGGCGGCCAGCGTGGCCATCACGGTGACCACGCTGGTGCTGTTGTGATCTCCACGGCGATCGTGCTGACCCGCCTCGACGTCTGGCCGGCACTCGGCTCACCGGTGAGCCGGCCTGGGCGCGCCGCGCCTGGCTGGCCGCGGCGATCGTGGCGCCCGCGGTGATCTACCTGGAACCGATCCGTGCGAACTTCGACTTCGGCCAGATCAACGTCGTGCTGATGACGCTGGTCATCGCCGACTGCGTGCCGCGCCGCACACCGTGGCCGCGCGGTCTGCTGCTCGGCGTGGCGATCGCGCTCAAACTCACCCCGGCGGTGTTCCTGCTGTACTTCGCTGCTGCGCCGCGACATGCGCGCCGCTGCTGGTCGACGGTCGCCTCGGTCGGCGCTCGCCACGCTGGCTCGGCTTCGCGCTTCGCCTGGCGCGACTCGCTGGGAGTACTGGACCGAGACCGTGCGCAACACCGACCGCATCGGCACCGCGACGTTGAACACCAACCAGAACATCGCCGGCGCACTGGCCCGGCTGGGCCTCGGCGCCGACGCGCGGTTCGTGCTGTGGACGGTGGCCTGCTCTGCTGGTGCTGGCCGGCTGACCATCTGGGCGACGCGGCGCGCGCTGCGCGCCGGCGAGCCGGTGCTGGCGCTGATCTGTGTCGCGATGTTCGGGCTGGTGGTCTCGCCGGTGTCGTGGTCACATCACTGGGTGTGGGCGCTGCCGACGCTGATCGTGACCGCGGTGCTCGCCTACCGGCGCGGCACGTGGGCCTGGGCGCGGTCACCGCGCCGGCGCTGGCGCTGATGGTGTGGAGCCCGATCACCCTGCTGCCCGAGCACCAGCGAGACGACGGCGTCGTTGTGGCGCCAGCTCGCCGGCTGCTCCTACGTGTGGTGGGCGCTGGCGGTGATCGCCGCCAGTGCGACCGTGGCCGCTCGCCCGTCGCGCGCGCAGGCGCCGACGGTGGCCGACTCGCCGGTCGGCGTGGTGAAGGCGGCGCAGGCCTAACCGGCCGCAGCTTCGGGCAGCCGGGTCGGCGGCTTCACTGCCGCCTCACCTTTTCCCTCTTTGACGTCCGCGCGCGTAGAGGTCGACGTACTCCTGACCGGACAGCTGCATCAGCTCGTACATCACCTCGTCGATGACGGCCCGCTCGATGAACCGGTTGCCCGCCAGACCCTCGAACCGCGAGAAGTCCATCGGCTTGCCGAACCGCACGGTCACCCGGCCGAACCGCCACATCTTGCTCCCGGGCGGGTTGACGACGTCGGTGCCGACCATCGCGACCGGGATCACCGGGACGCCGGTCTCCAGCGCCAGCCGGGCCAGGCCCGTCTTGCCCTTGTACAGCCGGCCGTCCGGAGACCGGGTGCCCTCGGGATACATGCCCAGCAGCTTGCCCTCGTCGAGGATGCGCTTGGCGGTCGTCCAGCGCGGCCTGCGCGCTGTCGGCGTCGGTGCGGTCGATCGGCACCTGACCGGCCACCGTGTAGAACCAGCGGGTGAACCAGCCCTTGAGCCGGTGCCGGTGAAGTACTCCGCCTTGGCGAGGAACGTGATCCGCCGCCTGACCACCAGCGGAAGATAGAAGCTGTCCGCGACGGCCAGGTGGTTACTCGCCAGGATCACCGCCCCGGACGGCGGAACATTCTCCAGCCCTTCGACTTTCGGCCGGCCCAGCAGCGTCAGCAAGGGGCCCATGAAGATGTACTTGAACAGCCAGTACCACATGGACCCTCCGGATCACCCGACCGCGATGCGCTCAGTATGTCGACCGCGACACAGCCGTGCGCGGTGCTTTCGCCAACTTTACCCACGGCTGTGCTCACGACCACAGGTGCGCCTATTCCTCGACGGTCACCGGGATGTGCTGATAGCGGCCCGGCGCGGTGGGGACGGCGGATCCTCGGGCGCCGGCCCGCCGGGCCCCGGCGCAGGGCCGGCCCCGCCGCCGTCGTCGATGTCGTCCACCATGGCCACGACCAGGTCAGCAGCGCGACGCTGTGCTCGGCGACGATCGACAACAACGGGTGCTGCTCACCCGAGACCAGCGCCGCCAGCGCGCACACCGGGCACCACACCTGCTGGCACTTGCCGGGGCTGTCCGCCGAGGCCTGCGCCCGCGCGGCCGCCGCCCGCACCACCGGGTCGAGCCGGTCCAGGATCGCCTGCGCGAGCTGCCGCAGTTCCGGCGCCACGTCGGAATGCCGCCGGCCGCCGGCATCGGTGCGGGAGTCACTCATGCCGGCCACACCTCCGGATTCGGTCGAAATCGCACGGTCAGCTCGCTGCCCCGCAGCTGCGCATCGATGACGATGCACCGCCGCAGCACCGACGCCAGGCGGACCCGCCGCCTCATGCCACCGACACCGATGATCAGGTCATCGTCGACCCTGCCCAACGACAGCGCCGACGAATCGACCTGCGGCAACTCCACCCGCAACCGGTAGACGGCATCGAGCCCGCTGCCGGACTCGCGGTCGACCACGGGCCGCAGCGGTCCCGGCGGCGCAGCGCCGTCCCGGCGGCGCGCACAGTCCAGCAGCTCGCCCAGCGCCTTGGGCCCGATCGGCTCCCCGGCCAGGTGCGGGACCAGCACCAGCTCCACGTCGCCGACCACGCGGTCGAGTTCGTCGAGCACCACCCGCTGCTCGCCGATGCGCTCGGCGTACCAGTCGAACGCCGGATGCGCGGGCAGGTTGCGATATTCGTACGAATCATCCTGCACGAGAACCTGATTGACGATGAGTTCGTCGACCCGCACGCCCATCAGGGCCAGCGAGCCCAGCGTGCGGGCCGCCTCGGCGGCCACCACCCGTTCGGCGGTCAGCACCAGATGCGCACCGACCCGCGCCCCGTCGGTGAGCAGCGTCGCCAGGTTCTCGGTGCCCGCCCCGATGCGCTCCAGCAGTCCGACCACCGCGGCCGAGCGCGGGTCGTCGAAGGCCGACAGCCGGCGATGCCGCGGCCAGGCCCGCTCGAGGTACAGACCGAAGGTGGCCGGCAGGGTGAGCATCCGCATCGCATCGGCGGTCGACGCGCAGTCGACCACGACGAGATCCCAGCGGCCGGAATCCGCCAGTTCGCCGACCTCGTGCAGGCCGAGCACCTCCTGCACCCCCGGTAGCGCCGAGAGTTCCTCTGGCGCAAGGTCTCCCACATCGGAGTCGGGGAAGCGCCCGGCGAGCGGCCCGGCGATCTCCCGCCAGTGCGCGTCGAGCAGCGCCAGCGTGTCGAGCGCGAGCGCATCCAGTACCCCGCCGCCCGCGTCGGAGGTGTCGAGGTCGGCCAGCACCCGGGTGGGCTCGCGGACACCCGTCGGCGTGCAGGGTGGCGCCGAGCACGTCGCCGATCGAGTGGGCCTGATCGGTGGACACCAGCAGGACCCGCAGTCCCGTCTGCGCGGCGCGCACGGCCGTGGCCGTCGCCAGCGTCGACTTCCCCACGCCGCCCTTGCCGACGAACAGGCTGATCCGGGCCGGCCCGGGCGCCGCTCCCGCGTCGCCGGCGGTTCTGCCCTCAGTCAGTCTCGACTCGTTTCTTGAGGTCCTTCAATGCGGTGTCCGTCAGACGCCGCTCGGCCTTCCTCTTGAGCAGTCCGATCATCGGGATCATCAGGTCGACCGACAGCTCGTAGGTGACGTCGGTGCCGGTGCCCTTCGGCGACAGGCGATATGCACCGTCGAGCGACTTCAACAGGGAGCTCGACACCAACGACCACGTCACCGAGGTGCGGTCCGACGGCCACTCGTAGCTCAGCACCATGGTGTCCTTGAGCACCGCCGCGTCGAGCACGAGCCTGGCCATCTTCGGGTAGCCCTGGTCATCGGCCTCGAGCACCTCGGCCTGCTTGTACTCGGCGACCCAGTCGGGATAGGAGCCGATGTCGGCGATGACGTCCATCACCGTCGCAGGGTCGGCATCGATGTAGATGGTCTGTGCCGTCTTGTCCGCCACTGGAGTCTTCCGGTCCTTCCCAGTCCTGGGCGCGAGCGACTTTCTGGCCGCTGGCCAGGAATCTACCCTCCGATGATCGCCGTGGCCGGGATCGTTCACGCCCGGCCGTGGCATCCCCACGGGGCGCCCAGCCTCCAGCTTCCGCTTGATTTCGAAGGCCATCTCCTTGCCCGCCACCCGGCGCCGGTGGTTGATCTTGGCGAGGTTCATCTTCGCCAGTTCCCACGCGGCGGCGCCGGCCGGTTCGGCGTGCACGAAGTAGTGCAGCATCACCCCGTCGAGCACCTTCTCCAGCCAGACCTCCATCGTCCCGGTCAGCGCGCCCGTCACGGTCCAGCGCTGGCCGAGCTCGCCCCGGTCCTCGATCACCTGCAGGCGCAGGTCCGGCCACCAGCGCGCCCAGTTCGCGCGGTCGGCAACCGCCGCGCCGACCGCCGCGGGGTCCGCCGCGACGAACGTCTCGTCGGCGATCTGGATGCTGTTCATGACTGACAAGCTTCACACATGTCGGGGTATCGGCCCCGGTGGGCCGACTAGGCTGGACAACGCACCACCTTTTGTCGAGCCGCCCGACAATCACGAGAGGTCTTCATCGTGCGCGAGTTCAGCGTCCCCGCATCGTTCACCGTCGCCGAGCACGACAACGTCGCCGCACCGGTCTGGGACCACGAGCGCGACACCCCCGACCACGTCATCTTCCAACGCCTGGTCGACGGTGCGTGGGTGGACGTGACCTGCCGGGAGGCGGCGGCCCAGATCCGCTCTGCGGCATTGGGCTTGATCGCCGAGGGCGTGCAACCCGGCGACCGGGTGGCCATGTTGTCGGCGACGCGCTACGAGTGGGCGATCCTCGATTACGCGATCCTGTCGGTCGGCGCGGTGACGGTGCCGATCTACGAGACGTCCTCGCCGGAACAGGTGCGCTGGGTGCTCGAGGACTCGGGCGCGGTGCTCGCCTTCGTCGAGATCGAGGCGCACGCCCTGATGGTCAAGGAACTCCTCAACGAGCTGCCCGCACTGCGCAAGGTGGTGGTCATCGAGGCGCCGGCCCGTCGTCGGCGCTGCAAGCGCTGGCCGAGGCGGGCGCATCGACCGACGCCGCGGAAGTCGATCGGCGCTCGGCGGCGATCCGGTCCACCGATCCCGCCACGCTGATCTACACCTCGGGCACCACCGGCCGCCCCAAGGGCTGCCAGTTGACGCACTCCAACCTGCTGCACGAGACCCGCGGGGCGACGGCCTGCTTCCCCACCCTGCTGCACAGAGGCGAGCGCCTGCTGGTGTTCCTGCCGCTGGCCCACGTGCTGGCCCGGGCGCTGTCCATGACCGCGTTCGCCAACGGCGTCACGATCGGCTACACCAGCGACATCAAGAACCTCGTGCCGATGTTCGGACAGTTCAAGCCCACGGTCATCGTGTCGGTTCCGCGCGTCTTCGAAAAGGTCTACAACACCGCCGAATTGAGCGCCCAGGACAGCGGGAAGGGCACGATCTTCGCGATGGCCGCCCAGGCGGCGATCGACTGGAGCAAGGCGCAGGACACCGGCGGGCCGGGCCTGGTGCTGCGCGCCAAGCACGCGCTGTTCGACAGGCTGGTCTACGGCAAGCTGCGCGCGGCCACCGGCGGCGACTGCCGCGCCTCGATCTCCGGCGGGGCTCCGCTCGGGGCCCGGCTGGGCCACTTCTACCGCGGCATCGGCCTGACCATCTACGAGGGTTACGGGCTGACCGAGACCAGCGCCGCGATCACCGCGAACCGGATCGGCGAGCTGAAGGTCGGCACGGTCGGAAAGCTGTTGCCGGGCAACAGCATGGCCATCGCCAACGACGGTGAACTGCTGGTGCGGGGCGGGGTGGTGTTCGGCGGCTACTGGCACAACGAGAAAGCCACCGGCGAGGCGATCGTCAACGGCTGGTTCCACACCGGTGACCTCGGCAGCATCGATGAGGACGGGTTCCTGTCGATCGTCGGCCGCAAGAAGGAGATCATCGTGACCGCGGGCGGCAAGAACGTCGCCCCCGCCGTGCTCGAGGACCAACTGCGCGCGCACCCGCTGATCAGCCAGGCCATGGCCGTCGGCGACGCCAAGCCGTTCATCGCAGCGCTGATCGCGATCGACACCGAGTCGTTCGAGGTGTGGAAGCAGCACCACGGCAAGTCCGCCGACGCCTCGGTGGGCGATCTGGCCGAGGACCCCGACCTGGTGGCCGAGATCGACGTCGCGGTCAAGAACGCCAACCAGGCGGTGTCGAAGGCGGAGGCGATCCGCAAGTTCCGGATTCTGCCGGTCGACTTCACCGTGCTCACCGGCGAGCTGACCCCCACGCTGAAGGTCAAGCGCAAGGTGGTCGCGGACAAGTTCGCCGCCGAGATCGAGGCGCTCTACGCAAAGGACTAGAGCAGCCGGGCCAGGCGCTCGGCCTGCATGCTCCACTGCCAGTTCTCGACCGCCCAGCGCCGGCCCGCGGCGCCCATCGCGGCCGCTCGGGCGGGCTCGGCGAGCAGGTCGCCGACCGCCGCGGCGATCGCGCCGACGTCCCAGCCGTCGACGACCAGGCCGGTTTCGCCGTCGAGCACCGTCTCCGGCGCTCCGCCCGAGCGGCCCGCCACCACTGGCACCCCGGTCGCCGACGCCTCCAGGTACACGATGCCCAGGCCTTCGACGTCCAGGCCGGCACCCCGGGTGCGGCACGGCATCGCGAACACGTCGGCCATCGCGTGGTGGGCCGGCAGTTCCTCGCCGGGCACGCCGCCGGTGAACACGACGTGCTCGGCCACGCCGAAGCGGTCGGCCAACCGCTGCAGCGGCGCGCGGTACGGCCCGCCGCCGACGATGACCAGCGCTGCGCCGGGCACCCGCTCGCGGATCGCCGGCAGCGCCCGGATCAGCATGTCCTGCCCTTTGCGCGGCACCAGTCGCGAGACACAACAGACCACCGGCCGGCTCCCGAGGCCATAGCGGGCCCGCATCTCGGCGCGGGCGACCTCGTCGGGGGCGAAGCGCTCGACATCCACGCCGGGCGGCACGTGTTCGAGCGCGGCATGCGGACCGAACGCCGACGCGAACCTGCGCCTGGTGTAGCGCGCTGACGTAGCTGATCGCATCGGTGTGATCACCGATGCGGCGCAACGCCGTTCGCGCCACCGGCACCATCGACCAGCCGACCTCGTGCCCGTGGGTACTGGCGATCACCCGCTGCGCGCCCGCCGAGCGCGCCAGCGGGGCCATCAGCGCCAGCGGTGCGGCCGCGCCGAACCAGACCGTGTCCATGGCGCGTTCGCGGATCAGCCGCCGCATCCGCGTCGCCACGGCGGGTTCCGGCAGCATCAGCGTGGTCGGGTGGCGCACGACGTCGTATCCGGCGGCCGCAGCGCCGCGTCGTAGTCCTCGGCGCCCTTCCACTTCGGCGCATACACCGTCAGCGCGTCGGCCGACCCGGTCTCCAGCAGGTGCTCGACGAGCGCTTCCAGGTAGGACTGGATGCCGCCACGGCGGGGCGGATAGTCGTTGGTGACCAGCAGTACCCGGCTCATCGCGGCAGTTCGGCGCCGAGCACGGTGCGCACCGCCGTGGCCGCATCCGGGTGGCCCGGGCCGCACGCCACGAGGTAGAGCTCGCGCAACCGGTCGGCTCCGTAGGTATCGGCGACGTGGGACGCGAACGCCCACGCCCGGTCGTACGCGGCGGAGCGCTGCGGTCCCGGCGTACTCAGTTCGACGTCGGTGGGCGGCCGCACCGGCCATCTTGGCCCGCACCCTGCCGGCGCCGGTGGCGGCGGCCTCGGTCAGCCACAACACCGCACCGTCACCCAGCGCCAGGAACGCCGCCTCGCTGCTGGTGCGCGGTCGCGGGGTCCGGTCCAGCGCCCCGGCCGGGGCCGGCGGGAAGTGCGCGTCGAGACCCGCGGGCTGCCCGCGGTGGTCTCCTGGTGGCGGGCGACTTCGACCGGGCCACCCGGCCGACGTCCACGACCACGATCTGCTCTCCGTGGCGGCGCACCCACACCGTCTCACCGACCAGCCGGTGCGGCACCGAGTACTGGCAGTGGTCGAAGGTGACCATCGGGGTGTTGTCGGCGACCGTGCGGGTCACCCCGAACGTGGCGGTGAACGGTGTCGCGGGCAGCCGGTGCAGCCGGGCCTGCTCCTCGGTGAGCATCTCGACCGGGGCACGGCGGGTGATGCGGTGCGGCCTGGCGTTGATCTCGCGGTGAACCCCGCGCAGGCCGCCTCCAGCTCGGCGAAGCTGCCGTAGGCGGGAAGCAGGTTCGCGTCCGTGGGCACCAAGTCGGCCTTCGCGACCCGCACGCTCGACTCTGAGCCGCCCTTCGAGGCCGGGTCCGCCGGAACACAGGTAGCAATGGTCAGGCCGTAATGGCGGCCGAACGCCACGGTGGCCGGGTTGCGCACCGCGATCCCGGCGACGTGCTCGACGGTGACGGTGCGCTCGTTGTCGGTCTTCTGTGCCCGGCTCCGTTATGTGGCTGGCAGCGCTCGCTGGGGGTGTTGATGCTGGTGAACGGCCGGGCGCTGCCGGCCACGGCCACATAATGATCAGGGTGATGACAGCCAGTTGAGCAGTGACTCGTCGGACCTCCAGATCGGGTGAGGGCGGGATCCCGCCGAAGCGCCGGGCGGCTCGGTGTTTCGGAGTGCCTCGATCTTCGTTCTGGTGTTGATCTCGGTGTAGCCGTTGTGGTGGTGAGGTCGGCGTGCCCGAGCCAGCCGCGGATGACGTTCACTTCGACGCCGGACTCCAGGAGGTGCAT
>CAWCKQ010000010.1:0-453437 GCA_963796185.1 uncultured Actinomycetota bacterium | reverse complement strand
TGGGGGTCGCCGCGATCGGTGTCGTCTACGTCGCCTCGGGGTTCGGATATCTGGTCCACACCGCGGCGCTGGCGGCCGCGGCGGTCCTGCTGATCGACATCGGCATGGTGGCGCCGCCGCGGATGGTCGATCTGGTGCTCGCGACGCTGGTCGGTGGCGTGCTGGCGGTACTGGCTCACGTCGCGTTCCCCGACGATCCACTCACCCGGCTCGCGCAGCGTGCCGGTGAGCTGCTCAAGACCGAGACGGACTACGTCGCGACGGTGATCAGGGCCTACCTGCACGAGGTCGACGGCCCAGCCGGTGTGCTGGATGCCGCGTGGCAGCGCACGTTCCGGGCCCGGGCCGCTTTCGAGGCCGCCGCCGGTGCCGCCCGTGTGGAGTCCCGGGAGTTGCGGCACTGGCTGCGGGGGTACCGCACCGCGCTGAACGCGGTGACCGGTTCGTGCGCGGCGCTGGAGGCGAACCTGCCCGTCGACCCTCCGCCGCCGTCGCACAGCGACTTCGTGGAGGCCGTCGACGAGTACGTCGCGGCGCTGTTCGGCAGCCGCCTACGCCGGCGCGGCCCTGGACCGTGGATCCCGCGGAGTTGGCGGCCGCGCAGCAACGGCTGCGCGCCGCTGCGCCGGCCGAACAGCCGGGACAGGGCTGGGCCCGGTTGCTGGTAGCCGACCGCTGCGATCACCCGCCAGCTGTCGGTGATCGCGGTCAGCCCCTCGCCCACCGCGGTTCGATGAACACCGCCTCGGCATGCTGTGGCCCCAGCGGGGTCAGGCGTCGATAGCGCACCGTCAGCGTCCCGGTCATCGAGCGGACGGCGCCGGCCCCGCGAGCAGATCGGCGATCATCGGCCGCGCCCATCTGGCGAGTTCCTCGTGGTCCAACGCCGTCGCGGCCGGGGCCGCCAGCACATAGCGGGTGGTCGCCATGCCGATCACCAGTGATCCGATCAGCACCGCGCGCGTCGCGGGGTTGTCCGGCGCGACGGCGGCGACGAGCCGGCGCCACCTGCGTCGCGAACACCTGACGCATCGTCTCTGCGGCGCGTGCGCTGGTCATCGCCGCCCGCAGCAGCGCGACGAACGTGGTGTCGGCCTCCCACACCGCGAAGAAGCGAGCCAGCAGCGCATCGGCCATCGCACTGGGCGGCAGCCCGGTCAGATCCGGCAGGTGCAACGTGAACTCCGCAGCGGTGGCGAACAGGTGCTGTTTGCTGCCGAAGTAGCGGATGACCAGCGCCGGGTCCACGCCGACGTCCGCCGCGACCGCCCGCAACGTGGTCCGCTCGTAACCTTCCGTGCCGAAGCGGTGGCGCGCCGCGGCAGGATGTCGGCCCGGGTGCTTCCGCGTTGCGCGCGCGCGCCATGCCGACAGCATAAGTCACCGGGTGTTGACATCGCCGGAGATCGACCTATCGTTGATGTCACCACTTGTTGACTTACTCTCGAGGAGCTCCGATGGCGACCCACACTCCGTTCTCATCGCCGGCGCCGGGCCGACCGGCCTGACAGCGGCGCTCGAACTCTCCCGTCTCGGCGTCGACGTCCGCATCGTCGACCGCGCGCAGCAACCGTCCGCCGGAGTCGCGGGCCCTCGCGGTGCAGGCCCGCACGATGGAACTGCTGCGGGTCCGCGGCGTGGGCGACGAGATGGTACGCTGGGCAATCACGTCGGTTCGGCCGACGCTGTACGCCGGCGGTCGCACCCTGGCGCCGATCGAATTGCACCGGATGCCAAGCGAGTTCAACTACATCCTGATGCTCGCCCAATCGGAGACCGAACGGCTGCTGACCGAACAACTGGCGCGCCAGGGTGTCAAGGTCGAGCGCGGCGTCGAGGTGACCTCGCTGCGGACCTCCGCCGCCGCCGACACCGTCGAGGTGTCCCTGCGCGACGCCGAGGGCGCCCGGGAGCGCGTCGAGGCGTCCTACGTCATTGGCGCCGACGGGCCGCACAGCACGCGTGCGCAAGATCGTGGGCATTCCTTTCCCGGCCGCACCCTGCCGCACCACTATGTGCTCGCCGATCTGCACATCGACGGCCAGGTGCCCGAGGACCAGGTGTCGATCTTCCTGGCCACCGGCGGCTTCGTCGCGGTGTTCCCGATGGGCGCGGGCCGGTTCCGGCTGATGGCGACCGATCCCGCCGGCGCCTCTCCCCGGCGAGGACACTCCGGCCGTCGAGCAGCTGCAGCGACTCTACGACCGCGTCGTGCAGATTCCCGCGCGTCTGCACGACCTGAACTGGAGTTCCCACTTCCGGATCAACAGCAGATACGTGCGCACGCTGCGGTCGGGCCGGGTGTTCCTCGGCGGTGATGCCGCCCACGTCCACAGCCCGGCCGGCGGACAGGGGATGAATCTCGGCATCCAGGACATGGTGAACCTGTCCTGGAAGCTTGCGATGGTGCTCGACGGCCGCGCCACACCCGACCTGCTCGACACCTACTCGGCCGAACGGCTGCCGGTGATCCGATCGCTTGTCCGCTTCACCGAGATCGGCACCCGCATCTTCAACTCCACCAACCCCCTCGCGCACGCGGTGCGCATCCGTGTCGCACCGAAGGCGCTGTCGCACGATCGGATACAGGATGCCGCGGCATCGATGTTCGGCCAGTGGCTGCCGGCTACCGCGACGGCGAGTTGGCCGAGGGCGGTGGAGGTGTGGGAGCGCTGCGGGCCGGGGACCGGGTGCCCGACGACGACGGCTGTACGACGAGTTGGACCTGGGCGGTCTGACATTGTTCGCCGGCGCGCGCACCCGTGGGGTCGCCGAGGTCGGGCGGCGATGGGCCGGTGTGGTGACCGTGCGTGGTCCGCTGGTGACGGACCCGCAGGCCTGGCTGCTGGTGCGGCCCGACGGCTACCTGGCTGCCGCCGGTGGTCCCGATGACGCGGCGGCGCTGGAACTGGCTCGATCGCTGGTTCACCCCGCCCGCCGGGTCGCGCTGAGATGCCGGTGCTCCGGTCGACGATACCGAGGCGGATGTAGTCGCGGGCCCCGATGGGGACGCGATCGGGACCGGGTCACAGCGCCGCACGGTCTTGCATTAGATTACCTAAACTTTCGTAGACATTTGTCTACGAAGTTGCCTAGGCTTCTGACATGGCAGCACGCGTACCACAGTGCCGATCCCCGTGCCGAACGCGTCCGAACCCAGCTGCGCGACGCGGCGTTCGCGCTCGCGCACGAGCGCCCGGTCGACGAGTTGACCGTCGGCGACATCGTCGACCGCGCCGAGGTCAGCCGGCAGGTCTTCTACCGGCACTTCCGCGACCGCGACGACGCGATCGCCTACGCGTTCACCGTCGCCTTCGCCGCAGCGGTCGCCGAGGACAGCCGGCGAGGCGCGCGCCCGGATCCTGCGGCTGTTCGACTTCGCCGCCGAACACCGCTCGATGTACCGCAACGTCGTGCCCAGCACGGTGACCCAGCACGTCGTCACCGCGTTCCGGGCCGAACTCGCGCCCGCATGCGAACAGATCGCCGAGCAGGGCATGGCGGTGCTCACCGACATCGCCCGCCTGACCCCCGAATCGGTCACCCGGTTCCTGGTCGGCGGCTTCATGGAGGTGCTGCGGTCCTGGATGGAGGACCCGGATGCCACCGACCTGCAAGGCCGGGTCGGCGCGCACTCGACACCGTCGACGCGCTGCTCGGCCATCTCCTGACACATTCGAAAGGACCCCGTCATGGGAGGATCACCACACCGCCCGACCTGCTCCGCCGCTGCGCGACGCGACCGCCGTCCGCAACACGGTGCTGGCGATGGCGCGCGCTCACGCTGTTCGTTGTCGCCATGGTCGCCAGCTACTCGGGCGCCTTCGCCAAGCCGACGCTGCATCACATGACGGTCGCGGTGTCTGCCCCGCCACCGATCGTCGACGGCATGCGCGGCCAGGATGCCGCTGGCGGTCAATGAAGTTGGCGACGCCGCGGCCGCCCGGCAACAGGTTTACGAGCGCAGGCCGACTCCGCGTTCGTGGTGACCCCCGACCGTGAGCTGACGATCTACGTCGCCGGCGGCGGGGGCACAGCGTCGCCGCGGCCGCCGAGAACGGTCGGCCGCGAACTCGTGGCGCCAACGGCCGGTCTCGCCGCGCGACCGTGGAAGACGTCGCGCCGACGTCGCCGGCGGATCCGTCGGGCACCGTCGAGTTCTACGCGGTCATCTTCCTCTCCATCGGAGCCTCGCTGGGCGCGACCGCCTCTCGGCTACATCATGGGCAAGGTGCGCAGACCCGCGACCCTCGTCCTGCGCACCCTGACGCTGACCGGATTCTCCGCGCTGCTGGCCGGAGTGGTGACCGTCTACGTCGACGGCGTGCTCGGCGCGCTGCCGGGCACCCCTGGCAGTGTTCGGCGCGCTGTGGCTCTACGCGATGGCCGTCGGTGGCGCGGTCACCGGCGTCGCGGCGGCGCTTCGGATCGGTGCGGCCTCGATGCTGCTCACCCTGTTCCTGGTCGTGGTCGGCAACGCCGCGGCCGCCGGGCCCGTCGGCAGACCGCTGCTGTCGGGCTTCTACTCCACCTTCACCGCGGTCGTCCCGCAGGGATCCGGCGTCTCGCTGCTGCGCAGCATCTCGTACTTCGGCGGCCACGGCGTCGCGACACCGCTGGCTGACGCTGGCCGTCTGGGCCGCGGCGGGTTGTCTGCTCGCGGTCCTCGCCACCGCCGTCGCGGGTGAATTATCGTGCCCTGTATGAGCGTTTCGCCGGTGATGGGCGAACGAGCCCTATTACGACCTCGGCTCCTATCACCGGCCGATTGACACTCCGTCGCCGCAGGCGCAGATCTGGTTCGACCGCGGCACTGGTCTGGGCATACGCGTTCAACCACGAAGAGGCGATCCGCTGCTTCGAACGCGCGCTGGAACTCGACCCCGACCTCGCCTTCGCCCGATGGGGCGTGGCCTACGCGATCGGGCCCAACTACAACAAGGCATGGGAGGCCTTCGATCCCGTTGACCTGGCGGCCT
This sequence comes from uncultured Actinomycetota bacterium, assembly GCA_963796185.1. Classification (GTDB taxonomy): domain Bacteria; phylum Actinomycetota; class Actinomycetes; order Mycobacteriales; family Mycobacteriaceae; genus Mycobacterium. The sequence goes on along the minus strand of CAWCKQ010000010.1, from coordinate 448,458 downwards.
CGTTGGCGCGCGCGCGGATGGAACTCGGCTGGCCGCCAACGGCCGCGCCATCGGCGGTCGAACGCGGCCTGATCGAAGCGCTGCAGGCCCGCTTCCCCACCGCCGACCCCGATGACACCGACGCGCTGCACGCCGGCCATGCGAGCCTACGCCGACGCGATGTCGGGCTCGCCGAGGCCTATCCCGACGACATCGACGTGCAGGCGCTGGCCGCCGACGCGCTGGTCAACGTCACGGCATGGGCGTTGTGGGACACCAGAACCGGCGAGCCGGCGCCGGGTTCGCGGGTGCGTCGAGGCCAAACGGATCCTCGACGACGCGCTGGCCACCCCGGCGGGCCGCGAGCATCCCGGCGATCCTGCACCTCTACCTGCACACCATGGAGATGTCGGCGACGCCGCAGGAGGCCCTGCCCGCCGCCGACCTGCTGCGCGGCCTGGTGCCCGACGCAGGCCACCTGCAGCACATGCCCAGCCACATCGACGTGCTGTGCGGCAACTATCGCGACTCGGTGGTGGCGAATCTGGCTGCGGTGCAGGCGGATCGGCTGTTCGTCGCGCCGTGCGGGCCCGCTGAACTTCTACTCCCTCTACCGCGCGCACAACCTGCACTTCATCGTGTATTCGGCGATGTTCGAAGGCAGTTCGGCGATCGCGCTCGCGCGCCGCCGACGAATTCGGCCGGACAGCTGACACCCGAACTGCTGGCCATCGAGTCGCCGCCGATGGCGGACTGGCTGGAGGCGTTCGTGCCGTTGCGGATCCACGTGCTGGTCCGGTTCGGCCGATGGGACGGACCTGATCGGCTATCGGCGCTCCCGGACGACGCCGAGCTGTACTGCACCACCGCGGCCACCATCCACTACGGACGCGGCGTCGCCCACGCCGCGAAGGGCCAGCTCGTCGCAGGCGCGCGCCGAGCGGGAAGCATTCGCCGCCGCCTACGACCGCATCCCGGACAGTCGGTACCTGTTCAACAACACCGCGCGGGATATCCTGGCCATCGCCGCCGAGATGCTTGACGGCGAAATCGCTTACCGGGAAGGGCGATTCGACGAGGCCTTCGCCCATCTGCGGCGTGCGATCGAGCTCGACGACGACTCCCCTACGACGAGCCGTGGGGATGGATGCAGCCGACCCGGCACGCCTACGGCGCGCTGCTGCTGGAGCAGGGCCGGGTCGAGGAGGCCGCCGCAGGTGTATGCCGCCGACCTCGGGCTGGATCCCACCCTGGCCCGGCCGTGCCAGCATCCGGGCAATGTCTGGAGCCTGCACGGCTATCACGAGTGCCTGCAGCGGCTGGGCCGCGACGGCCGAGGCGGGCATCATCGGACAGCAACTCGACACTGGCGCTGGCCCGCGCCGACGTCCCGATCCGCGCGTCATGTGCGTGCCGGCTCGAGGTCGCTAGGACTGCGCTGAGCCCGTCGGCACGATCACGGCCGGGGTCGCCGCTGCGTACACTTCGGCTGTGCTCGATCAGCGCCGCCGACGTCCGAGTACCTGCGCCGGTGCGCCGAGCTCGGCCGCGCGGGCGCTGCGGGACGGCTGACGAACCGTTCGGTCGCTGCTGGTGGACCCGGTCGGTGCGGTGCGCTTCGAGGACCGCAACCGGGTCGCCGGCGGTCGATGCCACCGGCATCCCGAACTGGCGATCGCGCAGTGGCCGTCGAACACCTGCTCCCGCACGAACGGGCCGGGGCGACCGTCTACACCTCCGGCGAGCACTGCCCGATGTGCGCGGCTGCCCATCGCCTGGGTCGGCCTGGGCCGCATCGTCTACGCGGCCTCGGCGGCACAGCTGACGCAGTGGCTTCGCGCAGTGGGGCGCGCCCGCACCGCCGGTGGCCGCGTTGCCGATCAGCACCGTCGCGCCGGGCGTGCCCGTCGACGGCCCGGCGCGCGAACTCACCGAGACCATGAAGTCGTTCGTACGCGAGGGCTCTTCGCGCATGAGCGAGCCGGGCTGGGTCCAGCACGCGATCTGGTGGCAGGTCTATCCGCTGGGCTTCGTCGGCGCCTACCCCGCCGAGCCGCCGCCGCGCGCCCGACGAGCACCGGTTGCGCCGGATCGTCGACTGGCTCGACCACGCCCTCGAACTCGGCGCCTCCGGGCTTGCGCTGGGGCCGGTGTTCGCCTCGCAGACCCACGGCTACGACACCACCGATCACTACCGCATCGACCCGCGGCTCGGCGACGACGCCGATTTCGACCACCTCGTCGCCGAGGCCGCACCGGCGCGGGCTGCGGGTGCTGCTCGACGGTGTGTTCAACCACGTCGGACACCGACTTCCCGCGGTACCGCGACGCGCTCGGCGGACGGCGACCGGTCCTGGTTCCGGGCCAGCGGCGAGCGAGTTCGACGACGTTCGAGGGCCACGGCGAGCTGATCGCGCTCAACCACGACAACCCGGAGGTCGTCGACTACGTCGTCGACGTGATGTGCCACTGGCTGGGCCGCGGCGCCGACGGCTGGCGGCTCGACGCCGCCTACGCCGTCCCCGACCGCGTTCTGGGCGCAGGTGCTGCCGCGGGTCCGCGAGCGGTATCCGCGACGCCTGGTTCGTCGGCGAGGTCATCCACGGCGACTACGCGGCCCGGGTGCACGACGTCCGGCTTCGACTCGGTCACCCAGTACGAGCTGTGGAAGGCGATCTGGAGCAGCCTCAACGACGGCAACTTCCACGAGCTCGACTGGGCGCTGCAGCGGCACAACGAGTTCCTGGACGACTTCGTGCCGCTGACGTTCGTCGGCAACCACGACGTCACCCGGATCGCCAGCAAGCTGACCAACCCCGCACCTGTCGAGCACGCGCTCGTGGTCCTGCTCACCACCGGCGGCACGCCGAGCGTCTACGCCGGCGACGAAGCCGGCCTACCGCGGCGTCAAGGAGGAGCGGTTCGGCGGCGACGACGCGGTGCGGCCCGAATTCGGCTGCCCGCACGAGGGCGTCGGCGAGCACGGCGCGGCAGGTCTTCGCGGCCCACCAGTACCTGATCGGCCTGCGCCGGCGCCACCCGTGGCTGCACACCGCCCGCACGACGGCGCTGCAGGTCACCAACCAGCAGCTACGTCTACACCGCGCCCGCAGCGAGTCGGCGAGCGCTACTCGTCGTCGCGCTCAATGTCGACGACGAGCCGATGGCACTGTCGCTGCCGGAGTTCGGGATCGGCGAGTGCCGCATCGTCGCCGGATCGGGTGCGCCGCCACCGGACGATGATCACCGCCGCCGAGATCGCCCCGCACGGCTGGCTGATCGTCGAACCGCGCTGAGCTCAGATCGAGCCGGTCCAGCGTCGCCGGGTCCTCCTCGCCGCCGTAGAACTTCGTCCAGCACCGTCGACGAAAACCGCGTCGTCGCCGGTGCGCGCGCGAACAACGTCATCGATGACCGCACCTTGAGATCGTCGGGACTGCCGAAGATCTGCTCGGCCGAGCGGCCGCGATGCGCTGCCAGCAGGCCGGCGCACTCCCGCAGCGCGTGACCCGAGCAGATCGGTGGGCCAGATAGGCTCGCGCCTCGGCCGACGACGAGATCCCGTACCGCGCGGCCGTCGGGCTGCTGCCCAGACCGCGCAGCTGCGGAAACACGAACCACATCCAGTGGCTGCGCTTGCGCGCCGGCGCGAAGCTCGGCGAGCACCGTTTCGTAGACGGGGCGCTGGGCGTCCACGAAGCGCGGAAGGTCGAACGGGTCGGACGTCATCAGCCGGTCTCGCGGAGGTTCCGGTCGGGCACGCAGATGCGGGCGAGATCGTCGAGCGGGATCGCCAGTACGGCGGCCAGCGCGGCGACGGTCGCGAAGGCCGGGGTGGCCAGGCGGCCCGTCTCGATCTTGCGCAGGGTCTCGGGTGAGATCGAGGCCTCCTGCGCCACCTCGGCGAGCCTGCGCGCGCCGCGCGCCTGCCGCAGGCGGGCGCCGAGACGCTTGCCCGCAGCGAGCTGCTGCGGCGTCAGCGGAGATCGGACCATGCGGTCGAGGATACGCCATGGCGGTATGAAAATACCCAGGCCTGGGCGTAGGTTGGTATTTCTATACCGACCGCATTGGGAAGGGACGACCGCGTGGTAGAGCTCAAGACACCGCGGGAGATCGGGGCGATGGGCACCACCGGCGCGTTCATCGCCGACCTGCTCGAGGGCCTGGCGGGCCGCGTCGAGGGTCGGCGTCGATCTGCTCGACCTCGGGTACCGCGCCTGGCAACTGATCGCCGAACGGGGGGCGCAGTCCTGCTATTGGGACTACCACCCTTCGTTCGGCCGGGGCCCGTTCCGCAACGTCATCTGCCTGTCGGTCAACGACGCCGTGCTGCACGGATTGCCGCACCGCCACTTCCTGCGTGACGGTGACCTGCTGAGCATGGACATCGCCGTGTCGATCGACGGCTGGGTCGCCGACTCGGCGCGCAGCGTGATCGTCGGCACGCCGCGTGCCGAGGACCAGCGGCTGATCGAGGCCACCGAGCAGGCGCCGGACGAGGCATGGTGCTGCGTTCCGGGTTGCCCCTGGCGCTGGAGCCGTGGTTCGCCCTCGGTACCGACCGGATCGTCTACGACCCCGACGGCTGGACGATCCGGTCGGCCGACGGCTCGCGCACGGCGCACAGCGAGCACACGATCGCGATCACCGACGCCGGGCCGCTGGTGCTGACCCGCCGCTGACCGGCTGAGGCACCCGCTCTACCGAGCGCGGGCGGGTTTGCTCGTCCGCCACCTCGATGGCCGCCGGTCAGGCTAGTCTGCCCACCGATGACCAGCCAACCGTCTGTCCGGCCCCGATACCTGCGCGGGCGGGTGATGTCGCTGCTCAGCATCCAGTCCAAGCTGTTGGTGATGCTGCTGACCACCAGCATCCTGTCGGCCGCGGTAGTCGGCTTCATCGGCTTCCAATCGGGCCGGGAGTCGTTGCGGACGGCCGAGTTCGAGAGTCTCACCGAGATCAGGACGTCCCAGACCCGCCGACTCGAAGCCCAGTTCTCGGACCTGCGGAACTCACTGTTGCTCTACGCCCGCGGCACCACCGCGGTCGAGGCCATCGACGCGTTCGCGCCGGCATTCCAGGAGCTGCAACAATCCACCGTCACGCCGGCCCAGTGGCAATCGGTGGTCGATTACTACACCCGCCGGTTCGCCCCCGCCGATCAGGCGCGCAACGGACTCGAGCCCGACATCCCCGCGCTGCTGCCCAGCTCGAACGCACAGAAGTATCTGCAGGCCCACTACACCGCGCCGTTCGTCGACCCGGCCAAGGCGATCCAGGTCGACGACGCCCGCGACGGCAGCGCGTGGTCGGCGGCCAACGCCCGGTTCAACGACTTCTTCCGCACCATCGTGCAGCGCTTCGGCTTCGAGGACGCGTTGCTGCTCGACACCCAGGGCAATGTGGTCTACACCGCCGACAAGGGAGTCGACCTGGGCACCAACATCCTCACCGGGCCCTACCGCCAGGGTGACCTGCGCGGCGCCTATGAGAGCGCGCTGGGGTCCAATGCGGTCGACTACGTGGACATCACCGATTTCGCGACCTACCAGCCCGCTGCCGAACCGACCGCGTGGCTGGTGACACCGATCGGTTCGAACGGCCCGGCGGCCGGGGTGCTCGCGCTGCAGTTCCCCGATCTCGAAGATCAATGCGGCTGATGACGTTCGGCGGGAAGTGGGAGGCCGCCGGGATGGGCGCGCACCGGGGAAACCTTCCTGGCCGGACCCGACGACCTGATGCGTTCGAATTCGCGGTTGTTCGTGGAGGATCCCGAGGCGTTCAAGCGCGCGGTGATCGACGCCGGCACCCCGCCCGAGGTCGCGGAAACCGCGATCCGCCAGCACGGGACGACGTTGGTCCAGCCGGTGGCCAGCGGGGCGACCCGGGCGGCGCAGCGGGGACAGACCGGAACCATCATCGAGCGCGACTACCTCGGAAAGGAGACGCTGAAGTCCTACGCGCCGCTCGATCTGCCCGGGCTGAACTGGTCGGTGATCGCCAAGATCGACACCGAGGAGGCGTTCGCGCCCGGTGGCGGCGTTCACCCGGACGCTCGTGCTGTCGACCACGGTCATCATCTTCGTGGTCAGCCTGGCGGCGATGTTGCTGGCCCGGCTCTTCGTCCGCCCTATCCGCCGTCTCGAGGCGGGTACCCAGCAGATCAGCGCCGGCGACTACCGCGTCACCCTGCCGGTGTACACCCGCGACGAGTTCGGCGAGCTGACCGCGGCGTTCAACGACATGAGCCGCAACCTGGCGATCAAGGACGACCTGCTGGCCGAGCAGCGCGCCGAGAATCACCGCCTGCTGCTCTCCCTGATGCCCGAACACGTGGCCCAGCGCTACCGCCAGGGCGAGGAGACGATCGCCGCAGACCATCAGAACGTCTCGGTGATCTTCGCCGCCATCGGTGGACTCGATGAGCTCGCCGCAGAGTTGACCTCCGAAGAGTTCCTCGTCGTGGTCAACAAGCTCACCAGCCAGTTCGATGCCGCCGCCGCAGAACCTCGGCGTCGAACAAGTACGCACGCTGCACGACGGCTATCTGGCCAGTTGCGGGCTGAGCGTGCCGCGGCTGGACAACGTCGCACGCACGTCGACTTCGCGGTGCAGATGCAGCGCACCATCGACCGATTCAACGCCGAGACCGGCCAGGACTTGTAGCTGCGGGCCGGGATCCACACCGGCACCGTGACCAGCGGGCTGGTGGCCCGGTCCACCCTGGCCTACGACATGTGGGGCGCTGCGGTCAATCTCGCCTACCAGGTGCAGAGCGGCTCGCCGCAGCCCGGGATCTACGTGACCGCAGGCGTATACGATGCGATGCGCGACGCCGTCACCTTCACCTCGGTGGGCGATGATCGGTCGACGGTGACGACGCAGAGCAGATCTGGCGGCTGACGGAGGACTCGACCGTGACCAGCGTGCTGGACGCGCCGCTGGTTCTACTGGGCGCTCGCGGTCGCCATCGGCTTCCCGGTCCTCCTGGTCGCTGCTCACCGAGTTGCACAACGCGTTGCGCCGCCGGGGCAGTCACCTTGCCCGACCGGTCTACTTGGTGCGCAACTACCTCGTGCCGCTCGGTGCGCTGCTGGTGCTGCTCGTGCAGGCGATGAGGATCTCGGTGGACACCGATCCGGTGCGGGTGGTGGCGACGGTGTTCGGCGTTCGGTCGTGCTGGTGCGCTCTCTCGGGCACCAACGCCACCCTGTTCCAAGGCGCGCCGGCGGGCACCTGGCGCAAACGCGTCCCGTCGATCTTCCTCGACGTCGCGCGGTTCGCGCTGATCGCTGTCGGCCTCGGCCTCATCCTCGCCTACATCTGGGGCGCCAACGTCGGCGGCCTGTTCGCCGCGCTGGGGGTGACATCGATCGTTCTCGGTCTGGCGCTGCAGAACTCGGTCGGCCAGATCATCTCCGGCCTGTTCGTGTTGTTCGAGCAGCCCTTCGTGCTCGGCGACTGGATCCAGACACCGACCGCGGCGGGCCGGGTCCTGGAGGTCAACTGGCGCGCAACGCACATCGACACCGGCGGCGGACTGCTCATCGTCCCCAACTCGGTGCTCGCCGCCGCGCCCTTCACGAACTTCAGCAGGCCGCCGGGCACCCACCGGCTGACGGTCACCACCCAGTTCGCTGTCGACGACCCGCCGGACGAGGTGATCGCCACGCTGAACCGGGTCGCGGCCGCGCTACCGCAGCCGTCGACCCGATGCCGAGCCCGGGTCGGCCGCCGTCGGCGCGCAGGCCTACACGACGTCGATACCGCTGCGCGGCCCTGCCGACGACGCCGCCGCGAAATCCGCGTTCCTGCGCTGGATCTGGTATGCCTCGCGGCGGGCCGGCTTGCACCTCGACGCGGCCGAGGACGACTTCGAGACCCCGGAGCGGGTGGCAGCAGCGCGCTGGAGGTGCTGGCCACCACGCTGCGCCTGAACCCGGCCGAGCGCGAGGAGCTCGCACCGCACGCTGCGGCTGGCCCGGTTCGGCACCGAGGAGTACCTGCAAACCCCCGGTGAGGTACCCACCCGGATGACGTTCATCGTCACCGGACGGGTGCGGCTCGCAGTGACCCGCGACGACGGCGGCGTCGTCGCGGTGCGCACGCTGTCGCCCGGTGACTTTCTCGGTCAGACCGCGTCTGACCCGGGAACCGGTCACCGCGGCGGCGTACGCCCTCGAGGAGGTGACCGTCGCGCACGTCGAGCGGCACCACCTCGAGGAGTTGGTGTCCCGCAAGCCGGTACTGCTGCACGAGCTGGGGCGCGCCATCGAGGACCGCCGCCGGGCGGCACGGCATGCGCTGAGCGCTCCCGAGCAGTCCCGCGGCGCCGGCGGCCCAGCCACTCCAGTAACTCCATTCACACTGGTCATACGCTAGATGCGGGGCCCGATGAGTCCCTGCCGAGTCGGAATCGTTAGCCAACCGCGACGTCGACGCGCGGTGTGGAGCGCGGCGTTGCCGCAGCCGCAGCGTGTTTCATTACGCCTGCAACGCGACGGCGAGTTTGCGGAATACATGGTCCCCTCGGGGCACAGTCAGAAAGGTGGGTTGGTTGCCGTTATGAAGTGGAAAGAGAAGTTTCGAGGTCAGGTGGGTGCGCCGGATGGCGGCCATCGCCGTGGCAGTCACCGTCACTGCCCGGGCTGATCGGCTTCGTCGGGGGTTCGGCGACCGCCAATGCGTTCTCGCGGCCCGGTCTGCCGGTGGAGTACCTGGACGTGTTCTCCGCGGCGATGAACCGCAACATCCGGATCCAGTTCCAGGGTGGCGGTCCGCACGCGGTGTACCTGCTCGACGGGCTGCGCGCGCAGGACGACTACAACGGCTGGGACATCAACACCCCGGCGTTCGAGTGGTACTACCAGTCGGGTCTGTCGACCATCATGCCGGTCGGCGGTCAGTCCAGCTTCTACAGCCGACTGGTACCAGCCGTCGCGTGGGAACGGGCAGGACTACACCTACAAGTGGGAGACGTTCCTGACCCAGGAGCTGCCCGCCTGGCTGGAGGCCAACCGCGGCGTGTCGCAGAACCGGTAACGCGGTCGTCGGTCTGTCGATGGCGGGCAGCGCCTCGATGACCTATGCGATCTACCACCCGCAGCAATTCATCTACGCCGCATCCCTTTCCGGGTTCCTGAACCCGTCCGAGGGCTGGTGGCCGATGCTGATCGGGCTGGCGATGAACGACGCGGGCGGCTTCAACGCCGAGAGCATGTGGGGTCCGTCCTCGGATCCGGCGTGGAAGCGCAACGACCCGATGGTCAACATCAATCAGTTGGTGGCCAACAACACCCGGATCTGGATCTACTGCGGCACGGGCACCCCGTCGGACCTCGACGCGGGCACGGCCGGACAGAACCTGATGGCGGCGCAGTTCCTCGAGGGCTTCACGTTGCGGACCAACATCAGCTTCCGCGACAACTACATTGCGGCGGGCGGCACCAACGGTGTCTTCAACTTCCCGGCGCAGGGCACGCACAGCTGGGGCTACTGGGGTCAGCAGCTGCTGCAGATGAAGCCGGATATCCAGCGGGTGCTCGGAGCCCAGGCCTCCGCCTAACGACCACCCACACCCAGAGAGCCTGCCGTTTCCCCCGAGCGGCAGGCTCTCTGCTGTGCCGGCTACAGCCGGGTGCGAACCTCGATGTCGGTGTTGAACTCGTCGAGCATCGCCTCGGTGAGCGTCGGACGAGTCTCCGCGATCGCGGCGAGGTAGTCGTCGGTGCAGGCGGGTTCGCCGCGCCGCGACTCGATCTCGCGCTCGAATGCGCACTGGGCACCCTTGCGGGCGGCGAACTCGATGTCGGCCGGGGTGAACATGTCCGACGCCTCGACGAGCTTGTCGACCTCCACCCCCTCGGCGTTGCCGCCCAGGTACCGGTTCCAGATCGCTTTACGGGCCTCCTCGTCGGGCGGGCCGACGGGGATGATGTAGTCGAACCGGCCCGGCCGCAGGAAGGCCGAATCCAGCGAGCGCACCGAGTTCGTCGCGCAGATGAGCAGCCGTTCCTCATGCCGGCGGAACGTGGGGATCAGCTTGAGCAGCTCGTTGGTGACGCCGTGCGCGGGATCCGACGGTATCCCCGAGCGCGACCCCGCGATCTCTTCGACCTCGTCGATGAACACCACGGCGGCGTCCAGCTCGTTGAGGTTGGCGAACATCTCTCTCAGCGCATTGGGCATCGTGACGTCGGGCGCGGCCAGCCGAGACGGGAAGATCTCCACGAACGGCCAACCCAGCCGTCCCGCAACGGCTTTGGCGAAACTCGTCTTCCCGGTTCCCGGCGGGCCGAAGAGGATGACGGCCTTGGGCGGCGACACCCCGTAGCGTGCGGCGAGATCCGGCTGGGCCAGCGGCGCCACGATGCGGCGCTCGATCATGCGCTTCTCGGCTTCCATGCCGGCCATGTCCTGCCACAGCCCCTTGCTCATCAGCCGCCCACCCAGGGCGGCCAGCAGACCGGTGTCCGTGGCGCCGACGTGGTCGATCTTCTCGAAGAAGCGCAGATCGGTCCGCTCGGTGTAGCCCGAATTGCGCAGTGCCTCAGTGCCTGTCGCGTCGGTCGGCAGCAACACGCTGATCCGGCGCGCGCCCACGGTCGCGCAGGCGCAACTCCAGATCGGCGAGCAGCGCGCTGCCGATGCCGCGATGACGCCACCGGCTGCTCAGCGCCATCATCGGTATCCAGGCACGGTCGCCGGTCACCTGCGCCACTGCCATGCCCACCAGCTGGTCGCCCACCACCGCGACCACCGCGGGCTGGCCGGAGCGGGCCGCCGAGACGACCTCGGAGACGGGAAACGCCGGCGGCGCCTCGCCGGGATCGCGGCTCTGATCCCAGACCGAGATGGCCTGGTCCAGGTCGTCGTCGTGGAAGTCGCGTAACCGCCAAGGGGGCATGCCGATTGGTCTAGTCCGAGTCCGTCGGCATGCCGTCGGGTGGTTCACGGGGGGTCGGCCGCGTAGCCCTGCCGGTGGGGCGGATGGTCAGATCGCCGATCTCCACGTCGTGCGGCTGCTCGACGCGAACGCATGCGCGTGCCACCGCCTCCGGTCGAGGCCGAACGCGTCCATGCGGGCGGATCGGTCACGCCGCGCGAATCGGTGATGGAGCCGTCGAGCTCGGTGCGGACGAAACCCGGCGAGATCGACGTGGTGCGCACGACGCCGTCCCTGGACTCCTGGCGCAACGCCTCCATCACGGTGCGCACGGCGTTCTTCGTCGCCGCGTACACCCCCTGGCTCGGCACGATTTTCAGGCCCGCGGTCGACACCGTCGTCGACGAAGTGGCCACGGCCCTGGCGCCGGAACACCGGCATCGCAGCGGCGATACCGTGCAGCACTCCGCGCAGGTTCACGTCGATCATCGCATCCCAACCCGCCACGTCGCCGTCGGCGAGCGGACCGATCGCGCTGATGCCCGCGTTGGACACCAGCACGTCGAGCCGGCCGAAGTTCTCGACCGCGGTGTCCACCAGCGCGACGAGATCCCCGGCGCGGCCGACGTCGATGGTGGCGGTGCTCACTTCGGCGCCGTCGCCGCCCAACTCGGAGGCGAGTGCGTCGAGGCGGTGGGTGCGCCGGGCGCCCAGCACGACGCGTGCGCCGCGGTCGGGCGAGCAGGCGCGCCGTCGCCTCGCCGATCCCGCTGCTGGCCCCGGTGATCGCAACGACCTAGCCGGTGATCGGGTCTGTGCTCATGGTGGCTACGACCAATCGGGGGATGCGGCTATTCCGCTGTGAGCCGAATCAGACGGGGGAACAAATGCCGCGACGACAGGGTTGAGCGCATCAGGTTCAACTTTGGAGGTTTGATGCCTGAAGCTCTGCAAGTGCCGGTGCTTTTCGTCCGTGAGCCGATCGTGCTGCCCACGATGGTGGTGCCGATCGAACTCGACGACGCGGCCCGCGCCGCAGTCGACGCCGCCCAGGCCACCGAGTCCGGCAAGCTGCTGATCGCCCCGCGACTCGGCGACCGCTACCCCACCTATGGTGTGCTGGCCTCGATCGTGCAGGTCGGCCGGGTTCCCGGCGGCGGCGCTGCCGCGGTCGTGCGCGGCGAGAAGCGGGCCCACATCGGGGCCGGCGCGACCGGTTCCGGTGCGGCGCTGTGGGTCGAGGTGACCGAGGCCGACGAGTCCGACGTCACCGAGGAGACCACGGCGCTGGCCGCCGAGTACAAGAAGCTGCTGTTGGCGATGCTGCAGCGCCGCGAGGCCTGGCAGATCGTCGACATGGTCAACAAGATCACCGACCCTTCGGCACTGGCCGACACCGCCGGCTACGCGTCGTATCTGTCGGACGTGCAGAAGCGCGAACTGCTGGAGACGGCCGACGTGGCGGCGCGGCTGCGGTCGCTGATCGAGTGGACCGGTGACCACCTGGCCGAGGTCGAGGTGAACGACAAGATCGCCGAGGACGTGCGCGCCGGGATGGACAAGCAGCAGAAGGAATTCCTGCTGCGCCAGCAGCTCGCCGCGATCCGCAAGGAGCTGGGCGAATTGGGGCCGGAGGGCCAGGAAGATCAGGACGACTACCGGGCCCGCGTCGAGGCCGCCGATCTGCCCGAGAAGGTGCGCGAGGCGGCGCTGCGAGAGGTCGGCAAGCTGGAGCGCTCCAGCGACCAGAGCCCCGAGGGCGGCTGGATCCGCACCTGGCTGGACACCGTCCTCGAGTTGCCGTGGAACGTCATCACCGAGGACTCGGCGGATCTGACGGCGGCTCGGGAGATCCTGGACGCCGATCACCACGGTCTCGAGGACGTCAAGGACCGGATCGTCGAGTATCTGGCGGTGCGGGCACGCCGCGCCCAGCGCAACATGGCCGTCGTCGGTGGCCGCGGCTCCGGCGCCGTCATGGTGCTGGCGGGGCCTCCCGGTGTCGGAAAGACGTCGCTGGGCGAATCGGTCGCCCGGGCGCTCGGCCGCAAGTTCGTGCGCGTCGCGCTGGGCGGTGTGCGCGACGAGGCCGAGATCCGGGGCCACCGGCGCACCTACGTCGGGGCGCTGCCCGGCCGGATCGTGCGCGCCATCGGTGAAGCGGGATCGATGAACCCCGTGGTGCTGCTCGACGAGATCGACAAGGTCGGCTCGGACTACCGCGGCGATCCGTCGTCGGCGCTGCTCGAGGTGCTGGACCCGGCGCAGAATCACACGTTCCGTGACCACTACCTGGAGCTGGACCTCGACCTCTCCGACGTCGTGTTCCTGGCGACGGCCAACGTCATCGAGAACATCCCGTCGGCGCTGCTGGACCGCATGGAGCTGATCCAGATCGACGGTTACACCTCCGACGACAAGGTCGCCATCGCTCGCGACTACCTGCTGCCCCGGCAGGCCGAACGTGCAGCGCTCACCGCCGAAGAAGTGCGGGTCACCGACGCGGCGCTGCGCAAGATCGCCGCGGACTACACCCGCGAGCCGGGGGTGCGGCAGTTCGAGCGGCTGCTGGCCAAGGCGTTGCGGAAGGTGACGACGAAGCTGTCCGCCGACCCGTCGTCGATCACGATCGACGAGCCGGATCTGGTGGAGTACCTGGGCCGTCCGCGGTTCATGCCCGAGTCGACCGAGCGCACCGCGGTGCCGGGCGTGGCTACCGGGCTGGCCGTCACCGGGCTTGGCGGCGACGTGCTCTACATCGAGGCCGGCGCGAACGGATCAACGGAGGCCGGTGAGGCGACCTTGACCCTGACCGGACAGCTGGGTGACGTGATGAAGGAATCGGCGCAGATCGCGCTGTCCTACGTGCGTGCCCACGCCGAACAGCTCGGGGTCGACCCGAAGGCGCTGGACCGGCAGATCCACGTGCACGTGCCCGCGGGTGCGGTGCCCAAGGACGGGCCCTCGGCCGGCGTGACGATGGTGACGGCGCTGGTGTCGATGGCCACCGGACGTCAGGTGCGCGGTGACGTCGGCATGACCGGTGAGGTGACGCTCAACGGCCGGGTGCTGCCGATCGGCGGGGTCAAACAGAAGCTGCTGGCCGCGCAGCGGGCGGGGCTGTCGACGGTGTTCATCCCGCAGCGCAACGAGCCCGACCTCGACGATGTGCCTGCCGAGGTCCTCGAAGCGCTGGAGGTCAGGCCGATGACCGACGTGGCGGAGATCGTCGCGCTGGCGCTGGAGCCCGCGGCCGAGGTGGTCGCCGCGGCGGCCTGACGGCAATCCGCCGCGAGCGTGCGTGTCTGTTGGTTGCGGCACGGTGTGTCGGCCGCAGCCACGCACGCTCGGCGGACCGCCCGATGAGACCGAGGGTCTGCTCGGACTCGACCACGTCGAGCCGATGATCATGGCCGGCCGCCGGACGCGTGGCTGGCTGAGGGTGTCGGCCGAGGGGCTGGTGAGCGCGCGCCAGCTGCGGGAGTGGGTGCGCCGAGGGGTGGCGCAGGCCAAGAGCCTGCCGGCGAAGTAGCGGGTTCGAAAGGCGCCGCAGCCGGGTAGCCGAGAGCCCATGAGCAAGGCCGATCCGAAACAGATCACGCGCCGGCTCCTCGAGAAGGCCGGCACCACCTACGCCGAGCAGGCCGGTATCCGGATCGACGACAAGCCCATGCCGCTGTTCGAACTGCTGGTGTTGTGCATGCTCGCCAGCAAGCCGATCGACGCGGACGTCGCGATGCGGGCCGCCCGGGAGATCTTCACAGAGAAGCTCCGCACGCCCGACGCGGTCCTCGACGCGGAGCGCCGGTCGATGATCGACGCGTTCGGGCGCGCGGGCTACGCCCGGTACGACGAGAGTTCGGCCACCCGGCTGACCGACATGGCCACCGCGGTGCGGGAGAACTACCAGGGCGACCTGCGCAATCTGGCGGCACATTCCGAGCACGACCCGGCGGCGGCCAAACGGCTTCTCGAGGAGTTCAAGGGCATCGGTGACACCGGTGCCGACATCTTCCTGCGCGAAGTCCAGGACGTCTGGACGTGGGTACGTCCCCACTTCGACGACCGCGCCACCGCGGCGGCGGAGGACCTCGGTCTGCCGACCGATCCCGCCGAACTGGGCCGGCTGGCCGGTTCGGAGTGTGCGCCGCTGGCGGCCGCGCTGGTGCGGGTCGCGCTCGATGGCGGGCTCCGAGACGAAATCCTGCAGTGATCCAATAGCGGAGTGCACCTCGTCAACCGCATCTGCCTGCCCGTGTTGGTGATGCTCGCTGCGGCCTGCTCGGGACCCACCGTGGTGAACACCGAGGACGCCGCGCCGTCGGCCGAGGACGCCGCGCCGCCCGCACCGTCGCCCACCAGGCCGAGTAACGCGCGCCTGGTCAACGCGTTCGACTACGCCGTGCGGACCGACGGCACCACCGTCTACGCGTTCACCAGTCCCAGCGGGCGCTGGCAGTGCACGATCGAGCCGCGCGCCCGGGCGGCATGCCAGAAGGCCGCCAGCCCGTTGTCTGCGATCGGCATCACCGGCGCTCCGGACGAGGTGATCGGTGCCGACGGCGAGTCGGACGCACCGAACGCGTTGGTCGTGGACCGCACCGCCGATCCGCGGTTCGCGAGGCTGGCTGCCCCGCCCACGGCTGACACCGGAAAGGCGACGGAGCTGCCGTTCGACCGCATCCTCGCGGTCGCCGGCTTCCGGTGCAACGTCCAGGAGAGCGTGGGCATCTCCTGCCTGTCGGAGTTCAGCGGCAAGGGATTCACGTTCTCCGCCGAAAACTTCACGATGACCTACACCGACCTGCCTCCCGGGGCTCCCTGACGACAACGAGGTTCGCATGGCTTCTGCGCAGTTCCCGGCACCGGTCACCGTTGCGGTCACCGGCGCCGCCGGTCAGATCGGTTACGCCGCGCTGTTCCGCATCGCAGCGGGCGCGATGCTCGGCCACCACACGCCGGTCGTGCTGCGGCTGGTGGAGTTGCCCGGCGCGGTGCGTGCGGCGGAGGGCGTGGTGATGGAACTCGAGGACGGCGCCTTCCCGCTGCTGGCCGGCACCGAGATCCACGACGATCCGGTGACGGGCTTCGACGGCGTCGACGTCGCGCTGCTGATCGGCGCCAAGCCGCGCACCAAAGGCATGGAACGGGCGGATCTGCTGGGTGCCAACGCCGCGATCTTCGCCGCCGCGGGCCGAGCGCTCAACGCGGGTGCGGGATCCGGCGTCCGGGTGCTGGTGGTCGGCAACCCGGCCAACACCAACGCGCTGGTCGCCGCCGCGCACGCACCCGACATCCCCGCGGAGCGGTTCACCGCGCTGACCCGCCTGGACCACAACCGCGCGGTGGCAGCGATGGCCCGGCACGCCGGTGTCGCGGTCACCGACGTCAGCCGGATCGCGATCTGGGGCAATCACTCCCCGACGCAGTATCCCGACATCTTCCATTCGATCGTCGGCGGCCGCGCCGGCGCGGACTATGCCGCCGACACCCATTGGCTCGCCGACGATTTCATCCCGACCGTGGCCCGTCGCGGCACCGCGATCATCGAGGCGCGCGGCGTGAGTTCGGCGGCCTCGGCCGCCAACGGCGCGATCGACCACATCGACGACTGGGTGCACGGCACCCCCGACGGGGACTGGACCTCGGTGGCGCTGCCCTCCCCCGGCGTCTACGGGGTGGACGAAGGCCTGGTGTGTTCGTTCCCCTGCCGGTCGGTCGACGGGCGCTGGGAGATCGTCGAAGGCCTTGACGTCAACCCGTTCTCCCGGTCCCGCATCGAGGCCTCGATCGCGGAACTGCGCGCCGAACGCGACGCGGTCGCGGCCCTGGGTCTGCTCTAACCCTCCAGCGTCGCGGTGCCGTCGGCGTGCACGCGCACCGCCGCGCCGGCGATGTCGTCGGTCACCGTGGTCCCGGCCGCGTCCGTGTCGGAGATGACCGCCAGCACGCGGGCGTCCTCGGGGGTGCGGACGGCGAGGAACGCCTTCTCGGGCTCGCCGTCCCGGCCCACCGGTGTCGTCCAGGACTCGACGGTGCCGACCCCGGTCCAGTCCACCAGCGCCGTCCGGGCCGGTTCCCGGTCGACGGCGTCTTGTACTTCCTCCCAACGGAATTCGTGCGACGGCGGCTCGGTGCCGTACACCCCGAAGCTGTGTTTGGTCAGGTAGCCGCCGTTGGCGGTGATCAGTCCGACGCTGCCGGGCGCAGCGGCGAGTCGTTCGGCCATCGTGGCGATCGAATGCGTGACGTAGTTGTTCCACGGTCCCCCGGCGAAGGTCAGACCGCCGGTCACCGTCAACGGCCGGTCGGGGTGGCCGAGCGGTAGTCCGAGTTCGTTGGCGGCCACCTGGACCGCCGACGGGAAGCAGGAGTACAAGTCGATCAGATCGAGGTCGTCGACGTGGGTGCCGGCGAGGTCGAGGGCGCGTCTCCCCGCGATCCTGATGGCCGGGGACGTGTGGAACTCGGCGCGCTCACCGATGGCGTACGTGTCATGGGCGTCGGCGCCGGCGTACGGGAAAACCCAGTGCTCCGAAGGGATCTGGAGATGCTCTGCCTGCTCTGCGGATGCGAGGATCAACACCGCGCCCTGGTCGACCATGTTGTTGGAGTTCATCAGCTTGGTGTAGGGCCAGCTGATCATCCTGTTCGACGGCGAAGGCTCGTAGATCTGCTCGGCGGTCAGCGCCTGTCTGCTCCACGCGTGCGGGTTGGCCGCGGCCACCGCGGAGAACTGCGCCCACAGCTCGCCGATGCGCCGGCGGTGCTGCTGCCGGGACTCTCCCGCGGCGATGCGCAGCGCCTCCTCGAACATCGGATACACGTAGGCCGGCCGGTCCAGGTGGATCTTGAGGTCACCGGGCCCGGCCATCGGGACGCCCTCATCGGAGCCGGGCGCGACGGGTACCGATTCATCCTGCTTGGTCCACTCCAGGCGCTGGCCGGCGGCGCGCATCTTCGTTCGCGTACGCCAGGTTTCGGCGCCGGCGATGAGTACGACGTCGGCTCTGCCCTGCTGGATGTCCAGGCAGGCCTGGTTCACCAGGGTCTGTGGCACATTGCCGCCGATGCCGGTGTAGCGGGTGGCCGCCTTGTCGGCGCGCAGCCGCTGCGCCAGCAGCAGTCCGGGGTCCCGGTAGCGCCACGACAGCAGGTTGACGATGCGCACGGCGTCGACCGCCTCGAGCACCCGGGGATCGGCGGCCTGACGGGCCGCCGCCGCCATCAGGTCGACAGGTTCGACACCGGGGTCCTCGGTGCGCTGGTTCACCTGGCCGTAGCCGACGAGCACGGGGGTTCGGGGAGCCAGGGGCATGGCGTGGATCCTTCCTCAGGTGGGGGTGTCGCAGGCGAACAGCACGCCGTCGCCGATCAGGTCGTCGATCGTCTCGGGGTCCAGGCCGAGCACGCGCCGGCAGATGTCGCGGGTCTGCTCGCCGGGCATCGGCGCCGGGCGCAGCGGCGCACGCGGGATCCGCCGGTACCGGGCGGGCGCCGTCTCGGCCGGAATCGGTGCGTCCAGCAGCGGATGCACCATGTCGGTGTAGAGCTGCCGGAAAACGACCTGTGGGTCGGCGGGCACATCGGCGGCGCGGTTCATCGGCGCGGCGGGCACCCCGAGGCGCTGTAACTGCTCGGCCGCGTCGTCCTTGCCGTGGCCGGCGCTCCACTGCCCCACCGCCGCGATCAACGCGGCACGCTCGGACGGCAGAGCAGCCCGGTCCGTCAGCGCTGCGACGGCGGCGCGGTGTGCTCGGGTCAGCATGGAAACGACGCACCATTCGTCGTCGCCGGCGCACGGGACGACCGCGTGGACGGCCTCGGCCTCGTCGACACGCAGGCCGGCGGCTCGCGCCGATTCGGCGACGTACCGTACGGCGAGTTGGTTGATCGCCGCCTCGGCCTGCGAGATGTGGACGTGCCCGCCGCCGGAGCCGCAGCGGTCGCGCCGGATCAGCACCGCCAGCGCGGCGATCGCGGTCAGGCGCGCGACGACGTGGTCGGGGAAGATCGTCGTCGCGTCGAAGAACGCGCCGGGCGGTGCGTCGGGAGAGGTCCACAGCGACGTGATGCCCGTGCCGGCGCGCACCAGCGGTCCGTACCCCATCTGCGCACTCCAGGGGCCGCGATCACCGTAGGCGCTGCTCTCGGCCAGCACGATGCGCGGATTGAGTTCCCGCAGCCGTGCGTAGCCGAACCCCAGCGCCGCCAGGGTGCCCGGCTTGAAGTTGGCGAACACCGCGTCGGCACCTTCGACGAGGCGGCTGAACAGCTCGGCTCCGGCCGGGTGACGCAGGTCCAGGCCGAGGCTGGACTCGTTGCGGTGGGTCAGTGCCCACGATCGGCTCATGGCCTTGCCCGGCGGAGCCTGCCGCAACCCGTCGGGATACGCCGGACTTTCGATCTTGATGACGTCCGCGCCCAGGTCGGCGAACAAGCGGCCCAGTTCGCCGCCTGCGACGATCACCCCGAGGTCGAGGATGCGCATACCCTCGAACGGCCGCGACGGCTGCGCAGCCCGCGGCGTCGACGGAACCGTCGGGATGCGCCCAGGCCGGTTCGTCGGCACCCGGTTCCGGGGCGCAGCGGGCGAAGCCGTGGTGCACGCCGTCGACGACCAACGGACCGACCGGGACCGTCAGCGTCGCGTCCGCGGCCAGTGCGGCGTCGGTCAGGGCTCCGACCGCGCGGAAGTGCTCGGCCGCCAGCGCCTCTCGCGGCGTGCGGACCGCGGCGATGGGCACCCCCCGGGCCTGGCCCTCGGCGACCAGGGCGGCTCTGGTGTGTGGCGCGAAGAGCTCCGCGATGGCGGTGTTGAGATCCTCCGCGGCGGCGTAGCGGGCCGCGATGGTGTCGAACTCGGGGCCCGAGAACCGGTCCGGCTCGCCCAGCCAACCCCACATGGCGCGCCACTGCCGCGGTGAGAGCAGGCAGATGCGCACCTGCCCATCCCGGCATTCGAAGATCGGATAGATCTGCTGGTTGCGCGGACGTCCGCGCCACAGCTCGGCGGGGACCTTGAGGCCCACCGCCGCCTGACCCTCGGAGCCGAACGGTGGGTCGAGTGCCTGGGTCACCGCCTCGAAACGGGAGAAGTCGATGAATTCTCCCATGCCGCAACGCAACCGGTCGAAGAACGCGGTCAGGACCGCCCAGGCGGCCTGCACGTCGGCGGTCGCCGAGGCGACACCGGTCGGCGGGAGCACCGGCGTG
The DNA here is from genome assembly GCA_963796185.1 of uncultured Actinomycetota bacterium. Taxonomy (GTDB): domain Bacteria; phylum Actinomycetota; class Actinomycetes; order Mycobacteriales; family Mycobacteriaceae; genus Mycobacterium. Next base: position 428,375 of record CAWCKQ010000010.1, on the reverse strand, counting down.
CCCGTCGTGGGACCGGTACGGGAGAGCGCCGAGGACATCGCGTAGAGCACCGCATCGGTGGCGCGCCACGCGGCGCGGGGTCCGGTCAGACCGAAATCGGTGACCGAGAGGGCGACCAGCTGGGCGTATGTGTTCGACAGCTCGGCGCAGGACGTTCCGAAAGCTGCTGCGCCACCGGGATTTCCGGAGTCGATCACGATGTCGGCGGTGCCGGCGAGCTCCAGCAGCCTGCGTCGGTCCGCGGCATCGGCGGGATCCAGGAGCGCGCCACGCTTGTTGGCGTTGGCCAGTGCGAACCCGATGCTCGCACCCGCCAGCGTCGGCGCCGCCCGGCGCGCCGGGCTGCCGCCGGGCGGTTCGATCTTGAGTACGTCGGCTCCCAGATCGGCCAGAATCCTGCCGACGCCGTCGGCGTCGCCCGCTGACAGGTCGAGCACGCGTACGGACGCCAGTAACGCTGCCGCCGCGGATCGGGTGCCCAAGTGTCTGTTCCTGCCCTTCTGTCGCGACTGCCCGCGAAAGGTTAACGCTGTCGCCATCGGGTAAGAGTTGACGGTGCCCCATCGCCGAGTTGGACTGAGCCTATGACGACCGCCGCTGCCTGGACGACCGTGGACCGAGAGCCGTTGAGCGACGAGGCGGTCGAGCAGCTCGACCGGTGGTGGCGGGCCGCGAACTACCTGTCGGTCGGCCAGATCTACCTGCTGGACAATCCGCTGCTGCGCACCCCGCTGGTCCACGACGACGTCAAACCGCGGCTGCTCGGGCACTGGGGCACCACACCGGGACTGAACTTCCTCTACGCCCACCTCAACCGGGCGATCAAGCAGCGTGCGCAGTCGACGATCTATCTGACCGGACCGGGCCACGGCGGACCCGGGCTGGTGGCCAGCGCCTACCTCGACGGCACCTACAGCGAGATCTACCCGGACATCACCCAGGACGCCGAGGGCATGCGCCGGCTGTTCCGGCAGTTCTCCTTCCCCGGCGGCATCCCGTCGCATGTCGCACCCGAGACGCCCGGCTCGATCCACGAAGGCGGCGAACTCGGCTACGTGCTGTCGCACGCCTACGGCGCGGCGTTCGACAACCCCGATCTGCTGGTGGCCGCCGTGGTCGGCGACGGCGAGGCCGAGACGGGCCCGCTGGCGACCAGCTGGCACTCCAACAAGCTGGCCAATCCCGCCCACGACGGCGTGGTGCTGCCGATCCTGCACCTCAACGGCTACAAGATCGCCAACCCGACGGTGCTGGCCCGCATCCCCGAGGACGAACTGCGCAGCCTGATGGTCGGCTACGGACACACGCCCTACTTCTTCGAGGTGCCCGACGATCAGTCCGCCGCGGGACCACGTCGATGGCGCACGCGGATGCGCACCGGCGGTTCGCGACCCTGCTCGACGACGTCCTCGACGAGATCGCCGCCATCAAGGCCCGCACCGCCGACGGCGACGATTCCCGGCCGTCCTGGCCGATGATCGTGTTCCGCACGCCCAAGGGATGGACCGGGCCGGCCACCATCGACGGCAAGAAGACCACCGGGTCCTGGCGCGCGCATCAGGTGCCGCTGGCCAGCGCCCGCGACACCCGCGAGCACCTCGCCGTCCTCGGCGACTGGCTGGCCTCCTACCGCGCCGAGGAACTGTTCGACGAGGACGGCAGGCTGCACGCCGACATCGCGGCATTGGCGCCGAAGGGCCCGCTGCGGATGAGCGACAACCCGCACGCCAACGGCGGTCTGCTGCTCAAAGACCTGCGCCTGCCCGACTTCCGGTCCTTCGGCGTGGACGTGCCCGCACCCGGGGCCACCGTCGCCGAAGCCACCCGGGTCCTCGGTCAGTGGCTCACCGAGGTGATCCGGCTCAACCCCGACAACTTCCGCATCTTCGGCCCCGACGAGACCGCCTCCAACCGGTTGCAGGCCGTGTACGACGCCACCGACAAGCAATGGAACGCCGACCTCGTCGGGCCCGAGGTCGACGAGCACCTGGCCCGGGTCGGCCGCGTGGTGGAGATGCTGTCCGAACACCAGTGCCAGGGCTGGCTCGAGGGCTATCTGCTGACCGGCAGACACGGCCTGTTCAACTGCTACGAGGCGTTCATCCACATCATCGACTCGATGTTCAACCAGCACGCCAAATGGCTGAAGGTCACCGACGAGATCCCGTGGCGGCGGCCCATCGCGAGCCTGAACTACCTGCTGTCCAGCCACGTGTGGCGTCAGGACCACAACGGGTTCTCCCATCAGGACCCCGGCTTCATCGACCACGTCGTGAACAAGAGCGCCAAGGTGGTGCGGGTCTACCTGCCGCCGGACGCCAACACGCTGCTGTCGCACCTACGACCACTGCCTGCGCTCGCGCCAGTACGTCAACGTCGTCGTCTCGGGCAAGCAGCCCTCCCCCAACTTCCTGACCATGGAGCAGGCGGTCGCGCACTGCACTCGCGGCCTGGGCATCTGGGAATGGGCCGGCAGCGAGGTGCTCGGCACCGATCCCGACGTCGTGCTGGCCGCCGCAGGCGACATCCCGACGCTGGAGGCGCTCGCCGCCGCGGACATCCTGCGCCAGCACCTGCCCGACCTGAAGGTCCGCTTCGTCAACGTCGTGGACCTGATGCGGTTGCAGGACGACACCGAGCATCCGCACGGACTGTCGGCCCGCGAATTCGACATGATCTTCACCCGGGACCGGCCGATCATCTTCGCCTACCACGGCTACCCGTGGCTGATCCACCGGTTGACCTATCGACGCACCGGTCAGGCCAACCTGCATGTGCGCGGCTACAAGGAGGAGGGCACCACGACGACGCCTTTCGACATGGTGATGCTCAACGACCTCGACCGCTACCACCTGGTGATGGACGTCATCGACCGGGTTCCGGGCCTGGGCTCGCGGTGCGCGACGCTGCGCCAGCAGATGGCCGACAAGCGGATCGCCGCCCGCGAGTACACCCGCGCCTACGGCGACGACATCGGTGAGGTCAAGGACTGGGTGTGGCCCGCCGCGAGGGAGTCCGGTTTCGGTGTCGTCGGTGCCGCGGCCGCCGCCGACACCGGAGGCGACAACGAGTAGCTGACCTGCGCCGACCGCTGCCTTAGGTACCCTGGGGCGGTTATGTCCGACGCCATCGCCTCCGCCGAGCCCCACCCACTGGTGGGGCAGCTGGCGGCACTGCACCACTTCCGCACCTACGTCGACATCGCGGTCGTCGTCGTCGTGCTGGCGCTGACGAATCTGGTCGCCCACTTCACCACCCCGTGGGCCAACGTCGCGGTCGTCCCGGCCGCCGCCGTCGGCCTGGTCGTGCTGGTCCGCTCACACGGGCTGGGCTGGTCGGAACTGGGGCTCGGCCGCGAGCATTGGCGCTCGGGTGCCGGCTACGCGCTCGGTGCGGTGGCCCTGGTCGGCATCGTGATCGCGGTCGGCGCGCTGCTGCCGTGGACCCGGCCGATGTTCCTCAACAACCACTACGCGACGCTGTCGGGGGCGCTGGTCGCGTCGATGATCATCATCCCGCTGCAGACCGTGATCCCCGAGGAACTGGCTTTCCGCGGGGTGCTGCACGGCGCACTCGACCGCGCGTGGGGTTTCCGCGGCGTGGCCGCTGCGGGTTCATTGCTGTTCGGGCTGTGGCACATCGCCACGTCGCTGGGACTGACCGCCAGTAACGTCGGGTTCACGGCGATCCTCGGCGGCGGCGTGTTCGGCATGGTCGTAGGGGTCCTCGGCGCGGTTCTGGCCACCGCCGCGGCCGGTTTCGTGTTCACCTGGCTGCGCCGCCGCAGCGGCAGTCTGATCGCGCCGATCGCGCTGCACTGGTCGCTCAACGGGCTGGGCGCCCTCGCCGCGGCCCTGGTGTGGCATCTGAGCTGACGCCCTGCCGCGGCGCCCTACGGCGAGGCGGCTAGCCGCTCTTGCGCTGCACCATGCCGACGATCCACAACAGGATCACCGAGCCGAGGACCGCGGTGAACAGCGTGAACCACCAGCCGCCGCCCGCGGTGTCGAGGATGAAGCTGAGCAGGAAACCGCCGACGAGCGCACCGATGATGCCGATCACGATGTTCATCAGAATGCCCGAACCCGAACCCTTGACGATCTTTCCGGCGATCCACCCGGCGATGGCGCCGATGATGATGTAGCCGATCCAGCCCACGCTGGTCAGAGTCGTCGATCGTGCGAGGAACTCGCTTGCCGCCACGATGGTCATGATGGATCTCCCGCCTGTCCCGGCCGGGCCCGCAGCGGCCGCTGGCGGGCCTTCACCCAGGTATAGCGGTCACGGGTAACGATTCGGGCCATGCAAACGTTAACGATCACACGCGTATCACCGCGCGGTTGCGCCGGTCACGCAGGCGGCAGCATCCCCGGCGCGGCGTTCGGGTCGACCGGGACCGGTACGCCGACGGCCGGTCGCGGCGGCGCCGCGTTGGGGTCCGGCGGCGGGGCGTTCGGGTCCGCCGGAGGTGGCGGCGCGTTCGGGTCCGGCGGGCGGCGGGGGCGGCGGCGGTGCCCACGGCCGGATGGAGTCGGCCAGCGCGACGGCCTGATCCTGCGGAATCGGGTTGGCGGCGGTGCCCAGCCACACGACGAACCACCGCTCCGGGGCACGCTGGCCGCGCGGCGTTCCCGGTGTGGTCGGTGCGCCGACCACACCGGCCCAGATCTGCCCGTTCGGCTTGTTGGTGTCGGTGAACTTCACCTCGTAGTACGACGCGACACCCGGTCATCCCGTCGGCATCGAGCGGCACCGTCTTCTGGTTGACCCGCGTTCCGGGGAACGGCATGAAGAACTCGCCCATGTCCGACGCCAGGCGTTGCGCCGCCTTGGTGTTGTCGGTTTCGGCGCCCGCGAAGAGCTTCAGGTCGAGCCTGCCGAGCAGCACGCTGGTGTCGTTCGGCGGCTGCGCGTCGGGCGGCGAGCCCTCCGGCGGCAGCTTGTTGAGCAGCGCCTGCCCGTACGAGAGCTGCGCCGCGTCGGCGACCTTCCAGCCGGCGGGCACGACGTAGCTGAACCCGCCCGCCGCGTTGTCGACCCGGCCGGGCTCCGGCGCCGGTGGGCGCATCGGGCGCCGGGCGGCGCGTTCGGATCCGCGGGCGGCGGCGGCGGGGCATTGGGGTCGGCCGGTGGTGGCGGTGCGGCCGGTGGCGGCGGTGCGGCCGGTGGCGGCGGGTGGCCGGTGCAGCCGGGGCGGGTCGGCGGGTGGCGGTGCGGCCGGTGGCGGCGCGCCATCGACCGCGGGGGCCGGTGGCGGGGCCGGCGTCGGTGCCGGCTGAGCCTGCGCCAGGGCGGGCAACGTCAAGGCCGCCACGGTCGCGCCGGTCAGGGCGGCGAGTCCGAGCGACGTCGGGAGGCTCCTGCGGCGGAGAGGAGTCACGTCCGGCTGATCCATGGGGAAGAAACTACCGTGTTACTGGCGTGACGCAAGTGTGAGTAGCTGAGAATGTGCCAAATTGTGACATTGCTGGCAGACATCAACGTGCTGATACGGTGATTTAAATAATTGCTGGCATGGCGAAACCCCCGCGCGTGGCGCCGGGGTGGGACAGCTGATCGCCAGCCGACTGTCACCAACTGCACAGCGGGCTCTCCGGAACATCCCGGCGGCACGGAAATCGCGCGTCCACCCTTTGATCGCACCACCGCCGCGCGCCGTTACCGGCCGGGCGCGTCGGTTTTCGCCAGCTAGCTACTGTCCAGTAACATGGGCGGCACTCGCTGGGGTTCAGCGTCGAACACAACAGGAGGTCCGATGATGGACGCGTTGATCACGGGCTGCGACACCGATCTGGGCCGCACGATCGCCGAGAGCTTCAGCGAGGCCGGCCACCGAGTCATGCTCGCGGCGCCCGCCGCGACGACCTCGAGGTCCCCGCCAAGGAACTCGACGCCGACGTCATCGTCGTTCGACAACACCGACCCGGCCTCGATCGGCGAGGTGCACGGCCAGTTCCCCGCACACCTCGACACCATCGTCAACGTGCCGGCGCCGTGCTGGACCGCCGGCGACCCCCGCACCTACACGCTGGCCGACCACGCCGCGGAGTGGCGCGGCGTCTTCGACGCCACCCTGCTGTCGGCGGTGCTGACCGTGCAGGTCCTCGGCGACCACCTGCGCTCCGGCGGGTCCATCGTCACCGTGATCCCCGATCCCATCCGGGAGGGCAGCGCGGACGCCGCGGTCAAGGCGGCGGTCTCCGACTGGACCGCCGGGCAGGCGCACCACTTCGGCATCCGCGGGCATCACCGTCAACGCGGTGGCCGCGGGCCGCGGCGCCGAGCCGGGCTACGAGGGTCTGGGCACCACCCCGCCGCTCGGTAGGCGCGGAGATCGCCCGGCTGTCGCTGTTCCTCACCACGCCGGCGGCGCGCCACATCACCGGCCAGACGCTGCACGTCAGCCACGGTGCGCTCGCCAAGTTCGGCTGATCGGCCGGCTGCGGCGAACCGCGCGGACCGCGGATTTATTCCGCCCTTCGCGCCCGGGAAACCGACGACGGCAGTCGGCGGGAGGTGCGTAGGGTCGAGCGCGTGACGATCCGACTCGGGCTCCAGATCAACAACTTCTCCTACGGCACCGGCGTCGCCGAGCTCTTTCCCACCGTCATCGCGCAGGCGCAGGAAGCCGACGCGGCGGGCTTCGACTCGGTCTTCGTGATGGACCACTTCTATCAACTGCCCGGCATCGGCACCCACGACCAGCCGATGCTCGAGGCCTACACGGCGCTGGGCGCGCTGGCCACTGCAACCGAGAACGTGCAGCTGGGCACGCTTGGTCACCGGCAACACCTACCGCAACCCGACGCTGCTGGCCAAGGCCATCACCACGCTGGACGTCATCAGCGCCGGCCGCGCCATCCTCGGGCATCGGCACCGGCTGGTTCGAGCTCGAACACGACCAGCTCGGATACGAGTTCGGCACCTTCACCGACCGTTTCAACAAGCTGGGCGAAGCGCTGCAGATCATCCTGCCGATGCTCGCCGGCGAGCGGCCCACCGTTCACCGGCAAGTACTACCGCACCCAGGAGGCGCTGGCCAATCCGCGCTTCCGCGAACACATTCCGCTGATGATCGGCGGCAGCGGCGAGAAGAAGACGATCCCGCTGGCCGCGCAGCACTTCGACCACCTCAACGTGATCGCCGGATTCGACGAGCTCGCCACGAAAGGTCGAGGTCGTCAAGCAGCGCTGCGAGGACATCGGCCGCGACCCGGCCACGCTGGAGACCAGCATGCTCGTCGGCGCCGTGGTCGGCGACGAGCGTCACCGCCGACATGATTCCCGACGACTTCAAGCAGCGGATGGTCGTGGGCAGTGCCGAGCAGGTCGCCGAGCAGATCAAGACCAAGGTCCTCGATGCCGGCATCGACGGCGTCATCCTGTACGTGCCGACGCAGACCGTCGGCTATCAGCCGGGTCAGATCACCGCCCTCGGTGAGGCGCTCGAGCCGCTGGTCAACGGCTGAGGCACAGCGTGCGGGCATCTCACCGCGCCGCCCGCAACGGTGACGACTAAGGTTCTGGTTGCTCTGAATGGGTGAAGAAGATCCGCATAGGACACCCGACGAGGACCGCGTCAAGGAGTAGCCATGAGCCATCCCGGAGCCATCGCCACCGATCGGCACAAGGTGGTCATCATCGGGTCGGGATTCGGCGGGCTGACGCAGCCAAGGCGCTCAAGAGGGCCGACGTCGACATCAAGCTGATCGCCCGGACCACCCACCATCTGTTCCAGCCGCTGCTGTATCAGGTTGCCACCGGCATCATCTCCGAAGGCGAGATCGCTCCCGGCGACACGGGTGATCCTGCGCAAGCAGAAGAACGCCCAGGTGCTGCTCGGCGATGTCACCCACATCGACCTGGCCGACCAAGACGGTGCGCTCGGAGCTGCTCGGGCACACCTACGTCACGCCGTTCGACAGCCTGATCGTCGCCGCCGGCGCCGGCCAGTCCTACTTCGGCAACGACCATTTCGCCGAGTGGGCGCCCGGCATGAAGTCCATCGACGACGCGCTGGAGCTGCGCGGCGCATCCTCGGCGCTTTCGAGCAGGCCGAGCGGTCCAGCGATCCGGCCCGCCGGGAGAAGCTGCTGACGTTCGTCGTGGTCGGTGCGGGCCCCACCGGCGTCGAAATGGCCGGGCAGATCGCCGAGTTGGCCGACCACACCCTCAAAGGCGCGTTCCGCCACATCGATTCGACCAAGGCGCGGGTCATCCTGCTCGACGCCGCGCCCGCGGTGCTGCCGCCGATGGGCGAGAAGCTCGGCAAGAAGGCGCAGGCCCGGCTCGAGAAGACTGGGCGTGGAGATCCAGCTCAACGCCATGGTCACCGACGTCGACCGCAACGGCATCACCGTCAAGGATCCCGACGGCAACATCCGGCGCATCGAGGCCGCGTGCAAGGTGTGGTCGGCCGGGGTGTCGGCCAGCCCGCTCGGTCGCGACCTGGCCGACCAGTCCGGCGTGGAACTCGACCGCGCCGGACGCGTCAAGGTGCTGCCCGACCTGTCGGTTCCCGGCCATCCGAACGTCTTCGTCGTCGGCGACATGGCGGCGGTCGAGGGCGTGCCCGGCATGGCGCAGGGCGCCATCCAGGGTGGCCGGTACGCGGCCAAGGCGATCGAGGCGGGACTCAAGGGCGCCGACCCGGCCCAGCGCGAACCGTTCAACTACTTCGACAAGGGGTCGATGGCCACGGTGTCGCGGTTCAGCGCGGTGGCCAAGATCGGCCCGCTGGAATTCGGCGGCTTCATCGCCTGGCTGGCGTGGCTGGTCCTGCACCTGGTGTATCTGGTCGGGTTCAAGACCAAGATCGTCACGCTGCTGTCGTGGACGGTGACGTTCCTGTCGACCCGACGCGGCCAGTTGACCATCACCGAGCAGCAGGCCTACGCGCGAACCCGGATCGAGGAACTCGAGGAGATCGCGGCGGCGGTGCAGGATCGGAGAAGGCGGCCAGTTAGAGGCGCTCGCCCTGCCAGGTGGCCAGGCATCCCGCCGCCGGCCAGCTCCAGGGCCGTCCCGGCGGCGTCGACGGCGCCGGCATGCGGGTAGCGCAGTTCGCTGATGCACGCCAGCGGGGCGGCGATCTCGTCGTCGGCGAACGAGCCGTTGCCCAGCTCGACGCGATGACGCAGCAGCGCTGTGCCGTGCGCGTCGGCGTGCAGCGAGCCCGACCAGAAGCCTTCGCGCTCACCGGTTCTGCCGATCTGGACGCGTTCGCGTAAGCGCAGCGTGCCGGCGGCGGCCAGTTCGACACGGGTCGAGGCGAAATGCCGGGCCGCCCCTGCCACGATCGTCGGTTGCGGATCGAGTCGAGCTCCCCGGCCACCTCCAGCGTCCAGTGCGCGTGTGACTCTGCGGTCGCGGCGCCGGGCAGCGCCATCGTGGCCGCCGACCGTGCGGACCGTCAGCCGCGCACCCGGCCTCGACCACCACCCGCAGGTGGATCGCGTCGCCGCCCAACGGGGTCGCCGCCGTCGACACCAGATGCACGGTGTCGGCTCCGGTGCGCCGTGCGGCGACCCCGCCCGCGACATTCGATGTGCGGGCGAACGGCCGGGCCGGGCGACGATCACCACATCGGAGCGCACCTAGACCGCCTGGGCGACCCGCAGCTGCTCGCGCACCCACGTCGAGCACCGGCGTGGCGGCCGGGTCGTCGGTCAGTGAGATCAGCTCCGTCGGCCGGTCCCCGCGTACGGCGGCCGCGTCGCGGCGCATGACGTCGAGGTCGGCGCCGACCAGCGGTGCCAGGTCGGTCTTGTTGACCACCAACAGATCCGAGAACGTCACGCCCGGACCGCCCTTGCGGGGCACCTTGTCGCCGCCGGCCACGTCGATGACGAAGATCTGCACGTCGACCAGTCCCGAGGAGAACGTCGCGGTGAGGTTGTCGCCGCCGGACTCGACCAGGATCAGATCCAGCCGGTCGTGTGCGGCGATCAGGTCCTCGATGGCGTCCAGGTTGGCGGTGATGTCGTCGCGGATCGCGGTGTGCGGGCAGCCGCCGGTCTGCACCGCGGCGATCCGGTCATCGGGCAGCACGGCATTGCGGCGCAGGAAGTCGGCGTCCTCGGTGGTGTAGATGTCGTTGGTCAGCACCGCCAGCGACAGCTCGTCGCGCAGCTCGCCGGCACAGCGCCGCGACCAGTGCCGTCTTGCCCGAACCGACCGGCCCGCCGACGCCGATGCGCAGCGGCTCCCCCGGTCGGCGTACGCGGCGTGGGCGCTCGGTGTGACGGTGTGGTTCGCCGTCGAGGAAATGTGGTGGCATGACTGCTCCTTTCGGGTCAGGACGCGAACAGTGGACGTTCGCGGTCGAGGTGACGCTGGGCGAGGACGTCGAGCAGCGGATCGGACAGGTCGGCGAGGTCCTTGGCGGCCTCGGCGGCGGTCTGCTCGCACAGCGGCGACAGCGCGAACGTCACGACCGCCACGTCGCCGGGATCGAGCGCCAGCAGGCGCTGTGCGGCCGTCGCCGATCCGGTCATCGTGGTGTAGACGACCGACAGCGCGGTGTGCTCGGGTGCCAGTCCGCTCGCCGCGCCCGACCGCGCCGGCGGCCACCGCCAGATGCGGGGTGGCGCCCAGCGCCTCCCAGTCGGCGTTCGGCCAGACCCTGCGGGCCAGCCGGACCAGCCCGCGGCCCTGCGCGCGGGATGCGGCCCGCGCCGCGGGAGCCGGTGTGCGCGCGTCGGTTTCGGCGTCCGCGGCGCCGGCCGACAGCCGGCCGTCGTGTGCACGGCGGCGGCCAGCGACGCCGTGACGAGCCCGGTGGTGCGGATGCGCCGCCGCAGGATAGCCGCGCAGCGTCGCGAGGTCGACGACCAGCCCGCTGGTGACCGCCTCCTCGACACCGCCCGAGTGCACGTGTCCGCCGGTCGGCAGGCGGGAGTCGGCCAGGCCGAGCAGGGTGCTGAGGTTCGCCATCAGAACAGGAAGTACCGCTGCGCCATGGGCAGTTCGGCGGCGGGGTGCTTCCTGCCACACCTCGCCGTCGATGCGCACGGTGAACGTGTCGGGATCCACCGTCGATGTCGGGCAGCGCGTCGTTCAGCGGCATCTGCGCCTTGCCGACGGCGCGGACGTTGCCGACCGCAACGAGCCTGCGGTTGCACCGCGATTCGCTCGGCCAGCCCGTCCTCGACGGCCTGCGGTGCGACGAAATGCACCGAGGTGGCGGCGGCCGCGGCGGGTGCGGCGCCGAACATCGGGCGCGGCAGTACCGGCTGCGGCGTCGGGATCGAGGCGTTGGCATCGCCCATCGCCGCCCACGCGATCATGCCGCCCTTGAGCACGGCGTGTGGGCGCACGCCGAAGAACGCCGGCTCCCAGAGCACCAGGTCGGCGAGCTTGCCGACCTCGACCGAGCCGATCTCGTGGTCCATGCCGTGCGCGACGGCCGGGCAGATCGTGTATTTCGCGACGTACCGTCGCGCCCTGATGTTGTCGGCTCCGTGTTCTCCGCAGCCGTCCCCGGGCAGAAAGCCCCGGCGGCGCTTCATCACGTGCGCGGTCTGCCAGGTCCGCAGCACCACCTCGCCGATGCGTCCCATCGCCTGGGCGTCGCTGCCGATCATCGAGATCGCCCCGATGTCGTGCAGCAGATCCTCGGCCGCGATCGTCGACGGCCGGATCCGGCTCTCGGCGAACGCGAGATCCTCGGGCACGCTGGGGTTGAGGTGGTGGCAGACCATCAGCATGTCGAGATGCTCGTCGAGGGTGTTGACGGTGTGCGGACGCGTCGGATTGGTGGAACTGGGCAGCACGTTGGGCTTGCCGGCCACGGTGATGATGTCCGGTGCGTGGCCGCCGCCGGCGCCTTCGGTGTGGTAGGCGTGGATCGACCGGCCCTTGATCGCGGCGAGGGTGTCCTCGACGAAGCCCGCCTCGTTGAGGGTGTCGGTGTGAATGTTGGCCTGCACGCCGGCGGCCTCGGCCACGGTGAGGCAGGCGTCGATGGCCGCGGGGGTGGTCCCCCAGTCCTCGTGCAGCTTGAAACCCGCCGCGCCGCCGCGCAACTGCTCCCACATCGCCTCGGCGCTGACGGTGTTGCCCTTGCCGAGCAGTGCGACGTTGAGCGGCCAGGTGTCGAGCGCCTCGAGCATCCGGGCCAGGTGCCAGGCCCCCGGGGTGACCGTGGTGGCCTTGCTTCCTTCGGCCGGACCGGTGCCACCGGCGACGATCGTCGTGATGCCGCCGCCGAGCGCCTCCGCCATGAGTTGCGGGCAGATCAGGTGTACGTGGCAGTCGATCGCGCCCGCGGTGACGATACGGCCGTTGCCGGCGATGATCTCGGTCGACGGGCCCACCACCAGATCGGGGTGCACGCCGGACATGATGTCGGGATTGCCCGCCTTGCCGATCGCGGTGATGCGGCCGTCGCGAATCCCGATGTCGGCCTTGATGACTCCCCAGTGGTCCAGGATCACCGCGCCGGTGATGACGGTGTCGGGGGCGCCCTCGGCCCGCGTGGCGCGGGACTGTCCCATCGACTCGCGCAGCACCTTCCCGCCGCCGAACACCGCTTCGTCGCCGGCCAGGCCCGGTCCGCCGCTGCGGTCCTCGGTGATCTGGATGAACAGGTCGGTGTCGGCCAGCCGGATGCGGTCACCGGTCGTCGGCCCGAACAGCGCCGCGTAGCGGGACCGGGACAGCGAGGTCATGCGGGTCCGTCCAATCTGCCGGGTGGGTCCAGGCTCAGCCCGTGCACCTCGCGGGTGCCGGCCAGCGGAACCAGCCCGACCCGTTGCGCGACGCCGGGCTCGAACCGGATGGCGGTACCCGCCGGGATGTCGAAGCGGTGTCCGCGGGCGGCGGCGCGGTCGAAGGCCAATGCGGAATTCGCTTGGGGCACATGCACGTGGCTGCCGACCTGCACCGGCCGGTCGCCGGTGTTGACGATGTCGAGCTCGAGGCGCTGCGCACCGCGGTTGATCTCGATGTCGCCCTCGCCGAAGACGATCTCTCCAGGAATCATGCGGCCGGCCTCACGCGATCGGGTGGTGGACGGTGACGAGTTTGGTGCCGTCGGGGAACGTCGCCTCCACCTGGACGTCGGGCAGCATTTCGGGGATGCCGGCCATCACCTCGTCACGGCCGAGCACTTCGCGGCCGCTGACCATCAGCTCGGCCACGCTGCGGCCGTCGCGGGCGCCCTCGAGGATGTGATCGGTGATCACGGCGACGGCTTCGGGATGGTTCAGCTTGAGCCCGCGCGCCTGGCGACGGCGGGCGAGTTCGGCTGCGTAGGAGATCAGCAACCGTTCCTGTTCATGCGGGGTCAGGCGCATAGTGGGCGATCCTGCCAGACAGCACCGCAGTCAGCAGCGCACGCGAATCGCGGCTAGTCGTCGGCCAGGTTCTGCAGCCGGACCTGGCCGCGAGCCACCACCCGGTCGGCTTCGTCGGTGATGGTGACCAGCCAGAGCTGCTGCCGCCGGCCCCGGTGCACGGGCGTCGACGCCGCGGTCACGGTGCCGGCCTTGATGGCGCGCAGGAAGTCGGTGTTGTTGTTGACGCCGACGACGTGGCCGCCGCCGTGCTCGGAGAGCCAGACCTGGCCCGACACACTGGCCATGCTCTCGATCACCGAGCAGTACACGCCGCCGTGCACGATTCCCCAGGGCTGCAACAGCTTCTCGGTGATTTCGAGCGTCGCGTGGCCCCCGTCGGGGCCCATGTCCAGGTAGGTGAGGCCGAGCTCGCTGTCGAAACCCTCGCCGACTCCAGCGGGAAGATCAGTCACGGATCGTGTCTACACGCTCGGCGTGGTCGTTCGGAAAATGCGGACGGGCCCCACGCAGTGCGTGGGGCCCGTCCTTCGGTCGGACCGGGGGTCTCTGCAGCCCTCAGGACTCCGGCGCGGTCCGGCGGCTTCGCTGTAACGCGTCACCGACCACCGATAGAATAGGCAAGGCTGCCCTAATTAAGCAAGGCCTTCGGGGTGCTCCGGGAAGCGCCGCGCACCGGCAGTCCGAAGCCGACCAGCGCATCGAGCACCGCCTGACTGCGCCGCATGCTGACGGTCTCGCTCGACCCCGCCAGCAGCGGGACGCGGGTGGCCGCACCCACCACGGCCGCTCCCGCGGCGTGCCACATCGCCGGTGACCGACATCGCACCGGCGCTGATCGCCGCCAACCGGGCGAACAACGGACCCAGCGCACGGGCGCTGCGATGGGCGACCCACGTCGTCAGCGCGGCTTCGCTCGGCAACGCCACGATTCCCTCCCGGACCTGTGTCGTGCGGCGCGCGAAGAACGGATCGTCGGGCAGCGCTCGCACCGTGGGGTCGGTGACCCCGACCCAGTCGATGGCACCCTCGGAGTCGACATGCACCCACAGGTTCTCGGGTCCGGTGTCCCACGCCCTGCCCTCCAGTACCAGCAGCGGAACGACCCGACCCAGCACGACGTGGGCGAACGTGGCGGCAAGCTGCTGGGCCACCGCCGCCGGGCTGGCTGTCTCGGCCAGGCCGGCGTCGAACATGCGGCGCAGGCGATCGGTCGTCAGCACCTCCGTCAGTGGCCACCACCGCCGGCGCGACAGGTCGCCCATCACCGCGACCCCGTAGACCCGCGGGCATTCGCGGTAGAGCTCGCGCAGCCGGCGGCTGGATTCGTGTATCGGCAGCAACCGCGGGATCGTCATGCTCGCGATGAGGGGATCCTCGACCAGGACCGTCATCACACCTCCTGTCGTGAGTTAGGTTAGCCTTACTATAGCTATCGACCAGAGAGGAGCCATGTGCTGTGATCGGACTCACAACCGACGGGGAACGCGTGCTCCGGGACGCCGGGTCGCTCCGGGCGGTGGTGCCGCAGCCGTCCGGCGAGACGGCGCTTGGGCGTCATACGACACGCGGTAGTAATCCCGTAGTAGTCTCGGATGCACTGCCGGTAGGAGATGAACGGAAGATGGCCAAACTGACTCGGCTCGGAGATCTCGAGCGTTCCGTGATGGACCACCTGTGGTCCGCGGACGAGCCGCAGACGGTTCGTCAGGTGCACGAAGCCCTGTCCAGCGAGCGTGATCTCGCCTACACGACGATCATGACGGTGCTGCAGCGGCTGGCCAAGAAGAACCTGGTGGTGCAGCACCGCGATGATCGGGCGCACCGCTACGCCCCCACCCACGGCCGCGACGAACTGGTCGCCGGGCTGATGGTCGACGCCCTCGACCAGGCCGCGGACTCGGGCAGCCGCGAGGCCGCGCTCGTGCATTTCGTCGAGCGTGTCGGCGCCGGCGAGGCCGCTGCGCTGCGGCGTGCGCTGGCCGAACTCGAAGGCAAGGATCGCGGCGGCCGACCCGGTGGCGAGCCGGGCACCGGCTGAGAGACACTGACAGCGTGTCCGCGCTGGCCTTCACCATCGTCGCCCTGCTGCTTGTCGGGGCCGATACCGGCGATGCTGGCGCGGTCGGCGTGGCCGCTGCGGGCCCCTCGCGCCGCGATCGTGCTGTGGCAGTCGATCGCGCTGGCCGCCGTGCTGGCGGCGTTCTCCGCGGGGATCGCGATCGCCAGCCGCCTCTTCGAGCCCGGCCCCGACGGGCGCCCCACCGCGACGATCACCACGTCGATCGTCGACCTCGGGTGGCCGCTGTGGACCGCCTACATCGTGGTCTTCGCCCTGACCCTGGTGATCGGGGCCAGGCTGATCGTGTCCATCCTCGAGGTCGCGATCGCCACTCGCCGGCGCCGTGCCCATCACCGGATGGTGGTGGATCTGGTGGCCACGCATCCCGCCCGGTCGATGGCAGGCCACGGCCTGCGCATCCTCGGTGTCGACCAGCCGCTGGCCTACTGCCTGCCCGGGGTGCGCAGTCGCGTCGTGGTCAGCGAGGGGGCGCTGAACACGTTGTCCGACACGGAGGTCGCGGCGATCCTGTCGCACGAGCGGGCCCACCTGCGGGCCCGGCACGATCTGGTGCTCGAGATGTTCACCGCCGTGCACGCGGCCTTCCCGCGATTCGTCCGCAGCGCGAACGCCCTCGACGCGGTTCGGCTGCTCATCGAGGCGCTGGCCGACGACGCCGCGGTCCGCAGCACCGGCCCCACTCCGCTGGCACGTGCGCTGGTCGCCTGCGCCGCCGGGCGCACCCCGCGCGGTGCGCTGGCCGCGGGCGGCCCCACCACGGTGGTGCGGGTGCGCCGCCTCGGCGGCAGGCCGAACAGCCGGCTGCTCGCCGCGGGCGCCTACGCGGCCGCTGCGGCGGTGCTGGTGATCCCCACCGTCGCGCTGGCGGTGCCGTGGCTCACCGAGCTGCACCGACTGTTCCTCGCGTCGTGATCTGCTGAACACGCCCGCACCACCACACAACGAAAGGTTGCCCGGATGAGCGACTCTGCTGCATCGACCACCGGAACCGCTCAGATCGGCGTCACCGGTCTGGCGGTGATGGGGTCGAACATCGCCCGCAACTTCGCGCGGCACGGCTACACGGTGGCGTTGCACAACCGGTCGATCGCCAAGACCGACGCCTTGCTCGCCGAACACGGCTCCGACGGAAAGTTCGTCCGCAGCGAGACGATCGCCGAGTTCCTCGATGCGTTGGAGAAGCCGCGCCGCGTTCTGATCATGGTCAAAGCGGGTGAGCCGACCGACGCGGTGATCAACGAGCTCGCCGACGCCATGGAATCCGGCGACATCATCATCGACGGCGGCAACGCGCTCTACACCGACACGATCCGGCGTGAGAAGGCGATCCGGGAGCGTGGCCTGCACTTCGTCGGCGCCGGCATCTCCGGCGGTGAGGAGGGCGCGCTGAACGGCCCGTCGATCATGCCCGGCGGCCCCGCCGAGTCCTACGAGTCGCTCGGACCGCTGCTCGAGGAGATCTCCGCGCATGTCGACGGGGTGCCGTGCTGCACCCACATCGGCCCCGACGGCGCGGGCCACTTCGTGAAGATGGTGCACAACGGCATCGAGTACTCCGACATGCAGCTCATCGGTGAGGCGTACCAGTTGCTGCGCGACGGGCTGGGCAAGACCGCGCCCGAGATCGCCGACGTCTTCGACGAGTGGAACCGTGGTGACCTGGACAGTTTCCTCGTCGAGATCACCGCGCAGGTGCTGCGCCAGACCGACGCCAAGACCGGCAAGCCGCTCGTCGACGTGATCCTCGACGAGGCCGAACAGAAGGGCACGGGACGCTGGACGGTCAAGTCGGCGCTCGATCTGGGCGTGCCCGTCACCGGCATCGCCGAGGCCGTGTTCGCCCGGGCGCTCTCGGGATCGGTCACCCAGCGCAAGGCCACCACCGGCCTGGCCTCCGGCGACCTCGGCGCCGAACCCGGCGATGCCACGCAGTTCACCGAGGACATCCGGCAGGCGCTGTACGCGTCGAAGATCATCGCCTACGCCCAGGGCTTCAACCAGATCCAGGCCGGCAGCGCCGAATACGACTGGGGCATCACCCCCGGCGACATGGCCACGATCTGGCGCGGCGGATGCATCATCCGGGCGAAGTTCCTCAACCGGATCAAGGACGCCTTCGACGATGACCCCGATCTGCCGAGCCTGATCGTGGCGCCCTACTTCCGCGAAGCCATCGAGAACGCCATCGACAGCTGGCGGCGGGTGGTCGTGACCGCGACGCAGCTCGGGATCCCGATCCCGGGCTTCTCCTCCGCGCTGTCCTACTACGACGGCCTGCGGACCGAGCGGTTGCCCGCCGCCCTGACCCAGGGCCTGCGCGATTTCTTCGGCGCCCACACCTACGGCCGCATCGACACCGATCCGGGAAAGCGCTTCCACACCCTGTGGAGCGGGGATCGCAGCGAGGTCGAAGCCTAGGCTTGGCGCTATGCGATTCCTCGACGAGCACCGGCCGCCGTACGACCTGACGTACGACGACGTCTTCATCGTGCCCGGCCGCTCGGAGGTGGCATCGCGTTTCGACGTGGACCTCTCGACCGTCGACGGGTCGGGCACCACGATTCCCGTCGTGGTCGCCAACATGACCGCGGTGGCCGGTCGCCGGATGGCCGAGACGGTCGCCCGCCGCGGCGGCATCGTCGTTCTGCCGCAAGACCTTCCGCTGTCGGTGGTCCGGCACACCGTCGACTTCGTCAAGTCGTCGTGACCTGGTGGTCGACACCCCGGTCACGCTGTCGCCGGAGGACTCGGTGTCCGACGCGTGCGCGCTGATCCACAAGCGCTCCCACGGGGCCGCCGTGGTGATCGCCGACGACCGCCCGATCGGGCTGGTCACCGAGTCCGCGTGTGTCGGTGTCGACCGGTTCACCCGGGTCCGCGACATCGCGATGGCGGATTTCGTCACCGCACCGGTGGGAACCGAGCCGCGCAAGATCTTCGATCTGCTCGAGCACGCGCCGGTCGACGTGGCGGTGCTGACCGACGGTGACGGTGCCCTGGCCGGCGTGCTCACCCGCACCGGTGCGATCCGGACCGGCATCTACACCCCGGCCGTGGACGACAGCGGGCGGTTGCGCATCGCGGCCGCGGTCGGCATCAACGGTGACGTCGCCACCAAGGCACGTGAGCTCGCCGAAGCCGGCGCGGATCTGCTGGTCGTCGACACCGCGCACGGGCATCAACGCAAGATGCTCGACGCCGTCGCCGCGATCGCCGAGCTCGGCCTGGGTCTGCCGTTGGTCGCGGGCAACGTCGTCTCCGCCGAGGGCACCCGCGACCTGATCAACGCAGGCGCGTCGATCGTCAAGGTCGGAGTGGGACCCGGCGCGATGTGCACCACCCGGATGATGACCGGCGTCGGCCGTCCACAGTTCTCCGCGGTGGTCGAATGTTCCGCCGCTGCACGCCAACTCGGTGGTCATGTGTGGGCCGACGGTGGTGTGCGGCATCCCCGTGATGTGGCGCTGGCGCTGGCGGCCGGGGCGTCGAACGTGATGATCGGCTCCTGGTTCGCCGGCACCTACGAATCCCCCGGCGACCTGATGCGGGACCGCAACGACCAGCCGTTCAAGGAAAGCTACGGGATGGCCTCGAAACGGGCCGTCGCTGCCCGGACGGCCGCCGACAGTGCTTTCGACCGGGCCCGCAAGGCGCTGTTCGAAGAGGGCATCTCGACCTCGCGGATGAACCTCGACCCCGCCCGCGGCGGCGTCGAGGATCTGCTCGATCACATCACCTCCGGGGTGCGGAGCACCTGCACCTACGTCGGCGCGGCCTCCCTGCCCGAACTGCACGAGAAGGCGGTGCTGGGCGTGCAGTCAGCCGCCGGCTTCGCCGAGGGCCACCCGCTGCCCACCGGTTGGTGACGGGTAGGCCAGCACGTCGCCGGCGACCACCACCGTGACGGTGGCGCCGTGCGCGGCATCCGGCCGCCCGGGGCTGCGCACCTGGACCGTGGTCCCGTCGGGCAACACCAGATGGACCGCGGTTTCGGCGCCGTAGAACCGGCATCCCGTCACCTGTGCGGCGGCGCCGGAGCCGTCGGCGCCGAGTCGCAGCTGCTCGGGCCGGAGCACGGCCACCGCCGGACCGTCGGGCACCGGCAGCCGCGCAAGCAGCCGGCCCAACGCGGTGTGCACGAGCCCGGACTCGGCCGTGCCCGGCAACTCCACCGTGGCGCCGACGAAGCGGGCCGTAGCCAGTCCGGCGGGTCGTCGATACAGCTCGTCCGGTGTGCCGTGCTGGGCGATGGCCCCGTCGATCAACACCGCCACCGAGTCGGCCAGCGACAACGCTTCGCCCTGGTCGTGGGTGACCAGCACCGCCGTCGTGCCCGTATCGCGCAGGATCGCCGCGATGTCCTCGCGCACCCGGTCCGCAAGCCCGCGTCCAGCGCGGCGAACGGCTCATCGAGCAGCAGCACCCTCGGCCGGGCGGCCAGCGCGCGTGCCAACGCCACCCGCTGCTGCTGTCCGCCCGAGATCTCGTGGGGGCGCGCGTCGGCCAGCCCGGCCAGGCCGACCACCGTCGAGCCAGTGCGCGACGCGGTCACTGCCGCGGCCGCCGCGAGCCATGCCGAACGCGACGTTCTGCGCGACGCCCAGGTGCGGGAACAGGCGCCTTCCTGCGGCATCAGGCCGACGCGGCGCCGGTGCACCGGCACGGTCCTGGGGCCGCCGGCAACGGTCTCCCCCGCGATCCGCACCGAGCCGGCATCGGCGTCCTCGAAGCCGGCCACGATGCGCAGCAGCGTGGTCTTCCCGCAACCCGAAGGGCCCAGCACCGCGGTCATGGTGCCCGCCGGCACCTCGAGATCGACCCCGGCGAGCACCCGACGGCTCCCGAACGTCTTGGAGATGCCGAGCGTCGTCACGCCCGCAGCGGAACCGTCACTCATCGCGCACCCCGTCGGCCGGGGTGCTCCACAACCCGAGCACCGCGGTCGGCACCGCCGCGAACACCAGCAGGGCGGCCGCGTACGGCGCGGCCGCGGCGTAGTCACTGACCGAGCTGAACCCCCACAGCCGGGTGGCGAGCGTGTCGGTGCCGGTGGGGTGCAGCAACAACGTGACCGGCAGCTCCTTCATGCAGGTCAGCAGCACCATCGCGGTGCCGGCAGCGATGCCGGCCACGCGACGCGCGCGGTCGCCGCAGCGAACGCCCGCAGCGGGGTGCGGCCCAGCGAGCGGGCCACCTCCTCGAGCCGGATCGGCGCCGACTCCACCGCGGCCGCACCGAGCCGATCGCCAGCGGTACGAACAGCACGGTGTAGCGCCAGGATCAGCAGCGGCTCGCGTTGATAGATCGGCCGCAGCAGCGCCACCCCGAGGACACCATCGAGATCGCGATCACGACCGCGGGCAGCCCGTGCGCCACGTAGCTCACGCCTTCGAGAGTGCGCGTCGCACGGTCGCGGTGGCGGGCGGCGAGCACGCCGAGCGGCAGTGCCGCCGCGGTCGACGCCGGCGCGGCCGCCACCGAGAGCCACAGCGTCGACCCCAGGGCGGCGAGCCACTGCGCGGCATCCCAGCGCGGCCCCGCGGTCGCGAGCCGTCGCACCAGCGTGACCGTCGGCACCACGACCGCGGTGGCCAGCACGGTCGCCGGCACCAGCAGTGCCACCGCTTTCCACGGCCGAGCCGGTTGCGCGGCGCCGGTCGACGGCGCCCCAGCGCCCACCCGCGAGGCGGCGGCACGCCCGCGGGCGACGTGCTCGGCGGCCACCAGTGCCACCGCGAACACCAGCAGCACCAGCGACAGCACCGCTGCCCAGGACGGGTTGAACCCCGACCGGTAGGCGCCGTAGATCACCCATGTGAACGCCTCGAACCTCATCGCGGCCACCGCACCGAAATCGCTGAGCACGTACAGCGCGACCAGCAGCGCGCCAGCGGCGATCGCCGCCCGGGCCTGGCGCAGCGTCACGCGGAACAGCACCGCCCACCCGCCGAGGCCCAGGGTGCGGGCCACCTCCTCCTGCGCCGGATCCACCCGCGCCAGCGCGGCCATCGTGGTGAGCAACACCAGCGGGTAACTGACCAGCGTCAGCACCGAGCAGCGCCCCAGAAGCCACTCACCGCGGGAAGCGCGGCCACCCACAGGTAGGCCAGCAGGTAGCTGGGCATCGCCAGCGGCAGTGTCAGTGCGACCGCCCACCACCGATGACCGCTCAGATCGGTGCGGGTCAGCAGCACCGCCAGGCCCACGCCGAGCACCGACGCAGGCCGCGGTGACCGTCACCACCAGTAGCAGCGACCGGCCGATCAGCGCCGCCGTCCGGGGCTCGAACACTTCGTCGGCGACGAACGACCACCCTCGCGAGAGCGCCCGCTCGCCGAGGTAGCCGAGCGGGATCAGGGTGCCGGCCGCCACGATCGCGGCCGGGATCACCAGCAGTGCGGGCGGACGGCGCGGGGCCGACCCGAGCGTGCTGGCGATCTTCACCGCGTCAGTTGGTCAGCAGGCCGGTCCGGACCAGGAGCTCCTGGGTCGCCTCGATGTCGTCGAGCTGGGACAGGTCGACGGCGGGCGGTCGCAGGTCGGTCAGCGGCGGCATCTCGGCGGAGGGGGCCACGCCCGCGGCGAGCGGGTACTCCGCCGTTTCCCCGGCGAAGTAGCGCTGTGCGGACTCCCCGACCAGATACGACGCGAACGCCTGCGCGCCCGCGGAATTGGGTGCCGACCGGAGTACGCCGACGCCGGCCACGTTGACCAGGCCGCCGGGGTCGCCCGCAGCCATGAACTGGTTCTGCGCCGTCACCGCGTCGTCGCCCTTGGCGTTGATGAGCTCGTAGAGGTAGTAGTGGTTGACCAGGCCGAGAGCGATGTGGCCGGAATCCACCGCGTCGCGCACCGCGACGTTGTTCTCGAAGGCCTGCGGGTCCTGGGCCTTGAAGGCCCGTAGCCACTCTTCGGCACCCTGTTCGCCGCGCACGACCCGGAGCCCGGTGACGAACGCCTGCCACGACGCGTTGCTCGGTGCGAAGCCGATCTTGCCCTGCCACTCGGGGGCGACCACGCCGTCGATGGTGTCGGGCGGCGAGGGAGCCAGCGTCGGGTTGTAGACGACCACGCGTGCGCGTCCCGAGACGCCGACCCACGTGCCGTCGGCTGCCGAGTACTGCGCCGGGACCGCCGCCAGCGTGGCGCCGTCGATCGGCGCCAGCAGCCCGGCCTTGGACACCGCGCCGAGCGCGCCGGCGTCCTGGGACAGGAACACGTCGGCCGGCGAGCCGTCGCCCTCGGTGATCAACTGCGCGGCCAGTTCGCCCGAGCCGGCGTAACGCGTTTCGACCTCGATGCCGGTGTCCGCGGTGAACTGCTTGAGCAGTGGCGCGACGAGTTCCTCACTGCGGCCCGAGTACACGACGATCCTGTCGGAGTTCTCGGAGCGCGATTCCGAACCGCACGCCGCGAGTGCCAGCAGCGCGGCCGCCGCTCCGAAGGCGCCAGCCCATCGGGAGAATCTGATCGAACGCGAGATCGGCATGGCGCCGAACCTACCATTAGGTGAGGTAAGGCTTACGAATTAATTCGCCGGTGAGGTGGGCCGCGCACTTCAGCTAGCATGTGTGGTCAATCAGCCGAATGTCAGTTCAGACGAAAGGGATCAGGTGCCGCAGGCACTGGATGGAGGCCCATCCGAGCCGGCCCCACACGCCGAGCGGCCAGACCATGAGCCCTGCGACGCCGAGCCCTGCTCTAGTCCGCCGGGCCCGTGGTCCGGCTTCCCCGCCGCGCTGACGCCGGGAGCTTGATCCGGTGAGCGTCGTCATGTCGCTGCTGCCGCTGGTCGCGTTCGTGTTGCTCACCGCCGGCACGGCCGTGTTCGTCGCCGCGGAGTTCTCGCTCACGGCACTGGAACGCAGCACCGTCGAGTCCAACGCACGTTCCGGCGACCGGCGCGATCAGTTGGTGCGCCGGGCGCACCGCACGCTGTCGACGCAGCTGTCCGGGGCGCAGGTGGGCATCTCGATCACGACGCTGGCCACCGGCTTCCTCGCCGAACCGGTCGTCGCGAAGCTCATCGAACCCGGGTTGGCCGTACTGCGCGTCCCGGAGCGGTTCGTGACCGGACTCGCGCTGGTGCTGGCCATCCTGATCGCCACGTCGATCTCGATGGTGTTCGGCGAACTGGTCCCCAAGAACCTCGCCGTCGCGCGTGCCGTGCCGACCGCGCGGGCCTCCGCGGGTCCGCAGTTGATGTTCTCCTTCCTGTTCACGCCGCTGATCCGGCTCACCAACGGCACCGCGAACTGGATCCTGCGCCGGCTGGGCATCGAGCCCGCCGAGGAGTTGCGGTCGGCGCGCTCGCCGCAGGAGTTGGTGTCGCTGGTGCGCAGCTCGGCGGAGAGCGGCTCGCTCGACCCCGTGACCGCCGTGCTGGTGGACCGCTCGCTGCAGTTCGGTGACCGCACCGCCGAGGAACTGATGACCCCGCGCTCGAAGATCGACACGCTGGAGGCCGACGACACGGTGCTCGAACTCAGCCGGGCCGCGGTGCGGACCGGACATTCGCGCTTCCCGGTGATCCGCGGTGATCTCGACGAGACGATCGGCGTGGTGCACGTCAAACAGGTCTTCGCCGTTCCGCGCGAGAAGCGTCCGATGACCCGGTTGCGCGACATCGCCCAGCCGGTAGCCACCGTGCCGTCCACCCTCGACGGAGACGCGGTGATGTCGGAGGTCCGCGCCAACGGCCTGCAGACCGCACTGGTGGTCGACGAGTACGGCGGCACCGCGGGGATGGTCACGGTGGAGGACCTGATCGAGGAGATCGTCGGCGACGTCCGTGACGAGCACGACGTGGAGCCGCCCGACGTGGTGCCCGCCGGGCGCGGCTGGCAGGTCTCGGGCCTGTTGCGCATCGACGAGGTCGCGGAGAACACCGAGTTCCGGGCTCCCGAGGGCGATTACGAGACGATCGGCGGACTGGTGCTCGAGAAGCTCGGCCACATCCCCGACGAGGGCGAGTCGGTGGAACTGACGGCCTTCGACCCCGACGGTCCCGTGGAGGATCCGGTGCGCTGGCGGGCAACAGTGGTGAAGATGGACGGCCGCCGCATCGATCAGCTCGAGCTGACCGAGCTGGGCCGCCGTGCGGACCGCGAGGACGGCGGGGACGGCGGGGACGGCGAGGACTCTGGTGGGCGACCTCTTCGGCGTGTTGCTGACGTTCGTGCTGCTGGGCGCCAACGCGTTCTTCGTGGCCTCGGAGTTCGCGCTGATCTCGGCGCGGCGCGACCGCCTGGAGGCGCTCGCCGAACAGGGCAAGAACAGCGCCGTCACCGTCATCCGGGCAGGCGAGAACCTGTCGCTGATGCTGGCGGGCGCGCAGCTGGGCATCACGGTGTGCTCGATCCTGCTGGGCCGCGTCGGCCGAGCCCGCGGTGGCCCACCTGCTGGAGAAGCCGTTCGACCTGGTGGGCATCCCCGACGCCGTGCTGCACACGGTGTCGTTCCTGGTCGCGTTGTCGGTCGTGGTGACGCTGCACGTGCTGCTCGGCGAGATGGTGCCGAAGAACATCGCGATCGCCGGACCGGAATCGACGGCGATGCTGCTCATTCCGATCTATCTGGTGTGGATCCGCGCGGCACGGCCGTTCATCGCGTTCTACAACTGGTGCGCCAACGTCACGCTGCGGGCCTTCGGGGTCGAAGCCCCGCGACGAACTCGATGTCACGGTTTCGACCGTCGAGCTGTCCGAGATGATCGCCGAGTCGCTGTCGGAGGGCCTGCTCGACCCGGAGGAGCACAGCAGGTTGACCCGGGCGCTGCAGATCCGCAACCGCGTCGTCAACGATGTGGCGCTGCCGCTGCACCAGATCCGCGCGGTGCCCGCCGCCCGCACCGGAACCGGACCGACCATCGGTGCGCTCGAGGAGGCACTGAAGGAGACCGGGTACTCGCGCTTCCCGGTGGCCGACCCCGGCGGCGCCTACGTCGGCTACCTGCACATCAAGGACGTGCTGCCGCTGCTGGACGAACCGCACGACGACACCCTGGCATTGGACATGTCCATGGTCCGGCCGCTGCCGCGGGTACCGGCCGTCACTGCCGCTGCCCGACGCGCTGTCCCGGCTGCGCCGCACAACAGCCACCTCGCGCTGGTGACGGCCGACGACGGCGCCGTCACCGCGGTGGTCGCGCTGGAAGACCTGGTCGAGGACCTGGTCGGCACGGTGCGCGACGGCACCCACCGTGTCTGAGCTGCTGCCGGAGGCGGCCTGGACGGCCTGGCCGCCGCCCATCGCCGCCGCGCCGACACGCTCCTCGCGTCCCACCTGCGCGCGCCTGCGGGCCGGCGTCGCGCATCCCGTGTACGACTTCCTGTTCACCTACTACAGCCTGCGGCCCCGCCAGTTGCGGGTCTGGCATCCCGGCTACGGCGTGGTCCTCGGCGGCGAATCGGCGCGGGCGCTATCTGACCCGGACCGGGTACGGGTGCGTGAGCGCCGGGGTCACCGTCGGTCGTGACCATCTGAACGCCCGCGTGGGCACCGTGAGGTTCGTCGCCGACCTGCTGCGCCGCCACCGCGGCGCGCCCGGCCCGGTTCAACTGTTTCGGGCTGCACGAGTGGGCGATGGTCTACCGGAGCGCCGCGGTCCGCCACGACCGGGTGCCGCTGCGGTTGGGCGCGGCCGGCACCGACGCCGTCGTGGAGTCGATGCCGTTGCGCTGCAGCCACTTCGACGCGTTCCGGTTCTTCACCGAGCCCGCCGCCGCGCGCAACGCGCGACACGCCGACGCGTCAGTGACCAGTCGCCGAGGAACAGCCCGGGCTGCGTGCACGCCGGACATGGATCTCTACAAGTGGGCGGCCAAGCTGGGCCCGCTGATCGATTCCGGCCTGTTGCTGGACTGCTTGGAGCTGGCCGCTCGATGCCCGCGAGCTCGACATGCGGGCCAGCCCCTACGATCTTCGGCGACTACGGGTTCGACCCGATCGCGATCGAGACACCGGCCGGACGCGCCGAGTACGTGCGGGCGCAGGAGGCGATCAGTGACGCGGGCGGCCCCGCTGCGGGCCGCGGCTGCTGGAGAACTGCGCGGTCCTTCGGGAGGCCGATCAGGCTGGACGCGGTCGGGAGTTAGGCCTGTTACCGGCGGGTAAGCTGATTCGACGGCATTTAGACGGCACGGCGCGCGTCGCGCGCACGGCCGGCAGGGAGGAATCATGACCGATCGTGTGACGGTGGGTAACCTGCGCGTCGCCCAGGTGTTGTACGACTTCGTCAACAACGAGGCGCTGCCCGGCACCGACATCGACCCCGACACGTTCTGGTCGGGTGTCGACAAGGTCGTCGCCGACCTGACCCCGAAGAACCAGGATCTGCTCGCCCGCCGCGACGAACTGCAGGCGCAGATCGACAAGTGGCACCGCGCACCGGGTCATCGGGCCGCTTCGACGCCGAGGCCTACAAGCAGTTCCTCACCGACATCGGCTACCTGCAGCCCGAACCCGGCGACTTCACCATCACCACCGCGGGTGTCGACGACGAGATCACCACCACGGCGGGCCCGCAGCTGGTGGTGCCGATCCTCAACGCCCGGTTCGCGCTCAACGCCGCCAACGCCCGCTGGGGCTCGCTGTATGACGCGCTGTACGGCACCGACGTCATCCCCGACGACGACGGCGCCGAGAAGGGCACGCAGCTACAACAAGGTGCGCGGCGACAAGGTCATCGCCTACGCCCGCAGCTTCCTCGACGAGGCGGTGCCGCTGGCGTCGGGCTCATGGGCCGACGTCACCGGCCTCGACCGTCGACGACGGGCAGCTTCGCCGTCGACGCTGGACGACGGGGCGGCTCGGCCTGGCCGAGCCCGAGACAGTTCGTCGGCTACACCGGCGAGCCGGCGCGCCCGACCGGTCGGTGCTGCTGGTCAACAACGGCCTGCACATCGAGATCCTGATCGACCCGACTCCCCCGTCGGCTCCACCGACAAGGCCGGCATCAAGGACGTCGTGCTGGAGTCCGCGATCACCACGATCATGGACTTCGAGGACTCGGTGGCCGCCGTCGACGCCGACGACAAGGTGCTCGGCTACCGCAACTGGCTCGGGCTGAACCGGGGCGACCTCGTCCGAAGAGGTCACCAAGGGCGACAAGACGTTCACCCGCGTGCTCAACGAGGACCGCACCTACACCGACGCCCGACGGCGAGGAGCTCACGCTGCCCGGCCGCAGCCTGATGTTCGTGCGCAACGTGGGCCACCTGATGACCAACGACGCGATCGTCGACGCGGACGGCAAGGCGCAGAGATCCCGGAAGGCATCCAGGACGCGCTGTTCACCAGCCTGATCGCGATCCACGGGCTGAACGGCCGGCGACGGCGAACGGCCCGCTGGTCAACAGCCGCACCGGCTCGATCTACATCGTCAAGCCCAAGATGCACGGCCCCGACGAGGTCGCGTTCACCTGTCGAGCTGTTCAGCCGGGTCGAGGACGTGCTCGGGCTGCCGCAGAACACCATCAAGGTCGGCATCATGGACGAGGAGCGCCGCACCACGCTCAACCTGAAGGCCTGCATCAAGGCCGCCGCCGACCGGGTGGTGTTCATCAACACCGGCTTCCTCGACCGCACCGGCGACGAGATCCACACGTCGATGGAAGCCGGCCCGATGATCCGCAAGGGCGCGATGAAGTCCACCACGTGGATCAAGGCCTACGAGGACCAGAACGTCGACATCGGCCTGGCAGACCGGCTTCTCGGGCAAGGCGCAGATCGGCAAGGGCATGTGGGCGATGACCGAGTTGATGGCCGACATGGTCGAGCAGAAGATCGGCCAGCCGAAGGCGGGCGCCACCACCGCGTGGGTGCCCGTCGCCGACCGCGGCCACCCTGCACGCCATGCACTACCACGCAGGTCGATGTGTTCGCGGTGCAGAAGGAGCTGCAGGGCAAGACGCCGCGCCACCGTCGACGCACTTGCTGACGATCCCGCTGGCCAAGGAACTGGCGTGGGCGCCCGAGGAGATCCGCGAAGAGGTCGACAACAACTGCCAGTCGATCCTGGGCTACGTGGTGCGCTGGATCGACGCCGGCGTCGGCTGTTCGAAGGTGCCCGACATCCACGACGTCGCGCTGATGGAGGACCGCGCCACGCTGCGGATCTCCAGCCAGCTGCTGGCCAACTGGCTGCGCCACGGCGTGATCACCGAGGACGACGTCAAGGCCAGCCTGCGCCGGATGGCCGCGGTGGTCGACGAGCAGAACGCGGCCGATCCGGAGTTCCGGCCGATGGCGCCCGACCCGGACGGCAGCATCGCCTTCCAGGCGGCCCAGGAGCTGATCCTGGCCGGCGGCGCAGCAGCCCAACGGCTACACCGAGCCGATCCTGCATCGCCGGCGCCGAGAGTTCAAAGCGGCCAACAACGGTGGCTGACGCAGGCAGTCCGGTAGCGATCCGTCGACCAAGAGAAGGTAAGGGCCCCGGAGGCAGGCATGGGACGACATAGCCTCCCCGATCCCGACGACAACGACCGCGCGGCCCCCGACGAGGGGGTCGGCGGCGGCTCCGATCGCACTCCCGGCCCGCCGCCGCGGACCATCGGGTCCGCGCACAGCGGCGACTGGGAAGGCGGCGAGTGGACCGGCAGCCACCGCGCCATCACGCCGCGGCGGCGCGGGTGTCGCATCGGGGTCATCGTCGCGCTGGTCAGCGTCGTCGTCGTCGTCGGCGCGGTCATCCTGTGGCGCTTCTTCGGTGACGCGCTGTCGAACCGGTCCGACACCGCGGCCGCCCGCTGCGTGGAAGGCGAGGTCGCCGTCGCGGTGATCGCCGACCCCGCCATCGCAGCACCCGTCGCGGACCTCGCGCAGCGCTACAACGAGACGGCCGAGCCCGTCGGCGACAAGTGCGTGAAGGTCGAGGTGCAGCCCGCCGACTCCGATCAGGTCGTCAACGGCCTCATCGGTGACCTGGCCCGCCGACCTCGGCGACCGCCCGGCGCTGTGGATTCCCGGCAGCTCGGTCTCGGAGGCCCGCCTGGAGGCCAAGCCGGCGCGCAGACCGTCAGCGACAGCCGCTCGCTGGTCACCTCGCCCGTCGTGCTGGCCGTCTCCCCCCGGCTCAAAGGCGCTCTGGGCGAGCAGAACTGGGGCACCCTGCCGCGGCTGCAGACCGACCCCGCCGGGCTCGACGGGCTGGGACTGCAGGGCTGGGGCGGCGCTGCGGCTCGCGCTGCCGCTGGCCCAGAACAGCGACGCGTCCGTATCTCGCCGCCGAGGCGGTCGCGGCTGCATCGGCACCGCCCGGCGCCCCGGCGAGCGCCGGCCTCGGCGCTGTCAACACGCTGATCGCGGGCGCAGCCCAAGCTGCCGGAGACAACGAGGCCGACACCGCGATGGACGCGCTGATCGGCGCGGCCGACCCGGCCGCCGCCCCGGTGCACGCCGTCGTCACCACCGAGCAGCGGCTCTTCCAGTACGCCGGCGTCGCTGCCGGACGCCAAGACCATGCTGGCGTCGTGGCTCCCGCCGGGCCCGACGGCGATGGCCGACTTCCCGACGGTGCTGCTGGCCGGCGACTGGCTGGCCAAGGAGCAGGTCTCCGCGGCCAGTGAGTTCGCGCGGTTCCTGCGCAAACCCGAACAACTCGGCGAACTCGCCAAAGCTGGTTTCCGGACCGACGGGCAGACCCCGCCGGCCACCGACGTCATCGACTTCGCGCCGGTGGCGGCGCCGCTGTAGCTCGGCGACAACGCGCTGCGGGCCACCATCGCCGACACGCTGGCAACCCCGGTCGAGAGCCCGACCGTCACGATCATGCTGGACCAGTCGATGCCGGTCGACGAGGGCGGCAAGGCGCGGCTGACCAATGTGGTCGACGCACTCGAGGCGCGGCTGCAGGCGCTTCCCCCCGACTCCGGGGTCGGGCTGTGGACGTTCGACGGGGTGCAGGGCCGCTCCGAGGTGGCGACCGGCCCGCTGTCCGACCAGGTCGACGGGCGTTCCCGGGCGGAGGCGCTGACCGCCGCCCTGGACGGCCAGACCCCCTCGGGCGGTGGCGCGGTGTCGTTCACGACGCTGCGGCTGGTCTACACCGACGCATCGGCCAGATACCGGGACGGCCAGAAGAACTCCGTCCTGGTCATCACCGCCGGGCCGCACACCGACCAGTCGCTGGGCGCGGACGGCCTGCAGCAGTACATCGGCGGCGCGTTCGACCCCGCCAGACCGGTGGCCGTCAACGTCATCGACTTCGGCGACGACGCCGACCGCGGCACCTGGGAGGCGGTCGCGAAGACGACCGGCGGCACCTACCAGAATGTGGGCAGCTCGGCCTCACCGGAGTTGGCGTCGGCGATCGCGTCCATGGTGGGCTGAGCAACCGGTCGCGGACGGTGCGCACTCCGGCCGTCGACGACGCCTGTGCATG
This sequence comes from uncultured Actinomycetota bacterium, assembly GCA_963796185.1. Lineage (GTDB taxonomy): Bacteria > Actinomycetota > Actinomycetes > Mycobacteriales > Mycobacteriaceae > Mycobacterium. The sequence continues at coordinate 397,609 of CAWCKQ010000010.1, read as the reverse complement.
TAAATTCTTGCTGCCTCAGAACGCGTATCGCAGGAGCCGCCACTTTCGGGCTACCGCCGGAATGCGCAAAGCCAGCCGCAGATGCATCGGGATTCGTTCTGCCCCTGGTGCGTGAGCCAAGCTGGTCTCCTCTGCCAAGGTTAGCTTTGGACTCCAGATTTCCGGCTGATGGGGATCGGCGAATCCTGCATTGGTCAAGAGCTTCGAGGTGTTCTGCGGAAGGAGCCTCATGACAGTCTGGCCAATTGTGCCGCTGCGCCCGTAGTCGTTGAAGACGAGTTGACCGGTGCGAAAGTGGCGGGTGATCGACCGAAACAGGTTGATCATTTCCGTCTCCCCCAGGAAGCCGATCAGACCATCGGCAACGAGAATGGTCGGGCGGTCACCCGGGATTCGAATTGCCCAGTCCGGATCGCCGATGCGCGCAACCACGTTGTGCTCCCGCGGCCGGGGAGGAAGAACCTCGTTTCGCAACGCGATGATCGTCGGCAAGTCCACGTTGTACCAATCCACCGTGGCGGTCGGACGGGTCCGCCCGTAGCCGTCGCTGAGCCCGGCACCCAGATCGACGACAACGGCATCCGCATGTGCTGCGATGAATTCCCCCACTCGCTGATCGAGCATCCTCCCGCGCAACACCACCGGGCAACCCACACTGGGCCGTACGCGCATTGCACCGAAGTCGTAGTCGAGTTCGGCAACAATTTCCTCTGCACGCCGATCGCCCAGAATGGGCGTTACACAACGACTATCGAGTGCACGCGCATACAGCGTCAGCAGCGCGGTCCGCTCGATCGCACTCAGCCCACCGATACTCACGCTCAAGACGGGTTCCCGTAGCGAGATAGGCAGACGCGACCGAAAGGGAGTCGTGAGTCCGCGTTAGTCCGAGCCGTTACCGCCGCCCGAGCCGCCCGAACCCGAGCCGCCCGAACCCGAGCCGCTGCCCGAGTCGTTACCGGAACCCGAGCCGCTGCCGGAACCCGAGGCCGAGCCGTTTCCGCTGCCCGAGTCGTTACCGGAGCCGCTGCTGTTGCCCGAGTCGTTACCGGAGCCGCTGCTGTTGCCCGAGTCGTTACCGGAGCCGCTGCTGTTGCCCGAGTCGCTTCCGGAACCGGAGCCGCTCTCCGAGTCGGAATCGCTGCCCGTGTCATCGCTCGAGACCTTGTCTCGACGCAGTTTGAGACCCAGATTCTTGCCGGGATACCAGCCGCGCAGTTTCGAATGTCCACCGCTTGTCGTCTCGCTGCCGCTGGCCTCGTTACCACTACCGGCGGAGCTGGTGTCGGGAATCGACTCGGTGTTCTTGGCCGAACTCGTCTCGGTGACAGTCGCGCCTGCGTTTTGCGTGGTGTCCTCCGGTGGGGTGGCCGCTGCCGAGGCGGCCAGCGTGCTGTCGGACCCCCAATTCTCGTCCACCGGAGTGCAGTTGCAATCGGGCACCTTGAACCCGATGGAGGTCCAGAAGTCGTGCCAGGCTTGAGCTGTTGCCACAGTGTCGAAAACTGTGGTGCCGGTCGGGGGAAGCGGGTTCTGGAAATCCCAGAATGATTCTTTAGGTTGCAGGAGCTCTATCGAGCGAGCGATTTGCTCTTCGGTCGGGACATTCGCTTGACCGTTCTTGTACAGGGTCAGCCATCCCTCGCCGGGTTCGCCCTTCTTGGTCGGATCGGGATCACCGTCCAACAGCGGATTCCCCGGCCAGGCTTTGGAGATATAGCCCACGAGATCGGGATAATCGATCTTCAGAGTCTTTACCCACTTGCACTCACCCTTGCAGTACGGACTTCCGGGTGTGAAAGGGTCGTAGGCAATCACCGACGCCGCCGTGAGGGCTTGCAGGTTCCGCGCCAGTTGGAGCAGGCTCGGCAGCTTTATCGGATTCGTGGCCGGAGTGTCGTTCAGCAGATGCTGCACGTACTGGACGATGGGCTTGAGCGGCTCCAACTTGAACGTTGTGCCGGCCCACGGCATCAGATTGTCGGGCCCGGTAGTTCCCAAGAACCCCATACCGTCGTAGACCTTGCCGCTGGGGTCGGTGATGCCAGGCTCGGTGTCATAGGTATATCCGGCCCCCAGCACTCCCTGGAATGCCTTCAAACTGAACCAGTTATAAATGAGAGGAAATTCCTGCCCTCCGGTTGCAATCAGCCCATACCAGAGGAGTGAGTCGATTCCAGCGACGCCGGTGATGGGACTGACCGGTACCGTGGGAACGCAGCTGTCTGTGTCGCATTGTGCGTTGACCGGCAAGAACGCGGCCGCCAAGTGCCATAACTGGCCGCCATAGCCCTGTGCCTCTGCATAATTGTTGAAGTTGTTCATCCCGGACAGCACCGGGAACGGCAGCATGAAATTGACGACGGCCTGGAAATGGCTCGGATCCCCGGGGTCCACTCCCCAGAGGTTGCTGTTGCTCACGACGAACCATGGGCCGCTGAACATCAACGAGCGCGCGGCGAAGTTCAACGCGTCGTTCTCGTTCGCGGGGACGTTCGCCAAGTCTGCGAAAAGGTTGTAGGGAACGTTGAGCAGACTTCCGGTGAGAGCGACGTCCGCGTTGACGGACCGAATCTGGGTCTGCGTTGTCGCCGCAGCCGAGGCGACGGGAGCTCCGGCAAAGACCGTGGCGCCAACGAGCGCCATGCTCGCCGCGGCAGCAATCGGTCGAGCCGAGTGTCGAGCCGAGTGTCGAGCGCGCACTTCGCGCTCCTGCACTGCGATGCGGCGTACGCGCTTGCGAGGTTTGCGGTGACGTGCAGCTGCGGGCATCAATAATCCTATCCAGTTCGTTCGGGTCCCGACGGCATCCATGAACCTACCGCACTGGTCGCCCCTACGGGGCCGGAAGTTCGTTAGTGGTGTGCGGCATGGATTGGCCAACCGGCGCGCAATGGTAACGATTCGGCTCCTAGCTGGTCAAATACCGCGTACTTACACATGAGCAAATTTGATGCGAGGCGATTATTGTCGGTCGCGTCAACAGTGTTGGCGCCGATTGCGAGCCGATAGTGGGAAATAGCAACGGCTTGCACATACCTCCTAACAGCCACCATTCTCACTCGATGGCAACGCACCGACCAGCAGCCAAGACGTTTGCGGACAGTCGTTGCTGTCCCAGCGCCAGACCGGTGACGTCGTCGTGCCATACTGCCCCCGTGGCCACGACAAACCCCCTGCTGTTCAATCCCGTCGTCTACCGCGTGGTGACCAATCCATTCGTCTACCACGTGCTGTTCACGTCGTTCGCGCAGAAGCGGTTCGCCGCTCAGACTCGCCTCGTCAGCGACGACGATTGGCTCTTCCTGAACTTCTGCTACGAAGAAGACCCGCCCATGGGCGTCGGCCTGGAGTCAACTGACGAGCCGAACCGCTACTCGATCCAGCTCTACCATCGCACAGCGACCCAGCAGGACCTCAGTGGTAAGCGAGTGCTGGAAGTCAGCTGCGGCCACGGCGGCGGGGCGTCCTACCTCATGCGGACGCTGCACCCGGCAAGCTACACCGGCCTCGACCTGAATCCGGACGGGATCGCCTTCTGCAAGAAGCGACACCAGCTCTCCGGACTCGACTTCGTCGAAGGTGACGCGCAGGACATGCCGTTCCCTGACCAGTCCTTCGATGCGGTCCTCAACGTCGAGGCCTCGCATCTCTATCCCGATGTCCCCCGATTCCTCGCTGAGGTGGCGCGCGTGCTCGTCCCTGGCGGTCACTTTCTCTACGCCGACTTTAGGCGGCGCAGCGCAGTGGCCGAGTGGGAGTCGACCCTGGCTGACGCGCCATTGCGGCTGCTTTCCACATCGGTGATCGACAAAGAAGTCTTGCGCGGGATGGAACGTGACCGTCCCCGCAAGCAGGAACTCACCGGAAACCACGGCCTGCTGACGCGCTTCGCCAGCGACATGACCGATTGGGCGTTCTGCCGGGCGGTGGAAAGGGGGGAATTCACCTACCGGGTGTATTGCTTCGTGAAGGATTGACACTTTCCGAGCGCAACTGGCAGCAACCCATGCGGCGTGATAGGCCGAGCACGTCGGCTTCGAGTGCCATAGTGTGCTCGGTACAGGAGAGAGGACCGCATGGCGACAGCGACCACTGACCCGATACACATGCCGCCGGGGCCACGACTTCCAAAGACGATCCAGGGCGTCGCGTTGCTGACGGCTCTTTGTGAGGTTGTGCCCGCGCTGGGTCGGCGCTACGGCAGTGCCTTCACCGTCGAGCTGCCTATCTTCGGCACCACGATGATGGTCAGCGATCCGAAGCTGGTCAAGGACATTTTCAGCACCAGTAGCGAATTGATCGAACGTCCGACCAACCTCGGCCACGTCTTTGGTCCGGGATCGACCTTCAGCCTCAACGGTGCAGCTCATTTCGAGCGCCGCCGGGTGATCCTGCCGGCATTCCACGGCAAGCAGGTGGCCGCGTACGAGCACATCATCGAACAGGAAGTGTTGAAAGAAACCGCAGAATGGCCCGAGGGACGTCCGTTCAAGTTGAACGAATCGATGAATCGGTTGGCGCTGAACGCGATTCTGCGCACGATGTTCGGCGATGACCCGATCGTTCTGGAAGAGCTTCGCAGCATCGTGCCGACGATGGTGACCGTTGGCTCCTTCCTCCACCAGCTGCCGGCGGTCATGGCCCGCGACTTCGGCGCCTGGAGCCCGGGCGGGCGGATCTCGGGATTGCGGCGCCGCTTCGACGCCGTGATCGCCAAGCTGATCGCCCGGTCGCGGTCAGACGCCTCGTTCGAAGACCGTCACGACATCCTGGCACTGCTCATGCGGGCCCGCGGCGAGGACGGCGAGCCTCTGCCGGACAGTTACATCGCCGACGAACTTCTGACCCTCGTCGGTGCCGGACACGAGACGACTGCCAACCAGCTGTCCTGGATCATGGAACGGCTCTGCCGGCACCCCGAGATCATGGCACGGGTGGTCGATGAAGTCGACGCAGGCGGATTTGCGCTACGGCAGGCGACGATCTACGAAGCGCAGCGCGTCCGGCCGAGCATCGAAGCGTCACTGCGTCGAGCGAAGACCCGGATTCGACTGGGCGAGTGGGTCCTTCCGGAAGGCGCCCACGTGTTCGTCAACTTTCAACTTGCTCATGAGTCAGAAGAGAACTTCTCCGATGCCATGTCGTTCAACCCGGATCGCTTCCTCAACACCAACCCGAAGCCGTTCCGTTGGATGCCGTTCGGTGGCGGCGTGAACCGCTGCCCCGGTGCATCTTTCGCGAACATGGAGATGGACGTCGCCTTGCGCACGCTGCTGCGCGAGTTCCGTTTCGAACCCACGGACGCACGAGGCGAACGGCGCTACTACCGCGGGGTGGCCGTCTCCCCCGCGCGGGGCGGCCGCGTAACCGTGCACCGAAGGTCGTCGGCGCCAGCGCATTACCGCGGCGTGGTACAGGTAGCTGACGGTGAGAGCTGACGTGCCTGGCATACTCCCTTAGCATGGCCATCACTCGCAGCAAGGATTATCTCGTCGATCTCGGCGCCAGGCCGTTCAAGGCGTTCATGAGCAGGTACTGGTACCCGTTTCTGACCCGCCGGCTCGAGTCGGAGAATCTCACCTGCCTGAACTACGGCTACGAGGAGAGTCCACCGATGGGCTTGCCGCTGGACGCAATCCGATGAGGTGAACCGATTCGGGATCCAGCTCTACCACCGCGTGGCGACGCAGACCGACCTCGCCGGCAAGCAGGTGTTGGAGGTCAGCTGCGGCCACGGTGGCGGAGCCGCTTACCTGGCGACGACGTTTCAGCCCGCCTCGTACACGGGCTGGACTTCAACCCGGATGGCATCGCCTTCTGTCAGAAGAAACACTCGTCTGCAGGGCTCGATTTCGTGCACGGCGACGCGGAGAATTGCCATTCGACAGATTCGTTCGATGCGGTGGTCAATGTCGAAGCCTCGCACGCATACCCTCACCTGTCTAAATTCCTCGCCGAAGTGGTCCGGGTGCTGCGCCCGGGCGGTCACTTTCTCTACGCCGACTTCCGCGGTCACAGCGAGTTCCCGGGTTGGGACGCGGCGCTCGCCGAGTCGGTGCCCCTGAGGCAGCTGACGGGGCGTGTGATCAATCCAGAGGTCCTGCTCGGGATGGACAACAACGCGCAGCGGTCGAAGGACATGATCGACCGACTGTTACCCGCGCCCCTGCGCCCGTTCGGCCGCCGATTCGCAGGCGTTCCGGGGACGGGTCTCTACCGCGTACTCGAGAACGGCAAGGCCGAGTACCGGATGTACGACTTCATCAAGGACTGAGCGGCGCGTATCAGGCCATTGCGTAGTCGGACAACGGGAAACGGTCTCCTGCTCCTTGACGGCGCTGCTGACCGATGTGGGGCGGAACAGCGGCGCCTCCCCTTTGCCGGTGCTGTTGCGGAACCAGTACGACCGCGACGACCGCAGTCGCCGAGATTGAAGGCCGAGTCCTCGAGCAGCTTCGTCATCCGCTCGAGGAAGCGATCGTTGGCCTGCTCAGTCACCTCGAACGTCCGCGCATCGCGTCGCTGCAGTTCACCGAATAGCCGCTTCATGTGGCTCATCTGACATTCCACCGTGTTGAACCACGACAGCCCCACCCACGAGTACGGGCTCGCCATCGTCAGGAAATTGGGGAAATCGGGCATCGGAGATGCCTTCGTAGGCCTGGAACCTGCGTCTCCCGCCACCATTTTCCGAGATTACGGCCGTCCCGGCCGATGACCTCGATCGCCGGCAGGTTGGCCTCCCAGACATCGAAGCCGGTCGCCAGGACCAGGGTGTCGATGACACGTTTTGCGCCGTCGCAGGCGACAATGCCATCGGATTCGATTCGCTCTATCCCGTTGGTCTCCAGACGGACATGAGGCTTGGTGAACGCCTGATAGTAGGAGTTCGAGATCGTGGGACGCTTGCAACCGAAATCAAACGGTGGATCGAGACGCCGGGAAAGTGCCGTGTCGCCGCGAAGCAACAGCAGCCGGTACAACTTCGAAACGCCCGAGATCGCCTGATTCACCATCTTGAAGTACCGGTACTTCCACATGGTGATCACCATGGCGAATTCCAGGCTCATGTCGGTGAACCAGCGCAGGGTGCGCTGCGTCAGCGGAACTTGGGCGAACAATCGTTGCATCCGAGGCGGGAACGCGACGTCCATCTTCGGCAGCACCCAGATCGGGGTGCGTTGGTACACGGTCAGCTCGGCCGCTTCCTTGGCCAGTTCGGGGATGACCTGCACCCCGGTCGAGCCCGTCCCGATCACAGCGACCCGTCGACCGGCCACCGAATAGCTGTCATCCCACTTTGCGGTGTGGAGCACGCGTCCGCCGAACGTCTCGATGCCAGGGATGTCCGGCATCTTGGGTTGGCAGAGGAACCCCGTCGCCGCAATCAGGAACTGCGCACGTCAACGTCTCGCCGCCGGCGAGCGCGACTCGCCATACTTGTGCGTCGTCGTCCCACCGGGCACCCTCGACGTCGGTGTTGAAGCGCATGAAGCGACGTACGTCATATTTGTCGGCGACGTGCTCGGCATACTGCTTCAGTTCGCTACCGGGTGCATACATCCGCGACCAGAATGGGTTCGGTTCGAACCAGTAGGAGAAGGTCGGAGACGGTTGATCGACCGCCAGGCCTGGGTAGTGATTCACATGCCAGGTCCCGCCGAGGTCGTCCTCGCGGTCCAGGATGAGAATGTTGCGGTAACCCTGGCTCTTGAGCTGGATCGCGGCGCCGATGCCCCCGAACCCCGCGCCCACGATCAGTACGTCGACATGCTGCACGCCTTCAGACGATAGACGATCGTGGCCCTCTCGCGGCGGTCGGGCGCTCGGTCCGCGATTTTGCCGGTTGGACTCGTCCGTCGCTCCGTCGGCGAGGTTCTGTCGCCGGCGGGCTCTGCGCCGTGGCGAACTGTGATCGCTATGCTCGAGACGTCGGGAATCCCAGGTCGATGCGAGTGAAAGTAGACAGGCAACTATGGAAGGCTTCGCCGAGAAGGTTGCGGTGGTCACCGGTGCGGGTTCGGGGATCGGCCGCGCCCTGGCGCTGGAACTGGCTCGGTCAGGGGCGAAGCTGGCGATCAGTGACGTCGACGCGGAGGGCCTGTCGCGGAGCCAGGAGTTGCTTCGCTACACCGGTGCATCCGTCAGGGCCGATCGGCTCGACGTCACCGACCGGGCGGGCGTTCTCGCCTACGCCGATGATGTGGTCGAGCACTTCGGAGTGGTCAACCAGATTTACAACAACGCGGGAATCGCGTTCACCGGCAACGTCGAGATGAGTCGTTTCGCCGACATGGAACGCGTGATGGCGGTCAATTACTGGGGCGTCGTCCATGGGACGAAGGCGTTCCTGCCGCACCTGATTGCATCCGGTGACGGCCACGTCATCAACGTCTCCAGCCTGTGGGGCATCTTCTCGGCGCCGGGTCAGTCGGCGTACAACGCCTCGAAATTCGCGGTACGTGGCTTCACCGAGGCGTTACGGCAGGAGCTGATGTTGGCGAAAACACCGGTAGCGGTCACCGCCGTGTACCCCGCCGGCATCAAAACGGCCATCGCCCGTAATTCCCTTGCTGCCGAGGACCTCGACAAGAACGAGTTGGCCGAATTGTTCGACACGCGCCTGGGCCGGGAGAGCCCCGATCGCACCGCTCGCACCATCCTCAAGGGTGTCCGCAGAAGAAAGGCCCGCGTACTGGTCGGTCCGGGCGCCAGGACGCTCGACATTCTCGTTCGGGTGACGGGATCCGGCTACCAGCGACTGCTCGCTCCGGTGACAGCTCAGCTCATGCCGCAGTCCCGCCCGTCGGACAGCGATGCGGTACCGACATGAGCAGAGCCGCTTGCGCTGAAGCGGCAGATTCGTAGGTCGGCCTCAACGGTTCGGTCGGTCAGGCGATGATGTAGTCGCTCATCGGGAACTGGTTCTGCTCCGACACGGTGGTCCTGGTGGACGTCGCCCGCAGGTAGGTGTCCCCGTGCGGGCTGAAATAGTACGACCGCGAGCGCGCGCAATCGCCCTGGCGGAACACCGTCTTGCCCAGCTTGGGCGCCATGCGCTCGCGGAAGCGCTGTTGGCGGTCTCGGTCACCTCGAAGGTGGTGGCCCCGCGCCGCGCAGCTCACCGAACAGGCGATCCATGTGCCGCATCTGGTACTCCATCGTGTTGAAGTACGACAGACCACTGGAGGCGTAGGGGCCGGCGAGGCTGATGAAGTTCGGGAACGCCGGGATGGTGACGCCCTGGTAGGCCTGGAAACCGTTGTCGCGCCACCACTTGCCGAGGTTGCGCGCCTCGCGGCCGATGACCTCGATCGCCGGGATGTTGGCCTCCCAGATGTCGAATCCGGTGCACAGCACCAAGGTGTCGATCTTCGTCGTCGTCCCGTCGCCGGCGACGATCCCGTCGGGCTCCACCCGCTCGATTCCCGCGGTCTGCAGATGCACGTGCGGCTTGGCGAGAGTGCGGTAATAGGTATTCGAGTAGGTGGGCCGCTTGCAGCCGAAGTCGTAGTCGGGCGTCAGCGTCTGCGCAGCCTCCTGTCCCGGATGGACACGAACCGCAACGCCTGAGACAGATACGCCGCAGCCACGTTGAGCTGCCGGAAGTACTTGTAGTTCACCACCGACAGGATCATCATCACTTCGAGATTGACGTCGGTGGTGAAACGGAACGCTCGCTGCAGCAGCGGGACACGGCTGAACAATCGGCGCACCAGCGCGGAATCGCGAAGTCCAGCTTCGGCACCACATGGATCGGGGTGCGCTGGTAGACCGTCAGATCAGCGGCCGTCCTGGCCAGCTCCGGGATGAGCTGAACCGCCGTCGCGCCGGTGCCGATCAGACCGATCCGTCGACCGCCGGAACGTAGGTGTCGTCCCAGTCCATGCTGTGGATGATCCGCCCGGCGAAGTCGTCGATGCCCGGGATGTCGGGGTTGCGCGGCTGTGACAGGTAGCCGGTCGCGGTGATCAGGAATCGGGACGTCAGGTCTCGCCGTCGACAGCGCCACCTGCCAGGATTGGCCGTCCTCATCCCACCGCGCCCCGTCGACGGGGGTGTTGAAGCGCATGTGCCGGCGGACGTCGTACTTGTCGGCGACATGGTCGGCGTACTGCTTGAGCTCCGAACCCGGAGCGTACAGCCGCGACCAGCGCGGGTTGGGCTCGAACCAGTACGAGTAGGTCGGCGACGGGATGTCGACGGCGAGGCCGGGGTAGTGGTTGACGTACCAGGTCCCGCCCAGATCGTCCTCGCGGTCCAGAATCAGGATGTTGTCGTAACCCATCTTCTTGAGCTGGATCGCGGCACCCATCCCGCCGAAACCGGCGCCGACGATGACCACCTCGAAATGCTGCTTGCTCACCTGGATCACGGTACCGGATCCCAGGACCGTTCGGATGTCGATGGGGTGCGGGCGTCGGAGTTGCCGACGTGGTGCTTCGGCGCCGGCGGGCGCTGCTGCGAGGGCACCCCCGGGTGGGATACGGTGGCGTGGCTGACTGCGAGACGACCAGGTGTGCACAGGGGAGAGACCCGCATGACGTTTGCCCGACGACTCCGTTTTCGTGCCAGCCTCATGAAGATCGGCCTCGACGGGGTCGCCGGAGTCGCCCGGGACCGCGCCGCGGCGCTGCGCCTTGGCCTGACCGGCACTCATACCGCGCCGCTGACGGACTTCGACCCTTTCGCCCGGGACGTGATGGCCGACCCCTACCCCTACTACCGCGAGCTGCTCACCGGTTCGGACGTGCCAAGGGTGTGGTTCAACCGCCGTCGCGGCATCTGGATCATCGCGGGGTACGACGACGTGCGCGCGGGCCTGCGCGACCACGATGCGCTGTCCTCAGCCGAGAGCCAGGCGCGCTACCGGGTGCACCTGGCGTCCATGAACGCCGCCGATCCACCCGACCACACTCGACTGCGCAAGTTCGTCTCCCGCGCGTTTACGCCCCGGGCGATGCAGTCCTGGCAGGCAGCGATCAATGAGGTCGTCGACGAGCTCATGGAGCCGATCCTCGAGCGGGGGACGACCGATTTGGTGGCCGACTTGGCCAAGCCGCTGCCCAACCGACTGATCGCGACAATGCTCGGCATCCCCCGCCACGACCATGCGCGGTTCCTCGAATGGTCCGACGCGATCGTCGAAGGGTCGTTCGCGCCTCTCACACCGCGCGGCATGGCGCTGTCGGCCCGGTCCGGCAAGGCCACCGCGGCGATGCGCCGCAATGTCGACCGTCTGATCCAGGAGCGCCGTCGCCACCCCGGGGACGACCTCATCTCGATGATGACCGGCTCCGATGGCGACGACATGCTCACCGACGACGAGGTGTTCTGGAGCGCCTGCATGCTGATCGGCGCGGGCAGCGAGACCACCACGAACGTCTTGTCCGGCCTCTTCCTGACGCTGGCTCAGCAACCCGAGCTGTACGACGAGCTCCGTGCGCATCCTGAGCTGATCCCCGGCGCGATCGAGGAACAGTTGCGGTTCGTTGCGCCGGTACAGGGGTTCTACCGCACCGCCACCGTCGACTACCCCGTCGGGGACACGACCATCCCCGCCGGGTCTCGGGTCCTGCTCCTGTTCGCCGCCGCCAACCGCGATCCGCGGCATTACGACGATCCGGATCGCTTTGACCTGCACCGTAATCCGACCGATCACCTGGCCTTCGGGCTCGGCATCCACTACTGCCTGGGGACCCCGTTGACGCGTCTGGAGGCGAGCCGCGTTCTGGGACAGTTGATCCCGCGGGTCGACACGATCCAGCTCAACGGTGCCCACCGTTATCTGGCCAACCCGACGATGCGGGGCCTCGGGCACCTGCCATTGCGGCTGGTCATGGCTCCGTCCGACGCGGTGCCCGTCGACGCAGGCGTGGGTATCTGACACCAGCTCGTCCGCCGCGGCACCCGGCCCCCCAATGACGCGGGATCTCTCGTCACCGCGGGCGTGTGACGATCCGGCGGGGGCATGCCCCGCGGCACGCCGAGCCCGGTCTTCCTCTAGGGGCCGCTCGGTCGGCTCCACCCGGTGAAGTCAGCCGAGGCCTCTGCGGCGTCGCGACCGTCTCTCTGCCGCAGCGCCATTGGCGCACGCTGAGGCCCGCGCGCTCCGGACGACGCCGCCTCGGCGGGCCTGGGGAGCTCCCAAGCGGCGGATCCGAGCGGAAATTTTTCGTGAACTCGGTGTTGCAACCCCGATACCAGGCAAGGTCGGGGGGCTCTGACAGTCGGTTGACGCGGTTGCGTGGCCGTCCTGTAGCCGGTCGGCATCGCAACGAGCAGTTTATCCAGTTGAAATGCGAAACTGAGCACCCTCATCCTCTTTGCTAGAATCGGCCTACGTCAACCTGTAATTGCTCTTTCTCTACAGTTATAGATGACCCTGAACAGGATCTATAGAGCTCCAAACCTTCGATGTCGGTCGATTTTCGCGGCGTCTTACAAGGAACTTTTTGGTTTGCCCTGCAAATTCATCTACTTTGCTGTTGTATCTCGTTTATACAACGGTGGCGCTGCAGACAGGTCGGGCGCACGAACGAAGGGGTCAGACTCATGACAGGTGTTTTCAGGGTCGGCCGCAGCCTCAGGGCTGCGGCTCGAGCCGCCGGGGCGAGGGTCGTCGCCGTCGTGGCGGTGGTGCTCGCCCTGTTTGTGGCAATTTCCGGAGCGGCCTCGGCCATGGCGGCGACAGCCATCATCGTCGGCGGACTCGGAGCCACGCAGCTGTCGGACAGCTTCATGAAGCAGGCGCTGGGCGGGAAGTTCGACGGGACCGATCCAGTGTCGGGCACAACGTGGCAGCGCGAGGACGTCATGTGGCCGGCTCAGGCCGGGCCCATCCTCGGCAAGATCCCGATGGGACAGTCGGTGTCGGTCGGGACCCAGAACATGCTCGACATGATCAAGACCGCCTACGCCCAAACCGGCGGCGCCATCACTGTTTTCGGGATGTCGGAAGGGTCCGCGGTGGTCGACGAGGTCATGCGCGCCCTCTTGAGCGACTCGACCGCCCCGCCGCCGTCAGCCGTCAACTTCATCGTCGCCGGCGACGCCAACCACCGTCAAGCGGGCTTCATCCCGCACACGTACGGCGGTTACAAGTTCCAGAGGCCGGCCGTCACCCCGTACAACCTCACCGTCGTGACCTATGAGTACGACGGATGGTCGGACTGGCCCGACAATTTGTGGAATTGGACCGCTGCCCGGAATGCTCTGGCCGGCGCCCTCCTCCTCCACAACAAGAGTTATTACGTCGATTTGTCCACGGTTCCGGTCGAGAACGTCACGACGAAGAGAAACGAGTCGGGCGGCTACACCACCTATTACCTCGTGCCTACGGAAACCCTGCCCTTGGTCCTGATGATTCCCCGACTGGCTCCTCGTGAGGAGGAACTCAAAAAGAAGGTGGACGCGGCTTACGGTCGCAACAATCAAGTGAAAGCTGGCGTCGTAGCTGCTGTGGCACCTCCTTCTTCTGCCTCGACGAGCGCGCCTGACCCGACAAGCGTCGATTCGGGAGATACCGTGGCTCCGCAAGCGGCCGCCGACCCGCCGCAGCAAGGTTCAAGCAGCGAAAGCTCCGACTCGCAGCAGGGATCCCAGACCGCGACCGAGGAGGACGGGCAAGCAGATCCGCAAACCGCCGAATCGACTCCAGGGACAGACGCAGACGCTGAAGCCGTCGACAGCGATGACACAACCACGGAAACGCAGGGCCCGCTCCGGAGGCTGCGGGACCGGCTGGGACCCGCAGCCGAGCCCGGCACGGTGGTCAAGCGACTCGTCGACTCCTTCCGGACCCAGCGGCGAGAGGCGATCGCAAACCGTGCCGAGGCACGCGCCAACGCTCGCACCGCTGATTCGTCCGGTGGCCGATCGGACGGATCCGAATGAGCGGCCGTGCCGGTCCTCTGCGCTGCGAGCCCCGGGCGTCTTGGTTAACCGACTGTGCCCCTGAAGGCCGCGGACCCGCGGCGGGGTCCGGTTAACCGGCAGGACCCAAGGGCGAAGTTACCGCAGAGTTTGAACCATTGCCGCGGTGATTTCTGACTCAACCCCGTGGGGTCGGAATTCTTATGAGTCGATCGCGAAACGTGGGCCAGGACGTTTGATTCTCGCTTCCGGGGGATACAGTGGGACAGACGCGGCGTCGGGGGGCGTCGGTTTTGCTGGTCAGGAGGACCAGCAAAACATATCCGCCATGTGAGAAAGCAGTGCAGATGAGCACTTCCAGCGCGATTCGGGTAGCCCAAAGTTTAGCGGTGATGGCGTCCTTGCTGCCGGTCATTCCCCTTCCGACCGCCGACGCTGCATCCGCGCCTTCGATACCGACGCCCGCAACGGTGTTCTCGGTCAGCCCGACAAGAACTGACCTACATTTGCTGGTGAAGGGAGCTGTATGCGATAGCCCCAACACTTGCACCCGGGTTCTTTATCGGCCGATGAATGACCCGTCTGGGATCGCCGCACTGCAGGCTGCGATCAGCGGTGCCCCAGCCGGCGAACGGGTCATCGTGTTCGGCTACAGCGAAGGTGCGACCGTGGTCGGAAAGTGGCTGGCGCAGCACGCCGACGACCCCGACATCCCCTCGCCGGAACTGTTGACGTTCGTGGTGGTAGGCAACCCCTCCCGCCAGTCCAACGGCATCACCATCCCCAACGGAGTGGAGTTCCCGCAGAGCCAGTACCAGGTGCTGGACCTAGCACGCCAATACGACGGCGTCGCGGACTTTCCGAACAATCCCAAATCTCCGTACTACTTCCTAGCGGTGCGCAACGCCACTCGCGGATCCTTGATCGGCCACCTTCACAACTACAGCAATGTGGACATCTACGACCCGGCCAACGCGGTGTGGACGTCGGAGGACGGCAACACCACGTACGTACTCGTGCCCACTCAAAACGTTCCGCTTCTAGGCGGGCTAGCAAACCTGTTTCCGGATTGGAATGCAGAGCTGAAGGCCAAGATCGAGACGGCATACATCCGCCCGACCCCATTCCCGACATCCCTCGATCCGGCCTCGTCGGATGCTCAGGTCTCTGCTCCCCCACTGGCGCCCGAGAACCCCGCCACATCTGTCACACTGCCCCGGCCGGGGCCCATTTCACCGACGCCCGTGACCCTCGCGGTCACCACCTCGTCGGCGCACCAGAACGCCGCGGAGCCTGCGGAAACCGTGTCCGAGACCGCGTCCACCGGGACCGGCTCAACGAGCGAGGCCGCGCCGTCCGGCGCGACGGAGACAGAGCCCCTGGCTTCCACGTTTGACGGGTCGGAGGCTGTATCGCCCTCAGGGGGTGCGCAGAACCCGTCGGGCACCAAGTCATCATCGACCTCGGGTCAGCCGCGGCGGCCACTGCTCAACCGGCTGCGGACCTCCCTGGGCCTCAAGCCCTCCGGCGATCAAGCCCGGGCCGGCCGCAACGCGACCGGGTCGGCGTCCGACCGCGGTAGTAGCCACAGCGGCGACGAGTAAGTCGGATCCCCTCCTAGGAGGGGTCGACCTGCACGGGTGTTGCCTCGGCCAACTGCTGAGGCGAGGGGCCCGGCCGGTCGTAGGCGCTGTCGATCAGGGGCCGCAATTCGGCGTCGCGCGCATCGTTGGCCTGGGAGTTCGGCGTCCACTTGCGCGGGTTCTCCAGGGGCAGATGCTGCGTCGGGATAAGGATCGCCGTGATGTTGCCGCGCTTGGTGACGACGTTCGCCGGATCGTCGAGGCGGGCCGTCCGGTAGTTGTGAATCGTCCGTTTGCCCGTGTTCGCGTTCTGCATCGCCAGGCCGAAGTTCGGTGAGGACTGGTTGGTCGGGAAATCGCTCCACCCGTCGTACTGGCGGGCCACCAGGGTCACATCGTTGGGAATGTCGTAGGGGATCCCCTGCCCCTTGGCGAGCAGCTGGTCATTGCGGGCGAACGTGTCCCCCAGCAGGATGAACCGCACCCCAGGCGGCGGCGTATGGCGCGCCAGGTACAGCGAGATCACCTGAGAGCCCAGGCTGAACCCGAGGACGGTGTCGCCTGCCTTGAGCGGCGTGTTGGCGATCGCGTCGGCGCCCTGATCGTTGTGCAGCGCGTCAGCGAGATAGGGAATCTTGGTGCAGGGGCACAGACTTCCGCCGAGCTGTTCCTGTGTGACCGAGAATTGCACCGGCCCGACACCGTCAAGGTCGAAGGGTTCGACCGTCCAGGTCGTGCCCTGCGCCTGAGCCACCGCGGGGTTGAGCGCCGCCGCGAGGACCACCCCGAGCGTCACCGCCAAACCCTTACGCCAACCACCCATCACGCACCGGCCTTCACATCGTTCATCGTCGTCTGCCATCGTCCGACGGCCAGACCACCATGGTACGGGCGCCTGCCCCGGCGTGACGGTTCCTCCACCAGGAATCGTGACATCGGGCGGGCGAAATCGCTACATAGCCAGGAGGTTGGGCACCGCCTGATTGGCGAGCGGGTAGAACAGGTCGAGCCACGGCTGGTTGTCGTACGCGACGTCGCCGCGCGCGGGATCGAGCCCCGCCGAGGCGTCCTTGCCGCGCAGGGTCCACGACAGGTCGGTGATCGATCCGTTGCGGTTGACCTGGATGAGCGTGACCTTGTTCGCCCCGTCGGTGCCCTTGCCGACGAGGTCGGCGTAGATGCGCTGCGCACCCCAGGACGTGGTGTACACGTCGAACACCGACCCGACCGGGACGTCGGCCACGTCGGACGCCGTAACCAGGAGCGCCTGGCTCTTGCTGGTGAGCAGCATCTTCGGGGTGGTCGTCACGACGGCAGTGAACGTGCCGACGGTTCCGTCGGGTTTCGTCACGGTGAACGTCCGGCTCGAGGACACGGTCGCGCTGACTGGCGGCAGCCCGTTGACGCCGGTGAACAGCTCCCCTCCCGTCGGCGTCACGCTGTAGCCCTTGGCGAAGGTGAAGGGGTAGACGTTGGTGCCGTCGGTCAGGCCCTGCGACGCGTTCGAGCCCTGGTAGAGCCAGGACACGTCGAGGGGGGTCGCGTTCGGCGTGTTGACGTTCTGCACGGTCACCGTGACCTTGGCCGGACCGGTGGCCTGCGGTTCCGAGCGGTAGACGATCAGCATGTCGCCGTACTTGATCGTGTTGAACACGGTGCCCACAGCTGGCGAATTACCCTGCTCCCCTTCGGGGTAGCCGGTCACCAGCAGCGCCTGGGTCTTGAACCCGATGGTGTCCTCCGTGGTGGTGATTACCGCATAGAACTGCCCGTCGGGCTGGCCGTTCGCGTCGAGGTGCTCAAAGGTCTGGTAGCCCTGCACGCCGATCGTGATTGGCGGCAGCGCGCTGATCGAGGTGGCAACCGGATTCCCGACGCCGCGAATGTAGGTCGGTAGGATCGGCGGGACGTAAGCGGCGTTGAACCCGAGCCCGCGGATGAGCGCCGTGAGATCGGTGACCTTGCCCGAGCCCGTGTCGGTCAGATAGTCGTTGACGATGTCGTCGGTACCGCTGTTCGGGTCGTTACCCGGGATGGCCTGATAGACGTTGCGCAGCGTGCCGATCGAGTAGGTGGAGATCACCGACCCGTCGGGCAGGAAAGCGGTAGACGACTCGTCGCCGAACAGCTCGCCGATGTTCGAGTCGACGTAGAGCACTTGGCTGCTCTTCTCCTTGCTACCGAACAGGTACGGCGTGCGGTATGACGCGGTCGACACGTAGGCGTAGAAAGACCCCGTGATCGTGTCACCGTCGTAGACGTCGAACTTCTGGTAGCCCTGCACGCTCTCGTTGACCGCCGGACCGGCCGTCGACTGGTTGTAGATGCCGGTCATCACCTCCGGCCCCGACGGCACGATCGTGTAAGTCTTGCCGTCCTTGACCAGCGTGGTGCTGCCCGGGGTCGAGGCCGGGGACTCGGCCGTCGCAATGTTGCCGAACAGTTCCCGGCGGGCGGCGGCGAGCATGACCCAGCCGGCCGGGAACTCTGACGGCAGGGTATTCGGGGTGTAGCCGGCGAACGGGTGGAAGAGCCGGTCGACGAACGTCTGCACGACGCCGAGCAGCGTCGGCCGCTCCTCGGTGGCCGTGCTCTGCGGTTCGGTTTGCGTTACGGTGACCGTCGACTCGTCTGCCGCCGTGTTCACCGCGGAGGTGGTGGCGGCCAGGCTGCGGGTGGTGGTCGAGGGTGCCGCGGCGGCGACCTTCGTCGGGGAGTCAGTGGTCTCCGTCGCGCCGCCGGATGTGGACGCGGAGGAGGCGGGGGTCGTGCTCGGCTCCTGGCGGTGGGCCGTTAGGTCCGAAAGGGCGCGGTCGAGCGCGTCGGCGAGGCGGTGGCGCCCGCCGGACCCGGAACCCGAGCCCCTGCCCGTGGTCGGCGTCGCGGTCACCGGCTCCGGGTCGGACTGCGGCGGAGTGGCCGTGGTGCCGTCGCCCTCTTCTGGCTCCAGGGGGGTCGACGAACCGGACGTGCCCTCAGCGTCGTCGCCGGATGTTTCGGTGTCGTCGCCGAGCGTTCCCTCAGTGTGGGTGGTGTTGCCGGACGTTCCGGTGTCGTCGCCGGATGTTTCGGTGTTGTCGCCGAGCGTTCCCTGAGTGTGGGTGGTGTTGCCGGTCAAGGTTCCGCCGGTCGTCCCGGTGCTCCCCGAGGTGTTGCCGGCGCCGGAACCCTGGGATGACCCTGTGGACGACGAGGACGAGGACCTGGACGATGCGCCCGACCCCGACGACTTGTGCTGACGCGATCCCGCAGTGAGCCCGCCCTGCGAGGACGTCGACTGGGCCCCCGAGCCGCCGGCCCAGGTGCCCGACGAGCCGCCGTCGCCGCTCGCCCAGGCAACGCCGTTTCCGGTGAACACCGCCGCGCCCACCCCGAGGGCGACCGCCAGGCCACCGATTCGCCCGATGTAGTTGGACGCCTTCATGTGTTCCGCCTAACGAGGTTGTCGGCTGATCCTGAGGTCACCAGCCGAGGATGATCGGACATGCGGTTACGTGAGCCGTGGTTCGCCCGAGTCCACAGCAAAGCCACGGGTGGAAACAGGTGCGTCGAGCACGGGATTGCCGCTCTCCCTTGGCGTGACCGGTGCGGGTGCGCAGCATAGGCTGCCGACGAACGCGATGTTCGCTGCAGCCTAAGTTACTACGCCCACAGGAAGCTCGCAGCGCTTTTGCTGATCGCCAGTTTCGGACGGCGTGTCACCCCCCTTGCGGCCGCCACGAAATTGACGCTCTCACAAGTTTTGTGGGGCGAGCCAGGTCCGGATCCGGTCAGCCGCGACGTGCCATCCCGGTTCGAGCATCATGTTGTGCCCCATGGCCGGAAGGAACTCGGCGCGCGTGCGGTACGCCCGGGCGGTCGCGTCGATCTCGCGGGTCGTGTGGGCGCCGTCGTCGTCGGCACCGAGGACCAGCAGTGGCGTGCTCACCCGCGAGGGCCGCGGCAGGCTCAGGACCAGGCAGTCCACCCCCACGCGCGCACTGTCCTCCTGCAGCCGCGAGGCGTATCGAACCACGTCGCCTTCGGGTGTGTGGGCCGAGAAGAACCGCTCGCGGGCGAGTTCGGGTGTGTTGATGTAGGGCAGGGACCGTCCGGTGGCCAGCATCTTGGCGGCGTGCCAGGGGCGGCGCCGCAGCCACCGTACGGTGGCCCCCAGATTGCCCTGGGGCGGCATCGAACTCATCAGCACCCCGGCGGGGGCGCGGTGGTTCTCGAGGTACTTCTGCACGACAAAGCCGCCCATCGAGTGCCCCACGACGATCGGCGGCGTTGGCAGGGTCCCGGCCACGCGGGCGACGTCGTCGACGTAGTCGGCCACCGAACACGAGCGCAATGGCTTTTCGGTGTCGCTGCCCCCGTGTCCGCGCAAACTCAGTGCGACGGCGCGGAATCCGTGGGCCGCGAAGTACGGCAGGAAGTGCTCGTCCCAGCACCACGCCGCATGCCACGCCCCGTGCACGAACAGCAGGGGGATGGGGTGTTCGGCGCTGACCTGGCCCCTGTCGATCACCTCAAGCATTTGGACATCCGTCGCGCTGCGCACTCGACATTCGCGCGCCCTCCCGGCATCACAGTTCTGCTGTCGCCGCAAGGTAGCACGGCAGGGCCGGTGTGCCACCGCAGCGGTGGTGACGGCACCGGGGACCGTGCTACTTGATAGCGTCGAAGGCGACCCGGCCGGCGCCGGGCCCGCCGATCGCGCCTCAGGAGGCTTTGACACCGATGACAACCGCGCCCACCGCGTTGGTCACCGGTGCCACCAGCGGTATCGGCCGGGCCACCGCACATGCGCTGTCGGCCCGGGGATTCGAGGTCTACGCGGTCGGGCGCAACGACGTGGCGCTTGCGGCCCTCCGTTCGGACGGCCTGCACGCGCGGGCGCTGGACGTCACCGACGAGGCGGCCTGCATGCGACTGGTCGACGACATCCTCACCGACCGCGGTTGCATCGACGTGCTCGTCAATTCCGCCGGCTTTCCCCTCCCCTGCCCGCTCGAACAGGTTCCACTGGACACGCTTCGATCGCTGTTCGAGACAAGTCTCGTGTCCGCGCTTCATCTTTCGCAGTTGGTGCTGCCCGGGATGCGCGAGCGGCGCTCGGGCACGATCGTGACGATCGGCAGCACCGGTGGGCGATTCTCCAGTGCCGGTGCCGGCGGGTACCACATCGTCAAGTTCGGGGTCGAGGCGTTCTCGCTATCGTTGCGGGCCGAGGTCGCCCCGTACGGCGTCCGGGTGGTGCTCATCGACCCCACCGGGGTCAGGACCCGGTTCATCGACTCGCAGCACGAGGAGATGGTCACCTACGCCGACGACGATCCCTACGGGGAGTTCAAGCGCCGGTACGCGGCCACGACGTTGCGGCTGACGACGGTGCCGGGCTTGATGATCGACGCCGATACCGTCGCCCGCGCGGTCCTGCGGGCCGTCGATGCGAAGGACCCGAAACCACGCTACGTCGTCGGTCTGTCAGGGAAATTCTCCGTAGTGGCGCGGGCGCTGCTGAGCGACCGCATGTGGGAACGGGTGATGACCCGGGACTTGCGGAGCTGATCTCGCCGCCCTCGGTAGTCGCCGTCAGAACCAGTGCCGGTTGCCGTAGGTGTCGAAGTGCATGACGTCCCGGACGGACTTGCGCGTCGTCGGGCCGTAGCGGCCCCGCGGCCAGCCCATCGGCACGATGCAGCAGGGCGTGACGGCCGACGGGAGGCCGAGGATCTTGCGCGCCGACGTCCTGCTCCACAGTGGCAGCGTGATCAGCGACGCGCCCAGACCCATGGCGCGGGCCGCGAGCAGCATGTTCTGCACGCTCGGATAGATCGAGCCCGAATATGCCGACGCGGCGGCGTGCGGCATCCGGAACACCGGCGGCCGTCCGTCTCGGGCACCGAGCCGCAGGCACGCCACCACCAGCACCGGGATCTCGGTGAAATGGTCGAGTTGCCACTGCCGATCGGGCGATCCGGGCCATCGCCTCGTCGGTTGCGATCTGGCGCGGATGACCAGATGCGTCTGCACCCGCCAGGCCTGCCGGTACCGGCGCGCGAGCTCTCCTTCTGCTTACGGTCCTTGACGACGATGAACTCCCAGTTCTGCCCGTCGTCGCCGGTGGGAGCGCGCAGCGCCACCTCGATGCACCGCCGCACGATATCGTCGTCGACCGGGTCGGGGTACAGGCGACGGATGGCCCGCTGGGTCGTCATGGCCTCCTCCAGCGGGCTTGACAGCCTGGCCAGCGCCTCGTCGGTGGTGGGCACCTCCTTGCGCCGCGGCGGTGCCGGGTGCCGGTTGTCAGACATGGTCGGCGATCCACTCGGCGGTGAACCGCTGGATCTTGGCGAAGCCCTCGGCCATCTGGCCGGCGACGACATTCTCGATCCGGCCGCCGACCATCGGGACGCGGACCTGCAGATCACCGCGGACTCGAGGCGGGATCCGCCGTCGGTCGCCGTGCTCGCGGCCGAACCGCGGCCCCACCCCGGCGCGCCCGTGACGGTCACCCGCCTGCGGCCCACGGTCCGCCATCGGCGGTCGGTGTCCGCCCCTCCTCGCTGCGCACGGTCATCTCGCCCCGGTACAGCGGGGCGAGCAGCCCCGACAGCCGGTCCTGGATGAGGTGCTCGGTGACGACAACCGCAACGGCCCCGTCGTTGGCGACGTCGAACACGTCCAGCGTCCGGTCACCGCCCAGGGCCTGGGTCCGGCCGAGCCAGTAGCGGCGGTCGCGGAAGGCCGCCTGCACCGGTCGACCATCGCCGACGAGTCGAAGGCCGCGTCGAAGTTCGTGGGCATGCCCGGACGGCTATCGGTCGGAGGCGAACAACGTGTCGGCCAGGTCGGCGGCGAACGACCGGGCCTCCTCGAGCTGTTGGCCGAGATGTTGGTCGGCGGCATCGGCAGCCCGAGATATCGCGAGCGCTGGCGGCCGGTGCCGAGATAGCTCGTCAGCGACAGCATCGAGCGCAGGTTGTCGCCCGGGATAGGTGAAGTGGATCTCGTCGACGTATCGGCCGCCCTGGCTCCTCGGCGAGCTCGCGCACCGCCTCGAGGTTCTCCCGCCAGAACGCGCCGGCAGACGACGAACACCGCGAAGCGGTTGTCCGGACAACACGTTTCGCGCCTCATCGGACTTCAGGAAGGAGCGCAGCGGCATGCTCACCGTTGTCCCACCAGGTCGGTGAGCCGATGCAGGATCAGGTCGTAGTCGCCTGTCGCGTACCGTGTCCGGGGTCGGATCGTCCCGGTCTGCGTTGCGCTGCTGGGCGCCGCAACACGCTGAGCATGTCCGGCCACACCCGTCGCATCGGGAAGCGGGAGAACCGCTCGGCGTACTGCGGGTCGGTGAATTCGATCTTGGCCTCGCTCACGTCGCACCCGCGGCCCGGAACACCTCCCCGCCGCGCTCGAGCACCTTCTGGCCTGCCCGGTGTAGGAGTAGTAGAGCAACAGTACCGGGGCGCTGGTCCCGGAATTCGGCGGTCACGTGGTCATCCTCGTCATGGCGCTGCGCCTGCGGCGACCGGCGATGCCGAACACGCCGAGGCGAGGCCCGCGGCGCGTGGCCACTACTTGCAGGGCGTGACCGACAAAGTTTCCGTCGATCTCAGCCGGCCCGGCGCAGACGATGCTGACCACGCTGTACTGCAAAGCGCTCGACGCCGACCTGCCGGACCGATCCTCGGCGACGCCTTCGCCAAGGACAGCCGTGGCGCGCATCGACTTCGACTGGGCGAACTCGAAAGTCACCGCCCGCTGGACGCCGCTGGTCACGGTGCGTACCGCGCAGTACGACATCTGGGTCTCGCCAGTTCCTGGCCGTCCATCCGCGGTGCACCGTCATCCATCTGGGCTGCGGTCTCGACAGCCGGGTGCTTCCGGCTCGACCCCGGCCCGACGTGCGGTGGTACGACGTCGACTATCCCGCCGTGATCGCGCTGCGCGAGACAGCTGTTTCCGAACGCCGGCCGGGTATCACCTCAGGCGGCTGCACCGGCGACCGACCCGTCCTGGCTGGACCAGATCCCCGCCGACCGGCCGATCGCTGCTGATGGCCGAGGGCATCAGCATGTATCTGACCGAGGACGAAGGGCATCGCGCTGCTGCGACGACTTCGTCGACCGTTTCGGCACCGGCGAATTGCAGATCGACTTCTACAACCGGCTGGCGGTCCGGTCGCAGAAGACGCATCGCCTGCAGCGGCAGTCCGGATCGACGCTGTACTGGGCGGTCGAACAGTCCGCCCGACGTCCTCGACCGCGTGCCCGAGCTCCGTCTGCTGGTCGACGGCGAACGTTTTTCGACGCCAGCACATTCGACCGCGACGTCGCCGAGTGCTCCGCTTGACGCGGCGCGGTGCGGCTCGCCGCCGCCGCTGCGCCGGACGACCTTCCAGTACCATCGCTACGCCTTCGGGCCGGTCAGCTGACGGAGCTCGGCCGCGCTGCTGCCCGGCGACCTCGCGCGCAGCACCGCCTGGATGGCGTCGATCGAGCGTCTTCTCGGGTTCCGGCCCGTGCGAGTGGTATTCGATGTTGAGCTGTCCCGGCGAAGATCTGCGTGAAGTAGATCTCGATGCCGGCGCTGACGGCGAAGTAGAACTCGCCGTGGGTCGCGACCAACTCCACGCCCGGCGGCGTGCGCACCGGCGGCACGATCCCGTTGTCGGAGAACATCACGACGTCGGGCAGGCCCGGGCGCGTTGCCGACGTACTGCGGGCTGAAGTGCAGGAGGGACTGCTGGATCACGCCTTCGGCCAGGTCGCCCTTGAACGTGTCGCGATGTCGCGGGCCAGGTCGACGACGTCGGTGCCCTGGTCGATCTCGGCGAGGTAGGTCGCCATGCCGACGGGGTTGGTGCATCCGGTCGCCGACACCGGCGGCGACAGGAAGTAGCGCAGGTCGACCGGTGTAGATGAGCGGCACCGGGATGTTCGGCGTGCCGCGCACCTGCCACTCCGCCATCAGGACCGCCGCCGACAGTAGCGCGGTTCAGCCCGAGCTTCGTCGGCGCCGGCAGAATGCGATCGATGGCTGCTGGTGTCCTGCTTCGCTGAGCCGGCACGACGCCATCGGGACCCGCACGCGGTGGCGGTGGTTTCGCGCCGGTGGCGCCGCGCCGCGACGGCGGCAGGTCGTAGGCGAACATCGCGGGCATGAACCGCTCGAGCCCGAACGCGGTCCGCTTCTCCACACCCCGCTCGGCCAGCACCGCCTCGAGCGGCTCCGGTGCGGGCTGCACGGTGACCGGCCGCTGGCTGCCCGTGGTGACCAGATCGGTGTAGAAGTCGAGAACAGTTCCTCGACCAGGCTGAACTGGTGGTGGCCGTCGGCCAGGCTGTGGTGGACGTACAGCGTCGGCTGCGCCTGCGCCGTCGCGGACTGTCAGCGCGCAGGTGCACCAGCGACTCGGTCTGGTCGAACATGCAGTGGCGGTGTCGGCGTCGTCGGCCGGTCGACTCGACCACCTCGATCCCGGGGTGCATCAGGTCGTCGGACGACCAGCGGTGTCGCCGTCGGGCCGCTGTTCGAGATGGCCGCCGAGCACCGGGTGCGCCTCGCAGCAGCGCGTCGAACGCCGTCGGACAGCGCGTCGACGTCGACCGGGCCGCGCACGTGCGCGGCCGAGGCCGACGAAGTTGTGCGTCTCGGCGAACATCTCCTCGCTGCGCGCCAGCTTGCGGATCACCGACGATGGAAACATTTTCGAACTCCCTGACGCGTTGGTGCGTCACGGTCAGCCGCGCTTGCTGGCCCTGCGGTAGCCGATCGCCATCGGCACCGCGCACACGGCGGCGATGCCCGCCGACCACAGCACCTGTCGAGCACCGGCTCGGCGACCGGTCCCGCCGAGCGACAGCCCGCGCATCGTCTCGATGGCATAGCTGACCGGCTGGTGTTCGACGATCGGTTGCAGCCACCCCGGATACTGGTCGAGCGGCACGAAGCCGATGGAGAAGAACATCAGCAGCCGCGCAGACGATCTCGGTGGCCTGCGGCACGATGGTGTTGGCCGTGTACAGCGCCAGCGTCGAGACCGCCGCGGAGAAGCGCCACCCCGAACAGCAGCCGGCATGAAGCACCCACGCGATCGCCGCGAGGATCCCCTGCTCGAAACGGAATCCCAGCGCCAGCCCCGTGCACATGATCGACCGCGGTGATCACCACGATGCGGACGAAGTCGGCCGCCAGCCGGGCCAGCAGCCCGGACCGCCGGTGCACGGGGACCACCCAGAACCGCGCCAGCAGGCCGACGCTCGCGCTCCCGCATGAGCCGTTCACGCGCCGATGATCGCGCCGTCATGCCGCCGACCATCGCGACCAGCGGCACCTGCCGTACAGCCCGCTGTGCCCGGTGACCTGTTCGATGACGTCGCCGAGCACGATGTCGAGCGCGACCAGGAGCCCGCGGGCATGACCAGTGACTGCACCAGCGTCGCCGGGTCGCGGCTCCAGCGGCGCAGGATGCGGCCGGTCAGCACCGCACATGTGCGGACCGAGGCGTGCTGGGCGAGTTCTCCGGCACGACCACGGTCGACGCCGGTGCCGGCCCGACCCGGACCGTAGTGCGCGTGCGCCCGACGCGTGCGTCGAGTCGCCATCAGCGTCCGTCTGCCTGCTGACCAGCACGTGCAGCGGCAGCGAGCACCACGATCGAGCCGAACGCCCACGCCAGCCCGGCGCCAGCACCGGCCACGTCACCGCGGGCGCGGCGGTGGTGCTGTCACCGGCCGAGGCCTGCAGCGCGTAGACGAACTGCGACAGCGGCTGGTTGCGGACGAACCCTGGATCCAGTCGGGGAACCGTTCGACCGGCTGCAACGCCGACCGACGCAGGCCCAGGATCAGCTGCGGCACCAGCATCATCGGCACGGTGGCCTCCGGGTTCTGGTTCGCAGGCGCCGATCAGATCGCCGATGCAGCGCCAGCGCCGCGCCGATCAGCAGCGACCAGGACGACGAAGCCGACGGTGTGCAGCACGCCGCCGTGGAACCGGAAGCCGATGACGTGGCCGCAGATCACCGCCACCGCCAGCGCCACGACGCAGCGGTACATGCTGGCCGTCATCCGGGACGCGAGCGGGGTCAGCGGCCGCGATCGGCATGGCCTGGAACCGCCGGTTGATGCCCTCCACCGAGTCGGTCGCCGAGCGGAACGCCGCCGACACCGCGGCAAACCAGATCGCCTGCAGCACGATCAGCGGCATCAGGTACTGCGCATAGCTGCTCATGCCGGCTGGAACGCGCCCATCATCTCTTCAGCGGCAGGTAGTAGCCGATCGGTGAACACGATCGGAGCCGACGACCTGGGTGGCCAGTTCACCGTTGCGCAGTGTCGGGGATGATCATCCGCGACCGTCAGCACCCACCACTGCTGCACGGAGACGGCTGGGCCGGATTGCCGGCGTCAGCACGGATCGGCGCGCTCAGGACCGTCCGTCACGCCGAGACCTCGACGAGCGAACTGCGTTCCGCCTCGGCTGCGTCACCGGTGAGCGCGAGGAACACCTCGTCGAGCGACGGGCGGCGCAGGCGCGATGTCCAGCAGCTCGATGTTCGCCGCGCTGAGCAGGTGCAGCGCCTCGCATCAGCGTGGTGGGCGCCGTCGGGCGCGGGCATCGAGATGCGGTCGGAGGTCGTCCGTCAGCGCCGCCCGGTTGACCGTCGGGCAGCAGCGGCCCGAGCACCCGCGCGACCTGCGGGATGTCGCGAGGTGGCGCGGGACGATCTCGCAGTAGGTCGCCGCCGGTGCGCTCCTTGAGCTGGTCGGCGGTGCCCTCGGCGATGACCGTGCCCTGGTCGATCACGATGATGCGGTCGCTGAGCAGCGTCCGCCTCCTCGAGGTACTGCGTCGTCAGCAGCGTGGCGATGCCGGCCTCCTTGAAGTCGGTGACCAGTTCCCAGATCGCCTGCCGGCTGCGCGGGTCCAGCCCGGTGGTGGGCTCGTCGAGGAACACCACCTCCGGGCGCACCACCAGCCCGCAGGCGATGTCGATGCGGCGCCGCATGCCGCCGGAGTAGGTGCCGACCGCGCGGTCGCCGGCGTCGACCAGGTCGAACTGCTCGAGCAGCTCCTCGGCGCGCTGCCGGGCCGCCTTCTTGCGCAGGCCCTGCAGCCGGCCGAACATCACCAGGTTCTCCCGGCCGGTCAGCAGGTCGTCGAGCGCGACGTGCTGACCGGTGAGCATGATCGACCGCCGCACCCCGGCCGGATCGCGACACGACGTCGTGGCCGGCGACTCACGCGCGCCCGCTGTCCGGCGTGTCAGCGTCGACAGGATGTTCGACCGTCGTCGTCTTGCCGGCCCCGTTGGGGCCCAGCAGGCCGAGCACCTCGCCGCGTGCCCACCTCGAAGCTGACGTCGCGCAGGGCCGCGACAGTCCCGAAGGTCTTCCTGCAGCCGTCGACGACGACAGCCTTGTCGGCTCGGCATTCACACCTCCTATGTGTTCGCTCACGACAGGTCCACTAGCGCAATCCCTCGCTCGCGGCCTCGACGTCCTCCTCGGCGGTGAGCGCCCGCGCCAGCTCCATCAGCGCCGCCAGGTACCCGGTGGCCAACGACTCCACCCGGTCCGCCTCGACGCGGCGGATGTCGTACCACCAGTCCAGCATGCAGCACACCGGCCGACCGGTACACCCGCAGCTCGATCGCATGGCCCAGACCCGGCAGCGTCCTCGCGCACCGGCATCGCGGTGTCGCTGATCGAACCGCACCGGCGCGTCGGCGGGCAGCTGCCGGCAGCTCGGGAATGCGCCCCGGCATGAACGAAGATGTCGGCTCGGCCCGGCCGCCCGACAGCAGCGGCGCGGTCGGGGCGTACAGGTAGCGCAGCAGGCCGTAGCCGATTCCGTAGTGCGGGACCGCCGTTCAGCGTGTCGCGGCGACGTCGTCCAGCGCAGTGGTCCCGGGCGCCGGGCTCCGCGACCGCAGCAGGCCAGCGCGACCGGGTGGACCGGCGTGAACCAGCCGACCGTGCGGCGCAGGTCGACGTCGGGCTTGAGCACCGACCGGCCCGGCCCCGTCGAGGTCGACGGCGACGGCACCCTCGCCGACGGTGCGCCGCGATCGTGCGGCCAAGCGCCGCGAGCAGGATCTCCTCGACCGGGCGCGCGAAGCCGGCGCCGGGCGTCGTCGATTTCGCCGGTCTCCTGCGCCGTCAGCACCGTCGCGACCCGCCGGTAGTCCGATGCCGCGGGCGGCTCGGCCGCCGGTTCGGCCAGCGCTGCAGTCGCTTTCGCCGCGGTCCCAGCCAGTAGTCGCGGCTCTCGAGGACGGCGGGATGCGTGGCCAGCGCCGCGCAGCGCTGCGACCACTCGCGCCACGAGGTGGCGACCGGCGGCAGCACGATGTCCTCGCCGGCCAGCCGCTGGCTGAACGCGGTGAAGATATCGGCGAGCAGGATGTCGCGCGACGCCGTCGTCGGCGACCATCGCGTGCAGGCTGAGCGCGAGGTAGGACGGGCCGCCGGTCGCACCGCTCGACCAGTACGTCGCGATCAGCGGGGCGGTTCGGCAGGTGATCGGTGATCTGCTCGTCGAGGATGTCCGAGCACCGCTTCGCTCCTGCGGGCTTCCCGGCGCGATGCCGTCGGGCAGCGACGCGGTGGCCAGCTCGGCGAACTCGCTCGCGCTCGGCGATGCGCTGCTCCCACGTGCCGGCGCGCTCGACAGTCGCAGCCGCAGCGCGTCGTGATGGTCGGTCACGGCGGTCAGCACCGCCCGGACGTCGTCGACCCGCGACGTCGGAGCGCAGCCGCAGGATCACCGGCACCCGCCAGCGCCCGCGGTCGCGCACACCGTGCTCGAGGAAGTACGCCATGTTCGGCGGCACCGGCGGGTTCACCACGTCGTCGGAGCGACTGCGCGCCAGCCCGCCCGCCGCGTAGCGGGCGGTCAGCAGCCTTGGCCAGCGCCGCCACGGTCTGGTTCTCGTAGAGGTCCTGCGGGGTGAGGTCCAGGCCCTCGTTGGACGGCGGTCATCGCGACGCTGATCGCGACCAGCGAGTCGCCGCCCAGCTCGAAGAAGTTGGCGTTGCGGTCGATCGGCGCCGACGCCGAGGCACTGCGCCCAGATGCGCTGCAGCGTCGCCTCCACCGGCGACTTGCCGCTCGTGGCCGCACGGTGCCGTCGCGCCGGCGCCGCGCTCGCGGCGCCGGCGCCACCGTTCGGCGCGGTCGCGTGCGCCGCCCAGCCACGACGCGCTGGCGTTGTGCTCGACCCAGTGCCGCTGACGCTCAAAGGGATAGCCGGGCAGCGTGACCAGTCGCGGCTGACGGTCGCCGGCAGCGGTGTCCAGTCGACGTCGACGCCGGCCGCCCACAGTTGCCCGAGCGCCAGCAGGAACGCGTCGCGGTCGCTCGCGGTTCTGCGCCTGGTGGCGCATCAGGCGCACGGCGCGGTGACCGGCCGACCACCGCGGGTGCCGCACCGCCGAGGACGTCAGCGTGCCGCCGGGGCCGACCTCGACCAGGACGCGGTTCGGATCGACGAGCAGCATGTCGAGTTCGTCGGAGAACCGCACCGTCGCCCGGATCTGGCGGGCCCAGGTCGCCGGGTCGGTCGCCTCGCTGGCGGACATGCCAGGTTCCGGTGACGTTGGACAGCAGCGGAATCTGCGGCTCGCGCAGCGTCAGGCGGGACAGGAACGCCGGTGAACTCCGGCATCATCGAGTCCATCAGCCGCGAGTGGAACGCGTGCGACGTGCGGACCCGGCGCGCCACGATGCCCTTCTCGGCGAGGCGTTCGCGTGAAGCTGCGGATCGCCTCCTCGGTCCGGCGACCACGCAGCTGCCCGGATCGTTGATCGCGGCGATGTCGACGTCACCGCGTGAGGTACTCGGCGATGGCCTCGGGGCTCAGCGCCACCGCGACCATCACGCCGCGCGGCGCGGCGTGCATCAGGCGGGCACGCATCGACACCACCTTGACGGCCGTCGTCGAGGTCGAAGACACCGGCGATGGTGGCCGGCGACGTACTCGCCGATGCTGTGTCCGGCCATCGCCGCGGGCGTGACGCCGTAGGACTCGATCAGCTTGGCCAGCGCGTACTCGACGGTGAACAGCGCGGGCTGGGTCCGGTCGGTGCGCTCCAGGTTGCGGGCGGTGCCGTCGAAGATCTCGGCGCGCAGGTCGATGCCGAGCTCGTCGCCGAAGGCCTCGGCGCACACGGTCGAAGTGCTCGGCGAACACCGGCTCGGTGTCGTAGAGCCCGCGGGCCATCCCGACGTGCTGGGCGCCCTGGCCCGGGAACAGGAACACGACCTGGTCCGGATCCGTGCGGACCGGTGACCGACGGATTCGACCGATGAAGACGTTGTCGTGCTCGGCCGTGCGCGCAGCACCGCGGCCGCGTGCTCGCTGGTCGTGGACGACCGCGGCCAGCCGGATCGGCTCCTTGCGGCGCCGCGGGTCAGGGTGTACGCGACGTCGGGCAGGCTCAGCGCGTCGTGCGCCGGAGATCTCGGCGGCCAGCGCCGACTTGCGCGACTGCTCGCAGCGCCTCGGCGGTGCGCGCCGACAGCAACAGCACCTGCGGGCCCGGCGCGGGTGGCCGGGCGCCGGCGACGCGGCGGCGCCTCCTCGAGGACGACGTGCGCGTTGGTGCCGCCGACGCCGAACGAGCTGACCCCGGCGCGGCGGACGCCGTCCCACTCCCACGGGCCGTACTCGCTGCGCACCTCGAAGGGCCCGCGGTCGAGGTGCAGTTCCGGGTTCGGGCTGGTGTAGTGCAGCGTCGGCGGGAATGGCCCGGTGCTTGAGGCACAGGATCGTCTTGATCAGCCCGGCGATGCCGGCGGCGGACTCGAGGTGGCCGATGTTGGACTTGACCGACCCGAGGTAGCACGGGCCGGCGCGGTCGCAGCTCGGAGACCTCGAAGGCCTGGCGCAGGCCCTCGATCTCGATCGGGTCGCCCAGCGGCGTTCCGGTGCCGTGGGTCTCGACGTAGCTGATCGGTCGACGCGTCGACGTCGGCGACCGCGTGCGCCTCGGCGATGACGTCGGCCTGGCCGGCCGCGTTCGGCGCGGCGTAGGTCATCTTCGTCGAGCCGTCGTTGTTGATCGCCGATCCGCGGATCACGGCGTGGATGCGGTCGCCGTCGTCGACGGCGTCCTGCGAGCGCCTTGAGGACCACGACGCCGACGCCGCTGCCGAAGATCGTGCCGTCGGAGCGGACGTCGAACGGCCGGCAGTGGCCGGTCGGCGACACCATCGAGCCCGGCTCGTACCAGTAGCCGACGTGGTGCGGGATGCGCAGCGACGCGCCGCCGGCCAGCGCCATGTCGCACTCGCCGTTCAGGATGCTCTGGCAGGCCAGGTGCACCGCCACCAGCGACGACGAGCAGGCCGTCTGCACCGACAGCGCGGGGCCCGCGCAGGTTGAACTGGTACGCCACCTGGGTGGCCAGGTAGTCCTTGTCGTTCTGCATCGACAGGTTCGACCATGTCGAAGCTGACGCCCTGCCCGATGATCGCGTTCGGATCGTGGTTCGACATGATGTTGTGCAGCAGATAGCCACTGGTGGTGCTCGTCGCGTAAACGCCGACGGCAGCCATCGATCTCGGCCGGGTCGTAGCCGGCGTCCTCGAAGGCGTGCCACGCGGACTGCAGGAACAGCCGGTGCTGCGGGTCGGTCATCGCGCGCGGCCTGCGGGGTGAAGCCGAAGAAGTCGGCGTCGAATTCGTCGATGCCGTCCATCAGCGCCGCGCGCCGCACGTAGGCCGGGTTGGCGAGCGCCTTGTCGGTGACGCCCTCGGCCAGCAGCTCGTCCTCGGACAGGGTGACGATCGACTCCTCGCCGCGGCGCAGGTTGTCCCAGAACGCCGACACCGAGTCGGCGCCCGGGAAGCGGCCCGGCCATGCCGATGACCGCGATGGCGTTGCGGCGGCAGCTCGTTGGTTGCCAGTCACGCGTCGGTCTCCTACCCTCCGCCGCGCTGCGGCGCGTTGCCGCGCTGCGGCACGTTGTTTCGCTCGGTCGCGACCCGGTCGGCGCCCGCGGGCTTCTCCTGTTCGTCGAGGCCCAGCTGACGGATCGAGTTCGATCGCCACCTCGTCCAGCGACGCGCCCTGAAGCAAGAGCGCCACCGGGGGTTCGACGCCGAAGTCGCCGCGGACGGTGTTGCGGATTCGCACCGCCATCAGCGAATCCATGCCGAGCTCGGTCAGCGGCTGGCTGCTGTCGAGGCTGCTGCCCTTGGGGTAGCCCATGATGGCCGAGGATCCGGGCGCCGCAGACGCGCGGTGACGGCGCGGTGCGCCTCGGCTGGCGTCCAGCGCCTTGCAGCGCCTCGGGCCCGGCCCAGTCGTCGTCCTGTCGTCGATCTCCAGTTCCCCGGCCAGCTCGGCGAAGTAGCCGAGCTGTGCGATCTCCGGGAACGCGGCCGCGGCCCGGTCCAGACGCAGCCGAGCCACGCCGATGCGGGCGTGGTCTCCGGCCGAGCACGGCCTCCGAGCGCCTCGATGCCCTCGGCGGGATCGATGGGATCGAGCGCACTGAACGTCAGCGAGCTGCGCGACGCCGACATCGGACCACTGGCCCCAGTTGATCGTGGTGGCCGGCAGGCCGGACGCGCGTCGCCAGGCGACCAGCCCGTCCAGCCAGGCGCTCGCGGCCGCGTAGGCGCCCTGCCCGGGCGCGCCCAGCAGCGACGACGTCGACGAGAAGCCGACCCACCAGTCCAGCTCCCGGTCCGCCGGTCGCCGCGTGCAGCCGCGCGCGCCCACGGCTTTGGGCGCCCACACCCGCTCCAGGCGTCTCCGGCTCAGGCGCGGCGACGATCTGGTCGTCGATCACCGCCGCGCCGTGGATCACACCACGCAGCGTCGTCCCGGTCTCCTCGGCCGCGGCGACCAGCCGCTCGGCGACCCCCGGTGTGGCGATGTCACCGAGACGACCACGACGTCGGTGCGCGCCGGCCGAACTCGTCGATCGCCTGCCGCTGTCTCGGCGGACGGTTCGGAGCGGCCGTTGAGCACCACGCGGCCCGCGCCGCTGCTCGACCAGCCAGCGGGCGATGACCAGGCCGAGACCGCCGAGGCCGCCGGTGACGATGTAGGCGCCGTCGGCGCGGACGATCGGGGTCGCGCCGCGAGCGTGTCCACCTCGGCCCGCGACCAGCCGTTCGACGTAACCGCCGGCCGCCGCGCCAGGCGATCGACGTCGTCGCGGGCGGGCAGACCGAGCTCGCCGATCAGGGTCGCGACGACGTCGCCGTCGCGAGTCGAGGTCGACGAGCGTGGTGCGCAGGTCCGGGTGCTCGTAGGCCAGCACCCGCACCAGTCCCTTGAGGGCGCTGCACCGCGGGCTCGCCCGCCTCGCCCTCGGTGACGCTCAGTCCGCGATTGCGACACCAGCCACAGCCGCGGCGTCTTGCCGTGCCAGCCACCGAGGACGGTGCGCACCGCGGTCGACACCGACCAGGTGAGGTCGCGGCCGCGACCGGCCGAATCGCCGGAGCTGCTCGGCGCTCGGGGTTCCGGACCCGATGAGCGACGACGATGCCGACGGGCGGCAGATGCGGGTCGCCGGCGGCGGTGGCGAACGCGTCCAGCACCGCAGACTCGTCGGCCAGGTACGCCCGTGACCACCCGTCGGGTCGTCCGAGCCGAAGCGGTCGACGAACTCCGCGGCCTGCGCCTCGGCCTCGGCTGCCGTCTGTGAGCACCAGCCAGCTCCCGTCGGCGGCGGCGCCGGCCTCGGACGGGCTGGGGATCCAGCGGGCGTCGAAGACCTTTTGCGCCAGCGGCAGCGGCACGGTACGGCGCTGCACCCGCTGCAGGTAGATGCCCGAGATCTCGGCCACCGGCTGTCCGGCGGCATCAGAGAGGACTACGCGGCCGACAATGCCGTCGGGCCCGTGCTCGACCAGCTCCGCGCGGCTGTGCACGCGGCGGCCGACGTCGCCGGTCAGGCGGATGCTCTCCATGGACACCGGGAGATACGTGGCCTCGCCGGACTCGCCGAGCGACTCGGCGGGCAGGGCGGCCGCCAGACACTGCAGCGCGGCGTCGAGCATCACTGGGTGGATGCGGTAACTGCGGTGCGGTGTCGCCTCATCGGGCAGCGCGATCTCGGTCGTCGGCCACACCCGCCGGCTTGCGGACGATCCGGGTCAGCGCCGCGAACGCAGGTCCGTGCTGGAGCCCGGTGCGCTGCAGCGCCGAGTAGAAGTCGGCCGGGGACAGCGCGGTGCCGCCGTCGGCGGCCGCCGGGGCACGGACGGGACCGGCGTCCGAGGCCGCGCGCACGCGGGCCACCGCGTGACGCCGCCAGCCCCCGTTGGGGCCCCGCGAGTGGATCTCGACGCGCAGGTCGTCCGACGTGCCACCGGTGTCGCCGGACAGCTGTGTGGTGAGCCGGACCGACCCGTCGAGCGGCAGCATCTGCTCGACCTCGACCTGCACGCGACACCGTCATCGCGGGCAGCATCGAGGGCCTCGCTCGCCGCGGCCAGCGCGATCTCGGCGAAGCCCGTCGCCGGGCATCACGGGATGGCCGTGCACCTTGTGGTCGGCCAGCCACGGCGGATTGTCGGTGCCGACGTCGGCCTGCCACAGGTGACGCGCCCGACGGCAGCTCGACGTGCGTGCCCAGCAGCGGGTGCGCGCGGCGGACTGCGCGGTCGGCGACTGTCGGCGACGCCCAGAAGTCGCGGTGCATGCCACGGCGTCGGCGGCAGGTCGACCACCGTTGCCGGACCGGCCGTGAGCGACCGCGTCCGGGCGGACCGTGGCCAGCTGGGTGGGAAGCTCAGCGCCTCGGGCTGGTCCCGGGTCAGCGTCTGGGCCACCTGCACGCCGTGCCCGGGGCCTGGCGGCGGCGAGCGTTGTCGCTGATGGCGTGGGTGAGCAGCGGGTGGGGGCTGATCTCGATGAAGGTGTCGTGGTCGCGGGCGGCGGTGGTGACGGCCTGGCTGAACCGCACCGGGTTGCGCAGGTTGCGCCACCCAGTAGTCGGCGTCGAACCTGGGCGCGGTCGCCGGGGTTTCCGACGGTGCTGATCAGCGGGATGCGGGTCGGCGGCCGGGGTCAGCCCGGCCAGTTCGGTGCGCAGCGCATCGAGGATCGGATCGACGGTGGGGTGGTGCGAGGCCACATCCACCTCGATCGCGGCGGGCCAGCCGGCCCTGGGCGTCGACCGCGGCGACCACGGCGTCGACCTGATCGGGCGGTCCGGCGATCACGGTCTGCGCCGGGGCGGCGTAGCACCGCCACCGTCGACCTCGGGGTAGTCGCTGCGGCCGCTTCTCGGCGGCCCCGGCGTCGAGTTCGAGCAGCGCCATCGCGCCCTGGCCGGACAGCCGCGGCATCAACCGCGACCGGGTGGCGATCACCTTGAGCCCCTCGGCCGGGGTCAGCGCCCCGGCCACCACGGCGGCGGTGACCTCACCCATCGAATGACCGATCACCGCGTCGGGCTCCACACCGTAGGACCGCCACAGCGCGGTCAACGCCAGCTGCATGCCCACCAGCACCGGCTGGATCCGGTCGATCCCCACTACCGGCTCACCCGCCGGACAGCACCTCGCGCAGCGAAAAGCCCACCTGGGCAACGAAATCCGGCTCCAGCTCGCGACCGCCGCGGCGAACGCGGGCTCCTCGGCCAGCAACTGCCGACCCATCCCGGCCCACTGCGAACCCTGACCCGAGTACACGAACACCGTGCCCGAACCCCGCGGCACCTCGCGCGCCGCGACCACCCCGGGCGCCGGTTCGCCCGGCCGCCAACGCCCGCAGACCCGCCACCGCCTCGGCCCGGTCGCGCGCACACACCGTGGCGACCCGGCTCGTACCGGCTGCGGTGGTGATTGACCGTCTGCGGCGATGTCGGCCAGCGGCACACCAGCGCCCGGCGCCGTCCATCCAGTCGGCCAGACCGCGCCGCCCACGACCCGATCCGCTGCGGCGTCTCGCCCGACACCACCAGCGTCGTCACCGACGACGATCCTCGAGGACCCGACGCAGCACCGGCTCCGGGCCCTGCTCCACCACCACATGCGCGTTCGTCCCGCCGAGGCCGAACGAGGACACCGCCGCGCGGCGCGGACCCTCCTGCCGCCGGCCAGGTGCGACCGTTCGGTGGGCACGAACAACCGCGTCGGTGCGGGGTCGATCGCGGGGTTCCACTGCTCGAAGTTCAGATTCGGCGGGATCTCGGCCGCGCTGCACGGCCAGCGCGGTCTTGATGAACCCGGCGATGCCGGCCGCGGCCTCGAGGTGGCCCATGTTCGTCTTGACCGTCCCCAGCGCGCATGGCATCGTCGCCGCGGCCGTAGATCGTCGGCCAGCGCCTCGAACTCGATCGGGTCGCCCAGAGCGGTGCCGGTGCCGTGCGCCTCGATGAAGTTCACCGAGGCGGCGGTGCACGTCCGCCGACTGCGCAGCGCGCGGGTGATGACGTCGCGCTGCGCGGTGGCGTTGGGCGCGGTCAGTCCGTTGGACCGGCCGTCCTGGTTGACCGCCGAGCCGCGCACGACCGCGAGCACCCGGTCACCGTCGCGCACGGCGTCGGTCAGCCGCTTGAGCACGACCACGCCGCAGCCCTCGCCGCGGACGAAGCCGTCGGCGCGCGAGTCGAAGGCAGTGGCAGCGGCCGTGCGGCGACAGCATGCCCCACTTGGCCATCGCGATCTGGGTTTCCGGGCGCAGGATCAGGCTGACGCCGCCGGCCAGCGCGAGGTCGCTCTCGCGCAAGCGCAGGCTCTGGCAGGCCAGGTGGATCGTCACCAGCGACGACGAGCACGCCGTGTCCACCGCCACTGCGGGGCCGCGCAGCCCGAGCAGGTAGGCGATGCGCCCGACGGCGACGGCTGTGCGCGTTGCCGGTCGCGGAGTAGGCGTCGATGGTGTCGGGGTTGGCCGCCGAGATGGTCTGGTACTCGGCGTAGTAGACGCCCATCATGACCGCGGCGCGCACGCCGGCGACTTCGTCGGTGCCGATGCCGGCGTGCTCCAGCGCCTCGCAGGCGACCTCGAGCATGCAGCCGCTGCTGGGGATCCATCGCCTCGGCCTCGCGCGGCGAGATCCCGAAGAAGTCGGCGTCGAAACCGGCGACGTCGTCCAGGAAGCCGCCCCACTTGGACGGCATCCGGCCCGGCGCGAACTGGTCCGGGTCGTAGAACTCGTCGGCCTCCCAGCGGTCCGCGGGGACCTCGCTGATCGCGTCGGTGCCGCTCGGCGAGGAAGTTCCAGTAGGCCTGCGGGCCCGGACACCCCGCCCGGGAACCGGCACCCGATGCCGACGACGGCGATCGGTTCGGCCGCGGCGACCCGCGAGGCCTTGTCGAACTGCTCGGTGAGCGCGTCGCGCTGCTCGGCGGACATCGCCGACACGCGGTCTGAAGATGGACCTGGTCATCAAGACACCGCCTTCGCTGCCGGCCGAAGCCGACTCCACGCTGTGAACAACTCGTCCAGGACACTGCCTGCGGGATCGACCGCGGGTTCGACGTCGTCGTCTTCCGAAACGTCCTGATCGGCAATCGCTTTCGCCAAATGCCGGGAGAGAGCCGAGATCGTGGGGTTGTTGAACAACATGTTCGCCGACAGGTCGATCCCGACGAGCTTCTGTGTCTCTTTCAGGACCGTCATCGCCATCATCGAGTCCAGCCCCAGCTCGGGGAACGGCTGCTCGACGTTGACCGGCGA
Source organism: uncultured Actinomycetota bacterium (assembly GCA_963796185.1). Classification (GTDB taxonomy): domain Bacteria; phylum Actinomycetota; class Actinomycetes; order Mycobacteriales; family Mycobacteriaceae; genus Mycobacterium. Next base: position 359,494 of record CAWCKQ010000010.1, on the reverse strand, counting down.
CGGCGACATCCGCAGTTCGCGGGCCAGGATCAGCTTCAACCTCTCGACGAGTTCGTCGCGGATCTGATCGACCGTCATCGTCGACCAGTCCGGCAGCACCGTCATGCGGTCCTGGCCGTCGCGCGCGGGCGTGCGGGTGTTGCCGTCCGCCGCGCCGAATTCACCGACCAGCGCGGCGAAGTACTCGACCTGCCGCATCTCCGGGGTGGCCGTCAGGGCGCGGTCGAGCCGCAGCCGTCCCACGCCCACCCGCGCGGCATCGCCGCCGACCAGGGTGTCGAGCGCCTCGATGCCTTCCTGCGGGCTCAGCGGGTCGAGCACGCTGTAGGTCAGGGACTTACTCATACCGACGTCGGACCACTGGCCCCAGTTGACCGCGTTGGCGGGCAGGCCCGCCGCGCGGCGCCAGGCCACCAGGGCGTCGAGATAGGCGTTGCCCGTCGTGTAGGCCAGCTGGCCGGGCAGGCCCAGCAGCGTGGCCATCGACGAGAAGCCGACCCACCAGTCCAGGGAGCGCGACGCCGTGGCCTCGTGCAGCGCCAGGGCGCCGGCCACCTTGGGGGCCCAGACGCGGTCGAGGTCGTCCTCGGTCACCTCGGCGACCAGACCGGTGCCGGTGATGCCGGCGGCGTGCAGCACGCCGCGCAGCGTCCGCCCGGTCCGCTCGGCGCACCGCACCAGTTCCTCGGCGATCCCCGGGGTGGCGATGTCGCCGGCGCAGAACTCGATCTCCGTCGCGTCCGACATCGCATCCAGCACGGCCTGCTGCTCGGCCGACGGTGCGGTGCGGCCGTTGAGGACGATTCGGCCCGCCCCGCGGTCGACGAGCCAGCGGGTGACGGCCAGGCCGAGCCCGCCCAGGCCGCCGCTGATGACGTAGGCACCGTCCGGGCGCACCACGGCGCCGCCTGCGCTCTCGTCGACGGTCGCCCGGGTGAGCTTCTCGCCGAGGCGACGCCCGGCCCGCCACGCGATGACGTCGAGTCCGGGTGGGGCGGCGAGTTCGGCGTCGAGGATCGCCAGGGCGGCGGCGTCGTCGCTGTCGAGGTCGACCAGTGTCGCCGCGACGTCGGGCTCACCGGCGAGGACACGTGCGGCCTCGCCGGGGAAGCGCCAGTTGCGGATCAGGCCCTTGAGCGCGCCGACCGCGGGGTCGCCCCCTTCGCCGTCGGCGACCGCGAGACCGTTCCGCGAGACGATCCACACCCGCGGCGACGTCTCCGACCCCAGCGCACTGCGGGTGTGGCGCGCGATGCCCCACACGAGGTCGCGGGCGCGCTGCAGGGCGTCGGAGGCGTCGAGTTCCACCGACGGCGGCGCATCGACGACCACGACGATGCCCGCCGGCGCTGATCCGGGCGCAGGCTCGGCGCGCAGGTGCTGCTCGACCACCTCGCGCCCGGACGCCCGCAGGTGCGCCGCGAACGCGGTCTGCAGGGTCTCGGCCTGCTCGTCGGCGGCGAGGACGAGCCACGATCCGGCGGCCGGTGCGCCGTGCCCGGCGGCCGGCAGCGGAGCCTCGTCCCACACGGTGTCGAAGACCTTGCGCTCCAGCGGCATGGCCAGCGACGCGCTGTCGACCGGACGCATCCGGATGCGGGTGAACTCGGCGGCCGTCAGACCGTCCTCGCCGGACAGGACGAGGTCGGCAGCGAGATCGGCGGCGTGGTCGGAACCGTCGCCGGCCTCCTCGACACGGGTGTGGATGCCGGCGCGGTGGCCGGGTGACCGCAGAACCCGGATCGATCCGAACGACGCCGGCTGCCACGCCGTCTCACCGTCCCCGGGCAGCTGGTCGCGGAGGACGCGGAACGCCTCGAACAGCAGGGCCGGGGCCACTGCCACGTCCGGGTGCCCGGCGATGAGGTCGGGCAACTCGACCTGCACCGCCGCCTCGAGCTGGAGACGGGCGTCCTCACCACCGCCCCGTGCGACGCCCGCGACGGCGCAGCGCGTCCAGCGCCCCGACGAGGAGGCCACGTGGATCTCCACGCGGATGCCGCTCTCGTCGTCGAACAGCTGGGTGATCAGGCGCAAATGCCCGGTGAGGTCGAGGGGATGCTCGATGTCGAGGTCCTCCACGACGAGCTGGTCGAGCGGTTCCCCGATCGCCTCGTGGGCGGCCGACAGGACCATCTCGGCCAGCAGCGCAGCCGACGCCAGGGCCTGGTCTTCGAGCGCGGCGGAGGTCAGCCACGGCGCCGCGCTGCTCAGGTCAGCCTGCCACACGTGGTGGCGCCCGGACGGCATCTCGACATGCGTGCCGAGCGAGAAGTGCTGTGCCGGATCCGCTGCGGTGCGCGACGGCGCGTCGACCCAGTAGCTGCCCGTGCACCCACGGGGTGGGCGGCACGTCGACGACGGGGGCTCCGGACGGCTCACGGCCCGTCACGCCGATCGTGGCCAGCTGCGTGTAGGTGGACATCACCTCGTCGTCGCCGCGCCGCAGGGTCGAGGTGACGGCGAACCGCCCACGGGTGAGGCGGCGGTGAGGTTTTCGCCGATGGCGTGGGTGAGCAGGGGGTGGGGGCTGATCTCGATGAAGGTGGCGTGGTCGCGGGCGGCGGTGGTGATGGCCTGGCTGAAGCGCACCGGGTTGCGCAGGTTGGCCACCCAGTAGTCGGCGTCGAACGCTGGGCGTCGGTGCCGGGAGTTTCCGACGGTGCTGATCAGCGGGATCGCGGGTCGGCGGCCGGGGTCAGCTCGGCCAGTTCGGCGCGCAGCTCGTCCAGGATCGGATCGACGGTGGGGTGGTGCGAGGCCACATCGACCTCGATCGCGGCGGGCCAGCCGGCCCTGGGCGTCGACCACGGCGATCACGGCGTCGACCTGCTCGGGCGGTCCGGCGATCACCGTCTGCGCGCGGCGGCGGCATAGCACCGCCACCGTCGACCTCGGGGTAGTCGGCGCAGGCCGCTTCGGCGGCCTCGGCGTCGAGTTCGAGCAGCGCCATCGCGCCCTGCCCGGACAGCCGCGCCATCAACCGCGACCGGGTGGCGATCACCTTGCAGCCCCTCGGCCGGGCTCAGCGCCCCGGCCACCACCGCGGCGGCGACCTCGCCCATCGAATGCCCGATCACCGCGTCGGGCTCCACACCGTAGGACCGCCACAGCGCGGTCAACGCCAGCTGCATGCCCACCAGCACCGGCTGGATCCGGTCGATCCCCACCACCGGCTCACCGGAGGACAGCACCTCGCGCAGCGAAAACCCGACCTGGGCAACGAAATCCGGCTCCAGCTCGGCGACCGCCGCGGCGAACGCGGGCTCCTCGGCCAGCAACTGCCGACCCATCCCGGCCCACTGCGAACCCTGACCCGAGTACACGAACACCGTGCCCGAACCCCGCGGCACCTCGTGCGGCCGCGACCACCCCGGGCGCCGGCTCCCCGGCGGCCAGCGCCCGCAGACCCGCGACCGCCTGGCCGCGGTCACGCGCACACGACCGCCGCGAACTCGGCTCGACCGGCTGCGGTGATGATTGACCGTCTCCGCGATGTCGGCCAACGCCACACCAGCGCCCGGACCGTCCATCCACTCGGCCAACCGCGCCGCCCACGACCCGATCCGCTCGGCGTCTTGACCCGACAACACCAACGTCGTCACCGACGACCGATCCCCGCAGAACCCACCAGCACCGGCTCCGGACCCTGCTCCACCACCACGTGCGCATTCGTCCCGCTGACGCCGAACGACGACACGCCCGCGCGGCGCGGCCGATCGACCTGCGGCCACGGCATGCCGTTGACGGCGATGTCGAACCGCGACGCCGCGGCCCCGGCGCCGCGGGGTCAGCTCGGCTGAAGTTCAGGTGCTTGGGGATGTAGCCGTGCTGCACCGCGAGCACCGTCTTGATGAAGCCGCCGACACCCGGCCGCGGACTCCATGTGTCCGAGGTTGGTCTTCACCGACCCGAGCACCAGCGGCGCGGCGCCGTCGCGATCACCGAACACGGCGCCGAGCGCGTCCAGTTCGATGGGGTCGCCCAGGGCGGTGCCGGTGCCGTGCGCCTCGATGTAGTCGATGTCGGCCGGGCTCCAGCCGCGCCGCGGCCAGCGCCGCGCGCATCAATGCCTGCTGGGCGGGCCCGTTGGGCACAGTCTGGCCGCTGCTGGGACCGTCCTGGTTGACTGCCGAGCCGCGCACCACCGCCAGCACCCGGTCACCGTCGCGCACGGCGTCGCTGAGCCGCTTGAGCACGACCACGCCGCAGCCCTCGCTGCGAACGTAGCCGTTGGCGCTCGGCATCGAAGGTCTTGCAGTGGCCGTCGGGCGCGAGCATCCCCCACCGCGAGCAGGCGATGCTGTTCTCGGGGCTCAGGATCAGGTTGACCCCGGCGGCCAGCGCGCGGTCGCTCTCCCGGCGGCGCAGGCTCTGGCAGGCCAGGTGGATCGACACCAGCGACGACGAGCACGCGGTGTCCATGACCACCGCCGGGCCGTGCACGCCGAGGAAGTAGGCCAGCCGGCCCGCGGCGAAGTTGGCCGCGTTGCCGAACGCGGACGTAGGGGTCGACGTCCTGGTGCGGGTGCGCCCCGACGTTCATTCGACAGGTAGTAGTCGCTGGTGGTCAGGCCGACGAACACACCGGTCTGGCTGCCGCGGATGGTCCGGCGTCCGACGCCGGCGTTCTCGAGCGCCTCCCAGGCGACCTCGAGCAGCAGCCGCTGCTGCGGGTCCATCCCGGCCGCCTCGCGCGGGGAGATGCCGAAGAACTCGGCGTCGAACTCGTCGGGCCGCCACGAGGTGAGGAAGCCGCCCTCGGTGGTGCAGATCGTGCCCGGGCACGGTGTGGTCCTCGGTGTAGTAGGCGTCGGCGTCCCAGCGGTCGGCGGGCACCCGGATCGACCCCGCTGCGCGCCGTCGCGCAGCAGCTGCCAGAAGTCGGCGGGGTCGTCGACCCCGCCGGGCAGCCGGCACGCCGATGCCCACCACGGCGATCGGTTCGGTGTCGCCCTTCTCGGCGATCTCCAGCCGCGCGGTCAGATCGTCGATCTTGCGCAGCGCCTCGGTGATGATCGCCCGGCGGGCGATCAGGCGGTGCAGCACATCGCGCTCAACCCAGCCTTTCGGACAGTTGTTTCAGGAGGTCCTCGTCGCTGAGGCCGTCGTAGTCGTCGGCGATCTCCGTCCTCGGTCCGGCCTCGACCATTTCGGGAAGCAGCGACGCCAGATAGCTCGGTCAGCGCTTCGACGGTCGGGTAGTCGAACACCACCGACGCCGGCAGCGGCTCCCCCAGGCTCTCCGACAGCGAGCGCTGCAGACGTCACGCTCATCAGCGAGTCCATCCCGGACTGGAAGAAGCCGACCGTCGGGTCGAGGAGCTGCGGCGACGCCAGACCCATCGCCGCAGCGACCTGCGCGGTGACGTGGTCGGGTCAGCAGGTCGCGGCGCCGCTCGGGTTCGCGTCTCGCGCAATGTCGTCGCGGAACGCGGTGCTGCGCGCGGCGCGACCCGTCCTCGTCGGCGGCCGGCGTCGGCGAGCAGGTCGTCGACGATGTGCAGCGCGGCCCGGGTGCGGTAGGCCGCCGCCAGCCGCGGCCAGTCGGCCGCGACCACGGTGGACCGGACCGGCGCCGCGGCCCGATCAGCACCGAGCAGGGCGCGGATCGCGACCTCGTCGTCCATCGGCTCCAGCCCCGACTCCAGCGTCACCTGCCGCTCTCGCTCGGACTCTGCGCCGTCGGCCAACGACTTCCACAGCCCCCAGTTGATCGCGGTGGCGGGCAGGCCCGCGGCGCGCCGGGCGAACGGCGAACGTGTCCAGGAACGTCGTCGTCGCCGCGTAGTGGGCCAGCCAGCGCGAGCCGGTGCAGCCCCGGAGATCGACGAGAACAGCACGAACTGCTCGACCGGGTGCCCGCAGCGAGAGCTTGTGCAGCACGCGCCAGCGCGTCCAGCTTCGGCCGGAACATCGCGGCGACGTCGTCGTCGCGTCATGTCGGCCAGCGTCACCGGGCCGCCGCCGAACGCGGCCAGGTAGATGCCCGCCAGCGGCGGCAGGTCCGCGCCGAACCGGTCGAACAGCGCGCTGCATCGCCGCCTCGTCGGCGGCGTCGGCGGCGACGGTCACGAGCGTCGTGCCGGCCGCCGGCGAGCCGCGCGGTCAACTCGTCCAGCCGGATCCCGGGGTACGCGGACACGGCGACGATGGTCCGTGGCGCCCATGTCGGCGAGCTGCTCGATCAGGTGCGGTCCGATGTTGCCGGTCGCGCCGATGACCAGGTGGCTGCGCGCTCGGCGGTCGAGCACCGCCTCCGCGGACGGCAGTGTCCGGGCGGCGTGCATCCAGCCGGGCACGTGCCGCGGCGCCCGCCCGGTAGACGACCTGGTCTTCGCCGTCGCCGCCCTGCGCCTCGGCCAGCACGTAGCGGGCGGCCAGACCGGCGGGCACCGACTCGTCGACGTCGACGACGCGCACCCCAGATCTCGGGGTGCTCCAGCGCCAGCGTGCGGCCGAAGCCCCACAGCACGGCGTGCGCCGGGTTGGCCCGGTCGCCCTCGGCGACCGGCTGCGCGTTGCGGGTCAGCAGGAACAGCTCGGGGCGGCGTGCGACGCGCGGCTCGCCGCCATCGCGGCGTAGTCCGCCGTGCCGGCTGTCGAACAGCCGTAGCCCGCCACTTCGTCGGTCGCCGAGCGCCGGCGCGGCGCATACAGCACGTGGGTGGCCTCGGCGAGCGCACCGGTCAGCGCATCCGGCCCCGTCCGTCGGGGGCGGCGCCGCGACGACGTCGGCACCGGCCGCGGCGCCGAGCACGCCGTCCGATCTCGGCGCCCAGCGCGGCGTCGCCGATCACCAGCCATGCCTGCGGCCTGCGGTCGCCGGGACGCCGGCAGCGCTCGCGGTTGACCGGCCACGCCAGCTCGCAGTACCAGTCCGCCGGGACGGGACCGTCGCATCCGCGGGCACCGCGCCGGTCGGCTCGCCGCGTGGCGCGGCGCCGCGGCGGCGGCGCGTCGACCCAGTGCCGGGTGTGGTGCCACGGGCGTGGTGGGCAGCACCGGATGCGGTTCGGCCGGGTGCGGCGTCTGCGGCGGCTGGGTGGTGTGCGTGGCTGTTGAGGTTGGTGTGGAACGCGACGGTGTCGTCGCGCGTCGCGGGCAAGCGTGCCGACGCTGTGGCGGTGCGCGGTCGCCGCCAGCGTGTCGGCGATCGGCTGCGTCCAGCGATCGGGTGCGGGCTGATCTCGATGAAGGTGCCGTGTCGCCGGCGGCGGCGGCGATGGCCTGGCTGAACCGCACCGGCCGGCGCACGTTGGCCACCCAGTAGTCGGCGTCCAGCAGCGGGTGTGGTCGCCGTGCTCGGCGACCGTGGACAGGAACGGCATGCGTCGGCGATCGTCGGGATGAGATCGGCCAGCGCAGACGCGGATGTCGGGCAGCACCGGGTCCATCAGCGCGGTGTGCGAGGCGACCTCCATGTTCACCCGGCGGGCGAAACGGTTCTGTGCGGTCGACCGCGGCGATCACGGCGTCGACCGGCGCGGGCGGGCCGGCGACCACGGTCTGGCGCGGCGAGACGTAGCCGGCGATGCTCGACACCTGGGTAGTCGGCGATCAGACGCCTCGGTGGCCTCGGCATCCAGTTCGAGCAGCGCCACCGCGCCCTGCCCGGCCAGCTGCGACATCAGCCGCGACCGGTGGGCGATGACCCGCAGCCCGTCGGCGACGCGTCAGCGCGCCGGCCACCACGGCGGCGGTGACCTCGCCCATCGAGTGGCCGATCACCGCGTCGGGAGTGCACGCCGTAGGAGCGCCACAGCTCGGTCAGGGCCAGCTGCAGGCCCATCAGCACCGGCTGGACCTCGGCGTCGCCGCCCACCGGTTCGCCCTCGGCGAGGACCGTCGCGCAGCGAGAAGCCGACCTGCTTCGACGAAGACCGGCTCCAGCGTCGGCGATCGCCGGCCGCGAACGCGCGGTTCGTCGGCCAGCAGTTGCCGGCCCATGCCCGCCCACTGCGAGCCCTGGCCGGAGTACACGAACACCGTGCCCGGCCTCGCAGGCGCCCTCGTGCGGCGCGACGACGCCGGCGGCGCGACGGCCCGTCGGCCAGCGCCCGCAGCCCGGCGACGGCCGGCCGCGTGTCGCGCGCGCAGACGGTGGCGAACCGGCGTGGTGCCGGGCGCGGTGGTGGTTGAGCGTGTGGGCGACGTCGGCCAGCGCGACGCCGGCGCCGGCGCCCGATCATCCACTCGGCCAGCACCGCGGCCGGCGAGGCGACCCGTTCGGGCGTTTTGCCCGACACCACCAACGTGGTGACCGCCGGCTCCGGGCGTGCTCTGCGGGGCACGGCCTCGGGGGCCTGCTCGATGACCACGTGGGCGTTGGTGCCGCCGAAACCGAACGACGACACCCCGGCGCGGCGCGGGCCGCCCGGTCGCCGGCCACTCCTGTCTGCTCGGCAACGACTTTGAGCCGCATCTGCTCGAACGGGATGTGCGGGTTCGGGCGTCGTGAAGCCGCAGGTTGGCCGGGATGCTGCCGCGCTGCACGGCCAGCACCGCCTTGATGAAGCCGGCGATCCCGGCCGCGGCCTCCAGGTGGCCGAGGTTGGACTTGACCGCGCCGATCAGCAGCGGCGCATTGCTCGGGCCGTCCGCGGCCGAGCACGGTGCCGAGCGCGCGCGCCTCGATCGGATCGCCCAGCAGCGTTCCGGTGCCGTGGGCCTCGACGTAGTCCACCTCCTGCGGTGCCACGCCGGCGCTGGCGTAGGCCGCGCGCAGCACCGCCATCTGCGCGGCCGGGTTCGGCGCCATCAGACCCGTTGGACCGGCCGTCCTGGTTGACCGCCGAACCGCGGATCACCGCCAGCACCCGGTCCCCGTCGCGCAGGGCGTCGGACAGCCGCTTGAGCACGGCGACCCCGCAGCCCTCGCCGCGCACGAACCCGTCGGCGCCGGCGTCGAACGCATGGCACGCGCCCGTCGGCGACAGCGCGCCGGCCTGGTCGAAGCCGCGGAACACCGCGGGCGACAGCAGCAGGTTCACCCCCGCGGCCAGCGCCAGGCTCGGAGTCACCCGACGCGCAGGCTCTGGCACGCCAGGTGCATGGCCACCAGCGACGACGAACACGCGGTGTCGACCGTCAGCGACGGCCCGCGCAGATCGAGGAAGTAGGACAACCGGTTGGCGATGATGCTCAGCGCGCCGCCGGTGTTGCTCCACGCGTCGACCTGAGCCGAGGTCGGTCGACCCGAGCTACCCGTACTCGCTGAGGCAGGCCCCGACGAACACGCCGGTCTGCGAGCTGGCGCAGCGAACTCGGCGGGGATCCCGGCGTGCTCCAGCGCCTCCCAGGCGACCTCGAGCAGCAGCCGCTGCTGCGGATCCATCTTGGCGGCCTCGCGGCGGCAGATCTCGAAGAACTCCGCGTCGAAGGCGTCGATGTCGTCGAGGAAGGAGCCCCAGCGCGTGGTGGTGCGACAAGCATCGCGGCCGCCTCGGGGTGACGCCGGAGAACGGCTGCCCAACGCTCGGCGGGACTCGCGAGACGGCCGACCGTCCCTCGCACATGAACTCCATAGCGCGTCCGGGCCGCCGACGTCGCCGGGGAAGCGGCAGCCCAGGCCGATTACGGCGATCGGCTCGTCGAGCGAGCTGCGCTCGAATGCGTCGATGCCTCTTCGGCCGACTCCGGCTCGGAGCCGGTCAGGAAGCGCGCCAGGTCGTTGATCGTCGGGTGCTGCCAGAACTCGACCGGCGAGACCGGACGGCCCAGCAGCTCCGACAGTTCACCTGACAGGACAACGGAATCGCGGGATCCGACGCCTAGGTCGTTGAGCGGGCCGTCAAAGTCGATCTCGTCGGGCGAGAGCCCGATGTTCGTGACCAGGTAGTCGACCAGCCAGTGCCGGAGCTCAGCTTCGCCGAACGCTTCGGTCACGAAACGCCGTCCACGCGGCATTGCACCACAGAACTAGGGGGACAGCTCTTCATGATCATCAAATACCGCTCTCACTACCCGCTGGAGCCGACTCCACGATGTCGAACAGATCGTCCAGGACACTGGAGGCGGAATCGGCCTGCACATTGTCGTCACCCGAGTCCTCTGTGGGCCGGAGGACACTTCTCCAGGTACGCCGCCAGGGACGTCACTGTCGGGTGATTCCACAGCATCGTAACGGACAACTCGAAACCGACGAACTCCTCGGTCGCCCGTCGGACGGACATCGCCATCACCGAGTTCAGACCCAGCTCGGCGAACGGCCGATCGACTTCGAAGTCGGCCTCGGCGATCTGCAGTTCGCGCGCGAGGATCGCCCGCAGACCCTGCTCGAGTTCGGTCAGCACCTCGTCGGCCGGCATCTCCGACCAGCGCTGAGCCGCCGCGTGCACGGCCCGGTCCTGAGAGACCGCCGCCGCGCCGGACGACAGAAGGGGCGCGATGACCACCTGCGCCACGTCGTGACAGACCACCCTGTCCCACGCGGAGAACGCCTCATGTGCGATCAACGGGCGCGACCCCACCCGTTCGAGCTCCTGCAGCACGACCTGGGCCTCGGCGGCGAAACCAAGACCCTGCCACGCGACCCAGTCGAGGCTGACGGTGTGGCAACCCTGTCGGCTCCGAGCGCGAGCCAGCCCGTCGAGGTAGGCGTTCGCCGACGCGTAGGCGCCCTGGCCCGGCACACCGAACACCGCACCGGCGGCCGCGATGAGATAGAAGAAGTCCAGGCCGCCGGGCGGGAACAGCGCGTCGAGCACTTCGGCCCCGGCGATTTTCGGCCACAACGTCTTCCGCACCCGCTCCTCGGACAGTTCGGTCAGCAGCTGGCCGTCGGTCATCCCCGCGGCGTGGATGATGCCCCGGATCGGGGGTGCCCCTAGGCGTCCCGGGTCTCCAGAAGCACTTCGACATCCCGGCGGCAGCCGGCGTCGAGGGCGACGGCCTCCACCGCGGCGCCCCGCATCTCGAGCGCGCGCACCGCGCGGATCTTCTCCGCCGTGTCGCGATCGTGCTGTGGGTTTTGCCAGTCCCGGCGGGGCGGCAGGGCGGTGCGACCGGTCAGGATCAACCGGCGCGCCCCGTGGTCGACCAGCCAGGCGGCCATCAGACGGCCGAGAGCGCCCAGCCCACCGGTGATGAGGTAGGCGGCGTCGGGCCGGCAGCTCAGCGGCGGCCGGGACGGTTTGCCGGACAGCGGCGCGGGGACGGCGGTACTGAAGCGCCGTCGCGCAGCGCAACGATGGTCCGCGGTGGGGCGTCGAGCAGCGACGACAGGTGCCGGGCCCAGTCGGCCGGGTCGACCCCGGCGGCGCCGCGATCCTCGAGGTCGACGAGTCCGCCCCACAGCTGCGGCTGCTCAGCACGCACCACTCCAGCGGTGCCCCACAGCACGCTCTGCCGCACCGCGTCCGGCGAGCTGCCCTCGCGCACCCCGCGGGTGACGATCCACAGCGAGACGGGGGTGCTGCGGGTGCCGACCACCTCACGCACGAGCGTCGCGACATCGAGGGCCATCCGCGCGGCACTGTCGACGTCGGACCGGTCCTCGGGCGCGGATCCCGCGACATAGACGACATGCCGGGCCTCGGATGGGGCCGTCACGCGATGCCCCAGACCGGCGAGGGCGTCGGCCAGCGCGGCGGTCTCCCCCGGCCCCGTCACGGCGACCGTCGGGCGGCTCGTCGCCACGGCGTGCGACTCGCCCTCGGCGCTCCACGGTTGCCACTCCATGGTGTGCGCAAGTTCCCACGATTGACCGTCGGGCGAGGTCGTCTGCGGGCCGGCCCGACCGGCGCGATCCGCAGGCCGGTGATCTCGAGGCAGGGTGGCGCGTCCGCGCCGGTCACCGTGACGTCGTAGACGTCGCCGTCCGCCTGATCACCGGCCCGGTGCCGCAGGACCGCCGACATCGCGCCGTCGTCGGGGACCTCGCCCAGCCACAGGCCGTCCAGTCCGAGGACTCGAGCGTGGCTCGGCGCCGGACGACGGGGCCACCAGACGCAGGACACCGTCGATCAGCGCGGGCAGCGAGGTGACTCCCGCCGGGAGGTGCCCTGTCCGCGTCTCATCGTCGGCCGCGCCCGGCGTCTGTGGCCGATCGTCGCCGAGGAAAGCGCGGGCGTGGGTGGTCCACAACGCGCCATCGGTGCCGGCGTTCGCGCACGAAGAGAGGGTCAGCGTCGCCGCGTCGGCGACGACCTGTACGGCGCGACGACCGTCCGGCGGGATCGGCCGCTCGAGCCGCATGTTGTTCACGGTCGACGCACCGGTCTCGGCCGCGGCGGTGGCGAAGCGTAGCGACCAGCACCGCGTCCGCCACCTGCCGGTCGGGGCCGTCGCCGGACACCTCTGCCTGCCAGAGATGACCGGTCGCCGGCCCGGAGACCGCCGTGGCCCGACCCAGGACGGTGCCGGGCCGGGCGCGCTGTCCCTGCAGATCCGGTCCGTGGTCGCCCGGGGTGATCCAATGGCTGGTGTGGTGCCACGGGGTCTTCGGCAGGGTCACCCGCAGTCGGGACGGGGACGTCACGGTGTCGGGCCGGCTCAGGCCGAGGGTGGCGAGCGCGGTGTGGAAGCCGAGGGTGTCGTCGCCGTCGCGCGTCAGCGTGCCCAGGCTGTGATGGTGCGCGGACCCAAGGGTCTCGGTGATGGCGTGGGTCAGGATCGGGTGGGCGCTGATCTCGATGAACGTGGTGTTCTCGGCGGCGGCGGCGGCGACGGCCTGGCTGAACCCGCGCCGGCTGGCGCACGTTGGCGACCCAGTAGTCGGCGTCGAGGACGGGCGCCGTCTCCCCCTGGTCGACGGTGGACAAGAACGGGATCGTCGGCGGCGCGGGGTGCCAGATCGGCCAGCGCCGCGCGCAGTTCGGGCAGGATCGGGTCCATCAGCGCGGTGTGGGAGGCGACCTCCATGTTGACCCGCCGGGCGAAGCGGTCCTGCGCGGTGACCGCGGCGATGACGGCGTCGACCGGCGTCGGGCGGGCCGGCGACCACGGTCTGGCGCGGCGAGACGTAACCCGGCGACCTGACGCTCGGGTAGTCGGCGACGCAGACTCGGCGGTCGCTCGGCGTCGAGTTCGAGGAGCGCGACGGCGCCCTGGCCGGCCAGCCGGGACATCAGCCGCGACCGGGGGGCGATCACCCGCAGCCCGTCGGCCAGGCTCAGCGCGCCGGCCACCACGGCGGCGGTGACCTCGCCCATGGAGTGGCCGATCACCGCGTCGGGTGCGACGCCGTAGGAGCGCCACAGCGTCGGTCAGGGCCAACTGCAGGCCCTCGAGCACCGGCTGGACCTGCGGCGTCGCCGCTCACCGGCTGCCCTCGGCGAGCACCGTGCGCAGAGCGAGAAGCCGACCTGCTCGACGAACACCGGCTCGATCTCGGCCACGCGCCGCGGCGAAGGCCGGCTCGTCGGCCAGCAGTCTGCGGCCCATGCCGGCCCACTGCGAACCCTGCCCGGAGTACACGAACACCGTGCCCGGTGCGGCACGGCCCGTCTGGGCGGCGCACCACGCCCGGAGCGCTCTCACCGGCGGCCAGTGCCTGCAGCCCGGCGACCGCCTGGCGCGTGTCGCGGGCGGCCACGGTCGGCGAACGTGCGGTGCCGGGAGCGGTGATGGTTGAGCGTGTGGGCCACGTCGGCCAGCGGCCGCCGCGCCCGGCACCGTCCATCCAGTCGGCCAGCACTGCCGGCCTGCGAGGCGATCCGCTCCGGGCGTCTTGCCGGACACCACCAGCGTGGTGACCGGCCGTCCGGCTGCGGCCCGGCGGGCACCGGCACCGGCGCCTGCTCGATCGACCACGTGGGCGTTGGTGCCGCTGAAGCCGAACGACGACATGCCGGCCCGGCGCGGGCGCCCCGCCGCGGGCCACGGTATGGCCTCGGCGGCGACTGTGAACCGCGAGGCGCCCGCGCCGGCGTGCGGGTTCAGCGCGGTGAAGTGCAGGTGCTGGCGGGATGTGCGCCGTGCCGCACGCCAGCACCGTCTTGATGAAGCCGGCGATGCCGGCGGCGGCCTCCAGGTGGCCCGAGGTTGGTCTTGACCGAGCCGAGCACCAGCGGCGCCGGCCCGGCCGCGTCGCCGAGCACGGCGCCAGCGCGCGAGCTCGATCGGGTCGCCCAGCGCGGTGCCGGTGCCGTGCGCCTCGACGTAGTCGATCTCGGCGGGTCGACGCCGGCCGCGCGCCAGCGCCTGCGCGCAGCACCGCCTGCTGCGCCGGGCCGTTCGGCGCCGTCAGGCCGTTGCTGCGGCCGTCCTGGTTGACCGCCGAGCCGCGGATCACCGCCAGGATCCGGTCGCCGTCGCGCAGCGCGTCGACGAGCCGCTTGAGCACGACGACCCCGCAGCCCTCGCCGCGGACGTAGCCGTCGGCGCTCGGCGTCGAAGGTCTTGCAGCGGCCGTCGGGGCGAGCATGCCCCGCCGCGAGCAGGCGATGCTGTTGCTTCGGGCGTCAGCATCAGGTTCACCCCGGCGGCCAGCGCCAGGTCGCTTTCGCCGCCGCGCAGGCTCTGGCAGGCCAGGTGGATCGCCACCAGCGACGACGAGCACGCGGTGTCGATCGCCACCGCCGGGCCGCGCAGGCCGAGGAAGTAGACAGCCGGCCGGCCGCGAAGTTCGACGCGTTGCCGAACGGGATGTAGGCGTCGATGTCCTCGGGCCGCAGGCGGTCTGCGACAGGTCAGCGTAAGTAGTCGTGGGTGGTCAGGCCGACGAACACCGACGTCTGCGGTGCCGCGGATCGCGTGCGCGGTGATCCCGGCGTGCTCCAGCGCCTCCTAGGCGACCTCGAGCAGCAGCCGCTGCTGGGGGTCCATGCCGGCCGGCCTCGCGCGGCGAGATCCCGAAGAACTCCGCGTCGAACCGTCGGCTGCCAGAGGTCAGGAACCCGCCGTCGCGCTGCAGATCGTGCCCGGCACCGTGTGGTCCGGCCGTGTAGAACTCGATCGGAGTCCCACCGTCCGCGGGCACCCGCACGACGCCGCTGCGGCCCGCGGTGAGCAACTCCCAGAACTGGGCTCGGGTTCGTCCACCGTCCACCGGGCAACCGCAGCCCAGCCCGATCACCGCGATCGGCTCGGTCTGGCCCTTCTCGGCGATCTCGAGACGCGCACTCAGGTCGTCGATCTTGCGCAGCGCCTCGGTGATGACCGCTCGACGATCCGGCGCAGCAGTGTTTGTCGCATTCAAAATAATGCCCCCAGGAATGCAATAGCGCGATGGACACATGACCGGTCGGCGAGACCCGCTCATGTGGCTCGGGCACTCAGGTCAGGCTGTCCAGCCGGGTCAATTCGTCCTGCGGTACACCTCGACGCACGTCGAGCGACGGATCTTGCCGCTGGTGGTGATCGGGATCGACCCGGCGGCACCAGCACCAGATCGGCCACGCGACACGCTGTGCGACTTCGAGATCGCCGACGCTGACCTCCTGCTTCACGGTCGCGCAGCTGTGCAGCGCCTCGCGTCCGATCCCTGCTTCTTCATCTCGGCGATCACGACCAGCTGCTCGCTGCGGCTCGTCGGGCACCGATATCGCCGCGACGCGGCCGCCGGTGATCTCCTGGATGGTGCGCCTCGATGTCGTCGGGGTAGTGGTTGCGGCCGTCGACGATCAGCAGGTCCTTGATGCGGCCGACGATGAACAGCTCGCCGTCGAGACATCACGCCGAGGTCGCCGGTGCGCAGCCACGGGCCCTTCGGGGTGCCCGGCGACGGATCGACCAGCTGCCCGCCGAAGGTGCGCTGGCCGTCAGTGCCGGATTCTTGCCAGTAGCCATTGGCGACGTTGCTCCCCGTGCAGCCAGATCTCGCCGATCTTGCCCGCCGGATTCTCGGTGCAGGTCTCGGGATCGACGATGCGCACCGTCGTCGAGCGCGCGGCGCGGACCGATCGCTCGAGCCACTCTCGGCTGACCCTGGCGAGCCTCATCGACCGCGCAGCGCTCGGCGTGGCCGGCGGCCAGCTTCTCGTAGTCGAAGCGCACCGGCGTGGGCGGCCGGCCACCGGCGGAGGCCACGACGTACACCGTCGCCTCGGCCAGGCCGTAGGACGGTCGCATCGCGCGGTCGGGCAGGCCGAACGCGGCGAACCGCTCGTTGAACCGCCGGATCGTCGCGGCATGGACCCGCTCGCTGCCGCTGATGATCGCGTGCACGCCGCTGAGGTCCTTGCCCTCCATGTCCGCGTCGGTGGTCCGCCGTGCACGGCCAGCTCGAAGGCGAAGTTCGGCGCCGCCGAGAACGCGTGGACTGCGGTCGCGAGCAGCTGCATCCAGCGGGCGGGCCTCTGCAGGAACGCCATCGGGCTCATCAGCACGCCGGGGCAGCCGAGCATGAGCGGCGATGAACACCCCGACGATCAGGCCCATGTCGTGGTAGAAGGGCAGCCACGACACCAGGGTGTCGCTCCGGCGGCACCCCGTCCGGTAGCTCTCGAAATAGTCGCTCGCCGACCTGCTCGATGTTGACGAAGATGTTCTTGTGGGTCACGACCACGCCGGCGGGGTCAGCCGGGTGGAGCCGGAGGTGTACTGCAGGTAGGCGGTCTTGGGCAGCGGCCGTACACGCGTCGGGCTGCAGTGTCCGGTGAATCGAGAGTCGAGCGCGTCGACCTCGATGACCGCGGGCGCCTGCCCGGGACGGCGCCGCGCGCATAGCGACCGATGTCGTCGACGACGGCCGAGGTCGTCAGCAGCGGCGACCGGCGCGCAGTCCCGCAGCGCGCCGGACGCCCGCTCGTCGTGTGCGCCGCAACTCGGGCACCGGCAGCGGGCACCGCGATGAGCCGGCCTCGATCGCGCCGAGCACGCCGACAATGTACTCGAGACCCTGCGGGGCCAGGATCGCCGCCCTGTCGCCCACCGAACCGATGGCCGACAACGTCCGCGGCGACGACCCGAACCCGCTGATACAGCTGGGACCAGGACAGGGTTTCGGTATAGCCGTCCGGGTCCGACCTCGTAGTCGACGAAGGTGAATGCATTAGCGTCGGGACGTTGCCGAGCGTGGTCGCGAACCACGTCGGAGACTGAGCTTTGAATCACTGTCAACCTTCACCTGAGATGGGATGGGATTGTGGACACCCCCGACCCGGGACCACAACTCCCGTGGAGGCTAACACGAAACGGGTGCCCGCCCGGACCGAACCGGTCAGGACCGCTCCTTATCACAGCAAACGGCAGCCACATTGCTGAAAACCCGCTCACACCGAAACGTTCAGCAGATTCGACGATATTCCCGACGGGCGGAATGCGCGACCGAAATGCACAAAAAAGCTTCTCAAGTGGGGAAACGATTGGATCGATCCACGCGGAGCGTCACACGCCTTCCGAATCGGACCACGAAACACCGACGACTAGCGGGGTATCTGCGGAAGTCGTCCGCGTACAGTTAAATCACAGCGTTATTGACGCGACAGTCAGATAAAGCAGGGCGTGCGATGGAGTGAGGGTCGAGGGCCCTGCCCATGTCGAGCGGCCTGCCGGGCGCCGAAGAGTGCCGGAGCTGGCCACCCGCTCAGCGGCCCTAGCGAGCGCTCCGAGCGTGCGATGCCGGGGGCCTGGGCGCCGGCGGTGCCACGACCGGCTTCGGAGCCGCAGGTGCAATGGCTCGCTGCGGTGCAACTAGGCCCTCACGATAGGGCTCGCTGCGGTAGCGCGACGACCGGCCCTGTATTCCGCACAGGCGCCACATGAGGCGGGCGGACGGGTTCAACATTCCGAGTTCCTCGCAGAGCATCCGGACGTCGCCGAACATGGCCCGCAGGGCGAGTTGAGATTCGGCCGAGCGGAAAAACATCGTGCGGCGCACGGACCGGGGCACGCCGAAGGTGCGGAAGAAGGATCGCGGCGGTACCAGGATGGCTTGGGCCAGCACCCGCATGATGAGCGGGACGTAGAGCGACAGGACGAAGCGGCGCGACGCGCGCAGCAATGGCACCCTACGGCGTAGGTACTCATGGGCAAAGGAGATGTGCCTGGCCTCCTCCGCGATGTGCACGGCGGCCACGTGGGCGATCAGTGGGTGCGGGCGGGTTTCCGCGCGCAGCATGTCGCGCTGCATGTGGTCGATGGGCTCTTCCCCCGCGAGCACACCGAAGAAGAAGACGTTCGGCAGCGGCCCCGCCGACAGGGGCAGCAGTTGCGAGAACCAGCGCAGCCAGCGCGGGATGCCCGCGACGTCCGCGCCGATACGATTGACGACCTCCTGGAACATGAGGCTGTGGTTGCACTCCTCGATCGCCTCGCTCAGGCAGTACCGGTATTCCGGCGATCCGTTCGGGATCCAGAAGGTGTATTGCATGAGCCCTCGGACGAGGATGCTCTCGAGGTGCGAAGACGCCTTCGCCAAATTCGCCTGCCGCCACTTGCCGATCGCGATTTGCGTGCCCCGGGGCTGCTCGCGGTACCAGCAATGGCGGCCGACCGGATCCGCGGCACCCAGGATCCACCTGGGATCGTCGTCGACGATCTCGAACTGCGGAGCGTTCCAATCGATGTCGCTGTAGGGCTCGAAGCGGTGCCGAAGCGAATTGGCGGACAGGGCCGCGAGCATCTGCGCGTAATCAGGGACGACGGCGTCGTTCATGTTCCGTTGCCATCGCCTGCTTGCTCGCCTCAGCATCACGCCCATGACGGAGGCGGCGCACACCAGGGCGATTCCCCAGCTCACACCGACTGCCAGGCCTGACATCGCTGGTCCTCCCGTTTACCATCCCGATCGTTGCTCGCCACGCTACCCGGCAAAGTGCGGCCGGAGCCACGATGCCCGCAAAACGTTACGTGCGCTTGACTCAGAGAGTCGAGACGCCCAGGCATCCACGACGCTTCCCCGCGGACGTGTGTTTGGCTGCCTGGATACGCCACCGTAGTTCGTCGCCCCGTAATAATCGAGTCATGGCACGCCCGCTACGGCTGTTCGCCCGCATCGTCAGCACAATCCCATCCGACGCGCAGCACCGTCACGGAGCCGGCGCCAGCAGTCTCGCCTCGATGTCGTGCACCAGCTCGGGCAGGTGGTCGGTCAGATAGAAGTGGTGGCCGGAGAAGACGCGCACGCCGAATTCGGACGTGGTGCGTTCGGACCACAGCGCCGCGGTCTCCGGCGTCGCCACCGCGTCGTCGTCCCCGAGTATGCGTGCATCGGGCACGACACCGTCCACCTCGGGGGGCAGTGTAGTTCGCTGATGACGCCTCAGTCCGCGCAGCGTCGGCAGGATCGCGCCGCGAACTCCGGGTTCTCCATGAATTCGGCCTTGACGCCGGTCATCGTGCTCACCGCCGCCGAGAAGTCCGTCGTCGTCGCCGGGAACGTCCTCGTAGCCGACTCCTGCCCGGCGGTGCAGCAGCGCCGAGACGAACAGTCGCGCCGATGGGCCGGTCCCGCCGCCTCGAACCGGCGGGCCACCTCGAAGGCCAGCAGGCCCGCCCATGCTGTGGCCGAAGAAGAACACCGGCCCCCCGTGGTCCTTACGTCCGGCGACGACCATTCGTGCACACTTCGTCGGCCAGCGCCGGGCAGACCGGTGAACGACGCGAAGTCCTGGCTTGCCGCGCTGCCCCGGATACTGCACCGCGGTCCGCTTGACGTCCGTGGTGAAGGTCTTCGCGAACGGTACGTAGTACTGCGCCGACCCGCCGGCGTGCGGGAAGATGAACAGCCTGGGCGTGTGCTCATCCGGAACACCCTATCGCCCAGCCGTCAGGCGAACGCTTCGACCGGCGGGCACGAGCACACCAGGTTGCGATCGCCGTAGGCGCCGTCGATGCGGCGCACCGGCGGCCACACCTTCGGCCGGAACGCGCTGCCCAGCGGGTAGGCCGCCTCCTGCCGGGTGTACGGATGCTGCCAGTCGTCGACCAGCAGGCTCTCGGCGGTGTGCGGGGCACCGCGCAGCGGGTTGTCCTCCGCCGGCCACGCGCCCGAGCCGACCTTGTCGATCTCGGCGCGGATCGCGATCATCGCCTCGCAGAACGCGTCGACCTCGGCCAGCGACTCGCTCTCGGTCGGCTCCACCATCAGCGTGCCGGCCACCGGGAAGCTCATCGTCGGGGCGTGGAAGCCGTAGTCGGCGAGCCGCTTGGCCACATCGTCGACCGTCACGCCGGTCGCCTTGGTGATCCCCCGCAGATCGAGGATGCACTCGTGGGCCACCATGCCGTTCTCGCCGGTGTAGAGCACCGGGTAGTACTCGTCGAGTCGGCGGGCGATGTAGTTGGCCGACGCGATCGCCACCAGCGTCGCCGACCGCAGGCCCGTCAGCGCCCATCATCCGGATGTAGGCCCACGTGATCGGCAGGATCGACGCCGAACCGTACGGCGCCGCCGACACCGTGAGCTCATCGGAGAGTTCGTCGGCCAGCGGGTGGCCGGGCAGGTACGGCGCCAGGTGCGCGCGCACCGCCACCGGGCCCACCCCGGGCCGCCGCCGCCGTGCGGGATGCAGAACGTCTTGTGCAGGTTCAGGTGGCTGACGTCGCCGCCGAACCGCCCCGGCCGGGCCAGCCCGACGAGCGCGTTGAGGTTCGCGCCGTCGACGTACACCTGTCCGCCGGCGTCGTGCACCGCCGCGCAGATGTCGGCGACGTCGTGCTCGTACACGCCGTGGGTGGACGGATAGGTGATCATCAGCGCCGACAACCGGTCGGCGTGCTCGGTGACCTTGGCGCGCAGGTCGTCGAGGTCGACGTCGCCGTTCTCCCGGCACGCCACCACGACGACCTTCATGCCGGCCAGCGCGGCCGAGGCGGCGTTGGTGCCGTGCGCGCTGGACGGGATCAGGCACACGTTGCGCTCGGCCTGGCCGCGCGCGATGTGGTAGGCCTGGATCGCCAGCAGCCCCGCGTACTCGCCCTGCGATCCGGCGTTGGGCTGCAGCGAGATCTCGTCGTAGCCGGTGATCCCGGTCAGCCAGGCCTGCAGGTCGGCGATGAGCCTGCGCAGCCCCGGGGTGTCCGACGCCGGGCGCGAACGGGTGCTGGCGGCCGAACTCCGGCCAGGTGATCGGCTCCATCTCGGCGGCCGCGTTGAGCTTCATCGTGCACGAGCCCAGCGGAATCATGCTGCGGTCCAGCGCGATGTCCTTGTCGGCCAGCGAGCGCAGGTAGCGCATCATCGCGGTCTCGGTGCGGTAGCTGGTGAACGCCGGGTGGGTGAGGAAGTCCGACGTCCGGGTGGTCAGGGCCGGTCCCGCGGCGGGAACGGTCGTCGCGCCCGCGGAGAACGCGGCCAGCACATCGGCGACGTGCGCCGTCGGTGGTCGCCTCGTCGCAGGACACCGACACCCGGTCGGCGTCGACGAGCCACAGGTTGATACCGCGGCGCTTGGCGGCGTCGACGACCTCGCCGGGCCCGGCCCGGCACCCGGGCCAGCACGGTGTCGAAGAAGGTCTCGTGCACGACCTCGACGCCGGCGGCCGACAGCCCGGCCGCCAGCGCGCCGGCGTGGCCGTGCACGCGCCGCGCGATCGCGCGCAGGCCGTCGGCGCCGTGATAGCTCGCGTACATCGCGGCCATCACCGCGAGCAACACCTGCGCGGTGCAGATGTTGCTGGTCGCCTTGTCGCGACGGATGTGCTGCTCGCGGGTCTGCAGCGCCAGGCGGTAGGCCGGGGCGCCGTCGGCATCCCTGGACACCCCGACCAGGCGGCCCGGCAGCTGGCGCGCGTGCTGGGAGTGCACGGCCAGATAGCCGGCGTGCGGGCCGCCGAAGCCCATCGGCACGCCGAACCGTTGGGTGGTGCCGAACGCGACGTCCGCGCCGATCTCGCCGGGCGGCGCGATCAGGGTCAGCGCGAGCAGGTCGGCGCCGATCGCCACCAGGGCACCGCGCTCGTGTGCCTGGCGCGACCAGATCGCGCCAGTCGTTGACGGCGCCGCCGGCGCCGGGCAGCTGGGCGATCACACCGAAGAAGTCGCCCTCGGGCAGGCCCTCGCGCAGATCGGCGGTCACGATCTCGATGCCGAGCGGCTCCGCGCGGGTCGCGAGCACCGCGGCGGTCTGGGGGTAGACGTCGGTATCGACAACGAGGCGGCCACTGCGTTTTCCGCGCACCGCGCGCTGCATCAGCGTCATCGCCTCGGCGGCCGCGGTGGCCTCGTCCAGCATCGAGGCGTTGGCCACCTCCAGCCCGGTCAGGTCGGTGACCATCGTCTGGAAGTTCAGCAGCGCCTCGAGCCGGCCCTGGCTGATCTCGGGCTGGTAGGGCGTGTAGGCGGTGTACCACGCCGGGTTCTCCAGGATGTTGCGCTTCAGCACCGGCGGGGTCAGCGTGTCGAAGTACCCCTGGCCGATCATCGAGACGGCGACGGTGTTGGCGTCGGCCAGCGCGCGCAGCTCGGCGAGCGCCTCGGCCTCGGTGGCCGCGGGCGGCAAGTGCTCCAGGCCGGGAGCCAGGCCGTCGCCGCTCAGCGCGTCCAGGATCCCGGCGGGCAGCGCCTTGGCGGCCAGTTCCTCGAGGGAGTCGACGCCGATCGTGGTCAGCAGAGTGGCGACGGCATCGGCATCCGGGCCGATGTGGCGGTCGACGAAGGTGAGCTCGGAGGGGGTGGTCTGGTCAGACTGGTCAAACACTGAGGACGTCTCCCGACGTTCGGGCGCGAGGAGCGCATGCGTACCGGCTCCTCCCCCTCTGTCGTCGACCCGGACCCGGGCGGCCTGAGAGATTCGGCCGCCTCGACGCCGGTCGACGTGGCCTTTCCCCATGGGCGGGTGCGCTGCACCGCTTTCCAGAGGCATCGGGGCCTGACGCGGTCCGGGGGCCTGAGAGGTTGACGGAGAGGTGTTGCTCCTTCGGCGTCCGTGGCTGGCGGCCACGGAACTCTCCCGCGTGAGGGCGATGCGCGCCCGAGTCTACCGGCCCGGCTGCTCAGCCGCGCATCGGTCTGATCGGCTCAGCCGCGCAGCTGTCCGATCGGCTCAGCCGATCTTGCGGTCGCGGTGCTTGCGGCGGGACGCGAGTTCGTCCTCGGGCGTCGAGATGGACTCGCCGCCGTCAGCCCGCTCACCCGGGAAATCGGCGATGGCGCCGGTCAATTCCCGCATCGCGCCGGACACGGCGATGCCGAACACTCCCTGGCCGCCCTGGAGCAGGTCGACGACCTCCTCGGCCGACGTGCACTCGTACACCGTTGTGCCGTCGGAGAACAGCGTGATGTTGGCCAGGTCGGAGACGCCGCGCTGACGCAGATGGTCGACCGCGACGCGGATGTTGTGCAGCGAGATGCCGGTGTCGAGGAGCCGTTTGACGATCTTGAGGACGAGGATGTCCTTGAACGAGTACAGCCGCTGGCTGCCGGAGCCGGCGGCGCCGCGGATCGAGGGCACCACCAGTGAGGTGCGGGCCCAGTAGTCGAGTTGGCGGTAGGTGATCCCGGCGATCTGGCAGGCGCTGGGCCCGCGGTATCCGACGAGTTCGTCGGGCACCGAATCGTCGGGGAACAATCCCGCCTGCACCGGCTCGGAGGTGACCCGGGGAAGAGCGTCCGCCTGCGTGGAGCCGGTGGTCAGATCCAGTTGCTCCTGGCGTGGCGTGTCTCCCACTTGTCGAATCCTCTCACCGATCGAACCCGCGTCTGTGACCTGCGTGGGCGCACGTCCCCCGGCCCGAACTCTGTTCGAGCATACGCTGGGAGACGCTCTGTGACTGCCCGTCGGCTCCAAGTATGGCTGCCCTTTCACCGAGTGCCGGAAACACTCCGCGCGTGTCGAACGCGACGAGACGCATCCGTGACCAACCGGGTGCCCGCCGCCGCGCCCTCAGGTGGCCTTGAAGTCGTCCGGTGACACGCTGTCGAGGAACTCCTTGAACTTCTCGACCTCGTCCTCGCGCACCGCACCGGTCGCTTCGTCGTCGTTCTCGTCCGGAATCAGCAGCCCCGCCTCGGCCAGCACGGCCTCCTCGACGTAGATCGGCACGCCGACGCGCAACGCGATGGCCACCGAATCCGACGGGCGTGCCGAGACCTTGATGTCGCGATCGAAGATCAGGTCGGCGTAGAAGGTGCCTTCCTGCAGGTCGACGATGCGCACCTCTTTGAGCGAATGCCCAAGGGCAGCAATGACATCTCGGATGAGGTCGTGGGTCAGCGGCCGGGTCGGCTCGACGCCCTGCTGTTCGAGGGCGATCGCGGCGGCTTCGGACTGGCCGATCCAGATCGGCAGATAGCGGTCGCCGTTGGACTCGCGCAGCAGCAGAACGGGCTGGTTCTGGGGCTGCTCCACTCGGATTCCGACGACGCGAACCTCACCCATATGTGCCTGCCCTCCGCACTGGTGTCGCTCCATTCCGTCCCGACTTCCGGCCCGGACGAGACGGCAAAGCCGTCATTGCGAGTCTAGTCCTCAGCGATCCAGAACGTCGCGTACGGCCGACTTGATCAACGACGTGTGCAACGTGATCGCCAGCGCCGCCACCTCCCGCGCCAGGTCGTCTGCGCGGTCCCGGGCACCGGCCTTGCCCGCCTTCACCACGGGTCCGGCGATCTGGGCGATCAGATCGGACTGCCGGTCGGCGGCGGACCGGAATGCGCGCAGATGCCGGGGCTCGACACCGTAGTCGGCCAGCGCACGGGCACATTGGGCGATCACGATGGCGTGCTCGTCGAAGAACACCGTTCCGGCGCCCTTGAAGATCGGTGCGATGATGCCCGCCTTCAACAGTGCGGCGAGCAGGTCCTCGTCCACACCGGAGCGCTCCAGCAGCGCCTCCCGGCTCAGCCGCGCCTGGGTCGGGGCGCTCTGCTGTGCGGGCGATGTCTGCTGCTCCCCGGTCACCGGGACCAGTCGCGGCGTCGCGTACGCCGAACCACTGTGCGGCAGTTCGCCGTCGGGTTGCGCGTCGAGTTGAGCCTTGATGACCTTGAGCGGCAGGTACTGATCGCGCTGCGCGGTGAGGATGAACCGCAGCCGGGCGCAGTCGTAGGCGGTGAACCGGCGGTACCCCGACGCCGTGCGCTCCGGGGCGATCAGCCCCTCGGCCTCCAGGAATCGGATCTTGGAGATCGTGACGTCCGGGAAGTCGCCGCGCAGCATGTCCAGCACGGCCCCGATCGACATCCCGCCCAGTGCAGGTGTCTCGGGTTGTGTCATCTGGGTCGTCCGCGCGGTACTCGTGGGGTCAGTTACTCGACGGGGTCGGTCATTCGGCCGAACTGTCGTCGTCGCCCTTGGGGCCGGTCAGGAACACCAGGCGGAACTTGCCGATCTGGACCTCGTCGCCGTTGGAGAGCACGGCGGAGTCCACCGGTTCCCGGTTGACGTAGGTGCCGTTGAGGCTGCCCACGTCGACGACCTGGAACTCCCCGCTCTCGAGCCGGAACTCCGCATGCCGGCGGCTGACGGTGACGTCATCGAGGAAGATGTCGCTGTCGGGATGCCGCCCGGCCGACGTGGTGGGCTGATCCAGCAGGAATCGCGACCCGGCGTTGGGTCCCCGCTTGACCACCAACAACGCCGATCCCGCCGGCAGTCCCTCGACACCCGACACCGCGCTCTCGCCGCCCGCGGCGGGCGGAGCGTCCAGTTCGTTGAGGAAGTCGGCGCGGAACACCGATGTCGTCTCCACGGTGACTTCGTCAGAGTCGGCCCCCGAGTTGAAGTCTTTTTCCGTCACCCGCTGCTCCTCACTGGCTGCTGTGGCGATCTCCGGCCGGGACATCCAGCCGCCTCGCCGCTGGTATCGACCGTACCGCGCAGTGGACCACGTTGTGTCCACCACGGCCGGATCCGCGCGTTGCGCATTACTCTGCACAACCTCGTCTGTGGTCGCAACGACCCTAACAACACCTCAGTCCGTCACGTGGCCGCGGTAGCCCTCCGCGTCGAGCAGCGCGCCCACCGCGTCCTGCAGAGCACCCGCGTCGGCCTGCAGTTCGACCAGCCAGCCCTCGCCATACGGGTCGGAGTTGACCAGTTGCGGATTGGCCTCGAGATCACCGTTGACCGCAACGACTTTCGCGCTCACGGGCGCGTAGAGATCCGACACCGACTTCGTCGACTCGACCTCGCCGAAGGACTCGCCCGCCGTCACCTCCGACCCCACGTCGGGCAGCTGGACGAAGACCACGTCGCCCAGCGCGGACTGCGCGAAGTCGGTGATGCCGACCCGCACCGTGTCGTCGCCGGTCCGCTGCACCCACTCGTGTTCTTCGGTGTAGGAGAGGTCGGCGGGGATCTCGGTCACGGTGCTCCTTGGTTCTCGTGCGACCTGACGGTCACGTCACTTGACGGGCTGAGCGTATTGGCGCGGTTTCGGTTGCCGCAAGGCGGTCACGTCGACCCGGTCGGATTGTTGCACCACCATCGTCCCGCCGACGCGTTCGATGCTGTCCGTCGCCCCGCCCGGGATGTTCATCGCCGCGGCCAGCGTGGGTGGATCCCCAATGGCGACAACGGTATACGGCGGGCTCAGGGTGGTGGAATCGACGACCAGGGCCCCGGGCGCACCGACCACCCAGGTGTCGACCCCGACCCGGACGGCGGCCTGTTGTCCGCCCCGGCGGCCGCGGATCTCCATCGCCTCGGCGCCCGCGGCCCGCAACTCGTTGATCACGTCGAGCATCGTCGCGGCGGCCACCCCGGGCGCCGGGTCGTCGATGGTGAGCGTGACGCCCGGACCGGTCGCGGCCACCGTGCCGGTCAGGATGGACAGGGCGGCCAACCGCGCCTTGGCGTTCTCGATCGCGGCCGCATCGCTGCTGCCCGACGCCTGCAGCTGCGCCAGTGTCCGCTGCAGGTCGGCGACCTCGGTGTTCAACGCCGCCTCGCGTTGCTGCAGCGAGTCGAGCAGCACCAGCAGGTCCGCCGGCCGCGCCGTCTCCAACGAGTCACCGGATTCGGTCTGGCGCACCTGGGTGGCGATCGCGACGCCGAGCAGCAGACACAACAGCACCGCCAGCACACCGAACACCGACGGGGTCCGGCCGCGCCGGCGCTCCTCGGGTGCCGGTTCGTCGCGGGGCAGCTCGTGGCGGCCGTGGTGCGGTTCGGCGGTGTGGTGCGGCTGATCGGTCATCGCGGTCAGGCTCCGAACAGCCGGCGCCGCAGCGCCGCGGCGTTGCCGAAGATGCGGATGCCGAGCACGACGATGATCGCGGTGGACAGTTGGGTGCCGACGCCGAGTTGGTCGCCGACGTAGACGATCAGCGCGGCCACCAGCACGTTGAACACGAACGACACCACGAACACCTTGGAGTCGAAGATCCGCTCGAGATACGCCCGCAGACCGCCGAACACGGCGTCGAGCGCAGCGACGACCGCGATGGGCAGGTAGGGCTGGACGATCTCCGGAACGCTGGGGTGGAAGACGATCCCGACCACGATGCCGACGAC
The DNA here is from genome assembly GCA_963796185.1 of uncultured Actinomycetota bacterium. Classification (GTDB taxonomy): domain Bacteria; phylum Actinomycetota; class Actinomycetes; order Mycobacteriales; family Mycobacteriaceae; genus Mycobacterium. The sequence goes on along the minus strand of CAWCKQ010000010.1, from coordinate 332,210 downwards.
GAGAGCGACGATGCCGATCAATGGGGACCCGATCTGTTTGGCGAAGTTGAGCTCTCGGACCGATCCGGCGGGCAGCACCAGGCCGTCGCCGGCAGCGACGCTGACCCCGACGCCGTAGGACGACTCGAGCAGCCGGAGCCGCTGCAGCCCGCTGCTGCGGTCGAAGTTGTCCCCGATGGCGTGGGGCGGGCCCACGGCGAGGATGGTGTACGGACTGGTGATGGGCTGATTGTCGACCAGGATGCCGCCGCCTGCCTGTCGGATCGTCACGTTCGGGCCGATACGCACCCCGCCGACCGAGATGGCCTCCGCCCCGCTGAGCCACAGCGAATTGACCACCAGCTGCAGGTCGCGGTCCAGGATCACCTGCCTGCTGCCGTCCACCCGTGGGTACGGACACGTCGGTGAGGTCCGGTGACACGCCCGGATCGGTGACCGTGATGGTCAGCCCGGGCCCGATGACCGGCGTGGCCGCGGCCGCATAGTTGGCCTCGTCGAGCTCGGAGAGCAGGCGGCGACCCACCGTTCCCCCTCGAGCCGGCTGCGCCGCTCGGTGTCGACGGCCGCGGAGAGCTCGTCGCGCCGCCCGGCGAGCTCGTCGGTGGTCGCCTCGGCCGCCCGCACGCTGGCGACCAGCACCTGCCGGGATTCCCGCACGCCCGGTGCGGTGGCCTTGGCCTGCGACCACGCCAGCGCGAACACCACCACCAGCAGCACCGCGGCCAGGACCTGCCAGATTCCATTCGGTGGCTCGCCGGCGCGGCCGCGGCGACTGCGCGGCCGCGGCGTACCCGGGGTCGAGGTGCTCGGTCAGCAGCGAGCGCAGCAGCGACGGCAACGGAATCAGCGTGGGCGCGCCCGCTCGGTGCGCGCTGCGCCCGGACGCCGGGTCCCAGCCCCCCAGCTGGCTCACCGCTCCGGCGCTCTCGCCGCCACCCGGGGCATGGCGCGCAGCACCATCGCGACCTGGATCAGGTAGAGCACCCCCGACCACAGGTACAGCGCCAGACCCCAGATCAGAAACCCCCACCCGCAGGCCAGCACCACCCGGCTCCACAGCGCGTCGTACTGACCGAGCAGCACCAGCGGCAACCCGGACATCAGCGCGAACGTCGCCGCCTTGCCGAGGTAGGTGACCGGCAGCGCCGTCAGCCCCCGAGCGCGCAACAGCGGCAGCGTCGCCGCCAGTACCAGATCCCGGCCGAGCAGCGTCGCGACGATCCACCACGGCACCGCGCCGGCCACGGCCATCGCGACCGGGATCACCACCATGTAGATGCGGTCCACCGCGGGATCGAGCAGAGCGCCGAGCCGCGAGGACTGGTTGTCGAACAGTCGCGCGATCTTGCCGTCGGCCCAATCCGAGGCACCGCTGAACATCAGTACCGCGACCGCCCACGCGTTGGCGTGCACCTGAGCAGCAGCACCAGGAACACCGGGACGAGCACCAGGCGGACCACCGAGAGCACGTTGGGCACCGTCAGCACCCGGTCGCGGGCGGCCGAATCCATGCGGGCCTCCCCTCGCTGCAACCCGCGGGCCATGCCTAGAACCTAGCGGAACACCCCGGGCAGGCTCAGCGCCGAGAGGGTGTCGTCGTTGAGCGGGTTGTCGTGCACCATGTACGTCCACGTCGAGGTGGGCCGCGCCAGCTTGGACAGATCCACTCCCGGCTCGTCCTCGATCGAGGGTGCGGTGTCGAACGTCTGCTGCGCGGCCTCGATCGCGTCGGCGGCCAGCGAGGCGAACGCGTCGACGGCCAGGCGGTGGAACTCGTCGAGCGGGTTCTGCCGGCCCAGCGCGCGCAGGTGGATGCTCTCCCGGATGTCGGCCAGATACGCCAGATGGTCGGCCCAGCCGCGGTCGAGGTGATACAGCATGATCAGCCGGCAGATCGTGGTCAGCTTCTCCTCGCCGTCGGCGCCGAGCTGTTCCTCGAGTTCGGCGTACCGGTCGGGCGACAGCTCGGCCAGTTCGTCGCGGGCGGCGGTGGTGCGCAGCAGGGTGTCGCGCCGCTCGACCAGAATCGCGCGCTGTTGTGCGATCAGCTGGTTGTAGCGCCATGTGTTGGCGTGCACGTCGAGCAGCCGGCCCTCGGCGATGCGCTGGGCGTGTTCGAGCAGGCTGGCCGCCTTCGTGCTGAGCACCCGGCCGTTCTCGTCACAGTCCAGGGGGAGCTTGTTGGGGTCCAGGTGGGCGACCACGACATCGTCCTCCCAACTGGAGAAGAACACCGTCGAACCGGGGTCGCCCTGCCTGCCGGCGCGGCCGCGCAGCTGGTTGTCCAGCCGCTCGGTGTGGTGCCGGCCCGTCCCGATCACGTGCAGTCCGCCGAGTTCGGCGACCTCGTCTTTTCGGGCGGAATGATCTTCCACGTCGGAGCCACCCAGCCTGATGTCGGTGCCCCGGCCTGCCATCTGCGTCGACACCGTGACCGCGCCCAGCTTGCCGGCCTCGGCGATGACGGCGGCCTCCTCGGCATCGTTCTTGGCGTTGAGCACCACGGCGGGAACGCCCGCTTTCACCAGCCGGCGGTGCAGGTCTTCGGATTCGGCGACGTCACGGGTGCCCACCAGAACGGGCTGGCCGGTCTGATGGACCTCGGCGATGTGTTCGAGCACCGCGTCGTTCTTGGCGGCCACCGTGACGTACACCCGGTCGGCCTCGTCCCCGCGGATGTTCGGGGTATTCGGCGGGATCGGTGAGACGCCCAGCTTGTAGAACTGCCGCAACTGCTCACCGGCGGCCAGCGCGGTACCGGTCATGCCGCACACCGTCGGGTAGCGGTTGACCAGCGCCTGCACGGTGATGGTGTCGAGCACCTCGCCGGTCTCGGTGGTCTCGATGCCCTCCTTGGCCTCGACCGCGGCCTGCAGGCCGTCGGGCCAGCGCTGCAGGGTGGCGATGCGGCCCCGGGCGGCGTTGATCAGTTGCACGGCGCCCTCGCGCACGATGTAGTGCACGTCGCGCTGCAGCAGGACATGCGCGTGCAGCGCGACGTTGACCTCGGTGAGCGTGGTCGAGACGTGCTCCTCCGAGTACAGGTCGATGCCGCCGAGCCGGGCCTCGACCTTCAGGGCGCCCGACTCGGTCAGGTGCACGTTGCGGCCCTCCGCGTCGGTGGCGTAGTCCGCGCCCTCGACGAGTTCGCCGACGAATCGGATCAGGTCGACCCGGGGCGTCTCCCGGTGACTGGTGCCCGCGAGCACCAGCGGCACCAGTGCCTCGTCGACGAGCACCGAGTCGGCCTCGTCGATCAGCGCGACGTCGGGGTGCGGGGACACCAGGTCCTCGACGTCGGTGACCAACTGGTCGCGCAGCACGTCGAAGCCGATCTCGTTGACCGACGCGTAGGTGATGTCGCACTGATAGGCGGCGCGTCGCTCGGCGGCGCGTCGAGTCCGCGGTGATCCAGCCGACGGTGCGCCCCAACGCCTCGATCAGCGGGCTCATCCACTCGGCGTCGCGGCGCGCCAGGTAGTCGTTGATGGTGATGACGTGCACGCTGCGGCCGGCCATCGCGTAGCCGGCGGCCGCGATCGCCCCGGAGAGCGTCTTGCCCTCGCCGGTGGCCATCTCCACCACGTCGCCGGCCAGCATCCGCTGCGCGCCGAGCAGCTGCACATCGAACGGCCGCAGCCCGGTGGCCCGCTCGGCGGCCTCGCGCGCGATCGCCAGGAACTGCGGGATGTCCGCCGAGTCCGCCAGGTCGTCGAGCTCGAGCAGGCCGGCGGCCTTGCGCAGCTGCTCGTCGTCGAGGTCGGCGGCCTTGCCGTCGAAGTCGGCCGCCTTGCGCACCTGGTCCATGGAGCGGGACTGATCCTTGTCGGTGCTGGCGCCCAGCAGTTTCCAGAACCGGCCCGACAGCCGCCCACCCTTCGGAGTGGCCGCCGCGTTCGATGACGTCTTCGAGGAGGTGCGTGTCACACGATCACGGTACGCGCGCCGCTACCGGCGCCCGGTCCGCGACATTCGGCCGGGCCGCCCCGATCGGCGGCCGTCCTGCGGTAACTTCGCCACGCCGGCTCGCGCGGAACAGGGGGTGTGCGCACCGTGACCACCGAGACGTTCCAGCCGACCCTCGACTGGGCCCACGAGTGGATCAGCTCGGCGCAGTGGGTGGCCACCATGTTCGCGCTCACGACCGTCAGTCTGCTGGTGGTCCTCGCCCTGATCGCACGGTTCACCGGATGGGGGCGCCAGTTCTGGCGCATCACCGGCGCCTACTTCACCGGCCGCCGCAGCATCACCACGTGGCTGCTGGTGGCTCTGCTGCTGGTGCTGGTGATCGTCTCGGTCCGCATCAACGTGCTGTTGACCTATTACGTCAACGACCTGTTCACCGCCTTGCAGATCGCCTTCCAGGGCGGCACGTCCGACGACGGTGCCGCCCGGTCCAGCGGAATCGCCGGGTTCTGGGCGACGATGGTCGTGTTCGCGGTGCTCGCCGGGTGCTACATCGTTCGGCTGCTGCTCGACCTGTACGTGACCCAGCGGTTCATGATGCGGTGGCGAATCTGGTTGAGCCAGCGCCTGATCGACGGCTGGCTGGGTGACCTGGCCTACTACCGGGCGCAGTTCTCCGGCCGGCCGATCGACAACCCCGACCAACGCATCCAGCAGGACGTCGACGTCTTCACCACGGGCGTGGGCGGCGACACCAACAACCCGATCTACACCGCCGGCGACACGCTGTTGTTCGGCGCGGTGGAAGCGGTCCTGTCGGTGCTGTCGTTCGCCGCCATCCTGTGGCGGCTGTCCGAACCCCTCACCGTCGGCGGGCTGACCGTGCAACGGGCGCTGTTCTGGATCGTGCTGGTGTACGTCTCGGTCGCAACGGTCGTCGCCTTCGCGATCGGACGGCCGCTGATCCGGCTCAACTACCTCAACGAATTCCGCAACGCCGCCTTCCGCTACGCGCTGGTGCGGGTGCGCGACGGCGGTGCCGCCATCGGGCTCTATCGCGGGGAGCCGGCCGAGCGGTCCGTGCTGCGCGAGCGCCTCGACGCCGTGATGGTCAACTACCGGCACTGGCTCAACCGCATGATGCTGTTCTTCGGGTGGAACGTGTCGATGAGCCAGGCGATCAACCCGCTGCCGTGGCTGGTGCAGGCGCAGGGCCTGTTCGCCCAGCGGATCTCGTTCGGCGAGGTGTGGCAGTCGGCCACCGCGTTCGGCGCGATCCACGACGCGCTGTCGTTCTTCCGCAACGCCTACGACCAGTTCGCGAGTTACCGGGCGGCCATCATCCGCCTCGACGGCCTGGTCGACCAGAACGTGCGGGCCGGCTCGTTCAGCGCGGTTGAGACTGGCGGACTCCGCCGACGGCGCCCTGCAGGTGCGCGGTGTCGAGGTGCGCCGACCCGACGGGACGCCGCTGCTGCACACCCTCGACCTGCAGCTGCAGCCCGGGCAGGCGCTCGTCGTCACCGGCCCGTCGGGCGTCGGCAAATCCGTGCTGCTGGCCAGCCTGGCGGGGCTGTGGCCGTTCGCCTCGGGCGCGGGTGGAGCTGCCGTCGGGGCGCGACCAGGCGATGTTCGTCCCGCAGCTGCCCTACCTGCCGCTGGGCGACCTGCGGGCCGTGGTCAGCTACCCGCTGACGACCCGGGGCGGTCGACGACGACGCGATCCAGCAGGCGCTGATCGACGTGGCGTTGTCGCACCTGGTGATCCGGCTCAACGAGGTGCAGGATTGGGCGAAGGTGCTGTCCGTCGGCGAGCAGCAGCGCATCGCGTTCGCCCGCGTCCTGCTCAACAAGCCCGCGCGCGGTGTTCCTCGACGAGTCGACCTCGGCGATGGACGAAGGTCTCGAGCAGATGCTCTACAGCTGCTGCGGGACCGATTGCCGCGAGACCATCGTCGTCAGCGTGAGCCACCGCGCCACCGTGCACCCGTTCCACAGCGGACGGCTGGAACTCCTCGGCGACGGGCAGTGGCGGCTCGAGCGACTCGCACCCATCGGGCTGAGGTGCCTCCAGCACGCTTCGACCAGAGTGAAGCGGTACCTTGCCCGGATGGAAATGTTCACCCCGACGCTGGACTGGGGCGATCAGCTGTGGACCTCGCTGGTCGTGGATCGCGAAGGGCTGGCTCATCGCCGCGGTGTGCACGCTGGTGATTCTCGCGCTGGTCGGCCGCTTCACCACCTGGGGCAGGCAGTTCTGGCGGATCACCGGCGCGTACTTCACCGGCCGCGACAGCGTGGGGGTGTGGCTGTGGCTGGCGGCGATCCTGCTCCTGGTCATCACCGGGGTGCGGCTCGAGCGTGCTGCTGAGCTACCAGAGCAACGACATGCTGACCAGCTTCCAGGTGGTCGCGGCCGGCCTGGCGGCCGACAACGAGGAGGTGCGGCAGTCCGGCATCGGACGGCTTCTGGCTCTCCATCGGCATCTTCTGCATCCTGGCGGCGCGTCTTCATCGCCCGGATGCTGCTGGACATGTTCCTGATGCAGCGGTTCTGCCTGGCGCTGGCGCGCCTGGCTGACCGACCGGCTCACCGGGGACTGGCTCGACGGCAGGCCTACTACCGGGCCCGCTTCATCGACGACACGATCGACAACCCCGATCAGCGCATCCAGTCCGACATCGACATCTTCACCGCCGGCAACGGGCCTCAGCCCAACATGCCGTACTACGGCTCGGGCAACACGCTGCTGTTCGGCGCGATCTAGCGCGGTCGATGTCGATGATCTCGTTCACCGCGATCCTGTGGAACCTGTCCGGTCCGCTGACGCTGGTTCGGCGTCACGACTGCCGCGGGCGATGTTCTGGATCGGCATCGTGTACGTCGTCGTTCGCGTCCGTCGTCGCGTTCTGGATCGGCCGGCCGATCATCTGGCTGTCGTTCCGCAACGAGAAGTTCAACGCGGCGTTCCGGTACGCGCTGGTGCGGCTGCGCGACGCGTCCGAAGCGGTCGCCTTCTACCGGGGCGAGGCCGCCGAACGCAGCGGCCTGCGAAGCTGTTCGCCCCCGTCGTCACCAACTACCGGCGCTACGTGAACCGGTCGCTCGAGTTCAACGGCTGGAACTGGTCGATGGGCCAGATCATCGTGCCGCTGCCCTACATCGTGCAGTTCCCCCGGTTCTTCGCCGGCGAGATCACCCTCGGCGCACTCAACCAGTCGGCGTCGGCGTTCGGCGCGATCCAGGACGGGCTGTCGTTCTTCCGCAACGCCTACGACCTGTTCGCCGGCTACCGGGCCGCGATCATCCGTCTCGACGGCCTGGTGACCGCCAACGAGGAGGGCCGGGCACTGCCCGAGCTGGACGACGACGGCCTGCACCGACGGCACGGTGCAACTCGACGACGTCGAGGTGCGCACTCCGGACGGCATGCAACTCATCGACCCGCTCGACCTGCGTCTGGAGCTCGGCGACACGCTGGTGATCACCGGCACGTCGGGCACCGGCAAGACCACGCTGCTGCGCAGCCTCGCCGCAGCTGTGGCCGTTCACGTCCGGGCACGCTGACCTGCCCGTGCGGACGAGAACGAGACGATGTTCCTGTCGCAGATGCCCTATGTGCCGCTCGGCGACCTGCGCGCGGTGGTGTCGCTATCCCGAGCAAGAGCGGCGACATCGACGACGACACGCTCACGGTCGGCGCTGGACAAGGTCGCACTGCCGCATCTGGTCGACCGCCTCGACGAGGTCGCAGGACTGGGCCAAGGTGCTCTCCCCGGGCGAGCAGCAGCGGATCGCGTTCGCCCGGATCCTGTTGACCAAGCCGAAGGCGGTCTTCCTCGACGAGTCCACCTCGGCGCTCGACGAGGGCCTGGAATTCACGCTGTACAGCCTGGTGCGCACCGAGCTGCCCGACACCATCCTGGTCAGCGTCAGCCACCGCAGCACCGCGAGCCACCACACCCAGGAGCTGGAGCTGCTCGGCGAGGGTGAGTGGGAGCTCGGGGTGATCGGCGGCGAACCGGCCCCGTCGTAGGCGTCGGCTGCGATCCGCGCGCGCGCTGCTCTCGCCCGCCGCGCCGCGTGCTCTCCCGCCCGCCGCCCGAAGAACGAGCCCTCGCCCAGCTGCGTGCCGCTCGCGTACCCCTTGCCGTCCTGGGCGATGTTGGACGGCGCACGCGCCGGCCGCGTACAGCCCGGCGACCGCGCTGCCGTCCGCGCGCAACACCTCGCCGTCGATCGAGACCTCAGCCCGCCCATCGTGAAGCCGGAGTACATCGCGCGGCCCAGCGACAGGTCGAACGCCGCCCACGGGCCCTTGGTCCTGCGCGGCAACGTATTCCGGCTGCTTGTGGAAGTCGGGATCCGTCACCTCGCGCCGCGTTGGCGTTGTAGCGGTCGAGGGTCGCGGCCAGGTTGCCCGCCGGAATCCCGAGCGCGGCCTCCATCTCCGCGACCGTCTCGCAGCCGTCGATGAACTTGATCAGCGGCATCTCGGGCATCTGCATGTGCGCCTCGTCGACGATCAGGTACGCGATCTGGTCGGGTTGCTCCAGCACGAAGGCCGACGTGCGGGAGTGGTAGGAGTCCTCGGCGACGAACCGCTTGCCGTCCTTGTTGACGATGACGCCGGTCAGCAGGATCTCCGGCGGGTAGGCGGCGGCGGTGATGAACAGCTGGTCCATGTTCTTCGCGACGCCGCCGGCCGAGACGCCGAGCTGGATGCCGAGCCCGTCGTCGTTCGGGTTGCCCAGGATGTAGGGCGCCACCTCGCCGTGGTGCTTGGTGCTGCCGCTCCTGGCCGAGCGCGGGGGTGTACTCGGCGACCATCTCGGCGTTCATCGCGAAACCGCCGGCGGCGATGATGACCGCCTTCGGCCTTGATCGTCGCCGGTCTCGCCGAAGTGCTTCCAGCGCACGCCGACCACGCGCGCCGTCGTCGTCGATGACGAGGTTGGTCGCCCCGGTCTCGTAGCGGACCTGCACGCCGAGTTCGGTCGGCGCGCTTCGACCAAGCAGGTCGATCACCATCGCGGCGCCGCCCAATTCGCCGGGCACCGGCACGGAGTGCCCGCGCGGAGCGGGCTTCGCCTGCTCGCAGAACGGCCACACCTTCTCGTTGCCGGTGTAGGACAGACCCTCGGTGCCGGGCGGGACGACGACCTTGCCGGGGTAGAAGCTGCGCTCGAACTGGAAGCCCAAGTCCTCCAAGCCAGTCGAAGTGCTCGACGCTGCCGTCGCAGTAGGCGCGGATCTTGTCGTGCTCCGGCTCGCGCGACTGCGCGACCAGGTACTTGTACATCTCCTCGGGGGAGTCGTCGTGGCCGGTCGCCCGCTGCACGGCGGTGCCGCCGCCGAGGTAGAAGTGGCCGCCCGCCATCGACGTCGTGCCGCCCGCGGCGGCGGCCTTCTCCAGCACCAGCACGCGCGCCCGGCGGCGGCCGCGCTGACCGCCGCGCATCCGCCCGCGATGCCGAAGCCGATCACCACGACGTCGACCTCGTCGGACCAGGACGCCGACACTCGGCGGCGCTCGACGGTGCTCCGGGATGTGCTGCAGTAGCTCACTGCTGCTCCTGTTTGATGTAGTCGAAGAAGGCCTGGATGTCCGGCGAGATGTGGGCGATCTCGATGTACGGCACGCCCGCGTCCTCGGCGGAGACGTAGGCGAACCGCATGCCGCCGGGCATGACTCCCGCCATCACGACGGACGCGCCGTCTGCGTCCGGCGTCGCCAGCGCGGCGGCGAACGCTCCGCGTCGGCCGCCTCGACGCAGATGTGGTGCAGACCGGGACCGGCGCGGTCGAGGAACTCGCGTGTAGACGCTGTCGCCGCGTCACCGGGGCGATCAGTTCGAGTTGGGTGTCTCCGGCATAGCTGAACGAGATGTCGGCGACGAAGTCGGCGGGCCGCCCGCGGTAGGTGCACGAGTCCGGGACCGAAGTGGACATCCGGCATGCGCACCCACTTCTTGGCCCCCAACAGGTCGGTCAGCGCGCTCTCCGTGGCGTCGAGGTCCCGGGTCACCCACGCGATCTGGACAGGTGTCTGGTCATGCATCGCGTCGAGAATATCGCCAGCGCGCCGCGCGTGGCTAGAACGTGTTCTAATTCTCGCGTCAGCAGGCGTCGCAGTCGAGCAGCAGCCACCTGGGTGTCGAACACGGCGGCCGGGATCGGTGAAGGTGTCCGCGCCGTACTGGCCGAACACCTCCAGGCTGATGGCGCCCACCAGCGCGGCCCACAGCACCAAGCACTTGGCCACCACGCCGTCGTCACCCGGAGAAGCCGAATTCGGCTCGCAGGCGTTCGAATTCCGACGATATCGGTTGCGGCACCGCACGCTCCGACCCGCTGATGTCGCCGGCGGCCATGCCGGCCGCCACGACGGCGAACAGCGCACCGACCACCCGGGTGCCGGGGCCGACGGTTCGCTCCGCGCGGCGCGTGATAGCCGGGCACCGGGCTGCCGTACAGCAGCGCCCAGCAGGCGGGCTGGTCGACGGCCCAAGTCGCGCGCCGCGTGCGCCATCGCGACCAGCGTCGTCGCGCCACGAGCTCAGCGCGCGGCCTCGCGGGCGCGCTCCACGCGTCGGCCAGCTCGGTGTACGCGTCGATGAGCAGCAGCGTCAACAGCTCGTCGCGGCTGGCTACGTAGCGGTACACCGCCGACGACACCATGCCCAGGTCGCGGGCGATCGCGCGCAGCGACAGCCCCGCTGCGCCGTCGGTGACCAGATGACGGCGGCCGAGTTCGATGATGCGGCGCTTCGATCCGTTCGCGGGTGTCCTGCCGCTTGCCCATCCGCACAGTCTGCGCACAAAACGAGAGCACTGCTCTTGCTTTTCCGCCCGCCCGGTGCCACGTCTGATAACAGAGAGCACTGCTCTCGATTATAGAGAAGGGACTCAGCGATGACAGAGCGCTACGACGAGCCCGGCCTCGGCGCCCGGCCGTTCAACGGCGCTGATCCGGCGGCTCGCCGAAGTCGGTGTCAGCATCGCCGGCACCACGGCTCTGCGCGTGCGCGGCCGCAACACCGGAGAGCCGCGCAGCGTGGTGGTGAACATGTTGACCGTCGACGGGCGCGACTACCTGGTTTCGCCCCGGGGCAGCCACCCAGTGGGCACGCAATGTGCGGGCGGCCGGCGCAGTCGAGACCGGGCCCGCGCTGGCCGGCGCCGGCGCCGACGGCGCCGTCGAGGTCGCCGACGCGGACAAGCCGGAGCTGCTTGAGGCGCTACCTCGATCGCTGGTTCTGGGAGGTCAAGGGTCACGTCGGCGGGCTGACGCCCGACTCCACCGACGACCAGCTGCAGGCCGCGGCGCCGTCGATCCCGGTGTTCGAGTTGGTCGGCTAACGATGGGCGGCCACCGGATCGCTCGGCCGACGCTGCCGAGACGGTGTCCTGCTCGGGCCTGCTGGCTGGCGACCTGCCAGGACACCGCGGCCGGGAACTGCCCCAGGTGCTGTTGAAGATCGCCGACGAGCACGGTGCGGCCGTCGGGCCGTCGGTGATGTACACCGGCCCGCCGGAGTCACCCTTGCTGGCTGACCACCCGTTGGCCATCGTGAACCAGCCGTTGTTGACCGCTTCGATGGTTCCGCAGCTCTCGCCCGTCACCACACCGAAGTGGCAGACCGGCATCGCCCGGCCACCGGCAGTACCGCGGATCGGATCACCAGCACGCGGCCGCCGGGCAGCACGTTGTTGACCGCGACGTCGGGCGGCCAGGTCGATCGACCTCCCAGTCCGTGATCTGGTGGTTGGTGTCGATCGTCGTGCCGTTGGGGTGTTGTCCCGAAACGATGCCCTGCTTCCCGATGACCTTGCCGCTCCTTGTCGGTGACACGGTGCCCGTACGCGCGGCAGTGGCCCGCGGTGAAGGCCACTCGCGCCTGGGGTCCACGTAGCCCAGCGTGCACAGCACCGAGTCCTGGTGGATCTCCATGCCCGGGTACACCAGCTGCGCCGGGCTGGGCGCCGGCCGGCGCCGCCGGCAACAGGAGCGCGACGACAGGGGCGGCGACGCCGAGCAACATCCTCAACACTCGCGACGGTGATCGACTCGACACAGCCCCTCCACTCTCCCCGGGTGAGTTCTCGGCTACCGCCGCGCCGGCGCGTATCGAGTGATATCCCGCGTTCGCGATCGGTGTAACTGGCTCATCGCGGGTCGATAACGGGGCGTTACACCGGTGCTCAGGAGTCGAAGCCGAGACCCAGCGCGTCGAGGGTGCGCAGCAGCAGGTTGCGTCGGCCCGCCGAGTGGTCGGCGCGGTCCAGTGACCACCGGGTGGCCTGGATCCCGACGCTGGCCAACGGCTCCGGCGGGAACGGCAGCGGCCGTTTGCGCACCATCGCCAGCTCGCGTGCGCTGCGGTCGGCCGCCGTCGAGCAGGTCGAGGCAGACGTCGGCGGCGAACCGGGCGGCGCCGACGCCGAGCCCGGTGAAACCGTTGACGTAGGCCACCCGGCCGTCGCGGGCCAGCCCCCAGTGCGCGCAGAACCGGGTGTTGGTGTCGATGGCGCCCGCCCAGCGGTGGCTGAACCGGACGTCGTCGAGCTGCGGGAAAGGTGATGAAGAAGTGCTGCCGCCAGCCGGCGGTAGCTGGCGGGCCGGTCCTCGTAGGCCGGGTCGACCTTGCGGCCGAAGTGGTAGACCGCGTCGTAGCCGCCCCAGACGATGCGGTTGTCCATCGTCAGCCGGTAGTAGTGAAACTGGTTGGCGGAGTCGCCGATTCCCTGCCTGCGCCGCCATCCGATGCGGTCGAGCTGGGCGTCGGTGAGCGGCTCGGTGGCCAGCACGTAGTCGTAGACCGGCACGGTGCGCAGCCGGTTGCGGCGCAGCAGGCTCGGAAAGACGTTGGTGGCCAGCACCACCTGCGGCAGGTGATGCACCGGCCCGTCGGTGTGAAGCGCAAGCGCCGCGCCGCGCGGATCGATCCGGCGTGGCGGTGGTGTGCTCGAAGATCTGCACCCCGGCCTCGCGTGCAGGCGCGGGCGAGTTCGAGCGCCAGCTTGGCGGGATGGACGATCGCGCAGCGTGTCCGGGCTGAACAGGCCGGCCAGATACGTCGGCGAGTGCACCTCCGCGCGCACCTGCGTCCGCGTTCGAGAAGCGGCCCTCTCCGTGCGCCGGCGGCCTCTTCGCAGCCAGTCGCACCTGGTGCGGCTCGGTGGCCACCGTGAGCATCCCGGTGCGCTGCCATTCGACGTCGAGCCCGAGTTCGGTCGATCTCGGCCTGCATGCCGTCGAGGTTCTTCCATGCCCATCGCCTCGAGGCGTGTCGATCTCGTTGGGCCAGCGGGACTTTCCGTTCGTCGAGGCCGTGGGTCAGGCTGGCGTCGACGAAACCGCCGTTGCGGCCCGACGCCGCCCAGCCGATCCGGTCGGCCTCGACGAGCACGATGCGCCGGTCCGGGTGGCGCCGCGCGGCGTGCAGTGCGCGTCCACAGCCCGGTGTAGCCCGCGCCGACGACCAGCAGTCGCAGGTGAGCGGCCGCTCAGCGCGGGGTAATCGGGCCGCGGGACGTCCAGCCACATCGAGCCGTAGGAGCTGCCCGCCAGGGAGCGATCGACCAGCGCGGGGTCCACGTGGGCATCGAACACCGTCTTCACACCGCGACACTACGGGCCGCGCGTCGGGGTTCGGCCACATCAGCGGGGAACGTAAGAAGGGGGCTGGTCGCCGGCTCTGCCGGCGGCGGCCGGCAGCCAGCCGGGCGGGCCGAAGACGTAGCCGAGCTTGTCGCGGAAACGCGTGCGGCAACGGACATCCCGGGCGATCGCCGCGTACTCGCGGGTCTGCAGTTTCCAGATGTTGAACGTGTCCACCGGCTTGGTCAGCCCGTAGTGCGGACGGAACGTCTCGGGCTGGAACGTGCCGAACATCCGGTCCCAGATGATGAAGATGCCGCCGTAGTTGCGGTCCAGGTACTGCTGGTCCATGCCGTGGTGCACCCGGTGATGCGACGGCGTGTTGAAGACGAATTCGATTGGCCGCCACAGCTGTGCCGATGCGCTCGGTGTGGATCCAGAACTGATAGACCAGGCTGATCGAGAAGCTGACGAACACCATCCACGGCGGAACGCCCAACAGCGGCAACGGAATCCACATCAGAATCTCGCCGCTGTTGTTCCATTTCTGGCGCAGCGCGGTCGCGAAATTGAAGTACTGGCTGGAGTGGTGCGCCTGGTGGGTGGCCCAGACCAGGCGGACCCGGTGCGCCATCCGGTGGTAGCAGTAGAACAGCAGATCGACGCCGACGATGCGCGAGCACCCACGTGTACCACCGGTTGGCCGACAGTTGCCACGGCGCCAGATAGGCGTAGATGGCGGCGTAGCCGAGCAATGCGAGGAACTTCCAGCGCCCCCATCGTCGCCGACCGACACCAGGCCCATCGAGATGCTCGCCCACGAGTCGCGCGCCAGGTACGATCCGGCGGCGGCGCCGCTCGCATCGGCTTCGAGTTTGCGTGCGGCGGTCCACTCGATCGCGAGCAGCAGCAGGAAGAACGGGATCGCGAACAGCACCGGATCCCGCATCTGCGGCGGCAGCACGTCCAGGACGGCGGCCAGGACTCATCGCGACACCCGCTACTACCGGTAGCTCGAGCACGTCGTCGCCCCACGCGCGCCGCACCGGCGCGTCGAGGTCGTCGACCAGGCTGTCCTGTTTGTCGATGACCAGGGTGGCGCGGTCGTCGGCGCCGTAGGGCCGCCACGGCGGTTCCCCGCGGGAGCCCGGCGGGGTGCCGTGGGTGGCGAAGTTCGTCCAGCGGGCCCGGACCCGTCGGGAGACCGCCTCGCCGTCCTTGCGCCCGCCCAGGGCGAACATCGGGTCCCGCCGCACCGCGCCCAGGTTTCCCCAGACGAACGGGAGCTCGGTGGCGTGTGCGGCGTGCAGGCGCAGCAGTCGCAGCATCGGGGTGGCGAAATCGAAGCGGTACAGGAACACCGGTGCGGCGGCGCGGTGGCCGTCGGCGAACCAGATCGACGGCATCCGGAAGCCCAGATCGCCGGCCAGCCCCAGTCCCCTGGCCTTGCGCGGCCCCGGTAGGTGCCGTCCAGGTCGTCCGGTCCGGGCAGCGCCAGGTCCGGCTGTTCGGCGGCGATCTCGGCGAACATCGCCCTGATGGTGTCGGGCGAGATGGGCATCAGCGGCGACTTCATGTACCGGAACAGCGCGGCCTCGTTGCGGTTGGTGCCGATGATCAACGGCACCGGCAGCGTCTTCCCGGCGCGGGCCAGCCGCACCGGGTAGTCCGGAACGAGGTCACCGTCGACGATGGGCGCGAACGCCAACCGGCCCGGCGTGCGCACCGGTACCTCGTCGAACACCGTGCGCGATGCTTCGACGATCGCCTCGATCGGCATGCCCGCCAGACGGGTCAGCTCGTTGTGCCCGACCCCGAGCACGTCGAGGAACCGCGCGGCGGTCCTGCTCGCGGGTTCGGCGTCGTAGGAGGAGGTGACCGGTGAACTCTGTGCGATGGCGGCGCTGAACAGGCCGCGCGCCGCCGGGCTGCCGAGCAGCGTGGTGACCATGCCCGCGCCGGCGGACTCACCGAACAGGGTGACCCGCGCCGGGTCCCCGCCGAAGCCGGCGATGTTGTCCCGCACCCACTCGAGCGCGGCCAGCACGTCGCGCAGCCCCACGTTCGTGGCGAACCGCTCGCTGTCGGCGCCCAGGGTGGGCAGCTCGAGGAAGCCCAGTGCGCCCAGCCGGTAGTTGACGGTCACCACGATGACACCGCCGTCGGCCGCGAGCCGGCGGCCGTGGTACAGCGGCTGGCTGGCCGATCCGAGGATGTAGGCGCCGCCGTGCACCCACACCATCACCGGTTTGGCGGCGCCGGGTCGGGCGTCGGCGGGCGCCCAGACGTTCAACGACAGGAAGTCCTCGCCCTGCGGTGCCCCGAGGTCGATCGGGATCCGCGGATCGGTGGGTTGCGGGCACACCGGGCCGACGCGGTCCGCGTCGAAGGGCTCCGACCACCGCTGCGGCGGTTGCGGTGCACGCCAGCGCAGGTCGCCGACCGGTGCGGCGGCGTAACGAATCGCCTTCCAGGACTTCACGGTGCCGTCGTCGACGCCGCGGACGGGGCCGTAGGTGGTGTCCACAACCGGTCGCCCGCCCGCGTTGCCGCGGGTCGTCGCCTCCAAGGTCATGCCGACCTCCTTGCAGTCAGTAGGCTGGTACGTAACTGTACCAGCGGCAGCTGTGACGTCAGCGGCGGCGCCCGCCGAGCACCCCGGCCAGCAACACCAGTGTCACCCCGGCGACCGGCACGATGAGCAGGCCCACCCGCAGGCTCGTCGCGTCGGCGACGACTCCGACGATCAGCGGAGCTCCGAGGAATCCGGTGCGCATCAGCCAGGTCAGCACGGTCAGGCCGGTGCCCGCGCGCAGGCCCGGCAGTTCGTCGGCGGCGTGCATGGCCGCGGGGATGACGGTCGCGACACCCAGACCCGCGGCGGCGAACCCCGCGATGGTGCCCGGTACCGACGGGAAGGCCAGCGCGGCTCCCATCCCCGCCGCGGTGAGCACGCCACCGGCGCGGACGACGGTCCGCTCGCCGAACCGGTCGACCAACCTGTCGCCGACGAGCCGTCCGACGCACAGGGCGCCCACCAGCGCGACGTATCCGAGTGCCGCCACGGGACCCGGAGCGGCCAGGCTGTCGCGCAGATACAGCGTGGCCCACGAGTTGCCGGCGTCTTCGACCGCCGCGCCCGCGATCGCGATGCCGACCAGGGTCAGCAGGGTCAGCACCAGGACCGGTCGGACGGGGCCGCTACCTCCCCCTCGGGTCGCCGGGTGATCGTCGTGGTCGGCGCCTCTGAGCAGGTACGGGTAAGCGGCGGCGACGATGCCGCAGCACACCACTGCGGAGACGCCCAGGTGGACCACGCGCGAGACGTGCGCGGCGATCGCCGCGGCTCCCGTCAAACCGCCGAGCACGGCGCCCACTGCCCACACCGCGTGCAGCGAGTTGATGATGGAGCGGCCGTAATCGCGCTGCAGCCGAAGCGCATTGACGTTCTGGGCCACGTCGGTGATCGCATCGGCGGCACCGGCGGCGAACAGCGCGCCCGCCAGCAGCAGCGGCGAGGGCGCCACACCGGCGACGACGATGAACGCCGCGAGCACCAGCGTGGTCGCCAGTGCCACCCGAGCCGACCAGAATCGGCGGATCAGGGCGGCGGCGGTCGGTCCGGCCAGCAGCGCGCCCGCCGAGAACGCCGCGACGGCGCCTCCGAACGCCGCGTTGGACATCGCGAGATCGGTCTTGATCTCCGGGTACCGGGGCAGCAGGTTGGCGAACAGGGCCCCGTTGGTCAGGAACACCGCGCCGATGGCGACGCGGGCCCGGCTGCCGCGCGCCTCACCGCCGCCCAGCGGTTGTGGCGCCATGATCGGCGACCCTACCGCCGCGGGTCCGCACTCGGTGCGACGCGGCGGCCGCCGGCCAGGCAAGATTGGCGCCATGTCCGATGACTCCGCCGGCCTGGACACGCCGGAGCCGACCGCGTCGCTGATCGACCTCGCCCAGCGGTACGGGGTCGCCAGCGAGTACGACGACTGGACCGGACGGCGGGTGACAGTGCCCGCGGCGACCCTGGTCTCGGTACTCGCCGCACTGGGCGTGTCGGCGGCCACCGAGCAGGACCGCGCCGAGGCGATCGCGGCCCACGACCGTGACCACTGGGCGCGGTCGCTGCCGCCGTGCATCGTGGGCCGGACCGGCGCCGCGACGCCGTTCTGGGTGCACGTCACCCATGGCGATCCGGTCGGCCTGTGGCTGCGACTGGAAGACGGCAGTGTGCGTACCGGGCTGCGCCAGCTCGAGAACAACCGCCCGCCCTACGATCTGGACGGGCGAATGGTCGGCGAGGCGACGTTCGAACTGCCCGCCGACCTGCCGGCGGGATATCACCGGCTCCACCTGCAGGTCGGGTCGTTCGACGCGGGCACGACGGTGATCGTGTCGCCGTCGCGCATCGAGCCGCCGGCCCGGCTCGGATCGGGGCGCGCGTGGGGACTGTCCACCCAGCTCTACAGTGTGCGGTCGCAGAGATCTTGGGGCACAGGCGATCTGACCGACCTCACGGATCTGGCGGTGTGGTCGGCGGCCCGCCACGGCGCCGGCTTCGTGTTGGTCAACCCGCTGCACGCGGCCGCGCCGACCGCCCCGATGGAGCCGTCGCCGTACCTGCCCACCTCGCGCCGCTTCGTCAACCCCATCTACCTGCGGGTGGAGGCGGTAGCCGAATACGCCTACGTCCGGCACCGCGGCCGCATCCGCAAGGCACAGGCCCAGGTGCAGGCCCGCGCCCGCCGGTCGCGCCGAGTCGACCGCGACGGTGCCTGGAAGGCCAAGCGCGCCGCGCTGGAGTCGCTCTACCTCGTCGAGTTCTCGGCCGGTCGCGAGATCGCCTACCAGGCCTACCGCGAGCGGGAGGGCCGCAGCCTCGACGACTTCGCCACCTGGTGCGCGCTGGCCGAGCACTACGGCGCCGATTGGCATCAGTGGCCCGCCGAGCTGGCGCACCCGCGCCACGACGCCGTCGCCGAGTTCGCCGCCGAGCACGCGGCCGAGGTCGACTTCCACCGCTGGCTGCAGTGGCTGCTCGACGAGCAGCTGGCGGCCGCGCAGGCCACCGCGCTCGGTGCGGGCATGCAACTCGGCGTCATGCACGACCTTGCGGTCGGGGTCGACCCCGACGGCGCCGACGCGTGGGCGCTGCAGGACGTGCTGGCGCTCGGGGTCGCGGCCGGAGCGCCGCCCGACGAGTTCAACCAGCTCGGTCAGGACTGGTCGCAGCCGCCCTGGCGGCCGGACCGGCTCGCCGAGGCCGTCTACGAGCCGTTCCGCGCGCTGGTGCAGGCGGCGCTGCGGCACGCCGGCGGAATCCGTATCGACCACATCATCGGGCTGTTTCGGCTGTGGTGGATCCCCAACGGTGCACCGCCGACGGAGGGCACCTACGTGCGCTACGACCACGAGGCGATGATCGGCATCGTCGCGCTGGAGGCCTCCCGGGCCGGCGCGCTCGTCGTCGGCGAGGATCTCGGCACGGTCGAGCCCTGGGTGCGCGACTATCTGCGTGACCGCGGCCTGTTCGGTACCTCGATCCTGTGGTTCGAGACGGATCGCGACGGGAGCGGGACTCCGCTGCCCGCGGAGCGGTGGCGGGAGTTCTGCCTGTCGGCGGTCACCACCCATGACCTACCGCCGACGGCGGGATATCTGGCCGGCGAGCATGTCCGGCTGCGCGACGAACTCGGACTGCTGACCCGGCACGCCGAGGAGGAACTCGCCGGCGACCGGGCGCAGCAGGACGCGTGGCTGGCCGAGTTGCGCCGGGCCGGGTTGCTGTCGGCCGACGGCGACCCCGAGGTCGACCACGTGGTGCTCGCGCTGCACCGCTATCTGGGGCGGACGCCGTCGCGGCTGCTGTCGCTGTCGCTGGCCGACGCCGTCGGCGAGGTACGCACCCAGAATCAGCCCGGCACCACCGACGAATACCCGAACTGGCGGGTGCCGCTCGGCGATCCGCACGGGCGCCGGATGCTGCTCGAGGACGTGTTCACCGACCCCCGGGCAGGCGCGCTGTGTGAGGCGATGCGGGCCGAGGTCGAGCCGCCCGGCTGACCCGCCGGGCCCGCCGGATGTAACGCTGCGCGATCTCGCAGCGGTTTCACAATCGTCACCGCTGCGATATGTTCGCACCGCGTCCGCAGAAGCGAGGAGAGAGTAGTCGTGAGAAAGCTCGTTGTGCTCAGCGGTGGTCTCGTCGCTGCGGGATCGATCGCCCTGGTCGGGGCGGGTGTGGCACTCTCCCAGCCGGCCGGGCAGCCCAGCCCGTACAACGTGACCGGTGAGCAGTACGGCCGGGCGCTGGCGATCCTGAAGAGCCAGGGCATCAAGGCCTACTTCGGCGGCTCCCGCGGCAGCGTGCTGCCGCAGTCGGCGTGCCTGGTCGACCAGCAGAAGGTCACCAGCGGTGGGCGGATGCTGCTGTCGCTGGACTGCACCCAGGCCGCGGCCGATCAGATCAAGGCGAACGGCCCCACCGGCGGCCCGACCGTCGGCGCCAACGGCGTCACCACGGTCACCCCGACCCCGATCGTTCCGATCGCCGGCGCTCCCGGTGCCGGCGCGCCGATCGCGGGTGCGCCGCCCCAGATCGCCGGCGGCCCGCCGATCCCTGGCCAGCCGCTGCCCGCGGGCTGAGCCCGTCCGGCTATCCGGGACCCGCGGTCCCACCAACCGCCTCGTCGCGTCGTAGAATTCCGGTCGTTCGACACGCCGTCCCCGCCGACGAGGAGGTCCCGCCATGCTGCGACCGCGCCGTTTCGACGCCGAGATCGATCCCGGCCCCGTCCAGATCCAGGCCCGCAAGGTGCACTTCGACGTCTCGGCGGTCCCGCTGCACTGGATTCCGGGCCACCCGGTGGCGTCGCATGTGATCAGCGTGCTCAACCTGGTGCTGCCCGCCGGCGAGCGCTGGTTCGTCCGGACGTTCAACGAGGCGCTGCCGCTGGTCAACGACCCGAAGCTGGCCGACGACATCCGCGGCTTCATCGGCCAGGAAGCCACCCACGCCGATGTGCACGATCAGGTGCTGGGAGAGTTCATGGTCGAGCGCGGGGTGGACCCGGCGCCGATCCTCGCTCAGGTCGAGCACGTGTTCTCCGACGTGCTGGCGCCGTCGGGCAGTCCGGATGCGGCCAAGCGGATGAGCCACCTGTGCGACCGGTTGTGGCTGATCGCCGCGATCGAGCATTACACCGCGGTGATGGGCGACTTCGCGCTGAACTGCGCATGGGACGACCACGGCGCCGATCCGACGCTGGTCGACCTGTTCCGCTGGCATGGCAGCGAAGAGGTGGAGCACCGCAGCGTCGCCCACGACGTCGCGGTGTACTTCCACGACAGCTATGTCAGCCGCATCCGCGCCATGACGCTGGCGGCGACCATGCTGTTCGTGTTCTTCCAGCGTACGGCCTGGTACCTGGTCAAGACCGATCCGTCGGTGTCGGCGAACTGGTGGGCGTTCAACCGGATGCGGATGCGGGATTCCCGGCTGGGCCTGCTGCCCCGCTATCGGACGCTGTTCGGCACGGAGACGCTGTCCTACTTCCGGCCCGGCTACTCGCCGGCGCAGTTCGGCTCCACCGCGCAGGCGGTCGCCTACCTGGCGGCGTCCCCGGCCGCCCGGGCGGCCCACACCTGATGCGGGTGTTCGAGCGCCACCGCCGGACCCCGCCGAGCGTCTCCGGACGCAGCCGCCACGATCCGGTGCTCAGCCTGGCCGGTGCCGCGATCACCGGGATGTTCTCCGCCGACGCGGCGGTCCGGCGGCTCCGCGCCGCCCGGCGGCCACACCCGGACCACGGCGTTGACCGTGTGCGGGCGGCGGGTGGTGGCGCGCGACGAGGACGTGATCGAGCTGACGCTGGCCGCCGCGGACGGCGCTGTGCTGCCGCCCTGGCATCCCGGCGCCCACCTCGATCTGCATCTGCCCAGCGGTCTGGTCCGGCAGTACTCGCTGTGTGGCGGATCCGGCCGCCGACACCTACCGGATCGCGGTGCGCCGCATCCCCGAGGGCGGCGGCGGCTCGGTCGAGGTGCACGACCGGCTGGCCGAAGGCACGGTCGTGCACACCCACGGCCCCCGCAACGCGTTTCCGCTGACCGTCCCGGGCCGCGGCTCGCCGGCGCGCCGGTTCCGCTTCATCGCGGGCGGCATCGGCATCACGCCGATCCTGCCGATGCTCGGCCTGGCCCACCGGCTGGGCGTGGACTGGTCGATGATCTACGCCGGCCGCACCCGCGACAGCCTGCCGTTCCTCGACGAGGTGCAGCGGGGACCGGCGTGCAGGTCCGCACCGACGACGAGCGCGGAATACCCACGGCCGCAGACCTGCTCGGCGACTGCGCGGAGGGCACGGCGGTCTACGCGTGCGGTCCCGCACCGATGCTGACTGCGGTGCGGGCGGCGCTGGCCGGGCGCGACGACGTCGAACTGCACTTCGAGCGCTTCGCCGCGCCGCCGGTCGCCGACGGCCACCCGTTCGAGGTGACCGTGCGCTCGAGCGGTACGACGGTCGGGGTGGGCGCCGAGGAGACCCTGCTCGGCGCGCTGCGCAGGGCCGGGGTGCCCGCGCCGTACTCGTGCCAGCAGGGCTTCTGCGGTACCTGCCGGACCCGGGTGCTCGCCGGCGACGTCGACCATCGCGACACGCTGCTCACCGATCCCGAGCGTGCGGCGGGAATGATGCTGACCTGCGTGTCCCGGGCGGCGCGGGGGTCGGATCTCACGCTGGATCTGTAGGGTCGCGCCGCCGCGTCGGTACGATCCGTCCATGCCGTTGGCTCCCGGGGAGACGTTCGCCGGCTACACGATCATCGAGCTGCTCGGCTCGGGCGGCATGGGCGAGGTCTACCTCGCCCGCCATCCCCGGCTGCCCCGCCGGGATGCGCTCAAGGTGCTGCCCGCCGGGGTGTCCGCCGACGCCGAGTACCGCCAGCGGTTCAACCGGGAAGCCGAGATCGCCGCGACCCTGTGGCATCCGCACATCGTCGGCGTGCACGACCGCGGTGAGTTCGACGGGCAGATCTGGATCTCGATGGACTACGTCGAGGGCACCGACGCGGCCCGGTTGCTGGCCGCCGAACACCGCTCGGGGATGCCGGCGGCGCTGGTCGCCGAGATCGTCACCGCGGTCGCCGAGGCGCTCGACTACGCCCACGAGCGCCACCTGCTGCACCGCGACGTCAAGCCGGCCAACATCCTGCTCGCCCGCCCCGGCGCACCCGAGCAGCGAATCCTGCTCGCCGACTTCGGGATTGCGCGCTCGACGGATGACATCAGCGGCCTCACCGCGACAAACATGACGGTCGGCACGGTGTCCTACGCCCCGCCCGAGCAGTTGATGGGCGGACGCCTCGACGGACGCGCCGACCAGTACGCGCTGGCCGCGACCGCCTTTCACCTGTTGACCGGCGCGCCGCCGTTCACCCATTCCAACCCGGCGGTGGTCATCAGCCAGCACCTGTCGGCGGCGCCGCCGTCGATCGCAGATCGGCGTCCCGAGTTGGCGAGCCTGGACCCGGTCCTGGCCAAGGCGCTGGCCAAGGACCCCGACGGACCGGTTCGAGCGGTGCGCCGACTTCGCGCGGGCGCTGGCCCACCGGCTCACCGACCAGGCACCCGGCGACCCGGGCGCGACCCGGCTGTCGGCGCTGCCTGCCGCCGCTGGCCCGTCGCGGGTGCGGCCGGCCGTGGTCGTCTCGGCGATCCTGGCTGTGCTGCTCATCGCCGCCGTCGCGGTCGCGGTGCGCGAGGCGCTGCGCGCCGACCGCCCCCAGGAATCGACCACCGCGCAACCGACACCGAGCAGCACCCGCGTCCTGCCGCCCCCACCCCCGCCGCCGACGGTCACCACCGACGTGACGGACACCACGGTGGTGACGTCCACCGACGTCGTCACCGACGCGGCCCCGCCCGCGGTCGTCGGCGCCGACTGCTCACCGCGGGGGCCACCGCGCTCACCGCGGCCGGCGCGACGGTGTACTGCTCGACGTTGCAGACCACCGGCGCCACCATCTGGTCGCTCAACCAGGGCGACGTGCCGAGCCCGACCGTCACGGTGACCACCGGCCCCGGCGAGGAGCCGCTGCCGCAGGAGGAGTTGACCCCGATCCAGGTGTGCATGCAGCAGACCGGACAGACCAGGTGGCAGTGCCGGCGCGACATCCGGCTCAGCAACGGTCTGCCGCCGTTACCGTGACGCTCCCGCCGGCCGACCGGCTCGCCGTGGCCGACCTGGTACACCTCTATGCCGCCGCGGTCGACGACGGCAGGTTCGCCGAAGTGCTCGAATTGTTCACCGAGACAGCGGAACTGCGTGTTCCCGAGCCGCCGCGCTCGTTGACGCCCGGTCCGCGTGCACCACGGCCGCGACGGGGTGGCCGCCGCGTTGTCCGGGCTGAACGCGCTGGCCCGCACCGAGCACGCGATCGTCGGTGAGGTGTACGCCCCCGGCGGGGACTCCGACTACGCGCTGGGTCGCATCACCTGCATCGCGCACCACTGGACGGTGGACCCGCACGACGCCGGAACCGACGTGGTGTGGCACCTGCGCTACGACGACGAGTACCTGCGCACCGCGGCGGGCTGGCGCTTCCACGGCCGGGCGCTGACCATCAATGCGATCGAGACGCGTCCGGTCCGCCGGGTTCGAGGGCCGCACCGAGCAGGTCCAGCAGCGGGCGCTGGCCCTTCAGCAGTTTGGCGCGAGCCGCCGCCACGTCGAACCACGCCACCCGGTCGATCTCCGGATACTGCATGAGCCGGCCCGAACCGCGCGGCCATTCGACGGTGAAGGTGTTGCTGACCGCGTCCTCGACGTCGAGGTCCCCGCGCACGGCGAACGCGGTGACGATCTTGCCGCTCGGCTGCCGCAGCGGTGGCAGGTCGATGCGCGGGCCGTGCGGTGGCGGCTTGCCGAGTTCCTCGGTGAACTCCCGCTGGGCCGCGGCCCACGGGTCCTCGCCCTCGGTGTATTCACCCTTCGGAATCGACCATGCGCCATCGTCTTTGCGTGCCCAGAACGGCCCGCCCGGGTGGCCGATGAGCACCTCGAGCACGCCGCCGCGCTCGCGGTAGAGCAGCAGGCCGGCGCTGAGCTTGGGCATTGCGCGACGATAACCCGTGCGAGGATGGTCGACATCATGACCCGTCCACCGGTCCGCCGGTTCGACCCGTTCCGGCCGCTCGACATGCTCACCTCGCTGTGGTCGGCGACTGCGATGGTGCCCGTCAACAGCGGCGCGGCGGCCGCCTATCGCACGTTGTTCGTCACGATGCGGCGGCTGGTCGTCGGCCGGCGGCTCACCGTGCGCCTCGACGACGGGGACCTGACGCTGACCGTCACCGAGTTCGATTCCCGGCTCGACGTGCGCGGGCTTTCGGTCGGCCAGCTCAACGACGTCCGCTTGACGGCCAGCGACATCGGCTGGCGCGCAAGCGGGTTCGATCATGCCCGGGTGGTGTTGCACAACGTGCACATCCGGCCCGGCAATCCGCCGACGCTGGTCGCCGCGCCGGTCGATGTGACCGTGGACGTACCCACCGGGGCGCTGGACGAGTTGCTGTCCTGGGCGGCGCCCCGGCTGGCCGGCGACATCGGGGGCGACGGGGTGGCTCGGTTGCGGCTGGCCCGCCGGCCCCGGCTCGGGCACGTCGAGGTGACGGCCTGGCTCGACGGGTCCACGCTGTGGTTGCGGGCCGGCGCGGTCTCGGTCGGCGGCATGCGCTGGCGCCTTCCCGCGCGCACCCCGGCATATCGGGTGCGGCTGCCCGAGCTGGCGCACGGGCTGCAGTTGACCGCCGTCGACCTCGCCCCCGGCGTCGTCCGGGTGTCGGGCACCCTGCCGCAGTGGCGCACCGAATTGCCCCGGAAACGCTTGGAAGACATCATCACCCAGCTCAGTGTCGGGGTCGCACTCAATCTGACCAGGCTGGGGAGGTCGCGTTAGAGTCGCCTCTGTGCACGGGTACGACCGCTATGTCGCCCTGGGCGACAGTCAGACCGAAGGCCTCTGGGACGGGGACGACGCGACGGGGCTGACCGGCTACGCCGACCGCCTCGCCGCGCAGCTCGCCGCCCTCTCCCCCGGACTGCGGTACGCCAACCTCGCCGTGCGGGGCAATCAGATCCGCGACGTGCTCGACGCCCAACTACCCCGGGCGCTGGCGATGCGCGCCGACCTGATCACGGTCTGCATCGGCATGAACGACATGACCCGGCCGGCGCCCGGCTTCGACCAGGCTCTCGCCGACCTCGACGAGCTGCACACCCGGCTCGCGGCCTCGGGCGCGACCGTGGTGACGACCACCTTCCCCGACCTCGCCCGGATCCTGCCGATCGGGCGGGTTCTGGCCAGGCGGGTGGTCGCCATCAACGACGAGATCCGCACCGCGGCCGGCCGGCACGGTTTCGCTCTGGTCGACCTGTACGGCGCGCCGTCGATGACGCAGCCGCACACGTGGAGCCCGGACCGCGTGCACGGCTCGCGGCGCGGCCACGCGCTGTTCGCCGCGGCCGCCGCCGAGGCCCTCGGCCTGCCCGGCAGCAGTCACGACTGGGCGGCCGCCGACCCGGGTGGGCAGCCGCCGTCGCTGCGCTCGCGGACCTACTCGCAGCTGCTGTGGACGCAGAACATGTTGATGCCCTGGTTGTGGAGCCATCTGCGAGGCCGCAGCAGTGCCGACGGCCGCGGCCCGCGGCGCCCGGTACTGCAGCGGGTCGGGTGCCGAACGCCTCAGATGCCAGTCCACGCGGCGTCGAGGCGGTCGGCGACGTCGATGATCTTGGCCGTCTGCGAGGCGGGGCTGTCGATCTCGCCGGCGACGTGGGCGGCGATGAACCGTCTGATCTCGGCGTCCACGCCGCCGATGATGCGCACCACCTCGGCGCGCAGCGACTTCGACGTGACGTGGATGACGATGTCTGAGGGGCGCGGCTTGTCCACGTCGAGGATGAGCAGCAGCGGCTCGGCGGCTCTGGCCGTCGCCTGCAGCGCGATCTCGCCGAACACCATGAACTTCGGTTTGTCGATACGCAGGTCGACGACCATGTCGATCTCCAGCGGAATGCGGATCGCGAACGTGATCAGGCTCGCCCATCCGGCGGTTCACCCGCGGCGCCAGGATCCGGACCTTGGCCGTGACCTTGGCCAGCTTGCCGGGGCCCTGGGCGATCGGGCCCATCTCGAACGCGTCACCCGCGATCTCGCCGATCGCGCCGCCCACACGCTCTTCGGTCACCGCGACCTCGAAGAACCGCCGGCCGAATTCCTCGTAGCTCACGTAACCGGCCGATGGGGACTCTGCGGGGTGGTTCATGGTGCTGTTACGTTCTCACGTCCGCGGGGCCGGGCGCGACAACGCGGCCGATACCGCGCAGTCATCGCAGCTCACCGAACAACCGGATCCGGTTCAGCGCCGCGCGTTCCGGGCCGCGGGGCCCGAGTTCACCGATCATCACGGTGCGCAGACCGTCGCGTTCGACGCGGGCGGCGACCGCATGTCCGGACCGGACGAGTTTGTCCCAGCGCCCGCCGGCCAGCTCTCTGAGCAATTCGGCCGCCGACAGCGGTTCGTCGTCACCGAAGGTGATCGCTGCGGCGGACGCCATCCGGCGCACACCCACCTCGTTGCCGCCGCACACGTCGTCGAGGAACCGCGCGGCCACCGGGCTGGCGCCCGCGCCCGCGCCGCCGAAGCCGCGCAGGAAGCCCGAGGCTGCCCGACGAGGCCCTGATGGGCCAGCATCGCCCGGCCGAGGCCCAGTCCGGCGGGCACGGCACGCGCACCCGGCACGGGCGAACTGGCCCACCATCGCGGGCAACTCCCAGTACGCCGACAGCGCGGCGATCTTGAGCTGGTCGCCGTCGGTCCTCATGTCGTAGCGGATGTAGGTGGGTACCCGCAGGGTCAGTGCCGACGCCATCTGGATTTCGAGGGTGACGTCGCGGACCACGGTGGCACCGACCACGACGTCGGTCTCGACCTGATGGGTGATCTCGCGCGGGCCGATGAAGGTGTCGTAGAACCGCCCGAGCGCGACGTGCCCGCGGTGCGGGGTGGACCCGACCGGATCCTGCACCCGGGCGTCGGCGGTGAACAGGCCGACCCAGCCACTGCGGTCCCGGGCCGCGGCCGCGGTCAGTGACCGCTGAGCGGCCGACAGCACCTCGGCGCGTGCGAAGGTCATAGCGTTGCCTACCACCTCGGCCGCTCGCAGTCGACTGTGCCGTTCGGCGCGGGCACACTGGAGAGATCCGCTGTGCGGCGGGCACAGCCGGCGAGGAGGACCACCATGAGCGCAAACGGGCCGTTCGGCTTCGATCCCGAGGATTTCGACCGCGTCGTCCGCGAGGCCGGTGAAGGGCTGCGCGACGCGCTCGGCAGGTTCATGACCACGCCCGGCGAGCGAGCGGGCTGGTCGGTGCTGTTCGACGAGTTCTCGCGGGGCGCCAGGCCGCGCCGGCCCGAGACCGCCGGCGAGACCGGCGACGGAGTGTGGGCGGTCTACACGGTCGACGAGGCCGGCGGGGCGCACATCGAGCAGGTGTTCCCCACCGAGCTCGATGCGCTGCGGGCGAACAAGAACAACACCGACCCGAGCCGGCGGGTGCGGTTCCTGCCCTATGGCATCGCGGTCAGCGTGCTCGACGCGTCGGAGCGCCGCGCCGAGGGCACCGACGCCGCTGCGGACACCGACGGCGCCGACGCCGCGGGGTCAGGGCAGCACGAGGCGTAGATACTCCCAGCCCCGCACCGTCGAGGTCGGCGCCAGCCGCGCGGACTCGCGGTCGACGTCCCATTCCGGCCAGCGGTTGAGCAGCTCGTCGAGTGCGACCCGGCCTTCCAGCCGCGCCAGGTTGGCGCCCAGGCAGTAGTGCAGCCCCTTGCCGAACGTCAGGTGGCTGATGTTGTCCCGGTGGATGTCGAACCTGTCGGGTTCGCGGTAGCGGCGCTCGTCCCGGTTGGCGGCCCCGAACAGCAGCAGCATCGCGCTACCCGCCGGCACCACGGTGCCGTAGGCCGGGAAGTCCCGGGCCACCCAGCGCGCGACATGCGGTCCCGTCGGCTCGAACCGCAACGTCTCGTCGACGGCGCGCCCGAGCAGCGCCCGGTCGGCGACGATCTCGCCGCGCTGCTGCGGTTGGTCGGCGAGCACTTTGGCCAGCCAGCCGATGAGTCGGCCGGTGGTCTCGTTCCCGGCGCCGGCGACCACCTGCGTGTAGTGCAGCACTTCGGCGCGGGTGAGCTTGCGGTGCACCCCCTGCTCGTCGCTGAACTCGACGTTGAGCAGTGCGGTCATCAGGTCGTCGGAGGGTTGGGCGGCACGCCACTCGACGTAGTCGGCGTAGATCCGGCCGTCGGCGATCCGGTCCGGGTCGGCGACCTTCATCGGCGCGCCGGGCCTGGTGCGCAGGTTCGCGTCGTTGGCGTCCCGGACCGAGACCTGCTCGGACTCCGGGATGCCGAGAAGCATGCCGATGACCCGCATCGGCATCATCGCGGCGAGCTCGGCGATGATGTCGAACCCGTCGGCGCCGACCAGTGGGTCCAGGCAGGCGACGCAGTACTGCCGGATCTGGTCTTCCAGCTCGGCCATCCGCCGCGGGGTGAACACCCGCGACATCAGCGCGCGCAGCATCGAGTGTGTCGGCGGATCGGAGAACATCATCACGCCCGCGGGCATCTCGAAATCCGACTGGACCAGCTCGAGGATGTCGCCGCGGCTGTTGGAGAACGTCTCCCAGTCCGACAGCGCCGCCTCGACGTCGGCGTGGCGCGACAGCGTCCAGAAGTCGTACTGCGCGTTGTAGTACAGCGGTGCCTCGTCGCGCAGCCGCGCGTAGGTGGGATACGGGTCGGCGGTGATGGCGACGTCATACGGGTCGTAGCAGACCTGTGCGAGCATGGGGCACGCTCCTTCACCGCTGTTGTGCGACCGCTCAGCATGTGGGCTCGGCTCTGTTTAGCAGCGGCGCCGGCACAGGTCAAGAACCAGGGTGAGGGTGACGTGGCCCGCACCGTGCCGCCGGCTGTTGGCAGCGACACATTGACTTGAGCTAATCTGTGGCGGGGTGAGAACTTATACGGGCTAAGTTATGATCAGCGGAACAATCGGACTAGAGCCAGGGGTCACATTGCGCGGCACGGTACGGAGCCATTGCGGGGGACGGAAGTCGTGATCAAGGTCGCCAAAAAGGCATGGCTACCTGTGCTCATCGTCGTCGTCGTGGTGATCGCCGGTATGACCGTCTCCCGGATCCGGACGTTCTTCGGTTCCGACGGCATCATGGACACTCCCCGCAACTTCGCCGATCTGACCCCGAACCGTTCGACCCCAAGGTGGTCCGTTACGAGATCTTCGGCACCGGGATCATACGCCGACATCAACTACCTCGACCTGGACGCCAAACCGCAGCGGGTCGACGGCGCGCCGCTGCCGTGGTCGCTGACGCTGAGACCACGGCTCCCTCGGCCGCGCCGAACATCGTCGCGCAGGGCGACAGCAGCGTCGATCACCTGCCGGATCACTGGTCGACGACGAAGTCAAAGACGAAAGGACCGTCGGACGGCTTGAACGCCCAGACCTTCTGCTTTGTGAAGTCCGCATGACGCACCCATCCACGACGCGCCCACCGACGCCTTCCCGCCGGCCAGACACGCTGCTGCCACGCGCCGCTGTGATCCCGCGGTTCATCCGCACGCTGGCCGCTGCCGATCATCCTCGGCTGGATCGCGATCATCGCCGTCCTCAATGTGATCGTCCCGCAGCTGGAAACCGTCGGCCAGATGCGCGCCGTGTCGATGAGCCCGAACGACGCGCCGTCGATGATCTCGATGAAGAAGGTCGGCCAGCTGTTCGAGGAGGGCGACTCGGACAGCTCGGCCATGATCGTGCTCGAAGGTCGAGCAGCCGCTGCGCGACGACGCGCACGCCTTCTACGACGAGATGATCAAGCAGCTGGAAGCCGACAACACCCACGTGCAGTCGGTGCAGGACTTCTGGGGCGATCCGCTCACCGCGCCGGCGCGCAGAGCAACGACGGCAAGGCCGCCTACGTCCAGGTCAAGCTCGCCGGCAACCAGGGCGAAGCGCTGGCCAACGAGTCGGTCGAGGCCGTGCAGCACATCGTCGACAGCATGCAGCCACCGCAGGGCGTCAAGGCCTACGTCACCGGTCCCGCTGCGCTGGCCGCCGACCAGCACATCGCAGGCGACCGCAGCATGCAGATTGATCGAGGCGGTGACCTTCACGGTCATCATCATCATGATGCTGCTGGTCTACCGATCGATCGTCACGGTGGTGATCGTGCTGGCGCATGGTGGTTCTCGAACTCGACCGCGTCGCGCGGGGTGGTCGCGTTCCTCGGCTATCACGAGATCATCGGCCTCTCCACCTTCGCCACCAACCTGTTGGTGACGTTGGCGATCGCCGCCGCCACCGACTACGCGATCTTCCTGATCGGCCGATATCAGGAAGCGCGCGCAATGGGCGAGGACCGAGAACACGGCGTACTACACGATGTTCCACGGCACGGCGCACGTCGTGCTCGGTTCGGGCCTGACTATCGCCGGCGCCACCTTCTGCCTGCACTTCACCCGGCTGCCGTACTTCCAGACCCTGGGCGTGCCGCTGGCGATCGGCATGGTCGTCATCGTGTTCGCGGCGCTGACCCTCGGACCGGCCGCGATCATCTCGGTGGCCAGCCGGTTCGGCTAAGGTGCTCGAGCCCAAGCGGGCACTGCGCACCCGCGGCTGGCGCAAGATCGGCGCCGCGGTCGTCCGCTGGCCCGGCGCCGATCCTGGTCGGCGACCATCGCGCTGTCGCTGATCGGGCTGCTGACGCTGCCCGGCTACCAGACCAACTACAACGACCGCAACTACCTGCCGGCCGACCTGCCCGCCAACGAGGGCTACGCCGCCGCCGACCGGCACTTCTCGCAGGCCCGGATGAACCCCGAACTGCTGATGATCGAGAGCGACCACGATCTGCGCAACTCGGCCGACTTCCTGGTGATCGACAAGATCGCCAAGGCGCTGTTCCGCGTGCAGGGCATCGCGCGGGTGCAGGCCATCACCCGGCCCGACGGCAAGCCGATCGAGCACACCTCGATCCCGTTCCAGATGAGCATGCAGGGCACCACCCAGCAGCTCAATCAGAAGTACATGCAGGACCGGATGGCCGACATGCTGGTGCAGGCCGGCGACATGGACAAGACCATCGCCACGATGGCAGAAGATGTCCAGCCTGACCAAGCAGATGTCCGAGATCACGCATCCATGGTCACCAAGATGGAGGACATGTACGTCGACATCGAGGACCTGCGCGACAGCATCGCCAACTTCGACGACTTCTTCCGCCCGATCCGCAACTACTTCTACTGGGAACCGCACTGCTACGACATCCCGGTCTGCTAGGCGATCCGGTCGATCTTCGACACCCTCGACGGTATCAACATGATGACCGACGACTTCAAGGAGATCATCCCGGAGATGAAGCGGCTCGATTCCCTGATGCCGCAGATGGTCGCGCTGATGCCCGAGATGATCTCCACGATGAAGTCGATGAAGACGATGATGCTGACGATGTATCAGAGTCAGAAGGGTCAGCAGGACCAGATGGCGGCCATGCAGGAGAACTCGGACGCCATGGGTGAGGCGTTCGACGACGTCGATGAACGACGACTCGTTCTACCTGCCGCCGGAGATCTTCGACAACCACGACTTCCAGCGCGGCATGGAGCAGTTCCTGTCCCCCGACGGTCACGCCGTGCGGTTCATCATCGCCCACGAGGGCGACCCGCTGACGCCGGACGGCATCGCGAGGATCGAGACGATCAAGAACGCGGCCAAGGAAGCCATCAAGGGCACCCCGCTGGAGGGGTCCAAGATCTACCTGGGCGGCACCGCGGCGACGTTCAAGGACATGCAGACGGCAGCAACTAGGACCTGATGATCGCCGGCATCTCGCCGCGCTGGCACTGATCTTCATCATCATGCTGATCATCACCCGCGCGGTCGTGGCCTCGGCGGTCATCGTCGGCACGGTGGTGGTGTCGCTGGGCGCCTCGTTCGGCCTGTCGGTGCTGTTCTGGCAGCACATCCTCGGCATCCACTGCACTGGATGGTGCTGGCGATGTCGGTCATCATCCTGCTGGCGGTGGGCGCGGACTACAACCTGCTGCTGGTCTCCCGGCTCAAGGAAGAGATCCATGCCGGCATCGGCACGGGCATCATCAGGGCGATGGGCGGCAGCGGTTCGGTGGTGACGGCCGCGGGTCTGGTGTTCGCGCTTCACCATGATGTCGATGGCGGTCAGTGAGCTGACCGTGATCGGGCAGGTCGGCACGACGATCGGTCTGGGTCTGCTGTTCGACACGCTGGTGATCCGGTCGTTCATGACGCCGTCGATCGCCGCGCTGATGGGGCCGTGGTTCTGGTGGCCGCAACGGGTGCGCAGGCGGCCGGTCCCGGAGCCGTGGCCGAGACCCGGTGGTCTGCAGATCGGATCCGTCAGAAGGAGTGAGGGCATGAAGCGGATGATGATCGGCATCGCGGCGGCGGCTGTGGCACTGGGAGCGCTGGGCACCGCCGCTCCGGCGGCGGCCGACCCGGACACCGACTTCGCCAACGAGCTGCACACCTACGGCATCTACGGGCAGAAGGACTACAACGCCTGGATCGGCAAGATCATGTGCAAGCGGATCTACACCGGGGTCGATCCCGACGTGTTCGCGACCGCGAACTTCGTGCACAACCAGCTGGACAAGGACACCACCACCGCGCAGGCCTATCAGTTCGTCGCGGCGGGGCTGCGCACCTACTGCCCGGAGAAGCTGCCGATCCTCGACGCCGCCGCGGGGCAGCAGCGCTAGCCGTGCCGTCGGCCCGCAGGCGATTCAACGAGGCGGTCACCGGCTTCTGGAGTCTCGCCGCGCCGGTGTACGACACCGCGGTCGTCCAGCAGTGGGTGTACCGACCCGCTCAGGACGAGATGATCGCGTTGCTCGAGCGGCATGGTTCCCGCAGGATTGCCGACGTCGGTTGCGGCACAGGCATTCTCGCTGACCGGATCGCCCGCGAGGTGCAGCCCGCCGAGATCTCGGGGGTGGACCTGTCCGAGGGCATGCTGGCGCAGGCCGCCCGCCGCTCGGCGGCGGTTCGGTGGTTGACCGCGCCGGCCGAACAGCTGCCGTTCGACGACGGCAGCCTCGATGCGGTGGTCACCACGTCGGCGTTCCACTGGTTCAACCAGCCCGCCGCCCTGCGCGAGTTCCACCGCGTGCTCGCCCCCGGAGGATTCGCCGCGGTGGCCACTCTGGCTCCGCGCCAACGACTTCCGCTGCGATGGTTGACCGCCGACCGGCTGCAGCCCTACGAGGCGCCGGATCCGGCCGCGATGCGGGCCTTGTTCACCGCCGCGGGTTTCACCGTCGCCGATCAGCACCGGGTGCGGCGTCCGCTGTGGACCCAGCTGCTCTCCGACCTCATCACGGTCGGCGTCAAGCCCGACGGTTAGGCACCTGGGCGACCTCGTCGAGGTGGCATCGGATTTGTCGGTGCCTTTTGTGATGATGGGGTCATGTCCTCGCCGGCAGCGCCTTTGGCCGCTTCGGCGGGCCGATGAGCGGTTGGAGGTGTTGTTCGCCGAGTTGGCGGAGCTGACCGGGCAGCGCAACGCCGTCGACGGGCGGATCGTGGAGATCGTCGCCGAGATCGACCGCGACGCGCTGTGGGCCGCCACCGGTGCGCGCTCGGTCGCCGCGTTGGTGGCGTGGAAGACGGGGGTGTCGCCGTCGCGGGCGGCCGACCATCGCCGCGGTCGCCCACCGGGTCGAGGAGTTCCCGCGCTGTACGGCCGGGCTGCGGGAGGGCCGGTTGTCGCTGGATCAGGTCGGGGTGATCGCTCAGCGCGGCGCCGACGGCTCCGATGACCATTACGCGGAGCTGGCGGCCAGCGCCACGGTCACCCAGCTGCGCACCGCGCTGAACCTCGCGCCCAAACCCGACCGCCGGAACCCGAGCCCGAGCCCGACGACGACGCCGAGGACGCCGAGGTGGCGCCGTCGGATCCCGGTCCGCGGGTGTCGATCACCCAGACCTCCGACGAGCAGTACACCTATTGGCGGGTCGCGCTACCGCATGAGCAGGCCGCGATGTTCGACGCGGCGCTGGCCTCGCACCGCGATGCGCTGGTCGAGCAGTGGAAACGCGACCACCCCGACACCGCCGCCGCAGCGGGGCGGCCGCCGATGCCGGGCACCGAGGAGGCGTTCATGCGGCTGATCGAAACCAGCTGGGACGCCGAAGCCACCCGCCGCCCGCACGGGCAACGCACCACCGTCATCGTGCACGTCGATGTCAAAGACCGCGTCGCCGCGCTGCATCTGGGTCCGCTGCTGTCCGACGCCGACCGCCGATACCTGACCTGTGACGCCACCTGCGAGGTGTGGTTCGAACGCGACGGCCACCCCATCGGCGTCGGGCGGAGCACCCGCACGGTCAACCGGCGGCTGCGCCGGGCGCTGGAACACCGGGACCGCTGCTGCGCGGTCCCGGGCTGCGGGGCCACCCGCGGCCTGCACGCCCACCACCTCCGGCACTGGGAAGACGGCGGCCCCACCGAGCTGGACAACCTGGTGTTGCTGTGTCCGTATCACCATCGGTTGCATCACCGCGGCGGCATCACCATCACCGGCCCCGCCCACCGGCTCGTCGTCACCGACCGCGCCGGACGGACCATGACCTCCGCATCGTTGGCCCGACCCCCGACACAACCCCCACCCGCCGTGCCACCGTGTCCCGGGCCCACCGGGGAACGCGCCCACTGGTGGTGGTACGAACCGTTCACTCGACACCGTCCTCCGACAACGATTGAGGCCGCGCCTTGCCACGGCTAGCGCTAGTCAGAGCCCGAACTGGTCCTCGACGATGCCGAGCCACACCTGCGCGGCGTCGATCGCGACCTTCTCGCTGATGAAGGCGTGCTGGGTGCCGGTGTAGATGTCGCGGAACGCCCGCTCGAGGCGGCTGCCCTCCCGGATCGCGCTGGTGCCGGCGACCAGGTGCGCCCACTCGGCGCACTCCCGCGCCGTATCGGTGGCGTAGACGGCGGCCACGCGCATGTCCGCCCGCAGCGTCGGGGTCAGGTCCTCGCCGGCCGCGACGGCGCGCCTCGGCGGTGGTGAACGCGTCGAGCACCAGCAGCCGGGCCGCGCGCCACGCCGCGACATGGTGGGCCAGCCCCTTCTGGAAGGTCGGCCGGTTGGCCAGCGCCGCCATGTCGCTCATCCGGTACTTGGTGGCGGCGAGCTCGGCGACGTCGTCGAGCATGCTCTTGGCCACGCCGAGCGCCCAGGCGGCGTGACCGGCGGCGGTGATCGGCATCAGGCCCATGCGGGTCGCCGGCGACGTGCCGCGCTTCGGCTCGCGGGTGAACAGCGCGAACGTCCGGTGCTCGGGGACGAACACGTCGTCGACGCTGTAGTCGTAGGAGCCGGTGCCCTTCAGGCCCTGCACGAACCAGCCGTCGGTGAACGTGACCTCGTCGCGCGGCACGACGGCGACCTGCATGTCGGGCACGCCCTCGCTCACCCACCGCATCTCGCCGTCCACCATCGGCAGGAAGCCGGCCGCAACGTACTCGGAGTGCCCGGTGCCCGAGCCGAAGCTCCACGAGCCGGTGAGCCGGTAGCCGCCGTCGACGGCGATGCCCTGACCGTTGGGGAAGAACTGGCCGCCCATCGTCACCCGGTTGTCGTTGGCGGTGAACACCTCGGCGAAACCGGCGTCGGGCAGGTAGGCGGCGGCGGCGAACGCCGACGGCAGGTTGGCGATGCCGACCCAGCCGAACGAGCCGTCCTGCCAGGCCATCTCGATCCAGGTCTCGATCATCTCGGCGAACGAGGGCTCGACGCCGCCGGCCGGTACCGGGTTGAACGCCGACATCAGCCCCGTGGACCACATCGCGTCGACGATCGCCGGGGTCAGCGTGCGCTGCCGTTCCGATTCGGCGGCCTGCTCGCGCACCAGATCACGCATCCCGCGGGCCGTCTCCACCACTTGCTCACCGGCACGAATCGCCTGCGAAACCGCTGTCACGACTCGACCGTACGCGGTCAGGGCAGCGCAGTGAACAGATTCACCGGAACTGTCATCTCCGGGTCCGGCGGCAGCACCACGTCGGACTGGTCCGGGGCGGGTGGAGGAAGCGCCGCGGGCTGTGCCGGGACGGGCAGAGCTGCCGGCACGGACTCCTCGGGAGCCGGCAGAGTGGCGGGGATGGACTCCTCGGGAGCCGGCAGAGCTGGCCGGGACGGACGGTTCCGGGCCGGGCAGCGGCACCGCGGCCGGCTGAGCGCCCGGTAGGTGCTGTTGGCCGGCGACGGGCAGGTGCGGCACCGCGGCGGGCGTGGCGGCGGACGCGACCGGGGTGCCGGCCGGCGGGGTCCAGGCGGGGACCGCAGCGGCGGCCCGGCGCAACGGCGGGGCGGCGTCGGCGTTGACGACCTTGCGGAGCGGCTCGGCTGCCGTGCCGGGCGCGGTCACACTCACCCAGCCGGGATCAGAGGCGGGCTGCTCGGCCGCCGCCGCTGCCGGTTCGACCTGCGGGGGCGAACCGGCGCTGACGAACACGGCACCGACCGCGGCGGCCGCGACAACCCCGATCGCGGCGGCCAGTACGCGCGCCGGCCGGCGCCGCGGACGCGGCGCGTCCTGGGCTCGTAGGGGGACGGTGAACGCCTCGCTCGGGTCGATGACGGCCATCGCAGCCCCGTAGGCCAGGACCACGCGCGCCGGCATGTCGGATTCCTCCGGCTTGACCAGTACCCGGGTCGCGCAGTGCCACGGCACGGCCTCGACGGCGTCGAAGCCGAGGGAGCGCAGTTCGATCTCGAGCCGGCGGCCCGCGGCCGCGACCGCGGGAGTCCAGATCAGCCTGACCCGGTCGACGTCGACGCCGTCCGCATTGGCGATCGAGCGGGCACCGCGCGCGGCCGTCCCGGCGATCGCGGCGCCGGCCTCCCATTCGAGGGCATCGTGGTCGAGCACCGTGCCGTCGGACACGTCGACCAGCGCCCAGACGACCTCGGTCGCGGTCAGCGACAGCCCCAGCACTGTGCTCACGGCATCCCCTTCGCTGTCCGACACCGGTGTGTGCGATCTATCGGATGTCCGGAGGCCGCTGTTACAGCCGCGCACCGGAACGGCGGCAGCCTAACCCGGTCCGGGCACGTCGCGCGCGGCATGCGCAGTCGGCCTTCTTGACCTGCGCGAACAGCCCCGGTGGACGGGCTGGGAGGAGGTGGCGGACCACCGGTGTGCTTCGCTGCGATTTTCGCCGGTCGAAGAGCCGCAGGTAGAGTGCACGGCCGTGGGGAGACACAGCTTAGCCACCCCGCGGCGCCGGAGGTGGTCGGCGCCGCGGTCGCCATCGCCGTTCCTGCGCTTGCCCTGTTCTCGGCCGGCGCCGATTCGTTGTCCAGAGCCGGCGGCACGAGCCCGCAGCGGTGTTGTGCCGAGCTGGTCGCCGGCGCCGCGACCAGCCCCGAGCAGTCCTCGCGGTACCGGACCCAGCCGGCCGACGACGGGCTGGCGCTGGCGGCGTCGCGGTCCCTGCACCGCACCCTCGACGACAGCCATGCCCGACACCGTCGGCTCGGAATCGGGACTTCAGCTCAAGACCATTCTGGTCGCGCGCGCAGTCAGCGCGATCTTCCCGGAGATCCAGCGCATCGGCGGCGTCCGGCCGGACTCGCTGCGGTGGCATCCCGACGGCTTGGCGATCGACGCGATGATCCCCGACTACGCCACCCCCGAGGGCATCGCGCTCGGCGATTCCATCGTGGCGTTCGTGTTGCGCAACGCCGATCGCCTCGGACTGGCACATGTGATCTGGCGGCAGACGTTCTACCCGGCGCACGGCGCGCCGCACCGGATGGCCGACCTGGGCTCCGACAACGCCAACCACTACAACCACGTGCACATCGCCACCATCGGCGGCGGTTATCCGGCCGGGCGGGACGTCTACGTCAGCTGATCAGGCGGCGGTGCCGGGCGTGCTCACCGTCCGAAGCCCGCGTCCCGCAGCGCCTGGGCCATCGACCCGCCCGCCCGGTCCGGTTCTCGTCGACCGGCGGCGCCGCGACGCTGCGGCTGGCGCGGGGCGGGACGCCGGTTCCGCTCTCCCCCGCCGCGCGTCGGGTTTGGGCTCGTCGCGCAGCCGCAGACTCAACCCGATGCGCTGCCGGTCCACATCGACGTCGACGACCTTGACGCGGACCACCTGGCCGGAGCGCACCAACTCGTGGGGGTCGGAGACGAAGCGGTCGGCCATCGCGGAGACGTGCACGAGCCCGTCCTGGTGCACCCCGACGTCGACGAAGGCGCCGAATGCCGCCACGTTGGTCACTACCCCCTCGAGCACCATGCCCACCTTCAGATCGGCGATCTTCTCGATGCCGGCGGCGAAGCTCGCCGTGGTGAACGCCGGACGGGGATCGCGGCCGGGCTTCTCCAGCTCGGCGAGGATGTCGGTCACCGTCGGGACGCCGAACCGCTCGTCGGCGATGTCGGCGGGCCGCACGCCGCGCAGCGCGCGGTCGTTCCCGATGATCTCGGTCAGCGTCAACCCCGCGCGGTCCAGGATGCGGCGCACCACCGGATAGGACTCCGGATGGACGCCCGAGCTCGTCCAGCGGATCCTCGCCGTCGCGGATCCGCAGGAAGCCCGCGCACTGCTCGAAGGCCTTGGGACCCAGGCGCGGGACCTCCAGCAGCGCCCGCCGGTTGTGGAATCGGCCGGTGCGGTCCCGGTGCGCGACGATCGCTTCGGCCAGCGACTCGGTGATGCCCGAGACGCGGGCCAGCAGCGGCACCGATGCGGTGTTCAGGTCGACCCCGACCGCGTTCACCGCGTCCTCGACCACCGCGCCCAGGCTGCGGGCCAGGATGCCCGGCGTCACGTCGTGCTGGTACTGCCCGACGCCGATGGACTTCGGTTCGATCTTGACCAGCTCGGCCAGCGGGTCCTGCAACCGGCGGGCGATCGAGACCGCACCGCGCAGCGTCACGTCCAGGTCGGGCAGCTCGTGCGCCGCGTACGCCGAGGCCGAATACACCGAGGCGCCCGCCTCGCTGACCATGGCCCGAGTGGGTGCGCTCCCGCCGGCCGACCGGATGTCGGCGATGAGTTCTGCTGCCAGCGCGTCGGTTTCGCGGGACGCGGTGCCGTTGCCGATGGCGATCAGTTCCACGCCGTGCCGGGCGATCAGAGCCGCCAGGGTGGCCTTGGCCGCGGCCCACTGCTTCTGCGGCTGATGCGGAAAGATCGCGCAGGTCTCGACGACCTTGCCGGTGCCGTCGACGACGGCGACCTTGACGCCGGTCCGGAAGCCCGGGTCGAGCCCGAGTGTGGTGCGGTTACCCGCCGGCGCGGCGAGCAGCAGATCCTTGAGGTTGCGGGCGAACACCGCCACGGCGTCCTCCTCCGCGCGCAGCTTCAGCCGCACCCGCGCATCCACCGCTGCCGACACCGACAGCCGGGTGCGCCAGGCGAATCCGACGGTGCCGGCGAGCCACGGCTGTCGCGGCGTGCCCGCCGGCCAGGTCGATGCCGAGCGCCGCGGCGATCATCACCTGGTAGCCGTCGTCCTCGCCGCCGTCGAGGGTGAGCGCCAGCACCTGTTCCTTCTCGCCACGCAGCACGGCGAGCACCCGGTGCGACGGCATCGACTGCAACGGCTCGGCGAAGTCGAAATAGTCCTGGTACTTCTGCGCCTTCTGCTCTGCGGCCACCGCGTCCGAGGCCGGCCGGCTGCGCATCGAGCCCTGCTGCCAGAACCGTTCCCGCAGCGCTCCGACGAGTTCGGCGTCCTCGGCGGCCTGTTCCACCAGGATGTGCCGCGCGCCCTCGAGTGCCGCGGCGGCGTCGGCGACGTCGGCG
Source organism: uncultured Actinomycetota bacterium (assembly GCA_963796185.1). Lineage (GTDB taxonomy): Bacteria > Actinomycetota > Actinomycetes > Mycobacteriales > Mycobacteriaceae > Mycobacterium. The sequence continues at coordinate 291,744 of CAWCKQ010000010.1, read as the reverse complement.
CCGAGGAACCCGGCGGCGGCGTCCTCGGGCGACACCGCCGGATCGGCGATCAGGCGCTCGGCGAGCGGTTCGAGGCCGGCCTCCCGGGCGATCTGTGCCTTGGTCCGGCGCTTGGGCTTGTACGGCAGATAGATGTCCTCGACGCGGGCTTTGGTGTCGGCCGCCAGCAGTGCGGCGGTCACCTCGTCGGTGAGCTTGCCCTGTTCCCTGATCGACGCCAGCACCGCTGCGCGCCGGTCGTCGAGCTCGCGCAGGTAACCGAGCCGCTCTTCGAGCAGCCGCAGCCGGCCGTCGTCGAGGCTGCCGGTGGCCTCTTTGCGGTAGCGGGCGATGAACGGCACCGTCGCGCCCTCGTCGAGCAGCCGGACGGCGGCGGCCACCTGGCTCTCTGCGACCGCCAGTTCCTCAGCGAGACGGGCGTTTACGCTGCGCAGGCCGGTTGTCACGGCGGCACTCGAAGTCACGCGGTGGACCCTACCGAACGTCACCGACAGTTCGGGCGGGGCGCACCGGTCGGTGGCGGTTGGTCTCGCGGTGCCGGACAACATCGGCGAAGAATCGGGTAACCCGCGGTCATGCCGAGCACGACCGCAGCTGACTACCTGCCGCCCAGCCGCGAACTGGCCGACCTTGCCGCCGCGTCGCAAGCCTGCCGGGGGTGCGACCTGTTCGAGAACGCGACCCAGACCGTCTTCGGCGCGGGTCCCGCGGACGCCCGGCTGATGCTCGTCGGCGAACAGCCGGGCGACCGGGAGGACCGCGCCGGTGAGCCGTTCGTCGGGCCGGCTGGCAAACTGCTGGACAAGGCACTGCTGCAGGCGGGAGTGGACCGGGAACCCGTCTACGTCACCAACGCCGTCAAACACTTCAAGTTCGCTCCCGCCGAGCGCGGCACCCGCCGCATCCACAAGACACCGAGCCGCACCGAGGTGGTGTCCTGCCGGCCCTGGCTGCTGGCCGAGTTGGCGGCGGTGGAGCCCGACGTCGTCGTCCTGCTGGGCGCGACCGCCGCCAGATCGCTGCTGGGGCCCTCGTTTCGGCTCACGGCGCACCGTGGTGAGATACTGCAGCTACCCACCGAAGAGGCGCCGGCGGGCCGCGATCCGCACATCGTCGCCACCGTGCACCCGTCCTCGGTGCTGCGCGGGCCGCAGGACAGCCGCGAGGAGTCCTTCGCGGGGCTGGTCGCCGACCTTCGGCTCGCCGCGGGCCTGCTCGTCGGCTGAGCGACGTTTGTCCGCGCATTGGGCGGGCACACATCAGGGCATGCAGTCTCAACGATTCCGCCCGCTGGTCGCAGCGCAGGGCCCCTTCGCCTCCGTCTATCTCGATGACACCCACAACACCGCCGACGCCGAGAAGCAGTTCGAACTGCGGTGGCGTGCGATCGCCGAACAGCTCGACGCCCAGGGCGCCGACGCGACGCTGATCGACCATGTCCGCCGCGGCCTCACCGAGTCCTCCCCGCCCGCGGGCCGCGGCGGGCGGGCGGTCGTCGCCGATTCCACCGGCGTCCGGCTCGTCGAGCGGTTGATCCGGCCGCCGGAGTCGCCCACCGCCCGGGTGTCCGACCTGCCCTACCTGATTCCGCTGGTGGTGCACGGCGTCGACGACCCGCCGTATCTGACCGTGGCCGTCGACCACGCCGGCGCCGACGTCACGGTCCACCGTGGCGGCCGCACCCAGTCCGTCAGCGTGGAGGTGACGGCTATCCGGTGCACAAGGCGGCAGGCGCCGAATCCTCCGGGTACGGCGACGCGCAACGCACGGCCGAGGCAGCCCGGTCGAAGAACATCCGCGAAACGGCCGAGAAGGTCACCGAGACGTTCGACGCCGCCGGTCCAGACGTGGTCTTCGTAGTCGGCGAGGTGCGTTCGCGCGCCGATCTGCTCGCCCAGCTGCCCAAGCGGGTGGCCGAATGCGCCGTCGAGGTCAACGCGGGGGCCCGCGGCAGTATCGACGACGCGGCACTGGCACACGACATCGACACCCAGTTGCGGTTGCGGCGGGTCGACGCCATCGACGATGCCGCGCAGCGCTTCCGGGCCGAGTTGGAGCGCGAGTCGGGGTTGGCGACCGAAGGGCTGGCCGGCGTGTGCGCGGCGCTGCGCGAAGGCGCGGTGGAGACGCTGATCGTCGGCGACCTCGGCGACACCACGGTCGTGGTCGGCGATTCGCCGGTGACCGTGGCCCCGAATCCGGACGTGCTCTCGGAGTTGGGCTCCGAGCAGGCCACCACCGTCCGGGCCGACGAGGCGCTGCCGTTCGCGGCGGTGAGCATCGATGCCGCCCTGGTCGGCGTCGACGAAAGACTGACGCCGCGCGACGGCGTGGCCGCGATCCTGCGCTACGCCCCTCGCACCGCGGCAGTCTGACGCGGCCGGCCGTTGGGGGGACCGATGCGTACCGAATTCCACCACACACTCGACAGCCTGGCCGTCGATCTGGCCGACATGTGCGGCCGGACCTCGGCGATGATGCGGACAGCCACGGCCGCGCTGCTCGACGGGGACCTCGCGAGCGCGGCGGCGCTGGGCGACGAACTGACGGCATTGAGTGCTCTCGGGGTCTCTGTGCACGACCGCGCCTACACCCTGCTCGCGTTGCAGGCGCCCGTCGCCAGGGATCTGCGCACGGTCGTCTCGGCCCTGCACATCGCGGCCGACGCCGACCGGATGGGCGCACTGGCGTCGCACGTGGCGCGCACCGCGGTACGCCGCCACCCGGACTGCGCGGTGCCGGCCGACGTGCGCGACCTGTTCACCGAGATGGGGTCGACGGCGGTGCGGCTGGCGGCGCATGCGCGCGCCGCGGTGCGCACCGTCGACGCCGAGCAGGCCGAGCGGATCTGCGAGGGCGACCAGCACATGGACGATCTGCACCGCGAGCTGTTCGCCCGGGTGATGGGCCCGAGCTGGCAGCACGGGCCCGCCGTGGCCGCGGACCTGGTCCTGCTGGGCCGGTTCTACGAGCGCTTCGCCGATCACACCGTGGAGATCGCGCGCCGCGTCTACTTCCAGGCCACCGGCGAGCAGCTGGGCGGCGGACCCACCGGCTGACGCGCTCAGAAGCCGGCGGCCCGGCCGTTGCCCAGGTAGGTCAGCCCGGCGGTGGCCACCGCGGCGGGATCGAGCAGGTTGCGGGTGTCGGCGACGACCGCCGAGGGGGCGTGCTCGGCGATGGCCGACCAGTCGAGTTCGCGGAACTGCGGCCACTCGGTCAGCAGCAGGATCGCGTCGGCGGCCTTGGCGGCGCGGTACGGGTCGTCGACGGCGGTGACCCCGGCGGTCTGCAGCACCTGCGCGTCGATGGCGGGCAGTTGCGGGTCGTAGCCGTAGACGTGCGCGCCGCGGGACGTCAGGTGCGCGCACACCGTGAGCGCCGGTGAGTCCCGGGTATCGCTGGTGAACGCCTTGAAGGTCAGCCCGAACACCGTGATCCGCGCCTCGCTCAGCGCGCACTCCATCGACTGCTGAAGCGCCTCGGTGATGCGGGTCGGGTTGGGCGGCGTTGGTGGTCCGCGCGGCCGCCACCTCGGCCAGCGCAACGCCGCGGGAGCGGGCCGAATGCAGGAGCGCCGCAGTGTCTTTGGGCAGACAGGAGCCACCCCAGCCGGGTCCGGGCTGCAGGAAGGCCGACCCGATCCGCGCGTCGGCGCCCATGCATGCGGTGACGTCGCCGATGTCGGCACCGAACCGGTCACACAGCTCGGCCAGGGAATTGGTGTAGGAAAGCTTCACCGCCAGGAAGGCGTTGCTGGCGTATTTGGCCAGCTCTGCGCTCTCCGGGCTCATCCGCAGCACGGTCGCCGGATCGGCGCCGTAGGCGGCGCTCACCCGCGCCGCGTCGGCGTCGGAATCAGCGCCCACCACGATGCGGTCGGGGTGGGTGAAGTCGGCGATCGCGCGGCCCTCCCGGAGGAACTCCGGGCTGGAGGCGACACCGATGCCCAGCGAGGCCATCCGGTCGGCGATCGTTCGCGTCGTGCCGACCGGCACCGTCGATTTCAGCGTGACCACGGCGCCCCGGGGCAGCACCTCGGCCAGCTGCGTCACCGCGGCGTCGAGGGCGCGCAGGTCGGCGGCGCCGTCGTCGCCGCTCGGAGTGGACACGCAAACGAAAACCACGTCGCGGTCCGCCAATTCGCGGTAGTCGGTGCAGAACCGCAACCCTCCCGACGCCAGCGTCCGCGCCAGCAGGTCGGGCAGTCCCGCCTCGTCGATGATCGGCACACCGGCACGCAGGCGCGCCACCCTGACCTCGTCGACGTCGACCGCCACGACGTCGAGGCCGCGTCCGGCCAGGCAGACCGCCGTGGTCAGGCCGACGTATCCGACGCCCACCACGCCGATGCGCGGGGCGGTGCTCACGCGCACCTCGCCAGGACGTCGTGAGCCGCATCCAGCACGCGGGGCACCGTCAGAAGCAACAGCCCCGGATCGGGACTGTCGGCGTGCGGATCGCCGCGGTCGCCGGCCCACAAAGCGACGTGCCGTCCGTCGCCGCGCGGGCCCCACAGCGCCGGCGGCGTGGGACCGAAGAGCAGCACCGACGGTGTCCCGGTGGCGGTGGCCACGTGCCCGACCCCGGTGTCCCCGCAGATCAGCAGGCGGCAGTCGGCGATCAACGCCACCAGCGAGAGCAGATCCTGCGAGCCCGGCCAGACGGCGGATCCGGGCAGTCCCGCTTCGGTGGCCACCTGCTCGACGAGGTCGGCTTCGGCCGGTGCGCCGGTGATCACGACGCGCCGGCCCTGCGCGGCCAGGGCCGCGGCCACCGCTGCGTAGCGCTGGGGCGGCCAGCGCCGGGCCGGGGACGCGGCGCCGGGATGGATGACCACGACGTCGGATCGCCGCGGGTAGCCCTCGGGCCGGTCGATGCGCAGATCGTCGCTGCGGCAGTCGATTCCGGCCCAGTGCAACAGGCCACACCAGCGGTCGACCTCGTGCAGGTCGGCCCGCCACGGCGGCCCCGCGAGGTCGGGGTGGTCGTCGTGGTGGTGGGTCAGCAGGGTCTTCGGCCGCAATGCCAGCAGCGCCTCGATGCTCTGCGGTCCCCGGCCGTGCAGATTGACGGCGAGGTCCGGTCCGCCCGCGGCGCCCTCGATCGGCCCGAGACCCGGGGTGTCCACGACGTCGTCGACGGCGCCGGTGAGCAGGGCGAGCTCGCGGTACCGGCGGGGCGCGGCCAGCGTCAACCGGGCGCGCGGGTAGCGCCGACGCAGTCCGCGCAGGGCAGGCACCGCGGTGAGCAGGTCGCCGAGGCCCAGTGCCCGCAACACCAAGATGGTCTGCGGCCCATCGACGGTGTGCCGAGTTCCGGTCAGGGCCATGACGATTCCGTCGAGGCGCACACGACCATCTCGCGGATCTCACATCCCGGCGGCTGCGTCAGCGCGAACAGCACCGTCGCGGCGACGTCGGCCGGCTGGTTGAGCTTGGCGTCCGCCGGCGGCTTGTACTGCTCGGTGCGGCCGTCGAAGAACGGGGTGTGCATGCCGCCGGGGATCAGCAGCGTGACGCCGATGTCTCCGGCCAGTTCGGCGGCCAGCGCGCGGGTGAAGCCGACCACCCCGAACTTGGACGCGCAGTAGGCGGTCGCGTCGCTGACCGCCTTGATGCCCAATGTCGAAGCGACCGTGACGATCCGGCTTCTACCGGTCTGCAGATACGGCAGCGCGGAGCGGATCACGGCGGCGGTGCCGAGCAGGTTGACCACGACCACCTGCTCCCATTCCTTGGCCGGGACGTCGCGCAGCGTGCCGCAGGAGTCGATCCCGGCTGCGGTGAACACGCCGTCGATCTGGCCGTCGGCCTGATCGGCCAATGCCGCGACGGCGGCGTCGACCGCATCGGTGTCGGCGAGATCGGCGCACACGTGCGCCACGTCGGCGGCGGGCCTGGCCCGGTCGATCACCAGTGGGGTGCCGCCGTGCGCCGACACGGCGTCGACCACCGCCGCGCCCAGCCCGGAGGCGCCGCCGGTGATGAGCACGGCACCGGGCGAGCGCTGGTCGGTGATGGTGGTTGGTGGTGGATGGGTCGGTCATGGAGTCACCTTTCTGTGGGATGGCCCGAGCGCGCTGCGGCGATCAGGGCGGAGGACGAGTAGCCGGCGACCGTGGGCACGATGACGACGTCGCCGCCGTGGCGGGTCACCACGTCGGCTTCGGGAAGATCGGCGGCGGCGTAATCGCCGCCCTTGACCCAGATGTCGGGCCGCACGGCCGCCAGCAGCCGTTCGGGCGTCGCTTCGTCGAAGACCGCGACGGCGTCGACGCACGCCAGCGCGCCGAGTACGCGGGCCCGGTCCTCGGCGGGCATCACCGGCCGGCTGGGGCCCTTGAGGGCCCGCACCGACGCGTCGGAGTTGATCAGCACTATCAATGCGTCCCCGAGTTCCCGTGCGGTGCGCAGCAGCCGGACGTGACCGGTGTGCAGCAGGTCGAAACAGCCGCCGGTGGCGACGACGGTGCGCCCTTCGCGCACGGAGGCGCTCGGCCAGTGCGACGGCGTCGGTGACCCCGTGGTCGCCGGTGTCGGCCACCGGGTTGCCGCGCCGGCCGGCGGGCACGGGGCTGGACACGGCCGCGGCGCCGCCGGCGGCGACGAACCGTGCGGCCGCTTCGACCGCCGCGGTGACGGCGGCCAGGGCGTCGGCGCCGTCGGCCAGCGCGGCGGTGACCGCGACGGCGAACCGGTCCCCGGCGCCACAGGTGTCCTCGCGAGCGGATCCGACGGCCGGCAGCGATGGAGTGCCGACATGGATCCGGTTGCCGTCGGCGCCGAAAACGCGGGCGCCGCGGGCACCCAGCGTGATGCACACGGCGTCGGCCTGCCAGCGGTCGCGCAGTTCCTCCCCCGCGACACCGCCTGCGCAGAAGTGTTGCGCCTCGGCCTCATTCGGGGTGACGAGCCGGCAGCCAGGGGTCGGATCCGCGCCACGCGGGTGCGGATCCCACACCACCGGGGTGCGGGCGGCGACCGCGCCGAGGACCTCTCGCAGCGCGGGCAGCGCGGCCACTCCCCTGCCGTAGTCGGCCACGCAGACGGCGCCTGCCTCGCCCAGCACCTCGGCCGCCGCCCGGGGCAGCGGGCCGGGCGCCGGTACGGCGCTGCCGCGGTCGATGCGCAGCATGGACTGTCCACCGGCCCGCACCCGGGTCTTGGTGACCGTGGAGCCGCGCATCGGCAACGCCACCACGCGCACGCCCGAAGCCGCCAGCAGATCGGCGAGCTGTCGGCCCGCATCGTCGTCGGCGATGCCGGTGATCAGCACCACGTCGTCGTGCGTGCGGGCGGCCAGCAGTGCCGCCAGACCGGCTCCCCCGGGCCGCTGCCAGCCGCGGTCGACGTCGACGACGGGCACGGGCGCTTCGGGGCTCAACCGGGTCGCCGTGCCCTCGATGTCGACGTCGAGGATGGCGTCACCGACGACGACCAGCGGGCCGGTCATGAGCTCACCGGCCCCAGCACCCGTTCGTCGACGGCCATGCACAGCGCGTGCACGAGCAGCAGGTGCACCTCCTGCACGGTGGCCGTGGACGGCGCCTCCACACAGATGGACTCGTGGCAGGTCGCGGCCAGCGGGTTGGGCGCGGGCCCGGTGAGCGCCCACGTGGTCATGCCGAGTTCGTGGGCGGCCTTGACCGCCGTCAGCACGTTGTGGCTGGTTCCGCTGGTCGACAGGGCGACCAGGACGTCGTCGCGACGACCGTGCGCGCGCACCCCGCGGGCGAAGATCTCGTCGCCGCCGTAGTCGTTGACGATCGCGGTCAGCGCCGAGGTGTCGGCATGTAACGCGATGGCCGACAACGGCTGTCGCTCGTTCTTGAACCGCCCGACGAGTTCGGCGGTCAGGTGCTGGGCCTCGGCGGCGCTGCCGCCGTTGCCGCACGCCAGTAGCCGGCCGCCGGCGGTGAGCACGCCGGCCAGATGGCGGCCCCAGGCGTCGATCCGGTCGATGTGGCTGCTCGTGCGCTGGACGGCGCCGATCAGATGCTCGAAGTGCGTGGCGATCATCGTGTCCCTCTCCCTCGATGCGCTGCGGTGGCGTCGTGCACCGCCGCCAGCAGTGCGGTGTCGGTGATCCCGTCCAGGCAGGTGTGCCGCTGCAGGGGCACACCCGGGCCCGGGTCCCGCGGCAGGCCGCGTCCTGGTCGCCGAGCAGCGTCACCGGCACGCCGTAGGGCGCCCACTGCGCAGCCGGCACGACCGGGGCGAACAGCGACACGACCGGAGTGCCCACTGCGGCGGCCAGATGGGCGGTTCCGGTGTTGGGCGCCACCACCACTCGCGCCGCGGCGAGGACCGCGGCCAGTTCGCCCAGCGTCGTCAACCCGCCGAGGTCGACGCCGCGTCCGGCCGCCACCTCGGCGGTGAGCGCACGTTCACCCTCGCCCCCGGTGACCACGACCCGGTGTCCGGCGTCGACCAGGGCGGCCACCATGTCGCGGCTGCGGTCGGCGCTCGGCCTGCGCGCCGCGACCGCGGCCCCGGGATGGAAGACCACGAAGCGCTCGGCCCCGATCCGCTCGCGCACCCGCGCCGGTACCGGCGGCACGCCGCAGAGCTGCAGTGCTGCGGTGTCGCCTGCGGGCAGTGCGCAGCCCGCGGCGGTGGCCAGCGACAGGGCCCGCTCCGGTTCGGGGACGCCGTCGGGCACCTGGTGTCGCAGGTCGAGCAGGCTGCCGGGATAGTCGACGCTGATCGCGCCGACCCACGGCACGTCGGCCATCCGGCACAGCAGCGCCAGCGGCAACGGCGACTGGTGGAATGATGTGAACACATAGGCGCGGTCGGGCGCGGTGTCGCGCAGTTGCTTGATCAGGTCCTCGGCGTGGGCCGCGGTGAGTTCCGGGGAGTCGAAATCGACCCAGGGGGCCTGCCATTCGATGATCTCGTCGACGCCGGGCAGCAGCTCGGCGGCCGCACGCCCGCGCGGCCCGGCGAGCATCACCACGCGGTCGTGCGCGGCGGCCACCGCGCGGACGGCGGGCCCGGTGATCAGCACGTCGCCGGCACTATCGAGACGGGCGACCAGCGCGGTGCTCATGTCGCCGCCTCCAGCACCATCGCCACCGCGGCGGGCAACGTGTCGGCCACCGCGGCCCGCGGGTGCGCGTGGGCGGCGGCGATCTCCTCGACGCGGGTCCGCCCGGTCGGCACCAGGATGGCGCGCGCTCCCGCGGCCAGCGCGGCGTCGACGTCGCCGCCGGTGTCGCCGATCAGCACGCATCGCCGCGGTGGCACGCCCAGCGCCGACGCCGCCGCAAGCACCATGCCCGGTGCGGGCTTGCGGCATGCGCAGCCGTGGTCCTCCCCGTGCAGGCAGATCTGCCAGCTGTCGAACGGGCCGAGCCGGCCCGCGACTTCGGCGTTCACCTCGCCGAGTTGTTCGGGCGTGATCAGTCCCCGCGCCACGCCGGACTGGTTGGTGACCACGGCCAGCAACAATCCGCGGTCCCGCAGGTCGTCGAGCGCGCGCCGCGCGCCGGGCATCGGCACGACGCCGCGTGGATCGTTGAGATAGGGGCCGTCCTCGATCAGGGTGTCGTCCCGGTCGAGCAGCACCGCCAGCGGCGGTTCGGCGCGCGCGTTGCGATGCTGCCATTCCCCGGCGAGCCGGTGCCAGACCGCGACCGGCGGAATCAGCATGCTGCTCAACATCATCCGGGCCAATTCCGGCACGGTGCGCGGACCGGCCAGGAAGCGCCGGACGGTGAACTCGGCCGTCAGGGCGCCCCATGCCATGCCCCCGCCCAGTGCCGCCCGCGGCCGCCGCAGCGGCAGCGCCAGCACGCCGACGAGGGCCGCTGCCACGGTCGCCGCGTGGGCGGGCAGCCGGCCCCGGCCCTCACCGATGCGTGCCCGCCAGCCCCGGCCGAACTTGCGGCGCAGCAGCGCGTTGTCGCGATTGCCGACCTGGACGCGCACGGAGGTCCACCATGTCGCAGGCGCAACGGGATGCAGACATTGGCGCGTCCCGGAGACGATGCGGTGGCCGGCGGACACGATCCGCAGCGCGATGTCGGAGTCCTCCCGGTAGGCGCGCGGGAACCGGTCGTCGAAGCCGCCCACATCGACCAGCACGTCGCGCCGGTAGGCCATGTCGGCGGTGATCCACTGCGCCTCGGCCAGTCGCAGCGTGCGCGCCTCGTCGTCGCTGGGGCGGTCCGGGTCACCGCACGGCACCTCGAGGCGGCCCTGCGACCCGGCGGCTCGAACGATTCGGCGGCGTCGAGGTCCGCGCGCAGGGTCGGCAGCCATCCCGGAGTCGGCAGGACGTCGTCGTCGAGGAAGCACACCCATCGGGTGTCACTGGCCCGCCATCCCCGGTTGCGGGCCGCGGCGGGCCCCCGGCCCCCGCTCTCCAGCACTTTGAGCGTCAGGTCCGTCCGCAGCTGCAGTGGCTGGGGGTCGGCCCGGTCGTCGACGATGATCACCTGCGCGGGCCGGGGCCCGGCGCTGTCCTCGACGCACCGAGCAGACGCTGCAGGGATGCCCGGCCGATCGTGGGGATCACGAGGGTGACGTCGTCCATCATCGTCGCCGCCGCACCAGGAAGGGGCCCAGGGCGAGCACGTCGATCGGCGCGCTGCCGAAGCATTCGAGCGCGTCCTGCGGGCTGTCGACCATCGGCCGGCCGGCGGTGTTGAAGCTGGTGTTGACCAGCACCGGCACCCCGGTCCGCGCCGCGAAGTGCTCGATCGTCGCGCGCAGCAGCGGCTGATCCGCGCCGACGGTCTGCACCCGCGCCGTGCCGTCGACGTGGGTGACGGCCGGGATCCGGTCACGCCACGCCTCGGCGACGTCGTGCACGAACAGCATGTACGGGCTCGGCAGCGGTCCGCGGTTGAAGATCTCGGCCGCCCGGTCGGCCAGCACCATCGGCGCCACCGGCCGGAACTGCTCGCGACCCTTGACGTCGTTGAGGCGCTCCAGGTTGTCCAGCCGGCGCGGGTCGGCCAGCAGGGACCGCCCGCCCAGGGCGCGCGGCCCGAACTCCGAACGGCCCTGGAACCAGCCCACCAGCTGGTTGTCGGCGAGCGCCGCGCCGACGGCTTCGGCGAGATCGGCGGGCCGTTCGTAGGCCAGCGCGGCCCGGTCGAGCACCGCCTGGAGCGCCTCATCGGTCCAGCCGCGGCCCAACTGCGCCGAGGGCATCGGCGTGATCGGTTCGCCCTCGTCTGCCGCGACGGCCAGCGCGGCGCCCAGCGCCGTGCCCGCGTCACCGGCCGCCGGCTGCACCCAGATCCGGTCGAACCCGCTCTCGGCGTGGATGCGGGAGTTGGCCACGCAGTTGAGCGCGACTCCCCCGGCCAGGCAGAGGCTGTCGCCCTCGACCCGCTCCCGCAACCACGCGACCAGATCGAGCAGCACCTCTTCCACGACCTGCTGCACGCTGCACGCCAGATCGGCGTGCACGGGCTCGGGCCGGGCCAGCGCCGACGCCTGCTCCGACGGTGTCGGGACGCGCTTGGGGGCCAGCTAGGTCCAGTCGATCGGTTCGGTGCGAAAGCCCCCGTCGGCACAGGCGTACACCCGTTCGCGCAGGGCGTCGATGAAGCGGGGCGCACCATAGGAACCCATCGCCATGACCTTGTACTCGTCACTGGACCGGGTGAAGCCCAGATGCTCGGTGAGGCTTTCGTAGAGCAGGCCGAGCGAGTGCGGCAGTGCCTGGCTGGCCAGCACGTCCAGCTTGTGGTCGCGGTACACGCCGGCCAGCATCGAGGTGCGCTCGCCGCGCCCGTCGACGACGAGCACGGCGGTGTCGGGGTGCGGCGAGGCCAACGCGGTCGACGCGGCGTGGGCGACGTGATGTCGGACGTGCCGGACCACGGCCGGGTCCAGTCCCGGCAGCGCCGAGGCCAGAAACCGCGGCGCCCGTTGGGCATACAGAGTCCGCAGGTACTCCCAGTCCCGGTCCAGACCCTCGGTCGAGCCGCTCTCGTCGGCCATCAGCGCGGGGTCGTAGGAGTACCCGACGGCGTCCAGCTCGCCCGGCGAGATCCCGGCTTCGGCCAGACACCAGCGCGCCGCGGCCACCGGCAACTCCCAGGTCGAGAACGGCACCGCCTGCTTGCCGTGTTTGCGCCGCGAGAACCGTTCCTCTTCGGCGGCGGCGACGATCTGGCCGTCGATCACCAGTGCGGCCGCCGGATCGTGGAAGACGGCGTTGATGCCGAGGATTCGCATATCGACTCCTGCTCTCTCAGGTGGCCTGGGCGGCGTGGACGTCCGCCTCGTCGAGCACGGCGCGGAACCAGTCGACGGTGGCCGCCAGCCCGTCGAGATAGGTCACCGCCGGTGACCAGCCGAGCCGCTCCCTGGCCTCGGTGATGTCCGGGCACCGGCGCCGCGGGTCGTCGGTCACGGCGGGCTGGTGCTCGATGGGGACCTCGGCGCCGGCGAGCTCGCGGATGATCTCGGCGATCCGTCGGACCGGCAGCTCGACCGGGTTGCCGATGTTGACCGGACCGGTGACGTCGCTTCCGCGAGCGCGAGCAGACCGGCCACGGTGTCGTCGACGTAGCACAGCGAGCGGGTCTGGGTGCCGTCACCGGCGACGGTGAGCGGCTGACCGCGCAGCGCCTGCTGGCAGAACGTGGGTACCGCCCGGCCGTCGTCGGGCCGCATCCCCGGGCCGTAGGTGTTGAAGATCCGCGCGACGCCGATGTCGGTGCCGTGCTCGCGGTGGTAGGCGAACGCCAGCGCCTCGGCGTAACGCTTGGCTTCGTCGTAGACGCTTCGCGGACCGATGGGATTGACGTTGCCCCAATAGCTTTCGCGCTGCGGATGTTCCAGGGGATCACCGTAGACCTCGCTGGTCGACGCCAGCACCACCCGCGCGCCGCACCGGTCGGCCACATCCAGGACGGTGGTGGTGCCCAGCGCGCCCGTCCGCAGCGTCGCCAGGGGCAGTCGCAGGTAGTCCGGTGGGGACGCCGGAGACGCGAGATGGAAGATCATCTCGAAGTCCTGTCGGCACCACGGCTCGGGCAGCGGTTGGGTGATGTCGTGGTCGACGAAGTGCACCCCGGCCGGCAGGCTGGTCAGCCGCGGCGCACTGGTGGACAGGTTGTCGACGCACACCACCTCGGTTCCGGATGCGGCCAGCGTTGCGCACAGATGCCTGCCCAGGAAGCCCTCACCGCCCGTGACCAGCACACGCCCGGGGCGGGTTTGGCCGGGCGCGCTGCGGGTAGCACCATCGGCCATGGCATCGGAATCACGTTCTGCACGTACCTCGTTCGTCATCGCCAGCCGCAACCGCTCGGAGGAACTGGCCGCCGTGCTGCGTCTCCTGCTGGACACCACCGAATCTCCCATCATTCTGGTGGACAACGGTTCCCGCGACGACTCGGTGGCGATCGCCCATGACATCGCGGCCGGCTCCGCGGGTCGGCTCACCGTGGTCGAACTCGAGAAGAACCTCGGCGCGGTGGGTCGCAACGTGGGCGTGGCACACGCGCGCACACCGTTCGTGGCGTTCTGCGACGACGATTCCTGGTGGGCGCCCGAGGCGGTACCGATCGCCGAGGAACTCTTCGACGCGCACCCGTCACTGGCCGTCCTCGCCGCCCGCACGGTGGTCTGGCCCGACATGCGGGACGACCCCATCGTCGCCGACCTGGCCGCCAGTCCGCTCGGGCACGACCCGGCGCTTCCCGGTCCGTCGATCCTCGGGTTCCTGGCGTGCTCGTCGATCGTGCGTGTCGACGCGTTCGAGGCCGTGGGCGGGTTCTCGCCCATCATCTTCTTCCGCGGGGAGGAGACCCTGCTGGCCTGGGATTTGGCGGCCAACGGGTGGGACCTGTGCTTCTGCGACCGGCTCACGGCGTTCCATCGCCCGTCCGTCCAGCGCCCGCCCAGCTCCGCGGAAAAGGCTCGCACGCTGCGCAACTCGGTGCTGACCACGTGGTTGCGCCGGCCGGTCGGGCACTGCCTGCGCGCCACGACCAGCCTGGCGTGGGCGGCCACCCAGGACCGCGACCACGCGGCCGCGCTTGGCCAGGCCCTGCGATCGCTGCCCGCGGTGATCGCGGCCCGCCACCGTCTGCCCGCCGACACAGAGCGGTCGCTGCGCATGCTCGAAGCCGGCTGAATCACCCGCATCTCGCCCCCCGCCAACCGGCCGTACACGGCGGCGGTCTCCTCGGCGACCCGCTGCCACGAATAGCGTTCCTGTACCCGGGCGCGGCCTGCCCTGCCGAGAGCGCCGCGCAGCCGGCGGTCCGCCAGGATCGGGCCGATCGCGTCGGCGCAGCGCTGCGCAGAGCGCGGCGGCACCGAGCCGCCCGGTGACGCCGTCGACGACCGTGTCGAGCATCCCGCCGACCGCGGACGCCACGACGGGCACGCCGCAGGCCATGGCTTCCAGGGGCACGATCCCGAACGGCTCGTACCACGGCGTGGCCGCGACCACGTCGGCGGAACGCAACAGCATCGGCATCTCGTCGCGGGCGATCGCGCCGTACAGGTGCACCCGATCGGCAACGCCACACTGTGCGGCAACACCGTTGAGGCGCTGTGCTTCCGGGTCGGCGTCGAGTTCGGACTTGTCCGGACCCCCCACGATCACCAGCTCGGCGCCGGGCAGCTGCGGCATGGCCCGGATGACCGTGTCGAACCCCTTGCGCGGCACCAGGCGGCCCACCGAGACGATGCGCTGCGGCTTGCCGCGGGTGGCGCGGGGTCCGCCGTCGCTGAACTCGGCGGGATTCACCCCGCAGGGCACCACGGACATCCGCGACTGGTCCCGGCCCATGCGGCACAGTTCGGCCACCTCATCGGTACAGGTGGCAGCGACCCAGTCGACGTCGCGGGCCAACGCCGTCTCCAGCCGGATACGGTCGTCCGGGCTGGTGTCGTCGCGTCCCTGGTGCCGTCGCTTCACGACACCGAGCGCGTGGAAGGTCTGGACGACCGGGATGCCGTGGCGCGGCGCAGCTGCCATGGTGGCCAGCCCCGACATCCAGAAATGGGCGTGCGCGACGTCGGGCCGCCATCGCCGCCACTGCCGGTCCAGGAATTCGCCGAACTGCGGCATGTACCGAAGCAGTTGATCTTTCGGGAGCGGCTCGGGCGGCCCGGCCGGGACGTGCACCACCGTGTAGCCCTGTTCGGTGTCCACGCGGTCGAGCAGGTCGGTGTCGTCGCGGCGCGTGTAGACCACGACCTCGTGCCCTTGGGCGGCCAGCGCGGCCGACAACTCCGCCACGGCGACGTTCTGACCACCCGCGTCTACTCCGCCGAGCAGGGCCAAGGGACTCGCGTGTTCGGAGATCATCGCGACCTTCAACCGCGGACTCGTCGTACTCATCCGCACACCTCCTCAATCAGTCGGTCCCAATCGCCGAGGAATCGATCCAGGCCGTAGTGCGCCAATGCGTGTTCGCGTGCCGCCTTCCCGGCGACCTCGGCAGCGGCGGGATCGGCGACGAACCGTGCGAGCGCGTCACCGAGTGCGGCGAGGTCGGCGCTGACCACTCCCGCCTCGGGCGGAACTGCGAGTGGCGCCATCGTGGAAGCGACTGCGACGACGGGCATTCCGGCACACATCGCCTCCAGCAGCGACAGACCGAGCGACGTCCAGCGTGCGGTGTGCAGATAGACCCGCCTGCGGGCGACCGGGTCGAGCACGGCTGCCCCCGACACGTCACCGTGCCCGGTCACCCGTGGCGAACGGTGGCGCTCGTCGTTGAGTTCGGTGGTGCCCATTCCCCAGACGTCGATCGGCACGTGCCGGCTCAGCGGCGTCAACAGATCCGCGCCGACGGTGCGCCGGCGCCGCACGGGTTCGTTGATCATGGTCGCCGCTGCCGCGACGTCACCGGTGTACCGGCAGCCGCGGTCCGGCACGCCGTGGTCGATGACGCGAGTGGGCGCCACGCCGTTGTCCCACATCAGTTGGTTGAACGCGGTCACATGCACGAGCGGGATGTCGGACCGGTCGGCCAGCGGGTGCGCACTGTCGACCGCCAGGGGCCGCGGCGCATTGTGCTCGACGAACACGGCGGGCAGGTCCACGCCGAGCCGGCGGTTGAGCAGCCGCTCAGCGAGTTCGATGTCGGCGGTGCGCTGCAGCACCACCAAATCGACGTGCCGGCTGGCCAATTGGGTGACCGGCACTTCACATGCGTTCGGCCAGCGGCGGCCGGCCAGTCCGCGCCCGTCCGCGTCCCGCTCCGGGTTCACCGGGATGAGGTAGCGGTGCCGGCCCGCGACGAAGGACTCCGTCCAGGACCCGTGCACGTGCCAGATCAGCACATCGCGCGGCGTCCCAGACCAAGACATGCCGCGCGAAATACCCTTAAGAGAATTCACTAAACGCGCGCATCTGAAAAAATCCGCGGTGGCCGGAGAATGCCGGAAGATGAATCACAGCAGTGGTTTTCGCGCGGCTACCGGCCCGCATCCCAGCGGCCCGGCTTGACGGTCGGGGTCAGCTGTCGGGGTCAGCCCGTCATCGCCGCACAGCGCCGCGCGGCGTTGTGGTAGATCACCTCGGCGTCGGTGGCGATGCGCTCCCAGCTGTAGCGCGACCGGGCCCGGGCGCGCCCGGCGAGCCCCATCCCCTGCCGCAGCACGTTCTGACCGAGGATCGATCGCAGTGCGCGACTCAGCGCGTCGACACTGGCGGTGGAGATCAACAGACCCGTCACCTCTTCGATGACGGCGTCGCGCGGGCCCCCCGCGGCGGTGGCGACGACTGCCGTTCCGCAGGCCATCGCCTGCAGCACGGTTTGGGTGTCTCCGTCGTAAGCCGACGGACAGACCACCACGTCGGCCGTGCGCAGGAAGGCGGCGATCTGATCATCGTCGGCGGTCGCGACCAGGCGGACGCGCCGGCCCACCCGTAGCTTGTCGGCCATGGCGAGCACCCGGTGGGCGTCGCTGTCGTCGGCGGCTCCCGTCGCGATCAGCACGGCCTCGGCGCGCGGCATCGACGGCAGCGTCCGCACCACCTGCGGCAGCCCCTCCGACCCGGAGAAGTCCCGGGCGACGGCGACGATCCGGTGCGGCACCTTGCCGGCCCCGGCGCCCGGTTCGTGTGCCTCGATCCCGTCCACGTCGATGCCCGACGGCAGCACCGACACGCGAGTACGCGGACATCCCAGCCGGATGACTTCGCGCATGCTGTCACCGCAGCCCGCGGTCACCAGGGTGGCGTTCCGGGCCAGCACGGTCTCCAGCTTCACCGCGGTGTCGCTACTAGCGGTCGCCCCGTGATGGCGCCGCCGCAGGGTGGCGAGCCGGTGGAATCCCTGGACGGTCGGTAGGGACGTCCGGTTGGCCGCGAGTTGCGCCGCCATCCCGTAGTTCCAGCCGTAGCAGTGCACCACGTCCGGCCGATCGTCGTGCCAGCGGTCGACCAGGAACCGCCCCATGTCGCCGATCACGGGGTGATGGCCGTCGGTCGCCGTCGTCTCGGGGGGTTCGCACGGCAGCGGCACCACCGAGACGTCGGCCGGGGACTCCCGGTCGTCGGGCGGCGATGCGGTGAAGAGTGTGACCTCATGGCCGTGCGACGCGAGGGCGCCGGCCAGGCTCTCGATCTCGTAGCCTTCGGATCCGCCGCCGGCGCTGCCGGACGGCCTTCCCGCCATCGCTACCTTCATCGAGTCCTTTCCTCATCGGCCGGAGGCCGACCGGCGATCCTCCTCTTCGATGGAAGTCCACATTCCACCGGACCCAAACGCCGGCGCCGAGCAGTTCGCCTTGGGACCTGATATTTCGCACAGTGGATGATCACGGCGCGCCGATGCGCGGCCGACAGCACAGCGCCCACACCGCCTGCCGCCGCGCCAGGATGCCCGGCGGGGAAGACGGTGTGGGCGCTGCCCGACCAAGCGGCTCTAGCTGCGCATCAGCGCAGGTCGAACCGGTCGTTGTTCATCACTTTGACCCAGGCGGCGACGAAGTCCTCGACGAACTTGCCGGCGTTGTCGTCCTGGGCGTAGACCTCGGCGAGCGCGCGCAGGATGGAGTTCGAGCCGAACACCAGGTCGTTGGCGCGTGGCCGTCCACTTCTTCGTGCCGGTCGCCCGGTCGAAGCCCTCGTAGACGTTCTCGGCCGTCTCCGACGCCTTCCACTCCGTGCCCATGTCGAGCAGGTTGACGAAGAAGTCGTTGGTCAGCACGCCCGGCTTGTCGGTGAACACGCCGTGCTTGCTGCCGCCGTGGTTGGCGCCCAGCGCACGCAGGCCGCCGATCAGCACGGTCAGCTCCGGCGCGGTCACGTCGAGGATGTACGCCTTCTCCACCAGCAACTTCTCCAGCGGCGCCTTCTCGCCCGGACGCGATGTAGTTGCGGAAGCCGTCGGCGCGCGGCTCGAGCACCGCGAACGACTCGACGTCGGTCTCCTCCTGCGGCGGCGTCGGTGCGCCCGGGCGCGAAGTGCACGTCGATCTCGAAGCCGGCGTCCTTGGCGGCCTTCTCGACCGCCGCCGAACCCGCCAGCACGATCAGGTCGGCCAGCGAGACCTTCTTGCCGCCCGCGCCGAGGCGTTGAAGTCCTGCTGGATCTTCTCGAGCGCCGGCAGCACCTTGTCCAGCTCGGAGGGCTCGTTGACCTCCCAGTTGCGCTGCGGCTCCAGGCGCAGACGCGCCCCGTTGGCGCCGCCGCGCTTGTCGGTGCTGCGGAAGCTCGCCGCCGACGACCACGCCGTCTTGACCAGCTGGGGCACCGACAGACCGGAGTCGAGGACCTTGCTCTTCAGCGTCGCGATGTCGGACTCGTCGATCAGCTCGCCCTCGACCGCGGGCACCGGGTCCTGCCACAGCTGCGGCTCGGCGATCCACGGGCCGAGGTAACGGCTGATCGGGCCCATGTCGCGGTGCAGCAGCTTGTACCAGGCCTTGGCGAACGCCTCGTTGAGCTCCTCGGGATGGTCGAGCCAGCGCCGGGTGATCTCGCCGTAGATCGGGTCGACGCGCATCGAGACGTCGGTGACCAGCATCGTGGGCTTGCGCGGCGGACCGCCGAACGGATCCGGGATGATCGCCTCGGCGTCCTTGGCCTCGAACTGCCAGGCGCCGGCCGGGCTCTTGGTCAGTTCCCACTCGTAGCCGTAGAGCAGTTCCAGATACGCGTTGCTCCACTTGGTCGGCGTGGTGGTCCACACCACCTCGAGGCCGCTGGTGATCGTGTCGCCGGCCTTGCCGGAGCCGAACGGGCACTTCCAGCCGAGGCCCTGCTGCTCGATCGGCGCGCCCTCGGGCTCCGGGTCCGACGCGGTCGCCGTCGCCGGCGCCGTGGGTCTTGCCCAGCGTGTGGCCGCCGACGATCAGTGCCGCGGTCTCCTCGTCGTTCATCGCCATCCGGCCGAACGTCTCCCGGATGTCGTGCGCGGCCGCCAACGGATCCGGCTTGCCTTCCGGCCCTTCGGGATTGACGTAGATCAGACCCATCGTGGTGGCGCCGTAGCGCTCCGGCGAGTTCACGCGCGTTGTCGCCCGAACCGGCGTAACGCTTGTCGGTGCCCAGCCACTCCTCCTCCTCGCCGAAGATCACCTCTTCGGGCTCCCAGATATCCGGGCGGCCGAAGCCGAACCCGAAGGTCTGAAAGCCGGACGACTCCAGTGCGGCGTTGCCTGCGTATGCCAGCAGGTCGGACCAGGAGATCTTGTTGCCGTACTTCTTCTTCACCGGCCACAGCAGCCGGCGCGCCTTGTCCAGGTTCGCATTGTCCGGCCAGCTGTTGAGCGGCGCGAAGCGCTGCATGCCCTGCCCGGTGCCGCCCCGGCCGTCATAGATGCGGTAGGTGCCCGCGGCGTGCCAGCTCATCCGGATGAACAGGCCGGCGTAGCTGCCGTAGTCGGCGGGCCACCAGTCCTGCGAGGTGGTGATCACCGACAGCACGTCGGCCTTGAGTGCCTCGACGTCGAGCTTGGCGAACTCCGTCGGGTAGTCGAAGTCCGCACCGAGCGGGTTGCCCTGCGGGGAGTGCGCGTGCAGCTTCGTCACATCGATCTGCTCTGGCCACCAGTCCTGGTTGGTCAGGGGCGCGTGCGCCTTGGGCTCCGGGGACCGGATCGCCGGATTCTCGCTCTCGCTGCCGCTGCTCTGCGTCGCCGTCTCCGGGGTCGGCGGCTTGGCATCGGATGTATCAGATGACACAATGTTCCCTTCCATTTCTTGGTGATGGGGCTCTAGATCACTGGCGTGATCGTGACGACGGTGATGCGGTGGAGCAGTCGGGGCACAGGCCCCAGTAGATGACCTCGGCCTCGTCGATGTCGAAACCGGCCAGGGAGCCGTCGTCGTCCGACGCCGTCAGGCACGGCGCCTCACCGACGGCGCAGTCCACATCGTTGATGGCGCCGCAGGAGCGGCACACGACGTGGTGGTGGTTGTCGCCGACGCGGGTCTCGTAACGGGCCACCGAACCGGCGGGCTGGATCCGGCGGACCAGGCCGGTGGCGGTCAGTGCGTTGAGCGCGTCGTACACCGTCTGCCGCGACACCTCCGGCAGCAACTCCCGGGTGGCCGCGATGAGCAGGTCGGTGTCGGCGTGCGGATGCTCTTCGACTGCGCGCATCACCGCCATCCGGGGACGCGTGACACGCAGCGCGGCCGCCTTGAGGGCGTTCGCGTAATCGGGGTCGTGGACCATCCCGTCGATCTTGGCCCGGTTTCTGGATTAAATCAAGGTTTTACGCAAATCCGTTGTGGTGGAACGACTCGGCGATCCGAAAACGGCTCCTTGTGCACATAGCGCGCACCGTTTGCCGCCCGGCGACCACCAGGTGGTGGCGGCCTCGTTGAGTTCGAAGGTGATGGGCACGGTCGCGCGGGTGCTGCCGGATCCCGTCAAGGCCGCAGGGAGCCGACTGATCTCGGTCCCGTTGGGACGCTGACCGGCGCAGCCGTCGACGCGGCGATCCGTGCGGCGGCCGCGGCTGCCAGGAACACACCCAGCGCAACCCACCCGGGGCCGGTGAGCCCGAACTTGGCCGTCGCCACCAGCGCGACCCCGGCCGCGCACACGCACCCGCCGGCGACGGTGGCGCCGACCCCGGTGGCGTGGGTGGGCGCGTCCCACCATGGCAACGCGCGGTGCTCCAGCGGCGACAACGCCCGGAAGGTCAGCAGCATGACGACCGCGAACACCGTCGCCCGCAGGGCCAGCAGCGCCCAGAAGTGGGGGGCGCGCACGTCGTAAGCGTCCAGCCCGACGGCGTGCAGTCCCACGGTGGCCAGCGCGATGGCGGGGATGTGCCACAGATACAGCGTCATCGCTCCGCCGTTTCCCGCGGCGACCACCCGCCACACCTGCGGTCGCTGCGCCCACCGTCGGATCCTGCCGGCGAGCAGCACGAAGACGGCGGCAGTCCAGGTGCTGTGCAGGGCCAGCAGCACGGTGGGCGGCGAGACGTTGGAGACGTGCTCGTTGCCGGTGACCACGAGCGACATGTCGTAGGGCCCCACCGCGGCCAGCGCCAACGCAGCCGCGAATGCCGCCGCGGCGATCAGCCCCGCCGACGGCGGCGTGATCAGCCGCCGGGCGTAGCCGACGCCGATCAGTACCGGGATCAGCCATACGATCAGGTAGTTGGCGACGCCGGCACCGGCGACGCCGACCGCGAAGCGAGCGCCGTCGGACACCGCAGCGGCGGCCAGCAACCCGATCAGCACGATGACGACCGCGCGGGCCGTGGTGAGCCTGGTCAGGACGGGCACGAACGCTAGAGCGACGAGATAGACGCCGAGGAACCACAGCAGGGCCACACTCTCGCGGCCCAGCCGGTCCGCCGAGGCCGGCCCCACCGTCAGCCGAACGATCACCAGGGCGAGTGACCACGCCGCGAGATACCAGAACGTGGGCCGGCAGAGGCGCTGCGCTCGGGTGAACAGCCACCTTCCCCAGGGCGTGCCCGGCCGCAGGCCGTAGGCCCCGGCGGCGCCACCGGCCAGGAAGAACAGCGGCATCACCTGGACGATCCAGGTGATCGGGGCGAGCTCGGGCAGCGCGCCGATCAGGTTGCCGATCCGGACGCCGCCGTCGTCGATGGTGGCCAGCAGCAGGGCGCAGTGCCCGAAGACGACGACCACCAGCGCGGCGAGGCGGGCGACGTCGACAGCGCGGTCGCGGTCGGGAGCGGTCGAGGCCATGGCGCCAGCATGCCCCCCGGGCGCCGGGCGCGGCTGAGTAGAACTACCGGACTTCGCGCCCGTCAGGGCAGCGCGCCGAGGAAGGTGCTCAGCGGTCCGCCGGCATCCGTCGGCGCGCCGGTGCCGTCGACGTCGGGATGGCGCGGGCCGGCGCCGGGGCGACGACGGCCTGCACGGGGCCGGCTGCGAGCTGGGAGCCGGTCAGATGCGGCACCGCGGTGGCGGCGGGCAGCGTCTGCTGCCCGGTCGGCGAGACCCCGGCAGCTGCGGCGGTGGGCACAGTGTCGGCCTGCGGCCCGGTACCGATCTGCGACAACGTGTCGGCTTGCGGCGCGGTGTCGATCGGCGTGACCGTGTCGATCTGCGGGGCGGCGACCTGTGTGCCGGCGTCGGCCTCCGCAGCGGCGGCCGGCTCGTCGTCGAGGGCGGGACGGGTCACGGGCGCCTCGGTCTGGCTGGGTGCGGCTGCGCTCAGGGAGTGCGGCGCCGGCGGCAACGATCGGTGCCGGCGCTTGCGGCGGCACCGGCTGTGCGGGTTCGGCCGGCGCGGCGGCGTCGGAGATCGGCGTGGTGGCGGAGGACCCACCCGTGAAGGCATAGACGCCGACCGCTGCGATCGCGACCGCGACGATGCCGGCCGCGGCGACGCCTGCCGCCACCGGCACCCGCAGCGGCATCCGCGCCGCGATCCGCGAGAGCACGGTCCGGTGCTCGAAGGCCTGCTGATCGGCTCTGGCCGCCCCGTAGGCGAGCACCAGATGCGGCGCGATGTGGCGGGCGGTCTGGTTGCGGCCCTCGCGCGCGGCCTCCACGGTCACCGTCTCGATGGTTTCGAACCCGAACAGGCGCAGCTTGGTTCGCAACCGGATGCCATGCGCGGCGGCGTCGTCGCTCCAGGTCATCCGCACCCCGTCGATGTCCCGATCGCTTTGCAGGGCGAACGACTGGATGCTGCGGGCGGCCGCCCTGGCTATCTCATTTCCGGCGTCCAGGGTGACCACCTCGTCGGCGATGATGCTGCCGTCCTTGGTGTCGACGAGCGCCCACACGGCACTCTTCGCTGTCAACGAGAGACCCATTACCACGCGCATAGCTACCCCTAGACGACGGCCGGTGTTGGCCTCTTATTCGGCGCGTCCGTGGGGAATGTTACGCACGCCACAGCAGGATTTCCCGTTTCGTGGCGAAATTGGAATTAACCCCGGCGGCGAATCTGCGGGGATAGCTGGCGGATCGTCAGCTGCGGGCCGCCTCCAGCGCCTCGTTGAAGGTCTTGCTCGGCCGCATCACCGCGATGGTCTTCTCCCGGTCCGGGTAGAAGTAGCCGCCGATGTCCACGGCGTCGCCCTGCACCGCGTTGAGTTCCTCGACGATGGTGTCTTCCTTCTCGGCCAGCGTTTTGGCGAGTGGGCCGAAGTGGTCGGCGAGCTCCTGATCCTCGCTCTGGGCGGCGAGTTCCTGGGCCCAGTACAGGGTCAGGTAGAACTGGCTGCCCCGGTTGTCGAGTTCGCCGGTCTTGCGTGAGGGACCCTTGTCGTTGTCGAGCAGCTTGCCGATGGCCGCGTCCAGCGTCTTGCCCAGGATGGAGGCCTTCTTGTTGCCGGCCTTGGCGCCCATGTCCTCGAAGCTGGCCCCGAGCGCCAGATATTCACCCAGGGAGTCCCAGCGCAGGTGGTTCTCCTCCACCAACTGGTGCACGTGCTTGGGTGCCGATCCGCCGGCGCCGGTCTCGTACAGTCCGCCGCCGGCCATCAGCGGCACGATCGAGAGCATCTTGGCGCTGGTGCCCAGCTCGAGGATCGGGAACAGGTCGGTCAGGTAGTCGCGCAGGATGTTGCCGGTCACCGCGATCGTGTCCTGGCCGCGCGTGACCCGTTCGAGCGTGTACCGCATGGCCCAGACCTGCGGCATGATCTGGATGTGGAGGCCCTCGGTGTCGTGGTCCTTCAGGTACTGCTTGACCTTCTTGCGCAGTTCGGCCTCGTGCGGACGTTCCGTGTCGAGCCAGAACACCGTTGTCATCCCCGACGCGCGCGCCCGGGTGACGGCCAGCTTCACCCAGTCCCGTATCGGGGCGTCCTTGACGATCGGCATGCGCCAGATGTCGCCGGTCTCGACCTCCTGGCTCAGCAGCACCTCGCCGGTATCGACGTCCACGATGTCGGCGACGCCGTCCTCGGGGATCTCGAACGTCTTGTCGTGGCTGCCGTACTCCTCGGCCTTCTGCGCCATCAGCCCGACGTTGGGGACGGTGCCCATCGTGGTGGGATCGAACTGGCCGTTGGTCTTACACCAGTTGATCATCTCCTGGTAGATCCGGGAGAACGTCGACTCGGGGTTGACGGCCTTGGTGTCCTTGGTGCGGCCGTCTGCGCCGTACATCTTGCCGCCCAGGCGGATCATCGCCGGCATCGACGCGTCGACGATCACGTCGGACGGTGAGTGGAAGTTCGTGATGCCGCGGGCGGAGTCGACCATCGCCAGCTCGGGGCGGTGCTCATGGCAGGCGTGGATGTCGTTGATGATCTCCTCGCGCTGCGAGGCCGGCAGCTTCTCGATCTTGTCGTACAGATCCGACATGCCGTTGTTGACGTTGACCCCGAGCTCGTCGAACAGCTGCTGGTGCTTGGCGAAGGCTTCCTTGTAGAACACCTTGACCGCGTGGCCGAACACGATCGGGTGCGACACCTTCATCATGGTCGCCTTCACGTGCAGCGAGAACATCACGCCGGTGTCGTAGGCGTCCTGCATCTGCTCTTCGTAGAACTCGCACAGAGCCTTCTTGCTCATGAACATGGAGTCGATGATGTCGCCCTCGTCCAGCTTGACCTCGGGCTTGAGCACCAGGGTCTCGCCGCCGCGGGTTTTCAGCACCATCTTGACGGTGCGTGCCTTGTCCAGCGTCATCGACTTCTCGCCGTGGTAGAAGTCGCCCTTCTTCATGGTCGCCACGTGCGTGCGGGAAGCCTGCGACCACTCCCCCATGCTGTGCGGATGCCTGCGGGCGTACTCCTTGACCGCCTTGGGTGCGCGACGGTCCGAATTACCTTCGCGCAGAACAGGGTTGACGGCGCTGCCGAGAGTCTTGGCGTACCGCTCCTTGATCTCTTTCTCTTCGTCGGTCTTCGGGTCGCCGGGGTAGTCGGGCAGGTCGTAGCCCTTGCTCTTGAGCTCCTTGATGGCCGACAGCAGCTGGGGCACCGAGGCGCTGATGTTGGGCAGCTTGATGATGTTGGTCTCGGGGAACTGCGTCAGCTCGCCGAGTTCGCGCAGGGTGTTGGGCACCCGCTGCTCCTCGGTGAGCCGGTCGGAGAACTCGGCGAGGATGCGTGCGGCCACCGAGATGTCGGTGGACTTGACGTCGATGCCGGCCGCGTCGGCGAAGGTGCGCACCACCGGCAGGAAGGCGTATGTGGCGAGCAGCGGCGCCTCGTCGGTCAGCGTGTAGAAGATGATGGGCTGCTCGGCGCTCATGTGGTGGTCTCCCGGCGTCAGTTTCGGTCAGTACGAAGAGCGTCGCGGTGTCAGTGTCGCCCGTTGGGTCGGTGCTGTCGGCATCGCCACCCTTCTGGCGCAGCCTACCGAACGGGGCCGGCGCCGGAAGGGGTCACGTCCCCGGCCGGGGGCACGACGCGGTCACGGTTGAGAGCGGCTGCGGCGCGTCGCGGCGCCGGGCGGATCGCCCGTGGTTAACGTCACGCCCATCGGGCAAAGTCACCGTGCCCGCCGGCGGAGGGAAACGACATGGCCAGACCTGCCTGGGCGGGGCTTGCACGGTGGGGTGTTGCGGCGGCGTGCGTGGCCCTGTCGGCCGCCGGCTGCTCCTCGGCGGCGGCGCCGGAAGGTTCGGCAAACGCCGCTGCAGCCGCCGAGACGACGGTGTCGGGGTCGCTCGACGACTGGCGAACCGCGGTGTGCCGGCCCGGAACCGACAGCGACTCCGGCACGCAGCATGCGGTCGGCGGCCGGGCCTGTGTGCCGCAGGACGGCGACGGGATCGTCAACTTCGACTCGTTCGACTCCGCGGTGTCGATGGACTCGGTGCTGTCGTGGTCGGTCTCCCCGTATGTGGCGAAGACGGTGGTCGACGGCAGGCCGCTGGCCATCTGGACACCGTCCGGGGAGGCCGCCGATCTGGATCCGCTCAAGGGCTTCGGTTTCCGTGTCGCGTCGTTCACGTCCGCTGCGCTGGCGCAGCCGCCGGGCGAACTGCCCAGCGCGGAACCCCCGGGTGACGTGGTGCCGATCCCGGTGAACCAGTACGGCTACGTCGCGGTGCAGACGGCCGCCGGTGATACGCGGTGTCTGGTGGAGACGGCG
Source organism: uncultured Actinomycetota bacterium (assembly GCA_963796185.1). Taxonomy (GTDB): domain Bacteria; phylum Actinomycetota; class Actinomycetes; order Mycobacteriales; family Mycobacteriaceae; genus Mycobacterium. The sequence continues at coordinate 265,301 of CAWCKQ010000010.1, read as the reverse complement.
TTCGTGGGTTGCCAGACCAGCGCGCAGAACTGGGCTCAGCACGCCGACGGCAGCGGGCCCTTCCACGGTGTGCGCATCAACGTCGACGGCACGGGGTCGTGGGTGGACGGGAACCTGGGGGCGGCCGCGCCGATGACGCTGGCCGACCGGACCTATCGGGCCCAGGGCTGGACCATCGTCAGCACCCCGGCCGGGATGCGGTTCACCAACGACAGCACCGGCCACGGCGCCGTCGTCAGTGCTCAGCAGGTCACCCCGTTCTGAGCCGCTGAGTTGACTGCCGGGCCGCGCGGGCATCCAATGGCAGTCATGCAGAAGGTGTCGATCGAAGCCCTTGCCCGCCAGCAGATGCAGCGGGCCGCCGCTGACGGCCGCCACGCCGCGGACACCGTGGTCGGTGGACACGAGCGAGTGCTGCGGCAGACGGTGATCGGCATGGTCGCCGGTTCCGAGCTCGGCGAGCACGAGAATCCCGGTGAGGCGAGCATCTACGTCGTCAAGGGTTCCGTCCGGTTGGTGGCCGGCGATCAGCAGTGGGACGCCCGCGCGGGCGATCTCCTCCTGGTCCCCGATGCACGGCATTCGCTGCTCGCCCTGGATGACGCCGCGGTGCTGTTGACGGTGGCGAAGCTGCCCTGAGCTCAGGGCGGCGGCGCCGGTGCCGCGGATCTGGCGCGGACGGCCACCAGCCCGCCGCCGATGACCAGGCTCATGCCCAGGAACATGAACAGGTTGGGCCGGTGGTGCCACACCAGCCAGTCGATGAGCGTGGTGAACACGATCACCGAGTAGATGAAGGGGCCCACCTTCTCGGCGGGCGCATACCGGTAGGCCAACACCACCAGCATCTGGGAGAAGAACTGCGCGAACCCGAGCGCGATCAGCCCCGGCCACGCGTGTCCGGAGATCGCCTCGAAGTCCAGAATCGCGATCGGCACGGACAGCAGACTCGACAGCAGGAAGTAGTAGAACAGGATCCGCAGCACGGGTTCGGTGGCGCCGAGCCAGCGCACCGACATCATCGCGATCGCCAGGCACAGCGCGCCGGCCAGCGCGACCGCCTCCCCGGCGGTGAAGCGGTGGTGTTGCGGCTGCAGCACGAACACCACGCCGACGAAACCGATCCGCCGCCCCGGTCCATGTCGCGCCCGGCACCGGTTTGCGCGTGACCAGGCCCGGCGATCAGCGGCATCCACAGCGGGGCGGTGTAGGTCAGCAGTGTCGCGTTGGCCAGCGGTATCTGGGTGATCGCGAAGAACAGCGCGTACCAGCAGGCCGTGCCGGTGCCGGCCCGCAGCAGGTGCAGACCCAGCCGCTCGGTGCGCACCGCCGACCAGCCGCCCCGCAGCGCGACGGGTGCGATGAGCGCCAGGCACATCACGTTCTGGAACAACAACAGCACGCCGGTGGAGGTGTACTGACCCGTCGCCTTGGCCAGTGCGCCGACCAGCGCGACGCAGAAGAACGCCGCGGTGGTCAGCGCCGCTCCAGATCAGGTTCTCGTCGTATCCCGTTGCGGCCGAATGCCTCTGCCGCTCACTCATCGCCGGGACAACCGGGTGGTCTCCCGCTCGAGTACTCCGTTGAGCGCGCGAGGTGCGACGACGTCGAGGGCGCGCAGGGCGATCGCCTTGCGGGGCGCGATGCGGATGGGGCGCGTCCGGGCGGCGGTCACCATCCAGCCGGCGGCCTCCTCGGCCGACAGTGCCGTGACCCGGGTGTAGGCGCCGGTGGGACTGATCATCGGGGTGTCCACCAACGGGTAGTACAGCGTCGTCGAGTGCACGCCATGGGTCCCCCACTCGGTGTCGATGACCCGGCTGACCGCCGACAGCGCCGCCTTGGAGGCGTTGTACGCGGCGAACAGCGGCGACGATTCGGGCAGGACCCGCCACGTGGCGACGTTGATGATGTGACCGTCGCCGCGCTCGATCATGCCGGGCGCCAGGCCGCGGATCAGCCGCAGCGGGGCGTAGTAATTGAGCGCCATCACCCGCTCGATGTCGTGCCAGCGGTCGAGCGAGTCGGCGAGCGGGCGGCGGATGGACCGGGCCGCGTTGTTGATCGAGAATGTCGACCGGCCCGACACGATCGACGAGTTCGTCGACGGCGCTGAGATCGGACAGGTCGGCCGGGAACGCGCTCGCGCGCCCATCGGTCGCGGTGAGGACAGCGACGGTGTCGGCCAGCACCGCCGCGCGCCGGGCCACCAGGATCACGGTGGCGCCGGCCGCCGCCAGTTGCGCCGCGGCGGCGGCACCGATGCCCGACGAGGCGCCCGTGATCAGAATGCGCTTGCCGCGCAGTTCGATCGACGTGCGCGACGGGGGCCGGGGCAGCGGGCGCATGCCGGCCAACCGCAGTGACCGCCTGATCATCGTCAGCAACCCGCAGGCCTGCTTTCCCCCCGACGCGGAGTCCCGGAAGCGTAGCGCGTCGCGAAGCACCGCCGACAGATTTCCCGACCCGCCCTGCTCAACATTGCCCGCCGTAGCGGCGCACGGCGTTAAGGTGCGTCCGTGCGCGCAAATCTGTTAGCCAACGGCCGTGGCCGCGGGCTGGCGATCGCCGCCTCGCTGATCTTGTCGGCCGGCATGTTCTACGCCCAGGGAGCCGAACGTCCCGGTCCCGCCGAGAAGCCGCCGGCCGCCGCCGCGGCTTCCGCTCCGACGGCGACACCGTCGGTGGCCGCACCCGCGGAGGCCGAGTTGCTGGCTGCCAGCGCTCCGGCCGACGCCCGCGTGTTCGACTTCGCCCTGCCGCGCGGGGTCGCCGCCGAGCAGGGGCTGCAGGTCAAGACCATCTGGGCGGCGCGCGCGATCAGCATGATGTTCCCGGAGATCACCACCATCGGCGGGTATCGCCAGGACCCGCTGAAGTGGCACCCCAACGGGTTGGCGATCGACGTGATGATCCCGAACTACCACTCCGAGGAAGGCATCGCGCTCGGCAACCAGATCGCGGGATACGCGTTGGCGAATGCGAAGCGCTGGGGTGTGCTGCACGTGATCTGGCGGCAGGGCTTCTACCCCGGCATCGGCGCGCCGAGCTGGACCGCCGATTACGGCAACGAGACCGCCAACCACTTCGACCATGTGCACATCGCGACCGAGGGTGGCGGTTACCCCGCCGGCACCGAGCAGTTCTTCATCGGCTCCATGCGGCGTTAGGTCACACGGCCACAGCGGGATCGACGCAGCCGGCCACCACGCCGGCTCCTGCCGCGTCACCGCAGACGGCGCCCGCGAGCAGCGGGGTGGGCTCCTCCGGAGCGGGGGTCACCGACGGCGGGGCCGGCGGCCACAACGGGAAGATGCTGGCGCCTTCGACGCCGGTGAGCTTGGCGACGATCTGTGCGACGAGATTGGTTCCCGCGTAGGTGAGGTCGCCGATCAGCCGCACCGGCACGATGATCACCTTGGCGAGCAGGCTGACCACGGGAATGTCCTGGTCGATGAGGTCCTGCAGCCCGATGGTCAGTTGGTTGGCGAAGCCGAACACGAAGTAGGGCACCGACGTCGCGACGGTGCGCAGACCCAGCCGCAGCTGGGTGCCCAGGTCGGGGTAGCCGTACTTGGCGATGATGTCCTGCAGCGCGCCGCGCAGGGCGTCGCCGTCGTTGATCGGGTACACATTGCTGTCGTTCTGCTCGGTCAGCGACACACCGTCGGTGTCGGCCGTCGGCTGGCCACCGAAGAGCGTCACCACCGTCGGGGTGATGTCGACGATCGAATAGGTCAGGTTGATCGCGCCGGAGTCGAAGCCGGGCCCGTCGGCGATGACGAATGTCGATGTCTCATCCGGTGATTGGAAGCCGTGCCCGAGGCCCTTCTGCGGCTGGTGGCCGTGGTCGGTGACCATCAGGATGGTCCACTGCTCGCCGGTGAGGCCCTCCCAGTCGCTGACCGCCTGCAGGATCTCCGCGAGGTTGCGGTCGACGTTGGTGATGGCGGCGGCGTACTCGGGCGACGCACCGCCGTACATGTGCCCGTTCTCATCGACGCCGACGAAGTAGCTGAAGACGAAGTTGCCCACATTGGGGTCGGCGGCGGCGATGGCGGCCTCGGTCGCGTCGCCGACGAGGTCGTCGGTCTTGAACCAGTTGGTGTCACCGGCGAGCTGGGTGTAGTAGACGTTGTTGTCCACCGGATCCGAGCCGGCCCCGGCGATTCCGGCGATCACGTCCCAGTCGGAGATGGTGGTGGTCTCGATGGCGTCGTTGAGCGTCTCGAGCTGGTTGAACACCGTGGGCCAGCTGTCGTAGGTCCACGGCGTGAACACGTTGTTGATCACGCCGGTCGTCTCCCCCCACACCCCGGTCAGGATGGAGGACCACGACGGGTTGGAGATCGTGGTGTGCCCGACGATGCTCGACGCGGCGGTCGTGCCGTCCTGCATGACGCTGAAGAAGCTGGCGTTGAGCGGATTGCTCAGTATCCGGCGCAGATTGGTGCCGTCGACGCCGATCAGCAAGACGTTGGGGGTGTCGTCGGCGACCAGGGTGGCTGCCTGCGCAGGGGTGGGCGCGGCGTTGCGGCGCAGCGTGTTCCGTTCGGTCTCGTCCCGCAGGGTGGCCGCCGCGCTCAGCAGGGTCGACGCCGCGAGCGGTGCGGCCGGATCCGGACCCGCCGGTGCCTCTGCGGTGGACGACGCCGGAGCCGTCGCGACGGTGACCACACTCGCTGCGGACTCGGTGGACTGGTCGGCGTCGTCGGTGCGCGACCTCTTCACCGCTCGACGTTCGGCCCGTCGGCTCTCCCGTGCGGCGCGGTGCTGCTCGGCCCGGGTCGCGCGCTGCTCGGCGCGTTCGCTGCGGGAGCCGGCGGTGGACCGGGCCGAGGTGCGCGACTCCGCGGAGCCGCCACTCTTCGCGGCACCGGCGGACGAGACGGAGGTTGAGGTGTCACTCGAGGAGGCGGCGCTCGACGGTTCGGCGGACGCGACTCCCGGCGCAGCGGTGGCGATCGCCCACCCGACTCCGAGCGTTACGGCCAGAGCTCCGACGCGGCCGATGTACCTGGCGTGACCCATGAGGTTCCCTTCCGGTGACCCGTTCCCGTGCTGGGACGCGGTCCCGCCCGTAAATTACGCCTCCGTCAGCGTTCACCGGCCGCATTTGCGCGACTTCGTGGGTGCCGTGGCGTCGCGGTCAGCGCGCCGGGTCCCCCCGCCACCGGAAGCTGTTGACGTACTTGCCCATGTCGAGCGCGAGTTGCAGATTGGCGCCCGACGGCTTGCCGGGCCCGAAGTCGGGGCCGAACGGGTGATAGGGGCCCGAGGCGGCGGCGACCAACGCGAGGTCGTTCTTCACCGCCACCATGACGATCAGCCGCATCCGGGTGTAGCTGCTGGTCGACCCCTGCGGCCAATAGTCCAGGGCCGCACCGTAGCCGGGCTGGTAGCCGACCAGCGTGTTGGGGATGTCGTAGGCCGTCTGCGCATCGGGCAGATGCCCGGCCAGCAGCTCCTGCGCGACCTGTTGCGGCCGTGCGCCCCGCGGCCGGCTCGCTGAACAGCCTCAGCGTCCCGCCCTCGCCGCCGACGAACTCCGCGGTGACCCCGTCGGGTTGCGTGGTGATCTCGTATGCCGAGCCCGTGGCGGGGTAGGACACCGAGAACGACCCGTCCGGCGCGGTGAAACGCGGGTTGACCGCGACGGGTGTGCCCGTCGGCGGCCGCCCGCAGTCCGGCGGGCACACATAGCGCACCGATGGCGCGGTCACCCGGTGCCGAGATGAACGCGAGCACGCCGCCGATCACGATGAGCGGGTATCAGCCACGCCAGCAACACCCCGCGCCGCGAGGTCCGGGCGACCGGAGTGGCCGCGTAGCGTTTCCCGGCTACCGCGTAGCCCGGGAAGAACGTCTGCGCGCTCAAGACTGTTCGCGCCCGCCGTCGACCGGTTGCGGACGCTCGGTCCGTCGCAGCGCACGCGAGGACCGCGACGACGCCCTGGCCGCCGCACCGCAGCCGGGGCAGAACGCCATGTCGGGGACGACGTGCCCGCAGTGCTGGCACAGCACCGGCTCATCGGCGGCGATCTCGTCGTGCGCCTCGTGCAGCAGCGCCAGGTGCAGGCTGAGCCGCAGCAGCAGCAGCGCCACCGCCGCCACCGCCAGGTACAGCACCAGCATCAGCCACTGCTGGGACCGCGACACGTCGACCATGCCCAGCGGCCGCGGACAGCAGCAGGATCGCCGCGGCGAACGACACGAGGCACCAGGCGCACGATGCCGGGACGCTGGTGCTTCTTGCTGTCGGGGCGCACGAACCACAGCGCAGCCCCGATCAACCCGCCGGTGGCCGCGGCGATCAACGGCACCGCGACCCCGCGGATGCCCGCTTCGACGACCAGGATGCTCAGCGGGGTCTTGCTGACGACGCCGGCGCCGAGCTGCGGAGCCAGCCGGGTCAGCATCGCCGCCGCGTTGAACATCAGCGCGCCCAGCGCACCGATCATGAACCCCTCCAGCGCTTCCCGCGTCGGCGGCCCGAGCAGACGCACCACGACGACGGGCAGCAGCATGAGGACCGCGCCACCCAGCGGAACCGCCAGTCCTTCCCGCAACATGCGCGAGCCGGCGACGGCGGTGCCCAGCGCGACACCGGATTCGCGGGCGATCACGGCACCGCTGAACAACACCCAGCCGACCCCCAGCGCCGCTCCCAGCGCCGTGCGTCAGCGCCACGATGCGGACCGGCAGATCGCGGAACGCGTCGGCCTCACGCAGGTAGATGACGAACAGTACGGGCAGGCCCAGCACCGCGACGCTGATCAACGCGGCCGGCAGCCGCAGCAGCGCGAAAGCGGTCAGCGACAGCACCATCGCGGCCAGCGCGAGCCGGAAGGCGCCCCGGTGCGCCAGGTGCGGAAACAGCGAGCTGGCCAGCGACGGTGCGAGCACGTGTTCGCCCGGAGCGGCCCCGAAGTTCCGGATCCGCAACCAGTCCGGGCCTTCCCAGCGCCGGCGCGTCAGGTGACATCCGCACAGTCCGCAGAAGGTGCCGGCCGGGACGTCGACCCGGCACACCCGGCATTCCGTCGTGGCGGGTTGTTCGTCGCTCATGGCGTCACCTGCTGCAGGTCCAGCACGTCCTGCACGAGATTGGCGGTATGCGGGCGTGCCCAGCCCGCTGACCAGGTCGTAGCCCGGGCCGGCATCGTCGACGGCGTTGCCGCCCAAGGTCGACGTCGCGGAACGCGGGCAACGCGCGCTCCGCCGCGATGCGGTAGAGCAGCGGGTTGAAGTCGCCGAGGCGCCGTCCGCCGTTGGCGCTGCAGGTACTGGTTCATCACCGCGGCCAGCCCGGCCCAGATCGGCGCGGCCTGCGAGGTGCCGCCGCCGACGAGTCGGCTGCCCGTTGAAGACGAACCGCACCCCGGTGAACGGGTCGGCCACCGCCGCGACATCGGGGGTCAGCCGCTGGCTCGGATCGCGTTCGCCCGGAACCGATCAGCCGCACCGCCTGCCACGGCGGACGGTCGAACAACGCCGACACCCCGCCGCCGGTGCCCAGCGACAGCGGCACGTCGTACCAGGCCTGCTCGGCCAGCCACCGCCGTCGGCATCGGTGGACAGCGTGGTGCCGCCGACGTTCGGTCATCTCCGGCAGCGAGGCCACCGAGTCGAGGCCGACGTCGTCGGCGCCCGGCGGGGACGACCAGTCGTCGCCGCCCTTGCATTCCAGGCCGGCGAGATCCCCGCTGGCCATGAACGCCGTCGTCCCGTGCTCGAGCGCCGCGGCCAGCGCGGACCGCACGGGCGCCAGATCCGCTGCGGTGACCAGCTTGTCGCATCCCCAGCCGATCGAGAAGCTCCACACCGCGCCGGGAAACCGCCGGTCGACGTCCTCCATCAGCGTGCCGATCTTGACGTAGGCCGCCGTCACCTTCGACGGTCGGGCGGGCGTTGACCACGACCTTCTGCGCGTCGGGCGCGATCGCATGCGCGACCTGCGACGTCCATCGTCGTCTCCCGCGCCGGCTGGGCCGGGCTGCCCGCCGACCAGCGTCGGAGTGAACTGCGGCAGCCCGAACGTGGTCGGCGAAGGTGTCCAGGTCGGCCTGGTCGAAGCCGTCGAACGCGAAGATGACGATCGTCTGCCCCTTGCCGGTGTAGCCGTCGGCGGCAAATCACCGGACGTTGTAGGCGGCGAGCAGCGCGGCGGGCGACAGGCCCTGGTCCGGCACGTCCAGCGGCAGCGGCAGTGGCAGCGACTCGCGGTGCGGGATGAAGCCGAGGATCCGGCCGAGCCCGCTGACCTCTGCGGTCAATGCCGCCGGGATCGCGGGTTGCCGGTGCGACGCGTAGAACACCTGACCGCGGCGCCCGCGGAAATCGCGGACGTCGACGTCGAACGCGCCGGCCAGTGCCTGCGCCTCACCTTCGACGACCCCCCACTGCTGCCCCGGCTGCCACTGCACGGTCAATCCCCGACGCGGGGCCCACGCCGAGCAATGTCTGCGGGCGCGCGGAACCGCGCAGCTCGACGATGAGCTGCGCGGTGCGGTCGTGCGAGGGGCCGAGGTCCACCGAGCTCGCCAGCAAATCGGCGTACGGCCCGCCGATCACCTCGGCGGGCCGGTCGCCGATCGGGGCGGGCGCCGGCCGCACACCGGTGGTGAGCACGACCAGCGCGCTCACCACCAGCAGTGCCCACACTCCGACGCGCACCCGGTCTTCAGTGATGGCGGGTCACGATCACTGCGGGGCTCGAGGTCCCCCCGGATTCCGGCCGTTGTCGCCCGCGTCGGGAGGAGTCGAGGTGAACGGATTTCCGCCGGCGGTGCGCGGCGCATTCTCGGTCGGCGACGCCGGCGGAGGCGGCGGCGCGACGGGAGGCGTCGTGGTCGTCGTGGTCGTCGTCGTGGTGGTCGTGGTGGAGCTCTCCGGCGCCTTCTCCTCGTTGGAGCCGCACCCCGCAGTCAGCCCCACCATCGCCGAGAGGGCGAGACCGCCGACGAGAAGCGAGAGGCGACTGGTCAACCCTGATTTCATCCTGCATCCCATCTGTCTGCGAGCTGCGAGACTCCCCAGGCTTCCTGGGTAGCGACTAGATCTTGACACCTCTGCGCCGTCTCGACCAGCGCAAGAGCGCTTTCGCGCACCGATCTATTCCGCAGCGCGAACGGTATCGGCCCTGGTCGCGCTTCGTTAGCCCACCGATGGACTTTGCCCTGTGCTGACATGATCGTCAATTAAGGCGGTCGCGCCTTCGCCGGCCGCAGAGCAGATGCCTACGGCCGCAGCGCCTGGCTGAACGGAGGGACCTCCCCTATTGCCTTCCGGCCGACGCAGCCGCAACTTTGCCGACAGTCTCGACGGGGAGGGGTTGCGATGGGGTTGGAGAATCATGTCGGCCGGGTGGGGGCGTTGGCCGTCGCACTCGGGATCGGGTCTGCGGTACTGATGTCACCGGGGGTGGCGTGGGCCAAATCGGACGACACGGCATCGGCGGGTTCGTCGACTCGCTCCTCCGACGCGGCCCAGCGCACCGAGAAGTCGGCAGACACGTCCCGCGGTCCGCGGTCCTCCTCGGGCACCGACGACAGCGACAACCCTCCGGCGACGACGACGAAACCCCGCTCGCGGCGCGGCCACCACACCGCGAGCGCGAACACCCGTACCAGCACGCCCGCCGCGTCCGACGGCAAGGAATCGGAATCCACGCCCGAGCCGAGATTGCGCCGGCGCCACAGCGTCGAGGCCACCGACTCGTCGGCACCTGCTGCCGATCGAACCCGATTCGGTGGCCCAGCCGACCGGTTCCACGGACACAGCCACCGCCACCGCTGCACCGGTCGAGCCGGACGTCGAGCCCGCGACCGTGCTGAAGTCGTTGTCCGCGACACGCACGATGTCCCACACCAGCAACAAGCCCGCCGAGCCGACCGACTCTCCGCTGGCCTGGACGATGTTGGCCTACGCGCGGCGCCAGTTCGGCCAGCAGAAGAACGACATCGGCACCACGGTCGCCGCGTCCAGCACCGTACCGACCACCGGCACCGCCGCGCCGAGTGTGGCAGCCACGTCCATCGCGGGCGAGCCCAACGGGCCGGTCGTCATCGGTGCCGACGGCACCGTCTACCAGGTCACCACCGATTCGGGCGGGACGCGGGTGAGTGTGATCGGCAGCGACGGGCAGGTGCTCGCCACCACCGACGATATCGCCGGCCGGCCGAACATCTACTCGCAGGCGGTGACCAGACCGGACGGCGCGCTGATCGTCGTCACCAGCAACGACCGCGGTAACCGGTCGGTGGTCTCCACGGTGGACAGCGCGGGCACCGTGACCACGGTCGCGACCGTGATCGGTCAACCGTCGGCACTGACCGTCGGGGCCGACGGCGCGCTCTACATGCGCACCTTCGTTCCGACCATCTTCTCCCCCGACGGCGCCGCCGATTACCGCCTGGTCCGCCTCTCGGCGGCCGACACCGTGCGGTCCTTCCCGTCCGACACCGCGGTGAGCGTGGCGCCGGACGGCAGCGCCTACCTGGTGTCGTCGGCCTTCGGCATCTCGACGTTGCGGGTGATCGACACCGGCGGCGCCACGAAGACGATCGCGTTGCCGTTCGGGGCCGATCCGTCTGATCCCGTGATCGACGCGGACGGCAATGCCTACGTGGCGGTCGGCGTGCGGACCCTGTTCGGCGGGCAGAACACCCGGCTGTACACACTCGACGGGACCACGAGCACGATCCGGACGATCCACGGTCTGCCGGGCGAGACGGTGGTGACGGCCGACGGCGGCTATCTGGAGACTCACACGTTCGACGGGTTCACCGACCCGTTCGTGCGCGGCACGACGTACGTCTCCCACATCACCGCGAACACGATCGAGACCTCCGACGCGATCGACGGCCGCACGGTCAGCGGGTTGCAAGTGACGCCGGGCGGCACGGTCTACGTCGCGCTGTACACACCGGGCCTCGAGGAGACCCGCGTCGCGGTCGTCGACCCGACGAGCAACGTCACCGTCGCGACGCTGCCCGGCCAGATCGTCCTCACCAACGCGGCCGACGTGCCCGGCAGCGGCCCGCGGACCGGCGAGCAGGGCTATGTCGCCTACACCTCGGGGGAGCCACGTATCTCGCGGTGCTCGACCCCGATGCCACGGTCGCGCGCACTCTGGAACTGCCCGACGGCGCCGCGCCCAAGGGTCCCGTCATCTTCGGGCCCGACGGCGCCGCCTACCAGCAACTCGAGTATCGCGACGCTCAGGGGCAGGTGAGCGAACAGGTGATCGCGCTCTCCGACGACACGTACACCCCGGCCCTGGGGGCCTCGTTCTTCAACACCCCCGACATCCAGTTCGGCCCGGACGGGACGGGATACCTGATCACCCGCGGCGCGCAGTTCGGCGACTTCCGCATCCTCGGCTTCGACGCCGCCGGCGACACCGTGGTGACCCTGCAGGGCACGAATCTGGTGCGCCGCGACAACAACGCGTTCGACACCGCGCCGCTGGTGTTCGCGCCCGACGGCACGGCGTATGCCACGGTCAACGGACCGGGCGATGCCGGGGTGTACGCGCTGACGCCGTCCGGTGCCGTCAAGGTGCTCGATGTCGACTACACGTCGTCGCTGAGGCTCTACACCGTCGTCGTCGCCGACGATGGGACCGCCTACCTGACGACGGCGGACCGCAACGGCGATGGTCCGTACGTCACCACCGTCCGGGTGCTCACCCCACCGACGGTCGTCTGAGTCAGGGCCGCGGTCAGCGCTGGTCTGTCGGCATGGTGGCGTTGCGCCACCCGAACGGGTTCAGTTCCCGATAGGGATCGTCGGCGCGGATCTCCTGGAGGTCGGCGAGGATGTCTTCCAGGGCCTGCTGGGTGGTGTCTTTGACGGTGGCGCTCCACTCGCCTTCCGCCGCATGGTCGGGTGTGGCGGTGTCGATCGGATGGCCGAAGCGCAGATACATCCGCTGCGGGCGGGGAATGAGGGTGGGGCCGATCCCCCGCATCAGCGGCATCGCCATGTCCGAGCGGCCCGAGAGCCTTTCGTTGAGGCCTTGACTCAGCCGCCCCCAGAGCCCCTCGCGCGTCGTCATGCTCCGGTATACGTCGTCTCCGCCCACCAGTCCCACGGGCACGATCGGATAGCTGTATTCGACTGCCAGTCTGGCGAATCCGGCGCGGCCCTGCCAGCGCAGTGTGTACTCCTCGCCCTTGCACTTGGCGATCTCGCGGCCACCTCCGGGGAACACGAGAATGGGTTCGTCGTGCGCCATCAACTCGCGGGCGGTCTCGGGGGCTCCGACGACGGCGCCGACGGCGGCGAGGAGGTCACCGGGCAGCCCGCCCATCCGGCCGAAGTTCCGGTCGGCCAGGGGGCGCAGCCGCCTGCCGATCGCGCGCCGCACCAGCAACGGAATCAAGAGCGCCTCGGAGCCGAACTGAGTGTGGTTGCCCACCAACAGGAATCGTCCGTCTCGGGGCAGGTTGTGCAGCCCGTCGACATACGGGCGGTACAGGTCCACCAACGGTGCGGCGCCGTCGGCGACGTTCTCCACCATCCGGCGCAGCGCCTGCACCCGCCCCGGTTGATTCATGATGACGTCGGTACTCTCCATGACACGACAATACCGAACGAACGAGTTCGTTTGGCATAAGATCTCGCTGTGAGAAGTACAACGGAGCTCCGCGACGTCATCCTGGGTGCCGCCCGGGCAGAGTTCGCCCGGTACGGATTGGCCGGGGCCCGCATCGACCGCATCGCGCGCACCGCCCACGCCAGCAAGGAGCGCATCTACGCCCACTTCGGCGACAAGGAAGCGCTGTTCCGCGAGGTGCTGGCCGCCGACAGCGCCGAGTTCTTCCGCGCGATCAGCCTGCGGCACCGGACCGTTCCCGAGTTCGTCGCGGACGTCTACGATCTGTCCCGCCGCCGCCCCGAGCACCTGCGCATGATCACGTGGGCCCGGCTGGAAGGCTTCGCTCTCGAGGAGCCGCGCGCCGACGGAGTATCGGTCTTCGCCGAGACCGTCGCCGCGATCCGGGCGGCCCAGGTGGCGGACGAGATCGACCGCGCATGGGAACCCGCCGACCTGATTGTGTTGCTGCTGGGAATCGGCCTGGCCTGGGCGAGTTCGCCACATCCCGATGCATCGACCGACGATCCCGCGACCGTCGCGCGCCGCCGTGCCGCCGCGGTCGAGGCCGCCACGCGCATCATCGCCGTCCATCGGTGAGCGAGCAGCGCCGTCATTCAGAGTCTTTGGACCGCTGGTACCACCGATCCAACAGGGCCGGCATTTCGGCCAGCAGAAAGTCGTAGAAGTCCCGCATGTCGGTCAGGCGCCGGCGGGCCCGGCCCTCGCCGTCCGTGGCTTCGACTCCGGCGCGGGCGGCGTTCTGCATCGCCCGCAGCGTCTCGTTCTGGCTGGTGAACAGCACGGCCCACGCGTCCTCGCGGAGGCGGAAGTGATCCCGGCGGCTGCCCGGGTTGGGCACCTTCTCGGCGAGTCCCACCGATGTGAGCATCTTGAGTGCGCCGGAAATCGATCCGGCACTGGCTTGCAGACCCTCGGCCAGCTCGGCCATCGTCACCGTCGGCTGCTCGGTGAACAACAGCGTGGAAAGTACCCGAGCGGTCATGCGTTGCAGCCCCAGCCCGGCGAGGACGAGGGCGAGTTTCTCGGCCTCGACCCGCAGCTCCGGCGACTCGAACACCACCAAACCCCCTCTCGACAAACAGTCTTCAATAATTTCTGAAAGTTTAGTACAGTCTGGGACGGTGCTCCGGGAAGTCTGGTCGGAAACGTAGCTTGCCCATGCCCTCGAGAGGCGGCCCGGAACCGATGCGCACCGCGACGAACGTCATCGACGTCGAAGAACTGACCTACACCTATCCCAAGACGCCCGAACCCGCGGTTCGCGGCATGAGTTTCACCGTGCGGCGCGGTGAGATCTTCGGTTTCCTCGGACCCAGTGGGGCCGGCAAATCCACCACGCAGAAGCTGCTGATCGGATTGCTCCGCGGCCACGGCGGCCAGGCCCTGGTCTGGGGCAGGGATCCCCTGGAATGGGGCTCGGACTATTACCAGCGCATCGGGGTCTCGTTCGAGCTGCCCAATCACTACCTGAAACTGACCGGTGCCGAAAACCTGGGGTTCTTCGCCGACCTCTACCAGGGAACCACGCTCGACCCCCGACACCTCCTCGACGCAGTGGGGCTCACCGGCGCAGCAGACACGCGAGTCGGCAAGTACTCCAAGGGTATGCAGATGCGCCTGACGTTCGCGCGATCGTTGATCAACGACCCCGAGTTGCTGTTCCTCGACGAACCGACATCCGGGTTGGATCCGGTGAACGCGCGCACGGTCAAGGACATGATCCTGGATCTGAAGGCACGGGGTCGCACCGTTTTTCTCACCACCCACGACATGGCCACCGCCGACGAACTCTGCGACCGCGTCGCGTTCGTCGTGGACGGGCGCATCGTGACCCTCGACATACCCGCAGAACTCAAGATCGCCCGCAGCCGGCGATTGGTGCAGGTGCAATTCCGGGGCGCCCGGGGGACGCTCGAGACGTCGCAATTCCCCATCGACGGGCTGGCCGACGACCCCGGCTTCCACGCCGTGCTGCGCGATCACCACATCGAGACGATTCACAGCACAGAGGCCAGCCTCGACGAGGTCTTCGTCGACGTCACCGGCCGGAGCCTCTCGTGAACAGATGGTCCAGCGCGTTGCGTTTGGAAGCCACGACTCAAGTGCGGCAACGGTTCATCCATGCCGCGGCGCTGTCGGGTCTGTTGTGGCTGGCACTGCTGCTGCCGATGCCTGTCGCTGTACGGCCCGTCGTCGAACCCTACGTATTGGTCGGCGACATCGCGATCATCGGATTCTTCTTCATCGGCGGATCGGTGTTCTTCGAGAAGCAGGAACGCACCCTGGGTGCGGTCATCTGCAGCCCACTGCGGTTCTGGGAGTACCTCTCGGTGAAAGTCCTTGTGCTGATGTGCGTCTCCCTCACCGTCGCGCTCGTCGTGGTGGGGTTGACACGCGGCGTCGGTCCGCATTTGCTGCCGATAGCGGCCGGTGTCGTGCTGGGCACGCTGGTGATGTTGCTGGTCGGGTTCGCCTCATCGCTGCCGTTCGCATCGGTCAGTGACTGGTTCCTGTCCGCGACCGTGCCCCTGGCCGTCCTGTCGTTGCCGGTGCTGCATTTGTCCGGCGTATGGCCCAACCCCGTGCTGTATCTGATCCCGACTCAAGGTCCCCTGCTGTTGTTCGCGGCGGCGTTCGATCAGGTGACCCTGGCGCCGTGGCAGATCGTCTACGCGGTGGCCTATCCCCTGGTGTGCGCGGGCCTGCTGTACCGCTTGGCCGACATCCTGTTCGTCAGGTACGTGGTCGAACGATCGGGTGTGCAGTGATCGGCGCGCCGACGATGGTCAGCGCACGGTCATGGGTTGCGTTCGGGCGCAATGATATCCGTGGCACTTATCGAGATCCGCTCCTGGTCATGTTGGTGCTGGCACCGGTGATCTGGACGGTCGGCGCCATCGTCTTGGTGCCGCGACTGACCGACACCCTGGACCGACGCTACGACTTCGATCTCACGCCCTACTACCCGCTGGTGATCACCGCGCTGCTGTTGTTGACCAGCATCATCATCGTGGGCGGCCTCGCGGCGTTTCTCGTCCTCGACGAAATCGATGCCGGCACCCTCACCGCACTGCGGGTCACGCCGGTGTCGCTGGCGGAGTTCTTCGCCTACCGGGCAACCACGGTGGTCGTCATCACCACCGTCTATGTCGTGGCGACCATGTCGTCGAGCGGAGTGCTGCGGCCGGGGCTGGTGCCGGCGCTCATCCCGATCGGAGTGGTGGCGGGCCTCTCGGCGGTGGTGACGATGCTGCTCATCGTTGCCGTCGCGGGCAACAAGATCCAGGGCATCGCGATGGTGCGCCTGCTGGGCATCGTGATCGCCGGCTTTCCCTGCCTGCCCTGGTTCGTCGACTCCGCCTGGAATCTCGCCTTCGGCCTGCTACCGCCCTACTGGGCGGCCAAAGCATTCTGGGTGGCCAGCGAGCATGGCACCTGGTGGCCCTACCTGATCGGCGGGTTGGCCTACAACCTGGCCGTCGCCTGGCCGCTGCTACGCCGCTTCATCGCCAAGAACACCTGAAGCGGGTTTTGTCGGTGGTCGCACATAGGTTCGGATTATGGCGGGGATGGAGTTGCAGGCGGCGGTGGCCGCGGTGCGCGCGGCCGTCGACGAACTGGAGACCGTGTCCTGCCAGCTGCCCGCGGTGAGCCACCGGCTGCTGGCGCGGCTGCAGGTGGAGGCCACCCCGCAGCAGATGGGCGCCACATCCTGGACAGAGGTCCTCTCGGTGCGGTGGCGGATCTCCCGTTCGGAAGCCAACCGGCGGCTGACCGAGGCCGCGCTGTTGGCGCCGCGCCCCAGCGTGACCGGGCCGGCGCTGCCCGCGACCGCGGCCGCGCAGAGGTTGGGGCTGATCAACGCCGAGCATGTCGAGGTGATCCGCAAAGCCCTCGACAAACTGCCCGGCTTCGTCGATACCGTCACCCGCGAGCAGTTCGAGGTCGACCTGGTCCGTATCGCGGTCGGGCCGGCCCCAAAGAACTCAAGGACGCCGCTGATCGGGTGCTGTTTCTGCTCGATCAGGACGGCCCCGAACCCGATGACACCGAACGCGCCCGCAAACGTGGCGTCTCGAAACACAAGCAGCGCTCCGACGCGATGATCGACATCGTGGGGTGTCTGACGCCGGAGGCGTGGGCGGTGTGGGAGGCGATCTTCGCCAATACGCCGCCCCGGGCATGTGCAACCCCGACGACGAGCAGCCCTGCACGTCGGGGACGCCGTCACAGGCCCCGATCGACCACGACCACCGCAGCCTGGCCCAACGCCAACACGACGCCCTGGTCGCGGTCGGGCGCATCGCCCTGATGAGCGGCGAGTTGGGCCAGCTCAACGGATTACCCGTCACCGTCATCGTGCGCACGACGTTGCAGGATTTGGAGTCCCGCGCCGGGGTCGGGGTCACCGGCGGGGGCACCGTCCTGCCGATCGCCGAGGTGATCCGACTGGCCAGCCACGCCCGCCACTATCTGGCGGTGTGCGACCGTGCCACGGGATCAGCGCTGGACCTGTTCCGCACCAAACGCATCGCCTCGCCGGCGCAGCGGATCATGCTGATCGGCCGCGACGGCGGCTGCACCAAACCCGGCTGCCCCGTCGGCGCCTACGGCTCCCAGGTCCATCACGTCACCGCCGACTGGGCCCAGGGCGGCAACACCAACGTCGACGACCTCGGCCTGGCCTGCCCGCCCGACAACCGCAGCGTCCGCGACGGCGCCCACGGCTGGACCACAACGATGAACCAACGCGGCGACGTCGAATGGACCCCCCCAGCAGACCTGGACACCGGCCAAACCCGCATCAACTACCACCACCGCCCCGAACGACTCCTGCGCCCACCCGACCACCCGACCAGCGAACCCGGCGGACCCGCACCCACCGAAAGACCAAGCCGCCTGACCGCCGCGGCTCTTCGCGCAACCGCATCGGTGCGAGGCGTCAGGCCGGCAGTGACGCTATCCGCGGGTAGAGGATCGCTGGACCGAGCCATCGAGCCACGAAGTGGCGCAGTGTTACTCGGTCGCGTGTGGGTGGCCCCGGATCCGTCAGAAGGGATTGCACGGTGCGCAGGGTCATTTCAGCGAGCTCGCCAAGCATGGTGTCGTCGAAGCCGTGCAACTTCCAGTCCACGTCGAGGCGGTGGAAGAACGACAAGCAGATTGTGATCGCTGTATCGGAGGTCAGCGAGGTGATGGCTTCGCCCTCGGGTCGCCGGGTCAGCAGGCTCTCCAGCTGCGGATCGCCCGTGAGTTTCACCACGGCGAACGAAACGCATTCGACGACCGCGGTGACCGGGTCGGCGTCTCCCCTGACGTGGTCGACAACTTGGTCGATGAAGCCGTCAGCCGCACGCATTGCACTGGCGATCAGCAACGCGTCGGCATTGGGAAAGTAGCGGTACACCGTCTGGCGGGTCACTCCGATCTTGCGGGCGACGTCGGCGAGATGTATCGCTGGTCCGTGTTCGGCGACCACTTCGTCTACCGCATCGAGAATTCGGCCGATCGCCTCTTCATCGGAAGTAGGTGTGGAACCCGCCCAGCCGCGACTACGCATCTGCTGTCACGAGTCTTTCGCTGATGAACTCGACCGGAAGTGTCGTCGGACCAGTCATACCCAGCACGGATTTCCACGGGGCCGGACCTACCCGCCGAGGTGCAGGGAGGCGTCGAGTGAGAACGGTGAGTGCTTCCGCCAACTCGCGGCGTGCGAGGTTCGCCCCGAGACAGTAGTGGGCGCCGCCGCCGAAGGTCAGAATCGGTGGGACGTCTTTGCGCGAGATGTCGAAGCGATCAGCATCGTCATAGATCGCTGGGTCGCGGTTGGCCGCAAGCGTGTTGACGAGTACGAAGGTCCCGGCCGGAAAGGTGTACCCGCCGAATTCGACGTCCTGCGTGGCGGCTCGCGGAACGATACAGGCCGCGGGTGAGTGGCGCATGCTCTCGTCGACCGCCTGCATGGCAAGCTCTGGTTGCTGACGCAACTTCGCCCATTGGTCCGGATGCTCGCAGAGCACCTGTACCGAGGCGGCCAGTTGGTTTCGCGTGGTGTCCGTCCCCGCCATCAGGAAGCCGGCCACCAGCATGCGCAGTTCGTCGAGAGTCAGCCGGTCGCCGTCGCTTTCAGCGCGAATCAGCTCGGAGAGCAGATCATCGGTCAGATCGTTGCGCCGGGCCGCGACCATGCCGTCGACATAGGCGTCGAGTTCGCCCCACGCGCGCATGATCGCGGACTCATCGAACGTGACATCTGGTTGAAAGTTGAGGGCTTTGAAGACTTGTTCCGTCCAATCTGCGAACAGATTCCAATCAGCGCGAGGCGCGCCGAGCAGCGCGCACATGATCGGAGTGGGGTAGGGACGTGCAATGTCGGTCACGACGTCACAACGTCCGTCGTCGATCACGCGGTCGATCAGCCCATTCATCACCTCGTGGATGGTGTCTTGGAGTCGGGCTGTCGCGCGGGGCGTGAACGCCTTGGAAACCAGTTTGCGTAGCCGAGTGTGTGGTGCGCCCTCCAAGCCCAGTAGACTTTCCGCCATCTTGTCGAACAACGGGCCGGACGTGATGCCCTGTGCCGCCAGAGTGATGCCGGGCGGAAGGCGGAATCGATTGTCACGCAGCATGTCCCGGGCCAATTCGTACGTCAGGATTTCCGGCCCGAGAGGGCCGATGGCGATGGGCGCGCACGATTGCGCCGCGCGGACATCGTCGAAGATATCCTGCGGAGTGGCGGCGAGTCCGTAATCGATTGTCGGCAGGCCGGCTTCGAAGACGTTGGGGGCTCTGCTGGTCACGGTCATTGATGCCTCGACTCTCGTGGGCGTTCAGACAGGCGGCTAGATAGACGTATAACCCCAAAGCGTATGACCAGTGCTTCTCGACGTCAACACACCAGAGCGTATCTCCAGTTCAGTTCAACGTTCATCTAGCCCTGATCATACGCTGAGTCAGTAAACGTCCCGAGTCCGGTGACACGCAGTCGTTACTCCTGCCATGGTGCACACGCGCGCACCTACGCCGCGAAGAGATGGCCAGCGTTCGTCAGAACGACTTCGGTGACCGGTTCGCCTACTGGTACATGATGGTCGGCGACCAGCAGAGACCTGCTCTCCCCGTCCCTGCTCCACCCCCCCCTGGTCCACACCTGGTTGTGACAACGAGGCTCTCGGTTCGAACAGCGCGGAGCGATCCGCCGCTATTTGCTGAGTTGCCGAGGCGGTTCGATAGTCGGCGCGATGCACCAGGTGGCCAACGGGAACCGCTGGCCGGACCGACGCGAACGAGTCCGCTTGTCTAAGTGCAGCAGTTGGGGTCGAGGACGATGCATAGCGCGCCGAGGGCGTCGCGGTGCGGTCGGTGATACACGTTCATCCCGCGACGGTTTGACTCGACCAGTCCGGCGCGCCGAAGTTGGCTTATGTGGTGGCTGACGGTTGATTCACTCAACCCGAGCGCCGCCGCCAGGTCGCCGCTGTTTTCCTCGCCCGATGGCGAGCCGAAGAGATAGGACATGATCTTCACCCGTGCCGGGTCGGCGAGTGCCTTCAGGCGCATGGCGACGTGCAGTGCGTCGCCATCGCCCATCGGGCCGGCGGCCACCGGCGCGCAGCACACCGGCGCGGACATGTCGATCATCGGCAGCGACTTGGGCACGACGCCATACTGCCAGACTGTCTTGACATATATCAAAAAGGTGGCAGGGTTGCGTTAGCGCGCTAGTTCGATATAAGTCTCACACGTACAGGAGTCTGCGATGTCCCGCATGCAACTTGCCCTCAACGTCGACGATCTCGGCGAGGCGGTCACGTTCTACTCGAAACTCTTCAATACTCAGCCGGCCAAGCTCAAGGAGGGCTACGCCAACTTCGCTATCACGGAGCCGCCGTTGAAGCTCGTGCTGCTGGAAAACCCCGGCAACGGCGGCACCATCAACCACCTCGGCGTTGAGGTCGAGTCAAGCGCAACGGTGCACGACGAGATCGCCCGGCTCACCGGCGAGGGTCTGTTCACCGACGAGGAGATCGGCACCACGTGCTGCTTCGCCACACAGGACAAGGTCTGGGTGACAGGTCCCGGTGGGGAGAAGTGGGAGGTGTACACGGTTCTCGCCGACTCCGAGACCTTCGGCACCAGTCCGAACCACGCTGGTGGTGAGTCTGACGCAGCTGGCGTCTGCTGTGGGGGCACTGCCGCCCAATCGGCCGAAACAGCCGACGCCGCCTGCTGCTGACAGCAAGGCGCCGAGCGGCGGGCGTTCGAGACGTCCGCCGCTCCTGCCATTCACCGACCGTTCACTTGACGCCCAATTCGATAGGCATCAATATCGACGTATGTCGAAGTCAACCCTGACTCTTCGGGATGCGAGCGAGTGCGCGTACGCGCCGATGGTTCGCGAACCCCTTTCGATCGAGGCCGCTGCCGAGATAGCGGGCAAGCTCAAAGCGCTCGCCGATCCGGTCCGGCTTCGACTGTTCAGTCTCGTGGCCAGTCACGTCGGCGGCGAGGCATGTGTCTGTGACATCTCGGCTGGTCTGGACGTCAAGCAGCCCACCATTTCCCATCACCTGAAGGTGCTCAAGGAAGCCGGCCTGTTGGCGTCGGAGCGGCGCGCCTCGTGGGTGTATTACTCCGTGGTCCCCGACGCCCTGCGCACCCTGGCGATGGTCCTCGACGTAGCGGATGACAGGGCGCTGGCATGAGCGCCCCGACCACCAATTCAGCAGTGGTGGAGAAGCTTTCGCTGCTCGACCGCTTCCTGCCGGTATGGATCGGTCTGGCGATGGCGGCAGGCCTGCTACTGGGCCGACTGGTGCCCGGACTGAACATCGCGCTCGACAAGATCCAGATCGACGGCATCTCGCTGCCCATCGCTTTGGGTCTGCTGATCATGATGTACCCGGTACTGGCCAAGGTGCGCTACGACCGACTCGACACGGTCACCGGAGACCGCAGACTGCTGGTGAGTTCACTCCTACTGAACTGGGTCCTCGGGCCCGCGCTGATGTTCACCCTCGCCTGGTTGCTGCTGCCCGACCTGCCCGAGTACCGCACCGGGCTGATCATCGTGGGGCTGGCCCGCTGTATCGCGATGGTGATCATCTGGAACGACCTGGCGTGCGGGGACCGCGAAGCGGCCGCCGTCCTCGTCGCACTGAACTCCATCTTCCAGGTGATCATGTTCGCGGTTCTGGGCTGGTTCTACTTGTCAGTCCTGCCCGGCTGGCTCGGGCTGGAACAGACCACCATCTCCACTTCCCCGTGGCAGATCGCCAAATCGGTGCTCATCTTCCTGGGCATACCGTTGCTTGCCGGCTACCTGTCGCGCCGGCTGGGTGAGCGCGCCAAGGGGCGTGTCTGGTACGAGGAGAACTTTCTTCCCACAGTCGGTCCGTGGGCACTTTACGGACTGCTGTTCACCATCGTCATTCTCTTCGCATTGCAGGGAGATCAGATCACCAGCAGGCCGTGGGACGTCGCCCGCATCGCGCTACCGCTGCTGGCCTACTTCGCGATCATGTGGGGAGGCGGCTACCTGCTGGGTGCGGCATTGAAGCTGGGCTACGAGCGCACCACCACATTGGCGTTCACCGCGGCAGGCAACAACTTCGAACTCGCCATCGCCGTGGCCATCGCGACCTACGGAGCCACCTCGGGCCAAGCCCTCGCCGGGGTGGTCGGCCCGCTGATCGAAGTACCCGTCCTCGTCGCCCTGGTCTACGTGTCGCTGGCACTGCGGCGCAGGTTCACCCGTCACACAGCGCAACACATTCCCTCCCCGCGCTCACCACAGGAGTAATGCCATGACTGACAGCCCCGTTGCCGCCAAGCGCCACATCCGCCCCGACCTGTCCATCGATCAACAGCACGCGTTGCTCACGGCCGCCGCCCGGCTCCAGAACGACTTCGACGGCACATTCGGGGCGGAAACCATCGAGCGATTCCTGCACTCCTCCTACAACCAGTTCGCCGGGCGCGCGGTCGTCCCCCACTTCCGCCCCCTGCTCGCGGAACGCTTTGCCCGCCAGCGCCTCAATGCTTTGGCCCGGGTGGATGGCAAGGTCGTCGACGCAAAGCCCACTGTGTTGTTCCTCTGCACCCACAACGCCGGGCGGTCCCAGATGGCTTTGGGCTATTTCACCCACCTGGCGGGCGAGAACGCCGTGGCATGGTCGGGTGGCTCAGACCCCGGTGGCGAGATCAACCCGGCCGCCATCCAAGCCATGGCCGAGGTCGGCGTCGACATCACCGGCGAATACCCCAAGCCCTGGACCGACGAGATCGTCCAAGCCGCAGACGTGGTCGTCACGATGGGCTGCGGTGACGCCTGCCCAATCTTTCCCGGCAAGCGCTACGAGAACTGGGACCTGCCCGACCCAGCCGGTCAAGGTGTCGATGCAGTGCGGCCCATCCGCGATGAGATCGAACAACGTGTTCGGCGCCTACTCTGCGAGCTCGGCGTCACCACGCAAGGACCGCAACACTAGATGGCCGAACCGAACAGGCCGTCGGTGCTGTTCGTCTGCGTCAGAAACAGCGGCAAGTCGCAGATGGCGGCGGGGCTGATGCGCACAATCGCTGACAACAAGATCGCCGTGTACTCCGCCGGCATCCACCCCGGCACCAGCCTCAACGATCTCTCGGTCCAGTCTCTGCTCGATATTGGCGTCGATATCACCGGTGAATCACCCAAAGCCATCGACCCGCAACTGCTGTCCACCGTCGACCTCGTCGTCACCATCGGACGAGAAGCACATGTCGAACCCGTGGACGGCGTCGCGATGGAGAATTGGGACACAGATGAGCCCTCAGAACGCGGAATCGACGGAGCTGAACGGATGAACATGATCCGTGACGACATCGCGAGCCGCGCCGCAAAGCTAGCCGAAAGTCTGCTCGACTCCCGATCACCCGGAAGCGGCCAGTAACCCGACATCGGCGCAGAGCTCTGAGAATCCGCCGCCAATCGCGAAGGATCAGCACCATGACGAAGCCTCAATTTCTCACGGACCCGCCGCGGTTCCTGTTTTTCACGGGGAAGGGCGGTGTGGGAAAAACGTCTATCGCATGCGCCACCGCGATAGACATGGCACACCAGGGCAAGACCGTTCTTCTGGTTTCCACCGACCCGGCGTCCAACATCGGCCAGGTGTTCGATGTGACCATCGGCAACACGATCACCGAAATCTCACAGGTCCCTGGCTTGTTCGCACTGGAGATCGACCCCGAGCAGGCAGCTCAGGCCTACCGTGACCGCATCATCGGACCGCTGCGCACGTCGCTGCCTCAAGCCGAGATCGCCTCAGTCGCCGAACAGCTGTCCGGCTCCTGTACCACCGAAATCGCCGCCTTCGACGAGTTCACGACGCTTCTGACCGACAGCAGCGGCAGGCTCGCTGCCTTCGATCACGTGCTCTTCGACACTGCACCCACCGGCCACACGATCCGGCTGCTGCAGCTACCAGGAAGCTGGACCGCGTTCCTTCAGACCGGCCAGGGAGATGCTTCCTGCCTGGGACCGCTCGCGGGGCTGGAGAAGCAGAAAGCGACCTACGCTGCAGCCGTCGCCGCGCTCGCCGACCCCGCCCGCAGCCGCCTGTTGCTCGTGGCGCGTCCGTCGCGCTCGGCTCTGGCCGAAATCGACCGAACCCACCGAGAACTCGCAGCGCTCGGCCTGACTCAACAGCACGTCGTGATAAACGGCAAACTCCCGGAACCCGCTGACGACACCGATCTTCTCGCCACCGCGATCCATGCCCGCGAGCAGTCCGCCCTGGCTGCCATGCCGGCCGAATTGAAGCGGCTGCCGTTGGACGTGATCGAATTGAAAGCCACCAACATGGTCGGCGTTGCGGCCCTCGAAACGCTGTTCGACGCGGGTCCGATCCAAGCCGGCAGCCAGACCCACATCGCTGCAGAGTCGATTCGCGAGAACGCAATTCGACCACTGATCACCCTGGTGGATGAGATCGAACAGGGCGGACCATGTCTGGTGATGTGCATGGGAAAAGGCGGTGTAGGGAAGACCACCATCGCAGCCGCCGTTGCCGTGGCTCTGGCCGAGCGCGGTCACGACGTCCATCTTTCGACGACTGATCCTGCCGCTCATCTCACCGAGACGCTCTGCGGAAGTGTGGAGAACCTCGCCGTGTCACGCATCGACCCCGATGCCGCACGCGAGGCTTACCGGCAGCGAGTGATGGAGACGAAAGGCGCCGCACTCGATGAGCGGGACCGCGCCAACCTCGCCGAGGACCTCCGCTCACCCTGCACTCAGGAGGTTGCCGTCTTCCAAGCGTTCTCCCGGGTAATACAGGAATCCCGCAGGAAATTCGTCGTCCTCGACACGGCCCCTACCGGACACACACTGCTCCTCCTCGACGCCACCGGCTCTTATCACCGCGACATCATGCGTAACGCGGCACCAGGCGTCCACTACGTGACACCGCTGATGCGTCTGCAAGATCGCGCCGCTACCAAGGTTCTCTTGATTACCCTCGCCGAAACCACGCCCGTACTCGAAGCGGCCGAGCTGCAGGCCGACCTGCTACGGGCGGGCATCCACCCGTGGGCATGGATCATCAACAACTCTGTCGCCGCGGCAAAACCCACCGCACCACTACTGCGCCGCCGCGCCGCCCTCGAAGTGGACCAGATCAACAAGGTCCGCAACCAGCTGACCGACCGATACGCGGTCATACCGTTACTGGCCACTGAGCCAGTCGGTATCCCCGCACTCGAAGCGCTACTGGCACCGTCACAACCGGTGGCTGTGGAGTAGAGATTCGCGCTATGGCCGGCAGCATCGATAGGAGTAGCCGGACTGAGCTCCCGCGAGAGCCCCTCTGGTGCCGCGAGGCGGTGGGTGTTGTTGCGGACAGACGCTTCTCCGGAAACCATGCACAAGCTGCGGTATGCGAGCACGGCTCCGCGATCCGCCACCACGAGTGATATCCAGACGAACTCCAACGCCTCCGCCGGCGTGCCGGTCTGCGCCGTATCCATCTCTAGGGACTACGCAACACCACTGTCAGCCTGATGCCGGCCGGCGGTTCACCGGTACATGTCGTCGCCGCGTGGCACGCCTCGATTGGGCGGTCTCACTGTCGATCTACTCCGACGCCCTGCGCGAGAATCTGCGCGCCGCCGGCGCGAGCCCTCTTCGGATAGATCCTGGCCCACTCCAAGTGCCTCGGGAGGCGACTGGCCCAGGAAGTGGCGGTAGCGCGGTTTACGGGCGCGACGGGCACAGGTAGCCGGCGCCGCAGTGGCCCCGGCCGCAGTGTGTGACGTTCACTGACGTGCAGGTCGTTCGGGGTCGCGTATGACGTGTGGTCCCGGGATGGTCCCCAATACCGACCGCAACCCCTCGATAGCCATGTACGTACATTCACCGTACACTGAAGCAATAAACAGCCGGAACAGAGACGACTGAGGAAAGAAGGAGGTGCCACTGTGGCAGTTAAAACGAAGCGCATCGAGCTTCGCGCGGAGCAAGCGACCTTGGACCGCATCCAGCGTGCCGCCAACCTTGTCCACGAGCAGACCTCGGAGTTCGTGCGGAAAGCTGCGATGCAACGCGCCGAAGACGTCCTGCGCCAAGAGCTGGTAACGGCAATGGAGCCCGAACAGTTCGACAAACTCATGTCCTCGCTCGACGCTGCTGACGACGCGCCGCGGCTGGCGGCAGCCGCACGCAAACCAGCGGTCTTCACAAGGCATTGAACAGTGTTCGAGTCCACGCGACTCACTGACGCCCACACGCTGGAAGGATTCGACTGCGGTAAGCAATCGCTGAATACCTGGCTCATCGCCCATGCCCGTCGCGCGGACAGCAGCGGGGTCGCGCACGTCTACGTGTGGACCCCGCTCGACGAACAGAAAGTCAGCGCCTATTTCGCCATCTGCCCCGCCGAAGTAGTACGCAACGACGACGGCGTCTCGGCAGCCATGGCCGGCGGCTATTCCCGCATACCCGGATACTTGATTGCCCGCCTGGCCATCGACAGGTCGCTACGGGGTCAGGGATATGGCGAGCAGCTGCTCCTCGACGCGCTAGGCAAAGCCGTCGCCGCATCGGAAATCGGCGGCGGCCGGCTCATCGTCGTTGATGCCATCGATGACGAGGCACAATCCTTTTATGAGCACTACCACTTCGTTCCCGTCCGCAACCGCGAGCGTCGTCTGGTCATGAAGGTGTCCACAGCGGCGAAAGCACTCGGCGAGCGCTGGCGGGAGTAATCCCTTCCGCCGACACATGTGCTGCACGAAGGAGTTGACCGTTAGCGGGGTTGAGAGTTTCCCTGGCGAGTTGGACATGCTGCGTGCCGACAACGCGCGTTTGCGTCGTCTCCTTAAGTTGAGTGAGGAACAAGCACGCGCGGCCGCTAGTGACCAGGCGACGCTGACTGGAGCGCCGGCCTCACCGGTGACGATGGAATCCCGCTCTGCAGAAAAGGTCCGGTTCTTCTTCGACCTGTTCCGTTGCCGCACCGATATTTACGCGGTGCGGTGGGAGAACCGGCGAGATGGCCGCTCGGGTTGGATGCCAGCGATCAAGGGCTATTGGCGCAAAGGGATGAATCGGGCGGATGCCCCCTACCTTCCGATGACCCCGGAGGTCATTGATGGCCACCTGCGCGGCGAGGCGCATGTCGGCCTGTACCCGCTCAGCGACGATGACACTTGCTGGTGGGTAGCGGCAGATTTCGACAAAGAAGCCGCGATGCTCGACGCGCTCGCGTACATGAAAGCAGCTCGCTCACATGAAATTCCAGCTGCACTGGAGGTATCCCAATCCGGGCGAGGCGCTCACGTGTGGATCTTCTTCGCTCATGCGATCTCGGCGTCGGTTGCCCGCAGCCTCGCAACAAGTCTTCTAGGCGAGGCATTTCGACTGCGTGGCAGCATGCATCTGAGTAGCTATGACCGATTGTTCCCATCCCAAGACATGCACACCGGGCGTGGGGTGGGCAATCTGATCGCCGCACCAATGAACGGTAAGCGCCGCCAACACGGCACCACCGTTTTCCTAGATCCCGCCACGCTGGAGCCATACGAGGATCAGTGGGCCTACCTATCAAGCATCGCTCGACTGTCCACCAAAGACGTAACCGCGTTAGCCCGCCAACTCCCCGACCCACAGATCGGCCACACCGTCCGGCGTCTTCAGCTACCGACGTCCTCGCGCATCATCCCGCGACCGGCGGCGATCGTGCGCGCAGAGTTCACATCACGACTCACCTTGACGGCCAATGATCTTGGCCCAGCGATGATTTCGGCGGTCAAACATGCCGCATCAATACGCAACCCAGAATTCGATGCCCGCCAGCGTGCTCGTCGCAGCACCTGGGACACACCGCGGTTCCTCTACAGCTACGACGAAACCGCTGACGGCGATCTCGTTCTGCCCCGCGGCCTCCATCCTCTGCTGACAGAACTCGTCGAATCGGCCGACAGCGCGCTTCGCATCGATGACAAGCGCATCCTCGGTCAACCTCATGAGTTCACCTGCAGCACGCCGCTGCGCACCGTTCAGACCACCGCACTGCACCAACTCCTCGACCAGGACACCGGCGTCCTTATCGCACCGCCCGGCACCGGAAAGACTGTCATCGCCTGTGCAGCAATCGAATCGCGAGCTACCGCCACCCTGGTTCTGGTCGACCGCAAAGCACTGGCCGATCAATGGCGCGACCGGATCAGCAGCCACCTCGGTTTCAAATGCGGTCAAATCGGCGGTGGACGATCTAAGACGACAGGCGTCCTCGACATTGCGCTGCTACCAACGCTCGCCCGCCGCGACAACATCGAAGACATCACCGCCAACTACGGATTCGTCATCGTGGACGAGTGTCACCACGTCGCAGCCAGCGCATTCTTCGGCGTCCTGAACCGCATAGCCGCGCGGTACTGGCTCGGCCTGACAGCCACCCCAGAACGCCGCGACGGGCTCGAAGACCTGATCTATCACCAACTCGGATCCCATAACGTTGCCATCGACCAGCCCACTACCGGACAACTCCCGGTCGACGGTTCCGACCTACTGACACCCCACCCAGTTCTGCACCTGCACCCGACCGAATTCCAGTACTGCGGCGACGCCGACCCTGCCGCGCCCGGTGGAATGGCCGAAATCTACCGCGCCCTGGTCACCGATCAACGACGGCTCGACCAGATCGTCGACGACGTCCTCAACGCCTCCCAATCCGGGGCCAACATCCTGGTCCTCACTACCTGGGTCGAGCACCTCAACGCCATCGCTGACCGTCTGCGAGCCGCTGGAAAGTCCGTCACCGTCCTCCGCGGCGGCATGAAAGCAGGCGAACGCCGCCAGATCGCCGACCAACTCGCCAACCACACGCCTGAGTCGGATCCACTCCTTATCGTCGGCACCGATTCATTCATCGGGGAAGGCTTCGACTGCCCCGCTCTCGACACACTGTTTCTGGCTGCGCCGATCACCTTCAAGAACCGCCTTGTCCAATACATCGGCCGCGTCACCCGCGCCCACCCCTCGAAAACCACGGCGACCGTGCACGACTATCACGACGAACTCACCCCCGTCATCGCCTCATCGTTGAAGAAGCGAGCACCCGGCTATATCAAGATGGGCTTCCCCGACCCACGCAAGATGATCCGATAGAACTGCGCCACCCCACTTGACCAGCGGTCAATTACGGCGCGAAGACCGTGGCTCGATCGAACGGCATAATGTGCATGGACGCGCACAGTATGCATCGCGTGCGCCAAGTGGCTGGAATTCCCGAGCACAGGGCCCACCGCGGACACCTGTCTGGCCCCAAGGGCGATTGCTATCTCACACGCTCACGATGGAGCAATTGCATCATCTCAGCAGGTCAAAGACCTTTTCCTGTGGTCGGGCTGACAGGATTTGAACCTGCGACCACTTGACCCCCAGTCAAGTGCGCTACCAAGCTGCGCCACAGCCCGCGGTGCCTGCCGGGATCGCCGGTAGGCGGTCGAAAGCCTACCTCAGCCCCCGGCCCGGATCCCAACCGCCAGGACGTGTGACCCCTCGCGCCTACCCTCGGACGGATGAGCGACGACACTCCCCTGTGGCTGTTCGCCGATCAGCTCGGCCCGGCTGTCCACGCCGGTGAGCATGCCCATCGCGAGGTGCTGCTCGTCGAGGCGACCACCGCGCTGACCAAACGTCGCTATCACCGCCAGAAGCTGCACCTCGTGCTTTCCGCGCTGCGCCACGCCGCCCGCGATCTCGGCGACCGCGCGACGCTGATTCAGGCCGATACCTACACAGAGGCGCTGAAGCGCTACAACCGCCCGGTGCTCGTCCATCAGCCCACCTCACACGCCGCGGAACGCTTCGTGCACCGACTCCAGCAGCAGGGTCTGGTGGCCGACGTGTTGCCGACCCCGACGTTCGCATTGCCCCGTAAGGACTTCGAAGAGTGGGCCGGCGAACGCACCCGGTTCCGGATGGAGGATTTCTACCGCGACCAGCGGCGCCGTTTCGACGTGCTGATGAACGGCTCCGACCCCGTCGGCAACCGGTGGAACTTCGACGAGGAGAACCGCGAACCCCCGCCGAAGAAGCAGTCGACCCTGGAGTTGCCAGCCCCGTACCGGCCCCGCGAAGACGACATCGACGAACAGGTCCGCCGCGACCTGGACGCCCTGGATCTGGACACCGTCGGCGTCGACGGACCCCGCCTGTTCGCGGTCACCCCTGCCGAAGCCAGGCGCGCGCTCACCCGTTTCATCGACCACCGCCTGCCCGCCTTCGGCCGCTACGAGGACGCCATCATGGGCCAGGACTGGGCGATGTCGCACTCGCTGCTGTCCGTGCCGCTCAACCTCGGCGTGCTGCATCCGCTCGACGCGGTCGAGGCCGCCGAACGCGCCTACCGCGAGGACACGGGCCCCGCTGGCCGCCGTGGAGGGCTTCATCCGGCAGATCCTCGGCTGGCGCGAGTACATGTGGCACCTCTACTGGCACTTCGGTCCCGGCTACACCGAGAAGAACGAGCTCGCCGCCCGCACTCCACTGCCGGACTGGTGGGCCGAACTGGACGCCGACAGCGTCACGGCGCAGTGCCTGCATCACGCCCTCAAAGGCGTCCGCGACCGCGGCTGGACCCATCACATCCAGCGGCTGATGATCCTCGGCAGCCACGCTCTGCAGCGCGGCTACCGGCCCGACGCGCTGACCGAGTGGTTCGCCACCGCCTACGTCGACGGCTTCCGCTGGGTGATGCCCACCAACGTCGTCGGCATGAGCCAGCACGCCGACGGCGGGCTGCTGGCCACCAAGCCCTACACCTCGGGTGGTGCCTACATCAACAAGATGAGCGACCACTGCGGGGACTGCGCTTACGACCCGAAGAAACGCCTCGGCGACGACGCCTGCCCGTTCACGGCCGGCTACTGGGCGTTCACCCACCGGCACCGCGACCTGCTGGCCAAGAACATGCGCACGCGCCGCGCCGTGTCGTCGATGGAGCGCCTTGGCGACCTCGAGGCCGTGCTCGAGCAGGAGTCAGCGCGTGACCGATTCTGAGGCCGTCTCCGCGGTCACCGATCGCGGTGCCCTGGAGATCCGCCAGGCGTAGAACACCAAGGAGGCCCACACCACGACGATCGCCGAATAGATCGCCGTCGACCACGGCCATCCGATGCCGAAGAAGTGCACCAACTTCTGGCTGTTGGTCAGCACGATGACGCCCCCGACGGCGCTGCCCAGCAGCGCGGCGCTGATCCGGCTGACCAGCCAGGCGGCGAAGGGCGCGGCGATCACACCGCCGACCATCAGCCCGACCACCACCGGCCAGTTCGCCAGGAACTCGTGGCGCAGCCCGATCAGGAAGCCCAGCGACGCGGACACCGAGACCAGGAACTCCGACGCGCTCACCGAACCGATGACGGTGCGGGGCGCGGTCTTGCCCTGCGACAGCAGCGTGCTCGTGGTCACCGGTCCCCACCCGCCACCGCCCGAGGCATCGATGAACCCACCGAACAAGCCGAGTGGCACCAGGAACCGCGCGCCGTGCCGGGTGCCCTGCCCGCCGATCACCAGCGGCGTCCGCAGCGAAAAGCGCAGCAGCACATAGAGGCCGATGGCCACCAGGATCCCCGCCATCAGCGGCGCCGCGTGTTCGGTGGACAGCGACGACAGCACGGTGGCGCCGAGGAACGCACCGACGGCACCCGGCGCACCCAGCTTGGCGACCAACGGCCAGTCGATGTTCTTGAACTTCCAGTGCGACAGGCCCGACGCGAACGTGGTGCCGACCTCGGCGAGGTGGACCGCGGCGCTCGCCTGGGCGGCGCCCACCCCCGAGAGCACCAGCAGCGTGGTGGCCGTGACGCCGAACGCCATGCCCAGGGCGCCGTCGACGAGTTGGGCTCCGACGCCGACGAGCGTGAAGATCAGAAGCGAACGCATGGGTGCCTTCGAGCGGTGCGGTCACCGATGGTGACCGGGGACGGGTGGGCGCGCGTCAGGGACGCGGACAACACCATTCGTCGAAGGCCATCAACCGGCGGGACGGCCAGAAGGGCTCGAGTGCAGACGCCTCGGACGGCGCCGGCGTGACGAACACGCGTTCTGCCATCGACATTCCCCATCTGCGGATCCCCCGGAAAACTTCGGTCAGCTTACACGGTCAGCAGTCGCCACAGCCCGATCATTCCCACCACGACGATCACGGCGCGCAACGCGTTGGGCGAGAGCCGGCGACCGTAGTGTGCGCCGAGGAACCCGCCGGCGAGCGATCCGATCGCGATCAGGCCGGCCGCCGCCCAGCTGATCCGGTCGAAGGCCACGACGGTGTAGGCGACCGCCGCGACGATGTTCACGATCAGCGACAGCAGGTTCTTGGCGGCGTTCATCCGCTGCATGTCCTCGGGCAGCAGGGCGCCCATTGCGGCGATGAGCAGGATGCCCTGGGCGGCGGTGAAGTAGCCGCCGTACACGCCGACGGCGAACGTGGCGGCCACCAGCGCGGTCATCCGCGCGGCCGAGACGTGGTCGGCGTAGCGGCCCGACGCCTCGGCCTGGCGCCGCGCCCACGCCTGAATCCGCGGTCCGACGACCACCAGCGCCAGCGCGAGCACCAGCAGCACGGGCACCACCCGCAGGAACACCTTCTCGGGCAGGTGCAGCAGCAGCCACGCCCCGCAGCCCGCGCCGACGAACGACGCGGGCAGCTGCCACCGCAGCCGGTTCCACTGCCCCCGCAGCTCGCGCCGGTACCCCCAGGTGCCCGAGATGCCCCCGGCGACCAGCCCGACCGCGTTGGACATCGTCGAGGTCACCGGCGGATAGCCCAGCGCCACCAGGGTGGGAAAGGTGATCAGTGTGCCGGAGCCGACGATGGCGTTGATGGCGCCTGCTCCGACGCCCGCCACAGCGATGAGAATCATGTCGACGACGGGCACTCGGGTCACCCTATCGGCGCTTGGCGCCCCGCTTTTCGCGCACCCTGACGTTGATCCTGATGGGGCTGCCCTCGAAACCGAAGGTCTCGCGGAGCCGCCGTTCCAGGAACCGGCGATATCCGGCCTCGAGGAACCCGGTGGTGAACAGCACGAACGTCGGCGGCCGGGCGGTCGCCTGGGTGGCGAACAGGATGCGCGGCTGCTTCCCACCGCGCACCGGCGGCGGCGTCGCCGCGACGACCTCTTTGAGGAACGAGTTCAGCTGGCCGGTCGTGATCCGCCTGTCCCATGACGCCAACGCGGTCTCCAGCGCCGGCACCAGCTTCTGCACGGCCCGGCCGGTCTTGGCGGAGATGTTGACCCGCGGCGCCCACTGGATCTGCGCCAGCTGCAGATCGATCTCGCGGTCGAGCAGGTACCGGCGGTCCTCGTCGACGAGATCCCACTTGTTGAACGCCAGCACCAGCGCCCGGCCTGCCTCGACCACCATCGACAGCACCCGCTGGTCCTGCTCGGTGAGCGCCTGCGACGCGTCGATCAGCACGATCGCGACCTCGGCGGCGTCGATCGCACCGTGGGTGCGCACCGAGGCGTAGAACTCGTGCCCGCTGGCCTGACCGACCTTGCGGCGCAGGCCCGCGGTGTCGACGAACCGCCAGAGCCTGCCGTCCATCTCGATCAGCGAGTCCACCGGGTCGACGGTCGTACCGGCGACGTCGTGGACCACCGACCGCTCGTCCCCGGACAACCGGTTGAGCAACGAGGACTTGCCGACGTTCGGCTTGCCCACCAGCGCCACCCGTCGGGGTCCGCCGCCGCCACCGGCGACCTCCGAGACGGTGGGCAGGTCCTCGATCACCGCGTCGAGCAGATCGGCGACTCCGCGGCCGTGCATCGCGCTGATCGGATGCGGCTCCCCCAGCCCGAGGGACCACAGCGCGGCGGCGTCGGACTCGCCGCGTTCGCTGTCGACCTTGTTGGCGGCCAGGAACACCGGCTTTCCGGAGCGTTGCAGCAGTTTCGCGGCCGCCTCGTCGGCGGTGGTCGCCCCGACGATGGAGTCGACGACGAAGACGATCGCGTCGGCGGTGCGCATCGCCACCGACGCCTGCTCGGCGACGAGTTGCTGCAGACCCTGCGCGTCGGGCTCCCAGCCGCCGGTGTCCTGCACGACGAACCGCCGTCCCGAGCCACGCCGCGTCGTAGGACACCCGGTCCCGGGTCACCCCGGGGACGTCCTGAACGACCGCTTCACGACGGCCCAGGATCCGGTTCACCAGCGTCGACTTCCCGACGTTGGGCCGCCCGACCACCGCCACCACCGGCGGCGGCACCGAGGCCTCCTCGATGGCCTCGGCCACCTCTCTCGGCCCCGCCACTTCCCAGTCGCCTTCGTCGGCCCAGGTGCCGTCGCGTCATCGCTCATCGGGTTGCACCGGCTCTCTGCTCGACCAGGTCGGTGAGGTGACCGATCACCTCGGCCTGGGTCATGTCGCTCGTGTCGACCACCATCGCATCGTCGGCGGCCCGCAGCGGCGACACCGCACGGGTGGAGTCCAGGTGGTCGCGCCGTCGGACGTCGGCGAGGACGCCCGGGTAGTCGTCGGGCAGGCCGCCGGCGACGTTCTGGTCGTTGCGCCGGCGGGCCCGCTCCTCGGCCGACGCCGTCAGGAAGATCTTCAGATCGGCATCGGGCAGCACGACGGTGCCGATGTCGCGGCCCTCGACCACGACGCGGTCCGGACCGCTCGCCAGGCTCGCGCTGCAGGGCCGACCAACCGGGCCCGCACGGCGGGGACCGCCGACACCGCGGACACCGCCTTGGTGACCGCATCACCGCGGATCTCCGCCGACACGTCCTCGCCGGCCAGATACGAGCGGTCCTCGCGCGGGTCGTGGCCGACCGACAGCTCGACGTCGGCGGCGGCTGCCGCGATCGCGGCGGGGTCGTCGAGATCGACGCCGCGGCGCAGCACGCTGAGCGTGACGATGCGGTACATCGCGCCGGTGTCCAGATACCGCGCACCCAGCGATGCCGCCAAACCCCTTGCCACCGTGGACTTTCCGGTCCCGGCCGGTCCGTCGATCGCGATCACCAGCGCCTGGCTCACAAACCCACCGCCTTGTACAGGTCCCCGATTTCCTTCTGGGTCAACACCCGGATGCTGCCCGGCCGCTGGTCGCCGAGCGTGACGGCGCCGAGGTCGGTGCGGACGAGTTCGCGCACCGGGAAACCGACTTCGGCCAGCAGTCGGCGCACGATGCGCTTGCGGCCCTCGTGCAGGGTGACGCGGACCAGCGATTTACCGGGCACGGTGTCCACCACCGCGAAGTCGTCGACACGCACGGGGCCGTCGTCGAGGTCGATGCCCGCACGCAACTTGCGGCCCAGCCCCCGCGGCACCGCGCCCAGCACCGTGGCCAGGTAGGTCTTGGGCACCTCGAACGAGGGATGCATGAGCCGGTGTGCGAGCTCGCCGTCGTTGGTCAGCAGCAGCAGCCCCTCGGTGTCGGCGTCGAGGCGGCCGACGTGGAACAGCTTCTTGTTGCCGCGGACCCGGTGCTCGACCAGATCACCCACGCACGGCCGCCCGCGGTCGTCGGACATCGTGGAGTGCATGCCGCGCGGCTTGTTGATCGCCAGGTAGACCATGTCGTCGTCGAGGGAGATCCGCGCGCCGTCCACCCGGATCACCGAGACCGTCGGATCCACGCGGGTGCCCAGTTCGGTGACGATGACGTCGTCGACCTCCACCCGGCCGTCGCGGATCATCTTCTCCGCCACCCGGCGGGACGCAATACCGGCCTGGGACAACACCTTCTGCAGGCGGACACCTTCGTCATCGGACATCGTCATTCTCGATCCACTTCGAAGGAGGCTCCGGGCTGCGGGGCGGGAGCACCGTTGAGCTTCATGAAACGTGGCTCTTCGCTGAGCGTTTCACTGATGTCGTCGATCACGTCGACATCGGGCAGCAACGGAGCGATGTCGGGCAGGTCGGTCAGGGACGACAGACCGAGCCGTTCCAGGAACAGCTCGGTGGTCGCGAACGTGACGGCGCCGGAGTCGGCGTCGGTGCCGGCCTCGGTGATCAGACCTCGCGCCAGCAGGGTGCGCATCACCGCGTCGACGTTGACGCCGCGCACGGCGCTCACCCGGGCGCGGGTCACCGGCTGGCGGTAGGCCACCACCGCCAGGGTCTCCAGCGCGGCCCGGGTCAGCTTGGACCGGGCACCGTCGAGCAGCAGCTTCTCCACATAGGGCGCGTATCTGGTGCGGGTGTACATCCGCCACCCGCCGCCGGCCTCCCGCAGATCGATGCCGCTGTCGCGCGCGGCGAATCCCGGCAGCGAGGGTGCGTAGCCGCTCCTCGACGCGGGCCGGTTGCTGTTCGGTGGCGCTGGCCAGCGCGTCGACGGTGGCCGGGGTGTCGACGACCAGCAGCAGCGCCTCGAGCACCGAGTCCAGTTCGGCGTCGTCGAGTTCGGCCATCGGGTCGACGCGGTCGATCTCGTCGGCGCCCAGCTCGGCATCCGGCCCGGTGTCCGGGAAGTGTTCTTCTGTCATCGTCTTTCTATTCCGCATCCGCGGTAGCCAACTGCTGGCTGCTCGGCCGCTCTCCGGTCCACGAAATCTGGAGCACACCAAGCGGTTCTGCCTGCTCGAATGCTACCGCCCGGGCTCGATACAGTTCGAGCAGCGCAAGGAAGCGGCCGACGATCTCGATCGGCAGCCGGCAATCGGCGACCAGATCCGAGAACGACGCCCAATGCCCGATCCCGCGGCCTTCCAGCAGCGACATCAGGTTGGCCGCCTGCTCCGGCACCGAAACGGGCACC
Source organism: uncultured Actinomycetota bacterium (assembly GCA_963796185.1). Classification (GTDB taxonomy): domain Bacteria; phylum Actinomycetota; class Actinomycetes; order Mycobacteriales; family Mycobacteriaceae; genus Mycobacterium. The sequence goes on along the minus strand of CAWCKQ010000010.1, from coordinate 228,412 downwards.
TGGTGCAGGTGCTCGGTGCCCACGGTCGGCACCGGGCGCGGTGTGAACGCGGTGGCCGCGATCTGCGCGAACCGCTCGGCGTCCACGCCGAGCATCACCTCGGGCAGCAGGTCGGCGTAGCGCTCCTCCAGCGCCACCGCGCGGGGGTAGCTGCGCAGCGCGGCGGACTCCAGTTCGGCGAACATCTGCGCGACGTGCTTGAACGCGCGGTACTGCAGCAGCCGGGCGAACAGCAGGTCCCGCACCTCCAGCAGTGCCAGGTCTTCCTCGTCATGCACATCGCCGGCCGGCAGCAGGCGGGCGGCCTTGAGGTCGAGCAGCGTCGCGGCGACCACCAGGAACGACGTGGTCTCGTCGAGCCCGAGCTGAGTGCCGATCTCCTTGGTGTAGGCGATGAACTCGTCGGTGACCTGGTGCAGCGCGACCTCGGTGACGTCGAGCCGGTGGGCGAAGATCAGCTGCAGCAGCAGATCGAACGGACCCTCGAAATTGCTCAGCCGAACCTGGAAACCGCTCGGGGCAGACTCGTCGCTGGGCTGGTCGGGACCGGTGCGCCTCGCTCACGCGCCGAACCGGTGGATGACCTCGCGTGCCAATGCCCGATATGCCTCGGCGCCAGCCGATTTCGGCGCCCACGTGGTGATCGGCTCGCCCGCCACGCTGGTCTCGGGGAACCGCACGGTGCGGGTCACGACGGTGTCGAACACCAGATCGCCGAACCGCTCGACCACCCGGGCCATCACCTCGCGGGAGTTCACCGTGCGCGGGTCGTAGCGGGTGATCAGGATCCCGCTGATCGACAGCTTGGGGTTGAGCCGGTCGTGCACCTTCTCCACGGTGTCGGTCAGCAGCGCCAGGCCGCGCAGCGAGAAGTACTCGCACTCGGTCGGGATGATCACGCCGTCGCTGCACGCCAGCCCGTTGACCGTGAGCAGGCCCAGCGAGGGCTGGCAGTCGATCAGCACGTAGTCGTAGCGGTCGAGCACCGGGTACAGCGCCCGCGCCAGCGACTGCTCGCGGCCCACCTCGTTGACGAGCTGGATCTCGGCCGCGGACAGATCGATGTTGCTCGGCACCAGATCCAGTCCGGGCACCCGGGTGGTCAGCAACACCTGATCGACGGACACCCGCGGCTCGACCAGCAGGTTGTAGACCGTGTTGTCCAGCTCGTAGTGCGGCACGCCCAACCCCGCCGACAGGGCGCCCTGCGGGTCGAGATCGACCAGCAGCACCCGCCGGCCGTACTCGGCGAGGCTGGCGCCCAGATTGATCGTCGAGGTGGTCTTGCCGACCCCGCCCTTCTGGTTGCACATCGCGATGACCTTGGCCGGTCCGTGCTGAGCTGCGGGGCGCCGGCTCAGGGATCTGCCGGGGAATTCGGCCGGTCAGGCCGGGGGTGGGTTCGGGTTCGACGGCGCCGGTGTCGTCGCTCATGCCGGACCGTCGCTGGTCAGGCAACCCTCGGGCATGGCGGACATCGCGGCAAGTTTAACGGGGAGCGTCGCGCCGGTGAGGCAGACCCGCAGGCAAGATCGCACCGAACCGTGCGCGGCGGCACCGAGCTGCGCCGGGCGCCGAACGGGTCCACGCGCCCGACACGCCACCGGTGCTGGCGATCCTTAGGGTGGAGACCATGGGTCTGTGGTCGTGGGCGCGGTTGGCGCTGGGCATGCGGTCGTTCCTGCGGACCGGCCAGATCGGGGACGGCCGCGAAGCCGCCTGCGCGGCCTTCGTCGAGGCCACCGCGCCCCGCGGTGACATCGGTGCCGTGCTGGCGGCGATCGACACGTTCGCCTACGAGCAGGCGGTGCTGGTCAACGTCGGCGACGAGAAGGGCCTGCTGCTCGACGCCGCCGTGACACCGGGCCGACCCGGCGCTGGTGCTCGAGCTGGGCACCTACTGCGGCTACAGCGCGTTGCGCATGGCCCGGGCCGCCCCGGCGGCCCGGATCGTGTCGGTCGAGTTCTCCGCCGCCAACGCCGACGTGGCGCGCCGGATCTGGACGCACGCCGGGGTCGCCGACCGCGTCACGTGCGTGGTGGGCACCATCGGCGACGGCGGGCAGACCCTCGACGCGCTGGCCGCCGATCACGGCGTCGGCGCCGGCACGCGTCGACCTGCTGTTCATCGACCACGACAAGAACGCCTACCTCTCCGATCTGCGCGCGATCCTCGACCGCGGCTGGCTGCACCCCGGTTCCGTCGTCGTCGCCGACAACGTCCGGTTGCCCGGCGCGCCCGGCTACCGCGCCTACATGCGGCGCCAGCAGGGCGCGCTGTGGCACACCGTCGAGCACAAGACCCACGTCGAGTACCAGTCGCTGCTGCCCGATCTGGTGCTGGAGTCGGAATACCTGGGCACGGCTACCGCGCCCGGGGATGCGCGCCCGCCCACACCTCCCGCAGCGCGTTGACCGTGACCATGGTGTAGATCTGGGTCGTGGTCACCGAGGCGTGGCCGAGCAGTTCCTGCACCACCCGGACGTCGGCGCCGCCGTCGAGCAGGTGGGTGGCGAACGAGTGCCGCAGCACGTGCGGCGAGACCGGCGGCGGTGATCCCGGCGCGATCGGCCGCGTCCTGCAGTACCTGCCAGGCGCTCTGCCGGGACAACCGGCCGCCGCGGGCGTTGAGGAAGATCGCCGGGGTACCCCGGCCGCGGCGGGCCAGCTCGGGACGGCCGCGCACCAGGTAGGCCTCGAGCGCCGAGACGGCGGGCCGGCCGATGGGGATCAGGCGCTGCTTGCCGCCCTTACCGCGCAGCAGCACCGACCGGGCCTGGGTGTCGATGTCGTCGATGTCGAGCCCGACCGCCTCCGAGATCCGCGCCCCGGTCGAATACAGCAGTTCCAGCAGCGCCCGGTTGCGCAGGGTCAGCGGCCCGTCGGCCTCGCTGTCGCCGCCGGCGGCCTCCAGCAGCGCCAGCACCTCGTCGAGCGACAGGCTCTTGGGCAACCGTCGGCTCGGTGTGGGCGGCTTCACCTCGCGCGCCACGTCGAGCGCCGCGATGCCCTCGGCCGCTGCGAATCGGTGCAGACCCCGCACCGCGATCAGAGCCCGGGCGGCCGACACCGCCGACAGCGCCATCACCCCGTTCTCGGGGTCGCCCTGCCGCAGCGCGACCAGGAACTCGCTGACGTCGGCCTCGGCCACCCCCGCGAGATCGTCGATGCCGCGCGTGGCGAGGTGTTCGGCGTACCGCCGCAGATCCCGCCGGTAGGAGCTCAGGGTGTTGGCGGCCACTCCCCGCTCGATCGCCAGATGGTCGAGGTAACCCTGCAACTGGTCCTCGAGGGCGGCTCCGATCGCCGGGAACGTCCGGGTCACGCCTGCGCCTTCCGTCGAGCGAACGCCGTGGGCCTGTCGGTCCACGGCGCGTCGACGGAGCGCAGCGCGTCGATGCCGGGCATCGCGTGCGCCGCCAGGATGCCGGCGACCGAGATCGAATTCACGATCTCTCCCGAGTACACCTTGGCGACGGCGTCGTCCAGCGCGACACGCTCGACGGTCAGATCGGCTTCCTCGTCGTGCCCGTCGGGCCGGCCGACATCACGCAACCCGGTGGCCAGGAACACCCGCACGCTCTCGTCACTGAAGCCGGGTGCGGAGTCCAGGTCGACCAGGGTGTGCCAGGTCGCGGCCGCCAGGCCCGCCTCCTCGACCAGCTCCCGCGCCGCGGCGACGTCCGGCGGCTCCCCGTGCGAATCGAGCAGCCCGGCCGGGAGCTCCCACAGCCGCCTGCCGAACGCGTGCCGGTACTGGTAGACGAGCACGATGCGACCCTCGTCTTCGAGCGCGACCACGGCGACGGCGCCGTAGTGCTCGACGATCTCGCGCCGGGCCGTCCCTCCCCCGGGCATCCGCACCTCGTCGGCCGCGCAGCGCGAAGATCTTGCCGACGTGGAGCGTCTCCGAGGCGGCGACGGAGAACTCGTGATCGCCGGGGGCGGCTGGGTCGCCCTCAGCCACGGGCGGGCGCGTCTTCGAGGGCGTGCGTGGCGCCGTTGGGCTCGCGGTCGGTCGACATCGCTGGAATATCCACGGGCAACCGCTCGGCGTTCTTGTAGTCCAGCGAGGCGCCGATGAACGCGACGAACAGGGGATGCGGACGGGTGGGGCGACTCTTGAGCTCCGGGTGCGCCTGCGTGCCGACCATGAACGGATGCACCTGCGGTGGGTACTCGACGAACTCGACGAGGTGACCGTCGGGCGAGGTTCCCGAGAAGCGCAGGCCGCTTTCGGCGATCTTCTCCCGGTAGGTGTTGTTGACCTCGTAGCGGTGCCGGTGCCGTTCGGAGACCTCCGTGGCCCCATAGGCGTCGGCCACGATCGAATCCTGCTGCAGCACCGCCGGATAGGCGCCGAGCCGCATCGTGCCGCCGAGGTCGGCCGCGCCGGCGACCGCGTCGCGCTGATCGGCCATCGTCGAGATCACCGGGTCCGGGGTGTCCGGATCGAACTCAGCGGAGCTGGCCTCGGTCAGGCCGACCGAGCGGGCGGCCTCGATCACGATGCACTGCAGGCCCAGGCACAGGCCCAGCAGCGGCAGGCCGCGTCGCCGGGCGTAGTGGATCGCACCGATCTTGCCCTCGATGCCCCGAATGCCGAAGCCACCGGGGATCAGCACGCCGTCGATGTCGGCCAGTGCGGCCGCGGCGCCGGCGTCGGATTCGCAGTCGTCGGAGGCCACCCACCGCATCTCCACCCGGGTGTGGTGGGCGAAGCCGCCCGCCCGCAGCGCCTCGGCGACCGACAGGTACGCATCGGAGAGGTCGATGTACTTGCCCACCAACGCGATCCGCACCGTCTCCCGCGGTTCGTGCACCCGCCGCAACAGGTCGTTCCACTGTGTCCAGTCGACGTCGCGGAACGGCAGATTCAGCCGCCGCACCACGTAGGCGTCGAGTTCCTCGCGGTGCAGCACCTTGGGGATGTCGTAGATCGACGGCGCGTCCGGGGTGGAGATCACGCCGTCGATGTCGACGTCGCACATCAGCGCGATCTTGGTCTTCAGCGGTTCCGGGACATCCCGGTCGCAGCGCAGGATCAGCGCGTCGGGCGTCATGCCGATGCTGCGCAGCGCCGCCACCGAGTGCTGTGTCGGTTTGGTCTTCAGTTCGCCCGACGGCGCCATGAACGGCACCAGCGAGCAGTGCAGGAAGAAGCAGTTCTCCCTGCCGACCTCGTGGCGCACCTGCCGCGCCGCCTCGAGGAACGGCAGCGACTCGATGTCGCCGACGGTGCCACCGATCTCGGTGATCACCACGTCGGGCCGATGGCCCTGCGCGTCGGGTGCGGCCATCTCCAGGATGCGCTGCTTGATCTCGTCGGTGATGTGCGGAATCACCTGCACGGTGTCGCCGAGGTACTCGCCCCGGCGCTCCTTGGCGATCACCGACGAATACACCTGACCGGTGGTGACATTGGCCGACCCGGACAGGTTGCGGTCGAGGAAGCGCTCGTAGTGCCCGACGTCGAGGTCGGTCTCGGCGCCGTCCTCGGTGACGAACACCTCTCCGTGCTGGAACGGGTTCATCGTGCCGGGATCGACGTTGAGATAGGGGTCGAGCTTCTGCATCGTCACCTGCAGACCGCGGGCGGTGAGGAGCTGACCCAGGCTGGAGGCCGTGAGGCCCTTGCCGAGCGAGGACACCACGCCACCGGTGACGAAAATGTGTTTGGTCGCGGTCTGCGGGTGCTTGCGTAGTGGCTTTGTCGGGCCAGGCAAGGGCAACCTCCGTGATGACGGGCAGGGCTTGTTGTGCTGGGTTCACACCCGGTTTGGGGCCTGCCGACCCACGGAACCCCACCCTAACACCGACTCCGACAGCGCGTTGCTGACACGCGGGCGGCGGCCCGCGCTACTGCGGCACGGTGACCGCGGTGGCGCCCTGCCCGCTGCCGAACTGGCCGGCCTTGCCGCCGTTGATCAGCGCGCTGAGCGCCAGCACCGCGGTGATCCGGCCCGATTCGCGGTCGACGTCGTCCACCGTGCTGACCGTGCTGTTCAACGCCCCGTCCGCCCTGGCCACCGCCACCGCGGAGGTGCCGGATGCCGACCCGTCGCGGCCGGCCAGTACGACCCCGGAACCGTGGGGCGCCAGGCCGCCGGCGAACCGGGCGACGGAGGCGCCCTGATTGCCCGCCTCGTCGCCGAGCGCACCGCCGGTCACGATGAGTGCGGTGTCGGCCGCGCCGATACGTTCGGTGCCGTACGTCACGAACCCGGTGTCGCGCAGCGCGGCCAGCACGGTGTCGCGCTGGGCGTCGTTGACGGGCGGGGCCTTGGGATCCTTGTTGATCAGCAGTGCGATGCCGAGCAGATCACCGGCCTGGGAACCCTGGTCGACCGTGGCGGTGCTCAGCTGGCTGCCGGCGGGCACGATCGGCGAGTTGACCACCGACAGCAGTTTCTCGGCGGAATTGGCGTCGACGAACTCCTGGGTGAGCCCCACGGTGCCGGTGACCGCTCCGCCGGCCTGCCCGACCAGCCGGGTCACCGCGTCGACGTCGTCGTCGGCCGCATCCGGGGTGCGGAACAGGATCACCGACTTGTTCGCCATGCTGTCACGCAGGATTCGGGGCGCCATCTGCGCGGCGAAGTCCCCTGCTGCGCTCAGCTTTTCGTTCAGCGCGTTGCGGTCCTCGGTCAGTGTCTCGATCTCGGTCTGCATCTCCTGCTTGTCGTCGCGCAGCCCGGACAGCACTGTGTTGGACAGCAGACCGGAACCCAGGGCGATACCGATGGCCAGCGCCAGGAAGACGGCGGCCAGCGAGATGGCGTGCGATCGCAGCGAGATCACGGTCCCCAGCCCTACGCGACCAGGCCCTGGACCCAGAGCGAGAACTGGCTCCAGTAATGGGTGATCCACTCGAGCACGGCGGCGTCGGCCCGCGACACCCACAGCGCCGCGATCACCGCGACCAGCATCGCGAGCACCAGCAGCGCGATCGCCCCGCCGGAGACGCGGCTGCGGTACAGCGTCGCAACGGCTTTCGCGTCGACCAGCTTCTCGCCGACCTTCAGCCGGGTCAGGAAGGTGGACGGGTTGCTGTGCTGACGGGTGCGGTCGAAGAACTCCTCGATGCTGGCCGTGTGGCCCACCGTGACGATCAGCGCCGCGCCGTGATGGTCACACAGCAGCAGGGCCAGATCGGCTGCCGAACCGGCGGCCGGGAACGTCATCGCGCCGACTCCGAGGTCCTGAATGCGCTCCAGGCCCGCGGCGTGGCCGTCGGCGTCGGCGGGCAGCACGACCTGTGCCCCGCAGCGCAGCGCCTCGGTGCTGATCTTGTCCGGGTCGCCGACGATCAGGGCGGGCCGGTAACCGGCCTTGCGCAGGATGTCGGCTCCGGTCCCGACGCCGACCAGCACCGGTTGGTATTCCTTGATGAAGGGCTTGAGCGCCTTGAGGTCTGCCGCCGCGTGCGGTTCCTCGGCGACGACCACCACGTGCCGCCGGGTGAGGTCGACGTCGATGTCGGGGATGCCGATTCCGTCGATCAACAGCGGGCTCTCGCTGCGGATGAACTCGATCGTGTTGCCCGCGAACGCCTCCAGATGCGCGACGAGCCCGCCCTTGGCCTCCTGCATCAGCTCGTGGATGTCGGCGTCGGTGCGTTCGGTGCCGAGAATGAGCCGCCGGTCGCCGGAGTAGACGCCGCCCTCGTTGATCCGGATGCGTGCGCCGTCCTTGACCTTCTTGAAGACCTCGGGTCCCGTCTCGTCGACCAGCGTGATGCCGTTGGCCACCAGCACCTCGGGCCCGAGATTGGGATAACGGCCGGAGATCGAGGGCGAGGCGTTGACGACGGCCGCGACGTTGGCATCGACCAGGGCGTCGGCGGTGACGCGGTCGAGGTCCTGGGCGTCGATGACGACGATGTCGCCCGGCGTCACGCGCCGCAACAGCCGATCGATGTCGCGGTCCACGCGGGCAGTTCCGGTGATACCCGGCCGTGAGCTGGCGTTACGGGAGAGCAGCGCTGACATCTTCATGCGCCGATTCTGGCCAGCAACCCCGAAGTTCCGTCGGAGGCGCGCCGTAACACCAGCCTCAGAAGTTCATTCTTTTCACATCTGTCACAGGGTCAGCCGACGGCGGCGCGCTCGCTTCTGGCGGCATCGAGCAGCTCGCGGGCGTGCGCCCGGCCGCTGTCGGATTCGCCGAGTCCGGCCAGCATCCGGGCCAGCTCGGCCACCCGGTCGTCGTCGTCGAGTCGACGCACCCCGCTGGACTTCGCCCGGTCGGTTCCGCCACCGGTCTCCCCCTCGACGAGGAGGTGGACGTCGGCGTACGCGGCCACCTGCGGCAGGTGGGTCACCACGATCACCTGATGGGTGCGCGCCAGCCGGGCCAGGCGCCGGCCGATCTGCACCGCGGCGCGGCCGCCGACGCCGGCGTCGACCTCGTCGAACACCATCGTGGTGCCTTCGGTGGACGCGGCGAGCACCACCTCCAGGGCCAGCATCACCCGGGACAGCTCTCCGCCCGAGGCGCTCTTGTGCAGCGGCAGCAGGTCCGTGCCGCGATGTGCGGCGAAGCCGAACTCGACGGCGTCCGCGCCGTCGTGACCGGCATGCACCACCTCCCCGGTGTCCAGCGTCAGTGGGGCGCTGTCGTCGGCCCGCGCGAGCAGCGGGCCCACCGAGATGGTGAACTCGGCGCCGGACATGGCCAGCCCGGACAGCTCGCCGGTGACCGCTTTGGACAGCCCCTTGGCGGCCTTCGCCCTGGCCTTGGTCAGCTCCCGGGCCGTCGCGACCACCGTGGCCTGCAGTTCGTCGACCCGCCGCGCCAGTTCCGTCAGCGCCTCCTCGGAGACGTCGAGCGCAGCGAGCCGTGCACGGGATTCGCGCGCCCACTCCAGCACGCCGTCGATGTCGGCGGCATACTTGCGGGTCAGGGTGCGCAGTTCCGCCTGGCGCGCCAGCTTGGTCTCCAATGTGCTTGCGTCACTGGGCAGTTCAGCGAGGTAGCTCGCCGAGTTCGCCGGCCACGTCGACGACGACGGTCAGCGCCGCGTCGAGCTGGGCACCCAGCGCGGTCAGCGTCGCGTCGTCGGTGTTGGCCAACGCGGTTCGGGCCTGGCCCACCGCGCCGGCGGCGGAGAAGCCGTCCGCCGAGCCGTCATCGCTGTCGCCGGCCAGCGCCGCGCGCGCCGTCTGGACCGCCTCGCGCAACGCGTCGAGTTCGGACAGCCGCCGGATGTCGGAGACCAGGGCCTCGTCCTCGCCGGGTTGCGGGGCCACCACGTCGATCTCGTTGAGCGCGAACTGCAGCCGGTCGGCTTCCTGGGCCAGCTCGCGGGCGCGGCGCCGGCGCTCGTCGAGGTCGCGCCGCGCGGTGAGCCATGCGTCGCGGGCCGCGCGGTAGCGCTGCAACCGGCCGGTGACGTCGGCGTAGCGGTCCAGCGCGACACGCTGCTGGTCGGGCCGCATCAACCGCAGCTGGTCGTTCTGGCCGTGCAGGGTCAGCAGCTCGTTGGTGAAACCGCTCAGCGACTTCGCCGGCACGCTGCGCCCGCCCAGATAGGCGCGCGACGGACCGTCGCGGCTGACCGAGCGCGCCGCGATCACGCTGCCGTCGTCGTCGCGTTCGGCGCCCGAGGAGTCCAGGATCTCGTCGACCTGCGCGGTCACCGCGGTGCCGAGATCACCGGTGAGGAAACGACCTTCGACGACGGCCCTGTCCGCCCCCGAACGCACCTTCGTCGGATCGGCGCGGGCCCCGCCGAGCAGATGCAGGCCGGTGACGACCATGGTCTTGCCCGCGCCGGTCTCCCCGGTCAGCACGGTCAGCCCACCGTCGAATTCCGCGGTCGCGGCGCTGATCGCGCCCAGCGACTCGATTCGAATCTCGGCTAGCACTACTGTCCGCGCCACCCCGTGACCGGCAACCGGAACTTGCGCACCAACCGGTCGGTGAACGGCGCGCTGTCCAGCCGCACCCATTTCAGCGGGGTGCCGCAGCGGGTCACCTCGAGCCGGCCACCGGCGGGCAGCACCATCTCGCGGCGTCCGTCGCAGAACACCATCGCGTCGTGGCCGCCGGCTTCGATCTCGATGGCGATCAGCGCGTTCGGACTGGTCACCATCGGGCGGGCGAACAGCGCATGCGCGTTGTTGGGCACCACCAGGATGGCTTCCAGGTCCGGCCACAGCACCGGCCCGCCCGCGGAGAACGCGTAGGCCGTCGACCCGGTGGGCGTCGACACCAGCACGCCGTCGCATCCGAACGCCGACACCGGCCGACCGTCGACCTCGATGACCGCGCCCAGCACGCCGAGGCGTGGACCCTTCTCCAGGCTGGCCTCGTTGAGCGCCCAGCCCCGGTCCAGCAGTTCGCCGCCGGCCCGCACCGCCACGTCGAGCGTCATCCGCTTCTCGACGCGGTAGTCGCGCCGGATGATGTGGTCGAGCACCGTGTCGATGGAGTCGGCCTCGGCTTCGGCCAGGAAGCCGATCCTGCCGAGGTTGACCCCCAGCACCGGGATCTCGACGTTGCGGGCGAGTTCGGCGGCCCGCAGGAATGTCCCGTCACCGCCGAGCACCAGAACCAGTTCGCAGCCCTGGGCGGCACGCTGATCGGCGTCGACGACCTCGATCTCGATCCCGAGCGCGCGCATGTCGTCGGGAGCCAGGTGCAGCGGACCGCGGTCGACGGCTTCGGCGGACAGCACTCGCAGACCGATCCCGTTGTCACCCAACACCTTTTCCACCCGGCGCGCGACGTCGGTGGCCTCTTCCCGGCCGGTGTGCACCACGAGCAGGATGGTGCGTTCGAGTGTCATTGCGGGCCCTCCTCGACGGCACGCGCGATCGCGGTGCCGAGCTCGTCGCCGCGCAGCGCGCCTTCGGTACCGGCGCGCAGGTGCAGGAAGTACTCGACATTTCCGGCCGGGCCGGGCAACGGGCTGGCCGTGACGGCGACCGGCGTGCCAATTCAGCTCGGCGGCGCGGTCGGCGACCGTGCAGCACGGCGTCGGCACGCAGCAGCGGGTCGGACACCACGCCCCCGGTGCCGACGCGGTCCTTGCCGACCTCGAACTGCGGTTTCACCATGGGAACGATATCGGCGTCCGGCGATGCGCACGCGGTCAGCGCGGGCAGCACGGTCGCCAGTGAGATGAACGACAGGTCCGCGACGATCAGGTCGACGGGCCCGCCGATCGCGTCTGCGGTCAGCTCCCGGACGTTGGTGCGTTCCCGGACCGTCACCCGCGGATCGGTGCGCAGCGGCCATGCGAGCTGGCCGTAACCGACGTCGACGGCGACGACCTCGCCGGCCTGCCGGCTCAGGAGCACCTCGGTGAACCCGCCCGTCGACGCACCCGCGTCCAGGCAGCGCCGGCCCTCGACGGCGATGCCGAACGTGTCGAGCGCGCCGATCAGCTTGTGGGCGCCGCGCGACACCCACGAGCGGTCGCCGGCGTCGTCGACGGTCAGCGTTCGCACCCACCGGAATGGCGGTTGCGGGTTTGGCCGCCCGCATCCCGTTCGATACTGACCAGCCCGGCGCCGATCAGTTCGGCCGCCTGCTGGCGCGAGCGGGCCAGCCCGCGTCGTACCAGCTCGGCGTCCACACGAGCGCGCCGCGTCACGCGGATCAGCCCTTCTCGACCGATTCCAGCGCGCGCACCAGCAGGTCGTGCGCCTCGTCCAGGCGCGCGGCGACGGCGTCCAGGTCGGCGGCCGTCGGGGCCCTCGGGTCGGCCTCGCCCAGCAGCTCGGCGACCTGGGCGCGAATCTGGTCGGGAGTCGTTACTCATGTCGGTGTTCACGCTAGCGCACCCCTGCGGCCGGCGGGCAACAGCGACCACCGCTGCGGCGGCCTGTCGGGCTGCGTCGTCGCCGGCGACGATCGGCGCTCGTCGCGGGCGTCGGCCGCGTTCCACACCGCGGCGGCGATCGCCCGCACCAGCGACAGCGAGTCCGCCGGCTGGGTCCCCGGCCGAGCGACGGTGACGGCGTCTGCGTCGACGTCGACGCTGCCACGCCGGGTGCGCCGCCACCCGCAGCGAGTCGGCTCGGCGGTCAGCGACCGCAGGTCCGCGCCGATGTAGTTCGGGCCGCTCCTCCGGCATCGCCGCAGATGGCGTCGTCGTGCGGTGTTCACCCCGCACAAGCACCATCAGGCTGGGCAGCGCCGCCGCGTTGGCGCCGGCGATGTCGGTGTCGAGCCGGTCGCCGACCACCAGCGGCGTGCGAAAACTCGCCGCGCGCCAACGCATCCGCCATCAGGGTGGGCGACGGGCTTGCCGGCCACCTGCGGATGCTGGTCGGTCGCGGTCGCAGCGCGGCGACCATGGAGCCGTTACCGGGAAGCAGTCCGCGTTCCGAGGGCAGCGTCTTGTCGACGTTGGCCGCGACCCACAGTGCGCCCGACCTGATGGCCAGCGCCGCTTCGGCGAGGTCGGGCCACGCGGTCTCGGTGCGAATGTCCCTGCACCACGGCGACGGGGTCGTCGGCGAACACGCCGGACCGGCTTCAGGCCCGACGTTGCGGACCTCCTCGGCCAGCGCATTCCGTGCCGACGATGAGCACTCGGGCCCCCGCCGGCAGCTGCTCGGCCAGCAGCCCCGCCGCGCTCTGCGCACTGGTGACGACGTCCTCGGCGCCGGCGCGTGAAGCCGAGTTCGCGCACAGGTGCTGGGCCACCTGCGTCGGCGTGCGCGCGAGGCGTTGTTGGTGACGAACAGTATCCGCGAGTCGATCGCGGCGCAGCGTCTCGACGGCGCCCGTCGTCGGCTCGTGCCCACGAAACACGGTGCCGTCGAGATCGAGCAGCAGGCAATCGTGTTGCTGCGCAAGCGCTCGTCACGTCAGGACAGCTCCGTGACCCGCTCTTCGGCGTCGGTCACGCCCTCGAGGTCCGCGGCGGCGGCGTTGCAGGAACCACTGCAACGCCTCCTCCGTGCGGCCGAGCGCCAGCAGCGTGTCGGCGTAGGCGTAGAACAGCCGGGCCGGCGGTCTGGCCGGTGCGGGACGGATCGAGTTGCGGGGTGGACAGCACCGCCAGCGCCTGCTCGTGCTGCCCGAGATCAGACCGCGCTCCGGCCACGACGATGCGCAGCTCGTCGGCGTCGTCGCCCGTGAGCTGCGCGGCCTCCGGACTGCGGGCCAGTTCGATCGCCCGCTCCGGACGGCCCACTCCCCGTTCACAATCGGCGATCAGGGCGAGCAGGGGCGAGCGGCTGCCCATCCGGCGCGCAGCCCGCAGTTCGGCCAGCGCCTGCGCCCAGTCGCCGCACGCGTAGGCGGCGATCCCGACGGCTTCGCGCACCGCGGCGATCCGGCCCGACCGGGCCCGGGCGGCGCGGGCGTGCGCCAGCGCGGTTTCCGGGTCCTCGTCGAGGATTTCGCCGGCGGCCACCAGGTGCCGCGCCACGGCGTCGGCGGTGATCGGTCCAGGGTGGTGAGTTCCCGTCTGACTCCGGAGCGAGTTGTCTGCGGCCTCGATCTCGGGAGGGATCGGCGGACCGCTCGGACTGTGCCTCGTCGGCGTCGGGTCGCGGTTGCGACGGGACGCGCGCGCTGCGGTCCCGACGTCCGCTGGCGCGCCGCGCTGATCGCGCGGCCCGCGCCGGCGGTCGCCGTGCGGAGCCGCGATGGCGGTACGACGTTCGCCGCGGCCGCCCTGTATTGTCGTGGCGGCAGCGGCGCAAAAGGATACGGCCTGAATCTGCCGGGTCACAATTGATGAATTCGCCGACGAATATCGGTCGGCTGAATATGGAAATCGCCCCCCACAATGTGGGGGGCGATTCTTAATGTGTGTTCGGCGGTGTCCTACTTTTCCACCCGGGTGGGTAGTATCATCGGCGCTGGCAGGCTTAGCTTCCGGGTTCGGGATGGGTCCGGGCGTTTCCCTGCCGCTATGTACCGCCGTAACTTTATTCACTCGTTTTTGAGTGTGAAATTTTGTTGGGTGTTTTGGTGGTGGGGTGCAGTGTTTGTTGTCTGCTGTGGTGTGGTTGCGAGGTTTTGTTGTGTTGTAAGTTTTCGGCCGGTTAGTGCCAGTTCCCTGCACCCATTGCTGGGTGTTCTAGGTCTGGTCTATCGATCCCGTGGTCTGCGGGGGGCCTTATCCCACTTGATGGGTGAGAAGCCTGGTCTTGGAGGGGGTTTCCCGCTTAGATGCTTTCAGCGGTTATCCTGTCCGAACGTGGCTATCCAGCGGTGCCCCTGGTGGGACAACTGGTGGACCAGAGGTTCGTCCGTCCCGGTCCTCTCGTACTAGGGACAGATTTCCTCAAGCTTCTGACGCGCGCGGCGGATAGAGACCGAACTGTCTCACGACGTTCTAAACCCAGCTCGCGTGCCGCTTTAATGGGCGAACAGCCCAACCCTTGGGACCTGCTCCAGCCCCAGGATGCGACGAGCCGACATCGAGGTGCCAAACCATCCCGTCGATATGGACTCTTGGGGAAGATCAGCCTGTTATCCCCGGGGTACCTTTTATCCGTTGAGCGACACCCCTTCCACTCGGGGGTGCCGGATCACTAGTCCCGACTTTCGTCCCTGCTTGACGTGTCAGTCTCGCAGTCAAGCTCCCTTGTGCACTTACACTCAACACCTGATTGCCGTCCAGGTTGAGGGAACCTTTGGGCGCCTCCGTTACTTTTTAGGAGGCAACCGCCCCAGTTAAACTACCCGCCAGGCACTGTCCCTGAACCGGATAGACGGTTCGAGGTTAGAGGCCCAATACGATCAGAGTGGTATTTCAACAACGACTCCACATTCACTGGCGTGGATGCTTCACAGTCTCCCACCTATCCTACACAAACCGTATCGAGCACCAATACCAAGTTGTAGTGAAGGTCCCGGGGTCTTTTCGTCCTGCCGCGCGTAACGAGCATCTTTACTCGTAATGCAATTTCGCCGAGTCTATGGTTGAGACAGTTGAGAAGTCGTTACGCCATTCGTGCAGGTCGGAACTTACCCGACAAGGAATTTCGCTACCTTAGGATGGTTATAGTTACCACCGCCGTTTACTGGGGCTTAAATTCTCCGCTTCACCCTTGACGGGGTTAACAGGTCCTCTTAACCTTCCAGCACCGGGCAGGCGTCAGTCCGTATACCTCGTCTTGCGACTTCGCACGGACCTGTGTTTTTAGTAAACAGTCGCTTCTCACTGGTTTGTGCCACCCCCTCCCGCTGCCCCGGCGCAAGGCCATTGACGGTGTGGGGGTCCCCCTTCTCCCGAAGTTACGGGGGCATTTTGCCGAGTTCCTTAACCATAGTTCACTCGTACGCCTCGGTATTCTCTACCTGACCACCTGTGTTGGTTTGGGGTACGGGCCGTGTGTGGACTCGCTAGAGGCTTTTCTCGACAGCATAGGATCACCGAATTCGCCTCACTCGGCTATGCATCACCTCTCAGGATATATGTCAGACGGATTTGCCTATCTGACTCCCTACCGGCTTGCCCCAGTATTACCACTGACTGGTACGGCTACCTTCCTGCGTCACCCCATCGCTTGACTACTACCCACCGGGGTCCCGCGCAGCCGATGATCCCCATTCACCTCGAAAGGGTTTGGTGGACCACCATTTGGGCGGTTAGCACAGATGGATTCATCAGGGACGCTCACACACGGGTACGGGAATATCAACCCGTTGTCCATCGACTACGCCTGTCGGCCTCGCCTTAGGTCCCGACTCACCCTGGGCGGACTGGCCTGGCCCAGGAACCCTTGGTCTTTCGGCGGGCAAGGTTCTCACTTGCCTTATCGCTACTCATGCCTGCATTCTCACTCCCACACCCTCCACCACTCGATCACTCGGCGGCTTCACCGGATGCAGGACGCTCCCCTACCCAGCACACACAAGGTGTGCTGCCGCGGCTTCGGCGGTGTGCTTGAGCCCCGCTACATTATCGGCGCACAATCACTTGACCAGTGAGCTATTACGCACTCTTTCAAGGGTGGCTGCTTCTAAGCCAACCTCCTGGTTGTCTTCGCGACTGCACATCCTTTTCCACTTAGCACACGCTTAGGGGCCTTAGCCGGCGATCTGGGCTGTTTCCCTCTCGACGCACGGAGCTTATCCCCCGCCGTCTCACTGCCGCATTACACCGTGTCGGCATTCGGAGTTTGGCTGACGTCAGTAACCTAGTAGGGCCCATCGGCCATCCAGTAGCTCTACCTCCGACACGAACACTGCGACGCTGCACCTAAATGCATTTCGGGGAGAACCAGCTATCACGGAGTTTGATTGGCCTTTCACCCCTACCCACAACTCATCCCCTCAGTCTTCAACCTAAGTGGGTTCGGGCCTCCACGCGGTCTTACCCGCGCTTCACCCTGGCCATGGGTAGATCACTCCGCTTCGGGTCCAGAACACACCACTACACCACACACTGTTGTGTGGATACGCCCTATTCAGACTCGCTTTCGCTACGGCTACCCCACCCGGGTTAACCTCGCGACATGTCCCTGACTCGCAGGCTCATTCTTCAAAAGGCACGCCATCACCCCACCACAAAGCGAGGGCTCTGACGGATTGTAAGCGCACGGTTTCAGGTACTCTTTCACTCCCCTCCCGGGGTACTTTTCACCATTCCCTCACGGTACTAATCCGCTATCGGTCACTGGGAAGTATTCAGGCTTACCGGGTGGTCCCGGCAGATTCACAGCAGATTCCACGGGCCCGCTGCTACTCGGGGAAAACATTCCACAACAGATCGCATGTTTTCGACTACGGGGCTCTCACCCACTACGGCAGACCATCCCAGGCCACTTCACCTAACACCACGGTTTTCTCACTGCTGCCCAGGCCGGCGGACCTGAGAAGAAACGCCCCACAACACCGCACACACAACCCCCGCCGGGTATCACATGCACACGGTTTAGCCATCCTCCGCTTTCGCTCGCCACTACTCACGGAATCACTTTTGTTTTCTCTTCCTACGGGTACTGAGATGTTTCACTTCCCCGCGTTCCCCCCCAACGCCTATGTATTCAGCGTTGGGTGACACGACATCACTCGTGCCGGGTTTCCCCATTCGGACATCCTCGGATCCACGCTCGGTTGACAGCTCCCCGAGGCATAACGCAGCCTCCCACGTCCTTCATCGGCTCCCAGTGCCAAGGCATCCACCATGCGCCCTTAAACACTTACAACACAAAAACCAAAAGAATGAAAACACCCAACCCCACAAGGGTTGAGCATCAACAAAATTGCATACAACGACACAGACATGAAAACCACCCTGTGTCAGATGCTCGCAACCACTATCCACAAATCAAACACCACACCCCACCACCAAAGTGAGGCAACAACATACCGACTCCACCAACGCAGAGCCACCCCCGACACCAGGGGCACGGGCCTGTTGTCTCAAAGCCCAATAGTGTGTCTGGCAATCCCATCACCGGCATTTCCCCACCGGCAAAACGTTTGTTGTTGCACCAGACCCGCCTCCACTACAGAGAACAGGCCATCTTCACGAATCGCTCGATACACCGAACCCCCACACGATGTGGGCGGGACCAAGTCTCGTGGTGCTCCTTAGAAAGGAGGTGATCCAGCCGCACCTTCCGGTACGGCTACCTTGTTACGACTTCGTCCCAATCGCCGATCCCACCTTCGACGGCTCCCTCCCACAAGGGGTTAGGCCACCGGCTTCGGGTGTTACCGACTTTCATGACGTGACGGGCGGTGTGTACAAGGCCCGGGAACGTATTCACCGCAGCGTTGCTGATCTGCGATTACTAGCGACTCCGACTTCACGGGGTCGAGTTGCAGACCCCGATCCGAACTGAGACCGGCTTTGAAAGGATTCGCTCCACCTCACGGCATCGCAGCCCTTTGTACCGGCCATTGTAGCATGTGTGAAGCCCTGGACATAAGGGGCATGATGACTTGACGTCATCCCCACCTTCCTCCGAGTTGACCCCGGCAGTCTCTCACGAGTCCCCGCCATTACGCGCTGGCAACATAAGATAAGGGTTGCGCTCGTTGCGGGACTTAACCCAACATCTCACGACACGAGCTGACGACAGCCATGCACCACCTGCACACAGGCCACAAGGGAACCGACATCTCTGCCGACGTCCTGTGCATGTCAAACCCAGGTAAGGTTCTTCGCGTTGCATCGAATTAATCCACATGCTCCGCCGCTTGTGCGGGCCCCCGTCAATTTCTTTGAGTTTTAGCCTTGCGGCCGTACTCCCCAGGCGGGGTACTTAATGCGTTAGCTACGGCACGGATCCCAAGGAAGGAAACCCACACCTAGTACCCACCGTTTACGGCGTGGACTACCAGGGTATCTAATCCTGTTCGCTCCCCACGCTTTCGCTCCTCAGCGTCAGTTACTGCCCAGAGACCCGCCTTCGCCACCGGTGTTCCTCCTGATATCTGCGCATTCCACCGCTACACCAGGAATTCCAGTCTCCCCTGCAGTACTCCAGTCTGCCCGTATCGCCCGCACGCCCACAGTTGAGCTGTGAGTTTTCACGAACAACGCGACAAACCACCTACGAGCTCTTTACGCCCAGTAATTCCGGACAACGCTCGGACCCTACGTATTACCGCGGCTGCTGGCACGTAGTTGGCCGGTCCTTCTTCTCCAGGTACCGTCACTTGCGCTTCGTCCCTGGCGAAAGAGGTTTACAACCCGAAGGCCGTCATCCCTCACGCGGCGTCGCTGCATCAGGCTTGCGCCCATTGTGCAATATTCCCCACTGCTGCCTCCCGTAGGAGTCTGGGCCGTATCTCAGTCCCAGTGTGGCCGGTCACCCTCTCAGGCCGGCTACCCGTCGTCGCCTTGGTAAGCCATAACCTCACCAACAAGCTGATAGGCCGCGGGCCCATCCCACACCGCAAAAGCTTTCCCCTACCAGGCCATGCAACCAGTAGGGAGTATTCGGTATTAGACCCAGTTTCCCAGGCTTATCCCAAAGTGCAGGGCAGATCACCCACGTGTTACTCACCCGTTCGCCACTCGAGTACCCCGAAGGGCCTTTCCGTTCGACTTGCATGTGTTAAGCACGCCGCCAGCGTTCGTCCTGAGCCAGAATCAAACTCTCCAAACAAAAACCCCCCAACCACACAGGCCAGGGCAGAATTCACAATCAGAGAAATCCGATCATCAAACAAGACACCAAAAACTGGCATCAAAAAACATCCACCCCTAAACGGGAAAAAGAGGCAGACAAAAAAACAACAAACAAAAACCACCAAACACACTATTGAGTTCTCAAACAACACACCCGCCCAGCCGCGCCACCAACCCGCGGCCA
Source organism: uncultured Actinomycetota bacterium (assembly GCA_963796185.1). GTDB lineage: Bacteria > Actinomycetota > Actinomycetes > Mycobacteriales > Mycobacteriaceae > Mycobacterium. Next base: position 209,164 of record CAWCKQ010000010.1, on the reverse strand, counting down.
AAGGCCGCGTGCTCGTAGTGCGGACGGTCAGGAACCCACCGAAGTGGGGCTTCCCTCTGGGAGTCGGCCGCGCTCTCCGGGCTGGGCCCGTGTCGCAGCGACTCCGATAAGTTACGTCAGGGATAACTCGGAGTCAAATGGCCTGCTAGATCGTGTCTTTCGACCGGTCCGAGCGTCGCGCACCGCCAGGTGCGTTGACTCCTGCACTACCCAACGCCTGGCCCGCCGAATCTGTTCCCGGCCGCGCAGTAAGCGGTTGACCTGGACATTCGGGCATCGGCTCAGCCGCGCCGCTCGACGCCGGCGATGTTCCGCTTGCCCCGGCGCAGCACCAACCACCTGCCGTGGAGGAAGTCGGAATCCTGCGGCACCCAGTCTTCTGTGGCGATCTTCACGTTGTTCATGTAGACGCCGCCCTCGCTGACGGTCCGTCTGGCCGCGCCCTTGCTCGGCGAAAGCCCGGTGGAGACAAGCAGATCGGTGATCGCCTCCGGTCCGCCGGGCGTCGAGTTCGGCGACCGCTCGCCTCGCGCAACGCCGCGGCCAGGGTGGGTTCGTCGAGGCCGCGACAACTCCCCCCGGCCGAACAACGCCTGGCTGGCGTGTTCGACGGCTGCGGTCGCGCGCCTCACCGTGCACCAGGGTGGTCAGCTCGCGGGCCAGCCGCCGTTGTGCGGCACGCTCGTGCGGCCGCTCGGCGGTGGCCTCTTCGAGCTCGGCCAGTTCGGCCGCCGACAGGAAGGTGAACCAGCGCAGGTACGGGATCACGTCGGCGTCGGCGGTGTTGATGAAGTACTGGTACCAGGCGTACGGGCTGGTCATGGCCGGGTCCAGCCACAGGCTGCCGCCACCGGTGGACTTGCCGAACTTCTTGCCCTCGGAGTCGGTGACCAGCGGTGTGGTCAGCGCGTGCACGGAGGCTCCGTTCTTCTGGCGCACCAACCGCACACCGGCGATGATGTTGCCCCACTGATCCGAGCCGCCGACCTGCAGTGTGCAGCCGTACCGCTTGTGCAGCTCCACGAAGTCGTTGGCCTGCAGCAGCATGTAGCTGAACTCGGTGTAGGAGATGCCCTCGCCGTCGAGCCTGCGGCGCACGGTGTCCCGGTCGAGCATGACGTTGACCGAGAAGTGCTTGCCGATGTCGCGCAGGAATTCGATCGCCGACAGCTCCGCGGTCCACGTCAGGTTGTCGGCGATGACGGCACCGGTCGGTGAGCCGTCGAACTCGACGAAGCGCTCCAGCTGCCCGCGGATGCGATCGGCCCACTCGGCGACGGTGTCGGCGGTTTGCAGGGTGCGTTCGCCGACATCGCGGGGGTCGCCGATCATGCCGGTCGCACCGCCGGCCAACACGATGGGCCGGTGCCCGGCCTGCTGGAAGCGACGCAGCGTCAGCAGCGGGATCAGGTGACCGGCGTGCAGACTCGGGGCCGTCGGGTCGAACCCCGAATAGACGGTGACGGGCCCGGCGGCCAGCGCGTCAGCGAGTGCGTCGCGGTCGGTGGACTGCGCGATCAGCCCGCGCCAGTCCAATTCATCGAGGATGTTGCTGCCCACGCCGTCGATCTTCCCGTAACTAGTCGCTGTCGCCGGGGGCGGGTGCCCGCGGACTGCGCCGGTAGGCGGACACCTCCGGCCGGCCGGCGACCCACAGCCGCCAGGGCCGGTCGGCGGCCTTGCTGACCCCGACCCTGGGTCCCGCCTGTCCGGCGGGTGCCGCGCCGAGCTCCAAGCGGACGGGCTGCGGCGCGGTCGAACAGGTCGATCCCGTTGTCGTCCATGCCGATTCCCAGCGCCGAACAGAGGTTGCCCGGCCCGCGGGCCAGCCCCGCGGATCGCACCGACTCGCCACGTCTGACCTGGGCCAGTCCGGTTCCGGACTCGATGACCGCGGCGCGCAGCAGCACGGCGGCGGCCACGCCGTCGGAGGCACACACCACGTTCGCGCAGACGTGGATGCCGTGACTGCGGTAGGTGTAGAGCCGGCCCGGCGGGCCGAACATCACCCGGTTGCGCACGCCCGGTCCCCGATAGGAGTGCGCGGCCGCATCGGGCCACGGGCCGTCGGGCGGACCTCCGTACGCCTCGACCTCGACGATCGTCGCGCTCACCCCGCGACCGCGTCAGGCGCGCGCCCAGCAGCAGCTGCGCGGCGCGCAGCGGGTCGACCTCGAGGTGCTCTGCCGACATGTCAGCGTCCGAGGACTCCGCGCAGAGCGCTCGGCGACCACGCCGTAGGCGATGTCCTCCTCGGGGTGCACGCCGGGGAAGAAGTAGAAGCCGTGCGGCATGCCCTCGGGGAAATAGTCGACGGTGCGGCCGCCGGCCTCGCGGATCCGGCGCGCGAACGCCCGCGCGGAGTCGACGATCGGGTCGTGGGTGCCGGCGACGACCACAGCCAGCGGGTACTCGGTGAGATCACCCTCGATGGGGCTCACCCACGGGTGGTCCCACGCTGCGGACCGACGTAGGCGCCGCGGATGAACCCGGCGAACGCCATGTCGTAGACGATCCCGCGGGGCGCCTGCTGCGAGAAACGACGGCCACCGTTCGAACTGGAAATCGGCGAACGCCCCCAACATGACGACCGCGTCGGGCACCCGCACACCCTCCTCGCGGGCCCGCAGCGGGATCGCGGCGGCGAAGTTGGACCCCGCGGAGTCGCCCGCGACGACCACCCGGGCCGGGTCGGCGTCGAGTTGCGCGCCGTGTTCGACGACCCAGCGGTAAACGGCGAAGGCGTCGTCCAGCGGGACGGGGAACATGAACTCGGGAGCGGAGCGGTAGTTGGCCGAAACCACCAGCGCTTCGTTGGTGAACGCCAGCTTGCGGGCCAGGAAGTCGCAGTCCTCCGACGACCCGACGGTGAATCCCCCGCCGTGGTAGTAGACGATCACCGGCAGCGCACCGGTCCCCCGCGGCGCGTGGGCCGGTAGAGCTGGCAGCGGGCCACCCCGCCGGGTACCGGTAGATAGACCTGGTCCACGGCGACGTCGGGCACCGCCTCGGCGCCCGATCGGCGGCACCAGCGCCGGATCGGGTTGACGACCGTCGCCGATGTATCCCGACCGCACCGGCGCGATCATCAGGTCGCGCAGCGCCACGGGCTGGCGGTTGTTGGCGATCACCCGGTACATCGGCATCGCCGGATCGTCGGGCTCGACGTAGCTGAGTCCGTCGATCCGCACCGGAGCGGTGACGTCGACGAGGCCCTCGGGAATCGTTCGCAGCGAATCTCGCACCACCGTCGACATCCTACGGACGGGTTGACACGGTCCGCGCGTCCGGAGCAATATTCATCGCATGATGAGTTCATCGTATGATGAATTATTCGCGGCGCGGCGGGGACATCGCGATCGACATCGAAGATCTGCGGGTCGTGCGCGGCGGCCGAATGGCGCTCGACGGGGTCAGTCGTGCGGATCGCCACGCGGCACGATCACCGGCCTGCTCGGCCCCTCCGGCTGCGGCAAGACCACGCTGATGCGCAGCGTCGTCGGCACCCAGATCGTCGCCGGCGGATCGGTCACCGTGCTCGGGCAGCCGGCCGGCTGCCCTCCCGCTGCGCCACCGCGTCGGCTACGTCACCCAGAGCCCGACCATCTATCCCGACCTGCGCGTCGTCGACAATGTGCGGTACTTCGCCGCGCTGTACGGATGTGACGCCCAGGCGGTCGACGAGGCGGTCGAGGCCGTCGGACTGGACGATCACCGCAAGGCCATTGGCCGGCAACCTGTCGGGCGGCCAGCGGACGCGGGCCTCGCTGGCGTGCGCCCTGGTGGCCCGCCCCGACCTGCTGGTGCTCGACGAACCCACGGTCGGCCTCGACCCCGTGCTGCGCGTCGACCTCTGGGAGCGGTTCGGCCGCCTCGCCCGCGAGGGGACGACTCTGCTGATCTCCAGCCACGTGATGGACGAAGCCGACCACTGCGAGGACCTGCTGCTCATGCGCGACGGGCGCCTGCTGGCCCACACCACACCCACCCGACTACGAGAGGACACGGGATGTCAGTCACTGGAGGAAGCGTTTCTGTCCATCATCCGGCGCGACACCGCAGCGCCGCGCGGCCACGACACGCTGAGTCCGCGCGCCTTCTGGGCGACCACGGTCCGGATCCTGCGTCAGCTCGTCGGCGACCAGCGCAGTGTCGCGATGATCCTGCTCGTGCCGAGCCTGATCATCACGCTGATGTACTTCATGTTCCACGACGTGCCGAGACGGCCGGGCATGCCCTCTCCGTTCAACAACGCGTGCCTGATCATGCTCGGGGTGTTCCCGCTGATCGTGATGTTCCTGATCACCTCGATCACCATGCAGCGCGAACGCGTGTCGGGGACGCTGGAACGCATCCTGACGACCCCGCTGCGTCGGTTCGACCTGCTCGCCGCCTACGGCACCGCGTTCTCGATCGCCGCGGCAGCGCAAGCGACCCTGGCGTGCGTGGTGTCGTTCTGGTTCCTCGGTTTCGACACCGCGGGCAGCCCCGGCTGGGTGTTCGCCATCGCGATCGTCAACGCGGTGCTCGGCGTCGGCCTGGGGCTGCTGTGCAGTGCGTTCGCCCGCACGGAGTTCCAGGCGGTGCAGTTCATGCCGTTGGTCATCGCGCCGCAACTCCTGTTGTGCGGCATCATCGTTCCGCGTGAGCAGCTGCCCGATTGGCTGCAGTGGATCAGCAACGTGCTGCCCGCCAGCTACGCTTTGGAGGCACTCCAGCAGGTCGGCGCGCATGCCGAGCTGACATCGATGGCCCTGCGCGACATCTTCGTCGTCGTCGGGTTCGCGGTGGTGGCACTCGGCCTGGCCGCGGCGACCCTGACGACGAAGGACACCGTAGACGACGTGACCACCGATCGAGACCGCAAGCGCCCCGGACGGCCACCGGGGACATCGGACACCCGCGATCGGATCCTGGCCAGCGCGCGGGACCTGTTCGCGCGCAACGGTATCGCCAACACCTCGATCCGTGCCATCGCGGCGGGCGCCGGCGTGGACCCGGCGCTGGTGCACCACTACTTCGGCACGAAGACCGAACTGTTCGCCGCCGCGATCCAGATTCCGATCGATCCGATGACGATCATCGGGCCGCTACGCGAGGTCCCCGTCGACCAGATCGGTCATGTGCTGCCGTCGCTGCTGTTGCCGCTGTGGGACTCGGAACTGGGCAAGGGCTTCATCGCCACACTGCGCTCGATCCTGGCCGGCAGCGTCGCCGACGTCTCGATCGTGCGCTCGTTCCTGCAGGACGTGATCACCGCGGAAGTCGGCAGCCGGGTCGACGATCCGCCCGGCAGCGGGCGCATCCGCGTGCAGTTCGTGGCATCGCAGCTGGTGGGTGTCGTGATGGCGCGCTACATCCTGGAACTGGAGCCGTTCAGGTCGCTGCCGGTCCAGCAGATCGCCGAGACCATCGCGCCGAATCTGCAGCGCTACCTGACCGGCGAACTGCCTCGAGCCGACTAAGGCGTCTCCGCCGCCGCGAGCAGCCGCTGATGCTCGTCGTCGTCGACCGTGACCGCCTCGTCGACCAGCAGCACCGGGATGTCGTCGTCGATGCGGTACCTGCGCCGCAGCCGCGGGTTGTACAGACAGTCGCCGACGTAGAGCAGCGGGCCGCGGTCCTGCGGGCACACCAGGATGGTGAGCAGCTTGGCGTCCAGCACCATTACGTACGGCCGGGCATCGGGAAGATCGTGTCGCCCGGATCCTGGACCATCGGGTTGCCCGGCGCCCCACGACGGACCCATCGGGACCTGCGGGCTGCCCGGCGTCGCCGGCGGCAGCACCGCCGGCTGCTGAACCTGGTTGGCCGCCTGCATCTGCTGCTTGCGCTGGGTGGTCAGCGTGGCCTTGCAGCGCGCTGACCAGCGGGCCCTGGTTGGGCCGCTTGTCCAGGGCGGCGGCCAGCGCCTCGGTGTTCGCCGGGTCGGCCGGAAGCCCTGCATGCGCAGCGTCATCACCTGGTCGATCAGCTTGGAGACCTGACCGCCCCCGGAGCCGTGGCGTACTCGCTGGTTGATCATCATCAGGATCTGATCGGGCGAGATCGGGCGCGGATTGTCGGTGGTCGGCGTCGGTGGACGGGTCAGCAAGCGCCGTGGGCGCCGCCACCCCAGCTGCCAGGTCCGCCGGCCAGCGCGGCACCGGCCAGCACGGCCGCCGCGGTCCGGCGCCAGGTGTGTGGTGACATCGATCCTCCTAGCGAGTAGCGCAGCGCGAGCCTAACAGTGCGACCCATGCCGGGCAGCACTACGCGATTGCCCGCGATCTCGCTGCGCACGGCAGCGGTCAGTCGCTTGTACCGATTCGTATCGGCGTCCAGGTACCAGGCGTTACGCGACGGCTTCGGGATGCCTTCGCTGCCTGCAGCGGGCCGACCAGCGGACGATACGACGCGCTGAGCGTCATATCGGGCACGACGTGCACGATGTCGGGCGCATCGCCGACCGCAAGTCGGCCATCGCCTCGCGACAGGTCGGCCGACGGAATCGCTGCCGCCCGGCCGCAGCGCCAGCGCGGTCACCGCGACCTGGTGCTCGCTCGGCGTCCACCCCGTACGTCACCGCCATGTCCACGGCAGCCGATCGGCCGACGGCGTCGTTGACGGTGGCGGCGAAGACGGCGCCGCGGGCGGTGCGGATCACCGACCGCGCGGTTGTCCACGAGCCAGTAGTCGCCGTCGTCGTCGCGGCGGAACAGATACTCGGTGGACACCCACGTGTCGGCCGGGGCGAACACGCCGCGCTTGACGGACGCCGTGCGGGTCGACCGGACCGCGCGGGTGGGCCAGCAGGACGCCGACCTCGTCGGTGCTCGGCGCGGCGCACGAACCCGCGTTCGTCCTCGAGGATCAGGTCGTCGTCGGGGTCGTAGGCGGCGAGCTCGACCTCGCCGCCGCCGGGCAGCGGCCTGCCCTTGCTGCCGACCTTGGCGCCGGAGACGTTGGCCAGCACGGCCTGGCCGTCGGTGGTGGCGAAGAACTCGACGACGTTGGCCGGGCGCGAACACGTCGACGACGCGCTTCCACAGCCCGGTCGGCATGCCGGAGCCGATGAACAGCCGAACCGGATGGCTGCCCGTCAGGTCGAAACGACGGGTCGTCGATCACCTCGCGCAGCATCGCCCACGTGTACGACACGACCGTACGCCGTACTGGCGGATCTCCTGCACGAACCGGTCCGGGCGCAGGCCCCGCGACAACGCGATCCGGGATCCGCCGACGACCGCGCCGCCGAGGCTCACCAGCAGCCCGGACTGGTGGTGCAGCGGCGTGAGGCAGTACACGGTGTCGCCGCGGCCCAGATTGCGCCGCCGACGCGGTGCCGAACGCCGACAGCGCCCAGCGGAAGTTGGTGATCTGGCGGGCCACCAGTTCGCCGCCGATCGTGCTGAACGCGACGAACGCCAGGTCGCGTGGCCAGCCCCGGGTTGGGCCGGTACCAGCCGGGCAGGTCGACCCCGTCGGGGTCGATCTTCTCCATGTCGATGACGTCGCGTCGTCGTCTGGGCAGCAGGTGCAGATCGCGGGTCTCGCCGCCGCCGAGCACCAGAACCCGCAGTCGACAGCCGGCGGGCGGCCTCGCAGGTTGCTCGGGTCGGCGATGATCTCGCGTGACCGCGCCGAGCCGGGCGGCTGCGGCCAGGTCGGCGTCGGGCGGCATCAGCACCGCGACCGCGCCGAGCCGCGACAGCGCGGCGATGGCGACCAGCGCGCTGGGCCGGGTCTCCATCAGCACCCCGACCCGGGCGCCCTGCCGGACGCCGACCTCGATCAGGCCGCGCACCACGTTGTTGATCCGGCGGTCGACGGCCTCGTAGGTGTGCACCCGCCCGTCGAACAGCAGCGCACTCGCCGTCGCGGAGCGTCGCGCGCCTGCTCGGACATGATCCGGCCCAGCGAGATGCGGGTGTGGTCGTTGATCTGGCCGAGCCGGGCCAGCCGCGGCAAGGTGCGCGCCGTCTCGACGGCCAGCGTGCGCGCGGACTTGTTGGCGGCGACCACCGCGTCGGCCGGCCGAGCGGGCCAGGCTCGAAGGCCATCTTCGGTGGCCGCGGCGGCGCCGTGGGCGAGCCGGGATGCGAACGGGACGCCCGCTCTCGGTGTGCTCCGCGGGCTGCAGCGCCATCGGCGCGACGCCTTCGGGCATGTCGCCGTCACCGTCGAGCCATTTCACCCACTCGGCCACCGTCGGCCACGTCTGCGTCGCCGCCTTCGACCCGACGACGAGACCGAAATGTCCGGCGCGGATGCAAGTATTCGTACACGTCGGCGTTGCGGCGCGGCGCGCTTGATGCCGCGTACCGACGGCCGGCTGGCCGATGTCGTCGACCTCGCCGATGACCGCCAGCACCGGGCAGTCGATGTCGGTAAGCGTGACGAGTTCGCCGTGGATGGAGAAGCCGCCGGTCATCATCCGGTTGTGCGCGATGAACTGCTTGAGCAGTTCGGAGATCGCCGGACCGCGACCAGGCGATCCAGCCCTTCGGACGCCAGGAATCGGCGCTGCTGTTCGCGCGGCAGCAGCGCCTCGCGGTCGTGCAGTTGACGCAGGAAGTCCAGCCGCGACTTGCGCGGTCTTGATCGGGTCGAGCATCTGAAAGCCGGTGCGCGCCAGCCAGCTCGGGATGTCGATGTGGCTGAAGACGTGGTCGGCCATGAAATCCGCGGCCGCCGGGCGCCAGGCTCGGCGGGCAGGCTCATCGGCAGCGCCGCGAGCGTGTCCACCGGCGCGCCGAAGGCGACGATGCTGGCGAGGTCCTTGCGACCGGCGGTAGGCCGCGGTCTGGTAGGCGAACATGCCGCCCTGCGAGTAGCCGGCCAGGTGGACGTCGCGGCCGGTCGACCTTCTTGACGGTGTCGATCGCCTCGCTGAGCGCGACGACGTGGTCGGCCAGGTTGCGCTGCATGCCGCCCTCGACCTTGTCCGGTGAGCCGAAGTCGATGACCCAGGGGTCGATTCCGGCCGCGATGCAGGATGCCGACGGCGCCGTCCTCGCGGGTGACGTCCCACATGTCGGCCGACATCATCATCGGGTGCACCATCAGCACCGGCGGGCCGGACGGTGTGGCGCCGGGCCGGGTGTCCGGCGGGAAGTACCGCCGCAGCCGGTACATCGGGACGCTCTCGACGATCTGGAACGGCGACGGCACGGCGCCGGTCTCCAGGCCGCCGTAGCGCAACACCTCCAGCCCGTTCTGCGCGGTGGCGACCAGCCGGCCCACGGGCCTGGTGATCGCCGAGAGGTCCACCACCGCGCTCCCCTCTCGCTGCTGTCTGCCCCGACTGCCGACGTCATCATGGCACAGCGCCCGCCTATCATCGGCGGCTGATGGCCAACCTGATCAACGCTGGAAACGCGCGACGGTCGGCTACGGCACCCGCACGCTGCTCGACGCCGTCAGCCTGGGCATCGACGAAGGCGACGCGATCGGCGTCGTCGGCCGCAACGGCGACGGCAAGACCACGCTGCTGCAAGGTGCTGACGGGCACGCAGCGCGCCGGATTCGGGTCGCGTCACGCACACCGTCCGGGCTGTCGGTGGGCTATCTGCGGCAGGCCGACGACTTCCCGGCGGGCGACGCACCGTGCGGGACGTGATCGTCGGCGGCCGGCCCGACCACATCTGGGCCGCGCGAGCCCGACACCCGGGCGGTGGTCGAGCACCTGCTGGCCGGTGTCGACCTCGACGCGCGCGGCCGCGGCCCTGTCCGGCGGGGAGCGCCGCAGGGTGGCGCTGGCGAGGTGCTGCTGGCCGGTCACGACGTGCTGGTGCTCGACGAGCCCACCAACCATCTCGACGTCGAGGTGATCGGCTGGCTGGCCGAGCACCTGACCACGCGGCGGGCGCAGGCGCTGGTGGTCGTCAGCCACGACCGCTGGTTCCTCGACGCGGTCTGCGCGAACACCTGGGAGGTGCACGACGGCGTCGTCGACGCCTACGACGGCGGCTACGCGGCCTACGTGCTGGCGCGCGCCGAGCGGATGCGCACGGCCGCGGGCACCGAGGCGCGGCGCAGGAACCTGATGCGCAAGGAGCTGGCCTGGCTGCGGCGCGGGCCGCCCGCGCGCACGTCGAAGCCGAAGTTCCGCATCCAGGCGGCCAACGAGCTGATCGCCAACGAGCCGCCGCCGCGGGATTCGCTGAGCTGCAGCGGTTCGCGATGTCACGGCTGGGCAAGGACGTCTTCGACCTGCACCGGGTCCGGCTGCAGGTGGGTGAGCCGCCCCGCGTGCTCCTCGACGACGTGGACTGGTCGATCGGGCCCGGGGCCCGCATCGGGCTGGTCGGCGTGAACGGCACCGGCAAGACCTCGGTGCTGCGGCTGTTCGCCGGCGACCTGCAGCCGGCCGCGGGCACCATCAAACGCGGCACCACGCTGCGGATCGGCCATCTCAGCCAGGCGCTGGCGGAACTCGACGGATCGCAGCGCGTGCTGGACGCGGTCGAGAGCCGGCGCCGGGTGACCGAGCTGTCCGGCGGTGGGGAGATCAGCGCCGACACGCTGCTCAAGGACTTCGGGTTCACCGGCGACAAGCTCACCGCGCGCATCGACGACCTGTCCGGCGGTGAGCGGCGCCGGCTGCAGTTCCTGCGGCTGCTGCTCGACGAACCGAACGTCCTGCTGCTCGACGAGCCGACCAACGACCTCGACATCGACACGCTGACGGTCATCGAGGACTACCTCGACGGCTGGCCGGGCACGCTGATCGTCGTGACGCACGACCGGTACTTCCTGGAGCGCGTCAGCGACGTGACGTACGCGCTCACCGGAGGCGGCCGCTGCGACCTGCTGCCGGGCGGCATCGAGCAGTACCTGGCCGAGCGTGCGGCGCCCGCCGCGCAGAGCCCGGCCAAAACGGAGCCCGCCCGCGGCGAGTCCGCGGCCGCGCGCGACCGCCGCACCGGCAAGGAGATGGCGCGCATCGAAGGCCAGCTGGCCAAGCTCGAGGAGCGCATCGCCGCGCTGCACGAGTCGATGGCCGAGGCCGCGGCCGACCACGTGCGGCCGGCGAGCTCAACGTCGAGCTCGGGGACCTGGTGAGCCGCAAGGAATCCCTGGAGGAGGCGTGGCTGGCGCTGGCCGAGGACAGCGCCTAGCGGTTGTCGCGGCGGAGCCGGTGTCCCAGGCGCTCCGCGGCTTCGCGCACCGCACTCAACTGCTTGGCGACCTGGACCGGCGCCGTCCCCCCGCGCGCGTCGCGCGAGTTCACCGAGCCCTCGACGCTGAGGACGTCCCGCACCTGCGGGGTCAGCTCGGGATGGATACCGGCCAATTCGGCGTCCTCGAGGTCCTCCAGGCCGACACCGCGGGCCTCGGCTGCCCGCACGGCTGCGCCCGCTGCCTCGTGCGCCACCCGGAACGGCACACCGCGGCGGACCAGCCACTCGGCGACATCGGTGGCCAGCGTGTAGCCCAGCGGCGCGAGTTCGGCCATCCGGTCGACGTCGAAGCGCAGCGTCGCCACCAGACCGGCCATCGCGGGCAGCAGCAGTTCCAGTTGCGCGACCGAGTCGAAGACCGGTTCCTTGTCCTCCTGCAGGTCCCGGTTGTAGGCCAGCGGTTGCGCTTTCAGCGTGGCGAGCAGGCCGGTCAGATTGCCGATCAGCCGGCCCGACTTGCCGCGGGCCAGTTCGGCGATGTCGGGGTTCTTCTTCTGCGGCATGATCGAACTGCCGGTCGACCACGCGTCGTGCAGTGTGACGTAACCGAATTCGGTGGTGCTCCACAGGATGATGTCCTCGGCGAGGCGGGACAGGTCGACGCCGATCAGCCCGAAGACGAACGCCGCCTCGGCGGCGAAGTCGCGCGCAGCGGTGGCGTCGATCGAATTGTCGGCGGCAGCGTCGAATCCGAGTTCTTCGGCGATCGCGTCCGGGTCGAGGCCCAGCGACGATCCGGCCAGTGCGCCCGACCCGTAGGGCGACACCGCCGTGCGCCGGTCGACATCGGCGAGCCGGTCCACGTCGCGCAGCAGCGGGTGCGCATGGGCCAGCAGGTGATGGGCGAGCAGGATCGGCTGCGCCGACTGCAGGTGCGTCTTGCCCGGCATGATCGCGGTCGGGTGCGCCGCGGCCTGGGTGGCCAGTGCGTGCACCACCTCGAGCACACCGTCGGCCACCCGGCGGATCGCATCGCGCAGCCAGAGCCGAAACAGCGTGGCCACCTGGTCGTTGCGGGACCGGCCGGCCCGCAGCCGCCCGCCGAGGTCGGCGCCGACGCGGTCGATGAGCCCGCGCTCCAGCGCGCCGTGCACGTCCTCGTCGGTGACGAGCGGGCCGAAGCTGCCGTCGGCGACGTCGGATTCGAGGCTGTCCAGACCGGCGAGCAGGCCGTCGCGCTGTTCGTCGGTGAGCAGCCCCGCGCTGAACAGCACCCGCGCGTGGGCCTTGGAGGCGGCGATGTCGTAGGGCGCCAGCACCCAGTCGAAATGCGTCGACTTGCTCAGCGCCGCAAGCGCATTCGCGGGTCCGTCGGCGAAGCGTCCACCCCACAGCGAGCCTTCGTTGGTGCTCATCCGCCGGCCATGTCCCGGCGCGCCGACAGGCTCGACGACAGAGCCGTGCACGTGCACGAAACCTTTCGCCGACGACTGGTCGAAGGTGTCGCCTTCGTCGTAGGTGGCGAGGTTGAAATCGTACAGCGATTCGGCGCTGCGCCGGCCGTTCACCGCGATGTGGCCGCCGTGCAGCACCAGTCGGATCTCACCGCTCACGTGCTCCTGGGTCTGCGCGACGAACGCCTCCAGCGCCGTCTTCAGCGGCGAGTACCACAGCCCGTCGTAGACCAGCTCGCCCCACTTCTGGTCGGTGCCGCGCTTGAATCGGCCGAGTTCGCGCTCCAGGGTGACGTGTTCGAGTTCGGTGTGTGCGGTGATGAGCACCATCGCGCCCGGCGCTTCGTAGATCTCGCGGCTCTTGATCCCGACGAGCCGGTCTTCGACGACGTCGAGGCGGCCCACGCCCTGGGCGCCGGCACGGTGGTTGAGCGCCTCGATGGCCTCCAGCACCGTCACGGGGCTGCCGTCGATCGAGACCGGCACTCCCTTCTCGAACCCGACGATCACCTCGTCGGGGCTGCTCCAGTGCACCGTCGGATCCTCGGTGTAGTCGTAGACGTCCTTGGTCGGCGCGTTCCACAGGTGCTCCAGGAAGCCCGTTTCGACGGCCCGGCCCCAGACGTTCTGGTCGATGGAGAACGGGGACCGCTTGGTGACGTTGATCGGGATGGCGTTCTCCTCGGCGAACGCGATCGCCTTCTCCCGCGTCCAGGCGTAGTCGCGGACCGGGGCGAGCACCTGCAGATCCGGTGCCAGCGAAGCGAATCCGACCTCGAAGCGAACCTGGTCGTTGCCCTTGCCGGTGCAGCCGTGCGCGACGATGCCGCCCCCGTGCTCGCGCGCCGCGTCGACGAGGTGTTTGACGATCAGCGGCCGGCTCAGCGCCGAGACCAGCGGATAGCGATCCATGTAGAGCGCATTGGACTGGATCGCCGGCAGGCAGTAGTGCTCGGCGAACTCGTCGCGCGCGTCGACGACGACGGCCTCCACGGCGCCGCAGTCCAGCGCACGCTGCCGGACCACCTCCATGTCCTCGCCGCCCTGCCCGAGGTCGATGGCCACCGCGACCACCTCGCGACCGGTCTCCTTGCCGATCCAGCTGATCGCCACCGAGGTGTCCAGACCGCCGGAATACGCGAGGATGACGCGCTCGGACATAGCTCACTCCTTACTTGGTTGGGTACTTCAGGCTTTCGCGAGATCCTCGACGGCGGCGGCCAGTTCGGCGCCGGTCATCGGCTCGCGGGCGATCACGAAGATCGTGTCGTCGCCGGCGATGGTGCCGACCACGTACGGCAGTGCCGCCCGGTCCATCGCGCTGGCGAGGTAGTGCGCGGCCCCGGGCGGGGTGCGCAGCACGGCGAGGTTACCGCTGGCGTCGGTCGACACCAGCAGATCGCCGAGCAGCCGCGACACCCGTTCGGTGCCGCCGGTGACGCCCCGGACCGGGCTGCCGTCTTCGGGCACGACGTACACGCCGACTCCGCCGTCGGCGCCGCGCAGTTTCACCGCCCCGAGTTCCTCGAGGTCGCGGGACAACGTGGCCTGGGTGACCTCGATGCCCTCGTCGGCCAGCAGCGCGGCCAGCTCACTCTGGCTGTGCACCGACTGCGCCGACAGCAGCGCGACGATGCGGGCCTGCCGCCCCGCCCGCGTGGTCGCGGCGGTCACCTGTGCTCCAGCAGCCACACCAGCAGCGCCTTCTGCGCGTGCAGCCGGTTCTCGGCCTCGTCCCACACCGCGCTTGCGGGCGCCGTCGATCACCTCATCGGTGATCTCGTGGCCGCGGTGGGCGGGAAGGCAGTGCAGCACAACGGCTTCCGAGTCAGCGCGAGTCCATCAGCGCCGAGTTCACCTGGAACGGGCGGAACGGGCGCACGCGGTCCAGGCCGTCGTTCTCCTGCCCCATCGACGTCCAGGTGTCGGTGACCAGCACGTCGGCACCGTCGGCGGCGGCTCCGGGATCGTCGGTCAGCTGCACCGTCGCCCCGGTGTGCTCCGCGCGCGCCCGTGCCGCGGCGACGAACATCGGATGCGGGTCGAATCCCGAGGGTGCGGCGATCGTGACGTCGATGCCGGCCGTCACCCCGCCCAGCATCAGCGAGTGCGCCATGTTGTTGGCGCCGTCGCCGAAGTAGGCCAGCCGCAACCCTTTCAGCGTGCCCTTCCACTCGACCAGGGTCTGCAGGTCGGCCAGCACCTGGCACGGATGGAATTCGTCGGACAGCGCGTTGATGATCGGCACGGTGGCGCCGGAGGCCATCGCCGTCAGCCGTTCCTGCGCGAACGTTCGCCAGACGATGGCGTCGACGTAGCGGGACAGCACCGCACCGGTGTCCTCGAGGGTCTCTTCCCGGCCCAGTTGGGTGCTGCGGCCATCGACCACCACCGCGTGGCCGCCGAGCTGAGCGATGCCCATCTCGAAGGAGAACCTGGTGCGCGTGGAGTTCTTCTCGAAGATCACCGCCACGCCGCGCGGGCCGTCGAGCGGTCGCCTGCTGAACGGGCTCTGCTTCAGTTCCGCCGCCAGCGCCAGAACCTCGGCCTGCTCCTCCGGGGACAGGTCGTCGTCGCGCAGGAAATGCCGGGTCACGACGTGGCCGCCCGGTCCAGGATGGCGGGAAGCGCCGTCAGGAACGATTCGACCTCGGCGTCGGTGATGACCAGCGGCGGCGCCAGGCGCACGACGTCGGGCGCGGCGGCGTTGACCAGGAAGCCGGCGTCCCGCGCGGCGGCCTCCACCTGCTTGGCGCGCTTCGGCGGCCAGCACGATGCCCGCGCAGCAGCCCGCGGCCGCGGACATGGTCGACCAGCGGATGGCCCAGCGCCTCCACGCCGTGGCTGATCGTCTTGCCGAGCACGTCGGCGCGTTCGATCAGGTGGTCGTCGGCGAGCACGTCGCAGCACCGCCAGCGCGGCCGCCGTGCACACCGGGTTGCCGCCGAACGTGCTGCCGTGCAGGCCCGGGGTGAGCAGATCCGCCGTCGCGCCGACCGCCAGGCATGCGCCGATGGGCAGTCCGCCGCCGAGACCCTTGGCGAGGGTGATGACGTCGGGGGTGATGCCGTCGTGCTGGTGGGCGAAGAAGGCGCCAGTGCGGCCGACACCGGTCTGCACCTCGTCGAGTACGAGCAGCGCGCCGTGCGCCGCGGTGATCTCGCGGGCGGCCGCCAGGTATCCGGCGGGCGGGACGACCACACCGCCTTCGCCCATGATCGGTTCGAGGAACACCGCGGCGGTCTGCGCATCGACGGTGCGGGCCAGTGCGTCGACGTCCCCGAACGGCACATGCGTGACGTCGCCGGGCAGCGGCGCGAACGGCGCCTGCTTGGCCGGCTGCCCGGTCAGTGCCAGCGATCCCATCGTGCGACCGTGGAAGCCACCTTGTGCGGCAACGAGTTTGGTGCGGCCGGTCAACCGGCTGATCTTGAACGCGACCTCGTTCGCCTCGGTGCCCGAGTTGCAGAAGAACACCCGCGCCGGCGTGCCGAGGTGGTCGACCAGTGCCTCGGCCAGCGCCACGCCCGGTTCGGTGGCGTAGAGGTTCGACGTGTGGCCGAGGGTGTTCATCTGCCGGTACACGGCCTCGATGACCGCGGGATGGCGGTGGCCGAGCACGTTGACCGCGATGCCGCCCAGCAGGTCGACATAGGTCCTGCCGTCCACGTCGGTGACGATCGCGCCCTCGCCACTGGCCAGGGCCAGCGGCGGGGTGCCGTAGTTGTTCATCATCACCGCCGACCACCGGTCGAGCAGCGGCGCGTCGCCGGTCATGGGCTCACCACCTTCGTCCCCGCACCCTCGTCGGTGAACAGTTCGGCGAGCACGCAGTGCTCGACGCGGCCGTCGATGACGTGTGCACTGGGCACCCCGCCGCCGATCGCCCGCAAGCACGCCTCGATCTTGGGCACCATCCCCTCCTCCAGCGTCGGCAGCAGCTGTGTCAGTGCAGCCGAATCGATCTCGCTGACCAGCGAGCCCCGGTCGGGCCAGCGGGTGTAGAGCCCTTCGACGTCGGTGAGCATCAGCAGCTTCTCGGCGCCGAGGGCCTCGGCCAACGCGGCCGCGGCGGTGTCGGCGTTGATGTTGTACACCAGCCCCTCGTCGTCGGGAGCGATCGTGGAGACGACGGGAATGCGGCCCGCCGTGATCAGATCGCGCACCGCATCGGTGTTGACCCGTTCGACGTCACCGACCAGTCCGATGTCGGTGGCGACCCCGTCGACCAGCACGGTGCGTCGCACCGCGGTGAACAGATGGGCGTCCTCGCCGGTGATCCCGACGGCGTAGGGACCGTGGGCGTTGATGAGATTGACCAGCTCGCGACCCACCTGACCGAACAGCACCATCCGGGCCACGTCCAGCACCTCCGGCGTGGTGACGCGGAAGCCGCCCTTGAAATCGCCTGCGATGCCGAGCTTTTTGAGCATCGCGCTGATCTGCGGACCGCCGCCGTGCACCACTACCGGGTGGATGCCGCAATTACGCAGGAACACCATGTCCTCGGCGAACGCCACCTTGAGCGTGTCGTCGGTCATCGCGTTGCCGCCGTACTTGACCACGACGATCTTGCCGTGCAGCGCCTTGAGCCACGGCAACGCGGCGGCGAGCACCTGCGCCTTCTGCGGACCCGGCAGGGTCATGAGCTGTACGCCGAGTTCTCTTCGACGTAGCCGTGCGAGAGGTCGGTGGTGCGGATCGACGCCGACGCCGCCCCCGCCCCCAGATCGACGGTCAGGTTGATGTCTTTGCCCGAGAGATCGACCTCGCGGGCCCCGGGTGCGCCCACGCTGTCGACGCACACGGGAAAGTCGTTGAACGACACGGTGATCCGCTCAGGGTCCAGCGCCACCGGAGCCATGCCGACCGCTGCGAGCACGCGGCCCCAGTTCGCGTCGGAACCGAACAGCGCGGTTTTGACCAGGCTGTCGCGGGCGATCACGCGCGCGGCCGCGACCGCGTCGTCCTCGGTGGCCGCGCCGGTGACCGTCACGGTGATCCGCTTGGTCACTCCTTCGGCGTCGGCCTGCAGCTGCGCGCACAGGTCATCGCAGACCGCCAGCACCGCGGCGTCGAGTTCGTCCTGGTCGGGCGCGATCTCGCTGGCGCCCGAGGACAGCAGCAGCACGGTGTCGTTGGTCGAACAGCTGCCGTCGACGTCGAGCCGATCGAAGGTGGACGCGGCGGCGCGGTTCAACGCGGTGCGCAGGGCCTCGGGTGCGGCCACCGCGTCGGTGGTGATCACGCACAGCATCGTGGCCAGCGACGGCGCCAGCATCCCCGCGCCCTTGGCCATCGCGCCGACGGTCCACCGATCGCGATGGTGCAGCGCCACCTGCTTGGGCACCGTGTCGGTGGTCATGATGGCCCGCGCGGCTTCCTCACCGCCGGTCAGCCCGCCGGCCAGCTCGTGCACGATCTCCGTGACGCCGGCCAGCACCTTGTCCATCGGCAGGCGGTCGCCGATCAGTCCCGTCGAGCAGACGGCGACCTCGATGGCGCCGGTCTCGGTGCCCCAGTCCGACAGTGCCGCGGCGACGGCCTCCGCGGTGGCGTGCGTGTCCTGGAAGCCGCCGGGACCGGTGCACGCGTTGGCACCACCGGAATTGAGGATCACCGCGCGCAGCCGCCCGGTGGTCAGCACCTGCTGCGACCACAACACCGGCGCGGCCTTGACCTTGTTGCGCGTGAACACGCCCACGGCTGCGTGATCCGGGCCCTCGTTGAACACCAGTGCGAGATCCAGCGCCCCCGAGGCCTTGATGCGCGCCGCTATCCCCGTCGCACGGAAGCCTGCGGGCGCGGTCACCCCCTGGGTGCGCAACAAGCGGGTCCCCGACGAGACATCGGTCACGGTGCCACCCCCACGGTAGAAAGCCCTTCTGTCTCCGGCCATCCCAGCGCGATGTTCATCGACTGCACGGCCGCGCCGCCGGTTCCCTTCGCGAGGTTGTCGATGGCGGCGATCGCGACGAAGGTCTGCGCGTCCTCGTCGACCGCGATCGCCAGCTGGGCGGCGTTGCTCCCGATCACCGATCCGGTCCGCGGCAGCTGCCCGTCGGGCAGCAGGTACACGAACGGCTCGGCCTGATAGGCCTTCTCATAGGCTTCGCGCAATTGCGGCAGAGTGGCATTCGTGCGGGCGGTACAGGTCGCCAGGATCCCGCGCGACGTCGGGATGAGCACCGGGGTGAAGGACACCGAGACCTCGCCGCCGCTGACCGCGCGCAGGCCCTGCGCGATCTCCGGAGTGTGCCGGTGCTTGCCACCTATGTTGTAGGCGCGCGCCGACCCGATGACCTCCGAACCCAGCAGATCCACCTTCGCGGCCCGGCCCGCGCCAGAGGTTCCGCTGACGGCGACCACGGTGACGGCCGGTTCGACGAGCCCCTCGGCGAGAGCGGGCCACAGCGCCAACAGCGCTGCGGTGGGGTAGCAGCCGGGCACGGCCACGCGCTTGGTTCCCCGTAACCGGTCGCGGCCGCCCGGCAGCTCAGGCAGTCCGTAGGGCCAGCTACCGGCGTGCTCGGAACCGTAGAACCTCTCCCAGTCGGCGGCCTCGGTGAGACGGAAGTCCGCACCGCAGTCGACGATCAGCGTGTCCGGCCCCAGCTGCTCGGCCAGCGCGGCCGAATGACCGTGCGGTAGCGCGAGGAACACGACGTCGTGGCCGGCCAGAATGTCGACCTCGGTGGCCTCGAGCACCCGGCCGGACAACGGCAGCAGATGCGGGTGGTGCTCGGCCAGGGCGGTGCCCGCACTGGCGGCGGCGGTCAGCGCACCGATGGTGAGCCTGCCGTCGGCGTAGCCTGGGTGACCGAGCAGCAACCGCAGGATCTCTCCCCCGGCATAACCACTGGCGCCGGCCACCGCGATGGACGTCATGCCACGATGCTTGCATGGTTATGCATAAACATGCAAATCCATTATCCGGCGGGGTCATCGCCTCCGATGGCAAAGGCCGGATGGAAGGCAACCGACCCGACGGGTTCTTCGTCGTCGATGGCGAGCACCAGCACGTATTCGGCAGGAACGTCGGGCATCACCAGGCTCGAAGCGGCGCGGAAGCCGAATCGGCGGTAGTAGCCCGGCTCACCGACCAGGACACACCCCCGCGCACCCTGCTCGCGCAGTCGGTCGAAGGCCGCACGGATGAGCGCCGTACCGACGCCTTGCCGCTGTCGGTCCGGCCGTACCGACAGTGGACCGCCGCCGTACCAGCCGGTGGCGGCGTCACCGTCGATCGAGACCGGCGAGAGGGCGAGATGACCGACGATCTCGCTGTCGTCGTCGACGGCCACCAGTGAGATGGTCAACGCGCCGGCCGCCCGTAGCTCGTCGATCACCGCGGCTTCGGTCTGACGGCTCTGGGGCACGTCGGCGAACGCCGCCTGGGTGAGTGCGCGGATCGCGGCGACGTCGGACGGTTCCTCATCGCGGATCGCGAACGGCGTCACGACCGCAGCACCGCGCCGATCTTCTCGGCCGCCTCCTGCACCGCCGCATCCCGGGCGGCGCTCGCCTCGTCCTCGGTGAGCGTGCGATCGGCGGCACGGAAGCGCAGGGCCAGCGCCAGCGACTTGCGGCCCGACCCGACCTGCGGACCCCGGTACACGTCGAACAGTCGGACGTCCTCCAACAGCTCACCGGCGCCCGCACGGACCGCGTCCACCACGCGCTGCGCGGCGACATCGTCGTCGACGACCAGCGCGACGTCCTGGAACACCGCCGGGAAGGGCGACACGCCCGGTGCCGGAAGACGTTCGGTGATCGGTACCGCGTCGAGGTCCAGCTCGGCGGCACAGGTGCCCTTGGGCAGCCCGGACCGCTCGATCACCGCGGGGTGAAGTTGCCCGGCGTAACCGACGATCGTGTCGCCGAGACGCACCTCGGCACACCGGCCCGGGTGCCACGGCAGGTGATCGGCCGCATGCAGCGTGAACTCGACTCCGGATGCGCGCCCGATCACCCGGACCGCCTCGAAGGCGTCGGCGGCTTCGGCCGGCCGCCCCGGCCCCCACGGACCCGCGGGTTCCCGCAACCCGGCCAGTACCACGCCGGCGTGCTGGGGCTGGTGGGGCAGCGAGGCGTCCAGCCGGGCGATCTCCTCGTCGGTGGGCCGGCGGTCGTTGGGAATGCGCTCGACCGCGCCGGTCGCGCTGGTCGGCTCGACCACCTGCGCGATCGCGAACAGCGCGGTGTCCACGGCACCACGGGACACGTTGCGACCCAACGCCTCCAACAGACCGGGCAGCAGCGTCGTGGCCAGCTGGGGCCGGTCGGCCTCCAGCGGATTGAGGACCTGGGCGGTGTTGCGGCGTGGGTCGTCGGCGGCGAGCCCCCACTGGTCGAAGATGCCCGCGGGCAGGAACGGGGTGGGCAGGATCTCGACGAAACCGCTGAGCGCCAGCGACTTTCCTACCGCACGGCGCCGCTTCTGAATGGGGGTCAGGCCGCGTCCGGCAGGCGCGGCCGGCAGCACGGACGGGATGAGGTCGAGTCCCTCGAGCCGCAGCACTTCCTCGACCAGGTCGGCGGGTGCGCGCAGGTCGGGCCGCCAGCTCGGTGGCACTGCGGTCACGATGTCCCCGTCGGCGGCGACCTCGGCGCCGATCTGTGTCAGCCGCCGCTGTGTCGCGCCCTGCGGATACTCGACACCGGCGGTGCGGTCCGGCAGATCGACGGGCATGCGTACCGCCGGTGGTGACCAGTCGTCCCGCGGCGGGTCGCCCCGCCAGTCCGTCAGGGTGTGCCCGACCGTGCCACCGGCGATCTCGGCCAACAGCGCCGCGCACCGGTCGAGCGCGGCGACCGACACGGCCGGGTCCACAGTGCGTTCGTAGCGCCGGCCCGCCTCGCTGTGCAGGCGGAGGCGGCGCTGCGTACGCGACACGGCGGCGGGATCCCACACGGCGGCCTCGAGCAACACGTCGGTGGTGCTGTCGCGCACCTCGGTGGTGCCCGCGCCCATGACGCCGCCGATGGCCGCGGTCGCGACGTCGTCGACGATCAGCACGTCGGCCGGATCCAGGGTGCGTTCCACGTCGTCGAGCGTGACCACCGTTTCCCCCGGCTCGGCGAACCGGACCCGGAAACCGCCGCTGATCAGAGTGCGGTCGTGTGCGTGCATCGGGTGGCCGAGCTCGAGCATCACATAGTTCGTCACGTCCACCGCGGGTGAGATCGCGCGGATCCCACTGAGCAACAACCGGCGCTGAATCCACCACGGGGACACCGCATGTGAGTCGATCCCGGCGACCGGACGCAGACCGAACCGCAGCACGCCCGTCCCGGGTTCGATCGACACCGGTAGCGCTTCGCCGTCGACGGGCAGTGGGGCGACGTCGGCGGGATCGGCGTAGGGCAGATCGTAGGCATTGGCGATCTCGCGGGCCATGCCGCGCACCGAGAGGCAATAACCGCGGTCGGGCGTGATCGCGAGATGAAAGACCACGTCGTCGAGGCCGAGCACATCGGCGGCTGCGGCACCCGGTTCGGCAGTGCCCGGCGGAAGCACCAGAATGCCCGAGTGATCAGTGCCGAGATTCAGTTCCGATGACGAGCAGATCATCCCGTCGGACGTGCGGCCATAGGTCTTGCGCTGCGCGATGGCGAAGCTCGCCGGGCAGCACGGTGCCAGGCAGCGCGACCACGACGAGGTCGCCGACGACGAAGTTAGTTGCCCCGCAGACGATGTCGCGATGTTGGCCTTCACCGACGTCGACCTTGACCGCGCGGATCGGTTTCTTGAACTCGGTGAGCTCCTCGATCTCGGCGACGCAGCCGACGGTCAGCGGTCCCGTGACCGGACCGAGCCGGATGATCTCCTCGACCTCGTGGCCGATACGGATCAGCGTCTGCTCCAGTTCATCGGCCGGCACGTCCCAGCCCGGGGCACCGGCCGCGACGATCTCACGGAGCCAGCTGTACGGCAGGCGCATCAGGCTCCCACCCCGAACGGCAGCGAGAACCGGACATCGCCCTCGACCATGTCGCGCATGTCCGGGATGCCGTTGCGGAACTGCAGCGTGCGTTCCAGACCCATGCCGAAGGCGAACCCCGAGTACTCTTCGGGGTCGATCCCGCAGGCGCGCAACACGTTCGGGTTGACCATGCCGCAGCCGCCCCACTCCACCCAGCCGGGACCGCCCTTCTTGTTCGGGAACCAGATGTCCACTTCGGCCGACGGTTCGGTGAACGGGAAGAAGTGCGGCCGGAACCGGGTCCGCCCCTGCGGACCGAATTCGGCACGCGCGAATGCGTCGAGCGTGCCGCGCAGATGCGCCATGGTCAGTCCCTTGTCCACGGCCAGCCCTTCCACCTGATGGAAGACCGGAGTGTGCGTGGCGTCGAGTTCGTCGGTGCGGAACGTCCGCCCGATGGAGATGATGTACACCGGCAGCTCGCGCTCCAGCAGCGCCCGGATCTGCACGGGCGAGGTATGCGTGCGCAGCACCTGGCGCGAGCCGTCGGGCGCCACGTGGAACGTGTCCTGCTCGCTGCGGGCCGGATGGTCGGGCGGGAAGTTCAGCGCGTCGAAGTTGAATTGCTCGGTTTCGACCTCGGGGCCCTCCGCGAGCTCCCAGCCCATCGCGACGAAGGTGTCGGCGACGTGCTCGGCCAGGATCGTGATCGGGTGCCGCGCGCCGACCGGCTGACGTGTCGATGGCAGCGTGACGTCGATGCGTTCGGCGACCAGCACCGCCGCATCCCGTTCCGCGCGCAGCACTGCGAGCCGTTCGTCGTACGCGCTCTGCGCGGCGGCGCGGGCGACGTTGACCCGCTTGCCGGCATCGGCGCGATCGCTCTTGGGCAGCGAACCCAGCGCCTGGCGGGCGAGCGCGATCGCGGACCGGTCGCCGAGGTGTTCGGTCTTCGCGCGCGCCAGTTCGTCGAGCGTCGGCGCCCGCTCGAAGGCACGCTCGGCCGCGCTGACCGCATCGGCCAACGCTTCGTCGGAGAGGTCTACTGGCTGATCAGCCACCCGGCGATCATAGGTGATGCGCGGAGGCGGACTTCGCGTGCAGTTGCTCCGCGGCGCGATACCCTCACGCCGTGTGGATCCGGCCCCTCGCCATCGTCGGAATATGGGCAGTCGGTGCGGCGGCCGTACTCCTGGCGGTCACCCGGCACGGCGGCTGGGCAGTAGTGGCTGCCGCACTCCTCGGGACTCGCCGCGCTGGGCACGTGGGATCTGCTGCAGCGACGGCACACGATCCTGCGGCTGTACCCGATACTCGGTCATCTGCGGTTCCTGATGGAGACGATCCGTCCCGAAGTCCGCCAGTACTTCATCGAGGCCAACACCGAGGGCACCCCGTTCGACCGCGAGACCCGGGATCTGGTCTACGAACGGGCCAAGGGCACCAAGAGCGACGAGCCGTTCGGCACCCTGCGGGACGTCAACGCCACCGGCTACGAGTTCCTGCGGCATTCCCTGCGCGCCCGGACCGCCGACGATCTCGATCCGCGCGTGCGCCTCGGGGGTGCGGAGTGCACCGCAGCCCTACGACATCGCGATGCTCAACGTGTCGGCGATGAGCTTCGGTGCCCTGTCCGGGAATGCGATCGCCGCGCTCAATGCGGGAGCGGCCCGGGGCGGGTTCGTCCACGACACCGGTGAAGGCGCGATCAGCCCCTATCACCTCAGCGGCGGCGGCGACCTGATCTGGGAGATCGGTTCGGGCTACTTCGGCTGCCGGGACGCCGACGGGCGGTTCGACGCTGCCCGATTCGCGGAGAAGGCCGCGCTGCCCGCGGTCAAGGCGATCTCGATCAAGCTGTCCCAGGGCGCCAAGCCCGGACTCGGCGGAGTGCTGCCCGGCGCCAAGGTCAGCCCCGAGATCGCCCGAGACCCGCGGTGTGCCGGTGGGCCGCACGGTGGTCTCACCGCCGGCACACACCGCGTTCGGCACGCCGCGGGAGTTCGCCGAGTTCATCGCGACGCTGCGGCGGCTGTCCGGCGGCAAGCCCGTCGGCTTCAAGCTGTGCGTGGGGGCCCGCAGCGAGTTCCTGTCGCTCTGCAAGGGCTTCCTGGCGACGGGGACCGCCGCCGGACTTCGTGATCGTGGACGGCGCCGAGGGCGGGACCGGGTCCGCGCCGCTGGAATTCGAGGACCACGTCGGCATGCCGCTGACCGAGGGACTGATGCTGGTCCACAACAGTCTGGTCGGCACGGGCTTACGAGGTCGGATCAAGGTCGGCGCCTGCGGCAAGGTGGCCAGCGGCGTGGACATCGTGACGCGCGTGTGCCAGGGGGCCGACTTCACGCATGTCCGCGCGGGCGATGATGTTCGCCGTCGGTTGCATCCAGGCCCGGCGTTGCCACACGAACCACTGCCCCACCGGGGTGGCGACCCAGGACCCGGCCGCGCAGCAGAGCGCTCGATGTGGCGGGCAAGAGCGAGCGGGTGTTCAACTTCCAGCGCGCCACGGTCGCCAGCGCCGCCCAGATCGTGGCGTCGATGGGCCTCGACAGTTTTGCCGAGCTCTCGCCCGCGATGCTCAACCGACGCGTCGCGGGGCGAGGCACCCGGACCTATGCCGAGATCTATGACTGGCTGACCCCCGGCGAACTGCTCGACGATCCTCCGGATTCCTGGCGGACCGATTGGGTCGAGGCGTCGGCCGACCGGTTCGTCTGAGGCTGAACAGCCTCCGGGACCTGGCCGCTGGCGTGGGCGAATCGCCCACGCAGGCGCACCAATCCGCCGGCGAACAACGCTGCCACGCTCCCCACGCGGCGCTGTAGAGCATCGAGATCAGACCGTTGGACAACACGACGTACGCGAACGACGCGCCGAGCGCCGCAAGCACCACCGTCCACGCTGTCCATCGGCGCCGGCAGCGGAATCGGAAGGACGTCAGCATTCCCAGCGCAAGTGCCACGATGTGGCCGACATCGGTGAAGCTGCCCCCGGTTGCCGCCACGGCCGCCGCAGCGGCCAGCCACCATCCGAGCCACACCGGGCGCCATCGGGGCGGAATCGCCGCGGTGAGCACACCGAGTACCGCCATGGCGCCGTAGCTCATCCCGACGTCGGGTGCGCGGGCAACCGAGGCCGACAGCCAGTCGAAGTGCACGGCTGCGGCCAGTCCCGCGGCCACCAGAAGCGTCGCACCGACATGGCCGACCGCGAAAGCGATCAGCAGCCGCGCACTGCCCCACAACAATTCGGCCGCGATCAACAGACAGACCAGTCCCGGCAGCCACAGATAGATCGGCCCCGCATCGACGATGAACGCGCTGCCGACCAGTGTGCCCAGCCGGCCGTTGCCGAGGTTGTGCAGATTGGTGCTGGCCCGCCGGATCAACGCGTCGTGCATCGCGGGGTCCATGCGCAGCGTCAGCGCGGTGATCGACGACACGAGCAGCGCGTAGGCCAGGCTGACCGGCGTTCGCGATACGCCGACGACGAACCCGGACAGCACCATGTCCACTATCCGCCGGCTGCGGCGTCGTCCTGGTCCTCCTCGGCTGGGAACTGCCTGTGAGTTCTCAGCCGGTACATGGTGAAGTCGTGGGGCACGCCGTCCTGCTTCGCGGCGAACACGTGTCTGCGCAGCCGCTTGGCCGTGACACCGAGGCTCTCCAGATCCTCGGGCGGGATCCGCTCGAGAGTCGCCTCCGACACGACGAGTTCACCTCGGGTCGCCCGCTCCATCACGCGCGCCGCCAGGTTGACGTCGATGCCGAGCCAGTCCGAGCCCAGGCGTTGCGGCCGTCCGGTGTGCACGCCGACCCGCATCTTGGGCGTGAAGCCCTCGACCTCAACGGTTCTGACACCTTCGCGGGCGGCGATGACCGCCCGCACCGCGGTACCGGGGTCGGCGAACACCGCCATGATCCCGTCGCCCATCCGTTTGACGATGTGGCCGCCGGACTCCAGCAGTGGCGGTTCGACGACCTGCGCGACGCGGCGCAGCAGCCGCAACGTCGCGTCGTCACCGGCGGCCAGTGACCACGCCGAGAATCCGACCAGGTCGGTGAAGACCAGGGTCACCTCGGCGTTGGCGGGCCGGCCGGACACCCGCTCGGTCAGCGCCTGCCAGACCTGCAGTGCGCCGAGGCTGACCTCTCGGGTGACCGCCTCGCGTTCCAGGAGGCGGTCGGCGGCCCGTGCGGCCGCCCGCGGGCCGCCCACGCCGGCGACCGAAAGGGGATCCCCGAAGTCCGGATCACCGGGCAGGGCCCGGCGCGCGCGCCGGAGGAACGAGATGGCTCCGGCGCTGTGGTTGGCGTTCCTCAGCCAGCCGAGGGGGCCTGGCGATGGACCGCCTGCTGGTTCACCCGGCGGGTCATCCTCCACGCGCCCAGCCTAATAGACCGCGACAGGTCGGCTGAAATGGCTGGTCACGGCCGAGTCGCCGGGCAGTGGAGGCTGCGTAACACTGCGATCTCGCGTCGGCCGATTCATAGACAACGTTCGTTGTCAACGCTTATCGTGAGGCGGTGCGATCAACGGCGCCGACCGGTTCTCCCCTGGGCCCCTGACTCGCTGACGTGGAAGTACTTCGGCGATGTGCGCACCGGCATGCTCGGCGTGTGGATCGGTGCGATCCAGAACATGTATCCCGAACTCGGCGCCGGCGTCGAGGACCATTCGATCCTGTTGCGCGAACCCCTGCAGCGGGTCGCCCGCTCGGTGTACCCCATCATGGGCGTCGTCTACGACGGCGACCGCGCCGCACAGACCGGCGCGCAGATCCGCGGCTACCACTCGACGATCAAGGGTGTCGACGCCACGGGCCGGCGCTACCACGCGCTCAACCCGGAGACCTTCTACTGGGCGCACGCCACGTTCTTCATGCTCATCATCAAGACCGCGGAGTACTTCTGCGGTGGGCTGACCGAGGCCGAGAAGCGCCAATTGTTCGACGAACACGTGCAGTGGTACCGGATGTACGGCATGAGCATGCGGCCGGTGCCCGACTCGTGGGAGGCGTTCTGCGAGTACTGGGACCGCAAGTGCCGCGAGGAACTGGAGATCAACCGCGCGACGCTGGACATCTTCTCGATCCGGATTCCCAAGCCGCGGTTCGTGTTGATGCCGACGCCGCTGTGGGACCAGCTGTTCCGGCCGATGGTCGGGGCGCAACGCTGGATCGCCGCGGGGGTCTTCGATCCCGCGGTGCGGGAGAAGGCGGGTATGCGGTGGACGCCCGGCGACGAGATCGTGCTCCGGTTGTTCGGCAAGCTGGTCGAGCTGGCCTTCGTTGCGGTGCCCGACGAGATCAGGCTGCATCCGCGGGCGGTGGCCGCCTATCGCCGCGCGCAGGGCAGGCTGCCCGCCGACGCGCCTCTGGTCGAGGCGCCCGCGTTCATGGCTCCGCCGCGCGACCGCCGCGGCCTGCCGATGCATTACGTGCCGCATCGCAAGACGCTGCTGGACAAGGCGGGCTCGCTGGTGCACACCACGTTCTCGCTGGCGGCCCTGCGTCCGGCGCGCGGGCGCGGTAGGGCAGCCTGACCACATGCTCGAATGGTCTGAGGTCGATCTCGCGGTGCGCGACGCCGTGCGCCAATTCGTCGACAAGGAGATCCGTCCGCACGTCGACGCGCTGGAAAGCGGCGAGATGGAGCCCTACCCCGTCATCCGCAAGCTCTTCGCGACGTTCGGGATCGCCGATATGGCGCGGGACTCGCTGACCAAGCGGCTGGCCCGGCTCCGTGACGGCGAGGCATCGGCTCCGCGGTCGTCCGGCGGCATGTTCGGCGGCGACGCGGGTTCGGCGGGCATGGGGTTCGTGGTGGTCAGCGAGTTGTGCCGGGTCTGCATGGGCGTGGTCACCGGGATGGGGGTCAGTCTCGGGCTGACGGTCCCCACGATCATGAGCCGCGGCACGCTCGCGCAGCAGGAACGCTGGCTGCCCGGACTGGTCACCTACGAGAAGGTCGGCGCGTGGGCGATCACCGAACCGGATTCGGGATCGGACGCCTTCGGCGGGATGAAGTCCTACGTCGTGCGCGACGGTGCCGACTACATCCTCAACGGCCAGAAGACGTTCATCACCAACGGGCCGGACGCCGACGTGGTGGTGGTCTACGCGAAACTCGACGAGCGGGACGGCTCGACGACCACGGACAAGCGCGACCGCAAGGTCCTGACGTTCGTGCTGGACCGCGGCATGGAGGGGTTCGTCCAGTCGAAACCGTTCCGCAAGATGGGCATTCACTCCTCGCGTACCGGTGAGTTGTTCTTCCACGATGTCCGGCTGGGGCCGGACCGGTTGCTCGGCGAGACCGAGGACAACAATGCCGGTGACGGTCGCGCCAGTGCACGCTCCAACTTCTCCGCCGAGCGGATCGGTGTGGCGGCGATGGCGCTCGGCGTGATCGAGGAGTGCCTGCGGCTGTGCGTGGACTACGCGAAGTCACGAACGTTGTGGGGCGCCGAGATCGGCCGCTTCCAGTTGATCCAGCTCAAGCTCGCCACCATGGAGGTGGCCCGGATGAACGTGCGCAACATGTTGTTTCGCGTCATCGAGGCCGCCCAGGCCGGCACCCCGATCTCGTTGGCCGAGGCGTCGGCGATCAAGTGGTACTGCTCGCAGGCCGCCACCGACGTCGCAATGGAGGCGGTGCAGCTGTTCGGCGGCAACGGCTATATGACCGAGTACCGGGTCGAGCAACTTGCCCGCGACGCCAAATCCCTCATGATCTACGCCGGCAGCAACGAAGTGCAGATCACGCAGGTGGCCAGGGAGCTGCTGGGCTAGTCTTGACGGCGCCGACGAAGGAGCGCCACGTGGAATTCAACGACGTCACCGCATTGGTCACCGGCGCGAGCGGTGGGATCGGGGAGGAATTCGCGGTTGCGCTCGCGGCCCGCGGCGCCGATCTCATCCTCGTCGCACGCCGCGCCGACCGTCTCGAGTCGCTCCGGCACACCCTGTCGGCCCGGCATCCCGGCATCGTCGTGGACGTCCTCACCGCCGATCTCGCCGCGCCGGGCTCCAGCGCCGAACTACAGGACCGTGTGCGCGAACTCGGACGCAGCGTGGATGTTCTGATCAACAACGCCGGAATCGGACTGCACGGCCCGTTCGTCGCCCAGGAGCCCGAATCCAATGCCGGTCAGATCCAATTGAACTGCGGCACGTTGGTGGACCTGACGGCACGTTTCCTGCCCGCGATGATCGAGCGCAGACACGGAGTGGTGATCAACGTCGCGTCGACCGCGGCCTTCCAGCCCACCCCCGGTATGGCCGTCTACGGGGCGACCAAGGCTTTCGTGCTGTCCTTCAGCGAAGCGCTGTGGCAGGAGTGCAGGGGTTCGGGGGTCAGGATTCTCGCGCTGTGTCCGGGCGCGACGGAGACCGAGTTCTTCGACCGCACCGGAGAACAATTTCTCACCGACGGGCGTCAAACCCCCACCGAGGTCGTCGACACCGCTCTCGCGGCGCTCGACAAGTCCTCCCCGACCGTCGTCTCAGGGTTGCGCAACGTCATTCTGGCGTCCGGCTATCGGGTGACGCCGCGAAAGCTCATGCTGGCGGTGTCTGAACGGCTGCTTAAGTCGCACAACTGATTTCGAGGCGCGTAGGGCGGCCTTCGCGTCGTCGTCGTCGTCCGCCCTGCTGCGGGCGGATCGTCGGGCCCTGGCGTCGCCGCTGTCATCGGTCGACGGGCCGGCCTCGGGTCGCTCGCTGATCAGCGGACGAGTATGCCGACTGCGATGCTTGCCGGTACCGGTGCGCGCCGCCGTCGCCGTCGCCGTGTCCGCCAGTTGAGCGGCCGGCGCCGCAGCCGTGGACGTACCGCTCGGCGGTCCGGTGAGCGTGGCGGGAATCCCCACGGTCCACGCCGGTCGGCGGTAAGCCTTGTCGATGACCGGCCGGAGCAGCTTGTCCAGTCGCGCGACGACCGCGGGGGACGCACCCTTGTCGAGCATCGGCTCGAGCAGCGGCAGCACCGGGGTGGGGATCAAGATGGTCGTGGTCGTTCCGCCGAGGGTGTTCTCGACGATCGTGTACTTGGTCGGCTCGTTGCGGATGTCGTGGTACGCGGATGCGACGTGCAGCTGATCCGCGCCCAGGGTGGCGTTCAGCACGGCGAGCAGATTGAACGGGTTGTCCGGGAAGTCGGCGATCCCGTCGTACTCGGCGGTGACGATCAGAACGTCGTAAGGCGTGTCCGGGATCGGCTGGTAGGTGACGCCTTCCCCGTAGTACCGCTCGCTGGGAGAGCCGTACACCGCCACGTTCAACTCGGACGGCGGCGGCGGCACTTTCCCGTCGGCGGGGTCCGCGGCGTCTTCCATCAACCGGATCAGCACCTGGGTGACCGACGGCGCGCCCTTCGAGACCCCGCCGATGGTCTTCACCCCCGGGGTGCTGTAGACCGCGGCGTAGAGGTTGTCCGCGCCGACCGCGATCGCGGTCCCGAAGTCGGCGTCGCCCGGAAACGGGACGCTGACGCGCGCGTCGTAACCCGCGAAATAGCCGCCGAATGCGGTCTCCATCTGTTCGGGAGTCAGCTCCGCGTACTCACCTTTACCACCGAGCAGCAGGGCCGTACTGGTCGCGTTGGCGACCCCCGGTGAAAAACCCAGAACCACGGCACCCAGCAATACAGACAAACGATTCACGGCTCCCCCGCCTATGAAAATCCCCCCAGCAAGTATTTGCTGTATCTGCACAGATTAACGCAGTTCCGAATCGTCGCAAACACTGCGTGTGAATGCATCGAGTACGGTGTTTGCCTC
The DNA here is from genome assembly GCA_963796185.1 of uncultured Actinomycetota bacterium. Classification (GTDB taxonomy): domain Bacteria; phylum Actinomycetota; class Actinomycetes; order Mycobacteriales; family Mycobacteriaceae; genus Mycobacterium. The sequence goes on along the minus strand of CAWCKQ010000010.1, from coordinate 177,894 downwards.
CGCAACGTGGCGAGCGGGTACATCACCCACGGCCACATGCCAGAAATGCGAACTACAGCAAATTTATGCGCTGTGCTACGGACCGCCGGGCGCAACTGGCGCTCTGATACAGGCAGATCGCTGCCGCCGCTGCGACGTTGAGACTTTCCGCGCCGCCGGCCATCGGAATCCGCACCCGTGTCGTCGCCAGGGCCGACACTTCAGCGGGCAGCCCGTGGGCCTCGGGGCCGAACAGCCATGCCGTCGGCGCTGACAGGTCCACGTCATCGAGACTGTCGTCGCCGGCCGGAGTGGTCGCGAACACCCGCAGGCCCGCGTCCCGCAGGGCGTGGACCACGGTGACCGCGTCGGGTTCGCTGACCACCGGGACGGAGAAGATGCTGCCGGCCGAAGCGCGCAGACACTTGCCGTTGAACGGGTCGACGCTGGGACCGGCCAGCACCACGGCGTCGGCGCCCATGGCATCGGCGACGCGGATCAGCGTGCCGGCGTTTCCCGGCTCCGAGATGCCGACCGGAACCGCCACCAATGACGGGCCGGCAGCCAGGACGGCGCCGAGATCAGCGTCGGGCATCGAACACACGGCGACCAAGCCGACGGGAGTCACCGTGTCGGACAACGCTTTCGCGGCGCGCTCGGTCACCAATTCGACCGTTGTGCCGGCCAGCAGTTCGGCGAACCGTTCCGCGGCGGCTTCGGTGGCGAAGATCTCGGAAACGAGACCGCGCCGCAACGCTGCCTCGACGAGGTTGGGGCCTTCGGCGAGGAAACGTGCGGCGCGGCGGCGCCCGACGTGGCGATGCAGTTTGGCTGCGGCCGCCACCCGGGCAGAGCGCTCGGTGAGCGTCAGGCAGCCTCGCCCGACGGAGCGTTGACATCCTCCGGCAGTGCACCCTTGGCGATCTCCACCAAGGCGGTGAAGGCGGTCGGGTCACTGACGGCGATCTCGGCGAGATTCTTGCGGTCCACCTCGATACCCGCGGCCTTGAGGCCCTGGATCAACCGGTTGTAGGTGATGTCGTTCGCGCGGGCGGCGGCGTTGATCCGCGAGATCCACAGCTTGCGGAACTCACCCTTGCGGGCGCGCCGGTCGCGGTAGGCGTAGGTCAACGAATGCAGCTGCTGCTCTTTGGCTTTGCGGTACAGCCGCGACCGCTGGCCGCGGTAGCCCTTCGATGCCTTGAGGACGGTGCGCCGCTTCTTCTGCGCGTTGACTGCGCGCTTCACGCGTGCCATGGGGTTTTCCTATCTGGTTCGGGTCAGGTTCAGGCTTTGCTGCGCGACGGTCTCAGCCGTTCAGCATCTTCGCGACGCGCGTGGCGTCATTCGCGGCCACCGTGGTCCGGCCGTCGAGCCGGCGCGTGCGCTTGGACGGCTTGTGCTCGAGCAGGTGCCTGCGGTTGGCCTTCTGCCGCACGATCTTGCCGGTTCCGGTGCGACGGAACCGCTTCGAAGCGCCGCTGTGGGTCTTCGCCTTGGGCATGTTTCCTCAGTTCTGCTGTGGGGTGTCGGTCTTGGTCTCGGCGTCACCCCGGATGGGGGCCTCCGCCTGCTGCGCCGCCTTGGCGCGAGTCTTCGCGCCGCGGTGCGGGGCCAGCACCATCGTCATGTTGCGGCCGTCCTGCTTCGCGGACGTCTCGACGAAGCCGTAATCGGCGACGTCTGCGCCCAGGCGCTGCAGGAGCCGGAAGCCCAACTCGGGCCGCGACTGCTCGCGGCCGCGGAACATGATCGTCACCTTGACCTTGGACCCGGCCTCCAGGAAGCGGATCACGTGACCCTTCTTGGTCTCGTAATCGTGCGGGTCGATCTTGGGACGCAGCTTCTGTTCCTTGACGACGGTCTGCTGCTGGTTCTTGCGAGACTCGCGTGCCTTCTGGGCCGTCTCGTACTTGAACTTGCCGTAGTCCATGATCTTGCACACGGGCGGCTTGGCGTCCGGTGCTACTTCGACGAGATCGAGATCGGCGTCCTGGGCGACGCGGAGTGCATCTTCGATGCGCACGATGCCTACCTGTTCACCGCCCGGGCCGATCAGACGGACTTCAGGTACGCGGATGCGCTCGTTGACGCGGGTCTCAGTGCTGATGGGGCCTCCTATGTTGTCCTCAGGAGCCCCGTACGCCGCCGGCGATCCGTTCCGTGGAACAGATCGGCCCTGCTCGCCGCAGGGCCCAAAGCCGACCAGGTCAGACATCTACGATGTCGGTGACCGGACCGCGTAGCCTGCGGATCTCTCCGTGGCCGGCGGTGGGAGTGGGACTCCACTTGCTGTCCCTGGCGTATGCCGGGACGGTCGCGCATGCGAGTCTAGCAGGCATGACCACTGATCCCAGCACCGGTGATCCCGACATCGCGGCCGTTCGTGAGCTGGCGCGAGATCCCCGCGGTCGAGGTGATCACCCGCGCGGCGGTCATGCTGATGAGCGCGACGGCCGAGAAGCTCGGTATGTCGGCCGACGATCCCGACGACAGCGCACACCGCGACCTCGACGAGGCGCGCCGCCTGATCACCGCGCTGGCCGGGCTGGTCACCGCGTCAGCCGAGTACCTGGGCCCGCACGCGGGACCGGTGCGCGACGGCCTCAAGACACTGCAGTTGGCGTTCCGCGAGGCCAGCGCCGCACCGGACGAACCGGGCCAGGGGCCGGGAGAGAAGTACACCGGCCCGGTCTGGTGACACCGCACCGGGGCGCGAACATCAACCCGATTCGCAGGCCGAGCGCATATCCTCGCGGCCTATGACCCCCACCATCCTGCGCAGACCGCGTCCGGCGTCCAGGTACCGCTGGGTGCCTGCCGCGGCCGGCTGGGTCGTGGGCGTCATCGCGACGCTGTCGCTGCTGGCCAGCATCTCGCCGCTGTTCCGGTCGGTCATCGCGGTGCCGCGCGAGTTCGTCAACGATTACATCTTCAACTTCCCCGACACGAGCTTCGCATGGGCGTTCGTGCTGGCGCTGCTGGCCGCGGCGCTGGCCGCCCGCAAACGCATCGCCCTGTGGATCCTGATCGGCTACATGGTCGCCGCGCTCGGCTGGAACATTGCGCCCGTCGCCGAAGGCGGCGAACGGTGGTTCCAGGAGGTCGGTGAGATGATCGGGCTGGCCTTCCACGCGGTGGCGATCGTCGTCCTGCTGTTGGCCCGGCGGCAGTTCTGGGCCAGGGTGCGGCGCGGTGCGCTCCTGAAGGCGGCAGTCGTGCTCGTCGCCAGCATGGGTATCGGCACGCTGATCGGCTGGGCGCTGCTGGAGGCCTTCCCGGGCACGCTGGCGCGGCCGGACCGGTTCTGGTACGCCCTGAACCGGGTGAGCGCCTTCGCCGGCGCGGACGCCGACGCCTTCTCCGGCCACCCCCATGTACTGGTCAATGCGTTGCTGGGACTCTTCGGTGCGCTCGCTCTGATGGTGACCGCCATCGTGCTGTTCCAGTCCCAGCGCGCCGAGAACGCTCTCACCGGTGAGGACGAGTCGGCCATCCGTGGACTGCTCGAGCAGTACGGCAAGAACGACTCACTGGGCTACTTCGCGACCCGCCGCGACAAGGCGGTGGTGTTCGCGCCCAACGGCCGGGCCGCCATCACCTACCGCGTCGAGGTCGGCGTCTGCCTGGCCAGCGGAGATCCCGTCGGCGATCCGCGCGCCTGGCCGCAGGCCATCGAGGCCTGGCTCGGGTTGTGCCAGACCTACGGCTGGGCACCCGGGGTGATGGGTGCCAGCTCGACCGGCGCCCAGGCGTTCCGGGACGCGGGACTCAACGCGCTGCAGCTCGGCGACGAGGCGATTCTGCATCCCGACGACTTCCGGCTCTCGGGCCCGGACATGCGCGCGGTGCGCCAGGCCGTGACGCGGGCACGCCGGGCCGGGGTCAGCGTCCGGATGCGCCGGCACCGGGACCTGTCCGCCGACGAGATGGCCACGGTGATCGAGCGGGCCGACGCGTGGCGCGACACCGATGACGAACGCGGCTTCTCGATGGCGCTGGGCCGGCTCGGCGATCCGGCCGACGGTGACTGCCTGCTGGTGGAGGCGGTGCAGCAGGAATCCCAGGTGGTCGCGATGCTCTCGCTGGTGCCGTGGGGCACCAACGGGGTGTCGCTGGACCTGATGCGCCGCTCCCCCGGCTCGCCGAACGGGACCATCGAGTTGATGGTCAGCGAGTTGTGCCTGCAGTCGGCCGACATCGGCGTGACCCGGATCTCGCTGAACTTCGCGATGTTCCGCTCGGCGTTCGAACAGGGCGCCCAGCTCGGCGCCGGACCCGTCGCGCGGCTGTGGCGCGGCCTGCTGGTGTTCTTCTCCCGCTGGTGGCAGCTCGAGACGCTGTACCGGTCGAACATGAAATACCAGCCGCAGTGGGTGCCGCGCTATGCGTGCTACGAGGACGCCCGGCTGGTGCCCCGCGTCGGCGTGGCGTCGGTGATCGCCGAGGGCTTCCTGGTGTTGCCGTTCTCCCGCCGCCACGAACAGCCACACACCGGTCACCACATCGCCGCACCGGGACCGCTGGTGGCCACCGGTCTGCTGCACAGCGACGGCTCGGCCCCCGACCGAGACACCCTGCAGACCGACCCGGCTGTCGACGAGGACCGGCCCCGGCTGCCCGAGCAGGTCCGGGTCCGGATGGCCAAGCTCGAGGCGCTGCAACGCCAGGGCGTCGACGCCTATCCGGTAGGCGACCCGCCGAGTCACACCGTGGCGGAGGCGCTGGCTGCTGACGACGGTTCCGCCGTCGAGGTCGCGGGCCGGGTGCTGCGGCTGCGCGACTACGGCGGCGTGCTGTTCGTCCAACTGCGCGATTGGTCCGGGGAAGCGCAACTGTGCTGGACGATTCGCGGCTCACCGACGGCAGCACCGCTGACTTCAGCCGCACCATCGACCTCGGTGATCTGATCGAGGTCCGCGGCGCCATGGGCCGCAGCCGAACCGGTGCCTGGTCGATCATGGTCGGCAGTTGGCGGCTGATCGGCAAGTGCCTGCGGCCGCTGCCCGACAAGTGGAAGGGCATGACCGACCAGGAGTCCCGGCTGCGCGCCCGTTACGTGGATCTGGCCGTCAACACCGAGGCACGCGACCTGATCAAGGCGCGCAGCGGCGTCCTGCACGCGATCCGCGAAACCCTGGTCGGGAAGGGCTTCCTGGAGGTCGAGACGCCGATCCTGCAGCAGATCCACGGCGGAGCCAACGCCCGGCCGTTCCTGACGCACATCAACGCCTACGACCTCGACCTGTACCTGCGCATCGCACCCGAGCTGTACCTCAAGAGGTTGTGCGTCGGTGGCGTCGAGCGCGTCTTCGAACTCGGCCGCGCGTTCCGCAACGAGGGGGTCGACTTCAGCCACAACCCCGAGTTCACCCTGCTGGAGGCATATCAGGCGCACGCCGACTACAACGTGTGGATCGACGGCTGCCGGGAGCTGATCCAGAACGCCGCGCAGGCCGCCAACGGCGCACAGGTGTTCCTGCGGCCGCGCGTCGGACGGCACGCTCGAGCCCGTCGACGTCTCCGGCCCGTGGACGGTCAAGACCGTGCACGGCGCGGTCTCGGAGGCACTCGGCGAACACATCGACACCACAACGGATCTGGCGACTCTGCGGCGGCTGTGCGACAAGGCGGGCATCGCCTACCTGACCCACTGGGACGAGGGCGCGGTGGTGCTGGAGATGTACGAGCACCTGGTCGAGGACCGCACCGAGGAGCCGACGTTCTACAAGGACTTCCCCGTCGTCGGTGTCCCCGCTGACCCGGCCGCACCGCAGCATCCCCGGCGTCGCCGAGCGCTGGGACCTGGTCGCCTGGGGTGTGGAGCTGGGCACCGCCTACAGCGAGCTCACCGATCCGGTCGAGCAGCGCCGCCGACTGCAGGAGCAGTCGCTGCTGGCCGCCGGGGGCGATCCCGAGGCGATGGAACTCGACGAGGACTTCCTGCAGGCGATGGAGTACGCGATGCCCCCCACCGGCGGTCTCGGCATGGGGGTGGACCGCGTGGTCATGCTGATCACCGGTCGAAGCATCCGGGACACGCTGCCGTTCCCACTGGCCAAACCTCGTTAGCAGCGACATCCCAGGCTCTTCCAAGCATGCGCGGTCAATCTGGACGTCGTGACGTCGTCCGGGCCCTTCTTCGGGACCTTCTTTGATGCCCTCTGCCATCACCTGTCGCTGATGCACGGGTGGCTGCCCGTGCTCGTGCAGATCGTCGCCGTGGTCACGCTCGTCACCGCGATCGGCCGGCGCACCCGGCGCTGGCGGCTGCGTCTGGCTGCCGTGGTCGGCGCTGATCGGCGTGGTGGTGGCGGCTGCGGCGTACTGGTACACCGAGACGGCCGGAGTGTCCGACGACAGCAATCCGGCACCGCGAGCACTGTGGGTGTGGATCGCGTTGTCCGGCATCGCCGTCGGCGTGCTGGTAGCCGGATGGCGCGGCGCGCCCTGGTGGCGCCGCGCGGCCGCCGTGGTCGCGGTGCCCCTGTGCGCACTGTCGGTCGCGCTGGCGCTGAACCTGTGGACCGGCTACTTCCCCACCGTGCAGACCGCGTGGAGCCAGTTGACCGCGGGACCGCTGCCCGACCAGACCGACCAGGTGACGGTCGCGGCGATGCAGCAGCACCACACCATCCCGACCAAGGGCAGCGTCGTCGCGGTGGACATTCCCGCCACGGCGTCGGGGTTCAGGCATCGCGGTGAGTTCGTGTATCTGCCGCCCGCCTGGTACCTCACCGACCCGCCGCCCGCGCTGCCCGCGCTGATGATGATCGGCGGCGAGTTCAACACCCCCGCCGACTGGATGCGCGCCGGTGGCGCGATCAAGACTCTCGACGACTTCGCCGCCGCGCACGGTGGCTTCGCCCCGGTCGTCGTGTTCGCCGACCCGGGCGGCGCGTTCAACAACGACACCGAATGCGTCAACGGCACGCGGGGCAACTCCGCCGACCATCTCGTCAAAGACGTTGTGCCCTATGTCAAGTCGCACTTCGGCGTCAGCCCTGCCAGCGCCCACTGGGGAGTGGTCGGCTGGTCGATGGGCGGCACCTGTGCGGTGGACCTGACCGTGATGCATCCCGACACGTTCAGCGCGTTCGAGGACATCGCCGGTGATCTGGCCCCGAACTCGGGAACCAGGGCGCAGACCGTCGCGCGGCTCTTCGGCGGTGATGCCGCCGCCTATGCCTCGTTCGATCCCGACACCGTGATGGCCCGGCACGGCCCGTACCGCGGGATCCAGGGGTGGTTCGACGTCAACGCCGCACCGCCGGGAGCGGGCACCGCCCGCCCCAACGATCAGGCGGTCGCGGCGAACACGCTGTGCGCGCTGGCCCGCGGCGCCGGAGTGGGCTGCGCGGTGGTGAGCCAGCCCGGCAAGCACGACTGGCCGTTCGCGTCGAACGCGTTCGCCGCTGCGCTGCCCTGGCTGGCGAGCGCCGTCGGGACCCCCGGAGCCGCTCCCGTCAGCCTGCCCGTGGCAGCGGCGACGCCGGTGGAATCGGCCGCCGCCCGCTAGACGCCCGCGGGTACGGTAGGCGCCATGCCGGACGAACCGACGCCACCCGACACCGGCTACGACGACGACGGGGTGCCGACGTTCGACGCGGTGCGGGAGAAGATCGAGACGCGCTATGCGACCTCGCTCGGCTCGGCCGAGCTCGCTGCGGAGACGCCGGAGGGCCGTGCGGCCGGGGACCGGTACGACGCCCGCCAGCGGGCGGCCGCCGATCGCCTGGCCCAGATCCGGGAGTCCATGCGCGCCAAGGACGAGGACGCTCGGTAGCCCACGATCGATGCGGTCCTTCACCGTCGCCCAACGGCGCGCGCGGCTGGCCAGGCGCCATCACCTCGATCCGGTCGCCGGCCGGGCACCCTCCGTGCACGCGGTGCCCGCGGACGCTCGTCGCACTGCACGCCACCGACCCGGCCACGCCGTATCTGTCGCTGTGGGCCCGGCTTCCCGGCTTCACCGTCCCCGATCTGGACGCGGCGCTGTACGACCACCACGGACTGGTCAAGCACCTGGCGATGCGCCGGACGCTGTGGGTGGTGGCGCCGGACGACCTCCCCGCGATCCAGGCCGCTGCCAGCGACCGGGTGGCCGCCAACGAAACCCGCCGCCTCGCGGGCGACGTCGAACGGGCCGGGGTCGCGGCCGACGGACAGGCCTGGCTGGAGACCGCCTGCGCGGCGGTGCTGCACCAGCTGCGCCGCGCCGGTCCGTGCAGCGCCCGCGAGCTGCGCGAGGCGCTGCCGGAACTCACCGGCACCTACGACCCGGCGCCGGGAAAGCGCTGGGGCGGCGAGGGCCAGCTCGCGCCCCGGGTGCTGACGGTGCTGTCGGCGCGCGGCGCCATCGTGCGCGGACCCAACGACGGCGGCTGGACCACGTCGCGTCCGCGGTGGGTGTCGGCGCGGGACTGGCTGGAAGGTTCCGGTGCCGTGGCGGAGGACGACGCCAGAGCGGCTCTGGTGCGCCGGTGGCTGTATGCCTTCGGCCCGGCCACGGTGACCGACGTCAAATGGTGGTTCGGCGCCACCCTGGGGTGGGCGCGAAAAGCGTTGTCCGACATCGACGCCGTGCAGGTCGACCTCGACGGGCAGCCCCGGTTTCGTACTCCCCGGCGACGAGGACGACGAGCCGGGGCCGGCGCCGTGGTGCGCGCTGCTGCCGGGACTCGACGTCACCACGATGGGGTGGTTCGACCGCGACTGGTATGTCGGGCCGCACCGCGCTCAGGTCTTCGACCGCAACGGCAACGCCGGGCCGACCGCGTGGGTGGACGGCCGGGTGGTGGGCGCGTGGCGTCAGGACGACGAAGGCCGGGTGGAGCTGGTGCTGCTCGAGGACGTCGGCCGCCACGCGCACGAGCTTCTCGAGGCGCGCGCCGAGGAGTTGACCGCGTGGCTGGGCGGCGTCCGGGTCAGCCCGCGCTTCCCGTCGCCGGCGAGTCAGGCGCTGATCAGGCGCTGACCTTGCTGCGGCTGCGGGCCCTGGTTGCCGGGTCTTGGGCCGCCGCACACCCAGCGTCTCGGCCAGGAAGTGGCCCGTATAGCTGTCGGGGTCGGCCGCGACCTCTTCCGGTGTACCGGTCGCCACGACGGTGCCGCCCCCCGAACCGCCTTCCGGTCCCATGTCGATGATCCAGTCCGAGGTCTTGATCACGTCGAGGTTGTGCTCGATGACGATGACCGTATTGCCCTTGTCGACCAGACCGTTGATCACGGTGAGCAGTTTGCGGATGTCTTCGAAGTGCAGCCCGGTGGTCGGCTCGTCGAGGATGTAGATGGTGCGGCCGGTCGAACGCTTCTGCAGCTCCGAGGCCAGCTTCACCCGCTGCGCCTCACCGCCGGACAGTGTCGGCGCCGGCTGGCCCAGCCGCACGTAGCCCAGACCCACGTCGACCAGCGTCTTCAGATACCGGTGGATCGAGCTGATCGGGGCGAAGAACTCGGCGGCCTCCTCGATCGACATGTCGAGGACCTCGGCGATCGTCTTGCCCTTGTAGTGCACCTCGAGCGTCTCGCGGTTGTAGCGCGCGCCCTGGCAGACTTCGCACGGCACGTAGACGTCGGGCAGGAAGTTCATCTCGATCTTGATCGTGCCGTCCCCCGAGCACGCCTCACAACGGCCACCCTTGACGTTGAACGAGAACCGGCCGGGCTGATAGCCGCGGACCTTGGCCTCGGTGGTCGCGGCGAACAGGGTGCGGATCTTGTCGAACACCCCGGTGTAGGTAGCGGGGTTGGACCGGGGGGTGCGGCCGATCGGCGACTGATCGACCCGCACGAGCTTGTCGAGGTGGTCGAGCCCGTTGACCCGGGTGTGCCGGCCGGGCACCAGGCGGGCCCCGTTGAGCTTGTTCGCCAGCACCGACGCCAGGATGTCGTTGACGAGCGTCGACTTGCCCGATCCCGACACGCCCGTCACCGAGGTCAGCACACCGAGCGGGAACGCGACGTCGATCCCGCGCAGATTGTGCTCGCGCGCACCGACCACGGTGAGTTGGCGTTTCCGGTCCGCCACCCGCCGCATCGCCGGAACCTCGATCTCCTCCTTGCCCGAGAGATACGCACCGGTGATCGAATTCGGGTTTTTCAGCAGGTCCTTGTAGGTGCCGCTGTGCACGATCTGGCCGCCGTGCTCGCCGGCGGCCGGGCCGATGTCGACCACCCAGTCGGCGTGGGCGATGGTGTCGAGGTCGTGCTCGACGACGATCAGGGTGTTACCCAGATCGCGCAACCGCACCAGTGTGTCGATCAACCGGCGGTTGTCGCGCTGGTGCAGTCCGATCGAGGGCTCGTCGAGCACGTAGAGCACGCCGACCAGACCGGAGCCGATCTGCGTGGCCAGCCGGATCCGTTGCGCTTCGCCGCCGGACAGGGTGCCCGCCGCGCGGGACAACGACAGGTAGTCGAGCCCGACGTCGAGCAGGAAGCCGAGGCGGGATTGGATCTCCTTGAGCACCTGACCGGCGATGGCCGCCTCCCGGCTGCCCAGCGTCAGCGCGTTGAGGAAGTCGGCGCAATCCGCGATCGACAGCTCGGCGACCTCGGCGATCGACTTGGCGCCGAAGTCCCCGGCGGTCATCGTCACCGCCAGGATCTCGGGCTTGAGGCGCGTGCCGTCGCATTCCGGGCACGGCACGTCGCGCATGAAGCCCTCGAGGCGCTCCTTCATCTGTTCGGAGTCGGTCTGCTCCATGCGGCGCTGCAGGAACGCCATCACGCCTTCGAAGTCGGCGTAGTAGGACCGCGTGCGTCCGTACCGGTTCTTGTACCGGACGTGCACCTGCTCGTCGCAGCCCTCGAGAATCGCCTTGCGCGCCTTGGCCGGAAGCTTCTTCCAGGGGGTGTTCACGTCGAACCCCAGCTGATCGCCGAGGCCGGAGAGCATCCGGGTGAAGTACTCGGCGGTGTGCCCCATCGACCACGGCGCGACGGCACCCTCGGCGAGCGTCAGGTCCGGATCGGGCACCACCAGATCCGGGTCGACCTCCTTGCGGATTCCGAGGCCGGTGCACTCCGGGCAGGCGCCGTAGGGCGAGTTGAACGAGAACGACCGCGGTTCGAGGTCGTCGACGGCCAGGGGGTGCCCGTTGGGGCAGGCCAGTTTCTCGGAGAAACGCTGTTCCCGGTGCGGGTGGTCGTCTTCCCGGTCGACGAACTCGAGGACGACGATGCCGTCGGCGAGGTTCAGCGCGGTCTCGACCGAGTCGGTCAGCCGCTGCTTGGCGGTGGCCTTGACGGTCAGGCGGTCGACGACCACCTCGATGTCGTGCTTCTCCTGCTTCTTCAGTTTCGGCGGGTCGGTCAGCGAGTGCACCACGCCGTCGACACGCACCCTGCTGTAGCCCTGCGTGTTGAGCTTGTCGAACAGGTCCACGAACTCGCCCTTGCGGGTACGCACCACCGGCGCGAGTACCTGGAACCGCAGCCCCTCGTCCATGGCGAGCACCTGGTCGACGATCTGCTGCGGAGTCTGCCGGGCGATCCGCTCGCCGCACACCGGACAGTGCGGAGTGCCCGCGCGCGCGTAGAGCAACCGCAGATAGTCGTAGACCTCGGTGATCGTGCCGACGGTCGACCGCGGATTGCGGTTGGTCGACTTCTGGTCGATGGACACCGCGGGCGACAGGCCCTCGATGAAATCGACGTCCGGCTTGTCCATCTGGCCCAGGAACTGGCGCGCGTAGGCCGACAGCGACTCGACGTAGCGTCGCTGCCCCTCGGCGAAGATCGTGTCGAACGCCAGCGATGACTTGCCGGAACCCGACAGCCCGGTGAACACGATCATCGCGTCGCGCGGCAGGTCGAGATCGACGCCACGCAGATTGTGCTCCCGGGCACCCTTGACGACTAGGCGGTCTGCCACCGATGTCCTTTCACGTCATGCCCGATGCGCCCCGGCAGACGCAGTACCGAACCCATGCTAGGTCGACCCCCCGACAACTTTCTCCGACGGTCGCGATGCCGCCCGCGGAGCGGGAAGTAACGTGAGTCACCATGACAGTCGTCGACGACAACTACACGGGCCACGTGGAGCCCCGGACCGCGGCGCTACGCACTCTGCCGGGTGCGTCGATCGTCAAGGTGTCCGTCGGCCCCATGGACAACAACGCCTACCTCGTCACCTGTTCCCACACCGGTCAGACGCTACTCATCGACGCCGCCAACGATGCCGCGATCCTGCTCGAGCTCATCGAACGCCATGCGCCCACGCTGTCCCTGATCGTCACCAGCCACCAACACCAGGATCACTGGCTGGCGCTCGAAGAGGTGGCCGGCGCCACCGGCGCCCCCACCGCCGCGCATCGCCTCGACGCCGATCCGCTGCCGGTGACCCCCGACCGGCTGCTGTCCGACGGCGACACCGTCGAGATCGGCGACCTGCACTTCGACGTCATCCATCTGCGTGGTCACACGCCCGGCTCCGTCGCGCTCGCCCTGCGGGGGGCCGACACCGACGACCGGGTGCACCTGTTCACCGGTGACTGCCTGTTCCCCGGTGGCGTCGGCAAGACCTGGAAGGAAGGCGACTTCGAGCAGCTGCTGGGCGACGTGACCAGCCGGGTGTTCGATGTCTTCGCGGATCAGACCGTCGTGTATCCAGGACACGGCGACGACACCACGCTCGGCGCCGAACGCCCGCACCTGGGCGAATGGCGCGAGCGCGGCTGGTAGCACTGTCACAGGAGAGGGAACATGAACACCGATCAGTCCAACAAGGTGCAGCGTGGCGCCGGGTTCATCGCGGCGCTGGACCAGAGCGGCGGCAGCACCCCCAAGGCGCTGAAGCTCTACGGCATCGACGAAGACGCGTACTCGCGGCGACGCGCAGATGTTCGATCTGGTGCACGAGATGCGGACCCGGATCATCACCAGCCCGAGCTTCGACGGCGACCGCATCCTGGGCGCCATCCTGTTCGAGGACACCATGGACCGCGAGATCGACGGGCGTCCCACGGCCGACTACCTGTGGAACGTCAAGCACGTCGTTCCCTTCCTCAAGGTGGACAAGGGCCTGGCCGAGGAGCGCGACGGCGCGCAGGTGATGAAACCCATTCCGGGACTCGACGATCTGCTGGCCCGCGCCCGCGACAAGGGTGTCTTCGGCACCAAGATGCGCTCGGTGATCAAGCTGCCCGGCGCGGGACTTGCAGGCGGTCGTCGACCAGCAGTTCGACATCGGCCGGCAGATCCTGGCCGCCGGCCTGGTGCCGATCATCGAGCCCGAGGTCGACATCCACAGCCCGCAGAAGGCCGAGGCCGAAGACCAGCTCAAGGCCGCGCTGTTGGAAGGCCTGGAACACCTCGACGACGGGCAGGTCGTCATGCTGAAGCTGACGCTGCCCAGCGTCGACGACCTGTACCGCGAACTCGTCGAGCACCCGAAGGTGCTGCGGGTGGTGGCCCTGTCCGGCGGCTACGGCCGCGATGAGGCGTGCGAGAAGCTCGCCGCGCAACCACGGCGTCATCGCCAGTTTCTCGCGCGCGCTCACCGAGGGGCTGACCGCACAGCAGAGCGACGACGAGTTCAACGCCACGCTGGACGCGGCGATCAGCCGCGATCGCCAAGGCGTCCAACCACCTGACATCGGAGAACCCTGGGTCGGCGCTGTGCCGGCCCAGGGTTCTCGCGATGTCGCGTCCGGTCAGGACGTGTGCACGATCAGCACATCGGATTTCGACCGACGTGCCACGTTGGCGGGCACCGACCCGAGCAAACGTCCGGCGATGGTGCTGAGTCCGACGTTGCCGACCACGAGCAGATCGGCAGACACCTCCTCGGCAAGATCGACGAGCGCGTCGACGGGCGCACCCACAACGGCCTTCTCCTCGATGTTCTCGGCACCGGCCGCCTTGGCCCGGTCGCGCGCCTCACGCAGGATCGCGTAGATGGGCGCGTTGCCCGACATCTTGTAACCCTCGTCCTTGAGGACATCCGCGGCGCGCTGATCCTCGCTCTGCGGGAAGTAGGCGGTCGCGACAATGAGCTTCGCGTTCGCCCCGGCGGCGATCTGACCGGCGCGGTCCACAGCACGCAACGACGAATCCGAGCCGTCCGTGCCAACCACCACGGTTTGATAGGCGCTCATCCATATCCTCCCAGTGTCAGTTCCTACGCCACCCGAGACAGTAACCCGCTATCTGGCGAACACGGGTGCGAATCACCACACCGGCGTCGCATTTGCCCTGGATCCGGTCGCCTCGACGCCGCCAACATCACCATGGCGGCGCGACGTGACGTGCGGTACACGACGAGGGCAGCACGCAATGTCACACTGCGCCAACGCAGCAGCGGAGCACCATCGCCGGTCGCGACGCTGCGCCTGCGACTCGGCCGTATTCGACCCCTGAACAGAAGGTGTGCGCCCGGCCGACCACGCCGTGCCTTGGCAGACGAGATCCTGTGGCACGGGCAGGGTCGCGGGCAGCAGGGGCAGACCGGGCAGCGCGTCGCCCAGCGGCACGGCCGGAACGGGAAACGGCGGAGCAACCGCCGGTACGTCCGCCGCCCGACGGGTACGACCGGCACGGCCGGACCGGGCAGCGGCGCCGGAACCGAAGCGCCGTGCAGCACCGAGGCGGCATCGGCGGGCGTGGGCGCGCCGAGTGGTGCGGCTTCGGCCACGCCGGCAGGCTCCGCAGCGGGTAGTGGGGGCGAAAGCAGCTCCCCTGCAACAGTTCCTGGGATCGGAGCAGCCGGCGGCTCAGCAATCGGCGCCGGCTCGACCGCGGGGGCCGCCACCGCCCTGCACGGGCGCCACTGCCGCGGCCTCGACCACCGGCGCGGTGTCCATCGGGGCCGGGACCGGGACCGGGCGCGGCGAGTGCCGTCATGCCATGGACCACCTCGGCCACCGGGACGGGCGGAAGAGCCGGAGCTTGCTGCGGCACAACGCTGTCGAGCGTCGTTGTGGCCTTCTGCAGCGAATCCGGAACGGACGGCGGTTCGGCGGCCAACTGCTGCACCATGTCCAGGCACGGCACTCCGGGACTCGGATCGGCGTGCGCCGTCGCGCCCCATAGCGCGGCCGACCACAGCGCGCTCGTCACCGCGGTCGCGACACCGATGCGAGTGATGCTGCCTGACATGTTCTTTTCTCGACCTCTCATCGGCGCCCCCGCCGCGGAGAAAACTAGCCTGCCGGCGCGTCCGTCACCGAGCCGGTTACCCAATAGATACCGGCCGGAGGTCCTTCGGTTATCGAATCCCGGCTCGCCGCAGAACCCGTTGCGATGCGGGCAAATTCAGCCTCAGGTGGCGAGGCCGCCGACCCGCCGTGCGGCGAAGACCGCCGCGTCGTTGATCATCCCGTTCCACAGATACGAGTAGTGGGCAAACATGTCGAAGCCCTTGGAGCAGTACGGGTCGTTGGTGGCGCAGAGGTCGGTCGTCCTGCTGCCGTACAGGGGACTCAGTGTGGTGAGCGGACCCGAGCGTCGCGTAGTCCCGCGAGGGATTGCCGAACACCGCGATCGCCGCCACGTGATCGACCATGGCGTCCGGCAACGGCGCCGGGGTGAAGAACCACAACCTGCGATTGCCGATGGTGATCAGGTCGATCACTCCGGCACCCTGGGAGATCCCGCCGAGGACGATCTTGGTGGCCGGGCACATGCCGGCGACGTACTGGACGTGCTTCTTCGCATCGACCGCACCTTCCGAGGTCGACTTCGAGAAGTTCCAGCTCGCCGAATAATCCACCGCGTACGCGCTGACTCGCTTTCCGACCAGCTTCCTCTTCAGCGTGTTGACGAACAATTTCCCCACCGGACCGAAGCCGGCCGTGTCACTGGTGCCACGGGCGAAGACGACTTCGACGTCGGGGCAGGAGTCGGCAGTGGCAACGCCGATATTGACGGTGGCGGCACACAGTGCCAACGCGGTGACCACAGCGAAACTGAGGGCACGAGCGGCTCTGGCGAGTGTGCACTCGAACACGCTGGCACAGTTTCAGCAAATCTGGCCGGCTAGGAAACCCAACGGTGATCCAAAGGTTGTCGAAATGTGTCGCAACACGGGTACGTCAAATTTCAGTGGGCGAATTGTCGCGCGTCCTTTCGCTGAGCGGACAAGTAGGAATTCTATTCAGCCGGCGCCACCGAGTTCCACCAGCAACACGCCGGCGACGATGAGCGCCATACCGGCGACCATCGTGCGCGTCAGCGGTTCCCCGAACAGCAAACGGGATGCCACCGCCGTCAACGCGACGCCCGCCGCAGCCCAGATTCCGTAGGCCACGCCCAACGGCATGCCGTGGCGCAGTGAAGCCGACAGAAGCGTGAACGCCACCACGTACCCGACGACGACGGCGACATAGAACCCGCGGCGACCGGTGGCGGCCACGCGCAACGCCAGGGTGCCGCTGACCTCGGACCCGATGGCGGCCATCAGAAGCAGATATTGCACGTCAGGCGCTGCCCGGCTCGCGGGCGCCGTCCGCGTCGGGGTGCGAACCGATCTCCACCAGCAGGACACCTCCGATGATGCACACCATCCCCGCGCCCATCCAGACCGGTGAACGCCTCGCCGAAGACCAGCGTGGACAACACTGCCGTGAGGGCGACGCCGATGGCACCCCAGATCCCGTACGCCACACCGAGACCCATGCCGCGCTTGAGGACCAGCGTCAAAAACACGAAGGACGCGAGATAGCCGCCGACCACCACGGCGTAGAGTGCCGGCACGGTGACGGCGCCTTTCAGGGAAAGGGTCGCGGCCACCTCGCTGACGATGGCCAGCAGGAGTAACACCCAGGTCATGATGTGCTTCCGAGATCGGCGGTCGACGCCGCCCCCGCGTGCGGCGCCGGCCGGCCACTGCGTACCGACGCGTAGGTGGCCGATGCGGCGAGCATCGCGAAGCACCGCGAACAGCCACCGCGCCGCGGTGGCATCGCCGGAGGCGCCGGCGTTGAGGTTGACCACCACACCGGCCAGGGCGGCGCCGAAGGCACCGGAGATCATCTGCACGGTGTTGATGGCCGCCGCCGCGGCAGGGCCCTCGGCGGGATCGTCGACCTTGCCCATCGCCCACGCCGACAGATGCGGCCAGGCGATTCCGATGCCGGTACCGGTGACCACCAGCCCCAGTGCCCACAGCGCGACGAGTGACGCCGGCGCGTCCGCCCGCTGCGTCAGCGCGCCGACCACCAGGCCCGCCGCCATCACCAGCGGCGCCACCGCGACGGTGCGCGTGACCACCGCGGGGCGACTCAGTGAGGCACTGCTGATCTCACCGACGGTCCACCCGACCGCCAGGCCGGCCGCCAGGAAACCCGCCGCCACCGGAGTCAGGTATGCCAGTCGCTGCCCGAACAGCGGAACGTACATGTCGACCATCGTGGCGGCCATCAACGCGCCGAGCGTCACATAGATCCACTTCAGCGGACCAGCACCGAACGTGCTCGGCGGCAGCACCGCGGCCCCTGCCCGACGGTCGACGACGACGAACACCGCCACCATCCCGACGCCGGCCACCACCAGCCCTGCCGTGGCACGGACATCGTGCGGGATGCCTGCGGCGCTGACCAGCAGAGCCGCGATCCCCAGCAGCACCAGCGACCACACCGGGATGCCGACGCGCCGCTCCCCCGCCGCCGTCGCCGTGTCGCGCGCCCCCGGCAGCGCGATCGGCACCAGGACCGACATCGCGGTGGTCATCACCACCAGGACCCCGAACGCCCAACGCCAGGAGCCGTACTGGGCGAACAGGCCACCGGCGGTGGGGCCGACCAACGTCCCGACGCCCCACATCGCCGAGATCAGCGCCGAGGCCTTCGTCCACAGCGTGTTCGGCAGCGCCGTGTTGATCACCGCGTAACCCAGGCCGGCCAGCAGGCCACCCGCCGCACCCTGCAGGGTTCGTCCGACCAGCAACAGCTCCATGCTCGGCGCGATCGCGCAGCCCAGACTGCCCGCGCCGAACCCGCTGAGGCCCAACAGATATGACCACCGGGGGCCCAGCCGCATCAGCACGGCGTGCACGGTGGTGGCGGCGACCACCGAACCCACCAGGTACACCGTCGTGACCCAGGCGTAGAGGCGTTGCCCGCCGATGTCGGTCACGGCGCTGGGCATCAGGCTGATGGTGAGGAACTCGTTGGTCGCATAGAGCGCCACGCCGCCGGCGAGCACCGTCGAGGCACCGAGGTTCCGCGGGCCGAGAAGCTCACGCCAACCGGCGGCCGGGTCGGTCACAGTGTCGGGCACGGTCGCCACCCTAGGACCTCAACGAGGGTTGAGCTCAAGTCATTTGAGGCCGGCGGCGTCCATGCCACGGAGTTCCTTCTTCAGGTCGGCGATCTCGTCGCGGATCCGCGCGGCCAGTTCGAACTGCAGATCGCGGGCGGCCGCCATCATCTGCGCGGTGAGATCCTTGATCAGGTCCGCCAATTCGGCACGCGGCATGTTCGAGGTGTCGCGACCCTCGAACACGCCGGCGCTGACCGCACGGCCCGGCTCGCCCTGCGCGCGCCTGCCCCGCGATGCATTGCGACCGGAGCCGCCGATCTCCACCGACTCGGTGTCGTCGGCTTCCCGATAGACCTGATCCAGGATGTCGGCGATCTTCTTGCGCAGCGGCTGCGGGTCGATGCCGTGCTCTTCGTTGTAGGCGGTCTGCTTGGCACGCCGCCGCTCGGTCTCGTCGATGGCCGCCTTCATCGAGTCGGTCATCGTGTCGGCGTACATGTGCACCTCGCCCGAGACGTTACGGGCGGCACGGCCGATGGTCTGGATCAGGCTGCGCGGCGAACGCAGGAAGCCTTCCTTGTCGGCGTCCAGGATGGCCACCAGCGACACCTCGGGCAGGTCCAGCCCCTCGCGCAGCAGGTTGATCCCGATCAGCACGTCGTACTCCCCGAGCCGCAGCTGACGCAGCAACTCGACCCGGCGCAGGGTGTCGACCTCGGAGTGCAGGTAGCGGACCCGGATGCCCATCTCGAGCAGGTAGTCGGTGAGGTCCTCGGCCATCTTCTTGGTCAGCGTCGTGACCAGCACCCGCTCGTCGCGCTCGGTGCGCTTGCGGATCTCGCCGATCAGATCGTCGATCTGCCCCTTGGTCGGTTTGACCACGACTTGCGGGTCGACGAGGCCGGTGGGCCGGATGACCTGCTCGACGAACTCCCCGCCGGTCTGGCTGAGCTCGTAGGGGCCCGGCGTCGCGGACAGGTACACCGTCTGGCCGATCCGGTCGGCGAACTCCTCCCAGGTCAGTGGGCGGTTGTCCACCGCCGAGGGCAGTCGGAAACCGAAGTCGACCAGGTTGCGCTTGCGTGACATGTCGCCCTCGTACATGCCGCCGATCTGTGGCACCGTGACGTGCGACTCGTCGATGACGAGCAGGAAATCCTCGGGGAAGTAGTCCAGCAACGTCGCCGGCGCCGACCCGGCGGGCCGGCCGTCGATGTGGCGGGAGTAGTTCTCGATGCCCGAACAGAACCCGACCTGACGCATCATCTCCACGTCGTAGTTGGTGCGCATGCGCAGCCGCTGGGCTTCGAGCAGCTTGCCCTGCCGCTCCAGCTCGGCCAGCCGCTCCTCGAGTTCGGCCTCGATGGTCGAGATCGCCTGTGCCATCCGCTCCGGACCCGCGACGTAATGGGTGGCCGGGAAGATCCGCAACGAATCCACCTTGCGGATGATGTCGCCGGTCAGCGGATGCAGGTAGTACAGCTCCTCGACCTCGTCGCCGAAGAACTCGATCCGCACGGCCAGCTCTTCGTAGGACGGGATGATCTCGACGGTGTCCCCGCGCACCCGGAAGGTACCGCGGGTGAACGACATGTCGTTGCGGCTGTACTGCACATCGACCAGCAACCGCAGCAGCGCATCGCGCGGAACCTCGTCGCCGATCTTCAACTCCACCGACCGGTCCATGTAGGACTGCGGCGTGCCGAGGCCGTAGATGCACGACACCGACGCCACCACGACGACGTCGCGGCGGGACAGCAGGCTCGACGTCGCCGAGTGGCGCAACCGCTCGACATCGTCGTTGATCGAGCTGTCCTTCTCGATGTAGGTGTCCGTCTGGGCGATGTACGCCTCGGGCTGGTAGTAGTCGTAGTACGACACGAAGTACTCGACGGCGTTGTGCGGCAACATCTCCCGCAGTTCGTTCGCGAGCTGGGCGGCCAGCGTCTTGTTCGGCGCCATCACCAGTGTGGGCCGCTGGAGCCGCTCGATGAGCCACGCGGTGGTCGCCGACTTACCGGTGCCGGTGGCGCCGAGCAGCACCACGTCGCGCTCGCCGCCGCGGATCCTGCGTTCCAGCTCCTCGATGGCGGCCGGCTGATCACCGGCCGGCTGGTATTCACTGACCACCTCGAAGCGCGCGCCGCTGCGGACGATCTGGTCCACCGGGCGGTACTCGGAGTGCGCAAGCACGGGGTGTTCGGTCGCGAAAGCCATGTTGCCAGGGTAGAACCCCACCCCGACATGTTCTGTTCCTCCCGCCCGACGGCCAGCGCTTATCCTGGTCGCATCCACCCGCCCAAGCACGAGACCTTCGACCTCGCGGCCCGCACCAACACCGACCCCAAGGGCGTCGTGCGGGCCGTGGACGTCTACACCGTCGAGCCGTGGGGTCTGTACCTGGCCCGGCCGACGCCCGGACGGGCCCAGTTCCACTATCTGGAATCGTGGCTGCTGCCCGCGCTGCACCTGCGCGCGACGGTGTTCCACTTCAACCCCGGCCACGAACGCGACCAGGATTTCTATCTCGACGTGGGCGAGTACACCCCGGGTCCCGAGGTGTGGCAGCAGCGAGGATCACTACCTGGACCTGGTGTTACGCACCGGCGCAGAGGTGAGCGTCACCGACGTCGATGAGCTCGTCGAAGCCGTCCGCGACGGCCTGCTCAGCCCCGCGACCGGCGAGCGCGCGATCCGCACCGCCCTGCGCACGGTCGAGGCGCTGGCCCGGCACGACTACGACCTGCACCGGTGGCTGGCGGGCCTGGGCATGACCCTGACGTGGCGCGGAGCATAGAATCTGATCTTGTGTGTGCGAGTGGACGGACCCGGACCGCAGCGGCGACGCTCGCTGTCGCGGTCGCGACGGTGTTCGGCGGCCAGTGGGCACCGGCCGTCGCGCGGCCGACCCCGGGAGCCCCGCCCGACGTCGCGACGCCGGCCCCCGAGCTGCAGCACAACGTGCTCTACCGCGCCCGCGCCGACGGCACTTCGCGCGGCGCCGTGGTGGCCTACAAGCAGGACGACGACGAACGTCAACAGCGCCCAGCCCACCCTGTTGCCGGGGCAGACGTTCGAGGTGAACACGGTTCTCGACGACCCCGAGCAGGCGGGCATGCAGCTGTCGATCCAGTGGCCCTACGGATCGAATCTGCACTGCGAGATCCTGGTCGACGATCAGATCGTCGCCCAGGCCGATCAGTTCATCGCGCCGCGATTCTTCCGCGTCAAGGACGATCCGCTGTACGGCACGCTGCAGTGCGGCGCCCCACTCGACATCCCGGCCGCCGGGACACCGGTCGAGCCGCTGCCCGCCGAGCCCGTACCGCCCGCCGCTTAGCCCCGCGTCGGCCGCCACCCGGTGGTGTCGGCCCACTCCCATGCTCGGCGATAGGCCTGGAGCAGCCACGGCTCCTCGGCCCCGCCGACGGCGCCCCGCCGGCCCGCCGTACTCCTCCCGAACCTGTGGGTCTGCCCGCAGCCAGTCGACGAACAGCAGCGCGAACTGCTGATTGGGCCACCCCTCGACACGGACGTGCACGTTCGTCGGGCGCGCCGGGTCGGCCGAGCAGTACAGCCGCTTCTGCCACAACGTGTCGTCGTCGACATGGTCGAACTGCGGCGTGGTGCTGCGGCCGTCGGGCCTGGGCGCATCCTCGGTCGACCGGCATCGGCACGTATCCGGCGCCCGACAAGGATTCGGCGATCTCGTCGGCGATCTCCAGCGCGGCGACGGTGATCTGGACGTCGATGACGTCCTTGGCCGCCATCCCGGCGACGGCGGTGGCCCCGATGTGGTCGATGCGGTCGGCCCGGTGCCCGCACGCGGTGCGCAGCCGGGCCAGGATCCGCTGCGCCTGGGCGTGCCACTGCGGATCGAACGGTACGAGGCGGTGTCCGGGCGCGCCGGCCGGCCGGCCTGCAGGTTCTGCGCGAACGGCTGGATTCGGTGGTGCCACAGAGCGCGGGCCTGCTCGACGAGTTCGTCCGCCGAGCCCGAGTTGTCCAACCAGACGTCGGCGACGATGCGGCGTTGCTCCTCGCTGGCCTGCGCCGCGATGCGCGCCCGAGCGTCCTGCTCGCTGAAGCCGCGGTACTCGATCAGCCGCTTCACCCGGAGTTCCGGCATCCGCGTGCACGATGATCACCAGCGGGAACATCGGCGCCATCTGCGATTCGACGAGCAGCGGGATGTCCTCGACGATGACCGCGTCGTCGGCTGCCGCCGCGATCAACTCCGCACGACGCTGGCCCACCAGCGGATGCACGATGCCGTTCAGCGTCGCCCTGTGCTCTTCGTCGCTGAACGCGATGGCGGCCAGCGCCGGCCGGTCCAGGCTGCCGTCCCCGGTCAGGATGCCGTCGCCGAACGCCTCCACCAGCTTCGCCAGGCCCTCGGTGCCCGGCTCGACGACTTCCCGGGCGATGACGTCCCCGTCGACGACGATGGCGCCGAGCTCGCTGAAGGTCGCCGACACCGTCGACTTGCCCGCCCCGATGCCTCCGGTCAATCCGATACGCAGCACCGCACCAGTGTGTCAGCCCCGCGCCCACCAGCCCCGCCCCACCTGTCGGATTCGCCGGGCGCCGTTCGTCGGTCAGGTAGAGAGTGGAACGGCAGGGTTCTGCTCCCCGATCCCGGAGGACCATGATGTACTACTTCGCACTGCTGCGGATTGCCGAACGTGAACTGACGGCCGACGAGCGCCGAACCGAGACGCAGGCGTACACCGATTTCCACACGCGCGCGGCGGAGGCGATCCGCGGCGGCGACGCGCTGACCTCGGCGGCCGACGGGGTACGCATCACCGGCGGACGGGACCATCCCCTCATCACCGACGGACCCTTCGCCGAAGGGACCGAGGTGGCCGGCGGCTTCTATGTCTTCGAAGCCGACAACCTCGACGACGCCCTCGCGCTGGCGCAGCAGGTGCCCGCTGCCCGGTACGGCGCGGTGGAGGTGTGGCCGATGGTGCACTGGCAGGCCCCCGAAGCCGCGCCCACCGGTGACGACTGGTTGGCGCTGCTCCTGGAACCCGCCGAGACGGTGGCGGTGCCGGGCACCGCCGAGTGGGAGGAGGGAGTCAGCCGGCACATCGAGTTCAACGCCGCCGCCGGTGACCATGTGCTGGGCGGGGCGCCGCTGCATCCGCCGACGACGGCCACGACGGTACGGGTACGCGGGACGGACGTGTTGCTGACCGATGGACCGTTCGCCGAGAGCGCGGAGGTGGCCAACGGCTTCTACCTGCTGCGCGCCGCCGACCGCGACGAGGCGGCGAAGGTCGCGGCGATGATCCCGGCTTCGGCGGTGTTGCTGCGCCGGCTCGCGGGTGTCGCAGGACTCTAGGCACGATGCAGGGCCTGGACGGCGTCTTCCGGCGGGAGTGGGGGCCCACGGTCGCCGCGATCGCGCGGTGGTGCGGTGACCTTTCCGTCGCCGAGGACGCCGTCCAGGAGGCCTGCGCAGATGCGCTGCGGTCCTGGCCCCGCGACGGGATGCCCGAGGCCCCCGGCGCGTGGCTGGTGACCGCGGCGCGGCACCGGGCCCGTGATCGGCTGCGTCGCGAATCCGTCCGGCCGGGAAAGGAATTGGCTGCGGTGCTCGACGACATCATCGGCCCGCGCCGACCGGCGCGAAATACCGCACCGGGTGCGCGACGACGAACTGCGGATGATGTTCACCTGTGCGCACCCGGCACTCGAGCGGTCGTCGCAGCTCGCGCTGACGCTGCGACTGGTGTCCGGCCTGACGGTGCCCGAGATCGCCCGCGCCCTGCTGCAGAGCGAGTCGGCCGTCGGTCAACGGATCACGCGCGCCAAGGCCAAGATCCGGCACGCCAACATCCCGCTGCGGGTTCCCCCCGCCGAGATGCAGCCCGAACGCACGCCACACGTGCTGTCGTGTATCTATTCGGTGTTCACTGAGGGCTATTGGTCCACCGCCGGACCGTCGGCCATCCGTGACGAACTGTGCGACGAGGCTGTGCGGCTGTCCGGCGAGCTGTGCGGCCTGCTGCCCGACGACACCGAGAGCCATGCCTTGGCGGCCCTTGTGCTGCTGCACGATTCGCGTCGCGCCACGCGGATCGACCCGAGCGGAGCGCTGGTTCCGCTCGACGAGCAGGACCGGCGGCGCTGGAATCGCGCGAAGATCGGCCGCGGGCTGGCGGAGCTACGGCGTGCCGTCGGCTCGACCGGGTCGTACCTGCCGCAGGCGGTGATCGCAGCCGCACACGCGACGGCGCGGTCCTGGGAGCAGACCGACTGGTCGACGATCTGTGCGGCCTACGACCGGCTGCTGGGCATCGCCGACTCGCCGGTGGTGCGGGTCAACCGAGCACTCGCCATCGGGTTCCGCGACGGCCCCCACGCGGGGCTGGCGGCCCTCGAGCCGGTCGCGAACGACCCGCGGCTCGCGCGATCGGCCCTGGTGCCCACCGTGTGTGCCGATCTGCTCCGACGGGCGGGCCGCGGTGATCAAGCAGTGCGGTCGTATCGGGTTGCCCTCGCCCTCAACGGTTCCGGGCCGGCCCGCGAGTTCCTGCGCCGCCGCATCGCCGAATGCGGCGGATAACCGTCGGCACGACGAAGGCCCCGACTCACCGAGCCGGGGCCTTCGATCGTTACAGATCAGGCGTTGCAGATCAGGCGTTGCCCGCGAGCTTCTCCCGCAGCGCGGCGAGCTGCGCATCGCTGGCGAGCGAACCGCCACCGGAGGACTCGTCGGAGCGCGACGAACCGTTCGACGTCGCCGGCCGTGCTGCTTCTTCGGCATCGGCGGCGGCGAACTTCTCCATCTGCGCGGTGTGCATCTTGTGGCGGCGCTCCGCCTCCGCGTACCGCGCCTCCCACTCGTCACGCTGCTTCTCGAAGCCCTCGAGCCATTCGTTGGTCTCGGCGTCGAAGCCCTCGGGGAAGATGTAGTTGCCCTGGTCGTCGTAGCTGTCGGCCATGCCGTACTTCCAGGCCTCGAACTCCTCGGTGTAATCCTCGTTGGCCTGCTTGAGGCTCAGCGAGATCCGGCGGCGCTCCAGGTCGATGTCGATGACCTTGACCATCGCGTCGTCGCCGACCTGGACCACCTGGTCGGGAACCTCGACGTGGCGCTCGGAGAGCTCGGAGATGTGCACCAGACCCTCGATGCCCTCCTCGACGCGGACGAACGCACCGAACGGCACCAGCTTGGTGACCTTGCCCGGCACGATCTGACCGATCGCGTGGGTACGGGCGAAGTGCCGCCACGGATCTTCCTGAGTCGCCTTGAGCGACAACGACACCCGCTCGCGGTCCATGTCGACGTCGAGCACCTCGACGGTGACCTCGTCGCCCACGGTGACCACCTCGGACGGATGATCGATGTGCTTCCAGGACAGCTCGGAGACGTGCACCAGGCCGTCCACGCCGCCGAGATCGACGAACGCGCCGAAGTTGACGATCGAGGACACCACACCCTTGCGGATGGCGCCCTTGGTGAGCTGGTTGAGGAATTCGCTGCGAACTTCGCTCTGCGTCTGCTCCAGCCACGCGCGGCGCGAGAGCACGACGTTGTTGCGGTTCTTGTCGAGCTCGATGATCTTGGCCTCGATCTCCTTGCCGATGTACGGCTGCAGATCGCGGACACGACGCATCTCCACCAGCGAGGCGGGCAGGAAGCCACGCAGGCCGATGTCGAGGATCAGGCCGCCCTTGACGACCTCGATGACGGTGCCCTTGACGGCCTCGTCCTTCTCCTTGAGCTCTTCGATGGTGCCCCAGGCGCGCTCGTACTGAGCGCGCTTCTTGGACAGGATCAGGCGGCCTTCCTTGTCCTCCTTGGTGAGGACCAGAGCTTCGACCTCGTCGCCGACGGACACAACCTCATTGGGGTCGACGTCGTGCTTGATCGAGAGTTCGCGGGAAGGGATTACACCTTCGGTCTTGTAGCCGATGTCGAGCAGGACCTCGTCGCGGTCCACCTTGACGATGGTCCCTTCGACGATGTCGCCATCGTTGAAGTATTTGATGGTCTTGTCGATGGCGGCGAGGAAATCCTCCGCGGAGCCGATGTCGTTGAGGGCTACTTGCGGAGACGTGACGGAGGGGCTTGGCATTTGGTGGGTTGCTCCGGACAGGTTGAATCGTAGGGACAGGATCGTTGTTCTTGATGCACCCGCGAAGTCGCGCGCACACAGGTACGCGTTCAGGTTACTCGACCGGGTACACGCAGGACAAACCCGCCCCGGGGACCCGCTACCCTGCTGACGTGTCGCATACCGGTGTTCCCGGCGGTCCGCACCCATCGTTTCAGCCCGGGGCCCCGTTCGCGCGCCGGGTGCGCAAAGTCGGCGCCCCGCTGGGAGTGCTGATCGCGCTGGGCACGCTCGCCGGCGTGATCGTCATCGTGCTGACGGCGGTCAACCCGGTCGGGACCTCCATCGGGTTCGTGCTCTCCAGCAGCGCGATGACCATCGTCGTGCTGTGCTACCTGTGGCTCGACCGGTGGGAGCCCGAGCCGCCCCGGCTGCTGGTCTTCGCGTTCGTCTGGGGGACGTCGGCCGCGGTCGTGATCGCGTCGGTGCTGCAGATCGTCCTCGAGGCGTGGATCAATTCCGCCGGCTCCGACGACATCAGCCCCATCACGCTGGTGGCGGGCGCGCCGCTGACCGAAGAGGCAGCCAAGGGCCTGTTCCTGCTGCTCATGATGACCGGTGTACGCCGCAACGAACTCAACTCGCTCACCGACTGCCTGGTGTACGCGGGACTGGTCGGCGCCGGCTTCGCCTGGCTGGAGGACATCCTCTACATCGCCAACGGCGAATCGCTGGCCGACTCGCTGCTCACCGCGGCGTTGCGGCTGATCATGTCGCCGTTCGCGCACTCGCTGTTCACCACCATGACCGCCATCGGCGTGTGGTTCGCGCTGCACCGGCGCACCGCACTCGGCAAGGTCGGCTCCCTGCTGCTGGGCTACACCGGCGCGGTGGTGCTGCACGCCATGTGGAACGGCTCGTCGCTACTGGGAGCCGGGGCTTACCTGGGGCTTTACGTCTTCTGGATGATGCCGGTGTTCGCGCTGGCGGTCGCGCTGGCCGTGCACAGCCGGCGCAGTGAGCAGCGGATCGTCGCGGCGAAACTGCCCGGCATGGTGGCCGCCGGCGTCGTCAGCCGCCAACGAGGCCACCTGGCTGGGATCGATCCGGTCCCGCAAGCTGGCGATCGCCGAGGCGAGGCGGTTCGGCGGCAAGCTCGCCGAGGCGGCGGTGAAGCGGTTCGCCGAACAGGTGGTCGAGTTGGCCTTCGTCCGTGACCGCATCGACCGCGGTTTCGGCGACCAGCGGGTGATCGCGCTGCTCAACGAGGAGACCTACGCGGTCTACGCCGCGCGGGCCGCCACGCCAGCGCTGGCGCGAATGGCCGGTTACCGCGCTCCGTGGGCCTGACTGCCAGTCACCTTCCAGACTCGGCTCCTAGGGTGCGGGCGTGATCCAGCACCTCGTCGATTACGTGGCCATCGCCGTGCTCGCCGCATCGGGCGCCGTGGTCGGGGTCCGCAAGGGGTTCGATCTGTTCGGCATCGCCACGCTCGCTGTCCTGACCGGGGTCGGCGGCGGGGTGCTGCGTGACCTTCTCCTGGACCTCGACCCGCCGGCATCGCTTCAGCATTGGCAGGAGATCACCATCTGTCTGGCGATGTCACTGCTGACCACCGTGTTCACCAAGGCCGTGATCAAGCTGAACAAGCTGGTGCTCGTCCTCGACGCAGTCGGCATGGGCTTCTTCGCGACATCGGGCGCGGCGATCTCGATCGATCACGGTGCGTCGTGGTTCGCGGCTGTGGTGCTCGGGCGTGCTGTCCGCCGTCGCGGGCAGCGTCATGCGCGACGTGGTCGCTCGGGAGGTGCCGATGGTGATGGGTCCCGACGACATGTACGCCGCGCCGGCGGCGCTCGGAGCGGTGATCTACGTCGCTATCGACCAGTTCGGCTCCCAGCCCCTCGGGGTGATCGTCGGCTCCCTGGTGGCCACGCTCCTGAGGCTGGCGGCCATCACCCGCCATTGGCGGTTGCCGACCGCTCCCCGGGAACTCATCAACCACGTCCGCGAGCACGACCACTCCTGGAAATAGCCGCCCGTCGCCGGCGATCAGGCGCGCAGCCTCACATCAGTGCGCGGCCGAGTCCCAACTGACGCCGTACCCCACCGACACCTCCAGCGGCACGTTGAGCGGGTACGCGCTGCCCATGTGCTCGCGCACCAGCGCCTCGAGCGTGTCCCGCTCCCCGTCGGCGACCTCGAACAGCAGTTCGTCGTGCACCTGCAGCAACATCCGTGACGACAACCCGGCGTCGCTGAGCGCCTGGTCGACGTTGATCATCGCGACCTTGATGATGTCGGCCGCGCTGCCCTGGATCGGCGCGTTGAGCGCCGCACGTTCGGCGGCCTCGCGCACGTTGCGGTTGCTGCTGTCGAGTTCGGGCAGATAGCGCCGGCGGCCGAACACCGTGGAGGTGTAGCCGTCCTTGCGGGCCTGGTCGACGACGTCGCGCAGGTAGTCGCGGATCCCGCCGAAGCGCGCGAAGTACTGATCCATCTGGACCTTGGCCTCTTCGGTGGAGATCTTGAGCTGGGCGGCCAGCCCGTAGGCGCTCAAGCCGTAGGCCAGCCCGTAGGACATGGCCTTGACCCGGCGCCGCAGATCGGCGGTCACCTCGTCGATCGGAACGTCGAACGCCCGGGACGCGACGAACGAATGCAGGTCCTCGCCGGTGTTGAACGCCTCGATCAGGCCCGCATCCTGGGACAGATGCGCCATGATGCGCATCTCGATCTGGCTGTAATCGGCCGTCATCAGCTCGGCATAACCCTTGCCCACGACGAACGCGTCGCGGATGCGCCGGCCGGCCTCGGTGCGGATGGGGATGTTCTGCAGGTTCGGCTCGGTCGAGGACAGCCGTCCGGTGGCCGCGATCGTCTGGTTGAAGGTGGTGTGGATCCGGCCGTCGCCCGCGATCGAACCGAGCAGCCCGTCGACGGTGACCTTGAGCCGGGTGGCGTCGCGGTGGGCCAGCAGATGCTGCAGGAACGGATGGCCCGTCTTGTCGAACAGCGACTGCAGCGCATCGGCATCGGTGGTGTAACCGGTCTTGGTGCGCTTGGTCTTGGGCATCTCCAGTTCCTCGAAGAGCACCACCTGCAACTGCTTCGGCGAGCCGAGGTTGATCTGTTTGCCGATCACCGCGTACGCGGCTTCGGCGGCGTCGCGGATCTGACCGGCGAACTCGCTCTGGAGTTCGGAGAGCTTGTCCAGGTCGACGGCGATGCCCGCCGTCTCCAGTTGCGCCAGCACCCGCTGAACGGGAAGTTCCATGCTGCCCAGCAGCGCCGAGGAGTCGATGCGGGCCAGTTCCTCGTCGAGCGCGTCCGGCCAGGTCCCGGACCGCGCTGGCGCGCAACAGCAGGGTCTGCACCGCCTGGTCGTCGACGCCGTCACTGTCGTCGAGTAGCGAAAGTTGTTGTTGTTCAGGGTTATCCGCCCGCAACTCGCGCTTCAGGTAGCGCAGGGAGAGGTCGTCGAGGGTGAAGCTGCGTTGCCCCGGGCGGACCAGGTAGGCGGCCAGCGCGGTGTCCGAGGTGACGCCGGCCAGCGGCCAGCCGCGACCTTCGAGGTCGTGCATCGCGAGCTTGGCCTCGTGCAGCGCCTTGGGCTGCCGCGGGTCGGCCAGCCAGGAGGCGAGCGCCTTCTCGTCGTCGGGGTCCAGGTCGGTGGTGTCGATGTACCGGCCGTCGCCGTCGGCGGCCACGATGGCCACCGCGGTCGCGTCGCTGTCGAAGGCGAGGTGGTTGCCCACCACCGCCAGCCCGAACCGCCGGCCGTCGCCGTGCTCGGCCAGCCAGCCGCCCAGCGTGCCGGGCTGCAGCGCTTCGCCGCGGACCTCGAAACCCTCGTCCACCTCGGGATCCGCCGAGGCCAGCGTGTCGAAGAGCCGGTCACGCAGGACCCGGAACTCCAGGTCGTCGAACAGCCGGTGGATCTGGTCCCGGTTCCACGGCTGCATCCGCAGCGTGTCCGGCGTCTGCGCCAGCGGCACCTCCTTGACCAGGTCGGTCAGTTCCCGGTTGAGCACGACGCTGGACAGGTTGGCCCGCAGCGCGTCGCCGACCTTGCCCTTGACCTTGTCGACGTTGTCGACGAGGGCCTGCAGCGAGCCGTACTCGGCGATCCACTTGGTGGCCGTCTTCTCGCCGACACCGGGAATGCCGGGCAGGTTGTCGCTCGGATCGCCGCGCAGCGCCGCGAAATCGGGGTACTGGGACGGCGTCAGCCCGTACTTCTCCACCACCGCTTCCGGCGTGAACCGGGTCAGTTCGCTGACCCCCTTGCGCGGATACAGCACCGTGACGTCGTCGCTGACCAGCTGCAGGGAATCGCGGTCCCCGGTGACCACCAGCACCCGGTAGCCCTCGTCCTGCGCCTGGGTGGCCAGCGTCGCGATGACGTCGTCGGCCTCGTATCCCGGCTCGGCCAGCACCGTGATCCCCAGCGCCCCGAGAACTTCCTTGGTGATGTCGATCTGCCCGCGGAACTCGTCCGGGGTGGCCGACCGCCCGGCCTTGTACTCCGGGTACTTCTCCAGCCGGAAGGTCTGCCGGGAGACGTCGAACGCCGCGGCGATGTGGCTGGGCTGCTCGTCGCGCAACAGGTTGATCAGCATGGCGGTGAAGCCGTAGACCGCATTGGTGGTCAGCCCGCCCTGGGTCTTGAAGTTCTCGGCGGGCAGCGCGTAGAACGCCCGGAACGCCAGCGAGTTGCCGTCCAACAGCATCAGGGTGGGTTTCTCGTCGGTCGCCGATGCGGTCTTGGCTGGGCTCACGGCCTTCACTCTAGGCATCGGCGCCGACATCAGAGCCACCGGGAATGAACGCAGACCCCGGCCGGTTACACCGGCTGTCAGTCTTATGTAACGTTGTTCTATAAAGAGCAGGAGCGCCGCCATGACGAACGTCGTCTTCATCCACGGGCTGTGGGTCGCCCGGAGCGCATGGGATCCCTGGATCGCACTACTTCGCCGAGCACGGCCATCAGGCCATTGCACCGGCGTGGCCAGGGGAGCTGCCCACGGTCGAGGAGACCCGCGAGAACGGCTCCGCTCAAGCCGGATTCGGCATCGCCGAGTTCACCGACCACTTCGCGCGGGTACTCGAGCAGTTCGACGCACCGCCGGTGGTGATCGGGCACTCGTTCGGAGGGCTGATCGCGCAGAAACTGCTCGGCCAGAACAAGGCCGGCGCGGCGGTCGCGATCGACCCCGCGCCGATCAAGGGCGTCAAGCCGCTGCCGCTCGCGCAGCTGCGGTCGGCGTTCCCGGTGCTGGGCAACCCCCTCAACCGTGGCCGCGCCAAGGCGCTCACCGCTGCGCAGTGGCGCTACGGCTTCGGTAACGCGCTGACTCCCGCCGAGTCCGACGCCTGTGGGAGCAGTGGTCCATCCCGTCGCCCGGCAAGCCGCTGTTCGAGGCCGCCACGGCCAACTTCACTGCGCACTCGCCGGCCCGTGTCGACACCGCCACCGGGAACCGCGGACCGCTGCTCATCACCGCGGGCACCGCCGATCACACCGTGCCGCTCGTCTCCGCCAAGGCCGCCCACGGCCTCTACCGGGCGTCCGGCGCGGTCACCGACTTCCTGGAGTTCGAGGGACGCGGGCACTCGCTGACCCTCGATCACGGCTGGCGGGACGTCGCCGACGCCTCGTTGGCGTGGATGGCGCGCTGGGGCGTTGCCGAGGCCGCCTGACCGTGCCCCGCCAACGCACTGCCAGCGAACAGGTCTCGGCCGCGTTACTCGACGCGGCCGAGACCGTGCTCGACCGCGACGGCGTCGCCGGGGTCACCGTGCGCACCGTCGCCCAGGAGGCACAGGTGGCCCCGATGGGGGTCTACAACAGATTCTCGAACAAGGACGGCTTGCTCGCGGCCCTCGCGATCCGCGCCTTCGACGGTCTCGCCGCGGCTATCGACGTCGGGCCCGGAGGCGGAGCCGTCGAGCGGCTGCGCCGTGCGTGCCGTGGCTACCGACGATTCGCCGTGACGCATCCGGCGCGCTATACGTTGATCTTCGACGTGGGCTCCCCCGCGGCCGACCCGACCTCACCGGTCACCGCGCGCGGGCGCGAGGTGTTCGCCGTCCTGGTCCAGATGGTCGCCGACATGCCTCTCCGGCGCGGACTCGACCCGATCGAAGCGGCCCAGGCCGTGTGGAACGCCCAACACGGCGGGTGACACTCGAACTCGCCGGAGTCATCCAGACCCCAGATGCCGCAGCGAGTTACGAGCGCACGATCGATATCGTCATTCGCGGCCTGCAGGGCACCGCGCCCTAGACGGCGCGCGGGTGCTCGGCAGTGCCCTGCCGCGGAACTGGAACACGTTTCAGTATTCCGGCGGGACTGGGTACGCTGACCGCGTGTCAGCATCCACCCAACCTGCGATCGACGGCTGGTTCGCCACCGACGGGTCCGGCGCCCCCTACCTGATCGGCGGCAAGTGTCATCAGTGCGGGACCTATGTGTTCCCGCCGCGGGAGAACAACTGCCCCAATCCCGGCTGTGACGGTGACGACCTGGCGCAGGTGCCGCTGTCGCGCCGGGGCACGCTGTGGAGTTACACCGAGAACCGTTATGCCCCACCGCCTCCGTATCCCTCACCCGATCCGTTCGAGCCGTTCGCCGTCGCGGCCGTCGAGCTCGCCGAAGAGGGTTTGATCGTGCTCGGCAAGGTCGTCGAGGGCA
Organism: uncultured Actinomycetota bacterium; assembly: GCA_963796185.1. Taxonomy (GTDB): domain Bacteria; phylum Actinomycetota; class Actinomycetes; order Mycobacteriales; family Mycobacteriaceae; genus Mycobacterium. The sequence goes on along the minus strand of CAWCKQ010000010.1, from coordinate 144,941 downwards.
CGTTGGCCGCCGATCTGAAGGTCGGCATGGAGATGGAGTTGACCACCATGCCCCTCTACGTCGACGACGGCGGCGTCGAGCGCATCGTCTACGCGTGGAGGACAGTCTGATGGCGCCCGAACCGGTCTACATCCTCGGTGCCGGCATGCACCCGTGGGGCAAGTGGGGACGCGACTTCACCGAGTACGGTGTCGTCGCCGCGCGTGCCGCGCTGGCCGAAGCCGGCCTGGACTGGCGCCAGATCCAGCTCGTCGCCGGCGCCGACACCATCCGCAACGGCTACCCCGGTTTCGTCGCCGGCTCGACCTTCGCCCAGAAGCTCGGCTGGAACGGCGTGCCCGTCACCTCGAGCTACGCGGCCTGCGCCAGCGGTTCCCAGGCGTTGCAGAGCGCGCGCGCCCAGATCCTGGCCGGCTTCTGCGACGTCGCCCTGGTCATCGGCGCCGACACCACGCCCAAAGGGTTCTTCGCCCCGGTCGGCGGCGAACGCAGAAACGATCCCGACTGGCAGCGCTTCCACCTCATCGGCGCGACCAACACCGTCTATTTCGCGCTGCTGGCGCGCCGCCGGATGGATCTCTACGGCGCCACGCTCGAGGACTTCGCGCAGGTCAAGGTCAAGAACGCCCGGCACGGGCTGGACAACCCGAACGCCCGCTACCGCAAGGAGGCCACCGTCGAGGACGTGCTGGCCAGCCCCGTGGTCTCCGACCCGCTGCGGCTGCTCGACATCTGCGCCACCTCCGACGGCGCGGCGGCACTGATCGTGGCGAGCAAGGCGTTCGCCGAGAAGCACCTCGGCTCGGTCGACGGCGTGCCGTCGGTGCGCGCGGTCAGCCTGCAGACACCGCAGTATCCGCAGCATCTGCCCGAACTGCCGGACATCGCCACCGATTCCACCGCAGTGGTGCCCGCTCCCGAGCGGGTGTTCAAGGATCAGATCCTCGACGCCGCCTACGCCGAAGCCGGAATCGGTCCGGAGGACCTGAGCCTGGCCGAGGTCTACGACCTGTCCACCGCGCTGGAGCTCGACTGGTACGAACACCTCGGGCTGTGCGGGAGCGGTGAGGCCGAGCAGCTGCTGCGCAGCGGCGCCACGACGATCGGCGGCCGGATCCCGGTCAATCCGTCGGGCGGGCTGGCCAGCTTCGGCGAAGCGATCCCCGCCCAGGCCATCGCGCAGGTGTGCGAGCTGACCTGGCAACTCAAGGGCCAGGCCACCGGACGCCAGGTCGAGGGCGCCAAGGTCGGCATCACCGCCAACCAGGGCCTGTTCGGCCACGGCTCCGTCGGTGGTGGTGGCCCGCTAGCGCGGCACGTCGACGAACGTACGGTTTCTGACGACTTTCGGTCCGATTCGCGTCAGAATGCGTACGCTCACCGCGCGGTACTAGGGGAACGCGGCGGCTATGCCACCCCGAGGTAGGCGGCGCGGATGCTGTCGTCGGCCAGCAGGTCGCGGGCGTTCCCCGTGCGGGTGACCTCACCCGTCTCCAGGATGTAGGCGCGGTCGGAGCGGCTGAGCGCCTGCTGGGCGTTCTGCTCGACCAGCAGCACGGTGGTGCCGGCGGCATTGATCTCGGCGATGATCTTGAAGATCTGCGAGATCACCATCGGGCGCCAACCCCATGGAGGGCTCGTCGAGCAGCAGCACCTTGGGGCGGGCCATCAGTGAGCGGCCGATCGCCAGCATCTGCTGCTCACCACCCGACAGTGTGCCGCCGACCTGACTTCTGCCGCTCGGCGAGCCGCGGGAACGTCTCCAGCACCCAGTCCAGCCGCTCCCATGCTCGGCCTTCGAGGCGAATTTCCGCCCGTAGCAACCCATTTCGAGGTTCTCGAGTGACCGTCATGCCCGGGAAGACGCCACGGCCCTCCGGCGCCTGGATCAGACCCGTCGGTCACGCGCCGGTGCGCCTTCACCCGGCTGATGTCTCGCCCGTCGAACCAGACCGACCCCGAACTCAACGGCAGCAGGCCCGATATCGCCCGCATCATCGTGGTCTTGCCCGCGCCGTTGGATCCCAGCAGCGTGACGAGTTCGCCTTCGCGCACCGTCAGCGACACCGCCGTGCAGCGCCTTGATCCGGCCGTAGTGCACGACGACGTCGCGCACCTCGAGCAGGATCGGGCGCGGGTCAGTCGGCGTGTCGTCATCGGGCACCCCCAGGTAGGCGGCGATGACCTTCGGATCCTCCCGGATCTCGGCGGGCAGGCCGTCGGCGATCTTGCGGCCGAACTCCAGCACCACGATGCGGTCGGTCACCCCCATCACCAGCCGCATGTCGTGTTCGATCAGCAGCACCGTGTAGCCGTCGTCGCGGATCTTGCGGATCAGGTCGATCAGCGCGGCCTTCTCGCTCGGGTTGAACCCGGCCGCCGGCTCGTCCAGGCACAGCAGCTTCGGTTCGGTGGCCAGTGCGCGGGCGATCTCCAGCCGCCGCTGATCACCGTAGGGGAGGTTCTTCGCCTTCTCCTCACCGCGGTGCGCGATGCCGACGAACTGCAGCAACGCCGACCGACGCGTTCGATGCGCCGAGCGTTCCTCGCGCCGGTGCCGCGGCGAGCGGAATCAGCGCTCCCGGCACCGAGGTGCGGTGGCGGGCGTCGGTCCCGACCATGACGTTCTCCAGCGCGGTCATCTCGCCGAACAAGCCGGATGTTCTGGAACGTGCGGGCAATGCCCCGGCGGGTGATCTGGTGTCGCTTGATCCGGCCGAGCGGCGCGCCGTCGAAGATCACCGAACCCGCAGCTCGGCCGGTAGACGCCGGTGATCGCGTTGAAGCACGTCGTCTTGCCCGGCGCCGTTCGGCCCGATCAGGCCCAGAATCTCGCCGCGGCGGATGTCGAAGGTCACCGCGTCCAGTGCGACCAGCCCACCGAACTTGACCGTCAGATCCTGTGTCTGCAACAGCATTTCCCCCTCGGCGGCGTGCGATCTCGCGGTGCACCCCCGCCAGGTCCTCGATCGCTCATGCTGGTGCGGGCTCCTGGTCTCGGCCGGTCGGCTCCCGCTCAGCAGATCGCGGGCGGCCTTGCCGTAGGCCAGCAGCTGCTGGCGGGCCGGGAACAGGCCCTGCGGCCGGAAGATCATCAGCACCACCAGCGCCAGTCCGAAGAACAGGTACTTCAGGTCGCCGAGGTTGATGCCCGAGGAAGTGCACGCCGAGCAGGCGGTTCGGCAGGTACACGATGACGAACGCGCCGAAGATCACGCCGAGCTTGTTGCCCTGCCCGCCGAGCACGACCGCGCACAGGAACAGCATCGAGTTGATGATGTTGAACGTCGGCGGCGCGACGTACTGCACCTGCCCGGCATACAGTGCCCCGGACAAGCCCCCGATCGCCGCGCCGATCACGAAGGCCCACAGCTTGAAGCGGAAGGTGTTGACGCCCATGACTTCTGCGGCGTCCTCGTCCTCCCGCATCGCGATCCAGGCGCGGCCGACCCGGCTGCGTTCGAGGTTGCCGACCAGCAGCAGGACGATGACGATCAGACGCCAGTCCCAGCCAGAACCACCAGGTGCCGTAGTTCGCGTCCCCGCGCGAGTTGGCGCTCGAGAACACGCCTTCGGGGATGCTTCGCGCTCTCGCCGCAGCCGCGGGTAGGCGACCTCGTTGAGCCCGCGCGGACCGTTGGTGATGTCGGACAGGTTGTCGGCCATCAGCCGGATGATCTCGCCGAAGCCGAGCGTGACGATGGCCAGGTAGTCGCCGCGCAGCCGCAGCGTCGGGAAGCCGAGGATCAGCCCGGCCAGGGCCGTGAACGCCATCGCCAGCGGCACGCACGACAGCCACGCCCACGGCGTGCTGAACAAGCCGGTGGGGCCCACCTTGTTCCACGGACTCTCCGGGACTGGTGAGCAATGCGACGGTGTAGGCGCCGACGGCGTAGAACCCGACGTAGCCCAGGTCCAGCAGGCCGGCCTGGCCGACGACGACGTTCAGGCCGATCGCGATGATCGCCACCATCGCGAACTGCGCCATCGTGCCGCCGAAGCTGATGCCCGGGGTGTCGAGGAACGGCGGGGTGAACAGCGGCAGCAGCGCCACCGCACCGAACAGGACGGACGCCGAACACCCACTTCTGCACCCGGGACAGGCCGTCCCACCAATGCCAGGCATCGCCCGGCGCCAGCAGGCGAGCTGCTCGTTCAGCTGGCTGCTCATGCCCGTGCCTTCCCGAGGCTTTCGCCGAGTATCCCGGTCGGCCGGACCAGCAGCACCAGCACCAGCAACACGAACGCGACCACGTCACGCCACTGGGTGCCGAAGACCGCCTGCCCGTAGTTCTCCATGATGCCCAGCAGCAGGCCGCCCAGCAGTGCGCCGCGCAGGTTGCCGATGCCGCCGAGCACGGCCGCCGAGAACGCCTTGATGCCCAGCAGGAAGCCGCCGGAGTAGATGATGCCCTGCGGCACCTTGAGCGTGTAGAGCAGCGCCGCGGCGCCGGCGAGCAGACCGCCGATCAGGAAGGTCGTCATGATGATGCGCTCGCGCGACACCCCCATCAGCGTGGCGGTAGTCGCGTCCTGCGCGACCGCGCGGATGCCGCGACCGAACTTCGTGCGGTTGATCGCCACGTCGGTCGAGCACCGCGCAGCACCAGCGCGGCGCACGATGATGACCAGCGTGATGTTGGAGACCGCCGCCCCGAAGATCGTGAACTGCGTCTTCGGGTTGCACCAGCACTGATTGGCTGCTGGGCGTTCGTGCCGCCGTAGCCCGTCGATCAGCTTGGGCAGGATGAAGTGAACGAACTCCTGCAGGACGAACGACATCCCGATCGCGGTGATCAGGAACGTCAGCGACGGGCGTTGCGTCTGCGCAACGGCCGGTAGGCGACGAACTCCAGCCCGACGGCCGCGCCGCCGGACACCAGCATCGCGAACAGCATCGCGACCCCCAGGTAGAAGACGTCAGCAGCACGCCCTTGTCGTAGGTGTTGCCGCTGGGCGTGAAGCCCGATGATCATGTCGAGGGCAGAAGTAGGCGCCGAACATGCCCGAGCATGAAGATCTCGGAGTGCGCGAAGTTGATCAGCCGCAGCACGCCGAACACCAGGGTGTAGCCGACCGCCACCAGGGCGTAGATCGCGCCCCAGGACAACCCGTCGATCGTCAACTGCCAGAAGCCGTTCGCAGCCCCTCGACGTTGAAGGTGATGTTGGCGGCCAGGCAGGCGTACTGGTCGACGCAGTCGGGGGATCCATCCGGTGACGGCTCCTGGGGACCGGGCTAGCGAAAACGCGTCCGAGCCCTCGGTCTCGGACGCGTTTCGCCGTCAGCCGCTACTGGACCTTGTACATCCAGATCAGCGTGGTCGTCAGCTCGCCGGTCGGAGTCCACTGGTACTTGCGGGCCACGCCCTGGCCGTTGTAGTTCGGACGTAATCCAGCAGCGCCGGCCGCGTGATCGCGCCCGAGTCGATGCCCTTGACCATGATGGTGCCGAGGTCGTAGCCCTCGGTGCTGTAGGTACCGGGCTCCTGGTTGAACTTCTTGGTGTACTCCTCGGCGAACGCGCCGGTCGCCGGCCCGCACGGGCAGGACAGCATTGCGCCCTTGGAGGACTCGCCGGCCTGCTTGACGAACTCGGGGTCCTTGGTGCCGTCGGCGCTGACGAACGTCGCCCTCGAAGCCGCCGTCCTTCAGCTGCTGGACGAACGGCGCCGCCTCGGCGTAGTAGCCGCTGTAGAACACCGCATCGGGCGCGGCACCCTTGATCTGGGTGACCGCTGCCGAGAAGTCCTTGTCGCCCTTCTTGACCGAGATGTTGCACGCCGAGTCGGCGACCGGGCCGAGCGTGTCCCGGACCGCCTGGGCCAGCCCGAGGCCGTAGTCGGTGCTGTCGTCGACGACGCACACCTTCTTGTTGCCCAGCGTGTTCTTCATGTAGTTGGCGACCGACGGGCCCTGCACGCCGTCGTTGGCCAGACCGCGGAAGAACGTCTTCCAGCCGTTCTCCGACGAGCGTCACGTTCGTCGCCGACGCGGTGGCCGCGACCAGCCCGGCCTGGTCGAAGACGCCGCCGGTGGCCTTCGTCTCACCCGAGAACGCGGGACCGACCAGGCCGATCGTGTACTGGTCGTCGACGATCTGCGGGGCGATCGCGGTGGCCTTCTGCGGATCGCCCTCGGTGTCGAACGGCTTGAGCTGGACCTGGCAGCCGGGGTTGGCCGCGTTGTGCTTGTCGATGGCCAGCTGCACGCCGTTCTTGATGTTGATGCCCAGCGCCGCGTCCGGACCGTTCAGGGCGCCGGCCATCGCGATCGACACCGGCGGACAGGTGGCCTTGCCGTCACCGGCCGGGTCGGCGGGAGCTGCGCCCTCGGCCGCCTTGACCTCCGCGCCGTTCTCGTCGATCTGCACCTTCTCGACGATCTTCAGGTTGCTCTGCGATGCCTGCTGCTCGGGCGACCCCTGATTGCAGCCGGCAATGCCGAGCACCATCAGGCCCGCGCTACCGAGAGCAACTGCATTGCGTGCCACGCGACCGCGCACGTCCCACCTCCGGTTCACTGTTGTCATCGGCACCGTCGTGCCCGCCGGGTCGGCGGGGGCGGCGATGCTTCGCGACGAACATAACCAACGCGCGACCGTGGTGCGCGATGTTGGAAACGCGCGCCGCGGATTCCGGCGAGTGAGGCGGTCAAATGACGGCTCCGGAAACGCAGACTTAACTCGCGGTGCCGCAGCGGCGGCTCAATTCCCGGCGGCGGGCGGTGCGTCGGCGGGCGGGTCGAGCGTTTCCAGCACGACCTCGGCAACCCGCTTCATCGTCGTGCGCCGGTCCATGGCGGCCCGCTGGATCCACTTGAACGCCTCGGGTTCGGTCATCTTCTGCTTGGCTCTGCAGCAAACCCTTGGCCCGCTCGACCAGCTTGCGGGTCTCCAGCCGGTCCGACAGGTTCGCGACCTCTTTCTCCAGCTCGGAGATCTCACTGAACCGGCTCACGGCGACCTCGATCGCCGGGATGAGGTCGGTGATGCTGAAGGGCTTGACCAGGTAGGCCATCGCGCCGGCGTCGCGGGCGCGCTCGACGAGGTCCCGCTGGCTGAACGCGGTCAGGATGACGATCGGCGCGATGCGCTTGGCGGCGATCTCCGACGCGGCGTCGATGCCGTCGCGGCGGGGCATCTTGACGTCCATGATCACCAGGTCGGGCTGCAGCGATCTCGGCGAGGTCGACGGCTTCCTGGCCGTCGCCGGCCTCGCCGACGATCTCGTAGCCCTCTTCGCGCAGCATCTCGGCCAGATCCAGCCGGATGAGCGCCTCGTCCTCGGCGATGAGGACGCGGCGCGGCGGGGCGGCGTCTGTCGGTGACGCAGTCATGGACGACATTGTGGCGGTCGCGCGGCCGAGATCAGCGACCGCGGGGCCATCCTCTATGGTGGGAGGCCGCGCCGCCGCCCTCGTATCCCAACTGGCAGAGGAAACGGATTCAAAACCCGTACAGTGTGAGTTCGAATCTCACCGAGGGCACTCTGGGACTTGACTCCGAACCCGCTGTTCAGCCAGGGTATTCGAAGCTAGGCAAACGCCCTTCGCCCCCCGCTTTGGCTACACCGGCCGCGCGAGCATGAAGCCAGACAGGCGCTGATCGTGAGCGTCGGTGACGGCCTCGGCATCTTTCTGTAAGATCGGAACTAAACCCGGGGTAGTTCAATCAGAACCAGGCGATTCATTTGCCCGAGGGCCAGCAGCTTTGAACGAGCCCCCCACCTCTCGGCGGAGCCACCCGGGTGGGAATTTGGATGAGCGTCAGCGGGGAATTCCTCAACGAGCATTTCCATCACGGCTATCGGCCCGACTGGAGCGCCCAGGGACGCCGATAAATGTGCTCGCTGCAAGCAACGTCGTTAAAGCGGGCTCCTTTTCAAGCGGCCCGGGGCGCGAGCGAACGTTCAGTGGCCACCAGAACCAGCGTCCCAGCATGGCGACGACGGACGGCATCATAAAGGCCCGCACCACCAGCGTGTCGAAGAGAAGGCCAGACCGATTGTGGTGCCAACCTGGCCGACGACCCGCAGGTCGCTGACCACCATGGACGCCATCGTGAAAGCGAACACCAAGCCCGCGGCGGTGACCACCTTGCCGGTTCCGCCCATCGCCCGGATGATACCCGTCTTCAGTCCCGCGCGCATTTCTTCCCTAAACCGGGACACCAAAAGCAAATTGTAGTCTGAGCCCACAGCTAACAATATAATCACGGCCATAACTAAAACGGTCCAGTTCAACTCGGTGCCGAGAATGTATTGCCAGACCAGCACGGATAACCCAAATGATGCGCCCAAGGACAGCGCCACTGTGCCCACGATCACCAGGGCAGCAATAAGGCTTCGCGTAATGATCAACATAATTATGAAAACTATACAAAGGGATGCCATCGCTGCGACCACAAGGTCGTAATTCGCGGCCTGTCGCAAGTCCTTGAAGGTTGCAGCGGTACCAGATATGTAAATTTCGGCATTCGCCAGTGGAGTACCTTTCAGAGACTCCTCAGCGGCCGTTCTCAACGCGTAATCCGCGAATACCCTCGACTGTCGGGGTTCGCCCCTATGCGTAATGATGAAGCGCGCCGCCCTCCCGTCCGGTGACAAGAACAGCTTCATGACGCGCTGGAAGTCAGCGTTGTCGAAAACCCCCCGAGGCAAGTAGAAGGAATCGTCGTTTTGGGCCGCGTCAAAATCCTGCCCCATGGCAGCCGGGTCGCCTCCAAGTTCTTCCATTTGCTGAGTGATCCCAGACATGGTGCTGTACGTGGCCAGCAACGTGGTCGGTGCGCTTTTTAGGATAGCGATCTGCGGGGGCAGCAGCGCGAGCAATTGCGGCGTCAGCGAGTCGATCTTGTCCACATCTGGCGTGAGCTCTTCCAGCATGACTCTTGTCGATATTGTCCAAATCTGGCAAGAGTTCCCGCATCTTGTTTGTCACGTTGTCAAGCCCATCCGTTGCGTCATAAACGGACCTCAGCGCCGAGCAGACCGGGATGTCATAGCAGTGCGGTTCCCAGTAGAAGTAATTGCGGACAGGCCTAGAGAAGTCGTCGAAATCGGCGAGGTGGTCTCGTACTTCCGTGGTGATATCCACCATCTCCTTCGTGACGCCGACCGCATGATGCGTAGTGTCACCAAGATCCTTCGTTACGCCGGCCGCGTGATGAGTGGTGTCGGCCAGCTGCTGCAAAAGTCCGTACGTTCGCTCCAACGTCGCAATGGTCCCTGTGAGCTCTTCGGCCTGCCCCCGCATGTCCTCAAGCCGGGCTTTGACAAACGTCATGTTTTGCAGCAACCCGGCGTTCTGGATGCTCAACAAGGATGGTATTGAGGTGTGCTTCAGAGGCGTGCCCTCGGGTCTAGTGACGCCCTGCACCAGCGCAACCCCTTCAACGCTGAAAAGGCCTTTAGCTAATTTGTTCAATACAAGGAAGTCCGCCGAATTACGCATATCATGATCCGACTCAATCATCACCACCTCGGGCATCATCCGCGCCGGAGAGAAATGGCGCTCTGCCGCTGCCATTCCAATGTTCCCCGGAACGTTCTGGGGCATATAAAAGCGGTCTTGGTAGCTCACCTGATAACCCGGCAGCGCCAGCAGACCAACCAGAGCTACCGCGCATGTTGCAATGAAGATGGGCACAGGCCAGCGCACCACCGCAGTGCCTACTCGTCGCCATCCACGTTCCGACATCGTGCGCTTCGGGTCGAGCAGGCCGAAACGGCTAACTACGCTCAGTCCTGCGGGAATCAGTGTCAGTGCCCCCACGACTGCAACGAGCATGCCCGCCGCGCATGGGGCGGCCATCGTTTGGAATGCCGGCAATCGGGTGAAACTCAGGCAAAGCGTTCCCCCGGCGATAGTCAACCCAGAGGCTAAAATTACGTGCGCAACACCGCGGTAAGCGGTGTAGTAAGCGCTTTCCCGATCTTCACCTGCCTGACGCGCCTCATGGTATCGGCCCATGAAGAATATTCCGTAATCCGTTCCGGCTGCAATTGCCAGGGTCACCAGGATGCTGACAGCAAAACTCGAAAGCCCGATAACACCATAATGACCTAGCAATGCAACGATTCCACGGACCGCCGCCAAGTTGATCCCAACCATGGCGAAAAGGAAAACAGCGGTAGTGATCAAACGGTATACCAGCAGAAGCATCATGAAGATCACCGCGATTGCTACCACGGTGATCTTAGCTATTGTTCTCTCGCCGCTGTGGGTGGAATCCGCGACGAGTGCAGCTGGACCGGTGACATAGACCTTGAGGCCATTCGGCGCCGGCGTGCGCTCTACGACCCCCCGAACAGCGTCGACTGTTTCGTTCGCCCGAGCTCGCCTTGGTTCCCCCGAGGCTCAGTTGGACATACGCAGCCTTACCGTCGGGGCTTTGCGCTGCAGATGCCGTTAGTGGATCGCCCCAATAATCCTGAATATGCTGAATATGCGTCGTGTCGCCGCTCAGCTGAGAAATCAGTTTCTCATAGTAACGGTGAGCATTCGTCGCCGAGGGGTTGGTCGCTTTCTAAGACGACCATCGCCACACTATCGGTGCTCGATTCCTTGAATACCTCACCGATGTGCATCACCGCCTGTACCGAGGGCGCATCTTTTAGGCTTAGCGATAACGGCCCGCTCTTTGGCGACCTGATCAAGCGATGGGATCCAAAAACTTAAAACGGCAATTATCGCCAACCACCCAAGAATGATGAGCGGCGCAAGTTTCCGAACCATCTTCGCTGAGAACGATCGCTCGGCGCGTTCGTTTCGCGTACCGTAGTTTCTCATCCGCCCGTAACCAAGCAATGGGTGTAGGCCTTGACTTCGTCGGAGATTCTCTCTGCTTCGACCACACCGTCCACCACGATGCGGCAGCCAATGTTGTCGCTATCGGCTTGCGCCACAACGCTACCCACAATCGACTGCGAGTTTGCCGTAATCTTCAATGACCACGGTAACGCGGCTCCATCAACTTGCTGCGGCCGGGCATTCGCATCGAAATAGCTTATGTCCGCCACACTGCCTGCCGGGCCGAAGACCTCGTAAATCACCTGCTTGGAATCAAAAGACACAACGTTACCGACTTGAGCGTCGGCATAGGATGGCCGCTTCTCAGCGCCGAAGAGACTGTGGACCCGCCACACGGCGAAGCCTCCACAAATGATCACCACCCCTACAACCAGCGGTATCCACACCGGCTGCAGAAATTCGGACGATCCGCATCCCTCCACCCACCCATCAATCGGCGTACCACGCCCGATGAGGGCACAACCAATAGCTACGAGTAAACCACGCCGGACCAGACGGAACGCTCCGATATCGGGAACGCTGTCTACTCAGGAAGGCGGCGTTTCTGATCGGGCCTGACATGCGAGTCCGATGATCGGCTGAGCAGAGTCGGTCGCCCGCACCTTTAGAACGATTCGCGCCGAGGCTCTGCCCTACAGCACTTCGGTCTTTCACGCACATTTCGGTGGTGCCAAGGCCTGATCATTCGCCCGCGGGTGCGCCGATGCCGTCGGCGCTCATTGGTGGACAGGGTCACTGGCGCGAGGGGTGATCGACCGGATCGACCGGCAATTGCATTGACGGCGACGGTACGTTGCCCCCGCCGTCTATGCAGTCATCAGATGCTGGCGTTGCCGGCTTCCCACTGATCCCACGGGATGTTCCAGTCACCTAGGCCGTCGGTGCCGTCCAGCGTCGAACCGACCGTGTTGACGTGTTCGAAGATGTCGATATCCCTCCGGCGCAACACGAATGGGATGACGTCTTGACGCGGAAGACCATGAGGTGCGGTAGATGTACCCGGTCTCGGGCAGGGCGCTGAGGCGGTGATCGACGTCCTTGGCGGGCATCGCGGCTCAGCCTACGGATTACTGTCGACGTCTTCGACGACATATCTCTCGCTTCGGCCGACGCGGTACAGGTGATCTCCCGTGCATCTGACGCCGCGTGCGGGGGAGGTTAGGAGCAGCCTGACGACAGTGCAGCTGTCGCGGCCGTCATGGATCCCGCGCCAAACATCTTCCAATACTGATACGTTGGGGCCGCCGACAAGCGGGCCATTGCAGTACAGGCGCGGGAGGGGATGCATGGCGACGGCGACAACGGAGGCGGTACGGCTACCGCCAGGCGCGCGGATACCAAAGGCCGTCCTGGGCATCGCGTTCATGGCCAAACAGGCTAAAATCCTTTACCCGCTAGCCCGACGGTACGGCAACGTGTTCACCATCAGGTTGCCGATCGTGGGCCAGATGGTGGTGGTCAGCGACCCAATCGTGGGCAAGGAATATATTCGGCACGAGCACCGATCTGGTCGAACGCCCGACTTCGGGGCCGGGGGCCCGGGCGACGCATTCGGCCCGGGATCGACATTCAGCCTTGCCCCCGACAGACTCCGTGCACGTCGCAAAGTGGTGTTCCCGCCGTTTCACGGCAAGCAGGTGCGAAGCTACGAAGTCCGCATCATTGAAGAGGAGGTGATGCGCGAGATCGCGACCTGGCCGGAAGGACGCGAGTTCGAAACGCTGCAGTCGATGACAAGCATCACCCTCGGCGCGATTCTGCGTGCTGTGGTGGGCGCCGAGGGCCCCGCGCTGGACGAGCTTCGCGAGCTGGTGCCGCCCACGGTCACGCTCGCCTGCCTGGTCTTGGTGGTGCCGCCGATGATGCGGCGTGACCTGGGTCCGTGGAGTCCGGGGGGGCGATATCTGCGGTACCGGCGCCGATTCGACGGTATAGTTGACTCGCTCATCGCCGATGCACGCGCCGACCCGCACCTCGAAGAGCGTAGCGATGTACTTGCACTGCTGTTGCAGGCCCGCTACGAAGACGGTGAGCCGATCCCCGATCGACATATCGCCGACGAGTTGCTGAGCTCTGTCGGCCTCCGGTCAGGAGACAACCGCATCACAATTGGCCTGGGCGGTGGAGCGGGTGCGCCGGCATCCACGACTGCTGACGCGGCTGACGGAGGAAGTGGACGCCGGCGGATCTGAATTGCGGCAGGCCACGATCTGGGAGGTGCAGCGCACCCGGCCGGTTCTCGACAACGCTATCCGGCGAACCAAGACGCGAATCCGATTGGGGGACTGGGTCATTCCGGAGGACACCACGGTGCTGTTCAGTATCCGTCTGGCCCATGCGTCCGAAGAGAGCTTCCCGGACGCGGCGTCGTTCAACCCGGACCGATTCGTCGGCGCCTTCCCGAAGCCCTTCGCGTGGACTGCTTTCGGCGGCGGCGTAGAACCGCTGCCTTGGCGCGGGGTTTGCGAACCTGGAGATGGAAGTCGTCCTGCGCACGCTGCTGCGCGAATTCCGTTTCGTACCAACCGACGCGCGGGATGAACGACCTCATTGGCGTGGTGTCGCGTACACACCGGGACGGGGTGCTCGAGCGGTGGTTTACCGGCGAACCCTCGGGGCGTCGAGTGATGCTGACCCTGCATCGTGGCCGACGGCAGCCGCCGTCAGGGCGATCTTTGAGCCGGCGGTCGACCTGCCTGGCATACTCGCCGCTATGACCGCCAGCCTCAAGCAGTACGTGAACGAGGGCCTGTACTCGTCGTTCAAAAAAATCATGAACAAGTACTGGTATCCCTTCATCACCCGCCGGTGGAATGAAGAGGACGTCGTTTTTCTCAACTGGGGCTATGAGGAGGAGCCGCCGATGGGCCTGCCGATGGCCCCTTCGGATGAGCTCAACCGGTACTGCACCCAGCTCTACCACCGCACGGCGACCCAGGCGGATCTCAGCGGTAAAAGGGTATTAGAGGTCAGCTGCGGCCATGGCGGTGGAGCCGCGTATCTGGTACGCACGTTTTGCCCAGCCTCCTACACGGGGCTGGACTTCAACCCAGACGGCATTGCATTCGCCCAAAAAAGACACAACCTACCGGGGCTCGATTTCGTGCACGGCGACGCCGAAGACCTGCCTTTTCCCGATGAGTCATTCGACGCGGTGATCAACATCGAAGCCTCGCACACCTACCCTCACTTTCACCGTTTCCTGCTCGAATTGGTGCGAGTGCTACGACCGGGAGGGCATTTCCTATACGCCGATTTCCGCGGGGAAGCCGAAATTCCCGCTTGGGACACAGCACTGGCAGAAATGCCGCTGCGGCTGGTTTCCGAGCGGGTCATCAGTGGGGAGGTTCTGCGCGGGATGGAGAAGAACTCGCCGCGGTACATGGACCTAGTCGGCCGCCGTGTACCCATTCTCCTGCGGCCCTTCGGCCGCGTTTTCGCCGGTTTGCCAGGCACAACAATGAACCGCGAACTGCAACGCGGGAAGGTGTCGTACCGGATGTACTGCTTCACCAAAGACTGAAGCGGAAGCGGCGACCTTTCACGAGTGGGGACGGTTGCAAGAATTGCTCAGATGGAATCAGCGCCTGCTTAATTACCGCGCAGGGCCAAGCTGAGCCGTCCCGGCATGCGGCACTCGTCACCCCGAACTGAGTTCGAATCTCGCCGAGGCCACTTCGGACCCCGCAAGCTGGCAAGGTGGTCGGGTGCGCACCCCCAAGGCGGCGACCGTGCGACGGGCGGCCGCCGCAGCTTGGATCGCCGCAGGCGTCGGCTACCTGGCTGTCGAGGCGGCCGCAGCGGCGCGGGTACCGGGCTACGCCTACACCACGAATTACGTCAGCGACCTCGGCCGGCCCGTCTCGCCGCTGGCGTGGTGGATGAACGCCGCATTCCGGGTTCAGGGCATGGCGTTCGTCGCCGCCGGCGCAGCGGCTGTCTGGGCTGTTCGACCACGCCGCGGCGGTCTGGCGTTCATCGTGTTCGCCTGCCTCTACGGAGCCGGCTCCGTCGTCGTGGGCCTGTTTCCCAGCGGCGGCAGCGGAACCTGGCAGGCGCTGCATGCCTGGGGCGCGACCGCGGCCATCGTCGGCGGCAACCTGGCTGTTCTCGCGGCGGGTCGGGCCGGCCTGCCCGACGATTCGCGCCCGTCCCAGCTGACCGGTTACGCGCTCGGTGGGCTCGGGCTGCTGTGCGGCGCCTCGCTGGTGTGCGACCGACCTGCCCACCGGCGCCTGCGAGCGCGGGGCGATCTATTCGATCATCGCCTGGCAGCTGATCGCCGCTGCCCGGCTCAGTACAGGTCGAGCCGGCGATCGTCGAGCAGATGGACGTGCTCGGTGAGCATCTTGTTCCGGCTCAGCGTCAGGTCGACGTCGGCGATCGCCATGCCCTCCCCGGGTCCCGCCTCGGCGACCACCCAGCCGTCGGCGTTCACGATCGCCGTTCCCGCCGTCCACCGTTGACCGCGCTCGACCCCGGCACGGTCGCAGGCCGCGACGGCCACGTGGTTGGTGCGGGCGGTCGACATCGCGGTGATCACCTCGCCCGGATGCTCCCCGTCGGGACGCGGGAACAGCGGCCAGTTCACCGGAGCGACCAGCAGCTCGGCGCCGTCGACCACCGCGCGCCGGGTCAGCTCACCGAATTCCAGGTCGTAGCACAGCATCACGGCGATCGCGCCGTGCCGGGTCCGCAACACCGGCGGCAATTGGCAGCCGGGGGTGAAGATCAGCTTCTCCCGGTCCCACAGATGGGTCTTGCGGTACACCGCCGTCACCGCGCCCGCGTCGAGCACGGCCGCGCTGTTGTACAGCAGCCCGTCCTCGCCCAGTTCGCAGAAGCCCAGAACGGCAATCGAATCACCCAGCGCGCCAGCCCATTTCGAGAACTCGGGCTGTCCGCTGCGCAGCGCGACCGAGCGGGCCTCGGCCCCGTCGGCGAGCATGTAACCCGAGGTCACCAGTTCGGGCAGCACGATGATGTCGGCGCCCGCCGCCGTCGCCCCGGCCACGGCAGCACGGATCCGTTCGGTGTTCCCGTCGAGGTCGCCGATCACCGGATCCATCTGGCAGCACGCGATACGCGTCATTCCAGCAGGTTAGCGCCGATTCAAGCGATAAGCTCCGGCCGTGCTCAAGGTGCGGCCCGTCTGTGTGCCCGAGGTGGCACTGCAGCGCCGCGTGACCGTCGCCCAACCGCCATCACGCGGAGACCGTGTCCCGCCGGGTCCGGGTGCTGAAGATCGCCGGCTGGATCGCCGCAGCGGTGTCGCGTGGCATTCGGCCTGTTCCAGCTGACGCTCGGCGGCTCGCTGTGGTGGCTGGGGGTGGTCAACCTGGCCTGCGGGGCGGTGTTCCTCAGCATCCCGCGGCTGTGCCCGCTCGGCGAGACCGTCGCCCCGCTGACGTTCGTGTTCTTCGCCTACGTCTCAGTGGGATTCATCTGCTACACCATCGGCACCGGCTCGGGTCTGCAGTTCTACTTCCTGGTCTCGGCCTCGCTGGTCGTGCTCGTGCTCGGCATCGAGCGCATCGTGCTGGCGTCGGTGATCGCCGCGGTCGGGGTGGTGATCATCATCGCCCTGGAACTGACGGTGCCCGACGACCGCGGCCTCGGCCCGCCCTGGATGCTGACGGTCGGATTCATCAGCTCGGTGATCTCGTCGGTGCGTGATGATCGTGGCGACGCTGTGGTACACGCTGCGCGAAACCGAGCGCGCAGAGCAGGCGATGGAGGCCGAATACGAACGGTCGGAGCGGCTGCTGGCCAACATCCTCCCCGAGACCATCGCCGACCGGCTCAAGGACCCGGCGCGCACGGTCATCGCCGACAAGTACGACGACGCGTCGATTCTGTTCGCCGACATCGCCGGCTACACCAAGCGCGCCAGCGAGACGCCGCCCGGCCGAATTGGTGCGGTTCCTGGACCGGCTCTACACCGACCTCGACGCCTTCGTCGACCGGCACGGGCTGGAGAAGGTCAAGACCAGCGGCGACTCCTACATGGTCGTCAGCGGTGTACCGCACGCCGCGCGCGGACCACCTCGAGGCGCTGGCGGCCTGGCGCTCGACATGGCCGACGCGGTCGCCGATCTCAAGGACCCGCAGGGCCGCGAGGTGCCGCTGCGGATCGGCATGGCGAGCGGACCCGTGGTCGCCGGGGTCGTCGGTGCGAAGCAAGTTCTTCTACGACGTCTGGGGCGACGCGGTCAATGTCGCCTCCCGCATGGAGACCACCGACGTCGAAGGCCGAATCCAGGTGCCGGACAACGTCTATCAGCGCCTGCACCACGCTTTCGTGCTCGAGGAGCGCGGCCTCGTGGACATCAAGGGCAAGGGCCCGATGCACACCTGGTACCTGGTCGGCCACCGGTCGCCCGACGGTCACACCTTCCGGTTCTCCGACTTGACCAGCCAGGCCAGCTTCTCCAGGCCGTCGATGAGCTGATGCAGGATGTCGGCCGTGCTGGGATCCTCGGCGTCGACGGTGTCGTGCACCGCCCGCATCGTGTCGACGGTCGCGTAGACGCGGGTGGTGATCAGGTCGACGACCTCGCCGGTGCTGTGCTCGTAGCCGGGAACTCGGGCAGCGACGTGGCGGCTGCCACGGTGTCCGATCGGCCGTCGGGCACGGCGTCCAGGGCCCGCATCCGTTCGGCGACGTGTCGCTGGCTTCGCGGGCGAACTCGACGATCTCGTCGAGTTGCAGGTGCAGGTCGCGGAAGTTGGTGCCGACGACGTTCCAGTGCGCCTGCTTGCCCTGCAGGTGGAGTTCGATCAGATCGACCAGCACCCGCTGCAGCGCCGCGCTCAGCTCGGGTGAGGCCTGGAATTCGGTGACCTCGGCTTCGGTTCTTCGTGACTTCGACGTGTTGCCCATGACCATGACAACGCCTCCTTTATCTGGAATGAGTCCAGTTTAGCCGGTGGGTGTCGTCACGGCCTGCTTGTCCTGTTGGGCCAGCAGCCGGGCGTAGCCGGCGCCCATCCCCAGCAAGACCAGGCCGACGACGATGAACACCGCCACCCGGAAGATGCCGTCGAGCGTGCCGAGGTCGAACAGGAACAGCTTGGCCATCGCCGCCGCCACCAGCCCGAGACCGCCGCCGATCGGCACCGACCGCTCCGCTCGCGGCAGCCGCACGGCATAGCCGAACACCGCCGCCGCCATCGCGATCCAGCAGATGGTCGCCAGCCATGTGCCCGGCGAAGAAGCCGACGTCCCGTCGCCGCCGACCAGCACGCCCGCGGTCACGGCGAACGAATGACCGCGTAGACGATCACGGCGCCGGCGGCCGACCACAGCGACGCGGTTCGCACCGCGCGCCACGACCAGGCGATCGCCACGGCGGCGGCCACCAGCAGGATGCTGGACACCAGCGTGGACGACCGCCGTCGCGGCCGACAGACCTCGGTGGGTTCGAGCAGCGCGCTCGGCGGCGCGTAGCTCAGGTACACCGCCGCCGCCCACGACCGCGAACCCGACCGCGCACCACCGCGCGACGCCGTCGCCGACGCCCGGCCACGGCGACCACCACGGCCATCGCGAGCAGCACCGGCGCCGCCGACCCGCCCGTCGAACGCGACGCCGACCGCGATCAGCGCGGCGACCGCCGACAGCGCCGAGAACACCTGCCGGACGATCGCCGACGACGCCGGGCAGGCGGTCGGCGACCAGCACGATCGCCAGCAGCGCGGCCGCCAGGCCGCCGGCCATCAGCGCGGCGACCACCCGGTCGACCGCCAGCACCACGCACCAGCACCGGCGTCACCCCCAGCGGCGGTCAACAGCGCCATCGCGGCGCGGTTGCTCGGTCGCGGGCAGCAGGACCAGCGCGCCGGCCGATGCGCCAGCAGCGCGGCGATGCCGCAGGCGCCGGCCAGCCAGAGGTCCTCGCGGGCGTCGAAGTACGCGCACCATCAGCGCCAGCAGCAGCGGAACCACCATCGCCGCGATTCGCGCCGCGTGCAGCCAGATCCAGTCCTTGCCGAGTTGGACGGGCAGCGAGGCGGCCGCCAGCGCGAGCATGAATCGCCACCAGCAGCAGCGTGATGCCGTCGGCGACGATCGGCGCCAAGCCGATCAGCGGCACCAGCACCAGCAGCCCGAGGTGCTCGGAATTCCAGCGCCGGGCCAGTATCAGGCCGCCGCCGGCGATCACCGCGGCATGCACCGAGTCCCGCCGCCGGCGCGACCCAGTCGTAGATCGTCGGTGACGGCGATGACGTCCATGTACGCGGCGGCGACGCCGGTGGCGGCCAGCGCGATCGCCCCGACCCGTCCGCCGGGCCGGGCGTTGAGCCACCAGGCCACGCCGACCAGCGCACGCGGCCAGCACGGCGCCGGCGCGCGACCCGGATTTCCGGACGCAGGATGCCGGCCTGGGCGGCGAGCACCAGCAGCAGCACGACGCCGATCAGCGTGACCGCGACCCCGGCGACGGCGAGCAGCTTGCCGATCCAGCCCTCCGAGCCGGTGGCGGCGGCGGGGCGGTCGGCGGCGGCGGCGGGCATGCGGCGGCGGTACACCGTAGCGGCGGCGGGTATGGCTGCGGACGGGCATCGGTGGCTGCGGCTGCGGTGCGACTGAGGCAGCCGCGAGCGCGGGCCAGTAGACGGTCCAGTTCGGTCAGGTCCGCCGAGACCTCGGGCGAACTGATGCGACAGCGCGGCGAAGTCCGCCGAGAGCCGGGCGACGACGCGTGCTGCGGTTCGGTCATGGCGTCATCGTGCGCAGCGTTCCGGTGCAGCTACCGGATGAGTACGACTACTCGTCGAGGCCGTGTTCGATCGCGTAGCGCGCCAGTTCGACCCGGTTGGCGACCTGCAGCTTGCGGAACGTCGCCTGCACGTGGTTCTCCACGGTGCGGTGGCTCAGCGACAGCCGCGCCGCGATCTGCTTGGCGGTCAGCCCCTTGGCGACATGGCGCAGGATCTCGGTCTCGCGCTCGGTCAGGCTCGGCTCGCGCGGGTCCCGGCCGGTCCGCGCGCGATTCGCCGGTACTCCCCCAGCACCAGACCGGCCAGGCCCGGCGTGAACACGGCCCGGCCGTCGCGCCGTCGCCCGCACCGCTTCGCCGAGTTCGTGTTCGGACGCGCTCTTCACCAGATAGCCGGTGGCGCCCGCCTTGACGGCCTCCAGCACGTCGTCGCGTTCGTCAGACGCCGAGAGCACCAGGATCCGCGACGCCGGCGACACCGCAGCACCTCGGCGGTCGCCTGTGCCCCGTCGCCGTCGGCCAGCCGCATGTCCATCACCACGACGTCGGGCAGCACCACCGCGGCCCGCCGCTTGCGCCGTCGCCACGCCGTCGGCGGTCGCGACCACGTTGAAGCCGTCTTCGGCGAGGTCGCGGGCGACCGCGTCTCGCCAGATCGGATGGTCGTCGACGACCATCACCGTCGGGGTACCGTCAGCTCCCATTCCGTCCCGCATCCCTGGCGCCGGTGTCTCAGCTCCGCGCGGCCGCCCAGCCAATTCATCCGCCCCACAATCGATTTGGCGATCCCCAATCCGCCCTTCGCGCAACGGCTTCCTCGAGCCGTGCCATCGGCTATGCCGACACCGTCGTCGCGGACACTCACCGTCACCGTATCGCCGAGATCCTCCAGCAGCACGTAGGCGCCGCGCCTCCGGTCCCGCGTGCGCGGCGACGTTGTCGAGCGCGTTGCCCGCCGCTGCGCACAGTTCCTCCGCGACCGCCGCATCGAGCAGCACCGGGTCGGCGGGCACGCTGACCGACACCCGGTCCGATGCCCGCTGCCGCAGCAGAGCGCCGACATCGGTCAGCTCACCCGCCCGCGGTCCGGCGTCCTCGCCGGAACTGACGAGCCGGCGCAACGCGCGCTCCTGCTCACCCGCCAGTTCGGCCAGTTGCGCTGTCTCGCCGCCGATCTCCCGCCCGCGCCGGGCCACCAGCGCGAGCACCTGGATGGCACCGTCGTGCACCTGACGGGACAACCGCTCCCGCTCCTCGATCGTCGCCGACAGCCGGGCCGCGCGCTTCAGTTCGGCGTGGGCGCGACGCGCCGTCTGCGCGGCCATACCGACCGCGAGGCCGACCGCAAGTTCGATGACGATTGTCGCGTTGCGGCCGAGGTCGAGCTCAACATACCCTTGAGCACCGCGCTGGCCGCGACATCACCACGCACGCCGGTCAGCATGCCGCCGATCGGACCGAACAGGATGGCCGCGGAGATCGTCGCGTTCGTGGCCCACAGCGTGGTCGGCCAGGACTGATTGTTCAGCGACCCACTGCTCGGAGGCGACGAATTCGGTGGACAGCATCAGCGCCGACGACGACGGCGATTCGGCCAACACCCAGGCCGGCCGGCGGCCGAAGCCCTGCAGGTACGCCGCCGCGCAGGCGATGCTCCACGCGATCAGCACGGCGAACAGCAGCCAACCGACCGCGGGTCGGTCCAGGTCGGCATTGACCGCGAATCTGGAAACCCAGCGCGTAGATGCAACTGAGCAGACGGAACACCTGCGCGGCCCGCCACAGCGGGGTGGCCGGATCCGGTGCGCTCGCCGGCATGCGAACTAGAGCACCTTGGACAGAAACGCCTTCGTCCGTTCGTGCTGCGGGTTGGCCAGCACTCTCGCGCGGCGGCCCGCTTTCCACGACGACGCCGCCGTCCATGAACACCACTGGTCGGCGACCTCTCGGGCGAACCCCATCTCGTGGGTGACGACGACCATCGTCATGCCCTCGGTGGCAAGCTTTTTCATCACCTCGAGCACCTCGCCGACCAGCTCGGGGTCCAGCGCCGAGGTCGGCTCGTCGAACAGCATGAGTTTCGGATCCATTGCCAGAGCGCGGGCGATCGCGACGCGCTGCTGCTGGCCGCCCGACAGCTGCGCCGGGTAGGCATCGGCCTTCTCCGACAGCCCGACCTGCTCGAGCAGATCCTTGCCCCGCGCGATCGCCGTCGTCCTTCTTGACGCCCTTGACGTGGATCGGGCGCCTCGATGATGTTCTCCAGCGCGGTGCGGTGCGGGAACAGGTTGAAGTGCTGGAACACCATGCCGATCTCGCGGCGCTGCTTGGCGGCGTCGCCGGGCTGCATCTCGTGCAGTTTGCCGCCCTCGTCGCGTATAGCCGACCAAGCTCACCGTCGACGTAGAGCCGGCCCGCATTGACGGTCTCCAGGTGGTTGATGCACCGCAGGAACGTCGACTTGCCCGAGCCGGACGGCCCGACCAGCACCAGCACCTCGCCCCTGCTCGACCTCCAGCGTGATGCCCTTGAGCACCTTCAGCGCGCCGAAGTCCTTGCACACCTGCTCCGCCTTGACCATGGGCCGGGCGGCGTCCGCTGCCTCAGTCACATCCCACCTGTGTTTGCCTGCGCCTTGGCCAGCGCCTCGAGTTGCTTGGTCGTCAGCTTGCGCGACGCGCCACGGGAGAAGTACCGCTCGAGGTAGTACTGGCCGACCATCAGGATGCTTGTGACCACCAGGTACCAGAACGCGGCCACCAGCAGCAGCGGCACCGGCTCGAAGGTGCGCGCGGCGATCTCGCGTGGCGGTGATGCCGTACAGGTCGAGGGTGAACGGCACCGCGGTCACCAGCGAGGTGGTCTTCAGCATGCTGATGACCTCGTTGCCGGTCGGCGGGATGATCACCCGCATCGCCTGCGGCAGCACCGTGCGGCGCATCGCCATCCCCCACGACATGCCCAGCGCCGTCGACGCCTCCAGCTGCCCCTCGGGCACGGAACTGATTCCCGCGCGGATGATCTCGGCCATGTAGGCCGCCTCGTTGAGCGCCAGACCGAGCGTCGCCAGCAGGAACGGGAGCGACAGGCTCTGCAGGTCGAGCACGAAGAACGTCGGACCGAAGGGCACCCCGAGCCGGAGCTGCTGGTAGATCGTCGGGATCAGGCCCCAGAACACCAGCTGCACGTAGATCGGCGTGCCGCGGAAGATCCAAAGGTACACCCACGACACCTAGCGGAACACCGGGTTCGGCGAGAGCCGCATCACCGCCAGCACCACGCCCGAGCGCGACGCCAGCACCATCGAGTAGACGGTCAGCTGCAGCGTGTTGAACAGCCCGACGGTCAGGACCCGCTCGTTGAAGAGGTACTCGCCGAAGACGGGCCAGCGGTAGGCGGGGTTGGTGGCCGCGCCCCAGACGAACAGGACGACCAGGATGAGGATGACGACCGCCGCCACCCACCGCCACGGGTGTCGCAGCGGGACGGCGTCGATGGTCTGTGGCGGCGCGTCGTCATCACTCATGATTCCTGCTCTCGACTCAGGAGACCGCGCCGTTGATCACCGGCTTGTCGATCATGCCCTCCTCGACGCCCCAGTTCGCCGCGATCTCCTTGTACTTGCCGGTCTCGATCAGATGCTCGAGGGCCTGCAGCAGCGACTGGGCCAACGGCGAGCCCTTGGCCACCGGCCAGCCGTAGGGCGCCGAGTCGAACGATGTCCCCGGCCTGCTCGAGCTTGCCGTTGGTCTGCTTGATCGCATACAGCGTCACCGGTGAATCCGCTGACATGGCGTCGGCCTGGCCGAGCACCACGGCGTTGGTGGCCGCGTCCTGGCTGTCGAACGGCACGATCTCGATGGCCGGCTTGCCCTCATCGGTGCACTTCTTGCTGCGCGCCGGCAGTTCTTCGGTCTCCTGGACCGTGGTCGCCTGGACCGCGACCTTCTTGCCGCAGGCGTTCTCCGGGTCGATGTCGGTGCCGGGCTTGCTGCGCCCACAGCGTGCCCGCCGAGAA
Organism: uncultured Actinomycetota bacterium; assembly: GCA_963796185.1. Classification (GTDB taxonomy): domain Bacteria; phylum Actinomycetota; class Actinomycetes; order Mycobacteriales; family Mycobacteriaceae; genus Mycobacterium. The sequence continues at coordinate 121,389 of CAWCKQ010000010.1, read as the reverse complement.
GTAGGTGACGAAGTCGACCGACTGCTCGCGCTCCTTGCTGTCGGTGAACGACGACATGCCGACGTTGAACGTGCCGCCCTGGATCGACGGGATGATCTTGGCGAAGTCGGCTTCGCGGTATTCCGGGGTCAGTCCGAGCGTCTCGGCGATGGCGTTCATCAGATCGACGTCGAAGCCGACGATCTTGCCGTCGGGATCCTTGAACTCGTTCGGCGCGTAGGGGATGTTGACGCCGATGACCAGTTTGCCGGACGACTTGATCGCCTCGGGCACGGTGTTCGCGATCGCATCGACCTTCTCCGCCGACGCGGACGACGTCGTCGACTCCGAGCCACTGCCGGAGTCCGAGCCGCTCGCACAACCTGACAACGCCAGGGCGCCGGTCGCGGCGAACACCGCCGCGATCCGCCAGAACCCGGTCCGGCGGGCTTGCTTTGCACTCAACACGGTTGCCTCTGCTTTCTCTTCAGGCGTCTTCAGCCAAGGACGTTAACGGCCGATGACCCGACGCGCAGCGCCGGTAACAGGACATTAACGACCGTGTGGAGACATGACAGCGGTAACGCGAAATCAGCGGATGGCAGTACAGTCGTGTGCCACACTGCGCCCATGGAAACCCCTGCTCCCCCAAGCATGTTGCAGCATCTGTGGAAGTCGGCATTGTTGTCGGGCGTCCTCGCGGTGATCCTCGGCATCATGGTCCTGGTCTGGCCGGCCATCACCATCCTCGTCGCGGCGATCTTCTTCGGCGCCTACCTGTTGATCACCGGCATCTCGCAGGTGGTCTTCGCGTTCAGCCTGCACGTCTCGGCCGGCGGGCGGGTTCTGCTGTTCCTCAGCGGCGCGGCGGCGCTGATCCTGGCCGTGCTGTGCTTCCGCAGCCTGCAGGAATCGATCCTGCTGCTGGCCATCTGGGTCGGCGTCGGCTTCGTCTTCCGCGGCGTGGCCACCGCCGTGTCGGCGATCAGCGATCCGACCCTGCCCGGCCGCGGCTGGGAGATCTTCATCGGGCTCGATCAGCCTGATCGCCGGCGTGGTCATGCTGGCCGCCCCCTTCCAGTCGCTGGCTACGCTGACCATGGTGGTCGGCATCTGGCTGATCGTCCTCGGCGTCTTCGAGATGGTCTCGGCCTTCGGCATCCGCAAGGCCAGTAAGGACATGGCCGAATGGCGCGGGAATGTGACCGCCGCGGCCCCGGAATGAAGGTCGAAAGCCCCTAGGTAATCTCGGCGATTTCGCTACTACACTGTGTCGTAGATTGGACAGTGGACCCAGGGAGTAGTCGGATGGACGCGTTGGATGTGTCGCGGTGGCAGTTCGGGATCACCACCGTCTACCACTTCATCTTCGTTCCGCTCACCATCGGCCTCGCTCCGCTCATCGCCGTCATGCAGACGGTCGTGGCACGTCACCGGCAACACTCCTGGTACCGGCTGACCCGCTTCTTCGGCAAGCTGTTCCTGATCAACTTCGCCCTCGGCGTCGCCACCGGCATCGTGCAGGAGTTCCAGTTCGGCATGAACTGGAGCGAGTACTCGACGTTCGTCGGCGACATCTTCGGGGCACCGCTGGCGTTCGAGGGCCTGGTCGCCTTCTTCTTCGAGTCCACGTTCATCGGGCTGTGGATCTTCGGCTGGGGCCGACTGCCCCGGGCGCTGCATCTGGCCTGCATCTGGATCGTCGCTTTCGGCGTCAACGCCTCGGCGTTCTTCATCATCGCCGCGAACTCGTTCATGCAGCATCCGGTCGGCGCCCGGTTCAACCCCGAAACCGGCCGCGCCGAGCTGACCGACTTCTGGCGCGCTGCTCACCAACAACACCGGCGATCTGGGCGTTCCTGCACGCGGTCGCCGGCGCGTTCCTGACCGCGGGCACGTTCGTCGCCGGCGTCTCGCGCCTGGCTGATGGTGCGTTCGGGCAAGACGTCCGACGAGCCGCCGACGCCCGCACCATGTACCGGCCCGCCGCGATCCTGGGCAGCCTGGTCGCCGCTCGTCGCCGCCTGGTCGGTCTGTTCGTCACCGGCGACTTCCAGGGCAAGTTGATGTTCGTCCAGCAGCCGATGAAGATGGCGTCGGCAGAATCGTTGTGCCACACCGAAACCGACCCGATCTTCTCCATCCTGACCGTCGGCACGCACAACAACTGCGACAGCGTCACCCACCTCATCGAGGTGCCCTACGTGCTGCCGTTCCTGGCCGAGGGCAAGTTCGAGCGGCGTCACGCTGCGAGGGTGTCAAGGATCTGCAGCGCAGTACCAGGAGAAGTTCGGCCCCGGGGACTACCGGCCCAACCTGTTCGTCACGCTACTGGGCGTTCCGCGCGATGATCGGCCTGCTGCTGGTTCCGGTCGCTGTTCGCCCTCGTCGCGCTGTGGCTCACCCGCGGCGGCCGGATCCCCGACCAGCGGTGGTTCGGGCGGTTCGGCATGCTCACGATTCCCACCCCGTTCCTGGCGAACTCGCGCGGGCTGGGTGTTCACCGAGATGGGCCGGCAGCCCTGGGTGGTGGCGCCCAACCCGACCGGTGACCAGATGGTGCGGATGACCGTGCAGGACGGCGTGTCCGGACCATTCGGCCGGCGATGGTGGTGTTCTCGCTGGTCGCCTTCACGCTGCGTCTACGGCGGCGCTGGCGGTGATCTGGTTCTGGCTGATGCGCCGCTACGTCGTCGAGGGTCCGCAGGAACACGACTCCGAGCCCGCCCCGCCGAGGCCGCCCAGCGACGACGACGTGGCCCCGCTGTCCTTCGCCTACTGAGAGGACGTGATCGTCATGGGACTGCAGGAACTCTGGTTCTTCCTCATCGCGGCGCTCTTCCTCGGGCTTCTTCGTGCTCGAGGGTTTCGACTTCGGGGTCGGCATGCTGATGAGCCCGTTCGGCGCGGTGGGCAACGGTGATCCGGAACAGCATCGCCGCGCGGCGCTGAACACCATCGGCCCGGTGTGGGACGCCAACGAGGTCTGGCTGATCACCGCGGGCGCGGCGATGTTCGCCGCCTTCCCCAACTGGTATGCCACGGTGTTCTCGGCGCTGTACCTGCCGCTGCTGGCGATCCTGTTCGGGATGATCCTGCGCATCGTCGGCATCGAGTGGCGCGGCAAGATCGACGATCCGCGGTGGCGCGGCTGGGCCGACATCGGCATCGCGCTCGGCTCGTGGCTGCCCGCCGATCCTGTGGGGCGTGGCGTTCGCGATCCTGGTGCGGGGCCTGCCGATCGACGCCGACGGACGTGTCGCACCTGCCGATCGTTCGACGTGCTCAACGCCTACACCCTGCTGGGCGGGCTGGCCACCGCGTCGCTGTTCGCCTTCTACGGTGCGGTGTTCGTCGCGCTGAAGACCGCCGGGCCGGTGCGCGACGACGCGTTCCGGTTCGCCCGGGTGCTGTCGGTGCCGGTGATCGTCGCCGCGGGCGGGTTCGGGCTGTGGACGCAGCTGGCCCACGGCAAGAGCTGGACCTGGCTGGCGCTCGGCGTCGGCCGTGGTCGCGCTGCTGGCCGCGGTCGCGCTGATGTGGTCGCGACGCCGCGAGGGCTGGGCGTTCCTCGCGATCGACGGTCGTGTCGCCGCGGTGGCGGTGCTGCTGTTCGGGTCCATGTATCCGAACCTGTTGCCCGTCCACGTTCAATCCGGACTGGAGCGTGACGATCTACAACGGGTCGTCGACGCCCTACACGCTGAAGATCATGTCGTGGGCGTCGCTGACGCTGCTGCCGCTGGTGATCGGCTACCAGGCCTGGACGTACTGGGTGTTCCGCAAGCGCATCACGGCCGACGCGATACCGGCCTCGATCGGACTGGCGAGGCGCCGGTCCTGACCGAGAACCCGCGCGCCCCCATCGACCCGCGGCTGTGGCGGGTCTCGGTGGCGATGCGCCGCTTCCTGGTGGCGACCACCGCCTGCGGCGTGCTGATCGCCGGCGCCACGATCGCGTCGGCGGTGGTGCTCGCCGGCATCGTCGCCGGGGTCATCACCGATCCCGGCGCGCCGGTCACTCGGCGCCCTGGCCGTGCCCCTCGCGATCCTGGTGTCGCTCTGGGCGATTCGGGCCCTGGCCCAGTGGCAGCAGGGCCGGCTGGCACAGCGGGGCGCCAGCGCGGTGATCGCCGACCTGACCGGTCAGGTGCTCACCGCCGCGACCGCGCTGCCGCCGCGCGAACTGGCCCGCCGTCGCGACGACGCCGCCGTCGTCGTGACCCGTGGACTCGACGGGCTGCGGGTGTACTTCACCGCGTATCTGCCGTCGCTGTTCCTGGCGGCGATCCTGACGCCGGCCACGGTCGCCGTGATCGCGCTCTACGACCTGCAGTCGGCGCTCATCGTGGTGGTCGCGCTGCCGTTGATCCCGCTGTTCATGGTGCTGATCGGCCTGGCGACCGCGGACCGGTCCGCGGCGGCGCTGGCCGCGATGACGACGCTGCAGGCCCGGCTGCTCGATCTGGTGGCCGGCCTGCCGACGCTGCGGGCGCTGGGGCGTGCCGAGGGCTCGGCCGCCAAGATCGCCGAACTGAGTGCGGCCCATCGCCGTTCGGCGATGGCGACGATGCGGATCGCGTTCCTGTCGGCGCTGGTGCTCGAACTGCTCGCCACGCTCGGCGTCGCGTTGGTGGCCGTGAGCGTCGGGATGCGGCTGGTGTTCGGCGACCTGCCGCTGGTCGACGGCGCTCACCGCGCTGCTGCTCGCGCCCGAGGTGTTCTGGCCGCTGCGCCGGGTCGGCGCCGCGTTCCACTCCGCACAGGACGGTAAGACCGCCGTGCAGCGCGGCCTTCCGCTTCATCGACACCGCCACCCCGGCGCCCGCGGGCACCCGACGGGTGCCGGATGCGCCGCTGACCGTGCAGGTCGACTCGCCGGAGTTGTCGGCCGAGCCCGGTCGGGTCACGGTGCTCACCGGACCCAACGGCATCGGGAAATCGACGCTGCTGCAGGCCGTTCTCGGTCTCGCGCCGCCCGAATCCGGACAGATCCGGGTGAACGGGATCGACGTCGCCGATCTCGACCCGCAGGCCTGGTGGGCCGAGGTGGCCTGGCTGGCGCAGCGCCCCGTGCTCATCCCCGGCACCGTGCGGGAGAACCTCGAACTGTTCGGTCCGCTGGCCGACCTGCCGGATGCGTGCCGGGCGGCGTGTTTCGACGAGGTGCTGGCCGGGCTGCCCGACGGGCTGGACACCAGGATCGGGCAGGGCGGAGTGGGTTTGTCGCTGGGCCAACGGCAACGGCTCGGACTCGCACGCGTGCTCGGCTCCGCGGCGCGGGTCCTGCTGCTTCGACGAACCGACCGCACACCTCGACGACGTGACCGAGAACAGGGCGCTGCACGCGATCGCACGCCGCGCCGCGGCCGGCGCGACGGTGATCGTCGTGGGCCACCGCGAACCGGTGCTGGCGCTCGGCGACGTCGTCGTCGACATGGGCGGTGTCCGTGTCGCACACTGACCCGCTGGTGCTGGCCTGGCCGCTGCTGCGGCCCAGGCTGGCGCGCGTGGCCATGGCGGTCGGCTTCGGGGTGCTGTCGCTGGGCAGCGCGCTGGCGCTGGCCGGGGTGTCGGCGTGGCTGATCACCCGCGCCTGGCAGATGCCGCCGGTGCTGGACCTCACGATCGCGGTGGTCGCCGTCCGCGCGCTGGGCATCTCCCGCGGGCTGCTCGGCTACTGCGAACGCCTGGCCTCCCACGACACCGCGCTGCGGGCCGCGGGATCGGCTCGCGAGGCGCTGTTCACCCGGTTGGCGAGCGGCCCGGAGGACATCGTGATCGGGCGGCACAGCGGCGAATTGGTCGCCCGTGCCGGCACCGGCGTCGACGAACTGTCCGACGTGCTGGTGCGCGCCGTCGTGCCGATCGGCGTGGCCGCCGTGCTGGGAGTGGCGGCCGTCGGCGTCATCGCGGTGATCTCCCCGGCCGCCGCCGCGGTACTGGCGATCTGCATGCTGATGGCGGGTGTCGTCGCGCCGATGCTCGCCGCCCGGGCCGCGTCGAGCGCCGAAACAGTTGCGGCGCAACATCATTCACAACGCGACACCGCTGCCATGCTGGCTCTCGAACATGCGCCTGAGCTCCGCGTCAGTGGCCGGCTCGCCGACGTCGTCGCCGCCGCCGGCGACGAACAGCGGCGCTGGGGACGCGCTATCGACCGGGCCGCGGCACCGGCGGCAGTGGCGGCGGCGGCACCGACCGCCGCGATCGGGGTCAGCGTGCTCGGCGCGTTGATCGCGGGCGTCGCGCTCGCGAACATCGTCGCGCCGACCACCCTCGCGATCCTGATGTTGCTGCCGCTGTCGGCGTTCGAGGCCGCCGCCACCCTGCCGGGCGCGGCGGTGACGGTGACGCGCGCCCGCATCGCCGCCCGGCGGCTCCTGGCGCTGACGGAGGCCGGAGGTCAGCGACGACGCCCGCCGCCCCGCGGTCACGCCGCCGACGCTGCAGCGCGGCGAACGCGTCGCCGTCGTCGGCCCGAGCGGATGCGGTAAGACGACACTGCTCATGGCGACCGACGGCACGTTCTTCGCCGAGGACGCGCACCTGTTCGCCACGACGGTCCGCGACAACCTGTTGGTGGCGCGCGGTGACGCGACCGACGCCGAACTGCGGGCGGCGCTGGCCCGGGTGGGGCTGGGCGACTGGCTCGCCGCGCTCCCCGACGGGTTGTCGACCGTGCTGGTCGGGGGCGCGGCCGCGGTCTCGGCCGGGCAACGTCGCCGGCTCCTGCTGGCGCGCGCCCTGATCTCCCCGGCTCCGACCGTCCTGCTCGACGAGCCGACCGAGCATCTCGACGCCTCGGACGCGGAGACGATCATGCGGGATCTGCTCACCCCGGACCGGTTGTTCCGCGCGGACCGCACCGTCGTGGTGGCCACGCATCAGCCGCCGGAAGACCTGCCGGTGCGGGTAATCTCACCGGCATGAGCGAACCGCCGCCGCCTCCGTACGGGCCGTATCCGGGCAGCTACCCGCCGCCACCGCCCCCGTACGGAAACTACGGTGGCTATCCGCTGCCGCCCGCGGGACCCAAGAACGGCCTGGGCACCGCGGCGCTGATCCTCGCGATCGTCGGGCTGGTGCTGTGTTGGTCGATCGCCGGTGGCGTGATCCTCGGCCTGTGCGCCGTCATCATCGGTTTCGTCGCCCGCGGCCGGGTCAACCGCGGGGAGGCCACCAACGGCGGCGTCGCGATCGCGGGCATCGCGCTCGGCGTCGTCGCGATCATCGCCGGGCTGGTGTTCATTCCGATCTACATCGGACTGTTCGACCAGGTCGGCGGCAACGACTACATCGACTGCCTCAGCCGTGCCGGCAACGACAGCGAGGCCGCTCAGCGTTGCGCCGACGAATTCACCCACCGCGTCGAGAACCAGTTCTCGGTCACGGTCACCCCGACGCCGTAGAGCGCGCCGGGAAGTACTTGACGATCCCCTCCTGCACCACGGTGGCCAGCAATCGGCCCGACCGGTCGAAGAAGTGCCCGGACCCCAGGCCCCGCGACTCCGCCGCGACGGGCGACGACGTCGCGTAGAGCACCCAGTCGTCGAAGTGCACGGGGCGGTGGAACCAGACCGTGTGGTTGGTCGTCACCGCGAAGATCCGATCGTGGCCCCAGGACAACCCGTGGGTGGTGATGATGGAGTCCAGCACCGTGGTGTCCGACGAGTACACCATCGCGGCGGCGTGCAGCACCGGATCGTCGGGCATGACGCCCTGGGCCTTCATCCACACCCGATTGTGGGCCAGCCGCTCGCCCTTGTCCCGCATGATCCATGCGGGGTCGTTGGTGTAGCGCCACTCGATCGGCCGCAGCGCGTTGACGAAATGCGGCACCACGGTCTCGTATCCGCGCAGTAGATCGTCGATCGGGGGCGCCGCCAGCGGATCGGTGAGCTGCGGAGGTTGCCACACCGTGCTCGAGCCCACGCCCACCGGCCAGATAGGAGATCATCGCGGTGGTCAGCAGCTGACCGTTCTGCAGCACGTCGACCCGACGGTTGGCGAAGCGGCGCTCGTCGCGCAGCCGCACCACGTGGAACTCCAGGTCGAGCTCCGGGTCTCCGCCGGCGATGAAATGTACCGACATCGCGCTGGGCGGCGTCGGATAGGTCAGGGTGCGGCCGGCGGCGACGAAGGCCTGGGCCATCATCTGGCCGCCGAAGGTGCGGACCGGATTCTTGCTGGGATGAGCGCCGCGGAACGTGTCCTCGTCCAGCCGCTCGAGCTGCAGTATCGCCAACAGCTCGGCGAAGTCGGCATGTGGCCCGGACTGCGGCACTCGTCACCCCTCGCTAGACGTCGTCCTCCCCGATGCGGTGGACGTGAATGAGATTCGTCGACCCTACTGTGCCCGGCGGAGCGCCCGCGACGATGACCACCAAGTCACCGCGCTTGTAGCGGCCGAGATCGAGCATCGACTTGTCCACCTGCCGGATCATCCCGTCGGTGGTCTCGATGTGCGGGACGATGAACGTCTCGGTGCCCCAGGTCAGCGCCAGCTGACTGCGCACCTCGGGCAGCGACGTGAACGCCAGCACCGGCAGCGGCGTGTGCAGCCGGGCCAGCCGGCGCACGGTGTCACCGGACTGGGTGAACGCCACCAGCGCCTTGGCGTCCAGTCGTTCGCCGATGTCGCGGGCGGCATAGGAGATGACGCCGCGCTTGGTGCGCGGCACGTGGGTCAGCGGCGGCGCCGCCACCGAGTTCTCCTCGACCGCGCTGATGATGCGGGCCATCGTGCGGACGGTCTCGAACGGGAACTTGCCCACCGAGGTCTCCCCGGAGAGCATCACCGCGTCGGCACCGTCGAGCACCGCGTTGGCCACGTCGGAGGCCTCGGCGCGCGTCGGCCGGGAGTTCTCGATCATCGACTCCAGCATCTGCGTGGCCACGATGACGGGTTTGGCGTTCTCCCTTGCCATCTGGATCGCCCGCTTCTGCACCAGCGGCACCTCCTCGAGCGGCAGCTCGACGCCGAGATCGCCGCGGGCGACCATGATGGCGTCGAACGCCAGCACGATGGCCTCGAGATTGTCGATGGCCTCCGGCTTCTCCAGCTTGGCGATGACGGGCACCCGGCGCCCGACCCGGTCCATGATCTCGTGCACGAGTTCGACGTCGGCCGGTGACCGGACGAAGGACAGCGCGACCAGGTCGACGCCCAGGCGCAGCGCGAACTCCAGGTCGTCGATGTCCTTCTCCGACATCGCCGGAGCGGACACGTTCATCCCGGGCAGCGACATGCCCTTGTTGTTGCTGACCTTGCCGCCCTCGGTCACCGTGCAGACCACGTCGTTGCCGTCGATGTGCTCGACGACCAGTCCGACGTTGCCGTCGTCGACCAGCACGCGGTCACCGGGCCGGGCGTCCTGCGCCAGCCGCTTGTAGGTCGTCGACACGCGGTCGTGAGTGCCCGTCGATGTCCTCGACGGTGATCCGCACCGTCTCGCCGTTCTCCCAGACGGTGGGTCCGTCGGCGAACCGGCCCAGCCGGATCTTGGGACCCTGCAGGTCGGCGAGGATGCCGACGGCGTGCCCGGTGCTGTCCGAGGCGGCGCGGACACGCTTGTAGTTGGCCTCGTGATCGGGGTAGTCGCCGTGGCTGAAGTTCAGCCGGGCGACGTCCATGCCGGACTCCACCAGCTTGCGCACGGTCTCCTCCGAGGCCGTCGCCGGGCCCAGCGTACAGACGATCTTCCCGCGTCTACTCACGGCTGCTGAGCATAGTCGTTAATCGATTCAGACGACGGCCAGCGGCAGCGCACCGGGCCTGACCGGCGCGGGAAGATCCGACTCGCCCATCAGGTAAGTGTCGACCGCATGCGCGGCGCTGCGGCCCTCCGCGATCGCCCAGACGATCAACGACGCCCCGCGGTGGGCGTCGCCGCAGACGAACACCCCGGGGGCGTCGGTCTGCCAGTCCTGGCCGCAGCGCAGCGTGCCGCGACGGTTCAGCGTCAGCCCCAGCCCGTCGAGCAGCGGCATGTGCTCCACGCCGTCGAAACCGATCGCCAGCAGCGCCAGGTCACACCGGATCTCCAGCGACTCGCCGACCGGCGTGATCCGGCGCCGGCCGTCCTCGTCACGCTCCACCTTCACCTCGGCGATCTCGATAGCCCGCAGGTTGCCGTCGTCGTCGCCGACGAACCGCTGCACCGCGACCTCGTACCGGCGGTGGCCGCCCTCGGCGTGCGCCGGTGACAGCCGGGTGCGCAGCACGACCGGCCACATCGGCCACGGCGAGCGCGAGTCGTCGCGGTACTCGGGCGGCTCGGGGTTGTAGTCGAGCTGGGTCACCGACGCGGCGCCCTGCCGGTGCGCGGTGCCGAGGCAGTCCGCGCCGGTGTCGCCGCCGCCGATGATCACGACATGCTTTCCCGCCGCCGAGATCTGCGCTGGGGCCGTCACCCTCGCACTCCTTGTTGGCCGGCACCAGGTGCTCCATCGCCAGGTGCACGCCGTCGAGGTGTCTGCCCTCGACGTCGTTGTCGCGGGCCCGCAGCGCGCCGACGGCGAGCACCACGGCGTCGTGCTGGGCCCGCAGCTGCTCGATCGACAGGTCGACGCCCACCTCGCAGTCGGTGACGAAGCGGGTTCCCTCGGCGCGCATCTGAGCCAGCCGCTGATTCAGGTGGGCCTTCTCCAGCTTGTACTCGGGGATCCCGTAGCGCATCAGGCCACCGATGCGGTCGTCGCGCTCGTAGACCGTGACGTCGTGGCCCGCGCGGGTGAGCTGCTGCGCGGCGGCCAGGCCGGCCGGCCCCGAACCCGACCACAGCGACGCGCTCTTCCGGTGGTGATGGCGGCCGGTTGCGGTTCGACGATGCCGTCCAGCCAGGCCTGATCCGCGATGGTCTGCTCGATGCGCTTGATCGTGACGCTGCCCCCGGTCTGCTCCTCGGCGATCGACAGCACGCACGCCGCTTCGCAGGGTGCCGGGCAGAGCCGTCCGGTGAACTCGGGGAAGTTGTTGGTGGCGTGCAGCCGGTCGCTGGCCGCATCCCACCGGCCCCGGCGTACCAGGTCGTTCCACTCGGGGATCAGGTTCCCCAGCGGGCACCCCGCGGATCCGGAGTGGCAGAACGGGATTCCGCAATCCATGCACCGGCGCGCCTGCTGGGACACCTCACCGGCCCGCTGGTGGGGGTCCTGGCGTTCGTAGACCTCGCGCCAGTCACCGACCCGCTCGTCCACCGGCCGCTTGGCCGCCTCGACCTTCGGGACCTCGAGAAACCCGTGTGGATCAGCCACGGCTCGCCTCCATGATCGCGGTGTCGACGTCTCGCCCCTCGGCCCTGGCCATCCGGGTGGCCTGCAGCACCCGTTGGTAGTCGCGGGGCATCACCTTCACGAATTGCGCACTGCGCCTTGGCCAGTCGGACAGGACCGAGTTCGCCACGGTGCTGCCGGTCAAGCGCGCGTGCCGGTCGACGACCTCGCGCAGCCACACCAGGTCCTCGGGGTCGGGCGCCTGCAGCTCGACCATCTCGGTGTTGACCCGGCGCGGGTCGAGCCCGAGTACGAAGGCGATGCCGCCCGACATGCCCGCGGCCATGTTGCGCCCGACCTTGCCCAGCACCACGACTCTGCCGCCGGTCATGTACTCGCACGCGTGGTCGCCGACACCTTCCACGACGGCAAGGGCACCCGAGTTGCGGGCGGCGAACCGCTCCCCCACCCGGCCGCGGAGGTAGACCTCCCCGGAGGTGGCGCCGTAGAGCAGGGTGTTGCCCGCGATCACATTGTCCTCGGGCAGGAACAACACGTCGTCCTGCGGCTTGACGATGATCCGGCCACCCGAAAGGCCTTTTCCGACATAGTCGTTCGCATCGCCGATCAGCTCGAGGGTGATCCCCGGCGGCAGGAAGGCGCCGACGGACTGGCCCGCCGAGCCGGTCAGCGTCACGTGGATCGTGTCGTCGGGCAGGCCCTGGGCGCCGTAGCGGCGGGTGACCTCGCTGCCGAGCAGCGTGCCGACGGTCCGGTTGACATTGCGCACCGGCAATTCGAGCCGCACGGGGTGCGCGTCCTCGAGCGCACCCTCGGCGAGCTGGATCAGCGTGCGGTCCAGTGCCTGATCCAGGCCGTGCTCCTGGTCGCGCGTCCGCCTGCGTTGGGTCGGCTCGGCGCCGCGGGGGTCGGTGGGCACGGCGAAGAGCGGGGTGAGATCGAGGCCCTTGCTCTTCCAGTGGGCCACCCCCGGGTCGGTGTCGAGGACCTCGGCGTGACCGACCGCTTCGTCGACGCTGCGGAAGCCGAGCTCGGCCAGATACCTGCGGATGTCCTCGGCGATGAACCGGAAGAAATTCTCCACGAATTCGGGCTTGCCGTTGAACCGCGCACGCAGTTCCGGATTCTGCGTGGCCACTCCCACCGGGCAGGTGTCCAGATGGCACACCCGCATCATGATGCAGCCGGCCACCACCAGCGGTGCGGTGGCGAAGCCGAATTCCTCGGCGCCCAGCAGCATCGCGACCATGACGTCGCGCGCGGTGCGCATCCCGCCGTCGCACTGGACGGTGATGCGGTCCCGCAGGCCGTTGAGCACCAGGGTCTGCTGGGTGTCGGCCAGGCCGATCTCCCACGGCGCCCCCGCGTGCTTGAGGCTGGTCAGCGGCGCGGCGCCGGTGCCGCCGTCGTAGCCCGAGATCAGCACGACGTCGGCGTGGGCCTTCGACACCCCGGCAGCGACGGTCCCGACACCGACCGAGCTCACCAGCTTGACGTGGATCCGCGCGTCGGCGTTGGCGTTCTTCAGGTCGTGGATGAGCTGAGCGAGATCCTCGATCGAGTAGATGTCGTGGTGCGGCGGAGGCGAGATCAAGCCGACCCCGGGGGTGGAGTGCCGCGTCTTGGCGATGTTCGGATACACCTTGTATCCCGGCAGCTGCCCACCTTCACCGGGTTTGGCGCCCTGCGCCATCTTGATCTGGATGTCGGACGCGTTCACCAGATAGTCGCTGGTGACGCCGAAGCGTCCCGAGGCGACCTGCTTGACGGCGCTGCGGCGCCGGGGGTCGTAGAGCCGGTCGACGTCCTCGCCGCCCTCACCGGAGTTGGACCGTCCGCCCAACCTGTTCATCGCGATCGCCATGGTCTCGTGGGCTTCGGCGGAGATCGAGCCGTAGCTCATCGCCCCGGTGTTGAAGCGGGTGACGATCGAGTGCGGCCGATTCGACCTCATCGAGCGGCACGGGCGGCCGCACGCCCTTCTTGAACTCGAAGAGCCCGCGCAGCGCGCCACCCTCCCTGGCGAGGCGGTCGACCTCCGCCGAGTACTGCTCGAAGACCGCGTGCCGGCCGGTTCGGGTCGAATGCTGCAGCAGGAAGACGACTTCCGGTGTGAAGAGGTGCAGTTCACCTTCGCGACGGAACGCGTATTCGCCGCCGACCTCCAGCCGGCGGTGCACCCGTTCGGTGGGGTTCTCCGGGTAGGCCCGGCGGTGGCGCAGCTTGACCTCTTCGGCGATGACGTCGAGGCCGATGCCGCCGAGCTGGGTGGGCGTGCCGGTGAAGTACTCGTCGATGACGTCGCGGTCGATACCGACCGCCTCGAAGGCCTGCGCGGCGGTGTAGGACGCCACCGTCGAGATGCCCATCTTGCTCATCACCTTCATCACGCCCTTACCGAGCGCCTTGAGGTAATTGCGGACCGCGGTCGCGGGTTCGATGCCGGTGAGCTCCCCTTCGCGGATCAGGTCCTCGATGGATTCGAACGCCAGGTAAGGGTTGACCGCGGCGGCGCCGAACCCGATGAGCATCGCGATGTGGTGCACCTCGCGGGCGTCCCCGGTCTCGACGACCAGGCCGACCGTCGTGCGCTGTTTGGTCCGCACGAGGTGGTGGTGCACGGCGGCCACGGCCAGCAGCGACGGTATCGGCGCCCGGGTGTGGTCGGAGTCGCGGTCCGAGATGACCAGTGTCCTGGCGCCTTTGGCGATCGCGTCGCATGCCCGCATGCGAAGTTCCTCGATCGCCTCGGCCAGTCCCTCGCCGCCGCGCTCGACGTCGTAGAGCGCTTTGAGTACCGCGGTGCGCAGGCCCGGCTGTTCGCCGTCGTCGTTGATGTGGACGATCTTGTTCAGTTCGTCGTTGTCGAGCACGGGCCAGCTGAGCTTGATCTGGCGGCACGACGCCGCCGTCGGTTCGAGCAGATTCTGCTCAGGACCCATGACGCGCGACATCGAGGTGACGACCTCCTCGCGGATCGCGTCCAGCGGCGGGTTGGTCACCTGCGCGAAGAGTTCGACGAAGTAGTCGTAGAGCAGCTTGGACCGTTGCGACAGCACCGCCGTGGGGGTGTCGGTGCCCATCGATCCCAACGGCTCGGCCCCCGAGGCGGCCATGGGCGTCAACAGGATTCGCAGATCCTCCTCGGTGTAGCCGAAGCTGATCTGCCGTCGGACGACCGACTCGTGGTTCGGTTGCACCCGTGCCCGGTGCGGGCAGGGTCTTGAGGTCGAGCAGGCCGGCGTGCAGCCACTCGCCGTAGGGCTCCGCCGTCGGCCAGACCGGCCTTGACCTCGTCATCGGAGACGATGCGGCCTGCCGCGGTGTCGATCAGGAACATCTTGCCCGGCTGCAACCGCCCCTTGGCGACGATCTGCGCGGACGGCACCTCGAGCACGCCGCTCTCGCTGGCCAGGATGACGCGGTCGTCGATCGTGCGCCACCAGCGTCCCGGCCGTAACCCATTGCGGTCCAACACCGCTCCGACCAGCGTCCCGTCGGTGAACGTGACACAGGCCGGTCCGTCCCAGGGCTCCATCAGCGAGGCGTGGAACTGCCAGAAGGCCCGTTCGGCGGGATCCATCGTGGCGTTGTTCTCCCACGCTTCGGGGATCATCATCAGCACGGCATGGGGCAGGCTGCGGCCGCCGAGGTGAAGCAGCTCGAGGACCTCGTCGAACGACGCCGAGTCCGACGCCCCGGGTGTGCAGATGGGCGACAACCGGCTGAGGTCGCCGGGAATTCTGGGCGCTGGCGATCATCGCCTCACGTGCATGCATGCGATTGCGATTGCCGCGCACGGTGTTGATCTCACCGTTGTGGGCGACGAAGCGGAACGGGTGGGCCAGCGGCCAGGACGGGAATGTGTTCGTGGAGAACCGGCTGTGCACGATCGCGATGGCGCTGACGCAGCGGTCGTCACGGAGGTCCGGAAAGAACTGGGGCAGCTGCATGGTCGTGAGCATCCCCTTGTAGACCATCGTCCGGCTGGACAGCGATGCGAAGTAGACGCCCCCGGTGCTCGGCGCGCTTGCGCATCGGGTACACCAGGCGATCGAGATCGATTCCGCCGGGCCGCTTTCCGTGGCGCTCCGGGGCGGCGACGAACAGCTGGGCCATATGGGGCATGCAACCGCGCGCGGCCAGGCCGATCTCGGCGCCGTCGGGGTCGACCGGCACCCGCGCCAGCCGAGGATCTCGAGCCCCTCCTCCGCCGCAATGGCTTCGACGGCCGCCTCGGCGTCGCCCCGGGCGGCCGAATCCTGCGGCAGGTAGCAGATGCCGGCGGCGAAGGTGTGCACGCCGCCGTCGGTCGGTGACGGGAGCTCGAAATCGACGGCGTCGCAGAGGAGCTCGACCGGCAGCTGGATCAGAATGCCCGCCCCGTCACCGCTGTTCGGTTCGGCGCCCGCGGCACCGCGATGTTCGAGGTGCTCCAAAGCGGTCAGCCCGTCGGCGACGATCGAGTGCGAGCGACGGCCTTGGATGTCGGTGACCATCGCGACACCGCATGAGTCCGACTCGTTGTCCGGGTCGTACAGGCCCTGGGGCTCGGGCAATGCCGAATACAGCATGGACGTGCACCTCCGCAGTCCTGAAAATCGCTTGTCGGGGACTGCACCGGCCCGTCGACCGAGTGTAACAGCGCAGGCGGCTGGCTACCCGCCGAGAAGCGTGGGGACCAGCGGAAATCCCGGGAGATTGCGCACTATGGTCCACACGACAGCGGCCGTGAGGATCACGACGAGCATGCGGCATCGACGACACCTGCCTGCCACGGCGGCGCTGCACGAGCACCCACGCCAACAGCATCGGTAGACCGATGAGCAGAAACGCGTTGTCGACGAACGCCGCGGCCAGATCGCCGTGAAGCACGTCGTGCGTCATCCGCAGTCCGCCGCAGGCCGGACAGTTCCAGCCCGTCATCGTCTTGAAGGGACAGGGCAGGAAGACGAAGCTCGGACTGTGCGGATCGCCCAGGCCGACATAGGCCAGGGATCCCAAGCAGGGCCGTACCGGTTCCGAGCCCGACGAGGAGCGCGGTCCCGGCCCGTCGACGTCGAGCTATGTGCCATCGCGCAGCGGACGCCCCTCCGGGTCACGCACCTTGTCGGTGAGGATCAGCACGGCGTCGATGATTCCCCAGATGATGGCCCCGATGCCGCAGGTGATCAGACCGACGACCAACTGGGCCACGCCCAAGCCGGTGTAGCCGAGGTAGATGCGGCCGATTCCGACGAGCCCGAACAACCCCAGCAGCTGCAGCAGTCCGGCGACCACCTTCGACTTCTCGGAGAGCGGCTCACCGGTCAACGGATGCCTGCCGTAGGGCGCAGCCGGGTCGGTATAGGCCGGCGGGTACTGCCCGTACGGAGGCGGATAGGCCCCCGGCGGCGGCGCGTACTGCTGCTGCCCCGGCGGCGGATAACCAGGCTGCTGCGGAGGAGGCGGATACGCGTTGCCGCCCTCACTCCCATTGAACTGGGGCTCAGTCATGTCACCAGCATGCCAGAACCACAGCGCGCTCAGAAGGGTGGCGGCTCGTATGTCGCGGCGAGCCACGCCTGACGCTGACGTTCCTGTTCGGCGTTGATCTCCAGCCGCCGGCGGCGCTCCTGCTTGATGCGGTCTGCGCGGTCCTGGTCTCTGGTTTTCGTGCGCCGAGGCATCATGGCGACGCGATCGGGCGACGTCACGGGCGGCGTCGCGGTCTCGACCGCCGCCGTCGGCGTGGCCAGAGCGGGGAAGAGCAGACCGCCGAGGGCTTCGGTGCGGTAGACGTGGCCGGTGGGGGCGGTCAGCACGATGGTACCGTCGGTGCACTGCTTGTCGGTCCAGCCGGTCGGCCCGGTGTAGAAGGTTTTGATCATGTGATGAGTGCGGCAGTAATGCTTGAGTTCAGATGCATGCGTCGCGCCGAACGGCCACGGGGTGGTGTGGTCGATGTCGCACGCCACCACCGGCCTATCGCAGCCCGGAAATCGGCACGTCAGATCTCGCCACTGCAGGTAGTCCTTCAACCCGGCCGAGGGACGGTAGCCGCTTTCCGGTTCCGCCGACGGCAGGCGAACCGGCTTGAGTTTGGCGGTCTTGGCCAACGCGCGCACCGACTCGGCGGGCAGGATGCCGAAGCCGGACAGATAGCCGGGGCGACGACTGGTTCCGTCGACGGTTCCCTGCTCGGCCAGCACGTGAATGACCACCTGCGCGGCAGACTCGCGAACGGCCTTCGCCGGGCACTCATTGGATCCGCACAAGCAGGCCAGCGTGGCTTCCAGCCGACCGAGCGCGCCGCAGGCATCGGCCCGCCGCTGCGACGCCGTGCGCGGATCGTTGGCGCAGACCGTCGAGGCGATCGCATCCAGAGCGCTGATCCAGGGCCGCGGCATCCTCGACGTTGAGTACGCCTCCGAGGAATGCCATCCCGGGCACGTGCGGCTCGATGTCGCAGTAGCGATTGTCCTTGGCGATCGGTGGCACACGCACTGCTGCCGGGTCATGCTCGGCGACCCACAGATCGATCCGATCCCGCGCCTTGGGTTTCGAGAAGCGCATCCACTTGGCGACCTGTTCGGCGAGCAACCCGTCGAGTTCGCCGATGACATCGTCATCCACGTTGTCGGTGCGGCGCGATCACCAACTGCAACAACCGATAATCGATGTCGCCGCGCGCGAAGACCGCCGCCACCTTCGGCAGACGCTCGTACAGCGACACCGCCATCCGCACTTGAGTGCCCGCGCGCGCCCGGCTGATGTTCTGTGCTGCCGACACTTCTGCGCCTACCGCTTCGAAGACGTCAGTCCGCCAGAACTGTGCTTCGGCGTAATCCCGGCAACGGCGACGATAGAGCGCCGCGACCGCTTCCAGGCGCTGAGCAATGGCTATCGACTCCGCGCGCGCCGCGGCAGCCATCGTGTCGATGAGCACCGCGGCTTCGGCATTGTCGAACATGTGTTCGATTCTAGTAGCGTGCACCGACAATCAACGGTGCAGAACCGATTCGTCAGCGGTTTCTGCGGCGACGGATGAATTGCCGAACGCGTTTTCCAGCAGAGCCGAGAGTTGTGGCCGCGGAACGGCCTTCGGGCGGCGCTGGTCATGGAAGGGGCGTCGGCACCGGGTGCGGCGGAGCGCGGCAGGCTCATCGGCCTCGGCCTCTGGCTCGTCATCGACGAGCGCCTCCGCAGCGTCGACGCCTTCAGCACCGGCTCTGTCCTCGGTCTCAGGCTTGTGGGCATCGTCATCCGCTGCGGCATCGGCGTCCGACGGCTTGCCATCACCGTCCGCATGGGCGTCAACGACGGGCTCGACTTCCGCGGTGAGCGCTTCTGCAGCGTCTTCACCCTCGCTCGCGACCCGCTCGTCAGCCCCGGTGTCGGTGTCGGCGGCAAGCTCCTCAGCCTCCGCCTCACCCTCAACCGCCGACTCATGAGCCACCGACGCATCCCCGACAGCCTCAACGACCTCATCACCCTCGACCGCACCCAAACCCTCTGAGCCGGTCTCGGCCTCGTCGCTCGGTATCAGCGTCGGTCTCGGCCTCGGTCTCGGCGGCGAGCTCTTCGGCCTGCGCCTCGCCCTCAACCGCGACTCGTGGACTACCGAAGCATCCTCGACAGCCTCAGCGACCTCATCACCCTCGACCGCACCCAGCCCCTCGGCGTCAGCGTCAGTCTCAGCGTCGGTCTCGGCGGCAAGCTCCTCAGCCTCCGCCTCACCCTCAACCGCCGACTCATGAGCCACCGACGCATCCCCGACAGCCTCAGCGACCTCATCACCCTCGACCGCACCCAAACCCTCTGAGCCGGTCTCGGCCTCAGCGTCAGTGTCGGTCTCGGTCTCAGTCTCGGCCTCAGCGGCGAGCTCTTCGGCCTCCGCCTCACCCTCAACCGCAGACTCATGAACTACCGAAGCATCCCCGACAGCCTCAGCAACCTCATCACCCTCGACCGCACCCAGCCCCTCGGCGTCAGCGTCAGTCTCAGCGTCGGCCTCGGCGGCAAGCTCTTCGGCCTCCGCCTCACCCTCAACCGCCGACTCATGAGCCACCGAAGCATCCCCGACAGCCTCAGCAACCTCATCACCCTCGACCGCACCCAAACCCTCTGAGCCGGTCTCGGCCTCGTCCTCGGAATCAGCGTCGGTCTCGGCCTCAGCGTCAGTGTCGGTCTCGGTCTCAGTCTCGGCCTCAGCGGCGAGCTCTTCGGCCTCCGCCTCACCCTCAACCGCCGACTCATGAACTACCGAAGCATCCCCGACAGCCTCAGCAACCTCATCACCCTCGACCGCACCCAAACCCTCTGAGCCGGTCTCGGCCTCGTCCTCGGAATCAGCGTCGGTCTCGGCCTCAGCGTCAGTGTCGGTCTCGGTCTCAGTCTCGGCCTCGGCGGCAAGCTCTTCGGCCTCCGCCTCACCCTCAACCGCAGACTCATGAACCACCGACGCATCCCCGACAGCCTCAGCGACCTCATCACCCTCGACCGCACCCAGACCGTCGACACCCTCCTCGGCATCAGCAGCGGGCAGAACCTCGGTCTCGTCGTCGGCTTCAGCCGCTTCGGCGACGGAACGTTCGTCGTCCTCTGCAGCGACGGTGGCCGCGGCAACCACACCAGTGGTGGACGCGGCGAGGGCCAATCTCTTCGGTCAAGTCCTCGGCGAGCGACTCGTCCGCATCCTGCTTGCCACGCAGAGCCACCGGGTCCTCGCGCCCCTTGGGCGCGGCCATGATGTAGACGACGGCACCGATGAACACGAAGGTCGACGTGAACGAGTTGATCCGGATTCCCGCCAGATGTGTCGCCGCGTCGCTACGCATCAGCTCGATCCAGAACCTGCCCACGCAGTAGCCGGCGACATACATCGCGAACAGCCGGCCGTGCCCCATCCGGAAACGGCGATCGACGAAGATCAGCAGCGCGAAAACCAGCAGGTTCCACAGCAGCTCGTACAGGAACGTCGGATGGACGACTTGAAGCAACTCGCCGGTCGACACCCCGTTGAGAGAGTCGGGAACACCGGCGGCGTTGACCCGCTCGTAGATCTCCAGGCCCCACGGCAGCGTGGTCTCGCGACCGTACAGCTCTTGGTTGAAGTAGTTGCCGAGCCGGCCGATGGCCTGGGCCAGGATGATCCCCGGCGCGATGGCGTCGCCGAACGCGGGCAGCGGTATCCCCAGCCGCCGGCAGGCGATCCATGCGCCGATTCCGCCGAGGGCCACCGCACCCCAGATGCCGAGGCCGCCGTCCCAGATCCGCAGGGCCGCGATGAATCCCGCTCCGTCCGGGCCGAAGTAGGTACGCCAGTCGGTCATGACGTGATAGAGCCGACCGCCGATCAGACCGAACGGCACGGCCCACAGCGCGATGTCGTAGATGACGCCGGGCTCGCCACCACGGGCCACCCAGCGCCGGTCACCGATCACCAGCGCGGCGACGATGCCGGCGATGATGAACAGCGCGTACGCCCGCAGCGGGAACGGACCGAGGTGCCAGACGCCCTGAGCAGGACTGGGGATGTATGCCAGGACCGTCGAAGTCACGCAGTGATCCTCTGCCGCACGCCGTCGGCGAGTTCCTCGGTCAACGCCCGCATCGCGGGAATGCCGTCGGTCAGCGCGGACACCAACGCCGAACCGACGATGACGCCGTCGGCGTAGGCGCCGATCTCGGCTGCCTGCTCGCGCGACCGCACGCCCAGTCCGACTCCGACCGGGATGTCCGACACCGCCTTGACTCGCCGGACCAACTCCGGGGCCATGTTCGACACCGCGTCACGCGCGCCGGTGACCCCCATCGTCGAAGCGGCGTAGACGAACCCCCGGGAAGCGCTCACCGTCTCGCTCAGCCGCTCGGGAGTCGACGACGGCGCCACCAGGAAGATCCTGTCGAGATCGTGGGCCTCAGACGCCGACAACCACTCGTCGGCCTCGTCCGGGATCAGATCGGGGGTGATCATGCCGAGCGCTCCTGCTGAAGCCAGGTCCCGCGCAAAGGCGTCGACACCCTTGCGCACCACCGGGTTCCAGTACGTCATCACGACGGCGCGGCCGCCGGCGTTGCTGATCGCCTCGACCGCCCTGAACGTATCGCGCACCCGTACCCCGCCGCGCAGGGCGACCTCCGTCGCGGCCGCGATGGTGGGCCCGTCCATGCCGGGATCCGAGTAGGCGATACCGACCTCGATGATGTCGCAGCCCGACTCGACGAGCGCGATCATCGCCGAGATCGACGTCTCGACATCGGGGAAACCGGTCGGCAGGTAGCCGATCAGCGCGGACCGGCCCTCGTCGCGGCAGGTGGCGAAAAGACTTGCCAGGCGGCTCATCGGAGGTCCCGTCCTCGAGTAGCCCGAACCACTTCGCGGCCGTCTCCACGTCCTTGTCGCCCCGGCCCGACATGTTCACCAGGATGATCGAACCCGGCCCGAGTTCCGGCCCCAGTTTCAGCGCGCCGGCCACCGCGTGGGCCGACTCGATCGCCGGGATGATGCCCTCGGTGCGGCTCAGCAGCGACAGCGCGTCCATCGCCTCGGTATCGGTGATCGGCTTGTATTGTGCCCGGCCGATGTCCTTCAGCAACGCATGCTCGGGACCTACGCCCGGATAGTCCAAACCCGCTGAGATCGAATGGGATTCGATGGTCTGGCCGTCTTCGTCCTGCAACAGGTAGGAGAACGACCCCTGGAACGCGCCGGGCGAGCCACCGGTGAAGGTCGCCGCGTGCCGACCGGTCTCGACGCCGTCGCCGGCCGCCTCGTAGCCGATCAACCGCACGCCGGGATCGTCGATGAACGCGTGGAAGATGCCGATCGCATTCGATCCGCCGCCGACGCAGGCGGCCACCGCGTCGGGCAGCCGGCCCGCCTGGTCGAGCATCTGCGCGCGGGCCTCCAGCCCGATCACCCGCTGGAAGTCACGCACCATCATCGGGAACGGGTGCGGTCCGGCCGCGGTGCCGAAGCAGTAGTAGGTGTCGTCGGCGTTGGTGACCCAGTCGCGGAACGTCTCGTTGATGGCGTCCTTCAAGGTCTTGGACCCCGACTCGACCGGCACCACGCTGGCGCCCAGCAGCCGCATCCGCGCGACGTTGAGCGCCTGGCGCGCGGTGTCGACCGCACCCATGTAGATGACGCACTCGAGCCCGAGCAGCGCACACGCGGTGGCCGTCGCCACGCCGTGCTGGCCGGCGCCGGTCTCGGCGATGACGCGGGTCTTGCCCATCTGCCGGGCCAGCAGGGCCTGACCGAGAACGTTGTTGATCTTGTGAGACCCGGTGTGGTTGAGGTCTTCTCGCTTGAGGAAGATCCGGGCGTCGCCGGCGTGCTCACTCAGCCGCTCGGCCTCGTACAGCGGTGACGGCCGGCCGGTGTAGTGGCGCTGCAGCCGATCCAGCTCGTCGAGGAACGCCTGGTCGCCGCGCGCCTTCTCGTAGGCGGCGGTGACCTCCTCGATGACGGCCATCAGCGCTTCGGGGACGTATCCGCCCGCCGTACGACGCCGAAGTGCCCCCGGGCGTCGGGATCGTGCGAGGTGGGTTCGGCCACCGCCGCGCTGGCACGCGGCAGCTCAGGACCGGTGTGTTCGGCCACTTAACGAGCGGGTTTCGGGCACGACGGATGCGTGCCGGCGGTGACCAGATCGGCGACGGCGCTGCGGGGGTCACCACTGGTGACCAGGCCCTCACCGACGAGCACCGCGTCGGCACCGGCACCGGCGTAGGCGAGCAGGTCCGCGGTGCCGCGCACACCGGACTCCGCGACCCGGATGACGTTGCTCGGCAGGCCGGGCGCGATGCGGGCGAAGCAGTCACGGTCGACCTGCAGGGTCTTCAGGTCCCGGGCGTTGACGCCGATCACCGTCGCACCGGCCTGCAGCGCGCGATCGGCCTCCTCCTCGGTGTGCACCTCGACCAGCGCGGTCATGCCCAGCGACTCGGTGCGCTCCAGCAGCGACACCAGTACCGGCTGTTCCAGCGCCGCGACGATCAACAGCAGCATGTCGGCACCGTGTGCCCGCGCCTCGTGGATCTGGTACGGCCAGACGATGAAATCCTTGCGCAGCACCGGAATAGCCACTGCCGCACGCACGGTGTCCAGATCGTCGAGTGACCCGTTGAAACGGCGCTGTTCGGTCAGCACGCTGATGATGCGCGCCCCGCCGTCCTCATAGGCGCGGGCGAGCTTCGCGGGATCGCCGATCGACGCCAGTTCACCCCGGGAGGGACTGGCGCGCTTCACCTCGGCGATGACGCCGATACCCGGCCCCCGCAGTGCCGCCATCACGTCCAAGGGCGCAGGCGCGCGCTTGGCCCGCTCCTTCACCTCGGCCAGACTGACGACGGCCTCGCGAGCGGCAACGTCGGCGCGGACCCCCTCGAGAATGGAGTCGAGCACGGTCGCCGAACCCATAGGCGTCGCTTCCCTTCCCCGCACGGCCGCTTTCTTCTCCCCGAAGGGTAGTCGCCACCGGACCATCGTCGATCACCGCCCCTTGTTGTCCGGATCGGTCGGGTCCTGGGTCGGATCAGAGCCCTCGTCGAGGGCATCCCAGATCATCCGCTCGGACATCGCCGCCCGCGGGCTCGGCCGCTCGGCAGGCTCAGCGGGCCGCCGTGCATAGCGCGCGGCGTCGCCGCGCGCGCGGGTTCGCGGACCGCAGCAGCAGCACAGCGCCGACCAAGGACAGCGCCGCCGCAACCAGCGTGAGCACCGCACCCGTGAAGTGCCGCTCGGTGCCGACCAGGTCGGCCACCGCCACGTCGGCGAGACGGGCAGCCCGCACCGCGACGTCGCGGCACCACCCACAGGCTGATCGCCAGATAGCCCATCGCGGCGCTCGCGGCCGCGACCAGCACCGCCAGCACCCGCAGCGGCCAGCCTCGCACGGCCAGCGCCGCGACGGCCGCCGCGAGCACCACCAGCGCCAACGGGATCAGCGCCGTCGACCACGTCGCGCCGGCCAGCGTCGGTGGTCTTCGGCTGGCCGAGTCCGTCGAACGAGCCGACCTGCACCCACGTCAGGCGCGACGCCGCCCACAGGGCCGCCGCGGCGAGCACCATCAGCAGCTGCGCGAGCCGGGTCACGGCTCGCTCAGCGTTTCGGCCGCTGCGATCGCGCTCAGCACGGCACGGGCCTTGTTCGCCGACTCGGTGTATTCGTACGGACCGTTGGAGTCGGCCACCACTCCCCCGCCCGCCTGGACATAGGCCGTGCCGTCGCGCATCAGCGCGGTGCGGATCGCGATCGCGAAGTCGGCGTTGCCGGCGAAATCCAGATAGCCCAGCACGCCGCCGTAGAGGCCACGGCGGGTCTTCTCGACCTCTTCGATGAGCTCCATCGCGCGGACCTTCGGCGCGCCGGACAGCGTGCCGGCCGGGAAGCACGCGGTCACGGCGTCCAGCGCGGTCCTGCCGGCGGCGAGCTGGCCCGTCACCGTCGACACCAGGTGCATGACGTGGCTGTAGCGCTCGATGTGGCTGTAGTCCTCCACCCTCACGGTGCCCGGCGTGCAGACCCGGCCCAGGTCGTTGCGGCCGAGGTCGACGAGCATCAGGTGCTCGGCGCGCTCCTTCTCGTCGGCGAGGAGCTCCTTTTCGAGCAGGAGGTCGTCCTCCTCGGTCGTCACCCCGCCACCGCGTGCCGGCGATCGGGTGCGTGGTGGCGCGGCCGTCCTTGACGGTCACCAGCGCCTCCGGGCTGGAGCCGACGACCGAGAAGTCAAGGCCCCCGGCGCTGTTGGGCACATTCAGCAGATACATGTAGGGGCTGGGGTTGGTGACGCGCAGCATCCGGTACACGTCCAGCGGGTCGGCGTCGGTGTCCATCTCGAACCGCTGGGACGGCACCACCTGAAAGGCCTCGCCGGCTTCGATGTCGGCCACCAGCTTGTCGACGATCGCGGTGTACTCGGCGACGGTGCGCTGCGACCGATGCAGCGGCTCGGGCCGGCTGAACGTCGCCACCGTCGAGGCCAGCGGTTCGCCCAGCGCCGCGGTCATCACGTCGAGCCGGGCGACCGCGTCGTCATAGGCCTCGTCGACACGCTCGTCGGTGCCGTTCCAGTTGACCGCGTTGGCGATCAGCGTGATCGTGCCCTCGTGGTGGTCCACCGCGGCGATGTCGGTCGCCAGCAACAGCACCATGTCGGGCAGCCGCAGGTCGTCGACGGTCAGCTCCGGCAGCCGCTCGAGCCGGCGCACCATGTCGTAGGCGAAGTAGCCGACCAGCCCGGACGACAGCGGCGGCAGACCCGGCAACGTCGCGGTCTCCAGCAGCGTCAGCGTCGCACGCAGCGCCTGCAGCGGATCGCCGCCGACCGGCGCGTCCCGCGGTGTCACGCCCAGCCACGCGGCTTCGCCGTCCCGCACGGTCAGCGCCGACGGCGCACCGGCGCCGATGAACGACCACCGCGACCAGGAACGCCCGTTCTCCGCCGACTCCAGGAGGAACGTCCCGGGGCGGTTGGCGGCCAGCTTGCGATAGGCCGACAGCGGCGTCTCGCTGTCGGCGAGCACCTTGCGGGTCACCGGCACGACGCGGTGCTCGGCGGCCAGCGCCCGGAAGTCCTCACGCGACGTCGTCACGGTGAGGTTGGCGGTGGACTGCACACCGGCATTGTCCCAGACGTACCGTGAGTTCCATGAATCGTGGTGACACCGTGGCCGAGTTCGAACTGCCCGACCAGACGGGCAGGACGCGGACGCTGACCGAGTTGCTCGCCGACGGGCCGATCGTGCTGTTCTTCTACCCGGCGGCGATGACGCCGGGCTGCACCAAGGAAGCCTGCCACTTCCGGGACCTGGCGGCCGAGTTCACCGCCGTCGGCGCCACCCGCGTCGGCATCAGCGCCGATCCGGTGGACAAGCAGGCGCGCTTCGCCGACCAGCAGAAGTTCGACTACCCGCTGCTGTCGGACACCGACGGCGCGGTCGCCGGCCGGTTCGGGGTCAAGCGCGGACTGCTCGGCAAGTTCATGCCGGTGAAGCGCACGACGTTCGTCATCGACACCGACCGCACCGTGCTCGACGTGATCGCCAGCGAGTTCAGCATGGACACCCACGCCGACAAAGCGCTCGAGGTGCTGCGCGCCCGGTGACACCCGTTCTCGAGCTCGCCGATGTGACGTTCCGCCGCAACGGCAAGCAGATCATCGACGGCATCTCGCTGACGGTCGAAGCGGGTCAGCACTGGGCGCTGCTCGGCCCCAACGGAGCGGGCAAGACCACGCTGCTCGGTTTCTGCGCGGCCGTGCTGTTCCCGTCGACGGGCACGGTGCGTGTGCTGGGCGAACAGCTCGGCCGCGTCGACCTCGCCAGTTGCGGCACCGGATCGGCCACGTCAATCCGCGTCATCAGCTGCAGTACGCGCTCACCGTCCGCGACGTCGTGCTGACCGGCGTGACGGCCACGATCGACACCCCCATGCGGTGGAAGCCCAGCGCCGCCGAACTCGAGCGGGCCGAGGCCATGATCGCCGCGGTCGGCCTGTGCCACCGGCCGACGCCGTGTGGCCGACCCTGTCGCAGGGCGAGCGGGGCCGCACGCTGATCGCCCGGGCGCTGATCGCCGAGCCCTTGCTGCTGCTGCTCGACGAGCCGACCACCGGCCTGGATGTGGCTGCGCGCGAACAACTTCTGCAGACCCTCGACGCACTCGACCAGACCCATCCCGAGGTGGCGTCGATTCTGGTCACCCACCATCTCGAGGAGCTGCCGACGACGACCACCCACGCGCTGCTGCTGGCCGGTGGCCGTGCCGTCGCCAGCGGCCCCATCCATCGGACGCTCACCACCGACCGTGTCAGCGGCGTTCGATCACCCGGTCAACGTGGGCTTCGACGAGGGACGCTGGACCGCGCGGGCGTCGCCGCGCTAGGACTGCGGACCGAGCAACTGATCGGCGTCGAAGCAGGTGTGGTCGCCGGTGTGGCAGGCGCCGCCCACCTGGTCGACCTCGAGCAGCACCGTGTCGCCGTCACAATCCAGCCGCACCGCGTGCACGCGCTGGGTGTGCCCGGAGGTCGCACCCTTGATCCACTGCTCGCCACGGGAGCGCGAGAAGTAGGTCGCCTCCCGGGTTTCCAGCGTGCGGGCCAGCGCGTCGTCGTCCATCCACGCGACCATCAGCACCTGGCCCGTGCCGCGCTCCTGCACCACCGCGGTGACCAGACCGTTCGCGTCGCGTCTTGCGATCGCCGTCCGCTGGCCGTCATCGCAGTCCTCGGCTCTTCGCGCAAGCGCTCATCGCAGTCCTCGGCTCTTCGCGCAAGCGCTCATCGCAGTCCTCGGCTCTTCGCGCAAGCGCTCATCGCACCACGATCCCTTCCGCCGCCATCGCCGCCTTCACCTGGCCGATGGTCAGCTCCCGGAAATGGAACACGCTGGCCGCCAGCACCGCATCGGCACCTGCAACGACGGCAGGCGCGAAATGTTCCACCGCCCCCGCTCCGCCGCTGGCGATCACCGGCACCGACACCGCACCGCGCACCGCGCGCAGCATCGCCAGGTCGAAGCCGGCCTTGGTGCCGTCGTAGTCCATCGAGTTGAGCAGGATCTCCCCGACGCCGAGTTCGGCGCCGCGGGTGGCCCATTCGACCGCGTCGATGCCGGTGCCGCGCCGCCCACCGTGCGTGGTGACCTCCCAGCCCGACGGCGTCGGCTGCCCGCCGTCGGGCACCGTGCGGGCATCCACGGACAGCACGATGCACTGGGAACCGAACTGCCGCGACAGCTCGGAGAGCAGTTCCGGCCGGGCGATCGCGGCGGTGTTCACCGAGACCTTGTCCGCGCCGGCGCGCAGCAGGACGTCGACGTCGGCGACCGAACGCACCCCGCCGCCGACGGTCAGCGGGATGAAGACCTGCTCGGCGGTGCGCCGCACCACCTCCAGCATCGTCGCGCGACCCGAGGACGAGGCCGTCACGTCCAGGAAGGTCAGCTCGTCGGCGCCCTCGGCGTCATAGGCGGCCGCCAGTTCGACGGGATCGCCTGCGTCGCGCAGGTTCGCGAAGTTCACCCCCTTCACGACGCGGCCGGCGTCGACGTCCAGGCACGGAATGACGCGGGTGGCGACGTCGCCGCCGGTGCTCACCGGTAGTCCCCGGGATCACCGGCGGACCGGATGATCTCGAGCATCTGCTCGTGCACGCCGGGTGCCGCGACGAGCGCAGAGGGCGACGCGACGGTCCACGGTTCGCCGGCCAGATCGGTGACCACTCCGCCCGCCGACCGCACCAGCGCCACCCCGGCCGCATGGTCCCAGATGTGGTGGCCGAAACTCATTGCTCCACCGAGGATCCCTGCAGCCACGTAGGCGAGGTCGATTCCGGTCGCGCCGTGCATGCGCATCCGCGAACAGTGCCGGCTGAGGTTCTCCATGATCGTGGCGCGGTAGCGGCCCGGATACCGGCCGCGCGAATCGATGTTGAAGGTTCCGGTGCCGACGACGGAGTCGCCCAGCTCGGTGCGCTCGAGTCGGGGCGAGCTCGGTGCCGTTGCAGCGCACCGGACCGCCGACCGTCGCGGTGTAACTCTGCGACATGAAGGGCAACCAGGTCAGCCCCAGCACCGGTTCACCGTCGGCCAGCAGGCCCAACAGGATCGCGGCCATCGGAGAACCGGCCGCGTAGTTGACCGTGCCGTCGATGGGGTCGAGCACCCACACCAGCTCCGAGTCCAGCGGCTCGCCGCCGAACTCCTCGCCGTGCACCCCGATCCCGGTCAGCCGGGTCAGCTCCGCGACCACCCGCCGCTCGATCGCCAGATCCACCTCGGTGGCGAAGTCGTTGCCCTTCTTGGCCACCGCGGAGTCGGCGCGGTGGCCCGCGACGAACTGTCCCGAGGCGGCGTCGAGGACCCCCGCCGCGGTGTCGAGCAGCTCGGCGAGCTGCTGCGCGTCGACCGTCACGCGCGGACCGCGGCGAGCGCCTCGGGCAGCGTGAAACGCTGCGCGTACAACGCCTTTCCGACGATCGCGCCCTCGACGCCCGCCCCGGTCAGCGTTGCGATCGCCCGCAGGTCGTCGAGACTGGACACGCCGCCGGAGGCGATCACCGGTGCGTCGGTGCGCTCACACACCGCGCCGAGCAGGTCCAGGTTGGGGCCGTTCAGCGTGCCGTCCTTGGTCACGTCGGTGACGACGAACCGCGAACATCCCTCGCGGTCAAGGCGTTCCAGTACCGGCCAGAGCTCGCCGCCGTCGGTCTCCCAGCCCCGGCCACGCAGCCGGTACTGGCCGCCGGCCACGGCAGGATCGATCTTCACGTCCAGCCCGACCGCGACCTTGTCCCCATGCTCGGCCACCACCTTGGCGCACCACTGCGGGTTCTCCAGCGCGGCGGTGCCGAGGTTGACCCGCGCGCAACCGGTCGCCAGCGCCGCGGCGAGCGAGTCGTCGTCGCGGATGCCGCCGGACAGTTCCACCGCGACGTCGAGCTTGCCGACCACCTCCGCGAGCAGTTCGCGGTTCGAGCCGCGCCCGAACGCGGCGTCCAGATCCACCAGATGGATCCATTCGGCGCCGTCACGCTGCCACGTCAGCGCGGCGTCCAGCGCCGAACCGTATTCGGTCTCACTGCCGGCCTGTCCCTGCACCAGGCGTACCGCCCGGCCCTCGACCACGTCGACGGCGGGCAGCAGGATCAGCGCGGCTGGGTTCGCGGGATTCACGCCGGTCAACTTAGCGCCCCGATCCAGTTCGACAGCAATTCGGCACCCGCGTCACCGCTCTTCTCGGGGTGGAACTGCGTGGCGGACAACGGACCGTCCTCGACGGCGGCCAGAAACGGCACGTGGTGGGTGGCCCAGGTCGAGCAGCGCATCGGGATCGCCCTCCCACTGCTGGGCGGCATAGGAGTGCACGAAGTAGAACCGGGTGTCCGGGCTCATCCCGTCGAACAGCACGCTGCCTGCCGGCGCGTCGACGACGTTCCACCCCATGTGCGGGATGACCGGCGCGTCCAGCCGGACCACGGCGCCCGGCCACTGGCCGCAACCGGTGGTCTCGACGCCGAACTCCACGCCGCGGGCGAACAGGATCTGCATCCCGACACACACTCCGAGCACGGGCCGTCCGGCGGCGACCCGGTCGGCGATGATCTTCTCGCCGCCGATCTTGCGCAAGTCCGGTCATGCACGCCTCGAACGCCCCGACTCCCGGCACCACCAGGCCGTCGGCCGCCATCGCGGCATCCGGATCGGCGGTCACCTCGACCTCGGCACCGACGCGTTCCAGTGCGCGCTGCGCCGAGCGCAGGTTGCCCGAGCCGTAGTCGAGCACGACGAGTTTGCGCGTTGTCACAGCGTCCCTTTGGTCGACGGCACTCCGCTGACCCGCGGGTCGTACTCGACCGCCTGGCGCAGGGCGCGTGCGACGGCCTTGTACTGCGCCTCGGTGATGTGATGCGGATCGCGGCCGTAGAGCGTGCGCACATGCAGTGCGATGCGCGCGTTGAACGCCAGCGACTCGAAGACGTGCCGGTTGACCACCGTGTGGTAGGGGGCCTGCGAGCCGGCGATGGTGAACTCGACCATGTAGTCGGGCTCACCGGTGTGCACGAAGTACGGCCGGCCGGACACGTCGACGGCGGCGTGGGCCAGCGTCTCGTCCATCGGGATGTACGCGTCGCCGAAGCGGCGGATGCCCGCCTTGTCGCCGAGCGCCTGACCTAGCGCCTGACCCAACACGATCGCCGTGTCCTCGATGGTGTGGTGACCCTCGATCTCGATGTCCCCCAGCGCTTTCACCGTGAGGTCGAAGCTGGCGTGGCTGCCCAGCGAGGTCAGCATGTGATCGAAGAACGGCACCCCGGTGTCCACGCTGACCACACCGGTGCCGTCGAGGTCGAGCTCGACGACGATGTCGGACTCCTTGGTCTTGCGTTCGACTTTCGCGAAGCGACTCATGATGCTCCTATTCGGGCGCTGGCGGCCAGCAGCGCGTCGTTTTCGTCGGCCAGCCCGATGGTGGTGCGCAGGTAGCCGGGGATCCCGACGTCGCGGATCAGCACGCCGTCGTCCAGATAGCGCTGCCAGGTGAGCGCGGCATCGGCGAACTCGCCGAACAGGACGAAGTTCGCGTCGCTGGGGATCACCCGGAAACCCATGTCGGTCAACGCCTTCGAGACGCGTTCCCGCTCCGCGATCAAGGTGGCGACGCTGGCGAGCGTGTCGTCGGCGTGCCGCAACGCGGCGCGGGCGGCGGCCTGGGTGATCGTCGAGAGATGGTAGGGCAGGCGCACCAGCAGCATCGCGTCGACGACCGCGGGTGCGGCCACCAGGTAGCCCAGCCGGCCGCCGGCGAACGCGAAGGCCTTGCTCATGGTCCGGGAGACGACGAGCCGGGCCGGGTATTCGTCGATCAGCCCGATCGCGCTGGGCTGCGACGAGAACTCGCCGTACGCCTCGTCGACGATCATCACGCCGCCCGTCTGCGACGACAGTGCGTCGAGCATCACCCTCAGCTCATCGGGGCGCACACTCTGTCCCGACGGGTTGTTCGGGCTGGTGACGAACACGATGTCGGGGTTGTGCTCCTTGATCGCGGTGGCCGCGACCGCGGCGTCGAGGCCGAAGTCGTCGGCGCGGTTGGCGACCAGCCACCGCGTCTGGGTGCCGTCGGAGATGATCGGGTGCATCGAGTACGACGGCACGAAGCCGATGGCGCTGCGGCCGGGCCCGCCGAACGCCTGCAGCAGCTGCTGCAGAATCTCGTTGGAACCGTTTGCCGCCCAGACGTTTTCGACGCCGACGCCCGACCCCGGTCTGTGCCGTGAGGTATGTGGCCAGGTCGGTGCGCAGCGCGACCGCGTCGCGGTCGGGATAGCGGTGCAGGTCGGCGGCGGCGGCGCGCACGGACTCCGCGACGTCGTCGATCAAGGCCTGCGTCGGCGGGTGCGGGTTCTCGTTGGTGTTCAGCCGCACCGGTACGGCCAACTGCGGTGCACCGTACGGCGACTTCCCGCGCAGGTCCTCGCGCAGCGGCAGCTCGTCCAGTGTCACCCGAGCGCCGGGCAGGTCAGCGGCGCTCACCTCTCGAACCTCCGGCGCACCGCTTCCCCGTGGCTGGGCAGGTTCTCGGCCTGCGCCAGCGTGATCACGTAGCCGGACACGTCCTTGAGCGCCGCCTCGGTGTAGTCCACGACGTGGATGCCGCGCAAGAATGTCTGCACCGACAGCCCACTGGAATGCCGGGCGCAGCCCGCGGTGGGCAGCACGTGGTTGGAGCCGGCGCAGTAGTCGCCGAGGCTGACCGGGGCCCACGCGCCGACGAAGATCGCGCCGGCCGACCGGATCCGGCCGGCGACCCGGGCCGCGTCGACGGTCTGGATCTCGAGGTGTTCGGCCGCGTAGGCGTTCACGGTGCGCACGCCGGCGTCGACATCGTCGACCAGCACGATCGCCGACTGCTCGCCGCTCGAGCGCGGCCGTCACCCGCTCACGGTGCACCGTCGTCTCCAGTTGCCGGGCCAACTCGGCGTCGGTGGCGTCGGCCAGCGCGGTGCTGTCGGTGACGAGCACGCTGGCGGCCATCTCGTCGTGTTCGGCCTGGCTGATCAGATCGGCGGCGACGTGCACCGGGTCGGCGGTGTGGTCGGCCAGGATCGCGATCTCGGTGGGCCCGGCCTCGGAATCGATGCCGACCCGCGAGCGGCAGATTCGCTTGGCCGCGGTCACGTAGATGTTGCCCGGCCCGGTGATCATGTCGACCGGCGCGAGTTCGGAGCCACTTCCCGGCGCTCCGCTTGCCCCAACGGCGTCGGTGTCGGTACCGCCGTAGGCGAGCAGCGCGACCGCCTGCGCTCCGCCGACCGCCCAGACCTCGTCGACGCCGAGCAGCGCCGCCGCGGCCAGGATCGTGGGGTGCGGCAGGCCCGTGAAGGGTTCGGCGTTGTCGGCCTGCGGCGGACTGGCGATCACCAGCGAGTCCACGCCCGCGGTCTGGGCGGGCACCACGTTCATCACGACGCTGGACGGGTAGACGGCGTTGCCGCCAGGCACGTAGAGGCCCACCCGCTCCACCGGCACCCAGCGTTCGGTGACGGTGGCACCGGGCGCCAGCGTGGTGGTGGTATCGGTCCGTCGCTGATCGGCGTGCACCGCACGCGCCCGCGCGATCGCGACCTCGAGCGCGGCACGCACGTCGTCATCGAGAAACTCCAGGGCCGCGTCCAGCTTGTCCGCGGGCACCCGGACCCGGTCGGGCCGGATGCCGTCGAAGGAGGCGCCGTACTCCAGCGCCGCGGCGGCGCCGCGCGCGGCGACCGCGTCGACGATGGGCCGGACCGTGGGCATGACCGCGTCGACGTCGACGCCGCCGCGGGGCAGCGCGGTGCGCAGGCGGGCCGCGGACAGCGTCGCTCCACGCAGGTCGATGCGCCGCAGGAGTCCTGGCGATACATTCACGCTGACCATTGTCCCAGAGCAGCACAAATCAGTATCGGAGGCGTCGTGTCCGATCGACCCAGCAGAAGCAACCATCCCAACAACGCACCCGGAGTGCCGATGATCTTCCCGGCGTGGTTCGAGCGCCTGCAGATCAAGTACATCAACCCGCTGATCCGGCCGCTGTCGAAACGCATGCCGGGACTCGGTGTGATCAAGCACCGCGGGCGCACGTCGGGCAAGGACTACGAGACCATCGTCACGCCGTACCGCAAGGGCTCCGTGCTGGCGATCGGGCTGGCGCACGGCAAGACCAACTGGGTCAAGAACGTGCTGGCCGCGGGCGAGGCCGACATCCGGATCGGCAGCAAGAACCTGCACCTGGTGCGGCCGCGGGTGCTGCCGGCGGGCACCGAGGACCCGTCGCTGCCCCGGATGGCGCAGATGGTGGCCAAGCGGTCGGGGGTGTTCGTCGCGGACATCGCGCAGTGAGGTGAACGTCAGCGGCAGCGGTCGGTGATCGCGGTGGCGGCCGCCTCGGCGTCCTGCAGGCGAGCCGCCTGCGCCGCGTCGGTGTTGGGCACGCCTGCCGTGGCGGCCGCCCCGATGTCCATCAGTTGGTTGGCGAACCTCTTGATCTCGGCCGCCAGGTCCGTCGGCGTCGCCGGGTCCAGCCGGGCGAGCAGGTACTGGCCGCCGTCAGAGAGCGCCAGCCGCGCGTTGGCGGCCACCGCCAGTGCACCGGAGATGTCGTCGGAGCCGCCCGGCGGCGTCAGGTTGGTGTTGTCGCGACGCCGGTGCGGACCGTGCTCGAAGGCCGCACAGATCGCGGACCTGGCGTCGGCGCGTTGGGTGCCTCGCTGTAGTCGGCGCCGGTGTCGAGGGAACGGACCACCGCAACCGCCGCGACGGCCAGCGCGAGCAGGGCGATCGCCACGGCGGCGTAGGCCAGCCCGCCGCGCGGCGCTCGGTGGGGCGGCACGGCCATCGGCTACAGATCCAACCCGAGATCGAGCACCCGCACCGAGTGGGTCAACGCCCCGACGGCGAGGAAGTCCACGCCGGTTCCCGCGTAGTCCCCCGCGGTCTCCAGCGACAACCCGCCCGACGATTCCAGCTTGGTGGCAGGTGACCGGGTGTCTCGGCGCTGCACGGCGATCTGGGTCTGCCAAACCGGGAAGTTGTCGAGCAGCACCAGCTCCACCCCCTCGGCGAGCACCTCGTCGAGCTGTTCGAGTGAATCCACCTCGACCTCGCACGGCAGACCCGGCGCCGCGGCCCGCACGTCGCGCAACGCGGCCACCACCGAGCCTGCCGCGGCGACGTGGTTGTCCTTGATCAGCGCAGCGTCACCGAGGCCCATGCGGTGGTTCTGGCCGCCCCCGACCCGAACGGCGTACTTCTGCAGCGAACGCATCCCCGGCAGGGTCTTGCGGGTGTCCCGGATCCGGGCGGAGGTCTTCGAGACGGCCTCGACCCAGGCCGCGGTCGCGGTGGCGATGCCCGACAGGTGACACAGCAGGTTCAGCATCGTCCGTTCGGCGGTCAGCAGCCCCTGGGTGGATGCGACCACGGTCAGGGCGGCCTCGCCCGCGTGCAGTCGGGTGCCGTCGACCACCCGATGCTGCACCTGGTAGCCGTCGGGCCCGAGTACCTCGTCGAGGACCACCAGCGCGAGGTCGGCGCCCGGCGATCACACCGGGTTCGCGGGCGACCACCGACGCGGTGGTGGTGGCGTCCGGCGGGGACGGTGGCCAACGTGGTGACGTCCGGCCCGTACCGCAGGTCCTCCTCGAGCGCGCGGGCGATGACGGCGCGGCCATCGGAGAGTTCCTCCGGGGTCATGGTCGGCTGCGCGGTCATCGGCACGCCGCCACGGCCGGCGCCAGTCCGGCGCTCCGGGAGACACTGTGGGCCTGCGCCGGATCCGGTTCCGGAAAGTCGCGGCGGTGATGACAGCCGCGCGTCTCGGTGCGTGCCAGCGCGGCACCGGCGACGCCGCTGGCCACTGCGGTCAGGGCGGCTTCCTCGAAATCGTTGCGCGATCGGACGGGTCGCGGCGTCGTGGCGGCGGCGAGGCGGTCGATCAACCGGTCCAGACCGGTCCCGTCGCGCACCACCCCGGCGTACCGGCTCATCGAATGTTGCACGTCGGCGCGGGGCAGCGCCGCGCGCATCGGCGGTTCCGGCGGAAGCACCCGGGGCAGGCCGGCGATCTCCGCGTGCTCGGCTGCGGCAGCACCGGCACGAGCAGCCCACCACCAGGCCCTCCAGCAAGCTGTTGGACGCCAGGCGATTCGCGCCGTGCATGCCGGTGCGGGCCACCTCGCCCGCGGCGAACAGGCCCGCGACCTCGGTGCGGCCGTGCACGTCGGTGACCACACCGCCGCAGCTGTAGTGGGCACCGGGCACGACGGGAATCGGTTGCCGCACCGGATCGACGCCGGCCCGCAGGCAGGCGGCCGTGACGGTGGGGAAGCGCCGCGGGAGGTCCGCGACGTGGCGGGCGTCGAGGTACACGCAGGGGTCGCCGGTCTCGGCGAGCCTGGCTTCGATCGCGGCGGCGACGACGTCGCGCGGCGCCAGATCGCCCATCGGATGCACCCCGGATGTCACTGAATCTCCGCGCGCATCAACCAGTTTCGCGCCTTCACCGCGCAGCGCCTCGGTGATCAGCGGGCGACGGCCGCCGGCGCCGCCGGTGAACAGCATCGTCGGATGGAACTGGACGAACTCCAGATCGGCGACCGCGAGCCCCGCCCACAACGCCAGTGCGACGCCGTCCCCGGTGGAGCCGTCGGGGTTCGTGGTGGCCTGGTACAGGTGGCCCAGCCCACCGGTGGCCAGGATCACCGACGGCGCGTGCACGACACCGAGGCCGCCGTCGCTGAGCACCTGCACACCGGCCACGGCCCCGCCGTCGATCAGCAGGTCCAGCGCGACATGGTTGCGGCGGATGTCGAGTGTGGCGGCGGCATGGTCGAGCGCGCGCTGCACTTCGGCGCCGGTCGCGTCGCCACCGGCGTGGATGATGCGCCGCCGGGAGTGCCCACCCTCGCGGGTGAGCGCCCAGCGGCCCGGCGCCGACTCGTCGAACCGTGCGCCCGCGTCGACCAACTCGGTCACCGCCCGGTAGCCGTCGGCGACGATCGAGCGGACCGCGTCGCGATCACAGAACCCGGCGCCGGCGGCCAGCGTGTCGGCCACGTGGGCGTCCACCGAGTCCCCGTCGCCGGTGAGGGCGGCCGGCAGCACGACGGCGATGCCGCCCTGGGCGTAGAACGTGGCCGTCTCCCCCGCCTTGCTCAGCAGCACCACCCTGCGGCCGCGGCGATGAGCCGCCAGCGCGGCGGCCAGTCCGGCGACCCCGGTGCCGATGACGACGACGTCGGCGCGCTGACGCCACACGCCGGAGCCGCCGCACGCCGGCGTCATTCGCCGCCGCCGGGCCGGCCGATCTCGATCATCCGCTGCACGCTGGCCCGGGCGCGCGCTGCCGTGTCGGGGTCGACGTGCACCGCGTCGGCGCCCTCCACCAGGCAGCGCAGCAGCGCGGCCGGGGTGATCATCTTCATGTACCGGCACGACGCGCGGTCGTTGACGGCACGGAAGTCGACCTCGGGCGCCGCGCGCCGCAACTGATGCAGCATGCCGATCTCGGTGGCGACCAGGACCTGACGGGCACCGGTCTCGCGGGCGGCGTCGAGCATGCCGCCGGTGGACAGGATCTTCACCCGGTCCTCGGGGAACGCGCCTTCGCCGGCGAGGTAGAGCGCCGAGGTGGCACAGCCGCACTCGGGGTGGACGAACAGCTCGGCGTCCGGGTGCGCCCGCGCCTGGTCGGCGAGTTCGTCGCCGTTGATTCCGGCGTGCACGTGGCATTCCCCCGCCCAGACGTGCAGGTTCGTGCGGCCGGTCAACCGGCGCACGTGGGCACCGAGGAACTGATCCGGGCAGAACAGCACCTCGCGGTCCTCGGGAATCGACGCCACCACCTCGACGGCGTTGGACGACGTGCAGCAGATGTCGGTCTCGGCCTTCACCGCAGCGGTGGTGTTGACATAGGACACCACGACCGCGCCCGGGTGCTCGGCCTTCCAGGCGCGCAACTCGTCGGCGCTGATGGAATCCGCCAGCGAGCAGCCCGCCCGCTGATCGGGGATCAGCACGGTCTTGCCCGGCGACAGGATCTTGGCCGTCTCGGCCATGAAGTGCACTCCGGCGAACACGATCGTGTCCTCGGGCGCCTCGGCGGCCAGCCGCGACAGCGCCAGCGAATCGCCGACGTGATCAGCGACGTCCTGGATCGCTGGCAGTTGATAGTTGTGCGCCAGCAACGTCGCTCCGCGCAACTCGAGCAGCCGGCGCACCTCCGCGGCCCACACGGCGTCCCCCTCGACACCGGAGAATCCCTCCGGGCCGTCCACGATCCGGTCCGCCAGTTCGGTGTCGAACTCCCGAGTGAGCACCGTCATCGCCGTCTCCTTCACCTGTCGAGGTTTTCGACTTACAATCGAAAACATGTCCCATATTAGCACCGAGCACGAGGTGCTGGCCGCGGTGTTCCAGGTTCGCCGCAGCGACGCCCCGGCCACCAGCCGTAAACCCGCACTTCATGTGCTGTTGTGGCAGCGTGCCCTGGATCCCGAGCGCGACAAGTGGTCACTTCCGGGTGGCCGGCTGGGCGCCGACGAGGATCTGACCAGTTCGGTTCGGCGCCAGCTGGCCGAGAAAGTGGACCTGCGCGAACTCGCCCATCTCGAGCAACTCGCGGTGTTCTCCGACCCGCATCGCGTTCCCGGCCCACGCACCATCGCGTCGACGTTCCTCGGCCTGGTCCCCTCCCCCGCCACTCCGGAACTGCCGCCCGACACCCGCTGGCACCCGGTTCTGAACCTGCCGCCGATGGCGTTCGACCACGCGCCGATGGTCCAGCACGCCCGTACCAGACTGGAGGCCAAGCTCTCTTACACCAACATCGGTTTCGCGTTGGCCCCCAACGAATTCGCGCTGTCGACGCTGCGCGACATCTACAGCGCCGCGCTCGGACACCAGGTCGACGCGACCAACCTGCAGCGCGTACTGGAACGCCGGAAGGTGATCACCAGGACCGGCACGACCGCCCGGTCCGGCCGCAGCGGCGGCCGCCCGGCGGCGCTCTACCGCTTCACCGACGCCCGGTATCGCGTCACCGACGAATTCGCTGCATTGCGCCCGCCCGGGTGAGTCGACTGGCTTCTTAACGGCTTCTTAAGTAAGAATGCCTGGATGGACTTGGGCAGCGTGGCACGGTCGACCGGGGCTGAATGGATCGGCCAACCTCACCACGAGCCGCTGCGCCCCCGGGTTCGCCCGGTCGTCCCGGCGAAGGATCCGTTCCACCAGCCGCCCGAGGGCTTCGAGCACGCCCGTCCCGGCACCGTCCTGCGGTCGCGGGACGTCGAGCTGGCCTTTCTGGGCGTCATCCCGCAGAAGTTCACCGCCACCCAACTGCTGTACCGCACCACCGATTTCCAGGGCGAACCGCAGGCCGGCGTGACCACTGTGGTGATCCCGACGGAACGCAGCTCGGAACGCCCGCTGCCGATCATGTCCTACCAGTGCGCGATCGACGCGGTGGCGAGCCGCTGCTTCCCGTCCTACGCGATGCGCCGGGGCGCCAGGGCCATCGGAGCGGTGGCGCAGTTCGAGTTTTTGCTGGTGGCCGCCGCGCTGGCGGAAGGCTGGGCGGTCTCGGTCCCCGATCACGAGGGA
Organism: uncultured Actinomycetota bacterium; assembly: GCA_963796185.1. Lineage (GTDB taxonomy): Bacteria > Actinomycetota > Actinomycetes > Mycobacteriales > Mycobacteriaceae > Mycobacterium. The sequence continues at coordinate 82,038 of CAWCKQ010000010.1, read as the reverse complement.
TCGGCCGGCATGTGGGGCGCCCCGTTCGAGCCGGGCTATCACATCCTCGACGGCATCAGGGCCGCCATCGACCACGAGGCGTTCGGGCTGACCGCGGAGTCGCCCGTCGGGCTGTGGGGCTACTCGGGCGGCGGGCTGGCCTCAGCGTGGGCCGCCGAGGTGCAACACGCCTACGCACCCGAACTCAACGTCGTCGGAGCAGTGCTGGGTTCGCCGGTCGGTGACCTGGGCCATGCGTTCCGCCGCCTCAACGGCAGCATCTACGCCGGGCTCCCCGCGCTGGTGGTCGCCGCACTGTGCCACATCTATCCCGAGCTGGACGACATCATCCAGACGCATGCCAACGAAGAGGGCAAGGCGATGCTGGACCGGATCCAGAAGATGACCACCGCCCACGCGATGATCTCGATGGCCGGCCGCGACATGGCCGACATGATCGACCGCCCCCTCGAGGAGATCCTGCTGACCCCCGAGGTACAGCAGGTCTTCGCCAACATCAAGCTCGGCACCGCGGCGCCGAAGGTTCCGCTGTTGATCGTGCAGGCCGTCCACGACCGAATCATCTCCGTCGACGACATCGACGAGTTGACCCATACCTACGCCCGCGGCGGTTCCCGGGTCACCTATCACCGCGATCTGCTCAGCGAGCACCTGCTGCTGCACCCGATGTCGGCGCCGATGACGCTGCGCTGGCTGCGGGAGCGGTTCGCGGGCGAACCGCTGCGGACCCACCTCAAACGCACGAAATGGCCGACGCTGCTGAATCCGTCGACCTACCGCGGCATGATCACGCTGGGCAGGATCACGGCGAAGGTGGTGACGGGGCGACGGGTGGAGCGCTCACCCCTGTCCCGATTCGATCTTTAGCCGGCCGCGGTCCCTCGACCGGCGGCCATCCACCCAGATCGTCGCGCGCGGTCGACACCGCCGCCAAGACGTACACCACCGCGGCGACCGCGGCGGGCAACAGCAGCGTCAGCGCGATCTGCAGCGGCGTGTGCCCGAAGAACACCGCGGGCGCCTCGACGACGTAATGCACGCGATGCTGCTCGGACAGCGGTGCACCGGCGACGTCGATGGCGCCGTACCGCCACCGCACACCCAGCGCACCGACGCCGACCGCCGTCGCCGAGGCGACGATGGATCCGAGGCACAGGGCCGCCAACATCACCGGCCCACGTTGCTCGCGCCACTGCCACACCAGCACGGCGGCCACCACGGCCAGCACCGACAGCATGCCGACGACCAGGAACGCGGCGGTGAACCAGTGGTCCGCCTCGTTGCCCAGCGAGGCGGTGACCCGCTCCCCGCTACGGGTCAGTGCGACGATGCCGTGAATCGGGGGTGCCAGCCAGGCCCACAGCGCCCCGCAGAGCACGCCGGCGGCCGCCAGGCCGGCGACCACCCGCAGCCCGGCACGCGTCCTGCCGACCGTCACTTGAACAACTCCAGATCGGTGGAGTCGGTCACACCGTGCCGGGAACACTTCGCCGACCACCCGTCCGGCCGTACCTGCACGATCATGCGGCGCCCGCACTCGGCGCAGAAGCGGGGCGGCTCCAGACCCAATTGCGCGGCGGCGGGCACGGATTCGCCCGCAGGCTCGCCGGTGTAGACGTTGAAGGCGCCCATCAGAGGCTGGCGTTGAGCGCCTTGATGGGCATCTGCAGATCCTCGAGCAGCTCGAGGTCGGCTTCGGCAGGCCGGCCGAGTGTGGTCAGGTAGTTCCCGACGATCACCGCGTTGATGCCGCCGAGGATGCCCTTCTTGGCGCCGAGGTCGCCGAGGGTGATCTCGCGGCCACCGGCGAACCGCAGCATGGTGCGGGGCAACGCCAGCCGGAACGCGGCGACGGCCTTGAGAGCCTCGGCGGCCGGCAACACCTCGAGATCACCGAACGGGGTGCCCGGGCGCGGGTTGAGGAAGTTCAGCGGCACCTCGTGCGGATCCAGTTCGGCGAGGTTGGCGGCGAACTCCGCGCGCTGCTCCAGCGTCTCGCCCATGCCGAGGATGCCGCCGCAGCACACCTCCATACCGGCGTCGCGGACCATCTGCAGTGTGTCCCAACGCTCTTCCCAGGTGTGGGTCGTCACGACGTTGGTGAAGAACGACCGCGCCGTCTCCAGGTTGTGGTTGTAGCGGTGCACGCCCATCGCGGCGAGCCGCTCGACCTGCTCCTGGCTGAGCATGCCCAGCGAGCACGCGATCTGGATGTCGACCTCGTTGCGAATGGCCTCGATGCCCGCGGCCACCTGCGCGAGCAGCCGTTCGTCGGGACCGCGGACCGCGGCGACGATGCAGAACTCGGTGGCGCCGGTCTTGGCGGTCTGCTTGGCGGCCTCCACCAGGCTCGGGACGTCCAGCCAGGCGCTGCGCACCGGCGACGCGAAAAGCCCTGACTGCGAACAGAAGTGACAATCCTCGGGGCAGCCGCCGGTCTTCAGGCTGATGATGCCCTCGACCTCGACGTCGGGACCGCACCACGCCATCCGGACCTTGTGGGCCAGCGCCAGCAGGTCATCGAGACGGTCGTCCGGCAGCTGCAGAATCTGCAGGGTCTGGTCTTGGTCGAGGCCGACGCCTCGCTCCAGCACCTGTTCACGCGCCACTGCCAGAATGTCGCTCACCAGTTCGTCTCCCGCGTCTCGAACACTTGAACACTTGAACACCGTTCAGGTTAGGGTACTGGCGTGCAGCTCCACAAACGCGACGTGGTCGAGGCGGCGACGGCGTTGCTGGACGACTACGGCATCGCCGATCTGTCGATGCGGCGGCTGGCCCGCGAACTCGACGTCTCCCCCGGGGCGCTGTACTGGCACTTCGCCAACAAGCAGCGGCTGCTGGGGGCGGTGGCCGACCGGATCCTGGAGCCGGTGGCCGATCCGGCCGGCCACTGGCAGGCGCGCATCGTCGGCATCTGCGCCCAGCTGCGCGACGCCCTGCTCTCGCACACCGACGGCGCCGAATTGGTGTCGGCCAGCTTCGCCGCCGGCCAGTCCTGCGCGATGACGGGGGTGCTGGACCGGCTCGGCGCAGCGGCCGCCGAGGCCGGGGTGGCGCCGGCACACGCGCTGCTCACCGCGCGCACGGTCGTGTACTACGTGCTCGGGTTCACCGTCGACGAACAGTCCCGCCTGCAGTGGGACGCGGCGGGCGCCGATCTGTCCGACGAACGCGACGTGCTGACCGACGATCCCGGGGCGCGGTTCGCCTTCGGCGTCCAGCTGCTGGTGGACGGCATCCTGGCCCGGCGGAGCCAGCGGGTCTAGCCGCGGGCCCCGATCGGGTGTTCGCGTTTGGCATTGCCGTCCCAGTGCCGCAGCCCGGTGATGCTGCCCGCCAGGTCGCGGCCCAGCCGCCGCAGTGCGACGACCGCGGGCAATCGGTCGGCGGGGACGCGCCGGGCCAACGTGACGTGGGGCGTCCACCGGCCGGGATCGGCGTGCGGCAGCGGCCCGTCGGGCATGTGCGGCAGGCACACCCGATGGATGTCGGCGTGCAGTGTGAGCAGCTCAACCGACGGCACGACGAGGCGCACCAGGGTCACGGCGCGGCCGCCGCCGAACACCATCGGCGCGCCGATGACACAGCTCAGCGGCAACCGTTCGAGCACCGGACGCAACGCCGCGTCGATGCTGTCGTCGGCGTGCTCGGCCACCGTCGCCGTGATGTGCGGCCGATTGCTGGGCGACGTGTGGCTCGCCAGGCTGCGGACACCGGCGGCGGCCAGGTCGTCCCAGAGCCCGCGGACCGCCGCGTCGGTGTCGGCGTCGAACAGCAGCTCCACGGAGTGGACCATCTAGAGCAGGCTCGCGATCCAGTCCGGGTCGAACGCGGTGGAACTGACCCGCGCGAAGTCGGCGGCACCGAGCGTGCCCGCTCCCGCGGGCAGCGCCGCGCGCACCGGCGCCAGCCGGGCCAGCGCGTCGCGGTTGTCGATCTCGGCCGGCCCGGGCTGCGCGGGCCAGGCGCCGATCACCAGACCGGCACACGAAAGCCCCTGCGCAGCAAGGGACTCCAGGGTAAGAGCGGTGTGGTTGAGCGTGCCCAGCCCGGCGGCGACGACGACCAGTACCGGCGCCGCGGTCTCGGTGGCCAGATCGCGCAGCGTCACCCCGCCTTCGCCGAGTTCGACGAGCAGGCCGCCCGCTCCCTCGACGAGGGTGAGCCGGCCGGGCGCGTCGGCGCGGCGCACCAGCTCGGTCAGCTCGGCATGCGTGGGCAGCGCGGCGCCGGCCCGCCGGGCGGCTGCCAGCGGCGCGAGCGGTTCGGGATAGCGCCACCCCGGGTACAACGCGTCCACGCCGGCGAGCCGCCGGATCTCCGCGAGGTCGTCGTCGCCGTCTCGGGTGCCGGTCTGCACCGGCTTGCACACCGCGACGTCCAGGCCGGTCAGCCGCGCGTGACACGCCAGCGCGGCGGTGGCGACGGTCTTGCCGACGCCGGTGCCGGTACCGGTGACGAGGAGGAAGCTCACGCCGGCGTCAGCACGTCGGTCAGCACGTCGCGGGCCAGCGCCATCTCGTCGCCGGAGAGCGACGCGCGGGCGGTCAGCCGCAGCCGCGAGGTACCGGCGGGAACCGTCGGAGGGCGGAAGCACCCGACCCGGACGCCGCGGTCGAGGCACGCCGCGGCCGCCGCCAGGGCGACCTCGGGCTCGCCGAGGACCACCGAGACCACCGCCGACGGCGGCACCTCGGGCACGTCACAGATCGCCGCCAGCGTGGCCGCATGGTCGAGCACCCGCTGCGCGCGCCAGGGCTCGTCGAGCAGGACGTGCAGGGCAGCGTGGGCGGCGCCGACAGCGGCCGGTGCCAGCCCCGTGTCGAAGATGAAGGGCCGCGCCGCATCGATGAGATGGTCGCGCACCGCAGCGGGGCCCAGCACCACGCCGCCCTGGCTGCCGAGCGCCTTGGACAACGTGGTCGTCATCACCACGTCGGGCGCCCCGGCCAAGCCGACCTCGTGCAGCAGTCCCCGGCCGCCGGTGCCTCGCACGCCGAGGCCGTGCGCTTCGTCGACGATCAGCAGCGCGCCGTGCCTGCGGCACACCTCGTGCAGCGCGCGCAGGGGCGCCAGGACGCCGTCGGCGGAGAACACCGAATCGGTCACCACGACCGCACGCTCCTCCGCGCGTCCCATCAGCGCCGCCTCGACGGCCTCGACGTCGGCATGGGGCGTCACGACGACGCGCGCCCGCGACAACCGGCACGCGTCGACCAGCGAGGCATGGGTGAGGGCGTCGGACACCAGGAGCGATCCGGGACCCGACAGTGCCACCACCGCGCCCAGGTTGGCGGTGTAACCCGACGAGAACACCAGCGCCGACGCGGCGCCGACGAACGCCGCGAGGTCGCGCTCGAAGACCTCGTGCAGTTCGGTGTTGCCGGTGACCAGTCGCGATCCTGTCGAGCCGGCGCCCCAGGTGCGCAGAGCGGCCACCCCACCGTCGAGCACCCGCGGATGCTGGGAGAGCCCCAGGTAATCGTTGGAGGCGAGGTCGAGTTCGGCCCCCACCGGCGCACGGGTGCGCAGGGAGCGCCGCAGACCTGCCGCACGCCGCTGCGCCTCGACATCGTCGAGCCAGGCCAGCGGGGTGGGGGCACCTCCCACTTGTGGGGGAAGACCGACGCGCGTCAACGGGGCTCCTTGCGGGCTGCTCGGGAACTTGAACACCGTTCAGGCTAGTACACGCGCGACCTCGACCATCGCCGAGGTGATCTGGTCGATCTCCGCGGCGGTGCAGATGTAGGGCGGCATCACATAGATCAGATTGCGGAACGGCCGCAGCCACACACCGCGGTCGACGGCGACCGGGGTGGCGCGGCGCAGATCCACGTCGCCGGTCGAGCTCCAGCACGCCGATCGCGCCGAGAACTCGCACGTCGACGACATTGGGCAGCTCGCGCGCCGGCGCCAGGCCCGCGGTCAGGCCGGCCTCGATCTGCCGCACCCGCGCCTGCCAGTCGCCGGCGAGCAGCAACTCCACCGACGCGACGCTGACCGCACACGCCAGCGCGTTGGCCATGAACGTCGGACCGTGCATCAGCGCGCCGGGTGGGTGGGCGCTGATCGTGCTGCGCGACCTCGCGGGTGCACAGCGTCGCCGCCAGCGTCAGGTAGCCGCCGGTCAGCGCCTTTCCGACGCACATGATGTCGGGGCTGACGCCGGCGTGATCGGCGGCGAACAGCGCGCCGGTGCGCCCGAAGCCGGTGGCGATCTCGTCGAAGATCAGCAGGACGTCGTGCTCGTCGCAGATGCGGCGCAGGTCGGCCAGATAGCGCGGATCGTGGAACCGCATGCCCCCGGCGCCCTGCACCACGGGTTCGACGATCACGGCGGCGAGTTCGTCGGCGTGCCGCGCGAGCTGCTCGGCGAAGGCCGCGCTGTAGGCCGGCGTCGTAATCCGACGGCACCGGCGGGGCGAACACCTGATCGGCGAGCAGAGAGTGCTCGCCGGTCCACAGTGCGTGCATGCCGCCGTCGGGGTCGCAGACGCTCATCGGCGTGAACGTGTCGCCGTGGTAGCCACCGCGCCACGTCATCAGCCGGCTCTTGCGCAGCCGGCCGACGCTGCGCCAGTACTGCAGCGCCATCTTGACCGCGACCTCGACCGACACCGACCCGGAATCGCTGAAGAACACGGTCTCCAGCCCTGCCGGCGTCACCTCCACCAGCAGTTGGGCCAGCCGCGCCGCCGGCTCGTGCGTCAGCCCACCGAACATCACGTGGTTCATGGTGGCGAGCTGGCGGGTGATCGCGGCGTCGAGCGCCGGATGGCCGTGGCCGTGCACAGCGGTCCACCACGACGCCATCGCATCCAGCACCTCGACGGTGCGGCCCTGGTGGACCAGGGTCAGCCAGGCGCCGCGGGCTCCGACCGCCACCATCGGCGGCAGCGCGCCGGGGCCGATCGGGCTGTACGGGATGCCAGATGTGCGCGGCGTCGATGGCGCTGATCTCGGGAGGCGTCAACGCAGACACCTTCGGTAGATTAGCCGTCGATCATGATGACCCTCGCCTCCGCCCGGCCGGCCTCCCACACCGCCGCGGACCAGATCCCGCCTGCCGCGGCACCACCGGCCGGCGGCATGGGCACCCGCACCTCCGGCTTCTACCGGCACGACCTCGACGGCCTGCGCGGCGTCGCGATCGCGCTGGTCGCGGTGTTCCACGTCTGGTTCGGCCGGGTTTCGGGCGGCGTCGACGTGTTCCTGGTGCTGTCCGGCTTCTTCTTCGGCGGGCGGCTCCTGCGCGGCGCGCTGACTCCGGGCGTCGTCGCTGCGACCCGTTCCGGAGATCAGCCGGCTGGTCCGGCGCCTGCTGCCGGCGCTGGTGGTGGTGCTGGCGGCCGCGGCCGTGCTGACCATCCTGATCCAGCCGGAGACGCGGTGGGAGACCTTCGCCGACCAGAGCCTGGCCAGCCTGGGCTACTACCAGAACTGGGAGCTTGCGGCCACCGCGGTCGAACTACCTGCGCGCCGGCGAGGCGGTCAGCCCGCTGCAGCACATCTGGTCGATGTCGGTGCAGGGCCAGTTCTACATCGCGTTCCTGGCGCTCGTGCTGGGCGCGGCACTGCTGTTCCGGCGCGTGTTCGGCAGGCACATGCGCACCGCGTTCGTGGTGCTGCTGAGTGCGCTGACCGTCGCCTCGTTCGTCTACGCGATCATCGCGCACAACGCCGATCAGGCCACCGCCTACTACAACAGCTTCGCGCGCGCGTGGGAGCTGCTGCTCGGGCGCTCTGGTCGGGGCCGTCGTGCCCGCCCTGCGCTGGCCGATGTGGCTGCGCACGCTGGCCGCGGTCGTCGGGCTCGCCGCGATCCTGTCGTGCGGCGCCCTGATCGACGGCGTCAAGGAGTTCCCCGGCCCGTGGGCGCTGGTGCCCGTGGGCGCCGCGGTGCTGTTCATCCTGTCGGCGGCCAACCGGTACGCCGACCCGCACGCGAGCGGCCGCATGCCGGCCCCCAACCGGCTGCTGGCCACGCGGCCGTTCGTCGCGCTCGGCGCGATGGCCTACTCGCTGTACCTGTGGCACTGGCCGCTGCTGATCTTCTGGCTCGCCTACACCGGCCGGCTCGACGGTCACCGTCGCCGAGGGCGCCGTCGTCCTGCTGGTCTCCGGAGTGCTGGCGTGGCTGACCACCCGCTACGTCGAGGATCCCCTGCGGGACCGCCGGCCCTCCTCGCCCGCGGCGATCGTCACGTCGGTTCCGCTGCGGGCGCGGCTGCGCCGACCCACGATCGTGCTGGGCTCGATCGTCGCGCTGCTCGGGGTGGCCCTGACGGCGACGTCGTTCACCTGGCGCGAGCACGTGATGCTGTGCAGCGCGCCAACGGCAAAGAGCTGGCCGGACTGTCGTCCCGCGACTATCCCGGCGCGCGCGCCCTGGTCGACCACGTCCGGGTGCCCAAGCTGCCGATGCGGCCCACCGTGCTGGAGGCCAAGGACGACCTGCCCCGAGATCCACCACCGACGGCTGCATCAGCGACTTCGACAACGTGGACGTCATCAACTGCACGTACGGCGACAAGGCGGCGACCCGCACCATCGCGCTGGCCGGCGGCTCCCACGCCGAACACTGGATCACCGCGCTGGACCTGCTCGGCCGTGACGCACCACTTCAAGATCGTCACCTATCTGAAGATGGGCTGCCCGCTGACGCACCGAGAAGATCGCCGCTGGTGATGGGCGACAACCGGCCCTACCCGAAGTGCCACGAATGGAACCAGCGGGTGATGTCCAGCCTGATCACGGACCGCCCCGACTACGTGTTCACCACCTCCACCCGGCCGTGGAACATCAAACCCGGCGACGTGATGCCGGCCAGCTATCTCGGGATCTGGAAGGCGTTGTCGGACAGCAAGATTCCGATACTGGCGATGCGCGACACCCCGTGGATGGTGCGCGACGGCGAACCGTTCTTCCCGAGCGACTGCCTGGCCGACGGCGGCGACGCCATTTCCTGCGGGATCAAGCGATCCGAAGTACTGTCGGATCACAACCCGACGCTGGACTACGTCGCCCAGTTCCCGCTGCTCAAGCCGCTCGACATGAGCGACGCGGTGTGTCGTCACGGACTACTGCCGGGCTGTGGAGGGAAACGTGTTGATCTACCACGACGCTCACCACATCTCGGCGACCTACATGCGCACCATGACCGGTGAGCTCGGCCGCCAGCTCGGCGCCGCCACCGGCTGGTGGAAGAGCTGATGCCCGCGCGCCGAACGGCCGGCCACCCCCACGGTCTGGCCGGGCGCGCCCTACCCGCTGGGCGCCGACCTACGACGGCGCGGGCACCAACTTCTCGCTGTTCTCCGAGGCCGCCGAGCGCGTCGAGCTGTGCCTCATCGGCAAGGACGGCACGCGAGCAGCGCATCGAACTCGACGAGGTCGACGGCTTCGTCTGGCACGCCTATCTGCCCACCGTGACGCCGGGGCAGCGCTACGGCTTCCGGGTGCACGGTCCGTGGGATCCCGCCGCCGGGCACCGGTGCGACCCCAGCAAGCTGCTCCTCGACCCGTACGGCAAGTCCTTCCACGGCGACTTCGAGTTCACCCAGGCGCTGTACTCCTACGACCTGGCCGCCGACGACCTGGCCAGCGGCGGGGTACCGCCGCGGATCGACTCGCTGGGCCACACCATGACCAGCGTCGTGATCAACCCGTTCTTCCAGTGGGGGTCCGACCGTGCGCCCCGCACCCCGTACCACGAGACGGTGATCTACGAGGCGCACGTCAAGGGCATGACCCAGTCCCACCCGGGCATCCCCGAGGAGTTGCGCGGCACCTACGCCGGGCTGTGCCACCCGGCGATCATCGACCACCTCAAGTCGCTGAACGTCACCGCGATCGAGCTGATGCCGGTGCACCAGTTCATGCACGACCACCGGCTGCTGGACCTGGGTCTGCGAAACTACTGGGGCTACAACACCTTCGGCTTCTTCGCCCCGCACTATCAGTACGCGGCCAGCCCGGCACGCCGGCGGCGCGGTCGCCGAGTTCAAGACCATGGTCCGGTCGTTCCACGAGGCCGGCATCGAGGTCATCCTCGACGTCGTCTACAACCACACCGCCGAAGGCAACCACCTCGGCCCGACCATCAACTTCCGCGGCATCGACAACGCCGCCTACTACCGACTGCTCGACGGTGACCGCCGCTACTACAAGGACTTCACCGGCACCGGCAACAGCCTCAACGCCCGCCATCCGCACACCCTGCAGCTGATCATGGACTCACTGCGCTACTGGGTGCTCGACATGCACGTCGACGGCTTCCGCTTCGACCTGGCCGCGACGCTGGCCCGCGAGTTCTACGACGTGGACCGCCTGAGCGCGTTCTTCGATCTGGTGCAGCAGGACCCGGTGGTCAGCCAGGTCAAGCTGATCGCCGAACCGTGGGACATCGGCGAAGGCGGCTACCAGGTCGGCAATTTCCCAGGTTTGTGGACCGAATGGAACGGGAAGTATCGCGACACTGTGCGCGATTACTGGCGGGGCGAGCCCGCGACCCTGGGCGAGTTCGCCTCCCGGCTGACCGGGTCGTCGGACCTGTACGAGGCGACCGGCCGGCGGCCGAGCGCCAGCATCAACTTCGTGACCTGCCACGACGGTTTCACGCTGCATGACCTCGTCTCCTACAACGAGAAACACAACGAGGCCAACGGCGAGGGCAACCGCGACGGCGAGAGCCACAACCGGTCGTGGAACTGCGGTGTCGAGGGCCCCACCGACGACGCGGACATCCTCGCGCTGCGCGGCAAGCAGATGCGCAACATCATGGGCACGCTGATGCTGTCGCAGGGCACGCCGATGATCGGGCACGGTGACGAGATCGGCCGCACGCAACTGGGCAACAACAACGTCTACTGCCAGGACTCGGAGCTGTCCTGGATGGACTGGTCGCTGTGCGAGAAGAACGCCGATCTGCTGGACTTCACCCGCAAGGTGGTCAAGTTCCGCAAGGACCACCCGGTGTTCCGGCGCAGGCGGTTCTTCGAGGGCGAGCCGATCCGCACCGGCGACCAGAAGCGCGACATCGCGTGGCTGACGCCGGCCGGCAAGGAGATGGACTACCAGGACTGGGAGACGGGGTTCGGCAAGTGCGTCGCGGTGTTCCTCAACGGGGAGGCCATCCCCGCACCCGACGAACGCGGTGAACGAGTGGTCGACGACTCGTTCCTGCTGTGTTTCAACGCCCACGACGAGTCGCAGGATTTCGTTGCACCGCAGGATGATTACGCGAAGCAGTGGACCGCCGACCTGGACACCGCCGATCCGACAGGCGCCACGGACCTGACGGTGGCGGCCGGCGAGAAGATCACGCTGGCGCCGCGGTCGCTGCTCGTGCTGCGTAAGACGGCCTGACATGGCGATCCTGTCGACCTACCGGCTGCAGATGCGCGGTGCCGCCAGCGGCGACGCCTTCACGTTCGCCGACGCCGAGAAGCTGCGTGGACTACCTCGCCGACCTCGGCGTGTCCCACCTCTACCTGTCGCCGATCCTGACCGCCGGTGCGGGCTCCACCCACGGCTACGACGTCACCGACCCCACCACGGTTTCGGCCGAACTCGGTGGCGCCGAAGGGTTCTCGAGCCTGGTGTCGGCGGCCCGCGCGGTCGGGGCTCGGTGTCGTCGTCGACATCGTGCCCAACCACGTCGGTGTCGACGCCCCGAGCAGAACGCGTGGTGGTGGGACCTGCTCACGCACGGCCGCGATTCGGCGTATGCGCCGTACTTCGACATCGACTGGACGCTGGATCCCGACGGGCGGATCGTGCTGCCGGTGCTGGGCTCCGACGACGACGTCGCCGATCTCGTCGTCGACGGGGACACGCTGCGGCTCGGTGACCTCAGCTACCCGATCGGCCCGGGCACCGGCCCGACGGCCCACCGGCGCGCAGGTCCACGACCGTCAGCACTACCAGCTGATCGGCTGGCGCAACGGCGTATGCGGCTACCGGCGCTTCTTCTCGATCACCTCGCTGGCCGGGCTGCGGCAGGAGGACCGCGCCGTGTTCGACGCCACCCATGTCGAGGTCAAGCGCTGGTTCGACGAGGGTCTCGTCGACGGCGTCCGCATCGACCATCCGGACGGGTTGTCCGATCCCACCGGCTATCTCGGCTGGCTGCGGGAGATCACCGGCCCGCAGGCGTGGATCGTCATCGAGAAGATCCTCGCCGTCGACGAACCGCTGGACCCCAGCCTTCCCGTGGCCGGCACCACCGGATACGACGCGCTGCGGGAGATCGGCGGGCTGTTCGTCGACCCCACCGGAGAAGCGTCGCTGACCGAGCTGATCTATTCGGCCGGCCCCGACTATCGCGCGATGCCCGAGCAGGCCCGCCGACTCAAGGTGCGACGCCGTCACCACCACGCTGGCCAGTGAACTGGCGCGCCTGCGCCGCGCGATCGTCGCCGCGGCCGGCCGCGACCACGACCTGCTGCCCGCCGCCGTCGCGGCGCTGCTGAGCCGCATCGGCGTCTACCGCTCCGACTACCTGTCCTTGTCGGCGGTGCTGCCGATGGCGATCTCCGAAACCGTCTCGGCACGAGCCGGAACTGGCCGAGCCGCTGGCGCTCGTCGCCGCCGCAGTCGACGGCGAGGCCGGGGTGCGGCTGCAGCAGTTGTGCGGCGCGGCCACCGCCAAGTCGATGGAGGACTGCCTGTTCTACCGCGACGCGCGGCTGGTCTCGCTCAACGAGGTCGGCGGCGAACCGGAGCGCTTCGGGGTGAGCGCCGCCGAGTTCCACTCCCGCGCGCAGACCCGTGCGACGTTGTGGCCGACGGCGATGACGACCTTGAGCACCCACGACACCAAACGCGGCGAGGACGTACGCGCGCGCATCGGGGTGCTGTCGCAGGTGCCCTCGCTGTGGGCGGAGTTCGTCCGCGGCTGGGAGCGCGCCACCCCGTCGCCGGATCCGCTGACCGGACTGTTCCTGTGGCAGAACATCTTCGGGGTCTGGCCCGCCGACGGCACGGTGACCGACGACCTGCGCGCAGCGGCTGCACGCCTACGCCGAGAAGGCGATCCGCGAAGCGGCCCTGCACACCACGTGGAACGACCCCGACGCCGAGTTCGAGTCGGCGGTGCACACCTGGCTGGACGCGGTGATCGACGGCCCGGTGGCCGCGGAGCTGACGGCGCTGGTGGCCCGGCTGGACCCGCACGCCCGCGCCGATGCGCTGGGCCAGAAGCTGATCGCGCTGACCGCGCCCGGCGTCCCGGACGTCTACCAGGGCACCGAACTGTGGGAGGACAGCCTCGTCGACCCCGACAACCGGCGGCCGGTGGACTACGGCGCGCGGCGCCGCGCACTCGCCGACATGTCGCACCCGAAGATGCGCGTGGTCCGCGAGGCGCTGCGGCTGCGCCGCGAGCGACCCGAGGTGTTCCTGTCCGGGACGTATCGCCCGCTGCCGGCAGACGGGACCCGCGCACAACACCTCGTCGCGTTCGCGCGGGGCGACGACGTCGTGGTCGCCGTCAGCCGGTGGACGGTGCGCCTGGACGAAACCGGTTGGCAGGACACGACGGTGACGCTTCCCGACGGCGCGTGGACCGACCGGCTGACCGGGGCGGTGCACCGGGGCGCCGCGCCGGCCGCCGACCTGTTCGGCGAACTGCCCGTCGCGCTGCTGGAGCGCGCCGATGGCTGAGCACGATTCGCGGTGTGGGCGCCCCGCCCCGAGCTGGTCCGGCTCGATGTCGACGGCACGCTGCACCCGATGGAGCGATCCGACGACGGCTGGTGGCGCGCCGCCGTCGACGCGGAACCCGGTGCGCGAGTACGGGTTCGTCCTCGACGACGACCCGAAGGTGCTGCCCGATCCGCGGTCGCCGCGCCAGCCCGACGGCGTGCACGAACGCTCGCAGCTGTGGGAGCCGGCGCCCGACGCGTGGACGGATGAGGGCTGGCAGGGCCGCTCGATCGAGGGTGGGGTGATCTACGAACTGCACATCGGCACCTTCACGCCGGACGGCACCTTCGACTCGGCCATCGACAAGCTGGACTACCTGGTCGATCTCGGCGTCGACTTCGTCGAGATCATGCCGGTCAACGCGTTCGGCGGCACACACGGCTGGGGCTATGACGGCGTGCTCTGGTACGCGGTGCACGAGCCCTACGGCGGCCCCGACGGCCTGATGCGGTTCGTCGACGCCTGCCACCGCCGCGGCCTCGGGGTGCTGATCGACGCGGTGTTCAACCACCTCGGCCCGTCGGGCAACTACCTGCCCGAATTCGGCCCGTACCTGTCGTCCGGCTCCAACCCGTGGGGCGAGTCGATCAACATCGCCGACGCGGATGCCGACGAGGTGCGCCGCTACATCATCGACTGCGCGCTGCGCTGGATGCGCGACTTCCACGCCGACGGGCTGCGCCTGGACGCCGTGCACGCGCTCGTCGACACCACGGCCATCCACATCCTCGAGGAGATGTCGGCCGAAACCGACGCGCTGGCAGCCGACGTCGGGCGCCCCCTGTCGCTGGTCGCCGAGAGCGACATGAACGATCCGCGGCTGATCACCCCGCGCGATCGGGGTGGTCTCGGGATGACCGCGCAGTGGGACGACGACATCCACCACGCGATCCACGCCGCGGTCTCCGGCGAACGTCAGGGCTACTACGGTGACTTCGGGTCGCTCGAGACGCTGGCGTCGACGTTGCGCCACGGCTACTTCCACGCCGGGACGTTCTCGTCGTTCCGGCAGCGCCGGCACGGCAGACCGCTGGACACCGCGACCATCCCGGCGACCCGCCTGCTGGCCTACACCCTGACCCACGACCAGGTCGGCAACCGCGCGATCGGTGACCGGCCGTCGCAGAATCTCACCACCGGCCAGCTGGCGGTCAAGGCGGCGCTGGCGCTCGGATCGCCCTACACGGCGATGCTGTTCATGGGCGAGGAGTGGGCGTCCTCCTCGCCCTTCCAGTTCTTCAGCAGCCATCCCGGAACCCGAACTGGCCCGAGCGACGGCGGAGGGCCGGAAACGGGAGTTCGCCGACCACGGCTGGGACGCCGACGAGATCCCCGACCCGCAGGACCCCGCGACGTTCGAACGGTCGAAACTGAAGTGGGACGAGGTCGACGCCGGTGAGCACGCCCGGCTGCGCGCCTTCTACCAGCGGCTGATCGAATTGCGCCGAACCGAACCCGATCTGGCCGACCCGTGGCTGGACCATCTGCGGTCGACTACGACGAGGACGCCCGCTGGTTCGTCATGCGCCGCGGTGCGTTCGCGATCGTCTGCAACCTGGGCAGCGAGCCCGTCGACGTGCCGGTGACCGGTGAGGTGGTGCTGGCCTGGGACGAGCCGACCGTGGGTGCCGAGCGCACCCGGCTACCGGGGTACTCGGCGGCGGTGCTGCGTCAGGTCAGATAGCGGTACGTCGGCGAGCCCGGCTCGAGGAGCTCGACGTGGCACTCGGAGGTCTGCATGCGGGCGAGCAACCCTTCGAGGTCCGAGGCCGAGCCCATCTCGATGCCGACGAGCGCCTCGCCGGTCTCGCGGTTGTTGCGCTTGACGTACTCGAACAGCGTGATGTCGTCGTTCGGGCCGAGCACCTCGTCGAGGAAGCGGCGCAGCGCGCCCGGCTCCTGCGGGAAGTCGACGAGGAAGTAGTGCTTGAGACCCAGGTGCACCAGTGAGCGCTCCAGCACCTCGCCGTAGCGGGACACGTCGTTGTTACCGCCCGAGATCAGACACACGACGGTCGACCCGGGTTCGATGTCGGCGTCGAGCAGGGCCGCCACCGACAGCGCACCCGCCGGTTCGGCGATGATCCCCTCGTTCTGATACAGGTCCAGCATCGCGGTGCACACGGCGCCCTCGTCGACGGTGGTGATCGACACCATGTCCCCCGCCGCGGACAGCGCCGCGAACGGCAGCGAGCCGACCCGGGCCACCGCGGCGCCGTCGACGAACTGGTCGACGTGCTCCAGCGTCACCGGCTCGCCGGTGGCCAGCGCGGCCACCAGCGCCGCCGCCCCGGCCGGCTCGACACCCAGGACCGAGGTGGTCGTGGTGCGCTCGGCGAGGTAGGTCGTCATCCCGCTGATGCAGCCACCGCCGCCGACCGGGACGATCACCACGTCCGGCTCGCCGCCGAGCTGGTCGAGGATCTCCACGGCGATGGTGCCCTGGCCGGCCATCGTGCGCAGGTCGTCGTACGGCGGGCACGAGCGTGGCCCCGGTGCGGGCGACGTCGTCGCGGGCGGCCTCGGCGGCCAGGTCGTAGGTCTTGCCGCCGACGATCAGCTCGATGAAGTCGCCGCCGTGGTAGCGGATCCGATTGCGCTTCTGCTTCGGCGTCTTGGCCGGCACGTAGACGCGGCCGTGCACCCCCATCGAGCGGCAGGCCAGCGCGAAGCCCTGGGCGTGGTTGCCGGCCGACGAGCACACCACGCCGGCGGCCTTCTCCTCGGCGGTGAGCTGCATCAGCAGGTTGTAGGCGCCGCGCAACTTGTAGGAGCGCACCGCCTGCAGGTCCTCGCGCTTGAGGTATACCTGGGCCCCGGTGATCGCCGACAACCGGTCACTGAACTGCAGCGGCGTCTTGGCGACCACCCCGGAGATCCGCGCAGCGGCCTCGTCGATGTCCGCGGCACGCAGCGGTGCGGCGGGATCGATACGGGGACTCTGGCTCAGCTCGGCGGACACGCCGACAATGGTGCCACCGCACCCCACCGGCACGGAAATGCGTTCCGCGGGAGAACACGGCGTTTCGGGTAGCCGAAACTCTCGTTGCGAGCTATCGTCAACAGGGTGACGACCGCCGAACACTTGCGCGACGCCGTGGACCGGCCGGACGCGACGGTGTCCATCGCCGGTGTGCCTTGGCCCACCTATAAAGTCGCGGCACTGCTGGTCGGGCTCGTCGTCTTCGTCGGGGTCCTGCTGGTGACCACCGCTGCGGCGCCCGCCGTGCTCAGCGGCGCCGGCCTCGCCACCGTGGTGTGGCTCGTCGCGCCGGCCCTGACGCACACCGCCGCACCAGCGGTAGCGGTTCCCGGCAAGCGCGTCATCCACCCAGGCAGCCCGGGCCCAACAGCTCCTTCAGATCACCCATCAACGCCGACGACGGTGTCACCCGTAGCGACTGGTCGAGCTCCAGGGTGGTGATCCGCTCGCCGCTGATCAGCCGCAGGTGTACCTGCGCGGTGCCGGGATGCCGGGCCAGCACCTGTTTGAGCGCACTGACCTTGTCGACGGTGCACTGCCGGGTCGGCAGACTCACCGCCACCGGCCGGTTGGTCTGAGCACTGGAGAAGTCGGGGACGATGAGCTCGTTGGCGATCAGTGAGATCCGGTCGTCCCGGATGGCCACCTTTGCGCCGACCAGCACGACGACGTCGTCGGCGATCTCGGCGCCGAACATCGAATACGTCTGGGGAAAGAACAGCACCTCGATGCCGCCGGTCAGGTCCTCGAGTTGCGCCGACGCCCACGGCAATCCGTTCTTGTTCACCCGGCGGTTCACCGCGGCCAGGATGCCGCCCACCCGGACCTGGGTCTCGTTGGCGATGTCCCCGTCGAGGATCGCCGGGATCTGGGTGTCCACCTGGGCGGTGAGCAGATGGGCGATGCCGTTGAGCGGGTGGCCCGACACGTAGAGCCCGAGCATCTCGCGCTCCAGTGCGAGCTTGTGCTTGTCCTCCCACTCCTCGTCCGGCACCTTGATGGTGAACACCGCGTCGGGCGCACCGCCGTCCTCGGAGCCGCCGCCGAACAGGTCGAACTGGCCCATCGCCTCGGCTTTCTTGGTGCCGAGCACCGAGTCCACCGCGTCGGTGTGCACCAGGAACAGACCCTTACGGGGATGCCCGAGCGAATCGAAGGCGCCCGCCTTGATCAGCGACTCCGTCACCTTCTTGTTGCAGGCCGCGATGTCGATCTTGTTCAGGTAGTCGCTGAAGTCGGTGTACTTGCCCTTTTCGGTGCGCGTGTTCACCAGCGAGGCGACGACGTTGGCGCCGACGTTGCGCACGGCGCCGAGGCCGAACCGGATGTCGTTGCCGACCGAGGCGAAGTTCTGCACCGACTCGTTGACGTCCGGCGGCAGCACCGTGATGCCGAGCCGGCGGCAGTCGGCCAGGTACACCGCGGCCTTGTCCTTGTCGTCACCGACGGAGGTGAGCAGGCCCGCCATGTACTCGGCCGGGTAGTTGGCCTTGAGGTAGGCCGTCCAGTACGACACCAGGCCGTAGCCGGCGGCGTGCGACTTGTTGAACGCGTACCCGGCGAACGGCAGGATGGTGTCCCACAGCGCCTTGACCGCGGCCTCGGAGAACCCGTTGGCGGTCATGCCCTCGCGGAATCCCTGGTACTCGGCCTCCAGCACCTCGAGCTTCTTCTTGCCCATCGCCTTGCGCAGCGCGTCGGCCTTGCCCATCGTGTACGAGGCGACCTTCTGGGCGATGAACATGATCTGCTCTTGGTAGACGATCAGTCCGTAGGTTTCGGCCAGGATCTCCTTGAGCGGTTCCTCGAGTTCGGGGTGGATCGGCTTGATCGCCTGCCGCCCGTTCTTGCGGTCGGCGTAGTCGTTGTGGGCGTTCATGCCCATCGGACCGGGCCGGTACAGCGCCAGCACGGCGACGATGTCGTTGAACTCGGTGGGCTGCATCCGGCGCAGCAGGTCGCGCATCGGCCCGCCGTCGAGCTGGAACACGCCGAGCGTGTCGCCGCGGCCGAGCAGCTCGTAGGCCTTGGGATCATCGAGTGCCAGCGACTCCAGGTCGACGTCGACCCCACGGTTGGCCTTGATGTTCTCGATGCAGTCCCCGATGATCGTCAGGTTCCGCAGCCCGAGGAAGTCCATCTTCAGCAGGCCGATGGCCTCGCACGACGGATAGTCCCAGCCGGTGATCACGGCGCCGTCCTGGGGCCGGCGCCACAGCGGGATCGCGTCGATCAGCGGCTCGGAGCTCATGATCACCGCACACGCGTGCACGCCGGCGTTGCGGACCAGGCCCTCGAGGCCGCGCGCGGTCTCGTAGATCGTGCGCACGTCGGGATCGGTGTCGATCAGCCCGCGCACCTCGGCGGCTTCCTTGTACCGCTCGTGGTTCGGGTCGGTGATGCCCGACAGCGGGATGTCCTTGGCCATGATCGGCGGCGGCAGCGCCTTGGTGATCCGGTCGGCGATGGCGAAGCCCGGCTGGCCGTAGTTGACTCGGGCCGAATCCTTCAGCGCGGCCTTGGTTTTGATGGTGCCGAAGGTGATGACCTGGGCGACCCGGTCGCTGCCCCACTTGTTCGCCGCATACCGCAGCATCTCGCCGCGGCGGCGGTCGTCGAAGTCGATGTCGATGTCGGGCGCCGACGGCCGCTCCGGGTTGAGGAACCGCTCGAACAGCAGACCGTGCGGGATCGGGTCGATGTTGGTGATGCCCAGCGCGTAGGCCACCAGCGAGCCGGCGGCCGACCCACGGCCGGGACCGACCCGGATGTCCACCGACTTCGCGTAGTTGATCAGGTCCGCGACGATCAGGAAGTACGACGGGAAACCCTTGTCGCAGATGACCTTGATCTCGTACTCCGCGCGCTCGATGTAGTCCGCCGGCACAGCGCCGCCAGGCATGTTCGCGCAGCGGCGGTCCAGGCCGGCCATGACCTCGTGGTGCAGCCATGACGCCTGGTCGTGACCGTCGGGCACCGGGTAGATCGGCATCCGGTCGCGGGGCTCCCACACGTCGGCGTAGGACTGCACCCGCTCGGCGATCAGCAGTGTCGAGTCGCACGCACCGGGCACCTGGTCGTCCCACAGAGCGCGCATCTCGGCGGCGGACTTGAGGTAGTAGCCGTCGCCGTCGAACTTGAACCGGGTGGGATCCGAGAGCGTCTTGCCGGTCTGCACACACAGCAGCGCCTCGTGGTTGCGCGACGCGTCCCGGGTGACGTAGTGGCAGTCGTTGGTCGCCAGCGGCGGAATGCCGAGCTTCTGGCCGATCTCGATCAGCCCTTCGCGCACCCGCCGCTCGATGTCGAGGCCGTGGTCCATCAGCTCGAGGAAGAAGTTCTCCGGCCCGAAG
Source organism: uncultured Actinomycetota bacterium (assembly GCA_963796185.1). GTDB lineage: Bacteria > Actinomycetota > Actinomycetes > Mycobacteriales > Mycobacteriaceae > Mycobacterium. The sequence goes on along the minus strand of CAWCKQ010000010.1, from coordinate 61,992 downwards.
ATCTCGCGCCACCGCGCTGCCGCCTCGACCGCCTCCTTCTGGTGGCCCAGCCGCAGCCGGGTCTGCACCTCCCCTGACGGGCAGCCGGTGGTCGCGATGATGCCCTCGGCGTGTTCGGCGATCAGTTCGGCGTCCATCCGGGACCACTTGCCGAGCTGGCCCTCGAAGGAGGCCAGCGACGACAACTTGAACAGGTTGCGCAGGCCGGTGGCGTTCTCGGCCACCATCGTCATGTGCGTGTAGGACCCGCTGCCGGAGACGTCGTCACCCTTCTGGCTCGGATCACCCCACAGCACCCGCTTGGTGTCGAAGCGCGACGCCGGCGCGATGTAGGCCTCCACCCCGATGATGGGCTTGATGCCGGCTTCGACGGCCGCGTTGTAGAACTCGCTGGCGCCGAACATGTTTCCGTGATCGGTCATGCCGATGGCGGGCATCTCGAGCCGCTGCGCCTCGGCCAGCATCGGCTTGACCTTCGCGGCACCGTCGAGCATCGAGTACTCGGTGTGGTTATGCAGGTGCACGAACGAGCGCGAAGGCCGCGGATCCAAGCTGCTCATAGGGAGGCCAGTCTATGGCTGCCCACCGACAGCGCGCGGCGTGTCGGGCTGCGTGTCTCGCCTTCTTCGGCTCACGCGTCGGCGGACGCCGCATCCTGCGCGCTCAGCAATCCGTCGTCGCACACTCGCAGCAATTGCCTGGCAACGACGGAGGCGTCGCCGGCTCCCGTCGATGAACGCCGGCATGGAAGCACATCCCCCAGAACACCGAAGCCAACATGTCGGCCACCGCGTGCGCGTCGCTGCCCGCCGTCAGCTCGCCACGGCCCGCGGCGTCGGCCGCGATCGCGTCGTAGAACCCGTGCACCGTGGCGACCACGAGTTCGGCGGTGTCGTGCCGCAGCGGTCCCCGGCGCTGTTCGAGCCGGGCGGTGACGAGGAATTTCATCGCCGTGGGATCCGCCGCGCAGCACCGCTGCATCGCGGTCAGGAACGACGCGAGCTGGTTGCGCAGCCCCCGCTGCCGGCGGGCCGTGTCGACGCAGTCGGCGAGCTGGTCGAGGACCTCCCGCAGCAGCACGCCGTAGACCTGCTCGCGGGTGTTGAAGTAGTAGTGCAACGTCGGCCGGCTGACCCCCGCCCGCAGCGCGATCCGCTGGAATGTGGTTGCGGGATAACCATCCTCGGCGATCACGTCGCGCGCCGCGCGCAGGATGTCGCGGCGGGTCTCGCTCCGAGTCGGCACCGACCGGGCGACCGCGCCCGCGAACCCGGGGCGCCGGCGGGGTGAGGATCTCCACGAGCAAACGCTATGGCATAGCTGTCCGTCGGTCAATCAGCAACTTCGCAAAGTCGCTTCCGGGACCGGCCGGGGCGGCCGCCGGTCGGTGCGGGCGCGCCGCACCGCGTCCACGCTGAACACCAGCAGCGCGGTCCAGATCAGTCCGAAACCCAGCCAGCGCGCGGGCGGCATCGGCTCGTGGCCCACCAGCACGCCCCAGGACAGCTGCATCGTCGGGGTGAGATAGAACAACAGGCCCAGCGTGACCAACGGGAGCCGCTGCGCGGCAGCGGCGAACAACAGCAGCGGCAGCGCGGTCAGCACGCCCGCCAGCACCATCAGCGCGGCGTGCCGGGGCCCGTGGTCGGCGAACGTGGCGTGCCCGGTGCCCTGCGCGATCAGCACGTAGGCCACGGCGAACGGGGTGGCCAACCCGGCCTCGACGCCGACGCTGACCCGCGGATCGGTCGGCACCAGCTTCTTCACCGCCCCGTAGAGACCGAACGACAGCGCCAGCCCCAGGCCCACCACCGGCGGCGACCCGACGTCGACGGTCAGGATCACCACCGCGGCGAACGCGATCGCCAGCGCACCGAGCTGCCAGCGGTTGAGGCGCTCGCGAAAGATGAGCACGCCCAACGCGATCGACACCAGCGGGTTGATGAAATAGCCCAGCGCCGCATCGACGACGTGGCCGTTGTTCACCGCGTACACGTAGATCAGCCAGTTGACCGAGATCAGCGCCGCCGCCGCGGTCAACAGCAGCCAGGTCCGCCCGCGGATGCGCCGGAGATCCCCGAGCCGGCGCACCACAGTGACGACGACGATCATCAGCACGAAGCTCCAGATGATGCGATGCGCGAGCACCTCCACCGCCCCGGCGGGCTTGAGCAGCGGGAAGAACGCCGGGAACAGGCCCCACATGGCGTACGCCCCGACGCCGAACGGCAGCCCGGACCTCACAGCTGGTGACTGCGCAGCACGTCGAGCGCGTGCTGCAGATCCGCCGGGTAGGGGCTGGTGATCTCGACGCGCCGCCCGTCGGCGGGATGGGCGAACGCCAGCGACCGGGCGTGCAGCCACTGCCGTTCCAGGCCCAGCTTCTTGGCCAGCGTCGGGTCGGCGCCGTAGGTCAGGTCACCGCAACACGGGTGGTGCAGCGCGGCGAAGTGCACCCGGATCTGGTGGGTGCGGCCCGTCTCGAGGTGGATGTCGAGCAGGCTCGCCGCCTGGTGCGCCTCCAGGGTGTCGTAGTGGGTGACGCTGTTGCGGCCCCCCTCGACGACGGCGAACTTCCAGTCGTGACCGCGGTGCCGGCCGATCGGCGCGTCGATGGTGCCGCTGGACGGGTCCGGATGGCCCTGCACCAGCGCGTGGTAGCGCTTGTCCACCGTGCGTTGCTTGAACGCCCGCTTGAGCACCGTGTAGGCGCGCTCCGACAGCGCCACCACCATCACCCCGGACGTTCCGACGTCGAGCCGGTGCACGATGCCCTGGCGTTCGTGGATTCCCGACGTGCTGATCCGGAACCCCGCCGCGGCCAGCCCGCCCAGCACGGTCGGGCCGTGCCAGCCCACGGTCGCGTGCGCGGCGACGCCGGGAGGTTTGTCGACCGCGACGATGTCGTCGTCGGAGTACAGGACCGCCATCCCCTCGATCTCCTCCGGCGTGTTCTGCACCGGCGCAGGCGCCTCGGGCAGCCGGACCTCCAGCCATGCGCCCGCGACCAGCTTGTCGGACTTGCCCGCCGGGGCCCCGTCCAGCTCGACGCCGCCGTCCTCGGCGAGCGCCGCCGCGGCCGTGCGGGACAGACCGAGCAACCGGGCCAGGCCGGCGTCGACGCGCATCCCGCCCAGGCCTTCGGGCACCGGCATCGAGCGCGTCGTCATCGCGGCCCGTCGCCGCCGTCGGGGTCGCGCCGCCCGGTGGTGTCGAAGTCGAAACCGAACAGCGACAGCACCACCAGCAGGATCGCTCCCCCGACGACCGAGGGGTCGGCGACGTTGAACACCGGCCACCACCCGATCGACAGGAAATCCACCACGTGGCCGCGCAGCGGCCCCGGCGAGCGGAAGAAGCGGTCCACCAGGTTGCCCATCGCGCCGCCGAGGATCATCCCGAGACCCACCGCCCACCACGGGGACACCAGCCGCCGGCCCATCCAGATGATCCCGATCACCACACCCGTGGCCACCAGGGTGAGCACCCAGGTGTAGCCGGTCGCCATCGAGAACGCCGCACCGGAGTTGCGCACCAGCGTCCACGTGACGGTGTCACCGATGATGGAGACGGGCTCGCCGGGGGCCAGCAGCTTGACCGCGAGCACCTTGGTGACGAGGTCGAGGGCGAGCACCACGCCCGCCACGGTGAGCAGCAGACGCAGCCGGCGTCGCGGCTTGGCCTCGCCCGGGCCGCCCACACCCTTGCCCGTCGCCGGCTCGACAGGGCTCGGTGATTCGTCAGTCACGCCTCCCATCATCACAGAGCGCCGGTGAGGCAGAATTCCGCCCATGGGTCGCCTCGTCGTCATCGCCACCGGCGGCACGATCTCGACCAGCGCCGACGCCGACGGCGTGAAACGGCCCACGCACTCGGGAGCCGAGTTGGCCGCCGGTCTCGACGTCGAGGTGGTCGAGGCGATGCGGGTGGACAGTTCCCAGCTCACGCCCGCCGACTGGGACGTCATCGGAGCCCGGGTGCGGCAGGTGGCGGAGGGCCGCGACGTGGCCGGCGTCGTGGTCACCCACGGCACCGACACTATGGAGGAGACCGCGCTGTGGCTCGAACTGACCTACGACGGCGCGGTGCCGGTGGTGCTGACCGGCGCCCAGCGCAGCGCCGACGACCCCGAGCCGGACGGGCCGGACAACCTGCGTGACGCGCTCGCCGTCGCCGCCCGTCCCGGCGCCCGGGGGGCCGGGGTGATGGTGGCGTTCGCCGGCGCGGTGTTCGAGCCACTCGGCCTGGCCAAGGTCGCCACGACCGACCGGCAGAGCTTCGCGGGCCATCCGCTGCGGCGCGGACAAGCAGCGGCCGTATCTGGGCGCGCCTGACCGCGGCCGACGCGCCGCGGGTCGACATCGTCGCGGCCTACCCCGGTGCCGACACCGCGGCGCTCGACGCCTGTGTGGCCGCCGGGGCGCGCGGCATCGTGATCGAGGGGCTGGGCGCGGGCAACGCGGGCGCCGCGCTGATCGAGGGTGTCGCCCGGCACCGCCGCAGCGGAGTGGCCGTCGCGGTGTCCACGCGCGTGCCGGGCGGACGCGTCAGCCCCGGGTACGGGCCGGGCCGGGACCTGGCCGATGCCGGCGCGGTCTTCGCGCGCACGCTGCGGCCACCCCAGGCGCGCGTGCTGCTGATGGCCGCGCTGGCCGCCGGGTCACCCGTGGCCGACGTCTTCGGGCGCTGGGGCTGATCCGACGCGCGATCGCCTCGACGTAGTCCGGCCAATCCAGGCTGTCGACCGGGTTGGCCCGCGTCACCGCGGGATCGTCGACCGGGAACGTGCGCGCCCATCCCGGTCCGGCCGCGCGCGTCTCGAACCGGACGGTCATCACGCCGTGGCCGGCGCCCTGCACCCAGCCGTGCCCGTGGTCGGCGTGCACGACGTCGTCGCCGAGGCGCCAGGCCGGTGCCGCCGCGGCGACATCGCTCAACGCCGCCGGCAGGCTGTCCTCGGCGGTCTCCTGCAGCATCAGGTCGCGGATCGCTGAACAGCGGCTCCTGGCGGACCTCGGACAGGCCGGAGAAACCCACGCCGACCAGGCGGATCGGGCCGATCTCGAACGGGTCGAGCAGCAACCGGCGGGCCGTGCCGATCAGCGTCGCCGCCTCGGTGGTGGCATACGGCAGGGTGGCCGACCGGGTCAGCGTGCTCATGTCGGAGCGCTTCAGCTTCACGGTGACCGTGCGCGCGCCGCGGCCGTCCTTCTCCAGCCGCCGGTGTGCGTGATCGCCGATCGGCCCGATCGCCTCCCGCAGCTGGTCGATCGTGATCAGATCCGCGGGGAACGTCGACTCCGCGCTGATCTGCTTGGCCGGCGCGTTCTCGGCGACCGGCCGGTCGTCGACGCCCCGCGCGAGGCGGTGCAACGCCGGACCGACCGTCGCGCCCAGGATGTCGGCCACCTCGGCCTCGGTCAGCGCCGCGAACGCCCCGACGGTCTCGATGCCGAGCCGGTGCAGCTTGTCCTCGGCCACCGGGCCGATGCCCCAGAGCCGCCGCACCGGCAGGCTCGCCAGCAACGTCGGCTCCTCGGCTCTGCTCACCACCAGCACACCGTCCGGTTTGGCCAGTCCCGAGGCGATCTTGGCGATCTGCTTGCCCGAACCCGCGCCCACCGACGCCACCAGCCCCGTCACCGCGTACACCTCGGCCCGCAGCCGCTGGCAGAACCCCTCGACCGCGGCCGCGGTCATGCCCGCGAGTTCGGCGGGCTCCCCGAAGGCCTCGTCGTAGGAGAGCTGTTCGAGCACGGGGACCCGGGCGCGCACCGTGTCGAACACCCGCCGGCTGGCCAACCCGTAGACCACGCCGCGCGGCGGCAGCACCACCGCGCCCGCACCGACGAGCCGGCGAGCCTGATGCATGGGCATCGCCGAGCGCGCGCCGAAGACCCGGGCCTCGTAGCTCGCCCCGGCCACCACGCCGCGACCGCCCACCCCGCCGACCAGCACCGGGCGGCCGCGCAGCGTGGGCCGGGTCAGCTGCTCCACGGACGCGAAGAACGCGTCCATGTCCAGGTGCAGGACCCATCGCGCGCCCACACGGCGAATGGTAGGCGGCTAGCGTGGCGGAGGTGAACGACGTGCCGATCCGCGACGAGGTGATCCGGTTGGGGCAGTTCCTCAAACTGGCCGATCTGATCGACAGCGGGGCCGACGCCAAGGCGGTGATCGCCGACGCTCAGGTCTCGGTCAACGGCGAGGTCGAGACCCGCCGCGGCAGGCAGCTGCGCGCCGGGGACGTGGTCGCCTTCGGCGGCCGGGCCGCCCGGGTCGCGCGGGCCGGGTGAGCATCACACCTTCGCGATGGCCACCCGTACGCCGTCACCGATCTCGGTGGCCTCGACGGGATCGCCGAATTCGAAGCTGGTCGCCAGGACCTCACCGGCGATGAGGTCACGGTGCGCGCGCGCCCACTGCTCGTGCGCCTGCGGCACCGAGAGCACCACGGTGATCCGGTCGGAGACCTCGAGGCCGGTGGACTTCCGCAGCTCCTGGAGTTCCCTGATCCGGTCCTTGGCCCAGCCCTCGGCCTCCAACTCGGGGGTGAGGGTGCCGTCCAACACCACCAGACCGGCTCCGTCGGGCAGTGCCGCGGTCCATTCCGGGTCGGCGGCCACCAGCCGCGAGGTGAACTCCTCCGGTAGCAGGACCGCGGCCCCGGCGGTCAACGTGCCGTCCGGATTGAGCACGCCCTCCCCCGCCTTGACGGCTTTGATCGCGGCCTGCACATCCTTGCCGATGCGCGGCCCGGCGGCGCGCGCGTTCACCGCGAGCTCGAAGCGGCCGTGCGCGGCGATGTCGTCGGTGAGCTCGACCGCCTTGACGTTCAACTCGTCGGCGATCAGATCGCGGTAGGGGGCCAGTGCGGCGGATCCACCGACTTACTCAAGGCCACAGTCAGTTTCGGTAAGCGGTAGCCGCACGCGCAGCTTCTTGGCCTTGCGCAGTGAGGAACCCACCGAGGCGACCTCGCGCACCAGGTCCATGTCGGCGACCAACTGCGGGTCGGCGGGCAGCGACTCGGCGTCGGGCCAGTCGGTCAGGTGCACCGAGCGTTCGCCGGTCACCCCGCGCCAGATCACCTCGGTGATCAGCGGCAGCAGCGGTGCGGCCAGCCGGCTGGTGACCTCGAGCACCGTGTGCAGCGTGTCGATGGCGTCCCGGTCTTCCTCCCAGAACCGCGAACGTGACCGTCGCACATACCAATTCGTCAAGGCCTCGGTGAACTGGCGGAGCTGGTCACATGCCAGCGAGATGTCGCACACATCCAGCGCGGCGGTCAGGTCGTCGCGCAAGGCGGCGAGCTTGGCCAGGATGTAGCGGTCCAGCACGTGCGTCGAGTCCGTGCGCCAGGTGCCCTTCTCCGGTGCGTAGAGCGCCAGGAACGCATAGGCGTTCCACAGCGGCAGCAGCACCTGCCGGACGCCTTCGCGGATGCCCTGCTCGGTGACGATCAGGTTGCCGCCGCGCAGGATCGGCGACGCCATCAGGAACCAGCGCATCGCGTCGGACCCGTCCCGGTCGAACACCTCGGTGACGTCGGGATAGTTGCGCAGCGACTTGCTCATCTTCTGGCCGTCGTTGCCCAGCACGATGCCGTGGCTGACGCACGTGCGGAACGCCGGCCGGTCGAACAGCGCGGTCGCCAGCACGTGCAGCGTGTAGAACCACCCGCGGGTCTGCCCGATGTACTCGACGATGAAGTCACCCGGGAAGTGGGTGTCGAACCACTGCTCGTTGGCGAACGGATAGTGCACCTGCCCGTAGGGCATCGAACCGGAGTCGAACCACACGTCGAGGACGTCCTCGATGCGCCGCATCGTCGAGCGACCGGTGGGGTCGTCGGGGTTGGGCCGGGTCAACTCGTCGATGTAGGGCCGGTGCAGGTTGTCCGGCCGCACCCCGAAGTCGCGTTCGAGTTCGTCGAGGCTGCCGTAGACATCGATGCGCGGATAGGCCGGGTCGTCGGACTTCCACACCGGAATCGGACTGCCCCAGTAGCGATTCCGCGAGATCGACCAGTCGCGCGCGCCGGCCAGCCACTTGCCGAACTGGCCGTCCTTGACGTGCCCGGGATACCAGGTGATCTGCTGGTTGAGCTCCACCATGCGGTCGCGGAACTCGGTGACCTTGATGAACCACGAGGACACCGCCCGGTAGATCAGCGGGTTGCGGCAACGCCAGCAGTGCGGATACGAGTGCTCGTAGGTGTCGTGGCGCAGCAGCACCGCGCCGTTGACAGCCGGCGGCGCCGGAGGAGTTCTTGAGATCGCGGATGATCTGCGGGTTGGCGTCGAACACGTGCTGGCCGGCGTAGTCCGGCACGGTCTCGTCGAAGCGGCCCTTGGCGTCCACGGGCGTGACGGCCGCGATGCCCGCGGCCTGCGCGGTCGCCATGTCGTCCTCGCCGTAGGCCGGTGACATGTGCACCAGGCCGGTGCCGTCCGCGGTGCTGACGAACTCACCGGGCAGCACACGAAACGCGCCCGGCGAATCCATGAAGTACGGGAACGGCGGCGCGTAGTGCACGTCGAGCAGATCGCGGCCCGAGTAGGTCGCGACGATCGCGGCTTCCTCGCCGAGTTCGCGCGCGTACGCGCCCAGACGCGCCTCGGCGAGCACGATAGCGGCGCCCGTCGGCCTCGACCACGACGTAGGTCGACGTCGGGGTTGACCGCGACGGCCTGGTTCGACGGCAGAGTCCACGGTGTCGTCGTCCAGATCAACAGGTAGGCGCCGCGAAGCGGATCCCCCGGCTTCCCTTGTACGCGGAACCCGACCGTGAGCGCCGGGTCCTGCCGGCTCTGGTAGACGTCGTCGTCCATCCGCAGCTCGTGACTCGACAGCGGGGTCTCGTCGTTCCAGCAGTAGGGCAGCACGCGGTTGCCCTCGTAGGCCAGCCCCTTGTCCCACAGTTGCTTGAACGCCCAGATCACCGACTCCATGAAGCCGAGATCCAAGGTCTTGTAGTCGTTGTCGAAGTCCACCCAGCGCGCCTGGCGGGTGACATAGCTGCGCCATTCGTCGGTGTACTTGAGCACCGAGGCACGGCAGGCGTCGTTGAACTTCTCGATACCGAGTTCTTCGATCTGCGCCTTCTCGGTGATGCCGAGCTGGCGCTGCACCTCGAGCTCGGCGGGCAGACCGTGGGTGTCCCAACCGAACCGGCGCTCGACCTTGTAGCCGCGCATGGTGCGGTAGCGCGGCACGATGTCCTTGACGTAGCCGGTGAGCAGGTGGCCGTAGTGCGGCAGACCGTTGGCGAACGGCGGACCGTCGTAGAACACGTACTCGGGGGCGCCGTCGCGGCGGTCGATGCTCGCCCGGAACGTGTCGTCGTCGGCCCAGTAGTCCAGGACTTCGAGTTCCAGACTCGGGAAGTCCGGCGATCCACTCGCCGGCTTGGGGTAGGCGCTCACGGCGTCGCATCTCCTGTGCCAGGTTCCAGGCACGGGGACGATGCCGCGCTTCGCGCGAGCACCGCGGTACCACCCCGCTTGCGCACGTGGTGCGCCGCTCGTCGAGGGCTGTGACGGGCCCACCCGTTCGGGTCTACTGAGCGCCTGCGCGCCGTTCTTCCGAAGGCTCCCCGGTGATGGCCGGATCGATGCCCGTGGCCGTCAGTCTAGCCGGGCCGGTGGCGGTTACAGCGGCGCGCCGGCGTCCGAGGTGATCTCGATCAGCGCGAGCGGGAACTGCTCGGCCATCTCCTGGACCGAGTACTCGTCGAGGCGGGCCGGGTCGTAGAACCAGTCGAAGTGCAGGACGCCGTCGATCCGCTGGACCCGCAGCTCCAGCGGCGGCGCATCGGCGGAGGCGTCGTGGGCGGCCGGGTCGAGGCTCGAGCAGGATCTCCGCCCGCGCGACCGGGCGGCCGGAGGCGGCGGCCAGCGCGGTGTGGGCGCCCTGCAGCATCTCGGTGGGACCCATCGGCCAGGACCCGCCGCGCACGGCATCGACGACAGGGTGCCCCGGCCACCGGCGACCCGCCGCTCACGTCAACGGTGACCGCGCCGTCGCCGCGGGTCCGGCCGAAGGTCCGGCCGAGCGCGGCGAGCAGGATCTCCTCGATCGGCACGCCGAGCCACTCGGCGGCGCCGTCGACCTCCGCGGTCAATTCGCTCGAGGGCATGGTGGTCCATCTCCCGAGTGGGACCGCCGCTGCCCCCGCAGCGGCGTGATCGAACACGTCCAGCGATACCGGCGTGGACGTGACCAAGGGGTGCTTGACCTCGTCAGGCATGTATGGGGCGACCATGCGAGCAACGCTACAGCGAATGTCCCAGAATTGGGAGAGTGCTCCCAAAACTGTGACGGCCGTGTCAATTAAGATTGTGTTATCTGTTTGCCGGGAGGGGGTGCCCGCCGGAGCGGTCACGGTTTACAGTGATCAGGTGCCCAGGACGGATGAGAACGGCAGACAGCTCAAAGCCCTGCTCGACTACCTCCTCGACGGGGAGATCGACGCCAAGGATCTCTTCGACGCACTGGGCGTCTCCAGCAGTACCTATTACCGGCGCATCAAGGAAGCCGACTACCCCAACGCCGAGGAACTGCGCCTCGTCGCCGACCGGTTCGATCTGAGCTATCCGGATCTGCAGATCCAGTTCGGGCTTGATGACCCGGCAGGAAGTCTTCAGCTACGTCGAGTCCAGTGGCTCAGCCCAGCTCGTGGCGACCCTGGCCGACACCACCACGCGCGCGACCCGCCGAGCACCGGCCGAGGCTGTCCGAGCTGACACCGCGGCTCGACGCTCCACCACTTTAGGTCCGTCAGCACCTACACTTTGCTGGCGACGATCGGCCCGAAAGCGACATCCCATGGCCCTGGCAACTCTCATCGCGATCACGCTCCTGTGCATCGCGTGGAGCCTGTGGATTCGCCGGGTCACCTGGTCGTGCCGGTGGGAGGTGGCCGCCACGCTCAACATCGCCCTGCAGGGCACGGCGGTGTTGCTGATGTCGCCGCTGGCCTCGGAGACCCTGGGCCATTGGCTCTACGCGCTGACCGGTAAGTGGAATCTGGAGGACTACCTCGGCCACGACGCCTACATCGTCGCGGCGTCCGCGGTGGTCTACAACGCGCTCGGCCGGCTCGAGCAGGATCACGCGATGCACCAGCGCTTCAGACAGTTCGTCGAGCGGCCCGCGACCCTGTGCATCCCGCTGCTGCTCGGCGCGTTCTGGCTCGGCAACGGAGCCGCGGTCTACCGGCCCGATTTCTTCGAGGTGCCCACCGACTTCTGGCTCAACGTGTACTGGGTGATGCTGTGCGGCATGTTGATCTATCTGCTCGGATACGGTTCGCGAGCGCTGATGATCCTGCGGCACGATCCGCGGTCGCGCCAGATCGCCAACATCTATCTGTTCGCCTCCGCGATGGGCATCGCCGCCTGCGTCGTGCGCATCACCACCGCCGTCGTCACCCCGCTGCAAACTGTCGAGGGCAGCACGCTGGTGTGGTTCTTCGCGTGCGCGTGCGGCGCCGGTTTCGCGTTGACCTCGGCACATTCCTGGCGCATCAAGACCAAGTGGTTCACCCGCGCGAACACCTGATCGCGCGGTCGGTCACACCGCCGTCGCGGTCAGATCGGTGAACGGCGCCCCGAAGTCGCGCACCGGCTGGTAGCCGTTCTTGCGGGCCGGCGCGGCGCCGCGCCGGATCAACGCGGCGGTCGCGACGAAGCCGGCCTGATCGGTCACCACGAACGGGGTCAACAGCCGGTTGTGCACGAAGCCGAAGGCCAGCCCGGTCTGCGGGTCGGCCCAGCCCAGCGATCCGCCGAGCCCGACGTGCCCGAACCCGGGCAGCACCCCCGGGATCGGCAGGCCGTGATACCCCAGGTGGAACGACAGCGGCATGACCATGCTGTGGTCGAGGCGCAGACTGCGCCGGCCGACGAGGGCCGCGGTGGTGCGGCTGGACAGGAACTGGGTGCCGTCGATCCGACCGCCGTTGGCGATCGCGCCGTACATCCGGGCCAGTGCCCGCGCGGTGGCGACCCCGTTGGCCGCCGGGATCTCACCGTCGAGCAGCGGGGTGTCGCCCTGCACGAAGGCTTTCACGCCGGGGAAGTACATCGCGCCGAAGGCCGCCGAGAACGGCAGCGCGGCGAGGCGCGGCGCGACGAGGTTGAACAACGGGTTCTGCAGCCGGGTCTGCGGGCCGATGATGCGCGCCGGCTGGGTCGGGGCGTGCACGGGAGGGCGGCCGAGGTGCAGGCCGTCGGTGTCCAGCGGCGCGGCGACCTCGCTGCGGATCAACTCGCGCATGCCCGTACCGGTGACCGCGCGGGCCAGCCCGGACAGCAGCCAGCCGAACGTGAAGGCGTGATAGGCGGGCCTGCCCACCAGCCAGCTCGCGGGCGCGGCGGCGAGCCGCTCCTCCATCGCGAAGTGGTCCATCAGATCGGTCTTGGCGGCGCCGTTGAGCTGCGACAGCCCCGCCCGGTGCCGCAACGCGTCGCGGACGGTGATCCCGGCCTTGCCGTTGGCGCCGAACTCCCGCCAGTATTCGGCGACCGGAGCGTCGTAGTCGATCAGGCCGCGGTCGGCGAGCCGGTGGATGACGGTGGCGGCCACCCCCTTGGTCGCGGAGAACACCATGGCGCCGGTGTCCGCCGTCCAGTGCCGCCGGCCCCTGCGGTCCGACCATCCGGTCCACACGTCGACGACGGGCTCGCCGTCCAGGTACACCGACAGCGCGCCACCGCCGAACCGGCGGTGCGGGAACATCTGGGCGAAGGCGCGGACCGCGCAGGCGAAGTTGGGGTCCGCCGCTCCCTGGACCCCGTGCGGGAGCGCCACGCTGCGCTCCGGGTTATTGACGCCCGTCACAATGCATCCAATTTACCCTGCCGAAGCGGCAAACAAACGCAGGTGTTATCGATTCGTTAATCGACTGACTTCGGCAGGGTCCTCGACGGCGTCGAGGATCCGCTGGGCAGCAAGCGCGGGCGTCAACTCGACCGTCGCGGACCTGACGCTCCACGTCGGCCCGGATCGCCCGGACGCCGGGGCTGCGACAGCACCCGGTCGAGCACCGTGTCGCGGACCATCGACCACGTCCACTCGACCTGCTGGGTGCGCCGCCGCGCCTCGAACTCCCCCGCCTCGGTGAGTACCCGCCGGTGCTTGAGCACGGTGTCCCACAGCTCGGCCAGACCGGTGCCGTGCAGCGCGCTCATCGTCAGCACCGGTGGACGCCAGAGCGTTTCACGGGGATAGATGAGCCGGATGGCGCCGGCGAGTTCCCGAGCGGCGGCCTTGGCCTCCACCGCATGCTCGCCGTCGGCCTTGTTCACCACGACGATGTCGGCGAGTTCGAGCACGCCCTTCTTGATGCCCTGCAGCGAGTCACCGGTGCGGGCGAGGGTCAGGAAGACGAAGGTGTCGACCATGTTGGCAACGGTCACCTCGGACTGCCCGACGCCGACGGTCTCGACCAGGATGACGTCGTAGCCGGCGGCCTCCAGCAACACGATGGTCTCGCGGGTGGCCTTGGCGACCCCGCCGAGCGTGCCCGACGTCGGCGACGGCCGGATGTAGGCGTCGGGATGCACGGCCAGCTTCGCCATCCGGGTCTTGTCGCCGAGGATCGAGCCGCCGGTCCGGGTGGACGACGGGTCCACCGCCAGCACCGCGACGCGGTGTCCCTGCTCGATGAGGTACATGCCGAGCGCTTCGATGGCCGTCGACTTCCCGACCCCGGGCACGCCGGTGATCCCGACGTGCATGGCGCTGCCGGCCTCCGGCATCAGCTCCAGCAGCAACCGCTGCGCCTGCGCGCCGGTGGTCCGCGCGCGTCGACTCGACCAGCGTGATCGCCCGCGCCAGCGCCGAGCGGTCACCGCCGCGCAGCGCGGCGGCCAGCTCGTCGACCGGTTGGCTCATCTAGCGCAGGTCGTAGCCGAGGCGCTCGGCCGAGCTTGTGCAACAGCCCGATCGCGGCGTCGGCGATCACCGTGCCGGGCGGGAAGATCGCCGTCGCGCCCGCGGCGTAGAGCTCGTCGAAGTCGCCGGGCGGGATGACGCCGCCGACGACGATCATGATGTCGGGCCGCCCGACCTCGGCGAGCGCATCGCGCAGCGCGGGCACCAGCGTCAGGTGTCCCGCCGCCAGCGACGACACCCCGACGACGTGCACATCGTTGTCGGCGGCCTGACGCGCGACCTCCTCCGGCGTGGAGAACAGCGAGCCGACGTCGACGTCGAAACCGATGTCGGCGAACGCCGTCGCGATCACCTTCTGCCCGCGGTCGTGGCCGTCCTGACCCATCTTGGCGACCAGGATCCGCGGCCGCCGGCCGTCGGCCTCGGCGAAGCGTCTCCACCAGTTCGGTCGCGCTGCTGACGTTGCTGGCCATCCCCACCTCGTCTCGATACACCCCGGCGATGGTGCGGATCTCGGCCTGGTGGCGGCCGTAGACCTTCTCCAGGGCGTCGGAGATCTCGCCGACGGTCGCCTTGGCGCGGGCCGCGTCGATGGCCAGCGCCAGCAGGTTGTTGCCCAGCCCGTCTTCGCCCGCGAGGCCGGACGCCGCTGCCGCCCTGGACAGTTCGGTCGAGCGCGGCCTGGGTCGCGGCGTTGTCCCGCTCAGCCCGCAGCTGCTCCAGCTTGGCGATCTGCTCGGCGCGCACCCGGCTGTTCTCGACCTTGAGGACCTCGATCTCGTGGTCCTCGTCGACCTGGTAGCGGTTCACGCCGATCACGGTCTGCGCACCGGAGTCGATCCGGGCCTGGGTACGGGCGGCGGCCTCCTCGATGCGCAGCTTCGGGATGCCCTCGTCGATCGCCTGCGCCATACCGCCGTGCTCGGCGACCTCGGCGATGTGCGCACGGGCCTTCTCGCGCGAGCTGGTGGGTCAGCCACTCGACGTAGTACGACCCGCCCCACGGGTCGATCGGCCGGGTGGTGCCCGGACTCCTGCTGCAGCAGCAGCTGGGTGTTGCGGGCGATGCGCGCGGAGAAGTCGGTGGGCAGCGCCAGCGCCTCGTCGAGGGCATTGGTGTGCAGCGACTGGGTGTGGCCCTGCGTGGCGGCCATCGCCTCGATACAGGTGCGGGCCACGTTGTTGAACGCGTCCTGGGCGGTCAGCGACCAGCCCGAGGTCTGCGAGTGGGTGCGCAATGACATGCGATTTGGGGTTTTCCGGACCGAATTCGCCGACCAGTTCGCTCCACAGCAGCCGGCCCGCGCGCAGCTTGGCGACCTCCATGAAGAAGTTCATGCCGATGCCCCAGAAGAACGACAGCCGCGGCGCGAACTTGTCGATGTCCAGGCCGGCGTCCAGACCGGCCTTGAGGTACTCCACACCGTCGGCCAGCGTGTAGCGCCAGCTCCAGGTCGGCCGTCGCGCCGGCCTCCTGGATGTGGTAGCCGGAGATCGAGATGCTGTTGAACTTGGGCATCTTCGCGCTGGTGTAGCCGAAGATGTCGGAGATGATCCGCATCGAGGGCTTCGGCGGATAGATGTAGGTGTTGCGGACCATGAACTCTTTGAGGATGTCGTTCTGGATGGTCCCGGCCAGTTTCTCCGGCGGCACCCCCTGCTCCTCGGCGGCCACCACGTACAGCGCCAGGATCGGCAGCACCGCCCCGTTCATCGTCATCGACACCTACACCGTGGACAGGTCGATGCCGTCGAACAGCTGCCGCATGTCCAGGATCGAGTCGATGGCCACGCCCGGCCATCCCGACGTCGCCGGCCACCCGCGGATGGTCGGAGTCGTAGCCGCGGTGGGTGGCCAGGTCGAAGGCCACCGACAGACCCTTCTGGCCGGCGGCCAGGTTGCGGCGGTAGAACGCATTGGATTCCGCGGCGGTGGAGAACCCGGCGTACTGGCGGATGGTCCAGGGCTGGTTGACATACATCGTCGGGTAGGGCCCGCGCACGAACGGCGGCTCGCCGGGCAGGCTGTCCAGCGGATAGCCGGCCTGCGACGATCGCGTCGCGGTCGGCGGCGATGTAGACGGGTTTGACGTCGATGCCCTCCGGGGTCGCCCAGTCGAGTTGCTCGGCGGTGTAGCCGTGCGCGGCGGCGGCCGCCGCCGACATGCTCGGCCACGTGCGGTCGTCGGCGCCGGCGTCGGCGCTGCCCGGCGGTCGCCGTGCAGCGGTACGTCGGCGAAGCTGCTCGATGCTTCTTCGGTTCCGTGGCGGTCATGTCATGCCCCCAATCGGGTCAGCAGCCCCGAAAGGCGCTTCGACCGCATCGATCTTGGCGGTCAGGTAGCCGTCGGGCGTCGTCGGCGCGTCGGCGACGGCCTTCTCGGGCCCGGCCAGCAGGATCTGGCCGCGACACCCGCCGCCGCGGCCGCCTCGACCACGCCGGCGGCCTCGGCGCCGTAGCGGGCATCGGTGCCGCAGATCACCGCGACGGCGGCGACACCGGTCTCGGCCACCGCGGCGGCGACTCCGGCGGCGTCCAACGGGCCCGGGTTGACCGCCTCGATGCCGCCCGAGGCCAGCAGGTTGGCGGCGAACGTGGCGCGGATGTTGTGCTCGGCGAGCGGGCCCAGCGGCAGCAGCAGCGCCCGCGGGCGCGACCCGGTGTGCTCCAGGTGGGCGTCCGATCGGTCCCGCAGCGTCCTCGAATGCCGCCGCGTAACGGCGCACGCTGGGCAGCGGATCACCCTGCGGCAGTGCGGATTCGGCGAGGTCGGGGATACTCGTTGACGCCGGTGAGCGCGGTGCGGCGGTGGGCGATGTCGTCGGCGCGGCGCGCGGCGACCTCGGCGATCTGCGGCGCGGATGTGCTCGCGGCGCGGCGGCGAATCCGCCGCGGGCCTCGATGTCCTGGACATGCTCGACCAGGCCTGCTCCGGCCAGCCGCCGGGTGAGGTCCTCGACGAACCAGGAGCCGCCTGCCGGGTCGAGCACGCGGCCGATGTGCGACTCCTCGAGCAGCAGCAGCTGGGTGTTGCGCGCGATGCGGCGCGCGAAACGTCGCTTGCCGTACCCGGGAATCCGCCTGCGATCGCGACGTCGAAGGGTGCACGAGCACGGTGTCGGCGCCGCCCACGCCGCCGCGAACGCCGCCACCGTGGTGCGCAACATGTTCACCCACGGATCGCGCTGGGCCATCATCGGCAGCGAGGTGATGGCGTGCACGGTCGCAGCGCCGGCGTCGGCTGCACCGACCACCTCGGCGACCCGGGCCCACAGCAGCCGCGCGGCGCGAAGTTTCGCGATCGTCATGAACTGGTCGTCGTCGGCGGCGAACCGGAAGCTGATCTGACCCAGCGCCGTCGCCGGTCGGCAGGCCGGCGTCGACGAGCAGCCGCAGGTAAGCCAGGCCGGCCGCGATGGCGGCGCCGAGTTCCCATGCCGCGTTGGCCCCCAGATTGTGCAACGCCGGGCCCGTCGACGGTGACCGCGCGCAGATGTCCACCGTGCCCGGTCACCATGTTCGCTGCCGCGACGACATCGTCGAGCGCCGGCGCTGACGCGGCCGGACGACGGCGCGGTGAGCGGGTCGGCGCCGAGATCCACCGACACCCGGGCGCTGATCGTCGTCGAGCCCGTCCACCAGTGCCAGCATCGCGTCGACGGCGGGCTGAACGCCGCTCCGTCGCCGGCGTCCAGGATCACCGGGACCAGGTCGACGAAGACGCCGTCGAGCAGCCGGTCGAGCTCGGTCGGGGCCACGCCGGTCCGTCGCCGACGCGCAGCACCAACGCACTGACGCCTTCGGTCAGCGCGAGCAGCACCGCGCCGTTGCCCTCGTCGGCGGGAGCGGCCTGGGCCGGGAAGACCTCGGCGACCTTCCAGCCCGACTTCACGTCGCGCAGGCGCGTCTCCCCCGCGGACGAACGGCCAGCGGCCCGGGCAGCGCGGGTTCGGGCACGCTCGTCGGCCGCGGTGTACAGCGGCCGCATCGCGAATCCCTCGTATGTCGGCGAATCCAGCAATCGCTCGGGCTCGGCGGGCAGTTCGGCGGGATCCCGCCGGGAGGACTTGGCCAGCACGCCCGCCACCGCGGAGCGCCAGCGATCGAGATCGGCATCGATTACTCCACCGGCAGCGCCGGCGCTGGGTTTCTGCACAGCCATCAGGCTAAATGATCCCGGTCACGCCAGCCGTGCGCCGGTCGGCCGCAGCACACAGCGTCGATGACGGCGCCCGACGGTTTCCGCGCCCGTACTGTGGGTAGTCGTGAAAGCCGTCGTCAGCACGCTGCGCGCGGTTCGCACGGCGGTGGTGGCCGCGCGTCACGACGGTCCCCCGGACGCCGCATCATCGCGATCGCTGACTGCCATTGTGATCCTCGTCGCAATTGCGGTCTTGGTGCCGTTGCCGACCGCCGTGCAGCTGCGCGACTGGGCCACCTCGGTCGGAGCCGTGGTTCCCGCTGGCGTTCTTCGCCGCGCATGTCGTCGTCACGGTCTTCCCGTTTCCGCGCACCGCTTTCACGCTGGCGGCGGGCCTGCTGTTCGGGCCCTACCTCGGCATTCCGATCGCTGTGGTGGCCAGCACGCTCAGCGCCGTCGATCGCGCTGTTGCTGGTGCGCGCCGCGGGCTGGCAGCTCAGCCGGCTGGTCAGCCACCCGCGCGTGGACGCGATGGACGCCCGGCTGCGCCGAGCGCGGCTGGCCGGCGGTGATGGCGATGCGGATGATTCCCGCGGTGCCGTTCTCGGTGCTCAACTACGCGGCCGGCGCGTCGGCGGTGCGGGTGCTGCCCTACACGCTGGCCACGATGGCCGGCCTGTTGCCCGGCACCGCCGCCGTTGTCATCCTCGGCGATGCGCTGACCGGCAACGTCAGCCCGCTGCTGTTCCTCGTGTCGCTGTGCACCGCCGCCTCGGCGTCGCCGGGCCTGCTCTACGAGGTCCGCACGCACCGGCGCCCACGCAGGCGGCTACGGCCGATGTCACGCCCTGACGCCGGACCTTTCACCGTCATCGCGCGCGTAGAGGGTCGAGCATCGACGCCGCCGCCACCAGGCCGGGGCTCCAGTCCTTGCGCCCGGACGTGGAAGCCGACACGGCCAGCACGAAGTACACCGTGAGCATCAGCGTCGTGACGCGCGCCAGCGCCGGAAACCGGTCCACCGACAGCAGGCCGCGGCCGTCGCCGCCTTGACGACCGGCAGCACCGGCCGCAGTTCCTCGCGCCAGCCCGACGTCGTCGAGGGCCTTCTTGACCGGCGCGACGGGACCGACGCACGCCACGCGCGTCACCGGCCTGCAGCGCGGCGAGCCCGCGTAGGTCCGCGTCGAGGTCAGCGCCGCGTCATCATGCCCCGGGGTGCCGTGCGCGGCGCCGGCTGCTGCGAGTAGTCGGTCGCCGGCGGCTGCGTCTGCTGCGACAGCGGCGGATACTGCGGGTGGCCGTCGAGGAGCCCGCGACCGGGGTCCGCGCCTCGGCCACCGCCTTGGCCACCGCCTGCGCGATCTCCGGGTCGGTCTCGGTGTTGAACCAGTCGGCCACCTCGTCGGAGTCGTCCTCCGGCTTGGGCCAGGTCGTCCTCGACCGGCGACGGCGTCGTACCGGAACACCCCGTCCTCGCCCGGTGCGCCGAGCATCTTGGTGAAGCCCTGCAGCGCCGTGCCGAAGTCGCTGGGCACCACCCAGACCTTGTTGGCCTCGCCCTTGGCCATCTAGCGGCAGAGTCTGCAGATACTGGTAGGCCAGCATCTCCGGCGTCGGCCGGCCGGCCTTGATCGCGGCGAAGGTCTTCTCGATCGCCTTGGCCTGGCCCTGCGCCTGCAGGTACTGACGCGGCCCGCTCACCCTGGGCGCGCAGCATCCGGGACTGCCGGTCGGCCTCGGCGGCCAGGATCGCCGCCTGCTTGGCGCCCTCGGCGGCCAGGATCTGCGCCTGCTTCTGGCCCTCGGCCTGCTTGATCGACGCCTCCCGGTTGCCTTCCGCGGTGAGGATCATCGCGCGCTTCTCACGGTCGGCGCGCATCTGCTTTTCCATCGAGTCCTGGATCGACGGCGGCGGGTCGATGCTGCGCAGTTCGACGCGCGCCACCCGCAGGCCCCACCGGTTGGTGGCCTCGTCGAGCACCCCGCGCAGCTGCGCCGTTGATCTGGTCGCGCGAGGTCAGCGTCTGCTCGAGGGTCATCCCGCCGACCACGTTGCGCAGCGTGGTGGTGGTCAGCTGCTCGACACCGACGATGTAGTTGCTGATCTGGTAGACCGCGGCCTGCGGGTTGGTGACCTGGAAGTAGACGACGGTGTCGATGTTGACCGTGAGGTTGTCCTCGGTGATCACCGGCTGCGGCGGGAACGACACCACCCGTTCGCGCAGGTCGACCCGCGCCCGGATCTTGTCGACGAACGGCAGCAGCAGGGTCAGCTGCCCCGACACCGTCTTGCTGTAGCGGCCCAGCCGCTCGATGACCGCGGCCTCGGCCTGCGGGATCAGTGCCACCGACTTGGCGACGATGATGATGGCGAACACCACCAACACGGCCAGCAGGACCAGCCCTGCGACAGCACCTTCCATGACGGCCTCCTCGCCTCAGGCGATCTTGCGCGACGACCGCGGTGGCGCCGTCGATGTGCACGACGGTCACCTGGTCGCCGGGTTCGTAGACATCGTTCTCGTTGTAGCGGCCGCGCCGTCCAGATCTCGCCGTCGAGCTTCACCTGGCCTTCATGGCGGGCCGACCCGGTCGAGCACCAGCGCGCTCTTGCCCTCCAGCGCCTTCGCCGGCTCGGGCAGACCGCGTGCCCGCATTGCATCCGCCGCCGCAGCGCGGGCCGCACGCCGACCAGCAGCAGCACCGAGCACCACCAGGAACACCAGCCCGTCGGCCCAGATCGGGCCAGTCCAGCAGCCAGCTGGACCCGGCGGCCGCCAGCGCCCCGCCGCTGAGCATGAGCAGGAACAGATCACCGGTCAGCGCCTCGGCCCCGGCGAGCGCCAGGGCGGCGATCAGCCAGATCAGCGGTACGGGCATGGCGCCCAGCCTAGCGCGCAACCGGCCCGCGCGAGCGGCTAACAACTACACTGCAGCCATCATGTGGTGTCCGAGTGTTTCGTTGTCGGTGTGGGCCAACTCCTGGTTGGCCGGCGCCGCCGCGCCCGACGATGTCCTCGATGCGTTATCCCAGTGGACCCCAACGCATTCGGTGACGGCCTACGACTCGGTCGCGGCCGGCCGCACCGGCCTGCCGTGGCCGGATCTCGACGACGCGGGTGCCGTGTCGCTGCTGCAGACGCATGCGCACCGCCGCCGGCCGGGACGGGTCGCAGCCGGCGATCGCGCTGTCGCTGCCGGTGCCCGGTGACGTGCGGGGTCTGCCACCGGGCACCCAGTTCGGCCGCGACGCCGATCGCCGCGGGCGAGGCGATCTCGTCGGTCGGCGGGGCCGATCGGCGCTGGTGCCCGACTTCGAGTATCCCGACGACTACTCCGACTCCACCGGAGCCGACGACTCGAGTTCGAGCCCGAGCTCTGCGGGCTGTCGTGGACGGTCTACTCGCTGCACGCGGCGCCGGCCGCCGAGCACCTCGATCTCGGCGAGGCCGAGTACGCGCTGCGCGACGCCGTCCGCTCGGCCGCCGACGCGCTGGGCGCGCTGCGCGCGGGCGCCCCGGGCGGCGACGTCGCCGACCCGCGCGGGCTCGTCGAGCAGGTGCTGGATTCCGCACGCGCACACCGCATCCCCGACCACGCGCCGACGCGCGCGGTGCGGGTGCTGGAGAACGCCGCGCACGTCGATGCGATCATCACGGTCAGCTCCGGACTGATCCCGATCGGGCTGCAGAGCTCCTCGGAGGTGCAGCTCGCCAGTGACGCGCTGCGTCCGCTGACCTCGGTGGTGCGCTCGGCGCGGCTGGCCGCCGTCAACGCGATCCTGCACTCCGCCTGGCGCGGCTAGCCGCTACGCCGAGCAGGCCGGCGTGCACAGCGCGCCGTTGACGCTGCAGCCGTACCCCGGCACCGGGTCGCAGCCCGCACCCGCGCGGCGGGCCGGTCCGTGCAGCAGTTCGTCGATCAGGTCGACCGCCAGTTGCGCGAATCGGGGCTGCGCTGTTGGGCGTCGACGCCCGCGCGAACGCGATGCCGGCCTCGGCGGCCTGTTCGGCCAGCTCGTTGTCGAGGTCCCACACCACTTCGATGTGATCGGCGACGAACCCGACCGGGCAGACGATCACCGCCTTGGTGCCCGCCGCGGCCAGCGACCTCGAGGTGATCGCCGACGTCGGGCTCCAGCCACGGCACCTGCGGCGGGCCGGATCGGGACTGCCACACCTGGTCGTAGTCCGGATAACCGGCCGCCGCCGCCACCAGTCGCGCAGGTGTAGCCGACCTGGCGCTCGTAGAGGTCGGGCCCGCACCGCGACGGCGGCCCGCAGCGGGATGGAGTGCGCGGTGAACACCAGCCGGGCCTCGTCGCGCAGTTCCTCGGGCAGCGTCGCGGCGGCGGCGCGGATCGGCGTCGGCGAACATCGCGATCAGCAGCGGATGGTCGAAGTACTGCCGCAGCTTGGCCAGTTCCGGCGCCTCGGGCCCGGCGGCCGCGCGGCCGCGGGCGATGTCCTCCTGGTACTGGGTGCAGCCCGGAGTAGCCGCCCCAGGCCGACGTGGAGAACACCGCAGCACGCCGGATCCCGTTGTCCCGCATCTGCGCGACCGCGTCCTCGACGTAGGGCTCCCAGTTGCGGTTGCCGAAGTAGACGGGAATGTCCGCAGTCGCGCCGGGCCAGCTCCGCCTCGATCTGCGACGATCAGGTCGCGGTTGATGCCGTTGATCGGCGACACCCCGCCGAAGTGCAGGTAGTGCTCGGCGACGGCGGCCAGCCGCTCGGGCGGGATGCCCCGGCCCCGGGTGACGTTCTCCAGAAACGGCATGACCTGCTCGGGTCCTTCGGGCCCGCCGAAGGACAGCAGCAGCAGCGCGTCAAATCACTGTGCCCCATCACAACAGCTGGGTGCTCGCCCCGCCGTCGGCGTAGATCACGGTGCCCGTGGTCGCCGGAAGCCAGTCGGACATCAACGCACACACCGTCTTCGCCACCGGCGTCGGATCCTTCATGTTCCAGCCCAGCGGGGCGCGCTGATCCCAGCCCTCTTCGAGCAGCTGCATCTGTGCGCCGGCCTCTTCGCCCAGCGCGCCGCCGACGATGGCACTCATCGCCAGCGTCCGGATCGGACCGGCAGCAACGAGATTGGAGCGGACACCGACCTTGCCGGCCTCGCGGGCCACGAACCGGTTGACCGACTCCAGCGCGCTCTTGGCGACGGTCATCCAGTTGTAGGCGGGCATCGCCCGGGTCGGGATCGAAGTCCATGCCGACGATGCCGCCGCCCGGATTCATGATCGGCAGCACGGCCTTGGCCAGCGACGCGTAGGAGTACGCCGAGATGTGGATGCCCTTGGCGACGTCCTCGTAGGGGGCGTCGAAGAACGGGTTGATGCCCATGCCGGTCTGCGGCATGAAGCCGATCGAGTGCACCACGCCGTCGAGCTTGTTGCCCTCCCCGATCTCGGCGGCGACCCGGTCGGCCAGCGTGTCGAGGTGCTCCTGGTTCTGCACGTCGAGTTCCATCAGCGGCGCCGGATTCGGGCAGCCGGTCGGCGATGCGGCGGATCAGCTTCATCCGGTCGAAGCCGGTCAGCACCAACTCCGCGCCGGCCTCCTGGGCGACCTTGGCGATGTAGAACGCGATCGAGCTAGTCGGTGATGATCCCCGTGACGAGGATGCGCTTGCCTTGAAGAATCTGTCATCAGTGAAAGCTCCTTGCCTTGCTCCGGGGCTAGTGGCCCATGCCCATGCCGCCGTCGACGGGAATCACCGCGCCGGAGATGTAGCCGGCGTCCTCGGAGGCCAGGAAGCTGACCACGCCGGCGACCTCGGCGGCGGTGCCCACCCGCTTGGCGGGGATGAACTCCAGTGCCCCCTGCTGGATCCGCTCGTCCAGCGCGC
Organism: uncultured Actinomycetota bacterium; assembly: GCA_963796185.1. Classification (GTDB taxonomy): domain Bacteria; phylum Actinomycetota; class Actinomycetes; order Mycobacteriales; family Mycobacteriaceae; genus Mycobacterium. The sequence continues at coordinate 38,089 of CAWCKQ010000010.1, read as the reverse complement.
GGGTCATGTCGGTGTCGATGTAACCGGGGGCCACCACGTTCGCCGTGACGCCGGCCTTGGACACCTCTCGGGCGATCGAGCGGGCCATGCCGATCAGACCGGCCTTGGAGGCGGCGTAGTTGGCCTGGTTGCCGATGCCCCAGGTGCCCGACACCGAGCCGATGAAGATCATCCGGCCGAAGCGGTTGCGCTGCATGGTGCGGGTGGCGCGCTGGGCCACCCGGAACGCCCCGGTGAGGTTCGCGTCGATGACCGTCTGGAACTTCTCCTCGGTCATCCGCATCAGGAACGCGTCCGCGGCGACGCCGGCGTTGGACACCAGCACCTCGACGGCCCCCTGGTGCTCCTCGACCTGCTTGAAGGCGCGATCGACGGCGTCGCTGTCGGTGACGTCGCACTCGACGCCGAACAGCCCGTCCGGGGCGCCGGAGCCCCGGTGGGTGACCGCGACCTTATGACCGTCGGCGGCGAGGCGCTCGGCGATCGCCAGACCGATCCCCCGGTTGCCGCCGGTCACCAGCACCGAGCGGGAGACGAACGCGGGGCGGCCACCCGCGGCTTCGCCCGCGTTGTCGGTGGTGTTGCTCGGTCCGAAGTCATGCCCGTCAACTTAGTCGGTGCGGCCGGATTCTAAGAAATCGCCTTAACAGCAATCAGTTCGGTAGTCGGCGGTTGATCAGCAGCGCGGCCAGCGCCGCACCGGCCAGCACCAGCGCGCCCAGGCGCAGCCAACCCACGCTGGCATCACCCTTGATCGTCTCGTAGCCGATCTGTTCCTGCAGGTCGGTGAACACCGCTTTGAGCTGCTCGAGGCTCGAGGCGGTGAACGCCTCGCCGCCGGAGAGGTCGGCGATCTTCTTGAGCATCTCGTCGTCGACCGGCACGGGCTGACGCTGGTCGTTGATCTCGACATAGCCGTACGGGGTGCCGAACGAGACGGTCGAGATGGGCACGCCCTGGTCCTTGGCGGTGCGGGCGGCGGTGTAGGCGCCCTTGGGGTTGTCCGGGTTGGACGGCACCGTCTCCTTGCCGTCCGACATCAGCACGACCCGGGCCGGCGGCGGTTCGTCACCGCCGCCGATCACCGCGCCGACGGTGGCGATCGCCTGCAGGGCGGTGAAGATGCCCTCGCCGGTCGCGGTCCGGTCGGCCAACTGCAGCTTGTCGATCGCGTTCTTGGTCGCCTCCCGGTTCGTCGTGGGCGACACCAGCACCGTCGCGGTTCCCGCGTAGGAGATCAGACCGAGGTTGATCCCCGGGGTCAGCTGGTCGGCGAACTGCTTGGCCGCCTCCTGGGCGGCCGCCAGCCGGTTCGGCGCGACGTCGGTCGCGCGCATGGACTGCGAGACGTCGACCACCAGCATCACCACCGCGCGGTTGCGGGGAATGCGGACGTCGTGGGTGGGACCGGCCATCGCGACGGTGAACGACACCAGCGACAGGATCAACAGCACCGCGGGCAGATGACGCCACCGGCTCGGCCGTTTGGGAGCCACGCTCTCGAGCAGCTCCATGTTCGCAAAGCGCAGCATGCGCTGCTGACGGGCCAACTGCACCACGACGTAGAGCCCGATCAGTCCGAGCACGACGAGGAAGAACAAAAAGAACCACGGGTGTTGGAAGCCCGACAGCGACATCGGACCGAGCAACGGTAAAGTCATGTCCTACTTGTCATTTCGTTGTTATGGCTAGCGCGCCGCCAGCGCACCGCGGCGCCGGCTCGCGACGAACCGGACCACGTCGGCGATCCAGTCCCGGTCGGTCCGCAGCGTCAGCAAGGGTGCGTCACACCGGCGCAGGGTGCGGGCGACGTCGGCACGATGCGCGGCGGCGGCCTTCTCGAAGTCGGTGCGCAGCTGCTCGTCGATGGTGAACTCGCGGGTGCGTCCGGTCTCGGTGTCCTGCAGGACCACGTCGCCGACCGGCGGGCAGCTCGATGTCGCGCGGATCGAGGATCTCGATGCCGAGCACCTCGTGCCGTCCCGCGATCGCGCGCAGCGGCCGCATCCAGTCGATCGGGCCAAGGAAGTCGCTGATGATCACCGCCATGCCGCGACGGCGCTCCGGCCTGCGCAACGCGTCGATCGCCGCCGCCAGGTCGCCGCGGACCCCGGCCGGCGCCCGCGGGGTGGTCGCGATCGCCCGCAGCAACTCCTGCTCGTGCATCCGGCCCGACAGTGCGGGCACCCGGCGCGTGGTCTCCCCGTTGGAGATGATGGCGCCGATGCGGTTACCGCCCCCGCTGTTGAGGAACGCGATGGACGCCGCGGCGGCCACCGCGAGGTCCCGCTTCTCGCATCCGGTGGTGCCGAAGTCCAGGCTGGCGGACATGTCGACCACCAGCCACGTCTCCAGCTCGCGGTCGGCGATCATCTGCCGGACGTGCGGGTGGGTGGTGCGCGCGGTGACCGACCAGTCCATCCGGCGTACGTCGTCGCCGGGCTGATAGATCCGCGACTCCCCCGGTTCCGAGCCCGGGCCGGGCAGCAATCCGAGATGGTCGCCGTGCAGCACGCCGTCGAGCTTGCGGCGGACCGTGAGCTCGAGCTTGCGCAGCGCGGCGGTCAGCGCGGGGTCACGGATCTCCCCGCGCTTCATCGACGGCAGGTCCACGGACCGGTTGGACCGGGAAATCGGGGCCACCTGGTCAGCGACCGCTCGCCGCGGCCGCACCGGCCGGGACGGGCGGAGCCGAATGGCCTTGCTGCGGAATGGCGTTCACCTGCGGCAGGGCCACAGTCTGCAGGATGCGGTTGACCACGGTCTCGGACGAGATCTCGTCGGCCAGCGCGTCGTAGGAGAGCACCAGCCGGTGCCGCAGCACGTCGGGGATGACCTCGACGACGTCCTGCGGGATCACGTAGTCGCGGCCACGGACCAACGCCAGCGCCCTGGACGCGGCGATGATGCCCAGCGAGGCGCGCGGGGAGGCGCCGTAGGCGATCCACGACTTTGCGTCGGGCATCCCGAATTTCTCGGGCTCGCGGGTCGCGGTCACCACGCGCACCACGTAGTCGACCAGTGCGTGATGGACGAAGTTGTTCGCCGCGACATCCTGCAACCGCAGCAGATCGCCGGTGTTCAGGATCTGCTTGGGCTCCGGGGGTTTCACGCCCATCCGGTAGATGATCTCGCGCTCTTCCTCGGGCGTGGGGTAGTCGACGTTGAGCTTGAACAGGAAGCGGTCGCGCTGCGCCTCGGGCAGCTGGTAGACGCCCTCCTGCTCGATGGGGTTCTGGGTGGCCATCACCAGGAACGGGCTGGGCAGCGGGAAGGTCTTGCCGCCGATGGAGATCTTGCGCTCGGCCATCACCTCGAGCAGCGCGGACTGCACCTTCGCCGGAGCGCGGTTGATCTCGTCGGCCAGCAGGAAGTTCACCACCACGGGACCGAGTTCGATGTCGAACTCCTCCTTGCCCTGCCGGTAGATCCGGGTGCCGATGATGTCGGTGGGCACCAGGTCGGGGGTGAACTGGATGCGGGCGAACGTGCCGCCCACGACCTTCGCGAAGGTCTCCACGGCCAGCGTCTTGGCGACACCGGGCACACCTTCGAGCAGTACGTGGCCCTTGGCCAGGAGCCCGACCAGCATGCGCTCGACGAGCTGGTCCTGGCCGACGATGATTCGCTTGACCTCGAAGATCGCCCGTTCGAGGGTGTGCACCTCGTGCTGCAGGCCACCGTTGGACTGCGCGGGACCGGTCGCGGCGGGAGCGGCATGCGCGCCGGCGGAGTAGCCCTGCGCCGGGCCCTGCCCGGGAAATGCTCCAGAGCCCTGCGGCGGCGGCCCACTCGGTGACGTCATCAATGTTCCTTCCACATGCGCAGTACCTGCTGGTCTGTGCGGCGCGGACCGGTGGTGGCCGCGCGCCCGCCGTCAACTATTCCAGGCGGGTCGAAATCCGTCGACGCCGCCCGAATTAACTCAGCCGCTACTCAGGATTCGATGATGCGCGCCGCGTAGGGCTGCAGGCCCGCGGTCCGGACCGGGCTGACGGTGACCTTGCCGGCACTGCCGGAGGCCTCGAGCATCTTCCCGCCGCCGAGATACATCGCGACGTGCTGGCTGCCCCCGGGACCCCAGAACAGCAGATCGCCGCGCTTGGCCTGATTCACCGGGACCTTGCGCCCGGTGTCGTACTGGTCCCCCGAGTACTTCGGGATCAGCACGCCGACACCGGCGTAGGAGAACTGGGTGAACCCCGAGCAGTCGAACCCGACGGTGTTCGCACCGGAATCGATGCCGCGGGTCGGCCCGGTGGGCTTGCCGCCGCCCCACGAGTACGGCACCCCCATCTGGCTTCCGCCGCGGCGGATCGCGTATTCGATGGCCGCCGGGCCGCGCACGACCCCGGGTGCGACGCTGGTCGGGTCCGCCGGCGCCAGGCCCAGGCTCTGCAGGAACTTGTGTCCGAGATTCATCGTGACCTGGGTGGCCTGAGCCGTGGCCGCCAGCGAGGCGTTGGCGATCGCGAGCGGGTCTCCGGGGGCACCCGCGCTGATCAGCTTGGGCAGCGTCGGGTCCCACTGACCCGCTTCGGGCTGGGCACCGGCGGGCGCCACCGCGCCCAGCAGCAGGGCGAGTGCGGCGGCGGCGGCCAGGACGAAGCGACGCAGCACCGTCACCACTCGATCATCCGGGTCACGTACGGCGTCATGCCGCTGGTGCGCACCGGCGAGATCTTGACGACCGATCCGGTGTACGGGGCCTCCAGCATCTGCCCGTTGCCGAGGTACATCGCGACGTGCTGGCTGGCGTTCGGACCGTAGAAGATCATGTCGCCGCGGCGCATCTGCGCCGACGGCACCTTGCGCCCGGCGTTGTACTGCGAGCCCGAGTAGTGGTCGAGCTTGATGCCGACGCCGGCGAACATGTAGAGCATCAGGCCCGAGCAGTCGAAGCCGACGGTGCCCGCACCGGAGTCGATGCCGCGGCTGGGCCCGGCGGCGTTGCCGCCGCCCCACGAGTAGGGCACCCCCATCTGCGACATGCCGCGCTTGATGACGTACTCGGTGGCCTGCGGTCCGTTCGCCACCGGGATCGCGCCGTTGGTGATGCCCGTCGGGGTGGGCAGCAGTCCGATGCTCTGCAGGAACTTGCGGCCGAGGTTCTGGGTCACCTCCAGCGAGGTGGTGATGATCTTGAGCACCGCGTTGATGATCTGGATCGGGTCGCCGCTGACGAACGCGCTCGGGATCTGCGGCAGGGTCATGTCCCAGGCGGTGTTGCGGTTGCCGGTGGCCGGGTCGACGTCCCAGTCGGCGTTCACCCCGGATTTCGGACCGGCACCGCCGCCTGCTTTCGGTGCGGCCGCGGCCGGCTGGGCTTGCGCCTGACCGGACGGAGCCGAGAGCGCCTGGGCCTGCTTCAGTTTGGCCTGCGCCTCGGCCCGCTCGGCGGTGAGCCGATCGAGCTCGCTCTGCTGTGCCTTGAACGTCTGCTGAGCGTTGGTCAGCGCATCCACGGCGGTCTGCTGGCTGGTCTCGGCCGCCTCGACGGCGTCATCGGCCTGCTGCTTGGCCAGCCGCGCGGCGGACTCCTTGTTCACCTGCTCGGTGCGGGCGCGCTGCAGGTCCGTCATCACCTTCTGGGAGCTGATCGACAGCATCTGACCCGTGGCGGCGGTGTTGAGGATGTCCGCCGGGTCCTTGGCCGAGAGATACGAACTTGAAGGCCCGTTGACGTACATCGCCGCCGCGAAATCGTCGAATCTCGATTGCGCGGCGCTGATCGCGGTGTCGGCGTCCTTGACGCCCACGGCGCTGGTGTCGACCGCCTGCTGGGCGGCCGCGGCGTCGTCCCGCGCCGTCTGCACGTCGAGGATCGCCTTGTTGACGCTCTCCTGCTGCATCTGGATCGCGGCACCGAGATCCTGCAGCTTCTGGTTCACGTCCGCGACCTCGGTCACCAACTCGGCGATCCCGTCCGGGCTCGCCGGCTGCGCGTGGGCCAGCTGCGGCGTCGTCAGCACCATGCCGAAGGCGAGGGACACCGCACACAGCCGGGTGGCGGGCGCGCCGCCAAGGGGGCGTCTCATTCGACTCAGGTCTCCTCAGGTGAGCGCAGAAGTCACATTGAGAACAACTGCAACAACAAGCACCGTTTGCACCGTACGTCACATCTGACGCTAAAGAAACTTTAGTCACGAATTACAACAATGTAATTGCAATTGGCGTTATCAAACGGTGATGTTTGAATTTGCAGCCTGAACGGCAACCCACTAATCGTTGCTGGTGGACGCTGCGTTCACACCGGTCGACCGTTTGCCCCATTTCTGCAGCATGCGGGTCGTGACCGCCGCGATCAGCACCGCGACAACGAGCAAAATCGTGAATGCCGTCCACGGAAAGTGGGGTTCCGTCAACTCCCCGAGAAAATTCTTCGACGACAACACCGGATCCCCGGTGCGGGCCACGTCCTGGCCGGCCTCCAGGGTCACCCGGTCGAAGACCGGACTGAAGGTGCCGGCGAACCCGGGACTGAGCGCCAGCACCGTCGAGCCGGGGTTGGCCTGACCGACCTCGGTCGCGATGTCGCGCAGCGGAGTGTCGATCGGCGGGTTGTCGGCGATGACGACGATCTTGAGGTCGATATCCTGCCCGTGCGCCTCGTCGACGATCTGACGCAATTCGGGCACCTCGGCCTCGGCGCCCGGCGGCACGCTGATGCCGTCCTGTGCGACGTCCGCCCGCACCTGATCCATGTCGACCCCGGGCGGGATGTAGGCCGGCAGGAACGGAATGACGTGCGGTCCGGTCACAAGGGCACGGTACGCGACCTCGACTGAGGGACCGAGCAGGTGGGTACCCGTGTCGGGGTGGCATCGCACGGCCTCGCGGACGAGACTGGAAACCACCCTGGGGTTCCTTACAGGACAAACGTACTGTTAGGGTGACAGACGCCGCCGACACAGCCCGTCGCGGCGATGATTCAAGCCGGGAGTTGATGTGAGCAGCAAGAATTCATCCGTGAACTCGTTCGGAGCCAAGGACACGCTCGAGGTCGGAGATAAGAGCTACGAGATCTACCGACTGGACGCGGTACCCGGCGCCGAGAAACTTCCCTACAGCCTCAAAGTCCTCGCCGAGAACCTGCTGCGCACCGAGGACGGGGCCAACATCACCAAAGACCACATCGAGGCCATCGCGAACTGGGATCCGTCGGCCGATCCCAGCATCGAGATCCAGTTCACCCCCGCGCGGGTGATCATGCAGGACTTCACCGGGGTGCCGTGCATCGTCGACCTGGCCACCATGCGGGAGGCCGTCGGCGAGCTGGGCGGCGACCCGCAGAAGGTCAACCCGCTGGCCCCCGCCGACCTGGTGATCGACCACTCCGTGATCGCCGACCTGTTCGGCACCGCGAACGCGTTCGAGCGCAACGTCGAGATCGAGTACGAGCGCAACGGCGAGCGTTACCAGTTCCTGCGCTGGGGCCAGGGTGCGTTCGACGACTTCAAGGTGGTGCCGCCCGGCACCGGCATCGTGCACCAGGTCAACATCGAGTACCTGGCCAGCGTGATCATGGACCGTGACGGGGTCGCCTACCCCGACACCTGCGTGGGCACCGACAGCCACACCACGATGGAGAACGGCCTGGGCGTGCTGGGCTGGGGCGTCGGCGGCATCGAGGCCGAGGCCGCGATGCTCGGTCAGCCGGTGTCGATGCTCATCCCCCGCGTGGTCGGCTTCAAGCTCACCGGCGAGCGCCGCGCCGGCGTGACCGCCACCGACATCGTGCTGACGGTCACCGAGATGCTGCGCAAACACGGTGTGGTCGGCAAGTTCGTCGAGTTCTACGGTGAGGGCGTGGCCGAGGTGCCGCTGCCCAACCGCGCGACGCTGGGCAACATGAGCCCAGAATTCGGTTCCACGGCAGCGATCTTCCCGATCGACGAGGTCACGATCGACTACCTGCGGATGACCGGCCGCAGCGACAAGCAGCTCGCACTCGTCGAGGCCTACGCCAAGGCGCAGGGCATGTGGCACGACCCGGCGCGGGAGCCCAAGTTCTCCGAGTACCTCGAACTGGACCTCGCCGACGTGGTGCCGTCGATCGCCGGACCCAAGCGGCCGCAGGACCGGATCGCCCTCGACGACGCGAAGTCCGCATTCCGCAAGGACATCCACAACTACGTGGATGGCTCAGGGAACGGCGCCAAGGTCCCGCATTCCAATGTCGACGAGGCGGTCGAGGAGACCTTCCCGGGCAGCGATCCGGTATCGCTCTCGTTCGCCGAGGAGGACTCCGTCGACGTGGTCTCGGCGGCCAATGGAGCCGAGGGCCGGCCGACCAACCCGATCACGGTGAAATCCGACGAGCTCGGCGAGTTCGTGCTCGATCACGGCGCCGTGGTGATCGCCGCGATCACGTCGTGCACCAACACCTCCAACCCCGAGGTGATGATCGGTGCGGCCCTGCTGGCCCGCAACGCCGTCGACAAGGGTCTGACCGCCAAGCCGTGGGTGAAGACCACGATGGCGCCGGGTTCGCAGGTCGTCACCGAGTACTACGAAAAGGCAGGACTGTGGCCGTATCTGGAGAAGCTGGGCTTCTTCCTGGTCGGCTACGGCTGCACCACGTGCATCGGCAACAGCGGTCCGTTGCCCGAGGAGATCAGCAAGGCCGTCAACGACAACGACCTCTCGGTGACCGCGGTGCTGTCGGGCAACCGCAACTTCGAGGGCCGCATCAACCCCGATGTGAAGATGAACTACCTGGCCTCGCCGCCGCTGGTGATCGCCTACGCGCTGGCCGGCTCGATGGACTTCGACTTCGAGGCCGACTGCCTGGGCAGCGACAACGATGGCAACCCGGTGTTCCTCAAGGACATCTGGCCCAGCCAGCAGGACATCAACGACACCATCGCCTCGGCGATCAACACCGAGATGTTCGTCAAGAACTACTCCGACGTGTTCAAGGGCGACGACCGCTGGCGCAATCTGCCGACGCCCAGTGGCGACACCTTCGAGTGGGATGCGGACTCGACGTATGTGCGCAAGCCACCGTACTTCGACGGGATGCCCGCCGAGCCGCAGCCGGTTTCCGATATCAGCGGCGCCAGAGTCCTTGCCCTGCTCGGGGACTCGGTGACCACCGACCACATCTCGCCCGCCGGCAGCATCAAGCCGGGCACCCCGGCGGCGCAGTACCTCGACTCGCACGGCGTCGACAAGAAGGACTACAACTCCTACGGTTCGCGCCGCGGCAACCACGAGGTGATGATCCGCGGCACGTTCGCCAACATCCGGCTGCGCAACCAGCTGCTCGACGACGTCGCGGGCGGTTACACGCGGGACTTCACCAACGGCGGCGAGCAGGCGTTCATCTACGACGCCGCGCAGAACTACGCCGCGCAGGACATCCCGCTGGTCGTCCTCGGCGGCAAGGAGTACGGCTCGGGATCCTCGCGTGACTGGGCCGCCAAGGGCACCGGCCTGCTGGGGGTGCGCGCCGTCATCGCCGAGTCCTTCGAGCGCATCCACCGCTCGAACCTGATCGGCATGGGTGTCATCCCGCTGCAGTTCCCCGAGGGCGAATCCGCTGCGTCGCTGAAGCTCGACGGCACCGAGACCTTCGACATCACCGGCATCGAGGCACTCAACGACCGGGGCGAGCGAAGCGACGGGGAAGGCGGAGGCGAGACACCGCGCACCGTGCACGTCAAAGCCGCCAAGGAGAACGGCGAGGATGTCGAGTTCGACGCGGTGGTTCGGATCGACACACCCGGCGAGGCGGACTACTACCGAAACGGCGGCATCCTGCAGTACGTGCTGCGCAACATGCTGAAATCCTGACCGGCCGATGCCTCGGGTGACCGACGATCACCTGGCGGCGCGCCGTCGCCAGATCCTCGACGGCGCCCGCCGGTGTTTCGCCGAATACGGGTACGACCGGGCGACGGTGCGCCGACTCGAGCAGACCATCGGGCTCTCGCGCGGAGCCATCTTCCACCACTTCCGCGACAAGGACACGCTGTTCTTCGAACTGGCGCGTGAGGACGCGGAGCGGATGGCCGAGGTGGCGGCGCGCGAGGGCCTGATCCAGGTGATGCGCGACATGCTCGCCGCCCCCGACCAGTTCGACTGGCTGGCCACCCGGCTGGAGATCGCGCGCAAGCTGCGCAACGATCCCGCGTTCAGCCGGGGCTGGGCGGAGCGGTCGGCCGAGCTGTCGGCGGCCACCACCGAACGGCTACGCCGGCAGAAGCAGGCCGGCAGGCTGCGCGACGACGTGGACGGCGAGGTGCTGCGGACCTACCTGGAGCTGGTGCTGGACGGCTTGGTGGCCCGGCTCGCCTCCGGCGACGATCCGCACCGGCTCGGCGCCGTCCTCGACCTGGTCGAGGCGTCCGTCCGTCAGCCCTAGCGGCGCGAATTCACCTTCTGCCGCGGTGGTTCGGCCCGCCGCGGCTACGCATCGTCGTGCCGGACTCCCTCAGCATGCTGTGGATCGAGCCGTAGGAATGGCCGGTGGAGGCCACCAGGGTGCGGATGCTCGCGCCGCTTTCATAGGCGTTGCGGAGCTCGTTGATCAGCTGCTCCCTGTTTTTGCCGTTCTTCTTCATCGACGCCCTCCCGAGATGTGCAGTCGGGGCATACCCAGGCGCAGATCGATTGACACCACCGATCAGGCGAGTTCGATCAGCTCGCGGTATTCGTCGGACCAGAAGTCCTCGGTGCCGTCGGGCAGCAGCACCACCCGCTGTGGGTCCAGCGCCTCGGCCGCACCGGGGTCGTGGGTCACCAGTACCACCGCGCCGACGTAGCTGCGCAGCGCGTCGAGCACCTGCTCGCGCGAGGCCGGATCGAGGTTGTTCGTCGGCTCGTCGAGCAACAGCACGTTGGCGGTGGAGGCCACCAGACCGGCCAGCGCCAGCCGCGTCTTCTCACCGCCGGACAGCGTGCCCGCGGGCTGGTCGAGTTGGGCGCCGGTGAACATGAACGCGCCGAGCAGACCACGCAGGTCCTGCTCGCCGGTGTCGGGTGCGGCGTGGCGGATGTTCTCCCACACCGTGGCGTGGTCGTCGAGCGTGTCGTGTTCCTGCGCGAAATAGCCGACCTTGCAGCCGTGTCCCGGCTCCAGCCCGCCCGCCTCCGGCGTCTCGACGCCGGCGAGGATGCGCAACAGCGTGGTCTTGCCGGCACCGTTGAGCCCCAGCACGACGACGCGGGAGCCGCGGTCGATGGCCAGGTCGACGCCGGTGAACACCTCCAGCGACCCGTAGGTCTTGGTCAGCCCCTTGGCGACCAGCGGTGTGCGACCGCACGGCGCCGGCGTCGGGAACTTGATCCGCGCCACCTTGTCGGCCACCCGTTCCTCGTCGAGCGCCGCCAGCATCCGGTCGGCCCGCCGTAACATGTTCTGTGCCGCAACGGCTTTGGTGGCTTTGGCGCCCATCTTGGCGGCCTGGGTACGCAGCGCGGTGGCCTTGCGTTCGGCGTTGGCGCGCTCGCGGCGCCGACGTTGTTCGTCGGTCGCGCGGGCATCGAGATACTTCTGCCAGCCCATGTTGTAGACGTCGGCCTCGCCGCGGACCGCGTCGAGGAACCACACCCGGTTCACCACGTCGGCCAGCAGTTCGACGTTGTGGCTGATGACCACCAGCCCACCGGTGTGGTTCTGCAGAAAGGTGCGCAACCAGCCGATCGAGTCGGCGTCGAGGTGGTTGGTCGGCTCGTCGAGCAGCAGCGTCATCGACGAGTCCGAGCCGGCGCCGCCCTGTGCGGCCGCGAACAGGATCCGGGCGAGTTCGACGCGGCGTCGCTGCCCGCCGGACAGGGTGCGCAGCGGCTGGGTCAACACGCGGTCGGGCAGACCCAGGCTCGCGCAGATGCGGCTGGCCTCGCTCTCGGCGGCGTACCCGCCGAGAGCGGCGAAGCGCTCCTCGAGCTGCCCGTAGCGGCGCACCGCCTTGTCCCGCGCCGCGTCATCGGCCACCTCGGCCATCAACACCTGTTGCTTCTCCAGATCGGCCAGCAGCACGTCCAGCCCGCGCGCCGAGAGAACCCGGTCGCGGGCCAGCATGTCCAGATCGCCCTCCCGGGGATCCTGCGGCAGGTAACCGACCTCGCCGGTGCGCGTGATCGTGCCCGCGTACGGCTCGCCTTCCCCGGCCAGGATGCGCATGGTCGTGGTCTTTCCCGCACCGTTGCGGCCGACCAGACCGATGCGGTCGCCCGGCTGGACGCGCAACGCGGATCCCTCGATCGAGAGCAGCGTGCGCGCTCCGGCGCGGACCTCCAGGTCCGTTGCGGTGATCACGCTGAAGCTCCTGAGAAAACGAGGGCGCGGCAAAGACGCCACGCGTGGCTGACCTCAAAGGTTAATGCCAGCGGTCGACCTGTGGCCAATCGATCACCTGTCGTCGGTGAACACCGGATCGCGCCCCTCCCGGCGTGCGGCGACCGCTTCCTCGAAGTTGTGCGTCAACAGCCGGACGTAGAGCTGGCCGAGGCCCTCGGCCTGCATGTGCGCTTCGAGCGACCCGGCGTCCAGACCGCTCCACAGTGTCCGCTTGGTCAGTTCGGTGCCCGGCCGGGAGAATCCCGCGATGCGCTCGGCCAGGTCGTAGCAGGTGTCCAGCAGCTGACCGGGAGCCACCTGCCGCGACACCAGCCCGATCCGCTCGGCCTCCTCGGCGCTCACGTCGCGGCCGGTCAGCATGATCTCGAACGCCCGGGACGCGCCGATCGCACGGGGGAGCAGATAGCTCAACCCCAGCTCGCTGGCGGTCAGGCCGTTGTTGATCCCCGCCGCCCGGAAGTAGGCGTCACTCGCGGCGACGCGGATGTCGGCTGCCAGCGCCAGACACAGACCGCCGCCGATGGCCGCGCCGTTGACGGCCGCGATCACGGGCTGGTGCAGCTTGCGCAGCCCGAGGATGACGTCATCGAGCACTTCCATCGACCGCAGCCCGAACGTCGGGCGGTCAGCCCGTCGACGTGGGGCACCGAGCCGGCCGACTTGTGGTCGGCCCCTGAGGAGAAACCGCGCCCGGCACCGGTGAGCACCACGACGCGGACGTCGTTGTCGTGCGTGAGGTCATCCAGCACCGTCTTCAACGGCACCATCACGTCGAACGCCATCGAGTTCATACGTTCCGGCCGGTTCAGCGTCACCAGCGCGACACTGGGGCCGGGGACGCTCGACGAGGACGAACTGCTCCTGCGCGCTCACGCTTGCACGGTAGCGGGCGCGCCGCCGGCGGTTACGCCTGGCTGTCGTCCTGACCGGCGACCGCCGCGTCGATGTCGAATTCCTTGACCTTCTGGACCAGGTCTTCCAGCGCCGCAGGCGGAAGGGCGCCGGCCTGGTTGAACACCAGCTTGCCCTTCTTGAACGCCATCAGCGTGGGGATGGACCGAATGTCGGCCGCGGCGGCGAGCTGCTGCTCGGCCTCGGTGTCGACCTTGGCGTACACGACGTCCGGGTGCTTCTCCGACGAGGCCGAGAACGTCGGGGCGAACGCCCGACACGGCCCGCACCACGACGCCCAGAAATCGACCAGCACGATCTCGTTGTCGTTGATGGTGTCGTTGAACTCTTCGGCGGTGATGTCTTTGGTAGCCACGGGAGAAACAACGTTTCGTCCGGCGCCGGTGTTCCCCGTCTCACCGGTAGGACGGCCGCTGTGCAGTGCGCCGGCCGGTCCGTCGCGTTACACGGGACCGGCCATCGAGGGGCTGCGATCATCGGAGGTATGGACATCCGCAGCGCCCCCTTCCGCCGCCGGTCCTCGTCTTCGACGTCAACGAGACCCTGCTCGACATCGAGTCGCTGGCGCCGCTGTTCGAGCGAGCTCTTCGGCGACCGGCGAACGTGCTGCGGGAGTGGTTCGGCCAGCTGGTCATGTACTCCATGGCCGCCACGCTGGCGGAGCGCCTACGTCGACTTCCACACCCTCGGCCGGGGCGTGCTGCAGATGATCGGCGCCATCCACCGCGTCGCGGTCGGAGACGACGACGGCGCAGGCTCGCCGACGCTCTGCAGATCCATGCCCGCCCATCCCGATGTCGCCGAGGGCCTGGCGGCTTGCAGGAACGCGGGTACCGGCTGGTCACCCTGACCAACTCGCCGCGCCCGGCCGCGAGTCGCGCCGCTGCACCGGGCCGGACTGGCCGGCTATTTCGAACGTCAGTTCAGTGTCGACACGGCTCCGGGTCTTCAAACCCGCGCCGCGGCTGTACACGGCACGTCGCCGACGAAGCTCGGGGTGGCGCCGGCCGACTGCATGATGGTCGCGGCGCACACCTGGGACACCGTCGGCGCACAGGCCGCGGGATGCGAGGCGCCTTCCTCGCGCGCCCCGGCAACGCCGTTCCTGCGGCGCTGCACTGCCCGACCGACGCTCGTCGCGGCCGACGTCGTCGAGCTGGCCGGCTTGCTCAACCGGTGAGGTTCAGACGGTGAAGCCGAGCGCGCGCAGCTGCTCGCGACCGTCTTCGGTGATCTTGTCCGGGCCCCACGGCGGATTCCACACCCAGTTGATCCTGATCTCGTTGACCAGGCCGGCGCCGACCAGCGCGGTGCGCGACTGGTCCTCGATCACGTCGGTCAGCGGGCAGGCGGCCGACGTCAGCGTCATGTCGATCAACGCCACCCTGCCCTCGTCGCCCTTCTCGATGCCCAGCCCGTAGACCAGGCCGAGATCGACGACGTTGATGCCGAGCTCGGGGTCGACGACGTCGCGCATCGCCTCTTCGAGGTCGGCGAGCAGTTCGTCGTCGGGCAGTGCACCCTCGTTGGCGATTACACCGTCACTCATCAGTTCTCCTCGAAAATCTCGCGGCCGTGGGCCTGCGCCAGCGCGGCCTTGAACGCTGTCCACCCCAGCAGCGCGCATTTGACGCGGGCCGGGTACTTGGCGACGCCGGCGAAAGCGATGCCGTCGCCCAGAACGTCCTCGTCGCCGTCGATCTTGCCGCGCGAGGACACCATCTCCGAAAACGCGGCCACCGTCTTGAGCGCATCGCCGACGCTGCTGCCCGATCACCTGATCGGTGAGCAC
This sequence comes from uncultured Actinomycetota bacterium, assembly GCA_963796185.1. GTDB lineage: Bacteria > Actinomycetota > Actinomycetes > Mycobacteriales > Mycobacteriaceae > Mycobacterium. Next base: position 23,078 of record CAWCKQ010000010.1, on the reverse strand, counting down.
CGAGGTGGACGCCTGGCTGATCGAGCAGCCCTGCCCGTCGTAGGAGATGTCGGTGACGGTCTCCCCGTCCTCGGACAGTGCCACCCGCAACGTCACCTCGTCGCCGCAGGTCGGGTTCACGTGGTGCACCTCGGCGGCGAACGGCTCGCGCAAGCCGCGGTGGTGCGGGTGCTTGTAGTGGTCCAGGATCACTTCCTGGTAGATCTGCTCGAGCCTCACGTGAAGAACTCCACGGCGCGACGCACACCGGCCACCAGCCGGTCCACTTCCTCGACGGTGTTGTACACCGCGAACGAGGCGCGGGCAGTCGCGGAGACACCGAATCTGCGGTGCAGCGGCCACGCGCAGTGATGCCCGACGCGCACCGCCACCCCGTCGTCGTCGAGCACCTGTCCCACGTCGTGGGCGTGCACACCGTCGACCACGAACGACACCGGCGAGCCGCGGTCGATCATCGACGTCGGGTCCGATGACCCGCACGCCGTCGATTTCGGAGAGCCCCGCCAGCGCGGCGGCCACCAGGTCGCGCTCGTGGGTTCCACGGCCGGCATGCCCAGGGCGTGCAAGATAGCGGGCGGCCGCGGCCAGGCCGACCACCTGGGAGGTCATCGGGGTGCCCGCCTCGAACCGCTGCGGAGGCGGCGCGAAGGTGGTCGCCTCCATCGTGACGGTCTCGATCATCGAGCCCCCGGTCAGGAACGGCGGCATGGCCTCGAGCAGCGCTCGCTTGCCGTACAGCACGCCGATACCGGTGGGGCCGAGCATCTTGTGCCCGGAGAAGGCCGCGAAGTCGACGTCGAGTCCGTGCAGATCCACCGGCTGATGCGGCACGGACTGGCAGGCATCGAGAAGCACCAGCGCACCCACCGCCCGAGCCCGGGCGACGAGCTCCGCCATCGGCGCCACCGCGCCGGTGACATTGGAATGATGGCTGAAGGCAACGATCTTCACGCGCTCGTCGAGTTCGAGGGAATCGAGGTCGATCCGCCCGCTCGTCGGTCGACTCCGTACCATTGCAGCGTCGCGCCGGTGCGGTGGGCGAGTTCCTGCCACGGCACCAGGTTGGCGTGATGCTCGAGTTCGGTGGTGACGATGACGTCGCCGGGCCCAACGGCTCGGTCGAATCGCTTGTCCGCCAGCGCATAGGCGACCAGGTTGATCGCCTCGGTCGCGTTCTTGGTGAACACCAGCTCGTCGGAGTCGGCGCCGACGAACTCCGCGATGTCCTCGCGACCCTGCTCGTAGGCGTCGGTGGCCTCCTCCATCAGCTGGTGCGCGCCGCGATGCACCGCCCCGTTGCAGTTCAGCAGGAACTCCCGCTCGGCGTCGAGCACGGCCAGCGGCTTCTGCGACGTCGCCCCCGAGTCCAGGTAGGCCAGCCGGTTACCGCCGCGCATCACCCGCTGCAGGATCGGGAAGTCCGCCCTGACCCGGACCAGCTCGGCCGGATCCAGCGTCCGCGCGGCCGTCATGTCATGCTCCGGCAGCCGCGGCCTGGAATCGCTCGTAGCCGTTCTCCTCGAGTTCGTCGGCGAGTTCGGGCCCACCGGAGGTGATGATGCGGCCGCCGACGAACACGTGCACGAACTGCGGGGAGATGTAGCGCAGGATCCGCGTGTAGTGGGTGATCAGCAGTACGCCGGCGTGCTCGGCTTCGGCGTAGCGGTTGACGCCCTCGCTGACGACGCGCAGCGCGTCCACGTCCAGCCCGGAGTCGGTCTCGTCGAGGATCGCGATCTTCGGCTTGAGCAGGCCGAGCTGCAGGATCTCGTGGCGCTTCTTCTCGCCGCCGGAGAACCCCTCGTTGACGCTGCGTTCGCCGAACGCCGGATCGATGCCCAGGTCGGTCATCGCCCCCTTGACCTCTTTGACCCAGTGCCGCAGCTTGGGCGCCTCACCGCGCACAGCGGTGGCGGCGGTGCGCAGGAAGTTCGACATCGAGACACCGGGCACCTCGACCGGGTACTGCATCGCCAGGAAGAGGCCGGCGCGGGCGCGCTCGTCGATACTCATCGCCAGCACGTCCTGGCCGTCGAGCGTGATCGATCCCGGACGTGACCGTGTACTTCGGATGTCCCGCGATGGCATAGGACAGCGTCGACTTGCCCGAGCCGTTCGGGCCCATCACCGCGTGGGTCTCCCCCGATCGGACGGTCAGGTCGACACCCTTGAGGATCGGGATCTCCTCGCCCTCGGGCGTGTTCACCGACACGTGCAGGTCTTTGATTTCCAGTGTGGTCATGATCAGTTGGCTCTCGATTCGGTGATCGCTAGTTCTCGTTCGATGGCTTCGGTCAGGCGCTCACGCACGGCGGGCACGGCGATCTTGGCGATGATCTCGTTGAAGAATCCCCGCACCACCAGCCGGCGGGCCTGCGCCTCGGGGATTCCGCGCGCACGCAGGTAGAACAGCTGCTCGTCGTCGAAACGTCCGGTGGCACTGGCGTGTCCGGCGCCGACGATCTCGCCGGTCTCGATCTCCAGATTGGGCACCGAGTCGGCACGGGCGCCGTCGGTGAGCACCAGGTTGCGGTTGACCTCGAAGGTGTCGGTGCCGGTGGCCTCGGCGCGGATCAGTACGTCGCCCATCCACACGGTGTGCGCGTCCGGCTTCGTCGAATCGGGGTCGCCCTGCAGCGCGCCCTTGTACAGCACGTCGGATTTGCAGTTCGGCTCCGAGTGGTCGACCAGCAGCCGGGACTCGAAGTGCTGCCCGTCGTCGGCGAAGTAGGTGCCCGAGCAGCTTCGCCGTCGCCGCCCGGTCCGGTGAAGCGCACGGCCGCGGTCGTGCGCACGACGTCACCGCCGAGGGTGACGTTCACGTGCCCGAGCACCGCGTCCTTGCCCAGCTGGGCGTGATGGGAGCTGACGTGCACGGTGTCGTCGGCCCAGTCGGCGATCCAGATCACGCCGAGGCCGGCCGAGTCGCCGACGACGATCTCCACGTTGTCGGCGTACACCCCGCTGCCCCGCAGATCGACCACGACGATCGCCCGGGACAGTTCCTCCACCCGGATCTGCAGGTGTCCGTAGGCCACCTCGCCCTCGCCGGGCCCGGTGACGACGATCTCGATCGGTTCGTCGATCTCGGTGTCGCGTGCCACGGTCACGATGGTCGCCGTCTCGAACGACGAGAACGCTTGGGCGGCCACCCGGTCGGACGGGGCCCCGGCTGCGCCGAGCCGCTCGTCGCCGCGCCGGACCGTCTCCACGGTGACACCGGCACGGTCCGCCACGGTGATCTGCGCACTCGAGGTGGCGACAGCGGAGCCGTCGTGCAGTCCGCGCAGCCGCTTGAGCGGGGTGAAGCGCCACAATTCGTCACGACCGCCGGGCACCTCGAAGGCGTCGACGTCGAAGGAGGCGAACAGCTCGCCCTTGTTCTTGATGATCCCGGCGGTGCCTTCGACGGCTTCGGTCAGATTCTGTGCCACTAGCCGACCGCGCCTTCCATCTGCAGCTCGATCAACCTGTTGAGTTCCAGCGCGTACTCCATCGGGAGTTCCTTGGCGATGGGCTCGACGAAGCCGCGCACCACCATCGCCATCGCCTCGTCCTCGGTGAGCCCGCGACTCATCAGGTAGAACAGCTGGTCTTCGCTGACCTTCGACACCGTCGCCTCGTGCCCCATCGTCACGTCGTCCTCGCGGATGTCGACGTACGGGTAGGTGTCGCTGCGGCTGATCGTGTCAACCAGCAGCGCGTCACACTTCACGCTCGAGCGCGACCCGTACGCGCCCTTGTTGACCTGGACCAGGCCGCGGTAGGAAGCCCGGCCGCCGCCGCGGGCCACCGACTTGGAGACGATGTTGCTCGAGGTGTGCGGCGCCAGGTGCAGCATCTTGGCGCCGGTGTCCTGATGCTGGCCCTCGCCGGCGAACGCCACCGACAGCACCTCGCCGCGGGCGTGCTCACCGGTCATCCACACCGCCGGGTACTTCATCGTGACCTTGGAGCCGATGTTGCCGTCGACCCACTCCATGGTGGCGCCGGCCTCGGCCCGCGCCCGCTTGGTGACCAGGTTGAACACGTTGTTCGACCAGTTCTGGATGGTCGTGTAGCGGCAGCGCCCGCCGGGCTTGACGATGATCTCGACCACGGCGCTGTGCAGCGAGTCGCTCTTGTAGATCGGCGCAGTGCAGCCCTCGACGTAGTGCACGTAGGCGTCCTCGTCGACGATGATCAGCGTCCGCTCGAACTGACCCATGTTCTCGGTGTTGATCCGGAAGTAGGCCTGCAGCGGGATGTCGACGTGCACGCCCTTGGGGACGTAGATGAACGAGCCGCCCGACCACACCGCGGTGTTGAGCGCGGAGAACTTGTTGTCCCCGGCCGGGATCACGGTGCCGAAGTACTCGCGGAACAGCTCGGGATGCTCGCGCAGCCCCGAGTCGGTGTCCAGGAAGATCACGCCCTGGGCCTCGAGGTCCTCGCGGATCGAGTGGTAGACCACCTCGGACTCGTACTGCGCGGCCACGCCCGACACCAGGCGCTGCTTCTCCGCCTCCGGGATACCGAGCTTGTCGTAGGTGTTCTTGATGTCCGCGGGCAGGTCGTCCCACGTGGCGGCCTGCTTCTCGCTGGAGCGCACGAAGTACTTGATGTTGTCGAAGTCGATGCCCTCGAGGTTGGACCCCCAGTTGGGCATCGGCTTCTTGTCGAAGGTGCGCAGCGCCTTGAGGCGGATGTCGAGCATCCAGTCGGGCTCGCTCTTCTTGGTCGAGATGTCGCGGACCACGGCCTCGGACAACCCGCGCTGCGCGCTGGCGCCGGCGACGTCCGAGTCGGCCCAGCCGTAGCCGTACTTGCCCAGGGAGGCGATGGTCTCCTCCTGGGTGAGCGCCTCGGGCTTGACCTCCGGTGTGAGTGTCATTGCGACACACTCCTTTTGCTCGTGTCGTGACTTCGGCGCGGGCTGTGTGCCGAAGCTGTGGTGCTGTCTAGTGTCCGGCCGGGCTCAGCGGGACGTGGGTGGTGCAGGCGCAGTCGCCGTTGACGATGGTCGCCAGCCGCTGCACATGGGTACCCAGGACTTCGGCCATCGCCTGCTGCTCGGCCTCACAGAGTTCGGGGAACTCCTGCGCCACGTGCGACACCGGGCAGTGGTGCTGACAGATCTGCACGCCCTGCACCGGTCCGCGCACCCGGGTGGTGGTCGTCGCGTATCCCGCACCGCTCAATGCGTCGGCGAGCCGGTCGGCGGCGGCCTCGACGTCCGTGCCGGTGGCGGCTCCCGCGACCGGCTCGACACCGGCCAGGATCGCGTCGATCCGGCGGCGCGCGAACGCCCGGATGGCGTCGTCACCGCCGATCTCGCGCAACTGACGCATGGCCGCCGAGGCCAGATCGTCGTAGGTGTGCTCGAGCTTCGCCCGACCGGCCGCCGTGAGCTGGTAGCGCTTGGCGGGCCGGCCCCGGCCCTCCTGCTGCCAGGCGGCCGCCGACTTGGCCTGCGCGTCGCCGGCATCGATCAAGGCGTCCAGATGCCGGCGCACGCCGGCAGCCGAGAGGCCGAGGCGTTCGCCGATGCTGCCCGCGGTGGTCGGTCCGGATTCCAGCAGCAACCGGACGATGGCCTTGCGGGTGTGGCCGTCGGCAGCGTGCGACGGCGCCGACGGCGGCGCGGTCGAGCCCTGCGAACGGATTTTCACAACACCAGTGTGACGCAATTCGGTGGCACGGTCCACCAAGGTGACCCTTATCGGTGCGTGTCTTATTGGTCACAGCGACTTGTCCGGAAAACCGGGAACAGGCGCCCGCTACGCTGCGTTCGTGGCAGCTCGGCGGCACTCCTTCAGTACGTCGATCGTCGGTCTGCACGGCGACGAGCGTCCGGTCGGCAGGCCCCTGGACCCCGGTGAGCGGATCGCCCTGCACCGTACCCGGCTGTTCGGCGCGACCGGCACGATGCTGATGGCGATCGGTGCGCTCGGGGCCGGGGCGCGGCCGGTGGTCCAGGACCCGACCTTCGGCGTCCGGCTGCTCAACCTGCCGTCGCGCATCCAGACGGTGTCACTGACGATGACCACCACCGGCGCGGTGATGATGGCGCTGGCGTGGTTGATGCTGGGCCGCTTCGCGCTGGGCAAGCGGCGGATGACCCGCAGCCAGGTCGACCGCACGCTGCTGCTCTGGGCGCTGCCGCTGCTGATCGCGCCGCCGATGTACAGCAAGGACGTGTACTCCTATCTCGCGCAGAGCGAGATCTCGCTGCAGGGCAGTGACCCCTACCGGGTCGGCCCGGCGCCGGGGCTCGGGCTCGATCACGTGTTCACTCTGTCGGTACCCAGCCTGTGGCGGGAGACCCCGGCGCCGTACGGTCCGCTGTTCCTGTGGATCGGCCGCGGCATCTCGGCGATCACCGGCGAGAACATCGTCGAAGCGGTGTTGTTGCACCGCCTCGTCGTACTGGTGGGCGTGGGGCTGATCGTGTGGGCGACGCCGCGGCTCGCCCGGCGGTGCGGGGTCGCCGAAGTGAGCGCGCTGTGGTTGGGACCGACCAACCCGCTGCTGTTCATGCACCTGGTCGCGGGCATCCACAACGAGGCGCTGATGCTGGGCCTGATGCTGGCCGGCACCGAGTTCGCGCTGCGCGGCATCGCCGCGATCGGCGACGCCGCGCAGCTTCGCTGGTATCCGGCCGGCATGCTGCTGGCGGGAACGGTGCTGATCACGATGTCCTGCCAGGTGAAGCTGCCCTCGCTGCTCGCTCTGGGATTCGTCGCGATGGCGCTGGCCCACCGGTGGGGCGGCACCGTCAAGGCCTTCCTGCTGGCCGGCGGGTCGCTGGGCACGGTGTCGCTGGCGGTGATGGCGTTGATCGGCTGGGCCAGCGGCCTCGGGTTCGGCTGGCTGTTCACCCTCGGCACCGCCAATGTCGTGCGCAGCTGGATGTCGCCGCCGACGCTGCTGGCGCTGGGCACCGGCCAGGTCGGCATCCTGCTCGGCCTCGGCGACCACACGACCTCGGTGCTGGCCCTCACGCGTGCCATCGGCGTCATCCTGATCGCGGTGATCGTCACCTGGCTGCTGTTCATGGTGCTGCGCGGCCGGCTGCACCCGGTCGGGGGGCTCGGGGTGGCCCTGGGCATCACCGTGCTGCTGTTCCCGGTCGTGCAGCCCTGGTACCTGCTGTGGGCGATCATCCCGCTCGCGGCGTGGGCCACCCGGCCGGGCTTCCGCGCGGCGGTCATCGCCGTCACGCTGATCGTCGGCATCTTCGGGCCGACGGCCAACGGCGACCGTTTCGCGCTGTTCCAGATCGTGATGGCCACGGTTGCCAGCACGCTGATCGTGGTGATCCTGATCGCCCTCACCTACCGGTGGCTGCCCTGGCGGGTGTTGCCCGAGGCCGCCACCGGCAGGCTGCACGAACCGCGCGCGCCGGCGCCCAGGTCCGACGCCTACGCTGAGTCTCCGTGAGCTCCTCGGCGGCCGTTCCCGTGCTGGTGCGCGGCGTGAGCAAGCGGTACGGATCAACGGTGGCGGTGTCCGGGCTGGACCTGGAGGTCGGGACCGCGGAGGTGTTCGCACTGTTGGGCCCCAACGGAGCCGGCAAGACCACGACGGTCGAGATGTGCGAGGGATTCCTCCGGCCCGACGCGGGCTCGATCGAGATCCTCGGGCTGGACCCGGTGACCGACAACGCCGAGGTGCGGGCCCGGACCGGCGTGATGCTGCAGGGCGGCGGCGCCTATCCGGCCGCCCGCGCCGGCGAGATGCTCGGGCTCGTCGCCTCCTACGCGGCCGACCCGCTCGACCCGCAGTGGCTGCTGGACACCCTCGGGCTGACCGACGCGGCCCGCACCACCTACCGCCGGCTCTCCGGGGGCCAGCAGCAGCGGCTGGCGCTCGCGTGCGCGGTCGTCGGCCGACCGGAACTGGTGTTCCTCGACGAACCGACCGCCGGTATGGATGCGCACGCGCGGATCGTGGTGTGGGAGCTGATCGACGCCCTGCGCCGGGACGGCGTGACGGTGGTGCTCACGACCCACCAGCTGACCGAGGCGGAGGAACTCGCCGACCGCATCCTGATCATCGATCACGGCGCGGCCGTCGCGACCGGCACTCCCGCCGAGTTGATGCGCAGCGGCGCCGAGAACCAGCTGCGGTTCCGTGCGCCCCGCAAGCTCGATCTCGCTCTGCTGGCGGCGGCGCTTCCGGAGAGCTACCGGGCGGTCGAGACCGCGCCGGGCGAATACCTCGTCGAAGGCAACATCGACCCGCAGGTGCTGGCCACCGTCACCGCGTGGTGTGCGCGGCTGGACGTGCTGGCCACCGACATGCGCGTCGAACAGCGCAGCCTCGAAGACGTCTTCCTCGAGCTCACCGGGCGGGAGTTGCGGAAATGACGGTCGACAACCGATTCGCGCCGGGGACGTTTCGTCCCGACCCGCGTCCCGCGCCGGTCCCGAAGATGCTGGCCGCGCAGTTCGGTCTCGAGCTGCGCCTGCTGCTGCGCAACGGCGAGCAGCTGTTGCTCACCATGTTCATCCCCATCACGCTATTGGTCGGCCTGACGCTGCTGCCGCTGGGTTCCTTCGGGCCCGACCGCGCGGGCACGTTCGCGCCGGCCATCATGGCGCTGGCCGTCATCTCCACGGCGTTCACCGGGCAGGCCATCGCCGTCGCGTTCGACCGCCGCTACGGTGCCCTCAAGCGGCTCGGCGCCACCGCGCTGCCCGTCTGGGGCATCATCGCCGGCAAGTCGCTGGCGGTGGTGACGGTGGTGTTCCTGCAATCGGTGCTGCTCGGCGCCATCGGGCTCGCCCTGGGCTGGCGGCCGCCGCTCGCCGGGCTGGCGCTGGGCGCGGTGATCATCGCGCTGGGCACGGCCGTGTTCGCGGCGCTGGGCCTGCTGCTGGGCGGCACGCTGCGCGCCGAGATCGTGCTGGCCGTCGCCAACCTGCTGTGGTTCGTGTTCGCCGGTGTCGGTGCGCTGACGCTGGAGGGCGCCGTGGTGCCGCACGGGGTGCAGTGGGTGGCCCGGTTGACGCCGTCGGGAGCGTTGACCGAGGCGCTGACCCAGGCGATGACGCTGTCGGTGGACTGGTTGGGGCTGGCGGTGCTCGCGGTCTGGGGTGCGGCGGCCGCGCTGTGCGCGCTGCGCTGGTTCCGCTTCACCTGAGCAGCCCTACTACCGGCCGTAGTTCCCCTACCTCTACGATCGCTAGGGTGCCCGTCGGACGACTCTTCCTGCGTGTCGTCGACATGCTTCCCGAACCGAGTCTGCGGGTTCAGCGCATCGTCGCCGCCGCCGTGATCCTCACCCAGGGCGGCATCGCGGTCACCGGGGCCATCGTGCGCGTCACCGCCTCCGGCCTGGGCTGCCCGACGTGGCCGCAGTGCTTCCCCGGCAGCTTCACCCCGGTCCCGCACGCCGAGGTCGCCGGCATCCACCAGGCCGTCGAGTTCGGCAACCGGCTGATCACCTTCCTCGTGGTGCTCACCGCCGCAGCGGCGGTCCTCGTCGTCACCCGGGCGCGACGCCGGCGCGAAGTGCTGATCTACGCGTGGCTGATGCCGGCCTCGACGGTCCTGCAGGCGGTGATCGGCGGCATCACGGTGCTGACCGGGCTGCTGTGGTGGACCGTGGCCATCCACCTGCTGGCCTCGATGACGATGGTGTGGCTGGCGGTGCTGCTGTACGTCAAGATCGGCCAGCCCGACCCGAAGGACGGGGCAGGCGTGGTGGTCCCGCTTGCGCCGAAACCGTTGCGCCAGTTGACGGTGCTGTGCGCTGTCACGCTGTCGGCGGTCCTGGTGACCGGCACCATGGTCACCGGCGCGGGCCCGCACGCCGGCGACAAGAGCGTCGAGCGGCCGGTGCCGCGGCTGCAGGTGGAGATCACCACGCTGGTGCACATGCATTCGTCGCTTCTGGTCGCCTACCTCGCACTGCTGGTGGGCCTCGGCTTCGGCCTGCTCGCGGTGCACGCGGCCCGCCCCGTGCTGACCCGGCTCGGCCGTGCTGGTCGTGCTGGCCGCAGCCCAGGGCACGCTCGGCGCGGTGCAGTTCTTCACCGGCGTGCCCGCCGTGCTGGTGGCCTTCCACGTCGCGGGCGCCGCGGCCTGCACCGCCGCCACCGCGGCGCTATGGGCGTCGATGCGAGAGCGGACCGAGGCCGAACCCGCTCCAGGGCTGACTCGACGCCGAGCGCGAACACGCGCTGCTGACGCTGCCGGGTCTCGTCGTCGAGCTGACGCCACCCCAGTGACGGTTCGACGAGTTCGAGCTCGAGCAGCGTGGGCGCCCGCGCGTCGCCCAGTACGTCGACGCGGGCATACAGCAGGTCGGCGGTCCGGATGTGCAGATGCGCCGCCGCGGCGGCCAGCGCCGCGTATCCGACGTCCCAGAGTTCGAAGTCCGGGTCGGCGGGCGCCAGCCGCTCCGTCGGCGTAGGTACCCGACTCGTCGAAGACCGGCGCCGCGCCGGGTGCCGGCAGGATCGGCCCCTTGGTGAATGCGTGGGACTGCGCTGCCGCGCAGGAACACCAGCGCGGTCTCGCCGTCGCGCACCCGCGGATCGTAGGGCTGCACGAGAACGGTGTGTCCCGCGGCGTGCAGCGGGCGGCGTGCTCGCGGGCCCGCGGCCGGATCACCGAACCGCAGCGCGCCGACCGAGCCCGCCCCGACCGCCGGTTTGACGACCACTTCCCCGGCGGGCACCCGCACCGGCTCGCCCGGCGCGAAGAACTCGCTCGGCACCGTCGGCACACCGGCCGCCGCCAGATCCGCGAGGTAGGCGCTTGTCGGTGTTCCATGCCACGACGGTCGGAGGGTTCAGCAGCCGCGGCACCCGCCGGCGTCCACGCCAGGAACTCGTCGAGCCGGTCGATGTAGTCCCACGTGGCGCGCAGGACGACCAGATCCGCGCGCAGCGTCTCCGGGTCGTCCCAGGACAGCCACCGCGGGTGCAGGCCGCGCGCTCCGCAACGCGTCCACCAGCCCGGCATCGTCGCCGTCCCCCTGCGGCAGTGCCGGGCACCCGGCCAGCACGATGCGGGGGTGGAAGACGTCGGGGCGGGCGAGTTTCATGGCTTGCCCGAGCCTACCGAGGGGGCAAGATGGTCAGCATGTACGCCATCGAAGTCGCCGAGACCGGCGGGCCGGAAGTCCTGTCCTACGCCGAGAAGCCGCAGCCCTCCCCCGGCGCCGGGCAGGTGCTGATCAAGGCGGAGGCGATCGGCGTGAACTTCATCGACACCTACTTCCGGTCGGGCCTGTATCCGCGGGAGGTGCCGTTCGTCGTCGGGACCGAGGTATGCGGCACCATCGAGGCCGTCGGCCCCGATGTCGCCGCACTCAACGTCGGCGACCGGGTGGTGACCGCCCAGGCGCTCGGCGCGTACGCCGAATACACGTCTCGCCCCTGCCGATTTCGTCGCCTACGTGCCCGACGGCGTGGCACCCGACGTCGCCGCGTCCGCGTTGCTGAAGGGCATGACCGCGCACTACCTGATCAAGTCGACGTACCCGGTGCAGCAGGGCGACACCGTGCTGATGCACGCCGGCGCCGGCGGCGTCGGCCTGATCCTGACGCAGTGGGCGACCAGCCTCGCGACCAGGGTGATCACCACGGTGTCGACGCCGGACAAGGCCGAGCTGTCCCGGCAGGCCGGCGCGGTCGAGGTGCTCGACTACCCCTCGCAGGACCAGGGGGGTGCCGCCGAGTTCGGGAACCGGATCCGGGAACTCACCGACGGCGAAGGCGTCGCGGCCGTCTACGACGGCGTGGGCGCCACGACGTTCGAGGCGAGCCTGGCCAGCCTCGCGGTGCGCGGCACACTGGCGTTGTTCGGCGCGGCCAGCGGACCGGTGCCGCCGTTCGACCCGCAACGGCTCAACGCCGCCGGCTCGGTGTTCCTGACCCGGCCGAACCTGGCCCATCACACCCGCACACGCCGACGAGTTCTCCTGGCGTGCGGGCGAACTGCTGACCGCGATCGCCGACGGCACGCTGAGCGTCACGGTGAGCAACCGGTACCCGCTGCGCGAGGCCGAGCAGGCGCATCGCGACCTGCAGGGCCGCAAGACGGTCGGTTCGGTGGTGCTGGCGCCCTAGGAGCCTGCTGAATTAGGGGTGTTTCGGGGTGGCTCGGAGCGCTCTGTGGCGCGTGTGTTCAGTCAGGCACGGGGGCCGGCAATTCGAGGGTCGCCTCGCCCTGTCGAGCGTGGCATTGCCTGCTGTGTGACCGCAAGAGCTGGTGGTCTGGTGCTAGGCGATGGCCCTGGTGGTGCCGGTGTGGGTCAGGCCCATCGTGATGAGGCGGCGCAGGTTCAGTGCAGCGGTGCGGTGATGGAGCCAGCGGTCGTTACGGGCGATTCCGCGGTAGCGGACTTTGCGGTTGCCGCGGGTCAGCTAAAGGGCATGTGCTGCAGAGTCTTCCGAAGCCCACACCACCGCTGGGAGGGATCGGCCGGGTGTGATCGGCCGGGCACGCCACGGTGCGGGAATCGACGTCGATGGTGAAGTCGTCGCTGGTGAAACCACCCGGTACCGGAGTGCGTAAGGGCATCGGCTTGATGACCGCGGTGTGCCCAGCCGCATGCAGTGCAGCCCGCGCTTCGCCGGTGCCGTAGGCCGCATCGCCGAGCACCCGCACCGGGCTCTGCTCGTCGTCGAGTAGTGCCAGCCCGACCACGGCCTCGTGATTGTCGGGTCCACTGGCCTTGGTCAAGACGCAGTCGGTGATGATCCCGGTGTCGGGTTCGATCGCGATGTGGGCTTTGAAGCCGTCCTGACGGCGGTGCACGGTCTTGTGGGCATGGCGGGCTTCAGGATCGACGGTGGAGATGACCCGGTCGGGGGCCACTTTCTGCGCAATCTGCCACCGTCCGTCGGTGCCATCAGAACCCTCGACCGGTTCGACGTCCTGGCCGGCAATCAACGCCAACAACGCCACCGCCTCGGCAGCTCGCGGCCCCAACTGCTGTTCAGGTAGATGCCCCAGCGGCCGAGGCGCGTCACCGACCCGGGCGTCCACCAACTCGTCGCGAGCTGCTTTGTCGTTCCAGGCGATCGCCGGCTTGCCTGCGTCGTTGTAGTCATGCGCGGTGCACTGGCACTCGATGACCTCCGCGGCGACGGGGACCTCGCGGCGGACCCGCCGGATCGCAGCGATCAGCTGAGTCACCGTGTCCTGGGTAGCCACCGCGTCATCGAGGACGGTGGAGTCCAACGCCCGCCGAGTCTTCTTCGCTAACACCCCGGTCGCCTCCACGACGGCTTTGACGGCCTCAAAGATGCGGTCTGGGTGATCCGAGGCCGCCAATCGGCGCCGCCAGTACGTCAACGTCGTCGAATGAAACGCCCCAGCAGTGATCGGCAGACCGCACGCCGCTTTCCACCGCAGATCGACCGTCACCGCCTCGACGGTCTCGTTATCGAACAACCCATGCAAGGCCTGCAGCGTGATCACCGAGGCCATCACCTCGACCGGCATACTCGGACGGCCCCGCCGTGACGGGAACAGATCGGCGAACATCTACTCGGGGAACAGCTCATGTCGGTGCGCCGCCAAAAGCGCAAACATGCTGTCGGACTTCAACAGATGCCCGGCCACCGATTCGGCATTCAGCAGGCTTTTAGAGGTGCAGCAGCGTCGGCAGGTTCAGCGCCGAGTCGACGGCCAGCGCGCAGAACACCACGGCCAGGTAGTTGTTCGACTGCAGGAACAGCCGCAGCGGCTTGACCGGCTCACCGCGGCGTACCCCGGCGTAGAGCTGATGGGCCATCACCAGGAACCAGGTGCCCGCCAGGATCGCCACCGACGCGTAGAGCCAGCCGGTCGCCAGGGCCAGCGCCAGCGTCGCGATGACGGTCAGCCAGGTGTAGATCAGGATCTGCTTGGTGACCTGCGCCTCGGTGGCCACCGCGGGCAGCATCGGCACGCCGGCCGCCTGGTAGTCCTCCTTGTAGCGCATGGCGAGCGCCCAGGTGTGCGGCGGTGTCCAGAAGAAGATGATCAGGAACATCACCAGGGCCGGCCACTGGATCGTGCCCGTCACCGCCGACCAGCCGATCATCACCGGCATGCAGCCGGCCGCGCCGCCCCACACCACGTTCTGCGAGGTGCGCCGCTTCAGCAGCAGCGTGTACACCAGCACGTAGAACGCGATGGTGGCGCCGGCCAGGTGCGCCGAGAGCATGTTGGTGGTCCACCACAGCCAGAAGAACGACGCGACCGACAGGGCCAGGCCGAAGACCAGCGCATGGCTGCGGGGCACGGTGGCGCGGGCCAGCGCCCGGCGCTCGGTGCGCTTCATCTTCTTGTCGATGTCCGCATCGGCGACGCAGTTGAGCGTGTTGGCCCCCGCGGCGGCAAGCATTCCGCCCAACAGAGTGTTCAGGATCAGCAGCGGGTCGACCGTGCCGCGATGCGCGAGCAGCATCGCCGGGATGGTCGTGACCAGCAGGAGCTCGATGACGCGCGGCTTCGTCAGTCCCAGGTAACCCAGCAGCGTGGTGCGGAGTCCGTGCGGGGCCGCATCGGCCGCGTCGCCGACGAGGTGGCCTTCGCGGATCCTCACGCAACCAACTCCTTCGGCGACAGCATCCGGCGCGCAGCCGGCTTCTACTACACAGGATGGTAGACCGCGTCGGCCGCCTGCCGAAAATGCAGGGTCGAATCCGGTGCCGACGGGATGACCCCTGCGTGCCCGGGCGCGTTGCGCACTAGGGTGGTTCTTGCGGACCGACACGCCCCACCAAGTCAAGGAGTGCGCCTCGTGACCACGCTCGAAGAGATCTCTTCGCTGACCCGACCGAACCATCCGGACGACTGGACCGAGCTCGATTCGCGGGCGGTGGACACCGTCCGCGTGCTGGCCGCCGACGCGGTCCAGAAGGTCGGCAACGGGCATCCGGGGACCGCGATGAGCCTGGCGCCGCTGGCGTACACGCTGTTCCAGCGGCAGATGCGCCACGATCCCAGTGATGTGCACTGGCTCGGCCGGGACCGGTTCGTGCTGTCCTGCGGGCATTCCAGCCTGACGCTCTACATCCAGCTCTACCTGGGCGGCTTCGGCCTCGAGCTGTCCGACATCGAGGCGCTGCGGACGTTCAAGTCCAAGACCCCGGGGCACCCCGAGTTCCGGCACACCAAGGGTGTGGAGATCACCACCGGACCGCTCGGTCAGGGCCTGGCCTCGGCGGTGGGCATGGCGATGGCGTCGCGCTACGAGCGCGGCCTGTTCGACCCCGATGCCGCGCCCGGCACCAGCCCGTTCGACCACCACATCTACGTGATCGCCTCCGACGGGGACATCGAGGAAGGGGTGACCAGCGAGGCGTCGTCGCTGGCGGGCACCCAGCAGCTGGGCAATCTGATCGTGTTCTACGACAAGAACCAGATCTCGATCGAGCACGACACCAACATCGCGCTGTCCGAGGACGTCGCGGCCCGCTACCGGGCCTACGGCTGGCACGTCCAGGAGATCGAGGGCGGCGAGGACGTCGTCGCCATCGAAGAGGCGGTGCAGGCCGCCAAGGCCGTCACCGACAAGCCCTCGTTCATCGCGTTGCGCACCATCATCGGCTATCCCGCCCCCAACAAGATGAACACCGGCGGGGTGCACGGCTCCGCGCTGGGGGACGACGAGGTCGCCGCGACCAAGAAGATCCTGGGCTTCGATCCCGACAAGAAGTTCGACGTCGCCGACGATGTCATCGAGCACACCCGCAAGCTGGTGGACCGCGGACGCGAGGCCCACGAGAAATGGCAGCCGGAGTTCGACGCCTGGGCCGAACGCGAGCCCGAGCGCAAGGCGTTGCTCGACCGCCTGCTCGCCCAGGAGCTGCCCGACGGCTGGGACGCCGACATCACCTACTGGGAGCCCGGCTCCAAGGCGCTGGCCACCCGCGCGGCGTTCGGTCAGGTCCTCAACGACGTCGCACCGAAGCTGCCCGAGCTGTGGGGCGGTTCGGCCGACCTCGCCGGCAGCAACAACACCACCATCAAGGGCGTGAAATCGTTCGGGCCGCCGTCGATCTCGACGGCGGACTTCGAGGCGGACTGGTACGGCCGGGTGCTGCACTTCGGCGTTCGCGAACACGCGATGGGGTCGATCCTGTCGGGCATCGTGCTGCACGGCCCGACCCGGGCCTTCGGTGGAACCTTCCTGCAGTTCTCCGACTACATGCGCCCCGCCGTGCGGCTCGCGTCGCTGATGGACATCGACACCATCTACATCTGGACGCACGACTCGATCGGCCTCGGCGAGGATGGGCCGACCCACCAGCCGATCGAGCATCTGGCGGCACTGCGGGCGATCCCGAACCTGTCGGTGGTGCGCCCGGGAGACCCCAACGAGACCGCGTACGCGTGGAAGAGCATCGTGGCGCGCGGCAACGGCAGCGGACCGGT
The DNA here is from genome assembly GCA_963796185.1 of uncultured Actinomycetota bacterium. Classification (GTDB taxonomy): domain Bacteria; phylum Actinomycetota; class Actinomycetes; order Mycobacteriales; family Mycobacteriaceae; genus Mycobacterium. Next base: position 6,710 of record CAWCKQ010000010.1, on the reverse strand, counting down.
CGGTTTCATCCTGACCCGGCAGGGAATCCCGGTGCTGGAGGGCACCAGCGCCGAGGGTGTCGCCCGGGGTGGCTATGTGGTCGGCGGCGGCAAACCCGCCGAGGACGCCGACGTCATCCTGATCGCGACCGGCTCCGAACTGCAGATCGCGGTCGAGGCCCAGAAGATCCTGGAGGGCAAGAACATCTCCGCCTATGTGGTGTCGATGCCCTGCATCGAATGGTTCGAATCGCAGCCGAAGGAGTACCGCGACAGCGTCCTGCCGCCGCGGGTCTCGGCCCGCGTCGCGATCGAGGCCGCGATCGCGCAGAGCTGGTACAAGCTCGTCGGCGACACCGGGGAGATCATCTCCATCGAGCACTACGGCGAATCGGCCGACGACAAGACGCTGTTCCGCGAGTTCGGTTTCACCCCTGAGGCAGTGGTGGCCGCGGCGGAACGCACCATTGCGAACTAGCGAACAAGCGAGGAATTGACATGACCCAGAACGCGAATCTGGCGGACCTGTCCGCCGCCGGCGTATCCGTGTGGCTCGACGACCTGTCCCGCGACCGGCTGCAGACCGGAAACCTGCAGGAGCTGATCGACACCCGGTCCGTGGTCGGGGTGACCACGAACCCGTCGATCTTCCAGGCGGCGCTGTCGAAGGGCACCGCCTACGACGCCCAGGTCAAGGAGCTCGCCGAGCGTGGCGCCGACGTCGACGCCACGATCCGGACGGTGACCACCGACGACGTCCGCAACGCCTGCGACGTGCTCGCCAAGGTCCACGAACAGTCCGACGGGGTGGACGGCCGGGTGTCCATCGAGGTGGACCCGCGGCTGGCCCACGACACGGACAAGACGATCCTGCAGGCGATCGAGCTGTGGAAGATCGTCGACCGGCCCAACCTGCTGATCAAGATCCCGGCCACCGAACCCGGCCTGCCGGCGATCACCGCGGTGATCGCCGAGGGCATCTCGGTGAACGTCACGCTGATCTTCTCGGTGGAGCGCCACCGGGCCGTGATGGACGCCTACCTGGCCGGGCTGGAGAAGGCCAAGGAGGCGGGCCACGACCTGTCCCGGATCCATTCCGTCGCATCGTTTTTCGTCTCCCGCGTGGACACCGAGATCGACCAACGGCTCGAAGACATCGGCACCGACGACGCGCTGGCGTTGCGCGGCAAGGCGGGTGTGGCGAACGCACGGCTGGCCTACGCGGCCTACGAGGAGGTTTTTCTCGGCGGTGAGCGGTTCGCACCGCTGCAGGCCGCCGGCGCCCGGGTCCAGCGCCCGCTGTGGGCGTCGACGGGCGTGAAGAACCCGGACTACTCCGACACCCTCTACGTCACCGAGCTGGTCGCCCCCAACACGGTGAACACCATGCCGGAGAAGACGATCGACGCCGTCGCCGACCACGGCGTGGTCACCGGCGACACCGTCACCGGCCGCGCCGCGGCGGCACAGGAGATCTTCGACCAGCTCAGCGCTGTCGGGGTGGATCTGACCGACGTGTTCCTGGTGCTGGAGAACGAGGGCGTGGAGAAGTTCGAGAAGTCGTGGCAGGAGTTGTTGGAAGCCACGCAGGGCCAGCTCGACGACAAGAAGTGATCGGGCCAGCCGCGATGAGCGCTTGCGCGAACAGCAGTCGACGATGAGCCAGACGCTGGCAGAACCCGTTGCGGGACAAGCGGGACAAGCGCATGCCTCGCATCGCGGGACCGTGCAGTGTCGTGATCTTCGGTGTCACCGGTGACCTCGCCCGCAAGAAGCTGATGCCGGCGATCTACGACTTGGCCAACCGGGGGCTGCTGCCGCCGTCGTTCGCCCTGGTCGGCTTCGCGCGCCGGGACTGGGCGGACGAGGATTTCAGTCAGGTCGTCCTCGATGCGGTCAAGCAGCACGCCCGCACCCCGTTCCGAAAGGAGGTCTGGGACCGGCTGGCCGAGGGCGTCCGCTTCGTGCAGGGCACGTTCGACGACGAGAAGGCGTTCGCGGATCTGGCAGAGACGCTGGCCAAGCTCGACGCCGAACGCGGCACCGGCGGTAATCACGCGTTCTACCTGTCGATTCCGCCCAAAGCGTTCCCGCAGGTGCTCGAACAGCTTTCGCGGACGGGCCTGGCGAAGAAACCCGAGGGCAGCTGGAGTCGGGTGGTCATCGAAAAGCCCTTCGGTCACGACCTCGGGAGCGCCGAAGACCTCAACGCCATCGTGAACAACGTCTTCCCGGAATCGTCGGTTTTCCGCATCGACCATTACCTGGGCAAGGAGACCGTCCAGAACATCCTGGCGCTGCGCTTCGCCAACGAGCTCTTCGAGCCGGTGTGGAATGCGCACTACGTCGACAGTGTCCAGATCACGATGGCCGAGGACATCGGGTTGGGCGGTCGCGGGGGGTATTACGACGGGGTCGGCGCCGCGCGTGACGTCATCCAGAACCACCTGCTGCAGCTGTTGGCGTTGACGGCGATGGAGGAGCCGGTCAGCTTCCACCCCGCCGAGCTGCAGGCCGAGAAGATCAAGGTGCTGTCGGCGACGCGGTTGGCCGAACCACTGGACGAGACCACGTCGCGGGGCCAGTACACCGCCGGCTGGCAGGGCGGTCAGCGGGTCGTCGGCCTGCTCGAGGAGGACGGATTCTCCAAGACCTCGACCACCGAGACCTTCGCGGCGATCACGGTGGACGTCGACACCCGGCGCTGGGCCGGCGTTCCGTTCTACCTGCGCACCGGAAAACGACTGGGCCGCAGGGTCACCGAGATCGCACTGGTGTTCAAGCGCGCACCGCATCTGCCGTTCGACGCCACCATGACTGAGGAACTCGGCCAGAACGCCCTGGTGATCCGGGTCCAGCCGGACGAAGGCATCACGCTGCGCTTCGGGTCCAAGGTCCCCGGCAACTTGATGGAAGTCCGCGACGTCAGCATGGACTTCTCCTACGGGTCGGCGTTCGCCGAGGAGTCACCAGAAGCCTACGAACGCCTGATCCTCGACGTGCTGCTCGGTGAGCCGTCGCTGTTCCCGGTCAACCAGGAGGTCGAATTGGCCTGGCGCATCTTGGATCCCGCGCTGGATTACTGGGCATCCCATGGCAAGCCCGACCCGTACGCAGCCGGTGGTTGGGGACCCGACTCCGCATTCGAGATGTTGCGTCGCTCCGGCCGCGAATGGAGACGGCCATGATCCTCGACCTGCCGGACACCACGACCGACGTCATCAACAAGAAGATCATCGCGCTCCGCGAAGAGGGTGGGGCGATCACCCTCGGCCGGGTGCTGACACTGGTCATCGCCCCGACCACCGAAGGGCTGCTCGAGGAGTCGATCGAGGCGGCGAACGCGGCGAGCCGCGAACATCCCTGCCGTGTCGTCGTCGTCGCACCCGGTGACCGCCTGGCCGACGCGCCCGGCTCGACGCGCAGGTCCGGGTGGGCCGCGACGCTGGCGCCAACGAGGTTGTCGTCCTGCGACTTTCCGGCCCCTTGGCAGGTCATGCCAGCAGCGTCGTCATGCCGTTCCTGCTGCCTGACACGCCGGTCGTCACGTGGTGGCCGGATGTGGCGCCCGATGTGCCTGCCGACGATCCTCTCGGCAGACTGGCGATCCGTCGCATCACTGATGCCACCAACGGCACCGACCCGCTGGCGGCGATCAAGGACCGCCTGAAGGGCTACACCCCCGGTGACACCGACTTGGCGTGGAGCCGGATCACCTACTGGCGGGCGCTGCTGACGTCGGCGGTGGATCTTCCACCGCACGAGCCGATCACGTCGGCGCTGGTCTCCGGGCTGGCGACAGAACCGGCGCTCGACGTCCTCGCCGGCTGGTTGGCGCACCGCATCGATGGTCCGGTCCGGCGTGCCGTCGGTGAACTCAAGGTGGAACTGGTCGTGGCAGCGAGACGATCACGCTCAGCCGCCCCCAAGACGGCGTCACCGCGAAACTGACCCGCACGGCTCAACCAGAGGCGCTGGTTCCGTTGGCACGCAGGGAAACCCGCGAATGCCTGGCCGAGGACATGCGGCGCCTCGACGCCGACGAATCTACTTCGAGGCCCTGCAGGGAATCGAGAAAGTGCAGTACGTGTGAACACCATCGTGGAGCGCTACCCGACAGTGACCAACTGGTCGCGGCCGCCGGCGACCGCCTGGTGGAGGCGATCACCGCGGCCGATCGCGGCCCGCGGCAACGCCAGATCGTGCTGACCGGTGGCGGCACCGGCATCGGATTGTTGAAACGGGTCCGCGAGCGCGCCGGCGAGATCAACTGGTCGAAGGTGCACATCTATTGGGGCGATGAGCGGTTCGTGCCCGCCGATGACGACGAACGCAACGACAAGCAGGCGCGCGAGGCGCTGCTGAGCCACCTCGACATCCCCGAGGTCAACGTCCACGCCGATGGCGGCCAGCGACGGCGAGTTCGGCGACGACCTGGAGGCCGCGGCCGCCGGCTACGAGCAGCTCCTCAACGAGACATTTGTCGAGGCCGCAACCGAATTCGACGTGCATCTGCTGGGCATGGGGCCCGAGGGCCACATGAACTCGCTGTTCCCGGTCCCGCGGCGGTCGGGAGAACGAGCGCGCTGGTCGTCGGCGTCACCGACTCCCCCAAGCCCCCGCCGCGCCGGATCACGTTGACGCTGCCCGCAGTTCAGCGCGCACGCGAGGTGTGGCTGGTGGTGTCCGGCGAGGGCAAGGCCGACGCGGTGGCCGCCGCGCTCGGTGGAGCGCAGCCGGTCGACGTCCCCGCCGCGGGTGCGGTGGGTACCGAGTCCACGGTGTGGCTGCTCGACGAAGCGGCCGCCTCGAAGCTCTGAGGCCGGGCTCCGCTACCCGACGACGATCACATGCAGCGTGCGCGGACCGTGCACGCCTTCGACCCTGTCGAGCTCAATGTCGCTGGTCGCGCTCGGACCGCTGATCCACGTCAACGGCCGGGTGTGCACCCCCGAATCCACCAGCCGCGTGACGGCGGCGGGCACATCGTCGACGATCTGCTCGGCCCAGACCACGCACACGTGCCGGTCGGGCACCAGGCTCAGCGCGCGCCGGCCCTGCCCGGCACCGTGGTCGAGCACGATGGTGCCCGTGTTCGCGATCGCCACCGTCGCGGTGGTCAGCACGGCGTCCACCCCGTCGAGGTCGGTCGCGGTGAGGCCGTCATCGGTGACATAGCCGGCGCATTCCGGCCACAGCGTCTGGGCCGTGGCGTCGGCGACCACCCGCTGACATCCCTGCAGCGCCGCCGCGACCGCCCCGGCCGCGCCCTGATCGGTGATCCGCTCGACGCGGGCCCGATAGTCGGCGACGCGCTCGACGAAGCGCTGCACCGGGTCGAGGCCACCGGTGCCCACCGCAGCGCCGTACTCCCACGGCACGTCGACCGGTGCCGGCCGGTCGGCCAGCGCCGCCCGGATCCGCCCGAGGATCTGCTCGCGGGCCTCACTCATCGCCGCCGCCTGTGCGCTTCCACCACGCCCGAAACGACTCGGTCGGCGGCACCGGCGCATCCCGGGCGTCCGACCAGGCATTGGCGGGCCACGGCAGGGAGCGCAGCACCTGCTTGGCCCCCATCGCCGGGCTGCGCAACGCTTTCCCGCCGGCTGCGGCGGCCGACTGCGCGGCTTGCACCCGCCGGTGGTCGGCGAACAGCCAGCTTGCCGCTTTCATCGCCAGCTGCTCGCCCGACGGAACGCCGCCCCGGTGTTCGTCGACGACCCGGGTGCGCAGATGCACCAGCATCGACGGGATGTCGATGCGGACCGGGCACACGTCGAAGCACGCGCCGCACAGACTCGAGGCGTAGGGCAGCGATTTGTCGATGGTCGCTGCCGGTCCCGCGCAGCTGCGGGGTGAGCACCGCCCCGATCGGGCCCGGGTACACCGACCCGTACGAATGCCCGCCGGTGCGTTCGTAGACCGGGCACACGTTCAGGCAGGCCGAACAGCGGATGCAGCGCAGCGCGTCCCGCCCCTCGGGGTCGGCGAGCACCCGGGTGCGGCCGTTGTCAGCAACACGATGTGCACGTTGCGCGGCCCGTCGCCCTCGGCGGTCCCGTCCACACCGACGTGTACGGGTTCTCCCGCTCCCCGGTGCTGCTGCGCGGCAGCACCTGCAGCATGACCTCCAGGTCTCGCCACGACGGCAGGATCTTCTCGATGCCGACCACCGAGATCAGCGTGTCGGGCAGCGTCAGGCACATCCGGCCGTTGCCCTCGGATTCGACCACCACCAGGCTGCCGGTGTCGGCGATCGCGAAGTTGGCGCCCGAACCGCGACCTCGGCACGCAGGAACTTCTCCCGCAGGTGCAGCCGGGCGGCTTCGGCGAGGCGGCGTGGTTCGTCGGTCAGCCCATCCGGCGCCGGCCGGCCCACCCGGCCCATTTCGCGCAGGAAGATCTCGCGCACCTCGGCCCGGTTGCGATGGATGGCGGGCACCAGGATGTGGCTGGGCCAGTCGTCGCCGAGTTGCACGATCAGTTCGGCCAGATCAGTTTCCCAGGCATCGATGCCCGCGGCGGCGAGCGCCTCGTTCAGCTCGATCTCCTGGGTAGCCATCGACTTCACCTTGACGACTTCGCGGGCTCCCCAGCCCGGACGAACGCCGACCACGATCCCGTTCGCCTCGGCGGCGTCGCGGGCCCAGTGCACCGTGGCGCCCGCGGCGGTCGCGTTGGCCTCGAACGCCTGGAGATGCTCGTCGAGTCGGTGCAGCGCCGCGTCCTTG
>CAWCKQ010000009.1:0-29476 GCA_963796185.1 uncultured Actinomycetota bacterium | reverse complement strand
ACCCTTGAAGGCCCCGGATTTCGGGGCCTTCGTCATTTGATGAGTTGCGGTCCAAGATCATTTGTCCGTCATTCGTCCGTCGCACGTGCAAGCACGAGACAGCTCAAGCTGGCGACGGGTGACATGCGCCGAACCCAAACGTAACGATCAGGCGGCGTCGTTTGTTGATCGTTTGGCAATCCACGAGCAACGAGTTCTGTCCTGGGGCTCGTTGCCTGCAGGCGTTCAGAGGCCCGCTCACCGATGGGGGCGTTACCAAACCGTTACTACGCACGTGATAGCTGATGGCACCCGATTGCACCTGTTCGTGTGGAAGCCCTAGCGAAGGAGCGAGATCATGACCAAACACGTGCAGGCCGATGCTGAGCGATCATCAGAGTCCGTTCTGCTCACCGTGGTGGAGGCAGCAGAAGTGCTCGGCATCGGACGCACCACCGCCTATGCGCTCATCCGTGAGGGAGGTTGGCCCACTCCGGTGGTCCGCTTGGGGAAGCTCATCAAGATTCCGGCGTCGCCCCTTCATCACTTCGTCGAGACTGGCAGCGCTCAGGCACCTCATGTCGCCTAGCTTGCGTTGCAGCACGCCCTATGGATGCCGCGTCGCTCCCTCCTGTCGCCCGAAGCGCGTAGGGGAGGGCGGACTGGTGCCGGTAGGGGCATCAATCTGGTCGGCATGCACCGCCATCCGAGCGGTCGAGATGGCCCCAGGTGCGGACGCGCGTCACGGGTTACGCCACGTGGTGGTGCCTAGGCAGGGTTTTGGACTTATGCCCCGAAGCGGGGCGAAAGGTCTTGACGCTCTGTGAACCGAGGATCACCGTTGATTCACATTCCGGGCGTCACCCCCCTGGCGACGGTGGGCGTCACCCCATGAGCGACGAGGTGATCAGTGCAGAGGTTTCGGTTCGCCACATCCCTGTTGGCTGCGCTGCTGGTAACAGCTATCGCAGGGTGCAGTGGCAGCAAATCACCGAACCCGGACACAACACCTGACAGCGCAGCGACCTCGCGGGAAGGCTCGCAGGCGTCAGGCCCGACATCGACGTTGCCTTCAGACACCCAATCAACTTCACCGAGTTCGAGCGCTTCGACACCTGCGGATCCGCGCGTCGCAGCCGCTCTGAAGGCGTACGTCAGCTTCACCAAGTCGGTTGCATACGCCTACATGCACCCGCCGAAGAAGATCAGCGATCCGCTGCCAGCCAGAGGCAACTTCCGGCGGTTCTCGTTCGACCCCGCGCAAGCCCAGGTGCTGAACGACGTTTTCTCCCTGACCCAACTCCAGGTGGCGTATCGCGGGAGACCGGCGGTCGCTCGGCCGACCGTGGCAAACGTCGATCTGACCGCCAAGCCCTACCCCACGGTGACCTTGACGGACTGCCCCGTTCCCGCGAGCTGGAAGGTGGTTGCGACAACTCCTGGGCCGCCGCCCACGATCAAGTCGAGTCCATCGGGAGCGCCGGCGCCGAACCTCACCACAGCGAAGGTCATCTTCTACGAGAAGCGATGGGGCATATCCACGGTCACGACGGACACATCGAAAACTTGCGCGCCATGAATAGCTCTCGATGCCTCGCCGCTGTCGTCGTCGTGAGCTCGCTGACCGTGCTCGGTGGCTTCCTTGTTATCGGCCCGAGCGCGTTTGCCGGTAGTCACCAGGAGTGCCGCAAGGTGGGCCAGATCGTCATCTGCCGCGTGGTAAGCGATCCACCGCCTGGCAAGGGTGGCGGTGGTGGCAAGGGCGGCGGTTCCGGCAAGTGCATCAAGGACGGGATGACGATCCCCTGCTACATCGCGGGCGACGGGACATGGGATGCGGCGCACTCGTGCTACGCGACTGCCATGAACCCGCCGCCGCCGTTGGACGACCCACTTTGGCAAGGCCACACAACGGGCGTCGTCATGCGATGCACCGGTGGTCAGGGCGCTGGCTTTTTCTGGTCGCCGAACGGTGGCGCTGCGCCGCCGCCGGCTGCGGTGCTCGCGCAACGTGCCGCCTCGGAGCTGAACCCTCCGGCAATGTCAGCGTCGTCGAATGCGGGCACCGGGCCGAAGGCGACGACTTACGTCGGTATTCCTACTTGGCTGTGGTTGCCCTCTGGCCAGTGGCATTCGTTCAAGTCGCCACCGGCAACGGCGGCAGGTGAGTCGGTGACTGCTACGGCGACGCCGGCGTCGGTGTCGTGGGCGATGGGTAACGGCGGCTCGACGTCGTGTGATGGTCCGGGCGCGCCGTACAGCTCGTCTGACCCGTCGCACCCGCCGTGCGGTTACACCTACCGGGTCGACTCGTCGAAGCAGCCGCAGACCGGCTCGTCGCCGAACGATCGGTACTTCACGGTGCGCGGCACGGTGACGTGGACGATCTCGTGGACCTGCACCGGCGCTGCCTGTGATGAGAACGGCGGCGACCTGCCCAACCTGACGCGCCAGACGACGCCGATGCCGCTGCGCGTGTTCCAGGTCGAAACCGTCGTGACCGGCGGGCACTAGCTCCACACGCTTTGGCGAGCACGTTTGGAAGGGGACCTCCTCGTGGCGGTAAGGACAAAGCCGGAGACAACGACCCAGTCGTTGTCGGTGAACGGGAACGGGCACCGCGCGGTGACGCCGCCGGCGGGCCCGCGCCTGCGGAAGCGGGAGCGGGCGCAGCGCGGCCTGATCGCAGCGGGCGTGGTGCTGGTGCTGGCGTGCGGGCTGGGTGCGGGTCTGCTGTTCGAGCACCAGGGCGGCAAGGTATCGGTGATCAAGGTCGCTAAGGCGGTGCCGGCGGGGCACACGATCGAGGCCAGCGACCTCACCACAGCACAGATGGCCAGCAATGACATCCCGGCCTACGCGGGCAACCACATGGGCGAGGTCGTCGGCAAGACCGCCGCGGTCGGCTTGGTGCCCGGCGAGATTCTGAACAAGGCGATGGTGACGACCGGCGCGGCGACTCCGAGTGGGTACGTCGTGGCGGGGGTGTCGCTCAAGCCCGGCCAGTTGCCGGCCGGCGGCGTCTCGGCTGGCGACCAGGTCATGGTCATTCTGCTGTCCGCGCAGTCGGCTGGCAGCTCGTCGTCGGGGTCTGGGTCGGGTGCGACGGTGCTGGAGAACTCGGTGCGGGTGTCCGCGTCGGTCGCGTCGTCGGACGGCACGAGCATCGTGGTGTCGCTGTTGATCCCCAAGTCGGACGCGCCGCAGTTGGCGCAGGCGAACAACGCGGGTCTGGTGGCGTTGTCCCAGGTGCCGTCGTCGTGATCGGCATCTGCGGGATCAAGGGGTCGGCGGGCGCGTCGACGCTGGCGCTGCTGGCGGCGTCCCGCTGGCCGACTCGCGCGGTGCTGGTGGAGGCCGATCCGGTCGGCGGCGAGTTCGCGTTGACGCTGGCCGGGCCGCAGGGACAGGTGTTGCCGGCGAAGCCGAGCCTCGCCGAGCTGGCACTGTCGGCGGCGCAGCGGATGCCGTCGACGGAACGGGTGTGGGCGGCGGCGTTGGAGACCTCGGCCGGTCCTGTCGTGTGCGGCATCCCGTCGGCCGAGCCGATGTCGAAGGTGCTGCGCGAGTATGGCCGTCACTTGGCCACGATGCTGGCGGGCGAGCCGGACGTGATCGTTGACGCGGGGCGGCTCTCGCCGGACACCGCGGCCCTGCCGCTGCTGGCGGCCTCGAACGTGGTCGCGGTCGTGCTTCCTGATCGTCCTGAGGCGCTATTCCGGCTGACTGACTTGTTGCCGGGCTTGGCCAGCGTGCTGCGGGTAGAGGACGAGGTCCGGTCGGTGATCGTCCCGATCGTGGTGGCCACGCCACACCGCGGCGCGGCCGCTGCTCACGAGGTCGACGAGGTCCTCGCCGAACACCACATTCCGACGAGCACTGCCCGCTGGATTGGGTGGGACCCGAAAGCCGCTGACGCGGTGCGCGGCGGCGCGGGCCGGGGGCAGCGTTCGGTGCTGCTGCGGACCGCACGGAGCGTTGTCGAGGCGCTGGTGGGCGAACAGTATGCGGTCACCGAGCAGCGCGCCGCCCGTGCCCGGCTGTCCACCGAGCAGTTCTCCGACGCGGCCTCGCAGTGGCGGGGAATGGGCAGTGTCCCGGCCGGGGGCTACGGCCCGCCCCGGCAGGGCCTGCGTACCCAGACGCGCCGCGAGGCTGGTCCGGCCGGGCCGCCGACCAGCGAGGACCTGCGTCGGGCGATCTTCGAGTCCGCCAACGGCCGTGGACGAGGGCCAGGAGCGAACGGTCATGGCTGAGCCCTTCGGCAGCGACCCGGACGGTGTCGACCGCGGCGTCGACCACGAGGTCGCGCGGCGGCTGCGGCGCGAGGTCGGCGCCGAGTTGTCCGAGCAGCGGCGCCGTTTTCAGATGTCGGGAAATGCGCTGGCCGGCGATGACGAGCGCGAGCTGGCGCGGCACCTGATCGGCGAAACGGTCCGGGCCTACGCGGCCGAACGGCTCGCGAGCGGTGTCGTGGTTCCGCTGGGTGATCTCGAGGCGCTGGAGCGCACGGTCTGGTCCGCGATGTACGAGGCCGACCGGTTGCAGGTCCTGTTGAACGACCCGGCCGTCGAGACGATCAACATCAACGGCTTCGACCGGGTGTTCGTCAAGTATGCCGACGGCCGGGGCAAGCAGCGCGCCGGCGACCTGGCCAGCAGCGACGAGGAACTGACCGAGATGATCCGCCGGCTGGCCGCGTGGGTCGGCCTGTCCTCGCGGCCGTGGGACATCACCAACCCGTTCCTGCGACTGCGTCTGCCGGACGGGTCACGTCTGTCGGCGGTCGGCTGGGTCTGCGAACGGCCCACGATCAGCATCCGACGCAACCGGTTCCCACGCATCACCCTCGACGACCTCGCCGCGAACGGCACATGCAGCCTTGTGGTCGCGGAGTTCCTACGTGTCGCGGTCCAGGCGCATCTGACCATCTTCTTCTGCGGTGACCAGGCCGCGGGCAAGACGACGATGCTGCGAGCCTGCGCGGCGGAGATCGACCCCGTCGAGCGGATCTTCACTATCGAGGAATCGCTGGAGTTGGACCTCGCCGCGCTCGGAAAGCACGACGACGTCGTCGCACTCGAAGCACGCAAGGCGTACGGCGATGGCGCGGAAGCGGTGACGTTGACCGACCTGGTGCGCGAGACGCTGACCCAGGCCGCCGACCGCACGATCGTCGGCGAGTGCAAGGGTCCCGAGGTGGTGGCGTTGATCAACGCCACGCTGGGTGGCAGCACGGGGTCGATGGCCACTATCCACACCAAGACCGCCAAAGGCGTTTTCAATCGCATCGCCAGCCTGGCGGTTCAGAGCCGTGAGGCCGACCTGACCAGCGACGTCGCGCACATGCTCATCGCCGAGGCGGTCGAGTTGTCGGTGTTCTTGAAGGTCGTGCGCGATCCGGCTACCGGCCGGCCCCGCCGCGTCGTCGAGGAGATCATCGAGGTCGACGGCTGGAACGGCTCGGAGGTCGCGTCCTCGACGCTGTTCAAGTACGACCCGACGACCGGGTTCGCCGAGCCGCAGGCAGCGCTGAAGCACTGCCGGTTCGCCGAGATCCTCGCGGCCCACGGCTTCGATGTCGACCGGGGGCACGGCCGGGCGGGGTGGCAGGTCTGATGAGTATCTCGCTGCTGGCCGTCGTGCTGCTCGCCCTCGGGGTCGGGTTCGGACTGCTGTTGGTCGTCGCGGGCATCCGGGGGTCCGACTCGCCCCGCGCGCTGCGCCGCACCCCGCGCATCGCCAAGCTCGCCCGCGCTCTGGCCGGTCCGATGCTCGGCCTGCGGATGGCCGGCGGAGTCGTTGCTGCCGTGGGCGTGCTGCTGGCCACCCGCTGGCCGGTCGCCGCGGTGGCGATAGCGGCGCTGATCATCTGCTGGCCGGCGCTGTTCGGTGCCGGTGGCGCGACGCGTGGCCGGATCGCGCAGCTGGAGGCGCTGGCGCTGTGGACCGAGTCGCTGAAGGATTTGGTGTCCGGCGCTACCGGGTTGCACGAAGCCATCCCCGCCAGCGTCGAGACAGCATCGCCGATCCTGCAGCGCCCGCTCGGGCGTCTCATCGGCCTGCTGGACGCTCGCGAGCCGCTGACCGCCGCGCTGGAACAGCTCGCCGCCGACCTGGCCGACCCCACCGCCGACCTGGTCATCGCCGCCATGATCATGAATGCCAAGGCGCGCGGCCCGGGCCTGGCATCGAGCCTGGAGCGGCTGGCTGAGTCCACCCGCGAAGAACTCGAACTGCGTCGTCGTATCGAAGCCTCACGCCGCGGTGGCCGCCGCAACCTGCGGATCATCATCACGATGGTGGTGATCATGGCCGGGCTGATGGCCTTCGTGTTCCCGCCCGCGTTCAGCCATCCGTACCGCACCCCGGTAGGCCAGCTGGTGCTGCTGATCGTGTTCGGCATCTTCGCCGCCTGCTTCGCGTGGATCCGGCGATTGTCCGACCCGGACGTCCCCGAGACGTTTTTGACTGACCCGGCGGTGGCCCGGTGATCGCGGCGATCGTCGCCGGCATCGCTGTCGGCCTGAGCTTGTGCTTCCTGGCCTGGACGTTGATACCGGGTCGCGCGGACAACGTCGCGGTGCTGGGCCGCATCGAGGCCGCCCGCACCGCACGCCCGGGGTCACGGTGCAGAGGCCGACGGCCGAGCTGGACTGGCTCGGACGGCTCAAGATTCGGGCCGGCGCGCGCGTCGCGTCGCTGCTGTCGCGGCGTGACGTCGAGGCAACCAGCCTGCGACAAGACCTGGCGATCATCGACCGGGAGTTCGAAGACTTCGTCGGGGCCAGCCTCGTCGGTGGCATCGCCACCTTCATCGGTGTCTTGCTGATCGAATCGCTGATGCTGGCAGTGGCGTCGGCATCCCCGGGACCGTGATCCCGCCGGCCGCCTTGGTGCTAGCGGTGATCATTGTGTTCGCCCGCCTGCAGGACGTGCACAAGCTCGCTGAGCAGCGTCGCCGCGAGTTCCGCCGCGGCCTGTCCGCCTATCTCGACTTGGTCGCGATGGGCGTCATCGGCGGCACGGGCCTACCGGAGGCGCTTCCGACCGCCGCCGCCATCGGCAAAGGCTGGCCGTTCCGCCTGCTGTCCGAAACCCTGTCGCATGCCCGCGACATGTCCGGTCCCCGCGCCGCCCCGGCGGAACTCGGCGACTCGGCCGCCGCATCGGCGTCAGCGAGCTTCGTGACCTGTCAACCGCGCTGACGCTGACCGGCGAACAGGGCGCCCGCATCGGCAAGACCCTCATCGACCGGGCCAAGACTCTGCGCGACCGCGACACCGCAGACGTGCAAGGCCGCGCGGCCGAACGCGATTCATCGCTCCAGATTGCTGAAGTCGGCATCGGCGCCGGGTTCCTGCTGTTCGTCGTCTACCCGCTCGTCGTCAGCGTTCTGCACACGTAACACGAAGGAGAAGCTCATGTCAGCTGCAACCCGAGCCGTTCGGCGGCAGGCGTCGGCGCTGTGGGCGCTGCTGCTCACCGGGCAGCTCGTGCTCGTGGCGCTTACCCGCGCCGCGGGGGCCCGCCTGCGCAACGCCGAGTCCGACCCCGAGGCAGGCTTCACCCTGGTCGAGTGGGTGATCATGCTCGTGATCGTTGCGGCGGCTGCCACAACGGTCACGGTGTTGATCTACAACTGGATCACCAACAAGGCCAAGGGCGTCACGAGCAACCAGCAGTGACCCCAGACCGCGCCATGGACACCCTCAGCCGGCTACGTCGACGCGTGCGGGGACTGCACGCGTCCGACGAGGACCGTGGCTTCGGCACGGTCGAAGCAGTGCTCACCATTCCGGTGATGGTGTTGATGATCCTGGCGCGGTGCAGGTCGCGTTGTGGTGGTATAGCCACCAGCTCGCCCAGACCGCAGCGCAGGAAGCCGCCCGCACGGCCCGCGGTCTACCTGTCCACCGCGGACGCCGGGCAAGCCGAGGGCTACAGCTACCTGAACAAGGTCGACCGCGGCAGCACGGCGCTGCACCACCCGGCCGTCAACGTTACCCGCGGCGCGAAGACCGTCACTGTCACCGTCAAGGGCGACATGGTCTCGCTGGTGCCGTTCGTGTGCCCACGGTCTCGATCACCGTGACCGCCCCGATCGAGACGTATGTCCCCTCCGGAGGCTGAGCAATGCCCCAACGGTCGCGTGTGGACGCTCGTCAATCGTCGGCGAGAGTCTGCTCGCGGACGCCGACCGGTCAGGTGACCATGTCAGCGCTGCAACCCGCCCCGAAGGCCGAGCGCCGAGTCAGCCGACGACCGGGCACTACACCGTCGAACTGGTGCTGTGGACGCCGGCGCTGGCTTGCTGATCGTCGTCATCGTTGCGGCCGGGCGGATCGTGCCGCCGGCAACCAAGCGGTCGAAGCCTCGCGGGATGGCGCCCGGGCCGCGTCCCTTACCTACACGATGGCGCAGGCCACCGCCGCGGCGACGACCGCCGTGCACGATCGCTGGGCGTGCCGGCATCACCTGCACCTCGCTTCGCGTGAGGACCACCGGCGAGGTGGCACCGGGCGGGCTGGTGACGGTCAGGGTCTGGTGCACCGCCGACCTGAGCGGCATTGCCATCCCGGGCATCCCGGGCTCGAAGACGCTATCTGGACCGTCGAGCGCCCCGATCGAAATAACGCGCTCGGGGCCGGTCAGCGGACCGCGCGACCCATGAGCCCGCGCTCGGATCCGGCTGGCCGGCTCGCCTGGCCGACGTCGCAGGCGGACGAGGGCAGCATCACGTCCTACATCGTGTTCTTGGCCTGTCACTGGTCGTCGTGTGCCGGGTTGGTGTTCGACGCCGGCGGCGCGCTGACCGACCGGCAACGGGCCGCCGATATCGCCGAGCAGGCTGCCCGCTCCGCCGCAGACCAACTCGCCGCCCCGCCGGCCGCACGCCGCTGATCAACCCCGGCCGGCCCACGCCGCCGGAAGGCATTCCTGGTCCGCGAGGGCGTGTCCGGGACGTGACCGCGACACCCCGAGGTCACGGTGACGGTGACCATCGCCCACAATTGACGCTGCTCAGCGCAGTGCCCGGACTCGCCTCATTGCACGTAAAGGGCAGCGCGACGGCCCGACCGCTGCCGGGTTTGAAGACCGCCGACGCGACCACGGGAGGACAGTGACATGCGCGCGACGCTTCTCGGTGGCCAGCTTGCCGCAGCGGCGCGCTGCCAGTGCTGTTCGTCGGCGTTCCGGCGCTGCTGGTGGCCGCGATCGGTAACCCGCTGCCAGACTGGAGCGCGTTACGGGCCGGCAACGTCAGCGACCAGATGCTGCTACAACTGCTCGGCTGCGTGCTCTGGATCGCGTGGGCGCAGTGGCTGCCCGGCACGCTGCTCGAGATCGTGCCGGTGTGCGCGCAGCACGCGGCGTCAAGCCTTGCCCGCGACACATCTCCGCGGGGCAAGGCTTGAGCCGCGCCTTGGTCACCGCGGTCGTCGGCCTCGCGATCGCCACCCCCCTGGTCGGCAACACCGCTCGGGCCTGGGCCGCCCCGCCCGCGGGCACCGCCCCATCCCCGCGTGCGTCGCAACTGGTCAGCGCCACCACGCACGCCGCAGCGCCCGGCAACCAGCAGCATCTCGAGCATGCCGACAGCAACGCGGCCGGTACAGAAGGGCCCGCAACAACGGGGCGGACCCACCTTCGTCGTCGGCTCCGACCCATCGGTCGGCCCGAGCCTGTGGTCGATCGCGCAGCACACGCTGGGCGACCCGTTGCGATGGCGCGACATCTGGGCTCTGAATCGCGACAGCGGCCAGCCCGGCGGAGCGGTGTTCACCAACCCGGACGACATCCAGAACGGCTGGCAGCTACGCCTACCGGACGACGCAACCGTGCCCAGCTCAGCACGCGTGAACGGTAATGCCGTCACGGTGCGATCGGGCGACACACTGACCGAGATCGCCGAGCGCACCACGTTTCCGAGCGCGACCTCTACCAGGAAAACAAGGGTCGCAGCGAACCTGGCGGGCCGCCACCTGACCGACCCCGACCTGATCCTGCCGGGCTGGACGCTCGCCATGCCCGGCACCTCGACGCCGGCGAACAGCACCTCCACGCGCACGACGCCCTCCACGCGCACGACGCCCTCCACGCGCACGACGCCCTCCACGCGCACGACGCCCGCCCGCGCACGACGCCCTCCACGCGCACCCACCCGGGCAGACGCGCCCAACCATTCCCCGAAGCGGCCCGACAACCCAGCCCACGCAGCAGCCCACGCAGCAGCCAAGCCCGCCGGCCACTCCGACTACTCCGTCGGCGCCGGTCACGGCGCCGCACAGCGCACCAGCCGCGTCCACGCCGGCGAGCAGCCGGCCCACCCGGCCCAGCTCGGAACTGCCGATGGTGGCCTTCGCCGGCGGCGGCGTGCTGCTGGCAGGCGTCTCGCTGACCGCGCTGATCGGCTACCGGCGGCGCCAGTTCCGGCAGCGCCATCCTGGCCACGCGATCAGTCGGCTCCGCCGGAGCTGCTGCGCGCTCGAGCGCACGCTGCTGTCGGCTGGCGGACCTGCGATGGTCGACGTGACGTGGCTGGACCAGGCGCTGCGCGGCTTGGTGCACGGCGCCGGCGACGGCGACCGGACGTCGCGAGCCGGCTGCCGGACGTGGTCGCGGCACGGATGGACCGCGACCGAGCTGGAGCTGGTGCTTGGCCTCGCGCCCAGCCGAACGCGCCCGCGCCGTGGACGGTCGACGAGACCGGCACCCGCTGGTCGATCCGCGCGCGGCGAGAAGTCCGAGCTACGACCCGGCGCGAGCGCGCCTACCACTTCGCGCCGTTCCCGACGCTGACCAGCGTCGGCTACGCCGACGGACGGGTCGCAGTGGTTGCTCGATCTGGAGCGGGTTGCGTCGATGTCGCTTGCCGGCGACCCGGAGCGCTGCCTGAACCTGGCCCGGTTCCTTGCCTGCGAGCTCGCCCACAACACGCTGGTCGGAGATGCTGCAAGTGACCCTGGTCGGGTTCGGGCAAGGAGCTGGCCGAGATCAATCCCGATCGGCTGACCTACACCGAGGACTTCGACGCCGCGATCGCGTAGCTGCACGACCAGGTCGCACTCGTCGAGCAGTCGCTGCGAGCGACGCGGCGTCGGCGTGCTGGACGCGCCGGCGCCGCATCGGCCGGAGACGCCTGGGCGCCGCACGTGCTGCTCATCGCACCCGGCGCGGCCCGCGACACCGAGGGCCTCGAGCGGCTGCTCACGGCCATGCGGGCCGCAACGCTCCCGGACGGCTGTCGCCGCTCGTGCTGTCTGACGATCCCGACCACGCCGACGCGACGCCTGGACAGCTGACGATCGACGAGCGACGGGACGCTGCGCGTCCCTGCGCTCGGCCTGGAACTGACCGCCCAGCAGATCCCGGCCGAGGAGGCTGCCGAGCTCGCGCAGCTGCTCGCCCTGGCCGCCCGCACGCGGGACGCGCCGATGCCCCGACCGGCAGGGACGACGCCCTGGGACGAGTACGCCGACGCCGCCGGCAGCGCTGCTGCTCGCCTCGACGACGCGAAGTCGCCGGCAGCCTGCGCGAGGATCGATCAGGACGACGGCCGGCTGCCGTCGCAGCCACCGCCGCGCGGCCGGGGCGGCGCCGCCGACATTCCAGCGCTGCACCTGGCCGACTCGTCCCCGTGGATGACCACGAGCGTGCTGCCGCTTCGCCGCGAGACCTACCTTGAGCAGACCGCCACCACCGAGGAGGACCTGGACGCGCTCGCGCCGCAGACCAACGACGCGATCCGCGAGACAGGTCGAGACTCACCGTCGGCGAGCTGGATGCCGACCTGGCCGAGTGGTACGACCCGGCGTCGGTGCGGCCGCGGGTCAGCCTGCTCGGCCCGGTCATTGTGCGCGCTCAAGGGTCGCTGCCGCAACGCAACCCGCGCACCGCAGTGGCACACCGAGATCGTCGCCTACCTCGCCACCCGCCCTAGCGGAGTGTCGGCCGAGGAGTACGGCACCGACGCTGTGGCCCAACGACCCGACACCATCGGCCAGCAAGTCGAAGGTCCGGCAGTCGATGTCGATCGTGCGCAAGTGGCTGGGCAAGAACCCCGAGACCGGGCATCGAGTACCTCCCGACGGCGATGGCGCCCGGCTATGCCAGCCTACCGCCTTGAGGACGCGCTGGTCGACGCCGAACTGTTCCGCCGTCTGCGGCTGCGCGGCCTGGCCCGCGGCAAGGACGGCATCGACGACCTGTGGGCCGCGCTGCGACTGGTCACCGGCGAGCCGTTCAGCGAACGCCGGGCGGAGGGCTACGCGTGGCTGGCCGACAACCCGCTCGACCACATCTACGCCGCGATGATCGTCGACGTCGCGCACACCGTCGCCACCCACCACCTTGGCCGCCGGCGAACCCGAACGCGCCGCCGAGGCCGCCCAGGTCGCCCTCGACGCGGGCAGCAAGGAGGACGTCCCGCTGCTGGACCAGGTCGCCGCCTGCGACGCTCAGGACAAGCGGCTCGAGGCCGACGCGTTCATCAAGCGCATCCTGGCCAACCACGACGCCGAGGTCGAGGAAGACCTCCCGCCCCGCACCGCCGAGGTCCTGCAACGGCGGCAGTGGCTCGACAACGCGAGCTGAGGGCCCATGTGCACCGAACATGCCGACGGGGTGACAGGAGGCTCGAGGATGTGGCTCTGCAGGGCTGCTGACCGGGCTAGCGCGCTCCACACCGACTGCGACGACGCCCCGCCGGAGGTACTGATCACGACCGCTCTCGTGGGAGCCCTTGGGCGCCGTGTCGTTATGGCTGATATCGCTGAGCGCGAGCGGGTCGGGCTTTCTGCGATGGGGTGCGCTGGTGATGGGCGTGTTCGCGGTGGTCCTCGCCGAGGGCTACGTACTGATCAAGGCGCTCGATGTCGCCAACTTCGCCCGGCGATCTCGCGCGCACGAGACAGGGGAGTGATCGCTATGGGCAACATCGGTCGTCGTCGTCGCCGCCGCGTCGAGGTCATCCCGGAGTCTGAACCGTTGGCCCCGGCCCCGGCTGAAGAACCGGCGCCGTCGCGTGAACCGGCTCCGAGGACGCCGGCGCCGAGCCGGTGACCGCAACCGCCCCGGACGTGCCACGCGGCGGGCGGGGTAGCTGGCCGCGTTCGGCAGGCCCGTCGTGAGCGGTACCGACGAGATCGTCGAACCGCTGGGGGTCGGGGCGGTCCGCACTATCCGCACCTTCCGGATCGGTCGCGACGGCGGGCTGTACCCGGTCAACACCGCCACGATGTGGACGCCCGGCTGGAACGTCGCCACCTGCGCTCGCGGCCGCGCGCACACCCCGCCCGACCCTGACTGCCGCTGCGGCTTCTACGTCTATTTCCATCCGGAGTACACCCTGGACCAGCCGCCGGCGCGTCAGGTGCTGGCCGTCGTCGAGGTCCGCGGCGTGATGGAGGTCGGCACCCGCGGAGCCCGGGTGCCCGAAGCACGCATCGTCGGGCTGTGGCTGGGGTCGAGGGTGAGCGACGAGCTGGCCGCGAGTGTGGCTGCACGCTACCCAGAGGTCCGCGTCTACCGCAGCTGCGAGGACCTGCTGACCCGATTCCCGCTGACCCCGGTCGAGGGCACCCGCGGCCCCCGGCTCAGTGCCCCAACCCGTACCCTGCTGCGCCGCGCCCTGTGGACCTACGCCGTGGTGGCCACCCTGATCGGTCTGGTGCCCTCGAACTACCTCACCCGCTCCCCGGCGGGAGCGACCGTCTTGCTCAGCGCCCTGGCGCTGGCGTTCGGGTTGCTGGTCGGCGGGTTGCTGGTCCGCACTCCGATGATCGCCTGCGTGGGGTCCTCAGCCGCGGCGTGGCTGTGCACCAACGACCTGCATTCAGTCGCCGGCCTGGCCTATCGGGCGCTCGTGCCCGCGATGGTCTTGTGGGCCGTCGTGGTGTGGCGTCGAGCGGCGCGCCCGGGCGCCGTCGTCCGCGACGACCGCGCCCTGTCCGCGTTGCGACGCTGGTGGTTCCGCCAAGTCGACGGGCGCTAGACGACCGCTCCCCGGACCCTGCACTCCGTCACCCTTCGGCCCCTCTGGCCGAGGGGTGACGCGCCTTCTCGACCGTGCAGCGGCGACTGAAAAGCCCGACCCGAAACAGCTCCAAATCAAGTCCCACCAGGTCCGCTGATCGCCTCTCGGGAGGCCGCAGAAGACCGGGGTCACCCACTTGGGTGGTGGCCGAAACGCGGGCTGTCACCCCGCCACCGGCGCGGCGTCGGCCCGGCCGGAGCCCAGTGTTTTCGGGCGTCACCGCCATCGGCGGGCCGCGTCACCCCAACGCTCGGGCCAGGACGGTGATGGTCGGCGCTGACACTGCCCAGCTCGCGGTGGGACCCACCTCGCGGGGCCCCGCCGGGGCCGTCACCCCAGCGCGGGGGTGACGGAATGTTCTACATCGCTGCGAAGCGTCGTCGGCATCACCTTCTCGATGCCGGAGGTCCCGCAAATGTTCGACATGGACTCGTACGCAGGGAACTGGAGCGAGCTCGCTGCGCGGCTCGACCAGTCCCAGACGGTTGCGAGTTGGAGCCTCGACGACCCGGCGCTGGCCGGACTGAGCGAGGTCGACGAGCTGGCCCGGCTGACCCGCTACGGCTGCGACCCCGCGCGGGCGGACCGCATCCTCGACGCACTCGTACACCGCGCGGCCGGACGCCATGGCGACGACGACGCGCTGCTCGTGCTGCTGCACCTGCTCAGCGACATGGTCATCGCGCTGGCCACCGACCTAACCGACCTGAGCCACGACGTGCTGCCGATCGTCGTCAACGAACTGGCCTGCCAGATCCGCTCGGCTGACGTCGACCAGCCGGTCCGGGGCTGGGCGGTCACCTTGAAGTGGGCCACCCGCCGCGCCGTGCTCGCCGAGTTCCGGCCCGGGCTGCGCCGCAACCACCCCGACGCGGGGGAGCGGGCGGTCGACGCCGAGGACATCGCCTGCTGGTCGCGCCCCCACCTCGGCGGCGCCCTCTCCATCAACTTTCCCGACGTCGAGGAGGACCTCGACGTCATCGACGTCCTGATGTGGGCCGTGCGCGACGGTGTCCCTGTCGCAGACGTCAGGCTGCTCGCCGCCACCGAGACCGCCCGATTGACAGGGCGCCGATTCGCTGACAAGAGCGTGGCCGACGAGTTCGGCGTGGGCCTTGCCACCCTCTATCGCCGCAACAACCGCACCCTGTGCGCGCTACGCCGCTGCGGCGCGGACTACCTGGCGGCAGTCGCGTGAGCGGGACCGCGATATTCGCCGGAAGAAATTTCGGCGCCGGTGATAGTGATCGGCCTCCGTTTGCACCTGTTCGTTGTGTGGCTCCCGCGGATTCGACCGACGCGCTCGGCACGCCCTGGGCACCCGCCACCACCGCACGGGCCGGCCAGCAGCGAGGAAGCTAACGGATGAACGGCAGCAGCGACCCGGGGCAACCTCCACGCCAGGCCGCGACCGATCCAACCCAGATCGAGCACGTCGTAGCCCTGCTCGAGGTGGTCTACCGGGCCAACGGGCTGCTGGCCACGGAGCTGGATCGGATCGCGTCCTCCCGCGCCTCGGTCAGCGACGCCAGTGTCATCGGCCTGCTGCGGCTGGCCGAAGACCTGCGGCCCGGCGCGGCCGCCCGCTCCCAGCTCGCCGCGTTCGACCCTGAGGTACAGGTCGCCGGCGCCGCCGAGTGGATCGGCCGCCGGCGACGTTTCGACCCCGACGGTGAACTGCTCCCGACCCCACGTCTGGCCGCTGCCGACGAGCGACTGGAGCAGACGCGGGTAGCTCACCGATCGGTGTCGGCTGCCAGCCGAGCCCGCACCCGTTGGCACGGTCAGGCAGGCCCGCGGTGACCATGTCCGAGGTCGGCCGTTCGGGGCAGCTCGTCGACCCCGTCAACGGGGGCGACGTCGCCGCCGACGGGTCCCTGCTGTCGGTCGCCGAGATCCAGCAACGGTTCCGGGAGGAGCGCGCCCGTCGCGGGCTGGCGGCGCCCCCTCGCACGGCGCCCTCTCGCACGGCGTCGACCCGGGCGGCGGCGAACACTCCCACCGCCGGCCCGCACAGCGCGGAGCCGACGGTGGCCGCGGCAGCAACGTCCGTGCGGCCGGCCGCCGCGGTATCCGTCGTCAAGGCGCCGGCCGAGCCCACTGCTGAGCCCGCCCGGCCGCAGCAGCACCCGTCCGGCCCTGCGCGGTCGACGCCGACCGCGGCACACGCCGTGTCAGCCCCTGCGTCCACCTCATCGGCGGCGACCAGCAGCGACGTGCGTCGCCGGCCACTGGACATCCCCGCCGACTGGGTGCGGGTGCTCGCCGGGCACAGCGGGGCTGGAGCGTCCACGATCGCTCTCGCCCTTGCCGACGCCGCGGCGGCGGCCGGACGGCCGAGCCAGGTCATCGAGGCGGCCTCGCCGAGCCGGTCCGGCCTGGTCGGTGCCGCCAGCCGGGAGCTCGACGTCGATGAGTCCGGCGCGTGGCGGCGGGGCAGCCGACCCCACGCGGCGACCTCGGTGCCGGTCACCATCACGCGCCGTGCCGAGGACCGGCAGCCGTCCGGCTGGCCGACCATCCAGACGAGCGGCCAGCTGCTCGTCTCCGTCGACCTCGGGCTGGTCCCGGCCGACGCTGTCGCGGACGTTGCTGGCGGCCTGGTCGTGGTGGTCTGTCGGGCCACGATCCCCGGCGTCCGGCTCACTGAGCAGCTGCTCGACCGGCTCGCCGACAGCACCGTCGTGGTGGCCATGCTCGGCGGCCGCCGCTGGCCGGGCGAGGTCACCGCCAGCGCCGGGCCTCGGCTGCGCGCGCTGCGCGACGCGAACCGCGTCGTCACCGTCCCGCTCGATGGGCATCTGGCCGTCACCGGCCCCACGCACGTCCCGCTGCCGAAAGCCGTCCTCGCGGGCGGCCGAGCGCTGCTGGGGCTGATCGACGCTGCCCGCCCGGGCGACGTCAGTGCACCACCGACCCCGGCGCAGACCGCGCCGCGACAGAAGGGAACGACGCGATGAGTTCGGAGCTCGTAGCGAAGCTCGGCGGCCACGTGCTCGCGGCCGGCAAGGTCTGCCCGCAAGCACCGCCGGGCGTGCAGTCGTGGGACGACCAGGTGCTGTCCTGGGTGAAGTGGGGCGTGCTGGCCATCCTGGCCGTCTCGTTCTTCATCTCCGTCGGGATGCTTATCTGGGGCCGCGTCACCCACCACCCGAAGGGTGCGCGGCTCGGGTTCGACGGGCTGATGATCTGCCTCGTCGGCGCGATCATCTACGTCGTCGGGTACGTGATCATCTCCTCGATCACCGGGAACGGCTGCTGATGTTCGGCCGCCGACGCGGGAAGCAGGAGCGCCCAGCACCGCAGTGGTCCCGCGAGAAGATGCTCGCCCTGCTCGTCGGCGCCGGGCTGGGCTGTGTGCTGCTGGTCGCGGGCCTCGTGCTGTTCGTGGTCCACGAGGTCAGCCCTTCCCGCGCTGGCGGCAAGCACTCGGCAGCGGGCGGTGGCACGCACGCGGCCGGGAGCGGCCGGACCGGGCCGGGGGGCTCGTCCGCCGCTTCCGACCCGCGCGACGTGCTCGCCGCGAAGGCGATGACCAGCGTCGGCGACGACGCCTCACACCCAAGCGCGGTCTCGACCGTCAACCCGGGCGTCGATCGCGCGTCCCTGCCGCCACGGCGACCGGGTCCGGCGCAGGTGCCGACCGGTTTCCCGCACACCCCGGCCGGGGCGATGGCGCAGCTGGCCGCGATCGACCAGGTCGCGTTGCAGTCCGGGTCGCTGGCCGATGCCCGGGCGGTCATCGACTCCTGGGCGATGCCGGGCGGCCCCACCTCGAGCAGCTGGTCGCTGCTCGCACGGCGATGGCCACCCTGTTCAACCAGCTCGGCGTCTCCGGCGGCGGCTCCGGCCAGCTCGCGCTCGTGCTGACTCCCGTCATGGGTCAGATCAAGGGCAGCGTCGGACCCGACTTCGTCATCCCCTGCGTCGACTTCGAACTCGACGTCACGCTGCAGCAGACCGCCCGCGGCGCTGACGCCGACTGCCAGCGCATGGTCTGGCAGCCCGCCCCGTCCGGCTCGAGCCGTACGGCTCGGCCGGTGGCCGTTGGTCATCGGCCCCGGCTCCGAGCCGGCCACCGCCCCCTCGGTCTGGCCGGACACCGACCTGGCCATCGCCGTCGGCTACCGCGACCTGCGACAGGAGCCCAAGTAATGAGCAACCACGCACGTCGATGGCGTTCAGCCTCAACCCGCTGCACTGGCTCGGCGACGCCGCCTCGGCCGCCGTCGGCGACGTCTGGAAGGCGGCGATGACCGGCCTGTGGTCGGCCGCGCTGTGGCTCCTGAAACTCGCCTTCCAGATCATCGACGCGTTCACCACCCCCGACCTGTCCGCGAGCGGGCCGATGGGGGCGGTGCTGCCGACCACGCT
This sequence comes from uncultured Actinomycetota bacterium, assembly GCA_963796185.1. Taxonomy (GTDB): domain Bacteria; phylum Actinomycetota; class Actinomycetes; order Mycobacteriales; family Mycobacteriaceae; genus Mycobacterium. Next base: position 11,085 of record CAWCKQ010000009.1, on the reverse strand, counting down.
GTGGCTCGGCGCCGCGCTCGCCGTGATCATGATGTTCGTCCAGCTGACGCGTGGCGCTGCTGCGCCGCGACGGCAAGTCGATGGGGCGGATCCTGATCGGCATCGGCCAGTTCGGTCTGGTGTGGGTCGGCTACCTCGGCCTGGCCGGCGGCTTCGTCGCCGCCGCCGCCGGCCTCGAGCACGGCATCTTGCAGCCAGATGCTGCACGCCTCAGGACCTGTCCCACGTCGACCTGACCAAGTCGTTCCCGGACAAGATCGGCGACATCACCCTGGCCACCGTGCTGGGCATCCTCGGCCTGCTGATCGTGATCCCGGCCGCGTTCTTCTACGTGCTGATCATGTTCGTGCGCGAGGCCGCGCTGATCATCCTCGTGGCCACCGCACCCATCTCGGCCGGCGGGCTGGTCTCCGAGACCGGCAAGGTGTGGTTCTGGAAGACGCTGCGCTGGTTCTTCTCGTGCCTGCTGATCTCACCCATGGCCGCGCTGCTGCTCGGCATCGGCGTGAAGCTGTCCGATCGGCGTCATCAAGCCCCGCCGACGGCAGCCGAGATCGCCAAGATGTCAACGGCAAACCCCAAGAGCTGCATCTTCGACGGCCTGACGTCGGCGAACGCGGCCAACACCTCCCACGCCGGGATGGCCGTCGTCGGCTGCATCGTGATCGCGATCGGCGCGGTGTGCCCGATGATCCTGTTCCGGCTGCTCGCCTTCGTCGAGCCCGGCACCGCCTCGGGCGCGGCGCTGCGCCAGTCGTGGTCGGACGCCGGCGGCATGTCCGGCGTGCTTGAGCGGCGGCGGTAAGTCGAGCGCGGGCAGCGCGGCCGCGACGCCAGTCGGGCAGCGACGGCCGCTCCGGCGGCGAGTCCGGGGCGGAGTCGCAGACCCAATCGCGGCTCACCCAAGCGCTCGGCGCGTTCGGCGCGGGCATGGCAGCGGTCACCTCGGTCGCGCACCGCGCCGCCGATATCGGCTCGGACATCCTCGGCCAGGCCGGCGTCGGCTCGCCCGGCTACAGCATGACCCCGACCGACGAGCGCAGCTCCCGCCGCTCGGTCGGCAGCTCGAGCAACGGCGACAGCGACTCGGGCAGCGACGACGAGCGACCGGCGGCGGCAGCGGCGGCTCCGGTGGCGGAGGCGGCAACTCCGCCCGAACCGCCGACACCGCCGATGCCCGGCGGATCCGGCGGCGGGGGCGTGCCCACCCCCGTCGGCGCGCCCGGCGGCGCGCGGGGCGAGCGGGCGCTGCTGGCGGCGGCGCTGAGGCCGCGCGCGGTGTGCGGTATGAGCAGCGCCGATCGGCCCGATCCGCTACGGCGCCTGGTCGAAGGACCGGCAGGGCTGGTTCCTCGGCCTGGCGCGGCGGGTGCGGTCATCACGATCCTGCTCGGCGGGCTTGCCGCTGCTCATCGCCGCCGGCGCCCACGCCTGGGCCGCTCGCTCTCGGCTGGGCGCCGATCTGGGCGGTGCTGATCGTGCTTGTCGCCGTTCCCGTCCAGGGCCGCTCGGCGTTCCGCTGGGCGCTCGATTCCCTGATCTCTCGATCCGTAGGAGTGGTCATGCGTTGGAGCGACTGGCAGTCCAAGGCCGCCGCCGGCACCGTCGAAGACGTTCGACGAGGCCGACCTGCCCGGCGTGCTGTCCGGGATCCGCACCCACGACGGGCCGCCGTTCGGGCCGCTGCTGGCCCGCCCGGCGATCGTCGCCGACAACCGCGAGCGCACCTGGGCTGTGGTCGCCCGCATCACCCACCCGGGCATCGGGCTGTCCGAGGTCCCGGCCCGGGTGCGGATGGGTAACGGGCTGTCCGAGCTGCTCGAAGGCGCGGCGACCGCCGAGCTGGTGTCGGTGGTCGCGTTGCAGATCCGCACCGTGCCCGACGACGGCGCCGAACGCGCCGCCTGGCAGCAGGCCAACCTGCGCGCCGACGCCCCGCAGCTCGCGCTGGCAGGTCAACGCCGAGCTGACGCAGGTGATGACCCAGGCCGGCGTGCGGCACGAGGCGTTCGTGACCGTCGTCGTGCCCGGAGCAGCGCATCGCCAAGCAGGCCAAGGAGGCCGGCGGCGGCGTCGACGGCCGCGCCCGCGTCATGTACGGGGTGATGGGCGAGATCGAGGCCCGGCTGATGGGGCCGGTCGGCTGCACCTCGGTGACCTGGCTGGACTCGCCCGCGCTGGCCGCGGCGATCCGCACCGGCTTCGCGCCGGGTGACCGGGCCGCGCTGACCGCGGCCGACGCTCGCCGCCCAGCACGACCCGGTCGTGGCCGCGGCGCTGCCGATGGCCGCCGCCGGGCCGACTTCGACGCCGAACCCGGAGCGCCGCTTCTACGCCCACGACGCGTGGCACACCGCGACCTGCACCATCCTGCTGCCCGACAAAGGCGCGGTGATGGGCGCGCTCGCGCCGGTGTTCACGCCGACCACGGCGGGCGAGCGGCGCTCGGTGACGGTGTTCTTCGAACCGATCAGCCACGCACAAGGCCGAACGGCTCGTCGGCAGCGAGTCGATGTCCACGGACCTCGCGGCCGAGGTGCGAGCGCAAGTCCGGGTTCAAGCTCCGCGCCTCGCCACCGCCGCGACGCCGCCCGCGTCGAGGGCCAGGACGTGCGCCTGGCCGACGGCAACGCGCTGGTCCGTGTCGGCGATCGCCGCCGCGGTCACCGTCCCCAACACCTGGTCGATCACCGACTACGGCCGCCGGCTGGAGGCCAGCATCACCGGCTCCGGGTTCAAGCCGCTGCGCCTGGACCTCGCCCAGGACACCGGCTTCGCCGCCGCCTGCATCCCGCTCGGCGATCGGCCTGCCCAAGCGGCGGGGCGTCAGATGAGCGCGGCCGCCCGCACCCGGCGTCGTAGCCGGGCCGACAGCGGGCGCGCGTCGCGCAGCTGGTCGCCGACTTCGGTCACCAGCTGCCGCCGCTGGCACCGCCGCCGGCCGCCGGTCAAAGACGTCGACCCGTTCACGGTGATGGTCGGCAAGCACGGCCGCTCGCGGCGCCGCCGCGGGCTGGGCTCCGGTCCCCGCGCCGCTGCAGGTCTACCGGATGACCAGCGAGCAGGTCGGCGGGGTGTGGCCGCTGATCGCCGGCGACGGCCTGCCGTCGACCGGCGCGCAGATGGGCGTCGACTTCCTGTCCGGCGGCGCGTTCCACGTCGACCCGATCGGCTGGACGCTGCAGGGCATCGCCGGCGTCACCAACCCGAACATGATGTTCTTCGGCGCACCCGGGCCGCGGCAAGTCCGGCACGGTCAAGATGTTCTGCCTGCGGATGATGGCCTACGCCTACCGCACGCTGATCCTGGGCGACGTCAAGGACGAGTACGAGCCGCTGTGCCGTGCGCTCGGCGTCGAACCGCACGCCGTCGGGCACGGGCTGCCGGCCCGGATCAACCCGCTCGACTTCGGGCCGCTCGGCAACGACTGGACCCACCTGCCCCGCGCAGAAGCGCAGCGCCGCGCGGCGATGGTGTTCTCCCGCTGGCTGCTGCTGATCAAGGGCCTGGTCGGCTCGCAGCACGTCAACTTCGGCCCGACCGCCGAGACCGCCGTCGGCCTGGTCATCCGCGACCTGACCGGCTACGCCGACGGCGCCGACCGGCTGGCCGAGATCACCATCCCGCAGGTGTGGGAGGCGCTCAACGACCCGTCCGACCAGCTGGTCGCCGACTGCCGCTACAGCACGCGGCAGCACTTCCTCGACGACACCCGGCCCGTGCGCGACGCGCTCGGCTCGCTGGTCAAGGGTCACCTGGCCGGACTGTTCGACGCGGCCACCACCGTCAACGTCGACTGGCGCGCCCCGATCCAGTCCCTGTCGCTGTCGCGGCTGGACCCGCTCGGCGACGAGGCCGTCGGCGTCGCGCTGACCTGCCTCAACTCCTGGGGCCGGGCCATGACCCAGGTCGCCGAGCCCGGCGACATGCGCGTCATCATCCGCGACGAGTGCTGGAAGCAGATGCGCCTCGGCACCGACGCCGTCAAGTCCCTCGACGCAGACCTGCGGCTGTCGCGGCGCGACGGCGCCATCCAGGTCGTCATCGCGCACAAGCCCTCCGACATGCTCACCGTCGGCGACGCCGGCTCCCAGGCCGTGGCGATCGCCAAGGACCTGATGCACCTGTGCGCGACGAAGGTGCTGCTCGGCCAGGACGACCAGATCGGCGACGAGCTGTCCGAGCTGCTCGGCCTCACCCCGATGGCCGAACGCATCGTCACCGACTGGGCCACCGCCGCCAAGGGCCGCGCGCTGTGGCTGGTCGGCTCGCACGTGGCGAAGGTCCAGACCGTCCGCACCTCGATCGACGTCGCGCTCACCGACACCAACGACGCCATCACCGACCGCGCCGCCGACGCGCCGATGCCGCCGCGGCCACCAGCGGCAGTGAGTCGGACAAGCCAGCGGCGTGCAGCGAGCCATGGCACGACCAGCGCAACGGCAGTGCGAAGTCGGCGACTCGCGCGTCGCCGCCGCTACCGCTGCTCGGCGCGGCGTCGGTGCTGCTGGTGCTCGGCGGGGCCGGCGCGAACGCCTCGCCGACCTCGGCCGTACTGCGGCGGCGCCGGGACCGGACAGACGATCGCCGGCGTCAAGCTCGACGCCGAGCAGATGGGCAACGCGCAGACCATCGTGTCGGTCGTCGCCGGCCCGCAACCTGCCCACCTTCGCGGCGGTCATCGCGGTCGACACCGCCTACACCGAGTCGACCCTGCACAACTCGACCACCCAGACCGACCACGACTCCGAGGGCCTGTTCCAGCAGCGGATCTCGATCTACGCCAAGCCGGTCGCCGACGACCCGGTCAAGGCCACCAACGCCTTCCTCGACCGGCTCGTGAAGGTCCCGGGCTGGCAGGCCAACCCGATCGGCGTCGACGCGCAGACGGTGCAGCCTCCGGTCACCCGGAGCGGTACCAGCCCAACGCCGCGCTCGGCCCAGCAGCTCGTCGGCCAGCTGTGGGGCACCACCGCAGCACCACCGCGTCGTCGACGACGTCGACGACGCCGACGTCGGGGAGCTCGGGAGCGCGACCAGCACGCAGACCTTCTTCACCGACGTGCTGACCAAGCTCAGTCTGCCGACCTCGTCAGGCAACCTGAACGCGCTCTACGCCGTCGCCCAACTCGAGGGCCAGAACGACCGCTACAACCCGCTCAACTCGGTGATCAAAGAGCCGGGCAGCACCTCTTCAACAGCGTCGGCGTGCAGCGCTACGCCTCCTTCGACTCCGGCGTCGAAGGCACCGTGATCATGCTGCGGGGCGCGCACTGGAACGGCGTGCGCGCCGCGCTGGCCGCCGACAAGGGCACCCCCGCGGTGCTCGCCGCGTTCCAGGCCGCCTACACCTGGGACCCGAACGTGCACTTCCCGACCACGAACCTCGCGGCCGTGGCCGCCCGCAGCGTCGGGCCCACCGGCGGCAGCGCCGCCGATCTGCCCGGGCGGCGGGGGAGCGGTCACCGGCGGCACCCCGGCCGGCAACATCGTCGGGCCCACCGGCAACAACATCGCCGGCACCACGACCGTCCCGGCCGGATTCACCCTCTCCGGCAGCGCGAAGGGGAACAAGGCCGTGCAGTTCGCGCTCGCCCAGCTCGGCAAGCCCTACGTGTTCGGCGCCAGCGGCCCCAACTCGTTCGACTGCTCCGGCCTGACCATGGCCGCCTGGGCGACCGCCGGCGTGACGATTGCCCCACCTGGCCGCGTCGCAAGGCTCGTCCGGCACGACCGAGCCGAACAACCTCACCCAAGCCGTCAGCGGCGACCTGGTCCTCATCCCCGGCTCCGACGGCACCGCGCAGGCACCTGGGCACGTCGGCATGGTCGCCGGCTACGTCGACCGCAAGGACGGCCGCCACCTCTACATCACCCAAGCCCCGGAGACCGGGGTGCCGGTCGAGTTGACCGAGGCCACCGAATGGTCGGGGCAAATCGTCGCCGTCCGGCACATCGCATGACCCCAGAGCCGCCACAACAAACATCGCGACACGATCGGAGTACCCGATGACCTTCCGCGACGACGTCAACGCAAGCACCGACACCGGCGCCGCTACAGGCGACAGCGGTCTGAGCATCCCCCGCGCGTACTGGTCTGCACCCGTCAGCGAGGCAGCATGGTGCGGGGTGCGGCCGCGGCTGTCACGGCTGCTCTTGCTGGCACCGGCGATCGCCCTCACGTCCGGCTACGCGTCCGCTGCCCTGGCCGCGCGGGGCCACCTGATCGCGTCCGGCTGGCTGCTCGCGCTGGCGGTCTGCTGCATCCTCGCCGGGGTGGTGGCGCTGGGCCTACACGCCCGGCGGTTGGTCCGGTACCGCACCGAGGCACCCCGCCACGAGGGCAGCGGCCAGCCCTACCGGGACGTCCAGCGGGGTGGCGCGGTGACCGCCCCGTACAAGCGCCGCCGCGACCCCACCCCCATGACCCAGGGGTGGGAGATCGCCGTCGTCGTGATCGGCCTCGGCCTGATCCTGCTCGTGCTGGCCGCGCTAGCCGGTATCGGCGTCGCGGCAGCGCTGTTCGGCGGCCGGCTGGGTCTGGCCGCACGGCACCGACACGATCGGCCACACCCTCGGCGGGTTCCTCGGCGGACACCTCGGTCGCGGCCTGCCGCCGGCCGACGCGCACCGGCTGGCCGGCCCCGCCACGACCTGGCTGTGCGTGGCGGTCTGCGAGCTGCTCGTCATCGTCGGCGGCATCGCGGCCGGGATCGCGATCGCGACGACGGATGCGCAACGACGGGATGGCCACCCGCCGCGACGCCGAACTGGTGCTCGGCGCTCGGCGAGCTGCGCCGCGCCCGCGCCATCATCCGCCCCGACCTGTACGGGGCTTCGCGCAGCGCGACCAGGACCGCGCGAGTTCCCGGCTGAGGTTCGGCCGACGCAAGGAGACCGACATGAGTTTCGACCCGACCGACATCGGCTGGCGGCTGGGCCGCTCGCACATGCCCCGCGGCGTCGAGCTGTGGTGCCGCTACGACCGCACCTGCGGCGTGTTCGGCGAGCAGGGCTCGGGCAAGACCCTCGACATTCTCGCCCCGGCGCTGCTGGCCCACCGCGGCGCCGGGATAGCCACGCTAACCAAACTCGAGGACCTGCTGCTGACCGCCGGCCGCCGCCAAGTGCCCGCTGACCGAAGGCGCCGCGCCGCGGCCGATCGCCGTGCTCGACCCGTTCGGCGCCGCGCCCGGGCTGCCGCAGCTGACCTGGGACCCGATCGCCGGCTGCGTCGACCCGACGGTCGCCACCCGCCGCTCCCGCGCGTTCGCCGCCGGAACCGTGACCGGCGCGGTCGCCGGCGGCCGGCAGGACTCCGCTGCCCGCTTCTACGCCGCCGAGACCGGCGAAGGTGCTGATGTGCTTCCTGCACGCCGCCGCGCTGACCGGCCGGTCGATGGAGCACGTGCTGGAGTGGGTCGCCAACCCGGTCGCCGCCGAGCAGCCGCTGGAGATCCTGCAACGCCACCCGCACGCCGCCCCCCGCTGGGACGGGCTGCTGCACGGCGCACTGCACGGCTCGGCCGAGACCGTCGGCAACACCGTCACCACCGTCCAGCAGGCCATGGACCTGTTCTTCAACCCCGACATCCTCGCCCGCTGCGTCCCGACCCGCGCCCGGCCCGCCACCAACATCGAGGACCTGATCGCCGCCCAGGGCACCGTCTACCTGCTCGGCCGCGAAGACCCCTACGCCAGCGCCGCGCCGCTGATGACCGCGATCGCCGAGCACGTGCTCGACACCGCGCTGTGGATGGCCACCACCTCACCGCACGGTCGGCTCACGCCCAGCTTCCTCGCCTGTCTGGACGAGCTGCCCTCCACCGACCCCGTTGCCGACGCTGCGCATCCGGATGGCCAACGAACGCGCGCTCGGACTGTCGTTCATCTACGCCAGCCAGACGTGGAAGCAGATGGTCGTCTCCTACGGCGAGGACGAGGCGCGCGCGCTGTTCGGGCTGACCAACAACCTGGTGATCTTCGGCTCCGGCAAGGACGTCCACTTCTACCGCGAGATGTCAGCGACCTGATCGACGACGTCCGCACCAGCCGCCAGACCGTCACCGACGGCCCCGGCGGCGTCGGCACCTCCCGGGCGGGGGAGTGGGAGAAGGTCATGCGCCCCGGCGACATCCGCCGCATCCCGCAGCGGCAAGCGCTCGTCATCGCCGGCAACGCGCCGCCGATCATCGCCAAGCTGCAGCCGCTGCATCGACGGCCCGGCCGGCGGCGACGCTCAAGGCCGAACAGGCCGCCGCTGCGCGAGCAGGTCGGCGCAGCCCGCGCAGAACAAGCCCGACCTCGCCCGCCGCACCGCCGCGGCGATCGCCTACTCCCGGTCCAACCTGCTCACCCCCGACCGAGTCCGAGGTCGACGAGCAGGCCGCCGCAGCGGCGGGCCCGCTGCGACCGGATCGAAGGAGTGGCCATGGGGCTGATCGTCGGCGCGTTCCCGGCACCGCCGCGGTCGGTGGCGAAGGTCCTGCACCAACACCAGGTGGTGCGCCGCGGCGACGTCGACGAGATCTCGCGCCGAGGGCAACCTGCACGACCTGCCCAGCCCGTGGGCGCCGGCGACCTGCGACGACGACCTGCGCGCCGCGCTCTGGGACTGGTGCGACGCAGTCGCCGAGTGGGTCAACCACGAATACGCCTGGCGGCCCGCGAAGGTGATCCCGCCGTGCTGGCCGCACCACCCCCACATCGCCCACGAGCTTCCCGTGCTGGCCGTGCTCCGCCTGGCCGCCGAATCCAGCACCGGACCCGAGCTGCTCGAGGAATGGCACCGCCACACCCTGCCCGGCTTCTTCGACCGCATGCTCGACCGGCTCGGCGAGAGCGGCTGCCGCACCGGCAAACACGTCGACTGGCCGGCCCAGTCGCGCCACCTCAGCTACAACTCCGAGGAAGCGGTCGAGGACCGCCAGACGCTGTACTACGACGACACCGCCGAACCGCCGACCGAGCTGCACCCCGCCCAGCATGCCTGAGCACGAAGGTCGTGAGCCCGGCTGTGTGTCGCCCCATCGCATCGACGTCGACCAGCTAGCGCCATGGCCCGTCGTTCCACACGTTCGGTCGCTTTTGGCTGGGCGCAGCCGCTCGGCCGCCACCCACCCTTGGTGGATCCGCTTGCCCGTGCCGTAGCTGTCGTCGAGCCAGATGACCCACGCCGACCAGCGAGTACCGTTCTGACGCCAGTCGAGAATGAGCCCGGGCAGCGGGGCGGCAGTGCTGCGGTCGAAGCGGATCCACACGTGCAGCCAGGCCCTCGGCGGCGGCCAAGCGTCGTTCTTCGGAGGCTTCATCCCCACCGCCGCAGTGTAGAACGTTGTTCGAGTCCGGATCAGCGTGTGGCAATCCGATCAAGCGGGGGGCGGGCCGTAGGGTGGCCGATGCAAGAACGCGCGGCTGGAGGAGGGGACGTGGCCGACAACAGTCGACGATCGAGTGGACCGAGGCCACGTGGAACCCCGTCACCGGCTGCGACCGGGTCTCCGCCGGCTGCGACAACTGCTACGCGCTGACGCTGGCGAAGCGGCTGAAGGCGATGGGCGCCGCGAAGTACCAGAACGACGGCGACCCGCGCACCAGCGGGCCCGGGTTTCGGCGTGACCGTCCATCCGAAGGCGCTGCGATGCAGCCGTACCGTGGCGCGCGCCCGGGTGGTGTTCGTGAACTCGATGAGCGACCTGTTCCACGCCGCGTGCCGCTCGGCTTCATCCGCGACGTCTTCGACGTCATGGCCGACACCCCGCAGCACACCTACCAGGTGCTCACCAAGCGCGCGCACCGGCTGGCGAGGATCGCCGACAAGCTCGACTGGCCGGACAACGTGTGGATGGGCGTCTCCGTCGAGACGCGCGACGTACGTCGACCGGATCGACCACCTCCGCGCGGTCCCGCCGCGGTCCGGTTCCTCTCCTGCGAGCCGCTGCTCGGCCCGCTCGACGACATCGACCTCGACCGGCATCGACTGGGTCATCGCCGGCGGCGAGTCCGGCCCGCGCGCACCGGCCGATGGACGTCGCCTGGGTCGACGACATCCGCGACGCCTGCGTCGACGCCGGCGTCCGTTCTTCTTCAAGCAGTGGGGCGGCCGCACCCCGAAGGCCGCGGCCGCGAGCTCGACGGCCAGCTGTAGGACGAGATGCCGGAGCTGGCCAGCGCCTAGCTCTCCTGCTCAGCGCCGCACTCCTGGCACAGGGTGGCGTTGGACGGCCGCGTCGGCGGCTGGTGCTCATACAACTTACCGGGAGGCAGCTCCGGAGGCGGTGGATCGAACAGGCCCGGCGTTCCCGCTTCTTCTTCGCGCATGGCCTTCCGCTTGGCGAGCGCCTCAGCCCGCATCCTGGGTTGAGCCTGGGCCGCCTGGCCGTAGATGTGGGACATGATGCGGTCCCCGGCGGCGTTGTCGGTCACGAAAATCATGCTGTACAGGGGTGCTCCAGAGACGTTCTTCATTTCGAACGCGTGGGTCTTTCGGTAGCCCAGCACGCGTTCCAATCGCCACCTCATGAGGTTGGTGAGCTGCTCGCGTAGCTCGGCCCCCGTCAGCGTTCCCGCCTGGCGGCCCTCGACGAGCGGGACCCAGTCGCGGCACCCATACATGGCGTCGATCCGGCTCTCGAACCGCCCAACCGCGTCGGCGTCATCCGCAGCGAGGCCGCGTCGCAGCATGGACGGCGCGAACAGCAGCCACAACTCGGTCTTGTACTGCGAATGCCGCTTGAAGCGAGCGAGCTGCTCCAGAGTCCGCCAGTGCACTTCGGCGGCGTACTGGTCCACCAGGGCGAAGGTCGGTGCGCCCCGGTGCTGGTCCAGAGAGGCCAGCGCCGTGGTGATCGACGAGTTGGAGTCCCCGGGCCACACCCGGACGTCGCGTGTGGGGTAGCGCTCGCGCAGCTCCTGTTCAAGGCGGGTCGCTTGTGCCTCCAGCTCGAACAACGCGACCCTCGCGAACTCCGGGACCGTGTCGAACGCAATCAGCGGCGAACCGCTGATTACCGCCCCGGTCGTGCGGGAGACGTTCGTCGTATCACCGGCGAACAAGTCGAGGTAGTTCGTGCCTCGCCGGACTT
>CAWCKQ010000008.1:0-142649 GCA_963796185.1 uncultured Actinomycetota bacterium | reverse complement strand
GATCGTCAAGGACGACCTGGACATGTTCTATGTCGCCGGGCCGGGCCACGGCGGGCCGGCCCTGGTCGGCAACACCTACCTGGAGGGCAGCTACAGCGAGATCTACCCCGACGTCAGCCAGGACGAGGCGGGGATGAAGAAGCTGTTCACCCAGTTCTCGTTCCCCGGCGGGATCTCCAGCCACGTCGCCCCGACCACCCCGGGGTCGATCCACGAGGGCGGCGAGCTCGGGCTACTCGCTCAGCCACGCCTTCGGGGCCGCGTTCGACAACCCCGACCTGATCGTGGCCTGTGTCATCGGTGACGGCGAGGCCGAGACCGGACCGCTGGCGACCTCATGGCACTCCACCAAGTTCCTCAACCCGATCGACGACGGGGCGGTGCTGCCGATCCTGCACCTGAACGGCTACAAGATCAGCAACCCCACCGTGCTGGCCCGGATCGAGCCCGAGGAGCTGGACCAGTTCCTGCGCGGCTGCGGCTGGGACCCCCGCTACGTCGAGGGCGACGACCCCGGAGACGATGCACGAGCTGATGGCCACCGTCCTCGACGAGTCGATCGAGGCCATCCGCGCCATCCAGGCCGGCGCCCGCAGCACCGGGGATGCCACGCGGCCGCGGTGGCCGATGATCGTGCTGCGCTCACCCAAGGGCTGGACCGGCCCGCAGGTCGTCGACGGGCTCCAGATCGAGGGCACCTTCCGCGCCCACCAGGTTCCGCTGCTCGTCGACGAAGACCACCCCGGCCACGTCGAGCAGCTCGACGCCTGGATGCGCTAGCTACCGACCCGAGGAGCTGTTCGACCAGGACGGTCGCCTGATGCCCGAGCTGGCCGCGCTCGCACCGCACGGGGAGCGGCGGATGGGCGCCAACCCGCACACCAACGGCGGGCTGCTGCTGCGCGACCTGCGGATGCCGGACTTCCGCGACCACGCCGTCGCCGTGCCCTCCCCGGGCGCGGTCCAGGCGCAGGACACCCGCGTGCTCGGCGAGTTCCTGCGCGACGTCGTCGCCCTCAACGAGGAACACCGCAACTTCCGGATCTTCGGCCCCGACGAGACCCTGTCGAACATGCTCGGCGCGGTGTTCGAGGTCACCGACCGGCAGTGGGAGGCCCGCACCGTCGAGGGCGACGAGTTGCTGGCTCCCGCCGGGCGAGTGCTGGACTCGATGCTGTCCGAGCACCAGTGCGAGGGCTGGCTGGAGGGCTACCTGCTCACCGGCCGCCACGGGCTGTTCAACTGCTACGAGGCGTTCATCCACATCGTCGACTCGATGTTCAACCAGCACGCCAAGTGGCTCAAGGTCACCAAGGAGCTGCCGTGGCGTCGCGACATCGCCTCGCTGAACTACCTGCTCGCCTCCCACGTCTGGCAGCAGGACCACAACGGCTTCACCCACCAGGACCCCGGCTTCCTCGACCACGTCGTGAACAAGAAGGCCGACATCGTCCGCGTCTACCTGCCCGCCGGACGCCAACTGCCTGCTCTCGGTCGCCGACCACTGCCTGCGCAGCCGCCACTACGTCAACGTGATCGTCGCCGGCAAGCACGCGATGCCGCAGTGGCTGACCATGGACGCAGGCCGAGGTGCACTGCACCGAGGGCATCGGGATCTGGGAGTGGGCCGGCAACGACCGCGGCGGCGAACCCGACGTGGTGATGGCCTGCTGCGGCGACACCCCCACCCTCGAGGTGCTGGCCGCCGTGTCGATCCTGCGCGAGAACCTGCCCGAGCTGAAGATCCGGGTCGTCAACGTCGTGGACCTGATGAAGCTGCAGTCGGCCAGCGAGCACCCGCACGGGCTGTCCGACGGCGACTACGACGCGCTGTTCACCCGCGACAAGCACATCATCTTCGCCTTCCACGGCTACCCCACCCTGATCCACCGCCTCACCTACCGGCGGACCAACCGCAACCTGCACGTGCGCGGCTACAACGAGGAAGGCACCATCACCACCCCGTTCGACATGCGCGTGCAGAACCGGCTCGACCGCTTCCACCTCGTCCAGGACGTCATCGAACGGCTGCCCCAGCTCGGCGCCACCGGCGACTACCTCAAGCAGACGATGGCCGACAAGCTCGTCGAACACCACCTCTACATCAACACGCACGGCCAGGACCTCCCCGAGATCCGCGACTGGACCTGGGAGCCGACCCGCGATGAGTGACGTCGGCGCACCAACCGCGCCTTCGAAGCCGCCGGGTGACCCACCGGCAACGACCTGAAGTCGCTGCCGATGGACGAGGTCCAGAAGCGGCTCGAGACGTCGCCGGACGGGCTGAGCCAGGCCGAGGCGGACGCAGCGGCTGGCGACAGTACGGCCCGAACGAGATCGCCGAGCACAAGACGAACCCGCTGCTGAAGTTCCTGTCCTACTTCTGGGGCCCGATCCCGTGGATGATCGAGGTCGCGGTGATCCTCTCCGGTGCGGTCGGGCACTGGCCCGACTTCTTCATCATCCTGGTCCTGCTGCTGGCCAACGCCGTCGTCGGCTACACCGAGGAACGCCAGGCCGGCAACGCGATCGACGCGCTGAAGGCCAAGCTCGCGATCACCGCCCGCGTCAAGCGCGACGGCGCGTGGGTCACTCCACCGGCGCGCGAGCTGGTGCCCGGTGACGTCATCCGGCTGCGGCTCGGCGACATCGTCCCGGCCGACGCCCGGCTGCTGGACGGCGACGAGATCGAGGTCGACCAGTCCGCGCTCACCGGCGAGTCGTTGCCCGCCACGTGCGCGACCGGCGACGCGGTCTACTCCGGGTCGATCGTCCGCCGAGGCGAGATCGGCGCCCTGGTGTACGCCACCGGCACCCACACCTACTTCGGCAAGACCGCCGAGCTGGTCCAGGACGCGCACACCGTCAGCCACTTCCAGAAGGCCGTCCTGAAGATCGGCAACTACCTCATCGTGCTCGCGGTCGCCTTCGTCGTCCGTGATCGTGGTCGTCTCGCTGCTGCGCGGCGACCCGATCCTCACCACGCTGCAGTTCGCGCTCGTGCTCACCGTCGCCGCGATCCCGGTCGCGATGCCGACCGTGCTGTCGGTGACGATGGCCGTCGGCGCCCGGCTGCTGGCCAAGAAGCAGGCCATCGTCAGCAAGCTGGTCGCGATCGAGGAACTCGCCGGCGTCGACGTGCTCTGCGCGGACAAGACCGGCACCCTGACCCAGAACTCGCTGACCCTCGGCGACCCCGTTCACCGTCACCGGGGTCACCGCCGGCGAGGTCGTCCTCGCCGGTGCGCTGGCCTCCCGCGCGGACAACGACGACCCCATCGACCTCGCCGTCCTCGGCGGGCTGAGCGACTCCGATGACCTGCACGCCTACACCGTCACGCACTTCGAACCGTTCGACCCGGTCCACAAGCGCACCGAGGCCACCGTCACCGGTGCGGGCGCCGGCGCCGCGTCGTTCAAGGTCAGCAAGGGCGCGCCGCAGGTCATCCTCGCCCTCGCGGCAAACACGCCGACGGCCGATCCCGCCGTCGACGCGGCCGTGAACGACTTCGCCGCCCGCGGTTTCCGGTCCCTCGGCGTCGCCCGCGCCGACGGCGACGGCGACTGGCGGTTCCTCGGCGTCCTGCCGCTGTTCGACCCGCCCCGCGACGACGCCAAGACCACCATCGCCACCGCCCGCGAGATGGGCGTGACGGTGAAGATGGTCACCGGCGACGCGCTGGCGATCGCCAAGGAGACCGCCGCGAAGGTCGGGCCTGGGCACCGACATCCTCGACGCCGCCGGCCTCGGCGACGTCGAAGAAGACCGAGACGGCCGCGGTCGCCGAGTCCATCGAGACCGCCGACGGGTTCGCCCAGGTCTTCCCCGAGCACAAGTACCACATCGTCGACGTCCTGCAACAGCGCGGACACATCGTCGGCATGACCGGCGACGGCGTCAACGACGCCCCCGCGCTGAAGAAGGCCGACTGCGGCATCGCGGTCTCCGGCGCCACCGACGCCGCCCGCGCCGCGGCCGCGATCGTGCTGCTCACCCCCGGGCTCTCGGTGATCATCGACGCGGTCAAGGAGAGCCGCAAGATCTTCCAGCGGATGAACTCCTACGCGATCTACCGCATCGCCGAGACGCTGCGCGTGCTGCTGTTCGTCACCCTCGCGATCCTCGTCTTCAACTTCTTCCCCGTCACCGCGATCATGATCGTGATGCTCGCCCTGCTCAACGACGGCGCGATCCTGTCCATCGCCTACGACAACGTCCGCTACAAGACGAGCCCGAGGCCTGGAACATGCGCCTCGTGCTCGGCATCGCCACCGTGCTCGGCGTCGTCGGCCCGATCGCCGCCTTCGGGCTGTTCTACCTCGGCGACCGCGTCTTCGACCTCGGCCACCCCCGGCTGCAGACCCTGATGTACCTCATGCTGTCCGTCGCCGGGCACCTCACCATCTTCCTCACCCGCACCCGTGGGCCGTTCTGGTCCATCCGACCCGCCCGCATCCTGTGGTGGCCGTCCTCGGCACCCAGGCCATCGCCACCCTCATCGCCGTCTACGGGCTGTTCATGACCCCCCTCGGCTGGGGCTGGGCCGCCTTCGTCTGGGGCTACGCCATCGTCTGGGCCCTGCTCAGCGACCGCGTCAAGCTCCTCGCCTACCGCATCCTCGACCCCCTGACGACGGGGGCCAAGCCGAGCGAGTCGGGTTCCCCGACCCGGAGCCGATCCAGCCAAGGCGCACCCACGGAGCCAGCCGGTGCCCCCGACCCCGTTGCGCCGCGTCGTCCGCGACCCGAGCCGTGATCGGGCTCCTGTGTGGGGGCGTGATCACCATCGACCTCTCAGTCGCGGAGATGGGGGAGGACGTGACAGGTGCGGACTTTGGGGTGCTTTCGTATCGCACGTAGATCGCACGCCGAGCCCCGTACCGGCATACGTGAACGTGTTTGTGCAGGTCAAGCGGGGTGTGCCGAGGGGGCGCACGCTGTCTTGTAAACAGGTGGTTAGGGGTTCGAGTCCCCTCGCCAGCTCCACTTCTCGACCGCCCGCGTCGCGGCGTGTGAATCCGTCCGGAGAGTCGGCGACTGTGTCCGACATCGTCGGACAATGCCGTCCAATGGCCGGGTGAGCGAACAGCTCCCCTGGGACCACACCCGCCGTCGCGTACCTCCGATCACGACGCCACCCCCCGACGGCGTCGGCATCGAGCCCGACTGGACGCGGGAGGTCATCCCCATCAACCCTCGTCCGGTCCTGGATCCTCGAACGACTCGACCAGGAACGCCCCGCCTGACCCGTCCCGATCCGCCGCGTAGCGCCGGAACGACCGAGCCCCCCGGGCAGAACGCGGAAGTGCGCGACGCGACCCTCAACGCCGGTCCAGCTGCCGACGTGGCGGTTCTCCTTGCCGTGCTGGGGCGCTACGAGGCGGAGCTGAGAGGGGGAGCCGTCGACGAGCACGGTGTGAGGGCACTCGGCGTCCGCTGCGCTCAGGTCGGCCCGCTCCCGGAGGACGGGGCGCCGGATCGTGAGGCCGTGGCGGGGATCTTGGAGGACATCGGGCAGCGCCTTCGCTACGCGATCGGTGAGTACTCCTCCGACCCCACGGCGTCCTGACCTGCGGCCGCAGCGGCCCTGCCCGGGCCCGCCGACCGTGCCACCTTCCCCGGCGCGTGACGGTCGGAGGGCGGGCAGGTTGCGTGCGCGAGGACCCGGTGGACTTCGTCGATGACGTCGGGGCCACACCGCGTCGCGGTCCCGAAGTCGTGGCCGGCGAGCCGGCCGAAGGAAGCCAGGCAAGACAAACACCCGCCTGGCAAGACAACCGAAGTCTTGCCAGGCGGGTGTTTGCACCATCGGGCGGGAAAGTCGGGACGGGAGGGGCGCAGGGGAGCAGCCCCTCCCGTCCCGACGGTCGGAGCCCCTCAGGGGAGCCGGGGCTCCAGCCAGGAGAGTGCCTCCAACAGCTCGGACTCGGGCGACTGTCCGAGGTCGATCCGAACCCCGACCTCGTCGTCCTCGAGCGGCTCGAGCGTGTCGAGCTGCGACCGGAGCAGCGAGGCGGGCATGAAGTGCTCTCGGGCGTTCATCCGCTCGATGATGGTGGACGGGTCGCCGTCGAGGTGGATGAAGACCAGGTCCTCGCCGGCGCCGGTGCGCAGTCGGTCGCGGTAGGCGCGGGTGAGGGCCGAGCACGCCATCACCGTCGAGTGGCCGGAGGCGGCCTCCCGTGCCGTCCAGTCGGCGAGTGCCTCCAGCCACGGCCAGCGGTCATCGTCGGTGAGCGGTATGCCGTTGGACATCTTCTCGACGTTGGCCGCCGGGTGGAAGTCGTCCGCCTCGCAGAACCGGTAGCCGAGGCGTCCGGCCAGGAGGGACGCCAGAACGGTCTTGCCGCAGCCCGAGACGCCCATGACGACGAGGTGCGCGGTGCGTGCCGGAGCGGCGTCGGCGGTGGTCACAGCACGAGGCTGAGCACGAGGGCGAAGACGAAGCCGATGCTGCCGAGCAGGGTCTCCATGACGGTCCACGTCTTGAGGGTCGTCTTCTCGTCCATGCCGAGGAACCGGCTGACGAGCCAGAACCCGGAGTCGTTGACATGGGACAGCACCGTGGAGCCACAGGCGATGGCGACGACGATGAGGGCGAGGTCGATCTGGGAGAGGCCCTGGGTGGCCGCCACGGTCGGAGCCATGAGGCCCGCCGTCGTCGTCAGCGCCACCGTCGCCGACCCCTGGGCGACCCGGATGATCGTCGCGATGACGAACGCGGCGACGATGACGGGCAGCCCGGTCGAGGCGAGGGAGTCCGACAGCGCCTGGCCGATCCCGGAGGCGCGCAGCACGCCGCCGAACATGCCGCCGGCACCGGTGATGAGGATGATCGGGGCCACCGGTCCGATGGCGCCGTTGACGATCTGCTCGACGTCGCTCGCGGTGCGCCGGCCCCGGGTGAGGATCATCATGGCGAACAGCGTGGTGATGAGAAGGGCGATGGGGGTCTGCCCGATGAGCACCAGGGCGTGGACGAGCCCGTTGTCCTCGCCGATCGTGCCGTTGTTCACCAGCGTCGTCAGGCCGGTGTTGAGGAAGATGAGGACGAGGGGCAGCAGGAGCACGGACATGACGGTGCCGAAGCCGGGCCGGTCCTCGGGGGTGCTCTCGTCGGTACCGAGGATCTCCGGGACCGGCAGGACGAACCGCCGGCCGACCCACCGGGAGAAGAGGTAGGAGCCGAGGTACCAGGTCGGGATGGCCAGGACGAGGCCGACGAGGAGCACGAGGCCGAGGTCGGCGCCGAGCAGCTGGCCGGCGGCGACCGGACCCGGGTGCGGCGGGACGAAGGCGTGCATGACGGCGAACGCTCCGGCCGCGGGGAGGGCGTAGAGCAGGACCGAGCCACCCAGCCTGCGGGCGACCGAGAAGATGATCGGCAGCATGACCATCAGCCCTGCGTCGAAGAAGATCGGGAAGCCGAACAGCAGCGAGGCCACGCCGAGCGCAAGGGGCGCCCGGTCCTCGCCGAACTTCGCGATGAGCGTGTCCGCGAGCACCTGGGCGCCGCCGGTCACCTCCAGGAGCCGTCCGATCATGGCTCCGAGGCCGACGAGCAGGGCCACGCTGGCGAGGGTGCCGCCGAAGCCGCCGAGCATCGTGCTGACGATGTCGGTGAGGGGGATGCGGGTGGCGAGGGCGGTGAGCAGGCTGACGAGCACGAGCGACAGGAACGCGTGCAGCTTCAGCCGGATGATGAGGAAGAGGAGCAGGCCCACCGCGGCGGCGGCGATGAGCAACAGGGGGACGGTTCCCAACACGGGGGCGGGCACGTCGGCCTCCTTCGTCGTTGAAGTGGTTGGCGGATGCAGTCTGGCGTAAAAGTACTATCTTTGGGAAGAGGCAGACTCAAAAAAGGTAGTTTTTGTGACCTTTGACGATCAGTAGGACCCTCATTGGCGGGTCCTCGTCCGATGTGGACGCCCAGATGGGAGAGTGAGTCCCGTGACGTCGTCTCTGCACAACCGGGTGCTCGAGCGGCTCGGCGCCGAGCTGACGAGCGGGGCGGTCCCGGTCGGCTCGACCTTCTCGACCGAGTCCCTCATGGAGCGCTACGGCGTCTCGCGGACCATCGCCCGCGAGGCGCTCAAGGTGCTCGAGCAGAACGGCATCGTCACCGCGCGCCGGCGCGTCGGCGTCACCGTGAGCCCCGTCGCCGAGTGGGCCGCGCTCAGCCCGCTCGTCGTGCGCTGGTGGCTCGACAGTCCCGAGCGCCCCCGCCAGCTCCGAGAGCTGTCCGAGCTGCGCAGCGGGATCGAGCCGGTCGCGGCCGGCCTCGCCGCGATCCGGGCGACCGATGCCCAGCGCTCGGCCATCAGCGCCGCCGTCGTCGGCATGTCGCTCACCGGCCCCAAGGGCGACCTGGAGACCTACCTCGAGCACGACATGACGTTCCACAGCACGGTCCTCGAGGCGTCCGGCAACGCCGGGCTGGCGTCCTTCGCCCCCCTCGTCGGTGAGGCCCTCTCGGGACGGACCCACCACCGGCTCATGCCCTCGGTTCCCGAGCCGAAGGCGATCCGATGGCACTTCGGCGTGGCCGAGGCGATCGCCCTCGGCGACTCCGCGGAGGCGATGCGGGTCATGCGCAGCATCGTCAGCGAGGCCCTCGACGCGATGGAGCAGGCGATGGGCGGCTTCACCCCCCTGGAGTCCTGAGCCTCTGGGCAGGAAACGTCCAGCCTGGGAGGGGAGAGTCCACCGTGTCGGCCGCGCCCTCGGGCGGATCGAGCGACGAGGAGGACAGCCGTGAGGAGATCGAACCGGGCCCGGCTCGGCGCGGCGGGTGCGACGGCCGCCCTCGCCGCCGTCGCGCTCACCGGGTGCGCCGGATCCCGCTCGATCGTCGGTCCCGCCGACCACTCGTCGACGTCCCCCAGCTCCACGGCGCCCACCTCACCGTCGCCGCCCTCCTCGGCCGGCTCCACTCCCACCGCAACCACGCCGAGTGCCGCCGCGCCGTGCGGGCACCGGGCGCCCGCGGCATACCGGCACGTCGTCTGGGTGTGGATGGAGAACAAGGGTTCGAGCGCCATCATCGGCTCCCAGGAGGCGCCGTTCGAGAACGCGCTCGCCGGCCGCTGCGGTCTCGCCGCGAACTACCACGGTGTCGCCCATCCCTCGCTGCCCAACTACCTTGCGGCGACCGGCGGCTCGACCTTCGGGGTGACCGACGACAGGCCGCCGTCGGCCCACCCCGTCTCCGGAGGCTCGATCTTCGCCCAGACCGCCGCGGCCGGCCTCACCTGGCGCTCCTACGAGGAGTCGATGCCAGCTCGTGCCTGCTCACCGACTCCGGCCGGTATGCCGTGCGGCACAACCCCGCCTCCTACTACACCTCGCTGCGCGCGGCCTGCCGCACGAACGACGTCGGGATCGATGCGTTGTCCCGGGACATCGCCGGCGGCACGTTGCCCGCCTTCTCCTTCGTCACCCCGAACCTCTGCCACGACACGCACGACTGCTCCGTGGCGACGGGGGACGCGTGGCTGCGGACCTGGCTGACGAGGCTGCTCGACGGCCCGAACTACGCCGCCGGCGACACCGCGGTGGTCCTCACCTGGGACGAGGCCGAGGGCGGCGGCACGACGGTCCCCGCCATCGTCATCGCCCCCTCGGTGGCGCCAGGAACGGTGTCGCACAGCCGGTTCGACCACTACTCACTGCTGCGTACGACCGAGGACCTGCTCGGGTTGCCGACCCTGGGACACTCCGCGAACGCGACCTCCATGGCCTCGGCGTTCAGACTCGGCCCGGGCTCCTAGGAGGCCGACAGCCATCCCCAAGGCCATCGCCACGTCGGGCC
Organism: uncultured Actinomycetota bacterium; assembly: GCA_963796185.1. GTDB lineage: Bacteria > Actinomycetota > Actinomycetes > Mycobacteriales > Mycobacteriaceae > Mycobacterium. Next base: position 132,838 of record CAWCKQ010000008.1, on the reverse strand, counting down.
GGCAGCATCGAGGACATGGTGACGCGACAGCGATGCGAGTCGATGACGGTGGCGGACCTGATCCGCTGCCTCGCCGAGAACGAGGACGCCCTGCGTGAGTGCCCGGTGTGCGGCCGCGGCGAGCGGCCGGACCCGCGTCGGCGGCGGCTCCTGCGCGAGCAGGACGCCATCTGTGCCGGCCTGCGCCGGCGCCGCCGGGAGATGGCGGCGCGGGCCGTGGCCGGCTGACCCGCCGGAGACGGGCAGGCGTCACGCCCCCCGGCTGGGCCATCGGGCCGGGAGCGAGGTGACGAGCCAGGACTCGGCCAGGGTGGGCGCGAACCCCGGGTCGCGCAGGGACGGGGCCGTCCGACCCGGTCCCGGTCCCCCTGGCCGTGCCGTGCCGTCGCCGGTCCCCGGGTCGTCGACGACGCCGGCCGCGCGGCCGAGCGCTCGGCACCGGTCCGCACTGCGGAGCGAGAGGCCCAGCTCGTCCGGGGTGTCCCGGGACAGGTCGGCCCACCGACCGCCGGCGGTCGCCAGGGCGGTGAGGCAGGAGCGACGGGCTGCCTCGACGACACCCCGCTCGCGCGGCGCGGCGTGGGCCTGGGCCGCGCCGAGGAGCCGGAGCCCGGAGAGTCCGCGCACCGACCACCGGGTGGCCTCGGCGACCCGGGCCGTCATCCCCCGTTTCGGGGCGGTCGGGTAGCCGGCCGCCGCGATGTCGAGGGTGATGGCCCAGGGATGGGCGCGGCCGAGGCGGCTCATCGCCTCGGCGCTGAGTGGCTGGGCGCCGGACCACGCCAACGTGTCGTCCCGCGGCGCGATCTCACCCTCGGTGAGGGGGAGGGGCCACCCGGGGACATAGAGCCGGAACCGCAGCCGCTCCGCCCGGCGGCCGTGGGACCCCGGGTCGGCGGCCCCGGCCGCCAGCGGATGCCGGGGGGCCGCCGGTGCGCTGGGCACGACGACACTCATCGCACCGCCCTCCGCCCGGGCCCGGATCCGCCAGCTGGCGGCCTGCTCCCGCCCGTCGACCAGCCCCCGGGGGACGCGGTCCCAGTCGACGGTGGCTCGGCCGGACAGTGGCGGAGCGTCCGCCGGCCCCGGGAGGGGGTCCGGTGCCATCGTCGAGAGCCACGCCTCCACGGCGGCGACGAGGGCGGCCCCCGACGGAGCCGGCGGCTCGGCGCGCAGGGCGTCGTGCTCGCGCCGCACCGCCTCGAGCGGGAGGTCGGGGTCCCCGCTGCCGAGGATGCCCGCGAACAGCATTGTGAGGAGGTCGACGACGCGGCCGCGCCACGGCAGCGCCGGGTCGGCCCGCACGCCCCGCGACAGCCCGAGGGCCCAGTCGACCTCCGCGCGGTCGAGCGCGGCGGCGTCGTCGTCCGGGTCGAGCCAGGACCGGCAGGCGGCGGTGAGGGCCGCCTCCTCGAGCCGGAGCAGACCGGGGTCGAGGGGAAGCGGGCTCGTCCGGCCGAGCCACCGGACGACGGCCAGCCGTTGGAGGTCCCGCAGCGCCTCGTCGGGTGCGACGGGGACCGCGGCATACTCGCCGGACGGCGCGCGGCGGGCGGCCAGGAGCGTGACGGCCGCCGCGATGTCCGGCCCGTAAAGCCCCGCCATCCCCGGTGCCGCCACGCCGATGTCGGACACGAGGGCGGTCGGCGGGGACTCCGGCCAGGCGGGGTCGACCCACAGGATGGCGCCGGGGATCCCCACGGGCTCGGACCCGGCGCAGGCCGGCGGGTGGAGTCCGACCTGGACCGACCCGGACTCGAGGACGGCGACCGGCAGGGCCAGCCCCTCCCAGCCCGTCGTCACGACGCCACCCCGCTCCGGTCGACGACGCGGCCCAGCTCGACGGCGAGCTCGGAGCCGGTGAGGTAGAGATGGGCTGCCGCGCTGCCCGCCCGGTCGGCGACGACCGCGGCGTAGCGCCGCTCCCATCCCGGTGACTGCTCGACCATCCGGCGGACGACGAGTTCCGGCAGGGTCAGCAGCAGGGACCACGTCGCGGCGGCCCGACGGGCGGACGGTGCCTGGGGCAGGGGCGCGCCGGACAGGTGGGCCCACAGGCCGGGCGTCAGTCCCTTGTCGAGGGCCGTCTTGACGATCGCGTCGACGTGGCAGCGGCGGGCCGGGTCGGTGAGCAGCCGCTCGCGTCGCGCCAGCTCCATCCACGCCTTACGGGTCGCGAGGCTCGTCGCGATCTCGAGGAGGCCGCCCAGCGGACCGTGCCAGCGCTCGAGGGCGCGCCGATCCGAGCCCCGCCACCAGCGGGCGAAGAGGGCGTCGACCCGGTCCTGGATCGCGGTCGTGGCCTCGAGCTCGTCGTCGGGAAGGGGGCGGCATTCGTCGTTCCAGTCCACGGGCTGGGCGACCTCGCCGTACGGCACCGCGTCGAGGTCGGACATGGCCTGGACGATGGCCCGCAGGACGGCGCGGTGCTGCGGGTGGAGCAGGCCGTAGGGCGCGCAGGCCCGCTCCACCGTGCCCCGGACCGGATCCTCCTCGCGGGGGCGGGCGTCGGCCGCGCAGGCATGCCGTCGCGTCCCGGTCGGGCGGGGCCGCGCCCTCCGGTCGTAGGCGAGGACGTAGCGCCGGTACAGGCTGCGGTCGGCCCCCTGCGTCCAGTCGCTCCGGTCAAGGACGTGTCCGGTCTCGGGGTCGCGCGGCTGGGGCGCCTCGACGAGCGGTGGTCGCTCGTCGTGGCCGAGATAGAGCCGGCTCGGCGGATGGTGGCGCAGGCTCGCCTCGCCCTGCCGTCGCCACAGGTCGTCGTAGAGGCTCTCGGCCGCGGCGACGAAGGCGACGCGGTCCATCCGCCCGTCGGACACGACGAAGCGTTCGACGAGCCGGGGGAGGAGCGAGTCGATCCGCATCGGCTGTCCCGCCACCGGATCGGCGTCCGATGGGTCCGCGCCTGCGTCCGAGGCTGGCGACCCGTCGGCGGCGGTCCGGGCATGGGCGCGGTGCATCTCGGCCAGCATCGTTGCGGCGGCCTCGGACATCTCGCTCTCCGTGACGTCGCGGCCGTGGGCGGCCAGTTCGACCCTGGCACGCCTCAGCAGCCGGTCGCCGGCGGTCCGGGCCCGAGCCAGGCTCGGCGTCGCGTCGAGCGCGACCCGCCGTGCCGTCTCCGCGAGCGGAGCCGCCAGTGGCTCGCTCCCCTTGGGGGCCGGTCCCTCGGCCGGCGGCCAGCCGCGGCGCACGAGCGGCACGCCGACGACCCGGACGAGGTCCGACGGCTGGATGCCGCGGCCGCGTTGCCGTGTGGCCATGCCCGCCTCCAAGCTCAGGGTCTCGGCGAGGATCGTCTCGATCGTCGGGCCGCAGTCGGTCATGCCATCACCTCCCACCGGGCCGGGACGGCGTGCACCGCGTTCGGTTCGGCGCGTCGCTGCTCGTATGGCGAGGTCTGACGGACGCTCCGGGCGGTCCCGGTCGGCCCAGGGGGTCGTGTCCGGGAGCTGTCCACCGTCGGCCGGCCCGGCCGCATCGTCGTCGCGGCGCGGAGGGGCGCCGTCGTCGGGACACGAGAGCGGGCGGGAACCCTCGGTCCCCGCCCGCTCTCTCGTGTGTGCCGGTGGGCCGAGCGGGCTCTCCTCAGCCGCTGCCACCGGCGGGTCCGTCGGCCGTGTCAGGCGATGGTGCCGTACCACTGCATGCCCGGTCACCTCCTCGGGTCGACCCCCCCTTGGTGCTGGGGGACACCCGGGTGACCGATCCCGATCGGCGGTGGACGGGCCTGCGCGGCCGGAGTGGCTCGAACGGGCTCGGAGGAGGGCCGCGAGGCTCGCCTCCAGCCGGCATCGCCGCAGGTGAGAGCGAAGTGGACAGAAACCGGTCAGCCTGCGGGTGGATGCTTCAAAAGGCGGTCCGCGGCTCCATAGGTTCACGGCCATGACGGCGGCGATCGTGGGGGGAGATGCGAAGCCTCACCCGACGCTTCGACTTTGGGGGTCGCCCTCTCGCGACGCCGCCGTCATCGCCGACCCGCCTTCGTCCGTCAGCGGCGACGGGCCGGTGCCGTCCTCGCACCCGGCGCCGTCGGTTGACCTCACAACCCTGGCGGCGCTGGTCTGGCAGGAGTCCGGAGCGCTGCGTCGGGCCGCCCACGGGCGGTCCGGCCGGCGTGCCTGTCCGACCGGACAGGCTCCCTACGGGCCGGCCGACCCGGAGGGTCGGCGCACCTCGCCGTTCTGCGAGCGGGACGGCTGTCTCGACATCGTCCACGAGGTCCTCCTCCGCTCCCGGGAGCTGGTCCGGCGCCATGTCGAGGGCGGCGGGTCCGCGGTGAAGGAGCCGGTTCGCTACGCCCATCGGGTCGTCACGACGCAGGTGCGCGAGCAGGAACGCCGGCTGCGCGTCGCGGCCGGAGGCCCGGCCAAGCCGACCCGCCTCGACGGCATCCCCGGCCGGGTCAACGTCGCCCTGGCCGAGGGCGTCGGCGACGTCGAGCGGGCCTGGCGCCTCGCGCTGTTCCGGATGATCCGCGCCTACCCGCACCGGCTCGAGCCGCACGGCGCCGAGTGGCCCCTCGACGGCTGGACGGCCGAGAAGTGCCAGTACGACGGCGTGTTGCGCGACATCGGCTCACCGTCCTCCCGCGCCGAGATCCGCTCCGACATCCGGCAGGTGCTGCGGATCGCCGAGCAGGAGGCGGGCATCGAGTGGGTCAGCTCGACGATCCTCCATCCCCTCCTGCTCGGCGGCTGCCCGTCGCCCGCCGAGCCCGCGACGTCGGCGAGCCTCGTCGAAGATCTCGCCGTCCTCGACCTCGTGGCCTCCTCCTACGTGCGGCACCGGCGGGCGGGGGCCGGCGAGAGCCGCGCATTCGTCGACGCCTGTCGGGGCGTCACGGGCGCCACCCCGCAGCCCCCGAGCCGGGAGACGCTCGACCTCCTCCACGACCGGCTCCGGTAGACCGATGGTCTGGCACTAGGGCGAGGGCCGGATGGGCCGGGGCCGCGCGGTGACGCGGGTGCGGCATACCCGGCCTTGCCGCCGAGCCGACTCACGCCGGGTCGAGCCACTCCCAGCGCACGCCGTATCCGCGGCCCTCCTCGAGGCCGGTGAACCGCTCGACGATCGTCTCGGTGACGTCGATGGCGCTCGCCTCCTCGGGAAGATCGTCGAGGACGGCCGGGAGGAACCCGTCGAGCCGCCAGGCGCGGGCGATGACGGCGGGGTCGCCGACCCGGAGGGTCGCCGTGAACGAGCGGGTCGGGCGCAGCGGCACCATGACGAGGTAGGGGCGGAGGTACTGCCGGCCGGGGATCGTCACCTCGACGGCGTAGTCGTGCGTCTCGCCCGCCTGCAGCTCGCGGTCCAGCTCGACGGTGTAGCGCCACGAGCTCGCCGTGAGCCGCTCGACGCCGGTGAGGGTGCCCCCCGCCGTGATCTCGACCTCGACGTCCTCCTCGTCGGGAACGGTCTGGGGGATGCCGAAGCGCTCGCTGATCCGTCGCTGGCCGTTGCCGATCGCGCAGATCGTCTTGTGCGAGCCGAGCACCGGCCGGGGCAGGCGCAGGTCGGCCGTCGCGTCGGCCCGCTCGATGATCCACTCCTCGACCGGCCGGGCGCGCCGGACGAGCACCTCCGCGACGGCGGCGTTGGCGGCGGCGACCCGGCGACGCACGGTGCGCAGATCGCGGTCGAACTCGGTGGCGAGGATGGCGAGGCGGTCGCCGTGTCGGGCCTCGGGTGTCGAGATGGCCGTCGCGACGAGGAAGGACTTGCGCAGATCGCTCGACAGGTCCGCGACGATGGGTCGCAGCAGCGCGATGAGCCGGGCGTGGACCTCGTCGTCGTCGTCGCTGGCCCCCAGATGCAGGGCGGCACGCAGCCGTGGACCGACCCGTCCGGCCAGTCCCGGGGCGCGAACGCCCCGCCCCCGCTGGAGGCTGGCCAGCTCCCGCTTGACCTCCTCCGCCTCACTCACAGGGAGAAGTGTGCCCGACCGGCGGACCGATCCCGAGCAACGACGACGGCTGCTTGATCACATATCAGTGCCGTATCGACAAACCGGATCTCCCTGGCCGGCGCCGGGTGACGCGGCGCAGGGCGCGGGCGAAAACCCGGTGCCCCGGCCCGAGCGGCGCCACTAGCCTGCGACAGCATGGGCGCGCCACCGGGATACGAGCTGCGGTTCCTCACCGACCCCGCGGCGTTCCTCGCGCTGGCCGACGAGTACCTCGCGGCCGACCCCGTCGTCGGCACCATCGTCGCGACGGTGGCCCATCGGGTGCTCGAGCAGGGGGAGTCGCCTCGCGCGGTGGGTCCCGGTGAGGGCGCGCCGCCGCACTGGTGGCTCGTCGTCCTCGACGCCGCCGGCCGGGTCGTCGGCACGGGGATGCGCAGCGCCCCGTTCGAGCCGTACCCGCCCTACCTGCTGCCGATGCCGGACGAGGCCGCCCTCGCCCTCGCGCGGGAGCTGCACGCCCGCGGCGAGGACGTCCGGGGCGTCAACGGCGCGCTGCCGGCGACGCGGCTCGTCGCGGACGAGCTGGCCCGGCTCGGTGGCGGGTCGGTCGAGGTGGAGATGCACACGCGGCTCTTCGAGCTCGGTGACCTCCTCGCGCCGGCGCCGGCGCCTGGTCGGCTTCGGCTCGCGACCGAGGACGACCTGCCGCTCGTCACCCGCTGGTGGCGGGCCTTCCACCTCGACGCCGACGCCCAGGCCGGTCGCGAACCGGGGGCGAGCCACCACGAGGCGCCCGCCGACGAGGAGCTCGCCCGTCGCATCCGGTCGGGCGTCGTGTGGCTGTGGGTCGCCCCGTCGGGCGAGCCCGTCCACGTGACCGGTGCGAACCCGCCGGCGCTCGGGGTCGCTGGTGAGCCGTTGGGGATGCTCCGAAGGGCGCGGATGTCGGGGTCCGTGCCCGCACGCAAACTAGGCGCGGGAGATGGGAAATACCACCCCACGGTCGTCCCGCACAGCCATGGAAGCGCCCCGCGCCGCTGGGCATCCTTCGAGCCATGGAACCCGACACGAGCAGGCGAGCCCTTCCCGAGCCGATCCCGATCCCGATTCCGATCCCGATCCCATCGCCACGCGGGCCACGACCGTGGCCAGCCTTCGATCCGGGGGCTGAGTGCGACCCTGGCGGGCGATGAGATCATCATCCGCTTTCCGTACACACGGAAAGCGGTTGCGCTGGTGAAGGGCATTCCGGGACGGCGCTGGGACCCGACCATGAAGGCATGGCGCATCCCGGACAGTTCCCTCACCCGCCAGGCGGTGCGCGACGTCTTCCGGATCGAGCCTCGGGAGGACCCTGACGGGCCGGACGTGCGCCCTCCGGCCGACGCGAAGAGACAGCCGCAGATGCCTCCGGATCCGCTCCGCCGATATGGAGAGGAGATGCGTCTGCGGCGGTACGCACGTCGGACGCGCGAGGTATATCTGGGTCACGTGCGACGATTCCTCGCGGAACTGGATCTGGACGCGGACCTGGGCGAGGCGATCCTGGGCCTACCTCCTCCGCAAACTCGGCGGGGACCGGTTCTCGCGTTCGTATCACAATCAATTGATCAGCGCCCTGCGGCTGTTCTGCTCCGTGGTCCTCGATCGAGCGCCGGTCGACTTTCCGCTGGAGCGGCCCCGCCGCGAGAAGAAGCTGCCCTCGGTCCTGAGTCTGGAGGAGATCCGGCGGTTCCTCGGCGCCATCCGCAACTCGAAGCACAGGGCGATCTTCGCACTCATCTATTCGGCGGGGCTGCGCGTGAGCGAGGTGGTGAAGCTCCGGCTGGAGGATCTGGACCGGTCGCGAGGGATGATCCAGATCCGCGGCGGGAAGGGCCGCAAGGACCGCCGCACGCTCCTCTCCCGGGCGGCGCTGGAGTTGGTGGACGCCTGGCTCGCGGAGGCGCCTCCGAGCCCCTGGCTGTTTCCGGGCGCTCGGCCTGGGCGTCATCTGACGGTGCGGACGGTCCAGAAGCTGACGGATCAGATCCGGCGGAGGGCCGGCATCACGAAGCCGGTGACCCCCCACATGCTCCGCCACAGCTTCGCGACCCACCTCATGGAAAACGGCACGGATCTGCGGGTGATCCAGGAACTACTGGGGCATTCCAGCGTGAGTACCACGGAGATCTACACGCACGTGTCCCAGCGACATCTGGAAAAGGTGCAGAGCCCTCTGGACACCCCGTCGGGGGACACGTCCGGGTCGGTACCGACGCCTCCCCGAAGGTGAATACCTCCGCACGCATGCGTCCAGGGCCGCGACCCGGTCACCCGTCGGGTTGCCCTCAGTCGTCCTTCAGGATCCTCTTCGGCGGATCGTCCAGGTCGTCGAACTGGCCGTCCTTGACCGCCTTGAGGAACAGGATCAGGAAGACGGCGGCCAGCCCCACGGCGACGGGCACGAGAAAGAAGATCGAGTTCACGAGCCTGCTCCTTCGGCGCGCCGCACGGCGGCCTCCACCCGGGAGGCCCCCCACACCACCAGCGCGCTCGAGATCGGCATGAGGACCGCCGCCACCAGGGGGTTCACCCACCCGGCCGCCGCGGCGGTCACGGCCGCGATGTTGTACACCACCGAACGGCCCTGATTCCACCGGATGGCCTCGCGGCACGCACGGCTGGCCAGGATGCCGGTGGACAGGGGCAGCAAGCGAGCCGGCGGCCAGCACGCCGTCGGCCGTGAGGATGCTGGACGCGGCCCCGCTCCCCATGGCCACGCCGACGTCGGCGCCGGCCAGGGCGGGACCGTCGTTGAGGCCGTCACCGGCGAAGAGCACGCGCCGGCCTTCGTCGCGGCGCGCGCGCACCCAGGCGGCCTTCTGCTCGGGGTTCACCCGGGCCTGCACGTCCGTGATGCCGGCGCCCTGCGGCGATGCGCTCGGCGGCCTGGGGGTGGTCTCCGGTGAGGAGCGCCACCTCCACGCCGAGTGCGCGCAGCCGCGCCACCGCCTCGGCCGAGTCGGGGCGCACGGAGTCGCCCGAGGCGGATGAGGCCGCGGTGGCCGTCCTCCCCCTCCAGCACCACCACGCCGGCTCCTCCGCTGCGGAGACGCCAGGCATGGCCGTCGATCACGCCGTTCACGCCGACGCCCGCCTCCTCGTGCGCCTGCGAGGCCGCGGGCAGCGGGATGCCCCGGGCCGCCGCCTCGCGCACGACGGCCAGCGCCACGGGGTGGAGCGAGTAGCGCTCCAGGCCGGCGGCGACCCGGAGGTCGGCGTCTCCGGCGGAGATCACGTCCAGCGCGCCGGCCGTGACCGTGCCGGTCTTGTCCAGCGCCACCAGGTCCACGTCGGCCAGCTCCAGCAGCGCGTCGGCGAGCGGAAGAGCAGCCCCCGGCGCGCGGCGGCGCCCAGCCCGGCGGCCGCGGCGAGCGGGCGCGACAGCGCCAGCGCACAGGGGCACGCCACCACCAGCACGGCCACGGTGCGCCGACAGCGCGGCGCCGGCGCCCGCTCCGAGCCACCATCCCGCGAACGTGCCGGCCGCCACCAGGAGCGTGGCCCCGGTGAACCAGGGCGCGATGCGGTCGGTCGAGCCGGGGCGCGTCCCCCGGTCCGCGGCGGCGCGCAGCTCCTCGGCCATACGGTGGATCACGGTCTCCTCGGCGGCCTCGGTCACCTCCACGGTGACGCCACCGTCCACCACCAGCGTGCCGGCCCACACGCGCTCCCCGGCCCCGACGCTCACGGGGGCGGACTCCCCCGTGAGCAGCGCCACGCGGATCGACGCCTGCCCGTCCACGACCACGCCGTCGGCGGGCAGCTCCTCACCGAGCCCGCACACGATGCGGTCGCCGGTGGCCAGCTCGGTGGAGGGCACGGTGTGCACGGCACCCTCCCGCACGCGCCGCGCGGTGGCGGGCATGGTGGCCGCCAGCGTCACGGCGGCCTCGGCGGCGCGGCGGCGCCCGCGCGACTCGAGCACGCGCCCGGCCAGGAGCAGGGCGACGAGCATCGTCATCGAATCGAGGTAGGTGTGGGCCCCGGTGAACGTCCCCACCACGCCCTGCACGTACAGCACGGCCACGGCCAGCGCGATGGGCACGTCCATGTGCAGCACCCGGGCCTCGAGCCCGGCCCACGCGCCGGCGAAGAACGGCGCGGCGCTCCACAGCGCGACGGGCGTCGCGAGCACCAGGCTCATCCACTGGAAGAGCGCGACGAAGCGCGCCTCCATGCCGCCGAACCACCCGGCGTAGAGCGCTGCGGCGTACATCATGACGTTGGCCGCCGCGAAGACGGCCACGCCGAGGCGCAGCAGGAGGTCGCGGTCGGGCTTGGCCTCCTCGCCGAGCAGGCGAGGCCGGTAGCCGAGCTGGGCGATCCTGCCGGCCAGCTCTCCGAGCCGCACCTTCTCGGGGTCCCAGCGCAGCGTGGCCCGGCCGGTGGCGTAGCTGATGGTGGCGTCCTTCACGCCGAGCGTGCGCTGCAGCACGTTCTCCGCGACCCACACGCACGAGGCGCAGCGCAGGCCGTCCACCGCGAGCCGGATCTCACACAGGCCGCTCGCCGCATCGGGCTCCACGGGCAGCGCGTCCCAACTGGCGGTCAGCGGCTCGGGCCGGGGGGCGAAGGCTTCGCGCTCGGCGTAGTACCGCTCCAGACCGGCGCCGCGGATGATGGCGTGGGCCATCTCGCAGCCGGCGCAGCAGAACGCGTCTTCGGCACCCTCCACGGCGGTGCCGCAGTGGGGACAGCGGGAGACGGCCGGTTGCGCCGAGGCCGCGGCGTCGGTCTCGCCCTTCGGCTCGGTGGGCTCGACGTTCAGCGGAGCCGCCCCATGATCTGGGGCAGCACCAGGGTCGCGAACAGAACCAGACTCCAGATGCGGCCTTTGGTCACGTCGTAGTCGGCCAGGAGCTTGGACCAGGGATGGCCCATGACCCAGTGCCCGAAGCCGAACTCGAAGAGCACGGTCGAGGCGGTCCACGTGAACCCGACCGCCCAGAAGGCGGAGCCCGGCGCCATCCACAGGATGGAGAACCAGCTCACGACGGCGAGCATGGCGATGAACGTCAGCGACGCCACGACGTGCGCCCTGGCCTCTCCGATGCGGGGCTGGACGAGCTTCACGCGCACCGCACCGTTGGCGACGGCCAATACGGCCAGGAGCAGCCACACGAGCATGACGCGCCACCAGATCATCGGGACCCCTACCGCTCGCCGGCGTTGTAGGAGGGCACGACCTGGTCGGCGCCCTTCACCGCGATCCAGATGAAGGTCACGTTCACGGCCACGACCAGGGCGAGCCCCAGGATGATGATCAGGGGCCAGACCTGGTCCTTGCTCAGCGTGATGCGCCCTCGGCGGGCGCGGCGGGCCTCAGTCGTCTCCAGCACCGACGTGCGCTCCGGTCTTGAAGGTGGTGGGCAGCAACAGCTCCGCCGAGGGCGACGTGACCCGCAGCGTGAACGGGATCGTTCGCCGGGTGGCCGCCGAGGCGGGCAGGCGCACGATGAGCGGCACGGTCTGGCTCTGCTCGGGATCGACCGTCAGCTCCGAGGTCGTGAGCTCGGCGCCCTCGAAGCCGTCGATCGCCACGTGGTAGACCACCTGCCCCGCCGCGGCCTCGTTGTTCGTGATCTTCAGCAGATAGGTATTGCGGACGTAGCCGTCGGCGTCCACCTGGAAGAGGCTGCCGGGCGCCCGGTTGAGGTTGGCCTCGAAGGGCACGCGACCGAGCAGCAGCACGACGGCCGCCGCCGTGAGCGCGGTGAGCAGCCCGCCGTAGACGATCGTGCGCGGGCGCAGGGGCCGCGTGGGCTTGCCCTCGTCCGCCGCGATGGAGCTGTACCGCACGAGCGTGGGCTGATCGAACTTGCTCATCACGCTCTCGCACGCGTCGATGCAGCGCGCGCACTGGATGCACTCGAGCTGGAAGCCGTTGCGGATGTCGATGCCCTGGGGGCACACCACCACGCACTTCTGACAGGAGATGCAGCCGCCCTCGGGCCCGCGCTTGGGTCCCCGGGGCTCCCCGCGCTCCGTGTCGTAGCTGATGAGCAGCGTCTCGTCGTCGGTGAGCGCGCTCTGGAAACGGGCGTAGGGACACAGGTAGATGCAGAACTGCTCGCGGAACCAGGTGAAGTCCACGAACCAGAACGCCGCGAAGATCGCCACCCACAGGTAGGACATGGCGCTCGCCTGTCCGGTCCACAGCGCGCGCGCCCCGGCGAACAGGCTGGTCATGGCCATCCCGAGCAGCAACGAGACGCCGAGGAAGACCGCCCACTTGGCCACCTTCCGCCACGTCTTGTCCCACGACAGGCCGCCGTCGTCACGCCGCTTGCGCTGCGTGCGGTCACCCTCGATCCACTGCTCCAGCGGCCGGATCCAGCTCTCCAGGAAGACCGTCTGGGGGCAGGCGTACCCGCACCAGATACGGCCGAAGATGGCCGTGAAGAAGAAGAGGCTGAACGCCAGGAACAGCAGCAGCAGGAGCAGGAAGATCGTGTCCGAGGGCGTGTACACGCCGCCCATGAGGTTGACCCGCCGGTGCGGCAGGTCGATGAGCAGCAGCGGATGCCCCTTCACGGTGATCCACGGCACCACGAACAGCAGCGCGTGCAGCCCGATGAAGGTCCATCGCCTCAGACGCGTGAACGTCCCCCGGATGGACTGGGGATAGACCCACTCCCGCGTTCCGGACATGCCCGGAAGCCTGGTGACGGCCACGTTTCTATCCCTCTGGGCTCTCGAGGATCTCTTCGATGGGACGCCCGGTCGCTTCGCTGTGCTTGGTGATCACGTAGGCCGCGACCTGGTTGATCTGCTCGGGGCTGAGAATGCCGCCCCAGGGCACCATGCCCTTCTCGGGCACGCCCACGGTGATGGTGTGGATGATCTGCGAGGCCTGGCCTCCGTGCAGCCACTCATCGTCCAGGAACGAGGGCCCGATCACGCCCTGCAGGTGGTCGCCGTGGCACACGACGCAGTTCTGCTTGAACACCTGCTCGCCCGCGGCCACCGCGTCGGGGGTCACCGCGAAGGACGCGCCGGACGCGGCCTCGGCGGCCGCCTGCGCGGGATAGGCCACCTCGGCCGCCGCCATCTCCTCCTGGAGGCGCAGCACCTGTGAGCGGTGCCCGATGAAGTGGTACCAGGAGAAGTAGCCCACGGCCCACACGATCGTGAACCAGAACAGCCCCACCCACCAGTCGGGAAGCGGGTTGTCGTACTCGTCGATGCCGTCGGCCTCGTCGGTATGTCCGAGCCGGCGGTCGGTCTCCTCGCTCACGCGTCACCTCCGTCGGTGAAGGGCATGCGTCCCAGCTCCTCCATGAGACCGCGGTGCTTGGGGCGGTAGGCGTACCAGGTCCAGCCGAGGAAGATGGCCAGGAAGAAGACCGTCATCGCGCCGAGCAGCCATCCCATGCTCACCGACTCGGCGGCGTCCTTGAGCAGCGTGTTCACTTGCCACCTCCCGCCGCGGTGGGCGCGGGGGCGTCCGTACCGGCGGCCTTCAGCGCAGCGAAGTGCTTCTTGCCGTCGGCGCCGAGGCGCTGGATGTAGGCGATCAGCGCGACGATCTCGTCGTCCCACTGCGCCGTGATGCCGGCGCCCGAGCAGGCTCTGCACGATCTTCTCGCCCTGCTGCTGGAGCGAGGCGGTCACGTTGGCCTCGTTCACGCCCATGTACGGCGTGCCGGCGCGCTGCAGCGCCTTCATGGACGCGGTGATGTCCGCCGGGTCGATCTTGTTCCGGTGGAGCCACGCGTAGGTCGGCATGATGGAGCCGGGCGACGTGGAGCGGGGATCGCGCATGTGCTCGTAGTGCCATGCGTCGGGATACTTGCCACCCTCGCGCTGCAGGTCCGGGCCCAGGCGCCGCGACCCGAGCAGGAAGGGCCGGTCGTACTGGTACTCGGCCGAGCGGCTCCACTCGCCGTAGCGCAGGATCTCGGAGCGCATGGGGCGCACCATCTGCGAGTGGCAGAGATAGCAGCCCTCGCGGATGTAGATGTCGCGCCCGGCCACCTCGAGCGAGGTATAGGGCGTCACCCAGTCGGCCCGCTCCCACGTGAGGGATTGGGCCGTGTACATCGGCACGATCTCCACGAGCCCGCCGATCGAGATGACGATGGTGGTGCCGATGGCGAAGATCGCGGCCTTGCCCTCGAAGAAGCGGCGGTGGAAGCGGCCGTAGCCCTTCCCGGATTCGTTGTGCTGTGCCATGGCCGCCCCCTCAGTCCGCACCGACCGCGACGGGCTCGGCCACCATGGGCCGGCCGGGGCGGCGGATCGTCTGCCAGAAGTTGATCGCCATCATCACGGTGCCGAGGAGATACATCGTGCCGCCCACGACCCGCAGCCACATGAACGGGTTGAGGCGCTGCGTGATGTCCAGGAAGACGGGGTTGGCCAACTGGCCGGCGTCGTTGAGCGCCCGCCACTGCAGGCCCTCCATGAGGCCCGCCGCCCACATGGACACGGTGTAGAGCACGATGCCGATGGTGGCGAGCCAGAAGTGGTGCGTCGCCCACTTCGGGTGCGCGAGCGGACGCTTCCAGATGTTCTGCACCATCCAGTACAGCATCCCGAACGAGATCATCCCCACCCACCCGAGCGCGCCGGAGTGGACGTGGCCGATGACCCAACTGGTGTAGTGCGCCAGCCCGTTCACGGAGCGGATGGCCATCATCGGCCCCTCGAACGTGCTCATGCCGTAGAAGCTCACCGCCACCACCATGAACTTCAGGATCGGGTCCGTGCGCACCTTGTCCCACGCGCCCTTGAGCGTGAGCAGCCCGTTGAGCATGCCGCCCCAGCTCGGCGCCAGGAGCATGATGCTGAACACCATCCCCAGGCTCTGCGCCCAGTCCGGCAGCGCCGAGTACAGCAGGTGGTGCGGCCCGGCCCAGATGTAGAGGAAGACCAGCCCCCAGAAGTGGATGATCGAGAGCCGGTAGCTGTAGATGGGCCGGTTCGCCGCCTTGGGCAGGTAGTAGTACATGAGCCCGAGGAACGGCGTGGTCAGGAAGAAGCCCACGGCGTTGTGCCCGTACCACCACTGCACCAGCGCGTCGGTGAGGCCGGAGTAGATGGGGTAGGAGCGGAAGAGCGTCGCGGGGATCGCCAGCGAGTTGACGATGTGCAGCACGGCGATGGTCAGCACGAACGACATGTAGAACCAGATCGCCACGTACAGGTGCTGCACCTTCCGGATGGCGATGGTGCCGAAGAAGTTGATCGCGAACACGACCCACACGAGCGTGATGGCCACGTCGATGGGCCAGATCAGCTCGGCGTACTCCTTCGACTGGGTCATGCCCAGCGGCAGCGTGATCGCGGCGGCGACGATGATCAGCTGCCAGCCCCAGAAGTGGATGCGGCTCAGCACGTCGCTGAACATCCGCGTCTTGAGCAGCCGCTGCATGGAGTGGTAGATGCCGGTGAAGCAGACGTTGCCGGCGAACGCGAAGATCACCGCGTTGGTGTGCAGCGGGCGGAGCCGCCCGAAGCTCGTCCAGGGCAGTCCGAGGTTGGCGGGCCACCACGCCAGCTCGGTCGCGATGATCACGCCCACGAGCATGCCGACGAGGGCCCACACGACCGTCGCCGTGAAGAACATCTTCACGATGGCCATGTCGTACCCGTCGTCGTCGACGCGGGGGCCCGTGTCCGCCACCGGCCGCTCGGGCGCGGCGACTGTACCGGGGATCGTCTGTTCCATAAGGTTCTCTCGTGGGTATGGCTCCAGGTACCTCGGATCGCTCACTCGGTCCTGCTATCCCTTCAGCGCCAGCCCGCGCGCGAACCATGATTCCAGCCATCACGGCCGCCTTCGTCGCGGGGCTGATCGGCAGCCCCCACTGCATCGGGATGTGCGGCTCCTTCGCCCTCGCCTGCGGGGGCCGGGTCTCCCAGACCGCGGCCTGGCACGGCGGCAAGACCCTCACCTACGCATCCCTCGGCGCGCTCGCCGGCCTGCTCGGCGACGCGGTCCCCGGTCCCTCCTGGATCGCGACGGTCCTGTCCGCCGCCCTCGTCGTCTGGTTCGCGGCGGGCCTCGCCGGGCTCACGCCCGAACCCACCCTGCGCATTCCCGGACTCACCCGTCTGGCGACCCGCGCGGCCATGCGCGGCGACCTGGGCTCCCGCTTCGTGTTCGGCATGGCCACGGGGCTCCTGCCCTGCGGCCTGGTCTACGCCACCCTCGGCATCTCCGTGGCTTCGGGGACCCCCTGGTCGGCGCCGCGGCCATGGCGCTCCTTCGGCGCTGGGCACCATGCCGGCGCTGGCCGCCTTCGGTCTCGGCCTGCGCCGCCTGGCCGGAGAGCGCCCGTGGACCCGGAAGGTCCTGGCCGTCTTCGTCCTCGTCGCCGGCCTGTGGGTGGTCGCTCAGCGCCAGGGGATGAAGCCGGGGATGGGACACGGACCTGCAAGCGACACCATGTCCCATCCCGATTCCGCATCGGCTCCAGCACAACACGTCCACTGAACAGGCCGCTCGGGGCCGCTTTCGCGGGGCACTCCCTCGCTCTTGGCCTGCGGGGCGGTCGGCGGGCATAGCTCCGCCTGCACCCCTTCAATCAGCACGCGTGTGTATTCTGGGACGAAGAGCCATTTCGCGGATGTCGGGTAGAACCGGAATCGTTCTGCGGGGAGGTTCCCTACAGGGGTCGGGTACGAACGTACCCGGGGGATGGGCCCAGCCCCGCCCGGGGCGGAGCCGACTGCGCCTTCGGAGGCCGGGGCCTCGGCGCTCAGATCAGCCAGTTCGCCAGCCACGCGCCGGCGTAGGCCAGCACCAGCATGTAGGAGAACTGGATCACCGGCCATCGCCAGCCGGCCGTTTCGCGCCGCATCACCGCCATGGTGGACATGCACTGCAGGGCGAAGGCGAAAAAGACCATGAGGGCCACCGCGCCGCCCAGGTCCAGGTCCTGCTTCAGCGCGGCCTGGAGCTGAAGCGATCCCTCGCCCGTGTCCTGCACGCCGTGGATCGTCCCGAGCGTACCGACGATGACCTCCCGCGCGGCGAGAGCGGAGACCAGCCCCACGCCGATCTTCCAGTCGAAGCCCAGGGGCCGGATCGCGGGCTCGAGCAGGTGGCCGGCGTACCCAGCACGCTCTGCCTCGATGGGCGGCGCGTGGCCGTCCACCCGGGGCACCTGCGTGAGCACCCAGAGCGCCACGGCCACGGCCAGGATGATCCGGCCGGCGCGCTTCAGGAACACCTTGCTGCGGTCGAGCAGCCGGAGCCCCAGCGACTTGAGCGAGGGCATGCGGTACGACGGCAGCTCCATCATGAACGTGGTGGACTTGCCGCGCAGCAGCGTGCGCCGGATCAGGAACGCCGTGAACACCGCCGCCCCCGTCCCGAGCGCGTACAGTCCCAGGAGCGTGGCCGAGCGCGTGCCCATGAGGGGTCCGAGCAGCGGCCGTTCGGGAATGAACGCGGCGATCAGCAGCGCATACACCGGAAGCCGCGCCGAGCACGTCATGAACGGCGTGACGAAGATCGTCGTCAGCCGGTCCCGCTCGTCCTCCACCGTGCGCGCGGCCAGAATCGCCGGCACCGCGCACGCGTAACCGGACAGCAGCGGGCAGGAACGCCCGCCCCTGCAGGCCGACGCGGTACATCATGCGGTCGGCGATGACCGCGGCCCGGGCCATGTAGCCGGAGTCCTCCAGGATCCCCAGGAAGAGGAAGAGGATCAGGATCTGCGGCAGGAACACGAGCACCGAGCCCACCCCGCCCCACACGCCGTCGATGAGCAGGTCCCGGACCCACGAATCCGGCAGGTGCCCACCCACCCACGCGCCCGACGTCGCGATGAGCCACTCCACGCCGTCCATGAGGGGCGTGGCCCACGTGAAGATCGCCTGGAAGACCAGCAGCACGACGCCGAAGAAGATCAGCGGTCCCCACACCCGGTGCAGGAGCACGGCGTCCAGCCGCTCCTGGATGCTTCGACGGTCCCGCCGGCCGGAACCCGCGCCTTCACGGCGCACCTCCCTCACCGCTGCGGCGGCGCGCCGCGAACACGTCCAGCATGGGGAGCTGCACGCCGCCGGCGCGCTGGGGCACGTTGGACACCGCGGGGCACGGCCGGTCCGGCAGAGGTCCCGCGGTCGGCCACCTCGTGCAGGAACGCGCGCACGCGCTCCATTCCCTCGCCCGAGCGTACGGCGGCGCGCACGACCTCCACCCCAGTTGGTCGGCCACCACGTCGGCGTCGATGGAGCCGCCCCGGCGCTCCAGCTCGTCGGTCATGTTGAGCACGAGCAGCGTGGGGATGCCCATCTCCAGGATGGGCTCGCACAGCATGAGCTGCTGCTCGAAGCGCGTCACGTCGATGATGAGCACCACGGCGTCGGGCGATCCCGAGGCCCGGCGCGCGGCCCTCGAGCACGTCCCGCGTCACCCGCTCGTCCAGCGTGCGGGCGCTGAAGCCGTTCACGCCGGGCAGGTCCACCACGTCCAGCTCGCGCCCGTCGTCCAGGCGAATCCGGCCCGTCTTCTTCTCCACCGTCACGCCCGGGTAGTTGGCGACCTTCTGGCGGAGCCCGGTGAGCTGATTGAAGAGCGTGGACTTGCCCGCGTTGGGCGGCCCGACCAGGGCGATCAGGGGGCGCTCGGCGGCGCGGGAGGTGCGCGGCTCCGGTTCGGACGCAGCCGCGAATGCGGTCGGGGACCTGGGGGGTGCGGAAGACAAGGAGCGCAGCGGCGTGGGCGTCAGCCTGACGAGGCGGCGGCGTCGAGGTCGGCCCGTATGCGCACGCACAGGCAGCCCGCCATCTCGCGCCGCAGGGCCAGGAGCGTCCCATCCACCGTCACGATCGGGTCCCCGGAGGGGGAACGGCGCACGGGGCACAGCTCACAGCCCGGCAGCACGCCCCGCTCCAGCAGCGGCTCCAGCTCGTCGGCGGGAAGGTCGATGCGCACCAATTCGACCGCCTGCCGCAGGGGAACATCCGCCAAACGCAGCTCCCGCTCGCCGTTTCCGGCGGGGGCGGCATTCGACGTGTTCGCCACGGTTGGAAGACGTCTCGTGGCTGCCATGGGCAGGTTCCGGTTGCTGCGGGTGGCTCTCATCGGCTTGAGAATCAATCTCATCTAGAAGATAAGCCATCCCCCGCGTGCCGCAATGCGGGGACCTCCCTACAGCCTGAAGGAGAATCCCCCCCTAACACCGTGCTATCAGGATTCCATCAGGAATCCGGAGGCATTCCAAATAGCTTCGTCGGGGCGATAACCTACCGGGGATGAGCGCCCAGCCGTACCCTATCCGCCCTGCCGGCCCACCCGACGCCGAAGCCATCGCCCGGGTGCACGAGGCCAGCCGTGAAGCCCTCTACCGGGGGCATGTGCCCGATTGGCTGGTGGACTCGATGTCCGCCCAGGAGCGTCTCCGGCGCTGGCGGGAGTGGCTCGCGGACCCCGGGGTGCTGACCCTGGTGGGCGAAGAGGACGGATGCGTGGTCGGCTTCTGCACGCTGCGCTCCGCCGACGAGCAGGACATCGACGACCCGGCCGTGGCCGAGATGCCCACGCTCTACCTCCATCCGACCCACTGGCGCCGAGGGTGGGGCACGGCGCTGTGCAGCGAGTTGGAGGAACGTGCGGCGGCACTGGGGTACCGGACGCTGGTGCTCTGGGTCATGGAGATGAACGAGGGCGCCCGCACGTTCTATGCCGCCCGAGGATTCGCCGAGGACGGCGCCGAAACCACAGAGATCGCCCCCCAGCCCACGACGCTGAAGGCGCTCCGATACAGAAAGAGCCTCGTATGAGCCCGGAAGAGGGAACGCAGGACAGCGAAGCGCCCATCGTGCGCCTGAACCGCTACATCCTGGTGGTGACGCCCCTGCAGCCCTGGGTGGACTGGGTGCGCGGCATCGAAGAGCGAGGACGGCCTCGAGGAGGGAGAGGCGCCCATGTCGCTGGAGGAGGCGCAGCTCAACTTCCAGACCACGTTCCTGGTGCCCTACGCCGAAGACGCGGAACTGATCGTGGACTGGGTGGCCGACAACGTGGACGCCGTCTTCGAGCAGATGCTGCACGAGATCGAGAGCGACCCGGCCCGCTGGCCCGGAGACAGGAGCCCCGACACCTTCGACACCTGGTTCGACCTGGACCTGCTGGACGCGCCCATCGACCTGGTGGACGCGCCGCTGATCATGGAAGAGGACGAGCACGAGGATCACGACGAGGGCGCCGAAGCCTGACGTCCCGCCCGGACGGGTCGGGAGACCCCGTCCGGTGCGCCCCCGGATTCAACTCATCGTCCGGGCTGAGCGCCCATGCCGCCGCCCGCTCCCGCGCACATCATGGCGGTGGAAACCTCCAGGCTCTCCTTCACCTTGTCGCGCTGCTCGGGCGTGAGCACGTCCCGCGCGTCATAGCTCGCGCGCGTCATGGCCACGTGGGCCTGGACCATCTGGTTCGCGGCCCGCTCCAGCGCCTGCTGATACCGGTCCAGATCCGGCGTGTCGCCCTGGAGCGCCTGCATCGCTTCGTTGTGCGCGCCATCCCGCCCTGCATGGCCGTCTGCATGCTCTGCCGGGCCTGGCTCTGGATGTCCTGGAGGCGGCCCTTCTGCTCGGCACTCAGGCCCAGCTCGTCCGCGGCGGCGAGAAATGCGCCGGGTCCGGCCCCCATCATCGCCATGCTCCCCATGCCCTGCTTGCTGCCCTGTGCCGCCATCCCCTGGCCGTGCATCATGCCGCCCTGGTTCTGGCCGTGCATCATGCCGCCCTGGTTCTGGCCGTGCATCATGCCGCCGCCCATCATGGCGCCCCCCATCATGCCGTCGCCCATCATCCCCATCCCGCCGGACATCATCATGCCCATCATGGCGGGACAGGTCTGGGTCGCATCGGCGGACGCGCCCGAGCCCCCTGCCTGCTGCGCGCCCAGGGGCGCGGCCGCCAGCGCGAAGAGCGCGAGCGTCGTGGTCGTCCATCGTTTCGTGGTGTTCATGGCACCTCCCTCGTTTGAGCGCCGGCCGTGCCGGCCCTTCAACCTCGCGTCGTCGTCGTGGCCCGGTCCGCGCGTCAGCCTGCGGTGGTGAACGTGAAAACCATCCCGTAGGTGCCGTCGACCGGGTTCTCCCAGCCCGTTCCCATGTGCTGGCCCATGGTGCCACCCCCCATCATCCCGCCCATCCCGCCGGTCATCATCGACTCGGTGGCCCACTGCCCACCCATGCCGGTGCCGTGCATGCCCAGGTCCACCTCATGACCTTCCGCATCCATCATGCCGCCGCCGATGTGGATCACGTAGGTGGTGGCGGCCTTCAGCGCCGTCGCCGGCGTGAAGGTGAGCTTCGTCCGATCCGTGGACAGCGCCCAGATGCCCTCCACCCTGGGACCGGTCAACGAACCCTCATGCAGGTCCGCATAGCTCTCCATGCCCTCGGCCATGGCGTGGTCGAACGTGACCACCACCTCGGTGCCCACCGCCACGCCCGTCGTGCCCGCCACGGGCTGCACGCTGAGCAACGCTGCGGCTTGTGTCGTGTTCTCCAACTCGGTCGTGCCCGTCGAGCACGCACCGAGCGCCAGTCCTGTCATGGCCACCGCGAGGGCAGCCCGGGTCTTTGCGTATGCATTCATGTTTCGATATCCGGCGCTCATGAGGTCCTTCAATCCCCCGCCGGCATCGGCTCCGCGTCGGGGAGCGCACGCGCCTGGGCGCGCGCCTCGGAGCGGAGCACGGCTTCCTGCCAGAGGGAGTAGATCGCGGGGATCACCAGCAGCGTGAGCACGGTGGCCGACACCATGCCGCCGATCATCGGCGCGGCGATGCGGCGCATGACCGACGCGCCCGCGCCGTGACCCCAGAAGATGGGCAGCAGCCCCGCGATGATGGCCGTCACGGTCATCATCTTCGGCCGGAGCCGGAGCGCGGCGCCTTCCACGATGGCGTCGCGCAGATCCGCCGGCGTACGTCGTCCCTTCGCGCGCCGGTCGTCCCAGGCGTGGTCCAGGTAGAGCAGCATGACCACGCCGGTCTCGGCGGCGACACCCGCCAGCGCGATGAAACCCACCGCGGTGGCCACCGACCAGTTGAATCCGAGCAGGGCCATGAAGACCACCCCGCCCACCAGCGCGAAGGGAAGCGAGAGCATCATGGTGCTGGATAAAGGCTATGCATCTCCCTATTTCGTTACCGACACCGATGCGATGGAGTCTGAGATCAAGAATTCTTGATCTCAGACTCCATCGCATCGGTGTCGGTAACGAAATAGGGAGATGCATAGCCTTTATCCAGCACCATGCCTTGTTTGTGGTCAATGGTGATGTCCATGGTTTTGCCTTCTTCGACCTCAACCACGCCATCTTTACCGACTAGCTTGAGTGCTTCGGCCACTTTTTTACCAATGATTTCGTTCTGAGCAGAAATAGTCGCTACTTTTTCCCAGTCAGACTGCTTGACCGGTTTGGCCAAACGGCGGATCTCAGAGACGACAGTCGATGACCGACATGCGCAATCCGCTGCTACGCAATGCTGCGGACACCAATTTCTCCGAGGTCAGTAGTGAAACGATGCCCTGGGTGCGTTGCTTGCTGGTCGAGTCGCTGTCACCTTGGATCGGCGCCTGATACAGCACCGCGGTCGACTGGTAGGTCGGCTTCTGAGCGAGGCTGAAAGCCAGCCCGATCAGCCCGCCAATGACCATCGTGAGAACGATCATCACCGCGTTGTCGGCGAGCACCATTGTCGTGGAGCGGAACCAGTCGCGCCTGACCCCGAACCGGTGGTATTGCGAACTGGCTGGTTTGGCAGTCCTACTCAAGATGTGCACCTTCGCATTCACCTTGTCGCGCGTTGCCGATCAATCCGGCAACCGTCCCACAACCGACCGTTAACAGAATGAGAAAAATGACAATCCCCTGGCTCAGTATCTGCACACGCCAGAGTTCGACCATGCAATACGCCAACACGCCTCCCGTTCCCGCGATCACCGGGCCGTAGCGCAGGAATCGGCCGAACAGATATCCCGCACCTGAATATCCGAGCAGAATATAGAACAGGCCCCACGCGCCGAATTGGCCGTAGATGTCGGCGAATACGGAATTGGTGGTGAAGTTCGGCGCGAAGGAGACCGCGTAACCGTACTGCTCGTTCTCGGGCGTCGCGTCGTCCTTGCGAACCTTGTCGGTGACGAAAAAGCTGGGTTCGATGGCGACCACAGATCCGACCGGGCTTCCGGACTTGTCGAACTCACCGCGCATGATCTTATCTGCGACACCGAGCGACACCTGGGCCGGCACCGCGAGATAGCTTCCCATCTGGTAGAAGTTCATGGCCACCGGATCGGTCACACCGGCCGCGCGGTAGTAGGCCCCGTTGCGGACGAAGTTCAGCGCCATCAGCGTGGAGAAGCCGACTAGGACCGCGGCGCCGAGGACCACCGCCCGAGGAATGCGTCGCGGCTTTGCCGGCCCGGCGCTGAACCGCGCGGTCGTAGCTATGGCGAGATAGACGACGACGGCCATCAGCAGAGCCAGCCTCGACGCGATCATTGCGTTCATCAGCAGAAGTACGACGGCGACGATGGCAAACGGCAGACGTATGGAATTCTTGCGCCATAGATAGATGCTGACAGGTGCCGCAAGGATAGTGGCGTACCTGAGCGTTGCGACACCAGCCGACCCCGACAGAGAATTGGTGAAGGAGTTGCCGGTCTGCGAGGTGAGGGAATCGAGAATCGAGGTGCTGGCCATAATTTTGGCGTACGCATACGCCACCCCGCCGGACGCCGCGGTGAGGACGAGGTAAAAGTAGCGACGCTCGAAATCCGTTGTCCACGTGCGCCGCGCCACGTCGGGACGCGGGTCGGTCGCTGTGCCCAGCCGCCAGCCCACGGTGGTCAACAGGACCAGAAAGCCGTACCAGACCAGCAGGAGCGTCACGCCTGGGACGGTGATCTCGGCCGGCTCGAGAAATCCGCGCAGTTGCAGCCAGAACCCCGGAACGCAGCCACCCATCGAGCACAGCGCATTGAGCGCGCCCCACGCTACGAAGGAGAACGTCACCGGGGTGAGAATCAATACCGCCGGGATCAACCATTGCCGGCCGCGTGCATCGTCGCCAAATGTCGTTCCGGTGTCGCGCGTTCGCCGACGCCAATCCTCGGTAGCATCGTCACGCAAGAGAACCTCGGCATCCAATTGTCCGCCGACGAAGCTGGAGTTTCTTCCGCGTCGCCTGCGTGGGTTCGTTATGGTTCCTGCCTTCGATATGGAAACCGAAATTCATGCACAGATAGTTTCGGGATGCAATTGGTGCTCTAGATTATGGCACGTGACGGGCAGAACACAGCCCACCACACAGATGTCGGCCTGCCGACGGATGGGGCTTCGCGCGCATGCCGAATGACTCGTACGCAAGGTTCGGCGTGGTCGTCACCTCGGTGGGCCGGTGGGACGACCTGCGCGCGCTCCTCGCGGACATCGCCGCCCAGACGCACCCTCCACGGAGCGTCGTGATCGCCCACCACGTCGACATCGACAACGTTCCGGCACTGCGCCATCTGGTGGCCGACTTCACCGGCACGATGTCGCTGCGCACGGTTGTGAGCGAGCGCGGAGCTTCCAACGGGCGCAACGCGGGCGCGGCCGCGCTCGGCGAGGACGTCGACTGGGTCCTGTTCCCCAACGACACCAGCCGGCTCGACGCCGACTTCTTCGAGCGGCTGGCACCTTACTGTGTGGGCTCGGCCACCGTGTGCGCGGCTCGGTTGACCGATGCCGAGGGAGCCCGAAACCAGATACCGCCCCCGTCAACACCTCTGGACCGCCGCACCGTGTGGGGAGCAATCGAGCCCGCCACCGCGCTCCGACGCGAGGAGTTCGTCCGGGCCGGCGGGTTCGACTCCTCGATCGGGACGGGCGCACCCACTCCGTGGCAAAGCGGTGAAATCACCGACCTTCTGCTCCGGATGCAGGCGATGGGCCTTGCGAACGTGGTGTGGATCGATGACCTCGTCGTTCACGCGAAGCCGGAATTTTCTCACCTCACTGCGGCGGAGCGCCGACGGAAGCTTCGCAATTACGGACGGGGCAGCGGCTATCTGTTTCGCCGCTGGCAGTACCCACGCATCGACAGGGTCCGTCACGTGGTCGGTGGGGTGCTGATGCCACTGCGTCACCGGGACAAGTTCAAGCCCATGGACGGACTGATGCTGGGCGTGGGCAGGGCGGAGGGTGTACTGGGCATGACGATCGGCAGGACCGTCGACCACCGAGCGGTCTTGCGCTGATCTGGATCAGCTGCGGCCGTTGAGCAGGTCGGCGCAGATCGCTTCGGCTGCCGCCTCTGGATCGATCGTCGTTTGGCGTTCGACGACGTGGGTGTGGCCGCGGGCCGCCAACTCGTCTCTGGCCGCCTCGTCGGTGCCATAGGTGCGCAGCAGGGCGGCGAGCGCGTCGACGTCGTGGGGATCGAAGAATTCGGCGCCGTCGCCGCACGTCTCCCGCAGGGCCGGGATGTTCGACGACAACACCGCGGTGCGCGACGCCATGGCCTCCAGCGGCGGTAACCCCGCGCCTTCGTGCAGCGACGGCATCACCAGCACGTCCGCCGCCGGCGACCAGGGCGCGCAACACACCGAAGTCCACCTGACCGGTCACCACGACCCGGCCGCTGTTGGCCTCGGCGAGTTCGCGCACCCGGTCGTCCATCGTGCGCAGGGAGGCGCCGCCGCCGGCGATCACCAGTTTGTGGGCGATGGTGTCGGCGACACGGGTGAACGCCTCGAGCAGAAGCGGAAGGTTCTTGTGCCGCTTGGTGTTTCCGACATACAGCAGGTAGGGGCCGGTGACGGGAGTCAGGCTCGGATCGCGGCGCGGTGAACCAGACGTCGTCGACGGGTATCGGCGTGACCATCGTCCGAGCCGACCGCACGATCGAGGTCAACGTCGTCGCCGTCGCTTCCGACACCGTGAAGATCCGCCGCGCCCACCGGGCATCGGCACTCAGCATCACCCGCGCGTACATCCGGCGGGCGGCGCTCTGCCCGCTGACGGTCTCGGGCAGCAGGTGGATGGTGTCGTGCACGGTCATATAGGTCAGCATCCGTCGGTGGCGGGGCAGAAGCCGGGCGAACGGGAACGGGTAGTGCGGCACCCACACCGCACGAGGGTTCACCGTATCGAAGGCTCGGCGCCACACCCGTTGTTCGGCGGGTGTGTACATTCCGGCCGCTTGCGGCGACGCGGCGACGACCGCGGTGCTGGGGCGAAGTGGAGGCAGGGTGCCATCCTCGGCCAGCACCGCCAGGGACAGCCCGTGCCGGTCAGCGGCCTCCTCGAGGTGGGGCAGTTGGGTACGAATGTAGGTCCCGATGCCGCTCTGCCGGATGTGGCGGGCGTCGAACAACAGGTCGACGGGCCGATGGCCCGCCGATCGCGTGTCTGCCACGTGCCCTCCCGTTCCTCGCCCCGGCGCCTCAAGGCTACTGCGCGGGGGGATGGGCTTTTGCGCACTGCGACGGCGCCTTCCGTTACCGTAAATATGTGACCAGCAGGATCTCCAGGTTCGACGATTGGCTCAACCGCGTGCTCGAGGACTGCGCGCGAGACGAGGGCGAGGATGTCGCGACCTATGTGGCTCGCGCCGTCGGATCTCGGATGCTGGCGGAGTTGAGGCGTGCCCAGAGCCCGTTGATCGACGATCTCAAGACCCACCTGGCTGAGTGCGAGGTGTTTGCTCATGCTGCCATGCCGGACGTTTCTTCAGCCATAACCGACCCGGACCGGTTGCGGTCCCTCTATGCCACCGGTCTGCTCGACTCTCCGCCCGAGGAGGTCTACGACCGGATCACCCGGGCCGCTGCCAACGCGTTGGACGCACCGCACGCGGCGTTGTCGCTCATCGACGTCGACCGGCAATTCTTCAAAAGCACCGTCGGAATCGGCGGCACATCTGCCGAGGAAAGACAGACGCCATTGGACCGCTCGGTCTGCCAATATGCCGTGGCAAACGGGACAGCGTTGGTACTCGAGGACGCGCGCATCGACCCGGTCTTCAAGCACCACCCGGCCGTCGTCGACGGCTCCGTGGTCGCGTACCTGGGCATACCGCTGATCGACAACGGCGGCAGCGCGGTCGGCACGCTGTGCGTTTTCGACACCAAGCCCCGGATGTGGAGCACCGGACACGTGCAGGTCCTGAGCGATCTGGCCACCCTCGCAGCTGAACGCATCTTCGCTTCCCAACCGGACTCAACCCCGACGAATCAGCCGTCAGCTAAGCCAGTTGCCATCCGGTGGCCGGTCGTCGCCGCAAATTCATTGCTTCGCCTGACAAACCGACGCATCCCGACCCCAGCACACATACAGTGGACCCGAAGAACCGGCCCAGAGGGTGATGAGGCATGCAGGCAGACGCGAACGCGGTCATCCACCGCCCATCGGAGCACGCCACCGTGCCCGGCTGCAAGCCGTTCCCTCGCCCGCCGGCCGCAGAGTCGTCGACACCGATTGGTCGAGCAGTTGCGTAACGAGTCCGGGTACGTGGGCCTCACCGTGCGACTCGATATCTGGGCGGCCTTCTGGGCGATCCTCATCGCCCTGTGGTGGACACCCGGACCCGCGGAACACAGCAAGGTCGGAGTGCTGTCCTGGCTGTTCATTCCGGTTCTGGTCGCCATCTTGTCGACCCGGTCGATGTACCGGCGCAGCCTCAAGCACAGCTTCCTCGACGAATTCGAACCGGTGGAGACCTCGGTCGCGGTGGCGGCGCTGACCACGTTGGCGATCGTGCTGTGGCAGGTTCCAGCCTCCGCGAGTGACGCCGGGGTAGCCGACGAAATCCGGCCGGGCGCAATGCTGGTCCGACTCTGGGTGTGCGCCGCGGTCCTCGTGCCGGCGGTGCGACTCGTCCGGTCGCTGGCGCAGCGATACCTGCGGCGCAAATACAACTTCGGCGTGCCGGCGCTCATCGTCGGCTCGGGCCCGATCGCCCACCAGCTGGTGGCCCGGATGCGTCAACATCCCGACTACGGCTTGCACCCCGTCGGGGTACTGGACGACGTGCGCCCGAACGACATCGGTTCCTTCCACGTGCCCTACCTTGGAGCAACCGACGCCCTCGACATCGCCGCGCGTGCCACCCAGGCGCAGGAACTGATCATCGCACCGTCGCTCGGTGTCCGACGATCAGCTGGCCCGAACGGCCCAGACGGCCCAAGCGCTCGGCATGCGCGTTCGGGTGGTGCCGCGACTGATGGATGCGGTCGGGCGTGGGCAACCAGGGTCGAGCACCTCGGCGGCGTGCCCTTGATGGTGCTGTGCCACATCGACCCGAAAGGATGGCAGTTCGCGGTCAAGCACGCCATCGGGCGGACCCTCGCCGCCTCGGCCTGCTGCTGATCTCACCGTTGTTCATCGGACCGCGATCGCCGTCAAGGTCAGCTCGCCGGGCCCGGTCTTCTTCCGGCAGCAGCGGATCGGACGCGACGGCAAGGTCTTCGATTGTCTCAAATTCCGCAGTATGCGTCCGCTGGACCCCGCCAAGGCCGGGTTCGAACTCAAGGACGGGGCGGCGCCCGGCGGCGTCGAGGGCGACGACCGGCGGACCTGGATCGGCAAGATCATGCGCAAGACCTCCCTGGACGAGCTGCCCCAGTTGCTCAATGTGCTCAAAGGCGACATGGCCCTGGTCGGTCCTCGACCCGAACGGCCCGAATTCGTCGAGCTGTTCGAGATGCAGGTGCGGCGCTACGGCGACCGGCACCGGGTAAAAGCCGGCATCACCGGCTGGGCACAGGTGCACGGGTTGCGCGGTCAGACCTCGATCGCCGACCGCGCAGAGTTCGACAACTACTACATCGAGAACTGGTCACTGCTGCTCGATTTCAAGATCCTCCTGCTGACCTTCCTGGCGGTGCTGCGCAGCGCCGAGTAGGAGTTTGCGTGCACAGTCCGCTGTGAATCGCGGCGGTGGGTTCGAAAATGGCAAATATCGTGCGGATACGATCGTTCGTCAGCGCCACGGGTAGCCGCGTAATACCCTTTGCTCGGGGAGCTTAGCGGCAGGGGGTTCAGCGTGGGTCAGGGCCAATACATGTGGGCTTGATTCCGGACGGCTTGCGGCGCTGGGCCAGGGCAACGGCACCACGCTGGCCGAGGCATACCTACGCGGCGCCGAAAAGTCGTCGAGTTGCTACTGGCGCTGCAGCGCAACGACGTCCGCACCGTCACGGTGTACAACCTGAGCCGGGCGAACCTGGGCCGGCGCGACGACGAACTGGCCGCGGTCTATCAGGCGTCGATCCACTTCTTCACCACGCTGATCCCCACCCACTTCGATCACGCGACCTGCAGCGTCCGGCTGCACGGGGACCGAAAAGCTGTTGCCCGACAACTACCTTGCGGCCGCCCAGGACCTGGAAGTCGCGATGACCGGCGGCGACTTCCGCATCAACATCCTGGCCGCCTACGACGCCTACGACGAACTGCGCGAGGCGCACCGGCGCGCCCAGCAGGACGACTGCGACATCAGGGCTGCGTTCGACATCGACGACGTCGACCTGGTCATCCGCACCACGCCCGAGCCGCTGCTCAGTGGATTCCTGCCGCTGCAATGCCAGTACGCCCAACTGCGGTTCCTCGACACTCCGCTCAACGAGCTGACCGGACAGCACATCGACGACATGCTCGCCGACTACCGGGCCTCCCGCAGCTGCGCGGCAAGTAACACCGCCATGGAATCTCCTCCGCAATCCACTGATCATCGGCGCCGGGCCCGCCGGCCTGACCGCCGCGCTGGAACTGACCAAACGCGGCGTGCACCCCCGCATTTACGAGTCGTCGGGGGTCGTCGGCGGCCTGGCCCGCACCCATACCGACGGCGACTGGCGCATCGACCCCGGCGGGCATCGCTTCTTCACCCGCAGCGAAGAAGTGGCCGATCTGTGGCGATCACTGCTGCCCGACGACCAGTGGATCGCCGTGCCGCGCAGCTCGGCGATGCTGGTGCACGGCCACTACGTCCGGTATCCGCTGCTGGGCCGCGCACCTGCTGTCCCAGCTGGGGGTCGGCAAGGGCTTCCGGGGGCTCGGCAGTTTCGCCTGGTCGAGGTTCCGGCGCGGAAGCCGGCCTGCACGCACCGATCGACGAACTTCCAGGAGTGGGGCAGGTCGGAGTTCGGCCGCTACTGGTACGAGCTCTTCTTCGACGGCTACGTCCGCAAGACCTGGCTGGCCGAACCCCACAGCCTCGCCAGCGACTGGGCGAACCAGCGCATCAAACCCATCGGCTGGCGGATGGGCAAGAGCGAGGACCCCGCCACCCAGGATGTCTTCCGGTACCCGCGGCACGGACCCGGCCAGCTCTGGGAAGCCGCGCAAGCGAAACTGGTGGATCGCGGCGTGACCTCCCACGATGAACTCGGCCGTCGTCAACGCCCACTTCGACGGCCGCGCCTGGACCCTGGAGATGGCCGACGGCACCACCGCCACCGGTGACGCGGTGTTCTCCAGCATGCCGCTGCGGCTGCTCATCGAGGCGCTCGACCCCGCGCCGCCGAAGTACATCCGGGCCATCGCCGCCACGCTGCGGCACCGGTCGCTGATCACGGTCGCGGTGGCGCTGCGCGAACGCCACGACATCCCGTTCAACTGGGTGTACACCCCGGGAAGCAACTTCTACGCCGGCCGGATTCAGAACTACCGGCGCTGGTCGCCCTATCTGTGCCCGGAGGGCTGGGACGGCACGTATCTGGGGTTCGAGTACTTCCTGCTCCCGCATCAGGATCTGTGGCTGGCCGGCGACGACGGCCTGGGTGCCATCGTCGAACGCGACCTGAACCAGCTCGGCTTCGGCAGGTCTGCAGATCGAGCGCGTCATGATCGCCCGCTCGCAATACGCCTACCCGATCCACGACCCGACCCGGGACAGAAGCGTCGTCCGCATTCGCGACTACCTGCGGGAGCACTACCCGTCGCTGTATCCCGATCGGCCGCAACGGGATGCATCACTACGACAACCAGGACCATGCGATGCTCACTGCGATGCGCAGCGTCGGGAAGTACTTCGGCGAGAACGTGGATCCGTGGCAGGTGAACACCGATCTGAGCTACCACGAGCAGGGTCTGCTGCGGAAGTGAGTCACACGGGCGACGTGTCGCCGTAGAGCGCCGAACGCCACTGCGGAACGGCCTCGCCCTGATGGAGCCAGTGCGCGTTGACGTACCAGTTCACCGGACCGTACGGGCCACCTTGGACCACGATGTCGGAGGTCGAGTTGTCCCGGGTACTGACGTAGGTGACGTTCTCGACGTGCACATCGTTTCCGGCGATGTCCTGGCCTGAGCTACCGCCGCCCAGTTCGACTGCCCACCAATCGGACCCGACGTGGTCGTCCATCGTCACCTCGACGTCCGCGATGTCCACGCCGCAGACCTGCAAGAGCTGCACGCCGCGGCCCATGCCGTCGCCCCGGCCGGGCAGGTACGCGGTGATGGTGTCGAACGACGCGTCCTTGACGCGGTACAGCACGACGGCTGCGCCGTCCGCGCCGTAGGACGCCACGTCACCGACATCCATGCCGGCGATGTCCTGGATGAGGATGCGCCCCGGGCCTTCGAGCACGACGTCGTCGACGGCCAGATTCGACGACGGCAGATCCCCGACCGCGAGCTGGTTGCGGATCTGGGCCGCACCGAGAATGTTGATGTCAGCGGCGTGATTCGAGACCAGATGTACGCCGTCGATCACCGAATCACGCAGCGATGCAAGCAGTATCCCGCCATTGCCGCCGCCCGTCGGCAGGGTGCCGGTCTCAGCGTAGATGTTGCGCAGCGTGACCCCGGCGAACGCGCTGGTCGTGGTTGCCGGGGTTTCCACGGCGACCGACCAGTTCGCGGCGTCGTGGATGGTGACATCGCTGATCGACAGGCCGGCGAAGTTCCACCACATCGGGTCGTCGGTGCCGTCGATGTTGTTGGTGGCGAGCACGATCCCGGTACCGACGCCGTCGATGGTGACCCCGGAGATGTCGATGTCGCGAGACGCCAGGCTCGTCCAGTCTCCCGGGCCGGTGGCCTTGGCCGAGTTGACCTGGACGCCGAAGTCCTTGTCGCTGACGGTGACATCGCTGATCGCGATGTCGTAGCCGCCCTGCACCCGGACTCCGCTGGCGCCACCCCCGGTCACCGTGATGTGCGTGGCGGTAGACCCACTGTTGTTCCACGCGCCGAGCCCGCTCTGATTGAACGGGCCGTCGGTGGGGCCGTAGGTCCAGAGCTGACTCGGGTGGTAGTAGGTGACGAACGCCAGGCCGTCATCACCGGTGTTCTGCGCCGTGAGACCGTCCACGGTGACCCGACGGCTGGCGTTCACGTGCAGCCCGTCGGCCTTCGTGTTCACTGCGGTGAAGTCGGTGACGGTCACATCCGAGGCACCCATGATGACCGCTCCGGTCTGCGGTGCGTTGACGACCCGCGCGTTGACGATCGAGACGAATTCGACCGTCCCCGTCGAGCCGGTCCACCCCGACGGTGGAGGCGAATCCGACGGCCAACCGAGCACCGACAGTCCGTCACCGAAGCTGCGTGCCGACGGCGCGGTGACCCATTCGATCGTCGGATTCAGGATGGTCACATAGGAAGCTGAGCCCACGATCCGGATGCCGTGGCTGGTGCCGTTGCCATTGGCGTCGAGGTTGTCCATCAGCAGCCGCGCACCGGGCGCGAACTGCACGGTGACATTGGACAGACCGTTCACCAGGATCGCCGCGTCACCGGCGGGATGCTGTTGGGCGAAGCGGTAATCGCCGTCCGGGAAATACAGCGTGCCGCCGGACGTCAGCGCCGCTTCGGCGGCTTTGATCGCGGCCGAATCGTCGGTGACCCCGTCGCCGATGGCGCCGTAGTCCTTCACGTTGACGGTCGTGCCCGTCGACGTCGACGCCGGGGTGGCGGCGGCCGACGGCTCGGCGGCACCGTCATTGGTGGCCGCATCGCCGAGTTGACGGCGCACCCACGCCACCAGAGTCCACAACGAGGGCGATACGGCCGGCGGCGAAGTGTCGGTGACACTCGCAGCGGTCAGCCATCGGGTGACCGCCTCGACGGGCCGGACGACCGTCGGGCGGACGAACCGAACGGTGGCCGGGATCGTCGCGGCGGCCGGTTCCGGCGGGTCGACTGCGGCTGCGGGGCCGGGATCGGCAACCACACGCGGCGAGATGTCGCCAGCGGATTCATCGTCGTCGGCGGGGGCGTCGGAGGGGGCGCGCACCGCGGTCAACCGCGTCGTGGCGGCGCGTGGCTGCCGGTGCCTGACCGTTCGACCGTCTTCGGCGGTCGGCTCGTCCGTGACCGGGTCGTCTGCGGTCGGCTCGTCATCCGACTCAGCGTGATCACCGGCCGGGTCCTCGTCGGCGCTGTCCTGCGTGTCGGCGGCGTCCTCGTCGCTCGTCGACACTGACGGCGACGTCTCGCTCTGGGGCTCCGAGTCCGACGGTGCCGACACCGATGTGCCCGTGTCGGAGGCGTCGGCGTCCGACGGCTCCGCGATGGCGATACCGCTGGACAGGGCGAGACCGAGACCGGCCGCGGCCACCACGCCGCTCACTCGGTAAGCTTTTTTGTCCACCGCTCGCGCCCCCTGTTTGTCGCTCGCGTCAATGGTTTCTACACCATAGACCTGCGGGGACAGGGCAGTGTCAAGACGTCTTCGACACCCGCGGTTCGTCGTCGCCCAGGTGCCGCTGCGCGCGGCGCCGCTTGGATGCGCGCATCGGCGTCACGTTGTCGTTCCCGGGCGCGTGCCGCAATTCGTACTCGTCTTCGAGCGCCTCGGCGATCCCACCGCCGGTCAGCGTGGACTCCAGCGCCTTGTCCGGGTTGCGCGCGAACTCGTCGGGGAAGACGTAGCGGCGGAACGCCCAGAACCGGAACGCCATCTGCAGCAGGTTGCCGATGACGTAGGCCGAGATGAAGTCGGCGACGTTCTCGGCGAACAGCGAGACCATCGGCACCCGCAGCATCAGCACGTAGCTCGAGACCCACAGCGGCGCCATGCTCAGCAGCACGCCGAAGCCGCTGACCCCGAAGAACAGCAGCGCCTCGTGGTGGCGCTCCCGGCCGCCCCGGTCGCGGAAGCTCCATTCCCGGTTGAAGATGTAGGACGCGATCACCGCGACGATGCCGGCGATGATCTTGGCCGTCACCGGCTTGGGCTCCAGGATCGTCAGCTTGAGCGTGAAGAAGATCGCCGAATCGATGATGAACGTCGTCGCCCCGACGATCGCGAACTTGATCAGCTCGTGGTGCCGCTCCGCATAGGGACGGAGCGGCCCCGGCAGGCGCTTGATCGTCGCATCGGCAAAGGACACAAGGAGCGAGTCTACGGAAACAACCCCCGAAACTCCCAAGCGGCGGGTAACCGCAGGTCATCGATGTGGTGGAGGTCATGACACGATATGTGGCGTGGCAGCACCTCTCTCCCGACCACCCGGCCAACCACCCGTCGTCGCGATGATCGGCGGCGGCCAGCTCGCCCGGATGACCCACCAGGCCGCGATCGCGCTGGGTCAGACGCTGCGGGTGCTGGCCGTGCGCCCCGACGAGTCCGCCGCCCAGGTCACCCCGGACGTCGTGCTCGGCTCGCACACCGACCTCGACGCGCTGCGCCGCGCCGCCGAGGGCGCCACCGCGCTGACCTTCGACCACGAGCACGTGCCGACCGCCCACCTGGAGCAGCTGGTCGCCGACGGCGTCAACGTCGCGCCGCCGCCCGAGGCGCTGGTGCACGCCCAGGACAAGCTCGTCATGCGCCGGCAAGCTGGACGCCCTCGGCGCGCCGGTGCCGCGGTATGCGGCGGTGTCCTCCGGCGGGGAGGCCGAGGCGTTCGCCGAGCAGATCGGCGGCCCGGTGGTGATCAAGACCGTGCGCGGCGGCTACGACGGCCGCGGCGTGCTGATGGCCGCCGACGCCGAGGAAGCCCGCGAGATCGTGCAGCGCTACCTGGCCGACGGCGTCGAGGTGATGGTCGAGGAGCGGGTCGCGATGCGCCGCGAGCTGGCCGCGCTGGTGGCCCGCTCGCCGTTCGGGCAGGGCGCGGCCTGGCCGGTGGTGGAGACCGTGCAGCGCGACGGCATCTGCGTCACCGTCATCGCGCCCGCACCCGGCCTGCCCGACGACACCGCCGCCGCGGCTTCCGAGCTGGCGCTGCGGGTGGCCGCCGAACTCGGGGTGGTCGGGGTGCTCGCCGTCGAGCTGTTCGAGACGACCGCGGGCGAGCTGCTGGTCAACGAGCTCGCGATGCGGCCGCACAACTCGGGGCACTGGACCATGGACGGCGCCCGCACCTCGCAGTTCGAGCAGCATCTGCGGGCGGTGCTCGACTATCCGCTCGGCGACACCTCGGCGCTGACGCCCTACACCGTGATGGGCAACGTGCTGGGCGCTGACCCGGTCCCGCAGATGTCGATGGACGAACGCGTGCACCACCTGTTCGCCCGGATGCCGGAGGCCAAGGTGCACCTCTACGGCAAGCAGGAGCGGCCCGGGCCGCAAGATCGGCCACGTCAACATCGTCGGCGCGCCGACTGGGAGTCGCTGCGCGAGCGCGCCGAGCGGGCGGCACACTGGCTCTCGCACGCCGAATGGACCGACGGATGGGACCCCCACGCATGACGCCCCGGGTAGGCCTGATCATGGGCAGCGACAGCGACTGGCCGGTGATGGCCGACGCCGCCGAGGCGCTGGCCGAATTCGACGTCCCGTTCGAGGTCGGCGTGGTCTCCGCGCATCGCACGCCGGGCCGGATGCTGTCCTACGCGCAGGAGGCGGCCGGGCGCGGCCTGCAGGTGATCATCGCCGGCGCGGGCGGTGCGGCGCACCTACCGGGCATGGTGGCCTCGGCGACGCCGCTGCCCGTCATCGGGGTGCCGGTGCCGCTGGCACGGTTGGACGGGCTGGATTCGCTGCTGTCGATCGTGCAGATGCCGGCCGGGGTGCCGGTGGCGACGGTGTCGATCGGCGGCGCGCGCAACGCGGGGTTGCTGGCGGTGCGGATCCTCGGCGCGTCGGATGAGGGTCTGCGGGCGCGGATGTCGGCGTATCAGCAGGGGCTCGAGGAGATGGTGCTGGCCAAGGACGAGGCGTTGCGGCAGCGACTGCTGGGGGAGTAGCCGCCTCACGGGTGGGCGGCGATGTGCGCCTCTACGCCGCCGATGATGCGATCGGCCGGCCAGCCCGCGAGATCGCAGGTGCGCGTGACGGTTTCGCTGGAATCGGCGGCGAAGACGCCGTAGAGCACCTGATCCGATGCCGCGGCCACCGCCGCGAGGAGCCGGACCGGATGCCCACTGCCGCG
The DNA here is from genome assembly GCA_963796185.1 of uncultured Actinomycetota bacterium. Lineage (GTDB taxonomy): Bacteria > Actinomycetota > Actinomycetes > Mycobacteriales > Mycobacteriaceae > Mycobacterium. The sequence continues at coordinate 96,598 of CAWCKQ010000008.1, read as the reverse complement.
TAGCTGCTGCGCCGGCTGCGGTGAGGGCGTCGGCGACGTCGTCGACGCCGCGCTGCGACAGCACGGGTTGATACCACTCTGTGAGAAAGCACCGCTGCAGCGGGTCGGGGCCGACCACGTCGCCGACGCTATCGCCCTGAGCCGCCGGCGTGAATCAGGGATTTCCCTGGCGTCGGCGGCAACCGCGAATGCAGTTGCGCGCGTGAACGGATGCCGAGTTTGCGGTAGACGCTGGTGAGGGTCATCTCGATGGTCTTGACGGACACGAACAACTCGGCGGCGATCTCCTTGTTGGACATGCCCGCCGCCGCGCAGCCGGGCGATCCGCGTCTCGGCCGGCGTCAACCCCGACTCGTCGGTCTTGCCGCCGGTGAGTCGCGCCAACTCCGCGCGGGCGCGCTCGCGCCACAGCGCAGCGCCCACCTGGTCGAAGACCGCCGAGGCTGCCGCGACCGTGGCGATCGCGGCCTGGCGGCGGCGCTGGCGTCGTTCCAGCTGCCCGAGCACCAGTCGGGTGCGTGCCGCCTCGAAGGGCATCTGCATCCGGTCGTGCTGGGCCAGCGCCTCCCGGGCGTACGCTTCGGCGCCCTCCAGGTCGCCGCGCGCAGCGGCCACCAGTGCGCGCCCTCGGGCCGCCATCGCCAGCATCCACGGCCGCTGCAGGCGAACACCGTTGTCCTGCAGCGAATCCAGCAGTCGGTCGGCGTCGTCGAGCCGGCCGACGCCGGCCAGCGCCTCGACCGCATCGGGTATCCATCCGCCCGTCGTGATCTCGGTCCCGTAGCGGGGATCGAATTCGTCGATCAGCGGAGCGAGTGTGTGCAGTGCGGCGGGGTGGTCGCCCAGTGAGACGTCCAGGAACGCCAGACATGTTCGAGGGGCGACGGCCAGGTGACGGCCGCCGGCCTGTTCGGCCAACTCGGCGGCGGCCACCGCCGACCTGCGGGCGGTGTCGACGTCACCGGTGTAGGCCGCGGCGAACGCACGACCGGTCAACGCGAAATGCACAGTCTGATGGCCGCCGATCTGTTCGGCGCGCTGCGCCATGTCGTGCGCGATACGACTGGCGCGGGCATAGTCCGCCGACCAGATGCAGTTCATCAACATGTGTTGTTCGATCCAGATCGTGTCGAGTTCGCTTCCCCGTTCGGCACAGTCGGCTCTGATCGCGTCCAGCTGCGTCATCGCCGCGCCGAGATCGCCCGTCCAGCTGTCGGTCAGCGCCTTGATGGCGTCGGCGCGCATGTTCACGTGCGTCGCGCGGGTGCTTCCCTGTAGCCGCAGCGCCTCGGTCAGGGCATCGGCGTCGACCCCCGACCCGTTGACGAAGGACAGCCCGACCCAGATGGCGCGGGCCTGGCTCTGCAGGGCGGCGTCACCGATCGCGTCGGCGCACTCCACCGCATCGCGCGCGCACTCCACCGCGGCACTGGTGCGCCCCGGTGACGGCCAGCGCGGGTGCCAGCAGCATGAGTCCCTGCAGGCGAAGCTTCGGCACGTCACCGGCTTCGGCGATGCCCGCCCGCAGGCCTGCCACCGCCTCGGTGAAGCTGCCGTCGTACCCGTCGATCGCGCCCCGTAACAACATGGCCGAACCGCGAATAACACCGGGCGGCAGCTGATCTCCGATCAGGTCCAACTGCCGTCGGGCGGCCGCTATCGCCCCGGCCTCGAAGTGGTACCTCGCGGCGATGACGCGCCGGACGGCGCTGTCGCCGCCGAGGCTGATCGCCAGCTCGAGCAATTCGGCGGCCGCAGCGGGAGCGCCTTGGCGACGCGTAGCGGCCGAGGCCGCATCCAGGGCGCTCAGCGTCGCCTCCGTCACCGCGAGCGGCCGCCGACGCGAGGTGGCGCGCCTTGAGTTCGGGAGCGTCGACGACCTCGGCGAGCCGCCGATGCATCGCGCGCCGCCGACCGGGCGCCGCGCCGGTGTAGACGCCGGTCGTCAGCAAGGGATGCGCGAAGCGGATGGCATGCCCGATGACCGTGACCGTGCGGGCCGACGTCACCGGTTTCGAGCAGTTCGATCACCTGCTGCGGCGAGCGTGCGGTAGCCGCGGCGACGACGTCCACGGTGGGTGCAGGCGTGCAGGCGGCCGCGAGAAGCACGTCGGCGGCCTCGGGGGTGATGTTCTTCACCCGCTCGTTGACCAGGGCGGCCAACGAGGCGGGGAGTTGGCGATCGATGGGGAGCCCGTCTTGTGACCGCCCGGGCCAACTCCAGGGCGTAGAGCGGATTGCCACCCGAGACCTCGTGAATCCTGCGCATGGCCGGCCGCGCCAGCACCTGTCCGAGCCGCGACGCGATCAGGGCGTGCACGCCGCCGAGTGTCAGCGGCGTCATCCGCACGCGGCGCACCGCATCGGGATGGGCGAGTTCCAGGCTCGGTGTCACCTCTGACTCCGGCTCGCCGGTGCGTACGGTCACCAGAACCCCGAGCGCAGCGACCGTCCGTCGCACCGCGAACCGCAGCGCCGCCGCGCTGGCGGTGTCCAGCCATTGGATGTCGTCGACGACGACGAGCACCGGCGACTCGTCGGCCAGGTGCCGCAGCACCGCTTGGAACGCTGCCGCTGCCGCGCGTTCGTCGGCGCCGGGCATCTCGCTGCCGCGCAGCAGGATGCGGTGCAACGCCTCGCGCTGGACGGGCGCAAGCCGATCGAGGACGTCGTCGCTCACCTCGGCGAGCAGATCCGCCAGGCCGGCGAACGACAACGTGACTTCGCCGGGGCTGCCGCGAGTCACCAGCACCCGGAACCCTTCGGCCTCGGCTTTCTCGCAGGCGTGCAGCGCGAAGGTGGTCTTGCCGATGCCGGCTTCGCCTTCGATGACCAGGCCCGCGGGCGTGCTGCGGGCGGTCGCCAGAAAGGCGGTCAGCGCCTGTGACTCGGGCTCGCGAGAAACCGCCTGTGCGGGCATCCGGCGTGTCTACGCGGCGCGGCGTCGGGCAATGGCGGCGTCGCGGCGGCGAACCGCATCTTTGTTAACCATGGTCTCCCCCGAGCGTGGTCTTTGCAGCTGAGGGTAATCCTGACAGCCTGCGGGGGAGTTCGCCGGGGTATTCGTTCCGTGCGGCAGTTCCGCTACACCGACAGCAGCCTGTCGAAGAAGTCGCGGTAGCGCTTGAGCGCGACGCGCAGGTCCTCGGTCGAGGCTTCCTGGCCGCGTTGCCACTGTTCCTCGAGCCGCGACCGCGTCTGGGCGAAGTTCTTGGTGAGTTGCTCGACCGCCGAGGACACCAGATGGTCGGCCTTCTGCACGCACTCGCGCGGGTCGTCGACGAAGCCGGCCTGCACGTCGTTCCACCGGGCCCGCAGGTCCGAGAGGTGGTTGTCGGCGAACAGTCCGGTGTCCGAATGACTTTGGTCCTGTGTCGCCGCGGCGGTGTCGGCCGGTTGCGGCCGCTCGGCGGCATCATCGGTGTGTGACGTCGTCTGCTGCGTCTGCGTCGCCGGGTCCGCCGGCTTCTCCGTGGCACCCGGCTGTTCGGGATTGCTCGTGGCCTCCGATGCGTCGTGCTGGTGTGGTGTGCTCATGCTCGTGCCTCCTTGGGGGTGTCCTGCTGGGTGCCCAACAACTTCTCGAAGAGGGCGCGGTAATGGACGAAGGCCTCGCGCTGCACCTCGGTGCCGACCGTGCCGTGGTCCTGCTGCAGATAGACGCCGTGTGCGGCGCGGTAGTTGTCCACGATGCCCGGATGGTCGACGGAGATGTCCGCCGCGCGCTCCTCGAAGTCGTCGATGGGATAGCCACGCTCCCGCATCACCTGGTTGACCAGGATGTCGGCGTCCTTGACGGCGTTCGTCGGGTTGTCCACGAAACCGGTCTGGACCATGCGCCACTGCTGGGCGTACATCTCCTGCGCCTGTGGGGACAACTCGACGATGTCGAGCTTCTTCACCTTGCGCTCGCGCGCGACCAGCTCGGCCTCGGCGGCACGCGAGTCGCCGGTCTTGTCGAGGGCCCGGTCGTATTCCGGGCCGTAATGTTCCTTCAGCCGTTCGGTTCGCTTGCCGCCGCGGGCCCGCATCAGGAACACCGCGGCCAGGATCGCGGCGACAATCAGGACCGCGATCAAGATCCAACTCCAAGTGGGCATTTCAGACCTCCTCGTCGGAGCGAGGCGTACCCGAGGCCCGTCTTGCAGAAACGTAAATTTGTGACGGGCGGCACAGTGGCGGCCGAATCCCTTTGGCTGGCTAACTGTTCGACGGAAGCGTCACTGCACGGCCAGCGAACGGCGCGAATCAAGAAGTGATCTGCCTCACGTAGGCAGCCGGGAGCGTCAGAGGCACCCGGTAGGTGCGGTTACGACGCCCGGAGGACGACGACCGGCTCGGCGCTCTGCACCGGGGCGGCGACCTGGATGTGGCCGGTCTGGGCCGCATGCATGCCGGCGTCGACGACCGCGGACGCGCGCAGGACGTGCGGAGTACCGTTCCAACCACACTCGCACTGCGCAGTACGGCGAAGGGCCGAACCATCGATGTACGACGTGCATGTTTGGGAGAGTAGCCAGGCAAGATGAGAATCAACCCTCCTGATACTGAGCTTTTCCTTAGAGAGGCATGCTCACCCGGCGCCGCGCAACGCTGCGAGCACGGTAAAGTTACCGGCGAGTAGCAAGGAGATGATGATGGCTAGTTGGACCGGCAACCCGTCCTTCGATCTGTTCCAGTTGCCCGAGGAGCACCAGGAACTGCGCGACGCGATCCGCGCGCTGGCGGAAAAGGAGATCGCGCCCCACGCCGCGGACGTCGACGAGAACTCGCGCTTCCCCGAAGAAGCCCGGCAGGCCCTCGTCGCCTCCGGCTTCAACGCCGTGCACGTCCCGGAGGAGTACGACGGGCAGGGCGCCGACTCGGTGGCGGCCTGCATCGTCATCGAGGAGGTCGCGCGCGTCGACGCCTCGGCATCGCTGATCCCGGCGGTCAACAAGCTCGGCACGATGGGGCTGATCCTGCGCGGCTCGGACGAGCTGAAGAAGAAGGTGCTGCCGTCGATCGCCTCCGGCGAGGCGATGGCCTCCTATGCGCTGTCCGAACGCGAGGCCGGCAGCGACGCCGCCGCGCATGCGCACCCGCGCCAAGGCCGACGGCGACGACTGGATCCTCAACGGCGCCAAGTGCTGGATCACCAACGGCGGCAAGTCCAGCTGGTACACCGTCATGGCGGTCACCGATCCGGACAAGGGCGCCAACGGCATCTCGGCGTTCATGGTCCACATCGACGACGAGGGCTTCACCGTCGGCCCGAAGGAGCGCAAGCTCGGCATCAAGGGCTCACCGACCACCGAGCTGTACTTCGAGAACTGCCGCATCCCGGGTGACCGGATCATCGGCGACCCGGGCACCGGCTTCAAGACCGCGCTCGCGACGCTGGACCACACCCGCCCGACCATCGGCGCGCAGGCCGTCGGCATCGCCCAGGGCGCACTGGATGCGGCGATCGAGTACACCAAGGACCGCAAGCAGTTCGGCAAGTCGGTCAGCGACTTCCAGGCCGTGCAGTTCATGCTCGCCGACATGGCGATGAAGGTGGAGTCCGCCCGGCTGATGGTGTACTCCGCCGCCGCGCGCGCCGAACGCGGCGAGGGCAACCTCGGCTTCATCTCCGCGGCGTCGAAGTGCCTGGCCTCCGACGTCGCGATGGAGGTGACCACCGATGCCGTGCAGCTCTTCGGCGGTGCCGGCTACACCATCGACTTCCCCGTCGAGCGGATGATGCGCGATGCCAAGATCACCCAGATCTACGAGGGCACCAACCAGATCCAGCGTGTCGTGATGAGCCGTGCGCTGCTGAAGTGATCTGCGCCGTACGGCTCAGTCGATCGGGCGCAGGTGGGTGATGTCACCGCCGACACGGTGACCACGGTGCCGGCGGCGTCGATCAGCAGGCGGCCGCTGTCGTCGATGCCGGTCGCGGTGCCCACGATCTCGGAGTCGCCGGGCAGCAGCGCGCGCACCCGGGTGCCGATCGTCGAACTGGCGGCGCGGTAGTCGGCGGCCATCGGACCGTCCACACCGCCGGCGGCGCGCCACTGGCGGACCCGATCGCTCAGCGCTTCCAGCAGCGCGGTGGCCAACTCCGTGCGGTCGGCGTAGTGGTCGAGCATGGTCAGCGACACGGCGGCCGGGTCGGGCAGCTCGTCGGCGGTCAGACTCACGTTCAGCCCGAGACCGACGACGACCACCGGCGCGGCGACTTCGGCGAGGATGCCGGCCAGCTTCCCGTTGCCGACGAGAACGTCGTTGGGCCACTTCAGCTTCGCGTCCAGCCCGTAGTGGTTACGCACCGTCTGGCACAGCACCAGGCCCGTCAGCAGCGGCAGCCAGCCCCACCCGTCGGGGGGCACGCCGGTGGTGTCGACGCCGAACGACATCGAGATCTGGGAGCGGGGCGGCGCCGACCAACGCCTGCCGTGGCGGCCGCGGCCGGCGGTCTGGTATTCGGCCAGCAGCACCGCACCGGCGATGTCCTCGCCGCGGCCCGCGCGCGCGATCAGATCGGCGTTCGTCGAGCCGGTCTCCTCGACGACATCGAGCCGGCGCCATTCCGTGCCGCCGATCGCGGCACGCAGCACATCGACATTGAGGACGGGGCGGTGGCGTGTGGTCACGGGTCGAGCGTAACGAGGTGCTTTCGCTCGATGTACAGATCGTATTCGCGCAGCGCTATCCCCGGCGGGGCAGTGAACCCGTCGCCGGCTCGATCGACTCGACTAGCTGCGCCATCCAGGCGTGGTCGGCGGTCACCTTGTTCAGGGCGCCGAAGCCGGTCACGAACGCCAGCATCGCCGCCAGCGCCCAGAGATTGCCCAGCACCCACTCCCATGCGGTGGCGGTCGGTGCCGAGGTCAGCCAGTACGCAGCAATGGCCACCAGGGCATATCCGCAGAAGATGTTGAATCGGCCGTCCGAGCTGGCACGCCACCCGGGGTGGCGGCGGTTGTGCAGATGCCAGATCGACAACGCGGCGAGCACCGCGAGCGCGGTAAGGGTCGACGACATCGGCGGCCTCCTCACGACGGGCCGTCGGCTGCCTGGTCCAGCGGCGCTCATCTTTGCCAAAATTGTCCGGTCTGGCACGTAGCAGTGTGCGTGATGAACCTGAGAACAAGATATGGCTACGGAAACGATAAGGTCACGGTAACGATCGTGTCAATTTTTCTTTATTTCTCTGCCCGCCGAATTGACGCGTCGGCATAGTCGTATTCGCCACAACGTCCACTCGAGGTCACGAATTGGTGTCGGCGTCAGCCGCGGGTGGTCTTCTCCGTCGCGCGGCGGCGGTCCAGCAGGGCCGCGTCGGGATGCGCCACATAGACCAGCGACGCACCGGCGGCATAGGGCGCCAGCAACCCCGCGATGACGTCGTCGGCGGTGTCCCACGGCGCCGAGGACAGCATCCGGTCGTCGGCGCTGAGTCCCTGCTGGTGCGCCGACGGACCGCGCCGCGGCCAGCACCTCGTCCACCGAGCGGCCGTCCAGCGCCGGACCCGGATGCCGTTCCGGCACGATCTGGTCGCCGTGCACCCGCACCGACGTCGCGTAGTCGGTCATCCCGACCGGCAGGTCGGCGACCGGCTTGCCGAACGGGTCCAGCGACAGCACCGCCATCTCGCCCACCCCGACCGCGGCGTCGGCCTCGTCGATCCGGTCCGCCGTGCACAGCGCGACGTCGCGTCTCGCCCGCCACCGAGCACGACCTCCGCGCCGATCCACCAGACCCCGAACAACACCGCGGCGGTCTGCCAGTGCGCGGGCAGCAGCACCGCGACCCGGCTGCCCGGCCCGGCGCCGAGCTCGTCGCGCAGCAGGTTGCGCGGTCTTGGCCGCCCAGTTGGCGAGCGTCACGGTCGACAGCTCGATGCGCTCGCCGGTGGCGTCGTCGTAGTAGGTGATGCGCGGCCCGGCCGGATCGTGGGCCAGCAGCGGGTCGAGCAATGCGCCGAGCTCGACGATTCGGCACGTCAGTTCGACGCACTCGGGGTCGTCGGACCCGGCCGTGATGATCGGTGACGGCGGCGGCGTCGTCGCGCCGGTGTCGGTCGACGGTGGCCGTCGCCCGTCGGATCGGCGCCCTCAGCGTCGTCGGCGCCGTCCAGGCCCGAACCCGGGCCGGTGTAGTCGCCGCCAGCACCACCCGCACCGTGCCCGGCGGCACCGACGCGTCCTCGACGATCGGCAGCCCGCCCAGACTCCTTGGCGACCGCCTGGGCGCCGAGGTCGTCGGACTTGGCGGCCTGCACCTGGCTGTTGGCGACCTGGCCGCCCTCGTGGTTGCCGACGGGCCCGCGCGTGAAGCCCTTGTTCGGTCAGCACCTGCGGACACCGACGCGGCCAGGCCGTTGATGTCGCTGTCGTTGACCACCTCGACGGTGGTCTTGCTCGGCGTGTAGGCCAGTTCCTCGGTCTTGCCCTCGTCCTGGTTCGTGCAGCAGGCCGTTCACCCAGTCCTTGCACCTGGGTGGGGTCCACCCGCACGACGCTCTGCATGCCGTCGTCGCTCCAGCCCGCCTCGTCGAGACCGGGATGGTGGCGAACGCGACGTTGCCTGCCGCGAGAGCTTCTGCAGCTGCTCGGCGAAATCCATGATGTCCCAGCCGTCGGACAGCACCACCGATCGCTGCACGGCGTCCTGCAGCCGGTTCAGCGTCGCCGGGCTCGACAGCGTCTTGCCCGAAATCACCTGGTGGGCAAGCGACGCCATCACCGCCTGCTGGCGCATCACCCGGTCGAGGTCGCCGCGCGGCAGGTCGTGGCGCTGCCGCACGAAGCTCAACGCCTGCGGGCCGTCCAGCTTCTGCCAGCCGGCGGGGAAGTCGGCACCCGAAAGCGGTTCGTAGACAGCGTCTTTCAGGCAGACGTCGACACCGCCGAGCGCATCGGTGATCAGCGCGAAGCCCAGCAGGCCGATCTCGGCGTAGTGGTCGACGGTGACGCCGGTGAGGTTGGCGACCGTCTTGATCAGCTGCCTCGCGGCCCGCCTCGGTGGCCTCGCTTCTCCGCCACCGTCGGATCCTCGCCCTGCTCCTCGACGAGCTGCTTCATCTTCTCCAGATGCACCGAGCCGTAGACGCCGTTGATCTTCATCTTCCCGATGCCCGGCGCCTCGACGTAGGAGTCGCGGGGGATCGAGATCGCGGTCGCCGACTTCCCGTTGTTCGGGATGCGCACCAGGATGATCGTGTCGGTGTTGGTCGAGACGTCGTCGCCGGCGCGCAGCGTGGCCAGCTCCTCCTGGCTCAGCGGGTTGCCGTGCGCGTCGGTGCGGCTGTCCATGCCGACCAGCAGGATGTCGATCGCGCCGTCCTCGCCGCCCTCGCCGAGCGCGATCGGGCTGATGTGGTTGATGCCGGATTCGAACGAGCGGATCTTGCCCCACGCGACGCCGGTGCGCGATCACGACCGTCATGGCCAGCGCGACGGACAGCGACGCGGACCAGGTGAGCAGCAGGCATTCGCCCAGGCTACTGGCGAGCGGCGTCGCGAAGCGGGTAGCCGCAGTCCGGCGTGCCAGACTCGCTACCTATGGCTGACCGGATCGTGATCACCGGGGCAGGCGGCCAGGTCGGGCGCGTTCTGGCCGGTCAGGCGCGCGCGGCGGGCCGCGACGTGCTGGCGCTGACGTCGGCGGAGTGGGACATCACCGACCCCGCCGCCGGCGAGCGATTCGTCGACGCCGGCGACGTCGTGGTCAACTGCGCGGCCTTCACCGCAGTCGACGCCGCCGAGGCCGACCCGGACCGGGCGCACGCGGTCAACGCCACCGGCGCCGGCAACGTCGCCGCACGCCTGCGCGACGCGCCGGCGCCGCGCTGATCCACATCTCCACCGACTACGTGTTCAGCGGCTCGTTTCGCCGGCGCGCCCGCGGCCCTACGAGATCGACGACGAGCACCGGGCCGCTGTCGGTGTACGGCGCGCACCAAGCTCGCCGGCGAGCAGGCGGTGCTCGACCGCGCTGCCGCGGCGCCCACGTGGTGCGCACGGCGTGGATCTACGACGGCGGCGACGGGTCCGACTTCGCCGCGCGTGATGCGCCGCGCGGCGGCGGGCGACGGGCACGTCGAGGTGGTCGCCGACCAGATCGGCTCGCCGACCTACGTCGGCGACCTGTGCGCGGCGCTGCTGCAGATCGCCGAGCGGCGGCGGTGCACGCGCCGGTGCTGCACGCCGCCAACGCCGGCGCGGCCAGCCGGTTCGAGCAGGCGCAGGCGGTGTTCGACGGCGCTCGGCGCCGACCCCGACGCGCGTGCGGCCGGTCGGCCAGCCAAGCATCATCCGCGCCCGGCGCCGCGGCCGCCCTACTCCGCGCTGTCGGCGGCGCGGCTCGACCGCGGCCGGGCTGACGCCGCTGCGGCCGTGGCGCGACGCGCTGGCCGCCGCGCTGGCCGCGACGGTGACCGGACCGTTACCCTCGACGCCGTGAGATCGGTAGCGCCCGCGTGAGCGACGAACTGTCCGTGGTGACGGTGACGTATTCGCCGGGGCCCCACCTGGATCGGTTCCTGGCCTCGCTGGCGCACGCCACCGAGCGGCCGGTGACCGTCATCATGGCCGACAACGGCTCCACCGACGGCGCCCCGGAGGAGGCCGTCGCGCCGCTATCCCAACACCAGGCTGCTGCGCACCGGCGCGCAACCTCGGCTACGGCAGCGGCGGTCAACCGCGCCGTCGCCGAACTACGGCCTGACGTCGCAGCACCGACTTCTTCGTCGTCGCCAACCCCGACGTGCAGTGGGGACCGGGCAGCATCGACCTGTTGCTCGAGGCGGCGGCGCGCTGGCCGCGGGCCGGCGCGCTCGGCCCGCTGATCCGCGACCCCGACGGCTCGGTGTACCCCTCGGCGCGGCACCTGCCGCAGCCTCATCCGCGGCGGCATGCACGCCGTGGTCGGACCGGTGTGGCCGAACGAATCCGTGGACCGCGGCCTACCGGCAGGAGCGCGCTAGACCCCAGCGAACGGCCGTCGGCTGGCTGTCGGGATCCTGCCTGCTGCTGCGCAGCGCCGCGTTCGACGAGGATCGCCGGATTCGACGAGCGCTACTTCATGTATATGGAAGACGTCGACCTGGGCGATCGGCTGGGCCAGGCCGGCTGGCAGAACGTCTACGTGCCGTCGGCGGAGGTCCTGCACGACAAGGGCCACTCCACCGGCCGCGATCCGGCCCGCAACCTGGCCGCCCACCACGCAGCACCTACATTTTTCTCGCCGATCGGCACCCGAAGGTGGCAGGCGCCGTTGCGGTGGGCGATGCGGGGGGCCCTGGGGGCGCGGTCACGCTGGCGGTGCGGCAGTTCGGCGGAAGGCCCGTCAGTGCGCAGGCGACAAGCGGCAGTGATGGTCAATCCAGCCGAGGTGGACGCCGTCATTCTGGTCGGCGGCATGGGCACCCGGCTGCGCCCGCTGACGCTGTCGGCGCCCAAGCCGATGCTGCCGACCGCCGGGCTGCCGTTCCTGACCCACCTGCTGTCGCGGATCGCCGCGGCCGGCATCGAGCACGTGGTGCTCGGCACGTCCTACAAGGCGGAGGTGTTCGAGTCCGAGTTCGGCGACGGCTCCAAGTTCGGGCTGCAGATCGAGTACGTCGTCGAGGACGAACCGCTGGGCACCGGCGGCGGCATCGCCAACGTCGCGTCACAGGCTGCGCCACGACACCGCGATGGTGTTCAACGGCGACGTGCTGTCCGGGCTGCGATCTGCGCGCGCTGCTGGATTCGCACACCACGACCGCGACGCCGACGTCACGCTGCACCTGGTGCGCGTCGGCGACCCGCGCGCATTCGGTTGCGTGCCCACCGATGCCGACGGCTGGTGACCGCGTTCCTGGAGAAGACCCAGGATCCGCCGACCGACCAGATCAACGCCGGCTGCTATGTGTTCAAGCGCTCGGTGATCGACCGCATCCCCACCGGCCGGGCGGTGTCGGTGGAGCGTGAGGTGTTCCCGGCGCTGCTGGCCGACGGGCTGCAGGTGTGCGGCTACGTCGACGCCAGCTACTGGCGCGACATGGGCACCCCGGAGGATTTCGTCCGCGGCTCGGCCGATCTGGTGCGCGGCATCGCGCCGTCGCCGGCGCTGCGCGGCACCAGCGGGGCGAGAAGCTGGTGCACGACGGGGCCGCGGTGGCGCCCGGCGCGCTGCTGATCGGCGGCACGGTGGTCGGCCGCGGCGCCGAGATCGGCCGGCGGCGCCCGGCTGGACGGCGCGGTGATCTTCGACGGCGTGCGGGTCGAGGCCGGGTGCGGTGATCGAGCGCTCGATCATCGGCTTCGGCGCCCGCATCGGCCCGCGCGCGCTGATCCGCGACGGCGTGATCGGCGACGGCGCCGACATCGGCGCCCGCTGCGAGCTGCTGCGCGGTGCCCGGGTGTGGCCCGGCGTCACGATCCCCGACGGCGGCATCCGGTTCTCGACGCGACGTCTGAGTGCCCGGCGGAGCGTTCTCGGCTCGTCAACAGCCCTGCCGCGCATCATTGGCATCAAGCGTCGCCGCACGGCGATTCTGAGCGCTGTCATCGAATGATGTCGCCGTGCGAACCAGTGTGCCCCATGGGCGAGTGTCGGAAGTGGCCTCTGATGGCTAGCTGTTCGGGGAGCGCTGACAGCTGTCCGATTCGCCCGCATCTCGGAATGGCGGCGGCCGCCAGCTGGGCCAGGCCGAAGTCGGTGTCGTCGGGCAGCGCGTCGAGCGGCCACCACCGCAGGTCCAGCGACTCGTCGCTGCGCTCGGCTTCGGCGCCCTCCGGTGCGCGCGCGACGAACTGCACGTCGAGGTGGCGGGTCGGCACGCCCAGCGAGCAGGTCACCGGATGCACGTGCATCGCCGCCAGCTCGGCAGCGCATCGATGGTCAGCCCCGCGACGCCGGACTCCTCGGTGGCCTCCCGCAGCGCCGCCGCGACCAGCGACGCGTCGTCCGGTCCTCGCAGTGCCCGCCGAGTTGCAGCCAGCGGCCCGAACCGCGGATGCAGCGTCAGCAGCGCATGGGTGCCGCCGTGCGTCGAGCACCAGCGCCGAGGCGGTGACGTGGCCCGGCACGCATTCGCGCAGGCACGCGTCTCGCGGGCGATCACGAAGGCCAGCACCGCCTGGCGCAGCGTGTCCTGGGCGGGATCGGCCGGCCGCCACGCGGTCAGCGGCTGTCGACGGCCGACCGGTCGCAGCGCTCACCTGCGCACCAGCAGGCCGTCGGTCGGCACCGGGTCGCGCGGGCCGCTCGGGCCGTCGGCGGGGTAGCCGATCGCGATGGCGCCCAGCGGCTCCCAGTCCGGCGGCAGGTCGAGCTCGGCGCGCACCAGATCCGGCGGCGAAGATCGTCGAGCCGATCCAGCAGCTGCCCACCCCGCGCACCGCCAGCGCGACGAGCAGCGCCTGCACCGCGGCGCCGACGGCCACGGTGAACATCGTGTGCTCGGCGGCCGTGCGCGCGCGTCGGGATAGCTGTGCGCACCGTCGGGCACCAGGAACGGGATGACCAGTTCGGGTGCGTCGTAGAGGATCTGACCCACGGGCGACGCGGCGCTCGACGGACTCGGGCGTGCTGGCCGTCGCCGGACAGGTCGGCGCGCCACTGCTCCTTCATCCGGTCCAGCAGCCGGCGCCCGGTCCGGTGTCGGCAGCCAGACGAAGCGCACCGGCCGGGTGTGGTGCGGCGCGGGTGCGGTCAGCGCCTCGGCGACCGCGGCCTCGATCAGCTCCGGCGGCGACGGGTTCGGCGCGAACCGCCGCACCGAGCGGCGCAGCAGCTGGGCCTGCGAGCGGCCCAGCGCGATCGCCTCCTCGGTGCCCAGCCAGAACAGGTCCTCCGTCGCCGGCGCGCACCAGATCGCGGGCCGTCGAGCCGTCGTCGCGCAGCGCCAGCCCGCGCACCACCGCCACCGGGATCGCCGTCAGCTTGCCCTTCACCAGATCGGCGGCCGCGGCGATCTCGTCGGCGACCGCGACCTCGGTGACGATCAACTCGTTGCCGTGCTCGTCGTGCGCGCCCGCGTAGGCGTGCAGCACCGTCAGCCCGGCCGCGCCGATCGCGACGTCGGTCTGCGCCGTTGCGCCAGGCCCGGCCCATGGTGTCGGTGACGACGACCCCGACCGTGACGCCGAGCCGTTCGCGCAGCGCGGCGCGCCAACGCCGCGGCGCTGCCGTCCGGATCGACGCGGCAGCAGCGCGAGTTCGTGGGAGCCGACGTTGGATCCGTCCACGCCGGCGGCGGCCTGCACCAGGCCCAACGCGTTCTCGGTGATCAGCGTGCGGCCCTTGCGCGCCAGCACCCGCACCGCCTCGCCGTCGATCAGCTTGCGGCGCAACGTGTCCCGCACCTCGGGGTCGGCGGGTGCGGGCGACGATGCGGCCCTCGCACTTGGACAGCACCTTGCTGGTGACCACGACGACGTCGCCGTCGCGCAGCCACGGCGCGGCCTCGGCGATGGCGGCGGCCAGGTCGTCCCCGGGCCGGAACTCGGGCAGCCCGGGCACCGGCAGCAGTTCGACCGGGGCCGCCGAGCCGTGCTCGGTCACGGCGACACCCCGGCCAGATCGCATTCCGGCCGCGCACCATCTCGGCGGTGGCCGCCGGATCCGTCATCAGCAGCGGCACCGATCGCACCGTCGACGCCGGCGATGTCGGCGTCGTCGCCCTCGTGCACCAGCCAGCCGTCGAGGATGCCGGTTCGCCTCGCGCGCGCCGTAGTGGCGCGCCGACCGCCTCGGACGTGCTCGGCACCCCGATCACCGACAGGCACTCGTCGGCCATGCCGCGCAACGGCTTTCCGGCGACGATGGGGGAGTAGCCGATCACCGGCGCCGCGGTGGAGCGCAGCGCCGCGCGCACCCCGCCGATCGCCAGGATCGCGCCGATGCTCACCACCGGGTTGGACGGCGCGAGCAGCACCACGTCGGCGCCCTCGATCGCCTCGGTGACACCCGGTGCCGGCGGTGGCCTTGTCGGCGCCGACGAACGCGAAGCTGTGCGTGGGCACCTGCGCGCGGTAGCGCACCCACCACTCCTGGAAGTGGATCGGCCCGCTTGCTCGCCGTCGTCCGGATCGGTGATCACGACGTGGGTTTCGCTGCGGTCGTCGCTGGCGGGCAGCAGGCGGGCCCCGGGGTACCAGCGGTGGCACAACGCCTCGGTGACCGCCGACAGCGGGTAGCCCGCCCGCAGCATCTGGCTGCGCACCAGATGGGTGGCCAGATCGCGGTCGCCGAGTCCGAACCAGTCGGGCTGCACGCCGTAGGCGGCGAGTTCCTCCTTGGCATGCCAGGTTTCGTCGCGGTGTCCCCAGCCGCGCTCGGGGTCGATGCCGCCGCCGAGGGTGTACATGCAGGTGTCGAGGTCGGGGCAGATGCGGACGCCGTACATCCACGCGTCGTCGCCGATGTTGACCACGGCCGTCACTCGTGCTCATCGTTATCGCCAGCTGCGCGAACTGGCCCAGGCCCAACAGATGCTGGACGCCCAGCAGGAAGCGGGCACCGCCGACCCCGCCGACCAGAACCGTGACCTTCACACCGACCGACACTAGGCCGTTGGCTGTGCCGCGCGCGTCCGGGACGGGCAACGTGACAGACACGCCACAACGCGACGCGCCGGAAATCGGGTCACGGATGGTATGAATTCCTGTTCTAGCGCTTGACCGATGCAGCTAACACGTGTGTAATCACACCAGTGTCATTCGCGGTTGGCCGGCCGGTTCCGGTGTCGCAGACCGAGATTCGATCACTTGTTCGAATTGGGTGGCCACACAGAGTAATAGTGGGGCTGGCATATAACGGATCTACGAGACCTGGTGAGGAGGGGAACATGGCTTATGAGCAGGTCGATTTCGGCAACTCGATTCGGTTCGACAGCAGGCTCCTCGGCTCGGTGGGAAGTGCACCGCACATCCCGACCGGACCGGCAGCAGAGGGTGGGAACGGACGCCCCCAATTGAGCTTGGTGCCCGACGCCGATCGACGGCGACCTGGCTATCCGACGAAGACCAGTGGCAGGAACGCGCGCTGTGCGCGCAAACCGACCCCGAGGCGTTCTTCCCGGAGAAGGGCGGCTCCACCCGCGAGGCCAAGCGCATCTGCCTGGGCTGCGAGGTGCGCGACGCGTGCCTGGAGTACGCCCTGGCCCATGACGAGCGCTTCGGCATCTGGGGCGGGCTCTCGGAGCGGGAGCGCCGGCGCCTCAAGCGCGGCATCATCTGACCGTCGGCTCAGTCGTCGTCGATCGTCGGGTCGATGACGGACGGCTCGACGCCCAGATACGTGGCGACCTGCGCCACCAGCAGTTCGTGCAGCAGCTCCGCCGAGCTCGATCGGTGTCCTTCGCTCGCCGCTCGATCGGCTTGCGGAACAACACAATTCGCGCCCGCGTGGAGTTCCCGCGGACGTCCACGCCGGCGGGTATCAACCGGGCCAGCGCGATCGGCCCGTCGGCCACCACCTCCGGCGGCCACTGCACACTGTCGGGATCCTTCGGCGAGATGCCGCGGGATCTCGTCGACCGCGACGTCCAGCGCGGCGACCCGCTCCTGCCACCGCCGCTCGATCGGCTCGTAGGCCTCCAGCACCGCCATGTCGAACCGCTCCGCACGGCTGCGCCAGCCGGGAACGGTGGGGGGGAGCAGCGGTCCGCGCATCTCGCGGCCTCGCCGCGACCCCCGGTGGTTGCGCCCGGTCACGAAAAAGATCGTAACGGTTGGGATTCGGGCGCCGCAGCTGCGCGTGTCCGCCGCGATCGCGAGATCCTGCGCGATAACCTCTCGTTCGTGAATGTTCCCCGTCGCTGCTGCCGGCCCGGGTGTCCCCACTATGCGGTCGCGACGCTGACGTTCGTCTACTCCGATTCGACGGCGGTCGTCGGGCCGCTGGCCACGGTGTCCGAGCCGCACTCCTGGGATCTGTGCGTCAGGCACGCCGGGCGGATCACCGCCCCCCGCGGCTGGGAGCTGGTCCGGCACGCCGGCCCGCTGCCCACCCACCCCGACGAAGACGACCTGGTCGCCCTGGCCGACGCCGTGCGCGAAGGCCGCGAGCACCCCGCCGTGGGCGCGGGACCCGTCGCCGGTTCCCGGCTTCACCGACCCGGTCACCGGAGCCCAGGGCGGCGCGCTGATGGCTCCGCCCGCGCGTCGGCCCGAGTCGAACGGCCGCCGGCGCGGCCACCTGCGGGTGCTGCCCGACCCGACCGACTAGGAGCCCACGCCGAAACTGCGTTCCAGCTCGGGCGCCACCCCACACTTCGCTGCTGGAATGCACGTTCGGCGGTGAGTGCTCGCCGTGCGGCGGCCCTGACGGCTAGGCTGGCGACGACAGACATCGACGGCCTGCACGCACGTCCCAAGGAGCTCTATGTCCCGGCCCGCCGCGGCAGTCCACCGCGTCATCAAGGCGTATGACGTGCGCGGGCTCGTCGGCGAGGAGCTCGACGAGGAGTTCGTCCGCGACGTCGGCGCGGCGTTCGCGCGGCTGGTGCGCGACGAAGACTGCCACACAGGTGGTCGATCGGCCACGACATGCGGGCCAGTTCGCCGTCGCTGGCGGCCGCGTTCGCCGAGGGCGTGCTGGACCAGGGCCTCGACGTCGTGCGGATCGGGCTGGCCTCCACCGATCAGCTGTACTTCGCCTCCGGGCTGCTCGACTGCCCCGGCGCGATGTTCACCGCCAGCCACAACCCGGCCGCCTACAACGGCATCAAGCTGTGCCGGGCCGGCGCCAAGCCCGTCGGCAAGGACACCGGGCTCGACCACGATCAGCGACGACGTGATCGCCGGCGTGCCCGGCTACGACGGCCCGCGGGGCACGATCGTCGACCGCGACGTGCTCGCCGACTACGGCGAATTCCTGCGCTCGCTGGTCGACCTCGGCGCGTCGCGGCCGCTGCAGGTCGCCGTCGACGCCGGCAACGGGATGGCGGGCCACACCACCCCGGCGGTGCTCGGCCCGATCGACGTCGATCACGCTCTCGCCGCTGTTCTTCGAACTCGACGGCACGTTCCCCAACCACGAGGCCAACCCGCTGAATCCGGCCAACCTCGTCGACCTGCAGGCCTACGTGCTCGACACGCGGCGCCGACATCGGGCTGGCCTTCGACGGCGACGCCGACCGCTGCTTCGTCGTCGACGAGCGCGGCCAGCCGTGTCGCCGTCGGCGGTCACCGCGCTGGTCGCCGCGCGGGAGCTGACCCGGGAGATCGGCGCGACGGTGATCCACAACCTGATCACCTCGCGGGCGGTGCCCGAACTGGTCATCGAGCGCGGCGGCACCCCGGTGCGCTCCCGCGTCGGGCACTCCTATATCAAGGGCTTGATGGCCGAGACCGGCGCGATCTTCGGCGGCGAGCACTCGGCGCACTACTACTTCCGCGACTTCTGGGGTGCCGACTCCGGCATGCTCGCCGCGCTGCACGTGCTGGCCGCACTCGGCGAACAGGACCGGCCGCTGTCGGAGATGATGGCCGACTACCAGCGCTACGAGGCCTCCGGCGAGATCAACTTCACCGTCGCCGACGCGCCCGCGTGCGTCGACGCGGTGCTGCAGTCGTTCGGCAGCCGCGTGCACGCCATCGACCACCTCGACGGCGTGACCGTCGACCTCGGCGACGGCAGCTGGTTCAACCTGCGGATGTCCAACACCGAGCCGCTGCTGCGGCTCAACGTCGAGGCCCGCACCCCGGAGGAGGTCGACGCGCTCGTCGACGAGATCGGTGCGCCGATCGCTTCGGGAGCAAAGGAATTGACGTGAACGCCCCCGCCGCGGTCGTGGACCTCGACGACACGGAAGGCCTGCTGGCCGCCGATCGCCACGGTCTGCTGCGCGCCGCGTCGATGGCGGGCGCCCAGGTGCGCGCCACCGCGGCGGCGCTCGAGGAGGGCGAACTGGACAAGGTCCGCTCCGACGCGCCGCCGCGCACCGTGGTCTGGGTGGCCGGCCGCGGCAACGCCGAGACCGCCGGCGCGATGCTGGCTGCGCTGCTGGGCGGCTCGTTCACGTCCCCGATCGTCGTCGCCGCCGAGGCGCCGCAGTGGATCGGCGCGCTCGACGTGCTGATCATCGCCGGCGACGACCCCGGTGACCCCGCGCTGGTGACCTCGGCGGCGGTCGGGGTGCGCCGCGGCGCGCGGGTCATCGTCGTCGCTCCCTACGAGGGACCGCTGCGCGACGCCACCGCCGGCCGCTCGGCGGTGCTGCCGCCGCGGCTGCCCGTGCCCGACGACTTCACGCTCACCCGCTTCCTCGCCGCCGGGCTGGCCGCGTTCGAGGCGATCGCGCGCCGGCATCGGCATCGATCTGCCGGCACTGGCCGACGAACTCGACGCCGAGACGTTCCGCAACAGCGCCGCCCGCGACCTGTTCACCAATCCCGCCAAGGAACTGGCCCAGCGCATGCTCGGGCGCGACGTGGTGTTCGCCGGCGACACCGCCGCGACGCTGGCGCTGGCGCGCCACGCCGGCGCGGTGATGCTGCGCGTCGCCCAGCAGGCGACCGCCGCGGCGGGACTGGCCGACGTGCTGGTCGCGCTCGGCTCGGGCTGGGGCCGCGGCCGACTCGGGCGCGACGTCGATCTTCCACGACGAGGAGATCGACGGCCCGCTGCCGCAGCGCACCCGCACCATCGTGCTGACCTCGGACGCCGACCGGCCCGCGGTGTCCACGCGGTTGCTGGGATTCGACGACGTGTCCGTCGTCAACGCCAACGACGTGCCGGAAGTCGTCGCAGGGGGAGATCGGGAAGAGGCGCCGGGTTCGGCAGTGATGCCCGGAACCAGCCGTCCCGAACAACAATTGGCGCTGCTGGCGGTCCGCCTGGAGATGGCGGCCGTCTACCAGCGATTGGTTCGAGGGTGAGGCGAGTGCATCTGCTGAGGGGAGCGGTGCGGACCTATGCATGGGGTTCGCGGACCGCGATTGCCGAGTTCACCGGAGGGCCAAGTCCCACACCGCATCCGGAAGCCGAGCTGTGGTTCGGCGCGCACCCGGGCGATCCGGCCTGGCTGCAGACCGACGACGGCGAGCGCTCCCTGCTCGACGCGCTGCGCGCCGACCCCGAAGGCGAACTGGGGCCGGGGATCCGGGGCCGGTTCGGCGACTCGCTGCCGTTCCTGCTCAAGGTGCTCGCCGCCGACGAGCCGCTGTCGCTGCAGGCGCACCCCAGCACCGAGCAGGCGATCGAGGGTTTCGCGCGCGAGGAGCGGATGGGCATCCCGGTGTCCGCGCCCACGCGCAACTACCGCGACCGCAGTCACAAGCCCGAGATCATCGTGGCGCTGAGCCAGTTCGAGGCCCTCGCCGGCTTCGCGCCCGCCGCGCGGTCGGTCGAGCTGATGCGGGCGCTCGGCGTCGCCGAACTCGAACCGTTCATCGCCCTGCTGGTCGGGCAGTCCGACGCCGACGGGCTGCGCGCGCTGTTCACGACGTGGATCACCTTCCCGCAGCCCGACCTCGACGTGCTGGTGCCCGCCGTGCTCGACGGGGCGATCAACTACGTGCGCTCGGGGGCAAAGGAATTCGCGCGCGAGGCCAAGACCGTGCTCGAGCTCGGGGAGCGCTACCCGGGCGACGCGGGAGTGCTGGCGTCGCTGCTGCTCAACCGGTTGACGCTGCAGCCCGGCGAGGCGATCTATCTGCCGGCCGGCAACCTGCACGCCTACCTGCAGGGCGTCGGCGTCGAGGTGATGGCCAACTCGGACAACGTGCTGCGTGGTGGCCTGACCCCCAAGCACGTCGACGTGCCCGAGCTGTTGCGGGTGCTGGACTTCACCCCGGCCGTCGACATCGTCGTGCGGCCCGAATCCCTGCGTGCGGGAGCCGAACTCGTCTACCACACCCCGGCGCCGGAGTTCGCCGTGTCGGTGCTCACCGTCGAGGGCGAGAACCTCGGCCACGAGATCGACGCGCCGACCCGCCACGACGGCCCGCAGATCCTGCTGTGCACCCACGGCGCGGTGACCGTGTGCGGCAAAGCCGGGATCGGTGACGCTGCCGCGCGGCGCCGCGGCGTGGGTGGCCGCCGACGACGGGCCGATCAGGCTGATGGCGCAGGAGCCGACGCGGCTGTTCCGCGTGACCGTCGGGATCTAGCCCGCCTGTCGGCGAGCCACAGCCCCATGTTGTGCCGGATGGTGCGGCCCACCAGCTTGGCCGACGGCACCATGTACAGGCTGTCGAGCAGGCTGAACCGGCGCAGAAACCATTCCGCGAGAACGGGATCGGTCTCGGCCGCGCCGAGGAACTGGTCGAACAGCGAGCCGACCGGACGGTACCACCACGGTGCCGGGCCCTCGGCCCGGTGCAGGACCAGGTCGCCGATCGCGTTCATCGTCCACACCGGATACGTCGATTTCGCGGTCGCCTGGGCTAACGTCAGCGCCAGGCTCTCGCCGGGCTCCTCGAGCGCGCGACGGAGATGGCCCGCCTGCAGCGACGTCATCGTCATGCCCTGACCGTACGTCGGATTGAAGCTGGCGACCGCGTCGCCGAACGGCAGGATGCCGGCCGGGAAGCGGTCCAGCTTGTCGTAGCGGCGCCACCGGCTGGTCGGGTATTTGTGCAACGCGACCTCGCCGATCGGCTCGCCGTGGCGCAACGCGCGGCTGACATGGGCGGGCAGGATCTCGTCGGCGAGCGCGCACATCCCCTCGAAATCCGTTGGCGGATCGACCTTGCCGACGCCGAACGTGGTCAGGCCCCAGGTGCCGTCCTCGTAGTAGAGCATGCCCAGCCCGAGGGGCTGTTCGTGCGACGCGCCCGCGACCACCACCTTCTCGGCGATCAGGCCCTCCGGGATGCGCACCTGATGGGTGGCGTAGCCGATGCCGACGTCGACCGTCTCCTCGGGCGGACGCGGGAATCCCCACTGCGACAGCCAGGCCGGCAGCCGGGTGCCGCGCCCGGTCGCGTCCACGACGAGGTCGGCGTCGACCGTCGCGCCGCCGGCGGTCGTGACCCCGGTGACCCGGCGGCCGTCGCACACCGGTTCGTCGACACCCTCGGGGACCAACGTCACGTTGGGGATCTGCAGCACGCGGCGCCGGATCTGCCACTCCAGATGCGGCCGGCTCGGCACGTACGCGGTGAACTCGTCCTGCAGCCGGTGCTGGGTGCCGAGCACGTGCCCCGCCGCGCCGAAATGAATGCAGTCGGGCCGGTTCTCCAGGATCGGGACGCCTGCGGCCACCATGTCGTCGAGCAGGCCGGGGAACAGCGTCTCGAATTCCTGGGCGCCACGCGCCATCAACAGATGCACGTGCCGGCCCTGGGGCACCGCGGCACGATTGGCGGGGCCGTCGGGCAGCTCGTCGCGCTCGTAGACGGTCACCCGGTCGTAGAAGTCCGACAGCACCCGGGCCGCGCACAACCCCCCGAGGCTGGCGCCGATGACGATCGCGTGGTCAGCGGACGGTGTTTTTTCAGCCATCGGAACCCACGGTAATGGGTACATTCCGCTGAAGCGATGACGAAATGAGGACGTTGATGGCGACGGAGCCGGCGGCGCAGGCCCCCAACAAGCGGCGGACGAAGTCGGTGGAGCAGTCGATCGCCGACACCGACGAACCGTCCACCCGGCTGCGCAAGGACCTGAACTGGTGGGATCTGACGGTCTTCGGCGTCTCGGTGGTGATCGGCGCGGGCATCTTCACGATCACCGCGTCGACGGCGGCCAATCTCACCGGACCCGCGATCTCGATCTCGTTCGTCTTCGCGGCGATCGCGTGCGGGCTGGCCGCGCTGTGCTACGCCGAGTTCGCCTCGACGGTGCCGGTCGCCGGCAGCGCCTACACGTTCTCCTACGCGACGTTCGGCGAGTTCGTCGCGTGGATCATCGGCTGGGACCTGATTCTCGAGTTCGCCGTCGGCGGCCGCGGTCGTGGCCAAGGGCTGGTCGAGCTACCTGGGCACGGTGTTCGGATTCGCCGGCGGCATCGCCGAACTCGGCGGGTCTGCAACTCGACTGGGGCGCGCTGCTGATCATCGCGTTCGTCACCGCGACTCCTGACGCTGGGCACCAAGCTGTCGGCGGACGTCAGCCTGGCGATCACCGCGGTCAAGGTCTCGGTGGTGCTGCTGGTGGTCGTCGTCGGCGCGTTCTACATCAAGACCGCAGAACTTCACCCCGTTCATCCCGCCGGCGGAGTCGGGCACGGGCGGCACCGGTACCGAGCAGTCGCTGTTCTCACTGCTGACCGGCGCAGGCGGCAGTCACTACGGCTGGTACGGCGCTGCTGGCGGGCGCCTCGATCGTGTTCTTCGCGTTCATCGGCTTCGACGTCGTCGCCACCACCGCCGAGGAGACCAAGAACCCGCAGCGCGACGTGCCCCGCGGGATCCTGGCCTCGCTGGCCATCGTCACCGTCCTCTACGTGGCCGTGGCGGTCGTGCTGTCGGGGATGGTGAGCTACACCGAGCTTGCGCGACGCCGGGACGCAGCCAACCTGGCGACCGCGTTCTCGCTCAACGGGGTCGACTGGGCGGCCACGGTCATCTCGATCGGCGCGCTGGCCGGGCTGACGACCGTCGTCATGGTGCTGGTGCTGGGGCAGACCCGGGTGCTGTTCGCGATGTCGCGCGACGGGCTGTTGCCGCGACAGCTCGCCAGGACGGGCCGGCACGGCACGCCCGGTGCGGATCACGCTGCTGGTCGGCGTGGTGGTGGCGGTTACCGCGACGGTGTTCCCGATCGACAAGCTCGAGGAGATGGTCAACATCGGCACGCTGTTCGCCTTCGTGCTGGTCTCGGCCGGCGTCATCGTGCTGCGCCGCACCCGGCCGGACCTCGACCGCGGCTTCCGCGCGCCCTGGGTGCCGGTGCTGCCGGCGCTCGCGATCATCGCCTGCGTGTGGCTGATGCTGAACCTGACCGGGCTGACCTGGATCCGGTTCGGGGTGTGGATGGTGATCGGCGTGGTCGTCTACCTCACGTACGGCCGGCGGCACTCGATGGCTCGCTGGATCGGGCGGCGCGTAGAGCACCACGGCGGTCCGTGCGCGCGCCCGATTCGCCGACGATGGAACCGTTCGGGCGCCCTCGCGCGTCTCATCGGGATGCTCAGTGACTTACTTGCGCCGTCACGACGGTGTGATCACGCTGCAGCAGGCGCGCGCAGCCGGATTCAGCAGGCGAGCCGTGCAGCGGCGGCTCGATTCCGGCACGCTGGAGGCGGTGCGGCCGCGGCGTCTACTTCGCCGATGACCGGCCCTTCACCGACCGGGCCCGCATGCGAGCGGCGGTGTGGGGGTACGGCGAGCCATGCCGCCGCCAGCGGATTGACCGCGGCGTGGTGGCATGGGCTGACACAGTTCGCGCCCGGGATCGCCGAAGTCACCGTTGCCGCGGAACAGCCATGGCCGGCGTCACGCCGGAACGCGCGTCAGGCGGCGCGACTGTCCGGCCTCGACGTCGCCGAGGTCCACGGCCTGCGGGTCACCTCGGCTGCCGCTCACCGTCGTCGAAGCCGCTGCGCAGCGCGGGGGCGGGGCCACGCTGCTGGACAACGCGCTGCAGCGGCATATCGATCTGCACACGCTTGTGGCGAGCGCACCTCCGCAACAAGGGCCGCACCGGCTCGCCGCGGTCCCGGTGCCTATTCAGGCAGCCTCCGACGGAGCGCGCTCCGAAGCCGAACGGCTGCTGCTCACGACCTGCTCCGGGCGGCCGATATCACCGGGTGGAAGGCCAACTTCGCGGTCGGCGGCTATCGCGTCGACGTCGGCTTTCCGCGGCGCGAAGCTTGCGATCTGGAGGCGGACGGCTTCGCATTTCACAGTGGTGCCGACGAGTTCCAGATCGATCGTGAGCGCCAGAACGCCATCACGTCTGCTCGGCTGGCAGGTGCTGCGCTTCACCTGGCTGGACCTCAACGAGTACCCGGAGCGCGTCGCCGCGGCTGTTCCGCCGAGCGATTTCGGCGCGGTAAGGCACCGTGCGCGTCGCTGCGCGCGCCGGATCCGCAGGCTTTACAAAAACGCTGGTTTGTCTAGACAGGCGACAAAATCGGCTCTATAGTCAAGGCCACGAGGTGATCGCACTCACAGCAAGGAGGCAATTGGGTGACCACACAAGAACTGCAGGGCGGATCGCAGGGGCCGGGAGTCGAGGAGTGGCGCGACAAGAAGCGCTACCTCTGGCTGATGGGCCTGATCGCGCCGACGGCGCTGTTCGTCATGCTGCCGCTGGTGTGGGCGCTCAACCACTGGGGCTGGCACGGCGCGGCGCAGGTGCCGCTGTGGATCGGCCCGATCCTGCTCTACATCCTGCTGCCGGCGCTGGACCTGAAGTTCGGGCCCGACGGCCAGAACCCGCCCGATGAGGTGATGGAGCGGCTGGAGAACGACAAGTACTACCGCTACTGCACCTACATCTACATCCCGTTCCAGTACGCCAGCGTGATCTTCGGCGCGTATCTGTTCACCGCGTCGGACCTCGGCTGGCTCGGGTTCGACGGCGGCCTGAGCTGGCCGGCCAAGATCGGCGTGGCGCTGTCGGTCGGCGTGCTCGGCGGGGTGGGCATCAACACCGCGCACGAGATGGGGCACAAGAAGGACTCGCTGGAGCGCTGGTTGAGCAAGATCACGCTGGCGCAGACCTGCTACGGCCACTTCTACATCGAGCACAACCGCGGCCACCACGTGCGCGTCGCCACCCCGGAGGACCCGGCGTCGGCCCGCCTCGGTGAGACGTTCTGGGAGTTCCTGCCGCGCAGCGTGTTCGGTAGCCTGCGCTCGGCGTGGGAGCTGGAGGCCAAGCGGCTCGACCGGGCCGGCAAGAGCAAGTGGCACTGGTCCAACGACGTGCTCAACGCGTGGGCGATGTCGATCGTGTTCTACGGCATCCTGATCGCCGTCTTCGGTGTCGGCCTGGTCCCGTTCATCGTGATCTCGGCCGTGTTCGGCTTCACGCTGCTGGAGACCGTCAACTACCTGGAGCACTACGGCCTGCTGCGGCAGAAGACCGAGAGCGGCCGCTACGAGCGGTGCGCCCCGGCGCACAGCTGGAACTCCGACCACATCGTGACCAACCTGTTCCTGTACCACCTGCAGCGGCACAGCGACCACCACGCCAACCCGACCCGGCGCTACCAGACGCTGCGCAGCATGGCAGGACGCCCCGAACCTGCCGAGCGGGTACGCGTCGATGATCGCGCTGACGTACTTCCCGCCGCTGTGGCGCAAGGTGATGGACCACCGGGTGCTCGAGCACTACGCCGGCGACCTCACCAAGGTGAACATCCACCCGCGGGTGCGCGACAAGGTGCTGGCCCGCTACCGCGAGGAGCCGACAGGCGGCGCGGAGACGCGGCATGACCGCCTACCGCTGCCCCGGCTGCGACTACGTCTACGACGAGGCCAAAGGTGCGCCGCGGGAAGGCTTTCCGGCCGGCACCGGCTGGGACGACATCCCCGACGACTGGTGCTGCCCCGATTGCGCGGTGCGCGAGAAGGTCGACTTCGAACCGATAGGAGTGAGCAAATGAGCGACAACGACTACAAGCTGTTCGTCTGCGTGCAGTGCGGCTTCGAGTACGACGAGGCCAAGGGCTGGCCGGAGGACGGTATCGCCCCCGGCACCCGCTGGGACGACATTCCCGAGGACTGGAGCTGCCCGGACTGCGGTGCGGCGAAGTCCGACTTCGAGATGGTGGAGGTCGCCCGGCCGTGACCGTGGCCTCCGGCCGCCCCGCCCTGCGACCCGTTATTGTCGCGCGTGTGGGCGGGGTCAACGACAAGCGCATCAGCTACGCCGAGGCGTCGCGCGTGCTGCTGCGCGACTCCATCCTCGACGGGATGCGGGAGTTGCTGCTCACCCGCGACTGGTCGGCGATCACGCTGTCGGACGTCGCCAAGGCCGCCGGCATCAGCCGCCAGACCATCTACAACGAGTTCGGCTCGCGCCAGGGCCTGGCCCAGGGCTACGCGCTGCGGCTGGCCGACCGCCTGGTCGACCAGATCAACGGCGCGATCAACGGCAACGTCGGTGACGTCTACGCCGCGTTCCTGCAGGGGTTCCGCGACTTCTTCGCCGAGTCGGCGGCCGACCCGTTGGTGATCTCGTTGCTGACCGGCGACGTCCAAGCCCGACCTGCTGCAGATCATCACCACCGACAGCGCGCCGATCATCACGCACTGCTCGACGCGGCTGACGGATTCGTTCATGACCAGCTGGGTGCGGTGCAGCCAGGAGGATGCGGGCGTGCTGGCCCGGGCCATCGTCCGGCTGGCGATGAGCTATATCTCGATGCCGCCGGAAGCCGACCACGATGTGGCCGCGAGACCTGGCCAGATTGATGACGCCGTTCGCCGAACGCTACGGTGTCATAGATACCCCTTAGCCGGCAGAGCGCCTGAGCGCCTGTCCCGCGAGCCCGCAGGCTATGGGTGGTCGGCGCACAGCTGTGCGCTCACACGCAATGACGACAAGCTACAAGGGGCTCTACATGACTGCACCGACACTGACCGCCGATGTGCGCAACGGCATCGACTACAAGGTCGCCGACCTGTCGCTGGCCGAGTTCGGCCGCAAGGAGATCCGGCTGGCCGAGCACGAGATGCCCGGCCTGATGGCACTGCGCCGCGAGTACGCCGACGTCCAGCCGCTCAAGGGCGCCCGCATCTCGGGCTCGCTGCACATGACCGTGCAGACCGCCGTGCTGATCGAGACCTTGACGGCCCTCGGCGCCGAGGTTCGATGGGCGAGCTGCAACATCTTCTCCACCCAGGACCACGCCGCCGCGGCCGTCGTCGTCGGACCGCACGGCACCCCGGAGGAGCCCAAGGGCATCCCGGTGTTCGCCTGGAAGGGCGAGACGCTCGAGGAGTACTGGTGGGCCGCCGAGCAGATGCTGACCTGGCCGGACGAGCCGGCGAACATGATCCTCGACGACGGCGGTGACGCCACCATGCTGGTGCTGCGCGGCGCGCAGTACGAGAAGGCCGGCGTGGTCCCGCCCGCCGAGGACGACGATCCCGCCGAATGGAAGGTCTTCCTGGCGCTGGTCCGCGCGGGGCTTCGAAGGAGACAAGGCCGACAAATCAAGTGGACGAAGATCGCCGAGTCGGTCAAGGGTGTCACCGAGGAGACCACCACCGGCGTGCTGCGGCTCTACCAGTTCGCCGCGGCCGGTGAGCTGACGTTCCCGGCCATCAACGTCAACGACTCGGTGACCAAGTCCAAGTTCGACAACAAGTACGGCACCCGGCACTCGCTGATCGACGGCATCAACCGCGGCACCGACGTGCTGATCGGCGGCAAGAAGGTGCTGATCTGCGGCTACGGCGACGTCGGCAAGGGCTGCGCGGAGTCGCTGGCCGGCCAGGGCGCGCGGGTGGCCGTCACCGAGATCGACCCGATCAACGCGCTGCAGGCGCTGATGGACGGCTTCGACGTCGTCACCGTCGAGCAGGCGCATCGGCGAGGCCGACATCGTCATCACCTCGACCGGCAACAAGGACATCATCACCCTCGAGCACATGAAGGCGATGAAGAACCAGGCCATCCTCGGCAACATCGGCCACTTCGACGACGAGATCGACATGGCCGCCCTGGAGCGGTCCGGCGCCAAGCGGATCAACATCAAGCCGCAGGTCGACGAGTGGGTCTTCGACAACGGCAACTCGATCATCCTGCTGTCCGAGGGCCGGCTGCTCAACCTGGGTAACGCGACCGGTCACCCGTCGTTCGTGATGAGCAACAGCTTCTCCAACCAGGTGATCGCGCAGATCGAGCTGTGGACCAAGAACGACGAGTACGACAACGAGGTGTACCGGCTGGCCAAGCACCTCGACGAGAAGGTCGCCAAGATCCACGTCGAGGCGCTCGGCGGCACGCTGACCAAGCTCACCAAGGAGCAGGCCGAGTACATCGGCGTCGACGTCGAGGGCCCGTACAAGCCGGAGCACTACCGCTACTGACGTGGCGACGCGGCACGGGGCGGTGGCATTCGGTCTCCTGCTGATGCTGACGGCGTGTCAGCACCAGCCGCAGGAGGCCCGGGAGGCCACCGCCACCAGGCCGCCGCCGGAGGTCCGCCACGACACCGGGGAGCTCGCGCGCACTTTTCCCGCGCTGGGCGACCCGGTGTCGGCGTCCTGGATCCGGTGGGACAACACCGGAACGGGTGAGCAGTCGCGGACCAAGGTGGTGTGGATCGACGCGGTCGCGCAGGTCACCCCGCCGACCATGCACGAGCTTCTCACCCGGTACGAGTCGATGCCCTCGACGCAGCGGCCCGCGGTGCAGAAGGTGCTCGAGCCCGCGGTGTCGCCCGGCCCGTTCCGCACCGGTGTCGAACTGAACATGGCGTTCTCGCCGGGGCGTGCCAGCACCCGGGTGTTCCTGGACCCGGCGCACGACACCGTCGTGCTGCAGTCCTACGAGATGGGCGGCTGAACCCGCGCGATCACACCAGGCCGAGCTGTCGGTAGATCGTCGGACGCCACACGCGCGCTTGGGAATTGATGAAGATGCCGCCCAGCGCCCAGTCGTGCATCTGCCCGTCGCCGACGACCACCGTGAAGTCGGCTGCCGGATCCTGTGTCAGCAGCTTGTCGCGGAACATCAGGTCGCCCGGGTAGGGCCGCTCGACCGTCCCCACATAGATCGTGGTGGGCGGCAGTCCGGTGAGGTCGTCGACCATGATCGGATTCACCAGCGGATCCTCGGGATCCAGGCCACCGCCGGCCGACGGGGGCAGCCGGGGCGGAATGATCGGGTCGTCGATGGTGTCGACGATGGGACCGCTCAGTGTCAGGTGCAGGACCGGAGAGATCAGCACCATCCGCGACGGCCCGTCCTCGGCGGGTTCGCACCCCGCCTCGGTCCGACAGCGGCGGACCAGCTCCTGCGCGACGAGCATCGCATAGGTGCCGCCCGCGGAATCGCCGTAGAGACTGACGTTCTCGGTGCCGTACCGGTCGATCAGCAGCGCCAGGTAGTCGGCCATCGGCGGCACCAGCGTCTGCACGCTGGCATCGCCCTTGGGTGGCGCCAACGGGTAGACCGGCACCACCACGGTCGCGCCCATGTCGCGAGCCATCGCCGCGTAATCCGCCCAGTTGAGGATGTTGGCCTCGGCCACGAAACCGCCGCCGTGCAGGGCCAGGACGTGCTCGCCCGTCGGCGTCTTCGGCGTCAGCGTCCACACCGTCCAGCCGTTGTACTCGCTTTCGGTCACGGTCAACCCGAGCGTGACCCACGCCGGCGGTGCGGTGCTGGTGACATTGCCGCCGTCCCCGTCGAAGATGTCGGAGTCCTTGTGCCGCAACGTCTGCAGGGTACGCAGAATGAACCGGTCCCATAACGACGGCGGCCCGGTCACGAGCGTGCGCGGTCCCGCCGCGGCGTCGTCGAGACCGAGCTGACGGTAGATGCCCGGACGGACCTTCGCCGTCTGGGAATTGATCGACCCGTCGAGCGCCCAGTCGTGGAACTGACCCTGGCCGACGACGGTGGACACCACACCCCCTGCGGCCGACCACTTCTCGTGCAGCAGCAGCGTGTCGGGCAGCACCCACTCCAGGGAGCCGACGTAGATCGTCGACGGAGGCAGCGCGGCGAGCACCTCGTCCTCGAAGAACAACGGGCTGACGAGGGGATCCTTCGGGTCCAGGCCGTCGGCCCAGTGGTTCACGCCGGTGTAGAAGTCGAGATGGTCGAGATCGATGATCGGATCGTCGATCTCGTAGGCATCCGGATTCGACAGCGAACCGTCGGGCGCGAACGACAGCAGGACCATGCCGGCCGGCACCGGCCGACCGGAGAGAATCAGTTCGCGCACCGCGGCCAGCGCCAGTGTGGGCCCGGCGGAATCGGCGTAGACGCTGACGTTCTCGGCGCCGTAGGCCGAGATCTGCTCGGACAGGTACTGCGCCATGGCGGGCACCACCTTCAGCGCCGTACCGGCGTCGCTCAGTGCCAGCGGGTACATCGGGACGAGCACCGTGGCACCCGTCTCGCGCGCCATGTTCGTGTAGTCGCGCCAGTGGGTGACCAACGGTTGCACCACGAATCCGCCGCCGTGCACCGCGACCACGGCCCTGCCGGTGGGGTTGGGCGGATGCATTTCCCAGACGGCCCAGGGGGTTCCGTCCGGGGACTCGAACTCGGTGCGTCGTACGTCCAGGCCGTGCCGGACGAACAGCGGCGGCCGGTCCCGTTCGATCACGCCGCGATCCGGCCGTAGAGGTCGACGCCGATCAGGTTCGAGATGGCGCGGATCACCCGCAGATTGCCGACCACGAACCTGTCGAGGAACGTCGGCTCTTCGGTGTAGACGATCTCGCTCGTCGTCGTCACCTGCGCCGGCGCGTGCGTTTCCGGCGCTGCGACATCGGAGTCGAACTCCCGCCGCGCCGCCGCCGTCAGCGTCCACACGTGCGGGGCGAGCAGCGGCGCGGCCGGGACATCGGTGTCCTCCGCAGAGCGGAGATCCGTCGACGCGGCGGGCTCGGTCACCGCAGTCTCGACGACAGCCGTCGTCTTCTCCACATCGCCCTCGACGTCGGGCGCCTGCGCTCGCGCCGGGATGCCCCGGCTTCATCGTCGGCTTCGTCGTCGTTTGCGGCCTCGTCGTCGTTCGCGGCCTCGGCTTCGGTGTCGTCGTCGGCCGCCGGGACCCCGGTCTCGGCGTCGGCGTCGTCGTCGGAGCCGTCCGGCGCGGAGTCGTCACCGGAACCGTCGGCGTCGGAGGTGTCCTTCGCGTCCGCGCCGGACGCGGTTCTCGTGCCGGCCCCGGATGCGGCCCCGGCTCCCGACGCCTTGGCGCCGCCCGCGGTGGTCGACGTCGACTCGCGGCTCGTCGCCGACCCGGCCGAGTCGTCGGCCGCCGCGACAGCACAGCCCCATCCCATGAACACCGCGGCGCCGACCCCGGCCGCAACCGCGAACTCGACTGCTCTTGCCATGTTTGCTCCCGCCCCGTTCTCGACAGAACTATCACCCCAGAACCCGGCCCGGGGCAAGCTTTGCCAGACTGGCTGTCGGGATCCCGGGGCAAACTCTGGACTAGGCTCGCCGCGTGCTCATCGTCATCGAGGGCGTCGACGGGGCGGGCAAACGCACGCTGACCAACGGCCTGCGGGCCGCGTTCGAGTCGCGCGGCCATTCCGTCGCCAGCCTGGCCTTCCCGCGCTACGGCGTCTCGGTGCCCGCGGACCTGGCCGCCGAGGCGCTGCACGGTCGGCACGGCGACCTCGCCGAATCGGTGTACGCGATGGCGGTGCTGTTCGCGATGGACCGCGCCGGCGCACGCGACGAGATCGGGCACCTCACGTCGGCGTATCCGGTGGTGATCCTCGATCGCTACGTCGCCTCCAACGCCGCCTACAGCGCCGCGCGGCTGCATCAGCACGCCGACGGCGTGGTCGCCGAATGGGTGCGCGAACTGGAATACGACCGGTTGCGGCTGCCCGTTCCCGATTGGCAGATGCTGCTCGACGTGCCCACCGAGCTGGCCGCCCAACGTGCGGCCCACCGCGAGGCCGAGGAGGCCGACCGCGCCCGCGACGCCTACGAGCGCGATGACGGGCTGCAGCGGCGCACCGGGGCGGTCTATGCAGAACTGGCCGCGGCGAACTGGGGCGGACCGTGGGCCGTCGTCGAACCCGACGTCGACGCGGCCGAGCTCGCCGCCAGATTGCTCCGCGGCGACGGTTAGCGAGACGGAACGCGCCGCCAGGACGTACGCTCCGACCGGGAGTCGCGGAAGCGACGCGGGGCACTAGGGGGGTCTGTGGCCGTTGGCATTCGTACACGTGCCGAGTGGACGACGAGGTACGAGGAACTCGTCCGCGGCATGGAGGCGGCGTGCGAGCAATAC
Organism: uncultured Actinomycetota bacterium; assembly: GCA_963796185.1. Taxonomy (GTDB): domain Bacteria; phylum Actinomycetota; class Actinomycetes; order Mycobacteriales; family Mycobacteriaceae; genus Mycobacterium. The sequence goes on along the minus strand of CAWCKQ010000008.1, from coordinate 63,791 downwards.
GACCAGGGCAGTTGCCTGCAGGCGCGAGTGCTGGCGGGACACATCCGCGACCTCGTCCATCACAGCGGCTCGGCAACCGCGCTCCTCGACGATCTCGGCCTGCGCGACCGGCTCACCTGGGTGGACACCGCCGGGGTGGTCAACCCGAAGACGGCGGCGTCGGCGGCCTGTCTGACGTTGATGAAGATCCGCACCGGCTCCAAGCGCTGTGGCGAGTACGTCCCGAAGCTCGGGCTGTACCCGCCGGCACCGATCAGGACCCGCAGCGGCGGCCACATCGACCGCGGCTCACGGATCCCGTTCGAGCACTGGTGGACCAATCCGGTCATCAAGGACGCCGACGGGGCGCAGTTCTCCCGCCGGCAGTTGGTGCTCGCGCTGGCGCTGCCGGCGCAGCCGGACCGCGAGACCGAGGCCGCCCGCGCGGCGCTGGCCGACAGCGCGTCGCTCGGCTGGGCCGTGCGCGGCGCCAGCGCGCGGAGCACGCGGCCTGGGAGAGCAACCCCGTGATGGCCAGCGTGCGCCAGATCGGCTACGAGGTGCTGCAGTCGATCCGCGCACAGCGCGACCTGATCGCCGGCCGAGGCCCCGCTGGCTGCCCGGATCATCGTCGCCGGTCCGAAGTAGCCCCGCGGCGCGGGCTAATCGATCCCAACACCGGTCAACACGCAAAACGCCCCGTGTGGTATCCGAGTTTTATCGCGTTCTGGTGACACCATGGACACCATGAGGCAAAGGATCCTGGTCGTCGACGACGACCCATCGCTGGCCGAGATGCTCACCATCGTGCTGCGCGGCGAGGGCTTCGACACCGCCGTCATCGGTGACGGCACCCAGGCGCTGACGGCCGTGCGCGAGCTGCGGCCCGATCTGGTGCTGCTCGATCTCATGCTGCCCGGCATGAACGGCATCGACGTGTGCCGGGTGCTGCGGGCGGACTCCGGCGTGCCGATCGTGATGCTGACCGCCAAGACCGACACCGTCGACGTGGTGCTCGGGCTGGAGTCCGGCGCCGACGACTACGTGATGAAGCCGTTCAAGCCGAAGGAACTGGTCGCCCGCGTGCGCGCCCGGTTGCGCCGCAACGAGGACGAGCCCGCCGAGATGCTGTCCATCGCCGACGTCGACATCGACGTCCCGGCCCACAAGGTGACCCGCCAGGGCGAGCAGATCTCGCTGACGCCGCTGGAGTTCGACCTGCTGGTGGCGCTGGCACGCAAACCCCGCCAGGTGTTTACTCGTGATGTGCTGCTCGAACAGGTGTGGGGATACCGCCACCCCGCCGACACCCGTTTGGTGAACGTGCATGTCCAGCGGCTGCGGGCCAAGGTCGAGAAGGACCCGGAGAACCCGCAGGTGGTGCTGACCGTTCGAGGAGTGGGATACAAGGCCGGACCTCCGTGATTGCACGGCTCGCCGTCGCCGTGATCGGACGGCCCGCTCGAGGTCGGTCGCCGTGATCTTCGGTTCGCGACGGCGCATCCACCGGCGGTCGGCGCCGCTGATCCGCGGACTGGCGTGCGCTGGGCCGGGCGCTGAGTCTGGCGTGGCGCCGATCCCTGCAGCTGCGGGTGGTCTCGCTGACGCTCGGCCTGTCGCTCGCGGTCATCCTGGTCCTCGGCTTCGTGCTGACCAGCCAGATCACCGACCGCATCCTGGAGGTCAAGGTCGGCGCCGCGACCGAGGAGATCGAACGCGCCCGCACCACCGTCAGCGGCATCGTCGGCGGCGAGGAGACCCGCTCGCTGGACAGCAGCCTGCAGCTGGCGCGCAACACCCTGGTCGACCGCAAGGCCGACGCCGGCACCGGGCCTGGCGGGCACCTTCGACGCGGTCCTCATCGTGCCCGGCGACGGCCCGCGCGCGGCCACCGCCGCGGGCCCGATCGACCAGATCCCCAACTCGCTGCGCGACTTCGTCAAGGCCGGACAGGTCAGCTACCAGTACGCGACCGTGCACACCGACGGCTTCTCCGGGCCCGCGCTGATCATCGGCAGCCCGACCGACGTCGGCCGGTGACCAATCTCGAGCTGTACCTGATCTTCCCGCTGAACAACGAGCAGTCCACGATCGCGCTGGTGCGCGGCACGATGGCCACCGGCGGCGTGGTGCTGCTGGGTCTGCTCGCCGCGATCGCGCTGCTGGTGGCCCGCCAGATCGTGCTGCCGGTGCGGTCGGCGTCGCGGATCGCCGAACGTTTCGCCGAAGGCCATCTCACCGAGCGGATGCCGGTGCGCGGTGAGGACGACATGGCCCGGCTGGCGGTGTCGTTCAACGACATGGCCGAGAGCCTGCAGCGTCAGATCACCCAGCTCGAAGAGTTCGGGAACCTGCAGCGCCGCTTCACCTCCGACGTCAGCCACGAGCTGCGCACACCGTTGACCACGGTGCGGATGGCCGCCGACCTGATCCACGACCACAGCGAGGAACTCGACCCGGCGCTGCGCCGCTCCACCGAACTGATGGTCAACGAGCTGGACCGGTTCGAGTCGCTGCTCAACGATCTGCTCGAGATCTCCCGGCACGACGCCGGCGTCGCCGAGCTCGCCGTCGAGGCCGTCGACCTGCGGTCCATCGTGCGCAGCGCGCTGGACAACGTCGGCCACCTCGCCGAGGACGCCGACGTCGAGATGATCGTCGACCTGCCCGCCGAGGAGGTCATCGCCGAAGTCGATTCGCGCCGGGTCGAGCGCATCCTGCGCAACCTGATCGCCAACGCGATCGACCACGCCGAGCGCAAGCCGGTGCGCATCCGGATGGCCGCCGACGCCGATACCGTCGCGGTGACCGTGCGCGACCACGGCGTGGGTCTGCGGCCCGGGGAGGAGAAGCTGGTGTTCAGCCGGTTCTGGCGCGCCGACCCGTCGCGGGTGCGGCGCTCCGGCGGAACCGGTCTCGGCCTGGCGATCAGCATCGAGGACGCGCGCCTGCACCAGGGCCGGCTCGAGGCGTGGGGCGAACCCGGCAAGGGCGCCTGCTTCCGGCTGACCCTGCCGCTGGTGCGCGGGCACAAGGTGACCAGCAGCCCGCTGCCGGTCAAGCCGATCGAGAAGCCCGCCGGGCCGGCCGGCCGACGGGCGACCCGGGAACGCGAACCGGCAGGGGAGAGCGTGTGAGACGCCTCCTGGCCGCGGTGGCCGCGGTGGCGCTGCTGTTGTCCGGCTGCGCCGGAGTGCCCAGTTCGTCGTCGCCGCAGGCCATCGGCACCGTCGAGCGGCCCGCGCCGCCCAGCCTGCCCAAGCCCACGCCGGGCATGGACCCCGACGTGCTGCTGCGCGAATTCCTCAAGGCCACCGCCGATCCCGCCAACCGCCACCTCGCGGCCCGGCAGTTCCTGACCGAGTCCGCGTCCAGTGCGTGGGACGACGCCGGCAGCGCACTGCTCATCGACAACGTGGTGTTCGTCGAAACCCGTTCGCCGGACCGGGTTTCGGTGACCATGCGCGCCGACATCCTGGGCTCGCTGTCGGACATGGGCGTGTTCGAGACCGGCGAGGGCGCACTGCCCGACCCCGGGCCGATCGAGCTGGTCAAGACCTCGGGTGGCTGGCGCATCGACCGCCTGCCCAACGGGGTGTTCCTGGACTGGCAGCAGTTCCAGGACACCTACAAGCGCAACACCCTGTACTTCGCCGACCCGACCGGCAAGACCGTCGTCCCCGACCCGCGCTACGTCGCGGTGTCCGAGCCCGACCAGCTGGCCACCGAGTTGGTGAGCAAGCTGATCGCCGGGCCCCGTCCGGAGATGGAGAAGACGGTCCGCAACCTGTTGGGCCCGCCGCTGCGGCTGCGCGGCCCGGTGACCCGCGCCGACGGCGGCAAGACCGGCGTCGGGCGGGGCTACGGCGGGGCGCGCATCGATCTGGAGAACCTGTCCACGACCGACCCGCACAGCAGGCAACTGCTTGCCGCCCAACTGATCTGGACGCTGTCGCGGGCCGGGATCAACGGCCCCTACGTGATCAACGCCGACGGCGCAGCGCTCGACGACCGGTTCGCGGCCGGCTGGGACACCGCCGACGTCGCCGCGACCGATCCGGGCGCCGCCGACGGCGCCGCGGCCGGCCTGCACGCGCTCATCGGCGGTTCGCTGGTGTCGCTGGACGGGCAGCGGGCGCCGCGAGTGCCGGGGGCGTTCGGGTCGATGCCCGGCCAGACGGCGGCGTCGCTGTCGCGCACCGGCCAGGAAGTCGCGTCGATCGTCACGTTGCGCCCCGGCGCGCCCGACGTGGCGTCCTCGCTGTGGGTCGGGCCGTTGGGCGGCGGCGCCAGCCAGGCGATGGACGGCCGCACGCTGACCCGGCCGAGCTGGGCGCTCGACGACGCCATCTGGGTCGTCGTCGACGGCATCAACGTGGTGCGCGTCATCCAGGACGCCTCCGGGCAGCCCGCCCGCATCCCGGTCGACGCCACCCCGGTGTCCACGCGGTTCCCGGGCGTGATCACCGAATTGCAGCTCTCCCGCGACGGCACCCGGGCCGCGATGGTGATCGACGGCCACGTGATCCTCGCCGGTGTGGAGCAGACCCCCGGCGGCGGATACGTGCTGACCTACCCCCGCCGGCTCGGCTACGGGCTGGGCGACACCGTGGTGTCGCTGGGCTGGCGCACCGGAGACGACATCGTGGTCAGTCGCACCGATCCCCAGCACCCGGTGTCCTATGTCAACCTCGACGGGGTGAACTCCGACGGGCCCAGCCGCAACCTGCTGATGCCGGTCACCACCGTGGCCGCCAACCCGTCGACGGTCTACGTCGCCGACCAGCGCGGCGTGCTGCAGCTGTCCGGTTCGGCCGCGGAAGGGGAGCCGACGTGGACCGAGGTCCGGCCGCTGATGGCTGCGAGTGCGCTGCCGGTGCTGCCGGGCTGACACTGATCGTGCCGCCGCCACAGCCCTGCCGGCGGTCAACCGTAACGAGAGGTCAGCGATGGAGATCGACGAGATGCAGGTGCCCCGCAAGACGGTGATCGCGGGCGCAGGGGTCGGCTTGGCGGCCGCTGCGCTGGCGGCGTGTTCGAACGGGGACTCGGCGCAGCCGGGGGTATCCCCGGAGTCGGGCAGCAGCTCGTCGAGTGCGGCGGCGGGCGAGGCGCTGACCAAGACCGGCGATGTGCCCGTCGGGTCCGGCGTGATCGTCGGCGAGACCGTCGTCACCCAGCCGACCGCCGGCGACTACAAGGCCTTCTCGGCGGTATGCACCCATGCCGGCTGTCTGGTGAATTCGGTCGCCGACGGCACCATCGACTGCCCGTGCCACGGCAGCAAGTTCAGCCTGGACGGTGCGGTGGTCAACGGCCCGGCGAAGAAGCCGCTCGAGCCGGTGGCCATCACGGTGCAGGGGGATTCGATCCTGCCAGGCCTGACGCTGGGAATTGCGGCGAGCGTGCGTCCAGGGCGCTCACATGGCCTTCGGGCCGCCCTGGACGCACACTCGGCGGTGACCGATACCAGGTGTCGGTGGCCGGCGGCACACTTGCGGCCATGGTCGCCCCGTTCATCGGTAGTGAGGCGCTCCGCGCCGGTAGGTTGACGCGGCACACCCTGCGCACCCGGTTCGTCGCCGTGTTTCCCGATGTCTACACGCCCGCCGGCACCACGTTGACGGCCGTCGCCAAGGCCGAGGCGGCGTATCTGTGGACCGGCCGGGAGGGGACCGTCGCCGGCAGGTCGGCCGCGGCGCTGCACGGCGCTCGCTGGGTGGACCGTCGTCATCCCGCGGAAATGTTGTGGGACAACCGAAGAGCGCCGCTGGGTCTGCTCGTGCGGTCGGATCGAGCGGCAGACGACGAAATAGAGTGGATCCGCGGAATCCGGGTGACCACACCCGAGCGGACCGCCCTCGACATCGCCTGCCGTTACCCGCAGCGGCACGCGGTTGCCGCGATCGACGCGTTGGCGCGTGCCACCAGATTCAAGAGCGCCGATGTCGAGCTTCTCGCCGATCGGTACAAGGGTCGTCGCGGCATCAGGACGGCGCGCGAGACCCTCAACCTGGTTGACGCGGGGGCAGAGTCGCCGCAGGAGACCTACCTGCGGCTGCTGGTCATCGACCACGAATTCCCGCCGCCGCAGACGCAGATCCCGGTGTACGACGACTACGGCGGTCTGGTCGCCGAGCTCGACATGGGCTGGGACGACATGATGATCGGCCTCGACTACGAAGGCGACCACCACCGCGCGACCAGGGCGGCGTTCAACAAGGGCATCCGGCGCCACGACGCCGTGACTGAACTCGGCTGGACCGACATCCGGGTGACCGCGGCCGACTCCGATGGCGGGATCATCGCGCGGCTCACTACGGTGTGGCGTCAGCGACTGTGCACTCTGGGTGGCGATCCGGCCTCGGGGCCGCCCTGGACGCACGTTCGGCGCCCCAGCCCACTCTGACGACCGTGCTCGATCTCGTCCTGCCTCTGCAGTGCGGCGGCTGCGCGTCACCCGGCACCGCGTGGTGTCAGGCGTGCCGGCGGGAACTGAGCGTCACCTCCGACCAACCGCATGTCGTGACGCCCCGGGTGGATCCCGGGGTGCCCGTGCTGTCCCTGGGCCGGTACGCCGGTGCCCGCAGACAGGCCATCGTCGGGGTCAAGGAGCGGGGCCGCGCCGACCTCGTCGGCCCGCTGGCCGCGGCGCTGCGCACGGCGTGCGAGAACCTGCTGACCTGGGGTGTCCTCGACACCCCGCTGACCCTGGTGGCCGCACCCAGCCGGCGCACCGCGGCCCGGCGGCGCGGCGGGGACCCCGTCACCCGCATCGCCGTACGCGCCGCCGCGGAGCTGCCCGCCGTCAACGTCGCGGCCGCGCTGCGGATGAAGGCCTTCACCCGCGACTCGGTCGGCCTGTCGGGCGCCGGCCGCCAGGCCAACATCGCCGGCCGGATCCGGCTCACCCGCCCGGTCGCCGGATCCGTCGTGCTGGTCGACGACATCGTGACCACCGGGGCGACTGCCGCCGAGTCGGTGCGCGTCCTGCAAACCGGCCGGGCCGACGTCCTGGCCGTGCTCGTGCTGGCGAACGCGTGAGGCGCCCGATTACCCCGAGATCAATCCGGCATGAAGAACTGAAAACAGGTGTGCCGAATCAGTGGCACGACCAGGTGAACACGGACTACCGTCGGCACCAACCATCCGTGAACAGCTCACGGCGGCGCTCAGAACACGAGACGCCGATATCGCGCCAGCGGTAGGAGGTGAGTAGTCGACACCTTGCCCCGGCGAGCGGCGCGACCAGGTATGCCCCGTCGGCGCGATTTCTTCATCGGCAGGCACGTACGGCGTGCACACGTGAAAGAGAATCGAGTTGCCAAGCATGTCAAGTTCTTCCACCGAAATCGACCGCACACTGGTGATGGATTCCGATGCGACGGAGTCCGTCGACTCCGCTCCCCAGGCCGAAGTTGTGGTGAAGGGTCGCAACGTCGAAGTTCCCGACCACTTCCGGGTCTACGTCTCCGAGAAGCTGTCACGCCTGGAACGATTCGACCGCACCATCTACCTCTTCGACGTCGAACTCGACCACGAGAAGAACCGACGGCAACGCAAGAACTGTCAGCACGTCGAGCTCACCGCCAAGGGCCGCGGGCCCGTCGTCCGCGGCGAGGCCTGCGCCGACAGCTTCTACGCCGCATTCGAGGCCGCGGCGAGCAAACTCGAAGCCCGGCTGCGCAAGAGCAAGGACCGGCGCAAGATCCACTACGGCGACAAACGGCCCGAGTCGCTGCACGAAGCCACCGCGCCGGATCGCCTCGACGCCGCGTTCGCGCTGCCGACCGAGCACACCGCGGCGACCGACGGCCAGGTCGTCGACGACCACGAGCCCGGCCGGATCGTGCGTACCAAGGAGCACCCGGCCACCCCGATGACCGTCGACGACGCGCTCTACGAGATGGAGCTCGTCGGTCACGACTTCTTCCTGTTCCACGACAAGCAAAGCGATCGGCCATGCGTCGTCTACCGGCGCCACGCCTACGACTACGGGCTGATTCGGCTGGCCTGAAACCGGTTCACGGAGTCCCCCGGGCGCACGAGGCCGGGGGACTCCTGCGTGTCCTGGCCGGTCCGCCGCGGCGCGCCTCAGAACGCTCGACCAGGGATTTCAGTGCGTCACCTACGATGGTATCGGTCTGACGCGACTGTTCATCGACGCAAAAGAGGAAACGTGCTCTCGAAGTTGCTCCGTCTCGGCGAAGGCCGCATGGTCAAGCGCCTCAAGGGGGTGGCTGACTATGTCAACACCCTGTCCGACGACATGGAGAAGCTCTCCGACGCCGAGCTGCGGGGCAAGACGGCCGCGTTCAAGGCGCGCCTGGCCGACGGCGAAGACCTCGACGACCTGCTGCCGGAGGCGTTCGCCGTGGGACGTGAGGCGGCGTGGCGGGTGCTCAACCAGAAGCACTTCGACGTCCAGGTGATGGGCGGCGCGGCCCTGCACTTCGGCAACGTCGCCGAGATGAAGACCGGCGAGGGCAAGACGCTGACCGCGGTGCTGCCGGCGTACCTCAACGCGCTGGCCGGCAAGGGTGTGCACGTCATCACCGTCAACGACTACCTGGCCAAACGCGACGCCGAGTGGATGGGCCGGGTGCATCGGTTCCTGGGCCTCGACGTCGGGGTGATCCTGTCGCAGATGACCCCCGACGAGCGCCGTGTCGCGTACAACGCCGACATCACCTACGGCACCAACAACGAGTTCGGCTTCGACTACCTGCGCGACAACATGGCGCTGCGCCTCGAGGACTGCGTGCAGCGGGGCCACACGTTCGCCATCGTCGACGAGGTCGACTCGATCCTGATCGACGAGGCCCGCACCCCGCTGATCATCTCGGGCCCCGCCGACGGCGGCTCGAACTGGTACACCGAGTTCGCGCGCTTGGCGCCGCTGATGGAGAAGGACGTCCACTACGAGGTCGACATCAAGAAGCGCACCGTCGGCGTGCACGAGCTCGGCGTGGAATTCGTCGAAGACCAGCTGGGCATCGAGAACCTCTACGAGGCCGCCAACTCTCCGTTGATCAGCTATCTGAACAACGCGTTGAAGGCCAAGGAGCTCTTCGAGCGCGACAAGCACTACATCGTGCGCAACGGCGAGGTGCTCATCGTCGACGACTTCACCGGCCGTGTGCTGATGGGCCGGCGCTACAACGAAGGCCTGCACCAGGCCATCGAGGCCAAAGAGCACGTCGAGATCAAGGCCGAGAACCAGACCGTCGCGACGATCACGCTGCAGAACTACTTCCGGCTCTACGACAAGCTCGCCGGCATGACGGGCACCGCGGAGACCGAAGCCGCCGAGCTGCACGAGATCTACAAGCTCGGTGTCGTGACCATCCCGACCAACAAGCCGATGATCCGCGCCGACCAGTCCGACCTGATCTACAAGACCGAGGAGGCCAAGTTCATCGCGGTCGTCGACGACGTCGCCGAGCGCTATGAGAAGGGCCAGCCGGTGCTGATCGGCACCACCAGCGTGGAACGCTCGGAGTTCCTATCGCGCCAGTTCCAGAAGCGCCGCATTCCGCACAACGTGCTCAACGCCAAGTACCACGAGCAGGAGGCCGGCATCATCGCCGAGGCCGGCCGGCTCGGTGCGATCACCGTGGCGACCAACATGGCCGGCCGCGGTACCGACATCGAGCTCGGGGGCAACGTCGAGTACCTGCTGGACCGGCAGCTGCGCCAGCGCGGTCTGGACCCCGTCGAGACCCCCGACGAGTACGAGGCTGCGTGGCACGAGGAGCTGCCCGCGGTCAAGGCGCAGGCCGCCGCCGAGGGCAAGGACGTCGTCGGCGCGGGCGGGCTGTACGTGCTGGGTACCGAACGCCACGAATCCCGCCGCATCGACAACCAGCTGCGCGGGCGCTCGGGCCGCCAGGGCGATCCCGGCGAGTCACGCTTCTACCTGTCGCTGGCCGACGAGCTGATGCGCCGCTTCAACGGCGCCACGCTGGAGACGCTGCTGACCCGGCTGAACCTGCCCGACGACGTGCCGATCGAGGCCAAGATGGTCTCCCGCGCGATCAAGAGCGCCCAGACCCAGGTCGAGCAGCAGAACTTCGACATCCGCAAGGAAGTCCTCAAGTACGACGAGGTGATGAACCAGCAGCGCAAGGTCATCTATGCCGAGCGCCGCCGCATCCTCGAGGGGGAGAACCTCGCCGAACAGGCACACAAGATGCTCGTCGACGTGATCACCGCCTACGTCGACGGCGCCACCGCCGAAGGCTACTCGGAGGACTGGGACCTCGAGCAGCTCTGGGAGGGCCTCAAGCAGCTCTACCCGGTGGGCATCGACCACCACGACCTGATCGACTCCGACGCCGTCGGTGAGCCGGGCGAGCTGACCCGTGCCGAGCTGCTCGACGCGCTGCTGGCCGACGCCCAGCGGGCCTACGCCGAGCGCGAGAAGGAGATCGAGGCGCTGGCCGGCGAGGGCGCGATGCGGCAGCTGGAACGCAACGTGCTGCTCAACGTGCTGGACCGCAAGTGGCGCGAGCACCTCTACGAGATGGACTACCTGCGTGAGGGCATCGGGCTGCGCGGGCTGGCCCAGCAGCGGCCCGAGGTGGAGTACGCGCGTGAGGGCTACGACATGTTCATCGGGATGCTCGAGGGCATGAAGGAGGAGTCCGTCGGCTTCCTGTTCAACGTGCAGGTCGAGGCCGCACCCGCCCCGGCCGTCGCGCCGGTGGCGGCACCCGTCCGGGCTGGCCGACTTCGCGGCTGCCGCGGCGGCGGCCAAAGAGCAGGGCGCCGTGGCCACCAAGGAGCGTCTGCCCGCTCCGGCGTTGCACGCCAAGGGGATCGACGACGGCCAGCGGCCGCTGACCTACTCCGGGCCCTCCGAGGACGGCTCGGTCGAGGTCACCCGGTCCGGTGGCGGTGGTAAACCGTCGGGCGGTGGTTCGCGCCGGGAACGCCGGGAAGCGGCGCGCCAGCAGCAGCGCGGCCGGCACGCCAAGCGTCGCTAGCGGTTCGGGTGTAGTTCGTCACGCGTGCGTTGACGAACTACACCGAAATCACCCGATCTCCAGCGCCACGATGCGCCACTGCTCGCGGTGGCGCTCGATGCGCGCGGCGACCGCGTGCACCCGCCCGGACCGGCTGAACGACGCGAAGATCTCGGCCGCGGCCACCTCGCCCGCGCCGGCGTCGACCGCGCGCACCCGCACCCGCTGCAGCGTCGCGCTGGCGCTGCGGGCGACGCGTGCGCGGGCCAGCACCCGGTCGACGAGGACCGGCGTCATCAGGGGACGCAGTTGCGCGATCGGCCGGCGCCGGTCGATCGCCTCGATCACCTGGCGCAACGCGGTCTCGGCGAACACGACCGCAGACCGCGGCGGTGCCGGCTCGCACGGCCGCGGCGACGGCCGGTGTGCCCGCACCGGACGCAGCGGTGAGCGGCGCAGGCCCGACGGGGTGGGACACGACGGACCCAGCGGCAGCGGCACCGGTTCGTAGTCGATGACCGGTGAGGTGGCCCAGCGGGCCGTCGGCGTGTCGGATGCGAGACGAGATGCGGGCATGACGGTTCTCCAGCGGTGAGCGCGATAGGTGGCACATCTGCTGGAGAGTCGCAGACGTCTTCATGATCGCACGGCCCGGCGACCCCTCGGAGCACCCGTTATGGGCGGCCGCAGGATCAGCCGATAACGTGACAGCGTCCGACGATTCGCTTCGGCCCACGAAAGGAGCGGCGCCGCGATGGTGACCCGGTTGTCGGCGTCCGACGCGTCCTTTTTCCGCCTGGAGAACTCGGCGACCCCGATGTACGTCGGCTCGCTGGAGATCCTGCGCAAGCCGCGCAACGGCCTGAGTTACGAGACGCTGCTGGCCACCGTCGAACAGCGCCTTCCGCAGATCCCCCGGTACCGGCAGAAGGTCCGTGAGGTGAGCTTCGGACTGGCCAGACCGGTCTGGGTCGACGACCGCGACTTCGACATCACCTACCACATCCGGCGCTCGGCGCTGCCGTCCCCGGGCAGCGACAGCCAGCTGCACGAACTCATCGCCCGGTTGGCCGCCCGACCGCTGGACAAGTCCCGGCCGCTCTGGGAGATGTATCTCGTCGAGGGGCTGGAGAAGGGCCGCGTGGCGATCTACACCAAGTCGCATCAGGCGCTGGTCAACGGCATGGGCGCGCTGGAGATCGGCCACGTGATCGCCGACCGCACCCAGAAGGCGCCCGAATTCGGGGAGGACATCTGGATTCCCGGCCGCGAACCCAGCGACCGGCAGCTGCTGCTCGGGGCGCTCGGCGAGTGGATCACCCGGCCCACCCAGCAGGCCGCCGCGCTGCGGTCGACGGTGACCGAGGCGGCCACCAACACCGGGCACCTGATCGACCTCGGCCGCAGGGTGGCCGACGTTGCGCGCAACGTCGCGCGCGGGACCGCGCCGAACAGCCCGCTGAACACCAAGGTGTCCCGGAACCGCCGGTTCTCGGTGGCCTCGGCCAGCCTCGAAGATTTCCGGCTGGTGCGCGCCCGCTACGACTGCGACATCAACGACGTGGTGCTCGCGGTGGTCGCCGGAACGCTGCGCAACTGGCTGCTGTCGCGCGGCGAACCGGTGACGACCACCACGACCGTGCGCGCGATGGCCCCGATGTCGGTCTATCCGGAAGCCGAGCTCGACTCCACCGGTCCCGGTCAGGCGATCAGCGAGGTGGCGCCGTTCCTGGTGGACCTGCCCGTCGGCGAGGCCAACCCGGTGGTGCGGCTCTCCCAGATCGCGCACGCCACCGAGTCCCACCTCGACCTCGGCGAGCCTGGTGGATGCGCGCACCATCGTCACGCTGTCCGGGTTCGCCCCGCCGACCTTGCACGCGATGGGCATCCGCGTCGCGACCAGCTTCTCGGCCCGGCAGTTCAACCTGCTGATCACCAACGTGCCCGGCGCGCAGAAGCAGATGTACGTCGCGGGCACCAAGCTGCTCGAGACCTACGCGGTGCCGCCGCTGCTGTACAACCAGGTGCTCGCCATCGGCGTCACCTCCTACAACGGCATGCTGTACTTCGGCATCAACGCCGACCGCGACGCGATGAGCGACGTCGAGATGCTGCCCAGCCTGATGCGCGAAGCCCTCGATGAACTCGCCGAGGCCGCGCAGTAACGGGCGGCGCACGCGTGGCGGGTTTGACGAACGAACTCATCGAGAGTCGAATGACTCGAATGGCCACCTCCGAAGACGAGTTGACCGCTGCTGTGGCAGACGGCCCGACGACAGGAAGCAGCCCGATCCCGCATCCGGTCCTCGACATCGACGTCGAACCGCAACACAGCAACCGGTCCCGGAGCATCGACTGGGCGGTGTTCGGGGTCACCGCGGCCGTCGCGGTGGCGTTCCTGGTGTGGGGCTTCGTCAGCACCGACACCCTGGCCAGCGCCTCCGGCACCGCGCTGACCTGGGTGATGGACAACACCGGCTGGCTGTTCGTGCTCACCAGCACCGGGTTCGTCGTGTTCGTGCTCTACCTCGCGCTCGGCCGTTACGGCAAGATCCCGCTGGGCCGCGACGGCGAAGCACCGGAATTCAACGGGGTGTCCTGGGTGGCCATGATGTTCAGCGCGGGCATGGGCATCGGGCTGATGTTCTTCGGCGTCGCCGAGCCGCTGTCGCACTACGCCACGCCGCCGCCGGGCACCGGGCCCGAGGGCAACTCGGAAGCCGTGCAGAACGCGCTGGCCACCACGCTGTTCCACTGGACGCTGCACCCGTGGGCGATCTACGCGGTCGTCGGCCTCGCCATCGCCTACGGCGTCTACCGCAAAGGCCGCCTGCAGCTGGTCAGTGCGGCCTTCGAGCCGTTGCTGGGATCACGGGTCAACGGCTCGTGGGGCAAGGTCATCGACATGCTGGCGATCTTCGCCACGCTGTTCGGCTCCGCCGCCTCCCTGGGCCTGGGCGCCCTGCAGATCCGCAGCGGACTGCAGATCGTCGGCGGTATCGGCGAAACCGGCAACGCGATCCTGATCGTCATCATCACGGTGCTGACGGTGTGCTTCGTGCTGTCGGCGGTCTCCGGGGTGGCGCGCGGCATCCAGTGGCTGTCCAACATCAACATGGTGCTCGCCGTCGCGCTGGCGCTGTTCGTATTCGTCGCCGGCCCGACGGTGTTCATCCTCAACCTGCTGCCGACGGCGTTGGGCAGTTACTTCGCCGACCTCAACATGATGTCGGCCAGGACCGGCGCCGAAGGTGCCGACGTCAACGCCTGGCTGCAGTCCTGGACGATCTTCTACTGGGCGTGGTGGGTGTCGTGGACGCCGTTCGTCGGCATGTTCATCGCGCGGATCTCCCGCGGCCGCACGATCCGCCAGTTCGTGGCCGGCGTGCTGGTGGTCCCCAGCCTGGTGTCGCTGGTCTGGTTCGCGGTGTTCGGCGGGGCCGCGATCAACGTCCAGCAGAACGGCACCGACCTGGTCGGCAAGGGCGGGGTGGAGGAGCAGCTGTTCACGCTGCTCGACCAGTACCCGATCGCGACCGTCGCCAGCGTGATCGTGATGATCCTGGTGGCGATCTTCTTCGTCTCCGGCGCCGACGCGGCATCGATCGTGATGGGGTCGCTGTCGCAGAAGGGCACCATCCATCCCGGCCGCGGCACCGTCATCTTCTGGGGCGTGGCCACCGGCGCGGTCGCGGCGGTCATGCTGCTGGTGGGCGGCGAGGACGCCCTGACCGGCCTGCAGACCATCACGATCATCGCGGCGTTGCCGTTCCTGCTGGTGATGATCGCCATGGCGGTCGCGCTGCTCAAGGACCTGCGCCGCGACCCGAAGGTGGTGCGCCGCGAGTACGCCGCCGACGCCGTCGACAGCGCGGTGATCGCCGGCGTCACCCGGCACGGTGACGACTTCGTCATCTCGGTCGAGAAGGACCCGAACTGCGAGGACCGCGGTGACGAAACAGAAGTCCGCTGAGCGGTCGCCGAAGAATGCGGGCAGGTCCGGCGCCGGCCGGCTGCCGAACAAGATCTACCGCGCCGAACTGTTCCGCCTCCAAACGGAACTGGTGAAGCTGCAGGAGTGGGTCCGTGACACCGGCGCCCGGCTCGTCGTGGTGTTCGAGGGCCGCGACGCCGCGGGTAAGGGCGGCACGATCAAGCGGATCACCGAGTACCTGAGCCCGCGCATCGTGCGCATCGCCGCGCTGCCCGCGCCGTCGGATCGCGAACGGGGGCAGTGGTATTTCCAGCGCTACGTCGCCCACCTGCCCGCCAAGGGGGAGATCGTGCTGTTCGACCGGTCGTGGTACAACCGGGCCGGGGTGGAGAAGGTGATGGGGTTCTGCACCCCCGCCGAGCACAGCCTGTTCCTGCGCCAGACGCCGATCTTCGAGCAGATGCTCATCGATGACGGGATCATCCTGCGCAAGTACTGGTTCTCGGTGTCCGACGAGGAACAACTGCGCCGGTTCCACTCCCGGCTGCACGACCCGGTGCGGCAGTGGAAGCTCTCGCCGATGGACCTGGAATCGGTGTACCGCTGGGAGGACTACTCGCGCGCCAAGGACGAGATGATGGTGCACACCGACACCCCGCAGAGTCCCTGGTACGTGGTGGAATCCGACACCAAGAAGCACGCGCGGCTGAACATGATCGCCCACCTGCTCGCCGGCATCGACTACCACGACGTCGAGCTGCCCTCGGTCAAGCTGCCGGCCAGGCCGGTCGTCAGCCGCGACTACCAGCGCCCGTCGCGGCAGCTGTCGACCTATGTCGACGACCACGTCGCGCAGCTCGTGGGCGACGCCGACTGACCCCGGCCGCTACCCTCACGGGGTGCGCGTCTTCGTCCCCGCGACCCTGGCCATGCTGCAGCGGCTGGTGGCCGACGGATCCCTGCGGCCCGTCAACGGCACCGCGTTCGCGGTGACGCCCACGCTGCGCGAGGCCTACGCGGAGGGGGACGAGGACGAGCTCGCCGACGTCGCGTTGCGCGACGCCGCGCTGGCCTCGCTGCGGCTGCTCGGTGAGGAGGGCGCCGGGTCGCTGCCGACCCGTCGCGCCGTGCTGGAGGCCGACATCGCCGACGACGCCGCGATCACGCTGCGGCCCGATCTCGACGACGCGGTGGTGCGGGTCTCGGGCGACATCCCGATGGGCCGCGTGATCGCCGCCTACGTCGACAACGCGGCCGCCGAGTCCGCGGTGCGCGCGGCCGTCGATGCGGTGGACGAGGCGGATCTCGGGGACGAGGACGCCGAACTCACCGTCGGCGACGCCCAGGACCACGACCTCGCCTGGTATGCGCCGCAGGAGCTGCCGTTCCTGCTCCAGCTGCTCTGAGCCGCGAGGGTCGGCTAAGTTACGGTACCGTAGGTTTGAGGACACCGACCGGGCAGGAGCCGTCATGGCCAAGAACACCGTCAAGACCACGGCCAGAGTCGCCGACACGGTCCGCCCCGCGATCGCCGGGGCGAAGAACAACCCGGGCTGGCACTTTCTGCGCACCGTCGCGGGCCGCATCACCACGCCCCTGCTGCCCGACGACTATCTGCAGCTGGCCAACCCGCTGTGGTCGGCCCGGGAGCTGCGCGGCCGCGTGCTGGAGGTGCGCCGCGAGACCGAGGACTCGGCCACTCTGGTCATCAAGCCCGGCTGGGGCTTCTCGTTCGACTACCAGGCCGGCCAGTATGTCGGCATCGGCGTGCTCGTCGACGGGCGGTGGCGCTGGCGGTCCTACTCGCTGACCAGCCCGCCCCAGGAGCGCCGGGGCCGCACCAAGGGTTCGCGCATCATCTCGATCACCGTCAAGGCGATGCCCGAGGGCTTCCTGTCGACCCACCTGGTCGGCGGGGTCGCCCCCGGGACGATCGTCCGACTCGCTGCGCCACAGGGCAATTTCGTGATGCCCGAGCCAGCGCCGGCTTCGGTGCTGTTCCTCACCGCGGGTTCGGGCATCACGCCGGTGATGTCGATGCTGCGCACGCTCGACCCGCCGCGGTCAGCTCGGTGACGTCGTGCACGTGCATTCGTCGCCCACCGAGGCCGACGTGCTGTTCGCCGACGAGTTGGCCGGACTGGCACGGGCGCCACGACGGTTACCGGCTGCACCTACGGGCTACCCGTACCGAAGGCCGGTTGGATCTGGCCCGGCTCGACGACGTGGTGCCCGACTGGCGGCAGCGCCAGACGTGGGCGTGCGGACCCGAGGCGATGCTGGCAGCCGCCGAACGCAGCTGGGCAGCGGCCGGGGTCGTCGACCGCCTGCATCTGGAGCGGTTCGCGGTCTCCCGCGCCGCAGGGCACGGCAGCGGCGGCACCGTCGAGTTCGCCCGGGCCGGCAAGACGGCCACGGTCGACGGCGCGACGTCGCTGATGGACGCCGGCGAAGCCGCGGGCATCCAGATGCCGTTCGGCTGCCGGATGGGCATCTGCCAGTCCTGCGTCGTGGGCCTGCTCGAGGGGCATGTCCGGGACCTGCGCACCGGCGTCGAGCACGAGCCGGGCAGCCGCGTGCAGACCTGCGTGTCGGCGGCGTCGGGCGACTGCGTGCTCGACGTTTAAGGTTTACTGACTAGTAACCTACGGCTTCGTAGGTTACGCTAGCGTAGGTACCCGAGAGGAGGGCTGAAATGGCGATCACCGACGTACCGGAATTCACGCATCTGACCGATGCGGACATCGAGAGCCTGGCGCGCGAACTGGATGCGATCCGGCAGGACATCGAAGACTCCCGTGGCGAGCGCGACTCGCGCTACATCCGCCGCACCATCGCGGCCCAGCGCGCGCTGGAAGTGGCCGGCCGGCTGATGCTGGCGGGCAGCTCCAAGCGGGCCTTCTGGTGGGCGGGCACCACCACGCTGGGCGTGGCCAAGATCATCGAGAACATGGAGATCGGCCACAACGTCATGCACGGCCAGTGGGACTGGATGAACGATCCCGAGATCCACTCCTCGTCGTGGGAATGGGACATGGGCGGGGCCTCCAAGCACTGGCGGTTCACCCACAACTTCATGCACCACAAGTACACGAACATCCTGGGCATGGACGACGACGTGGGCTACGGCCTCATCCGGGTGACGCGCGACCAGAAGTGGAAGCCGTTCAATCTGCTCAACCTGTTCTACAACGCCATGCTCGCAACGCTTTTCGAGTGGGGCGTCGGTCTGCAGCACGTGGAGCTCGGCAAGATCTTCCAGGGCCGCGACGACCGGGACGAGAGCAAGGCCCGAGCGCGCGAGTTCGCCGCCAAGGCGGGCGCGCAGGTGGCCAAGGACTACATCGCCTACCCGGCGCTGACGTCGCTGTCCCCGAGCGCGTCGTTCACCTCCACGCTGAAGGCCAACGCGGTGGCCAACGTCATCCGCAACGTGTGGGCCAACGCGGTGATCTTCTGCGGGCACTTCCCCGACGGCGCAGAGAAGTTCACCAAGACCGACATGGTCGGCGAGACCAAGGGCGAGTGGTACCTGCGGCAGATGCTCGGCAGCGCGAACTTCGAGGGCGGCTGGCTGCTGCGCTTCATGAGCGGCAACCTGAGCCAGCAGATCGAGCACCACCTGTACCCGGATCTGCCGAGCAACCGGCTCTACGAGATCTCCGTGCGGGTGCGCGAGATCTGCGACAAGTACGACCTGCCCTACACCACGGGCTCGTTCCTGCTGCAGTACGGCAAGTCGTGGCGCACCATCGCCAAACTGTCGCTGCCGGACCGGTTCCTGACCGCAACCGCCGACGACGCGCCGGAGACCCGCAGCGAGCGGATGTTCGCCGGGCTGGAGCCGGGGGAGCGGCGTGGCCTCAAATCGGCCATCGCGGCCGTGCGGGCGCGGCGCCGCGCGAAGAAGGCCGCGGCTGCGGGCGCCGAGCGCCCCGACCTGGCCGCCTGATCCGTGATTTGGGTGTAGTTGGTCACCGCTCAGCGTGACCAACTACACCGAAATCGCTAGCTCTAGTCGGGGATGTAGTCGAACGTGTCGGGATTGGGGCCGATGCGGCCGTCCTCGCCCTTGTCGAGGCCCGAGATGGCCGAGAAGTCGTCATCGCCGAGCTCGAAGTCGAACAGCGCGAAATTGTCCTTGATGCGTTGCTCGGTCACCGATTTCGGGAAGACGATGTCACCGCGCTGAATGTGCCAGCGCAACACCACCTGCGCCGGCGTCTTACCGGTGGACTCCGCGATGCGGGTGATCACGGGATCGTCGAGGACCTTGCCCTGCGCGATCGGCGACCACGCCTCGGTCGCGATGCCGTGTTCGCGGCCGTAGGCGCGCACCTCGTCGTTGGCGAAGTACGGGTGGATCTCGATCTGATTGACCGCAGGCACCGTGCCGGTCTCGTCGGCCAGCCGCTGCAGGTGCGCCACCTGGAAGTTGGACACGCCGATGCTGCGGACGCGGCCGTCCTTGGCGAACTCCTCCAACGTCTTCCACGTCGAGACGTAGTCGCCGTCGTAGAGCGTCGGCAGCGGCCAGTGGATCAGGAACAGATCGACGTACGCATCGTCACCGTCGAACCCGAGTTCGGACAGTGTCTTGTCGAAGGCGCGCCGGGCGTCGTCGGGCTTGTGGAACCCGTTGTTCAGCTTGCTGGTGATGAACACCTCGCCGCGGTCGACCCCGGAGTTGCGGATGCCTTCTCCGACACCCTTCTCGTTCTGGTACATCTGCGCGGTGTCGATGTGGCGGTAGCCGATTCCCAGCGCGGTCTGCACCGCGTCGGCGGTGTCCTCCGGCGGGATCTGGAACACCCCGAAGCCGAGCTGGGGGATGCCTGGGCCGTTGTTCAGTTCGATCGTGGGTACGTGTGTCACTGTGCTTCCTCCTTCGCGGGCAGCGTGCCCCGTGAACGCGTGCGACAAACCGGCCGGCGACCAATGTCACGGGCAGGTCAGCGGGCCGGCGACAGGAAACGCTCAGGCTTCTCGCAGCACGGCCAGGAGTCGGCGTGCGGCGGCGACCCGGCCCGCGGCGGGACCGGTGAGGCTGTCCAGCGCGCACTCCGGATCCGCGGGCGGGCCGGTGTGTCCGCACCCGCGCGGACACGCCTCGATCGCCTCGGCCAGATCGGAGAACGCCATCACGACGTCGTCGGGCGCGATGTGTGCCAGGCCGAAGGACCGGATGCCCGGCGTGTCGATCACCCAGCCGCCGCCCGGCAGCGGTAACGCCACCGACTGCGTGGAGGTGTGCCGACCCCGGCCGATGTCGGTGACCACGCCTGTCGCGCGAAAAGCTTCGGGCACAAGGCGATTGACCAGCGTCGATTTGCCGACACCGGAATGCCCCAGCAGCACGGTCACCTTGTCGGCCAGCAGGTCCTGCACCGCGGACAGTGGATCCCCGCGGCCCGCGGTCGCGATCACCAGGTCGAGATCGGCGAACTGCGCCGCGAAATCCGCCGCGGGGGCGAGATCGGTCTTGGTCAGGCACAGGATCGGATCCAGCCCTCCGGCGTACGCCGCGATCAGCGCGCGCTCCACCAGTCCGGTGCGCGGCGGCGGGTCGGCCAGCGCCACCACGATCAACAGCTGGTCGGCGTTGGCGACGACCACGCGTTCGCTCGGATCGGTGTCGTCGGCGGTGCGGCGCAACACCGTTCGGCGCTCACCGCGACGCACGATGCGGGCCAGCGTGTCCGCGCGACCGGACAGGTCACCGACCACGTCGACGTCGTCGCCGACGACGATCGGGGTGCGGCCCAGCTCGCGGGCGCGCATCGCGGTGACCCGGCGGGCGGGGTCGCGGCCGAGCACGCAGCCCCACCGTCCCCGGTCGACGGTGACGACCATGCCCTGCTGCGCATCGGCGTGCTCCGGGCGGGTCTTGGTCCGCGGCCGCGAGCCCCGGCCCGGGCGGACCCGGACATCGGACTCGTCGTACTCGCGTGGACTCAACGGCTGATGTCGTTCTGGCCGGCCAGCATGTCGGCCCACAGCTGCGGGAACTGCGGCAGCGTCTTGGCCGTGGTGCCGATGTCCTCCACCTCGACGCCGGGTACCCGCAGGCCGACGATCGCGCCGGCGGTGGCCATCCGATGATCGGCGTAGGAGCGCCACACCCCGGCATGCATCGGCTGTGCGGTGATCTTCAGCCCGTCCGCGCGTCTCCTCGCACTGCCCGCCGAGGCGGTTCAGTTCGGCGCTCAGCGCGGCCAGCCGGTCGGTTTCGTGCCCCCGCAGGTGCGCGATGCCGCGCAGATACGACACGGATCCGGGAACGGCCAGTGCGGCCATCGCGGCCACCGAGGGCGCCAGTTCGCCGACGGCGCGCAGGTCGACGTCGATGCCGTCGTAGGTCGCCGTACCCTGCACCTCCAGGTAGGAGTCCCCGCGACGGACCACCGAACCGAGCTCTTCGAGGATCGACAGGATGGCGCCGGCGGGCTGGGTGCTCACCGTCGGCCAGCCGGTGACACGCACGCCGCCGCCGCTGACCACGGCCGCCGCCAGGAACGGCACGGAGTTGGACAGGTCGGGCTCGATCACCCACTCCCGCGCCGCGATCGGTCCCGGCGCCACCCGCCACCGGTTGGTCCGCGAGTCGTCGACGTCGACCCCGGCCTCGCGCAGCATCGCGACCGTCATGGCCACGTGCGGGGCCGACGGCACCTCTGCGCCGCTGCTGCCGACGTGCACGATCGTCACGCCGTCGTCGAACGCGGCGCCCGACAGCAGCAGGCCGGAGACGAACTGCGAGGAGCCCGACGCGTCGATCTCGACGGTCCCGCCGCGCACCGAACCGGTGCCCCGCACGTCGAACGGCAGACCGTCGCCGTCGATGCCGACGCCCAGTCCACGCAGCCCGTCGAGCAGGGGCGAGATGGGTCGGGCGCGGGCCTGCTCGTCGCCGTCGAACGTCACCGTCTCGGTGCCCAGCGCCGCCACCGGCGGCACGAACCGCAACACCGTGCCGGCCAGCCCGCAGTCGATGCGGGTGCCGCGCTCGGGCGCGAGCGCTCCGCTGACCCGCAGCTCGGTGCCGTCGGTGCCGGACTCCTCGACGGTGATGCCGAGCGCTCCGCAGCGCGGCGATCATCAGGTCGGTGTCCCGGCTGCGCAGCGCGCCGCTGACCGTCGAGGTGCCGTGCCCCACTGCGAGCGCGGCCAGCACCAGGGCCCGGTTGGTCTGCGACTTGGAGCCCGGGACGGTGACGGTGGCATGAACAGGGGTCGCGGTCGACGGGGCCGCCCAGGTGCTCACAGCTTCCCATTCTGGCCTGTCGTGGGTTTCTGCCACCATGGGGTTCATGTGCGGGCGATTCGCGGTGACCACCGATCCGGCGCTACTGGCGGAGAAGATCAAGGCGATCGACGAGAGCACGGCAGCCACCGGGGACCGCTCGCCGGCGCCCAACTACAACGTGGCCCCGACGACCACGGTCGCCACCGTGGTCAAGCGCCACACCGAGCCCGACGACGAATCCACCCGGCGCGTGCGGTCGATGCGCTGGGGCTGGTGCCGCCGTGGGCCAAGGCGACCGACGGCGGCGGTCCCGACACCACGGGTCCGCTGCTGATCAACGCCCGCGCCGAGAAGGTGACGTCCTCGCCGGCGTTCCGCAGCTCCGCCAAGGCCAAGCGCTGCCTGGTGCCGATGGCCGGCTGGTACGAGTGGAAGGGCGAGAAGGGTGCCAAGACGCCGTATTTCATGCATGCCGGGGACGGGGAACCGCTGTTCATGGCGGGCCTGTGGTCGACGTGGCGACCGAAGGGCGCGCCCGCCGACGCCGCCCCGCTGCTGAGTTGCACGATCATCACCACCGACGCCGCGGGTCCGCTGGCCGACATCCATGACCGCATGCCGCTGACGATCAGCGAACGCGACTTCGACCGCTGGCTGGACCCGGACGCCCCGATCGACGAGGGGCTGCTGCGCGGCCACGGGGACCTCGACCGGATCGCGATCCGCGAGGTGTCCCGGCTGGTCAACAGCGTGCGCAACAACGGTCCCGAGCTCATCGAGCCGGCCCAGCCGCAGGCCGAGCAGGGCACCCTGCTGTGACGCTTCCGCTCGCCGACCCCGCGCAGGTCGACGCGCTGGCGGTCGACCTGCGCACCGCCGGCTACACGACCGACGGGGTGGCGGACCTGCTGGGCGCCGACGCCGGCGCCGCGTTCAGCCGCGGGCTGTGGTGGTCGGCGCTGCGCGCCACCGACCGCGCGGCGGCCGACCAGCAGCGGCTGGCGACGCTGGTGCGGCTGTTTCTGCTCGGCGCCGACGAACCGCGCGAGCGCGTCGTCCTGGCCTTTCCCGGCGCCGGTGTCGACGCGTTGACCGCCTGCGGTGTCGTCGAGGCGACCCCGGCGGGCGCGCTGCGCGCCGTGCTCGACATCCGGCCGCACAGCGACGGGGCGCGCGACTTCCTCGTCGTCTCCGACCAGGACGCGGCTCTGCGCCCGGGGCCGGTGCGCCGCGACCACGTGCTGGGCATCGGCGGCGCGTCGGTGTCGCTGGCGCACGCCGTCGTCCGTGCCCCGGTCGAGCGGGCGCTGGACCTCGGCACGGGCTGCGGCATCCAGGCGCTGCATCTGGCCAGGCACTGCGAGGACGTCGTCGCCACCGACACCAACGAGCGGGCGCTGGCACTGGCCGCCGCCACCGCCCGCCTCAACGGCATGTCCTGGGACCTGCGGCGCGGCAGCCTGTTCGAACCGGTCGCCGGTGAACGCTTCGATCTGATCGTGTCCAATCCGCCGTTCGTGGTCGGGGTCGGGGCGCTGGACTACATCTACCGGGACTCGGGCATGGCCGGCGACGCGTCTGTGCCGAGGACGATGATTCGCGCGGTCGCGCGACCATCTGCGGCCGGGCGGCACCGCGCAGATCATGGCGAACTGGATCGTGCGCGAAAAGCAGGATTGGCGGAAGCGTGTCGGCGGCTGGCTCGCCGGCACCGGGCTGCACGCGTGGGCGGTACAGCGCGAGTTCGCCGACCCGATCAGCTACGTCTCGCTGTGGACCTCCGATGCCGGGGAGACCCCCGACAGGACGCGGCGCGCCGTGGCGGGCGGTGGCTGGACTGGTTCGACGAACAGGGCATCGCCGGGATCGGCATGGGGATGGTCGTGGTCCGGGCACCCCGGCGTGGCGAGACCCGCCCGCCCGACCAGGTGTTCGAGGAGATCACCGGCGCCGACGAGGCCCTCACCGGCCCGGAGGTGGAGGCCTACTTCGCCCGTCGCGAGTACCTGCATGACACCTCCGACGACCGGCTGCTGGCGACGCGGCTGTCCACCGCGCCGGTGTTCCTCGAGGAGCAGTCGCTGCCCGGCCCCGACGGCTGGCAGATGATCGGGGCCGCCGTGCGCCGCCCGGGCGGGCCGGGCGCGGTCCTCGGGGTCGACGAGGTGTCCAGGGCGTTGCTGGCGGGCTGCCGCGGCGAGGTGCCGCTGGGCACGCTGATCGAGCTGCTGGCCGCCTACCACGGCGTCGACGCCGACGCGCTGGCCACCGCGGCGCTGCCGGTGGTGCGGGAGGCGATCGGCCGGGGAATCCTCTACGAAGCGCGGTAGCGCGCGCTGACCACCACGTAGGGCGAGGCGAAGGCGACCACGCCCGACGGCTCGGTGTGCGCCTGCAGCGCGGCCTCGAAGGCCGCGGCCAGCGGGCCCTCGAGATCGGCGCCGGCCCGGCGGAACGTCGCCACGTGCATCGGCGACTCCGCGCGCAACCAATGCAGCGCGGCCGCCATCGATGCGAACTCCCACCGGTGCTCGCCGCGCTGCACCTCGATGTCGTCGAAGTGTGGTGCCAGCCGGTCGGCGACGATCTCGGTGTCACCCCACTGGTCGGGGGTGAACCCCGGCGTCGCGGGGCGGCCCGAGCACCGCGACGAGCGGATCGAACAGCGGGTTGCTCTGCCCGCGCACCCAGGACGAGAATGCAAGCACACCACCGGGTTTGAGCAACCGGGTGATCTCGGCGACCTGGCGGCCGGGCTCGACGAAGATGATGCCCATGTTCGACACCGCCGCGTCGAACGCGTTCGACGGCAGCCCGGTGTCGGCGGCGTCGCCGACCAGCCAGGTCACCTGCGCGGCCCGCTGCGCGGCGAGGGCGATCAGCTCCGGGGTGATGTCGACCCCGGTCACCCGCGCGCCGCGCGTGGCGGCGGCCGACGCCGCGCTGCCGGTGCCGCACGCGAGGTCGACGACGTCGGCGTCGCGCAGCGGCCGGCGCCCCTCGGCAGCCTCGACCACCTCCTCGGCGATGTGGGTGATGCGAGCGCCGACCGCGTCGTAGCGCCCGGCAGACCAGATGGTCGGCGATGACATGACCGCCAGCGTGCCACGATGAGCCGATGAGCGACTTCGCGGTCCAGGCGCTGCCGCTGCGGGCCCTGTATTCAGCGGGCGTGCACGCCCGCTTCGGCCGCCCCACGCGCGTCGCGTGAAAGACAGGCGGCCAACTCGCTGTGCGCACCCCGCACGCGGGTCGATACTTCGGTGATGACCGACCTGCAGTCCGCGCCTGCCCGCACCGAGATCACCGTGCGCAACCCCGCCGACGGCTCGGTCGTCGGCACCGTCCCGGTGGACGGCCCCGAGACCGTCGCGGCCAAGGCCCGCGCCTTGCGTGACGCGCAACCGGAGTGGGAGGCCATCGGCGCCCGCGGCCGGAAACCGTGGCTACTGGCGATGCAGGACTGGATCCTCGACAACACCGAGCACCTGGCCGACGTGCTGCAGTCCGAGACCGGCAAGCCCCGCACCGACGCGGCGATGGAACCGCCGTTGACCGCCGATCTGCTGAACTACTGGGCGCGCCATGCCGAGGGCTTTCTGGCCGACCGGCACCCGGCGGCCCACAGCCCGCTGATGCGGGTGAAGCGCCTGACCACCGTCTACCGGCCGTATCCGGTCGTCGGGGTGATCATCCCGTGGAACTTCCCGCTGCTCAACATCGCCCTCGACGGCGTCGCCGCGCTGGCCGCCGGCGCGGCGATGCTGCTCAAACCGTCGGAGGTGACGCCGCTGTCCGCCGTGGAGTTCGCGCGCGGATGGACCGAGATCGGCGCCCCGCCGGTGCTGGCGCTGACGACCGGCTATGCCGAGACGGGTGGGGCGGTGATCGCCGCCGCCGACTGCGTGCACTTCACCGGATCGACGGCCACGGGCCGCAAGGTCGCCGTGGCGTGCGCCGAGCGGCTGATCCCGTGCACGCTGGAACTCGGCGGGAAAGACCCCGCGATCGTGCTCGCCGACGCCGATCTGGACCGGGCGGCCGCCGGTATCGCCTGGGGCGGCATGTTCAACGCCGGTCAGGTGTGCGTGTCGATCGAACGGGTCTACGTCGAGGCGCCGGTCTACGACGAGTTCGTCGCCAAGCTGACCGGCGAGGTGGCCCGGTTGCGGCAGGGCCAGGACGACGACCGGCTACCGCTTCGATGTCGGAGCCATGGCCACCGCGGCGCAACGCGACATCGTGACGCGCCATGTCGACGACGCCGTCGCCGCCGGCGCGCGGGTGACCACGGGTGGCCGGGCGACCGGCGTCGGGACGTTCTTCGAGCCGACGGTGCTCGCCGACGTCGAGCAGTCGATGACGTGTATGCGGGAGGAGACCTTCGGCCCGACGCTGCCCGTGGTCAAGGTCGCCGACGAGGACGAGGCGATCCGGCTGGCCAACGACTCGGTGTACGGGTTGTCGGCCACGGTGTGGACCGGTGACCTCGAGCGTGGCGAGCGCGTCGCCCGCCGGCTGGAGGCGGGCGCGGTCAACATCAACGACGCGTTGTCCAACGGGTTCAACTTCGGCCTGCCGATGGCCGGCTGGAAGAACTCCGGCATCGGATTGCGCCAGGGCGGTGCCGACGGGGTGCTGAAATACTGCCGCCCGCAAGCGATCACCGCGCCACGCCTACCCACGCAGAAGCGCGAGATGCTGTGGTTCCCGTACACGCGCCGCAAGTCGCGGATCGCCGCCGGTGTCATCCGCGCCGCTGCGGGCCGCGGGCTGCGCCGCGTCGGGCTCAAGCCACGCGCGTCGGCGCACGGGTCAGGGCTGCGTGTAGCCCGGCGGGTTGGCCGACTCGACCCAGAAATCCACGCCCAGATCCGAACCGGGCACGCAGTCGTAGACCGACAGGTCGGTCACGCCGGATTCCACCAGCACGTCCTCACACAGCAGCGTGTTGCCGGTATAGCTGGCCGGCTTGTTGAGGATCACGTACGCGGCGTCGGCGTAGACCTCGGGCTTGCGGGAGCGCTTCATCGACTCGTCGCCGCCGAGCAGGTTCTGCACCGCGGCGGTGGCCACCATGGTGCGCGGCCACAGCGTGTTCGACGCGATGCCTGCGGCGCGCATCTCCTCGGCGATGCCCAACGCGCACAACGTCATCCCGTACTTCGCCATCATGTACGGGGTGGGCTTGAGCCACTTGGACTCCAGCAGGATCGGCGGGGAGAGCGTCAGGATGTGCGGGTTGTCCCGGCCCTTCATGTGCGGAATGCAGGCCTGGCGACACCGCATAGGTGCCGCGCACCTGGATGCCGTTCATCAGGTCGAAACGCTTGAGCGGCACGTCCTCGATCGACCCGAGGTTGATGGCCGAGGCGTTGTTCACGCAGATGTCGATGCCGCCGAACTGCTCGACCGCGGAGGCGACGGCGGCGGCCACCGAGTCGCCGTCGCGGACGTCGCCGACGATGGGCAGCGCCTGACCGCCCACCTCCTCGATCTCCTTGGCCGCGGTGTAGACCGTGCCGGGCAGCTTGGGGTGGGGTTCGGCGGTCTTGGCGACCAGCGCGATGTTGGCGCCGTCGGCGGCGGCGCGCTTGGCGATCGCCAGCCCGATGCCGCGGCTGGCCCCGGAGATGAACATGGTTTTTCCCGCGAGAGACATGGCATCCACCCTAGGCCCCGCAGGAGTAGGCCAATACCGATACCGCCGGCGGGCGCGTGGGCGGGGGCGCGCGCCGGATTACCGCCCCGCTAAAGGGCGCAGATGTCGGCGGTGACCGCGCTGGTCAGGCGCACCAGATCCTGCGGGGCCAGCGAGATGTCCCAGCCGCGCTTGCCTGCGCTGCACAGCACCCGGTCGAACTGCAGCGCCGAGGAATCCACGGCGGTGGGCAGCGGCCGCGCTGGCCGAGCGGGGAGATGCCGCCGACGACGTAGCCGGTGGAACGCTGCGCGTCGGCGGGGTCGGCCATCGTCGCCTTCGCCACGCTCAGCGCTGCGGCCACCGCCTTCAGCGACAGTTTGGACGGCACCGGGATCACCGCTACCCCCAACCCGGTGGGGAGAGCGACGACCAGGGTCTTGAAGATCTGTTCGGCGCGCACCCCTGCGCTCGCGACGAGGGCGGCCACCGCTTCGTCGCCGAACGACTCCGCGCGGGGGTCGTGCCGGTACCGAACCACCGTGTGCGGTACGCCGGCGGCCACCAGAGCTGCGATCGCCGGGGTTGCTGCGCGCGCCACCGGCCCAGCGTAAACGGGGCACTGAGCGCGGACCGGTGTGCCAGGTGATGCGTGGCGGGTCGTCGGTGCGCCGACGGGTCAACCGCGCCGGACGGTCCGCTGATCACGAACGGCCGACGCCGCCCCGGCAGCGCATGCCCAGGGTGACGAAGGCGTCGGCGGTCTCGATCGAGGCGAGGACATCGGTGCGAACCCGCACAGACAGCCCGGAGGTGTCGATCGTCAGCACCGGCTGTTCGCGCTCCGCGCCGAACTGGGCGCACCATTCGGAGATCGCGTCGGCCACCGAGCGCAGGCTTCCGCTCGGCCCGATCCCGTCGGTCGCGAACACGATGAGCCTGTCGTCCATGGTCGACAGGGCCCGCAGGGGGCGGCCGTCGGTGAAGCGATCCAGCCCCAGCAACCGGGATACCGCCGCGTTCGCCGAACCGACCAGCTCGGTGGCCAGCTCGCGCAGCTCCGAGGGGGGCGCGGGTCCGGCAACCAGCACCGGCCCCAGGGTGGCGGGGGTGGGGCAGGCCCACACGCTGGTGACCACGTGGGTGCTGGGCGGTGACATCTGTCCGGCGAAGGACCGACTCATCGTGAGGGTCCACTCGCCGGTGGCAGGGACGACGACGGTGTCGTCACCGCTGGTGGTCATCCGCCACCCGCGCTGCTGCAGAGCGGAGTGGAACGCTGCCCGCCGGCGCAGCCACCAGGCCAGCACTGTCGCGGCGACGAGCAACGCGACAGCTGTGACGATGAGAGTGGTCGACACATCCATGGCGACAATGAGTATTGCCGACCAGCTGCGGCATCGCCCGCAGTACTGGAGGGAACAACCTCGCCTGCCGATGCTGTTGTTGAGCACAGCTGCGGTCGCCGGCTCGGCGGCCACGGCCTGTAGTCGGTGTCAACCTTTAGGATCAGCAGAAGGGGATTGATGGTGCCAGCCCTGGCCATGGAGGCCCCGAGGCGTCCGGCGATTCCGCCGGAGCTGATGCGTGGCGCCGCTATAGAAGGGACGGTGTTCCCCACGATGACCGAGACTGATGGATCGGCTTCACCCACGACCGTGGACGGCAAAGACTCCGATGCCGCCCGGCGGGAGGAGAGCGACGCCGAGCTGACGGCGCGGTTCGAGCGGGATGCGATTCCGATGCTCGATCAGCTCTATGGCGGTGCGCTGCGGATGACCCGCAACCCCGCCGACGCCGAGGACCTGCTGCAGGAAACGATGGTGAAGGCCTATTCAGGCTTCCGCTCGTTCCGCGAGGGCACCAATCTCAAGGCGTGGCTCTACCGGATCCTGACCAACACCTACATCAACAGTTACCGCAAGAAACAGCGTCAACCGTCGGAGTACCCGACCGAAGAGATCACCGACTGGCAGTTGGCGGCCAACGCCGAGCACACGTCGACGGGCCTGCGTTCTGCCGAGGTCGAGGCGCTGGAGCTGCTGCCCGACAATGAGATCAAAGAAGCCCTGCAGGCTCTGCCCGAAGACTTCCGGATGGCGGTTTACTACGCCGACGTGGAGGGCTTCCCCTACAAGGAGATCGCCGAGATCATGGACACCCCGATCGGAACGGTGATGTCGCGGCTGCACCGCGGCAGGCGCCAATTGCGCGAGTTGTTGACCGATGTGGCCCGCGACCGTGGCTTCATCCGGGGCCAGGAGTTCGACGCGCCGGAGGAGGTTTCATCATGAGCGGCACCGATGCGACCGGAGCTCCCGACCCCGAGGAGCGTTGGAGCCCGCCGGTTGGCCCCGTCGATCCCGAGCATCCCGAATGCGCCGCGGTGATCGCCGAGGTGTGGACACTGCTCGACGGCGAGTGCACGGTCGAGACCCGCGACCGACTGCGCCAGCACCTCGAGGAATGCCCCACCTGCCTGCGCCATTACGGCATCGAGGAGCGCGTCAAACGGCTGATCGCCACCAAGTGCAGCGGCGAACGTGCTCCGGAGAGCCTGCGCGAGCGGCTGCGCATCCAGATCAGCCGCACCACGATCATCCGCAACGGCTGACCCGCGACAGCGAAAACCGCCCGGCTTCGAGGAGAAGTCCGGGCGGTTTGTCGTTTGGCGCGCAGGCTCAGCGCACTGACTTCGAACCGCAGTTGGGTCGCTTGCCGTGGTTGGCCTTGCTGTGCTTGCGATCGCGCTTCTTGCGGCCACGCTTGGCCATGGTGTACCTCCGAAATAGCTCGACTGATTGCCGCCATTGTCTCACGCGCCTGTTGATGCTCTGTCCACCCCGTGTGTGGTTCGATAGACGCGATACAACGTCGGGTGAATTGAGTGGGGTGAAGATGGCCGAGGACGTTCGCGCGGAAATCGTGGCCAGTGTGCTCGAGGTCGTGGTCAGCGAGGGCGATCAGATCGGTGAAGGCGACACCCTGGTGCTGCTCGAGTCGATGAAGATGGAGATTCCGGTGCTCGCCGAGGTCGCCGGGACCATCAGCAAGGTCAGCGTCTCGGTCGGAGACGTCATCCAGGCCGGCGACCTGATCGCGGTCATCAGCTAGCCAGTAGCAGCCCATGTCCACCCTCGGTGATCTGCTTGCCGAGCACACCGTCCTGCCCGGCAACGCCGTCGACCATCTGCACGCGGTGGTCGGCGAGTGGCAGCTGCTGGCCGACCTCTCGTTCGCCGACTACCTGATGTGGGTGCAGCGCGACGACGACCGCGCTGGTATGCGTGGCTCAGGTGCGGCCCAACACCGCGCCGACCGTGCTGCTCGCCGATGCGGTGGGAACCCTGGCCGACACCGGGGAGCTGCCGATCGTCGCCGCCGCGTTCGACTCCGGGGTGATCGGCCGCGCCCGGCTCGAGGGGCGCAACGGCTCGCCGGGGCTCAACGTCGAGGCGGTTCCGGTGCGGCACGGCAGCGACGTTGTCGCGGTGCTGACCCATCAGACGTCGCTGGCCCCGCGGCAGGCCAGCCCGCTGGAGGCGGCGTACACCGATTGCGCGGCCGACCTGCTGCTGATGCTGTCCGAAGGCACGTTCCCGAACGTGGGGGATCTCGCGATGTCGCGCTCCAGCCCCCGTGTCGGGGACGGTTTCATCCGGCTGGACCGGACCGGCGCGGTCACGTTCGCCAGTCCCAACGCGATCTCGGCCTACCACCGGATGGGTTTGACCGCCGAGTTGGAGGGCCACAACCTGGTCGGCGTCACCCGACCGTTGATCTCGGATCCTTTCGAAGCCCAGGAACTGGCCGCGCACGTGCGTGACTCGTTGACCGGCGGATCGAGCATGCGGATGGAGGTGGACGCCGGCGGGGCGGCGGTGCTGCTGCGCACGCTGCCGCTGGCCGCGCACGGCGACGCGGTGGGCGCGGCGGTGCTGATCCGCGACGTCACCGAGGTCAAGCGCCGGGATCGGGCGCTGCTGTCCAAGGATGCGACGATCCGCGAGATCCACCACCGGGTGAAGAACAACCTGCAGACCGTCGCCGCGTTGCTGCGGCTGCAGGCGCGCCGGACCACCAATGCCGAGGGCCGCGAGGCCTTGATCGAATCGGTGCGCCGGGTGTCCTCGATCGCGCTGGTCCACGACGCGTTGTCGATGTCGGTGGACGAGGAGGTCAACCTCGACGAGGTGATCGACCGGATCCTGCCCATCATGAACGACGTCGCGACGGTCGACGCCCCGATCAGGATCAACCGGCAGGGCGAGCTGGGTGTGCTGGACGCCGACCGGGCGACCGCGCTGATCATGGTGATCACCGAGCTCGTGCAGAACGCCATCGAGCACGCCTTCGACACCACCGTCGCTCAGGGCTGTGTCACGATCCGCGCCGAACGATCGGCCCGCTGGCTCGATGTGGTGGTGCACGACGACGGTCGCGGGCTGCCCGACGGCTTCAGCCTGGAGAAGTCCGACCGCCTCGGACTGCAGATCGTGCGGACCCTGGTCTCGGCCGAACTGGACGGCTCGCTGGGCATGCACGACGTCCCCTCCGGCGGAACGGATGTGGTGCTACGGGTGCCGATCGGCCGACGGGGACGCACGCCGCAATACTGACACAAAGTGGCGAATTTCACGGGAATCGAAATTCGTGCGCGAATTGCATTCACATAGTTAAGGCCCCGACATTTGTCGGGGCCTTAACTATGTCGGGACGAAAATCAGACGCTGGAGCGTGCCTTCGTGCGGGCGTTGCGACGCTTGAGTGCGCGCCGCTCGTCCTCGCTCATGCCGCCCCACACGCCGGCGTCCTGCCCGGAGTCCAATGCCCAGCTCAGGCACTCTGCGGTGACCGGGCAGCGGTTGCAGACGAGCTTCGCGTCAGCGATCTGGGCGAGTGCCGGGCCGCTGTTCCCCACCGGGAAGAACAGTTCCGGATCCTCGTCGCGACAGACCGCCTTGTGGCGCCAATCCATGAGTCCTACTCCTTTTCGTGTGCGCAGCGAAGCGCACGAGTCTTTACTTCGGCTGTTAACGCAAGCGCTCCAAATGTTTCTGCGCTGTTGCATCAGATGCTTTCACAGGCTGAACAGATGTCAATAGCAGTTCGTTAACACGTGGGCAATCTCACTGCGGCGGACCGTTACCGATCCCTCTACCCGGTTGTACTACGCTTAACCCACCTGCGCTCGTAATCGGGACTGTGAATTGCGCTTCACCCGGTATCGGCGCTGGTCAGAGGCGTGGTTACCGGGAAATTGGGGGCGGGGCGACCACGCCGAGAGCGTCCGGGACCGCGACGAATTCCATCGTCTCGCGCGGGCCGACGAAATCGCCGTCGATCTGGCATGCCACCGGGGTCCGGCTCGTCACCTTCAGCCACGGCAGGTCGTCGTCGCGGACCAGGTGCTTGGCGTCCAGGCGCGGATCGCGGGACAGCATCTGCCGCACCAGGCCCAGATTGGCCCAGACGTTCATGCTGGTGGTCGCGAACACCCCCAGCCCCGTCTCGAACGTGGTGTCCGGATTGGTCCACACCGGGCGGGCGTTGGCGTAGGTCCACGGGCTGGAGTTGGACACGAACGCGAAGTGCACGCCGTCGACCGGGTTCGCGACCCGGCAGGTGCAGCGTCAGGGAGGGCTCGGCGCGGGCGCTGGCCAGCACTTCCCGGATCGCCACCCGGATGTAGCGCGACGCGGTGACCTTGCGGCCCTTGGCGCGCTGGGCCTCCACGGCGGCCACCACGTCGCCGTCCACACCCATCCCCGCGGTGAACACGCCCCAGCGCTCCTTGCAGTCCATCAGCCCGATACGCCGCCAGCTGCGGGTGCGCCGGTACTCGCCGAGCAGGTCGACGAGTTGGTTGGTCGCCTCCAACGGCTCGGGGCTGATGCCCAGCGCGCGGGCGAACACGTTGGCCGAACCGCCGGGCACCACGCCGACCGCCGGACCGCGTGTTTGCCGGGCCCGAGTTCGCCGAGGATCCCGTTGACCACCTCGTTCACCGTGCCGTCGCCGCCGTGCACGATCAGCACGTCGACGCCGCTCGCGCGCGGCCTGCTGGGCGATCTCGATGGCGTGGCCGCGGTGGTCGGTGTGTTCGACGGTGAGCTTCACCCGGCTTTCCAGCGCGTGGGCCAGCAGATCGCGGCCCGCCGGCGTGGTCGATGTCGCATTGGGGTTCACGATCAGCACGGCTCGCACGAGGGGTGAGCCTAACGCGCACCGGTGAACCCGCCGCATGCGCTGAGCCGGCCCGCGTCGGCGGTGGCGGTACCGTAGCGCCGTGACCGCACGCCGATTACTCCTCGTCAACGGGCCGAATCTGAATCTGCTCGGCACCCGCCAGCCCGAGGTGTACGGCTCCACCACGCTCGCCGAGATCGAGGCCCGGGTCACCGAGGCGGCCGCCGCCCACGGGCTGGAGGTCCGGGCGGTGCAGAGCAATCACGAGGGTGCGCTCGTCGACGCCATCCAGTCGGCGCGCGAGGACTGTGCCGGCATCCTCATCAACCCCGCCGCCTACAGCCACACGTCGGTGGCCATCGCCGACGCGCTGCGCTCGGTGGCAGCTGCCGGTCGCCGAGGTGCACCTGAGCAACATCCACGCCCGCGAGGAGTTCCGGCACCACTCGTATGTCTCCGCGGTCGCGGAGATGGTGGTGGCCGGCGCGGGTCCGCTCGGCTACGAGCTGGCGGTGCGGTACCTGGCGGACAGGCTGGGCCGGTGACACCCCGCACGGTGCGCGCCGCCGGCGGGATCGCCGCGCTGCAGGGCGCACTGGCGATCGTGGTGGCAATCGTGCTCGTCGTGCGGGAGCTCGCCGGTCACCGAGAGGACGCGATCAGCGGCTACGGCACCGCGGCCTGGTTCGTGATCATG
Organism: uncultured Actinomycetota bacterium; assembly: GCA_963796185.1. Classification (GTDB taxonomy): domain Bacteria; phylum Actinomycetota; class Actinomycetes; order Mycobacteriales; family Mycobacteriaceae; genus Mycobacterium. Next base: position 29,138 of record CAWCKQ010000008.1, on the reverse strand, counting down.
GGCGCGGCCGTGCTGGCAGCGGGCTGGGCGCTGTGGACGGGACGGCGGTGGGGCCGCGGCATCGCGGTGTTCGCCAACCTGCTGCTGCTCGGCGTCGCGTGGTACGTCTACAGCTCAGGGCAGGTGGCGTACGCCTTCGCGGTGGCCGCGGTGTCGATCGCGGTGCTGGTGCTGCTGTTCAGCCCGTCGGGGCTGCATTGGCTGACTCATCCGTCGGCGAGCTCGGACAGCTCGTCTCCCGACACCCGGTAGGTGATCCACTCGCTCTGCGGGCGGCCCCCGACGCTGTCGTAGAGCGCGATCGCGTCGGCGTTCCAGTCGAGCACGGCCCAGCTCAGCCGGGTGTAGCCGTGGTCCACGCATTCGCGGGCCAGCGTGGCCAGCAGTGCTGCGGGCCAGCCCGCGCCGGCGGAACCGCGGACGGACGAACAGGTCCTCGAGGTAGATGCCGGCCACGCCGTCCCACGTCGAGAAGTTGCGGAACCACAGCGCGCCCGCGGCGGCCTGCCCGTCGACCTCGGCGAGATGCCCGAACAGGTCGGCATGCTCCCCGAAAAGTGCCTCCCGCAGCTGGGTTTCGGTCACGGTGCACTCGCGCCGAGGCGCGCTCGAAGTCGGCGAGTTCGTGGATCATCGCGGTCAGTTCCGCTTCGTCGCCCGGCCGCACGGCGCCGGATGACATCGCTCACTGCGCGACCCCCAACGCCGACAGGATGGTCCGGAACTTCGTTGTGGTCTCGTCGACTTCCTCGTCGGGATCGGATTCGGCGACGATGCCGCCGCCGGAGTGGGCGAGTGCGGTGCGCCGGTCCGCGGACAGTTCCGCGCACCGGATCGACACCACCCAGCGGCCGTCTCCGCGCTGGTCGCACCAGCCGACGGTGCCGGCGTAGAAGCCGCGGTCGCCTTCGATCTCGTCGATCAGCGCGACGGCGCGGTCGGTGGGCGAACCGCCGACGGCCGGTGTCGGATGCAGTGCGACCGCGAGATCCAATGCGGTGGTGGACCTTTCGCGCAGCGTCCGGTGATCGGGGTGTACAGGTGCCAGACGGCGGCGGTCCTGGTCAGCTGCGGCTCCTCGGCGATCTGCAGGTCGATGCACAGCGGGCGCAGCGCCTCGCGCATCGCGTCGACGACGAGCTGGTGCTCGTGCCGGTTCTTCGCCGAATCGGCAAGCGCCGCACCGCTGGCCGCGTCCGCGGCGGGGTCGGACAGCCGCGCGGCCGAACCCGCGAACGGCCGGCACATCACCTGCCTGCCCTGGCGGGCCACGAGCAGCTCGGGGCTGGCGCCCACCAGCACCGCGCCGGCATGGCGGTCCCCGGCGGCCGAGAGGTCGACCAGGTACTTGGTCGCCTGCGGATCGTCGACCGCCAGTCGGTGCAGCATCGTCCTGGCGTCCAGCGGTCCGGTGGCGCTGACGCGCAATGCCCGGGCCAGCACCACCTTGTGCAGACCGGCGGCGGGATCGCGCAGCCGGTCCAGCGCCATCGCGACGCGCCGACGATGCTCGTCGGCCTCCGGAGTCGTGGCGGCGATCCGGGTCGGTCGCGAGCTCGCGCAGCGGCCACGCCGGCATCGTCTCGGTGAACCGCACCGACTGCGGCCGGATCAGCGCTGCCGGCTGGGTCAAGTCGAAGGGCAACGCGCCCACGATGATCGGCGCGCTGTGCGAGGCCAGCGCGGCGCGTGCATCGGCGATCCGCGGGAACGCGGTGTGCACACCCTCGGCGACGACGACCCCGTCGGGGCCGGCGAGGACGAACGTCGGTTCGCGGGTCACGACGGCGGATTCGGCAGACCGGTCAGCCCGAGCGCGCTGAGCTGGCGCACGCCGTGTTCGAAGCCGCACACGGCGATGGAGGCCGCCGACATGGCGAACCGGATGCCCTCGTAGACCGGCTGCTCGACCCAGCGGGTGATCACCGCGCGGGAGAAGTGGCCGTGCCCGACGAACACCACGTCGCGGTCGGGCATGTGCGCGAGCGCCATCGCGATGGCGCGGTCGGCGCGCTCGCACACCTGGGCCGACGTCTCGCCGCCCGGGCAGCCGTGGGTCCACACCAGCCAGTTCGGCACGGCCTTGCGGATCTCGTCGGTCGTGGTGCCCTCGTAGTCGCCGTAATCCCACTCGCTGATCAGCGGATCGACCTCGTCGACGGTGAGGCCGGCCAGCTCAGCGGTCACCATGGCGCGCGTGCGCGGACTGCTGACGACGAACGGGTCGTCGAGTTCCAGCTGCTCCAGCGTCTCGGCGGCCGCTGCGGCCTGCTCGCGGCCCCGCGCGGTCAGCTCCAGCTCGGTGCGGCTGGTGTGCTTGCCGCTCTTGGACCACTCCGTCTCGCCGTGGCGGAGGAGGACCAGCCGGTGCTGCGCGAGGCTCACACCAATCGATTCTGCCCCACGGCGCGCGGGTGCACGCGTGCGCGGGTCGGACCCGGCGTGACAGGATGGTCGGCGTGACGCGAGTACTTGCGGTCGCCAATCAAAAGGGTGGGGTCGCCAAAACGACGACGGTGGCGTCGTTGGGCGCGGCGATGGTGGAACGGGCAAGCGGGTGCTGCTCGTCGACCTCGACCCGCAGGGGTGTCTGACGTTCTCGCTGGGCCAGGACCCCGACAAGCTGGCCGTGTCGGTGCACGAGGTGCTGCTCGGCGACGTCGAGCCCGACGCGGCGCTGGTCGACACGCCGGAGGGGATGACGCTGCTGCCGGCCAACATCGACCTGGCCGGCGCCGAGGCGATGCTGTTGATGCGCGCGGGCCGGGAGTACGCGCTCAAGCGCGCGCTGGCCAAGGTCGGCCGACCGGTTCGACGTGGTGATCATCGACTGCCCGCCGTCGCTGGGCGTGCTGACGCTCAACGGGCTGACCGCCGCCGACGAGGTGATCGTGCCGTTGCAGTGCGAGACGCTGGCGCACCGCGGGGTCGGGCAGTTCCTGCGCACCATCAACGACGTCCAGCAGATCACCAACCCCGACCTCAAGCTGCTGGGCGCGCTGCCCACCCTGTACGACGCGCGCACCACGCACAGCCGCGACGTGCTGCTCGACGTCGCCGACCGCTACGGCCTGCCGGTGCTGGCGCCGCCGATCCCGCGGACTGTGCGCTTCGCCGAGGCCAGCGCGTCGGGCTCGTCGGTGCTCACCGGCCGGAAGAACAAGGGCGCGCTGGCCTACCGCGAACTGGCGGACGCGCTGCTCAAGCACTGGAAGTCCGGCAAGGCGCTGGCCACCTTCACCCCTGAGGTCTAGCCGACTCCATCGGTCGGGCTTCTCATCGCGGCTCGTGCCTCGCCGCTTGATCGTCGCTCGCCGACAGGGCTCCACCGACGGCTGGTCGCCGACCGACTGCTCCAGCAGTGTCGACCCCGCGACCGCGGGCACCACCGGGCCCGGCCCGGCCGGCCGCTGCACCGCGATGTGCCGATCCCCGGCCCGGTCGCGGCGTCGAAGACGTCGTAGCCGCCGGTGACGGGCACCATCAGCCGGCCGGCCATCATCGTCGCGGGACCCAGCGGAGCGTTGGGGCCCGACGCGGCCACCGTGTACCGGTACTGCAGGGTGCCGCCGCGAACACCATCACGCCGTCGCCCGTCCACCAGGTGATCAGGTCGCCCGCCCGGGACGCGACCGCGTCGGCTGTGGGGGCGGTGGTGACCACGGTGCTGGCGATCGTCGCGCCGGTCTCGTCGACGATGTCGATCCGCGGCTTCGGCGTGGGCACGTACACCGCGGTCGTCGTGTCGGAGACCGCCACCACCCGCGCCCCGCTGCCGTCGGCGACGCCCGGCTGCTGCACGTACTTCAGCTCCGGGGTGTCCTCCTCGTCGGAGGGCCGCAGCAGGGTCAGCCGGAGATCGGGCTGGCTCGGACAGTCCTCGAGCACCGACACCGCGGCCGAACTGGCCGCCGCCGACACGAACCGCACTGCGGCGAGGCCGGCTTACCGGGGTTGATCGGCGCGTCGAGCGCGCCGTAGCTGAGCATCCGCACCATGTCGGAGCGCCACATCTCCAGGCGGGTGTCGCCGGCGGACAGCACCGTGGTGCCGTCCGAGGACAGGCGCACGTGCTTCGTCGGCGTAGCTGGTGCGCGTCGGCCCGCGCATGCCGGTCTTGGCGTCCACGGTGCTGACCTGTCCGCAGCCGCGCACGTCGGGGTAGACCGCGACCGCGTAGTTGTACACCCAGCGTGACGCCGCACAGGTCGAGGTCGCGCGCGTAGCTCCACAGCGTCTGACCGGTGTGGGGATCGCGGCCCTCCATCTCCCGGCCGTCGCCGGTGACCACGGTGCCGCCGACGACGAGGGGCGCGGTGGTCTTGCCGCTCGGCGCCGTCCACAGCTGGCGCAGCTTGGCCGGCACCGCGGTGGCCGGCTTCAGCGTCGGTACCGGGGTCGGCGGCCGGCCGGCTGACCGTGGCCCGCGCGTCGCTGGTCCACCAGACCAGGGCGGCGACGAGGACGACGACTCCGGCGATCGCCGCGGCCGCCAGCATGTCCGCCCGGGTGCGGCGCTCGGGTTTGACCATGCTGCGGCGGACGGAGCTAGTTGGCGCCCGCGTGCGCGGTCGTGCTGGGGCGACGGCGACGGCGGCGGCGGCCCGAACGCGGTGCGTCCGAGCCCTGCCCGTCGGTGTCACCCGATTCGGCCGGGGCGGCCTGCTCGGCGGCGCCGGGGTGGCCGTCGGAGGGGGCGCCGACGGGCTTGCCGCCGCGGGTGCGGCGCCGGCTGCGGTTGCGGGCGGGCTTCTCGCCGGTGCGCTCGCGCGGCTCGCGCTGGGGCTTGTCGCTGCTGCTGCGCGCGGCTTGCCGATCGACCCGCCGGCGTCGGCCGGGATGTTGAGCTCCTCGTAGAGGTGCGGCGAGCTGGAGTAGGTCTCGGCGGGATCGGGGCTCTCCAGACCCAGCGCCTTGTCGATCATCGACCAGCGCGGCAGCTCGTCCCAGTCGACCAGCGTGACCGCGATGCCGGTCTTGCCGGCGCGGCCGGTGCGGCCGATGCGGTGCACGTAGGCCTGCTCGTCCTCGGGGATCTGGTAGTTGATGACGTGGGTGATGTCGTCGATGTCGATGCCGCGGGCGGCCACGTCGGTGGCCACCAGCACGTCGATCTCGCCGGTGCGGAACGCCTTGAGCGCCTTCTCGCGGGCGCCCTGGCCCAGGTCGCCGTGCACCGCGCCGACCTTGAAGCCGCGCTCGGCGAGCTCGTCGGCGACCTTCTGCGCGGTGCGCTTGGTGCGGGTGAAGACCATCGTCGCGCCGCGGCCGTCGGCCTGCAGGATGCGGCTGACCATCTCGACCTTGTCCAGCGCGTGCGCGCGGTAGGCGAACTGCTCGGTGGTGTCGTGGATGGCCGCCGAGTGCGGCGCCTCGGCGCGGATGTGCGTCGGCTGGTTCATGAACGTGCGGGCCAGCGTGATGATCGGGTCGGGCATGGTCGCCGAGAACAGCATCGCCTGGCGGTTGGCGGGGATCTGCCGGAGGATGCGCTCGATGTCGGGCAGGAAGCCCAGGTCGAGCATCTCGTCGGCCTCGTCGAGCACCAGCATCGACAGGCCGCCCAGCTGCAGGTGGCCCTGCTGCGCGAGGTCCAGCAGCCGGCCGGGGGTGCCGACGACCACGTCGACGCCCTTCTGCAGGGCCTCGATCTGCGGCTCGTAGGGCCGGCCGCCGTAGATGGCGATCACGGTCAGCTTGCGGGTCGTCCACGGCCGTCAGGTACTTCGCGGCGCCGGCGAGGTCGCCGTAGACCTGCAGGCACAGCTCGCGGGTCGGCACGACGATCAGCGCGCGCGGGATGCCGGTCAGCGGACGCTCGGTGTCGGTGGTGATGCGGTGCAGCAGCGGCACGCCGAACGCGAGGGTCTTGCCCATGCCGGTGCGGGCCTGGCCGATCAGGTCGTCGCCGGCCAGCGCCAGCGGAAGCGTCAGCTCCTGGATAGCAAAGGGATGTTCGATGCCGTCCTCGGCCAGTGCGCGGACGATCTCGTCGCGAACACCGAGTTCGGCAAATGTCGGGGTGGGATGCGGGGTTACAGGAGTCATGCGTTGAGACAAGCCTTTCACTTGTCGAATCCTCATGTGTCTCCACGCGCGCACGAGTCGAGAATGAACTTCGCTGGGCCCTGCGCTGAGGGGGCGGGCCGCCGCAACTCACGTGCACGCACATTGCCACGGTGCCAGCGGCGAAAAGGCCCTCTGCGACCTGGATCGATCGGTCGGCTTTCGCGCCGACACCGCTACCCATGGTAGCCGGTCGGCTCCCGGCAGGTGACCAGGGCGTCCGCGTGGCCGCCGGCGTCTAGCAGTTGGGGCCATGACTTCCACGCCGTCCGCGGCCGCCGCATCTGCCCCCGCTGCGGAGCCCAGCGTTCCGGCGGCGCCGTCTGTTTCCGCTGACCACCCGGGTGTCAACGAGCTGTTCGCGCTGCTGGCCTACGGCGAGGTCGCCGCGTTCTACCGGCTCACCGACGAAGCGCGGATGGCGCCGAACCTGCGCGGCCGGATCAACATGGCCAGCATGGCCGCCGCGGAGATGAACCACTACGAGGTGCTGCGCGACGCGCTGGAGCGCCGCGGCGTCGACGTCGTCCCGGCGATGACGAGGTACGCCTCGGCGCTGGAGAACTACCACCGGCTCACCACCCCGAGCACCTGGCTGGAGGCGCTGGTCAAGACCTACGTCGGCGACGCGCTGGCCGCCGACTTCTACCTCGAGATCGCCGACGTGCTGCCCGACGAGGTCGCCGACGTGGTGCGTTCGGTGCTCGCCGAGACCGGACATTCGCAGTTCGTCGTCGCCGAGGTGCGCGCCGCGGTGACGGCCAGCGACAGGCAGCGTCACCGGCTGGCGCTGTGGTCGCGCCGGCTGCTCGGCGAGGCGATCACCCAGGCGCAGTACGTGCTGGCCGACCACGACGAGCTCGTCGACCTGGTGGTGTCCGGCGGGCGGGCTGTCCCAGATGACCGACTTCTTCGACCGGCTGCAGCACACCCACGCCACCCGGATGCAGGAGCTCGGGCTGGCCTGACGCGGTTACCGCGTGCAGTTCGTGATGATCGAGTTGTTGTTCTGCGCGGCGATCAGGCCGCCGTTGGCGTCGATGATCGCGCAGTTCAGCTGAGCCCGCACGCTGGTCGCGGTCACCGAGCTCAGGGTCACGCCCGGGTTGAGCACCACGGTCTTCGACCACGGCAGTGCGACATTGACGTCGGTCTGCAGCGCGCCCTGCGCGTCGGTGTAGATCACCGTGACCAGTCGAGCAGTGCGCGGTTGCCGGTGACCGGTAGGTGACGGTGCCCGGTGCGGCCGCCGGCGGCGGGGGAGCGGCCTGCGGGGCGGGCAGCACGGGTGGGTGCGGGGCCGGCATCTCGGCGGTCGGGGTGACCGTGGTGACGGTCTCGGCGGGCAGCGACGGTGTGGGGCGGCGGCGCGCGGGGCGGAGCGGGCCGCGCCGAGAGCTCCGGTGCCGCGGTGGTGGCGGGTTCCTGCGAGGCGACGGTCGCCGAGACCGAACCGCTGTCGCCGCCGCCGAGGATCATGCTGGCCATGATGACGGCGACGAAGAGGATTGCGCCGGCCACGCCGGCGATCCACATCCACCGCCGGTCGATGGCGCCTCGTCGAGGTAGTCCTCGTACTCGTCGTAGTCCTCGTCCGCACTGCCGTCGGCGTCGTAGTCGTCGCCCGCGGTAGGGCGGGTAGGCGTCGGTGTCCGGATCCCCGTAGCGGTCGGAGCCGTGGTCGTCGCCGTATCCCCGGCTGTAGCGTCCGGTCCCGCGTGGGCTGCGGATGCGCTCGGTCGCCGTCAGTGAATACGGTGATTGTGCGGTATAAGGCCTGTTCATCCAGCCGTCCCAGTCGTTGCTTCCGGTTGCGTGGCCGATGCTATCGAGGCTCGAGTGACGCATGAGGCTGACGCGCCTGCCCCGCGGTCACGGTCGGGACTCGGTTCGGTCGCTGCGCCGTTGCAGACGGGGGCGACCTGGCCCGGGGCGTTCGCTGACCGCGTAGGTCCCGGCTCCGCCTCACCCGGTCGACGTCGATTAGCCTCCTGTGGGAGACAGTCGAACGAACGGAAGGGTTCCCACTGTGGAGGTCAAGATCGGTGTCACCGACAGCCCGCGCGAGCTGATCCTCAACAGCGCGCAGACGCCCGCCGAGGTGGAGAAGTTGGTCACCGACGCGTTGGAGGGGGAGCGCGGGCGTGCTGTCGCTCACCGACGAGAAGGGCCGACGCTATCTCGTGCAGTCCGCGAAGATCGCCTACGTGGAGATCGGTGCCGCCGACGCGCGCCGGGTCGGCTTCGGTGTGGGTGCCGTCGGCGCCGAGGTGACCAAGACCGGGTGAGGGCGCCCCGCCGCGGTCAGGACCGCGTCAGCGGGACGTGGGACAGGCCGCCCCAGATGAACTGCACGGTGCCCTCGACCGCCTCGTCCTTGTAGATCGGCCGCTCGTTGTTGAGCCAGTAGCGCGCGGAGTCGACGCTGATGCTGACCAGGCCGACCGCGATCATCCGGGCGCGGTGGGGCTCGAGGCCGGAGTCGTGGCTGATCAGATCGAACACCGCATCGGTGCACGACTCGGTGGCGACCTTGACCTGCGCGGCCACCTGCGGCTCGGTGACGTAGTCGTTCTCGAAGATCAGCCGGTAGCCCTGGCTGTCGTGCTCGATGAAGTCGAAGAACGCCGCGACGGCCGCGCGCACGCGCTGCCGGTTGTCGGTGGTGGTCCGCAGCGCCTGGCGCACGCCGGAGACCAGGTTGTCGACGTGGCGCTGCAGCACCGCGAGATAGAGCTCCACCTTCGACGTGAAGTGTTGATAGAGAACGGGTTTGCTGACGCCGGCCCGGTCGGCGATCTCGTCCATCCCGGCGGCGTGGTAGCCGCGGTCGACGAAGACCTCGCTGGCAGCAATCAACAGCTGCCCACGCCGCTCGTCGCGGGGCAGCCGGTTACCGCGCCGGGCTGCGCTGGTAGCGGGGAGGCCGTGCCGTTGGCGGGCTGCCCACCCCTGCTGCGCCGTTCTGGCGAGTTCGCTCATCAAGACCTCGATTCTCCTGCCGGCGCGACCGCCGTCTTCAGTTCGCTGGCTTGACACTACTACCGTTGCCTGGCCCCACGTGTCAGGACATGTCAGCGGAGGCCGGCAAGCGGCACTGCGGCCGGTCCCGGCGGCTTCGCGGGTGGCGCGCCGAAAGTACCGGCCCGCGGAACCTGTGTCATTCTGTTTCGGTGACCTACGACCCGGGGCGTCGCGGGAGCGGTCGCGTTCCGGTGCTGCGCGACGAATGGCGCGAGCCGCTGCGCGCGCAGCGCGACCCGCTGGCCGAGCAGCCCGGCCGGGTCAGGTCCAACCGCGACGACCACAAGCGCTGGCGCAAGCAGACCTGGCTCGGCCGCTTCGTGTCGACCTACGGCTGGCGCGCGTACGCGCTGCCCCTGCTCGTGGCGCTGACCGCCGTCGTCGTCTACCAGACGGTCACCGGCACCAGCGCGCCGCACAGGCGGGCGAGGACGACGGGCCGGTGCAGGGCCCACCGACGATCGGTGTCGCCAGCACCGCGATCGTCGGCGCACCTCCGAAGGGCCTGACCCAGTTCGACGCCAACCTGCCGACCGGCATCCTGCCCGACGGCGGGCCCGTCACCGAGGCGGGCGCGCGACCTGGCACATCGTGCCGGGCACCACCCCGCAGGTCGGGCAGGGCACCACCAAGACGTTCACCTACACCGTCGAAGTCGAGGACGGCGTCGACACCACGACGTTCGGCGGTGACGACGGGTTCGCGCGGATGGTCAGCGAGACCCTGGCCAACCCGAAGAGCTGGACGCACAACCCGCAGTTCGCGTTCACCCGCGTCGATGCGAGCTCCGGGGTCGAACCCGACTTCCGGGTGTCGCTGACCTCGCCGATGACCGTGCGCGACGGCTGCGGGTACGACATCCCGCTCGAGGCGTCCTGCTACAACCCGGCTTACGGGGGCCAGCCGCGGGTGTTCATCAACGAGGCCCGCTGGGTGCGCGGCGCGGTGCCGTTCCAGGGCGACATCGGCTCCTACCGGCAGTACCTGATCAACCACGAGGTCGGCCATGCGATCGGCTACCAGCGCCACGAGCAGTGCGCCGACAACGGCGCGCTGGCGCCGGTGATGATGCAGCAGACGTTCTCGACCAGCAACGACGACGCCGCCCGGTTCGACCCGGGCACGGTCAACGCCGACGGCAAGTCGTGCCGGTTCAACCCCTGGCCGTACCCGATCGCCTGAGCTCGCGCGGCGAAGCGACGGGCTCTCGTCGCTGTTGATTGCAGTACCCGACCCGAAGCTGATGAGATGGGTCCACAGCCAACCAAGGAGATTCTCGGTGCCGACACCGCTGCCGCCGCTGGTCGAGCCGGCGGCTGAACTCACCCGCGAAGAGGTCGCGCGCTACAGCCGTCACCTCATCATTCCCGACCTCGGCCTGGACGGGCAGAAGCGGCTGAAGAACGCCAGGGTGCTGGTCATCGGGGCCGGCGGGCTGGGCTCGCCGACGCTGCTGTACCTGGCCGCCGCAGGGGTGGGCACCATCGGCATCGTCGAGTTCGACGCGGTCGACGAGTCCAATCTGCAGCGGCAGATCATCCACGGCCAGTCCGACATCGGCCGGTCCAAGGCGCAGAGCGCCAACGACTCGATCCTCGAGGTCAACCCGCTGGTCGACGTGCTGCTGCACGAGGTGCGGCTGGAGCCGGACAACGCGGTCGAGCTCTTCAGAGCAGTACGACCTGATCCTCGACGGCACCGACAACTTCGCCACCCGCTACCTGGTCAACGACGCCGCGGTGCTGGCGGGCAAGCCGTACGTGTGGGGCTCGATCTACCGGTTCGAGGGCCAGGTCTCGGTGTTCTGGGAGGACGCGCCCGACGGCCTGGGCCTGAACTACCGCGACCTCTACCCCGAGCCGCCGCCTCCCGGCATGGTGCCGTCGTGCGCCGAGGGCGGCGTGCTGGGCATTCTCTGCGCGTCGATCGCGTCGGTGATGGGCACCGAGGCGATCAAGCTGATCACCGGCATCGGTGAGCCGCTGCTGGGCCGGCTGATGGTCTACGACGCGCTGGACATGACCTATCGGACGATCAAGATCCGCAAGGATCCGGCGACGCCGAAGATCACCGAGCTCATCGACTACGAGGAGTTCTGCGGTGTCGTCTCCGACGAAGCCACCCAGGCGACGCTGGATTCCACGATCACGCCGCGCGAGTTGGCGCGAGCTGCTCGATTCCGGCAAGCCGCTGGCGCTGATCGACGTCCGCGAACCTGTCGAGTGGGACATCAACCACATCGAGGGCGCGCAGCTGATTCCCAAGGGTGCGTTCGAGAGCGGCGAGGCGCTGGCCAAGCTGACCGTCGACCGCACCCCGGTGTTCTACTGCAAGACCGGTGTGCGCTCGGCCGAGGTGCTCGCGATCGTCAAGAAGGCCGGCTTCTCCGACGCGCTGCACGTGCAGGGCGGGATCGTGGCCTGGGGCAAGCAACTCGAACCCGACATGGTGATGTACTAACGCGGGGTTGGACCCCGCGGCGCTTACGCTGATGCGGTGACCGCCGAGCGCCCGCCCGAGCATGTCCTCACGGCCTTCGGGCTGTCCGGAGTGCAGCCGGTGCCGCTCGGTTCCAGCTGGGAGGGCGGCTGGCGCTGCGGTGAGGTCGTGCTGTCGATGGTGGCCGACCATGCCCGCGCCGCCTGGTCGGCGAAGGTGCGCGAGACGCTGTTCGTCGACGGGGTCCGGCTGGCCCGCCCGGTGCGATCGACCGACGGCCGCTACGTCGTCGCCGGCTGGCGGGCCGACACCTACGTCGCCGGCACCCCCGAACCGCGCCACGACGAGGTCGTCTCCGCCGCGGTCCGGCTGCACGAGGCCACCGCGAAACTGGAGCGGCCCCGCTTCCTGACGCAGCCGCCGATCGCGCCGTGGGCCGATGTGGACGTGTTCATCGCCGCCGACCGTGCGGCCTGGGAGGAACGCCCGCTGCATTCGCTGCCGCCGGGGGCGCGGGTGGCTCCCGGCACGGCGGACGGCCAGAAGTCCGTCGAGCTGATCAACCAGCTCGCCACACTGCGGCGGCCCACCAGGAGCCCGAGCCAGCTGGTGCACGGAGACCTCTACGGCACAGTACTTTTCGCCGGCACCGCGGCCCCCGGGATCACCGACATCACGCCGTACTGGCGGCCGCCGGCCTGGGCCGCCGGTGTCGTGGTCGTCGACGCGCTGTCGTGGGGTGAGGCCGACGACGGCCTCATCGAGCGCTGGAACACGCTGCCGGAGTGGCCGCAGATGTTGTTGCGTGCCTTGATGTTCCGGTTGGCCGTGCATGCCCTGCACCCGCGCTCGACCGCGGCGGCGTTCCCCGGTCTGGCCCGCACGGCGGCGTTGGTCCGGCTGGCCGTCTGAAGCGCTCGAGCGTGCTCTGGTCCTAGCTCTGGGCGCAAGATCGCTACCGTCACTGCACGTTCGGCGCGTCAGAACGTGTGCCGGTACTCCTCGCAGCGGAACCCGGCCGTCGTCGGCGAGCACGCCTTCGGCGCGCAGCCGTTCCAGCTGCCGCGTCGCCAGCTGCGGAGCCGGACGGCCCGAGGCCCGGATCACCCGGTGCCACGGCAGATCCGACGAGTCGGTGCGCATGATCCACGCGACGATGCGGGGGCTGGAAAGTGCCTGCCGCGTCGGCGATGTCCCCGTAGGTGGCGACCGCGCCGGCCGGGATGGCGGCGACCAGGGCACGCACCGTCTCGACCTGCTCGTCGGTGATCGCCGGCACGGTCAGGGCAGCCGTTCTCGGATCGCCGCGGCGGTCTCGGCGGGCAGTGCCAACGGCACCATGTGGTCGCAATCCCATTCCAGGACCGTCAGACTCGGGCCCGAGGCCGGCGTCCAGAGCGGTGATCAGCTCGTCGGTGGCGTACGGCGGGTCCGTCCGGGTGGCGCGCACCAGCGTGGTCGGCGTGCCGTCGCGCGGTACCGGGATCGGGCGGGCGAGTTCACTCCAGTACGCCAGCATCGCGGGAATGCTGATGCGCCACCCGACCCGGCCGTTGGGCAGGCCGACGAGGTGCTCGTCGAGTTCGCGGTCGAGTTCGGCGGGGTCGGCTGCGGCCACCTCGCCCCATGAACCGCCCACCTTCTCCTCCCGCGCCTCCGCGCGGTCGGTGTAGTCCGGTGCGGCGAACATCTCGTCGGCGACCTCGCGCATCCATCGGCCGTCCAGTCCGACGGCGGGATCGAGCAGCACCAAGCCGGCGATGAGGTCCGGGCGCGCCGCGGCCAGGTTCAGCGCGACCGCCCCGCCGAACGAATGGCCGACGACCACCACCGGTCCGCCGGCCTCGACATCGACCAGCGCCGCCAGCGCGCTCACGTTGGCCTCGATCGTCCACGGCGCATCCCACGACGACCGGCCGTGACCCAGCAGGTCGGGTGCGACGGCCGCGACGTCGGGCAGGTGCCGGGCGAACAGCGTCTCCCACCGCTTGCCGTGTCCGGTGAGTCCGTGCATGGCCAGCACTTGCGCGGGCCGGGCGGGGCCGAATCGGTAGGTACACAACAGGTCACTCACAGGTGACGATGCTGCCAGGCCGCCGGGCGAGAAACCACCGGGGCCGACTTGTCGGACCCCCGTGATGTCATGCCCTCATGTCTGCGCCGCACACCGAACTCACTCCGGCCGTGTTGGGCCGCCATGACGCGCGCGGCACGATTCGGCTGCTCGGCGGTCCCGGAACGGGGAAGAGCAGCACTGCTCGTCGAGACGGCGGTAACCCACCTGGCCGCCGGGCGGGATCCGGAATCGGTTCTGCTGCTGACCGGTTCGTCGCGGTTGACGGTGCAGGCGCGCGCTGCCGTCACGGCGAAGCTGCTGGCGGCCGGGGAGAAGACGGTGGTCCGCGAACCGCTGGTGCGTACCGTGCACTCCTACGCGTTCGCGGTGCTGCGGCTGGCCGCCCAACGCGCGGGCAGCCCGCCGCCGCGGCTGATCACCAGCGCCGAGCAGGACGGCATCATCCGTGAGCTGCTCGCCGGTGACGTCGCGGACGGTGACGAGTCGCCGGTGCGGTGGCCGGCCCGGTTGCGGCCCGCGTTGAGCACCGTGGGCTTCGCCGCCGAGTTGCGCGATCTGATGGCCCGGTGCAGTGAGCGCGGAGTCGACCCCGCTGCGCTGCAACGGATCGGCAGGCTCGCGGGGCGCGCGGAATGGCAGGCGGCGGGCCGGTTCGCGCAGGCTTACGAGCAGATCATGCTGCTGCGCTCGGCGGTCGGCATGGCCGCCCCGCAGGCCACCGTGCCGGCGCTGGGGGCCGCCGAGCTGGTCGGCGCCGCACTCGAGGCCCTCGCCGCCGACCCCGACCTGCTGGCCGCCGAACGTGCCCGCGTGTCGCTGCTGCTGGTCGACGACGCCCAGCATCTCGACCCGCAGGCTGCGCGGCTGGTCCAGGTACTCGCCGCCGGCGCCGACCTCACGGTGCTCGCCGGAGACCCCCACCAGACCGTGTTCGGCTACCGCGGAGCCGACCCGGCACTGCTGCGCGCCGACGGTCCGACGCTGATGCTGACCCGCTCCCACCGGTGTGCGGCACCGATCGCCGACGCGATCCGCGCGGTCACGCGCCGGCTGCCCGGTCCCGACGCCGCGCGCGAATTCACCGGCACCGACGCCGAGGGCGCGCTGAGCGTGCGGATCGCGGCCTCGCCCCACGCCCAGAGCGCGCTGATCGCCGACGGGCTGCGCCGAGCTCATCTCGTCGACGGGCTGCCGTGGTCGCAGATGGCGGTGATCGTGCGATCGGTACCCAGGATGGGCGCAGCGTTGGGCCGCGCACTGACCGCCGCGGGCGTGCCGGTCGACGTGCCGCAGCCCGACGTCGCGCTCGCCGACCAGCCGGCCGTGCGAACGCTGCTGACCGTGCTCGAGGCGACCGCCGACGGTCTGGACGGCGACCGTGCGCTGGCCTTGGTGACGGGCCCGATCGGCCGCGTCGACCCGGCGTCGCTGCGGCAGCTGCGGCGCGCGCTGCGGCGGGCAGCGCCGGAATCGGCCGGCGGCTTCGGTGAGCTGCTCGTCGCGGCGGTGCAGGGCCCGGCCGTCGCCCTGCCCGACGAACTCGCGCGCGCGGTGCGCCGGGTGCGTACCGTGCTGTCGTCGGCCGAGCGCAGCGCCCGGGACGGGCTGGATCCCCGGCACACGCTGTGGCAGGCCTGGAATCGCTCCGGCCTGCAACGGCGGTGGCTGGCCGCCAGCGAGCGCGGCGGACCGGCCGGGGCGCAGGCCGACCGCGACCTGGACGCGGTCACCGCGCTGTTCGACGTCGCCGAACAATATGTCGAGCGCACCACGGGTGCATCCCTGCGCGGCCTGGTCGATCACGTTGCCGCGTTGACTCTGCCGCCCGTCAGCCGTGCCGACGACACGGCCGGCGACGCCGTGGCGGTACTCAGTGCGCATTCCGCACTCGGCCGCGAGTGGGATTTCGTCGTGATCGCCGGTGTGCAGGAAGGGTTGTGGCCCAACGTGGCACCCCGCGGCGGTGTGCTGGCGACCCAGCAGCTGGTCGACGTCCTCGACGGTGTCGCCGAGCCTGCCGAGCGGGCACTGTCCAGCCGCGCGCCGCTGCTCGCCGAGGAGCGGCGCCTGCTCCTCGCCGCGATGGGCCGGGCGCGCACCCGGCTGCTGGTGACCGCGGTGGACAGCGACGGTGGCGCTGAGGCGTTGCTGCCGTCGTCGTTCTGCCATGAGTTGGCCGCGCTGGCGACCACGCCGCTGCCCGAGCCCCCGCTGCCGGTGCGTGCGCCGCGGGTGCTGGCGCCTTCGGCCGTGGTCGGGCACCTGCGGTCGGTCGTCTGCGCGGCGCCCGATGCGGTGGGTGACGTGGAAAGAGCCTGTGCGGCAGCGCAGTTGGCGCGCCTTGCGGAAGCGGGAGTGCACGGCGCCGATCCCGCGTCGTGGCACGGGATGCGGGAGCTGTCCAGTGCCGAACCGCTGTGGGACGCGGACGGCGCGGCGGTGACGCTGTCGCCGTCGACGCTGCAGATGCTCACCGACTGTCCGCTGCGGTGGCTGCTGGAACGGCACGGCGGGGGCAGAGCCCACGACGTCCGCTCAGCGTTGGGGTCGCTGGTGCACGCCCTGGTGGCGCAAGCGGGCAGCACCGAGGCCGGGCTGGCCGACGAGTTGGACAAACTCTGGCCACACCTGCCTTTCGACGCTCGCTGGCATGGAGACAACGAGCTGGTGCGCCACCACGAGATGCTGCGGACCTTCCTGCGGTGGCGCAGCGACAGCCGCCAGCACCTCAGTGCGCTCGGCGCCGAAGTCGAGGTCGACGGCGAGGTGGTGCCCGCCGAGGGGGAGGCGCCCGCGGTCCGGGTCAGGGGCCGGCTGGACCGCCTGGAGCGGGACAGCGAGGGTCGGCTCGTCGTGGTCGACATCAAGACCAGCAAGAGCCCGGTGACCAAGGACGACGCCCAGAGCCACGCGCAGTTGGCGATGTACCAGCTCGCTGTCGCCGAGGGCCTGCTGGAGGACGGAGCCGAGCCGGGTGGCGGGCGGCTGGTGTACCTCGGCAAGACCAGTGGAGGCGGCGCGGCGGAACGAGACCAGGGCCCGCTGACCCCCGACGGGCGCGCGGAGTGGCGCGCCCGGGTCCGGCAAGCCGCCGCGGCGACCCGCGGCCCGGAGTTCCTGGCGCGCGTGAACGACGGCTGCGCACACTGCCCGGTCTCGGCGATGTGCCCCGCGCAGCAGACGAGGAGCGATACATGACGACACCGCGCTACAGCCCGCACGAGTTGGCCGCCGCGCTGGGCCTTTTCGCGCCCACCGACGAGCAGGCGGCCGTGATCGCGGCACCACCCGGTCCGCTGGTCGTCATCGCCGGCGCCGGCGCCGGCAAGACCGAGACCATGGCCGCGCGTGTCGTGTGGCTGGTCGCGAATGGATTCGCACGTCCCGGTGAAGTGCTGGGTCTCACCTTCACGCGCAAGGCCGCAGGCCAACTGCTGCGCCGGGTCCGTGCCCGGTTGGCCCGGCTCGCCGGGGCCGGACTGGTCGTGCCGGGCAGCGCCGACATGCTCGATGACCCGGTGACCGTCGGCACATACCACGCGTTCGCGGGGAACCTGCTCCGCGACCACGGCCTGCTGCTCCCGGTCGAGCCCGATGTGCGGCTGCTCGGTCAGACGGAGTTGTGGCAGTTAGCCTTTCGCGTCGTGTGCGAGCACCCTGACGCGCTGGACACCGACAAGTCGCCGGCATCGATCACAGGGATGGTCCTGCGGCTGGCCGGACAGCTCTCCGAGCATCTGGTCGACACCGGTCAGCTGCGGGACACCCACGTCGAACTCGAGCGCCTGGTGCATACGCTGCCCGCAGGGCCGTATCAGCGCGACCGCGGGCCCAGCCAGTGGCTGCTGCGCATGCTCGCCACCCAGACTGAACGCACCGCGCTGGTGCCGTTGATCGACGCGCTGCACCAACGCATGCGCGACGAGCACGTCATCGACTTCGGGATGCAGATGGCCGCGGCCGCCCGGCTGGCCGCGCAGTTCCCCCAGGTGGGGGAGCAGTTGCGGCAGCGCTACCGGGTCGTGCTGCTCGACGAATACCAGGACACCGGCCACTCGCAGCGGGTGGCGTTGTCGTCGCTGTTCGGCGGCGGTGTCGACGACGATCTCGCGTTGACCGCGGTCGGCGACCCGATCCAGTCGATCTACGGGTGGCGGGGCGCGTCGGCGACCAACCTGCCCCGGTTCACCACCGACTTCCCCCGCTCGCTGTAGTCAATGGCTTACCCAGCTCCAATCGAACAAGTATAACCTGATAGGTTTTTCCCTTTGCTTCAGCCAGTTATTTTCATCTCTCTATCTTGCCCGGAAGATAAAGGAAGCTGCTGTTGATAAAACCCGATCCTCGGATAAACCAGTTAACGATGTACCAATTGTCTTTGGCGGTTCATCTTTTCAGGTGATATCGGTAAGTCACTGCTGCATCATTTTCCTGAAATTGATTATCTGGTTGACGGTGAAGGCGAGCAGCAACTTCTCTATCTCTGCCGATTCCTTTCTGGCCGGTCAGAAATTTTCCCTGAGAAAATTCGTACCCTTCATCCGATCCCAGATACCCGATCAGGTTCAGAATCTCTTAACCTGAACGATCTTCCCTATCCGGACTACAGCCACTACTTTAAAGAGATGCACAAGCTCTTTCCGGACCAGCCTTTTATACCGCTTCTGCCAATAGAATTTTCAAGAGGATGCTGGTGGAATAAATGTGCTTTCTGCAATCTAAACCTGCAATGGCAGGATTACCGGTTTAAGAACAGCGAGAGACTGCTGGAAGAAACCCTCCATCTCGCAAAAAAGCATGAATGTCTGAATTTTACTTTTACAGATAACGCACTGCCGCCTAAAGATGCGAATCGTTTTTTCGAAAGCCTTTTGAAGAAAGCGATGGATTTCGACTTTTTCGCCGAGATTCGCAGCATCACGGATCCTGAAAAACTGCTTCTTTACAGAAAAGCCGGTCTTTCCACTGTTCAGGTGGGTATCGAAGCTTTATCCACTTCACTTTTGTCCAAAATGTCCAAAGGAACAACAGCCATTGACAACATAGCTGCCATGAAGATGTGCAGTGCATCGGCAATAAAAATGGAAGGAAATTTGATTACTGATTTTCCAGGAACAACAGAAGAGGAAATTGCCGAAACACTCAATAATCTGGATTTTGTTCTCCCTTTTCTCCCTCTTCAGGCGGCCACCTTTTTCCTTGGTTATGGCTCACCAATGTTTTTTCATGCCGCAGACTTTTCGATACAGCAGGTCAGGCCCCATGTGAAAAACCGCAAACTCTTCCCCAAAACTATTTACAATCAATGACCATGCTCATAAATAGTTATACAGGTGATAAAAAACTTCAGGAGCAATTTTGGCATCCGGTCAAACAAAAAATTCATGCATGGCAGGATTTTCACAAAAACAGGGATAAAACGACCATGCAGCACCCTCTTTATTACCGTGATGGGGGTTCATTTCTGATCATTCGCCAGGAACGGATTGCCAATGTTCCTCTGTTGCACAGGCTACGCGGTCTCTCAAGAGAGATTTATCTCTTTTGCGAACGTCCTGCGAAATTATCCACTCTTCTGGCATCGTTTCCAAGGGTCAATGAGCAAGCGTTGCGAAAATTCATTGAGGAAATGTGCCTGAAGCACCTTATGTTCCAGGAGAAGGATCAAGTTTTATCCCTGGCTGTTCAGGACTTTAGAAATTAAGAATTTTTCGTTGGAAGAATGAGCCTGCCTGTTTTGTTATTCTTGACTTTAAGCGATGGAAGATACAAGATATCCATGTTGGAGATTTCTTGATTTATCAGGTAAGATCTCGTATTCATTCAAGACAAACTCGTAAAAACCTAAGTTTTCAGATGGCTAAGTAAAAAACTTCATATACGAGGCACGTAAATTCTATATCATTTCGGCGTACTAGAGTACGTCGTAATGATGGAAATTTTGCAGTAACGAAGTAGATGAAGAGTTTTTACGACGCCATCATTCAACAGATGTCAGAAAAACAGTTGACCTGACCAAAAACCATAAACCGTAGTTCTCTTTTTTAATTAATGGGTAATCATGACTGATACAGACAATGAAAGCTTCGAGGAGCTCTTTAAAGCTGAGAAAACCAAAAAAATCCGGCATCTAACCCCCGGACAAAAAATTAAAGCCACTATCGTCGGCATTAATAATGAGTCGACTTTTTTGGATGTCGGCGGCAAGAGTGAAGGCGTACTTAACAGTTCCGAGCTAAAGGATGCAGAGGGCAACTACACCCGAGAGATAGGTGATGTTCTTGATGTGTATTTTCTTCAGGCAAAATCGGCAGAGCAACTTTTCACCACCTCCATCGGTTCCGGTTCCTCCAACGCTCACCTTGAAGAAGCCTTTCGAAGCGGTATTCCTGTGGAAGGGTTTGTAAAAGCTGAAATCAAAGGCGGTTTCGAGATCACTCTGGGCGGCAATGTCCGCGGCTTTTGCCCCTTCTCTCAGATGGGGCTGCGCCGTGTGGAGGATGCTTCCAAAGAATATCTGGAAACTCATATGAAATTTCAGATTACCCGCTTTGAGGAAAACGGGCGCAATATTGTCCTCTCGGCAAGAGCTCTTCAGGAAGCAGAGCGTGCTGAACTGCGGGAAAAACTGCAGGAAACACTTCAGGAAGGTCAAACAATTGATGGGATCGTCAGCTCCATAAGAGATTTTGGTGCTTTTGTTGATATCGGTGGAATCGACGGTCTTATTCCTATTTCAGAAATTGGTTGGAGCCGTGTTGACAAAGTGGAAGAATACTTCACTATCGGCCAGAAAGTGCAGGCCGTGATAAAAAAACTTGATTGGGAAAAAGATAGAATCTCACTCAGCTACAAAGAAACTCAAGCCGATCCATGGGACGAAGTCGTCAACAAATTTCCGGAAGGCACGACTCACATGGGAACTGTGGCAAGACTTGCTCAGTTCGGCGCATTTGTAACTCTTGCTCCCGGCATTGACGGACTTATCCATATCTCAAAACTTGGCGGCGGAAGACGCATCAATCATCCTCGTGAAGTGTTGGAAGAAGGGCAGAATGTCGATGTAACCATCGATGCTATAGATCTTGCCGAAAAAAGAATAAGTTTGGTTCCTGCCGATTATGTTTCACCTGAAGCTGAGCAGGACAAAGAACGTACTGAATACAAATCTTTTGTCAGCAAGGAAAAGAAAAATAAACCGGCAAAGGAAGTGGGCAGCCTCGGCGCTCTGCTTAAAGCCAAAATGGCTGAAAAAGATAAATAGTTTTTCTCCCCGGCAAAACATTAATTCTAATAACTGCTGCGCTCCGGCAGAACAGTTGTTTGGAAGAGGTGCCGTGACTCTAATAATGGATGCCGCTGTGGATACCGAAAAAAAAATAATTCTTATTACAGGTGCCACCGGATATATCGGCCGGCGCCTGTAGAAGTACTGCTGGATCGCAGTGATCTGCGGCTTAAGGTTTTAGTACGTAATCGCCATAAGCTTGCTGCTTCGGTTGTCGACAAGGTGGAAGTTATTGAAGGCGACACCTTTAACATGACC
Organism: uncultured Actinomycetota bacterium; assembly: GCA_963796185.1. Classification (GTDB taxonomy): domain Bacteria; phylum Actinomycetota; class Actinomycetes; order Mycobacteriales; family Mycobacteriaceae; genus Mycobacterium. Next base: position 7,986 of record CAWCKQ010000008.1, on the reverse strand, counting down.
GCTCTTCAGCAGGCAACGGAAGGGGTCGACATCGCTTTCTACCTCATCCATTCAATGGGGTCGGATCGGGATTTTCGGGAACTCGACAAAGTAAGCGGAGAGAATTTTCTTAAAGCCTGCATTACGGGCGGTGTACGCGGAATAGTGTATCTCGGTGGACTTGGCAAGAAAACCAGCGCAAGCAGCCATCTGTTGAGTCGTATTGAAACGGGCGAGATTCTTTCAAATGAGCCAGAGAAAATACAGACGCTCTGGCTTCGGGCCGGAGCTATTATAGGGTCAGGCAGTACCAGCTTCGAAATCATCCGAAACCTGACCCAAAAACTTCCCGTAATGATCACCCCCAAAATGGGTACGATCGCGAACTCAACCTATTAGTATAGAAGATGTACTCTCTTATTTAACTGGCTGCATTGATCTAACGCACTCTCAAAACTGTATTATAGATATTGGCTCTGAACCGCTTACATTCGAGCAAATGATGCGGCAAACTGCTGAACAAATGGGCCTCCGCCGTTATCTTGTGCCTGTACCTTTTCTTTCTCCTACCTACTCCTCTTACTGGCTGATCCTGTTTACGCCTATACCACGGAAAATTGCGACTGCCCTCGTCCAGGGACTCAAATACGAAACACTTGTCCAAAATGACAATGCCAGCAAACTCTTCCCGCAGATTCAACCGATTTCTTACAAAGAAGCGGTTAGGCGCGCAACAGTAGAACTGGAACAAAATCAGGTTATCAGTCGCTGGTGCGACAGCAGTAAACAAGATGCCTGCGACATAAAAGACTTTGACAATCCAGCAGGTGCTATTATCAGGGATCAACGAATTAAGTCGCTTAACGGCAGGTCCAGGGAGCAGGTTTTTAAATCTGTTTGTTCCTTAGGTGGCGAATCCGGCTGGCATCGTTACACATTTCTCTGGCAGGCCCGGGGGATAATAGATAAGCTCCTCGGAGGTTATGGCCTGAACCGCGGCAGAAGAATACGCGGAGAACTGCGTATAGGTGATGCGCTGGATTTCTGGAAAGTAGCGGATATTCGGCCGAACAAACGTTTGCTTCTGTTCGCCCAGATGAAACTTCCCGGAAAGGCCTGGCTTGAATTTGACCTTCAACCTGACCAACTGGTGCAAACCGCCCATTACCTGCCGAACGGTCTATGGGGCAGGATTTACTGGTACTTATTAATTCCTTTGCACCATTTTGTCTTTAACGATTTAATCCAAAAAATTATAGAAGGAGGGAATCATACTGAATCGGCTTCATGATATATTTCTTTCATACCCTCTTACCAACATTACTGCCACAATCGATAGCAACAAAACTGCAAATCCGGTCACATGGTAGGCACGAGCAATCCCCCAGCTGTCCATACTGAATCCTGCTAAGACTGCGCCGGTAAAAACTCCTGCACTCATGGCGAAACTAAAAACACCCATCATCGTACCATGACCGTAATGTTTTTTGGCTTCTAAAGAAGCATAGGTGCCAAGGACAGCCCAAATCGCCGCCTCCATTGTACCCATCAAGATATAAGCAGCGGCCATTACTATAATACTGTGGATCAAAGGGATGGCCAGAATAATAAATGCCAGAGCAACACAGCTTATCAAAAGAATCAACAGTTTGTTGTACCTATCGGCAACCTTGCCCAAGGGAATCTGCAGTACGGCATTTACCAACGTCCGGCAGGCAATTACCACTCCTACCTGGAAGCCGCTGCTATTTGGCCATTGCATCATGAGAAGAGGCAAAAAAGCCATGCTTGGGACCATTATTATCATGGTTGTATATCTTGCCAATAGAATGCCAAGGGTTTTATTATTTTTTAACATACTGCAAAGACTTGAGATCAGAGGTCTTGCTGTTACATGATCTGGTGCAATCCTTCCCGGCATGTAAAAAATGACCAGTAAAAATGCCAAGAAACTTAAACCAGCCATTGTATAGAAAACAGAAGCTAATCCCCAGCTATCAGAGAGCAAACCTCCAATTATTGGTCCACAGCCAATACCGCTGAAAATAGCAATATTGAGATAGCTCATATATCGCCCTTCCTGCCCGGATGGTGCAAGAAAGCTCATATAAGCCATTGCAATTGGAACAATCATTGCAGAACCTACTCCGTGAAAGGCGCGGATAATGATCAGATGGGGAACGCCGGCCGCATGGGGAATTAACAATCCAACCAGACCATAGATAAAAAGTCCCATGATAAGAAAGTTTTTTCTGCCCCACCTATCTGAAAAATTTCCAACTACCGGTTGCAGCAAGCCTCTGGTTATTGAGAAAGCGGCAATGATCATCCCGAGAGCTAAACCGCTTGCACCAAGTTCTTTTGCAAAAATAGGCATGACCGGAACGATGATGCCTATACCAAGCAAAGCTATAAATACGGATAGAAGAAGAGTTGCCAGCATATAATTAAAAGCACTAATACCTCTTGAGGTGAAACTGCAAAGATTCCCTACTGGTGATCAAGAGCATCAAGCATGGTTAAGAAGCTTCAACTGCAGGGGATGCGGATCAAGATAATGTTGGTTGACTAAATATTCCTGTTTGAACTTATTGGCAAAAAATTTCATAAGGGTCAAAGGAACTATCAGCGGTATGATCCCTTGATGATATTGATCTATAACTTCCAATATCTCTTCTTTTTCAAAAGATGAAAGATCGTTTTTAAAATATCCGAAATATATGGAGGAGAACATTGGTATGTTTTTTTACCGTGCTCTTTTTTTTAAGAGCATTCATCAATAATTCTTCATAACAGTCAAACAGCTCATTGACGGAGAGATCCTTTGCTTGAGCAACCAGGCGTCCCATTTCCCGATAATCTTTCTCATTGTGAGAAAAAATGAGCAGCTTATGATTGGTATGAAAATCGACCAACCCCCCCCTTTTTTTTGATGTAGCTTCAAGCTCTCTCCATCTCTTGTGAACAAAAATACGCTGAATGAAATTTTCTCTTAAAACAGGATCATGAAGTCGTCCATCTTCTTCGGCCGGTAAAAAGGGAAAAGAATCCATAAATATTTTGGCAAAGATACCGATGCCTTTATTGCTCGGCATCCCTGTGTCCGAATAAACTTTAACTCTTTCCATGCCGCTGCTGGGTGACATTCGCTTAAAGACAAAACCATCAAGTTCTTCCTTTGCCAGCTCTTTCACTCTGCCAAAGGCCCAATTTTTCATCTGATCGGTATAGTCTTGCCCACTTCTGGAAGTCACCAGTCTCGGATCAGCAGGATCTCCTACCAACCTCATTGATTCCCTGGGGATAGATAGACCGCACTCCACTTCCGGACAGACCGGCACATATTCCACATATTGCCCTAAGGTGTCGGTCAGAAACCTGTCGTGCTGATGTCCTCCATCATATCGTACACAGTCTCCAAGTAGGCAGGAACTTACTCCCAATCTGATTTTCCCTTCCATTTCTCCTCCTTATCTATCCATAAATATTGAAAAATCGACCAAAACGGTAAAGTAGCTTGACATCCATCCAATGCTCAGGGATATTGCGCATTAAAATATAACACACTGTTTATCTTAGGCAGGTTGTTGTTTGCCTTTTCTCTCTTGATGCACTTCTGTATGGTTGACTGGATACCTGACAAAGAATGAGCCATAACATGATTACTGTATATAACAGCAAGAAAAGCTATCTGTATATTCCATTTATCTTTTTATTTATTTTTTCTTTAATAGCTTACCTCTACATCCAAAGAGCCGCTGCTCTGGATGAAACATTTTTTGAAAATCACGCTGATGTTATAGCTGATAATATATGGGCTTTAAATGAAAGCGGCGCAATCGGTTACCTTGACCTGGCCCTCAAAGTTAACCATTATAAATCTCTTGCCGTTTCCATGCCGGGAGCCAGCTCTTTTATCTCCGTCACAAATGAACCGTTAACCGGTCTGTCCCTCTTTCTATACAATCTAAAACTTATTGCCTTAAAACCGCTTTCCAAGGAAATTATCTACGAAGGCCACAATATTGGAGTGCTGAGTGGTGAAAAATATATACGGGTCATTTTTCCGCTTTTTAATATTCTTATTTTTCTCCTGTTGGTTTTCCTGACGGTTCTTTTCATAATCCACTTGTTTATAAACAGGCGCTTTCTCGAGCAACAGGTCCAGGATCGCACTCGAAACCTGTTGGAAAGTGAACGACGTTTTCACGACCTTGTCAACCTGCTTCCGGAAATGGTTTTAGAAACCGATCTGTCAGGCAAAATCACCTACGCCAACAAGGTGGCAAAAGACCAGTTCCAGCTTGCTGATGATTTACTTACAGACATTGGTTCAGATACTGACAAATTTTTTTTCCAGCACATAAAAGAAGATGAAAGAGAAGAGGCCAAAAGAAATTTCCATAATTCTCTGAGCGAACAGGGTGAACGATCCGGACTAATTGAGTTCACCGCAATTGGTCGAAATAACCGATTGTTCCCGATACTGGTTCGTTCTGCACCAATCATTAAAAGAAATACAATATCTGGTGCACGGATGATTGTCATCGATGTTTCCGAACGAAGACTGCTGGAGCAGCAGCTCCAGCGTGATCAAAAGATGAAAGCTATCGGCTTGATGGCAGGCGGGGTTGCCCATGATCTGAATAATATCCTTTCAGGAATTATCAGCTATCCCGAACTTCTTCTCCTTGATCTGGAAAAAGACAGCCGTCTTCGACGCCCTCTCGAGGCAATTCGCAGATCTGGTCTTGATGCTTCAGAAGTCGTGTCCGATCTTCTTACCGTTGCCAGAGGTGTCGCGGCCAATAAAGAAATTGTTGCCCTCAACGCTTTGATTCTGGCATATCTTGGTTCCGCTGATTTCCAGCAACTCCAGATAAGATACCCTTTCATCAATTTTAAGACATCTCTCGCTCAGGACTTGCGCAACATATCCTGTTCACCCATTCATGTCCGAAAATGTCTGATGAATCTCATTACCAATGCTGTCGAAGCTATAGAAGGTAAAGGGACTCTCACTATCGTCACCGGTAATCATGATCGAAATATTCCTTTATCCCGAGACGATCATGATTTAGCTCAAGAAAATTTCACAAAAATATCCATACATGATAACGGTTCAGGCATTTCTCCGCAGGATATGGAACATATTTTTGAACCGTTCTACACAAAGAAAGTCATGGGAAGAAGTGGAACAGGACTTGGCCTGGCAGTTGTGTGGAATACCATGCGTGATCATGGCGGTAGTGTCAATGTCATAAGTAATGAACAAGGAACAACTTTTGAGCTGTATTTCCTGAGTGCAGATGCTCAGATTGTTCCACCTCGAGTAGAGAGCGACTGGAAAAAGTACAAGGGAAAGGGAGAAACAATACTGATAATTGACGATGAACAGCGCCAGCGGGAAATAGCCGGCCAATTATTGACATCTTTGGATTACTCTGTTCAAACTGTATCTTCAGGTGAAGACGCTGTAGAATACGCCAAATATCATACAGCTGATCTGCTGATCCTCGATATGATTATGCCACCTGGTCAGAATGGTCGGATGACGTTTGAAAAAATTCTGAAAATTCACCCGAACCAGAGAGCAATTATCGCCAGCGGTTTTGCCGAAGATGACGATGTACAGGCTACATTGGCCATGGGCGCTAAGGCTTTTATAGCCAAACCATATACTCTTGACCAGATCGCAATGACAATACACAGCACTCTAAACAGTTAATTAATTAGTTTTGTTTATTATAATTTCGGAGGATTACCATGGGAAGAATCAAATATTCACCATTTATCATTCTCATTCTTTCAATCATCCTATTTATTCCTGCAGAAGGGTGGACAAAGAAATCCATCGTATGGCTTGAAGCCATTGCTCCACCGTTTTATATTCATGAAGGTGAGTTTCAGGGGCAGGGTTATCAAAATCTGATGACAGATATCCTGAAAAAGAATTTACCTGAATATGAACATTCACATATGATCGCAAATCTCTCACGACATTATCAACAATGGAAACAAGGAGAACAGGCTTGTGGACTGGCCATGTACAAGACACCTGAAAGAATGGAATTTGCTTATTTTTCCATTCCGAGTGTTATTACCTTGCCTACTGTTTTAATCATAAATAAAGAAAATTTTATTAATTTCGGCGGTGCAAAAACGGTAAGCCTTACCAATCTTTTAACAAGTAATAATTTTGTTATCGGCAGAGCGAAAAATCGTTCATACGGTATAGAATTCGACAATGCATTAAACATTTACGGAAATGGAAAAAACATCTTTGCCTACGAAGGACCCGAGCTGACGCTCAATCTTTTTGAGATGCTGCTGGCTGGGAGAATCGATGCTTCTCAGGTCTCCCTGAAGAAGCTATGTATCTGGCTGAAACTCTAGGCATAAAAGATAAGATTATGACTCTCAATATAGCTGAAAACCAGGTCAATCATAATGCATCTCTTACCTATGTTGCATGTTCCAAAACTGAATGGGGCAAAAAAGTTATTGAAGATATTAATAAAGCGCTCCTCAAAGTCCGACCGACGGAAAGCTACAGAACTGCCTACGAAAGATGGTTGGATCCAAGCAGTATCGAAGGATTCCGGAAACTGTACAACGAAGTTTTTTTAACAATCACAGAATAACAGGCAATAATGAGAATCGTCATTAGATCTCCTCTTGATATGCATCTTCACCTGCGGGAAGGCGAAATGCTGCAACTAGTGGCGCCGGCAACCAGCAGTTGTTTTGCCGGAGCGGTTATTATGCCGAACCTCGTTTCTCCGGTAGATTCGATAGATAAGGTTAGAAAATATAAAGAGCAGATAAATGCCGCAGCTCATGCTCACTCTTTTACTCCCTTCATGACGCTTTTTTTTAAAAATTTTTCCAGAGATGAACTAGAAGCTGCTACAAATGAAATTATCGGAATAAAGCTTTATCCTGCCGGCATAACAACACAGAGTGAAAATGGAGTTCATGATTTTGAGACAATTGAAGAGACTCTCTCCCTTATGGAAGAACTGCGAATTCCGCTTCTTGTGCATGGGGAATCATCCGGCTTTGTCCTGGACAGGGAAAGGGAATTTCTTGAAATTTATCAACGCATGGCCGAAACATTTCCAAAACTGCATATCATAATGGAGCATATTACTACCGCAGAAGCAGTAGATTTTATGGAGCAGTACCCAAACGTCTCCGCCACTGTAACGCTTCATCATCTGATGATCACCCTTGATGATGTTATCGGCGGTCTCATGGAACCGGACCTCTTTTGCAAACCCATAGCCAAACGTCCAAAAGATCGCGACCGTCTCAGGGAGGCTGTTTTTTCAGGCCATCCGAGAATCATGTTTGGTTCCGATTCCGCCCCGCATCCCCGGCATAAGAAAGAATGTTGCGGCTGCGCAGCCGGAGTTTTTTCTGCACCTGTTGCCCTGCCGATGTTGACAGAGCTTTTTCAAGATGCGGATCGACTGGATATATTACAAAAATTCGTCAGTGATAACGCATGTAACCGTTATGGACTTCATCCAACTGAAAAACCAGTCGTTCTTGAAGAAAAATCCTTGGGACGTCCCTCTACTCTACGGTAATGTCAGGCTATTTGGCGGGGGCAGACGGTTACGGTGGTCGATATCCGGAATTCAGGGCGATCAGTAAGTCAGGATACCATCGGCAGTAATCATGATTTTTTTTCCAAATTCTGTCGCATAGCCTCAAACAGAATCACTGCTGCGGCAACAGAGCTATTCAAAGAATCCAGAGTACCTGACATAGGAATGGAAAGCAGCACATCACATTCTTTTTTAACCAAAGGTCTGATTCCTTTACCCTCACTGCCAATAACCAGGCAGGATGGAACGGTCAAATCTGTTTGATAAAGAGAACACGCATCAGCATCCTTTACCGCCCCGAATATCCAAAAACCAGCTTTTTTAAATCCTTTAAGGCATTCACAAGATTGGTAACCTGACAAATATCAAATGGGACATTGCGCCAGCGGAA
>CAWCKQ010000007.1:0-9168 GCA_963796185.1 uncultured Actinomycetota bacterium | reverse complement strand
GGGCCCGTCGGTGTCTTAAGTCCTTCCGTCGAAGGTTCTCTCGGCCCTGTCCGCCAGCGGTGCCGGCGCCCACCATCAGGGCATGTCGATCGGCGGGATGGGGACGGTGCGGGATGGCATCCGTGTGTTCAACAAGTACCTGCTCAACCCCCCGATGCTGCGGTTGGCCGGCCGGAAGCACTGGTACGCAGGCGTGATTCGGCACACCGGCCGGCGCACCGGCAGGGCCTACGCCACCCCGGTCGTCGCGGAACGGGTCGCCGACGGTGTCATCATCCCGCTGCCCTATGGCACCGGTGTCGATTGGCTGCGCAACGCGCAGGCAGCGGGCACAGCCACCGTCACGCTGGGCGGCGAATCCTTGCGAGTGGTGGATCCCCAGCTCATCGGCGCGGCCGCTGCCGCACAGCAACTCTCGCTCCGACGGCGGCGCGCCTTCGCGCACGTCGGCATCGATCAATTCGTCAAATTCGCCCTGGCGATCGAATCAAGTGAGGACAACCGTGCACACTGACCGTCTCCGCCCTCTCGCGGGCGCACCGGGCCCCTTCGTGTCCCTCTACATCGACGACACCCGCGACACCCATGATGCGCAGAAGCAAGCCGTCGCCCGGTGGGGCGCCATCCGCACGCACCTGGCGGATACCGGTGTCGGCGAGCGCGTCATCGCGGCGGTCGAGCGCTCGGTACTGCACAGCCGCCCAGAGGTGCGCGGACGCGGGCGGCGGTGATCGCCGGAAGCGAGGGAGTGCTCGTCAACGAGCTGCTGACCACCCCTCCGCCGATCACCGTGCTGCGGGTCTCCGACTATCCCTACGTCCTGCCGCTGCTCGAATACGGGTTCATTCGGTCGCCGTATGTGTTCGCCGCCGTCGATCATCTGGGTGCTGAGATCACACTGCGTCACAACGGCACCGTCGTCCGCGAGACCGTGCGCGGCGAGGGGTTCCCCGTCCACAAGCCCTCGAGTGCCGGCTGGCACGGTTACGGCGACGTAGCGCACAGTGCCGAGGAGGCAGTGCGCATGAACGTCCGCGCGGCCGCGGACCGCATCACCGCCCTGGCCGACACGTCGCACGCCGAACTGGTGTTCGTGTGCGGTGAGGTGCGGTCCCGCAGCGACGTGCTGTCGGCTCTCCCGCACCGCACCGCCGAACTCGTGGTTGCGCTTCCCGCGCGGGCGCAGGGTGGCCGGGCCGATGAGCGCGAAGCCGCCGAATCGATCGACGCGGAGTTCGCCCGGCGCCGGCTCGACGCGGTGGAGTTGGTGGTCGCCCGGCTCGAAGCCGAGCGCGCCCGGGGCGCCGGTCTCGTCGCACAAGGGCTGGCGGCGGTGTGTACGGCGTTACGCAACGGGGCAGTGGACACCTTGATCATCGGCGATCTGGGTGCGACGACGGTGGTGTCGGGCTCGAATCGCAATGTCGTCGCCCCGGACGCGGAAGCTCTGTCGGAGTTCGGCGAAGCGCCGATGCGGGTCTGCCTGGCCGACGAGGCCTTGCCGTTCCTGGCGATCGTCACCGATGCGTCGGTGGTGTGCCCCGAGAGCTGCGGCGCGATGGTCGATGGCGTCGCAGCGCTGTTGCGCTATCCGCAGGCCGAAACGGGTGCCGCCACGTCCGCCCGGCGGGCCGTACCGTCCTGAGCCGACGCGCTCAGTCGTGCCGGGCGACGATCACCGGACGCCGCACATCGCGCGCCACTGCGGTGCTCACCGATCCGAGCAGCATCTCGGCGAACCCGCCGCGGCCGTGACTGCCGACGACCAACAGCTGTGCGCGTTCGGCCTGGATCAACAGCTGGCGAGCCGGATATTCGAACCGCACCAGGCGATGGACGGCCACTCGGGGATGGTCTTCCTGCACCCTGGCCAGCGACCGCTCGAGAACCTCTTGGGCCTCGTCCTGCAACACCGACGGTTGTGCGTGGTTGAGCGCGGGGACGTCCGCATCGCGGCACACGTGTAAGGCGAGCACACCGACGCCGCGCCGAGCCGCTTCGTCGAACGCGATCTCCGCGGCGAGCTCCGAGGCACGTGAGCCGTCGATGCCGACCAGCACCGGCCGACGGGCCGCCCGGCCCGAGAGACCCGCGTCGTTGTGGATCACCGCGACGGGACAGTGCGCGTGGCGGAGCAGACCGGTGCTGACCGAGCCGAGCAGTCGGTGCATACGGGTGGTCTTGCCGTGGCATCCGACCACGACCATCGAGGCTTCTTTGGACAGCTGGGTCAGCACCGCGATGGGTTCGCCGGGGACCGACGTGCTGTCGATCCCCGAAACCGGCGTCTCACCGATTCTCGCCGTCGCCTCGGCCTCGGCGAGCACCTCGGCCGGTACGGGCACGTCGTCCACGACGTGGACGATGCTGAGCGGCAGTCCACGCATCCGCGCCTCGTGGGCCGCCCATCCCACCGCGGTCTGTGCGCAGGGCGACCCGTCCACCCCGACGATCACCCCGGCGACCGAAACCCCTTCCGCCATGGCGTCAGACCTCCTCGTGGCCGCACGACGACGGCCCTCGACCGTGACGCTACGGACGCCGAGACGCCCCCGCTGGGGGCGTTGGTACTCAGGCGCCCGAGCCGATAGGCCCTACTCGTCCGCGTCCGTGCGTGCTGACCGAGACGCCGAGGGCAAAAGGGTCCAAGGGCCCTAGGCCGACCGCGCGCGCCCATTCACGATGACGGTGCGAGGAAGGGAAACACGATGAGCACTGCGAACTCCGTCACCGATCCGGCCACGGGCCGGTTACTCGGCGGCGACGTCCGAATCGATTGTGGCACAACCCCTGCCGAGGCGGCCGCCGTGCGCATCATCGATGGGCCGGTGATGATCACCAGAGCGCCCAGCAGAGGCCTGCGCATGGGTTCCCGCGATGGCCGGCACACGCTGTCCGCGGCCGAGGGCGTCCTGGCCGTACTGCGCCGCTGCAGCCTCGAGGAGGCCTTCGCCGACATCGTCGGCATGGCCAAGCGCCACAACGTCGCACCTCTGCGGCTCGCGGGCGCACTGGTCGCCAGGGCGCAGGGGGACCCCGCGCTGGAGACGGATCACGAGGCCGGCGGGGTGGTAACCGACTGCTGGGGCCATCTGCTCAGCCCGAGGTGACGGGCGTGGCCCCGACGTTCAGACCACGCGGTGCAGGTGTGCGCTCGCCGTCGACGCCGACGCCTCGGCCTGCCGCCGGCCCTCCACCCGCCGCTTGATCCCGACCAGCATTCCACGGGTGATCAGTGCGCGGGCCGGCCCTATCAGTTCGGCCGCCACCACCTCGCCCGGATGGCGCAGCGCGAGCCGCGACCGGATCAACAGGCGGCACCGGTCCTCGCCGTGCGGGATCAGGTGGAACGACCACACCACCTCCCACGGCAGCCGGGACGGGTCGCCCTGCAACACGATGGCGCGCAGATCGGTGATGTCGGCGACCCGCAGCGTGACACCGTCGGCCAGACCGAGCCAGCCCCGGGGCACCAGCCTGACGGTGTCCCCGATCGTCAAATGCTGCCACTCGGGATGCAGCTCGTCGGCGTTGCGGTAGTGCAACCCGAGCGCGTTCTCCAGCTTCTCGTAGCTGTAGAGCCCGCCTCGGTTCTGCCCCATCTGCACCAGCCACGGCCAGACCTGTTCGGCGGAGGCGTTGATCCAAACGCCTTCGGTCGCCTGCAGTACCGGTGCGCGCACCAGTTCGTCGCCGGGCAGGGCGCCCCCCGACTCGGCCTTCGTCGTGCCCCAATCCCGGAAGTAGCGGCGGGCTGCATAGAGCAGGCCCGCCGCGGCGACCACTTTCACCAGTCTGTCCGTCATGTCCTCAGCGTCACCCCGTCCATGGCAGTGCCGCTAGGGCCGCTAGTCCTTTGGCAGATGACGACGGGCCGGCACTCGGGGCCCAAAGCCGGACCCGGTCATGACTTTCGGCTCTAAGCCGGGACGATGTCCGGCTCCTACCGTCAGACGATGGGAAAGCAACGAGCACTTTTGGCGGATGCGCTGGCCGCGGTCGGCGTCGCCGCGCTGTACCGCTCGCACGTGCAGCCGTGGATGTACACCTGGGGCGCCCGTCCCGATGAGGTCGACGCGGTGCTGCCGGGCGACGAGATCGTCGAACCGGCTGCGTTGCGCACCACGCGCGGTGTGACGATCGACGCGCCGCGCCAGGAGGTGTGGGCCTGGCTGGTGCAGCTCGGCGAGGGCCGCGGCGGGTTCTACAGCTACTCGCTGCTGGAACGCGCGGTCGGCGCCGACATCCACAACGCCGACACCATCCACCCGGAATGGCAACAGCTCGAGGTCGGCGACACCATCTGGCTGGCCCGGCGCTACGGCGCGAAGGCGCGCCAGGTCGTCGCGGCGGTGGAGCCGAAGTCGCACCTGGTGCTGGTGTCGCCCGCCGACTTCGAGCGCCTGCAACGCGGCGAGAAGGCGACGGGAGCCTGGTCGTTCGTGTTGCGCCGGGAGGCCGGCTGGACCCGCCTGCTGGTGCGCGGCAGCGGCGGCGCGGTGGGCCGGTTCTGGTTCGACATCCCGCACTTCGTCATGGAGCAGAAGATGATGCGCGGTATCGGCGCGCGAGCGCAGCGCACCCGCCGGCTCGAGGTCGTCGACGCCATCCGGACCCACCAGCAGGTACCCGCGCCGAGCTGACAATGCTCGCGGGCGTGGCCCGATATCGGCTGGACAGCGGGCGCATACTTGATCACGATGACAGGCCCCGCCGCCCCCCGTAAACCCGTGATCCTCACCGTCGACGACGACCCCGCCGTGTCGCGCGCGGTCGCCCGCGACCTGCGCAGGCATTACGGCGAGAAGTTCCGCATCGTGCGCGCCGAGTCCGGCCCCGACGCGGTGGAGACGCTCAACGAGCTCAAGCTGCGCGGTGAGACGGTCGCGGTGTTCGTCGCCGACTACCGGATGCCGCAGATGAGCGGCATCGAGTTTCTCGAAGCGGCGATGGACGTCTTCCCGATGGCGCGCCGGGTGCTGCTCACCGCCTACGCCGACACCCACGCCGCCATCGACGCGATCAACGTCGTCGACCTCGACCACTACCTGCTCAAACCGTGGGACCCGCCGGAGGAAAAGCTCTACCCGGTCATCGACGCACTGCTGGACGCCTGGCGCGCGACCGGCGACCGCGCGATCCCGCACACCAAGATCATCGGCCATCCGTGGAATGCGCGGTCCTCCGAAGTGCGCGAGTTCCTCGCCCGAAACCGCCTCTACTACACCTGGTTCCGGTCCGACGAACCCAAGGGCGCCTCGTTGCTGGAGGCCGCGGGGCAGGACGGGATGACGCTGCCGGTGGTGATCACCGAGCAGGGCGAGACGCTGGTCGATCCCACCGACGCCGAGTTGGCCGCGACATTGGGCCTGACGACCACGCCGTCCGGCGACTTCTACGACCTGGTGGTCATCGGCGGTGGTCCCGCCGGGCTGGCCGCCGCGGTGTACGGCGCCTCGGAGGGCCTCAAGACGGTGCTCATCGAGCGCACCGCCACCGGCGGGCAGGCCGGGCAGAGTTCGCGCATCGAGAACTACCTGGGCTTCCCGGACGGCCTGTCCGGCGCGCAGCTCGCCGAACGGGCCCGCCGCCAGGCCGAGAAGTTCGACGCCGAGCTGATCACCGCCGCCGAGGTCGTCGCGCTGGAAGTCGACGGCGTCGCCCGCACGGTGCACCTGTCCGACGGTCGCGCCATCGGCACGCGGGCGGTGATCCTGGCGATGGGGGTGGAGTACCGGCAGCTACCCGCGGAGGGCTGCGCGGACCTCACCGGCGCCGGCGTCTACTACGGTGCGACCACCTCGGTGGCCTCGGAGTGCGACGACGACGAGGTCTATGTCGTCGGCGGAGCGAACTCGGCCGGACAGGCCGCCATGTACCTGTCCCGCACCGCGAAGTCGGTGACCCTCGTCATCAGGCGCACGCTGGAAGATTCCATGTCGCACTACCTGATCCAGCAGATCCGGGCGCGCGACAACATAAAGGAGATGCCCAACACCGTCGTGCACGCGGTGAAGGGCGACGGGCATCTCGAGGGCATCTGCCTGGAGCACACCGACACCGGGGGGCGCGAAGAGTTCGCGTGCGGGCGGATGTTCATCTTCATCGGCGCCGAACCCCGCACCGACTGGCTCGACGGTGTCGTGGTCCGCGACGACCACGGGTTCATCCTCGCCGGGCCCGACCTGCGCGACATCAGCGGTTGGACGCTGGACCGGCCGCCGCACCACCTGGAAAGCAGCGTGCCCGGCGTTTTCGTTGCCGGTGACGTGCGCGCCGAGTCCGCCAAGCGCGTCGCCGCGGCCGTGGGTGAGGGATCGATGGCCGTGATGCTCGTGCACCGCTACCTGGCCGAGACCTAGCGGAGGTGCGGCTCGAGGATGGAATCAATCTCAGGTGACCAGCGTTTCACTACGTCACGGCTCTCGACCCACGTGCCCGAAACCCGTAGCCCAGAGGAAGGACCACCCATGGGCGAGAAATGCGTGCCCGACGAGCTGCGCACCCTGTTCCTGTTCGAGGCGTTGACGGACGAACAGCTGGCGACGCTCTGCGAGAACGGGCACATCGCCACCTACGAGCCGGGTCCGATCCACACCGAGGGCGACCCCGCGACGTGCTTCTACGTGTTGATCGACGGCGAGCTGGTGATGTCGAAGCGTTCCGGCGGAGTCGACATCGAGACCAACCGCACCTCGCAGCGCGGCGTCTACTGCGGCGCGTGGTCGGCCTACATCCCCAATGAGGAGCACGTCTACCAGGCGTCGGTGCGGGTGACGCGGCCGTCGCGATTTTTCGTCCTCGACGCGCACGCGTTCGCCGAGTTCATGCAGAAAGAGTTCCCGATGGCGGTGCACCTGCTCGAGGGGCACATGGTCGGCGGGCTGCGGCAGCGCCAGATCCTCGGCCAGCGGGAGAAGCTGCTGGCCCTCGGTCAGCTCTCCGCCGGATTGACCCATCAGCTCAACAACCCGGCGGGCGCGACGGCGCGCGCGGTGGCCGACCTGCGCGAGAGCGTGGGCAAGGTGCGGCACAAGCTCGCGATGCTCGCCGACGGCAAGTTCACACCGGCCGCGCTGAAAGTGCTGGTGAGCATCCAGGACGAGGTCGCCGAGCAGGTGGCCAAGTCCAAGTCCCAGGAGCTCACCGCGCTGGAGACCTCCGACCGCGAGGATCAGATCGGCGACTGGCTCGAAGAGCACGGCATCGGCAGCGCGTGGGACTACGCGCCGACGTTCGTCGAGGCGGGCCTCGACGTCGACTGGCTGGAACGGGTCGAGGCCTCCATCGACGACGTCGACTGCTCGGCCACGCTGCCGGGTGCGATCGGCTGGCTGAAGTACACCATCGACAACGAGTTGCTGATGAACCAGATCGCCGAAGCCAGCAAGCGGATCTCGGCGCTGCTGGCCGGAGCCAAGCAGTACTCGCAGATGGACCGCGCCGAATACCAGAGTGCCGACGTGCACGAGCTGCTGTACAGCACGATCAAGACGATCTTCGGCAACAAGGTCGGCAAGGACAAGCCGGTGCAGCTGGTCTGGGAGAAGGACAAGTCGCTGCCCGAGTTGCTCTGCTATCCGGGGGACCTGAACCAGGTGTGGACCAACATCATCGACAACGCGATCCAGGCGATGGGCGGGCACGGCACGCTGACGATCCGGACCATGCGGGAGAGCGAGACCATGGTCCGCGTCGAGATCAGCGACGACGGCCCGGGCATTCCCGAGGACATCATCGACCGGATCTTCACGCCGTTCTTCACCACGAAGCCGTTCGGCGAGGGCACCGGCCTGGGTCTGGACCTGGCGTGGCGCATCGTCGTCGAGAAGCACCACGGCAACCTGTCGGTGCAGTCGCGGCCCGGTGACACCACGTTCGTCGTCTGCCTGCCGCTCGCGGCGCCGGCCCCCGAAGCCGCGTGACCGGCGCGAAGCCCGACCTGGGGCGGTTCCGTTCGTTCGGCCTGAACCTGGCGAATTACGTCAAAACCCGCAAGCGGCTCGGCTTCACTGATGAAGACGTGGCCAAATCGGGTAGTGATCGTCTGGTGGTCGGCGCGCTCGCCGAACTGGCCGGGCCGCTGGGACTGCGCTGACACGACCGAAGAGGAGCAGACATGACCGACGAGCGCTTGCGCGAGGAGCAGACATGACCGAAGGCCCATCGCTCAAGCCCGACCTGGGCCGATTCGGCGTCTGGACCGGCGCCCCGGTCACCCCGGACCAGGCCGTCGAGGTCGAGAAGCTCGGCTACGGCACGGTATGGGTGGGCGCGTCGCCGGCCGCGGAGCTGGAGTTCGTCGAACCGATCCTGGAGAAGACCGAGACGTTGCAGGTCGCGACCGGCATCGTGAACATCTGGACCGCCGACGCGGGCGAGGTCGCCAAGTCCTACCACCGCATCGAGAAGGCGTTCCCGGGCCGGTTCCTGCTCGGCGTCGGGGTCGGCCACCCCGAGCACACCCAGCAGTACACCAAGCCCTACCGGGCGCTCGTCGACTACCTCGACGCACTCGACGCAGCCAAGGTGCCGACCAGTCGGATGGTGCTGGCCGCGCTCGGCCCCACAGGTACTGCGGCTGGCCGCACAGCGCAGCGCGGGCGCCCACCCGTATCTGACCACGCCGGTGCACACCGGGCATCCCGCGAGTAGTTCGGCCCCACAGTGCTTCTCGCGCCCGAACACAAGGTGGTGCTCACCGACGACGCGGCCAAGGCGCGCGAGATCGGCCGCGAGACGGTCGACTTCTACCTCGGCCTGTCCAATTACCTGAACAACTGGAAACGTCTCGGGTTCACCGACGAGGACCTCGAGCGGCCGGGCAGCGACCGGTTCATCGACGCGGTCGTCGCTTACGGCTCGCCCGACGCATCGCGGCCCGGCTGAGCGAACACTTCAGGCCGGCGCGGACCACGTCGCCGATCCAGGTGCTGGGCGGGCCCGACGAACTGCTCTCGACGTTGGAGGAACTCGCCGGACCGCTGGGGACCCCGGCTAGGCCGCTAGGGTCGGTGATTGCGATTGCTGGTCACGGGTGGCGCCGGGTTCATCGGCGCCAATTTCGTGCACGCGACGGTGCGTGAGCGCCCGGACGTCGGGTGACGGTGTTGGATTGCTTGACCTATGCGGGCAGCCGGGAATCGCTGGCGACCCGTGGATCGCGAC
>CAWCKQ010000006.1:0-27743 GCA_963796185.1 uncultured Actinomycetota bacterium | reverse complement strand
ATGCGCACACTGATCGACATCTCCGTGCCTCTGCGCAGCGGGATCGCGTCCGACCCGCCGGGACTGCGGCCCGAGATCGAGTACCTCACCCACCGTGACACGGTCGCGGACGTGCTGTCGTTCTTCCCCGGAGCGACCGAGGCCGAGCTGCCCGACGGCGAGGGTTGGGCGATCGAGAAGGTGAGCCATCACCCACAACGGCACCCATCTCGACGCGCCCTACCACTTCGCCTCGACGATGGACCGGCGGGCCGGCCGGCGCGCATCACCATCGACGAGGTGCCGCTCGACTGGTGCTTCCGTCCGGGCGTGAAGCTCGACTTCCGCCACCTGCCGGACGGCCACGTCGTCACGGCCGGGGAGGTCGAGGCCGAGCTGCCCGCATCGGGCATGAACTCCAGCCCTTCGACATCGTTGTCGTCAACACCCGCGCGGGATCGGCCTACGGCGACGACGGCTATGTCGATCCCGGCTGCGGCATGGGCTATGCGGCGACGATGCACCTGCTGGAGCGCGGCGTCCGGCTGACCGGCACCGACGCCTGGTCGTGGGACGCGCCCTTCGTCCACACCGCCGAGCGCTACGCCGAGACGGGCGACGCCGGGATCATCTGGGAGGGCCACCGCGCCGGCCGCGACATCGGCTACTGCCACCTGGAGAAGCTGCACAACCTGGAAGCCCTCCCGGCGACGGCTTCACCATCGCCTGCTTCCCGGTGAAGATTCGCGGCGCCAGCGCCGGCTGGACCCGGGCCGTGGCGATCTTCGATAGTGCGGCTGAGTAGCGCTCAGAGGTGATCAGCCGCGGCAGGGCGACCTAGTCCGTGCTGGGTGGGGGTTGGGGTTGGAAGGGTTGGTACCACCACCAGTGGGCGCGTTCTCCGGTGGGGCTCCGCGTTTTTCGGACTGCGGATTCCGCGGGAGTTATGCCGCGAACTGTGAATTCATGTATTCGGTGCGGACTTCGTGCGGTGTGCGATAGCCCAACGCGGAGTGAAGTCTGCGTCGATTGTAGAACAGTTCGATATAGCGGGCAATATCGGCTCGTGCTTTCTTCCGCGTCGGATACACCATATGGTGCACACGTTCATTTTTCAGGCTTGCAAAGAAAGACTCCGCGAGCGCATTATCCCAACAAATCCCGGTGCGTCCCAGCGAGGCTCGCATATCGAGTTCGGAGATTTTTTTAGCGTAGTCAGTCGAGGTGTATTGCGTCCCGCGGTCGGTGTGCATAATGCATCCCGGCTCCAGGGCGTGATTGCGGGCCGCCATCTCCACGGCGTCGGTGACCAGCTCGGTACGCATGTGATCAGCCATCGCGTAGCCGATGACCTCTTTGTTGAAGCAGTCGATCACCGTCGCCAAGTACAGCCAGCCGGCCCAGGTCCGGATATAGGTGATGTCGCCTACCAGCTTGGCCCCAGGCCGATCCGCGGTGAAATCACGGGCCACCAGATCAGGCACCGCCGTGGCGGACTCACCGGCGATGGTGGTCCGCTTGTACGGTTTCGGTTGCAGTGCAACAATGTTCAACTCTCGCATCAGCTTGCGGACCAGTTCCGGCCCTACTCGTTCGCCGGCGCGGACCAGCTCGGCGTGGATGCGCCGGTACCCGTAGACGGCGCCGAAAGACTCAAACAGTGCAGCGATCTTGCACTTGAGCTCCTCACGCCGGCGCCCAGCAGCACTGAGCGGTCGGTCCAGCCACTCGTAGAACCCCGATTTCGACACCCCCAACCACCGGAGCATCTGCACGATCGTGGGAGCCAAGCCCGCTGCAGCGGTGCCGTCGGCGTGCTCCGCGGCGATGAACCCATACTTCTGGCTCACCGTGGCTCCTTCGCGAAGTACGCTGCTGCTTTTTTCAAGAATGCGAGTTCCATCGCCATTTCCCGGTTCTCGCGTTCTAATTCACGCAACCGGGCACGTTCGGACAATTCCAGTGGCGGCTCATCGGTCGCGTGGGTTTCTCGATAATTCCGAACCCAATTACCGACAGTGGTATCACTGAGCCCATGCTCGCGCGCTACCTGGGCGATGGACCTCTGCCCCTCCACCACCAGCCTGGCCGTTTCTTCTCGAAACTCCGGTGAGAATTTCTGATATTTCTTCGCCAACCCCGTTCATCCTTTCCAGACCGACCCTATTTGGTCCGCAGCGGGGCAGGGCGGGACTGCGGGTGGGGGTTGGGTGGGGGGTCGGGCCAGTGATGCGGAGGTCATGATCCGGCCGGTGCGGTCGGTGACGACGAGCCGGTGGGCGGGGCCGGTGATGGTGATGCCGCCGCGGTGGTGCAGCCGGTGGTGATAGGGGCAGAGCAGCACCAGGTTGTGCAGCTCGGTGGGGCCGCCGTCTTCCCAGTGCCGCAGGTGGTGGGCGTGCAGGCCGCGGGTGGCCCCGCAGCCCGGGACTGCGCAGCAGCGGTCCCGGTGCTCCAGCGCCCGGCGTAGCCGCCGGTTGACGGTGCGGGTGCTGCGCCCGACGCCGATGGGGTGGCCGTCGCGGGCGAACCACACCTCGCAGGTGGCATCGCAGGTGAGGTATCGGCGGTCGGCGTCGGACAGCAGCGGCCCCAGGTGCAGCGCGGCGACCCTGTCGCTGATATCGACGTGCACGATGACGGTGGTGCGTTGTCCGTGTGGGCGGCGGGTGGTTTCGGCGTCCCAGCTGGTTTCGATCAGCCGCAGGAACGCCTCCTCGGTGCCCGGGATCGGCGGCCGCCCCGCTGCGCCGTCGGTGTCGGGGTGGTCGTGTTTCCACTGCTCGACCAGGGCGTCGCGGTGCGAGGCCAGCGCGGCGTGGAACGTCGCGGCCTGCTCGTGGGGTAGCGCGATCCGCCAGTAGGTGTACTGCTCGTCGGAGGTCTGGGTGATCGACACCCGTGGACCCGGATCCGACGGCGCCACCTCGGCGTCCTCTTCGTCGTCGTCATCGGGCGCGGGCTCGGGCTCCGGCTGGGGCGTCGGGTTGGGTTTGGGGGCGAGGTTGAGTGCGGTGCGCAGCTGGGTGACTGTGGCGCTGGCGGCCAGCTCCGCGTAATGGTCATCGGAGCCGTCGGCGCCGCGCTGGGCGATCACCCCGACCTGATCGAGTGACAACCGGCCCTCCCGCAGCCCGGCCGCACAGCGGGGAAACTCCTCGACCCGGTGGGCGACCGCGGCGATGGTGGCCGCCCGCGACGGCGACACCCCGGTCTTCCACGCGACCAGCGCGGCGACCGAGCGGGTACCGGCGGCGGCCCACAGCGCGTCGCGGTCGATCTCGGCGACGATCTCCACGATGCGGCCGTCGACGGCGTTGCGTTGCCCGGTCAGCTCCGCCAGCTCGGCGAACAACACGTCCAACCGTTCATCGGCCCGCTTCGAAGCGACCAAAGGTGTTGCCGGCGAGGACATGACCCCATCATCACAACAGGTACCGACATGTTGCGCGCTCGACCGAGCGGCGGCGGCGCGAAACACCACCGAAACACGATCGACTCCCCGCCGAAACGAAGGCCCGACATTCTCGTCGGCGGACCGTCGAAGGAGCACCGAACAGTGGACCAGATCGATCCCGCCGCCACCGCCTGGCTGCTGGCCAGCACCGCCCTCGTCCTGCTGATGACACCGGGCCTGGCGATTTTCTACGGCGGCATGGTCCGCACCACCGGCGTGCTCAACATGATCATGATGAGCTTCATCGCGATTCCGCTGGTCACGGTGTCGTGGCTGCTCGTCGGGTACAGCCTGGCGTTCACCGAAAGCAGGGCCGGAGGCCTGGTGGGCGGCCTGACCCACCTCGGCATGGCCGGTATCGGCCCGGACACCGCCCACGGCCAAGTCCCCGAACTGCTGTTCGCCACCTTCCAGCTGAGCTTCGCGATCATCACCGCCGCGCTGGTCAGCGGGGCGATCGCGGACCGGGCCAAGTTCGCCGCGTGGGTGGTGTTCGTCCCCGTCTGGGCGGTGGTGGTCTACGCGGTGGTCGCACACTGGGTGTGGGCGCCGGACGGTTGGCTGTTCCGGCTCGGCGTCCTGGACTACGCCGGCGGGCTCGTCGTCGAGATCGTTTCCGGGGCCTCGGCGCTGGCGCTGGCCCTGGTGCTCGGCCCGCGGATCGGCTTCAAGCAGGACGCCATGCGCCCGCACAACCTGCCGTTCGTTCTGCTCGGCGTCGGGTTGCTGTGGTTCGGCTGGTTCGGCTTCAACGCCGGCTCGGCGCTGGCCGCCAACGGCACCGCGGCGGCGATCTTCCTGAACACCCTGGTCGCGGGGTGTCTGGGCATGCTGGGCTGGTTGACGGTGGAGCAGGTGCGCGACGGCAGGCCGACCACGTTCGGCGCGGCGTCGGGTGTGGTGGCCGGCCTGGTCGCGATCACCCCGTCCTGCGGGACGGTCAACACGCTGGGGGCCGTCCTGGTGGGGTTGGTCGCCGGGATCGTGTGCGCGTTCGCGATCGGGCTGAAGTTCCGTCTCGGCTACGACGACTCCCTCGACGTGGTGGGCGTGCACTTCGTCGGCGGGGTGGTCGGTGTGCTGCTGATCGGTCTGCTGGCCACCGACGTGATGACCGGTGGAGCCCGCGGCCTGTTCTACGGGGGCGGGCTGACCCAGCTGGGCAAACAGGCGCTGGCCGTCGTGGTCGTCGCCGGCTACGCGTTCGCGGTGTCGTTCGTGCTGGCCAAGCTGATCGACCGCGTCGTCGGCTTCCGGATCAGCGCCGAGGACGAGACGTCGGGCGTCGACTTCTCCCAGCACGCCGAGACGGCCTACGCCGAAGGTGTGCACGGGCACACCGCACCCCGCAGGCCCGGGCCGTTCGGTGCGCCGGGCACCCTGGTGCAGCGTTCCGAGACCGCCGGCGAGCGGCCCACCGAGACGTCCGGCTAGCGCAATCGGCTCCGGTGCCGCGCCGGGGAGGTTGTCGACACCGCGGAGATGATCCGTACGGTCGGAGTCATGGGTGTGCACACATTGGCTTTCGAATGGACGGAGACGAATCGGCATTGGCTCGTCGAGGTTCCGGTGCGCATCGCGGCATACGTCGTCGTGGTGCTGATCGCGCGCTTTCTGCTGCACCGGATGATCGACCGGGCCACCGGCCGCCAGCGCGACGGCGATGCCCAGCCGAAGCGGACGGTGCTGCGCAACCTGCGCGGGCGGATGCCCGCCGCGGGAGCTGACCAGCAGACGTCCGAACGCCGGATGTTGCGCGCCCAGACCATCGGCTCGGTCCTCAAGTCCACGGTGTCGATCGTGCTGCTCATCTGGCTGAGCCTGGCCGTCCTCAACGTGCTCGGGGTGAACATCGCCCCGTTCATCGCCTCGGCCGGCGTGCTCGGCCTGGCGATCGGCTTCGGCGCACAGAACCTGGTCCGTGACTTCGTCAGCGGCGTCTTCATGCTGTTGGAGGACCAGTACGGGGTGGGCGACACCATCGACGTCGGCGAGGCGATCGGTGAAGTGCAGAGCGTCGGGCTGCGGATCACCACCGTGCGCGACATCGACGGCACCCTCTGGTACGTCCGCAACGGCGAGATCGCCCGGGTCGGCAACATGAGCCAGGAGTTCGCGGTGGCACGGATCGAGTTGCCGGTGGCGCTGACCGCCGACGTGCGACGGGCCGAGGAGGTCGCGCTCGAGGCGGCCGAGGCCGCGCTCGAGGATCCGGCGCTGGCCGGCAAGGTACTCGGCGAGCCATCGATGCTGGGCGTCCAGGAGTGGTCACCGGATCTGGTCAAGTTGCGGATGACCGTCAAGACGCGGCCCAACAAGCAGTGGGCGGTGCAGCGCAGGCTGCGCCGAGAGATCCTGCGGGCGTACGACGAACACGGGATCGACCTGCCCTACCCACGCGGCCGGGTGCACGCGCTGGTCGGCGAGTGACCCTGCCCGCCGGGGGCGCTGGGTACGATCACCCTCGGTGAGCCAATTTCCCGACACCGCCACGCTGCACACGGCGCTGGAGATTGCCGCCAGGGCGCCGTCGGTGCGGAACTCGCAGCCCTGGCACTGGCAGGTCGACCCGGGCGGCCTGCACCTCGACGCTGACTGGAGTCGCTCCGCCGGCGAGACCCTCGCCGACCGGCGGGACGTGCTGCTCAGTTGCGGCGCCGTGCTGGACCACTGTGTGCTCACCCTGGCCACGGCGGGTTGGGGCGCCGCGATCCGCCGACTCCCCGCCGGCCGCCGGCCGGGTCACCTCGCGACGGTCGAGCTGATCTCCGCGCCGCCGACCGCGGCGGCCACTGAATTGGCTGCCGCCATCCCGCAGCGCAGGGCCGATCGCCGCGGCTATGCCGATTCGCGGCTGATCCCGGCCACGTTGGAGATGCTGCTGATCCGAGCCGCGCGGACCGGTGTGCAGATGAGCGTCGTGCCCAAGGCTCGCTGGTCGCGGTCCGTGGACGGTGAGGTTCGCCTGCACTACGGCGCGGCGGCGCGCCGTGACGGGCCGGGCACCGGCGACGGTGTGCTGCTGGTGCTGGCCACC
Organism: uncultured Actinomycetota bacterium; assembly: GCA_963796185.1. Lineage (GTDB taxonomy): Bacteria > Actinomycetota > Actinomycetes > Mycobacteriales > Mycobacteriaceae > Mycobacterium. Next base: position 21,270 of record CAWCKQ010000006.1, on the reverse strand, counting down.
GAGAGCGACGACGACGCGATGCGGCTGCGTGCGGGGGAGGCGATGAGCCATCTGCTGCTGTCGGCCACGGCGCTGGGACTGGCGTCGTGTCCCCTCACCGATCCGTTGCGCGATGACCGCGACCGGATGGCGCTGGCCTGCGACCTCTACGACGGGGCCGGTTATCCGCAGGCGCTGATCCGGCTCGGTCCGCTACCTCCCGGTGCAACACCGCTCCCCGTCGGCACGCGGCGCACGGTCGCCGAGACCACCACCTTCTCCGGCTGACCGTCGACACCCACGGCGGCGGAGTCGTCACACTTGGTCACCGATTTGCATGCCTTCCCGGCGCTACCACCCGGGTAGCGTCACCGATGATCACCGACGACGGTGACGTCAGCCCCCCAGAGGAGGGTGTGATGGCGAGCCTGGTCTCGGTCAACGTCGGACTGCCGCGCGACATCGAGTGGCAGCACCGCACCGTGTACACCGGCGCGTGGAAGGAGCCGGTGACGGGTCCGCGCATGGTCCGCCGGCTGAACATCGACGGGGACGGCCAGGGTGACCTCGGCGGGCACGGCGGCGAGAACCGCGCCGTCCTCGTCTACCAGATCGACTCCTACCGGCACTGGGCGCAGGAGCTGAGGCGTGACGAGCTGCGGCCGGGGTTTCTCGGCGAGAACCTGACTGTCGACGGACTGGCCGACGACGAGGTGTGCATCGGCGACCGGTACCGGATCGGCGAGGCGGTGCTGGAGGTGACCCAGCCGCGCGTCACGTGCTACCGGGCGGGGATGCGCATCGGCGAACCGCGGATGGCAGCGTTGCTCGTGGCGCACCGCCGACCGGGGTTCTACTGCCGGGTCATCACTGAGGGCCCGGTCGAGACCGGCCAGGACATCGTCAAGGTCGCCGACGGGCCCGAACGGATGAGCGTCGCCGAGATCGATGCGTTGCTCTATCTGCCCGGTCATCCCCGCGACGCGCTCGACCGCGCCCTCCGCATTCCGGCACTGAGTCCCGGTTGGCGGATGTCGCTGCAGGCGCTGGCCGAGCAGGCGCCGACCTCCGCCGCGTCGACGGGCAACCCGGGTCTCACGGCGGCGGCCGCCACACCGGGGCCGGCCTGGCCGGGGTTTCGCCCCCTGCGGGTGCGGGCCGTGCACGAAGAGAGCCGCTCGGTGCGGTCGGTGACCCTCGCCGACCCCGGTGGCGCGCGGCTGCCGGAATGGCTACCCGGCCAATCGATCACGCTGCGGCTCCCCGCTGTGAACGGCGACGGATCGGTGATCCGCAACTATTCGCTGTCCAACACGGCGGCCGGCGGTGCGTTCCGGATCAGCGTCAAGCGTGAGCGCGGCGGGGCGGCCAGCGGCTACCTCCACACCCGGGTCCAAACGGGCGATCTGCTCGACGTCGCCGCGCCACGCGGCACGTTCTTCCTCACCGAGGCGGACACGCCGGTGATCCTGCTGTCGGCGGGCGTGGGGGTGACACCGCTGCTCGCCATGCTGCATGCGCTCGCCGACGCAGACCCCCCGCGGCAGGTCTGGTGGCTCCACGGCGCCCGCGACGGAGCCGAGCACGCCTTCGCCTCCGAGTCGCGTGAAGCACTGAAGCGCTTGCGCGACAGTCGGTCTCATGTGTTCTACAGCCGACCGGCAGCCGGCGACCGGGCGGGGGCCGATTACACCGAACCGGGCCGGATGTCGGTGCAGGCCCTCGCTGGACTGGGACTGCCCCGTGACGCACACGCCTACCTGTGCGGACCCGCAGTCTTCATGAGCGAGCTCAGCAAGGGCCTGGTCGCCTACGGGCTGCAGCCGGGCCGCGTGCACACCGAGGTCTTCGGCGCAGGCCCGGCGCTCACGCCCGGCATCGCCGCGGGGGCGCGCGCTCCGCACCCACCGGCCGGACGGCGCGGCCCCGGGCCGCAGGTGCAGTTCGCGCGCAGCGGGCTGGCGGCAACCTGGGATCCGGCCTACGCCAGCCTGCTCGAACTCGCTGAAGCATGCGACGTCCCCACCCGGTGGTCCTGCCGCACCGGCGTGTGCCACAACTGCGAGACGGCCCTGCTGTCCGGGTCGGTCCACTACGACCCCGAACCGCTGGAACCGCCCGCGGCGGGCAACGTCCTGATCTGCTGCGCCCGGCCTGCCGAGGCGGCGGTCATCGACCTGTGAGCGGCGCCCCGGGGGATAGGTTGACCTCGACCGATACGGCGCGCGAAAGGCGGCTCCCATGTCCAACCACTTCACCGGTCTGAGCCTGGGCCCGCCGCTCGGTGATCAGCGACTGGACCTGTGCGACCTGTATGCCTTCCAGGCGCCGGGGGATCCCGAGCGGATCGTGCTGATCCTGAACGCCAACCCGACCGCCGACGCGCTGCACCCGGACGCGGTCTACCGGCTGGCCGTCGACACCGACGGCGACCTCGTCGACGACATCGCGTTCAGCTTCGTGTTCTCCGAACCGCAGGACGGCCGTCAGACCGTCGACGTCTTCCTGGCCCGCGGTGAGCAGGCTCGTTCGCCCGAACCGGTGGGGGAGCGGATCTTCACCGGCATCGAGGTGTCGTTCGGGCGGCAGGCCAACGTCGTCACCGCCGACGGCGTCAGCTTCGCCGCCGGCGCTCGCAGCGACGCGTTCTTCTTCGACTTCGACGGCATCAAGAATCTCTTCGACACCAGCGGCACCCGCAACTTCACGGCTCCCCACCTCGACGAACTCGGCGGGAGATCCCCGTGGACAGGCCAGGACTCGAACACCGAGGCCAACGTGTTCTCGATCGCGCTCGAACTACCGAAGAACATGCTCGGTGCGCCGGGGCGCATCCGGATCTGGGGCCGCTGCAGCCTGCGGGAGAACGGCACGCTGCGGCATGTGGACCGCGCCGGCCATCCCTCCGTCAGCAGCTTCTTCAACACCGACGACACCAAGCTGGAGTACAACGCGAGCGAGCCGCCCGGCGACTGGGACCGGTGGCTCGACCAGTTCGTCCATCTGATGGGCCACACCGGCGGCTACAGCCGGGAGGAGGCGATCGCGGCCATCGAGACCGAAGGCACGCTGCCCGACATGCTGACCTTCGACCCGGCCGAACCCGCCCGCTATCCCAACGGCCGGGTGTTCACCGACGATGTCATCGACTATCGGCTGGCGTTCCTGACCAAGGGTGAGTGCCCGCCGTCGGGTCTCGCGCCGCACACCGACACGCTCGACGGGTTCCCCTATCTTGGCCCGCCGCACGGTGTTTGACGGTGATCCCCGAACCCGCCCCGAGCGCGCACGTCATGCCGCACGCAGTGACTCGACAGGGCTGCGGTCGAGCACCGCGCGCAGCGGCTGCCAGCGGTACATGCCGGCGCCCTGCGCGTAGGACAAGTGCCCGCCGAGTGCCCCACCGACGGTGAGCGCGGCCAGGCCGCCGAAGGTGTACAGCCGCGCGGCCCGATCCCGCTCCCGGCGGTACGCCCGATAGGCCAACGCGAACATCAGCGCGCCCACGCCGTTCGACACGGCGTGCACCAACCCGACACGCTGCTGCCGCCGGTCCAGGAGGGGATAATCGGCCCACCCAGCCAGCACGGTCGGTGGTGTCGCGGCCAGGCCGACCGCGACGAGCCGACGAGCCGCGGTGACGTCTGAGAAGACCACGTCGAAGACGGCCGAGGCCATCCAGCTGCCGATCGGCACGGTGACCAGCAGCGGGTGCACTGGATGGCCGAGCCACGATCCGCGCAGAACGCCGGCGAGGCGACTGCGCCCGATCAGCCGACCGACGACGCGGGAGCCGACGCTCGCCGGTGGGTCGAGAAATTCAGCGTCTTCGACGCTGCCGAGCAGACGGTGCAGGTTCATGGCGAAGTGCTACCCCGTGACGCGGCAGCCAACCCTCGGTGTTTATCCGCCGGGCTCTCGGGCACATGGTGGCGGTGTGTTTCTCCGCGACCGCCGACCTCGCGGTGGGTGCCGCGCTGGTGCCCGTCGCGGTGGCGTCCCTGCGCGAAGTGAAGCACCGGCGTGAGCTGCCGTTCGCACTCCTGCCCGCGGTGTTCGCGGCCCACCAACTGATCGAGGCGGTCGTCTGGCCCGGCGTCGACGCATCTCCGGGCGTGAAACACGCTGCGGTGCTTGCCTATCTGTTCATCGCGATGCCGCTGCTGCCCGCGCTGGTGCCCGTGGCGACGCTGCTGCTCGAGCCGCGCGGAGCACGGATGCGGGTGGCGCCCTTCGTCGCGCTGGGCGCACTGGTGTCGGGCTATCTCGCCGTCGTCGTGTTCACCCGCCCGGTGACGGTCAGCGTGTACCCCCATTCGATCCAGTACCAGACCGACATGCACGGCGGTTACGTGTGGGCGGTGCTCTACGTCATCGCGGTGATCGGGCCGGCGCTGTTGTCCGGGTATCCGTCGATCGTCGCATTCGGTGCGATCAATCTGCTGACGGTCGTCGTCGTCGCGGTCATCTACGTCAACGCATTCGCGTCGTTCTGGTGCATCGCGGCGGCGATCGCCTCGGTGCTGGTGCTGGTGCACATGAGGCGACGGCACCGCCTCCCCGAGGCGCACCGCCGGCAGGGAGCCGTCGCTGCGTATGCCGCCGGCCGATGAATCAGCGGCGCGGCAGCCGGGGAGCGGGCCGGGGCGGCATGGCCGCGTGCGGCCGGAACGGACGGGTGGGGGCTTCCGGGGATGCTGCGCCGGCGGCGGCCGCAGGCACGCGCAGCCGCGTCGTCGGGGTCTCGGCGGTCGGTGGCGGCGACCCGGCGAGCTTCATCGGCCGAGTCTCGCCGTCGCCGTCCGCGGCGTCGCGCTCGAGCAGCACGCCGCGTGCGACCCGGTCGAGGGCGCCCTGCACCTGCATCCGCTCCGGCCGGCCCTGGAACTCCGGCGACTGCGCCAGGGTGTCGGTGATCCAGCGGGAGATCACGTCGCGGGCCGAGTTGACCTCGGCGGCGCCCGCCGGCGTGAGCGCGAACCGGTTTCCGGTTCTGGTGGCGAATCCGGTGGCGGCGAGCCGCGCGAAGGTGGGCTCGAGGATCTGGCGGGGGAGCTGACGTTGCTCGGCGATGGTCTCGAGGTCGGCGGCGCCGTTGGCCGCGGCGTAGCGGTACACCTGGATCAGCGCCCACAGCCGGGCGATGTCGAGGTGGCTGCGCGACGCGTGCGAAACCGCCTCCAGGTCGATGCCGCGGGTGCGCTGTAGCAGCCGGCCGACGGCCATCTCCAGCAGCTTCTCGGGTGACTCGGTCGTGGGCATGCCGAAGCCCTCACCGAGGTCGGTGCTGCCGCTGGCGGCGGCGTCGCGCAGCGGCACCTGGCGCAGGAACAGTGCGAGCACGAAGCCGACGACCGCGACCGGCGCGGCGAACAGGAAGACCTTGCTCAGCGAGTCCGCATAGGCGGTGATGATCGGCGCCGCGACGTCGGGCGACAGGCGGTGCAGCGCCTGGGGTGAGGTCGCCGCGTCCGGCGGGGCGCCGCTGCCCGCCATCGCCGCCGGCAGCCGCGCGTCGAGGAAGTTGGCGAACATCGACCCGAAGATCGCCGCACCGAACGAGCTCCCGATGGTCCGGAAGAAGGTGACGCCGGAGGTGGCCACGCCGAGGTCGGTGAAGTCGACGGTGTTCTGCACCACCAGGACCAGCACCTGCATGCTCAGCCCGATGCCGGCGCCCAGCACGAGCAGGTAGAGCGACTGCACCAGCGTCGAGGTGCCTGCGTCCATCTGCGAGAGCAACAGGAAGCCGAGCGCCATGACGGCGGTGCCGGCAATGGGGAAGATCTTGTAGCGCCCGGTCCGCCCGACGATCACGCCGCTGCCCAGCGAGGTGACCAGCAGACCGAGCACCATCGGCAGGGTGCGCAGCCCCGACGCGGTGGCCGAGACGCCGTCGACGAACTGCATGTAGGTCGGGAGGAACGTCAGCGCGCCGAGCATGGCGAAACCGACCACGAACGACAGCACGCAGCACACGGTGAACACCGGGTTGGTGAACAGGCGCAGCGGCAGGATCGGCTCGCTGGCGCGGCGCTCGGCGACGACGAACGCGACGAGCGTCAGCACCGACGCGACGAACAGGCCGATGATCGTCGCGGATCCCCACGGGTAGGTGGTGCCGCCCCAACTGGTCGCCAGGGTCAGTCCGGCGGCCCCGAGACCGACCAGCACGATGCCGGCGTAGTCCAGCGTCGGCCGCCCGGTGCGGGCGAATGCGGGAATGGCCACCGCGGCGATCGCGAGGACCACGACGGCGACCGGGACGTTGATCCAGAACGCCCACCGCCAGGTGAGGTGATCGGTGAACAGCCCGCCCAGCAGCGGCCCGATCACCGTGGTGACGCCGAAGACCGCGCCCAGAGCCCCCTGGTAGCGGCCGCGTTCGCGCAGCGGGATCACCTCACCGATCACCGCGACCGCCGTGACGGTGATGGCACCGCCGCCCAGTCCCTGCAGCGCGCGCGACGCCACCAGCATGCCCATCGACTGGGCGAGGCCGCACAGCACCGAGCCCGCGAGGAACAGCAGAACCGCCGCCTGGAACACCCGCTTGCGCCCGAAGGTGTCCCCCAGCTTGCCGACCACCGCGGTGACGATCGTCGACGCGAGGAGGTAGCTGGTGACCACCCAGGCCTGATGACCGGCGCCGCCGAGGTCGGCGACGACGGTGGGCAGCGCCGTGGCGACGATGGTCTGGTCGAGCGCGGCGAGCAGCATGCCGAGCACGACGGCGAGGAAGACGAGGTTGCGCCGGCGTAGGTCCAGTGGCGCCGGCGCGGCCGGTTCGGCGGGGGCTTGGGGCGGCCCTGTCACGGACACGGGGAGGTCCCTTTCTGGAGCCGGGAGGAAGAGTGCGGGCGGTTACGTACCCGCCGGGACGTGGTCGTAACCCTCACCGGGTGGCTGCGGCGAGCGCCGAGAGCGTCTCCGCCGCCGAGTATCTCGGCGTCCAGCCCAGCAGCGTCCTGGCCTTGGTGGTGTCCATCACCACCGACGTCCGGCCCGCATGCAGCCACTCCAGTGCCGACGGCACGAACGGCAGCCGGGCGACGACCTCGGAGGTCGCCGCAGCGGCCGCGGGGCACCCGGACCGGCCATCGCGCCGAGCGCCTCGCCGACCTCGGACATGTCACCACCCCGTCGCCGGCGATGTTGTAGGCGCCAGGCGGCGCCGACGTGGTGGTCGCCGCCACGGCGATCGCCGCGGCGACGTCGTCGTGGTGGACGAGTTGCAGTGGGGTGCCGGGGTCGGGGAACGGTGGTTTGGGCAGCGGCAGCGCCCGGGTGACGCGGCGCACCGGCCCGGGCAGCCGGTTCCACGGCATGGCGTCGGCCAGTGCCGGCGCCTTCGGACCCGCGACGATGCACGGCCGCAGCACGTAGACCTCCAGCGCCGTAGCCGCGGTGAGTCTCGGCCAGCGCCGCCTCGCACGCCGCCTTCTGCTCGGAGTAGTAGTGCTCGGCGGATCCGCGGGCCGGCACGTCCTCGGTGATCGGGACGGGATTGTCGGAGTGATAGCCGTAGGCGGCGACCGATGAGGTGTAGACCAGCCGCCTGGGCGCGGTCGGCGGCCGACGGTCGCCTCGAAGACGTTGCGGGTGCCGGCCAGGTTGACCCGGGCGCTGTCCTCCCGCGATCCCATGATGACGAACGCGAGATGGACCACCACGTCGGCGTCGGCGACCAGCGCGTCGACGGCGTCGCGGTCGAGGATGTCGCCCTGCCGGTACGTCGTCTTCGTCCAGCCGTGCGCGCCGGGTCGAACGCCCGGCGGGCCATCCCCACGATCTGGTCGACGTCGGGGTGTTCCTCGAGCGCCGCGATCGTCGCCAGGCCGATCTCGCCCGTGGGACCGGTGACGCCGACGCGCAGTGACATGACCTGGATTGTTCCCGTTGTGCCGGCGGTGAAAACGGCGCGCATAGTGGGCGGCTCGCGGGGTAATCGCACCGGCATGGCGAAAATCGGTTATTTCCTGTCCTGCGAACAGTTCGGCCCCAAGGAGCTCGTGGATCAGGCGAAACGCGCGGAAGCCGCGGGCTTCGAAGCCCTGTGGATCTCGGACCACTTCCATCCCTGGAACGACGAGCAGGGCCAGAGCCCCTTCGTGTGGGGCGTCATCGGTGCGCTGTCGGAGGCCACGTCGCTGCCGGTGAGCACCGCCGTGACCTGCCCGACCGTGCGCATCCACCCGGCGATCATCGCGCAGGCCGCAGCGACGGCCGCGGTGCAGCTCGACGGCAGGTTCGTGCTCGGCGTCGGCAGCGGAGAAGCGCTCAACGAGCACATCCTCGGCGATCCCTGGCCGTCGGTGGGCGTCCGGCTGGAGATGCTCGAGGAGGCGATCGAGGTCATCCGGCTGCTGCACCGCGGCGACGAGGTCAGCCATCACGGTCTGCACTACGAAGTCCAGGACGCCCGCATCTACACCCGCCCCGACGGCCCCGTACCGATCTACGTGTCCGGGTTCGGCCCGCAGGCCGCCGCGCTCGCCGGCCGGATCGGGGACGGCTACTGCACCGCCATGCCGGACGCCGACCTGGTGAAGGCCTTCCGCGAGGCGGGCGGTGGCGACAAGCCGGTGCAGGCGGGCACCAAGGTCAGCTGGGACCGCGACGCGGACGCGGGCCTCGACGCCGCGCACCGGTTGTGGGCCAACGAGGCATTGCCCGGCCAGCTCGCACAGCTGCTGCCCCGCCCCAGGGACTTCGCCGAGGCGATGACGCTGGTGCCGCGTGACAGTGTGGCCGAGTCGATGGCCTGCGGGCCGGATCCCGATGTCCATGTGGCACAGGTGCGCAAGTACCTCGACGCCGACGTCGACGAGGTCTACGTGCAGCAGATCGGCCCCGACATGGACGGCTTCTTCGACAGCTGGCACCGCGACGTCCTGCCGCAACTGCGATGACGGCGATCCTGTGCTGCGGCTGACGAAGTCGGGGCCGTGATGCCGACCGGCTTCGGAGCGGTCGCAGCCCGCTTCGCCGACCGGCTGGACTCGGTGCGGCACTGCACCGAAGCGCGGTACGTGCGTTCCGATTGGGCCAGCCGCAACGCCGAACTCGAGCGTGACCTGTTGCCGGTGCCACCGCCGGACTTCCTGCGCCACCCCGCGATCCGGTTTCAGATGTTCGTCGACGAGCGGTACCTGCCCCACGAGCTGCCATTCGTCCGATCCCGGCTCCCCGACACCGCGCTGTTGGCAGAGGACCCGGTGGGGTCCCCGCCGACGGTCACCGTCCCCGGCACGTCGACGAGTACCTCGTCGAACACCGTGCACCAGCTCTACCATCTGCTGCGATACGAGCAGGAGACCGGTCGGTCGGTGCGCGAATCCGCCACCATCGTGGAATGGGGCGGCGGGTTCGGCAGCCTGATGCGCCTCATCACCCGCCTGCACGGCGGCGACCCGACCTGTGTCGTCATCGACACGCCCATCTTCACAAAAGGCGCTGCAGTGGCTCTACCTCTCGGCCGTGCTGGGCGAGGACCGCGTGGTGCTGCACACGCAGCGCCCCGTGCACCCGGTCGAGGGTCTGGTGAACCTGGTGCCGATCGGGCTGGTCGCCGACATGGCGGTGCACGCGGACCTGTTCATCTCGAACTGGGCACTCAACGAGAGCATGCCCGCCGCGCAGCAGGACGTGGTGGACCGCGGCTGGTTCGATGCCCCGGCGCTGCTGCTGGCCATGCACGCGGGCGATCCCTTCGCCGCCAGCGTGCTGTCCGCGGGCGCTCGGGCCTGCATGGTCGGCTCGTTCCTGCCCGGTCAGCAGTATCTGGTGCGGTAGCCCGCTAGCCGCCCGCCCGCATCGCCGCGGTGATCTCGGCGACCCGGGGGTCGGCGCGCAGCTGCTCGAGTGTCTCCGGCAGCGGCAGCCGCCAGTTCGGGTACTCGTCGACCGTGCCGGGCAGGTTGGGCTGGCGGGGTTCGGCGAGCACGTCGTAGGGCGAGATCAACTTGAGCCGGCTCGGGGTCGCGGCCAGCAAGCTGGTGCATCGCGGCGATGATCGCCGACTCGTCGGCCTCGTCGGCCTCGGGCAGGCAGCAGTCCCTCGGAGCGCAGCAACGCCAGCCACTCGGCCCGCTCCCGGTCGGCGGTGGCCCTGTTCGGCCGGCACGTCGTCGAGCAGACCGAGGTCGGCGCGCGCCCGCACGTGTTCGCCGCGCAGGAATCCCGCCGCGGTGGGCAGGTCGTGGGTGGACAGGCTGGCGGCCGCCCGCGCCGGCCACTTCGCCGGTGGCAGCAGCGGCTCGCCGGGCGTCGGACTCGTCGCGGGTGAACCAGGACACCGCGCACCCCAGCATCCCGTTGCCGGCCAGCGCCTCGGTGACCTCCGGTTCGACGGTGCCCAGGTCCTCGCCGACGACGGTGGCGCCCGCCCGGTGCGCCTCCAGCGCCAGGACCGCGAGCATCACGTCGGCGTCGTAGTGCACGTAGGTGCCCCGGTCCGGGCCGTCGCCCGGCGGGATCCACCACAGGCGCCACAGCCCGGCGACGTGGTCGATCCGCAGGCCGTCGGCGTGGGCGAGCACGGCGCGCAGCATGTCGCGCAGCGCGGCATAGCCGGTGCGCGGCCAGGCGGTCCGGCCGCCACGGCGGCAGCCCCCAGTCCTGCCCGCGCGGGGTGAAGTTGTCCGGCGGCGCCCCGACGCTCACCCCGGTGGCGAGCACGTCGGCCAGCGCCCAGGCGTCGGCGCCGTCCGCGTCGACCCCCACCGCGAGGTCGTGCAACACGCCCAGCGCCATGCCCGCGTCCCGCGCGGTGTCCGCACCGCGCCCAGCTGCTCGGCGCAACGCTGCTGGACCCAGGCGTGGAACGCCACCCGCGGCGCCAGCTCCGGCGCGCCGCGGCCACCGCCGGCCCGGCGACGTCGCGCAGCGGCTCCGGCCACCGGGTCCACCGGCCGCCGTGCCGCTCGGCCAGCGCGCAGTAGGTGGCCCAGTCGCGCAAGCCCGTCGGAGCCGAGCGGCTCGTCGAGCGGGTCGGGGCCGGCCCTCGGCGCGCCACAGCAACTCCAGCGCCGACCGCTTGGCCGCCCACACCAGGTCGTAGTCGATTCGCTCGGTGGTCGGCGAGACCCGCAGCGCGTCCACCTCCGCGCGGGTGTCCGGGTCGGCCCGCCGGTAGGCGTCGAGGTCCTCGATGCGCAGCGCCAGCGGGTTGGCGAACCGCCGGCTGGACGGCGTGTAGGGCGAGGGCTGCACCGGGTGCGTGGGTCCGGGCGCGTGCAGCGGGTTGAGCAGCACCGCGCCGGCGCCGTGCTCGCGGCGGTCCAGTCGACGAACTCGCGCAGGTCGCCCAGGTCGCCGATGCCCCAGGAGCGGGCCGAGCGCAGCGCGTACAGCTGCAGCATCCAGCCCCAGGTGGCCGGCGCCGCCGGCACCTGCGGCGGGGCCGCGACCAGGGTGGCCTCCTGGCCGTCGCGGGTGTGCAGCCGGTACCAGCCGGGCGCCAGCTCGCCGGGCATCTCGTCGCGCACGTCGATCCGGTGCCGTCCTCGGCCACCAGGAGGCGGCCCCGGGCAGCGGCCGGGGACGTCCGTCGCCGCACGGCCACGGTCGGCGCCAGCAGCCCGGCCCGTTCGCTTCGGCCAGCCGGCCAAGTCCTCGCGGCGCCGGCCGGCTCGGTGCCGGCGTCGACGTCGAGCAGGCCGAGCACCCGGATCACCACGTCGGCGTCCACCTCCACCGGCTCGCGCCGCTCGTTGCGGTAGGACGTCGCCACGCCGTGCGCCGCGGCCAACCGGCGGAGGTCTTCGGGTATCTGCTCGGGCGGGACGCTCACCGCGCTCCTATACCCCGGCGGGCAGGACGGAAACCGGGGGCGGTCGTGGGCGTGGCAGACTCGGCCCGTGGATGGGAACGCGCCGCTGATCTCGAACGTCTCGGACACCGCACGGTGGGTGGCCACCTACCGCGCGGTGGAGTCCGCGCGCCCGGACGCGTTGTTCGCCGATGCGCTGGCCGACCGGCTGGCCGGTGACCGGGGCCGGGCGATCGTCGCCGCGGCGCCGCGGGCCATGCGCAACGGGTGGTGGCTGGTGGCCCGGACCAAGCTCATCGACGACGCGGTGCTGCATGCGATCGCCGACGGCTGCGACCGGATCCTGAATCTGGCCGCCGGTCTGGACACCCGGCCCTACCGGCTGGACCTGCCCGCCGATTTCCGCTGGGTGGAGGCGGATCTGCCCGGCCTGCTGGCCGAGAAGGAGGCGATGCTGGCCGGAGAAACGCCACGGTGCCGATTGACCAGGTGCGCAGTCGATCTCGCTGATCCGGTCGCCCGCGAGGCATTCCTCGCCGAAGCGCTGCGCGGCGCGACGCGGACGCTGGTACTGACCGAGGGGCTGTTGATGTATCTGCAGGAGCGTGACGTCGCGGCGCTGTCGGCGGCGCTGCAGCGCACCGAGGTGGCGTGGTGGATGCTCGACTTCGCCGGGCCGGGTCTGCAGGCGCGGGTCAACCGGCGGTCGAACGGAATGCTCGACAGTGCGCCGTTCACGTTCGCACCGCTGAACGGGTTGGCGTACTTCGAGAAGCTGGGCTGGCGCGCCGTCGAGGCGGAATCGGTGTTCAGCGCGGCGTACCGGTTCCACCGGTTACCGCGCTGGATGCGGCCGCTGGCCTGGTTGCCGCAGCCGGATCCGCGCAAGCCGGGCCGCAACACCTACAGCGGTGTGGTGCGGCTCACGCCCGAGCGTTAGGTGATGGCCGCGCCGACCAGATGGCCGATCCCGTAGGTGATCACCAGCGCGAGGCTACCGCCGATCACGTTGCGCAACACGGCACGTTGCTTGGCCGCACCGCCGAGCGCCGCGGACACGGCGCCGGTGAGGACGAGCGCCGCCAGCACGGCGACGAAGGTGACCGGGACGCGCCACGTCGTGGGCGGCAACAGGATCGAGACGATGGGCAGCAGCGCGCCCACCGTGAAGGCCAGCGCGGACGACAGTGCCGCGTGCCACGGGTTCGTCAATTCGCCTGGGCTGATTCCCAATTCGATCTCTGCGTGAGCCGCGAAGGCATCGTGGGCGGTGAGCTCCTCGGCGACCGTGCGCGCCGTGCCCGGGCTCAGTCCCTTGCCCTCATAGAGCGCGGCGAGTTCGTCCAACTCGGCGTCGGGATCGTCGCGCAGCTCGCGCCGCTCCTTGCTCAGCAGCGCCTTCTCGGTGTCGCGCTGCGTGCTCACCGAGACGTACTCGCCGAGCGCCATCGACACCGCGCCCGCGGCGAGCCCGGCGATGCCGGCTGTGAGGATCGGGCCGCGTTCCAGGGTGGCCGCGGCCACGCCGACCACGATGCCCGCTGTCGAGACGATGCCGTCGTTGGCGCCGAGTACTCCTGCGCGCAGCCAGTTCAGTCGGGCCGCCACGGATCCGCCGTGAGGTTCGGCCGGATGGGGTTGATTCGCCACGGCGTCACGGTAACGAGAGACGGGCACGGTCCGCCAGGAAACCTAGCCTTGCCATAGGCCCGCGGTGGATGCGCACGAGTTGTGCCGGAACCGCCCGGAACCGCCCGGAACCGCTGAGCCAAAAGCGTTCTGGGACGGGATAGCTGCCGGCGACTCAGTGCCGGGCTGGCACGAGCGGCCGGGCCGGCACAGCCGGAACCGGTCCGTTCCTGCGGCGGGTGCGCTGTTCGCCCCGGGCGATCCGCCGGGCCAGCACTCGTTCGTCGCGTTTGGTCACCGTGCGGTTGATCCGGGCCAGCTGGTCGAGCTGCTGCCAGCTCAGACCGTCGAGGTCACCGTCGGCGTCGTGGGTGGCCACCACCACGCAACCACGCAGAAGCGGCACGGATTTGGCGGTCAAAGTGGTGCTTGCCAGCAGGAGTTCGGTGGCGAGTCGGTTGACGCGGCGCTGGCAGCCGCCGGCCGATGGGCTGAACCAGAAGTCGAACTGGCGGTCGGCACTGGTCAGGCACTGCAGGCTGTGGTCGTGCACGAGCTCGTCGACGTCGGCTTGGGTGTAGGCACGGGTTTCATACACGGCGCCGCTGGCGCTGAAATACAGGACAGTGTTCATAGGGATGGTCCATTCGCTTCTTTCGTTGTGTGTCGAAGGCGACGGACACCGCCGACGCCGTTAACAGAGTTACCCGTGTGACAGCTGAGGCAAACTTCGATCACGATTTCGGCACGCAACGTTTTCGGCGGTCCCCGAATCAGCTCCCGTAGCGCTGCACCAGATCCGCGAACTCGTCGAGCAGTCGCAGCGACTCGTCGCGCGGTTTGGTGGGCAGCAGCAAGCCGACCTGGCCGAAGCCGAGGCTGTCCGCGGCCCGCCAGTAGTCGGGGTCGACGGGCGTCCCGAACATCGACAGTGCGACGTCGTGTCCGGCGCCCTCGCGGATCTGGTCGATGCGCCGGCTCAACACCTCCACCGGAAGCGGGTTGGAGATCCAGCCTGCTTCGTGCCGGATCACCCGTTTGACCGTGGCATCGGAGTTGCCGCCGATCAGGATCGGCGGGTGCGGCCGCTGCACCGGCTTGGGGCGCTGGTAGGAGGGTTCGAAGTCGACGTAGGTGCCGTGGTATTCGGCCGGTTCGGTGGTCCACAGCGCCTTGATCGCCTCGATGCGCTCGTCCAGCAGCGCCCCGCGGGTCTTCGGATCCGTGCCGTGCTGACGCAACTCCTCGATGTTCCACCCGGCACCGACGCCGAACACGAACCGGCCGCCCGAGATCAGATCGATGCTCGCGGCTTCCTTGGCGGTGATGATCGGATCGCGCTGGATGAGCAGGGCGATGCCGGTGACGAGCTGGATCCTCGAGGTCACGGCCGCGGCCGCGGCGAGCGTCACGAACGGGTCGAGTGTGCGGTAGTAGATGCTCGGCAAGTCACCACCCATCGGGTACGGGGACTCGCGGCTGGCGGGGATGTGGGTGTGTTCGGCCACCGCCAGCGAGACGAAACCGCGCTCCTCGACGGCGCGCGCCAGCGACACCGGGTCGATACCGCCGTCGGTGACGAAGGTCGAGATTCCGAACTCCATGCGCACTCCTCACGGTCGACACCGGGGCGGGGGCACCCGCCAGTCGTCGAGACTAACCCCGGGCGGCCCCGACGTCACCGGGCGACAGAACCCGCGGCGGTTTCACCGCCGCAGCGT
Source organism: uncultured Actinomycetota bacterium (assembly GCA_963796185.1). Classification (GTDB taxonomy): domain Bacteria; phylum Actinomycetota; class Actinomycetes; order Mycobacteriales; family Mycobacteriaceae; genus Mycobacterium. The sequence goes on along the minus strand of CAWCKQ010000006.1, from coordinate 6,168 downwards.
TTCGTGGGGACTTTCCCCGTAGGCGGCTCGGTACAGCACCGCGAAGCGGCCGGTGTGGGCGAAACCCCAGCGCGCGGACGTCGCGGCCACGGTGGTCAGGCTCTTGTCGCCGGCGACGAGTTCCTCGTGCGCGCGGCGCAACCGGACCTCACGCAGATAGGCCGACGGCGTGGTGGCCAGGTGCCGGCGGAACATGTATTGCACGGTGCGGGGCGTGACGTAGACGGCGGCGGCGATGTCGGCCACCCCGATGTCGCCGGCGGCGTTGCGGTGGATGAAGTCGATCGCTTGGCGAAGGACGGCGGGGGCTCCTCACCGGGCCCCGCGTCGTCGATCTCTGCCGGCAGGTCGTGCGGAAAAGCCGCCAGCACAGCGGTCGCGAGCATGCGCCCCGCCGCGCCGAGAAGCGCGGGTTCCGCCGCGATGGCCGGCATGGTCGTCAGATCGTCGACGAAGCGTTCGGCGACATCGAGCGAGTCGCCCATCGCGGCACTGGTGGGCGCGAGCCCGGTGAAGCGGACCACGGGCGAGGTGCCCTCGGCGGTCCCGGGAGCCGCCGCCTCGGCCAGCAGCGACCGGTCCAGCACGACGCTCCGTAGTCGCGCGTCGTGGAGTCGGACCCGGACGCCGTCGACACCCGTAGCGGCCAGCACCCACTCGCCGGGACCCGCTGATGCGGTCAGGTCGCCGAAGTCGCAGTGCACGCGGCCGCCGAGCACCCGTAGCGCGACCACCGACGAGACCTGCGCCGCCCGGAGCCGTACTTCTCCCGCGCAGGCGATCTCTTCGATCGCGTAGCAGCCGAGTTCGGTACGGGAGTGCGAGAAGTACGGGTCTGCCGAGTCGCCCGTCCACTCGATGATGAACTCGGCGGCATAGGCCGCGTCCAGGTACTTCTGAATGAGCTCCGGATCGCTGGTGTGCACTCCGGAGCGCTCGGGGCGGCAATTATCGCAGTCGGCTCTCATATCAGATCTCCGCAGCACAACAACGGAAGGGCATCGACCTGAACCCATATGTGAGCCCATCGTACCCAATCGGCGGAAGTCACCAATGCCAGGCGGGCGGTGCACAGGCCTGCGCCCGAGCCCCCGAACCGGGCGAAAGCGTACGGTCGGGGAGTGGCGCTTGATTGGCGCCGCGCGTGGCGGGTAAGCGCCGAGAATGGACCACGAGATGTCTGTGCCCCCCGGCATTCCGAGCCGGGTCGTCGCTGTCGGCGCATCCGCAGGCGGCGTCGAAGCACTCACCGGACTCGCCTCCCGTCTGCCGGGCGACCTGCCGTATGCGGTGCTCGTTGCGCTGCACATGCCGCCGAGCGCGCCGAGCGTGCTGGCCCAGATCATCGACCGAAGCGGACCGTGGCCGGCGGTGTCGGCCGCCGACGGTGACAAGCTCGAGTCCGGAAAGATTTACGTCGCCGTTCCCGACCGCCACCTTCTCGTCGACGACGGACAAGTGATGCTGTCGGAGGGGCCGACGGAAAGCGGATACCGACCGGCGATCAATGCGTTGTTCCGATCCGTCGCGCTCAGCCATGGTCAGAACGCGATCGGCATCGTCTTGTCGGGCGTGCTCGACGACGGCGTCCTGGGAGCGGGCGCCATCCGGGCCAGGGGAGGCATCACCGTCGCGCAACGCCCGGACGACGCCATGTTCCCGGCGATGCCGCAGAACGCCATAGGCGCAGGTGTTATCGACCATGAAGCGACCGCAACCGAGATCGGTCCGCTGCTTGCGCAGTTGGCCGGTCGAAATATTGAGGAGCGGGTCATGAAACCCGACGCGAAAATGCAACTGGAGAACCGGATCGCGATGGCCGGACGGTTCTCCACCGAGTTCGACGGGGAAGCGCTGGGACCGCCGTCGGGCTACACCTGCCCGGACTGCAACGGATCGTTGATGCATCTCAATCCCAGAAGCTTTCGCTGCAGAGTGGGCCACGCCTGGACCATCGAGGCGCTGCTCGAGGCGCGCGACGACGAGATCGAGCAGGCGTTGTGGATCGCCCTTCGCAGCCTGCAGGAGAAGGCGAAACTCGCACGCAGGATGGCCGACAACGTAGGTACCGGGATGATGCACCGGCGGTATACCGAGGCGGCCGAGGAGGCCGAGCGAGCCATGTCGGTACTCGGTAAACGATTGTCGAACGTCCCCTCCGACGTCGTTGAGCGCGGTGGCCGGTAACGCAGCGCCAAAGCTCGTCGTCGCGTCCGATGCGGTGGGCCAAACAACCCTGCTCACCGCGCAAGGTCTGCTCGACGCGACCACCTATCTGTCGCTGCGCGACAGCATCATCAAGGCCGCCTTGGACGCCCCAAGGGGCGTGCTCGTCGACATGAGCGAACTGTTCGTTCCCCGGGAATCCGCCCTGGCCGTTTTCACCAGCGCCCGCTGGCACGTCCAGCGCTGGCCCGAGGTACCCATCCTGGTGATATGCGACCACCCTGCCGGTCGTGACGCCCTTATGCGTAACGGCGTCACGCGGTTCGTGCCCGTGTATCCCGCCCTCGAATCCGCTTCCGAGGCCCTGTCTTCAGGCGGGTCGAGGCCGGGCCGCATACGGGCCCACCTCGACCTGCCCGCCCACGTCACAAGCTTGCGGCGATCCCGCCGGTTCGTATCGGATTCGCTGAGCACATGGTCCATGCCGGAATGGATCCCGGTGACCAAGATCGTGGTGACCACTCTCGTCGAGAACGTCCTGGCGCACACCGATAGCCAGGTGGGCATCCGGCTCGAGACCGACGGCGCGACCGTGACCGTGGCGGTGGAGGACTCCAGCCACTCGCAGGCGAACATCCGAGAGCCCACGGAGGTCACCAACGCTCCTACCGGATTGAGCATCCTCGACGCTCTGTGCCGGATGTGGGGCAACTCCCCCATGCCGTCGGGAAAAACGGTATGGGCGGTCATTGGCCCCGAACATCGGCTGTAGGCGCGAGTATGTTCGACTTCGCGAGACCTAAGGCAGACAGGGGCCGGTAGTGGATGGCGATGGACAGGGCGACGAGTCGTTCGAGGCCCTGTTGCGATACATGCGGGACCAACGCGGCTTCGATTTCACCGGATACAAACGCGCCTCGCTCATGCGGCGGGTGCGGCACCGAATGGAGCAATCGGGCCAGCAGACTTTCGATGGCTATCTCGACATGCTGCAGGCAAGCACCGACGAGTTCGCGGCGCTGTTCAACACCATTCTGATCAACGTCACCACGTTCTTCCGTGACCCCGAGGCGTGGGATTATCTCCGCACGGACGTCATCCCGGGGATTGTGGCGGCGCACGGTCCCACCGATCCGATCCGGCTGTGGAGCGCCGGATGTGCCTCGGGGCAAGAGCCCTACAGCTTGGCGATGCTGCTCGCCGACGAGCTCGGCATCGACGAATACCGCCAGCGAGCCAAGATCTACGCCACCGATATCGATGAGGATGCGCTGACCCAGGCGCGGGCGGCGGTCTACGACGCGAAGGCCGTCGAGACGGTGCCCGCAGAACTGAGGGAGCGCTACTTCGAACGGCCAACAACAACTACATCGTCACGAAGGACATCCGCCGAGCCGTGATCTTCGGACGCAACGACCTGGTGAAGGACGCGCCCATATCCCGGGTCGATCTGCTCGCCTGCCGCAACACCCTCATGTACATGAACGGGGATACCCAGCGAAACGTATTGAACCGCTTGCATTTCGCTCTCACGCCGCGGGGGGTGCTGTTCCTCGGCCACGCGGAGATGATGTTGAGTCACGCCGACCGGTTCACCCCGGTCAACATGGACAGTCGCGTGTTCCGCAAGGCACTGGGGACGTATCGGCGCCACCCAGTTCGATTCGGCCGCCGCGATGGTCCGCCACGGCGACCTTCCGGGCCTCGACCCCATTCGCGAGCTGGCCTTCCGCACCAGCCCGGTCGCCCAGATCGTGGTGACGGGGCAGGACACCGTGGCGATGATCAACCACCAAGCCGAATCCACTTTCGGGCTGTCGGCCCGCGACATCGGTCGGCTCCTGCGCGACCTCGAGGTGTCCTACCGGCCGCTGGAGTTGCGCACCTATATCGAGAAGGCGCAGGTGGAGCGCCGGTCGGCCCGGGTCCAGGACGTCAAATGGGGGCGTGCCGGTCTGGAGTCAGTGTGGTTCGAGATCCATATCAATCCACTGGTCGACGCTGAGAACACCCTTGTTGGAGTCTCCGTCGTCTTCTTCGACGTGACCGCCAATCGATCGCTGTTGGACAAGGTCGTGCAGACCAACCATCAGCTCGAGGCCGCCTATGAGGAGCTGCAGTCCACCAACGAAGAACTGGAAACGACCAATGAGGAACTGCAGTCGACGGTGGAGGAGCTGGAGACGACAAACGAGGAACTGCAGTCCACCAACGAAGAACTCGAGACGATGAACGAGGAGCTGCAGTCCACCAACGACGAGTTGCACACCATCAACGATGCCCTGCGCGAGCGCAGCATCGAGCTCGACGAAGCGAAATCGTTCCTGAACTCGGTGGCGAACTCCGTCCACCTGGGGATGGTGGTGGTGGACCGCGAGATGCGCGTCGTGGTGTGGAACCAGGCTTCGAAGAATTGTGGGGACTGCGGTCCGACGAGACCATCGGCACACCGCTGACTTCACTTGACATGGGCCTGCCGTTGGACGATCTCAAACCGATGATCGGGCACGCCCTCGTCGACCCCGACAGCACCGGAGAGACGGTCGTCGACGCCGTCAATCGCCGCGGCCGACACATCGTGGTGCGCGTCGCCTGTTCCTCGTTCCACGGCGCCGACGGCACCGTCAACGGCGCTCTGCTGCTGATGGAGGAAGCGGCGTAGGCCGCACCTTGCCGGCCGCGAGGTACTCGTCTAATTGCAGTGCGGCCGCGGCCTCGTGGGCCTCCGCGGCATCGCGGTGCTTCTCGGCGGCGTCCTGGTGCGCACTGCCGTGCCGGTCGTCGGCGCGCAGGGCCGCCTGCTCGTGCGCGGCGGCGGCACGCAGATGGGCGGTCTCGGCATCGAGGTGGTGCTTCGCCGCGGAACGGTGCGCGGCTTTGGCGCGTTCGAGTGACCGTTCGGCACGCTCGCGGGCGGTCGCAACGGTCTCGGCGGTGACGGGTTCGCCGTCGGCCAGCCCGCACTGTCTGTCGCGCAACTCGTCGGCGCGCCGCTGAGCCGTCCTGGCACGGTCGAGCGGAGCGTCGAAGCCGGCTCCCGCCGGACCGGGGTCGTTGCCGGCCGAGTGTTCATCACGCCGGGGTGTGGTCATTGCGTCGATTCGATGGCCTGTAGCGAAGATTCCGTTTATTCGAGTGTGCTCTTGCCACCGAGGAACCACAAGGCGCCCGCGGGGGCGGGATACCGGTCTCCTCGGCGATACGAACGTGGTTCCATGTGAGCGGAACTCGTGGCTTCACGAGGAACGCGGGTGCCGGAGGGGCGGATGTGATCGGGCAGTTCCGCGGCTACCAGAGGTCCTGGCTGCGCGGGGACGTGGTGGCGGGGCTGACGGTGGCCGCCTACCTCATCCCGCAGGTGATGGCGTACGCGACGGTGGCCGGACTACCGCCGGTGGCGGGGCTGTGGGCGGCGATCGTGCCGATGGCCGGCTACGCGGTGTTCGGATCGTCGCGCACAGCTCTCGGTCGGCCCAGAATCCACCACCGCGTTGATGACAGCCGCGGCGCTGGCTCCGCTGGCCGCTGGTGACCCCGCGCGGTACGCGTCGTTGGCCGTCGTGCTGGCGCTGCTCGTCGGGGTCGTCTGCTTCTGCGCAGGGGTGGTGCGGCTGGGCTTCCTCGCCGACCTGTTGAGCAATCCCGTGCTGGTCGGTTACATGACCGGCATCGCGCTGCTCATGATCGCCGGCCAATTGGACAAGCTCACCGGCACCGCCGTCAGTGGGGTGAAGTTCGTCTACGAGATCCGCTCGTTCGTCACCACCCTGCCCGAGGCGCAGTGGCCCACGATGCTGCTGGCACTGGCCGCGCTGGCGCTGCTGCTCGTGCTGTCCCGTGTGCGCCCGCGCTGGCCGGGCCCGCTGATCACGGTGCTGTCGACCAGCATCGTGGTCGCCGCGTTTACCTGGCAGGACAACGGCGTTCGGCTGGTCGGTGATATCCCCGCGGGCCTGCCGCCGGTTCATCTGCCCGGCATCGCTCCCGCTGATGTGGCCCATC
>CAWCKQ010000005.1:0-358352 GCA_963796185.1 uncultured Actinomycetota bacterium | reverse complement strand
TAGGCGTGGACCAGCGCGGTGACGACAGTTTGGGGACCGCGTGGGTGAGGGTGTGCTCGGCCTCGTGCGCGATGCGGTGGGCCTCGGCGAGGCTCGTCGCGGGGTCGATGTCGAGTTCGGCGTCGGCGTGCAGCCGGTGGCCGATCCAGCGCATCCGCACGCTGCGCACGCGCGGTGACGCCGGGCTCGGCGGCCAGCGCTGCTTCGGCGGTGTCGACGAGGGCCGGATCCACGCCGTCCATGCAGGCGGCGAAACACGTCGCGCACGGCGGTGCGCAGCACGGCGAGAATGGCGACGGTGATGACCAGGCCGATGATCGGGTCGGCCAGCGGGAAGCCCAGTGCGACACCGCCGGCGCCGAACAGCACCGCCAGCGAGGTGAATCCGTCGGTGCGGGCGTGCAATCCGTCGGCGACCAGGGCGGCCGAGCCGATGCGACGCCCGACGCGGATGCGGTAGAGCGGCGACCACTTCGTTGCCGATGAACCCGACCAGCCCGGCTGCGGCGACCCAGCCGACGTGCTGCGATCGGCTCCGGGTGGATCAGCCGCCGGACGGCTTCGATCCCGGCGATGATCGCCGACAGCGTGATCATCGCGACGACGAACAGCCCCGCCAGGTCCTCGGCGCGGCCGAATCCGTAGGTGTAGCGGCGGGTGGCCGCCTTGGTGCCCAGCGCGAACGCGATCCACAGCGGGACGGCGGTCAGCGCGTCGGAGAAGTTGTGGATGGTGTCGGCCAGCAGCGCGACCGACCCGGAGACCACCACGATCACGAGCTGCGCGACCGCCGTGGCGCCGAGCACGAGCAGGCTGATCTTGACCGCGCGGATGCCGGCGGCGCTGGACTCCAACGGCGCCGTCGATGCTGTCGGAGGCGTCGTGGGTGTGCGGGGCGAAGACCTCCTTGAGCGCGCCGCCGCAGCCCGTCGGTGGCTGTGTCCGTGGCCGTGATGTGGCTGCGCCGTGGTGGTGTCCGGGTCTGCGGTGTTCGTGGGTCGTGGGTCAGCTGCGTCCCTTCGATCGGACGGGATTCGGTCGGCGTGGAGGTGCCGGGTGCAGCGCGGCCAGTTCGGCGGCGTCGCGGTGATGGCCGGGCACGCCCGGTCCGGCGTGCTCGGCGTTGAACACCGCATCGGTGACCAGTTGGCCGATGTGGTCGTTGTCCAGGCTGTAGAAGATCGTGGTGCCCTCGCGGCGGGTGCGGACCAGCCGCGCCATCCGCAGCTTCGCCAGGTGCTGGGACACCGACGGGGCGGGTTTGCCGACATGGGTCGCCAGGTCGTTGACCGACATCTCCCGGCTCACCAGCGCCCACAACACCTGGACGCGGGTGGCGTCGGCCAGCATCCGGAACACCTCGACCACCAGGTCCACCTGGTCGTCGGGCAGTCGCCGACTACACGACTCACGTATCTGCATTCATACGCAGATAATAGATGTTGCCTCCGGGGTGCGCCGACTCGCTACGTTTCGGCGTCGGCCTCTGCGTCGGCTTCCGCGTCGCCCAGCGGAATGGTCATCGGGCGCCGGAAGAACCGCGTGAGCCACAGCAGCACCGCGAACCCGATGACGAACCAGATGATCCCGTAGCGCGTCGACTCGGCTGACAGGTAGAGCCAGAGCAGCGACGGTGGCCAGCACCCCGGCTCCGGGAAGGACGATGTTGCGCAGAATCTGGCGGCGCCCGTGGATCTCACGCCGCCGGTAGGCGAAGTAGACGATCACGGTCAGGTTGACGAACGTGAAGGCGATCAGGGCCCCGAAGTTGATCAGTGAGGCGACGAAGTCCAGGTTGAACGCGATGGCGAACAGCGAGACAACGCCGACGAAGATGATCGCGTAGGCCGGGGTCTGGAAGGTGGGATGCAGATAGCCGAAGAAGCGTCCGATCGGTCCTCGGCCGTTTCGCCCCATCACGTAGAGGAGACGCGACACCGACGCGTGCGAGGCCAGGCTGGACGCCACCGTCGCCGCGAAAGCGGCTGAGGTGAGCAGAATCTTGAACAGTTGCCCGCCGACGTTGAAGGCGATCTCGGGGAGTGCGCTGTTCTCCAGGGACTCCTGACTGAAGTTCGAGACATCCGGAAACAGTGACTGGGTGAAGAACGCGGCGACGAAGAAGATGGCGCCACCGATCAGCAGTGCCAGCAGGATCGCCTTCGGCACCGTGGACGAGTCCTTGGCTTCCTCGGTGTACATGGTGATCGCGTCGAAGCCGATGAAGGAGAAGGCCACGATGGTGGCACCGGTGATGACCAGGTTCAGGTGGACGCCCTCGTGCCACAACGGCTGCGTCGAGAGCAGGGTGCCGTTGCCCACCCCGTCCATCAGGGCCTTGCCGGCGAGGATGAGAAACACCCCGATCAGCACGACCTCGAAGACGACCAGCAGCATGTTGACCCGTGAGGTGTTGGTCATGCTGAACAGACACATCGCGGTGATCGCGGCGACGTAGACGACGACCCAGATCCACGAGGGCGCATCGGGGAAGAACGAGTACATGTAGCTGCGGATGATGAGCGCATTGACCAGCGGCAGCAGCAGATAATCGAGCAGCGCCGCCCAGCCGATCAGGAACCCGACGTTGGGATGGATGGTCTCCGAGGTGTAGGTGTACGCCGAACCCGCCGAGGGAAAGACACTGCGTCATCCGGCCGTAGCTGATCGCCGTGAACGTCATGACCACCAGCGCGAAGACGTAGGCGGTCGGGACGACGCCCCCGGTCTCGGCGGAGACGATGCCGAACGTGTCGAAGACGACGGTGGGCGTCATGTAGCCCAGGCCGAGTCCGACGATCGCCCACAGACCGAGCGTGCGGGCCAGCGTGGTCTTGCCCTTCGCCCCGGAGGCAGCCTGAGTCATAGTGTTCCCGCCGTCGTCAGATCGCGCCGAACCGTACCCTCGGGGCTTACCACACTCGGGGCCGCCTCGATGATGTTTGGTCACGCGAGGCCGCGTGTCGAGTACGGACTGGCCTCGCCGCAGTCGCCCATCCGGGCACAACAACCCGTGTTAGCGTCACGAACCATGCGGTATGTCGTCGGTTACGGGCCTCGTCAGCGCGGTGTCGACGGCATCAACCTCGCGGCGACCCTGGCCCGGTCGTCCGGCGCCACGCTCGACGTGGTATCGGTGCTGCCCAGTGACGCACCGACCTTTCACCGGTACTCACCCGACCACGCGTTCAACGCCGAAGTCGAGGAGCAGGGCCGCGAGTGGATCGAGGACGGGCTGGCCCGGGTGCCGGATGACGTTCGCGCCGAAGGTCATCTGCGCAGCGCGGATTCGATCACCCAGGGTCTGCTCGATGCGGCGACCGACGCCGAGCGCGGCGTGGCGGCCCTGATCGTCGTCGGCACCTTCCACCGGGTGCGCAGCGGCCGGTTCGGTTTGGGCAGCCTCGCCGACGCCCTACTGCACGTGTCGTCGGTGCCGGTGGCCCTCGCGCCGGCGGAATACCAGTGCCTGCCCGGAATCACGCGAATCACCTGTGCGGTCGGCCTGCGGCCGGGCAATGAACTCCTGCTCGACAGCGCGATCCGGCTGGCGGCCGAGTGGACGGTTCCGCTGCGGCTGATGTCGTTGGTGGCCGTGGGCGAGGGTGGTGGAGCGGATCGACGCCGGGAGTGGACGGAAGCGGCCGAACAGCATGCCGCGACGCTCGTGGAGCGGGCGACTGCGCAGCTGCCGCCGGAGTGCATCGTGACAAGCGTTGTGGGCGAAGGAAAGTCCCTCGAGGACGCCATCGGGGAGCTGGACTTCTCGGACAGCGAGATCGCCCTGATCGGATCCAGCCGGTTGGCACAGCCGAGACGGCTGTTCGTCGGGCACTCGGCCAGCAAGATCATGCGGGCGCTGCCGGTCCCCATGATCGTGTGGCCTCGGGACTGAGACCGGCCCGCGCATCAATCCGGCTCTGGCTGGCCACGCAGGAAGCCGGCGAATCCAGGGATCGTGAAACGCAGCAGCCCCCGGCCCGCCGGCTCGATCAGACCCCGCTCGATGAGCTCCTTGCGTGGGCGGCTCAGCGCCTCGGACGAGATGCCCAGGCGTCCGGCGACGGCCGCGCGCGACACGGGCCCGTCGCCCACCTCGGCCATGGCCATGACAACGCGACGCTGTTCCGGGTTGAGTTTCGCCATGCGACTGTGAAACACCGCCGCCATCCGCTGCTCCGCGCGGTCGGCGCCCATGCGCACCTGAGCGACACCGATCACGTCACCGGGCTCGGGGCGTCCCGCCTCCCAGGCGGCGTCGCCGATCAATTGCACCCGATGCGGATAGCCGCCGGCGGAATCGATGGCCGCGAGGACGGCGTCGTCCGACCATGACACCGCGAGTTCCTGTGCCGGTAGCCGAAGAGCCTCGGCGACCGCCACGTCGCCGAGGAGCCCTATCTCGATGAAGTCCGTGCGTTCCCCGAAGGTCGCCGCTTCGGGTACGGCGCCGAGGAGGGAGGGCAGCCCGGCAGCCACGATGGCTACCGGGCAGCCTTCTGGGGCGCCGTCGAAATGCTGAAGCGCGATCAGCAGGGACCGCCGATCTGACAGTTGAGCTTCCTGAAACTCGTCGACGAATACTGCCAGACCGTGGTGGTCGTGCTCACGCGCGAACCGACCGGCGGCGGCCAGGCTCTGCTCGATGGCCGCGACACTGCGGGTCTTCTCCGCCTCGACGCCCACCTTGGCGCCCGGTATCCCGACTTCAACCTGAATCTTGTTGAGACTTCGAAGAATTCCCTTGGCCTTCTGACCCGCCGATCGACGGCTGATCTCGTCGGTCAGCGAGGCGGCCAGCTCCGGGGCGAGCGCAACGTCATCGCGGCCCGTCACCCAGACCGTGAGGTAGCCCGCCGAGGCCGCTTCACGCTGGGCTGCGCGGAGCAATGAGGTCTTGCCAAGACCCCGGGAACCGTAGAATGCGAGCAACGGGCCACCGGAGCGGCCGAGCATCCTGGTGCGGGCCAGGCGCATGCGAATCGTGTCGAGTTCGGTCCCCCGGCCCGCGAGGTAGGCGGGCACGGCCCCGGGGGAATAGGGGCTGGGCAGCACGGCGCTCCGTATCGTGTCGTATGGTTCGACTCGAATATACGCGTCGATACGCTGCCCCCGACAGTGGCGGCCCGGACGGGAGAACCCATGAACGAGGCAGAACGCCTGTCGAACGCGCCGGTCCTGCTCTACGACGGGGTGTGCGGGGTGTGCAACAGCGCGGTGCGCACCATTCTGCGGTTCGATCGGCGCGGCACGCTGCGGTTCGCCGAGTATCTGGGTGGGTGGTGGCAGCTCGCGCTGGCGGCGCGCGCCGTTCCGGCTCCCATCCGGGATGCGCTCTACATGCGCTTCGCCGCGCTGCGCTATCGCGTCGCCGGGCGGCATGACACCTGCCCCGTCCCGTCGCCGGACGTGCGTGGCAGATTCCTCGACGGGGCGTACGGCTGACCGACCGATCCAGCAGATCGACTGTGCACAATCAAACTGTGTGCGATACGTTGGGCCGGTGGGAAGTCTCCGGCTGGAGGATCAGCTGTGTTTCGCGCTGTACTCGGCGTCGCGTGCCGTCACCTCTGCCTACCGCCCGCTGCTCGACGAGTTGAATCTCACCTATCCGCAGTACCTGGTGCTGCTGGTGTTGTGGGAGGAGGAGCCCTGCACCGTCGGGCATCTGGGAGAACGGCTGCACCTGGACTCGGGCACGTTGTCCCCGCTGCTCAAACGCCTCGAATCGGCCGGCCTGGTGTGCCGGCAGCGCAGCGCGACCGACGAGCGGCGTGTCGGCATCACCCTCACTCCCCAGGGACGCGCCCTCGAAGAGCGGGCGGCGTGCATTCCCGACCGGCTGCTGGGCGCTGACGCGGCCACCGTGGAGCTGGCCGCGTTGCGCGATGCCCTCCATCAGATCACCGCGAAGCTGTCCGCCCGCGGCACGGCCTGACCGCCGAAAGCAGTCCCTGACGAAAGGTGAATCGTTGTCCGAACAACCCGCGCCCCCGCCGAGCACCCGCGCCCGCACGCTCGCCCGTTTCGCGCTGGCAGGCGCCATGATCTTCGCGGGGTTCAGCCACCTGTTCTGGGCGCGAGAGGAATTCCAAGCTCAGGTGCCACGCTGGGTGCCGATGGACCCCGACGGCGTCGTGATGGCTTCCGGCGGCGTCGAGATCACGCTGGGCGCGGGGCTGGCCCTGCTGAACCGGGATCGCGTTCTGGTCGGCCGGTTGCTCGCGGCGTTCTTCGTGCTGATCTTCCCCGGAAACATCGCGCAGTACGTCAACCACGCGGACGGCTTCGGACTCAACAGCGACACCAGCCGCTTCGTCCGTCTGCTGTTCCAACCGGTGCTGATCGCCTGGGCGCTGTGGGCCACGGGGATTCCGCGGCCGAAGCGGTGACAGGCGTTCCAGGGCGCGTCTTCTCTGTCCTCAACGCTCGTCGGTGTCGGCGTCGTCGGACCCGCACGGTTCGTCGGTGCCGGCATGCTCGTGATCGGCGCATTCGGGTTCCAGCGCGACACTCCACGACCGCTGGTAGGGTGTGCGTGCCGACTCTGCTGGTCGGCCACGGGCCGTAGCGCCACCACATTGCCGACGGCCCGACGCAGCCCGGGCGGCCCTTCGACGCGCAGCGAGTCGCCGAGCCGGCCGGCGCGGTAGCGCAGCGGCGAACCGAGCAGCTCGCCCATCACCACGCCGGCGCCGATGGCCAGTGCCGTGGCTGCCGCTGCCAGCGCCTGGGCGATGCCGGCGCCGAAGTCCCGCTCGACGGCGAAGTAGAACACCGCACGGAAGACCGCCATGCCGGGCAGCATGGGCGTGATGCCGGCCGTGGCGGTCACCAGCGCGGGAGCCTGCCGACGAATCGAGATCAGGGTGGCCAGCAAGCCGACGCCCACGGCCGCGTTGCCGGTCGCCACGCACCTGCCCGAAGCCGGCGGTACCGAGCCCGACGAGCATGAGCTTCGGCCAGGCCGGCGGCGACGCCGGCGGTGAGCACCGAGCGCATCTTCGCGTAGCTGGCTACGGTCAGACACGCTCCGGCCAACGCCGCGCCCGACCACCGCCAGGAGATCTCGCCATGGCCGGGTCGGCAGCACGAAATATTCGGTGGCGTCGACATGGAGCTCGATCTCGATACCCGCGAGCGGCGGCGACCTGCAAGCCCGCCGAGGATGCCGACGACGATGCCCATCGTCAGGAACACCACGTCGCCGAGCCGGGCCACGGCGGTGAGCATGTAACCCGTCAGTGCGTCCTGCACCGAGCCCACCAGCGTCATCCCCGCCAGCAGCATCACGATGCCGGTGGCCACCAGAGCGGTGGGCCCCAGCCCGGCGAACAGGTACGCCGCCACGGCGATCAGCGTCGCCATCAGCGCACCCGCCGCCTGCTGGAAGAACAGCGGCGTGCCGAGCCGGCCCAGCAGCCGGCCGCTCGCTCGATCAACACCGAGGTGACCGCCGCCAGGATCCACGTCAGCCAGGTTCCGCCGAGCAGCATCGCGATACCGAGGGCGAAGCCCGCCCATCCCGCGGTCGCGATCCAGCGCGGGTAGGGGTGCGGCTGTTCGCTCAGCTCGTCCATCGCCTCGTGGGCTTCGCTCGACCGAGACACCGCCGGAGGTGATCCGCCGCGACCAGCAGTCGAGCTCGGCCAGCCGGGTGTAATCGGTCGAGCGGGTGTGCACGGACCGCATGATGGTCACGGGCGGACTGTCGCTCGGTCGGCGGCGCCGACACGAAGATCGTGGTGACGAAGACGTCGACGACGCAGTCGGTGAGCTGATATGCCTGGGCGACGTCCTGAGCGGTCGCGACGACGTCCGCGGTGCCCGAACCGGACGACAGCATCACCTCGGCCAGCCGGATCGTCAGGTCGAGCACCTTTTTGCGTGGTGCGGTCGCTCGGTCCGCCCGAGATGCGCCTGCGCTGGCCGGCGCCCGACGCCGGATCGCGGCGCCCCCGCATTGCGAAGTGCAACGCGCGACGGCGCCGAGCCATCCCCTCCGACCGATCGAATTCCATCGCCGTAACGATACTGAGCAGCCGCGGCAGGAATCTCAGGTCCAGGCGCGCTCGCGCCAGCGCCAGGCGTGCTCAGCGACGTAGCGGTCCACCGTGTTCGGGGGCCGACCGAGCAGGCGGCGCACGTCGTCGGTGATCGGCTGGTTCTGGCCCAGCCGGGTCAGGGTGTAGACCGCGGCCATGAACCCGATCGCATCCCAGCCCGACCCCGCGCCGCCGCAGCCGCGCGGCGAAGCGCAGCAGGCCGGGACGCCGATAGGTGACCGGTTGTCCCAGCGCCGCCGACAGCGCCGTCGCCACTTGGTCCATTGTCAGCGCCGCCGGGCCGGTCAAGTGATGGATCTCGCGGCGGCGCGGGCCCGCGTCGGTCAGGACGCCGGCCGCCACCGCGGCGGCATCGGCGGCGTCGATGAAGGTGGTCCGTCCCCGCCCGGCCGGAATGAAGAGTTCTCCGTGTTCGACGATGTCGACGCCGTGCGTGGAGATGGAGCGGTGCAGGTTCTGCACGAAGAAGCTGCACCGCAGGATCGTCCACGTCATCCCGGAGGACCGCAGCGCGGCCTCGACCTTGTGGTGGGGGATGAACCGGGCGCGGTCTGCACCGAACACCGATACGTACACCACGTGGCGGCAGCCAGCCCGCTCGGCGGCCTGCAGGAACGGAATGACCGCCGCCCGCGCAGCGCGGTTCCCCGGGAGCGGGAACAGCAGGAACAATTCCTCGACGCCGTCGAGCGCGGCCGGCCAGGTCGACGCGTCGAAGAAGTCGAACGTGCAGGACTGCGCGGTGTCCGGCAGTGCACCGAGGCGATCGGGGCGACGGCACGCCACCCGAAACGGGCGTGCTTGCGTGCGCAGGAGGTCGACCAGCTCACGTCCCACATTGCCCGACGGTCCGGTGACGACCAGCACCGCCGCTGTATAGCACACGGCGCCACCGCGGCCGCCGGCACGGCCGGCGAGGTGGATATCGCCGGGGGAACGGGTACGGAGGAAGCATCGTAGGCAGTGAGGATCGATTCGACATGGGTCAGGGACGCCCGAAGGTGCTCATCATCGGCGGCGGATTCGGCGGCCTGTTCTGTGCCCGCCGGCTCGGGCGCAGTGGAGGCCGACGTCACGCTGCTCGACCGCGCGGCGTGCCATGTGTTCCAGCCCCTGCTCTACCAATGCGCGACCGGGACGCTGAGCATCGGCCAGATCAGCCGGTCGCTGCGCGAGGAATTGGCGCACCACCGCAACGTCACGACGCTGCTCGGCGAAGCCGTCCGGCTCGACGCCGACGCGCGCCGCGTCACGGCGCGCCGTCCCGACGAGACGACGTTCGATCTCGACTACGACTACCTGGTGATCGCCGCGGGCATGCGGCAGTCGTACTTCGGCAAGGAGGAGTTCGCCGTCTGGGCGCCCGGTATGAAGACCCTCGACGACGCTCTGAGCATCCGGCGCCGGGTGTTCGCGGCTTTCGAGATCGCCGAGACCCTGCCGCCGGGGCCCGAGCGCGACCAGTGGCTCACCTTCGCCGTCACCGGAGCGGGTCCGACCGGTGTCGAATTGGCCGGCCAGACTCCGGGAATTGGCGACCCGCGCGTTGGCCAACGAGTTCCACAGCATCGCGCCCAAGGAGGCGCGGGTGTTGCTCTTCGACGGCGGGGAGCGGGTGCTCAAGAGCTTCGCGCCCGCGCTCGCCGAGCGGGCGCAGCGCACGCTGGAGGAGTTGGGCGTGGAGATGCACTTCGGCGTGCACGTCACCGACGTCCGGCGCGACGGCGTGACGGTCAGCCCGAAAGGCGGCGGCCCGAGCCGCGGATTACGCCACGCGCACGGTGCTGTGGACGGCGGGGGTGGAGGCCGTGCCCTTCGCCCGGCATGCCGCGGACAAGCTGGGCGCCACGACCGACCGCTCGGGACGGATCGCGGTCGAACGCCGATCTGTCGGTGCCCGGACATCGCGAGGTGTTCGTCATCGGCGATCTGGCCGGCCGCGACGGGCTGCCCGGAGTGGCGGAGAACGCGATGCAGGGCGGGCTGCACGCCGCCGCGTGCATCCGGCGCGATGGTGGCCGGGCGGGCCGCAAGGACTACCGCTACCGCGACCTGGGCTCGGCGGCTTACATCAGCCGTGGGCATGCGCTGCTGCAGGCCGGTCCGGTCAAACTCGCGGGCTTTCTGGGATGGCTGGGTTGGGGCTTCATCCACATCGCCTTCCTCACCGGCGTGCGCAACCGGTTCAGCACGCTCGCGACATGGCTGGCGACCATCGCGCGGGCCAATCGCAGTGACCGCGCGTTCATCCTGGGCGGCTCCGGCCATCCGGAGGAGCCGTACACGTGGGAATCGCCGGTGCACCAGAGTTACAGCGCGCGGCGCGACGACCCGCGGCGCGAGGAGACGGCCTAGCGGGCCGGCTCAGCCGTGGAGTCGGGTGCCGAGATGAGCCACAGCGCGGCGGTCTGGCCGGTGCGCAGGACATCCGTGATCTCCGTTGCGGCGGCACGCGTGTCCTGTTGGTCGCCAACCTCGGGCCCGAGGATGGCGGTGACCGCGGCGCCCAGCACCGTCATGGGGTCCGCGGCCGGTACCGGCCCGGGGGTGGGGCCGAGCAGCGCCAGCGCGGTGCCGGTGACCAGCGCATGCAGGGCGAAGGTCTGGTCGGCGCCGGCCCAGTCCGTGCGGGCAAACCCATGGCGGCGCCAGATCGGCAGGACGGCATGCAGCACGGCGCTCGGGCCGAGAGCGTCGTGGAGGGCGACCGAGCGGGGGTGGTGGGCCAGGATGCCCAACAGGTCGACATCGTGGCGCTGCAGCGCCGCGATCAGCGGTTGATCCGTGCTCGACGGAACAGGTGTTGGAAACGCCGGTGACCGCGCTCGGCGTCGCCCGGATGCTCTCCGAAGCAGCCGATCTGGGACGGCTCCTGACATTGGCTGTCGGTGAGCTCTTCGAAGCCGAGACGGCGTTCCGGCGCGCCGAGGGCGCCACGGTGTGGGGTGCCGTCTCCGCCTCGGCGGTCGCGCCTAAAGGCCACGGCCCGTACGGCATCTGCCTCGTGGAGGACATCACCAGTCGCAAGCGGGCCGAGGCGGAACTGCAACACATGGCCCTGCACGATCTGCTGACCGGTCTGGCCAACCGCGCGCTGTTCATGGACCGGATGGAGCAGGCGCTGGCTGCGGGGGTCCGCGCAGACTCCCGCGGTGTGGGGCTGATCTTCCTGGACCTCGACGGTTTCAAGAACGTGAACGACACCTGGGGCCATGCGCAGGGCGACGAGGTGCTCAGGGTGGCGGCCCGGCGAATCGAGATGGCCATCCGGAGCCAGGACACAGCCGCACGGCTCGGCGGCGACGAGTTCGCGGTGCTGTGTCCCGGACTTTCCGACGTCGCCCAACTGCGGCGCGTCGCCGAACGTATCCGCACAGAGCTCCGCCGGCCGATCCCGCTGGCTGCCGGGGGCACCTACGACCAACTCTCGATGAGTGCGGGCGTCATGACCTCTCGAACCGAATGCAGCGCCGACGCGCTGCTCCAACGAGCGGACAAGTTGATGTACGAGGCGAAGCGACGTGGCAAGGACTGCGTGAGCATCGGCGAGCCGTACGTGGAAGCGGCGGCGTTGCCGGCCGTGCAGTTGCTTCCCGACCTGGCGCGGGCCACCGAACTCGAGGAGTTCGTGGTCCACTTCCAGCCGATCGTGGACCTGCACACCAGCGGCTGTGTCGCAGCCGAGGCGCTGCTGCGCTGGGACCATCCGAAACGCGGGCTGCTGGGCCCGGACGAGTTCCTGACCGCGGCCGAGACGTCCCGGCACATGTCCGCCATCGGGCGGTATGCGCTCACCGAAGCCTGCCGGCACGCCCAGCTCTGGACCGGCGCGATGGCGGCCTGCGCGGTGCACGTCAATGTCTCGGGTCGCCAACTGGAGGTGGGGGACTTCCGTGCCGACGTCCTCGCCGCGCTGAAAGTGTCGGGACTGGATCCCGGCCGTCTGGTGCTCGAACTGACCGAGACCCACGCCGGGCGGGTGGCCCATTCGGTCAAGGCCGACTTGGAGCGACTCCGGGCGATGGGCGTTCGGCTGGCGATCGACGACGTCGGCACCGGTTTCAGCAGTCTGGCCAAGATCGTCGACCTGCCGGTCGACATCCTCAAGATCGACAAGCAGTTCATCGGCGGCCTGCCGGATGACGCGCGTTGCACCGCGATCACCAAGGCGGTGTTGAGTCTGGGCAGCAGTCTGGGGCTTGCCGTCATCGCCGAGGGGGTCGAGAACCGGCAGCAGTGTGATCTGCTCGTCGAGTTGGGGTGTGATCTCGGACAGGGTTTCCTGTTCGGCCGTGCGATGTCCGCGCCCGACGTACTCGCCTACTGCCACGCACCAACGCCGCGGAATCAAACCGCAGCGCGCCCTGTTGCAACGCCCGTGGGCACGGAACGCCTACGGACGCAATGAGGGAAGAGGCGAGAGCGATGAAGAGAATCGGCTTGCTGGGCTTGATCGCCGGCGCGATATCCGCTGCGGTGATCGGCTTCGCCGGTCCGGCGCAGGCCGACGGCAACGGCTATGGATTCGGTGGCTACGGCTATGGACACCACGGCTATGGATACGGATACGGCAACGACTATTACCCGTGGCTGAACCAGTTGTTCCCGCATGTGGTCGTGCCGCACGTGGACACGACCGTGCATCCCTGACCGATCGACCTGACCGAGGGCGCCCGCACTGCGGGCGCCCTCGGCGTTTCAGATGATCTATGGCACAGATGCTTTCAAGCCAGAGTGGCGCGACCGGTGCGCAGTGGATGGACGAGGGCGGGCATTGCGCGCCACTCACCGTCATCGGCCTCGACGGTGAAGCCGCAGGCGCGCATCAGTTCCACCGTGCGGGGTCCCCGCCCCGATCTCGACGACGCGCCCGCGTGCCCCGGCGAGCAGCAGGTGCCGTCGGCACCGCATGCCGGAACGCTCGGCCAACCACATCCGGCCAGTTCACAGCAGGCCGAGTCGGGCGGCCTCCGCGACGGCGGCGCTGAGCGACGGGGCGCCGAGCTTACGGCGGATGTTAGCGACGTGCCGGTGCACGGTGTGCCGGCTCAGCATCAGCTGCTCGGCGATCTCCCGATCGGCGAGCCCACCGGCCACGCAGGTGAGAATCTTGTGCTCGCGCCGCGACAGCCCGCCTGGATCAGGCTCGGGCACAGTCGAGCCTGATACCTTGCGGCGGAACGCAGGTCGCGCGCGGTATGGCCGAGGCCACCTCCCGCCCCAGGCGAAACGGCACGGCGCGGTCGCCCCGACGATGCACGACCGTCGTCGGCCGGCTGATCAGCGGCAGACAGCTACGGACGTCGAGGCGGTACGTCAGACGCAGCAGATCGGCCGCCGTCTCCGCAGTGGCCGATTCCCACTGTGACCGCGCGAAGCGGGCCTGCTGTTCGGGCTCGGCGTCAGCCAGGAAGATGTCGGTGAGCAATCGCGAGCCCAGCCCCAATATGCTTGCACCGCAGCGACGATCGGGTTGGCGACGCCCCGGACGAACCGCCGAAGAGCGACACCCGCTCCAGTCCAAGCGCCTCGAGGAGCGCGCACAGGGCCGCCACCTCGCCGTCGAGCGTCAAGTCCTCCTCGCGTACCGCGCGGTCGGACATGCCGGCACCGAACCGGTCGTAGCGGATCAGCGTGTGCCCGTGCGCGACGTTTGCCCAGAATCGTCGCACGGCCGGAGCCTGCCAGTCCCGTTCGAGGTGACTCACCCACCAGGCCGGTGCATCCTCCGGCGGGCCCTCACCGCGCACTCGTAGGCCAGTCGGCGGTCGCCGACGGGCAGGAAGCGAATCTCGGGCGCGCCGGACATCGTGACGAGCGTACGACGGCCGGAGCCGCCGAGTCTGGGAACTGCCTGTGAGACAACCCGACTGCCCGAACGCCCGATGTTGTGGAGTACGGTCCGGTGTCGTACCGTCAACCAAGTTGATTAGTCTTCCTATAGGAACCGTCCCACGGTCCGCGCCTGTCGCCGCTCACGAAAGGGTCACGGATGCAGCGGGTTTCGATCAGCCGGCAGCTCGGTCGGCGCTGGATGCTGCTGGTGGCGGTCGTCGTGGTCGCCGCGGCCGGGTTCGCCGTGTACCGGCTGCACGGCATCTTCGCCTCGCAGGACGTCACGTCGACGCCCAGCGGGTCCGACAACGAGATCGTCCCGTTCAACCCCAAGCACGTGGTCCTGGAGGTCTTCGGCCCGCCGGGCACCGTGGCGACCATCACCTACCTGGACGTCAACGCCCAACCGCAGCGCGTCGACGGCGCCACGCTGCCGTGGTCCTACGACGCCACCACCACCGAACCCGCCGTCTTCGTCAACGTCGCCGCCCAAGGCGACAGCGACTCCATCGGCTGCCGGATCACGATCGACGGCGTGGTCAAGGACGAGCGATCGGTCAACACCCTGAACGCCTACACCTACTGCCTGGACAAGTCCGGATGAGCGCCGGCACCGTCGTGGCGGTCGGTCCCCGGGCTGCATCCGCCGGTTCTCCGTTCTGATCGCGCTGTTCTGGCTGGCGACTGGCGGTGGTCACGAACGTCTTCGTGCCGCAGTTGGAGACCGTGGCCGAGTCGCACAACGTGTCGCTGAGCCCCCAGGACTCGCCGTCGCTGCAGGCCAGCAAGCGCATCGGCAAGGTGTTCGGCGAGTTCGACTCCGACAGTTCGGCGATGATCGTGCTCGAAGGCGACCAGCCGCTCGGCGCCGAGGCGCACCGCTACTACGACGGCCTGATCCAGAAGCTCTCGCAGGACACCAAGCACGTCCAGCACATCCAGGACTTCTGGGGCGACCCGCTGACCGCGGCCGGCTCGCAGAGCTCCGACGGCAAGGCCGCGCTGGTCCAGGTCTTCCTCGCCGGCAACCAGGGCGAGTCGCTGGCCAACGAGTCCGTCGACTCGGTGCGCGACATCGTCGACGACACCCCGCCGCCGCCGGGCGTCAAGGCCTACGTCACCGGCGCCGCACCCTGGTCACCGATCAGTTCGAGGTGGGCCGCCAGGGCACGCTGAAGACCACCCTGATCACCATCGGGGTGATCGCGGTGATGCTGCTGGTGTTCTACCGCCGCCTCACCACGTGTTCCTCGTGCATCTTCACGGTGATGATCGAGTTGACCGCGTCGCGCGGGGTCGTCGCCGTGCTCGCGAACGCCGGGATCATCGAGCTGTCGACGTATTCGACCAATCTGCTGACCCTGCTGGTGATCGCCGCCGGAACCGACTACGCGATCTTCATCCTCGGCCGCTTCCACGAAGCGCGCTACGCCGGGCAGGATCGGGTCGCGGCGTTCACCACGATGTACCACGGGACCGCGCACATCATCCTCGGGTTCGGGCCTGACCATCGCCGGCGCGGTGTTCTGCCTGACCTTCACCCGGCTGCCGTACTTCCAGAGCCTCGGCGTTCCCGCCGGCATCGGCGTCCTCGTCGCCGTGATCGCCGCGCTGACGCTGGCGCCGGCGCTGCTGGTCGATCGGCCGCCACTTCGGCCTGTTCGAACCGGCGCGGCCGATGAGCACCCGGGGCTGGCGGCGCATCGGCACCGCCATCGTCCGCTGGCCCGGACCGATCCTGGTCGCGACGGTCGCGATCGCCCTCATCGGTCTGCTCGCCCTGCCGAACTACAAGACGAGCTACGACGCCCGCGCTACATGCCCGCCAGCGCCCCGGCCAACGTCGGCTACGCCGCCGCCGAACGCCACTTCTCGCAGGCCCGGCTCAATCCCGAACTGCTGATGATCGAGGCCGACCACGATCTGCGCAACCCCACCGACATGATCCTGCTGGAGCGCGTGGCCAAGGCCGTCTTCCACACCGACGGCATCGCCCAGGTGCAGTCGATCACCCGGCCGCTGGGCACCCCGCTGGACCACACCTCGATACCGTTCCAGATCAGCGCGAGCAGCGCCGCGCAGATCAACAACCTGCCGTTCCAGCAGGACCGCGCGGCCGACCTGCTCAAGCAGGTCGACGTGATCAACAACTCGATCGACATCCTGCGCCAGCAGTATGCGCTGCAGCAGCAGTCGGCCGCGCGTCACCGACGAGCAGACCGAGGCGTTCCAGCAGACGGTCGCCACGGCGCAGGACCTGCGCGACAAGATCGCCAACTTCGACGACTTCTTCCGGCCGCTGCGCAACTACTTCTATTGGGAGCCGCACTGTTTCGACATCCCGATCTGCTCCGCGCTGCGGTCGCTCTTCGACGCGCTCGACGGCATCGACGCGCTGACCGACCAGCTGGCAACGTCGCGGGCAGCATCGCCAAACTGGATGCGCTGCAACCGAAGCTGCTGGCGCTGATCCCGCCGCAGATCGCCAGCCAGCAGACCAACCGCGACCTGACGATGACCAACTACGCCACCACCTCGGGTATCAACGACCAGACCGCGGCGGCGCTGGAGAACGCGACCGCCCTGGGGCAGGCCTACGACGCGTCGAAGACCGACGACTCCTTCTACCTACCGCCGGAGGCGTTCACCAACCCCGAGTTCCAGCGCGGCCTCAAGCTGTTCCTGTCACCGGACGGCAAGGCGGCCCGGATGATCATCACCCACGACGGCGATCCCGCTACCCCGGAAGGCATTTCGCACATCGACGCGATCAGGCACGCGGCGCAGGAGGCCGTCAAGGGCACGCCGCTGGCCGGGTCGCAAGATCTACATCGCCGGCACGGCGGCCACCTACAAGGACATCCAGGACGGCGCCAAATACGACCTGATGATCGCCGGGATCGCGGCGCTGAGCCTGATCCTGCTCGTCATGATGTTCATCACCCGCAGCCTGGTCGCGGCGTTCGTCATCGTCGGCACCGTGGCGCTGTCGCTGGGCGCCTCGTTCGGGCTGTCCGTGCTGATCTGGCAGGACCTCTTCGGGATCGAGTTGTACTGGATCGTGCTGGCGCTGGCCGTCATCCTGCTGCTGGCGGTGGGGTCGGACTACAACCTGCTGCTGATCTCCCGGTTCAAAGAGGAGATCGGCGCCGGCCTGAACACCGGCATCATCCGGGCGATGGCCGGCTCCGGCGCGGTGGTCACCGCCGCCGGCCTGGTGTTCGCCGCCACCATGGCGTCGTTCGTGTTCGCCGACCTGCGGATTCTCGGTCAGATCGGCACCACGATCGCCCTCGGCCTGCTGTTCGACACGCTGATCGTGCGGTCGTTCATGACGCCGTCGATCGCGGCGCTGCTGGGCCGCTGGTTCTGGTGGCCGTTGCGGGTGCGTCCCCGCCCGGCCAGCCAGATGCTTCAGCCCTACGGGTCGCGCGCGGCGGTTCGTCAGCTGCTGCTGTGGGAGGACGACGACCCGGTGGTCAAGCCGCCAGGCGGCGACTGAGTTCGTCGGAGCGCTCGGTCCGCAACGACCGGCACGTCGCGCAGCTTCTTTCCCATGCCCGCCACCCGGCGCAGCTGGGCCGCCATGTTCATCGAGGTCAACATCGGGATGCCCCCGATGAACGTGCGGAACGACGGGTGCCCGCCGTCGATGTGCAGCACGAACAGACAGCCGACCACATAGAAGAACCCGACGGTGAACAGCGCCGCGGGAATCGCGTAGGCCAGCGGCGATCGCGCGTCGGCCACCAGTTCGGCGGCGTAGTCGAACTCGTCGCGCGACAACGGTTCGCGCTTGCGTACCTTGGCCAAAACCGCCTTGTGCGCGCCGACGGTGTCACCCATCGGGTGTGGGGTGCGCTTCTCCAGGCGGGCCATGTAGATGAAAACGCAAGCAGCGAAAACCAATTCCATCACAGCGGCGAGGATCGTGAGCTCACCCCACAGGCCGAGATCCACCCTGGCACTCCTTTGCTTTCCGCCGACGGTGCACGGCGCACCATAAAAAGCTACCTCATCTAAGTACCTTTGTCGGCCCGGCCCTCTCGGACCGACAGGATGACGAGTTGCGTCGAGTTCGCGCGGCGGTCACAACCAACAGAGTTCGACGTGGCGACGACCGGCGCTGGTTCGTATTGCCCAGGGATGGAGCGTCAACGAAGTCTCTGAGCCCTAGCTTTCACGCGTGGATTCAGACAAGAGATAGACCTGCTGACGACGCGGCGGACGGGGACTTTCGTTGTTCTGTACAAAGAGCGGAATACCCGGAGTGCTTGATATAAATGTCAGCAATAGTCGGCGTAGCGTCGGCGAATTTGCCCTCGACCGCGGAGCGACAATGGCGAACTTCCTTGACGCAGGCGGCAATGCTGCAACCGGTCGGAAAGCCCGGCGCGGACACCGTCGGATGGAGGCCGTGATCCTCGCGGTAGGCCTGATCTCCACGCTTGCTGGGTGCCACAGCTCACCTGCTGGCCCTGCGAATATGGGCGACCTCAGCCACCAACTCGATCGCGCTGATTCGGACGAACAGAAAGTTGATTCGATCATCCAGAGCAGCACGTGCAACACGGGCCCCGTCCTAAAGCCAATCTCCGACATGCCGGATTGGCCGAGTACGTGGGGTAGCACCGAGGCCGGGCTTTCTGAGCCGACCGATCCCCTGATCTACAACTATTGGGCCACCGGGCAGAATGTCGAATTCTGCTCATCGGCCACTATCGCGGGGGTGACAAAAGCTGGACACCGAATCTGTGAGACCCTGGGGACGTCGCCGCCTCCCTTTGGCGAAGCGCTTTGGCAAGACCCGGTTTTGGTCACGATCGCCGTCAACGACGGCGGTCTTGCAGGGCAGTCCGCGAAGTTCTTTCCCGGCGATGCCGTCGGGGCCTATTGCCCTGACCTTTCTGGGGGATCGACACCGGGCCGATGAACCGAGCGGCCGAGCCGCCGGGTCAGCCGAAGCGGACGTTCATCGTCGCCAGGCCGAAGATCTTCTTGCCCTCGGACTTCGCGCCGACCAGCACGACTCCGCTGCGGGTTTCGGGGTCCAGTGACTTGATGCGCCCGCTGAACTCGATGTCGGCGCCGGCCTTGGCGGGCACGATCGCCGGTGCCGAGAGCCGCACCGCGTAGCGGGTGACCGCACCCGGGTCACCGGTCCACGCCGAGGCGAAGCCGGCGCCCAGGCCCATCGTCAGCATGCCGTGGGCGATCACGTCGGGCAGCCCGGCGAGCTTGGCGATGTCCTCGTCCCAGTGGATCGGGTTGGCGTCGCCGGCCACGCCGGCGTAGTTGACCAGGTCCCCGCGCGACAGGCGGGTGTGGTGGACGGGAAGTTCGTCGCCGACCTTGACGTCGTCGAAGGACGGCGTCCCCGGCCTGCGCGTCACCCCGCCTTCGGAGACCCGGATCTCTCCGTCGGGCCGCACCGTCTTCTGATAGTCGGAGTCGGAGCCCCCGATGTCGAGGATGTTCATGTCGTGCATCATCGCGTTCTGTACCGCGGTCTTGACCTCGGCGCCGATGTCCTCGGCCGTCACACCGACCACGGTGGTGTGCAGCGTGTGCACGCGCTCCCCGGCGGCGTCGGTGAACGTGTTGGTCACGGTGATCAGGTCGCGTCCGGCGATCCTGCGCACCGACGTCAGCTCGACGTCGATGAGCAGCTCGTCGCCGGACACGATCGGCCGGTGCTGCTCGAACACCTCCTCGGTCTGCATGTAGGTGTCGTAGCCGACGACCACCTCTTCGAACATGCGGCGGTTGCACTGCATCCCCGGCGCCGAGGTAAAGGTCAGCGGCGCCACCAGGCCGGAGTAGCCGAGTTGGGCCGCCGCGGCGACGTCCCAGTGCGCGGGGTGGTAGTCCTGCACCGCGCGGGCGTACTCGCGGACCTTCTCGCGGCCCACCAGGTAGGTGCCGTCCATCTGGTAGTAGTGGCCGACCCGCGCTTCCAGCGGCGACGATTCTGCTGCTGCGGTCATTGAAATGCGCCCAACTTTCCGGTCGGCTGTCGCGGAGGCCGACCACAGCACAGTAACCCGCGGTCATGTCGGGCCCGAATGCCCCGGTCGTGCCGCCGGCCCGGCTACCGTGCCGGTCTGCGCGCGACTGCCGACCTCGGCGGCCGGGCCCGCATGTGGTCGCGGACGCGTCCCATGATGTCGCCCAGCGCCGCGACGTCGCGTGCGGCGAGCGGTTCGAACAGCAGGTCGTGCACGACCCCGACGTGTCCGGGCAGCACCGCCGCCACCCGGTCCCGGCCCGCCTGGGTGATGCGCACGACCGTGGCGCGCTGATCGTCGGTGCTGGGCCGGCGGGTGATCAGGCCCGCCTTCTCCAGCAACCCGGCCTGGTGGGTCAGGCCGCTGCGGCTGTAGACGACGACGTCGGCGAGAGCGGTCATGGTGAGCCCGCTGTCGGCGTCGGCGAGGTGGGCCAGGATCTCGAACTGGACGTAGCTGAGACCGCCCTCGTCCTGCAGCTGCCCGCGTACCGCGTACTGCAACAGGCTGACCGCCTCCGTCAGCGCGAAGTAGGTGCTCAGCTGCTCGGGTGTGAGCGCATCGGCCATCTCCCGAGCATATTGCTTCGAAGTCAAAGCGTTGTGATCGACACCACACCTCCGAGTGGCATTGCTTCGATATCGAAGCGAGTTGCACCGAGGGTAACCGCTTCGACTTCGAAGCGACTGATGAGGAGGACATCATGAAGGCTGTGCTTTTCCGCCGGTACGGCGAGAGCGACGTGTTGGAGTACGCGGAGGTCGAGCGTCCTGCCCCCGGGCCGGGGCAGGTGTTGGTGCAGGTGGCCGGAACGTCGTTCAATCCGGTCGATGCGGGGATCCGCGGGGGCTATCTGACCGAGGCCTTCCCGATCACCTTCCCGCACGTGCCCGGCATCGACGTCGCCGGCACCGTCGCCGACGTCGGCGCGGGCGTGGCGGACTGGGCGGTGGGCGACGCAGTGGTGGGGCTGCTCCCGATGGCCGCCGACGGCGCTGCCGCCGACTACGTGCTCGCGCCGGCCGAGGTGCTGGCCTCCGCGCCGACCACCGTGGCCCTGGCTGATGCGGCGGCGCTGCCGACCGTCGGACTGACCGCCTGGCAGGCGCTGTTCGAGATCGCCGGGGTGGCCGCCGGCCAGACGATCCTGATCAACGGAGCGGGCGGCGCGGTCGGGGGATACGCCGTGCAGCTGGCCCACCAGGCCGGGGCGGTCGTCACCGCGACGGCCAAGGTGGCCGACGCCGACCGGCTGCGGGAGCGCGGCGCCGACCGGATCGTGGACTATCTCGACTACCCGGCTACCACCCCGGTCGAGGTGGCCGGCGGGCCGTTCGACGTGGTGCTCAACCTGGTGAGCACCACAGAAGAGCAGACCGCCGCGCTGCTCGGCCTCGTCGCCGACGGCGGTTTCCACGTCGGCACGATGACGTCCGGACCACAACATCCGGGGCGCGGGGTGCGCAGCCAGCGGATCTTCGTGCGCAGCGACGCCGGTCAACTGGCCGACCTCGCGCGCCGCGTCGACACCGGAGATCTGATCGTCGACGTGGCCGACCGCCGCCCGCTCACCGAGACCGCCGCCGTACACGCCGCCGCCGACGCCGGACGCCTGCCCGGCAAGACGATCCTGCATCCCGTCGGCCGGTGACCGAGAGCCCCCTGATCTATTTCTTTCCGAAACAATCTTGGGCTCGCGTCCCGGCGGCTAGGCTCACCGCTCGTGCATGCCGGTCTCGACGCCTGGGTCGACGAAGTGCGGGCGTTCCTGCGAGACAACGTCACCCCCGCGCTCGGGCCGGAACTGGCCGAGCACGGGCTCGAGACGCAGCGGCGGCGAGCTGTCGGAGTTCCGGCGCAAGATCGGCGAGAAGGGCTGGTTCGGCGCTGAACTGGCCGGCCGAGTACGGCGGCCTCGGCCTGGACGCGATGCACCAGCACCTGCTGATGAGCGAGTTCGAGTACCGCGGGCGTCCCCGGGCCCGACCTGACGGTGACCTCGGTGGCGCCGATGATCATGCGGCACGGCACCGAGCAGAACAAGCGACGAGTTCCTGCCGCCCATCGCGCGCGGCGAGATCGTCTGCGCGGTCGGCTACTCCGAGCCCGACGCCGGCACCGACCTGGCCAGCCTGCGCACCCGCGCCGTTCGCGACGGCGACGAGTGGGTGATCAACGGGTCCAAGATCTGGAACAGCGGCGCCCAGCGCTGCCACCCACGAGTGGCTGTGCGTGCGCACCGATCCCGACGCGCCGCGGCACCGCGGCATCTCGGTGATCATCGTGCCCGTCGACACAGCCGGGGTCGAGATCCGCCCGCTGTACCGCGTGGTCGGGCTACCGCACCAACGAGGCGTTCTTCCGACGACGTGCGGGTCCCGGTCACCAACCTGATCGGCGAGGTCAACAGCGGGCTGGACGCTACATCACCGGCGCGCTCGACCTCGAGCGCGGTGCGCTGACCAACGCCGGCGACCTGCGCCGCGCCCTCGACGACCTGCATCGCCTGGCATGCCGGCCGCGCCGCGACGGCTCGGTGCCGGCCGCGTGCCCCTTCGTGCGCGGCGCCTCGCGCAGGCCGAGGCCGACGTCGAGGTGGCCACGCTGATGGGCTGCGAAGCCGCGTCGATGCTCGACAGCGGACGTCATCCCCAGCGTCGAGGTCAGCGTCGAGAAGATCTTCACCAGCGAATTGCGCCAGCGGATCGCCGATCTGGCGATCGACCTGCTCGGGCCCGACGGACTGCTGGCGCACCGCAGCCCGGGAGCCCCCGCCGTCGGCATCTTCGAGCGGCTGTACCGGGTGTCGCCGCTGATGCGGTTCGGCGGCGGCACCAACGAGGTGCTGCGGGACGTCATCGCCCAGCGCGGCCACGGCATGCCGTCGTACGGACGCTGACGCCGATGCGTGCTGCCCGACCACGACGAACGCGATTTGGCCGCGATGTGCCGCGGCGGATGCCGCCGAGCACGACCCGGACGCCCACTGGAAGCGCGCTGGCCGACGCGGGCGTGCTCGGCTGTCCTGCCCGACGGTACGGCGGTTCCGGCGGCACGCTCGACGGATCTCGGGATCTTCTGCGTGGAGGCCGGACGCGGTTGTGCCCCAGGCCGTCGTGCAGAGCACGCTGCACGCCGGCACTCGCGGTTGACCGGCTCGGCGCCGAGCACGCGGGCGGTGCTGCTGCCCCGGCTGACGTCCGGCGACGCGCGCGGCACGATGGCGCTGTGGTCGACCGCGGGATGCGGGCGACGTCACGCCGGTGCTCGACGCCCGGCCGCCGCGGACGGCTGGCTGCTCACCGGATCGCTGGACTTCGTGCTCGACGTGCCGAGCGCCGACGACGTGGTGCGTCCGGACGGGACACCGCACGCGGGCGTCCGGTGTTCGTCGTCGAACCGCACGCCGAGGGGCTGCGATCCGAGCCACTGGCGATGATGGGCGGCCAGCCCGCGGCCCGCCTGATCTTCGACGGCGTGCGGTGTCGGACCGATGGTGCTGGGAAGCGCTGAGGGCGTGCCGGTTTCAGGGTCTGCGCCGGATCGCCAATGCCGTGTGGCGCTGTGTCGTCTGGATCTCGTCGGCGTCGGCGAGGCGGCGATGCAGCGCACCGTCGAGTACACGAGATGCGCGAGCAGTTCGGCCGGCCGATCGCGTCGTTCCAGGCCGCACAGCATCTGGTCGCCGATATGCACATCGCGCTGTCGGCGGCCCGGCTCGCCGCGCAGTCGGCGGTGTTCTGGATCGGGCAGGGCACGCACGGGCACTCGCGAGACCGCGATCGCCCGGATGCGCGGCCGCCGCGGTCAAGATGATCACGCTCGACGCGCACCAACTGCACGGCGGCATGGGCTATGTCGTCGACACCGACCTGCACCGGTTTTCCGAACGCGCGCGGGTGCTGTCGACGCTCGGCGGCGGCGCCGACATCGCCGCGACATGGCTCGAGAGCGGCGACCGGATGACAGAACGGCGCCGGACAGCCTCGTCGACGCCGGAATCGGCCGCGAGATCGGCGACGGTCGCGCCACCGCCACCGGCGACGTGTACCGGCGCGACTGGCAGCGCTGGGCGGCCGCGGTCGGCGACCACAACCCGCTGTGGTTCGACGCCGCGACTACGCGCGCGCCCACGGCTATCGCGACATCGATCTGCCCGCCGCTGTACCTGCAGTACGCGATCCTCGGCGTCGCGGCACTCGACGAGCCTGCGGCCCGACGGGTCGTCGGGCGCGGTCTCGGGCGAGCTGGCGTTCCCGCGCGCGCCGCGCCGGATGGCCGGCGGCGAGAGCACGACCTTTCACCTGCCCGCCTATCACGGCGACGAGATCGAGATGGTCGCGCACCGTCGAGTCGATCGTCGAAAAGCAGGGCAGGTCAGGGCAGATTCGTGCTCGTCACCTGGCGCACCGACTACCGCAACCAGCACGGCGAGCTGGTGGCCGAGGCCACCACGTCGATGATCGCCCGACCGTGAGGACGGCCGGCATGACCGACGCAGGTGTACTACGAGGACGTCGACGCCGGCGACGAGGTCCGGCCGCTCGTCGGTCACCGTCGACGAGACCCAGATGTTCTTCTTCAGCGCCGCCACCTACAACGGCCACCGCATCCACTACGACAAGGACTGGGCGCGCGACCGCGAGGGCTACGACGACGTGCTCGTGCAGGGACCGCTGCAGGCGGCGCTGCTGGCGCGCGCCCTGACCGACTGGATCGGCGGCGGCGGCCGGCTGGTGGCGCTCTCGGTGCAGAACCGCGCGGTGGCCTACCCCGGTCAGGCGCTGACCTTCGGCGGCATCGTCACCGGCAAACGCGTCGAGGACGGTCGTCGGGCTGGTCGACCTCGACATCGCCGGCACGCCGCGGCGACGACGTGCTGATGCCGGGCACCGCGACGGTCGCGCTGCCGCAGCGGAGCGTGAGCCGGGCTGACCGGTCTGCGCGGCGAGGCCGCGATCATCGGCATCGCGGAGCTGCCCGCACGAGACGCAAGCAGACCGCGCCGCCGCCTGTTCACCCTCGACCAGTACGCCGCGCTGGCCAAGCATGGTGATCGACGACGCCGGGCTCGACCCTGCGGTGGTCAACGGCCTCGTCTGCCACGGCGTCGCGGAGTCGGACATGTTCGCGCCGGCGACCCTGTCGCGAGTACCTCGGCCTGCCGCTCGATTTCGGCGAGCGGGTCGACCTCGGCGGCGCCACGGCCGCAGGCATGGTGTGGCGGGCCGCGGCCGCGGTCGAGCTCGGCGTCTGCGACGCCGTGCTGGCGGTCGTGCCGGGATCGACGGTGCTGCCGCGGTCGCAGCGGCGCCGCGCCGTCGCACGTCGGCGTGGTACGGCGCGTCGAGCAACAAGTACGGCTCGCCGCAGGCCGAGTTCGAGATCCCGTACGGCAACGTCGGGCAGAACGCGCCGTACGCGCAGATCGCCCAGCGCTACGCCGCGCGAGTTCGGCTACGACCCGGCCGCGCTGGCCAAGATCGCCGTGGACCAGCGCACCAACGCGTGCGCCCATCCCGGTGCGGTGTTCCACGGCAAGCCGCCCACCGGTGTCGACGACGTGCTGGCCAGCCCGATGATCGCCGACCCGATCCACATGCTGGAGACCGTGATGCGGGTGCAGGGCGGCGCGGGGGTGCTGATCGCCAACGCCGACCTCGCACGCCGGGCCGGCACCGGCCCGGTGTGGATCAAGGGATTCGGCGAGCACATCGCGTTCAAGACCCCCACCTACGCCGACGATTTCCTGCACACCCCGATGGCCCGCGTCGCCGGCCCGGGCCTTCGCGATGGCGGGTCGCACCGCAGGCCGACGTCGACATGGCGTCGATCTACGACTGCTACACGATCACCGTGCTGATGAGCCTCGAGGACGCCGGGTTCTGTCGCAAGGGCGAGGGCATGCGTGGATGAACGAGCACGACCTGACCTTCCGCGGCGACTTCCCGCTCAACACCGCCGGCGGGCAGCTGTCGTTCGGCCAGGCCGGGATGGCCGGCGGCATGCACCACGTCGTCGACGCCGCCCGCCAGGTGATGGGCCGTGCCGCGGCGGCGCAGGTCCCCGACTGCGACATCGCGTTCGTCACCGGCACCGGCGGCATCATGAGCGAGCAGGTCGCGCTGGTCCTGGAGGGGGACTGATGACCGAATGCCGACCCGCGCAAGCCCCGCTGCCCGAGCCGACGCCGGTGTCGGCAGCCGTTCTGGGATGCGCTGACCGAGCACCGGATCCGTGATCCAGTACTCGCCGTCGCTCGGACCGGTACGTCTTCTACCCGCGGACGCTGGCGCCCGGCACCCTGGCCGACGACCTGGAGTGGCGCGAGATCGACGGCGCCGGCAACGCTCTACACCTACACGGTCGCGCGGCGGCCGACCGCGCCGCCGTGGGCCGACGCCGTGCCGCAGCTGCTCGCGGTCGTCGAGTGGGACGCCGGCCCGCGGGTCAGCACCGAACTCGTCGACGTCGACCCCGACGACATCCGGATCGGCATGCGGGTCGAGCCCGGTGTTCCACGACGTGCCCGGACACCGGGATCACGCTGCTGCGCTACCGGCCCGCCTGAGCGCCGCCCGAGGGGCGCCTGGCCCTGCGCTTGCGCCGGGCCGCGAGCCGGTCCAGCTCGGCGAGCAGGGTGTCGGCCCGCGCGCACTCGTCGGCGTAGTACCGCTCCGACCAGTTCAGCACCGTCTCCGGGTACGCCCACTCCGGCTCCGGCGCGGCGCCCTCGGCGTGGCCGAGGCGCGAGACCCGCATCCGCTCCGACTGCGTCACGATGCTGCCAGCACCACTTCGCGCAGCTGGCCGGGTCGCGGCGTGGCCCAGCCACATACGGAGCATCACGCCGTGCTTGAGGACGGCGGGTTCGCGGCGCGCGTCGGCGGCCCAGCGCGCGTCACGGCGCGCTCGCCGGCGGGGGTGATCCGGTAGAGCCGCTTCTCCCGCGGACGTCGTCCTTGTTGTCCTGACGCGGGAGGTCGCGCAGCCGATCTCCTCGAGCTTGTGCAGCTCGCCGTAGATCTGGCTGTAGGACGGCGCCCAGTAGAAGAAGCTCAGGCTCCAGTCGGCCCACTGCTTCAGGTCGTAACCGGACAGTTCCTCCCCGAAGGACAAGCAGCCCCAGGACCGCCCAGCTCGTGGCGCCGCAGCTGGGGTGGGCGGGCGTCGCGTGCTCGCTGCGGCATGTTCGGCGCACCCCGGGGCCCGGCCGGACATGTGCCGCTCGGCCATCTCGCGACGTTGCAGCTTGCCACTTCGAGCTATTACCGTTAATACTCCGTGCGAGATAACAAGGAGTATGACCGTGCTCGACGACGCACTGGCGCGAGGTCGCCCGATGCTGCGGCTTCTCGACGCCGGCTTCCCGGCGGTCCACGAGATGACCGGCGCCGAGGCGCGCGGCCGTGGCGGCACGCGCGCAGCCGGTGGACAACCTCGACGACGTCGCGCACCGAGGACCTCACGGTCATCGCACAGCCTCCGGCCCGTTCCCCGGTGCGGTCTATCGGCCCGCACGGCGAGCCGCGGTCCCGGCCCGGCCGTGGTCGTTCTTCCACGGCGGGGGATTCGTCTTCTGCGACATCGACAGCCACGACGGGTTCTGCCGCCCGATGGCCCGGCACACCGGCACCGTCGTGGTCTCGGTCGGACTACCGGCTGGCGCCCGAGCACCCCGCGCCCGCCGCGGCCGAGGACGCGTACGCCGCCCTGGTGGGTCGCCGCGCACGCCGCCGACCTCGGCGATCGACCCGGCGCGGATCGCGGCCGCGGGGACAGCGCCGGGGGCAACCTCGCCGCGGTCGTGGCGTTCATGGCCGCGACCGCGGCGGCCGTGCCCGCCGGCGCAGGTGCTGCTCTACCCGGTGCATCGATCCGGACTTCGACACCGAGAGCTACCGGCGCTAGCCACCGGGTACTTCAACACCCGGGCTGCGATGCAGTGGTACTGGGAGCAGTACCTCGGCGGCGACCGCGACCTGCCCGATCCGCCCGCGGCGTACGTCGCGCCGGCGCGGGCCGCCAGCTCGCCGGGCTGCCGCCCGCCGTCGTCGTCACCGCCGGCCTCGACCCGCTGTCACAGCGAGGGCAGCGATACGCCGCGGCGGCTGCGCGCGGCGGGGTCACCGTGCGGCACCGCGACTACCCCGGCCTCTTCCACGGCTTCCTGACCATGATGGCCTTCCCGCCGGCCGCCGCAGCCCGGGAGCTGCTGTGGTCCGACGTCGGGACCTGGGCTTGCCGACGCCCGCCAGGACGTACCGACCCGCAGAAAGGAAGCACCCGTTGATGCCGAGCAGCGCTGACCGCACGGGTCCCGAACGTCCGCCACAGACGCCGCTGTCGACGTGCTGGTGGTGGGCGCCGGCTTCGCCGGCCTGTACGCGGTGCACCGCGCCGCATCGCGGGGCTGACCGTGCTGGGCGTCGAGGCCGCCCCCGGCGTCGGGGCACCTGGTACTGGAACCGGTACCCCGGCGCCCGGTGCGACGTCGAGAGCGTCGACTACTCCTACTCCTTCGACGAGGAGCTGCAGCAGAGCTGGACGTGGAGCGAGCGGTTCGCCGACCCAGCCGGAGATCCTGGCGCTACCTCGAGCATGTCGCCGACCGGTTCGACCTGCCCCGGCACTTCCGTTCGGACACCGCGGTGACTCGGCGCCGCGTTCGACGAGCGTCGCACGGCCCTGGCAGGTCGGACCACCGACGCCGGCGGCCGCCACCGCGCGCGGTTCCTGCTGTGCGCCACCGGCTGCCTGTCGGCGCTGCATCGGCCGGACATCGCCGGGCATCGACGACTTCGCCGGCGATATCTACTACACGGCGGACTGGCCGGAATAGCGATCCGGACTTCGCCGGCAAGCGGGTCGGCCTGCTCGGCACCGGCTCATCCGGCATCCAGGCGACGCCGCTGATCGCCGACGCCGCCGCGGCGCTGACGGTGTTCCAGCGCTCACCCAACTACAGCGTTCCGATGCCCAATCGGCCCTGGACCGACGAGGACATGCGGCGGATCCGGGCGGAGTACCCGCAACGACGGCGCCGCGCCGCCTACGCGCCGGCCGGCACCCCGCACACCAGCCAGCTGGCCGAACCCGCCGCACGGACCAGTCCGCAGGACCGGGCACATGCGTTGCGGCAGCGCTGGACCGAGGGCGGCGTGCTGTTCAGCAAGACCTTCCCCGACCAGCTCACCGACCCGGCCGCCAATGACCTCGCCCGGGAGTTCGCCGAGGCGCGCATCCGGGAACTGGTGGCCGACCCCGCGGTGGCGAAGGACCTGATCCCGGTCGACCACCCGATCGGCACCAAGCGCATCTGCACCGACTCCGGCTACTACCCGATGTTCAACCGCGAGCACGTGCGGTTGGTGAACCTGCGGCGGGAGCCGATCACCGACTGTGACGGCCACCGCCGTGCGCACCGCCGAGCGCGAATACCCCTGCGATGTACTTGTTTTCGCGACCGGATTCGACGCGATGACCGGCGCGCTGACCCGGATCGATCCGGTCGGCCCCGGTGGTCGCCGGCTGACCGAGGTGTGGGCGGACGGGCCCGTCACCTTCCTCGGGCTGATGGTGCCCCGGACTGCCGAACCTGTTCAGCTTCAGCGGTCCCGGCAGCCCCTCGGTGCTGGCGAACATGGTGCTGCACGCCGAAGTCCAGGTCGACTGGGTGGTCGAGCTGATCAGCGCCGCGCGCGAGCAGGGGGTGGGGCAGGTGGAACCTCGCGCGGACGCCGCCGCACGCATGGACGCGGCACGTCGCCGAGGCCGCGCAGGGCACGCTGTTCCCCCGCGCCGCGTCGTCGTGGTACCTGGGGGCGAACGTCGAGGGCAAGAACCGGGTGTTCATGCCCTATGTCGGCGGATTCGGCACATACCGCACGTATTGCGACACGACCGCCGAAAAAGACTATGCCGGAATGGTGTTCACCACGCGATGAAGTGAGGCGGCCATGCACGAGACGATGCAGCAGGTGCTGCGAGACCGGATACACGACGAGTCCCCCGCGGTGGCGTTCGAGGACCGCAGCTGGTCGTGGCGCGAGCACCTGGCGGAGGCGGCCGCCGAGGCGTCGACGATGATCGGGCTGGCCGACCCGCAACGTCCGCTGCATGTCGGTGTCCTGCTCGGCAACACACCGGCGATGCTGCGCTCGATGGCCGCCGCCGCGCTCGGCGGTTATGTGCTGTGCGGCATCAACACCACCCGCCGCGGCGACGGGCTCGCGGCCGACATCCGACGCTCGGATTGCCAACTGCTGCTGGTGGACCCGGCGCACCGACCGCTGATCGACGGTCTGGACCTGGCCGGCGTCACGGTTCTCGACGTGACCTCAGCGCGGTACCGCGACGCGGTGGCCGCGGCGGGCGCGCTGGTGCCGCACCGCGAGGTCGAGGCCACTGACCCGTTCATGCTGATCTTCACCTCCGGCACCAGCGGCAACCCGAAGGCGGTGCCGTTCGCCCACGTGATGGGCGTGCTCAGCGGCAGCAGCCTGGTTCTGCAACTCGACGTGATACCGCAGGACGTGTGTTACCTGTCCATGCCGCTGTTCCACTCCAACGGCGTGGCGGGCGGATGGTCGGTCGCGGTGTGCAGCGGCGCGACGATGGTCCCGGCGAAGTTCTCCGCCTCCCGGTTCCTCGCCGAGGTGCGCCGCTACGGCGCGACCTACATGAACTACGTCGGCAAGCCGCTGGCGTTGGTGCTCGGTACGCCGGAACAACCCGACGACGCCGACAATCCGCTGCGCGTCGCGTTCGGCAACGAGGCGGCCGACCGTGACATCGACGAGTTCGCGCGCCGCTTCGGCTGCCGCGTCATGGACGGCTTCGGCTCCAGCGAGTTCGCCGTCATCGTCGTGCGCGAGGAGGGCACGCCACCCGGGTCGATCGGCAAGGGCTGGGACGGGGTGGCCGTCTATCACGCCGACACCGTGACCGAATGTGCCAGCGCGGTTTTCGACGAGACCGGCGCACTCGTCAACGCCGACGAGGCCGTGGGGGAGCTGGTCAACACCACCGGCGGCGGCGCGTTCGCCGGCTACTACAACGACCCCGACGCGACGAACGAGCGGATGCGCCACGGCATGTACTGGTCCGGTGACCTGGCCTACCGGGACGCCGAGGGATGGATCTATCTCGCCGGCCGCACCGCCGACTGGATGCGCGTGGACGGCGAGAACCTCGCCGCCGCGCCGATCGAACGGATCCTGCTGCGGCTCAAACAGATCAACCAGGTCGCCGTCTACGCCGTGCCCGACCCGCAGGTGGGTGACCAGGTGATGGCCGCGATCGTGCTCAACGCGGGCGCACGGCTGAGCCCCGCGGAGTTCGCGGCGTTCCTGGCCGCGCAGCCGGACCTGTCGCCGAAGGGGTGGCCGCGGTTCGTCCGGATCAACGACACCCTGCCGCAGACCGCCACGAACAAGATCCTCAAACGCGACCTGGTCGCCGCGGGTGCGACCGCCGAGCGAGGGAGTGCTGTGGGAGCGGCCGGCACGAGGCCGCAGCTATGTGGTCGCCGCGCCGGCACCGGTGTAGGCCACCGGCCAGTGCTTGATCCCGTTGATCATGCTGGACCGCAGCCGCTCGGGCGGGCCGATCGGCGTCAGATCCGGCAGATGATCGGCGATCGCGTTGAACATCAGATCGATCGTCATCCTGGCCAGGCTGGCCCCGACGCAGTAGTGCACGCCGGTGCCCCCGAACCCCAGGTGCGGGTTGGGATCGCGCAGGATGTCGAAGGTGTGCGGGTCGGCGAACACCTCCTCGTCGAAATTCGCGGACCGGTAGAACAGCACCAGCCGCTGACCCTTCTCGATCGGCGTACCGCGCAGTTCGGTGTCCACCAGCGCCGTGCGCTGAAACGCGTTGATCGGTGAGGCCCACCGGATGATCTCGTCGGCGGCGGTGGTGGGCCGCTGCGCCTTGAACAGCTCCCACTGGTCGGGGAACTCGGTGAACGCCATCATGCCCTGGGTGATGGACTGACGGGTCGTCTCGTTGCCGGCGATGGCGAGCGTGACGACGAACATCCCGAATTCGGCTTCGGTCAGCCGGCCCTCGGCATCGGCGTCGACCAGGGTGCTCACGATGTCGTCGCCGGGCTTTTCGGCCCGGCACTTGCGCCAATTGCATGGCATACCAGATCATCTCGGCGGCCGACCCCAACGAGTCGTAATCAGCGAACTCGGGGTCCTCGTCGCCGATCATCTGGTTGCTCCAGTCGAACAGCTTGCCGCGGTCCTCCAGCGGGACCCCGAGCAGCGCGGCGATGGCCTGCAGCGGTAGTTCGCGGGCGACCTGCAACACGAAGTCGCCGGGAGGCATCGCCGCCGCGTCCGCGGCGATGCGCTGGGCGCGCTCGCCGAGTTCGGCGCGCAGCCGCTCGACCGCGCGGGGGGTGAACCCGCGCGAGATGATCTTGCGCAGCCGGGTGTGCTCCGGATCGTCCATCATGATCATCGACGCCCGGCCGGCCTCGATCTGACCGCCGCCGCCAGTCACCTTGTACCGCGGAACCACCGACTTCGCGGCGGAGGAGAACACGTCGCTGCGGCGCGACACCTCGCGGACGTCGCGGTGCCTGCTCACCACCCAGAAGCCGCCGTCGCCGAAGCCGCCGACGTCAGCGGGCTGCGCGTTCCACCACAGCGGCGCGGCGCGGCGCACCTCGGCCCACTCCTCGACGGGCAGCCGGTGGGCGTAGATGTCGGGATCGGTGAAGTCGAAGCCGGGCGGCAACAGCGGAACAGACATGTGCGAGCCCCCTCACTGTTCCTTTCCGTAATACCTCGGCGTGGCCCGGGCGTGGACGGTTATCGGCGAACCGGGATTGGCACTCGATCATCGGCCGCACTATCTTTCCTGGCGTGATGTCCTCAGCTGCTGGTGCAGTCGCGCGGTGGATCGTGCCCTTCCTGGCCGTGGTGGCCGTCGCCGGCGTGGGGCTGAGCCCGCAACCGGCGGTTCGGCTGGCCGCCGACGCGAACCCGCTGGTGGGCCTGCCGTTCTACGTCAACCCCGACTCCAAGGGGATGCGCGCCGCCCGCGGCGTCGACAACCCCCAGCTGAACGCCGTGGTGAACACGCCGACGGCGTACTGGATGGACCAACTGTCCACGCCGGCGGTCGACGCGAAATACATCGCCGCCGCTCAGGCCGCCGGGACCATGCCGATCCTCGCGCTCTACGGCATCCCGCACCGCGATTGCGGCAGTTTCGCCGCGGGCGGCTTCGGCTCCGCCGGCGCCTACCGCAGCTGGATCGACGGCGTCGCCGCGGCGATCGGCGGCGGACCGGCCACGGTGATCCTCGAACCCGACGCGCTGGCCATGGCCGACTGCCTGTCGGGTGATCAGCGTCAGGAACGCTTCGATCTGATCGGCTACGCCGTGGACACGCTGACCCGCAACCCGGCCACCGCGGTCTACGTCGACGCCGGCCACTCGCGCTGGGTGAACGCCGAGGAGATGGCGAACCGGCTCAACCAGGTGGGTGTGGCCAAGGCTCGCGGCTTCAGCCTCAACACCGCGAACTTCTTCACCACCGCCGAGGAGATCGGCTACGGCGCAGGCCATCTCCGGGAATGACGGGCGGCAAACCCTTCGTCATCGACACCTCCCGCAACGGCGCCGGACCGCGTCGAGGGTGAGCCGCTGTACTGGTGCAACCCCAGCGGGCGCGCACTCGGCGCCGCACCCACGACGACCACCGGCAATCCGCAGGTGGATGCCTTCCTGTGGATCAAGCGACCCGGAGAATCCGACGGCTCCTGCGGCCGTGGCGAGCCCGGAGCCGGCACCTTCGTCAACCAGTACGCGATCGACCTGGCCCGCAACGCGGGCTGGTAGCCGTACCCACCGCGCTCCGTTAGATCGGGGCCTCCAGCGTCATCAGGAACCGGTCGAGCGGCCGGCGGCGCGACTCGGGGATGTCCAGCAGGTGCGGCAGATCCTCCAGTAGCCGGTGTGCCAGCTCGCGGACCTTCACGTTCATCTCCTGGGAACGCCACTTCAGCACGGCGAAGGCGGCGTCCGCGTCGATGTTGTAAGCCACCATCAACGCCCCCTTGGCCTGCTCGATGACGGCGCGTTCGCCGACGATGCCGACGAGCTTGTCGGTGACCCCGCGCTCCACGTCCGAGCTGACCGCCTTGGTGATGTCGACGTAGAAGCCGCGCGTCCTCGTCACCGCGCCGCCTTCGGTCAGGGTCTCGCCGACGACGACCAGCATCCGCGTCTCGCCCGTCGCGGTGATGATTCGGTGCCGTCCGCTGAACGGGCCGGGCGACGCCCGGTGCAGCGCCTGAACCTGCGCGAGGTCGTCGGGATGCTTATGACCGAGGACCAGCTCCGTCGTGGGCGTGACCGTACCGGGTTCGTAACCGTGCATCCGCGCGACGGAGTCCGACCACGTCCACGTCTCGGAGTCGTAGCGGTACTCGAACCGGCCGACGCGCTGGGCGGCGCCGCCGAGCAGGGCCTTGTCCAGCAGGTCGGGGACCTCACCGGCAGCATCGGCCGGCGACCCCGACACCGGCTGCTCAGCGTGCTTCACAGCCCCCTGAATAGCACAGCCGAGCAGCCGGTTCGGGGCAATCGGGCAACAGGTGACGCGCCGGTTGGGCAGGGTGAACGCATGCGCACACTGATCGACATCTCCGTGCCTCTGCGCAGCGGGATCGCATCCGACCCGCCGGGACTGCGGCCCGAGCTCGAGTACCTCACCCACCGCGACACGGTCGCGGACGTGCTGTCGTTCTTCCCCGGAGCGACCGAAGCCGACCTGCCCGACGGCGAGGGCTGGGCGATCGAGCGGGTGTCGATGACCACCCACAGCGGCACCCACCTCGATGCGCCCTACCACTTCGCCTCGACGATGAACCACGGCGAACGGGCGATCACCATCGACGAGGTGCCGCTCGAGTGGTGTCTGCAGCCGGCCGTCAAGCTCGACTTCCGCCACTTCGACGACGGCTACGTCGTCACCCCCGACGACATCGACGCCGAACTGCGGCGCATCGGTCACGCCCTGGCGCCGTTGGAGATCGTCGTCGTCAACACCAGCGCCGGCACCCGTTACGGCCATGACGACTACGTGGACCGCGGCTGCGGTGTCGGCCGTGAGGCGACGCTTCATCTGCTCGAACAGGGTGTCCGGCTCACCGGCACCGACGCCTGGAGCTGGGACGCCCCGTTCTCCTACACCGCGCGCCGGTATGCCCGCACCCACGATGCGTCCCTCATCTGGGAGGGCCACCGGGCCGGCCGCGACATCGGTTACTGCCACCTGGAGAAGCTGCACAATCTCGAGCAGCTGCCGGCCACCGGGTTCGCGGTGTCGTGCTTCCCGGTCAAGGTCCACGCCGCCTCGGCCGGATGGACCCGGGCGGTCGCGATCATCGACGGTTAGACCGACTGGCGCTCACTCGTCGTGATCAGGTGCGGATGGGCAACCTAGTTTGTGCTCGGTGGTGGTTGGGGTTGGAAGGGTTGGTACCACCACCAGTGGGCGCGTTCGCCGGTGGGGCCGGGGCAGGGCGCGACCGCGGGTGGGGGTTGGGTGGGGGGTCGGGCCAGTGATGCCGGGTTGAGTGCTCGGCCGGCGCTGTCGGTGACGGTGAGCGCGGTCGGCGGGTCCGGTGATGGTGATGCACGCCGCGGTGGTGCAGCCGGTGGTGGTAGGGGCAGAGCAGCACCAGGTTGGCCAGCTCGGTGGGGCCGCCGTCTTCCCAGTGCCGCAGGTGGTGGGCGTGCAGGCCGCGGGTGGCCCCGCAGCCCGGAACCGCGCAGCTGCGGTCGCGGTGCTCCAGCGCGCGGCGCAGCCGCCGGTTGATCAGCGCGGGTGCGTCCGGCCGGCGCCGATGGGCTGGCCGTGGCGTTCGAACCACACTTCGCAGGTGGCATCACAGGTCAGGTAGCGGCGGTCGGCGTCGGACAGCAGCGGACCCAGATGCAGCGCGGCGACGCGCTGCTGACGTCGACGTGCATGCACCACGGTGGTGTGCTGGCCGTGCGGGCGGCGGGCGGCCTCGGCGTCCCAGCCGGCCTCCACCAGCCGCATGAACGCCTCGCACGGTGCCGGGCATCGGCGGCCGCTGATCCGGCCGCCCGTCGCCCTCGGTGTCGTGGTCGTGTTTCCACTGCGCGATCAGCGCGTCCCGGTGCGACGCCAGCGCGGCGTCGAACTTCGCGGCGTCCTCGTGGGGCAGCGTGATCCGCCAGCAGCTGCACTGCTCGTCGGGGTCTGGTGATCGAGTGCGGATCGAGCGCCGCTCGGGCTCGGGTCCGCGCGTCTGGTTCGGGTTCGGGGTCGCGGTTCGGGGCGAGCTTGACCGCGGTGCGCAGCTGGTTGACCGTGGCGACTGCGCGGCCAGCTCCGCGTAGTGCTCATCGGAGCCCTCGCGCGCCGCGCTGCGGCGATGACCCCGACCTGATCGAGCGACAGCCGGCCCTCCCGCAGCCCTGGGCGCAGCGGGGAAACTCCTCGAGCCGGCCGGCGACCGCGGCGATCGTGTGCGCGTTCGCGACGGTGAGCAGCCCGGTCTTCCAGGCCACCAGCGCCGGCGACCGACCGCGCACCGGTGGCGCCCACAGCTCGTCGCGGTCGATCTCGGCGACGATCTCCACGATGCGCCCGTCGATCGCGTTGCGCTGCCCGGTCAGCTCCGCCAACTCGTCGAACAACACGTCCAACCGCTCATCGGCAGCGGCCAAAGACGTTGTCGGATAGGACATGACCCCATCATCACAACTGGGTCCGACATGTAGCGTGCTCGATCCGGCGCGCCGCGAAACATCGCCGAAACACGATCGACTTCCCGCCGAAACGAAGGCCCGACATCCTCGTCCGGGACTGTCGAAGGAGCACCGAACAGTGGACCAGATCGATCCCGCCGCCACCGCCTGGCTGCTGGCCAGCACCGCCCTCGTGCTGTTGATGACACCCGGGCTGGCGATC
Organism: uncultured Actinomycetota bacterium; assembly: GCA_963796185.1. Taxonomy (GTDB): domain Bacteria; phylum Actinomycetota; class Actinomycetes; order Mycobacteriales; family Mycobacteriaceae; genus Mycobacterium. The sequence continues at coordinate 321,472 of CAWCKQ010000005.1, read as the reverse complement.
TTCTACGGCGGCATGGTCCGCACCACCGGCGTGCTCAACATGATCATGATGAGCTTCATCGCGATTCCGCTGGTCACGGTGTCGTGGCTGCTCGTCGGCTACAGCCTGGCGTTCACCGACAGCAGGTCCGGAGGCCTGGTGGGCGGCCTGACCCACCTCGGCATGAGTCGGCATAACCCCCGCCACCGCGCACGGCCAAGTCCCCGAACTGTTGTTCGCCACCTTCCAGCTGAGCTTCGCGATCATCACCGCCGCCCTGGTCAGCGGGGCGATCGCCGACCGGGCCAAGTTTGCTGCCTGGGTGGTGTTCGTCCCGGTGTGGGCGGTGGTGGTCTACGCGGTGGTGGCGCACTGGGTGTGGGCGCCGGGGGGGTGGCTGTTCCGGCTCGGCGTGCTGGACTACGCCGGTGGGCTCGTCGTCGAGATCGTCTCCGGGTGCCTCAGCGTTGGCGCTCGCCCTGGTGCTCGGCCCACGCATCGGCTTCAAGAAGGACGCCATGCGCCCGCACAACCTGCCGTTCGTCCTGCTCGGCGTCGGGCTGCTGTGGTTCGGCTGGTTCGGCTTCAACGCCGGGTCGGCACTGGCCGCCGACGGGACCGCCGCGGCGATCTTCCTGAACACGCTGGTCGCCGGGTGTCTGGGCATGCTGGGCTGGCTGACGGTCGAGCAGGTGCGGGACGGCAGGCCGACCACCTTCGGCGCGGCGTCGGGCGTGGTGGCCGGCCTGGTCGCGATCACCCCCTCCTGCGGCACCGTCAGCACGGTGGGCGCAGCCGCGGTCGGGTTGGTCGCCGGCATCGTCTGTGCGTTCGCGATCGGGCTGAAGTTCCGTCTCGGCTACGACGACTCCCTCGACGTGGTGGGCGTGCACTTCGTCGGTGGAGTGGTCGGCGTGCTGTTGATCGGTCTGCTGGCCACCGACGTGATGACCGGTGGAGCCCGCGGCCTGCTATACGGGGGCGGGCTGACCCAGCTGGGCAAACAGGCGCTGGCCGTCGTGGTCGTCGCCGGCTACGCGTTCGCAGTGTCGTTCGTGCTGGCCAAGCTGATCGACCGCGTCGTCGGCTTTCGGATCAGCGCCGAGGACGAGACGTCGGGTGTCGACTTCTCCCAGCACGCCGAGACCGCCTACGCCGAGGGCGTGCACGGGCACGTCGCGCCCCGCAGGCCCGGGCCGTTCGGTGCGCCGGGCACCCTGGTCCAGCGGTCCGAGACCGCGGGCGAACCGCCCACCGAGACGCCCGGCTAGCGTCGGGGCCGCGCCGGGGGCGGTCCTCGACACCGCGAAGATGATCCGTACGGTCGAAGTCATGGGTGTGCACACGTTGGCTTTCGAATGGACGGAGACGAATCGACATTGGCTCATCGAGGTTCCGGTGCGCATCGCGGTGTATGTCGTCGCGGTGCTGATCGCGCGGTTTCTGCTGCACCGGATGATCGACCGGGCCACCGGCCGGCAGCGTAACGACGACGCGCAGTCGAAGCCGACGCTGCTGCACAGTCTGCGCGGGCGAATGCCGGCCGCGGGCGCTGACCAGCAGACGTCCGAACGCCGGATGTTGCGCGCCCAGACCATCGGCTCGGTCCTCAAGTCCACCGTGTCGATCGTTCTGCTCGTCTGGCTGAGCCTGGCGGTCCTCAACGTGCTCGGGGTGAACATCGCTCCGTTCATCGCCTCGGCCGGCGTGATCGGCCTGGCGATCGGCTTCGGCGCCCAGAACCTGGTCCGCGACTTCGTCAGCGGCGTCTTCATGCTGTTGGAGGACCAGTACGGGGTGGGCGACACCATTGACGTCGGCGACGCGATCGGTGAAGTGCAGAGCGTCGGGCTGCGGATCACCACCGTGCGCGACATCGACGGCACCCTCTGGTACGTCCGCAACGGCGAGATCGCCCGGGTCGGGAACATGAGCCAGGAATTCGCGGTGGCGCGAATCGAGTTGCCGGTGGCGCTGACCGCCGATGTGCGGCGGGCCGAACAGGTCGCGCTCGAGGCGGCCGAGGCCGCGCTCGAGGATCCGGCAGTGGCCGGCAAGGTGCTCGGCGAGCCCACGATGCTAGGCGTCCAGGAGTGGTCACCGGATCTGGTCAAGTTGCGGATGACCGTCAAGACCCGGCCCAACAAGCAGTGGGCGGTGCAGCGCCGGCTGCGCAGGGAGATCCTGCAGGCGTACGACGAACACGGGATCGACCTGCCCTACCCGCGGGGCCGGATCAGCGCGCTGGTCGGCGAGTGACCCTGTCCGCCGGGGGCGCTGGGTACGATCACCCTCGGTGAGCCAATTTCCCGACACCGCCACGCTGCACACGGCGCTGGAGATTGCCGCCAGGGCGCCGTCGGTGCGGAACTCGCAGCCCTGGCACTGGCAGGTCGACCCGGGCGGCCTGCACCTCGACGCTGACTGGAGTCGCTCCGCCGGCGAGACCCTCGCCGACCGGCGGGACGTGCTGCTCAGTTGCGGCGCCGTGCTGGACCACTGTGTGCTCACCCTGGCCACGGCGGGTTGGGGCGCCGCGATCCGCCGGTTCCCCCCCGGCCGCCGGCCGGGTCACCTCGCGACGGTCGAGCTGATCTCCTCGCCGCCGACCGCGGCGGCCACTGAATTGGCTGCCGCCATCCCGCAGCGCAGGGCCGATCGCCGCGGCTATGCCGATTCGCGGCTGATCCCGGCCACGTTGGAGATGCTGCTGATCCGAGCCGCGCGGATCGGTGTGCAGATGAGCGTCGTGCCCAAGGCTCGCTGGTCGCGGTCCGTGGACGGCGAGGTTCGCCTGCACTACGGCGCGGCGGCGCGCCGTGACGGGCCTGGCACCGGCGACGGTGTGCTGCTGGTGCTGGCCACCGAGAGCGACGACGACGCGATGCGGCTGCGTGCGGGGGAGGCGATGAGCCACCTGCTGCTGTCGGCCACGGCGCTGGGACTGGCGTCGTGTCCCCTCACCGATCCGTTGCGCGATGACCGCGACCGGATGGCGCTGGCCTGCGACCTCTACGACGGGGCCGGTTATCCGCAGGCGCTATCCGGCTCGGTCCGGGACCACCCGGTGCAACACCGCTCCCCGCCGGCGCGCGGCGCTCGGTCGCCGAGACGACCACCTTCTCCGGCTGACGGCCGGACCTATTCACCTCGGGCTGCTGCGAACGCTCAGGAGCCTGCTCGTCCTCGGTGCTGGGCAGTGCCTCCGCGCCCGGGGTGGCCGGAGTCGTCAGCACCTCGTCGGTCTCGTCTGGGGGTTCGGGTGTGGTCATCGTCGGCCCTCTCGCTCGGGATGAGTCGTCACGCACCGTGACACTGGGCAACTCATTTGTCATGCCTTCCCGGGGCTGTTACCCGGGTAGCGTCAGCGGTAATCACCGACGGCGCTGACGTCAGCCCCCGGAGGAGGGTGTGATGGCGACCCTGGTTTCGGTGAACGTCGGACTGCCGCGCAATGTCGAGTGGCAGCACCGCACCGTGTACACCGGTGCATGGAAAGAGCCGGTGGCCGGGCCGCGCATGGTCCGCCGGCTGAACGTCGACGGCGACGGCCAGGGTGACCTCGGCGGCCACGGCGGCGAGAACCGCGCCGTGCTGGTCTACCAGCTCGACTCCTACCGGCACTGGGCCACGCGTTCGGGCGGGACGATCTGCGCCCGGCTTTCTGGGCGAGAACCTCACCGTCGACGGATTGCCCGACGACGAGGTGTGCATCGGCGACCGGTACCGGATCGGAGACGCGGTCTTGGAGGTCACCCAGCCGCGGGTCACCTGTTACCGCGCGGCATGCGTATCGGCGAACCGCGGATGGCGGCGCTGCTCGTCGCGCACCGCCGTCCGGGGTTCTACTGCCGGGTCATCACCGAAGGCCACGTTCGAGGCCGGCCACGACATCGTCAAGATCGCCGACGGGCCCGAAAGGTGAGCGTCGCCGAGATCGACGCACTGCTCTACCTGCCCGGTCACCCCCGCGATGCGCTCGACCGCGCCCGCCGCATCCCGGCGCTCAGCCCCGGTTGGCAGATGTCGCTGCAGGCGCTGGCCGAGCAGGCACAGAATTCCGCCGCATCGACGGGCAACCCGGGCTCACCGCCGCCGCCGGGGCCGGCACCGGCCTGGACGGGATTCCGCCCTCTGCAGGTTCGGGACGTCCACGAGGAGTGCTGCTCCGTGCGCGTCGCTGACCCTCGCCGATCCCGGCGGGGCGCCGGCTGCCGGAATGGCTTCCCGGCCAATCGATCACCCTGCGGCTGCCCGCCGTGACCGGCGACGCACCGTTGATCCGCAACTATTCGCTGTCCAACACGGCGGCCGTGGACTACCGGATCAGCGTCAAGCGGGAACCCACGGCGTGGCCAGTGGCTACGTCCACACCCGGGTGCAGGCGGGCGATCTGCTCGACGTCGCGGCGCCGCGGGGCGCGTTCTTTTCGCCGAAGCGGACACACCGGTGATCCTGCTGTCGGCGGAGTGGGGATGACCCCGGTGCTCGGCATGCTGCACGCGCTCGCCGAGGCGGACTCGCCCCGACAGGTCTGGTGGCTGCACGGCGCCCGGGACGGATCCGAGCACGCCTTTGCCTCGAGGCGCGCGACGTTTTGAACCGGTTGCGGGACAGCAGATCACACGTGTTCTACAGCCAGCCTGGAGTGGCCGACCGGGCCGGGGTCGACTTCACCGCGCCGGGCCGGATCTCGTCGCGGCGCTCGCGGGGCTGGGCCTCCCCGCGACGCACACGCCTACCTGTGCGGGCCCGCGGTCTTCATGGGCGAGCTCAGTGCGGGTCTGGTGGCCCATGGGCCCGACCCCGGCCCGCGTCCACACCGAGATCTTCGGGGCCGGCCCGGCGCTCACCCCGGGGATCGCGGCCGAGGCGGCCACCCCGCACCAGCCGACGGCCGCCCGGCCCGGGGCTGCCGGTGCAGTTCGCGCGGAGCGGGCTGGCGGCGCCCTGGGATCCGCGTACCCAGCCTGCTCGAACTCGCCGAAGCGTGCGACATCCCCACCCGGTGGTCCTGCCGCACCGGCGTGTGCCACAACTGCGAGACGGCGCTGTTGTCCGGGTCGGTCCGGTATGACCCGAACCGCTGGAACCGCCCGCCGTGGGCAACATCCTGATCTGCTGTGCTCCAACCGGCCGAGGCGGCGGTGATCGACCTGTGAGCAGCCCGGCGACGGGATAGGTTGACCCCGACCGATTCGGCGCTCGGAAGGCGGCTCGCATGTCCAACCACTTCACCGGCCTCAGCCTTGGACCGCCGCTGGGCGATCAGCGACTGGACCTGTGCGACCTGTATGCGTTCACTCGCCCGGCGACCCCGAACGGACCGTGCTGATCCTCAACGCCAACCCCGCCGCCGACGCACTGCACCCCGACGCCGTCTACCGGCTGGCCGTCGACAACGACGGGGATCTGGCGACGACATCGCTTTCAGCTATGTGTTCTCCAACCCCGAGGACGGCGGGCAGACCGTCGACGTGTACCTGGCGCGCGGCGAGGAGGCCCGGTCGAGCCGTCGGGCGAGCAGATCTTCTCGGCGTCGAGGTCTCGTTCGGGCGCAAGCCCAACATCGCTACCTCCGACGACTCACGTTCTTCGCCGGCGCCCGCAGCGACGCGTTCTTCTTCGACTTCGACGGCATCAAGAACCTCTTCGACACCACGGGCAACCGAAACTTCACCGCGCCGCACTTCGGCTGGCGAATCGCCTTGGACCGGTGTGGACTCCAATACCGGGGCCAACGTCTTCTCGATCGCGCTCGAGCTGCCGGCGAGCATGCTTGGCGCGCCGTCTCCGGATCTGGGGCCGCTGCAGCGTGCGGCGCGACGGCGCGCTCGCTGCACGTCGACCGCGCCGGTCATCCGTCGGTCAGCAGCTTCTTCAACACCGATGACACCAAAGAGGAGTACAACGCCAGCGAGCCGGTCAACGACCGGGACCGCTGGATCGACAGTTCGTCCATCTGATGGGCCACACCGGCGGCTACACCCGCGAGGAGGCCATCGCCGCGATCGACACCGAGGGCACGCTGCCCGACATGCTGACCTTCGACCCGTCGAAGCCGGCCAAGTATCCCAACGGCCGGGTGTTCACCGACGACGTCATCGACTACCGGCTGGCGTTCCTGACCAAGGGCGAGTGCCCGCCGTCGGGCCTGAGCCGCACACCGACACGCTGAGCGTGTTCCCGTATCTGGGGCCGCCGCACGGTGTTTGACGACTGACGTCACGCCGCGCGCAGGTACTCGGCAGGGCTGCGGCGAGCACCGCGCGCAGCGGCTGCCAGCGGAACATGCCGGCGCCCTGCGCATAGGACAGGTGACCGCCCAGGGCCCGGCCGACGGTGAGCGCGGCCAGCCCGCAGAAGGTGTACAGCCGCGCGGCCCGATCCGCTGCCGGCGGTACTGCCGGTAGGCCAACGCGAACATCAGCGCGCCGACGCCGTTCGACACGGCATGCACCAATCCGACACGCTGCTGCCGCCGGTCCAGTAGGGGATAGTCGGCCCAACCAGCCAGCACGGTCGGCGCGTCGCGGCCAGGCCGACCGCGAGGAGCCGGCGAGCCGCGGTGACGTCTGAGAAGACCACGTCGAAGACGGCCGAGGCCATCCAGGTGCCGATCGGCACGGTGACCAGCAGCGGTGCACTCGGTGGCCGAGCCATGACCACGCAGAACGCCGGCGAGGCGACTGCGCCCGATCAGCCGACCGACGACGCGGGAGCCGGCGCGCGCCGGCGGGTCGAGAAATTCAGCGTCTTCGACGCTGCCGAGGAGACGGTGCAGCTTCATGGCGAAGTGCTACCCGTCACGCGGCACCCGACCCTGGGTGTTTATCCGCGCGGCCGTCGGGCACATGGAGGCGGTGTGTTTTTCCGCGACAGCTGACCTCGCGGTGGCGGCCGCGATCGCCTCGGTCCTGTGCTGGTGCACATCAGGCGGCGGCACCGCCTGCCGGAGGTGCACCGCCCGCAGGAGTCGTCGCCGCGGCCACCGGCCGGTGAGTCAGCGGCGCGGCAGCCGGGGGGCGGGGCGGGGCGGCATGGCCGCATGCGGCCGGAATGGACGGTGGGGGCTTCGGGAGCTTCTGCGCCGGCGCCGCCGCCGGCACGCGGAATCGCGTCGTGGGCCGGTCTGCAGAGTGGTCGCCGCACCCAGCTTCATCGGAGGGGTCCCGTCGCTGGTCGCATTCCGTTCGAGGAGCACGCCGCGAGCGACGCGCTCGAGGGCACCCTGCACCTGCATCCGGTCCGGCCGCCTCTGGAATTCCGGTTGTTCGGCGAGTGTGTCGGCGATCCAGTTCGAGATGACGTCCCGCGTGTAGCTGATCTCGGATGCGCCGCCGGCGTGAGCGAGAACGTGTTCCCGACCCGGCTGGCGTACCCGCTCGCGGCCAACCGGTCGAACGTCGGCTCGAGGATTTGACGGGGTACCGAGCGCAGTTCGGCGATGGCGTCGAGGCTCGCCGAGCCCGTCACCGAGGCCTGCCGGTAGATCTGCATCAACGCCCAGAGTCCCGCGGGGTCGAGGCGGCTGCGCGGCGACAATGCCAGCGCGTCGAAATCGATGCCGTGCGTGCGTTGAAGCAGCCGGCCGACCGCCACTTCGAGCAACTTCTCCGGCGATTGCGTGGTGGGCATGCCGAAGCCCTCGCCCAGATCGGTGCTGCCACTGGCGGCCGCGTCGCGCAGCGGCACCTGCTTGAGGAACAGCGAGAGGACGAAGCCGACGAGGGCGATCGGAGCCGCGCAGAGGAACACCTTGCTCAATGAGTCGGCGTAGGCGGCGATCACCGGTGCGGCGACATCGGCCGGCAGGTGATGAAGTGCCTGCGGTGACGTGGCCGCCTCCGCCGGTGCCCTGCTGGTCGCCATCGCGGCAGGCAAGCGGTCGTCGAGGAAATTGGCGAACAGCGACCCGAAGATCGCGGCGCCGAACGAGCTGCCGATGGTGCGGAAGAACGTGACACCGGAGGTGGCCACCCCGAGATCGGCGAAGTCGACGGTGTTCTGCACGACCAGCACCAGAACCTGCATGCTCAGCCCGATGCCGGCGCCGAGCACCAACAGGTACAGCGACTGCAGCAGTACCGAGGTGTGCGGGCCCATCGTCGACAGGAGCAGGAAGCCCAGCGCCATCACCGCGGTGCCAACGATCGGGAAGATCTTGTATCGACCGGTGCGGCCGACGATCACGCCACTGCTCAAAGACGTGGTCAGCAGGCCGACGACCATCGGCAACGTGCGCAACCCGGAGACAGTGGCCGACACGCCGTCGACGAACTGCATGAACGTCGGCAGGAAGGTCAGCGCACCGAGCATCGCGAAACCGACGACGAACGACAGCACCGAGCACACGGTGAAGACGGGGTTGGCGAACAGCCGGATCGGCAGGATGGGTTCGGTGGCACGCCGTTCCACCACGACAAAACGCGGCCAACGCGGCCACCGATGCGACGAACAGCCCGATGATGGTCGGCGAGCCCCACGGATACGTGGTGCCACCCCAGGTGGTCGCCAGTGTCAGCCCCGCTGCGCCGGCCCCGACCAGGACGATCCCGGCGTAATCCAGCACCGGTCGTGCGGTGCGTCCGAGTTCGGGAATCGCGGCGGCGGCGATCACGAGGACCACCACGGCCACCGGGACATTGATCCAGAAGGCCCACCGCCAGCTCAGGTGATCGGTGAACAGCCCGCCGAGAAGAGGGCCGACCACCGTGGTCACCCCGAACACCGCTCCGAGCGCGCCCTGGTACCGGCCGCGTTCGCGAAGCGGGATCACCTGCCCGATCACGGCGACGGCGGTCACTGTGATGGCGCCACCGCCCAGGCCCTGCAGCGCCCGCGACGCGACCAGCATGCCCATCGACTGGGCGAGGCCGCAGAGCACCGATCCGGCCAGGAACAGCAGGATGGCGACCTGGAAGACCCTCTTGCGGCCGAAGATGTCGCCGAGCTTGCCGACGACGGCAGTCACGATCGTCGACGCCAGCAGGTAGCTGGTGACGACCCACGCCTGGTGGCCCGCGCCACCGAGATCGGCCACGACGGTCGGCAGCGCGGTCGCCACGATCGTCTGGTCGAGCGCCGCCAGCAGCATGCCCAGCACCACCGCGACAAAGATGATGTTGCGCCGCTGCGAATCCAGGTCCGGCGGCTCCGGCCGGCTGGGTCGGCGGGGGCTTGGGCGGCCCTGTCACGGACACGGGGAGGTCCCTTTCTGGAGCCGGGAGGAAGAGTGCGGGCGGTTACGTACCCGCCGGGACGTGGTCGTAACCCTCACCGGGTGGCTGCGGCGAGCGCCGAGAGCGTCTCCGCCGCCGAGTATCTCGGGGTCCAGCCCAGCAGCGTCCTGGCCTTCGTGGTGTCCATCACCACCGAGGTCCGGCCCGCGTGCAGCCACTCCAGTGCCGACGGCACGAACGGCAGCCGGGCGATGACCTCGGAGGTCACCACAGCGGCCGCACGCGGCACCCGGACGGCATCGCGCCGAGCGCCTCTCCGACCTGTGACATCGTCACCACCCCGTCGCCGGCGAATTGTAGGCGCCGGGTGGCGCCGACGTGGTGGTCGCCGCCACGGTGATGGCCGCCGCGACGTCATCGTGGTGGACGAGTGCAGTGGGGTGCCGGGGTCCGGGAACGGTGGTCTGGGCAGCGGCAGTGCCCGGGTGATGCGGCGCACCGGCCCGGGAAGCCGGTTCCACGGCATGGCGTCGGCCAGTGCCGGCGCCTTGGGCCCGCGACGATGCACGGCCGCAGCACGTAGACCTCCAGCGCCGTATCCGCGGTGAGCTCGGCCAGGGCCGCCTCGCACGCCGCCTTCTGCTCGGAGTAGTAGTGCTCGGCGGATCCGCGGGCCGGCACGTCCTCGGTGATCGGGACGGGATTGTCGGCGTGATAGCCGTAGGCGGCCACCGATGACGTGTACACCAGCCGCCGGGGCCGTTCGGCGGCCGCGGTCGCGGCGAAGACGTTGCGGGTGCCGGCCAGGTTGACCCGGGCATGTCGGCCCGCGATCCCATGATGACGAACGCGAGATGGACGACCACGTCGACGTCGGCGACGAGCGCGTCGACGGCGTCGCGGTCCAGGATGTCGCCCTGCCGGTAGGTCGTCTTCGACCAGCCGTGCGCGCCGGGGTCGAACGCCCGGCGGGCCATCCCCACGATCTGGTCGACGTCGGGGTGTTCCTCGAGCGCCGCGATCGTCGCCAGGCCGATCTCGCCCGTGGGACCGGTGACGCCGACGCGCAGTGACATGACCTGGATTGTTCCCGTTGTGCCGGCGGTGAAAACGGCGCGCATAGTGGGCGGCTCGCGGGGTAATCGCACCGGCATGGCGAAAATCGGTTATTTCCTGTCCTGCGAACAGTTCGGCCCCAAGGAGCTCGTGGATCAGGCGAAACGCGCGGAAGCCGCGGGCTTCGAAGCCCTGTGGATCTCGGACCACTTCCATCCCTGGAACGACGAGCAGGGCCAGAGCCCCTTCGTGTGGGGCGTCATCGGTGCGCTGTCGGAGGCCACGTCGCTGCCGGTGAGCACCGCCGTGACCTGCCCGACCGTGCGCATCCACCCGGCGATCATCGCGCAGGCCGCAGCGACGGCCGCGGTGCAGCTCGACGGCAGGTTCGTGCTCGGCGTCGGCAGCGGAGAAGCGCTCAACGAGCACATCCTCGGCGATCCCTGGCCGTCGGTGGGCGTCCGGCTGGAGATGCTCGAGGAGGCGATCGAGGTCATCCGGCTGCTGCACCGCGGCGACGAGGTCAGCCATCACGGTCTGCACTACGAAGTCCAGGACGCCCGCATCTACACCCGCCCCGACGGCCCCGTACCGATCTACGTGTCCGGGTTCGGCCCGCAGGCCGCCGCGCTCGCCGGCCGGATCGGGGACGGCTACTGCACCGCCATGCCGGACGCCGACCTGGTGAAGGCCTTCCGCGAGGCGGGCGGTGGCGACAAGCCGGTGCAGGCGGGCACCAAGGTCAGCTGGGACCGCGACGCGGACGCGGGCCTCGACGCCGCGCACCGGTTGTGGGCCAACGAGGCATTGCCCGGCCAGCTCGCACAGCTGCTGCCCCGCCCCAGGGACTTCGCCGAGGCGATGACGCTGGTGCCGCGGGACAGTGTGGCCGAGGCGATGGCCTGCGGGCCGGATCCCGATGTCCATGTGGCGCAGGTGCGCAAGTACCTCGACGCCGACGTCGACGAGGTCTACGTGCAGCAGATCGGCCCCGACATGAACGGCTTCTTCGACAGCTGGCACCGCGACGTCCTGCCGCAACTGCGGTGAGGGCCGAGCCTGTGCTGCGGCTGACGAAGTCGGGGCCGTGACGCCGACCGGCTTCGGAGCGGTCGCAGCCCGCTTCGCCGACCGGCTGGACTCGGTGCGGCACTGCACCGAAGCGCGGTACGTGCGTTCGGACTGGGCCAGCCGCAACGCCGAACTCGAGCGTGACCTGTTGCCGGTGCCACCACCGGACTTCCTGCGCCACCCCGCGATCCGGTTTCAGATGTTCGTCGACGAGCGGTACCTGCCCAACGAGCTGCCATTCGTCCGGTCCCGGCTCCCCGACACCGCGCTGTTGGCCGAGGATCCGGTGGGGTCCCCGCCGACGGTCACCGTGCCCGGCACGTCGACGAGTACCTCGTCGAACACCGTGCACCAGCTCTACCATCTGCTGCGCTACGAGCAGGAGACCGGTCGGTCGGTGCGCGAATCCGCCACCATCGTGGAATGGGGCGGCGGGTTCGGCAGTCTGATGCGCCTCGTCGCCCGCCTGCACGGCGGCGACCCGACCTGTGTCGTGATCGACACACCGATCTTCGCGGCGCTGCAGTGGCTCTACCTCGCGGCCGTGCTGGGTGAGGATCGCGTGGTGCTGCACACGCAGCGGCCCGTGCACCCGGTCGAGGGCCTGGTGAATCTGGTCCCGATCGGGCTGGTCGCCGACATGGCGGTGCACGCGGACCTGTTCATCTCGAACTGGGCGCTCAACGAGAGCATGCCCGCCGCGCAGCAGGACGTGGTGGACCGCGGCTGGTTCGGCGCCCCGGCGCTGCTACTGGCCATGCACGCGGGGGACCCCTTCGCCGCGAGCGTGCTGTCCGCGGGCGCGCGCGCCTGCATGGTCGGCGCGTTCCTGCCGGGTCAGCAGTATCTGGTGCGGTAGCTCGCTAACCGCCCGCCCGCATCGCCGCGGCGACCTCGGCGACCCGCGGGTCCTCGCGCAGCTGCTCGAGTGCCTCCGGTAGCGGCAGCCGCCAGTTGGGTATTCGTCGACGGTGCCGGGCAATTCGGCTGCCGCGGTTCGGCGACGACGTCGTAGGGCGAGACCAGCTTGAGCCGGCTCGGTGTGGAGGCCAGGAAGCGGTGCATCGCGAGGATGATCGCCGACTCGTCGCCCTCGTCGCCGGCAGACAGCAGCCCCTCCGACGTCAACAGCGCCACCCATTCGGCCCGTTCCCGCTCGGCGTTGCGCTGCTCGGCGGCGACGTCGTCGAGCAGTCCGAGGTCGGCCCGGGCCCGGACGTGTTCGCCGCGCAGGAAACCCGCCGCGGTGGGCAGGTCGTGGGTGGACAGACTCGCCGCGGCCCGGGCCGGCCACTTCGCCGGCGGCAACAGCGGCTCGTCGGGGTCGGACTGGTCGCGGGTGAACCAGGACACCGCGCACCCCAGCATGCCGTTGGCGGCCAGCGCCTCGGTCACCTCCGGCTCGACGGTGCCGAGGTCCTCGCCGACCACGGTGGCGCCGGCCCGGTGCGCCTCCAACGCCAGCACGGCGAGCATCGTCTCGGCGTCGTAATGCACGTAGGTCCCACGGTCGGGCCCGTCGCCGGGCGGGATCCACCACAGCCGCCACAACCCGGCCACATGGTCGATCCGCAGTCCGTCGGCATGGGTGAGCACTGCGCGCAGCATGTCGCGCAGGGGGCGGTACCCGTTGGCGGCCAGCCGATCCGGACGCCATGGCGGTAGCCCCCAGTCCTGCCCGCGCGGCGTGAAGTTGTCCGGTGGTGCGCCGACGCGGACACCGGTGGCCAGCACGTCGGCCAGCGCCCACGCATCGGCGCCCTCTGCGTCGACCCCGACCGCGAGATCGTGCAGTACCCCCAGCGCCATCCCGGAATCCTTGGCGGTGGCACGCACCGCCGCGAGCTGCTCGGCGCACCGTTGCTGAACCCATGCGTGAAAAGCCAGGCGGGAAGCCAACTCTCGACGCGCCCTGGCCACCGCTTCGCTGGACACGTCCCGCAGTGGCTCCGGCCAGCGGCTCCACCGACCACCGTGCCGTTCGGCCAGGGCGCAGTAGGTGGCCCAGTCGCGCAAGCCGTCGGCCGAGTTGGTGTCGGCGAGTGGATCGGCCCGGCCCTCGGTGTGCCACAGCAGTTCCAGCGCCGACCGTTTGGCGGCCCACACCAGATCATGATCGATGCGCGGCGTGGTCGCCGAGACCCGCAGCGCGTCCACCTCCGAACGGATGTCCGGGGCGGCGTGACGGTAGGCAGCCATGTCCTCGATGCGCAGCGCCAGCGGGTTGGCGAACCGCCGGCTGGACGGCGTGTACGGCGAGGGCTGAACCGGATGGGTGGGGCCGGGAGCGTGCAGCGGGTTGAGAAGCACGGCACCGCAACCGTGCTCGTCGGCGGACCAGCGGAGGAACTCGCGCAGGTCGCCGAGGTCGCCGATGCCCCACGACCGCGCCGAACGCAGCGCATACAGCTGCAGCATCCAGCCCCAGGTCGACGGTGCGGCCGGCACCTGCGGCGGAGCCGCGACGACGGTGATCTGCTGGCCGTCGCGGGTGTGCAGGCAGTACCAGCCCGGCGACAGCTCGGCGGGCAGTTCGTCGCGCACGGCGATCTCCGTACCGTCCTCGGCCACCAGGATTGCCGCACCCGGCAGCGGGTGGGGATGACCGGTCAGTCGCACCGGCAGCGTCGGGGGGAGCAAGCCTGCCTTCTCCGATTCGGCCAGCCGGCCGAGTTCTCGCCGGCGCGCCGACTCGGTGCCGGCCTCGACGTCCAGCAACCCGAGCACCCGGATCACGACCTTTGCGTCGACCTGCACCGGCTCGCGCCGTTCGTTGCGGTAGGACGTCGCCACTCCGTGGGCGGCGGCCAGCTGGTGGAGGTCTGCGGGCATCTGCTCGGACGGGGCACTCACCGCGCTTCTATACCCCCGCCGGCAGGATGGAAACCGGGGCGGCCGCCGGGGTGGCAGACTCGGCCCGTGGATGGGAACGCGCCGCTGCGGTGGAGTCCGCGCGCCCGGACGCGTTGTTAGCCGATGCGCTGGCCGACCGGCTGGCCGGGGTCGGGGTCGCGCGATCGTCGCCGCGGCCCCGCGGGCCATGCGTTACGGGTGGTGGCTGGTGGCCCGCACCAAGCTCATCGACGACGCCGTGCTGCACGCGATCGCCGATGGCTGCGACCGGGGCGCTGAATCTGGCGGCCGGCCGGCCGGGGAGTCGCCACGGTGCCGATTGACCAGGCGGGCCGTCGCTCTCGCCGATCCGGAGGCCCGCGACGCCTTCCTCGCGGAGGCGTTGCGCGGCGCCACGCGGGCGCTGGTACTGACCGAGGGGCCGTTGATGTACTTGCGGGCCCGCGACGTCGCGGCGATATCGGCGGCCGGGCCGGGCCTGCAGGCGCGGGTGAACCGGCGGTCGGGCGGAATGCTGGCCAGCGCACCGTTCGCGTTCGCTCCGCCGAACGGGCTGGGGCATTTCGAGGAGCTGGGCTGGCACGCCGTCGAGGCGGAGTCGGTGTTCACTGCGGCGTCCCGGTTCCGCCGGTTGTCGCGCTGGTGCGTCCGGTGGCCTGATTGCCGCAGCCGGACCCCCGCCGGCCGGGCCGCAACACCTACAGCGGGTGGTGCGGCTCACGCCCGATCGCTAGTGTCGTGAGTCATTAATTACGATCTCGTTGTTAAACTGGGTTGTGCCGACGCCTCATGCCGCCCAGATTGTGTTGTCCGCTCGATGAGCGGGCCGAATTAGAGGGTTGGGCGCGGCGACGATCCAGTGCCGCCGGCCTTGCGATGCGGGCTCGAATCGTGTTGGCAGCCGCCGACGGTGGGTCCAACACCGAGCTGGCTGATCGGTTGGAACTGTCGATCACCACGGTGCGGCGCTGGCGCAACCGGTTCGCGCCTCGAAGGCTAGACGGGTTGCTCGATGAGCCGCGCCCGGGTCGGCCCCGGGTCGTAGGTGATGACCAGATCGAAGCGTTGATCACCAAGACTTGGAGACCACTCCGCCGGATGCCACCCATTGGTCGACGCGCTCGATGGCCGCCCACCTGGGATTGAGTCAGTCGATGGTTTCGCGGGTCTGGCGGGCGTTCGGACTGACTCCGCATAAACAGGACTCGTGGAAGCTGTCTAAGGATCCATTGTTTGTCGCCAAGGTCCGCGATGTCGTCGGGCTTTACCTGAACCCGCCCGAGCGGGCGCTGGTCCTGTGCGTCGACGAGAAAACCCAGATCCAGGCCCTCAACCGCACCCAACCGATATTCCCGATGCTGCCCGGCACCCCGGCGCGGGCCAGTCATGACTATGTTCGCCACGGCACCTCGAGTCTGTATGCCGCCCTGGACCTGACCACTGGCAAGGTCATCGGCGCCCTGCACTCGCGCCATCGGGCCACCGAGTTTCTGACGTTTCTCAACAAGATCGACGCCGAAGTCCCCGACGACCTCGACTGCACCTGGTCCTCGACAACGCCTCGACCCACAAGACGCCGGCGGTGAAGCGTTGGCTCACAAACCCATCCCAGGTTCGTACTGCACTTCACCCCTACCAGTTCCTCATGGCTCAACCTCGTCGAGCGTTGGTTCGCCGAGCTGACCACCAAGAAACTGCGCCGCAGCACCCACACCTCGGTCCGCCAACTCAACGCTGATATCCGCGCCTGGATCGAGACCTGGAACGACAACCCCAAGCCCTACGTCTGGACTAAAACCGCCGACCAAATCTTGGCCAGCATCGCCAATTACTGCGCCCGAATTAATGACTCACGACACTAGGCGATCGCGGCGCCCACCAGATGGCCGATCCCGTAAGTGATCAGCAGCGCAAAGCCTCCACCGATCACGTTGCGCAGCACGGCACGTCGCTTGGCTGCGCCACCGAGCGCCGCGGAGACGGCGCCGGTGAGCACGAGCGCCGCCAGCACGGCGCCGAAGGTGACCGGGACGCGCCACGTCGTGGGCGGCAATAGAATCGAGATGATTGGCAGCAGCGCGCCGACCGTGAAGGCCAGCGCGGACGACAGCGCCGCATGCCACGGGTTCGTCAATTCACCTGGGCTGATGCCCAATTCGATCTCGGCGTGTGCCGCGAAGGCGTCGTGCGCAGTGAGCTCCTCGGCGACTGTGCGGGCCGTCACCGGGCTCAGTCCTTTGCCTTCGTAGAGGGCGGCGAGTTCGTCCAGCTCGGCATCGGGATCGTCCCGCAACTCGCGGCGCTCCTTGCTCAGCAGCGCCTTCTCGGTGTCGCGCTGCGTGCTCACCGAGACGTACTCGCCGAGGGCCATCGACACCGCGCCCGCGGCCAGCCCGGCGATGCCGGCGGTGAGGATCGGGCCGCGTTCCAGGGTGGCCGCGGCCACGCCGACCACGATGCCCGCTGTCGAGACGATGCCGTCGTTGGCGCCGAGTACTCCTGCGCGCAGCCAGTTCAGTCGGGCCGCCACGGATCCGCCGTGCGGTTCGGCCGGATGGGGTTGATTCGCCACGGCGTCACGGTAACGAGAGACGGGCACGGTCCGCCAGGAAACCTAGCCTTGCCATAGGCCCGCGGTGGGTGCGCACGAGTTGTGCCGGAACCGCCCGGAACCGCTGGGCCAAAGGCGTTCTGGGACGGGATAGCTGCCGGCGACTCAGTGCCGGGCCGGCACGCGCGGCCGGGCCGGCACAGCCGGAACCGGTCCGTTCCTGCGGCGGGTGCGCTGTTCGTCCCGGGCGATCCGCCGGGCCAGCACTCGTTCGTCGCGTTTGGTCACCGTGCGGTTGATCCGGGCCAGCTGGTCGAGCTGCTGCCAGCTCAGCCCGTCGAGGTCACCGTCGGCGTCGTGGGTGGCCACCACCACGCAACCACGCAGCAGCGGTACGGATTTGGCGGTCAAAGTGGTGCTTGCCAGCAGGAGTTCGGTGGCGAGTCGGTTGACGCGGCGCTGGCAGCCGCCGGCCGATGGGCTGAACCAGAAGTCGAACTGACGGTCGGCACTGGTCAGGCACTGCAGGCTGTGGTCGTGCACGAGCTCGTCGACGTCGGCTTGGGTGTAGGCACGGGTTTCATACACGGCGCCGCTGGCGCTGAAATACAGGACAGTGTTCATAGGGATGGTCCATTCGCTTCTTTCGTTGTGTGTCGAAGGCGACGGACACCGCCGACGCCGTTAACAGAGTTACCCGTGTGACAGCTGAGGCAAACTTCGATCACGATTTCGGCACGCAACGTTTTCGGCGGTCCCCGAATCAGCTCTCGTAGCGCTGCACCAGGTCCGCGAACTCGTCGAGCAGTCGCAGCGACTCGTCGCGCGGTTTGGTGGGCAGCAGCAACCCGACCTGGCCGAAACCGAGGCTGTCCGCGGCCCGCCAGTAGTCGGGGTCGACGGGCGTCCCGAACATCGACAGTGCGACGTCGTGTCCGGCGCCCTCGCGGATCTGGTCGATGCGCCGGCTCAACACCTCCACCGGAAGCGGGTTGGAGATCCAGCCTGCTTCGTGCCGGATCACCCGTTTGACCGTGGCATCGGAGTTGCCGCCGATCAGGATCGGCGGGTGCGGCCGCTGCACCGGCTTGGGGCGCAGGTAGGAGGGTTCGAAGTCGACGTAGGTGCCGTGGTATTCGGCCGGTTCGGTGGTCCACAGCGCCTTGATCGCCTCGATGCGCTCGTCCAGCAGCGCCCCGCGGGTCTTCGGATCCGTGCCGTGCTGACGCAACTCCTCGATGTTCCACCCGGCGCCGACGCCGAACACGAACCGGCCGCCCGAGATCAGATCGATGCTCGCGGCTTCCTTGGCGGTGATGATCGGATCGCGCTGGATGAGCAGGGCGATGCCGGTGACGAGCTGGATCCTCGAGGTCACGGCCGCGGCCGCGGCGAGCGTCACGAACGGGTCGAGTGTGCGGTAGTAGATGCTCGGTAGGTCGCCACCCATCGGATACGGGGACTCCCGGCTGGCGGGGATGTGGGTGTGTTCGGCGATCGCCAGCGAGACGAAACCGCGCTCCTCGACCGCGCGAGCGAGCGACACCGGGTCGATTCCGTCGTCGGTGACGAAGGTCGAGATCCCGAACTCCATGCGCACTCCTCGCGGTCGACACCGGGTGCGGGCACCCGCCAGTCGTCGAGACTAACCCCGGGCGGGCCCGCCGTCACCGGGCAGCGGTGGATGGCCCGTACACGAATCGCAGAGGCCACCACGCGAACCGCGCGGCGCGGGGAGGTCTGGAGTCCCGCGCGGTGGGTAGAACGGGCCCGGGCCCTCAGGGAGGCCCGGTAGGGAGGCACCCGGATGGACGACGGATTCGGCGGTGCGACGGCGTTCTCCCCGGCCGGTGCCGAGGATCTGGTCTCTCTCGACGGTGTCCACCGGGTCAGGCACCGGGCCGGGGAGCGGATCTATTCGGAGGGAGACGCGGGCGGCCGGTTGTACCTCGTGCTGCACGGCACCGTCTACGTCGGCCGCCAGTCGCGCGGCGGGCGCGAGTGCATGTTCGCGGTGCTGGGAGCCGGCGACGTCTTCGGCGAGGAATCGGTGTGGGAGCCGACGCCGCGAACCGCCACGGCGACCGCCCTGACCGACATGCGCGGCCTGGCGATGACCGTAGGGGCCGTGCGGGCCGTGTTGGCGACCGATCCCGATGTCGCGGAACGGCTCCTGCGCATAATGGCGCGCCGCATCCGATGGACGACCGGAACCATCACCGACACGGTCTACGCGGACGTGGCGGCACGGGTGGCCAAGCAGCTGCTCGGACTTGCGCAGCGCTTCGGTGTGCAGGAGGGCGGCGCCGTCCGCGTACCGATGCACCTGACGCAGGTGCAGTTCGCGCATCTGGTGGGAACGTCGCGGGAGTCGGTGAACAAGGCGCTGTGCGAGTTCAATCAGCGCGGCTGGATCCGCACCCAGCGCGACAACATCCTGATCAACGACTCGGCGCCGCTCGTGACGCGGACCCTGGGTTGCCGCTGGCCCGGCCGGCTGGCCGGCTGAAAGTCCGGGCCGTAAGTGTGCGCTCCGCCGGTCGCGCTCAGCCCCGCCGCAACGTTTCGTGAGGACTCTCCCCGTACGTTTCGCGGTAGAGCACCGCGAAACGGCCGGTGTGCGCGAACCCCCACCGCGCCGCGGTGCCGGCCACCGTGGTCAGGGTCTTGTCGCCGGCCACGAGTTCCTCGTGGGCCCGCGCCAAGCGAACCGTGCGCAGGTAGGCCGAGGGGGTGGTGTCCAGATGCCGGCGGAACATGTACTGGATCGTGCGCGGCGTCACGAACACCGCAGCCGCGATGTCGGCCACGCCGATGTCGCCTGCGGCGTTAGCGTGGATGAACTCGACCGACTGGCGAAGGACAGCGGGCTGCTCCTCGCCGTGCTCTCCTTCGACGGACTCCACCGGTAGTTCGTACGGAAAGGTCGCCAGGATCGCAGTTGCCACCATGCGGCCCGCCGCGCTGACCAGTGCGGGTACTGAAGCGGTTTCCGGCGTGCACAGCAGGTGGCGGACGAACCGCTCCGTGGCGTCGAGCGATCCACTCATCGCCGCGCTGACGGGCACCGGGCCGGTGAACCGGACCACCGGTGCGGTGGCCTCATCGGTGTCCGCCGCAGCTGCTTCGGTCAGCAGCGGCCGGTCCAGCACCACGGTGCGCAGGCGCGCGTTGTCGAGGCGGATCCGAACTCCGTCGATACCGGTGGCGGCCAGCAGCCACTGACCCGGCCCCGCCGACCCCGCCAGCTCGCCGTAATCGCTTCGAACCCGTCCCTCGAGTACCCGTACGGCGACGAGCGAGGGCAGGTGGGCGGCCCGCAGCCGTACCCGACCGGTATGCGAGATCTCCTCGAGCGCGAAGCCACCTGCGTCGATACGAGAGTGCCGGACGTGCAGGTCGCCGGTCTGCTCGATGGAGAAGTCGGCGGCGTAGGTCGCATGGAGGTACTTCTGGATGAGCTCCGGGTCGTTGGTGTCCACGCCGGAACGCTCGGGTCGGCAATTATCGCAATCGGCTCTCATGATCAGATCTCCGTACAAAACCGGAAGGGCCTTGACCTGAACCCATGCTTCGACGCCATCTTACCCAAGCGGCCGAAGTCGGCCACGCCAGCAGTTCGGCCGCTGACCTGTGCGCGGTCCGCAGGCGAGCAGGAAGGCGTAGGTTCGACAGATGGGCGCGGGATTGGCGCCGTCTGTGGCGGGTAGGACCAGGAGATGAACGACCAGTCGTCGGGGTCTCCCGGCGTCCCGAGCCGGGTCGTCGCGGTCGGTGCGTCCGCGGGCGGCGTCGAGGCGCTCAAGGAGTTGGCCGCCGGCCTGCCCCCCGACGCGCCCTTCGCGGTCCTGGTCGTCCTGCACATGCCCACCGGCGCGGCCAGCGTGCTGGCGCGGATCATCGACCGCAGCGGCCCGCTGCCGGCGGTCACCGCGCAGCACGGCGAGCCGCTGGCGGACGGCCGCATCCATGTCGCGGTACCGGGTCATCACCTGCTCGTCGACGACCACCGGGTGATGCTGTCGGAAGGGCCGACGGAGAACGGCCACCGGCCTGCGATCAACGCACTGTTCCGCTCGGTGGCGCTGAACTTCGGCGCCACCGCCGTCGGGGTGCTGCTCTCGGGTGTGCTCGACGACGGCGTGCTGGGCCTGGCCGCCATCCGGGGCCGCGGCGGTGTCACGGTCGTTCAAGATCCTGCGGATGCGCTCTTTCCCGGCATGCCGCTCAACGCGATCGAGAGTGGTCAGGTCGACCACCAGTCGGCGGCGGCCGAGATCGGTCTGTTATTGGGGCGGCTCGCCGGCCGCCCCGTCGAGGAGACCGAGATGAAACCTGACTCCAGCATGGAACTGGAGAACCGGATCGCGATGGGTCGCTGGTTCTCCACCGCGTTCGACGGCGAGGCGTTGGGTCCACCGTCGGGCTACACCTGTCCCGACTGCAGCGGTTCCCTGATGGAGGTCCAGGTGAGCAACTACCGCTGCCGAGTGGGCCACGCCTGGACCGCGGACGCCCTCCTGATGGCCCACGACGATGAGGTCGAAGGGGCGCTCTGGGTGGCGCTGCGCAGCTTGCAGGAGAAGGTCAAACTGTCCCGCAGGCTGGCCGACAATGTCGGGCACGGGCTGATGTTCGAGCGCTACGTCGAGATCGCCGACGAAGCCGAACATGCGTGCACGGTGTTGTCAGCCCGGCTCGCGGAGGTCTACAACAGGCCGACGGACGATTCCGTTGAGTACTGACCCGCACGCCGCGCTGCTGATCCGGGAGACCACCGTCCAGGACGTGCGGGTGCTCACCATGTCCGGACTGCTCGACAGCAGCACGTACCGCACGGCACGGGACCGGATGATCAAGGCGGCCTTGGACGAACCCAGGGCGGTCGTCGTCGACGTCACCGATCTCGCGGTGCCCGCCGAGTCCGCGTGGGCGGTCTTCACCAGCGCGCGATGGCATCTGACGAGCTGGCCGGAAGTCTCTCTCAGCCTGGTGTGCGGCCACACGGCGGGCCGGCATGCCCTCGCCCGCAACGGAATCCTGCGCTACCTGCCGGTCTACGGCACCGTGCCGGACGCGACGGCAGCGGCGGCACACGGCATGATGGCGCCCCGGCGGCGCGTACGGCGGGAGTTCCCGGCCGACCCTCTCGGGGTCGGGATGGCGCGCCGCTTCGTCGTCGAATCGTTGGTGGCTTGGGAACTGGAGGATTTCGCCGCGGCTGCGGCTGTCGTGGCCACCGCCCTGGTCGACAACGTCGTTCGGCACACCGACAGCGCACCCGAGGTCCGGCTGGAGAGCAGCGCGACATCAGTCACCGTGGCGGTGCGCGACACCTGCACCACATTGCCGGCGCGACAGGAGAAAGCGGGTGCCGAGCCCCGGCTCACCGGTATCGCCGTGGTGGCCGCGGTCTGTCGGGTCTGGGGAGCGGCGCCGCTGCCGGACGGCAAAGTCGTCTGGGCGGTCATCGGCCCCGAAAACCGGCTCTGACACCGGGTACTGTCAGGCATTCCACCGGGCAAGCGGACGGGACGACATGAGCGAGCACACCGACGAATCATTCGAGGCGGTGCTGCACTATCTGCGGGACACCCGCGGCTTCGACTTCACCGGCTACAAGCGCGCCTCCTTGATGCGCAGGGTCCGCCACCGCATGGATCAAGTCGGATCCGAGACCTTCGACGAATATCTGGACACCCTGCAGGCCAGCGCCGACGAGTTCGCCGCATTGTTCAACACCATCCTCATCAACGTGACGGCCTTCTTCCGCGACCCCGATGCGTGGGAATTCCTGCGCACCGACGTGCTGCCGGCGCTGCTGGCCCAGCGCGGTCCCGATGAGCCGCTCAGGATTTGGAGTGCAGGCTGCGCCTCCGGTCAGGAGCCCTATTCGCTGGCGATGATGTTGGCCGACGTCCTGCCGGCCGACGCCTTCCGGCGGCGGGTGAAGATCTATGCCACCGACGTCGACGAGGATGCGCTCAACGAGGCGAGGGCCGCCACCTACAGCGCCAAATCGGTGGAGTCGGTGCCCGAGGACATGCTGCGCCGGCATTTCGATCTGGTGGGCACTCGCTACGCGCTGCACAAGGACCTGCGCCGGTCGGTGATCTTCGGGCGCAACGACCTCGTCAAGGATGCACCCATATCGCGTGTCGATCTGTTGCTGTGCCGCAACACGCTGATGTATCTCAACGCCGAGACACAGCGAAATGTGCTCAACCGGCTCAACTTCGCGCTCGCCCCCCAGGGGGTGCTGTTTCTCGGGCACGCCGAGATGTTGCTGAGTCACACCGAGCGCTTCACCCCGATCAGTCTCAAGCACCGGGTGTTCCGCCGGGCGGGCGGGCCCAGTGCCGTGCCGGAGACGTTCGACGCCGCCGGTCTGGGCAGCGACCGCCACGGCGCGCTGCCGGCCCTTCCGCACCTGCGTGACCTCGCCTTCCAGGCCAGCCCTGTCGCGCAGTTGGTCGTCACCGGCGACGACACCGTCGCGATGATCAACAAGCAGGCCGAATCGACCTTCGCGCTGTCGCCAGCGCGACGTTGGCAGATTGCTGCGGGATCTGGAGATCTCCTACCGGCCGGTGGAACTGCGCACCTACATCGAGCAGGCCAAGTCCGAACGCCGGCCCACCCGCATCCCGGATGTCAAATGGCAGCGCCAGAACGCCGAACCGATCTGGTACGACATCCATGTCGACCCGCTGGCGGCGTCGGACAATGCCGTGCTGGGGGTTTCGATCGCCTTCTTCGACGTGTCCTCGACCCGGATCCTGTTGGACAAGGTGGTGGACAGCAATCATCAACTCGAAACCGCCTACGAGGAACTGCAATCCACCAACGAGGAACTCGAGACCACCAACGAGGAACTGCAGTCCACGGTCGAGGAACTGGAGACCACCAACGAGGAACTCCAGTCGACGAACGAAGAACTCGAGACCATGAACGAGGAGTTGCAGTCGACCAACGACGAGCTGCACACCATCAACGACACCCTGCGGGAACGCACCGGTGAACTCGACGAGGCCAGGTTTTTCTCGGAGGCGTTGACGAACTCCATCCAGCTCGGTCTGGTCGTGTTGGACCGCGAGATGCGGGTGATCAGCTGGAACCATGGATGCGAGAACATGTGGGGCCTGCGCAGCGGTGAAGCCGTGGGACTTCCGCTCGGGGGACTGGACATCGGCCTACCGGTGGACGACCTCAAGCCCTTGATCGGCAACGCATTCGTCGATCCGGACGCCGCCGGCGAGATTTCGTTGGAGGCCGTCAATCGCCGGGGACGGCACGTCGTGGTGCGCGTCGCCTGTTCCTCGTTCCACGGGGCCGACGGCACCGTCAACGGCGCTCTGCTGCTGATGGAGGAAGCGGGGTAGGCCGCACCTTGCCGGCCGCCAGGTACTCGTCGAATTGCAGTGCGGCCGCGGCCTCGTGGGCCTCCGCGGCTTCGCGGTGCTGCTCCGCGGCGTCCTGATGTGCACTGCCGTGCAGGTCGTCGGCGCCCAAGGCCGCCTGCTCGTGCGCGGCGGCCGCGCGCAGATGGGCGCTCTCGGCATCGCGGTGGTGCTTGGCCGCGGAAAGGTGCGCGGCTTTGGCGCGTTCGAGTGACCGCTCGGCGCGCTCCCGAGCGGTCGCAACCGTCGCCGCGGTGACCGGTTTGCCGCTGGCGAGTGTGGCGTGTCTGTCGCCGCAACTCTTCGGCGCGCTGCTGAGCCGTCCTGGCACGGTCAAGCGGACCGTCGAAGCCGGCTCCCGCCGGACCGGGATCGTTGCCGGCCGAGTGTTCGTCACGCCGGGGTGTGGTCATTGCGTCGATTCGATGGCCTGATAGCGAAGATTCCGTCTATTCGAGTGTCCTCTTGCCGCCGGGGAACCACAAGGCGCCCGCCGGGGCGGGATACCGGCCTCCTCGCCGACACCAACGTGGTTCCATGTGAGCGGAACTCGCGGTGTCCCGCGAGCCGCGGGCGTCGGAGGGCAGATGTCGATCGGGCAGTTCCGCGGCTACCAGAGGTCCTGGCTGCGCGGGGACGTGGTTGCCGGGCTGACGGTGGCCGCCTACCTGATCCCGCAGGTGATGGCGTACGCGACGGTGGCCGGGCTACCGCCGGTCGCGGGCCTGTGGGCGGCGATCGTGCCGATGGCCGGCTATGCGGTGCTCGGTTCGTCGCGGCAGCTATCGGTCGGCCCGGAATCGACCACCGCGCTGATGACGGCCGCCGCGCTGGCGCCGCTGGCCGCCGGTGACCCGGCGCGGTACGCGTCGTTGGCCGTCGTGCTGGCGCTGCTCGTCGGGGTCGTCTGCTTCTGCGCAGGGGTGGTGCGGCTGGGCTTCCTTGCCGACCTGTTGTGCAATCCCGTGCTGGTCGGTTACATGACCGGCATCGCGCTGCTCATGATCGCCGGCCAACTGGCAAGCTCACCGGCACCGCCGTCGACGGGCGAAGTTCCTCGACCAGATCCGCTCGTTCGCCACCACCTGCGTCGAGGCGCAGTGGCCCACGATGGCTGCTGGCGCTGGCCGCGCTGGCGCTGCTGCTCGTGCTGGCCCGTGTGCGCCCGCGCTGCCGGGCCCGCTGATCACGGTGCTCGTCGACCAGCATGCGGTCGTCGCGGTTTTGTCGTTGGAGGACAGCGGAATTCGGCTGGTCGGCGACATTCCCGCCGGGTTTCCGCGCTGGCCGCCTGCCCGCATCGTCCCGCTGCGGATGTGGCCGCATCTCGTCATTCCGGCGATCGGCATCGCGCTGGTGGCCTTCTCCGACAACGTACTGACCGCGCGCGTCGTTCGCAGCCCGGCGCGGCGAGCAGATCGACGCCGACGCCGAACTGCGCGCGCTCGGGGTCTGCAACGTCGGCGCCGGTCTGAGCCACGGGTTTCCGGTCAGTTCCAGCGGCAGCCGCACGGCACTCGAGCGATGCGGTCGGCAGCCGCACCCAGCTCTACTCGTTGGTCGCGTTGTGGTCGTGCTGCTCGTCATGTGCTGTTCGGACGCGAGGGTGCTGGCGCGGTTCCCGACCGCGGTGCTCGGTGCGCTGGTGGTGTACGCGGCGCTGCGGCTGATCGACGTGGCGCAGTTCCGGCGGCTGCGGCGGTTCCGGCGCAGTGAGTGGGTGCTCGCGGTGTCCACGACGGTCGCCGTGCTGCTGTTCGGTGCGCTCTGTACGGGGTACTGGTCGCCATCGGCTCGTCGGTGCTCGATCTGCTCCGGCGGGTTGCGCACGGCCCCACGACGCGGTGCTGGGTTTCGTGCCGGGGCTGGCCGGGATGCACGACGTGGACGACTATCCGACCGCCAGCCCCGTTCCCGGGCTGTTGATCTACCGCTTCGACGCGCCGCTGTTCTTCGCCAACGCCGAGAACTTCCGGCAGCGCGCGCTGGCCGCCGTCGACGCCAGCCCCGACCCGGTCGAATGGTTCGTGCTCAACGCCGAGGCCAACGTCGAGGTGGATCTCACCGCGCTAGACGCGCTCGACCAGCTGCGCAGCGAACTCGCCCGGCGCGGAATCGAATTCGGCATGGCGCGAGTCAAACAGGATCTGCGCGACGACCTGGTGGCCGCCGGGCTCGTCGACAAGATCGGCGACGACCGGATCTTCCCGACGCTGCCGACCGCGGTGGCGGCCTATCGCAACCGGAACTCGGCGTGAGCCCTACCGCGGCGGGGGGAAGTACATCTCCTGGCGCACCGTGCAGACCAGTCCACCGGCGCGGTTGAACATCGTCCCGCTTGCCAGCGCCAGCGAGTCGGCGCTGCTGGGCGAGGACTGGTCGTAGAGCAGCCAGTCGGACAGCTCCGCCGGGGCATGGAACCAGACCGAGTGATCCCGTTGCGCCGACGCGCCGACCTTCCCGCGCGCGGCGTAGGCCGGCTCGGTCAGCGTCACCGCCGACAGGTAGGCGATCAGCGATGCGATCAGCGCGGCGTCCTCGTCGACCGGGCCGTCGGGGCGCCACCAGATCCGCGACCGGGCCGGCGGTGCCTGGTCGGCGTCGACGATCCGGCGCTCGAACCAGCGCAGGCTCGCCCACTGACCCGGCGTGACGTCCTCGGATTCGGCGAAGTGCGGCGCGACCACCGGCAGTGACTCGGGCTCGGGTACCGCGGGCAGCGGCGGCTGATAGCTGACCGCGGCAGCACCGGGGGCCGGGACCTTGAACGACGACATCGCCTCCAGCAGGATCTCGTCGCCTTGGCGGGCGGTGACCCGGCGCGCCGAGAAGGTCCGACCCTCCTGCAGCCCGGTGACCTCGAACTCGACCGGCCGGCGGGCGTCGCCCGGACGCAGGAAGTAGGTGTGCACACTGTGCGGCACGCGGCCCGGCGCCGTGCGACTGGCCGCCATCAGCGCTTGCGCCGAGATGTGGCCGCCCAGGATGTGGTTGGCCGGAGCGGGCAACTGCTCACCGGTGAACGTTGCCGACCCGGTCGGGGCGAGGCGCAGGGTGGCGAGCACGTCGCCGAGCGAGGAGGGCACGGCAGGTATCTTGCCGCAGCGCTCGGGTGCGGCATCGGGCACCAGGTTTGCTCGCCGGGCCCGTGGTCAATATCACCTCTCATGGCGGCGTTCGGCGATGTCAGTGGTGTCCTCGACTGGGTCAAGCACGAGGTGGCGTCCCGCGTGCCCAAAGCCGACCTCGACCAGCGCGACGCCGACTACATCCGCGAGCAACTTCCGGGCCTGTGGCTGCTGGCCTCGCTGTACTTCCGCGCCGATGTCCGGGGGCTGGACCGCATCCCCACCACCGGGCCGGTGCTGCTCGTCGGCAATCACAGCGGCGGCAACGTGCCGCCGGACACGTTCGTGTTCACGCTCGCGTTCTGCTCGTACTTCGGCGTCGAACGGCCGTTTTACCAGTTGGCGCACAACCTGGTGGTGTCGGCACCGCCGCTGGCCTCGCTGCGCAAATTCGGGACCGTGGCGGCCAATCACGACAACGCGCGGCTGGCACTGGAATCCGGGGCCGCGCTGCTGGTGTATCCGGGCGGCGACTACGAGGTGTTCCGGCCCTTCTGGGAACGCAACAGGGTCGACTTCGGCGGCCGGATGGGTTACGTGCGGCTGGCCCGGGAAGCGGGGGTGCCCATCGTGCCGGTGGCCAGCGTCGGCGGCCAGGAGAGCGTGTTCTTCCTCAGCAGGGGCCAATGGCTGGCCAAGCTGCTGCGGGTCGACAAGTTGTTGCGCCTCAAGAGCGTGCCGATCGCGCTGGCCCCGCCGTGGGGGCTGATCATCAGCGACCTTTACGGGCACATCCCGCTGCCGTCGAAGATCGTGGTCGAGGCGCAGCAACCGATCTCGGCCGACGAGATCGCCGACAGTGAGGACTCCGACGTGCACGACAAGGTGGAAGGCGCACTGCAGGCGGCGGTGGACCGGCTGGCGGCGGAGCGTCGATTCCCGGTGATCGGGTAGGCGCCATGCGACTGCAACGGAGCGTGATCGTCGACGTGGAGCGCCACATCGTGTGGAAACACGTCAGCGATCCGACCTGCTACCCCGAGTTCATGGCCAGCCTGGAGCGCTGGGAGGTCGTCACGCAGGGCCCCGTCGGTATCGGGTCCCGCTACACCGTGCACTGGAAGGTGGGCTCCGTACCGATCGGCGGTGTCGTCGAAGTCGTGGAGTTCGACGACGCCCGCGACCTGGCCTGGATCGGCATCACCGGCGTCACGCTGCGCGGCCGGTTCCGGTTGCGCGACTGCGGCGACGGACGCACCAAGGTCACCTTCCGGCTGTCCTACGAGGCGCCGGGCGGCGTGCTGGGCCTGCTCGCCGACTGGGTGGCCGCCCGCCAGGTCGGCCGGATCATGGACGAGACGCTCGAGCGGTTGAAGGCGCTGACGGAATCCTGACATTGCCTATACGGTCTAAGCATGACTGCGGTGTCGGTGATCACGGGTGGTGCGGGCGGCATGGGCCTGGCGACGGCGAAGATCGTGGGGCGCGACCACGCGGTGGTGCTGGGTGACGTCCGGCAGCAGCGGCTGGACACCGCCCGGACGACGCTCGACGAGCTGGGCATCGCGGTGACGGCCGTGCACTGCGACGTCACCGACCGCGGCGCGGTCGCCGCGCTGTTCGCGACCGCCGCCGAGATGGGCACCCTGGCGTCGGTGATGCACACCGCCGGGGTCAGCCCCAGCATGGGGGACGCCGACTACGTCTTGCGCACCAACGCGCTCGGCACCCTGTACGTCGGCGAGGAGTTCCACCGGGTCGCCGAGGAGGGTGCCGCGCTGGTCAACGTGGCCTCGATGGCGGCCCACCTGCTGCCCGAATCCGTACTGCCCACCGCGAAGTTCCCGCTGGCGCTGCACGACGAGGCCGCCTTCATGACCGAGATGCACTCGGCGTGCGAGGTCGCGCCGGAGGAGATGCGGTCGGGCCTGGCGTATGCGGTGAGCAAGAGCTTCGTCAGGTGGTACTCGAGCTCGCAGGCCGAGCGGTTCAACGCACGCGGTCTGCGCATCCTGTCGGTGTCGCCGGGATCCGTCGACACCGAGATGGGCCGGCTGGAAGAGCAGGCGGGCGCCGGGGCGATGGTCGCCGACGCCGCCGTGCCGCGCTGGGGCAGGCCGGAGGAGATGGCCGAGCTGCTGGCCTTCTGCGCCAGCACGAAGGCGGGTTATCTGACCGGTACCGACATCCTCAACGACGGCGGTGTCGTCGCGTCGGTGACCGAACGCGCCCGCGTGGCCGCCGCCGGCTGATTCGGCGGCCGAGCCGGCCCTCGCGGGTCTGGTGTACTCGAGGCGTGCAGCAACCGGCGGCGCCGATCCCGGCATGGTCGGTACCGCTGTTCTTCATCGTCGGCGCGGTGTCGCAGTACATCGGCGCCGCGATCGGCGTCGTGCTGTTCCAGTCGGCCGAACCCGCCACCGTCGCCTGGCTGCGGGCGGCCGGGGCGGCGGTGATCCTGCTCGCCTGGCGCAGGCCGTGGCGGCGGCCCTGGACCCGGCGCGCGATGGTGCTGGCCGCCGCGTTCGGCGTGGTCACGGTCGCCATGAACATCGCGTTCTACGAGGCGATCGCCCGCATTCCGCTGGGGACGGCCGTCGCGATCGAATTCGTCGGGCCGGTGGCCGTGGCGACGCTGGGATCCCGCCGCGCGCTCGACTATGCCGCGGCGGCACTGGCGGGCGCCGGGGTCTACCTGCTGACGGGTGTTCAGGCCGGCGTGCCCGCCACCGGGGTGGCGTTCGCCCTGACCGCCGCCGCGCTGTGGGCGGGCTACATCCTGCTCGGCACCCGGGTCGCCGGCTCCGGCGGCGGAGTGGATTCGCTGAGCGTGGGAATGGCGGCCGCCGCGGTGCTGTCGGCGCCGCTGGTACTCGGCGCCCAGTGCGCGACGGACGCCGCGGCGCTGGCCGACCCGCGCGTCTGGCTCTACGGCGCCGGTATCGGGTTGCTCTCCAGCGCGATTCCCTACGCGCTGGACCAACCGGTGCTCGCCACGGTCGGGCCGGCCCGGTTCGCGCTGCTGCTGGCCCTGCTGCCGGCCACCGCCGCCGTCGTCGGTGCCGTCGCGCTCGCCCAGCGCCCGACCGGCATCGAGGGCGCCGGCATTCTGCTGGTGATGGCGGCCCTGGCCGCGAGCGCGCGGACGGTCCGCGACTGACCGGTGGCCGGTGGGAACCCGGCGTCCCGGTTGGCAGAATCGAGCGATGAGCTGTTGTCAGCACGCCGCCGGGATCGACCACGACACCGCGTTCACCGTCGACGCGTCGCGCATCACCTTCGGCAGGGGCTGCCTGCGCGAGGTCGGTGACCGCGCCAGGGCGCTCGGCCTCACCCGGGTCGCGCTGTTCTCCGACGCCGAGGTCTCCGCACTGCAGATCCACGACACCGTGACGCGCTCGCTGCGCGACGCCGGCGTCGACGTCGTCGCCGCCCCGCCGGCGCACGTCGAACCGACCGACGAATCCTTCCGCACCGCAGCGGCTTTCGCCTCGGAGGTGAACGCCGACGGCTACGTCTCCCTCGGCGGCGGGTCGGTCATCGACACCGCCAAGGCCGCCAACCTGTACGCGAGCCATCCCGCCGACTTCCTCGATTACGTCAACGCCCCGGTCGGTGCGGGACGGCCGGTGCCGGGCCCCCTCAAACCGCACATCGCGTGTCCCACCACATCGGGCACGGGCAGCGAGGTCACCGGTATCGCGATCTTCGACCTGCTGTCGATCAAGGCCAAGACCGGCATCGCCAGTCCGGCGCTGCGCCCCACCGAGGCCGTCGTCGACCCCGACTGCACCGACACCCTGCCCGCCGAGGTCGTCGCCTGCAGCGGACTCGACGTGCTCTCGCACGCGCTGGAGTCCTACACCGCGCGACCCTTACACCCGCCGCCCCGCGCCGGACCGGCCCAGCCAGCGCCCGATGAGCCAGGGCGCCAACCCGTGGAGCGACATGGGCTGCCGGGAGGCGATGCGGCTGCTCGGCCGGTACCTCGAGCGTGCGGTCGCCGACGCCGCCGATCGCGAAGCCCGGGAGCAGACCATGTGGGCGGCGACGCTGGCCGGCATCGCGTTCGGCAACGCCGGGGTCCACCTGCCGCACGCGATGGCCTACGCGGTGGCCGGCCAGGTGCGCGAGCACCATCCGACGGGCTACCCGGGCACCGAGCCCCTCGTGCCGCACGGCATGGCGGTGATCCTCAACGCGCCGGCCGCATTCCGGGTGACCGCCGCGTCCGACCCGGCCCGCCATCTCGCCGCGGCCCGGTATCTCGGCGCCGACGTGGGTGCCGCACGTCGACGAGCGCGATGCCGGTGCGCTACTCGCCGACCACCTCATCGGGGTCATGCGGGCGGTCGGCATGCCCAACGGGCTGGCCGGCGTCGGCTACACCGAAGCCGATGCCGCCGCGCTGGCGGCCGGGGCGTGGCCGCAGCAGCGGCTGCTCGGCAACACCCCCGTCGATGTGGACGAGGCGCTGCTGGCCGACGTCTTCGCCGGCAGCGTCCGGTACTGGTGACGGCGACGCACCGATGACCGCCGAACGGCACCGCGCCGACGACTACCGCTATTTCCTGCCGATCACCACCCGCTGGATGGACAACGACGTCTACGGCCACGTCAACAACGTCACCTACTACAGCTACTTCGACACCGTGGCCAACCATTTCCTGATCAGCGAGGGCGGGCTGGACATCCACACGTCGCCGGTCATCGCGCTGGTGGTGGAGTCGAAGTGCTCCTACCGCGCTCCCGCCGCGTACCCGGACACGCTGCGGGCGGGTCTGCGGGTGGACACCTTGTCACGCCGATCGGTGACCTACGGCGTCGCGATCTTCGGCGACGGTACCGACGCGCTCGCGCACGGCTACTTCGTGCACGTGTTCGTCGACCGGGATCACCGCAACGCGGTGCCGATTCCGGACCGGATCCGCGCCGCGCTGGAATCGATCGCCACGCCGGTCAACGAGTAGCGGCCACGATGTGGGCCGCGACGTCGTCGGCGACGACCAGCGTGTGCGGGTCCTCGGCGGGCCCGTAGCGGTCGGCTTGCGCGTCGTAGCGCGCACCGGCGATGGTCGCGTGGTCGGCCTCCAGCTCGACGACCTCGACCGGCCAGCCCGCGGCGCTGAGCGCGGCGGCGAACTCGCGGCTGGCCTGCACCGGGACGACGTCGTCGGCCAGCCCGTGCAGCAACGTGAACGCGGTGCCGGCGGGCGTGCCCTCGAGCAGGTCGCGCAGGGGCGCACCGGAGATCGGGTCGCGCACACCGAAGGCGCCGGCCAGGCACACCGTGCGCGCCGGCGTCAGATCGAAGCGCTCCGCGCGGATCGTCAGGCCCGCCGCGGCGACGGCGCCGAGCGACCACCCGACCAGCGTCAGCCGGTCGGCATCGGCCGACCACGCGCGGGCGAAGTCCACCGAGCTCAGCAGATCGCCGCGGCCACCGTCGGCGGCGTGGGAATCCCAATCGGGTGCCACCACGCTGAAACGCCGGCGCGCGACTGCATGGGCCAGCGGCGCGACACTGGCGCGCGCGTCGGTCTGCGTGCCGTGCCACAGCAGCACCGTGGGTTCGGCGGGGTCGCCGTAGACATCGGCGTGGCGGCCGGGCGCGTACGACATCGTCTGCGCGGCCGCCGCCGGGCTCAACTGGACCTCGGCATCGGGATGCCCTCACTGGTCGAGAAGTTCGCGTCCTCCTGGGTGGACAGCCCCATCGAGACCACCGAACGGCTGAACATCGCGTCGGTGACGTAGGCCAGGGACACCGCCCACCTGTTGACGAAGCGCGGAATGGCATACAGGTGGTAGGCCCGGGTGACGAACTTCGCCGGCAACCCGGACAGATGCACGTTGAGCGGGTTGGCGACGGCGTAGCGGGGACCGAGGTCGACCACCAGACCCATGTCCCGGTGCTTGTAGTTCTTCGGCGAGCCGTAGCCCAGGCTGGCTGCGACGTTGCGCGCCAGAACTTTGCCCTGCCGGGTGGCATGCTGAGCGGTCGGTGGGGTGATCTTGCCCGGCTGTGTGAGGTCTGGGACGGCGGCTGCGTCGCCCGCGGCGAAGACGTCGGAGTGGCCCGGCACCTGCAGGTCCGCTCCCACCTTGACCCGCCCGCGCTCCGTCTCGAGCCCGAGGTCCGCGATGAGCGGCGCGCCGGTGACACCGGTGACCCAGGCGACGGTGTGCGTGTCGACGCGGGTGTCGTCGCTCAGAATCACGTGGTCGTCGTGCACCTCGTTCAGCGTCGTACCCAGGCGGACGTCGATACCGCGGTCGCGCAACACGCGCATCGCGGCCGCGCCGAGCTTCTCACCGACCTCGGGCATCACCTGATCGGCCATGTCGAGCAGCACGAACCGGACCGCGTCCGCGTCGAATCCCATCTGTACCGCCGCCGCATCGGCCAGCGCGCGCAGTTGCGCGGCGAGTTCGGTGCCCGAGTAGGACGCGCCGACGATCACGACCGTGCGGCGCGCCTGCGCCCGCGCGTCGTCGTCGTCGATGTTGGCCAACTCCAGCTGCTCGAGCACATGGTCGCGCAGGTACAGCGCTTCGGCCGGAGACTTGAGTCCGCGCGCATGGGTGGCCAGACCGGGGATGTCGAACAGCCGGGTGACCGAGCCGGGCGTCAGTACCAGCCGGTCCCATGACAGATCGCGCGAACGGTCTTCGGGGTCGGTGTAGCTCAGGGTGTGGCCGTCGAAGTCGACCGAGTCGACGCGGCCGCGCACGACCCGCACCCCGCGCAGCGTGTTGGCCAACGGGATGGTGACGAACCGACCGTCGACGACCCCGCCCGCCACATCGGGCAGCAGCGGCGTGTACAGCATGTAGTCGACCGGCGACACGATGGTCACCTCGACGTCGGCGTGGTGCTTGCGCAGAATGCGGACCAGCCGCCGCGCGCACTCGAAACCGGTGAAGCCGCTTCCCACGATCACTACTGAGGGCATGCGGGTGCTGTTCCCGCTCCGGCGGGGGTGGAAACGGATGTCTGACAGCCGAAGAGCCGGCGACCCGAAGGTCACCGGCTCTGATGAGCTGCTTCACGCGTCAGCCGTGCGCGCCCTCGTACCGCTCGGCGACGGCAAGCAGCTCGTCGCGAATGGTCGAGTCGGGAAGCGACCTGATCCGCGCGTGCAGGCGTCGCCGATCCCTGGCGAGTCTGAGGTTGGCGCGGAACTGCGCGAGAGACATGATGGCACTCCTTGCTCAGCCCCGGGGTGCGGGGCGGTTGTGGTGGTGGCTTGCTGGGCGGGGATCGCCCTCCAGCAGGCACAACGCATGATGCTCCCTTGTTACTTCCAGGTTAATCAACTTCGCTGGGTGTGAGATTGCGGACAGTGAGCGCCATCACCGTGTTTGCTGGCACACCGCTGACGGTGGCTGCGGCCCCACGCGTCGCATAACCCTGCCGCGCAGTGGGTATCGAGGCCTCGACGCTGCACCGCCGCTAGAGGGAGGCCCCGATGACCACACCGACTCCGGACGACGTCGACCCGGCCGGTGAGCCGGCAGAGTCCGGCACCGCCGGCGTGCCGCCGGCCAATCCGGCGTACGCGACGCCGCCGCCCGAGGGCCTGCCCGACGCCGATCGCGACTAGGCGCTCAGCCGGGAGCCGCCGCCTGGTCGACGGGTCGGGCAGGCAGCGAGCCACCCGGTGGCAGCTTGCCGACCACGTAATCCGCCGCCTGATCGGTGAGTCCCGCGGATGGCGTAGGCGCCGTGGGCGCCGTTGTCGCCCCCGGTCGGCGAGCACACCGGATCCTCCGGGATGCACAGGTCCAGTGTCTTGTCCGCGTACCGGGAGCCCACCGTGATCGGTGGTGCGCCCGTGTAGATCAGCTGCAGGAAGCCGCTCGAGGGCTTACCGAACAGCGTGACCGCGGCGACGTGATCGGCCACCGACGGCGGCATCGGACCCGTCATGCCGGGCGGCGGGATGTATCCCTCCGGGATGGCGTCCTCGGTGATGTAGGCCGCCACCGCCGCGCCCTGGGAGTAGCCGCCGAGGACCATCTCGGTGTCGGGACAGTTCGACGCCATCGTGACCACTCGGTTGCTGGCATCGACGACCCCGGCGGCCGCAGTCGCGAAGTCAAGGGACGCAGGATAATTCACCGCGTACACGTCGATCGACTTGTTCGGCGCCTTGGCCCGCAGCGAGTCCACGAACGCCTGTCCCATCGCGCCGACACCGGGCGGCTCGAACGTGCCCCGCGCGAACACGACCTCCACATCCGGACACGGCGCGGCATATGCCGGCGCCGCGGCGACGGTGGTGCCGGTCACCGCCACCAGCAGGGGAGTCACCCCCGCGAACCAACGACCAATTCTGTTCATGTCGGACCGCCTCATCCTCGAATACCTGACCGCGGACGGCTCCGTTGCTCCCCCGACGGACGGCGAGGGGCTACCCGCCCACCTCCGATACGAAACCGCGATTCAGCGTGCCTGCAATGTGGCATGCGTCACATCCGGGCGGGTCGCCGATCGGCGACCCGCGGCCGGACCGCGACCAGCACGACGCCCACGGCGAACAACGCGACGGTCCCCACCGGGAGGCGGCCGTCGGGGGCGAAGCCCTGGGCCGAGAAGATGCCCAGCGCCAGCGCGCACGCCGCCGTCCCGGCGTAGAGCAGCAGCTCGGCGACGGCCGCGGGGACCGGGACCGGGAACGTCGGCACCGGTGCGGTGAAGACCCGCCGCTGCCAGGACAGCAGGCCCAGCAGGGCCGCCGCGACCACCGCCAGCACCACTTCCCATTCCAGGCGGGCCAGCCACCACTCCCCGGAACCCAGCGGTGGCTGGGGCAGTAGGCCGGCCGGATAACCCACCAGCGTCACGATGATCACGGGCACCATGTGCCACAGGTACAGCGCCATCACGTTGTCGTTGGCCACCGCGAGCACCCGCGGCCACACCCCCCGGGTGAGGCCGCGGTTGAGGACCGGCACGATCGCGAACAGCACCCCGATCTGCACCAGGCCCAACGCGAGCAGAGCCGCCGACGGGGGAGCACTGTTCTCCAGACGATCGCCCGGAACTCCGATCATCGCGATCGGATACGGCCCCCACGTCACCAGGGCCGGCAGTGCCGCGGCCGCGACGATCGCGACCGCCAGGAGCAGGCGCCGGCCCAGCAGTCCATCGCGGAAGGCGATGCCCAGCTGATAGATCGCCACCCAGCAGAACAGGTAGTTCACCATCCGCATTCCGGGATGGTCGGTGCTGATCGCGACCGCATCGACGAGCACCAGAGCGGCGCCCAGGGCGGCGGGTACCGCCAGCCCCCACCGCCGGTGCGCGGCCACGGCCAGCGGGGTGAGTGCGACGACCATCAGGTAGACGGCCAGGAACCACAGGTGCATGGCCACCGCCCAGCCGCCGAGCTCGAGCACCGTACCGCTCATGCCGGCGACCGTCAGCACCACCATCACGATCAGCACGAATCCGGCGTACACGGCGGTCGGGCCCAGCGTGCGCGCCACCCGGCGGCGGATCCACTGCTGGCGTGCCGTGGCGCCCGCATCACCGGGCAGCCGCGCCCAGGACACCGCGCTCGCATAGCCCGCCACCGCGAAGAACACCGGAACGACCTGGAAGAACCAGGTGATCCACTGCGTCCACGGCATCAGCACCAGCGGGTTGTCGCGGCCGAACTCGCCGTCGCGGTAGGTCATCACCGACAACAGCCAGTGCCCGATGACCACGAGCAGCACCGCCGCCGATCGGTACAGATCGAGTGCCAGTTCGCGCGGCGGCGGCGAAGCTCTCGGCTCGTCCATCCGTTCTCCTCGAAGCCGTCTGTCTGTTCGCACGGTAGCCGAAATGGCCGAAGTCGAGACGGAAGCCGACGTCGGCACCAGAATCAAGGTCATGCAACGAGTGGGTCGGGTGTCGGCACTCCGCCGGGTCGGCGTGCTGGCCGGCGTGTGCGCCTCCGCCGCGGGGCTGGTGGTGCTGGCGCCGGCCGCCGCGGCCGATGTCTGCGGGAGCGTCGGCGGCAGGTTCGTGTCGGTGAGCGGATGCGGCAACGTCGCCGACGCGGTGGCGCCGTGGGTGCCGCCCCCGGCCGCGTACGCACCGCTGCCGGAGGATTACGCGGCGCCGCCGCCCCCTCCGCCGCCGCCCCCGCCGCCCGACGTCAACGTCTGCGCGAGCGTGGGCCGCCGGATCAGTGTCAGCGGCTGTGTCTGACCTTCGGCGCGCGGCGCTGGTCCTGGCCCCTGCCGTCGTGATCGCGGGTGCGCTGGTCGCGGCCGCACCCGCGGCGGCCGAGTGCGTCAGCTCCAACGGCACGACCGTGTGTTCGCAGGGCAGCGTGCGCGGTACCGACAACGGTCAGGGACCCGGGTCGCTGAACACCGGACCGGCCTGGCCCTATCCGTGCGACTACGACTGGTACTGCGGTGACGGCGGGCTCTCGATCGTCTTCACCCCGGGCCGCAACTGACCTTCCCGACCAGAGGAGCACCATGAGGATCTTTCAGCACCCGCGCCGCACTGCTGGTGTCGCCGCGCCGGCCGCCGCCCTGCTGGGCGGCGCCGTCCCGGCGGCGGCCCAACCGCCGCCGCCGAACTGCACCGCGGCGGACCTGGCCAGCGTGATGACCGGTGTCTCGGCGTCGACGTCGGCGTATCTGTTCACCCACCCGGAGGTCAACGACTTCTTCACCGGCCTCAAGGGCAGGCCGCGCGAGGAGATGCGGACCGCGGTCGAGGACTACATGACCGCACATCCCGGATGTCGGCGACGCGTTGCGCGCCATCCGTCAGCCGGCGGTCGACTTCCGCGCCCGCTGCGGATAACGCCGGTCAGGCCCGCTGCGGCAGCGGGCCGGCCAGCGCCGCCGGCCGGCACATCAGGGCGACGCCGCCGCACAGCGCGGCCGCCACGGCGAAGGCCGTGTACACGCTGAACGCATCGGCGGTGCCGCCCAGCACCGCCGCGGCGATCGGCCGCGATCCGACGAAGCCGACCAGCCACAGCGCCATGATCCGGCCGCGCAGCTCCTCGGGCGCACGCTCCTGGACGACGGTGCTCAGACCCGTCATCGCCCAGCCGAAGCCCAGCCCCGCCAGCCCGAAACCCGCCATCGCCGCGGCCGGCACCGTGGCCACCGCCAGCACGGCACACCCGGCGCCGAGCCCCCACAGCCCGATCCAGGACACCCGCGCCGCCGGGATCCGCCCGCGCAGCAGCGCCAGCGCCGCCATACCGATCGCCGCGCCGACGCCGAACACCGCCGACAGCGCGCCGACCAGCCGGGTGCCCCCACCCAGCGCGTCGGCCACCGAGGGCGTCAGCGTGATCGACGGGTCCGACGCGATGCCGACCGTGGTGACCGCCAGCAGCGCCAGCAGCAGCGGGCGGTCACCGAGCACATACCGGACCGCCACCCGGACCCGGTAGTCGGCATCCGCGCGTCGTCCCGGCGGCGCCGGGAACTCACCACGATCGAGGAAGACCGCGAACACCAGGTGCAGCCCCGCGCTGGCGGCGAACGCCGGCCGCGGGTCCGAGGTGGGCGGCCAGGTAGGCGCCGGCCGCCGGACCGACGATGCGCCCGACCGTCATCGGGATGCTGTTGAGCGCCATCGCGGTGGACAGTTCGCCGTCGCGGATGAGATTGGGCACGATCGACTGCATCGCCGGTCCACCGACCACGAACCCGAAGCCGACCAGCACGGAGCCCAACAGCACCGGGATCGCCGCGGACGTACCCGTGCACCGGCGGCGCGGCGAACAGCCAGGCCGCCACCGACCCGGAACCGGCCACGCACAGCGCCCTGCCGAGCAGGATCTGCCGCGCCGGGTCACCGGTGTCGGCCCACTTGCCGCTGGTCGGGGTCAGGATCAACTGGGGGCCGAACTGCGCCACCCCGACCAGGCCCACCATCAGCGCAGAGTGCGTCGCGTCGTACATCACGATCGCTGCGACGATGCCGTGGGTCCACACCGCGACGACGGCGAACATCTTGCCCCAGAACAACGCGCCGAACACGGGGTCGAACATCAGGCCGAGCGCACCGCGCGCCGGGGCGGTGGTGCGGGCGGTCAGCGGCATCAACCATGCATAGCACACGCTGTCCAAATAGCGAAATCAACAGCGCCCCTTGAGTTTCCGTAACGCGTCGGGGCTGGGCGTCGATACACCGGCTATGCCGTCCCGACCTGCCGCCGCTCGGCGTACCGGCGCCGCCCTGGACCGGCGAGCCGCGCTCAAGCTCCCGCTGGCGGTGACCGCCGCCGCGGCGCTCGCGCCCGTGCCGCGGGCGGCCGGCGCCAACTCACGCTGGTCGCCGGACCGTGCCGCGCGCTGGTATCGAGCCCAGGACTGGCTCGTCGGCGCCAACTACATCGCCTCGAATGCGGTCAATCAGCTCGAGATGTTCCAGCCGGGCACCTTCGACCCGGCGCGGATCGACGCCGAACTGCGCCTGGCCCGGCTGATCGGCTACAACACCGTGCGGGTGTTCCTGCACGATCAACTCTGGATCCAGGACCAGTTGGGGTTCGGCCGCCGCCTCGGCCACTTCGTCGACATCGCGGCCCGCAACGGCGTCAAACCGCTGTTCGTGCTGTTCGATTCCTGCTGGGATCCCCGGCCGCGGCTGGGCCGCCAGCCGCGTCCCCGGCACGGGGTGCACAACTCCCGCTGGGTGCAGAGCCCAGGCGCCGAGAACCTCGACGACCGCCGGTACCGGCGCGTGCTGCACGATTACGTGGTGGGCGTGCTGACCCAGTTCCGCACCGACCCGCGGGTGCTGGGCTGGGACCTGTGGAACGAGCCCGATAACCCGGCCCGCCAATACCGTGCCGTGGAGCGCGGCGACAAGGCCGAGCTGGTCGCCGAGTTGTTGCCGCAGGTGTTCCGGTGGGCGCGCTCGGTCGACCCGGACCAGCCGCTGACCAGCGGTGTGTGGGACGGACAGTGGGGCGATGCGCGTAGGCGCAGCGAGATCGTCGGGATCCAGCTCGACAACTCCGACGTCGTGTCGTTCCACAGCTACGACCGGCCCGCGGAGTTCGACGCCCGGATCTCCGAACTGGCACCGATGGGCCGGCCCACGCTGTGCACGGAGTACCTGGCGCGGACGCTGGACTGCACGGTGGAGGGCATCCTGCCGATCGCCAAGCGCCGCAACGTCGGTGCGTATACCTGGGGCCTGGTCGCGGGCAAGACGCAGACCTATCTGCCCTGGGATTCCTGGGACCACCCCTACGCCGACCCGCCGGGCACCTGGTTTCATGATCTACTGCGGCCCGGCGGAGCGCCCTACCGTGCCGATGAGATCGACACCATCCGGACATTGACCGGCCGGCCGCGGGGCGGATAGCCGGCCGGACCCTCAGCGCCCGCGCCAGACGGGTCGGCGCTTCTCCCGCCACGCCGCGATGCCTTCGGCGACGTCGGCCGTCGCGCCGGCGACCTTGCGCATCACCTCCCCGAACCGGACCGACTCGATCCAGCCCATGTCGGCGGTACGCCAGGCCACCTCCTTGGTGGCGCGCTGCGCCAGCGGCGCCGCCTCGGTCAGGGTCTGCGCCCACTCGCGTGCCGCGGTCGCCAGTTCGGCCGGCTCGACCAGCTTCCACACCAGCCCGACCTCCTTGGCGCGCTCGGCGGTCATGGGCTTGCCGGTCAGCAGCAGTTCCATCGCGTCAGCCCACCGGATCCGCCGCGGCAGCCGGATCGCGCCGACGATCGTCGGCACCCCGATCGACACCTCCGGAAACGAGAACGTGGCCTCGGTGCTGGCAATCACGAAGTCGCAGAACAGGACTCCGGTCAGCCCGTAGCCGATGCACGGCCCCTGCACCGCGGCGACGGTCGGCTTGAACAACTCCATCCCGCTCTCGAAGGAGTTGATCGTCGGCTTCTCCCAGAACGTGCCGGCGAACGTCCCGATCGAGCCTTCGCCGTCCTTGAGGTCACCGCCGGCGCAGAACACCCGGCCGGTGGCGGTCAGGATCGCCACCCACGCGTCCTCCTCGTCGCGGAACCGGTTCCACGCCGCGTTGAGCTCTTCGCGCAGCGCGCCGTTGATGGCGTTGCCCGCCTCGGGCCGGTTGAGGGTGATCGTGGCGATGTGCGCGTCCAGCTCGTAGGTGACCAGGCTCATGGCGCCACCCTAAGGGCGAACCCCGTGCCGGGGTGCGGCTCACGAATCAGCGCTTGGTCACAGATCGCGCGGACCCGCGGTCGGCACGTCCGGATCGTCGTCGGCCGGCGGCTCGGGATCCCGCCACTCCTGCGCCCGCGACGGCCGGTTGCCCTGCAGGGTGCCGCGCAGTTCCGCCTTGAGCGCGTCATCCTCCCGCTGACCGTGTTTCGAACTTCCGCGTTCCATCACCGCCCCGCTTTCAGTGGGTCGTGTCCCAGCGTCATCAGCCGGTGCCGCCAATGGTCCTGGCCGGCGGTGGGCTCGAGGTCCACGCCGCGTTC
Source organism: uncultured Actinomycetota bacterium (assembly GCA_963796185.1). Lineage (GTDB taxonomy): Bacteria > Actinomycetota > Actinomycetes > Mycobacteriales > Mycobacteriaceae > Mycobacterium. The sequence continues at coordinate 279,855 of CAWCKQ010000005.1, read as the reverse complement.
GGCATGGATCCGGGTGACGACGTTGCGCATCACCCGTTCGTCGTCGTCGGTCAGATCGACCTTGCGCTTGCCCAGGATGGCGAGCACGTGGCGGCCGGTCTCGGTGCCGGCCTGGTCGGGGAACTCCTCGGACTCCTCGTGTGCCGAGCGGACCCGCAGCCACTCCGAGAGCTCGCGCGACGTCATGTTGACGACGCGGTGGAACTCCTCCCACAGGCCCTCGTCGACTTCGGCGTGACTCATGGCACGCACCTCCCGTCTCATCGCTTCGCCCTCCTCGACTACCCGGACTGCGGGATCTGAATCACCGTCGACGGGAAAGCTAAGCGCTGCAACGGGACCCGAGGCTCAGACCTCCTCCAGCGCCTCGCCGATCTCCTCGGCGATGCGGTTGTGCTCGTCTTGGACCAGCACGTGGCCGGCGGCAAGCACCAGGGCGACGGGCCACTCGATGATCTCGACAGCGGCGAGCACCCCCAGCGCGCCGTAGAAGGCGAGTTGCTCCGGTCTGGGCAGCCGCACCCGGCCCAGTACCGGCAGATCCACCGCGAAGGAGTGCGCCTCGCGGACTCTGCGGACGGCTTCGCGCTGTGGCGTGGTGCGTCGGGAGGATTCGGCCATTCGTTGCCTTTCGGTCATGGCGTGTTGGTCTTTCAGACGCCGGCCGTCCGGACCGTGGTAGGCGTGTCCAACACCGGCTCCACCGCCTCCTCGGACCCCGTCGCGGTCGTGTCGCGCGTCATCGCGATCCCGTTGCGCGAAATGTACGCCGCGCTGTGGCGCCTCGGGGTGCTCGACATGGAGAACTGAACGCGGCTGAGCACGCGCGGGGCCACGGCCGCGGCGGTCGTCGCCACCCCCGCGGTGGTCAGCGCCTGCGTCCAGCCCACCGGGCCCAGCGGCGTGCAGCCCAGCAGCTGGCTCAGGCCCGGGGTGCTGATCACCGCGCCGAGGGTGAGCAGCGATCCCGTCGCGGTGGCTACCACCAGCGGGCTGTGCGAATCGATCAGCGTCTGCCCCAACTGCGTGGACACCAGCGCGACCAGCGCCACCGTCGAGGCCCGCCGCGGCACCAGCGTGAACCCGGCCAGCAGCCAGGCCGACGTCGCCGCCGCCGCGGTCGTGGTGCCGCGGATGGCGACGGTGCGCCACAGTGCCGCCTGGTCGGGGCCACGGCCCTCGGTGCCGGTGCTGCCGGTGGCCGGGCTCACCGCGAGGGCGGCCGCCGGCAGTGCGTCGGTCATCATGTTGACCAGCAGCAGCTGGCGGGTGTTCAACGGCGATCTGCCGGTCAGCGCCGAGCCCACCACGGCGAAGGCGACCTCGCCGGCATTGCCGCCCAGCAGCACCGCCACCGCCGACTGCACCCGCCGCCACAATTGGCGGCCCTCGTCGATGGCGTCCAGCAGCGCGCCGATCCGGCCGTCGAGCAGCATGACGTCGGCCGCGGTGCGCGCCGGATCGCTGCCCCGGGACGCCACCCCGATCCCGACGGTGGCCGAACGGATCGCCGCCGCGTCGTTGGCGCCGTCGCCGACCATCGCGCACACCAGCCCGGTGCGCTCGAGCGTCTGCACCACCTGCACCTTGTGTTCGGGTGTCATCCGCGCGAAGACCACCTTGTCGCGCACCGCCCGTTCCTGCCCCCGGCGGGGCAGCGTCTCCCACTCCGATCCGCTGATCACCTGGTCCACCGTGACCGGCAGGCCGAGTTCGGTGGCGATCGCCGCAGCCGTGACGGGATGATCGCCGGTCACCAGGCGGACACCGATCCGCTGGTCACGCAGAGCGCGCAGCACCCCGGCGGCCGCTTCGCGCGGCGTGTCCGAGATGCCCAGCAGCCCGGCGACGGTCAGGTCGCGCGCGCACAGACCGGCGAACACGTCGTCGCTGTCGCGGGCGGCGCGGGCCTGCCCGGCCGTGACGCGGCGGTGGGCGACCGCGATGACGCGCAGACCGGCCGCCGCCATCCGGTCGACGGCCTGCTCGGTGGCCGCATCGCGGCCCGCGCAGGCGGCCAGCACCGCCTCGGGAGCGCCCTTGAGCACGATCTCGCCGTCCATCAGCGTCGCCGAGAACGGCCGGCCCGACCGGAACGGCAGATGGGCGCCGGCGCCGTCCCGCTCGTCCGGATCGAGGTGGGCGGCCTCGACGACGGCCGCGTCGGTGGCGTGTTCGTGCCGGGCACCGTTGGTGGGCGCGGTGGCCTTGGCCGCCATCGCCAGCACCGCATCGTCGGTGCGCTCCGACGTGCTGAGCACCTCCGAGACCCGCAGCCGGTTCTCGCTCAGCGTGCCGGTCTTGTCGAAGCACACCACGTCGACGCGCCCGAGCGCTTCCACCGACTTGGGTGAGCGCACCAGCGCACCTGCGGCCGAGAGACGTCGCGCGGACGCCTGCTGGGCCAGCGTCGCCACCAGGGGCAGACCTTCCGGCACGGCCGCGACGGCCACGGCGACACCGCTGGCGACGGCCTGGCGCAGCGGTGCCAGCCGCAGCAGGCCCAGGCCACTGACGAGTGTGCCGCCGGCCAGACTGAACGGCAGGGCCCGGTTGGTCAGGTCGCGCAACTGGGACTGCAGGCCGACGGCCGAACCCTGCGCGGGGGCGACCGCCGCCGCACGCCTGACCTGGGTCTGCGCCCCGACCGCCGTCACCACGGCGACTCCGGTGCCCGCCACCACGGTCGTCGTGGCGAACAGCATGCAGCGTCGCTCGGCCACCGCGGCACCCGGGGTTGCGGCGGTTTCCTTTGCCACCGGCAGGGATTCACCGGTCAGCGCCGACTCGTCGACCTCCAGGTCCACGGCGTCGAGAAGGCGGCAGTCGGCGGGGATCACCTCGCCGGAGCGGACTTCGACGAGGTCCCCGGGCAGCAGCCCTGCGGCAGCGACACTGCGATATCCGCCGTCGTCGGTCAGCCGCCGGGCGGGCGGGTCCTGGACGGCCAGCAGGCGCCGCAGCAGCCGTTCGGCGCGGATCTGCTGAGACGCGGCGAGGACCGCGTTACCGGTCAGCACCGAGCCCACCAGGATGGCGTCGATCGGGGATCCCAGCAGGGCGCTGGCGGCCGAGCCGACGGCCAGCACCGGCGTCAACGGATCCGAGAGTTCCTCGCGCACGGCGCCGGTCAACTCCGCTGCCAACCGCAGCGGGGGACCGGCGATGGTGCCCAGGACGGTGGCAGGCACGCCTGCCGACGCGGCGAGCAGCGAGCGGTGCCGCGGTCCGGCGTGATCCGGCCTGGGCAGCGCCTCGCGCACCCGGTCGGCCGACATCGCGTGCCACTGCTGGAGGGGTGCCGGCGCCGGCGTGGGCGCGCTGAGCACACCCCGCGCCAGCCACAAACCGGTGACCAAACCTGCCGCGGCCCCCGCGGTCACCGGTCCCGGGCCGAGTCCGCGGACGCCGGGAATCATCAGCATTGAGCCGAGAACCGTTGCACTGGTGGCGAGTTCGACACCTCGACGACTGGCGCGCCGCGCCGCGGGCAGGGCGCGCACGATCCGCCACGCCGCGGCGAGGTCGGTGAGCAGTAGATCGGCGTGCCAGGGCGGCACGTCATCGGGCCCGGCCAGACCGATCGCCAGATCGGCCGCCCGTAACGCCTCAGCGGCGGCACCGGAGACGACGGCCACGGTGCGCCCCTCGGTCTGCAGCGACGTCACGGCGTCCCGCAGCGCCGCATCGATGGAGCCCCGCACCTCGTGCAGTTCGTCGAAGGACGGCCGCAGGTCGCCGAGGTCGTCGCTGACCACCGAGATCACCTCGGCGTCGGCGCGCCGGATCTCGGCGACGAGGCCGGCCGCCAGCGGGTGCGGGACGTGGCCGACGAAGACGTCGGTGGAGGAGTGACCGTTGCCCCCGGTGGTGTTCGCGGGCGGAACCGGGTGCCAGCCGGCGGTCAGTTCGCCGCGCTGCACGCGGGTTTCGGCCCACTCCCAGATCCGCGGGCGATCCCGTTCGGACGTCCCGCGCAGCCGCGCCACCCGCAACTCGGGGGTGATCAGCACGCGGGGATCGATCAGCACGGCATCGATCCGGTCGAGCAGGCGAAGCGCCTCCGGCCGCAGTGGCAGCACGTCGTACCGGTCGGCCAGCGCGCGATTCAGCGTCGCGGCGAACGCCTCGCGGGCGTTGCGGGCGGCCCTGGGTGCCGTCACGACCGCGGCGGTGGCTGCCGCGTTCGGATCGCGCGTCAGCAGCCCGACGGCCGCCGCCGCGAAACCCTGTGCCACCGCGCTCCGGTCGGCGTGCCGCTCGACGGGACCCGGCGGCAGGGGGCACGGCCGTTCGGGTGCGGGGCCGGCGTCGGTCAGCTCGGCATGTTCGGCGAGGGCCGGTTCGTGACGGTGCCAGGCCTGGGCGGCGGCCGCGGACTCGCCGGCCCGGAGGACGTGCCGCAGGCAGTCGACCGCCAGCGAGGCCGGGGCCTGGCCGAGGGTGTAGAGCGACGCCCCGGTCACCGCGAGCGCGGTGTCGGCGGCACCCGGGCCCAGGCGGGCCTCCACGACTGCGCGCAGTCGCGGTTGGTAGTCGACCAGTGTCACCGCGGCGATCACACCGGCGGGAACGCGGGGCCACACCAGGATTCGTCCCGCGGTCGCGGCGCACAGACCGAACCCGTTGGCCGTCGCCGCGAGCAGCCGGCCGCCGAGTTCCACCCCGTCGCCGGGCAGGTCGCTGGGCGCGCACCGCCGGTGCTGCGCGCCGACGCGTGCCTCGACATCGGCGACGAGCCGGCACAGGTCGGCCAGCGACGGCCCGGTGCCGTCGACGGCCACCACGAGGCGCGACACCGCGTCGTTGAGTCGCGCAGACCGTACGCCCGGCAGGCCGCGCACCGCGTCGAGCAGCGCCGGGCGAAGCGCGTGATCGTCATCGCCGGCCAGGCCCCGGACCTCGATCCAGCACCGGTCATCCCCGCGCCAGCATCGACGGGCCGGTGCGGCGCCGATCAATTCCCTTGCCGCGCTACGCATTCCCGCGCGCACGTCGGCTCCCGGCAGCGCCTCCTCGACCGCCCGCAGGGCCGCCGTGGTGATCCGCAGGGGCGCGGTGGCGATTGCCGCCGCCCCGCCGATCAGGCGGCCGAGCACCGGGCTCACTTACTGGGACTGCGGCGTGCGGCTGCCGTCTTGCGGGGCTTGGCGGACGCCTTGGCCGCTGCGGCCGCCGGGCGCGACGGCGTGCTCCGTTGTTCGGCCGTGCCGGCCGGCACCGTCCGATGCTGTTCGGCGGCGCGCTGATTGAGCTGGTGCACGACCAGGGCCGCGCCGCCGACGGCGACCAGCACCGGCCACTCCACCAGACCGGCGGCACCGACCGCGCCGAGCGTCAATGCGGCCGCGGCGGAGGACCGGCTCCCGCTGTCCATCCCGGAGCGCACCCCGGCCGCGGCGCCCCGCAGGCCGCCGACCGCTCCGCTGATCGCAGCGCCCCCCACCGCACCGGCGGCGGCGGTGGTGGCATCGGCCACCTTCGCCACACCGCGCACTGCCACCGAGAACGGTTTCGTCAGCGCACTCATCGCCACCACTCCTCCACGTCCACCCCCGGCGTCCACCGGTCGGTCATTCCCCGATAATGCCCCGTTATACACAGCGCAGGTGAACAGTTCGCCGGGCGCGCAGGCTTGGCCGTGCGCCGCTCAGGTGTGCGCGGGCGTGGCGGCGAACTGATCGGTGATCGCCTGGCAGAACGCCGGCAGATCCTTGGGCGAGCGGCTGGTGATCAGGTTGCCGTCGATGCACACCTGTTGATCGACCACGGTGGCCCCGGCGTTGCGCAGATCGGTGCGCAGGCTCGGATACGACGTGAGCGTGCGGTCCTTCACCACGCCCGCCTCGAGGAGGGCCCACGGGCCGTGACAGATCGCGGCGACGGGCTTACCGGAGCGGACGAAATCCCGGACGAAGGCCACCGCCGCCTCGTCGAGGCGCAGTTTGTCGCCGTTGACGGTGCCGCCGGGTACCACCAGCGCATCGAACTCGTCCACCCGCGCGTCGCCGACGACCCGGTCCACCGGGAAGGTGCCCGCCGGTTCGAGGTCGTGGTTGCGCGCGTCGATCTCGCCGGGCTTCACCGACAGCAGTTCGACGCGGCCGCCCGCATCGGTCACCGCGTCACGGGGCTGTTCCAACTCGACCTTCTCGACACCGTCGGCGGCCAGGAAGGCGATCTTGCGACCTTGCAGTTCGTTCGGCATGACTGAGGATCCTTTCGTCGACTGCGCACGCGGTTACCCGCTGGCACGCGATCGAATCCCCGGGGGTCAGGCCGGTGTCGGACCGTCCGGCGGCGGTGTGGGGCTCTGCGCGGACTCCCATTTGGCTTCCAGCGACCTGGTGACGCGCGTGCCGGTGGCCAGGTCGAGCTGGAACGTGGCCGCGTCGTCGTCCTCGAACGTCACGAGAAAGCCGGCGTCGCTGTGGGCCTTGTGCACAACCTTGTAGGGCTGTGCGCCGTCGCCCCGGTCGACGACGACGATATCCCCGGGCGTCACGTCGTCGATGAGATCGTTGGCGGAAACGTTGGACATGGCCTCGACCGTAGCCGACGACGCGATAATGACGTCGTGGCCGAGTACGACGTCAACCCCGAGGCCGTCGCACGGGCGTGCGAGCTCATCGAGGGCCGACAGTATGTGCTCGACAGCGACTGGGGTCAGGTGCAGCCGCGCGCCGAGGCGCAGAACGCCTACCGCGAGCGCCACGGCTGGCACGAGTACTCCTGCTGGCACCTCGGCCTGACCCGTGGGGCGACGGAGGAGACGAAGGCGCGGTACGCGTTCGTCTACGGCGACTTTCGCCGGGTCCACCGGAGCGGGCTGATCGCGTGCGTGTACCGGGCGGCGGAATGGCGGCACAAAGCCGTCGAGCTGGCGGCCCACGAGCTGCTGCAGCGGCTCGACGCGCGGGCCGGAATCACCTGAGCTGGCGCGTGTTTCGCGCCGGGCGCGCTGGGTGCCGCCGCGGTGTGACCCGACCTGCCACGACGTCCTCGAGGACCCGGGTCCCAAGCCCGGTACGTCTTCGCTGACCCAATTGTGACGCTTCGTTTCACCAGCGGAGTCCCGGGTATCGCTGCACTGGCGCCGTTGCCGAGTGCGCCCGCGAGAAGGGGACTCCACGATGAGATGTGCACAGGTGCTGCGGGCTGCCGCGGCGGTGACAATGGGCGCGGCCGCGACGCTGACGGTGGCCGGGGCGGTGCCGACGGCCGCCGCGCAGCCGTGCCCGGACGTCGAGGTCGTGTTCGCTCGCGGCACCAGTGAGGCGCCCGGTGTCGGCGGCGTCGGCCAGGCCTTCGTCGACGCGGTGCGTGCGCAGGCCGCGCCCCGCACGGTCGGCGTCTACGCGGTGGACTACGCGGCCGCCAACAATTTCGACGCCCGGCTCGACATCGCCCGCACCGTGATCGACGGTGTGCGCGACGAGGCCGATCACGTGGAGGCGATGGCGGCCAACTGCCCGAACACCCGCCTGGTGCTCGGTGGCTACTCCCAGGGTGCGGTGGTGTCGGGTTTCGCGACGTCGGACCGCGTGCCCAGTGACGTACCCGCCGGGATGGCGCCGGCGCCGATGCCCCCCGAGATCGCCGATCACGTGGCCGCGGTCGTGCTGTTCGGTACACCGTCCGGTGAGTTCCTGTCCCGTTACGGTGCCCCGCAGATCACCATCGGCCCGCGGTATGCCGACAAGACCCTGCAACTCTGCGCGGCAGGCGACACGATCTGCTCGGGTGCCCCCGACGGCGGGCCGACGTTGGCGCACGCCCTGTATCCCGTCAACGGGATGGTCAACGAAGGCGCGGCATACGCTGTCGGTCGGCTCTGACGCCGGCTACGCGCCTGCCGGCACCGGGTAGCGGTCGTTGACGTCGGCGTTGCTGTCCTTGCGGGCGCAATGAGAGCATCGGGTGCGAGCTGGACAGTCGCGCACTCGATGCTGTCGAAGGTCGCCGACCGGCCGTCGGGCCAGGTCACGGTGAAGGCTTTGTCGTAGTCGTTGCCGCACGTCGCGCAGATGGTCATGGAGCACGCTTCTCAGTCGATTGTCACTGCCGACAGCGGTGTTCCCCGCGCAGGTCACGACAAACCGGCTGCTACAGCGGGGGTTTGGGTGTCCGGAAAGCGGGCATCAATGAGAAGCGACGTACAACCTCACGTCGCCATGCCGACGAGGAGCGTACGTGACCACCGCATACACCGACTTCGACAACGCTGCTGCCCCCGCAGGCGTCTATCCGCCGCAAGAGGATTCGCACCTGCTGATCGAGGCGTTGACGGCTTCCGGGTTGGCCCCGGGAGCTCGGGTGGCGGATCTGTGCACGGGTAGCGGGGTGGTGGCGGTCGCGGCGGCCGCGGCCGGGGCGGCCGAGGTCACCGCCTTCGACATCTGCCCCCAGGCGGTGCAGCATGCGCGCCGGACCGCGGTCACCGCAGCGGCCGACGTGACGGTGCATCGCGGATCTTGGGCGCGGGCAGTGGAATTCGGGCCGTTCGACGTGGTGGTGGCGAATCCGCCCTACGTTCCGCAAGGCCCCGGTGACGACAGCGGTGCGATCCCCGCGACGGCCGGACCGGCGCGTGCCTGGAATGCGGGCGCCGACGGCCGACTGGTGCTCGACCCGCTGTGCGCGGCCGCGCCGCTCCTGCTCGACGAGGGCGGCACCATGCTGGTCGTGCAGTCGGAGTGCGCGGATGTCAAGCGCACACTGGCCGCGCTGCGGTGCCAGGGAATGCGCGCCGAAGTCGTCGCCCAGCAACTGATTCCATTCGGTCCGGTGCTGTCCGCCCGCGCCGCAGGGCTGATCCGGGCTGGTTTGCTCGCCCCGGGCAGCCGGATGGAGAGACTGGTCGTGGTTCGCGCGGACGCCCCATGACCGATCAGCCGCCCCGCGTGGTCCGGGTCGTTCCCGGGGGGCCGGTGATGGTGGAGGGGCCGGTGCGCATCGAACTCCCCGACGGTGGGGTCGTCGAGTCCGACCGGTTCATGGTCGCGATCTGCGCCTGCCGGCGGTCCAAGACCTATCCGCTGTGTGACACCAGCCATCGTCGCCGCGAGCGCGCGGCCGGCGGGGGGATCAGTCCGGAGCCCGGCGCAGTGAGCACCGGCCCGCCCGCCAACTCGTCATGAGATGGTCGGCGAGGCGGTTCTCGACGAAGTCGAACGCGCGGATCCCGAACACCACATCGGCGTCCAGCTCGGGTTCCCGCGCGACCAGGTCGCCCACGACGTCGGTGCGGACCACCTGCTCGTGCACGGCGTCGGCCTCCACGTGCTCCCGGTAGAACGCGCGGCACTCCTCGGGAGCGCCCATGCGCTCCAGCGCCTGCACCATCCGCCGTGATCCCGGCGGGGAGGTCACCTCGGTGGCCGCGAAATGTCCCACCGCCGCGCCGCGCAGGCGCCGGTGCAGGCCGAACAGCGACATCAGGTTCACCACCGCCAGCGTCGGGCCGGGCACATCGGGCAGATAACCCAGATAGCGGGTGTCCAGCTGTGCGGCGCTCATCAGGTCGGCGAACAGCTGCTGGTGCAGCCGCGCGCCCTTACCTGCGCCGAACTCGTCGAACTCCACCGCGACGAAGGACGCCTTGGCCTGGCCCGTCAGGCGGGGAATGGCCCACGCATGCGGATCGCCCTCCTTCAGGTGATACAGCGACCGGTGCGCGAAGTACTCCCGCATCTGGTCCCAGGTGCCGTCGTCGCGCAGGTGGTACGACGGCCCGTCGCCGTGCGCGGGTTCGACGCAGAGCTTGTCGAGCTCGTCGAGGGCGCGCGCATCCGGTTCGATGTCACCGACACCGCGCCGGACGTCGTCGAGGAAGAGCTCTTCGAGCCGCCCGCGCAGATAGATGAGCCCGGCATTCCATTCCCATCCGGGGTCGACGCCGGCGAACCCGCGATAGTGCAGTTCGTAACAGACGTACAGCGCGAGCTGCAGATCGAGGCCGGCCGGATCGGCGTCGGCCAGCGAGGTCTCCACCCGGGTCGGGTAGCGCACCGGGGCCCGCTCGGCGAGCAACTCGACCACCGACATCGAGATGGGCCCACGGGGCTCGGGTAGCACGGGCTGGACCAGCGTTGGCATCACGAGCCGTAGATACCCTCCCCACTCAGTCGGTCAAACATGGGTTCGAACGCGTACCCGCTTGTGCCGCTGCATTACACGCGATTGCTGCATATCTCACATCTCGCGGCGAACGCCCATCACCGACGCGCTCGATGGGTAGCCAGAACTCAGGCGCACGACGTGCCGATGAACGACACAGACCTAGCTCTCTACTCCAAAGGGGTGACTGAACTTATGGCCACGACGGCTACCACTGAAGCGACCACGGCGACGTTGATCGCTCAACTTCGCACCGTGCTGGACCTGACGAACACCGAGATCCAGGTCGCCGAGACCCGGATCGTGCAGGCACGTACGGACGCGGTCCGCCGCGAACTCACCCAGAACGCCGAGAACGGGCGGATCCGCGCCGAGGCGATCGAGAAGGCGATCCGCGACCTCGGTGGCTTCCCCGACGTGATCGGGCCGTTCCTGGGCCGCGCCGCGGCCGCAGTCAAGGCGCTGACCGAGCAGGCCGAGCCCTTCGACGAGGCGCTGCTGGGTGACCTCGCGCTCGAGGATCAGCTGCTGGACCGGTCGCGCTACATCAAGGCCCTGGCGGTCGCCGCCAAGCACAAGGACGTCGAAGATCTCGCCGAGCGGCTGATCACGGCACACAGCGCCACCGTGCAGTGGTTGACCACCGTGCTCGCCGAAGATGCGCTCGGCGGCCCGGCCGCGCTGCGGCGCACTCCGCTGCAGGCCGCAGCCGGACTGACCGTCAAGCTGCTCAACCTGCCGTTCACGTGGTCGGCGCGCAACGCCGAGCGGGCCGCAGAGGCCGTGCGTTCGGTGCGTCCGGCATTCAGCGATCTCGCCGAGCGCGGGTCGCGTACCGGCGAGATCGCCGCCAAGGTGGTCGCCGGCGCCCGCAACTCGGCGCTGGAGACCGCGGAGCGCATCACCCGTGAGCAGGGTGCCGAGGACGCGGCGGACGCGATCCACGCGGCTCGCGGCAACACCGGAATGCTCGAGGCCGACGAGCTGCCCATCGCCGACTACGACGAGCTGAACGTCAACGAGGCCGCCACCGCGGTCAAGGATCTGACCGACGCGGCCGACATTCGGGTGATCATCGCCTATGAGGAAGCCCACAAGGCCCGTCAGCGCGTGGTCTCGGCCGCGCAGACGCGGCTGGCTGCCATCGCGCAGGACGTGGTCGGCATCAGCTGACCTGATCGGTGTACGCCGGCGTGGGTCCCACCGGGGCCCACGCCGGTTTCGTCGTTTCGACGCCCCGTGCCGGGGTACCGGGTGCGCATGGGATACCAGGTGACAGAAGTGCAGCGTTACCTGGCGCTGGGTGGCTCGTAAACTTGCATCCGCCGCCTTGACGACACGCCGGACGGGTGGCTAGAGACATTCGTGACGTGTCGATTGTCGGGAAGGGAACGAGGGGGATCGCTACGTGGCGACTTCGAATGGTGGCCGGCCTGCGGTGGTGGTGACCGGCATCGCCTCCACGACAGCGCTCGCGTCCGACGCCGAGCAGACGTGGGCGGCGTTGCAGGCCGGCAAGAGCGGCATTACGTCGATCAAGGATTACCTGGGTGACGAGTTCGACCTGCCCGTCACCATCGGCGGTCGGGTGCAGGAGGATTTCGACGCCCAGCTCAGCCGGGTCGAGGTCCGCCGGCTGTCGTACATGCAGAAGATGGCGCTCCTGCTGAGCAGGCGGCTCTGGGAGGCCGCCGGCACGCCCGAGGTCGACACCCGCCGCCTGCTGGTGTCGGTCAGCCACGCCTACGGCAGCACACTCGACCTGTACACGGCTTACGAGGACTTCAAGACGCGGGGCATGCGCGCGGTGTCGCCGCTGGCCGTGCAGATGCACATGCCCAACGCCCCGGCCGCCGCCGTGGGCCTGGACCGGCAGGCCAAGGCCGGCGTCATCGCGCCGACGACCGGTGACGCCTCCGGAGGGTCCGCGATCGTCGAGGCGTGGCGGCTGATCTCGCTCGGCGAGGCCGACATCGCGATCTGCGGCGGAGTGGAATCGAAGATCGAACCGGTTCCGATCGTCGCGTTCGACAATATGGGCGTGCTCTCGCACCGCAACGACGATCCGGCCGCGGCCTGCCGACCGTTCGACAAGGACCGCGACGGCATGGTGTTCGGTGAAGCCGGGGCGCTGCTGCTGATCGAGAGCGAAGAGCATGCGCAGGCGCGCGGCGCCACGATCCTGGCCCGGCTGCTCGGGGTCGGCACCACGGCCGATGCCTACGACCTGATCGAGCCGGACCCCGACGGCGAGGTCGAGGCGGCGGCGATCACCCGCGCATTGCAGCTGGCCGGCCTGGCCGCCGAAGACATCGACCACATCACCGCCCATGCGGCGGGCACCCGGGTGGGCGACCTCGTCGAAGCGCGCGCGATCCGCAAGGCGCTGGGGGCCCACCAGCCGGCCGTCACCGCCCCGAAATCGGCGCTCGGCCACACCATGGGGGCCTCAGGTGCGGTGGGGGCGGTGCTCACCGTGCAGACGCTGCGCGACGGCGTCGTGGCGCCCACGCTCAACCTGCACACCCTCGATCCGGACATCGATCTCGACGTCGTCGCCGGCGCGCCGCGCCGCGGGACGTACCGGTACGCCTTGTCGAACACCATGGGCTTCGGTGGCCACAACGTCTCCCTGGTCATCGGGGCGCGTTGACCGTTCACCTACTCTCGAGCGGTGGTGATCGCGTACGACGAAGCGCTGCGGGACCGGGTGCGGCGACATCTCACCGACCATGACCGTCGGACCATCTCGGATCCGGCGAAACGGCACGCCGCGGTCGCGGTGGTGCTGGTCGACTCCCTGGTCGGGGAGGACCGGGTGGACCCCGCCCCCGTCGACGACTGGATCGCCGGCCGGCCGATGCCCGAGGAACTCGACGGGCGCATGGTGGACGTGTCCGGAGGGGCGGCGTTCCTGCTGTGCCGCCGAGCGTCGCGGCTGTCCTCCCATGCCGCCCAGTGGGCGCTGCCCGGCGGACGCCTCGACCCCGGCGAATCCGCCGTCGAGGCCGCGCTGCGCGAACTCGACGAAGAGGTGGGCATCACGCTGACCGACGCCGCGGTGCTCGGTCTGCTCGACGATTATCCGACGCGCTCCGGCTACGTCATCACCCCCGTGGTGATGTGGGGCGGTGGCCGGCAGGACCCGCGCCCGGCGCCCGACGAGGTGGTGGCCGTCTACCGGGTGGGGCTGCATCAACTGTTGCGCGAGGATTCGCCACGCTACGTCTCGATTCCGGAGAGCCCGCGCCCGGTCGTGCAGATCCCGCTGGGCAACGACCTCATCCACGCACCCACCGGTGCGGTCCTGTTGCAGCTGAGGTGGCTGTGCCTGGAGGGACGTGACGACCCAGTCGACGGACTGGAGCAGCCCGTTTTCGCCTGGCGGTGACCCCCCGCCGGAGTTTGCCGGGGTGCCGCGCCGGGTAACTGTCCCGTGATGACAGCGACCCACCTTCCCGGCAGGCACCGGCTCTCGCGCCGGTCCGCGCACACCGGCCCCCGCGTGGGCATGGTGTCCATGATCGCGGCCGCCGGCACCGCCGGATGGCTGTTCGCGATGCTCGACGACGAGCCCCAGACCCTGTCCCTGTCGGCGCCGCAGCCGTCCAGCGCGGTCGCGGCGCGCGACATCCAGCGCTCGGGTCACGTCACCGCCGTCTCACCGGACTCCCTGACCACGACCACCGCCGACGGGCAGGTCACCACCTTCCGGATCACCCCGGACACCACCCAGATCACCCGCCCCGGCACGGCCGCCCCGTACGCGGCGAACTCGTTCTCGCCCGCGCAGAGCGTCGTGGTGATCGGTGTCGTCCGCGACGGCGTCCCGGTGGCCACCGCGATCGCCGACCGCGCCGCGGTCGGCCCCGGCGGCCCCCCGATGGATTACGGCCTGCCGACCTAGTTGTCGTGCTGCGCGGCCGCGAATTCCCTGGTGTCGGAGTGGTCGAAAGCCCGGCCGCGGCGCTCGGCCTCGGCGTTGCCGCTGAACAGGCCGGAGTCCGCCTGCGGCCGACCGCGGTAGGCGACGCGCTCTGCACGTCCCGCCGGTCGTCGGACTGGTACTCGATGCGCCGCCGGGGCAGCGCGCCCTGGTTGGTGCGCTGCAGCCACGCGACGATGCCTTCACGCACGTCGCAGCGCAGATCGAACAGCTGGCCGGCGTTCGACGCGCTGACCAGCATCCGGACCCGGACCAGTCCTTCGACCGCGTCCGTCACCTGCAAGACACCCACCCGGCCGTCCCACTTCGGGTTCGCGCGCAGCAGGCGGTCCAGCTCGGCGCGCATCGCGTCGAACGGAACGGTGAAGTCCACGTCGAGTTCGGCGGTACCCAGCAGCTCGGTGGCATTGCGGGTCCAGTTCTGGAACGGCGTGGTGGTGAAGTAGGTGCACGGCAGCACGAGCCGGCGCTCGTCCCACAGATGCACCACCACGTATGTCAGCGTGATCTCCTCGATCCGGCCCCACTCGTCCTCCAGCACCACGACGTCGCCGACGCGGATCGCATCGGAGAACGCGATCTGGATGCCGGCGAAGACCGAGCCCAGCGAGGTCTGCGCGGCCAGGCCGGCGACCACCGTCAACACCCCGGCCGAGGCGAACATCGTCTTGCCGATGTCGCTGAACGACGGGAACGTCATCAGGGCCGCCGCCGCGCCGAGCGCGACGACGATCGCGACGGCCAGCCGGCGCAGCGTCGTGACCTGGGTGCGAATCTTGCGCCGGTGCCGATCGGCGTCGGTGAGTCCGGTGTCGCCGCCGGCGAACCGGTCGATGACCTGGCGTTCCGCCACCATCACCAGGCTGGCCACCAGCCACGTGACCGTGGCGATCAGTGCGATGACCAGCGTGTGGTCCAGCCAGCCACGCCAGGCCGCCTGCGCATCCGAGACACGTTTGACGCGCCGCGGACGCGGCGATCACCACCAGCGTGGCGCGCAGCGGCTTCCGGGTCAGATGCGCGACGTCGCGCAGCACCGCGCTGCGCCGGCCCAGCCGCTGAGTCAGCCAGGACAACGCCAGCCCCAGCACGTAGGCGCCGGCGACGGCGCCGGCCACCCACGCGGCGGCGCTGGCCAGATGTGTTGCGGACTGGATCTCGGCGGCATCATCCATGCGGCAGAGAAGCTCCTGGGATCGGGTGCAAGAACGAGCGCGACAGCGATGTCAGCGCATTGTTGGCGTTCCCGTCAGTCCCGCCGGGCCAAACCCGTCGGCCGCCGGACGACCGGGAATGGGACTCAACTCACACGCCGCGGCTACGCCGCGCGACCTGCTGCTTGATCTTGTCCGGTAAGGCATCGGCCACCGCCAGCGCGGGCAGCAACTCCGCATCGGTCATCAGAGCGCGGAACACCATGGCCACTGTCACCGTGTGGTCCGGCCGGTGCACGATATCGATGCCGTCGCCCGCGCGGATCGTGCCGGGTTCGAGGACCCGGAAATACGCGCCGGGGATGGCGGCAGCGGTGAACGTCTTCATCCAACCCGGGATGTCGAGCCAGGTGGTGAACGTGCGGCACGGCGTGCGGGGGCTGGTGACCTCGAGTACCAGGCCGTCGCTGCCGACCGACCATCGTTCGCCGATCAGCGCACCGGTGACGTCCACGCCGGCGGTGGTGAGGTTCTCACCGAACACGCCGTTGGGGAGCTCCCGGTCCAACTCGGCCGCCCAGCGGTCGAGGTCTTCGCGGGCGTACGCGTACACGGCCTGGTCGTCGCCGCCGTGGTAGCGCCGGTTGCAGATCGAGTCGCCGACCACCCCGCTGCCCAGGCCATCCTGGCGTGGACCCGGAGCGCGCACCTGCAGTGGTTCCGTGCTCGGTCGCTTGTCGATGCCGGAGACCATGGCGCCCAGATCGATGGGCGACAGAGGCGGTGTTGACCGTCAGTACCGAAGCCATATCCGAAGTTAACCGCGCACGGCCGGCTACAGCCCTGCCGGGTCGTCGGGGACGTCGACGGCGTAGTGACGCAACACCTCCAACGGCACCGCATCGAGCGTCCGTTCGTGCGTCGAGGCCAGCACCACGGGGCAGCCGCTGCCGTCCTCGTGTGCCCGCAGCCAGTTGAGTGCGGTGACACACCAGCGGTCGCCCGGCGACAGGCCGGGAAACCGGTAGGCCGGCATCGGCGTGGACAGGTCGTTGCCGATGGACCGCTGGTGGGCGAGGAACTCGGCGGTCACGACCGCGCAGATGGTGTGGCGCCCGAGATCCTGCTCGCCGGTGCTGCAGCAGCCGTCCCGGTAGAAGCCGGTCAGCGGCTCCGTCCCGCACGGGTCCAACGGGCCGCCGAGAACGTTGCGCTGTGCCATCGGCTCAGTATCGCCGATCAGATGCTGAGCCGGCGGTAGCGCTGCAGCCGCCGGATACCGGCAGCCGGCGCCGGGCCCGCGGTCGGGGCGAGGGCGGCGCGCATGGCGGCGCGAACCTCCTCGGTGTCCAGCCCCATGCCGATGGCCACCAGCGCACGGGCCGCAGGGCCCGCCGCGGCCGCGGCGATGTGCACCGACGGCCCGACGACGTTGACGACGTAGCGGCGCACCGAACCCCGGTACCGCACCGCGACGGTGCCCTTCATCCGGTACACCCCGGCCGGTGGCTGCTCCAGCAGGTCGAGCAACGCGTCCGGATCGACACACCCGTCGCCGTGGACGGTGACCGAATCCGCATGGGTGTGGTCGTGCGGCCGGTCGTGCTCGGCGGCGAACAACAGCTCGCGGAACGTCAGCTGTCCTGCCTCCTCGCCGCCCGCGACGTCGTAGAGCAGCGCGGGGTCGATCCGGCCGGCGGTCGCGCCGACGATGTGGGCGTGCGGGTTGCGTTCCCGCACGCGGCTCGCTGACGCGCTGCAGCGTCGCGTCGCGCCGGGCCGCCGGCACCTGATCGAGCTTGTTGACCACCACCAGCGTCGCGGCGCCGTAGCGGGCGGGCGGGGCGGCATCCCGGTCGACGGTGGCGAAGTGGGCGGCGGCGTCGAGCACGTCGACCACCCCGCCGGGACGGATCCCGTCGACCCCGCTGAACCGGATGATGCGGGCGATCGCCACCGGGTCGGCCAGCCCGCTGGCCTCGACGATGATCGCGTCCAGGCGCAGTTTCGGGTCGGCCAGCCGAGCCAGCGCGAGGTCGAGCCCGCCGTCGTCGGGCAGGCAGCAGATGCACCCGCCCGCGATGGACGCGGGCTCGTCGACCTGCCCGGTGACCAGGCCGGCGTCGACGTTGAGTTCACCGAAGTCGTTGATCACGACGCCGATCCGCGCCTCGGGGCTGGCGCAGGACGTGGTTGAGCAGAGTGGTCTTTCCTGCGCCGAGATAACCGGTGAGCGCGATGACGGGTATCGGCTGCACAGTCGGGCAGGTTACCGCGGCTCAGCGGAAGCCGGCCGCTGCCACCGTCGGCCATGATCGTCTGCGCGGTGACGAACGCGGCGTCGTCGCTGAGCAGGAAGCAGACGACCGGACCGATGTCGGTGCTCACGTCACCGAGACGCCCCAGCGGTACCGCCCGCACGGTGCGCTCGTAGGACTTCGGTGCCATCTCCCGCCAGGCCCGGATGCTCTCGGTCTCCGCGTACGGGCACACGACGTTGACCCGGATGTTGAGCGGACCCCATTCCAGCGCAGCGACTTTGGACATTCCCCGAATGGCCTCCTTGGCCGCGGCGTAGGCGCCGAACGTGGGCAGTCCGACCGTCCCGGATCCGGATCCGAGGTTGACGATGCTGCCTCCGCCATTGCCGACGAACACCGGATGCACCGCCTGCATCAGCTCGAAGGTCGCGCGCGGACCGACGTCGAACACCAGGTCGTAATCCTCGCGGGTGATCTCGCAGAACGGCTTCGGCTCGTTGGTGGCGATCGCGTTGTTCACCAGCCCGTGCACCGTCCCGAAGGCCTCAACGGCGGCCGCGACGATGCGGTGCGCTGCCGGTTCCCGCAGGTCGGCCACCAGGGGAACCACCCCGCCGGCGGTCTCGTGCAACATCGTCCGTTCGGTCCACCAGCAGTACCGACGCGCCGCGGTCGGCCAGCGCGCTGACGATGCCCCTACCGACGCCGCGGGCTGCTCCGGTGACGATCACGGCCCGGCCGTCGAGCATGCTCATGCCACACCGCTCTCGAACGCGCCCGCCATCGCGGCTCCCTCCCGTGTGCGGCTCACACGGTAGCCGCCCTTTCCGCGACGCCCGAGAAACCGGACCTGGCAGGGAATCAGGCCCGGCTTGTCGGGTGCGTCGGTCTCCGTTGTCGTCAGGTCACGGTGCGGGGATGGAGGCGCAGCCCACTCCGGGGATGCAGCCCGAGACTCCGCCGGGGCCGGCCGATCCGCCGACTCCACCGGGGTTGGTGCTGCCGGTCGCGCCGCCGGGTCCGGCAGCACCGGACGGGCCACCCGGGATCACGCCGCTGGCGCCGCCCGGTCCGGCGGCGCCGCCGGGACCACCGGGGATGGCGCCGCTGGCCCCACCGGGTCCCGCCGTGCCGACCGACGCGCACGGTGTGCCGTCGGGATTGAAGCACGGCGGGGGCGCCGGCTGTGCCAGAGCCAGAGGAGCGGTAGCGATCGCCGTCGCCGCAGCGCCGGCGAAGAGCAAGGTACCGAGGGTTCGCGGAGATGAGGTCTTCTTTCGCATGACTAACGAAGTTGCCCGTCGATGCCAGATCGAAACCAGTTCGATCGCGAGTCTCACGTCGACGATCCGCGAGCCGCCGCCGCCGCGACAGTGGTGGCATCCTGGCGGGATGGGACTGGTCTTCCGGCTGATCGAGCTGCTGCTGGTGCTCGTTCCGCTGATCGGTGTGGCGTACGCGACCTACCGCGGCATCGCCGCGGCCCGCGGCGGCCGAGAGGAGCTGCCGGCGGGCGAGCCACGTCCCGCGACGGCGGCGCGGCGCAGGGCGGTCACCCGCGCCATCGAGCAGCACGATCGGACCGACACCCGGTGGCTGGAGTACGAACTCGACGTCGCCACCCTGCTCGACTACCCGCTGATGACCGACATGCGCGACCCCCTCACCGAACGCTTCCATCGGGCGAAGCTGCGCGCGGACTTCCTGCGCCCGGCCGAGGTGGCCGATCTCCTCGAGGACCGCGACGCCATGCGTGCCTACGTCGACGCGGTGGGGGAGTACGTCACGGCGTTCGACACCGCCGAGGCCGAAGCCCGCCGGCGCAAGCGCGCCGGCTTCTCCGGCGACGAACAGGACCGGCTGGGCCGCGCGCAGCGGCTGTTGCGCGTCGCGGCCGACACCGGGGCCACCCCGCAGGAACGCGACCGCGCCTATCGGTTGGCGCAGCGCGAACTCGACGGGCTGATCGTGCTGCCCGAGCGGGCCCGCGTCGCGCTCGAGCGCGGGATCAGCGGAGAACTCGGCAACTAACCCGCCGCGGCGTCGGCGACATCGAGAGCGCGGTCGAGGATGGCCACGCCCTCGCGCGCCTGCTCCTCGGTCACGATGCACGGGGGCACCACGTGGATGCGGTTGTAATTGGCGAAGGGCAGCAGGCCCAGCCGCTTGCACTCCGCGATCACCTCGTTCATGGCGGCACTCGAACTGCCGTAGGGCGCCAACGGTTCCCGCGTCGCCGGGTCGGCGACGAGTTCGACCGCCCAGAACACCCCTTTGCCGCGGACCTCGCCGACGCTGGGGTGCCGGCTCGCCAGGTCGCGCAGGGCGGGCCCGAGCACCTCGGCGCCGATGCGGTCCGCGTTCTCGACGATGCCCTCCTCGGTCATCGCGGTGATGGTGGCCACCGCGGCGGCCGTCGCGAGTGGATGCCCCGAATACGTCAGCCCGCCCGGATACGCGCGGTGGGCGAACGTCTCGAAGATCTGCGGGCTGATCGCCACGCCGCCGAGTGGAACGTAACCGGAGTTGACCCCCTTGGCGAACGTGAGCAGGTCCGGTGTGACGTCGAAATGGTCGATGGCGAACCACTTTCCGCTGCGGCCGAAGCCCGACATCACTTCGTCGGCGATGTAGACGATGCCGTACTCGTCGCACAACTCGCGCACCCCGGCGAGGTACCCGGGCGGGGGCACCATGATGCCGGCGGTGCCGGGAATCGACTCGAGGACGATCGCCGCGATCGTCGACGGGCCCTCCATCCGGATGATGTCGCGCAGATGGGCGAGCGCCCGTTCGCTCTCCTGCGCCTCGGTGGTGGCGTGGAATTGCGAGCGGTACAGGAACGGTCCGAAGAAGTGCACGACGCCGGCGTTGCCATGGTCGTTGGGCCAGCGCCGCGGATCGCCGGTGAGGTTGATCGCCGTCTCGGTGCCACCGTGATACGAGCGGTAGCGGGCCAGCACCTTGTACCGGCCGGTGTGCAGCCGCGCCATCCGCACCGCGTGCTCGACGGCGTCCGCGCCGCCGTTGGTGAAGAAGATCTTGTTCAGTTCGCCGGGGGTGCGTTCGGCCACCAGCCGCGCCGCCTCCGAGCGCGCGGCGTTGGCGTGCTGCGGCGCCACCGTGCACAGCTTGGCGGCCTGTTCGGCAATGGCCGCAACGACTTTGGGATGCTGATGGCCGATGTTCGTGTTCACCAGCATCGAGGAGAAGTCGAGCAACCGGTTGCCGTCACCGTCCCACACGTGGCAGCCCTCGGATGCCGTGATGGTCATCGGCGCGATATCGGCTTGCGCGGACCACGAGTGGAACACGTGGGCGCGGTCGAGTTCGTAGGCCCGGGCGGCCTCCGCGCGGGCCGCCGCGACGCTCAGGCCGTTGGGCAGCGTGCCGGTGTCATCGGTCAGGGTCATGGCGGTTCTTTCGCTGGTCGGGCTGCGCCGAGTGTGCGGTTTCTGCGCGATGTCATCGCGTTTTCGTGCAATAACCGTACGCTCGGCGGTCCTCTGCCGCCGGAGTCAGCGGTCGGAGGCCTTCTCGAGTTCGGCGAGCGACTCTCCGGTGTAGACGGCCAGCCGCTGCAGGTGGGGCAGCCGGTCGCGGCACCCGACGAACCCGATGTTCATGGTGTCGGCGTAGCTCTGCAGGGTGATGTTCAACGCCATGCCATGGATCGGGATGGACACCGGGAACGTCGCCTCCAGCCGGGAACCGTTGAAGTACAACGGTTCCCGTGGGCCGGGCACATTGGAGACGCAGAGGTTGAAGGTGTACGGCCACGGCGTCTGCACACCGGTCAACGCCCCGGCGATCTGGCCGCCCGCCGGGGCCAGCAACGCCGCGCTGTAGGCGATGATGGCCGTCGGCGACATCGTCTGCAGCTGGGCCTTGGAGGCGCGCGTCGCCGAGGTGATCACGGCCAGCCGCTCGACCGGATCCTCGATGTCGGTGCCCATCGGGGCCAGGATCGCTCCGACCGCGTTGCCGCCGCCCTCATCGCCCTTGGGTCGCACGTTGACGGGCAGGAACGCGACCAGTGAACGTTGCGGCAGCCGGTCGAAGTCGGACAGGAAGCTGCGCAGACCTCCACCGAGGATCGCCAGCGCGACATCGTTGATGGTCGCGCCGTGCTGGGCGCTGAGCTTCTTGAGCCGGTCGAACTCGTACTGCTGGGTGGCGAAGCGGCGGTTGCGGCTGATGCGCGCGTTGAGGATGCTGTGCGGCGCCGACGCCGATCCGGCGATCCGCGCGTACTCGCCGTCGCGCCGGATCTGGGTGTTGACCAGCGCGGCGGTCAGGTCCACCGCCGAGCTGACCCCGCCGGTCACCGTCGAGCCGATGCCCGCCGATGGCGCGCAGGGCGGAGGTCAGCGGGTTCGCCGGGCCCGCCGGGGCCCGGCGCTTGCGCTCGGGCAGCGGCACGTTGAAGAACATCCGGGTGTCCCGCGACTCGGGGTCGGTGGACAGGCTGCGGCTCAGCATCCGCATGGCACTGTAGCCGTCCACGAGCGCGTGGTGGATCTTCATGTACAGCGCGAACCGGCCGCCCTCGAGCCCCTCGATGACGTGCAGTTCCCACGGCGGGCGGGTCAGGTCCAGTTGGTTGCTGTGCAGCCGCGACACCAGGATGCCGAGCTCGCGTTCGTCACCCGGGGTGGCCAGCGCCGACCGCCGGACGTGGTAGTCGAAGTCGAAGTCGTTGTCGGGCACCCAGCTGTGCAGCGGGCTGAACTGGAGCCGCGGATGGGCCAGTTTGAGATTCCACGGCGCCGTCACCTCCTGGCGACGCGCCTCCTCGATCATCTGTCGCAGGTAGTCGGCCGGCGCGTCGGCGGGCGGGGTGAACGGCAGCAACCCGGCCACGTGCATCTTCGAGCTCGACGTCTCGCCGTAGATGAAAATCAGGTCCTGCAGACCCAGCCGGGCACTGTTGGGGCTCACGAGACGCCACGGTACGCGGTGGATTCAGGTCCCACAGAAGGTTCGAAACCCGGCGGCGAACTCCGCGCGGCCCGGTTCGGCGTAGCGCCTGCAGCCCGGGCGTTCGTCGAACGGCGACCGGACCGCCGTCAGCAGGGCCTGCACCGGCGCCAGCTCACCGGCGTTCGCGGCGGTCAGCGCCTCCTCGACGAGGTGGTTGCGCGGGACGTAGATCGGATTCACGCGATCCATCGCTGTCGGGTCGGGTCCGAGTCCGCGCCACCTGGCCAGCCACGCGTCGAACGCGGCCAGGTCGATGAACTCGCCGCGCACCGGCTCGGCGTCCCCGCGGGCGGCCTCGGCCAAGGCGGCGGTAGAACGACGTGTGGTCGACCCGGCTCTGCTGCATCTGGGTGAGCAGATCGGTGACGAGCGAATCCACCGTCTCGGGGGCGGCCCCGGCCACGCCCAGCTTGGCGCGCATGCCCGCCGACCACGCGGCCTCGTAGCGGGGCCCGAACGCGCCGAGGGTCTCCTCGGCGAGCGCGACGGCCCGCTCGGCATCCTCGGCGGTGTCGCCGAGCAGCGGCAGCAGCGCCTCGGCGAACCGGGCCAGGTTCCACAGCGCGATCGCGGGCTGGTTGCCGTAGGCGTACCGGCCGCCGCTGTCGATCGAGCTGAACACCGTCGCCGGGTCGAAGGCCTCCATGAACGCGCAGGGCCCGTAGTCGATGGTCTCGCCCGAGATCGTCATGTTGTCGGTGTTCATCACCCCGTGCACGAACCCGGCCAGCATCCACTGCGCGACGAGGCCGGCCTGCGCCGCGGCGACCCCGTCCAGCAGCGCCAGGTACGGGCGCGGCCGCTTCCGCGGCGTGCGGATGGTGCCGGGCGATCGCGTAGTCGGCGAGCCGGCGCAGCACGTCGGTGTCCCCGGTGCTGCGCGCGATCAATGCGGCGTACTGGAAGCTGCCGACGCGCAGATGGCTGTCGGCGACCCGGGCGAGCACAGCGCCGGGCAGCGCCGTCTCGCGGTAGACCGTCCGGCCGGTGGCGACCACGGCCAGCGAGCGCGTGGTCGGGATGCCGAGCGCATGCATCGCCTCGCTGATCACGTATTCGCGCAGCATCGGTCCGACCGCGGCCAGACCGTCGCCGCCGCGGGCGAACGGCGTCCGCCCGGAACCCTTCAAGTGCAGATCGCGTATCCGGCCACCGGCGTCGACGAACTCGCCGAGCAGCAGCGCGCGGCCGTCCCCGAGCCGGGGCACGAAGCCGCCGAACTGGTGACCCGCATAGGCCTGCGCGGCCGGCGCCGCCCCGGCCGGGACACCGGTGCCGGTCAGCAGCGCGAGCCCCTCGGGGCTGCGCAGCCACGCCGCGTCCAGGCCGAGCTCGGCGGCGAGCGGTTCGTTGAGCACGAGCAGCTGTCGGATCCGGTGTCGACTCGGCCTGCCAGTGCACCGCCAGTTCCGGCAGCGTCCGGACGAAGGTGTCCTGCAGGGCGACCTGCACTCGACTGCTCACCCCATCCAGCCTACGGAGAGCCGGGGACGACGGCGATGGCGTTGACTTCGTCCTTGATCGGGAACCGGCGGTCGCTCTCCTGGAAGACCAGCGCTCCCGTCGGCTCGTCGTAGGCGCCGCTGTGGGGCAGGATCAGCGCCCGCTGCCCGGGCGCCACCTCCGCGGTCTGCAGTGCCGACGTCGGCGGCGCGGTCTGAGCGATGTGGTCGCCGGCCAGCTGCCAGACCACCGGCGGATCGGTGACGGGCTGCCCGCAACGCCACGTCGTCAGGCTGAGCTCCGGGGGCCCCGTGGCAGGCCACCACAGTCGGTTGACCCGTGAGCCCGTCTGGGGCGTCGGAGCCGGCGACCTCGAAGGTCTGCTGCGCACCGGCGGCATCGGACTGGACCACCGCCGCCGTCCCGCAGTTGTCGTCGGTGGCGCGATACAGCGCGTAGGCCAACCGCGCGCCGTCGGGGCTCAGCCGTGCCACCGCCACCGGGCTGTTCGCGTCCGCCTCCCCCAGGGAGCTGGGCGGGCCGGAGCCGCGCACGGCGTAGAGGGTGTCGGGCCCGCCGAACGGTGACGGGGGTGCCTCGACACGGGCGATGACCGCGGTGCCGCCGCGGGCCACGAGCAGCCTCGTCGACCCCGGGCTGCCGCCGGCCACCGGCGGCAGGTCGACCGTCTGCGCCACCTCGGGCTGCGCGTCGGGGTCGGCGAGGTCCAGCTGCATCAACCGGTCCGGCTGCTCCCACCACATGATCGAGCTGCCGCCGGCCGTGCCCAGGATCGGTCCCACCGCCATCTGCCGGGTGGTCGTGCTCCTGCTCTGCACGTCCAGCGTCACCAGCCGGCCGTCCTCGGTCCTGCCGAACACGAAACGGCCGTCCTCGGTGGTGATCAGATCGTTGGACGCGGGGAAGGTTCCCGGGGCGGTGGCGATCACGTTGGTGCCGTCGACCAGACCGATCTCGTCGGTGGCGCGGTAGGCCAGCAGCGGCCCGGTGGGTCCCGACGGCGGCGTGGTGGTCGGATCGAACGGCGACGTCGGTTTCGCCGTGCCGGAGGTCCCCGACGTGCCCGTGGGCCCCGACGGGCCCCGACGCCGGTTCCAGCCCTGTGCACGCCGCGACGAGGACGGCGATCAGTGCCAGCAGCAGGACGGTGGCGGTGCGGGGGAGGGAATTTCTCATGGCAGCTCTGCTCCCCATGAAAGCTCAAGACGACCGCCGGTGGGGCGCTCGGGTGGGTCCGTCCCGGCCCGGATCGGTATGGTGATTCTCCGCCGGTGCCGGGGGAATCGCGGGCTGACGTGGTGCGTCGCCCGGCCGCCGGACAATCGTCGCCGAAGATGTGGAGCAACGCTGTGAGCCTGAACACCATCGCTCTGGAGCTCGTGCCCCCCAATGTCGAGCGGGGCCGCGAACAGGCATTGGAGGACGCCGGGAAGGTGCTGCGCTGCTCGGCCGAGGCGGGAGTGGCCGACCGGGTCCGGCACGTGATGATCCCGGGGATGATCGAGGAGGACGACGACCGTCCGATCGAGATGAAGCCCAAGCTCGACGTGCTCGACTTCTGGTCGATGATCCGCCCGGAGCTGCCCGGCATCAAAGGCCTGTGCACCCAGGTCACGGCGTTCATGGACGAGCCGACGCTGCGCGCGCGGCTGACCCGGCTGGGGGACAGCGGCTTCGAGGGCATCGCGTTCGTCGGTGTCCCGCGCACGCTGAACGACGGTGAGGGCTCCGGCGTCGCGCCCACCGACGCGCTGTCGATGTTCGACGAGGTGGTGCACAACCGCGGCGTGATCCTGATCCCGACCCGCGACGGCGAGCAGGGCCGGTTCAATTTCAAATGCGACCGCGGCGCCACCTACGGCATGACCCAGCTGCTGTACTCCGATGCGATCGTCGGGTTCCTCACCGAGTTCGCCGCCACCACCGCGCACCGGCCCGAGATCCTGCTGTCCTTCGGATTCGTGCCCAAGGTGGAGACCCGCGTCGGCCTGATCAACTGGCTCATCCAGGATCCGGGGAACCCGGCCGTGGCCGCCGAGCAGGAGTTCGTCAAGACGTTGGCCGGCGCCGAACCCGATGCGCGCCGCAAGCTGATGGTGGACCTGTACAAGCGCGTGATCGACGGAGTCGGCGAGCTCGGCTTCCCGTTGAGCGTGCACTTCGAGGCCACCTACGGGGTGAACACCCCCGCGTTCCAGACGTTCGCCGAGATGCTGGCGTACTGGGCGCCCGACCGAGCCTGAGGCCGTCGCTCGGCGGTCGCGCTGAGTTTCCCCCCGGGTGCGGTCTACTGGGGTATGAGCACGCCCATCGCCGCTCGGGCCGCCGCGCTGCTGGCGGTGGGCTCGGCGGTGCTGCACGGCGGTTCGCTGGCCGCGCCGCACCGTCCGTGGCTGGCAGCGCTGACGGCGGTGATGATCGTCGGCTGCCTGTTCTGCGCCTACGAACTCCTGACCCGCGACACCGTACGGGCCTGGCTGCTCGTCGCGCTGATGAACCTCGCGATGATCGGGGTGCACCTGCCGATGCCCGCCGGGCACCATCACGGCGCCGCGGCGCGGTGAGTGCGTCGCCCGTCATCGGCCATGGAACTGGCCACCGGAATCGCCGTCCTCGAGGTGATGTTCGCCGCCGCGGTGCTGTTCGTGCGCACCCGAGCGCTGGCGCCGGTCGCCGTCGCAGCGTGCCAGAGTGGACACCATGACTCAGGTGCAACCGGCGGTCGGCCGGCTGGGCGCAACCTCGATCGACTGCCCGGATCCCGCTGAACTGGCCGACTTCTACGGCCGCCTCCTCGGCATGCGGCGCATGGTCGAGAGCCCGGACGGCGGTGTCGTCGCGATCACCGACGGCAGCCGCGTCCTGGCGATGATGCGGGTCGACTCCTACGTCGCGCCCACGTGGCCGGCTCCCGGCCAGCATCAGCAGATGCATCTCGACGTGTCGGTCACCGACCTCGACGAGGCCGTGGCCGCCGCCGAGCGGCTCGGTGCGCGCCAGGCCGGTCACCAGCCGCGACCGCAGCGGTGGCGGGTGATGCTCGACCCGGTCGGGCATCCCTTCTGCCTCACCACCGTCGGGGCCTGAGGAGCACTCGTGCCCGACGTGTCCGATCCGTCCCGCGCCGGCGTGCGCGCACTGCGGGCGCGGCTCGACGGCCTGACGATCCGCGACGCCGCCCGACTGGGACGCAAGCTGAAAGCGCTGCGGGAACCCACCCCGGCGCAGCTCGAGCGGTTCACCCAGCAGATCGGTACGGCAGAGGCGCTGGTCGCGACGCGCCGGGCCGCGGTGCCGCGGATCAGCTACCCCGACCTGCCGGTCAGTGAGCGTCGCGCCGACATCGCCGCGGCCATCGCGGCCCACCAGGTCGTGATCGTGGCCGGCGAGACGGGCTCGGGCAAGACCACCCAGCTGCCGAAGATCTGCCTGGAGCTGGGCCGTGGCATCCGCGGCACCATCGGGCACACCCAGCCGCGCCGGCTGGCCGCGCGCACGGTGGCCCAGCGCATCGCCGACGAACTGGGCACCCCGCTGGGCGAGGCGGTCGGCTACACCGTGCGGTTCACCGACCAGGCGAGCGACCGCACCCTGGTCAAGCTGATGACCGACGGCATCCTGCTCGCCGACATCCAGCGCGACCGCCGGCTGCTGCGCTACGACACGCTGATCATCGACGAGGCCCACGAACGCAGCCTCAACATCGACTTCCTGCTCGGGTACCTGCGGCAGCTGCTGCCGCGCCGGCCCGACCTCAAGGTGATCGTGACGTCGGCGACGATCGAACCGGAGCGGTTCGCCGCGCATTTCGGTAACGCACCGATCGTCGAGGTGAGCGGACGCACGTATCCGGTCGAGATCCGTTACCGCCCATCTGGAAGTCGAGACAGTGGCCGAGGGAGACGATCCCGACGACCCGGACCACGAAGTGGTGCGCACCGAACTGCGCGACCCGACCGAGGCGATCGTCGACGCGGTGGGCGAGCTCGAAGCCGAGCCCCAGGGTGATGTGCTGGTGTTCCTGTCCGGTGAGCGCGAGATCCGCGACACCGCCGAAGCGCTGCGCGCCGTCGTGGACACCGGGACCGAGGTGCTGCCGCTGTATGCCCGCCTACCCACCGCCGAACAGCAGAAGGTGTTCACCCCGAGCCCGGCGCGGCGGCGAATCGTGTTGGCCACCAACGTCGCCGAGACCTCGCTGACGGTGCCGGGCATCCGCTACGTCGTCGACCCGGGCACCGCCCGGATCTCCCGCTACAGCCGCCGGACCAAGGTGCAGCGGCTGCCGATCGAGCCGATCTCGCAGGCCTCGGCCGCGCAGCGGGCCGGCCGGTCGGGGCGCACCGCGCCGGGCGTGTGCATCCGGCTCTACTCCGAGCAGGATTTCGCGGCGCGGCCCCGCTACACCGACCCGGAGATCCTGCGCACCAACCTGGCCGCGGTGATCCTGCAGATGGCCGCGCTGGGTTTCGGTGACATCGAGGGCTTCGGCTTCCTCGACCCGCCGGACGCGCGCAGCATCCGCGACGGCATCGCGCTGCTGACCGAACTCGGCGCGTTCGCCGACGGTGAGATCACCGCGGTGGGTCGCCGGCTGGCGCAGATCCCGGTCGACCCGCGGCTGGGCCGGATGATCCTGCAGGCCGACACCGAGGGATGCGTGCGCGAGATGCTCGTGCTCACCGCGGCGCTGTCCATCCCCGACCCCAGGGAGCGGCCCACCGACCGCGAGGAGGCCGCCCGCCAGAAGCACGCCCGGTTCGCCGACGAGCACTCGGATTTCGTGTCGTTCCTGAACCTGTGGCGCTATCTCGGCGAGCAGCGGAAGGAGCGATCCGGCAACTCGTTTCGACGGATGTGCCGCGAGGAGTTCCTGCACTACCTGCGGATCCGGGAATGGCAGGACCTGGTCGGGCAGCTGCGCGGCATCTGCCGCGACCTCGGCATCACCGAGGCCGACGAGCCCGCCGACCCGGCGCGGGTGCACGCCGCGCTGACCGCCGGGTTGTTGTCGCACATCGGCATGCGCGACGATTCGAAAGGACGCGAGTCCAGGGAATTCCAGGGCGCGCGCAACGCGCGTTTCGTGCTCGCGCCCGGCTCGGTGCTGACCCGGCGGCCGCCGCGCTGGGTGGTGGTGGCCGACCTCGTGGAGACCAGCCGGCTCTACGGCAGGATCGCGGCGCGCATCAGCCCCGAGGCCGTCGAGCCGGTGGCCGCACATCTGGTGCAGCGCTCCTACAGCGAGCCGCACTGGGATGCCGAGCGCGGTGCGGTGATGGCCTTCGAGCGGGTGACGCTCTACGGCCTTCCGCTGGTGGCCCGCCGGCGGGTGGGCTACGCCGAGGTCGACCCCGAGGTGGCGCGCGAGCTGTTCATCCGGCACGCGCTGGTGGAGCAGGACTGGCAGAGCCGGCACCACTTCTTTCGCGACAACGCCGGGCTGCGCGCCGAACTCGCGGAGCTGGAGGAGCGGGCACGCCGGCGGGACCTGCTCGTCGACGACGACGAGATCTTCGCGTTCTACGACGCGCGTATCCCCGCCGAGGTGGTGTCGGCGCGCCACTTCGACGGATGGTGGCGCAAGCAGCGCCACCGTACCCCGGAGCTGCTGACGATGTCCCGGGACGACCTGCTGCGCGACGACGCCGACGACGAACAGCCGGATGCCTGGCGGGCCGGCGACCTCGCGCTGCCGCTGAGCTACCGGTTCGAGCCCGGCGCCGCCGACGACGGTGTCACCGTGCACGTGCCCGTCGACGTGCTCGCCCGTCTCGGTGGCGACGAATTCGCCTGGCAGGTACCCGCATTGCGGGAGGAACTGCTCACCGCGCTGATCCGATCGTTGCCGAAGGAGCTGCGCCGCAATTTCGTGCCGGCGCCGGACACCGCGCGGGCGCTGCTGGCCGCGATCACCCCGGACAGCGGACCGCTGCTGGATGCGGTGCAGCGCGAACTGCGCAGGCGTACCGGAATCCTCGTGCCGATCGACGCCTTCGACCTGGACAAGATCCCGGCCCATCTGCGGGTGACGTTCGCGGTGGAATCCGCCGACGGAACGGTCGTCGCGCGGGGCAAGGACCTCGGCGCGCTGCAGAGCACGCTGGCCGCGCCGGCCCGCGATGCCGTGGCCGCCGCGGCGGGCGACCTCGAGCGCACGGGGCTGCGCGACTGGCCCGAGTCTGGACGAACTGCCCCGCGTGGTCGAACGCCGAGGCGCGTCCGGACACCTGGTGCGCGGCTACCCGGCACTCGTCGACAACGGCGGCACGGTGGACATCCGCGTGTTCCCCACCGCCGCCGAGCAGGCCGCCGCCGCGCCGGCGGGCAGCCGGCGGGTGTTGCGGCTGACCGGCCCGGCGGTCGCCAAGAGTGTGGACAAGGCGCTGGACATGCGGACCCGGCTGGTGCTGGGCACCAACCCCGACGGCTCGCTGCCGGCGCTGATCGAGGACTGCGCGGACGCTGCGACGCACGCTCCTGGTACCCGAGCCGCTCTGGCGCAGAAGCGAATTCGACCAGGCGCGGGCACGGGTGCGGGAAGCCCTGGTGCCGACCACGCTGGACGTGGTCCGCCGGGCCGAGAAGACGCTGGCCGCGCTGCAGGCCGTGGAGCTGGCGCTGCCCGCGACGCCCCCGGCGGCGCAGGCCGACGCGATCGCCGACATCCGCGCCCAGGTGGGCCGGCTGATGCCGGCGGGCTTCGTCGCGTCGGCCGGAGCGGGGCGGCTGGCCGACCTCACCCGCTACCTGACGGCGGTGAGCCGACGGCTCGAGCGGTTACCGGTCGCACCCGACGCCGACCGGGAGCGGATGGACCGGGTGGCCGCGGTGCAGGCCGCCTACGACGACCTGGTGGCGGCGTTGTCGCCGGCGCGGGCAGCGGCTGCCGACGTGCGGGACATCGCCTGGCTGATCGAGGAGTTCCGGGTCAGCCTGTGGGCGCAGCAACTCGGCACCGCACGGCCGGTGAGCGAGCAGCGCATCCACCGGGCGCTGGACGCGATCACCGCGTGACCGGCACGCGGACTTCTACGGTGTGACGGCGGCGCTGGCCGGATCGATGAGGATCTTGGCGTGGGCCTCGGGATCGCCCAGGGCGTCGAACGCGGCGGCGACACCGTCCAGCCCGACGGTCCCGGTCACCAACGCCGAGGCGTCGAGCTTGCCGTCGGCCAGCATGTGCAGTGTGTCGCGGAACTCCAGCGGCGTGTAACCGAACACGAACCGGATGTCGACCTCCTTGCCGATCGCCATCGCGGGCCGGATCTTGTCCTCGCCCATGCACACCCCGACCACGATGATCCGGGAGGCCAGCGGGGCGGCGCCGATGATCCCGTCGATCATGCCGGGCACCCCGACACACTCGAAGATCACCGGACGTTTGGGTGCGGTGCCGCCGAGTCGGTCGGCCACCCGGTACACGTGCGACCACCCCGGGATCTTGCGCAGCTTCTCCATCGAACCGACGCCGAGCTCGTAGAGGGCGGGCAACTCGGTCAGCCCGCGCTGCTTGGCCGGGCACCGCCTCATAGGGCGAATCCACCGCGGGGTCGACGACGACGTCGGCGCCGCAGCGGGTCGCCAGTGCGCGCCGACCCGGGGAGAAGTCACTGGCGACGATCGTGCGCACGCCCTGGGTCTTGAGGTGGCAGATCACCGCCAGCCCGACCGGGCCGCATCCCAGCACGATCGCGACGTCCTTGCCGGTGATCTCGGCGCGGCGCACGGCGTGATAGGCCACCGCCATCGGTTCGGTCAGCGCGGCGACGTCGGCATTCAGGCCGTTGGGCACCGCGAACGTCATCGACGCCTCGGCCAGCACCTGCTCGGCGTAACCGCCCGGCGCCAGCGGTGAGAGGCCGGTCAGCTGGATGCCGCCGTGGGCGCGCAGCAGCGGGAAGGACACCACCGTCGTGCCCGGGGTGAACTCCTTGCCCACCTTGCGGCCCCGCTCGGCGACCACCCCGCAGAACTCGTGGCCCATCACCACCGGGGTGTCGCTGCGCATGAAGTCGGTGTAGCCGCCCTCGGCCATCACCTCGGTGAGTTCGTCGGCATGGTTGCGGGCGTGCAGGTCGGACCCGCAGATGCCGCAGCGCAGCACGTCGAGCACCAGCTGGCCCTCGGCGGGGACGGGATTCGGCAGGTCGACGACCTCGAGGGTGTGGTGCACACAGCTGACCGCTTTCACCCGGCCATCGTCGCACGGTAGAACGTCGGTATGACCATGCGGCAGAAATGGGCCGGGATCGCGCTGGCCGTGCTGGCGGTCGGGACCGTCCTCCCGGCGGCACGGGCCGAGCCGGTGGACCCCGTGCCGGTGGTCGAGCCGGTGGTGCTGGCGGAGCTGCCGCACGACCCGGCCGCGTTCACCGAGGGGTTCGAGATCGCCGGGCCCGTCCTCTACGAGGGCACCGGCGAGGCCGGCGCGTCGCAGCTGCGCGAACTCGATCCTGAAACCGGGACGGTGCTGCGCGCGGTGGACCTCCCAGGCGAGTATTTCGGCGAGGGCATCACCGTGGTGGGCGACCGTATCTGGCAGCTCACCTACACCGACGGGGTCGCCGTCGAATGGGACCGGGCCACGCTGACCCCGCTGCGCGAGGTGCCGCTGCCCCCGCAGGGCTGGGGACTGTGTCGCGACGGCGACCGCCTGATCCGCAGTGACGGCACGGCGGTGCTGCGCTTCGCCGACCCGGCGGATCTGCGCGGCACCGGCGAGGTCGTCGTCACCCGCGACGGCCGGCCGGTGCGCGGCCTCAACGAACTGGAGTGTGTCGACGGCCAGGTGTGGGCCAACGTGTGGCCGACCGACACCATCGTGCGGATCGACCCGGCCACGGGTCGGGTGAACCTCGTCGTCGACGCGGCGGGGCTGCGGGCCCGCGGCATCCCGCCGACCGCCCAGGTGCTCAACGGCATCGCCCACGTGACCGGTGACGAATTCCTGCTCACCGGCAAGCACTGGCCGAAGACGTTCCGCGTGCGGCTAGACATCCCAGGGCCGTAAGTTGTCAAGCTGCTTGGGTGTCGGGGTTGTTGTGACGGTGCCCCCAGGCTTTGTGTTCGTCATAGGCGGTGTGGTGGCGTAGGCAGCCGTGCAGGATGCCGACGAGGCGGTTGCCCAGGGCGCGAAGCGCTTGGTGGTGCATGTCGCCGGCGGCGCGGTGCTGGTCGTAGAAGGCACGGGCGCCGGGGCTGGTGGTCAGAGCGCAGAAGGCCCATTGGTCGATGGCGTCGTAGAGGCGGCGGTTGCGGACGTGGCGGGCCAGCACGGCGCGTTTCTTGCCCGACGCGATGGTCAATGGTGAGGTTCCGGCGTAGTTTTTGCGAGACTTGGCGGTGGTGTAGCGGTTCGGGTCGTCCCCGAACTCACCGAGCACCCGGGCGCCGAGGATGACACCAAGTCCTGGCAGGGAGAGGTAGATGTCGGCGTCCGGGTGTGCCTCAAAATGCGTTGCCAGTTCGGCTTCGAGGTCGGCGATCTGGTGGTTCAGTTCGGCGATGATCGCGACCGCCGCGCGGGTGGTGGTGCCGAACGCGGCGGTGACCGCGGCTGGGGCGGCGAGCTGCTCGGTCCGCAACGCGGTCTGGATCTCCAGTGCCCGCGTGTCGAGGTTTCGTTGTCGCCCAGCGGCTTTGAGTGCTGACCGGATCTTGGCGACGCTCAGTCGTGCGGCGTCGGCTGGGGTGGGAGCACGCCCCAGGACGGCGAGGGCGTCGCGGTCAGACAGAGAATCGAAGGCCTCCAATGCAGCGGGGTAGTACTCCCGTAACGCACTGCGCAGCGCGTTGGTGTTGCGGTTGCGGGCCCAGATCAGGTTCTGGTGCGCCCGCGCCAGCACCTTGATCGCCTCCACGTCCGGGGTGTCCCCGGCGATCGGGCGGTGGTTGTGCCGGTCGGTGCGCACCAGATCGGCCAGCAGTTTGGCGTCGGCAGCATCGGACTTGGCCCCCGACACCTGATGGCGGTCACGGTAGCGGGCCACCGCCAGCGGATTGACCGCATACACCTGATAGCCCGCCGCGGCGAGCGCCTCGGCCCACAGGCCGCGGTCGGTTTCGATGCCGATCACCACCTGGGTGGGCTCCTGCGCGTGAATGGCCACCAACTCGTGAAACTGCCCGATGCCGGCCAGCCCTTCCGGTAGTCGACGCGATGCCAGCTTGGCCCCGTCGGCGTCCATCAGATGAATGTCGTGATGGTCCTCGGCCCAGTCATCTCCAACGAATATCGTCAACTCGCCTCCCTGCTCGATGTGGGTGAACCTGTTCGAGCCGAAGGACACCCGGCGGCAACCTAATGGATCAGTGCTCGGCGGCACGACACCCCATCAGCGCTACAGATGACCTCACCAACCGGCCGGGGCACGATCTAGCCCTAGAGGTCGAAAAACGCCTCAGGGCGTGCACAGTGCTCACCGGCCAGCAGCTCGGTAATCAGCTTCATCCAAACCGGGCACTACCGGTCGAAGGCTCGCTGATCGGTTCCCATTAGGGTGACCGCGGTGAGCAAAGCGCGCTCGTTGTCGATCGTGGCCGGCGCGTATGTGGTGGCCGTCGGCGTCGCGGCGGCGTGGCTGCTGTGGGGTCCGGCGACGGGCCGGCTGTGGCTGGACACGTTGATCGCCGACGTGCTCGCCACGCTGGTCGTGTTCGGGTTCAGCCGGGCGTACCGCAATTCCAGCTTCTACGACGCGTACTGGAGCGTCGTCCCGCCGCTGCTGCTCGTGCTACTGGTGGAGCCAGGGCGGCGGCGATGCGCTGCGCTGCTGGCTGGTCGCCGTGCTGGTGCTGGTGTGGGCGGTGCGGCTCACCGGCAACTGGGTGTACGCGTTCCCCGGCCTGCACCACGAGGACTGGCGCTATCCGATGTTCCGGGAGCGCGCGGGCCGCTGGGAGTTCGCGGCCGACCTGGTCGCCATCCACCTGATCCCCACCCTGCAGGTGTTCCTCGGCATGGTCCCCGTCTACGTCGCGGTGACGACGCCCGGGCCCGGCCTCCGGTGGCTGGCCGTGGTCGCCTTCGTCGTCGGCATGGCCGCGGTGGCGCTGGAGTTCGTCGCCGACGCGCAGATGCACCGCTTCGTCCGCGACCGCCGGCCCGGCGAGGTGATGGACCGTGGGCTGTGGAGCTGGTCACGGCACCCCAACTACTTCGGGGAGTTCGGATTCTGGTTCGCGCTGGCACTTTTCGGCCTCGCCGCCGCGCCGGGCTGCCTGGTGGCTGTTCGCGGGGGCCGCGGCCATGCTGGCGATGTTCCTCGGCGCCAGCATCCCGATGATGGAGGCCCGCAGCCTGCAGCGCCGCCCCGACTATCAGGCCGTCATCGACCGGGTGCCGCGGTTCGTGCCCCGGCCGCCGGGCAAGGTGCGGGCGTGAAGCGGGTCGTCATCGCCGGCCTCGGCGACACCGGGGTGCTCACCGCGATCAAACTGTCCCGGCGCGGCGACATCGAGGTCACCGGGATCTCCGCCAAACCCGGTCTGGTGAGCGGGCAGGAGCTGGGCTGGCGGCTGGCCCGGCCCGACGACTGGGCCCGGCACAACTGGATTCCGTTCGGCCGGTTCCGCGGTCTGGACCGGGTGCGCACCGTGCACGGCACGCTCGCCGGCGTCGACCTCGACAACCGCACGGTCACCGTCGAACTCGCTGCCGGCGGCGACGTCCGCGGTGCCCTACGACACCCTGATCATCGCGACCGGGGTCACCAACGGTTTCTGGCGCCGGCCGACGCTGCAGGACGCGGCCGCGGTGGACACCGAGCTGCGGGCGACCCACGACAGGCTGGCCGCGGCGCGGTCGGTGATCGTCGTCGGCGGCGGCGCGGCCGCGGTCAGCAGCGCCGCGCAGCTCGCCACGAGGTGGCCGGACACCCGGGTCGACCTCTATTTCCCCGGGGAGCGCGCGCTCGTCGGCCACCACCCGCGGACCTGGAAAAGCGGTGCAGCGCAGGCTGATCGACGCCGGTGTCGGCCTGCACCCCGGTCACCGGGCGGTGCTCGAGCCCGGGTTCGCCGGTGACGACCTCACCACCGAGCCCGTGCAGTGGAGCACCGGGCAGCCACCGGCGACCGCCGACGTGGTGCTGTGGGCGATCGGCCGGGTGGCTCCCAACACCGGCTGGCTGCCCACCGAACTGCTCGACGAGCACGGCTTCGTCCGCGTCACCCCCACGCTGCAGGTGCCCGGGCACCCCGAGGTGTTCGCGATCGGCGACGTCGCCGCGACCGACCCGCTGCGCAGCTCGGCGCGCAACCGCGCCGACGGATTGCTCGCCCGCAACGTGCGCGCCGCCGCCGCGGGCGGGAAGCTCAAGGCATACCGCGCCGCCGGGCCGGCGGTGGGGATCGGTGCTGGGGATCCAGCCCGACGGACTGGAGGTGTTCGCGCCCAACGGCCGCGCCTTCCGCTTCCCGGCGTGGTCCTTCGAGCGCGTGCTGATGCCCCTGATCGTGCGGTGGGGGATCTACCGCGGGATCAGAACGGGCCGCGCGCGGCATCTCGGCGTTGATCCGGTCCAGCAGCGCGGGATAGCGCTTGGCCTCCCGGTGGCCGCCCGGCTTGCCGCTGCTGACCACCGCGACCGACAGGGCGCGCGTGGGGTCGGCCCACACGGCGATGTCGGTCAGCCCGGTGTGGCCGAACGCACCGGCGGCGTCGCGGCCGAAGGGGCCGAAGCGCTTGGAGCCCAGCATGTATCCGGTGCCCCAGCGCATCGGCGCCAGCCCGGTGGCCAGGTCCGGCCGCAGCCGCCGGGCTCGCGGTCGCGGCGCGCAACGTCTCCGCCGAGAGCACCCGGACGCCGTCGAGTTCTCCGCCGCGGCACAGGATCTCGGCGAACCGGGACAGCTCGTTGGCGTTCGAGACGGTGTTCGACGACGGCGATGCCCGGTGAGGAACGGCGGGGTGTTGGAGAACGGGATGATCTGCTGCGGCGTACCGCCGACCGCGGTCTTGAACGCCTTGGCGATCGGCGCGGGTAGCGGCTTGCCCGTGACGTGGCTGGGCGCGACCAGCGGAACATCCTCTGGCGCAACGCCGTAATTCGTCCACCGGAATCCCAGCGGAGCGAGTATCTCGTCGTGCAGGATGTCGCGGATGTTGCGTCCGGTTGCGGCCGAGATGATCTCGCGCATCAGCGGCCCCCACGTCACGCCGTGGTAGATGTGGATCAGACCGGGCGGATACACCGGCTTCATCCGGCCGAGCATCTCGCGGGCGTAGTCGCTGTCGTCCATCCGCTTGAGATTCGGCCGGGGTCCGGTCGCGAACGGGACCCCCGCGCTGTGGGTCAGCACGTGCCGGATCGTGGTCCGGTCCTTGCCGTGGCTGGTGTAGCTGGGCAGATACTCGCAGACCCGGTCCTCCAGGGAGAACGCGCCGCGTTCGACGAGCATGTGGGCCACCGTGGTGGTGATGGCCTTGGCCGCCGAGTACACACAGAACGGCGTCTCGGTGGTGACGGGCATCTTCGGCCCGTCCGGCGGGTCGGCGGGACCGTTGCCCCACGCGTGGCCGATCGCGCGGTCGAGCACGACGCGGCCGTTGCGGCGAACGCACACCTGGATCGCCGGCTGCATGCCGGCGGCATACCAGTGCTCGGCCGCCTGCCAGATCCGCTCGACCGCCGCCGGATCGACTCCGGAGTGGTCTTCGGAGGCGATCGCGGTGACCGCCTCGAGATCGTCCGGAGACGGCGATTCTGCCGGCGTCGGTCAGCGCGGACCCCCGGAGAACATGCCGCTGCCGATCGCCTGCGTCAGCTGGCCCAGCAACTCGCCGGGTCCCGGCTGCGGTGGCATCGGCGCATTGGTGAGCTGCCAGGCCTGGCAGTCGCTGGTGGTGAAGGTGGTGTCGGTCGGCGCGATCTGGACGAAGGTGGGCTTCTTGGTGAGCCGGTTGTCGACGAGTTTGTCACCGGCCGTGCGCTTCCAGTAGCACGCGCCGTCGTCGACCGGGCCTGCGGACTGGTACACCCCGGGTGCGATGTCCTTGCCCACGGCGTAGGAGCCGTTGGCGTCGATCGTCGTCTTGGTCGCCTCCGCGGCCCCCGGGGGCGGCTCCGGGGCCGGCGCGGGCGCCGGCTGGGCCTGGGCGACCGCCGGGGCGGCACAGCAGCAGGCCAGCGCGAATGCCGCGGCGAGAACGCGGGAAGAGCTCATAGCAAGTCAGTCTAGGGGCCGATAAGGAGCCGCGGCGGCGGGCGTGAACCCGCCGCCGCGGCCAGGCGTCAGCCGGCCATGAACATGTCGTAGGCCGACTGCAGGTCACCCGGCAGCACGGTGAAGTTGCAGGCGCGCTGCGTGTCACCGATCGGTGCCAGGATGCCCCGCAGGTCGTAGTACTCCGACGGGTTGGCCGTGAAATAGCCACGCAGGTTGGCCTCGGCCTCGGGACGCGGCTGGTTCCATGGCCGCGCTCACGGCCTGGTTGGCGCCGGGATGCGCGTCGAGGTACTGACGCGCGGCCGTCGTCACGGAACCGAACGTCCCGGCCAGCTCCGCTGGCGCTGCACTGATCCGCCGGTGCGGCGGTCGCCGCGGGGGCGGCCACGGTAGCTGCGGCCAGGCCACCGAACAGACATGCCGCGCCGACCCGAACCAGGTTCTTGCGCACGGCGATACCACTGGAATTCATCTGATTTGGTCCTTCGTAGTGTGATTCGTGTATTGGGTCCCCTACCCGAAATCCAAGGTAACCGTGCCGCGAAGCGGCCAAACCCGACGCGTGCTGCCCAGATTTGCCGGGTGGCCAGGCGTTACAGTTTTCCCGCGTGACATCCGCCTCAAATCGGGAGAATGCGATTCCGGAGCCCCGCCGGCTGGCGCAAGCCTGAGGCTTCTCAGAATGCGCCGCGATCCCTTAAGTGATCGTGATTCACGTTGTGGCCGAATCGTTATCGAAGACACCCGCTAAGTTCCTGATGTGCACGCAGAAACCGCCGACGTGTGGGAGGCGATGGCCACCGCCCGCACCATCCGGCGCTTCACCGATGAGCCGGTCGACGACGCGACACTGCGCCGGTGCCTGCAGGCGGCGTCCTGGGCGCCTCGGGCGCCAACGCCCAAGCCTGGCGGTTCGTCGTGTTGCGCTCGCCCGAACAGCGCGCCGTGGTCGCCGAGGCGGCCGCGCACGCGCTGGCGGTGATCGAGCCCGTCTACGGGATGAGCCGGCCCGCGGCCGACGATCACAGCCCGCGCGCCCGGAACAATCGCGCCACCTACGAACTGCACGACCGTGCCGGCGAGTTCATTTCGGTGCTGTTCACCCAGCGGCGCTTCCCGACGGCCTCGGAGCTGCTGCTCGGCGGCTCGATCTTCCCGGCCATGCAGAACTTCCTGCTCGCCGCCCGCGCGCAGGGCCTCGGCGGCTGCCTGACCAGCTGGGCGTCCTACCGCGGCGAGCAGCTGCTGCGCGCCGCGGTCGGAGTGCCCGAGGACTGGATGCTGGCGGGCCATGTCGTGGTCGGTTGGCCGCGGGGCAGCCACGGCCCGCTGCGCCGCCGCCCGCTGATCGACGTCGTCAGCATGGACCGCTGGGACGGCCCGCGACGGATCTGCTCGACGGCTAGTTTGGTGTCGTGAAGCTGGATCTGCTCATGCCCGGTATCGAGGTCGGCCTGGTCACCACCGACCTGGATGCGATGGTCGCGTTCTACGAGGGATTCCTGGAGCTCGAGCCGCAGGGCGAGATCGACTTCGACGGGGGTTCCCAGCGCCGTTACGCGTTGGGCGCCACCGTGCTCAAGCTGGTCACCTACACCGCGCCGCCGGCGGCACCGGCGGCCCCGGGCGGCGGCCGCGCGCAGGCCGGTCTGCGGTACTTCACCATCGGGGTCAACGGGCTGCGCGCCGTCGCCGAGGAGTTCGCGGCATCCGCCGTACGAGGTCGTGGAGCCGCTCACCGAGTTCGCGCCCGTGCCGGGGATGGGGTGGATGTTCGTCGCCGACCCGGACGGCAACCACATCGAACTGTTCGGCACGCTGTGAGCGCAGCGAACGAGGAGCAGAAGTGAGCGCAGCGAGCGAGGAGCAGAAGTGAGCCAGCCGACCGCGCCGCAGACGCCGGCCTGCTACCGCCATCCCGACCGGCCGACGTATGTGCGCTGCGCGCGCTGCAACCGGTTCATCTGCCCGGAGTGCATGCACGACGCCGCGGTGGGGCACCAGTGCGCGGACTGCGTCGGCGCGGCGGCGCGCTCGGTGCGTCCGGCCACGACGCCGTTCGGCGGTGTGCAGCGGCGCTCGACGACACCGCTGCTGACCTATGTGCTGATCGGCGTGAACGTCGCGATGTTCGCGCTGCAGACCCTGGCGCCCGGCGTGGAGCGCGAGCTGGTGCTGTGGCCGCCCGCGGTGGCCGACGGCGCCGTGTACCGGCTGATGACCTCGGCGTTCCTGCACTACGGCCTGACCCACATCCTGTTCAACATGTTGGCGCTGTACGTGGTCGGCCCGCCGCTGGAGTTGGCCCTGGGGCGGCTGCGGTTCGGCGCGCTCTACCTGTT
This sequence comes from uncultured Actinomycetota bacterium, assembly GCA_963796185.1. GTDB lineage: Bacteria > Actinomycetota > Actinomycetes > Mycobacteriales > Mycobacteriaceae > Mycobacterium. The sequence continues at coordinate 239,414 of CAWCKQ010000005.1, read as the reverse complement.
GAGCGCGCTGGGCGGCTCGGTGCTGGTCTACCTGTTGTCGCCGCTGAACTCGGCGACCGCGGGGGCGTCCGGCGCGGTGTTCGGGCTGTTCGGCGCGATGTTCGTGGTAGGCAGGCGGCTGAACCTGGATGTGCGTGGCGTGGTGTTCATCATCGGGCTGAACCTGGTGTTCACGTTCGTCTTCCCGCTGATCAGCTCGCAGAACATCAGCTGGCAGGGGCACATCGGCGGGCTGCTCACCGGAGCCGCCGTCGCGGCGGCCTACGCCTATGCGCCGCGCCCCAGCGAATGCTGGTGCAGGCGGGGGCGAGCGTCGCGCTCCTCGTGCTCTTCGTGGCGCTGATCTGGTGGCGCACCGCTGACCTGCGGGCGATGTTCGGGCTGGGCTGAATCGCACGGGTCACCGTCGGCGCAACCGGGTAAGAAGTAAGGGATGCTGGGCTTACCCGATCGGATCCGCGCCTGCCTGTTCGACCTCGATGGTGTCCTCACCGACACCGCCAGTGTGCACCGGCGGGCGTGGAAGGCGATGTTCGACGAGTACCTGCGGGAGACGGCGACGACCCCGTGGGTGCCCTTCGACGCCGGCGCGGACTACGACACCTACGTCGACGGCAAGCCCCGCGACGACGGGACGCGGTCGTTCCTGGACAGCCGGGGTATCCGCGTCGACGACGCGACCGTGCAGGAGTTGGGCACCCGCAAGAACGAACTGTTCCTGCACACGCTGCGCGCCGACGGCGTCACGGTGTTCGAGAGTTCGCGGCGCTACCTGCGGGCCGCGGTGGACGCCGGCCTGCGGCGCGCGGTCGTCTCGTCGAGCGCCAACACCGCGGAGGTCCTCGAGATCACCGGGCTCGACGCCTTCATCGAGGCCCGGGTCGACGGTGTCACCCTGCGGGAGGAAGACCTGGCCGGCAAGCCCGCGCCGGACACCTTCCTGCGCGCCGCGCATCTGCTCGATGTGGCGCCCGCCGAGTGCGCGGTGTTCGAGGACGCACTCTCGGGGTGGCCGCGGGCCGGGCGGGGGACTTCGGTCTGGTGGTCGGCGTGGACCGGGTGGGCCAGGCCGACGCGCTGCGGGAGCACGGCGCCGACATCGTGGTCACCGACCTGGGGGAGCTGCTGGCGCCATGATGATCACCGACGAGGCGTTCCCCGTCGAACCCTGGCAGGTCCGCGAAACGGAGCTGCGGGTCGACCTGCTGCCCCAGACCGAGTCGCTGTTCGCCCTGTCCAACGGCCACATCGGGTTGCGCGGCAACCTCGACGAGGGTGAGCCGCACGGCCTGCCGGGCACCTATCTGAACGGTTTCTACGAGATCCGGCCCCTGCCGTACGCCGAGGCGGGATTCGGCTACCCCGAGGACGGCCAGTCGCTGGTCGACGTGGTCAACGGCAAGCTCATCCGGCTGCTCGTCGAGGACGAGCCGTTCGACGTCCGGTACGGCGACGTGCTCTGCCACGAGCGGGTACTCGACCTGCGGGCGGGCACGCTGAGCCGCACCGCGCAGTGGCGCTCCCCGGCGGGCAAGTGCGTCAAGCTCCGCTCGACACGGCTGGTGTCGCTGACCCACCGCGGTCTGGCCGCGATCGAGTACGAGATCGAGGCGTGCGACGACGCCCGCATCACCCTGCAGTCGGAGCTGGTGGCCAACGAGGACCTGCCGTCGCCGTCGGCGGATCCCCGCGTCGCGGCGGTGCTGAAACATCCGCTGGAAGCCGTCCAGCACGAGGTCGCCGAGCGTGGTGCGGTACTGATCCACCGGACCAGGGGCACCGGGCTGACCACCGCGGCGGCGATGGATCACCTCGTGGAGGGTCCCGGTCGCGTCGACGTGAGCGGCGACGCGGGGCCGGACTGGGCCCGCACCACCGTGGTGTGCGGCCTGAAATCCGGTGAGCGGCTTCGCATCGTCAAGTACCTGGCCTACGGATGGTCCAGTCTGCGGTCGCGTCCCGCGCTGCGCGACCAGGTGGCAGCGGCGATCGCCGGTGCGCGCTACACCGGCTGGAACGGGCTGCTCGAATCCCAGCGCGCCTACCTCGACGACTACTGGGACTCCGCCGACGTGGAGGTCGACGGTGACCCCGACTGTCAGCAGGCGGTGCGGTTCGGGCTGTTCCACGTGCTGCAGGCCAGTGCGCGCGCCGAGCGGCGCGCCATCCCCGGCAAGGGGCTGACCGGCACCGGCTACGACGGACACTCCTTCTGGGACGCCGAGGGTTTCGTGCTCCCCGTGCTCACCTACACCGCGCCTGCCGCGGCGGCCGACGCGCTGCGCTGGCGGGCGTCGACGCTGGACAAGGCGCACGCGCGGGCCGTCGAACTCGACCTCGACGGCGCCAGCTTCCCCTGGCGCACGATCCACGGCGAGGAGTGCTCGGCCTACTGGCCCGCCGGCACCGCGGCCTTCCATGTCAACGCCGACATCGCGATGGCCTTCGAGCGCTACCGCGTGGTGACGGGAGACCACTCGGTCGAGCAGGAGTGCGGCCTGGCGGTGCTGATCGGAACCGCTCGGATGTGGCGCTCGCTCGGCCACCATGACCGGCACGGCGCCTGGCGTATCGACGGGGTGACCGGACCCGACGAGTACACCGCCGTGGTGCGGGACAACGTCTTCACCAACCTGATGGCCGCCGCGAACCTGCGCGCCGCCGCCGATGCGTGCGCCCGGGAACCCGACGCCGCGGCCGAACTCGGCGTGGACACCGAGGAGACCGCCGCCTGGCGCGATGCCGCGGATGCCGTGCACATCCCCTATGACCACGACCTCGGCGTGCACCCGCAGTGCGAGGGCTTCACCACGCTGCGCGAATGGGACTTCACCGAGAACACGAAATACCCGCTGCTGCTGCACGAACCGTACGTGCGGCTCTACCCGGCCCAGGTGGTCAAGCAGGCCGACCTGGTGCTGGCGATGCAATGGCAGAGCCATGCGTTCACGCCGGAACAGAAGGCCCGCAACGTCGACTACTACGAACGGCGCACCACGCGGGACTCCTCGCTGTCGGCCTGCACGCAGGCGGTGATGTGCGCCGAGGTGGGCCATCTCGAACTCGCACACGACTACACCTACGAGGCGGCTCTGATCGATCTGCGGGACCTGCACCGCAACACCGCCGACGGCCTGCACCTCGCGTCCCTGGCCGGGACGTGGACCGCGCTGGTCGCCGGGTTCGGCGGCCTGCGCGACGACGAGGGCGAGCTCGCGCTGGATCCGCAGCTGCCGTCCGGGATCAGCAGGCTCCGATTCCGGTTGCGGTGGCGCAACTTCCGGGTGACCGTGGAGGTGGACCACGACGAGGTCACCTACATGCTGCGCGACGGTCCGCATTCCACGCTGCGGATCCGGCACGCCGGTGAGCCGCTGGAGATCGGCACCGATGCGCCGACGACGGTGCCGGTGCGCCGGCGCGAGACGTTGCTTCCCACGCCAAAGCAGCCGCCGGGCCGCGAACCGATCCGGCGGGGCGCCCGGGCGGCAGGACATGGCTGACGGGTCGGCCGTCGAGGACGCACTGGACGAGCTGTACTCGGCGCGGCCCGAGGATTTCACCGCACTGCGCGCGCGACTCGCCGCGACGGCCAAGCGCGGGGGTGACGCCGCGGCCGCGCGCCGCATCAGCGGCAGCCGCAAGCCGACGACGGCGGCATGGGTGGTCAACCTGCTCGCGCTGCGCGGTGGCGCCCGGTGCCGGCCTGGCCGATCTCGGTGATGCGCTGCGCCGAGCCCACGCATCGATGGACGGTGAGCAGATTCGCGCACTGACCGGCCGGCAGCGCACACTGGTCGAGGAGCTGAGCCGGAAAGGGTTCGCGACGGCCGCGGTGGAGGCGCCGTCCCCGGCGCTGCGCGACGACGTCACCGCGACGCTGCAGGCCGCCATCGCCGATCCCGACGTCGCGGCACGTCTGGGTCGGCTGACCAAGGCCGAGCAGTGGTCCGGCTTCGGCGAATTCGGTTCTGTCACAGCCGTTTCGGCGCGCACGAAGGCGACACCCGGGCGGCAGCGTCCCCCCGCCCGGAAGAGCGCGGCGCTGATCGCGGCCGAGCGGCGGAAAGCCGAGGCCGACGCCGCGCTGGCCGAACTGCAGTCGGATCTGGCGACCGCGCGGCTGCGCGTGCGGGACGCGCGCCGCCGCCTCGCCGAGGCCGAACAGGCGGCCTCGGCGGCCGAAGACGCCCATGCGGCCGGCGAAGCAGCGAGCCAGGCGGCGGCGGCCGCGGTGCAAGCCGCCGGCTCGGCGCGATATGTTGCCACCGACGGCGCGAGCGGATCGTGAACCGGCGGTGAGGGGCACGGGTTCGTAAGCGAAATGCTCAGCGCCGCGCTTACTTTCGGGAGGGCGGCATGCAGTCCGATATCCGCAGGGCGGTGGCCGGGGCGTCCATCGGCAACGCGGTCGAATGGTTCGACTTCGCGATCTACGGCTTCCTCGCCACGTTCATCGCCGCGCAGTTCTTCCCGGCTGGTGATGACACCGCCGCGCTGCTGCAGACATTCGCGATCTTCGCGGCGGCCTTCTTCATGCGCCCGCTCGGTGGTCTGGTGTTCGGCCCCCTGGGTGACCGGGTCGGCCGCCAGCGGGTGCTGGCCCTGGTGATCCTGCTGATGTCGGTGGCCACCCTCGGTATCGGTGTGCTGCCCACCTACGACGCCATCGGCGTGGCCGCCCCGCTGCTGCTGCTGGTGTTGCGGTGTCTGCAGGGCTTCTCCGCCGGCGGCGAGTACGGCGGCGGTGCCGTCTACCTCGCCGAGTTCGCCAGCGATGCGCGTCGCGGCGTGACGGTCACCTTCATGGCGTGGTCCGGCGTGCTGGGGTTTCTGCTCGGCTCGGTGACCGTCACGCTGTTGCAGGCGTTGCTGCCGGCGGCCGCGATGGACAGCTACGGCTGGCGCATCCCGTTCCTGATGGCCGCACCGCTGGGCCTGGTGGGGCTCTACATCCGGCTGCGCCTCGGCGACACCCCGCAGTTCGCCGCGTTGAACGAGGCGGCAGAGACCGCCGATTCGCCGCTGCGCGAGGCGGTTTCGACCTCGTGGCGGCAGGTCCTGCAGGTGATCGGGCTGTTCATCGTGTTCAACATCGGCTACTACGTCGTGTTCACCTTCCTGCCGAGCTATTTCATCAAGACGCTGGGATTGTCGAAGACCGACGCGTTCGTCTCGATCACGCTGGCGTGTCTGGTGGCGCTGCTGCTGATCCTGCCGCTGGCGGCGCTGTCCGACCGGATCGGGCGACGGCCGCTGCTGCTCGGCGGCGCGGCGGCGTTCGCGGTGCTGGGTTATCCGTTGTTCCTGCTGCTGAACTCGGGATCGCTGGGCGCGGCGATCGCGGCGCACTGCGTGCTGGCGGGGATCGAGTCGGTGTATGTGGCGAGCGCGGTGGCGGCGGGCGTGGAGTTGTTCGCGACCCGGGTACGGTTCAGCGGCTTCTCGATCGGATACAACCTCTGCGTCGCCGTGTTCGGCGGCACCACGCCCTACATCGTCACCTGGCTGACCGCCGACACGGGCAACGCCCTCGCCCCGGCCTACTACCTGGTGGCCGCCGCGTTGGTGTCCCTGGCGACGGTGGCGACGCTGCGCGAGACGGCGGGACGCGCGTTGGCGCAGGTACAGCAGGGCGGGGTTAGTCTGGGCGCAGGCATCCATGAAGGGGAGGCGCGTCGATGAAGCTTCAGGTGTTGCCCTACGTCAGCGTCGAGATCGACGACCGGCTCCGGCGCCGGGCGCGTCTGGCGGGTGAGCGGCTGCGGGTCACCATGCGGTCATACCTGCTCAGCGCGGCCGACGACGTCGACACCGCCGGGGACCGGGTCCGTGGGCTGTGCGACCGCGCGGTACACCGCATCGACTCCGTGGCGGCCACGGTCACTGACAAGATCGACAAGAACGACCCCGACTCCAGCGGCCGCCCGCGGCTGCGGATCGTCGACGGGCGCGAGGCCGGCTAGGTCGTTCCCCGGCCGGTCCGACCGCCGACGAAGAACGACCCGGCCAGCACCACCAGTCCGATGACCGCGACGGGGATCGCCCAGGACCGCCGCGACGACAGCGCCGACTCGCACTCCGCGACGAAGTCCTTGTGCGGAACGATCTCGTTGATGACGGGCAGGTTGGCCAGATTGTTGCTGTCGACCTCACGGGCCTGGGACAGATCCGAGGCGATGCCGTTGCCGCAGCTGATGTTGCCGTCGGGCCCGGACACCGACACCGGCACCAGCAGCGCGATGACACCCACCAGCAAAGCCACGGCACCGGCGATCATGATCAACCTACGCAGATTCATGGCCGGGGGGATTCCCAGTTGCCCGGTGCCGAAACAAGATCGATCGAAAGTCGAGACCGAGCCGAGTGGGCGCCGCACCGGCGCCGGTGTGCTGTCCTTGTCGCGTGATCGGCCATGGTCTGACCGTCTTCCTGGCGCTGTTGGCCGCGGTGTTCCTCGCCATCGGCATCGTGGTCCGCCAGCGGGCCACCCTCGACGTGCCAGCCGAACAGGGCGTCAGCAGCGTGATGTTCCTGACGCTGATCCGCCGACCGCTGTGGTGGGCGGGCACCGCGGCGGCCGTGGCCGGCTATGTGTTCCAGGCGCTCGCACTGGCCAACGGGTCGCTGCTGCTGGTACAGCCCATCCTGGTGTCGGCGTTGCTGTTCGCGCTGCCGCTGTCCGCCCGGCTGGCGCACCGCCGGGTGACCCGGGCGGAGTGGGGGTGGGCGCTGCTGCTGACCGCAGCGCTGGCCGTGTTCGTCGTGCTGGCCAAACCCTCGCCCGGCGACTACGAGGCCTCGCTGAGCACGTCGGCCGTCGTCGCGGTGGTCTGCACCGTCGCGGTGCTGGCCTGCGTGTTCGTCGCGGCGCGTCAACTCGGGGTGGCGGCGGGCGGTGCTGCTGGCCGTGGCCGTGGGGGTGCTGTTCGGTGTCGTGGCGGTGCTCACCAAGCTCGTCATGCACGTGCTGACCCACGAGGGTGCGCTGGCGGTGCTGACCACGCCGGTGCCCTACCTGCTCGCGCTCCTCGGTGTGGTCGCCACCCTGTTGCAGCAGTCGGCGTTCCATGCCGGGTCGCTGCAGACGTCGGTGCCCACCATGCTGACGCTCGAACCGGTGATCGCCGTGGCGCTCGGCGCGATCGTGCTGGGTGAACACCTGACGTGGGCAGATGGGACTCGGTGGCGATCGCGGTAGCCACGCTGGCGATGGCGGCCGGCACCATCGCGCTGGGCCGCGACGAAGGCGCGTACGAGGAGCAGCTCGTCGCACCCGCGCAGAAGTAGCGGGTCAGCCGCCACCCCACGACGCCCAGCGCCGGATCTCGATGCGGACCACCGGGCCGTCCAGCTGCACCCGCTCGTACTGCGAGTACTTGCGGCGCAGCTGGGCATAGCCGATCGCCACCTCGTCGCCGGACCGGTGGACCGAGGCGCTGCCGTCTGCGCGTACCCACCACAGTCGCGACCAGTCGTCGTCGTAGTGGTCGACCAGCAGGCTGACGGCCGGGTTGTGCTCGATGTTGTCGAGTCGGCGCAGCCGCTGCGTCGACTTGGGTTTGGCGTCGACCGCGGTGTACACCAGGTCCTCGCGGCCCTCGGCCATGGCGAACACGACCGGCACCACGTGCGGTGTGCCGTCGGGCCGCACCGTGGCCAGCATCGCCACGGGTGCACCGCGAAACGCCGCGACGGCGATCAACAGAGTCCACCCGGTCGAGCGTAGGCGGTGTCGGCAACGCGCAGCGGCGGCGGCGCGGCCACGATATGGTTCACCGCGATGACACGGCACGGCAACCGCTGCGCCACTGCGCAGCCTCCTGCTCATCGGAAGGTCTCACCCATGGCCCATTCGCGCACCGCGTCACCGCTGATGTCCAGACTCCTCGCCTGCGGCGCCGCCGCGCTGGTGGTGGCGGGCATCGCGGCCTGCGCGCCTCCCGAGAAGAAGGACTCCGGCACCGAAACCCAGTCGGGCGTCAAGGCCGCCGAGGCGACCTCGGCGCAGGACTTCGGCGGGATGGACGGACTCGTCGAGGCCGCCAAGGCCGAGGGTGAGCTCAACGTCATTGCGCTGCCGCCGGATTGGGCCAATTACGGCGCCATCATCAAGGCCTTCTCCGACAAGTACGGCATCAAGGTGAACTCGGCGCAGCCCGACGCGTCCAGTCAGGACGAGATCAACGCCGCCAACCAGCAGAAGGGCCGCAGCAGCGCGCCCGACGTGTTCGACCTCGGCCAGTCGGTGGCGCTGGCCAACACCGCGATGTTCGCGCCGTACCAGGTGGCGACGTTCGACGACATCCCGGCCGCGTTCAAGGACGCCGACGGCACCTGGGTCAACGACTACGGCGGCTACATGTCCATCGGGTTCGACTCGGCCAAGGTGCCGCCCGTGACCGGGGTCGACGATCTGCTCAAGCCCGAGTACCGCGGCAAGGTCGCGCTCAATGGCGACCCCACCCAGGCCGGCGCCGCATTCTCGGGCGTGCTGATGGTGGCGCTGTCCCAGGGCGGTTCGGCCGACGACATCGCGCCGGGAGTCGAGTTCTTCCGGAAACTCAAGCAGGCGGGCAACTTCCTGCCCGTCGACCCGACCCCGGCGACCATCGAGTCCGGACAGACCCCGGTCGTGATCGACTGGAACTACACCAATTCCAGCGAGACGAAGAAGCTGCCGTCCTGGACGGTGTTGGTGCCGCCGAAGGCCGCGGTCGCCGGCTACTACTACCAGGCGATCAACTCCGACGCGCCGCATCCCGCCGCCGCCCGGCTCTGGCAGGAGTTCCTCTACAGCGACGAGGGGCAGAACCTGTACGCCCAGGGCGGTGTGCGGCCGGTGCGGGCGGACAACATGCAGAGCAGCGGAACTCTCGACGCGGCCGTAGCGACGGCGCTGCCCGTCGTCGACGGACCGGTGACCGTGCCGACGCCGCAGCAGACCGAGGCCGCTTCGAAATACCTTGCGGAGAACTGGGCCGCCGCGGTCGGCTGACATGCGCCGGGTCCGTGATGCGCTACCGCTGCTGCCGTTCCTGGCGGTCGTCGTCGTCTTCCTGATCATCCCGACCGTCACCGTCGTGGTCAGCTCGGTGTACGTCGACGGCGTGTTCTCGCTGCAGCGGATCGCGGCGCTGTTCACCGGCACCGCGCTGTCCGCGCTGGCCGACAGCGTGCTGCTGTCGGGGGCCACCGCGGTCCTCGGCGCGCTGCTCGGTGCGGTGATGGCATGGCTGATCGTCAGCAGTCCGCCGACGTCCATGGTGCGCCGCGCGGTGCTGTCGCTGTGTAGCGTGCTGGCCCAATTCGGCGGTGTGGCACTGGCGTTCGCCTTCCTCGCGACGGTAGGGCTGAACGGGGTGCTGACCCTGTGGGTGCAGCAGGTCACCGGGTGGAACCTCGCCGGCTCGGGCTGGCTGTACGGCCTGAGCGGACTGATCCTCGTCTACACCTACTTCCAGATCCCGCTGATGGTCATCGTGTTCGTGCCGGCGCTGGAGGGCCTGCGCGACCAGTGGCGCGAGGCCGCGGTCAGCCTCGGCGCGTCGACGTGGGCGTACTGGCGGGAGGTCGCGATCCCGCTGCTCACCCCGGCCTTCCTCGGCTCAGCACTGCTGTTGTTCGCCAACGCCTTCGCCGCCTACGCCACGGCCGCGGCGCTGGTCAGCCAGGGCAGTCCGATCCTGCCTCTGCTGATCCGCGCGTCGCTGGTCAGCGAAGTGGTGCTCGGCCAGGCCGGCTTCGCCTACGCGCTGGCCCTGGAGATGATCGTCGTGGTCGCGGTCGTGATGACCGCCTACAACCTGCTGGTGCGGCGCAGCTCCCGGTGGCTGGCCTGATGACACCCAAAACCGTTGTGCGCGGCGCGCTGTGGCTGCTGTTCGGCCTGTTCTTCCTGTTTCCCCTCTACGCCATGGCCGACTTCTCCACCCGCAACCTGCTCTCCGGTGGGCGCACCTGGCAGGCGTGGGCGAACCTGGTGACCGACGAAGCGCTGTACCGCGCGATCGTGGTGTCGCTGCTGCTCGCGGTGTTCACCGTCGTGGCGATGCTGATCCTGCTGGTGCCCACGATGATCTGGGTGCGGCTGCGGGCGCCGTGGGCCAAGCGACTCGTCGAATTCCTGTGCCTGCTGCCGCTGACCATTCCGGCGCTGGTGATCGTCGTCGGGCTGCGCAACGTCTACCTGTGGGTGACCTACCTGCTGGGGGAGTCCCCGCTGACGCTGACGTTCGTCTACGTGGTCATCGTGCTCCCGTTCTCCTACCGCGCCCTGGACGCCGCGCTGTCGGCCATCGACCTGCAGACGCTGTCGGAGGCCGCCCGATCCCTGGGCGCGAACTGGCTGACCACCATCACCCGCGTGGTGGTGCCCAACATCTGGTCAGGCATCCTGTCGGCGGCCTTCATCTCGATCGCGGTGGTGCTCGGCGAATACACCATCGCCTCGCTGTCGGGATACGAGACGCTGCAGGTACAGATCGTGCTGATCGGCAAGAGCGACGGCCCCACCTCGGTGGCGGCCTCGCTGGCCACGCTGTTGTTCGGCTTCGTGCTGCTGCTCGCCCTGTCCCTGGCCACCCGGGGGCGCCGCCACAACGCGGGAGTGACCCTGTGACCCCAGAGAGAGCGGCGGCCGACGCCGGAGTGGCCGTCGAGCTCAACGAGCTGACCCGGCTGTACGGGACCACCCGCGCCCTCGACGGGCTCACGCTGCACATGGAGCCCGGCGAGTTGGTCGCGCTGCTGGGTCCCTCGGGGTGCGGCAAGACCACCGCGCTGCGCATCCTCGCCGGCCTGGACGAGGCCACATCGGGCACGGTGTCGGTCGGCGGCGCCGACGTCAGCGGCGTGCCCGCCAACAAGCGGGACATGGGCATGGTGTTCCAGGCCTACAGCCTGTTCCCGCACCTCACCGTCCTCGACAACGTCGCGTTCGGCCTGAAGATGCGCGGCAGAGCCAAGCGGGAGCGGCTGGGCCGCGCGGCCGACATGCTCGACCTGGTGGGGCTGGGCGCGCTGGGCGGCCGGTACGCGAAGAACTCTCCGGAGGGCAGCAGCAGCGGGTCGCCCTGGCCCGCGCGTTGGCCATCCAGCCGCGGGTGCTGCTGCTCGACGAGCCGCTGTCCGCGCTGGACGCCAAGGTGCGCACCCAGCTGCGGGACGAGATCCGGCGCGTCCAGCTCGACGTGGGCACCACGACGCTGTTCGTCACCCATGACCAGGAGGAGGCGCTGGCCGTCGCCGACCGGGTAGGGGTGATGAGCCAGGGCCGTCTCGAGCAGCTCGCCGCGCCCGCCGACCTGTACGCGCACCCGGCCACCGCGTTCGTCGCCGACTTCGTCGGGCTGAACAACAAGGTGCCCGCCCGGGTCGCCGACGGTCGCGCCCAGCTGCTGGGCGTCACGGCGCCGGCGCTGCCCGGGTCGGTGCACGGGCGGGGTCTGGCGATGGTGCGGCCCGAATCGGTCACCCTCACCGCCGATCCGGCGGGTGCGGCGCGGGTGGCCTCGGTGTCCTTTTTGGGCGCTGTCTCGCGGGTGACCGTCGCGCTCGGCGACGGCTCGACGCTGCTGGCTCAGCTGGCCAGCTCGGCCGCCGCCGGGTTACGTCCCGGCGACGCGGTGACCGTCGGTCTCGACGTGGGCCGGGGTGCTGGTCACACATCCTTGACGGGATCGATGCCCAGATCGCGGTAGGTCACCAGCGCGTGGAACGGCACACCGCGCTTGGCGAACCGCGCGGCGGCGACATCGCCCCGGTCGACCATCGGGATCACGCCGGCGACGACGACCCCGAGCGGGGCGATGCGCTCCAGCGCGAGCTCGGTGGAGCCGCCGGTGCTGATCACGTCATCGACCAGCAGCACCCGGTCACCGGGCTGCAGGCGGGTGCCCTCGACCCACTGCTCGCGGCCGCGCTGCTTCTGCTCCTTGCGCACCGAGAACCACGCTTTGCCCGTCACCATCGCGACGCCGTGTGCCAGCGGATCGGCGCCCATGGTCAGGCCGCCGACCGCGTCGAACTCGACGCCGCGGGCCGCGGCCAGGTCGGCGACCGCACGGCTGACGACCGCCAGCCGTTCACCGGTGTCCACCGCGTACTTGCCGTCGATGTAGTCGTGGCTGAGCTGACCGCTGGCCAGCTTGAACGGCTCCTCGCGGCGTTCGTGGCCCCGGGTACGGATGAGGTCGAACGCGGGCTGCCAGCTGTCGGGACGCTGCGACGGATCGGCATACAGCCATAGTTCAGGCCCGCGTACTTCAGTGCCCGCGGGCGCGACGCGTCAACTCGACCGTGGCCGAACGCAATTCGTCGATCGAATCGATCGGGGCGGCGTAACCGACGCGGGTGTAGGCCAGGCCGCGTTCGGTGTCCAGCCGCAGGTCGAGCCCGTAGCGGTCGACGCCGGTGCACATCGCCGCCGTGGTGTCGGGATAGCCGCCGAGCGACCTGGCCATCGCGGCCAGCGCGTCGGCGTGATCGTCGTTGAGGTGACGGATCGCGCCCGCGGCGTGCGGACTGACCGGGTCCGGTTGCGCGGCAAGGTAATCCGCTCCGCCGGTGGACTCCATCCGGCCGTAACCGCCGACCCAGCGCACCCGCTGCACCCGCAGCACCCACAGCGAGAAGTCGCTGTAGTCGATGTAGTACTTCGCCGCGGCCACCGCCGCCAGATGCGCCTCGCGGGCGGCGCCGTGCTCCTCGTCCGCGGGGTGCTCGACGTGGCCGGCCAGCGTGATGCGGGCATTGGCCAGCGGATCGGTCTCCGCCGCCGGCGCCACGATCGCGATGCTGGCGCGCTGGTCGCCGGCCAGGTTGCGGCCGTGCTCGGCGAGATTCGACACGCACAGCACCGGCGCGCCGCCGAGCAGGCCGTAGGTCACGAACGACGCCCACGGGTCGCCCTCGGCGGTCAGGGTGGCCAACGTCGCGGTGTTGGTCGACGCCGCGATGGTCCGGGCCTCCTCGGCCGCCGACGGGCGGGCCGGGTTCAGCGGCTCATGAAGCGGAGGCGGCACGGTCGGCGCGTCGCCGGGATCGCCGTGATCACGAGTCTGGCCGCCGGACGTCACGTCGGCACGATAGCGCGTGGTCGCCGCGTCCGGGCACACCCGGGAGCCATGCTGACGCGAGCGTTGATTGCAAGATCCTTGCAGCAAATAACAATTCGCAGGTCCATTTGCCCCCGTATGCGACAATTGCGCTGACAGTCAATTCGTCTGGGGAGCTCGTCGTCTCGATCGGGGGCATCATGCCGGAGCCCGCTGCGCGCGCGTTCGCGGTCGCAGGCGTGCTCGCGGCCGGCCTGCTGATCGGTGGGTTCGGCGCCGCGCCCGTGCTCGCCCAACCGTCGGACACCGACGGCTCCAGCCAGGATGCGCAGGATGCGGGCGGCGCCGGCGCCAGCACCCGCTGCCGGCAGTGAACCCGCGCCCGACAGCAAACCTGGGGACGTCGGCGCCGACACCGACTCGGGCTCCGCCCCGGCCGACTCGACGCCCGACCCGGATACCGAAACAGTCCCGGACGACATGGACACCGAGGCGATCGACCCGGATACCGGGACCGACTCCGGTGGCTCCGGTTCCCGAGGCACGTCGGCGCCGGAGCCCACGCACGCCGCTGCGGGAGTCGGGCAGGACCGGATCCAGCAACTCGATAACGGTGCCGTTCGTCCGGATGCCCGCCAAGGGTGAGATCCCCTTCGGCAGCCTGCCGTCGCTGTCGACGTTCTACACCACCATCGAGATCCCGGTCCCCACGCTCTCGGAATTCCTGGCAGCACTGCAGATCGTGCCGCCGCCACCGCCGCCCGGGCCGTCCTTCCGCACCGAGGAGGAGGCGCCGGTCATCGACGCGGCCTCGGGCACCACCGGTGGCGGCGGCGGGCGCCACGACCGACCCCACCGTGTTCCATGCTCCGCTGGTGGTGACCGTTCCCCGCGCGGTCACCGTCGCCGGCGCGGCGCCCAGAGTGGCGGCCGGCCCGCCGGCCGGAGGTCCCGCGGCCACCGGCGTCACCCAGCCCGGCGTCGCGGGCGCCAACACACCGGTGATCCGCGGTTCCGTCGAGCCCACCCCCGGTGTCACCGCGACCCCGATGAACCGCCTGCCGTCGACCCGGCCCGAAGGGCTCCCGCGCGTGTCCGCCAACCCGACGCTGGCCGAGATCGCGGCGGTGGCGCTGCCCGGCCTGGCGGGCCTGGCGTTCCTCACCTTCAGCGGCGGGATGATCGGTTACCGGCAGGCCAACAGCGTCAGGTTCGTCCGAACCGCGGGCGCCGACCGCTTCCTGGCCTAGCGGCCCGGGGTGGTTCGTTTGCGTCCGTGGCCCGGGTAGTTTCGTTCTCTGTATGGACGACAGCATCCGCCACCGCTCGCCGGACCTCGCCGAGGGCAGCCATGTCGAGGACGGACTCGTCGAACATCCCGACCGCGGAGGACTTCGGGCAGGCGCGTCACGCTGCCCGACGGACCCGACGTGGTTCAAGACGCGCGGTGTTCTACGAGGTGCTGGTCCGTGCCTTCCACGACTCGAGCTCCGACGGCTCCGGCGACCTGCGCGGGCTGACCGAGAAGTCTCGACTACCTGCAATGGCTCGGCGTGGACTGCCTGTGGCTGCCGCCGTTCTACGATTCGCCGCTGCGCGACGGCGGCTACGACATCCGCGACTTCTACAAGGTGCTGACCGGAGTTCGGCACCGTCGACGACTTCGTCGAGTTGCTCGACGCGGCGCACCGGCGCGGCATCCGCGTGATCACCGACCTCGTCATGAACCACACGTCCGACTCCCACCAGTGGTTCCAGGAGTCGCGCCGCGACCCCGACGGCCCGTACGGCGACTTCTACGTCTGGAGCGACACCAGCGACCGGTACGCCGACGCCCGCATCATCTTCGTCGACACCGAGGAGTCGAACTGGACGTTCGACCCGGTGCGCCGTCAGTTCTACTGGCACCGGTTCTTCTCCCACCAGCCGGACCTGAACTACGACAACCCGGCCGTGCAGGAAGCGATGATCGACGTGCTGCGGTTCTGGCTGGATCTCGGCATCGACGGGTTCCGGCTGGACGCCGTGCCGTACCTGTTCGAGCGGGAGGGCACCAACTGCGAGAACCTGCCCGAGACGCACGCGTTCCTCAAGCGCTGCCGCAAGGTGATCGACGACGAGTTCCCCGGCCGGGTGCTGCTCGCCGAGGCCAACCAGTGGCCCGCCGACGTGGTCGAGTACTTCGGCGACCCGGACACCGGCGGCGACGAGTGCCACATGGCGTTCCACTTCCCGCTGATGCCGCGCATCTTCATGGCGGTGCGGCGCGAGTCGCGGATCCCGATCTCGGAGATCCTCTCGCAGACCCCGCCGATCCCGGAGATGGCGCAGTGGGGCATCTTCCTGCGCAACCACGACGAGCTCACGCTGGAGATGGTCACCGACGAAGAGCGCGACTACATGTACTCCGAGTACGCCAAGGACCCGCGGATGAAGGCCAACGTCGGCATCCGCCGCCGGCTGGCCCCGCTGCTGGAGAACGACCGCAACCAGATCGAGTTGTTCACCGCGCTGCTGCTGTCGCTGCCGGGCTCGCCGGTGCTCTACTACGGCGACGAGATCGGGATGGGCGACATCATCTGGCTCGGCGACCGCGACGGCGTGCGCACGCCGATGCAGTGGACGCCCGACCGCAACGCCGGCTTCTCCACCGCCAACCCCGGCCGGCTCTACCTGCCGCCGAACCAGGACCCGGTCTACGGCTATCCAGTCGGTCAACGTCGAGGCGCAGATCGACAGCTCGACCTCGCTGCTGAACTGGACCCGCACGATGCTCGCCGTGCGCCGCCGCCACCCGGCGTTCGCCATCGGCACGTTCAGGGAGCTCGGCGGCTCGAACCCGTCGGTACTGGCATACCTGCGGGAACTGCAGGGCGACGACGCACCGACATCGTGCTGTGCGTCAACAACCTGTCGCGCTTCCCGCAGCCGATCGAGCTGTAGTCTGCAGCACTGGAACGGCTACACGCCGGTGGAGCTGACCGGCCACGTCGAGTTCCCGCGCATCGGCGCACCTGCCCGTATCTGTTGACGCTGCCCGGCCACGGCTTCTACTGGTTCCTGCTCGACTGCGGACGCCGTCCGAGGAGATGTGTCGATGAGACTGCCCTTCGGGAATGGCTCGCCGCGCCAGCGCTGGTACGCCGGACGCAGCCGCGAACTCGTGTCCGCCGAACCAGCCCGGGTCGTGCCGCTGTCGCGACGACCTCGACCAGTTGCTGGTCGACGTCGACCTACACCGACGGCTCCGTCGTGAGCGCTACCAGGTGCTCGTGCGGTGGGACAGCGCGCCGCCATGACGAGTACAGCAACGTCGCGACGATCGGCATCGACTCCGGACCAGACGGGGACCGCACCGGCTATGACGCGCTGTACGACCCGGAGGCGGCGCAGTTCGCTGCTGTCGCTGATCGATCAGTCGGCCGTGCGTCGACGACGTGACGTTCACAAGGAGCCCGACGCCACGTTGCCGCTCGCCGCCGCGCCGCGGGTGTCCGGCGCCGAGCAGAGCAACACCAGCGTGATCTTCGAGCAGACGCCATCCTCAAGGTCTTCCGGCGGGTCGACACCGGGCATCAACCCCGACATCGAGTTGAACCGGGTGCTCGGCCGTGCCGGCAACCCGCATGTGGCGCGACTGCTCGGCTCGTTCGAGTGTCCCTGGACGGCGCGCCTCGACCGTGGCGCTCGGGATGGTCACCGCGTTCGCGGCCAACTGCGCCGAGGGCTGGGACATGGCGACCGCCAGCACGCGCGACCTGTTCGCCGAGGGTGACCTGTACGCCGACGAGGTCGGCGGCGACTTCGCCGGGGAGTCCTACCGGCTCGGCGAGGCGGTGGCCTCGGTGCACGCCACGCTGGCCGATGCACTGGGCACCTCCACCGTGGCGTTCCCGGTCGACACGTGCTCGACACGGCTGCGCTCCGCCGCCGCGGCGGCACCGGAACTGGCCGCGCACGCCCCGCTGATCGAGGAGCGCTACCGCAAGCTCGCCGATGAGACGATCGCCGTGCAGCGGGTGCACGGCGACCTGCACCTCGGTCAGGTGCTGCGCACGCCGGAGGGCTGGCTGCTCATCGACTTCGAGGGCGAGCCGGGTCAGCCCCTGGACGAACGGCGCCGGCCCGATTCGGCCCTGCGAGACGTGGCCGGGGTGCTGCGCTCCTTCGAGTACGCCGCCTATCAGCGTCTGGTGGATCTGGCCGCCGACCACGACCGCGACCGGCAGCTGGCCGCACGCGCCCGGGAGTGGGTGGACCGCAACAGCGCGGCGTTCTGTGACGGCTACGCCGCCGTCGCGGGGGCCGACCCCCGCGACGGCGGGCAGGTGCTCGCCGCCTACGAACTCGACAAGGCCGTCTACGAGGCCGCCTACGAGGCCCGGTTCCGGCCGTCGTGGCTGCCCATCCCGATGCGCTCGATCGAACGCATCCTGGGTCTCTAGCCGAGGGCCCCGAGCTGGCAACCGTGGCCGCCCCGGTAGGTCGCCGCCGCTCATCGGCTCCTACTGCCGGCCCGCCCGACCGGTGGCATGGCACAATGCCGATGCCAACAAGGCGGCCACGGTTGCAACAGCAATTTCAAGCTAACACACGCTCCGGTTGAAATCGCTGAACCTGGGCGTTAAGCGTGGTGGTGCGCAACGCCTTTCAAGACCGTCACCGCGGTGCCGTCAGTCACCCGCGCGCAGTACCACCATCGCTCTGCCGGCCACCGTGAGCGTTGAGCCCGCCGGCTTGGGATCGGTGTCCCGTTCATCCTCGGACAGTGCCGCGGTCTCGATCTCCGGGACCCAGGACGGTGCGAACGTCTTCGGCGGCAGCGTGAACTCGATCGGCTCGTAGTGGGCGTTGAAGCACAGCAGGAACGAGTCGTCGACGACGCGCTGGCCACGGGCGTCCATGTCCGGGATGCCGAGTCCGTTGAGGTACACGGTCAGCGACTTGGCGAAGCCCGCACCCCAGTCCTCACCGCTCATCTCGGTGCCATCCGGACTGAACCACGCGATGTCGGCCGGACCCTCCTTGCCGCGCCGTCCGACGGGCTTGCCGTCGAAGAAGCGCCTGCGGCGGAACACCGGATGATTGGCGCGCAACTCCGATACCGCGCGGGTGAACTCGAGCAGACCGGTGTCGGTGTTCGCCCAGTCGATCCAGGTGATCTCGTTGTCCTGGCAGTACCCGTTGTTGTTGCCGCCCTGGGTGCGACCGAGTTCGTCACCATGACAGATCATCGGCACCCCCTGCGAGAGCAGCAGCGTGGCCAGCAGGTTGCGCTCCTGGCGCGAGCGCAGTGCGTTGATCTCCGGATCGTCGGTGGGTCCCTCGACCCCGCAGTTCCAGGACCGGTTGTGACTTTCGCCGTCGTTGTTGTCCTCGCCGTTGGCCTCGTTGTGTTTCTCGTTGTAGGACACCAGGTCCCGTAGCGTGAACCCGTCATGGGCGATGACGAAGTTGATCGAGGCCACCGGCCGGCGTGACGTGCTCTCGTAGAGATCGGAAGAGCCGGTCAGCCGGGACGCGAACTCGTCTATCGTGGCGCCCTCGCCGCGCCAGAAGTCGCGCACGGTGTCGCGGTACTTGCCGTTCCACTCGGTCCACTGTGGTGGGAAGCCGCCGACCTGGTAGCCGCCCGGGCCGACGTCCCACGGCTCGGCGATGAGCTTGACCTGGCTCACCGTCGGGTCCTGCTGCACGAGTTCGAAGAACGTCGCGAGCTTGTCGACGTCGTAGAACTCACGGGCCAGCGTGGAGGCGAGGTCGAACCGGAAGCCGTCGACGTGCATCTCGGTCACCCAGTACCGCAGCGAGTCCATGATCAGCTGCAGCGCGTGCGGGTGACCGACGTTGAGGCTGTTGCCGGTGCCCGTGTAGTCCATGTAGTACCGCTTGTCGTCCTCGACGAGGCGGTAGTACGCGGCGTTGTCGATGCCGCGCATCGACAACGTCGGGCCCATGTGGTTGCCCTCGGCGGTGTGGTTGTAGACCACGTCGAGGATCACCTCGATGTTGGCCTCGTGCAGCGCACGGACCATCGCCTTGAACTCCTGCACCTGCCCGCCCGGATTGGGGTTGGAGCTGTATTTGGAGTCCGGCGCGAAGAAGCCGATGGTGTTGTAGCCCCAGTAGTTGGACAGCCCCTTGTCGATCAGCGTCGAGTCGTTGGCGAAGTGGTGCACCGGCATCAGCTCGATCGCGGTCACGCCCATCGACGTCAGGTGATCGATGATCGCCGGGTGCGCGACGGCGGCGTAGGTGCCGCGGATCTGGTCGGGAATGTCGGGATGGGTCTGGGTGAGGCCCTTGACGTGCGCCTCGTAGATCACCGAGTTGGCGTACCCGTGCCCCGGGGGACGGTCGACGCCCCAGTCGAAGTACGGGTTGATGACGACGCACTTGGGCATGTTCTCGGCCGAGTCGTCGTCGTTGCGGCTGTCCGGATCGCCGAAGTTGTAGCTGAACAAGGACTGGTCCCAGTCGAAGCTGCCGTCGATGGCCTTCGCGTACGGGTCGAGCAGCAGCTTGTTCGGGTTGCACCGCAGTCCCGCGGCCGGGTCGTAGGGCCCGTGCACGCGGTAGCCGTAGCGCTGACCGGGCTCGATGTTCGGGATGAACCCGTGCCACACGAAGCCGTCCACCTCGGGCAGTACCACCCGCGTCTCGACCAGCCCGCCGGCCCCGTCGTCGTTGAACAGGCACAGCTCGACCTTCTCGGCCACCTCGCTGAACAGCGCGAAGTTCGTGCCGTAACCGTCATACGTGGCACCGAGCGGGTAGGCCTTGCCGGGCCACAACTCGAGAGTCATGGTGTTTCCCGGCGAACTGGCGATCTGGGTCAACTAGCACTCTCCTGGCGATTCGTTCGGCTGTGGCGACGATAGGGGATGCCCGGATGCCGGGCAGCGCAACCGTCCGATCGATCACATCGGCGGGTCGCTGAGCTGCATACGCAGACCAGCGACGTCCACGCGTAATTCGCGCAGCAGCCGGGCCATCGGGTCGCCCTCGGCGTCGAGGGCGCCGAGGACCAGATGCTGAGCACCGATGTGCCGGTCGCCCTGCCCGTCGGCGGCCCGCATCGCGGCGGCCAGTGCGGCCTTGCCGTCGGCGCCGAACGGAACGTGGCCCTCCGGCGGCGGCACCTCGGCGGGCGCGAAGACGCGCAGGGTTTCGGCCGCCCGGGCGCGGTCGACACCGCACGCCGACAGGATGTCCGCGGTGGTGCCGCCGACCCGCAAGGCCCCGAGCAGGAGGTGCTCGGGGCCGACCGCGCTGTGGCCCAGGTGCCTGGCCTCCAGTTGTGCGTGCACCACGACGCTCTTGGCGTCGTCGGTGTAGCGCTCGAACACGATGTCCCCGGTCTGCCTCAGCGAAACCGCACGCCGGCGGCGCGCAGCGCATCGATCGCCGCGGAGGTCGTCGCCGGCGACACCCCGGCGGTGAGATCCAGCAGCACGCTGGTCGAGAACCCGGCGGCCACCGCGTCGGCGGCGGTTGCCTTGACGCAGTAGTCGGTGGCGATGCCGACGACGTCGACCGCGCGGACGTCGCGTTGCCGCAACCAGTCGGCCAGGCCGGTCCCGTCGTCGGCGGCGCCGTCGAAGCCGCTGTAGGCCGCCGAGTAGTGGCCTTTGCGGAACACGGCCTCGATCGGGGAGACGTCGAGGTCGGGGTGGAACTCGGACGCCGTCCGATCCGACGACGCAGTGGGGCGGCCACGAGTCGACGAAGTCGGGATGATCGGAGAAGTGCCCGCCCGGATCGATGTGGAAGTCCTTCGTGGCCACGACGTGGTCGTAGCCGCCTTGCCCGCCGGCGAGCAGTTCGTTGATGCCGCGCGCCACCGCCGTGCCGCCCGCGACGGCCAGCGAGCCGCCCTCGCAGAAGTCGTTCTGCACGTCGACGATGATCAGCGCTGTCGGAGACGTCACTGGTCCACGCTAGCGCCGTTGCAGAGGGCGCGCTGGTGTGCGGTCAGCAGGAGATGGTCGAACGCGGCGCGGGGCGGCAGCAACTCCTCGTAGACCAGCGCGCCGTAGTCGACGAGCAGCTGCTCCGCGAGCGCCCGCAGTTTCACATTCCCCTCCTGCGAACGCCACCGCAGCAGCTCGAAGGCCGCGTCGGCATCGACCCGGTAGATCAGCATCAGCATGCCCTTGGCCTGTTCGATGGCCGCGCGCTTCTCGGTGATCTCGGTGAGCGCGGCGGACACCATCGCGTTGGTCATCGTGTCGGTGGGCGTCACGTCCACGTAGAACCCGTGGGTGCCGATCTGCCGGCCCGCCTCGTCGTTGAGCTGGTCGCCGAGCACCAGGACGTCGTGCACCTCGCCGCCGGTGTCGATGATGCGGTGCCGGGTGGAGAACGTCCGGTGGGTGCGCCGCACTTCGTCCAGAATGGCCGCGACCAGCTCTGCGGTCGTCCGGATGCTTGTGCGCCAGCACGAGTTCCGTCGTGGGCGTCACGGTTCCGGGCTCATAGCCGTGCAGGATCTGCACCTGTTCGGACCATTCCCAGCGCTCGTCGGCGAAGTGGAACCGGAACCAGCCGAACCGCTGGGGCGCGCCACCGGCCGGCGGCTGCTGTGGAGAATGCTCGCCCGGCACAGATGCACAGTAACGCGAACGCATGTGCCCTCACCCGCCGAACAGCAGATACCGGCCCGTGAACGTGTAGCCGCCCAGCACGGGACGGCGCGGCGGCGAGGTGGACGCTACTTGCGCGGCGGGCGAAGCACTTTCATCGCCATCTGCATGACGGGTGCGGGGACGCGGTCCTTCATCGACAGGGCGGTGTTGGCGACCTGGGTGCGCGCCGGGGTGCCGCGGCCGAACATGCGGTTGAGCGGGCCGCCCGTCGGTTCGAGGTCGACATGCAGGGGCGGCTTACCGTCGGCGGCGCCCAGGGCGTTGGAGATGACGATGCGCTGAATCTCGCTGGTGCCCTCGAAGATGGTGTACAGCTTGGCGTCCCGGTACCACTTCTCGACGGGGTGATCCTTGACGTAGCCCCAGCCGCCCATGGTCTGGATGGCGCGCTCGGTGGTCCGCACGGCCAGCTCGCTGGCGGCCAGCTTGGACATCGAACCCTCGCCGCGCTCGAAGGGGACGCCGGTGGCGGCCATCCAGGACGCGCGCCAGGTGAGCAGGCGGGCAGCGTCGAGGCCGGTGGCCAGGTCCGCCAGCGGGAACGCGATGCCCTGGTTGTCGATGATCGGAGCGCCGAAGGCCTCCCGGCGGTTGGCGTATTCGGTGACGTACTCCAGCGCGGCCCGCGCGATCCCGAGTGCCTGGGCGGCGACCATCGGCCGGGTCTGTTCGAAGGTGCCCAGTGTCGCCGAGCCCGAGTGCCGGCCGCCCTCGATCGCCTCCCGGGCCCGCGCCAGTTTGTGGTCGAGCTTCTCCTGGCCGCCGAGCAGGTGGTCGGCCGGCACGCGGACCCCGGTCAACTTCAGCTCTGCGGTGTGGGAGGCGCGACAGCCCAGCTTGTCGAGCTTGCGCACCATGTCCAGGCCCGGAGTGCCCCCGGGCACGATGAACAGGGCCTGACCCTTGTGGCCGAGTTCCTCGTCGACGACGGCGTTCACGACGTGCACGTTGGCGATGCCGCCGTTGCCGATCCACATCTTGTGGCCGTCGATGATCCAGTCCGCGTCCGGGCCCGGTGCCGTCGCGGCGCGCGCGGGTCCGCAGGTTGCGGACATCGCTGCCGCCCTCGGGTTCGGAGATCGCCAGCGCGGCGAGCTTGAGGTCGCCGGCCGTGCCGAAGCATTCCGGCGCCCACTGCAGCATCTGCTCGGGGGAGGCGGCCTGGCCGATCGCCGACAACGCCAGCGCGGGCATCACCACCGACAGGCCGATGCCGGCGCATCCCCAGAACAGTTCCTCCATGAACATCGGTAGCGACAGTCCGGTCGGGTCGCCGATCAGATCGCGGTAGAACAGCGGGCTGTAGAAGCCCCGTGCCGCCGCCTCCTCCAGCACCGGCCAGGGGAATTCCTGGCGCTGGTCGTAATCGGCGGCGACCGGCCGGATCACCTGCTCGGCGAACTCGTGTGTGCGCCTTGCCAGATCGTGCTGGGCAGCGGTGGGCGTGATGTCGAAGGTCATGGCGTACGCCCTCCTGGCGTCGGCTTCCCGGACATCGCGCACATGCGCACCACCACCCCTTCGTTCGGCCTAGAGTGCGGAGTACCCACCGCGCAGCGAAATCCACCGAGGAGGCGTCGAGCCCGGTATGCAGCTCCCGGCGCGGGCGCTGATGCAGCGCGACGGCACGACCTGCGGGCCGTCCGTCGCGGTGATGGCCGGTGCGCTGCTGGACCCCGCCCGCCGGGCGGCGCTGGCCGGCGCCGGGCGGGCCGGCCTGGTTCTCCGCCGAGCAGGCGCGCGTGCACGCCGGAACGAACCGGATCTGGCCGCGGGCACTGGGCACCACCCCGGCGGGCATGGCCCGCTCCTTGTCCGTGCACGCGAGGGGCAGGCGCTACCGGTGGCGGCCGTGGCGGGGCCGGCGGGACCAAATGGCCGACGTGCTCGCCGCGGTGTCGGCGGGCTGGCCCGTGGCCATGCTCGTCGGCAGCGTGATCCCCCGGCACTGGGTGCTGGTCATCGAGGCGGGTGAGGGCGTGCTGCAGTGCTACGAGCCGTCCTCGGGCGCCGTGCGCGCGGTGTCCATCGCGGCGCTGCGGGCGGCGCGGATGACCGGGGTGGGCTACCCGCGGTCGTTCGCGTTCGTCCTCCCGCTCAGCGCGTGCCGGTGCTGCGTAGCGCCGCCCTCATGCCGACTTCGGTTCCTCCGCGCCGGCCGCTTCGGCGATGCGCCGCTGCGCCTCGCCGACCGAGATGCGCAATCGGCGGGCCAGCACCTGGGCCCACGGTGCGCCGGCGAACTCCACCGGCGGCGGACCGGCCACCAACCGGCCGAGCAGCCGGCGCTGCAGCGCCGCCAGCTGCTTGTCCATCGCGTCCAGGCGGACCAGCAGGGCCCGCTGATCGGCCGGACGCAGACGGTGGAACGGGAGATCGGCGAGCGCGCGGTAGGCCTCGTCGGCGGCGTCCAGCGCCGCGATAGACATCATTCGAACCCATGTTCGACAAGCTACGCCCGGGGTCCGACACCGATAATCTGAGCGGATGGCGACGAACTATGCGACGGCCGACGTCGTAGGCGGCTCCGAACTGCTGGAGTTCATCAGGCCGCGGCACCGCATGGTGCTGACCACCTTCCGTTCCGACGGGTCGTTACAGAGCTCCCCGGTGACCGGCGGTCTCGACGGACAGGGCCGCATCGTGATCGCGAGCTATCCGCAGCGGGCGAAGTCGGCCAACATCCGGCGCCACGCGCGCGCGAGCGTGGTGGTGTTGTCCGACGAGTTCAACGGGCCCTATGTGCAGGTCGACGGGCCGGCCGAGGTGGTCGAGCTGCCCGAGGCCGTCGAGCCGCTGGTGGAGTACTTCCGGTCCGTCGCCGGCGAGCACTCCGACTGGGACGAGTACCGGCGGGCGATGGTCGACCAGGGCAAGTGCCTGATCAGGGTGACCCCCCAGCGGTGGGGACCGGTGGCCACCGGTGGCTTCCCGCCGCGCTAGCCGCACGCTCGCGACGAGGCCGGACAGGACGGCCGAGCGCGATTGTGGTAGTCAGAGCAAGCGGACGCGTTGCGTCAGCTAGCACGTCAAACTATAGTCTGGACACATGTCCAGGAGGGTTCGGATTACTTGCTGCACACAATTCGGCCAGCTCAGGGCGGCTTCCCAGTCCGAACTCCGGCACGTGCGCACCGCGCAGGATATGTGAGCTGAGTATGCGCATCGCACTGCTGTCCTATCGGAGCAAGACCCACTGCGGGGGCCAGGGCGTCTACGTCCGGCATCTCAGCCGGGGTCTGGTGGAACTCGGCCACGACGTCGAGGTCTTCTCCGGCCAGCCGTACCCGGGCGGGCTCGACCCCCGGGTCCGCCTGACCAAGGTGCCCAGCCTCGACCTGTACCGGGAGCCGGATCCGTTCCGGATCCCGCGGCCCAGCGAGATCAGGACCAGTATCGACCTGCAGGAACTGCTGACCACCTGGACCGCCGGCTTCCCCGAGCCGCGGACGTTCAGCCTCCGCGTCGCCCGCCTGCTGGCCGACCGGCTCGAGGACTTCGACGTGGTGCACGACAACCAGTGCCTGGGCACCGGGCTGCTGACGATCGCGGCGTCGCCGGCCTGCCGGTGGTGGCCACCGTGCACCATCCGATCACCCGGGACCGGGTGCTCGACGTGGCCGCGGCCGCATGGTGGCGCAAGCCGCTGGTGCGCCGCTGGTACGGCTTCGCCGAGATGCAGAAGGAGGTGGCGCGCCAGATCCCCGAGCTGGTCACCGTGTCCTCCACCTCGGCGGCCGACATCGCCGAAGACTTCGCCGTCGACCCCCGCCAGCTGCACGTGGTGCCGCTCGGGGTGGACACCGAGCTGTTCCAGCCCGCACAGCACCGGGTCCGCAACCGGATCATCGCGATCGCCAGCGCCGACGTACCCCTCAAGGGCGTCAGCCACCTGCTGCACGCGGTGGCGCGACTGCGGGTCGAGCGCGACCTCGAGCTTCAGCTCGTGGCCAAGCTGGAGCCCAACGGCCCGACCGAGAAGCTGATCGCCGAACTCGGCATCTCCGACATCGTGCACAGCTCGAGCGGTCTCAGCGACACGGAGTTGGCGGAACTGCTCTCCTCTGCTGACGTCGCGTGCATCCCGTCGCTGTACGAAGGCTTCTCGCTGCCCGCGGTCGAGGCGATGGCCAGTGGCACCCCCATCGTGGCCAGCCGGGCCGGGGCACTGCCCGAGGTGGTCGGTTCCGACGGTGAGTGCGCCCGGCTGGTGACGCCGGCCGACGTGGACGAACTCACCTCCGTCCTGGGTGAGCTGCTCGACTCTCCGCGGGAACTGCGCAGGCTCGGTGACAACGGCCGTCGCCGCGCCCTGGAGGTCTTCAGCTGGGAATCCGTTGCCGCTCAGACGGTCGCGGTCTACGAGCGCGCCTGCGAAAGGGTCACCACATGCTGACCGTCGACTTCGATCTGCTCGGTGTCGGCTCGGGGACGAAGGTCATCGACGTCGGTTGCGGAGCCGGCCGGCACACGTTCGAGGCGTTCCGCCGCGGTGCCGACGTCATCGGGTTCGACCAGAACGTCGCCGATCTCAACGACGTCGACGAGATCATGCAGGCGATGAAGGAGCAGGGCGAAGCGCCCGCTTCGGCGCGAGGGGAGGCGGTCAAGGGGGACGCCCTGGACCTGCCGTACGCCGACGGCACCTTCGACTGCGTGATCGCCTCGGAGATCCTCGAGCACGTGCCCGAAGACGAGCGGGCCATCGCCGAACTCGTCCGCGTGCTCAAACCCGGTGGCGCCCTGGCGGTCACCGTCCCCCGCTGGTTGCCAGAGCGCATCTGCTGGGCGCTCTCCGACGAGTACCACGCCAACGAGGGCGGCCACATCCGGATCTACCGCGCCGACGAACTGCGCGACAAGGTGCTCGCCCACGGTCTGCAGCTGACGCACACCCATCATGCGCACGCGCTGCACTCGCCGTACTGGTGGCTCAAATGCGCAGTGGGAACCGACAAGTCGGACCATCCCGCGGTGGCGGCCTACCACAAACTGCTCGTGTGGGACATGATGAGCCGGCCGTGGCTGACGCGGGCCGCCGAGTCCGCGCTCAACCCGCTGATCGGCAAGAGCGTCGCGCTGTACTTTCGGAAGCCTGCCGCCCGCTGATGCCTGACATCCCCTGCGTACCGGGCGTTTTCACGCCGGAGGAGTGCCTGCAGACGGCTGAGTCGATCGCCGCGACGCAGGAGTCCTCGGGGGCCATTCCCTGGTCCGTGGGTGGACACACCGATCCGTGGGATCACATCGAGAATGCGATGGCGCTGACGGCGGCCGGGCTGTTCGAACCGGCGCGGGCGGCCTTCGAGTGGTCGCGCGCGACCCAGCGGCCCGACGGCACCTGGCCCATCCAACTGCGCGACGGCGTGATCGAGGACGCCAACAGCGACACGAACTTCTGCGCCTACATCGCCACCGGCGTTTGGCACCACGTGCTGGTCACCGGCGACCGCGACTTCGCGGTGACGATGTGGCCGGTGGTCGTCAAGGCCATCGACTTCGTCCTCGAACTGCAGTGCGGCACCGGCGAGATCGCTTGGGGCCGAGGTCCGGGTGGCAGCACCCGGGAAGCCCTGCTGACCGGCTGCGCGAGCATCCACCACAGCATTCGGTGCGCGCTGGCGCTGGCCGACTACGTCGGCGATTCGCGACCGGAATGGGAGCTCGCGGTCGGTCGGCTGGGCCACGCGATCGCCGATCACCCCGAGGCCTTCGTGGCCAAGGACCGGTGGTCGATGGAGTGGTACTACCCGGTGCTCGGCGGCGCGCTGCGGGGATCCCGCGCCCACACCCGCATCAACGAGCGGTGGGACGACTTCGTGGTCCCCGGCCTGGGTATCCGGTGCGTCGACGACCGGCCGTGGGTGACCGGGGCCGAAACCTGTGAACTGGTACTGGCTTTGGACGCCATCGGGGAGCAGGAGCCGGGCCCGTGAGCAGTTCTCGGCGATGCACCATCTCCGCGAGCAGGACGGCTCCTACTGGACGGGACTGGTCTACGCCGACGGCAAGCGCTGGCCGGTCGAGCGCACACATGGACGGGTGCAGCCGTCATCCTCGCCGCCGACGCACTGTCGTCGACCACCGCGGCCAGCGACATCTTCCGCGGCACGGACCTGCCCAGGGGCCTCGAGGGCGAATACGACTGCGAGTGCGCAACCAGCGAGCGTTAGGCCCCGCCGAGCACGCCCGGCTGTCCCGAGACCCGCTCGAGCACGCGCATCGAGCCGGTCGCCAGCACCTCGCGGAAATCACCCGTGTCCAGTGCCCGCGAATAGATGTGGAAGGGCGCCTGCCCGCCGTCGGCGGGATCCGGGAAGACATCGTGGATCACCAGCACCCCGCCGACGGCCACCCACGGTGCCCAGCCGGCGAAGTCGCGATTCGCCGCCTCCTCGGTGTGCCCACCGTCGATGAACAACAGCCGCAACGGAGTTCGCCATCCGCGCGCCACCACCGGCGAGCGGCCGACGACGGCGACGACATGGTCGTCGAGGCCGGCGGCGTCGAGCGTGTGCCGCAGCGTCGGCAGTGTGTCGAACAGCCCCGTGACCGGATCGACCATCGAGGCGTCGTGATACTCCCACCCGGCCTGATGCTCCTCGGAGCCGTGGTGGTGATCGACGGTGTAGAGCAGTCCGCCGGTCTGCTGGGCCGCGGCGCCCAGCATCACCGTCGACTTCCCGCAATAGGTGCCGATCTCCACCGCGACACCGTCGCCCAGGTACCGCATCGCGGTGTCGTAGAGGGTGCGGCCCTCGTCGGCGGGCATGAAGCCGGTGACCCGCTCGGCGAGTTCGAACAGCGCGGCGGCGGCCGGCGGCAATGGGGTGTCGGTTCGGGACTGACGGTCCGCCGTCGTGTGCTCCATGGCGCCCAACTTACCGTTGCTGGGGGTAGGCGGTTGTAGTAGCGTCCGGACATGTGTCCGATCCGGCTCTGGAGTCGACTCGGCGCCGGTTGACGGCCAAACAGGCCGACACCGTGGACCGGCTGGGCCGGGCGGCGGTCGAGTTGCTCTGCCGGGACGGATTCGCAGCCTTGACCGTACGGCGCGTCGCCGCCGAGGCCGGCGTGGGCGCGGCCACCGCCTATACCTACTTCTCGTCCAAAGAGCATCTGGTGGCCGAGGTCTTCTGGCGGCGCCTCGTCGCGTCGCCGTGTGCCGCGCACCGCAGCGACGAGCCCGCGGCCCGGGTGACCGAGGTGCTCGGCCACATCTCGCTGCTGGTCGCCGACGAGCCGGAGTTCGCCGGAGCCGTGACGACCGCCCTGCTCGGCAAGGACCCCGACGTCGAGGTGCTCCGGTTGCGGATCGGCCGCGACATCCGGGATCGGCTGGCCGCCGCGCTGGGTCCCGGCACCGATCCCGACGTCATCGATGCGTTGGAGATGCTGTATTCCGGTGCGCTGGTGCGCGCGGGGATGGGGTACGCGTCGTATCAGGAAATCGCCGCGAAGCTGGAGAAGGCCGCGCGGCTGCTTCTGGTCGAGACGCGTTAGCGCGGACGCACGCGTCCACCAGTGCTTCGCACAGTTCGTTCAGCACCGCCACTTCGGCCTGCTTGGCGTGGATGACCCGGCGAATGGTGCGGACCCGTTCGGACTTGCGCACCACCCGTGCGGTCTTGAGCAGCTCCACGCATCGCTCGGCGATCTCGGTTTCCAGCACCTGGCGCCGGGCGGCCAGCAGTCGCAGGTAGTACTCGGCCTGAGCGTGATCTGCTCCGGGTCTGCGCCCCGAGTACTCGACGCAACCCTGCTGAGTCGGAGCCACTTAGCCGGCCGTCGGGATTCCCGAGGCGATCCGCGTGGCGATCTCCCCTGCGGCCGTCACCTCGCCGGTGCGGGGCAGGCATGCCTGGACCTCGACGACGACGTTCACGACGATGGAGAGGACATGTTCGCACGACGACCGCTGGGTGCGATCCGTCCGGCCGATCGGCATGGTCAGCCGGTCCGGCGTGCGGACGAGTTGGCCACTGAGCCAGCGCGGCATCCGCCGGCCGTTGAGGGTGATGTTGACCGTGTGATCGACACACTCGGACCACCGCTGGCTGGACTGGTCGAAGGAGGCGCGCGCGTCGGCCACGGTCGGATACGTGACAACGGACTGCTCGACCGACGAGCGCCATTGCTCGACGCCCGGGGTCCGAAGAAGTTGGCGGCGCACCGAACTCCAGCCGCCGGGCTCGTCCTGTCGGCCGTAGATCGCCGCCTCGCCGGGATGCCAGACGCCCAGGCAGTTGAGGTTGGGAAGCAGGTTCCGGTTGTCGTCCATGACAGATGCGACGGGTTCCGGAACGAGCGGGATTCCCTCCGCCAGAGCCCGGATCTCGTTGTGGCTCAACAGCAGGCCGGTGATCGCGGTGGCCGGCACCACGGGTGACGAGGCGGACCGCTCGGGCGCGGACGTGGCACATCCGGTCGCTGTGCTCGCCAGCACCGCCAGACCCGTGGCAGCGAGCCACCGATGGCCGGCTCGCGAACGCGCCATCACGCGTGGGTACCGGCTGCCGCGCAGCCCTGCTGTGCGGCCTCGGCGTCGTTGTTGAGCTCGTCGACGGTGACGTTCAGGGTGTCCTGGCCGCCGCGCAATCCCATCTTGATCAGGAGTTTGGTGGCGTCCACCGACCACCGTCGCATCGGGTCGGCGATCGACGGGGCCAGGCCCGGCACAGCGGCGGCGGCCATCGCCGCTCCGGCTCCCTGCCGTAATGCCGTGCGCCCGAGGACGTTGCTGTTGCTCACCGAAGGGTCGGCGTAGTCGGCGACGGCGAAGTCGGTCAACGAGTCGGCGAAGTCCCCGTAGTACTGCGCGGTCGTGTCCAGCACCTCGGCGAACTGAGCGCAGGCGGCGACGGCGGTGGGATCCGCGGCATCCGACGTCGGAGCCGACACCTGCACGGGGCCGGGCGGCGCGTCCGCCGCGCCCGCGTCCGGCTGGGCGTGCACGCACGGTGCCAGCGGGAGCGCGCCCACCATCAGTGCCAGAAACACGTAACCGGCTCCTGCCGTCGTGCGTTGGGTTGTCACCTCGGTCCTCCATCAGTTGACGCGTTGAGTGCCGTTGTCGCCCAACGGCTGCCGGCACACAGTCGGCGGACGAGATGGACGGTCGGTGACCGGCGGGGGCGACTTCGATGGCCGGATGGCGGCGATCGGGTCGGTGCGAACGGTTCTCGGACCGTTCACACAGTCGACTGACAGCAAAGGCGGTCAGTCGACGAGAAGACGGTCTTTTCGGTTCTCCACACGTTCACCTACCGGCCGCTCGGCCAGTGGACGCTCCACGGGTCACAGGCTCCAAGACCTGACCAACGGACCATGAGAGGCGTCGTCGGACCCATGTTGAATCGCTATGTCACCCTCGTTGCTGTCTGCCTGGCGGCGCCTGTCTGGGCCGCGCCCGTCGCGGTGGCCCAGCCGGCACCGCCGGGACCGGTCGGGCAGCCCGTCGCGGACGCAGCGTCCCCGCCGCCGGGTGGTGCCGTTCCGTCCGGCCCGCCCGGAATCCTCGACACCCCCGACGGCTGGCATCTGGAGGTCGCTGGAAGCAACGAGACCCAGCTCCCGGTCGCGCCGCTGACGACGGCCGTCTCCTCTCGCGAGTATCTGGTCAGCGGTACCTTCGCCGGCAAGGTAACCGGCACGGGCAAAACAACTCTCGCGGGCGGCTCGATGGAGGCGGGCGAGCAGATCGGCTGCGGGATCATCTCCGATGAGACGGAGATCAACCCGGGTGCGGGCTTCACCCCGGGTATCAAGATCCCGTTCACCAGTGGCCCGTCCTTCGGCGCCGCGATCAGCCTGCAGGGCAAGGTGGTGCTGAAGCCCGGCGCCGTCACCACGGTCGCCATCGACAAGAAGTCGTTCAAGGGCACCTCGGCCCGGATCACCCTGACCGGTGTCCGCATCAAGACCGACCAGTGCGCAGGACAGTCGTTCATCCGGTCCTACGCCACGCTGACGAGTTCGACCGACAACACCGACGACGTCGTCACCTACCTCGGGGTGACCAAGACGGTGTAGCCGCAGGTGGCGAATCGGAGAACTCGAGCGAACTCGCTTCGCCACGTTCACTTTCAGCAACGGATCGCCGAGTTGCGCCGACGCGCTCGGCCCTTTCCTTCCCTCACGAGAGGCTCCTCAGTCCATGACGTACAAACTCGCGGCCCTCGCCGCGGCCACCGTAGCGCTGCCGTTGTTCGCCACCCCCGTGGTGAGCGCCCAACCCGCGCCGCCCCCACCACCCGCACCCACAGCCGCCGACACCGCCCCGCCTCCCGACAACGGAATCGTCGCCTCCGCCCCGCCGGGGGTGGTCACCACCCCCGACGGCTGGGTTCTCACGGTGGCCGCCACCGGCGAAACGCAACTTCCCGTGGCGCCGTTGACCACCGCGGTCTCCTCACGGGAGTACCTGGTCGGGGGCACCTTCGTCGGAACCGTCACCGGCAACGGCAGTTCCAAGCTCAACGGCGGCGTGCTCGACACCGGCTACCAGATCGGTTGTGGCATCGAGCTCGGCCCGGTGAAGTTGATCGGCTCGGTGGGAATCGGCACAGCGGGCTCGACGCTCGCCGGCCTGGTTCCCACCGGGGTGAGCTTCCCGATCTCCGGGACCCTGGAGATCCACCCGAAGCCGGGCACCGTCACCCAGGTGCCCGTGGACAAGAAGTCGTTCAAGGCGGCCCCGGTCCGGGTGACGGTCAAGGACGTCCACATCAAGGTCGACGGATGTGTCGGCCAGTCGTTCCTGCGTTCGTATGCGACCTTGACGAGCTCCACGACCGATACCGACGACATCGTGGCGTACTACGGCGTCACCAAGACCGTATGACGCCCCGCGTGCTGGGCTGCGCGGTGCCGGCTTTGGTGGGCACGGGCATCGCGCTGGGAGTGGCACCGGCGGCCGGCGCGCAACCGCCGCCGCCGGCTCCGCTGCCGCCCGCCCCACCGCCAGGACCGACCGTTCCGTTGATCGCCGCACCGCTGGGCCCCGCCGGGTTGAACGTGCTCGCCCAGAACGGCCCGCCGGGCCGGGCGGGCCGTTGGCCCCCTCGGCGATCACGGGCTTGGATCCCGCCACGGTGCTCGGCCAGAACGGGGTGCCGGCCACTCCCGGGGCCGGGCCGGGGACCGTGCCCGATCTGCGGCCGTTCAACAACGCCTACGGCGTGCCGCAGAACCTGGTGCCCGCCGCCCCCGGGCAGGGCACCCAGTTCGACGTTCCCCCGGGACAGGAGGGCGCCGATGTGTCGGGACGGGAATGGCTCGGCCGCTACATCGACCTGTACCGCGACGGACGGTTGCGCGGCGGACTCCTCGGACAGCTGCCGCAAGAGCAACTCGGGCAACCGCTTCCGGGGACGGCCCCGGCGCCCGGCACCAATCTGCCCCCGGGCCTGGTGCAGTTCCTGCCCCCGCCGGCACCGCCCGCCGACGGCCACGGGTGAGCGGCCGCATCGCGGATGTCGCGCAACCGGGTTTGCTGACGTGGACGATGGGGCCGTGACCGGGCCCTGGCGAACGTATTGCGTTGCTAGCATTCGACTCTCATGCGGCCCGCAACCAGCACCGTGATCGTGGAGCCGGACGACGGCCTGGCGCCGGTCCGGGCGTTCATCGATTCGGCGCGCAAGACTTTGCTGATCAAGCAATTCACCTTCACCGAGGAATCGTTGATCAGTGCGGTCATCGACCGTCATCGCGCCGGTGTCGACGTGCGGGTCATGTTGAACCCGAAGCGCTCCGGCGGTGACCGCGCCAACGACGACACCTACGAGCTGCTGCACTCCGCGGGCGCGGCGGTGCAGTGGACCAACCCGAGTTTCTATGTCACGCAAGAGAAATCGATACTCGTCGACCATGAGGCGGCGATGGTGGCCACCTACAACCTGTGTCCCAAGTACTTCTCGCTGACCCGTGACTACGGCTTCGTCACCCTCAGCCCGTCACACGTAGCGGAGATCGCCGAGGTGTTCGAAGCCGACTGGGCGCAGCGGGATTGGCGGCCGCAGCGCGACCCCGGCCTGCTGTGGAGCAACGCCAACTCGCGGGAACACATGGCACGCTTCATCGGCACGGCCCAGCAGCGACTCGACATCCAGCACCCCAAGTACGTCGACGCGGTGATCCTGGACCGCATCGCGGCCGCCGCCGAGCGGGGGGTGAAGGTGCGCGTGCTGTGCGGGGGCAAGCGCGGGATCAGCGAGTGGGACATCCTGGACACCTTCGCGTCGCTGCGCACCCTGCACCGCTTCGGCGTGAAGGTGCACAAGCAGAAGAACCTTCGCGTGCACGCCAAACTGCTCATCGTCGACAACGCCACCGCACTTCTCGGCTCCATGAACATCGACCGCAGCGCGTTCGACCTGCGGCGTGAGCTCGGCATTGTCACGGATGACCCGGAGGCCATCGGCCGCCTCGCCGGCGTGTTCGACCACGACTGGGTCTCGTCCCGCCACTACCACCCGCCGGACCCGCTGCAGGTCGCCGACCACGTGGAGGCCGACTTCGCGTACGACGCGGACCTGCTCCATGAGTGAGGGCACCGCCGAGAGCCACTCCGCGGTCGGGTTGCTCGATGTGGCACGGACTTTCAACCACATCGCGCTGGCGTCGTTCGGCGGCGGGCTGTCGGCCTGGTCGCGCGTGGTGCTGGTGGTCGACAAGCAGTGGCTCACCGAGGAGGAGTTCCTCAGCGCCCTGACGATGTGCCGCATCCTGCCCGGCGCCAACCAGGTCAACCTGGCCGTGTTCGTCGGCGCGAAGATGCGCGGACTTGCCGGCGCGGTGTCGGCCCTGGTCGGACTCTGCCTGTTGCCACTGGCTTTCGTGCTCGTGCTGGCGTTCGTGTACTTCCGGTTCAAGGAAGTGCCCGCGGTCAAGGGTGTGCTGCACGGTGCGTCGGCGGCCGCGGTGGCCCTGACGCTGACCATGGTGATCCAGACGGGGCGCAAGTGCCTGACCGCGGTTGTGCCGGTGCTGTTGTGCGCCACGGCGTTCGCGCTTAACGG
Source organism: uncultured Actinomycetota bacterium (assembly GCA_963796185.1). Classification (GTDB taxonomy): domain Bacteria; phylum Actinomycetota; class Actinomycetes; order Mycobacteriales; family Mycobacteriaceae; genus Mycobacterium. The sequence continues at coordinate 204,686 of CAWCKQ010000005.1, read as the reverse complement.
GTTGTTGCGCTGGCCCCTGCTCACCACGCTGGCGGTGGTGGCGCCGCTGAGCCTGGTGTGGGCGTGGCCCCGCCGGAGCCGCTGGTGACCACTTACCTGCACCTGGCGGCGCTGTTCGCCGGCCTGTCACTGCTGTCGATCGGCGGCGGGAACACCGTGCTGCCGGAGATGCACATGAACGTCGTCCGGCGCGAACACTGGCTCACCGACTCGCAATTCGCCGATCTGTTCGCGATCTCGCAGACGGCACCCGGTCCGAGCATCCTGATCGTCGCGCTGGTCGGGTACGGGGCCGGACTGTCGGTCGGCGGTGTACCCGCAGCGATCGCGGGGGGAGCGCTGGCGACCCTGGCGATGGTCCTGCCCGCGGCATCGCTGGTCTACGTCGTCACGCTGTTCTGGCAGAAGGCGCAGAAGTCGCGGCTGCGGGCCGCGGTCGAGAAGGGTGTCGCCCCACTGACGGTCGGCCTCATCCTGGCGACGGCGGTGGTGATGACCCGCGCGGCCGACCACGACTGGCGCGGCTACCTGTTGACCGCCGCGTGCACCGCGGTGTTCCTGCGCACGAAGATCAATCCCCTGATCGTCGTGGCGGTCGCCGGCGCCGTCGGTGCGGCCGGCCTGGCGTGAGGTCCGCGGCGCCGGCAAGCAGCGCTAACCGGGGCCCAGCAGCTTGGTCGCGGCCGCGACGGCCGGCTCCCGGATCCCGGCGATGTCGCGGCCGTCCTCGACGAACAGTGCGGTGAGTTCCCGTAACCCACCGAGCAGGATGAGCGCCAACGGCGGCGACACCGCTGACAGCCCGCCGCGCCGGAATCCGGGATCGCTCGTCAACTCCACCAGCAGCTCGGTCAGGTCGCCCATCACCTGCCGGTTCAGCGGACGCGCCACCGCACCGAGGGCCGGCGCCTCGCGGATCCAGCACAGCGTGATCGCGGGCCGCGCGTCGATGTGCGCGAGGTAGGCGGCCACGGCCTGCCGGATCTGCTGCTGCCAGTCCGTCTCCGGGTCGACACTCGCCCGGATGCCGGCGATCAGGTCGGCGTTGTTGCGGCGCAACAACTCGATCAGGCACTGCTCCTTGCCGGCGAACTGCTCGTAGAAGGTGCGCTTGGACGTGCGGGCGTGCCGGACGATGTCGGCGACCGTGGTGTCCCGGTAGCCGCGCTCGCCGATGGACGACGACAGCCCGTCGAGCAGGCGGTCGGCTACGGGCGCCAACACCGGTGTCTCGGTCATGTTCTCACCCTTGCATCACGTGGTACCACCCGGTACCGTACCGGAATGACAGTGGTACACCGCAGTACCAAGCGACTGCCAGGGCAGACTCCTCCCGGCCACGGGCCGGCGGAGGTGCGGCTGCCGCCGGCGCCACGCCTTCCCCGGGCCGTGCAGGGCATCGGATTCTCGGTGTCGCGCAAGTTCACCGTCGATCAGGTCGCCCGCCGCTGCGGTGACGTGTTCACGTTGCGGATCCCGGTATTCGGCCCGACCGTCATCGTCGCCGACCCGGCGCTGGCCAAGCAGGTGTTCACCGCCAACACCGACGACGTCGGCAACATCGTGCCCAACCTGTCGCGCGTGCTCGGGCCGGGCTCGGTGTTCGCCCTCGACGGGACGGACCACCGGCTCCGGCGCAAGCTGCTGACCCCGCCCCTGCACGGCAAGAGCATCAAGAACTACGAGCGGATCTTCGAGGAGGAGACGCTGCGCGAGTCGGCGGCCTGGCCGCAGGGCGAGGCGCTTCGCGACGCTCGAGCCGATGATGCGGATCACGCTGAACGCGATCCTGCGGGCGGTGTTCGGCGCCGACGGTGCCCATCTCGACGAACTGCGGCGCATCATCCCGCCCTGGGTCACGCTCGGCTCGCGACTCGCGGTGCTGCCCATGCCCTCTCGCACCTACGGCCGGTTCACCCCGTGGGGCCGGCTGGCGGCCTACCGCCGACGCTACGACGAGGTGATCGGCCGGCTGATCGACGCGGTGCAGGCCGACCCGGAACTTCGACACCCGCGACGACGTGCTCGCGCTGCTGCTGCGCAGCACCTACGAGGACGGCTCGTCGATGTCGCGCCAGGACATCGGCGACGAACTGCTCACGCTGCTGGCCGCCGGACACGAGACGACGGCGGCCACCATGGGCTGGGTCTTCGAGCGGATCAGCCGCCACCCGGAGGTGCTGGCCGAGCTGGCGGCAGAAGCGCAGACCGACGCCAACGACTACCGGCAGGCCACCATCCTCGAGGTGCAGCGCGCGCGCACCGTCATCGACTTCGCCGGCCGCCATGTGTACGCGCCGACGTTCGAGCTCGGCGAATGGGTCGATCCCGCAGGGCTATTCGATCCTCGTCGCGATCGCGCAGATGCACCGGCGCGCGGACGACTTCCCGGATCCGCATCGCTTCGACCCCGGGCGCTTCATCGGACAGCGGCCCGCGACGTTCGCCCACATCCCGTTCGGCGGCGGCACCCGGCGCTGTGTCGGCGCCACCTTCGCCAACGTGGAGATGGACGTCGTGCTGCGAACGGTGTTGCGGCAGTTCGTGATCGAGCCGACCAGCGCCCCGGCCGAGAAATCGCACTTCCGCGGTGTCGCGCACACGCCGACGCGACGGCGGCCGCGTGGTGCTGCACCGCCGGGCGACGTAGACCGAGTCAGACCTGCGTGCGCCGGGGCAGCTTCCAGCCGGCCCGCGGGAAGTGGCAGGTGTAGCCGTTGGGGTAGTGCAGCAGGTAGTCCTGATGCTCCGGCTCGGCCTCCCAGAAGTCCGGCGCCGGGCTCACCTCGGTGACGACCTTGCCGGGCCACAGTCCCGACGCGTCGACGTCGGCGATGGTGTCCAGCGCGACCTGGCGCTGCTCGTCGTCGACGTAGAAGATCTCCGAGCGGTAACTGGTGCCGACGTCGTTGCCCTGCCGGTCCTTCGTCGTCGGATCGTGGATCTGGAAGAAGAACTCCAGCAGCGCCCGGTAGTCGGTCTCGGCCGGGTCGTAGACGATCTCGACGGCCTCGGCGTGGCCGGGATGGTTGCGGTAGGTGGGGTGGTCGTTCTGCCCGCCGGTGTAGCCGACGCGGGTCGACACCACTCCCGGCTGCCTGCGGATCAGGTCCTGCATGCCCCAGAAGCAGCCGCCTGCCAGCACCGCACGCTTGTGTTCGCTCACGCTTGCTCCTTCACGAAGAGGTGTTTGTATTCTGCATACCCCTGCTCGTCGAGGTCGTCGAGGTGCACGAACCGCAGCGCCGCGGAATTGATGCAGTAGCGCAGGCCGCCCTCGGCGCGCGGACCGTCCTTGAACACGTGCCCGAGGTGGCTGTCGCCGTGCGCCGACCGGACCTCGGTGCGGATCATCAGGTGCGCGAAGTCGCGCTTCTCGCGCACGTTCGCGGTCTCGACGGGACGGGTGAAACTCGGCCAGCCGGTACCGCTGTCGAACTTGTGGACCGAGGCGAACAGCGGCTCCCCGGAGACCACGTCGACGTAGAGACCGGGCTCGTGGTTGTCCCAGTACTCGCCGGTGAAGGGCCGTTCGGTGCCGTTCTGCTGGGTGACGTGGTACTGCTCGGGCGACAGGGCGCCCACGGCAGCGGGATTCTTGTGATATTGCTGCGTCATAGTGCTCCTATAACCCTGCGCGCAGTGCGATTTAATCCGGGCCGCACCCCTCGACAACGCCGGGTAGAACGTGTTCTAGTTCTGGGTGTGACAGGCAGCACGTTCTCGCGCGACGAGTTGATCGAGGCCTTCGCCGCGTTCGAGCAGACGGTCGACCGCGCGGCCCGGACCCGGGACTGGGATCCCTGGGTCGAGCAGTACACCGACGACGTCCTCTACATCGAGCACGCCGCCGGCACGATGCGCGGCCGCGAGCAGGTGCGGCCCTGGATCTGGAAGACGATGGAGACGTTCCCGGGCAGCTACATGACGTCGTTCCCGTCGCTGTGGAAGGTCTACGACGAGGCCACCGGCCGGGTCATCTGCGAGCTCGACAACCCGATGCGCGACCCCGGCGACGGCACCGTGATCAGCGCCACCAACATCTCGATCGTCACCTATGCCGGCGACGGCAAGTGGTGCCGCCAGGAGGACGTCTACAACCCGCTGCGCTTCGTCAAGGCGACGCTGAAATGGTGCCGCAAGGCCGAGGAGCTCGGCACGCTGCCCGATGTGGCCGCCGAATGGATGGCGCAGGTGACGCGCGTGATCTCGCTGGTGATCGGCGCCAACGGCTTCCTCGGCAGCCACGTCACCCGCCAGCTCGTCGACCGCGGGGACGACGTGCGGGTGATGGTGCGCGACGGCGCCGACACCACCGGTATCGACGGCCTCGCGGTCACCCGATTCGTCGGCGACATCTGGAACGACCGGGTGCTGCGCGAGGCGATGACCGGCTGCGACGTCGTCTACTACTGCGTCGTCGACACCCGCGGCTGGCTGCGCGACCCGGCGCCGCTGTTCCGCACCAACGTCGAGGGCACCCGCAATGTCCTCGACGTCGCCACCGAGCCCGCCGTCGCGGCCGGCCTGACGAAGTTCGTCTTCACCAGCAGCTACGTCACCGTCGGGCGCGCGGCGCGGCCGGACCGCCACCGAGGACGACGTGATCGCCGACGAGCGCACGCTCACGCCGTACGTGCGGTCGCGGGTGCAGGCCGAGAAGCTGGTGCTGGAATACGCACGCGAGCGCGGGCTGCCCGCCGTCGCGATGTGTGTGTCCACCACCTACGGCGCCGGTGACTGGGGCCGCACCCCGCACGGCGCGATCATCGCCGGTGCCGCGTTCGGCAAGCTGCCGTTCGTGATGGGCGGCATCGAACTCGAAGCCGTCGGCATCGACGACGCGGCGCGGGCGCTGCTGCTGGCCGCCGAGAAGGGCCGCGTCGGGGAGCGGTATCTGATCTCGGAGAAGATGATCGCCAATGCCGAGGTGGTGCGCATCGCCGCCGAGGCCGCCGGCGTCGCCCCGCCGACGCGGAAGATGCCGTTGGCGCTGTCCTATGCGCTGGCGGCGCTCGGCAGTGCCAAGGCCCGGCTGACGGGAACCGACGAACGCCTGTCGCTGGACTCGCTGCGCCTCATGCGTGCCGAAGCGCCGGTGGACTGCACGAAGGCGAAGCGCGAATTGGGTTGGCAGCCAAGGCCGGTGGAGGAATCGATCCGCGAGGCCGCGAAGTTCTGGGTGGACCTGCGGGCGGCCAAGCGCGGAAGCTAGGCGGCGCGGGCCCGCACCCGACACCGGCGGGGGCGGCGTCCGTCGCAGAACGCGGCCGACCACGGCCACCGCCCCCGCCCGTCGGCCCAGACGATCTGCAGCACCCGCACCGGGCCGCGCGCATGCGCGACGGCCCACCCGCAGTGCGCATCCGGATGATCCACCTCGACGACTTCGGCCGCCGGGCCACCGGGCACCTGGAGCTGGTGGCCGGGGACCAGGGGCGTGTCCGCGCAGCGCCGAGCGCGCCACCGCGTCCAGCAGCCGGATGGCCCGCGGCGGGGAGACGCTGGTCACCAGCAGTTCGGGCAGGTTCCAGTCGGAGAGTCCGACCGTGTAGGCGAAGGGAATCCGGGTCTCGACGTACTGCAGGGCCCAGCCGTTCCTGAGCATCTTCTCCCGCAGGGTGTCCAGGTAGTCCTGTCGCGTCGCTCCGGGATGGTCACACAACCAGCACATGGGGCAAGCCTGCACTGGCATACCGACAACAGCGCGGTGCTGCCACAATCTGTCGGTGCCCAGTCACGCCCCGGTCGATGCCCCCGTCAACGGCTACGTCTCGCACTGGTTCGAGCGCCTGCCGACGCCGCGCGCCTTCCTGCCCGGCAGCCGCGACGCGGACGTCTGCATCGTCGGCGCGGGCTACACCGGGCTGTGGACCGCCTACTACCTGAAGAAGGCCGACCCCGGACTGCGGATCGTGGTGCTCGAGGCCCGGTTCGCCGGCTTCGGCGCGTCCGGGCGTAACGGCGGGTGGTTGTCGGGGCTGGTCCCCGGCGACCGCGACCGGATGGCGCGCCAGCACGGCCGCGACCGCGTGGTGGCCTGGCAGCAGGCGCTCAACGACGCGGTCGACGAGGTGATCGACGTCGCGGCCCGCGAGGGTATCGAGGCGGGCATCGTCAAGGGCGGCACCCTCGAGGTGGCCCGCAACCGCGCGCAGGCCACCCGGCTGGCGGCGGCGGCGGAGGCCGAGCGGCGCTGGCAGGTCGGCGGAATCGAGGAGCTGACCGCAGCCGAAGCCGCGCAACGGATCCGGCTGCACGAGGTGGTGGCCGCCTACCACAACCCGCACTGCGCCCGGATCCAGCCGGCACGGCTGGTCCGCGGGCTCGCCGACACCGTGGCGCGACTGGGCGTCGACATCTACGAGGGCACCCCGGTGACCGCCATCGCGGCCGGCTCCGCGACGACCCCGCGCGGCACGGTCACGGCGCCGGTCGTGTTGCGCGCCACCGAGGGCTTCACGGCGCGACTGCCCGGCCACCGGCGCCGCTGGCTGCCGATGAACAGCTCGATGATCGCGACCGATCCGATCCCGCCGCACCTCTGGGACGAGATCGGCTGGCAGGGCCGCGAGACCCTCGGCGACACCGCACACGGCTTCTTCTACGCGCAGCGCACCGTCGACGACCGGATCGCGATCGGCGGCCGCAGCGTGCCCTACCGGTTCGGGTCCCGCATCGACCGCGACGGTACGGTGCCGGCGCGCACCATCGCCCGTCTGCGCGCCACGCTGCACACGATCCTGCCGCAGGTCGCGGGCGTGCCGATCGCCCACGGCTGGTGCGGGGTGCTGGCCGTGCCCCGGGACTGGGCGGCCACCGTCGACTTCGATCGGGCGAGTGGGTCTGGGCTGGGCCGGCGGGTACGTCGGGCACGGCGTCACGGCCGCCAACCTCGCCGGCCGCACGCTGGCCGACCTGGTGGTCGGGCACCCGACCCCGCGCACGCAGTTGCCGTGGGTCGGTCACCGGTCCCGCGGCTGGGAACCCGAGCCACTGCGCTGGCTCGGCGTCCGCGGGATGTACCTGGCCTACCAGGCCGCCGACCGGCACGAGGCGCGCGGGCGGGCGCGCACGTCGCCGATCGCGGTGGTCGCCGACAAGATCGCCGGCCGGCCGCACTGAACGGGAGTGCCGCAGCGGTGCCGGCGGCGTTGAATGGGTACATGACCGACCGACCCGTGCACGAACCCTCCGCCGCCCATCCCATCACCGTCGAACCGACCGGCAGCCGCGTCGTCGTGCGCGTCGGCGCCGACGTGGTCGCCGACACCGACGCCGCGCTGACCTTGCGCGAGGCGAGTTACCCTGCCGGTGCAGTATATTCCGATGGCCGATATGGTCGAGGGCCGGCTGGACTGCAGCGACACCACCACCTACTGCCCCTTCAAGGGCGAAGCCGGCTACTACCATGTGCGCACGGCCGACGGCGGCCTCGTCGCCGACGCGGTGTGGACCTACCGGCAGCCGTACCCGGCGGTGGCCGCGATCGCCGGCCATGTCGCGTTCTATCCGGACAAGGCCGATGTCACCGTGGGCGCTTAGGCTGTCGACGTGCGCAGTTCGGCCAGCGTGGTCTTCGCCGGTCCGGCGAGTCCGCGGCTGACGCTGTCGCCCCTGCGGCGGGGCCAGGGCGGACCCGTGCTACCACGACGCTGCCGACGGCACGATCTGGCGGACCAGCCTGCTGCGCAGCGGTCCCGTCACCGCCCGCATCAGCAGCCTCGGCACCGACACGGTCGGCTGCCGAGGCGTGGGGTCCCGGCGCCGTGGAGTTCACCGAGACCCTGCCCGCGCTGCTGGGCAGCGACGACGACGCGAGCGGGTTCGACCCGCAGGAGCCCACCATCGCCCGCGGCGCGGCGGCGGGTGCCGCACCTCCGCCTCGGCCGCACGGGACGGGTGCTCGAGGCGCTCGTGCCCGCGGTGCTCGAACAGCGGGTCTACGGCAAGGACGCCCGCCGCGCCTGGCGCACTCTGGTCGGCAAGTACGGGGCGCCGGCACCCGGACCGGCGCCGGCGCACCTGCGGGTCCCGCCGGCGCCGGACGTGTGGAAACGCATCCCGTCGTGGGAGTTCCACCTGGCCAACGTGGACCCCGGCCGGGCCCGCACGGTGGTGGGCTGCGCGCAGCGCGCCGAGGCGCTGGAGCGCCTCGTCGAGAAGTCGCCCGGAAGCGGCGCGCCGCGCGTTGACGTCGCTGCCCGGGGTGGGCGTGTGGACCGCGGCCGAGACGGCCCAGCGGGCCTTCGGTGACGCCGATGCCCTGTCGGTGGGGGACTATCACCTCGCCACCATGGTGGGGTGGAGCCTGCTGGGGCACCCGATCGACGACGACCAGATGGTCGAACTGCTCGCCCCGCTCGCGCCCCACCGGCACCGCGCCGTCCGGCTGCTCGAAGTCAGTGGGCTTGCGGTCAATCCGCGGTTCGGGCCGCGCGCGGCGATCCCGAATCTTGCCGAAATGTGACATCGCCCGCAGGTGGTTATCGCCTCGGCGCCCCGGGTACCCGACGCGCGACAAGCGAAGGAGCCAACATGACCTCATTCACCGTTCCCGGACTCTCCGAGAAGCAGGGCGCGGAAGTGGCCGAGCTTCTGCAGAAGGCGCTCAGCCGCTACAACGATCTGCACCTCACCCTCAAGCACGTGCACTGGAATGTGGTGGGGCCCAACTTCATCGGCGTGCACGAGATGATCGACCCGCAGGTCGAGCTGGTGCGTGGGTACGCCGACGAGGTGGCCGAACGGATCGCCGCGCTCGGCACGTCGCCGCAGGGCACCCCGGGCGCCATCATCAACGACCGCACCTGGGACGACTACTCGGTGGGCCGCGACACCGTGCAGGCCCACCTGGCCGCGCTGGACCTGGTGTACACCGGTGTCGTCGAGGACACCCGGAAGAGCATCGAACGGCTCGAGGAGCTCGATCTGGTCTCGCAGGACATGCTGATCGGGCACGCCGGCGAACTCGAGAAGTTCCAGTGGTTCGTCCGCGCCCACCTGGAGAACTCCGGCGGCCAGCTCGCCAGCGAGGGCGCCAGCACCGAGAAGAGCGCGGCCAGCCAGGCCAAGAAGAACTCCTGATCGCAGTGCGGCGCGGCTCAGCGGTAGGCCGTGACGCGGGCGTGCAGCGCGACCTTGCCGTCGTCGCCCACCGCCTGCGTCTCGGCCACCCGGCTGCCGCGTCCCGGTGTGCAGGGGCCGCGCCTCATAGCGGGCTTCTGCGCCGCCGTGAAACGGCCGCAGGAAATTCACTCGCAGCGACGCCGTCCGGAACGGCGCATCCGGCAGGCCGGCGTTCACCGCCGCCGAACCCACGAGTTCGAGTCCCATGGCCGACACTCCGCCGTGCACGATGCCCACGGCTTTTGTTCAGCACCGGGTCGGCGCGCTGCATCAACACCGTGGCGGCACCGCCGCTCTCGCCGGCATGCACCGCCATCAGATCCGCCAGACCGGGCCCCGGCCGTGCGACTCCGCCGCGCCGGTCGGCCACGCCGTGACGCCGGCCGGCACCTGGATGTAGAACGACCGCACCAGCGCGGTCGCGACCTGTTGTGTGCCCACCGCGAGTTCGCACACCGCCAGTGCGCCACCGGTCTTCCCGCCGAGAGGGCGGGCGGTACCGACCACACGGACGTCGGAGCCGTCGCGAGGATCTCCGCGGCGTCGGGCGCCGACGTCGACGGAGAGCTCACTCGACACCGTCCACTCGTCGGCGCCGCGGCGGCAGTGGTTGAGCAGTCCACCGACGTGGTCGACGAGCATCGCCAGCGGCGCGATCGTCGCAGCGCCGGTCAGTGGGTTGACCAGGCCGCTCGACCGGAATGGAGGCCGCGCAACGTCGGTCCCTCCTCCGACGTCTCGATCCCGAACCGGCCGAGGGGGGTGTTCAGCGGATAGGGCACTCGTGCAGCCTGACGGCCGCACCCCCGCCGACATACCCCCGAGCCGGTATAAGGAAGGACCGCCGAGCACCCTCTCGACGGCCGCGAAGCGGCAGCGGGTGCGGACCCGCTCGCGCAATGATCCTGTTGCACAAGGAAATACAAGGGCGCTGGCCCGTCCCGGGCCGGCGGGGCGGGGTCGGCGCGTTTGCTCGGCGGCCGCCGCGGCCTCCCGAGGCGGCCGAAATTCGAACTCTAAGAATCCGGCGAGGCTTTGCGCAAAATCTGACGCGCGTCTTTGTGCACTACAGAGGCGATCGGCGCGCTTTTCAGCAAATTCGCTGCCGAGGCGCTCCCGTACTGTGATCTACCTCTCCCCGTTCGCCTGTGGCACGTGGTGCAAGCGAAAGAGCCGGCGCGGCAACGTCATTCGGCCGTGGCGTGCCGGCCGGCCTGCCCTGGGCGGAGTTCGCCAGGCGAACGTGCTTAGGGTCGACTAAGTTGGCATGTCAGGGGCCCTTTGTCATATCGTTTTCAGCACTTGTGGCGCGTGGAAAAAGGCCCGTCGTTCAGTGCTGCACGAAGGTGCCTCCGCCGCCAACCCGGCTAACGCTCTCGACAACGGTTGCCGTACGTCAACGCTCCGCGCGAGGCGTGTGCACACAAAAGGTAGGTGGGAATGGCGCCCAGTCGTCAAGGGCTGTACAACCCCGCGTTCGAGCACGATGCGTGCGGCGTGGCGATGGTTGCCGACATGCACGGACGTCGTAGCCGCGACATCGTCGACAAGGCGATCACCGCGCTGCTCAACCTCGAACACCGCGGAGCCCAGGGGGCCGAACCGCACACCGGCGACGGCGCCGGCATCCTGCTGCAGGTACCCGATGAGTTCCTGCGGGCGGTTGTCGACTTCGAGCTACCCGAACCCGGCAGCTACGCCACCGGCATCGCCTTCCTGCCGCAATCGTCCAAGGACGCCGCGACGGCCTGCGAATCGGTGCGAGAAGATCGCCGAGGCCGAGGGCCTGCACGTGCTGGGCTGGCGCGACGTGCCCACCGACGACTCGTCGCTGGGCGCCCTGGCCCGCGATGCGATGCCGACGTTCCGGCAGGTCTTCATCGCCGGCGCATCGGGCATGGACCTGGAACGCCGCGCCTACGTCGTGCGCAAGCGCGCCGAACACGAACTCGGCACCAAGGGGCCCGGCCAGGACGGTCCCGGCCGCGAGACGGTCTATTTCCCAAGCCTTTCCGGGTCAGACATTCGTCTACAAGGGCATGCTCACCACGCCGCAGCTCAAGGCGTTCTACCTCGACCTGCAGGACGAGCGGCTCACCAGCGCGCTGGGCATCGTGCACTCCCGGTTCTCGACCAACACGTTCCCGTCGTGGCCGCTGGCGCACCCGTTCCGGCGCGTCGCCCACAACGGCGAGATCAACACCGTCACGGGCAACGAGAACTGGATGCGCGCGCGCGAAGCGCTGATCAAGACCGATGTGTTCGGCGGCTCCGGACCTCGACAAGGTCGTCCCGGTGTGCACGCCGGGCGCATCCGACACCGCACGGTTCGACGAGGTGCTCGAGCTGCTGCACCTGGGCGGGCGCAGCCTGCCGCACGCGGTGCTGATGATGATCCCGGAGGCGTGGGAACGGCACGAGTCGATGGATCCGGCGCGCCGCGCGTTCTACCGCTACCACGCATCGCTGATGGAGCCCTGGGACGGGCCCGCCGCGGTCTGCTTCACCGACGGCACCGTGATCGGCGCCGTGCTGGACCGCAACGGCCTGCGGCCGTCCCGGATCTGGGTGACCGACGACGGCCTGGTCGTGATGGCGTCGGAGGCCGGTGTGCTCGACCTCGACCCGAGCACCGTCGTGCAGAAGATGCGCCTGCAGCCCGGCCGGATGTTCCTGGTCGACACGGCGCAGGGCCGGATCGTCGACGACGAGGAGATCAAGGCCGAACTCGCCGCCGAGCAGCCCTATCAGGAGTGGCTCGACGCCGGTCTGTTCGATCTCGACGAGCTGCCCCCGGGCGACTACGTGCGGATGCCGCACCACCGCGTGGTGTTGCGCCAGCAGATCTTCGGGTTCACCTACGAGGAGCTGAACCTGCTGGTGGCGCCGATGGCGCGGACCGGAGCCGAGGCGCTGGGCTCGATGGGTACCGACACCCCGATCGCGGTGCTCTCGGCGCGGCCGCGGATGCTCTACGACTACTTCCAGCAGCTGTTCGCCCAGGTGACCAACCCGCCGCTGGACGCCATCCGCGAAGAGGTGGTGACCAGCCTGCAGGGCACCGTGGGGCCCGAGGGCGACCTGCTCAACCCGAACGCCGAGTCGTGCCGCCAGATCGTGCTCCCCAACCCGATCCTGCGCAACGCCGAGTTGTCGAAGCTGATCTGCGTCGATCCCGATCACGAGATCCGCGGCCACAAGCACGGCATGCGCGCCGCGGTGATCCGATGCCTGTATCCGGTCAACCGCGGCGGCCAGGGCCTCAAAGAGGCGCTGGACAACGTGCGGGCGAAGGTGTCCTCGGCCATCCGCGACGGCGCCCGCATCATCGTGCTGTCCGACCGCGAGTCCAACGAGCAGATGGCGCCGATCCCGTCGCTGCTGTCCGTCGCCGCGGTGCACCATCATCTCGTTCGCGACCGCACGCGCACCAAGGTCGGCCTGGTCGTCGAGGCGGGCGACGCCCGCGAGGTGCACCACATGGCCGCGCTGTGTCGGCTTCGGCGCCGCGGCGATCAATCCGTACATGGCGTTCGAGTCGATCGAGGACATGGTCGACCGTGGCGTGATCCCGGACATCAGCAGCGACGCGGCCAAGGCGAACTACGTCAAGGCGGCCGGCAAGGGCGTGCTCAAGGTGATGTCGAAGATGGGCATCTCCACGCTCGCGTCCTACACCGGCGCGCAGCTGTTCCAGGCGATCGGCATCAGCCAGCAGGTACTCGACGAGTACTTCACCGGGCTGTCCTGCTCCGTCGGCGGCATCGACCTCGACGACATCGCCGACGACGTCGCCGCCCGGCACGCGCTGGCCTACCTGGATCGTCCCGACGAGTGGGCGCACCGCGAGCTCGAGGTCGGCGGCGAGTACCAGTGGCGCCGCGAGGGCGAGTACCACCTGTTCAACCCGGACACCGTCTTCAAGCTGCAGCACTCCACCCGCACCGGGCAGTACGAGGTGTTCAAGGAGTACACCAAGCTCGTCGACGACCAGAGCGAGCGGATGGCCTCGCTGCGCGGTCTGCTGAAGTTCCGCGGCGGTAGGCTGCGCGCCCGCCGGTGCCCCTCGACGAGGTCGAACCGGCCAGCGAGATCGTCAAGCGCTTCTCCACCGGCGCCATGAGCTACGGGTCGATCTCCGCCGAGGCGCACGAGACCCTGGCCATCGCGATGAACCGCCTCGGCGGCCGGTCGAACTCGGGTGAGGGCGGCGAGTCGGTCACGCCGCTTCGACCGCGACGAGAACGGCGACTGGCGCCGCAGCGCGATCAAGCAGGTCGCGTCGGGCCGGTTCGGTGTCACCAGTCGCACTATCTGTCGAACTGCACCGACATCCAGATCAAGATGGCCCAGGGCGCGAAACCCGGTGAGGGCGGCCAGCTTCCGGGCCACAAGGTGTATCCCTGGGTGGCCGAGGTGCGGCACTCGACGCCCGGCGTCGGCCTGATCTCGCCGCCGCCGCACCACGACATCTACTCGATCGAGGATCTGGCGCAGCTGATCCACGATCTGAAGAACGCCAACCCGCAGGCGCGCGTGCACGTGAAGCTGGTCAGCGAGAACGGCGTCGGCACGGTGGCCGCGGGCGTCTCCAAGGCGCACGCCGACGTGGTGCTGATCTCCGGGCACGACGGCGGCACCGGCGCGACGCCGCTGACGTCGATGAAGCACGCGGGTGCGCCGTGGGAGCTGGGCCTGGCCGAGACGCAGCAGACGTTGCTGCTCAACGGTCTTCGGGACCGCATCGTGGTGCAGGTCGACGGACAGCTCAAGACCGGTCGCGACGTGGTGGTGGCGGCGCTGCTCGGCGCCGAGGAGTTCGGCTTCGCCACGGCGCCGCTGGTGGTGTCGGGCTGCATCATGATGCGGGTCTGCCACCTCGACACCTGCCCGGTGGGCGTCGCCACCCAGAACCCCGAGTTGCGGCAAGCGCTTCAACGGCAAGCCGGAGTTCGTCGAGAACTTCTTCATGTTCATCGCCGAGGAGGTCCGGGAACTGATGGCGCAGTTGGGCTTCCGCACCGTCAACGAGATGGTCGGTCAGGTCGGCGCGCTCGACACCGCGCAGGCGGCCGAGCACTGGAAGGCCCACAAGCTGGACCTGGCGCCGGTGCTGCACGAGCCCGAGTCGGCGTTCATGAACCAGGACCTGTACTGCAGCTCACGTCAGGACCACGGCCTGGACAAGGCGCTGGACCAGCAGCTGATCGTGCAGTGCCGCGAGGCCCTCGATCGGCGGTACGCCCGGTCCGGTTCTCCACGACGATCGCCAACGTCAACCGCACCGTCGGCACGATGCTCGGCCACGAGGTCACCAAAGCCTATGGCGGCCAGGGTCTTCCCGGACGGAACCATCGACATCACGTTCGACGGCTCGGCGGGCAACAGCTTCGGCGCGTTCGTGCCCAAGGGCATCACGCTGCGGGTGTACGGCGATGCCAACGACTACGTCGGCAAGGGGCTGTCCGGCGGGCGCATCGTGGTGCGGCCGTCGGAGGACGCGCCGGCAGACTATGTGGCCGAGGACAACATCATCGCCGGCAACGTGGTGCTGTTCGGCGCCACCAGCGGGCAGATGTTCCTGCGCGGCCAGGTGGGCGAGCGGTTCGCGGTGCGCAACTCCGGCGCCCACGCGGTGGTGGAGGGCGTCGGCGACCACGGCTGCGAGTACATGACCGGTGGCCGGGTCGTCATCCTCGGGCCGACCGGCCGCAACTTCGCCGCGGGCATGTCCGGCGGGATCGCCTACGTCTACGACCCGGCCGACGTGCTGGCCGACAACCTCAACGCCGAGATGGTCGAGCTCGAGGAGATCGAGGGAGTCGACTCCGAGGACGCCGTCTTCATCCGCGACATGATCGCCGCGCACGTCGACGCCACCGATTCCGCGGTGGGACAACGGATCCTGGCGGACTGGAACAGTGAACTGACCCATTTCAAGAAGGTGATGCCGCGCGATTTCAAGCGTGTGTTGCAGGCGATCGCCGACGCTGAGCAGCAGCGGAGCACGATGTGGACGAGGCGATCATGGCGGCCGCAAGTGCCTGATCCCCGCGGTTTCATCAAGTACACCCACCGGGAGACCGCCGCACCGGCGGCCGGTGGACCTGCGGCTGCGCGACTGGAAAGAGGTCTACGAGGACTTCCCCCACGACCACGCTCACGGGTCCAGGCCACGCGCTGCATGGACTGCGGTATTCCGTTCTGCCACAACGGGTGTCCGCTGGGCAATCTGATCCCCGAGTGGAACGACCTGGTGCGCACCGATCGGTGGCGCGACGCCATCGAGCGGCTGCACGCCACCAACAACTTCCCGGAGTTCACCGGGCGGCTGTGCCCGGCCCCGTGCGAGGGCTCGTGCGTGCTCGGTATCAACCAGGATCCGGTCACGATCAAGCAGATCGAGGTCGAGATCATCGACAACGCCTTCGACGAGGGCTGGGTCGTTCCGCTGCCGCCGGACCGGCTGACGGGTAAGAAGGTGGCCGTCGTCGGGTCCGGACCCGCGGGACTGGCCGCGGCGCAACAGCTCACCCGCGCCGGTCACGAGGTCACCGTCTTCGAGCGCGACGACCGCATCGGCGGGCTGCTGCGCTACGGCATCCCCGAATTCAAGATGGAGAAGCGCCACATCGACCGGCGCCTGGAGCAGATGCGGGCCGAGGGCACGCAGTTCCGCACCGGCGTGAACGTCGGTGTGGACATCACCGCGGCGCAGCTGCGGTCGGAGTTCGACGCCGTGGTCCTGGCCGGCGGTGCGACGGCCCGTCGTGATCTGCCGATCCCGGGCCGGGACCTGGACGGCATCCACCAGGCCATGGAGTACCTGCCGTGGGCCAACCGCGTGCAGCTGGGCGACCCGGTGCTCGACGAGCACGGCGAGCCCCCGATCACCGCCAAGGACAAGCAGGTCATCATCATCGGTGGCGGCGACACCGGGGCCGACTGCCTGGGCACCGCGCACCGGCAGGGCGCGGCGCACGTGCACCAGTTCGAGATCATGCCGCGACCGCCGGAGACGCGGGCCGACTCGACGCCGTGGCCCACCTACCCGTTGATGTACCGGGTCACCTCCGCGCACGAAGAAGGCGGGGATCGCGTCTACTCGGTCAACACCGAGGAGTTCTTCGGTGAGAACGGCCATGTGACGGGCCTGCGCGGCTACGAGGTCGAGATGCGGGCGGGCAAGTTCGAGAAGGTCGACGGCACCGACTTCGAGATGGCCGCCGATCTGGTGCTGCTGGCGATGGGCTTCACGGGTCCGGAGCGGACGGGTCTGCTCGACGATCTCGGTGTCGAGATCAACGAGCGGGGCAACGTCGCCCGCGACGATGCGTTCGCGACGTCGGTACCCGGTGTCTACGTCGCCGGTGACATGGGCCGCGGTCAGTCGTTGATCGTGTGGGCGATCGCCGAGGGCCGCGCGGCGGCTTCCGCGGTGGACCGCCACCTGATGGGCCAGACCGCGCTGCCGGCGCCGATCAAGCCGACTGCTGTTCCCCAGCGCTAGCCGAATCGTCTCTCGATCACCGAGCGTGCACACGCGGTTGTGGGCGCATCGATTTCACAACCGTGGCGGCACGGCCGGCGCACGGGATGGTCGCGGCACGTGTCGCGGCAGCGTTAACATCAGTCACTTCAGTCACACCAGAAACAGCATATTTTTATTCGGCGTGCCTCCGACTGTTTGCCAGCCGTCAGGTATCTAATGACTCGGTGAGGGCGCTGCGGTAAGGTGGCTCCCCGGTTCAGCTATTGGCATACCGCAGGAGTTTCACCGTGTACATCAACCCGATTACCCGGACGCGGATGGGTCGAATTGCCTGGTCATTGTTCCGCCACCCCGTCAAGAGCCGCGACATTCCCCGCCAAGGCAGAACGGTTGATCACGGCCGACGAGCTGCTCCGATACGGCATCTAGCGAATTTTGTCGCCTGCGTCGACGCTGCTCGGCACGTTGCGTGATCCGATTTTTGCCGAACCGTTACCGTTCCGTGACCGTCACTCGGCTTTGCTGAGCAGGCCGGAGTCGCGGATCGTCTCGGCGAGCGGCTCGAGCACCGCGGGGTCGTACGGCGGCGGCAGATAGACGATCGCCAGATCGAGCCCCTCGGCGCCCAGCGCGATGCAGTCTTCGATGGCCTTTGCGGTAGTTGCGGTCCTCGCCGAGCCGGACGTGGGCGGAGAGCATGATGTCCTTCGGGTCCCGGCCGACGTCGGCGCAGTGCCGGGCGAGCACGTCGCGCTTGCGGGCGAACTCCTCGGGCGGCCCGCCGACGAAGTTCCAATGGTCGGCGTACTGCGCGGTGATCCGCAGCGTGCGCTTCTCGCCGCTGCCGCCGATGCAGATCGGCGGGTGCGGCTGCTGTGGACCCTTGGGCTCGTTGCGCGCGTTCTCGAGCTGGTAGTAGGTGCCGTCGAAGGTGGTCGTCTCCTGCGACAACAGGCCGTTGAGCACCTGGCACGCCTCCTCGAAGCGGTCGAAGCGCTCCTTGATGGTGCCGAGCTCGATGCCGTACGCGCCGGACTCCTCCTCGTTCCAGCCGGCGCCGATGCCCAGTTCGAGGCGGCCGTTCGAGACGATGTCGAGGGCCGAGGCCATGTTCGCGAGCACCGCGGGATGGCGGTAGTGGATGCCGGTCACGAGTACGCCGACCCGCAGGCGGGTGGTGGCCTGCGCGAGCGCGGTCAGCGTCACCCAGCCCTCCAGGCAGGGCCCGGTGGGATCGGAGAAGATCGGATAGAAGTGGTCGAAGGTCCAGCCCGACTCGAAGACGTCGATGTCGTCGGCGGCCTTCCAGACGGCGAGCATGTCGGACCAGGTGGTGTTCTGCGGCGATGTCTTGAATGCGAATCTCACTGTGCCGACTCTAGAACTGCTTGCGGGCCGCGATGAGTTCTGCTCGGGCCGCCGGTCGGTATGGACATGATCGACATGACCACGGCGTGTGCGGGCACCGCCGATCTGCTGCGTGACATCAGTGATGACCAGTTGGCCGGTGCGACGCCGTGCGCCGGCCTGAGCGTGGCGGCCCTGGTCTGCCACATCGGCGGGCTGGCCGCGGCGTTCACCGATGCGGCGGCCAAACGATTCGGCGAGCTGACGGACAACCCGCCGCAGATCACCGAGGACCTCGACGACGACTGGCGGCCTGCTATCCGAAGCGGCTCGCCGAACTCGCCGACGCGTTCCGCGCGACCGGCGGCGTGGACGGGCATGTCGCGGGCCGGCGGCATCGACTTCCCCGCTGACGTCGGCGGATGATCGCGCTGACCGAGGTGGTGGTGCACGGGTGGGACGTGGCACGCGCCACCGGGCAGCCGTACGACGTCGACGTCGACGTGCTCGAGGCGGTGTTGCCGCACGTCGCGTCGTTCGCGGAGCAGGCCCCGGTCGAGGGACTCTTCGCCGCGCCCGTTCCGGTGGCCGAGGCGGCGCCGCTGCTGGACCGTGTCGTGGCGCTCGACCGGCCGCGACCCGGCTTGGGTCCCTAAGAGGGAGCGTGCTACGTGCGTGCGGGCGTGCTCGATCGCCTCGTCGAGGGTGTCCACGAGGTGGTGCTCGTGGCGCAGCGATTCGAACACGCCGACATTGGCCAGCAACGCGGCGTGCTCTTCACGCACGCCCTTGATGATCACCGTGATGCCGCGGCCCTCCAGCTCTGTGCAGATCTGCGCGAGGGTGTTGGCACCGGTGGCGTCGAGCATGCCCAGCTGGGACATCCGGATGATGACCACCGACGTGCGGGGATGGTCGGCGTCGACGATCGCCGTCGAGATGCGGTCGGCCGCCCCGAAGAACATCGCGCCGTCGAGCCGCAGCAGCGCGATCTCCTCGTCGCCGGGTGCGCTCGGTCCGGGCAGCTCCTCGCGGACCACGCTGCTGCGCCGGGCGACACTGCGCAGGGCGAAGAACGCGGCGGCGACGATACCGATCTCGACGGCTTCGATGAGATCGAAGCACACGGTGACGACGGCGGTGAGCACGAAGATCAGCGCGTCGGATCTGGTGGAGGACACGATCTTCCGGATCGTGCTCCGCCGAGATCATCCGGAACGAGGTCACCATCAGCACGCCGGCCAACGCGGACAGCGGAATCGCCGACACGGGTCCGGTCGCCAGATACACCACACGCGAGCAGCACCAGGGAGTGCACGATCGCCGCCACCCGGGTGCGGGCGCCGGATCTGACGTTGACCGCGGTGCGCGCGATCGCACCGGTCGCCGGCATCCCGCCGAACACTCCCGAGGCCACCGACGCCAGGCCCTGCCCGACGAGTTCGCGGTCGGGGTCGTAGGGGCCGGTCGGCGACATCGTCGCCGCGACCCGCGCGGACAGCAGCGACTCGATGGCCGCCAGCGCGGCGATGGCCAGGGCCGCGCCGACGACGTCGCTCACCGCGCCGACGTCGCGTGCGGAAGCACCGGAGCGGGCAGGTGTGCGGGCAGTTCGCCGATGCTGGCCACCGGTATGCCCGAGCGCACGACGAGCACGGTGGCGGCGACGACCGCCGCCAGCGACTCGGGGACGCCGCGGTGCAGCCGGGGCAGCACACCATCAGCAGTGCGACGAACGCGACCACGCCAAGGGTCCTCGCGGCCTGTGATCCAGTCGGCGCGGGTGACGACGTGCCAGGCCGCGGCCACGGTCCGCTCGACCGGCCGCGCCGTTGGCGCCGAACGCCGCGGGCACCTGCTGCAGGAAGATGATGGCGGCGATGCCGAGGGTGAAGCCCTCGATCACCGGCCACGGGATGAATGTGACCGCGCGGCCCAGTCCGGTGACGCCTGCGGCCAGCACGAGCAGGCCGGCCAGCACGGTCACCAGCGCGATGCTGCCGAGGCCGTGCGCGACGACGATCGGCGCCAGGACGACGGCCATCGCCCCGGTCGGGCCGGACACCTGCACGTGTGATCCGCCGAAGACGGCGGCGACGAGTCCGGCGATGACCGCGGTGATCAGGCCCGGCAGCCGCTCCGACGCCGGAGCTGATCCCGAACGCCAGCGCCAGCGGCAGTGCGACGACCCCCACCGTGATGCCGGCCAGGACGTCGCGGCGCCACGAGCGGCGAAGCTCGGCGTAATCCGCGGGCGACAGCCGGGCCACTCACTGCAGCCGGGCGATCATCGGGGTCGCCGAGCGGTGGCAGAGCGTCCAGAAGGCCTCGAGTGATCACGTTGTGCGCCAAGGGTATCGGCGAGAAACGGCGAGCGATGACCAGCAGCTCGGCGATCTTGGGGTGGGCCAACTCGTAGATCACCGCGTTGCCGACGCGGTGGCCGCGCACGACGTGGTGGCGCTTGAGCACCGCGAGATGCTGCGAGAGCACTGTCGGTTCGAGTCCCGCTTCGGCCAGGATCTCGCTGACCGAGGTCGGTCGGTCGCTGGTGGACAGGATCTCCAGCACGCGGATACGTGCGGGGTGCGCGAGAGCCTTGAACAGGTTGGCCTTGATCTCGTAGAGCGGGCGTTGCTCGTCGGCGGGAAAGGGATCGGGCATGCGGCTCCCTGATGGATGTCTTGCACTTGATGGATTGAGTAATTCTTCAATCAGGTTAGCAGGGGCCGCTTGTTTGTCCGCCGTGGCGACGGGTACCGCGAGCACTGTCAGCAGATACGGACGGCAACCCCGGTTCGAGGAGGAAACAATGCGACCGAACACGCTGATCGCCGCGGCCGCGGCGGCACTACTGCCACTCGCCGGCGTCGGGACCGGCGCCGGAACCGCCGCTGCGCAACCGGCTCCCGCGCCACCAGCTGTTCCGACGGTCATCCCGTTGCTGCCGCTCAACGGCACCGCGGTGACGGGGACAACCACCCTGACGCCGAATCCGGACGGGAGTCTGCGGGTGCAGGTCAACGCTTCGGGCCTGGTGCCCAACCAGCCGCACGCGCAGCACATTCATGGTGATGCGAGTGGCCGCGACTTCGTCTGCCCCGGTCCGGCCCAGACCCTCTCGTCGGATCCCAACGGTGACGGCCTGCTCTCGGCGGTCGATGCGCAGCCGGACTACGGGCCGATCTTCATCGCTCTGACCACGACCGGAGCTACCGATCCCGACAGTGGGCTGGCGCTCGACCGCTTCCCGGTCGCCGATCAGTCGGGCCGGGTGGTTTACGACCGCACCCTGACGGCCGAGGAACTGCCTGCGGGGACGATTGCGCACCTGGCGGATCTGACGTACGTCGAACATGGAATCGATGTCGACGGCAACGGCCGGTACAACATGGACACCACGATCGGGGAATCGCCGTTCGCGCAGAGCAAGAACGTGCAGGGCGTTCCGGCGGAGGCCACGTACCCGGCAGCCTGTGGCGCGACGTTCGGGGCCACGCCTTAACCGCACGTCCGGCACGTGACCTGGTGCCCGGCGGCGCGCCGCCGGGCACACTGGAGGCATGGACCCGGTCACCGCGCTGCGTCAGATCGCGTACCACAAGGACCGCGCCCGCGAGGACCCGCGCCGAGTGATGGCCTACCGCACCGCGGCCGACGTCGTCGAAGCGCTCACCGACGCTCAGCGCGACCAGCACGGCGCCGCCGACAGTTGGCAGACCCTGCCCAAGATCGGGCCCAAGACCGCGAAGGTCATCGCGCAGGCCTGGGCGGGGCGCGAGCCCGACCTCCTGGTCGAGCTGCGCGAGTCGGCGCCCGACCTCGGCGGCGGCGATCTGCGCGCCGCCCTCAAGGGTGACCTGCACGTGCATTCCAACTGGTCCGATGGGTCGGCGCCGATCGAGGAGATGATGCTGGCCGCCCGCGAGCTCGGCCACGAGTACTGTGCACTGACCGACCACTCGCCGCGCCTCAAGATCGCCAATGGGCTGTCGCCCGACCGGCTGCGCAAGCAGCTCGACGTCATCGACGAGCTGCGCGACCAGGTCGCTCCGATGCGGATCCTCACCGGCATCGAAGTCGACATCCTCGAAGACGGGTCCCTGGATCAGGAACCCGAACTGCTCGACCGACTCGACGTGGTGGTGGCCAGCGTGCACTCCAAGCTCGCGATGGACGCCGCGGCGATGACCCGGCGCATGGTCAAGGCCGTCACCAACCCGCACACCGATGTCCTCGGTCACTGCACCGGCCGGCTCGTCACCGGGGGCCGGGGCCAACGGCCGGAGTCGAAGTTCGACGCCGAGACGGTCTTCACCACCTGCCGCGACGCCGGTACCGCGGTCGAGATCAACTCGCGCCCGGAGCGTCGCGATCCGCCGACCCGGCTGCTGAAGCTCGCGATGGACATCGGGTGCGTGTTCGCGATCGACACCGACTCGCATGCGCCCGGCCAGCTCGATTTCCTCGGCTACGGAGCGCAACGGGCACTCGACGCCGGGTTGGACGCCGACCGCATCGTCAACACCTGGCCGGCCGAGGTGCTGGTGGAGTGGACCCGCTCCTGAATCAGTCGGGCAGCATCGGCATCTCCCATCCGAGGTCGCGGCCCACGAGCACGCCGCGCGTCACCGCGCCGTTGCCGTAGCGGCCCCGCACCCGATCGATCGCGGCGTCGATACCGGTGCTGTCGGCGGTCAGGCCGGGGCAGGAGAACGGCAGCTCCATCTGCGCGGCGCCGGCACGGTCCATATTGGCTACGGCGAACCCGACGAGAGTCAGCCCCCGGTCGGCGATCAGCGGACCGGCCGCCGCGACGAGACCACGAGCGGCGGTGAGGATCGTGTCCGTGGAGGCCGTCGCCCTCGGCATCGTGTACGAGCGGGTGGCCCGTCCGAAATCGTCGAATCGCAGCCGCAACACCACCGTCCGGCCGGTACGGCCCGCGGCGCGCATCCGCCGGGTGATCCTGTCGATCAGGTTGACGACGACCGCATCGACCTCGGCCACCGACATCGTGTTGCCGGCCCGGCCGAGCGCGCGCTGCGCCCCGACCGATCGGCGCCGTTGCCCGGTGACGACCCGACGCCGATCGACGTTGTGCGACAACGCGAAGAGCTGACGGCCCATCGCACCGCCCACCATCGAGCCCAGCGTCGCCTCGCTGAGCTCGGCCACGTCGGCGACGGTCTCGATACCGTGCACGCGGAGCTTGTCGGCGGTCTTGGCGCCGACGCCCCACAGCCGCCGCACCGGCAACGGGTGCAGGAACGCCAGCTCACGGTCCGGCGGCACCAGTAGCAGCCCGTCGGGTTTGCCCTCCTGGCTGGCGACCTTCGCGAGGAACTTGGTGCGCGCGATCCCGACGGTGATCGGCAGACCGACCTCCTCGCGGACCCGCTCGCGTAGCCGGGCCCCGATCTGCACCGGGGTGCCCGATACCCGCCTCAGCCCCGAGACGTCGAGAAACGCCTCGTCGACCGAAACCGGTTCGACGAGGGGAGTGGTGTCGCGGAACACCTCGAACACCGCGTCGCTGGCTGCCGAATACGCCGACATCCGGGGCGGCACGACGATGGCCTGCGGGCACAGCGCCCGCGCCTGCCGTCCGCCCATCGCGGTGCGCACGCCGTACGCCTTGGCCTCGTAGCTGGCCGCCAGCACCACGCCGGCACCGACGATCACCGGCTGCCCGCGCAACGCCGGATTGTCCCGCTGCTCGACCGATGCGTAGAACGAGTCGAGGTCAGCGTGGAGGACGGCCGCCGTGGACACGAACACATGTTCGCATCCCGTACCGACAGATCAGGTGGCCTCGCCGTAGATGCTGGTGGTCCAGATGTGGACGAGGTTGTCCAGCACGCGGTGATCCGGGATCGAGGGCTGATGGCCGGCGAAGGCCGCCGTCATCACCGACTCGTTCATCAGGTTCAGCGCGGTCGACAGCTCCACGGCGGGCATCGTCACCGGTGCCGCGCCGGCGGCGCGTTCGGCCTCGATGACCGCGGCGATGTGATCGATCCAGCGCTGCATGGACGTCGCCCACAGTTCGCGGGCCGCGGAGTTGCTGTTCTTCACCGCGACGGTCGCCGCACACACCGCGCGATGCGCCCCGAACGTCTGGACGAAGACCCCGATGCCGCGCCGCCAGATCGCACGACGCTCTGCGGGGCGGTGGGCGATCAGGTCCTCGAGCGCGGCATCGGCCTCGGCGATCACCCGCTCGAGCAACGTCAGCAGCACCGCGTCCTTCGACGCGAAGTAGAAGTAGAACGTGGGCCGCGAGATCCCGGCCCCCCTGGCCAGGTCGTCGACGGAGATCTCGGCCAGTGATCGGTCTTCGAGCAGGCGCTCGGCGGTCTCGAGGATGGCCAGTTCCCGGTCGTCGCCCGAGGGGCGCGCGGTGCGCCGGCCCCGGGCGGGGCGGGCCTGGCTGGTGGCGGTCACGAGAGTGACGATCGGGTAGCGGTCACGGATGTGCCAATCGGACGGCGGTCACAGCTCGACTTTACACGCTGTTGAAATTCTCGACAGAGTGTTGACTGGCTCGACGCGGCGTTGATAGCTTGACAACATGACCGAATTTGTCGACGTCGTGATCGTGGGTGCCGGGATCTCCGGTATCAGTGCCGCCTGGCATCTGCAGGACCGCTGCCCCGGAAAGAGCTATGTGATCCTCGAGCGCCGGGACAACCTCGGCGGGACCTGGGATCTGTTCAAGTATCCGGGGATCCGGTCGGATTCCGACATGTTCACCCTCGGCTTCCGATTCAAGCCGTGGACCTCCGAGAAGGCGATCGCCGACGGTCCGTCGATCATGGCCTATCTCAAGGAGACCGTCGCCGAGTACGGCATCGACAAGCACATCCGGTACGGGCAGAACGTCACCGCTGCCGACTGGTCGGACGCTGACAACCGCTGGACGGTGACCGTGGACCGGGGCGGCGAGCAGGTCGAGATCTCGGCCCGCTATCTGATGGCGTGCAGCGGCTACTACAACTACGCGCAGGGCTACTCGCCGGAGTTCCCCGGCGCGCAGGACTTCAAGGGCACGATCATCCACCCGCAGCACTGGCCGGAGGATCTCGACTACACCGGCAAACGCATCGTGATCATCGGCAGCGGCGCCACCGCGGTCACTCTCATTCCCGCCCTTGCAGATTCGGGTGCCGGGCACGTGACGATGCTGCAGCGCTCCCCGACGTTCATCGCCGCGCTGCCCGACGTGGACCCGTTCTCCGTCGCCACCAACCGGCGGCTGCCCGCCAAGACCGCCTACGTGCTGAATCGGTGGAAGAGCATCCTGGCGCAGTCCGCGCAGTACCAGATCGCGCGCAAGTTCCCCGACTTCTTCCGCAAGCAGCTGCTGACCATGGCCGAGCGCCGGCTGCCCGAAGGCTTCGACGTCGGCAAGCACTTCAACCCGCGCTACAACCCGTGGGACGAGCGAGTCTGCCTGGCGCCCAACGGCGATCTGTTCAAGACGATCCGCGCCGGCAAGGCCGACGTCGTCACCGACACGATCGAGCGGTTCACCGAGACGGGTATCCAGCTGTCCTCGGGCCAGCATCTCGACGCCGACATCATCGTCACCGCCACCGGGCTGAACCTGCAGCTGTTCGGCGGCGCGGCGATCTCCCGCAACGGCGAAGCGATCGAACTCAACGACTCGATGGCCTACAAGGGCATGATGTTGACCGACATGCCGAACATGGCGTTCACCATCGGCTACACCAACGCCTCGTGGACGCTGAAGGCCGACCTGGTGTCCGAATTCTTCTGCCGCGTCATCAATCACATGGACGACAACGGCTACGACACCGTCGAGCCGCGGCATCCGGGTGACGACGTCGAGGAGCGGCCGCTGATGGACTTCACCCCCGGCTACGTGCTGCGCGCTCTGGACTATCTGCCCAAGCAGGGGTCGCGCACGCCGTGGCGGCTCAAGCAGAACTACCTGATCGATCTGCAGCTGATCCGGCGCGGCAAGGTCGACGACGACGGCGCTGGAGTTCTCCCGACACCGCGTGCCGGCGGTCGACTTCGGCCTGATCGGATCAGCCCGCAGCGATGACGACGATCCCGTCGTCGTCGCTGTAGGCGATCTCACCCGGAGCGAACACCACACCGCCGAACTCCACCGCGGCGTCGCGCACGCCCGTCGCCGGTCTTCGTGCTCTTGCGCGGATTGGTGCCCAGCGCCTTGATGCCGATGTCGAGCGTGCGCAGCGTCGCGGCGTCGCGCACCGCACCGTTGATGATCAGGCCCGACCACCCGTTGGACCGGCCGAGCTCGGCGATGACATCGCCGACCAGAGCGGTGTGCACCGATCCGTCGCCGTCGATCACCAGGACCCCGCCGTGTCCCGGCTCGGACAGCACCGACTTGAGCAGGGCGTTGTCCTCGAAGCACCGCACGGTGGTGATCGGCCCCGCGAACTCGGTACGGCCGCCGTACTGGCGCATCTGCAGGTCGCAGCTGCGGACGTCGGGGCCGATCTCGTCGACCAGGTCAGCGGTGGGGCGCGGCGTCACAGTCACCGCGCCATTATGCCGTGATGATGTCGTGCCCGAACTGCGCCAGTCCCGGTTCGGCGTGGTCGTGGTGACGGGTCAAGCGCGGAGCTAGTCGCCGTTGGTGCGGCGGGCGGCGAGCAGCACCACGACGATGGCCAGCAGTGCGGTGACCGCCGCCGCGGCGATCGGCAGCCGCGACGAATCCGGCTTCTCGGCCAGTGCCGGCGGGGGGCTGATGGCGGCTGTGCTGGCCGACGCGACAGTCGATTTCGCCTGAGCGGCAACCTCTTTGGCCGCAGAGGCCACTGCGTCGGTGTCCGGCGGCGGGGCCACCTTCTTGGCGGCGGCCTTGTCGGCCGGAGCCTTCTTCGCGGGGGTCTTCTTGGCGGCAGCCTTCTTGGCCGGGGCCTTCTTGGCCGGCGGCGGCCTTCTTCACTGCCGCTTTCTTGGCCGGGGCTTTCTTGGCCGGGGCTTTCTTGGCCGGTGCAGCCTTCTTCGCGGCCGCGAGTCTTCTTCACCGGGGGGACCGGCGGATCCGCATCCGGGCGTGCGGCATCGGACCCTTCCTCGGGCCGATCCGGCTGATCTGCCATGTCGCTGCTCCTTTGAGTATGTGCACCCGGCAGTGTTCCCCATCATGCCAGGCGCGCCGTCAGCGCCTTGCCGGTGTCAGCCGGTGACCGCGAGGGTGGCCGCGGCGGCCAGGGCCGCGGCCATCAGTGCGAGTTCGGTGTATGCCCGCGCTCTCGACACGTCGGCGCTGGAGCGGTGCGCGCGGGCGGCGGGCAGCCAGAACACCCGGTTGCGCCACCCGAGCGCGATCAGGTCGCGGTCAGCGCGATCTTGGCCGACAGCACCCTGCCCCAGCCCGTCGCGTACAACTGCGCCGGCGAGTCCAGCACCACCAGGCTCGCCGCGACCCCGCCCGCGAGCAGCGCCGCGACGCACAGCAGCGACAACTGCGAGAACCGCGGCAGTATCCGCGCCCACTGGCCGCGGTGACGCACGGTGAGCACCACGGCGGCCAGCACGCCACACCACACGGCCGCGGCCAACGTGTGCACGGCGACCGCCACGCCACCCATGGGACTGTTGGCGAGGTGCCCGGTCAGGGGATGGCCGACGACGCCGATCGCGGCCACTCCGGCGCCGACGACCGCGGCCGGCGGGGTCCGGGCGCCGCCGCCGCCAGCGCGCACACCCCGGCGGCGGCGAGGATCGTCACCAGCCCCGCCCGGCCGGCCGCGGTCTGGGTGACGAACACGCCCACCGTGCGCAGGCCGACCCGGGCGGGTGCGGTGCCGGCCGCCGTCGCCGTGTCGAGCACCAGTCGCACCACCTCGGCCCCAGCCAGAGGGCAGAGGCGCCGACCAGCGGTGCGGTGGCCCGCTGCAGGAGCTCGGCACGGTAGCGCTGCCCGTCCAGCGCGGGCACCACGGCCAGCCCGAGGGTGGTCACGGCAGCGATGTCGGCCACCGCTCTGACCAGGGCCACCGGCAACGCCGCGTGCGGCAGGGCCAGCGCCCAAGCCAGCACGCATGCCGCGACGGTGACGAGCGACTCCGCCCGCCACCGCGCGACGATGCGTCACGACCTGCGCCGGACCGCCCACACGGCACCGGCGGCGACCACCGCGATGGCGGCCGCCGCGAACGGCCACACCGGCAGGTCCGTCGGCCGGCGCGTCCGTCGACTCCGCCGCCGGAGCGGCCGCCGTCTGCGGCGTCGTCGGTGCCGGCGCCGGTTGCGGTGCCGCCGCGGCGGGCGCCACCCGGTAGGACCACGAGCCGGTCACCACATGACCGTCGGCCGACGTCGCCCGGTAGTTGACGGTGTAGGTGCCGGCGGGCGCGCCGGTGCGCACACCGACGCTGATGGTCGCGCCGTCGACGGCGGGCCGGCCGTCGGACCACTGCGCGCCGTCGGGCCCGATCACGGTCATCGCCGCGAACTCGCGACTGCATCGGTTCGTTGAACGTGGCGCTCACCCGCGGCGGGGACTGCGCCAGCTCGGCGTTGTCGGCGGGGTCACCGGCGATCCGGGTGGCGTGCGCCCAGGCAGCGCCGGCGGAGGCCAGCGCACCGGTGCACAATCCGATCGCCAGCACGGCCAGGAGGACGACGTGGGTGACGGCGGGCGCCGTCCCACGGTGAAGTGCTTTCATTCGGTTGTCGGCTTTCTCGGTCGGTTGGGAATCTTCGGTCAGCGGGCGGCGGTGCCGGCCGGCGGACCCCGATACGACCACGACGAGATCAGCGGGTAGGTCACATGCAGCGGCTGGTCCGTCCGGCCGGCGGCGGCGACGCACGCGATCAGCACCGGCGGGCGGCCCGGCCGCAGGGTGCGGCGCAGCACGCGGGACACGGTGCGGCACAGTCGGTCGCCCGCGCTGATCAGCAGCGCGCCGACCACGATCGCGGCGCCGTGTGCCGCCGCCATGATCCGGGCCGGCCCCGCGCCGGCCGCCGAGTGGAGGTGGCCGGCTGCGGCCAGGACGCCGTGGCCGACCAGCTGGCCCGCGCCGAGCAGCACCAGCATCGTCGCGACCTCACCGGCCCGCGGCAGCACCGCCGCCGTCACGCCGACGGTCGCGGCGACCAGGAGCAACTCGATGCCGGCGGGCCCGGAGGGCAGTGCGCCACCGCCCGCGCTGTGCGCGGCGAGTGCCAGCGCGGCCGTCAACAGGCCCGCGGCGCCTGCCGCGCAGCCCATCCGGGTCCAGGGCGGCCAACGGGTCAGGCCACGCCCAGCCGCGCCATCAAGTCGGCGTCGACCCCGTCGAGCTGCTCGGTGATCGCGGCGTGCGCCGCCCGCCGGCGCGCCGAGGGCATGTTCTCCGCAGCCGTGACGGCGGCGGCGAGGTCGCCCAGCCGAGCGCTGATCGCCGCGACGAACTGTTTGGTCTCGGCGTCCTTGGGCTTCTTGTCCGCCAGCTCCCGCAGCGACTGCTCGGCCCCGGCGATGCGCGCCGAGAGCGCCGCCCCGTGACCGGAGAACTGCCCGAGCTGGCTCAGCGGGATGCCGAGCCGGTCGGCCCGGCGCTCGTCGAGCAGTCCACGCGCGGAGATGGACGCCCGGTACACCAGCGGGCACCACCACCGGCGCCAGCAAACGCGTCACGGTGAGCGCCCGCCGAACCCTGGTGGGGGAGAACAACTTGCCCTCCCGCGCGGCCTTCAGTTGAGTCTCAGCAACTTTGAGCGCGGCGCGGTCGCTGTCGCGCTGCGCCTTGAGCTGCGCACTGAGGGCGCGGCGGGCCGCCTTCTGCTCGGCCTTGAAGCGGCGAACCTCGTTCTTGGCCGACAACTTGGCTTCCAGCTTGGCCTTGGCCTTGATGGCGCGGGCCTCGGCCCTGCGGGTTGCGCGGGATTTACGCCGTTTGAACAGACTCATCCCTGCGGCCTTTCCACTCATCGGGTCAGCGCTTCCGCCGGGGATCCGGCGGTGACGCCGATCAACACTAGCGTTCGATGCGCGGCGGCGTTCGGGCGTGCCCCGCACCGGCGGGGGTTTGCCTCTTCTCAGCAAACCGAGCTATCGGGTTTGTGCGAGAATCGACTCCACGACTGGGGGGTTGGCGGGGCCCGATGCCTCGAAGGGTGGTGACGACGTGGGTTCGCGAGCGCGCATCGCTGCGGCGGCCTGCCTCGTCGCCTCCGGGCTGCTGCTGGGGACCGCCGGGGGTGGCCCCGCAGTCGCCCAGCCGGGCGCCGCATCGGACGGCACCACCGGCGTCGACCGGTCTGGCCCCCGTGCGGCCCAGGCCCACCGCTCGGAGATCCATCGCCACCACCGCGACCGCCGAGTCGCTCGGGAGCACCGAACCGCCAGGCACCAACGGGCCGCCCGCGAGCACCGGGGCCAGCCCGCCGACACCGACGCGGACGACACCGGGCCGGTCCGGACGGCACCGCCGAGGACGCCGGGCCCGCTCGGGAGCCGACGGACGCTCAGGAGACCGGCGACGCCAAATCCGCCGCGCCCGTGCTGCGAGAAGGGCGAGAAGGACTGCGGACCGGGCTGGCCGTGGCCATGGCCGTGGCCGGACCCCGACGATCCACAACCTCCCGGTGAGCCGAACCCGTCGGACGGGCACGGGAGCGGCGGGCGCCCGCAGGGCGTACCGGGCCTGGGCGGGGTGTCCGGCCCGTCCGGGGGTGCCCCGGATATTCCGGCCGCCGAATGAGGAGCCCTTCGAGCCCGACGTCATCGACGCGGTGCCCGGAGCCGGTGTGCCGGGAATCGGCGGTGAAGCGCCGATGAGCGTGCCGGTCGTCGCTGCGCCGGCCGGTGCGCTTCCGGCGGTCCCGGCGCCGGGGGGGACCGGTATCGGCACAGCTCCGGCGCGCTCCGGCGCGCTCCGGCGGCTCCGCGCGCGGCGGGCGCCGATCCGGTGCCGCCGCGGCAGGTACCACCGCCAGGTGCCCGCCTCGAATCTCGCGACGCCGGCGTCGGGCTACCGGGCGGGTTACGGCGAGTACCTGCGCACCGCGGGAACGCCGCAGATGCTCGCATTGGCGCTGCCGGGCGTGGTTGGAATACTGATCTTGACCGGCGCCGGGGGGTTGATGGGGTACCGCCAGGCCAAGGCCGGTCGGGCGGTCCGGACGCAGGGTTTGACAAGGTTCATGAACTGACACCGAACGGTCCACCTCGCCGCGGTGGGCGGCGCATAGTGGACTCCATCGAGAGGGGGGATGACAATGCCTGCGAGCCGCCGCGTCACCCGCGCGGTCAGTGAGGTTCTCGATCTCGCGCCGCGACACGGGCGAGATCTCGCTTCCCCGGCTGGTCGAGGCGGTCAGCGACCATCGCAGCCGGCCGATCGAACTGGCGACGGCCGATCTGCCGCCCGGGGTGTGTGGGCAATGGCGGCAGTACACCGACCACGACATGTTCCTCATCCAGCGCGGACTTCCGGCGTGGGATCGGACCCTGGCCCATGAACTCGGACACCTGGTGCTCGGACACGAGGGAATCGCGGTCGTCGAGGCCGCCAGGGAGAGCACCGAGGTCGCCAGCGCCGAGCTGATCGGCTACATGCTCAATCAACGCACCGGATGCATGGGTCCCAGCGGTGAGGACCACGAGCAGGAGGCCGAGGACTTCGCCGCGCTGCTGATCTACCGGCTGGGCCGGCTGCCCGTCGGACCGGTCGTCGATCGTGCAGGTGCGCCTCGGAGAGGCGTTTGGTTGATCGTCTGGGTCATCGCCGGTCTGCTCGGGTTGGCCACCGGGCTGCGGATCGGCTGGGCGCTGGTCAACAAGCAGTCCCTGGTGAGCACCGCCATGATCCTGGCTCTCGGCAGCCTCGGCGCCGTCGCGGCGCTGAACTGGCAGCCGCTGACCCTGCTGATCGACACCCTGCTGCACTGGCCCAACATCTCGATGGGCCTCAGCCAGGTGGCGCTGATCGGATGCGCGGCGGGCAGCTGCGTGATGATCACGACGGTCTCGTCGTATCCGGTCGCCGGCGGCCGCGAAGAAGATCGCGATCGCTCAGTACGTCGTCGCGGCCGTCATCGCCGCCGCGAGCCTGGCCGTCTTCTTCGCCGACGGCCAGCGACCCGAGATGGCGCCGCAGGAGTACCTGCGGCGCAGCCTCGGCGCCGGGGGCACGGCGCTGCCCTGGTTGCTTCCGCTGCTGTACGTGCTGATGGCGCTGAGCTTGGTGGCCTGGGCGGGGCTGCGGCACTCCAATCGCACGCGCCGCGGCCGGGCACTGTTCGTGTTCACCGTGGGCATCGTGCTGATCGTGCTGGCGCTGGCGTTCTTCCTGCTCCGGGCGGTGGGCACGACGGGACTGGTCGGCGTCGGGCGCGGCGGCGACGCTGCTCGGCTGCGCGATGCTGGTCGTGGCCGCCGGATCGCTGCTGCCCAGCCTCGAAGACTGGTTCGGCGCGCGGCGGGAGCTGCGCACCATCCAGCCCATCCTCGACGAACTCGGCCGCAGGCATCCCGACGTCGGGATCGGCGTGCGCCCGCGCGGACCCCTCGCGTTCCGGGTGGCCGAACGCATGTCGCTGATCTCCGATGCGCTGTTCCTGGAAGCCACTGCCGCCAGCGGTGCGCTCAGCCGGGCGGAGACGAGCGGATCGGCGGCCGGCACCGACGGAGAGACGTTCGGCGACCTGGATGAGCTTCCGGCGCCGGACGTGACCCCGGTGCAGCAGGCCGCCACCGTGGCCGCGTGGATCGACGGCGACGAGGAATTCCCGGGCCCGGCATGGCTGCGCCAGCCGACCACCTACTCGGATCGGGAGTGGATCCTCGAAATCGCGCGGCAGTACCGCCGGCTCACCGTCGAGCGGCCGAGTGACACCGTTGCCGCCTGAGTCCGCGAGTCGTCGCGGGGGCTAATCCTCGAGGTTCTCGCGGCGCCGCAGTTCGTCGACCTTCTGGACGATGTCCTGCTTGGCCTCGGCCGACAGACCGACCGTGCGGGCTGCGATTCGGCGAACGCCCTCGTCGCGCATGCCGGCGAGCAGGGTGAGCTCCTTGTCCAGCTTCTCGTAGTACTCGTCGTCGGTGAAGTACGCCGGCTTGATCCGGAAGAAGTTGGCAAGCGCGGCCATGGTCGCCACCGAGGGGTTCGTTCGGTTGCCGGAACGCAGCTGCGAGAGGTATGGGGCGGACATCGTCACGCCTTCCGCCTTCAGCGCCGCGATCACTTCGGCAGAGGTGTGCGGACCACGTCCCGGCGGGTAGACGGTGTCGAACAAGCGGTTGAGTCGAGCGGCAAACGTGTTGCTCATCGGGTTGACCTCCAGATACACACGAGCGGATTTTCGGGGCGGCGGATTTGCTGATTATCGTAGCGACAGATGTGTCCTCAACCAAGTGCAAACCACGGAAATGTTAACCCGGCTCGCTTCCCGGTGCGCCGCTACTGCTGTGAACGACGAGGACCCGTACACCTTCCACCCCCGTAGCAAGGTGCAGCTAGGCAAATAATAACGCCTACGTAGCCAGCGTACGCGCGGCATTTTCCCGACCGGTGTCCCCGCAGTTTCCCCGGGTACCGCCGGCAACGGGCGCACCGAATTCGATGACCGACGTCTCGACGTTTGCTGAGTGTTAGGTGCACGCACGGTGTGGGCCGGACCGCCCGCAGCGCTCCTGACCATGTCGTGCGGCAAACACCGGCAACTGCGGTGTGACGGCAGGCGGTGAGACTGTCAGTAGCCAGTGGCAGGACGGACGCGGACGGGCTCAGGCGGCGAGCAGCATCGCCAGGATCGCCGTGTCGGGGTGACTGATCGGGTCGACTCCCACCCGGCTGACCATCGATGTCACCGTGCCGTCCGACTCGGCTTCGACCCAGGCGGCCCGGTGCTCCAGCCCGAGGTGCGGCAGCCCGGGAAGCAGCACGCATCCGGATGCGGCGCCGCTGCATTCGGGCAGCGACGGCATGGTCTCCGACGGCGGATGCAACATCAGCAGGGCGGGCGGTTGACGGTCGGCGAAGTATCCGGGCGCCACGGCGGCGTCGCCGACCACCGTGCCCTCGGCGACCACCAGACCGACGGTGCCCGGCTCGGGTTCGTCGGGCAGCTCCTCGCGCGCACCGAAAATCGTGGTCGTCGAGAGAAGTCCCGGCAGTGACGCGACGCGGACCGCGACCATCAGCAGCTGTGCCCACTCTTTGGTCGAGTCGGGCCAGCGCCCGGACACCACGAACCCCTTCAGCGACCCGCGCGAATGAAACGGTGCGATCTCGATCGCCCGACCGGACCCGAAATCCATCTCGCCTCCCGGCATCGGTGAGCAACTGCCCGACACGGCAATGGGTCGATCCGCTCAGGATGCGCCAGTGCGCTGCCGGCACGCAAGTGGACACGGCTGTCGACGGCGACAAAACCGGCCCGGTCATTGGACCGGGCCGGTGTGCGGGATGTCTCGAGGGACCGTCAGGAGGGCGGGTACACGCCCATCTGCTTGCCCTTGTCGGTCTGCCAGAAGATGTCGGCGATCTCGTCGATGGTCTTGAGCAGCTTCTCGGCCACGGCCGCGTCCAGCGACTTCTTCACGTCGCCGGCACCGTGCACACCGTCCCAGAACAGCTGGTGCAGGTTCGGGAACTGCTCGAAGTGGTCCTTGGTGAAGAAGTCGGCCCACAGCACCATCAGGTGATGCTTGACCTCTTCGGCCTGACGCTCCTTGATGATGATGGCGCGGGTCTTGAAGTGCTCGTCGTCGGAGTCGTGGTACTTCTGGATCGTCTTGAGGCAGGACATCGCCTCGATCTTGGCCTGCGCGGGGTCGTAGACGCCGCAGTACAGGTCGCAGTGGGCGTGGGCGGGCGTGGCGTTGGCGAACAGTCGATGCAGCATGGCCCTAACTTACCCTGAGACCATGCGCCGCAACCATCGGCTGTTTCGCTTTTCGTGGGGTCGGATGGGTACGCTGAGGCGTTTCGTCGTGGTCGAGGACTCCATGCGGCCGACCCTGCAACCGGGCGACGGCCTGCTGGCGTGGCTGGGAGGCAACCCGAAAACGGGACAGCTCAGGGTGTTTCCCGATCCGCATCAGTCGTCGCGCTATCTGGTGAAGCGCGTCGGCGGTGTCCGTCGAGCCGACGCCGGGCAGTTTTTCGAAGCGATGTCGGACAATCCCGGCGCGCCGGGCGCCACCGATTCGCGGGAGTTCGGCTGGGTGCCGGCCGCACAGTCCTACCGGGTGCTGTGGACCGTGCGGACCGGCCGCGGCGACAGATAGGTCAGAAGAGCACGATCACGGCGAGGATGGCCAGAAGCACCAGCGCGATCGCTCCCGCGCGGAGGAAGGCCATCAACTGGCTGCGCGTGTAGGCGCGCGACGACGACTGCCATTCCGACGGCGGAAAGGCCGACCCGGAGCCCATCGATGGCGCCATCAGATGCTCCTCACCTGCACGCTTACTACCTCCCCCAGATCTCCACCCCAGTGAGATCGGTCACACGAGAATTGCTGTGACGGCGATCATAACCCCTGTTGTTCGCTGCTGAGAAATCGAGCACGAATTGCCCATGATTCGCCGAATTGCTTAGCCGTACGAGGCATTTCGCTCCAGCCTGTCCGAGGCCTGTGAATCGCATGGGCGTTTCCCCGGTGGATTATCCACAACCGAGAACGCTCGGCGCACAGATTGAGCGGCTCATGGCCGCCTGAGCAGTCGCGCAGCCTGTGGATGAACCTGTGGAAACTGTGGATAGCCCCGCTGCCGGGTCGGCTATTGCTGCTGCGGTCGGCGACTGGTCCCCCGGCCGCGACCGTGTCAGCATGAGCTCATGGACGAGCCCGAGGTGCCGCAGGCGACGATCACCGATGTGCCGACGACCTTCGACGAGACCGTGATGCTGCTCGACGTCCGTGAGCCCGACGAATGGCAACGCGGGCACGCGCCCGGGGCCCGGCACATCCCGATGGGCGAAGTGCCCGCCCGCATGGCCGAACTCGACCCGCAGGCCCGCCTCTTCGTGGTCTGCCACGCCGGCGGCCGGTCGCAGCAGGTCGCGAGCTACCTGGCCCGCAACGGCTACCAACCGGCCAATGTCACCGGCGGCATGCTGGCCTGGGCGGAGGCGGGGCGTCCGGTCGTCACCGACGACGGGTCCGCGGGCACCGTCTGACCAGCCGGCCGGAGCGACGTCATTAAGCTGGTCCGATGATTCAAGTGTGTTCCCAGTGCGGGACGCGTTGGAACGTGCGCGACCGGCAGCGGGTCTGGTGTCCGCGGTGCCGCGGCACGCTGCTCGCGCCGTCGGGCCACACACCGTCGCCCGAATGGAGCCGCGGCCAGGAGCCCGGCGCCGCCGGGCCGCCGGCCCGCACCGTCGCTGCCCTCGGGATTCCGCTGGGTCGCCGTCCGCCCGGGTGCCGCCGCCGCCCCCCCGGCGTGGGCGCCGGGACCTCGGGCCGACGCCGCGCTACGCCGCGATCCCCCGGTGGGGCCTCGTCGAGCACTTCGACGCGCCGCCGGAGCAGCGGCCGGTACGCACCGGCCCGTCGGTCACCGCGGTGCGGATGACACTCGTCACGACGGCCGCCGTGCTGGGCGCGGCGGCGTTCGTCCACCTGATCCGCTACGTCCTGCTGATCATCAACCGGTCGTTCTGCTCAATCCCTGGGTGGCCGGCATCGCCACCTGGGGCGGGGTCGCGGCGAGCGTCGTCGCCGTGTTCATGGTGGTGGCCAGCGCGCTGCTGCTGACCAACTGGCTGATCGCGCGGCGTGCTGCGGCGTTACGCACACCATGGGGTGCCAGGATCCGCGGCCGGTGTGGGCGCTGCGCGCCGGATGCCTCATCCCTGTGGCGAACCTCGCCTGGGCGCCGGTGTTCGTTCTCGAACTGGCCGGGTCGGAGGATCGGCTGACAGCCGACTGCGCCGACCCATCGTGGTCTGGTGGGCGGTCTGGGTGGCCGCCACCGCGCTGTCGATCTTCTCCATCGCCACCAGTTTCACCACCGACGCCCAGGGCATCGCCGACAACACCGTGACCACGATCGTGGCGTACCTTTCGGGGCGCGCGGCGGTGCTGCTGGCCCTGCAGGTCTTCCTCGGCTTCGAGCGGCAGCCGGTCGAGCGGCCGGCCAAGCGGTGGGTCGTGGTCGCCGGCCGGCCCCCCTCTGAGGACGGGAATCGCGACGAACCCGCGCGTGCGGTTGAGCCCGAAGGGCCAGAACCCGGCAGCATAGCGGTATGAGCTCGCGGCGGGACGTCCGGCGGCCACCCGTTCGTGGTGGCCCACCGCGGCGCCTCCGCCGACCGTCCCGAGCACACCCGCGCCGCCTACGAGCTCGCGCTCGAGGAGGGCGCCGACGCCGTCGAGTGCGATGTCCGGCTGACCCGCGACGGCCACCTGGTGTGTGTGCACGACCGCCGGCTGGACCGCACGTCGACCGGCATCGGGCCTGGTCAGCGAGATGACGCTGGCCGAGCTGCGCGAGCTCGACTACGGCTCGTGGCATCCCAGCTGGCGCCCCGACGGCAGCCACGGTGACACCGGCCTGCTGACCCTCGACGACCTCGTCGTCACTGGTGCTGGACTGGAACCGGCCGGTCAAGATGTTCATCGAGACCAAGCATCCCGTGCGCTACGGCGCGTTGGTGGAGAGCAAGGTGCTCGCGCTGCTGCACCGGTACGGCATCGCGTCGCCGGCATCGGCCGACCTGTCCCGCGCGGTGGTGATGTCCTTCTCGGCCGCCGCCGTGTGGCGGATCCGGCGCGCGGCGCCGCTGCTGCCGACGGTCCTGCTCGGCGAGACGTCGCGTTACCTCGGCGGCAGCGCGGCCACCACGGTCGGCGCCACCGCCGTCGGACCGTCGATCGCGCACGCTGCGCGATCACCCCGAACTGGTCGACCGCGCGGCGGCGCAGGGCCGCGCGCTGTACTGCTGGACCGTCGACCATTACGAGGACGTCCAGTACTGCCGGGACCTCGGGGTGGCCTGGATCGCGACCAACCATCCCGGGCCGCACCAAGGACTGGCTGCAGAACGGGCTGACCGGCGCGGGCCGGGACTAGCGTCGGCTACGGGTTCGCGGCGTCGAGCACGTCCTGGGGCACGGCCGCGTCCGACGCCAGCGCGGCGAACAGCCGCTGTGCGGCGTCGCTGTCCCACACCACGATCGAGCCGGAGCCGTTCTCGGTGAACTCGCCGATCGGCACGGTGATGGTCGTGAGGTCGCCGCGCAGCGCCCAGCGCCAGCCGGGCCAGGTCCCAGATGTGGTCACCGTCGTTCACCGTGACGGTGTCGGCCGCCGCATGCGCCATCGGGTACCAGCGCAGCGGGTTCAGCAGCACGGTCGGGCTGGCGGCGCGGTGCATCAGCGCCGACATGAACTGACGCTGGTTGGCCATCCGGTCCAGATCGGCGCGCGGGGTGGCACGGCTGCGCACGAAGCCGAGCGCGTCGCGGCCGTCGAGTTGCTGGCAGCCGGCAGGCAGATCGATGCCCGCCAGCGGGTCGTCGATCGGCTCGGGCGGGCACATCGGTGACCCCGCCGACGGCGTCGACCAGCCCGGCGAAACCGCCGAAGCCGATCTCGGCGTAATGGTCGATGCGCAGGCCGGTGGCCTGCTTCGACGGTCTGGGTCAGCAGCGGTGCACCGCCCACGGCGAACGCGGCGTTGATCTTGTCGCTGCCGTAGCCGGGAATCGGCACATAGGAGTCGCGCGGGATCGACACCATCGTCGGTGGGCGTGCCGACCACAGGCCGGGCATGTGAACCAGCAGGATCGTGTCGGTGCGGCCGTTGCCGATGTCGCCGCCGGTGGCGAGTTCGGCCTGCTGCTCGGGCGTCAGATCCGGTCCGGCTGTCCGAGCCGACGAGCAGCCAGGTGGTGCCCGGCGCCCTGGGCGGGCCGGTCGGCGTAGTCGGTCAGCGCCGGTGATCCGGTGCAGCGACGTGTCCACCCAGACCGCGACGGCGACGGTGCCCGCGCAGAACGACCAGCAGGCCGACGAGCAGCACCCGCGGCCACCGTCGGGCGCGGCGCGGCTTGCGGCGTACGCGGCGGGGCGGCGTGGAGGCGGCGGCCGACGGGTCGGCGGGGCGGGGCGCCGGGCCGGTGGCCGGGGCAGGGGCGGTGTCGGCCGGTGCGCGGACGGGGGCGGTGGCGGCCTGCGCTGCGGCGGGGGTGGGGCGGTCGGCCTGCGCTGCGGCGTGGGCGGATTGGGCGGCCAGCGGGGGCCGGTGGTTCGGGTCGCGGCTGCATCGACCTGCGGCGGCTCGCGGCGGCCGCTGGGGACCGCCGGGGCGGCCGCATGTCGCTCACAGCAAGAATGTACGCGGCCGGGCTACTGCAACCAGCCGAGATCGCCCGGCCAGCAGCGAGTATCCGACGAACGCCACCGCGTCGATGAGGCCGTGGGCGATGATCAGCGGCCACAGCCGGCCGGTGCGCTGCCAGGCGTAGCCGAACACCAGGCCCATCGCGACGTTGCCCAGCCCCGCGCCGAAGCCCTGGTAGAGGTGGTAGGTCGCCGCGCAGCAGGCTCGAGACCAGCAACGCGAGCCACGGATTGACCCGCAGCTGCCGCAGCCGGGTCAGCAGGAACCCGACGACGATGACCTCCTCGGCCCAGCCATTGCCGAACGCCAGCAGCAGCAGCACCGGGATGCGCCACCACGGTGTCGTTGAGCTCGGCGGGGTCGACGGACGCGTTGATGCCGAGGATCGCGCGGCGATCTGATACAGCGCCAGGCCGGGCACGCCGATCAGCGCGGCCAGCCCGACGCCGCCGAGCACATCGGCGCGCCAACGGATGCGGCCCAGCCCGATCGTCGCGGGGCCGTCACCGCCGCGCCACAGCAGGTACACGCGCCAGCGCTCCCCAGGCCAGCAGCTGGAACAGGCCGGCCAGGTT
This sequence comes from uncultured Actinomycetota bacterium, assembly GCA_963796185.1. Lineage (GTDB taxonomy): Bacteria > Actinomycetota > Actinomycetes > Mycobacteriales > Mycobacteriaceae > Mycobacterium. The sequence goes on along the minus strand of CAWCKQ010000005.1, from coordinate 164,843 downwards.
GAGGCCGAGATCGATCAGGTCGAACGGGGAGCGGCGCGGGTTGAGCGCCACCGTCTGCCCGGACAGGCCGAGCAGCACGCCCTCGATCGAGGCCGAGTACCGCGCGTGTAGCGCGCTGAGCGCGAACGTGACCGCCAGGACGACGGCGATCTCGATACGCAGGGCGCGGCGCTGGGCTTCGGTCAGATCGTTCGCGGGCCCGCTCACCGCAGCTACGGTAGCGGGAGCGGAGCGAGCGTCAGACGCGCCGCGCCCGCAGACCGTTGAGGAACGGGCATCCCATCAGGACGCGGATCGCCTGACTCAGTCCGCTGCACGTCGTCGACCGGCTTGGCGAACGGCAACCGCACGTCGTGGTCGCCGTCGTCGCCCTCCACCCGCAGCGCACGCCGTAGCGGTCCAGCCCCAGCGGCCGCACCCGGCCGCGACGCAGGGCGGTCGGCAGCCGGGCGGCGAGCCGGTCGACGACGTCGCGGTGCGCCGAGTCCATGTGCTGCAGCCAGCACGACTCCATGGCGCAGAACGGGTCCGGGCTGGCGCCGCAGGAGCGCGCCGACGGCGACCGACTCGGCCCCGGTCGCGTCGGCGACCACCACCGACTCGATCTCGAGCCGCAGCAGCGCGCAGCCGTGCTGCGGGGAGTTCACCTGCAGCAGCGCGGGATCGGGGTCTTCGGCGGCGATCACGTCGAGCAGCGCCGGGACCTCGCCCGGGGCGACATCGCGCAGCCGTCCCTGGATCCAGACCAGCGAGCGCACCGGTTCGCGCAGTGGCAGTGGCGCGTAGTCGGTCATCTCCAGCACCGCGGGCACGCCCTCGCGGCCTGCCGAGGCGACTGTCGCGGCGAGCGCACCGCCGGCGGGCACGGTGATGGCGAACGATCCGTCGGGCAGCAGATGATGCACCGGGGTGGCGGCCGGGTCGATGCCCGCCACGGCGAGCATCGCGCCGCCGGACCGCGCACAGGCGCTGCGGATCCGCTCGGCCGTCGAGGGTGCTGGAGCAGGTGCTGGTGCGGTCATCGGGCCTCCCCTTCTGAGATAAGGTGAGCCTAACTTAACTCGTGGGTGTCTCGACGTGCAAGCCTTCCGTCCCAGCGGAACGGGATTACCCGGGTGACCCGATAGGCTGTCGCCGTGCCGCGCATCGCCTATCTCGGTCCTGAAGGGACGTTCACCGAGGCGGCTTTGCGCGCGATCGAGGCCAACGGCCTGATCCCCGCGTCGGCTCGCCGGCGGCCCGGTGACCCCGCTGGCCGCGGACAGCACGCCCGCCGCGCTGGCCGCGGTGCGGTCCGGCGGCCGCCGATTTCGCGTGCGTGCCGATCGAGAACTCGATCGACGGATCGGTGCTGCCGACGCTCGACAGTCTCGCCGACGGGTCGCCGCTGCAGATCTTCGCCGAGTTGACCCTGGACGTCGCGTTCACCATCGCGGTTCGGCCCGGCCTCGACCGGGCGCAGGTCCAGACCGTGGCGGCGTTCCCGGTTGCCGCGGCCCAGGTGCGAACGCTGGCTGGCCGAGCATCTGCCGAACGCGCGCCGGCTGCCGGCCACTTCGAACGCTGCCGCGGCCGCCGAGGTGGCCGACGGCCGCGCCGACGCCGCTGTCAGCACCGCGCTGGCCGCGCAGCGCTACGGGTTGGACGTGCTGGCCTGCGACGTCGTCGACGAGCCCAACGCGCGCACCAGGTTCGTGCTCGTCGGCCCGGTCGGCCCGCCACCGGCATGGACCGGTTCGGACCGGACGTCGGTGGTGCTCCGGCTGGACAACGTGCCCGGTGCGCTGGTGTCGGCGATGACCGAGTTGTCGATCCGCGACATCGACCTGACGCGCATCGAATCCCGGCCCACCCGCACCGAACTCGGCACCTATGTGTTCTTCCTCGACTTCGTGGGCCACATCGCCGACGACTCCGTCGCCGAGGCGTTGCGCGCACTGCACCGGCGCTGTACGGACGTGCGCTACCTCGGCTCGTGGCCCACCGGTGAGCCCGTCGGGCACCCCGCCACCGGCGATGGACGAGGCGTCGGCCTGGCTCGAGCGGCTGCGCAGGGGTGCGCCGATGACCGGACGGCTGGTGCTGGTGCGGCACGGCCAGTCGCACAGCAACGTGGCGCGGCGGCTGGACACCCGGCCGCCGGGAGCCGCGCTGACCGACCTCGGCCGCGAGCAGGCCCGCAACTTCGCCGGCACGCTGACGCGGCCGCCGACGTTGATCGCGCATTCGATCGCCACCCGCGCGGTGCAGACGGCCGCCGAGATCCGATCGGCGATCGCGTGCGTCCGCGGACCCGCACGTGTTCGACGGCATCCACGAGGTGCAGGTCGGCGAGCTCGAGGACCGCACCGACGAGGCCGCTCACGACGAGTTCAACGCGCTCTACCGGCGCTGGCACGGCGGCGAACTCGAGCTGGCGTTGCCCGGCGGCGAGACGGGGCACCAGGTGCTGGAGCGCTACGTTGCCGTCCTCGACCAGCTGCGCATGCGCTATCTCGACGACGACGCCTGGCACGGCGACATCGTCGTCGTCAGCCACGGCGCGGCGATCCGGCTGGTCGTCGGCGGTGCTGGCGGGCATCGACAGCGCACTTCGCGATCGACCACCACCTGGCCAACACCGAATCGGTGGTGCTGGCCCCGGTCACCGGCGGCCGGTGGAGCTGCCTGCGCTGGGGACAGCTGACCCCGCCGTTCGGACCGGAACCGTCGGTGACGACCGTCGGCGACCCGGCCTCCCGGTCAGCCGACCCGATGGGCTGAGGCCACCTTCGAGACACCTCGTCGCACACGCAGCCGACGGCGCTCGCAGTCGATGTGCAGCTCATGTGCGACAGCGGAAGCGGCGCAGTCGTCCTCGGTGCACTCGTCGCGGCGGTAGGCGTGATGGATCAGCGCGCCGTGGCAGTGCTCGAGGCCTGCTGCGCAGGCGCGGCACCCGATGCCCATCGACCCGTTCATAGCACTCGGCGGCCGACGGGATCCGGGTTGCCGTGCCGGGCGGCGCCTCAGCGCCCAGCCGAGTTCGTGCAGCCGGTCGTCGTCGATGCCGAAGTGGTGGGCGATCTCGTGGATCACCGTGATCGCCACCTCGTCGACCACCTCGTCCTCGCTCGTCGCAGATGTCCAGCAGAGCGTCGCGATAGATCGTGATGGTGTCCGGGAGGGAGCCGGCGTACCAGGAGTCCCGTTCGGTCAGCGCGACGCCCTCGTACAGGCCGAGGAGCTCGGGTTCGTCGGCGTTGCGGTCCTCGACCAGGATCACCACGTTGTCGATCGCCGCCGCCAGATCGGGCGGGATCAGATCCAGCGCGTCGCCGACCAGTTCGTCGAACCGCTGCGGAGTCATCCGCACGGCCACCGGGCTAGACCCCGGGCGGCGGCGGTCGGGCAGCGGCGGAGCCCGGCGGCGGCGAGCGGTGCGGCGCGGCGGCGGCGGCGGGCGCCGGGGCGGGCGGCGGCGGGCGGCACCTCCGGCGGCGGCGCGCCCGGAGGCGGGTCGGGCGGCGGCCCGTTGAGGAACGTGTTGCCCGGTGCGGGCGGCGCTCCGTCGGCCGGCGGGCGCTTCCGTCGGTGCGGGTCGGCGCCGTGGTCGCCAACTGCGGCATGTGCTGGGTCTGCTGGCTGCTGTCGCTCTGGCCGGAGTGGTCTGCGACGAGCTGCCCGACGACGACTGCGACGTGTCGAGGTGTCTGCGGCACCGCGATCGGCGGCAGGTTCAGCCGCTCCTCGGGGATGTCCGGCGGCGGGACCGGGGGCTGGCCGTTGATCATGCAGCGGGCCCTTGGCGCTGTTGAGCAGCGTCGACCAGCCGCCGTTGCCCAGCGTGGCGCCGATGCTGCAGGAGACCTGGTGGCTGCCCGCCGACCAGCTCGGCAGCGAGATGGTGCTGTAGATCAGCGTCAGCGTGGTGTTGCGCAGCTGGATCGGCGCCAGGTAGGCGTCGGTCAGCTTCGTGCAGGTGTCCTTGATGTACGCGTCCTGCTCGGGTTCCGGGCGGCAGCGCGCCGGGGAACTTTCGGCGAGTTGACCGTGCCCGTCACCTCCATCGCGTGCGGCGCCGGCGCAGTCGACCGGGATGTCGGTCGGCTGGTTGGTGGTCGGGTCGATACCCAGGCAGGTTCCCGCGGGCCACACCTTGGACTGGTCGATCTCGGCGACCTTGCCCTTGAAGGCCAGCTGCTGGTTGTTCGGTCCCGGCAGCTGCAGCCCGCACAGCATTCGGCGCTCGCCGGACTGGCGCCACGCCTTGTCGCCGGACCACAGCATGCTGATGGTGAACCGGCTGTTGGGGTCGAACTTGGCGCCCAGATAACGCTTGCACGGCGGCCGAGCACTGCTCCTGGCTGATCTGCTGGATCCGCGCCGCCGAGGGCGGCGCGGCGTCGGGGCCGTACTCGCTGCCCGGGAAGGTCCGCATGTCGACCGACTCGGCGACCTCGAAGCGGTGCTCGGCGCTTGCAGTCGACGATCTCGGCCGCATCCGGGTTGCGGTCGGGCCAGTTCAGGCAGTCGCCGCTGCTTGGCCGTGGTCGAACGTGTCGTTGCCGCGCAGGCCGAGCGAGATCGAGTTGGCGGTCAGGCCGCCGGAGGGAGCCGCCGTGCGGCAGCGCGGTGATGACCCCGGCGATCAGCAGGCCGCCGAGGGCGGTCAACAGCAGCGCGCGGCGGGTCGACTCGGCCTGCAGGCTCTGCCACCACGTCGGCGTGGGGCCGCCTCTGCGTGCGGTCGAGTCGACCCGCTCGGAGTGATCGCGGACATCCGCTCCATTGTGACAGGCGTGTCAGGTGCTGTGACAAGTGATGCAGATGTAACGTTATGCGGTTGCAGGCGCGCAGGTGGCGATGTCGGCGGTCGTGCCGGTGCCGGCCTGACCCGTAGGGTTGCGCCAGTGATCGACCTCAAAGTGCTGCGAGAAAACCCCGATGTGGTGCGCGCGTCGCAACAGGCCCGCGGTGAGGATCCCGGCTCTGGTCGACGCACTGTCGCAGGCGGACGCCGCCCGGCGCGCCGCGATCTCGGCCGCCGACAACCTGCGTGCCGAGCAGAAGTCGGCCAGCAAGCAGGTCGGCAAGGCGACGCCCGAGGAGCGCCCGGCCCTGCTCGCCGCGGCCAAGGAGCTCGCCGAGCAGCGTCAAGGCCGCCGAGGCCGAGCAGGGCGAGGCGGAGCAGGCGTACACCGCTGCGCACATGGCGATCTCGAACGTCATCATCGACGGGGTGCCCGCCGGCGGCGAGGACGACTTCGCCGTGCTGCGACACCGTCGGCGAGCCGCCGGTGCTCGACGACCCCAAGGACCATCTGGAGCTCGGCGAATCGCTCGGGCTGATCGACATGGAGCGCGGCGCGAAGGTGTCGGGCTCGCGGTTCTACTTCCTCACCGGATACGGGGCGCTGCTGCAGCTGGCGCTGTTCCAGCTCGCCGTGCGCACCGCCACCGACAACGGGTTCACGCTGATGATTCCGCCGGTGCTGGTGCGGCCCGAGATCATGGCGGGCACCGGCTTCCTCGGCGCGCACGCCGACGAGGTCTACCGGCTCGAGGCGACGACCTGTACCTGGTCGGCACGTCGGAGGTGCCGCTGGCCGGCTACCACGCCGACGAGATCCTCGACCTGTCGGCAGGCCCGCTGCGCTATGCCGGCTGGTCGTCGTGCTTCCGGCGCGAGGCCGGCAGCTACGGCAAGGACACCCGCGGCATCATCCGCGTGCACCAGTTCGACAAGGTCGAGGGCTTCGTCTACTGCCGGCCCGAAGAGGCCGAGGCCGAGCACGAGCGGCTGCTGGGCTGGCAGCGCCAGATGCTGGCCCACATCGAGGTGCCCTACCGGGTGATCGACATCGCCGCCGGCGACCTGGGCTCCTCGGCGGCGCGCAAGTTCGACTGCGAGGCGTGGGTGCCCACTCAGCAGACCTACCGCGAGCTCACGTCGACGTCGAACTGCACGACGTTCCAGGCCCGTCGGCTCGCGGTGCGCTACCGCGACGAGAACGGCAAGCCGCAGACCGCGGCGACGCTGAACGGGACGCTGGCCACCACGCGCTGGCTGGTCGCGATCCTGGAGAACCACCAGCAGCCCGACGGCAGCGTGCGGGTGCCGCAGGCGCTGGTGCCGTACGTCGGCACCGAGGTGCTCAGCCCGAAAAGCTAACGGTGCGGAGAGCAATTCGTCGAGAACCTCGAGGAACTGGCTGGGGTGCACCGGAGTGCAGGCCGGATCCGGATAGGTTCCGCGGACGTCGAGCGTGACGAGCGTGGACTTCAGCGGGCGCCGGACGTCCAGCGGCAACCAGCGGCGCAGATCCGAACTGCCCCACAGGCGGAACCGCTGCAGTGAACAGGCCGAGCGGACTCAGCCCGGTAGCCGCGCATCGTCGCGCAGCGGGATGATCTTCGAGGTGCCCGACGGAAAGTGGTAGCGGCGCAACGTCAACGCCTCACGGTCGAGCTGGATGAGCCCGTCGTCGTAGTACAGGGCCGGCTTGTTCGCTGCGGTCATGGTGGCACCGTCACAGCTTGGTCGACCGCAACTCGTGGCCCTTGCTGGTCAGGCAGCGGCCGTTGGTCAGATTCCACTGCCAGCCATGCAGATTGCAGGTCAGCGTGGTGCCCTCGACCACGCCGAACTTCGACAGGTCGGCCTTCAGGTGCGGGCAGCGGCGCTGGATCTCCCAGCCGTCCAGTGTGATCGAGGCGGAGTCGTCGTGCGCCTCGGCGAACCAGCCGTCCGCGTAGGCGATGCGTTCGTCGGTGAGGCACTTGAAGAACGTGTACAGGTACTCGTTGTAGCCGCCGACCCGCCACGCGCGGAACCGGGTGGACAGGAAGATGGTGTTGACCCAGTCCGGCTCCCCGTCGCGCACCACCGTGCGCACCAGTTCGGGGGCGATCGCGAAGCCGTAGCGGAACTTCTCGTCCGAAATCGGCTCGCGCACAGTTCGTTTCGGGAAGTCCAGCACCACCGTTTCGGGGCCGAGGCGCAGTTCCACCGGATAGCCGATGCCGTCGCAGATCTGATCGCGCTGCGAGCATGATCGGCTCGAACAGTTCGCGCAACGGCTCCAGCAGCGGCTCGCCGGCTCGCCGGCGCCCACGAGGCCTTCTCGGCGGCCAGCACCGGCGCCATCCGCTCGGCGTAGGCGGCGATGTAGTCGGCCTTGCCGGTGGTGAAGATCGCCTCGCACCTCGTCGTCGGGTATCGGGTGGCTCAGCGAATTCAACTGCGAGCCGGTGAAATCCGCGGTCGAGCCGGGGATCATCAGCAGTCCGCCGTCGTGCCCGTGCGCGGCCATCTGCTCGAGGAAGACCACCTGGTCGGGGAAGATGTTGGCCGGATCGCCGTGGTCGTCGTTGAGGTCGCGCAGCTCGGGATCCAGGAAGCACGGCGGGCCCGCCGACGGGATCACCCACGTCGCGCCGACCTGCGCGATGTACTGCCGGCACCGGTCCATCTGACGCTGGCGCTTCTGGACGCCGAAGGCCTCCTTGGCCCGGGCCGGCATGTCGTAGACCATCGGGTACCAGATCGCGCCCGAGTACTGCAGCATGTGCACGTCGATCTGGCCGAAATCGGCGTGCAGCACCTCGAGGTCGACCGGCCGGGCGTCGTTCATATTGAAAAGGGTGGTGACGCGATCCGATACCACGAGTCCGGAGTCGCCGATCGGGCCGTCGGCGGGCGCGCGCAGCGCGATGATCATCACGTCCAGGTCGCCCTTGGGCCCGCTGACGCGGTGCTTGACGGAGTCGGTGGTCTCGAAGAAGCGGTGGAAGCCGAGCTTCTCCAGCTCCCGGCGCAGGTCGGGCACCGGAAAGTCCGGCAGCAACACGACGGCGTCCTTGTTGACGTGGGCGCGCAGATTCTCCGGATCGAAGTGGTCCTTGTGCAGATGCGAGACGTAGAGGTAGTCGACGTCGCCGAGCGCGGACCAGTCCAGCGTCGCTGTTGTCCGGGAACGGGAACCACGACGCGAAGTACGCCGGGTTGACCCACGGATCGCACAGGATGCTGCCGGCGGCGGTGTCGATCCGGAAGCCGGCGTGGCCGACGCTGGTGACCTGCACGTATACCCCTCTGATGGCTGCTTGCTCGCCTGTCAGCTTAACCGGCGGCGCGTCGCGTCCGCGGCCTGACCCGATCGCTGCCAGCGGCGCGCGGCGAGCGACGGCGACATCGCGCGCCGCGCACTAGCGCTGGCACGTCTGTGGAACCGGTATACGGCACAGTCATCCAGCTCGCGCGGCTGGTCTGGCGCGCCCAGGGCCTGACGTTCACCGTCACCGGGGTGGAGAACCTGCCGCGCACCGGCGGGGCGGTGATCGCGATCAACCACACCAGCTACTTCGACTTCACGTTCGCCGGGCTGCCCGCCTATCGCCAGCACCTCGGCCGCAAGGTGCGGTTCATGGCCAAGCGCGAGGTCTTCGACAACAAGATCACCGGACCGATCATGCGCAGCCTGCGGCACATCGAGGTGGATCGCGACAACGGCGCGGCCTCGTTCGAGGCGGCGTGCCAGATGCTCAAGGAGGGCGAGTTCGTCGGCGTCTACCCCGAGGCCACGATCAGCCGCAGCTTCGAGATCAAGGAGTTCAAGTCCGGCGCGGCCCGGATGGCGATCGCCGCCGGCGTGCCGATCGTCCCGCACATCGTCTGGGGTGCCCAGCGGATCTGGACCAAGGGCCACCCGAAGAAGATGTGGCGGCCGAAGGTGCCGATCTCCGTCGCGGTCGGCGAACCCATCGAGCCGACGCTGCCCGCCGCCGAGCTGACCGCGCTGTTGCACTCCCGCATGCAGCACCTGCTCGAGCGAGGTGCAGGACGCCTATGCGGCGGCGCTGTATCCGCCCGGCGAGTTCTGGGTGCCGCACCGGTTGGGCGGCGGCGCCCCGACCCTGGCCGAGGCCGACCGGATGGACGCCGAAGAGGCCGCCGCCAAGGCCGCACGGCGCGCGGAGGAGGGCGGGCCGACCGCCGGGGCGCCGGGGTAACCGCATGGAACCGGTCTTCCGCACGCTGGAGATCGCGGCCACCCTGGCGGTCCGGGCCACCGGCACGCAGATCACCTTTCGAGGGCTGGAACACCTGCCCACCTCCGGAGGCGCGGTCATCGCGATCAACCACACCAGCTATGTCGACTGGCTGCCCGCCGCGCTGGCCGCCAAGCACCGCGCACCGCCGGATGCGCTTCATGATCAAGGCCGAGATGACCGAGGTCAGGACCGTCGCCTGGCTGATCAAGCACACCAAGACGATCCCGGTGGACCGGCGGGCCGGTGCCGGCGCGTACGCCGCTGCCGTCGAGGCGCTGCGCCGCGGCGAGTTCGTCGGGGTCTATCCCGGAGGCCACCATCAGCCGCAGCTTCGAGCTCAAGGAGTTCAAGACCGGGGCGGTGCGGATGGCGCTGGAGGCCGGCGTGCCCATCGTTCCGCTGATCGTGTGGGGTGCGCAGCGGCTGTGGACCAAGGATCAGCCCCGCGCGCTGGGTCGCAGCAGGCTCCCGATCACCGTGGTCACCGGCGCGCCGATCGCCGCCGCGCGGCACGGTGGGCGAGCTCGACGCGGCGATGCGCGCGGCGATGACCGGGCTGCTGCACGACGCGCAGGCCGACTACCCGCGCCCGGCGGGCGCACCCTGGCTGCCCCGCAGATTGGGTGGCTCGGCGCCGACCCCCGACGAGGCCAGGGCGCTCGACGAGGCGGAGCTCGCGGAGCGGGCGCGCAGGCGGGGCGGGCAGGCATGACGCCCGAGCTGGTCGCGACCGACGTCGACGGCACCCTGCTCGACGACGACGAGAAGGTCAGCCCGCGCACCCGCGCGGCGGTGCGCGCGGTCGTCGACTCGCGGGCGCCCGGTTCGTCCTGGCCACCGGCCGCCCGCCGCGCTGGATCACGCCCGTGGTCGACCAGCTCGGCTTCGCCCCGATGGCGGTGTGCGCGAACGGGGCGGTGGTCTACGACCCCTCGGTGGACCGCATCGTCAGCGCCCGCACGCTGTCGGCCGATGCGCTGGGCGAGCTCGCCGAGATCGCCACCCGGGTGATCCCGGGCGCGGGTCTGGCCGTCGAGCGGGTGGGGCGCAGCGCGCACGACGCGGCCACCCCGCAGTTCGTCAGCTCGCCGGGCTACGAGCACGCCTGGCTGAACCCGGACAACACCGAGGTCTCCATCGAAGACCTGCTCAGCGCACCGGCGGTCAAGCTGCTGATCCGCAAGTCCGGGGCGCGCAGCGCCGACATGGCGCGGGTGCTGGCCGAGCACGTCGGCACCGAGGGCGACATCACCTATTCGACCAACAACGGGCTGATCGAGATCGTGCCGCTGGGAGTGAGCAAGGCCACCGGCATCGAGGAGCTCAGCGCGCCCGCTCGGCATCGAGTCGGCACAGGTGGTCACCTTCGGCGACATGCCCAACGACGTGCCGATGCTGGCGTGGGCGGGCCTGGGCGTGGCGATGGGCAACGCCCACCCCGACGCGCTCGCCGCCGCCGACGAGGTGACGGCCACCAATGCCGAGGACGGCGTGGCCCGCGTTCTGGAGCGGTGGTGGCGGTAGGGGCTCAGGCCGGATTGATCGGCGGGGTGAAGCGCTCCAGCTGAACCGGCGCGGGCGCGTCCGGGCGGCGGGGCAGTTCCACGGGCACCCCGTCGACGACTCGGGTCACGGTGCCGTTCTCGCGGTCGAAGTTCAGCGTGCCGTGCTGGAAGTTCTGCACGATCCACAGCGGCTCGGGTATCTCGGCACTGGTCGGTAGCCCCAGCGCGCCCCGCTCGAATCCCAGTGCGCCCCAAGCGTTGTACAGCTCGCCGGTGACGGGTTGCGCGCCGCTGGCAGGGGACCAGTAGACCGCCCCGTGCTCGAAAGTGGCGTAGCGTGCCCCGCCCTCGCCGGCGGACTCGGGCGACGTGGGCTTGCCCAGGTAGCTGTGCATGCCGCCCAGTGCGTCCCAGGTGGCGAAGATCGCGCCGCCGCGCAGCTGTTCGGCCAGCTGCTCGGGGCCGGGCGGATCGTTGAAACGCGCCGCGATGTCCCGGATCTGGTCCATCACCGCGTAGGCGGCGTTGCCGGGGCACTCGGTGTTGCCGACGTCGCGGTGGGTGAAGATCGCCGGTAGGGTCGGTGAGGAGCCGAACGGGAATTTGGTGAACGAGCCGCCTTCGGACGGCAGCACCACCGTGCCGCGCGGATCCACCCCGGCCTGGCCCAGCACCCAGCCGAGAAGCCTTGCCGTCGTGCGCAACTGGATCGGGCGTGGGCGGGCACCGACTCGAAGTTGCCCAGCATCGCGACGCCCCACGTGTTGTGGTTGAAACCACCGGTGTGCGAGCCCTCGACGGGGCGGGTCATGCCGCCGGCGCGGCCCTCGAACACCTGCCCGTACTTGTCCACCAGTGCGTTGTAGGCGATGTCGCACCAGCCCAGGGTGCGCGTGTGGTACTCGTAGATCGACCGGACGATCCCGGCCGAGTCCTGCGGCGTGTATTCGTTGCTGCCCGCGGTGTGGTGCACGACGCCGGCCTGGATCCGGTTGTCGTAGCGGGGTTCACCGCATCGCATCGACTCGTCGGCGCCCCATTCGGCGCGGTTGATGATGTGGGGAGGCTGGCCGGGCGGAGTCGCGGCGTTCGGCAGCGGCGCCAGGTCGGCCGGCGTCTGGGGCGGGCTGATCAGCACGGCGTTGATGTTCTGCCCGAACGGTTGTTCCACGGTCGCGGGCACGTAGCCCAACGCGGGGGCGTCCCTTCGGCCCCCGGTTGCCGGGGCGGCCGGCGCGGTGGCGGGCGCGTCGGCGGGTCGGGTGACCGCGATCTGCACGGTCGTCGTGCGGCCGACGAACACGGGGTCGGTTCCGCGCAGGCCACCCCGCTCCGGACTGGTCGGCGCCGACGCCCTCCAGGTTCTCCGCGTCGTACCAGGGTCCCCACGATCCGTCGGCCTTCTTCGCGCGTACCCGGGCCGACGTTCCGGTGAGGTCCTGCGCCGTCAGCGCGACCATCGAGAACGGGACGTCCTGATGGATTTCCCGGATGGTCTCGCCGCCGCCGAGTCCCGTCAACGGTTGCTGCGCCACCTGGGGCGCGGCCACGGCCGGCGATTCGTTCGCCGGGCACGCCGGCGATCGCCCACGGCAGCAGCAGCACTGTCCCCGCGAGCGCGGTGATCAGCGTCGGCGGTAGGCGACGGCACAGCACGAGCCGATGTTACGTATGTGTCAGGTGTTACTTGTGTTTCGACACGCGGAAAACCGGACGCCAACGGCACCGCAGAGCGCGAAGCCTCTGCGGTGCCGGTGCGGTGGCAGGACCTGGATCAGGCGCCGGAGTCGAGCGCCGCCTCGGCGGCGCCCAGGCCGGCTGCTGCGGGGGCCGACGGCGGCGCTGGCGGCGTCGACCGCGGCGGCGGGCGCTGCGGCGGCCGCCGCGGGTGCCGCGGCGGCGGGCGGCTTGACCGCCGACATGATCGCGGGCATCAGCACGCCCTTGAGCAGGTCGATGGCCTCGCCGGCGCCCAGCTGGTTGGCGGCGCTGGTCAGGTCGCCGAGCAGACCGCCGCTGGCGGGGGCCACCGGCTGGGTCGCGGCCAGCGAGGGATCGCCGAGGATCGGGTAGGCGCCCAGGGCCGGATCCAGGCCGACGGGCGCGGAGATCGGCACCTCGCCCGTCGCCGGCAGGCCGGCGGTCGAGATCGGCGCGGCTCCGAGCACGGGATCGGTCAGGGCCGGCGGGGTGCTCAGGCCGGGCGTGGCGAGCCCGGGCGTGGTGAGTCCAGGGGTGGTGAGCGCCGGCGTGGTCAGCCCGGGAGCGGTCAGGCCGGCGTCGCCCAGGCTCGGCGTGGTCAGGCCGGGCGTGGCCAGGCCGGGATCGGTCAACGCCGGGGTGGCCGTGCCCAGGGTCCCGGTCGGGCTGGTCAGTGCCGGATTGGTCAGCGCGGGGTTGGCCAGCCCGGGATCGGTCAGCGACGGCGCGGTCAGCCGGGCGACCCCAGCCCGGGGACGCCGAGTCCGGGACTCAGGGTGGTCGGCGACGACGCGCCCGTGCCGGTGAGCAGACCCGTGGGCAACGGCGGCAGGTTGATGCCGAACTGCGAGAGGCCCTGGGACAGGGCGTTCATCAATTCGCCCGGCAGGTCGGTGATCATGGCGGCCTGCTTGAACTCGCGATGCTGCGGTTCGTGCGGGGAAGGGCCGGCCAGTTCGGACACGGCTACCACGGCAACTGGACTCGCCACTGCCAGAGCGGCGACTGTGCTCAAGGCTGTCGAGAGCCGGCGGCGACGTCGGTTCGGCACGGAAGTCTCCTCAATACATGGGCGTAAATCTGTCGTAAGACGTTCGAATCTGCCTACGCGTTTGATGGTACTGATGTGACTAGTGAGACTAGAGTGACGATATGGAATCGTGAGCTAATCGCGACCTGCGCCGTTGCGCCGAATCGGGGCCGACTGGCGCGGTCGGATACCCTTGCTGCCGATGATCTCCTCTGATCCCCGCCCACCCGCCGACGCGTTCGACCTCTTCGTCGTCGGTTCCGGGTTCTTCGGCCTGACCATCGCCGAGCGGGTGGCGACGCAGTTGAACAAGCGGGTGCTCGTCGTCGAGCGACGCCCCCACATCGGCGGCAACGCCTACTCCGAACCCGAGCCCGAGACCGGCATCGAGGTGCACCGCTACGGCGCCCACCTGTTCCACACCAGTAACCAGCGGGTGTGGGACTACGTGCGCCGGTTCACCGAGTTCACCGGCTACCAGCACCGGGTCTTCGCGATGCACAACGGGCAGGCCTACCAGTTCCCGATGGGGCTGGGCCTGGTCAGCCAGTTCTTCGGCCGGTACTTCAGCCCCGACGAGGCGCGGGCGCTGATCAAGGAGCAGGCGGCCGAGATCGAGAGCGCCGACGCCCAGAACTTCGAGGAGAAGGCGATCTCGCTGATCGGGCGCCCGCTCTATGAGGCGTTCATGAAGCACTACACCGCCAAGCAATGGCAGACCGACCCCAAGGAGTTGCCGGCGGCCACCATCAACAGGCTGCCGGTGCGCTACACCTTCGACAACCGCTACTTCAACGACACCTACGAGGGCCTGCCCGCCGACGGCTACACCGCCTGGCTGCAGAACATGGCCGCCGACGACCGCATCGAGGTGCGGCTCGACACCGACTGGTTCGACGTGCGTGAGCAGCTGCGCGCCGACAACCCGTCGGCCCCCGTGGTCTACACCGGACCCCTGGACCGTTACTTCGACTACGCCGACGGCCGACTGGGCTGGCGCACGCTGGATTTCGAGCTCGAGGTGCTGCCCACGGGAGATTTCCAGGGCACGCCGGTGATGAACTACAACGACGCCGACGTACCGTTCACCCGCATCCACGAGTTCCGGCACTTCCACCCGGAGCGGGCCTACCCGACGGACAAGACGGTGATCATGCGGGAGTTCTCCCGCTTCGCCGAGGCCGACGACGAGCCCTACTATCCGATCAACACCGAGGCCGACCGTGCGGTGCTGGCCGCTTACCGCGCGCGCGCCAAGGCCGAGACGGCCTCGGCGAAGGTCCTCTTCGGAGGCCGCCTGGGCACCTACCAGTACCTCGACATGCACATGGCGATCGCCAGCGCGCTGAACATGTACGACAACACCTTGGCGCCGCACCTGGCCGATGGTGCGCCGCTCGCCGACCCCGAAACAGAAAGCAACTGACTATGAGTGACATCCCGTCCGGCGCGCTGGAGGCCGGACCGTCACAGGCGGTGTCCCCGCTGGCCCGCGTCATCCTGCCGCGGCCGGGTGAGCCGCTGGACGTCCGCAAGCTCTACATCTCCGAGTCCGACACCAACGCCCGGCGCGCCCACGCCCCCACCCGCACCACGCTGGAGATCGGCGCGGAGTCGGAGGTCTCGTTCGCGACCTACTTCAACGCGTTCCCGGCCAGCTACTGGCGACGCTGGTCGATCCTCGACTGCGTGGTGTTGCGCGTCGAACTCACCGGCAGCGCCCGCGTCGACGTCTATCGATCCAAGGCCACCGGCGCGCGCATCACCGTCGGCGGCGCACCGATCACCAGCGGGAAGGTCGGAACGGCCGCGGGATCTGATGTCGGCGCAAGCGCCTCCGTGGGATCTGATGTCGGCGCAAGCGCCTCCGTGGGATCTGATGTCGGCGCAAGCGCCTCCGCGGGATCTGATGTCGGCGCAAGCGCCTCCGCGGAGTTCGAGATCGATCTCACCCCGTTCGAGGACGGCGGCTGGATCTGGTTCGACATCACCACCGACGCCGCGTCGACACTGCATCACGCGGGCTGGTACGCGCCCATTCCGGCACCCGGGCGGGCCAACGTCGCGGTCGGCATCCCGACGTTCAACCGACCGTCGGACTGTGTGAACGCCCTCGCCGCGCTCACCTCCGATCCGCTGGTGGACGAGGTCGTCGGCGCAGTCATCGTCTCCGACCAGGGCACGAGCAAGGCCAAGGACCACCCGGGGTTCGAGGCCGCGGCCGCCGCGCTCGGGCACCGGCTGTCGGTGCACAACCAGCCGAACCTCGGCGGTTCCGGTGGCTACAGCCGGGTGATGTACGAGGCGCTGAAGAACACCGACTGCGAGCAGATCCTGTTCATGGACGACGACATCCGCGTCGAACCCGACTCGATCCTGCGCGCGCTGGCGCTCAACCGGTTCGCCAAGGTGCCGACGCTGGTGGGTGGCCAGATGCTCAACCTGCAGGAGCCGTCGCACCTGCACGTGATGGGTGAGATGGTCGACCAGACGAACTTCATGTGGACCAACGCGGTCAACACCGAGTACGACCACAACTTCGCCAAGTACCCCCTCAACGACGAGGAGGAGTTCCGCAGCAGGCTGCTGCACCGGCGCATCGACGTCGACTACAACGGCTGGTGGATGTGCATGATCCCGCGGCAGGTCGCCGAGGAACTCGGCCAGCCGCTGCCGCTGTTCATCAAGTGGGACGACGCGGACTACGGGCTGCGCGCCGGTGAGCACGGGTACCCGACCGTGACGCTGCCGGGTGCGGCGATCTGGCACATGGCCTGGAGCGACAAGGACGACGCGATCGACTGGCAGGCGTACTTCCACCTGCGCAACCGGCTGGTCGTGGCGGCGCTGCACTGGGACGGCAATGTGCGCGGACTGCTCCGCAGCCACCTGAAGGCGACCCTGAAACATCTTCTCTGCCTTGAGTATTCGACGGTAGCGATCCAGAACAAGGCGATGGACGACTTCCTCGCCGGGCCCGAGAACCTGTTCTCGATCCTGGAGTCGGCGCTGCCCGACGTGCGGGCGATGCGCTCGCAGTATCCCGACGCCGTCGTGCTGCCCAGCGCGACCGCGCTGCCGACGCCCTCGGACAAGCGCTGGCGCAAGAAGGTGGAGATCCCCACCAACCCGGCGTCGATCTCGTTGCGGCTGGGCCGCGGTGTCGTGCACCAGCTCAGGCCGCACGAGCCCGAGCACCATCGCCGTCCGCAGGTCAACGTGGCCACCCAGGACGCCCGCTGGTTCTCGCTGTGCAACGTCGACGGTGTCACGGTGACGACCGCCGACGGTCGCGGCGTGGTCTACCGCCAGCGCGACCGCGACCAGATGTTCGCACTGCTGCGGGAATCGCTGAAGCGCCAGGCGCTGCTGGCCCGCAAGTTCAACCGGATGCGCAAGGTCTACCGCGCCGCCCTGCCGATGTTGACCAGCAAGCAGTCCTGGGAGGGCGTGCTGCTGGACTCCGGCTCCGAACAGGGTCATGGCTGAGGAGCCGCACGGCGAGGACGCCGTGTTGGTCAGCGTGCAGTCGGCGCTGGCCGATCGGCCGGCCGTGCTGCCGGTGGCCCGGGCGCTCTCGCACTTCGGCGAGCACAGTCTCGGCTGGCTCGCACTGGCCGCACTCGGCGCCGTGATGGTGCCGGCCCGGCGACGTTCGTATCTGGCCGCGGGAGTCGGCGCGTTCGCGGCCCACGCCTGCGCGGTCGTCGTCAAGCGGGTGGTGCGCCGGGAACGTCCGCACCACCCCGCCATCGCGGTCAACGTCGGTACCCCGAGCCGGTTGAGCTTCCCGTCGGCGCACGCGACGTCGACCACCGCCGCCGCGGTGCTGCTGGCCCGGCCCACCGGCCTGCCGTTGCCCGCGGTGCTGGTCCCGCCGATGGCCCTGTCGCGCATGGTGCTCGGCGTCCACTACCCCAGCGACGTGCTCGCCGGGGTAGTGATCGGAGCGGTTGTTGCCAAGGTGGTCGGCGCAGTGGCCGACCCGGTCGAAGGAGCGGCACGATGAGCGCATCCCACGTCGGTCAGGAGACCGGATCGCCGGCCGCCGGCCCCCCGCGGAACCTGCCCGCAGGCATCGTCAAGGCGTTGCGGCCCCGGCAGTGGGTCAAGAACGTGCTCGTGTTCGCCGCCCCGGTGGCCGCCCTCGGCGACGATCGGTACGCCTACGACTACCGCGAGGTACTGGTGCGGGTGCTGATCGCGTTCGCGGTCTTCAGCCTGGCCGCCTCGAGCGTGTACCTGGTCAACGACGCGCGCGACGTCGAGGCCGACCGGGCCCACCCGACCAAGCGGTTCCGGCCCATCGCGGCGGGCGTGGTGCCGGAGACGCTGGCCTACCTGCTCGCGGCGGTGCTCGGTGTCGCGGCGCTGGCGATCTCCTGGCTCGTCACCCCGAACCTGGCGCTGGTGATGGGCATCTACATCGGCATCCAGCTGGCCTACTGCTTCGGTCTCAAACACCAGCCCGTCATCGACATCTGCATCGTGTCCTCGGGCTTCCTGATCCGCGCGATCGCCGGCGGCGTCGCCGCCGACGTTCCGCTGTCGCAATGGTTCCTGCTGATGATGGCGTTCGGCTCGCTGTTCATGGCGGCCGGCAAGCGCTACGCCGAACTGCAGCTGGCCGAACGCACCGGCGCCAAGATCCGCAAATCGCTGGAGAGCTACACCAGCTCCTACCTGCGCTTCGTGTGGACGCTGTCGGCCACCGCCCTGGTGCTCTGCTACGGGCTCTGGGCCTTCGAGCGCGACGCGACGGGCAGCACCTCCTGGTTCGTGGTGTCGATGATCCCGTTCGTCATCGCGATCCTGCGCTACGCCGTCGACGTGGACGGCGGGCTGGCCGGCGAGCCCGAGGAGATCGCATTGAAAGACCGGGTGCTGCAGCTGCTCGCGGTGGCGTGGATCGGGACCGTCGGTGCCGCAGTCTTCCTCAGCTGACACGCTGATCGACGCGGCGGCGGTGCGGGTGCGCCGCTGGCCGGACTTCCCGTACCACCGCTGGGTGCGCGTCAGCCTGTGGGCTGAGCGTGGTGCTGGTGGCCGTGCTGTTCGGGTGGGGGGCCTGGCAGCGCCGCTGGATCGCCGACGACGGCCTGATCGTGCTGCGCACGGTGCGGAACCTGTTGGCGGGCAACGGCCCGGTGTTCAACGCCGGCGAGCGGGTGGAGGCCAACACCTCCACCGCCTGGTCCTACCTGCTGTATCTCGGCGGGCTGGTGTCGGGCCCGGCCCGGCTCGAGTACGTGGCCCTGGTGTTCGCGCCTTCTGCTCAGCGTGGCCGGCATGGTGCTGGTGATGCTGGGTACCGCGCGGCTGTACGCGCCGAGCCTGTCGGGCAGGTCCGCGGTGTTCCTGCCCGCCGGTGCGCTGGTCTACATCGCCATCCCGCCCGCTCGCGACTTCGCCACCTCGGGGCTGGAGAACGGTCTGGTGCTGGCCTACCTGGGACTGCTCTGGTGGATGATGGTCTGCTGGTCCCAGGCGCTACGCCGGGCCGAAAGCTCCGCGCACATCAAGCACTTTCGACGCGACGCTGGCCGTCGTCGCCGGCCTCTCGGTGCTCGTGCGCCCGGAACTCGCGCTGATCGGTGGCCTCGCGCTGGTGATGCTGGTCGTCGCGGCGTCCGGTTGGCGCAGGCGGCTGGTCATCGTCGTCGCGGGCGGACTGCTCCCGGTGGCGTATCAGATCTTCCGGATGGGCTACTACGGCCTGCTGGTTCCCAACACCGCGCTGGCCAAGGACGCCTCGGGCGCCAAATGGGGCCAGGGACTGGTGTACCTGGCGAACTTCAACCGGCCCTACCTGTTGTGGGCGCCCGCGGTGCTGCTGATCGGTCTCGGGCTGATGGTCATGCTGCTGCGCGGGCGGCCCGCGTAGGTGAACCGGCGCGCCTCCCGAGGACGCCGGCCGGTTCGCGCGCCTGGTGCAGAGGCCGCAGGCGGTGGTGACGTTCATGCTGCTGTCCGGGCTGCTGCAGGCCGTGTACTGGATCCGCCAGGGCGGCGACTTCATGCACGGCCGGGTGCTGCTGACCCCGCTGTTCTGTCTGCTCGCGCCGGTGTCGGTGATCCCGCTGATGTTGCCCGACCGATCCCGGATGGCCCGCGGCGCCGGGTACCTCTACGCGGGAGCCGACCGGTCTGCTGTGGCTGGCGGCGGTGGGCTGGGCGCTCTGGGCGGCCAACTCGCCGGGCATGGGCGCCGACGCCACCCGCGTCACGTACACGGGCATCGTCGACGAGCGCCGGTTCTACTCCCAGGCGACCGGGCACGCGCACCCGCTGACCGCGGCGGACTACCTCGACTACCCCCGGATGCGGGCGGTGCTCACGGCCATCGACAACACTCCGGACGGAGCGCTGCTCCTACCGGCGGGCAACTACGACCGCTGGGAAGTGGTGCCGGCCATCCCTCCGCCGCCCGATGTGCGCGCCGCGGCCCGCGGGCGGCTACACCGGGCCCCACACAGTGTTTTTCACCAACCTCGGGATGCTGGGCATGAACGTCGGCCTCGACGTCCGGGTGATCGACCAGATCGGCCTGGCTAACCCGCTGGCGGCGCACACCGCCCGGCTCGAGGACGGCCGCATCGGCCACGACAAGAACCTGTTCCCGGACTGGGCGGTGGCCGAGGGACCGTTCCTCAAAGAGCCGCCCTGCATCCCCAGCTATCTGGACGAAGACTGGATCCGGCAGGCTGAAGCCGCCCTGAAGTGTCCCGAGACCGAGGCCGTGCTCACCGCGATCCGCGCGCCGATGGGGCCGAGGCGCTTCCTGTCGAACCTGATGGACGCCGCGGAGTTCACCCGCTACCGCATCGACAGGGTGCCGCTCTACGAGCTCGCGCGGTGCGGACTGCCGGTTCCGGAGCCGGTGACGCCCGAGTACACCGGGTTGCCGGCGACGGGCCCGTGAGCAGCAGGCGATTTGTTGCGAGCGCGGGTTTTCTGCTTTCGTAACGCCACAGGCATGTCCGTCGGATAAGCCATGTGACGGTAGTCGCGGTCCTTCCGCGGCGCAGAGAGATCACCACAAAGGTGTGGTTGACTACACGGGCAACTCGGCCGGGTCGGGGATCGGCGGCTCGATGCTGCTGTTTGAACAGATGGGACAGAAATAAGCATGAAGCTCGTTGGAAGGCTGCGCGCCAGCGCGCGTCGGCTCACGATCGCGGCCCTGGTGGCCGCCGTGTTGCCGGCCCTGATCGGGGCCGTCGGCGGCTCCGCGACCGCGGGAGCTTTCTCCCGTCCGGGTCTGCCGGTGGAGTACCTGATGGTCCCGTCCGCCGGGATGGGCCGCGACATCAAGGTGCAGTTCCAGAGCGGCGGGCCGAACGCCCCCGGCGTCTACCTGCTCGACGGTCTGCGCGCCCAGGACGACTTCAACGGCTGGGACATCAACACCGCGGCGTTCGAGTGGTATCTGGACTCCGGCCTCGCGGTCGTCATGCCCGTCGGCGGCCAGTCCAGCTTCTACAGCGACTGGTACAAGCCGGCGTGCGGCAAGGCCGGCTGCAGCACCTACAAGTGGGAGACCTTCATCACCCAGGAGCTGCCGGCCTACCTGGCGGCCAACAAGGGCGTGAATCCGAACCGCAACGCTGCCGTGGGCCTGTCGATGGCCGGCTCTGCCGCGCTGACGATGGCGATCTACCACCCGAACCAGTTCCAGTACGCCGGCTCGCTGTCGGGCTTCCTGAACCTGTCCGAGGGCTGGTGGCCGATGCTGGTCGGCATCTCGATGGGTGACGCGGGCGGCTACGATGCCGAGGACATGTGGGGCCCGTCGAGCGATCCCGGCGTGGAAGCGCAACGACCCGATGGTCAACATCGCCAAGCTGGTCGCCAACAACACCCGCATCTGGATCTACTGCGGCAACGGCAAGCCGTCCGAACTCGACGCCGGCAGCCTCGTCCGGCAACCTGTTCAACGCGAAGTTCCTCGAGGGCTTCACGATGCGCACCAACAGGACCTTCCAGGAGAAGTACCTCGCCGCGGGCGGTACGAACGGTGTGTTCAACTTCCCGTCCAACGGCACGCACAGCTGGAACTACTGGGGCCAGCAGCTGCAGCAGATGAAGCCCGACATCCAGCGGGTGCTCGGCGCGGTGCCGCAGCCGTCGGCTCCGGCGGTGCCGGTGGACGCAGCGGCTCCGGCCGAGGGCGGCTGAGCCCGGCGCGGCACGACACGACAGTGACGGCGGTGATCCCCCATCGGGGTCACCGCCGTCAGTCGCTTCAGCCCCGGGCCGTCCGGGTGATGTGATTCACTACGTGGCGGTAGGGGCGAATGGAGAGGTGGGGTCGATGCGTGCGGTGATCCGAACGGTCGTGCGGACATGCGCCGCCGCGGTGCTGGCGGTGGCGGCGGTGCTGGCGGGCGTGTCGCAGGCTCCCGGCTGGGGCCCCACCGCGCACGCGCAGGGCGTGGAGATGTTGATGGTGCCCTCGGCGGCGATGGGCCGCGCCATCCCGGTCGCCTTCCAGGGCGGCGGACCGCACGCGGTCGTGCTGCTGGACGCGTTCAACGCCGCTCCCGACGTCAGCAACTGGGTGACGGCGGGCAACGCGATGAACACGCTGGCCGGCACCGGGATCTCCGTGGTCGCCCCCGCCGGTGGCGCGTGGAGCATGTACACCAACTGGGAGCAGGACGGCAGCAAGCAGTGGGAGACGTTCCTGGCCGACGAACTGCCCAACTGGCTGGCCGCCAACAAGGGCCTGGCCCCCGGCGGCCATGGCATCGTCGGCGCCGCGATGGGCGGCACCGGGGCGATGACGATGGCGACCTTCCACCCCGACCGCTACCGGTTCGCCGGGTCGCTGTCCGGTTTCCTCACCCCGTCGAACACCTACATGAACGGCGCGATCACCGCGGGCCTGGCCCAGTTCGGCGGCGTCGACACCCGCAACATGTGGGGTCTGCCACAGCTGGGCCGGTGGAAGTGGCACGATCCCGACGTGCACGCGCAGCTGTTGGTGGACAACAACACTCGGCTCTGGGTGTTCAGCCCGTCGACCACCACCTGCACCGACGTGCCCGCCATGATCGGCTACTGCGACCAGGCCCAGGGCAGTAACCGCACGTTCTACCAGCACTACCGCGCCATCGGCGGCGGTAACGGCCACTTCGACTTCCCGACCTCCGGCAACCACGACTGGGGTACCTGGAGCGGGCAACTGGCCGCCATGTCGGGGGAGCTGGTCGCGACCATCCGGTAGGTCCCGGGAACCCGCTGAAGCCACCGGTACCTTGGAGGACGTGCAACACGGCTCACGGTCCGCGCGGGCGGGGAGAACAGGAGTGGCAGGGGTGTCCCTGCTGGTCGCCTCCTCGGCCTGGCTGACCGGGTGCTCGCCCAGCGACGGCGATGGTGTCCGGAGTCAACTCCGAGGTCGAGCTCGCGCCCACGCACGGTCAGTCCGGCGCCCTGCCCGGGCCGGCGCAGCCGGGTGTCCGGTCCAACGCGCTGGTGGTCACCCCGCGGCAGCGCGCCTACCTCGATGCGCTGCGCGCCGCGGGTGTCGAACCGTCGAGTGACCTGACGGCGCTGAGCATCGGCTCCTACGTCTGCCAGGCGCGCGCGGCCAGGCAGACCGACGAGGCGGTGTGGGACTTCGTCGCACCGATGGTGCGCAACGACGCCCACGAGCCGGCCGCCGAGACGCGGCCCGGATCCGGCGTCGCTGTCGGCAGGTGAACTCGACGAGGCGACCGCCGACTACATTCGCATCGCGACAGACCGACTCTGCTAGGAGCCAACACTTCCATGGCCAAGACCAACCGGCGGAAACGCCACCGCCTGCTGGCGCTGTTCGCCGCCGGGGCGGTGGGCCTCGCCGTCGTGCTGATCGTGGCGCTGGTCATCGTGGTGCTGCGGCGGCCCGACAGCCCGCCCACCGCGGTCCCGCCCACCGCGCTGCCGCCGACGGCCGTCCCGCCGACGAGCAAGCCGCGCCCGGAGTTCCAGGACGCCAGCTGCCCGGACGTCCAGCTGATCTCGATTCCCGGCACCTGGGAGTCCTCGGTGCAGCTCGACCCGTTCAACCCGGTGCAGTTCCCGGCCGCGCTGCTGCTCAACGTCACCAACCCGATCCGGGCCCAGTTCGGCTCCGACCGGCTGGAGGTGTTCACCGTGCCCTACACCGCGCAGTTCCACAATCCGCTGTCGGCCGACACCCAGATGTCCTACAACGACAGCCGCGCCGAGGGCACCCGGGCGGCGGTGCAGGCGATGACGGACATGAACAACCGGTGCCCGCTGACCAGCTACGTGCTGGTCGGCTTCTCCCAGGGAGCGGTGATCGCCGGCGACATCGCCAGCGACATCGGCAACGGCCGCGGACCGGTCGACGCCGACCTGGTGCTCGGGGTCACGTTGATCGCCGACGGCCGGCGCCAGGACGAGGTCGGACGGGACATCGGGCCCAATCCAGACGGTCAGGGCGCCGAGATCACGCTGCACGAGGTCCCGACGCTGTCGGCGCTGGGGCTGTCCATGACGGGGCCGCGGCCCGGCGGGTTCGGTGCACTCGACGACCGCACCAACGAGATCTGTGCGCGCGGTGACCTGATCTGCGCGGCGCCCGAGTCCGCCTTCAACATCGTCGAGCTGCCCAGGACGCTCGAAGTGCTCAGCGGTGGTGCCGGCCAGCCGGTGCACGCGATGTACGCCACGCCGGAGTTCTGGAGCCTCGACGGGCAGACCGCCACCCAGTGGGCCCTGAACTGGGCCCAGAACGTGATCGATAACGCGCCGCACCCAAAACATGGCTGACACGTGACCTCGCAGATTTGGCCGGTGCCACGTCGTCCCTTAACATTAAGGGAAATCTAAGAGCGTCGACCGCGGCTGACGGGTGGGGAGCCGCCACCCCGGTACGATCTTCGGGGTTTGGGATATCTATCCCATTTGATTGGAGTTGAGATGGCCTTCCATAACCCGTTCATCAAGGACGGACTGATCAAGTTCCCGGACAACGGGAGTCTGGTCAAGCACGTCGAACGATGGGCGAAGGTTCGTGGGGACAAGCTCGCTTACCGCTTCATCGACTTCTCCACCGAACGCGACGGTGTGGAGCGCGACCTGAACTGGGCCGATTTCGGCGCCCGCAACCGGGCGGTCGGGGCCCGCCTGCAGCAGGTGACCGAGCCCGGCGACCGGGTCGCCATCCTGTGCCCGCAGAACCTCGAGTACCTCGTCGCGTTCTTCGGCGTGCTGTACTCCGGCCGGATCGCGGTGCCGCTGTTCGACCCGAACGAGCCCGGTCACGTCGGCCGCCTGCACGCGGTGCTCGACGACTGCCACCCGTCGGCGATCCTGACCACCACCGACGCCGCCGAGGGCGTGCGCAAGTTCTTCCGCACCCGCCCGGCGAACCAGCGCCCGCGCGTGATCGCCGTCGACGCGGTGCCCAACGAGGTCGGCGCCACCTGGGAGCCGGTCGAGGTGCAGCCCGACACGATCGCCTACCTGCAGTACACCTCCGGGTCCACCCGCATCCCGACCGGTGTGCAGATCACGCACCTGAACCTCGCCACCAACGTCGTGCAGGTGATCGAGGCGCTCGACGGCCAGGAAGGCGACCGCGGGGTGTCGTGGTTGCCGTTCTTCCACGACATGGGCCTGATCACGGTGCTGCTGTCGCCGATGCTCGGCCACTACATCACCTTCATGACGCCCGCCGCGTTCGTCCGCCGGCCCGGCCGGTGGATCCGCGAGATGGCGCGCAAAGAGGCCGACACCGGCGGCACCATCTCGGTGGCCCCGAACTTCGCCTTCGACCACGCCGCGGCGCGCGGGGTGCCCAAGGACGGCGAGGAGCCGCTGGACCTGTCCAACATCAAGTGCATCCTCAACGGCAGCGAGCCGATCTCGGCGGCCACGGTGAACCGGTTCAACGAGGCGTTCGGTCCCTTCGGGTTCAAGCCGCAGGCGATCAAGCCGTCCTACGGCCTGGCCGAGGCGACGCTGTTCGTGTCGACCACCCCGATGAACGCCGAGCCCCGGATCATCCACGTCGACCGCGACGAGCTCAACAACCATCGCTTCGTCGAGGTGCCCGCGGATTCGCCCAAGGCGGTCGCGCAGGCCGGCGCCGGCAAGATCGGTGTCGCGGAGTGGGCGGTCATCGTCGACAACGACAGTGCCACCGAACTGCCCGACGGCCAGATCGGCGAGGTGTGGATCAGCGGCCAGAACATGGGCACCGGCTACTGGGGCAAGCCCGAGGAGACGCGTCGCGACCTTTCACAACATCCTCAAGTCGCGCACCGACCCGTCGCACGCCGAGGGCGCGGCCGACGACGCGACCTGGGTCCGCACCGGCGACCTCGGCGCCTACCACGACGGCGAGCTGTACATCACCGGCCGCACCAAGGACCTGGTGATCATCGACGGCCGCAACCACTACCCGCAGGACCTCGAGTACTCCGCGCAGGAGTCGACCAAGGCGCTGCGGACGGGCTTCGTCGCGGCCTTCTCGGTACCGGCCAACCAGCTGCCCGACGAGGTCTTCGACGACGCGCACTCCGGTCTCAAGCGCGACCCCGACGACACCTCCGAGCAATTGGTCATCGTCGGGGAGCGCGCACCGGGTGCCCACAAGCTCGACATGGGCCCGATCGCCGACGACATCCGCGCGGCGATCGCGGTGCGCCACGGCGTGACGGTGCGCGACGTGCTGCTCACGCCGGCCGGTGCCATCCCGCGGACCTCGAGCGGCAAGATCGGCCGCCGGGCATGCCGGTCCGCCTACCTGGACGGAAGCCTGCGCAGCGGCAAGGTGGCCAACGCGTTCCCGGACGAGTCGGCCTGAGGCTCAACTACAGCAACGGCAACGGCGGTCCGTGTGGGCCGCCTGTCGATCGTGAGGTTAGGTAATGACTGAGGCGCAAGAGAACTCGGCCGGCGACCCGACTCCCGTGAACGGTCCCGACATGACCGTCAACGAGATGCGGGAGTGGCTGCGCAACTGGATCGGCAACGCCACCGGGCAGTCGCCGGAGTCCATCAGCGAAACCACCCCGATGGTCGAACTCGGCCTGTCCTCCCGCGATGCGGTCGCGATGGCCAGCGACATCGAGGACCTGACCGGTGTCACGCTGACCGCGACGGTGGCGTTCCGCCATCCCACCATCGAAGCCCTGGCCACCGTCATCGTCGAGGGTGAGCCCGAAGCGGACATCGCGGCGCTGGACGCCGAGGACTGGTCCCGCCATGCTGATCCTGCCGACGAGGATCGCCTGAACATCGCGATCGTCGGCGTCGGCACCCGCTTCCCCGGCGACATGAACACGCCCGACGAGATGTGGGCCGCGCTGCTCGAGGGCCGCGACGCCATCACCGATCTGCCCGAGGGCCGCTGGTCGGAGTTCCTGTCCGAGCCGCGCATCGCCGAGCGGGTCGCCAGGGCGCGCACCCGGGGCGGGTACCTGTCCGACATCAAGGGCTTCGACGCCGAGTTCTTCGCGCTGTCGAAGATGGAAGCCGACAACATCGATCCGCAGCAGCGGATGGCGCTCGAGCTGACCTGGGAAGCGCTGGAGCACGCGCGGATCCCGGCCTCGAGCCTGCGCGGCGGCAACGTCGGTGTGTACGTCGGCAGCTCGACCAACGACTACACCTTCCTGGCAGTGGCCGATCCGGCGGTCGCGCATCCGTATGCGATCACCGGTAGCGCCAGCTCGATCATCGCCAACCGGGTGTCCTACTTCTACGATTTCCGCGGTCCGTCGATGGCCATCGACACCGCGTGCTCGTCGTCGCTGGTCGCCGTCCACGAAGGGGTGCGGGCCCTGCGCAGCGGCGATGCCGACGTCGTCATCGCCGGCGGTGTGAACGCGATGATCACGCCGATGGTGACCGTCGGCTTCGACGAGGTCGGTGGCGTGCTGGCCCCCGACGGCCGGATCAAGTCGTTCTCCGCCGACGCCGACGGCTACGCCCGCTCGGAGGGCGGCGGCATGCTGGTGCTCAAGCGCCTCGCCGACGCGCGCCGCGACGGCGACGACATCATCGCGGTGATCGCGGGCGGCGCGGTCAACCACGACGGCCGGTCCAACGGCCTGCTCGCGCCGAACCCGGACGCGCAGGAGGCGGTGCTGCGCAAGGCCTACAAGGACGCCGGCATCAACCCGCGCACCGTCGACTACGTCGAGGCCCACGGCACCGGGACCATCCTCGGCGACCCGATCGAAGCGGACGCGCTCGGCCGCGTGGTCGGCCGCGGCCGCCCCGCCGAGCAGCCCGCGCTGCTGGGCGCCGTGAAATCCAACCTGGGCCACCTCGAATCGGCGGCGGGAGCGGCCAGCCTGGCCAAGGTGGCGCTGGCGCTGCGCAACGACAAGATCCCGCCGTCGATCAACTACTCGGGTCCCAACCCGTACATCGACTTCGACAAGGAGCACCTCAAGGTCGCCGACACCGTCACCGACTGGCCCCGCTACGGCGGCTATGCGGTCGCCGGAGTGTCGGGCTTCGGATTCGGTGGCGCGAACGCGCATCTCGTGCTGCGTGAAGTGCTGGCCACCGATCTGGTCGAGCCCGCACCGGAACCCGACGTCGCGGTCGTCACCCCCGCCACCGACGATGCGAAGGCCGTGTACGTCGGTGGCGTCCGGATGGACGAGTACGGCGAGTTCATCACCGACGACGACGATGATGACGACGACGCGCTCGACGTTCCGGCTGCCGCCGCCGCGGACGACTACGAACTGCCCGGGCTGACCGACGAGGCGTTGCGCCTGCTGGAGGTGGCGCGCGAGGAGCTGACCGCGGCCGAGGCGGAGAACTCGACGGTACCCGTTGTCCCGCTTGCCGTTTCGGGATTCCTCACCTCGCGCAAGAAGGCCACCGCCGCCGAGCTGGCGGACTGGATCGACAGCCCCGAGGGCCGGGCGTCCTCGCTGGAGTCGATCGGCCGGTCGCTGTCGCGGCGCAACCACGGCCGGTCCCGCGCGGTGGTGCTGGCCCATGACCACGACGAGGCCGTCAAGGGGCTGCGCGCGCTGGCCGAGGGCAAGCCGAACCCGATCGTGCTCAGCGCCGACGGCCCCGTCACCAACGGCCCGGTCTGGGTGCTCGCCGGTTTCGGCGCCCAGCACCGCAAGATGGCCAAGAGCCTGTATCTGCGCGACGAGATCGTTCGCCGACTGGATCAACAAGGTCGACAGCCTCATCCAGGACGAGCGCGGGCACTCGATCCTCGAGTTGATCCTCGACGACGCGATCGACTACACCGACGAGACCACCGAACTCCCGATCGAGAAGGTGCAGCTGGTCATCTTCGCGATCCAGGTCGCGCTCGGTGAGCTGCTCAAGGCGCACGGCGCGAAACCCGGTGCGCTGATCGGACAGTCGCTCGGCGAGGCCGCCGCGGCCTACTTCGCCGGCGGTCTGTCGCTGGAGGACGCCACCCGCACCATCTGCTCGCGCAGTCACCTGATGGGTGAGGGCGAGGCGATGCTGTTCGGCGAGTACATCCGGCTGATGGCGCTGGTGGAGTACTCGGCCGAGGAGATCGAGACGGTCTTCTCGGACTTCAAGGACCTCGAGGTGTGCGTCTATGCCGCCCCGACGCAGACGGTGATCGGCGGCCCGCCCGATCAGGTGGACGCGATCATCGCCCGCGCGGAGTCGGAGGGCAAGTTCGCCCGCAAGTTCCAGACCAAGGGCGCCAGCCACACCTCGCAGATGGATCCGCTGCTCGGCGAGCTCGCCGCCGAACTGCAGGGCATCCAACCGCATCCGTTGGAGATCCCGTACTACTCGACCGTGCACGAGGGCAGCCTGATCCGGGCCGGCTCCGAGCCGATCCACGACGTGGACTACTGGAAGAAGGGCCTGCGGCACAGCGTCTACTTCACGCACGGCATCCGCAACGCCGTCGACAACGGCCACACCACCTTCCTCGAGTTGGCGCCGAACCCGGTGGCGCTGATGCAGGTCGGGCTGACCACGGCCGACCGCGGGTCTGCACGACGCCCAGCTGATCCCGACGCTGGCCCGCAAGCAGGACGAGGTCGACTCGATGACCACGGCCATGGCGCACCTGTTCGTGCACGGTCACGATCTGGACTTCCGCACGCTGTTCCCGCGCCGATCGCGAGGGCTGGCCGGCGCGCTGGACTTCGCCGACATCCCGCCGACGCGGTTCAAGCGCAAGCCGCACTGGCTCGACGCCCACTTCACCGGTGACGGCTCGTCCGTCATGCCGGGCACCCACGTCGCCACCCCAGACGGCAGACACGTCTGGGAGTTCTCGCCGCGGGGTCAGGTCGACCTGGCCGCTCTGGTGAAATCCGCTGCGACAGCGGTACTTCCGGGTGCGAAGTTGGCGGCCTCCGAACAGCGCGCGGTGCCCGGCGACGGCGCGCGGCTGGTCACCACGCTGACCCGGCATCCCGGCGGGGCGAGCGTGCAGGTGCATGCCCGCATCGAGGAGTCGTTCACGCTGGTCTACGACGCGATCGTCAGTCGCAGCGGCGCGCAGAGCAGCGCTGCCGACCGCGGTGGGCGCGGGCACGGTCGCCGACGACCGCCACTCGGCGCCGGTGGAAACGCCGCGAGCCCGAGTCGCCGCGACGATGCCGCGATCCTCTCAGACAACCTCACCGCGGGAGCCGGTCTGGCCGCCGGCTTCGCCAAGTGGTCGCCGGACTCCGGCGAGACGATCGGGCAGCGCCTCGGCACCATCGTCGGTGCAGCGATGGGCTACGAGCCCGAGGACCTGCCCTGGGAGGTGCCGCTGATCGAGCTCGGCCTCGACTCGCTGATGGCGGTGCGGATCAAGAACCGCGTCGAGTACGACTTCGACCTGCCGCCGATCCAGCTGACCGCGGTCCGGGACGCGAACCTGTACGCGGTGGAGAAGCTCATCGCGTACGCGGTCGAGCACCGCGACGAGGTCGGCGAGCTCGCCGAGACGCAGAAGGGCAAGACGGCCGAGGAGATCGCCGCCGAGCAGGCCGAGTTGATGGGCGGGGCCAGCACGGTGGCCGAGCTCGAAGCCAAGCTGGCCGAGGCGGGCCACCCGATCGCGGGCGAGGCCGAGCGGGTCGCCACCGACGCCGTCGAGGCACAGGTTCCCGCTCCGCCTACTGATCCTTCGGGGCCGAGCGTCCCGCCGCCGCCGTCCGATGTCGCGGTCCCCGCTCCGCCGTCCGATGCCGCGGTCCCCGCTCCGCCGACCGACCCCGCCGGACCGTCGACATCCGATGTTTCCTCGCGCGAGCGCTCGTCAGCCGAAAAGCCCAGTGCCGCCGCCCTGGCCGCGAAGGTGCTGACCCAGGAAGCGGTCACCGAGGCGCTCGGTGCCGACGTGCCACCGCGTGACGCCGCCGAACGGGTCACGTTCGCGACCTGGGCGATCGTCACCGGCAAGTCGCCGGGCGGCATCTTCAACGAGCTGCCCTCGGTCGATGACGCCACCGCGCAGAAGATGGCCGAGCGGCTGTCCGAGCGCGCCGACGGCGTGGTCACCGCCGAGCAGGTCAAGGCGGCAGGCACCATCCAGGATCTGTCCACCGTGGTACGCGACCTGATGGACGCCGGTGAGGTGGACGGCTTCGTGCGCACCATCCGGGCCCGGCCCGATGGGTCGACACGGATCCCGGTGTTCGTCTTCCACCCGGCCGGCGGCTCCACCGTCGTCTACGAGCCGTTGCTGAAGCGGCTGCCACCGGACACCCCGATGTACGGTTTCGAGCGGGTCGAGGGCTCGGTCGAGGAGCGCGCCGCCGAGTATCTGCCGAAGCTGCGGGAGATCCAGGGCGACGGCCCCTACATCCTGGTCGGCTGGTCGCTGGGCGGGGCCCTGGCCTACGCGTGCGCGATCGGATTGAAGCGGGAAGGCGCCGACGTGCGGTTCGTCGGACTCATCGACATGGTGCGCCCCGGCGAAGAGATCCCGCAGACCAAGGAGGAGACGCGGGCCCGGTGGGATCGCTACGCCTTGTTCGCGCAGCGCACCTTCAACGTCGAGATCCCCGAGATCCCCTACGAGGAACTCGAGGCGCTCGACGACGAGGGTCAGGTCCGCTACGTCCTCGACGCCGTGCAGCAGGCCGGGGTGGAGATCCCGGGCGGGATCATCGAGCATCAGCGCACCTCGTACCTGGACAACCGGCTGCTCGAGACCGCGGAGATCCAGCCCTACGACGGCCACGTCACGCTGTACATGGCCGACCGCTATCACGACGACGCGATCTTCTTCGAACCGCGCTACGCCGTCCGTCAGCCCGATGGCGGCTGGGGCGAGTTCGTCGAAGATCTCGAGGTGGTGCCGGTCGGGGGGGAGCACATCCAGGTCATCGACGAGCCGTACATTGCAAAGGTCGGGGCGCACCTGAGCGAGGCGATCAACGTCATCGAGGCGGAGAGCGAGAGCAAGTGACCACGAAGACCACCGCGGAGTTGCTGACCGAGCTTCGCGAGAAGCTGGAGCTCGCCAAGGAGCCCGGCGGCGAGAAGGCGGTCGCCAAGCGGGAGAAGAAGGGCATCCCGAGCGCGCGCGCCCGGATCCACGCCCTGCTCGACCCGGGCAGCTTCCTGGAGATCGGCGCGCTCGCCAAGACGCCGGGCGATCCCGAGGCGCTCTACGGCGACGGCGTGGTCACCGGGCACGGCACCATCAACGGCCGGCCGGTCGGGGTGTTCAGCCACGACCAGACGGTGTTCCAGGGCTCGGTCGGTGAGATGTTCGGCCGCAAGGTGGCCCGGCTGATGGAGTGGGTGGCGATGGTCGGCTGCCCGATCATCGGCATCAACGATTCGGCCGGCGCGCGCATCCAGGACACCGCGACGTCCCTGGCCTGGTACGCCGAGCTGGGCCGGCGCCACGAACTGCTGCGCGGCCTGGTCCCCGAGATCTCGCTGATCTTCGGCAAGTGCGCCGGTGGTGCGGTGTACTCGCCGATCCAGACCGACCTCGTCGTGGCGGTGCGCGACCAGGGCTACATGTTCGTCACCGGTCCCGACGTCATCAAGGACGTCACCGGCGAGGACGTCAGCCTCGACGAACTCGGCGGTGCCGATGCGCAGGCCCGCTACGGCAACATCCACCAGGTCGTCGAGTCCGAGGCCGCGGCGTTCCAGTACGTCCGGGACTATCTGAGCTTCCTGCCGGCCAACACGTTCGACGACCCGCCGATCGTGAACCCGGGCCTGGAGCCCGAGGTCACGCCGCACGACCTCGAGCTGGACTCGATCGTGCCGGACTCGGACAACCAGGCCTACGACATGATGGAGATCCTGCTGCGGATCTTCGACGACGGCGACGTGTTCGAGGTGGGTCAGCAGTCCGGCCCGGCGATCATCACGGCGTTCGCCCGCGTGGACGGCCGCCCGGTCGGGGTGATCGCCAACCAGCCGATGTACATGTCGGGCGCGATCGACAACGAGGCCTCGGACAAGGCGGCCCGGTTCGTCCGGTTCTGCGACTCGTTCAACACCCCGCTGGTGTTCGTCGTCGACACCCCCGGGTTCATGCCGGGCGTCGAGCAGGAGAAGGGCGGCATCATCAAGCGCGGCGGCCGCTTCCTCAACGCCGTCGTGGAGGCCGACATACCCAAGGTCACCATCACGGTCCGCAAGTCCTACGGCGGCGCGTACGCGGTGATGGGCTCCAAGCAGCTCACCGCGGACCTGAACTTCGCCTGGCCGACCGCCCGGATCGCGGTGATCGGCGCCGAAGGCGCCGCGCAGCTGCTGGTCAAGCGGTTCCCCGATCCGACCGCGCCCGAGGTGCAGAAGATCAGGGCCGACTTCATCGAGGGCTACAACTCGTCGCTGGCGACGCCGTGGGTCGCCGCCGAGCGCGGTTTCATCGACGGGGTCATCGAGCCGCACCAGACCCGGCTGCTGCTGCGCAGGTCGATGCATCTGTTGCGGGACAAGCAGATCAACCGGGTGCAACGTAAGCACGGCCTGACGCCGATCTAGGCGGCAGGTGCGGCTGGATTTCCCGACGTGCGGTTGGATGGAGCCTGTGTCGACTGACTTCACCGGGTTGCGCCGTGGTGCGCCGCTCGGCGATCCCCGCCTTGACCTCTGCGATCTCTACGTCTTCCCGTCGCCGAAGGACCCGGGCCGGACCGCGCTGATCCTCACGGTCAACCCGGAAGCGCAGCCGCTGCATCCGGATGCCGTCTACCGCATCGCGATCGACAACGACGGAGACCTGCGCAACGACATCGCGTTCAACTTCGTCTTCACCGAATCTTTCGGGGACCAGTCGGCGCCTCGGCAGAAGGTCGATGTCTACCTTGCGCTGCAGGCGGAGGCCAGGGTGGACGCCGCGGCCGGGTCGAGGATCTTCGGCGACATGGACGTGTCCTTCGCCGGGGCGCCGCACGTGTGGCAGTCGGGCTCGTTCACGTTCTTCGCGGGCGCCCGCGCGGACGCGGCGT
The DNA here is from genome assembly GCA_963796185.1 of uncultured Actinomycetota bacterium. Classification (GTDB taxonomy): domain Bacteria; phylum Actinomycetota; class Actinomycetes; order Mycobacteriales; family Mycobacteriaceae; genus Mycobacterium. Next base: position 131,154 of record CAWCKQ010000005.1, on the reverse strand, counting down.
TCACGAACGCCAATGTCATCGCGATGGCCGTCGAGCTGCCGACCGGCTATCTCGGTGCCGCCCCCGACGTCCGGGTGTGGGGCCGCGCCAGCGTGCTCCGCGACGGCGCGTGGCTGCACGCCGATCGCGCCGGACACCCGTGGATCAGCGGTTTCTTTCCCACCGACGACGAGCTGGCCGAGTTCAATTCGGGCGAACCGAACCGCGACCAGGAGCGCTGGATGGGACACCTGATCGAGCTGCTGACCGAGACCGGGGGTTACAGCCGGGAGGAGGCGATCGAGGCGATCAGGACCGAGGGCACGCTGCCTGACGTGCTGACCTACAACCCCGCCAAACCGGCGAAGTACCCGAACGGTCGCACGCTCACCGACGATGTCGCCGACTACCGGTCGCGGTTTCTCACCAACGGACAGCGAGCGCTCACCGACTTCGCCTCCACCGGCGTCGATCTGCTGCCCGACTTCCCCTATCTGTGCGCCCCGCACCAGACGATTCGGTGACCACGGCGCACCGTCGCCGCGGGCTCGTGGTCACCGGCACTGGGAGGATCCGCGCATGCCGCTGAGCGACGGAGGGGTGATCGCCGGTTACACGATCACCCGGCTGCTGGGCTCCGGAGGTATGGGCGAGGTGTACCTGGCGCGGCACCCCCGGCTGCCGCGTGAGGACGCGCTGAAGGTGCTCTCGGCGGCGGTGTGCGCGGACCGTGAGTACCGGGAACGATTCAACCGCGAAGCCGATATGGCCGCCACGCTGTGGCATCCGCACATCGTCGAGGTGCACGACCGCGGCGAATACGACGGCCGGCTGTGGATCTCGATGAGCCACGTCGAGGGCACCGATGCCGCCAAGCTGCTCGCCGAGCGGTACCCCAACGGTATGCCACCGGATCTGGTCGTGCGCATCGTCACCGCGGTGGGAGAAGCGCTCGACTACGCCCATTCTCGCGGGCTGCTGCACCGTGACGTAAAGCCGGCCAACATCCTGATCGCCGATCCGGAAACCGAGAACGAACGGATCATGCTGGCCGACTTCGGGATTGCGCGACGCGTGGGCGAGATCAGTAACCTCACCGGCACCAACATGACGGTCGGCACCGTCGCCTACTCGGCCCCCGAACAGCTCACCGCCGACGAGCACATCGACGGCCGCGCCGACCAATATGCGTTGGCGGCCACCGCGTTTCAACTGTTGACCGGCTCGCCGCCGTTCCAGCATTCCAACCCCGCCATCGTGATCAGTCAGCACCTGACCGCCCAGCCGCCGAACATCGCCGTGCACCGGCCCGAATTGTCGGGATTGGGAGGTGCTTTGGAGAAAGCGCTGGCCAAGTCGCCGGCCGACCGGTTCGAACGGTGCGTGGACTTCGCCCGTGCACTGGCGAACCGGACAGGCCTGCCGGCGGACTCCGGAGATCCGGAGGCGACGATGCCGGCACCGGCGGCCGCGGGGCCGCGCCACGCAAGAACGCCGCGCGCCGCCGAGTCCCGGTCGCGGGGACGCGTGCTGGTGGTGCTGGCCCTGGTGCTGTCGTTGCTCGCGATCGGCGCGGTGCTGTTCCTGGTGCTCTACGAGGAGCCGGCCAAGGCGCCGGACAAGGTGGCGGTGCCGGTCGTGGTGGTCGGTGCGGACTGCGCCACACTGGGGGCGGCCGGCGTGACGGAGACGGGCTCGCAGGCGTACTGCGCGCGGTTGTCCGGGTCGGGCCAGATGCTGTGGTCGCTGTACTCCTCCGACATCGCCCACCCCACCGGTACCGGCGACGTCCCCGTGCTGGTGTGCATGGCGCAGACCAAGCAGTCCGCAGGCGACTGCCAGGACGACATCCGCCGGGAGAACGCCGATCCCGGCGCCAACGACGGCTAGGCAGTCCGGTCGCGCCTCAGTTGGTGTTCGGCGGTAGTGGCGGGGGTTGGTACCACCACCATTGGGCGCGTTCCCCGGTGGGTCCGGGACACGGTGGCACGGTGGGTGGGGGTTGTGTTGGGGGTCGGGCCAGTGATGCGGAGGTCATGGTCCGGCCGGTTCGGTCGGTGACGACGAGGCGGTGGGCGGGGCCGGTGATGGTGATGCCGCCGCGGTGATGCAGCCGATGGTGGTACGGACACAGCAAAACCAGATTGTCCAGTTCGGTGGGGCCGCCGTCTTCCCAGTGCCGGAGGTGATGGGCGTGCAGGCCGCGGGTGGCCCCGCAACCCGGCACGGCGCAGCAGCGGTCTCGGTGTTCCAGCGCGCGGCGCAGCCGCCGGTGGACCGTGCGGGTGCTGCGCCCGGCCCCGATGGGGTGGCCGTCGCGGTGGAACCACACCTCGCAGGTGGCGTCACAGGTGAGGTATTGCCGGTCGGCGTCCGACAGCAGCGGACCCAGATGCAACGATCCGACACGGTCGTTGATGTCGACGTGGACGACGACGGTGGTGCGCTGCCCGTGCGGGCGGCGGGTGGCCTCGGCGTCCCAGCCGGTCTCGACCAGCCGCATAAACGCCTCGTCGGTGCCCGGGATCGGTGGCCGCCCAGCAGCGTGGGGGTTGTTGGCGTGCTCGCGTTTCCACTGTTCGATCAGCGCGTCGCGGTGTGAGGCCAGCGCGGCGTCGAATATCGCGGCCTGCTCGTGGGGTAGCGCGATCCGCCAATAGGTGTACCGCTCATCAGAGGTCTGCGTGATCGAGACCTGCGGACCGGGGTCAGGCTCGGGCTCGGGCTCATCAGAGTCGTCGTCCGGCTCGACATCGGGCTCAGGTTCGGGTTCGGGCTCGGGTTTGGGGGCGAGGTTCAGCGCGGTGCGCAGCTGGGTGACCGTGGCGCTGGCCGCCAGACTCCGCGTAATGCTCATCGGTTCCGGTGCGGGCGCGTTGGGCGATCACGCCGACCTGATCCAGCGACAGCCGGCCCTCCCGCAGCCCTTCGGTGCAGCGCGGGAACTCCTCGAGCCGGTGGGCGACCGCGGCGATGGTCTGCCGCGCGCGAGCGGGGACACCCCGGCCTTCCACGCCACCAGCGCCGCGACCGAGCGGGCACCGGTGCCCGCCCACAGCGCGTCGCGGTCGATCTCGGCGACGATCGCCACGATCCGGCCGTCGACGGCGTTGCGCTGCCCGGTCAGCTCCGCCAACTCGTCGAACAACACGTCCAACCGCTCATACCTGAAGCGACCAAAGACGTTGTCGGACACGACATGACCCCATCATGCCAACAGGGTCCGACAAGTCAGCGGCCCACAGAATCGAGTTCGGGCGGCCCATGTCGTGGTAGAGCCTGATCGAGACAGCTGGCAGCGTGGCCACCGACTACCTCCGCGCGGTTCTGGCCGATCCCGTGGTGCAACTGCGCCGGTTGGTGGTGGGTGAGGCCAACCGGCTGCCCGAACTCGGCTCGCTGTACTACCAGCAGGCTCCGCCCGGACGCCGTCCCGGTCCGCCCCGCGGGAGCAAGGGGTGAGCCGTCAGTTCAGACCGCCGGCGGTGGTGGCTTCGTCGTCCCCGAACCACTTCTCCTTGATCAGGTTGTAGGTGCCGTCCTCGCGCATCCGAAACAACGTCTGGTTAATCGGCTTTCGCAGCGGGCTGTTGATGTCGAGCACGAATCCCTGGCTCTCGTCCTGGAACACGGGCCCGGCCATGACGGCGACGCCCTCGCCGCGGTGGGCGACGTAGTACCGCAGCACCGGGGCGTCGAATACCACCGCGTCGTAGCCCTCCGACCGCAGCAAGCGGTAGGAATCCTCGATGGTGGCGGTCTCGGTGGCGGCGATACCCATGCCGTGCAGGAACTCGGCCGCGGTGGTGCCCGCGACGGTGGCAACCGACTTCTCGTAGAGATCGGCCGGTCCGTTGATCTTGGCGTCCAGCTTGGCCACGGTCAGGGTGGCTGCCAGATTGGCGTTGTAGAACGAAACGAAGACGATGCCCGCAAAGCCCCACAGGATGGCCATCGACCGGGTGAGCGACTTGGTCGCCGCCGTGCTGTTCTTCCCGACCAGCGAACCGATGCCCCAGCTGAAGGACTGGACGATGCCCGGGAAATAGGACCGCGACACCACCGGGTGCTCGCCACGGCGTTCGATGAGCCAGAACAGGTGGGCCGGCAGCACGCTGACCACCACCGCGGCACTGAGCCAGATCAACATGGTGCGGGACGGCAGCAGGTCCAGATACCCGCCCAGACCGGGCACGGTGGGGCGGGTGGCGTGCACAGGCACGATGATCTGCAGGCCTGCGTCCAGCGTCGGCTGGGAGAAATCGAACCGCTGTTCGCGGTCGGCGGTCAGCGAGATGGCGCCCGCCGCGATGTCGGCCCGGCCGGCGGAAACCGCCGCCAGCTGTCCGGCGACGTTGTCGGTGTCGACGTACTCCGTCTCCCAGCCGAGCCTGCGCGCCATCTCGTCCCACAGGTCGACACTGAATCCGGTGAATTCGCCACTGGTCGTGCGCATGACGAACGGTTCCAACGGATGGATCGCAACCGTGACGGTGCCGGGGTCGGGGGTGGGCCGCGGAGGAGCCGGCTCGGCGAGTGCTGTCGGCAGGGCGGTGAGCAGCATTCCGAGTGCGGCAAGGGCCATGGCCATAAAGAAGCGCCGTAAACCCACGGGTAACGTACTCCTCGGTCGATGACAGGGCACCTGCACCTTACCCACAGGTCGACTACGGTCGCCTGCCGCGACGAGGTGCCCTGCCGGCGCGCACTGTCAGATCTGCGGGAGCGCTAGCCAGTCTTCGACCGCGAACGCGTCACCGTCGCGCGGCCCAGCGTGACGCGGTCGGTCACGGCTGGATGCGGATCGGGCCGGGTGACCACAGCCCTGAGTGGGTGGCCTCCCCGAGGTCGATCTGCGCCGGCTGCGCGTCGACGACGGTGTCGAAGCGGCGCAGCGACCCCCAGTCCTGACCCCAGTCCTCCGACAGATAGGTCGACATCACCGACGCGCGCAGCAGCAGATCGGTGATGCCCAGCAGGCCGCCGTTCTTGCCGTCCTGCCAGGTGTCGGTGCTCTGCAACTTGGCGTAATAGTCCGGTGAGATCCGGAATTTCGGGATCTCGGTGACACCGTTGGCGTGCAGCATCGGCTGCTGACACGGGAACGCCAGCCCCACCGCCCAGTCCATCAGGACCGGCTGGGTCGAGCCGATGTACTCCTGCACCGAGCGGACCTCCGGCACCCGGGGCGGGGTGACCGCGACCCAGTCACCCTGACCGAGTGACAGATCCTCGGCGATCACCCGCACGGCGACGGCGTCGGAGGGGATCTGCGAGCGCGGGTAGCGAAGGTTGCGCCACGACGGGGTGGGGCCGATGTCGTACGGGCTGACCCGGCCGGCCGGCACCGGCGCACCATCGGGGCCGCGCCGGGCGTATTCGAGTTCCACCGTCTGACCCGACGACAGGCCCTCGGCAACGCTGGTGCCCGCGATGGTGCCCGCCGCGGTGATGACCACCAACGGGTGGCCGTCGTCGGCGGGCGGCAGTTCGTACCAGGCCGACGCCAGCTTGCTCTCCTGCTGCGGCCCAACCGAATACGATCCGGCGACCGGTACCCGGGCGGGATCGAGCCCGTAGGGCAGCGGCACCTTCGACCCGTTGATCCCCGGTCGGGCGAGTTCGGTCGGTTGGTTCCAGTCGTAGTCGGTGCCCGGTTGCGGATTGTTCAGCCGGATCGCCTCGGCGATGATCTTCTCCGGAACGCCGTTGGGGGAGAAGCCGGTCGGATCGGTCCCGCCGAGCGGTCCCAGCGGACCGTAGTCGCCGGGCAGTGCGCGCAGGAAGCCGGCGTTGGAATCGGGCTCGACCAGGACGTCGTCGGCCATGCCGCAGCCGCCGACGAACGCGCGCACGTTGGCCCAGCCGTTGGAGTAGGTCGGGTACTGGCGCACGACGCCGATCGCCATCGACGCCATGGACACCACCACCATGAATCCGGCGGCGATCGGGATGGGTGCCGTGGTCAGGGCGCGCACCACCCGCGATTCCGGCCGCGGCACCAGATGCAGCCAGAACGCCCACAGCGCGGCGATCGCGAACAGCACGAAGAACACCGTGCTGACACTCACGCCGCCCAGTTGCGGTACCGAGTTGTTGAACGGCGCACCGAAATTGGACACGTACCACCAGCCGTTGGTGGACGCGAAGCACAGCGCCAGCACGAAGAACACCAACGACAGGAACACCATCCGGTTGCGTGCCGAGCGCAGCACCACCGGCGACACCATCACGGTCGCCAGCGCCGCCATGGCGCCGCCCACCGCGGCGAACAGGCCGAAGTGGTGAATCCACTTGGTGGGGGTGAACATCAGGAAGAAGATGGTGGCGAAGATGACACCCATCAGCCGCCATGCCGGCCCGCGCGCCACCCCGGGAACCCGCTTGCGCCGCAACATCATGAACAGCGACGGGAACAGACACATCACGGTGAACAGGAACGCCACCCGTCGCGATATCGCGGCGTCCGTGGTGGGCAGGATCAGGTAGTAGTAGCGCAGGATCTCGGTGTACCACTCCTGGCTCGGGCCGATCGCGGTGCGAATCCTGGTGGCCTCCAACACCGTTGCCAGCGTCTGGTCGGCGAACACCACCGTCAGCACGATGGTGCCGGCGGCCAGCAGTGGGGCCACCAACGGCCAGGTGCCCACCAGCGCGCGCCGCCGCATCAGAATGCGCAGGATCGGCCGGCCGCCGGCGACCAGTGCGGCCACCGCGATCAGACCGGTGGGCTGGATGCCGAGGGTGAACGCGGCGGTGGTGATCGCCAGGGCGGCGGGGGTCAGTCGGCCCGAGGTGATGGCCCGCTCGATCAGCACGTAGGTGACCAGCGCACCGGTCGCGATCTGGCCTTCGGGGCGCAATCCGTTGTTGAACGGCATCCAGGCGGCCAGCAGCACCAGCCCGGCCGCCCACACCGCCGCGCGGCTGCCCGACACCGCCGGGCCCAGCCGGGGCAACACCTCCCGGGACAACAACAGCCAGCACACCAGCGCGCAGATCAGGTCCGGCAGCCGGATCCAGATGCTGGCGTCGGAGACGTGCGTCATCAGCGCCAGCAGGTTGTAGTACCAGCCGAACGGGTCTTCGGGGCTGCCGAACCAGCGGAAGTAGTTCGACATGTATCCCGCGTGGTCGGCCACCCGCGCCATCGCCAGGATGTAGCCGTCGTCGGAGGAATTGGCGCCGATGACGTACCAGAGCGCGAAGCCGCCCACGACGACGCCGTCGACCAGATCGAACGTGCGCCAGCGCGCGGGGATCACGCGGTGCATGCGGTGCCCGTCGAGGCGGTCCAACCGCCACAGCGCCAGCAGCGCGATCACCGTCGAGACGATCGCGAGCAGCATCGCGGTGAGTTTGAGAACCGTCGGGTGTGTGGTGAACCGGGTGTCGATGGTCGCCGAGAACGACATCCCCGGCGGGGCCGGGCCGACCAGATCGGTGAAGACGCCCACGATGGCCGGCCGCAGATTGGGGTCGTCGTAGCCGCTGCGCTGCGGCGATCCGTCGGCCTTGGTGAGGCCGACGAATTCGGCGTAGGTGCCGTCGTGGTTCGACGTGATGTCGATGCGCCGGCACGCGGACCCGGCCACGCGGTTTCGGTTCACGCGAGGCCACCACGACGTTGCGGACGATGACGTCGACACGGGACCGGGTGACGTTGACCAGCATCGCGTTCAGTGCCGCGTCGCGGCCTTTCGCCGGCGCGGTACCGAGCACCAGTCCGCCGGCCGCTGGCATGCCGCGGACCACCTCGCAGGGGATCGACGCGGACAGGCGCACCGGTGCCTGCGAGATCAGCGGCGCCGTCACGTTCGCCAACTGCCCCTGCTGGGGCCAGTTCAGCGTCGCCGTGGTCTGGGTGACGGGCAGCAGCGGGGTGGCCACCGCCAGCACGAAGCCGACAAGGCCGGCGACGACGGCGACCCAGCGCGCGATCCTGACATCGCTCGCACGCTCGCTCTTCATCTTCGGTTCGCTCGCACGCTCGCTCACGGCAGCGCCCTGATCGGTCCGCCGCGGCTCCAGCCGAACACTCGCGTGGATCCTTCCTCGATGACGGCGTCGGGTGCCTCTGCCCGGGGCGCCACGCGGATGTAGCGCTCCAGCGATCCCCAGTCCCGGTACCAGTCGCCGCGCAGGTACGTGGGGATCGTCGCGGTGCGCAGCAGGGCCTGGATGAACAGGAACGGGCCGCCGTTGGCGGCCGACTGCCACTGGTTCGACGACGACACCATCTGCTTGAAATTCGGGATGATCCGGTACTGCGGCAGCTCGGCGACGCCGAGGTGCACGGCGAACGGCCGCTGGCAGGGGAAGTTGGCCGCGGTGGCGATGTCCATCAGCACCGGGGTCTCCGAGCCGAGGAACTGCTCGACGGTCTGCAGCACCGGCACCCGCGGCGGGGTGAACGCGAACCACTGGTCGTCGGACAGGTTGGGGTCATCGGCGACGATCCTGGCGACGTTGGCCTTCGGCGGTGCGGTGCTCAGCGGGAAGCGCAGGTTGCGCCACGCCTTCTGCTGGAAGATGTCGATCGGCTGCACCTCGTTGAGGGCCTGGAAGGAACCGTCGGGCCGGTGCACACCCCACTGCAGCTTGAGCGATTGCCCGTAGTTGAAGGAGCCGTCTTCGTTGTAGTACCAGATCGCGCCGGCGGCGGCGACGCTCACCAGTGGCCGGTCCGGGGTCCGGGGCGGCAGCTGGTACCAGGACGAGGTGGCCTTGGCCGCCACTCGGCCCCCGACGGCGCCGGGCTCGTCGTAGCTGCCCATCACCGGGGTCCGTTGCGGATCCAGACCGAACGGCAGGAACACCTTCGATCCGTTGACACCTTCGGGGCCGTAGCCGCCGCCGGTCCCGGCCGCGTAGCCGACGCCGATGTTCGGTTTGTCGACCGGCCCGTCGGAGTTGACGGTGCCCGGATTGGCGGCGACGGGTTCGGCGGGTTCGAGCGTGTCGCTGACCCCGTTGGGGGTGAAGCCGACCGGGTCCTCGCCGCCGAGCGGTCCGTACTCGCCGTAGCGCTGGCCGGGGACGGGCTGCAGCATGCCGGCGTTGGTGTCCGCCTCGACGAGGACGTCGTCGGCCATCGCGCAACTGGCGCCGGACAGGCCCGAACGGATCGCGGCGATGTTGGCGGCGCCGGTGGTGTAGACGGGGTAGCGGCCGGCGGTCGCCTTGAGCATCGACGCCGAGTTCGAGGACCACCATGATCGTCGCGACGACGAGCAGCGGGGTCGACGCCAGCGCCCGGTTGCGGCCGGTGTCGGCGACCTGGGTGTGCCCGGCGTAGTCCATCCGGAAGTGCAGCCAGCCCGCCAGCAGGCCGCAGGCGATGGCCAGCACCAGGAAGATCGTGGTGACGGGGAAGCCGAGCGATGACCGGCTGCTTGTCGAACCACGGCACCCCGTAGTTGCCGACGTAGAACCAGCCGTTGATGCCCGACGTCGCCCACGCCAGCACGAACAGCAGCGCCGTCACGTACAGGGCCAGGTTGCGTCGGCTGTGCAGACCGACCCGGGCGAAGGCGAACGCGGTGACCCCGCCCAGCGCGCCCGTGAGTCCGGCGAACGCGCCGAACTGCACCGCCCACTTCGTCGGCGTCAGCGTCAGCAGCAGCAGCCCGACTGCGGTGGTGCCGGTCAGCCGCCACAGCGGGCCGCTGACGGCGCCGGGCACCCGGCCGCGCCGCAGCAGCACCATGATCAGGCCGAACAGGCACAGCAGCAGGATCAGCACCGAGAAGCGCCGGGTCAGTGAGCCCTCCACGCTGTCTTCCACGGTCAGGAAGTAGTAGCGCAGGAACTCCTGATACCAGGGCAGTGTCGGCCCCACGACGTATTTGATGCGCACGGATTCGGCCACCGTGGCCAGCGTCTGGTCGCGGAACACGACGACCGAGACCAGCGACAGCGCAGCCGCCGGCGGGAGCACACAGGCCCACAGCCCGTCGACGGCGCGGCGGCGCTTGACGACCTGGGTGACGGCCCGTGCGCCGACGAGCAGCGGAGCGATCGCGACGAGGCCCTGCGGCGCCAGGGTCACCGAGAGCATCGCGATGACGACCGCCACGGCCGTGGGCCACAGTGCACGCGTGCCGACGGTCCGCTCCACCAGCATCCAAACCGCGACCACTGCGAAGGCGATCAGCGGCTCCGGTCGCAGCCCGTTGTTGAAGGGCAGCCAGGCCGCCAGGAACACCGTGCCCGCCGTCCACACCGCCACCCGGTTGACGGCCACCCGCCTGCCGAGTCGCGGCAGCACCCACCGGGACAGGATCAGCCACGTCGCGATCCCGGCCGCGGTGGCGGGCAGGCGCATCCAGACGCCGGCGGTGCTGATCGAGGCCAGGTGCGCCAGCACGCTCTGGTACCAGTCGAACGGCGCCTCGGACGCACCGAAGTACCGGAAGTAGTTGGTGATGTAGCCGGCCTCGCCGGCCACCCGGGCGATGGTGAGGTTGTAGCCGTCGTCGGAGGACTGCGGTCCCACGACGTGCCAGACCAGCAGGCCGCCCATCACGCCGACGTCGGCCAGCCAGGTCGCCCACCCGACCCGCCGCCGCCGGCGCGGCGGACGCCGGGCGGACGTGCGGTCGAGCAGCGCCAGGGCCACGATCGACGCCACGACGCAGGCCACGCCGAGCACCATCACGCCCAGCTTCAGCGCCGTCGGAGTGGTGATGAACCGCGTGTCGATGTCGATGCGGGCGTTCAGGCCATTCGCTGCCGGGGCGGCTCCCGGCCCGATCGGCACCCGCAGGTCGGTGAACACGCCGGCGACCTGGGGCCGCTTGTCGACGCTGAGCGTGCCGGCCGCGCCGGGGATGCCGACGAAGTCCGCGCCGACCGAGCCCACGTTCGCCCACAGGTGCAGCGCGCTGCAGGCCCCGGCGTCCACCGCGGCGCGCGGCGCCACGGCGGCGACGGTGTCCCGGAAGGCGACGTAGACGTCGTCGGCGTTGGCGCGCACGAACAGGCCGTTGCGGCCGGCGTCGATGCCGCCGGCGGGGATCGTGGAGAACACCACGCCGCCCTCGGAGGGCAGGCTCGCCACCGCGGTGCACGGGATCGTGACGTCCAGCGCGCGCGGCGCACCTGAGACCAGCGGGCGCGGTGATGTCGCTGACGAACCCGTCAGAGCCGACGGCCTGCGGCCACAGGATCGTGGCCGTGGTCTGCTTCACCGGCAGCAGCGGCGCCAGGCCGCACAGCAGGATCCCGAGAACGCCCGCGACGATCGCGATGAGGCGGGAAGTCCGGGCAGGCACGAGGCTCGATGGTAGACGTGTCTAACTGAGACGCAGCGGCGCCGGGCTCCACAGGCCGCTACGCGTTGCGGAACCGAGATCCAGCCGGGCCGTCTCCGCGTCGGGGTAGTACGGGGTGAGCTGCTGCAGCGCGCCCCAGTCGCGGAACCAGTCGTGCTTCAGGTAGGTCGGCACGGTGGTGGCGCGCAGCAGGAGTTCGGTGATGCCCAGCGGGCCGCCACCGAGGTAGTCCATCACCGGCGAGTTCGCCTCGGCCCCGAACCGGTCGGGCAGGATGCGCCACTTCGGCACCTCGATGACGCCGTTGCGGTGGTCGAACGGACGCTGGCACGGGAAGGCAAGCCCCACCAGCCAGTCCAGCAGCACCGGATCCGACGACCCGACGACGTCCTGCAGCGTGCGCAGCTCGGGGATGCGGGGCGGAGTGAGAGCGATCCAGTGCGACGGGCTGAGGTCGTCGTCGGTGGCGACCAGCCGGATACGGGTGGCCTCGGCCGGGATCGCCGACAGCGGCGCGCGCAGGTTGCGCCAGGCCGGCGAGGCGCCGACGTCGGCGAACCCGACGCTGCCCGCGGGCTCGGCGGCGTCGATCGTCCCCGCCGGACCACTGCACCACCACGTCGCCCGGGTCGAAGCGTCCCGCTGCGGAGACCACCAGCAGCGAGTCGGATCGGTCGCCGGAATTCCAGTCGGCGGGCAGCCGGTACCAGGCCGACCGCAGGACCGCGGGCTCCTGGGTGCCGCCGCGCCAGCTGCCCAGCACCGGGATCTTGGCGGGGTCCAGGCCGTAGGGCAGGCGGGCACGGGATCCGTTGACGCCGGCCGCGGCGGTGGTGCCGCCCTCGGTGCCGGCCTCGCTGCCGGTGACCACGCCGCTGTCGGTGTCGGCGAAATTGTTCGAACCGGGCTCTTCCATCACCGGGTCCGCCGAGATGTCCGAGGGGATGCCGTTGGGGGTGAACCCCTCGGAGGTGTCGGCGCCCAGCGAGTCACCGAGCGACACCCCGATCGGGGTCAGCAGCCCCGCGTTCGGGTCCTGCTCGACCATGACGTCTTCGGCCATGCCGCAGGTCTTGCCGGTCAGCGCCTCGAGGTTGGACCGGCCCACCGTCCAGGCCGGGGTACTGACCGATCATCGCCAGTGTCAGCGAGGCCACCTCGAACAGCACCAGCGCCCAGGTGGCGACCGCCAACGGGGCCTGGCCGATCGAGCGCCAGCGCCGGGGACGGCCGGGCGGTGCGCCGTCGCGGCCGGTGAAATGCAGCCAGGCTGCGACCAGCAGCGCGAGCACCGAGAGGCCGAGCAGGATCGTGGTGAACCCGAAGTGCCACTCGGGGAACGAATTCGACCACGGCACACCGAAGTTCGAGACGTACCACCAGCCGTTGACGGTGGCGAACGACAGCGCGGTGACGAACAGCACCGCGGCGGCGAACATCGTGCGGTTGCGTCGGCTCCGCATCGCCGCGGCGGAGACCGCCACGGCGGCCAGCGCGCCGAGCGAGCCGGCGAGCCCGGCGAACACCCCGAAGTGGTGCGTCCACTTGGTCGGGGTGAACATCATCGCGAGGAACGAGATGATCGTGATGCCGACGATGCGCCGGCTCGGGCCGAGCGCGGTGCCGGGAATGCGGCCCTTGCGCAACGACATCGCCACCGAGACGGCCAGTGCGAGCAGCAGGGTCAGCACGGCGAAGCGGCGCGCCACCGAGCCGTCGGGACTGGTGGTGAACAGCCGCGAGTACCGGATGTGCTCGTCGAACCAGGCCAGGCTGGGTCCGACGGCGGACTTGAAGCTGTTCGCCTGCAGTTCGGCGGCCAGCGTCTGGTCGCGGAAGATCAGGAAGATCGTCACGGTGCCGGCCGCGGCGATCGGGGCCAGCAGCGCCCAGTAGCCGAACCGCGAGACATGGGCGGCGACAATGGTTTTCAGTGGCCCGATGGCGACCAGCAGGGCGCCTACCGCCGCGATGCCGGTCGGCCCGGAGAACAACGTCAGCGCCCCGATGATGACCGCGACCGCGACCGGGAGCAGTCTGCTGGTGGCCACGCCGCGCTCCACCGAGCACCAGGTCAGCAGGATGCCGAGCGCGATGATCGGCTCCGGCCGCAAGCCGTTGTTCAGGGGCAGCCAGAAGGCGAGGAACAGACCGGCGGCCGTCCACGCAGCGGCCCGGCTGTGTTTGACCGACGTACCGAGCCGCGGCAGGACCTCACGGCTGATCACCCACCAGCAGCCCAGCCCCATCAGCAGCGTCGGCAGGCGCATCCACACGCTGGTGGTGCTGACGTGCGCCCACAGGGCGAGCAGGTCGTAGTACCAGCCGAACGGCGACTCCGGGGTGCCGAACCAGCGGTAGTAGTTCGCCATGTAGCCCGCATGCTCAGACACGCGGGCCATGGTCAGGATGTAGCCGTCGTCGGCGGTGTTGGCGCCGACGAAATGCCACCACACCAGCACCGCGGTCACGAGCCCGTCCAGCGGGGACATCGACCACCAGCGGGGCGGCAGGAACCGTCGGTGCCGCATGCCGTCGGCGTTGTCGAGCACGTGCAGTGCGCCCAGCGCGATCACCGTCATGGTGACGCCGACGATCATCGCGAGCAGCTTCAGCAGGGTCGGGGAGGTGCTGTAGCGGGAGTCCACGGTCGCCGAGAACGACAGGCCGGGCGGTGCGGGGCCGGACAGGTCGGTGAACACGCCGACGATCTGCGGACGGAAGTCGTAGCCGCCGCGCTCGCCGCGCAGTGGTTCGCGGGTCGCGGTCGGGTTGTCGCGGTCGGGCGCCTTGGTCAGGCCGACGAACTCGCCGGTCACCTTGTCGGCGTGCGCGGTGAACGTCAGCTCCCGGCAGGCCGGGCTGAGCACCTGGTCCAGCGGCGCGCTGACGACCGGGGTGTTGCGAACGATGACCAGCAGGTCGTTGTTGACGCGTTCGATGAGCAGCCCACGGTCGACGGCCTTGGGCGCCTGCTTGGGCACCGTGGACAGCAGCACGGTGCGGCCGGGCCGGTCCAGGCCGGCCGCGGCGCGGCACGGGATGCGGATCTCGAGATCGGTGGCGACGTAGCCGATCAGCGGGGCGTCGACGCTGCGCAGCACCCCGTTCTGCGGCCAGTTCAGCTCGGCCGTGGTCTGGGTGACGGGCAGCAGCGGGGTGGCCAGGGCCAACACCGTCCCCAGCAGACCCGCCACGATGGCGATGAGTCGCGCGGTGCGGTGGTTGCTGCCTGTCGCCGGCGGCGTCGGCTCCGCCGACCGGACTGCCTGTGGCACCACGGGGCTAGATGGTAGATGGCTTGCGGATGGCGAGCACGAACGGCCCGATGGTGGACACGTCGAAGCGCGGATCGTCGAACAGCGCCTCGTCGAGCGCGACGTGGTAGCGCCGAACGTTGGGCTGGTTCGGGTAGACGTCCTCGGCCAGTCGCAGCGTGTAGGTGTCGTTGGCGCCGCGGCGCATCAGGAACACCGTCGGTGGTTGCCATGGCAACGCGTCGAGAGCCTCGATGAACTGGTCGGCGTCGGTGAGCATCGACCATCCCTCGATGGCGCCGGCGCGCTGGTCGAACTGTGCGAGCGGGTTGGCGTAGTGCGAGGTCAGCCCCTGGAAGCCGTAGTAGGGGTAGTACGACAGGAAGCTGTAGTCCGCGGTGAGCACCACGGTGTCGTGGCGTGGCCGGCCGGTCACCTGCTGGATCCGCGCGTCGACCTCGCGGTAGTAGCGCTCGGCGCCCGGGGGGCGGCGGTCGGCGCGCTGGCCGTAGCCGTCGGTGTCGGTGTAGGCGACGACGATGTCGGAGCGCAGCACATCGGGGATGTCCTGGCTGAACGTGACGGCGCCGAGCGTGCCGACCGCCGCGGCGGCGGCGACGACCCGGTGGGCGTTGGGTGCGCTGACGCGGGCGGCGACCGCGCGGGCCACCTCGATGAACCCGAAGGCGCCGGCCGCGGTCAGCAGAACCGTCAGGGTGGGTTGCAGCCGGAAGGACAGCAGGGTCGTGCCCGCCAGGGTGGTCAGCATCGACAGCAGCGACCACGCATAGACGGCGAGCACGGCGACGGCCAGCGCGCCGGCCCGCGTCGAGTTGCGCGCGCGGACCACCAGCCACAGGGTGCCCAGCATGCACAGCGCGCCGAGCAGGGTGAACTGCAGCATCGGGAAGGACAGCTCGGCGCCGTCCGCGGGCAGGTAGTGCTGGGCGGTGCCCGTGTCGGCCGGGGTGCCCTTGGCCGCGGCGATCAGGTAGGGCGCCCACCCGATCAGCGCGATCAGCCCGGCGATGACCGCGATGGTCAGCAGCCGCAGCAGCGGATCCAGCGCGCGGCGCACGACGGCCAGCAGCACCGCCATGATCGTCAGCGTGAACGCGGCGTAGGCCAGCAGCAGCGTGTAGAACAGCGCCGCGACCCCCAGGAAGATGCCGACGGCGACGATCGCCGCCCAGCCGCCGCCGCGGCTCTTGCCCGCGCAGGCCCGACCACGCGAGGACGAACACCGGGGGCAGCAGCACGGCGATGATCGCGGCATAGGGCTCGGCGGGTGAGTACGCCAGGACGGCCGCGGCCGTGGCCGTCGACACCACCAGCGCGTACTCGAAGCGGATCATGTCGGCCCACAACACCAGCGCCAGCACGATCGCGACGGCGATCGACGTGATCGACCACGGCTTGAACATCTCCCACGCCGGCGTGCCGGTCAGCGCCGCGAGGCGGCCACCGATCCAGAACCAGCCCGGCGGGTAGAAGGGTGGCAGGCCGATGTAGGTCATGTCGTGCAGGACCGGGGAATCGGTCAGCCGTGTCAGGTACTCGGTGCGGAACTGCTGGTCGACCGAGATGCCGAACAGATAGAGCGAGGTCGCACCCAGCGGCATGCCGAGCGTGACCACGGAGAAGGCGGCCAGGAACACCACCGCGCCCACCCGGGCCAGCGTCCGGCGGCCCCGTCGCCACAGCAGGCCCGCGGCGAACAGGCCGGCGAGGCACCCGACCTGGCCGACGGTGGTCAGCGCGTGCAGCTGATTCGACGAGTTGTAGGCGGGCCATTCGACCCGCGAGATCGCGACCAGGCTGACCGCCGCGACGGCGACGGCGAGCACGGTCGCGGCGACCATCTGGCCGGCCACGCGCAGGGGCGCGGCCAGGGCGCCACGCATCAGATGGGCAACTTGCGGAAGATCGGCGCGGGGGATGTGGCGCAGCACCATCATCACGTACCGGAACGCGCCGGGCGCCCAGACCAGGTCCTTGCCCTTCGCCGACGCGGTGACCGCGAGATCGGCGACGTACTCTTTGTCGACGGTCATCGGCGCTTCCTTGACGTGCGCGCTCATCCGGGTGCGCACCTGTCCGGGCCGGATGACCAGGACGCGAACCCCGAACTCCCGCAACGCCTCTCCCAGGCCGAGATAGAAGCCGTCGAGTCCGGCCTTGGTGGAGCCGTAGACGAAGTTGGACCGCCGGACGCGTTCACCGGCCGCCGAGCTCATCGCGATGATCTGCCCGGAACCCTGGGCCCGCATCTTCTCGCCGATCAGCACGCCCACCGACACCGCTGCGGTGTAGTTGATCTCGGCGATCTGCACGGCCTTGCGCTGGTTCTGCCAGAGCTCCTCGGCATCGCCGAGCAGGCCGAACGCCACGATCGCGACGTCGACATCGCCTCCGGCCCAAGCCTTCTCGATGATGTCGGGGTGGGTGGCGGTGTCGACGGCGTCGAAGTCGATCACCTCGACCTCACGGGCGCCGGCCTGCTCCATCTGGGCGGTTGCCGCCTCGCGCAGCGGGTCGCCGGGCATGCAGGCCAGCACCACGCGGGCCCGGGCGTTGCGCAGGTAGCGCCGGCAGATCGCCAGCCCGATCTCCGAGGTGCCGCCGAGCAGCAGGATCGTCTGCGGATTACCCGTCGCGTCGAACACCATCTAGAGCAGCTCCAGTCGTCGGGCCATGTCGGAGGCGAACACCCCGTCGGGATCGACCCTGCGGCGCACCGCGATCCATTCGTCGATGCGGGGATACATGGCGTGGAAGGTCTCGGCCGTGGTGCGCGAGTCCTTGGCGGTGTAGAGCCGGCCGCCGAACTCGAGCACCCGCTTGTCGAGCCCGTTGAGGAACTCGTTGAGGCCGGGTCTGATCGGGAAGTCGACGCACACGTTCCAGCCTGGGATCGGAAAGCTCAGCGGCGCTTGATTTCCCGGGCCGAACAGCTTGAACACGTTGAGGAACGAGTAATGCCCGGACCGCTGGATGTCGACCAGAATCGCCTTGAACTCCTCGACGGCGGTGGTGGGCACGACGAACTGGTACTGGCCGAAGCCGGCAGAACCGAACGCACGGTTCCACTCACCGAACATGTCCAGCGGATGGTAGAACTGCGTCAGATTCTGCACCTTGCCGCGGTAGGTGCCCGACTTGCGGTACCAGAGTTCGCCGATCGGCATGAACGTGTACTTGTTCGCCAGCCCGTTGGGGAACACGTCGGGGAACGTGAGCAGCTGCGGCGCATCGAATTTCAGCGGGTTCTTCTGCAACTTGCGCGGCAGCTGGTCGACGGTGGCCAGCGAGCCGCGGGAGATCGCGGCCCGGCCCAGCTTCGGCGGCGCGCTGATCGCGTCGAACCATGCGCTGGAGTAGGTGTAGTTGTCCTCCGTGCCGTCACTGTGGAAGGCGATCGTCTCGTCGAGACTTCCGGTCACGTCGCCGTCGGCGATGAAATATGCGGTCTCGGTGGGCGTCATTTCGATGGTGGCCCGCAGAATGATCCCGGTCAGCCCGTTGCCGCCGACCGTCGCCCAGAACAGGTCGCTGTCGGTGCCGGTGGGGGTCAGCGTGCGGACCGTTCCGTCGGCGGTGAGCAGATCCATCGAACGTACGTGGTTGCCGAAGCTGCCGGCGCTGTGATGGTTCTTGCCGTGGATGTCGCAGGCGATCGCGCCGCCGACGGTGACCTGCCGGGTGCCGGGCAGCACCGGCACCCACAGGCCGAGCGGCAGCGCCGCGCGCATCAGCTGATCGAGGTTCACGCCCGCGTCGAGGTCGACGAGGCGGCTGTCGGCATCCATCGAATGGATGCGGTTCAGCGCGTTCATGTCGACGACCAGACCGCCGCCGTTCTGGGCGTTGTCGCCGTAGGACCGGCCCAGGCCGCGGGCCAGGATTCCCCGGCCGGGGCTCTCGGCGGCCCGGGCGACCGCCGTGGCGATCACCTCGGTGTCCGGGGTCGACAGCACCCGGGCCACGGACGGGGCGGTGCGGCCCCAGCCGGTCAGCCGCTTGGCGGTGGTCGCAAATTCGGTGCTCGACATCGTCACAGAGGTTACCGTCTGTGCCGCGGCGGCTAGCGCAGCCGGAAGATCACCGCGCGCTGCACGATGAAGTTGATCACCGTCGCCGTGCCCTGTGCGATGACGAACGCGACCGGCACGCGCCACGGCTGATTCACGAACTGCATGTAGAAGACGTAGTTGATGCCGACCTGGACGGCGATAGGTCACGGCGTAGAGCGCGACGACCGCGATGAACCTGGCCGTGCTCGGCGGGGCCTGAAAGGTCCAGCGGCGGTTGATCAGGTATGCGGTGGTGGTGCCGGCGATGAAGCTCGAGTGTCTTGGCGAGGTTGACGTGCAGGCCCGCGGCCAGCAGCGCGACGTAGAGCCCGAAGTCGACGACGGCGGCGAGCCCACCGGTGGCGACGAAGCGCCAGATCTGCGTCGTCAGGCTCAACTGAGGTGACATCGGGGGCTCGGCCACCCGGGCAGCTTAGCCAGTCAGAACGGTGGCGGGTCGTCGCCGTAGTCGGGCGGGGGTGTGCGGAGTCGGGCTTGGCGTTTGGTTACGCGCTCAGCGGCGGCCTGTACGGCGGCGGCGTGGTCACGTTGGCGTTGGATCGCGTTGAGTTCCCGTTCGCGGGCGATGCGGGCGGCGCGGTTCTCGGCGCGGGTGCGCCGCCGGGTGGGCATCATCAGCCCCCGCTGCGGGCTGCGCGGCGGTGGTGTGGGTCCCGGTGTGGGTGGCGGCGGGGTGGTGGTGTTCCAGGACGGGAACAGCAGCGCGGAGAACGGCGCCGTGGTGTAGGTGTGGCCGGTGGGGGTAGTGATCCGCACCGTCCCATCGGCAGCCTGGGTGTCGGTCCAGCCTTCCCAGAACGTTTTCACCAAATGATGTTTGCGGCAATAACATTTGGTGTTGGCCGGATGGGTGGGCCCGTACGGGTAGGGCACGGTGTGGTCAATGTCGGCGAACACCGCGGGCCGGTCGCAGCCCGGGAAGCGGCACGTCAGATCCCGGGAGCGCACGAACCGCTCGAGCGTGGCGCAGGGCCGGTAGCCGGCGGTGGCCTTGATGCTGTCGAGGTTGTCGAGCACCCGCACGGTGGCACCGTGGGCGATCAGCTCGGCCAGCAGCGGCGCGGGCAGAATCCCGCCCCGCATGCCGGGAATCAACGCGGCAGGACGCCGCGCAGGCGGCTGTGGAGCAGGAGTGGGCTGCGGGTTGCGGGCTGCTGTTCGGCGGGGGCTTGGCCGTGCAGCTGCGGGTCGGGGGTGGCGTCGAGGGCGCCGGGGTCGGCGATGACGGTGATCGTGAAGCTCGACGCGCGCCCGTCGTCGACCTGAGCGGCCGGGCAGGCGGGGTGCCGCAGCGGCAGGCCAACACGAAGGATCCGGCCGCGATCGCCCCGAGGGAATCGGCGCGGCGCTGATCGAGGGTGCGGGGATCGTCGTCGCACACCGAGGCGATCATCACCGCCAACCGGTGCGCGAGCACCGCGGCGTCAGGGGTGGCCAGCTTGCCGAATGCACTGGTCAGACCGGTGCGATCGTCCCGGTCCCCGATGGTGAACGAGCGGCCCTGCATGCCGGTGCGCAGCCGGCGCACCGCATCGGGGTCGTACTTGCTCGATCCACCCGTCGAGGGCGGCTTCCAGTTTCTTCTGCGACAGCACCCCCCACCCGGCGACGGCGTCGACGAAGACGCCGTCCAGGATCGCCAGCGTGGCCGGGTCCACCACCAGGGCGGTGCGGAACACGATGGTCGTCACCATCGTCACCGGCACCTACCCGGCCGCCAGCAGCCGCCCCAGCAGGGGGAACCGGTCCCGCAACGCGAGCGCCAGATCCAACTGTCCGGACGCCCGGCCGGGGCTGATGTTCAGCGCACAGCTGATCTCGGCAACGGCGGCGTCCCAGTCATCACAGGCCCAGCGGGCCCGCTCCGGTCGACAGCGGCGCTCCCAGAGCTCGACGATCGCGGCCAGCTTCACCGCCTCCGCCCGCGCCGCCGCCGCCACCACACCCCCGCACGATGTCGATCAGATCGGCATCGCCGGCAGCGGCCAACGCGGCCGTATCCGGAACCGATGAATCGCACATACGTTCGATTTTAAGGGTGATGGGCAGGGCCGGCCGCGTCAGAATCTCTGCCTGTGGATAACCACAGCCTCCACCAGAATGCTGTGGACAAACCTCTAACGCAACGCCTCCACGTGCTACCCCACCCCGAATGGCGAATCCCAGGCGTGTTTTTCTGCCAGGGGTCGTTCAATTTCTGCCACCCGAAATGAACGCGGTGACCTGCCGGTTTGAAAGACCGGATCACCAAGATCAAAAGAATGAAGAAGGCAGGACCATGAAGAAGTTCACCGTCACCACCGCCGTCGCAGCCGCCCTGACCGCCGGAGTCCTGGGCTTCGCCGCCCCGGCGCTGGCCGCCCCCACCGGGGGTAGCGCCGCCGATACCATCAGCGCGCTGGAGGCCCAGGGCAAGCGCGTCATCGTCACCCGGCAGAGCAGTGCCCCGCTGGACGAAGCCTCGGTCGTGTCGGTCACCCACGGCCCCGACGTCCGCCGCTCGGTCCCGTTCGCGACCTCGCAGGGCGACAATCCGCGCTCGGTCAGTGACCAGACCGTCTACGTCACCATCAAGTAGCCGCCCGAACCCGAAGGGACGCCCCGACCAGGGGCGTCCCTTCGTCGTTGGGCTACCGGCGCAACCGAATCAACGGGATGGTGCCGTGTACGGCCCGCTGCGCCGCCCCGCCAGCGGTGATCCTTAGCAGCGGCGGATCGATGCGGGGTGCCATGCGGGTGACGTACCAGTAACCCACCGGCGTCCGGGCGAAGCGTTCCACGGCGCGCTCGTAGCGGCCCATCCGGCGCCGTGCAGTGGTCATGAGGGGAAAGCTACAGTCCGCTGGCGCCCAACACGCCGCACAACGCGGACACCGCGCGCTCGAACGCATGCTCGGGTGGCGCGGCGAATCCCACGATCAGCCCGTCGAGTTCGGCGACATCGGCGCCTGCTCGCGGGTGGCGCATCAGCGACAAGCCCGTCACGGCGATGCCCGCCGCACCGGCGCGGTGCAGCACCTCGGCCTCGGCTCCGTCGGGCAGAGTCACCAGCAGGTTCACCCCGGCGGCGAGACCGCTGACGCCGACCCGGAACGGTGCCAGCGCCGCGACCAGCCTGTCCCGGCGGTGCCGGTACCGAGCGCGCATTCGCCGGATGTGCCGGTCGTAGTAGCCCCCGGCGATGAACTCGGCCAGGGTGAGCTGGTTGATGACGTCGACGTAGTACTGCTGTCCCCCAGCGGCTTCCACCACCGGATCGACCAGCTCGTCGGGCAGCGCCAGCCAGCCCAGGCGCAGTGCCGGCGACAGGCTCTTGCTGGTCGACCCCAGGTACGCCACGGTGGCGGGGCTGAGCGCCTGCAGCGCGCCGACGGCCTGTCTGTCGAAGCGGAACTCGCCGTCATAGTCGTCGTCGAGCACGAAACCACCTGTGCGCTGCGACCATTCGACGACGGCCGTGCGCCGGGACGGATGCAGCGTCATTCCCAGCGGATTGTGGTGGGCCGGGGTCAGCAACACCGCGGTGGCATCCACCGAATCGAGCCGGCCCACCTCGGCGCCGTGGTGGTCCACGCCGATCGGCACCGTGTTCACGCCCGACGCGGCGATCGCATCGCGGAACAGATGCAGCCCGTAGGCCTCCACCGCGATGGGTCCGCCGAGCACCCGCGCGAGCAGTTCCACCGCGTGC
The DNA here is from genome assembly GCA_963796185.1 of uncultured Actinomycetota bacterium. GTDB lineage: Bacteria > Actinomycetota > Actinomycetes > Mycobacteriales > Mycobacteriaceae > Mycobacterium. The sequence continues at coordinate 108,857 of CAWCKQ010000005.1, read as the reverse complement.
CGCACGCCGGCGCAGACGACGATCGATTCCGCAGACGCGCGAAGCCCGCGGGCGCGGGCGAGGTATTCGGCCAGGGCCGTGCGCAATTCGGGTCTACCGCGGGGATCGCCCATGCGCAGCGCCTCGTTCGGCGCGGCGACCAGTGCGCGTCGGGTACACGCGACCCAGCTACTGCGGGGAAACTCCGACACGTCCGGCGATCCGGGCATCAGGTTGTGCACCGGGGACACCGGACCGCCGCGCGGGCGGGCACGATCGGCGGGCCGCGCCGTGTTGAGCACCCAGGTACCCGCACCCTGGCGCGAGCCGAGCCATCCTTCGGCGACGAGTTCGGTGTACGCGTCGGCCACGGTGTTGCGGGCGACGCCGAGGTCGGATGCCAGCGTGCGCGAGGGCGGCAACATGGTGCCCGGCGGCAGCCGGCCGGTCCGCACGGCGTCGCGCAGCGCGCTGATCACCACGTCCTTGGTCCCCCGGGCCCCCGGTACGAGCGACTCCGGCAGCTCGAGATGCAGATCGCGACTACCGGAATTGGCCCATGAAACCATGCCCAGATTGAACCACCATCGTGGGACTTTCATGCTTAGCGTCGACATCATGACGCAGACCCTCACCACCACGGCCCGACTCAGGATCTACAAGAGCTCCCCCGAGCTCTACGACGCGATGATGGCGTTGTCCACTGCTTCGGCCAAGGACGTCGAACCCGAGCTCGGCGAGCTGATCAAGATACGCGCCTCCCAGCTCAACCACTGCGCGTTCTGCCTCGACATGCACACACGCGACGCCCGCAAGCTGGGCGTGGGCCAACAGAAGCTCGACGTCCTCGCCGCGTGGTCGGAGGCCGGCGACATCTTCACGGCACGGGAACGAGGCGCACTCGCACTCACCGAAGCGATCACCGTACTCGGTGACCACGGAGTCCCCGACGACGTCTACGACGTCGCGGCGGCGGCCTTCACCGACCGTGAGCTCGGGCAGGTGATCGCCATGGCCGTCACCATCAACGCGTGGAACCGGATCAACGCGGCGGTGCACACCCCGCCGCCGCGACGGTGACGAAATATGGCCGAAGGTAGTGCCATTGGACTCTACGAACCGCACCGCGGTGCGAACGACGATGTTGTCATGGACGCGACCGAATCGCCGACACCGGTGACCGAACTCACCGAGGCGCAGAGCTGGGAGCTGCTCTCCGGGGTGACGCTCGGCAGACTCGTCACGACCGTCTCCGGGTGGACCGAGATCTTTCCCGTCAACTACGTCGTCCAGCACAGGACACTGCTGTTCCGCACCGCGGAGGGCACCAAGCTGCTCACCTCGGTGCTCAACGAACACGTCGTGTTCGAGGCCGACGACCACAACGTCGTGGAGGGCTGGAGCGTCGTGGTGCGGGGTACCGCCAAGCTGCTCTCCAGCTCCGAGGAGATCGCCGACGCCGAGCGTGCCGGGTTGTATCCGTGGGTGGCCACGCAGAAGCTGCGCTTCGTGCGCATCACGCCCGAAACGCTGACCGGCCGGAAGTTCGTCTTCGGTCCCGAACCGGATCACACCGCGCTGGTCAGCTGAGGCTCACACCCAGTACGGCACCCGCGCGCGGTACTGGCGCATCGCCAGCGCGGCGAACAGCCAGCCGACGACGGTCAGGACCAGCACGACCGCCCAGTGGCGCAGTTCCTGCTCGGCGCCCAGCAGTGGTGCCCGCACGATGTCTAGGTAGTGCAGCAGCGGATTGAGTTCGACGATCTTCGCCCAGTCCCCGGCGCCCTGACTCTGCAATGTCTTCTCGTTCCAGATGATCGGTGTCATGAAGAACAGCAGCTGCACCAGGCTGTTCAGCAGCGGGCTGATGTCGCGGTAGCGGGTGGCAAGGATGCCGAAGCACAGGGAAACCCAGACACAGTTGAGCGCGATCAACGCCAGCGCGGGAATGAACGCGAGGTCCGTCCACGCCCACGGCTTGGGAAAGACCAGCGCGATGATCACGAAGATGATGATGTTGTGCGCGAACAGGATCATCTGGCGCCACACCAGCCGGTAGACGTGCACCGACAGCGGCGTGGGGAGTTGCTTGATCAGGCCCTCGTTGGCGATGAACACGTCAGCGCCTTCGAGGATCGACGCGTTGATCAGGTTCCAGATGATCAGACCCAGCGTGACGTACGGAAGGTGCTCGGAGAGTTCGAGTTTGAACAGCTTCGAATACAGCGCTCCCATCGCGACCGCGGTGGTGCCGGTGGCGATGGTGATCCAGAACGGTCCGAGCACCGAACGCCGGTACCGCTGTTTGATGTCCTGCCAGCCCAGGTGCAGCCACAGCTCCCGCTTGCCGAACCCCTGTACGAGGTCGCCCCAGGCCCGCGCGAACGTCCGCGACTGCGCCGCGGCATCCATGAACGTCATCTGCTTGTCCGCCCCGAACCTCTCGCGACGGCCCAGGCGCCGCAGTCGAATCCATTCCCGGAAGCCGGCAGGGTCGCGCCGGGACACCAGGAAGTACCAGCCGAACCTCAGCCACTCCTGGAACACCAGCTTGCGCATCCCCGGCTGGGACTGCAGATAACCCCGGTTGCGGTAGGTGTAGTACCGCTTGGTCTCGTTGTCGGGATACTGCGTGTGCATGCGGCCACCCAGGATCGGCTTGAATTCGTCGCTGCCCTGCGGGTGCAGATAGACGGCGTTCAGGCAGGTCCCGAACGGCAGACCGGTGCGCTGCAGGCGCCGGTGGATCTCGGTCTCGTCGCCGCGGAAGAACAACCGGAGGTCGGGGACGCCGGTTGCTTCGAGAGTCGAGGCGCGGAACAACGCGCCGTTGAACAGGTGCGCGATACCGGGCATCAGATCGGGCAGGCTCGCGTCCGTGCGCAATTCGCTGACGCGGCGACGCCACACCAGGCCGCGGCGCAGCGGGAACGCCAGCCGCTCGGGATCGTCGAGGTCGCAGATCATCGGCGACACCTCGGCCAGCCGATGCCGTTCGGCGCAGTCCAGCAGGACCCGCAGCACCTCGGCGTCCTGCGGTCTGCCGTCGTCGTCGGCCAGCCACACCCAGTCCGCCCCGAGTGCCAGCGCGTGCAGCATGCCCAGCGCGAAACCCCCTGCGCCGCCCAGGTTGCGCCGTGAACCGAGATAGGTCGTCTGAATCGGCTGGCCGGCGACGAGGTCGTGGACCCGATCGTCGTGGTCGTTGTCGACGACGACCAGGTGGTCGGGTTGTCTGCTCTGCGCGACCAGCGCATCCAACGATTTGGCCAACGAGTCGGGCCGCCGATGGGTGACCACGACGGCGACCACGGTCTCACTGCTGTCCGTCTGCTCTTCGCGCAAGCGCTCATCGCTCATGCGTGTGGGCCGTCTCCTCGAGAACCTCGCGCACGTGCCGGGCCGCGTCCTCGCCCTCGTAGGCGCGCACCACGTCCTCGATGCCGCCCTCCATCTTCACGGTGCCGTGGTCGATCCACATCGCGGTGTTGCACAGCCGGGCCAGGAACTCGTTGGAGTGGCTGGCGAACACCAGGATGCCGGAACGTTCGACCAGGCTCGCCAGGCGTGTCTGCGCCTTCTTCAAGAAGTCGGCGTCCACGGCGCCGATGCCCTCGTCGAGGAGCAGGATCTCCGGATCGATGCTCGTCACGACGCCCATCGCCAGCCGCACACGCATGCCGGTCGAGTACGTGCGCAGCGGCATGGACAGGTAGTCCCCGAGTTCGGTGAACTCCGCGATCTCGTCGACCTTGGCCAGCATCTGCTTGCGGGTCTGACCCAGGAACAGGCCGCGGATCACGATGTTCTCGAAGCCGGAGATCTCCGGATCCATGCCGACGCCCAGGTCGAACACCGGGGCCACCCGGCCCTGCACGGTCGCCACGCCGCGGGTCGGCTCGTAGATGCCGGACAGTAGGCGCAGCAGCGTCGACTTGCCCGCGCCGTTGTGGCCGACGAGACCGACGCGGTCGCCCATCTTCAGCGACATCGTGATGTCGCGCAGCGCCTCGATCACCACGACGTTGGACTCGTTGCGTCCGATCGCCCCGCCCGCCCTGCCGAGAACCGCCTTCTTCAGCGATCGGGTCTTGGCGTCGAAGATCGGGAACTCCACCCACGCGTTGCGGGTCTCGATGTACGGCTCATCCGGACTGACCACGGAACCTCACAGATACTGGCCGGTGCTGTGTCCGCCGCGTTGCCCGGGCACCGCGACACCCGGCGGCAGCGCACCCTGGCGCATCTGCTCGAGTTGCTGGCGCGCGGCCATCTGCTGGGCGAACAGCGCGGTCTGGATTCCGTGGAACAGGCCCTCCAGCCAGCCCACGAGCTGGGCCTGGGCGATGCGCAGTTCGGCGTCCGACGGCACGGCGTCCTCGGTGAAGGGCAGCGTCAACCGCTCCAGTTCGGCGCGCAACTCCGGGGCCAGCCCCTCCTCCAGCTCGCTGATGCTGGTGCGGTGGATGTCGCGCAGGCGGCCGCGGCTGGCCTCATCCAGCGGTGCGGCGCCGCACCTCCTCGAGCAGCTGCTTGATCATCGTCCCGATCCGCATCACCTTGGCGGGCTGCTCGACGAGGTCGGTCAGCGACTTTCCGTCGGCGTCGCGCTCCTCGGCGCCCGGACCGTCGCCGATGATCTCGATGTTGTCGTCGTCGGTGTCAGAAGTCATGGTCCTAGAGTGCCCCAGCGCTGCTTTCTCATCGCGGTCGGGCTCCGCGCCATTCGTCGATGCGAGCCTCGCCGTGTCTGACCGTCGTAGATCTTCTCCCAGGAGTGCGATTTGTCCAACGAGGCCACGGCCACGGCATCGCGATGCGGTGCGGCGCGCGCGCTGCGCTGCGGGCCTGTCCGGGCCGCCGCAGCAATACCCGCAAACCGGTCGCCACCCGCCCGGCGATGCCGAGGGCGAGCAGGGCGGTCCCGGCATTCCACCGCCGCCCGAAGGCGCCGAACGGCACGATCGCCATGGCCACGGCGCCGTACGTGAGGGCAGGTCCGGCCGCGACGGCAGCGGGCCGGCGCAGCCCGCCGCACCGAGCGATGATTGCCCCGGGGCCCACCAGCAACGACAGCGCGAGGAGCACTCCGCACCGAAGCGCACTCGACTAGTATGGCTGCGCAGATGACCCGTTCCGGCCACGGCATGGGCAGCAATGAGCGAGTCGGGCAACCGCTCCACCGCCCGCATCGGGTGGGCCGGCGGGGTTCCCTTGACGCACTAAGGTGGGCTGGCATGGCATACGACGTCGCCCGGGTGCGGGGTCTGCACCCGTCGCTGGGCGATGGGTGGGTGCACCTGGATGCGCAGAACGGCATGTTGCTGCCGGACACCGTCAGCCGCGCCGTCTCCACCGCCTTCCGCGGCTCGATGCCGACCGTGTCGAGTCCGCACCCGTCGTCGCGGCGCAGCGCGGCGGTCCTCGCGGCGGCCCGCCAGGCGGTCGCCGACCTCGTGAACGCGGACCCCGCCGGGGTGGTGCTCGGCGCCGACCGGGCCGTGCTGCTGAGCTCGCTGGCCGACGCCGCCTCGGCCCGCGTCGGCCTGGGTTACGAAGTGGTGGTGAGCCGCCTGGACGACGAGGCGAACATCGCGCCGTGGTTGCGCGCCGCCAACCGCTACGGCGCGAAGGTCAAGTGGGCCGAGGTCGACATCGAGACCGGCTGAGCTGCCCACCTGGCAGTGGGAGGGCCTGGTCACCCGGCCGACCCGATTGGTCGCATTGACCTCCGCCTCATCGACTTTGGGCACCGTCACCGAACTGCGTGAGGTGACCAAGCTGGTGCACGACGTCAGCGGCCTCGTGGTGGTCGACCACTCGGCGGCCGCGCCGTACCGGCTGATCGACATCGACGAGATCGAAGCCGATGTGGTCGCTCTCAACACGCTCGCCTGGGGCGGCCCGCCGATCGGTGCGCTGGTGTTCCGCGACCCCTCGCTGATCGACGCGTTCGGCTCGGTGTCGTTGGACCCGGAGGCGACCGGGCCGGAGCGGCTCGAGCTCGGGGCGCATCAGTTCGGTCTGCTCGCCGGCGTGGTAGCCAGCATCGAATACCTTGCGGGCTTGGATGATTCGGCTCAGGGCAGTCGCAGGGAGCGGCTGTCGACGTCGATGCAATCGGCGGCGACGTACATGAGCGGACTGTTCGACTACCTGATGTCGTCGTTGCGGCTGCTGCCGACGGTCATGGTGATCGGCAGCCCGGAACTGCGCATCCCGGTGCTCAGTTTCGTGATCGAGAACGTGCCCGCCGAGCGCGTCGTGCAACGCTTGGCCGACAACGGCATCCTCGCCATCGCGAACGCGAGCTCGCGTGTCCTCGACGTCATCGGCGTCGACGACATCGGGGGAGCGGTCACCGTCGGCCTGGCGCACTACAGCACCACCGGCGAGATCGACCACCTGATGCGGGCGCTGGCTTCGCTGGGCTGAGGCAGGCTAATCGCGCTACGCGCAGAATCACTTTCCCGGACACATCGCCGGAGTCCAGGAGTTCGTGGGCGGCCTGCGCCTCGGCGATCGGGAACTCCGCGCCGATCACCGGCCGGACCAGACCGTCGGCGATCATCGGCCACACGTGCTCGACGCACCTGCGCGACGATCGCGCTCTTGCCGGCCGGACCGTTGACGGGCCGGGCCCGCAGCGCGGTCGCGAACACCCCGGCCCGTTTGGCCAGCAGCTTGCCGATGTTGAGCTCCGCCTTGGCGCCGCCCTGCATGCCGATGATCACCAGTCGGCCGTCATCGGCCAGTGCGTCGACGTTGCGGTCCAGGTACGCCGCGCCCATGATGTCGAGGATGACGTCGGCCCCGCCGGCCGCGCGCACCGCCTGCTACGAAATCCTCGGCGTGATAGTCGATCAGGATCTCGGCGCCGAGTTCGGCACACAGGTCGAGCTTGTTGCGCGAACCCGCCGTCACGGCCACCCGGCAGCCCAGGGCGCGCGCCACCTGGATGGCGTGGGTGCCGATTCCGCTCGCGCCGCCGTGCACCAGCAGCAGGTTCGACGCCTCGAGCCCGGCGGTCATCACCACGTTCGACCACACCGTGCACGCGACCTCGGGCAGCCCGGCGGCGTGTGCGAGCGGCACTCCAGCGGGCGCGGGCAGCACCTGGCCCGCGGGAACCGACACGTATTCGGCGTAGCCACCGCCGGCCAGCAAAGCACAGACCTGTTGCCCCGGAGCCCAATTCGAGGTGCCGTCGCCGACCTCGGCTATGGTTCCCGCTACTTCGAGTCCGATGATGTCGCTGGCACCAGGGGGCGGCGGATACTTGCCCGCCGCTTGCAGGAGATCGGCTCGGTTGACACCCGCCGCCGTGACCCGGATGAGCACCTCGCCCGGTGCGGTCTTGGCGTCGGGAACGGACTGCCAGGTGAGTCGGCCTGCTTCGGCCACGATCGCGAGCATTCCCGCAACGGTACTACGCTGGGCAAACTTCCCCACTCGGGACTACCAGCAATACGATGCGCGCTCTAATATGTGCACATGGAGGGGATAATCGGGGGACGTACCGCGAGCGATACGCCTGGTCTTGACATTGCTGAACAAAGAGCGTGGCAGAACTTCTTGGATGCCGCACTCAGGTTGTACGCCACGATGAATCGGTCGTTGGTGGACGAGCACAAACTCACGCTCAACGACGTTCGACTGCTCGATCTACTGGCCCGGTCGCCATCCGGCGCCGCGCGGATGGGGGATCTGGCCGAGGCGTTGATGTCGCTGCCCAGCCGGGTGACCCGGCAGATCCACCGGCTGGAGAAGCAGGGCCTCGTCGGCCGCGGCGCCAGCCCCGACGACGGCCGCGGCGTGCTGGCCAGCATCACGCCGGACGGCCGCGCCGCGCTGACCGCCGCGCTGCAGACCTACGGCGCGGCGGTGCGGTCGCACTTCCTCGACCGGTTGTCGCGTCCACAGGTGGCCGCGATGGGGGAGAACTGCCGGCGGATCAGCGTCGGACTGAAATCGGGGCCGCAGTCGGTGAAGGTCGGGCGCGTTTAGACTGTCCGGCGGTGGCGTGGCAGAGCGGCCTAATGCACTCGCCTTGAAAGCGAGAGACGGCTAACACCGTCCGGGGGTTCAAATCCCTCCGCCACCGCTCGTGTCCCCCGATCGGCGGACACCACACTCCACCGCCCGATTCCACCGAATAGCCGATGTCGAGATGCGGCGGATGCGTCACCATTCTTGACATGACGACAGGCACGGCGGCCGCCGTAACTCAACCGCTGTGGCGGATCTCGCTGTCCAGCTACGTGGGCTCGGCGATCGAGTTCTACGACTTCTTCATCTACGGCACAGCCGCCGCGCTGGTGTTCCCCACCGTCTTCTTTCCGGAGCTGGGTCACCTGATGGCGACGACGGCGTCCCTCGGCGCCTTCGCGGCGGCGTTCCTCGCCCGCCCCGTCGGCGCGGCGGTCTTCGGCCACTTCGGTGATCGCATCGGCCGTAAGCAGACCCTGGTCGTCACGCTGCTTCTGATGGGCGTCGCGACCCTCGGCGTCGGGCTGATCCCGAGTGCGGCGACGATCGGCATCGCCGCGCCGCTGTTGCTCATCGGTCTGCGACTGGTGCAGGGCTTCGCGGTCGGCGGTGAGTGGGCCGGCGCGGTGCTGCTCAGTGCGGAGAGTGCACCGCAGGACAGGCGCGGCTTCTACGGGATGTTCACCCAGCTCGGCCTGGGCACCGCGCTGGTGCTGGCCAATCTGGTGTTCTTCGTCGTGCAGGCGATGTTCGGCGAGACGGAATCGTCGCCGTTCTTCGCCTGGGCCTGGCGCATCCCCTTCTTGCTCAGCGGCGTCCTGATCGTCGTCGCGCTGTACATCCGCGTGCACGTCAAGGAAACTCCCGTGCCCGCCGGCGCGGAGGCGACGCACCAGGGCACCCCGCTGGTCGCGCTGTTCCGGCGGCAGGGCCGTCAGGTGCTGCTGGCCGCCGGTGTGGCGCTGTGTGCCCCCATGCTGGTCTTCCAGGCGGGCACGTTCTTCATCCATTACGCCGCCGACCACCTGGACTACACCTTCGATCTGGTGCTGCTGGTCGGCGTGCTGGGCGGGGTGTGCGCGGTCGCCTTCGCGGCCCTGTCGGCGATCCTGAGCGACACCTACGGCCGGCGCCGCGTCGTGGCCTGCGGATTCGCCGTGACCGTGCCGTGGTCGTTCGCGGCGTTCCCGCTCATCGAGATGGGCGACAAGACGGTGTTCGCGGTGACGATCGTGGCCACCTACGCGCTCGTCGGTGTCTGCATGGGACCGTTGGCGGCGTTCCTCCCGGAGATCTTCGCCCCGCAGTACCGCTACACCGGCGCGGCGCTGTCACACACCATCGGCGCGATCGCCGGCGGGGCGCTGCCCCCGGTGCTCTCGCCGATCCTGCTGACCACCCTCGGCGGATGGTCCGTCGCGGTGATGATGGGCGGGCTCGCGCTGATCAGCTTGGTCTGCGTCGCCGCGCTGCCCGAGACCGCGGGGCGTCGGCTGGCGGCGCCGGTCACTCCCCGGTGAAGCGGGGCGCCCGCTTCTCGAACATCGCGGTGATGCCCTCGGTCAGATCCTTCGACGGCAGGAATGCCGAGTTCCAGGCTGCCACGTACCGCAGGCTGGCCGACACGGCCGCGGTGCGCTGCTCGTCGAGCACGTCCTTGACGCCCTGCACCACCAGCGGCGGGTTGGCGGCGATCTCGGCGGCGGTGGCCCGCGCGGCGGCCAGCGCTGCCTCGGCATCGGCGAAGACGTCGTTGACCAGGCCGATTCGTGCCGCGCGTTCTGCATCTATGTCCTTGCCCGTCAACGCCAACTCGCGCAGGTGCCCGTCGGACAGGATGAGCGGCAGGCGGGCCAGCGAGCCGACGTCGGCGACGATCGCGAGCTTGACCTCACGGACGGAGAACTTCGCGTCCGCGCTGGCGTAGCGGATGTCGACCGCGGAGATCAGATCGACCCCGCCGCCGATGCACCAGCCGTGCACCGACGCGATCACCGGCGTGCGGCAGTCGGCGACCGCGGTGATGGACTGCTGCATCGTCTTCAACCGCGCGTGGAAGTCCGCGCGCGGCTTGGCCAGCGCGCCCTGCGCCATCATCGGGGACAACGTGTCGCCCATCGCCGCGAGATCCAGGCCGTAGCTGAAGTGCCTGCCGGAACCGGTCAGCACGATCGCGCGCACCTCGGGGTCGGCGTCGAGTTCGGCGAAGACCTGCGGGAGCTCGGCCCAGAAGGCCGGACCCATCGCATTGCCCTTGCCGGGGCCCATCAACGTGACCTGTGCGATGTGGTCGGCGATGTCGACGTTCAACGACTCATGACTGCTGCCCATGGACCAAGAGGCTAGCCGTCCCGTTCGCAGCCCGACTACGAGCCCATCAGGACTTCGCTGACCTTGGCGCTGGGCAGGAACTGGCAGGCCGCGTCGGCCAGTAGCTGCCCGACCGTCTCGCCGTTCGGGCCGAGCGGATTGTTGCCCTCGGACAGGATCTCCCGGATGACCGCCAGCCGGGTCGCCTCGTCGAGCGTGTTGTACTCCTCGCACGACATGCTCGACGCGTTGGGCGGTGCGGGCACCTCGGGCACGTCGGTGCTGCGGGTCGGCAGGGGCAGTCGCGGGATCCTGATGTCGGGCAGGCCGGGAATGCTGGGCAGCCGGCTGGGTGCGCTCGGTGCCGACGTCAACGGCGGCCCGGGCTGCGTGGTCTGCGCGACGGCGCCCTCGGTGGTTCGGCTGCACGCGGTGGTCAGGCCGAGGACGACTCCCAGTCCGACCAGTGCCGCCGCCGTCACCCGTGCGTGCGTCTTCATCCTGGCCACGATATGCGGCTACACCCGTTCGAGATAGAAGTACAGGTGGCGCGGCGTGCCCGAGCCGGTGTCCAGGGCCCCCTTGCCGTTCATCACCCCGAGTACGGCGTTGTCGTCGACGACCTTGAAGTGATCGTGGACCGGCTTGCCGTCGTAGACCATCGAGGCCACCATCTCGCCGCGGAACTCCTCCATCCACAGGCTGGCCTCGCCGCCCATCGCCTCGGTGTTGGAGAACTTGTTGCCGTCGGCATCCAGGCACACCAACGGCTTGGCGTCGGTGGCCGAGTGAAACGTCTTGCCGAACCAGTTCAGGCGTTTCATGAAACCGTTGGCCCGGTGCCCGGTCTCGAACTCCCCGCCCTTCCACTCGCCGATCATGAACTCGACGGTCGCGGGCGTCAGCGTGGCCCAGAATTCGTCGAGCTCGGCGTCGGGGATGGGGCCGGTGCGCTGCTTGAGCGCCTCGAACGCTCTCGCGGGCGGTGGTCGTCGAGGTCATCGTGGTCCTTTCCAGCTGCGGGCGAATTCGAGGAAGGCGTCGTTCTCGTCGGGCGCGGCCACGGTGACCCGGACTCCGTCGTCGCCGTAGGGCCGCACGATGATGCGGCTGTTGGCCGCATCGGCGGCGAACCGCTGGGCCCGCCCGGTCAGCGGCAGCCAGACGAAGTTGGCCTGGGACGGCGGCAACTCGTAGCCCGCCTCGCGCAATGCGGCCGACACCCGGGCGCGCTCCGCGACGACGGCGTCGGTGCGCTCCAGCAGCTCCTCGGCGGCGTCCAGCGACGCGATCGCCGCGGCCTGGGACACGGTGGTCGCGGTGAAGGGCACGTAGACCTTCGACAGCGCGGTGACGATGTCCGGATCGGCCACGGCGTAGCCGATGCGCAGGCCGGCCAGCCCGTAGGCCTTCGAGAACGTGCGCAGCACAACGACATTGCTGTGGGAACGGACCAGCCCGAAGCTGTCGGGGGCGAGGCCGTCGCGGATGTACTCGACGTAGGCCTCGTCGAGCACCACCATGATGTGCGGCGGAACGGCTTCGACGAACCGGGCCAGCGCGTCGGGGTCGACGACGGTGCTGGTCGGGTTGTTCGGGTTGCAGACGAAGATCAACCGGGTCTTGTCGGTGACCGCGGCGAGCATCGCGTCCAGATCGAAGGTGTGGTCGGTCAGCGGCACCTGCACCGGCGTGGCGCCGGCGGTCCGCACCTGCAGCGGATAGATCTCGAAACTGCGCCAGCCGAACAGCACCTCGTCGCCGACCGTCGAGGTGATCTGAATCAGCTGCTGGCACAGGCTGACCGATCCGCAGCCCACCGAGATGTGCTCCGGGGCGAAGTTGACGTGCTTGGCGAGGCGCTCCTTGAGCTCCACGTAGCCGTTGTCGGGATAGCGGTTGATGCCGTCGGTGGCCTTCTCGATCGCGGCGCGCACGCTCGGCAGCGGTCCGTGCACCGTCTCGTTGCTGGCGATCTTGATGGCGCCGGGCACCGTCCTGCCCGGCGTGTAGGCGGGCAGATCGGCGAGTTCGGGGCGCAGGCGGACGGACACCCGAACAGTTTAGGGCCGCCTCGGATGTGCTTTGCTTCCCGCGGCGGGCCCTGTGTACTCTCATCGCTGCGGCGGTAAACGTCGGGAGGCGTGCCAGAGCGGCCGAATGGGACTCACTGCTAATGAGTTGTCCGCCTTAAAGCGGACCGGAGGTTCAAATCCTCTCGCCTCCGCGTCACAACTGAACATGCACCACCCATGCGCCCGTAGCTCAACGGATAGAGCATCTGACTACGGATCAGAAGGTTAGGGGTTCGAATCCCTTCGGGCGCGCACTTTTCTGCGCGGCGGCCGGCTCAGTCCGGCGCCCTCGAGCACCACATCGACCGCGGCCTCGATGACGTTGTCGTCGGGAACGGTGCCGAACATCAGCGACGGGCACGCGACCACCCCGGCGAGCATCGAGATCGCCGCCTCGAGGCGCGCACCGTCGAAGGACTCCCCGAGCATGGCCCGGATCGGCCGCTGCGCTTCGGTGTTCAACGTGTTGCGGATCTCGGCCACGGTCTCGACCGTCGACCACTGGGCCATGGCCGTCAGCACCCGATCGAGGTGCAGATCGACCACTGCCCGACGGAACATCTTCAGCTCACCGATGAGGTCGGCGCGCAGGTCGCCGGTGGGTTCCTGGTGCGGCATCTCGCCGATGGCGTCGAGCGCGGTCGCCATCAGGTCGAACCGCGACGGCCAATGGGCGTACAGGGTGGTCTTGGAATAGCCCGCCAACTCGGCGACACGCGCATGCGTGAGTGCCTCCGAGCCCTCGCGGGTCAGCACGTCGAGAGCGGTCCGCGACACGTCGGCGCGAGTCCGGATCACCCGGGAGTCCTCGCTCGCCGCCCGCTTGGCGCCGTTGCCGGCCGTCATGTGGGCACGTCACCTCCGCCTTTTTCGGCCCTACTGATAATGAAGTTAACTGATGAACGATTAGTACGTAAATGTCACACATAGACACTAGTGAACTGATTGTCCATTAATGTACCGTCGGTCTGGTCCCGTTTCATCCAGCTCAAAGGTGAGAGATGATCCCTGAAGAACTGACCCAGTCCCAATTCAATACCGTCTACAACCTGCTGTCGCTGGTGATCGCGGCGCAGTTGTTCGGTGCGATCTTTCTCTTCGCGGTCCAGCCGCGCGTGCTTCCGCGCTACCGGCAGGCGCTGGTGATGTCGGGGATCGTATGCGGCATCGCGGCGTACCACTACTTCCGGATCTTCGAATCGTTCAAGGGCGCCTTCGTCACCGACGCAGCGGGCGGTCGCGGAACCTATGTCCAGGCGCCGGGGGAGTCCTTCAACGAGGGCTACCGCTACGTCGACTGGCTGCTGACGGTGCCGCTGCTGCTCGCCGAGCTCATCGTCGTGCTGGCGTTGGCGCGCAAGTTGCGTAACTCGCTGCTCTACCGGCTGATCCCGGCCTCGGCTCTGATGATCGCGCTCGGCTATCCCGGCGAGATCAGCGGCGACAACCTGACCCGCAACGTCTTCGGGCTGCTGTCCACGGTGCCGTTCCTGTACATCCTCTATGTGCTGTTCGTCGAGCTGACCCGTTCCCTGGACCGGCAACCGGCCGCGGTGCGGACCACGGTGAGCCGGATGCGCATCCTGCTGCTGGCCACCTGGGGTGTGTATCCGATCGCCTACATCATCCCGCTGCTCGGCATCGACGGTGCGGCGGCGTGGGTGGCCAAACAGGGTGGCTACTCGGTCGCCGACATCCTGGCCAAGGTGCTCTACGGCCTGTTGATCTACAAGATCGCGCGGCTGAAGTCGTTCGCCGACGATGCCGAGTTCGCAGCACGCGAGCACGAGGGCGTCGACGGGCATGCGGTGGCACGGGAGAACGGCAAGGCCGCGGAAGCGGTCGGGGTCGCGACCACGGGCACACCGGCGACCACGGCCTGATCGCTCCAGACCGTGGTCGACGTGGATGGCGGCAGCCGATCCGAGTTGAGCGCGGTGCCGGTCGCGGTGTCCTGGTCCCGCCGGGTGGCGGTGGGCACCGTGCTGCTGACGGGCGGGCACCTCATCGGGGTGCCCGCCCTGGCCGCGACGGCCGCCACGGTGCTCGTCGGTCTCGCACTGATCGTCGGTGTCCCGCACGGCGCCGTCGATCACCTGATGGCCGAGCGCCTGACCGGTCGGGTGCCCCTGCCGCTGGTCGTCGTCGGTTACGCGGGGACGGCCGGGGCGGCGTGGGCCCTGCTGCAGTGGGGCGGACCCGCGGCCTTCCTGGCGGTCATCGCGCTCAGCGGCCTGCACTTCGGTCTCGGCGAACTCGAGGTCGCGCGGGAGCTGACGGGATGGCGACCCGCACGGCTGACCGCAGCGGCGATCGTGATCGCGGGGTCCGGGGCCCTGGCACTGCCGCTGGCGCGGTCCGGTGACCAGTTCGCGGCGGTGGCGGACGCGATCTCGCCGCAGCTCGCTCAGGCGCTGGGCGCGGCCCCCGTGCAGTTCTGGGCGACCGCGGGGTGGGCGGGTGCGGCGCTGATCGCGGTCGCGGCGTCACTGCGGTCCGGTCATCCCGGCGTGGCGCTCGACATCGGCCTGATCGGATTGCTCGGTGTGGTGGCGCCGCCGCTGGTCGCCTTCGCGGTGTGGTTCGGCGGGTGGCATGCGCTGCGGCACTCCGCGCGGATGCTGACCGTCGAACCGGGCTGTTCGGCTCTGCTGGCGGCGGGCCGACGACGGGCCGCGGTGCGGCGCCTCGCCCGGCTCGCCGCACCGTCGACGATCGCGGCTCTTGCGACGGTGGCTGTGCTCGGCTGGTACGGGGCGAACGCAGGCGACCCGGTTGCGGTACTGGCCGTGGTGTTAAACCTGCTGCTCGCCCTGACGGTTCCGCACATGGTGGTCGTCATGTGGCTCGACCGCACCGCAGGCACCGGGCGGAATACAGCCATTCCGCGGCCCAGCCCGCTCGGATCCGCGCAGTAGCGACTTTCGGCCCTAGTAGCTGCTTCCGTTCGGTTATTGACTGCCTGCGTGGCCGATCGCGAACTAGACTCGACGTGTCTTGAACCAGGGTGCTATCGGGGGTTGTCGTGACAGCTGAATCCGTCGTCGAGCGCACATTGGAGCCGCGCAGGCCCTTTCCCGCACGGATGGGGCCCAAGGGCAACCTGATCTACAAGCTGATCACGACGACCGATCACAAGCTGATCGGCATCATGTACTGCGTCGCGTGCTTCGTGTTCTTCATGGCCGGCGGCCTGATGGCGCTGTTCATCCGCACCGAGTTGGCGCTGCCGGGGCTGCAGTTCCTGTCCAACGAGCAGTACAACCAGCTGTTCACCATGCACGGCACGGCGATGCTGCTGTTCTACGCCACCCCGATCGTGTTCGGGTTCGCCAACCTGGTGCTGCCGCTGCAGATCGGCGCGCCGGATGTCGCCTTCCCGCGGCTGAACGCGTTCTCGTTCTGGCTGTTCCTGTTCGGCGCGCTGATCGCGCTGTCGGGTTTCATCACGCCGGGGGGCGCGGCCGACTTCGGCTGGACGGCGTACTCGCCGCTGACCGACGCCATCCATTCGCCCGGGGTGGGCGGCGACCTGTGGATCTTCGGCCTCGGCGTCGGCGGTCTGGGCACCATCCTCGGTGGGGTCAACATGATCACCACCGTGGTCTGCATGCGCGCACCGGGCATGACCATGTTCCGGATGCCGATCTTCACCTGGAACATCCTGGTCACCTCGATCCTGGTGCTGATGGTGTTCCCGCTGCTGACCGCGGCGCTGTTCGGTCTGGCCGCTGACCGATTGCTCGGAGCGCACGTCTATGACCCGGCCAACGGCGGCGCGATCCTGTGGCAGCACCTGTTCTGGTTCTTCGGGCATCCCGAGGTGTACATCATCGCGCTGCCGTTCTTCGGCATCGTGACCGAGATCTTCCCGGTGTTCAGCCGTAAGCCGGTCTTCGGCTACACCACGCTGATCTACGCGACGCTGGCTATCGCGGCGCTGTCCATGGGGGTGTGGGCGCACCACATGTTCGCGACCGGCGCGGTGCTGCTGCCGTTCTTCTCGTTCATGACGTTCCTGATCGCGGTGCCCACGGGCATCAAGTTCTTCAACTGGATCGGCACGATGTGGAAGGGTCAACTGTCCTTCGAGACGCCGATGCTGTTCTCGGTCGGGTTCATCGTCGACGTTCCTGCTCGGTGGCCTGTCCGGCGTGCTGCTGGCCAGCCCGCCGCTGGACTTCCACGTCACGGACTCGTATTTCGTAGTGGCGCACTTCCATTACGTGCTGTTCGGCACGATCGTGTTCGCCACGTACGCGGGGATCTACTTCTGGTTCCCGAAGATGACCGGCCGGATGCTCGACGAGCGATTGGGCAAGCTGCATTTCTGGCTGACGTTCATCGGGTTCCACACCACGTTCCTGGTGCAGCACTGGCTCGGGGACGAGGGCATGCCGCGCCGCTACGCCGACTATCTGCCCACCGACGGGTTCACCGCGCTGAACATCGTCTCGACCATCGGTGCGTTCATTCTCGGCCTGTCGATGTTGCCGTTCGTCTGGAACATCTTCAAGAGCTGGCGCTACGGCGAGCCGGTGACGGTCGACGACCCGTGGGGGTACGGCAACTCGCTGGAGTGGGCCACCAGTTGCCCGCCGCCGCGGCACAACTTCACCGAGCTGCCGCGGATCCGTTCCGAGCGGCCCGCGTTCGAGTTGCACTACCCCCACATGGTCGAGCGGATGCGCCGCGAGGCGCACGTCGGGCGCACGCATACTCATCCGGACGAAGGCGACGTGACGCGGCTCGACGAGGAGAACGTCCGCACCTGAATTTGGTGCGTCGTGGTCGTGTCCGGCGCGCGATAGGATTTCCGGTGATGCCGGAAACCGGGGGAGCCAGCGACGTCGCGGCCGCATGCTTGTACCGCGAGGACTATCCGCAAGCGGCGCACGTGTTGCGGTCTGCGCTGGCCGCTGACCCGCACAACGCCGTCCTGCTCGTGCAATACGCGCAGGCCAGTCTGGGACTCGGGGACCATGACGCCGCGGCGTGCGGCCGCGTGGGCGGCCTTGGGTGTCGAACCGGCCAACGAGCAGGCGATGCGGCTCTACACGCTCGCGCTGAACGGGCAGGGCCGTGCCGCGGATGCGCTGTCGATGGCGTGGCGGATGGTCAGCGAGCATCCGCAGTCGGCATTGGCGCAGTACACCTATGCCGGTCTGTTGCATGAGTCCGGGCAGGATCCTCAGGCGCTGACGGTGGTCAACGAGGCGCTGCGGCTGGATCCGGTGCACCCGGACGCGCTGGTGCTGCGCGGCGACATTTACCGGTCGACGTGGGGCGCGGCGGCCGCGCAGGCGCAGTACCTGGAGGCGCTGCGGATTTCGCCGGATCATGCTCTGGCCACCCATAACCTGGCGGTCAGCAGGTTGCGCTGGGGCTCTCTCACCGAGGCGGTGCGTGGCCTGCTGGCGGCCGGCCGGCTCAATTCGGCGTTGGGGCCGCTGGTGATCGACAACATCGGCCTGGCGCTGACCCGAGTGTTGCGGATGGCGACGGCGTCGGTGGTGTTCCTGGCGGTGGCGCTGATCGTGGTGATGGCCGCGCACGATGACGGGCTGCCGACGGTCATTCCGAGGATCGTCGCGGGGGTGCTGGGCGTGGCGCTGGCGGTGCCGCTGGTCTGGGTGGTGCGCACCGTGCCGTGGCCGGTGCTGTCTTCGGTTCTGCGCCAACGGTTTCTGCTGGGGATACGGATGGCCTTCGTTCTGCTTGCCGTCGTCCTCGGGGTGGTGACAGCGGCGGTGGGGCCGAATCCGGTGTCCGATGTGGCGGGCACGCTGCTGCTGTTCGGGGTCTTCGGGCTCTCGGTGCTGGGTTGGATGACCGGGGCGTAGGTCACTCGGCGTCAAGACGGGTTCGGTGAATCACGGCCGTGTTGTCGATGACCAACGCCAGCTGTATGGGAAAGCTCTTGTCCATGGGAAGGCCCTGCGGCTTGTGCAGGACGACGAAGAAGTAGTCGGTTCGGTCCCGACATCTGCCTCGCCACCCGACTGGTCGTCATCGATGCCGTCCAGGGTCAGAGGGGCCATGGCTGTTGTCGTGCGCCTGTTCGGTCGACCGCCGTCCCCTATTCGGAAGCGTTCAGCTGCCGAATTCCCGCCAATGCGGATTCGTAGAAGCGGTCTATCCTCATCGCAATCCATGCCAACCATTTGGTCTCGCTCTCGAAATTCGAACGTTCAGCTCGAAGCTGTTTGACCAGCTCCTCGAGGGGGAGGTCCGGGACAGGAACGAAATCATTCAGGTAGTGCCAGTTCCGCGAATTGTCGTAAAGGCCATGCTCGTTGGGGGCATCGAGTGGGGCCATCATGCAGTTGATTTCGCGTTCGCGCGCCGACCAGTACACCTGTAGCTTGCACACCTGGTTGCGGTAGAACACTGCCACGCCCGTGCGTCCGCCCTCGTCTGTCGCCTTGATTTCGTCCAAGGTGAAGCCACGGTGGGCGAGTGTGGGACCAACGATGGTCTGTACGTTCGCTGCGAAGTCCGTCTTCTCCTGCGCCTCGTCCACCATGCCTCAGCCTCTCACCCATGTGTTTCCCGACCGGCGGTAGCCGTACTGTGGTGCGTTCTCGGTCAAGAACTCGATCTCCATAGCCGAGAAAGATCCTTGACGCTTGACCATCACTTCCTCAAGTGATGCGTACTGACCGTCGAGGATGTACTCGATGCGTGACACGCCGTTCTCCATCTGCGTGCGAAGGAATTCCTCATTGACCTGCCAGCCGAGATCTGACACCTGTTCGTGACTCAATCCGACGGTCAGATTGTCCCAAGGTTCCTGTCCGGTGTCGTAGTAGATGCCGCCGTTGGCGCGTGCCTCGCCGATGTACCCGCCGTCCTGACCGTCCCACTTTCCCAATACGACGCGGTCTACGTTGCCCGGAAGATGTCCTTCGTCGTGAACATGGTGAGTCGAGAAATCAGACAGCTGCCGCGCCAGCTCATGGGTCGATGAACCGTGCAGGTAAGCCTCGTTGAGCTGGTAGGCGATGTGAGAGGGACGCTCCGAATCCAGCTCCAGGGGTGGCGAGTCGTGAGCAGTGGGCGGAGTTTCTTCGTGTCGGTCGGCGGACTCACCATCGGTGTGAGCGATTCGATCTTCTGTTCGCTCGGAGCTATGGCCACCACCGGGGTGTGCAGACGAGTTCTCGCCCTGGCCCGCTCCTTCAGATGCGACGGAGCGGGGCGACTCGGGTGCATGGCTGGGTGAAGCCGCCGCCGGCCCCGATCGAGGAGCCGCTTCGGCGCCCGGTCCGCCCCGTCCCGCGTGCTCGACAGGTGCCCGCGGGCCCGAGCCGCCCTCGGCGCCCGGCGTCGGCGGCCGCCCGGTGGGGGGCTCGCTCGCGCGTGTCGGGCCGGCACCGGACGTAATCCCCTCGGGCCGCACCGGTGGCACACCGCCCGGCGAGGCCGGCGTGAATTCCGGAACCCGTGGCATCTCAATCGGCTGGGGAGTGCCACGGGTCCAGCTGCCCAGTTCACGGACGCGGGGGAGTCGTCCTTCCTCCAGCACGCGGCGGCTCAGATTGAGGCCCTTGGCGACGCTGCCCGTCTTCGACAGGGCGCCGCCGGGGACGAACAACGACCCGATGTTGAACCCGGCCTCACCCGCGGCGCGGCCGGGATGGTCGCCCGACCACTGGTCCCACGCCACGAATTCTTTGCCCATGTTGGCCAGCACGCCGGGCAGGCTCGTCGGGTCCTTGGCCACCGACAGGGCCATCTCGGCCATGCCCTTCCAGGTGTCGGGGTCGGCCATGGCCACCACCCCGGACACGGTGCCGATCAGGCCGGTGACCGCTCCCACCTGGACGTCGGTGTACCAGGTGACGGTGTCGGCCAGCGCATTGCCCACGCCTTCGCCGAAATGCTCCACCAGGATGGGGCGCATCCACTTCTGGAATGCGGTGGCGGCGTCGCCGATCAGCCCGGTCAGCTCATCGAGCAACCCGACGATGCCCTTGACCTGCTGCTGGAAGTTGTGCAGCACCGTCCCCACGTCGCGGGCGACTTCGCGCAGGATGTCGTCGCCCTCACCGGTGAGGAAGCCGGTCACCGTGTCCCACAGGCCGTCGAAGGACAAGCGGTCGAGCAGCCGCCGGATCGCGTCCTGAGTGTGTCTGCACCCCGGTGGCGAAATCTGAGATCGACTGAGCGACAGTCGAAGCCGCGTCGGCCAACGACGAGATCGCCGTGCCGAGGCTGTCCAGGGCGGTCTTGATGGCCGCACCCTCGGGAATCTGTTGAGCGGCGGCGGCGGCCTTGACACCGGCGAGCTGCGGTTCGATCAGGGCGAACCCGGTCGCGAAGTTGCGCCACTGCATCGCGGTCACGCCCATCATCGCCGAGTTGCCCGAGGGCCAGGTCATCGCCGCGCCCGCGAACAACCCCACTCCGGGCAGGATCTGCAGCAGCGGCTGGACCAGATACCACTTCGACGGCGGGGGCACGGTGACGCCGTTGGGGCCGGGCGGCACATGGGCGGCCAGCGTCTTGGCCGGCGCGCCGCCCGCCCCGCCGGTGGCGCCGGGCCCGCCGATCGTCGACGCGGCGTCGGCGTTGCGGTAGTTGTCTCCGGTCGCCTCCAGCAGCATCCCCACCGAGGAGAACGCGTTCGCGGCGTCGGCGACCGCCGAAGCGAACTCCGAGGCCTGATGGCCATACTTCATCCCGAAGTTCAGGCCCGCCGGATCCATCCCCGACGAGATGCCGCCCGACAGTGCCGAGCCCAACGCATCCGACAGCCGCCCCAACTGGGCACCCAATGCGCCGGTCTGCTGACCCGCGGCGATCAACGCAGCCGGGTCAACCTCGATGCGCACACCGCTCCCCTCCGGCCATCGCGGATCATGCCTGCCACATCTGCCCGTTCTTGCTCACCGCATCGGAGTAGTTCTTGTGCGCAGTATCGGCGACCTTATGCAATGCCCCCAGCGCCTCTTTCATCTGCTCGGCGCCCGTCTCCCACTGCTGCTGCGCCTGGGCCTGGGCGTCGGACCCGTCGCCGTGCCACGATGCGCGCAACGCGGCCATGGTCTGGTCGATGTCGTCCAGGCACTCGGTGACCTCACGCCCGAACTCCTCCATATGGCTGATCGCCGCCCGCAGCGCCGCGAAATCCACCACGAGTGCCGTCATCGGTTTCCTTCCCCCGGTTCACGATCGGCGCCCTCTGGGGCGGGCGGTTCCTTCGCCGCTCCGCAGTCCTTCGACCATCTGGGTCACCTGTTCGGCCACCCCCCCGGCCATCTGTGCGGCTTGCTGCACGAACCCCGAGCCCAGCTGGCCGGCCTGCGTTGCGCCGCTCCCCAACTGTTCGACCACCGAACCCGAGTCTGCACCCAGCGCCGATGGCTGATCGAGGTTCATCTGCGATGCGAGTTCCGAGACCGGCGCCGGAAGCGGCCCGCCACCCGCGCCCACCGCGCCGCCGCCCGGGCTCTGCGCGCCACCGCCGCCGTCCCCGTGGCCCTGCATCGTCGCGTTCAGCGCCTCGCCGGACTGCTGGTCGGTCTTGGCGTACTCCTTGCCGGCCAGGCTCAGCAGGTCCGACATCGTCTGCAGGCCCCGGACCACCTGACCCGCGCCGGTGTGCCACTGGTCCCACGCCGGCCCGTACGCCGCGGCTGCGTCGCCCTTCCAGCCCGGACCCCAGCAGTTCGCGTGTCTCGAGGTCCACGCTGGACAACCCGTCCTGCAGCCGCTGCCCGGCGTCACGTAACCGGGTCGCCGCGCTCTCCAACTCGGAGACCACCACCTCGACCGAACGTCCCATGTCTTGGCAGCCTATTGGCTCCCGGTAGGGGGTCCGTGCGCCAATTTCCTGCGGTCCTGGACGACCTAGGGTGGAGACGTGCGCCTGCTGCTGATCGCCGACACGCACGTCCCGAAGCGGGCCCGCGACCTGCCGCCCGCGGTGTGGGACGCGGTGGACGCCGCCGACGTGGTGATCCACGCCGGCGACTGGGTGCAACCCAGTCTGCTCGACGCCCTCGAAGCGCGCGCCCGGCGGCTGGTGGCCTGCTGGGGCAACAACGACGGTGACGAGCTGCGGCGACGGCTGCCCGAACGGGCCGACGTCGAGCTGGGCGGGTTGCGCTTCACCGTCACTCACGAGACCGGCGGCGCATCCGGGCGCGAGGCCCGGATGGCCAGGGACTACCCGGACACCGACGTGCTGGTCTTCGGCCACAGCCACATCCCGTGGGACACCACCGCCGATACCGGTCTGCGGCTGCTCAATCCGGGATCGCCGACCGACCGGCGCCGCCAGCCGCACTGCACCTACATGACGGCGACCGTCGAGGCCGGCGCGCTGACCGAGCTGGAGTTGCACCGGCTGGAGCCCCGTGGCTGACCGGCCCGCCACCGTCGGCGACGTCCACGCCTTCGCGGCGGGCATGCCGCACGTCACCCGCATCGTCGGGCCCAGGGCCCGCAACCCGATCTACCAGGTGGGTGGCAAGTCAGCTGGGAGGCGTGACCTTGTCGTGGTCGGCGCCGCACACGAACAGCGCGAGCCGGGCCGGGACGTCGCCGGGGTTGCGCCAGCGGTGCCGAGTGCCGTTCTGTACCACGGTGTCTCCTGGGTGCAGCGTCACCTCGGCGCCGTCGTCGAGCTCGAGGACCACGGTGCCCTCCAGCACCACCTCGAAGTCGATGGTGTCGGTGGTGTGCATGCCGGGGTCCTCGAGCTCCAGGTAACCCAGCAACCCCGGCAGCTTCTGCTCGCCGTCGGCGATCGCCTCCTCGGTGGTGAGGTCGTCCGTTCTGGCCTCTGCGGTCCCCGGCGGCAGCGTGAACATCGAGAACCGGAAGCCGCCGACGGGCGGAAAGTAGGTGTGCCAGTCCGGCATCGATCCGTCGTCGGGGAAATGCGGGGTCTCGTCACCGCCCCAGAGCAGAGTGAACTCCGAGCCGGGGAGTAGGACCGGTTTGCGCGGGGCGACGGACTCGTCGCTGACGAACACGGACTTGCCGGACGGATCGTGGCCGGTGACGACTCGGCGGACATCCATTGCGCCAGTCAACCACCGAGCGGGGCCCCTCCGTGGCAGTCTCTGCGGAATGGACCACAAGCCTCCCACCGCGACGATCGAGGCCGCCCACCGCGAGCACCTGAGCAGCCTGCCGTTCGATGACACCCGCGATTTCGCCGACGCCGACCGCGGATTCATCGCCGCGCGGCAGCCCGTGTGTGATCACCGCCGCGGACGGCCGAGTGGTGTGGGACAACGACGTCTACGACTTCCTGCGCGGGGAGGCCCCGACCTCGGTGCACCCCAGCCTGTGGCGGCAGTCCCAGCTGGTGGCCAAGCAGGGTCTCTACGAGGTGGTCGAGGGCATCTATCAGGTGCGCGGGTTCGACCTGTCCAACATCACGTTCGTCGAGGGCGACACCGGCATCATCGTCATCGACCCGCTGGTGTCCACCGAGGTCGCCGCCGCCGCGCTGGCGCTCTACCGCGAGCACCGCGGGGAGCGGGAAGCGGTCAGCGCGGTCATCTACACCCACAGCCACGTCGACCATTTCGGCGGCGTGCTCGGGGTGACCGCACAGGCCGACGTCGACGCGGGCCGCGTCGCGGTCCTGGCGCCCGAGGGCTTCACCGAACATGCCGTACAGGAGAACGTCTATGCGGGAACGGCGATGGCGCGCCGCGCCGGCTACATGTACGGCGCGGTGCTCGAGCGCGGGCCGCAGGGGCAGGTGGGTTGCGGCCTCGGCCAGACGCCGTCGACGGGCGAGGTGGCGATCATCGTGCCGACGGTCGACATCCGCGAGACCGGCGAGACGCACACCATCGACGGCGTCGAGATCGAGTTCCAGATGGCGCCGGGCACCGAGGCGCCGGCCGAGATGCATTTCTACTTTCCGCGCTACCGCGCGCTGTGCATGGCCGAGAACGCGACGCACAATCTGCACAACCTGCTGACGCTGCGCGGCGCGCTGGTGCGTGACCCGCACGGCTGGGCCGGCTACCTCACCGAGGCCATCGACACCTTCGCCGACCGGGCCGACGTCGTGTTCGCCTCGCATCACTGGCCGACGTGGGGCAAGGACCGCATCGTCGAATTCCTGTCGCTGCAACGGGATCTGTACGCCTACCTGCACGACCAGACGCTGCGCCAGCTCAACCAGGGCTACACCGGCATCGAGATCGCCGAGACGTTCGCGATGCCGCCGGCACTCGAACGGGCCTGGCACGCCCACGGCTACTACGGCTCGGTCAGCCACAACGTCAAGGCGGTCTATCAGCGCTACATGGGCTGGTTCGACGGCAACCCGGCGCGGCTGTGGCCGCACCCGCCCGAGGCCATCGGGCCCCGCTACGTCGCGGCGATGGGCGGCCTGGACCGCGTGGTCGAGCTCGCGCAGCATGCCTTCGACGAGGGTGACTTCCGTTGGGCGGCAACGCTACTCGACCACGCGATCTTCACCGACGAGGACCATGCCGGCGCCCGGGACGCTCTATGCCGACACGCTCGAACAACTGGCCTACGGGTCGGAGACCGCGACCTGGCGCAACTTCTTCCTGGCCGGAGCCACCGAACTGCGGGACGGCAACTTCGGCACGCCGACCGACCACGTCGACCACGATGGCCGCACAGCTGTCGCCGGAGCAGATGTTCGATGTGCTGGCGATCAGCGTGAACGGCCCGCGCGCATGGGATCTCGACCTGGCGATCGACGTCACGTTCGCCGACACCGCCACCAACTACCGGCTCACGTTGCGCAACGGCGTGCTGGTCTACCGCAAGGTCGGCCGCTGACGAGCAGACGGCGCAGGCGACGATCCAGCTGGCGTCCAAGGTGCGGCTGCTCACCCTGGCGGCCGGCGACGCGACGTCGCCGGGTGTCGAGATCACCGGCGACGGAGGGGTTCTCGAGCGACTCGTCGCGGTGCTGGACAAGCCTGACCCTGGCTTCGATATCGTTACGCCCTAGGGCATCCCGCCGTCGGCACGCACGATCGAACCGGTGGTGAAGCTCGACGCATCCGACATCAAGAACAATGCGGCGCCGATGATCTCACGCGGTTGGCCGGCACGCTGCAGCGCGAAGTGCCCGAACGGATTGCTTCCGGCGTCGATGTCTCCACGCGGTGCTGATATCGGTCAGGAACGGCCCGGGCATCAGCGTGTTCACCCGCACCGTCGGACCGAAGGCCTTCGCGAGCCCTTCGGTCATCGCGTTCAACCCGGCCTTGGACGCGGCATACGGCAGGAACGACGGATGCGGACGCAGCGAGCCGTTGCGTGCTGACGTTGATGATCGACCCGCCGCCGTCGGCGACCATGCGTTCACCGATCAACGCCGACAACCGGAACGGCCCCTTCAGATTCAGGTTCATCACCGCGTCGAACAGCTTCTCGGTCACCGAGGACAGTGAATCGTAGAGCGGGGACATGCCGGCGTTGTTGACCAGCACGTCGACCCGGCCGAACCGGTCGTAGGCGGCGTCCACGAGGCCGTCGAGCTCGTCCCAGCGGCCGACGTGCACCTGATAGGGGAACGCGGCCCGGCCGGTCTCGGCGGCGATCTCCTCGGCGGTCGCCACACAGACGTCGTATCTTGCGGCTGGCGATGATGACGTCCGCGCCGCAGCGCGCCGCGGCGAAGGCCATCTCCCGGCCCAGCCCGCGGCTGCCGCCGGTGACCAGCACCACCTTGTCGGTGAGGTCGAACAGGGAATCGGCATAACCGGCCATGCGCCTTATGGTGTCACGGTGCAACTGCTTCTGGTCCGACATGCGCTGCCCCTGCGAAGCGAGGCCGGGCAGGGCTCCGATCCGAGCCTGTCCGCCGAGGGTCGCGAGCAGGCGGCCCGGCTGCCCGATGCGCTGGCCCGCTTCCCGATCACCCGCCTGGTGAGCAGCCCGCAGGTGCGCGCGATCGAAACCGGCCGTCCGGTGGCCGATGCGCTCGGGCTGCCGATCGAGGTCGACGAGCGGCTCGCCGAATACGACCGCGACCTGGCGCACTACATCCCGATCGAGCAGATCGCGCAGGAGAATCCGCGAGGAGCTGCAGCGGCTCGTCGACGGCCACCTGCCCAGCGGCGTCGACGAGGACGCGTTCCGGGCCCGCATCACGGCGGGGGTGAGACGACCTCGTCGCCGCGTGCCGATCACGACGACACGGTCGCGGTCTTCAGCCACGGCGGGGTGATCAACGTACTGCTGCACCACATCCTCGGCACCGAACGGCTGCTGTCGTTTCACGTCGACTACGCGTCAGTGACCCGGCTGCTGTCGTCGCGCAACGGCAAGCTCGCGGTCGCCAGTGTCAACGGCACCGAACACGTATGGGACCTACTGCCCAGAAATCAGCGGTGGTAGACAAGTTCCGTGACTGACCTCGAGGGCCTGGACCTGACCGCACTGGACCGGCACCTGCGCGACGCGGGATGCCGCGCAGCGGCGAACTGCACGGCCGAGCTGGTCTCCGGCGGCCGATCGAATCTGACGTTCCTGGTCAGCGACGACGCGTCGAAGTGGGTGCTGCGACGGCCCCCGCTGCACGGCCTGACGCCGTCGGCGCACGACATGGCGCGCGAGTACCGGGTGGTGGCCGCGCTGGCCGACACCGCGGTGCCGGTCGCGCGCGCCGTCACCATGCGCGACGACGATTCGGTGCTCGGCGCCCCGTTCCAGATGGTCGAGTTCGTGCCGGGCCGGGTGATCCGCCACACCGACGCAGCTCGAGGCGCTCGGCGACCGGGACACCATCGAAGCGTGCGTCGACGCGCTGATCACCGTGCTCGCCGACCTGCACGCGGTCGATCCCGAGGCCGTGGGCCTCGGCGACTTCGGCAAGCCCACCGGCTACCTCGAACGCCAGGTGCGTCGCTGGGGTTCGCAGTGGGAGCTGGTCAAGCGCGACGACGACCCCTGCGACGACGACGTCCGGACGCTGCACGCCAAGCTGGCCGACGCCGTGCCGGCGCACAGCCGGGCCGCGATCGTGCACGGCGACTACCGCATCGACAACACGATCCTGGACGACGAGGACCCGACCAAGGTGGTCGCGGTGCTCGACTGGGAGATGTCCACACTGGGCGACCCGCTCAGCGACGCCGCGCTGATGTGCGTCTACCGGCATCCGACGTTCCATCTGGTGCACGCCGACGCTGCCTGGGCCTCGACGCTCATCCCGACGCCGACGCGCTCGCCGACAAGCTACGCGCGGGCGGCCGGGCAGTCGCTCCGACCACTGGGACTTCTACATGGCGCTGGCGTATTTCAAGCTCGCCATCATCGGGGCCGGGCATCGCCTACCGCGCGCGGGAGGGCGGAGTGACCGACGACACCGACAAGGTCGATGACGCCGTCGCGCCGCTGATCGCCGCGGGGCTGACCCAGCTCTCCTGACCGGCCGAGGTTTCGCCGCAGGTCATCGGGGGTAGAGAGACGCGTGCCTGAAACCCCCACCACCGCTGCGCTCAAACGCGATGTCGGTGCCGAATTGGACGTCGAGATCACGGCGCCCACCACCCTCGAGTTCCAGATCGCGGTCGCACCGCAGCCAGGTGCCGAAGTGACCGAATCGCTGACTTTCACCGTTGGACGGCAAGGAGATTCCGCGCGCCGACATCCACGAGATCACCGGCGAGCACGGGAACCGCATACACCGGTTCGATGTCAAGCAGGGCAACCTCCAGGTCGATTACACGGCCACCGTGTTGGGCGAGGCGGAACCGGCGCCCGTCTCCGAACTCGACCTGTCCACGTATCTGCGGCCCAGCCGCTACGCCGAGGCGGACAAGTTCTTCGGGTTCGCAGCCACCGAGTTCGGTGAGTTCGCCGACTCGGCGACGCTGCTGGAGAAGGTGTCGTCCTGGGTCGGCACCCGGCTGAGCTACGTGCCCGGATCCAGCGACCCGATCGACGGCGCCGCCGACACGCTGCTCGCCGGCTCGGGCGTCTGCCGTGACTACGCGCACCTGGTCATCGCGCTGCTGCGGGCGGTCAACGTGCCGGCCCGGCTGGTGTCGGTGTACGCGCCGGGTTGTCAGCCGATGGACTTCCATGCGGTCGCCGAAGCGTTCGTCGACGGCTGCTGGCGGGTGGTGGACGCCACCTGTCTGGCGCCCCGGCAGTCGATCGTGCGGATCGCCACCGGTCGCGATGCCGCCGACACGGCATGGTTGGACAACCACAAGGGAGCCATCTCGGTGAACAACATGACCGTCACCGCGACCGTCGACGGTGATCTCCCGCGGGATTCGATCGATCAGCTGGTGTCGATCCGGTGACGCTGCTACAGCCCGGCCTTGAGATTCTTCTTCGCCGCACGGCGTAGCTGGACCATGCGCACCGCACCGACCGCGACCGTGAGCAGGCCGCCCGCCACCGCGGCCGCGAGGATCGCCACACCCAGCGGCAGACTCCAGCGCCAGCCCAGGAACGCGAACTCCGCCGAGTCGGTGTTCTGCGCGATGAAGATCAGCAACACGATCAGGATCAGGAAACCCAGCGTCAGCGCCAGCCACAGCGCCGCGGCCCGGGTGCGGTGCACGGCCGACTGCGGGGGAGCGGGCTTGCCTGCGGCGGGGGCCGGCCGGCGCGTCCGGCTTGGACGGCTTGGACGGCTCGGGTGACCCGGGCGGATCGCTGGTCATGGCTTCATCTTTGCCCTTTCGCGCATCGAATGAAACCCTCGCGCAGATCGCGTTAGGGTCACGAAAGGTTCGCACCACCGCTGCGGGCTGGAAAGGACGTTCGCCGTGAATGGATCCCGAAAGCCCGGCCGCCACCTGGTGCGCGCCGTGCTGGTGCTGGTGCTGGCGCTCGTCGTGTCGGCGTGCGGCAGCGCCAACCCGCTCGGCGGCGGCGAGATCTCGGGCGACCTGAAGTCGATCAAGGTGGGCTCGGCGGACTTCACCGAGTCGAAGATCCTCGCCGAGATCTACGCCCAGGCCTTGGAGGCCAACGGCTTCACGATCAGCCGCCAGTACGGGATCGGCAGCCGCGAGACGTACATCCCTGCGGTGCAGGACCACTCGATCGACCTCATCCCGGAGTACACCGGCAACCTGCTGCAGTACTTCGACGAGAACAGCACGGCGACGACGCCGGATGCGGTGTTGTTGGCGCTGTTCATGGCGCTTCCGGGTGATCTGTCGATCCTCAACCCGTCGCCGGCGCAGGACAAGGACACCATCGCGGTGACCGAGGCGACCGCGCAGCGCTGGAATCTGAAGACGATCGCCGACCTCGCCGCCCACTCCGCCGAGGTGAAAGTCGGTGGACCGTCGGAGTTCCAGACCCGTCAGACCGGTCTGGTGGGGCTCAAGGAGAAGTACGGTCTGGACATCGCGCCCGCCAACTTCATCGCGATCAGTGACGGGGGCGGCCCCGCGACCGTGCAGGCGCTGGCCAATGGCACGGTCACCGCGGCGAACATCTTCTCGACATCGCCGGCGATCGAGCAGAGCAAGCTGGTGGTGCTCGAGGATCCCGAGAACGCCTTCCTCGCCGCCAACGTGGTGCCGCTGGTGGCCTCGCAGAAGAAGTCCACCGAACTCAAGACCGTGCTCGACGCGGTGAGCGCGAAACTCACCACCGAGGGCCTGATCGACACTGAACACCGCCGTCGAGGGCAACTCGGGCGTGGATCCCGACGAGGCCGCGGCGAAATGGATCTCCGACAACGGCTTCGACAAACCCGTGGGGAAGTGAGAGGCGTTCCGTGATCACCTTCGAGCACGTCACCAAGAAGTACCCGGACGGCACCGTCGCCGTCGACGATCTGACGCTGGAGGTGCCGGCGGGCACGCTCACCGTCTTCGTCGGCCCCTCCGGCTGCGGCAAGACCACCTCGATGCGGATGATCAACCGGATGATCGATCCCACGTCGGGCACGCTGACCGTCGACGGCAAGGACGTCACCGAGGTCGATGCCGTGAAGCTGCGCCTGGGCATCGGCTACGTCATCCAGAGCGCCGGCCTCATGCCGCATCTGCGGGTGATCGACAACGTCGCCACGGTGCCGGTCCTGCTCGGTGAATCACGGCGCAGCGCACGCAAATCCGCGCTCGGCGTGCTCGAGAGGGTGGGGCTGGACCCTAAGCTCGCCGACCGCTACCCGGCCCAGCTCTCCGGTGGCCAGCAGCAGCGGGTGGGTGTGGCGCGCGCGCTGGCCGCCGACCCGCCGATCCTGCTGATGGACGAGCCGTTCAGCGCCGTCGATCCGGTGGTTCGCGAGGATCTGCAGACCGAGATCCTGCGCCTGCAAAGCGAACTGCGGAAGACGATCGTGTTCGTCACCCACGACATCGACGAGGCCATCAAACTCGGCGACAGGGTGGCGGTGTTCGGCCGCGGCGGCGTGTTGGAGCAGTACGACGCACCGGCACGGTTGCTGTCCAACCCGGCCAACGACGCCGTCGCCGGCTTCGTCGGTGCCGACCGCGGCTACCGCGGTCTGCAGTTCTTCCACGCCAGCGGCCTGCCGCTGCACGACATCCGGCATGTGTCCGAACCCGAGATCGACGCGCTCAGCCTTCGTCCCGGAGAGTGGGTCCTGGTCACCCGACCGGACGGCACGCCCTATGCCTGGATCAACGCCGAGGGTGTGGCCGTGCACCGCACCGGCAGCTCGCTGTACGAGAGCACCATCGCGGGCGGGTCGCTGTTCCGGCCGGACGGAACGTTGCGGCTGGCGCTGGACGCGGCACTGTCCTCCCCGGCCGGCCTCGGGGTGGCCGTCGACGACGCGGGCCAGGTGATCGGCGGCGTGCGGGCCGACGATGTGCTCGCGGCTGCTGGCGACGCAGCGGTCCGCCGAGCAGGCGCACGGGTGACACGATGCGCTACCTGCTCACCCATCTCGACGACCTGTGGTCGCTGACGCTGATCCACCTGAGGCTGTCGCTGATCCCGATCCTGCTGGGCCTGCTGATCGCGGTCCCGCTGGGCGCGCTGGTGCAGCGCACGACCGTGCTGCGGCGCCTGACCACGGTGACGGCCAGCATCATCTTCACCATCCCGTCGCTCGCGCTGTTCGTGGTGCTGCCGCTGGTGATCCCCACCCGAATCCTCGACGAGGCCAACGTCATCGTGGCGCTCGACGCTCTACACGGTGGCCCTGCTGGTGCGCGCCGTCCCCGAGGCGCTCGACGCGGTGTCGCCCGCGGTGCTCGACGCCGCCACCGCCGTCGGCTACAAACCGTTGACCCGAGTCCTGAAAGTCGAACTGCCGCTGGCGCTTCCGGTCCTCATCGCGAGCCTGCGGGTGGTCGCGGTGACCAACATCTCGATGGTCGCGGTCGGATCGGTGATCGGCATCGGCGGTCTGGGCACCTGGTTCACCGAGGGCTACCAGGCGAACAAGAGCGACCAGATCGTCGCCGGCATCATCGCGATCTTCGTCCTCGCCATCGTCATCGACACGCTGATCATGCTGGCGGGCAAGGCGCTCACGCCGTGGACCCGAGCCCAGCCCGGCGTGGCGAGGGGCGGCCGCGCCGCCAGAGCGGAGGGGCAGGCATGAACTTCCTCGAGCAGGCGCTGTCGTTCATCTTCACCGCGGCGAACTGGGGCGGGCCCGCCGGGCTGGCCGCGCGCATCCTGGAGCACCTGCAGTACACCTTCATCGCGGTGTTCTTCTCGGCGCTGATCGCGATCCC
This sequence comes from uncultured Actinomycetota bacterium, assembly GCA_963796185.1. Lineage (GTDB taxonomy): Bacteria > Actinomycetota > Actinomycetes > Mycobacteriales > Mycobacteriaceae > Mycobacterium. Next base: position 76,852 of record CAWCKQ010000005.1, on the reverse strand, counting down.
GATCGGCATGGTCATCGGGCACACCGGCCGGGGCACCTTCCTCGTCGTCACCGGGGTCAACGCACTGCGCGCGTTGCCGACGCTCGGCGTGCTGCTGCTCGGCGTGCTGCTGTGGGGCCTCGGGCTGGTGCCCCCCACCGTGGCGCTGATGCTGCTCGGCATCCCGCCGCTGCTGGCCGGCACCTACTCGGGCATCGCCAATGTGGACCGGGCGGTGGTCGACGCGGCCCGATCGATGGGCATGACCGAGTCGCCGGATCCTGCTGCGCGTGGAGACCCCCAACGCCCTGCCGCTGATCCTCGGCGGGCTGCGCACCGCGACGCTGCAGATCGTCGCCACCGCCACCGTCGCGGCGTACGCCAGCCTGGGCGGGCTCGGACGGTATCTCATCGACGGCATCAAGGTGCGGGAGTTCTACCTCGCGCTGGTCGGCGCGCTGATGGTGACCGATCCTGGCGTTGATCCTGGACGCGGCGCTGGCCTTCGCGGTGTGGGCATCGGCGCCCGGAACCGGCCGATTGAGCCGGCGCCGATCGATGCCGCAGCCGTTCCTCGGCGACGAGGTGGTGCTCGAATCCGAGGCCAGGTTGGGGAGCCCGCCACGAGCGGGGCGGCGCGTCGCATACGGTAGAGCCGTGAGTGAAGCCGATCGCTCTGACGCGACACGCTGGCCGGCCATCCTGACGTGGCGTGCGCACGACGACTCCCGGATGGAATCGGTGCGCGTCCAACTCTCGGGTGACCGCATCAAGGCCTACGGCCGCATCGTGGCGGCCGCCACTTCGGCGCACCCCGCCTTCGGCGCGTCCTACGATCTCGTCACCGACGAGATGGGCGCCACCAAGCGGCTGTCGCTCGAAGTGACACTCGCCGAACGCGAGCGGCAGCTGTCGATCGCGCGCGACGAGGAGAACATGTGGCTGGTGCAGGAGCACTCCGGCCAGACCCGGCGGTCCGCGTTCGAGGGCGCTCTCGACGTCGATGTGATCCTCAGCCCGTTCTTCAACGCGCTGCCGATCCGTCGCACCGGCGTGTACCGCGGCGACGGAGAATCCGTGACGCTTCCGGTGGTCTACGTGCGGGTGCCGGACCTGACGGTCGACACCGCGACGATCAGCTACTCGGCAGCCGGCGACGGCATCAAGGTGCATTCGCCGGTGGCCGACACCACCGTCACCGTCGACTCCGACGGCTTCATCCTCGACTACCCAGGGTTGGCAGCGCGGATCTGATCACCCCGCCCGCGCGGCCGGCTGCGGCCAGTTCGTCGCGCCACCCGTCGGCGCCGATGACGGTGGTCTCGATCTGCGCGCGGCGGAAGCTGTCGTAGCGCACCCGGGCCGCGTGGCCCGCCTCGACCAGTTCGGCGACCGACCCCCAGTCGGCCAGGTGCGCCACGGGCCGCGCTGAGCAGCTCGAGCGCCCGGTCGAGCACCGGCAGCAGCTCGTCGGCGTTGGCCTCGCACATCGCACGCACCAGGTCCGGTGCGGTGGCCGCGACCCGGGTCCCGTCGCGGAACGATCCGGCGGCCAGCGCGAAGCGCCAGGGAACCTCGCCGGCGGTGGCGGCCAGCGCCTCGGCCAGCAGGTGAGGCAGGTGCGAGATGGTCGCCGCGGCCGCGTCGTGTTCGTCGCACTGGGCCGGGACGACGACGGCGCCGCAGTCCAGCGCCAGCTCCATCACCTGGCCCCAGACGTCGGGGTCGACGTGCTCGTCGACGGAGAGCACCCAGGGCGCCTCGGTGAACAGCCCGGCGTCGCCGGCGGACCATCCCGAGTGTGCGGTGCCGGCCATGGGGTGACCGCCGACGAACCGGTCGAGCAGACCCGCCTTCTCGACTTCGTCCAGCACGGCGCACTTGACGCTGGTCACGTCCGTCAGTGCGCAGCGCTGGCGCGGTGTCGCGGATGTGCCCCAGGATCGTGGGCAGGGCCGGGACGGGCACCGCGAGGACGATCAGCGCCCCGCTGTCGGCGGCCCGGGCCAGCGCCTCATCGAGAGTGCGGTGGCGTCGAAACCGTCGAACCGGGCCGCCTCGACACCTTGGATCGAGCGGTTGTAGCCGAACACCTCGCGGCCGGCTGCGCTGGCCGCCCGCATCAGTGAGCCCCCGATGAGCCCGAGACCGATCACGCACACCGGTGTCTCCGTCACGTGTCCAGGTTGGCACATCACCGGGTTCGGCCCGGCGTGCAGGAGGCACGGATTCGCTGGTCAACGCCCTGGTGGGGGACTACGGTTACCTCTCATGGGAGCGCAGCGCACACAGGCTCAGGAGCGGGCGGTGGATGTGCCTGACGGCTTCGCTGTCGCGGTGGTCCGTGAAGACGGTAAGTGGCGATGCTCCGCGATGCGGCCCGCCGCCCTGACCGATCTCAGCGCAGCCGAGACCGAACTGCGCGAGTTACGCAGTGCCGGCGCGGTATTCGGGATTCTCGACATCGACGACGAATTCTTCGTGATCGTGCGGCCCGCCCCGTCGGGCACCCGACTGCTGCTGTCGGACGCCACCGCCGCGCTGGACTACGACATCGCGGCCGAGGTGCTGGAGAAGCTCGACGCCGACATCGACGAGGAGGATCTCGACGATGCCGACCCGTTCGAAGAGGGCGATCTCGGCCTGCTCGCCGACATTGGGCTGCCCGAGGCCGTGCTGGGCGTGATCCTCGACGAGAGCGACGACCTCTACGCCGACGAGCAGCTCGGCCGGATCGCCCGCGAGATGGGCTTCGCCGACGAACTCTCGGCAGTGCTCGATCGTTTGGATCGGTGACCGACGAGCACCTGATCCGCGCCGCACTGGCGGCCGCCGCCGCCGCAGGACCCGAGGACGTGCCGATCGGTGCGGTCGTCGTCGGGCCCGACGGTGCGGAACTCGCCCGCGCCGCCAACGCCCGTGAGGAGCTGGGCGATCCCACCGCGCACGCCGAGATCCTGGCGCTGCGCGCAGCGGCCCGGCTGTGCTCGGTGACGGCTGGCGGCTGGACGGCGCGACGCTGGCGGTGACCGTCGAGCCGTGCACGATGTGCGCGGGCGCGCTGGTGATGGCCCGGGTGGCGCGGGTGGTCTTCGGGGCCTGGGAACCCAAGACCGGCGCGGTCGGCTCGCTGTGGGATGTGGTGCGCGACCGCAGGCTCACGCACCGGCCGCAGTTGCGCGGCGGCGTGCTGGCCGCCGAGTGCGCGGCCCCGCTGGAGGAGTTCTTCGCCCGTCAACGCTGACCGGCGCACACCGGCGGCCGGTTTGGGTTCGAGGCCGTCGCTCGGTAAGCTGCCACACGGTGGCGTGTCCGAGCGGCCTAAGGAGCACGCCTCGAAAGCGTGTGACGGGTAACCCCCGTCCGAGGGTTCAAATCCCTCCGCCACCGCCACAGCCTCTCCCGTCGATCGGCGGGCAGAGGGTGTAAGTCACCGTATCGGCTCGATTAGGCGATTCGGGTCAGGTAGGCGGTGCCAGCGTGACACCCTCGGACCGACGTCTACTCCGACGGAGGCCGATGGTGATCACACCGACCATGCTGCAACGACTGGCCGCGGAATTGTTCGGAACATTCTGGCTCGTCTTCGGCGGCTGTGGCAGCGCCGTTTTCGCCGCCACCGTGCAGTCCGACGACGGCACGCTGCTGGGCATCGGATTCCTCGGTGTCTCACTGGCTTTCGGCCTAACGGTGCTGACGGGGGTCTACGCATTCGGCACGGTGTCGGGCGGTCACTTCAACCCCGCAGTCACCTTGGGCGCGGCCATCGCGCGCCGGGTCGAGTGGAAGGCGCTGCCCCTCTACTGGGTCGTACAGGTGATCGGCGGACTCCTCGCCGGTCTGCTGATCCTCGTGATCGCGCGTGGCCGGGCCGGTTTCGAGGCGACCGGCAACATGGCCGCCAACGGGTACGGCGACCACTCGCCGACCGGCTATTCGTTGTGGGCAGTGCTCATCACGGAGGTCGTGCTGACCGCGGTGTTCCTGTTCGTCATCCTCGGCGCGACCGAAGAGCGCGCCCCGAAGGGCTTCGCCGGTCTTGCCATCGGGCTCACGCTGACGCTGATCCATCTGATCTCGATCCCGATCTCCAACACGTCGGTGAACCCGGCGCGTTCGACCGGGGTCGCGTTTTTCAACGGTAGTGGGGCGCCGGGCCAGCTGTGGCTCTTCTGGGTGGCACCGTTGGCCGGTGCGGCGATCGCGGGTGTCGTGTATCCGTTGTTGTTCGGTACGCGGGAGCAGTTGGCCGAACGTCCCGTCCGCGAGGAGGAACTCGACGCGCAGGAGCGGCGCCGCCGGGACTGATCCGCGGCTCCGCCACCGCCAGAACGCAGTCAGCCCGTCACCTCGCAGGGTGACGGGCTGACTGCTGTCGCGATCAGTTCTTGAAGGCGTCCTTCACCTTCTCGCCGGCATCCTTGATGCTCGACTTGGCCTGATCGACCTTGCCCTCGTTCTCGGTGTCCTTGTCCCCGGTCACCTTGCCGAGTCCCTCTTTGGCCTTGCCGCCGAGGTCGTCGATCTTGTTGCTGCTCTTGTCTTCGGCGCTCATGTACGCCTCCTTCGGTCACATCGGGTACCGGCTCGAAACGAGCCACGCAGGTGGTGTACCTCGCCGCACCGATTCCGAAACGAGCCGTCCGTCACGCGCACGCATCAGTTGATGCGCTCGCCGGTCTCCGGGTGGAACAGGTGAACCGAGCCCTCGGGGTGGCGGCGCAGCCGCACCGTGTCGGCCAGCCGCGGCGCCGTGCGCGGATTGCACCGTGCCACGAACTCGACCCCGTCGCCGCCGTGGGTGTACACGTACGCCTCGCTGCCGAGATCCTCCACCAGGTCCACGACGACCTCGACGCCACCGGAATCGGTGAGCTCGAGTTGCTCGGGCCGGATGCCGAACGTCACCTCGGAAAGGCCGGCGTCGTTCAGCTTCGTCATCAGATCACGCTCGAGCTCCAGCGTGGAATCCCCGATCTTGACGCCGTCGGACGCGACCGGCAGTGTCACCAGGTTCATCGCCGGAGAGCCGATGAAGCCGGCGACGAACGCGTTGGCCGGCCGGTCGTAGAGCTCGTTCGGCGAGGCGAACTGTTGCAACTTGCCGCCTTTGAGCACCGCGACCCGATCACCCATCGTCATCGCCTCGACCTGATCGTGCGTGACGTACACCGTCGTGGTGCCCAATCGCCGCTGCAGAGCCGCGATCTGGGTGCGGGTCTGCACCCGCAGCTTGGCGTCCAGGTTCGACAGCGGCTCGTCCATGCAGAACACCTGCGGCTCCCGCACGATGGCGCGGCCCATCGCGACGCGCTGGCGCTGGCCGCCGGACAGCTTGGCGGGCTTGCGATCCAGGAACTCGGTGAGGTCCAGGATCTCCGCCGCGTTCTCCACCTTCTTGCGCCGCTCGGCCTCGGACACCCCGCGCAGTTTCAGGGCGAAGCCCATGTTCTCGGCGACGGTCTTGTTCGGGTACAGCGCATAGTTCTGGAACACCATCGCGATGTCGCGGTCCTTCGACGGCACACCGGTCATGTCCTTGCCGCCGATCTCGATGCTGCCCTCGTCGATGTCCTCCAGGCCGGCCAGCATCCGCAGCGCGGTGCTCTTGCCCGATCCGGACGGCCCGACCAGCACGACGAACTCGCCGTCGTCGATGTCGAGGTTGAGTGAGTCGACCGCGAGTTTGTCCGAACCCTCGTAGATGCACGAGGCGTTCTTGTAGGTGATTGCTGCCATGGCGGGCTCTCCTTAGTCGTCTTGGCCAGAAGTGGTGGGGTCGGTTACTTGATGGCGCCGAACGAAAGCCCGCGCACCAGCTTGTTCTGAGCGAGCCACCCGCAGAGGATCACGGGCAGCGCGGACATGGTCGCCGCCGCCGAGAGCACGGCCCAGTACTGACCCTCACCGGCGATGAAACCGACGAGGTAGACCGGCATGGTCTGGGCGTTCACCGCGGTCAGGTTCACCGCGAAGAAGAACTCGTTCCAGGCGAAGATCACGCAGATCAGCGCCGTCGCCGCGATGCCGGGCGACACCAGCGGCAGGATCACCTCGCGCACCGAGCGCCACAGGCTCGCCCCGTCCAGGCTGGCCGCCTCGAGGAGTTCGCCGGGCACCTCCAGGAAGAACGAGCGCATCATCCACACCGCGATCGGCAGGTTCATCGCCGTGTAGAGGATGACCAGGGCCCAGATGTTGTCCAGCAGACCGATGTTCGACACGATCACGTACAGCGGCAGGATCACCGCGACGACCGGCAGCATCTTGGTGCTCATGAAGAAGAACAGCGCGTCCTGGGTCTTGCGGACCGGCCGCAGCGACAGTGCGAACGCTGCAGGGGTGCCGAGCAGCAGCACCAGCAGCGTCGAAAGCCCGGTTGCGAAAACGGAGTTCAGCATCGCGGGCCCGATGGCCTGGTCGAAGACCGCCCGGAACTGATCCAGCGTCGGGGTGAAGAACAGCTTCGGCGGGTTGGTCGCCGCATCGCTCTCCTGCTTGAACGCCGTCAGGACCATCCAGAACACCGGGAAGAAGAAGCCGAGGCCGACGAGCCACGCCACCACTCCCCAGGGGCTGAACTTGCGGCTCTTCTTCTTCGACGGTACGGCCCGGTCCGAGGTTGTCGCCGTGGGCTTCTCAACTGTGGTGGTCATTCAGGCCGCCTCTTCCTTGCCGGAGAACGATTTGAAGATCAACCGGAGTGCGAAGTTCGCGATGATGATCGTGAAGATCACCACCACCACGCCCATCGCCGCGGCCTGGCCCATGTCGAAGCCGAGGAACGCGCGCTGGAAGATGTAGAACGGCAGGTTCGCACTCGCGATACCGGGGCCGCCCTGGGTCATCATGTAGATGGCGTCGAAGGTGTTCACCAGGTAGATGGCGCCGAGCACGACACCCAGCTCGATGAACCGCCGAAGGTGGGGCAGCGTCAACTCGCGGAAGAGTTGGAACGCGCCCGCACCGTCGACTCGGCCGGCCTCCAGGATGTCGCGAGGCATCGACTGGAGGCCGGCGAGGATCAGCAGCATCATGAACGGCGTCCACTGCCAGATCAGCTCCGACCATCACCATCGTCAACGGGAACTGGCCGATCCAGTCCACTCGGCCGATGCCCACCAGCGACAGCAGCCAGTTCAGGATGCCGTTGTTGGGGTCGAGGATCGTCGTCTTCCAGATCAGCGCCCCGCAACGGGTGTGATCAGGAACGGGGTGATCAGCAGCGTCCGCACCACACCGCGGCCGAGGAACGCCCGATCCAGCAGCAACGCGATCAGCAGGCCGAGCAGCGCCGAGACGAGGACGACCACGACGATCAGGATGACGGTGTTGATCGCCACCGACCAGAACTGACTGTCCTTGACCACCGCGACGTAGTTGTCGAACCCGACGAACCGCCGCGACCCGGGACGAACCAGGTTCCACGACAGGGTCGAGTAGTACAGCGTGAACAGGAACGGGACCTGCGTGACCACGATCATGAAGATCAGCGCGGGAAGCAGTGGTCCACGCCGGCGCCAGCCCTCCGCGCGGCTCACCCCGGCGTCCTGCGCCTCCCGGATCTTGCGGACCCGTTCGGCCACCGCGTCTGTCGACCGGCGTCGCGTTCGGTATCAGCGGTAACAGTCATCACTTCTCCTGGTAGGTCTTGCCGACGACCTCGGCGTATTCCTGTGCTTGGGCCAGCGCGTCATCCACCGACTTCTGACCGGCGATCGCCGCGCTGATCTGCTGGCTCACCCGCGTCCCGAGATCCTGGAACTCCGGGATCCCGACGAACTGGATGCCGGTGTACGGAACCGGTTGCACCGTCGGCTTGTTCGGGGTCGCGTTCTCGATCGACTTCAGCGTCAACGGACCGTAGGACTTCGAGATCGCCTCGTACTCGGGCAGATCCGTGTACGTCGAGTTCCGGCTGCCCGGTGGGACGCGCGCCCAGCCGAGCTTCTCGCCGACCAGCTTGATGTAGTCCTTGCTCGTCATCCACGAGATGAACTTCCATGCGCCGTCGGGATTCTTGGCGCCCTTCGGGATTCCCAGCGCCCAGGTGTAGAGCCACCCGGAGTTGGGCTTCTCGACGATCGGAGCGGGCAGGTAACCGATCTTGCCCTGACCAGTTCCGGGTAGGTCTTGGGATCCTCGAGAACCGAGACCGCCGATGTCGCGTCGTACCACATCGCGGTCTGGCCCTGGCCGAACAGGTTCGCGCATTCCTGGAATCCCGTTGAGGCCGCGCCGAGTTCGCCGGACTTCTTGATCAGTGTCGACGTAGAAGTTGACGGCCTTGCTTGCACCTCGGGGCTGTTGAGTTGCGCGTTCCACTGCTCGTCGAACCAGCGCCCGCCGAAGGTGTTGATCACCGTGTCCAGCGGCGCCAGCACCTCACCCCAGCCCGGCTTGCCGCGCAGGCAGATGCCCGCCCGTTCGTCGCTCTTGAGCTTCTCGGCCCACTGCGCGACCTCCTGCCACGTCGGCTGATAGTTCGGGTCTCTGGTCGACCTTGATGCCGGCCTGCTCGAAGAGGTCCTTGCGGTACATCAGGAACGACGACTCGCCGTAGAACGGGACCGCGTACATGTTGCCCTTGTAGGACAGCGACTCCCGCAGCGACGAGATGAAGTCGTTCTCGTCGTAGCCCGGCGTGTTCTTCGCGTAGTCCGAGAGGTTGCAGCAGCCAGCCGTCTTTGGCCCACTGCGGCGTCTCGAAGTTGCTGATCATCACGACGTCGAACTCGCTGCCACCCATCGCGGTCGACATCGTGATCTTCGCGCGGGCCTGGTTCTCCGACAGCGAGATGAACTTCAGCTTCGTCCCGGGGTTCTCCTTCTCGAACTCCGTCGACAGCTTCTGGGCGTCCGTCATCTGCGAGTTGGACACCAGGGCGATCGTCACCTCGTTGCCGGACGCCCCGAGGCTGCCCGCGCCCGCGCATCCGGCGGTCAGCGTCAAGCCCGGATACCGCCACACAGGCGGCCAGCCGGCGCACCGCTTCTTCGTACGAGTGTTCACCTTCACCTCACTTGTCATGGCCGAATAGCCAACGGGCACAATCGATGTCGCAAACCAACAGCCGGGCCAGCCCGCCGCGGAGTGCGCCGAGCGTCGCGGCGTGTTTCGCGGCGCCGCTGGAGATCAGGATCGTCTTCGGGCAGGTGCGGATGTCCTCGAGCGGAACCGAGATCACGCCGCTGCTGCAACTGCGGTCTGCACGCGCACGCCGTCCGCGTCGAAGAACCGCCCGCCGATCTCGCCCACCGCGCCCAGCGCCACCAGTTCGTCGAGCATCCTGGTTTCCAGGAAGCTGCCCTCGAACAACGTCGTCGACGTCGACACCGCGCCGACGCCGAACAGCATCAGCGTCGGCCCGGCGGCCCGGCGTGCAGGGTGCGCGAGATCACGCGAGTCGCTGATGCATGGAGGCCACCGTCGACGGGTCTGCGTACAGCGGCGCAGGCAGGCGGATCGCGCTCGGCGCGCAGTGCGTCGGCGCAGTGGCCGAGGATGTAGTCCGTGCCGGTCTGATAGGTGATCGTCGACATCGCGCCGTCGAGCTGAACCACCGCCCGGCACCTCGCCACGCCCGGCGTCAACGCCGTCGCGACCGCCACCTGTTCGGGACCCCAGGTGAATCCCGAGGACGTCGGTGGGCGACAGCCGCCTGGTCAACAACGACGCGGCGGCGCGGCCCACGCCCGCGAAGCGCGGCCGCGCCGGACGCCCTCGTCGACGCCGCGGCCGGCGATCACGGCTTCGGTCAGGCCGAAGCGGCGTTCGAGTTCGCGCTCTTCGTCGGCGTGCAGATCGTCTCGGATATCCGGCGGGACGACCACGTCGATGCGGACCAGGCCGTCGGACTTCGCCCTGGCGATCAGGCGCCCGGCCGTCGGCCGGGACACACCGAGCCGGGCGGCGACCTCGGCCTGGGTCAGCCCGTCGAGGTAGTAGAGGCTCGCCGCGCGCAACGCCAGCCGCAGCTCCTCCGGCGACGCGCTCCCGCTGCCGACCCGGCGGCCGCGGCCGCACGGCGACGGCGTCGCCGTCGGTCGTCGGTTGCGGCATCGAGGCACTCCAGTCCCAAAACCAGTGAGCATATGCTCAGGGGTGCGTGCATGATGCTCATCACGTTAGCATGGGCAGTGTGACGCACACAACACTTTCTCCGGAGGCCACGATGCGGGCGGCCGTGCTGGTCGAACCCGGCCTGATCGAGATCCACGAGCGACCCGTGCCGACGCCGGCTCCCGGCGAGGTGCTGGTCCGGGTGTCGTCGGTCGGTGTCTGCGGGTCCGACACGCACTACTACCGGCACGGCAGAGTGGGCACTTTCGTCGTCGAGGCGCCGCTGATCCTGGGGCACGAAGCGGCGGGCACCATCGCCGCCGTCGGGTCCGGGGTGGCCGATTCGCGCGTCGGGCAACGGGTGTCCATCGAACCCCAGGATCCGGATCCCGACAGCGCCGAGACTCGCAGCGGCCGGTACAACCTCTGCCCGCACATGCGTTTCTTCGCCACGCCGCCGGTGGACGGTGCGCTCTGCGACTACGTGACGATCGGCGCCGCGTTCGCCCATCCGGTGCCCGACACCATGTCCGACGACGCCGCGGCACTGTGCGAACCACTGTCGGTGGGGATCGCGGCGGTGCGCAAGGCGGCGGTGACGGGCGGCGCCCGCGTGCTCATCGCCGGGGCCGGCCCGATCGGCGTGGTGGTGGCGCAGGTCGCGCGGGCGTTCGGTGCCACCGAGATCGTCGTCTCCGATCCGGATGGCGCCCGCCGGGAGCGGGCACGGGCACTTCGGCGCCACGGCCGTGCTCGACCCGGGTGGCGACGACGTCTCCGAGCATGCGGGTCGACGCGTTCATCGACGCCTCCGGTGCGCCGGCGGCGGTGACGGCGGGCATCCACGCGGTGCGCCCGGCCGGACGGGTGGTGCTGGTCGGCTCCGGCGCCGAGACGATGCCGCTGCCCACGCAGCTGATCCAGAACCGTGAGCTCACGCTGACCGGCGTGTTCCGCTACGCCAACACCTGGCCGGCCGCCATCGCCCTGGTCGACCACGGCCGGGTCGATCTCGACGCGATGGTGACCGGGCGGTACCCGCTCGAGAAGGCGGCGGATGCCCTCGACGCCGACCGCAACCCGGGTAGCGTCAAGGCCGTGGTGGCAGGTCTCATGAAGCTCGACACGTCTGCATTGGCGCGGCTCCCGATCGCGGGTCCGAGCTACGACCGCGGCGACATCGCGATCGGCATCGTGCATTTCGGTGTGGGCGGTTTCCACCGGGCGCACCAGGCGATGTACATCGACCAGCTGCTCGAGCAGGGTCTGGCTCGGGAGTGGGGCATCTGCGGCGTCGGCGTCATGCCCGCCGACCTCCGCATGAAGAACGCCCTGAGCGCGCAGGACGGCCTCTACACGCTGATCCTGCAGAACTCCGACGGCTCCCGCGACGTGCGGGTCATCGGCTCGATCCTGGACTATCGCTATGCCCCCGACGACCCGGAGGCGGTGATCGAACTGCTGGCGGCGCCCACCACCCGCATCGTGTCGATGACCATCACCGAGGGCGGCTACAACATCGACAACGCGGACGAGGATTCGGTGTTCGGTCTCGTCACGGAGGCACTGGCGCGGCGCCGCGCGCGCGACATCACGCCGCCGACGATCGTGTCGTGCGACAACATCGAGGGTAACGGCGACGTCGCGCGTGAGGCGTTCACCGGCTACGCCGCCCGGGTCGACCCGGACCTGTCGGACTGGATGACCGAGCACGTCAGGTTCCCCAACTCGATGGTCGACAGAATCACCCCGGTCACCACCGGTGACGTCGTCACCGCACTGGCCGAGGAGTTCGACGTCGAGGACCAGTGGCCGGTGGTCACCGAACCGTTCACCGCGTGGGTGCTCGAAGACGACTTCACCGACGGCCGCCCGCCGCTGGAGGAGGTCGGGGTGCTGATGGTCGACGACGTCACGCCGTACGAGCTGATGAAGCTGCGCCTGCTCAACGCCAGCCACCAGGGCCTGTGCTACTTCGCCTACCTGGCGGGTACCGCCTCGTGCACGACGCCGCCGGTGATCCGCTGTTCGCCGACTTCCTGGCGGCCTACATGGATTCCGAGGCCACCCCGACTCTGAAGCCGGTACCCGGGATCGACCTGTCGGACTACAAGCGCACGTTGATCGAGCGGTTCGCCAACGCCGGCGTGCGCGACACCGTCGCCCGGTTGTGCGCGGACTCCTCCGACCGCATCCCGAAGTGGCTGCTGCCGGTGGTCCGGGCCAACCTCGAGGCGGGCCGGCCCGTCCGGTTGTCGGCGGCCATCGTGGCGAGCTGGGCACGCTACGCCGAGGCGGTCGACGAGAACGGCGAGCCGATCGAGGTCGTGGACCAACTCGCCGACTCGCTGATCCCGATCGCGCAGTCTCAGCGGGAGAACCCGCTGGCCTTCATCGAGAACACCGCACTCTTCGGCGATCTGGCGCAGCAGCCCCGGTTCGTCGACGCGTACCGATGGGCGTTGGACACGCTGCACCGCGACGGCGCGCGGGCGACCCTGGAACTCCTGCTCGGAGAGCAGTGATGGGGCGCGCACTGGTGATCGGTGAGGCGTTGATCGACATCGTTGCGCGGCCCGGCAGACAGCCCGAGGAACACGTCGGAGGCAGCCCACTGAACGTCGCGGTGGGGCTGGCCCGGCTCGGCCGCGACGTCGACTTCCTCACCCACATCGGCGACGACGAGCACGGGCGGGTGGTCGCCGACTACGTGGCCGCCTCCGGCGCGCACCTGTTGGACGGCAGCGTCGCGGCGCACCGCACACCCGTGGCGCGGGCGACGCTCGACGAAGCCGGGTCGGCGACGTATGAATTCGACATCGACTGGCTCCTCGACGGCGTGCCGGAGGTGGGCTCGCCGTCGTTGTTGCACACCGGATCGATCGCGGCGGTACTCGAGCCGGGCTGCCGGGCCGTTGCGGCGTTGATCGACACCTACCGCGGCGAGGCGACGGTGACGTTGGACCCCAACGTGCGGCCGGCGCTGATCGCCGACTCCGAGCAGGCGACACGGCGGATCGAGCACCTCGTCGAGCACAGCGACGTGGTGAAGGCCAGCGACGAGGATCTGCGGTGGCTGGCTCCCGACCTGACCCCCGAGCAGGTGGCCCAACGCTGGCTGCGACGCGGTCCGGCCCTGGTGGCTGTCACGATGGGCGCCGAGGGCGCCTACGCGGTGTCGGCCGCGGGAGCGGTACGCGTGCCGTCCCGACGGGTACAGGTGGTCGACACCGTCGGTGCCGGTGACTCGTTCATGACCGGGCTGCTGGATGCGTTGTGGTCACTCGAGCTGCTCGGGGGAGCCCGGCGCGACGCATTGCGCGCGATCAGCACCGAAGAACTCAGCACGGTGCTCGAAGCGGCCGTGCTCAGCTCGGCGCTGACCGTGGCGATGCCCGGAGCCGTCCTGCCCGACCGCGCGACCCGCGACGCGGCCGCTGCACAGCCGCGCCCGACGTGACGCGCGGCGGTCAGTCCTCGTCGTCGAGCACCGTGTAGAACGAGTCGCCGTCCTCGGGCGTCCCGTCGATCTGTCCGTAGGTCCGGCGGGCGGGCGTCGGCTTCTCGGCGCCGGCCGGCGGCGCGACGTCGGGCTCCTCGGCCGCCAGCCGCTCGTCGAGCGATTCGTCCTCTTCGGCGTCGACCCACTCGTCGGGCGGGTCCACGACGACGTCGCCGTCGTCGTTGCGCACCTCGTCGGAGTCCATCGATTCACTCGGCCCGAGGGTGTTGTCCGGTCCGCCGTCGTCCCGATCACCGTCCATGTCACCGTCCATTCCTCGAGTCTGCCCTATCCGGTCCGCGTCCGAACGCGGCCGCGTCCGAACGCGGCCGGCCGGCGGGACGATCCTGCTACCGTCCGCAGCGTGTATCGCGTGATTCAGTGGGGCACAGGCGCTGTCGGAACCGAGATGCTCACCGCGATCCTCGACCGCCGCCGTGACGATCTGCAGCTCGTGGGGGCCAGGGTGTACTCCGGCGCCAAGGACGGCGTGGACGTCGGCACGCTGGCCGGCCGCGACGCGATCGGCGTGTCGGCCACCACCGACGTCGACACCATTCTGGCGGTGCCCGCGGACTGCGTCCTCTACACCCCGCGCACCGCGCGGGTCGACGAGGTGTGCGCGCTGCTGGCCAGTGGGAAGAACGTGGCCACCACGGCATTTCTGTTCCACCCGCAGCGGATGGACCCTGTCGACCGCGACCGCGTGCTCGCCGCGTGCCGGACGGGCCGCAGCTCGGTGCACGGCAGCGGCCTCAATCCCGGGAATCTGTCCGGGGTGCTGCCGCTGGCGCTGTCGGCCATGAGCCGCACGATCGAGAAGATCACGCTGCAGGAACGCGCGGACTGGTCGCTCTACGAGAGCACCGGGATCACGTTCGACAACATGGCCTTCGGGCAACCGGTCGGCGAGATCACCCCGACCGCGACGGAGTTCCTGGCGTTCAACAGTTCGATCTTCACCGAGCAGGTCTGGATGATCGGCGATGCGCTGGGTGCGGACCTCGACGAGGTGACCGCGACCGTCGACGCGGTTGCCGCACGGCAGGACCATCGGATCTTCGGCCATCTGCTCCCCGCGGGCGGCACCGCGGGCCAGCGCTGGAACTGGACCGGCTGCCGACACGGTGACCCGCTGGTCGAGATCGAGACGCTGTGGACCGTCGGCGGCGAGTACCCGGACCACTGGCCGACACCGAGACACGGGTGGACGCTGACCATCGAGGGTGATCCGTCGATGCAGACCCACTTCGTCTCGCTGGCCAGCTTCAGCCGCCCGGCGAGCATGGCCGAACACGTCCGCTCGGCCAACGTGGCCACCGCCATGCAGGTCCTCAACGCCGTTCCCGCGGTGTGCGAAGCGCCCGTCGGCTTCGCGACCACGGCGACGCTCCCATTGATCCGGAACGGGCGCGCGTTCGACCCTCAGCCGTAGAAGATCACCGAGTAGTCGGCGCTCCACGCGCCGCCGTCGCACTTGAGCGGCACGCCGTCGGGGGTCTGCGCCACGCCGGAGGAGGTGCCGCACGGCGAACGCAGCAGGCGCACTCCCACCAGCGGAGGCGAGGACACCCACACGCTGTTCGAACTGCAGGCCAGCGTGCTGCCGCCCGCGTCGAGGCCGAAGTTGTAGCGGGTGGTCTGGTTGCAGGAGGCGCCCGCCTGCACGCCGCGGTCCACGTACGGGACGCAACCCGCGTCGTCGCACGCGCCCGGAGACGCCCACGCCGCTCCCGTTCCTGAGCCCCGCCAGAGGCGCCGCGAGCAGACCACCGGTGAGGGCGACCGCAGCCATCAGCTTCATGGCCGATAGCCTAGGTCGCCCCACCGGGGTCGTGAGCGCCGTTTGCCGGCATTGCCGCGACATCGCGCCGCAGCGCGTAGATTCACATCGCATGAAGACGCTGGTCGGTGTGGTGTCGGGCGTGCTGTGCTCAGCGGCGCTGGTCGGTGCGGCGCCGGCGGGCGCCGACGTGGTGGCCTACCTGGTCAACGTGCATGTCCGGCCCGGCTACAACTTCCCCAACGCCGAGGCCGCGCTCGGCTACGGGCAGAGCATCTGTGACCGGGTGGCGAGCCGGATGAGCTACGCCGAACTGGTCGACCAGGTGAAGGCCGACTTCCACACCACCGATTACTACCAGGGCGCATACCTGATCAATCAGGCCGTCAACGAACTGTGCCCCGCGCAGATCTGGCAGCTGCGGCAGTCGGCCGCCGGCTACGTACCGACCTGAGGTCCGCGGTCCGGCTAGGGGCAGGTCACCTCGATCTCGAACGGCTTGTTCACCGGCTGCATCGGGTTCGCCATGTCGACGCCCGTCGCGGTGCCCGAGATCTTGTAGGTCTTGCCGTCCTTCTCCACCTTCGCCTCGCCCTGGCCCGCACCGCTCTGGTAACCGAGGGTGACGCCGTTGACGTTGCCGAGGCCGACCGACACCACCGAAGGATCGTCGCCGCTGCTGACCACGGCGCCGATGCCCGTGCTGGCGTTGCCGATCGCGATGTTGGTGTTGCCGCCCATGTCCGAGCACACGACGTTGCCCTGGACCTCCTGGTCCTTGCCGTCGATGGTGACGGTGCTCTTGCCCGACGCCGCCGCGGCCGACGAGGTCTCGCCTGACGTCTCGGACTTGTTGTCCGAGGAACAGCCCGACAGGCCGGCGATGACGATCGCTGCGCCGCCGACGGCGACCAGCACTCCACGCTTCACCACGGTTCTCCTTTGCGGTTGTGTGATCCACCAAGATCAGCGAATCATCTCCAGCAGTATGGGTGGCACCCTGGACAGGGTTAGCCGAATTGCGAAAACGGAAGGTTGCCGATATGGAGTCGCTGCGCACCCCGGACGAGCGTTTCACCGACCTGCCGGGCTTCGCGTATTCACCGCACTACGCCGACATCTCCGACGGCGACGGCGGGACGCTGCGCATGGCGTGGGTCGAGGACGGCCCGGCCGACGGGCCCGCGGTGGTGATGCTGCACGGGGAGCCGACGTGGTCGTTCCTGTACCGGCGGATGATCCCGATCGTCGCCGCGGCCGGTCACCGCGTCATCTGTCCCGACCTGGTCGGGTTCGGAAGGTCGGACAAGCCGGCCCGCGTCGAAGACCACAGTTACGCCCGGCACGTGGACTGGGTTCGCGCCCTGCTGGTCGACGTGCTGGGCTTGACGTCAGCGACCCTGGTCGGCCAGGACTGGGGCGGGTTGATCGGGTTGCGCGTCGCCGCCGAGAACCCGGGGCTGTTCTCCCGGCTCGTCGTCGCCAACACCGGTCTGCCCACCGGTGATCACGACATGCCGGAGATCTGGTGGCAGTTCCGTCGGGCCGTCGAGGCCGATCCCGAGCTGCAGGTCAGCCGGTTCATCTCGGCGGGCTGCGTGCGCCCGGTCGACGAGGGCGTGCGCGCCGCCTACGACGCACCGTTCCCCGATCCGCGGTTCCTCGCCGGCCCCCGGGCGATGCCGATGCTGGTGCCCACCACCCCCGAGGATCCGGCAACCGAAGCCAACCGGGCCGCCTGGAAGGTGTTGACCGCCGGCTCGGCGCCGGTGCTCGTCGCGTTCAGTGACGGCGATCCGATCACCGGCGCGATGGCCCCGGTCTTCCAGGCCGCGCTGCCCGGGGCCAGGGGCGTGGAGCACCCGGTCATCGCGGGCGCCGGCCACTTCCTGCAGGAGGATGCGGGCGAGGAACTCGCCGAGGCGATCGTCGGGTTCCTGCGGGCGACGTGAGCCTCAGCACGACACCTTGAGCGCGAACGTGTCCGAGGTCCGGAAGCTCGGGTTGTCGGTGGCGAAGCCCTGGGCGGTTCCGCTGATGTGATAGGTCCGCCCGGACATCGTCACCGACGCCTCACCGCCGAGGCCGTCGTTGTAGCTTCCGGTGAAGCCGCCCACGTCGTTGATGCGCACTTGCCGTACGACGAGACCCTCGGCATTGGAGACCATCGCCGACATGCCGGAGTCGCCGGTGCCGGTGTCGATCATCATCAGCGGACCGGCGGGTGTGCACTGCACCGCCTTGGTGCTGTCGGTGTCCTGCCCGTGCACCGACAGCTTCGCGGTCCCCGGGATGAGCTGCCCCTGCGGAGGCGAAAACGGCTCCGGCGGATTCGACGAACAGCCGGCCAGCGCGGCGACGGCCACCGCGCCGAGGGCCCATCGTGTGGTCACAATGGAAGAATCTACGACGTGCCGGCCTCCTTTATCAGTGATCCGTTCTTTCACGTCGAGGCCGAACTCCCCGGTCGGCTGGGCCGTACCGGGGTGATCCGCACCCCGCACGGTGACATCCACACGCCCGCGTTCATCGCCGTCGGCACGCAGGCCACCGTCAAGGCCGTCCTGCCCGAAACGATGAACGAGCTTGGAGCGCAAGCGCTTCTGGCCAACGCCTACCACCTCTATCTGCAGCCCGGCCCCGACATCGTCGAGGAGGCGGGCGGCCTGGGCGCGTTCATGAACTGGCCGGGCCCGACGTTCACCGACAGCGGCGGATTCCAGGTGCTCTCGCTGGGCGCCGGATTCCGCAAGGTGCTGGCGATGGACGCCGACCGGGTGCAGGCCGACGACATCATCGCCGAAGGCAAGGAGCGGCTCGCCCACGTCGACGACGACGGCGTGACCTTCCGCTCGCACCTGAACGGATCGACCCATCGGTTCACCCCCGAGGTGTCGATCGGCATCCAGCATCAGCTCGGCGCCGACATCATCTTCGCGTTCGACGAACTGACCACGCTGGTGAACACGCGCGGCTACCAGGAGAGTTCGGTGCAGCGCACCCACGACTGGGCGGTACGGTGCCTGGCCGAGCACCGGCGGCTGTCCGAACTGCGGGCGGACAAGCCGAGCCAGGCGCTGTTCGGTGTGGTGCAGGGCGCCCAGTACGAGGATCTGCGCCGGCAGGCGGCCCGCGGGCTGACCGAGATCCGCGACGGAAACGGTGCCGGCTTCGCCGGCTACGGCATCGGCGGTGCGCTGGAGAAGCAGAATCTCGCCACGATCGTCGGCTGGGTCAGCAGTGAACTGCCCGCCGACAAGCCGCGCCACCTGCTCGGCATCAGCGAGCCCGACGACCTGTTCGCCGCGGTCGAGGCGGGCGCCGACACGTTCGACTGTGTCTCGCCGTCGCGGGTCGCGCGCAACGCGGCGGTGTACTCGCACACCGGCCGGTTCAACATCAACGGTGCTCGGTACCGCCGCGACTTCACCCCGATCGACTCCGAATGCGACTGCTACACCTGCGCGCACTACACCCGCGCGTATCTGCACCACCTGTTCAAGGCCAAGGAGATCCTGGCCGCCACGCTGTGCACGATCCACAACGAGCGGTTCGTGATCCGCCTGGTCGACGACATCCGGGCGGCGATCCCCACCGGCCGCTTCGACGAACTGCGCGAGCATGTGCTGGGCCGGTACTACTCGACGCGTGCACAATAAGAACATGACGACCGCGGCGCCGCAGGCACTGCTGAGGGAACTGCTCGATCCAGCCCACCGGGCCGATCCGTACCCGCTGTACGGCACGATCCGCGCCCAGGGGCCGGTCCAGTTGCCGGACAACAACCTGACGGTGTTCTCCTCCTACGCAGACTGTGACGAGGTGCTGCGGCACCCGGCCGCGTGCAGCGACCGGCTGAAGTCGACCGTCGCGCAACGGATGATCGCCGACGGCGCCGCGCCGAGGCCGCTGGGCCCGCCGGGTTTCCTGTTCCTCGACCCGCCAGACCACACCCGGCTGCGCCGGCTGGTGAGCAAGGCGTTCGTCCCCAAGGTGGTCAAAGCGCTCGAACCCGACATCGCCGGCCTCGTCGATGCGCTGCTCGACGAGGCGCAGAGTCCCTTCGACGCCGTCACCGGGCTGGCCTATCCGCTGCCGGTCGCGGTGATCTGCCGACTGCTCGGCGTGCCGCTGTCCGACGAGCCGCAGTTCAGCGCCGCCTCGGGGCTGCTCGCCCAATCGCTGGACCCGTTCGTGACCATCACCGGTGCGGTCGGCACCGGATTCGACGAACGGATGCAGGCCGGTCTGTGGCTGCGGGACTACCTGCGGGACCTGATCGAGCGGCGCCGGACCGAACCCGGCGACGATCTGATGTCGGCACTCATCGGCGTCGAGGAATCCGGGGACGTCCTGACCGAGGACGAGATCGTCGCGACGTGCAACCTGCTGCTGATCGCCGGCCACGAGACAACGGTGAACCTGATCGCCAACGCGGTCCTGGCGCTGCTGCGCAACCCCGGCCAGTGGGCGGGGTTGGCGCAGGATGCCGGCCGCGCCTCCGCGGTGATCGAGGAGACGTTGCGGTACGACCCGCCCGTGCAGCTGATCGGCCGAATCGCGGGCGAGGACATGACGATCGGGGAGACGACGGTCCCCAAGGGGGACAACATGTTGCTGCTGCTCGCCGCGGCGCACCGTGACCCGGCGGCGGTCGAGCGTCCCGACGTGTTCGACCCGGACCGCACGACGATCCGGCACCTGGGGTTCGGCAAGGGACCGCACTTCTGCATCGGCGCGCCGCTGGCCCGGCTGGAGGCCACCGTGGCACTGACCGCGCTGACGGCGCGGTTCCCGGGCGCCGCGCTGGCGGCCGAACCGGGCTACAAGCAGAACGTCACGTTGCGCGGGATGTCGGAGCTGTCGATCTCGCTGTGAGACAGCCTATTCCGCGAGCGCCTCGATGACTTCGCGCGCCGCCCGCTCACCGGCCTCCACCGCGCCCTCCATGTAGGCGCTCCAGTAGGTCGCGGTATCCGTGGACGCCCAGTGAATCGTGCCGATCGGCGCCGCCAGCGCGGGCCCGTAGCTGGTCCAGACCAGCGGCCCGCAGTTGGCGTTGTAGCAGCCGCGGGTCCATTGCCGATCCGCCCATTCCCCGTCGATGTAGAGCTCGGGCCGAGCGGCGCGGTCGCCGAAGTGGCGCACCAGTTCGGCGGTCAGTGCGGCGCGGCGTTCTTCGGTGGGCAGTCGGCCGTAGGTGCGGGCCTGCGCGCCCTCGAGGAACAGCAGGATCACGCCGTGCTCGTCGCCCGGCAGGCACGTGTCGTTGGACATTCGCGCCGGCCCGAGGTCGGAGATCAACTGGCCGTTGAGTCCGTCGGCGCGCCAGAACGGTTCGTCGTAGACGAAGAACGCCTTCATCGCCGCGGCGTTCGGCATCCGCTGCGTGAGCGCGTCGCGCGCCCCCGGCAGCGGTGGGTCGTACATGATGCGCCCGGCCAGTGCCGGCGAGATCGCGACGATGACCCGCCGGCCACGCGCCACCAGGCCGCCGCGGCAGTGCACGGTCACGCCGTCGGCGGTGTGCTCGATGAGCTGCACGGGGGCGTCGAGGACGAGGTGCGCCCGGATCAGCTCAGCCAGCCGCTCGGTGATCGCGGCGGTGCCGCCGACGAACCTCGTCGTCTGCGCGCCGCCCTCGGATTCGGCGAACAGTTCGGAGGTGACACCGCAGGTCTGAATCGTGAACAGCAGATGCAGGAAAGACACCTCGACCGTCGGCACCGCCAGGATGCCCACGGTGCAGATCTCCAGCAGTACCCGGGCCACCGGTGAGAGTGCTTGCCCGTCATACCACGCGCCGGCGGTGATGGCGTCCCATTCCGCGGCGCGGGGAGCCTGCCACGGGGCCTCGGGGGGCACCTCGGCGGCGAGCTCGTCGAGAACGCGGAACACCTTCTCCAGTTCGGCGAGCTCGCCACCGAACCGGTGGTGGAATGCGCTCTGCCGCAACACTCCGGAGCCGCCGAGCTCATAGGACGTCTCGCCCTCGTCGTACTGCGGGTAGGTCTGCACACCGAGTTCGGCGGCCAGTGCGAACATCCGCTCGTGCGTGTCGCCGATCCACTGCGCGCCCAACTCCACCGGCAACCCCGGCAGCACCTCCTCGGTCAGGATCCGCCCGCCCACCCGGGAGTCGGCCTCCAACAGCAGCGGTGTCAGCCCGGCGGCCGCGACGGTGCGCGCCGCGATCAGTCCCGAGATGCCCGCGCCGACGACGACCACGTCGGCCTCGTGAGCTGCCATGGGGGACACCTTCTCACGGGGCGCTCGGAGGGGGTCGAGAATCCGCTGCAGGACGGCACGCCGCGCCTGGCTCACCCGGGCAGGTACACCCACGGCTCGCGGGGCAGCCGCGCCGGTTCGAACTCGGTGAGCATCCCCTCGGCCGTGCGCGACGCGTACCCGAGGGACTCGGCGATCTGGCTCAGCGCCCGCGGCACGCCGATCTCGGCGAGGGTCACCGCGCCGTCGCGCTTGGCCAGCCGGGCGCCGTAGGCGTTGAGTACCAGCGGCACATGGGCGTACACCGGTTCGGGATGGCCGAGCAGCCGGGCGAGGTATGCCTGCCGCGGGGAGGAGGACAACAAGTCGTCGCCGCGCACCACCTGATCGATCCCCGCGTGCGCGTCGTCGACCACCACCGCAAGGTTGTAGGCGGGCACGCCGTCCCCGCGGCGCACCACGAAGTCGTCCACCAGCCCGGTGTACTCGCCGTGGAGCACGTCGCGCACGGTGTAGTCCGAGACGTCGGCCCGCAGGCGCAGCGCGGGCGGGCGTCCGGTCTCTGCACGGCGCCGCGCCCGTGCGTCGTCGGTCAGATCGCGGCAGGTGCCCGGGTAGGCGCCTTCCGGTGCGTGCGGTGCCCGCGGCGCCTGCGCGATATCCCTTCGAGTGCAATAACACTCGTAGAGCAGGCCGCGTTCGTCCAACGTGTCGACGACGTCGTCGTAGCGCCGCGGGTGTGCTGTCTGGCGGCTGACCGGGCCATCCCAGGTGAGACCGACCGCGGCCAGGTCGGCGAGTTGGCGGTCGGCGATCTCGGCGTGGGTTCGATCGTCGAGGTCCTCGACGCGCATCAGGAACCGCCTGTCGCTGGAGCGGGCGAACAGCCAGGCCAGTACGGCGGTGCGCAGGTTGCCGATGTGCAGATCGGCAGACGGGCTCGGAGCGAATCTTCCCGCGCCGGTGCAGCTCGTCACCCGTTGCACTCTGCCAGATCAGCCGACCCGTCGTCCCTGGCTCTGCAGCGCGACCGAGGCGGCCGCCACCGACGGCGTGCCGGCGACACCGCGACCCTGGGCCGTCACCGACAGCCGGGTGCGGTCACCGCGGAACAGGTCGCGGGAGAATTCGCATGCGGTGTCGTGCTGGTCGTAGGTGACCCGGGTGATCAGCAGCAGCGCGGAATCGGGTTGGATGCCCAGCAGAGTGGCCTCTTCGGGCGTCGCGTTGACGGCCTCGATGCGTTCGTCGGCGCGCGAGGTCACCAGACCGTACTCGCTTTCCAGGATCTCGTAGAGCGAGCCGCCCAGCTGCTGTTCCAGCAGGCCGGGGAAGGCGTCGGCCGGAAACTGGGCCAGCTCCAAGGAGATCGGCGATCCGTCGGCGAGCCGGACCCGCTGGATCTCGATCACGAAGTCGTCGGCGGAGATCCCGAGTGCCTGCTGCGTGGTGGCGTCCGGGGCGCCGATCTTCGTCGACAGCACCCGGGTGCCCGCCACATAGCCCTGGCTGGCCAAAAAGGCCGGCACGCCGACGACGTCGGTCAGACTGCGCTGCACCTGAGCGTGGCTGATGAAGATCCCGCCCGCGCGGCCGATCACTCGGTCGACGAGCCCGGCCTCCTCCAGCGCGGCGAGCACCTGGCGCAGGCTCGACCGGCTGGTGCCGTAGCGCTCGGCCAGTTCGCGTTCACTGCCGAGTTTGGCACCGGGCACGCCGGCGTTGATGTCGGCCACGATCCGGCGGCGCAGGTCCTCGGTCTGGGTGGGCACCGGACCTCCTGACCTTGTTGCACGCGACGCAGCCGCAATTGGTACGACCAAATCTAGAGTACGTGCCGTCAGAGATCGGCGAGCGCCTCCGGCGATTCCGGCAGGATCTGGCCGCCGTCGACCACCAGGGACTGACCGGTGATGTAGGCGGCCTCGTCGGTGGCGAAGAACAGCGCGGCGTTGCCGATGTCGGCGACCGTGCCGAGCGTGCCCGTGGGGATCGAGGCCTTCATCTGGTCCATGTACTGTTCGCCCATCTCGACGAGTCCCTCGGTGAGGATGTTGCCGGGCAGCACCGCGTTGACGGTGATCTTCTTGCGCGCCAGTTCGATCGCCGCGGTGCGCAGGAACCCGAGTTGGGCGGCCTTGCTGGCGCCGTAGTGCGACCAGCCGGGAAAGCCGGTGATGGGACCCGTGATCGAGGACGTGATGATGACGCGGCCGTGCCCGCTGGCGGTCAGCGGTTCCAGCGCGGCCTGCACGATGTACACGGTCCCCTTGACGTTGGTGCCGAGGACCTGCTCGAGGTCCTCGGGGGTCATGTCGGCCAGCGACGCGGACGGGAAGATGCCGGCGTTGGCGCACACGCATGTCGATGCCGCCGTGCCGCTCCGTCGCGGTCGCCACGACGCGCTGGCAGTCCTGCGGGCTGGTCACGTCGGCGGCCACGCCGCTCACCGTGCCCGTGAGCCCGGTCAGATCGGCCACGGTGCCGTCGATGTCGGACTGGTTCCGGCCGGTGATGACGACGTTGACCCCGGCCCGGGCCAGCGTCTCGGCGATGCCGCGCCCGATGCCCTTGCTTCCACCGGTGACGATGGCCGAGCGGCCCTGCAGTGAGGTGAACATGTGACGATGCCTTTCGAGTGGTCAGGTGAGGCGGTGGCCGTCGGAGGTCAGGTACCGCTCGGCGAGCGTCGCAGCTGCCCGCGGTGTAGGCGCGGACGATGGCCTGGCACTCGCGGGAGTGGCTGTGGGAACCCATCCAGGCCACCAGCAGCAGCCGGCGCAGCATCACGAACGTGGCCAGCATGTCCTCGTCGGATGCGGCCAGTGGCCGCCGGGTCCGGTATCCGCTGCACCCAGGCGTCCTGCCATTCCGGCACCGAGGGATGGTCCTCGAAGAACGACACGGCGGTGCCGAAGTCGTAGAAGAACCAGGAGAAGCCGCAGTCGTCGAAGTCGATCACGGTGACCGTGTCACCGTCGACCAGCAGGTTGGCCAGCCGCAGGTCGGCGTGGACCAGGCCGAACCGTGTCGGCGCCGGATACCGTATTCGGCGAGACGTCGGCCCAGCAGCTGCTCGGCGCGGCCCAGCACCTCTGTCTCCTGCGCGCCGACGCCGATCCCGTCCTGCCAGCGGCCCCAGCGCGGGCGAGCCGCCCAGGCGTGCTCCCAGTCCCAGGCGAACCGGCTGAACCCCGCCGGCCGCTGCCAGCCGCGGGCGTGGTCGTGCATGCGCGCGGTGATGCAGCCGAGGGTGTGGAAATCGGTGGAGGTCAGCGCGTTCTCGTCCGGCTCGGCGCCGGGGACCATCGCGAAGAGCACGACGTAGCGCTGGTCACCGCTCGTGTTCGACGGTGACCACCCGGCGGCCGTCGTGCGCCGGGATCACGGTGGGCACCGTGACGTCGCTGTCCTCGCCGCAGCGCGTCGAGCCAATCAGCTCGGACTCGATCGGTCGACCGCGGGTGGTAGTTCTCGCGGTGCACCCGCAGGATCGCCGGTGCGGCCGCTGCCCGGTTCCTCCACGAGCGTAGGTGGCGTTCTCGGACAGGTTGAGCATGCGCAGAGCCGAACCGCTCCGAGCAGGTCGAAGGCGCTCGAGGGCCTTCTCGGCGACCGCCACGTCGGCGTCGACGTCGGCCTGCGGTGATCCGTCGTCGCTCAATGGTCGCGCCCTTCGACGCGCCTCAGCACCGTGGTGATCCGCGTCCCGTGCGATGACGACGTCGGCGGTGCTGCCGCTGATGTAGAGCCGGCCCGGCGGCGCCGATCATCTGCACGTCGACCAGGGTGATGCCCGGTGCCGCCCGCTCGGCCTCGTTGGCGGCCACCGCGGCGAACAGCGCCGGCGTCATCTCGTAGACGAGCAGGGACTCGACCGGGCATCACCATCGACGCCTGCCGGTTGCGGTTGAGGATCACGGCGTGCTGGTCGGTGATGTCCTCGATGACGTCGTGGTAGAGCACCCGCGGCCGGAGCTGGTCGGCCGCCGAGCTGTCGGTGCCGTCCAGGATCGCCTGCCCGGCCCTGCGCGCACGTCGGCCAGATCGCCCGCTGCAGCTCCAGCACGCCGAACTGCCGCTCGACGATACAGGATGCCCGGGCTCGACTGCCGGGCACCGCCCGCAGCGCCAGGTCGATGACCCGCTCGATCGCCAGCGCCGGGGCACCTCGATGATGAGCGCGTGGTCGCCCGCGAAGGGCGGATAGCCGCGCGCCCGGGTCGGGCGTGCCCAGGTAGGCGGCGAACTGTTGCTGCAGGTCCTCGACGAGCAGGTAGACGCGGAGGTCGGTCCGCGTCGGCGCGTCGGTCTGCCTCGTTGCCGTCTGGGCTGCCTCGTTGTCGCGTTGGGCATGGCCATCGTCGAGAGACTACTGGGCGTTGACGGACGAAGTGCGTGCCGAGCTCGCTGTGCGGGCGCGGGATCACGTGCACGCTGACAGCTCGCCCACCTGGGAGGCCGTCTTCGGCGCCCGCCTCGGTGGCCGCCTTCACCGCGCCGACCTCGCCGCTGATGATGACGGCGACCAGACCGTCGCCGACCTCCTGGCGGTCGGTGATGGTGACGTTGGCCGCCTTCACCATCGCGTCGGCCGCGGCGAGCGCTGCGACGAAGCCCTTGGTCTCGATCATGCCGATCGCGTTGCTGGCCATGTGTTTCTCCTTTTGTGTCGGGTTATCTGACGTTGTCGAGCCGGGCGCCGCGGTGACTACCCGGAGGGGTCGATGGAGCCGATGACCAGCGCGTCGACCGGTGGTGGGGTACCGGGGAACCAGCGCGGCCGCCACCGAGCCCGGGCGACGAGGACCTGCTCGCCGACGCCGCTGCCGAGCACGTCGAAGGCGACCAGCCGCGAGCCGGTGTCCGTCGACCTCGACCTCGAGGAAGGCCCCGGCTGGGTATGCCCGTCGATCCGCGGGTCGACCAGACGCTGCCGGTCACCTGCCACGGAGCATCGTCGCTCCTTGTCGATGGTCACGCCCAGCGCACGCGCGCGTCTCGCGGGCCAGCGGGGTCAGTACGGCGCGCGGGCCGAGGACCAGGGATGCGCCGGCATCGGCGGCGTGTCGTCGATCTGCCGCTCGGTGACCGCACCGCGCTCGACGCGCACGCGGCGCCTGCCGGGGCCGGCGCGCTCGGTGCCGGCCAGCCGGAACCGCAGCCGGCCGGCCGCAGGTCTGGCGGTGTCTTCGGGTTCTCGAACAGCTGCAGCAGCTGCCGGACGAAGGCGTCGAGGTCGCGCGTCGGAGGCGATGCGCACGGTGTCGGTGCGGGAGCGTTCGTCGGCGGCCAGCGGTCCGGTCGCGACGGGGCCGCTCGCGGAGCTGTCGGCCGCCGGTGCCGGGGCCGGCAGCGGCGGGTGCGAGCCGAGCAGCGGCGGGCGTCGCGCACGGCGGTGCCGATCAGATCGCCGACCGCCTCCCGGACCACCTCCGCGGACCAGCTGCGCAGCGCGTCGCGGTCGATGCGTCACGTGCACACTCCGCGCCAGCGCGTCCTCGGCCGCGACGCGGCCTGACGGACGTCGGCCTCGCTGCCGGACAGGTAGACCCGGCCGGTCGCGCCGATCATCCGGTAGTCGACGACCTTGATGTCGGCGGCCTTCTCGGCCTCGTTGGTGGCCAGGATCGCGTAGGAGGCGGGCTGCACCTCGAGGACGAACAGCGACTCGCCCGGGCAGCACCATCGACCCGATCTTGTTGCGGTTGATCAGGAAAGCGTGCTGCTGGTCGATGCTGGAGATGATCTTGCTAGGCCAGGATCGTGCGGCGCGGTCGCCGCAGTCGGTGCCGCGCGCCCAGCGCGTCGAGGACGGCGTCGGCGGCTGCCTTGACCGCGGCCGGTCTCGCCGTGGAACTCCAGGTAGCCGAACTGCCGCTCGACCACGAGGATGCCGGCCTGCACCTCGGCGTGCTTGAGCGCGACGTCGGTGAGCGGCTCGATGTCCAGGCCGGGCGCCACCTCGATGATCTGGGCGGCCATGTCCGGCGCGCGGCAGCGCGCCCTGGATCCAGGTGCCGAGATAGCACATCGTCTGCGGCTGCAGCCGGTCGATGAAGATGAAGGAACGCAGTTCAGCCACGGGTCAGCCCTTGATCAGTTGGGCGAGTTCTTCGGCCACCAGCCGGCGGATCTCGGCGCGGAAGCGCTCTCGATCGCCGGGATCGGCCGGTCGCGGCGAGCGGTCGGCGACGGCCGAGCGGGACGGCGGCGGCGCCGCGGCGCCGGCGCGACGGGTCGTTGGAGGCGCGCGGGATACGCCGGCACGGGGCCGGCCGGCGCGCGCCAGGGGGACAGTCCGGCGAAGTCGGCATCACCACCCCCGCGTCGGCGTTGTAGGCGATCCGGGTCCAGTTCATCAGGTGCTCCGGCTCCAGGTTCTCGCCCAGCGAACTGCGGCCGACGAAGCCGGTGCCGATCGTCATCGTCGGCGCCAGGTTGGTGTCCAGCCCGGAGCTTCCGGTGCTGTTGCCGACGTTGACCGACACGCGCAGCACCGGCACCTCGGCGCGCGTAACTCCATGATCATAGCCGGGTCTGTCGCAGTGGATCGCGCGCCGAATGCCCGGCGCCGGCGATCCGCACCACCGCGCGGGCGGCGCGGATGCCGCGGTGCGCGTCGGGCACGCGGATCATGCCCAGCACCGGGCAGAGCTTCTCGTGGGTCAGCGGCTCCTCGGGCGATGACATCGGTCGAACGGCGCGACCAGCACGCGGGTGCTTGGGGGTCACCCGCAGCCCGTGCGCTCGGCGATCCAGGCCGCGTCCTTGCCGACGACGTCGGTGTTCAGCGTCCCGTCGGGGAACATGTACTCGCGCAACCGGTTCGTCGCGTCGGTATCGAGCATGTGCGGCGCCGTGGCGGGCGAGCTGCGGCGCTGAGCTGTCGCCGCGACGCGCTTCCTCCACGATGAGCACCGACTCGTTGGTGCACAGCACCGAGTTGTCGAAGGCCTTGCGAGTCGACGAGGCGCCGGGCCGCCGCATCGATGTCGGCGGTGGCGTCGACGAGCACCGGCACGTTGCCCGGCCCGACGCCGAGCGCCGGGTTACCCGACGGTAGGCGGCGCGCACGACGCCGGTGCCCGCCGGTGGCGACGATGACGTCGGCGCGTTCGTCGGCCATCAGCGCCTCGACCAGCGGCATGGACGGTTCGTCGATGACCTGCACGATCCCGTCGGGTGCGCCGGCGGCACCGCGGCCGCGTCGGCGAGCAGCTCGGCGGCGTCGGCCGCAGCACCTCCTGGCCACGCGGATGCGGCGCTGACGACCACGGCGTTGCGGGTCATCAGCGCGAGGATCACCTTGAAGTACACGGTGGCGACGGGGTTGGTGGAGGGGGTCAGCGCGAGCACCACCCCTGCGGGGCGCGGGATCTCGACGATCTTGCGCGCGGTGTCGATGCGCGGCGTGACGTAGTCCTGGCCGCGGTAGAACTCGACGATGCCCCGCGAGCAGGCGCTGGTTCTTGACCGTCTTGTGGTCCACCACGCCCATGCCGGTCTCGGCCACCGCCCACTCGGCGAAGCGCTCGGCGTCGCGGTGACCGGCCTCGGCGACCGCGTCGACGATCCGGGCGACGCGATGCCTGGTCGTAGTCGGCGTAGGCCGATGCGGCGCAGCGTGCCCGCTCGAGCATGTGTCCGACGCTGCGCTCGGGGTACCGTCGGTCATCGGCTTCCTCCGTCCGGTCGCGGCCAGCTTGCGCGCGTCCCACTGCGACCTCGACGCGGTCCAGCACGCTCCTCGCAGAGCTCGCGGTTGAGCAGCAGGCCCGGCTTGAACTGCAGCACACGCGGGTCCAGCGTGGAGAAGATCGCCCACACGCCGTTCTCGTAGAGCTCGCGCATCACGAACTTCGCGCCCTCGGGGTGGTCGAACTCCAGGCCGATCACCACGCCGTTCTGCCGGATGCCGACGAACCAGTCGGGATGGTCGGCCTGGATCGCGCGCAGCCCCTGCGCCGAAGATGTCGGCGATGTAGTGCACCATCGAGCGGACCTCGGGCCGGCCGGTGATCTCCAGGGTCTTGATCGCCGCCACGCAACCGAGCTCCGCGCCGCCGAAGGTGGAGATGTGGCCGAAGCCGTCCTCGCTCGAGCCACGGCGCGGCGCGCTCGCTGAGCAGCACCGCGGCGATCGGGTACATGCCGCCGGAGAGGCCCTTGCCGGTGACCATGATGTCCGGCTCGATGCCGTGCTTGGTGATGCCCCACATCTCGCCGGTGCGCATCAGGCCGGTCTGGACCTCGTCGGCGATGTAGAGCGCGTCGTAGCGCTCGCACAGCTCCTTGACCGCTCCAGATAGCCGGGCGCGGCAGCGGGAAGCCGTACGTGGCGGGGATGGTCTCCATGATGACGGCGGCGACGTCGCGCCCGCGCAGCGCCTGCTCCATCGCGTCGAGGTCGTTGAACGGGACCTGCGACGAACTCGTCGGGCCGGTCGGACAGGAACAGCTTGGAGAACCGGTCGTCGCCGGTGGCGACCGCCAGCCCGGTGTGGCCGTGGTAGGCCTTGACGATCGAGACGATCTTGCGGCGCTGCGTGGCGTGCCGGGCGCTCTTGAGCGCGATGTCGATCGCCTCGCCGCCGCCGGAGCCGTAACGCCACCTTGGTCAGCGATGCCGGTGCGGATTCGACCAGCGCCTCGGCCAGCGCCGTGCGGGCCAGCGAGGGGAAGTGGTGGTTGCCGATGTCGAAGTGCTCCATCGCCTCGGTGATCGCTTGCGATCACTTCGGGATTGCGGTGGCCGAGGTTGTAGGTGCCGCCGTTGAGGTGCATGTCGATCAGGCGCCGGCCGCTCATGTCCCACAGGAAGTAGCCCTCGCGGCGGTCGATCACCAGGTCGACGCCGGAGTCGGACCAGAACTGGGTCTTGTCCGGGTTCCAGAACTCCTTGGCCCGTTCCAGCACCTGTGCTTTGGAATCGAACGAGAACGTGCCGTAGTCGTACACGGGACTCCCTGTCGTGCGGTCGGCGGGGCGCGTGACCAAAAACGTAAAGGGTAGGACCATTTATGTCAACCGCGGGTGCTCGGGGGTTGCGCATCCGATTTGGTAGTGCCAATATGGCTGAGGTTTCACCAGTGTGGTCTAGACCACAGTGCCACTCCGCCGTGTGCGGAACCGGATTTCATCCTTCGCCCTGGAAGGTATCTGTACATGACAGAAGAGCCCTCGATCTTGGTCCCCCGCCCGTCGACGTCGCATGACTCCGTCCAACGCCTGAAGCGCAACGCCGTGGGCACGTTCGGCGTCATCTTCATGGCGGTCGCCACCGCCGCCCCGATCACGGCGATGGTCGGCAACGTGCCGATCGCGGTCGGCTTCGGCAACGGCACCCACGCCCCTGCCGGCTATCTGGTCGCCACCATCGTGCTCGGCCTGTTCGCGATCGGCTACGCGACGATGGCCAAGCACATCACCTCCACCGGCGCCTTCTACGGCTACATCTCACACGGTCTCGGCCGCGTTGTCGGGATGGCCAGCGGCCTCATCATCACGATGGCCTATGTGGTGTTCGAGGGTTCGCTGATCGGCATCTTCGCGTTCTTCTTCCAGAACCTGTGCGACAGTCAGTTCGGCATCCAGGTGCACTGGTTGCTTCCCGCGCTGCTGATGCTGACGCTGAACTGCATCCTCACCTACTTCGACGTGAACCTGACGGCGAAGGTGCTCGGCGTCTTCCTGATCACCGAGATCGTCATGCTCTCCCTCGGCGCGATCGCCGTCCTGATCCAGGGCGGTGGCCCGCAGGGCTTCGCCGTCGGTGAGATCCTCAACCCCATCGGGGCCTTCCAGCCCGCCGCCATCGCCGGCGCCAGCGCCGGCCTCGGGCTGTTCTTCGCCTTCTGGTCGTGGGTCGGGTTCGAGTCGACAGCGATGTACGGGGAGGAGTCCAAGGACCCCAAGAAGATCATCCCGCGCGCCACGATGATCGCGGTGCTCGGCGTCGGGCTCTTCTACATCTTCGTCTCGTGGATGGCCATCGCCGGTACCGGGCCGCAGAAGGCGGTAGAGCTGGCCCAGGACGCCGACACCTCGTCGGAGATCTTCTTCGGCCCGGTGCGCAGCACCTACGGCGAGTGGGCGATCACGCTGTTCAACATCCTGCTGGTGACGGGCTCCTTCGCCTGCGGCATGGCCTTCCACAACTGCGCGTCGCGCTACCTCTACGCGTTGGGGCGCGAGGGCCTGTCCACCGGTCTGCAGAACACCCTGGGCGCCACCCACAAACACCACGGTTCGCCGCACATCGCGTCGTTCGTGCAGACCGGCATCACGGCGGTGCTGATCCTGGCCTTCTTCTTCGCCGGGATGGACCCCTACATCCACATGTACACGCTGCTGGCCATCCTCGGCACGATGGCGATCCTGATCGTGCAGTCGCTGTGCGCGTTCTCGGTGGTCGCGTACTTCCACTTCCACAAGAACCATCCGTCGAGCGCGCACTGGTTCAAGACGTTCCTGGCCCCGCTGCTCGGCGGCATCGGGATGCTCTACGTGGTGTACCTGCTCTGGGAGCACAAGGACGCCGCGGCCGGCGCTGCGTCGGGCACGTTGCTGTTCAAGCTGACACCATGGATCGTGGTCGGGGTGTTCGTGCTCGGGGCGGCCGTCGCGCTGTACTTCAAGTTCAACGACCAGCGGCGCTACGAGCTGATCGGCCGGATCGTCTACGAGGACAACGAAGTCAGGGATTAGCGATCCGCGATTAGGGAGGCCTCGGTGGCAGACGAGTTGGGCCGGTTTCGGGTACTGAACTCGAAACCGGTCAACCTCGACGGGTTCAGTGTCGCCGATCCGGCGCTGGGGCTCGTGGCGATGCACAGCCCCCAGGACCCCGCACCCTCGCTGACCATTCGTGGGGGTGCGGTAGTCGAACTCGACGGCAAAGGCGCCGTCGAGTTCGACGTCATCGACGAGTTCATCGCCCGGTACGGAATCGATCTGGCCGTCGCCGACGAGGCGATGGCCCTCGACGACGCGACGCTGGCGCGGATGGCGGTAGACGTCAACGTGTCCCGCGCCGAGGTGGTGCGGCTGATCGGCGGCACCACCCCCGCCAAGCTGGCCCGCGTCGTGGCGCTGATGTCGCCGGTCGAGATGCAGATGGCGATGACCAAGATGCGGGCCCGCCGCACGCCGAGCAATCAGGCGCACGTCACCAACCAGCTCGACGATCCGCTGCTCATCGCGGCGGACGCCGCCAGCGCGGTCGCCTACGGTTTCCGCGAGGTGGAGACGACGGTGCCGGTGCTGGCCGACGCACCGTCCAACGCGGTCGCGCTGCTGATCGGCTCGCAGGTCGGCAGCCCGGGGGCGCTGGCACAGTGCTCGATCGAGGAGGCGCTGGAGCTCCGGCTCGGCCTGCGTGGGCTCACCAGTTACGCCGAGACCATCTCGATCTACGGCACCGAGCAGGTGTTCGTCGACGGCGACGATACCCCGTTCAGCAAGGCAATTCTGACCTCGGCGTACGCGTCGCGGGGGCTGAAGATGCGGGTGACCAGCGGCGGCGGGGCCGAGGTGTTGATGGGTGCGGCCGAGCGGTGCTCGATCCTGTATCTGGAGTCGCGGTGCGTGTCGCTGGCGCGGGCGCTCGGGTCGCAGGGTGTGCAGAACGGGGGTATCGACGGGGTCGGGGTGGTGGCCTCGGTGCCCGAGGGCATGAAGGAACTGCTCGCCGAGAACCTGATGGTGATGATGCGGGACCTGGAGTCCTGCGCGGGCAACGACAACCTGATCTCCGAGTCGGACATCCGGCGCAGCGCGCACACGCTGCCGGTCCTGCTGGCCGGGGCGGACTTCATCTTCTCCGGATTCGGCTCGATACCGCGCTACGACAACGCGTTCGCGCTGTCGAATTTCAATTCCGATGACATGGACGATTTCCTCGTCCTGCAACGCGACTGGGGCGCCGACGGCGGCCTGCGCACCGTGTCGCCGGAGCGCCTGGCCGCGGTGCGGCGGCGCGCGGCCAGGGCCGTGCAGGCGGTCTACCGCGACCTCGGGCTGGCCGACTACGACGACGCGCGCGTCGATGAGGTGGTGGCCGCCAACGGCTCCCGGGACCTGCCGGCCGGTCACCCCAAGATGGTCGCCGAGGCGGCGGCCTCGATCGAGGCCAAGCAGCTCACGGTGTTCGACGTCATCGCCTCGCTGCACCGTACCGGTTTCTCCGAGGAGGCCGAGGCGATCACGACGCTGACCCGGGAACGGTTGCGTGGGGATCAGCTGCAGACCTCGGCGATCTTCGACGAGAACTTCCAGGTGTTGTCCAAGCTCACCGATCCGAACGACTATGCGGGTCCCGCAACGGGATACGCACCGACCGAGCACCGCCGCGCCGAGATCGACGCGATCCGGCAGGCCCGTAACAGCGCCGAGCTGACCGCGGATCAAGCCGAGCACCGCGGACACGTCGTCGTCACCGACGTCGAGGAGGCGCGGCAGGGCAGCGACCCGCGCGAAGTGTGCATCGGGCTCTCACCCGCGTGGGGCACCACGGTGTGGCTGAGTCTGTGCGGGCTCACGATCGGCGAGGTGCTCCGGCAGATCTCGGCGGGCCTGGAGGAGGAGGGCTGCGTGGCGCGCACCGTGCGGGTCCGTTCCACGATCGACGTCGGCCTGATCGGGCTGACCGCCGCCCGGCTGTCGGGGTCCGGCATCGGAATCGGGTTGCAGGGCAAGGGCACGGCGCTGATCCACCGCCGCGACCTGGCGCCGCTGGCGAACCTGGAGTTGTTCAGCGTGGCCCCGCTGCTCACGGCCGGGATGTACCGCGAACTCGGCAAGAACGCCGCACGGCACGCCAAGGGGATGGCCCCGGTGCCGATCTTCACCGGCGGCACCGACGAATCGATCTCCGCCCGGTACCACGCCCGGGCGGTCGCGCTCGTCGCGCTGGAACGGGCGGCCTGCGAACCCGGGGAGGCTCCGGTCACCGTGAAGGTGCAGCGTCGATGAACGGGATCACCGCGGCGGGCCGCGCCGACATCACCACGGAGAACGCCGTGGACGGCAAGCTGGGTCTGGCCGATCTGCGGATGGATCCCGCGGCGCTGGCACACCAGGCCGCGGTCGCCGAGGCGGGCGGCAACCCTCAGCTGGCCGAGAACTTCCGGCGCGCAGCCGAATTGGCGAGGATCGACGACGAGGACGTGATGGCGCTGTATGAAGCGCTGCGCCCGTACCGGTCCACGGCCGCCGAACTCGAGCAGCTGCGCGCGTCGCTGATCGTCCGGCGACGCGCCACGGTGCGCCGCTCTGGTCGAACAGGCCGCCGCCGCCTACGCCCGCCGCGGCCTGCTGCGTTGACGACGACCGTGGTCGCCGGCATCGACGTCGGCAACCACACCACCGAGATCCTGCTCGCCCGGGTGCGTGACGGCG
The DNA here is from genome assembly GCA_963796185.1 of uncultured Actinomycetota bacterium. Classification (GTDB taxonomy): domain Bacteria; phylum Actinomycetota; class Actinomycetes; order Mycobacteriales; family Mycobacteriaceae; genus Mycobacterium. The sequence goes on along the minus strand of CAWCKQ010000005.1, from coordinate 41,896 downwards.
TCGTCACCACCCTCGCGCACGATCAGGCGCCCACCCGGGGGCGCAAGGGCAGCGCCGAGTCGCTGCAGGGCGCGGCGGCGCTGCTGCACAGGATCGAGGTCGATGCGGGCTGTCGCGCAGATGAGCTGCTGCTGTCGGCGTTGCGGCCCGTCGATACGGCGACCGCGCCCATACCGCCTGCGTATTCACCGGCCTCGCCCGTGCGCAGTCTGCGCCGACCCGATGCCAGCACCCCGGCCGGCACCGGTTACGGGGTAGGGCAACACATTCGGCTGACCGATCTGACGGCGCCGGTGGTCGACGGGCCCGTCGTGGTCTCCGTCGACGGGGCCACCGACTTCGAGGACGCGGCCCGCGCGATCAGTGCCGCGGTGGACCGTGGCTGGCACGTGGTCGGTGTGCTGGCCGCCCAGGACGACGCGGTCCTGATCCGCAACCGCATCCCGGTGCCCGTTCCGGTCGTCGACGAGGTCGATGTCGCGGACCTGGCGCCGGGTGCGCTGGTGGCCGTCGAGGTCGTCGAGCAGGGCCGGGCCTACCGCGCGATGGCCGATCCGATCGCGCTGTCGGCAGCGCTGCAGCTGCCGTCCGGCTCGTTGGTCGACGTCGCCGAATTCTGCCGCGAACTCGCCGATGCGGCCGCCATCGCGGTGACCCGGCGCACGGAGGCCCCGGCCGCGCCGGCCCCGGACGACGACTACGTCGAGGTGCTGCGCGGACGATGCGGCGGTTCGGTACACGCCCGCACAGGCGCATGCCGTTCTGCGGCGCCTCGCGCCGGGGCGTGTCAGCCGGGTCCGGTTGTCGTCGGTGCCGACCGCCGCGGCGGGGCTCGCCGTCCACGACGCGTTCTTCACCGATCTGGCGACCCTCGACAACGGCGCATGGTTGCGGCGCGGCGTCGCCGACGCCCGGGGCACCGTCGTCGCGCTGCTGGCCGCCGAGGAGACCGCCGACGCTGCCACCACGCTGAGCGACCTGACCGGCAGGCCGGCCCGCACCCTGACCTCCGAGCCGCAGGCCGCGGCATGGGGCGCGCGCACCACTCCCGGGATTCCGCCGGGTTCGGCGGTATGCGACATCGGCGGTGGCACAGTCGATCTCATCGGGTCCGACCGTACAGTGGTCGCCGCGGGCGCGGGCGAGTCGATCACCGTCGCCGTGGCCCGCGTGCTGGGGATACCGCGGGCGCTCGCCGAGACCGTCAAGCGCACGCCGGCGGTGCGGGTCGAAGGACCGCATGTCGCCCACGAGGAGGACGGGCGGCGCGTGTTTCTCGATGCACCCGCAGCCGCGGAGGCGATCGGCCGGCTGTGCACGCGAGGCAGTGCGGGGCTGGTGCCGTTCTCGAATCGGCTCGCCGCCGAGGAATGGCGCAGTCTGCGATTGGCGATCAAGCAGGAGACGGTCGCGGCGAACATCGCCCGGTGCCTGACTGCGTTCGAAGAGCCGCCGGTCGCGCTGGTGCTGGCCGGTGGCGGCGCGCTCGACGACGAGCTGATGCGCACGGTCGGCGAAGCGCTGCGTCGGGTGCCGACCGTGGTGGGACGGGCGGACATCGACGGTGTGCACGGGCCGCGGTTCGCCGTCGCGCGTGGCCTGGTGGCTATGTACGCGCAGCGGTAGGCAGGCCTCCATCGCGGGTCGTGAGTTGTCCCCAATGCGATGTTCATCCACAGATTCGCCGCTGGACTCCTCTGCGGCTCCGCTGTTCGCTCATGTGTTCGATAGCGTCGAGTCATGGGCGAGTTCGTCACGGGTGCGACGGCGCGGGAGCGGTTCAGCACCCTGCTGGACCGGGTCGACGCCGCCTACGCCGAGATGACCGAACTGCCCTCCGACACTGTGGGGTCGGCGTTCCGGATGACGGTCGCCGAACGGCTCGAGACCCAGGAGCGACGCAACCGCGCGCTGATGTACCGGTGCTTCGGCCAGATCGCGGACCCTCCGGACGAGGCGGCAATGGTGCCCGCGGCCAAGCCCAGGTTGGCCGCCCGGTTACGGATCCCGGTGCGCGAGGTCACCCGCCGCTTCAAGCTCAGCGCCAAGCTGTGCCCGCGCCGTCAGATCACCGGTCCACCGCTGCCACCGCTACTTCCCGAGGTGGCCGAGGCGCTGGCCGACGGCGTCTTGGGCGAGGACCACCTCAAGGCGATCACCACCACGCTGGACAAACTGCCCTCGTGCACCTCCGCAATGGACCGCGCCGACGTCGAGAGCCACTCTTGTTCGCGAATCGGCCAAGCACGATGCCGCATTCGTCACCGAGATCGGTAAGCACATCGATGAGGTGTTCAACCCCGACGGACACTACGACGAAGCCGATCGGGCCCGCCGCCGCGGCGTACGACTGGGCGCCCAGGGCCCGGACGGAATGTCCAAGCTCACCGGCTGGATCGACCCCGAGACCCGCTGCTACCTGGAAGCGTGCGCCGCTGCGGTGCGGCCGGGCCGCCACCTGCCCGACGGCACCACCGAACCCGACGCCCGCGATGACCGCACTCCGGAGCAGCGCTGCCATGACGGCATCAAACTCGGCCTCAAGACAGCACTTGCCTCGGGGACGCTGGGGTCTCATCGCGGGCACCCGGTCACCGTCATCGTGCGCACCACCCTGGCCGAACTCGATCAGGCCGCGCACGCGGTGACGAACCCCGACGTCTCGATGCCGGCCCCGGCGCGCACCGGCGGCACGGGCGCCCTACCGATGCGCGATGTGATCCGGCTGGCCACCGACGCCATCCATTACCTCGCGGTCTTCGACGGCCACACCGGCCGCCCGCTCTACCTGGGCCGCCAGGCCCGCATCGCCACCGCCGATCAGCGCATCGTCTGCTACGCCCGCGACGGCGGCTGTACGCGACCGGGCTGCCTGGAGCCGGGCTACCACAGCGAGGTGCACCACAGCCCCGAATGGGCACGGGGCGGCCGCACCGACGCCGACGCGCTGTACTTCGCCTGCGGGCCCGATCACAAACTGCTGACCGACGGCCACTGGACCGCCGCTGTCACCGATGAGGGCCGCCTGGCCTGGACCGACGGGACCGCGCCGCCCCGCGTGAACCGCGCCCACCATCCTGAGGAGCTTCTCCGCGGCGACCCGGATGGGTGACGAACGCGCTCAACTCAATTCGGCGAGCTGCTGCACCGCCGGGGCCATGCCGTCGATCCACGCGGCGGGTGAGCCGGTCGTGGGCGTGATGATCGCGGTGTCGATGCCCAGCGCCGCATAGTCGGCCATCGAGCGGACGAACTCGTCCCGGGTCTCCGGCGTGGGCCGCGGGTTGTTGGCCATCACGGTCTTGCGGATCGTCGAGTAGTCGCGGCCGACGTGGTCGCAGTGCCGGCGCAGCACCTCCAGCTTGTGGCCGACGTCGGCGGGCGAGCTGGTGAACAGATTGCAGGCATCGCCGTACTGCGCGACGAGGCGCAGCGTCTTGCGTTCGCCACCCCCGCCGATCATCACCGGGGGCCGGTTGATCGGCTGCGGCGAACACATCGTCTCCGCGAGTTGGTAGTGCACGCCCTGGTACGCACCGTTGTCGTCGGGATCCCACATCTGGTCGCAGATCTGCAAGGTTTCCTCGAGTCGTTCGAAGCGCTCGGCGATCGGCGGGAACGGTACGCCGAGACCGTGATGCTCACGCTCGAACCACGCGGCGCCGATGCCGAGCACGGCGCGGCCACCGGACAGGACGTCGAGCGTCGTGACGATCTTGGCCAGCAGGCCGGGGTGGCGGTAGGTCACGCCGGTGACGAGCAGACCGAGGCTGACCGTCGAGGTGTGCGCGGCGAGGAAGCCGAGCGTGGTGTAGCCCTCGAGCATGCGCGCCTCGGCGGGCAGCCCGGTGGGTTCGATCTGGAAGAAGTGGTCCATGAACGACAGCCAGGTCGCGCCGGACTCCTCCGCGGCACCGCCGACACGGGCCAGCTCAGCGGCGATCGCGGTGGTGCCACCATCGACGTCGAAAATCGGTACGTGTATCCCGAGGTCCATGTTCGGCTACAAGACCGGCGCCCGGCCGACCATTCCCGGTTGGCAGTAACTCGACGCGTGCTCAGGTACCGCCAAGCCCGGGAACGATGTCGTCGAGCCGGAAGGTCACCGGCCGGTCCAGCTGGTCGTAGGTGCACGACCGCGGGTCGCGGTCCGGCCGCCACCGGTTGAACTGGGCGGTGTGGCGGAACCGCGTGCCCTCCATGTGGTCGTAGCGCACCTCGACGACGCGTTCGGGCCGCAGCGGGACGAACGACAGGTCCTTGCCCGCGTTCCATCGCGATCCACCGCCGTGGCGGCGCACGACATCCGGTTCGGCGTGCGCGGCCCAATTCCACGGGTGGCCGTCGAAAGTAGTTACCAGCGACTGTAATTCGGTGAACAGGGCCCGACGGCGCGCCATCGGGAACGCGCCGATGACGCCGACCGATGCGAGGGACCCGTCGGGCTGGTACAGGCCGAGCAGCAGTGAACCGATCGCGTCGGCCCAGGACTTGTGCAGCCGGTAGCCCGCGACGACGCAGTCCGCGGTCCGCTGGTGCTTGACCTTGAACATCACGCGCTTGTCCGGCTGGTAGGTCAGCGTGAGCGGTTTGGCGATCACCCCGTCGAGTCCCGCGCCCTCGAACTCGTCGAACCAGCGCCGTGCGACGCCGGGGTCGGTGGTGGCCGGCGTGACGTGAAACGTGGGGCCCGATCCGGCGAGGGCGTCGACGAGGGCGGCGCGCCGTTCGGCGAACGGGCGGGCCGTGAAGTCCCCGTCGCCCAGCGCGAGGAGATCGAACGCGATGAACGCCGCCGGGGTCTGCGCGGCGAGCATCCGGACCCGCGACGCCGCCGGATGCAGACGCAACTGCAACCCCTCGAAGTCCAGCCCGGCGCCGGCCGCGATGACGATTTCGCCGTCAACCACGATCCGTTCGGGCAGCTCGGTCAGCGCCGCTGCCGCCAGTTCCGGGAAGTACCTGGTCATCGGCCGTTCGTTGCGGCTCCCCAGCTCGACCTCGTCACCGTCGCGGAACAGGATCGACCGGAAGCCGTCCCACTTCGGCTCGTAGGACAGCGCGGCCGGATCCACCGGCACCTCGGCCACCGACTTCGCCAGCATCGGCGAGACGGGCGGCATCACGGGCAGCTTCATCGCAGCCATTGTCGGACATCACCGGTCGATCTCACCGGCGTGGTCATGGCGGACCGCGCGAGGTGATGAACGAGTATGGAAAGACGTGGACCTTCCCGTGCATGCCACCGATCGAGCCGATGCTGGCCAAGGCGCAGGCCAAGGTGCCCGACGACGCGGGCGTGTGGTCCTTCGAGCCCAAATGGGACGGCTTCCGGGCGCTGGTGTTCCGCGACGGCGACGACGTCGTGCTGCTGTCACGCAGCGGCAAGGACCTGGGCCGGTACTTTCCGGAGCTGCTCGACGCGCTGCGCGACGAACTGGCGCCGCGCTGTGTGCTCGACGGCGAGGTCGTCGTCCCCCGGGAGATCGGCGGCCGCGTCCGGCTGGACTGGGAGTCGCTGAGCCAGCGCATCCACCCGGCGCCGAGCCGCATCACGATGCTCGCCGAGCAGACGCCCGCGCACTTCATCGGTTTCGACGCGCTGGCCATCGGCGACACGTCGCTGATGAAGGAGCCGTTCCGCACGCGTCGCGCGAGGCGCTGACGGACGCGGTGCACGCGAGAAACAGTGGTGTCACGTCACCCGCACCACCGAGGACCCCGCAGCTGGGCGCGCGCGTGGCTCGACACGTTCGAGGGTGCGGGCCTCGACGGCGTGATCGCCAAGCGTCTCGACGGACCGTACCTGCCGGGCAAGCGGGAGATGGTCAAGGTCAAACACGCCCGCGACGCCGACTGTGTGGCCATCGGCTACCGCATCCACAAGAGCGGCGAGGGCGTCGGCTCGATCCTGCTGGGCCTCTACCGCGACGACGGTGAGCTCCAGATGGTCGGCGGCGCCGCATCGTTCACCGCGAAGGACGCGACTGAAGCTGCTCGCCGACCTCGAACCGCTGCGCGAAGGCGACGACGTGCGCGACGGTGAGCCGAGCCGCTGGAACTCGGCGGCCGACAAGCGCTGGATCCCTGTGCGGCCCGAGAAGGTGTGCGAGGTCGCCTATGACCAGATGGAGGGCAACACGGTGCACGGCAACGGTTCCGGCACGCGGTCAATTCGTGCGCTGGCGGCCCGACCGCGATCCGCGACAGCTGCACCTTCGACCAGCTCGACGCGCCGGTGAACTACGACCTCTACGACGTGCTGGAGTCCTGAATGGCCACTCCCGCAGAGGAACTCGACGTCGACGGCGTCAAAGTCCGGCTGACCAACCCGGACAAGCTGTACTTCCCGAAGCTGGCAAGAGCGGCACCAAACGCAAGCTCGTCGAGTACTACCTGGCCGTCGCGACGGACCGATGCTGGCCGCGCTGCGCGACCGGCCCACCCACCTGCAGCGGTTCCCCGACGGCATCGACGGCGAGGAGATCTACCAGAAGCGGGTGCCGCAGAAGCATCCCGACTATCTGGAGACCTGCCTGTGACCTTTCCGTCCGGGCCGCACGGCGGACGCGCTGAAGATCACCCACCCGTCGGCGATCGTCTGGGCCGCGCAGATGGGCACCGTCACGCTGCACCCGTGGCAGGTGCGCTGCCCGGACACCGAGCACCCCGACGAACTGCGCATCGACCTCGACCCGCAGCCGGGCACCGGTTTCGCCGAGGCCGCGCGCGATCGCGGTCGACGTGCTCAAGCCGCTGCTCGACGAACTCGGCCTGGTCGGCTACCCGAAGACCTCCGGCGGCCGCGGCGTGCACGTGTTCCTGCGGATCAAGCACCGACTGGGACTTCATCGCGGTTCGACGGGCCGGGATCGCGCTGGCCCGCGAGGTCGAGCGGCGGGCGCCGGACGCGGTGACGACGTCGTGGTGGAAGGAGGAGCGCGGCCAGCGGTTGTTCATCGACTACAACCAGAACGCGCGCGACCGCACGTTCGCCTCGGCGTACTCGGCGCGCAAGACCCCGATCGCGACGGTGTCGACGCCGCTGACGTGGGACGAGCTGCGCGACGCCGACCCCGACGACTACACCATCGCCACCGTGCCGGATCTCGTGCCGAGCGCGGCGACCCGTTGGCCGACATCGACGCGACGGCGCAGTCGATCGAGCCGCTGCTGGAGATGGTCGAAGCCGACGAGGAACGGGGTCTCGGTGATCTGCCGTATCCGCCGAACTACCCGAAGATGCCGGGCGAGCCGCCGCGGGTGCAGCCGAGCAAGAAGGTGGCCGCGAACTGGGACGACGACGGCAACCGGGTCGCCGACTAGCTCGGCCGCCGCGTCACGATTCCGGCAGAAACGCCTTCCACCGTCCTGACGCGGCCTCGGGCAACCGGCGCGCGGAGGAGTCGCGGGGGCGAGGCGGTTGACGCAGACCCATGATCCGGCGGCCGATATCGGCCAACTCCTCGACCAATCTGTCCTCGTCCGTCTCGAGCGGCGCGCCGGTAGCCGCACCCGCCAGCCCGGTCATCATCGCCGTAGCTCGACGACCCCGTCATCGCCGGGGTCGAGCTGGGTCAGCAGGCCGAGTTGGCGTCCGATCAAGTCGCCCCAGTCCGGTTGTAGTTGCAGCACTCGGTGCACGCCGGGATCGAAAACCATGACGGCGGCCAGGGACCGGTTGCCGGCGACGACCGCGGCGAAACCCTCGACCATCGCGTTCATCTGGGTGCGCGGCGTGCGCTGAGCCTCCGCCATCTCCACCGCCCGCCGAATCTGATGCAGGATCGGCTTCATCACCGCTATCAACAACTGATCACGGGTGCGGAAGTGGTAGTAGATCGCCGCCTTTGTGAAACCCAGTTCGTCGGCGATCATCTGCAGCGACGTACCGGCGAAACCGTGCCGGCTGATCAGCACCATGGCGACGTCGAGCAACCGCTGCCGGGTGGCGACAGGAGAGCCGTCATCTGCGGTTTCGGCTGACGTCATGGATCACCTCCTCGTCTGTAGTGAAGCAATGTCCTAGTCATTCGGCAAGCACACCCTTGACTGGCCGTCAGTGTGACCCTTGACACATAGCTAGTTGCGGCTTTACGTTCGGCAAGTTCTCACTTTACGTCCGGCAAGGACCCCGCCGGACATTCACACCGATCCGCCGGGGAGAGCCCATGAACACACTGAAGACGCCAGTCGACAACTGCGGCCGCTATATCGGTCGGGTGGGGGCGCTGGCCGCCGCCCTGGGGATCGGAATGATGGCGGTGACCTCACCGAGCCTGGCCAGTGCCGACACGACCTCGTCCTCATCGACCTCGGCTTCGGGCTCGAGTGCCCCGGCATCCGCCTCCGACACGGCCGGCGCCACAGCGGGCGGCGGATTCGTCGGCCGCCCCGGGTGCGTCGGCCGGCGCCGACGAGCAGGGCGCGGACGCGGCGGCCGACACCACGACCGACACCGACACCACGACCGACACCGACACCGAGGCCGACACCGACACCGAGGCCGACACGGAGGCCGAGACCGAGACCGAGACCGAGACCGAGGCCGAGACCGACATCGGGACCGACACCGACACCGACAGCGAGGTGACGGATCCGGGCAGCGATGTCGACCCCACGGATACCGGCGGGGCGACCGCATCCGAGCACCCCGATCCACCGGCGGCGAGCAGCGACTCACCGACACGGTCGTCACACCCGAATCGCACTGCCACCACGACGAATTCCGCGCCGGAGGACAGTGGCGATGCCGAGTCGGCCCCCGACAGCCCCGTGTCGGCGGCTGCCTCCGCGACCGTCGCGATCGAGACTGGCGACGCCGACTCGTCGTCGGGCACGGCCGCGACGGCCGAACCGGCGCCGGCCATGTTCCGCGGCAGTGCGCTCGACGAACCCCGGGGCGGCACCTCAACGGTCCAGACGGCCTCCGTCGGGCCCGCCCTCGGCGTGGTCGGATTCGTCAACCACGTCGTCACCCGGCTGCTCGATCCCTTCCTCGCCGAGGGTCCCTCGTCGCCGGGGCCGGTGACGCCCATCGTGTGGACGGTGCTCGCCTGGGTGCGCCGCAACCTGTTCAACCAGTCGCCGACGCTCACCTACAACCCCACCACGACCGTGCAGACCGGACAGGTCCTGACCGGCAACATCGGTGCCACCGACGCCGAGGGCGACGCCCTGACCTACACCGTCACCCAGGGCCCTGAGCACGGCACGCTGACGATCGACCAGGCCACGGGCAACTTCACCTACACCCCCGACAACATCGATTACGCCGCGGATCAGACCGATTCGTTCACCGTCTCGGTGGCCGACGGCAAGGTCAATCTGCTGGCACTGTTCCGTTCGCATTCGGACAGGGAAACCGTCGACCTCACGGTGCAGAACCCCGAGATCGCTCGAACCATCCTCGACCTACCCGCCGATGTCACGAGCCCACAGAATCCGCGATTCGCAGCCGACGGAGAGTCGATCTTGTTCCACGCCGCACCGGCGGCAGGTGGTCGCAGGGAGCTCTACCAGGTGAACCTCGACGGCACACATCTTCGGTGCCTCACGTGCGGCATCTCGCCCGAGGTGACCGCCAACCTGGGCAAGATGGTGCCCTTCGAGGACGGCACGGGGCGGGTCCTGGTCGAAGCCGGGAGCAACAAGTGGATGGTCTATGAAGAGGACGCCCAGGGCCGACGCCTGGTACCCATCGTCATCCCACCCGGTCCGCCTGCTCCCGCACGCGTCATCGAATCCTCGCGCGAGATGCGGGTTTCGCCCGACGGTAGCCACGTGCTGTTCAGTCAGATTCAGTTGGGCCAGGGCGGCATTCTGACGGCCGTGCCCGTCGTGGGCACCTTCACCCGTGCCACCGACGCAATGACCGGCGCCGTGGAATATCACATCGCCGATGCGCGAGTCGTCTTCGGCGTCGGCGAAGGCAAGCAATTCACCCACGACGGCAAGGGCGTGATCATCATCGCCGGCCAGTACGAGGCGGGCAACGTGGATGACATCGTGGTCGATCTGGCCACCGGCAACGTGAGTCGGCTGACCGGCAACCTCGATTACGACGAGGACACCGACCTCTCGCCCAACGGCAAGTGGCTCGCTATCGGAAGCACCCGCACTCTCGACGCGCTCACGCCGATGTCGCGGATCGTGCGACCGGCATTCCTGCCCGCCCAGATTCAGGGAGCCACGTACGAGGCCTACGCGAATCCGATCAACGTCTCCAATCAGGAGTGGTTGATCGCCGTCGAAGACGACCTCGCACGCGAGAACGGCATCCCGCTGTTCGTGAGCGACGATCCAACGATCCCGCAGGACGAAGGCGACGACTACACCGCCCGAAGCATGCCCAGCTGGAACGAAGACGGCACCGCGGTCACCTTCTACGAGAGGCTGACGACCACCGATCCGACGCTGCCGCAGACGCGGATCGTCGTCGCGAACCTGAAGTACACAACGAGCGTCGGGGCGGTTCAAGGCGATCAGGTCACGCCTGACCCGACGTGGGCGCCGAAGTTGAGCGATTACATTCCCGGCCCGGCGGTCCTTCCTCCCACCGGAACGCATGCCGGGGTCGGGGGCGGCGCAGCGCTGGTCACCGAAGATACGACGACCAATCCGGGCCACACCATCCGGACCGTCACGTACACCGATTACGTGAACGAGGACGGGCTCATCCTCAACGGCACCGAATGGACCGACACCACCGCCAGCCAGAACTCGATTCGCTACGTCGCTGACATCGCCGTCACGGGAACGCACACCGGCTACCTGAAGGGTGACGTGACCATCAACAAGTTGACCCGCTCGATCACGCCGACCATTGCACCGCTCGACCCGGCGTCGAAGACGGGTACCGCAGCCGACCCCGGCTCGCAGATCAGGTCGAGCCTCGACGGTGACCTGCTGGTGCTCCTGGACCCGAATAGAATCGCCGCAGCCCAAGCCAGCGTGTGATCGCCAAGACGACCAAGAGTTTCGCGGTACGGCGGTAACAGGGGTCGCCACCATCGCCCGGCACATCGAGCAGGGGCTGCCTCGCCGCGCCCCGACGGCCCGATACCCTGCGCAGGTGACGTTTCGAAAGCTGCTCGCCGCGCTGGCGATCATCGGGGTACTGGCCAGCGGCGTCGGTATCGCGTCGCTGGTGCTCTCCATGAAGTCCAACCAGCAGCAGACGTCCGCGCCTCAGCGCACCCCGCCGCAGCCGCCGCCTCCGTCGGTGCCCACGGTCAAGGAATTCCTCATCGGCGTCAACGTCACCGCGCAGACCTGTGACCCCGCCGGCACTTGCGTCTACACCTACACAATCGACCCGAAGTACGTTGGGCTGCACCCGTTCCCGGAAACACCGTTCACCGTCGAGTACGAGGTCACCGGAGGCAACCAGCCGCAGCCGGGGAAGTTCACCGTCCACGGCAAGCAGGCCGAGATCTTCAAGGACGTCCAGATCGAGGGACCGCCGGGGGCCACGCTGCAGGTCAGGGTGCTGCGGATCTTCAGCACCCCGCCGCCGCCACCCCCGCCACCCGCGGTGCCGCCGCCTCCTGTGGACGGGCCGGCGCAACCATGACGGCACCGGCCGGCCGCAGCCTGTGGATTCGGAACTTCCACCCTGCACCCGCCGCTCGTGTCCGGCTGGTGTGCTTCCCGCACGCAGGCGGCGCGGCGTCCTATTACTTTCCGCTGTCGAGGGCGCTGTCGCCCGAGTTCGACGTCTACGCCGTGCAGTACCCGGGCCGGCAGGATCGGTACCGCGAGCCCTTCGTCGAATCCATCGACGAGCTGGCCGACCAGGTGCGCGCCGAACTCGGCGCGGTGCCGGCCGGACCGGTCGCGTTCTTCGGCCACAGCATGGGTGCGGTGCTGGCGTTCGAGGTCGCCCGCCGGCTCGAGCGGGAGGGCGGTCGGGCGCCGGTGCTCGTGTTCGCGTCCGGATCCCGGGCGCCGAGCAGATACGGCGACGAACGGGAGCACAAGGGCGACAGCGACCTGATCGAGGTGATGCGCGACCTGGGCGGAACCGATCCCAGGGTGCTCGACGACGCGGACATGCTCGCGGCGTTCCTGCCCGCGTTCCGCAACGACTATCGCGCGCTGCAGGCCTACCACCGTGCGCCGGACATCGGTATCGACACGCCGATCGTGGTGATGACGGCGACCGACGACGTGAAGACCAGCCTGGCCGATGCCGAGGCGTGGCACGAACACACCACCGCGGGTGCGGCAGTGCACACCTTCACCGGCGGCCACTTCTATCTCGAGAAGCAGCCTCAGGAGGTCATCGAGGTGATCGCGCAGAACCTGCGCGACGTTCACCCCTGAGCAACGCCACTAGCCCCCGGGCGGCACCACTGCACGCGGTTGCGGCAGCGGCAGATCGGTGTAGGTGGCGATGCCGGGCGCGGCCGCGACGACGGCCGGGATCGCGTGGATCGGCGGCATCGCGGTCATGATGTGGCCGAGGACGAAGAAGTCCTCGAGCGTCTTGGCGCTTTCGATCATGTCCTGCGGCGGCAGGAAGCCGACGGCCATGTTGACCGTCGGCCGACCGTCGATGGTGATCTTCCAGCCGTCGCCGTCGAGTTGCCAGTCCGGCTCGAGCGTCTGGCCCTTCTTCCACCGGACGTTGATGTCGATGACGGTCCGCCCGCCGTGAATGCCCTGCCAGCTGGCGTAGACACCCGCGACGTGCCCGGCCGGAATCGTCCACGACGCCATCGGGAGGTCCTCGGTGGTCTGGGCGTACTCGGACTCGCACCTGATCTCGTCGAGTTCGATGCCGAGCGCGTCGGCCACCAGCTGCACGGCCTCGGCGAACACCGCGGTGCCCTGCTGCGCCATCGGCGGCAGCGCGGGATCGTCGATCGCGGTGCCGAAACCGCAGGGCCGCTCGGTGTCGGGAGAGTCGTACAGCGTCGTGTCGGCCGACTCGGCGATCGTGACCTTGTCGATGCGGTCGCACGCCGTACCCGCCACGATGGCGAGCAGTTCGGCGAATCCTGGGCTGACGCCGGAGCCGAACATCGTCGAGCCGCCGCGCTGACACGCCTCGGCGAGTCTGTCGCGGCCCTCACCCAGGTTGTGGCCGGTGATGAACGACGCCGACGCGACCACGTTGACGCCGGCTTCCAGGATGCGGACGAGTTCGTCGACGTCGATCCACATCGGGTTGTAGACGACCGCATCGGGCTTCAGCGCCAGCAGCGCGTCGACATCGTTGGTGGCGGCGACGCCCAGAGCGTCGATACCGGCCAGCTCGCCGACGTCGCGGCCCACCTTGTCCTGCGACCAGGCGTAGCAGCCGACGAGTTCCAGGGTCGGGTTCGCCGCGATCGCGGCGACCGAGGATTTTCCGACGTTCCCGGTCGTCCACTGGACGACGCGATAGGGCGCAGTGTTGGGCACTCGCTCAGCATAGGGTTTCGCGGCCGGCGCGACCCACGGCTTTCACGGCAACTCAGAAGCCGGTGTTCAGCGTCGCCTTGCCTGTTCGGGTCGCGCCGAAGGAGTCGATCCACGTCAGGTCGACCACGTCACCGGGGTAGTGCCGGTCCAGCACCGAGGGCAGCGAATTCGAGGAGTCCAGCCGGACGCCGTCGACGGCCACCAGCAGGTCGCCGTCCATCAGGCCGGCCTGCTCGGCCGGCCCGCCGCGCAGCACCTCGTGCACGAGCACGCCGGGCTCGTCGCGCGGCGCGGTCCGAATCCCGACGCCGAGCAGCACCGGCGGACCGATGTGCACGGTGTCGGACGGCACCCCGGCCCGGATCTGATCCGCGATCGCCATCGCGTCGTTGATCGGGATCGCGAAGCCCTGCCCGCCGGGCCCCATCCGGAAGTTCACCGACGCGGCGGTCGTGATGCCGACGACCTGACCGGCGCTGTTGATCACCGGTCCGCCCGAGTCGCCGGCACGCACCGGCGCGGCGAACTCGATCAGCCCGGTGATCTCGTCGCTGCTGCCGGTCAGCGTGTCCTCGGCGTTCACCGTCCGACCGAACGCGGTGAACGTCCCGACTTCGCGGGTCAGCGGGCTCGGCGTGCCCGAGGCATTGCCGAGCGCCACCACGGGCTCGCCGGGGACGAGGACGTTGGAGTCGCCGATCGCGGCGACCGGCAGACCGTTGGCGCCGAGCAGCTGGATGACCGCGACATCGCGTCTGCGGTCGTAGCCGACCAGGGTCGCCGGGTAGGGACGGCCGTTGACCGTGCCCGTGACGCGGTCGGCGCCCTGCACGACGTGGAAGTTGGTCAGCACCTGGCCCGCCGGGTCGATGACGAAGCCGGTTCCGGCGCCGATGACGCCCTGATAGTCGACGCGGGTGTCGATGCGCACGACGGCAGGCTCCACCTGTTGCGATACGGCGAGCAGATCGGCCGGGGCGGCCGACGCCGGTGCCACCGGCGCGCTGAGCGCGAGTATCGCCGTCAGTGCGACGAGGAGAAGCCGAAGCGGGGGTAACGGGCCCATGCCATCAATAGTGGCGGCGCCGAGGGCTGCTGTCGACGTGGTGGCGGCGGGTCAGTCCTCCACCGCCACGTTGCCACGGGTGCGTTTGCGCCTGCTGAGCAGGGTTCCTTTGCCGTTCGGGCGCCGATTCTGCAATTTGCCGCCCGCGTCGATTTCGGCGTCCGGATCCTTCTCCGTGGCCGCCTCGGCCTCGGCTACCGGCTGCGCCTCGTCCGCGTCCCCGGCCTCGGTGACCTCGGTCAGTCTCGTCTGTCTCGTCCGTCTCAGTAGCCTCGGCCGTCTCGGCAGCCTCGTCCGTCTCGCCGGGCGCTTCCGCGTCGTCCTCGGCACCGTCGACGTCCTCCTCGGTCGCCTTCTTGCGTCCGCGCCGGGACTTGCGCTCCTTGACCTTGAGCGGTTTCGGTGGCGGCGGCGGCAGTTCGGCCACGAACGCCAGGTAGAAGGCCAGCATGCCCAGCAGCGCGACCGCCGCGGCGCCGCCGTAGACGCCGAACAGCCACTGGCCCGCGCTGTCCAGCGACAGCCAGATCTCGGCGACCGCGGCGCCGATGATCAGCACAGCGGCCAGCACGTGCAGCACGATCGACGTGGTGCGCAGCCGCAGCGCCAGCCGGGGCGCACCGAACTCGGGGCGGCGCGTCCGCAACAGCGTGAACACGACCGGAAGCGCGGCCAGCCCGATCAGTCGCGCCGGTCACGATGCGCAGCACCGTCCCCAGCGTGTGCGAGGTCTCACCCAGCAGCTCCAACGTGCGGGGCAGCACGAAGAAGTAGTAGAGAACACCGGCGGCGACGGAGAACGACGCGTGCCAAACCACCGCGACGGTGCGGCCCATACTCCTCCTCGATCGTGTTGCCCGGGGTGACGACCTGCGATTCGTCAGCCGGTCGCACCCCGGGCCAGTGCGGAGGATGCGGGATTTGAACCCGCGAGGGCGTTAACCCAACCCGCGTTCCAGGCGAGCGCCATAGGCCACTAGGCGAATCCTCCGCCGGCCATGGTAGCCGACCGGCGGCGCGGCCCCACAAATCTCCCATCGGCTCCTCGGCGACGGGTCCGGCCGGCGGGCGTACTAGACTCGCCGTGGACCCCGCGCGGCGTCCATCCTGTGAACTCCCCCAGGGCCGGAAGGCAGCAAGGGTCAACGGGCTCTGGCGGGTGCGCGGGGTCCCCTTCTTTGTCCGGGCAATTCCTGCACGACGGCGAAAGGCGAGCGGTGTCGTTTCTATCGCTGGGCCGTGACGAGCTGCACGCCCAACACCAGCTGCAGCAGCGCAACTACGCCGAGCTCCAGGCCAAAGGGCTGCGCCTGGACCTGACGCGGGGCAAGCCGTCGCCCGCCCAGCTCGACCTGTCCAACGGGCTGCTCGCGCTGCCGGGAACGGGCCCGGACTCCTACCGCGACGGAGACGGCACCGACACCCGCAACTACGGCGGCCTGCACGGGCTGCCCGAGCTGCGCGCGATCTTCGGCGAACTCCTCGGCATCTCCGTACCGAACCTGATCGCGGGCAACAACGCCAGCCTCGAGTTCATGCACGACGTGGTGGTGTACTCCCTGCTGCACGGCGGCGTCGACTCGCCGCGGCCCTGGATCGAGGACCTGCGCGACGGCGGTGTGAAATTCCTCTGCCCGGCGCCGGGTTACGACCGGCACTTCGCGATCACCGAGAACCTCGGTATCGAGATGATCACCGTCCCGATGCGCGAGGACGGCCCCGACGTCGACCTGATCGAAGAGCTCGTCGCGGCGGACCCGGCAATCAAGGGCATGTGGTGCGTGCCGGTGTACGCGAACCCCACCGGCGTCACCTACTCCTGGGAGACCGTTCGGCGGTTGGTACAGATGGACACGGCGGCAACCGATTTCCGGCTGATGTGGGACAACGCCTACGCGGTGCACACGCTCACCCACGACTTCGTGCGTCAGGTCGACGTCCTGGGGTTGGCCGCGGCGGCCAACCATCCGAACCGGCCGCTGGTGTTCGCCTCGACGTCCAAGATCACCTTCGCCGGCGGCGGGGTCAGCTTCTTCGGCGGATCGCTGGGCAACATCGCGTGGTACCTGCAGCACGCCGGCAAGAAATCGATCGGGCCCGACAAGGTCAACCAGCTTCGGCATCTGCGCTTCTTCGGCGACGCGGACGGGGTGCGCCTGCACATGCGCCGCCACCAGGAACTGCTGGCGCCGAAGTTCGCGCTCGTGCTCGAGATCCTCGACGATCGGCTCGGTGAGTCCAAGATCGCGTCGTGGACCGAACCGAAGGGCGGCTACTTCGTCAGCCTGGACGTGCTGCCCGGCACCGCGAAGCGCACCGTGGCGCTGGCCAAGGACGCGGGCATCGCGGTGACCGAGGCCGGTGCATCGTTCCCGTACCGAAAAGACCCGGACGACAAGAACATTCGCATCGCCCCGACGTTCCCCGGCCTGCCGGACCTGCGGGCCGCCATCGACGGGCTCGCGACCTGTGCGCTGCTGTCGGCCACCGAGGCGCTGCTCGAGCTGCCGCCCGAGAAGTAGTCGGCAGCGCTGGGTAGCCTGCTTGCGTGGCTCTCTACCGCAAGTACCGGCCGGCGACCTTCGCGGAGGTGGTCGGCCAGGAACATGTCACCGAGCCGCTGTCCACAGCGCTCAACTCCGGCCGGATCAACCACGCCTATCTGTTCTCCGGGCCGCGCGGCTGCGGCAAGACCTCCTCGGCGCGCATCCTCGCGCGCTCGCTGAACTGCGTCGAGGGCCCCACCGCCACCCCGTGCGGCGTCTGTGACTCCTGTGTGGCGCTGGCCCCCAACGGGCCCGGCAACGTCGACGTCGTCGAGCTCGACGCCGCCAGCCACGGTGGCGTCGACGACACCCGTGAGTTGCGCGACCGGGCGTTCTACGCGCCTGCGCAGTCGCGCTACCGCATCTTCATCGTCGACGAGGCCCACATGGTGACCACCGCGGGCTTCAACGCGCTGCTCAAGATCGTCGAGGAGCCGCCCGAGCACCTGATCTTCGTGTTCGCCACGACCGAGCCGGAGAAGGTGCTGCCGACCATCCGGTCGCGAACCCACCACTACCCCTTCCGGTTGCTGGCTCCGCGCACGATGCGGACGCTGATCGAGAAGATCGTCGCGGCCGAGGACGTCGACGTCGACGATGCGGTGTACCCGCTCGTCATCCGTGCCGGCGGCGGCTCACCGCGTGACACGCTGTCGGTGCTCGATCAACTTCTCGCGGGCGCGGACGGGAATCACGTCGCCTACCAGCGCGCGCTGGCGCTGCTGGGCGCCACGGACGTCGCCCTGATCGACGACGCGATCGACGCGCTGGCCGCCGGGGACGCGGCCGCGCTGTTCGGCGCGGTGGAGGGGGTGGTCGACGCCGGGCACGACCCGCGCCGGTTCGCCACCGACCTGCTCGAGCGGTTCCGCGATCTGATCGTGCTGCAGGCCGTTCCCGACGCGGTGGCTCGCGGTGTGGTCGACGGCGCCGAGGACGAACTCGAGCGGATGCGCGAGCAGGCCGCGCAGATCGGCACGGCCACGCTGACCCGCTACGCCGAAGTGATGCATGCCGGTCTGGGGGAGATGAGGGGCGCGACCGCTCCGCGGCTGCTGTTGGAGGTGGTGTGCGCGCGGCTGCTGCTGCCCTCGGCCAGCGACACCGAATCCGCGCTGCTGCAGCGGGTGGAGCGCATCGAGACCCGGCTGGACATGTCCATCCCGGCCGGCGAGACGGCTGCGGCCGGCGCCACCGCGGCACTGGCTCCGCCACGGCAGTACACCCGCAGGACGAAGGCGGTCACCGAAGCGCCGCCGGCACCGGCGCCCGCGCCCGCGCCGGAGCCGACCCCGGAGCCGATGCCCGCGCCGGGTCGCGCCCCGAAAGTCGTTGCACCCGAGCCCGCCTCACCGCCCCCGGTGCGGCCGCCCGCCGCCCCCGCGGTGGAGGCGCCGCCCGTGACGCCGGCGGCCGCGGTGGCGGCGGGTGCGCCCAACGCCGCCGCCGTGCGCAGCATGTGGTCCACCGTGCGGGAGAAGGTGCGCGAACGCAGTCGCACCACCGAGGTGATGCTGGCCGGCGCCATCGTGCGTGCGGTCGACGGTGACACGCTGGTGCTCAGCCATGAATCCGCGCCGCTGGCCAAGCGGTTGACCGAGCAGCGCAACGCCGACGTGATCCGCGAGGCCCTCAAGGACGCACTCGGGGTCGATTGGAAGATCCGCTGCGAGACCGGCGCCGCGCCGGCCCCTACACCCGCCGCCCAGCCCCGGCACGCGCCGGCCGAGCCACCGCCGCCTGCCGATGACGACGACGAGGAGAGCATGCTGGCCGAGGCGGTCCACGTCGACCCGGCCGCACCCCGCCGCGATCCGGAGGAGGCCGCCCTGGAGCTGTTGCAGAGCGAACTCGGGGCGCGCCGCATCGACGGCTGAGGCCGGTGACGTGACCTAGGCTGCGGTCTTTTTCTCCGGCAGCACCAGCCGCGG
Organism: uncultured Actinomycetota bacterium; assembly: GCA_963796185.1. Classification (GTDB taxonomy): domain Bacteria; phylum Actinomycetota; class Actinomycetes; order Mycobacteriales; family Mycobacteriaceae; genus Mycobacterium. The sequence goes on along the minus strand of CAWCKQ010000005.1, from coordinate 22,943 downwards.
CAGCACCACCGTCGCGACGGCGGTGACGAGCCAGACCACCACCGTCGCCCCGACCCACGACCCGATGCCGCGGATGCTCAGTCCGTTGGACAGCAGCGAGGCCAGCAGCAGCGCCGCGAAGGTCGATACCAAACCGATGCCGCCGAGAAAGGCCGACGCGTACCGGCTGGCCATCTTCGCAAAGAACCGCGACAGGATCGCCTGGGCGACGCTGAAGACCGCCACCGCCGCCACGAATCCCCACGCCGACAGCGTGACCCCGGGCACCAGCCAGCCAGCCGCCAGCAGACCGATGGCCGACGACCCGATGAAGATCGCGACGCGCAGCAAGAAGCGGTTCACCCCGCGAGCGTAGCCCGCACCGTCGCCGGAATCAGGCCGTCCACCAAGGGCGCAGCGGCAGACCGCCGTCGCCACCGCGGTCGTCGAGCTTGACCGCGAGCACCTGGTGCAGCTGAATCGCGTTCTGCTCGAATCCGACCCGCGAACCGGCCATGTACAGACCCCAGACTTTGGCCGTGGCCAGCCCGACCTCCGAGACGGCCTCGTCCCAGTGCTCGACGAGGTTGCGGCACCAGTCCCGCAGTGTCAGCGCGTAGTGGTGGCGCAGGTTCTCCTCGTGCACGACCTCCATGCCGACGTCCTGGACCTCGGTGATGATCCGGCCGGAGCCGGTGAGCTCACCGTCGGGGAACACGTACCGGTCGATGAAGCCGCCTGCCGAAGCACCGTGCCGGTTGTCGTGGCGGGTGATGCAGTGATTGAGCAGCAGACCGCCGGTGCGCAACTTCGATTTCAGGAACCGGAAGTACGACGGATAATTCGCGACACCGATGTGCTCGGTGAGGCCGATGGAGGAGACCGCGTCGAACTGGGACTCGCGCACGTCGCGGTAGTCGCTGTGGCGCACCTCGGCGAGCTCCTCCAGACCGTCGTCGGAGATGGCCTTGCGTGCCCACTCCGCCTGCTCCTTGGACAGCGTCACCCCGATGACCTTGACACCATGGCGGGCGGCGTAGCGCACCATCCCGCCCCAGCCGCAGCCGACGTCGAGCAACCGGTCGCCCGGCTTGAGGCGCAGCTTGTCGAAGACCAGCCGGTACTTGTTCTCCTGTGCTTCCTCGAGCGTGGCGCCCGGATGCGGATAGCAGGCACAGGTGTAGGTCATCGACGGCCCCAACACCCATTCGTAGAAGGTATTGGAGACGTCGTAATGGTGATGGATCGCCTCAGCGTCGCGGGTCTTGCTGTGCCGCAACCCTTCTGCGATCCGACGCCAGCGCGGCAGCGCCTCCTGCGGCGGCGGCGAGATCGGCTTGAGGTGCTCGATGCCGATCGACCGGACGATCTGTGCCAGCACCCGCGCCGGCGGACGCTTGAAGTCAAGCTTCTCGGTGAGCGCGTTGAGCAGCTCGTAGGGGTCACCCGGATGCACGCCGAGGGGCTCGAGGTCGCCGGAGATGTAGGCGCGCGCCAAGCCGAGATCACCCGGCGCCGTTGCCAGATACGTGGTGCCGCGCGGCGTGAGCAGATGCAGCCCGAACGCCGCGTCGTCGGGACCGGCGCTGCTGCCGTCGTAGGCGGAGAACTTCAGCGGGAGCCGACCGGAGGCGAAGATCTCCAGGATCTCCGAGAGCGTGAGCCGGCCGTCGCCGTGGTGCGTTGTTTCTGTGGGTCGTTCGCGGAATGTCGTCATTGCCTGCGCACCGCCTTCGCATAGAGGTCGAGAAAACGTGAATCGGGGTCGTAGGTCTTTTTCGCCGTCGCGTACATTTCCCCGCCGTAGAGTTCGTCGAACTCCTCCTTGGTGTAGTAGGCGTCCGAGTACAGCGACTTGTGTCCGTCGAGTTCGTCGACCTTGCGCTCGATCATCTTGTTGGTGTACCCCTCCTCGGGCCCGATAGGCACCGAGGACCAGAAGCCGACGTTGACGTAGGTGTGATGTGGCCGGATCGGGTAGAGCGGCCAGACCCCGACCGATTCCGCCGACTCGCGAAGTCGCAATGGGCACAGCCAGAGCGGTTCGATCGGCACGTTGTCCAGGAACCAGGCGAGGAACTCGACGGTGCGCCCGATCGGCACCTCGATGTCCTGGACCACCCGTTCCCGCGGCGGCCGTCCGTTGCGCTTCTCGATCCGGTCGGCGATGTCGAACCGCTGGTCGTAGGCGATGAGCTTCCAGTAGACGCTGCTGCGCCGGTACCGCCGGGGCCACCAGCGACGGATCCTGGGGTGCTGCGCGCCGAACGCGCGTGAGCACCAGAACCAGTCGGTGTCCCAGCGCCACAGGTAGTCGTGGATCGTCAGCCGGTCGTGCTTCTCGGCGCCGTCGGTCGGGGAGTCGTGCTGGATGGAGCGGTAGTAGATGTCGCGCCCGGTGTAGTCGCTGACCGGGCCGGGCGTCGCGGACTGGATGCCCAGGCACAGATAGCTCTCGTCGGCGCTGAACACCACGCCGTCGAGGTAGTCGACCCGCTCGCCGTTCCAGCCGCCGGTCTCGACGATGCGGTCCATCGCGTCGATCAGCGCGCGCAACGTGTGGAAACGCAGGTGGCGCATCGCGACGAACGGCTTGACCGGTTCCAGCTCGATCTTCAGCCGAACCGAATACCCGAGCGTGCCATAGGAATTCGGGAAAGCGTGGAAGAGGTCCGGGTTCTCCTCGGGGCTGGCGCGCACGACCTCGCCGGAACCGGTGAGGATGTCCATCTCGAGGACCGACTCGTGGGGCAGCCCGTTGCGGAACGACGTCGACTCGATGCCCAGCCCGGTGACCGCGCCGCCGAGCGTGATGGTCTTGAGCTGCGGCACCACCAGCGGCGCCAGGCCGTACGGCAGCGTGGCGGCGACCAGATCCTCGTACGTGCACATTCCGGCCACGTCGGCGGTACGCGCGTCGGGGTCCACGGCGATGACGCCGGTCAGGCCCGACACGTCCAGGCCCGGTGCGGTGTTCTTGGCGCGGGCCCGGAACAGATTCGACGTCGGTTTGGCCAGCCGAACGGTGGCGTCGGCCGGAATCGCTCGGTAGCTGGCCAGCAGCCGCTGCACGCCTTCGGCGTGAGCGGCCCATGCGTCGATCGGGGCAACAGCCACACATATACGCTAGTCCGCAGGCGCAGCCGATGCGACCGCACCCGAACCGAGGACAGGAGATCGCACCGATGGGACAGGTCAGCGCGTCCAGCACGGTCTTGATCGACGCCGACCCGGCGACCGTGCTGGGCGCCGTCGCGGACTACCAGGCCATGCGCCCGAAGATCCTCTCGGCGCACTACAGCGGCTACCGGGTGCTCGAGGGCGGCCAGGGCGCCGGCACCGTGGCCACCTGGAAGCTGCAGGCCACCAAGTCACGCTCCCGCGACGTCAAGGCCACCGTCGACGTCGCCGGTCACACCGTGATCGAGAAGGACGCCAACTCGTCGATGGTGACCAACTGGACCGTCGCCCCCGCCGGCCCCGGCTCGTCGGTGACGCTCAAGACGTCCTGGACGGGCGCGGGCGGCATCGGCGGGTTCTTCGAGAAGGCCTTCGCCCCGATCGGGCTGCGCCGGATCCAGGCCGAGGTGCTGGGCAACCTCAAGCGCGAGGTCGAGGGCACCGAAGGCGTCCAGGACGTCTAGCGGGTCCTACGCCCGCTGGGAACCCAGGAACGCCACGATCCCGCGCACGACGGCCTCGGCGTACTTCTGCCGGCCCTCCGCGGTCGTCATCAGCGCCGAGTCGATCGGGTTCTTCATGTTGCCGCACTCGACGAGGATCGATGGGTACTGCGCCAGGTTGAGCCCGGCGATGTCGGCGCGGGGATTGAGCCCGGAGGAGCCGATGTAGGTCGACGGCGGAATGCCCGATCCGGCCATCTGATCGCGCATCACCTGGGCGAACTGCACCGACGGGGCCCGCCTGCGCCGTGTTGAGCGGCGGCGAGGAGTACAGCACGTGGAAGCCCCGCCCGGTGGGCGGGCCGCCGTCGGCGTGGATCGACACGATCGCGTTGGGCCTGATCGCGTTGGCCATCGCCGCGCGCTGGTCCACGCACGGGCCGGGTCCGGTGTCGTCGCCCCGCGACATCGCGGTGCGCACGCCCAGGCCGGTCAGTGCCTGCCGGATGCGCAGCGTGGTGTCCCAGGTGAAGGTGTGCTCGGGGAAGCCGTCGTCGGTGGAGGTGCCGCTGGCCTGGCAGTCCTTGGTGCCGCCGCGGCCGGTGGGCACCTGACGGCTCATCCCGTCCATCGCGGCCTGGTGGCCGGGGTCGAGGAACACGATCATGCCCGCGATGTTCGACGGCGCGGCCTGCGCGGGGGCGGCCAGCGTCGAGGCGGCGACGATCATCCCGGCGGCTACGGACGCTCCGACACGGAGACGGGCTCGGACCAGCACGGCGCCACGGTAGCCCGCCTGCCGACTACGCTGAAAGTCCGAAGCCTCGCTTTGCGGCGAGCGCAACCAAGTCGAGACCGATATGCAATCAACCCGCACGAAGGACCCGTATGCAGCCCGGTGGCCAACCCGATATGTCCGCACTGCTCGCGCAGGCTCAGCAGGTGCAGCAGCAGTTGATGGAAGCGCAGGAGGCGCTCGCCAACTCCGAGGTGCACGGCCAGGCCGGCGGCGGGCTGGTCCAGGTCACGATGCGGGGCAGCGGGGAGGTGGTGGCGCTGTCGATCGACCCGAAGGTGATCGATCCCGCCGACCCCGAGACGCTGCAGGATCTCGTCGTGGGCGCGATCGCCGACGCCGCCAAGCAGGTCACCATCCTGGCGCACGACCGGTTGGGTCCGCTGGCGGGCGGCATGGGCGGCCGGGATTCCCGGGCCTGCCGGGGATGTGACTTTTTGTTCGAGGGACCGGTCCAGGATCTGATCGACGAGCTCGGCAAGCTGCCCGGGATCGGGCCCAAGAGTGCGCAGCGGATCGCCTTCCACCTGCTGTCGGTGGAGCCGCCGGACATCGACCGGCTGACCGCGGTGCTCAACAAGGTCCGCGACGGAGTCACGTTCTGCGCGGTGTGCGGCAACGTGAGCGACGCGGAGCGCTGCCGTATCTGCGGCGATCCGCGCCGCGACGCCTCACTGGTCTGTGTCGTCGAGGAGCCCAAGGACGTGCAGGCCGTCGAACGCACCCGCGAGTTCCGGGGCCGCTACCACGTGCTGGGCGGCGCGCTGGACCCGCTCTCGGGCATCGGGCCCGACCAGCTGCGAATCCGCGAGCTGCTCAACAGGATCGGGGAGCGCGTCGACGGCGTCGAGGTCGCCGAGGTGATCATCGCCACCGACCCGAACACCGAGGGTGAGGCGACCGCGACGTATCTGGTGCGGATGCTGCGCGACATCCCGGGGCTGACGGTGACGCGGATCGCGTCGGGCCTGCCGATGGGCGGTGACCTGGAGTTCGCCGACGAGCTCACGCTGGGCCGCGCGCTGGCGGGCCGCCGCGCGATGGCCTGACGGGTCGGGCTGACGGGCCTGGGTCGAGATCCGCTTTTTGCAGCGAAAGTGCGAGTAACCGGCCGCAGAACGTGGATCTCGCCGGATGTCGGTGGGCCTTGGCAGCATGGCGGCATGACCAGAGTCGTCCTGGGCGGCGAGGCGGTCCGAGCGGGCGTGGCCACCCGGCACGAGTTGGCGCGCGACTACACCAAGCTCTACCGCGGAGTGTTCGTCCGCAAGGACATCGAGATCACGCTGCGGGACCGCGCGATCGGCGCGTGGCTGGCCACCGGGCGTAAGGGCGTGGTCGCCGGAGTCACGGCGGCTGCCCTGCACGGCGCCCCCTGGGTCGATCCGGCGCTGCCGGTGGAGCTGACCGGTGTGAAGGCCAGGCGCCAGGACGGGCTGGTGCTGCGCACCGAGCGCCTGGCAGCCGACGAGATCACCCGGGTCAGCGGCCTGCCCGTGACGACGCGGGTGCGGACGGCCTTCGATCTCGGGCGCCATCTCGAGAGGTCGGAGGCGTTGGAACGGCTGGACGCACTGATGTGGAATCAGCACTTCGACGTCACCGCGGTCGAAGTCCGTCGCCCAGCGCCGTCCCCGCGCCCGGGGCGTGGTCCAGTTGCGGGAGTTGCTGCCGCTGGTCGACGGCGGTGCGGCGTCTCCGCGCGAGAGCAGGATCCGACTGCGACTGCACGACAACGGTTTTCCGCGCCCACAGACACAGGTCCCCGTCCTGGAAGGGTCGCGCCCGGTGGCCTTCCTGGACATGGGCTGGCCGGACTACGGGGTGGCCGTCGAATACGACGGTGATCATCACCGCAAGGATCGCCGGCAATACGTCAAGGACATCGCCCGGCTGCGGATGCTCGAGGCCCTCGGGTGGGACGTCGTCCGCGTCATCGCCGAGGATCGGCCGCAGGATTGGCTCGCACGAGTTGAGCAGGCATTGCGCAGCCGCGGATGCCCGCTGGATATCAGAACGCGGCCGACGCTCGTGGCGTGACGAGCGCCGGGAGGTGACGGTAGCCGTGCAGATTCACCAGCCCGCGCGGCTCGGCCGGTGCGTGCAGGCGCAGCGCAGGAAAGCGCGCGAACAGCTCGCGCAGTGCCGTCGCACCCTCGATCCGGGCCAGCGCCGCGCCCAGGCAGACGTGCACACCGCTGGCGAACGCCAGATGCTCCTTGGCGTTGGGGCGGGTGATGTCGAAGCGGGCCGGGTCGTCGAACACGCCCGGATCGCGGTTCGCGCCCCCGAGCAGCAGCACCACCACCGCGCCCTTGGGCACGCATACCCCTGCGATCTCCTTGTCACAGTGCGCGGTTCGGGCCGTCATCTGCACCGGGCTGTCGAAGCGCAGGATCTCCTCGACGGCCGCCGGCCACAGCGCGGGATCGTCGCGCAGCAGCGCCAGCTGGTCCGGATGATCCAGCAGTGCGGCGATCCCGTTGCCGATGAGATTGACCGTGGTCTCCACCCCCGCTCCGATGAGCAGCGCGGCGTTGGATTTCAGCTCGCGGTCGGCGAGACCGCCTTCGAGGGCCATCGCGCTGAACGGCGTGCCGTCCGCGCCGTTGCTGCGCAATCGCCGAAAATGTTCGGTCAGGTAGACGTCGACGTCACGCAGGCCCTCGATCGCGTCCCGGAACGCGGTCCACCGGATTCCGATGTCGAGCAGGGGCGCGACCGTGCTGCCCCAGCCCAGGACTCGCTGTGTGTCGGCCGCCGGCACTCCGAGTAGTTCGGTGATCACCGCGGCCGGGAGCTGGGCGGCGTAGTCCGCGACGAGGTCGACGGCGCTGCGGTGTTCCAACGCGTCGAGCAGTTCGGTGGTGATCTCCGCGATGCGCGCCTCCAGCGTCGCGATCGACCGGGGCGCGAAACTGCGGGCCACCAGCCGCCGGAACTCGGTGTGCTGCGGCGGATCGGTCATCAGCATCGAGGGCGGCTCCACCGGGTTCGGCAAGGCCGGATCGACGGCGCGGACCACACGTGAGCAACGCATCGGGCAGGCCCGTCTCGGCCGGATCGGCCACCCCGAAGTCGTTGTCGCGCAGCACGCTACGGCACAGCTCGTAGTCAGCGCTCACCCATACCACCGGCGTCCGCAGCAGCGGACCCGCCGCGCGGACCTGCTCGATCAACCGGAGGCGTTCGGCAGGTCCGGCACGGCCCAGCATCAGCCGCGCCAGCGGTTCGCCCCGCCGGGCCCGCGCCGTCAGGAACGCGCGCGGCACACCGTGCACCGCGGCCCAGCGCAGCCAGACGCCCGGCTGCATCACGCCACCGTCTGGTTGTCGCGACGCGGGTCGGTGTAAAGGTCGACCATGTCCTGCTCACCGCGATCAAGGGCGCGCAAGCGCACCGACCTGCGGGCGGCGGTGTCGAGCAGCGCCCGCAATCCCGGGTTTGCCCGGGCGAGTTCGGCCCGCGCCTGCTCGGCCGGGATATCGGTGTGCGCCGCCTGATCGAGCTTCGCGGCGAGCATGTTCACCCACCGGTGCCGCAGGGACAACAGCAATCCCTCCTCATCGCCGAAGAGCCGGCGCAGATCATCGGATTCCGACGCCGTCCGCAGGGCGGTGTCGGGATCCGTGGCCGCCCGCTCGACCACGTCGGCCATGAACGCCATTCGTTCGTGCAACTGTGACCATGTCATGGCTCGACGCTATGGAACGGCAGCCGCGGATCGTCGTGCCGGGGTCCGATCTCGGTCTCCTACCCTGGTAGGAGAGCAGCTACCGACCACAGGCTGATACCCGCACCCCGGCGCTGCCCATAAGCTGGCACGATGCTGGCTGCGCTGAAGCGCCGCGTGCGGCAGTACGCCCACCAGAAGGGCTACGTGCTGCCGGGTGGTTTCTCATGGCCGTTCGTCCTCACGATCGATGCGACGCTGGTGATCGTCGCGGCGGTCGCCGTCGCGCAACGTCCCCTGGCGGAGCTGTGGATCGGGGTGTTCGCCATCGCGGTGGCCTGCCTGCCGTGGGCCGATCCTGTTCGCCTTCGACGTGGTGGTCTTCGAGGCGTTCGCGCTGTTGCTCTCCTGGTCGCTGGGCATCGCGATCCTGTTGTTCGCCACGTCCGCCCCGATCGAGGGCGACTTCGCGCCCGTGCTGCTGAGCCTGCTGACCGGAGTGGTCGGCTCGGTGACCTCGATGCGGGGTGGCGTGCTGGCGGCGCTGTATGCGTCGGCGCTGCTGCTGGCCGCGGCGGCGTTGCACCGCGTCGACACCCCGTGGCTGTATCTGAGTTTCATCGGGCTCGGTTGGCTCGTCGGCTATCTGATGAGCGTTCAGCAGCAATTGCTGCTCGAACAACGCGACGCACAGCAGAAGCTCGCCGAGCACGCCGCCGCCGACGAACGGCGCCGGATCGCACGGGAGGTGCACGATGTGATCGCCCACTCGCTGAGTGTGACGCTGTTGCATGTCACCGGTGCGCGCCGCGGCCTGCAGGAGGACCGCGACGTAGACGACGCGGTGGAGGCGCTCGAGCAGGCCGAGCGGCTCGGACGTCAGGCGATGGCCGACATCCGCCGCACCGTCGGCTCTGCTCGACAGTGCCGTGGGCCAGGGCGGCCCCGGAGCCGGGGGTGGCCGACATCGCCACGCTTGTGGAGGATTTCGTGCGCGCCGGGCTCGCCGTGAGCTATCAGTCCAGCGGCGGCCACGACGACGTCTCGGCCGCCGCCGGGCTGGCGCTGTACCGGATCGCCCAGGAATCGCTGGCCAACATCGCCAAGCACGCGCCCGACGCCGTCTCACACCTGACCCTTGCGGTGTCCCGCACGGCGACCGCACTGACCGTGTCGAACCGGCTCCCGGTCCCCGCCACGGCGTCGGCGTCGCGCCGAGGGACGCGGAATGCGGGGGATGCGCCAACGCGTCGAACTGCTCGGCGGCCGCATCGACGCCGGGCCGGCCGAGGACGGCTGGACGGTGCGTGCGGTGATCCCGCTCGGCGACGAGCCCTGCGTGACGCGGGGCTGGGCGTGATGACCGGCGACGTGGTCGCCGCGCTGCTGGTCGACGACCAGGAGCTGGTGCGGTCCGGTCTGCGCAGGATCCTGCGGCGCAGGGACGGCATCGCGGTGGTCGGGGAGTGCGCCGACGGCGACGAAGTGCCCGCCGCGGTCGCCGAGTACCGTCCCGACGTCGTCTGTGATGGACCTGCGGATGAAGCGGGTCAACGGAATCGAGGCCACCCGCCGGCTCGCGGACGCCGGCGGACCGCCGGTCCTCGCGCTCACCACGTTCAGCGACGAGGAGCTGCTCTCCGGCGTACTGCGGGCCGGTGCGGCCGGCTTCGTGCTCAAGGACTCGCCGGCCGAGGAGCTGATCCGCGCCGTGCACGCGGTGGCCCGGGGCGACGGCTTCCTGGACCCGTCCATCACCTCGCGCATACTCGACACCTACCGCGCGGCGGCCGGGGAACCCGTCTCCGAGGCGGTCGACCACCTGACGCCCCGCGAACTCGATGTGCTGCGGCTGATGGCCAGGGGCCACTCCAACGCCGAGATCGCCGACGAGCTGGTGATCTCGGGGGTCACGGTGAAGAGCCACATCGGCCGGATCTTCCTCAAGCTGGCGCTGCGTGACCGGGCCGCCGCGATCGTCTACGCCTACCAGAACGGTATCGTCGCGCCGCGATAGGTCAGACGCGGCGGGGCGCGGTCAGTCGTTCGCGGCGCAACTGCTCGACCTCCGGAAGTTCCAGTGGCGCAAGCGGTCCCACCACCTTGGCGAGCAGGTGATCGGCGAGCTCCGGGTTGCGGGCCAGGCAGCACCCGTGCAGGTACGTGGCGACGACGCTGCCCTGCACGGCACCGTCGAACCCGTCGCCCGCGCGGTTGCCCGCGCCTTTGGTGACCGCGGCCAGCGGGCGGGCCGCCGGCCCCAGAACCGTTCCACCGCGGTGGTTCTCGAATCCGGTCAACGGCTGGGTCAGCCCGTCGACCAACGGGCTCGCCGCCACCTCGCCGATCGTGCGCTCGGGCTGCGGTGACGTCGTGACGTCGAGCACCCCGACCCCGTCGACACGTTCCCCGGCCGACGTCTCATACCAGTGCCCGAGCACCTGGATCGCCGCGCAGATCGCGAGCACCGGGGCGCCCCGCGAAACCGCCTGCTGCAGGCCGGGATAACGGATCAGGTGCTTGGTGGCCAGCCGCTGGGCGTAGTCCTCGGCGCCCCCGAGGGTGTAGAGATCCAGCTCCGCGGGCACCGGATCGTCGAGGGTGATGTCGACGATCTCGGCGTCGATGCCTCGCAGCCGCAGCCGTTGCCGCAGCACCAGCGAGTTGCCGCCGTCGCCGTAGGTGCCCATCACGTCGGGCAGCACCAGCCCGATCCGCACGGCTGACTCACCCACGGCCCAGCACCCGGTTCAGTTGCAGGAAGGCCGTGTAGTTCGCGAGCACCTCGACGTGGCCGGGCGGACACGACCTGATGGCGGCGAGCGTGTCGTGCACCAGGGTGTGCTCGACGCCCGCATAGCCGAGTCGCACGGCCAGATCGGTGCCGCGCTCCCCGGCGGCCACCACCGGCACGTTCTCGAAATGCTCGAATCGGACGTCCCACAGCCAGGACAGGTCCTCCCCGTCGGGAACCTGGCCGTTGACGGCGATGACCACGCCGGCGGCCTCGCGGTCCACCATCGACAGCGCCTCCTGCCAGCCGGCCGGGTTCTTGGCCAGCAGGATCCGCGCGGTGTGCGCGCCCACCCGCACGGTGCGGTACCGGCCCGCCACCTCGTCGACCGCGGCCACCGCCGCCACCGCTGCCGCCGGGTCGGCGCCGAGTGTCACCGCGGCGGCCACGGCCTGCGTGGCATTGCCCCGGTTGACCGTGCCCGGCAGCGTCAGCGCCATCGGCATCGTCAGACCGCCGGGGCCGTGGATGTGGGTGTCGTCGAACCACCACTCCGGGTCGGGCCGCTTGAAGTCGCTGCCGGTCGAGTACCAGTGCGCCCCCTCGCGGACGATCACTTCGCCCGAGCGCGGGCAGCTGACCGAATCGCTGGCCCAGCCGCCGCCCGCCGCCACCCACACCACGTGCGGGCTGTCGTAGGCGGCCGACGTCATCAGCACGTCGTCGCAGTTGGCCACCACCACCGCCGCCGGGTGCCGCGCGAGCCCCGCGCGCAGGGTCCGCTCGATGTGGTTGATCTCGCCCACCCGGTCCAGCTGGTCGCGCGACAGGTTCAGCAGGACCACCACCGCGGGGTCGACCGCATCGCTGACGTGGGGGACGTGCATCTCGTCGACCTCGAGTGCGGCCAACGCGGCGGCGGGCGCGGCGGCCAGCGCGGCCACCAGCCCGGCGTCCATGTTGGCGCCCTCGGCGTTGGTGGCGACCGGCCCCAGGGTGGACAGCGCGGCGGCCGTCATGCGGGTGGTCGTCGACTTGCCGTTGGTGCCGGTGATGACAACGGTGCGGCGGCCCCGGCCGAGCTGGGCCAGGATGGTGCGGTCCAGCGTCATGGCCACCAGGCCGCCGATCATCGCGCCGGCGCCGCGGCCCGTGACGCGCGACGCCCAGCGCGCGCCGGCGCCCGCCGCGAGCGCGACGCGTCCGCGTGAAGTGACCATTCCCCGCAGTTTAGAAGAGCGGCCGACACGCGGCGTGGGGAGCGAGTCTTGTCAGGGCTGCGTGCCATCCTCGGGAGTGTGAGCCCAAGCCCGCATCGGCGCCTACGGCCGGCCGGCCGATGAGGCGGGCTGCGGGTGGGCGGTCGTCGACGTGGAGACCACGGGGTTCCGGCCCGGGCAGGCGCGCGTCGTCAGCGTCGCGGCGCTGGCGCTCAGCGACGACGGCAACGTCGAGAAGAGCCTGTACAGCCTGCTCGACCCGGGCGTCGACCCGGGGCCCACCCACGTGCACGGGCTCACCGCGGAGATGCTGGCCGGCCAGCCGACGTTCGGGGACGTCGTCGGCGACCTGATCGAGGTGCTGCGCGGGCGCACGCTGGTGGCCCACAACGTGGGCTTCGACTACGCCTTCCTGGCCGCCGAGGCCGAACTGGTCCACGCCGCGCTGCCCGTCGAGACGGTGATGTGCACGGTGGAGCTGGCGCGCCGGCTCGACGCTGGGCCTGGACAACCTGCGGCTGGAGACGCTGGCCGCGCACTGGGGTGTCACGCAGATGCGGCCGCACGACGCGCTCGACGACGCGATGGTGCTGGCGCAGATCCTCAAACCGGTGCTGGTGCGTGCGCAGGAGCGGCGCAAATGGCTGCCGGTGCACCCGGTGCACCGGCGCACCTGGCCCAACGGCCGGGTCACCCACGACGAGCTGCGCCCGCTCAAGGTCGTCGCCGCCCGGCTGCCGTGCACCTACGCCAACCCCGGCCGGTTCGTCGCCGGGCCGTCCCCTGGTGCAGGGCATGCGGGTGGCGCTGGCCGCGGAACTGCGGCCACACCCACGAGGAGCTCATCGAGCGGCTGCTGGCCGCGGGCCTGACCTATACCGAGGCGGTGGACCCGCACACCTCGCTGGTCGTCTGTGACGACCGCGCGCCCGGCAGGGCAAGGGGTACCAGGCCGGGGAACTGGGCGTGCCGGTGCTGTCCGGCGCCGCGTTCGTGGCGGCGCTGACGGCCGTCGTCGGCGGCACGCGGATCGAGGACTTCGTCGACCTCGACAGCGACCAGGATCAGCTCGCGCTGTTCTGAGCCCGGGACCCCGGTTACGGTTCGCAGAGTCGGCCCGGGGAGCAGCCGGCGACGTCGGGCATGCCGTCCTGGCCGGGCGGAATTTCACCGACCGCGGGCGGTGGGCCGTCGGGCTGGCTGCTGCTTTCGCAGGGCGTGCCTTCGGCGGCGCTGCCGGGATCGTCACAGGGAACTGGTTGGGCGGAGGCGATCGGGGCGAACGAGATCGCCGCCGCAGCGGCGCCGGTGAACACCACCGATCCCAGGGTGAGAAGCGACTTCATGATGCGGGCATAACCCGCTCACCAGCACCTGAAACGCGCTTCGGCGGTCAGCTGCGCGAGCGCGGTTGACCGCCGACACGACCGCCCGCAGCGACGCGGTGGTGATCGACGTCGCGATACCCACGCCCCACACGGTCCTGCCGTCGATCGAGGCTTCGACGTAGGCCGCCGCCTGGGCCTCCTCGCCGGCCGACATCGCGTGCTCGGAGTAGTCCAGCACGTTGACGTCGTAGCCGATCGCGCCCAGCGCGTCGACGAACGCCGCCAGCGGCCCGTTGCCCGCGCCGACGATCTCGCGTTCCACACCGTCGACCTTCACCACGGCGGTCGATGGTGTCGGTGCCGCCGTCGACCTCGGCCGCGTCCACCCGCTGCCGGATCCGCTCCAGCGGGCGTACCGGCGCCAGGTATTCCTCGGCGAACGCGTCCCACATCTCCTTGGGCGACACCTCGCCGCCCTCGCCGTCGGTGATCTTCTGGATCACCTGGGAGAACTCGATCTGCAGCCGGCGCGGCAGCGCCAGCCCGTGATCGGCCTTCATGATGTAGGCGACGCCGCCCTTGCCGGACTGCGAGTTCACCCGGATGACGGCCTCGTAGGTGCGGCCGACGTCCTTGGGGTCGATCGGCAGGTAGGGCACCTGCCACAGGATGTCGTCGACGTCGGCGTCCGGCGTCGTCGGCGTGCGACCTTCATCGCGTCCAGGCCCTTGTTGATGGCGTCCTGGTGGCTGCCGGAGAACGCGGTGTACACCAGATCGCCGCCGTAGGGGTGCCGTTCGTGCACCGGCAGCTGGTTGCAGTACTCGACGGTGCGGCGGATCTCGTCGATGTTGGAGAAGTCGATCTGCGGATCGACGCCGCGGCTGAACAGGTTCAGCCCCAGCGTCACCAGGCAGACGTTGCCGGTGCGCTCACCGTTGCCGAACAGGCAGCCCTCGATGCGGTCGGCGCCGGCCTGGTAGCCCAATTCGGCTGCGGCAACGGCGGTTCCGCGGTCGTTGTGCGGGTGCAGGCTCAGAGATGATCGCAGTCCCGGCGGGCCAGGTTGCGGTGCATCCACTCGATCGAGTCGGCGTAGACGTTGGGGGTGGCCATCTCGACGGTGGCGGGCAGGTTGACGATCAGCGGGGCGTCCGGGGTGGGCTGCGATGACCTCGGCGACCGCGTTGCAGACCTCGACGGCGTACTCCAGTTCGGTGCCGGTGTAGGACTCCGGCGAGTACTCGAACCGCCACTGGGTGCCGGGATACTTCGCGCGCCTCCTCGACGCACATCCGGGCGCCGTCGGTGGCGATCTTCTTGACCGCGTCGCGGTCGGCGCGGAACACCACGCGGCGCTGCAGGATCGACGTCGAGTTGTAGAAGTGCACGATCGCGCGCGGCGCGCCCTCGCACGCCTGGAAGGTCCGCTCGATCAGCTCGGGGCGGCACTGTGTCAGCACCTGGATGGTGACGTCGTCGGGGATCGGCGCCCTGCTCGATGATCTCGCGGACGAAGTCGAAATCGGTCTGGCTGGCCGACGGGAAGCCGACCTCGATCTCCTTGTAGCCCATGCGCACCAGCAGATCGAACATGCGGCGCTTGCGGGCCGGGCTCATCGGGTCGATCAGCGCCTGGTTGCCGTCGCGCAGGTCGACCGCGCACCACATCGGCGCGGTGTCGATGACCGTGTCCGGCCAGGTGCGGTCGAACGGAATCGGCACGAGCCTGATGCCGGGCTCCCGCCCGGCACCTCGTCGGCGAAGCTGCGGTAGCGGCTGACCGGCATCGACGAGCCGCGCTGGGTGTTCCAGGCGGGCTGGCCGGCGTGGGGCGCCCCGGCGGGCGTGGTGATGGTGCGCGCCGAACGTATAGGCGTCCGGCGGGATTGAAGTCTTCAGTCATCGGTGCGTGCTCCGGGAGGTCTAGGGGATTTCTCAGACCGGCGCATCGCGAACACCCGCGACGGGAAGCCGGTCTGGATCAGACCCCGTCGCGGCGTCCGAGAAGGAGCACCCGCTGCACAGTCGGACTGTACTCCGGTCCGCGCGGATGCCAAAACCCGCCGGACGCCCGTCAGACCTGCGAGTCGGGGAAGGCGATCACCGACAGGAACCGGATGGGCAACTCGACGAGGTCGACGGGGCCGTGGGCGCCCTCGCCGTCGATCTGCAGCGAGTCACCCGGGTGCAGCCGGTACACCGACCGGCTGTGGCTGTAGTCCATCACGCCTTCGAGCATGTAGATGAACTCCGTGCCCGGGTGCTGGAACAGCGGGTAGGTCTGGCTCTTCTCCGACAGCGTCACCTGCAGGCACTCCAGCCGCTTGTGCTCACCGCGCAGCGACCCGAGCAGCTGGTATTCGTGGCCCTCCCGGGTGCCCTTGCGGACGATCCGCGCGCCGGTGCCCGCCTTGACGAACGCGGCCGGCCGCTCGACGTCGGCGCCGCGGAACAGGCTGGTGACGGGTACGTCGAAGCCCCTTGGCCAGCAGCGCCAGCGTGGACAGGCTGCAGGAGGTCTGCGCGTTCTCGATCTTGCTCATCATCGCCTTCGAGATGCCGACCCGCGTCGGCCGTTTCGGCGACGGTGAGGCCCTGCTGCAGGCGCAGCAGCCGCACGTTGCGGCCGATCGCGGCCTCGAACTCGAGTTCCTCGACCGGTTCGTGCGGGATCGCGGTCGCGGGCCGTGCCGGATTTGTTGCGCAGCAGCGTGATCGTCAGGGCAGGCCACAAGTCCTGTCTAACGCATCTGCCCCGCCCCGACGTACGGGTAGGGCGTCGTGAGCAGTTCGTTCTCGGCGAACCGGGACAGCCGGAAGTCGGTCTCGGGGATGCGTGGGTCGCTGCTGCGGCCGTCGACGACGAGGTCGGCGACCAGCCGGCCGACGGCGGGGGCGATCTTGAAGCCGTGCCCGCTGAAACCGGCCGCGACGAGCAGACCGTCCAGCGGCGGTCCGGCGAGATCACCGGGTTCCAGTCCGGGGTGACGTCGTAGCAGCCGGCGTAGCTGCCCGTGATCGCCGCGTCGGCGAAGCCGGGGAACCGCGCGCCGACCTTGTCGACGGTGAGGTCGACGAACTCCTCGGTGGCCCGGTTGAGGTAGTCGTCCGGGTCGGCCTGCTCGACATCGGACAGGTCGCTGTTGCCGAACAGGATGTCGCCGCCGACCTCCGGCCGGACGTACTGCAGCGAGACCAGATCGGAGAACACCGGCACCGGCGACGGCCGCGCTGTCGACGCCGGGGTCGATCAGTGACGATCTGCTCGCGGACGACGCGGATCGGTACGTCGACGCCGTAGGGCTCCAGGAACGGCTGGGTCCACACGCCGGTGGCGACGACGACGGTGCCCGCCGAGATCCGGCTGCCGTCGGCCAGCTCGCACACCGGTGACCGCGTCGCCGTCGACGAGCAGTCCCGTTACCGCGCACCCTGCCGGATCCGCACGCCGGCCGCCCGCGCCGACAGCGGCGAACGCCTGCGCGGTCTGGTAGGCGTCGCCGTAGCCGCCGCGCGGCCTCCCAGCCGAACGCCGCGAACGGCGACAGGTCGGCGAACGGCCACAGCTCGCGCGACCTCGGCGTGCGTCGATCTCCTCGGTCTGCACCCCGACCGCGCGCTGCGCGGCCAGGCTCTTGCGCAGCGCGTCGACGTTGGCCTCGCCCACGCCGACGACGTAACCGGTCTGGCGGAAGCCGATGTCGGCGCCGAAGATCTCGTCGGCCTTCTCGAACACCTCCAGCCCGACGGCGGCCATCGCGGCCAGCGAGCTCACCCCGTAGTGGCAGCGCACGATGCCGCTGGACTTGCCGGTCATGCCCGAGCCGACGGTATTGCGTTCGGCGACAACGACATCGGTGACGCCGCGCTGGCTCAGCGCCCACGCGGCGGCGCAGCCCTCGATGCCGCCACCGACGATCACGACGTCGGCGGTCTCGTCTCACCGGCGTGCCCCGCCGGGAATCCAGTCCGTGCCGGCCAGCGGCACCCGGGCCATCGCGGCCGCCTCGATGCGTCACCGCGACGAGATCCTCGGGCTCGAGGTGGCAGCACATGCGCCTTGCCGCAGGCGCGGGCGATGGTCTGGGCCTCCATCGTCAGCACCCGCAGATAGTTGGCCAGCCGGCGGCCGCCCTCGACCGGATCGAGCCGGGCGGCCAGTTCGGGGTCCTGCGTGCTGATGCCGGCCGGGTCGCTGCCGTCCTGGAAGTCGTCGTAGAAACCGGCTGCGCTGCCGAGCTTCTCGTACTCGGCGGCGTACCGAGGATGGTTGTCGCCCAGCGCGATCAGCGCCGCGGTGCCGATCGCGACCGCGTCGGCGCCCAGCGCCATCGCCTTGGCCACGTCGGCGCCGGTGCGGATGCCGCCGGACACGATCAGCTGCACCCGTCTTCCCCGTCGCTCCGCTCGCCCCGGCCCGGTGCACTCCGAGTTCCTGCAGCGCCTGCACGGCCTGCGGGATCGCGGCCAGGGTCGGGATGCCGACGTGCTCGATGAACACCTCCTGGGTGGCGGCGGTGCCGCCCTGCATGCCGTCGACGACCACGACGTCGGCGCCGGCGTGCACCGCCAGCTTCACGTCGTAGTAGGTGCGGGTGGCGCCGACCTTGACGTAGATCGGCTTCTCCCAGTCGGTGATCTCGCGCAGCTCGTTGATCTTGATGGTCAGGTCGTCGGGACCGGTCCAGTCCGGATGCCGGCACGCCGAGCGCTGGTCGATGCCTTGCGGCAGGGTGCGCATTGCCGGCGACCCGTTCGGAGATCTTCTGCCCCAGCAGCATTCCGCCGCCGCCGGGCTTGGCGCCCTGGCCGAGCACCACCTCGATCGCGTCGGCCTTGCGCAGGTCGTCGGGGTTCATCCCGTACCGGGACGGAAGATACTGGTAGACGAGGTACTTGCTCTGCCCGCGCTCCTCGGGGGTCATGCCGCCGTCGCCGGTGGTGGTCGACGTGCCGACCTCGCTGGCGCCGCGGCCCAGCGCCTCCTTGGCCGGGCCGGACAGCGCGCCGAAGCTCATGCCGGCGATGGTGACCGGAATGTCCAGGTGCAGTGGGTGCTTGGCGAATCGATCGCCGAGCACGACGTCGGTGCCGCAGCGCTCGCGATAGCCCTCCAGCGGGTAGCGCGACATCGACGCGCCGAGGAACAGCAGATCGTCGAAGTGGGGGAGCGCGCGTTTGGCGCCCCAGCCGCGGATGTCGTAGACGCCGGTGTCGGCGGCGCGCTGGATGGCGGCGATCGTGGCGCGGTCGAAGGTGGCCGACTCGCGCAGGCCCGAGTCGGGCGCGGTCGTCGTCGGTGTAGCTCATCAGTAGCACGCCGCGTTGTCGACGTGGAAGTGGTAGAGCGAGCGGGCCGAGCCGTACCGGGTGTAGGCGCGGGTGTCGTCGCCCTCGAAACCCGCTGCCTTAAGAGGGTCTCGAGCTCGCGGTGGTGCTCGGCGCGCATCTCCTTGGCGACGCAGTCGGCACCCGAGCGACGCCACCTCGCCGCGGACGTAGATGCGCGCCTCGTAGATCGAGTCGCCCAGTGCCTCGCCGGCGTCGCCGCGGATCACCAGCCGGCCGGCCTGCGCCATGAAGGCGCTCATGTGCCCGACGTTGCCGCCGACCACGATGTCGACGCCCTTCATCGAGATACCGCACCGCGCCGCGGCATTGCCCTCGATCACCAGCAGGCCGCCGTGGGCGGTGGCACCCGCGGACTGCGAGGCGTTGCCCCGCACCCAGACCGAGCCGCTCATCATGTTCTCGGCGACGCCGGTGCCCGCGTTGCCGTCGATGAGTCATGTCGGCCTGCTGGTTCATGCCGGCGGCGTAGTAGCCGACGTGGCCGCGGACCGTCACGTTGCACCGGCGCGTCGAGGCCGACGGCGACGTTGTGGGCGCCCGCGGGTGCTCGATGACGAATTCGCCGGTCAGTCCGGGTGCGTGCAGCGCGGCGTTGACTTCGCGCAGCGGTGTGCTGGCGCAGGTCGAAGATGCGGGCGTCGGCGGATCACCTGCTCCATGCGTAGACCACCTCCGGCTCGGGCTCCCAGATGCGCGGCGGTGTCCACGCCGGGAAGGCCTGCCAGCGCGCGGTATTCGCTGCCCATCGCCACCCAGTCGGTCGGTCTCGGCGATCACGGCGGGCTTGCACGCGATCGCGTCGCGCACGACGGCGAACGAGTCGCGGTTGGACACCAGCAGCGTGTAGAAGCCGTCGAACGTGCGCACAGCTCCTTGAGCGCGGTCTCGACGTCGCGCCCGTCGGCCAGCAGCCTGGCGATGAACCGCGCACCGACCTCGGTGTCGTTCTCGCTGTCGAAAACGACTCCCGCGGAGCGCAGTTCGCGGCGGATGGTGGCGTGGTTGGCGAACGACCCGTTGTGGACCATGCACTGGTCCGGTCCGACCGCGTAGGGGTGACAGCCCGGCGGGGTGACCGCCGACTCGGTGGCCATCCGGGTGTGGCCGACGCCCTGCCAGCCCTGCGCCTGGGCCAGGCCCCAGCGCGTCGGTGAGCGCCCGCGGGTGGCCGACGCCCTTCAGCACGGCCATGTCCGCGCCGAATCCGGCGATCAGCGCCCGGGGTAGCACGCCGGACCGCCGCCAGCAGCGCCTCGGAGTGCGCGTCGGCCGGACAACAGGTAGCTGCTCTGCACCGCCACCCCGTCGACGTCGTCGTCGAGTGCCGTCGCGACCGTCTTGGTCACCAGCTCGACGGTCTCGGCGCGGTCGGTCCACGTCGACCACCGAGACGCAGCCCTGCCCGGGCGGCGACCAGATCGGGTCGCCGTAGACGGCGACACCGGCCGAGTCGCTGCCGCGGTCGCCCATCTCGCACAGCATCCCGG
Source organism: uncultured Actinomycetota bacterium (assembly GCA_963796185.1). Taxonomy (GTDB): domain Bacteria; phylum Actinomycetota; class Actinomycetes; order Mycobacteriales; family Mycobacteriaceae; genus Mycobacterium. Next base: position 2,748 of record CAWCKQ010000005.1, on the reverse strand, counting down.
TGAGCAGTTCCCCCAGCCGGGGGTAGAGCTCCGGGTCGCGCAGATGCAGCCCGACGATCCCGCACATGGCTTGTCTCCTTTTCGATCGTCAGAACGCGGTGAGGTAGGTGTCGATCTCCCACGGGCTGACCGCGCTGTGGTAGGCTGAAGAACTCCTCAAATACGGATACACCCCCACCCCAACCGATCGCGAGCCGCCGGCGGCTGAGAGCCCGCGCTTGAAGCCGTCGCCGTGCCTGCCCCGGTCGTGCGATTGGGCTTGCCCCGCCCTAACGCCCCGCCACCGCGGCGGTACGGCGCCGCCATGCCGCCACCAGCGCGGCCACCGCGCAGGAGGCCAGGCGCGTGATCAGCGCGTCCGCACGGCTGGTCAGGATGATCGGCACCCGCGCGCCCAGCACGATGCCGGCGGACTTCGGCGCCGGCCAGGAAGGACAGGCTCTTCGCCAGCATGTTGCCGGCCTCCAGGTTCGGCACGACCAGCACGTTGGCGCGGCCGGCCACCGGCGAGACGATCTGCTTGATCGCCGCCGCCTCGGGATTGATCGCGTTGTCCAGTGCCAGCGGCCCGTCCAGGACGCCGCCGGTGATCTGGCCGCGATCCGCCATCTTGCACAGCGCCGCGGCCTCGACCGTGGAGGCCACCTTCGGGTTCACCGTCTCGGTCGCCGACAGGATCGCCACCAGCGGACGCTCGAGGCCGATGGCGTGCGCCAGGTCGATGGCGTTCTGCACGATGTCGCGCTTCTCCTCCAGCGTCGGCGCGATGTTCACCGCGGCGTCGGTGATGATCAGCGGCGCGGCATAGCCGGGCACGTCCATGATGAAGCAGTGGCTGATGCGGCGCTCGGTGCGCAGGCCGCTGTCATGCGCGACCACCGCGCCCATCACCTCATCGGTGTGCAGGCTGCCCTTCATCAGCGCCTCGGCCTTCGCCTCCCGCACCAGCGCCACCGCCTTGGCGGCGGAATCGTGGCTGTGTTCCGAGGCGACCAGCGGCAGGCCGCTGATGTCCAGCCCGGTACTCGCCGCAAGCGCCTGCAGCCGAGCGGGCGGGGCGACCAGGATCGGCTCGATCAGGCCCAGCCGGTGGGCCTCGACCGCACCGGACAGCGACACCTCGTCGCAGGGGTGGACCACGGCGGTGCGGACGGCCGGCTGGCGGTGCGCCATCGCCAGCACGCGCTTGTACCTCTCCCGACCGTGTTCGGCGGTCTCCATCCTCGGGCTTCCTTCTTCGGGCGGACGCATTCTACGGGTCGTCTGTTTCCAGAGGGTTGAGCGAGATCAACCGGTTTCCGCAGCGCAGCATGCTGCGGACCGCCTTCACCCGGCGTTGGACCTGGCCGGCGCGCCACCGCGCTGTCATGCCCGGCGCAGGCCCACCACATGAGCGAATGCGGCCCCGAACGCGGCGGCCCGCCCGAACGGCCCGGATCGGGGTCACGAACCGAAACAATGCTCCGCGCCGGGGAAGCTGCGGGCGCGCACATCCCGGGCGTATGCCTCCACCGCCTGCGATACCGCCTCGCCGAGTTCGGCATAGCGCCTGACGAAGCGGGGGGTGAACGTGCCGAACAGGCCCAGCACGTCGTCGGTCACCAGGATCTGGCCGTCGCAGTCCGGCGAGGCACCGATGCCGATGGTGGGGATCGCCACGGTTTGCGTGATCGTGGTGGCCAGGCTGCGGTAGGTGCCCTCGATCACCATGGCGAACGCCCCGGCCCCGGCCACCGCCGTGGCGTCGGCGGTGATGGCGTCCGCCTCCGCAGCGTTGCGGCCCTGGGCGCGGAAGCCCGAGGCGTTCACCGCCTGCGGCATCAGCCCGATATGGCCGCAGACCGGAATCCCGCGCTCCACCAGGAAACGGATGGTCTCGGCCATCGCGCGGCCGCCCTCCAGCTTCACCGCGGCGGCGCCGGTTTCCGCCAGCAGGCGGGCGGCGCTGCGGAACGCCTGCTGCGGCGATTCCTGGTAGCTGCCGAACGGCAGATCGACGATGACGCAGGCGTGCTGGGTGCTGCGCACCACCGCGGCCCCGTGCGCGATCATCATGTCCAGCGTGACCGGCACCGTGGTGTCCATGCCGTACACCACCATGCCGAGGGAATCGCCGACCAGCAGCAGATCGACATGCGGGTCCAGCAGGCGCGCCACCGGCGCGGTATAGGCGGTCAGGCAGACATAGGGCCCACCGCCCTTGCGGAAATGACGGACCGTGATCCGGCGCTGTTCAACTGGCGTGCTCATCGCTGTTCCCCTTCGATATTCGCAGCGGCGGCTGCGTACATACGGCCAAGGCGGCGCAGGTGACAGGGGTGAGACCGCCGTGAGCGGCAAACCGGGGCCGCGACCTGAAGCGTACCCGCATCGGGACGTGACCCGCCCTGTATGGGGATGCGGGCCACGCCATCCGGTGCACGCGGTCGGATCGCGAACCGGACAGCCGGATAACCCGCCGGGCGAATCGTGGTTGCCATGCACCGCGCCGGGAGACGGACCTCCACCCGGCCCGGCGGGATCGTGACACGGCGGCGCGTCGCGCCACCCTGTCGGTGGCTGAGCTGTGCAGAGGCGTTTCCCAGTGCGCCTGAGTAACGACGGAACCACGGCTCCGCGGCCCGCCGCCGACGGTCGCACGCAGACGACGAAGGTCCCCGGCTCCTTCCGGAACCGGGCAGTTGCAGAGGAGAAGTGCGATGGGAGTCCCGGTGGGTGCAAATGCCTGTTTGGCGGCAGTGCTGCACT
>CAWCKQ010000004.1:0-742090 GCA_963796185.1 uncultured Actinomycetota bacterium | reverse complement strand
TCGAGGCCGCGATCGCGCAGAGCTGGTACAAGCTCGTCGGCGACACCGGGGAGATCGTCTCCATCGAGCACTACGGCGAATCCGCCGACGACAAGACGCTGTTCCGCGAGTTCGGTTTCACCCCTGAGGCCGTGGTGGCCGCGGCGGAACGCACCATTGCGAACTAGCGAGACAAGCGAGGAATTGACATGGCTCAGAACGAAAACCTCGCCGCGCCTGTCCGCCGCGGGCGTCTCCGTATGGCTCGACGACCTGTCCCGCGACCGCTTGCGCTCGGGCAATCTTCAGGAACTCATCGACACCAAGAGCGTGGTCGGCGTGACCACCAACCCGTCGATCTTCCAGGCGGCGCTGTCGAAGGGCACCGCCTACGACGACCAGGTCAAGGAATTCGCCGAACGGGAGCGGACGTCGACGCGACCATCCGCACGGTCACCACTGACGACGTCCGCAACGCCTGTGACGTACTGGGCCAAGACATACGAGGCCAGCCGACGGTGTGGATGGTCGGGTGTCCATCGAGGTCGACCCGCGGATGGCACACGACACCGACAAGACGATCCTGCAGGCCATCGAGCTGTGGAAGATCGTCGACCGGCCGAACCTGCTGATCAAGATCCCCGCCACCGAAGGGGTCTGCCGGCCATCACCGCTGTCATCGCCGAGGGCATCTCGGTGAACGTCACGTTGATCTTCTCCGTCGAACGGCACCGCGCCGTCATGGACGCCTACCTGACCGGGCTGGAAAAGGCCAAGGAGGCCGGCCACGACCTGTCCAAGATCCATTCGGTCGCCTCGTTCTTCGTGTCCCGGGTGGACACCGAGATCGACAAGCGGCTGGAGGAGATCGGCACCGACGAGGCGCTGGGGCTGCGCGGCCAGGCCGGCGTCGCCAACGCGCGGCTGGCCTATGCGGCCTACGAGGAGGTGTTCGTCGGCGGCGAGCGTTTCGCGCCGCTGAAGGCCGACGGCGCCCGGGTGCAGCGGCCGCTGTGGGCGTCGACCGGCGTGAAGAACCCGGACTACTCCGACACCCTCTACGTCACCGAACTGGTCGCCCCGAACACCGTCAACACCATGCCGGAGAAGACGATCGACGCGGTCGCCGACCACGGCGTGATCACCGGCGACACCGTCACCGGCACGCGCCGCCGCCGCGCAGGAGGTCTTCGACAAGCTCGAGGCCGTCGGGATCGACCTTACCGACGTCTTCCTGGCGCTGGAGAACGAGGGCGTCGAGAAGTTCGAGAAGTCGTGGCAGGAACTGTTGGACGCCACCCAGGCCCAGCTCGACGACAAGAAATGACGCCAGCGCGATGAGCGCGTCCGCGAAGAGCATCGACGACGCCGGCGTGGCAGAACCCGCTGCGCGACAAGCGGGACAAGCGCATGCCCCGGATCGCCGGGTCCGTGCGGCGTGGTCATCTTCGGTGTCACCGGCGATCTCGCGCGCAAGAAGCTGATGCCCGCGATCTACGACCTGGCCAACCGGGGCCTGCTGCCGCCAACTTCGCGCTGGTCGGGTTCGCCCGAAGGGACTGGGCCGACGAGGATTTCGGCAAGCTCGTCTGCGACGCGGTCAGGCAGCATGCCCGCACCCCGTTCCGCCAGGAGGTCTGGGACCGGCTGGCCGAGGGCATCCGCTTCGTGCAGGGCACCTTCGACGACGACGAGGCGTTCCAGCGGCTGGCCGAGACGCTGGAGAAGCTCGATGCCGAGCGCGGCACCGGCGGTAATCACGCCTTCTACCTGTCGATCCCGCCGAACGCGTTTCAGATGGTGCTGCGAGCAGCTTGCAGAAGTCCGGCCTGGCCCGCCGCAGAGGGCCGGTGGAGCCGGGTGGTCATCGAGAAGCCGTTCGGCCACGACCTGGCCAGCGCCGAGGAGCTGAACGGCGTGGTCAACAGCGTCTTCCCCGAGGAGTCGGTGTTCCGCATCGACCACTACCTCGGCAAGGAGACCGTCCAGAACATCCTGGCGCTGCGCTTCGCCAACGAACTGTACGAGCCGATCTGGAACACCAACTACGTCGACAGCGTGCAGATCACCATGGCCGAGGACATCGGCCTCGGCGGGCGCGGCGGCTACTACGACGGCGTCGGCGCGGCGCGCGACGTCATCCAGAACCACCTGATGCAACTGATGGCGCTGACCGCGATGGAGGAGCCGGTCAGCTTCAGCCCGCCGAGCTGCAGGCCGAGAAGATCAAGGTGCTGTCGGCGACCCGGCCGATGGAGCCGCTGGACCAGACCACCTCGCGCGGCCAGTACACCGCAGGCTGGCAGGGCGGCGAGAAGGTCGTCGGCCTGCTCGAGGAGGAGGGATTCTCCAAGACTCCACCACCGAGACCTTCGCCGCGATCACGCTGGAGATCGATACCCGGCGCTGGGCCGGCGTGCCGTTCTTCCTGCGCACCGGAAAACGCCTGGGCCGCAGGGTGACCGAGATCGCATTGGTCTTCAAACGCGCCCCGCATCTGCCCTTCGACACCACGATGACCGAGGAACTCGGCAAGAACGCCTTGGTGATCCGGGTCCAGCCCGACGAGGGCATCACGCTGCGTTTCGGGTCCAAGGTCCCGGGCAGCTCGATGGAGGTCCGCGACGTCAACATGGACTTCTCCTACGGCGTCGGCGTTCGCCGAGGACTCCCCCGAGGCCTACGAACGGTTGATCCTCGACATGCTGCTCGGCGAGCCATCGCTGTTCCCGGTCAACCAGGAAGTCGAATTGTCCTGGGAGATCCTGGATCCCGTGCTGGACTATTGGGCGTCGCATGGCAAGCCCGACCCGTACGAATCCGGTACCTGGGGACCCGATTCGGCATTCGAGATGCTGCGCCGCATGGGCCGGGAATGGAGACGGCCGTGACCGAAGCGACGACGAGTGAGCATCGCAGTGCAAACGAGCGAGGAGCCGAGAGGAGGAGCCGATGATCCTCGACCTGCCGACGCCACCACCAACGACATCAACAAGAAGATCATCGCCTTCGCGAAGAGGGTGGCGCGATCACGATGGGCCGGGTGCTGACACTGGTCATCGCCCCGACCACCGAAGGGCTGCTCGAGGACTCCATCGAGGCGGCCAACTTCGCCAGCCGCGAACATCCCTGCCGCGTGATCGTGGTCGCTCCCGGCGACCGCGCGGCCGCCGAGCCGCGGCTGGACGCGCAGATCCGGGTCGGCGCGCGACGCCGGCGCCGGCGAGGTCGTCGTCCTGCGGCTTTACGGCGACTCGGCCGACCATGCCAGCAGCGTCGTGCATGCCGTTCCTGCTGCCGGACACCCCGGTCGTCGCGTGGTGGCCGGATGTCGCGCCCGATGTCCCCGCCGACGATCCGTTCGGCCAGTTGGCGATCCGCCGGATCACCGATGCCACCAACGGCACTGACCCGTTGGCGGCGATCAAGGGCCGGCTGCAGGGTTACACCGCCGGCGACACCGACCTGGCGTGGAGCCGCATCACCTACTGGCGGGCGCTGCTGACGTCGGCGGTGGATCAGCCGCCGCACGAGCCGATCACGTCGGCGCTGGTGTCCGGGCTGAAGACGAACCGGCGCTCGACATCCTCGCGGGCTGGCTGGCCAGCCGCATCGATGGTCCGGTGCGGCGTGCGGTCGGCGAACTGAAGGTCGAGCTGGTCCGCGGCGAGCGAGACGATCACGCTGAGCCGCCCCCAAGACGGCGTCACCGCGACACTGACCCGCACGGCTCAAGCCGGAGGCGCTGATTCCGTTGGCGCGCAGGGAAACCAGGGAATGCCTGGCCGAGGACATGCGGCGGCTGGACGCCGACGAGATCTACTTCGAGGCACTGGCAGGCATCGACAAGGTGCAATACGTATGAACACCATCGATCGAGACGTATCCGGACAACGACGCAGCTGGTCGACCGCCGCCGGCGACCGACTGGTCGGCGCGATCACCGACGCCGATCGCCGCCACGCGGCAGCGCTCAGATCGTGCTGACCGGTGGCGGCACCGGCATCGGCCTGCTCGAAACGGTCGGCGAACGCGCCGACGAGATCGACTGGTCGAAGGTTCACGTCTTCTGGGGCGACGAGCGCTTCGTGCCGGAGGACGACGACGAACGCAACGACAAGCAGGCCCGCGAGGCGCTGCTGGACCACATCGACATCCCCGCAGCCAACGTGCACGCGATGCCCGCCAGCGACGGCGAGTTCGGCGACGACCTCGACGCCGCGGCGCTGGCTACGAGCAACTGCTCGCCGCAACGCGGACGATGGCCAGGCCGCACCGGATTTCGACGTGCACCTGCTGGGCATGGGCGGCGAGGGCCACATCAACTCGCTGTTTCCCGCACACCCCGGCGGTCCGCGAAGACGGCGGCTGGTCGTCGGCGTCACCGACTCCCCCAAGCCGCCGCCGCAGCCGAATCACGTTGACACTGCCCGCGGTTCAGCGCTCACGCGAGGTCTGGCTGGTGGTGGCCGGCGCGGGGAAGGCCGACGCGGTCGCCGCCGCGATCGGTGGCGCCAAGCCGGACGACGTCCCCGCCGCGGGCGCGATGGGTCGCGAGGCGACGGTGTGGCTGCTCGACGAGCAGGCCGCGTCGAAACTCTGAGGGTAGCCGGGTGGCGCTCAGGTGTGGTGACGCTGTCCTGCTTGGCTCATCCGGTCGAGTAACCATGTGTCGATGCCCTCGAGGGCGACCCGCGCCATGGCGGTCTGATGGAAAGTGAAGCCGTGGGGGCATTCCGGATAGATCCGCAGATCGATGTCGTTGCCTGCAGCCGACAGCCGGGCCGCCATCGCCATGTTGTCCTCGAGCAGGATGTCGCGGCTGCCGACCACCATCAGCACCGGTGGTAGCCCGTCGAGGTGGGCGTAGATCGGCGAGACGTCGGGGTGGCAGGGGTCGGGAACGGCCCCGGTGTACGCCTGCAGGAAATATTCGTCGGCTATCAAGCGTCCTGCCGGTGTCTGTGCGCTGAGGTCGTAGGTGCCCGAACAGCAACGACCGCGGCCGTGAACTCGTTGTCGCCTCGATCGCGCAGACGCAGCATGAGTCGTCACGGCCAGCGTCGCTCCGGCTGATACGCCAGTGATCGCGAACCGTGTCGTGCCGAAGCGCCTGTCGGCCGTCTCGAGAAGCCACAGGGCGGCTGCTTCACAGTCGTCGGGGGCCGCCGGCCACGGGTGTTCCGGCGCCAGCCGATAGTCGATGCTCACGACCGCGATGCCGAGGCGGTCGGCGAGCCGACGATTGCGCACATCGTGGCGTGCGGCCGAGCCCAGGTAGAAGCCGCCGCCGTGGATGTCGAGCAGTATCCCGCGGGGCTGCGCGGCGATGGGGGTGAACACCCGCGCCGGCACCCGGTGTGCGCCGCGTTCGATCATCAGCTCGGTGGCGGGCGGGTGGGAGGGCACCGACGGTTCCCGTCGCGCCCGCGCGTCGCGGAGCTCGTCCGGATCACCCGGACCCCGCGCACCCGCGCGGGCCAGCCGCGCGGCCCGGGCTTCGGCGACGTAGGGCGCCAGCCCGGGGTCGATCAACGCGTCCAGCGCGAGCCTCACCGAGATACTCCCCTACCCGACGACGATCACATGCAGCGTACGGGGACCGTGCACGCCTTCGACCCTGTCGAGCTCGATGTCGCTGGTCGCGCTCGGACCGCTGATCCACGTCAGCGGCCGGGTGTGCACCCCTGACTCCACCAGCCGCGCCACGGCGGCAGGCACATCGTCGACGACCTGATCGGCGCGGACCACGCACACGTGCCGGTCGGGCACCAGGCTCAGCGCGCGCCTGCCCTGCCCCGCGCCGTGGTCGAGCACGATGGTGCCGGTGTTCGCGATCGCCACCGTCGCGGTGGTCAGCACGGCGTCCACCCGGTCGAGATCGACCGCGGTGAGGGCGCCGTCGGCGACATAGCCGGCGCACCCCGGCCACAGCGTCTGCGCCATGGCGTCGGCGACCACCCGCTGACATCCCTGCAGCGCCGCCGCGACCGCCGCGGCCACGCCCTGATCGGCGACCCGCTCGACGCGGGCCCGGTAATCGGCGACGCGCTCGACGAAACGCTGCACCGGGTCGAGGCCACCTGTGCCCACCGCATCGCCGTACCGCCACGGCACGTCGCGGTGCGGCGGGCCGGTCGGCCAGCGCCGCCCGGATCCGCCCGAGGATCTGCTCGCGAGCCTCACTCACCGTCGCCGCCCGTGCGCTTCCACCACGCGCGGAAAGACTCGGTCGGCGGCACCGGCGCATCCCGGGCCTCCGACCACGCATTGGCGGGCCACGGCAGCGAGCTCAGCACCTGCCTGGCCCCCATCGCCTTGCTGCGCAACACTTTCCCACCCGCTGCGGCGGCCGACTGCGCGGCTTCCACCCGCCGGTGGTCGGCGAACAGCCAGCTTGCCGCTTTCATCGCCAGCCGCTCCCCCGACGGGACGCCGCTGCGGTGTTCGTCGACGACCCGGGTGCGCAGATGCACCAGCATCGCCGGGATGTCGATGCGGACCGGGCAGACGTCGAAACACGCGCCGCACAGGCTCGACGCGTAGGGCAGCGAGTTGTCGATGTCGCTGCCGGTCCCGCGCAGCTGCGGGGTGAGCACCGCCCCGATCGGGCCCGGGTACACCGACCCGTACGAATGCCCGCCGGTGCGCTCGTAGACCGGGCACACGTTCAGGCAGCGCCGAACAGCGGATGCAGCGCAGCGCGTCCGCCCCCCGGGGTCGGCGAGCACCCGGGTGCGGCCGTTGTCCAGCAACACGATGTGCACGTTGCGCGGCCCGTCGCCCGGCGGCGCCCCGTCCACACCGACGTGTACGGGTTCTCCCGCTCCCCGGTGCTGCTGCGCGGCAGCACCTGCAGCATGACCTCCAGGTCCTCGCCACGACGGCAGGATCTTCTCGATGCCGACCACCGAGATCAGCGTCCTCGGGCAGCGTCAGGCACATCCGGCCGTTGCCCTCGGATTCGACCACCACCAGGCTGCCGGTGTCGGCGATCGCGAAGTTGGCGCCCGAACCGCGACCTCGGCGCGCAGGAACTTCTCCCGCAGGTGCAGCCGGGCCGCTTCGGCGAGGCGGCGTGGTTCGTCGGTCAGCCCATCCGGCGCCGGCCGGCCCACCCGTCCCATTTCGCGCAGGAAGATCTCGCGCACCTCGGCCCGGTTGCGATGGATGGCGGGCACCAGGATGTGGCTGGGCCAGTCGTCGCCGAGTTGCACGATCAGTTCGGCCAGGTCAGTTTCCCAGGCATCGATGCCCGCGGCGGCGAGCGCCTCGTTCAGCTCGATCTCCTGGGTAGCCATCGACTTCACCTTGACGACCTCGCGGGCCCCCTGAGCCCGTACGAGACCGACCACGATCCCGTTCGCCTCGGCGGCGTCGCGGGCCCAGTGCACGGTGGCGCCCGCGGCGGTCGCGTTGGCCTCGAACGCCTGGAGATGCTCGTCGAGTCGGTGCAGCGCCGCGTCCTTGATGGCTGCTGCGGCCAGCCGCAGTTGCTCCCAGTTCGCCAGCTCGCCGACGACGCCGGCCCGCTTGGCACGGATGGTGGCGGTGGCGTGGGCGAGGTTGCGTCGCAGCACCGAATCACCGAGTGCGGCCCTGGCGGCTCGCGGGAACGACGGCAGTCCCAGCGCGGTGCCGGTGACCCCGACGTGCGGATGCTCTCCGGTCATGCCGGCAGCTCCTCGGTGCTGGCCAGCACCTCGGCCAGGTGCATCACCCGCATCCCGCTGCGCTGCCGGGACAGCAGCCCGCCGACCTGCGCGAGACACGAATTGTCGCCGGCGACAAGCACTTCAGCCCCGGTGCCGCGGGCCGCTGCGGCCTTGTCGGCACCCATGGCCACCGAGGTGTCGGCATTCTTCATCGCGAAAGTGCCACCGAAGCCGCAGCACTGCTCGGCGCCCGGCAGCTCCACGAGATCCAGTCCGCGGACCGCCTGCAGCAGCCGCACGGGGCGGTCGCCCGACCCGCAGCATCCGCAGCGAGTGGCAGGTCGGGTGGTAGGTGACGCGGTGCGGAAAGTAGGCGCCGACGTCGGTGACGCCGAGCACGTCGACGAGGAACTCCGAGAGTTCGTAGACCTTCGGCGCGAGGTCGGCCACCCGGGTGCGCAGCGCGGCGTCGTGTGCCCGCGCGGCGATGCCGAGGTGCTGGTGGCGCACCGAACCGACACAGGACCCCGACGGCGCGACGACGGCGTCATAGCCGGCGAAGCTCGCCGCGAACGCGCGCACCGCCGGGACGGCCTCACGCGCGTAACCGGTGTTGGTGAAGATCTGCCCGCAGCACGTCTGTTCGGCCGGGAACTCGACGGTACAGCCGAGGCGGCGCAGCAGCCGCACAACGGCTTTCGGGGTCTCGGGCCACATCAGGTCGTTGTAGCAGGTGGCGAACAGGGCCACCCGGACGTTCATGCGAGCATCTCCAACACCGTAACCGACCCACGGCGCGCACGTCATACTTGCTGCCATGGCAGACAAAGGTGACAGACCCGTCCGGACCGGCCCCGAGCGAATTCGCAAGCTCGCCCAGGCGGCCCTGAACGCCGACGTCACCGTCGAGCAGGTCGACACCATCCTGGAGGGGCTCAGCGAGACGCTGGAGGACCTCAATCACTCCACCGGCAACCTCGACGCCACGCTGGAACGGTTCAACGAGACCATCAACCGCATCAACGAGCTCGCACCGCGACTGCACGGCGTCGTGGACCGGATGGAGGGCGTCGTCGCCCGTGTCGAGCGGATCGTGGACATCGGTGAATCGGTGATCTTCCCGATCGGGGCCGCCGAACAGGCCATCCGCGGCGCGCTGGGCATGGTGCGTCGTTCCACCGGCCTCAAGTGAGGCGGTGAGTCTCAGCCGCTGTTGCGCAGGGCGGTGGCCAGCCCGCTCATCGTCAGCAGGATGCCGCGCTGCACCAGCTCGTCCTGATCACCGGAGCGGTACCGGCGCAGCAGCTCGACCTGCAGGTGGTTCAGCGGCTCCAGGTACGGGAACCGGTTGAACACCGAGCGCGCCAGCGACGGGTTGTCGGCGAGCAGATCGTCGTGCCCGGTGATGAGCTCGTGCATGCGGATGGTGCGCTGGTGCTCGTCGACGATCTTGTCGAACACCCGGCGGCGCAGCGCCTCGTCGGGGACCAGCTCGGCGTAGCGCGCCGCCAGACCGAGATCGGACTTGGCCAGCACCTGCGCCATGTTCGACAGCACGGTCGCGAAGAACGGCCAGCGCCGGTACAGGTCCTGCAGGATCTCCAGCCGGCCCTCACCGTCGGCGATCCACTGCTCGAACGCGGTGCCGGTGCCGTACCAGCCGGGCAGCATCACCCGCGACTGGCTCCAGGCGAGCACCCACGGGATGGCCCGCAGGTCGGAGATCGAGGTCGTGGGTTTACGGGAGGTCGGGCGGCTGCCGATGTTGAGCGCGCCGATCTCGCTGACCGGGGTGGAGGCCTTGAAGTACTCCACGAAACCCGGTGTCTCGTGCACGAGTTCGGCGTAGGCGCGCTGCGCGCGCGCCGCCAGGTCGTCGAGCACCTGGTAGGCGCTGCTGGCCAGCCCCCCTAGTCCTTCCATGTCGAGCAGCGTGGCCTCCAGCGTCGCGGCCAGCAGCGTCTCGAGGTTGCGGTGGGCGATCGTCGGCTCGGCGTACTTGGCGGCGATCACCTCGCCCTGCTCGGTGATCCGCAACGAGCCCCGCACCGCGCCGGGCGGCTGGGCCAGGATCGCGTCGTAGCTGGGCCCGCCGCCGCGGCCGACGGTGCCGCCACGGCCGTGGAACAACCGCAGCCGGATTCCCGTCTTGCGCGCCGACTCGACCAGGTCCAGCTCGGCGCGGTAGAGCGCCCAGTTCGCGGCGAGGTAGCCGCCGTCCTTGTTCGAGTCCGAGTACCCGAGCATGACCTCCTGGCTGTCCGCCGCGAGCCGCCACCACGGCGCGGTACAGCGGGATGTCCAGCGCCGCTTCCAGAATCGACGAGCCGCGCTGCAGGTCGTCGATGGTCTCGAACAACGGCACGATGCCGACCGGGGCACGCGGATGCTCGGCGGACGCGTCGAGCAGTCCGGCCTCCTTGAGCAGCAGTCCCGCCTCGAGCATGTCCGACACCGACTCGCACATCGAGATGATGTAGTTGGGCACGGCCTGCGGTCCGAAGACGTGCACCGCGCGCGCCGCGGCGGCGACGATGTCGAGTTCCTTGCGCGCCAGCTCCGACAGGTCGGCGTCCGGGCTGATCAACGGGCGGCGGGTGCCCAGCTCGGCGACCAGCAGCTCGACGCGCTCTGGCTTCGCTCAGCGACGCGTAGTCGCGCGTGGACCCCGGCCCACGCCAGCAATTCGGCGACGACCTCTTCGTGCACATCGGAGTTCTGCCGCAGATCCAGACCGGACAGGTGAAAACCGAAGACCCGCACGGCTTCCCGCAGCCGGGCCAGCCGGTCGTCGGCGAGCACCGCGCTGCCGTTGGCCCGCAACGACGCGTCGACGGCATCGAGGTCGGCGAGCAACTCGTCGGGCGTCCGGTAGGGCGCCATGCCCAGATCCAGCTGGTGCTCGGGTTGGCGATCGAGGATCTGGCGTGCGGTGGCCGTCAGCCGGGCGTGCACCACGCGCAGCGCGCGCCGGTACGGTTCGTCGGCGCGCGCCGGCTCGTCGCAGGCGTCGGCCAGCGCGGCCAGCTCGTCGCTGATGTGCACCAGGCGGACCGACATCGACAGCTCCTCCTCGAGGGCGGTCAACTCGGCGAAGTAGTGCGCGAACGCGGTGTAGGCGGCGCTGCCGGTGGCGAGCCGCACCACGTCGGCGGTGACGTTCGGGTTGCCGTCGCGGTCGCCGCCGATCCACGACCCCGGCCGCAGGATCGGCTGCTCCAGCAGATCGCGCGTCGGGCCAGCGGGCCTGCAGGGCGGCCCGCACCTGCGCGTTCACCTTCGGGATCACCTCGAAGAACGCCGCGGGGTAATAGCGCAGCCCGGTTTCGATCTCGTCCTGGATCTTCAGCCGCGACAGCCGGATCAGCGCGGTCTGCCACAGCGTGAGGATGTGGCGGCGCAGTTCGCGTTCGATGTCGCGGCCGTCGTCGGTGTGGTGGTGGCCGTGCAGCCGCATCCGCATCAGCTCGGTGATGCGGTGCTGGGTGTCGAACACGGTGCGCCTGCGGGTCTCGGTGGGGTGCGCGGTGATGACCGGCGCCACCAGTGCGCCGACCAGCGCGTCGGACACGGTGTCGGCGTCCAGTTCGGCGCCGTCGAGCTTGCGATAGGTCGCGGCCAGGCTGCTGTCCTGCGGCGGCTCACCCGCCTCTTCGTGGACGGTCCGGCGGCGCTCCCGGTGGATGTCCTCGGCGACGTTGGCCAGCAACGCGAAGTGGGTGAACGCCCGGATCACCGGGATCGCCTCGTGCACGTCGATGCCGTCGAACAGCTGCGCGAGGTCGGCGCGGTCGATCTCGGAGCGGCGGACCCGGAACGACTCGACACGCGCCCGCTCCACCAGATCGAAGATCTGCTCGCCGTTCTGCTCCCGCACGGTGTCACCGAGGATGGTGCCGAGCAGCCGGATGTCCTCGCGCATCGGTTCGGTGGCTTCGCGGCCGACCTGGGTGCGCTGCACGGCTCCGATCGGTTCCAGTGCGGAGTCGGCCCCCGGGACGGTTGTCTGCGCCATGGTCTCCAGTATCGGCTCAGCCCCATCCGGTCGCATGGCGAGCACGGTAGCGTGGGCGGCGCGCGAGGGCAGGAGTGGGCGATGGATGTCGAGGAAGTCGAGGTCATCGTCGTCGGCGCCGGCCTGGCCGGGCTGCGGTGCGCCTCGGTGCTCGCGGCCGCGGGGTGCGAGGTGCGGATCTGGGAGGCCGCCGACGTCGTCGGCGGACGGATCAGGACCGACGTCATCGACGGCTTCCGCTGTGATCGCGGATTCCAGGTTCTCAACCCCGCCTATCCGGAGTTGGCGTCCTGCATCGACGTGCCGGCATTGCGGTTGCAGAGCTTCGGAGCCGGAGTGGGCGTGCGCCGGGAGCGGGATTCGGTCGTGCTCGCCCACCCGGTGCGCGAACCCGCGCGGGTGCCGGGCATGCTCGCGCGGCGCGCCGCTCGGGCCCGCCGACCTGGTGGCGGTGCTGCGCTGGGCGTATCCGGCGCTGCGGCCGCGTCGGTTGACGAGGTCGAACGACGACGACACCACCCTGGCCGCGGCCCTCGACCGGGCGGGGCTGCACGGCGAGTTGCGCCGGGTCGTCGACGCCTTCCTGGCCGGCGTGCTGCTCGACGACTCGGGAGCCACGTCGAACGCGTTCGCGCTGCTGCTGGCACGGATGTTCGCTCTCGGGGTGCCCGCGTTGCCCGCCGACGGGATGACCGCGCTGCCCAGGCAGTTGGCGGCTCCATTGACGGGCCGGATGTCATTGAGCACAGAGGTGACCGAAGTGGTCGCCGACGGGAGCGGCTGGCTGGTCAGTGCTGCGGACGGCGCGCGCGTGCGGGCGCGGGACGTGGTGGTGGCCACCGACGTGAACGCCGCGGCCCGGCTGCTCGGCGGTTCGCCGGCACCCACCCACGGCGTGGTGACCGACTGGTGGGTGTCGGAGCGGCCGTGGGACGGAGCGCCGATGCTCTTCGTCGACGGCCGGCCCGGGCGCCACGGACCGGTGGTCAACGCCGCGGTGATCAGTGCGGCCGCGCCAAGTTATGCGCCGCCCGGGCGGCAGTTGATCCAGGCGTCGGCGTTGTTGGGCGCCGGCCACCCGGAGCCGGCCGAAGCGCAGATGCGTGCCCACGCCGCCGCGATCCTCGGTGTCGCGCCGTCGGACTGGGAACCACTGATCCGACATGTCGTCGCCGAGGCGCTCCCCCTCCAGCCGCCTCCGCTGTCGGTGCGTCGACCGGTCCGGCATCCCAGCGGGGCGTGGCTGTGCGGCGACCACCGCGATACCGCGTCGATCCAGGGTGCGCTGGTCAGTGGGCGGCGCACGGCCGACGCCGTGCTCGCGAGCCTGCGGAAGTGATCAGCTGTACTTGATCGACAGCGCCATGCCGACGATGGACACCACCCAGATACCGGTGACGAACAACGTCAGCCGGTCGAGGTTCTTCTCGACCACGGTGGAGCCGGACAGGCTGGACTGCACCCCGCCGCCGAACAGGCTGGACAGACCGCCACCCTTGGCGCGGTGCAGCAGGACCAGGAGCACGACCAGCACGCTGGTCACGACCAGGATGATCTGCAGGGCCAATTCCATGGCCGCCAGACTACAGGCCGTCCCGTGCGCGCAGCGAACCGCCGCTCAGGGCAGCGGGCCGCCCGCGGCGATCGCCGACAAGGTCGCGAACTGCTCCGCCGTCCAGCGAGGCCCCGCCCACCAGCGCGCCGTCCACGTCGCCCTGCCCGACGATCTCGCCGACGTTCTTGGCGTTCACCGAGCCGCCGTAGAGCACCCGCACGCCCGCCGCCAGCTCCGGGGTGGCCAGGTTGCCCAGCTCGCCGCGGATGGCCTGGCAGACCTCCTGCGCGTCGGCCGCGCTGGCGACCCGGCCGGTGCCGATGGCCCACACCGGTTCGTAGGCGATGACGGCCTGCCCGATCTGCTCGGCCGACAGCCCGGCCAGCGAGCCGCGCAGCTGCTCGACGTTGTACTCGACGTGGTTGCCCGCCTCGCGCACGTCGAGGTGCTCGCCGATGCAGATGATCGGCGTCAGGCCGTGCTTGAAGGCCGCTTGCGCCTTCGCGGCGACCAGCGCGTCGTCCTCGTGGTGGTAGGTGCGCCGCTCGGAGTGCCCGACCACGGCGAACGTGCAGCCCAGCTTGGCCAGGAAGGCACCGCTGATCTCACCGGTGTAGGCACCCGAATCGTGCTGGGACACGTCCTGGGCGCCGTAGGTCAGCCGCAGCTTGTCGCCGTCGACGAGCGTCTGCACACTGCGCAGATCGGTGAACGGCGGGATGACGGTGACGTCGACCTTGTCGAAGTACTTGTCCGGCAACGAGAAGGCGATCTTCTGCACCAGGGCGATCGCCTCGAAGTGGTTGAGGTTCATCTTCCAGTTGCCGGCGATCAGCGGCTTACGGGACACGTGGGTCTCCTAGCTCTGCAGGACGGAGATACCGGGAAGTTCCTTGCCCTCCAGGTACTCCAATGAGGCTCCACCACCGGTGGAGATGTGTGAGAAGCCGTCCTCGGGCAGGCCGAGTTGGCGCACCGCCGCCGCGGAGTCGCCGCCGCCGACGACGCTGAAGGCGCCCTTGCCGGTGGCGCCGATGATGGCCTCGGCCACGCCCTTGGTGCCCGCCGCGAACGCCGGGAACTCGAACACGCCCATCGGGCCGTTCCAGAAGATGGTCTTCGCGTTCGACAGCAGCGCGGTGAACCGCTTGACCGACTCCGGTCCGATGTCCAGACCCATCTTGTCGTCGGGGATCCGGTCGGCGGCCACCGTCTCGGCCGGCGAGTCCGCCGCGAACTTCTCGGCGACGACGATGTCCACCGGCAGGTGCAGCACGTCGCCGTAGTCGTCGAGCAGCTTGCGGCAGGTATCGACCATGCTCTCCTCGAGCAGCGAGCTGCCCACCGAAAGGCCCTGAGCGGCAAGGAAAGTGAAGCACATCCCGCCGCCGATGATGAGGCTGTCGGCCTTGGTGGCGAGATTCTCGATCACCGCCAGCTTGTCCGAGACCTTCGAGCCGCCGAGCACCACGGCGTAGGGCCGTTCGGTGGATTCGGTCAGCTGGGCCAGCACCTTGATCTCGGCGTCCACCAGCGTGCCCGCGTAGTGCGGCAGCAGCGAGGCGACGTCGTAGACCGAGGCCTGCTTGCGGTGCACCACCCCGAAGCCGTCGGACACGAAAGCGCCGTCGTCACCGACCAGTTCGACGAGCGCCCTGGCCAGCGCGAGCCGCTCGGCATCGTCCTTGCTGGTTTCGCGCGGGTCGAACCGGATGTTCTCCAGCAGCAGGATGTCGCCGTCGGTGAGGCCCTCGGCGCGGGCCAGCGCGTCGCTGCCCACGACGTCGCCGGCCAGCTGCGACGTGCCGGCCGAGCCGCTCCCCCAGCGCCGCGGCCACCGGTGCGAGCGAGAACTTCGGGTCCGGCTCGCCCTTGGGCCGGCCGAGGTGGGCGGTGACCACCACCTTGGCCCCGGCGTCGGACAGCGCCTTCAGCGTGGGCACCGAGGCGATGATGCGGCCCGGATCGGTGATGGTGCCACGTCGTCGAGCGGCACGTTCAGGTCGGAGCGCACCAGCACTCCCCGACCCGAAACCCCTTCGGCGAGAAGGTCGTCGAGCGATCTGATCGACGGTGCGGCCATGGCGACTAGAGCGACTTGCCGACCAGGGCGACCAGGTCGACCAGGCGGTTGGAGTAGCCCCACTCGTTGTCGTACCAGGAGACGACCTTGGCCTGGTTGTCGATGACCTTGGTCAGGCCCGAGTCGAAGATCGAGCTGTGCGGGTCGGTGACGATGTCGCTGGAGACGATCGGCGCGTCGTAGTACTTCAGGATGCCCTTGAGCGGTCCGTCGGCAGCGGCCTTCATCGCGGCGTTGATCTCGTCGGCGGTGGCCGACTTGGCCAGCTCCGCGGTCAGGTCGGTGCAGGAGCCGGTGGGGATCGGCACCCGCAGCGCGTAACCGTCCAGCTTGCCCTTCAGGTCGGGCATCACCAGGCCGATCGCCTTGGCGGCGCCGGTGGAGGTCGGCACGATGTTCAGCGCGGCGGCGCGGGCGCGGCGCAGGTCCTTGTGCGGGCCGTCCTGCAGGTTCTGGTCCTGGGTGTAGGCGTGGACGGTCGTCATCAGGCCCCTGACGATGCCGAACTCGTCGTGCAGCACCTTGGCCAGCGGGCCGAGGCAGTTGGTGGTGCAGGAGGCGTTGGAGATGATGTTCTGGCTGCCGTCGTACTTGTCGTCGTTGACGCCGAGCACGATCGTGATGTCCTCATCGGTGGCGGGCGCGGAGATGATGACCTTCTTGGCGCCGGCGTCGAGGTGCCCCTTGGCCTTGTCGGCCTTGGTGAAGATGCCGGTCGACTCGACGACGACGTCGACGCCGAGGTCACCCCAGGGCAGCGCGGCCGGCCCCTCCTTGACCTCGAGCGCCTTGATCTTGGTGTCGCCGATGACGATGGTGTCCTCGCCTTCGAGGCTGACCTCGTAGGGCAGCCGGCCCAGGATCGAGTCGAACTTCAGCAGGTGCGCCAGCGTGGCATTGTCGGTGAGGTCGTTGACAGCGATGATCTCGATGTCGGTGTTCTTGCCCTCGGCCTTCTGCGCGTCCAGTGCGCGGAAGAAGTTGCGTCCGATACGGCCGAAGCCGTTCACGCCTACCCGGATCGTCACGTGTGTCTCCTCTGCCTCGGTCTCTGCTGAACAGCTCGGCGCCCAGCCTAGTAGTAGGCCGCCGGGTCGCGCGCGGTCGCCCCGGGCCGCCCTCAGAGCACCCCCAGGCTCTGGTCGGCGTACGGATTGCCCAGCCAGGTGCGGCGCAGCCGCTGCAGGGTGCCGTCCTCCTCCAGCTCGGCCTGGGCGACCTGCAGGCGCCCCAGAAGCGCCTGGTCACCCGGGGCGACCGCGATCGCGATGTCCTCGACCGACAGGCCGCGCTGCACCACCTCGACGCCGGGCACCGCCTCGATCAGTCCGCGCCAGTACCGGAGCCAGCTTGAGCACCGCGTCGCAACCGCCTGCGGTCAGGTCGGCGATCGCGGTGCCGATCGCGCCGTAGTCGTAGACCCGGACCCGGCCGGCCTTGCCGTCGGCGACCAGCCGGTGCGCGACCGGCTCCCCCGGATCGCCGCGCTGGACGCCGATCGTCAGACCGTCCAGCTCGTCGACCGAACGCACCTGCGGCAGCCGCTGGGTGTCGACCGCCAGCCCCTGCCCCGAGATGACGTACGGCGGCAGGAACGCCGCCTTGGCGGCGCGTTCGGGAGTGACGGTCGTGCCCGCGGCGACGCAGTCGTAGTCGCCGGAAGCCAGCCGATCGAAGATCCCGTCGAAGTCGGCGCCGTCGTAGTCGACGAACTCGACCGTCTCGCCGAGGGCGTCGCCGAGGGCGGTCATCAGCTCGATGTCCAGGCCCGAGCCGCCCGGCATCGTGTTGAACGGCGGATCGGGACGCCCGACGCCGACGGTCAGGGTGTTGTCACGGTTCACTGCGGACCTCGGTACCGGCGCCGGCGGCGCTAGGCGTCCTCGAGCAGGTCCGGGGTCACCGCGGACTCGGTGTCGGGGATGCCGTCCTGCTTGGCCTTGCGGTCGGCCATCGACAGCAGTCGCCGGATGCGGCCCGCCACAGCGTCTTTGGTCATCGGCGGGTCGGCGAGGCGGCCGAGTTCCTCCAGTGACGCCTGCCGGTGCGCGACCCGCAGACTGCCCGCGGCGGCGAGATGGTCGGGCACCGAGTCGCCCAGGATCTCCAGTGCCCGCTCGACCCGTGCCGCGGCGGCGACGGCCGCGCGCGCCGAGCGGCGCAGGTTCGCGTCGTCGAAGTTGGCGAGCCGGTTGGCGGTGGCGCGCACCTCCCGGCGCATGCGCCGCTCCTCCCAGGTCAGCCGCGTGTCCTGGGCGCCCATCCTGGTCAGCAGCGCCCCGATCGCCTCGCCGTCGCGGACGACGACGCGGTCGCTGCCGCGGACCTCGCGGGCCTTGGCGCTGACACCGAGCCGGCGCGCGGCCCCGACCAGGGCCAGCGCGGCCTCCGGTCCGGGGCAACTGACCTCCAGCGCCGAGGACCGACCCGGCTCGGTCAGCGATCCGTGCGCCAGAAACGCGCCTCGCCAGGCTGCTTCGGCGTCGCCGACGCTACCGCCGACCACCTGGGCGGGCAGCCCGCGCACCGGTCGGCCGCGCAGGTCCAACAGACCGGTCTGGCGGGCGAGCGCTTCGCCGTCCTTGGCGACCCGCACCACGTACCGGGTGCTCTTGCGGATGCCGCTGGCCGACAGGACGTGCACCACCGCGTTGTATCCGTAGAGGTCGTAGATGTCCTTACGCAGCCGGCGCGCGATGATGCCGAGGTCGACCTCGGCCTCGACGACCACCCGGCCCGACACGATGTGCAGCCCGCCGGCGAACCGCAGCAGCGAGGCCACCTCGGCGCGGCGAGCGCTCACCGAATTGACCACCAGCCGGCTGAGTTCGTCCTTGACCTCGGCTGTCATCGCCACGGGTCGTCACCTCTCGGTCCGTTCGCTGTCGGTGTGGGCACTGTGTGCGGGCTCGCCTCGGTGGTCCCGCCGGACGCCGCGCCCCGCACGGCGAACCCCCTCCAGTGCCTCCGCCAATCTCGCCGGGTCATGTAAAGGTGTACCAGGTCGGCACACGTCGGCGAACTCGACTCGGGCATCGAGAATGGTCGCGGTGCGACGCAGTTGCTCGCGCTCCCGCTCGCTGGGCACCCGGCCGGAGTCGACGATGATGTCGCCGACGGTGAAGTCCGGGCGCGTGCTGCGACAGCACGTGGATGTGCCGCTCGACGGAGAAGCCCGCCGTCTCCCCCGGCTCGGCCACCAGGTTCAGCACCAGGGCGCGGCGAGCGGTGGTGGCCTGCAGCGCGGCGGCCAGCTGCGGCACCAGCACGTGCGGGATCACACTGGTGAACCACGATCCGGGGCCCAGCACCACCAGGTCGGCGTTCATGATCGCGTCCACGGCCTGATGTGTCGCCGGCGGGTCGCCGGGCAGCAGCCGCACCCGGCGCACCTTTCCCACGGTGGTGGCGATCGCCACCTGCCCGCGGATGGCCCGGCTGACCCGGGGGTCGGATTCCAGGCCGACCACATCGGCCTCGATGCCGAGCCCGACCGGGCACATCGGCAGCACCCGGCCCTTCACGCCGAGGATGCGGCCCAGTTCGTCGAGGGCGGCCACCGGGTCGGCGAGCACCTCGTTGAGCCCCGCGAGCATCAGGTTGCCGATCGGATGGCCGGCCAGCGCGCCGCTGCCGCCGAACCGGTGCTGGATGATCGTCGCCCACAACCTGCCGTGCGGACTGTCGGATGCCAACGCCGCCAACGCCATTCGCAGATCGCCCGGCGGAACCACATCCAGTTCGCTGCGCAGCCGACCCGACGATCCGCCGTCGTCGGCGACCGTGACCACCGCGGTGACGTGCGGGGTGATCCGCCGGGCGGCCGACAGCGTCGCATACAGCCCGTGGCCGCCGCCGAGGGCGACGATGCGTGGACTCATTCGCGGCCCAGATCCCGGTGCAGCACCCGGACCGTCAGCGCCGCGTCCTGCAGCCGGTCGGCCAATGCCTCGGCCATCGCCACGCTGCGGTGTTTGCCGCCGGTGCAGCCGATGGCAACGGTCATGTAGCGCTTCCCCTCCCGCCGGTATCCGTCGATCACGACGTCCAACAGCTGATGGTAGGAGTCGAGGAACTCCACGGCGCCGGGTTGGCCGAGGACGTAGTCGCGGACGTCGGGATGCTGCCCGGTGTGCCGGCGCAGGCTGTCCACCCAGTGCGGGTTGGGCAGGAACCGCACATCCATCACGGTGTCGGCGTCCATCGGCAGCCCGTACTTGTAGCCGAAGGACTCGACGGTGACGTTGGTGTTCGCGACGGCCTCGCCGGCGAAGGCGCGCTCGATGCTCTCCCGCAGCCCGTGCACGGACAGCGCGGAGGTGTCGATGACCAGGTCGGCCCCGGCGCGCACCGAGGCCAGCAGCGCCCTCTCGGCGGCGATGCCCTCGGCCAGCGTCTGGTTGCCCTGCAGCGGATGACTGCGCCGGTTCTGCTCGTAGCGCCGGACCAGGATGTCGTCGGAGGCCTCCAGGAAGACCACCCGCGGGGTGATGTCGCGGGCGGCCAATTCGCTGCGTACCCCGGCCAGATCACCGGTGAAGCCACGCGAACGCACGTCCATCACGACGGCCAGCTGGGTGATCCGCGACCCGGCCGCCAGGCCGAGGTCGACCATCCGGGCGATGAGCTCCGGCGGCAGGTTGTCGGCCACATACCAGCCGAGATCCTCGAGGACCTTGGCCGCGGTGCCCCGACCGGCTCCCGACAGTCCGGTGACGAGGACCACGTCGATACCGCCAGATTCCTCGTGCATCGCCTGCTCTGTCATCCCGTCACCGTGCTTCGATCATCGCCGATCACCGCGGCGGGCGCGTCCGGTTCGGCCGGAGTGTCCGGCGGAGCGCCCAGCGCCTCGAGTACGGCCCGGGCCGTGGCCGCGCCGATCCCGGGCACCGTGGCGATCTCTTCGACGCTGGCCTGCCTGAGCCGCGCCAGCGAGCCGAAGTGGGTGACCAGCGCCTTGCGCCGGTGCTCCCCCAGGCCACGCACCGAGTCCAGCGCGGACGCGGTCATCCGCTTGGACCGCTTGCTGCGGTGGTACGAGATCGCGAACCGGTGCGCCTCGTCACGCACCCGCTGCAGAAGATACAACCCGTCGCTGTTGCGGGGAAAAATGATCGGATCCGGCGACGTTCCGTCCAGGTTGGGCACCCACACCTCTTCGAGGCGCTTGGCCAGCCCGATCACCGCGACGTCGGTGATGCCCAGCTCGCCCAGCACCGCCGCGGCGGCGTTGACCTGCGCCGCGCCGCCGTCGACGACGAACAGGTTGGGCGGGTAGGCGAACCGGCGCGGCCGTCCTTCCGGAGCCGTCCCGGCGGCGACGTCGGACACGGCCGTCATGTCGGCCGGCTGCTGTGTGTCGCGCAGGTGGCGATGGAACCGGCGCCGCGTCACCTCGGCGATCGAGGCGACGTCATCGGACCGGCCGCCGCCGGCGGCCTCCCGGATCGCGAAGTGGCGATAGTCGGACTTGCGCGGCAGCCCGTCCTCGAAGACCACCAGCGACGCCACCACGTCGGTGCCCTGCACGTGGCTGATGTCGACACACTCGATGCGCAGCGGCGCGTCCTGCAGGTCCAGGGCGTCCTGAATGCTCTGCAGCGCGGCGCTTCTGGCGGTGAAGTCGCCGGCGCGCTTGAGTTTGTGCTGGGTCAGGGCGTCGGCGGCGTTGCGCTGCACCGTCTCTGCCAGCGCCCGCTTGTCACCGCGCTGGGCCACCCGCAGTTTCACCCGTGAGCCCCGCAGTTGGCACAGCCAGGTCTCCAGTTCCCCGGCGGTCTCGGGCAGGACGGGGACCAGCACCTGCTTGGGCACCGGGTTGGTCGCCTCGTCCCCGCCGCCGTCGCTCGCGTCACCGAGTTCTGCCTGGTCCCCGTAGAACTGGGTGAGGAACTGTTCGACGAGGTACTCCTGAGTCGATTCGCCCGGCTCGCCGGACTTCTCGATGATCCACCCGCGCTGCCCGCGCACCCGGCCGCCGCGCACGTGGAACACCTGCACAGCGGCTTCCAGGTCGTCGTCGGCGAAGGCCACCACATCGGCGTCGGTGCCGTCACCGAACACCACCGCCTGCTTCTCCATCGCCCGGCGCATCGCGCCGATGTTGTCCCGCAACCGTGCCGCCCGCTCGAAGTCGAGGTTCTCGGCGGCGTCGTTCATCTGCTGTTCCATCTCGCGGATCAGCCGATCCGTCTTGCCCGCCAGGAAGTCGCAGAAGTCCAGCACGATCTGCCGGTGCTCGTCGGCGGACACCCGGCCCACGCACGGCGCCGAGCACTTGTCGATGTAGCCGAGCAGGCAGGGCCGGTCGATCTGGCTGTGCCGCTTGAACACTCCCGCCGAACAGGTCCGGGCGGGGAACACGCGGGTGAGCAGGTCGAGCGTCTCGCGGATCGCCCACGCGTGCGAGTACGGCCCGAAATAACGCACCCCTTTGCGGCGCGGCCCGCGGTAGACCTTGAGCCGGGGATACTCCTCGTTCAGCGTGACCGCCAGCACCGGATACGACTTGTCGTCGCGGTAGCGGATGTTGAATCGGGGATCGAACTCCTTGATCCAGTTGTACTCGAGCTGCAGCGCCTCGACTTCGGTGTTGACGACCGTCCACTCCACGCCGGCCGCGGTCATCACCATCTGCCTGGTCCGCGGGGCGAGGCCGGACAGGTCGGCGAAGTAGGAGTTCAGCCGGCTGCGCAGGCTCTTGGCCTTGCCGACGTAGATGACGCGGCCGTGCGCGTCGCGGAACCGGTAGACGCCCGGTTCCACGGGTATCGACCCCGGAGCGGGTCGGTACGTCGCTGGATCGGGCACGGACCCAGGTTACTGCCGCGCCCCGACGGGGTAGAGCTACACGGTGGCGGTGAGGCGGACCCGGTCATTGCGTATCGGGGCTGACGACCCTGCTGCTCGGCGCGGTCGTCTGGTCCTGGCGGGCTGCGGAAACGGCGCACGCGAGGCCGCCCCGAGGCCCTCCGCGCCCGTCGGACGCGACATCGTGCACCGAAGACGGCACCGCGCGGCAGAGCCAGCCCGAACCGGCTGACCGGCTACCGCACGGACATGACCCCGGTGCGCACCGCGCCACTACGCCGTCGCCACCGCCAACCCCGCTGGCCACCCAGCGCCGCCTGCGAGGTGTTGCGCGAGGGCGGCACCGCGGCCGACGCGCTGGTCACCGCGCAGGCCGTGCTCGGGCTGGTCGAGCCGCAGTCCTCAGGCGTCGGCGGCGGCGGTTTCCTGCTCTACTACGACGCCGCGGCGCGCTCCGTGCAGGCGTTCGACGGCCGCGAGACGGCGCCCGCGGCGGCCACCGAAAACTACCTGCGCTGGATCTCGGAGACCGACCGGACCGAGCGCCGCGGCCCGACGCCCGCGGCATCGGGCCGGTCCGATCGGCGTGCCGGGCATCGTGCGGATGCTGGCCGATGTGCACGCCGCGGCACGGCAAGACCGCCGTGGCGGGACCTGTTCGCTCCCGCCGTCGCGCTCGCCGACGACGGCTTCGAGATCAGTCCCCGGCTGGCGGCGGCCATCGCCGACGCAGCGCCGACCGGCTCCGCCTCGACGCCGCGGGCCGGCGGCGTACTTCCTCGAGCCGGACGGCTCCCCGAAACCGCGTGCACACCACCCTGACCAATCCGGCGTACGCGAAGACGCTCGGCGCCGTCGCCATCCGACCCGGCGGTCGTTCTACACCGGTCCGATCGCCGCCGACATCGTCGCTGCCGCCGCGGACGCCTCGGGCGGGCGCACCCCGTCGCTGCTGACGGCTCGAGGATCTGGCGCGCTACACCGCCAAGGACCGCGAACCGCTGTGCACCGCTGTACCGCGGCAAGGCACATCTGCGGGATGCCACCGCCGTCGTCGGGCGGGCATCGCGGTCGCCGAAACACTCGGCGTGCTCGAGCACTTCGCGATGGCACGAGCACAAGCCCGGCGATCCGGACCGTCAACGGGGGCCGGCCCGCGGTGCTGGGCGTGCATCTGATCTCCGAAGCCGAGCGCCTCGCCTACGCCGACCGGGACCGCTACGTCGCCGACACCGACTTCGTGCCGCTGCCGGGCGGCTCCCCGGACACCTTGCTGGGTAGCCGGCTACCTCGCCGGTCGCGCAGCGCTGATCTCGACCGACCACACGATGGGTACCGCCCAGCCGGGCCGAGTTCGGCGCCGCCCGCCGCACCCGTCGCGCAGCCGCCCGAACACGGCACCAGCCACATCAGCGTCGTCGACGCCGCCGGCAACGCCGCCTCGCTGACCACCACCATCGAGTCGCCGTTCGGGTCGTTTCACATGGTGGACGGCTTCCTGCTCAACAACCAGCTCACCGATTTCGCGGCCGAGCCGGTCGGGCCCGACGCGACGCCGGTGGCCAATCGGGTGGCGCCGGGCAAGCGACCGCGCAGCACGATGGCCCCGACGTTGGTCTTCGACACCGCCCCCTCGGGTGCGCGGGGTGCGCTCTACGCGGTCACGGGCTCGCCGGGCGGTTCGACGATCATCCAGTTCGTCGTCAAAACGATTGTCGGCGTGCTGGACTGGGGGCTCGACCCGCAGCAGGCGGTGTCGATGGTCGACTTCGGTGCCGCCAACTCGGCCACCACGAATGTGGGCGGCGAACACCCGCTGATCGACACAGCGGACGACGGAGCGCACGATCCGCTCGTCCAGGGACTACGACGACTGGGCATCAGGTCGATCTGGCCGAGCAGAACAGCGGCCTGTCGGCCATCGTGCGGGATGGCCCGGGCTGGATCGGGGGTGCCGACCCGCGGCGCGAGGGCGCCGTCATGGGCGATGTCCGTTGACCTCCTGGTAGCGCCGGAGCAGTTCGCGCACCTGATCCATCGCCTCGACCGCCCGCGCCTTGTCGACGGCCTGGATCGCCATCACCGGAACGTACTCGTCGTCGGGCAGGTCCAGCCGCGCCCACCGCGCGCCGGGATGGAACGACACCCTCGCACGTCGCTCCACGGAAACAGGCGGTAGCCGAACAGGTTCCGCACCGCGACCCCCGCCGGCCCGATGCGCAGCCGCGGCCGCGCGAACAGGCACACGAAGCCGGCGATGACCGCTCCGAGCGAGGCGATCGCCACCTGGTCGGCGGTCTGGAAGACCACCCCGGTGGACCCGACCTTGAGCAGCAGGCCGACGACCACGTGCGCGGCCAGGATCAGCGCCGCGGCACCGTAGGCGAAGATCGGCGTCAGGTGCGGCTTGACCGTCGAGATCCCAGCGGTCGGTCATGACCCGGACTGAAGTCGGCGCAACGTCAGCGCTGTGGACAGCGCCGCCGCCGCGGCCTGGGCGCCCTTGTCCTCCGCCGAACCGGGCAGACCCGCCCGGTCGAGGGCCTGGTGCTCGGTGTTGGTGGTGAGCACGCCGTTGGCCACCGGTGTGGAGGCGTCCAGTGACACCCGGGTCAGGCCCTGGGTGACGGCGTCGCAGACGTAGTCGAAATGCGGTGTCTCACCGCGGATCACGACACCGAGGGCGACGACGGCATCGTGGGTGCGGGCCAGCGCCTGCGCCACCACCGGGATCTCGATGGCACCGAGCACCCGCACCACCGTCGGGTCGCTGATGCCCGCGTCGGCGGCCGTCCTGCGGGCCCCGTCGAGCAGGGCATCGCAGATCGTCTCGTGCCAGGTGCTGGCGACGATGCCAAGCGTCACCCCCGCGGCGTCGAGCTCGGGCAGCTCCGGGACGCCTGCGGCAGGACTCATCTCGCGCTCTCCGCCGCGGGCGCTCATACCGCGCCGCCGAACTCGCCGGGCAGCTGCCTCGTCGAACTCCTCGAGCCCGACCAGGTCGTGGCCCATGCGGTCGCGCTTGGTCATCAGGTAGCGGATGTTCTCGGCGTTGGCGCGCACCGGCAGCGGCACGCGCTCGATGATGTGCAGGCCGTAGCCGTCCAGGCCGACGCGCTTGGCCGGGTTGTTGGTGAGCAGCCGCATCGACCGCACGCCCAGGTCGACCAGGATCTGGGCGCCGATGCCGTAGTCGCGCGCGTCGGCGGGCAGGCCGAGCTTGAGATTGGCGTCCACGGTGTCGTCGCCGGCGTCCTGCAGCTGATAGGCCTGCAGCTTGTGCATCAGGCCGATGCCGCGGCCCTCGTGGCCGCGCATGTAGAGCACCACGCCGCGGCCTTCGCGGGCCACCATCGCCAGCGCGGCGTCGAGTTGCGGGCCGCAGTCGCAGCGCCGCGAGCCGAACACGTCGCCGGTCAGGCATTCGGAGTGCACCCGGACCAGCACGTCGTGGCCGTCCCCGTGCGGGCCGGCGATGTCGCCTTTGACCAGCGCGACGTGCTCGACGTCTTCGTAGATGCTGGTGTAGCCGACCGCCCGGAACTCGCCGTGCCGGGTCGGGATGCGCGCCTCGGCGACGCGCTCGATGTGCTTCTCGTGCTTGCGCCGCCACTCGATCAGGTCGGCGATCGAGATCAGCGCCAGGCCGTGCTCGTCGGCGAAGACCCGCAACTCGTCGGTCTGCGCCATCGCGCCTTCGTCCTTCTGGCTGACGATCTCGCAGATCGCGCCCGCGGGCTGCAGGCCCGCCATCCGGGCCAGGTCGACGGCCGCCTCGGTGTGGCCCGGCCGGCGCAGCACTCCGCCGTCCTTGGCGCGCAGCGGCACCACGTGGCCGGGCTTGGTGAAGTCGTCGGCGACGGCTGGCCGGATCGGCGAGCAGCCGCATCGTCGTGGCCCGGTCCGAAGCCGAAATACCGGTCCCCACACCGATTTTCGCGTCGACGGTGACGGTGTAGGCGGTACCGTGCTTGTCCTGGTTGACCGCGTACATCGGCAGCAGGCCCAGCCGGTCGCAGATCTCGCCGGACAGCGGCACGCACAGGTAGCCGGAGGTGTAGCGCACCATGAACGCCACCAGTTCGGGGGTGGCCTTCTCGGCGGCGAAGATCAGGTCGCCCTCGTTCTCGCGATCCTCGTCGTCGATGACGACGACGGCCTTGCCCGCGGCGATGTCGGCCACCGCACGCTCGACCGAATCCAGCCTCGTCATCCTCACCACCTTGCCGGTTCCCGCAACGGAACCTCGTGTCGACACCACTCAGTATGAACCACGACGAGACCGCTGTTATTGCCCGCCGCCCGAAGCCGCCGGACCGGCCGGCAGCGGTGACGCCGGCCACCACGACGTGCGGTGGCGGCTCAGGAGGGCTCGCGGGCCAGCAGCCGTTCGACATACTTGGCGATCACGTCGACCTCGAGGTTCACCTGCGCGCCGACCTCGGCGCGGCCCAACGTGGTCATCTCGAGCGTCGTGGGGATCAACGACACCTCGAACCAGTCCGGGCCCAGCCCGGAGACGGTCAACGACACCCCGTCGACGGTGATCGACCCCTTCTCGACGACGTAGCGCGACAGCGCCGCCGGCAGCGCGATCCGCACCACCTCCAGTGCTCGGACGGCGTGCGCGAGATCGATATGGCCGGTGCCGTCGACGTGGCCCTGCACGATGTGACCGCCCAGCCTGCTGCTGATCGCGGCGGCGCGCTCCAGGTTCACCCGGGTGCCGACGTCGGCGCCGCCGCAGACTCGACCGGTTCAGTGTCTCGTCCATCACGTCGGCGGAGAACGCTCCGTCGGCCAGCACGTCCACCACCGTCAGGCAGACCCCGTTGACCGCGATGGAGTCCCCGTGGCCGGCATCCGACGTGACGATGGGACCCCGGATGACCAGCCGGGCGGAGTCACCGAGGTCCTCCTTGCCGACGACCTCACCCAGTTCTTCGACGATTCCGGTGAACACGTCCGTCAGCCTAGTGGTCGATCGATACGTGCTGAAAGCGCAGATCAGTAGCCATCTTTGCGGTTCTGCACCGCGGCCGTGGGGCGCCTGCCCGCAGCCTGACCCTCTACGATGCAGGCATGCAGACCCGCCTCCTGGCGATCTTCGCCGCCCTTTTCGCCGCCGTGGCCCTCCTCGCGGGGTGCTCCGGCTCGTCCTCGGAGGACTCCGGCACGGACCTCCCCGACGCCAGCACGCTGCTCAAGGAGTCCAGCGCGACCACCAAGGGCCAGACCAGCGCGCACCTCAAGCTCGCGGTGCAGGGCCAGATCCCCGAGCTGCCGGTCGAGTCCCTCGAGGGCGATCTGACCCAGCGGCCCGCGGTCGCCGCCAAGGGCACCGCCGACATCGTCTTCCTGGGCCAGCGGCTGCAGGGGGTCGAGTTCGTGGTGTCCGACGGCGACCTGTACGCCGCGCTCACGGCCGGCGGCAACATGTCGAACTTCGGGCCCGGCCTCCGACATCTACGACGTGGCGGCGATCCTGAACCCCGACGTCGGCCTGGCCAACGTGCTCGCCAACTTCACCGATGCGAAGTCCGAGGGGCGCGAGACCGTCAACGGCACCAAGACGTCAACATCACCGGCAACGTCAGCGCCGACGCCGTGAACAAGATCGCCCCGCAGATCGCCGCGACCGGCCCGGTGCCCGGCACCGCGTGGATCGCCGAGGACGGCGACCACGAGCTGGTGCAGGCCAAGCTGGAGCCCAGCCCCGGCAACAGCGTCACGATGACGCTGTCGAAGTGGGGCGAGCCGGTCGACGGTCGACAAACCGGCGGTCTGATGCACAGCACGCCCGCGGCCGGACTCGGGCCCCACCAACCGCCGCATCGCGATCAGCGCGGGCAGCCTCGCGGTGCTGCTCGGCGCCCTCGACACCTACGTCGTCGTGACGATCATGACGCGACATCATGAGCGACGTCGGGATCGGCGTGAACCAGATCCAGCGGGTCACCCCGATCATCACCGGTTATCTGCTCGGCTACATCGCGGCGATGCCGTTGCTGGGCCGGGCCTCCGACCGGTTCGGCCGCAAGATGCTGATGCAGGTCAGCCTGGCCGGCTTCGCGCTCGGCTCGGTCATCACCGCGATGTCGACGCGACCTGACAGTGCTCGTGGTCGGCCGCGTCATCCAGGGCACCGCCAGCGGCGCGCTGCTGCCGGTGACCCTGGCGCTGGCCGCCGACCTGTGGGCGCCCGCAACCGGGCGGCCGTCCTCGGCGGGGTCGGCGCCGCTCAGGAACTGGGCAGCGTGCTCGGCCCGCTGTACGGCATCACGCTGGTCTGGCTGTTCCAGCACTGGCAGTCGGTGTTCTGGGTCAACGTCCCGCTGGCCGTGATCGCGATGGTGATGATCCACTTCAGCCTGCCGGCGCGGCTGCAGAGCGAGGATCCGCAGAAGGTCGACGTGCGTCGGCGGCCTGCTGCTGGCGATCGCGCTGGGGCTGGCCGTCGTCGGCCTGTACAACCCGAAGCCCGACGGCAAGCAGGTGCTGCCCAGCTGGGGCGTGCCGGTGCTGATCGCGGCCGCTGGTGGCCGCCGTGGCGTTCTTCGTCTGGGAGAAGTTCGCCCGGACCCGGCTGATGGAGCCGGCCGGCGTGCACTTCCGGCCGTTCCTCGCGGCGCTGGGCGCGTCGCTGACCGCGGGCGCGGCGCTGATGGTGACGCTGGTCAACGTCGAGTTGTTCGGCCAGGGCGTGCTCGGCCAGGACCAGAACGAGGCCGCGTTCCTGCTGCTGCGCTTCCTGATCGCGCTGCCGATCGGGGCGCTGCTCGGCGGCTGGCTGGCCACCCGGATCGGCGACCGCATCGTGGCGTTCGTCGGCCTGTTGATCGCCGCGGGCGGATACCTGCTGATCTCGAAATGGCCGGTCGACCTGCTGGCCGCCCGCCACGACCTCGGCTTGTTCAGCCTGCCGGCGTTCGACACCGACCTGGCGATCGCCGGGCTCGGTCTCGGCCTGGTGATCGGCCCGCTGACCTCGGCGACGCTGCGGGTGGTGCCTGCCGCCCAGCACGGCATCGCGTCGGCGGCGGTGGTGGTGGCCCGGATGATCGGGATGCTGATCGGCATCGCGGCGCTGTCGGCCTGGGGGTCTGTACCGGTTCAACCAGCACCTGGCCAGCCTGCCGGCAAGCGCCGGCGGCAACAGCCTGGCGGAGCGGTTGGCGGCCGAGGCCCATCGCGTGCGGGAGGCCTACGTGCTGCAGTACGCGGAGATCTTCACGATCACCGCGGTGGTCTGTGTCGTGGGGGCGGTGCTGGGCCTGCTGATCAGTGGCCGGCACGAACACGCCGAGGAGCCCGCGGCCGCCGACGATCAGCAGCGCTCGAGCCCACGGCCCATCAGCTGAGGCTCCGCGGCGGGTTCCCGGTCGTCTGAGGTCAATTCCCGCCAGGCGTCCCGGATGACATCCCTGATGCCGGCCGGGTTGATCGGACCGCTGCTGAGCCAGTCCTGCAGTGCAGTCATGCTCGTCGTCCTTTGCTCGTGCTCACCTTGCGCAACTCGTCGGTGAAAGCGCGATGTTCCCCCTCGAGTTTACCGAGCGCACGCCCCGGACAGGGGGGCTCCCGCGCCGCGGAACCGGTGTGAGGCTGGCCACGGAAACGGCCGGTGAACGGAGGGAAACGATCCGATCACGATCGACATCAGGATCGACATCAGGATCGACTATGCCGGGATCAGGCTCAACAGCACGTCCGGGCCGACCGGGTGCATGCCGTCGAAGCGCCACCGCTGCGCCTGCGCCATGGTGAGCACACCGACGTCGTCGACGGCCGTGACCGGCCCGCCGAGCAGGATCGGCGCGACGTAGGCCAGGATGCGGTCGATCACACCGGCGCGCAGGAACGCTCCGGCCAGCGTCGGACCACCCTCGACCAGTACGTCGGTCCGGTCCGACAGCGCCCTGATGACTTCGTGGGGGTCGCGGGTGCGGATCACCATGGTCCGCGAATCGTCGTTGAGAACCTTTGCGTCCGGCGAGATCTCGCGTTCGCCGACGACGACGCGCAGCGGCTGGTGGTCGGCGAGGCTGCCGTCGGGCAGTCGGGCCGTCAACGCCGGATCGTCGACGAACACCGTGCCGGTGCCGACGACGATCGCGTCGGCGGCCGCGCGCCGGCGATGCACGTCGGCGCGGGCGGCTTCGCTGGTGATCCACTGACTCGAGCCGTCCGCCGCAGCGCTGCGGCCGTCCACGCTGGTCGCGAACTTCCACGTCACGTGCGGCATTCCGGTACGTTGCCGGTGCAGCCACTCGCGCAGCGGACCGCCGGCGACAGCGTCCGCCCGCACCCCGCTGGTCACCCGGACCCCGGCCCCGGCGAGCCGCGCGGCCCCGCCGGCGGCGACCGGATTGGGATCGGTCACGGCGTACGCGACTTCGGCGACGCCCGCGGCCAGCAGCGCATCGACGCACGGCGGGGTGCGACCGATGTGGTTGCACGGCTCCAACGTCACCACCGCGGTACCGCCGTGCGCCCGCTCCCCGGCCCGACGCAGCGCCAGCACCTCGGCGTGCGGACCGCCCGGCGGCTCCGTCGCACCGACCCCGGCGATGTGTCCGTCGGGGTCCAGAATGACCGCTCCCACAGGCGGATTGGGGTATGTTCTGCCCTTCACCCTGTCGGCCTGCTCGATGGCCGCCGCCATCGCGGCGTCGAGGTTCACAACGACAGGTGGTGGGAGGCCGCGGCGGCCTGCGTGCGCAGCGACCTGCACCGCGGCAGCCGGATCGTCGGCGCTGTAGACGGCCGAGCCCGCGACGAAGCAGTCCACTCCGGCTTCGGCGGCGGCGGAGATGGTGTCGGCGTTGATGCCGCCGTCGATCTCGATCAGGATGGTCAGCTCCCCCGCGTCGACGAGCCGGCGCGCGATCCCGACCTTGGGCAGCACCTCGGCGATGAACTTCTGGCCGCCGAAGCCGGGCTCCACCGACATCACCAGCAGCGTGTCGAACTCGGGCAGGATCTCCAGATACGGGTCCAGCGGGGTGCCGGGTTTGACCGCCAGGCCCGCCTTGGCGCCCGCGGCGCGGATGTCGCGGGCGACACCGACCGGATGGTCGGTGGCCTCGGCGTGGAAGGTCACGTTGTAGGCGCCGGCCTCGGCATAGGGCGGCGCCCACCGGCCCGGGTCGTCGATCATCAGATGGCAGTCCATCGGGATGTCGGTCACCTCGAGCAGCGACTCCACCACGGGCAGGCCGAGGGTCAGGTTCGGCACGAAGTGGTTGTCCATCACGTCGACGTGCAGCCAGTCGGCGCCGGCGACGGCGGCGGCCTCGTCGGCCAGCCGGGCGAAGTCGGCGGCCAGAATCGACGGCGCGATCAGCGGGGCGGGGCGGGCGTGCGGTCCGGGCATGGCCGTCAGCCTATCGGGGCGTCGGTCACCCGCAGAGCGGCGGCGAACATCGCATCCGTGCCGTGCCGATGCGGCCAGAGCTGCGCCGACAGGCCGTCACCGAGGTCGGTCGCCGGCGCGAACAGTTCCCGGGTGTCCAGCGCGGTGACGGGATGTCTGCGCAGCGCGTCGGCCACCACGCCGGTGGTCTCGGCCAGATGCGGCGAGCATGTGGCGTAGAGCACCACCCCACCGGGGCGGGTCAGCCGGATCGCCGACGCCAGCAGCTCCCGTTGCAGCTTGGCCAGCGGCGCGACGTCGGCGGGCCGGCGGCGCCAGCGGGCCTCAGGTCGGCGGCGCAGCGCCCCGAGGCCGGTGCACGGCGCGTCGACGAGTACGCGATCGAAGCCAGGCGTCAGCCCCGGATCGCGGCCGTCGACACGGACCACGTCGACGGGCAGACCGGCGGTGTTCTGCTCCACCATGTCGGCGCGGCGCGCGGCGGGTTCGACGGCGGTGACCGTCGCGCCGTGGGGCCGGCCGAGCGCGGCCAGCAGTGCCGTCTTGCCGCCGGGCCCGGAACACAGGTCCAGCCAGCGGCCGCCGTCGCGACCGGTCAGCGGGGCCAGCGTGAGTGCCCGGGCCACCAGCTGGCTGCCCTCGTCCTGCACGAGCGCCCGGCCGTCGCGCACCGCCGCCAGCGACCCCGGATCGCCCTCGGCGAGGTGGACCGCGAAAGGTGAATACGCACCGACCGTGCCGCCCACCTGATCGGCCAGCTCGGTCGCCGACAGCTCACCGGGGCGTGCCGCGAGATGCACGGCCGGCCGGGTGTCGTCGCTGACCAGAAGCGCCCCGAGCTCGTCGGCGCGCACGCCGAGCGCATCGGCGAACGCCTGGGCGATCCAGCGGGGATGCGCGTGTGTGAACGCCAGGTGGCCGACCGGATCGGTGGCGACCGGCGGCGCGAGTTCGGCGACCCACGAGGCTTCATCGCGCCGGGCGATGGTGCGGAGCACGCCGTTGACGAATCCCGCTCTGCCCGTGTCGAATTCGATACCGGCCTGTTCGACCGTGGTGGATACGGCGGCATGGTCGTCGACGCGGGTGCGCAGCAGCTGGTAGGCGCCGAGCCGCAGCAGGTCCAGCAGGACCGGATCGACCCGGTCCACCGGCCGGCCCGCGGCGGCAGCGATGATGGCGTCGAGCAGCCCGCGTGCCCGGCACGTGCCGTAGGTCAGTTCGGTGGCGAAAGCCGCGTCCCGGCCCGTGATCCCGCGGTCCCGCAGCATCGCGGGCAGCGCGAGGTTGGCGTAGGCGTCGTTCTCGGTGACCGCCCGCAGCACGTCGAACGCCGCCCGGCGAGCCGGGTCCAGCGGTGTGCGCCGGCGGGCCGGGCCCTGCGGGGTGCGCCGGCGGGCCGACTCGAGGGGTTTGCGCCGCCCGGGGCGGCTCCCACCGGGCCGGGTCACCGGGCCCACCCGGCATCCTCGAGGCGGGCCCCCCGCGCCCAGTCCGCGGCGCTCATCGGCTTCTTCCCGGGAGGCTGCACGGAGCCCAGCAGCACGGGCACGGACCCGGTGCCGATTCGGACGTGCTTCTTGCCCACGTCGATGCGGCCCGGCTCGAGCGGATCGTCATCGGGATCGCTCGGCGTCACGGGGCCGATCTTCACCCGCTGCTCGGCGATCATCGTCCACGCGCCGGGATTCGGTGTCACCGAACGGATCCGCCGGTCGACGACGTGCGCGGGCAGTTCCCATCGGATGCGGGCATCCTCGACCGTGACCTTGGGGGCGACGCTGACGCCCTCGGCCGGCTGCGGCGCCGGGGTCAGCCCACCGTCGGCGATTCCGTCCATCGTCGCCTCGAGCAGCGCCGCACCGGAGACCGCGAGGCGGCCGAGCAACTCCCCTGCCGTGTCGGTCGGCCGGACGGTTTCGGTGACGACGCCGTAGACGGGACCGGAGTCCAGGCTGGGTTCGATCTGGAACGTGGTGGCGCCGGTCACCGCGTCGCCCGCGGCGAGGGCCGCCTGTACCGGCGCAGCGCCGCGCCAGGCAGGCAGCAGCGAGAAATGCAGGTTCACCCAGCCACGCGGGGGCACGCCGAGCAGCGCATCGCCCAGCAACGCCCCGTAGGCCACCACCGCGCAGCAGTCCGGCGCCAGTGCGGTGAGTTCGGCGACGAATTCGGCGGAGTTGGGCCGCGCCGGTCGCAGCACCGGGATCTCGTGGTCGAGCGCGAGCTGCGCGACCGGGGACGGGGCCGGTCGACCGCGCCGGCCCGCCGCGGCGTCCGGTCGGGTCAGCACCGCGACGACGTCGTGACGGGGGGATTCGATCAGCCGCTGCAGGGACGGCAGGGCCGGTTCGGGCGTGCCGGCGAAGACGAGGCGCACCGAGCCAGTGTAGGGAGCCGCGCTCGGCGTCACCGGGGGGCTTGGTAGTACTCCTTCTCCGCCACCTTGGTCAGTGGCGCGACGAACATCCACGGGATCGTGCTGAGCAGCCGATTGAGCGTGGCGGCGGCGTCGTTGTAGTACTGCCGGGCGAACGCGAGTTTGTCCTCGGTGTCGGCGAGGTTGCGCTGCAGGTCGAGGAAGTTGTTCGAGGAGTTCAGCTGCGGGTAGCTCTGCCCGAGCGCCAGCAGCGGTGTCGAGCGCGCTGTCGAGCTGCTTCTCTGCGGCGCTGCGCTCGGCGACGGACTTGCCGGCGGTGGCCGATGTCAACGCCGCTCGCGCGTCGGTGACATGGTCCAGGATCGCCTTCTCGTGCGTGGCGAACGTCTGGACGGTGTGCACCAGCGCGGGGATCAGCGCGGCCCGCCGGGTCAGCTCCACGTCGATGCCCGACAACGCCTCGGCCACGCGGACGTCCGCCGATCGGATCCTGTTGTAGCCGGCCACGTATCCGATCAGCACCAGCACCGCGAGCACCAGCACGACGCCGAGCACGAAGCTCACCATGACCCACCTCCTCCTCCGCCGCCGCCACCGCCGCCACCGCCACTGAAGCCGCCGCCCGAGCGAGGACGACGAGACGACGACTGGGATGCGGTGTACGCGCCGATCGACGACGACAACGCCGACTCGAAACTGTCGAAGTCAGCGCCGCCAGAACCGCCCGACGCACCACGATCCGGTCGACGACGAACTCGAGGCGCCGTACCAATCGGGCTGTGGCGCAACCTCACCGGTGGACGGCGGCGTACTTCTTGGCCCACAGCGCCGCCACCCCGGCGGCCACCGCGAACGGCACGTAGGCGATGTAGAGGTCCTTGCGGGCGGAGAAGTCGAATCGGGTCTCGGCCGAATCGGTAGCCAGCATGCGGTGGAATCCGCCTGCACGCGACCAGAGTTCGCGCCCGGCAGCGGTGCGCCGGGTACCGACGCCGTCGCGCCAGGACGCAGCCGAGAACAGGAAGAACACCGCGAAGGGCAGCGCCCACACCGTGGTCGGGAAGCCCCAGCGGAAGAATCCGCAGATCATCAGGACGAACGCGACCGCGTTCGCCGCGCGCAGCCACAGTTCCTTCTTGCGCGCGACCATCAGCCCTTCGTCGAGCGCCCACTTGTGCACCGCCGCAACCATGTCGGTCTTGGCCTTGTTGAGCTTCTCGCCGGATGTGACCGTCTTCTTGGCCTCGAACTCGCTGCCGCGGTTCATCACCTTCAGCCGGGAGGCGACCGCGATGCTGACCGGGTCGAGGTCGGCCCACCGGCCGGCTGGTGCGGTGCCGCGGATGTTCCACTGCTTGTCGCTGACCTGGCGCAAAGCGATGAAATCCCGCTCGGCGAGATAGAACAGGGTGGCGGTGAGCCCGTGCTTGGGCACCGTCTCGGTGCGGATGTACTCCAGTCTGCACCGGGCTGAGTCCCGGTGGCGGGGCGTACTGCAGCGGGAAGCCCGGGGACTTCTCCACAACGCTGCGCAACCAGAGCACCGCAGCGACCCCGGCGGCCACGGTGCAGACCAGGATCCACAGCACGCCCCGCACGCGACTGCCCGAGGATCCGGTCCCAGGTATAGGGCCAGGGCAGGCTCAGTCGCGCCGGTGTGGGCACGTCGACGCCGGCGCGCAGCGTCACCGGGGTGCGCGGCGGCAGCGAGTCGGCGGAGAGCACGACCGTGTCACCGCGGACCCGCAGGCCGGCGCACGGGTCGCCCGACACCGAAGCCGACCGAGCACTGCGCGGCGCCGACCGCGCCGGGAAGCGAGACGGTCACGTCGGCCCGCTCGATCCGGTTGTTCCACGACGGCGCGATGACGTTCCAGAAGAACACCGAGGGTGAGGTGGCGGGTGTACCGACCGTCTGCGGCGAACCGCCGGTCGGCCCCGGTGCCGCCCGGGTCGAGCACCCCGGGGACGGTGTATGCGATCTCGAACACGTGGGTGCCGTCGCTCAGCGTGCGGTCCGGGTCGCCGATCTTGGCGACGCGGAACCGCTTGCCGTCCTCCCACAGCATCTGATGGGTCGCCGGCGCTCCGTCGAGCAGCACCGAGGTGATCTGCGGGTATCTGCCGGGCGTGCGGATCGTTCTGGTTGGCGACGTCCCAGTACCGGAAGATGCCGTGCCGGTCGGTGCTGTAGAACTCGGCGGTGATCGTCTCGACCGCGGTCATGTCCCCGGCGGCGTCGACGGCGGCGTTCATCTCGTAGTGGCTGATGACCACCGGAT
Source organism: uncultured Actinomycetota bacterium (assembly GCA_963796185.1). GTDB lineage: Bacteria > Actinomycetota > Actinomycetes > Mycobacteriales > Mycobacteriaceae > Mycobacterium. The sequence goes on along the minus strand of CAWCKQ010000004.1, from coordinate 705,952 downwards.
CCTCCGCCGGGGCGGCCTGGGAGCCGCCCTGGAACAGCAGCGGCCACAGCAGTCCGAATGCGATCAGCAGCAGCGGGATCAGCCGACTTGGCCAGACGCCCCACGGACATGCGCATCACCCTATGTGCAAGGGGTCGATCTGGATGCGAACCGGCTCCTGATCGTGCCGGGCGCTCTGCACCGCGCCGGCCTTGCGCAACGCGGCCGCCAGCGCCAGACCGTCCGAGCGCGGCACGCGCGCCAGCATCCGGATCACCGGGTGCCTGTCGTCGACGCCGGGCGGTCTGCGGGCCCCGATCGGCAGGTCCACGGGCCCCAGCAGATCGACGCCGTCGGGCAGCGTGGCGGCGCTGAGCAGCCCGTTGACCGCACCGGAGGTTCCGTCGACGGCGGCGATGTGCACCGCCGGCGGCAATCCCACCTCGGTGCGGGAGTCCAGCTCGGCGCCGGCGTGGCCGACGGGGTCCCAGCGGATCAGGGCCTGCACGGTGGGGATCGCCGACTCCGCGACGACCGCGACCACACCCCCGTCACCGCGACTGCGCACCAGCGCGGCCGCGGCCATCCAGCGCCGCAGGGTGTCCTCGGCGGCGCGCAGATCCTGCCGGCCCAACAGCGCCCAGCTGTCCAGCAGCAGGGCCGCCCCGTACCCGCCCTCGGCGACGGGCTCGACCCCCGGCGTCGCGACCACCACCGCGGAGCGCGCCGGCACGGACTCGACCGCGTTGTCACCGCCGGAGGTGATGACCGCCGTGCCGGGAAACGCGCGGCCCAGTTCCTCGGCGGTGCGTCGGGCGCCGACCACCACCGCGCGGATGGCGTCGGCCCCGCAGCGCACGCAGCTCAGGGACACCTGCTCGCGGCCGCACCACCGGCACATCGCGCCCGCGGCCTCGCGGCTGGCCAGTGACAGCGGGCCGGTGCAGTGCCGGCACCGCGCGATGGTGCGACACCGGCCGCAGGCGAGCGCGGGCACGTAGCCGCGCCGCGGAACCTGCACGAGCACCGGCGTGTCGGCGCCGAGTGCCCTGCGGGCGGCGTCCAGCGCCATGGAGGGCAGCCGCGCGGTGCGGGCGGCTGGGTCGCGTTCCTGGGCGTAGGCGCTGTCCTCGAGCGCGACCACGCGCGGCGCCCAGGCCCGCACCGTCTGCCGCGGCGCGGTCAGGTCGTGGGCCCAGCCGCTGCGCACCAGGGCGTGCGACTCGGCGGTGCGGGCGTACCCGCCGATCACCGCGGCGCAGCGGAGCTGGTGGGCGCGCAGCATCGCGACCTCGCGGGCGTGCGGGTAGGGGGCGCGCGGCTCGGCCAGCGAATCATCGCCGTCGTCCCATATCAGCACCAGGCCCGAGCTCGGCGACGGGCGCGAAAACCGCGCTGCGCGTACCGATCACCAGGCGCGCGTCCCCCCGCAACACCGCCAGCCAGCGCCGGTACCGTTCGGCGGGCCCCAGACCCGCCGACAGCGCGGCCACCCGCTGGGCGTCCAGCAGGGCGAGGCTCGCGGCGTGCAGCCGATCGACGTCACGTTGGTCGGGCACCACCGCGAGCACCGCAGCGGCCCGAATTCACGGTCGCCGCGGCCAGTTCGGCCAGCCGCACCGGCCACGGGTCGCCGGGCAGCGCCTGCCACACCGCCCGAGCCGCCCGGCCGTCCTGCAGCGCGGCGACGAACTGAGCCCCGCCGCTGTAGGCCGACCAGGCCGCGGTGTCGACGGGTTGCGGGGTGAACGCCTCGAGCTGCGGTGGGGGGCGCTTCTCGACGTTCGCGTGCCGCGGCGGCACCGCCAACCGCAGCACGTCCGCACGGGTACCCGCGTACCGGGCCGCCACCGCGTCGACCAACCGACGCACGTCCCGGGTGAGCACCCGCTCGGGCGAGACCACCTTCTCGAGCCAACCGAGCTTGCCCACGTGGTCGGTGTCCGAGCGCCTTTCGAGCACGAAAGCGTCGACCAGCCGGCCGTGGAACCGTACCCGGACGCGCACACCGGGCTGGGCGTCGTCGGACTGCTCGGCCGACACCAGATAGTCGAACTCCCGGTCGAGGTGCGGCACCGTCAGCATCGGCAGCACGCGCGCGATCGGCTCGTGTTCGGCCGGATGCCGGGTGGCGGTCACACCGCAGGTCCAGCGGACGGCTCCGACGACCGGCCGAACAGCAATCCCGCGGTGATCAGCAACAGTGAGGTCGCGTACACGCACCAGATCGGCACCGCCAGCGCCTCGGTGCGCAGCACGAACTCGTCGACACCGATCATCGCGTCCGACACCGCGAAGCACACCGCGCCCAGCGCCGTCCACGGCGTCGGCAGGTCGGCCAGCAGTGCGGTGCACACCATTGCGCCCAGCACCGCGATGTAGAGCGTCACGGGGACCGCCATGCCCTGCGCAATCAACCGCGGCCAGAACCACACCAGGAGCGCCGCGCAGGCCAGCACGATCACCGCGGCCGCCACCGACCGGGCCGGCGTCACGACGGCCAGCGGCAGCAGCGCGGCCAGGAAGCACAGGTGCGCGATCAGGAACGCCGCGAGCCCCAGCACGAACGACGGCTCCCACCACGGCATGGCGAGCAGGAAGTCGCCCGCGGCCGAGAACAGCAGCGCGCCGACCAGCCAGCGACGCTCGCGCACCACCCGGTGGGTGGCAGCCGCGACGGCGAGCAGCACCGCGGCCAGGGCCTTGATCGCGGGTTGGGCCGCGAACCGGCCGGTCAGCTCAGCCCCCGCGGGCACCTGCGTCGCGGTGACGATCAGGAACACCCCGTAGGCCGCGGCCACCAGCGCCGCGGCCATCCACAGCCGACGGGCGCGCGGAGCGGTGCGGCGCCCGGTCACGGGCATGGGCGGGGTCATGGGCAGAACCTACTAAAACCGGGGGACGCTACCGTGTGGGCCATGGCCGATCTCGATCCCGTGCTGGCGAAGGTGCTCGCCGCAGTCCCGTTCACACTCACCGCCGACGGCGGGCCGGAGGTGGCCCGGCAGCGCTTCGCCGAACTCCCGCGGATCCCGGTCCATCCCGATGTCACCACCGAGGACCACAGCGTCGACGGTCCCGCCGGTCCCGTGCCCCTCCGCGTGTACCGGCCGCCGACCGAGGCGTCCGAGCTGCCGGTGGTGGTCTTTATCCACGGCGGCGCCTGGTCGGTCGGCGACCTGGACACCTATGACGGTGCCGCCCGGATCCACGCGGTCGGCGCCCACGCCGTGGTCGTGTCAGTCGATTACCGGCTCGCTCCGGAGCACCCCTATCCCGCGGCAGTCGAGGACGCCTGGGCGGCGACGCAGTGGGTGGCCGCCAACGCAGGCCGCTTCGGCGGTGACCCCGACCGCATCGCGGTGGCCGGCGACTCCGCCGGGGGCAACCTCGCCGCGGTGGTGGCGCAACTGGCCCGTGACGCCGGCCTGCCGCTGCGCTTCCAGCTGCTGTGGTACCCGTCGACGACGTTCGACACGTCGTTGCCGTCGTTCACCGAGAACTCCGACGCGCCGATCCTCGGTCTGGCTGCGTGCAAAGACTTCACCCGCTGGTACGTGGCCGAGACCGACCTGTCCCGGCCGCCCGCCACGCTGGTTCCCGCCGTCGGTGAGCTGAGCGGACTGCCCGCGGCCTACATCGCCGTCGCCGGTCACGACCCGCTGCGCGACGACGGGATGCGCTACGCGCAGCTGCTCGCCGAGGCCGGCGTCGACACCGAACTGCACCACTCCGAGACCCTGGTGCACGGCTTCCTGGCCTACCACGGCGTGGTGCCCGCCGCGACGCAGGCGACCGAACGGGCGCTCACCGCCTTGCGGACGGCACTTCAGCAGTAGTCGTTTCGGGGTCGGTAGCCCCTTCGCGGGACTAGCGTCCCTTCATGATCGACAATCACCCAATCAGGCGCGTCGCCGCCGCGGCCCTGCTGGTTGGGGCCGGCGCGGCGGCGGCACTGGGTGTGGGCTCCGGCGCCGCAGCCGCGCTGCCCCGCGCGCCACTGCCGGCCTCATGGCCGGGGTGCCCCGAGAACAGTCCGGAGGGCCCATGCCGCTGGTGCCCGGGAGACCCGCCGGTGCAGACCGGGAACCTCCGAGTGAACCCGGTGGTCTGGGACAACAACGTCTGCCACACCTCCTGGTACGTCTACCACGGCCAGGGCAACGTCGCGGCGAACATCTTCGAGGGGGATGCGCCGCCGGCGCCGCCACCCCCGGCGCCGAGCCTGACCCCGCCGCTGACGCCGGGATGGTGCTGGTCGCTGTTCCTGCCGACCACCAACTGTCCGAACGGCTGACGCGATGACCCGCATCCTCAGCGTCACCGTCGCCGGCGCGGTCGCGCTGGTCGGTGTGATGCTGGGTGCACCGTCCGCCGGCGTGCTGTACCCGTGGTCAGGCGGGTGAGCAGCCTCAGACCGCGTTCTTGAGGTCGTCGACCTTGTTCAGCTGCTCCCAGGGCAGTTCGATGTCGGTGCGGCCGAAGTGGCCGTACGCCGCGGTCGGCGCGTAGATCGGCCGCAGCAGGTCGAGATCACGCACGATCGCACCGGGCCGCAGGTCGAACACTTCGCCGATGGCCTTTTCGATCTTCACCGGGTCGACGGTCTCGGAGCCGAAGGTCTCCACGAACAGACCCACCGGGGCGGCCTTGCCGATCGCGTAGGCGACCTGCACCTCGACCCGCTCGGCCAGCCCTGCGGCGACCACGTTCTTGGCGACCCAGCGCATCGCGTACGCGGCCGACCGGTCGACCTTGGACGGATCCTTGCCCGAGAAGGCGCCGCCACCGTGGCGGGCCCAGCCGCCGTACGTGTCGACGATGATCTTGCGGCCGGTCAGGCCGGCGTCGCCCATCGGGCCGCCGAGCACGAACTTGCCGGTCGGGTTGACCAACAGCCGCGGCGACGACGTGTCCAGGGTGTCGTGGCCGAGTTCGGCGAGCACCGTGTCGATGACGTGCTGCTTGATCTCCGGGGCGAGCTGGCCCTCCAGATCGATCCCGTCGGCGTGCTGGGTGGACAGCACCACGGTGTCCAGCCGCACCGGGGTAGTGCCCTCGTACTGCACGGTCACCTGGGTCTTGCCGTCCGGACGCAGGTAGTCCAGGGTCCCGTTCTTGCGGACCTCGGTCAGCTTGCGGGACAGCCGGTGGGCCAGCGCGATCGGCAGCGGCATCAGCTCGGGGGTGTCGGCGATGGCGTAGCCGAACATCAGGCCCTGGTCACCGGCACCCTGGGCGTCCAGCGGGTCGGCGGCGCCCTCGACGCGCGTCTCGTGGGCGGTGTCGACGCCCTGGGCGATGTCCGGCGACTGCGCGCCGATGCCGATGTTGACGCCGCAAGTGAGGCCGTCGAAGCCCTTGTCGGAGTGGTCGTAGCCGATGTCCAGGATCCGGGCGCGCACGGTGTTGGTGATGTCGGCGAAGGCCTCCTTCGCCGTGGTGGTCACCTCTCCGACCACGTGCACCTGGCCGGTGGTCACCAGCGTCTCGACCGCGACACGGGACTTGGGATCGTCGGCGAGCAAGGCGTCGAGCACCGAGTCGCTGATGGCGTCACAGATCTTGTCCGGGTGCCCTTCGGTCACCGACTCACTGGTAAACAGCCGAGCTTCACTCACGTCCGATCCCTTTCCACTAAATGTCACTCATGTCTGCGATGGCACGCAGAGCCGGGCGCCTCTAGCACCCAAGCGTGTCCCCCTGCGACGCGCAACCTTTACGCGCAGCCGATGTCTGTTCGCCGGCCGCTCACGCGGTGTGCAGGAAGCCGACGATCGCGTCCACAATACGGCTCGCGATCACGGTCTTCGAACCGTGCTCCAGTGCGCACTCGGCACCGTCGGCCGACAGCAGCCAACCGTCGTTGTGGTCGACCTCGAACGCACGGTTCTCTCCGACGGCGTTGACGACGAGCAGATCGCACCCCTTGCGCTTGAGCTTGGCGCGGGCGTGGAACAACACGTCGCCGTTCGCGTCACCCGTCTCCGCGGCGAACCCCACGATGGCCCGCATGTTGGGCAGCTGTCCGTCGGTGCGGGCCCGCACCGCCGCGGCCAGCACGTCGTCGTTGCGGACCAGGTCGATCGTGGGCTCCCCCTCACCCACCGGGCCCTTCTTGATCTTGCTCGTCGCCGCGTGCGCGGGCCGGAAGTCGGCCACGGCGGCGGCCATCACCAGGACGTTGCGCGTCGGGTGCGTGCTTGGACACCGCGTCCCGCAGCTGGGCTGCCGAGCCGACGTGCTCGACGTGCACGCCGGCGGGATCGACCAGTCCGGCGGTGTTGCCGGCGATCAGTGTCACCTCGGCGCCGCGCTGAGCCAGCACGCGGGCCATCGCATAGCCCTGTTTGCCGGAACTGCGGTTGCCGATGAACCGCACCGGGTCGATGGGTTCACGGGTGCCGCCGGCGGTCACCAGGGCTTTGACGCCCGCGAGGTCGTAGGGCAGTGCGTCACCGCGGGCGAGCAGCAGCTGCGCCAGCGTGCTGATCTCCTCGGCTTCGGGCAGTCGGCCGGGCCCGGTGTCGGCTCCGGTGAGCCGGCCCGACGCGGGCTCCATGACCACCGAACCCCGCTTACGCAACGTTGCCACATTTTCGATGGTCGCCGGATGGAACCACATCTCGGTGTGCATCGCCGGGGCGTACAGCACCGGGCATCGCGCGGTCAGCAGCGTGGCGGTGAGCAGGTCGTCGGCCCGTCCGACGGTCGCGCGGGCCAGCAGGTCGGCGGTGGCCGGCGCGACCACGACGAGGTCGGCGGCCTGTCCGATCCGCACGTGCGGCACCTCGTGGACGTCGGAGAAGACGCCGGTGTGCACCGGGTTACCCGACAGGGCTTCGAAGGTCGCGGCGCCGATGAACTTCAGCGCGGACTCGGTGGGCACGACCCGCACCGAGTGTCCGGCCTCGGTGAGCTGCCTGACCACGGTCGCCGCCTTGTAGGCGGCGATACCCCCGGCGACGCCGACGACGATCCGCTTGCGCTCCATCGTCCGGCTGCCCGGCTACTCGCCCTCGGTGTGCTCGAGCAGGTCCTCGTGGATCTCGCGCATCGCGATCGACAGCGGCTTCTCCTGCAGGCCGGGCTCCACCAACGGGCCGACGTATTCCAGGATCCCGTCGCCGAGCTGGTTGTAGTAGTCGTTGATCTGACGTGCGCGCTTGGCGGCGTAGATCACCAGCGCGTACTTGCTCGACGCGCGGTCCAGCAACTCGTCGATGGGCGGGTTGGTGATGCCCAACGGCGTGTCGTAGGCGCTGGCGGCGGACGGGTCGATGTCCACGGCGGCCAGCCGCGTGTCGGCGTGCGGGGTGCTCACGAAAGATGTCTCCTGGCGATTAGATTCAAAAATTCAAGGCTGATCGCGCCGCACCGGTGTGCGGGCCACCAGCAAGGATACCAATTCGGCGCATGCCGACTCCAATTCGCCGTTGACGACCACCCTGTCGAAGTCGCCCTGCGCGGCCAGTTCCGCTCTGGCCGTGTGGAGTCTGCGGGCCATGACATCCGGGGTTTCGGTGCCGCGGGCGATCAGCCGCGACTCCAGCGCCTCCCAGCTGGGCGGGGCGAGGAAGACCGTGGTGGCCTCGGGCAGCGCCTTCTTGACGGCGCGCGCGCCTGCCAGGTCGACCTCGATGAGGACCGGGCGGCCGGCCGCGGTGGCTGCGCGGACGGGCGCTGCGGGCGTTCCCGAGCGGTGCAGTCCGCCGTGGATCTCCGCCCATTCCAGCAGCGCACCGTCATCGATGAGCTGCTGAAACTGCTCGGGCATCACGAACGAGTAGTCCACTCCGTCGACCTCGCCGGGGCGCGGGGCACGCGTGGTGACCGAGACGCTGAAGTACAGGTCGGCGACGCGCTCCCGCAAGCAGCGGACGACAGTGGATTTTCCGACGGCAGACGGGCCGGACAGCACCAACACCGGTCCCGTGTCGGGTGTGTCCGGCCCTCCGCCTTCGCTCACTGACCTCCCTTACGAGAAGTCGAACTTTTCCAGCAGTGCCTTGCGCTGACGATCACCCAGGCCACGCAGCCTGCGGGTCGGGGCGATCTCGAGCTCGGTCATGATCTCCTGCGCCTTGACCTTGCCGACCTTGGGCAGCGCCTCCAGCAGCGCGGAGACCTTCATCTTGCCCAAGACCTCGTCGGTCTCGGCGTCCTTGAGCACCTGCTTGAGGTTGGTGCCGCCGCGCTTGAGCCGGTCTTTGAGCTCGGCTCGTGCTCGACGTGCGGCAGCAGCCTTCTCCAACGCTGCCGCGCGCTGTTCGTCGGTCAACTGGGGAAGGGCCACGGGTTCCTCCGTCTCGTCACCATCATCTGTTTTATCTCGGCCGGTCGTGGTGGATCGCGAACCGGCCAGCGTGGACGACCGTACCCACGCATGCTGACGAAAGCTAACCCCACCCCCGGGTTCGCGGCCCAAAAGCCCAGCGTGTAGGGGCGTCGCGCCGCCCCGGACCGCACCGCAGTCACCGGGCCGCGCCGCGGCCCACAATGTTGCTATCGAGGACAAAACGCCCTGCATATCGAGGTATTCAGGGATCGCCGGCCATCGGTGCGCCGCGCCGGCACGCCGGAGGGCGCTCGCGGCACCCGCCGCGGCGCTGTGATCCGAGAAATTTCTGCTGGTCATCGCGCCTCGGGCGTGTCGCGGGACGGAGGTCCCGAAACCGTCAACCCCGCAGGTAGGCCACTGCGTCGCGCATCCGCTCGGCGGCCGCCCGCAGCGCCGAGACGTCGGGTCCAGCCCGCAGCACCTCCCGCGAGACCGCGGGCAGCAGCTGACCCGGTAGCGCCCCGCCCAGGCCCGCCAGCGCCTCGGCGCGGCCGCCCTGGGCGCCGACGCCGGGAACCAGCACCGGACCGTTCAACGCGCTGACGTCCGGCGGATCCGCCAGCGTCGCGCCGACCACCACCCCGACCGAGCCGGTGTCCGACCCACCGTTGACCGCTGCGGCGGCGTCGACGATCGACTGGGCGACGGTTCGCCCACCGGCGTCCGCCCGTTGCACCGAGGCCCCCTCCGGATTGGACGTCGCGGCCAGCACGAACACTCCCCGCCCGTGGGCGAGCGCGGTATCCAGCAGCGGCTGCAGGGAACCGAAGCCCAGGTAGGGCGAGGCCGTCACCGCGTCGGCGGCCAGCGGCGAATCACCGGCCCAGGCCTGGGCGTAGGCGGCCATGGTCGAGCCGATGTCACCGCGCTTGGCGTCGGCGAGCACCAGCACGCCCTCGGCGCGCAGCGCGGCGATCGTGCGCTCGAGGACCGCGAACCCGGCCGATCCGTACGCCTCGAAGAACGCGACCTGCGGCTTGACGACCGCGAAGCCGCCGAATGCCGCCACGCAGAGGTCGCTGAACCGGGCCAGGCCGTCGGCGTCCGCACTCCAGTCCCCACGCGCGCAGCAGTTCGGGGTGCGGGTCGATGCCCAGACACAGCGGGCCGCGCCGCGCCGTCGCGTCCGACAGGCGGTTCCCGAACCCGCCCACCGTCACGACCCCAGCGAGCTGTGCAGCTGCTGCAGCGACATCACCCCGATGTCGCCGCGGATGCCCGCTTCGATGCCCTGCACGGCGGCCGAGGCACCCTGCACCGTGGTCACGCACGGAATGTTCATCGACACCGCGGCCGAGCGGATCTCGTAGCCGTCGATGCGCGGACCGGAATTGCCGTAGGGCGTGTTGATGACCATCTGCACCTCCCCCGCCCTGATGGCGTCGACCGCGGAAAGCGCGGGCCGGTCCGGGCTGGGCTCCTCGAAGTGCTTGCGGACCTCGGCGCATGGAATTCCGTTGCGCCGCAACATCTCCGCGGTGCCCTCGGTGGCCAGCACCCGGAACCCGAGGTCGGCGAGGCGCTTGACCGGGAACACCAGCGACCGCTTGTCGCGGTTGGCCACCGAGACGAACACCGTGCCCGCGGTGGGCAGCGAGCCGTAGGCGGCGGTCTGACTCTTGGCGAAGGCGCTGCCGAAGTCGTGGGCGATGCCCATCACCTCGCCGGTCGACTTCATCTCCGGGCCGAGCAGCGAGTCGATCTGGGCGCCGTCGTAGCGGCGGAACCGGTGGAACGGCAGCACCGCCTCCTTGACGGCCACCGGCGCGTTACGGGCGGTGCGCCGCCCCGTCGCCGGTCGCGGCCAGCACGCCCTCCTCGCGGAGTTCGGCGATGGTGGCGCCCAGCATGATCCGCGCGCAGGCTTTCGCGAGTGGTACTGCGGTGGCCTTCGACACGAACGGCACCGTACGGCTGGCGCGCGGGTTGGCCTCCAGCACGTAGAGCACGTCGTCTTTGAGCGCGTACTGCACGTTGAGCAGGCCGACCACCCCGACGCCGAACGCGATCGCCTCGGTGGCGCGGCGCACCGCCTCGATGTCGCTGCGGCCCAACGTGACCGGCGGCAATGCACAGGCCGAGTCACCGGAGTGGATGCCGGCCTCCTCGATGTGCTCCATCACGCCGCCGATGTAGACCTCGGTGCCGTCGCACAGCGCGTCCACGTCGATCTCGATCGCGTCCTCCAGGAAGCGGTCGACCAGCACCGGATGCTTCGGGCGAGAGCTGGGTGGCCCGGGTGATGTAGCCCTCCAGCGTCTCGTCGTCGTAGACGATCTCCATCCCGCGGCCGCCGAGCACATAGGACGGCCGCACCAGCACCGGGTAACCGATGTCGGCGGCGATCCGGCGCGCCTGGTCGAAGCTGGTCGCCATCCCGAACCGCGGCGCGGGCAGACCGGCGTCGGCGCAGCACCTCACCGAATTCGCCGCGGTCCTCGGCCAGGTCGATGGCCTCGGGCTTGGTGCCGACGATCGGCACCCCGGCCTTCTCCAGCCGCTCGGCCAGTCCCAGCGGTGTCTGCCCACCCAGTTGCACGATGACCCCGACCACGCCGGGACCGCCACGGCCGGATTCCTGCTCGGCGTAGTAGATCTCCAGCACGTCCTCGAACGTCAGCGGTTCGAAGTACAGCCGGTCGGCGGTGTCGTAGTCGGTGGACACCGTCTCCGGGTTGCAGTTGATCATCACCGTCTCGAACCCGGCCTGGCTCAGCGTGGTCGCGGCGTGCACGCAGCTGTAGTCGAATTCGATGCCCTGCCCGATGCGGTTGGGGCCGGATCCCAGGATCAGCACCTTGGGCCTCTCGGCCTGGGGCGCGACCTCGGTCTCGGCGGCGGGGTCGAGCTCGTAGCTGCTGTAGTGGTAGGGCGTCTTGGCCTCGAACTCGGCGGCACAGGTGTCCACCGTCTTGAACACCGGGTGGATGCCGAGCCGCTGACGCAGCGCGCGCACTCCCATCTCACCCGCCAGTTCCGGTCGCAGCGCGGCGATCTGGCGATCCGACAGTCCGCTGTGCTTACTGCGCCGGAGCAGCTCTTCGCCGAGTACCGGCGCGTCGAGCAGTTCGGCGCGCAGCTCGACCAGGCCGGCGATCTGCTCGAGGAACCACGGGTCGACCCCGGAGGCCCGTGCGACGTCCTCGACGCCGGCACCCAGCCGCAGGGCGTACTCGATGTCGTAGAGCCGCCCGTCGGTGGGCGTCCGCAGGCGCTCGAGTACCTCGGCGACGTCCCCGCCGGGATCGGCACCGGTCCAGAACCCGGTGCGGCTGGTCTCCAGCGAGCGCATCACCTTGCCGAGCGCCTCGACGAAGTTGCGGCCCAGCGACATCGCCTCGCCCACCGACTTCATCGTGGTGGTCAGCGTGGCGTCGGCGCCGGGGAACTTCTCGAACGCGAAGCGGGGCGCCTTGACCACGACGTAGTCCAGCGTCGGCTCGAAGCAGGCCGGCGTCTCCTTGGTGATGTCGTTGACGATCTCGTCGAGGGTGTAGCCGATGGCCAGCTTGGCGGCGATCTTGGCGATGGGGAACCCGGTGGCCTTCGACGCCAGCGCGCTGGACCGCGACACCCGCGGGTTCATCTCGATGACGATGAGCCGGCCGTCCTGCGGGTTGACCGCGAACTGGATGTTGCAGCCGCCGGTGTCGACGCCGACCTCGCGCAGGATCTCGATGCCCAGCGTGCGCATGGTCTGGTATTCGCGGTCGGTCAGCGTCATGGCCGGCGCCACGGTCACCGAGTCCCCGGTGTGCACGCCCATCGGGTCGAAGTTCTCGATCGAGCACACCACCACCACGTTGTCGTGGCCGTCGCGCATCAGCTCGAGTTCGTATTCCTTCCATCCGTAGATGGATTCCTCGATGAGCACGTTCGCCGACGGGGACGCGGTCAGGCCGTCCCCGGCCATCCGCTCGACGTCCTCGGCGGAGTACGCCATTCCCGAGCCGAGGCCGCCCATCGTGAAGCTGCGGTCGCACCACCACGGGCAGGCCGAGGTCGGCGACGGTCTCGCGCACTTCCTCCATCGTGAAACAGACTCGGCTGCGGGCGGATTCGCCGCCCACCTTGCTGACGATGTCCTTGAACTTCTGCCGGTCCTCGCCGCGCTGGATGGCCTCGAAGTCGGCCCCGATCAGCTCGACGCCGTACCGCTCCAGCGCACCGTTCTCGTACAGCTTGACCGCGGTGTTGAGCGCGGTCTGCCCGCCGAGGGTGGCCAGCAGCGCGTCGATCCTGTTGCCGCGCTCGGCCTGCTGGGCGATCACCTTCTCGACGAAGTCCGCGGTGATGGGCTCGACGTAGGTGTGGTCGGCGTACTCCGGGATCGGTCATGATCGTCGCCGGGTTGGAGTTGATCAGGCGTGACCTCGAGCCCCTCGGCCCGCAGCACCCGGCACGCCTGCGTCCCGGAATAGTCGAACTCGGCGGCCTGCCCGATCAGGATCGGACCGGATCCGATCACCAGGATGTGGTTGAGGTCTGCGCGGCGTCGGCATCTAGTTCTCTCCCCTTCTGCACGCGGGGGCCCGCATCCCCCGCCATCAGGTCGACGAACTGGTCGAACAGGTATTCGGCGTCCCGCGGGCCCGCGGCCGCCTCCGGGTGGTACTGCACCGAGAAAGCCCGGCCGTCGGCCAGCCGGACCCCTTCCACCACACCGTCGTTGGCGCAGGTGTGGCTGACCTCGGCCCGGCCGAACGGGGTGTCGAACTGCTGGCCCGCCTCGCCCTCGAGCGCGAAGCCGTGGTTCTGCGCGGTGATCGCGACCCGGCCGGTGGAGTGGTCCATCACCGGGATGTTGATCCCGCGGTGTCCGAACACCATCTTGTAGGTGGCCAGGCCCAGCGCACGGCCCAGGATCTGGTTGCCGAAGCAGATGCCGAACAACGGGATGCCGGCGTCGAGCACCGCTTGGGTGACGCCGACGACGTGGTCGGCGGTCGCCGGGTCGCCCGGCCCGTTGGACAGGAACACCCCGTCGGGTTTCAGGTCGGCGATCTGGGCGAACGTCGCCGCCGACGGCAGCACGACGCTGCGGATACCGCGTGCGGCGAAGTTGCGCGGAGTGTTGGTCTTGATGCCGAGATCCAGTGCCGCGACGGTGAAGCGCTGCGCCCCTTCGGGTTCCACGACGTAGGCGCCTCGGCGCTGACCTGCCCGGCCAGGTCGGCGCCCAGCATGGATTCCTGGCCCAGCACGCGAGCCACCAGCTCGTCGACGGGGGCTTGCGCGGCCGCACCGCTGAACACACCGGCCTTCATCGAGCCGCGGCTGCGCAGGTGCCGCACCACGGCGCGGGTGTCGATCCCGGCGATGCCGACGACGCCTTGGCGCGCCAGTTCGTCGTCGAGCGTTCCGCTGGCGCGCCAGCTCGACGCCCGCGGCGAGGGGTCGCGCACGGCGTACCCGGCGACCCAGATCTTGTCGCCGCGGCTTTCGCTGTCCTCGTCGTTCCAGCCGGTGTTGCCGATCTGCGGCGCGGTCGCCACGACGATCTGGCGGTGGTAGCTGGGATCGGTGAGCGTCTCCTGATACCCGGACATGCCGGTGGAGAACACGACTTCGCCGAGCGTCTCCCCGCGGGCTCCGAACGGCGTGCCGGTGAAGATCCGGCCGTCTTCGAGCACGAGCACGGCTTTGTCGGCCGTCATGCAACCTCCTCGGGAAGCCATTTCGAGTATTCCCGCCGGTCGTCGGCGCGGAATCCGGTGTCGATCTCGACGCCGGAGGGCAGTCGCCAGCGGATGGCCAGAATGCCCTCGTGGGTGAGCGCCTTGCCGGCCAGATGCTTTTCGGCACGAATCGCAGTGATCGTGTCGTCGGGGATCCAGATCGGACCGGCACCGGTGCGCTGCACCATGATTCCCTCGGGATAACGGGTGAGCACGGCCTTGGACCGGAAGCCGAGGTCGCTGGCGGCGACGCGGTCGTTCCAGTCCGGGACCAGCGTGCTGCCGACGTAGAGACCCTTGGTGGGCGCGACGATCACCGGCCCGACGGTGTCGGGCAGTGGCGGAAGCGTGCCCACGATCTGCGCCTGATGTTCGGCCCGGTGTCGCCAGCCCCGGATCATCGCCTGGATCAGCACGGCGATGAGCAGCGCGAGCACCGCGGCCATGATCAGCGAAACCACCAGCGTCGGAGTGTTCATCCGCCGGCCTTCCCGTCGCGGGCGGTGATCCTGCCGCGCAGCAGCGTCGCGGTCACCGCCGCCGGGAGTTCCATGTCCTCATACGGGGTGTTGTCCGACCGGCTGGCCAGCTCGGCGCCGCTGACCGTCCACACCGCGCCGCGGGTCGACGACCGTCAGATTCGCCGGCTCACCGACCTCCAACGGCCGGCCCTGATCGGGTAGCCCGACGATGCGCGCCGGGTTCTCACTCATCACCCGGGCGACGTCGCGCCAGGTCAGCAGGCCGGGCTTGACCATCGTCTCGACCACGACCGACAGCGCGGTCTGCAGCCCGAGCATGCCGGGCCGGGCGCTGGCGAACTCACACATCTTCTCGTGTTCGGCGTGCGGCGCGTGATCGGTGGCCACGCAGTCGATCACGCCGTCGGCGAGCGCCTGGCGCAGCGCGACGGCGTCGCCGGCTTCGCGCAGCGGCGGATTCACCCGGTTGCGTCCGTCGTAGGACTCCAGCCGGGTGTCGTCGAGCAGCAGGTGATGCGGGGTGACCTCCGCGGTGATGGCGATCCCCTGCTCCTTGGCCCACCGGATCAGCTCCACGGTGCCCGCGGTCGATGCATGACAGATGTGCACCCGTGCCCCGGCGTCGCGGGCGAGCAGCGCGTCGCGCGCCACGATCGACTCCTCGGCGGCGCGCGGCCAGCCCGCCAGACCCAGCCGGGCGGCGTTGGGACCCTCGTGCGCGACGGCGCCGACCGTCAGGCGCGGCTCCTCGGCGTGCTGGGCGATCAGCACGCCGAGGCCGGAGGCGTACTCGAGCGCGCGTCGCATCACCAGCGGGTCGTCGACGCACACCCCGTCGTCGGAGAACATCCGGACCCGGCCCACACCGGCCGCCATCAGGCCCATCTCGGTGAGCTGCTTGCCCGCAAGGCCGACGGTCACCGCACCGACCGGGTGCACGTCGACGAGGCCGATTTGCTGGCCCCGATGCCACACGTGGTCGGTGACCACGGCGCTGTCGGCGACCGGATCGGTGTTGGCCATCGCGAACACCGCGGTGAAACCGCCGAGAGCCGCTGCGGCGGAACCGGTTTCGATGTCTTCGGCATACTCGCGGCCGGGCTCGCGCAGATGGGTGTGCAGGTCCACGAAACCCGGCAGCAGGATCTGGCCGGCCGCCTCGATCACCTCGGCACCGTCGGGAGCGGTCAGTCCCGCGCCGATCTGCTGGATCTGCCCGTCGTCGACGAGCACGTCGACGGCTTCGCCCTCACCGTAGAGCCGGACTCCGGTGATGAGGAGCGGAGGGCAGGAGCGATGGGGCCACGCCCGCAGGGCAGGGGACGGCCCGGGGATGTGTTCCGTCATGCGCTGATCGCTCCCTCTTCCGAACCGACGAGCAGGTGGAACAGCACCGCCATCCGGACGTGCACTCCGTTGGAAACCTGTTGCAGCACTGCCGATTGCGACGAGTCCGCCACGGAATGGGCGATCTCCATGCCGCGCAGCATCGGGCCGGGATGCAGCACCACGGCGTGCGGGCGAGCTGCGCCTGCCGCTTCTCCGAAAGCCCGTAGCGCACCGAGTACTCCCGTGCGGACGGGAAGAAGCCGCCGTTCATCCGCTCGGCCTGCACCCGCAGCATCAGCACCGCGTCGGCCACGGGCAGTTCGGCGTCGAGTTCGTGGGACACGGTCACCGGCCAGCCGGAGACCCCGACCGGCAGCAACGTGGGCGGTGCGACGAGCACCACCTCCGCGCCGAGGGTGTGCAGCAGCGCGACGTTGGACCGGGCCACCCGGCTGTGCAGGACGTCCCCGACGATCACCACCCGCCTGCCCTCGATGCCACCGAGCCGCTGCCGGATGGTCAGCGCGTCGAGCAGCGCCTGGGTGGGGTGTTCGTGCGTGCCGTCGCCGGCGTTGATCACCGAGGGGCCGCCACGCTCGTCGACGGTCCAGGCGGCGAGTTGCTGGGCGGCTCCCGATGCCGGGTGCCGGATGATCAGCGCGTCGGCGCCGGCGGCGCGCAGCGTCAGCGCGGTGTCGCGCAGCGACTCCCCTTTGGCCACAGACGATCCCGAAGCGCTGACGTTGATGACGTCGGCGCTCATCCACTTGCCGGCCACCTCGAAGGACACCCGGGTGCGAGTGGAGTTCTCGTAGAACATCGTGATGACGGTGCGCCCCCGCAGCGTCGGCAGCTTCTTGACCTCGCGCCCGAGCAGCGCTTCGGCGAACCGGTCGGCGTTGTCGAGAATCGCGGTGGCGTCCTCGCGGCTCAGATCGGCCGCGGTCAGCAGATGCTTCACCTGGTGGGCCCTCCGTACGGTGCGATGGAGATGGCGTCGGCTCCATCGTTTTCGGTCAGCCGGACCTTGACGTTCTCGGCGCGGGACGTCGGGACGTTCTTGCCGACGTAGTCCGCCCGGATGGGGAGCTCCCGATGACCGCGGTCGACCAGGACCGCGAGCTGAACCGCCTGGGGACGGCCGAGATCCCGCAGCGCGTCGAGGGCAGAACGCACGGACCGCCCGGTGTAGAGCACGTCGTCGACGAGCACCACCAGCGCCCCGTCGATACCGTCCTCGGGGATCGACGTCGCGGCCAGCGCCCGGGGCGGCTTGGACATCAGGTCGTCGCGGTAGAGCGTGGTGTCCAAGGCTCCGCAGGCGACCTCGGTTCCGCTGAACTCGGCGATGTTGCGCGCGAGGCGAGTGGCGAGGGTGACGCCGCGGGTGGGGATGCCCAGCAGGATGACGCGGGGCCCGTCCGGGCCGTCCAGCGCGGTCTTCTCGATGATCTGATGGGCGATGCGGGCAATGGTGCGACTGACGTCCGCTGCGGACATCAACTCCCGGTCAGTGGTATCAGCCACGTGTAACCCGGACCTCCTTCTCCGCCTCACGGGACGGATCGTTAAAGGACGGCCAAACCGCGGCAAGGCTACCACTGCGCGCTCGCATCGGCACCGCTGACCTACTCTGACGCCGTGAACCTCGACCGCAACAAGGCCTCCGTCGTGGAAGCGATCGATGCCGGCCTGCTGGCCGGCGCCGTCACGCTGGTCTGGCGCGACGGCGAAGTGCTCCAGGTCAACGAGCTCGGACACCGGGATGTCGACGCTCGCTTGCCGATGCAGCGCGACACCATTTTCCGCATCGCTTCGATGACGAAACCGGTCACGGTGGCCGCGGCGATGTCACTGGTCGAGGAAGGCGGACTCGCGCTGAGCGACCGGGTGTCGACGTGGCTGCCCGAACTGGCCGACATGCGCGTGCTGGCCGAGCCCCGCGGCGCGCTGGACCGCACCGTGCCGGCGCAACGACCGATCACCATCGAGGATCTGATGACCCACCGCAGTGGGTTGGCCTACATGTTCTCGGTGCTCGGTCCGCTGGCCGACGCGTACCGCAGGCTGCCGACCCGGCAGGACCAGGATCGCTGGCTCGCCGAACTCGCCGCACTCCCCCTCGCCCACCAACCCGGTGAGCGGCTGACCTACAGCCACGCCACCGATGTGCTGGGCATCGCGCTGTCGCGGATCGAGGGCAAGCCCTTGAGCGAGGTGCTGCGGGACCGAATTCTGGAGCCACTGGGCATGTCCGACACCGGCTTTCACGTCGGAAGCACCGGCAGGCGGCGTGCGGCGACCATGTACCAGTTGGACAAGGACACCACGCTGCGCCATGACGTGATGGGGCCGGCTCCGATCACCGACCCGCCGTTCTGCACCGGGGGCGCCGGACTCTGGTCGACGGCCGACGACTATCTGAGATTCGCGCGCATGCTGCTCGAGGGTGGGACGGTCGACGGGGTGCGGGTGCTCTCGCAGGAATCGGTCGAGTCGATGCGCACCGATCGGCTGACCGACGAGCAGAAGCGGCACGACTTCCTCGGCGCCCCGTTCTGGATCGGACGCGGCTTCGGGCTGAACCTGTCGGTGGTGACCGAGCCGGCGAAGTCGCGACAGCTCTTCGGCCCCGGCGGCCCCGGCACGTTCTCCTGGCCCGGCGCCTACGGCACGTGGTGGCAGGCCGATCCGTCGGCGAACCTCATCCTCATCTATCTCATTCAGAACCTGCCGAACCTGGCCGCCGACGCCTCGGCGGCCGTCGCGGGCAACACCTCGCTCGCCAAACTGCAGAGCGCACAACCCAAGTTCGTCCGGCGGACCTACGAGGCGCTCGAACTCTGACCACGCAGCGCCCCGTCCACTACCGACATCAGTTGGGCCACCCGGCTCGTGCCACTCGGCGCGGGTGGGTAGCGACACAAGACGTCCGTGAGCTCCGGAGTGGCGCGCCGTAGCGCTCGTCGAATCATCTCGTCGGGCGCTCCGGTGGTGATCTCGTGAATGCGGGCGGCATTCGCGGCGGCGCGCAGGATGTGGCCGACTTGGTGAGCCTTGGCGATGGGGTGGAGGTAGGCCGCTGCTGCGGCATCGCCGGCCGCCTGGGCGGCGAGGCGCGCCATCTCACTGGACGCCTCCCTGGCGGCTCGGTGCGCGTCGACCGAAGCGACGCGCTGGAGCCGTGTTCGCGGCGCACCGCGCACGAACTGCCACGCGGCGGCGACGGCCGTTCGGGGCCGAGGATCACCGGGGTGGATGTCCTCGTACACCGGGAGCATTCCGTCGGCCGTCTCGGCGACGTAGCGTGCGACGGCCCGGAGTTCGTCCATGGAGAGCTCGAAATCCCCGGATGTCACCCTTCCTGTCTACCCGGATCAAATGTCGGTGGGGATGGCTAGACTCGCACACATGTTCGATATCGACGGCGACGCTTCGGAAGTGGAGTTGCGCGCGGCGGTGGAGCGGTTCGAGCGGGTGAAGGCGTCTGCGGCGGCGGCCCAGGCGCGGGCGACGGCGTTGTGGGCGGCCAAGCGTCGCGCGGCCGAGGCCGCCGCGGGGGTGCCGGCCCGTAAGCGGGGCCGCGGGCTGGCCACCGAGGTCGCGCTGGCCCGCGCCGATGCCCCGGTGCGCGGCAACCAACACCTGGGTGTCGCGAACGCGTTGGTGCACGAGATGCCGCACACCCTGGCCGCGCTGCAGGCCGGGATACTCACCGAGTACCGGGCCACCCTGATCGTGAAGGCCTCGGCCTGTCTGAGGGTCGAGCACCGCCGTGCGCTCGATGCCGAGCTGTGCGCCGACCCCGACGCTCTGGTCGGGTTGGGTAATGCCCGGGTGGAGGCCAGAGCCAAGCAGATCACCGCCCGCCTGGACGCCGCCGCGGTGGTCGAACGCAACGCCAAAGCCGTCGCGGATCGCTCGGTGTGGACTCGTCCGGCTCCCGAGGGCATGGTCTATCTGACCGCGCTGCTGCCGCTGGCCCAGGGCATCGGCGTCTACGCCGCGCTCAAACGCGAAGCCGACGTCAGCGGCGATGGGCGCGGACGCGGCCAGGTCATGGCCGACACCCTCTATGAACGCATCACCGGAAGACCGGCCCACGCACCGGTGCCGGTGGCGGTGCACCTCGTCATGGCCGACACCACCCTGTTCGGGGAGGATGACTGCCCCGGCTGGGTCACCGGATACGGCCCCGTCCCCGCGGTGGTGCTGCGCGACCTGGTCCGCGACGCCCTCGACGCCGAGACCAAAACCACGCTGCGCCGGCTCTACCGGCACCCGCGCAGCGGGCAGTTGGTCGCGATGGAATCGCGGGCGCGGATCTTCCCCCAAGGGTTGGCCCGCTTCATCGGCCTGCGCGATCAAACCTGCCGCACCCCGTACTGCAACGCCGCGATCCGACACACCGACCACGCCACCCCCGCCCGCCACGGCGGCCCGACCAGCGCCCGCAACGGCCTAGGCGAATGCGAAGCCTGCAACTACACCAAAGAAGCCCCCGGCTGGACCGTCAGCACCAGCGACACCCACGGCGCGCACACCGCCGCAATTCCGCACCCCCACCGGCGCGGTCTACCACAGCACCGCACCCCCACCACCCGGACCACCCCACCGACAACGGCTCAGCCTGCTCGAAGGCCGCCTCAGCATCGACCTGGTCACGTTCGACGCTGCCTGACCCGACAGCGGCTGCAGCGCACTAGATTACGGGGCGTGCATACGCCGACCGTGATCATCAACGGCGCAGGGATCGCCGGGCCCGCGCTGGCATTCTGGCTGGCCCGCAAGGGCTACCGCGTGATCGTGCTGGAGATCGCACCCGAGATCAGGCCCGGCGGACAGACGGTCGATCTGCGTGGCTCCGGCGGCGAGGTCGTCGAGCGGATGGGCCTGATCCAACAGATGCGGGGACGGGCACTCGCCAGAAGGGCGCCGCCTGGGTACGGTCCGACGGCAGCCGCCGCGCCGAGATGCCGGTCACTGCGTTCGGCGGCAACGGGCTGGTGTCGAAGTTGGAGATCCTGCGGGGCGACCTCGCCGAGGTGCTCTACGACGCGACCCGCCACGAGTCGACTACCGGTTCAATGCCACCATCAGCGGGCTGGAGCAGAGCGACGACGGCGTGACGGTGACACTCGCCGACGGCAGCCGGCTCACCGCGGATCTGGTGGTCGGCGCCGACGGCCCGCATTCGGCCGTGCGGCGCACCGCCTTCGGCCCCGAAGATCGATTCGTCCAGCCTCTCGGCGGGTACAACGCCTGGTTCTCCGCACCCGACACGGTCGGACTGGACGGCTGGTTTCTGCTCTACCAGGCGCCCGGCGGCCTCAACGCCTCGATGCGCCCGTCGCACGATCCGACGGTCGCCAAGGCGGGCCTGGCTTTTCGCTCCGAGCCCTTGTCGTATGACCGTCATGACCTCGACGCACAACGACAGCTCCTGGTGGAGCGTTTCGCCGGCGCGGGTTGGCACTGCGACGCGCTGCTCGCCGCGGCCGCCGAGGCCGACGACTTCTACTTCGACGCGTTCGCACAGGTGCACATGCCGACGTGGACATCGGACCGGGTCACGCTGGTCGGCGATGCCGGCTACTGCGCCTCACCGCTGTCCGGCATGGGTACCACGCCTGGCCCTCGTCGGGGCGTATGTTCTCGCCGGCGAACTGGGTCCCGCGCCCGACCTGGAGCCCGCCCGCATCCGGTCGGCGCTCGCCCGCTACGAACAGGTGCTGCGCCCCTTCGTCGCCCGCTGCCAGGACCTGCCCAACGGGATCGACCGCTACGCCCCGATGAGCGAGTCCGACATCGCGATCACCGCGGCGGTGATGAAGTGGATGCAACGCTGGCCGTTCCGGCCGATCGCCGAGAGGATGTGGTTCCAGGCCGCGGGGACGATGGCGTTGCCGCCCTATTCCTGACGGCTACATCGAGCGGGACAGCACCCGGCCGAACTGCAGCAGTCGCTGCATCTGCGCCAGTCCGCCGTTGTCCACCGACTTCACGAACCGGAACGACTCGCAGTAGACGTCGGTGTCGGTCGCCGATCGCTGCCGCGTCCGGGTCACCAACTGGGTGTAGAGGCGCAGTTTCACCTCGGCCAGCCGCCGGGTACCGTCGCCGAGCACCTCGTATTCGGTGGACAACACCTGATCGGTGATCGTGGACAACAAGATCGAGCGCACGGAGGCCATCAGCACCCGGCGCGGTTCGCCGCCGTCGACCGGTTGGGAAACGTCGTCGTCGGCGCGCCACATGATCAGCCGCTGGCCGTCGGTGACCAGCACCTCCTGCCAGAGCGCCTCACCCCAGGGCTCCTCGGTGAACCCGCGCGTCATGACGAACGATCTGATCGCGGCCGGCTCGACGACGGAGCGCAACTGGTCCAGCGCCAGATCGGGGTCGCGCAGGTACACCCGCGCCGCTTCGCTGACACTGGAGTACGGGGCCCAGTCCTGCGGCGCACCCATTAGCTCGGAGCTGCCGTCCCGCCCGGCCCGGACCGCGGCCGCGGCCGCGCGGATCTGCGGCGTCACCAGCATCACCTGGCCCAGCACGCCGTTGACGAAGCCCGGCGACTCATCGGTGGACAGCTGCTTGGCCAGTTCCACCGCCTCGTCGACGGCGACCGGCTCGGGTACGTCCTCGGCGTGCAGCAGCTCCCACACCGCCACCCGCAGAATCGCCCGGTCGACCGCCGGCAGCCGGTCCAGCGTCCAGCCCTGCAGGTGCGACGAGATCAGATCGTCGATGTGCGCGGCATGCTCGGTCACCCCGTGCGCCACCGTCACCGTGTACGGGTTCAGCGGCGACATGTCGTCGGGTTGCGTCTCGGCCAACGCGTTGCGCGCTCTCGGCCACCTCGGCGGCGGTGATCCCGCGCGCCTCGGCCTCGAACAGCAGGTCGACCGCGCGCTTGCGGGCCTGGTGCGCCGGTCGCCCTTGCGTCAGGCACCCCGTCGCTCCGCTGCGCTGCGCTCGCCTCGTCAGGCATTCACCCTTCCCAGGTAGCTGCCGTCGCGGGAGTCCACCTTGAGCTTGTCGCCGGTGTTGATGAACAGCGGCACCTGGATCTCGGCGCCGGTCTCCAGCGTCGCGGGCTTGGTGCCCGCGCTGGAGCGGTCGCCCTGCAGACCGGGCTCGGTGTGGGTGACCTCGAGCTCGACGGTCACGGGCAGCTCGAGGTACAGCGGCGCGCCGTCGTGGAAGGCGACCTGCACCGGCATGCTCTCCAGCAGGAAACCGGCGGCGTCGCCGACCAGCGACTCCGGCAGCGGGTGCTGCTCGTAGTCCTCGGAGTCCATGAACACGAAGTCCGACCCGTCGCGGTACAGGTAGGTGGTGTCGCGGCGGTCCACCGTCGCGGTCTCCACCTTCACGCCGGCGTTGTAGGTCTTGTCGACGACCTTGCCGGACAGCACGTTCTTCAGCTTGGTCCGCACGAACGCCGGCCCTTTGCCGGGCTTGACGTGCTGGAACTCGACGATCTGCCACAGCTGGCCGTCGATCTGCAGGACGAGCCCGTTCTTGAAGTCGGCGGTCGATGCCACGGTGGGTTGTACTCCTAGCTGCTAGAGGATCACCAGGTCCTTGGGGAACCGGGTCAGTAGTTCAGGGCCGTCCGGCGCTGACCGACCAGCGTGTCCTCGATGCGGACGCCGCCGCGATCGGGCAGGTAGACACCGGGCTCCACGGTCACCGCGGAGCCAGCAAGCAGTGTACCGGCGGCCGAGCGCGTTGATTCCCGGCGCTTCGTGGATCTGCAGCCCGACCCCGTGCCCGAGACCGTGACCGAAGTTCTCGCCGTACCCGGCATCGGCGATCACCCGGCGCGACGCGGCGTCCACATCCTTGCAGCGCCGCGCCGGGCGCCAACGCCTCCCGGCCGGCCCGCTGCGCCGCGACGACCAGGTCATAGATGTCGCAGCTGCCACTGCGCCGCCGGCGACAGCACGAAGGTGCGGGTCATGTCCGAGTGGTAGCCGGACACCAGCGCGCCGAAGTCGATCTTGACGAAATCGCCCGCGGCGAGCACCGCATCGGTGGGCCGGTGGTGCGGGATCGCCGAGTTGGCCCCGGCCGCCACGATGGTCTCGAACGACGCCCCGTCGGCGCCGTGGTCGAGCATCAGCGCCTCCAGGTCGTCGCGGCCACCTCCTTCTCGGTGCGGCCCGCGCGGAGTCCGCCGCCGTCGACGAGGTCCGCAACGCCGCATCGGCCGCCTCGCAGGCCAGCCGCAGCAGTGCGATCTCGCCGGCGTCCTTGACCTCCCGCAGCCCCTCGACCGTCCCCGCGGCCCGGACCAGCTCGCAGTCGGGCCCCACGGCCCGCGGTCAGCGCGTCGAACGCAGTCGACGGTGACCACGTGGCTCTCGAAGCCGAGTCGACGCGATTCCGGCGGACCTGCCCGGGCGGCCAGACGCCGGCCCGCAGGCCCGTTCGATGACGACGTCGGCGTCGGGCGCCTGCGCGCCGCCTGGGTGCGGTAGCGGCCGTCGGTGGCCAGCACCGGCGTTTCGGCGTCGGCGAAGATCAGCAGGGCCGCGTTCGAACCGGTGAAACCCGACAGATAACGGACGTTGACCAGGTCCGATACCAGCAAGGCCTCCAGTCCCGCTTCGGCCAGGCGCAGGCGCAGCCGGTCGCGGCGCTGAGGAAATCGTCACAGGCGGTGACGCTACTCGCTAAGGTGAGACCCCATGAGTAAGTGGTTGCTGCGCGGACTGGTGTTCGCCGCCTTGATGGTGATCGTCCGGTTACTGCAGGGCGCGTTGATCAACACGTGGGAGACCAAGGCGGGAATGATCAGCCTCGCCCTGGTGGTCATCTACGCGATCATCGCGCTGATCTGGGGTTACATCGACGGCCGCAACGACGCCAAGGCCAACCCCGACCCCGACCGGCGCCAGGACCTGGCGATGACATGGCTGTTGACCGGCTTGTTCGCCGGAGTGGTCAGCGGTGCGGTGGCCTGGTTCATCGGGCTGTTCTACAAGAACCTCTACGTCGAAGGCCTGATCAACGAGATCACCACATTCGCCGCGTTCACCGCCCTGCTGGTATTCGTGTGCGCGATCATCGGCGTCGCGCTGGGCCACTGGCTCGTCGACCGCAAGTCGACAGATTCACCGCGCCGCCACGACGGTGACGACGACCGCGCCGACACCGACGTCTTCGCCGCTGTGCGCGACGACCGCGACTACGACGCGCAGCCCGGTGGCACCGAAACCGAACCGCACACCTCGCCGGTCGCCGTGGCCGAACACGACGACAGGGACGACGACACCCGCCCTGTCGACAACCGCGACCGCTAGACCCAGATCAGCGGCGCCATGCGCGCCGTCAGCCGCGCGCGACTTCGGCGTAGGCGGCCGCCAGCAACGACGGGTCGGGCCCCTCCAGCCGGCCGGGCTTGGCCAGCCCGTCGAGCACGACGAACCTCAGCACACCGGCGCGGGTCTTCTTGTCACCGAGCATCGACTCCATCAGCTGCGGCAACGCGTCGGCGTCGTAGCTGACCGGCAGGCCCAGCGACGTCAGGATCGCGCGGTGGCGGTCGGCCGTCGCGTCGTCGAGACGTCCCGCCAGCCGGCCCAGTTCGGCGGCGAAGACCAGCCCCACCGACACGGCGGCGCCGTGGCGCCACTGGTATCGCTCGCGGCGCTCGATGGCGTGGGCCAGCGTGTGCCCGTAGTTCAGGATCTCGCGCAGCTGTGATTCCTTCTCGTCGGCAGCCACCACCTCGGCCTTGACCGCGACGGCGCGTCGGATCAGTTCGGGCAGCACCGTCACCGGTCGGGTCGAGGGCACGCTCGGGATCGGCCTCGATCATGTCCAGGATCACCGGGTCGGCGATGAAACCCGCTTTCACGATCTCGGCCATGCCGGCGACGATCTCGTTGCGGGGCAGCGTTTCCAGGGTGGCGAGGTCGATCAGCACCGCCGCCGGCTGATGGAACGCGCCGACCAGGTTCTTGCCCGCGTCGGTGTTGATGCCGGTCTTGCCGCCCACGGCGGCGTCGACCATGCCCAGCAGGGTGGTCGGCACGTGCACGATGTCCACCCCGCGCAGCCAGGTCGCCGCGGCGAACCCGGCGACGTCGGTGGCCGCGCCCCCGCCCAGGCTGACGATCGCGTCCTTGCGTCCCATCCCGATGCGGCCCAGCACTTCCCAGATGAACCCGACCACCGGCAGTTCCTTACCGGCTTCGGCATCCGGAATCTCGATGCGGTGGGCATCGATTCCTTGTCCGGATCCTTGGCCGACAAGCGGACCCGGATCGCCTCGGCGGTCTGCGTCAGCATCGGCTGGTGCAGGATCGCCACCCTGTGCCGTCCGTCGAGGATGCGGGCCAACTCGCCGAGCAGCCCCGTGCCGATGATCACCGGATAGGGCGGATCGGTGTTGACCTCGACTGTCACCGGCTCCGTCACGGCTGCGTCCTTCCGCAGGCCGGGGATCCCTTCCGCGCCGCCACCGCCGCGGGGCTCGGCGGCGCCTCCGTCGACGGCGATGCCGTCAGCGACAGCGGGGCGCGCCGCCACGACGGGCGCCTACGGCGACGCTCAGCCTTGGTGCCGGTGTCCTGCAGCCGCGAGACGATGTGGCGCACGACCGCCCCCGGGATTGCGGTGGTTGGTGTTGACGCGCATCGTCGCCGCCCGCCGGTACAACGGAACCCGTCGGCCATCAGCTGCCTGAACTTCTCCCCGGATCCCCGCCGGCCAGCAGCGGGCGCACGGTCGTCCCGCCGGTACGGCGCACCCCCTCGGCGGCGCTGATCTCGAGATAGACCACCGTGTGTCCGGCCAGCGCCTCGCGCACACCTGGGCTGGTGACCGCGCCGCCCCCCAGCGACAGCACGCCGTCGTGGCAGGCCAGCGCGTCGCGGATGACGTCCTCCTCGATGCGCCGGAACTCCTGCTCGCCGTCCTGGGCGAAGATGTCGGCGATGGTGCGGCCGGTCTTCTTCTCGATCGCTGCGTCGGTGTCGAGCAATTCCACGCCCAGTGCCTTGGCCAGGCGGCGGCCGATGGTGGACTTGCCCGAGCCGGGCAGCCCGACCAGCACGGCCTTGGGTGCCATCAGCCCGATGCCCTGACGCACGTCGGCGGCCGGCTCGCGCGCGGCGACGGCATGCAGATAGGACTCGATGTTGGTGCGCGTCTCGGCGAGCGAGTCGCCGCCGAACTTCTCCAGCGCGGCGCGCGCGAGCACCAGCGCGACCATCGGTCTCGACCACCACCCCCGCGGCGGGCACGGCGCACACGTCGGAGCGCTGATGAATCGCGACCGCCTCGTCGCCGGTGGCCATGTCGACGGTGGCCAGCGCGCGCGGCACGGTGGAGATCGGCTTCATCGCCGCGCGCACCCGCAGCGGCTGCCCGTTGGTCATGCCGCCTTCCAGTCCGCCGGCCCGGTTCGTCGACCGCAGCACTCCGCCCGGCCCGGGGTACATCTCGTCGTGGGCGACGCTGCCCCGCCGGCGCGCGGTTTCGAAGCCGTCGCCGATCTCGACGCCCTTGATCGCCTGGATGCCCATGACGGCGGCGGCCAGTTGGCTGTCGAGCCGGTTGTCACCGCTGGTGAACGACCCGAGCCCGACGGGCAGGTCCGTGCGCGACGACCTCGACGACGCCGCCGAGCGTGTCGCCGTCCCGCTTGGCGGCCTCGATCTCGGCGATCATCAACGCCTCGCTGGTCTCGTCGAACGCGCGCACCGGGCTCGCGTCGATCGCGTCGAGGTCGCCGGCCTGCGGTGGCGGGCCGTCGTAGGGCTCGGACGCGCCGATGGAGATGACGTGCGAGACCACCTCGACGCCGAGGGCCTGCCGCAGGAACGCGCGGGCGATGGTGCCCGCGGCGACGCGGGCCGCGGTCTCCCGCGCACTCGCGCGCTCCAGGACCGGCCGGGCGTCGTCGAAGCCGTACTTGAGCATGCCCGCGTAGTCGGCGTGCCCCGGCCGCGGCCGGGTCAGCGGGGCATTGCGGGCTGCGCTGTCGTCGAGCTCCGGCCGGATCGACCGGGTCGGGGGCCATCACCGTCTCCCATTTCGGCCATTCGGTGTTGCCGATCTCGATGGCGATCGGCCCGCCGAGCGTCACGCCGTGGCGGACGCCGGCCAGCATCGTGACCTGGTCCTGCTCGAACTTCATCCGGGCGCCGCGGCCGTAGCCCGAGCCGGCGGCGGGCGAGCTGCGTCCGGATGTCGTCGGACGTGACCTGCACGCCGGCGACCATGCCCTCCACCATGGCCACCAGCGCGCGGCCGTGGGATTCGCCGGCAGTCGTCCATCGCAACACGCGTCCCATTTTCCCACGGCGCGCGCCCGTCACATCACCGCCATCGCGACCGCGGCCCCGGCCGCCAGACACATCGACGGGCCGTGCGGCACGCTGGACCCGCCGCGCACCAGCAGACACAGCGCCGCGACGCCGGTGAGCAGCGATGCACCGACCGCCGCCAGCACCCAGACGTCGGGGCCGAACGCACCGGTGAGGCCGCCCACGCCGAGCGCGAGCTTCACGTCGCCCGCCCCGAGCGAGGCCGGCGCCACGAGGTGCACGGCGGCATAGATGCCCGACAAAGCCAGCGCGCCCAGCATCGCCGCGACGCCGTGCCCGGACACCGTCGCCGCGCCGACGACCACCGCCGCGCCCGGCAACGTGAGCCGGTTCGGCAGCCGGCGCTCGCGGATGTCGAAGACACTCAATGCGACCAGCCAGGCCGCCACGGCGACGGCAGCCGTCTCCCCCACCCGTCGAGGTTAAGCGCCGTCGAGTGCGGCCCTCATCGCCTCTTTGGGCGCAGCCATCCCGGTGAACAGCTCGACCTGGGTGAACGCCTGGTTCAGCAGCATCTGCAACCCGCTGATGACCTCGCCTCCGGCCGCCGCGACCGCCGCGGCCAACGGCGTGGGCCACGGGTCGTAGATCGCGTCGAGCAGCACCGGCGTCCGCGCCAGCGCTTCGGCGTAGGGGGCGACCGCGTCGGCGGGCACGGTGTTGACCACCACGTCGACCGCGGCGGTAGCGCCCGCCAAACCCGGCGCGCCGAGATCGCAGAACTCGGCGGCCGCGCCGCATCGCTCGGCGAGGCCGAGCACCTCGGCTGCCTTGCCCGGCATCGCGTGCCGCCACCGTGACGTGCCGTGCCCCGAGGGCGGTCAGCCCCACCGACGACCGCGGGCGCGGTGCCTCCGGAACCGACGACCATCGCACGGTCGACTCGCCGGAGCACCGGCCAGGGCCCCCACCACACCGTCGACGTCGGTGTTGTCGGCACGCCACCCGGCCGGGATCCGCACCAGCGTGTTGGCCGACCCGACCAGCCGCGCGCGATCGGTGGCCTCGTCGGCGAAGCGCAACGCCGCGAACTTGCCCGGCATCGTCACCGACACCCCGACCCATTCCGGGCCGAACCCCGACACCAGCGCCGGCAGCTGTTCGCCGGTGCATTCGATCCGCTCGTAGGTCCAGTCGTGCAGGCCCAGCGCGCGGTAGGCCGCCAGGTGCAGCTGCGGAGAGCGCGAATGCGCGATCGGCGAGCCCGAGGACGCCCGGCCCTCATCGGGCGGAGTCGAGGACGCCGTTGCGTTTCGCGAGTTCGATGTTGGCCAGGTGCTGCTCGTATTCCCGGGTGAACAGCGTCGTGCCCTGCATGTCGATCGTCACGAAGTACAACCAGTCACCGGGTGCGGGCTGCTCGGCCGCGGCGAGCGCGGGCTGCGCCCGGCGAACAGATCGGCGTGGCAGGCAGGCCGGGCCGCACATAGGTGTTCCATGGCGTGGCCTGGGCCCGGTCGCCGTCTGTGGTCGCGACCTCGATGCGGTCCAGCGCATAGTTGACCGTGGAGTCGAATTCCAGTGTGCGGCGTTCGGCGAGCCGGTTGTAGATCACCCGCGCCACCTTCGCGAAATCCTCCGGAGTGGACTCGCGCTGTACCAGCGAGGCCACCGTGAGGATCTGATACGGCGACATGCCGAGCGTATTGGCGGTGTCGAGCAGGCCGCCCTGCTCGTACTGCGTGGCGCTGGTCGACGACCAGCGTGGCCAGGATGTCCTGCGGGGTCGCCGACGGGTCGATGTTCCACGTGCCCGGCGCGATCAGCCCTTCCAGCCGGCGATGGTCGGGGCCGAGCGCGGTGACGGGCGCGATCGCCCACTGCGGCACGCCGAGCGCTGTGGGAACCACCGTCGTCGCCGTCCTGCGCAGGTCGTCCACCGACACGCAGTGCCGATTGCCGTTGAGGTCCACACACGTGGCTTTGGAGATCAGCGTGAAGATGCCGTCGGTGACCGCGTTGGTCTTGACGTCGGAGACGTCGTCGAGTTGACGGCCCTCGGGGATGACCAGCTTGCCCACCCGGTTCGCGGGGTCGGCGAGGCGTTGCACCGCGTTGGCCGCGGGGATCTCGGTACGGACCTTGTAGAAACCGGGCTGGATCGCCGAGATCGCCGAGTTGCCGTCGGCGGCGTCCACGAACGCCTTCACGGTGGCGACCACCCTGGTGTCCTGCAGCGTCTGGCCGATCGCGGTGGTGGAATCGCCCTCGTGGACCTGGATGACCACGTCGTTGACGCCGCCGCCCGCGAAGTCGTCGCCTGCGCCGCCGAACAGCGAATGCCACAGCCGCGACCCCAGGAACACGGCGCCGACCACGACCACGACCAGCATCGACAGCGCCACCACCGCCGCGAGGCGCCGCCTGCGCCGGTGGCGCGCCTCCCGCGCGCGCTGCCGGCGAGTCATCCGCTGGCGGGGCGGTCCGACCGGCACCGGTTCGGCACGGTCGCTGTGCCAGTCGTCAGCCATCCCCGACCTCTCCGTGTGGGGACAGCGCCGCCCGCCGCTGGTCCAGCCAGTTCTGCAGAATCCCCACCGCTGCAGCTTGATCGATCTTCGAACGTTGGCCGCGGGCGCGCACACCCGCCTCGCGCAGCGCGCGTTGCGCGGTCAGCGTGGTGAACCGCTCGTCGGCGAGCCGCACCGGAACCGGCGCGACCCGGTCGGCCAGCAGATCGGCCACCTCGACGGCGTCGTGGGCGGAGGCGCCGGCCCGGTCGGCCAGGGTGCGCGGCAACCCGACGACGATCTCGACGGCCTGGTACTCGCCGGCCAGCGCGGCGAGCCGGCGCAGGTGCCTACCCGAACGCCGGTCGCGCGGCACCGTCTCCACCGGCGTCGCCAGCAGCGCGTCCGGGTCGCTGACCGCCACCCCGATGCGCACGGTCCCCACATCCACCCCGAGGCGCCGGCCCCGCCCGGGATCCGGCGTTGAATCAGGGTCGCCGGGACGGTCCGGGACGCGATCGTGGATGTCGGGCACGCAGTCAGCTCCGGCCGATCTCGGCGCGTAGCGCCGCCAGCCCCGCGTCGATACCGGCGGCCGCCTTACCGGAGCCCTGCGCCAGATCTGCCTTGCCCCCGCCGCGGCCGTCGACCTCGGCGCCCAACACCTTGACCAACTCGTCGGCGCGCAGCCCGAGGTCCTGCGCGGCCGCGTTGACCGCGACCACGTACGGCACCGAGCCCCCGTCGCCCTCGGCGACGAGCGCGACCACGCCCGGCTCGCTGCCGAGCTTGCCGCGGATGTCGCCGACCAGTGAGCGCAGGTCACCTCCCGACATCCCGCCGGCCATCCGCTGCGCCACGACCCGGACCTTACCGATCACCTCGGCGCCGGCGGCGGCATTGACCGCGGCGGCCCGCGCGTTGGCCAGTCGCAGCCGGTCGAGCTCCTTCTCGGCAGCGCGTAACCGGTCCACCAGCGTGGCCACCCGGGCCGGCACCTCCGTCCGACGGCACCTTCAGCGACGACGCCAGCCCGGCCATCAGCGCGCGTTCCTTGGCGAGGTGGCGGAACGAGTCCAGACCCACGTAGGCCTCGACGCGCCGGACGCCCGAGCCCACCGACGACTCGCCGAGGATGGTCACCGGACCGATCTGCGCCGAGTTGTGCACGTGCGTACCGCCGCACAACTCCAGCGAGAACGGACCGCCGATCTCGACCACCCGCACCTGCTCGGGATACTGCTCTCCGAACAGCGCCATCGCGCCCATCGCCTTGGCCTTTTCGAAGTCGGTGACGAAGGTGTTCACCTCGAAGTCCGCCTGGACGGCCTCGTTGGTCACCTCTTCGATCTGGGCGCTCTGTTCCTCGGTCAGCGACCCCTGCCAGTTGAAGTCGAAGCGCAGATAGCCCGGGCGGTTCAGTGAGCCGGCCTGAACCGCATTGGGCCCCAGCACCTGCCGCAGCGCGGCGTGCACCATGTGCGTGCCCGAGTGGCCCTGGGTGGCACCTCGGCGCCAGCGCGGGTCTACCGCCGCGACGACGGTGTCGCCCTCGACGAACTCGCCCGACTCCACGGTGACGCGATGTGCCCACAGTGTTTTCGCGATCTTCTGGACGTCGCTCACCGCGGCTTTCGACGTCTGCGAAGCGCCGGTGCCCGCGATGCTGCCCTCGTCGGCGATCTGCCCGCCGGACTCGGCGTAGAACGGGCTGCGGTCCAGGATCAGCTCGACGCGTTCGCCGCCGCCCTCGCGGCCGGCGTGCGCCACCACCGGCACCCGCTTGCCGTCCACGAAGATCCCGAGAATCCGTGCTTCGCTGGTCAATTCGTCGAATCCGGTGAACTCGGTCGGTCCGGCGTCGACGAGTTCGCGGTAGGCCGACAGGTCGGTGTGGGCGTGCTTGCGCGCGGCGGCGTCGGCCTTGGCGCGCTCCCGCTGCTCGGCCATCAGCGCCCGGAAGCCCTCCTCGTCGACGGCCAGGTCCGCCTCGGCGGCCATCTCGAGGGTCAGGTCGATCGGGAAGCCGTAGGTGTCGTGCAGCGTGAACGCGTCGCGGCCGGAGAGCCTGTCGGCCCCCGCGGCTTTGGTGCTGCGGGCGGCGTCCTCGAACAACCGTGACCCCGACGCCAGCGTGCGGTTGAACGCCACCTCCTCGGCGACGGCGATGCGCTGGATGCGGTCGAAGTCGCGTGACCAGTTCCGGGTAGGACGGGCCCATCGCGTCGCGCACGGTGGCCATCAGATCCGCCATGAACGGATCGTCGACGCCCAGCAGTTTGGCGGCGCGCACGATGCGGCGCAGCAACCGGCGCAGCACGTAGCCGCGCCCCTCGTTACCGGGGCTGACGCCGTCCCCGATGATGATCGCCGCGGTGCGGCTGTGGTCGGCGATCACGCGGTAGCGCACGTCGCTGGCATGTGTGCCGTGGTTTCCGTATGGGATCGGCGCACGCGCGGCCATCAAGTCGATCGCGGGCCGCAGCAGGTCCGTCTCGTAGACGTTGTCGACGCCCTGCAGCAGGCAGGCCACCCGCTCGATGCCCATGCCGGTGTCGATGTTCTTGCGCGGCAGCGGGCCGAGGATCTCGAAGTCCGCCTTCGACGTGCCCTCACCCCGCTCGTTCTGCATGAACACGAGGTTCCAGATCTCGATGTAGCGGTCCTCGTTGGCCTCCGGACCGCCCTCGATGCCGTAGTCGGGCCCGCGGTCGTAGTAGATCTCCGACGACGGCCCGCACGGGCCGGGGATGCCCATCGACCAGTAGTTGTCGGCCATCCCCCGGCGCTGGATGCGCTCCAGCGGCAGACCGGCGACCTCCTGCCACAGCGTGATCGCCTCGTCGTCGTCGAGATAGACCGTGGCCCAGAGCTTCTCGGGATCGAAGCCGTAACCGCCCCGGTCCGCCGGGTTGGTCAGCAGGGACCAGGCGAACTCGATCGCGCCCTTCTTGAAGTAGTCGCCGAACGAGAAATTGCCGGCCATCTGGAAGAAGGTGTTGTGCCGGGTCGTGATGCCGACCTCGTCGATGTCGGGGGTGCGGATGCACTTCTGGATGCTCACGGCACGGTTCCACGGCGGGGTGCGCGCACCGAGGAAGTAGGGCACGAACTGCACCATGCCGGCGTTGACGAACAACAGGTTGGGGTCGTCGAGGATCACCGATGCGCTCGGCACCTCGGTGTGTCCCGCCGTCACGAAATGATCAAGGAAGCGCTTCCTGATCTCGTGTGTCTGCACGTCGTGGCTGTCCTTCGGTCTGGTCAGCGGGGCCGTCGGTCGATCGGCCGCCACCTGCGAATACTCGACCGCACCACAGTACCGGGCGTGGCTTTCAGCCCGTCAGGAAGCTCAGCCGGACGTTGCGCCGCGGGTTGTCCCTGTTCAGATCCACCAGCACGATGCTCTGCCAGGTGCCCAGCAGCGGTTCGCCGGCACCGACCGGCACCGTCACCGACGGCGCCACCAGTCCCGGCAGAACATGGTCGGCGCCGTGCCCCGGCGATCCGTGCGCGTGCCGGTAGCGGTCGTCGCGGGGCAGCAGCCGCTCCAGGGTGTCCACCAGATCGTGGTCGGATCCGGCGCCGGTTTCGATGATCGCCACGCCCGCGGTGGCATGCGGGACGAACACGTTGCACAGCCCGTCCCCCCGCGACGCACAGAACTGGCGGACCTCATCGGTCAGGTCGACGATCCGGCGTCGGGCGGTGTCGACGTCGAGAATTTCTGACTCCACCTGTTTCTCCTATGTCAAGCCACTGCCATTTGGCAAGGCTGTTGACGGTTGTTGTGGTCGGTGTGGAGGTGGTTGAAGACGACGCGGGCGAGGCGGCGTTTGAGGCAGCGCAGCGCTTCGGGGGTGGAGTCGCCCTGAGTGAGGCGGTGTCTGTAGTAGGTCTGGCCGAGGCCGTCGAGGCGGATCTGGGTGACCGCGATGCGGTGCAGCGCGGCGTTGAGTTGACGGTTGCCCGAACGTGTCATACGGACGCGACCGCGGGTGTTGCCTGACCACACCGGCACCGGGGCCACCCCGGCGTGCCGAGCGAAAGCAGCCTCGCTTTTGAACCGGGTCACTCCGGCGGTCTCGCCGACGAGCTTGGCCGCGGTCAGCTCGCCACAGCCCGGCATCGCCAGCAGTGCCGGGGCGACCTGACGCACGCGTTGACCGATGCGCTTGGCCAGCACGTTGATCATCTCGGTGAGGCGGGCGATGTCGGCCAGCTCATCACGGGCGAGTTCGGCGACGATCCCGCTTTGGGTGTTCAGCCAATCACCGAGGATCCGGCGGTGCTTGGCCAGATCCAGCGACCGGGGCTTGGGTGCACGTTCGGGATCCAGCTCGTGAATTCTCCACAACAGCCGGTTGATTGTCGCAGTGCGTTGCGCCACAAGGACTTCACGGCGATCGACCAGAAGCTTGAGTTCTCGAGACACCTCGTCATGGGAAGCCACCGGCAGATCAGGCTCGCGCAGAAAACCCCGCGCTACCGCCAGCGCGTCAATCGGATCAGACTTGCCGCGGGTGCGTGCCGAAGCGCGAGTCTGGGCCATCAGCTTCGGCGGCACCCGCACCACCTTCTGCCCCAGGGCAAGCAGGTCGCGTTCCAAGCGCGCTGACAGATGCCGACAGTCCTCGATCGCCCACACCACCTGGACCCCGAAGTGTTCGCGGGCCCACATCACCGCCTCGGCGTGCCCAGCGGTGACCGCGGCGACGGTCTTCTCGCCAAGCTTGCGGCCCGCCTCGTCGACGGCGACGAAGGTGTGCGTGCGCTTGTGTACATCGGCTCCAACAACAACCATGGTGGTTGCCTCCATTCACTGAGAGGTGACGGTTGGGCCGGTCGGCGGACATACCTCAGTGGGGGCGGTGCCACGCTCCTATCAAGTCACGCCGGCCGGTCCTTCACACCTGATGCCGGCAAAACGGGTGCACGCCAACCCGAAGGCGGCAGCGAGCCTATGAGCCAGACACCAGATGATCAGGATCCAACCACCGCGAGAAGCGGTGACCTCACTCTGACACTGAGGTCGAGCCTACGAGCCGCTCGGCGTCGCTGTCGTGCCCTCGGGACGCAACTCCCTCTGCACCTCCTCCAGCGACCGGCCCCGGGTCTCCGGGACGCGCCGGATGAAGAAGACCAGCGAAGCAAGCGCCAGCACGGCGTACAGGTAAAACACCCCCTGGCGGGTGATCAGGTTCCCCCAACGACAGGAACGTCTGCGCCACAACGAAGTTCGCGGCCCAGTTGACGATGGTGCAGACCGCCATCGCGACGCTTCGGACGCCGATCGGAAAGATCTCGGAGATCATCAGCCAGAACACCGGGCCGAGACCGATCGCGAACGAGGCGATGAAGACGAGTAGGCCGGCCAGGGCGAGATAGCCGGCGTTCTGCTGCAGCGTGGCTGAGGAGAAGTACACCGCCAGCACCAGCAGGCCGACGAGCATGCCGACGGTGCCGCCGATCAGCAGTTTGCGCCGTCCCACCCGGTCCAGGAGCAACACCGCGATCACGGTGAACACCACATTGGTGACGCCGACCAGGACGGTGCGGGCGAGCGCGCCGCTGTCGGAGAGCCCGGTGTCGGACAGAATCGTCGGCGCGTAGTAGATCACGGTGTTGACCCCGACGAACTGCTGGGCCAGTGCCAATACCACGCCCACGGTCAGCACGGGCCGGAGTGCGGGTCTGGTCAGATCGCGCAGCGATGCCCTCTCCTCGGAACGGTTGGCCTCGACGATGTCGTCCATCTCCGCGTCCACGTCGGCGTCGGGGTCCCCGCTGCGCAACCGCTGCAGGACGTCGCGCGCTTTCTTTTCCCGACCCGCGCCGACCAGCCAGCGCGGCGTCTGGGGAACCGACAGCATGCCCACCGCGAGGACCGCACCGGGCACCGCGGCGACTCCCAGCATCCACCGCCAGTCACCGGCGACATGCTGGAACGCGACGTTGGTCAGATAGGAGATCAGGATGCCCGACGTGATCGCCAGTTGGTTGAACGACACCAGGCCGCCGCGGATCTTCGGCGGCGCCATCTCGGCGATGTAGAGCGGCGAGACGAACGACGCCGTGCCGACCGCCAGGCCGAGCAGGAAGCGGAAGCCGATCAGCATCTCGGCGCTGATCGACAGGGCGCATCCGAGTGCGGCCATCAGGTACACCGTTCCGGAGATCACCTTGGTCCAGCGCCTGCTGATCCGGTCGGCCAGGTAGCCCGACGCCGCGGCGCCGCACATGGCGCCCAACAGGACCGCCGAGACGATCGCCTCCTGCTCGAAATCACTGGCACCGAGGTCGTCTCGGATGAACAGCAGCGCTCCCGAGATCACGCCGGTGTCGTAGCCGAACAGCAATCCACCGATCGCAGCGATGACGCAGACCCGGATCAACAGCCCGTTACCAGTGCGTCGCACCTCGCCGATGAAGCCGGTCATGCGGCCCGACTACCCGGGGCCGGACGGGCAAAACACGTCCGCCGATGCCGCGGCCATTGACGCGCGCGTTTATTGGCTGACGGCCTCGGGTATTTCTGCCGCAGCCCCAACCCCTTGGAGGAATCATGACCATCACCGGCATCATCACCGCAATTCTCATCGGCATCGTCGTCGGCGTACTCGGCCGCCTGGTTCTTCCCGGCAAGCAGCCCATCGGAGTGCTGCTCACGATCATCGTCGGCATCGTCTCGGCGTTCATCGGGACCGCGATCGCCCGGGCGATCGGGATCCCGACCGCCACCAACGGCATCGACTGGCTCGAATTGCTCGTCCAGGTCATCGTCGCCGCGATCGGCGTCGGCCTGGTGGCCGCACTGATGAGTCGGCGCGGCAGCAGGAGTGGTCGCCGGTCCGGCATGCTTCGCTAGTCGTCGCCACACCGTCCGTGGTGATCCCGGCTGGGCCCCCGACCGGCCGGGATCACCCCCGTGTCAACGCTTTCTCCGGATGATCGCCCGCAACTTCTCCAGCCGGGTACCGATCTCCCGCTCGGCGCCGTGGGTGGTCGGCCGGTAGTAGTCGACACCGACGACCTCATCGGGTGGATATTGTTGCGGCACAACTCCGTCGGGGTCGTCATGGGCGTACCGATAACCGATGGCGTTGCCCAGCTTCTGCGCTCCCGAGTAGTGCCCGTCGCGCAGATGGGCGGGGACCAGGCCCGCCTTGCCGGCCCGGATGTCGGCCATCGCCGCCCCCAGCGCGGTGGTCACCGCGTTGGACTTCGGCGCGGTGGCCAGATGCACCGTGGCATGGGCCAGCGTCAGCTGCGCCTCGGGCATGCCGATCAGCTGCACGGTCTGCGCGGCGGCCACCGCGATCGGCAACGCCGTCGGGTCGGCCATCCCGATGTCTTCGCTGGCCAGGATCATCAGCCGGCGCGCCACGAATCGCGGATCCTCCCCCGCCACGAGCATGCGGGCCAGGTAGTGCAGCGCCGCGTCGACGTCGGACCCGCGCACCGACTTGATGAACGCGCTGACGACGTCGTAGTGCTGATCCCCGTCGCGGTCGTAACGCACCGCCGCCTGGTCCAGCGACTGCTCGATCACGTCCACCGTCACCTCACGGCCCGATTCGGCGGCGACCTCCAGCGCCGTCAGCGCCCGGCGTG
This sequence comes from uncultured Actinomycetota bacterium, assembly GCA_963796185.1. Lineage (GTDB taxonomy): Bacteria > Actinomycetota > Actinomycetes > Mycobacteriales > Mycobacteriaceae > Mycobacterium. Next base: position 667,732 of record CAWCKQ010000004.1, on the reverse strand, counting down.
CGTCGCCGGCGGACAGTTGCACCAGCAGGTCGAGTGCCTCGTCGGTGACCGCCACCCGGCCCGCCAGCCCGCGCTCATCGTCGATCGCACGCCGGAGCACGGTGGCCACGTCGGCGGGTCCCAGTGGCTGCAGCTGCAGGATCAGTGAACGGCTCAGCAGGGGCGCGACGACCGAGAACGACGGATTCTCGGTGGTGGCCGCGACCAGCAGCACCACCCGGTTCTCCACCGCCGCGAGCAGCGCGTCCTGCTGAGTCTTGGAGAACCGGTGCACCTCGTCGATGAACAGCACCGTCTGTTCGCCGCGCATCGCCGCCTGCCGGGCGACGTCGATCACGGCGCGGACCTCCTTGACACCGGCCGACAGCGCCGAGAGCGCCTCGAACCGCCGCCCGGTCGCCTGCGAGATCAGGGACGCCAGCGTCGTCTTTCCGGTCCCCGGGGGCCCGTAGAGGATGACCGACGCGGCACCGGAGCCCTCGACGAGGCGGCGCAGCGGCGAGTTGGCCTTGAGCAGGTGCCCCTGGCCGACCACCTCGTCGAGCGAGGCGGGGCGCATCCGCACCGCCAACGGAACGGAGGCGCCCACCGCGGCTGGAGGCGCGGCCCCCGCACCGGGCACGTCGAACAGACTGTCGGACACGCTTTCTGCTTACACGGGTGCGGTGACGAAGTCGATGAGCTCCTCCACCCGGCCGATGAGCTCCGGTTCGAGGTCGGTCCAGTCCCGCACCCGGCCGCGGATGCGTTGCCACGCCGCGGCGATGTCGGCTTGATCCCGGTGCCGCCAACCCAGCGCGGCGCACACCCCGTGTTTCCAGTCCTGGCCCTTCGGGATGGTGGGCCAAGCCTGCGATCCCCAGCCGGGCGGGTTTGACGGCCTCCCAGATGTCGATGAACGGATGCCCGACGACCAGCGTGTGCTCCCCGCCCTGGCTGCGGCGCACCGATTCGGCGATTCGGGCCTCCTTGGATCCGGCCACCAGATGGTCGACCAGTACGCCCAACCTGCGCCCCGGTCCGGGCCGGAAGTCCGCGACGATCGCGGCCAGGTCGTCGATGCCGCCGAGGTACTCGACCACGACGCCCTCGATCCGCAGGTCGGCGCCCCAGACCTGCTCGACGAGTTCGGCGTCGTGGCGGCCCTCGACGTAGATCCGGCTGGCCAGTGCGACTTTCGCGCGGGCACCGGTCACCGCCACCGATCCGGACGCGGTGCGGGCCGGCGCGGCGGGCCCCGCCTTCTTCGGCGGCGTCAGGATGACGGGCTTGCCGTCGATCAGGTAACCCGGTCCGACGGGGAACGGCTTGGTCGGCCGTGCCGGTCCTCGAGTTGCATCCGGCCGTATTCGACGCGCACCACCGCGCCGACGAATCCGGTGGCGGCATCCTCGACGACCATGCCGATCTCGATCGGATGCTCGGTGGAGCGGACCTTGCGGTGCGGGTTGGCGGCGAGGATGTCTGCGCCATAGCGATCAGCCACGCCGGTGATCGTAGGGATCGCCTTGCACCCGGTGGCGCACCTCGACCCGCGTGTTGCCGTGTAGTTCAGTCGAGTTGCTGCCTTTGCTCGGCCACCGGCGCACCCACCTCGGCGAGTTTGGCCGGATTCGAGGTGACCTCGTCGATCACGGTGTGGATGAAGCGCATCTTCTCCAGCACCGCGGGGGGCAGCACGAACGGATAGAGGTCCTGCTTGCCCATTGACCGGTTCACCATGTTCAGCGACCACGCCAGCGGCAGCCACAACTCGATCATCGTGTCGAAACTGCTGGGCCCCAACACCTTCCGCTCGTAGGTGGCCGCGGCCGGCGCCATCCCGAATGCGGCCGCGGTGTCCAGCGTGTCGCGGATGTGCAGGTAGTGCGCGAAGGTCTCGGCCCAGTCCTCGGCGGGGTGCATGGTCGCATAGGACGACACGTGGTCGTCCTCCCAGCCCGCCGGCGCGCCTTCGCTGTAATGGCGGTCGAGCGCGGCCTGGTAATCGGCATTGGGGTCGCCGAACAACTCGCGGTAGCGCTGCAGGTAGTCCGGCGAGGTGCCGATCAGCCGGTACTGGTAGTAGTGGCCGATCTCGTGGCGGAAGTGCCCCAGCAGCGTGCGGTACGGCTCGTCCATGGAGATGCGCAGCTGTTCGCGGTGCACATCGTCGCCTTCGGCGAGATCCAGGGTGATGACGCCGTTGTCGTGGCCGGTGAACACCTTCTCGAACTGGCTGGACAACAAGTCGAACGCCAGACCGTATTCGGGGTCTTCGTCGCGGCCGACGATGGGCAGTTTGAGCTCGTGCAGCTCGGCGATCAGCCGCCGCTTGGCTTTCTCCGCGGCGGCGAACGCCGCCAGCGCGATGGTGTCGGCGTCGTTGGGACGGGTCCGGGTCAGCGCGCATGACGCGCACAGCCTGGCGATCGGACCCTTCTCGACGAGCCAATTACATTCGGCCAGATGAAGATTCGCGCACAACTGGTACTGGCTCTCGTCGACTGCGCCGGCGTGTTCGCTCTCCTCCGGCGGCGCGATCACCAGCAATGCCATGTCGTCGAGCGAGAAGCCGAGCGAGCTACCGCAGTTCAGGCACACCGAGTTCTCGAACGCCAACCGCTGACCGCAGTTGGGGCACGTGAAGTCACGCATGCAGCACTCCCCCTGCGCAGGGCGCCACGTCGACGGAGACGTCGATGACGCTGCGGTCCGAATCGGTGTAGATGATGCCGCGCAGCGGTGGCACGTCGGCGTAGTCGCGGCCGAAACCGACCGTGACATAACGTTCGTCGACCAGCTGGTCGTTCGTCGGATCCAGTCCGAGCCACACGTTCTGCGGCGTCCATACCGATGCCCAGGCGTGCGTGGCGTCGATCCCGATCATGCGTTCCTTCCCCGGCGGCGGGTCGGTGGCCAGATATCCCGACACATAGCTGGCAGCCAGACCGTTGGCACGCAGGCAGGCGATCGCAAGCCGCGCGAAGTCCTGGCATACCCCTTCGCGGGCCGCCAAAACCTCGCTCACCTGCGTTGACACCGTGGTGGAGCCAGATCGGTAGGTGAAGTCGGTGTAGATGCGCGAGGTCAGGTCGCGCAGCACCTCGACCAGCGGACGGCCCGGCTCGAAACTCGGCGCGGCGTAGGCGCGGACTTCGTCAGTGATCTCAGCAGGCCGCAGATCCAGGGTGAATTCGCTGGCCAGTGCCCCGTCCGGGCCCACCGGCCGGGCGATCTCCCACGGTGCCCGCGCGGACGGGCCCTGGTAGAAATCCGGTGGCGGCGGTTCGACCTCGACGACCGACCGGCTGGTGATGCTCAGCGCGCGATGCCGCTCGGTGACATGGAAATAGGTGCTCAGGTTCCCCCAGCCGTCCCGGCTCGTGGAACTGTCCGCGGCCTCGGGGTCGATGGTCAGTTCGTGGAGCAGGCAGCGCTGGCGTGCGGAATCCCGGGGCGTGAGGAAGCCGCGGCCGTAGGAGCTGGTCACCACGTCGGAGTAGCGGTACACGGTGCGGTGGGTGATCTGGTAGCAGCGGCCGCCCGGGTGCGCCGTCGGCCGGTCCGCACCGGCCGTCACGGCACGGCCCGTTCGGCGCGTCCCCACAGGGGCTGCATGTCGCCGGGCAGCGACAGATGGGTGCTGGTGATGACGGCCGGAGAGCTCGCGCAGATCGCGGTGGATGCCGGCCAGCAGTCCGTCGAGCACGTCGCGCGCACCGTCTTTCGTGGTCTCCTCCAGCTCGGCGGGCTCGATGCGGCGCAACCGCATGGCGATCTCGTCGACCATCCGTTCGGGCCGCGACGATCCCGTCGAGCCGGGCAACGACCGCAGGTGCGTGCGCAGCCGCTCCAGTTGATAGACCAGCGAGCGTGGATTCTCGGCGTCGAACAACACCAGCTCGGCCACCGCCGCCACCCTGGTCTTGCCCGGGTAGCGCCTGCGGTAGATCACCAGCGACTCGCAGACCACCAGCGCCGATTCGGTGATCGGTCTGTTCTCCCGTCCGGGGTGTGCACGACGGCGCAGCGTGGCACGCAGCAGTGCGGTCAGGGCCAGGCCCGCTCGATGCGTTTGCCGATGTCGAGCATGGTCCACCCCACGTCGTGCACCATCGACTCGCCGACGACCCCGGACAGCGCCAGCATGCCGGCCAGCGTCAGGGTGTTCGTCGACGAAAGGAACGCCTCGCCCTCGGCCCGTGATTCGGGCGGACTGTCCTGGGCGGTCAGCAGCGCGCGCTCGAGCGCCGAGAGCACCATCCAGGTGTCGTTGGACATCTGGTCGCGCACGGCGCGAGCGGCCAGCCCGAGCCGCTCCACCGACTGCGCCAGCGAGCCGGACCGGTGCCGGTCGGCGGTCAGCGACCACAGCGTGGTCGGCGCGATGGCCACCATCTCGTGCGCGGTCCCCCGAGCCGCCGGTGTCGGTTCCGGTGATCCTGCCCAGCGCTGTCAGCAGAACCGGGACACACTCGCTGCCGTCCATCGCCTGCCGGTACCGGTATTCGTGGTAGCGCTCCCGGGTGACCGTCAGCAGGCGGGCCATGTGTTCGGCGCGCTCGGCGTAACGACCGATCCAGAACAGGTCGGAAAGCACCCGCGGAGAGGTGATCTCCCGGGTCGAGCCGGCGGTGACAGGCCCGGGCAGACCGGTCTCGGCCGCGGCGTCGGCACGGCGATCGTCTCGGCGGTCACCAGAGACGGAGTGCGCACCCAGATGTCCTTGGCGGCAACGGTGTCGAGGCGATAGGCGGCGGTACCGGGCGCCAGGAGGTAGCCCAGACCGCCGATCATCGGCGCGTAGCCGCTGCGCTGGGACACGGTGAACAACCGCATGCCCACACTCGACGACGACAGCCCGCCCGGCAGGTAGTCCGCCGGCGCCGACGAGAACTGCGGCGGCTCCTGGCCCACCCACTGCCAGGGCGTCGCGGCGATGCGCGCGGCGAGCGACTCCCGGCCTGCCGCCGACAACTCGCGCAGCCGACGATCGGCTCCCCGCCGGTGACCGACGAGATCAGCAGGGTCGACAGGTTGGCCAGCAGGTGGGAGCGCTCCACGTCGATCCCGCCCCAGTACAGCGGCGTCGTCGGCAGCAGCGGCGTCTCGCCGAGCAGCTGCTCGGCGAGCTCGGGCAGAAAACGCAGCACACCGGGGCTTTCCAGCACTCCGCTGCCCAGCGTGTTGACCACCGTCACCGCGCCGCGGCGCAGCACCTCGACCAGCCCCACCACGCCCAGCCGCGAGTCGGCCCGCAGATCGAGCGGGTCGGCGTAGTCGGCGTCGACGCGGCGCAGCACCACGTCGACGCGCTCGAGCGTGCCCATCGAGCGCATCCACAGCTTGCCGTCGCGCACCACCAGATCGGCGCTCTCCACCAGCGGGAGGCCGAGCACGGTGGCCAGATAGGCCTGGTCGAAAGCGGTCTCGGAGTGGATACCCGGACTGAGCACCACCACCACGGGTTCTTCGGCGGACTCCGGGCGCGGCGTCGATGAGCGCCAGCCGCAGCGCCTGCGCCCACGGCGAGGCGGATCGGGGACCGATCTGCTCGTACAGGTCCGGAATCGCATGGGCGATGACACGGCGGTCGGCCAGCGCGTAGCCGGCGCCGGAGGGCGCCTGGGTGCGGTCGGCGTTGACCACGAACTCCCCCGACGCCGTCCGGCTGATGTCACAGCCGTGCAGGAACAGCTGATGTCGGCCCGGCACGACGATGCCGCTGGGCGGCCCGTACGTAGCCGGGGTGGGCGAACAGCAGCTGCGGGCGGCAGCACTCCGCTGGTGATGGACGCGCCGGTCGCCGTAGAAGTCGGTCAGCACCGCGTCCAGCAGCCGGGACCGCTGCACCAGACCGGCCTCCAGCCGGTCCCAGTCGCTCGCCGATATCACCAGCGGCAGGGCATCGAGTTGCCACGGGCCGGGAACGGTCGCCGGCGTCCGTGGCTCGCCGTCCGTCGACCTGGATGTAGGTGATGCCGTCGTTGTCGACCAGGTTGCGCACCGACGGCCCGCAACCGGTCCAGGCCGCCGCGGCCGCGGTCGCGCACACAGTCGGCCAGTTCCTGCCAGGCCGGCCGGATCTCGCCCTGCGGCGTCGACGAATTCGTCGTAGCCCGGCGCCGGGGCGCCCATCGCCGGGCTGCAGCTCGAACAGCATCTGCTGCGCCCGCAGGGTCTCGTAGGGCAGCAGAGGGTTGTCGAGGTCGGTGGTCCCGGCGCCCGAACGGTGCGCCGGACCGAGTGCCGGGGATGCCATCACTGCAGCACGGTACGCACTCGCCGCAGGTCCAGGATGCCCGGCGCGCCCACGTCGGTGGACTGCCTGGCCTGCTTCTCGCGCAGGTCGGCCAGATCCGCCTTGCCGGGCGTGAATCCGGTCGCCTCGAAGCGGCGGCCCCGCCGCGATTCCGCCTCGACGGCGTTCACGGGGGGAGTGTCGTAGGACCGGCCACCGGGATGGGCCACGTGATAGGTGCAACCGCCGCGCGACACCCCGGCGGCGGTGTCGATGAGCTCGAATCGCAGCGGGCCGTCGACGGTGAGGGTGGGGTGCAGCGCGCTGGGTGGTTGCCAGGCGCGGTAGCGCACGCCGCCGACCTGGACGTCGGGGTTGTCGGTGGCCAGCATCGGAATCGGGAAGCCGTTGACGGTGACGAGGTAGCGCTGCCGGTCGGCGCCGATCAGCCGCACCTGCAGACGTTCCACCGAGGAGTCGACGTAGCGCGCGGTGCCGCCGGCCGAGGACTCCTCGCCCAGGACGTTCCACGGCTCGATGGCGCCACGCAGCTCGATCTCCACGCCGCCGAAGACGGCCGTTCCGATGCGGGGGAAGCGGAACTCGGTGAAGGGGTCCAGCCAGCTGGTGTCGAATTCGATGCCGTGCGCCCGAAGATCGGCGGCGACGTCGGCGATGTCGTGGATGATGAAGTGCGGCAACAGGTATCGGCCATGCAGGTTGGCGCCGTGGCGGATCAGCGGGGCGCGCAGCGGCTCGTCCCAGAACCAGGCCACCAGCGAGCGCACCAGCAACGACTGCACCATCGCCATCTGGTAGTGCGGCGGCATCTCGAAGCCGCGCAGCTCGAGCAGCCCGAGCCGGCCGCGCGCACTGTCGGGACTGTAGAGCTTGTCGATGCAGAACTCGGCGCGGTGCGTGTTGCCGGTGATGTCGGTGAGGAGGTGGCGGAGGGCCCTGTCGGTGACCCACGCGCTTGGGCCCACCGGCCTGCGCCGACAACCGCGCGATCTCGGCGAAGGCGATCTCGAGTTCGTAGAGCGCCTCGGGGCGGCCCTCGTCGACCCGCGGCGCCTGGGAGGTGGTGCCGATGAACCGTCCCGCGAACAGGTAGGACAGCGCCGGGTGCCGCTGCCAGTAGGTCAGCAGGGACACCAGCAGGTCGGGCCGGCGTAGCAGCGGCGAGTCGGCGGGGGTGCTGCCGCCGAGGGTGATGTGGTTGCCGCCACCGGTGCCGGAATGGCTGCCGTCGAACTCGAACGACTCGGTGGACAGGCGGGCGAGACGGGCCTGCGCGTACAGGGTTTCGAGCTGGTCACACTGTTCGGCGAAGCTGGCGGCCGGGGCGACGTTGACCTCGATGACCCCGGGGTCCGGCGTGATGGTCATCGAGCCCAGCCGCGGATCGACCGGCGGTCCGTACCCCTCCACCACCAGCGGGCAGCAGACGGCGGCGGCCGCCGCCTCGATCCGCTGGATCAGGTCGACGAAGTGGTCCGCGTCCTCGGTGGGCGGTACGAAGATGTGCAGCAGTCCGGACCTGACCTCGCCGACCAGCGCGGTCGTCGGCATCCCGTCGGCGTCCTCGACCGCGGCCGTCTCGTCCTGCCGCGGCTGTTGCAGCGGGGATTTGGGCTCGGTCGGATCGGACTCGTAGGTGGGTCGCGGCGGTGTCCAGTCGATGGCGTCCAGCGGCAACCGCAGTCCCGCCGGCGAGTCACCGTCGAGCAGCACGATGCGGCCGCGGCGCAGTCGCCAGTCCGCGCTGGCCCAGCCCGAGTCGTCGTCACGGCGGTGCAGCGGCAGGACGAACGCCGCAGGTTCGGTGACCGCGGCGTCGAGGCGCTCCAGCAGGGCCGCACGCGCATGCGCGGTGTCGGCGGCGAGGTCGTTTTCGTCGGCGACGGGGTCGCCTGCGGGCCGGCGCACCGCGCGGGCCAGCCGGCTCAGCGGGTCCTCGTAGGCCGGACGCACCTGGCCGGCCGGCAGGCCGAGTCCCTCGGCGATCGCGGCCAGCACCCGGCGGGCCGCCTCGGGTACCGCGACGTCCTGGTCGGACCGTTCGGGCCAGGGGTCGGCCAGCAGAGACCCGTCGCGCCACAGCGGTTGCCCGTCGGCTCGCCACAGCAGGCCGATCTGCCAGCGCGGCAACGGTTCTCCGGGGTACCACTTGCCCTGACTGCGCTGCACGAGACCGGTCGGGGCCCACACCTCTTTCAACCGTGCCGCCAGCGCGGAGGCGCGTTGCCGCTTGTGCGGGCCGTCCGCCTCGGTGGTCCACTCGGCATCGACCCGATTGTCGATCGACACGAAGGTCGGCTCGCCACCGACGGTGAGGCGAACGTCGCCAGCGGCGAGCCGCTCGTCGACGCGTGCGCCGAGGGCGTTGATCGCCGCCCACGACTGCTCGCTGTACGGCAGCGTGACGCGCGGGTCCTCGTGCACCCGGGTGACGACATTGCTGAATTCCAGTGTCACCTCGCAGGGTTCGGTCGCGCCGGTGATCGGCGCCGCGGACTCGGGGTGCGGGGTCGCCGAGAGCGGGATGTGGCCCTCGCCGGCGAACAGCCCGGACGTGGGATCCAGTCCGATCCAGCCGGCGCCGGGGATGTACACCTCGGTCCAGGCGTGCAGATCGGTGAAATCCGCTGTCGGCCCCGACGGACCGTCCAGTGCCTCGACGTCGGACATCAGCTGCACCAGGTAGCCCGAGACGAAGCGAGCGGCCAGCCCCATCTGGCGCAGGATCGACACGAGCAGCCACGCCGAGTCCCGGCACGATCCGATGCCGGTGCGCAACGTGAAATCCGGGTGACTGCACCCCTGGTTCCATCCGCAGGCTGTAGCCGACGTCGGCGTTGACGGCGCGGTTGAGCGCGACCAGGAAATCGATCGTGCGGGTGCCCGGCGCGACCGAGAAGTTCTTCACCCACGCCTCGGCCAGGTCGCCGGGCCCGGTGCCCTCGTCGTCCTCGTCCACCGGCCGCAGGTAGGGATCGAGGTCATCGGCCAGCACCTTCGGGTAGCTGAAGCCGATCTGCTCGGCGTAGTCCTCGATGAAGAAGTCGAACGGGTTGATGATCTTCAGGTCGGCGATCAGGCCGACGGTGATTGTCAGGCCACGCGCCGGGTCGGGAACACCAGGCGGGCCATGAAGTTGCCGAACGCGTCCTGCTGCCAGTTGACGAAATGGTCGGCCGGTTCGACCTGCAACGAGTAGGCCTCGATCGGCGTGCGGGAGTGCGGCGCCGGCCGTAGCCGCACGACGTGCGGAATAAACCTCGACCAGACGGTCGAACGTGTAGCTGGTGCGGTGCTCCAGGGCCACCTTGATACCCATAGCGCTAGATCCCACCACACCGGATGATGCGGTGCAGTCTCGTCACGTCTGCGCCGCGCGCGGAATCACGTTGGCGCGCGGTCGCAGCTTGAGCACGAGCACGCCGGCCACCACTATGCCGACCAGGTTGACGGCGAGTTGGCCGGCCGAGCGCGCCGCCACGGCCCAGTCACCGAGGATGCCCGCGACCGCGGTGAATCCGGCCGCGGGCACGGTCGTCACCGAGATGAACACCCCGACCAATGCCGCGGATTTCGCGGAGATCAGCGACAGCATGCCCGCGGCGCCGGCCAGCAGGGCCACCGCGAACGAGATCGGTCCGACCCGGAAGATGAAGTCGACGTTGTCGACGTCGCGGATGGAGTCCAGGTCGACCCAGCCGACCGCGTGTGCTCCCAGCGTGAGCAGCGCCGTGACGCCCATGGCGACGGGGAAGCCGACCAGCAGCGCGATCGCGGCCCGGCGGGCGAGCTCGCCGCGACGCTGCACGATCGCGACCGACACCGCGGCCAGCGGCCCGAATTCCGGGCCGAGCACCATGGCTCCCACCACGGTGACCATCGAATCGGTGACCGCCCCGATGGCCGCCAGCAGGCAGGCCACGGTCAGGAACATCAGGAACGTCACCGACAGCGTCGACTCCTCGCGGGTTCGGGTGATCAGCTCGTCCCAGACCACGGCGTCGGCCGGGTCGCCCTCGGCCTCGTCCTCGGCTTCGTGCGCCGTGGTGGACAGCACCGTGTCCAGCACCGTGAGGGCGATCGCGCCACGGTGCTGGACGTCGAGTGCCTTGAGGTCCTTGATGACGTCGTTGGCGCACTCGCGCGCGATGACCGCCGAGATCTCGTCACCTGCGGGATCCACGGCCGCGCCGGGGTGCAGCAGGATGTGCGCCACTCCCACGTGGTCCCGCAACAGGGCCACGATGTCGTCACGCATGTCCTCGGGGGCGATGACCCGCAAGTGCAGCATCGGCGCACGGTAACCGGCTGGAACAGCCAAATGCACAATCCGCCGATAAATGTGGGCACCGCACAACATTCTGTTATAGATTCACACAGTGGCGGAGCGCACCGGACGCATACCTGGCGATTCTCCCGGGAGGTCTGTGAATTTTGAACAGATTCCGGAGTCGCCATGGATGTGAAGACGCGCCGGACGCGGATCGAGCACCGCGTGCGGTCCGCCCGCGAGATCAACTACGCGCAGCTGGCCGCCGAGTTCGACGTCTCGGAGATGACGATCCGGCGCGATGTCGAGGCGCTGGAGTCCCTCGGTGTCCTGCGCCGGGTCGTCGGCGGCGCGATCGCGCTGCAGGGCAAGGATGCCGAGCCGTCGTTCGCGACCCGGATGGCCGATGCCGCCCAGGAGAAGATCCACATCGCCGACGTGGTGGCCGACCTGATCGGCGTCAACGAGACCCTGATCCTCGACTCGGGCAGCACCGCGCTGGCCGTCGCCAACTCGCTCAAGGGTCGCGGACTGGGCCTGACCGTGGTGACGCCCAGCGTGCTCGCCGCGCTCGCCCTGGTCGACGAGCCCGGTACCACCGTCGTGCTGACCGGCGGCGAGCTGCGCTCCGGAGAGCTGAGCCTGATCGGACCGAGCGCCGAGGACACCCTGGCCAACTACAACTGCGACACCTACGTGATGGGTGTCGCCGGCATCGATGGTGAACGCGGGATCTCCGACTACCACCAGGCCGAGAGCCGGGTGAAGCGGGCGGCGAGCCGGCGCGCCGACCGGGTGATCGTCGCGGCGGACAAGAGCAAGCTGGGCCGCGTCACCTTCGTCAGCATCGCCGCGCTGTCGGAGATCCAGATCGTCGTCAGCGACGGGCCGGCCGACCATCCCGCCCTGGTCGCCGCGCGCAGCGCCGGGGTCGACGTCATCTGTGTCGCCGAACTGGAACATCCGTCGGTGGTCGGGCAGTCGCGGCTGGTCTGCGATGACCCGCTACACCGTGGGGATCGACATCGGGACCACCGGCACCAAGACGATTCTGCTCGACACCCTCGAGGGCATCGTGGCGAGCTGCTCGCGCGAGACGACGCTGCACTCCCCCGCTGCCGGCTTCGCCGAGGCCGACACCGATCAGTGGTACCGCAACGTGGTCGAGTCGATCCGGGAGGTGCTGACCACCAGCGGTGTTCCCCCCGCGCACGTGGGCGCGGTGGCGACCTCCGGCATGGTGCCGGCGGTCGTTCCCGTCGACGGCTCGGCAAAACCGTTGCGCCGCGCCATCCTTCAGAACGATGCCCGCGCGCACCGCGAGGTCGCCGAGCTCGCCGCCACGCTGGCGGACATCGACCTGGTGCGGCTGACCGGCTCGGCCCTGACGCAACAGTCGGTGGCACCGACGACCGTGTGGCTGCGCGAGCACGAGCCCGAGATCTACCGCCGGACCGCGCACTGGCTCGGCTCCTACGACTGGGTGCTGTGTGCGCTGGGCGCGTCGGTGCACGTCGAACACAACTGGGCGCTGGAGTCGGGGCTCTTCACGATCGACGGCGCCGCGGCCGAATCCGTGCTGCACGCCGCGGGCCTCGACCCCGCCACGCTGCCGCCGGTGCGCCGGCCCGGCACCCGGGTGGGCGGCCTGAGCCGGCAGGCGGCCGAGGCCACCGGCCTGCCCGCGGGCACCGCGCTGGTGACCGGCGGCGCCGACCATGTGCTGTCCGCGTTCGCCGCCGGCGTCGACAAGCCCGGCGACGCGCTTGGTCAAACTCGGTGGCGCAGGCGACATCCTGGTCGCCAGTGACACCGCGGTCGTCGACGAGCGGCTTTACCTCGACGCCCACCCGGTGCCCGGGCCACTGGTTGCCCAACGGCTGCATGGCCACCAGCGGCAGCCTGATCCGCTGGTTCCAGGCGCTCATCGGGGATGTCCCCCTGACCGACCTCGACGACGAAGCGGCCGCCCGCGACCCCGCCGGAGTGCTGTGTCTGCCCTACTTCCTCGGGGAGAAGAGCCCGCTGCACGACCCGGATCTGCGGGGAGTTTTCGCCGGCATGCACCTGGGCCACACCAGGGCGGACCTGTACCGCGCCGTGCTGGAGGCCATCGCGTTCGGATTCCGGCACCACGTCGACGTTTTCGACGAGATCGGCATCCCGTTGCGACGGGTGATGATCACCAACGGCGGTTCGAAGTCCACGCTGTGGAAGCAGATTCACGCCGACGTGCTGGGCCACGACATGCATCCCGTACGCGGTCACCCCGGGGCTTCCCTCGGGGCCGCGGTGATCGCCGCGATCGGCATCGGTGCGCTCGACGACTGGTCCGACGCGGCCCGCTTCATCACCCTCGACGCGCCGTTCACACCGGACCCCGCCCGCCGTGGCCGCTACGACGAGGCCTATGCCACCTGGCGCGAACTCGGTGTCGCGATGACACCCCTGTCCCACGCGATCGCGCGTACCACCCGATGAAAGGAGCACGGCCCCGATGAAACTCACTCCCAGACCACCGGGTGTTGTCCTCGCCCTGATCGCCGTCCTCGCACTGGCGCTGACCGGATGCGCGGGCAGCGGCGGGCCCGAGCAGAGTCAGGCCACCGGCACCGGCGAGGTGTCCAAGGACGTCACGGGCACCGTTCGCATCCTGATGGAGAACGTGCCCGACACCGACATCGTCAAGTCGATGGTGGATGATTTCAACAAGGACTATCCGGGCGTCAAGATCGACATCGAGTCGCTGACCTACGACCAGATGCGCGACAAGCTGGTGTCCTCGTTCCAGTCCTCGTCACCGACCTACGACCTGATCGTCGTGGACAACCCGTGGATGGTCGACTTCGCCAACGCGAAGTTCCTGCAGCCGCTCGACGCGCGCATCGACAGCACGCCGGATTACGACGCCGCCGACTTCTTCAAGCCGCTGACCGACATCACGACCGTCGACGGCGTCCGCTACGCCGTCCCGTTCTACAACTACGCGCTCGGATACCTGTACAACGCCGACGATCTCGCCGCCGCCAACCAGCAGGTGCCCACCACGCTCGATCAGTTGGTCAGCACCAGCAAGGCCCTCAAGTCCGGCGACCGGGCCGGTATCGCGATGCAGCCGCAGCGCGGATACAAGATCTTCGAGGAGTGGGGCAACTGGCTGTTCGCGGCCGGCGGCTCCATCTACGACGCCGACGGCAAGATCACGCTGAACACCCCGGAGGCCAAGCGGGCGCTCGAGGCCTACATCGACACCTACCGGAGCGCCGCACCGCCCAACAGCCTGAACTGGAGCATGGACGAGGCTCAGCGCTCGGTGTCGGCCAACCAGTCCGCCTCGATGATCAACTACAACTGGCAGCTGCCGGCGCTCAACGAGCCCGGCTCGGGGCCGGCCGCGGGCAAGATCAAGCTGGCCACCATCCCCGGCGGCAAGCAGGTCCTGGGCTCCTGGAGCTGGGCCATCCCGACCAATTCGGGCGCCTCGGATGCGGCGTGGGCGTTCGCGTCGTGGATCACCGCCAAGCCGAACGACGTCGCCCGTACCGAGAAGGGCGGCGCCGCGATCCGGCAGAGCACCCTGCAGAACCCGGCGGTGCTGCAGGGCAAGTTCGGTGCCGACTACTACAAGACCGTCGAGCAGTTGCTGGCCGAATTCCGCACCGCTGAGCCAGGGCCCCAGCGGTGAGGAGATGATCCAGGCCGTCGGCACGGAACTCAACGAAGCGGTCGCCGGGACCAAGAGCGTCGACGACGCGCTGGCAGCCGCGCAAGCCGAAGCCGAGAAGATCCAGGGCTGATCCGCCCACCCGATCCGGAAGCCGACCACCCCACGAAAGGAGCGTAGACCTGCCGTGATCACCCCCCTGAAGTTCCAGCACGGCATGGTCGCCCCCCTCGTCGCCCTTTTCGTCGGGGTGGTCGGTTTCCCTCTCGGCTACGCCGCCTATCTCAGCGTCACCGATTACAGGCTCACCGACCACGGCGCGCCGGCGATCGTCGGCACCGACAACTACGCAGCGACCTTCCGCGACGGCGCGTTCTGGCACGCCTTCGGCACCACCGCGTTCTTCGTCGTGGTGGCCGTCGGGCTGGAACTGCTGATCGGGCTCGCCATCGCGCTGGCCCTGCAGAAGCAGCGGTGGGCGCGCGACCTGACCCGATCCATGCTGCTGGCCCCGATGTTCATCACCCCGATCGCGGTCGGGCTCACGTTCCGCTTCCTGCTCAACGACCAACTCGGCGCGATCCCGGAGATGCTGCGCGCGATCGGGGTGAGCTACGACTTCTTCGGGCCCGGCAAGGCGCTGTTGACGATCGCGTTCATCGATGTCTGGCAGTGGACGCCGTTCATGGTGCTGCTGCTGCTCGCCGGGCTGGAATCCATTCCGCGGGAACCACTGGACGCGGCCCGTGTCGACGGTGCCGGCGGGTGGTACGTGCTGCGCCGCGTCACGCTGCCGCTGCTGGCTCCGGTGCTGGTGGTGGCGATCCTGCTGCGCTGCCTGGATGCCATGAAGGTCTTCGAGTACGTCTTCGCGACCACCCGCGGCGGGCCGGGCACCGAAACCGAGACGCTGCAGTACTTCATCTACCAGACCGGGATCCAGTTCTTCCGGCTCGGATCGGCCGCGTCGATGGCGTTCGTCGTGCTGGTGGTGGTGCTGGCGGTCATCGTGATCGTCTTCCGCCGGATGGAGAGGGCCCGGGAGAAGGAACACGTGCGATGACCCGTTCCGACCTTGGTCACCGTGCTGCGGGTCGCACTGCTGTGGGCGGCCGGCATCACCGTGGCCTTCCCCATCGGGTGGATCGCGCTCGCCAGCCTGAAATCCCCTGAGCAGCTCAATGATCCATTCCTGCTGGCGTTCACCCCGACGTTCACGAGCTGGCACAACGTGCTGACGTCGGGGATCCTCGGGGCCGCGGGCCGCAGCGCGCTGGTCGCGCTGGTGACCGTCGGCATCAGCGTCGTGGTCGGCAGCATGGGTGCCTACGCGATCGCCCGCTACCGGGCGGGCGGGACACTGACGCGGTTCGGGATGCTCGCCGCACAGGTACTGCCGCCCGCGGTGCTGGTGTTCCCGTTCCTGACCATGGCCTACGCGCTGCGGCTCACCGACACCCTGGTGCCCGTGATCTTCGCGCACCTGAGTTTCGTTCTGCCCGTGGTGACCTGGTTCCTGATCGGATTCTTCGAGGCGGTGCCCCGCTCGCTGGAGGAACAGGCGCAGGTGGACGGCTTCACCCGCTTCGCGGCGTTCCGGTTGGTGGTGCTGCCGCAGGTGCTGCCCGGTATCGGTGCCGCGGCGATCTTCGGCTTCACGCTGTCCTGGAACGACCTGTTCTACGGGCTCATCCTGGCCCCGGGCAAGGCAGCGATTCTCCCGGTGGCCATCGCCGGTTTCAACACGTTCCGCGGAGTGCAGATCGGCTCGATGAGCGCGGCGATCCTGATCGCGGTGATTCCCGTCGTCGTCGCGAGCTTCTTCATCCAGCGCAGGCTGGTGCAGGGCATCAGCGGTGGCGCGGTGAAGTTCTAGGAGAAGGTCAAGCGCTCATGGCAACCGTTCGATTCTCCGGCGTCACCAAGGCGTACGGAAACACCTCCGTGGTCCGCGATCTCGATCTCGAGCTGCCCGACGGCTCGTTCACCGTGCTCGTCGGTCCGTCCGGCTGCGGCAAGTCGACGTCGCTGCGCATGCTGGCCGGTCTGGAGACGGTCACCACGGGCACCATCAGCATCGGCGACCGCGACGTCACCCACCTGCAGCCCCGCGAACGCGACATCGCCATGGTATTCCAGAACTACGCGCTATACCCGCACCTCAGTGTCGCCGAGAACATCGCCTTCCCGCTGCGCGCCACCAGAACCCCGCGGCGCCAGGCGCTCAGCCGCGCCGCCGAGATCGCAGAGTCGCTCGGTCTGGCGAAGATGTTGCAGCGCAAGCCCAAAGACCTCAGCGGCGGTCAGCAGCAGCGCGTGGCCATCGGCCGGGCCATCATCCGCGAGCCGTCGGTGTTCCTGTTCGACGAACCGCTGTCCAACCTCGACGCCAAGCTGCGGGTCGAGACCAGGACCGAACTTCTGCAGATCCAGCGCCGCCTCGGCATCACCTCGGTGTACGTCACCCACGACCAGGAAGAGGCCATGACGCTGTCGGACCGCATGGTGGTGATGCGCGACGGCCGGATCGCCCAGCAGGGCACACCCCAGGAGGTGTACAGCCGGCCGGCGGACACCTTCGTGGCCGCCTTCGTCGGCAGCCCCAAGATGAACCTCCTCGACGGCGAATTCACCGACGGCGGCTTCACGCTGTCCACCGGCTTCACCATGGCCGTCGAGCAGATCGACGCCGGTGGCCCCGTCACGCTCGGCGTGCGGCCCGACGACCTGCTTCTGCAGCGTCGCCGGCGACGACTCCGACGCTCGCGTCGTGCTGATCGAGCACCTCGGCCCGCGCGCGATCGTGACGATCGACGCCCGCGGCGCCCGATTCACCAGCGTGGTGGAGACCGCCCGGCTGACCGGGATCACCGACGGCACGCCGGTCGAACTCGCGGTCCGCGCCGGCGCCGCCCACCTCTTCGACTCCGCAACCGGCCGGCGCCTCGCCGGCTGACCCCGCAGGAAGGAAACGAACCAACGATGACCAGAACTGTCGTGGTGACCGGGGCGGGCTCCGGCATCGGCGCCGCCATCGCCGACGCACTGGCCCAACGAGATTGGCGCGTCGTGGTCACCGACCTCGATGGCGAAGCCGCCGCCGGGGTCGCCGCCGCGCTGCCGAACGATGCGGCGGGGCACGAGTCGGCACAACTGGACGTCACCTCGGCCGACGGCGCCGCGGCCGTCGCCTCCGACGTGGCTGCGCGACTCGGCCTACATGCCTGGGTGAGCAACGCCGGCATCTCCTTCATGCACCGCTTCCTCGACGCGCCGCTCGAGCGTTACCAGCAGACCCTGGACGTCAACCTCAAGGGTGTGTTCGTCTGCGGTCAGGCCGCCGCGCGGGAGATGGTCCGCGCCGGTATCGCCGGTTCGATCGTCAACACCGCCTCGATGGCGGGCAAGCAGGGCCGGGTGCCGTTCCTGTCCGACTACGTCGCCTCGAAGTTCGGCGTGGTCGGTCTCACCCAGGCGATGGCCTACGAACTCGGCGAGCACGGCATCACCGTCAACTGCGTCTGCCCAGGCTTCGTCGAAACACCCATGCAGTCAAGGGAACTGGAGTGGGAAGCCGAGTTGCGCGGCACCACCCCCGATGGCGTGCGGGACATGATGGTCGCCGACACCCCGCTGGGCCGGCTCGAACGGCCCGAGGACGTCGCCCGCGCGGTCGCCTTCCTGCTCTCCGAGGACGCCCGCTTCATCACCGGCGAGGCGCTCGCCGTCAACGGCGGCGCGTACATGGACTGACTCGCCACCCACGCTTCGCCCAACACAAGAGAAAGGCACGAAAGTGACCAGCACCTGGCTCGACGAGGTTTTCAACGTCGCCAAACCCGTCATCGCCATGCTCCACCTGTCCGCGCTGCCCGGTGACCCGGGCTACGACTCCGCCGGCGGCATCGCCGCCGTCGTCGACCGCGCGCGCACCGAACTCGACGCGCTGCAGAGCGGCGGCGTCGACGGCATCATGATCAGCAACGAGTTCAGCCTGCCGTATCTGACGAAGACCGAACCGATCACCGCGATCACGATGGCCAGGATCATCGGCGAGTTGCTGCCGGAGATCACCGTCCCCTACGGCGTGAACGTGCTCTGGGACGGCCGGGCGTCGATCGATCTGGCGGTGGCCACCGGCGCGAAGTTCGTCCGCGAGATCTTCACCGGCGTCTACGCCAGCGACTTCGGGCTGTGGGACACCAACGTCGGCGAGGTCGCCCGGCACCGGGCGCGGGTCGGAGGCGCCGAGGTGAAGCTGCTGTTCAACATCGTGCCCGAGTCGGCGCAGTACCTGGCCGACCGCGATCTGGCGGCCATCACCCGCACGACGGTGTTCGCGACCGCGCCCGACGCGATCTGCGTCTCCGGGGCCACCGCCGGGTCGCCGACCGACACCGAGGCGCTCAAAGTGGTCAAGGCGGCCGCCGGCGCGGTGCCGGTGTTCGTCAACACCGGGGTCCGCGCCGACAATGTCGCCGCGCAACTCGAGCGTCGCCGACGGCGCCGTGGTCGGCACCTATTTCAAGAAGGGCGGGCTGTTCGCCAACGCGGCCGAGAAGTCGCGGGTCGAGGAGCTCATGAGCGCTGCGAAGGAGTTCCGCGCGGGCCTGACCTGAGCAGCCGCACACCCAACTCGTCCGGCGGCACCTGGTGGCCCTCGGCGCACACCACCTCCACGGTCGCCTGCGCGCCGCAGCCGAGGTGCGTCAGCCGCAGCCTCGGTGTCGTCGATGTGTTTGCGGCCCCACTCGAACATCGCCCACACCACCGGCATGAACTCCGATGCCGGCCTCGGTCAGCACGTACTCGTCCCGGGCGCGCTGGCCGGGCTCTCGGTAGGGCCGTTTGGTCAGCAGCCCCGCCTCGACGAGCTCGGACAGCCGCGCCGACGTGGCGGCCTTCGTGATCCCGACGCGCCGCGCGAAATCGTCGAACCGGGTGGTGCCGTAGAACGCCTCACGCATGATCAGCATCGCCGACTTGGTGCCGACCAGCGCCATCGTCTTCTCGATCGGACAGTGGCCGATCGCCGACCAGGCGTCGCGGTCGGCCAGCGGGCCCTGCAGGACTGTCATGTACGTCACTCCCCAGCTGGGTTGTTGTCACTAGACCTAGGTGTTACATCTAAGTATAGAGAGCAGTACTCAGTGACGAGTCATCCAGGAGTGGAACATGGCCGAATACTCAGATCGCGACGCCGTCATCGTCGGTGCGGTGCGCACCCCCGTCGGCAAAGGCAAGGCGGGCGGCGCGCTGCACGACGTGCTGCCCGCGGACCTGCTCGCCCACAGCCTGCGCGAGCTCGTCGGCCGCACCGGCGTCGACCCCGCCGAGGTCGAGGACGTCATCGCCGGTGCGGTCACCCAGGTCGGTGACCAGGCCGTCAACATCGCCCGAAATGCCTTGCTGGGCGCCGGTTTCCCTGAGAGCGTGCCGGGCACGACCGTCGACCGGCAGTGCGGCAGCAGTCAGCAGGCGATCAGCTTCGCCGCGCAGGGCGTGCTGGCCGGCGCCTACGACGTCGTGATCGCGGCCGGTGTGGAGTCGATGAGCCGGGTGCCGATGGGGTCCTCGGTGCTGCCGGGCAGCAACCCGTTCGGCGCGGGCATGGCGCAGCGCTACCCCGACGGCCTGGTGGCCCAGGGCATCAGCGCCGAGCTGATCGCGGCCAAGTGGGGCCTCTCGCGCACGCAGCTCGACGAGTTCTCCGCCGAGAGCCACCAGAAGGCCGCGCGGGCCACCAAGGACGGCCTGTTCGACACCGAGCTCGCGCCGATCGCCGGCCTGACGACCGACGAGATCATCCGCCCGGACACCACGGTCGAGACGCTGGCCGGGCTGCGGCCGGCGTTCTTCAACGAGGCGATCGGGGCGCGCTTCCCGCAGATCGGCTGGGAGATCACGCCGGGCAACACCTCGCCGCTCTCCGACGGCAGCGCCGCGGTGATGATCACCAGCGGCGCGGCGGCCCGCCGGCTCGGGCTGACGCCGCTGGCCCGTATCCACACCACCGTGGCGGTGGGCTCCGATCCGCTCTACATGCTCACCGGCGTGATCCCGGCGACCGAGAAGGTGCTGCGCAAGGCGGGGCTGGCACTGTCCGACATCGACCTGTTCGAGGTCAACGAGGCGTTCGCGCCGGTCGTGCTGGCCTGGGCCCGCGACACCGGAGCGGACCTGGCGCGCACCAACGTCAACGGCGGCGCGATCGCGATCGGGCACCCGCTGGGTGCCAGCGGCGCCCGGATCATGACCACGATGGTCAACGCGCTGACCCAGCGCGGCGGCCGCTACGCCCTGCAGACGATGTGTGAGGGCGGCGGCATGGCCAACGCCACCATCATCGAACGGCTCTGACATTCCGCCGAACTTGCGTTCCAGCAGCGCTGCACTCGCGATTCCTATGCTGGAATGCAAGTTCGGCGCGGCGAGCGCTAGGACGCCCGGGTCAGTTCGAAGAGCGGGATGGCCCGGGTGGTGTTCGCCTGGTACTCGGCGAAGACGGGCGCGAATTCGACCACCTTCGGATAGGTCGCGTCGCGCTCGTCGTCGGGCAGTTCGCGGACGTCGACGTCGTAGGCCTCGGTGCCGACCTCGATGAACGCCTTGGGGTGGGCCCGCAGATTGTGCACCCACGCCGGATGCTTGGGCGCGCCGGCATAGGAGCCCACGATGAGCATCTTGCCGTCGATGGTCAGGTAGGCCAGCGGTGAGAGCCGCGTCTGGCCCGACTTCGCGCCGGTGCTGTGCAGTAGCAGCAGGGTGCCGCCCTCGAACGGGCCGCCGACCTTCCCGCCGTTGGCCCGGAATTCCTCGACGATGTTGCGGTTGAACTCGTCGAGCGCCGCGGTGTCGGAGTACAGCTTGGTCTTGTCGATCTCGGTCATGGCTTGTCCAGCTTCTCCGGCTTGGCATCTATTCCGGATTCCTTGCGCTGCGCCGCGGTGATCGGTGCGGGCGCGTCGGTCAGCGGATCCACGCCGCCGCCGGACTTCGGGAACGCGATGACCTCGCGGATCGAGTCGACGCCGGCCAGCAGCGCGGTGATCCGGTCCCAGCCGAACGCGATGCCGCCATGGGGTGGCGCACCGAAGGTGAACGCGTCCAACAGGAATCCGAACTTGTCGGTCGCCTCGTCGTGATCGATGCCCATCATCGCGAACACCCGCTCCTGGACGTCGCGGCGGTGGATGCGGATCGATCCGCCACCGATCTCGTTGCCGTTGCACACGATGTCGTAGGCGTCGGCCAACGCGGATCCGGGATCGGTGTCGAACGTCGCCTCGGACTCCGGCTTGGGCGCGGTGAACGCGTGGTGCACCGCCGTCCACGCCCCCGATCCGACAGCGACGTCGCCGGACGCGGCGGCCTCGTCGGCGGGCTCGAACAGCGGCCAGTCGACCACCCAGGTGAACGCCCATGCGGCCGGGTCGATCATGTCGAGGCGCTTGGCGATCTCGACGCGGGTGGCGCCCAGCAGCGCACGGGCCCCCTTGGGCGTGCCCGCCGCGAAGAACACGCAGTCCCCCGGGCTTGGCGCCGACGTGCGCGGCCAGACCGTCGCGTTCGGCGTCGGAGAGGTTCTTGGCCACCGGCCCGCCCAACTCGCCGTCCTCGCCGATCAGCACGTAGGCCAGCCCCTTGTGGCCGCGCTGCTTGGCGAACTCCTGCCAACCGTCCAGTGTCCGCCGCGGCTGCGCGGCGCCGCCGGGCATGACGACGGCACCGACGTAGGGCGCCTGGAACACCCGGAACGGTGTGTCGGAGAAGTACTCGGTGCACTCGACGAGCTCGAGGCCGAACCGCAGGTCGGGCTTGTCCGTCCCGAACCGGCGCATCGCGTCGGCGTAGCCGATCCGCGGCAGCGGGGTGGGCAGGTCGTAGCCGATCAGCGCCCACAGCGCCCGCAGCACCTCCTCGGACACCGCGATCACGTCGTCGGCGTCGACGAAGCTCATCTCCATGTCCAGCTGGGTGAACTCCGGCTGGCGGTCGGCGCGGAAATCCTCGTCCCGGTAGCACCGGGCGATCTGGTAGTAGCGCTCCATCCCGGCCACCATCAGCAGCTGCTTGAACAGCTGCGGGCTCTGCGGCAGCGCATAGAACGAGCCGGGCTGCAGCCGGGCGGGCACCAGGAAGTCGCGCGCGCCCTCGGGCGTGGACCGGGTCAGCGTCGGTGTTTCGATCTCGACGAAGTCGTGTTCGGCCAGCACCCCGCGTGCCGCGGCATTGACCTTGGAGCGCAACCGGATTGCGTTGCCCGGGCCCTCGCGGCGCAGGTCCAGGTAGCGGTACTTCAGCCGAGCTTCCTCGCCGGCGGTCTCGTCGAGCTGGAAGGGTAGCGGCGCGCTCTCCCCCAGCACCGTCAGCGACGTCGCGTTGACCTCCACGTCACCGGTGGCGATCTCGCTGTTGGCGTTGCCCTCCGGCCGGATCTCGACGACGCCGGTGACGGCGACGCAGAACTCCGAGCGCAGCCGGTGCGCCTGGGCCAGCACGTCGCCCTCGCGGAAGACCACCTGCGACACGCCCTGCCAGCTTCCCGGGTCGCTGCGCTCCTGCCCTCCGAGGCCGTCGCGGAGGTCGATGAAGATGACGCCGCCGTGGTCGCGTCGGCGCGCCACCCAGCCGGCCAGCGTCACCGTCTGGCCGGCGTCGGCGGCGCGCAACGAACCGGCGGTGCGGGTGCGCAGCACGAATACTCCTCGGGATGGGGATGGTCGACGCATCAGTCTAGAGGTGAGCGCGCCGAGGCCCGGCACGCCCCGATCACCCCGGCGGCGCGACCCGTAGCTGCCGGCGAGCTTCGAGTTCGTCGTCGTCGACCAGCACGAGCATGGGCTCTCCCGGCACGCACAGCATCGTCACGGTGAAGCGGCACCTCATGTCGGACCGGTTGTTGGCGTCGCTGTAGTGGATGACGTCGCCGCCGGGCTCCCAGAAGGCCTCCCCGGCGTGGACCACCCGCGGCGGCGCGCCCTCGAGTTCGAACAACATCTCGCCCTCGAGCACGTACCCGAACGCCGGCCCGCTGGGATGCCGATGGGGCGGGGCACCCGCGCTGCCCGGCGGATATTCGATGACGACCGTCATCGCGTGCGCGCCGTCCGGGATGAACGGGGGCGCCACCTCCTGCACCACGGTCAGGGCGTTCTCCCATCGAGGAGTCGTAGCTCTTGATCATCGTTGTCCTTCGTTTTCTCAGCTGGCGCTGCCGCCGCCGTCGGCGTGCAGCACGGAGCCGGTGATGTAGCTCGCCCGCGGTGAGGCGAGGAACAGCACGGCCTGGGCGATCTCTTCGGGCTCGGCCGTGCGCCCCAGGGGCAGTGACCGGCCGAGTGTCCTCGTTGGTCTCGCCCCATTCGGCCTCGACGCCCTCGGTTTTGGTCGGCCCGGGAGCGACGCTGTTGACCCGGACGCCGAGCGGACCGAATTCGGCGGCCCACGTGCGGGTGAGGGACTCCAGCGGCGGCCTTCGAGGCGCTGTAGGCGCCCGCGCCGGGCACCCCTTTGGACGCGACCATGGTGGTGACGTTGACGATGCTGCCGCGCCGCGCTGGCGAGCATGCCGGGCACCAGCCCGGCGGCCAGGAAGTAGGTGCCGCGGACGTTGGTGTCGAACGTGGCTCTCGAAGGACGGCATCCCTGATCGACGGTCAGCGCCGCCGGGAAGTTCGCGGCGTTGTTGACCAGGATGTCGACGTCGCCGGCCTGCTCGCGACCAACGCGCGAACCGACTCGATGTCGGCGAGGTCGGCCTGCGACGAACCGACGCCCGCGGGCCGAGACCGGCGGCGGCGGCCGCACCGCGGGCGGCGTCGCGCCCGGTGATGATGACCGTGGCACCCGCATCGGCGAACAAGCGCGGCGCAGGCCAGACCGATGCCGGCCGTTCCGCCGGTGATCAGCGCGTGCTGGTCGGTCAGATCCATTGCGGTCGCCCATGGTCACGCGGAGGCAGAGACGGCGGACGAGGTGCGGCCGGACGACCGGTGCGCCAGCGCGATGCGCAGCCGTCGCCGCGCGCGGGACACCCGCGACATCACGGTTCCGATCGGGATGTCCAGGATCGCCGCGGTCTCGGCGTAGGTGTAGCCCTCGACGTCGGCATAGAACAGCACTTCGGCGAAGCCGTCGGGCAGCGACTGACAGCGCCGCCCTGATGTCACCGTCGGGCAGTGCTGTCCAGCAGCTCGGCCTCGGCGGAGCGGTGCGGCGCCGGGCAGTCGCGAGGCGCCGGCCGCCAGCTCACGCTCGGCGACGTCGTCGACGCACACCTCCACCACCCGGCAGAGTCTGGCGCGGTGGCCGCTGACCCAGCGGTTGTACAAGATGCGGAACAACCAGGCCTTGAGGTTCGTGCCCGTCGGCGAAGGTGTGGTAGCCGGTGTAGGCCCGCAACAGCGTGTCCTGCAGCAGGTCCTCGGCGTCGGCCTCGGATCGCGCCAGCCGGCGCGCCCCGCGGGCCAGCACGTCGAGGAGCGGCTCGACGTCGCGGGTGAAGCGCGCGTCGAGCTCGCGGCCTCGAAGGCACGCGGTGGGCAGATAGGTCACGGTCATGATCGGATCTCCTCGCGGTGCGGATGTGTGCTGTCTTCGCTCCACACTGGCGCCGAGCCGACAATGCGAACCCTTGAGAATCCGTGGTCCGTGTCCGTGGTAGGCGGTTGGCCGCGGGTCAGGTGGCCCAGGACACGGTTGCGCAGCTGTCGGCGCGAGGTGATGCTCGAGCTTGGCGAAGACCTTGCGCAGGTGCCACTCCACGGTGTGGGTGCTGATGAACAGCGCGCGCCGATCTCCGGGTTGGTCAGCCCGTCGGCGGCCAGCCCCGCGATCTGCGCCTCCTGCGCGGTGAGCACATCGCCAGTGCGGGTTCGCGGCGCTGCGCACCTTCTCGCCGGTCGCCACCAGCTCGCGCCGGGCCCGCTCCGCGAAGCCGCGCGCGCCCATCCCGGTGAACAGCTCGTGAGCCGCGGTCAGTTCGCGCCGCGCGTCGATGCGCCGGTTGGCCCGCCGCAACCGTTCGCCGTAGAGCAGGCGGGTGCGGGCCAGATGCACGACGACACGGGTGCGGCTCAGCCGCTCGATGGCCTCGGTGAACAGTCGGTCAGCGGTTCGTCGTCGGCCAGCATCGCCTGCGCGCTCGCCAAAGCGCCCAGCCCCCAGTCGGTTCCGCTGGCCCGCGTACTGACCTGCAGCCGCTGCAGGCCTCGCCGCGCGGCCGCCTGGGCCCCGCTGCGCGACGCGGCTTCGATCAGTTCGTACCGACACCAGTGGCGAAACCCAGATCCTCGTACTCGCACGCGGTCACGCGCCGCGGCGAACGCCTCCTCATACCGCCCGAGGCCGTTGTAGAGCACGGCGGCCGCGTACCCCGTCAGGCCGAGCAGTCGTCCCTCACCGCGCGCGGCACCGTCCTCGGCGGCGTCGTGGATCAGGGCACCGGCCGTGGCGGCGTCGCCGCGCCAGGCGGCCAGCATCACGCGCGTGGTAGCGCACCGGCGACTTTCCGCCGGTCGCCTCGGTGATCGACGTCCGCCTCCTCGATCAGCTGTTGCTGCCGTGCGCGAATTCGCCGGCCGATCAGGTGCACGCCGGCGCGGTAGGTCAGCGCTCGGGGCAGGCCGGCCAGCGCACCGCTATCACGCGCATGCCGCACCGCGGCTTCGGCCAGCTGCCGCACCGCCGCTTCGTCCCATAATTGGTGGGCGGCCGACTCCTGCAGAATCGGGAATCCCGGCACCTTCAGCCACCGCCCGACCGCGACCGGGTCGGAGTCGGCCTGCTCGCACATGGCGCGCAACGCCACCCGCAGCGACGGCGCGCCCGCCTGCGGGCCGCCGGTGATCCGTTCGGCCATGCCCCGCAGGAGCAGGTCGACCGGGCGCAGCGGGCCGGAGGCCGCGTTCGATCGCCGACAACGCCGCCGCACCGGCGCGGGCGAGCGCCGCCGGGTCGCCGAGCCGCCCCGCGTACATCAGCGCCGCGATCGCCTCGAGATAGCTTTCCCGGGCCGCGTAGTCGTCCTGGCGCTCGAGCCTGCGGGCGGCGTCGAGCAACGGTGGCGCGGTGTCCGCGACGCGAGGTGCGTCGGCTTGGCCGGAGCGGCTGCGCAGGAACTCCATCTGCGCGCGCAGCCGCGCCACCAGGGCCTGCTCCAGTTCGGGGAGTTCGCCGAGTTCGGCGACGGCGAGCAGTTCTTGGGCCGCCGCGGTATCCGCCGCGTCGCGCTTGGCGACCGCGGCGGCCAGCGCCCGGGCACCGCGCAGTGCCGGATCGGCGGTCAGCGCCGTGGCCTTCTCCAGAAACGTTGCCGCAGCGGCGATCCCACCCCGGCTCTGCGCTCGCGCGGCGGAGCTCTCGAGGTCCGCGGCGACGGTCTCGTCGGGGCCCGCCGCGGCGTGCGCGGCGTGCCACGCCCGACGGTCGGGATCGGCGGTCGGATCGGTCGCGTCGGCCAGCGCCCGGTGGGCGTCCCTGCGGTCGGCGAGGTCGGCGGCGCGGTAAGCGGCCGAGCGGATCAGCGGGTGAGCGAAAGCGCATCCGCGGGCCGAACTCGATCAGCCCTGCTTCTTGCGCGGGCGCCAGCGCATCGACCGGGATGCCCGATCGTGCCGCGGCGGCAAGGAACAGCGCGGCATCGCCGAGCGGTTCGGCCGCCGCGAGCGAGCAGCAACCGCTGTGTCGGCTCGGGCAGGGACTGGATGCGGCGGACATAGGTCTGCCTCGACGGCGGCCGGCGAGGAGCGCTTGCCGGAGATCCAGAATCCGCCGGCGAGCTCCGCGGCGGAGATGCTGTGGGGCACCTCGAGGATGGCCAACGGCATGCCGCGGGTCTCGGCGATGATGCGGTCACGCACCCGCGGATCGATGCCGCCCAGCATCACCGAATCCAGCAGATCCCGGGCGTCGTCGTCGGACAGCCGGTCGATCACCAGTTCCGGCAGGCCCGCGAGCAGCTCGGGCCGGTCGCGGACCGCGAACACAATGCCACGGGCTCGGCGAGCAGCCGCCGCGCGACGAAGGCCAGCGTCTGCACAGACACCTGGTCGAGCCATTGCGCGTCGTCGATCACCGCGAGCAGTGGCCGCTCTTCGGCAGCGGCGGCGAGCAGGCTGAGCACCGCAAGCCCGACCAGGAAGCGGTCCGGAGTGTCCCCGACGTCCCGGCCGAACGCCACGTCGAGCGCGCGCCGCTGCGGTTCGGGAAGCGTGCCGACGTGGTCGAGCAGTGGCGCGCAGAGCTGCTGGAGACCGGCGAACGCCAGTTCCATGTCGGATTCGACGCCGGCGATCTGCACGACGCGGCAGCCGCCGGCGCGCGCGGTCAGGTAATCGAGCAGGGCGGTCTTGCCGACCCCGGCCTCGCCGCGCAGCACCAGCACCTGGCAGGCGCCGGGCTCGACCCCCGCGATCAGCGCATCGAGCGCCGCGCACTCGGAGGCGCGACCGCGCAGTGGCACTCCCCGGCTCGACATGTCACACCACCGCGTCTGTTCTGCATGCTGGCGATGCGCAGTGTATCCGCGTGAGCCGCGGCGGACTCCTACCGCTTGGCCGCCGTCTGCAGGATCCAGTCCTCGAAGCGCGTGTTGAACAGCGTCGCGCCCGGGCCCGGGACCAGGTCCCGCTCGCCGAGGTCGATGCCCCAGTAGCGGGCCGCCGGGTCGGCGACGACGGGGCGCCGGTCCCCGCGCGCGGTGAGCGCCGTGCGAATGAGGTCGGGCAGCAGAACCGCCGTCGGCCCGCCGATTTCGACGATGCCGTTCACGGCGGCGCCGACCGCTGCCATCGCCACGCCCTCGGCCACGTCGGCCGCCGCCATCGGCTGGAAACAAGCCGGTGGCATCCGCACGGTGCCGTCGACGGTGGCCGAGTCCGCGAGGGTGTCGACGAACTCGAAGAACTGCGTCGCGTGCACGATCGTGTAGGGGATCGGCCCTTGGGCGATCAGCTTCTCCTGATCGAGTTTGGCCTGGAAGTAGCCACTCTGCGTGGCGAGCCGATCCGTTCCGACGACCGACAGGGCGACGTGGTGGCCGACGCCGGCACCTGTTTCCGCGGTCAACAGGTTGGTCGTCGCGGTGCGGAAGAACTCCTTGGCTGCATCGTCGAGACTCGGCGAGTTCGACACGTCGACGACCACGGCCGCGCCCATGAGCACCTGCGCGAGGCCTTCCCCGGTGTAGGTGTCGACCCCGGTCGACGGTGCCGCCGCGACGACGTCGTGCCCCCGTCGGCTCAGGGTGTGAACCACTTTGGAACCGATGAGACCGGTTCCGCCGATCACGATGACCTTCATGGATGAACCTTCCGTTGGCCGCGATGAGTGCTGCACTGGCAAGAACGGATGGCACGTCCGCTACTCATCCCGGCCCAATCGACGGTTGACCGATCAACCTCACCTAATGTGTATGGTCATGCACCCCTGCGAGCGCGTCGACCTGAGCTTCGTCGACTCCGCCCCCTACCGTTTCGTCAGCACCGTCGACCTCGCGATCACGCCCGAACAGCTCTTCGAGGTGTTCGCCGACGAGACGTCGTGGCCGCACTGGGCCAGCGTGATCACCAAGGTGACCTGGACCAGCCCACAGCCCCGCGGTGTCGGCACCACCAGGACCGTCCACATGCGCGGCGGAATCACCGGAGACGAGGAGTTCCTGGCGTGGGAACCCTTCACCCGCATGGCTTTTCGCTTCAATGAAGCGAGTACACGGAGCATCTCGGCGTTCGCCGAGGACTACCGCGTCGTGCCCACCGCACACGGGTGCCATCTGACCTGGGTCATGGCGATGAAACCGAACGGCATCGCGGGCCGGGTCGGGTTGTTCGCCGGGCAGCCCGTCATGGGCGCGATGTTCCAGCGCTTCCTGCACAACCTTCGGCGTTACACCGACGAGAGGTTCGCGACGCGATAGACCCGCGTGGCCCACCCATGGGGTCTATCGTGATCCCACACAACCGTTCCGACCTTCGGGGAACGCGGATGGGCGAGCAGCAGGAGACGTGTCGCGCCTGTGGCACCGAACCGCGCGCGGGCGCGCGATTCTGTGACGGGTGCGGGGCCGCGTTGTCCGTCCGGCGGCACGCCGCCGAATACAAGCAGGTCACGGTCTGTTCGCCGACGTCGTGCACTCGATGGACATCGCCGCGGCGGTCGGCCCGGAGCGGCTGCGCGAGATCATGTCCGAACTGTTCACAGCGTCTTCGGCGGTGGTGCAGCGCTATCGGCGGGACCGTGGACAAGTTCATCGGCGACGGTTTATGGCACTCTTCGGCGCCCCCGTGGCGTTCGAGGACCATGCGTTGCGGGCGTGTTTGGCGGCGCTCGACATGCAAGCTGAAGCACGGGGCTCGCCGACGAGATCCTGTCGCGCGACGGCATCGAGTTCAACTCCGGATCGGCCTGAATTCGTGGCGAGGTGATCGCCGGCGAGATCGGCTCCGCTCCAATGGGTTACACCGCGATCGGTGAGCAGGTCGGGTATGGCTCAGCGGATGGAGTCGGTTGCGCCGCCCGGCGGGGTGATGCTCAGCGAGACCACCGCCCGGCTGGTGGAGGACGCCGCGCAACTCGGCGACATCGAGTGGATGCGCGTCAAAGGGCTGACCGAGGCGCTACCTGCCCGTCGGCTGCTCGCGGTGTCCGATCACCGTGGCACCTGTCCGGTGGAGAGCATGCTCATCGGCCGGCGTGGGAGATCGCCGAGATCGAAGCGCTGTCTCGGCCGGGCGGCCAGGGACGGGGCGCGGTGGTCAGAGTCATCGGACCGCCCGGGATCGGCAAGAGCCGCATCGCCCGCGAGGTTGCGTCGATGGCGTCCGCACAAGGCATCGGCGTCTTCTCGGCGTACTGCCAGTCGCACACCGCCGAGATTCCGTTCGGCGTGGCGACCGCGCTGCTGCGGTCGGTCTTCGGCATCCTCGGACGATCACCGGAGGTCGCCCGGACAATTACACGCTCGACGTTGCCGAACGCCGATGCCGAAGACCTGCTGTTGCTCGACGACATGCTGGGCATCATCGACATGCGCAACGCCGGTCGGTGACATCGCTCCCGACGCCAGGAAGCGCCGGTTGACCACGCTGCTGGACTCGGCGCTGCTGTCGCGTCGCGAGCCGGCCGTCTATGTCGTCGAGGACACCCACTGGATCGACGAGGTGAGCGAAGCCATGCTGGCCGACTTCCTCGATGTGGTCGCCCAGGCGCCGGCACTGGTGCTGGTGACTCATCGCCCCGAATACCGGGGTGCGTTGGCCGCCACGGCGACCTCGACCATCGTGCTGGAACCGCTGAGCGCGGACGGTTCGGCAGACCTCGTCGCCGCGCTGATCGGTGTCGATGCATCGGTCGCCGACGTGTCGCACCGCATCGTCGAGCGGGCTGCGGGCAACCCGTTCTTCATCGAGGAGATGGTCCGCGACCTCGCCGAGAGGCGGGTGCTGACCGGGGTACGCGGCGCGTACACCTGTGCGCACAGCTTCGATGTCGCAGTCCCCGCGACCGTTCAAGCGACGATCGCCGCCCGCATCGACCGTCTCGGAGCGGCGGCCAAGCGCACCATCAGTGCGGCCGCCGTGATCGGGTCGCCGTTCGCCGATGATCTCCTACGATCCGTGCTCGACGACGTCGCCATCGCCGAATTGATCGACGCCGAACTCATCAAGGCGGTCAGCTCGCAGCCGGTCAGGTACGCGTTCCGCCACCCCCTGATGCGTGCGGTCGCTTACGAGTCGCAGCTCAAGACGGAACGTGCCGCGCTGCATCGCTCGATCGCGGCCGCGGTCGAGCTGGCCGACCCGGCGGGCGCGCCGGCCAACGCGGCGGTGATCGCCTCGCACCGGGAGGCCGCAGGTGACCTGGCCGCGGCTTTTCGCTGGCACATGACGGCCGGAACCTGGTCGACGCACCGCGACATCGCTGCGGCGCGAATGAGCTGGCGCAGAGCCGTAGCGGTCGCGGACGGGGTACCGCCGACCGACCCCGCCCGGCCGGCGATGCAGATCGCTCCGCGGACCCTGCTCTGCGCGACGATGTGGCGGGTCGGCGGTGAGATCGAAGACGTCGCCTTCGACGAGCTCCGGGATCTGGCGATCGCCGCCGGCGACAAACGCTCGCTGGCCATCGCGATGGGCGGACTGGCGCAAATGCTCAATTTCCACGGCCGGTACACCGAGGCCTCGCGCCTGGCCTCAGAGCAGGTCGACCTGCTCGACTCGATCGCCGATCCGGCGTTGTCCGTGGCGTTGATTCCGATGGTGGCCGCCATCGCCAAGTGGGACGCCGGTGAGATGGCGGAGTCGCTGAGGTTGACCCAGCGCACCATCGATCTCGCGGGCGGAGACCCGACGATGGGCGATCTGATCATCGGATCGCCGCTCGCCATGGCCTACGCCATGCGGGCTTCGACCCGCTGCTGTCTCGGCATCGCCGGCTGGCGAGAGGATTTCGACGAGGCGGTCGCGCTGGCGCGACGCGTGGACAGATTCAGCTTTTCCACCGTTGTGATGTTCAAATACATCACGATCCTGAACTGGGCTCTGGCAGCCGATGATTCGGCACTGCGCGACACCGCCGAGGCACTCGGCATCGCCCGGCAGATCGGCGACGACTTTCTGCTGACCAACGCGGAATTCACCCACGGGCTCGTCCTCGTGCGCCGCCCGGATTGTGATCGCGCCCTGGGTTTCGAGCTGCTGAACCGGTCGCGCAAGGTGGCTCTGGACCATCGCTACACGGTCATCGCCGCATGGTGTGTGGACCTCGACATGGCCGCAGAGGCCATCCGGACGGGTGACCTCGACACAGCCGTAGCGCTGGCCGGTGCGGTGATCGATAGTGAGGAGCGCGCCGGCGAGGGCATCAACCGCGGCTGGTCGACCTCGATCCTGGTGGAGGCTCTCATCGCCCGAGATGCGCCCGGCGACCACGACCGTGCCCGTGCGGCGGTCGACCGACTGGCCGCGCTTCCCACCGAACCTGTGTTCCTCTATCACGAGCTGCCACTGCTGCGGATGAGGGCCATGCTGGCGGGGGCACGTGGCGACGACGCCGGCTATCGGCAGCTTCGCGAACGGTATCGGGCCCGGGCCCGACAGACCGGGTTCGACGGGCATCTCGCGCTCGCCGACGCGATGCCCTAGTACACCGCCGTCCACGCACGGCGTCGCACCGCATCGGGATCCTCCGCCACGACGTCCCGGCGGGAGTCGATCAGACGGGTCCGCCGGTGCTCGACGTCATACAACGGCCAGTTCGCCTCGTCGTGCACGCGGTCGCTGCAGGCGAAGTCCAGCCACGCCCGCTGCATCCGGGCCCCGACCGCGGGCTGAAAGCGCCGGCCCAGCGGATGCAGCTTGCGGCCGATGAACGACGCGTAGCTGTGCTGGACGTGCACGATCTCGCTGCCGTGGGTGGCGCCGAGGCCGAGCACCCGCAGGCTCAGCCCGACATGGTCGAACCGGTACATCCGGGTCGGCGCGTGCGCGCTGTAGGCGTCGGCGAACGCCCACGTCGGGCCGCCGAACATGACGTCGGAGCCGAAGTCGATCAGCGCCCGACGCCGCGGGATACTCCGGATAGGCCTGCAGCACTTGCTCTTTGGCGCTCGGATCCGATGCGTGTTGATGTACGCCTCGGTCGACGAACGGGTGGTCGGCAGCATCGGGGGCTTGGTCCAGGCGAACATCGACGCCTCGTGGCTGTTGGTGCCGATGATCAGCGGAATGACGCGCCAGGGCGCCGGTGCGCGCCGCCTCGATCGGGTGGTGCGGCAGCAGGTCGATGCCGTGGGTCAGCCCGTAGGCCAAAGTCGGCGTGGTCGCCGCGCTGTTCAGCTGCACCAGTCCGGCCGCCCGCCGCAGTTGGCGTTGCGGCAGGCCCTTCACCTCGCGGCGGCCACGCCGAGGCTGCGCAGGAACTCGTGGGCGCGCGCCGCACGGAACTCGCGGTCGGCGATCAGCGGCAGCGCGGGACTCTGCGCGATCGCCCGGTGGAACAGTCCGTCGGCCGGCGGGCTGCCGAACAGCGCCAGCACCGACGTCGCGCCGGCGGACTCGCCGAACACCGTGACCCGGTCCGGATCGCCGCCGAACGCCGGCGATGTTGTCGCGGACCCAGCGCAGCGCGGCGATCTGGTCCCGCAGCGCGAGGTTGTCGTCGAACCCCTCCCCGAGATCGCTCGAGCTCGAATCCGCCGAACACCCCTATCCGGTAGGTGATGTTGACGACCACGACGTTGCCGTTGGCCGCCAGCCGCGAACCGTTGTACAGCTGGAACTGGCCCGCCCCGTACACGAATGCCCCGCCGGGGATCCACACCATCACCGGCAGCGAGGCGCTGGTGTCGGGCGACCACACCGTCAGCGTCAGGCACGCCTCGTCGCGGACCTTCGGGTCGTCGCGGCCGCCGCCGACGAACGACTTCGTCTGCGGCGGCAGCGGTCCGTGCTCGACGGCGTCGCGCAGTCCCGACCACGGCAGCAGCGGGGCGGGCGCCAGGAACCGTCGTTCGCCCACCGGCTGCTCGGCGTACGGGACGCCGCGCCAGACGCCCGATGCCGCACCTTCGGTCGTGCCGCGCAGGTCCCCTGACGGCGTGTGCACGACGGGGGAATGTCCGGCAACGACTGCCACACCCGAATCGTAGTGTGCGAAGCTTGACAGGCCTGAACGGTCGGGCCGGCGAAGCGAGGTGTGCGGTGACCTTCAACGAGGGCATGCAGATCGACACCAGCACCACGTCGAGCAGCGGAGGAGGTCGCGGACCCGGCCGCGGAATCGCCGATCGGCGGCGGTTTCGGCGGCCTGCTGATCGTGGTCGTCGCGCTGTTCCTCGGCGTCAACCCCAGCGACGTGATCCCGCAACAGCAAGGCAGATGGCCACCCAGGGCTACGACGCGCCCGGCTTCGATCTGAGCCAGTGCCGCACGGGCGAAGACGCCAACAACATCGTGCAGTGCCGGGTGGTCGCGACCGGCAACTCCGTCGACGCGGTATGGCAGCAGCTGCTGCCAGGGTTACACGCGACCGCGCGTGCAGCTGTTCAGCGGTCAGATCGACACCGGCTGCGGGCCGGCGACCAGTGAGGTCGGGCCCGTTCTACTGCCCGGTGGACCAGACCGCGTACTTCGACACCGACTTCTTCGAGGTGCTGAGGACCCAGTTCGGTTCCAGCGGTGGCCCGTTCGCGCAGGAGTATGTGGTCGCCCACGAGTTCGGCCATCACGTGCAGAACCTGCAGGGCGTGCTCGGCCGCGCACAGCAGGACCCGCAGGGCGCCACCGGCAACGGCGTGCGCACCGAGCTGCAGGCCGACTGCTATGCCGGGTGTGTGGGCGCATTACGCATCGATCACCAAGCAGGAGAGCACCGACGTGCCGTTCCTGGAGCCGTTGAGCGACAAGGACATCGCCGACGCGTTGTCGGCCGCATCGGCCGTCGGTGACGACCGGATCCAGAAGCAGGCGACCGGCCGCGTCAACCCCGAGTCGTGGACGCACGGTTCCTCCGAGCAGCGGCAGAAGTGGTTCACCATCGGCTACCAGACCGGCGATCCGGCCAAGTGCGACACCTTCGCCACGCGCGACCTTGGGTAGGCCCGCCACCGCCGTCGACGCCGTCGCCGAGCGCTATCTCGACGACGTTCGGCCGCGCTGGATCCCTGCGCGGCAACGGAATCGGGCATCGCCGGCCGACGACGACGCAGATCACCGACTACTCCCCCGACGGCGTCGCGGCACGCGCCGAAGCCGCCCGCGCCGCGCTGCGCGAGCTCGACTGACGTCGCAGCCCGCCGACGACGTCGACGTCGTGACCGTCGCCGCGATGCGGGAACGGCTCGGGGTGCTGCTCGACCTGCACGACGCGGGCCTCGACGTCGGTGAACTCAACGTCATCGCCTCACCGCTGCAGACGATGCGCGACGTGTTCGACCTGATGCCCACCGACACCGAAGACGACTGGGCGAACGATCAGCCGCAGCGCTGTCGCGAGTATCCCGAGCGCGTCGCGGGCTACGCCGACGCGCTGCGCGCCGCCGTGGCAGGCCGGCCGCGCGCCCGCGGCTCGCCAGGTGCGCCGGGGCATCGAGCAGGCCGGCCAGATCCAGCAGCTGTTCCTCGACATGGTCGCCGACGCCGTGCCCGGACAACCAGACGCTGCACGCCGAGCTGCGCCAGCACGCCGAGGACGCGGCCGACGCGTACGCCGGCTTGCCGCGGTGCTCCGCGACGAGGTCGGCCCGCAGGCGCGCGAGGTCGACGCCTGCGGTCGCGATGCCTACGCCGTGCTGTTCTCGCGGCTGTATCCTCGGTGCGCGTCGTGGACTCTCGACGAGGCCTACGACTGGGGTCTGCGCCAACTGCGACAGCCATTGTGGCCGAGCAGGACGTCGATCGCCCACCGGCTCTATCCCGGAGCGTCGGCGGCCGAGGCCCTGCGCCGGCTCGACGAGCGAGCCGCGCTACCTCGTGCACGGCACCGACGCGCTGCAGCAGTGGATGCAGGAGCTGTCCGACCGGGTCGTGGATGCGCTGGCCGGCACGCACTTCGACATCGCCGACTCCGCTGCGCAAGCTCGAGTGCCGGATCGCGCCGACGCACACCGGCGGCATCTACTACACCGGCCCGTCGGAGGACCTGACCCGGCCCGGCCGGATGTGGTGGTCGGTGCCCCTCGGGCGTGCACACCTTCCACACCTGGCAGGAGACGACCACGGTCTTCCACGAGGGCGTACCCGGGCCACCACCTGCAGATCGGACGCGCCGTCGTGCTGGCCGATCAGCTCAACCGTTGGCGGCGGACTCGGCTGCTGGGTGTCCGGCCACGGCGAGGGCTGGGCGCTCTACGCCGAACGGCTGATGGCCGAACTGGGCTGGCTCGACGACGCCGGCAACAGAATGGGAATGCTTGACGCGCAACGCTTCCGGGCCGCCCGCGTGGTCATCGACATCGGCGTGCACTGCGGCCTGACCGCACCCGACGGCGGCACCTGGGACGCCGAGAGGGCGTGGACGTTCCTGCAGTCCCACAGCGCGATGGCCGAGGAGAACCTCCGCTTCGAACTCGACCGCTATCTCGGCTGGCCCGGCCAGGCGCCGTCCTATGCGATCGGACAGCGGATCTGGCAGCAGCTGCGCGACGAGACGTGTCGGCCCGCGGGCGTCTCGCTCAAGGAGTTCCACAGCCGCGCACTGGATCTCGGCGGCCTGCCGCTCGACGTGCTGCGTTCGGCGCTGCTCGGTTAGAGCCGCGCCTGTTCCTTGATCGACGTGTCGCTGCCACGCAACGGCCGGATCAGCGCGTCCTGGGTGAAGGACGCGAGCAGCTCGCCCTCCTCGGTGTGCACCGCGCCACGGACGTAGGACATCCCGGCGCCGACCTGGGTGCTCTCGTGGCTGTAGAGCAGCCAGCCGCCCCAGCGCACCGGCTCGTGGAAGCTGACCGACACCGTCATCGGCGCGGTCGACACCGTCAGGTGCGCCTGGCTGGTGCCGATGCCCTCGTGGGCGCGCATCGTCGTGGAAATCCCGAGGTGGCCGGTGAAGTAGGCGATCAGCGCCTTGGCCTGATCGTCGCGCGTCGGGATCGGGTCGTAGTGCACCCACGCGTACAGCTCGGGCGGGCCCACCTCGTCGGGGCTGTTGACGTCGACGACGTCGACCAGCCGCAACTCCCGGCCGGCCATCGGCATCGGCGACGGGTGCGCCTCGGCGGGCCCGGCGACGTCGGGCCTGGCCAGGTGGTGCCGGATCACGTCGCCGGTCGGCACATCGGCCAGCACCGTCGTCGTGATGCACTGCTTGCCGTTCTGGCTGACCGCGATCACCGCCGACGCCGTCGACCGGCCCTCGCTGACGACGTCGACCTCCAACTCGACCGGACCCGCACCCACCATCACCGCACGGGCGAACACCGCGTACACCGAACGGATCGACTTGTCCGCAAAACGCTTGGCGGCGGCGACGATCGACGCGGCCAGCAGTTGCGTGCCCTCGACGACCTGACGCGCGTCCTCGCCGGCGGGACCGGTGGGCACCGTGAACCGGTCCGGTCCGTCGGGCTGCGCCTCGAACAGGTCGAGCAGCCCCTGCACCGTCCACTGCGCGTCCGCCGAACCCGGCGTCGCCTCTGTCGTCATATGGTCCTCGCCTCCTGATCGCTGTCGCAGGGGAACAGTAACCGAGGTTCGCCGAAAGCGGTAACGTCATTACCGTGCCCGCCAAATCGCCATCGAACGCCTCGGCAGCGGCCGCCGGCGCCGAGCCCGAGTCGCGCGCCAGCCGGTTCATGCGTTCGGCGCTGGCGATTCTCGGCGAAACGGGCCGGACCGACTTCACCGTGCTGGAAGTCGTCGAACGGTCCAAGACCTCCCTGCGGGCGTTCTACCAGCACTTCGCCACCAAGGACGAGCTCTTGCTGGCACTGGTCGCCAAGATCATGGCCGACGCCACGCAGAACTGGCGCACCGAGGTCGATCCGCTGCCCAGCGCCGACGCCCTGCGCCGGTTGATCGAGCGGATCACCGCGGCGCCGGAGTCCAGCACGCAGGACAGCATCAACCGGGGCCTGACCTACTACAACGACCACCTGCTGGAGACCCGGCCCAAGGAGTTCGCGAAAGTCCTTGCCCCGCTGCACGCGCTGATCAGTGACATCCTGCGCCGCGGCGTGACCGAGGGCGCGTTCCGCCCGGATGTCGACGTCGAGACCGACGCCGCGATCCTGATGCAGACCGTGCTCGGCGCACTGCGCCTGCGGGAGCTCGGTGCGCAATTGAACGGGATCCCGATCGAGGGCAGCCACGTCTACACCTTCTGCGTCCAGGGACTCGCCCGTTAAGCCATCTGAGCAGGAAAGATACCCCGCCAACCAGGTCTAGCGCCGTTACACCGAGGCGTGGTAATGTCGTTACCATCCTGCGGTAATGCCATTACCGTCCAGCGGCAACACACCACCAGACACGCCACGCCAGGAGGCCGTCACCATGCCGTCCCGCATCCTCGACTATCCGGTGTTCGACGCGGACAACCACTTCTACGAGCCCAAGGAAGCGCTCACCCAGTTCCTTCCGGACCACCGCAAGGGCGTCATCGACTACATCGATGTGCACGGCCGCACCAAGATCGTGGTGCGCAACCACATCAGCGACTACATCCCGAACCCGACGTTCGAGGTCGTGGCGCGCCCGGGAGCCCAGGAGGAGTACTTCAAGCACGGCAGCGGCGGCAAGAGCTTCCGTGAGGTGATGGGCAAGCCGATGAAGGCGATCCCCGCGTTCCGCGACCCCGAAGCCCGGCTCGAGGTGCTCGACGGGCTCGGCCTGGACTACACGATCATGTTCCCGACGCTGGCCAGCCTCGTCGAGGAACGCATGAAGGACGACCCGGACCTGATCCTCGACATCATCCACGCACTGAACCAGTGGATGTACGAGACATGGCAGTTCGATTATCAGGGCCGCATCCTGTCCACACCGGTGATCAACCTGTCCGTCGTCGACCGGGCTCTCGAAGAACTGCAGTGGTGCCTGGAGCGCGGCGCCAAGACCGTGCTGGTGCGGCCCGCGCCGGTGCCCGGATACCGCGGCACCCGCTCGCTCGGCCTGCCCGAGTTCGACCCGTTCTGGGACGCCTGCGTCAAGGCCGGCATCCCGGTGTGCATGCACGCCTCCGACAGCGGCTACGCGCAGTACCTGAACGACTGGGAGCCCGCCGACGAGTTCCTGCCGTTCCGGCCCACCGCATTCCGCATGGTCGCGATGGGTAAGCGCCCGATCGAGGACACCATGGCCGCGATGGTCTGCCACGGCGCGCTGTCGCGCAATCCGGATCTGCGCATCCTGTCCATCGAGAACGGCGCATCCTGGGTGCCGTACCTGTTCTACCAATTCGAAGACGTCTACAAGAAGATGCCGCAGGAATTCCCGGAGAACCCGATCGAGGCGTTCAAGCGCGGTGTCTATGTGGCCCCGTTCTGGGAGGACGACTTCGGCAAGATGGCCGGGCTACTGGGCATCGACCGGGTGATCTTCGGCTCGGACTGGCCGCACCCGGAGGGGCTGGCCGATCCGATCCACCTGGTGGACCAACTCGAGGAGAACGGCCTCGACGCCGACGGCATCCGAAAGGTCATGGGCGGCAACCTGGTCGAACTGTTCAAGGTCCCCAACAAGAAGGTCCACAAGCCTGACGTGCCCGCACTCGTCATCGCCTGACCATCAACCGCCGAGCAGCCGCGGCCGTACCGGTGAACGCCGGGACGCTCGCGGCTGACCGGCTTTCACCGACAGAAGGCTGAACTGATCCCATGACCGCCACCCCGGAACAGATGCTGTTCGCCTCGACCACCCAGACGTTTCTGGAGAAGCAGGGCTCCCTGACCCACGTGCGCGGACTGCACGCATCGGAGGTGTCGTTCCAGCCCGAATGGTGGCAGCGGGCAGCCGAATTGGGCTGGACGAGCCTGTTGGTGCCGGAGGAGCTGGGCGGTGGCAGCGTCTCGGGCGACGGCGTCGCCGACCTGGCGATGGTCGCCGAGAAGATCGGGCACTCCGTTGCACCCGGCCCGCTGCACCCGGTCAGCGTCGTGCTGGCGGGGTTGGTGGAGGCGCCGGCGGGGCACGAGAAACTCATCGAAGCGCTGGTGTCCGGCGAACTGGTCGGTTCGTGGGCGGTCTACGAACCTGGCGGCCCGTTCGCTCCCCTGGCGGCCGGCGTGACCACGGCCACGCGCACCGCGACCGGTTACCGGATCGACGGCGTCAAGGACCGCGTCGAGGCGGGGACGGAGAGCGGCGTGCTGCTGGTGACCGCCGATGCCGACGGCACGGTCCGGCAGTTCGCGATACCGACCGACACCCCCGGCGTCACGGTCGCCCCGCAGGCGTCGGTCGACATGGTCAAGCGTTACGCCCGAGTCGAGTTCACCGGCGTCGAGGTCGACGAGGCGGCCGCGATCGGCACGGCCGAGCAGGCGCCCGCCATCCTGGAACGCCAGCGACAGATCGCGGTGCTCCTGCAATGCGCCGAGACTGGTCGGCATCCTCGACGCCGTGCTGGCCATGACCAACCAGTGGTTGTTCGACCGGCACAGCTTCGGTCGTCCGCTGGCCTCCTACCAGGCGCTCAAGCATCGTGCCGCGGACATGAAGATGTGGTTCGAGGCCGCGCGCGCCACCACCGCGGGTGCGGTCGCCGCGGTGGCCGGCCGGTCCCCGGAGGCGGCCAGACTGGTCAGCGTCGCCAAAGCCTATGTGGCCGAGCGTGCCCCGGTGATCCTGCAGGACTGCGTGCAACTCCACGGTGGGATCGGCGTGACGTGGGAACACGATCTGCACCTGTATCTGCGCCGCGTCGCGCTGTACCGAGCGATGTGCGGCTCCCCCGAAGACCACCACCGCGCCGTCTACGCGCTGAGCAGGAAGTCGGAGACCTACGCATGACCGACACCGTGACATCGCCCGAGATCACCGAGTCCGTCGCAGGAATTCGCGGCCCGGGCCCGCGCGTGGCTGGCGGAGAACATGCCGCGGATCGACCCCGACCACCCGCCGTTCTCGGTGCGCGCCGAGCAGGCCTCCTGGGACCGGGCCAAAGAGCTGCAGAAGCGGCTGCACGACGGGCGGCTTCGCCGGCATCTGCTTTCCGCGCGAATACGGCGGGCTCGGACTGGATTACGCGTATCAGAAGGCGTTCGACGCCGAATGCCGTGGCTACGAGATGCCGCTGATCCTCAACGTTCCCACGTTCACGATCTGCGCGGCGACGATTCTGGACATGGGCAGCGAGCAGCAGAAGCGCGACACGGATCTCGGCCGCGATCCGGGGCGACGAGATCCTGGTGCAGCTGCTCAGCGAACCCAGCGGTGGCTCGGACCTGGCCGGTGTCATCACCCGCGCCGACCGCCACGGCGACACCTGGGTCGTCAACGGCGCCAAGACCTGGAGCACCAGTGCTTTCGCCGGGGACTACGGGCTTGCTGCTCGCCCGCACCGACTGGACCGTGCCCAAGCACGAGGGCCTGACCATGTTCCTGGTGCCGTTGAACTCCCCCGGCATCACCATGCGCCGCATCAAGGAGGTCAACGGCAACGAGGAGTTCTGCGAGGAGTTCTTCGACGGCCTCGAACTCGGTGACGACGCGCTGGTGGGCGAAGTCAACGAGGGCTGGGAGGTGGCCACCCGCCAGCTCCACCACGAGCGCCGGGCAGTCGGCGGTGGATCCGAATTCGCCAGCGGAACCGGCGCCGAGAACGCCCACGAGATGCCGCCCGATCATGTCGGGCTGGCCGAGGCCACCGGGCGGGGTGACGACCCTCACATCCAGGAACTCGCGGGCCGCGCGCTGGTGCGGCGCCAGGTCAAAGAGCAACTCATCGACCACGTCGCGCGGTCCATCGCCGACGGGACGCTGCCGCCGAATGCGGGCACGCTCATCCGGCTGTTCCACGCCGAGACCACCGAGCTGGAGGTCGACACCGCCCTGGCCATCGCGGGCACCGCCGGGGTCATCGACGAGGGTGGTGAGCTCGCGGGTTTGATGGAGGTCGGCATCCGCTATCTGTCCCGCCAGACGGGCTCGCTCGGCGGCGGCACCTCGGAGATGGCGCGCAACGTCATCGGCGAGCGCATCCTGGGTTTCCCCCGCGAATTCGCCGCCGATCGCGGCGTGCCGTTCAACGAGGTGAAGCGCAACAAGAGCTGACTGCGGTCAGCAACGCGCTCGTCGAACCGCTCCGGTGAATCCGTTGGGCGGCAACCCCTTTGCGCGCAATTATCGATGTCGGCGGCGCCGTCCGATGATAACGATCTGATAACAACACAGGAAACGAACTTCCGGTGGGGCGAAACCGCCATCCGAGCAGGTCGCAACCGAGAACCACGGCGCCGGAACCGCGCCCGGGGCCGGGTCACCAGCTTGCTTGCGCCAATTTGCTGAAATACGGTCGATCCGCCGATGACGTGACTGATACGCAACGATGACTCTTTCGGTGGTGACTTGTACACAGTGAATTTTCGGGGACCGCACGACGGTCCGGGACAGCGCCGGGTGCGCGTCGATGAGGACGAAGTGGTTGCCCCGCAACCACAGCCGTGGGATCGATGGCTGCGGCGGCCGACCGCATCCGACGCGATCGCCATCCATCGCCTCGTCGCCGAGACCGGCGTGCTCGACCTCAACTCGACGTATAGCTATCTGCTGATGGCGACGCACTTTGCCGAAACGTCCATCGTGGCGGACCGTGACGGCGATTTATGCGGCTTGATTACCGGGTATCACCCGCCGAGACGGCCCGAGGCACTGTTCGTCTGGCAGGTAGCCGTCGCCGACTCCCGCCAAGGCA
This sequence comes from uncultured Actinomycetota bacterium, assembly GCA_963796185.1. Lineage (GTDB taxonomy): Bacteria > Actinomycetota > Actinomycetes > Mycobacteriales > Mycobacteriaceae > Mycobacterium. Next base: position 625,204 of record CAWCKQ010000004.1, on the reverse strand, counting down.
CCGGGTTGGCCACCACAATGCTCGACACCTTGATCCGTCGTATTCGCGAGAACCGACACGGCCATCCCATCACCGTCGAAGCCACTGTGGCGCCGCAGAATTCGGCCTCTCGCGCATTCTTCGGCGGATTCGCCCGCCGCCACGGTGTGCCGATGGTCGAGGAGCCGTGCTTCTCCTCGGAGCAGCTCGATACTGATCACGACCACGAAGACGAACCACTACTGCGGATCGGCCCCATTGCCGCGCCTTGTCCGACTGATATCCTCGAAAGGACCCATGTCCGAATCTCCATTGATGTCCGCCGCCACCCGAGGCCGAGTCCGCTGCGAATGGTCTGCCCGAGGTATACGACGTGGTGGAGTCGGAGGTGCGCAGCTACTGCCGGAGATGGCCCACCACCATCGACAGCGCGCAGGGCTCCTGGCTGACCGACACCGCCGGGCGCCGTTACCTCGACTTCTTCGCCGGGGCCGGCGCGCTGAACTACGGGCACAACAATCCCGAGCTCAAGCAGCCGCTCTCGACTACCTCGCGAATGACAAAATCGTGCACTCGCTGGACATGGCCACCCGGCGAAGACCGAGTTCCTGCAGACCTTCGAGCGCATCATCCTGCGCCCCCGAGGTCTGGACTACAAGGTGCAATTTCCCGGACCCACAGGGACCAACGCGGTGGAGGCCGCGCTGAAACTGGCCAGGAAGGTCACGGGCCGGGAGTCGATCATCAACTTCACGAACGCTTTTCACGGCATGACGCTGGGTGCGCTCTCGGTGACGGGCAACTCGATGAAGCGGGCGGGCGCGGGCATTCCCCTCGTCCATCAACGCCGATGCCCTACGACAACTACTTCGACGGCGCGACCGAGGACTTTCACTGGTTCGAGCGCGTACTCGACGATTCCGGCGGCGGGCTGAACCGTCCCGCCGCGGTGATCGTCGAGACTGTCCAGGGCGAGGGCGGGCTCAACGTGGCCCGCATCGAATGGTTGCAGGCACTGGCCGAGTTGTGCCGCCGCCGCGAGATCCTGCTCATCGTCGATGACGTTCAGATGGGCTGCGGCCGGACGGGCGGCTTCTTCAGCTTCGAGGACGCCGGCATCGTCCCCGACATCGTCACGCTGTCGAAGTCGATCAGTGGCTACGGCCTGCCGATGGCGCTCACACTGTTCCGCCGTGACCTCGACGTATGGACGCCCGGCGAACACAACGGCACCTTCCGCGGGCACAACCCCGCGTTCGTCACCGCCAAAGCGGCGTTGGAAAAGTTCTGGGAGACGACGCAGTTCAGCCAACAGGTGCGAATCAAGGGCCAGCGCGTCCGTGACCGCCTGGAGGCCATCTCCGCGGCATACCCGGGCATCGAAGCGCGGGGACGCGGCCTGGTGCAGGGACTGAAATTCGCAGAGCCGTCGTCGGCCGCCGCGGTCTGCCGCGCAGCATTCGAACGGGGATTGCTGATGGAAACCAGCGGTCCATCTGACGAGGTTGCCAAGCTCCTCCCGCCGTTGACGACATCGGAGGCCGATCTCGATGCGGGTATCGACATCGTGGCCGAGTCCGTCGCTGCGACGCTGTCCTGACCGCACGGAAGACACAGGATTGACCCGTGATAGTGCGTACTACCGAAGAAATCACCGGAACCGAGCGCGATGTGGCGGCGAAGGACTGGAGGTCCAAGCGCATCGTCCTCGCCGGAGACGGGGTCGGATTCTCATTTCACGAGACCACGATCAATGCGAACTCGGTGAGTGAGTTCCACTACCGCCATCACGTCGAGGCGGTCTGGGTGATCGAGGGCACAGGCACCTTGACCAATCGCGAGACGGGCCAGGACCATCCGCTGCGGCCCGGCACCATGTACCTGCTCGATGGTCACGAACGACACCGCGTCACCTGTGACACGCAACTGCGGATGTTCTGCGTGTTCAACCCGCCCGTGACCGGCAACGAGGTGCACGACGAAACCGGTACCTATCCTCCGGCGGTGTCAAATCAATTGACCGTGTCAATCTAGATTGACGAATACAGCACGCGCCTACCCGACCCGGCTCGCCCACCCCACCGATCCCGATTGCCCGGATCGAGCCGACGGTGTGGGGCAACGAGCAGGGTGGACCGCTCCACGATGCGGACCTGCACGACATCGTCACCGACCGGATTCCTCGTCCGGCCCGGCATCGGTCGGCGGCGAACTGGATTGCGGCGCTGGCGACGAACTGCAGCAGATCGGGGATCGCACGCCGCACGACGACCCGCGCATCATCCGGGAGCCGTCGGGGGGCATCCGCTCGGTGTTTCGAACCGCACCTCTTCAGCGACATGATCGCCGAGGTCATCACGCTTGGACACCGTGCTGCCGGTCGCGCGGCAACTGCTGGGCAGCGACGTCTACATGCACCAGGCGCGGATCAATCTGATGCCCGGATTCACCGGCAGCGGCTTCTACTGGCATTCGGATTTCGAGACCTGGCACGCCGAGGACGGCATGCCAGCGATGCGGGCGGTGTCCTGCTCCATCGCGCTGACGGAGAACTATCCCTATAACGGCTCCCTCATGGTGATGCCGGGGTCACACAAGACGTTCTACCCGTGCGTCGGGGCGACGCCGGCGAACAACCACGAATCCTCCCTGGTCAAGCAGGAACTCGGGGTTCCCGACCGGGCGACGCTGACGGCGGCGGCCAACCGGCACGGCATCCACCAGGCCACCGGGCCGGCGGGCACGGCGTTGTGGTTCGACTGCAACGTGATGCACGGGTCGGGTTCCAACATCACCCCGTTCCCGCGGTCGAACGTCTTCCTGGTGTTCAATTCGGTGGAGAATCCGCCTCTGTGCGCCGTTCGCGGCGGCCACCCCGCGTCCGGAGTATCTCGCCTCGCGGTCGCATCAGCCCTTCCGCATTCCGGTCGCCAACTGACGCTCGCCCTCAGAACAGGGTCTGCTGGCCCGCAGCCACGACGGGTTCGGCCGGTGCGGGCACCGGCCGACTGATGCGCGCGGATGGCCCGCCCAGCCGGTATTTCTCGATCAGCGGCGCCGCCCGCCGGGCCAGCATCGCGCGGTACCCAGCGGGCAGGTAGGGGCCGCGCCGGTAGAGCTGCCGGTACTCGCCGACCAGCTCGGGATGCGCGCGCGCCAGCCAGTCCATGAACCAGCCCCGGGTGGAGCCACGCAGATGCAGCCCGAAGACCGTCGCGCTGCCGGCTCCTGCCGCGGCGATCCGGCCCAGCAGGTCGTCGAGGTGCGCTTCGGAATCGGTCAACCGCGGCAGCACCGGCGCCACCATCACGTGCACGCTCAGCCCCGCATCCCGGATCGCGGCGATCAACCCGAGCCGGGCCTGCGGCGACGGTGTGCCCGGCTCGAGGTCCGCGTGCAACCTGGGATCGCCCACGGCCAGTGACACCGCGACGCTGACATCCACGTGGCGCGCCGCCTCGGCCAACAGCGGCAGATCCCGCCGCAGCAGCGTGCCCTTGGTCAGGATCGAGAACGGCGTGCCGGCCTCGGTCAGCGCACCGATGATGCCGGGCATCAGGGCGTAGCGCCCCTCGGCCCGCTGATACGGATCGGTGTTGGTGCCCAGCGCAACGGTCTCGCGCGTCCAGGTGGGCCGGCGCAACTCCCGACGGAGCACCTCGACCACGTTGGTCTTCACCACCACCTGCGAGTCGAAATCGTGCCCGCTGTCGAAGTCGAGGTACTCGTGCGTGGGGCGGGCGAAGCAGTACCGGCACGCGTGCGAGCAACCCCGGTAGCCGTTGACGGTGTACTCGAAGGGCAGCGCGGCGCGTGCGTTTCGGGATCTTGTTGAGTGCCGACTTGCACAGCACCTCATGGAAGGTGATGCCGTCGAACTCGGGAGTGCGTACGCTGCGCACCAGGCCCAGGCGGTGCAGCCCCGGCAGCGCGCCGTCGTCGACACTCGACGCTCTTGACCCGCCCACCGCATACCTCATGCGAACATACGTTCGACTAGGTGTCAAGGGTGTCAAGCCGACGGGACGTTTCTCCTTCCAACTCACTACGATTTTTCCCAGGGGCACATGTCGACTCAGAGATATACGAAGACGAATTGCGGGCCGAGCGGCACTACGTGGCCGGGCTCTACGAGCGGCTCGACGCCGAGCGGGCCCGCGTCGCGGACCGCCACGCGTCGGCGCTGCGCGGCACCGGCGGCACGCTCGTCGAGCGCGACGCCGAGGTGCGTGCGCTGGCCCAGCAGGTGACCCGCCTCGACATCGCCGACAGCGGGCTGTGCTTCGGCCGGCTGGACAGCGTCGACGGTGAGCGCCTCTACGTCGGCCGGATCGGCCTGCTCGACGAGGACCGACGAGGCCGAGCCGCTGCTCATCGACTGGCGCGCACCGGCGGCCCGCGCGTTCTACGTCGCCACCGGCGCCTCGCCGGAGAACATGCGCCGGCGCCGCCAGTTCCACACCAGGGGACGCCGCGTGCTCGACTTCACCGACGAGATCCTCGGCCGCCCGGACGAGGACGCCCGCGGCGGTCGTGGGGACGTGGCCCTGCTGGCCGCCGTCAACGCACCGCGCGGCGACGGGATGCGCGACATCGTGGCGACGATCCAGGCCGAGCAGGACGAGATCATCCGACTCGAGCACGCCGGCGTGCTGGTGATCGAGGGCGGCCCGGGCACGGGCAAGACCGTCGTGGCGCTGCACCGTGTGGCGTACCTGCTCTACACGCAGCGGCGCCGGATGGAGAGCCACGGCGTGCTGGTGGTCGGACCCAACGCCGCGTTCCTCGACCACGTCGGCCGGGTGCTGCCGTCGCTGGGGAGACCAATGTGGTGTTTCATGACCACCGGCGATCTGGTACCCGGAATGCACGTCACCGGCCGCGACACCCCGGAGGTCACCCGCCGCAAAGGCGCGCTGTCCATGCTGGACGTGCTCGCGGCCGCCGTGGCCGACCGGCAGCGCGTGCCCGACGAACCGGTGCCGATCCAGCTCGCCGACGTCTCGGTGCGCATCGACGCCGAGACCGCCCAGTGGGCCGTCGAGGAAGCCCGGGCGAGCGGCAAGCCGCACAACGACGCCCGCACGGTGTTCGTCGACGTCGTGACCTGGGTGCTGACCGAACGGGCGATCGCCAAGATCGGCCGCGGCTGGCTCACCCGCGACGACCGCACCGCATGGGAGCATCTGCGCGCCGAGCTGGTCGACGAGCTCGACGACCACCAGGGGTTCGCCGCCGCGCTGGACGAGCTGTGGCCCACCCTGACTCCGCAAACCCTGCTGGCAGAGCTGTATTCGTCCCCCGATCGGCTGCGCGCCGCGGGCGCGCGACCCCGCGCTGTGGCGGGCCGACGGCGCCGCCTGGACGGTCTCGGATGTGCCGCTGCTCGACGAACTGGTCGACCTGTTGGGCCGGGACACAGCCGCCGAGCAGGCCGCCGAACGGGAGCGGCAGGAGGAGGCCGCCTACGCGGCAGGCGTGCTGGACCTGATGATCGGTCGCGAGGACCTGATGGACGACGAGGACCAGCTGCTGGCCTCCGACGTCATCGGCGCCGAGGGGCTGGCTGAGCGCTTCGAGGAGCGCGACACCCGCGATCTCGCCGAACGTGCTGCGGCCGATCGGGATTGGACCTACGGCCACGTCGTCGTCGACGAGGCACAGGAGTTGTCGGAGATGGAGTGGCGGGTGCTGATGCGCCGCTGCCCGCGCCGTTCCTTCACCGTCGTCGGCGACCTCGCCCAGCGCAGGTCGGCGGCCGGCGCCACCTCGTGGGCAGCGATGCTGGAACCGTACGTACCGGGGCGCTGGCTCTACCGCCCGCTGACGACCAACTACCGCACCCCGGCCGAGATCATGGCCGTCGCCGCCGCGGTCCTGGCCGAGTTCGCCCCGGACGTCCGGCCGCCCGAATCGGTCCGCGCGTGCGGCGTCCAGCCGTGGGCGCGCCGGGTCGAGCACGAGCGAGTTGGCCGGCCGCCATCGCGGAATTCGTGCGTGACGAGGCCGAGGTCGAGGGCACCAGCGTGGTGATCGGGCCCGCGGGCACGCCCGGCGCGGTGGCACCGTCGGAGACCAAGGGGCTGGAGTTCGACGCCGTCCTGGTGGTCTCACCGGAACGGATCCTCGCCGACGGTCCGCGCGGCGCCGCCGACCTGTATGTCGCGCTCACCCGCGCCACCCAGCGGTTGGGCGTGCTGCACACGGGTCCGCTGCCCGCGGCGCTGGCCGGGCTGGCCGGCTGACCTCAGAACCGGCGGGTCACCAGCGGCTCAGCTGGCAGAGCACGTTGTACGGTGCGTCCTGCTGCACGGCCACCTGCCCGTCGACCGCGATCTCGCAGTGCGGATTCGGGGCGGCCTGCCCGCCGTGGGTGGTGCTGCTCACCGTCAGGATCGCCCACTGCGGATCGGCCAACGTGGTCTCGAACGTCCACGGCGCGCCCGGCGCCAGCGTCACGTGATCCCTCTTGAGGTAGGAGTACGCGTCGGCGTTGTAGGCCTCTTTGCTCGGCGGCTGGTTGGTCAGATAGAAGAGGTCGAACTCCGCCGGCCCCGCCGACACCAGGGTGTACCGGACGTTGGGTCCGGCCGGCTGGGCGCCGGCCACCGCCGGGCTGACCGCGACCGCCGCGGCCGCCACCAACAGTGACGCCCCTACTTTGGCTGTGCCAGTTCGCATGGCTTTTCGCATGTCCGTCACATCGCCGGACGGTACCGGATCGTTACGCACCGATCGTGTCGGTGCTCGTCCGCCAGGTTAATGGCAAACCAACTTCGCTGCGAGCCGACAGGTTAACCGAGCTGTCACACACAGACACTTGACAGAAACACAGGCCCTCTAACGTCCCGATTCGACACCGGCGCGTGTCGACGAACCTGTCGTTTCGCGCCGTTCGTGAAGCAGTCCAACTCGGCACCCCATCAGGGGATCAACGCTGCCGCCATCCAGAAAGGCCGTCCATGCAACCACCCCGGCGCCACCCCTTCAGACGTTCCGCGCTGGTCGCGGGAAGTGTCGTGGCGGCCGCCAGCCTGCTGCTCGCGGGTTGCGGCAGCAAGGCAGGCGACACCGATTCAGCAAATGCTGCATCGTGCGTTGACACCTCGGGCCCGACCATCAAGGTCGGCTCGTTGAACTCGCTGTCGGGCACGATGGCGATCTCCGAGGTGACGGTCCGCGACTCGATCAAGCTGGCGGTCGACGAGATCAACGCCGCCGGCGGCGTGCTGGGCAAGCAGATCCAGCTCGTCGGCGAGGACGGCGCGTCCGAGCCCACGGTGTTCGCCGAGAAGGCCGAGAAACTGATCAGCAGCGACTGCGTGGCCGCGGTGTTCGGCGGCTGGACCTCGTCGAGCCGCAAGGCCATGCTGCCGGTCTTCGAGAGCAACAACTCGCTGCTGTACTACCCGGTGCAGTACGAGGGCCTGGAGTCCTCCCCCAACATCTTCTACACCGGCGCGACCACCAACCAGCAGATCGTGCCCGCGCTGGACTACCTCAAGGAGAAGGGCGTCAAGTCGCTCTACCTGGTCGGCAGCGACTACGTGTTCCCGCAGACCGCCAACCGCATCATCAAGGCCTACGCGCAAGCCAACGGCATCGAGATCAAGGGCGAGGACTACACGCCGCTGGGCTCGACCGACTTCTCCACGATCGTCAACAAGGTGCGCAGCGCCGACGCCGACGCGGTGTTCAACACGCTCAACGGCGACTCGAACGTCGCGTTCTTCCGCGAGTACAAGAACGTGGGCCTGACACCGCAGGACATGCCCGTGGTGTCGGTGTCCATCGCCGAGGAAGAGGTCGGCGGCATCGGCGTGCAGAACATCACCGGCCAGCTGACCGCCTGGGACTACTACCAGACCATCGACACCCCGGTGAACAAGAAGTTCGTCGCGGCCTACAAGACAAGCCTACGGCGCGAACAAGCCGACGTCGGACCCGATGGAAGCCGCCTACGTCTCGGTCTACCTGTGGAAGAACACGGTCGAGAAGGCGAAGTCGTTCGACGTCAAGGCGATTCAGGACAACGCCGGCGGAGTCACCTTCGACGCCCCGGAGGGCCTGGTGACCATCGACGGCGAGAACCATCACATCACCAAGACCGCGCGCATCGGCGAGATCCGTCCCGACGGCCTGATCTACACGATCTGGGAGTCGCCCGGACCGATCGAGCCGGATCCGTACCTGAAGACCTACCCGTGGGCCGCCGGGCTGTCCGGCTGAGTCCCGCCATGGATGTCCTGATCGGGCAGCTGGCAACGGGATTGAGCCTCGGCTCGATCCTGTTGCTGGCCGCCTTGGGGTTGTCACTGACCTTCGGTCAGATGGGCGTCATCAACATGGCGCACGGCGAGTTCATCATGGCCGGCTGCTACACCGCCTACGTGGTGCAGCAGATCGTCTCCAGCGCCGGTGTCTCGCTGATCATCTCGCTGATCGTCGGGTTCCTCGATCGGCGGCGCCATGGGCGCGCTGCTGGAGGTGACGCTGATCCAGCGGATGTACGCCCGACCGTTGGACACGCTGCTGGTGACCTTCGGGGTGGGCCTGATCCTGCAGCAGGTCGCCCGCGACGTCTTCGGCGCTCCCGCGGTCAACGTGGTGCGCTCCGGCGTGGCTGTCCGGCGGCATGGAGATCCTCGGCGCGGTGGTGCCCAAGACCCGGATCTTCATCCTCGTGCTGGCCGTGGTCTGCGTGGCGGTACTGGCCGCCGTGCTCAAGATCAGCCCGATGGGACGACGGATCCGGGCCGTCGTGCAGAACCGCGATCTGGCCGAGACCAGCGGCATCTCCTCCCGCAAGACCGACATCACCACGTTCTTCATCGGCTCCGGCCTCGCCGCCGTGGCCGGAGTCGCGCTGACGCTGATCGGCTCGACCAGCCCGACGATCGGGCAGAGCTACCTGATCGACGCGTTCCTGGTGGTCGTGGTCGGCGGTCTCGGACAGATCAAGGGCACCGTGATCGCGGCGTTCGCGCTGGGGTTCTTGAACTCGTTCATCGAGTACAACACCACGGCGTCGCTGGCCAAGGTCATCGTCTTCGTGATCATCGTGGTCTTCCTGCAGGTCCGCCCGCAGGGTCTGTTCACCGTTCGGACAAGGAGTCTGGTGTGATGCGCCATCCTCGGCCGCTGGCAGACCTGGGCCGGCTTCGGCGTCGCCGCGCGTGGTGCTGTTCGTGCGTGGCGCCTGCGGTGCTGTCGGAGTTCCGGCTCAGCCTGCTGGGCAAGTTCCTGTGCTTCGCGATCGTCGCCGTCGGCATCGGCCTGGCCTGGGGCCGCGGCGGCATGCTGGTGCTGGGCCAGGGCGTGTTCTTCGGGCTCGGCGGCTACATGATGGCGCATGCACCTCAAGATCGCCGACGCGCAGCTGCGCGGCGACGACGTCCCCGACTTCATGCAGATCCAGGGCGTGCGGACGCTGCCCGCGCTACTGGGCACCGTTCGCGTCGCCGGCGGTGACGCTGGCCGCGATCGTGCTCGTGCCGACCGCGATCGCCGCGGTGCTGGGCCTCGGCGTGTTCAAACGCAAGGTCAAGGGCGCCTACTTCGCCATCCTGTCGCAGGCGCTGGCCGCGGCGCTGGCCATCCTGCTGGTCGGGCAGACCAGTCTGGGCGGATCGCAACGGGCTCAACAGGTTCCGCACGTTTCTTCGGCTTCACCCTCAACGATCCGGTCAACCGGCGGATGCTGTACTTCATCGCCGCCGGGGTGCTGCTCGCCGTGGTCGCCGTGGTGCGCCAGCTGATGCAGAGCCGCTACGGCGAGCTGCTGGTCGCGGTCCGCGACGGCGAGGAGCGGGTCCGCTTCCTGGGCTACGACCCGGCCAACATCAAGGTGGTCGCCTACACCGTCGCAGCGTTGTTCGCGAGCATCGCCGGCGCACTGTTCGCCCCGATCGTCGGGTTCATCGCCCCGTCACAGGTCGGCATCGTGCCCTCGATCGCGTTCCTGATCGGCGTCGCGATCGGTGGCCGCACCACGCTGCTGGGCCCGGTGCTGGGCGCGATCGGGGTGGCGTGGGCGCAGACCCTGTTCTCCGAACGCTTCCCGTCGGAGTGGACCTACGCCCAGGGGCTGCTGTTCATCGTGGTGGTCGGGTTCTTCCCCGCCGGATTCGCCGGGCTCGGTGTGCTGCTCAAGCGGCGGCGCAGGGCCGAGCAGCACGCGACCGCGCCGCCGATGACGGCGGCCGACCCGGACCCCGACGCAGCGAAGGTGGGCGCCAGCTCATGACCGAGACCACCACGGCCCCGATCGCCGGCGGCAACGTCGGCATGGGCACCCAATATCTCGAAGTGCGCGGACTCACCGTCGATTTCGACGGCTTCAAGGCGGTCAGCGATGTCGACCTGACCCTCTTCCAAGGCGATCTGCGGTTCCTGATCGGCCCCAACGGCGCGGGCAAGACCACGGTGATCGACGCCATCACCGGGCTGGTGCCGGCGACCGGATCGGTGAACAAGTCCGGCGTGGAACTGCTCGGCAAGAAGGTGCACCAGATCGCCCGCCGCGGCGTCGGCCGGACCTTCCAGACCGCGAGCGTCTTCGAACAGCTGACGGTGCTGCAGAACCTCGACATCGCCGCCGGTGCGGGCCGATCGGTGTGGACGCTGCTGCGGCGCCGCGAGCGGCGTGCTGCCCGTGATCGACGAGGCGCTGGAGACCATCGGGCTGACCGGCATGGCCGACGAACCGGCGGGGGTGCTGGCGCACGGACAGAAGCAGTGGCTGGAGATCGGCATGCTGCTGGTGCAGAACGCCGACGTGCTGCTGCTCGACGAACCGGTCGCCGGCATGAGCGCCGAGGAGCGCGACGAGACCGGAAACCTCTTGCGCCGCATCGGCGCCGAGCGCACCGTCGTGGTCGTCGAGCACGACATGGATTTCATGCGCGCCTTCGCGACCTCGGTCACGGTGCTCGCGCGCGGTCAGGTGATCGCCGAGGGAACGGTCGCCGAGGTGCAGGCCGACCCGCGGGTGCAGGAGGTCTACCTGGGCACCGCGGCGGCACGCGCAGGCGGCGACGAACGGGTCGAGGAGAACTCCTGATGCTGGAACTGGTGGAGGTCCGCACCGGCTACGGCCGCAGCGAGGTGGTCCACGGCGTGAGCCTCGAAGTCCCCGGCGCCGGGGTGGCCGCGGTGATGGGACACAACGGGGCCGGCAAGACCACGCTGTTGCGCGCGGCGGTGGGCCTGCTGAAGTGCACCGGCGGCAAGGTGCTGTTCGACGGCGAGGACATCACCCGGCTGCGCCCGAGCGCCCGGGTGGGCAGAGGCCTGGCGTACGTGCCCCAGGGCCAGCAGTCGTTCGGCCAGCTGACGACGGCGGAGAACCTTCAGGTGGTCGCCGACGGCCGCAAGAACGGCAAGCAGCTGATCGACGAGCAGCTCGATCTGTTCCCCGCCCTCAAGGAGCTGCTGACCCGGCGCGCCGGCCTGCTGTCGGGCGGTCAGCGCCAGCAGCTCGCCATCGCGCGGGCGCTCATCACCGACCCCGAAGTGCCTGATCCTCGATGAGCCGACCGAGGGCATCCAGCCGTCGGTGGTCGCCGAGATCGAGGCGGCGGTGACCGCGCTGACCGGCCGCGGTGACCTCGGTGTGCTGCTCGTCGAACAGCACATCGGTTTCGCGCTGGAGTCCGCGCAGCGCTACTACGTCCTGGAGGCCGGCCGCATCACCTCCAGCGGCACCGGCGGCTCGGGGTCGGAGGCCGACGTCCGCGCCGCCATGGCCATCTGAGCGGCCGGGGTATACCGGGACACGCCCCGGGGTACCCGGAGCCTCAGTGACTGATCTTGACCTTCCGCCACCGCACCCGTGGCGCGCGGGGAATGAGCGCCAACAGCGGAGCGCAGAATTCCGGGCTCATCGACGCCGTCAGGCGGCGCCGCACGGCGATTCGCGACGCGGTGCGCAGTCGGCTGTGGCCGATGCCGGCGCTCAGCATCGTCGCCGCTGTCGCCGCCGGTATCGCCATTCCCGAGGTCGACCGGGCCTTCGACCGGCATCTGCCGCCGACGGTGGCCGGTTACCTGTTCGGCGGCGGCGCCGACGCCGCGCGCGAACTCCTCGGCACCATCGCCACGTCGCTGATGACGGTGACCTCGCTGACTTTCTCGTTGACGCTGGTCACCCTCCAGCTCGCCAGCAGTCAGTACACCCCGCGACTGCTACGGACATTCGCCTCGGATCGTTTCGTGCAACGGACCCTCGGCCTGTTCCTGGCCACGTTCGCCTATGCGCTTACCGTGTTGCGCACCGTGCGCAACGACAGCGACACGATCGCGCGGTTCGTCCCGCGCTTCGCGGTCACGGTGGCGTTCCTGCTGGCGCTGGCCAGCGTCATGGCCCTGGTGCTGTTCCTCGGCCACCTCGTGCGCCAGATCAGGATCGAGACGATGCTCGACCACGTTCAGACCGACGTCAAGGACGCTGCTGGGCGGCTGCTCGAACCCGCGGAGGAAGGGCTGCGCCACGAGTTCGCACCCACACCCCCCGAAACCGCGTCGACCATCACCGCGCGCGCCTCCGGATTCCTCGTCGAGGTCGACGAACAGGCGGTGCTGTCCGCAGCGGTGAAGACCGATGCCGTGATCTGGATCGACCGCCCGATCGGTTGCGACCTCGTCGCCGGTGTGCCGGTCGCCTTCTGCTGGCCAGCCGGACGCTCGGGGGGATCGCTCGACGACGAACAGCTGGATTCGCTGCGTGAAAAGGTGGCCGCTGCGCTGACCACGGGCCGGGAACGCACCGCCACCGAGGACATCGGTTACGGCCTTCGGCAGATGACCGATGTGGTGGTCCGGGCGCTGAGCCCCGGCATCAACGACCCCACCACCGCCGTGCACGGACTGAACTCCTGCAGCGCCGTGCTCTGCGAGCTGGCCGGCTACCGGCTCGGCCGCTGGGTGCTGCGGGATGACGATCAGGTGGTGCGCGTGGTGCTCGCCCGGCCGGATCTGCCGGATCTCATCGACCTGGTGTGCGATCAGACGCAGCTCTACGGCGCACGGGATCCCGCCGTGGTGTTGCGTCTGCTGTCGATGCTGCGGGAGTTGGCGTGGGTGGTGGTGTTGCCCTCGCACCGCGCGGCGATCGCCGATCGCCTGGACCGCCTGGAACGGGCCGCGGCCACGGAAGAGTTCGACGGCAGCCGATCGACACCGCATCGCGCAGTCGGCCGGCCATGTCCGTGCGGCGTTGGACGGTCGGTGGGCCCCCGGCTGAGGCACTGTCCCCCGGTCAGCGGGCGAACTCGTCGGCGTTGTGCACACCCTGCAACGCCGAACCATCGCCGATCTTGTCGCGACCGATCACGCTGAGCGAGCCGTCCGATTCCAGGACCACTGCGGCCACCGCGCTGACGTCGCCGTGGCCGGACGACCGGATGGCCTGGCGCACCTCCTGTTCGGCGACTCGCTGCCGGCGCAGTTCGTCGTCGTGGAAGCGGCCCTGCGACATCAGCAGGGTGGCCCGCGAGGTCAGCACCGAGCGGCCGAACGCCACCCGGCGCGCACAGCTTGGCCGCCACGAATTGCAGGGCGGCCAGCAGCGCGAACGCCATCGCACCCTCGACGAAGGACACATCGGAGTTGAGCAGGACGGTGGCCAGCGTCGAGCCGACGGCCACCGTGACCACCAGATCGAACGCATTGAGTTTGGCCAGTGTGCGCTTACCCGAGACGCGCAGCACCGCCACCAAGGTGATGTAGGCGGCCGAGCCGACCAGGATCATCCGCGACGACGTCGGACCAGTCAGTCGAACCACATGCCGTCACTGCCCCGCGGTCCGTGAGCGCCTCGGGGGCATGCGGGCGCTCGGGCGTGCTGATGTGCATCAGTTCGCGGAGCTGAATCAACGTCGCGCACAGCAGCCGGGATACCTGCACCTGCGAGATGCCGAGCCGGGAGGCGATCTCCTGCTGGGTCAGGCCGTCGAAGAAGCGCATGCCCAGGATAGCCCGCCGCCGGGTGTCCAGTTCCGAGATGACCTCACGCAGGACCAGCAGATCCTCGACCGTCTCGAAGTGCGGGTCGTCGGCGCCCGGGGACATGTCACCGCCGGACGCCGCGGCGTCCTGCCGCTCGCCGCGGGGCGTGTCCAGCGAGAGCGGACGATAAGCCCAGTGCGCACACTGGGATTGAGCAACGGCCGTGTGGTCCACCCCGAGTTCGCGTGCCAGCTCCGCCGTCGTGGGCGCACGATGGAGCCGGTGGGAAAGCGTTTCGACAGTCCGCCGCATGCTGAGCTGAGTCTCCTGGATCTTGCGCGGAACACGCATCGACCAGGTGCTGTCGCGGAAGTGGCGCTGCACCTCGCCCCGGATCGTGGGGACCGCGAAAGCCGGGAATCGTCCCCGGGCCGGCGCATACCTGTCCACGCACTTGACCAGTCCGACCCGGGCCACCTGCATGAGGTCGTCGGTGGGTTCGCCGCGTCCGACGAACCGATAGGCGATGTGGTCGGCCAGGGGCAGACACTCGGTGATGATGTGCTGCCGTCGGCGCAGCCGTTCACCGGCGTTGTCGCACTCCGCCATCCGCACGAACAGGTCTTCCACCTCGCCCCAGTCCGGGATCCGGGCGCTCGCGACGGGACGGGTGCGGGATAGCTCTGCGACGGGCATCGTCTCTCCTTCGGCGGCGCCGGGCAGGCGCCGAAGAACCTCGCCTGGTGCTCGAATGGGTCTACCCAGCACCTACCCCCGCGCGCCGGCCAGCGCTGCCCGCCGAACAATCGTTGCCGAATCGCAATCAGAAACCGCTGCCGCACCGCAACGCTCAGCGAATCCGTAGCGATACCACAACGGCCTCTTAGTTTTTCAGAGTAGGACCTCAGCAGTCGGTCTGGATCTCGAACTGCGCGGTGGTGGTCGCGGAGGGGTCCTTCTGAAAGAAGCCCGTCGCCGTCCCGGTGATGGTGAACGCGCCGTCGGCGAACTCGGCATCGGCGCCGATCTCGGTGCCGCTGTCCTTCCACGCGCTACCGGTGAACCCGCCGACGTCGTCCAACCGGATCAGCCGGGCGTCCACCGAGTCACCGGTGCTCACCTGCGCGCGGAAGCCGGGGGCCTCCTGCAGACTCTCGATGAACCACACCCACTGCACCTGCGTGCAGCGGACCCGCAGTCGATCCCCGGTGTCGCTGCCGTTGATCCGGACCTGAGCGGTATGGGTGTCCAGCGCCTTGAAGCCGTCCGAGCATCCCGCGACGACCAGGGGCACCGCCGCCAACCCGACGACCATGACGCGCAACCGGCGTCGCGACCTGTCAACCGAACTGTGAGCGCTGCGCGCGGCGACCGGTCTCATGGTGATGCCCATGCCCAGGAGTACCCGGGTTACGGCCTGTCATACGCATTCGTCGTCCATGCGCGTCCGCCAAGCGCAGGTGGGCGTGACCGCGGTCAGGCGAGTCCGGAAACCAGCTCGGCTACAACGTCGTTCACGGCGACATCGACCTGATCGCCGGTCGCCAGGGTCTTCACCCCGACGGTGCCGGCAGCCAGATCACGGTCACCGGCCACCAGCGCCACCGACGCCCCGGAACGGTCTGCCGCGCGCATCGCGCCTTTGAGGCCGCGGTCGCCGTAAGCCATGTCGACGCGCAGACCCGCTCCGCGCAGCGCCGCACCGAGCACGGCGAGTCGCACCTTCGCCTCGGCGCCCAGCGGCACCAGGTAGACGTCGACGCGCGCGGTGTCGCCGGCGGTCCTGCCCTCGGCACGCAGCGCCAGCAGCGTGCGGTCGACGCCGAGCCCGAAGCCGATTCCGGACAGGTCGCGCCCGCCGAGCTGGTGCATCAGCCCGTCGTAGCGGCCCCCGCCGCCGATGCCGGACTGCGCGCCGAGGCCGTCGTGGACGAACTCGAAGGTCGTCTTGGTGTAGTAGTCCAGCCCGCGCACCATCCGCGGGTTGACCACGTACGGAACCTCCAACGCGTGCAGGTGGGCGAGCACCGTCTCGAAGTGTTCCTTCGCGGCATCGGAGAGATGGTCGAGCATCACCGGGGCGTCGGCGGTCATCTCGCGGATGTGCGGGCGCTTGTCGTCGAGCACGCGCAGCGGGTTGAGCTCGGCGCGCCGCCGCGTCTCCTCGTCGAGGTCGAGCCGGAAGAGGAAGTCCTGCAACAACTCCCGGTACTGCGGTCGGCAGGTGTCGTCACCCAGTGACGTGATCTCCAGCCGGAACCCGTCCAGACCGAGCGAGCGGAAGCCGGCGTCGGCCACCGCGATGACCTCGGCGTCGAGCGCGGGATCGTCGACGCCGATCGCTTCCACCCCGACCTGCTGGAGTTGGCGGTACCGGCCGGCCTGTGGCCGTTCGTAGCGGAAGAAGGGTCCCGCGTAGCACAGCTTGACGGGCAACTGCCCGCGGTCGAGCCCGTGTTCGATGACCGCCCGCATGACTCCGGCGGTGCCCTCGGGACGCAGCGTGACCGAGCGGTCACCGCGGTCGGCGAACGTGTACATCTCCTTGGACACCACGTCGGTGGACTCCCCCACCCCGCGGGCGAACAACGCGGTGTCCTCGAAGATCGGCAGCTCGATGTCGCCGTAGCCGGCGCGCCGGGCCGCGGTGAGCAGGCCCGTGCGCACGGCGACGAATTCCGCAGAGTCGGGCGGCAGGTAGTCGGGCACGCCCTTGGGCGCGCGGAACGAGGTCTCGGTCACGGGGTCAAACCTTCGAGGAACGGGTTGGTGCGGCGCTCGAGTCCTATCGTGGTGCGCTCGCCGTGCCCCGGTAAGACCAGGGTGTCGTCGCCGAGCACCAACAGTTTCGTCACGAGCGACTCCATCAGGTCCCGTCCGCTGCCGCCGGGCAGGTCGGTGCGCCCGACCGACTGGCGGAACAGCGTATCGCCGGTCAGCGCCACCTCCTGAGGCCCGTCGGCCACCCGGAACACCACCGAGCCCTCGGTGTGACCGGGCGTGTGATCCACCGTCACCGTGATCGCGCCGAGTTCGATCTTGTCGCCGTCGCGGTCCAGCTCGACCACCTGCCGCGGCTCCCGGAACAGGGCGCCGAACGCCAGCTGCGCGAGGCGCGGACCGAATCCCTTGATCGGGTCGGTCAGCATGAACCGGTCCGCCGGGTGGATATAGGTGGCGCAGCCGTAGGTGTCGGCCACCTTCTGCGCCGACCAGATGTGGTCGATGTGCCCGTGGGTGAGCAGCACCGCCGCCGGCGTCAGCCGGTTCTCGTCCAGGATCCGCCGCAGCGGTCCCATGGCCCGCTGCCCGGGATCCACGACGACGGCGTCCGCGCCCTGCCGCGGTGCCAGCACATAGCAGTTGCACGCCAGCACGCCGGCCGGGAACCCCGTCGATCAACACGCCGTCCAGCTTCCCATGCGGCGGTCGCGGCCCTGTTCACGAGGGTCGCAGGGGCCGCACTCAGCGACAGCTGGCACACTCGGTGCCGACTTGACCGACTGCGAGGAGGACCCCGGCCGTGCCGACGAACGAACAACGGCGTGCCACCGCCAAACGCAAACTCGAGCGTCAGCTCGAACGACGGGCCGAGAACGAGCGCAAACGCCGCCAGTACACGATCATCGGGTCGGCGGTGGCCGCGGTCATCGTGATCGGCGCCGTGGTGGCCACCATCGTGATCACCAACCGCGACACCGGCACGGCGACCGCGTCGTCGTCGACCACCACCACCTCGGCCACCGGGTCGCCGCTCGAGCCGCCCGCCCCGGGTCAGACCGCCGCGCTGCCGGCGTTCACGCCGCCGGAGGGCCTCGGCGCCAACTGCCAGTACCCGAAGTCGGCCGAGGCCGCCGCGAAGCCGAACAAGCCGCCACGTTCCGGCAAGGTGCCCACCGATCCCGCCATGGTGAGCGCCAGCATGGAGACCAACCAGGGCAACATCGGCCTGCAACTGGACAACGCCAAGGCGCCGTGCACGGTCAACAGCTTCGCGAGCCTGGCCCAGCAGGGCTACTTCAACAACACCCCCTGCCATCGGCTGACCACGAGCGAGTCGCTGGGGGTGCTGCAGTGTGGCGATCCGACGGGCGACGGCACCGGCGGGCCCGGCTATCAGTTCGACAACGAGTACCCGACCGACCAGTACCAGCCCGACGACCCGAAACTGCAGCAGCCGGTCGTGTATCCGCGCGGCACCCTGGCGATGGCCAACGCCGGTCCCGGCACCAACGGCAGCCAGTTCTTCCTGGTCTACAAGGACTCGCAGCTGCCGCCCAACTACACGGTGTTCGGCACCATCGACAAGACCGGACTGGCGACGTTGGACAAGATCGCCGCGGCCGGGACCATCGAGGGCGGGGAGGACGGTCCGCCCAAGCTCGACGTCAACGTGAAGTCGATCCAGCTCGACTGATTCGAAACACCGCCGCGGCCTTTGACCTGTTCGCGCGTTGCGCCTAGTTTCGATTCACCGAAGTTCACCCGAAACGACCACGTGGATACGAAACGAAAAGGGTTCAGGTCATGGCCAGTTCCACACGACGGAGTTTGATCAGGCTGGGGGCCGCCGCGGCGGCGACCGTGCTCGGCACGGCCTTGGTGACGAGCTGCTCGAAGGTGCCCGACAGCGGCGAGGGCAACACGCTGCAGCGCATTCAGGACGCCGGCACCGTCAAGGTCGGCATCGCCGGCGAGGTGCCCTATGGCTACACCGAGAAGGGTGAAGTCACCGGAGAGGCCCCCGAGGTCGCCAAAGCGGTGTTCTCGGCGATGGGGGTCGACAACGTCGAGGCCACCCAGGTCGAGTTCAGCCAGCTCATCCCGGCGCTCAACGCCGGTCAGTACGACATGGTGGCCGCCGGCATGGCGATCCTGCCGCAACGGTGCGAGAACGCCCAGTTCTCGGCGGTCGACTACGTGACACCGACGGCCCTGCTGGTACCGACCGGAAATCCCCAGCAGGTCAACAACATCGCCGACGTCAAGGCCAAAGGCGTTCCGCTGGCGGTGCTGTCGGGCACGGTCGAGGAGTCCGTCGCCAAGTCGATGGGCATTCCGGACAACTTGATCCAGCCCTATCAGGGGCAGCCGGAAATGCTGCAGGCGCTACTGGACAACCGAGCCTATGCCGGCGCCCTGACCGATATCTCGTTGCGACGCATGGTGGCCGACAACCCAGGAATTCCCCTGGAGGTCACCGACGGCTTCGTGCCGGTGATCGACGGCAAGGAACAGATCCAGGCCGGCGGTTTCGTGTTCCGCAAAGGCGACGACGACCTGGTCAATGAGTTCAACACCCAGTTGAAGAACCTGCACGGCAGCGGTAAATGGCTGAGCATCGTCGAGCCGTTCGGCTTCACCGAGGACAACGTTCCGCCCGAGGATGTGACCACCGAGCAGCTCTGCGCCGGCTGAGCCGGTGTTCGACAACGCCGGGCTGTTCGTCGAAGCCATCTCGGCGGGACTGCTGCTGACCGTGCAGGCGACCGTCGGCGGCATCGTGATCGCCGCGGCGTTGTCGTTGGTGTTCGGCTTGGCGATGCTGTCGCAGCGGCGGCTGGTGCGCGCTGCCGCCCGGGTGTACGTCGAGATCTGGCGGGGCACCTCCGAAGTCGTCCAGCTGATGTGGATCTACTTCGTGCTGCCCGTTCTGGTCGGATATCAGATCGTGCCCCTGGCCGCCGGTATCGCGGTTCTCGGACTCAACTTCGGCGCCTACGGCGCCGAGATCGTCCGGGGCGCGGTGCAGTCGGTGCCCCGCGAGCAGTACGAGGGCGCCCTCGCGATCAGCCTGACCCCCCGCCAACGGATGCTACGGGTGATCCTGCCGCAGGCGCTGGTCGAGATGGTGCCCCCGTTCAACAATCTGTTCATCCAGCTGCTCAAGGGTAGCTCGCTGCTGACCATCATCACCGTGCACGAGATGACCTACCAGGCCCGCGAAGTACTCATCGACCGGTTCATCTCGCAGGCGGCATTGATCTGGACCATCGTGCTGCTCTTCTACCTCGCACTGGCGGTGGTGATCACCAGCGCCATGCGGGCGGCGGAACGCTGGGCCGCGGCGCGGGTCGGCCGGCCGCCGCCTCCGCAGCGCAGCGTGCTGGCGTCGTTGCGTAGGTTCGGGAACGCGGCGCGATGATCTGGGACTGGCACTATGCGGCCGAGGTCTTCCCCGACATCGCGCTCAACGGGTTGCGCATCACGCTCGTGGCAACCGTGCTCGGTTCGCTGCTGGCCTACACGCTCGGCCTGGCGCTGACACTGCTGCGCCGGTCTCCCATCCGGGTGATCAGCGCCAGCACCTGGGCATTCATCGAATTCATCCGCAGCACACCGCTGCTGGTGCAATTGTTCTTCTTCTTTTTCGTACTACCCGACTACGGCGTGCGCTTCGACCCGCTGACCACCGGCGTCATCGCACTCGGAGTGCACTACGCCACCTACACCGCCGAGGTGTACCGCGCCGGAATCGAGGCGGTGCCGACCGGACAGTGGGAGGCGGCCGTCGCGCTGAACCTGCCGCGATGGCGGACCTGGACCGCCGTCGTGCTCCCCCAGGCGGTGCCGCGCGTTTTACCCGCGCTGGGCAATTACACGATCTCCATGCTCAAGGAGACGCCGCTGCTGCTGATGATCGGTGTTCTCGACATCGTCGGCGTCGCCAATCAATTGGGGTCGCGGGCGTTCCGCTACGTGGAGCCGATCTCGATCGCCGGCGTGCTGTTCCTGGTGCTCAGTTATTCGGCTTCTCTACTCGTGCGATGGATGGAGCGACATGTCCGATACACCAACTGAGATGATCCGGTTCGATCACGTCGGCAAACAGTTCGGTGACCACGTGGTGCTCGATGGACTCGACTTCTCCGTGCGACCAGGTGAGTTCGTCACCCTCATCGGCCCGAGCGGATCGGGCAAGACGACAATCCTGCGTCTGCTGATGACGCTGGAACAGGTCACCGCCGGACGCATCTACGTCGGCGGAGACTGCCTGAGTCACATGATGCGCCGTGGACGTGAGCTACCCGCCGACGAGAAGCACCAGCGTGCGGTGCGCAAGCGCATCGGCATGGTGTTCCAGCAGTTCAACCTGTTCCCGAACATGCGGGTACTGCAGAACATCACCGAGGGCCCGATCCGGGCATTGGGCCTGCCGCGTGCCGAGGCCGAGGAACGCGCCACCGAACTACTGGGCATGGTCGGCATCGCAGACAAGGCCGACGCACATCCGACGCAGCTGTCGGGTGGCCAGCAACAACGCGTGGCGATCGCTCGTGCCCTGGCCATGCGCCCGGATGTGCTGCTGCTCGACGAGGTCACCTCCGCGTTGGACCCCGAGCTCATCGCAGGCGTGCTCGCGTTGCTGAAGGACATCGCCGTCACGAGCGACATCACATTCCTGTGCGTCACGCACGAAATGAACTTCGCTCGAGACGTCTCCGACCGGGTGATGATGTTCGACAGCGGCCGGGTCATCGAGGACGCGCCACCGGACAAGTTGTTCAGCGATCCCGACCACGAGCGCACCCGCAGTTTCCTGCAGGCCATCCTGGAGCGCGGTTAGCGGGAGGCGCTCAGGCCGCAGAGGTGACGCGATAGACGTCGTAGACGCCTTCGACATTGCGCACCACGTTGAGCACGTGACCGAGATGCTTGGGGTCGCCCATCTCGAACGTGAAGCGGCTGATCGCGACGCGGTCGTTGGACGTCGTCACCGACGCCGACAGGATGTTCACCTTCTCGTCGGCGAGCACCCGGGTGACGTCGGACAGCAGCCGGTGCCGGTCGAGCGCCTCGACCTGGATGGCGACCAGGAACACCGAGGACGGCGACGGTGCCCACTGCACCTCGATGAAGCGCTCCGACTGCTTCTCCAGCGACGCGGCGTTGGTGCAGTCGGTACGGTGCACGCTGACTCCCCCACCACGGGTGACGAAGCCCATGATGTTGTCCCCCGGCACCGGCGTGCAGCACTTGGCCAGCTTCGTCAGCACCCCCGGAGCACCCGGAACCGCTACTCCCACATCGTCATTGGTGCGCTGGCGGACCGGCATGGTCGCCGGCGTCGAGCGCTCGGCGAGTTCGTCGGTGGCCTCGTCGTCGCCGAACTGCGCCATCAACCGCTGCACCACGTGGCGGGCGGACACGTGGCCCTCGCCGACCGCGGTGTAGAGCGCCGACACATCGAGGTAGCGCAGTTCGCGCGCCAGTGCACCCATCGTCTCGGCGTTGATCAGCCGCTGCAACGGAAGCCCGCCCCGGCGCACTTCCCGCGCGATCGCGTCCTTGCCGGACTCCAGCGCCTCCTCGCGACGCTCCTTGGCGAACCACTGCCGGATCTTCGCCTTGGCCCGCGGCGACACCACGAACGTCTGCCAGTCCCGGGACGGCCCGGCGTTCGCCGCCTTGGAGGTGAAGACCTCGACCACTTCCCCGTTCTCGAGCTTGCGCTCCAGCGCGACCAGCCTGCCGTTCACCCGCGCACCGATGCAGCGGTGCCCGACCTCGGTGTGCACCGCGTAGGCGAAGTCGACCGGGGTGGACCCGGCCGGCAGCGTGATCACGTCCCCCTTGGGGGTGAACACGAAGATCTCCTGCACCGCGAGGTCGTAACGCAGCGACTCCAGGAACTCCCCGGGGTCGGCGGCCTCCCGCTGCCAGTCCAGCAGCTGCCGCATCCAGGCCATGTCGTCGATCTCGGCGGCCGAGTGCCCGCCCGGTAAGCCGTTGCGGCCCTTGGCTTCCTTGTAGCGCCAGTGCGCGGCGATGCCGTACTCGGCGGTCTTGTGCATGTCCAGCGTGCGGATCTGCACCTCCAGCGGCTTGCCCTCCGGCCCGACGACCGTGGTGTGCAACGACTGGTAGACCCCGAACCGGGGCTGGGCGATGTAGTCCTTGAACCGGCCCGCGATCGGCTGCCACAGCGAGTGCACCACGCCCACCGCGGCATAGCAGTCGCGCACCTCGTCACACAGGATCCGCACGCCGACCAGGTCGTGGATGTCGTCGAAGTCGCGGCCTTTGACGATCATCTTCTGATAGATCGACCAGTAGTGCTTCGGCCTGCCCTCGACCACCGCATTGATCTTCGACGCGGTCAGCGTGGCGTTGATCTCGGCGCGCACCTTGGCCAGGTAAGTGTCGCGCGACGGCGCCCGGTCGGCGACCAGCCGAACGATCTCCTCGTACTTCTTGGGGTGCAGGATCGCGAACGACAAGTCTTCGAGTTCCCACTTGACCGTCGCCATGCCCAGGCGATGAGCAAGGGGGGCAATGACTTCCAGTGTCTCCCGGGCTTTGCGGGCCTGTTTTTCGGGGGGCAGGAACCGCATCGTGCGCATGTTGTGCAGCCGGTCGGCGACTTTGATCACCAGCACCCGTGGGTCGCGTGCCATCGCGATGATCATCTTGCGGATGGTCTCGCCCTCGGCCGCCGTGCCCAGCGCGACCTTGTCGAGCTTGGTGACACCGTCGACCAGATGACCGACCTCGGTGCCGAACTCCTGGGTCAGGGCCTCCAACGTGTAGCCGGTGTCCTCGACGGTGTCGTGCAGCAGCGCCGCGATCAACGTGGTGGTGTCCATGCCGAGTTCGGCCAGGATGTTGGCCACCGCCAGCGGGTGCGTGATGTAGGGATCACCGGACTTGCGCAACTGATCGGCGTGCCGCTGCTCGGCGACCTCGTAAGCTTTCTGCAGCAAGGTGAGGTCGGCCTTCGGGTAGACCTCCCGGTGCACCGCGACCAGCGGTTCGAGCACCGGGTTGACGGTGCTGCGCTGCGAGGTCATCCGGCGGGCCAGCCGCGCCCGCACCCGTCGGGACGCGCTCGTCGGGGCCTTGGCCGCGTCCACCCGGGGCAGCTCCATCGGCTGGGTCTCGGGGCCGGGGCTCGACGAGGAGCCGTCGGGCGGAGCCTGCACAGCCTGCGCGGTGATACGGGGATCGTCGGCCATGCTCACCTCCGCTCGCTGTTCCCTGCAGGATATCCGTTCACACGGTCAACAGGCTGGTGACCGGCAGCGGCTCCAGCACCGCGCGGCCACCGAGCGCGGTCAGCTCCAGCATGACCACCGCCGACGTCACGTTCGCGCCCGCCGCGCTGAGTAACCGACGGGTGGCGGCCAGTGTTCCCCCGGTGGCCAGCACGTCGTCGATCACCACGATCGACCGGCCCGCCAGATCGACACCGTCGGCGGGGACCTCCAGCGTCGCGGTGCCGTACTCGAGCGTGTAGGTCTCGCTCAGCACGGGGGGCGGCAGCTTGCCGCCTTTGCGGACCGCGAGCACGCCGGTGCCCAGCCGCAGCGCCACCGCACCGCCGAGCAGGAACCCGCGCGCATCCACTCCCGCCACCAGATCGGCGCCCCGGGCGGCCTCGGCGATGGCGTCACTGACCGCGGCGAGCCCCCGCGCGTCGGCCAGCACCGGCGTCAGGTCCTTGAACAGCACGCCGGGTTCGGGAAAGTCGGGCACTTCGCGCAGCAGCGAGGTGATCACCTCACCGACGGCGCTCATCGGCTCAGCTTCCATCGGTCCATGTTCCACCCCGCACCCCATCGCGTCGGATTGCCGCTCACCGCATACATCTTCGTCGAGGTGAGCACCGTGCGCTGCTGACGGTACAGCGGCAGCGTGGGCATGTCGCCCCACAGGATCGGGCCGGCCTCGCCGAGCAGCCGGGCGAGCTCCTTGGGATCCGACGTCACCGCCAGCGTGGAGATGATTCCGTCGATGCGTTCGTTGGCGTACCGCGGCAAGTTGTTCCCGTTGCCGCTGTGCAGCGCGTAGGCGTCCATCGTCGAGGAGCCCCACGAACCACTGCCCGCCGCACCGCCCGTACCGGCGATCAGCACGTCGATCTCGTTGTCACGCAGCGACTGCGGCCCGGTGTCCGCAGTGGCGGCGTCCGTCACGGTGATCCCGGCGGGCGCGCAGGATTGCGCGATGGCACCGACCGTGGCGGCCAGTCGCGCGTTGGGGGTCTGGTAACCGATGCGCACGGCCAGCGGCTGGGCATTGAGTGCGGCGCGGGCCGCATCCGGGTTGGCCACGGCGAATTCGTTGACCTGCGGGGTCGCTTCCGCCGCGGAGTACGCGTCCTCGGTCGCGGAGTTCAGCCGCGCGTTGGCCGGGGCCAGCTCGGCGTTGCGCGCGATGACGTCGCGCGGCGTGCACAGTGCCACCGCGCGGCGCGCGGGCACCGCGGACAACGGTCCCTGCGGTGCGAAGATCAACTGCTCGATGCCGGCCGACGGCGCATCGGTGCGCACATAGTCGTCGGGCAGATTCAGGGTGCCCGAGGACCCGGCGGCGATGTCGACCACGTCGTAGTCACCCTGGTTCACCCGGTCCTGCAGATCGGGGCCGCGCGGCCACACGGTGACCTTCGCGGTCACCGGCTTGGCTCCCCACCATTTGTCGTTGGCCACCAGCACCACGGCACCGTCGTCGGTCACCGAGTCGATCCGGTAGGGCCCCGAGGACGGGAACCTCTTGAGGTCGAGGTCCGGACTCAGGTTCCACGTGTTGTTCCACACCTGGGCGATGCGCTCCACGGCCGGGCCGTCGTTGTTCAGCAGCGCCGTGGTGACGCCGCCGTCGCCGAGGCCCAGTTCGTCACCGATGACATGGGACGGCATCATCGAGGTCGCCGTGAACAGCTGACCGAAATCGGTGAACGCCCGATCCTGGGCGAAGGACACGCGCGCCTTCTTCTGACCGGGCGCGCACTCGACGGTCGCGATGTCGGTGTAGCCGGCGCGGTTGGCCGCATCGAACGCCGGGAACCGGCCCGACTGCGACGCCCAGGCCAGCACCATGTCGTCACAGGTGATCGGCTTGCCGTCCGAGTACACCGCATCGGCGTCGATCTCGTAGTCCAGGACCAGCGGGCTGCGCCCGACCACCGAGATGGACCCGAAGTCGTGGTCCCCGACGATCTGCCCGTCGGGCCCGTGATAGGTGAAGCCCGTCAGCACCCGGGCGAAGGCTTGCGGGCCCGCGGAGGCGGAACCCTCGACGGTATTGGTGTTGTAGGTGGTCAGCGTGCCGTCGACGGCGTAGTCGACGGAATCCGCGGCGTCCGCCGAGCACGAGGTCAGCCCCAGCGCGCCGACCAGCGCGAGCAACGTCGCCAGCGCGGTGAGGCGCCGCGGGATCAGGCGGTGGGCCATCAGACCTGACCGCTCCTATCGCTTCCGCGGGCTTCGCTTACCCGATGGCCGGCCGGTCCTGCTCGAGGTGGGGCGAACGGGCCGGGCACCGGGCGCGGGCTTGTCCGGCGGCGGCCCGGCCGGAGCGGCCACCGTGGCGGGCTGGGGATCCCGTTCCTCGACGGCCGCCGAGTCGCCCTCGGCCGGCACCGCCGCGCCGCCGGTCTTGGCGGCCGCGGTCTTGCGCCGGTTGACCACCCTGCGGGTGTGCTTGCGCACCAGGTCGGTGCGCTCACGCAGGGTGACCAGCAGCGGGGTGGCGAAGAAGATCGACGAGTAGGTGCCCACGATCACGCCGACCAGCTGCACGAGCGCCAGATCCATCAGCGTGCCCACGCCCAGCAGCCAGACCGCGATCACCATCAGCGCGATGATCGGCAGCACCGAGATCAGGCTGGTGTTGATGGATCGCATGAACGTCTGGTTGACCGCCAGGTTCGCCTGTTCGGCGAAGGTCCGGCGGGTGGTGTGCTCGAACCCCTCGGTGTTCTCCTCCACCTTGTCGAACACGATGACGGTGTCGTACAGCGAGAAGCCGAGGATCGTCAGCAGCCCGATCACCGTCGCCGGCGTGACCTCGAAACCGACGAGTGCGTACACCCCGGCGGTGACCACCAGATCGAAGACCAGCGTCGCCAGCGCGGAGATCGCCATGTACCGCTCGTAGCGCACCGTGATGTAGATGGCGGCCAGCACCAGGAACACGACCAGCGCGATGAGTGCCTTCTGGGTGATCTGGCCGCCCCAGGTCTCCGACACCGCCGAGTCGCTGATCACCTGCTTGCTCGGCTGGCCGTCGACGCCCCGCGGCGAGAAGTTGTCGAACAGCGCGGTGCGCAGCTTGCTCGGTCTGGTCGTTGGTCAGTGTCTCGGACCGGATCTGGAACGTGGCCGACCCGCCGCTGCCGACGATGACCACCGACTCCGGCGGCTTGCCGATGGCGTCGTTGAAGACCGTCTCGACCTGCTGGGTGGTGATCTGCCCGTCGCCCCGCGGGAACGACACCTTGGTGCCGCCCTCGAAGTCGATGCCGAAGGTGAAGCCGCGCAACACGATCGCTGCCAGGGCGATCGCCACGATGACGCCGCTGATCGTGTACCAGAGTGTGCGCTTGCCGATCACCTCGAAAGCGCCGGTGCCGGTGTACAGCCGGACGAAGAAGCCGTGCCTGGGCGCGTCGGCGCCTGCGGACTCCAGATCGGGGGCCTCCACCGCCCCCGACTCGATCGTGTCGGTGTTCCTCGTGAACGACTCTGTGCTGCCATGAGCTATCCCCGTCCCGCCGCGTGCGCGGCCGCTCGGCGTTCGCGTGCGATCTGCTGAACGGCGCCGAGGCCGTTGAGCGACGGCTTGGCCATGCGTCGGCGACTTCGACGCGAAGTAGAGCAGCGGCCAGGTCACCAGCAACACGACGACGATGTCGAGGATGGTCGTCAGCCCGAGGGTGAACGCGAAGCCCTTCACCTGACCGACGGCCAGGAAGTACAGCACCGCCGCGGCCAGGAACGTCACGGCGTTGCCGGACAGAATCGTCTTGCGCGCACGGGCCCAGCCTCGCGGGACGGCGGACCGGAACGACCGTCCCTCCCGGATCTCGTCCTTGATGCGCTCGAAGAACACCACGAACGAGTCCGCTGTCGTACCGATACCGATGATCAGACCGGCGATGCCCGCGAGGTCGAGCGTGTAGTTGATGTATCGGCCGAGCAGCACCAGGATCGCGAAGACCATGGCGCCGGAGGCGACCAGTGACAGTGCCACCAGCAGACCCAGCACGCGGTAGTACAGCAGCGAATACAGCAGCACCGCGGCCAGTCCGACCGCGCCCGCGATCAGGCCGGCCCGCAGCGACGCCAGACCCAGCGTCGCCGAAACGGTTTCGGCCTCGGACGACTCGAACGACAGCGGCAGCGAGCCGTACTTGAGCACGTTGGCCAGCTCGCGCGCCGAGTCCGCGGTGAACTGGCCGGTGATCTGGGTGCGGCCGCCCGGGATCGCCTCCTGGATCTGCGGTGCGCTGACGACCTTGGAGTCGAGCACGAACGCCGTCTGCGTGCCCACGTTGGCGGCGGTGAAGTCGGCCCACGTCTTGGCGGCGTCGTCCTTGAACTCCACGTCGACGACGTACTCGCCGCGCTGCTGGTCCAGTCCGGAGGTGGCATTGGCGATGCCCTCACCGCTGATGATGGCCTTGTCCAGCAGGTACACCTCTTTGCCGTCCTGCGAGCAGGTGACCAGCGGCAGGTTCGGGTCGTCGTTGCCGGCCAGCACGTCGTCCTGGTCGCAGCGGGTGGCCTGGAACTGCAGCGCCAGGATCTGGATCGGCCTGCTCGTTGCTCTGCCGCAGCCGCTTCTCGTCCTGGATGCGGGTGGCCAGCGGCACGTTCTTGTCCCCGGCGCCGGGGGCGCAGTCGCGGGGGCCGGGGGCGGCGCCGGACTGGGGCTGGGGGCGGGTTGCTCGGGGAAGGGACGCGGCTGGGGCGCCGGCGCGCCGTCGGCGGGCGGGCGCCGGTGCCGGTGCCTGGCCCGGGGGCAGTGCCGGGCGGTCTCGGCTCCCGGCGGCAGTCCGGGGATGCCGGCACCGGGCGGCAGGCCGCCGGGCGGAGCGCCGGGCGGTGCGGCCTGTTCGGCCGGCGCCGCGCCCTCGGCGGGGATCGCGTGGATCACCGGGCGGATGTACAGGCGTGCGGTCTGGCCGAGGTTGCGCGCCTCGCTGCTGTCGTTGCCCGGCACCGTGATCACGAGGTTCTGCCCGTCGATGATCACCTCGGAACCCGATACGCCGAGACCGTCGACGCGGGCACTGATGATCTGCTGGGCCTGGTTCAGCGCGTCCCGCGTCGGCGGCGATCCGTCCGGGCGTGCGGGCGGTCAGCGTGACGCGGGTGCCGCCCTGCAGGTCGATGCCGAGTTTGGGGTCGGCCTTCTTGTCCCCGGTCAGGAACACCAGCAGGTATGCACCGATCAGCATCGCCAGGAACAGGGCCAGGTAGCGGGCAGCATGCACCGGCGTCGAAGACGATGCCACGTGTTTACAGTCTCCTCGAGGTCAGTTCGTCAGAACTCTGCGACGGGCGCAGTGACCGCAAAGGGTACGTGCTGCAGCTGAGTCCTCAGCTGTCAGTCTTGCTGTTGGGCCGATCGGTGATGCCGGTGACCTCGGATCGCCTCCGATCCCGCGTCCATCGGCGCCAATCGTGTCGTCGGTCTCGTCGTCGGCGTCGTCGGCGACGCGATCCCGCACCGCGAGCTTCATCCACGTGGTGACGACGCCGGGAGCGATCTCGAGGTCCACCTCGTCGTCGGTGATGTCGGTGATTGTGCCCGCGCAGGCCCGAGGTGGTGTGCACCTCGTCGCCGACCTGCAGCGAATTGTGCAGGTCGATGGTGGCCTGCATGGCCTTCTTCTGGCGGCGGGACGCGAAGTACATGAACGCGCCCATGATGATGAGCAGGGGCAGGAAGACGACCAGATCCATGGCAACACTGTCTTTTCTGTTTCGTATCGGTCTTTTCGGACGACTCCCGAATCGACGTTCGGGGCCTTCGGTGTGAAGGAACTCGTTGACCAGTGTGCCATTGTCGGCGTCCGGCCCCACCCACCCCGCCGCGCAGCGCCCCATGGCGACGGATTCCGTCGCAAGATTCCGGGGCCACCGACGATCTCGCCAAGAACCCCGCCGGTTCCCGACGGATCGGCACATGGCCGACTAGGCTCGGACTGCACCCTGGACGTTTCGTCTCTGCGAGATGCGGGACCCATCGATTCAGCAAGGAGGTCTTCCGTTGAGCGCTGTGGAACAGAGCCGCCACCTCGCCACCGCGATTCCCGGCCCACGGTCCACCGAGCTGATCGCACGCAAGAAGGGCGCTGTCGCCAACGGCATCGGCAACACCATGCCGGTCTACGCGGCGCGCGCGTTCGGCGGGATCGTCGAGGACGTGGACGGCAACCGGCTGATCGATCTCGGCGCGGGCATCGCGGTCACCACGATCGGCAACGCCTCTCCCCGGGTGGTGCGAGGCCGTCTGCGACCAGGCCGCCCGGTTCACCCACACCTGCTTCATGGTCACTCCCTACGAGGGTTACGTCGCGGTCGCCGAGGCGCTCAACCGCCTCACCCCGGGTGACGGCGACAAGCGTTCTGCGCTGTTCAACTCCGGCTCCGAGGCCGTGGAGAACGCCGTCAAGATCGCCCGGGCCTACACCGGCAAGCAGGCGGTCGTCTCGTTCGACCACGCCTACCACGGCCGGACCAACCTCACGATGGCGCTGACGGCGAAGTCGATGCCCTACAAGCACGGCTTCGGCCCGTTCGCCCCCGAGGTCTACCGCGCCCCGCTGTCCTATCCGTTCCGCGACGCCGAGTTCGGCAAGGAGCTGGCGACCGACGGCGAGCTGGCCGCCCGGCGGGCCATCACCGTGATGGACAAGCAGGTGGGCGCCGCCAACCTGGCCGCGGTGATCATCGAGCCGATCCAGGGCGAGGGCGGCTTCATCGTGCCGGCCGAGGGGTTCCTGCCGACGCTGCTGGACTGGTGCCGCGCCAACGACGTCGTGTTCATCGCCGACGAGGTGCAGACGGGCTTCGCGCGCACCGGCGCGATGTTCGCCTGTGAACACGAGGGCATCGTCCCCGACCTGATCGTCACCGCCAAGGGCATCGCCGACGGCATGCCGCTGTCGGCGGTGACCGGACGCGCCGAGATCATGGACGCCCCGCACGTCGGCGGCCTGGGCGGCACCTACGGCGGCAACCCGGTGGCGTGCGCGGCCGCGCTGGCCACGATCGAGACGATCGAGGCCGACGGGCTGGTGGCCCGGGCCGGACAGATCGAGACGCTGATGAAGGACAAGCTCGGCCGGATGCAGGCCGACGACGACCGGATCGGTGACGTGCGGGGCCGCGGCGCGATGATCGCCGTCGAGCTGGTCAAACCCGGCACCCTCGAACCGGACGCCGAGCTCACCAAGGCGGTGCTCACCGCCGCCCACCAGGCCGGCGTGATCGTGCTGTCGTGCGGCACGTTCGGCAATGTGCTGCGGTTCCTGCCGCCGCTGACCATCAGCGACGAGCTCCTGCTGGAGGCTCTCGACATCCTCGCCCTCGTGCTGCGCGACCTGTAACGACTGCGACCACCAACCCAAGGGAGTCATCGCCATGACCACCGTTCAGAACTTCATCGCCGGTGAACTCGTCGACTCGAGCAGCGGTGCGACGATGCCGCTGGTCGATCCGAGCACCGGGGAGCAGTACGGCACCGCTCCCCTCTCCAACGAGGCCGACATCGACAAGGCCTACGCCGCAGCGGCCGACGCGTTCAAGGACTGGAAGCGCACCACCCCGTCGCAGCGCCAGAAAGCACTGCTCGGCTTCGCCGACGAGGTCGAGAAGGCCGCCGAGGACCTGGTGGCCGCCGAGGGCCGCAACACCGGCAAGCCCAACCACATGACCCTGGCCGAGGAGATCCCGCCAATGGTCGACCAGATCCGGTTCTTCGCCGGTGCGGCCCGCGTGCTGGAGGGCAAGTCGGCCGGCGAGTACATGACCGACCACACGTCGTGGATCCGCCGGGAGCCCGTCGGCGTGATCGGTCAGGTGGCGCCGTGGAACTACCCGATGATGATGGCGATCTGGAAGATCTGTCCGGCCATCGCCGCGGGTAACACCGTGGTGATCAAGCCCAGCGACACCACTCCGGTGACGACGGTGATGCTGGCCCAGCTCGCGGCCAAACACATGCCCGCCGGCGTACTGAACGTCATCGCCGGCGACCGCAAGACCGGCGCGAACCTGGTATCGCACCCGACGCCGCAGATGGTCGCGATCACCGGATCGGTGGCCGCGGGCAAGGCCGTCGCCGTCAGCGCCGGCGGCAACCTCAAGCGCACCCACCTCGAACTCGGCGGTAAGGCCCCGGTGATCGTGTTCGACGACGCCGACCTGGCCTCGGCCGCCGAGGGCATCGCCGAGGCGGCCTATTTCAACGCCGGTCAGGACTGCACGGCGGCGACCCGCGTGCTCGCGTCGGCGTCCGTCGCCGCCGACCTGACTGCAGCGCTGGCCGAGCAGGCCAAAGGGGCGACGACGACGTTCGGCCGGGCCGCCGATGACGAGGACGCGTGGGTGCCGCCGGTGAACAACGTCAACCAGATGGAGCGCGTGCTGTCGTTCTTCAGCGACGTGCCGGCGCACGCGACAGTCGCGGCGGGCGGTAACCGCCAGGGCGACAAGGGTTTCTACGTCGAGCCGACCGTGATCGGCGGCCTGCACCAGAAGGACCGGCTCATCCAGCAGGAGATCTTCGGGCCCGTGATCACCGTGCAGTCGTTCGCTGACGAGGACGAGGCGATCGGCTGGGCCAACGGCGTCGAATACGGGCTGGCGTCATCGGTGTGGACGAAGGACGTCTCCCGTGCGCTGCGGGTGTCGAACGCGCTGGACTTCGGCTGTGTCTGGATCAACACCCACATCCCCCTGGTCGCCGAGATGCCGCACGGCGGCTTCAAGTCCTCCGGACACGGCAAGGATCTGTCGATGTACGGCCTGGAGGACTACACGCGCATCAAGCACGTGATGGCCTACACCGGCTGACGCAGCCGACGACGATCGCGCGGATCTCCTCCGCGGTCAGGCCACGGCCGTCGACCTCGTGCGCGACGAGGTCGGAGATCACGTCCTCGCCGGGCAGTCGGCACCGATCGGCCACCAGCACGTCGACATATCCGCCGAGAGCTTCGCGGTCGCCGTCGTCCAGTCGCCGTGATACCCGCAGCCAGTCGCGTTCCGGGATGGCGAGGGCGGCCAGCACGTCCCGCAACCGGGGCCCGAGCACGATGGCGGCCGTGTCGTCATGCGCACTGGCCGTGGTGCGCGAGGCGAGCAGTTCGGGGAGCCGAAGCGACTGCAGAACGGCGTCGATCACGGGTTCCCTCTCCAAGTTAGGCGGGCTATCAATTCACCGTAGCCGGTGCCGGCCTCCCGCAATCGTCCCGGCACTGTGATGTGGACCACGGAAACGCTTGGGAGCGAAGCCAATTCCGATATTCACAGCGGATTGACAGCCCGCCACCGCGCTGCAGTGGAATAAAGTTAGTTTTACTAACGTAGCTTTCTCGTGGGCGCCGCGTTGCACCCACCCACTGATCGAAACCGTTGTTGAGGATTGTTGATGTCGACTGATACCCGTGAAGACCGGCTCGCCCGCCGCATCGCCGAATTGCACGCCACCGACCCCCAGTTCGCCGAAGCCCTGCCCGACGACGGCATCTCCGACGCCATCGAGAGGCCGCAAGCGCGCCTGACCGAGATCATCCAGACGGTCCTCGACGGCTACGCCGACCGACCGGCGCTGGGCCAGCGCGCGGTCCGGTACGTCGAGGACCGCGAAACCGGACGCACCATCGCCCGACTGCTCCCCCTGTTCGAGACCATCAGCTACGGCGAACTGTCCCGGCGCGTGCGTGCCGTCGCGGACGCGCTGGCCGGCGTGCGACCCGGCGACCGCGTCGCGCTGCTCGGCTTCACCAGTGTGGATTACACGGTGATCGACATGGCCCTGGCGCTGCGCGGCGCGGTGTCGGTGCCCCTGCAGACCAGCGCTGCGGCCGCCGTGTTGGAGCCGATCGTCGCCGAGACCGAACCCGTGACGATCGCCTCGGCGGTCGATCACCTCGCGGAGGCGGTCGACCTCGCCCGCGGCGCGTCCTCGGTGGCAGAGCTCATCGTGTTCGATCATCGGCCGGAGGTCGACGACCACGCCGACGCCCTCGCCGCGGCGCGCGCCACCCTGGACGACCCGGCCAGGCCGCTCGAGGTCCTGACCCTCGCCGAATTCGTGGAACGGGGCGCCGATGCGCCCGCGCCGCCGACACCCTCGTCCTCGGACGCGGACCCGCTGACGCTGCTGATCTACACATCCGGCAGCACCGGCGCGCCCAAGGGCGCCATGTATCCCGAACGGCTGGTGGCCGGTGCGTGGCGCCGCTCGGCGCGGTCGAACTGGGGCGGTGATCAGGCCGCCCCCTCCATCACGTTGAACTTCCTGCCGATGAGCCACATGATGGGCCGCGGTCTGCTCTACGGCACGCTGGGCGCCGGCGGCACCGCGTATTTCGCTGCCAGCAGCGACCTTTCGACGTTCCTCGAGGACCTCGCGCTGGTGCGCCCGACGCAGCTGACCTTCGTGCCGCGGATCTGGGACACCATCTACGCCGAGGTGGCCAAGGAGTTGGAGCGCCGGCCCGCCGAGCGGGACGAGGTCTTCGCCGAGTTGCGGCAGAGTCTGCTCGGCGGCCGCTACGTGATGGCGATGACCGGGTCCGCGCCGCTGTCCCCGGAGATGCGGGAGTTCGTCGAGACGTTCCTCGACCTGCACCTGATCGACGGCTACGGATCGACGGAGGCCGGCGCCGTGTTCGTCGACGGTCAGGTCCAGCGGCCGCCGGTGATCGACTACAAGCTCGTCGACGTCCCCGACCTCGGTTACTTCCGCACGGACCGCCCGCACCCGCGCGGCGAGCTTCTCGTGAAGTCGGACAGCCTGTTTCCCGGTTACTACAAGCGGCCCGAAGTCACCGCCGAGATGTTCGACGACGACGGGTACTACCGCACCGGCGACATCGTCGCCGAGCCGGCACCCGACCAACTGGTCTACCTCGACCGGCGCAACAACGTCCTCAAGCTCTCCCAGGGCGAGTTCGTCACCGTCTCGGCACTCGAGGCCGTCTTCGGCGACAGCCCGCTGATCCGCCAGATCTACGTGTACGGCAACAGCGCACGCCCCTACCTGCTGGCCGTGGTGGTGCCGAGCGAGGACATCGTGGACCATCCGGACGCGAAATCGCTGATCGCTGCGTCCCTTCAGAACGTCGCCAAGACCGCGGGCTTGCAGTCCTACGAGATCCCGCGCGACTTCCTGATCGAGACCACCGCGTTCACGGTGGAGAACGGATTGCTCACCGGGATCCGAAAGCTGGCCCGGCCGGCGTTGAAGGCACGCTACGGCGACCGGCTGGAGGCCCTCTACGCCGAACTGGCCGACGGCCAGGCCGACGAACTGCGGGACCTGCGGCGCGACGGCGCCGACCGCCCCGTGCTCGAAACCGTCGGCCGCGCCGCCAGCGCCCTGCTGGGCACCGCCGCCACCGACCTGCACCCCGATGCGCACTTCACGGACCTCGGTGGAGACTCGTTGTCGGCGTTGACATTCGGCAACTTGCTGCGGGACATCTTCGACGTCGAGGTGCCGGTCGGGGTCATCGTCAGCCCCGCCACCGATCTGGCCGCGCTCGCCGCCTACATCGAGGCACAACGGCAGCCCGGGTCGACGCGGCCCACGTTCACGTCGGTCCACGGCCCCGGCGCGGCGCAGGCACACGCACGCGATCTGACGCTGGACACGTTCATCGGTGTCGAGACCCTCGACGCGGCATCGTCGCTACCGCACCCCGATGCGGAGATCCGGACCGTGCTGCTGACCGGTGCCACCGGTTTCCTGGGCCGCTACCTCGCGTTGCAGTGGCTGGAGCGGATGGACCTGGTCGACGGGACGGTGATCTGCCTGGTGCGCGCCAAGGACCACGCCGCCGCGCGCGCCCGGCTCGACAAGACCTTCGACACCGGCGACCCGGAACTGCTGGCGCACTACCGCGCCTTGGCCGCCGATCGCCTCGAGGTCATCGCGGGCGACAAAGGTGAAGCGAACCTGGGCCTGGACGACCAGACCTGGCAGCGTCTGGCCGACACGGTCGATCTCATCGTCGACCCCGCAGCACTGGTCAACCACGTGCTGCCCTACGACCAGCTGTTCGGCCCCAACGCGCTGGGCACCGCGGAACTGATCCGCGTCGCGCTGACGACCAAACTCAAGCCGTTCGTCTACGTCTCGACCATCGGCGTCGGAGCCGGGATCGAGCCGGGCCGATTCACCGAGGACGGCGACATCCGCGAGATCAGCGCCACTCGCGCGGTCGACGACAGTTACGCCAACGGCTACTCGAACAGCAAATGGGCCGGCGAAGTCCTGCTCCGCGAAGCCCACGAGCTGTGCGGGCTGCCCGTCGCGGTGTTCCGGTGCGACATGATCCTGGCCGACACCACCTATGCGGGCCAGCTCAATCTGCCCGACATGTTCACCCGGCTGATGCTGAGCCTGGTCGCGACGGGCGTCGCGCCGGCGTCGTTCTATACCCTGGGCCGCGACGGTGGCCGACAGCGCGCCCACTACGACGGTCTACCGGTCGAGTTCATCGCCGACGCGATCTCGACCCTCGGCGCCCGCCTCGGCGAACCCGGTTCGGGATTCGAGACGTTCCACGTCATGAACCCCTACGACGACGGCGTCGGGCTCGACGAGTTCGTCGACTGGCTCATCGATGCGGGCCATCCCATCGAGCGGGTCGGAGACTACGCCGACTGGCTACAGCGGTTCAGCACGGCGATCAACGCACTGCCGGAGCGGCAACGCCAGGCATCGCTGCTTCCGCTGCTGCACAATTACCAGCGTCCGGAGCCACCGATCCGCGGGTCGATCGCGCCCACCGACCGGTTCCGTACCGCCGTGCAGGAGGCCAAGATCGGTCCCGACAAGGACATCCCGCATGTCAGCCGCGACGTCATCGTCAAGTACGTCACCGACCTCCAGCTGCTCGGCCTGCTATGACGCGTCAGTGGTGCACCAGCGTGTCGTGATCCCGGCGCCGCCGGAACATGTTGCGCAGCCCGCCCCGGCGGTCGCGCCGCTCGGTCGATTCGGTGCGTGCGTCGGCGTCCGTGGTGCTCGACTCAGTGTCGACGGGGCCCGAGTGAACGGCCTCCTCGCCCTCTAGCGGGCGGTTGGCGTACTCCACGTCGCGGACGCTGCGCACCGACAGCCGGCCCACAGCCAGCGCGCCGAGGAAGACGACCAAGGCGCCGAGCCCGTAGAAGTACGTGAGCTCCAGCCACACCCGCTTGGTCTCCGTCGCGGCGACCGGGGTGCCGGCGCCGCCGAGCCCGAGCAGGTCGGCCAGCGCGCGGCCGATGACGAACCAGGCGCCCGCGGCGACGGTCAGCCAGGCGCCGAGCATGGCCGTGGCGCGGTTACGGGAGCTGAGCAGCAGGAGCCCACCGGCGACGGTCGACGGCGCCGGGAAGCACCTCGAGCCAGCCTCGGCCGGTGGTCCACGCCCACGGCTGGTCCGGCGAGAACGCGAAGTCGAAGTACGGGCCGACGAAGGGAATGAGAGCCCCCCACAGCCCGAGCAGGACGAGTAGGAAACCGCTGGCTGCGCCACGGCTGCGGGCGATCCTCAGCCGGCCGCCGCGGGTCGCTCGGTGCGGTCTGATCCGATCATGATGCCTCCTAGGTATGCGCTGGGAGTACCCGCGGTTCGGCCCGGCGTAACGCGTGGTACACCGTGGTCGTCGGGCGGTCGGGGTGGCCGAAAGTCCTTTACCATCGGTCAGCGTGGGTCAACTTCGGCAGTGGTGGGTGCAGCCGTGCCATTACCACTGGCTGTCGGCCTATCTGGAGCACCGCCACGTGCTCGGCTTCACCCGCAAGATGATGGGCGTCGTGGTGGCCGTGCTCGGCATCATCCCGGCGCTGATGTTGGCGAGCCCCGCCGGTCCGGCCACACCCATGGGACGCACGGTCAGCGTGATCGTGGTGGTGGTGTGTGCGCTGATGGCGACCGTGTGGTTCACGCGCTGGCCCACCCGGCGAGAATCCGCTGGTCTTCACGGTCGTCTCGGATCTGTCGATCGCGGCGGTCTGCCTGGTGTGGCCGAATCCGTTGACCGGCTTGCTCGGCTGCATCGCGTTCGCGGCCCTTGCCGGCTATGTCGCGTGCTTCCACTCCAGTCGACACCTGTTGATGGTGCTCGTGACGGTGGCCTGGTGGCCGGCGCGTGCAGCCGGCAGATCGCCGCGGCCGGTGACCTCGCTCTGGCGATCGTGGCGTATCTGATCGTCGCCGTCGGCGTGCTCGCGGTGCCCGTTCTCCGCCCAGGTGCTGGTGCACCTGCTCGGCACCGACGCACTGCACTCGCACACCGATCCGCTGACCGGGCTGCGCAACCGGCGCGGGTTCTACCGGTCGGTCCGCGAGCTGATCGGGACATCACACGGCGACGGGCTGCAGTACCTCACGGTCGCGATGATCGATCTCGACCGGTTCAAACAGGTCAATGACACCCGCGGGCACGCGACCGGCGACCGGTTGCTCATCGCGGTCGCGCAGTCGTTGCGGGAGTCCGTCACCGGCCCGGCCGTCGTCGCCCGTGTCGGCGGCGAGGAATTCCTGATCGCCGCGACGACGGCGTCCGACGAAGCCGACGCGATCGCCGAGCGGCTCCGGCTCGCGGTCGCGTCGACCTCGGGCGACGTGACGGCCAGCGTCGGAGTGGCCTGCGGCGTACTGGACGGGTACGGCGACGCGACGCGGTCGATTCTGGACGACCTCGTCGACTCCGCGGACAGCGCGATGTACGAGGCCAAACGGTCGGGGGGCAACCGGTCGCGCCGCGCCGGCGAGGTTCAGCGGCCCGAGCGGACCTGAGCGACGATCCCGACGATGGCGTCGGCCACCGCCTGCGGTCGGTACAGCATCATGTTGTGGCCGCTGCCCGCGACCACCACGTTGGTGGTGCCCAGCGCCCCGGCGAGCATGTCGTTGGCCCGGCGGATCTGGGCCTGCGTGTAGGTGTCGGCACTGAGCTGCGCGGGCGGCGGGAAGCGATCGCCGCTGAGCACGACCGCCGGCACGCGCGGAAGCGGCGGCGCCGCCGCCACCGCCGCGAAGGCGTCCTCGAACCGCACACTCTCACCGGGCGCCCTCCCCTGCAGGCCGCTCGCAGCGAAGGCCGCGTTCTGTGCCGGGTTGCCGACTGCGGGCAGGAATTCCGAGGTCGGCTCCACGAACACCAGGCCCGACACCAGCTCAGGGTGTCGGCGCGCCAGCAGGTCGAGGATCAGCCCGCCGTAGGAGTGGGCGACGAACACGAACGGGCCGGTGAGGCCCGCCGCAGTGGTCAGCGCGACCACGTCGTCGACGTCCTGGGCAATGCTGTGCGGTTGCGGCACCGGGGTCGACCGCAGGGCGCCGTCGGGGCGGGTACCCGGCCGGTCGTAGACGCACACCCGCGTCGTCTTCGCCACGGTCGGCTGGGTCGCGTCGGGGCTCGGGAGCAAACGGGCCTGCTCGATCGCGTCGTACGGCGAGGCCCAGATCGGGTCGCCGGGCGCCACCACGTAGTTCCACGCCTCGGCGTAGCTGCCCAGCCCCGGGATGACGAAAACCGTTGGGGCGCCCGCGCCCTGGCAGTCGAGGAACAGTGCGCGCCCACCGATGTCGACGGGGCCCGGGGTGACGGCGCCGGGATCCGCTGCAGCCGGGGCATACACCGCGGCCGAGCACAGCGCCGCGATCAGCGCGGCGAGCCGGGGCCACGTCACCCGGGCGACGCTACAGCGCCCGATCGAGCACCAGCAGCACAATCGCGATCAGCGGCAACGCGCCCTGGATGATCGCCGCGCGCGCCTTCTCGGTCGACGACGCGACCAGCACGACCGCGGCCGCCAGCATCGAGCCGACACCGGCCAACAGCAGCGCCAGGCCGACCGCCGGCGCACCGATGACCGTCGCGACGATGCCGGCTGCGGTCACGATCGCCAGGAACAGGTTGTAGAAGCCCTGGTTGAAGGCCAGCAGCCGGGTGGTCTGCGCCTCCTGCTCGGTGGTGCCGAACACCGCCCGGGTGCGCGGCGTGGTCCAGGTCAGGGACTCCATCACGAAGATGTACACGTGCAGTAGTGCCGCCAGCGCCGCGACGATCAGCCCGACAGTGGCGATCATCCGAACAGTCCCGGCTGACCGAGGCCGACCACACCGCTGGGCGGGGTCATCCCCAGGTGCGTCCACGCCTGAGCGGTCGCGACCCGGCCCCGCGGCGTGCGCGCGATCATGCCGGCGCGCACCAGGAAGGGTTCGCACACCTCCTCGACCGTGGTCGCTTCCTCCCCCACCGCCACGGCGAGCGTCGACACCCCGACCGGTCCCCCGCCGAAGCTGCGGGTCAGCGCCGAGAGCACCGCGCGGTCGAGCCGGTCGAGGCCCAGTTCGTCGACGTCGTAGACCTCCAGCGCGTACTTGGC
Source organism: uncultured Actinomycetota bacterium (assembly GCA_963796185.1). Lineage (GTDB taxonomy): Bacteria > Actinomycetota > Actinomycetes > Mycobacteriales > Mycobacteriaceae > Mycobacterium. Next base: position 584,923 of record CAWCKQ010000004.1, on the reverse strand, counting down.
GATGTCGCGGGTGATGACGCCGTCGGCGCGCACCTCCGCGTAGTCGCGGACCCGGCGCAGTAGCCGGTTAGCGATGCGTGGCGTGCCGCGGGACCGACGGGCGATCTCGGCGCCGGCGTCGGCGCCCAACTCGATGCCGAGGATGCCCGCCGACCGGGTGAGCACGCGCTCCAGTTCGGAGGGCTCGTAGAAGTCCATGTGCGCGGTGAAGCCGAACCGGTCGCGCAGCGGACCGGTCAGCGCACCCGAGCGGGTGGTGGCACCGACGAGCGTGAACGGCGCCACCTCCAGCGGGATCGACGTCGCCCCCGGGCCCTTGCCGACCACGACGTCGACGCGAAAGTCCTCCATCGCGAGGTACAGCATCTCCTCGGCGGGCCGGGCGATCCGGTGGATCTCGTCGATGAACAGGACGTCGTGCTCGACGAGGTTGGACAGCATCGCGGCGAGGTCACCGGCGCGTTCCAGCGCGGGGCCCGACGTCACCCGCAGCGAGGAGCCCAGCTCGGCGGCGATGATCATCGCCAGCGACGTCTTGCCCAGGCCCGGCGGCCCGGACAGCAGGATGTGGTCCGGGGTGCCGCCGCGGTTCTTGGCGCCCTCGATGACGAGCTGCAGTTGTTCGCGCACCCGGGGCTGGCCGATGAACTCCCCGAGCGACCGCGGCCGCAGGCTGGCGTCGATGTCGCCCTCGCCGACCGTCAGCGCCGGCGACACCTCCCGCTCCTCGGGTTCCTCGTCGTCTTCGAACCGGCCCATGCGCTACTTCTTCCCCAGCATCGACAGCGCCGCGCGCAGGGCGCTCGCGGTCGTGGTGTTCGGATCGTCGGCGAGCACCTTGTCGGTGGCGTCCTCGGCCTGTTTGACCGCGAAACCGAGCCCGACGAGCGCCTCGACGACCGGGCCGCGGACCCCGTGCCCGCCCGCGCCGGCGCCGCCGGCGGACGACGGCACACCGATCTTGTCCCGCAGGGACAGCACGATCAGTTCGGCGGTCTTCTTGCCCACCTTCGGGATTCGGGTCAACGCGGTGACGTCGCCGTCGCCGATGGCCGACCGCAGCGTGGGCCCGTCGTACATCGCGAGCGCGCCGAGCGCGATGCTGGGCCCGATACCGGACACGCCGAGCAGTGTCGAGAACAGGTCGCGGGCGTCGGAATCGGCGAAGCCGTACAACGTCATCGAGTCCTCCCGCACGATCATCGCGGTGATCAACCGCGCTTCGGCGCCGCGGCGCAGCGTGGCCAGCGTGGCGGGGGTCGCCATCACCTTGTAGCCGACGCCGGCCGCCTCGATGACCACGTGGTCGAGCGCGATGTCGAGAACCTCGCCACGGACCGCGGCGATCACGGCGCGCTCCGCGACATCCGGGCGGCCTTGAGCGTGGCCTGGTACTTTCGCCGCTGCTCGGCCGCCATCGCCTCCGCCTCGGCCATCCGGGCGATCATCGGGCGCGCGCCAGCAGTGACAGATCGCCAATGCCAGCGCGTCGGCCGCATCGGCGGGTGTCGGTTTCTGTTGCAGTGCAAGGATTCTGGTGACCATCTCGGTGACCTGCGCCTTGTCCGCCCGACCGTTGCCGGTGACCGCGGCCTTCACCTCGCTGGGAGTGTGGAAGTGCACGTCGATGTCGCGGCGGGCCGCCGCCAGGGCGATCACCCCGCCGGCCTGCGCGGTGCCCATCGCGGTGTTGGCGTTCTGGTTGGAGAACACCCGCTCGATCGCGATGACATCGGGCCGATGGGTGTCCATCCAGTGTTCGACGGCGTCGCTGATCGCCAGCAGCCGGTGCGCCAGCGGGTGCTCGGCGGGGGTGCGCACCACGTCCACGTCGAGCGCGACGACCTGGCGGCCCCGGCCACTCTGGATGACCGACAGCCCGCACCTGGTCAGCCCCGGGTCGACTCCCATCACCCGCACGCCAGCCCTCCTGAGAACATTTGTTCGAGAGCTTAGCTTCTGCCGCCGACCTCACCCCGCAGGGACACGCGGCGGCGTTTCACGACCCCCGATACCCGCCCGGTACCGTGGCATTGGTCCTGATCTGTCGAATCGTGGCGCGCAACACATGGCCCACGAACGGTCGGACCAGTCGCCAGTAACGCAGAAACCGCCGGCGCGATGCCGGATCGGTGGTGAGCGTGCGGCATTCGTAGGTGAGCAGTGTCGCCGACGCTCCGTAGGGCAGGACGCAGAAGTTCGCCGCGATCTTGCCCCACCCCGGTTCGCCGAACTCCCGGAATTCGGTGGCGGTGACATCACGCCATTCGATGGCGGGCTGCCAGAATTTGCCGACCGCGCCGAAGGCGACCTCGCGATCCGGCCGTTCGCCGAGGAACACCCACCCCGGCAATCCCATGTCCGGACCGATGACCAGCGCTGGTGGGCGCGGGGCAGCGTGGCCGGCCATCCGCGCGGGCAGACCACGCACCCACATCGACAAATCCAGCAGCGGCGCATGCACGGTCAGCAGGTCGAGGTCGCGTACCGCCGCGAATGTCGTCGCCGGGTCGGCATCGACGATGACGTGCTCTGCGATCCCGGCATCGTAGGTCGGCATCACCGCGTCGATGAGAAGTGCGCCGCTGTCGCGACTGGTCATGGCTACAGTGTCCGATCGGGCTGGGATCCTGCCCAAGGGTCTATGGTCCCCGCCCGGTGCTGCGAGCGACATCATCGAGGCGCCGACAACGCCGCCCCGAGTCCGATTCCCCGGTACTGCGGCGCCAGCACCCGCCCGGCGGCGAGCAGCGGCTCGGTGGTGCGCAGCGTCCGCGCCAGCAGGAACGCTCCCTCGAGCGCGCCGATGAGCGCGGTCGTCACGTCGCGTGCGCGTGCGTCGTCGAGTCCCCTGGCGGCGAAGTACGCCGCGCCGCCGCCGATCCAGCCCTCGAAGATCTCCTGCGTGGCCAGCCGAAGTTCTTCGACCGTGTCGGCGACCTCGGCGGCGACACTGGCCACCGGGCACATGTTCGCGAAACCGGTCGCCGCCATGTCCTCGGCGGCCTGCCGGAAGACGCCGTCGACGGCGTCCCCGAGATCGGAGTACGTGTCGACGATGGTCGGGATCAGCAGCCCGTAAGCCGCGCCGGCGTTGACCAGTGCCTCCCGGGCGATCTGGACCTTGCCACCGCGGAAGTGGTGATACAGCGAGCCGATCGGCGCGCCGGAGGCGTCGGCGATGTCTTTCATCCCTACCCCGGCGTAACCGCGGTGCCGCATCAACTCGGCGGTGGCGGTGAGTATCGATTCCCTGGTGGACCTTGCCATGTGCACCTCCCGATGTCAGGCTAGAGCATACGTTCTAGAATAATCGTTCTAGCCGGAGGAAGCCATGAAGTCGGTCGAGGTCACCGCAGGGACTGTGCGATATCGCGAGGAGGGCGATCCGAGCGGACCGCCGGTCGTGCTGCTGCACGGACTGTTGATGAACGACACACAGTGGAATATGGCGATGCCGTCCCTGCCGCCGGGTTTCCGCTACCTACTGCCGGTGCTGCCGATGGGCGGCCACCGCGTGCCGATGCGCGGGGACGCCGACCTGACGCTGCCCGGGATGGTGGAGATCGTCGCCGATTTCCTCGACGCCCTGGACCTCACCGACATCACGCTGGTCGTCACGGACTGGGGCGGCGCCCTGTTCCTCACCGACATCGGCCGCGACACGCGGATCGCCCGCCTGGTGATCTGCCCCTGCGAGGCATTCGACAACTTTCCGCCCGGCCTGCCGGGCAAGGTCGCGTGGCTGGCCAGTCGCACCACCGGCACGGTGTCGTTGGCGATGCGGCAGCTCAAGATCGGCTGGTTGCGCAGACAACGGCTCATGTTCGGAATGATGGCGAAAAAGCCTGTGCCGCAGGCGATCGTCGATAATTGGACGGCCGCCGGGCTGGCCGACAGAGCGGTCCGCCGCGACCTGGTCAAGTACTGCCGTACCAGATTCGACACATCGGAACTGGTCCGGGCGACCGGCAGCCTCGCGGCTTTCGACCGGCCCGCCCTGGTCTTGTGGACCGAGAACCCGGTGATGCCCGTCGAACACGCGCGCCGGCTCGCGGGCCTACTGCCGCAGGGCCGGCTGAAGATGGTCGACGACGCGTACGTGCTGGTGATGCTCGATCAGCCGGAGCGGACTGCCGCCGCGATCGGTGAATTCCTGGCCGCTCCCGCGGTTCGGTAGCGGGTCAGTCCTCGTCGAGAGCGGCGGCGACGTCGTCGGGGATGTCGATGTTGGTGTAGACGTCCTGCACATCGTCGCTGTCCTCGAGCGCGTCGACGAGCTTGAGCACCTTGCGGGCGGCCTCCAGATCGACCGGAACACTCACCGACGGCTGGAAGGTGGCCTCCGCGGACTCGTAGTCGATGCCCGCGTCCTGCAGAGCGGTGCGGACCGCGACGAGGTCGGTGGGCTCGGAGATGACCTCGAAACTGTCACCGAGGTCGTTGACGTCCTCGGCGCCGGCGTCGAGGACCGCGGCCAGCACGTCGTCCTCGGTCAGTGATTTCTTCTCCAGCGTCACCACACCCTTGCGGGTGAACAGGTAGGACACCGACCCGGGGTCGGCCATGCTGCCGCCGTTGCGGGTCATCGCCACCCGGACCTCGCCGGCGGCCCGGTTGCGGTTGTCGGTGAGGCACTCGACCAGCACGGCGACTCCATTGGGGCCGTAGCCCTCGTAGGTGATGGTCTGCCAGTCGGCGCCGCCGGCCTCCTCGCCCGCCCCGCGCTTACGGGCGCGCTCGATGTTGTCGTTGGGCACCGAGGTCTTCTTGGCCTTCTGGATGGCGTCGTACAGCGTCGGGTTGCCGGCCGGGTCACCGCCGCCGGTGCGGGCCGCCACCTCGATGTTCTTGATCAGCTTCGCGAAGTTCTTGCCGCGCCGCGCATCGATCACGGCCTTCTTGTGCTTGGTGGTGGCCCACTTGGAATGGCCGCTCATGTAGCTGCTACCTCTTTCACCGACGACGTCGAAGTCCGATCGACCAGTCTACGTGCCCGTCATCCCAGGTCCGCGGAGATGTAGCGCTGCAGGTTCGGCGCCACCGCGGCGACGAGCGCGTCGTCGGTCCAGCCGCTCAGCATCATACGCACCAGCGCCAGCGTCGGCACCAGCAGCCTCAACGCCGTCGCGTCGACATCCCGGTTGACCCTGCCGGTGCTCCAGCCCGACTGTTAACTGAGCCACAGTCGCTTCCCCGATATCTTACTCCGGAGTAAGGTACCGGCTCATGACGTTCTCGCTGGAGTTGTCGTCCGACCTCGTCGACGTGCAGAAGTGGGTGCATGAGTTCGCGGCCGAAGTGATTCGGCCCGCGGCCGCGGAGTGGGACGAACGCGAGGAGACGCCCTGGCCGATCATCCAGGAAGCCGCCAAGGTGGGCCTCTACTCGATGGAGTTCTTCGCCGAGCAGGCCGCCGAGCCCAGCGGCCTCGGCATGATCGTCGCCTTCGAGGAGATGTTCTGGGGCGATGCGGGCATCGCGCTGGCGATCCTGGGCACCGGCCTGGCCGCCGCGTCACTGGCCGCCAACGGCACACCAGAGCAGGTTGGCGAGTGGCTGCCGCAGATGTTCGGCACCGTCGCACGAGCCGCAGGTCGCCGCGTTCTGCTCGTCGGAACCCGGCGCCGGATCCGACGTCGGCGCGATCCTGACCCGCGCCCGCTACGACGAAGCCACCGACGAGTGGGTCCTCAACGGAACCAAGACGTGGGCCACCAACGGCGGCATCGCCAACGTCCACGTCGTCGTCGCGTCGGTGCACCCGGAGCTCGGCACCCGCGGACAGGCGTCGTTCATCATCCCGCCCGCCACCAAGGGCCTGAGCCAGGGTCAGAAGTTCCTCAAGCACGGCATCCGGGCGTCCCACACCGCCGAGGTGGTGCTCGACGACGTCCGCATCCCCGGCAACCTCATCGTCGGCGGCAAGGAGAAGTTCGACGCCCGGATCGCCAAGGTGCGCGAGGGCAAGAAGGCCGCCGGGCAGGCCGCCATGGCCACGTTCGAACGCACCCGCCCGACCGTCGGCGCGATGGCCGTCGGTGTGGCCCGGGCCGCCTACGAGTACGCCCGCGACTATGCCTGCGAGCGTGAGCAATTCGGCCGCAAGATCGGCGAGTTCCAGGCCGTGGCCTTCAAGCTGGCCGACATGAAGGCCCGCATCGACGCAGCACGGCTGCTGGTGTACCGCGCCGGCTGGATGGCCCGCAACGGCAAGAGCTTCGAGTCCGCCGAGGGGTCGATGGCCAAGCTGGTCGCCAGCGAGACCGCGGTCTACGTCACCGACGAGGCGATCCAGATCCTCGGCGGCAACGGCTACACCCGCGAATACCCCGTCGAGCGGATGCACCGCGATGCCAAGATCTTCACGATCTTCGAGGGCACCAGCGAGATCCAGCGCCTGGTGATGGCCCGCGCGATCACCGGCCTGCCCCTCCGCTGACCGTGATTTCGGTGTAATCGGTCACCTACAGCGCGACGAACGACACCGAAATCGCGACTAGAGCGAGTCGACGAACAGCTTGTGCACCCGGCGGTCACCTGTCACCTCCGGATGAAAGGCCGTCGCGATCATCCGGCCCTGACGCACCGCAACCGGGTGACCGGCCGCACGCGCGAGCACTTCGACGTCGGCCCCGACCCGCTCCACCCACGGCGCCCGGATGAACACGGCGTGCACGGCGCCGTCGAGTCCGGCGAAGTCGATGTCGTCTTCGAACGAGTCCACCTGCCGCCCGAAAGCGTTGCGCCGCACCGTCATGTCGATCCCCCGCAGCGGTATCGCCTCACGCCCGCCGACGCCGGCGTCGACGATCTCGGTGGCGAGCAGGATCATGCCGGCACAGGATCCGTAGGCGGGCATCCCGTCGGCCAGCCTCGCGCGCAGGGGTTCCAGCAGCTCGAACTCACGCAGCAGGTGACTCATCGTGGTCGACTCCCCGCCCGGGATGACCAGCGCGTCGACGCCGTCGAGTTCCCCGGGACGGCGCACGGTCGTCGCCTCGGCGCCGGCTTCCCGCAGCGCCGCCAGGTGCTCGCGGGTGTCGCCCTGCAGCGCCAGCACCCCGACCTGCGGCGCGCTCACCCGCGCCCCGGGGTGAAATCGCGCGGGTAGCGGGTGAGTCCTTCCTGCATCACGGCCGCGACCATCTCGCCGTACTGGTTGAAGATCTTGCCCTGCGTCAGCGACCGCCCGCCGCACGCAGACGGCGACGACTGGTCGTAAAGGCACCACTCATCGGCGCGGAACGCCCGCATGAACCACATCGCATGGTCGAGGGAGGCGACCTGCAGGTGCTTGCGTTCCTCCGGGTAGTTGACCTGAGCCGAGCCGAGCAGCGTCAGGTCGCTCATGTAGGCCAGCGCACAGATGTGCAGCACCGGATCGTCGGGCAGCGGGTCACGGTGACGGAACCAGACTTGCTGCTGGGATGCCTTGCCCGGCAACAGCTTCAGCGCCTCACGCGGAACGATGCGGACGTCCCACTCGTCGAACTGGCGGAAGCTGGCGTCATCGAACACCTTGCTGACGGACTTGAAGTCCGGGATGTCGTCGGGCGGCGGGGCCGCCGGCATCGCATCCTGATGCTCGATGCCGCTTTGATCGGCCTGGAACGACGCCGACATCGAGAAGATGGTCTCGCCGTGCTGGATCGCGGTCACCCGCCGGGTGCAGAACGAGCCGCCGTCGCGGATCCGCTCGACCGTGTACACCGACGGCGACCGGGCGTCACCGGCGCGCAGGAAATAACCGTGCAACGAGTGCACCTGGAACTTCGGGTCGACGGTGCGCACCGCGGAGACCAGTGACTGACCGGCGACGTGGCCGCCGAACGTGCGCTGCAGAAAGCCGGATTCCGGGCTGAAGACACCGCCGCGATAGATGTTGACCTCGATCTGCTCCAGGTCGAGGATTTCTTCGATCGCCACAGGTTGGTTCTTACCAGCCTCGTTCTGCGAGCCGATGGGGCACCGGGATGTCGTCGACGTTGATGCCGACCATCGCCTCACCCAGCCCGCGCGACACCTTGGCCAGCACGTCGGGATCGTCGTAGAACGTGGTGGCCTTGACGATCGCGGCGGCGCGCTCGGCGGGATTGCCGGACTTGAAGATGCCCGACCCGACGAAGACACCCTCCGCGCCGAGCTGCATCATCATCGCCGCGTCGGCCGGCGTGGCGATGCCGCCGGCGGTGAACAGCGTGACCGGCAGCTTGCCGGCCCGCGCCACCTCGACGACGAGGTCGTAAGGCGCCTGCAACTCCTTGGCCGCGACGTACAACTCGTCTTCGGACAGCGACGTCAGGCGGCGGATCTCACCGCCGATCTTGCGCATGTGGGTGGTGGCGTTGGACACATCACCCGTGCCCGCCTCGCCCTTGGAGCGGATCATCGCAGCGCCCTCGGTGATGCGGCGCAGCGCCTCGCCCAGATTGGTGGCGCCACACACGAACGGCACCGTGAACTTCCACTTGTCGATGTGGTTGGCGTAGTCGGCCGGCGTGAGTACCTCGGACTCGTCGACGTAATCGACACCGAGGCTCTGCAGGATCTGTGCCTCGACGAAATGGCCGATCCGCGCCTTGGCCATCACCGGGATGGTGACCGCGTCGATGATGCCTTCGATCATGTCGGGATCGCTCATCCGAGACACGCCACCCTGGGCGCGGATGTCAGCCGGCACCCGCTCGAGCGCCATCACCGCCACCGCACCCGCACCTTCGGCGATGCGGGCCTGTTCGGGGGTGACCACGTCCATGATGACGCCACCCTTGAGCATCTCGGCCATCCCGCGCTTCACCCGCGCGGTGCCGCGAGCAGGGGTGCCCAGCCCGTTCCCGGACATATCGGATTCCACTGCATTCTCCTTCATTCGCTACTGATCCAGTCTAAAGGCGGCGGCAAATGCATTCGATCCGCAGTTCAGCGGATAGCTTGCAACGGCCGCTGCGCCACCGTTGCCGGTGCATCGGCCAGCGTGTTGGCCTCGGCCAGCAACTCGCCGAGCTGACGGGGGTAAACGGCCTCACCGTTGGCGACCAGTCCGTTGATCATTGTCGCATCGCACCACCGGTGACCGTGGATGTAGGTCCGCTCCAGTCCCGAGCGGCCGTGGTCGGAGGGTTCGAACCGCTCGGTGCGGTGCACGAAGTACAGCTCCTCGCTGCGGATCACCGCCCCGTTGAAGTCGATGACCGCCTCGCGGCGCCACAGCGGGCCGACCATGTCCGCGGCCTCGACGTGCAGGCCGGTCTCCTCGCCGAGCTCGCGGGCCGCGGTTTCCGCCAGCGACTCCCCCGCCTGAGCTGCACCGCCGATGGTGAACCACCAGCGCGGCGCCGGCTTCACCGCGGCCTCGGGGTCCGAACCGCACAACAGCAGGACGGCACCGTCACCGTCGAGCAACACCACGCGGGCGGACCTGCGTCTGGTAACCGGCGCGGCCTCCCGCGTCGAGACCTCGCCGCCTTCGGCGATCTCGAAGTAGGTGGGCAGCGGGGCCGTCCCACCGAGGCGGAGCAGCCGCACCGCCGGACGCTCACGCAGGGCCAGCGTGTCGCGGACCGCGTCGTTGTGGAACCGGCGGGCCAGCAGGACCCGGGCTTCGGCATCGGCCAGCTCGGCGACCAGCGCCCGCGGCAGCGAGGCAGGATCGACGCGCGCCAGCGCCGCCGACAGTTCGTTCTCGGCGGCTTCCCGCGCCTGCCGTGGTGCTCGCTCGGCCGCGTCGGCCAGCGCGGCCAACCGGCTGCCGTCGGGCCCCACGCCGTAGGCGTCGGTGGCCACCGCGCGCGCCACCACCGCTCTCCGGGCCAGGGCGCCGTCGAGCGCCTGCCAGGACAGGTCGTAGCGCACATGCAAGCGGTCCAGTCGGTTGGCGGTCTGGTACGCCCAGAACCCGACCACCAGAACCGCGGCGAACAGCAATGCGATGACGACCGCCGTCACCCACGGGATCACGATCGACCTCCGCCCGACCCCGCGGCCTGCACCTTCACACCCGACCCGGCGACCGTTTCGTAGACCCTCAGGATCTGCCTGGCCACGACCGACCAGTCGTAGCGTTGCACCAGCTCGGTCGCGCACCCGATGTAGTGGTCGCGCCGGTCGTCGTCGGAGAGCACCTCGATCAGGCCTGCGGCCAGCGCATCGGGATCGTCGACCGCGACCAGTCGTCCGCCCCGGCCGTCGTCGAGCACCCGCCGGAACGCGTCGAGGTCACTGGCGACCACGGCCGTCGCTGCGGCCATGGCCTCGACCAGCACGATCCCGAAGCTCTCCCCGCCGGTGTGGGGCGCGCAGTAGACGTCGGCGCTGCGCATCGCCGAGGCCTTCAGCGCGTCGTCGACCTGACCGAGGAAGCGCAGGTGACCAGCCAGCGGGCCGGCCTGTTCCCGCAGCGCCGCCTCCTCACCGCGGCCCACCACCAGGATCTCGACGTCGGGAAAGCGCTCCACCACCGCGGGCAGCGCACCGATCAACACCGACATCCCCTTGCGGGGCTCGTCGAACCGGCCCAGGAACAGCACCGACCGGCCGGGGCGCGGGTAGCCGTCGAGCAGGGGTGCGGTGGCGAACGACGCGACGTCGACGCCGTTGGGGATCTCGACGGCATCGCTGCCGAGCGCCTCCATCTGCCAGCGGCGCGCCAGGTCGGACACGGCGATGCGGCCGACGATCTTCTCGTGCATGGGCCGCAGAATCGGCTCGAACACCGTCAAGGTCAGCGACTTCGTCGTCGAGGTGTGAAACGTCGCCACGATCGGACCCGCGGCGATGTTCAACGCGAGCATCGACAAGCTCGGAGCGTTCGGCTCATGCAGGTGCAGGACGTCGAATTCGCCCTGCTGCAACCACTTCTTGACCCTGCGGTGGGTGGCGGGGCCGAAGCGCAGTCGCGCCACCGACCCGTTGTAGGGAATCGGGACGGCCTTGCCGCCCGAGACCACGTAGTCCGGCAGGGAGGCGTTGGCCTCGGGCGAAGCCGGCGCCAGCACGCTGACCTCATGGCCGAGTGCGTGCATCACCTCGGCGAGCTGCAGCACGTGGGACTGCACGCCGCCGGGCACATCGAAGGAATAGGGGCAGACCATCCCGATACGCATCAGGTGGCCTCCAGGTGAGCCCTGCGCTCGTCGGACAGGTCGGCCAGCCACTGGGGCTGCATCATGTGCCAGTCCGCCGGGTGCGTGGCGATGTTGTCGGCGAACCGATCCGCCAACGCCTGGGTGATGACGGTGACATCGCCGGAGGAGGTGTCGATCTCGGAGTACACCTGCGTGCCCCAGCCGTCGCCGTCGAACCAGCAGTGCGCCGGGAACAGCGCTGCGCCGGTGGCCAGGGCCAGCTTGGCCGGCCCGGCCGGCAGCCGCGTCGGCTCACCGAAGAAGTCGACCTGCACGCCCCGCCGGCTCAGGTCGCGGTCGGCCATCAGGCACACGATGCCGTTGTCACCCAACCAGTCGCACAGCACGTCGAACGCGGGACGGTCGCCGCCCGACGACGGCACGACCTTGAAGCCGAGGCTCTCCCGGTAGGCGAGAAAGCGCAGGTACAGCGACTCGGGCTTGAGGCGCTCGGCGACGGTGGCGAACGTGCCGTGGTTCTGCGCCAGCCACACCCCGGCCATGTCCCAGTTGCCGCTGTGGGGCAGCGCGAGCACCGCGCCGCGACCACGCTCTCCAGCGCCGCGAACGCCATCTCGATGTCGCGCACGCTCAGCCGCCGGCCCAGCTCCTCGTGATCCATCGACGGCAACCGGAATGCCTCCCGCCAGTACCGGGCGTAGGAGGCCAGCGATGCGCGCATCAGCTCCGCAGGCACCTCCGTCGGGCGTCGTCCCGATCACCCGGGCGAGGTTCTTGCGCAGCTGCTCGGGACCGCCGTTGCGCGCGGCGTACCACGCACCCGCACCGAACGCGTTGCGCGCCAGCATCTCCGGGGCAGCACGAACGATCCGCCAGCCCGCCGCGTAACCCCAGTCGCTGAGGTGACCGGTCAAGGAAAGCGGGTTGGGGAACCGGCCTGCGATGTTCGCCGCGGGCTTGTCGGTCATTGCTCCGTGGTCTCGGGTTTCTCGGGGCCCCCGGCGGCGGCCAGCCGGTCCATCGCCCCCGGCGAGACCCGCACGCTGTGCAGTCGCTGACCCACGGTCACCACACTGGTCACCGCGAGCAACCACATCGCCACGTGCACCAGCCACGGCATCGGCAGGAACGGCAGATCCGACAGCCCCGCGCCCGCCAGGACGATGACCAGCCGCTCGGGCCGCTCGATCAGGCCCCCGTCGCCGGACAGGCCGCTGGCCTCCGCCCGCGCCTTGATGTACGAGATGACCTGCGAACTGACCAGGCAGATCATCGTGGCCACCACCAACTCGGCGCTGTGCAACCCGAATGCCGCCCACCACAGCAACCCGCAGAACACCGCACCGTCGCTGATCCGGTCACATGTGGCGTCGAGCACCGCACCGAACCGGGTGCCGCCGCCGCGTTCGCGGGCCATCGCGCCGTCGAGCATGTCGGCGAGCACGAAGACGAACACGGTGAACGCGCCCCACCACAGCTGGCCGATCGGGAACAGCGTCAGCGCGCCGAGTACCGCACCGGCGGTGCCCAGGATGGTCACGCTGTCGGGTGTCAGACCCAGCCGCAACGCGCCCTTGGCCGCCGGCCGCGAGAGTTTCGCGTACGCCGCCCGGGTCATCAGATAGAAATCGCTCACGGCTGCTTGTCCCACTCGGTGGCCAGCAGCTGGCGGGTGTCGCGCAGCAGTTGCGGGATGACCTTGGAGTCCCCGATGACCGTGATGAAGTTGGCGTCCCCACCCCAGCGCGGCACCACGTGCATGTGCAGGTGCTCCGACAGTGAGCCGCCGGCGGAGGTGCCGAGGTTGAGGCCGACGTTGAATCCGTGCGGCCGCGACACCGCCTTCATCACCCGGATGGCCTTCTGCGTGAACGCCATCAACTCGGCGCTCTCGGCCTCGGTGAGGTTCTCGAGCTCGGCCACCCGGCGGTAGGGCACCACCATCAGGTGGCCGGGGTTGTACGGGTAGAGGTTGAGCACCGCGTAGACCAACTCCCCGCGGGCCACCACCAGACCGTCTTCGTCGGACATGTGTGGGATGTCGGTGAAGGGTTCCGACGAGGCCGCCGAACCGGCCTTGACCGCGTCGGCGATGTAGGTCATCCGGTGCGGCGTCCACAACCGCTGCAGGTGGTCCGGGTCTCCGACCCCACGGTCGACGATGGTGTCCTCCGGCTCCACGTCACCCCTCGCCTGCGTGCGCATCGACGGCGACGAGTTCTGCGGTGGGCGTGGCATTTTCGCGTCGCGCGACCCAGTCGACGATCGCGTCGACGGCCTCGTCGCGGCCGACGCCGTTGATCTGAGTGCGGTCCCCGAACCGGAACGAGACCGCGTTCGCCTCGACGTCGCGATCCCCGGCGAGCAGCATGAACGGCACCCGCTGGTTGGTGTGGTTGACGATCTTCTTGGCCATCCGGTCATCGGTGGTGTCCACCTCGGCGCGGATGCCGCGCTCGCGCAGCGCAGCCACCACGCCGTGCAGGTATTCGACGTGCCCGTCGGCGACCGGGATGCCGACCACCTGCACCGGCGCCAGCCACGCCGGGAACGCGCCCGCGTAGTGCTCGGTGAGGATGCCGAAGAACCGCTCGATCGACCCGAACAGCGCCCGGTGGATCAGCACCGGACGCTGGCGCGTGCCGTCGGCGGCGGTGTACTCGAGCTCGAAACGGTCCGGCATGTTGAAGTCGAGCTGGATCGTCGACATCTGCCAGCTGCGGCCCAGCGCGTCGCGCACCTGAACCGAGATCTTCGGCCCGTAGAACGCGGCACCGCCCGGATCGGGCACCAGTTCCAGCCCCGAGGATTCGGCGACCTCGCGCAGCGTCGTCGGTGGCCTCGTCCCAGATCTCGTCGGACCCGACGAACTTGTCCGGGTCCTTGGTCGACAGTTCCAGGTAGAAGTCGTCGAGGCCGTAGTCGGCCAGCAGGTCGAGCACGAACTGCAGCAGCGCGCGTCAGTTCGTCGCGCATCTCTTCGCGGGTGCAGTAGATGTGCGCGTCGTCCTGGGTCATCCCGCGCACCCGGGTCAACCCGTGGATCACGCCGGATTTCTCGTAGCGGTACACGCTGCCGAACTCGAAGAGCGCGCAACGGAAGTTCCCGGTAGGACCGCCCCCGCGACCGGTAGATCAGGTGATGCATCGGGCAGTTCATCGGCTTGAGGTAGTAGTCCTGCCCCGGCTTGCGGACCGTGCCGTCGGCGTTGTATTCGGCGTCGATGTGCATCGGCGGGAACATGCCGTCGGCGTACCACTCGAGGTGGCCGGAGGTGATGTACAGCTGCTCCTTGGTGATGTGCGGGGTGTTGACGAACTCGTAGCCGGCCTCGATGTGCTTGCGCCGCGAGTACTCCTCGAGCTCGCGGCGCACGATGCCGCCCTTGGGGTGGAAAACCGGTAGGCCCGAACCCAATTCGTCGGGAAAGCTGAACAGGTCGAGTTCGACGCCGAGCTTGCGGTGGTCGCGCCGCTGCGCCTCCTCGATCAGCTCGAGATGACGGTCCAATGCCTCCTGGGACTCCCAGGCGGTGCCGTAGATGCGCTGCAGGCTCGCGTTGCTCTGATCACCGCGCCAGTACGCCGCCGAGCTGCGGGTCAGCTTGAACGCCGGGATGTAGCGGGTGGTCGGGATGTGCGGGCCGCGGCACAGGTCGCCCCACTCCCGTTCGCGGGTACGGGGATTGAGGTTGTCGTAGGCGGTCAGCTCGTCGCCACCGACCTCCATGACGTCCGGGTCGCCGGACTTGTCGTCGATGAGTTCGAGCTTGTAGGGCTCGTCGGCGAGCTCTTCACGGGCCTGGTCTTTGGATTCGAAGACGCGGCGGCAGAACAGCTGGCCTTCCTTGACGATCTGGCGCATCCGCTTCTCGAGCGCCTCGAGATCCTCGGGGGTGAACGGTTCGGCGACCTCGAAGTCGTAGTAGAAGCCGTCGGTGATCGGCGGGCCGATGCCGAGCTTGGCGTCGGGGAACAGGGCCTGCACGGCCTGGGCGAGCACGTGGGCCGCCGAGTGGCGGATGACGCTGCGGCCGTCCTCGGTGTCGGCCGCTACCGGCGCCACCTCGGCGTCGGCGTCGGGCACCCACGACAGGTCGCGCAACCGCCCGTCGACGTCACGGACGACGACGACGGCGTCGGGAGCGCCCCGGGCCGGCAGTCCCGCGTCGCGAACCGCCTGACCCGCGGTCGTCCCGGCAGCGACCCGGATCGGGGCTGCCGGGGCGGGGCGGGCGGGGGCGCTCATGACGGGATTCTCCCAACGGTCGTTGTGGTTCAGGGCGGAGTCAGGTCGCTGACGGCGACCATGCTATCGGGGTCGGATGTCAGGACCCGATACCAATGGGGCTATCGAGCCAGGGCTGCTCGATGTGCACCAGTTCCGCCGCGAACGCGAGAGCGCCGAGCAGCCACAGCGTGCCCACCACGATCGCCGTTGTCAGAACGGCGCCCAGCACCTGCACCCACAGGCCCTGCCGCTTGAACCAGTCCATGGCTTTGTCGTAGCGCTCGCGGACGTAGGCGAGCAGACGGCGGGCCCAGTCGAACTCGGTGGCCAGGATGCCGAGGCCGACGAAGACGATCGCCCATCCGGGCCCGGGGTACGGGATGGCCACGATGCCTACGCCCAGGACCAGCGCGCCCACCACGCCCACGGTGATGCGGTAGGCCAGATCGAGGGCGGGGCGTTCGCGGAGCCGGTCGCGCCAGCGCGCCCAGCGTCGGGTGAACGGCAACCGCTCGCGGCGCTCGGTGTCACTCATGGCTGACCGGGCTTGAGCTTGACGAACAGCGAATGCGCCTCGGCGAGCACGTGGTCACCGTCGAGCAACCGCCCGGACACGAAGATCTTGCGGTCGACGATGTCGTCGATGCCGGCGTCGACCTGCAGTTGCTTCTCGATCGGCGTGATCTTGCGGTAGTCGACATGCTGGAAGGCGGTGCGCTGGGCGCGGCTGCGGCTCAGCTTGAAGGCCGTGAAGCCCAGCAGTGAGTCGAACAGGTGGGCCACGGCACCGCCGTGGGCGGCTCCGTTGCGGCCCAGGTGATAGCGGCGGAACCGGGCGGTGCCGCGGATGCGGTTGTCGTCGGTGACGTGCAGATCGAGCGGCACCTGCAGAATGTTGCCGCGGCTGGGCAGGTCCATCCTTCGGCCCGACGGAGAGGACCACTCGTCGGCGTCGAAGGGCGCGAGCAACGCGGACACCTTCTCGATCAGGTCGGCGGCCTCGGTGATGACCTCGTCGGGAGCGTCGGCCGCGCGGGCGTGGTCCTGCAGGGCACGGACGGCTTCGACGAAGCGTCCGTAGTCGGGTCCGCCGCGGGTGGTCGGGCGCGGCGGATTGAATCCCCCGCCGGTGTGGGTGTCGGCCGGCTCGTTGGCGCTCACCCGCTCACCGTATTGGGTGGCTCAACTCTGAGCCGCCCCGGCGTTGCTCAGCGTCTCGAACTCGGCGTCGCTGAGTTCGATCTGCGCGGCGGCGACGTTCTCCTCGAGATGGGCCACCTTCGACGTGCCGGGAATGGGCAGCATCACCGGCGACCGCTTGAGCAGCCACGCCAGCGCCAGCTGCGACGGCGAGGCGTCGTGATCGGCGGCGATGCGCTGCAGCGGCCCGTCCGGCGCGGCGAGCGGTCCGGCAGCCAGCGGGAACCACGGGATGAACGCGATCCCCTGGTCCTCGCAGGCGTCGAGCACCGATTCGGCGGCACGCGTGGTGAGGTTGTACATGTTCTGCACCGACACGATGGGGGCGATCGCGCGTGCCGCATCGAGCTGGTCGACGGTGACCTCGGACAGGCCGATGTGGCGGATCTTGCCCTCCTGCTGCAGCGCGAGCAGTTCCCCGATCTGGTCCTCGGCGGGGAACTTGGTGTCGATGCGGTGCAGCTGGAACAGGTCGATGGTGTCCACGCCGAGCCGCCGCAGGCTCATCTCGCACTCCTGACGCAGGTACTCCGGGAAGCCCAGCGGAGTCCACGCGTCGGGCCCGGTGCGCAGCAGACCCGCCTTGGTGGCGATGACGACACCGTCGTACGGGTGAAGCGCCTCGCGGATCAGTTCCTCGGAGACGTAGGGGCCGTAGGAGTCGGCGGTGTCGATGAAGTCGACGCCGAGCTCGACCGCCCGGCGCAGCACGCGCAGGCATTCCTCGGCGGTCGGCCGGCGGACCCCAGACGCCCGTGCCGGTCAGGCGCATCGCGCCGAAACCGAGGCGGTTGACGGTCAGATCGGCGCCCAGGGTCAGTGTCGGAGAGGTCACGCGTCCGACGGTACGCGCGCGGTGACAAGCTGACAGCGTGAAGCTGAGCGACCTGAGCACCAAGGCGCTGACCTACTCCGAGGTGGGCGCCACGGCGACCCGATGCCCGCCCGGCTACCACCATCTGCGCACGGCGTCGGTGATCGGACGGGGCCGCGCCCGGTTCGAGGAGGCCGCGCGGGAGGGGATGCGCTTCGGGATGCTGCGCGGCGCGGGGCTGCGGGTGCAGGCCACGACCGAGACTGCCGAGGTCGGCACCGACGTGCTGGTCCAGCTGGGGCCGGTGACCGCGCCGTGCCGGGTGGTCTACGTCGTCGACGAACCGAACCGGCGCGGCTTCGCCTACGGCACCCTGCCCGGCCATGCCGAGTCCGGCGAGGAACTGTTCCTGGTGCGCTACGACCCGGCCACCGAGGAGGTCACGGCGGAGGTCGCCGCGTTCTCCCGGCACGCCACCTGGTGGAGCCGGCTGGGGGCGCCGGTCACGTCGTTGATGCAGCGACTGATCGCCCAGCGCTACCTGCGGGCGCTCTGAACGCGGCGATCAGCGCCGGTCACAGAAGTGACATCCCTATGCGCGAGTCATCCCCGGTGGTCAGCGGTAGATTAATGGCCTTATTGACGCAAGGGGTATCGGACGGTGACGGTGAACGATCAGGCCGACGTGGAGACCACGCATCTGCGTGTGGCGGAATTGGTGCAAGGGCTGCACAACAGGCCCGACACCGACTCGGACACCGTGGTCGCAGAATTGGCAGAACACGCGGCCGTCGAGATCCCCGGCGCCCAGTACGCCGGCATCACGCTGACCCGCAACGCCAGGCAGATCGACACCCCGGCCGCGACGTCGCACTGGCCGGTGCTGCTGGACAAGATCCAGCAACGGCACCGCGAGGGACCCTGCCTGACCGCGGCGTGGGAGGAGAAGACCGTCCACGTCGCCGGATCTGGAACCGGACAGCCGCTTCCCCAACTACCGGCGTGACGCCCTGGCTGAGACGCCGATTCGGTCGATCATGGCGTTCCAGCTGTTCATCGCCGGAGAGACGCTGGGCGCGCTGAACGTCTACGCCGAGGAGCCTGGCTCGTTCAGTGCGGAGTCACGGACGCTGGGCCTGATCTTCGCGGCGCACTCGTCGGTGGCCTGGAATTCGGCACGGCGCGAGGACCAGTTCCAGCGCGCCCTGTCCAGCCGCGACATCATCGGGCAGGCCAAGGGCATGATCATGGAGCGATACCGCGTCGACGCCATTCAGGCGTTCGAGGTGTTGCGCAAGTTGTCGCAGGACTCCAACGTCCCCTTGCTCCAGGTCGCGACCGACCTGGTCGCTGATGCGCAGTCTTCGAACGCACCGGGCGGCTCGTAGCCGGGGCACCGGGAGCCACGCTGCTCCCGGTGCCTTCCAGCGAATCGCTTACTGACCTTCCCAGCGGTCACGGCGCTCACCCGCCGGTGCGGCTCCGGTGATCAACGCCCGCGGAATGTCGGCACTGGTCGGCGCCTGCGCCGAATCCCCTTGCGTGGCCGACCAATCCGTGCCGACACAGAGCAGGTCGGACGGCACCGGGATTTCGCTGGGCAGCGGTACCGGCAGACCCGGGATCGACGGCAGATTCAGCGGCGAGGGCGACACCAGGTTGGACACACCCGTAGCAAGCAGCGGAGTCACCGTGTCGGGCACGACGGGCCCGCTCACCGAGGCGGCACCTGCGGCACCCGGCGCCGGGGCCGGCGGTGGAGGCAGTGCTCCGGCTACGGAGGAAGCGGCGTCCTGCACGGTGCGCAGCACCCCCGGAGGCGTGAGCAGGTCGGCGACGGTCATCGAGCTCCCGGGGGTGCCGGGAATGGGCGACGACGGTGTCCCGGCGTTGACACCGACCGAAGCCGGCGGCGTCGGCGGCGTGGGCGGCGTACCACCCGGGACGGTGACCGACGCCGGCGTACCGGGAGCCGGCGGCACCGGAGTCGTCACCACACCAGCAGGAACCGCAGCAGCCCCACCCGGAACCGGCGGCACCGGAGGCGTCACCACACCAGCAGGAACCGCAGCAGCCCCACCCGGAACCGGCGGCACCGGAGGCGTCACCACACCAGCAGGAACCGCAGCAGCCCCACCCGGAACCGGCGGCACCGGAGGCGTCACCACACCAGCAGGAACCGCAGCAGCTCCACCCGGAACCGGCGGCTCCGGAGGCGCTGCGACGCCCGCCTGACCGAAGACCGGCGCACCGGCACCCGGCGGAACGCCGGCAGGTGCACCCGCGGTATCGGCCGCAACTCCAGCACCGGGAGCGACACCCGGACCCGTGGCTGCGGACGCGCCTTCGATCGGAGCGCCGGCGCCCGGAGCACCTTCACCGGATCCGATCGCCCCGGCTTCGCCCACGATGGGAGCCCCCGGAGCGGGCGCACCGGGCTGAGCGACGGTCGCCGAAGCCGGCTGCACCGGAGCGCCGGCGCCCGGAGCCGAGGGTACTGCAGCGCCTGCAGCGGCGTCGATGGGTGCCGCGGGTAGCGGCGGCGCAGGCGGAGTCACCACACCCGCGTCACCAACCACCGGCACACCCGGCGCACCCGGCGCCGGCGGCGTCGCCACACCGGCTTCGTTGACCACCGGCACACCCGGAGCACCAGGCACCGGCGGCGTCACCACACCCGCGTCACCAACCACCGGCACACCCGGCGCACCCGGCGCCGGCGGCGTCGCCACACCGGCTTCGTTGACCACCGGCACACCCGGCGCACCCGGCGCCGGCGGCGTCGCCACACCGGCTTCGTTGACCACCGGCACACCCGGAGCACCAGGCACCGGCGGCGTCGCCACACCGGCTTCGTTGACCACCGGCACACCCGGCGCACCCGGCGCCGGCGGCGTCGCCACACCGGCTTCGTTGACCACCGGCACACCCGGAGCACCAGGCGCCGGCGGCGTCACCACACCCGCGTCACAACCACCGGCACACCCGGCGCACCCGGCGCCGGCGGCGTCGCCACACCGGCTTCGTTGACCACCGGCACACCCGACCAGGCGCCACAAACGCGCACACACCGGCACACCCGGCACACCCGGAGCCGGCGGCGTCGAAACCTCCACCGACGAACCCGCAGGCACCGCAGGCACACCCGGAGCCGGCGGCGTCACCACACCCGACGAACCCTGCACCGGCACACCCGGCACACCCGGAGCCGGCGGCGTCGAAACCTCCACCGACGAACCCGCAGGCACCGCAGGCACACCCGGAGCCGGCGGCGTCACCACACCCGACGAACCCTGCACCGGCACGCCCGGCACACCCGGAGCCGGCGGCGCCGAAACCTCCACCGACGAACCCGCAGGCACCGCAGGCACACCCGGAGCCGGCGGCGTCACCACACCCGACGAACCCTGCACCGGCACACCCGGCACACGGAGCCGGCGGCGCCGAATCCACGACGACCCGCGGCGCAGGAGCCGGCGGTGCAGGCGGGAGAACGTCTCGACCGACGAACCCGCCGACGGCGTTCGCCGGAGCGGGCGGCGCGGGCGGGGAGAACGTCTCGACCGAACCCGCCGACGGCGTTGCGGGAGCGGGCGGCGCAGGCGGGGAGAAAGTCTCGACCGAATTGGCGATCGGCGTGCCGGGCGTACCCGGTGCCGGCGGCGTCACCACACCCGACGAACCCTCCACCGGCGAACCCGGCACACCCGGAGCCGGCGGCGTCACCACACCCGACGAACCCTCCACCGGCGCACCCGGCACACCCGGCGCCGGCGGCGTCGTGATGCCGGACTCCCCCACTACCGGGGCACCGGGTGCCGGCGGGGCAGGAGGAGTCGCGTCGGCGGCCGCGGCGGCGATCGGTGCACCGGGCGCGGGTGCGCCAGGCGGCGGAACCGCGCCGGCCTCGCCCACCACGGGAGCGCCGGGCAAGCCCGGACCTGGAGGAGCAACGTCACCTCCAGCTGCCGCGACCGGGGCACCCGGTGCGCCTGCGGGCGCGACGGCACCGCCCTGGCCGATCACGGGAGCACCGGTTCCCGGCGCACCGCCGGGCGCGACGGCACCGGAGGCTCCTGCGCCGGGCGCACCCGGCGCGGGCAGGCCGGCAGGCGTCGCCGCTCCCGCGTCACCGATGATCGGCGCACCCGGAAGACCCGGCGCCGCAGGACCGCCGGCGGCTGCCGGAACCGCTGCGGGTACACCCGGGCCACCCGGCACGGGCGGAGCGACGACACCAGCCGGAGCGCCCACCGGTACCCCTGGCGCGCCCGGGCCCGGGGGCACCGCCGCGCCGGCGTTACCGATGACTGGAAGGCCGGGGGCCGGCGGTGCCGGAGGTGCCGCGTTGGCCAGTGGGGTGGCGACCGATGCGCCAGGCGCCGGAGGCAGCGGCGGGGTTCCGCCCGCGGTCGAGGCGACGGCCGGGACACTGGGCACCGGTGGCGTGGGCGGCGTAACCCCCGAGGACGGGACGAGTACGGAGGCCGGGGGCTGCGGCGGTACCGGCGGTGTGACACCGCCCGCCGTGCTCGAAGCCGGCACCCCGGGCACCCCGGGGCCGGCAGGCGTGGCACCCGACGAGGAGGTCGACACCGACGCCGGCGGACGTGGCGGCACAGGCGGCAGGCCCGCCGAGGAAGAGCTGGCAGGCGGGACGACGACCGGGGGCGCAGGCTGACCCGGCCCCGCGGTGAACGACGACGCCGCGTTGTGCAGAGCCTGCGGGATGTCAGCCGGGTGCGTCGCGATTTGCTGCAGGATGCCGACACATGGCACGCCGCCTCGAGTCGGCTCCGCCGCGGCAAGGGGGCTCAACATCGGGGCACTCAAGAACATCCCCGCGCTGCCCATCATGACAACGACGATGCCCTTCTTGGTCCGTGACATGCGCTCCCAGTCCTTCTGCGTCGTACTGTGCGAATTCCCATCGCTTACCGGGCTTACTGAACCGACAATTTGGGAAATCACCGACGCGACAGCTCCTGCGTTATTCAACCGTTGCGAAGGAGAAGCGTTCTCGTCATCGCCGCGGCGGGCTGAACTGGGGAAACGCTGCGCCGCCCGCATTGCGCTGAGGTCACCTTGGGCGTGGCTGTCAGATGGCTGAGAACGCCCGACCGCACGGATCTTCCGTCACGACCAGCGTGTCGACGGCCGCGGTGATCGCTCTCGCAAACTCGCGGACGCGGACCCGCGCGGAGGAGGCGGACAGCGCCGCGGCTCGGCGGAGCAACTGCCCGCCGACCCTCGCCGTCCGCCGCCGGCGGGCAGCGACCACCGGCGAGCTCCTGCGCGACGGCGGCCGCGCCGGTCGCGACGCTGCCCGGAAACGCTGTTGCTGGCCGCCTGCGGGCACTCGTCACACGGTTTCAGGACCATTGGCCCTGTCTGGGAGTGGTCACCGCGCGCAGTGTGGAAGGTGACCGAGTGGAGGCGTGATGGTAAGGACGCAGATTCGATCAGAGGTGATCATCGATGCGCTTCGCCTCGCCTGCCGCGCTCCCTCACTGCACAACACACAGCCCTGGCACTGGATCATCACCAACCACACCGTCGAACTGTTCGCCGATTCGACCCGGTGGGCCACTTCGGCGGACACCACAGGCCGCCAAGCACTGATCAGTTGCGGCGCGGTTCTGCACCACTTCCGAGTCGCGATGGCCGCGGCGGGTTGGCTCACCTCCGTGCAGCGATTCCCCGACCCCGACGCCCACCTTCACCTGGCGAGCATCACACTCGCCCCGTCACCGTCGATTTCCGAGGAGCAGAAGCGCCGCGCCGATGCGATCCTGTCCCGGCGAACCGATCGACTGCCGCTCGCCGAGCCACCGGACTGGCCGGAACTGGCCGCCGGCTTGACCGCTCTGGGGCGGCCCGGCATGGTCAGGCTCGACGTCGTCGACGAACGGATGCGGTCGGCTCTCGCCGAAGCTTCCCAACTGACCGACGCGTTGCGCTTGCTCGACTCCCGATATCACAGCGAACTCGCCTGGTGGACACAGCATTTCACGTCCCACCAGGGCATCCCTCCGAGTTCGCTGATCTCGGCCCCGGAGAGCGATCGGGTAGACATCGGACGCACGTTCCCGGTCAGCACCCATCCGGAGCGACGGACCGAACTCGTCGACGATCGCTCGCGGATCCTGGTGCTCTCGACAGACGACGACTCGCGCGAGAACGTGTTGCGCTGCGGCGAAGTTCTTTCCGCGGTCCTTCTCGACGCGACGACCGCCGGCCTGGCGACCTGTACATTGACGCATTGACCGAATTGCCCCCGGGCCGTGCGGTTGTCGCGTCCCTCGTCGACGGCGCCGTAGTACCCCAGGTGCTCGTCCGGGTCGGTCTGGCACCGGCCCTGGAGTCGATGCCACCGCCGACGCCGCGCAGACCTATCCACGATGTTGTCGAAATACGCAGGTGATCAACATGTTAGAACGCACCCCAGCCGCATGTATCGTCGTGGGCATCGACGGATCGCCGGCAGCGGTGGAAGCCGCGCTGTGGGCCATCGACGAAGCCGTCGAGCGTGACATTCCGCTGCGACTGGTCTACGTCATCGATTCCACGGACGAGGGCGCGGTCGACCCGCAGGACAGGCGCGCCGCATGGCGACCGCGGAAGTAGCGGTGCGATACGCGCTGACGGCCGTGGAGTCCACCGAGAAGCCGGTCAAGATCGAGGTCGAGATCCTGCAAGGCCGTCCCGTGCAGGCGTTGCTGGAAGCAGCCCGCTCAGCGGCCATGTTGTGCGTCGGAGCGCGCGGTATCAAGCACGCCACCCGCGGCCGTATCGGCTCCACCGCAGCGGCGCTGGCCGAGGCGGCTCGGTGCCCGGTGGCCATCGTGCGGAGCGCATCGACCGCATGCCAGCCAGGACCGTGCCGTGGTGATCGAGGTCGATGACAACGCCGCCGGCAGCGCAATCCTCAATCGCGGCCTGGAGGAAGCACAGCGCCGCCACGCTCGGGTGAAGGTGCTGACGCCGGCGCGCACCTATGCCGACATGCAGGCCCACTGGGAGCGCCGCCTGGCCGAATCACGGCGCCGGTTCTCCGATCTGGAGATCGCGTCGGTGAGTAATCACGGCGACACCCTCGACTATCTGGCCGCCAACGCCGACTCCATCCAGCTCTTGGTCACGGGTCGTCGGCGGCCAGGTGGGCTGGCTGTCCTCGTCGGCGCGCCGGGCAATGCCGCACTACGCGACAGCGATTGTTCGATCCTGGTCTGCGGACCGCACACCGCACTGTGAACCGGTGCCGATTCGAAGAGGACTGACGTCGCGACATGGTGCGAGTATTTCTGGTTGACGACCACGAAGTGGTTCGGCGGGGGCTGATCGATCTGCTCGGCAGCGATCCGGAACTCGATGTGATCGGCGAGGCCGGCTCGGTGGCCGAAGCGCTGGCACGCATCCCGGCGATGCAGCCCGACGTCGCGGTACTCGACGTGCGGCTGCCCGACGGCAACGGCATCGAATTGTGCCGTGATCTACTCTCCCAGCTCCCCGACCTTCGGTGCCTGATGCTGACATCGTTCACCTCCGACGAGGCCATGCTCGATGCGATCCTGGCCGGCGCCAGCGGGTATGTCGTCAAAGACATCAAGGGCATGGAACTGGCGCGTGCGATCAAGGAGGTCGGGTCAGGCCGATCCCTTCTCGACAACCGAGCTGCCGCGGCGCTCATGGCCAAGCTGCGGGGCGAGGGACAACCCGCCGATCCACTGTCCGAATTGACCGACCAGGAGCGGGTGCTACTGGACCTGCTGGGCGAGGGTCTGACCAATAAGCAGATCGCCGCCCGGATGTTCCTGGCCGAGAAGACGGTCAAGAACTACGTCTCGCGGCTGCTCGCCAAACTCGGCATGGAGCGGCGCACGCAGGCTGCGGTGTTCGTCTCCCGACTCGACCGGCGCACTCGGCCCAATCCACAGTGAAACCCCCGTCCGCATGAATCCAGCGCTCACCCCAGTGGCGAACCATCGAGGTAGGCAACGCTTTCCGTCACGGACGACGCGGCGTCGACGGCAGTGGATCGGCGTTGACCGGCGCCCAGCCGATGCGCAGCAGCATCTGCGGGTGTGCGTCGGTGCCGAACACGTCCTCGCGCACCTCGTCGCGGGTGTCCGCCACCTCCAGCGGCTCGGTGATCGGACAGTTCGCCAGACCCAGCGCCGTCGCGGTGAGCAGCACGATGCTCGTCGCCTCCCCGGCCCGTAACCATGCCATCGCGGTCGTCGTCCAGTGTGCCCAGGGCGATCACCACGGCGTGGTCGTCGGCTGGGTCGGTGCCTTGCGCCTGTGTGAGCACACCGGTCCCGAAATTACGTTCCGGGATTCGGGCCACGCCGTCGGGTCCGGGCACGCTGCGGGCCGGCACCCCGGCTGCTCGCCGCGTGCCGCCCGCTCCAGTCGGCCAGCTCGGCAAGGTACTTCTCGTCGGATTCATGCCGTCGGGCCGCCTCGCCGACCAGACGCGTGAGACCGTCGACGTCGTCGACCCGGCGCAGCAACACGCCCGCCCGCGCAGCCCGAGCGCCCATCAGCGCGATGTCTCCGCGCGGCACCGGCCACGAACTGTAGTGGCGTCGATCGGTGCGCCTGCGGGGTATCGCCGCTGCCAGCGCCACATCGAGTTCGGCGGCCGGATAGCTGTACAACTCCAGTGCTGCAAGGTGGTTGGGGTCGGCGGCGTTCGGGAAGCGGTGCACCTTCGCCTGCCAGCCGAGCGCCGCCAGCGCGACCAGCGCAGTGGTTCAGCGCCGCGCCGCAGCTCAGGATCAGATCGCGGCCATCAGGATCGGTGTGCTTCAACATGAGGCTCGGGTCGGCGTACAGGTGCACGCTGTTGTCACCGATACGCCAGGACCAGGGTTGCGAGTTATGCACCGACGGCGCACGACTGGCCAACGCCAGCGCGGACCGGAGGGTGTCGATATCCGGGAATTGATCGTTCATCGCGGTGCCGACCCTTCAGGAGATTCCGTCTTCTCCAGGGTGCGCGGCGCCGCGACGTTTGCGGAGGGCCCAAAGACCTCTCCTGGGCCCGCTGATCGGCCGTTTCTGTCAGGTCCGAAGCCACACCGCGGCATCCGGCGGCAGCACCTTGCCGATGCCGGGTTCCGAAGCCAGCATCATTGACGCCATTTCCGGCAGCCCCACCCCGGTGTCGCCGGTGTTGACCCAGCACTGCGCGCCTCCGCGTTCGAAGGCGGCGACCTCTGGTGCGATCGACAACCATTTGACGTCGCCGGCGTCCCGCCACAGCGACGGCCGCAGGTGCAGGGCGGCGCGATACAGGTTCAGCGTCGAATCTGGGTCACGGTCCTGGGCCTGCACGCTGTGTTCGGCCCAGTGCGTGGGCTGCGGCAACCACGTGGTGGCGCCGGCATCCGCTGCGAACCCGTACGGTACGTCGGTTTCGGTCCAGGGCAACGGGATTCGGCATCCGTCCCGGCCGACGTCGGTGAAACCCGACTGGGTCCACGTCGGGTCCTGCCGCACCTCGGCGGGCAGGTCCTCGATCTCCTCGAGCGCGAGCTCCTCACCCTGATACACGTAGGCGGTACCGGGCAGCGCGAGCTGCACCAGGGCGGCGGCGCGGGCTCGCCGCCGTCCCAACACGTGGTCGGCGGCCTCGTCGGCCCATCGTCCACGTTCCCAATCGGTTTCGATCAGGTGCATCGGTTGCGACCGGGCGAATCGCGTCACGGTACGAGTCACGTCGTGGTTGGACAGCACCCACGTCGGGGGTGCGCCGACCGTGGCGGCCGCCGCGATCGCGTCGTCCACCACGGTCCGGAGGAGTTCTGCCCGCCACGGCGTGCGCAGGAAGTCGAACTGAAACGCCGTGTGCAGCTCGTCGGAGCGCAGGTATCGCGCGAGCCGCTCATTGCTGGGCACCCACGCCTCGGCGATGAAGATCCGCTCGGGGGTGTAGCGCTGGGCGACCGCCCGCCAGCCGCGGTAGATGTCGTGGACGCCGTCCTGATCCCAGGCGGGGTGCCCCGCCCGGCTCTGCACCAGACTCTGCCCGGCCTCGTCACGCTCTGCGGTGTCGGGCAGACCGGCCTTCTTGACCAGCCCGTGGGCCACATCGATGCGGAAGCCGTCGACACCGCGGTCGAACCAGAACGCGAGAATATCCTCGAACTCGGCGCGGACCTCGGCATGGTCCCAGTTCAGGTCGGGCTGACCGGGCGCGAACAGGTGCAGGTACCAGTCACCGTCGGCGACCCGGGTCCAGGCGGGGCCGCCGAATACGCTCTGCCAGTTGTTCGGCGGCTGCGCGCCGTCGGCGCCCCGGCCGGGCCGAAAATGGTAACGCCGGCGTGCTTCGGGCTCGCCGGCCAGCGCCGCGCCGAACCAGACGTGCTGGTCGGAGGTGTGGTTGGGCACGATGTCGAGCAGCACCCGGATGCCGTGCGCATGGGCTTCGGCGATCAACGCCTGAGCGTCGGCGAGCGTGCCGTAAGCGGGCTCGATGTCACGGTAGTCGGTGACGTCATAGCCGGCGTCGGCCATCGGTGACGGATACCAGGGATTGATCCAGATCGCGTCGACGCCGAGGCTCCCCAGGTAGGGCAGTCGGGCGCGCAGGCCCGCGATGTCGCCGATTCCGTCGGCGTTGCCGTCGGCGAAGCTGCGGATGTAGACCTGATAGACCACGGCGGTCTGCCACCACGACGGGTCGGCGGGGGGCACGGCACTCCTCTTCTCACTTGACGCGCGAACGTGTTCCCACGGTAGTGAACCGGACAGATTCACGACAGCTGAAGCACGTTCGGCATTGCGCGGCGGCGGTGCCGCGCCGACGCGACACCACACCCCCATCAGCTTTGTGAACTGTGACACACTCGTCGATGTACCGAATGTGCTGGTCGTGGCCCCTGCTGAGGCCACAACTTCATGGACGAGGACGTGATGAAACGAAATCTGTTCGCCCACGGGCGACGGCGTCGCGCAATTGCGCTGGCAAGCGCGCCCGTGATCGCGGCGTCGGTGTTGTCCGGCTGCGGAACCGACGGTGGACCCCCGACGCTGACGTGGTACATCCTGCCCGACAACGGCGGGTCCGAGGCGCGCGCGAAGCAGTGCGAGGAGGCTTCGGGCGGCGCCTACCGGGTCAACATCGAATCGCTGCCGAGCACCGCGACCGCGCAGCGCGAGCAGATGGTGCGACGCCTGGCCGCCGGCGACTCGTCGATCGACGTCGTGAGCCTCGATGTGGTGTTCACGCCCGAATTCGCCAATGCGGGCTTCCTTCGGCCCTACACCGCCGAGGAGACCGATCGGCTGACCGCAGGCATGTTGCCGGCCCCGGTCAAGACCGGCATGTGGGACGACAAGCTCTACGGCGCCCCGTACAAGTCCAACACCCAGCTGTTGTGGTATCGCAAGGCGGCGGCGGCCGCGGCCGGTGTGGACCCGACCAGCCCCACTTTCACCTGGGACGAGATGCTCAAAGCGGCTGTCGGGCAGAACAAGAAGGTCGCCGTGCAGGCCCAGCGTTACGAGGGTTACACCGTCTGGATCAACGCCCTGGTGCTGTCGGCCGGCGGCCAGATGCTGCAGGACGTCGAGGCAGGCCGGGACGCCAAACCGTCGATGGCCAGCCCGGCCGGCGAGAAGGCCGCCCAGATCGTCGGCAATCTGGGACGCTCCAGCGCCGCCCCCGCCGACCTGTCGAACGCCTCGGAAGAGCAGGCGCGCGCCAACTTCCAATCCGACGTCGGCATGTTCATGGTCAACTGGCCCTATGTACTGGCCGCGGCGCGCAGCGCCGCCGAGGACGGCACGCTGCCGCAGGCGGTCGTCGACGACATCGGCTGGGCACGGTATCCGCGCGTAGCCCCGGACCGGCCCAGTGCGCCGCCACTCGGAGGCGCCAATCTCGGGGTCGGCGCCTACACCGAGCACCCCGACCTCGCGGTCGCCCTGGTCGAATGCATCAACGAGCCCGCCAAGGCGACGCAGTACATGCTCGACGAGAGTGAGCCTTCGCCCTACGCCGCGTCGTACGACGATCCGAAAATCCGCGAGGAGTACGAGAACGCGGACCTGATCCGCGAATCCATCGCCGAGGGCGGCCCGCGGCCCTTGACGCCGTTCTACACCGACATCTCCGGCGCGGTGCAGCAGACATGGCATCCCCCGTCATCGGTGACTTCCGAAACCCCAGAGAGGACAGACGAATTCATGGCTGACGTGCTGGCCGGAAGGCGACTGCTGTGACCACGGTGCAGAGTCCCGCGATTCAGCAGGACCCGGGCAAGCCGTCGGTCAGTGAGCGGATCAAGGGCGAACGGCGGCTCGGGATCTATCTGACGCTGCCCTCCTATCTGGTGATGCTGCTGGTCACCGCGTATCCGCTGGGTTACGCGCTGGTCCTGTCGCTCTACAACTACCGCCTCACCGATCCCCGGGGCCGCAGCTTCGTCGGCCTGAGCAACTACGGGGTCATCCTCACCGACCCCGTGTGGTGGAACGACTTCGTCACGACCCTGGCCATCACCGTCGTCACCGTCGCGGTCGAACTCGTGCTCGGCTTCTGGTTCGCCTTCGTGATGCTGCGGATCATCCGCGGCCGCGGTCCGTTGCGCACGGCGATCCTGATCCCCTACGGCATCGTCACCGTCGTCTCGGCGTTCATCTGGCGGTACGCGTTCGCCATCGATTCCGGCTTCGTCAACCAATGGCTCAATCTCACCGGTTTCGACTGGTTCGGTGACCGGTGGTCGGCCATCTTCGTGATCTGCCTGTCCGAGATCTGGAAGACCACGCCGTTCATCTCGCTGCTGCTGCTGGCGGGACTGGTGCAGGTGCCCGAGGACATGCAGGAGGCGGCCAAGGTAGACGGCGCGACTGCCTGGCAGCGCCTGTGGAAGATCACGCTGCCGAGCATGAAGGCCGCGATCATGGTGGCGCTGCTGTTCCGCACCCTGGACGCCTGGCGCATCTTCGACAACCCGTACGTGATGACCGCGGGCGCCTACAACACCGAGACGATCTCGTTCCTGGCCTACCGGCAGAACGTCACGCTGGTCAATCTCGGTATGGGGTCGGCGGTCTCGGTGTTGCTGTTCCTGACCGTGGTCGCCATCGCGTGGATCTTCATCAAAGTCTTCCGCACCGACCTCTCCCAAGTCAGGGGTGACCAGTGAGCAAGAACACGAAGTGGTGGACGATCGCCGGCATCGTCATCCTCCTCTACAGCTTCTTCCCGTTGGCGTGGATGATCAGCCTGGCGTTCAAGCCGCCCTCGGACATCGTCTCTCGGGAACCGCAGTTCCTGCCCAGTTCGTTCACGCTGGACAACTTCGCGCAGATCTTCGGCCAGTCGCTGTTCACCCGGGCGCTGATCAACTCGATCGGCATCGCGGTGATCGCCACGGTCATCTCGGTGGTCATCGCGATGTTCGCCGCGTATGCCATTGCGCGGCTGGATTTTCCAGGCAAGAAGCTGCTGCTGTCGCTGGCACTGGGCATCGCGATGTTCCCGCAGGCCGCACTGGTGGGTCCGCTGTTCGACATGTGGCGCGGACTCGGCATCTACGACACCTGGCTCGGCCTGATCATCCCGTATCTGACGTTCGCGTTGCCGTTGTCGATCTGGACCATGTCGGCCTTCTTCCGCCAGATCCCCTGGGAGATGGAGCATGCCGCGCAGGTCGACGGGGCCACCCAATGGCAGGCGTTCCGCAAGGTGATCGTGCCGCTGGCCGCTCCCGGGGTGTTCACCACGGCGATCCTGACGTTCTTCTTCTGCTGGAACGACTTCCTGTTCGCCATTTCGCTGACGTCCACCGACAGCGCGCGCACCGTGCCGGCGGCGCTGGCGTTCTTCCAGGGCGCGTCGTACTTCGAGTCGCCCGTCCCCTACATCATGGCCGCGTCGGTGATCGTGACGATCCCCGTCGTCATCCTCGTTCTCGTCTTCCAACGGCGCATCGTCGCCGGCCTGACCTCCGGAGCAGTGAAGGGATAACCTCATGGCAGCAATCACGATGCGCAACATCGTCAAGAAGTACGGCGACGGCTATCCGGCCGTCAACGACATCAGCCTCGACATCGCCGACGGCGAGTTCATGATCCTGGTCGGCCCCTCCGGCTGCGGGAAGTCCACGCTGCTGCGGATGATCGTGGGGCTGGAGGACATCACCTCGGGCGACATGCTGATCGGCGACAAGCGGGTCAACGACAAGGCGCCGCGGGACCGCAACCTGTCGATGGTGTTCCAGAACTACGCGCTCTACCCGCACCTGAGCGTGTTCGAGAACATCGCGTTCCCGCTGCGGCTGTCCGGCAAGTTCTCCGACGACGAGATCCGCAAGCGGGTCACCGACGCCGCTGACACGCTCGAACTCGGCGAGCACCTCGAACGCAAACCGGCCAACCTCTCCGGCGGGCAACGGCAACGGGTGGCGATGGGCCGCGCGATCGTGCGCCAGGCCGACGCGTTCCTGTTCGACGAACCGCTGTCCAACCTCGACGCCAAGCTGCGCGGTCAGATGCGCACCGAGATCCTGCGGCTGCAGCGCCGCCTCGGCACCACGACCGTCTATGTCACCCATGACCAGACCGAGGCGATGACGCTCGGCGACCGGGTCGCCGTGCTCAAGAAGGGCGTGCTGCAACAGGTGGCGAGCCCGCGCGAACTCTACGATCAGCCGGTCAACCTCTTCGTCGCCGGGTTCATCGGCTCGCCGCCGATGAACTTCGCGCCGGCGCGGGTCCGCGGCGACGAGCTCGAGCTGCCGTTCGCGTCGATCCCGGTGCGCGACGAGTGGCGCGACGTGATCGAGGACGGCAAGGTCTACATCGCCGGCATCCGGCCGGGCGCCTTCGAGGACGCGGAGTTCGTCGATCAGGACAAGCGTTCCCGCGGAGTCACTTTCGACGTGACCATCGACATGGTCGAATGGCTGGGCAACGAGCAGTACGCTTTCGTGCCGTTCGAGGCCACACCGGAGATCTCGAAACAGCTGGCCGACCTGGCCAGCGATCTCGACACCGAGCAGCTGCGCACCCAGATCTGCGTCGAACTGGATCCGCTCAGCCGGGTGCGTTCGGGCGACAAGGCCACGCTGTGGCTCGACGCCGCGCGGCTGCATCTGTTCGATCCGCACTCCGGTGACAATCTGACGCGCTCGGTCCATGAGCGCTCCGTCGACGGGCGGGACACCGGATCCTCGGGGCGTCACGCAGCGACCACCGGCTGAGCCGGAGGTCGGCACACGATGGCCGCTCCGGAACTGCGGCTACGGGCCCCCCACCCCGGACTGCTGACGCTGCCGTGGGATCGGCCGCTGGCCGAGTGGAGCGCTCCGGAGGTGGCGCTGCGCGACCTCGCCGTCGGTCCCAGCCGCCACCTGGTCAAGTTCGTCGACTCCGACGGTGAGTTGTGGGCACTCAAAGAGCTGCCCCCGCGCATCGCCGCCCGCGAGTACGACGTGCTCAACCGGCTGGAAGGCATGGGGCTCAATGCCGTCCGGCCGGCGGGACTGGTGTTTCAGCCGGACTTCGACGCGGCGATCCTGCTCACGCGCTACCTCGCGGGCTCCTGGCAGTACCGCCGGCTGTTCATGCGGTTGCCGCCGGACGCGCCGAAACACCGGGCACGGTTGTTCGACGCGATGGCGACCCTGCTCGTCGAGCTGCACCGGCACGGCGTGTTCTGGGGTGACTGCTCGCTGGCCAACACGTTGTTCTCCCGCGACGGCCAGGTGCTGCAGGCGTTTCTCGTCGACGCCGAAACCAGTGAGATCCATCCCAAGCTGTCGAACGGCCAGCGCACCCACGACATCGACATCACCGTGGAGAACGTCGCGGCCGGCCTGCTCGACGTCGCGGCCAGCCTGGACAAACCGGAGTTGGAGCCGGGTTTCATCGGCGAGGCGCTGGCGATCCGGGACCGCTACGAACGGTTGTGGGAATTGCTGCACGCCGCACCGACATTCGGGTTTGCCGACCGGTACCGGGTGGAGGGCACCATCCGCAAACTCAACGACTCCGGTTTCGCCGTCGACGAGGTGTCTCTGCAACCGGTCAGCGCCGGGGCCGACGAGCTGCGCCTGCACGTCGCCGTGGGCGACCGGCGCTATCACGCCACGCAGCTGCAGCGCCTCACCGGCCTGGATGTCGGCGAGGGCCAGGCCCGAATCCTGCTGGGCGACCTGCACGCCTACCAGGCACAGCTCTGCCGCGAAGCCGGCCACGACGTCGACGAGAGCACCGCCGCGCAACTGTGGGTGATCGAGGTGGTCACCCCGACGATGCACCGTGCCCACGCCGCGGTCGGCCGGACGGGCACCCCGATCCAGGCCTACTGCGACCTGCTCGAGGTGCGCTGGCTGCTCTCCGAACGGGCGGGCCGCGACGTCGGCACCGAACGGGCGCTGCAGGCGCTGGCGCGCAACGTGGTGCCGTCCGAGTCGGCTGCCCAGCTGATGATCGTGGAGACACCGACCGAGCCCTTCTCAGTGCTCGAGGATCTCGACGAGGAGGCTTAGCGCGCCTGGTACCGCACCGCTCAACCCACTCGGCGCAGTGCGTCGGCCAGCGTCGGGCACAGTGCCAGTTCGGCATCCAGACCCAGGAGTTTGAGTGGCCTGCTGGTGGCGGGGCCGTCGGCGACGACGATCAGGACCCCTGTGCGGTGCTGCACAACCTCGACTCGGTGCTCAGCCACGAGTTCCACGGCGATGATCTGCGGTTCTGCACCGTCATCTTCGGCGTGATCAGCCCTACCGCAGACGGTTTCGACGTCGGGCTCGCCAGCGGCGGACACCCGCCGGCGCTCCTGCTGACCGCGCGCGGACAGGCGCAGTACGTCGAGACCGAAGGCGGTCAGGCCGTGGGCATACTGCGCACTCCGCGATTCGTCTCCGCACGAGTTCGCCTCCGCCCTGGGACACCCTGGTGATGTACACCGACGGACTCACCGAGGCGCGCACCGGCCGGATCGCGCGCTACGACGATTGCAACGAACTGCTCGACTTCGCCCGGGAACGCACGCCGACAACGGCTTCGGGCATTGTCACCGCACTGCGGGAGCTACTGGAGAGTTTCGGTCCCGGACTCGAAGACGACGCGGCGGTGATCGCATTCAGCGTGCCGTCGAGTCACTGACGACCGGGCACCCGCAGAAACACGTGCACCGTGGTGCCGTCCCGATGTGAATGGCACCGCACGAGGTCGGCGACGGCGTTGACCATCATCAGTCCGGGCCCACGCGTGGCGGCCAGCGGATCCAGGCGCCGCCCGGCCAGCGGGTCCTCCAGATGCCCGTCGTCGCGCGCCTCGCACGCCAGGTATCCGTCCTGCTGCCAGAACGCTAGCCGGCACGGCCCACCGCTGTGCAGCAGCGCCTCTGATGCCAACTCGGTCACCACCAGGCGCAGGTCCCCCAACCGGTCCTCGCTGCACCCGAACCACTGCCCGTAGCTGGCGGCGAACTCACGAGCGCTTCGGAGATCCCCCGTTGCACGCACCGTGTAGCCCACCGCCTTGTGATCCTTGGTCAGCGGCTGGTTGTAGCGGCGCCACGCATCGTCGGGCGCATAGTCCGCGCTGACGGCCTCCGGACGCCCGTAGCGCCAGAGCACCGGGTGGGTGCTGCGGGCATCGGTCAAGCGGGCGGGCGGCAGACGCCGCTCGTCGTAGGCGCAGAGCACCGTGATGTCCCGGCCGGTGAAAGCCTGGTTGATCAACGCCTCGTGCTGAACGCATGCGGGATATTCCAGATCGCTGCGACCGTCCCAGATCGGCTCGCCGACCATCAACACCGGACGTGACCGGTGCCGTTCGGCGAAGCGGCTGAACACCCCGGCCAAGATCGCCGAGGGGTTGCGCCCGTTTTCGGTCATGTCGACCAGCGTCACCGCCTCCGCAGCAGCGCCGAGCGCGGTCCGCAGCGTCATCAGATTGGGTTCCGGTACGGCGATCAGCACCGCGTCACCGACCTCCACCGCGGCCGAGACCTCGGGCACGAGGCACCCGCGGTAGGCGTCCGGGGAGTCGTAGAAGAAGGCCGGGTGCCGAAACGGTTCGACGTCCCTCACAGAGGGGCCAGACAAACATTCACTCCCGACGTTCTTGCCGCACCGGACGAATGTGGCCCACTACCCGTTCGATGGGTCCCGATGGAATACCCCTGACCCTACGCCCCGGGGAGCGCGACAACCGCCCGCGTTGATCCGTGAACGCGGACGTGATGGACCAATTTGTCCGAGTTCATGGTTATATTAACGAATCAGAGTTGCATTCGCGGATCGAGGGAAGCCCACGTGTCGGCCATTCGGATCAAGGACGCGGCAGTGCTGCTCGGTGTCAGCGACGACACGGTGCGCCGCTGGATCGACGGAGGTGGCCTGGCGTCGTTCAAGGACGAGTCGGGCCGCAAGGTGATCGCCGGGGAGGTGCTCGCCGAGTTCGCCCGCGAGCACGCGTCCCCGCCGCCCGACCCGCTCGGTGTCGCGAGCTCTGCCCGCAACCGCTTCGTCGGCCTGGTCACCAAGGTCACGGCGGACCGGGTGATGGCCGAGGTGCAGATGCAGTGCGGACCGTTCACCGTCGTCTCGCTGATGAGTGCCGAATCGGCCCGGCAACTGGGCCTGCAGGCCGGCGTCGTAGCCGTGGCGATGGTGAAGGCGACCGCTGTCGTCGTCGAGACACCCGGGGGCACCTCGTGACACTGATCCCCGCCGTCGCCACCGTCCTGACGCTGCGTCCCACTCGTCGGCGGCTGCACCGCCGCATCACCGGGCTCGGATCGCGCGTCGACGGCCGAGCTCACCGTATTCGCGGCCGCGTCACTGAAATCGACGTTCACCGCGCTGGGCGCACGAGTTCGAAAAGGACCAGCCGCAACGAGAGTCAGGTTCAACTTCGCGGGGACCTCCGGCCTCGTCACCCAGCTCAACCAGGGCGCGCCCGCCGACGTGTTCGCCTCGGCCGACACCGAGAACATGACCAAGGCCGCCGAGGCCGGCCTGCTCTCGGACGACCCGGTCGACTTCGCCGCCAACACCCTCACCATCGTCACGCCGCCGGGAAACCCGAAGCGCATCGCGTCGTTCGCCGACCTCGCCAGGCCCGGCACCCAGGTGGTGGTGTGTGCGCCCCAGGTCCCCTGCGGATCGGCCACCGCGACGGTCGAAAAGGTCACCGGTACCGACCCTGGCCCGGTGAGCGAGGAGTCGTCGGTCACCGACGTTCTCGGCAAGATCACCTCGGGCCAGGCCGACGCCGGCCTGGTCTACGTCACCGACGCCAGGACCGCGGGCGACAAGGTGACCGCGATCGCCTTTCCCGAGTCCAGCGCCGCGGTGAACACCTACCCCATCGCGGTCCTGCGGGACTCGGCCGATCCCGTTGCGGCACAGGGGTTCGTCGACCTCGTCACCGGACCGGCAGGGCGTCAGGTCCTGGCCGCGGCCGGCTTCACCGGGCCGTGAACCCGCACCGGCGACGTGCGGGGGTCGTGGAGGTGGGCCTGCCCGGATGGATTCACCTGCCCGCCGCGATCGGTATCTGTTTCGTGCTCGTTCCGCTGGTGGCGATCCTGCTCGCAGATCGACTGGCGCCACTTCGTCCCGCTGATCACCTCCGAGTCGTCCCGCGCCGCGCTGGTGCTGAGCCTGCGGACCGCTGCCGCCAGCACGGCGGTATGCGTGGTGCTGGGCGTGCCGATGGCACTGGTGTTGGCGCGCAGCCGATTTCCCGGCCTGTCGGTCCTGCGCGCCCTGGTGCTGCTCCCCCTGGTGCTGCCGCCGGTCGTCGGAGGCATCGCCCTGCTGTACACCTTCGGCCGGCAGGGGCTGCTGGGCCACCAACTGGAGCTGGTCGGCATCCGGATCGCGTTCTCGACATCCGCAGTGGTGCTGGCCCAGGCTTTCGTGTCGCTGCCGTTCCTGGTCGTGAGCCTCGAGGGTGCGCTGCGCTCGGCGGGTTCGGGCTACGAACACGTCGCCGCGACGCTGGGCGCGCGTCCCACCACGGTGCTGCGCACCGTCACGCTGCCGCTGGTACTGCCGGGCCTGCTCTCCGGTGCGGTGCTCGCCTTCGCCCGGTCGCTGGGTGAGTTCGGAGCGACGCTGACCTTCGCCGGATCGCTGCAGGGAGTCACCCGGACGCTTCCGCTCGAGATCTATCTGCAACGCGAGACCGATGCCGACTCCGCGGTGGCGCTGTCCCTGTTGCTCATCGTCGTCGCCGCATTGATCGTGGTCGCGTCGGCCGGCCGGCGCCGGAGCGTCGCGGTGAGCGGTGTGCGCGTGCGGGCGGCGCTCGAACAGCGCGGCGTCGAATTCGACATCGCGATCGAGGACGGCGGAGTCCTCGCCGTGCTCGGGCCCAACGGCGCCGGGAAGTCCACGACTGCTGCAGCTGGTCGCCGGACTGCTGCGACCCGACCGGGGGCGAGATCGAGCTCGGCGCAACCGTCGTCACCGACACGGCGACGGGCATGTTCGTCCCGCCCCACGCCCGCGGAGTCGCGCTGTTGTCCCAGCAGGCGCTGCTGTTCCCGCACCTGAGCGTCGCCGCGAACGTCGCCTACGCGCCGCGCTGCCAGGGTCGGTCCCGGTCGGCGGCGCGCAGCGTGGCGCTCGACTGGCTGGACGGCGGTCGACGGCAGCGGCGCTGGCCGATCGGCGGCCCGCCCAACTCTCCGGGGGCCAGGCGCAACGGGTCGCCATCGCCCGCGCGTTGGCCGCGCAACCCGCGGTTGCTGCTGCTCGACGAGCCGATGGCGGCGCTGGATGTGGCCGCCTCCTCGGCGCTGCGCCGCCTGCTGCATGACATCCTGCGCGAGCAGAAGCGGACCGCGATCCTGGTGACCCACGAGGTGCTCGACGCGGTGGCGATCGCCGATGAGGCCGTCGTCATCGACGGTGGACGGGTGGTTGAAAGCGGTCCCGTGCGCGCGGTGCTGGCCGCGCCGCGCAGTGCTTTCGGCGCCCGGATCGCCGGCGTCAACCTGGTCGCCGGCGTGACCGCGACGCCCGGCCTGCTGCGCACGGGGTGGGGCGCCGACCTGGCCGGCACCGGCGACCTCGAGGCCGGCGTCGCTGCGGTGGCGTTGTTCCGGCCGAGTGCCGTGTCGGTGCATCTCGAACCTCCGCACGGCAGCCCCCGCAATGTCGTGCCGGTGACGATCGCGGAGATGGATGTCCGGGGCCCCGTCGTGCGGATCCGCGGTGCCGAACAGCCCGACGGCGGGACCGGGCTCGCCGCCGATGTGACGGCTGCGGCGGCCGCGGACCTCGCACTGGCGCCCGGCCGGAACGTCTACTTCGTGGTGAAGGCGCAAGAAGTGGACCTGCATCCGGCGCCGCGGTGAGCGCCGATTCGTGCGTCAGCGCGGCGACCACTAATTTGAGTTAGCGTCAATAACCGTGAGGCCGTCCGTCCGGTGATTTGCTGGCGGGGTGGGGCGCGGCGCGTGATAGTGGGGAGTCATGGGAGCCTCGTGGGTGTGGGTCGAATTCCACGGCGGTTGATTCCGCCGCTGGCGGTACCGCTGGGATTGGTCGTGATCCTGGCGGGGGTGTTGGTGCTCGGTGGCGGCACCACCGCGGTACGGGTGACCGATGACCTGATCGTGCTCGGCTTGGCGGTGTACGCCGCCGGGAGCGCCGCGCTCGCCGCCAGGTCGGCGGCAGGGCGGATGCGCTGGGGCTGGGCGCTCATGGCGGCGGCGTTGGGAGCCTGGGCGCTGGGCGACCTGATCTGGCTGGCCTACGAGTTGATCGCTGCACCGCGACGCCCCGGTGCCGTCGTCTGCCGACATCTTCTACCTGCTGTTCGCGGTGCTCGCCGTCACGGCGATGACCCGGTTCGTCACCGAACCGGCGCGCCAGTCCCGACTGCGGCTCATCCTCGACGCCATCACCGTCGCGCTTTGCCTGTTCCTGCTGTCGTGGATCCTCGTCCTGCAGAGCGTGTGGGACACCTATCGCGAGGACCGCAACGCCCTCGTTGTCGCGCTGCTGTATCCGGTCTCCGACCTGGTGATGTTGACCATCGCCCTGGTCGTGCTGGTCCGCGCCGAGGCTCGTCACCGGCTGGTCGTCGCCCTGCTCAGCGCCGCGATCCTCGTCATGACCTGCGCCGACAGTGCCTATGCGTTCATGACGGTCAGCAGCCAGTACGAGACCGGCGACCTCATCGACGTCGCGTGGGCGGCATCGCTGGCCGGGTTCGCGCTCGCCGCCCTGATCAGCCGGCACACGCCGGCACCGCGTCCGCCCGCGTTGTCTGTTCCGTCGAACACGGCGCTGTGGTTGCCCTATGTGCCGCTGCTGCTGGCCGGCACGATCGGTCCGCTGGATGATCATGACCGGAATGCCCCGGACCATCGTGCCCGTCATCGTGCTCGCCGTGTGCCTGCGCCAATCGGTGGCGGCGTGGGAGAACCGTCGACTACTGACCGCAGCGGAAGACCGGGTGCTGCGCGACCCGTTGACGGGACTGGCGAACCGGACCCTGTTCGGCGACCGGCTGGCACACGCCCTGACGCTGCGCATCGCGCCTCGACCGATCGGTTGCGGTGGTGTCCCTGGATCTCGACGACTTCACGATGGTCAACAACAATCTCGGGCATCGAACGGCGGACGGGCTGCTGATCGACGTCGGTCGACGGCTGGCCGACTGTGTGCGGCCCGGCGACACGGTGGCCAGGCTGGGCGGCGACGAGTTCGCCATTGCTCCTCGAAGGTCCGGTCGACGAGTTCGACCCGATGGCCCGGCGGGTCGTCGCGGTGTTCGAAGAACCGTTCACCGTCGACGATCAGGACGTGCTCATGCGGCCGAGCATCGGCGTCGCCGTGGCCTCGACCACCGAACCGGACCTCGCGCCGGAGAGTCTCATCAGGCGCGCGGAGATCGCGATGAACGCCGCCAAGCGGGCCCGTTCCTCTGACGTGTACCTCTTCGACGCCGAGATGCTGCACAGCGACGACGTGGCAGGACATGCCCCACGGTGACGGCGCGGCGCAGGTGCGCCTGCTCGGGGAGCTGCGCAATGCCGTCGACCGCGGTGAGCTGGATTGGTCTACCAGCCCAAGCTGTCGTTGGCGACGGCACAGGTGGTGGGTGTCGAAGCGCTGGTGCGCTGGCCGCATCCGCAGCTGGGAACCTTGCTCCCGGACGCATTCATGTCGCTGGTGCGCGAGCACGGGCTGATGCAGCGGGTCACCGAGCTCGTCCTCGACCGCGTCCTCGACGACAGCGCACGCTGGGCGGCACTCGGTGCGCGAACGCCGGTGGCGGTCAACCTGTTCGCTGCGTCGGTTCGCGACCGCGGCCTGCCCGACATGCTGTGTCGTGCACTCGGCCGCCGGGGGCTGCCCGCCGAGCTACTCACCGTGGAGATCACCGAGGATCTCGTCGTCAGCGAGATCGAACTGGTGACCGCGGTACTGAGGCGCCTGCGCGAGCACGGCATCAGGGTGGCGATCGACGACTTCGGCAGCGGCTACTCCTCGCTGTCCTACCTGCATGATCTGCCCGTCGACGAGATCAAACTCGACCGGCACTTCGTCGCCCCCGTCTGCACCGACATCCGAGCCGGCGCGGTGGTAGCGGCCGTCATCGACCTGGCGCACGACCTCGGCATCATCGTCGTCGCCGAGGGGATCGAGGACAGCGCCACCGCGGACTGGCTGCGCGACCACGGGTGTGACGTCGGTCAGGGGTACCTGTTCGGCAGACCGGTCGCGGCCGGGCGGATTCCACGCTGCGCGTCATTCGCCGACTGTTGATGGAACGCGCGGGGCGGGTACCCGGAGTGCGATCACACGAGACGACGCCGGGAGAATCCAATGAGCGACTGTCCGGGAAGCGGCCGGGAACTGCCCACCGACCCACCGGCCAACGAAGCGGCGACCTGCCCTGTCTGCGGACGGGAAACCCCGGTCGACCCGGAGGAAACCGACGACGGCCTGAAATTCACCGTCGCCCCCCACGAAAAGGTGGGTTGACCACCGCCGACGCCCGCCGGCGCGCACCTTCGGTGACGCGATCGTCATGGTTGGCGGCTTGCGTGTGCTCGACGGGACCGTATTGTCGGTGACAGGTGCCATACGTATGTCGTCACCGTGCGTAGACGTCAACCCCACTGCCGCCACGATCGCTGGCTACGGTGACCTGACTGCCCGTCAAGCGCGCGCGTCGAGAGTCCGGCGTGACCTGTTGGCTCCATGCCGACCGCGCTTTGACGGTCCATCGACGTGACCTGAGTGTTCACCTACCCGTCGAGCCGCCGGCCAACCGGCGGCTCGCACCTTCCGTCAGCGCCGCACCGAACACTCCGCGCGCCATGTCACCACGACACGGGAGCCGTAATCCGATGCAGACGATTGACGACCTGAAAACAGCCGGTGAGACGATCTCGCCGGCCGACGACGCCTACGCCGGGGTGGCCGAGATGTTCCGTCAATTGGCGTACCTCTCCCCCGGCTCGCCGGCACATCAGCGGCAGCGCGATGCGATCATCGAGCGCTGCCTGCCGCTGGCCGACCACATCGCGCGGCGCTTCCGGGGCCGCGGCGAGACCCACGACGACCTGGTGCAGGTCGCGCGGGTCGGCCTTATCAACGCGGTCAACCGATTCGACGTCGACACCGCGGACAACTTCCTGGCTTTCGCAGTGCCGACCATGATGGGCGAGGTGCGACGCCACTTCCGCGACCACGGCTGGTCGCTGAAAGTTCCACGCCGGCTCAAGGAACTCAACGTCCGGATGACTGCCGCGCGCGCGGAGTTGACCCAGCAACTCAACCGCGCGCCGACGCCCAGCGAGCTCGCCCGCCACCTCGGTATGGAGCGTGACGAGGTCGTCGAGGGTCTCATCGCCGCCGACGCCTACTCCACACGATCCACCGACCACGACCTCACCCGCGACGGCGACGGCCTCACCCTGGTGGACACCATGGGAGCCCCGGACCCGGGCCTGCAGCGGGTCGTGGAGATCCAGACGGTGCAACCGTTGATCGCCGACCTGCCCGAGCGTGACCGTCTGGTGTTGAAGCTGCGCTTCTTCGACAACAAAACCCAGACCCAGATCGCCGACCAGATCGGTGTGTCACAGATGCACGTATCACGGCTTCTTTCAACAACTCTCGCGACACTGCGGGAAAAAGCCAGCTGAACCGGCGGGAGCCGAGCCGCCCTCAGGCGGGCCGGCTCACCGAACCCGGGATGTCGCGCAGCGCGTCACCCAAGGATGAACACACCTCCATCACAGCGGTCAGACCGAGCAGTTCCATCGGCCTGCGTGTTGCCCGCCCATCGGCGACGACTCTGAAAATGGTTGCCGCAGAGCAGCTGTCGTGGGCCGCCAGCAGCGCACCCATACCGCACGACGCGAGAAATTCAACGGCACCGAGATCCACGACCAGCAGCGACGGTTCGTCCCTCGACCGCTCCGCTGAGCTGCCGCTCCAGCTCCGGGACGGTCAGCATATCCAGCACGCCGACACAGCGAAGGACTGTGACACCTTCGGCGGGGTGCTCACACGCCGTGCCTGCGGCGGGGGTGGGATCAGACTCGGTCGGCATCATCAGCTCCTGGTCGCTTCGGTGGCGCTGCGTCTCGCGGGCTGTGTGGTCTGAACCGGACAAGGTGGTGCGCTAGGGGAAGTCTATCGCCGCCCGGGATGCTCCGCACCGACATTCGACGGGAACAAGCCCATGGAAAGTCAGCTCGCCTCGGCCAGGCCCGATCCGCGCACGCAGTCGCGCACCCGGGCGAGCGCTTGGGCGAGCAGCCGCGACACGTGCATCTGCGAACAGCCGATCCGCTCGGCGATCTGGGTCTGCGTCAGGTTGTCGAAGAATCTCAACTTGAGTACGGTGCGTTCCCGCACGGGCAGCGCCGCGATCAGCGGCCGCACGCTCTCCGCGTCGACCACCCTGGCCAGTCGGGGATCGACGCCGCCGAACGTATCGCCGAGCGTGCCACCGCCCTCGGGCGCATTCGGTGTGTCACTCGATAGCGTCGAGTAGTTGCCGCCGGCGATGATCGCCTCGACCACAGTTTCCCGATCGACGCCCAGATGTGCGGCCAGTTCGCTGGGATTCGGCGCCCGGTTCAATCGCTGCGACAACTCCGCGCGGGCGCAATTCAATTGCGGCTGCATCTCTTT
The DNA here is from genome assembly GCA_963796185.1 of uncultured Actinomycetota bacterium. Classification (GTDB taxonomy): domain Bacteria; phylum Actinomycetota; class Actinomycetes; order Mycobacteriales; family Mycobacteriaceae; genus Mycobacterium. The sequence goes on along the minus strand of CAWCKQ010000004.1, from coordinate 541,438 downwards.
GACCCAGCGCGGCACCTTCAGCGCCCAACCACAGTCACGGAAATGACGGCGGACCTCCCCCATCATCGTCGGCACGGCAAACGAGAGGAACTCGGCGCCGTTGTCGACGTCGAAACGGTTGAGCGCACTGACCAGCCCCACCCGCGCGGCCTGCACCAGATCGTCATGGGATTCTCCACGCCCGCCGTATCGGCGCGCCACATGCTCGGCAAGCGGCAGGCATCGCCGAACGATCTCGTCGCGCTGGCGCCGGAACGCGGGACTGCCCGCCTCGAGCGATTTCAGGCGGCGAACCATCTCGGTGACGTCCGCATAACCTCTTCTCGGTCCAGACACGAGCGCACCACCCTGATTCCGGTGTTGTGAGGTGCGGCTCCTACCTGAACCAGCGATGGTGACTCGTGAGTACCCGGGCTCGCCAGCGCCGAAACGCGATTCCAGACTTCGCCGCACCGCGGCCGGTCAATCTCGGCTAGCGCTTAGCGCCGCACCGCCGCGATCTCGCGCCATCGCCGCATCCGCAGCCGCGGCGGACCGCTGCGATCCCCGTTCACCGTCGGGTCTGCCGTGTATCGCGCCGACACAGTCCAGGAAGGATCCGAAATACGATGGACGCATTGACTTTTCTCCGACAAGACCACAAGAGCGTGCTCGGCATGCTGGAGGTGCTCGACGGTGCACCGACCGGCAGCGGCGCGCTGGGCAGCGGCCTGGAAACCATGGTGAACAACCTGATCATCGCCGAGTCCCAGCACGAGGCGATCGAAGAGCAGTTCTTCTGGCCCGCCGTCCGCGACGCGCTCGATGACGGCGACGAACTCGCCGACACAGCGGTCCAGCAGGAACAGGAGGGCAAGCGGGTCCTGCAGCGACTCGAAGACGGCAAGCCGGGAGGGGCTGACTACCACGATGCGCTGGCGCAGTTCGTCAAGCTCGGACGCGAGCACATCGCCTACGAGCAGGACGTGGTCTGGCCGCGCGTCGAAGCGGCGATGAGCAACCAGGACCTGGAGAAGCTCGGCGAGAAGCTCGAGACCGCCAAGAAAGCCGCTCCGACCCGTCCCCACCCCGCAACCCCGCCCAACGCCACGGTTCTCAAGACCATGGGCATGGGCGCTGCGGCGCTCGACCATGTTCGCGACGCCGTGACGGGACGCAGCCGGGACAATCCACCCGACCCGCAGATCCACTGAGCATCCGAGTCGATGTCCGGCGTGCTCAATTCGCGCCGGACATCGACTTCAGCACGAAGATGCGCACCCGGCCAGCGGTGCGGGTTCGGCACATCGAGATCAGCGGCTCGGACATCTGTTCTGCGAGAATCACTTCGACGGCTCCCGACGCCCCGCGCAGGACGACACGAATCGCGTCGTCGACGTGTTCGACGGCGAGGGGCGACAGACTGTCGATGTGGTCGTCACCGGTGGCTTCCCGCACGAAGTACTGCGCGGCCTGCACCGCGTGCGGCAGGCAGGTGCGGCCCCGCAGGAAGCTGTTGTCCAGTCGCCCGTCGAAGTACTTCGCGACCAGTTCGGCGGCGTCGGTGGAATCCACCCGCCCGTAGCACAGCCCGTGCGGCAGGATCAGCATCGTCGCGGCGAACCGGTCGCCGCCCAGATGCGAGCACTCCCAGGTGATCTCGGGAAACCGGGCGGCGATCGCAGCGGCGGCGCTGCGCCCGCGCACCGCACAACACTGGTCGTGTCTGCCGTGCGCGCAGACCGCGACCACCGGGTCGTGGTGAGGCTGCTCCGTCGGAGCCGTCGGGCGACAGGTGCAAGTAGTCGACGGGGTCGTCCACCTCGCCGTGGTAGATCGCCTCGCTTCCCTCGTCGGAGAACGCGAAGAACCAGCGCCATCGGGGAGCGGCGGAGCGGCGGCCGGGCCGCCGGATCGCGGCGACGCGCATGCCTGCCGCCTCGAAGCGGCGCGCGACGGTCCGGCCGAGGCCCGGATCGATGATCGACGGTGACTCCAGAAAGGCCGAAGGCCCCCAGCCGCCGCTCAATTCGAGCAGCGCCCACCGATGCCCGGCCGAGCCGGTGCCGTACATCGGGTCGCCGCGGGCCAACGACTGGTCGCTGCACGGCACGCGTTTGGCGGTGGTCATCGACGGCCGACTCGCCTCCCGTCGGCCGCGGACCGGGGAACGACGACCGCCTCGCGGAGCAGCCTGCGCAGCAGCACCGTCGCGTCGTCGCGATCGAGGCCGGGCAGCGTGTCGGCGTCGGCGACGGCCCCGGAGTGCAGGGCGCGCACGGCTGGGGCGCACGAGGCCGGGAAGGAGATGGTGCGGTCCGGCAGGCGCAGGACCACACGCGCGCCGGCGTCGGTGATGGTGGCGATCAGGCCCCGACGCCACCGGACCACCGCGGCGCCGGCGGCATCGGCCGCGTCGAGGGTGGCCAACGGTGCCACCGGTACCGGCCGGGTGCGCTCGGCCTGGCGGCCGGCCAGCCGTCCGGCAGCGCCTTCGCTGAGCTCGGTGCCGCGGTCGCGCACCGTGTCCACCAGTGTGGCCATCACCTTCGACACGACGGCGGCCATGTCGTCGGGGTCGCCGACGTCGATGCCCATCGGCAGCGACGCGCGGAACTCGCTCGTCGTCGGCCAGCGTCTCGATGACCGCACGCAGCACATCCAGGCCGGTCAGCGCGGACACCCCGATCGTCAGGTGGATCGAGGTGTTGTTCAGCGACTCGGCCGAATGCAGCCAACCGCGTGGCAGGTACAGCGCATCTCCGGCGGACAGCACCGTGTCGATCACCGGGGTCCCCGCTGACCGTGCGGCGATCGCCGTGCGATGGTCGGTCCAGGGCTGATCGGGCAGTGGGTCCGAGTGCACCGGTTCGTGGACGATCCACCGTTTGCAGCCGCTGACCTGCAGCACGAAGACGTCGTGCACGTCGTAGTGCGCATCGAAACCACGGCTCTGCCGTGGCGTGATGTAGGCGTTGGCCTGAACCGGATGCCCCAACTCGTCGACGGCGTCGCGGACGAGGTCGATCAGCGGCGGCCACAGCCGGTGCAGCCCCTGCAGTACCAGCGTTGCGCCGGCCGCCAGTTGGGCCAGCACCTTGGCGGAGTCCACCTGATCGGGCATCTCGGCGCCGAAGCCGCCGGCGCTCACGTAGCAGTCGCGGGCCAGCAGGTCGCCCGCCTTGGCCATCCGCAGGAACGGCGCGCGCACCCCGCGACGCGCGATCAACTCGTCCACCGCGGAGGGGGACAGCAGATCGGTGAAGTCGCGGGGCAACGCGCCGGATCGGCTGAGCAGGGGCTGTCGGCCCCAGTACTGCGCCGCGAACACCTGCGCGTCCACGGCGACGCAGCGACTCAGCATGCGGTCGACCTAGGCGGTGCCGTCCGCGCCGCCGTCATGGCCGCCCGGGTTCGAACCGCCGTCAGCCGGCCCCTCGCCGCCGGCGGTGCCGTCCGCGCCGCCGTCATGGCCGCCCGGGTTCGAACCGCCGTCAGCCGGCCCCTCGCCGCCGGCGGTGCCGTCCGCGCCGCCGTCGTGGCCGCCCGGGTTAGAACCGCCGTCAGCCGGCCCCTCGCCTCCGGTCTCGGTGGTGATGTCGTCGTCGTCGAGAGCCATCGTGGTCACCTTTCTGCGCTGCCGCGACTGAGTGACTGCGGCACTGCGCGTCGCAGTGTTGCCCGCTCGAGCGCTCCTCAAACCCGCGCCGGGAACCGCCGATGACGAGGCACCGGAAATCCGGTGACAAAATGCGGTAACAATAGGGCCGCGCCCGGGTTGCACCGCGTGGCGGGACCGCCGCAGCCGTCGGTGCTCCCAGTAGAATCGGGTCATCGGCCGAACCCCTGGTCGTCCGGCCTTCGCCGACAACACTCTGGAGAACGATTGAGGTCTGATCGCCGTGCCCGCGCTGCCTGCCTGGCAGCCCTGTTGGCAGTGGTCGCCGTCTTCGGCATCGTCTCGTCGAGCGCGCCGGAGTGCCCCGGCCGGTGTCAGACCCTCGCCGCGGGCGCCGTCGCGCGGTTCGCCCCGCCGGCGCCGCCGTCGCCGACCGAACCCGCCACTCTCGTCGTCACCCCCGGGGCGGGTGCCGACGACGTCGAACCCGATGCCAGGGTGCTGGTCACCGCCGGTACCGGCACGCTGCGCAGCGTCACGATGGTCAACGATTCGGGCCGGGAGATTCCCGGCGTGCTGAGCCCCGACGCGAAGTCGTGGCAGCCGGCCGGTCCAACTGGGGTACGGCCGCAGCTACACGATGACGATCGCCGGCCGCGGGCCCGGCGGCATGCCGACACGACAGACCTCCAGCTTCAGCACGGTCGACCCCGGCGAACAGGTAGCCGTGTATCTGAACACCGTCGGTTACGCACCGATCGAGGACGGCGCGACCTATGGCGTCGGCATGGTGATCGTCGCCCGGTTCGACGAGCCGATCGCCGACAAGGCCATGGCCGAAAGACATCTGCACGTTCGCACGGAGCCCGAGGCCGTCGGGAGCTGGTACTGGATCGATGACCAGACCGCGCACTGGCGTCCGCAGAAGTACTACGCCCCCGGCACGAAAGTGACCGTGAACGCCGACATCTACGGCGACAAACTCGGCGCCGACCTCTACGGCGCCGAGGACGAGCAGGTGAATTTCGTCGTCGGCGACTCGCACGTGTCGATTGCCGACGACACCACCAAGCAGGTCAGCGTGTTCGACAACGGCAAGTTGGTCCGGACCATGCCGACGTCGATGGGCATGGGCGGGACCCAGACCATCAACGGGCAGACGCTGTCGTTCTGGACACCGCCCGGCGTCTACACCGTGATCGACAAGGCGAACCCGGTGATCATGGACTCGTCGACGTTCGGCCTGCCGGTCAGCAGCCGTCTCGGATACCGCGAGACCATTCCGTGGGCGACCAAGATCAGCACGGATGGCATCTACCTCCACCAGCTGAACTCGACGGTGTGGGCGCAGGGCAACACCGACACCAGCCACGGCTGCCTGAACCTCAACAGCGACAACGCGCGGTGGTTCTTCGGCTTCTCCCGTCCCGGCGACGTCGTCGAGGTCCGCAACACCGGTGGTCCCCCGCTGCGCCTCGACCAGAACGGTGACTGGACGCTGCCGTGGCCGGAGTGGCTCAAGGGCAGCGCCCAGCGGCAGTGACGATCAGGGCCGGTACTCTGCGCGAGCACCGGCCTTGATCGGTCGAATCAGGTTGTCGGGATGCGCTGTTCGTGGGTGAATGGCTTCTCCGCGTCGATGGCCGGCTCACCCTGCGGGTTGGTCTGCTGACCGGTGTTCTGCCGCCGATCGCTGCCCAGCCACTGTTCCTCGGGCTTCTCGACGTACTCCCACTCCATCCCCTCGGGCCACGGGCCCTGACCTTCGTTCCACGGCCCGCGCACCGAACCGCTGCCGTTGCTCATGTTGAAGGCCACGTTGGCGAACCGCGGGTCGGCGGGCAGTTGGCCGGGTGGGAAGTTCACCGGCAGCTCGTTGAGCGCGGCGGTGAACTGCTGGTAGTGAGTGACCTCGCGAGTCATCAAGAACGTCAAGGTGTCCTGGACACCGGGGTCGTCGGTGAACTGCTTGAGGTACTCGTAGACCACCTTGGCCCGTGACTCGGCCGCCAGATTGCTGCGCAGATCCACGGTCGGATCACCGTTGGCGGTCACGAACGCACCGCTCCACGGCACCCCCTGGGAGTTGCTGACGTCGGGTCCGCCACCGGTGAGCGCGAAGTACAGCGGGTTGACCGCCACCGAGTGCATGATCGCGTCGCGGCCATCATTGTTCGCCACGGCCGGCATCCAGTCGCAGCGCTCGTTGGCGACCTTGAGATCGTCGTTCAGTCCGTCGAGCAACATCGTGATCATCGAACCCACCATCTCCAGGTGGCTGAGTTCCTCCGTGGCGATGTCCATGAACAGGTCGTACATCTTCGGATTCTTGTCCCGCAGCACGAAGGCCTGGGTGAAGTACTGCATCGCGGCCTTCAGTTCGCCGTTGGCGCCGCCGAACTGCTCTTGCAGCAGAGTGGCGAACCGCGGATCGGGCTCGTTGACCCGCACCTCGAACTGAAGATCCTTGTTGTGTATGAACATTAGCGCTCCCGACTGGTTGGCGTATGGTCGCGGCCGATTACCCGGGGCCGGGGGTGCCAAACGCGACCCGGTCGAAAGTTTCGTTCCGCGGCTAGGACGCTTCCGCGTCGCTGCGTTCCTCCTGCAAACGGTCCTTGCTGCGCAACAGTCGAAGCAAGAGTCACCAGCCCCAGGCCGCCGACGATGTTGCCGACCACGGTGTAGCCGAACCAGCTGAGCCAGTCCGCGTAACCGAACGGGGTGCCTCCGGACAGCAGCGCGCCGAAGATCAACAGCGAGTCGAGGATCGAGTGGAACATCTGCAGGCCCGCCAACAGGAAAGCCCCGGCCACCGCGGCGGCGATCTTGGCGGGCATCGAATCGGTGCCGTGCTGCATGCGCGTCATCAAGGTGATGGCCATGCCCGCCAGCACCGCCAGTGCCAGGCTCTCGGCATTGAGCGGCGCGTCGACGTAGTGCGAGGCCGATTCCACCGCCTGGCGCGCGCAGCTTCGGAAAGGCGGTCACGATCAGCCACATCATCAGCCAACCGCCGGCGAGGTTGGCGACCAGCGTGCCACCCCACAGCTTGAGCAACTGACCGACGCCGGCCCGCTTGGCGACCACGGTGGTGACCGGGACCAGGAAGCCCTCGGTGAACAGTTCGCTGCGGCCCAGCAGCATTGCCAGGAAACCCACCGAGAACGCCACGCCCGCCAACAGGTTGTCCCCGGTGGCGTGCAGCACCGACAGATACGCCAGGACGCCCATCGCCACCTCGGTGCCGCCGAAGAACCCGGTGACGAACACCTCACGCCAGTTCCTGTGCAACCGCTGACTGCCCTCGTCGACGATGCGGGAGAAGGCTTCCTCCAACGCGTCCTCGATCGGGCTGTCGGACTCCCCCAGCTCGCGCTGACTTGTCTCATTCATGGCGGTGATCCTCGAGATCGCTGGGACAGGAAGTGCTCGGTTACCCGCTCTGCGGGTCCGTCAGAACACGCGGGTCTGGCCCTCGAGCGCGGGGACGGTGTCGGGCAGGTGGTAGGTCTGGATGCCGTTGCCGAACATGACGGCTTCGCGGGCGTGTTCCGGCAGGTGTTTGACCAGCCAGCGGGGATCGTCGAAAGTCCAGTGCGGGTAGTCGCTGGAGAACAGCAGGATCTTCTCGCACTCCATCCAGTCGAAGGCGCGGGTCAGTTCGGTCTTGTCTTCGGGGTAGTCCAGCGGCTGGGTGCTGAACTTGATGTGGTCCTTGACGTAGTCGCTGGGTTTGCGCTTGATGTCGAGCCAGGACTTGCGGGCCTCGTAGAGCTTGTCCATGCGCCACATCAGCGGCAGGATCCAGGTGAACGCGTGCTCGACGAACACGATGCGCAGGTTCGGGTGCCGGTCGAAGACGCCGTCGAAGATCAGGCTCATCACCTGGTTGGCCGCCAGCAACGAGTAGGTGACCATGAAATCGTGGTTGTAGCTGGGCAATCCGACCGGCGGCATGGGCAGTTCGTCGTAGTGGCCGCGGCCCAGGTGGCAGGCCACCACGATGTCGTGCTTGGTGGCGGCGGCCCAGATCGGGTCGTATTTCGGGTCGCCCCAGGAGGGCCGCGGCTCGGCTTTGATCAGTATCTGGGCCATGTAGGGGTGCCCGGCCCAGCGCTCGATCTCCTCGACGCTGCGTTCCGGTTCCTCGATGGCCAGGCAGATCGAGCCGCGCCAGCGCTCGTGCCAGTTGTGGTGGCTGTCGAGCCAGTGGTTGGCCTGCCAGTCGTTCGTGCCGACGCAGGAGGCGTGCGCCGCCTCGGGAATGCGGGCGCCGCCACCCAGCGGTTCCAGGATCGCGATGTCCACCCCTGCTTCCAGAATCACTTGGCGCAGGGCGAGATCCGGATCGCTGCCGGCGAACTCCCCGCCGGCCGGGAACGTGTCGGCGCGCATGGCGTAGGCGTGGGCGTAGTCGGGGGCGTCGTAGTAGATGCCCTCGCCGACGTGACGGTGGAGGAAGTACTTGCTGCGCCACGGCTCGGGGATGTACTCCACCAATTCGCCCCGCCGCGGCACCGGATGGACATCGGCGTCCACGCACCGCACCGCGAAGCGCTCGCCTCCGGCGACTCGGCTCCGAGGTGGGGTCAGCGTCATCGCGGTCTCCTCGTTGCGGCATTGTGCCCGCCATCTGCGAGGCTACTCGGCGCCCAACACCCGGATACCACAATTCAACGATGGGCCTCGGCGAGCGCCGCCGCGACGTCGGCCTGGGTGTCGGCCAGGAAGGTCTGGAACTCCGTGCCGACCATGAAAGTCGTGGTGAACTGGTTGCGTCGGGCGATCTGCTGCCACGTCGGTGACCGGACCATCTCGCCGAGCGCCTGTGCCAGTACGCCACGGCGAAGTCCGGCATGTCCGGCTGGGCCGTAGCAGGCCTCGCCAGTTCGACAACGTCACGTCCAGCCCCTGCTCCCTGGCGGTGGGCGCATCGAGACCGGGTAGACGCTGCTCGGACAACACGCCGAGAGCCGTCAGTCGTTTCGACGTCAACGTCTCGACGAATTCGCTGACGCCCCCGATCGCCACCTCGATGTCGCCGGCGAGCAGCGCCGCCGTCTGCTCGCCGCCGCCTTCGAAGGGGACATAGTCGACCGTCGCGGGGTCGCCGCCTGCGGCCGACACCAGCAGATCGAAGGGCGCCCGATCGTCGGTGGCGGCCGCGACCTGGACGACGCCCGGGTCGGCCTTGATCGCCGCCATGACGTCATCGAGGCTCCGGTAGGCGGTTTCGGGGGCGGTGACGACGACGTAGTACTCGGTCATCAGTCGGGCGATCATCGTCACGTCGGTGTAACCGTAGGGCGAGATGCCGTGGAGCTGATTCATCATCATCGACAGCGAGGTGACCGAGACCTGATCGTCGTGGCCTCCGTACTTCTCCACCATGGTCGCCAGGAAATCCGCCCCGATCCGGCCCGGCCGATTCTGCACGGGCATCGGGACGGTGACGATCTCGTCCTTCTGCAACGCGTCCACGACGGCGCGGATCGTCAGATCGAATCCGCTACCCGGCTTGGCTCCCGCCGTCATCGTCACCGGCGCGCTGGGATAGCCGTTCGCGGCCGGGCGATCGGCATCCTGACAACCGACGACCAACAACGACGCGGCCAGGACGGCTCGGCAGCGGACCGGACCGTCACGGCAATACGCTCCTTGGGGATCGATCGAGGAAACCAGCCGCCCGTTGCGGTGAGACCTCGACGAGTGCACAAGGGATTTGCATGTTCAGGCGCCGATCAGCTCCAGAAACGACCTTTCCAGGTCCGTGCATCGCCGTCCACGTCGGCCCACTCACCCGTCGCGTAGCTGCTTGGTACCGCCACGCACGACGTCGAGACCGCCGTCGCCGCGCTTGACGTACACGTCGCCGAATCGCATGTATTCGTCGGTCGCCCCGTCGGGGAGTTTCACGGTGACTGTCATGGTGGTGGCCTCCTGGCACCGGCGGATGCCGGCGGTGGACCGGCGCGAACAGCCGCAGAACGCAATCTCACCGGATCGTCTCGGGGATCGCATTCAGCGCGTGCAGCACCTCGCACGGCGAGCTCACCTGCAGCCGTATCGCCGATCTCGGTGTGGGTCGTGATGGTGTCCTTGACCAGGTCGACGCGGAGATCGTAGGGCGTGCGGATCGTTGCTGACTCAGCCATCACATATTCCTTTGTTGCCGGGCGTGTCCGCCCGCAGATCGAGCCGCCCGGTACTGATGACGGTACGCCGCATCTGACCCTCCGGGGCTCGCTCTACCCGCATCGACAGCGAATTGCCCTCAGCGCCAACATATCCGGCCTTTTCCGCCCGCCGTGCGCCCACACTGAGTCAGGAAGGGGTAAAGTCGGGGCATCGGGACCACCAGGCCCCCACGATCAAGGGGCAAGCGATGTCCGACAAATCTCCTCGACAGGCCATGTCGAAAAAGTCCGGCAAATCTCTGAAAGAAAAGCGCGCCGCCAAGCAAGCCAAGACGGCGGCGGCCAAGGACTCGTCCACCGAAGCCGTCTTCCATGCCAAGAAGCGCTGAGGTACAACCTCTTTCGCTGGGTGTTCTGGCCGGCTCACGCAAACCGAACGAGCGCAGGCTGCCGATCCACCCGGCACACTTCGCCAGGATCGACGACGCACTGCGGCCGCAGGTCTTCCTCGAACACGGCTACGGCTCGGCGTTCGGCGCCGCCGACGGTACGCTCGCCGACCACGTCGGCGGAATCAAGACCAGGCAACAGCTCGTCGCGGACTGTGACGTCATTCTGCTCCCAAGGTGCAAGCCGGGGATCTGGCGGAATTGCGCCCGGGACAGATCGTCTGGGGCTGGCCGCACTGCGTCCAGGACCGCGCCCTGACCCAGGTGGCCATCGACCGCCGGTTGACGCTCATCGCGTTCGAGGCGATGAACCACTGGCAGCCCGACGGCGGCTTCGCCCTGCATGTCTTCCACAAGAACAACGAGTTGGCCGGTTACTGCTCGGTGCTGCACGCCATGCAACTGGTAGGCATCACTGGCAGCTACGGCCCCCGCCTGCGCGCCGCGGTGCTGGGCTTCGGCGCCACCGCGCGCGGCGCGGTCACCGCGTTGAACGCCCATGGCGTCGACGACGTGCGGGTGTTGACCAACCGGAACGTGGCGGCGGTGGCTTCGCCCATCCACTCCACCCAGATCGTCCAGATGGCGCCCGACCCCGAGGCCCCCGACCGGATCGTCGTCGATACGCCGGACGGTCACGTCCCGGTGGCCGACGTCCTCGCCGACAACGACATCGTCGTCAACTGTGTCCTGCAGGACCCGGCCGCGCCCCTGGTCTTCGTCACCGAAGCCGATCTCGCGGCCTTTTCGCCCGGAAGCCTCATCGTCGATGTCTCGTGCGATGCCGGCATGGGTTTCAGCTGGGCGCAGCCGACGTCGTTCACCGAGCCGATCATCGGGATCGACGGACGGCGTGCACTACTACGCCGTCGACCACAGCCCCTCCTACCTGTGGAACTCGGCGACGTGGGAGATCAGCGAGGCGTTGCTGCCCCACCTCGAGCTCGTTCTCGCAGGGCCCGATGCCTGGGACGAGACACCGACGATCGCCCGGGCCATCGAAATTCGCGACGGCATCGTACTCAACCCCGCCATCCTGGACTTTCAGCATCGGGACGCGAACTATCCGCACGCAGTCCGCGAGTTCGCGGCCACGCGATCCGGTATCGGGGCTTGAGCGCCATCGAGGCCTGAGCCGCTCAGCGACGGCTCGGGATGCCCCGCCCACGCGGCACGGCGGCCGGTCGAGCGAGCACTCCGCGGGCGACCAGTTCCCCCACCACCGCGACACCGCATACCTGGGCGAGCAGCAGCGCGACGAGTACGAGCACCTGCACCGCCCCGGCCTGAGCAGCCGACCCGGTCGCGAGCAGAACGCCCACGAACGCACCCGGTAACGTGACTAGTCCCGCTGTTCGGGCCTGATCCAGGTTCGGCAGCAGCGCATCCGACAGCGGCCGCTCGATCACCATCATCCTCGAAAAGCGCTCCGAGAGACCGAGACTGAGCGCAGCCTCCACCTCCCCAGCGCGGTCACCCAGTGCATCGAGCGCACGGCGAGCCGCGACAGCTGACGCCGTCATCGTGCCGCCCAGCACGATGCCGAACACGGGCACCAGGGCAGCACCCTTGAGCGGCACCACCCCGGTCAAGAGCAGCAGCGGAATGACAGCGACCATCCCCGCGGCCAGTGCGACCGCCAGCCACGCCGAACCTCGCTGCGCCTCGCTGCGTCGCGCGGCGGTGACCGAGGCGACGCCGAACATCACCGCAAGCACCAGCACCGACGTCCACAGCCGTTGCAGCGCGACCGCCAGGACGGTCGCCACGGCAGCCAATTGCACTGCCGCGCGGATCGCGGCGCCGGGCGCGGCGAACGGCGATCCGTTCAGGACGAATCGGTTCACGGCGGCCGCCGCGAGCGCCATCACCACACAGACGACGACGAGCGTAGGGGTCAACAACGGCTCGGTAGTGCTCACTTCCCCAGTGTCCATCTCAGCGTGCGCAAGCTGACGTTCCGAACTCGGAACGAGTCGGCAGAAACCCCGCTACCTTGCACACTGTAACTGCTGTTACATTCAGCTCGTGACGAGTAGTAGTACTGACGCGACGGCGCGCTGGCTGGTTCTGATCGTCAAGGTGCCGGCCGAACCCTCCCGGCACCGGGTCGCGGTATGGCGAGAGTTGCGGAGGGTCGGCGCTCTACAAGTCGGCCAGGGCGTGTGGACCGTGCCGAACGTTCCGGTTTTCGCCGATGGCGTGGCGCGGGTGATCGAGTTGGCCGAACGTGGCGACGGTGAGGTGGTCGTGCTCGATGCGGCGGGGCGTCACGGGCCGGACGCGGCGCGCCTGGAAGCCCTGTTCACCGCCGAGCGCAGCGAGGAGTGGACCGAATTCCTGGCCGAATGTGCGAAATTCGACGCAGAGATCGACAAGGAGATCGCCAAGGCCAAATTCACCGTCGCTGAACTCGAGGAAGAAGAGCAGAGCCTGGATCGGTTGCGGCGCTGGCACCGCGACATCATGGCCCGCGATGTGTTCGTCGCCCCGTCCGCGGCCGAAGCCGAACAACAGCTCAAGTCGTGCGCCGACAGATTGGCCGACTACACCGAACGGGTCTTTGCGGCCCTGCATCAGATGTGACGGTCCCGCGCATGACCCTCGACACCCGACTCTTCTACGCCATCAATCATTTCGCGCGTGACACCCCGTGGCTGCATCCGGTTGTGTCCGCATACGCCGGTTACGGCGCCGTACTTTTCGGGGGTCTCCTCGTGGGCGGATGGTGGATCGCGCGCCATGATGACGATCGCGCCCGAATGGTCGCCGCGGTGTGGGCACCGGTGGGCATGCTCGGCGCGCTCGCCATCAACCAACCCATCGCGTCTGCAGTCGACGAAACCCGGCCATGCCGGGCACTTCACGACATCGTGGTACTGCACTGCAGCAGCGATGCCGGTTTTCCCAGCGACCACGCCGTCATGGCCGGTGCTGTCACCGCCGGGCTCTGGCTGGTCAATCGGCAGTTGGGCGTGCTGAGCGCAATCGCCGCGACGGCCATGGCAGCGGCCCGCGTCTACGTCGGCGCGCACTACCCCCACGACGTCATCGCCGGACTGTTACTCGGGGCTGCCATCAGTCTGGCCGGATACCTGCTTGCCCGACCACCTTTGCGGTGGCTGCTCGCACGTGCCGACCACAGCCCACTGCGCAGCCTGCTCACACGAGGCAAAGCGGCGACTCTCGAGAGGCAATCTCGGCGATGAGTGGATCCCGATGAACACCACACCGGGCGGCCCGGCAGCGGCCGAGACAGGGCCGGCGCCCGCCCGAGGACTCAAACCGTGGCACTTCGTGCTGCTGTTCGGCGCGGTGAGCCTGCTGGCCGACATGGTCTACGAAGGGGCACGCAGCATCATCGGCCCCTACCTGGCGACTCTCGGAGCATCCGCCGCGCTCGTCGGATTGGTTGCCGGTGCAGGCGAATTCATCGGGTATGCGCTGCGCGTCGTCTCCGGCTATGCCATCGCCCGCACCCAGCACTACTGGGCATGGACCATCACCGGCTACGCCCTGACCGTGCTCAGCGTCCCGTTGATCGGTGTCAGCGGCACCCTCGTCCCCCGCTCTGCTGCTCTACGGAACCGAACGGCTCGGCAAGGCCGTCCGCTCACCGGCCAAAGACACCCTGCTGTCGCACGCATCCACCAACACCGGCCGCGGCAGCGCGTTCGGCGTCCACCAGGCGCTCGACCAAACCGGGGCCATCGCCGGCCCCCTGCTGCTGGCAGCGGTTCTCAGCGCACACACCGGCAACTACCGACTCGCATTCGGGGTGCTCATCATCCCGGGCCTGCTGGTCCTCGTGCTGCTCAGCTGGCTTCGATTCCGCGTCCCGGACCCGCGCAGCTACGAACAGCCATCACCGGATGGCCCCTCGACGACTCCGCCACAAGGCGCCACTGCGACGCACCACGGCGGGAGCGCGCGACGCCTTCCCGCCCGCTTCTGGCACTACGTCATCACGATCGGCGTGCTGTCCTGCGGAGTCGCCGCCTTCCCGTTGCTGGCCTATCACGCCCAACGCACCGGTCTTCCCAGCGACGCTCAAGTGCCCGTCCTCTTCGCGGTCGCGATGGCGGTCGACGGTGCGGCCGGCTTGGTGATGGGCCGCATCGACGACCGGCGCGGACCCCTGACCCTGCTGGCGGTTCCCGTGGCGGCCGCGTGCTCAGCGATCGCCTTCACCGACAATCCGGTTCTGGTGTGGCTCGGCGTCGCGGTCTGGGGAATCGTCAACGGTGTCCTCGATTCCACAGTGAAAGCCGTTGTCACCGAACTGGTCCCCGCCAACAACCGGGCCGTCGCCTTCGGCTGGCTGCGCTGCTGCGGGGGGTGGCACTGCTTGTCGCAGGCGCGCTTCTGGGCGCCGCCTACGACGTCTCACCCAACGTCGCCATCGTGGTGATCGTGACGGCCAACGTGATCTCGCTCGTCGGTCTGATGACCGTCGTGCGCCGCCTCCACCCTCCCATCCGAAACCGCGCCGCATGAACCACGTGCAGCCGGGGCCTTTATCGAAACTTCATAAAACAACCAGAAGGGCTCTAGGCCCGCCAGGAAGACTCGCCGACGAACCGATGTGCAGATGACGAAAGGTACGTGCTGTGTACAGGAGCAGAACCATCGCGGTCGCCGCGGCTGCGTTGGCGGCGTCGACGGTCATCGCATCGTGCAGTAATGCGGGGACCAACCAGGAGGCGTCGTCGCCGCAATCGCCCAGCACCACTCAGGGCAGCGCAGCACCGGGTCCAGCCCACAACCAGGCCGACCTGATGTTCGCCCGCCAAATGATCCCGCATCACCAGCAGGCGATCCAGATGAGCGACATGATCCTGGCCAAGCAGGACATCGACCCGCGAGTGGTCGATCTGGCGAAACAGATCAAAGCTGCCCAGGGGCCGGAGATCGAGAAGATGCAAGGCTGGCTCGACCAATGGGGCATGCCCGGTATGAGCTCCATGCCGGGGCCGAGTGGCATGCCGGGGAACATGCCCACTGATCTCGGTGGCATGCACGGCCCCGACACGGACAGCACCTCCCCCGGCCCCGCCGGCCCGGCACCGAGCGGATCGATGATGCCGGGAATGCCTGGTATGCAGGGGATTGAGGGAATGATGTCTCCAGCCGACATGCAGGCACTGCAAAACGCTGAGGGACTCGATGCCGCCAAAATGTTCCTCAGCGGGATGATCAAGCACCACCAGGGCGCAATCACCATGGCGCAGGGCGAAATCAAGAACGGCCAGTTCCCCGATGCCGTGGCGCTGGCCAGGTCGATCATCGCCAGTCAGCAGCAGGAGATCGACACCATGAACCAAATCCTCGCGTCACTCTAGGACACGACGGGTGAGGCGGCCTGCTACACGAATCAGTCCGGGGGCGATGACCGGACGACGTGAGCGACTTGGAATCGATCGGCGTTGCGGCCAGCCGCGAGGCGGTTCCAACGCAACAGCTTCCCGTTTCCGCTGTCCAAGAGCCTGTTGCAGAATCGCGTGTCGCCGATCCGATCTGGCCGGCTTGGCTGGGAGAATGTGGTGTGGCCAAGTCGTATCGCCCGGTGCTGCGTGATCAGCCGATGTTGTTGCCGGTCGACCTGCACGAGTGGCTACCGCCCGATCATCTGGTCTGGTTCGTGGTGGAGACCGTCGATGTCCTCGACACCTCGGCTCTGGAGCGGCTGACACGCCGTCGAGGTGGGGCCGGAGCGGCGGGTTATGACCCGCGAATGTTGTTGGCACTGCTGATCTACGCGTACTGCCAGGGTGTGAGGTCCTCACGCCAGATCGAGCGGATGTGCGTGACCGATGTGGCGTTTCGGGTGTTGTGCGCTCAGGACGGGCCTGACCACGTGACGATCGCCAGATTCCGTTGCGAGGCTCGAGACGTGTTCATCGACTTGTTCTCTCAGGTGTTGATGATCGCCGCCGGGGCGGGATTGGGCCGGTTCGGCACCGTCGCGATCGACGGGACCAAGATCGCCGCGAACGCCTCGATTGACGCCAACCACGGCAAGGCGTGGTTCGACCAGCGCACCACCAAGCTGGTCGCCGAGGCCGAAGACACCGATCGGGACGAGGACACCACCGCGGCGGACGCGGTCGATGCCGGGCAGGATCGGGTGCCCGCCGAGTTCAGTGACCGCACCCGACGGGCTGAACGTATCCGCCGGGGCGCCCAGGAATTGAAGGCTGAACTGAGGCGCCGCGCTCGCGCTGACACGGACCGGAACACGGCTGCCGCGGCCCGTCGTCAGCGGTCCGAGCGTGGTGAGCCAGTCGTTGGGCGGATTCCCAACGGCCCGCACCGACTGCCCGAAGCGCGCGCTCACCTGGCGCGAGAGATCGCAGCGCATCAGGCCAAGCTCGATCGCTACGCCAGGTTGATCGCCGAGGGACGCAAGCCAATGGGTCGTCCGCCGGTGGCGATGGAGGACAGCACCCGGGTCCAGCGGGCCCAGCAGGTGGTGCGCCACGCCGAGACCGCCGAAAAAGTCACCGTTGGAGCCGATGGTCAGTCGGTCTCGGACGCGAAGCGGTTACCGAAGGTCGTTGTCAACGTGACTGACCCGCAGTCTCGGATCATGCCGACCCGCAAAGGATTCCTGCAGGGCTACAACGCCCAAGTCGCGGTGACCGGTGATCAACTCATCATCGCCGTGCGCGTGGGTCAGTCGACCAACGATCAGGCATCCTTCCTCCCGATGATGCAGGCAGCGCACGACGCTGCGGCCCGGATGCACGCCGTCACCGGCAATGCCGATCACCTGGTCGGCACGGTATTGGCCGATGCCGGTTACAACAGCGAGGCCAATCTCGCTGCGGCAGGGCCGGATCGGCTCATCGCATTGGGTAAGGAACGCGACCAGACCCGAGCCTTCACGCAAGATCCCGTCGAGGGTCCGCCACCGCCGGACGCGTCTCTGCGTGAGGCCAACAGACACCGACTACGCACCTCAGAGGGCCGGGCTCTATACAAGCGACGGGGTGCGACGGTCGAACCGGGTATCGGCGACCTCAAAAAGATCATCGATAGGTTCTCCCGCCGCGGACTAGACAACGCGACGCACGAATTGCATCTCGCCGCAACCGCATTCAACATCAAGAAGATACATCGAGCTACCGCAGGAGCCTAGATCTGCACTGGAATTTCGTTCATTCACGCCACCCCGATCACAGGCCAGACAGTTCCGCGTTCCGATCCGATTCTGCAACAGGCTCCCAAAGCGGTGCATACGGCGGAATTGGACCCACCCGGAGCACCTGTCTTGCTCTCTGCTGCTGCAGTTGAGTCGAGATCACGCGGTCCTAAGTGGGCGTTGTTCTGACCTTTACACCCACTTAAACGATAACTGGGTGTAATGCCAGAGAATGGACCCACTTGCCGGCACCGCCGTCGAGTACGCGAGTCGCGAGGTCACCCGATTCGATGCCGAGCTCGTCGGTGAGATCGCTCCTTTTTGGTCGGTCTTGTTGCGAACCGAGTCTGCGGCCAGTTCCAACATCGAAAACCTGACGGCACCGGCACGAGCCATTGCCGAGGCCGAGCTGCCGGGAGCCAAGACAACGGCCAACGCCAAGGTCATCGTTGCCAACACCGCCGCGATGATCGCCGCGATCAACCTCGCGGACAACATCGACGGTGACGCGATCCTGGCGATGCACCAGGCGCTAATGGGCGACCTCGACCCGAGATCCGCCGGCCAGTGGCGCGAAGAGCAAGTGTGGATCGGGGGTGGCACTCACGGTCCGCGTGGTGCCGTGTCGTGCCACCGCACCACAGCCGTGTTGAAGCAGCCATCAACGACTTGCTCCGCTTCGCGCGGCGCGACGATATCCCTGTCCTGCCTCAGATCTCGTTGGCACACGCGCAATTCGAGACGATTCATCCGTTCACCGACGGCAACGGTCGCACAGGCCGGGCACTAATACAGGCGATGTTGCGCAACAAGGGATTGACGCGAAATGTCACCGTCCCGGTTTCGGCTGGGCTACTAACCGATACCGACTCGTGCTTCGCCGCACTAACCGCATATCGCGACGGCGACCCCGCCCCGATCGTGCGCCCCCCGTGTATCGGAAGCGGCTATCGCGGCGGTCTTTAACGGCCGCGAGCTGGTTAGTGAACTGCACACCATCCGCGCAGAGTGGAACGACAAGATCACCGCACGTAGCGATTCAGCCGTGTGGCAGATCGCTGATCTTCTCTTGCGCCGCGCCGTTACCTCGAACCACTCTCTGGGGTAGGCATCGTCATCGAGACCAACTCGGGCACACGCAGCCGCGTCTGGCGCTCGCCAGAGGTCATCGCAACTCGACGCCTTTGCCGACCGCGCGCGCCGAGGCGGGCTGGGACGGTGACAGTCTCGTGGTGCGTCCTGGTCACCGCCGCCGGCCGACCATCCCGGGGTCACACCGGCAGATCCTGGCGGTCTGCGGTGGGCGGGGTATCGGAGCGCGGTGTTGTGCCGTCGTCATCGGTTTGTCTGCACGCTTGCACCGGGCTCGCCGAGCAGATCGGCGGTATAGAACGTCAACTCGTTAGCCAGAGCCGGTACGTGTTCAGCCCACATGCCGGAGCTGGCCCGAAAGCAATGAAGCAATACCAGGGGAGTTCCGCTGTTACGCCCATGTTGATAGGTGCGCACGACACCGAACTCAGTTTGCCCTGCAGAGGCGGCGAATTAGCCTCTGAACTGCGGTTTTGGTGGTGGTCCCGGCTGGGTTCGAACCAGCGACCTTCCGCGTGTGAGGCGGACGCTCTCCCACTGAGCTACGAGACCGGGGTTCCGACGCATCGGACGAGGCAGAAGACTAACACGCGTCACCTTCGACCCCAGAATTCGGGCCGTCTACCAGGCATTCCCTCGATACTCCCCGCGCCGGCATCGTCCGCACCAGCGAGCCGTCGGCGCTGCGGTGCACCAACTACGACGGCCACGGATTGACTGCCTACCTCCAGGCTGACGCCCTGTTCTGACCCACGACGCGCCTCAAGTGGAGCGGGATTTGTGCACGCCCAACTGCGTGGACTATCGTCGTGCATCGCGACGGGCGACGATCTCGCCGGTGGCGCGCGGATGTAGCGCAGTTGGTAGCGCATCACCTTGCCAAGGTGAGGGTCGCGGGTTCGAATCCCGTCATCCGCTCGAAGGTGCAGTGGCATCAAGCCCAGCGGTGGAGTGGCCGAGTGGTGAGGCAACGGCCTGCAAAGCCGTGCACACGGGTTCGATTCCCGTCTCCACCTCCAAGGTGTACCCCGGCGCGATTAGCTCAGCGGGAGAGCGCTTCCCTGACACGGAAGAGGTCACTGGTTCAATCCCAGTATCGCGCACAACATTTCGACGTCTAGGCCATTCAATCCAGGCCACGAACGAACCGGGTGCATTCGCACTCGTCATCGGTGACGTAGTCGATCAGGCGACAGTTTCCCCAGTCGTCGCAGTGACACATCGCGCTGTGACCGCACCTGCACATCGGCGACGTTTCGGCTTCGCCGGCCAGGACACCCCACAGCGCCGACCACATGCTAATGGTCCACCGAAACGCTACTCCCCCGGCCCGGGCGTGGGATACAACCAGGCCGCACCATGCTGTGCCGAATTTTCCGACCAGCGTACCCGCCGACGACGCCCTGCATCGCGGGCGCATCCCTGCCAGACGATGCTGAAAACAGCCTGGCAACCCCCGGTTGCCCCGCGCGGCTGTCAGTCGATCGGCAGTCGATCAGGGTGGTCCACTCGGCGTCGGCGCGCCGATCATCGACGTCATCCCACGCCTGAGCGAAGGCGCTCAGGCCCCGACAGCCACGGCACCGACCGTGAAGCGTCATCACAGGAGATCGAGATGTCGAACCGAATCGCCGTCGCCACCGCCGGAATCCTCGCCGGAGCGGCCATGTTCCTGGCCGCCGGCAACGGGGTGGACATTCAGGGCACCTACCCCAAGCCAGGCACATACAGCGGTGTCGCCAACGGCATTTCGCTGTGCAACCAGCACGGCATCAAAATGCCGTGCCCGCCGTCGTTCACCCGGGGTGAGACGAAGATCGTCAACAAGGGCTGATCTGGGCACCCGGGTTCAGCCGGCCCTGGAAGCACACGCCGGTCGAACATATGATCGGAGCAGTGGGGCTGCAGGAGATCGGGCACGGCGGTCAACCGCTGCGCACCGTCTTCCGCCGGGTCCATCCGCCGCTGGAGGTGTTGATCGACCTGGTCGCCATGTTCCCGCGCGAACCGCACTGCGCGGGCAGATACCACCCGCACGGACTGCAGATGGAGTGCGTCGTCGAGGGGCGACTGACCTGCTGGGGCCTCGGGGAGCAGGGCGGCTGGTGGGGCCTTGTCACCTACCCCGTCATCTTCGGCTCCGACCGGCAGACCGTCACCCACTGGGCGCCCGCATGGGTGCTCAAACTGAAGTAGCCATTTGACGTTCGCCACAGGGCGGTCGCGTTGTCGCAGGACCACCGCGTCAACGCGACCGCACGCCAGTTGACGCCGGTGATCAACGAAGTCACGCTGACCGGGTGATCGCGTTGAGTGAACAGCAGATCATCGATCAGCTGGCCCAGCGCCTCGTCGATACCCATGCAGAAGTGGAACCGTCCCGGGTGAGCGAGGTCGTTCGTCAGCAGTACGCGCGTTTCGAGGGCGCCCCATCCGCGACTTCGTCCCCCTCCTCGTCGAACGCAGAGCCAAGGCGGAACTCGTCGAGCTCGGTCGTTGACGGTTGATTCGTTATCAGTTTTCAAGCGAAGCTATATCCGGCTATTAGGTCCGTCTCAGGTTCTCGCCATAACGTCGCAGCACGGACGACTGAGAGACACCCCCCGATAGCTCGGCCCGCCACCGACCCCCCTGGGTGGCGGGCCGAGATCGTGTTTGCTGCTTCCGAAACCACTCGACCGGCCCGCCGCACCCGATAGGGTTTCCGATACACCGGCACCGTTCGACGACCTCAGGGGTGGGACATGATTCGCGAGATCCTGACAGCGACCGCCGTCGGCGCCGCCATCCTCGGCGCGGCCCCGGCCGCCGTCGCCGAGCCCGGCCCCGACTATCCCGACGATCCCGGCCACTACGCCAGCGACGTGCCCGGGATGATCTACGGCGCCCATCTCACCGCGCCGTGCACCAACATGGAAAGGTTCACGTTCGGGCGCGGACCCGGCGGCGAGCCGCTGCAGTGCCGCTGGATTCCCAATCAGTGGCCACCCGTCTACACCGGGTTCTGGCAGGCCACCTACCAACTGCACGGAGTCCAGGACATCGGCGCGCCGTGCCCCAACCCGCAAGCCGCCGCCCAGGCTCCCGACGGCCGGCCCCTGGTGTGCCTGGGCGGCGCACGGGGCTGGCAGGCCGGCATCTACAACCGCGACGGCTTCATCCCGCTGTGACGGGTCAGCAGCCGCGCAGCGTCCGGCTCGGCTCGGTGCCGAACACCTGCTTGTAGGCGCTGCTGAACCGGCCGGGATGGCTGAACCCGCACCGCCCGGCGATCGAGGTCACGGTGTCGCGCGCCGGATCGGCGGACTTGAGTTCGCGGTGCGCACGCTCGAGTCGGACGCGCCGCAGGTACTCCAGCGGCGTGGTCCCGACGTGTTCGCGGAACGCGTACTGGATCGCGCGCGGTGTGACGTCGGCCGCGGCGGCGATGTCCTGGATGGTGATCTCGTACTGCGCGTTCTCGTGAATGAAGTCCAGCGCCCGCCGCAGCATCCGCGGGTGCTTGGTCATGGTCGTCTGGTCGGAGCGCATCGGCCCATCGGATTCCCGGCCTGCCCGGACAACGAAACCCCGGAGTGATTTACACCACTGCCGTGACACCATCGGGGGATGACCGATCGCATCGAAGTCTCCCGCACCATCGCCGCCCCTGCCGCCGACGTATTCGCCGTGCTGTGCGATCCGCAGGGCCACGTCGCCATCGACGCCACCGGGATGCTGCAGGACGCCGACGGCGATCCGGTCGAAGGAGCCGGCGACACCTTCGTCGTGCACATGGACCGCGAGGCGCTCAACGACTTCCCCCTGGGCCGCTACGACGTCACCGTGCAGATCAGCGAGTTCGAGCAGGACCGCCTGATCGCATGGACGATCCTCGGGCAGATCCGGCCCCAGATCGGCCACGTCTACGGCTACCGCCTGGAACCGGCCGACGACGGCACGCTGGTGACCTCCTTCTACGACTGGACCGACATCGACCAGCAGTGGCGCGAGGCCAAGATCTTCCCGGTCGTCTCCGAGGCAGCGCTGCGGGCCACGCTCGGCATCCTCGATCGCACGGTCCGCCGCGGCTATCCCCGCTCCGGCAACGTCAACCAACGGTTGACGATCGCAGGCGTCAACCTAACGGTTGACGCATGAGCGATGCCGCGAAGATCAGCCATCCCGTCCGCCTCGACGACCTCATCGAGGTCATCAAGAGGCGTGCACGACGAACCGCTCGAACAGCTGACCGACGCCGTGCTGGCCGCCGAGGCGCTCGGCGATGTCGCCGACCACCTCATCGGCCACTTCGTCGATCAGGCACGCCGCTCCGGCGCGTCGTGGACCGAGATCGGCAAGTGCATGGGCGTCACCAAACAGGCCGCCCAGAAGCGCTTCGTGCCCAGGACACCCACCGATGCGACGGCGATGGACCCCGAAGCCGGCTTCAGCCGCTTCACCCCGCGCGCCCGCAACGTCGTCGTTCGAGGCGCAGAACCGGATGCACGCGCCGGCAACCCGATCGGCGCGGGTGCCTGACGCCACGCTGGTCACCCTGACCCCGACGGCAGCCCACCGGTGACGCCGGTATGGATCGCTCCTGCAGAGCACGCCGCCGACGGCGACGAGCTGGGACCGCCCACCTGTCCGAACACCAGAAGGTGCGCATGTCCGCCGGGACCCCGCGTCGCGGTCACCTCGTCTCCCCGAAGGTCCGGCGACGGTCATGCCGGGAGTATCTGTCCGTCAACGGCACCGCCCGGGTCGTGGCGGGCGGCGCGCCTGAGCTGCTGGCCGAGCTCGCGGAGACCCTGGCCGCGCCCGATGCAGAGTTCCCGCCCGCTGACGCACCGCCGGGATACCTGACGACGAATCCGTATCGACAAGGTCGGCGGTGCCTTGGGGCCGCTCGGACGTCCTGACGCGCGCAACCCCGCCACCGCCCTAGATCCGGTGTGCGATCATGCCAGGACGTCTAGGAGGGGATCGACATGCGGCGTTGGATCGTCTTGCTGCTCGCCACCATCGCAGCGATCGGCGGTGTCGTCGCGCCGCCCGCCGGCGCCGCGGTCATCCCGATCGGGCGCCTCGGTGAGCCGCTGCGGGTCGAGTTCGAGGGTCTGGTCGCCGACGTCTCGGTCAACAACGTCGTGCCCTCGCCCGTCCCGCCGGGCTTCGGCTATCCCCCGCGGGCGCCGCGCTATCAGGTGTTCCGCGCCGACGTCACGATCACTCCGGTGCGGGTGCCCACGCCGTACGCGATGGCGATCACCTATCAGTTCCGCGGCGTGACCCCCACCGGCGACGCGTACGAACCCCGCAACAGTGACGCCCCCGACGCGCTGCAGTACGGCATGCAGAGCGCGCGGGTCGGGGCAGACCGTTCAGCGGCGGTGTCTGGTGGGACTGCTACCGGGACCTGGTGTCCAACGTCGTGCTGCTCGACAAGATCACCGGCACCCACCTCGCGCAGTGGAACGTTTCCTGACCCTGCACGTCACCGCCGCCTGCACCGGCCGGGTCGACGAACTCGCCGACGTCGCGGCCCGTACCTTCCCGCTGGCGTGCCCGCCCTCGTCCACTCCTGACGACGTCGCCGCGTTCATCGCCGAGCACCTCACCGCCGACCGGTTCGCCGACTATCTCAACGATCCCGACCGCGCGGTGCTCACGGCCGTCGAGGACGGCCGAATCCTCGGCTACGCCATGCTGATTCGCGGTGTGCCCGACGACCCCGACGTCGCGGCCGCCGTCGTCGCCAGGCCGGCGGTGGAGATCTCGAAGATGTACGTACTGCCCGACGCGCACGGCGCTGGGCGTGTCCGCGGCGCTGATGACGGCGGCACTGGCACACGCCGCCGCGCTCGGCGCGGCGTCGGTGTGGTTGGGCGTCAATCAGCAGAACGTTCGCGCGCAACGCTTCTACGCCAAGCACGGGTTCGGGGTGACCGGCACCAAGACCTTCCGGCTGGGCAACCACATCGAAGCCGACTACGTGATGGTGCGCCCGCTCTGACCCGCCGCGGTCAGCGCCAGCAGCCGTGACGTCGCCCGCAGGTACTTCTTGCGGAACCCGCCGGCGAGCATCTCGTCGCTGAACACGGTGTCGAGCTTGGCGCCCGAGGCGATGACCGGGATACCGGCGTCGTAGAGCCGGTCGGTCAGCGACACCAGCCGCAACGCGACGTTCTGGTCGTCGAGCGGATGCACGCCGGTGAGGAAGACCTCGGAGACGCCTTCGATCAGCGTCAGATAGCGCGACGGGTGCATGGTCGCCAGATGCGCACACAGCGCGTCGAAGTCGTCGAGCGTCGCACCGGGAACCGCGGCGGCCCGTTCGGTGACCTCGGTGTCGCTCAGCGGCTCCGGCGCGGGCGGCAGCCCGCGGTGCCGGTAGTCCGGCCCCTCGATGCGCACGGTGGTGAACATCGCTGCGAGCGTGTTGATCTCGCGCAGAAAATCCTGTGCGGCGAAGCGGCCCTCGCCCAGCTGCTCGGGCAGGGTGTTGGAGGTGGCCGCCACCGACACCCCGCGCTCGACGAGCGCGGAGAGCAACCGGGAGATCAGCGTGGTGTTGCCGGGGTCGTCGAGTTCGAACTCGTCGATGCACACCAGCGCGTAGTCGGCCAGCAGGTCGATGCACTCGACGAAGCCGAACACCCCGGCCAACTGGGTGAGTTCGCCGAAGGTGGCGAACGCCCGCTTGGCGTCCGAGTGCCGGGCGACCTCGAAATACGACGACGCCAGCAGATGGGTCTTGCCGACCCCGAAGCCACCGTCGAGATACACCCCCACCCCGGGCAGCACCTCGCGCTTGCCGAACAGCTTCTTCTTGCCGGCGCGCCGCTCGACCGCCTGCGCGCAGAACTCGCGGCAGGCCTGCACCGCGGCGGCCTGCGAGGGCTCCGCCGGATCCGGCCGATAGCTGTCGAAACTGACCTCGGCGAAGGTCGGCGGCGGAATCAGCTGAGCCACCAAGCGTTCCGGAGTGACGCTGGGATGCCGGTCGGTCAGATGCCCGACATGCGCTGGACCCGTGCATGCAGGCACCTTAACGGCGTGCTGTGATTCAGCGTATGCCGCAGGACCCGGACGGCGACGCAGTTCACAGTGCTGGGCCGAATCGAGGATATCGACGCCGCCGGGCTGGCCCGGCAGTACGCCTACCCCGAGACCTGCGGGACGCATGCTGGGTGCGCGGCAACATGATCGCCAGTCCGTCGACGGCGGCGCGACCGGCGACGGCAACGTCGGGCGGCCTCGGCGGCGACGGTGACCGGACCGTGTTCGCCGCGCTGCGCGAGCTCGCCGACGTCATCGTCGTCGGCGCGGCCACCGCGCAGGTGGAGAACTACTCCGGCGCGCAGCTCAGCGCCCGCCCAGCGGCGTGGCCCGGCAGCGCCGCGGCCAGGCGGAGGTGCCGCCGATCGCGGTGCGTCACCCGCTCGGGCTCGCTGACCGCGACGCCACGCTGTTCCAGCACAGCGAGGTGCCGCCGCTGATCCTCACCAGCGCCGACGCCGCGCCCGGCACCCGAGCGCGGCTGGGCGGGCGCGCCGAGGTCGTCGACGCCTCCGGCGCGCACCCCGATTCGGTGGATCTGCGCGCGGCGCTCGACGCGCTCGCCGCGCGGGGACTGCGACACGTGCTCAGCGAGGGCGGGCCCGGCGTGCTCGGCAGATTCGTCGAGGCCGACCTGCTCGACGAGCTGTGCCTGACCGTGGCGCCCGTGCTGGTCGGCGGGGCCGCGCCGCGCATCGTGTCGGGATCCGGCCGGGCCGGCACCGGCATGCGGCTGCGCCACGTCCTCACCGACGACGACGGCTACCTGTTCCTGCGCTACATGCGCGCCGAGACGACGCGCTGAGACCGATCAGTACTGTGGTCGGCATGCATCGTCTGGTGCCGGCAGTGCGTGCTGTCGGTGGTGTCGCTGACGCTGGCGTCGCTGCGCCCCCGGCCTGGCCGCCAACCCCCGCTACGCCACCGACTCCGGAGCAGGCCCGCAGGGCGCCCCGCAGACCAGCACCAAGCCCGCCGGACCGCCGGCGATCGAGGCACCGAAGAACGACCTGTCCTGGCGCGACTGCACGGCGCGGGTGTTCAGCGCCGCCGCCGTCGACCCGCTGCCGGGCGTCAGCCTCGACTGCGCCAGCTACGACGCCGACCTGGACCCGATCAGCGGCGCCACCGGAACCGTCAGCATCGGAGTGGTGCGCGCGACGTCCGCGCAGACGCCCGCCGACGCCGGCCCGCTGGTGATGACCACCGGCTCGGACCTGCCGTCCTCGGTGCAACTGCCCGCCTGGCTGTCGCGCGCCGGGGCCGACGTGCTGACAAACGCCCCGATCGTCGCGGTCGACCGGCGCGGCATCGGGATGTCCGGCGCGCTGGACTGCCGCGACCTGTTCGACCGGCAGGAGATGTTCGAGCAGGCGCAATTCCAGGCCGGTGACGACCCCGTCGCCAACCTGCGGCGCGATCGCGACGACGGCGACGACGAGCTGCACCGACACCATCGCCCCCGGCGACTCGGCCTACGACAACGTCCACGCCGCCGAGGACATCGAGCGGCTGCGCACCACCTGGGACGTGCCCGCGCTGGCGCTGCTCGGCGTCGGCAACGGCGCGCAGGTGGCGCTGGCGTACGCCGGGTCGCACCCCGACAAGG
Source organism: uncultured Actinomycetota bacterium (assembly GCA_963796185.1). Lineage (GTDB taxonomy): Bacteria > Actinomycetota > Actinomycetes > Mycobacteriales > Mycobacteriaceae > Mycobacterium. The sequence continues at coordinate 514,362 of CAWCKQ010000004.1, read as the reverse complement.
TGGCCCGGCTGGTCCTCGACTCGCCCCTGCCGCTGGCGCATCGACGCCGAGGCCGCCACCGAACAGCGCGTCAAGGGCGAGCAGGCCGCGCTCGACGCCTTGGCCGCCCAGTGCGCGGCCGCCAACTGCCCACTGGGCCCCGACCCCAAGGGCGCCGTCGACGCGCTGCTGAGCGTCCGCGCGCGCCGGGCAACGGCCCGGGTGGCGCATCGGTGGCCGCCGTCGCCGACGCGATCTCCACCGCGCTGGCCTACCCGCAGCGGCGACCGGGCTGGACGGCGACCAACGAGCTCGCCCGCGCGGTCGCCGACGCCAGCTCCGGGGACACCAACCAGCTCAACAACCTGATCAACCAGGCCGAAACGCTGCGCCAGACCGACGGCCAGTTCGTCAACAAGTGCAGCGACGCCCTGAACCGCCCGACCCCCGACCGGGTGCGCGAGCTCGTCGTCGAGTGGGGCAAGCTGTACCCGCAGTTCGGCGCCGTCGGCGCGCTCGACATGGTCAAGTGCCTGAACTGGCCCAGCGGCACGGCGCCGCCAGGACCCGCAGAACCTGAAAGTCCGACCTGCTGCTGCTCGGCGTGCAGAACGACCCGATCGTCGGCAACGAGGGGGTGGCCGCGGTGGCCGCGACCGTGATCAATGCCGGCTCGCCAGCAACCGCGCGTGATGTGGCAGGGCATCGGGCACGGCGCGAGCATCTACTCGGCGTGCGCGCTGCCGCCGGTGATCAACTACCTGGACAGCGGAAACCTGCCCGCCACCGACACGTACTGCCCTGCCTGAGCGTTCGGCGGCGGGCCGCTCAGGTACGGTGCGGTGGCGTGCGCGATCTTGTTCTGACCGCCTTCCGGCCCCGCACCAGCCGCCCACCACCGCGGCGGTACTGCGCTCGATCCTGTGGCCGCTGGCGATCCTGTCGATCATCCACCGCAGCTACGTGCTGGCCACCAACGGCTACATCACCGACGACTTCGGGCCCGTCTACCGCGCCGTGGTGAACTTCAAGCGCGGGCTGGGACATCTACAACGAGCACTTCGACTACGTCGACCCGCACTATCTGTATCCGCCGGGCGGCACGCTGATCATGGCGCCGTTCGGCTACCTGCCGGTCGATGCGTCGCGGTACTGGTTCATCTTCTTCAACACCCTGGCGATCGTGCTGGCCGCCTACTTCCTGTTGCGGCTGTTCAAGTTCACGCTGGCGTCGGTGGCCGCACCGGCGCTGCTGCTGGCGATGTTCTGCACCGAGAACGTCACCAACACCCTGGTCTTCGGCAACATCAACGGCTGCATCCTGCTGCTCGAGGTGCTGTTCTTCCGGTGGCTGCTGGACGGCGTCAAGACCCACGAATGGTGGGCAGGCGTGGCATCGGCCTCACGCTGGTGGTCAAACCGCTGCTGGCGCCACTGCTGTTGCTTCCGCTGCTCAACCGGCAGTGGCGGGTGTTGGTGACCGCCGTCGCCGTGCCGGTCGTGTTCAACGTCGCGGCGTGGCCGCTGATCAGCGACCCGATGAACTTCGTCACCCGCACCCTGCCCTACATCTTCTCCACCCGCGACTACTTCAACAGCTCGATCCTGGGCAACGGCGTCTACTACGGGCTGCCGATGTGGCTGATCATGGTGCTGCGCATCGGTTTCGCCGTGCTCGGCGCTGGCCTCGCTGTGGCTGCTGTACCGCTACTACCGCACCCGCGACCCGTTGTTCTGGGCGCTGCACGTCGTCGGGCGTGCTCCTGCTGACCTCGTGGCTGGTGCTCTCCCTGGGGCAGGGCTACTACTCGATGATGCTGTTTCCCTTCCTGATGACGGTGGTGCTGCCCAACTCGGTGATCCGCAGCTGGGTGGCGTGGCTGGCGATCTACGGATTCACGACGATGGACCGCTGGCTGCTCGTGCACTGGCCGACGACCGGACGCGCCCTGGAATACCTCAAGATCACCTACGGCTGGTCGCTGCTGCTGATCGTGGTGTTCGCGGTGCTGTACTTCCGCTACCTCGACGCCAAGCAGGACGACCGCCTCGCCGACGGCATCGACCCGCTGTGGCTCGATCAGCACGCCCCGGCGGCCACACCCGGCCCGGTAGCCTGGCAGCATGACGGGTCCCAAGCTGCAGCTGAGCGACGACCAGTGGCGTGAACGGCTCAACCCCCAGGAGTTCGCCGTGCTGCGCCGGGCCGGCACCGAACGGCCGTTCACCGGCGAGTACACCGACACCAAGACCGAGGGCGTCTACCAGTGCCGCGCGTGCGGCGCGGAGCTGTTCCGCAGCACCGAGAAGTTCGAATCCCATTGCGGCTGGCCGTCCTTCTTCGACCCGGCCGATTCCGATGCGGTCGATCCTGCGCTCGGACGACTCGCTGGGCATGCACCGGGTCGAGGTGCTGTGCGCCAACTGCCACAGCCACCTCGGGCACGTCTTCGAGGGCGAGGGCTACCCGACGCCCACCGATCAGCGCTACTGCATCAACTCGATCTCGCTGCGCCTGGTGCCGGCGCAGCAGTAACCGCAGCGGTTGCCTGCCCGTTCGACGGGCGTCTTCTCGCCGCTGCTCTTCGAGCAACCGAACCGCCTCGGCGACCGGCAGCGGCGCGCTGAAATGGAAGCCCTGCCCCACCCGGCAGCCGTAGGACCGCAGCTGTGCCGCGATCTCGGCACTCTCGACCCCCTCGGCCACCGGCGTGACGCCCAACCCGTGGGCCATGCCGATCACCGCCCGCACGATCGTCGCCGTCGGCGGGTGTGTCAGGATCGGCGCGATGAACTCCCGGTCCAGCTTCACCTCGTCGACCGGCAGGTCGCGCAGGTACCACAGGGCCGAGTAACCGCTGCCGAAGTCGTCGATCGCCACCCGGACACCGATGTCGCGCAACCCGGTGAGCGCCGCGCGGGTCTGTCCCATCTCCTCGAGTAGTCGATCCTCGGTGATCTCGACGGTCAACGCCCCGGGCGGCAAACCGCGCCGTGCCAGCCCGGCGGCGATCGCCCTCCCAGGCTCGGGTCGCCGACCGTCGGAGCGAACACGTTGACCGCCACCGGCACGGCGAAGCCCTTCGCGTACCAGGCGGCGGCGTCGTCGAGCGCGAGTTCGAGGACCGCGTCGGTCAGGGACCGCATCAGCTCCGGCTGCTGAACCAGCGGCAGGAATTCGTCCGGGGCGAGCAGACCGTGGCTGGGATGCCGCCACCGGACCAGTGCTTCCATACCGACGATGCAGTGGGTGCCCAGATCGAACTGCGGCTGGTACACCAGGCTCAGCCCGCGGTGAGCGACGGCATGCCGCAATTCGGTCAGCATGGGCGGCGGGCCGGGCCGACCGCGCGGCGCTGACCGGACATCTCTGCGCGCAGCCGGCGGTTCTCCCCCACGACGAGGAACTGCCGCATCAGCAGCGCCGCCACGGCGACCGCAGCGGCCACGTACACCGGACCCACTCCGGCGATCAGCACCGGAGCGCACAGCACGGCCGCGAGCAGCAGGGGTACGTACGGCAGCCACCGCGACGCCCGTGCATCCGCGGAGACCGGCGGCCGGCGCCGGTTGCCGTAGGTGATCAGCGCGCCCAGCCCCACACACGAGAATCCCCAAGCCCACCCGAGCGCGATCGCGTGGTGATCGTTGATAGCCGTCGGTCGCAGTCAGATAGGCGAAGGCGACATCGGATGCCGCGATCGACACCAGTCCGGCCGTCAGCAGGGCCAGCTGCCGGCGCGTGGCGGGGGTCGAACGGATCAGGATGAGGGCGGCGACGGTGATCAATGCGATGTCGACCACCGGATAGACCAAGGCCATGGTGACCGCCAGCAGGTCGCCGTCCTGAGCGGTGTACACCGTGTCGAGCAGCGTCACCCACGCCATGGCGAAGATCGCGGCCGCGGCGAACAGGCCGTCCAAGAGGATGCGCAGCTGGGTGCGCGGCGGCGACACCGTCAGGAACAGGATCAGGCACAGCCCCGCGCCCAGCAGGAACGCCAGGTAGCCGGCGTCGGCCCCGCACCGACGACGCCGCCAACGCCGCACCTGCCGCCGCGAAGAGCGCGAAGAAGATCAGGCCGACGTCGTCGAGCACGCGAATGACGGCCTGTCCGCCCCAACCGCCCAGCAACCAGGCGCCATACCCGCCGCCGACGGTCACGACCCCCGCCGTCACCCATCTCAGGTTCGGCGAGCTTAGCAACACGACGCCGCACGGGAAGCGCAACGGCCCGTGCAGAAAACCTTTGCCGCGACCCCACGTCCCCGCGGGATAAACTCGTAGCCCTCCAGGGGTTATCTTGTTGTCCCGACAATTACAAGGTTTGCAAATTCGACACTTCTGCCGAATGACGCGCCCGACAGCAAACCCTTACGGCAGAGCCGCGACCAACCGCTCGACCGCGACGCGCGGGCCGGTGAAGAACGGGGTCTCCTCCCGAACGTGCCGACGCGCATCGGTGGCGCGCAGGTCCCGCATCAGATCGACGATCCGGTGCAGCTCGGGAGCTTCGAAGGCCAGCAGCCACTCGTAATCGCCGAGCGCGAACGCCGGGCACGGTGTTGGCTCGGACGTCCTTGTACCCGCGCGCTGCCATCCCATGCTCGGCGAGCATGCGCCGCCGCTCGTCGTCGGGCAGCAGATACCACTCCAGCGACCGGACGAACGGATAGACGCAGATGTAGGCGCCGGGCTCCTCACCGGCCAGGAACGCCGGCACGTGGCTCTTGTTGAACTCGGCGGGCCGGTGCAGGGCCACATTGCTCCACACCGGGGTGGATGCGCGGCCCAGCGTCGTGGTGCGGCGGAAGTCGGAATAGGTGGCCTGCAGCGCCTCGACGGTCTCGGCGTGCGTCCAGATCATGAAGTCGGCGTCGGCACGCATGCCCTGCGACGTCGTAGAGACCCCGCACCACGACACCCTTGTCCTCCTGCCGCTTGAGAAAGGTCGCGGTCTCGTCGACGATCGCGGCGCGCGCGTCGTCCCCGTCGGCCAGTACCCCCGGCCGCACGGCGAACACCGAGAACATCAGGTAGCGGATCGTGGAGTTGAGCGCGTCGTAATCGAGCTTGGACATGCGTCTATCGTGCCACGCCGCCCGTTGACGGCCAGACGCCGCCGCCGCCCTCGTCGCGGCCGCCACACACGCGGGCACACCGATCCCGTCGAGGTAGGCACCGGCCACCGTCAGACCGGGCGGCAGACCGGCGCGCACCTCGGCGACCACGTCGGCGTGTCCCGGGCCGTACTGCGGCATCGCGTCGAGCCAGCGGACCACCCGGGAGTCCTCGGGTTCGACGGAGATCCCGAACAACGTCGTCAGGTCCTCCCCCGCCCACGTCAGCAACTCCTCGTCGCCGGCATTGCGCGCCAGGTCGTCGCCGAAGCGGCCGAAGGACAGCCGGACCATCTCGACGCTGCCGCGGCGCCCCCACTTGCGCGACGACAGCGTGACCGCCTTCGCGTGCAACCGGCCGCGGCCGGCGACCAGCACGCCGGACTGCTCCGGCAGCGGTGTCCCGCCCGGCAGCGCCAGCGCGACCACCGCGGCGGACGCCACCGGGATGGTGCGGGCCGCCGCCGCGCTTCGCGGCGCCACGTCGGCGATCAACGCCGGCAGCCGCGGCGCCGGGACCGCGAGGACCACCGCGTCGGCGGCCCAGCGCGCGCCCTCGTCGTCGACCAGTTCCCAGCCACCCGCGCTGCGCTGCACGGCGCGCACCGACACCTGGGCCCACGTCAGCCCGGAGCGGCGAACCAGTTCGTCGACCAGCACCGTGTAACCACCGTCGATGGCACCGAACACCGATCCGGGTCGCGGCGGCGGCAGGGCCGCACGGACCGCCTCGGTCAGGCTGCGCGCCCCACGGTCCAGCGCGGTCGCCACCGTCGGCACCGCCGCCCGCACCCCGATCGTCGCCGCCGACCCGGCGTACACACCCGCCAGCAGCGGATCGACCGAACGCTCCACGACCTGCGCGCCGAAGCGGTCGCCGACCAGCTCGGCGACCGCGGGGTCGGCGCCGGCGTGCCAGGACAGCGGCCGGCGGGGCTCGTCGAGCATCCACCGGACGGTGGCGTCGTCGACCAGGCCGGTCAGCGCCGCAGCTCGCGACGGGATGCCGTTGACGGTGTCGGTGGGCAGCGGGTGGAGCTCGCCCTGGCTGTAGATCAGCGGCCGCGCACCGGTGGTGGCGATCTGCCTGCCCGCCAGGCCCAGCTCGCCCAGCAGCGCCGGCACCTCCGGCCGGCGCGCGACGAACGCCTCGGCGCCGACGTCGAGGGGCTGACCGGCGATCCGCTCGGTACGCAGCACACCACCGAGCCGGTCCGCGGGGTCCAGCACCGTGATCGACGCGTCCGGGCCGGCCGCCACCCGCAGTCGGTACGCGGCGACGAGGCCCGAGATACCGCCGCCCACAACGCAATACGAAGCGCTCACAGTTCGTGCACCAGCGCGACGGTGTCGGTGATGACCTGCGGATCGGTGGCGGGCAGCACGCCGTGGCCCAGGTTGAACACATGCCCGACCGCACCCGCGTCGACCGCGCGCCGGCCGTCCTCGACGACGGCGCGCACGGCCCGCTCGACCACCGGCCAGCCCGCGAGCAGCACGACCGGATCGAGATTGCCCTGCAGTGCGACGCCTTCTCCGACCCGCGCGGCGGCGTCGGTCAGCGACGTGCGCCAGTCCACCCCCACCACGGCGGGCACGCCGTGGCCGGCTCCCTCGCCGCGCACGGCCTCCGACATCGCGCCCAACAGCTCGGCGGTGCCGACTCCGAAATGGGTCATCGGCACCCCGTAGCCGGCCAGCTCTGCGAACACCCGCGCGCTGTGCGGCAGCACGTAGGCGCGGTAGTCGGCCAGTGACAAGCGTGCCGGCCCACGAATCGAACACCTGGATGGCGTCGACGCCGGCCTCCAGCTGGGCGCGCAGAAACCCGATGGTCACGTCGGTCAGCGCGGTCATCAGCGCGTGCCAGGTCGCGGTTTCGCCCAGCATCATCGCCTTGGTGTGTTCGTGGTTGCGGCTCGGCCCGCCCTCGACGAGGTAGGACGCCAGGGTGAACGGTGCTCCGGCGAACCCGATCAGCGCGACGTCGCCCAACTCGGCGACCAGCTGACCCACCGCGGTCGACACCGGGCTGACCCGCTGCGGGTCCAGCGGCGCGATCCCGTCGACGTCGGCCGCCGTCCGGATCGGGTGCTCGATGACCGGCCCCACGTCGGGGACGATGTCGACGCCGACGCCCGCGGCCCGCAGCGGCACCACGATGTCGGAGAACAGGATCGCCGCGTCCACAGCGTGCCTGCGCACCGGCTGCAGCGTGATCTCGGTGATCAGGTCGGCGTCGAAGCACGCCTGCATCATCGTGTTCTTGGCGCGCAGCGCCCGGTACTCGGGCAGCGACCGCCCCGCCTGCCGCATCAGCCACACCGGGATCCGGTGGGGTTTGCGGCCGGCGACGGCGGCCAGGTAGGCGGATTCGGGCAGCTCGCGGCGCGTATTCATCGATGCCCATGCTGCCATGTCCGCTCGGGTGCGAATCGGCGCGCCATGAGCACAGACCTGTGTGAATGCACTAGCGTCATTCGGCGTGACCACCGCCGAACCGGCTCAATTCCGTGAAGCGGTCGCGGCCATGAACGCCACCACCGTGCGACCGGAGATCGAGCTGGGTCCGATCCGGCCCCCGCAGCGCCTCGCGCCGTACAGCTATGCGCTGGGCGCCGAGGTCAAGCATGCCGAGGCGGCGGTGATCCCGGAGCGCTCCGAGGGCGACGCGTTCGGCCGGCTCATCCTGCTGCACGACCCCGAGGGCGCCGACGCGTGGGACGGCACCATGCGGCTGGTCGCCTACATCCAGGCCGACCTGGATTCCAGCGAGGCGGTCGACCCCCTCCTGCCCGAGGTCGCCTGGAGCTGGCTGGCCGATGCGCTGGAGCAGCGCGCCGAGCACGTGACCGCCCTGGGCGGCACCGTCACCGCCACCACGTCGGTGCGGTACGGGGACATCTCCGGCCCGCCCGCGGGCCCACCAGCTCGAGCTGCGTGCCTCGTGGACGGCCACGACGCTGGACCTCGGTCCGCACGTCGAGGCGTTCTGCGAAGTCCTCGAGCACGCCGCGGGCCTGCCGCCGACCGGAGTGACCGACCTGAGCTCGCGCACCCGCGCCTGACCCGATGACCGAATCTCCAGCCACGGGCTCCGCCGTGGACGCGGAAGCGCCGCAGGACACCGCCGCACCCGAGGTGGCGGCCACTCCCCTGCTCGCCCCCCGCGACGGCGTCCCCGCCGTATCGGTCAGCCGCAGCGAGATCGCCAGGGCCGCCGACCTGCTGTCCGCCGGCAGCGGCCCGTTCGCCGTGGACGCCGAGCGGGCGTCCGGCTTCCGGTACTCCAACCGCGCCTATCTGGTGCAGATCCGGCGCGCCGGCGCGGGAACCGTGCTGATCGACCCGGTCAGCCACGGCGGCGACGCGGTCGAGGTGCTCGCTCCGATCGCCCAGGTGCTGGCCGACGACCAGTGGGTGCTGCACGCCGCCGACCAGGATCTGCCGTGTCTGGCCGAGATCGGGATGCGTCCCGTGTCGCTGTACGACACCGAACTGGCCGGGCGGCTGGCCAATTTCGACCGGGTCAATCTGGCCTCGATGGTGCAACGGCTGCTGGGCCTCGCGCTGACCAAGGGTCACGGCGCCGCGGACTGGTCGAAGCGGCCGCTGCCCGACGAGTGGCTCAACTACGCGGCGCTGGACGTCGAGGTGCTCGCCGAGCTGCGCGACGCCATCGAGGCCGTGCTGGCCGAACAGGGCAAGACCGACTGGGCCAGACAGGAATTCGAGTTCCTGCGCACCTTCGAGGGGTCGCCCACGCGCCGGGACCGCTGGCGCCGCACGTCGGGCATCCACAAGGTCCGCGACCCCCGGGCGCTGGCGGCGGTGCGCGAACTGTGGACCACCCGGGACCAGATCGCCCGGCGCCGCGACATCGCGCCCGGACGGATCCTGCCCGACAGCGCGATCATCAACGCCGCGACGGCCGACCCCGACACCGTCGAAAAGCTCACCGCGCTGCCCGTCTTCGGCGGATCCAGACAGCGCCGCAGTGCGCAGGTGTGGTTGGACGCGCTGGCCCGCGCCCGCACCGTGGAGCCGCCCGCCGCGCAGGAACCGTCCAACGGCCCGCCGCCCGCGTCGCGGTGGGCACGACGCAAGCCGGAGGCCGCGGCCCGGCTCGAAGCCGCCCGGTCCGGCATCGCGGAACTGGCGCAACGTGTTTCGGTTCCCCCCGAGAATCTGTTGTCACCCGAGACGGTGCGCCGGCTGTGTTGGGACTGGACGCCGGTCGACGACACGGCCACCGCCGTGGAAACGTTCCTGGCCGAGTCCAGCGCCCGGCAGTGGCAGCGCGAACTGACGGTGCCGGTGCTGACCGCGGCATTGTCCGAAGCACCGGCTACCGACTCGCGGTGACCCGTTCGATGTGGGCGAGGAAATGCGTCAGCACCTGCTCGGGCGCTTCGATCTGGGGCCAGTGCCCGATGTCCTCGGCGAGCATCACCACGTCGGCGTCCGGGATCACCTCGGCGTAGCGCCGGGCCATGTGCGCGCCCGAGTTCGGATCGACGGGTCCGTCGATCAGGCGCATCGGCACGGCGGTCTCGCGCATGGCCCGCACCCACCGGTTGCGGTGCGTGTAGCGGTCCTCGAGGAACCGCCCGACCTTGTGCAGCACCCTCTTGCCGTCGTTGTACTCCAGGATCTGGTGGAAGGTGTCCATCAGCTGCCGCGTCGGCTTGGTGTTCGGCCCGAACATCTCGTTGAGCGTCGGTTCCACCAGCCGGCGCGAGAAGGTACTGCCCTGCAGCGGCCCCATCAGGTCACCCAGCGGAGTCGCCGACATCAGCTTCTGCATCAGGCGCGGGGTGTAGGCCTCGTTGAACAGCCCGCCGTTGAGCCAGGTGACCGATTCGATGTCCCACGCAGCGTAGGATTGCTGCCCGAACTCTTTGCGCGCCAACAATTCCTGGACCACGGAGTCACCCAGATCGTGGGCCAGTACGTGCGCCGAGCGCACCTCGAGATGCCCGAGCAGCGCCTCGTGCATGTCCGCGTGGTCGTGCACCGAATAGCGGTAGGTGACCGGCTTGGCCGAAAACCCCATGCCCATCATGTCGGGAGCGATCACGGTGAAGCGCTCGGTCAGGGCCGGCCAGATCGCCGCCCAGTCGTAGGTGTTGAACGGATAGCCGTGCACCAACAGCAGAGCCGGACCCTGCCCCTCGTGGCGGAAGAAGACGTCGAATCCGAGATAGTCGAAATACTGCCCGGCCGACTTCCACCGTTCGAGTCGTGCGTCCACGCGCCCGCCCTTCGTCAGTCGAGGTGTTCGCTGACTTCCCGCTCGGAAGCCCGGGCACCGAGCGCCGCGACCCACCCGGTGATCTGGCGGGCGATGTTGCGCTCGGTCAGACCGACGCCGGCCAGCACCTCGCCGCGGGAGGCGTGGTCGAAGAACTCCTGGGGCAGCGCGGCGTCCCGGCACGGCACGTCGATCTCGGCGTGCCGCAGGGCCGCCGACACCGCCGATCCCACGCCGCCGTGCACCCCGTTGTCCTCCAGGGTGACGACCAGCTTGTGCGCGGCGGCCAACCCGACGATCGCCTCCGGCACCGGAAGCACCCAGCGCGGATCGACGACCGTCACGCCGATGCCCTGGTTGCGCAGCCGTTGCGCGATCGCCAGCGCCATCGCCGCGAACGGCCCGACCGCGACCACCAGCACGTCCTCGGAGAGCCCGTCGGCAGGAACCGCGAGCACGTCCACCCCGTCGCGCCGTTCGACCGCCGGGATGTCCTCGCCGACATCGCCTTTCGGGAATCGGATGGCGGTGGGGCCGTCGTCGATGTCGAGGGCTTCGGCGAGTTCCTCCCCCAGCCGGGCGCCGTCGCGCGGTGCCGCCACGCGCATACCGGGCACCATACCGAGGATCGACAGATCCCAGGTGCCGTTGTGGCTCGCACCGTCGGGCCCGGTGATGCCGGCCCGGTCGAGGACGAGGGTCACCGGTAGCTGGTGCAGCGCGACATCCATCATGACCTGGTCGAACGCCCGGTTCAGGAACGTCGAGTAGATGGCGACGACGGGGTGCATGCCGCCCATCGCCAGCCCCGCGGCCGAGGTCATCGCGTGCTGCTCGGCGATGCCGACGTCGAAGAACCGATCGGGGAAACGCTGCCGGAACGCACTGAGTCCCGTCGGCCCCGGCATCGCGGCGGTGATCGCCACGACGTCGCGGCGGCGCGCCGCCAGCTGGATCAGGGCCTCGGCGAACGTCGACGTCCAGCCGGGTCCGGGCACCGTGGTGGCCAGGCCGGTCTCCGGGTCGATGACGCCGCAGGCGTGCATCTGATCGTCTTCGTCGTTCTCGGCGGGTGCATAGCCCATGCCCTTGCGGGTGACCACGTGCACGACCACCGGCGCGTTGAACGCGCGGGCGTGGCGCAGGGCGCTCTCCACGGCGTGTTCGTCGTGGCCGTCGATCGGACCGACGTACTTCAGGCCCAGATCGGTGAACATCACCTGTGGGGACAGTGCGTCCTTGATGCCGGCCTTGATGCTGTGCATGCACTGATAGCAGAACTCACCGATGACGGGAACGCCGCGCACCGCCTTGCGGCCCTCTTCGAGCACCTTCTCGTATCCGGGCTGCAGCCGCAGGCCCGCGAGGTGCTCGGCGAAACCGCCGATGGTCGGGGCGTAGCTGCGGCCGTTGTCGTTGACCACGATCACGATCGGCCGCCGCGAGGTGGCGATGTTGTTCATCGCCTCCCAGCACATCCCGCCGGTGAGCGCGCCGTCGCCGACCACGGCGACGACGTGCCGGTTGCGGTGCCCGTTGAGTTCGAAGGCCTTGGCCAGGCCGTCGGCGTAGGACAGCGCGGAACTGGCATGGCTGGACTCCACCCAGTCGTGCTCGCTCTCGGCGCGCGACGGGTACCCCGACAAGCCGTCCTTCTTGCGCAGCGTGTCGAAGTCCTGGCACCGGCCGGTCAGCATCTTGTGCACGTAGGCCTGGTGGCCGGTGTCGAACAGGATCGGATCGTGCGGCGAGTCGAACACCCGGTGCAGCGCCAGCGTCAGCTCGACGACGCCGAGGTTCGGGCCGAGATGCCCACCGGTTGCAGCGACCTTGTGGATGAGGAACCGGCGAATCTCGTGCGCCAGATCGTCGACTTGCGACTGGGTAAGGTGCTGCAGATCTGCGGGACCGCGGATCTGTTCAAGCATTCCGTCAGTCTACGCACCGCAGCGCCGGTCAGTCGTGCCGAGACTCGTAGATGTCGGGCACGCCGTCGTGGTCGGCGTCGGCCATCTCGCGTTGATGAATGCGGCGGTACGCGGCGTTTCGGCTCAGCAGGACCACCGCGGCCAGCAGACCGGCGACCACGGAACCGCACAGCACCCCGATCTTCACGTCGGCGCTCGTCATAGATCCGTAATCGAACGCCAGCTCGCCGATCAGCAGCGATACCGTGAAGCCGATACCGGCCAGCAGGGACACCCCCAGCACGTCGCGCCACTGCAGCTCGTCGTCCAGGCGGGCATGGGTGAACTTGGCCAGCAGATACGCGGTCAGCCACACGCCCAGCGGTTTGCCCACGACCAGACCGGCGATGACACCGATCGTCACCGGGTGCAACAGGGAGCCGCCCAGCCCCGACCAGCCGCCCACCGTCACGCCTGCGGCGAAGAACGCGAACACCGGCACCGCGAACCCCGCCGACACCGGACGCAGGAGGTGCTCGAAATGGTCCGCGGACGCATGCCGGCCCAGTGCGGGCACCGCGAACCCGAGCAGCACCCCGGCCACGGTGGCGTGCACGCCGCTGGCATGGACCAGTCCCCACGTCAGCAGGGCCAGCGGCAGCAGCACCCACCAGTTCCGCACGCCCTTCTGCACGGCCAGCGCGAACAATCCGCCCGGCACCAGCGGCCAGGGCCAGCGGTCCGAACGACAGGTGATCGGTGTAGAACACCGCGATGACCGTGATGGCCAGCAGGTCGTCGACCACGGCCAGGGTGAGCAGGAAGGTCCGCAGCGCCGTCGGAAGATGGGTCGACAGCACCGCCAGCACCGCGAGGGCGAACGCGATGTCGGTGGCGATGGGCACCGCCCAGCCGCCGAGGTTCTCGGGCTGCCCGGCGGCCAGGTTGACGGCGATGAAGATCCCCGCGGGCACCAGCATGCCGCCGATGGCCGCGGCGATCGGCAGCGCCGCCCGGCCGCGGATCACGCAGATCGCCCGCGACGAACTCGCGCTTGAGTTCCACCCCGACCACGAAGAAGAAGATCGCCAACAGCCCGTCGGCCGCCCAGGTCGAGAGGCTGAGGTGCAGATGCAGCGATTCCGGTCCGACCATGAGCTCCGAGAGCCCGTGATAGGACTGCGACCACGGCGAATTCGCCCATCCCAACGCCAGGCCCGCCGCGACCAGCAGCAGTATCCCGCCGACCGTCTCCTTGCGCAGGATCTCGGAGAAGCGCTGCGTCTCGGCCCAGGAACTGCGGGTCAGCAGGCGCAGGCCGGTGGGGAACGTCCGTCGCGGCGAGGTCATGTGCCCGCACATCCGAGCTCGATCGCGCCGCGGGAAGCGATGCGCGTCAACAAGATTGGAGCAGGTAGCGGGGTGCGCTGGGGCACCGCCGAATGAGCGGGCACTGAAAGGCCTTTCACGGGTCGTCGAACAGGACTGCCGACCCGTCTTCCCGGCGCACCGACACCAAATGTATACCGGCGCGCCCCCACACACCAACCGCAGCGGAATGCCCCTGCCGGCCGGGATTCGCCGTATCGTACGGGTATGCACGCCGAGGACATCGCCGAGGATTTCCCGGTCGTGACGATGGAGTCCGACGCGCTGGAAGCGGCTCGGATGCTCGCCGAGCACCGGCTGCCCGGCATCGTCGTCACCGGACCGTCCGGTAAGCGCTTCGCGGTGCTGCCCGCCTCGCAGGTGGTGCGGTTCATCATCCCGCAGTACGTCCAGGACGATCCGTCGCTGGCCGGCGTCCTCAACGAATCGATGGCCGACCGGGTAGCCGACAAGCTGGCGGGCAAGACCGTGCGCGATGTGCTGCCCGATCACCTCCTCGATGTGCCGGCCGCACACGCTGATGACACCATCATCGAGGTTGCGGCGACTGATGGCGCGGCTGAGGAGTCCGCTGATGGCCGTGATGAAGGACGGGAAATTGCACGGGGTGATCACCGCATCGCGCTTACTCGAGGCGGCGCTTGAAGCGTTGATCCATCGATCCGGAGCGGTGGCGATGACCGTCATCGCGGTCGCGGTGTTCGTCATCGCCTACGCGCTGATCGCCAGCGACCGCATCAACAAGACACTGGCCGCCCTGGGCGGCGCGGGCGTCGTGCTCGCCGTCGGTCTGCTCGGTTCCGAGGACGTCTTCTTCTCCCGCGAGACCGGCATCGACTGGGACGTCATCTTCCTGCTCTTCGGCATGATGATCATCGTCAGCGTGTTGCGGCAGACCGGCGTCTTCGAGTACATCGCCATCTGGGCGGCCAAGCGCGCCAACGGATCTCCGCTGCGGATCATGATGCTGCTGGTGCTGGTCACCGCGGTCGCCTCGGCGCTGCTGGACAACGTCACCACGGTGTTGCTGATCGCCCCGGTGACGCTGCTGGTGTGCGATCGCCTGGCGGTCAACCCGGTGCCGTTCCTGATGGCCGAGGTGTTCGCGTCCAACATCGGCGGCGCCTCCACTCTGGTCGGCGATCCGCCCAACATCATCATCGCCAGCCGGGCCGGCCTGACCTTCAACGACTTCCTGGTGCACATGCTGCCGATCGTCGTCGTGATCCTGGCGGTCTTCATCGCGTTGTTGCCGTGGCTGTTCCGCGGCTCGTTCGACGTCGACCCCGCGCGGGTCGCCGACGTGATGTCGCTGCAGGAGCGCGAAGCCATCCGAGATCCCGCTCTGCTCATCAAGTGCGGGGTGGTGCTGCTGCTGGTGTTCGCCGCGTTCATCGCGCACCCGGTACTGCACATCGAGCCCTCCATCGTGGCGCTGCTGGGCGCGGGGATCCTGATCCTGATCTCCCGTCTCGAGAGGTCCGACTACCTGCACAGCGTGGAGTGGGAGACGCTGCTGTTCTTCGCCGGGCTGTTCGTGATGGTGGGCGCGCTGGTGAAGACCGGCGTCATCGCCGAGCTGGCGAGGGCGGCGGTCGAAGCCACCGGCGGCGACGCGCTGAGCACGGTGATGCTGATCCTCGGGGTGTCGGCGCCGGTGTCGGGCATCATCGACAACATCCCCTATGTCGCGACGATGACGCCGATCGTCAGCGAACTGGCAGCCGGCCTCTCCGACCCGACCCACTCGGGTGCGCTGTGGTGGGCGCTCGCCCTGGGAGCCGACTTCGGCGGAAACCTGACCGCGGTCGGGGCCAGCGCCAACGTCGTCATGCTCGGCATCGCCCGGCGCGCCGACAATCCCGATCTCGTTCTGGGAGTTCACCCGCAAGGGCGTGGTGGTCACGGCGATGTCGGTCGCGCTGTCGGCCGTCTATCTGTGGGTGCGCTACTTCGTCGTGGGCTGAGCATCCGACAGCACCGCCACGCACTCGACATGGTGGGTCAGCGGGAACGAGTCGAACACCCGCAGCTTCTCCACCTGCATAGCCGTGACCGCGGTACAGCCCGATGTCGCGGGCGAACGATGCTGCCTCGCAACCGATGTGGATCGACCCGCGGCACACCGGCGGCCGCCAGCAGCTCGATCACCTCGCGGCCGGCCCCGGTGCGCGGCGGATCGAGCACCGCGACGTCGGCGCGCTCGCGCTGCCCGCCGAGCGCACGTCGCACCGAGTCGGTGAGCACCTCGACCGAACCGCAGGTCGGCCAGCGCCGCGCGCGCCGACCGCGACGCCCCGCGCGACGTGTCGACGGTGAGCACCTGTCCGGTGTCGCCGACGCGCGTCGGCCAGCGCCGCGGCGAACACCCCGGCCCCGCCGTAGAGATCCCACGCCGTCATGCCCGGTTCCAGCCGCGCCCAGTCGGCGACCAGGTCGCTGTAGAGCGCGGGCGCCTCGCGGTGCGCCTGCCAGAACGCCGTCACCGGCACCCGCCAGATGCGCCCGCCGACCCGCTGAACCGCCTCGTAGCCGCCCTCGATCGACGTTCGGTCGCTGCGAGCCGCCGCGCGGCCCGGCCAGCACCACGTGCCGGTCCCCGTCGTCGTCGACCGCCACGTGCACGTCTGCGCCAGTGGGCCAGCGCCGGTCGGCCACTCCCGTCGAGCATGCCGGCGGCAGCTGCGCGCAGTCCAGCCGGTGCACCAGCTCGGCGCTGTGATAGCGGTGAAACCCCGCGCGGCCGTCGGCCGACCGTCCAGCGCACCCGGGTCCGCCAGCCGGTGGCACCCGGCCGGCCCACCGGTTCGGCCGCGGCGTCGTCTTCGTCGCGCCAGTGGTATCCGCCGAGGCGGGCCAGCTGATTGGCCACCACCGCGCCCTTGAGCCGGCGGGCCGCCGCCGGCTCGGCGAACGCCAGGTCGCAACACCCTGCGCCGTCCACACCGGCGATCGGGCACAGCGAGTCGATGCGGTCGGCGGACGGCTCGAGCACCTCGACGCACTTCGGCGTGCCAGTACGACCCGCGGCTCCCGCTCCCCCGGTGACGCGCACGCGCACCGTCTCGCCCGGCAGCGCGTAGCGCACGAACACCACCCGGCCGTCGTGGCGCGCCACGCAGCTGCCGCCGTTGGCCGGCGGCGCCGGTCGTCAGTGACCAGTTCGCCGGGCGCGTCCTCGGCGCTCAATCCAGGAACCCCCGGCGGGCGTCACCGGGCGCGGTCTGCGGCTGCAGCTTCTTGAGCCGCTCCGACGAACTCAGCTGCCACGGAACCGAAGTCACCATCACGTTCGGTTCGAACAGCAGCCGGCCCTTCAGGCGCAGCGCACTCTGGTTGTGCAGCACCTGCTCCCACCAGTGGCCGACGACGTACTCGGGGATGAACACCGTCACGACGGTGCGCGGCGACTCCTTGCTGACCCGTTTGACGTAGTCGAGCACCGGGCGGGTGATCTCGCGGTACGGCGAGGCGATCACCTTCAGCGGCACGCTGATGTCGCTGTCCTCCCACTTGTGCACCAGCTCACGGGTTTCCGCGTCGTCGACGCTGACGGTGATCGCCTCCAGCATGTCGGGCCGGGTGGCCCGCGCGTAGGCCAGCGCCCGCAGCGTCGGCAGGTGCAGGTTGGACACCAGCACGATCGCGTGGTTTCGGCTCGGCAGCACGATGTCCTGCGGCCTCGGCGGCGCGGGCCTCCAGCTCGCGGCTGACCGATGCGTAGTGCCGGTGGATCAGTTTCATGATGAAGAACAGCGCCGCCATCGCCAGGATCGCGATCCAGGCCCCGGCCATGAACTTGGTCACCACCACGATGATCAGCACGGTGCCGGTGCACACGAAGCCGATCGGTGTTGATCACCCGCGAGCGCATCATCCGCGCGCGGGCGGCCTGGTCGGTTTCACTGCGCAGCAGGCGGGTCCAGTGCCGCACCATGCCGATCTGGCTCAGCGTGAACGACACGAACACCCCGACGATGTAGAGCTGGATCAGCGCGGTCACCTGCGCCTGGAACGCCACGATGAACGCGATCGCACCGAACGCCAGGAACAGGATGCCGTTGGAGAACGCCAGCCGGTCGCCGCGGGTGTGCAGCTGGCGCGGCAGGTAACGGTCCTGCGCCAGAATCGATCCCAGCACCGGAAACCCGTTGAACGCGGTGTTGGCGGCGAGCACCAGGATCAGCGCGGTGACGCCGGCGATCAGGTACAGCCCGATGGGGAAGTCGTGGAACACCGCATCGGCCAGCTGCGCGATCAGCGTCTTCTGCTGGTAGTCGGGCGGCGCGCCGACGAGTTGTTCGAGCGGCCGCTCGGCGATCTGCGCCCCGGTGGCCTTGGCCAGCATGATCATGCCCATGAACAGCGTGATCGCGATGACGCCGAGCAACAGCAGCGTCGTCGCGGCATTGCGGGATTTGGGTTTCTGGAACGCCGGCACGCCGTTGCTGATCGCCTCGACCCCGGTCAGCGCCGCGCTGCCGGACGAGAACGCCCGCGCGACCAGGAACACCAGCGCGAAGCCCAGGACGTCGCCGTGCTCGGCGTGCATCTCGAAGTCGGCCGACTCGGCCCGCAACTCGTGGCCCAGCACGTAGATCTGGAAGAAGCCCCACGCCAGCATCACGTACATGCCGATCATGAACGCGTAGGTGGGGATCGCGAACGCGGTACCCGATTCCCGGATGCCGCGCAGGTTCAGCGACGCCAGCAGCAGGATCGCGACCACCGCGAACCACACCTTGTGGTGGTCGACGAACGGCACCGCCGAGCCGATGTTCGACATCGCCGAGGACATCGACACCGCGACCGTCAGCACGTAGTCCACCAGCAGCGCACTGGCCACCGTGAGGCCCGCGGTGCCGCCGAGGTTGGTCGTGACCACCTCGTAGTCCCCACCGCCCGACGGGTAGGCGTGCACGTTCTGCCGGTAGCTCGCGATCACGATGAGCATCACCCCGGCCACCGCCAGCCCGATCCACGGCGCCATCGAGTAGGCCGCCAGCCCCGCCACCGACAGCACCAGGAAGATCTCCTCCGGCGCGTAGGCCACCGAGGACAGCGCGTCGGAGGCGAACACCGGCAGCGCGATCCGCTTGGGCAGCAGTGTGTGCGAGAGCTTGTCGCTGCGGAACGGCCGGCCCAGAACCAGCCGCCGGGTGGCGGTCGAAAGCTTGGACACGAGTGCCAAGAGTAAGCCCGACCGTCAATGACGTCGATAGCTGTAGCGTTCGACAGTGCACGGGGAGCGGTAGCTCTTTCAACTGCCACCTCTGGCTCCGGCCGGAAAGGACCGACAGGTGCGTGTAGTGGTGATGGGGTGCGGCCGGGTCGGCGCGTCCCTGTCGGACAGTCTGGCCCGGATCGGCCACGACGTCGCCGTCATCGACCGCGACGGCACCGCTTTTCACCGGCTGTCCCCCGAGTTCCCCGGCGAACGGGTGCTCGGCATGGGCTTCGACCGCGACGTGCTGCTGCGCGCCGGGATCGAGAACGCCGGCGCGTTCGCGGCGGTGTCCTCGGGCGACAACTCGAACATCATCTCCGCGCGGGTGGCGCGGGAGACGTTCGGCGTGGAGCGGGTGGTGGCGCGCATCTACGACGCCAAGCGCGCGGCGGTCTACGAGCGGCTCGGCATCCCCACGGTGGCCACCGTGCCGTGGACCACCGACCGGCTGCTCAACGTGCTCACCCGCGAGACCGAGACCACCAAGTGGCGCGACCCGACGGGCAACGTCGGGGTGGCCGAGGTGGCGCTGCACGAGACACTGGGTGGGCCGCCGCGTCACCGAGCTGGAGAGCGCCACCGCGGGCCGGGTGGCGTTTCTGATCCGGTTCGGCGCCGGGCTGCTGCCCGAGGCGAAGACCGTGATCCAGGCCGGCGATCAGGTGTACCTCGCGGCGATCTCCGGGCCACATCGCCGAAGCGCTGGCGATCGCCGCGCTGCCGCCGAGCGAGGAGCCGGAGGCATGAGGACCGCCGACGACGATCATGAGGAGCGGCGCAGATGAAAGTCGCCATCGCCGGAGCCGGCGCCGTCGGCCGCTCCATCGCCCGAGAGCTCGTCGAGAACCCACGAGATCATGCTGCTGGAACGCAACCCCGAGCACATCGACGTCGACGCGATCCCCGCCGCGCACTGGCGCCTCGGCGATGCCTGCGAGCTGTAGCCTGCTCGAGTCGGTCCAGCTCCAGGAGTTCGACGTCGTCATCGCCGCCACCGGCGACGACAAGGCCAACGTCGTGGTCAGCCTGCTCGCCAAGACCGAGTTCGCGGTGCCCCGCGTGGTGGCCCGGGTCAACGACCCCCGCAACGAGTGGCTGTTCGACGAGGCCTGGGGTGTCGACGTCGCGGTGTCCACTCCGCGGATGCTGGCCTCGCTGGTCGAGGAGGCGGTCTCGGTCGGAGACCTGGTGCGGCTCATGGAGTTCCGCAAGGGCCAGGCGAACCTGGTCGAGATCACGCTGCCCGACGACACACCGTGGGGCGGCAAGCCGGTCAAGCGGCTCGAGCTGCCCCGCGACGCCGTGCTGGTGACGATCCTGCGCGGACCACGCGTGATCGTGCCCGAGGCGCGACGAGCCGCTCGAGGGCGGCGACGAACTGCTGTTCGTGGCCATCACCGAGGTCGAGGACGAGCTGCGCGATCTGCTGCTGCACCCGCACGTGAGCGCCGGAGCCGGGTCTCAGCCCGACTCGGCACCGCGTCGCCGGCGCCGCCGCGCTCTGCTCGTGCACCGCGCGCTGCGCGGCGCTGATGGCGAAGTACATGACCACGGCGGCCAGCGCGGTCAGCGGCCAGCCCATCGCGATGCGGGCCACGCCCAGCCAGCCGGTCTGGTCCGCGTCGTAGAGGTGGTGCTGCACGACGAACCGCGACGGGAACACCGCCACCCAGATCAGCGTCGCAACGTCGAAGGCCCACACCGCTCGTCGCACGTCGCGCCAGCTGGAGTCGTGCGTCTGTGACCCAGCCCCAGATGTAGCCGACGACGGGCCGGCGGATCACCACCGAGCCCGCGAACACCGCGGCCCAGAACAGCGACATCCAGATGCCGAGCAGGAAGTAACCCTTGGACGCACCGATCATAGGCGATCAGCGCGCAGACGCCCGACGCCGATGAACCCGGAGACCGCCGGCTGCGCGGTCTCTCGCGGACCAGTCGCCACACCAGGATCAGCGCCGCGACGCCAGCGCGGCCACCATCGCCGGCAGCAGGCCGAACGCGGTGGACACCGGGACGAACACCACGACGGGCAGCGATGAATAGATCAGCCCGCTGATGCCGCCCATCTGTTCAGAGCAGCCCTCGCGCCGGAGACGTCTGCGTCCCGGTTCAGTGCCGGGTTCGCTCACTGCTGGATCTCGTAGTGCGGGTTGTAGATCGCCTTGGCGCCGTTCTCGAGCTTGCCGAGGCGGCCGTGCACCCGCAGCGTGCGGCCGGATTCGATGCCGGGGATGCGGCGCTGGCCGAGCCAGACCAGGATCACCGCGTCGGTGCCGTCGAACAGTTCGGCCTTGACGCCGCCCGCGCATCCCTTCGCGTTGCCCTCGACGCTGCGCAGTGTGCCGACCATCGTGACCTCCTGGCCGCGCTGACAATCGATCGCCTGCTGCGCGCCGGTGTTGGCGACCTCGTCGGTCAGCTCCTCGGCGTCGAGTTGCTCCGGGTCCTCGGTCAGCCGACGGGTGAGCCGGCGCAGTAATCCCTCGGCCGTGGCCATGGCGCTCCTGAACTTCTGTCAAACCACTGTGGATTCACCCCGACCAACGCCACGGTAGACCTGTTGGTTCCGGATGCGAACCACGGTGTCGGTCCGGCGGGTCGCTGTCTGCGGGGGGTTCCACGACAGGCACGATCGTGTCATGGCGGTCACTCTGCGCGGAGTCAGCACGGTGCTGCTGCCCGGCACCGGATCCGATGACGACTACGTCTACCGGGCGTTTTCACCGGCCCTGCACGACGTCGGCGCGGTGGTGCGTCACGCCGCCGCCCCAGCCGCACCGGCTCATCGCCGGCTATCTCGACGAACTCGACGCGCGCTGCTCGCGCGGCCGCGCCGATGCCCATTGCCGTGGGCGGCGTGTCGATCGGCGCCGCGGTGGCGGTCGGAATGGGCGCTGGCGCACCCGGGCCGCGTGGTGGCGGTGCTGGCCGCGCTACCGGCGTGGACGGGCTAGCCCGACGCGGCGCCCGGCCGCGCTGGCCGCCCGGCACTCGGCGCAGCTGCTGCGCCGCGACGGCTGGCGTCGGCCACCACGCGCAGATGCGTGCGTCGAGCCCGGAATGGCTGGCCGACGAGCTGACCCGGTCCTGGGTCGGGCAGTGGCCGGCGCTGCCCGAGGCGATGGACGAGGCGGCCCGCTACGTCGCGCCGACGCGGCCGCGAGCTGGAGCGGCTGGCCGTGCCGATGGGCGTCGTGTCGGCCGTCGACGACCCCGTGCATCCCGTGGAGGTCGGCCGTGGAGTGGGTGGCGGCCGCGCCGCGCGCGGCGCTGCGGACGGTGACGCTCGACCAGATCGGCGCCGACCCGGCCGTGTTGGGCGGCCTGCCTGGCGGCCCTGGCCGACGCCGACGCGCCGAGCGCCGCGGTCAGTACGGCTAGCGCGTCAGCCGCCGGTGCATCGTCGCGCAGCTGCTGCATCGCCGACCCCGGCGTGCTGCGGCGCGCCGCAGGCTCGGCGGGCGGCTGCGGCGGCTGCTGTTGCGGGGCCTCCTCCTGGCCGCGGCTGCTGGCCCTGCTGCGCGGCGGCCTGCTCGGCGCGGCGCGCAACTGGGCGGCCATCGGCTCGGGCAGTTCCACCGGCAGCGGCGTGCGCACCGGCAGCGGCGTGTCACCGCGCCGAACCACGGTGTCGGCCAACGCTTCTCGCGCCTGCTCGGCCAGCGCGTCGATCCGGTCCTCGGGACCGTTGACCACGCAGCGGACCATCCAGCGGTATCCGTCGACCCCGATGAACCGCACCAGGCCGCGCCCGGCCCCCCGGGCCGACCACCTCACGGCCCCACGGACCGTCCTCGATGCTCACTTTCGGGACGTCCTTGCGCAGCGAGTCGGCCAGTTCGGCGGCGACCTCCCGCCACAGGCCGGCGGACTTGGGCGCGGCGTACGCCGCGACCGTGAACCGGCCGTCGGGCGTCACCACCCACACCGCGCTGGGCACCCCGGTCTCGTTGATCTCGACCTGCACCTGCCCGCCCTCGGGCATCGGGATCAGCACCGAACCCAGGTCGAGCCGCGCCAGCGTCGCCACTGCGGGGTCGTCGAAGTCCTCGATGTCGAACGGGCCGTCGAGCTCGTCGTCGGGCTGCGTCACGTCCTCGGGCCTCTCATCAGACTGCCTTCTTGCCATTTCCCCTCCAATTCACAAGCTCGCATGTCCGCCGGAGGAACCGTGGCCCCCGTCACCGCGGGTGGTGTCGGCCAGCCCGGCCTCGTCGAACGACGTCACCTCGATCAACTCGGGCAGCTCGACCCGCTGCACCAGCAGCTGGGCGATCCGGTCCCCGCGGTGGACGACGATCGGGGTGCTCGGGGTCGAGGTTGATCAGCGCCACCTTGATCTCACCGCGGTAGCCCGCATCGATGGTGCCAGGACTGTTGACGATCGAAAGGCCAACGCGGGCAGCCAATCCCGACCGTGGATGCACCAACCCCACCATCCCGTGCGGAATGGCCACGGCGATCCCGGTCGGCACCAGCGCGCGCTCTCCGGGCGCCAGTTCGACGTCCTGCGCGCTGTAGAGATCGACGCCCGCGTCGCCGTCGTGGGCCCGGCTGGGCATCGGCAGACCGCGATCCAGACGCACGACCGCCAGAGAGGTGGACACGACGTCAGAGATTACTCTTGGCCGCGTGTCCGACACGCGCGCCACCGCCCAAAGCGTTCGCTATCGCGAACGGTTGTGGGTTCCGTGGTGGTGGTGGCCGCCCGGCCTCGGTCTGGCCGCCCTGATCGCGCTGGAAGTCAACCAGGGCGTCGCGCGCTGCCCGACTGGCTGGCCGTTCGCGGTGCTGTTGCCCGTCGCCGCGGTCGCGCTGCTCTGGTTCGGCCGGGTCGAGGTGCGCGTGGTGCGCTACGACGACGGCGGCGACGCCGAGCTGTGGGTCGGCGACGCGCACCTGCCGGCGTCGGTCATCGCCCGGTCCGCCGAGGTCCCCCGCTCGGCGAAGTCGGCGGCGCTGGGCCGGCAGCTCGACCCGGCCGCCTACGTCGTGCACCGGGCCTGGATCGGCCCGATGGTGCTGCTGGTCCTCGACGATCCCGACGACCCGACGCCGTACTGGCTGGTCAGCGCCGCCACCCGGATCGGGTGCTGGCCGCGCTGCGCTGATTCAGGGCTGATTCAGGCCGCGCAGTCGGAGCAGATCATCAGGCCGTTCTTCTCGCTGGCCAGCCGGCTGCGGTGATGCACGAGAAAGCAGCTCGAGCAGGTGAACTCGTCGGCCTGCTTCGGGATCACCCGTACCGACAGCTCCTCACCGGACAGATCCGCGCCGGGCAGCTCGAAGGACTCGGCGGATTCGGATTCGTCGACGTCGACGACGGCTGACTGAGCTTCGTTGCGCCGCGCCTTCAGTTCCTCGAGTGAATCCTCGGACACATCGTCGGTCTCAGTGCGCCGTGGGGCGTCGTAGTCGGTAGCCATGCCTGTCCCCTCCGTGAAGCTTGCTGCAGCAGTGCTTTGTACCAGCGTCGAACGCATCCGCCAAACGATTCGTGCCCGGATTGCGACCGGTTCAACTGTGATTTACATCACACTTAGCGACTGGGACTGTTGACTGCCGGTCGGAGCGCCGGCCGGACGGGCTCTAGAGTGCACGTCGTGGTCGCGCAAATCACCGAAGGCACGGCCTTCGACAAGCACGGACGGCCGTTCCGCCGGCGCAATTTCATGCCCGGCATCGCTGATGTTCGCGGTGCTGGCGGTGGTCAGCCCTGGCTGGTCTGGATGATCGCCCTGACGCGCCCGCCCGACGTCCGCGAGGCCGCGGTCTGCAACCCGCCCCCCGCACCCGCCGAGCCCGACGCCGCGCCGCCGGACATCTGGGCGAGCAGGTGTCGCGTGCCACGATGATCGACGTCGACGCCCGCCAAGCTCGCCGACACCAAGATCCGGGTGCTCAACGCCAGCGGCCAGGGCGGTCAGGCCGCCGAGGTGGCCGGTGCGCTGCGCGACCTCGGTTTCGCCGACCCGGAGGCGGCCAACGACCCGGTCTACGCGAACACCCGGCTGGAGTGCCAGGGCCAGATCCGGTTCGGCCCGTCCGGGCGCGCCGCCGCGGCGGCGGTCTGGCTGGTCGCCCCGTGCATCGAGCTGTACCAGGACCAGCGCACCGACGACACCGTCGACCTGGCGATCGGCACCGACTTCACCGAGCTGACCCACAGCGACGACATCGACGCCGTGCTGGCCAGCCTGCTGCCGGACGCCACCCAGCCCGCCGACCCCTCGCTGCTGACCAAGATCCACACCGGAACGCTGCTGACGTCAGCTCCGGTCGTGCCCGACGTAGCGCCGCATCGGAGCAGCGCTTCGGTCGAACTGCCGCGCTGACACCCGGCGCGGCCGCAACGATCAACCCCGGCGTCGGCACGTCGGCCGGGCGGCAGCCGAACCCGCGCGCCCGCCTCGGCGGCGATCAGCGCACCGGCCGCCCAGTCCCAGACGTGCACGCCGTCCTCGAAGTAGGCGTCGAGCCGGCCCGCCGCCACCATGCACAGATCCAGCGCGCAGGAGCCGATGCGGCGCAGGTCGCGCACCTCCGGCAGCAACCGCGCCAGCACCTCGGCCTGGTGTCGGCGGCGCTCGGGCTGATAGGCGAACCCGGTGCCGACCAGGGCCATCGACAGCTCGGTCGACGGCACTGCACCGCAGCGGTGACGGCACCGCCGGCGCGGGTCAGCCGCGCACCGTGGCCGCGCGCGGCCGAGTACACCGCCCTCGGCGGCGACGTCGGCGACGGCGCCGGCGACCGAGACGCCCGTCGAGCTGCACGCCACCGACACCGCATAGGCCGCGATGCCGTAGACGAAGTTCACGGTGCCGTCGATCGGGTCGAGCACCCAGGTGAGCCTGCCGTCCTCGGTCCCGCCGGGGCCGCCCTCCTCCTCGCCGAGGATGGGCTCACCGGGCCGCAGTTCGGCCAGCCGGTCGCGCAGCAGCCGCTCGGTCTCGGTGTCCACGATCGTGACGGGATCGGTCGGGGTGCTCTTGGCCTGCACCGCGCCGTCCGCCGCGTCCTGCGTCGGCGGTCGCCGAACACCTCGACACGACGGCGCCGGACGAAGGCCGCCGCCTCGGCGGCCAGCTGTTCGGCGACCGAGTCGCAGTTCGGCACCGGGTCGCTGTCGATTTCGGTCACCGCACCCATCGCAGCACATCCGCGCATCGCGGTGGTTGCCCGGCATGCACGACCCGCACACATCGGATTGGCGAGCATAGGGTGTGCACGCACCGGCGCCGCCGACCTGCGCGAGGAGCTTGCATGACCGCCACCGACTCACCTGCCGCTGACTCCGACACCGGGGCCGCAGCGCCGCGGATTCGGCGTCGACGTCGGCGGCAGCGGCGTCAAGGGCGGCATCGTCGACCTCGACACCGGCCAGCTCATCGGCGACCGCTACAAGCTCCCGACCCCGCAGCCGGCCACCCCCGACGCGGTCGCCAAGACCATCGCCGCCGTCGTCCGGCATTTCGGGTGGGACGGGCCCGCTCGGCGTGACCTATCCCGGCGTGGTGACCGACGGGATCGTCCGCACGGCCGCCAACGTCGACAAGGCGTGGATCGGCGCCAACGCCACGCGAGGTCATCGCCACCGCGCTGGGCGGCCGGCGCGTGACGGTGCTCAACGACGCCGACGCCGCCGGTCTGGCCGAGGAGAAGTTCGGGGCAGGCCGGGACAACACCGGCGTCATCGTGCTGCTGACCTTCGGCACGGGCATCGGCTCGGCGGTCATCCACAACGGCGCGCTGCTGCCCAACACCGAGTTCGGCCACCTCGAAGTCGGCGGCAAGGAAGCCGAGCACCGGGCCGCGTCTTCGGTCAAGGAACAGCAAGGACTGGAGCTACGAGCGCTGGACGCAAGAAGTCACCAAGGTGCTGGTGGCCATCGAGAACGCGATCTGGCCGGACCTGTTCATCGCCGGCGGCGGCATCAGCCGCAAGGCCGACAAGTGGATCCCGCTGCTGGAGAACCGCACCCCGGTGGTGGCCGCGGCGCTGCAGAACACCGCGGGCATCGTCGGCGCGGCGATGGCCGCAGAAGTCGACGTCACCGGCTACTGCCGAGTAACCCGGCCGCGCGGCCCGCCAAATGTGCCGCTCGGCGCGGCGGACCCACACTGTCGTTACAATGGTCGACGGCGGCCGCCTACACCGAACAGCGGCGAGTATCCCAGCTGAGATCGTCGCCGACATTCGACATAGCCGACACTTTTCGGTGGCGCACGTGTGCGCGCCGAAACCCGCACGATTGAAAGGGTGTACGTGGCAGCGACAAAGGCAAGCCCGGCAACCGATGAGCCGGTGAAGCGCACCGCTACCAAGACCCCCGCGAAGAAGGCCCCGGCGAAGCAAGGTCCGCCAACGGAGCGGCCCCGGCGAAGGCGGCCAAGCGCGCCGGCCAAGGCCGGCCGAGCGCCGCCGGCGCGGACGCCCCGCGACGCGCCAAGAAGGCCACCGCCGCCGAACCGGGTGTCGCCGACAGA
The DNA here is from genome assembly GCA_963796185.1 of uncultured Actinomycetota bacterium. Taxonomy (GTDB): domain Bacteria; phylum Actinomycetota; class Actinomycetes; order Mycobacteriales; family Mycobacteriaceae; genus Mycobacterium. Next base: position 486,992 of record CAWCKQ010000004.1, on the reverse strand, counting down.
TCGTCGCCGGTGACGAGCTGGAGAGCAACGACGAGCTCGAGGCCGAGCCCGGCGAGGACCTCGTGGTCGAGGACACGACCTCGATCTCGAGGACATCGAGGTCGACGACGACCGACGAGGACAGCGCCGACGACGAGGAACCGACGACGAATCCGGGGCCGGACTCGGCCGACGGCGAGGTCAAGGCGGCGCCCGCGGCGGCGCCAAGCCCGTCAAGGACGAGCGACGACATCGCCGAGCCGTCGGAGAAGGACAAGGCCTCCGGCGACTTCGTCTGGGACGAAGAGGAATCCGAGGCGCTGCGCCAGGCCCGCAAGGATGCCGAGCTCACCGCGTCGGCCGACTCGGTGCGCGCCTACCTCAAGCAGATCGGCAAGGTCGCGCTGCTCAACGCCGAGGAAGAGGTCGAGCTGGCCAAGCGGATCGAGGCCGGCCTGTACGCCACCCAGCTGATGGCGGAGCTCGCCGAGAAGGGCGAGAAGCTGCCCGCCGCGCAGCGCCGCGACATGATGTGGATCTGCCGCGACGGCGACCGCGCGAAAAACCATCTGCTGGAAGCGAACCTGCGGCTGGTGGTGTCGCTGGCCAAGCGCTACACCGGGCCGCGGCATGGCGTTCCTCGACCTGATCCAGGAGGGCAACCTCGGTCTGATCCGTGCGGTCGAGAAGTTCGACTACACAAAGGGCTACAAGTTCTCCACCTACGCCACCTGGTGGATCCGGCAGGCCATCACCCGCGCGATGGCCGACCAGGCCCGCACCATCCGCATCCCGGTGCACATGGTCGAGGTGATCAACAAGCTCGGCCGCATCCAGCGCGAGCTGCTGCAGGACCTGGGCCGCGAGCCCACGCCGGAGGAGCTCGCCAAGGAGATGGACATCACGCCGGAGAAGGTGCTGGAGATCCAGCAGTACGCGCGTGAGCCGATCTCGCTGGACCAGACCATCGGCGACGAGGGCGATTCGCAGCTCGGCGATTTCATCGAGGACTCCGAAGCCGTGGTGGCCGTCGACGCGGTCTCCTTCACGCTGCTGCAGGATCAGCTGCAGTCGGTGCTCGAGACGCTGTCCGAGCGCGAGGCCGGCGTGGTGCGGCTGCGGTTCGGTCTGACCGACGGGCAGCCGCGCACCCTCGACGAGATCGGCCAGGTCTACGGCGTCACCCGCGAGCGCATCCGGCAGATCGAGTCCAAGACGATGTCGAAGCTGCGGCACCCCAGCCGTTCTCAGGTGCTGCGCGACTACCTGGACTAGACGGTGCATCCGCCAAGCGCCGTCCAAGAATTCCTCAAGGCGAGTCACCTAGATTCGTCGGCCATGGGACGAAGGCTTCCGCCGGTCCGGCTGATCCGGGCGATCGACGCGTCTGCGCGCCGGGCTGGCCGCGCTGCACCGGTCCACCGCACCCGGCAACGTGGCGCTGCTGGAATTGGCCACCGGCGCGTGGACCACCCAGGTGCTCTACGTCGCGGCCAAACTCGGCATCCCCGACCAGTTGGCGGCGGGCCCGAAGCACGCAGCCGACGTGGCCGCGGCGGTCAGCGCCGACCGCGACGCGCTGCACCGCCTGATGCGCGCCCTGACGAGCCGCGGCGCCCTGCGGGAGCGCCGCGACGGCAGGTTCGAGCTGACCCCGTCGGTGAGGCACTGCGCACCGACTCCGAGGGCTCGCTGCGCGACATGGTGCTGTTCATCGGCCACCCCGCCCGCTGGGCGGACTGGGGCGCCCTGCTGTACTCGGTGCAGACCGGCCAGCCCGCCGCGGACATGCTGCGGGGAATGCCGTTCTTCGAGTATCTGGACACCGACCCCGAGTTCGCCGAGGTGTTCAACAACGCGATGACGGCGGCCAGCGGGCTGTCCAACGAGATTGCGCTGCACGCCTACGACTTCTCCGGCACCCGGCTGGTGGTCGACGTCGGCGGCGGACACGGTGCTGTGCTCACCACGATCCTGCGCAGCGCCCCGGATGCCGTGGGGGTGCTCTACGACCTGCCGAAGGTGGTCGAGGGGGCACAGCCACTGTTGGAGGACGCCGGCATCGCCCATCGCGTCGAAGTCGAAGGCGGATCGTTCCTGGAGTCGGTGCCCGCAGGCGGTGACCTCTACGTGATGAAGAACGTCCTCCACGACTGGAACGACGCGGACTGCCTGACGATCCTGCGCAACATCCGTACGGCGATCGCCGACGGTGCTCACGGGCCGGGCAAGCTCATCCTGCTGGAAATGGTTCTGCCGGAACGTGCTTCGTCGTTCATCGGGCACATGCTCGATCTCGAGATGCTGCTCATGCTGCACGGCAAGGAGCGCACCAGGGCCCAGTACGCCGATCTGCTGCGCCAGGCGGGCTTCCGGTTGACGCGGGTGATCCCGACGGTCAGCCCGATGTCGGTGATCGAGGCGCTCGCCGTCTAGCTCAGTTCTCGGCGCGCCGCCGCCGGCACCGCCCGCGCCGCCGGCGCCACCCTTGGTTACCCGACGGCCGCTGCCCGTCGTGCCCGCCGAACCGGTGGTGACCCGCCGCTCCGGCGCCGGGCGCGCCGCCTGCGCCGCCCCGGCCGCCCGCGCCGCCGGTGCCGCCCTGACCCGTCGATCCGTCCGGCCCCGTCGCGGTCCGACCGCGCCTAATCCGTCGCTGCCGGCGCCACCTCGCGCCGCCGAGCCCGCCGGCGCCGCCGTCGCCGCCGTTCGCCGCCCTGTCCGCCGCCACTGCCACCGTCGCCGCCGGCGCCCGCCGTCACCGGACCACTGTCCGGAATCGGACACGATCGGCACCGCCGTCGCCGCCCGTTCCCGCCGTCGCCGCCCACCGCGCCGGTGCCCGCCCGTGCCGCCGGCCGCCGCCGGACGCCGCCCATGCCACCGTCACCCGTCGAGCCGCCCGGCACGGCCACCGGCACCGCCGGCACCGCCGCTCGACGCCGGTCACAGCCCGCCGCTCCCGCACCGCCGCCGCCGCCGGTGCCGCCGGAGCCGCCGAAGCCGAGCACGGTCTGCCCGATCTCGACCGGTCCGCCGGTCACCACCGTCGCCACCGCGGGCGCCGACGCCGCCGGTGCCGCCGGTCGCCGCCGGTGTCCACCGAACGCCGCCGCACCGCGGCGCCAGGCGCCTGCGCCAGGCCGGCGTCACCGCCGTCAGCCGCCGACGCCACCGCCGGCCCCGTCGCCGCCGTCGCCGCCTCGACCTCGCCGCTGACCGTTGAACATGTGTTGCCGGCGCACGGAAGCCGGTCGCTGATTCCCTGCCCGTGTTCCGCCCCTGCCCGCCGGACTGGTTGCTGCCCGCGCGCACCGTCGGCGCCCGGTGCCACCGTTGTTGCCGGTGAGTCGTCAGCGTCGATGACGGTGTTCGTGTACGGCCACCCGGTGGAGCCGAGGTAGTTCGGACTGACCCGTTCGGCGCCCAGCCCACGGCGTCCGGGTTGACGCCATCGAGTACCGGTACCACCGGCACCGCCGGCACCGCCGTTGCCGCCGTTGCCGTGCAGAATGCCGGCCGCACCGCCGGCGCCGCCGCCGCCGCCCGGCCACTCCAGCCGAGCCGTCGGCGCCGTCGCCGCCGTCACCGCCGTCACCGGTCAGCGCGAACAGTCCGGCGTCCGACCGCCGTCGCCGCCGTCCTGGCCGGGCAGCACGCCATCGCCCCCGTCGACCGCCGTTTCCGCCAAGCAATCCACCGTTGCCACCTTTGCCACCGTTGCGCACCGTTTCCGCCGTCGCCCCACAGCAGACCGCCGTTGCGGCCGTTGCACGCCACACCGGCGCAGTCGTCGGCCGCGTCGGCGCCGTCGCCGACCAGCCAACCGCCGGGCCCGATCATCGGCGGCTGCGCCGGCGACCGCTCCTGCGACCGCACTGGTCGGCACCGACCGGTCGCGGCGCCCGTGCCCCGGCGGCTCCCAGCCACCAGAGTTGTTCTGCACCTTGCAGTTTCGGGGCGGGGGCCGAGTCGAACGATGCCAGTGCCACCTCGCGGGCGGGCGGCGCCGACGGGCCCGAGTGCATGCTCAAGCAGCAAACCGACGCCGAGCATCGCCGCGCCGCCGCTGTCCCGCGACCAACCATTGATGGGCGGCGCTGCGGCCGCAACTCGTCGGGATCGTTCCGGTGGTGTTATCGCGGCGCTCAGCCATGCGCAGTCCCCCATCTGCTTGATGTCATGGATTCGCTGAGATTTAACATGGCAAATCGGCGCGACGGTCAATAGCCCGTCGGCAGGGTGGGGGACGCGGAGGGTCAGCGCTTGCGCTCGCGCACCTTGTAGGTCGACGGCCACGATTCGCGGGTGTCGTCCCCCACGAGCGGAACGCCCTTGCTTCCGATCCTGATGTCGTAGGCCTCCTTGCCCGCGCCCACCTCACGGTTGGCGTGTTCGGTGGCCAGATAGATCAACTGGTCGATCTCGGCTTCGGCGAAGGCGACGAACGTCGTCTTGCGCACGATCTCCTCGGCGGGCGGCACCATGCGCTCGGGCAGCAGTCGGGTCAGCAGAGCCGCGATCCCCAGCAGGGAGAAGGGCACGATCCAGTAGCAGATGAACGACAGCGGCGTGCGGGTGTCGAGGATCGTGGCGTCGCCCTGCACGATCGGCGGGATGGCCGAGGACACCGTCATGCCGGCGAACGCGGCGATCCAGACCCACGTCAACATCGACGTGATGCGGCGGAACACCTCGCTCCCCACCACTTCCTTGGGCTGGCCGACCTCGGCGAACTCCCGGACGAACGGGTGCCCGATCAGCGCGCTGACCAATGCGACCACGAAGATGCCCGCGTTGCTCAGCGGCTGGATCCACCGCTCCATGAACGCCTGACTGGCGGTGAAGGTGAGCGCGGCGAGGATGACGAAGGTCGCGACGGCCCCGATTTCCAGGGTCCGGCCGGGCGAGCCCGTTGAGCCGCGCGACGGCGAACGTCGCGACGGCGACGGCCAGCGCGACCAGCACCGCGGCGGTGAACGGCACGTTGCCGACGAGGACCCAGTAGACGATCCAGGGAGCGAAGCCGAAGAGTATGCCCACAGCGGGTCAGTGTATTGAGTCACTCTGTGCCGGAAGATGGCGGCGCACGTGCCAGGCGGCGACGACAGCGGCGCGAATCGCCCGTCAGGCCCGGGCCGATACGGGGTGACGCGGATCACAGCCGCGGCGGGCAATTCTCCGTACAGATGTGGGAACACCATGCCATCGGGATCCGCCGAAACGCCCGGCTCCCAGCGAACAGGAGAGGTGAGCAGTGCCGCGTCGATGCGAAGCAGCACCAGATCGGTGCGACCGGCGTAGAGCCGGTTGGCCGGCAGGTGCACCTGCTGCGGGCTCGACAGGTGCACGAACCCGGTCTCGGCCAGTGAGGCCGGGCCGGTGCGCTCCGAGCCGGCGGGCCCTCGCCCACTCCTCGGCCGTGCACAGGTGGACGAGTTCGGTCGGCCTCGCCAGGCATACCGGCAGCCCCCGTCGTCGCAATTCGGGCGTTCGTGAGACACGACACACCTGTAAACCCCCGGGGAACAAGGCCGGAACCCCAAGCGTCTGACAGAGTAGATCTACGTCGCTACACCCCATGGAGGTGCCATGACCGCAACGCTCACCAGTCCCGAACTGACCAAGGCTGACCGCTGCGATCGCTGTGGCGCCGCCGCGCGGGTGCGCGCCAAGCTGCCCTCGGGCGCCGAGCTGCTGTTCTGCCAGCACCACGCCAACGAGCACGAGGCCAAGCTCGTCGAGCTGGCCGCCGTGCTCGAAGTGAGCCCGCTGGAGCCCTAGCGGCTCGATCGGCAATGCTGGACTGGTCATGAGCGACCAGTCTGAACGGGCCCCGGCCCGAACCTCTCGTCACCATGTCCGGCACATCGCGGTGCGGACCCTGTCGAAGAGCTGGGACGACTCGATCTTCTCGGAGTCGGCGCAGGCCGCGTTCTGGTGCGCGCTGTCGCTGCCGCCGCTGCTGCTGGGCATGCTCGGCAGCCTGGCCTACATTGCGCCGCTGTTCGGGCCCGACACGCTGCCGATGATCGAGAGCCAGCTGATCAGCACAGCGGGCCGGTTCTTCTCGCCCAACGTGGTGGACGAGATCATCGAGCCGACGGTCAGCGACATCGTGCAGGGCGCCCGCGGCGAGGTGGTGTCCATCGGCTTCGTCATCTCGCTGTGGGCGGGCTCGTCGGCGATCTCCGCGTTCGTGGACTCCATCATCGAGGCCCATGACCAGACCCCGCTGCGGCATCCGGTCCGGCAGCGGTTCTTCGCACTGGGCTCTACGTGGTGATGCTGATCGGCGCGATCATCACCGCGCCGCTCCTGGCGCTGGGCCCCGCAAGATCGCCGCGTTCATCCCCGACAGCTGGGACGACGTGCTGCGGTTCGGCTACTACCCGGTGCTGTTCGTGGCGCTCAGGTCGGCGGTCAACGTGCTCTACCGGGTGTCGCTGCCCAAGCCTCTGCCCACGCACCGGCTGCTGCTGGGCTCGGTCCTGGCGACCGTGGTGTTCCTGATCGCCACCTGGGGTCTGCGGCTGTATCTGACGTGGATCACCAGCACCGGCTACACCTACGGCGCGCTGGCGACACCGATCGCGTTCCTGCTGTTCGCGTTCTTCCTCGGCTTCGCGATCATGATCGGCGCCGAACTCAACGCGGCTGTCGAGGAGGAGTGGCCGGCGCCGCCCACCCACGCCACACGGTTCCGGTCATGGCTGGAGGCCAAAGCCGAATCGCGGGGCGGCGACAGTGGCGCCCACCGCCGGAACCGGCGGAGGCACCTGAGCCGGCGTCGCGCGGCAGCTCTTCTTGAGCTGCTCGTAGATCCGCTTGCAGTCCGGGCACACCGGCGAGCCCGGCTTGGCCGACCGCGTCACCGGGAACACCTCGCCGCACAGCGCTACGACGTGCGTACCCATCACCGCACTCTCGGCGATCTTGTCCTTCTTGACGTAGTGGAAGACCTTCGGGGTGTCGCTGTCGGTCCCGTCGTCGACGCGTTCGTCGGTGTCGGTGCGCTCGATCGTCTGGGTCTGCATGGCCCCATTCTGCCTGGCCACAGAACGGTAAGAAACGCGACGGGTTGAGGAGCGCCACGATGTGGAACAGTGGAGTCATGAAACACGGCCAAGAGCTGAGTTTCGACGACGAGGGTCGGCCCGTCCTCATCACCCGGGCCGCCCCCGCCTACGAGGAACAGCACCGCCAGCGAGTGCGCAAGTACCTGACCTTGATGTCTTTTCGCATCCCCGCGCTGATCCTCGCCGCGGTCGCGTACGGCATCTGGCACAACGGACTGATCTCGCTGGCCATCGTCGTGCTCTCCATCCCGCTGCCGTGGATGGCGGTTCTGATCGCCAACGACCGGCCGCCGCGGCGGGCCGAGGAGCCGCGGCGCTACCAGAATCAGCGGCGCATCCCGCTGTTCCCCACCGCGGAACGCCCCGCGCTCGGAGCGGCACCTCCGGTAGCGCCGCAACGTGACGCCGACGATTTCGGCGGCGACGTTCCGCGCTGAGCGGGTTCTGGCTCATTTCTCAGCACATTCTCAGGTCACCCTCCGATAACCGCAGATCAGAAGGTGTGAACCGGCTGGAACCGCGGGAACTCATTGCCCGCCAGGGGCGTTGTAGCTCATGACAGTTCCACCCGATCAGGAGGCCGTCATGGCAAATGCCACCACCAGCCGCATTGACCAAGATCTGGACGCTCAGAGCCCAGCCGCCGACCTGGTGCGCGTGTATCTGAACGGCATCGGCAAGACGGCGCTGCTCAACGCAGCCGACGAGGTCGAGTTGGCCAAGCGGATCGAGGCGGGCCTCTACGCCCAGCATCTGCTGAACACCCGGAAGCGGTTCGGCGACAACCGCAAACGCGACCTCGCCGCCGTCGTGCGCGACGGCGAAGCGGCGCGCCGGCACCTCCTCGAGGCCAACCTGCGGCTGGTCGTGTCGCTGGCCAAGCGCTACACCGGGCGCGGCATGCCGCTGCTGGACCTGATCCAGGAGGGCAACCTGGGCCTGATCCGCGCGATGGAGAAGTTCGACTACACCAAGGGATTCAAGTTCTCCACGTATGCCACGTGGTGGATCCGGCAGGCGATCACCCGCGGGCATGGCCGATCAGAGCCGCACGATCCGGCTGCCCGTGCATCTGGTCGAGCAGGTCAACAAGCTGGCCCGGATCAAGCGCGAGATGCACCAGAGCCTCGGCCGCGAAGCCACCGACGAGGAACTGGCCGCCGAGTCGGGCATCCCGGTGGAGAAGATCACCGACCTGCTCGAGCACAGCCGCGACCCGGTGAGCCTCGACATGCCGGTCGGCAGCGACGAGGAAGCCCCGCTCGGCGACTTCATCGAGGACGCCGAGGCGATGTCGGCCGAGAACGCCGTGATCTCCGAGTTGCTGCACACCGACATCCGCTACGTGCTGGCCACGCTCGACGAGCGTGAGCAGCAGGTCATCCGGCTGCGGTTCGGCCTCGACGACGGCCAGCCCCGCACGCTCGACCAGATCGGCAAGCTGTTCGGCCTCTCCCGCGAGCGCGTGCGCCAGATCGAGCGCGAGGTGATGGCCAAGCTGCGCAACGGCGAACGCGCCGACCGCCTCCGCTCGTACGCCAGCTGAGCGATTCCCCCCAGTAGGCCCGCCGACGTCGCTCGGCGGGCCTACTGCTGTCTGCCGGCGCCCGTGTCGGCCGCGGCAAGGTCCGCTGCTGGACGGGCCGACCGGTAGACTCTTGCCGACGGAGGGTGTGCAATGAACGATCTTGTCGATACCACCGAGATGTACCTGCGGACCATCTACGACCTCGAAGAAGAGGGCGTGATGCCGCTGCGCGCGCGCATCGCAGAGCGTCTCGAGCAGAGCGGACCCACCGTCAGCCAGACCGTCTCCCGGATGGAGCGCGACGGCCTGCTGCACGTCGCCGGCGACCGGCATCTCGAGTTGACCGACAAGGGCCGCGCGCTGGCGGTCGCGGTGATGCGCAAGCATCGGCTGGCCGAGCGCCTGCTCGTCGACGTCATCGGGCTGCCGTGGGAGGAAGTCCACGCCGAGGCGTGCCGCTGGGAGCACGTGATGAGCGAGGACGTCGAGCGGCGCCTCGTGCAGGTTCTCAACAATCCGACCACCTCGCCGTTCGGCAACCCGATTCCCGGGCTTTCCGAACTCGGTGTCGACGACCTGATCAACGACTCCGCCAACCTGGTCCGGTTGACCGAGCTGCCCGCCGGAATGCCGGTCGCCGTGGTGGTGCGCCAGCTGACCGAGCACGTGCAGGGCGACGTCGAGCTGATCGCCCGCCTCAAGGACGCCGGTGTGGTGCCGAACGCACGAGTGACGGTCGAGGTCAACGACCACGGCGGCGTCATGATCGTCATCCCCGGCCACGAGCAGGTCGAACTCCCGCACGAGATGGCGCACGCCGTCAAGGTCGAGAAGGTCTGACCTCACCCCGCCCGCCGGCCGAACGCCTGCCTGGGCGGCAGCCGGACCCCGAGCTGGGCCGCCAATCGATAGCCGGTGCGGGCCAGTTCGCGGATCTGCTGCGGCCGCATTCCCGACTGCAGGGCCTGGTCGAGCATCCCCGCCATGCGGTGCATCGGTTGACATGTCAACGCCGCATCCAGCGATATCCCCGCGAGCGGACCATCACCGCGCGAATAGGCCGAGAAGGCCAGCAGCACAAGGGCTTCCACTCGCCACGGGGCGGGCAGGCGGCGCGCCAGGTCGGCCCACAACGCCTCCGCCGCCGGGGCGGAATCGCCGACGGCGAGGGCGTACAGCGTGTCGCGCACCCGGGGATCGGTCAACGCCAGCGCCAGCCGGACCGACTGCTCGTCGCTCAGCGTGCCGCCTCCGGCGAGCTGATCGGCACAGGCCAGGGCATGCTCGATGTCGCTGCGCGCCTGCCCGCCGGGGCGGTCGGGATCGAGAGGCCCGGTCCGGTCGATCACCTGCGCCAACGCCGCGCTGTGCTGTGGATCGGCGACCGCGACGACGTCGACGAGCTCGGAGCGGCGCGCATACAGGCGTCGGCCGTCGAGCACCGCGGCCGCCGTGATCGGTGACGCGGCCGGATCCTGCACCATTCCCGACTCCCCGCAACCGTCGGCGCAGACCCAGGTGCCGCCGGCGGCGACTTGGTCGACCACGTGCGCGGCGATCAGCTCCACCCCGCACTCGGCCAGCTCGCCACCCAACAGGCGCACCAGCTCGCGATGCTCGTCGACACACATCGGGCAGCCGGCGCCTTCGTCGTCGACGACCACCGCAATCGCGACGTCGGCTCCCGACGAAGCGGCCAGCTCGGCCAGCTGCGGCACGTATTCGTCCGGCGGACGCGACAGGTCGGCCCGCAGGATCGCGCCCATCTCGTCGTCGGCGGCGGTGACCACCACCAGGGATTTCTCGGGGACGAAGCCGAGGACGGCAGGCAACGCCGCGATCAGGGCACCGGGACGGTCGAGCGGGGATTCGGGGCGATGTGTCGAGGCCATACCGCCAACCTCCCAACTGCCGCCGACGCGCACGCCCCGACGCCGTCGGGCCGCCGCCGAACTGGGGATGAAACCGGGATTGGGGATCAGTGCCGGCCGGTCGGCGGTTTGTTCACCCAGAGTTGACGCCGGTCGGCATGCGAGCCGGCGCCGACGCGCGTAGACCTTTGATCATGGCGTCCATGCTGGAGTACGACCTGGTCGTCATCGGTTCGGGTCCGGGCGGGCAGAAGGCCGCCATCGCCGCCGCAAAGCTCGGCAAATCCGTCGCCGTGGTCGAGCGAGGCCGGATGCTCGGCGGTGTCTGCGTCAACACGGGCACCATCCCGTCGAAGACGTTGCGCGAAGCCGTCGTCTACCTCACCGGCATGAGCCAGCGCGAACTGTACGGCGCGAGCTACCGGGTCAAGGAGAAGATCACTCCGGCCGATCTGCTGGCGCGCACCACCCACGTCATCGGCAAGGAGCAGGACGTGGTGCGTTCACAGCTGATGCGCAACCGCATCGACCTGGTCGAGGGTCACGGCCGCTTCGTCGATGCGCACACGGTGCTGGTAGAGGACACCCACCGTGGTGAGCGGACGACGGTCACCGGCGAGTACGTCGTCATCGCCACGGGCACCAAGCCGGCCCGGCCGGCCGGTGTCGAGTTCGACGAGGAGCGGGTGCTCGACTCCGACGGCATCCTCGATCTCAAGACGTTGCCGACCTCGATGGTGGTGGTCGGCGCGGGCGTGATCGGCATCGAATACGCGTCGATGTTCGCAGCGCTGGGCACCAAGGTGACCGTCGTCGAGAAGCGCGACAGCATGCTGGAGTTCTGCGACCCCGAGATCGTGGAGTCGCTGAAGTTCCACCTGCGCGACCTCGCGGTGACCTTCCGCTTCGGCGAGGAGGTCACCGCGGTCGACGTCGGATCGGCCGGCACGGTGACGACACTGGCCAGCGGCAAGCAGATCCCCGCCGAGACGGTGATGTACTCGGCGGGGCGCCAGGGGCAGACCGATCATCTCGATCTGTCCAACGCCGGACTGGAGGCCGACAACCGCGGGCGGATCTTCGTCGACGACAACTTCCGCACGAAGGTCGACCACATCTATGCCGTCGGTGACGTCATCGGGTTCCCGGCGCTGGCGGCGACGTCGATGGATCAGGGCCGGCTGGCCGCGTACCACGCCTTCGGCGAGCCCTGTAAGGGCATGACCGAACTGCAACCCATCGGCATCTACTCCATCCCGGAGGTGTCCTATGTCGGAGCCACCGAAGTCGACCTGACCAGGGACGCCATCCCGTACGAGGTCGGCGTCTCGCGGTACCGGGAACTGGCCCGCGGCCAGATCGCCGGCGACTCCTACGGCATGCTGAAGCTGCTGGTCTCCACCGAGGACCTGCGGGTGCTCGGCGTGCACATCTTCGGCACGAGCGCCACCGAGATGGTGCACATCGGTCAGGCGGTGATGGGCTGCGGCGGCACGATCGAGTATCTCGTCGACGCGGTCTTCAACTACCCGACGTTCTCGGAGGCCTACAAGGTCGCGGCGCTGGACGTGATGAACAAGCTGCGGGCGCTGCACCAGTTCCGGTCCTGACCTCAGGGGCACCCATCGTCGAACGCGGTCGGCGCGTCGTCGCCGGGTCCGCCGGCCCGGGCCCGGGCGAGCAGCGCGGCCACCGCGGCGTCGAACGGCGGCGAATAGGAGACGTCGTCGCGGCATCCGCCGCCGTCGAGGCCGCCGACGAGACCCGACACCGTCGATCCGGTGATCCACGGCGCGCCGGAGAAGCCGGCGACCAGTCCGTCGCAGCGCACCGCCGGGAATCCGGCACGGCCGGCCGTGACGGCGGCCGTGCACGAGGTCGGCACGCCGCCCTCCCCCGCGCCGTACCCGACCACGGTCACCTCGGTTCCCGGCTCCGGCGCCACCCCGAGTTGCAGCCCACCGCCGGTGACCGACGTCAGCGCGACCCCGTCCCCGCGACTCACCCGGGCGATCGCGATAGTCGGCGGCCGGGTCTGCGTCGCTCACCCAGCGGGGATCCAGGTACACCGCGTCGAGATGCCATGCCCGCCGGTCGTCGGCTGCCCCGGAGAAACCCGGCACGAACGAGGCATCGACGCCGTCGGCGATGCAGTGCGCCGCGGTCAGGATCAGATCGTCAGCGGGCGAAGTCAGCGCCGATGCGGTGCACACGTGCAACGCTCCCCCGCCCACGAACACCGCCCCGACGCGCGGATCGGGGCGCACCGGCAGCGCGGTCGGCGAAGTCACCGACGCCGGCGGTGCGGACACCGCGGCCGGCCCCGGCCCCGCCGCGCTGCACGACACGAGCGCCGTCGTCAGGGCCGCGGACACCGCGAACCGAATCGGCTGGCGGGGGCGCATGCACCGATCCTCCTCCGGTTGCCGAAGCGGCGGCGACGCCGACGGCACGGGCATCGGCGATGAGCGGCCGGCGCGGACGCCGCTGTGACGCCGATCCGAACGTGAGAGACACTGGGTGTTCACGGTTGACCGCGACACCGCTGTCACGACGAACCGCAGTGAGGAGGCGAGGAATGGCTGACGACGCAGATCCAGGTCAGCAGTACCAGCCGGAGCAGACCGGCATGTACGAGCTCGAGTTCCCGGCTCCGCAGCTGTCATCGCCCGACGGCCGCGGCCCGGTGCTGGTCCACGCTCTGGAGGGCTTCTCGGACGCGGGCACGCGCGATCCGGCTGGCTGCCCAGCACCTGAAGAACACCCTGGACACCGAGTTGGTCGCGTCCTTCGCCATCGACGAACTGCTCGATTACCGGTCTCGGCGCCCGTTGATGACGTTCAAGACCGACCACTTCACCCACTACGACGAGCCCGAGCTGAACCTCTACGCGCTGCACGACAGCCGTCGGCACTCCGTTCCTGCTGCTTGCGGGCCTGGAGCCGGACCTGCGCTGGGAGCGCTTCATCACCGCGGTGCGGCTGCTGGCCGACCGCCTCGGCGTGCGCCGCGTCATCGGCCTGGGCGCCATTCCGATGGCGGTGCCGCACACCCGGCCGATGACGCTGACCGCGCACGCCAACGACAAGGAGCTCATCGCCGACCACCAGCCGTGGGTGGGCGAGGTCCAGGTGCCCGGCAGCGCGTCGAACCTGCTGGAGTACCGGATGGCCCAGCACGGCCATGAGGTGGTCGGCTTCACCGTGCACGTCCCGCACTACCTGGCCCAGACCGATTACCCGGCGGCCGCGGAGACGCTGCTCTCCGAGGTCGCCCGCAGCGGTTCGCTGCAGATTCCGACCGCCGACCTCTCACGTGCGGCCGCCGAGGTGGCAGACAAGATCAACGAGCAGGTGGCGGCCAGCGCCGAGGTCGCTCAGGTGGTGGAGGCACTGGAGCGCCAGTACGATGCGTTCGTTGCCGCTCAGGAGAACCGGTCCCTGCTGGCGCGTGACGAGGATCTGCCCAGCGGTGAGGAACTCGGCGCGGAGTTCGAGCGGTTCCTCGCCCAACAGGCCGGTGAATACAAGAAGGACAAGGAGGACCCCAGGGACAACTCCTAGCTCCCTGGCCGATCCTGCGAGATCCCTCCGTCCCGACGACGAAGTGGGCGACATGACGCTCGACGAACGAGTGCGTGCGATGACCGAGCGCAAACCGAACCTGCGCCCGGTGCGCGAGCTGACGCCTACGCTGCACTACCGCACGATCCACGGCTATCGGCGGGCGTTCCGGGTGGCCGGATCGGGGCCCGCGATCCTGCTGATCCACGGCATCGGCGACAACTCCACCACCTGGAGCACGGTGCAGACCATGCTGGCGCAGCGGTTCACCGTCATCGCGCCGGACCTGCTGGGCCACGGAAAGTCCGACAAGCCGCGCGCCGACTACTCGGTCGCCGCGTACGCCAACGGGATGCGCGACCTGCTCAGCGTGCTCGACATCGAGAACGTGACGGTGGTCGGCCACTCGCTCGGCGGCGGCGTGGCGATGCAGTTCGCCTACCAGTTCCCGCAACTGGTCGAGCGGCTGATCCTGGTGGGCGCCGGCGGCGTCACCAAGGACGTCAACATCGCGCTGCGGGTGGCCTCGCTGCCGATGGGCAGTGAAGCACTGGCCCTGCTGCGGCTGCCGCTGGTCCTTCCGACGCTGCAGGTCATCGGCCGGCTGGGCGGCGCCCTGTTCGGCTCCACCGGCGTGGGCCGCGACCTCCCCGACGTGCTGCGCATCCTGGCCGACCTGCCCGAGCCGACCGCGTCCGTCGGCGTTCGCACGCACGCTGCGGGCGGTCGTCGACTGGCGCGGCCAGGTGGTGACGATGCTGGACCGCTGTTATCTGACGCAATCCGTTCCGGTGCAGCTCATCTGGGGCAGCGGCGACTCCGTGATCCCGGTCAGCCATGCGGAGCTGGCGCATGCGGCGATGCCGGGCTCGCAGCTCGAGATCTTCGAGGGCTCAGGACACTTCCCGTTCCACGACGACCCGGACCGGTTCGTCGAGATCGTGGAGAAATTCATCGATTCCACCGAACCCGCCGTCTACGACCAGGAATACCTGCGCGGGCTGCTGCGGGCGGGCATCAGCGAAGGCACGATCACCGGCACGGCGGACACCCGCGTCGCGGTGCTCGACGCCATGGGCGCCGACGAACGCAGCGCCACCTGACCCCAGCTGCGACACCACGTAGCATCGGGCCATGGCCGTCGATGTGACAGTGCTGCGCGTGTTCACCGATGCGAACGGCAAGTTCGGCAACCCGCTCGGCGTGGTGGACGCGGCGGCGGTGGCCCCGGCCGACCGGCAACGCGTCGCCACCGAATTGGGCTACAGCGAAACGATATTCGTCACCGTCCCCGACGAGGGCACCCACACCGCCCACGCCCACATCCACACGCCCACCACCGAGCTGCCGTTCGCCGGTCACCCGACGGTCGGCGCTTCGTGGTGGCTGCAGAATCGGGGCACGCCCGTCAAGACATTGCAGGTGCCGGCGGGCATCGTGCAGATCGGTCACCTCGACGACCTCACCTCGGTGAGCGCGCGCGCCGAATGGGCGCCGGACTTCTCGATCTACGACCTCGCCACCGAGCAGGAGTTGGCGGCCGCCGATCCCGACGATTACACCGACGCGGTCGAACACTATCTGTGGACCTGGCTGGACAAGGGTGCCGGCACGATCAGATCTCGGATGTTCGCACCGCATCTGGGAATCCGCGAGGACGAGGCCACCGGTGCCGCGGCCGTGCGGATCACCGAATACTTCAGCCGGGACCTGACCATCGTGCAGGGTCAGGGATCGATCATCCAGACCGCGTGGAGCCCCGACGGGTGGGTCCGGGTCGCCGGTCGCGTGGTCGACGACGGCCAGCGGCGGATCGACTGACCGGCAGGATCACCCTTGCGGGCTGACCTCGCGGTGGGCGCGCAGGGCCTCGATCTCGCGCTCGAAGTCCTCGGCCGAGGAGAACGACCGGTAGACGGAGGCGAAGCGCAGGTAAGCGACCTCGTCGAGTTCTCGCAGCGGCCCGAGAATCGCCAGCCCGACCTCATGGCTGGGCACTTCGGGCGAACCGGTGGCCCGCACCGCGTCCTCGACCTGCTGGGCAAGCAGGTTGAGCGCGTCGTCATCGACCTGGCGGCCCTGACATGCGCGGCGCACACCCTTGATGACCTTCTCCCGGCTGAACGGTTCGGTGACACCGCTGCGCTTGACCACCGCGAGCACCGCCGTCTCGACGGTGGTGAACCGCCGGCCGCACTCCGGACACGACCGGCGCCGGCGAATCGCCTGCCCCTCGTCGGTCTCGCGGGAATCGACGACGCGCGAATCGGGATGACGGCAGAACGGACAGTGCATCACCGCTCCTTCGCCGCACCGACAGACCGCTTCGAACGCCTTCGAGCCTACCTGCGCGTCGCGGGCACGGCCCAGCCGCAGACCCGCCGGCGCGTCGTCGACCTGGCGATACAGCGAATACATTGGACCGCAGCGAGTTTCGATGTCGGCGGACGCGGGTCAGCTGACCGGAGCGATGAGGGTCTGCCCCGCGTCCAGCGCGACCGTCTCGAGCTTGTTGAGCTCGCGGATCTTGTCGACGACATCGCCGACCGGCGCGTCGGGGGCCACCCGCCTGGCGACCTGCTGCAGAGACTCCCCGGTCTGCACCTGGACCACCGCGAGGCGGCCCGGGATCTCCGCCTGACCGCCGGCCACACCGCCGAGCTGGGCGACCAGACCGAGCCACACCGTGATCGCACGCAGCGACCAACGCCAACGCGACAGTGGTCGCGGGCGTGATGGGGCGGCGCCGGTGCGACGCGCGGGAGACGAGCACTCCGGTTCCCCGGTGGCGCATCGCGGCGCCGGCGGGCCGCTGCGAACGTGGCCGGCAGCCGGCGGGGCGTACCCGGGACCGGCCGGAAGGGGCCCGGCGCGTGCCGGGGACTGGCCACGGGCGAGAACTCGTCGCAGGTCGCACGGGTGTGGAGAACGGTCATCGGGCTGCCTTTCGTCCGGTCGGTGTTCGCTCTTGTGTTCGAACGATAGTCGATCATGTGTTCGATGAATAGAACATGTGATCGAACTGTTGCGAACGCTAGCGGAGCCCACCGACATGTTCCCCGCGCCGCGACACGCGTCGAACACATGTTTGATTCTGGCCGCGGTCCGGGTTACATTCGGGGCCATGAGCGACGAGAGCAGCGACAGCACGGCCGGCACGGAGTCCTCGGCACGCCGCGACCGCGACGCGGTGCTGACCGAGCGTCAGCGCACCATCCTCGAGGTCATCCGCACGTCGGTGACCTCCCGCGGTTATCCGCCGAGCATCCGGGAGATCGGCGATGCCGTGGGGCTGACCTCGACATCGTCGGTGGCCCACCAGCTGCGCACCCTCGAGCGCAAGGGCTATCTGCGCCGCGACCCCAACCGTCCGCGTGCCGTGGACGTCCGGGGCCCCGACGACGTCGCGCCGCCGGTGGTCGCCACCGACGTCGCCGGTTCGGACGCGCTGCCGGAACCCACCTTCGTCCCGGTGCTGGGCCGCATCGCCGCGGGCGGACCGATCCTGGCCGAGGAAGCCGTCGAGGAGGTCTTCCCGCTGCCGCGCGAACTCGTCGGCGAGGGGTCCCTGTTCCTGCTCAAGGTCGTCGGCGACTCCATGGTCGACGCGGCGATCTGTGATGGCGACTGGGTGGTGATCCGGCAGCAGAACGTCGCGGACAACGGCGACATCGTCGCGGCGATGATCGACGGCGAGGCCACCGTGAAGACGTTCAAGCGCACCCGCGGGCAGGTGTGGCTGATGCCGCACAACCCGGCGTTCGATCCGATCCCGGGAAACGACGCCGCGATCCTCGGCAAGGTCGTCACCGTCATCCGCAAGATCTGACGGACGCGGGCGGCGTCAGCTGCCGCGGACGAATCCGTTGGTGCGCGCCATTTCCTCACTGGCGAACCAGACCTCGGCCGGCGCCTCCTCGTAGTCGGCACTGCCCGGCAGCCAGTACAGACCCGACTTGGTGTCGGCCTTGACCGGGTAACCGTCGGGGGGCTGCTCGGGGTCCTCGAGCGGCAGGTGCAACGCCGTGCCCTTCGGTATCGGCTCGTCGGCGTCGATGCGTGCGTGCCGGCCGGTGTCGGTGACCGGGTCCGGCTCGGGGGCGGCGATGGGCTCCGGAAGCGCGGGAGCCAACGGTTCGCGATCGGCATCCATGGATTCGTCGGCGTCGCCGAAGGGCGTCGTGTGCCATGGGCACTTCGGCGGCGGCCACCTCGGTGGGCGTGGGAACTCGCGTCGGCGCGGTGTCCACGGCGTCGGGGTCGTCGTGGTCCTCGTCGAAGTCGGAACGCCCGGCTCCCTCGTGCGTCTGTTGCGCCTCGATCGGCGCGCCCCAGAAGTCCACCCGCGGGGAGCCGAAGTCCTCCGCGGAACCGCCCGGACCCGACGATGCGGAGGCAGTCAGGGAGCCGATGCCTTCGCGTGCGTAACGATCGCCGAACAGCGCGTCCTCGCGGCCGTCATCGCCGGCCGGTGTCGGGTCATCGGCCTGCGCGGACTGGTACTCGTGCTCCTCGTCGAAGTCGGCGGCACCGCCGGGCGGTCCGAACAGGTCGTCGTCGTTGCGCCGGCTGCGGTTGCGCGCGACCGCCAGGCCGACGACGCCGATCACCAACAATACCGGCACGATGGCCAACAACCACCACCACGACCAGCTGCAAACCGGTTCCGTTGTCGGTGTCGGATGCCTGCGGCGCGGAGCTCTGCTGGGCCGGCGGGACGTCCCGCCCCGGGACCTGCAGGCCCGCGAGTTGGGCGGCCAGATTGGCCGGCTCGGTGCTGAACTTGTTGGTCGCGGTGTTGTAACTGATCGCGCCGCCAGCTGAACTTCTGGGTGATCGTGTCGCCGTCCTGCGTCTGGTCGGACACGGGGGCACCGAGCTGGCCGGTGGCGCCGCCGAGCTTTTCCCAGGCCGCGTTCATCGCGCCGCGCACGATCACGGCACCGTAGTCGGGCGTCCAGAAGATCACCGGCTTGTCGGCTGCGGCGAAGCGGCTCATCCGGCTGGCCGGCGCCAGTCCGCCGTCCTCTTCCCCGGAAACGGGGAACCCGAGGTCGCCCTCGGGCCCGCCGACGCTCTCGTACTTGGCCAGCACCTGACCGGTGACGACGTTGGCGCCGGTGTCGGGACTGTAGAAGATCTTGCCGTTGACGAAATCCTGCCCCATACCGCGGTCGCCGATCTGGTACGGCTCCCCCTCGGCCGCGCCCAGCGGGCCGAGCGGGCCGCCGGCGGCGCGTCGTGCGGCGTTGATCGCCGCGACCGGATCGTCGGGCACGGTCAGGTCGGTCAGCTGGCCGGCGAGGTCGGGCGGATCCGTGGTGAACGACTTGGTACGCGTGTTGTACGAGATCCGGCCGCCGGTGAACTGCTGGCTGACCACCGGCCCGTCGAAGGTCTCGTCATCCGAGGGCACCCCGAGCGCACCGGAGGAGCCGCCGAGTTCGTCCCAGGCCTGCGTTGATGGGTCCGCGGACCACCCGGGCCCCGGTGTCGGGCGTCCAGAAGATGACCGGGCTTGTCCGGTGCGCTGAAAGTGCTGTTGCGGCTGTCGGGCGCGCGGCCGGGCCCCTCGTCGATGGTGGGGAAACCCAAGTCACTGTCGGCTGGGCCGCCCAGCGATTCGTACTTGTCCAGAATCGCGCCCTGCATCAGGTGCGCGCCCGTGGCGGGCGTGAAGAACACCTTTCCGGACGCGAAGTTCTGCGCGAAGCCCGGGACCGACCGGATACACGTCGCCCGACTTCGGCCCCAGCGGACCGGCGTCGCCGCCGCTGGCCTGCCACGCCGCGGTGATCGCGTCACCTGCTTCGGCGTCGGGTTGCGCGGCGGCCAGTGGCGACAGCAGGAGGGCGGTGGCGACCCCCAGCAGGCCGATCGTCAGTCGACCGACCACACGTAGGCGCAGCATCGGCTGCCGGCTCATTCATCCTCCCCGCGGTCGGCGACTCAGGCCCTCGAAAGCTGTAGCGAAAAGTACCGCGTTCGTTCACTGTGCGTCAGTGGACGTCGATTACCAAGGAACCTCGCCGAATCAACGAAAGAATATGCAGCGATCAGGCCCCTTCGGCAGCGAACGCGCGCATCACACGCCGAGGCTGCGCCCGATGATCTCCTTCATGATCTCGGTGGTGCCGCCGTAGATGGTCTGCACCCGCGCGTCCAGATAGGCCCTGGCCACCGGGTACTCCCGCATGTACCCGTATCCGCCGTGCAACTGCAGGCAGCGGTCGATGAGGTGGACCTGCTTCTCGGTCGAGTACCACTTGGCCATCGCGGCCTGCTCGGCGGTCAGCTTCTCGTCGAGGTGCAGTCGGATGAACTCGTCGACCATCATCCGCACCACGGTTGCCTCGGTGGACAATTCGGCGAGCAGGAAGCGGCTGTTCTGCTGGCTGCCGATCGGCCTGCCGAAAGCCTTGCGCTCCTTGGCGTACTCGAGGGTCTCGGCCAGCACGGCCTCCATCGCCGCGGCGGCCATGATCGCGATGCTGATGCGCTCCTGTGGCAGGTTCTGCATCAGATAGATGAAGCCCTGCCCCTCCTCGCCGAGCAGATTCTCCGCAGGCACCTTGACATCGGTGAAGGACAGTTCGGCGGTGTCCTGCGCCTCGAGGCCCACCTTGTCCAGCTTGCGGCCGCGTTCGAAACCCTCCATGCCGCGCTCGACGACGAGCAGCGAAAAGCCCAGCGCGCCCTTCTCGGGGTCGGTCTGGGCGACGACGATCACCAGGTCGGAGAGGATTCCGTTGGTGATGAACGTCTTCGAGCCGTTGAGCACGTAGTGGTCACCGTCGCGGACCGCGCGCGTCTTGATGCCCTGCAGGTCGCTGCCCGTGCCCGGTTCGGTCATCGCGATGGCGGAGATGAGTTCGCCGCTGCAGAATTTCGGCAGCCAGCGCTGCTTCTGCTCGTCGGTGGTCAACCGGGTCAGGTACGGCGCCACGACGTCGTTGTGCAGGCTGAAACCCAGCCCGCTGTAGCGACCGGCGGTGACCTCCTCGGTGATCACGGTGTTGTACCGGAAGTCGGGCTCGCCGCCGCCGCCGTACTGCTCGGGCACCGCCATGCCGAGGAAACCCTGCTTGCCCGCCTCGAGCCAGACGTCGCGGTCGACGAGCTTGTCGGCCTCCCACTGATCGTGGAACGTCGCCACATGCCGGTCGAGGAAGCCGCGGAAGGACTCCCGGAACAACTCGTGCTCCGGCTCGAACAGGGTGCGGTCGTATGCGATGACGGGGGTGGCGGCAGAGCCCATGAGGTTCCTCGCGTCGGTGGTACGGACAGTTACCGCCAAGGTACCCGATCCAACCGGGTGGTTGGTCGGGCCGGTGGGGTCGTGCGCCCTAGACTCACCGCCATGGGCACCAGCCTCACGCACTGGGGCGGTTTCACGGCATCGATCGACGACGGTGACGTCGCGTCGGTGACACCGCTGACCGGGGATGCCGATCCCTCCCCCGCGCTGGGCAACCTGCCGGGTTCGATCCGGCACATCTCGCGGATCACCGGCCCCGCGGTGCGCCGCGGCTGGCTCGAGGACGGACCCGGTCCGAGTGCTCGCCGGGGGTCCGACGACTACGTCGCGGTGACCTGGAACGAACTCACCGAGCTGACCGGAGCCGAGCTGCGCCGGGTGATCGACACGCACGGCAACGGGGCGGTCTACGGGGGCTCCTACGGATGGGCGAGTGCGGGACGGTTCCACCACGCCCAGAGCCAGGTGCACCGATTCCTCAATTGCCTTGGCGGCTACACGTTCTCCCGCCATTCCTACAGCCTCGGCGCGACGGGGGTCATCATGCCGCGGGTGGTCGGCACGCACGACGATCTGTTCAAGCGCTCCACGCAGTGGAATGTGATCGTCGAACACACCGATCTGCTGGTGTGTTTCGGGGGGTTGGCCCTGAAGAACACCGGCGTCAACCACGGCGGCACCACCGCGCACCCGGCCCGCGCCGCGCTGGACCGGTTCCGGCGAGCGCGGTGGACGGATCGTCTCGTTCTCGCCCCTGCGCGACGACGTGTCGGGCCCCTGCGAGTGGCATGCCGCAGGTACCGGGCACCGACGTGGCGATCATGTTGGGGCTGGCGCACGTGCTGGCCACCGAATCGCTGGCCGACCGCCGGTTTCTGGCGACCTACTGCACCGGTTACGACCGGTTCGAACGACTACCTGCTGGGCATCGACGACGGTGTGCCGAAATCCCCGCGCTGGGCGGCGGCGATCTGCGGCCTCGAGGCCGACGAGATCACCGCGCTCGCGCGCCGGATGGCCGCCGGGCGCACGATCGTCACCCTCAGTTGGTCCCTGCAGCGGACCAGGTACGGTGAGCAGGCCCCGTGGATGGGCGTGACGCTCGCCGCCATGCTGGGCCAGATCGGCCTGCCGGGTGGCGGATTCGGCCACGGGTACGGCTCCATGAACGAGCCGGGCCTGCCGCCGCTGCGGTGTGCCCTGCCCCGGTTGCCGCAGGGCCTCAACCCCGTGACCTCCGTTCATTCCCGTCGCGGCCGTCAGCGACATGCTGCTGAGGCCGGGAGAACCCTTCGACTACAACGGACTTCGGCTGCACCTACCCCGACATCAAGCTGGTGTACTGGGCCGGCGGCAACCCGTTTCACCACCACCAGAACATCCCCCGGCTGCGCCGCGCACTGGCACGGCCGGACACGGTGGTGGTGCACGACCCGTACTGGACCGCGATGGCCCGACACGCCGACATCGTGGTGCCGTCCACGACGTTCTTGGAACGCGACGACTTCTCCGGCTCGCGCAACGACCCCGTCCTGATGGCGATGCCGCGGCTCACCCCGCCCTATGCACAAGCGCGTGACGATTACGACACGTTCGCAGCGCTGTCGCGCCGACTCGGTGTCGAGGAAGAGTTCACCGAAGGCCGCACGTCCGGGCAATGGCTGACCCACCTGTACGAAACATGGCGGGAGTCACTGGATTTCGACGTTCCGTCGTTCGATGACTTCTGGCGTGCGGGCCGGCTGCGGCTGCCCGTCGAGGACGGATTGACGCTGCTGGCCGACTTCCGCGACGATCCGGTGGCGCACCGGCTGGGCACCCGCAGCGGCCTGATCGAGATCTTCTGCGCCGACATCGACGGGTTCGGCTACGACGACTGCGCGGGCCACCCGCGCTGGTTCGAACCCACCGAGTGGCTCGGCGGTCCGCGCGCTGCGCGCTACCCGTTGCACCTGGTGGCCAACCAGCCGGCCGCCCGGCTGCACAGCCAGCTCGACGGCGGTGCGGTCAGTCAGCAGTCGAAAGTGGCCGGCCGGGAACCGATCCGGATGCATCCGGCCGACGCGGACGCGCGGGGTCTGCGCGCCGGCGACGTGGTGCGGGTGTTCAACGATCGCGGCGCCTGCCTGGCCGGGGTGGTGCTCGACGCCGGGTGCGCCCCGGGTGGTGCAGCTGTCGACCGGGCTGGTTCGACCCGAGGACCCGGCCGATCCCGACGCGATGTGCGTGCACGGCAACCCCAACGTGCTCACCGACGACGTCGGCACGTCATCGCTGGCGCACGGCTGCAGCGGCGCGCACGCGCTGGTGCAGGTCGAGAAGTACCGGGGCGCACCGCCGCCGGTGCGCGCCCACCAGCCGCCGGCACTCCGGCCGCGGTCCTAGGACGTCGCGAACTCGCTGAGGCCCGACGCCAGCGCGACCGGCACCCGCGCCGTGATCCGGGTGCCCCGCTCGGTGTGTTCGGTGGCGTCCACCCGGCCCTCCTCGTGCACGCGGGCCACCAGATCGCCGCGCTCGTAGGGGATCGTCACGTCGACGGTGGTGTCGGTCGGGGACGACCAGTTCGGCCATCCGGTCGCGCAACCGGTCCACGCCCTCGCCGGTACGCGCCGAGACGAACACCGCACCGGGCAGCGCCCGCCGCAGCTGCGCCAGCATCAGCCCGCTCGCGGCGTCGGTCTTGTTGACCACCAACAGTTCCGGTGGCGACGTGCCGCCGTGATGTCGGCGACCACGTCGTTGATCACCTGGCGGACGGCGTTGATCTGCGCCAGCGGATTGACGTCCGATCCGTCGACGACGTGCACCAGCAGGTCGGCGTCGACGACCTCCTCCAGCGTCGAACGGAACGCCTCGACCAGCTGGGTGGGCAGGTGCCGCACGAACCCGACGGTGTCGGTCAGCACGAAGGGCCGGCCGTCGCCGAATTCCCCGCGGCGCGTGGTGGGCTCGAGCGTGGCGAACAACGCGTTCTCGACCAGCACGCCGGCGCCGGTGAGCGCGTTGAGCAGGCTGGACTTCCCGGCGTTGGTGTAGCCGACGATCGCAATGGACGGGATGTCGCTGCGCCATCCGCCGGCTGCGCTGCGTGTCGCGGATCTTCTTCATGTCCTTGATCTCGCGGCGCAGCTTGGACATCCGCTCGCGGATGCGGCGACGGTCGGTCTCGATCTTGGTCTCGCCGGGCCCGCGGGTACCCACGCCGCCGCCCGCTGCCGCCGGCCCGGCCGCCGGCCTGCCGCGACATCGACTCGCCCCAGCCGCGCAGCCGGGGCAGCATGTACTCCATCTGCGCGAGCGCGACCTGCGCCTTGCCCTCCCGGCTGGTGGCGTGCTGGGCGAAGATGTCGAGGATCAGCGCGGTGCGGTCGATGACCTTGACCTTGACGACCTTCTCCAGCGCGGTCAGCTGAGCGGGGCTCAGCTCGCCGTCGCAGATCACGGTGTCGGCGCCGGTGGCGAGCACGACCTCGCGCAGCTCGGCGGCCTTGCCGGAGCCGATGTAGGTCGAGGGGTCGGGCTTGTCGCGGCGCTGGATCGACGCCCTCGAGCACCTCCGAGCCGGCGGTCTCGGCCAGCGCGGCCAGTTCGGCCAGGCTGGCGTCGGCGTCGGCCGCGCTGCCTTCGGTCCACACCCCGACGAGCACGACGCGCTCCAGCCGCAGCTGGCGGTATTCGACCTCGGAGACGTCGGTGAGTTCGGTGGACAGCCCGGCGACGCGGCGCAGCGCCGTGCGGTCTTCGAGGGCGAGCTCGCCCGCGCTGGGGGCGTTGTCGCGGAAATTCGGGATGATGTCATAGGCGAATCACAGATTCGCACGGAGATCACTGTTCATGCACCTCGTTTAACGCGCCGGCCGTTCGGTGGTTCCACCGCGCTGGGCCGCCCACCATTCCGTCGGCGATCTCGCCGCTGGGCCACCAGCACCGACGGACCGCGCAGATAGCTGGTGGCGTCGGTGACCGTGACCGTGACCTCGCCGCCGGGGATGCGGACCCGCAGCGTGCCGGTCGGGCGCCCTGGTGGGCCAGTGCGGCGACGGCGGCGGCGACGGTTCCCGTTCCGCAGGAACGGGTCTCGCCCACACCCGCGCTCGTGCACCCGCATCGCCACCGCCCCGCCGGCGGTGCGGTCAGCACCTCGACGTTGACGCCCTCGGGGAACTGCGCGCGATCGAAGGCGACCGGCGCCGCGACGTCGAGTGCGGCCAGGTCGTCGGCGTGCAGGAGGGGTCCACGCAGGCCAGATGCGGATTGCCGACGTCGACGGCGAGGCCGGTGAACGGCCGGCCGCCGACGATCGCCTGCCCGGCCCGAGCAGGTTGACCTTGCCCATCTCGACGGTGACGTCGGCGGTGACGCCGTCGACCGCGTGCAGGGTCACCGGCCGCGGCCCGGCCAGCGAACCGACGACGAACTCGTCGCGGTCCTCCAGGCCGCTGGCGCGCAGATAGTGGGCGAACACCCGGACTCCGTTGCCGCACATCTGGGCGATCGAACCGTCGGCGTTGCGGTAGTCCATGTACCAGTCGTCGTCGGCCACCCCTTCGGGCAGCTGGTCGAACACGCCGGCGGACCGGGCGGCGCAGGCGGTCGTCACGCGCAGCACCCCGTCGGCGCCCAGGCCCCGGCGGCGGTCACACAGCGCGGCCACCGCGGCCGGCGACAGCTCGAGCTCGGCGTGCAGGTCGGGCAGCACGACGAAGTCGTTCTGCGTGCCGTGGCCCTTGGCGAACTTCACCTGGTCAGGATACGTCGCGCCAGATCCGCACCGCGGTCGTCCACGTCGGCGTCCGCGGCGGCGTCGAGCCAGGTGATGCGGTGGTCGCGGCGGAACCAGGACCGCTGCCGGCGCACATACCGGCGGGTCCCGATGAACGTGGGCTCGCGCCGCGGCCGCTGCCGTCGCCGCCGGCGTCGAGGTCGGCGAGCACCTGGGCGTAGCCGAGAGCCCGCGCAGCGGTGACCCCGTCGCGCAGGCCGCGGCCGAGCAGCGCGACGACCTCGTCGACCAGCCCCTCGGCGAACATCTTGTCGGTGCGACGCGCCAGCCGCTCATCGAGAACGTCGGTGGCACAGTCCAATCCGACGATCGCGGTGTTCCAGCGCGGTGTGCCGATGCGGGGCGCCGAGGCCGCGAAGGGCTGGCCGGTGAGCTCGACGACCTCCAACGCCCGCACGATGCGGCGGCCGTCGGTGGGCAGGATCGATGCGGCCGCGGCCGCGTCGACGTCGGCCAGTTCGCGGTGCAGGGCGGCGACGCCGACCTCTGCCAGCCGGGCTTCCCACCGGGCCCGCACCGCCGGGTCGGTCGCCGGGAACGACCAGTCGTCGAGCAACGACTGGAGGTAGAGCATCGATCCGCCGACGATGACGGGCAGCGCGCCGCGCGCGGCGATCGCCTCGACATCGGCGGCGGCGGCCTGCTGATAACGGGCGACGGTCGCCGTCTCGGTGACGTCGAGGACGTCGAGCTGGTGGTGCGGCACGCCGCGGCGTTCGGCGACCGTCAGTTTCGCGGTGCCGATGTCCATGCCGCGGTAGAGCTGCATGGCGTCGGCGTTGACGATCTCGACGGGCACGTCGAGGCGGTCGGCCACCGCCAGCGCGAGATTCGACTTGCCCGTCCCGGTGGGTCCGACGATGGCCAGCGGACGCACCGCGGTCACGGCGTCCAGACACCGACGAAGTAGCCGACTCCGTACGGCGCGCCGCGGTAGAGCTCCTCGGCCGGCGCGGGGTCCGGGCTCGGCCAGCCCGGCCAGCACCTGGTAGGCGACGCGTCCGACGGCACCGCTCGGACCGGATCGCGAGCGCCGCGGCGTCACCGGCGGCGAGCGCATCGTCGAGCGCGTCCTGCGCGAGTCGCGGAGTCGGGGACGTATCCGCCGGGCGCCGCGGCGGTCAGGGTGTTCGCGCCGTCGGCGACGACCAGCACCCCGACGGGGTCGTCGCCGGTGTCGAGCTCGGCGCGCAGCGCACGGCCGAACGCCAGCGCCGCGTCGCGGGTGTGGTCGCTGCGGTAGGTGCGCACCTGCGCGGTCGACGCGGGCTGGGCGAGGCCGCGCAGCCACGCGGTGATCAGCGCGCACAGTGGCAGGGCCGCCGGCGCAGCCCGCGCGACGGCCCCGTCCGACAGACCGACCCGGATGTCGACGCCGTAGCCGGCGAACGTGCCGACCGCGCCGGGATCGTCGACCCGGTCGGCCGGGCCGACGCCGACGGCCAGCCATCGTGGCGGCAGCGTCGCGGCGGCGGCGATCGCGGCCTCGCGGATCTCGGCAGTCTCGGCGGCGGCCGAGCCGGTGAGTTCGGGGACCAGGACGGGCGCCGACGGGACGATCGCGATGGCGCTCAGCACGCCACCAACCTATCGGCAGCCGATCACGCGGGCTGGCGAGTGGCCGCTTCGCCGCGGGCCAGCGCCGCCGTCGCGACGACCATGACCGCGACGGCGACGACGAGCACCGCGACGCCGGCCTCGTCAGGGCGCAGGCTCTCACCGAGGACCACCACGCCCAGCGCGACTCGCCACGACCGGCTCGGCGACCGTCATCGTGGGCAGGGACGCGGTCAACGCCCCCGAGCGGAACGACGCCTGCTGCAGCATCGTGCCGGCCACCCCGACCACTGCCCACGCGTACAGCTCCGGGGTGCCCAGCAGCGCGCCCACACCGGCCCAGCTGGTCACATCCAGCCGGTCCACCACCCCCTTGGTCAGCACCGCGAACAGCCCCCACAGGGCACCGGAGACCAACGGCGAGCAGCACCGCGCTCGGTCGTCGTCGACGTCAGCCGCGCAGCCACCAGACACCCGGCGATCAGCGCGGACCCAGCACCGCGGCCACCCACAGCCAGCTGTGCAGCGACGCGCGCGACTGCACCGGCGGTCGGGTTGCCGACGGTCACGATGACCGCCACCGAAGCGGCCAGCAGCGCCGCCCAGAGCCACTGCCATCGCGTCACCGCATGCCCGGCCACCCGGGCACTGATCGGCAGCGCGAACAGCAGCGACGTCACCAGCAGGGCCTGCACCAGCAGCACCGAGCCCAGCCCCAGCGCGGCGGCCTGCAACGCGAACCCGACCGCGGCGACCGCGCTGCCCAGCCACCAGCGGCGCGTCGCGCAGCAGCCGGGCGAACAGCTCGAGGTGGCCGACCGGCTCGTCGGTCACCTCATGCGCGCAGCGCTGGTGAATGACGTCCCCGACCGCGATGAAGAAGGCGGCGGCCACCGCGAGCAGCGCGGCGATGTCGGCTTTGCCCATCGAGGTCCTCCTCGGTGATTGCGCACGAGCTTAGAGACGGCCATGCGCAAGGCGTGGGCGCAGCGCCGGGCAACCTGTTTGAATAGCGGGTGCAGCTACAGGGCGCCGCGGTGCGCGGCAGGTGCGCGGGATTCGCGCGGAGGGCACGAGGTAACCGATATGACGACCACCGAACCGGACGGACCGCAGGACGGCGGGCAGCAGGAGCCGGTTCCCGCGCCGACCGCCCCCGCGACCCCGACGCCCAAACCGTCGCCCGCCAAACCCAAACCGGGTCCGGCGCGCCCGGGAATCCGGCCGGCCGCCCCCGCCGCGGCCGTCGGCACCGTCCGATCCAGCGATCCGCACCGGTTCGGCCGGGTGGACCCCGACGGCACCGTGTGGCTGATCACCGCCGTCGGGCGAACGCACCATCGGATCGTGGCAGGCCGGTGACGCCGAGGCGGCCTACACACACTTCGGGCGCCGGTTCGACGACCTGCAGACGGAGGTGGTGCTGCTCGAGCGCCGGCTGGCGTCGGGCGCCGGCGACGCCCGCAAGATCCGGTCCGCTGCCTCGGCGCTGGCCGAGAGCCTCCCCGAGGCGCACGTGCTGGGTGACGTCGATTCGCTGGCCGCGCGCCTCGCCGCGATCCTCGAGCAGGCCGACAACGTCAGCCAGGAGGAGAAGGCGCGGCGCGAAGAGCTGCGCGCCGAGCAGACCGCCCGTAAGGAGGCGCTGGCCGCCGAGGCCGAGGAGCTGGCGGCCAACGCCACCCAGTGGAAGGCGGCCGGCGATCGGCTGCGGGCCATCCTCGACGAGTGGAAGACCATCACCGGGGTCGACCGCAAGACCGACGACGCGCTGTGGAAGCGGTACTCGGCGGCCCGCGAGACGTTCAACCGTCGGCGCGGCTCGCACTTCGCCGAACTCGACCGCGAACGCGCCGGCGCCCGGCAGGCCAAGGAGGCCCTGTGCGTGCGCGCCGAGGAACTGTGCACGATCCACCGACTGGGGTCCCACCGCCGCGACGTTCCGCGATCTGCTGGCCGAGTGGAAGGCGGCGGGCCGGGCGGCCAAAGACGTCGACGACGCGCTGTGGCAGCGGTTCAAGGCCGCCCAGGACAGGTTCTTCTCCGCCCGCAACGCGGCGACCGCCGAGCGTGACGCCGAGTTCCGGGCCAACGCGGACGCCAAGGAAGCCCTGCTGGCCGAGGCGGAGAAGCTGGACACCTCCGACCTGGACGCGGCGCGGGCGGCGCTGCGGACGATCGGCGACCGGTGGGACGCGATCGGCAAGGTGCCGCGCGAACGCGGCGCCGAGTTGGAGCGCCGACTGCGCGCGGTAGAGAAGAAGATCCGCGATGCTCCGACCGGCGGCGTCGACCCGGAGGCTCAGGCCCGTGCCGATCAGTTCCGGGAGCGCGCCGAGCAATTCGAGCGCCAGGCCGAGAAGGCCGCAGCGGCCGGGCGCACCAAGGACGCCGAGCAGGCACGCGCCAACGCCGAACAGTGGCGGCAATGGGCCGAGGCCGCGGCGGAGGCGCTGGGCAGGAAGCGCTAGGGGCTACGACGCCGGCGGCGTGCCGTCGTCCTCGCCGAAGCGGTCGAGCAGGCCTTTGCGCTCGTGTTCGGCCGCCAGCCGGCGCCGATGCTCCTCGGCGGCCAGTTGCAGTGCGGTGCGGGCCGCCACCACCCGGGCCCAGTGATAGGTCAGCAGGATCACGGCGAGCCACGCGAGATCAGCCCGATCCCGGGGCCGGGATACGGTGCGGCGGCCGTCTGGCGCGACCACACCGCCAGCAGCCCGATCAAGGAGGCGACCGTCGATCCGGCCAGCGCGATCCAGGCCAGCGCCCACCGCCGGGTCAGCAGCGCCAGCATCGAGAAGCCAACGCCGAACACCAGCGCCAGCCAGCTGAAGACCCGCGACGGCAGCGCGACGCCCTCGGCGACCGCGGTGTCGGAGCCGACCAGTACGTCCAAGCCCCGGGCGTCGCCGGTGTGCGGCAACACGAACGACACCAGCAGCACGAACACCAGGATCGCGACCACCAACGCCCTCGGCCCGGGATCGATCTCGCGCGCTACCTTGCGCCGCTCGGCGGCCTCGATGTCGCCCTTGAAGTGTTCGAAGTACGCATCGGACCGCTCGAAGTCGCCGTCTGGTCGCCGCTCATCGCGTGCACCCCACGTCGCCGGCGGCACCACGGGCGCCCCGACGCCGGCATGCCGAGCCCGACCGGTGCGGGGGCGCCGCCGGCCTCATGCGCGTCGCCGCGCGGGTGCGCCGGTGCGCGGCAGGTCCGGCGTCGGCGATCAGGTGGTGCGGCGCCGCGTCGGTGACGGCGGTGGCGACGACGTCGCCGGGCCGATCCGGTCAGCATGCCGGCCGGGGCGAAGTGCACCAGCCGGCCGTCGCGGGCGCGGCCGGACATCCGGGCGGTGCGCGCGTCCTTGCGTCCCTCCCCGGCGGCGACCAGCAACTCGACAGTCCGGCCGACCTGCGCGGCGTTCTCCTCGAGCGAGATCCGCTCCTGCAGTTCGATCAGCCGCTGATAGCGTTCCTGCACAACGGCTTTGGGCATTTGGCCGGGCATGTCCGCGGCCGGGGTGCCGGGGCGCTTGGAGTACTGGAAGGTGAACGCGCTGGAGAAGCGGGCGGCTCGACCACGTCGAGGGTGGCCGGGAAGTCTTCCTCGGTCTCCCCGGGGAATCCCACGATCAGGTCGGTGGTGATCGCCGCGTGCGGCATGGCGGCGCGCACGCGGTCGATGATGCCGAGGTACCGCTCGGCGCGGTAGGAGCGGCGCATCGCACGCAGCACGGCATCCGAGCCCGACTGCAGCGGCATGTGCAGGGTGGGACAGACATTGGGAGTCTCGGCCATCGCCTCGATGACGTCGTCGGTGAACTCGGCCGGGTGCGGCGAGGTGAACCGGACCCGCTCCAGCCCGTCGATCCGTCCGCACGCGCGCAGCAACTTCGCGAACGCGCCGCGATCGCGCGGTTCAGTCGGGATCGGCAAAGGAGACGCCGTAGGCGTTGACGTTCTGCCCGAGCAGCGTGATCTCCAGCACGCCCTGATCCACCAGTGACCGCACCTCGGCGAGCATGTCGCCGGGCCGGCGATCCACTTCCTTGCCGCGCAGCGACGGCACGATGCAGAAGGTGCAGGTGTTGTTGCAGCCGACGGAAATGGAAACCCAAGCGGCGTAGGCGGATTCGCGCGCAGCCGGCAACGCCGAGGGGAATTCGCGCAGCGCCTCGGCGATCTCGACCTGGGCGCTGCGGTTGTGGCGGGCCCGCTCGAGCAGCGCCGGCAGCGATCCGATGTTGTGGGTGCCGAACACGACGTCGACCCACGGCGCCTTGCGCAGCACGGTGTCGCGGTCCTTCTGGGCCAGGCAGCCGCCGACGGCGATCTGCATCTGCGGATCGGCCTGCTTTCGCGGAGCCAGATGGCTCAGGTTGCCGTAGAGCTTGTTGTCGGCGTTCTCGCGGACCGCGCAGGTGTTGAACACCACGACGTCGGCGTCGGCGCCGTCGTCGGCCGCCGGTAACCCGCCGGCCTCCAGCAGGCCGGCGAGGCGCTCGGAGTCGTGCACGTTCATCTGGCAGCCATAGGTGCGGACCTGGTAGGTGCGGGCGGACGGCGCAGCCACCGCCGCGCTCGCCTGCTGGTCCATCACCGAAGTCACGGCCCATGGTACGGCGGGCGCCGACACCGCATGCACGCGGCGATCCGGGCGGATTGCCGAGTTCTGAGCATGCTGAGCGTTCCCTGGGTAAGGTCAGCTCCCATGGACAACGCCAGGGAGTCCCCTGACGTGCCGATGATCTCGATCAAGGCCGTCAACAAGCACTTCGGCGCCCTGCACGTGCTGCAGGACATCAACCTCGACGTCGGCAAGGGGCAGGTCGTCGTGGTCCTGGGTCCGTCGGGATCGGGCAAGTCGACGTTGTGCCGCACCATCAATCGGCTGGAGACCATCGATTCGGGCACCATCGCGATCGACGGCCAGCAGCTCCCCGCAGAGGGCCGCAAGCTGGCACAGCTGCGCTCCGACGTCGGCATGGTGTTCCAGTCGTTCAACCTGTTCGCGCACAAGACGATCGTCGAGAACGTCATGCTCGCGCCGGTGAAAGTCCGCAAGACTGCCAAGGGCGAGGCACGCGAGAAGGCGATCAGCCTGCTGGAGCGGGTCGGAATCGCCAACCAGGCCGACAAGTATCCCGCGCAGCTGTCGGGCGGGCAGCAGCAGCGGGCGGCGATCGCCCGGTCGCTGGCGATGAACCCGAAGGTGATGCTGTTCGACGAGCCGACCAGCGCGCTGGACCCGGAGATGATCAACGAGGTGCTCGACGTGATGGCCGATCTCGCCTCCGAGGGCATGACGATGGTGGTGGTCACCCACGAGATGGGATTCGCCCGGCGGGCCGCCAACCGGGTGGTGTTCATGGCCGACGGCGCGATCGTCGAGGATGCCGAGCCTGCGCAGTTCTTCGACAATCCCCAATCCGATCGCGCCAAGGACTTCCTCGGCAAGATCCTCGAGCACTGACACCCCACTCGAAAGGAACACCCTGATGCCGTCTCCAAGCGCGTTGTGGCCGCGCTCGCCCTGGCGGTCGCCCTGCCCTTCGCCGCGACCGCGTGCGGTGGCGGCACGCGGCGGTGGGGACACCATCGTCATCGGCACGAAGTTCGACCAGCCGGGTCTGAGTTTGCGGAACCCCGACGGCACGATGAGCGGCTTCGACGTCGACGTCGCCAACTATGTCGCCGGGCAGCTCGGCTACGCGCCGGACGAGATCGAATGGAAGGAAGCGCCGTCGGGGCAGCGGGAGAACCTGATCCAGAACGGCCAGGTCAAGTTCATCGTCGCGACCTACTCGATCACCGACGCGCGCAAGAAGAAGGTCGTCTTTCGCCGGCCCGTACCTGTCACCGGGCAGAGCCTGCTGGTGCGCTCGGACAGCAACGACATCACCGGCGCGGAGTCGCTGGAGAACAACAAGAGCCTGTGCTCGGTGGCGGGTTCGACACCGGCGCAGAAGATCAAGGACAATTACCCCGAGGTTCAGCTGCAGCAGTACGACACGTATTCGGCGTGCGTCGAGGCGCTCAAGAACGGCGCGGTCGACGCGGTCACCACGGATGAGGTCATCCTGGCCGGATATGCGCGCAGAACCCCGGCGCGTTCAAGTTCGTCGGAAAGCCGTTCTCGACCGAGCTCTACGGCATCGGCCTGAAGAAGGACGACGACGAGCTGCAGACCAAGATCAACGACGCGCTGAAGAAGATGGAGGACACCGGCGCATGGCAGGAGGCGTTCGAGAAGAACCTCGGCCCGGCGGGTATCACCGCGCCGACGCCGCCGCCGATCGACCAGTACACGGACCGGGACACCGCGTCGTAGTGGAGGTCTTCACCCAGTACCGCGACCAGATCTTCGGCGCGTTCTGGACGACGATCCAGCTGACGGTGTTCTCGGCGATCGGTGCGCTGGTGCTCGGCACTCTGCTTGCCGCGATGCGGCTTTCGCCGGTACCGATGCTGCAACTGGATCGGCACGACCTACGTCAACGTCGTGCGGAACACTCCGCTGACGCTGATCATGCTGTTCTGCTTCGTTCGGACTGGCGCAGACGCTGGGCATCACGCTGGCCAACCGGCAGTCGCCGACCTTCATCGACGACAGTAACTTCCGGTTGGCGGTGCTGGGTTTGACAGTCTACACCGGCGTCGTTCGTGTGCGAGTCGGTGCGGTCGGGAGTGAACACCGTGCCGCTCGGACAGGCCGAGGCGGCCAGGTCGCTGGGCCTCACGTTCGGCCAGAACCTGCGAATCGTTCTGCTGCCGCAGGCTTTTCGGGCGGTGGTCATCCCGATGGGTTCGGTGCTGATCGCGCTGACGAAGAACACCACGATCGCCTCGGCGATCGGCGTGGCCGAGGCGGCGCTGCTGATGAAGGAGATGATCGAGAACACCGCGGCCGTGCTGGTGGTCGGCGCCATCTTCGCGCTCGGATTCGTCATTCTGACGTTGCCGCTGGGGCTGCTGTTCGCTTGGCTGGGCAAACGGATGGCGGTGATGTCGTAGATGTCCGGTGGATCCTCCGTCCTCTTCGACGCCCCGGGGCCGCGCGCGCGGGTGCGCAACCGGTTCATCAGCGTGGCCACCGTCGCGCTGGTGGTGGCGATCTGCTGGGTGGTGCTGGCCCGGCTGGAGTCCGCCGGGCCAGCTCACCGCGGCGAAGTGGGAACCGTTCCTGACCTCGAATCTGTGGACAACCTACGTGCTGCCCGGCATGCAAGGCACGCTCACCGCGGCGGCGGTGTCGATCGCGCTGGCGCTGGTGCTGGGCTTCCTGCTCGGCGTGGGCCGGCTGTCCAGACACACCGGGATCCGCTGGGTGTCGTCGGTGATCGTCGAGTTCTTCCGCGCGGTGCCCGTGCTGATCATGATGATCTTCGCGTACTTCCTGTACGCGTTCTACGACGTCTTCCCGGCCCAGTACCTGGCGTTGGCCGGCGTGATCACCGGGCTGACCCTCTACAACGGCGCGGTCATCGCCGAGATCGTGCGCGCGGGCGTACGGCGCTGCCGCGCGGTCAGGCGGAGGCGGCGGCGGCGCTGGGGCTGACCTCGGGTCAGACGATGCGCACGATCCTGCTGCCCCAAGCGATCACGTCGATGCTGCCGGTGCTGATCTCTCAGCTGGTGGTGGTGCTCAAGGACACCGCGATCGGCTATCAGATCACCTTCGTCGAGATGGTGCGCCAAGGGACCGTGGTCGGCTCGTCCTACGGCAACTACATGCCGGCGCTGATCGTGATCGCGGTGCTGATGATCAGCATCAACTTCACGCTGTCGTGGTTCGCCACGCGACTGGAGCGGCGGCTGCGGCAGGCGCGCAAGGCACCCGAACCGATGGCGGCGGAGCGGATCGAAATGCAGAACGATCCCGGCCGCGACGCCTGAGCTGACGCACCGATGACCGGATCCTGGTACGCGTTCGAGGTTTTGCCGGAGTCCGTTCTGCGCAACACGGTCGACCTGATGGTGCGGCTCATCGAGGCGTGCGGCGCCGTGGTCATCATGATCGGCGCGATCGTGGCCATCGCGAAATTCGCCGTCACGTTGGCTCGCCGCGACATCAACCAGTTCTCGGCCGTGCGGCTGTCGCTGGCGCGATTCCTGGTGCTCGGGCTGGAGTTCCAGCTGGCCGCCGACGTGCTGCGGACCGCGATCTCGCCGTCGTTCACCGAGATCGGCAAGCTGGCGGCAATCGCGGCCATCCGCACGCTGCTCAACTACTTCCTCAATCGTGAGATCGCCCAGGAGCAGCACGAAATCGACGCGCTGCGGCGGCCGGACCCGGCGTCAGGGCCGCCCGCGCCGAGATGAACCCGGTGATCACGGCCTCCTGGTGTCTCGCGCTCGCCGGCATCGTGATCGGCGGCGCGGCACTGATGGTGTTCCGCCGCCCGCTGGTGGCGTTGCGCGTGGCGGTGGAGTTCTTCACCGCCGCCGGACTGCTGCGGTTGAGCGTGGATCTGTCCTGGTCGGCGATCGTGGCGATCGCCGCGCTGATCGCCGTCCGCCGGGTTGTCACGCGCAGCCTGACCGTCGACCTCGAGGCCGTCGCCTCGGCGTCGCGCTAAGCCGACTGTTTCACGGTCGGCACAGTGGTCAACCAGCTGGCGCGACCATAGAGCAGATGTGCGGTCGCCACCATCCCGAGCATCACCGCTGCCGTGAAAACCCAAGCACTGACTGATAATTGGATGCCGCCGCTAAGGGTGTGTCCGCTGGTGCAGCCGCCCGCCATTCGAGCGCCGAACAGCACGAGGAACGACCCGATGAAGCAGCCAACGGCGCGCTTGCCCCGGTTCGGCCCGAATCGATTACGCCAGGACGGGGGGACAACAGGTCGAAAAGCGTTGAATCTGCCGCTGATGAACACTGCCGACACCAGTGCTCCGCACAGCACTCCGGCCGCGGTGAACGGCTCCCAGCCGATGGTGGCGAAGACTTGGCGGCTGTAGGTGAAGTTCGGCATGGCCAAATGACCGATGACCCACGAGTAGGTGGTCGACAACCCGAAGGGTTGCCTGAGGATCAGGGACAGCACCACCAGGAGGGCCACGAAAAGAGCTATCGCGCTCATCAGCCGCGCATAGAAATTTGCGTCGGTCACCTGGGGCCACCGGCGCAGCCGGCCGGATGCGCCTTCGGCGAGGTATCGAGCCGACTCGGCTGCGCACGATTGGTCGTGGGGGTCGGCGGGACCGATCAGATGACGAAAGCAGCTGCGCCGCCCCGCACGGTAGCGCGGCAGGAAGTACAACGCGCTCAGCGCCAGCACGGCGTACATCACGGCGACGGCGAACATCAGCCGGGGCTGAACCGTCGCGATGTCACCGGCCGCCACCAGATTTCCGTAATTGGCTGCAGACACCAGCCAGTGCCCGGCACTGGTCTGGTACAGCGCCGTCCACGCCGCCGCCCCGAGCAGTCCCCCGGGGATCGCGGCGAGTACGTCGCGCCTGCCTTCACCCAGAGCGATGAGCTCGGTGCCGGGAAAGTAGCCGCTCACCGCCGCCCCGACACCGAACAGCAGACCTCCGATCGTGACACCGAATACGTAGAAAGGGCGCGGCGAGAAGTGCACGCCGACGCCGAGGGCGTGTAGGCCGTACAGCAACACCGAACCAATGGCGGTGACGAACAGGAAGCAGCCGACGAGAAGCCTGTCGACGAGCCTGGCCGCCCGGATGACGGTCTCCGGGTTGCCAATTCCCCACAGTGATGCGGGCAGCGCGAAGGCGAATCCGATGAGCAGGCCCACCCATAGCGGCGCAGTCACAGTCATGGCGTCACCCCAGCCCTGTCGTTCGGCCATGAGACCATGACAATCCGCCTCCGAGCTGCGAACCTCCTCGCCGCGCAGCGCGATGGTAGCGCATTAGCCTTGGCGCTACCTGGCCTAAACCCGCCGACGCTGCCGCTCGTTGGCGAGTTCAGAGGTCACGACGTCGAGAGCCATGGTCTGCCCGTAGCCCCGCCGGGCCAGCATCCCGACCAGCCGGCGCACCACTTTGTTCTCGGCGTCCCGGTCGCCGGGATCCCCCAGCTTCTCCCGGCGCAGTCTGTCGCGGACCAACTGTTCGGCCCTGGTGCGTTCGGCACCCGCATCGATGTCGGCCAGCGCGGCGTCGATCACCTCGTGATCGACGCCCTTGGTTCGCAGCTCGGCCGCCAACGCACGTTTTCCTTTGCCTGCATGGACCCGACGCGAGCGCACCCACTGCTCGGCGAACTGCTCGTCGTCGATGAGCCCCACCTGGGTGAGCCGGTCGAGAACTGCGGTGCTGACGTCCTCGGAATAGCCCCGTTTGGCCAACTGGCCCGCCAGCTCCGCGCGGGTCCGCGCCCGCACGGTGAGCAGGCGCAAGCACACGGCTCGCGCCTGCTCCGCACGCTGGGCGGAGTCACCGGGCCCGGACGGTTCGGCGGGGTCAGAAGTCGACGGGAGCGGGAAGGACATCGTCATCCGTCACCACGGCGCCGATACCGAGCTTCTCCTTGATCTTCTTCTCGATCTCGTTGGCCACCTCGGTGTTCTCCAGCAGGAAGTTGCGGGCGTTCTCCTTGCCCTGGCCCAACTGCTCTCCCTCATAGGTGAACCAGGAACCGGACTTACGGATGAAGCCGTGCTCGACACCCATGTCGATGAGCGAGCCTTCCTTGCTGATGCCCTTGCCGTAGAGGATGTCGAACTCGGCCTGCTTGAACGGTGGGGACACCTTGTTCTTGACGACCTTGACCCTGGTGCGGTTGCCCACCGCATCGGTGCCGTCCTTGAGGGTCTCGATGCGGCGGACGTCCATGCGGACAGAGGCGTAGAACTTCAGCGCCTTTCCGCCCGTGGTGGTCTCGGGGGAACCGAACATCACGCCGATCTTCTCGCGGAGCTGGTTGATGAAGATCGCCGTGGTGCCCGAGTTGTTCAGCGCGCCCGTCATCTTCCGCAGCGCCTGGCTCATCAGGCGGGCCTGCAGGCCGACGTGGCTGTCGCCCATCTCGCCCTCGATTTCTGCGCGCGGCACCAGCGCAGCCACCGAGTCGATGACCAGGATGTCCAGCGCGCCGGAGCGGATCAGCATGTCGGCGATCTCGAGTGCCTGCTCACCGGTGTCGGGCTGGGAGACCAGCAGCGCGTCGGTGTCCACGCCGAGCTTCTGGGCGTAATCCGGGTCCAGTGCGTGCTCGGCGTCGATGAACGCGGCGATACCGCCGGCGGCCTGAGCGTTGGCGACGGCGTGCAACGCGACGGTGGTCTTACCGGAGGATTCCGGCCCGTAGATCTCGACGACACGGCCGCGGGGCAGTCCGCCGATGCCCAGCGCGACGTCGAGGGCGATCGAGCCGGTCGGAATCACCGAGATCGGCTGGCGCACCTCCTCGCCGAGCCGCATCACCGAACCCTTGCCGAAGTTCTTGTCGATCTGGGCGAGCGCCAGTTCCAGGGCCTTCTCGCGATCAGGGGCTTGCTGGGCCATGATGTACCTCTCGGTAGTCGTTGTTGACCGGATCTCGGTCGGTTGGCCGTGACGCTAGGCCAGGGCACCGACAAGTCCTCGACAGTCACTTCGCCGAACGCCCTCCACAGTAGACGAACAGGTGTTCGATACAAGTGGACACGCCGACGGAATACGGTCAGACCATGACAACGCCACAGGACGTCCGGATCCCCGCCGGTGCCGACCAGATCGCCGCCTACGTCTACCGGCCGGGCGGTGCGGGCCTGCGCCCGTGCATCGTGATGGCCCACGGCTTCAGCGCCACCCGTGACGACGGCCTGCCGCCCTACGCCGAGGCGTTCCGCGACTGCCGGTTACGCCGTGGTCCTGTTCGACTACCGGCATTTCGGCGCCTCGACAGGACAGCCGCGGCAACTGCTCGACATCGGCGCTCAGCACGCCGATTACCACAGCGTGGTCGCGTGGGCCCGTCGACTCGACGGTGTCGACCCCGACCGCATCGTGCTGTGGGGATCGTCGTTCAGCGGTGGCCATGTGCTCGCCGTCGCGGCCCAGGATCCGCGCATCGCGGCGGTTATCGCGCAGGCACCGTTCACCGACGGCGTCGCCACATTGCGGGCCGAGCCCGTGGCGCTGATCCCGAAGTTGATCGCGGCCGCGCTGCGCGACCAACTCGGCGCCTGGTCGGGCCGCCCGCCGCACATGCTGCCCGCGGTCGGCGAACCCGGCACCGTCGCCGCCATGACCTCACCCGACGCCAAACCGGGGTTCGAGGCGATCGTCGGCCAGAACTCGTTGTGGCGCAACGAGTTCAGTGCCAGAGTCGCGCTGCGCCTGACCTTGTATCGCCCCGGCAGCCGAACCGGCCGGCTGGCGATGCCGCTGCTCGTCTGCGTGTGCGACGACGACGTCGTCACCCCGCCGGGCCCGACGGTCAAGGCCGCTCACCGCGCGCCGCGCGGTGAGCTGCGCCGCTATCCGTACGGCCACTTCGACATCTACAACGACCCACAGGT
This sequence comes from uncultured Actinomycetota bacterium, assembly GCA_963796185.1. GTDB lineage: Bacteria > Actinomycetota > Actinomycetes > Mycobacteriales > Mycobacteriaceae > Mycobacterium. The sequence goes on along the minus strand of CAWCKQ010000004.1, from coordinate 446,893 downwards.
CAAGACCGACCAGGTCGCGTTCCTGCGGCGGGTGTTCACACCTGCGGTCGCACCGCGGGTGTGACTGAGTCGCCGCACGCCGATTCGTGGACGCCGGCAAGCCACCGGCCTATCGTGGGGCTCACCCGGCCAGGACGGGACTCACCCGCCCAGAACGAGACGGCGATGCACGAGATGGCGATCACGCGAAGTGTTGTCGAAGCGGTGTGCGAGCACGCCGCCGGTCGGCGGGTGCACAGCGTCAAACTCGAAGTCGGCGCGCTGTGCGCGATCGTGCCAGCCGCCATGGAGTTCTGTTTCGGCTTGGCCACCGAAGGAACCGTCGCCGACGGCGCGAGGCTCGACGTCGATGTCCGGCCTGGGGCAGCGCTGTGCCGGAGCTGCGCTGCTCGTTTCGAACTGAGCGACCCGATCCTGCTGTGCCCGTGCGGAAGTGCCGATGTCGCGGTGCTCGAGGGTCGGGACCTGCGGATCGTGTCGATGGAAGTGAGCTGAACATGTGCGCAACCTGCGGCTGCGGCGGAGACGGTGCGGTGATCAAGCTGGCCGGCCATGACCACCCGCACGACCACGACCATCCGCACGACCATCCGCACGACCATCTGCACGACCACATCCACACCGAGACCATCACCCTCGAGCAGAAGGTCCTCGCCAAGAACGACCTGATCGCCGAGGAGAATCGCAGGTGGCTGGCCGAGCGCGACATCCTGGCGCTCAACATGACCAGCTCACCCGGCGCAGGCAAGACCACCCTGCTCGAACGCACCATTCGTGACCTCGGCGGACGGCTGCCGATCGCCGTCATCGAGGGAGACCAGGAAACACTGCTCGACGCGAATCGCATCAGGGCCGCCGGCGCCCGCGCGGTTCAGGTCAACACCGGGGCAGGCTGCCACCTCGACGCCGGCATGGTGCGCCGCGCACTGGACACGCTCGATCCCGAGCCAGGATCACTGTTGTTCATCGAGAACGTCGGCAACCTCGTTTGTCCCGCCATGTTCGACCTTGGCGAGAACAGCAAAGTCGTCGTGATCTCGGTGACGGAAGGCGCGGACAAACCCCTGAAGTATCCCCACATGTTTGCCGCGGCGGGGCTGGTCGTCATCAACAAGACCGACCTGTTGCCCTACGTGGACTTCGAACTCGAGGCATGCGTTGATCATGCGCAATCGCTCAACCCCAGCGTCAATATATTGCCGCTGTCGGCAACAACCGGTGACGGTATCTCCGAGTGGTACGACTGGATCGGGATTCAGGCAAACTGGCCGCGATTTGGACATATGTCACCAGCTTCCGTTGACAAGACAAAGGCGCCGGAGTAGACCCAAACCTAGCGCCACGCAAGTGGGCCGACGGTCGACTCCATTGGCGTAGGGCTCCCCAGCCCGGAGCTCGGAAAGCTGTGGCGATGCCGACAGAGGCAGCAGTCAAAGCAGAAGAGGCCTTGATCCATGTGCTGTGGATCAACGCCGGTTTGAGTTGCGACGGTGATTCTGTGGCGTTGACTGCCGCCACCCAACCCAGCATCGAGGAGATCGCCCTTGGCGCTCTTCCCGGTCTGCCCAGAATCGCCGTGCATTGGCCCCTCATCGACTTCGAATGCGGGCCCAACGGAGGTGCCGATGACTTTCTCGAATGGTTCTTCAAAGCAGACAGAGGCGAACTGGAACCATTCGTGCTGGTCGTCGAGGGATCGATCCCCAACGAGCAACTCCACAACGAAGGATATTGGTGCGGCTTCGGCAACGATCCGGCGACGGGTCAGCCGATGACCACCAGCGAATGGCTCGACCGGCTGGCGCCCAAGGCGACCGCGATCGTCGCGGTCGGCACCTGCGCCACCTATGGCGGTATCCATGCCATGGCGGGCAATCCGACCGGAGCCATGGGTGTTCCCGACTATCTCGGGTGGGACTGGAAGAGCAAGGCCGGCATTCCCATCGTCTGCGTGCCTGGTTGCCCGATTCACCCGGACAACCTCGCGGAGACCCTGACGTACCTGCTGTACATGGCGACCGATCAGGCGCCGATGATTCCGCTGGACGACGCGCTGCGCCCGCAATGGCTGTTCGGTCAGACAGTGCACGAGGGGTGTGACCGCGCCGGCTACTACGAGCAGGGCGATTTCGCCACCGAGTACGGCTCGCCGAAATGCATTGTGAAGCTCGGCTGTTGGGGCCCGGTGGTCAAGTGCAACGTGCCCAAACGCGGGTGGATCAACGGCATCGGCGGTTGCCCGAATGTGGGCGGAATCTGCATCGGCTGCACCATGCCCGGCTTCCCGGACAAGTTCATGCCGTTCATGGACGAGCCGCCGGGGGGCAAGGTGTCCACCACCGCGTCCGGCCTGTACGGCTCCCTCATCCGCAATCTGCGCCAGATCACCGGCAAGACCGTCGACAAAGAGCCCAAGTGGCGGCATCCCGGACCCAAACTCGAAAGCGGAGCGACCCGCACCTGGTAGGTGCGCCGCACTCCGCGTTGCCCGTACGGCGATGCCTTCGGCGTCGAACCACATCTGGTGCAACGGATAAACGAAAGAAGCAGGACCCGATGACCACGATCATTCCCGAGCCCTCACATGTGAAGCGGGATCCCGGCCAACTGGTGGAGATGGCCTGGGATCCCATCACCCGAATCGTCGGCAGCCTGGGCATCTACACCAAGATCGATTTCGAGAACCAGGAGGTCGTCGAATGTCACAGCACGTCGTCGATCTTCCGCGGTTACTCGATCTTCATGAAGGGTAAGGACCCGCGCGACGCCCACTTCATCACCAGCCGTATCTGCGGTATCTGCGGCGACAACCACGCCACGTGTTCGTGTTATGCGCAGAACATGGCCTACGGTGTGCAGCCGCCACACGTCGCCGAATGGATCGTCAATCTCGGCGAAGCCGCCGAATACATGTTCGACCACAACATCTTCCAGGAGAACCTGGTCGGGGTCGACTACTGCGAGAAGATGGTGTCCGAGACCAACCCCGGCGTGCTGGCCAAGGCCGAGAACACCCAGGCCCCCCATGCCGACGCCCACGGCTATCGCACCATCGCCGATATCATGCGGGCACTCAACCCGTTCACCGGCGAGTTCTATCGGGAAGCGCTGCAGGTCAGCCGGACCACACGGGAGATGTTCTGCCTGATGGAAGGACGCCATGTCCATCCGTCGACGCTGTACCCCGGCGGCGTCGGGACGGTGGCGACCATCCAGCTGATGACCGACTACATGACCCGGCTGATGCGCTATGTCGAGTTCATGAAGCGGGTCGTGCCCATGCACGACGACCTCTTCGACTTCTTCTACGAGGCGCTGCCCGGATACGACCAAGTGGGCCTGCGGCGCACGCTGCTCGGCTGCTGGGGTTCGTTTCAGGACCCCGAGCACTGCAACTTCTCCTATCGGGACATGGAGAACTGGGGGCGCAAGATGTTCGTCACCCCCGGCGTGGTAGTCGACGGCAAGCTGGTCACCACGTCGCTGGTCGACATCAACCTCGGCATCCGGATCCTGCTGGGCAGTTCGTACTACGACGACTGGGAAGACCAGGAGATGTTCGTCAAGAACGACCCACTGGGCAACCCGGTGGACCGGCGGCACCCCTGGAACCAGCACACCAACCCCAAGCCGCAGAAACGCGACCTCGAGGACAACTACAGCTGGGTGATGTCGCCACGGTGGTTCGACGGCAAGGACGCCCTCGCGCTCGACACCGGCGGCGGTCCGCTGGCCCGACTGTGGTCCACCGCGTTGGCCGGTCTGGTCGACATCGGCTACGTGAAAGCCACCGGTCACAGCGTGCAGATCAACCTGCCGAAGACCGCGTTGAAAGGTCCGGTGGAACTTGAGTGGAAGATCCCGCAGTACGGGAGCAACACCCTGGAACGCAACCGCGCCCGCACTTACTTCCAGGCTTACGCCGCCGCCAGCGCGCTGCACTTCGCCGAGAAGGCACTGGTGGAGATCCGGGCCGGCCGCACCAAGACCTGGGAGAAGTTCGAGGTACCCGAGGAGGGCATCGGCTGCGGCTTCACCGAGGCGGTCCGCGGCGTGCTCTCCCATCACATGGTGATCCGCGACGGCAAGATCGCGAACTACCACCCGTATCCGCCGACACCGTGGAACGCCAGTCCACGCGACAGTTACGGCACACCAGGGCCCGTATGAGGATGCGGTGCAGGGCCAGCCGATTTTCGAGGAGAACAGCCGGGAGAACTTCAAGGGCATCGACATCATGCGCACGGTGCGCAGTTTCGATCCGTGTCTGCCGTGCGGGGTGCACATGTATCTGGGCCAGGGCAAGAGTCTGGACATGCTGCACTCCCCGACCCAGTCGGTCACCGGGGAATAGCGGATGGGTCCGTCGGGATCGTCACCCCCGGACGAATCCGCACCAGACGCGCAGTGGCGCACGGCGGGTGAACGGATCACGGCACTTCTCGATGCGAGTGCGTCGGGTGGCGCCGTCGCACGACAACGCGCCGAGCAGCTGGTCCGTGAGGTCACCGATCTCTACGGCGCAGGGCTGCAGCGGCTGATACAGCTGGCGGTGCGAGCGGCCCCGGAAGTCGCCGACGAACTCGCCGGCGACGACCTGGTCGCCAGCCTGCTGCTGGTGCACGGCCTGCACCCACATCCAGTCGAGCGCCGGATCATCGCCGCGTTGAACACCGTTCGGCCCTACCTGGGGTCACACGGCGGTGACGTGGACCTGCTGGAGGTCGACGGCGAGGTGGTCCGTCTGCAGTTCTCCGGCAGCTGTAAGAGTTGCCCGTCATCGGCCGTCACGCTGGAGTTGGCCGTCGAGGACGCGGTGCGGGCCGCTGCACCGGAGATCTCCGCGATCGAAGTCGTCGCGCAGGAGAACGAGACGATGGCCGCGGTGATTCCGGCGGAGTCGCTGCTGAATCGCGTGCACGCCGGTCGGCACGCCTGGCACCCGGTTGCCGGACTGGCCGAGCTGGCGCCCGGTGAAGTCGGTGGTTTCCGAGTCGCGGGGCAGACGGTGCTGGCCTGCCGCGTCGGCGACGATGTGCGATTGTATGCCTATCTGGACCGCTGCGGCAGCTGCGGCGAGTCGATGGCAGGCGCGGTACTGCACCGTCGGATGGCCTCCGCCGACGTGGTATTGCGCTGCCCGCGCTGCCACGCGCACTTCGACGTCGTGCACGCCGGGGCGTCGATCGACGGAACCGATGGCAGCGCTGCGCATCTGGATCCGGTGCCGGTGCTGATGCGCGAGGGTGTGCTGTCGATCGCGCTGCCAGGTTCATCGGCCGAGAGCGTGGCCTGATGAGCTCCGGAAACGCCTACGACGTGCTGGCCCGCATCCGCGCCACCCGGCCCGCGCCGCGGCCGGCCGGGGAATCGTGCGAGATGTGCGCCGAGCGGATCGCCGACGAGCACCAGCATGTGGTCAACGTAGAGGGCCGGCAATTGATGTGCGTCTGCCGTGGGTGCTATCTGCTGTTCACCGACCAGCAGGCCACGCTGCGGTATCGGGCCGTGCCCGACCGCTACCTGACGTTCCCGGATTTCGCGCTCGACCGCCGCCGGTGGGAGGCACTGCAGATTCCGGTCGGAGTGGCCTTCTTCTTTCACAACTCGCACCTCGACCGCACCGTGGCGTTCTACCCGGGCCCGGCGGGGGCCACCGAATCCGAACTGGATCTGGAGTCCTGGAACGACCTTCGCGAAGCAGAACCGCGAGTCGACATCGCTCGCCGACGACACCGAGGCGCTGTTGGTCCGGGTGCCCGAGCAGGAAACGGCGCCGCCGGAATGCCATCTGCTGCCGATCGACGCCTGCTACGAATTCGTCGGCCGCTTGCGGATGTTGTGGCGGGGCTTCGACGGAGGGCAGGACGCGCGCCGGTACATGATCGAGTTCTTCGAGACCATCGCTCACCGCAGCACGGCGGTCGCCCGATGACGGGCACGACGAGCGAGGTGACCTTCGCGGTGCTGGACGTGGTTCCCGAACCGTATGCGGTGACCCCCATCCTCACCGCGCGGATCGGCATCGCCGCGATCGGCGACGACCCGATCCATGCGATCGCGCTGCGCTGCCAGGTGCGGATCGACCCGCTGCGGCGCACCTACTCCGACGCCGAAGCCGAGGGCCTGACCGACCTGTTCGGCACCCGCGACCGGTGGGCCACCACCCAGCACACCTTCCTGTGGCAGCACACGACTGCCATGGTGCAGGGGTTCAGCGGCGCCACCCAGGTCGACCTCCCGCTGGAGTGCACCTACGACTTCGAGGTGGCCTCGGCGAAGTATCTGCACGCCCTGCGCGACGGGGCGGTGCCCCTGCAGTTCCTGTTCAGCGGAACGATCTTCGTCCACGGCGCCCGCGGCTTCTCGGTCGAGCAGGTGCCGTGGGACCGCGAGGATCGCTACGACATGCCCGTATCGGTGTGGCGCGACGCTGATCGAACAGCACTTTCCCAACACCGGCTGGTTGCGGCTGGACCGCGACACCATCGAGGCGCTCGCCGGTTACCGATCCGCGCACGGGCTGTTGTCGAACGACGAGGCCGTCACCTCGCTGCTCGCCCGGGCCAGTGAGGACGTGCGATGAGCACCGACTGGGACCGGGCCCGCGCCGTCGCCGACGCGGTGCTCTACGAGGGCTATCTGCTCTACCCTTACCGCGCGACATCGGCCAAGAACCAGTCCCGCTGGCAGTTCGGCGTGCTGGGCCCGCAGGACGCCGAGCGCAGCGGCATCGGGGAGAACGACACGCTGTCGGCTGACGTGCTCGTGAAAGCAGGTGCTGCGACAACGCTGTCTTTCGTGGTCCGTTTCCTGCAGCTTGCAGCACCGGGCGGTGCAACGCGCCACCGCCGACGGCGGTTTCGAGCCGGCAGACGAACTGGTCACCCGTGACCGGTCGTGGTTGACGTGGGATGAGGCGGTCGAATGTGAGATCCCGTCGGGTCCGTTCACTCTCGCCGAACTCGAGGGCACGCTACGCCTTCCGCTGGAGGTGCCCTCCGGCATCGAGATCGAGACCGTGGAGGGCGGTCGGTTGGTGCGGACCCGGCGCGAACTACGGGCCGAGCTGACGTTGTGCGCCGAACCGGACGGCCGATTGACCCGGGTGAGCGTGACGGTGCGCAACATGGCCCCGACCGCCCCCGACAAGGACGCCGCGATCGCCGCTTCACTGATCGGCACGCATGTCCTCGCCGAGGTGCGGGGCGGTGAATTCGTCTCGTTGCTCGAACCCTCGCCCGAGGAGACCGACGCGGTGGCGCGGTGCCGTCGCCACCGCTGCTTCCCGGTGCTGGCCGGGCCGTCCGGCGCGCGCGATCTGATGCTGATCTCGCCGATCATCCTGTACGACCATCCGGAGATCGCCGAACAGAGCGACGGTGCGCTGTACGACTCATGCGAGATCGACGAGATCCTCACGCTGCGGGTCATGACGATGACCGACGAGGAGAAGGCCCAGGCCCGCGCCACCGATCCGCTGGCCGCCCAGATCATCGACCGGTGCGACTCGATGTCGCCCGAGGCGCTGCTCGATCTGCATGGCGTGCTGCGCGATCCGCACGCACAGACAGCCGGCCCGGGGCTGATGCCCGAGATCCCCGAGGGCGTCGACTGGTGGGATCCGATGGCGGACAACGCCGTGAATCCGGGGGTCGACGCCGTGCTGGTGAACGGTGTACGGGTCAGCTGCGGCAGCCGGGTTCGCTTGCGGCCCACCCGGCGTGCCGACGCCCAGGATCTGTTTTACGCCGACAAGGTCGCCCGAGTCACCTCGGTGCACGAGACCGTCGACGGGGAGACCCATGTCGGCGTGGTCATCGAGGACGATCCGGCCGCAGACCTGCACGATTGGTACGGCCGCTATCTGTACTTCGCGCCTGACGAAGTCGAACCTCTCGACGCTCAGGATGTCAGCCCGGAAAGGAGTTCGAGATGGAGGTAGTCGGCTGGGTCGCCACGGCGGTGGCGGCGGTGGTTCTCATTGCGGCGGTGACGCTCGGTGTTCGGTCGATACCCGATGCCCAGCGCTACCTGAAGATGCGCCGGATGTAGCGGGGCGGAGGCATCACGTCCACGACCCTGGTGGCCGGCATCGGCAACATCTTCTCTCGGCGACGACGGATTCGGACCCGAGGTGTTACGCCGTGTCGCGACGCGGCTGCGCGACCCTGCGGTCCGTGTCACCGACTACGGAATCGCGGGGATGCACCTGGCCTACGACCTGCTCGACGGTTTCGACGCCCTGGTGCTCGTCGATGCGCTGCCCGACCGGGGCGCACCCGGCACCCTGCACGTGTTCGAGGCCGACCATGAAACCCTTTCGGCGGCAACCGGTCTGGATGCGCATGCGATGGACCCAGCGGCGGTGTTCGCCAGCCTCAACGCGCTCGGCGGCAGCCCGCCCTACACCGTGGTGATCGGCTGCGAAGTCGCCTGCATCGAGGAGGGCATCGGGCTCTCCGATGCGGTCGCTGCCGCCGTGCCCGAGGCGGTGCGCGACCGTCGAGGGCGTGGTCGCCGGGCTGTCGGCGCGCACGTGGGCACGGGAGGGCTGAGCGATGTGCCTGGGAATCCCCGGACAGGTGCTGCAGCATGCTCGAGGGCTACGGCGGCCAACTCGCGCTCGTCGACGTCGCGGGCGAACCTCGCAAGGTCAACATCGGCATGCTGCCCGAGGAGACGTTCGAGGCCGGCGACTGGGTGATCATCCACATGGGCTTCGTCGTCGAGAAGACCGACAAGGCAGGCGCCGACGCCGCGCTGGCCGGCCTGAAGTTGATGGGCAGCGGCAGCGAGGATCCACCGTGAGCGGCCGGCGCCGGCGCCGGGTCTGCGTGCACGGCGTCGTGCAGGGCGTCGGCTTCCGGCCGTTCGTCTACACCGCTGCCGCCTCGGCCGGCCTGACCGGTTGGGTGCGCAACGACAGCTCCGGCGCCGTCATCGAGGTCGAGGGCGAGCCGGCGGACATCGACCACTTCCTCGACCGGCTGCACGGTGACGCCACCTCCGCTCGCCGTCATCGAATGCGTTCGAGATCGAGGACATTCCGGTGGTCGGCGGCACCGGCTTCAGGATCGCCGACACGTCCCGCTCCGACGGCGGCCGCACGCTGGCCTCCCCCGACGTCGCCATGTGCGCCGACTGCGCGGCCGAGCAACGCGATCCGGCCGACCGCCGATACCGGCACGCCTTCGTCAACTGCACCAACTGCGGCCCGCGCTTCACGATCATCGCCTCGCTCCCCTACGACCGCGCCAGCCACCACCATGGCGGACTTCCCGATGTGCGCGGACTGCGCGCGCGAATACGCGCGATCCCGCCGATCGCCGTTTCCACGCCCAGCCGGTGTGCTGCCCGCAGCTGCGGGCCGACACTGCCCTACCGGGAGGGCGGGACCGCCGCACGAATGGCGAGCCGGCGCTGCGTCGCGCCCGGGCGCTGCTGCGCGACGGCGGCATCCTCGCCGTCAAGGGCATCGGCGGCTACCACCTGGCCTGCGACGCCGCCAACGAGCGGCGGTGGCCGAGCTGCGGCGCCGCAAGCGGCGCGGCGACAAGCCGTTCGCGGTCATGGTGCCCGACGTGGCGACCGCGCACACCCTGCCGCATCGTCGACGCGAGCGTCGGCACGGCTGCTGTCCGGACCGCAGCGCCCGATCGTGCTGATGCCCCGGTCGGCCGGCAGCCCCGGTCGCCGACTCGGTGGCGCCGCACAACCCGGACCTCGGCGTGATGCTGGCCTACACCCCGCTGCACGCGCTGCTGTTCGGGCTGCCCGGGCGACGAGCCGGGCCCGACTGTCCTGGTGATGACGTCGGGCAACCTCGGCGGCGAGCCGATCTGCTACACGCGACGACGATGCGCTCGACACGTCTTTCGCATCTCGCCGACGGCTGGCTGATGCACGACCGGGCGATCCTGGTGCCGTGCGACGACTCGGTGGTGCGCGTCGTCGACGGCGCCGAGTTGCCGATCCGGCGCTCCCGCGGATATGCGCCGCTGCCGGTCGCGCTGCCGGTCCCCGTACCGCCGACGCTCGCCGTCGGCGCCGACCTGAAGAACACCATGGCGGTCGCCGAGGGCCGGTACGCGTGGCTGAGCCAGCACATCGGCGACATGGACGACCTGGCGACGCTGTCGGCATTCGACTCCGCGCGGCAACATCTGCGGGCGCTGACCGGCGTGCGCCCGGAGTTCTTGTCGCCGACGCGCATCCGCGGTACCGGTCCACCGCGTGGGCGCACCGCAACGCCGCCGGCCGGCCCGGTCCGCATCGGTGCAGCACCATCACGCTCACATCGCCGCGGTGATGGCCGAACACGGCCTGGACGGCTCCCAGCAGGTGCTCGGCTTCGCCTTCGACGGAACCGGTTACGGCCCCGACGGCGCCGTCTGGGGCGGCGAGGTCCTGCTCGCCGACTACAAGGGCTACCAGCGGCTGGCCCAGCTGAAGTACGTTCCGCTGGCCGGCGGCGACGTCAGCGTGCTGCGGCCCTACCGGATGGCGCTGGCGCATCTGTGGGCGGCCGGGATGACCTGGGCACGACGATCTGGCGCCGGTGCGCGCCTGCCCGGCGGACGAGCGGGGCGTACTGCGCCACCAACTCGAGACCGGGCTGGGATGCGCGCCGACATCGAGCATGGGCCGGCTGTTCGACGCCGTTTCCGCGCTGGCCGGCGTCCGCCAGGTGGTCGCCTACGAGGCGCAGGCGGCCATCGAGCTGGAGGGGTTGTCCCGCAACGCGGATCCGGGCACGGCCGCTATACCGCTTCGCCGATCGACCATCCCGCCGACTCGCCTGCGCAGATCGATCCCGACGCCCGCTGTTGCAGGCGGTCGTCGACGATGTGCGACGCGGCGTACACGCGGGCGTGATCGGCGCCCGGTTCCATGCCGCGCTCGTGGCCGGTTGATCGTCGATCTCGCCGCCCGGTGCACCCCGGTACAGCCACGTCATGCGCTGTCGGGCGGGGTGTTCCAGAACGCGCTGCTGCTGCATGCAGCTCGGAGGCATTGCGCGACAAAGGATTCGAAGTGATCACCCATCGCCGGGTGCCACCCAACGACGGCGGCATCGCGCTGGGTCAACTGATAGTCGGGAATTCCGGCTAGTGGGAAGGGAGGACGCTCATGTGTCTGGCGGTACCGGGGAAGATCCTGCAGCATCGAGGAACGCGAAGGCACGCTGATGTCCATCGTCGACTTCGGGGGTATCCAGAAGGACGTCTGCCTGCAGTACTTACCCGACGCCCAGGTGGGCCAATACGTGGTCGTGCATGTCGGTTTCGCGATCCAGCGGCTCGACGAGGAGTCGGCGATGCGGACGCTGGCCGAGTTCGAGCACCTCGGGGTGCTCAAAGAGGAGTTCGGCGACGGTTTCGAACTGGCCGCGCGGCAGGCGGGCCTGACCAACCCTCGAGGTGACGCCATGAAGTATCTGGATGAGTTCAGTGATCCCGAGCTGGCCCGCAAGTTGATCGACCAGATCCAGGCGACCACCAGCCAGCGCTGGTCGATCATGGAAGTCTGTGGCGGCCAGACCCATTCGATCATCCGGCACGGCATCGACCAGCTGCTGCCCGACGACCATCGAGATGATCCACGGGCCGGGATGCCCGGTATGCGTGACGCCGCTGGAGATCATCGACAAGGCGCTGGAGATCGCGTCGCGGCCCGACGTGATCTTCTGTTCGTTCGGCGACATGCTGCGGGTGCCCGGCAGCGAGAAGGACCTGTTCCGGGTCAAGAGCGAGGGCGGCGACGTGCGGGTGGTGTATTCGCCGCTGGACGCGCTCACCATCGCGAGGGACAACCCCGACAAGCAGGTGGTGTTCTTCGGCATCGGGTTCGAGACCACGGCCCCCGCCAACGCGATGACCGTGTACCAGGCCAAACGGCTTGGCATCGAGAACTTCTCGCTGCTGGTGTCCCACGTGCTCGTGCCGCCCGCGATCTCGGCGATCATGGAGTCGCCGACCTGCCGTGTGCAGGCGTTCCTGGCCGCCGGCCATGTCTGCACGGTGATGGGCACCGAGGAATACCCGCCGCTCTGCGACAAATACGGCATCCCGATCGTGGTCACCGGTTTCGAGCCGCTGGACATCCTCGAGGGAATCCGGCGCACGGTGTTACAGCTGGAGTCCGGCCGCCACGAGCTGGAGAACGCCTATCCGCGGGCGGTGCATGCTGACGGCAACGCCGGCGGCCAAGGCCATGCTGCTGGACGTGTTCGAGGTGACCGACCGGGCCTGGCGCGGAATCGGCACGATCCCGTCGAGCGGCTGGCGGCTGTCCGCCGCGTACCGCGACTACGACGCGGAGCACCGGTTCGCCGTCACCGACATCCACACCGAGGAGTCCGCGGTGTGCCGGTCCGGCGAGGTGTTGCAGGGCCTGATCAAACCGCACGAGTGCTCGGCGTTCGGCACGCTGTGCACGCCGCGTAATCCGCTCGGCGCCACCATGGTGTCGTCGGAGGGCGCCTGCGCGGCCTACTACCTGTACCGGCGGCTCGAGGTGACGAATGCCTGAAAACGATGCCATCCGGCCGGCGTCCATCGACATGGAGGCGTGGGTGTGCCCCGCTCCGCTGCGCGACGCACCCAACATCGTGATGGGACACGGCGGCGGCGGGGCGATGTCCGGCGAGCTCATCGAGCACCTGTTCCTGCCGGCGTTCGGTTCGGCAGCCGACGCCGGCATGGGCGATTCCGCGGTCCTGCACGTCGGCGCTGAGCGACTGGCGTTCTCGACCGACTCGTTCGTCGTCAAGCCCCTGGTCTTCCCGGGCGGCACGATCGGCGACCTGGCGGTCAACGGCACTGTGAACGATCTGGCGATGGCGGGTGCGCAGCCGATGGCGCTGTCCACCGCGTTCATCCTCGAGGAGGGCACCCCGCTGGACGAGCTGGCCCGGGTCGCACACGCTGTCGGCACCGCGGCGCTGGCGGCCGGAGTCAAGCTGGTGACCGGCGACACCAAGGTGGTCGACTCCGGCCACGGTGACGGCGTTTACCTCAACACCGCGGGCATCGGTCTCGTCGACGAACGTGCCGACATCCGCCCGCAGCGGGCATGCCCCGGCGACGTCGTGATCGTCAGCGGCGACATCGGCGTGCACGGCGTGGCCGTGATGAGTTGCCGCGAAGGCCTCGAATTCGCCACCACCGTCGCCAGCGACACCGCACCGCTGCATGGACTGGTCGCGGCGATGATCGACACCGGCGCCGACATCCACGTCCTGCGCGACCCGACCAGGGGCGGGGTCGCGAGCCACCCTCAACGAGATCGCCAAGACGGCGGGTGTCGGGATCTCGCTGGCCGAGCGTTCGGTTCCGGTACCCTGCCGAGGTCCGTGACGCCTGCGGGCTGTTGGGCCTCGACCCGCTCTATGTCGCCAACGAGGGCAAGCTCATGGCGTTCGTGCCGCCCGAGGACGCCGATCGGGTGCTCGCCGCGATGCACGCTCACCCGCTACGGCGCCCGCGCCGCGGTGATCGGCAGCTGCGTCACCGACCACCCGGGCATGGTGGTGGCCAGCACGGCACTGGGCGGCACCCGCGTGGTCGATCTGCCTGTCGGCGAACAACTCCCACGGATCTGCTGAATGCCAGCGACCGGCCGTCAGACCCATCCCGGCCATGCGATGTTCGCCAGGTTTGCGTTCCTCCCAACGAACTCGGATACTGCGGGCCGTCCGGCGCCGGCGCACCGCCGGCGACGATGCCGCCGACCTGGCCGACTACGCCCGCGACTTCGACGGCGCGTGGCCCTACCTCAGGCCATCGCCGATGCGGCGGGGCAGCCGGATCCGCTCGATGAGCAGGTCGTGCGCAGTTACTGGGTGGGCGGCCCGCTGCTGGGTCAGGTCGACCCGCCGGGCTGCTGGCCCGCCTCCGCGACGCGTTCAGCGGACAGGTCACCGGTCTGCTCAGCGTGGTTTCCCCTGACAACGCCCTGGCCCACCACAGTTTCCACGTCTTCGTGGTCTATCCCTGGGCGGGATTCCTGGATCGCGACCCGACCACACCGGTGCAGGTCATGCAGGACTGCAGGATCCGCTGGGGCGTTGTCGACGAGGTGCATGACGAGCACGCCGTGATCGTCTCGCGCCCACTGACATTCGATTCCGAGGCGCTCGGATTGGGGGCACCCGAGGCCGAGCGGGTGCGGTGGCGGAGGGACGGCGCCTCGTTGGCGCCGATGCCGGTACCCGGCCAGACAGTGTCGGCGCACTGGGACTGGATCTGCGGCGCCCTGTCTGACGGAGAAGTCGCCGATCTCGAGGCCGCCACGCTCACGACGCTTGCGTTGGTGAACACAACGAGACGGCGCGGATCGGCGAGCGACACCCGCTTGTGACAGCGGCCGGGCGTTGTCACCACTGGTCGCGCGGCACATCGAAGTCCGCGCACAGCGCGCGCCACACCTCGCGCGGCTCCACGCCGTCCTCGATCGCCTGGGCGGCGGTGCGCCCACCCATCGACGTCAGCACATGGTCCAGCAGCATCGACGATGCCCGTACCGCGCCGAACCGGCCCTCGACGAGCTCGCGGAATTCCGTCAACCGCACGCGCCCAACCTACGCCGCCCCGTCCACAGCGTCATGGCACACCCGTACCGGATCGGCGACGTCGCTCACCGTGGCGCCCGCCCGGCGTGCGGCCTCCCGGTAGCGCGGCGACCCCAACACCTCCCGGGTCGCGGCACCCAACGTGTCACCCGTCAGCGGCCGGACCAGCTGCGCGCTGCCCTGCCGCACAAGGCGATTGGCGATCTCCCACTGATCGCCACCGCCGGGCACCACGACCATCGGCACGCCGGCCAGCAGCGCCTTGGACACGATGCCGTGTCCGGCCCCGCAGACCAACATGTCCGTGCGGCCGAGCAGTTCGTCCTGGCGGCCCAGCCCCACCACCGCCCACGGCGGCACCTCGCCGATGGGCGCCGTGCAGCTGCGAGACGGCGACCCGCGCCCCGTCGGGCAGCACGTCGCCGGGCACCAGGGTCTGCAGTGCGAGGTCGGCGAGCGCGACGGCACCGGTGCTCGCCGTCGACGGCGCGACCATCACCACCGGCCCGTCGCCGTCCGGCAGACTCAGCACCGACGTCGTCGGCTCGTAGTGCAGCGGCCCGACGACGACGGCCTCGGCGGGCCAGTCCGGGCGCGGCACCTCCAGCGCGGGCAGCGTCGCGATCAAGCCGGCGCAGCGGACCGGGATCCTCGGCCGGCAACCCGATCTCGACGCGCACGGCGGCACGCTGGCGCAGTCCCGTCCGCCATGACCGCGCGCTGAGCGCGCGCAGCGCGGCGTCGCGCACCCGGCCGCGGAGCCCGGTGCCCGGCGCCAGCCCGCTGCCCAGTGGCGGCAGCCCCTTCGACGGCCGGTAGAGCGGATGGGTGTTCAGTTCGATCCACGGCACGCCGAGCAGGTCGGCGGCCAGCCCGCCGCAGGTGGTGATCGAGTCCGAGACCACCAGATCGGGTGCCAGCGCGGCGATCCGGTCCTTGTTGAGCACCGCCATCCGCGCGGCCCGCTCGTGGATCTTGGCGCCCGCGTCGGCGTCGTCGTCGCCGGTCATGACCTTGAGCCCGTCGAGTTCGACGGCGTCCAGGCCCTGCGCGCGCGCCTCGTCGAGCCACCGGGTCCCGGTGAGCAGCGTCGGCGCGTCGCCGGCGGCGAGGAAACGCAGGCACAACGCGAGGGCCGGAAACGCGTGTCCGGGATCCGGTCCGGCGACCACGGCGACGCGCATGCGGGCTACCCTGCCACAGCGTCGGACACTAGGCTCACGCGATATGACCGATCGAGCGCCCCGAACACGCTTCTGCCGATCGCCGACAGCGCCGGCACCGTGCAGGCGTTCCTGAACGCGCTGGCGCGATGAGGACTTCGACACCGTCGAGTCGCTGGCGGCGCCCGAACTGGTGTGGCAGAACGTCGGTCTGCCGTCCATCCGCGGCCGCCGGCGGATCATGGGATTGCTGCGCCGCGGGCAGGGCAAGTTCGGTTTCGAGGTCAAGTTCCACCGCATCGCCGCCGACGGCGACACCGTGCTGACCGAACGCACCGACGCGATCATCATCGGACCGTTACGCCTGCAGTTCTGGGTGTGCGGGACGTTCGAGCTGCGCGACGGCAAGATCACGCTGTGGCGCGACTACTTCGATCTGCTCGACTGCCTGGTGAAGGCGCCGCTGCGGGCTGTGGCGGCGACGGTGTTCCCGTCTCTGCGCCCCACCTTCTGACCGGACCGATTCAGGCCCGCAGCCGGCCCAGCTCGTCGAAGGCCTGCGCCCAGCCGGTCAGCCGGTCGGTCGCCGAGGTCAGCTGCTCGCGGTAGCGGCGCTGCGTCATCGGCGAACTCGACATGGACCCGGAGTTGGCGGCCGACACCAGTTGCGCGGCCGCGGAGACCATGTCGCTGTATTGCCGGGCACCCCGGTCGAGTTGCGCGCTGAACGCGGCGATGGTGGGCGCCAGGTGCGCGCGCGGCCTGCGGCGCCGAGCCGACGGTCCGTTCCATCGACACGATCTCGGTGGCCGTCGCGGCCATGGTCGCCGCGGTCTGCTCGGCGGTGGCACGCAGGTCGCGTAGCTCGTCGGCGGGCAGCAGCCGGCCGCGCTCCATCACGCCGAGCAGCGAGACCAGCCCGCGTTCGGCGTCGGCCAGCGCCGCCATCGGCTGGCGCGCAGCCGATCCCCAGGGCGGCAGCCGTCGGGCGGCGCGGGTGCGTTGCGGCGGCAGCGGTTCCCGGCGCAGCCAGCGGTACCGCAGGAACGCCAGGGTCGCCAGAAACGCCGCACCGACGGCGATCGGCGCCGGGATGAACAACGCCCACACCGGCGTGCTCCACGACGCCAGCAGCGCGGTGACGCCCACCCAGAACACCGAGGACACCGCGAAGAACACCGCCAGCCGCAACGCCCAGCGCCGTTTGCGCAGCAGCTTGGCCCGCGGATCGGCGGCGGCGTTGAGTTTCTCGCGCGACCACATCCGACCATTCCGCGGCGGTGTCGATTCCGCGTTGCGCCAGGGAACGCCAAGCCTGCGGTCTGCCGGTGCGAGTGCTCACGTCATCCTCGTTGAGATCTACTGGGAGAGCGGGTTTTCCGGCGCCGGGTTGGCGTGGCGGCGGGGCTCGCCGGGGTCTGGGCAGGCGTGCCGGCGGCCGTTCCGCCCGCCGGCAGCTGCTCACCGCGCATGGACGCGCGGATCTGTTCGAGGCGCGAATGCCCGGCCATCTGCACGCTGGCCTGCTGCACCTCGAGCATGCGGCCCTGCACCGAGTTCTGCGCCAGCTCGGCGGACCCCATCGCGTTCGCGTAGCGCCGCTCGATCTTGTCGCGCACCTCGTCGAGGCTGGGGGTGCTGCCGGGAGCGGCGAGGTCGCTCATCGACCGCAGCGAGGCGCTGACCTGCTCCTGCATCTTGGCCTGCTCCAGCTGGCTGAGCAGCTTGGTGCGCTCGGCGATCTTCTGCTGCAACACCATCGCGTTCTGCTCGACCGCCTTCTTGGCCTGGCCCGCCGCCTGCAGCGCCTGGTCGTGCAGGCCCTTGAGGTCCTCGACGCTCTGCTCTGCGGTGACGAGCTGGGCGGCGAACGCCTCGGCGGCGTTGTTGTACTCGGTCGCCTTCGCGGCGTCACCGGCGGCGACGGCCTGGTCGGCGAGCGTCAGCGCCTGCCGGACATTGACCTGCAGCTTCTCGATGTCGGCGAGCTGGCGGTTCAGCCGCATCTCCAGCTGACGCTGATTACCGATCACCTGGGCCGCCTGCTGGGTCAGCGCCTGGTGCTGGCGCTGGGCCTCCTCGATGGCCTGCTGGATCTGCACCTTCGGATCGGCGTACTCGTCGACCTTGGAGCTGAACAGCGCCATCAGGTACTTCCACGCCTTGGTGAACGGATTGGCCATGGGTTCATTCCGCCTTCGTGATCGTCGAACATGTGCCGTGTGCCAGTGACCTACCCAACTTATCGGTTCAGCACAGCTCACCACACCCCTGCACGGTGATGCGGTCAGGCGACCGCCATCGACACGACCTGCGGAATGACGACCTTGGTGCTGACGTCGATATGGCGGCCGCTGCTGCGCCGCGTGGCGCGACTCCTCACCGGCCAGCTCGTCGCCCGCCTCGGTCAGCACCCGCGACAGCGGAACCTCCAGCGCACCACAGATCGCACCGAGCAGTTCACTGGAGGCCTCCTTGCGGCCACGCTCCACCTCGGAGAGGTAACCCAGGCTGACCCGTGCCGAGTCGGAGACTTCGCGCAGGGTACGACCCTGCTCGACTCGGGCACGGCGCAGCACGTCGCCGATCACCTCGCGCAGCAATGTCGTCATCGCGCTCTCCTTGTCTGAATCGGCTGTCCCTCGTGCTTGCTAACCGACCAACGCTCGGTGGCCATCGGATGGTTCCCGGCCGACGCGGCAATCTCCGGCCCGCGCTCACTGCTGTTCGACGAGGGCGCGCAACCTGCTCACCGCGGCATGCGCGGCAGCCAGGCGGATTTCCCAGCGGCTACCGCCGAGGCGCAGTGCGATCACCTCGGTGTCGGTCGGGCCGGCCAGTCCGATGAAGACCGCGCCGACGGGCTGACCGCCGTGCGGTTCCGGACCGGCCACCCCGGTCAGCCCGACACCCCACGTCGCACCGCACCGCTGCTGGGCGCCGACGGCCATCGCCCGGGCCGTCGGCGCCGCCACCGGGCCGGCGTCGTCGAGCAGTTCGAGAGCCACGCCGGCCAGGTCGATCTTCGTCTCGACGGTGTAGGTGATCAGCCCCCCGCGCAACACCACGCTGGAGCCGGGCACCCCCGCCAGCGTGGCGGCCATCAGACCGGCGGTCAGCGACTCCGCCGTCGCGACGGTCTGCCTGCGCACGGTGAGGTCCGCGACCAGGGCGCGGGCGTCGTCAGTGACCAGCGGGTCGTCCACGCGCGTCCCTCACCGCCGAGACGAAGTAGTCGACACCCGTGGCGACGGTCAGCACGACCGCGGCGATCATGACCACCCACGCACCGGTCAGCCATCCGTCGGACAGCGGCAACACGAACAGGCCGATGGCCACCGCCTGGACCAGCGTCTTGAGCTTGCCGCCGCGGCTGGCGGGGATGACTGCCGCGACGCAACACCACGAAGCGCAGCAACGTCACACCGACCTCGCGGAGCAGCACCACCACGGTCACCCACCACGGCAGATCGCCGAGCACCGACAGCCCGATGAGCGCCGCACCGATGAGCGCCTTGTCGGCGATGGGGTCGGCCAGCGTGCCGAACTCGGTCACCATGCCGTAGCTGCGAGCCAGCGCGCCGTCGAACCGGTCGGTGATCACGGCGACCGCGAAAACCACGAATGCGACGACCCGCCAATAGGTTTCGTGCCCGTCGCCGACGAAGAGCACGATCAGGAAGACCGGCACCAGTACCAGGCGCACCCCGGTCAGCGCATTGGCCAGATTTGCCACTCGAGCGCGCGGGACCACCGGATCGGTATGTGGTTGGCCCGGCACCGCCACAGAATACTGGTTGCCGGAACCGATACCCTTCCCCGTGTGAGCGCAGATCCGGATGAGGGGCCCGACGGACTGGTCGTGCGGCGTGCGCGCACGTCCGACGTGCCGGCCATCAAGGCGCTCGTCGACGTCTACGCGGGCCGGATCCTGCTCGAGAAGAACCTGGTGACGCTGTACGAGTCGGTGCAGGAGTCCTGGGTGGCCGAGATCGGGGGCGAGGTGATCGGGTGCGGTGCCCTGCACGTGCTCTGGTCCGACCTCGGCGAGGTGCGCACGGTCGCGGTGCACCCGAAGGCCCGCGGCCAGGGCGTGGGCCACGCGATCGTCGACCGACTGCTCGCCGTGGCGACCGAACTGCGCCTGCAGCGGATCTTCGTGCTCACCTTCGAGGTCGAGTTCTTCGCCAGGCACGGCTTCACCGAGATCGCGGGCACGCCGGTCACCGCGGAGGTCTACGAGGAGATGTGCCGTTCGTATGACACCGGCGTCGCGGAGTTCCTGGACCTGTCCTACGTCAAGCCGAACATCCTGGGCAACACCCGGATGCTGCTGACCCTCTGAGCCCCGTTCCGCCGGTCAGAAATCGGGCCCGTCGTCGGTGTCCGAGCCGCCGCCCGCGGCATCGGAGCCGCCGCGGATCAGCGCCAGGGTGCCCGCGAGTTCGTCGGGCTTGACCAGCACCTCGCGCGCCTTGGAGCCCTCCGAGGGCCCCACGATGCCGCGGGTCTCCATCAGATCCATCAGCCGGCCCGCCTTGGCGAAGCCGACCCGCAGCTTGCGCTGCAGCATCGAGGTGGACCCGAACTGACTCGACACCACGAGTTCGACGGCCTGCAGGAACACATCCATGTCGTCACCGATGTCCGGGTCGACGTCCTTGCGCTCGCCCACCTTGGCGGCGGTGACGCCCTCGGTGTACTCCGGCTCGGCCTGCTCCTTGGTCGCCGAGACGACGGCCTGGATCTCCTCGTCGGTGATGAAGGCGCCCTGCAGCCGGATCGGTTTGTTCGCTCCCATCGGCAGGAACAGCCCGTCGCCCATGCCGATCAGCTTCTCGGCGCCCTGCTGGTCGAGGATGACGCGGCTGTCGGTCAGCGACGACGTCGCGAAGGCCAGTCGCGACGGCACGTTCGTCTTGATCAGACCGGTGACGACGTCCACCGACGGCCGCTGGGTGGCCAGCACCAGGTGGATGCCGGCGGCCCGGGCCTTCTGCGTGATCCGCACGATCGCGTCCTCGACGTCGCGGGGAGCCGTCATCATCAGGTCGGCGAGCTCGTCGACGATCGCCAGGATGTAGGGATAGGGCTTGTACTCGCGCTGGCTGCCCAGCGGCGCGGTGATCTCCCCCGAGCGCACCTTCTCGTTGAACACGTCGATGTGGCGCACCCGGGAGGCCTGCATGTCCTGGTAGCGCTGCTCCATCTCCTCGACCAGCCATGCCAGCGCGGCGGCGGCCTTCTTCGGCTCGCGTGATGATCGGCGTGATCAGGTGCGGAATGCCTTCGTAGGGAGTCAGTTCCACCATCTTGGGGTCGATCAGGATCATCCTGACCTCCTCCGGGGTGGCGCGCGCCAGCAGGGAGACCAGCATCGAGTTCACGAAGCTGGACTTGCCCGAACCGGTAGAGCCGGCGACCAGCAGGTGTGGCATCTTGGCCAGGTTCGCCGAGATGTACTCGCCCTCGATGTCTTTGCCGAGCCCGATGACCAGCGGATGGTGATCGCCGCGGGTGGAGGGGTCGGTCAGCACGTCGGCCAGCCGCACCATCTCCCGGTCGGTGTTGGGCACCTCGATGCCGACCGCGGATTTCCCGGGGATCGGGGCGAGCATGCGCACACTCTCGGTGGCCACCGCGTAGGCGATGTTGCGCTGCAGCGCGGTGATCTTCTCCACCTTCACCCCGGGACCGAGTTCGACCTCGTAGCGGGTGACGGTGGGCCCGCGCGTGCAGCCGGTGACCGCGGCGTCGACCTTGAACTGCTGTAGCACCGAGGTGATCGCGTCCTCCATCGCGGCGTTGGCGGCGCTGCGGCGCTTCGGCGGATCACCGGCGACGAGCAGCTCCAGCGACGGCAGGACGTAGGGTCCCTCGACGACGCGGTCGAGCGTGAGCTTGGGGTCCTTGCGCGGCTTCTTGCGGGTCCGGGCGGCCGGCTCGGGAACGGTCGGCGGCTCGGCGTCGATCGGATAGTTGTCCAGCGGGGTGCCCGACGGCTTCTCCAGCGGCAGCGTCGGCTGGGTCGCCGATGGCCACGCCGCGGCCTCGTCGCCGGTGCCCTCGTCGTAGTAACCGTCGGCGAAGTCGTCCTCGTGCTCGACCTCGGAATCGTCGTCGTACTCGTCGTACTCATCGTCGTAGTCGCCCCGCCACCGGGTGGCGAACATGTCGCGCAGGGTCTCGGGCACCTCGCGGATGGTCGTCCCGGTGATCAGCAGCACGCCGAACAGCACCCCGATGACCAGTAGCGGTGCCGCGATCCACGCGGTCAGCCCGTCGGCGAGCGGCCCGCCGATCGCGAAGCCGATGAAGCCGGCCGCGTGCTGACGGGCGACGGGGTCCTGCGGCGCACCGGACCACAGATGCCAGAGCCCGAGCGTCGGCAGGGCGATCATCGCGCCGCCGAGGATGAGCCGGGGGCGCGCGTCGGGGTCGGGCTCGGAGCGCATGAGCGCGATGCCCAGGGCCGCCAGCGCCAGCGGCACGAGCACCACGGCCCCACCGACGAACATGCGGACGAACGTGTCGATCCACTGCCCCACCGGTCGCGCGGCGTCGAACCACGAGCCGGCGGCCACCACGACGGCCAGCCCGAGCAGCGCCAGGGCGATGCCGTCGCGCCGATGACCGGGCTCGAGATCGCGGGCGCGGCCCACCGAACGCGCGGTGCTGCCGGCACCCTTGGCCAGCATCAGCCAGCCTGCGCGAACTCCGCGCCCGACGGCATTGCCCGCGGTGGATACCAGCGACGGGTTCCGGCGGGGCGGCTTGCGGCGCGGCGCCGACGGACGCGCGGGCCGCGATCCACCCCGTGAGCTGGGCTTCGACTTCGTCGAGCGGGCAGCGGATCGGGCCGCGGTCTTACTCGCCATGGGGGTCAGCCTAGTCGCAAACGTCTCAGATGCACCATCTGCCACACTGGTCACAGATTGGTGTCGGCGCGGCACCGCCGAGGACACGCGGCGGGCAAGACAGTACGGTGGACATCTGTTCAGTCCCCGCTCAGCCAGGAGTGCCGGTGCCCAGTAGCAGCCCCGTCGTCGTCATCGCCACCATGACCGCCAAGCCCGAGTCCGTCGACACCGTCCGGGACGCGTGCAAGCAGGCCATCGAAGCGGTGCACGACGAGCCCGGCTGTGAGCTCTACTCACTGCACGAGGCCGACGGCACCTTCGTCTTCGTCGAGCAGTGGGCCGACGCCGACGCGCTGCAGACGCACAGCACCGCTCCGGCGGTGGCCACGCTGTTCGGCACCATCGGCGAGCACCTCGACGGCGCGCCCGACATCAAGATGCTGCAGCCCGTCGTGGCCGGTGACCCTGCCAAGGGACAGCTGCGGCCCTGACGACCGCTCGCGCGAGACAGCGAGACACCGCCCATGGGCGCACTGACCGGCAAGGTCGCCTTCATCACCGGCGCGGCGCGCGGTCAGGGCCGTACGCACGCCGTCACAGCTGGCGTCGGAGGGCGCCGACATCATCGCGCTGGATCTGTGCGCCCAGATCGACTCGGTGCCCTATCCGCTGGCCACCCCCGACGACCTGGCGGCCACCGTGCAACTGGTCGAGGAGACCGGCGCCCGCATCGTGGCGTATCGAGGCCGACGTCCGTGACAGGGACGCGGTGAAGGCGGCCCTGCGCGCGGGCACCGAAAGCCTCGGTGACCGGCTCGACATCGTGATCGCCAACGCGGGAATCGCGCCGATGGCCGCCGACAACGCCTGGCAGGACGTCATCGACGTCAACCTCACCGGCGTCTACCACACCATCGACGTGGCGGCGAAGCCGATGATCAAGTACGGCAACGGCGGAGCGATCGTGCTGACGAGTTCGGTCGCCGGACTGGTCGGTATCGGCGCTCCCCTGGCGGGCTCCGTCGGGTACACCGCCGCCAAGCACGGCATCGTCGGACTGATGCGGGCCTATGCCAACTTCCTCGCCGCCTACGACATCCGGGTCAACTCGGTGCATCCGGCGGGGGTGAACACCCCGATGATCGACAACGACTTCACCCGGTCCTGGTTGGACGGGCTCGCGCAGCAGAGCCAGGGCGGCCCCGACATGGGCAACGCACTGCCGGTGCAGACGCTGGAGCCCGAGGACATCGCCAACGCGGTGCTCTGGCTGGTGTCCGACGCCGCGCGGTACGTCACCGGCGTCGCACTGCCCGTCGACGCCGGCTACGTCAACAAACGATGAGGCGCGCCAACGCCGCCGCGCAGACCGCCCTCGGGCCGATGGTGCTGGCGGCGATCGAGCACAACGAGCCACCGCAGCGTCGCCTCGTCGACGACGACCTGGCGGCGGCCTTCCTGCCCGGTCATCTGCGTGCTCTCGTCGCGCTCACCCGCCTCGATCCGGCACGCCGCTGGGTGGTGGCCGCCATCGAGCGGTCCGGCCCGGGTCTGTGGACCAGCATCGCGTGCCGCAAACGCCTGATCGATGAGCGGCTCTCCGACCCGCTCAACGAGGTCGACGCCGTGGTCGTGCTGGGTGCCGGCCTGGACACCCGGGCGTGCCGCATCGCCCGGCACAGCGACCTGCCGGTGTTCGAGGTCGACCAGCCGGTCAACGTCGAGCGCAAAGCCGCCGTGCTGCGCCGGGTACTGGGTGAGATCCCGCCGTCCGTGCATCTGGTGCCGGTCGACTTCGAACACGACGACCTGATGGCAGCGCTGGATTCGGCCGGATACCGCAAGACCGCGCGCACGTTCTTCATCTGGGAAGGGGTCACTCAGTACCTCACCCCCGACGCGGTTCGTGCCACCTTGGCCCGGCTCGGCGAAGCGGCACCGGGAAGCCGGCTGGTCTTCACCTACATCCGCCAGGACTTCATCGACGGCACCAACCGGTACGGCGCCGAAGCCCTCTACCGGCGGTTTCGCCGGCGTCGCGAGGTGTGGAAGTCGGGCCTGGTTCCCGAACACCTCGCCGAGACGCTCGCCGAGGCCGGCTGGCGACTGACCGAGCAGGCCGGCCCCAGCTACTATCGCGACACCTATGTCCGGCCCACGGGCCGCGCGGTGGTGGCGTCGCCGATCGAGTGGACGGCCCTGTCCGAGCGCTGAATAGTCCGTTTGCGACGCCGCACCCCGGGGTAACATCGAGGCTGCCGGGCAAACACCTTGGCGGCCGCCCGGCGGAACCGATCGTCGCCTGTTGGGAGACGCCATGGGGGTTGTCCTGATCGCCGAGGACGAACCGCGGATCTCCGCGTTCGTCCGCAAGGGTCTGGCGGCCAACGGGATCGAAGCGCGCGTCCTCACCGACGGCTACAGCGCCTACACCTACGCGCGAAGCGCCGACATCGATCTGCTGGTCCTCGACACCCGCCTGCCCACCATGGACGGCTACGAGGTACTGCGCCGGCTGCGCGCGGAGGGACGATCGCTGCCGGTGGTCATGATGGTTCCGCGCACCGGCGTCGCGAACAGCCTCGCCAAGATCAAGGGGAAAGCCGACGCGCGCACGTCGTCAAGCCGTTCCGCTTCGAACAGCTGCTGGCCAGCGTGTCGCAGCTGCTGGCCGTCCCGCGAACCCCGAAGCCCACCGTGCTGTCACACACGGCGGGCTTCGGCTCGATCTGCGCACGCGGCGCGCCCACGTCGGTGCCTACTCGGTGGATCTGTCGTCGCGCGAATGTGCGCTGGCGGAGATCTTCCTGCGGCACCCCGGCCAGACCCTGTCGAGGGAGGAGCTGCGGCGTCAGGTGTGGGGCGACGACAACATCGGCAGTTCGAACGTCGTCGACGTGTACGTGACCTACCTGCGACGCAAACTGGGCGCTCGCCGGTTCACCTCGCGCCGGGGACTCGGCTACCGGCTCGAGGCCGTCCCGTCCTGACCGAGGGCCCTCCGGCGGCCGAATGACCCCGCCGGTGAAGGCCCCTTTTCCTCTTCGAGCGCCACCCAGTGGCCCTCCCCCGCCGGACTCCGATCAGCAATGGTCGAGGGACCGGACGGAAGGAGACCGACATGACCACCGTTCTCGTCGCCGAGGCCGACCCACGGGTCTCCTCGACGATCCGCCGGGGACTGCACGGCGAGGGCTTCGCGACGATCGCGGTCGGTGACGGAATCTCCGCATTGGCCGCTGCGCGGCGGGGCGACGTCGATGTGATCGTGCTCGACGCCGGGCTGCCGGGCATGGACGGGCTGCGCGCGCGCCGGCTGCGAGCGCACGGGTGCGCCCTGCCGGTGGTCGTGGTCGCGGCGCAGAGCCGGGTCGCCGAGGCGCTCGGCCAGCTCACCGGCGCGACCGCCCTCGTGTCCACGCCGCTGCGGCTTGCGGACCTGCTGGCGGCGGTGCGACGCCACCTGACCCGCCGACCGCCCGAAGAGCCGGCCGAATTGTGCTACGGGGGCCTGCGCCTCGACCTGCGGACCCGGCGCGCCCATGTCGGTGACTACTGCGTCGACCTCTCCTCGCGGGAGTGCGCGCTGGCCGAGACCTTCCTGCGGCAGCCCGGCCAGGTTCTGACGCGCCACCATCTGCTGCGCCACGTCTGGGGAGACGACGAGCCGGAGTCCAACGTCGTCGACGTCTACGTCCGCTATCTGCGCCGCAAACTGGGAGCTCACTGGTTCGTCGCGGCCAGGGGCGTCGGATACCGGCTCGCAGCGGCGCCCTGTTGATCCCTGTGCGCCGACAGCAGTGCCCGGTCAGATCTCGATGACCGTCGGCACGATCATCGGCTGTCTGCGGTAGGTCTCGCCGACCCACTTGCCGACCGTGCGCCGCACCGCCTGGGCGATGCGCCCGGGATCGGTGACATGGTCGGAGGCCAGGCTGTCGAGTTCCGCCTCGACCCGGCGCGCGACGGGTTCGAGCGCCTTGGGGTCCTCGGAGAATCCCCGCGAGTGCAGATGGGCGGGTGCCGCCGCCTGCCCCGTTCCGCGGCGCACCACCACGGTCACCGCGACGAAGCCGGATGTCAGGATGAGCCGCTCCCCCAGCGTGGCGTCACCGACGTCGCCGGTGATCAGGCCGTCGACGAACATCTTGCCGACGGGCACCGCACCGGCGATCTGGGCGCGACCGGCCACCAGGTCCACGCTGACGCCGTTCTCGGCCAGCACGATGTTCTCCTCGGGCACCCCTGCCCGCTGAGCAAGGGCGGCGTTGGCGCGCAGCATCCGCCACGTGCCGTGGACCGGCATGACGTTGCGCGGGCGTACGCCGTTGTAGAGGAAGAGCAACTCTCCGGCGTAGGCGTGCCCGGAAACATGCACGCGCGCTTGCCGATTGGTGACGACACGCGCGCCGATCTTGGCCAGTGCGTCGATCACGCCGTACACCGCCTCCTCGTTGCCGGGGATCAGCGAGGAGGACAGGATGATCAGGTCGCCGGCGGTCAGGGTGATGCTGCGGTGCTCACCGCGCGACATCCGCGACAGTGCGGCCATCGGCTCGCCCTGTGTGCCGGTGGTGATGAGCACGACCCGGTCGGCCGGCATCATCTCCGCGGCGGCGATGTCGAGGACGTCTTCGTCGGCCACCCGCAGATAGCCCGAGTTCGCGCGCGATCCCCATGTTGCGCACCATCGACCGGCCGACGAACGACACCCGACGGCCCAGCGCCACCGCGGCGTCGATGATCTGCTGCACCCGGTCCACGTTCGACGCGAAGCACGCCACGATGACGCGTCCCTCGGCACCGCGGATCAGTCGGTGCAGGGCGGGCCCGATCTCGCTCTCCGACGGTCCGACGCCGGGGATCTCCGAGTTCGTGGAATCGCACAGGAACAGGTCGACCCCGTTGTCACCCAGCCTGGACATGCCCGGCAGATCGGTCGGCCTGCCGTCGAGTGGCAACTGGTCGAGCTTGATGTCGCCGGTGTGCAGCACGGTGCCGGCACCGGTGTGGATCCCGATCGCCAGGCAGCCGGGGATCGAGTGGTTGACCGCGAAGTACTGGCACTCGAACACGCCGTGGGTGGATCTGGTGCCTTCGGCGACCTCGACGAACACCGGCTTGATGCGATGCTCGCGGCATTTCTCGGCCACCAGCGCGAGGGTGAACTTGGAACCGACCACGGGGATGTCGGCGCGCAGCTTGAGCAGGAACGGGATCGCACCGATGTGGTCCTCATGGCCGTGGGTGACCACCAGCGCTTCCACGTCGTCGAGGCGGTCCTCGAGGTGGCGCAGGTCGGGCAGGATCAGGTCGACGCCGGGTTCGTCGTGCGTCGGGAACAGCACCCCGCAGTCGACGATGAGCAGCCGGCCGAGGTGCTCGAAGACGGTCATGTTGCGGCCGATCTCGTTGATGCCGCCGAGTGCGGTCACCCGCAGGCCGCCCGGGGCCAGCGGTGCCGGAGGAACGAGTTCGGAATCCACTAGCTAGCCCACTACCGAAGCACCGCGGCGGCGCGCATGTCGGCGGCCAGCGCCTCGAGTTGGTCGTCGGTCGCGGGCACCTGCGGCAGGCGCGGGTCCCCGACCTCGAAGCCCTGCAGCCGCAACGCCGCCTTGGACAGGGTGACACCGCCCAGCCTCGACTGCGCCGCCGACAGTGGGCTCAGCGCGACGTTGATCTTGCGGGCGGTGGCGACGTCGCCGGAGGCGAACGCGGACAACATGTCTCGCAGCTGGCCGGCCGCCACGTGACCCCACACGCTGACGAAGCCGACCGCGCCCATGGCCAGCCACGGCAGGTTCAGGGCGTCGTCACCGGAGTAGTAGGCCAGGCCGGTCTCGGCGATGATCTGCCCGCCCCCGTTCAGGTCGCCCTTGGCGTCCTTGATCGCGACGATGTTCGGATGGGTGGCCAGCGTGCGGATCGTGTCCCACTCGATCGGGACCACCGACCGCGGCGGGATGTCGTAGAGGATCACCGGCAGGTTCGTCGCATCGGCGATCGTGGTGAAGTGCGCGAGCAGACCCGCCTGCGGCGGGCGCGAGTAGTACGGGGTCACCACCAGCAGCCCGTGTGCGCCCGCGGCGGCGCAGGCCCGGGCCAGGCGCACGCTGTGCGCGGTGTCGTAGGTGCCGGCCCCTGCCACGACCGTGGCCCGGTCCCCGACCGCGCCGAGCACCGCGTCCAGCAGCGCGATCTTCTCGTCGTCGGTGGTGGTGGGCGACTCACCGGTGGTGCCGGAGAGCACCAGGCCGTCGCATCCGGCGTCGACGAGGTGGGTGGCCAGCCGCGCGGCGGCGTCGGTGTCCAGGGCGCCGTCCGACTTGAACGGAGTCACCATCGCGGTCAACAGAGTGCCCAAACGGGCGGTGACGTCGAATCCGCTGGTGCTCACGGGCACCAAGATTACCTGGTCGGCTGTCCACGCCCACGAACGGCTTTACGCGCTCACAGCTCCGTTGCCAGCGGGCTGGTCGCGACCTCGGTGCCGTCGGACAGCACGGTGATCTCGAAGTCGGCGAACACCTGGGGCGCCACGTCGACGAGTTGGCGCAGGCACTCGATGGCCAGCCGCCGGATCTCGACGTCGGCGTGTTCGCTGGCCCGCATCGCGATGAAGTGCCGCCACGCCCGGTAATTGCCGGTGACCACGACGCGCGTCTCGGTCGCGTTGGGCAGCACCGCACGCGCGGCCTGGCGCGCCTGCTTGCGTCGCAGCACCGCGTTGGGCTGATCGGCGAACTTGGCTTCCAGCCGGGTCAGCAGTTCGGCGTAGGCGGCGCGGCTGGCGTCGGCCGCCTCGGTGAAGATCTGCCGCAGTTCCGGGTCGTCCTCGATCCCGGGCGGGGCGACCACCTGCGATTCCTGTTCGGGGACGTAACGCTGCGACAGCTGTGAATAGGAGAAGTGCCGGTGCCGGATCAGCTCATGGGTGCACGAGCGGGAGACGCCGGTGATGTAGAACGACACCGACGCGTGCTCGAGCACGGAGAAGTGCCCGACGTCGATGATGTGCCGCAGGTAGGACGCGTTGGTGGCGGTGCGCGGGTTCGGCTTGGACCAGCTCTGGTAGCACGCACGGCCGGCGAACTCCAGGAGTGCGGGACCGCCCTCGGCGTCGGTGCTCCACGGCACGTCGGGGGGCGCCGCGAACTCCGTCTTGGCGATCAGCTGCACACGCAGCGGCGCGATCTCGGCCACCGGCGAAGCCTAGCCCAGTGCCGACACGCGCCGATCACGCGTTCGGCCGGTGAGTCGCTTCCAGCCGCCGCTGCTCCACCCGGTCACCGCCGGCCCGCTTGGCCTGGTACATCGCGGCGTCGGCGATGCCGAGGAGCTGGTCGAGGAAGTCCGGGTGGGCGATCACCTCGCGCTCGATCGCCGCGGAGCACGTGCCGAGGCTGGCGGTGATCCCGAACGGCAGGCGGGAAACACCCCGGCAGATGGCGTTCGTGGTCGCCGGTGGTCCACCGCCGCATCGACGTCCGCGATGACGAACTCCTCGCCTCCGAGACGGCCGAGAACTGCGGTGGGACTGCAGGTTTGCCTCAGGAGTTCGCCGACCTCGGCGAGTGCCTGGTCCCCCACCGCGTGGCCGCGCGAATCGTTGAGCCCCTTGAAGTCGTCGAGGTCGATCATGGTGACGTGGACGCCTGTGCCATTCTGCTGCCCGGCGATCATCTCGGTCACGGCTTGATAGAACGAGCGGCGGTTGATCAGACCGGTGAGCGGATCGCGATCGGATTCGGCCAGATCCGCGTGCAGGGAATGCACCAGCGAGTAGATGCCGAAGGGCACTCCGATGTTGAGCGCCGCCACTGTGACGACGGCGGCGACGGTCACCGCGACGTCACCGGTGTCCAGGATCAACCGACCGGCCGTGATCACCGCACACACGGCGGCGACGCCGAAATTCGCCAACACGCCGGGAGGGAGTGGAAGTACGCGAGATAACCGCCCAGCACCGCGAACACCACGCAACCCATCAGGCCGGCATAGGCGTAGGACATCGACAACGCGCCCGCGGCGATGCAACCGCAGCAGACGACGTTGTACAGCAGGGACTGGACGCGCGTCGGCCACCCGAGCAACCACACCGTCGACACCGCGATCGCGCTGATGCCGGCCACGACCGCAACCGCCCTCGTCACCGGCGTGGCCGGCCCGACCGGGCTCGCGAGCAGCACCACAGGTAGCGCACCCAGAACCCATGTGAAAGCGAATATCGCCAAGCGCCAGCTCTTTTCGAGGCCGCGACCGCGCAGGCAAGTACTGAACGAGTCGAATCGGCCAGCTTCTCGCCACCACCTGGACATGCAGTGTCCCGTCGTGTTCGTCCCCGGAAACTGTTGTACAAGCAACCAGATCGAATTCTGCCTGCCAGCGCTCCTGACGGCATCACGAGATGCCGGATCAACCGAGAGCGGCCCGCACGCTCGACGCGAGATCGCCGCGCTCGCCGACCGTGACGTGTGACAGCCCGAGCCAGCCGGCCATCGTCGCGAGCTCGACCGCCAGCGGTCCGGCGATCACCCCCGGCTGCTCGCCGGGTTCGGCGAACGCGCCCACCACGTGCAGGGCGCCGGTGGCCCGGTCCGCCTTGAGGTCGACCCGGCCGACCAGGCGCCCGTCGAGCAGGAACGGCCACACGTAGTAGCCGAACTGCCGCTTGGGCGCCGGAGTGTAGATCTCGATGCGGTAGTGGAAGTCGAAGAGCCGCTCGACGCGGGGCCGGAAGAAGATCAGCGGGTCGAACGGGCACAGCAGCGCCGTGCCGCGGTCCCGGCGCGGCAGGGTTCGGCCGGTGCGCAGGTACGCCGGCGCGGTCCAGCCCTCGACGTCGACACGTTCGATCTCGCCCTCGGCCACCAGCTCGGCGATCGCCGGTTTGACCTGCCGCGCACTGAGCCGGAAGTAGTCGCGCAGATCGGCCTCGGTGGCGACCCCGAGCGCCGTCGCGGCACGCAACACGAGTTCGCGGACGGCCTGCGCCTCGTCCACCTCCCGGTGCACCACGTCGGAAGGCAGCACGCGTTCGGTGAGGTCGTAGTGCCGCGCGAACCCCACCCGGGTAGCCGTGGTCAGCACCCCGGAAGACCACAGGGCCTCAGCCACCCACTTGGTGTCGCTGCGATCCCACCACGGGCCTTTGCGCCCTCGCGGGGCCGATTCCAGGTACGCCTCGATCTGCCCGGCGGTCGCGGGGCCCAGCTCGGTGACCGCGGCGACGATGTCCTCGGCCAGTTTCGCGTTGCGCTTGACGATCTCGGTTCCCCACCGGCCATGCCGGTACTCGCGCATCCGCCAGCGCAGCAGCGGCCAGTCGTCGACCGCCATCAACGCCGCCTCGTGCGCCCAGTATTCGACGAGCAGCCGCGGTGACCGCGCCGAGTGGCTCCAGGCCGCGCGGTCCAGCATGGTCTCGGTCATAGGGCCCGAGCCGGCTGAACACCGGTGCGTAGTGCGCGCGCACCGACACCGAGACCGAGTCGAGTTGGAGCACCTGGATCCGGCTGATCAACCGCTTCAGGTGGGCGCGCGTGACGGCACCGGCCGGCTTAGCCGCACCGAAGCCCTGCGCCGCGACCGCCACCCGCCGCGCCTGCGCAGCGGTCAGCATCACGCGCGTCGGTAGGTGTAGAACCGGTAGCGCAGCCCCGAGGAGCTGTCCTGCCACTCCCCCGCGGTGCCCCGTCCACGCCTCGTCGAGCACCGGCGCCAGCGCATCGTCGTCCTCGCGGTGCAGGTCGATGTCGATCTCGGTGACCTCGCACCGCGTCGCGAGCGGCAGCGCGTGACCATAGATCTGGGATCCGCCGATCACCCACGCGTCGTCGAGCGGGGCGTCTTCGAGGCGGCTGACGGTTTCTGCTCCAACGGCCATGTAGTCAGCTTGCCGGGTCACTACGACATTTCTGCGGCCCGGCAGCGGTCGGAACCTCTCCGGCAGCGACTCCCAGGTCAGCCGGCCCATGATGACGGTATGGCCCAGGGTGAGCTCTTTGAACCGGGCCATGTCCTCGGGCAACCGCCAGGGAATGCCGTTGGCACGACCGATCACCCCGGAACTGGACTGCGCCCAGATCAGATTCAGGTTCACACCGCCACCGGGGCTTTGATCGCCGGGTGCGGGTCGTAGTTCTTGACGACGACGTCCTCGTAGGTGTAGTCGAATATCGAATCACGCTGCGCCAGAACGAGTTCCGGGTACGGGCGCGGATCGCGGGACAGCTGCTCACGCACCTGCTCGACGTGGTTGTCGTAGATGTGACAGTCGCCGCCGGTCCAGATGAACTCCCCGACGCCGAGGCCGGCCTGCGCGGCCATCATGTGGGTCAGCAGTGCATAGCTGGCGATGTTGAACGGCACGCCGAGGAACAGATCGGCGCTGCGCTGGTAGAGCTGGCAGCTCAACCGCCCCCCGGCGACATAGAACTGGAAGAAGGCGTGGCACGGGGGCAGCGCCATCTGCGGGATCTCTCCGACGTTCCAGGCCGAGACGATGTTGCGGCGGCTGTCGGGGTCGGTCCGCAGCAGTTCCAGCGCGGCGCTGATCTGGTCGATGTGCTCACCGGAGGGGTCGGCCAGGATCGCCACTGCACCCCGTACACCGGCCCGAGGTCACCTGTCGGAGAGGCCCATTCGTCCCAGATCGTGACACCGCGCTCCTGCAGCCACCGCACGTTGGAGTCGCCGCGCAGGAACCACAGCAGCTCGTAGACGATCGACTTGGTGTGCACCTTCTTGGTGGTGATCAGCGGGAATCCGGCGGTCAGGTCGTAGCGCATCTGGTGCCCGAACAGGCTGCGGGTACCGGTACCGGTGCGGTCCGATTTGGGTGTCCCGGAGTCGAGCACCCGACGCAACAGGTCCTCGTAGGGCGTGGCGATCGGCACGCGCACAGCTTACGTCGCACGAGTCGGGGCCAGCGCTGCGACGCGGCTCGGACTGTTCCTGCATTCGACCGACATGGGATTGCTGGATTGGCGGGCGGGCTCGCCGACATAGCTGCAATCCTTGTCTGGTGGATTTGTTGGGGGGTATTCCACGTCCTGTGGAGTCGGCAGCGGTTGCCGACTTCCTCGAGGGGGTGACCGAGCAGGCCGTCGCGCTGCTGATCGAGGGCGAGGCCGGCATCGGCAAGACCACCGTCTGGCTTTCCGCTGTCGAGCAGGCCCGCACGCTCGGAATGCGATTGCTCGTCGCTCGCTCGCCGGCCGCCGAGTCGGTGCTTGCCTATGCCGCGCTGGCCGATCTGATGAGCGGCGTCGACGCGGCGGTGTTGGCGAGTCTGCCGAAGCCACAACAACGAGCGATGGACCGGGTGTTGTTGCGGGGCGAGGCCGAGGACGGTGGCACCGATCCGCGCGCGGTGGCGGCGGGCTTCCTGTCGGTGATCGACATCCTGGCAGCCGACTCACCGGTCGTCATCGCGATCGATGATCTGCAATGGCTGGACACCTCGAGCGCCGGTGCGCTGGCATTTGCCTGCCCTCGCCTTGGCGGCCAGGTCGGATTGCTCGGAACACTGCGCACCGATTCAGAAGCCGACAGCACCCTGCGGTTGCCCCAGCTGCCTCGACCGGACCGGCTCCGGCGAATTCGGGCGCAGCCGTTGAGTGTCGGCGCGCTGCACGCGCTTCTGTACCAACGGTTGGGCCGGACGTACTCGCGGCAGACCATGGTGCGGATACACGAGGTCTCCGCCGGTAACCCGCTATATGCCCTGGAGTTGGCCCGCTCGATCGGGCATGCGGCGACGCTTGCCGACCGACCACTGCCCCCCACCTTGGCCGACGTGGTGCGAACACGCGTCGGCGCCCTGGCCGCCGAACTGCAGGACGTGCTTCTGGCGGCCGCGTGCGCCGCCAGCCCGACCGTCGAGATCATCGCCCGCACATCCGGCATGGCCACCGATCGCGCCGTGGAACTGCTGGAGGAGGCCGAGGACAAGGGGATCGTCGCCATCGAGGGAAACGGTGTGCGTTTCACTCACCCGTTGCTGGCCCGGGGCCTCTACACCTCCGCCACCGGGGCGAAGCGCCGCGCTACCCACCGGCGCCTCGCCGAGGTGATCGAGGAACCGGAATTGCAGGCCCGGCACCTGGCCCTCGGCTCCACCCGCGGGGACCCACGGACCGTGCGGTCGCTCGATGTGGCGGCCGAGTCGGCGCAGAGCCGAGGAGCACCGGCGGCAGCAGCCGAGCTGACCGATCTGGCCATCGGGCTCGGCGGGGACACACCGCAGCGCCGGATCCGGTCGGCTCATCACCATTTCAATGCCGGCGATCCCGCCCGTGCCCGTGCCCAGCTCGAAGCGACGATCGGAGAGCTGGGACCCGGTGTGCTGCGTGCCGAGGCGACGAGCCTGCTCGGCTACATCCGGCTGCTCGACGACAGTTTCCCCGAAGCCGTCGACCTTCTCGAGCGGGCCTTATCCGACGCGGCCGGCCATCCCGCGGTCCTGGTGACCCTACTGGTCACCCTGTCCTTCGCCTTGTTCAATGCCGGCCGCCTCGACGATGCACTGCGGCGCGCCGAGGAGTCGGCGGTGTGTGCCGAAGGGCTCGGACGTCCGGACCTGTTGAGTCAGGCATTGAGTATCCAGACCATGTTGGCCTTCTTGCAGGGAGACGGCGCCCACGAATCCGTTCTCCGGCGCGCGGTCGAATTGGAGGACCCTGCAGCGAACATCCCGAGCGCATTTCGGCCCAGCGCTCACCAAGCCGTCATCCGAGCCTGCACGGGGCAACTCGACCAGGCGATCGACGACATGCGGTCCTTGCGGAGGCGATGCACCGAACGGGGCGATGACGGCGAGTTGATGTTCATCGCATTCCACACCGCCATGACCGAGATCTGGAGAGGCAGTTTCGCCGACGCCGCCCTGATCGTCGAAGACACGGTCCTGCTCGCCCAACAACTCGGTGGGGACCTGCCGATGTCGGTGGCACTCACCGCCCGGGCGTTGCTGGGGGCCTACACGGGACGAGTGGACGAGACCCGCAAAGACGCCAGTGCAGCGATGGCCGCGAGCTGCCGCTGCGGGTCCGCACTGCTGGGCGAGTGGCCGAGAACGGCGCTGGGCTTTCTCGAAGTATCGCTCGGCAATCATCAAGCCGCCGTCGACACACTCGAACCTCTGCTTCCCAAACTGCACGCCGCGCCCAATGCGACCGAGATCATCGCAGCCTCGTTCGTCGCTGATGCCGTCGAGGCGATGGTCGCCCTGGATCGCTACGCGCCTGCAGTCCCGCTTGTGGAGGCACTCGAACGCAACGGCCGCCGTCTCGACCGTCCGTGGATGCTGGCGGTCGGCGCACGGGGCCGCGCGATGTTGTGCGCCGCCGCCGGCGATGTCACGGCGGCAGCGCTGGCCGCCGGGGACGCGATGTCGGCACATGAGCAGTTGCCGATGCCGTTCGAGCGGGCGCGCACCCAGCTTCTCCTCGGCCAGCTCCAACGCCGGCAACGCCTCAAAGAGGTCGCGGCCGCGACCCTGCACGACACACTGGACACCTTCGAGCGACTCGGCACCCCGCTGTGGGCCAACCGCGCCCGCGCCGAGTTGGGCCGCGCCAACGTCGGCCGACACGGCGACGCCACGCTCACTCCGTCCGAGCGGCGGGTGGCCGAACTCGCCGCATCCGGGTTGAAGAACCGCAAC
Organism: uncultured Actinomycetota bacterium; assembly: GCA_963796185.1. Lineage (GTDB taxonomy): Bacteria > Actinomycetota > Actinomycetes > Mycobacteriales > Mycobacteriaceae > Mycobacterium. The sequence continues at coordinate 410,623 of CAWCKQ010000004.1, read as the reverse complement.
ATCGCGGCCGCGATGTTCATCAGCCCGAAGACGGTCGAGGCCAACCTGGCCCGCATCTACGCGAAGCTGGGCATCCACTCCCGGGCTGAACTCGGACGGCTCATGAGCAGACCGGATGTATAGGTCCTAGGAGCCCGATCCCGTGTTCGCCGACGTGGCAGCCCGACAGCGCTTTTCACTCTGGCCACTCTCGTCTCGTGCGCCGCGAAACCATAGGGAAACACCCGATTAATCCTGCACCTCAACGGCTTTAGGCTCCGCGTAACTCGCTGGAGTCGTCTCGAAAGACGACTCCGGCCGGTTCAGCAGCGCCGATGCCAACCACTGATGGAGAAGTGATGAGGAAACAGATACCCAAGCTTTGTACCGTTATTGCCCTCACGGCCTTCGTCTTCGGACTGGTATTGGTGGCGCCGGCGGTGATGCCGACTCTCGCCCCGAGCATGACGCCGGTGGCGAATGCCGACCCGTTACCCAACGGCTATGACGTGACCTGCACGAAATCGAACGACAGCCAGGTGGTGTGCTCCATTGCAGGCTGCCCGCGGGTGCATGAAGACCTTGCCGGGGACGTGGTGCACACCAAGGTCAATGGCGGGGAACAAAACGAGATCGGTAAAGCGTGCGGCAACACCACAACCGAGACCATCAACGCTTCCTCGGGGTTCGACTACGCGGTCCAAGGCTGCCGCAAGCATTTCCCTGGCACCGATGATTGCGGCGCGTGGTCGAACTACAAGTACACGCCTCCGGCGCCGCCGGCGCCGAAAGATGTCGCGTGCGGGCCGGGGTCGAAGAGTGCGACGGTTCCCGCCGGGCAACAGTGCCAACCGGCCGACGTGGTATGTCCGGCAGGCTCGAAGTCCCCGACCGTTCCCGCGGGCCAGCAGTGTGTCGCGTCGGACAAGCAGTGCCCGCCGGGCTCGACGAACGCCACCGTTCCGGGTGATCAGCAGTGCGCCGCCCCGACGAATGCCGTCTCGATGAACATCACCCGGGCCGGAAGCAACGCGGTCGTCGCGGTGACGAACAAATCGGCACTGCCCGCCGAATGCACCTACACCGCAACAAGAACAAGCGGATTGGTCGGACCGGCAAGAGTGGACAGGACCATCAGCGTCGGGTCGAACAGCACCGGCAACATCACCGATCTGGGCTGGCCATTACCCCTTGTCACCTACCAGGCGACGGTGAAGTGCACCGCCGACTATGACGGCAAGCAGGTCAGCATCGGCGAGTCCAGCCAGACTGTGAGCGGCTGACTCCGCTTCATCGATGAGTCGGCCCGCGACACGGGCCGGCGATACCCGAAAGTGCCGTCCGCTCGGATGACGTGGCCTGGCGACAGTCCTCGGCCATCCGGGCGGACGGATCGACTTCGGCCGACACCCGCCGAGACGTAGGGAAACACCTGATTCTCCTTACCGCACAGCGATATAGCGTCGTGATGATGAATGTCCCCGTGCCGTGCTACCTCGTCGAGTGGTACCGATCGTCGGTCACCGCGGAGTCGCTCGGAGAGACAGCCGCACGGCTCAACCAGTGCGCGGAGTCGGTGTCGACAGTGGGTCCACCGGTGCGCCTTCTGATCATGCTTGCCGTCCCGAGCGATGAAGTTCTCTTCGGTGTCTTCACGGCAGGCTCGACGACAGCCGTCACACAGACATGCGACCGCGCCGGCCTTCCGGCCCAGCGGGTGACCACCGCCACCGATCTGGATCTGACCCGGTGATCTTGCGCTGCACCGTGTTGTGCGCCGGCGAGAGGGCGCGCGTGGCCCGGGTTCAGCGCAGCGGAGTAGAACTGAACACATGCCGAGGACCACCGACATCGTGACCACCGCCGACGGCTCCTGCCCCGTCAGCCTGCACACTCCGGACGGCGACGGGCCCTGGCCGGGCATTGTGATGTATCCCGACGCGGGCGGGCCCCGTCCGACGTTCCGGGCGATGGCCGACAAGCTCGCCGGCTACGGGTACGCGGTGCTGGTGCCCGACGTCTACTACCGCGAAGGCGACTGGGCGCCCTTTTCGATGGCGACCGCATTCGAGGACGAGGCCGAACGCAAGCGCCTGTTCGCGATGATCGCGACGGTGACCCCGGAGATCATGGCGGCCGACGCGGCGGCGTTCTTCGACTACCTCGCGGGCAGGCCCGAGGTTCGCGGCGAGTGGTTCGGGACCACCGGCTACTGCATGGGCGGACGGACGTCGCTGGTGGTCGCCGGCCGCCTGCCCGACCGGGTGGCGGCGGCGATGTCGTTCCACGGCGGCGGCCTGGCCGCCGACGACCCGGCCAGCCCCCACCTGCTGGCCGACCGGATCCGGGCCGCGGTGTACGTCGGCGCCGCCAAGAGCGACCGCTCGTTCACCGCCGCGGACGGCGAGACTCTGGACAAGGCGCTCACCGCGGCCGGCGTCGAGCACACCATCGAGTTCTACGACGCGTTCCACGGCTTCGCAGTACCGGACAACGCACCGTACGACGAACCCGCGGCGCGTCGGCACTGGGAGGCGATGACGTCGTTCTTCGGCGCTCACCTAGGCTGAACAGCGTGTATGACCACACGTTCAGCGAATCGGCCATCGGAGAACACGGCCGACGGATCGACCCCGTTCTCGCGCGGAGTTGGCTGCTGGTCAACGGAGCCTCCTACGAGCGCTTCGCCCCGGCCGCCCACTCGCGAGCCGACATCGTCGTGCTCGACATCGAGGACGCCGTGGCGCCGAAGCACAAGGCCGCCGCCCGCGACAATGTGACCCGCTGGCTGTCGGAAGGCCACGACGACTGGGTGCGGGTCAACGGGTTCGGCACCGAGTGGTGGGCCGGTGACCTGGAGATGCTGACCGGCACGTCGGTCGGCGGCGTCATGCTCGCGATGGTGGAATCGGTCGACCACGTCACCGAGACCGCCAAGAGGCTGCCCAACGTCCCGATCGTGGCGCTGGTGGAGACCGCCCGCGGTCTGGAGCGCATCACCGAGATCGCCGCGGCCAAAGGCACCTTTCGGCTGGCGTTCGGCATCGGCGACTTCCGCCGCGACACCGGCTTCGGAGACAACCCGACCACGCTGGCCTATGCCCGGTCCCGGTTCACGATCGCGGCCAAGGCCGCTCACCTGCCGAGTGCCATCGACGGCCCGACGGTCGGGTCCAGCGCGCTACGGCTCAGCGAGGCCACGGCGGTCTCAGTGGAGTTCGGGATGACCGGCAAGATCTGCCTGACGCCCGACCAGTGTCCGACGGTGAACGAGGGATTGTCGCCCTCGGTGGAGGAGATCGGTTGGGCCAAGGAGTTTCTCACCGAGTACGAGCGCGACGGCGGCGAGATCCGCAACGGCTCGGATCTGCCCCGCATCGCCCGGGCCAACAAGATCCTCGACCTGGCGCGGGCCTATGAGATCGAGTCCTCGGACTTCGACGACGTCGACGATCCCGTCCACATTCCGGCGCCGTCGGACACCTATCACTACTGACGGCGCTGCGCGCGGCCGCGGGACCGCAGGTAGGTGCGCGCACCGCGCACGATTCCGCGCGCCGCATAGACGCCGGACACGATCGACAACACGATCAGCACGATGAACATCAGCAGCCAGTTGGTGCGTGCATGGTCGACGTTCCACCACACGACGGTGAACAGCACCGCGCAGACGAACACGACGATGTCGCGCCAGTTGCCCTGATAGGACGCGGCCAGCTCGCGCAGTTGCCGGTTCTTCTCCACGGCGGCGATCAGATCGTCGACGCGCATGTCGATGACCTTCTGGAGGCGGGCGCGACGCTCCACCTGGTCCTCGGGAATGCGACCGAGCAGGTCCATGTCCTTGACGATCAGGCCCTGCAGGTCGGGGCCCTTGACGTTGCCCGCGGCCATGCCGAGCAGCGCACCGCCGGCGATCGGAGCTCCGGCGAGAGCGATTTCGGCGATACCTGGCATGTGACTCCTTGGGTCAGTACGTCAGCGTCGCAGCAAGTCTGCCGCCCGCTTCGCAGGCGCGCTCGCGAACGGGCGCATCGACGGCACCGATCGGATCACTCCATGAGCAGCGCGGCGACCGTCGCACCGAGATTCCAGCACGCCTCCAGGTCGGCTTTGGTCGGCTTGCCCGACACGATGACGGTCTCGGCGCGCGCACCCAACCCAGCCCGGCCGTGATGCGCGTCGACGGCCCGCTCGGCGCCCTCGGTGCCCTCGTTGCCGTGCAGCCACAGGCCGAACGGTCGTCCCCGGGCTGGCGTCGAGCAGCGGGTAGTAGGCGCCGTCGAACGCGTGCTTGAGCGCGCCGCTCATGTAGCCGAGGTTGGCCGGGGTGCCCAGCAGGTAGCCGTCGGCCTCGAGCATCTCGACCGGCGAGACCGTCAGCGCCGGCCGGCGCACGACCTCGCACGCCGTCGATCTCGGGATCCGTCGCACCGGCCACCACGGCTTCCAACATCTCCTGGCAGTGCGGAGACGGCGTGTGGTGAACGATCAGCAGGGTTGCCGACACGGGTGCCTCCTCGACTCGTTGGTCAGCTTCACGGAATCACACCACGTGCTAGACCCGAGGTGTTGCGGCGGTCGGCGCGGCCTCCGCACCGCCCAACGGCGACGTTCCGGCCGGATCCTCGCGCAAGCTGTCCAATACCCGGGCAATGCGTCGCAGCTCCCGCCCGACCGGCCCGTCGGTGTGCGGCGCGCGAACCGGGACCTGCTGCATCCCGTCGGGCTCTGCGCGCAACGTTTCGAGCCGCCGTGCGAGCGCCTCGAGGTCCTCGCGGACCGCGTCTTCGCGAAGGGCATCCGGATCAGCGGAGAATTCCCGCGCGAGTTGACGTGCGGAGCGGCCCAGCGCCGTGAGCATGACCACCCGACGGCGGCGCCGGCCCGAACCGATTCCCGGAAAGGGGCGGGTCAGCGGTTCGGCCACCACGCGCAGATCGTGGGCTTTCTGCTCGACCGCGCGGGCGTCGTCGCGCAGGTGACCAGGTGCGCGCCGGGCCGCGGGGTCGGCCAGCGTGTCGACGAAGCTTTGCAGTGCCTCGAGTAGGTCACGCTCGGAGTCCCTGATCTTGCCGCGCGAACTCGTCGGGAAGACGACCATCGCCGCCACGCCGCCGAGCGCGACGCCGATGGCTGTCTCGGCCACCCGCAGTTCCAGGACCTGACCGCTGAACTGACCCATCAGGTCGTAGACGATCGCCAGGATCGTGGTGATTCCCGCCATCGCCAGGATGTAGGAGACGCCGAACAGGTACAGCGAGACGAACACACCGACGCCCAGCAGCACGAGTTGGGCGTCGGGATGGCCGCTGACCGCGGTGCCCAGCGCCATGCCGGCAGCGGCACCGATCGTCGTGCCCAGCAACCGCTCGGAGCCCCGCACCACGCTCTCGGCCGCGGTCGCCGGGCGGGTGAAAACCACGAACGCGCCGATCGCCGCCCAGTACCACCGCTGGGTGGAGACCAGCAGCCCGATCGGAACGGCCAAACCTGTTGCGACGGTGGCCTGCAACGCCTTGCGGAGGTCGCGGCGAGAGCCGGCTGGGTGGCTCGTCGTCCTCGGCCTCGGTCTCTTCGTCGTCGATGTCCTCGTCGTCGGCGGGTTCGTCGTCCGCGTGCTCGTCGTCGGCACTCTGCCCGGCACTGTCGCCTTCCGGCCGGGCCGCGCGCCCGGTCTCGCGGATCTCCGCCACGATCTGGGCCAGTTCGTCCCGCTGTTCGGCCAGGTCGGCAGTGTCCGCACCGTGCACTGCGCCTTCACCGAGCGCTTCGGCGGCCAGCGTCGCGTGCAGGACGAGGTCGTGGAGGCGCAACGACGTTTCGTCATCGGACTCGCCGAGTTGGCTGTCGATGGCCAGTTCCGTCTCGCGCAGCCCGAGAAGGCGCCGCCGGAGCCGACTCCGGCGCCGCCCGTCGATGCCGTCGTCTCCCTCGCGGACCACGAGGTCGGCCGCCCGGCGAACCTCGCCGACGTGTGTGACGAACGCGTCGATGGTGCGGCGCAGATCACCGACCGGACGGTCGGGAACGAGGACTTCCTTGACCAGACCGGCGATCACCGCACCGCAGCAGATGGCCAGCGCGGTCCACCACAGACTGGTGGTCGGGACGCGCAGGAAGATCGCCATGAAGTAGGACATGAACCCCAACATGCCCATGGCCATCCCCCGCGGCCCGTAGCGCTGGGCGTAGGTGGCCGCGCCCGCCGCGGCGACGAAGGCGATGTGGCTGGCGATGCTGGCGCCGAACAGCAGACTGCCCACGGCAACACCGCAGAAGGCGCTGAGCACGCCGAGTCCGAGGGTGGCCATCCGGGCGCGCCGCGACTCGTCGTTGACGGCCATCGTGCCGATCATCGCGACGACGACACCCGGCGCGGCGGGCAGCACCGACTGACCGAGCAGCCGGGAGAGCACGGCGACCGCGCCGACCGCGCCGCCGACGGCGAGCGTTCCCCGCGCGGCCATCCGCAGGCGCTGGTGCGACGGGTCGGAGGCGACGACGCGCGCGATACCGCGCTCCACCGCCCGTCGCATCCCTCGCACCATCGGGAGTTACCCGCACCACCGAGCGATGAAACAAGTTGTTTCGCGCGGCATCGGAGCGGTAATCAAAAGTCCATGAGCCATTCCGGTCGCGACCTGCTCGAGGTGGCAGCACAGTCGCTTGCCGACGATCCGGCAGCCTCGATGGCGGATATCGCCGCCGCCGCCGGCGTCGGCCGGGCCACCGCGTGGCGGCACCTCGGCTCGCGCGAACAATTGCTCGGCGATCTCTATCGCCGGTCGCTCGCCGAGACGCGCGCGGCGCTGGCGCGCACGTTGGGACCCCGGACCCGCGAGTCACCCCGGATCTCGCCGCCGCCGTGGTCGAAGCTCTCGGCTCGATCGGCGATCGGTATCGCGCACTGCGCCAGTTACGGCCGGTCGACGACCGGACCCGGAAGGAGGTCGCCACCGTACTGCGACCGCTGCGTGACGGCATCGCCCGCGGCCAGCTCGCCCGACGGTTACGCGCAGACATCACACCGGAACTGGCCGTCAGCCTGCTCACCGGCGCGGTCGCCGCGGCGCTGGACCCGCGGGCCGACATGCCCGACGCCCCGCGCGCTCTGCGCGACGCCGGCCGCGTGCTGGCCGATGGGCTGCGGCCGCGACCGGCCTAGCGCCTCTGCTCCGGCTCCTCGCGTAAGCGCTCATCGCTCCGCCTCCTGCAGCTCGGACCGCCGTTTTCATCGCCTCCCGCGCGCGGCCGCGGTCGCCGGCATAGTCGTAGGCGCGCGCCACCCGGTACCAGCGCAGCCAGTTGTCGGGGTCGGCCTCCAGTTCGCTGCGCACCGTCGCGAACAGTGCGTCGGCGGCGTCGCGCTGGATCCGGCCCGACGGCCTGCTCGGCAGGTCGCTGACATCGAGCTCCATCCCGTTCTCGCGGGCGAGCCGCGCCAGCCGCTGATGGGCCAGGCCGGCGCTGCAGCGTGCTGACCATGCCCAGATACCGATCAGCGGCAGGACCAGCATCGCCACTCCGAGGCCCATCGGCGCGGGCTCACCCGACCTGAGAAGGACCACGCGATGCGGCCCAGCAGAACGAAGTAGACGACGAGCGCCGCGCACATGAAGCCGATCAGCAGCTGGATGCGCAGTGCGCGCGACCCCTCGGCTCATGTCAGGTCGAGCAGCGGCTCGATGCCGACGGTCAGCCCGGGATGTTCCCTCACCTTGCGGACGGCCAGCAACACGCCGGGCACGAACGACGTGCGGTCGAGGCTGTCGTGCCGGATCGTCAGCGTCTCGCCCTGGGTGCCGAACAGCACCTCCTGGTGCGCGACCAGCCCGGCCAACCGAACGGAGTGCACGCGGTATGCCGTCGACGTCGGCGCCCGCGCGCGCCGTCCAGACCCGTGCTGGTGGCATCGGGGTTGGGCGGCATGCCTTTTCGCGCTTCGGCGATCAGCCGCGCGGTTCGCGCGGCCGTGCCCGACGGCGCGTCCGCCTTGTGCGGGTGGTGAAGCTCGATGACCTCCACCGACTCGAAGAACGCGCGCCGCCTGCTGCGCGAAATGCATCGACAGCACGGCGCCGATCGCGAAGTTCGGCGCGATCAGACACGGCGACCTCAGGCTTGGCCGTCAGCCAGCTCCGATCTGGCCGAGCCGTTCGTCGGTGAAGCCGGTGGTGCCGACGACGGCGTGGATTCCGTTGTCGATGAGGAACTTCAGGTTGTCCATCACGACGCCGGGATGGGTGAAGTCGATGACGACCTCGGTGTCGGTGTCGGTGAGGAGGCTGACAGCGGATCCCCTGCGTCGACCTCCGCAGAACGTCAGGTCCTCGGCGGCCTTCGACGCCCGCAACCATGGTCGCGCCGACCTTGCCCTTACTCCCAGCACTCCGACTCGCATGGGCTCACCCTAACTTGTCGGTGGTTCGAACTAGTGTTCGATGTATGGGTGAAGTCGCCAGCGCCGTGGACGCGATCAGGGCCCAGATCGCGGCGCTACACGAGGCGTGCGACGGGCTGTCTCACCGCGAGTTGGTCGGGCTGCTCTCGGAGTTGACGACGGTGCTGCGCACCGTGCCCGCCCTGGAACACCGGGCGCTGGCTCGGCTGGTCGCCGAGACCGAGCCGCGCCGGCTCGGTGAAGCGTCCTGGAAGAAGGTGCTGACCACCGCGCTGCGGGTCTCCGACAGCGAAGCCAAACGCCGACTGCGCGACGCGGCGCAGTTGGGCCCGCGGCAGTCGCTGACCGGGGAGCCGATGGCGCCGGTATGGGAGGCCACCGCCGCCGCCCAAGCGCGCGGCGCGCTGGACGCCGAACACGTGGCCGTGATCGCCACGTTCCACGAGAAGCTGCCCGGCTGGGTGGATGTCGACACCCGTGCCGCCGCGGATGCGCAACTCGCCGAGCTGGGGGCCGGATTGACTCCGCAGGAGCTCAAGAAAGCGGCTGCCCGACTGGCCGCGATGATCGACCAGGACGGCCCCGAACCCACCGACGCCGAGCGGGCCCGCCGCCGCGGGGTGACGCTGGGTGAACAGCAGCTCGACGGCATGAGCCGCCTCTCCGGCTGGGTCACCCCCGAATGGCGGGCGGTCTACGAAGCCATCGAGGCCAAACTCGCCACCCCCGGCATGTGCGACCCGGACGACGAAACGCCCTGTGTCGACGGCGAACCCGACCGAGAACCAGCAGCGCAGAGACACCCGCAGCCCCGCTCAACGCCGACCACGACGCCTGGCTCGCGGTCGGCCGCATGGCCCTGTGCTCCGGGAGCTGGGCCAGCACAACGGGTTACCGGTCACCGTCATCGTCTCCACCACCCTCCAAGAACTCGAGAAGGGCGCCGGGGTGGCGGTCACCGGCGGCGGATCCCTGCTGCCGATGGCCGACCTGATTCGGATGGCCTCGCACTCCTACCACTACCTGGCCGTTTTCGACCAGCACACCAGCCAAGCACTCTACCTGGGCCGCACCAAACGCCTCGCCTCCCCGGCGCAGCGGATCATGCTGCACAGCCGCGACACGCGGCTGCAGCCGGCCGGGCTGCACCGTGCCGGGCTACTGGACCCAAGCCCATCACGCCACCGACTGGAAGAACGGCGGACGCACCGACGTCGACGACTTGACGCCTGGCCTGCCGCCCCGATCAACCGCATGATCGAACAAAACCGGCTGGAGCACCCACAAAAACAACCAAGGCCAGATCGAATGGGTCCCCCCACCCGACCTCGATACCGGCCAGAACCGAGTCAACGGCTACCACCACCCCGAACGCCACCTGCTGCCCGAAGACGACCAAGGACCGTAGCGACACGGTTAGGCTCGGCTGCATGAACGTCTCTGTTCCCGCCCTCCTCGCGGCCGGCGCCGTGGCGTCCGCGTGCGTTCTGGCACCGTCGGCGGGCGCGGCGCCGAGTTATGGCAGCAACGGAGTGTTCGGCGTGACCACCCAGCCGCGTGCGGGCTGGTCGACGACGTTCATCCCGCCGGGACGCTATCGCGTGGAGCAGTCACCGAGCATGCAGCCGTATCAGAGCCCGCCGGGCTTCTGGCTGCGATGCCGCGACTTCCCCTGTGCGGGAACATCTCCGGGCAACATCATCGGTAACGGTGATGCGTTGCGCGACGCCCCGACGTTCGTCGACATCCTGCCCACCGACGTCGCGATCGCGCTGCACAACGTCACGCTGACGCCCGTCTGAGGGTCAACCCGCCAGTGCGGGGTCGAAGGTCGCCCTGGCGCTGACCGATGCCGCGCGGCGGACACCACCACCGCCGCATCCCCTTCGCGGCCCTTCGGGAAGACTATCTCGGCGCTGTCGGGGCCTTCGCGGCGCGCCATCAGCCAGTCGTAGAGCAACCAGCCCAGCGCGCACACCACCGCGTGGGGATCAGCGTCAGCGTGCCGCGCCGCGACGATCACCTTCTGCATCGCCTCGCAGTGCTCCCGTCGCGCGGCGTCCTTGTTGGCGCCCGAGCTGTCGAACAGCAGCATCGACAGTGTCAGTGGCAGCCGCGCGCCGGATTCGGTGCGCACCACCCAGCGGCCTCCCATCCACGGGCGCGCCGGGTCAGCCTCCACCAGCTCGCCATAGCCGCCGACCACCCCCAGCGTCGGTTCGTCGAGCTCACCGTCGAGGGGCACCGGCCCGAGCATGTCCCCCGTTGGCCGCGAAGTCTGGCTGCGCCAGCACGTGGTCGGCCGGCCGGCCCCCGACCGGCTCCACGAGAACGCCGTCCCAGACCAGGATGCGATTGTTGGCCGTGTCGGCGACGACGAGGCACTCGCCGTCGAGGTCAACGGCCGTAGGGGAAGCGGAACCGGTCGCCGGTGCGCGGACCGTAGGGCCACTCTTGTGCGGTCACGAAATCCTGTTGTCCGAGAACCGAATTCGCGGGATCGCCGGCCCCGCCGCCGCACCACGGTTCTCCTCCCGCGCGCTTGCCGTCGGCTGGCCCAGCACGATGTCCGCGGGCTGTCCCGGTTCGGACAAGCCACCGGTCCAGCCGAGCACCCGCCGGTTACCGGTGTCGGCCACCCAGAACCGGCCGCCGAGCAGCGCGAAACCGAACGGCCAGTAGAAGGTCCCGGCCGAACACTCGCCGCCGGCATTGGGTTCGACGGCACCAGCGTCGGGCTGGCCCAGCACCAGATCCGGTGCGACGTCGCTGGACTGCGGCACCCGGTCCCACACCAGGATACGGTGGTGCCACGCGTCGGCGACCACCAGCCGGCCGTCGATGACGGCGACTCCGGTCGGCAGGTTCATCCCGCGTTCGGGACCCCGGCCACCCGCGGCCCGGCCCTCACAGCACCGTCGGGCTGGCCGAGCACCACATCGGCCGGTTGCTCGTCGGCGTGCGGCCGACCGTGCCAGATCAGCACCCGGTGGTTACCCGAATCGGCGACGACGAGATGGTCGTCGTCGACGAAAACCGCACGGGGCGAATACATCCACGCCATGCCCGGCGTGGCCGGCGGCAACGCCAGGCCGCCGGGGGCGGGTGCGCCAAGCCACGTCACCGGACGCCAGCCGCCGCTGCGGTCATCGGTGAGCACCGCCGTCGGCGTCGTCCCCGCGGGGCGGCCCGCAACGGTCTGCCGCACCGTGTAGCGGCTCATCCGCCGGTCCGGACCCAGACGTCGCCGTCGTCTATCCGCAGTGGCAGCTGCTCGAGTTGGACGCCGGGGGCCGACAGGCACTCCCCCGACGTCGCGTCGTAGCAGAACCCGTGCCACGGGCAGGTCAGCGTGCCCGCGGCGCTGTGCAGGATCGCGTCGTCGAGCGGCAGTGCCTCGTGGGCGCACTCGTTGCCGTAGGCCGACAGTCGCTGTCCCACGTTGATCACGATCACCCGCCGACGAGACGGTCTTCGCGGCCACGATGAACGGGTCCGGCTGCGCAACGTCAGCATGCTCTACCTCGACCTGCACGCGCCGGCCACCATCGAGATCCCGGACTCGGGCCACTACTACGCGGTGCACATGCCGATGAACGGCGTCGCGACCGTGCACCATCCGTCGTCGACCTTCAGGCCAACACCATGCGCTCGCTGGTCTCCAGCCCCGGAGTGCCGCTGCGCATCGAGCTCGACGTCGACAGCTCCGCAATTGCTGATCCGCATCGAGGCGCAGGCGATGATCGCCCACGTCACGCGGCTGATCGGACGTAACCTGGGCCGGCCGTTGGTGTTCGAACCCGAATTCGACCTCGCGACGGAGGCCGCGATGCGTTGGCACACCGCGGTGCAGCTGGTGCACACCGAGGTGTATCACGCGGGTTCGCTGATCCAGAAGGGCTGGGCCATCGGGCCGGTCGAGGAGCTCGTGATGAGCAGTCTGCTGTATCTGCAGCCGTCCAGCTACCACGCCGACATCGCCCAACCGACCTCCCCCGATCCCCGGCGTACGGTGATCCAGCAGGCGATGGATTTCATCGACGACCACCTCGCCGAACGGATCACGATGGACTCGTTGGCCACCGCCGTGCACATGAGCGTGCGGTCCATCCAGCAGGGCTTCCGCACCGAGCTCGGCATGTCGCCGATGGCGTTCGTCCGGGAGCGCCGCCTCGAGCGCGTCCACGAGGAACTCACCGATGCGATCCCGTCCGACGGCGTGACGGTCACCGCAGTAGCCGAACGCTGGGGCTTCCACCACCTGGGCAGCTTCGCGGTGGAGTACCGCAAACGCTGGGGGGAAGCGCCGTCGGAGACGCTGCGGCGCTGAGGCTCAGCAGATCCGCGGAAGCTGCTCGCCCAGTTCGCGTTCGACCACCCGGGTGGTCCCGAACGGCGTGCGCGCCACCACCATGCCCGGGTGCTCGGCGACGACGCGACCGATGACCGCGGCGCCGCCGACCTTCGGGCCGGGCGCGCATCGCGGCCAGTACCGCCTCGGCCTGCTCGGCCGCGACGAACGCGACCAGCTTGCCCTCGTTGGCGACCTGCAGCGGGTCCAGTCCGAGGAACGAGCACGCCGACGCCACCGTCTCGGGGACCGGAATCGCCGCCTCGTCGAGGTGCACCCCCACCGCGGCGGCCCGGGCGATCTCCACCAGCGATGCGACCAGCCCCCCGCGGGTCGGGTCGCGCAGCGTGTGCAGCGCGCCGGGATCGGCCGCGGCGAGCATGGCGGCCACCAGCCGGTGCAGCGGCGCGCTGTCGGTCCTCACCACGGTGCCGAAGTCGATGCCCTCGCGCACGCTCATGATCGCCACGCCGTGCTCACCGATGTCACCCGAGACGATCACCACGTCCCCCGGGCGCGCCCGCTCCGGGCCGATGTCGACCCCGGTCGGGCACGACGCCGACGCCCGCGGTATTGACGAAAAGCTGGTCGGCGCCGCCCTTTCCGACGACCTTGGTGTCCCCGGTGACGATCGGCACCCCGGCCGCGGCGGCGGCCTTGCCCATTGTCTCGGCGACCGCGCCGAGCACGTCGAGTTCCAGGCCCTCCTCGATGATGAACCCGGCGGTGATCCCGATCGGTTGCGCGCCGCTGCAGGCCAGGTCGTTGATGGTGCCGTTGACCGCGAGGTCGCCGATGTTGCCACCCGGGAAGAACAGCGGCTGCACGACGTAGGAGTCGGTGGTCAGCGCGATCCGGCCCGCCGCCGGTGTCCAGCACCGCCGAATCCCGGGACGGCCCGGACGCCGACCCGAACGCCGGCAGGAACAGGTTCTCGATGAGTTCCTCGGACAGCATCCCGCCTCCGCCGTGTCCGAGCACCATCCGCCTGGTCTCGCGCAGCGGCAGCGGGCAGACCCAGTCGGCCGGGTCGACCGACACCGGTGTGTCAGACATCCGCGGTCGCTGTCGCCGATGTCGGCGCCGGAGCGCCTCCGGCCAGCCGGCGGAACTGGTAGTACGCCGCGCACGCGCCCTCGCTGGACACCATCGTCGCGCCCAGCGGCGTGCGCGGGGTGCACGAAGTGCCGAAGGCCGGGCACTCGTTGGGCTTGAGCAGACCCTGCAACACTTCCCCGCTGTGGCATTCCGCGGATTCGGCCACCTGCACATGACCGACGCCGAACCGTTTCTCGGCGTCGAACTCGGCGTAGCGCGGCGACAGCGTCCACCCCGATCGTGGGATCATGCCGATGCCGCGCCACTGCCGGTCGGTGACCGCGAAGACGTCGGCCAGGGTCTGCTGGGCCACCTGGTTGCCGTCGGCGGTGACCGCGCGCGGATAGGCGTTGCGCAGTTCGGGCGTGCCCTCCTCCAGCAGCTCGACCACCTGCCGGACACCTTCGAGCAGGTCGAGCGGCTCGAAGCCGGTCACCACGATCGGCACCCCGAACTCGTCGACGAGCGGCTCGTACTCGGCGGTGCCCATCACCGAGCACACGTGGCCGGCCGCCAGGAAGCCCTGCACGCGGTTGGTCGGTGAGGACAGGATCGCGGTCATCGCCGGCGGCACCAGCACGTGGGAGACCAGCATGGAGAAGTTCGTCAGACCCGAGCCGTTGGGCGTGCAGCACCGACATCGCGTTGGCCGGCGCGGTGGTCTCGAACCCGACGCCGAAGAACACCACCTGCTTGTCGGGGTTGTCCGCGGCGATCCGGGTGGCGTCCAGCGGCGAGTAGACGATCCGGACGTCACCGCCGCGGGCCCGCACCGCTGAACAGGTCCTGGCTGCTGCCGGGCACCCGCAGCATGTCGCCGAACGAGCAGAAGATCACGTCGTCGCGGGCCGCGATCTCCAATGCCCGGTCGATCATCTCCAGCGGGGTGACGCACACCGGGCAGCCCGGCCCGTGGATGAACTCCACCGCGCCGTCGAGCAGCTGGTCGATGCCGTTGCGGATGATCGAATGCGTCTGACCGCCACACACTTCCATCACCGTCCAGGTTCGGGTGGCGCGGCGCGCGGATGGCGTCGACCAACGTCTTGGCCGCCGCCGGGTCGCGGAACTCGTCGAGGTACTTCATGCCGGATCCCTCCTGGCCACCGGCTGCTCACCGGCGAGTTCCTCGTCGAGGACGCCCAAGTCGGCGAACATCCGCAACGTCTCGTTGGCCGACGCCTCGTCGAGCCGCGTGATCGCGAACCCCGCATGCACGATCGTGTATTCGCCGACCTCCATGTCGGGCAGATACGCCAGGCACACCGTCTTGGTGGTGCCGCCGAACTCGACGGTGGACATCCGCGTCCCGGCTTCCTCCCAGATCTCGATCACCTTCCCGGGGATCCCGAGGCACATGGCCGCTCCTTTCCCGAAGCGACCGGTGACACGGACGCTGAGGCATCGCGGCGCACCGCCGCCTGGCCGAGCGCCAGCCCGCCGTCGTTGCACGGCACCACCCGGTGGGTGAGCACCTCCAGTCCTCGCGCGCGCAGTCCGGCCGCGATCCCGCCCAGCAGCATACGATTGGCGAACACACCACCGGTCAGCCCGACCGTCGTGATCCCGGTCGACGCGGCCGCAGCGCCGGCGGCGCGCACCGTCGCGCGGATCGACCGCATGCGTGGAACCGCGGCGGCCAGGTCGGCGGCACGCGCTGCCGGCGCGCAGACCGCCGACCATCGCCGCGATCACCGGCGCCGGATCCAGCACGCCGTCGGCGAGCCGCGAAATCGACGGGCGCGACATCGTTTCCCGCCGCGCGCCAGGTGCTCCAGTTCGACGGCGGCCTGCCCTTCGTAGCTGACCTGCTGGCACACGCCCAGCAGGCTGGCCACCGCGTCGAACAGCCGGCCCATGCTGGTGGTGGGCACGCACCCGACGCCGCGCTGCAATCTGCTGGGCCAGGATGTGCATCCCGGCCGGCCGAGCGCGGCCACCGGCGGCAGGTCGTCGGTGCCAGCTCGATCCCGGCGCGGATGCAGCAGGTCCACCGCGATGCGGGCGGGCTGGCGCACCGCGCCCTCGCCCCCGGGCAGCGCGAACGGCGCCGAGATGCCCGACCCGGGTGAAGCGCGCGGGATCGGTGATGGCCAGCAGCTCCCCGCCCCAGATGGTGCCGTCGGTGCCGTAATCCGGTGCCGTCGTAGGTGACCGCGATCATCGGGTGCACCGAGCCGGCGGTGCTCGGCCAGCAGCGACACCGCGTGCGCGTGGTGGTGCTGGACGGCCACCACCGGTCGCACCGTCGTGCTGGTGCGCCCACGCGGTGGTGGCATAGCCGGGGTGCATATCGCGGCGACGACGGCCGGTGCGCCAGCCGGTCATGAACGCCGAGATGGTCCACCGCCGCGGCGAAACAATCCTGCGTGCGGGGGTCGGCCATGTCGCCCAGGTGCGACGACAGGTGGGCGCGGCCGTGCCGTCCGGTCAGCGCAGACGGTGGTCTTCAGGTCGCCGCCGGTGGCCAGGATCATCGGCGTCTCGGCCACACCGATCGGAACCGGCAGCGGCGCGTAGCCGCGGGACCGTCGGAGCGGCAACTCGTCGCCGTGGTCGTCGATGCTCACCACCGAGTCCTCACAGGGCACGTGGATGGGACGGTCGTGGGTCAGCACCGCATCGGCGAGGCCGTCGATCCAGTCGAGGTCCTCGTCGCGGAACACGATCGGGGATCCGCCCTGATTAGCCGATGTCATCACCAGCGCCGTCGGACGCCCAGCCGGTCGAACAGCAGGTGGTGCACCGGCGAGTAGGCGAGCATCACCCCGAGGTCGGCCAGGCCGGGCGCGACCTCGTCGCCAACGGCGCCGACCCGGTGCGGGTACGCAGCACGATCGGCGCGGCCGGCGAGGTCAGGGACCGGGCGGCGGCGTCGTCGACACGGCGATCCGGCGCGCCGCGGCGACGTCAGCGGTCATCACGGCGAACGGCTTGGCAGGGCGGTGCTTTCGCTGCCGCAGCCGGCGACCGCGGCGTCGTCGTCGGCGCGGCACGCCAGGTGGTAGCCGCCGATGCCCTTGACCGCGACGATGTGGCCCGCGCTCAGCGCCGCGGCGGCCGATTCGATCGGCCCCCCGCCGACGGAGGGGCCGCGCCACGCCAGTGTCGGCCCGCACTCGCGGGCAGGCGATGGTCTGGGCGTGATAGCGCCGGTCGGCGGGATCGGCGTACTCGGCGGCGCAGGACGCGCACATCGGGAAGCCCGACATCGTGGTGGCGGGCCGGTCGTAAGGCACGTCGGTGATCACGGTGTAGCGGGGCCCGCAGTTCGTGCACGTGATGAACGGGTGACCGTGGCGCCGGTCGGCGGGGTCGAACATTTCGCGCAGACAGTCGCCGCACGTGGCGATGTCGGGCGAGACCAGTGTGCGTTCGCCGTCGGACCCGGCAGTGCTGGCGAGATGCGGAAGATTCCTTCTCCGCGCACCGGCACCGTCGTCACGTCGACGGCGTCGATGCGGGCCTGCGGCGGCGGAGCGGCCTCGATGGCGTGCACCGCCGCGGCGACCCTTGCCCGGGGGCCCTCCAGCTCACACTGCAGAGACCCCGCGTCGTTGTAGCGCGCAGCCGCTCAGCCGATGTTCCGCGGCGATCCGGGCGACGGCGGGCCGGAACCCGACTCCCTGAACCACTCCGGTGATGATCAACCGCACCCGAACGGTGTCACCCGACACGGGCCACTCCGGCGGCGTCTGCACATGCGCTCATGGCGCGTCTCCTCGAACGGTGACGACCGGCGCCAGCGGGCTGCGGCGCGGGTCGGTGCTGCCAGGCTAGTCCCGCCGCCGGGCCGCAACAATCACAATCTCGCAGAGACTTCTGCGCATTTTCGCGGCCTGCACGGGACTACCCTTCGAGACGTGCACGAGTTGTCGCTGTGCCATGCCATCGCCGGCGTGGTGAAATCACACGCGGCCGGCCGCCCGGTCGAAGCGGTACGGGTGCGGGTGGGCGCGCTGCGGCAGGTGGTCCCGGACTCGCTGGCGTTCTGCTGGACCGTCGTCGCCGAACACGACGGCCTCGCCGGCGCCGCGCTGGAGATCGAGCAGGTGCCCGCCGAGGTGGACTGCCGAGCGTGCGGTCGGCAGTCGGAGATCGCCTCCCGCTGGTCGGTCTGCTGCCCCGCCTGCGGCGCCGCCGACGTCGCCGTGGTGCGCGGCGAAGAGTTCCTGGTGACATCGATCGACGTGGCGACCGAGACAGCCAGAGGCCCACCATGGGTAGGTTTCACCGGCACGACGACGGGACCGGGCACAGCCACGAGCACGACCAGCCGCACAGCCACGGCGACCACAGTGGCTATCACACCGCGACGCAGCGCGTCGACGTCCTGGAAGCCATCTTCTCGGAGAACGACGTGCGCGCCGCCGCCAACCGGGACGCGTTCGCGGCCAACGGCATCCGGGCGCTGAATCTGATGAGTTCACCCGGGTCCGGCAAGACCGCGGTGCTGGCCGCCACCCTCGACGAGCTGGCGGGTGAACTCGCCGTCGGGGTGGTGGAGGGTGACATCGCCACAGACCTCGACGCCGCCAGGCTGGCCGGTCGCGGCGCGCAGATCTCACTGCTGAACACCGACAACGGATTCGGCGGCGAATGCCATCTGGACGCCCCGATGGTCCACCGGGCGCTGGCCGGCCTGCGGCTGGCCGACGCTCGATCTGGTGATCATCGAGAACGTCGGGAACCTGGTGTGTCCCGCGGAGTTCGACGTGGGCGAGCACGCCAAAGCGATGGTGTACTCGCTGACCGAGGGCGAGGACAAGCCGCTGAAGTATCCGGTGATGTTCCGCGCGGTCGACGTGGTACTGCTCAACAAGATCGACCTGGCGCCCCATCTCGACGCCGATGTCGCCACTTACATCGAGCGGATCCGGCAGGTCAATCCGACCGCGACGGTGCTGCCGGTCAGCGCCAGGACCGGCGAGGGCATGGCCGACTGGTACCGCTGGCTGCGCGACTTCGCGGCCGGCTGACGCTCACAGCGGCGAGGCGCCGCGCAGATGCTCGAAGATCAGCGAGGTCTGCGTACCCGCCACGTCGGCGTCGGCGTTGAGGTTCTCCACCACGAACGCCCGCAGATCGTCGGTGTCGCGGGCGGCGACGTGCAGGATGAAGTCGTCGGCGCCCGCCAGGAAGTAGACGTCCATCACCTGGGGCTTGCGCCGGATCTGCTGGATGAAATCGCGGATCTTGCCGCGGGCGTTGGCCTGCAGGCTGACCGAGATCATCGCCTGCAGGGTCAGACCGATGGCTGCGGGATCGATGTCGGCGTAGAACCCGCGGATCACCCCGAGATCCTGCAGCCGGCGCACCCGACCGTGGCAGGTCGACGGCGCGATGCCGACCGTTCGGCCAGCGCGCTGTTGGGCATCCGCGCGTCGTCGTGCAGCACGGCCAGGATCCGCCGGTCGACGTCGTCGAGCTCGAGCGCCCGAACATCCTTCGGCGCCGATCCGCCGCTCGGCGGCCAATTTCGGTGATTCTTCCGTCATAGGCGCAACTTTATCGAATGATCGTTCGATACTGATTGCGGTTGCTTCGACGCTTCTTCACAATTGTAGGCAGCCACTATTCACCACATCGAGGAGCGATCATGCGCGTCGGCATCCCGACCGAGATCAAGAACAACGAATACCGCGTCGCCATCACCCCGGCCGGTGTCGCCGAACTCGTCCGCCGCGGCCACGAGGTGCTGATCCAGTCCGGCGCGGGCGACGGCTCGGCGATCTCCGACGCCGACTTCAAGCGCGCCGGCGCGCAGATGATCAACGGCGCCGACGAGGTGTGGGCCGAGGCCGAGCTGCTGCTGAAGGTCAAGGAACCGATCGAGGCCGAGTACGCGCGGCATGCGCAAGGGCCAGACCCTGTTCACCTACCTGCACCTGGCCGCGTCCAAGCCGTGCACCGACGCGCTGATGGCGTCGGGCACCACGTCGATCGCCTACGAGACCGTGCAGACCCCGCCCGGACGGTCGTCGCGCTGCCCCTGCTGGCCCCGATGAGCGAGGTCGCGGGCCGGCTCTCGGCGCAGGTCGGCGCCTACCACCTGATGCGCACCCAGGGCGGGCGCGGCGTGCTGATGGGCGGCGTCCCCGGCGTCGCCCCGGCGAAGGTCGTGGTCATCGGCGGCGGAATGGCCGGCGACAATGCCGCCGCGGTCGCGTGGGGCATGGGCGCGCACGTCACCGTGTTCGACCTGAACATCAACATCCTGCGCAAGATCGACGCCGAGTACGGCGGCGCCATCGAGACCCGCTACTCCTCCACGCTCGATCTCGAGGACGCCGTCAAGCAGGCCGATCTGGTGATCGGCGCGGTCCTGGTGCCCGGCGCCAAGGCGCCCAAGCTGGTCACCAATTCGACTGTGGCCGCAGATGAAGTCGGGCGCGGTGCTGGTCGACATCGCGATCGACCAGGGTGGCTGCTTCGAGGACTCCCGGCCGACCACCCACGACGACCCCACGTTCCGCGTGCACGACACGGTGTTCTACTGCGTCGCCAACATGCCGGGCGCGGTGCCGCGCACGTCGACCTACGCGCTGACCAACGCCACCATGCCCTACGTGCTCAAGCTCGCCGACAAGGGCTGGCAGGACGCATGCCGCGCCGATGCCGCACTGGCCAAGGGTCTTTCGACGCACGAGGGTGCCCTGCTGTCCGAGCAGGTGGCCACCGACCTCGGACTGCCCTTCACCGATCCGGCCGGCCTGCTGGGCTAGCCCCGGCTCACTCGAACAACATCCCCGTCCAGGTAGAACCACCGACGGGCGCGCACAGCGAAGCGGGACCGCTCATGCAGCGTCCCGCTTCGTTGGTTCTCGCGGTAGTGCGCCGACGAACTCGCCCTCCTCGCCGGCGGCCTCGATGATCTCCAGTGCCGGTCCACGCCACGCGGGCTCGATGCGCACCCGCTCGGGGCGGGTGCGCGGATGCCAGGTGCGCCAGAGATAGTCGACGTCACCGATCGCGAAGGCGCTGTAGCGCGACCGCATGAGTTCTTCGGCCGTGCCGCGCTTGCCGTTCCCCCTCGATGAAGGGCAGACAGCATTGCGGGCGCTCTCGCCGCTGCCACAGGGGCAGGATCGCTCCGGCTGCATCCCTGCAGTCTGCCTCGAATTGACGGGTGTCAAGTAGACTCGCGGTCATGTTCGCGCTCGACCGACGCCCTGCCGACCACCCCGACGACCACGGCCGACGCTCTCGCGTTGTTCGACTCACTGCCCGCCGTGGAGCCGAGTTCATGCTCGGCACCTGGCACGGCGCCGAGGTGCCCACCGGCCACCCGCTCGACGGCATGCTGGAAGCAAGCGGCTGGTGGGGCAAGCAGTTCTCCGACAGCGAGTCCGGTGCACCCGCTGCTGTTCCCGACCGCGCGACGGCGCCGGGCTGTGGCCGCTCAATCCGCTGCCCGCCTTCGCCGGCCTGGTGATCGCCACCAAGATTCCGGCGCTCAAGCGCCGCAACCTGGCCGGTGTCATCGCCGCGCTCAAGCCCATCCTAGCGGCGCGGGGACCCAAGGCGCGGCTGCGCACCACGCGCTACCGCGGCGTGGACACCGCGACGATGATCTACGACCAGCTGCCCGTCAACGACGTGTTCCGCACGGTCGACGACGAGACCGTGCTCGGCGCGATGGACCTGCGCGGCATCGCGGGCGCCGTACTTCTTCGTGCTGCACCGCGGACGAGTCACGCCGGCTGGTACTGCACGCTCGCGGCGAGCCGACCTCATCCCCGCGATGGTCTGAAGCGGCTTGCGGCAGCGACCGCTTGGTGCGCACCGGCCCCAGCACCGCAGCGCCGAACGGCCTGGTCAGCAGCCGACGCGCCACGGCATTGACCTCATCGAGCGTGACCTCGTCGATCTTGGTCAGCGTCTCGGCGATGCTGCGGTGCTCGCCGTAGTTCAGCTCGCTGCGGCCGATCCGGTTCATCCGCGATCGCGGAGTCCTCCAGACCGAGCACCAGCCCGCCGCGCAGCGAGCCCTTCGCGATGCGGCATTCGGTCTCGGTGATGCCGTCGCGGGCCACCGTCGCCAGCACGTCGGTGGTCACCCGGACGACCTCGTCGAACCGCTCCGGCAGGCAGCCGGCGTAGATCGACAGCGCACCGCTGTCGGCGAAGGTGTCCACCGTCGAGTAGACCGAGTACGCCAGCCCGCGGGTCTCCCGAATCTGTTGAAACAGACGCGAACTCAGGCCGCCGCCCGAGTGCGGTGTTGAGCACCGACAGCGCCCACCGATGCTCCCAGTGCCGGCCCGGCGTGCGCACGCCCAGCGACAGGTGGGTCTGTTCGGCGTCCCGGTTGACCAGTTGAGGGTCGGCTGCCGGTCACCCGGCCCGTGCCCTTACGCGGCGGCACCGGGCTGCGGCCGCGCACCAGCCGCGGCGCCGAAATGTTCGCGCACCAGCGCCACGACTTCGTCGTGGTCGACGTTGCCCGCGACCGCCACCACCATCCGCTCGGGCGTGTAGCGGCGGACGTGGAACGAATGCAGCTGCGCTCGCGTCATCGCCGAGATCGATTCCGACGCTGCCGATCACCGGCCGACCCGACCGGGTGCGCGCCGAACATCGCCGACAGGAAGACGTCGCCGAGCGTGTCCTCCGGGATCGTCGTCGCGCATGGCGATCTCCTCGAGCACCACGTCGCGCTCGATCTCGACATCGTCGGCGGCGCACGCGCCCCGCAACACCACGTCGGCGACCAGGTCGACGGCCAGCTCCAGATCGGAGTCGAGCACGTGCGCGTAGTAGCAGGTGTGCTCCCGGGCGGTGAACGCGTTCAGCTCACCGCCGACCGCGTCCACCGCCTGCGCGATCTCCACCGCGGTGCGCGTCGGAGTGGACTTGAACAGCAGGTGTTCCAGGAAGTGCGCGGCGCCGGCCACGCTGGGGCCCTCGTCGCGCGATCCGACGCCGACCCACACCCCGACCGACGCCGAGTGCACCGACGGGATGTACTCGGTGACCACACGCAGGCCACCGGGCAGGTCCGTGCGGCGCACCGCGGACTGCTCCCGGAGTCGTCGCCGCGGCGGCACCCGCCGCAGCGCCGCCGAGCTAGCTGCTGGCGGTCGCGGCATCAGCCGGTGCGGTGTCAGCCGGGCGGCGGTCTCGGCCGAGTCGTCCTCGGCGACCAGGACCAGCGAGATCTTGCCGCGGTTGTCGATGTCGGCGATCTCCACGCGCAGCTTGTCGCCGACCTTGACCACGTCCTCGACCTTGGCGATCCGCTTGCCACGGCCCAGCTTGGAGATGTGCACCAGGCCGTCACGGCCGGGCAGCAGCGACACGAACGCGCCGAAATCGGTTGTCTTGACCACGGTTCCGAGGAACCGCTCGCCGATCTTGGGCAGCTGCGGGTTGGCGATCGCGTTGATCTTGTCGATCGCGGCCTGCGCCGACGTCGCCGTCGGTGGCGCCGACGAACACCGTGCCGTCGTCCTCGATCGAGATCGACGCGCCGGTCTCCTCGGTGATCGAGTTGATCATCTTGCCCTTGGGCCCGATGACCTCGCCGATCTTGTCGACCGGCACCTTGATCGTGGTGATCCGCGGTGCGTACGGGCTCATCTCGTCGGGCTCGTCGATGGCCTCGGCCATCACCTCGAGGATGGTGATCCGGGCGTCCTTGGCCTGCGACAGCGCACCGGCCAGCACCTGCGACGGGAATGCCGTCGAGCTTGGTGTCGAGCTGCAGCGCGGTGACGAAGTCCTTGGTGCCCGCGCACTTGAAGTCCATGTCGCCGAACGCATCCTCGGCGCCGAGGATGTCGGTCAGCGTGACGAAGCGGCGCTCGGTCTTCCCGTCCACCTCGACGTCGTCGGACACCAGGCCCATCGCGATACCCGCGACCGGCGCCTTCAGCGGCACGCCGGCGTTGAGCAGCGACAGCGTCGACGCACACACCGAGCCCATCGACGTCGAGCCGTTGGAGCTCAGCGCCTCGGAGACCTGGCGGATGGCGTACGGGAACTCCTCGACGCTCGGCAGCACCGGCATCAACGCCCGCTCGGCCAGTGCGCCGTGGCCGATCTCGCGGCGCTTGGGCGAACCGACGCGGCCGGTCTCACCGGTCGAATACGGCGGGAAGTTGTAGTGGTGCATGTAGCGCTTGCTGGTCTCGGGTCCCAGCGAGTCGATCTGCTGGGCCATCTTGACCATGTCCAGCGTGGTGACACCCATGATCTGGGTCTCGCCGCGCTCGAACAGCGCGCTGCCGTGCGCCCGCGGAATCACGGCGACCTCGGCCGACAGCGCGCGGATGTCGGTGACACCGCGGCCGTCGATGCGGAAGTGATCGGTCAGGATGCGCTGGCGCACCAGCTTCTTGGTCAGCGAGCGGAACGCGGCGCCGATCTCCTTCTCGCGGCCGGCGTACTGCTCGGCCAGCCGGCCGAGCACCTCGACCTTGATCTCGTCGGTGCGGTCGTTGCGCTCTTCCTTGCCCGCGATGGTCAGCGCCTCGGAGAGCGCGTCGGTGGCCACCGACGCCACGGAGTAGTAGACGTCCTCGCCGTACTCGGGGAACACCGGGTACTCGGCGGTCTCCTTGCCGGCGGAGCCGGCCAGCTCGGCCTGGGCGTCGCAGAGCGCGGCGATGAACGGCTTGGCGGCCTCGAGCCCCTCGGCGACCACGGCCTCGGTCGGCGCGCCCGCGCCGCCGGCGACGAGCTCGACGACGTTGTCGGTGGCCTCGGCCTCGACCATCATGATCGCTACGTCGGCATCGCCTCGCCGACCTTGCGGCCGGCGACGACCATGTCGAACACGGCGTTCTCGAGCTGCTCGACGGTCGGGAACGCGACCCACTGGCCGTCGATGAGCGCGACGCGCACGCCGCCGACGGGGCCGGAGAACGGCATCCCGGAGATCTGCGTGGACGCCGATGCCGCGTTGATGGCGAGCACGTCGTAGAGATCCTTGGGATCCAGGCTCAGGATCGTGACGACGACCTGGATCTCATTGCGCAGACCCGGAGATGAAGGTCGGGCGCAGCGGCCGGTCGATCAGCCGGCAGGTCAGGATCGCGTCGGTGGAGGGACGGCCCTCGCGGCGGAAGAACGAGCCGGGGATCCGGCCCGCGGCGTACATCCGCTCCTCGACGTCGATGGTCAGCGGGAAGAAGTCGAAATGGTCTTTGGGGGTCTTGCTGGCGGTGGTCGCGCTCAGCAGCATGGTCTCGTCGTCGAGGTAGGCGACGACGGCGCCGGCGGCCTGCTTGGCCAGCCGGCCGGTCTCGAAGCGGATGGTGCGGGTGCCGAAGCTCCCGTTGTCGATCACGGCGGTGGATTCGAACACGCCGTCTTCAATTTCAACTACAGACATAGACGTCCGTACGGCCTCTCTGGGTCATATTCAGCTGTTTCGCGTCGTCACAGCGCGGAAACCCCAGGCCTGATGCGGCTACGGCCGTCGATCGAAGCTGCCGGCTATCGTTCCGGCAGCCACTACCGAAGACCGCGCGATCAGGCGGGTCGGCGAAATGACGCGCGGGAACGGCGCTCGCGGATCTGCGAGGACCGCACCCAAGTCGTCCGGCTCACCGAAACGGCAACCGAACCAGACCATCGTACTCCGCGACTCCTCCCCGACGGAAAACGGCGGCCTCAGAGGCGCCGGCCCCAGCCCCCCACGATCGTCGGCGTGGTCCAGACGGCGCCGGTCGCGCTGATCGCCTCCCCGAGGCGCTGCTCGAGGGTGTCGAGGTCCAGCTCGCGTGCACTGACGACGGTCGAGGCCAGGATGGCGTCGCGCAGCGCGCGCACCACACCGACGACGTACCCCGCCGCCTGCCGATCGTTCGGGGACCAGTACATCTGCAGGCTCAGCGTGCCGACCTCGCCGAAACCGGCCTCGTCGAACAGCACGGGAAACCGCATCCCGACGCTCGGATCCGCGTGGACATGGTGGAAACCGGCCTTCAGCCACGCACCGATGCGGGTGAACAGCTCCACCTCCGGATGGGCCCGCACCCCGCTCATGTCGTAGTCGACGTCCACGCAGACGCCGCCGGGACGCAGATTGCGCCGGTGAAGGGTCAGCGCGTCGAGTAGTAGGAATCCACATCCGGCGGTGCATTAGCATCAGTCACCGGCGACGGTCGCGACCACCTTGAAGTCGGACTCCGGCGTGCCGCAATCGGCCTTGGTCGCCTCCGGCCGATCGGGGGTGCCGCCCATCTTCAGACGAGTCCGCCGCACCGGAAGAGCAGCCGCGGTCGGTTCCGACGACGAGCAGCCCGTCAGCCTGTGCCACGCAGCCGCTCGATCTCGGCGTCGTCACTGCCCAGGGCGTAGTCGGGTGTCGTCATGGTGCGACGGTAACCCTGCGCCGGGTACCCCGGCGGGCGGTGTCAGCGACGCAGGCCGAGGCGCTCGATCAGCGAGCGGTACCGCGCGACGTCGACCTGGGCGACGTACTTGAGCAGCCGGCGGCGACGGCCGACCAGCAGCAGCAGGCCGCGGCGCGAGTGGTGGTCGTGCTTGTGCACCTTGAGGTGCTCGGTGAGGTCGGAGATCCGCTTGGTCAGCAGCGCGACCTGCGCCTCCGGCGAACCGGTGTCGGTGTCGTGCAGGCCGTACTGGCCCAGGATGTCCTTCTTCTGTTCGGCAGTGAGCGCCACGAAACAACTCCATCGTTTCGGTCCGCGAGGGTATTCGAGAGGGCCTCGAAAGGGCGCAGCCACCGCGAACTGCAGCACGCGCCCGGTCGAGGCGGAAGTCTACAGCAGCGGCGACCGGCAGGCAGCCGAATCGCGAGGCTACCGGGCCGAGAGGATGGTGCGGGCACGTTCGGTGTCGGCTGCCCATCGCGGTCACCAGGTCGGTCACCGAGTCGAACTTCTCCTGGCCGCGCAGGCGGGCGACGAAGTCCACCGCGACGTGCTGGCCGTACAGGTCGGCGGTGGTGTCCAGGACGAACGCCTCGACGGTGCGGGTCCGCCCGGAGAAGGTCGGATTGGTGCCCACCGACACCGCGGCCTGATAGCGCTCCCCCGGTGTGACGGTGCCGACCACCGGGCCGTGGCCCAGCACCGTGAACCAGGCGGCGTAGACGCCGTCGGCGGGGATCGCCGAGTACATCGGCGGGGCGACGTTGGCGGTGGGATAACCGAGCACGCTTCCGCGGCCGTCGCCGCGCACCACCACGCCCTCGACCCGGTGCGGACGGCCCAGCGCCTCGGCGGCGGCCACCATGTCGCCGGCGTCGACGCAGGACCGGATGTAGGTGGAGGAGAACGTCACCGTCTCGTCGCGGTGATGTTCGGCGACGAGGTTCAGCGAGTCGACCGCGAAACCGAAGCGCTCGCCCGCCTTGCGCAGCAGCGCCGACGTTGCCCGCCGCCTTCTTGCCGAACGTGAAGTTCTCCCCGACCACCACCTCGACGACGTGCAGCCGCTCGACCAGCAGTTCGTGGATGTAGCGCTCGGGCGTGAGCTTCATGAAGTCCGCGGTGAACGGCATCACCAGGAAGACGTCGATGCCCATCTCCTCGACCAGCTCGGCGCGCCGCGTCAGCGTGGTGAGCTGCGCCGGGTGGCTGCCCGGGAAGACGACCTCCATCGGGTGCGGATCGAACGTCATCAGCACGCTCGGCACACCGCGCGACCGCCCGGCCTTGACCGCACGGTTGATCAGCTCCTGATGCCCCCGATGGACGCCGTCGAACACGCCGATCGTCACGACGCATCGACCCCAGTCGGTGGGGATGTCGTCCTGCCCCCGCCAGCGCTGCACGCCGCTAGCCTACGACCCGAGCACAACACCGGCCCAGCAGCACCACCAGATCAAGTGATGATTGCCTAAACTCTGAGCTTGTGAGTCCTGATGGGACCCCGCCGACCTGACGACGGTGGCCCAGGACTACCTGAAGGTGATCTGGACCGCGCAGGAGTGGTCGCACGAGAAGGTCAGCACCAAGTTGCTGGCCGAACGCATCGGGGTGTCGGCGAGCACGGCCTCGGAGTCGATCCGCAAGCTCGCCGAGCAGGGCCTGGTCGACCACGAGAAGTACGGCGCGGTGACGCTCACCGAAGCCGGCCGGCGCGCCGCGCTGGCGATGGTGCGCCGGCACCGGCTGATGGAGACGTTCCTGGTGCGCGAACTCGGCTACGGCTGGGACGAGGTGCACGACGAGGCCGAGGTGCTCGAGCACGCCGTGTCCGACCGGATGCTCGACCGCATCGACGCCAAGCTGGGGTATCCGACCCGCGACCCGCACGGCGACCCCATCCCGGCCGCCGACGGACAGGTGCCCACACCGCCGGCCCGCCAGCTGTCGGTCTGCCAGGACGGCGATGCCGGGACGGTGGCCCGCATCTCCGACGCCGACCCCGAGATGCTGCGCTACTTCGACAGCGTCGGCATCAGCTTGGACTCGCGGCTGCGGGTGGTGGCTCGCCGCGACTTCGCCGGGATGATCTCGGTGGCCGTGCAACCCGGCCCCGACGGATCGGACGAGATCGCCGTCGATTTGGGAAGCCCCGCGGCGGAAGCGATCTGGGTTGTCGAATAGGAGCGGTCACTGATGGCGAAGTTGGAGTTGTCCCGGTCGTTGCCGATCCGCGCCGAGGACGCCTGGCAGCACGTGTCGGATCTGTCCACGCTCGGGGACTGGATGACCATGCACCAGGGATGGCGCTCGGAGCTGCCCGACGAACTCACGGTCGGCACGACGATCGTCGGGGTGGCCGGCGCCAAGGGCATGCGCAACCGGGTCACCTGGACCGTGCGCGAATTCGACCCGCCGTCGGCGCTGGCGATCAGCGGCGAAGGCGTGGGCGGTACCCGCTACAAGCTCGTGATGAGGGTGGCCGACACCGCGGACGGCTGCACGTTCACCCTGCGCATGGACCTCGGCGGTGCCCCGTTGTTCGGGCCGATCGGGTCGGCCGCGGTGCGTGCGGTCAAGGGCGACATCGACAAGTCGATCCAGCAGTTCGAGAAGCTCTACACCTGAGGCGGCTCGCGCTACAGCGTCGCCGGCCGGATCACCACCACCGAGCGGGTGCGCCGCCCCGCATCCTCCAACAGCGCCATCACGCGGCCGTCCGGGGCGACCGCCGCGTAACGGCCCTCCGACTCCGGCCGGCGCCAGCGGCCGGCCGTGGCCGGCGTCCACCGCCTCGGCTTCGGTGAGATCGCGGCGCGGAAAGGCGCGCAGGCACGCCTCATCGAGGGTGTAGGACAGCGCCGGAGTGTCGGCCAGCTGCTCCAGGGTGCGCGCGTGGTCGAGCCCGAACCGCCCGACCCTGGTGCGCCGCAGCGCGGTCAGATGGCCGCCCACGCCGAGCGCGGCACCGACGTCACGGGCCAGCGCGCGGATGTACGTGCCGCTCGAGCAGTCGACCGCCACGTCGACGTCGGTGACATCGCCGTCGCGACGCACCGCGAGCACGTCGAACCGGTCGATCCGGACCGCGCGCGGCTGCAAGCTCGACAGTCTGCCCCTCGCGCACCAACCGGTAGGCCCGCTTGCCGTCGACCTTGATCGCGCTGACCGCCGACGGCACCTGATCGATGTCTCCGCGCAGCGCCGCGACGGCTTCCTCGATCTGCGCGTCGGCCACCCCGCGTCGCCGGAACCCGTTGCAGCAGTTCGCCTTCCGCGTCTTCGGTGGAGGTGGTCTGACCCAGCCGGATGGTGGCGGTGTAGCCCTTGTCGGTCGCCGTCAGCAGGCCGAGGATCTTGGTGGCGCGCTCGATGCCGACCACCAGCACTCCGGTGGCCATCGGATCCAGCGTCCCGGCATGCCCGACCTTGCGGGTGCCGAACAGCCGCCGGCACCGGCCCACCACGTCGTGACTGGTCATGCCGCCCGGCTTGTCGACGACGACGAGACCGGCTGCGGTCACAGCACGATCGCGGTGAGCGCGATGCCGTTGCGCACCGCCCATCGGCCGCTCAGTGACGTCAGCGGCGGCCCCGAAAGGGCTTCCGGATCGATCAGGATCTCGGAGGTGAACGTGCCCGCCTCGCCGGAGGAGTCGATGTCGAAGGTGATGTGGGCGTCCTCGAACCCCAGCCAGCGCCGGGTCAGCGGATACCACGCCTTGTACGTGGCCTCCTTGGCGCAGAACAGCACCCGGTCCCAGTGCACGCCGGCGGGCAGCGCCGCGAGTTCGCCGCGCTCGGCGGGCAGGCTGATCGCGTCGAGCACGCCGTTGGGCAGGACGTCGTGCGGTTCGGCGTCGATGCCCACCGAGCGGACCCGCCCTCGGCGCCCGACGGCGGCTCCGCGGAACCCCTCGCAGTGGGTGAGGCTCCCGACGATGCCCTCGGGCCAGCACGGTTCGCCCTTGTCCCCCTTGAGGATCGGCACCGGGTCGGCTCCGAGGTCGACCAGCGCCTGCCGGGCGCAGTACCGGACGGTGATGAATTCGTTGCGCCGCTTGGGCACCGACTTGGCGATCAGCGGTTCCTCTTCGGGCAGTGGCGCCAATTCCCTGGGGTCCGAATACAGTTCGGCGGCAGCCAGATCCTCGATGCCGGCGGGCAGCACGCCGCCGAGCAGGGTTGCCGCGATCACGCGCGGTCCCTGATGCGCTGCTGCATCTTCTCGGCGTGGTCGCGCATCTCCTGGGTGATCTGGAAATGTCCGCCGAACTCGTTGAGGTAGCCCGGCGTGTACTTCGGGTCCGGCAGGATCTGGCGCAGCCACCGGTACGGCCTGCGGCGGCGCCACTCCCGCGGATAGCCGACCGAGACCTCTTCGAAGCGCACGCCGTCATACCAGGTGGTGCGCGGGATGTGCAGGTGGCCGTACACCGAGCACACGGCGTTGTACCGGGTGTGCCAGTCGGCGGTCGCGGTGGTCCCGCACCACAGCGCGAACTCCGGGTAGAACATCGCGTCGCAGGGTTCGCGAACCATCGGGAAGTGGTTGACCTGCACCGTCGGCATCATCCAGTCGAGGTCGTCGAGGCGCTTGCGGGTGTAGGCCACCCGGTCGTGACACCACGCGTCGCGCGTCGAGTACGGCTCCGCGGACAGCAGATACTCGTCGGTCCCGACGATGTTGCGCTCCTTGGCGATCGCCAGGCCCTCGGCCTTGGTGCCCGCGCCCTGCGGCAGAAACGAGTAGTCGTACAGCAGGAACATCGGCACGATGGTCGCCGGCCCGCCCTCGTCGGTCCACACCGGGAACGGGTGTTCGGGCGTGACGATGCCCATCTCGTCGCACATGTTGACCAGGTAGTCGTAGCGGGCCTTGCCGAAGATCTGCATCGGATCGCGGTTGGTGGTCCACAGCTCGTGGTTGCCCGGCACCCAGATCACCTTGGCGAACCGCTTGCGCAGCAGATCCAGTGCCCACCGGATCTCATCGGTGCGCTCGGCGACGTCGCCGGCCACGATCAGCCAGTCGTCAGGCGAGGCCGGGTGCAGCGATTCGGTGACCGGCTTGTTTCCGGTGTGCCCGGTGTGCAGGTCGCTGACCGCCCACAGCGTCGGGCGTCGATCGTCACCGCTCACAACCAGCCAGCCTACTGGTGCCCCGGATCCGGGAGCGGTCGCGGCAACTAGAACAGGTTCTAAGTTCCCGTCCGGCGGCTGGGCGGGGCCGGTTACACTCCCCGCAGGGACGCGACGGAGCGGCCAGGAGCACCAGGGGGTGCGATGCTCGCCAAGCTGCGACTGCTTTCGGCGCTGTGTGCGCTGGTCGCAGCGGTGATCGTGGTCTGGCAGGCGCAACCCGATGCCGCCGCGTGGCCACCGGTGCGGTGCAGCTGAGGTCCACCGACGTGCCGCTCACCACCATCAAGTCCCCGGTGCTCGAACTCACCGATCCCGACCCGTTCGATCCGTGCCGCGACATCCCGCTCGACGTGGTTGCAGCGCATCGGGCTGGCCTTCACGCCGCCGGACCACGAGGACAGCCTGCGCTGTCACTACGACGCCGGCAATTACCAGATGGCGGTCGAGGCGTTCGTGTGGCGCACCTACGAGCAGACGCTGCCGGCCGACGCGGTCGAGCTCGACATCAACGGCCACCGCGCCGCGCAGTACTGGGTGATGAAGCCGACCGACTGGAACAACCGCTGGTGGATCACCTGCATGATCGCCTTCAAGACCAGCTACGGCGTCATCCAGCAGTCGCTGTTCTACTCGCCGATCTACTCCGAGCCCGACCCCGACTGCATGCAGACCAACCTGCAGCGGGCCCACGAGCTGAGCCCGTACTACATCTTCTGATCAGTAGCCTCGAGGGGTGACCGTCCAGCACGCCCTGATGCAGCCGGGTCTCGCGGCTTCTCCACCTTCCGCCACCGACCACCGAGGTCGACGTCGAACACCGGCTGCGGGTGCCGATGCGTGACGGCACCGAGTCTGGTGGCCGACCATTACGCGCCGCGGACCACCACGCCGGCGGGCACGCTGCTGGTCCGCGGACCCTACGGCCGGGCCTGGCCGTTCGCCGCTGTGTTCGGCGAGGTCTACGCCGCGCGCGGCTACCACGTCCTGCTGCAGAGCGTGCGCGGCACGTTCGGCTCGGGCGGCGACTTCGATCCGTTCGTCCACGAGGTCGACGACGGCGCCGACACCGTCGCCTGGCTGCGCGAACAGCCCTGGTTCACCGGCACCTTCGGCACCGTCGGGCTGTCGTATCTGGGGTGGACGCAGTGGGCGCTGCTCCGGGACCCGCCGCCGGAACTGAAGGCGGCCGTGATCACCGTCGGGCCGCACGATGTGTCGGGCCCGCGCTGGGGCACCGGCTCGTTCGGCCTCAACGACTTCCTCGGCTGGAGCGACCTGGTCGCCCGTCAGGAGAGCGCCCACCGCCTGCGGCTGCTGCTGCGGCAGCTGCGGGCGCAGCGACAGGTGAGCAGCGCTTCGCTCGGGATGCCACTCGGCGAGTCCAGCCGGGCCCTGCTCGGCGAGGGTGCGCCCTGGTTCGAGTCGTGGCTGGACCATCCCGAGTGCCGACGACCCGTTCTGGTCGCGACTGCGCCTGCGCGAGGCGCTGGAGCGCACCGAGATTCCGGTGCTGCTGCTGAGCGGGTGGCAGGACCTGTTCCTGGAGCAGACGCTCGAACAGTTCGGCCGGCTGCGCGAGCGCGGGCGTGACGACGTCGGCCTGACCGTCGGGCCGTGGACGCACTCGCACATGATGACCAAGGCGGCGCCCGACGGTGATCCGCGAACGCTGGACTGGCTCGGCACCCACCTCGGCGGTGCGCCCCCGGCAGCGGCGCTGCCCGGTGCGCATCCACCTCGACGGCGTCGACCGAGGGCTGGCTGCGACCTGCCCGACTGGCCGCCGGCGATGCCCGAGCGGGTGCTCTATCTGCAGCCCGCACGCCGGCTTGGCCGACGCAGCCGCCCGACGTCCGGCGACTCGGCGACGTTCGTCTACAACCCGGCCGACCCGACGCCCACGCTGGGCGGCCGGCTGCTCTCCCCGGTCGGCGGCTACCGGGACGACACCGCGCTGGCCCGGCGCGCCGATGTACTGACCTTCACCAGCGAGCCGCTGCCGAGTGACCTGTACGTGGTCGGCACGCCCGAGGTGGAGCTGGCCCACTCGTGCCACAACCCCCACAACGACCTGTTCGTGCGCGTCAGCCAGGTCGACGCACACGGCGGCTCGCGCAACGTCAGCGACGGATACCTCGCTGCGGCACCGGATTCCGGGACCGTGAAGCTCGAGCTCGACGCCGTGCGCGCACGTCTTCCCGGCCGGGTCGCGGATCCGGCTGCTCGTCGCGGGCGGGTCCCATCCTCGGTTTCGTGCGCAACCTCGGCACCGGGGAACCGACCGTCGGCGGCACCGTCGTCGCCGACCGCGCGGCACACCGTGCACCTCGGCGCGGATTCCCGGCTGGTGCTGCCCGCCGGCCAGCGGCCGCCGTCAGCCGACTGAGCGCCGGTACCCGGGCGGCGGTGTCGCGCAGCGTCGCGTCGTCGTGCACCGGCGTCCGCCCATCGCCGGGCTGACCGGCAGCTGCACCCAGCTGGTGCAGCCGCGGTAGTCCGGCAGTGCGCGCCACTCGGACCGGTTCGCGCAGCGGCGCCGCCGAGACGACGAGCACCGCCAACCGGTGCCGCGGCCGGAAGTCGAGCCGGTCCGCGCGCACCGAATCGGCGGTCCAGATGTGCAGGGGCGCGACTCGTCGAGCCCTCGGGCCGGCGGACCTCGATCGCGTCGACCACGCGCGCCCCGGCGCGCACCACGATCTCGGTTTCGGTGCTGTCGGCGGCCGCCGGTCCGAGCAGTTCGCGGTGTTCGGGCCGCACCCGCTCGAGGTGGCTGTGCGCGACGGTCGGGAACAGCAGGAATCGCGACCTGGCCGCTTCGGGAGCCACCTCGAACCGCTTCTCGCCGATGCCGCCCTTGCGCAGCAGCACGGTCTGCCTGCCGTCGAGCAGCGCGTGCACGGCGGCACTCCACTCCTTGAGCGCCAGGACGGTCGGCGTGGCGGTCATCCGAGCTTCAGCCGTGCGCGGACCTCGGGACGGCGCAGCGGCGGAACGGTTTTCGGCGGCTGCTTGCGTGGCGCCAGACCGGCGAGCAGCCGCTGCGGTGGTCTGCGGTGACCTCGGCGACCGCGGTCTCGAACGCCTCGGCGTTGGCGCCCGACGGCCGGGTGATGCCGCTGACCTTGCGGATGTACTGGCGCGCGGCGGCCTCGATCTCCTCGTCCGTGGCAGCCGGTTCGAGGCCCCGCAACTCGGTGATGTTTCGGCACATGACCTCCACGATAGGCGCGGCGGGTCGGCCGATACGGTGAGCGCATGACCAACGACCTCCGCCACCGACGTCCTGCTGATCGACACCCGCGACCGGGTCCGCACGCTCACCCTGAACCGGCCCGGCCGCACGCAATGCGCTGTCCGCCGAGTTGCGCAGCCGGTTCTACGGCGCGCTGCGCGAGGCCGAGGGCGACGACAGCGTCGATGTCGTCATCGTCACCGGCGACCGACCCGGTGTTCTGCGCCGGACTGGATCTCAAGGAACTCGGCGACACCACCGAGCTTGCCCGACATCTCGCCGAAGTGGCCGCCGATGTCCAAACCGGTGATCGGCGCGATCAACGGCGCGGCGGTGACCGGCGGGCTGGAGATCGCGCTGTACTGCGACATCCTGATCGCCTCCGAGAACGCCCGGTTCGCCGACACGCACGCCCGCGTCGGGCTGCTGCCGACCTGGGGGCTGTCGGTGCGGCTGCCGCAGAAGGTCGGTGTCGGCATGGCCCGCCGGATGAGCATGACCGGTGACTACCTGTCGGCCGAGGAAGCGCTGCGCACGGGGCTGGTCACCCAGGTGGTGGCCCACGAGCGAGCTGCTCGACACCGCCCGCCGGGTCGCGGCGTCGATCGTCGGCAACAACCAGAAGGCGGTACGCGCGCTGATGGCGTCGTATCACCTGATCGACGACACGCCAGAACAGCGGCGCGCTCTGGCTCGAGGCCGCCTCCGCGCGGGAGTGGATGAACGGCCACCTCGGGTGACGACATCGCCGGCCAGCCGCGGTGCGGTGATGGAACGCGGCCGCACCCAGGTGCGCTGTCCGCGAGCTGCGGGTCTCGCGGCCGACTCGACGCGCGCATCGGATTCGTGCGCACCCTTGACATTTTGCGCCACCCCGCCCGAGGCATGGTCGAGGTCATGAGTGAGCATCCGCTTCCGGTCAACCATCACGCCGACCACCCCGGCTTCTCGGGTCTCACCGGCAGCCTGTGCGCGTGGCTCTTCCTGCTGATCGGCCGGGACACCGCCCGACTGGTCGCCGACGTTTCGGACGTCGGCCCGTCTGACGTCGTGGTCGACATCGGCTGCGGCGCCGGCAATGCCGCCCGTGCCGCGGCCCGGCGTGGGGCCAGGGTCACCGGTGTCGACCCGTCGCCGACCATGCTGCGGGTTGCCCGCAGGGCCACGCACGGACTGCCCGCACTGACGTGGGCGCAGGGCAGCGCCGAGTCACTGCCGGTGCCGGACGGATCCGCGACGGCCGTGTGGGCGCTGGCCACGGTGCACCACTGGCGCGACGTCGACGCCGCACTGACCGAGATCGTCCGGGTGCTGGCACCCGGCGGGCGCCTGCTCGCGATCGAACGGCAGGTGCAGCCGGGGGCCACCGGGTTCGCCAGCCACGGCTGGACCGCGCAGCAGGCGGAATCGTTTGGCGCCCTGTGCCGTTCGGCGGGCATGATCGACGTCGAGGTGTCGCCGAGCAGCGTGCCGGGCGCCGCGAGCTGTGGGCCGTCGGCGCGACGCGCATGTGAGCGCCGCCGACGTCGACGAGCGCGCGAAGCATGCACGCCGGTCAGCGGCGCGCCGACGTACAAACGCGCGCGCTCGCGACAGCAGATCACCGGGTTCCGGGCACCAGCCAGCGACCCGAGAACGCGCGCCAGCCCACGAAGACCAGCCGCAGCACCATGAAGGTGCTCAACCCCGACCAGATGCCGAGCAGCCCCCAGCCGAACGCCAGCGACAGCCAGATCAGCGGCAGGAACCCCACCAGGGCGCTGACGAGTGTCGCGTTGCGCATGAACGTCGCATCCCCTGCGCCGAGCAGCACGCCGTCCAGGGCGAAAACGATGCCCGCGACCGGTAATTGGGCCACCAGGAACCACCACGGCACACCGATCTCGTCGAGCACCGTCCGATCCTGGGTGAACAGGCCCGGCAGCGCCGAGGAACCGAGCGCGAACGTCGCCGCCAGCACGGCGCCGGCCACCGCGGAGAAGATGGTCACCCGCCAGGCCACCGACTTCGCGTGGGCGAGTTGCCCCGCCCCGAGCGCCGCCCCCACCAGGGACTGCGCCGCGATCGCCAACGAGTCGAGCACCAACGCCAGGAAGCTCCACAGCTGCAGCACCACCTGGTGGGCCGCCACCGCGGCGGCACCGAACCGGGCCGCGACCGCGCCGGCCGACACGAAGCACGCCTGGAACGCCATGGTCCGCAACACCAGGTCCCGGCCCATCACCAGCTGCGCCCGCACGCACCGGCGGCTGCAACCGAAGGGGAACCCGCTCCGCGACCAGCGCCCAGCAGAACAGTGCGGCGGCCAGCCACTGACCCGACGAGATTGGCCACCGCGGACCCGACCAGACCCAACCGGGGCGCGCCCAGCCACCCGTACACCAGCGTCGGGCACAGCACGGCCGCCACCGCGAACCCCACGATGACGTAACGCAGTGGTCGCACGGTGTCCTGCACCCCGCGCATCCACCCGTTTCCGGCGGCGGCCACGAGGATGGCCGGCACGGCGAGGCTGGCGATCCGCACCCAGGGCAGGGCCGTCGAGGCGATGTCGCCGCCTGCAGCCAACCCCGACACCAACGGCACCGCCGTGACCTGAACCGCGACGACGATAGCGGTGCCGATGCCCAGTGCCAGCCAGGTGGCCTGCACACCCTCCGCAACCGCCGCCGGGCGGTTCCCGGCGCCGTAGAACCGGGCCGCACGCGCCGTGGTGCCGTAGGACAGGAAGGTCAGCTGCGAACTCAACACACCCATGATCAGCGCCCCGATCGCCAGGCCGGCCAGGCTGAGCGCGCCGAGCCGGCCGACGACGGCGAGATCGAACAGCAGGTAG
This sequence comes from uncultured Actinomycetota bacterium, assembly GCA_963796185.1. Classification (GTDB taxonomy): domain Bacteria; phylum Actinomycetota; class Actinomycetes; order Mycobacteriales; family Mycobacteriaceae; genus Mycobacterium. The sequence continues at coordinate 373,231 of CAWCKQ010000004.1, read as the reverse complement.
AGGGGTTCGGCGGCGAGCACCCCGAGCGCGGGGAAGGCGAGGGCGGCGATACGACGACCGGTGGCCGCGGGTGCCGCCTCAGTCAAGGACGGTGCGCAGCGCAGCGACGACCTCGTCGGCGGTTCCGGACGCCGAGTAGCCGGCGGCCAGGCGGTGGCCTCCGCCGCCGAACGCGCCGGCGACCACCGAGATGTCCAGGGACTTGGACCGCATCGACACCGACCACTGCGCCGGACCGATCTCCTTGAACACCGCCGCGACCTCGGCCTGCTGGGTGGTGCGCACGATGTCGACGATGCTCTCGACCTCTTCGGGCCGCGCATTGACCCACTCGTCGTGGCTGACCACGGCGTAGACCAGGCCGCGCCCGTCCGACGGCATCGGCGACCAGCTGCGCTGACCCGAGCACCCGGGACAGCATGGGCAGCCAGGCGAACGGATGGGTGTCGAGCAGCGTGCGGCTGATGCCGGCGTTGTCGACGCCGAGGTCGACGAGCCGGGCCGCGAGCCGGTGCGCGCGCGGACTGGCCCACCGGAACGACCCGGTGTCGGTGGTCAGCCCGGCGTACAGACAGTGGGCGACCGCGGTGTCGATCGGCTTGTCCCAGGCGTCGAGGATCTCGGCGACCAGCATCGTCGTCGAATCGGCGGTGGCGTCGACGAAGTTGGCCGTGCCGAACAGGTGGTTGGAGGCGTGGTGATCGATGACGAGGACCTGCCGGTCGGGTGCGGCGAGGCCGTCCAGCGCGCCGAGCCGGTTGACGCTGGGAATGTCGACGGTGACCACCAGGTCGGCGTCCCGGCGCAGCGCGTTCGGGCGACACCAGCAGGTGACAGCCGGGCAGCGAACGCAGCGATTCCGGCAGCGTCGCGGGCGCGGCGAAGCTGACCTCGACGTCCTTGCCGACGTGATCGAGGACCAGCGCCAGCGCCAGCCCGGCGCCGATGGTGTCGGCGTCGGGGTGGACGTGACATACCACGCTGACGCTGGTCGCGGACGACAGCAACGCGGCGGCCGCACGGGCATCCACCCGTGCGCCGGCCACCAGGGGGTCAGTCGTCAGATCTGTCATCGAGCGTGTCGCGCTCACCGGTGTACTCAGAGTCCGGCCCGTCCGTAGTTCCGTCTGGCCCCCGGCTTGCCTCGTCTCCCACCCCTGCTACACGGTACGGGTCGCTGTCGCCGGCGTGCTTGGCACCTTGCCGAACTCTCGCCAAATCCTCATCCGCCGCGCGCGCCTGCGCCAGCAGCTGCTCCATGTGCTGGGCGGTGTCGGGCACCTTGTCGAGGGTGAACGCCAGCGTCGGGGTGAACCGGACGCCGGTGGCCGCGCCGACCTTGGACCGCAGCATGCCCTTGGCCCGCTCCAGCGCGGCCGCGGCGCCCGCATAGTCGGGCTCGTCGGACGAGCGTCTCGCCACGGACCGTGTAGTACACGGTGGCGTCGTGCAGATCTCCCGTGACCTTCGTGTCCGTGACGGTCACGAAGGCCAGCGGGGGATCCTTGATCTCGAACTCGATCGCCGAGGCGACGACGGTGCCGATGCGCTTGGCGAGCCGTTTCGCCCGTGCGGGATCGGCCACGGCCTAGGTCCTCGCTTTCTCGACGAGCTCGTAGGTCTCGATGACGTCGCCTTCCTTGATGTCGGAGTACGTCAGCGTCAAACCGCATTCGTAGCCCTCGCGCACCTCGGTGGCGTCGTCCTTCTCCCGCTTCAACGACGAGACGGTGAGGTTCTGCGCCACCACGACGTTGTCGCGCAGCAGCCGCGCCTTGGCGTTGCGCCGCATGATGCCCGGACTGTGACCAGGCAGCCGGCGATGTTGCCGACCTTCGACGAGCGGAAGATCGCGCGGATCTCGGCGCGGCCGAGCTCGCGCTCCTCGTAGATCGGCTTGAGCATGCCCTTGAGCGCGCTCTCGATCTCGTCGATCGCCTGGTAGATCACCGAGTAGTAGCGGATCTCCACGCCTTCGCGGTTGGCCAGCTCGGTGGCCTTGCCCTCGGCGCGCACGTTGAACCCGATGATGATCGCATCCGAGGCCGACGCCAGGTTGACGTTGGTCTCGGTGACACCGCCGACGCCGCGGTCGATGACGCGCAGCTCCACCTCGTCGTCGACCTGGATGCCCAGCAGGGCCTCCTCGAGCGCCTCGACCGTACCGGCGTTGTCGCCCTTGAGGATCAGGTTCAGCTGGCTGGTTTCCTTCAGCGCCGAATCCAGGTCTTCCAGGCTGATCCGCTTGCGGCTGCGCGCGGCCAGCGCGTTGCGCTTGCGCGCGCTGCGCCGGTCGGCGATCTGGCGGGCGATGCGGTCCTCGTCGACGACCAGGAAGTTGTCACCCGCACCCGGCACCGACGTGAAGCCGATGACCTGCACCGGACGCGACGGCAGCGCCTCGTCGACGTCCTCGCCGTGCTCGTCGACCATGCGGCGCACGCGACCGTAGGCGTCGCCGGCCACGACCGAGTCGCCGACCCGCAGCGTGCCGCGCTGGATCAGCACGGTGGCCACCGGGCCGCGGCCGCGGTCCAGGTGCGCCTCGATCGCCACACCCTGGGCCTCCATGTCGGGGTTGGCCCGCAGGTCCAGCGACGGCGTCGGCGGTCAGCATGCACCGCCTCGAGCAGCGCCTCGATGTTGGTGCCCTGCTTGGCCGAGATGTCGACGAACATGGTGTCGCCGCCGTACTCCTCGGGGACCAGCCCGTACTCGGTGAGCTGCGCCGCGGATCTTGGCCGGGTCGGCACCTTCCTTGTCGATCTTGTTGACCGCCACCACGATCGGCACGTCGGCGGCCTGCGCGTGGTTGATGGCCTCCACCGTCTGCGGCATGACGCCGTCGTCGGCGGCGACCACCAGGATCGCGATGTCGGTGGCCTTCGCGCCGCGGGCACGCATGGCGGTGAACGCCTCGTGACCCGGGGTGTCGATGAACGTGATCGGCCGCTCGTTGCCGTCGTGCTCGACGGCGACCTGGTAGGCACCGATGTGCTGGGTGATGCCACCGGCCTCGCCCTCGCGGACGTTGGCCTGAGCGGATGGTGTCCAGCAGTCGCGTCTTGCCGTGGTCGACGTGACCCATGACGGTGACCACCGGCGGGCGGAACTCGAGGTCCTCCTCGCCGCCCTCGTCCTCGCCGTAGGTGAGGTCGAAGGACTGCAGCAGCTCGCGGTCCTCGTCCTCCGGGGACACGACCTGAACGATGTAGTTCATCTCGCTGCCGAGCAGTTCGAGGGTCTCGTCGCCGACCGACTGCGTCGCGGTCACCATCTCACCGAGGTTGAACAGCGCCTGCACCAGCGAGGCCGGGTTGGCGTTGATCTTCTCGGCGAAGTCCGACAGCGACGCGCCGCGGGCCAACCGGATGGTCTCGCCGTTGCCGTGCGGCAACCGCACGCCACCGACGACCGGCGCCTGCATGTTCTCGTATTCGGCGCGTTTCGCCCGCTTCGACTTGCGACCGCGCTTCGGCGCACCGCCGGGACGGCCGAACGCACCGGCTGCTCCGCCGCGCTGGCCGGGACGGCCACCGCCGCCGGGACGGCCGCGGAAACCGCCGCCGCCCGCGGGGCACGCCGCCACCGCCGCCGCGGTAGTTACCGCCGCCGCCACCGCCGCCGCCGGCACCGGGACGCGCGCCGCCGGGGCCGGCCGAGGGCCGCCACCGGGACGCGGACCGCCGCCGGGACGCGGTCCACCGCCGGGACCGGGCACGGCCGGCGGACGGGGCGGCATGTTGCCGGGCGTGACACCCGGGCGCGGACCGCCGCCGGGCCGCGGGCCGCCGGCGCCGGGACCGGCCTGGGCCGCCGGGCCCTGGGGCCGCGGCATCGGGTCGCTCGACGGGCTGCTGCGAGGAGAACGGGTTGTTGCCGACGCGCGGCGTGCGCGCGGCGGGCTTGGGGGCACCGGGCTTCGGGCCGGGGGTCGCGGCCGCGGGCCGGGCGCCGGCGCCGGGGCGGGCCGGGGGCGCCGGCGCGGCGGCCGGCGGCGCGGCCGCGGCGGCGGGCGTCGGGGCGGGTGCCGCGGGAGGCGCGGCGGCGCGGCCGGGGGCTGCGCGGCCGCGGGAGCGGGCGGCTGAGCCGCCTGCGGCGCCGCCGGCTTGGGGGCCGCGGGCCGCTCGGGCGCGGCCGGCTTGGCCGGCGCGCCGTTGCCTAGTCGCCGTTCGCGACGCGTCGCCCCGGCGGGCTTGCCGCCGCCGAACGATTCGCGAAGCCGGCGGGCGACGGGCGCCTCCACCGTCGACGACGCCGACTTGACGAATTCGCCCTGTTCGCTCAGTCGGGCGAGTACTTCCTTACTGGTGACACCGAGTTCCTTCGCCAACTCGTGCACACGGGCCTTACCTGCCACTACATCTCCTGTCTGGAGGCGACAGCGGTGGTAGGCGCCGCGCCTCGGGTTAGCTATGACGCATGGTCATCGGGACTTCACGGTGTGCTCATGTTCTTCGCTACCTGTTCTCTTGCCCGGGTGCGTCGATGCGCTCCGACTGCTGCGAAACGCTCGATCACCGCGGTGATGTCCGGTGAACCGGTGATCCGCAGCGCTCGACCGAACGCCCGCCGCCGAACCGCGGCGTGCAGACACTGCCGGATCGGGATGCAGCCAGGCACCCCGCCCCGGCAGCGTTGCTCGCCGTGTCAACGGTCACGGCCGACTGGCCATTCCCGTCCGTCGACAGCGACAACCGCGAAGCAATTCGACGGCCAGCTCTCGTCTCCGGCATCCGATGCACGTCCGTACCGGTGCCGCCGGAGGGTTCGACGACACTTTTGCGCATCCGAGCCGATGTCTCGCGCTGGATCACAGTTGAGTCTACCGTCACCGCGGGCGCCGGAACGAAAACCGGTGCCGCACGTCAACGGTTGCGCGCCGCTAGCGCTCGCCGACGGCGCCGCGAGCGGCGTCCGGCCTGGCGCTCGGGGCGCTCGTGCGGGAGTCCGGCGCCTTCCTCGGTGTGGGTGTCGCTGCGGATGTCGATGCGCCAGCCGGTCAGCCGCGCCGCCAGACGGGCGTTCTGCCCCTCCTTGCCGATCGCCAGCGACAGCTGGAAATCCGGCACGATGACCCGCGCGGCCCGTGGCCGCCTCGTCGATCACGCGTCACCGACACCACCTTGGCCGGCGACAGCGCGTTGGCGACGAACCTGGCGGGTCCTCGTCGTAGTCGATGATGTCGATCTTCTCGCCCGACAACTCGCTCATCACGTTGCGCACGCGCTGACCCATCGGGCCGATGCACGCACCCTTGGCGTTGAGGCCCGGCGCCCGGGACGCCACCGCGATCTTCGAGCGGTGGCCGGCCTCCCTGGCCACCGCGACGATCTCGACCGAGCCGTCGGCGATCTCGGGCACCTCCAACGAGAACAGCTTGCGGACCAGGTTCGGGTGCGTCCGGGACAGCGTGATCAGCGGCTCCCGGGCGCCGCGCGTGACGCCGACGACATAACAGCGCAGCCGGTCGCCGTGTTCGTAGCTCTCCCCCGGCACCTGCTCGGCAGCCGGGATCACGCCCTCGGAGCCCTTGGTCTCGCTGCCGACCCGAACCACCACCAGACCCGCGGGCGTTGGCCCGGGCGTCGCGCTGGATGACCCCGGCGACGATGTCGCCTTCGCGGGCGGAGAACTCGCCGTAGTTCTTCTCGTTCTCCGCGTCGCGCAGCCGCTGCAGGATCACCTGGCGCGCGGTGGTGGCCGCGATCCGGCCGAAACCTTCAGGGGTGTCGTCCCATTCGTGCAGCACGTTGCCGTCGGCGTCGGTCTGGCGGGCGATCACCTTGACGACACCGGTCTTGCGGTCGATGTCGATGTGGGCGTCGGCCTCGTGCCCCTCGGTGTGCCGGTACGCGGTGAGCAGCGCCGATTTGATGGTCTCGACGACGACGTCGACGGTGATCCCCTTGTCGGCCTCGATCGCGTGCAGCGCGGCCATGTCGATGTTCACGCTCAGGCCTCCTTTCCGGTCTGGCCCGCCAGCTCCAGCTCACGCGGACTCGGTGGCGAGAACTCCACCTGGACAACAGCTTTGGCGATGGTGTCGCAGCGCCAGGGCGCGCACCGTCAGCGCCCCGCGGCGTTCCGTCGCGCACCACGAGGTCGACCGTCCCGCCGCGCAGTTCGCCCAGCCGCCCGGTCACGGTGGACCCGTCGGCGAGCGTCACCTCCACCCGGCGGCCCTGGGCGCGGCGGAAGTGCTTGTCGGTGCGCAGCGGGCGGTCCACCCCCGGCGAGGTCACTTCCAGCACATAGGCGGACGTGTCGAGGTCGTCGAGCAGCGCCGAGGCGATCCGGGACAGTTCGGCGATCGCGTCGAGGTCCAGGCCGTCGTCGCCGTCGGCGACCACCGTGACGCGGGGCGGCCGTGCTGCCGGCGTCGATCGACACGTCCTCGATGTCGTAACCCGGCGCGCGCGAACTCGCCGTCGAGCAGTTCGATCACCTGTCGCTGCGACGGCAATCCCGCAGACCGCTCCGCCACGGTGAGCTCCTCGTCTTGAGTTGTGTCCGGACCTCGGGCCGCAGCGCGACGCCGGCGTGCGTCCCTCCGCGAACCCGGTTCTCCACGATACGCCAGCAGAACCGAGCCAAATTACGAAAAGTGCGCAGCGCGGGTGCGCCGGTATCGCAACTCGGCTCGCGCCACCGCTGGCACCGGCGATGGCAGGATGTGGCACGTGCCGAGCCGCCTTCCGACCGTCAGCCGCCGCCGCGTGCTCCTCGGTGCTGCCGGGCTGGCGGTCGCTCGGGGCGACGGCGGCGACATCGGCGGGGTGCGCGACCCCGCCCCCGCCGCCGGACCTCGACGAGCTGACCACCGCGCTGGACCGGGCGCGCGCCGACAGCCGACTGGCCACGCAGGCGGCCGCGGGTGCACGCGGCCAGGCTCGCCGAGTCGCTGACCCAGGTCGCCGGCCGAGCGGGCCGCGCACGCCGAAGCACTCGTCCGACGAGATCGTCCGGTTGACCGGCCAGGCGGCCCCGGCCACGAGCGTCACCGTCACGACCAGCCCGCGCGGCCGGGACGCCCGAGCCGCCCGCGCCCTCGGCCGACGACGTGACCGGGTCGCTGCGCGCGTCCGCCGACAGCGCCGCGCAGGCCGCCGGGGCGTTGTCGGGATACCGAGCCGGACTGCTCGCGTCGATCGCCGCGGCGTGCACGGCCGCCTACGCCGTGGCGCTCGATCCGGCAGGAGCCGCGTCGTGACCTCGCCGGCACCCACCCCGACCGACCCGGCCCGACGATCCCGCCGCCGGTGCACTCTTCGACGCGGTCGCCGCCGAGCACGCGACGATCTACGGGTACGGGCTCGTGTCGGCGCACTCCGAGCCCGAGGTCAACTATCTGGTCTCCGACGCGATGACCGAACACCGCGCCCGCCGGGAGGCCGCGATCGCGTTGCTCGCGGACCAGGGCGTCGCCGCGCCGGTGCCCGCGGCCGGCTATCGCGCTGCCGATGGAGGTCAACAACCCGACCGAGGCCGCCGAACTCGCCGTCCGGATGGAACAGGACACCGCGATCGGCGTGGCGCGCGGTCGTCGAGCAGGCCACCGACGCGAAGGTCCGCGCGTTCGGTGTCGCGGCGCTGACGGAGGGCGCCGTCACCGCGGCCCGATGGCGCCGCCTGCTGCGGCGACTCACCGGTGACGGTCGCCTTCCCCGGCGGGACCGAGATAGGGCTAGCCGATCGCGGCAGCGATCTCCGTCGCCGCGGAAGCGACGGGGACCTCGCGCTTGTCTCGCCGCTGAACCGGTCGCGCAGCTCGACGACGCCGTCGGCCCAGCCGCGGCCGACCACGACGATCCACGGCACGCCGAGCAGTTCGGCGTCCTTGAACTTCACGCCGGGCGAGGCCTGCCGGTCGTCGAGCAGCACGTCGACACCCGAGCCGGTCCAGGTCGGCGGCCAGCTCGCACGGCGCCGGCGCGGGCCGCGGCGTCCTTGTTCGCGATGACGAGGTGCACGTCGAACGGTGACACCGACGACGGCCAGCGCAGCCCGAGCTCGTCGTGGTGCTGCTCGGCGATCACCGCGACCAGCCGCGACACCCCGATGCCGTAGGAGCCCATCGTCAGCCGCACCGGCTTGCCGTCCTCGCCGAGCACGTCGGCGGAGAACGCGTCGGTGTACTTGCGGCCGAGCTGGAAGATGTGCCCGATCTCGATGCCGCGCGCGGACACCAGCGGCCCCGCCCCGTCCGGCGACGGATCACCGTCGCGCACCTCGGCGGCCTCGATCGTGCCGTCGGGCGACGAAGTCGCGGCCGGCGACGAGGTCCGACCACGTGCTTGCCCGGCTCGTCGGCGCCGGTGATCCAGCCGGTCCCGTCCACCACCCGCGGATCGACGAGATAGCGAACACCGTTGGCCAGCAAGCCCTTCGGGCCGATGTAACCCTTGACCAGGAATGGGTACCTCGCGAAGTCGGCGTCGTCGAGCATGCGCGTATTCGGCGGGGTCCAGCGCGGCGCCGAGCCGCTTGTCGTCGACCTCCCGGTCGCCGGGAACGCCGACCGCGAGCAGCTCCCAGTCACCGCCGGGCGCGCGGACTTTGAGCAGCACGTTCTTCAGCGTGTCGGCGGCGGTGACCGTGCGGCCCAGCCCGGCGCGCGTTGGCCCAGTCGACCAGCGTCGCGATCGTCGGCGTGTCGCCGGTGTCGTGCACCACGGCTTCGGGCAGACCCTCGATCGGCAGCGGATCGGGCACGCGCGGTGATCACGGCCTCCACGTTGGCGGCATAGCCCGGACTCCAGGCAGCGCACGAAAGTGTCCTCGCCGACCTCGCTTTCGGCGAGGAACTCCTCGGACGCGCTGCCGCCCATCGCGCCGGAGACCGCCGACACGATCACGTAGCGCGACGCCCAGCCGGCCGAAGATCCGCTGGTAGGCCTCGCGGTGCGCGTGGTAGTGCGTCCTTGAGCCCGTCGTCGTCGACGTCGAACGAGTACGAGTCCTTCATGACGAACTCGCGGCCGCGCAGGATGCCGGCGCGGGGCCGGGCCTCGTCGCGGTACTTGGTCTGGATTTGGTACAGCAGCAGCGGGAAGTCCTTGTAGGAGCTGTACTCCCCCTTCACCGTGAGCGTGAACAACTCCTCGTGGGTCGGGCCGAGCAGGTAGTCGTTGCCGCGGCGGTCCTGGAGCCGGAACAGCGCGTCGCCGTACTCGGTCCACCGGTTCGTCGTCTCGTACGGCGCGCGCGGCAACAATGCGGGAAACAGGATCTCCTGCCCGCCGATCGCGTTCATCTCCTCGCGGACGATCGTCTCGATCTTGCGCAGCACCCGCAGTCCCAGCGGCAGCCAGCTGTACAGGCCGGGCCCGACGGGCCGGATGTAGCCGGCCCGGATCAGCAGCTTGTGGCTGGGCACCTCGGCGTCGGCGGGGTCGTCGCGCAGCGTGCGCAGGAACAGCTCGGACATGCGGGTGATCACAGCCGACCACCTTACTGACGACGGCCTCTACAGCTCGCCGGCCTCCACGGCCTCGCGGGTGTGCTGGGCGGCGGCGATCTGCGCGGGCGGAGAAGCCGATGAACAGCGCGGCGGCGCCGACCAGCACCGCGACCGCCGCCACCCACAGCAGCGAGTAGGTGTAGCCGCGGTCCAGCGCGTCGAGCTGGGCCGGCGTCATGGCGGTCACCGATCCGGTGGTGCCGCCCAGATACAGCGTGCGCGACGTCTGCACGGCCTGGATGACGACCAGCACCAGCGGGCCGCCGAGGTTCTGCACCATCAGCGTGATCGACGACACCGGACCGATCTCGCGCGGGCCGACGTCGGCGACCGCGCACAGCGGCAGGATCACCGAGATCACGCCGATGCCGAAGCCGCCGACGACGAGCGGGCACGAACAGGTCGGGGAAGTACGGGACGCCGCGGTTGAGCGTCGAGCCGTACAGCATCGCGCCGAGCACGAACAGTCCCGCCGCCGATGATCAGCCAGCGCGGCGCGACGTGCGGCGCGACCCGGGCGGCGGCGACGTTGCCGGCGCCCGAGGGCCACCGCGAACGGGATGAAGCACACTCCGGCCCGCAGCGCGGAGTAGCCGAGCACGTCCTGCACGTAGAGCCCGATCATCACCGTCGCGCTCAGCATCACGCCGCCGGCCAAGAACAGCGACGATGAACGTCATCACCCGGTTGCGGTTGGTGAACACCGACATCGGCACGATGGGGTGGTCTGCGGAGCGCTCCACCACCAGGAACGCCAGCGAACAACAGCACGGTGGCGACCGCCGGCACCGAAGACCCAGGGGTCCGTCCAGCCCAGCGCCGGCCCCTGCGTGAAGACCAGCACCGCCGATGTGCAGCCCAGAGTCGCCAGCAGCTGCGCCGGTGACGTCGAGCTTGCAGCCGCTCGTGGTGCGTCTCGGCCAGCCGGGTCAGCGCGATCGCGATGATGACGATGCCGATCGGCACGTTGATCAGAAACGCCAGCCGCCACGAGATCACGGTGAGCGCGCCGCCGAGCACCAGGCCGAGCACCGAGCCGGCGGCCTGCATCGCCGCCGACACCGCCATGCGCCCGGTTGCGGGCGTGGCCCGACCGCGTAGGTCGACGCGATCAGCGCCAGCCCGGTCGGCGCCGCGACCGCGGCGCCGACGCCCTGCACGGCGCGGGCCACGATCAGCGTCGTCTCGGATCGAACGCCACGCCGCAGACCAGCGATGCGATCGTGAACACGCCGACGCCGCGACAGGAACGCCCGCTTGTGGCCCGACCGCGTCGCCGATACGCCCACCGAGCAGCAGCAGACCGCCGAACGCCAGCACGTAGGCGGTGATCACCCAGCTCTTGCCGGCGTCGGACAGGTCCAGTTCGGCCTGCATCCGCGGCAGCGCGACGATGACGATGGTGCCGTCGAGCGTCGACATCAGCTGCATGCCGGTGATCGCGACGATCGCGATCCCCAGCACCGACCGGGACAGCGGCCGGAGCGCCGGGAGGACATGGATCAGCCACCCTACCGGTGGGATTTCGGCGTGCTTGTCGACGCTCAGCGCAGACGAATTACGCCGAAATCGCGCAGGGAGCTAAAGCTCTCCGGCGTCGATCGCGTCCTTGACTTCCTGCGCGTGCGCGACCTGCGCGGCGGTGTAGCCGATGAACAGCGCCGCGCCGCCGACGATCACGGCGACCGCGGCCACCCACAGCAGGCCGTAGGTGTAGCCCTGGTCGAGCGCGTGCAACTGCGCCGCGTTCATGTCCTTCACCGGGCCGTTGGTGCCGCCCAGGTACAGCGTGCGCGAGGTGATGACCGCCTGGATGATCGCCAGCACGACCGGTCCGCCGAGGCTCTGCAGCATCAGCGCGATCGCCGATACCGGGCCGATCTGGTCGAACCCGACGCCGGCGATCGCCGACACCGTCAGCGGTACCACGATCATGCCGATGCCGAAGCCGCCGACCGTGATCGGCAGCACCAGGTTCGGGAAGTACGGGATGCCGGCGTCCAGCGTCGAGCCGTAGATCATCGCCGCCAGCACCAGGACGCCGCCGCCGATCACCAGCACGCGCGGCGGGAACTTCGACACCAGCGCCGAGGACACACCCAGGCCGATGCCCAGCGCGATGACGAACGGGATGAATCCGACGCCCGCCCGCAGCGCGCTGTAGCCCATGATGTCCTGCACATAGAGGCCGATCAGCACGGTCAGCGTGAACATCACGCCGCCGGCGAGGAAGATCGCCGCGAACGTGGCCACCCGGTTGCGGTCGCGGAACAGACTCGAACGGCACCACGGGGTTCTCGGCGGTGCGCTCGACCAACAGGAACGCGACCAGGAAGCACCGCCGCGGCGATGCCGGAGCCGATCGTGACCGGCGAGACCCAGCCCTGCTCCGGGCCCATCGAGAAGCGCGAACACCGCAGCGGTGCAGCCCAGCGTGGCCAGCAGCGCGCCGGCGGCGTCGAGCTTGAGCCGCTCCCGGTGGGTTTCGCGCAGCGTCTTGCGGGCCAGGTAGATCATCAGCAGGCCGATCGGGACGTTGATCAGGAACGCCCAGCGCCACGACACCTCGGTCAGCGCGCCGCCGACGATCAGCCCCATCACCGATCCGACACCGGTCATCGCCGCGAAGATCGCCGTCGCGGCGTTGCGCGCGGGGCCCTTCGGGAACGTGGTCGCGATCAGCGCCAGCGCGGTCGGCGAGGCGATCGCCGCACCGACACCCTGCAGCAGCCGGGCGGTGACGAGCGTCGCCTCGTTCCAGGCCAGACCGCACAGCATCGAGGCGATGGTGAACAGCGCGACGCCGACGATGAAGGTCCGCTTGCGCCCGATCATATCGCCGAGGCGGCCGCCGAGCAGCATCAGACCACCGAACGTCAGCACGTAGGCGGTGATCACCCAGCTGCGGCCGGCGTCGGAGAGGCTGAGCTCGTCCTGGATCCTCGGCAGTGCCACGATCGCAACGGTGCTGTCCATCGTGGCGAGCAACTGCATGCCGCCGATCGCGATGACCGCGGCGAAGAACCGCCTCGACGGCAGCCAGGCAGGCACCCGGCCCAGACGCGGGGCCGAAGCTCCGTCCGCGCTGCGCCGCGGTGCGGGCCGGCAGTGCTCGTTTCGAGCCCCGCTGCCCCTTGCCTTCAGCATCCCGATGGATGGCGGCACGCTCTGCGTCATTGAGAGCCGTCATAACGAGTTACCTTACAGTACTCTTAAGAATCCTTTAACCGGCGAAGGCCGCCACGGACCCGATCACGATGATCGCGGGCGGCCGAATGCCGTCCGACCGGATCCGTTCCGGGGCGCGTCGGCGAGGGTCGCCCGCAAAGTCCGCTGCGCCGACGTGGTGCCATGCTGAACCACGAGCACCGGCGTATCCGCAGGTCGGCCGCCTTCCAGGAGAGCCTTGGCAAACAGCTCGATCCGCTCCACCGCCATCAGCAACACGATCGTGCCGTTCATCGCGGCCAGCGCATCCCAATTCACTAACGATTCGGGGTGGTCCGGCGCGACATGGCCGCTGACCACCACGAATTCGTGCGTCATCGCCCGGTGCGTGACCGGCACACCGGCCAGCGCAGGAACCGCTATGGCACTGGTCACACCGGGAACGATGGTGACCGGAATGCCGGCGTCGGCGCACGCGATGACCTCTTCGTAACCGCGCGCGAACACGAACGGATCACCGCCTTTGAGGCGGACGACGAACTTGCCCTGCCTGGCCCTGTCGACGAGCACGTCGTTGATCGCCTCCTGGGCCATCGCGCGGCCGTAGGGGATCTTCGAGGCGTCGATCACCTCGACCTCGGGCGCCAACTCGGCGAGCAGGTCCTGCGGCGCCAGTCGGTCGGCCACCACCACGTCGGCGTGAGCCAGCAGGCGCCGGCCGCGGACGGTGATCAGCTCCGGGTCGCCCGGGCCGCCGCCGACCAGCGCCACACCGCCGCGCACCACGCCGGGCGCCTCGGCCGCGATGAGGCCCTGCTGCAGCGCCTCGTGGATCGCCGACCGGATCGCCGCCGAGCGGCGGTGCTCTCCCGCCGGCCAGCACCCCCACCGACAGGCCCTCGTACTCGAAGGACGCCGGGGTGACGGCCGTGCCCTCGCGGGCGATGTCGGCACGCACGCAGAACAGGTGCCGGCGTTCGGCCTCGGCGACGATGGCGGCGTTGACGTCCGGGTCGTCGGTGGCGGCGATCACATACCAGGCGTCTTCGAGATCTCCGTCTCGAAACTCCCGCATTGTCAACGTGATCCCGTCGATCGCCTCGACCGCGGGGGTGGCGCTCGTGGTGATCACGTGCACGTCCGCGCCGGTGGCGACCAGCAGCGGCAGCCGGCGCTGCGCGACCGTTCCCCCGCCCACGACGACGACCTTCTTACCCGCCAGGCGCAGTCCGACCAGATAGGCGTTCTCGGTCACCCGGCGAGCTTAGAGGTTGCGGCCGCGGCGACGAAGCGGGCGACCGCCTGCGGGTGCGCCGCGGGATGGGTGTGCAGATAACCGGCGTGGACGCCCGCGACGACGGCGCCGTCCTCGACGATCGCGCCCGCCCGTCCGCGATAGCGCCACGCCGGTTGCCGGCCGTCGCCGAATCGCACCGCGGTGCGGTGGAATTCGTGCCCGACCACCCGGTCGCCGACCGTGTGCACCGACGAGTCGGCCACGGCGACCGCGTCGCGGTAGCCCAGCGTCAGCGTGTCGGTGAACGACGCCGAGCCCGCGCAGCACGCCACACATCGGATGCCCGTCGAGCTCGTCGACCAGATAGGTGAGCCCCGCGCACTCGGCGTGCACCGGCGCGCCCCGGCCGGCCAGGGCGCCGATCTGCCGGCGCACCACGTCGTTGGCCGACAGCTCGCTGCCGAACTGTTCGGGGAAGCCACCGGGCAGCACCAGCGCGGCGGCGTCGGGGGGCAGCGGATCCTGCAGGGGATCGAATTCGACGACGTGCGCGCCCGCGGCGCGCAACAGTTCGCCGTGTTCGGCGTAGCCGAAGGTGAACGCCCTGCCCGCGGCCAGCGCGACCGTCACCGGCTCGGCAGCGGGTGCGCCCAGATGCGGCGTCCAGGGCGGCTGTGCGACGCGGCTCGTCGCCGCCCCGGCCACCGCGTGCAGGTCGACGTGGCGAGCGACGAGCGCGGTCATCGCCTCGACCGCATCGACAGCCCGGCGGCCGTGCTCGACGGCGGTCACCAGACCGAGATGACGCGACGGCACCGCGAGTTCCTCGGTGCGGGGTATCGAGCCCAGCACCGCGACGCCGGCCTGTTCACACGCCTGGCGCAACACCTGGTCGTGCCGGGCGGATCCGACCCGGTTGAGGATCACCCCGGCCAGTCGCACACCGCGGTCGAAGGTGGCGAAACCGTGCAGCAGGGCGGCGACGCTGTGGCTCTGGCCGCGCGCGTCGACGACAAGCACGACCGCCGCGCCGAGCAGCCCGGCGACGTGCGCGGTGGATCCGTGCGCGGCGCCGGCGCCCGGACCGTCGCTGATGCGACCGTCGAACAGTCCCATCACCCCCTCGACGACGGCGATGTCGGCATCGTCGCTGCCGTGCCGGTACAGCGGTCCGATCAACTCGTCGCCGACCAGGACCGGGTCCAGGTTGCGGCCGGGCCGGCCCGCCGCCAGCGCGTGGTAGCCGGGATCGATGAAGTCGGGACCGACCTTGAACGGCGCCACCCGGTGCCCGGCGCGCCGCAGCGCACCCATCAGACCGGTTGCCACGGTGGTCTTTCCGCTGCCCGATGCCGGCGCGGCGACCACCACCGCCGGGGTCACCACTCGATGCCCCGCTGGCCCTTGCGACCCGCGTCCATCGGATGCTTGACCTTCGTCATCTCGGTGACCAGGTCCGCGGCGTCGAGCAGCTCCGCCGGCGCGTCCCGCCCGGTGATCACCACGTGCTGGGTGCCCGGGCGCGAGGCCAGCACCTCGACCACCTCCGCCACGTCCACCCAGCCCCACTTCAGCGGATAGGTGAACTCGTCGAGGACGTAGAAGTCATGGCGCTGCTCGGCCAGCCGGCGCGCGATCTCGGCCCAGCCCTCCGCCGCGGCAGCGGCGTGGTCGGCTTCCGAGCCCGCCTTGCGGGTCCACGACCAGCCCGAGCCCATCTTGTGCCACTCCACGGGGCCGCCGACGCCGCGCTCGTCGTGCACCCGGCCCAGCTCGCGCAGCGCGCTCTCCTCCCCCACCTTCCATTTGGCGCTCTTGACGAACTGGAACACCGCGATGTCGAAGCCCTGGTTCCACGCGCGCAGCGCCATCCCGAACGCGGCGGTGGACTTGCCCTTCCCCGGGCCCGTGTGCACCGCCAGCAGCGGGGCGTTGCGCCGCGCCCGCGTGGTCAACCCGTCGCGGGGCACCGTCAGCGGTTGACCCTGAGGCATCGCATCACCACTTCCACCACTCGTCAGGCCGCGCCGCGGTGCGCCTGCACATGCACCAGCGCGGTGAGGTCGTCGGCGCGCAGTCGATCCAGCCGCACCGCGGGCGCGCCGAGCTGCCGCGCCAGTTCCTCGGCCAAGCCCAGCCGCACATACGACGTTTCGCAGTCGACGACGACGGCGGCGGCACCCTCGGCCACCAACCGCGCGGCCGCGGTGCGCGCCTGCCCCAGCGGGTCCGGCCCGCCGGTGGCACGGCCGTCGGTCAGCACCACGATCAGGGCTCGTCTGGCCGGGTCGCGGATCCGCTCACGCACCACCAGGTTGCGCGCGGCGAGCAGGCCCTGCGCCAGCGGTGTTCGGCCGCCGGTGTCGAAGCGGGCCAGCCGGCGGCCGGCGATGTGCACCGAGGACGTCGGAGGCAGCAGCAGCTCGGCCTGCTGCCCGCGGAAGGTGATCACCGCGACCTTGTCCCGGCGCTGGTAGGCGTCGCGCAGCAGCGACAGCGTCGCCCCGCTGACGGCCGACATGCGGTCGCGGGCCGCCATCGACCCCGACGCATCGACGACGAAGATCACCAGGTTGCCCTCGCGGCCTTCGCGCACGGCGCGGCGTACGTCGTCGGCGGCGGGCCGCACCCTTCCGGAGCTGCGCCGGCGAGCGGCCGCGGCGAGCACGGTGCCGAACAGGTGCACGCCGTGTCCCGCTCCGGGCTCCGCGGTCGCGGCCACCACGGTGCCGGTGCGGTTGCGGGCCCGTGAGCGGCGACCGGGCGCACCCTCTCCCACTCCCGGGACGACGAGCGCCCTGGTGCGAAACGCTGCCGCGGGCGGGCCGCTGGGTCGCGGCGGCGCCGCCGACTCCCGTTGCGGTGCCGGGTTTTCGCTCGTCGATGCGGACTCCCCGCCGCCGGGCGGATCGGGATCGGGATCGGGCTCGGGGCCCGGGTCTTGGTCTGGGTCCGTGGGTGCCGCGGGCTGCTCGGCGGACTCGCCCGCCTGCTGCATCGCATCGTCGAGACGTTCGGGGTCCAGGCCGGGATCGTCGAACGGGTCGCGACGGCGGCGGTGCGGGAGGGCGAGTTCGGCCGCGATCCGGACGTCGTCCTCGGTGACCTCCCGCGCACCACGCCACGCCGCATGGGCCACCGCGGTCCGGGCCACCACCAGGTCGGCGCGCATCCCGTCGACGTCGAAGGCCGCGCACAGCGCGGCGATCCGGCGTAACTCCTTGTCGGGCAACACGACGTCGGCAAGCAACGCCCGAGCCTCGGCGATGCCGGCGGCCAGCCGCGTGTCGGCGTCGGCGTACCGTTCGGCGAATCCGGCCGGGTCGGCCTCGTAGGCCAGCCGCTGCCGGATCACCTCGGCGCGCACCTCGACATCGCGAGAGGCCGCCACGTCGACGGTGAGCCCGAACCGGTCCAGCAGCTGCGGACGCAGTTCGCCCTCTTCGGGATTCATCGTGCCGATCAGCACGAACCGCGCGTCGTGGCTGTGCGAGATGCCGTCACGTTCGATGTGCACCCGCCCCATCGCCGCGGCGTCCAGCAGCACGTCCACGAGGTGGTCGTGCAGCAGGTTGACCTCGTCGACGTAGAGCACACCGCGATGCGCACGCGCGAGCAGGCCCGGCGAGAAGGCGTGCTCGCCGTCCCGCAGCACCTTCTGCAGGTCCAGCGATCCGACCACCCGGTCCTCGGTGGCGCCGATGGGCAGTTCCACCAGCTGGCCGCCGCCTTGGCCGGACATCCGCGAACGACTGGCTCAACACCTTCGCCAGCCCACGGACGGCGGTCGACTTCGCCGTCCCCTTCTCGCCGCGGATCAGTACCCCACCGATGTCGGGGCGCACCGCGCACAGCACCAACGCCAGCCGCAGCCGGTCGTGGCCGACCACGGCGCTGAACGGGTACAGCGCATCCGAGGTCACGCTTTCACCATCGGCACGTGCGGGATCCCGTCGTCGAGGAATTCGTCGCCGGCGCGCACGAACCCGTGTCTGCCGTACATCTCCTCGAGATAGGTCTGGGCGTTGATGTGGCACGGGTGGTCGCCGGCCTCCGCCAGTGCCGCCTGCAGCAGGCGGGCGGTGTGGCCGTGCCCGCGGTCGCTGCGTTTGGTGCACACCCGGCCGATCCGGAAGGCCTTCTGCCCCGCGGGGTGCTCCTCCATCAGCCGCAACGTCGAGATCACCTGTCCCTCCGGATTCTCCAGCCAGAAGTGGCGGGTCTCGGCGAGCAGATCACGACCGTCCAGCTCCGGGTAGGGCGTCGCCTGCTCGACGACGAACACCTCGACGCGCAGCTTGAGTAGTTCGTAGAGTGTCGCGGCGTCGAGGTCTTTGGCCCAGCTGCGCCGCAGCGCGACTGTCATGGGGCGGTCACCGTCAAACGGTCGCCGTCGTCGCGGAGTGCTCGGTGCCCGAAGCCGATTCGTCGGCCACGGTGTCGGGAAGGCCACCGGCAGGGTGGTCGAGTTCGAGCACCCTGGTGCCGTGGGTCCAGATCTCCTCGAACAACGCGGGCTCGTTGGACAATTCGGTGCCCAGTGACGGCACCATCTCGGTGAGCTTGGGCAGCCAGGTCTGATAGCGCTCGGCGAAGCAGCGCTGCATGACGTCGAACATGGCGGGCACCGCGGTCGAAGCACCCGGCGACGCGCCGAGCAGGCCGGCGATGCTGCCGTCGGCCGCCGAGAGCACGGTGGTGCCGAACTCCAGCACACCACCCTTGCCCTTCGCCTTACGGATGACCTGGACGCGCTGGCCGGCGATGTCGAGTTCCCAATCGGAGTTCTTGACGCTCGGCGCGAACTCCCGCAGCGCCTCCACCCGGTCGGACTCGCTCAGCAGCAGCTGACCGATCAGGTACTTCAGCAGACCCATCTCGGTCAGCCCCACCCCGAGCATGGACACCAGGTTGTCGGGCTTGACCGAGAACGGCAGGT
Organism: uncultured Actinomycetota bacterium; assembly: GCA_963796185.1. Taxonomy (GTDB): domain Bacteria; phylum Actinomycetota; class Actinomycetes; order Mycobacteriales; family Mycobacteriaceae; genus Mycobacterium. Next base: position 354,424 of record CAWCKQ010000004.1, on the reverse strand, counting down.
CGGTGACCTTGCCCTGCTTGAGGAACTTCGGCGACCAGCCCGCGAACGGCCCGAACAGCAGCCACGACCGCCCCTTGATCACCCGGGTGTCCAGGTGGGGCACCGACATCGGCGGCGCGCCCAGCGGCGGCAACCCGTACACCTTGGCCTGGTGCCGGGCGGTCAGCGCCGGGTTGCCGCTGCGCAGCCACTGGCCGCCGACCGGGAAACCGCCGAAACCCTTGGCCTCCTTGATACCGGCCTTCTGCAGCAGCGGCAGCGCGCCGCCGCCCGCACCGACGAACACGAACCCGGCGTCGAACGTGCGCTTTCGCCCGGTGCGCCGGTTGACGACCTTGACCGTCCACCTGCCGTTGGACCCCTGGCTCAGATCGCGCACCTCGTGCCCGAACAGCGTGGCCATGCCCTGCTTGGCGCCGAAACCGATCAACTGCCGCGACAGCGAACCGAAATCCACGTCGGTGCCTTCCTGGGTCCAGTTCAGGCCGACCGGTTCGGAGAAGTCCCGCTGTTGCGCCATCAACGGCAGCCGGCGGGCGAACTCGTCGCGGTCGTCGATGAACTCCATCGTGGCGAACAGCGGATTGGTGACCAGCGCCTCGTAGCGGCGCCGCAGATAGTCCACGTTGTCGGCGCCCTGCACGAAGCTGACGTGCGGGATCGGGTTGAGGAAGCTGCGCACGTCGGGCAGCACGCCGGTCTCCACCGCGTACGTCCAGAACTGGCGCGACACCTGGAACTGCTCGTTGACGTTGACGGCCTTGGAGATGTCGATCGAGCCGTCCGGCCGGGCGGGTGTGTAGTTGAGCTCACACAGCGCCGAGTGGCCGGTTCCCGCGTTGTTCCACGGGTCGCTGCTCTCAGCGGCCGCGCCGTCGAGTCGCTCGACCAACGTCATCGACCAGTTCGGCTCCACCAAGCGCAGCAGCGCACTCAGCGTGGCGCTCATGATGCCGGCGCCCACCAGCAGGACGTCGGTCTTCTCCGGTTCAGACACCAACTCGTTCGGTCCTTCGTGATCGCGGTCCGTTGCACACGGCTTTCCCGATGTTCAGGTTATCCCGTTGCACCCGACCGCCACGTGGCGACCGCCGACGGCCGGCCCGAGGTGGCTTAGGGTGGCTGCGTGTCCGGATGGGAGCCCGACGTGCTGCCCGGTTTCTGGCAGCGCACGTTCGCGCTCGGACCCGATCCGGACGGCGAGGGCGAGTTGGTAGCGACACTGGTGCGCCGCGGCGGGCCCGAGAACCACCCTGGCGGGCCGGCGCGGCACGCGGTGCTGATGGTGCACGGCTTCACCGACTACTTCTTCAACACCGAGTTCGCCGAGCACCTGGCTGCCCGCGGCCTCGCGTTCTACGCGCATCGACCTGCACAAATGCGGACGATCGCACCGCGAGGGCCAGACCCCGCACTTCACCACCGACCTGTCCCGGTACGACGTCGAACTCGAGCTGGCCCTCGACACCATCGCGGCGGAGTCGTCGGCACACGTGCTCGTCTACGGTCATTCGGCGGGCGGGCTGGTGGTGTCGCTGTGGCTCGACCGGCTGCGCGCCCGCGGGGCCACGCACCACGCGGGCGTGGCGGGCCTGATCCTCAACAGTCCGTGGCTGGATCTGCAGGGTCCCGGCGCTGCTGCGGTCCGCGCCGACGTCGGCGGCGCTGCGCGCGCTGGGCCGGCTGCGCAAACGCGCGGTGGTGCGCCGTCCCGGCCAGGGCGGATACGGCACCACGCTGCATCGCGACTACGCGGGTGAGTTCGACTACAACCTGGCATGGAAGCCGATCGGCGGGTTCCCGGTCACGTTCGGCTGGATCCACGCCATCCGCAGGGGTCAGACCAGGCTGCATCGCGGTCTCGACGTCGGAGTGCCCAACCTGATCCTGCGCTCGGACCGCAGTGTGCGTGAGGTCGCCGAGCCGGAGCTGATCCAGCGCGGCGACGCCGTCCTCGACGTCGCGCAGATCGCCCGGTGGGCGGGCTGCATCGGCAACCGGACGACGGTCGTTCCGATCACCGACGCCAAACACGACGTCTTCCTGTCGGTACGGCAGCCGCGGTCGGCGGCCTACCGCGAGTTGGACCGCTGGCTGGACTGGTACCTGACGGACGAGAGTGAACGGTATGGCTGACTTCGACATCGCGATCATCGGCACCGGGTCGGGCAATTCCATTCTCGACGAGCGCTACGCCGACAAGCGGGTGGCGATCTGCGAGAAGGGCCTGTTCGGCGGCACCTGCCTCAATGTCGGCTGCATCCCGACCAAGATGTTCGTCTATGCCGCAGGGGTGGCCCACCAGGTCAGGGAGTCCGACCGGTTCGGCGTCGACGCCCACCTCGACGCCGTGCGCTGGCCCGACATCGTCTCGCGGGTGTTCGGCCGCATCGATCCGCTGGCCAGCGGCGGCGAACACTACCGCCGGTCCTCGCCGAACGTGGAGGTCTTCGCCAGCCACACCCGCTTCGCGGAGCCCGGCCGCGGGCAGGGACACCGGCTGCGCACCGACGACGGCGAGGAGTTCACCGCCGATCAGGTGGTGATCGCGGCCGGCGCACGCGCCACGGTGCCGCAGGCGATCGCCGACTGCGGCGTGGCGTACCACACCAGCGACACCATCATGCGCATCTCGGAGCTGCCCGAGCACATCGTCATCGTCGGGGGCGGCTTCGTGGCCGCCGAATTCGCGCACGTGTTCTCGTCGTTGGGTTCCCGCGTGACGATCGTGCTGCGCGGCACCACGATGCTCAGCCACTGCGACGACACGGTCTGCGAACGGTTCACCGACATCGCCGGCAAGAAGTGGGAGATCCGCAGTCGCCGCAACGTCGTGGGCGGCACCAGCGACGGCTCCGGGGTGACCCTGACCCTCGACGATGGAGCGACCCTGCACGCCGACACGCTGCTCGTCGCGACCGGCCGGGTGCCCAACGGCGACCAACTCGACGCCCAACACGCGGGAGTCGACGTGACCAACGGCCTGGTGAAAGTCGACGAATACCAGCGCACGACGGCGCGCAACGTCTTCGCCCTCGGCGACGTCAGCTCGCCCTACCAGCTCAAGCACGTCGCCAACCACGAAGCCCGGGTGGTCCGGCACAACCTGCTGCAGGACTGGGACGACACCGAGAACCTGGTGCCGGCCAATCACCGCAATGTGCCCTCGGCGGTTTTCACCGAGCCTCAGATCGCCTGCGTCGGGCTCACCGAGAACGAGGCCCGGGCCGCCGGTTACCGCATCCAGTCCAAGGTGCAGGACTACGGCGACGTCGCCTACGGCTGGGCGATGGAGGACGCGACGGGCTTCGCGAAGCTCGTCGTCGACGACGACACCGGACTGCTGCTCGGTGCGCACATCATGGGACACCAGGCGTCGTCGATCATCCAGCCGCTCATTCAGGCCATGGCCTTCGACCTGACGGCCCAGGACATGGCGCGCGGCCAGTACTGGATCCACCCCGCGCTGCCCGAGGTGGTCGAGAACGCGCTGCTGGCGCTGTGCGGCGAACCGCCGTGGCCACCGTCGAAGCGGCACTGACCGCGCCGGGACCTCACCGGGAGCCGACGGTGAAGCCCCACGGCAGTTCCAACCGGTGCGCGGCGAGCAGATCCGCGTCGGAGAGCACATCGGCCACCGCCCCGTCGGCGACGATCCGGCCGTCGTCCATCACGATCGCCCGATCGCACAGCTGGGCGGCATAGGGCAGGTCGTGGGTGACGACCAGCATCGTCGCGGCCAGCCCCGACAGCGTCTCGGCGAGTTCGCGCCGGGCCACCGGGTCGAGGTTGGCCGATGGCTCGTCGAGTACCAGCACCTCCGGTTCGCACGCCAGCACGGTCGCCAGTGCGGCGCGACGCCGCTGCCCGCCCGACATGTGCGCCGGGCTGCGCGCGGCCAGCTCGGTCATCGACACGGCCGCCAGGGCCGCTGGCCACCCGATCCGTCCAGCTCGTCGCCGCGCAGGCCGAAGTTCGCCGGGCCGAAGGCGACGTCCTGAGCCAGGGTCGGCATGAACAGCTGATCGTCGGGATCCTGGAACACCAGACCGACCCGGCGCCGGATCTCGTGCAGCGTGCTGCGCGACAACGCCACTCCGCCGATCTCGACGGTGCCGTGCGTAGGCGGTCAGGACGCCGTTGAGATGCAGCATCAGCGTGGTCTTGCCCGCACCGTTGGGCCCCAGCAGCGCGACGCGCTCGCCGGGCGCGACGTCGAGGTCGACACCCTCGAGCGCGACATGCCCGCCGGGATACGCGTAGCGCAGACCCCGGACCCGGACCGCGGGCGCGCTCACCGCACCGCCCACGCGGACAACGACACCAGCACCGCCGCGGCCGCCGGCGACAGCGCGAGCACCCACTGCCGCGTCAGACGCCGCGGGCGCGCAGCCGGCGCCCAGCGCCAGTGCGGGGACCCGTCCGTCGAAGCCGCGGGACAGCATGGCCAGGTACACCCGTTCGCCCCGCTCGTAGGAGCGCAGGAACAGCGATCCCACACTGGTGGCGGTCGCACCGATCTGGTGCAGCATCCGCGGTGAGTCGCCGCGGGAGATGCGCGCCATCCGCATCCGGCGGGCCTCGGCGGCCAGCACGTCGATGTAGCGGATCATCAGCGTCAGCATCGAGACGATCACCGCGGGTACGCGCAACCGGCTCAGCGCGACGGGAAGTTCGCGCGCGGTCGTCGTGGCCGCGACGGTCAGCGAGGCCGCCACCCCGAGCGTGCCCTTGATGACGATGCCCCACGCCGCGTACAGACCCTCGACGGACAGCGCGACGCCGGCCACGCTCACCCGCTCGCCGCCCTCGGCGAACGGCAGCAGCACCGCGAGCACGATGAACGGCGCCTCGATCAGCATCCGGGGCAGGATCCAGCGCAGCGGGATGTCCGCCGTGTACCAGGTCGTCACCACGATCACGGCGTAGAGGCCGAAGGGCCAGAACAACTCCCGCGGGGTGGCCACCACGGCGAGCACGAACGCGACAAGGCAGACGATCTTGACTTCGCCGGGCAGCCGGTGCACCGGCGAGTCACCGTCGCGGTAGAGCGGGTGCGCATGGCCGGCACCCATGTCAGCCCCTCTCAGTCGCGGTCCGCAGGTTTCGGCTTCGCGCGGGATCGGGCGATGAGCCAGAAGGCGCCGCCGGCCAGCAGGACGGTCACGGCCACGCCGGTGACGCCGGCCAGTCCGCCGGTGCCCGCTTGCCGCCGAGGCGTAGTCGGCCAGCGGCGAATCGCGCCAGCGCATGCTCCTCCGCGTGCTGGGCGATGCAATCGCCCTGCAGCTGCTCGCCGCCTGAGGGTCTCGACGACCTGGCAGCCCTGCAGTGTCGCCGAATCCAAGCCGTCGGGGCTCGAGCTGGCCAGGTAGGACAGCCCGCCGGCGATCAGCAGGATGACGACGGCGAAGCCGAGCCAGAAGCGCGACCGGCGCCCGCCCGTGCCGTCATGCCGGCACCGGCTCCGGTGGCGGGTGGGTCCGCAGCAGATGGACCAGGTCGGGCCGGGCACGCACCACGGCCATCACCGTCAGCGCGGTGATGACGCCCTCTCCGATCCCGATCAGCACGTGGGTGCCGGACATGTAGGCGGTCACCGTGGCCAGCGACGTCGTCGCGGCACCGCCGACGGCGTACTCGACGACGAAACCCATGGCCGCGCAAACGGTCCCGATCACGGCGGACACGAACGCCACGGCCCCGACGGCCGCCACGGACACCTCACCGCGAATCCGCCGCGTCAGCCGATAGCCCACCACCGCGACGGTGTAGCCGGCCGCGACGCCGATCAGCGCCATGTTGGTGATGTTGGTGCCCAGTGCGGTGACGCCGCCGTCGGCGAACAACAGCGACTGCACGACCAGGACGATGGCCACGCACAGGGCGCCGGTGAACGGCCCCACCAGGATCGCCGCCAGCGCCCCGCCCAGCAGGTGGCCGCTGACCCCGGGCAGGATCGGGAAGTTGACCATCTGCACGGCGAAGATGAACGCCGCGACCAGACCGGCCAGCGGCACGGTGCGCTCGTCGAGTTCCTCGCGCGCACGCCACGCGCAGAAGCCCAGCGCGACCAGGGCGAACACCCCGAAGACCAGGGAGACCGGCGCGTTGACGATGCCATCGCTCATGTGCATCGCCTGGTAGTGGACGTTCACCCGCCCGAGCGTATGGCCCATCTGATCATCTGTCCAGCTGATCAGATGAGCAGGCGTCGGCCTGCCCGACCGGGCAGGTGATCTAGCCTCGGGTCCGCTCGCCCGCCGGGTCGTAGAGCGCCCGCAGGGACACCGCGATCGGGTGCAGCGCGCCCCCGACGCTGACCTGATAGTCGCCGGCGCGCACCCAGTCCGCGTCCACGGTCCGGCCGTCGGGCGCACGCAGGTACGCCAGCCCGACGCACGCGCCGGTCGTCTCGCCCCAGGCCGCCGAGGTCGCCTGTCCCGCCACCTCGCCGTCGCGCAGGATCAACTCCCCGCCCCACAGCATCGGCTCGGCCGACTCGACCCGGAAGCCGGCCAGTCGGCGTCGCGGCCCCTCGGCGCGCGCCCGTTCGACCGCCTCGCGGCCGAGGAAGTCGATGTCGGTCTTGAGTTTGCAGGCGAACAGCAGACCGGCTTCGACGGGATTCTCGCCCGGTGAGAGCTCGCGGCCGAACGCGCGGTAGCCCTTCTCCAGCCGCAACGAATCGATCGCGTAGTAGCCGCCGCGCCCGACGTCCATACCCGCTCCGGCCGTCATCAGATCCTCGTAGACCCCGACCGCGAACTCGGCGGGAACGTAGAGTTCCCAACCGAGTTCGCCGACGTAGGTGATGCGGGTCGCGCGCACGGTGGCATATCCCAGCGACAGCACCTGACTGGTGCCGAACGGGAACCCGGCGTCGCTGAGGTCGGCGTCGGTCAGCCGCGCCAGCAGCTCCCGGGACCGCGGCCCCATCACGCCGAACACCGCGTAGGCCGACGTCACGTCGACCACGTGGGCGTCGAGTCCTTCGGGCATGCAGCGCCGGATGTGCTCCTTGTCCCGCTCCGTCGTGGCCGCGCCGCTGACCATCAGGTACTCGTCGGGTGCCGTGCGCGTCACCGTGACGTCGGCTTCGTAGGTGCCGCGGGCATTGAGCATCCCGGTGTAGACCGCCCGGCCGACCGGCACCGCCACGTCGGCGGTGCACAGCCACTGCAGTGCCGCTTCGGCGTCCCGGCCGACGACGACGTACTTGGAGAACGACGTCTGGTCGAACACCGTGACGCCGGTGCGGGTGCTGATCTGCTCGGCCGCCGACCACGGCAACCAGTTCGGTTTGCCCCAGGTGTATTCGATCACCGGCTGCTGCCCGGTCGGGGTGAAGAAGTTGGCCCGCTCCCAGCCCATCTTGCTGCCGAAGTTCGCCCCCGCCGCGTCGAGCAGGTGATGCACCGGGGAGCGCCGGAACGGCCGTGCGGTGGTCATCTCGCGGTTCGGCCACGGGATCTCGTAGTGGATGCCGAGCACTTCGGCGACCCTGTCGTGCAGCCAGCGGTTGTTGCCGTTGAACGGCGCGAACCGGCGGATGTCGACGCCGGTCAGGTCGGTGGTGGGCGCGCCGGCCACGATCCACTCGGCCAGCGCCCGGCCCGCGCCGCCCGCGGTGGCGATGCCGACGGAGTTGAAGCCGGCGCCGACGAAGAAGTTCCGGCATTCCGGTGCTTCCCCGAGGATGAACTGGTTGTCGGGGGTGAAGCTCTCCGGACCGTTGTAGAACTTCTTGATGCCGGTGGATTCCAGCGCCGGAATGCGCAGCAGCGCATTGTTCATCAGGATCTCGAAATGCTCCCAGTCCTCGTCGAGGAGCTGGAATTCGAACGGGTACGGAATCGCGTCCGGGGACACCCAGGGTTTGGCCTCGGGCTCGAAGCCGCCGATGACCAGTCCGCCGACCTCCTCCTTGAAGTAGGTGTAGCCATCGGGGTCCCGCAGGATCGGCAGGTCGGGGTAGACGCCGTCGATCTCGTCGGAGACGACGTAGAAGTGCTCGGCGGAGTGCAGCGGCACGTTGGCGCCGACCAGCGCCGCGATCTGTTTGGCCCATTGCCCGGCGCAGTTCACCACGATGTCGGCCTCGATGTCGCCGGCGTCGGTGCGCACCCCGGTCACGGCACCGTCGGCGACGCTCACGTCGAGCACCCGGGTCCGCTCCACGATCCGGCAGCCGCGCATCCGCGCCCCCTTGGCAAGCGCGTACGTCAGGTCGGTCGGGTTGGCTTTACCGTCGGCGGGCAGCCAGATGGCGCCCACCAGATCATCCACCCGCATCACCGGACAGTGATCGAGAGCCTCTGCGGGAGTGAGCAGTTCGCACTCTAGGTCGAACGCCGCCGCGTTCGCCGCGGTCCGGCGCAACTGCTCCATGCGGTCCTCGGTACGCGCGACGGTGACCCCACCACACTGTTTGTAACCCGCCGACAGCCCGGTCTCGGCTTCCAACTCCGCGTACAGCGCGGTCGAATACTGCACCAGCCGCGTCATTCCCTCCGACGCGCGCAGCTGCCCGACGAGTCCGGCGGCGTGCCAGGTGGTCCCGCTGGAGAGCTGGCCCTGCTCGACGAGCACGACGTCGGTGATGCCGAGACGGGTCAGGTGGTACGCGACGCTGGTCCCGATCACTCCCCCGCCGATGATGACGGCGTGGGCCCGGGCCGGTAGCGGTGTCGCCATGATCGGTGGTCTCTCCTTTTAGTCGGGTGCCGCGACGTCGTCGAGGAGCCGGGCGAAATGCGGGTTCCTGAATTCGGCGACCGCAGCCTCGTAGCGCTCCATCGCCCACTCCCAGAAGTCGAATTCCAACGCGCTGGAGCCATTTTGAATACAGCCCCAGAGGGTCCAGCCGTACTTGGCGACGACACCCTGCAGGTGGGCGCGGGCGGTCTTGTGCCGCAGCCGGCGCCCGTAGTACCCGGCGACCAGCTCGTCGAGCTGATCGAGGGTCAGCCCGCACTCGCTCCAGATGTTGCCCAACTCGAAGCAGGGATCGTTGTTGCCCGAGTATTCGTAGTCGATCAGGTACAGCCGGTCGCCGTGCTCGATGAAGTTGCCCGCGAGCAGGTCGTTGTTGCACGGCACCGTGCCGTCGTCGGTCGCGGTCAGGACCCGCTGCGCCGCGGCGAATGCCGGTGCGTGGTCGAGGTAGTCGGCGGGAATGCGGAACTCGTGGCGGCGGGCCGTCGCGAGGTAGGCCGGCTGACGCTCGAACATGTCGAAGCGGCCGGTGAAGCGCGGCCCCCGGTGCAGCGTCCGGCACGCCGCTGCCACCTTGGCGAGCACACCCTCTCGCTGGAAGTCACTGTTGCACAGTGTCTTACCGTCGAGATAGCCGAGCAGCAGAATGCCGAGGTCGGGCCGATAGTCGAGCACCGGCGCACCGACACCGGCGCGCTCGGCCGCCACACTGTTGGCGTACTCGCGGTCACGGTCGATGCCGAGCAGGTTGAAGTCGGTCGACACGCACCTGGCCACGTAGACGCCGTCGGCGGTGGTGATCTTGACGTTGCGGTTGGTCAGGCCACCGGAGAGTTCCTCGAGCGTCCGCGACCGGCCGGCGAGCAACGGCAGCTGTTCGAACAGCCCGTCGAGTTGTTCGTCGGTGAGCCGTGACGACATCACTTCACTGTAAACCCGGACCCCGTCAAAGGTCTAGACTTAATAACGGTCAATCGCCGCAGTCGCCGACTGCGTCCGCCCGCGCCCGGATACGGATCGCCGTGCGGTCCCAGCGGTGGTAGTCGCGGGAGAACTCCACCGCAACGCCGTTGTGGGCGAACGACGTCCGCACGATGAGTAACAGCGGGCTGGCCGCCTCGACGCCGAGCGCACCGGCCTGCTCGACGGTCGCGGGGACGGCTTGGATCCGTTCCTCGGCCGACTGCGGCGCGTGTCCGTAGCCGCGCATCAGCGCATACAGCGAGCCCTGCAGGTCCTGCGCCGGCAACCCGGGAAACACCGCCGCGGGCAGATAGGCCTCCTCCAGCACGATCGGCTCGCCGTTGGCGGTCCGCGCCCGCAGAATCTGATGCACCTTCTCGGTGCGTCGCAATCGCAGCGCCGCGCTCACCTCGACATCGGGTCGCGTGGTCGTGGCCCTGAGCACCCGGGCGCCCGCCTCCACGTCGAAACGGCGCATCTGCTCGGTGAAGCCGGGCAGGCTGGCGTGGTCGAACTCGAAGCGGGGCGCGGCGACGAAGTTCCCGCCGAAGCGGCCGCGGCGACGGTCGATCAGTCCCTTGGCCGCCACGGCGCTCAGCGCCTGCCGCAGCGTCATCCGACTGACGCCCAGCGCGGTGGCGACGTCCACCTCGGGCGGCAGCTTGTCCCCGGGGACCAGGTCACCGCTGGAGATGAGGCCCTCGAGCCAGCCGGCGATGCGCGCGTGCACCGGTTGGTCGGCCGCACCGGCGAGCTTCGGTCGCGGAGTCAGCGGCGGTTCGTCGACGCTCAGCATGCGCATCGTCGTGCCCGTCAGCTGTGCCGCGCGCCGATCCAGTGCAACAGGTCGTGGACCGTCTCGTCCTCCAACCGGTAGCGCACCGATCGCCCTTCGCGGGTGTTGGTGACCCAGCCCTGCTGGCGTAGCACGCGAAGCGCCTGGGAGACGGCGTTCTCCGACCTGCCCAGCGCCGCGGCCAGGTCACTGACGAAGATCCCGGGCGCGCGGTGCAGACACAGCAGGATCTCCAGCCGGTGGGGATCCGACAGCAGGTCGAACCGCTGCGCCCAGCCGGCCGTGTCGACCTCGGCCAGCGCCGACGACGCCCGCTCGACCAGTTGCCCGTCCTCCACGAGTGCCAATCTATCCGCTGGCGATCGGGTTCAGTCGAGGAAGCCGTGCAGCAGCGCCGCCGAACCCCAGACGTGCGCCGTCATCGTCTCGGCCGCAGCGTCGGCGTCACCGGCCAGCACCGCCAGCACGATCGCCTCGTGCTGTTCGTCGGAGTGCGCGATGTTGCGTGCCAACAACGGAATGCAGTCCAGCAGCTCGTTGAGCCGCATCCGGTTCTGCGCCACCAACGGCACCAGCGACGGCACGCCCGCCGCCTCGGCGATCGCCAGGTGCAGCCGCGAGTCGAGCCGGCGGTAGTCCACGGGGGCGGCGCCCCGCACGTCGGCGAGCCGGCTCCACAGCGCCTCACGCTCGCTCGCGGTCAGCGTCCTGCCCGCCGCCATCCGGGCCGCCCCCACCTCCAGGATCTCCCGCAGCCGCAACGCATCGTCGATCTCGGCGCGGCTGAACCGACCCCCGTCCGGGCTGGGCGCGGGCAGCGCCTCGGCCAGGAAGGTGCCGCCGTAGCGGCCGCGACGCGAGACCAGGTAGCCGGCGTCGGCCAACGACTTGATCGCCTCGCGCAGGGTGTCCCTGCTGATTCCCAGCCGCGCGGCGAGCTCCCGTTCGGGCGGCAGGGATTCGCCGGGCTGCAGCACACCCAGGCGGATGGTCTGCAGCAACCGCTCCACGGTGTCCTCGAAGGCGTTGAGCGGCCGCACCGGACGCAGCAGCGCCTCGCTGGCGGTCTGCTCCTCGCGGGCGTCCGGGCCGGCCGACATCACTCGCCTACAGCGGCGTCACGTAGTGGCCGCTGATGCCGCCGTCGACGAGGAAGGACGACGCCGTGATGAACGACGCGTCGTCGCTGGCCAGAAACGCGACCGCGGCCGCGAGCTCCTCCGGCTCGGCGAACCGGCCGACCGGGACATGCACCAGCCGTCGCGCCGCGCGCTCGGGATCCTTGGCGAACAGCTCCTGCAGCAGAGGCGTGTTCACCGGGCCCGGGGCACAGCGCGTTGACCCGGATGCCCTGGCGGGCGTACTGCACGCCGAGTTCGCGCGACATCGCCAGCACCCCGCCCTTGGAGGCGGTGTAGGAGATCTGGGATGTCGCAGAGCCCATCACCGCGACGAACGACGCCGTGTTGACGATCGAGCCCTTCTGCGCCGGAACCATGTGCCGCAGAGCGGCCTTGCAGCAGAAGAACACCGACTTGAGGTTGATGTCCTGGACCCGCTGCCAGGCGTCGATCCCGGTGTTCTCGATGAGATCGTCCTCGGGCGGGCTGATCCCGGCGTTGTTGAAGGCGATGTCGACCGCCGCCGTGCACCTCGACGGCGGTGTCGAACAAGCGGTCCACGGCGACCTGGTCGGAGACGTCCACCTGAACGAACGTCACATTCATGTCGTCGGCGACGGTCTTGCCGGTGTCCTGGTCGATGATCACCGATGACCACGATGGCGCCCTCGGCCTGCATCCGTTTGGCGGTGGCCAGCCCGATCCCGCTGGCGCCGCCGGTGATCACGGCGACCTTGCCTGCGAGTCGTTGGGTCAGATCCATCAGTGGGCCTCCTGGTCCTCGACAGCGATGAACACGTTCTTGGTCTCGGTGAACGACAGCGGTGCGTCGGGCCCGAGCTCGCGACCGAGCCCGGACTGCTTGAACCCGCCGAACGGCGTGGTGTAGCGCACCGACGAGTGCGAGTTGACCGACAGGTTGCCGGCTTCCACCGCGCGCGACACCCGCAGCGCCCTCGACAGGTTCTCGGTCCAGATCGAGCCCGACAGCCCGTAGACGGTGTCGTTGGCCATCGCGATGGCGTCGGCCTCGTCCTCGAACGGCAGCACCGTCACGACCGGACCGAAGATCTCCTCGGTGACGGTGCGGTCGGTGCGCTGCGGCGTCAGCACCGTCGGCGGGAACCAGTAGCCCGGGTCCGGTCGGGGCGTCCCCGCGGAACGCCACCGGCGCACCGTCGGGCACGTAGCCGGCCACCGACTCCCAGTGCGCCTTGGACACCAGCGGACCCATCTCGGTGCCCTCGGCGCGCGGGTCACCCACTACCACACCCTTGACGGCCGGCTCGAGCAGTTCCATGAAGCGGTCGAAGACACTGCGCTGCACCAGGATCCGGCTGCGCGCACAGCAGTCCTGGCCGGAGTTGTCGAAGACGCCGTACGGCGCCGTCGCGGCGGCACGCTCGAGGTCGCAGTCGTCGAACACGATGTTGGCGCTCTTGCCGCCCAGCTCCAGCGTGACGCGCTTGACCTGCTGCGCCGCGGTCGCCATCACCCGGGTGCCCACCTCGGTGGATCCGGTGAACACGATCTTGCGGACATCGGGGTGGGTGACGAAACGCTCGCCCACCACCGAGCCCCTGCCCGGCAGAACCTGGAAGAGGTCGGCGGGCAGGCCGGCCTCGACGGCGAGCTCGCCGAGGCGGATCGTGGTCAGCGGCGTCCACTCCGCGGGCTTGACCAGCACGGCGTTGCCCGCGGCCAGCGCGGGCGCGAACCCCCACGACGCGATCGTCATCGGGAAGTTCCACGGCGTGATGACGCCGACCACGCCGAGGGGCTCGTTGAACGTCACGTCCCAGCCACCGGCGACCGGAATCTGCTTGCCCGACAGGCGTTCCGGAGTCGCCGAGTAGTACTGCAACACATCGCGCACGTGCCCGGCCTCCCAGCGGGCGTTGCCGATCGGATGCCCGGAGTTGGCGACTTCGAGCTGCGCGAGTTCCTCGACGTGGGCGTCGACCACCGCGGCGAAGGCGCGCAACGCCGCGGCCCGCTCGGCCGGTGCCTGCCGGGCCCACCGCCGCTGTGCGACCAGGGCGCGGGCGACCGCATCGTCGACACCGGCCTCGTCGGTCTGCTCGACGGTGCGCAGCAGCTCCTCGGTCGCCGGGTTGATCACGTCGCTGGACATCGTCTGGGTCATACGCTCACTTTCTGGGTCTTGTGGTTCGACATGGTCGGTGGCGGCGGTGACCAGTCCGGCGAACAGCCGCAGGTCGTCGAGCCGCTCCTCGGGGTGCCACTGCACGGCCACCACCCACCGGTCGGGGCGCCGGGAACGGTCGATCTCGATCGCCTCGATCACCCCGTCGGTGTCCGACGCACTGACGATCAACCCGTCGCCGAGCCGGTCGATGGCCTGGTGGTGGTAGCACTGCGCGTCGGTGGTCGGCCCGACCAGGGCTGCGACCCGGGTGCCGGGCACCGTGGTGATCGACGAGGTGCTGAACACGGCGTTGCCCTGCTGGTGCCGGCTGTGGCCGACCACGTCGGGCAGGTGCTGGTGCAGGGTGCCGCCCAGCGCCACGTTGAGCACCTGGGCTCCCCGGCAGATCCCGAGCACCGGCACGCCGCGCGCGCAGCGCGGCCCGCAGCAGCGCGAACTCGAACGCGTCGCGGGCGCGGCTGTCGGCCTCGGGTTGATCGGTGGCCGGATGGGGCGCACCGCCGTAGGTGGCGGGATCGACGTCGCGCCCGCCGGTGATGATCAGCCCGTCCAGGCCGGCGAGCGACCCGGTCGGCGATGGCGTCGTCGGCGGCCTGCGGGGGCAGCAGCACCGAGATGCCGCCGGCCATGCCGACACCTTCGAAGTAGATCGCCGGCAGGAAGCTCGCGCGCACATCCCAGACCCCGGTCTGAGCCTGCTGCAGATAGGTGGTCAGCCCGATAACCGGTCGAGTCGGGGCCCCCCGGTGGTCAGAGTCGCTCAAAACCGCGCATCCTCTCCCAGTCGGTCACCGCGGCGTTGAAGGCCTTGAGCTCGACGCGCGCGTAGTTGAGGTAGTGCTCGACGACGTCGTCGCCGAAGGCCTGCGCGGGCGACCTGGGAGTTGTCGAACAGGTCGACGGCTTCGGCCAACGTGGTCGGCAACCGCTCGGCGCCACTGGTGTAGGCGTTGCCCTGCAACGCTTCGGGCAGCTCCAGTTCCTGGTCGATCCCGTGCAGTCCGCCGGCGATCAGGGCCGCGACGGCCAGGTACTGGTTGACGTCACCGCCGGGAGCGCGGCACTCCATCCGCATGCCGTGGCCGTGGCCGACCACGCGCAACGCACAGGTGCGGTTGTCGATACCCCACGCGACCGCGGTCGGGGCGAAGCTGCCTTCGACGAATCGCTTGTAGGAGTTGATGTTCGGCGCGTAGAACAGCGTCAGCTCGCGCAGCGTGGCCAGCTGGCCGGCGACGAAGCTGCGGAACATCGCCGACATGCCCAGTTCCCCGTCCTCGTCGGCGAACACGGCTACACCTTCTGGACTGCCGTCCTGCCCGCGGAACGAGATGTGGATGTGGCAGCTGTTGCCCTCGCGCTCGTCGAACTTCGCCATGAAGGTCAGGCTCTTGCCGTGCTGGTCCGCGATCTCCTTGGCGCCGTTCTTGTAGATCGTGTGGTTGTCGCAGACGACGAGCGCGTCGTCGTAGCGGAACCCGATCTCCTGCTGACCGAGGTTGCACTCGCCCTTGACGCCCTCGCAGTACATGCCCGCGCCTTCCATGCCGAGGCGGATGTCGCGCAGCAGCGGCTCCATCCGCGTCGAGGCCAGCATCGCGTAGTCGATGTTGTAGTCGGTGGCCGGGGTCAGCCCGCGATACCCGGCCTTCCACGCGTCCCGGTAGCCGTCGTCGAACACCATGAACTCGAGTTCGGTGGCCGCGACCGCACCCATCCCGCGCTCGGCGAGCCGGTCCAGCTGCGCCCGCAGGATGCTGCGGGGCGCCTGCGTGACCGCCGTTGCCGTCCGTCCACGACAGGTCCGCCATCACCATCGCGGTGCCGGGCAGCCACGGCAGCAGCCGCAGCGTGTCGAAGTCGGGCGTCATCACCATGTCGCCGTAGCCGGTCTCCCAGCTCGAGATCGCGTAGCCGTCGACGGTGTTCATGTCGACGTCGACGGCGAGCAGGTAGTTGCAGCACTCCGCGCCGTGCGCGGCCACGTCGTCGACGAACAGCCGCGCCGAGATCCGCTTGCCGGTCAGCCTGCCCTGCATGTCGCAGAACGCGACGATCACGGTGTCGATGTCCCCGGCGGCCACCAGGCGCTCGAGGTCGGCCTGCGTAATTTGCCCGCACCGGCACCCATCGACCCTCCTCGGCAAGCCGTCCAGACTTGCAGTTCTTGCCCCGATTTCAACCATTGAAGCACCGCCTCGTAGATCGCCCACAGACGGTCGTTACAGCATCTTCATCCTCAAAGGTAGGACAGCAGACCTTTCAGATCTTATTGTGCCTGTGCAGAGGCATATAGCCGTGCACGCCGCACGCCTGCACGAAGAAGTCGGTGAGGAGAACCGCAATGACGGATGAGCGGCTGACGGCGTCCGGGGTCACCTACACGCCCGGCCGGCGAAGACTACTTCGAGAAACGCACGCTGCTGCGTACCGCCGGGTTCTGGGGACTGTGGGGCATCGGTGTCGCTGCCGTCATCTCCGGTGACTTCTCCGGCTGGAACTTCGGCATCGGCGCGGCGGGCTGGGGTGGCCTCGGCATCGCCATCGGTCGTCATCATCGTCATGTACTTCGGCATGCTGTTCTCGATCGGCGAGATGTCGGCGGCAATGCCACACACCGGCGGCGCCTATTCGTTCGCCCGCGCCGCGATGGGCCCGTGGGGCGGGTTCGTCACCGGGCTTCGCCGAGACCATCGAGTACGTGTTCACCACCGCGGTGGTGGTGTACTTCTCGGCCAGTCTACGCCGATGCGGTGACCGACCGACCTGTTCGGGCTCTCGATGCCGATGTGGGTCGTGGTGGATCATCCTCTACGCGATCTTCGTCGGCCTGAACTCCTGGGGCGCGGAGCTCGTCCTTCAAATTCGCGTTCGTGGTGGCGATCATCTCGATCGGCATCCTGGTGCTGTTCGGCGTGCTGGCGATCGTCAACGGGCGCGGTCGACTTCGGCAGGCTGTTCGACATCGAGCCGGACCCGGCGGCCGCCGGCTCCAGCACCTTCCTGCCGTTCGGCTGGGTGGCCGATCCTCTACGCCCTTCCGTTCGCGATGTGGTTCTTCCTCGGGATCGAGGAGCTGCCGTTGGCCGCCGAGGAGGCGCACAACCCCAGCAGGGACATCCCTAAGGCCGGCATCTGGGGCATGGTCGCACTGGTCGGCTGCGGCGGCCATCGTGTTCTTCCTCAACCCCGCAGTCACCGGATCGGAGGCGCTGGGCGCATCCGACGAACCGCTGCTGGACGGCTTCCGCGCGTTCCTGCCCGGCAGCTGGGCGGCGCGTGCTGTCGGCCTTCGCGCTGATCGGCCTGCTGGCGAGTCTGCAGGGCATCATGTACGCCTACGGCCGCAACCTGTACTCGCTGAGCCGCGCCGGCTACTACCCGAAGACCCTGTCGCTGACCGGTAGGCGGCAGACGCCGTACGTCGCGCTGATCGTCGGGGCGATCATCGGCTTCGTCGCGCTGCTCATCGTCAACGCCAACGAGGGCGCGGGGGCGGTCGTGCTCAACATCGCGGTCTGGGGCGCAGTGCTGGCATACATGCTGCAGATGATCTCGTTCGTGTTGCTGCGCCGGAAGTTCCCGAACGCGCGCAGGCCGTGGATGAGCCCGACGGGCAACGCCGGGGCCATCGTGGCGTTCGTCATCGCCGCCGTGACGTTCATCGGCATTCTGATCAACCCGGACTACCGGCCGGCCGTCATCGCCATCGCCATCTTCTACGTCGTCGGGCTATTGGTTTTCGGCTTCTACGGCCGACATCGGCTGGTGCTCTCCCCTGAGGAGGAGTACGCGACCACCGGCGGGTTGCACGGCTACGACCCGGAGTCCGAGGGGCTGGGCGGCACCATCGAAGACGAGATCCTCAAAGGCCGCACCGACTGAGGGCGACGATCTCGTCCGGCTTGAGCGTTTGACCCGCGTCTGCCAGGGTAGAGAAACAGCACGTGGCTGCGCTCTGCTGCAGGGCCGCATGACGTGATCGATATTCGCCGTCACAGAGTAGGGTCGAACAGGTGTGTGGAGCCACCGGCGAGGTACGCCTCGACGGAAAAACCCCGGATGTCCGTGCTGTCGCCGCGATGGCCGAGATCATGGTCCCCCGCGGTCCCGACGCCGCAGGAGTGTGGTCCCAGGGCCGGGTCGCCCTCGGCCACCGGCGGCTCAAGATCATCGACCTCACCGAGGCCGGCGCGCCAGCCGATGGTCGACCCCGAGCTCGGGTCTGGCGGTCGCCTGGAACGGCTGCATCTACAACTACGAGCAGCTTCGCGACGAGCTGGCCGGCCACGGCTACCGGTTCTTCTCCCACAGCGACACCGAGGTGCTGCTCAAGGGCTACCACCACTGGGGCGACCGGTTCGTCGACCACCTCCAGGGCATGTTCGCCTTCGCCATCGTCGAGCGCGACAGCGGCCGGGTGCTGCTGGGCCGCGACCGCCTCGGCATCAAGCCGCTCTACGTCACCGAGAACGCCGACCGGATCCGGTTCGCGTCCTCGCTGCCGGCGCTGCTCGCCGGTGGCGATGTCGACACCCGCATCGATCCGGTCGCGCTGCACCACTACCTGACGTTCCACTCCGTCGTGCCGTCGCCGCGCACGATCCTGCGCGGAGTCGCGCAAGCTACCGCCCGCCTCGCTGCTGGCGATCGAACCGGACGGCAGCCGGACCGCCACGACGTACTGGGAGCCGGACTTCACCCGCCGCGCCGACCGCGCCGACTGGTCCGAGAAGGACTGGGAGGACGCCGTTCTCGCCTCGCTGCGCACCGCGGTCGAGCGGCGGCTGGTCGCCGACGTGCCGGTCGGCTGCCTGCTGTCCGGCGGCGTCGACTCCAGCCTGATCGTCGGGTTGCTCGCCGAAGCCGGCCAGCACGGGCTCAAGACGTTCTCGATCGGCTTCGAGTCGGTGAACGGGGTCAGCCGGCGACGAGTTCAAGTACTCCGACATCATCGCCGAGCGGTTCGGCACCGACCACCACCAGATCCGGATCGACACCGACGCGGATGCTGCCCGCGCTCGACGGCGCGATCGGCGCGATGAGCGAGCCGATGGTCAGCCACGACTGCGTGGCGTTCTATCTGCTCAGCCAAGAGGTGGCCAAGCACGTCAAGGTGGTGCAGTCCGGGCAGGGCGCCGACGAGGTGTTCGCGGGCTACCACTGGTATCCCCCGATGGGCGAGCCCGCCGCCGCGTCGCGTCGACGGGTTCGGTGGCCAGTTACCGAGCCGCGTTCTTCGACCGCGACCAGTCCGCCTACGCCGGCTCTGGTGTCGCCGGCCTATCGTGACCGCCGACGATCCCAGCGAACTGTTCGTCACCGAGCACTTCGCCCGCGCCGGCGCCCAGACCGGCGTCGACCGGGCGCTGCGGCTCGACACCACCGTGATGCTGGTCGACGACCCCGTCAAGCGCGTCGACAACATGACGATGGCGTGGGGGCTCGAGGGCCGGGTGCCGTTCCTCGACCACGAACTGGTCGAGCTGGCCGCCACCTGCCCGCCCGAGTACAAGACCGCCCATGAAGGCAAGGGTGTGCTCAAACAGGCTGCGCGCCAAGTGATTCCGGCCGACGTCATCGACCGGCCCAAGGGCTACTTCCCGGTGCCGGCGCTGACGCATCTGGAGGGGCCGTACCTGGACATGGTCCGCGATGCGCTGTACGCACCGCAGGCCAAGGAGCGCGGGCTGTTCCGGCCCGAGGCCGTCGACCGGCTGCTGGCCGACCCCAACGGCAGGCTGACCCCGTTGCGCGGCAACGAGCTGTGGCAGATCGCGCTGCTCGAGACTGTGGCTGCAGAAGCACGGGATCAGCGGACCGGCCGCATGACCGATCTCGATCCGAGGACGGACCAGCCCGGCGAACATTCCGAGGCCATCACGCTGGCGCTGCACGAGGCCTCGCCGCCGGACATGGTCGACGCGATGTCCGACGACGTCGTCCTCGAACTCGGTTGGGGCAGGCTGATTTTCGGGCAGACGTTCAGCGAGCCCGACAAGCTCGCCGGCCGTGCTGCGCGAGGAGGCCCAGGGCCGCCGCGACATCTGCATCTATGCGCGGGAGCCGCACGTGCTGGTGTCGATGGCGCCCGCGGAACTGTTCATCGACCCCAGCCACACCTACCGGCTGCGCTTCTCCGACGCGCCGCAGGACGGCCCCCCGCGCAGCGGCTTCAGCGTCCGCACGCTGCGAGAGCCGCAGTGACGCCGACGAGATGAACCGCGTCTACGTGCGGTGCGGAATGGTGCCCGCCCCCACCGACGTGATCTGGGACAACCACCTGCACCAGCCGTCGGTCGACTATCTGGTCGCGGTCAGCGACGAGGACGGGTCGGTGCTCGGCACGGTCACCGGCGTCGACCACACGACCCTGTTCAGCGATCCCGAGAACGGCACGAGCCTGTGGACGCTGGCCGTCGACCCGGCCGCGACGCTGCCCGGGGTCGGCGCCGCGCTGACCCGCAGCCTGGCCGCGCTGTACCGCGAACGCGGCCGCGCCTACATGGATCTGTCGGTCACCCACGACAACCACGCCGCGATCGGGCTGTACGAGAAGCTCGGGTTCAGCCGGGTTCCGGTGATGGCGGTCAAGCGCAAGAACGCCATCAACGAACCGCTGTTCACCCACCCGCCCGAGACGGTGGACGATCTGAATCCGTACGCGCGGATCATCGCCGACGAGGCGATGCGGCGCGGCATCTGGGTCGAGGTGCTCGACGCCGAGGCCGGCGAGATGCGGCTGTCGCACGGCGGGCGCAGCGTCGTCACCCGGGAATCGCTGTCCGAGTACACCTCCGCGGTGGCGATGAGCCGCTGCGACGACAAGCGGCTGACCCGCCGGATGGTCTCCGAGGCGGGCATCGCCGTCCCCAAGGGCCGGCTGGCCAGCTACGACGAAGACGACCACGAATTCCTCGCCGAAGTGGGGGACGTCGTGGTCAAGCCCACCCGCGGCGAGCAGGGCAAGGGCATCACCGTCGGTGTCGACGGACGCGAGGAACTCGACGCGGCGCTGGCCCGCGCCCGCGAGCAGCACCCCGAGGTGCTCATCGAGCAGCGCGCCGAGGGTGACGACCTGCGGCTGGTGGTCATCGACGGCAAGGTCGTCGCCGCCGCGCTGCGGCTGCCCGCCGAGGTCACCGGCACCGGCCGGCACACCGTCCGTGAGCTGATCGAGGCGCAGAGCCGGCGGCGGTCGGCCGCCACCGGCGGCGAGTCCCGGATCCCGATGGACGCCGTCACCGAGACCACGGTCGCGGGAGGCGGGCTACTCGTTCGACGACGTGCTGCCCGAGGGCGAACGCCTGCGCGTACGGCGCACCGCGAACCTGCACCAGGGCGGCACCATTCACGACGTCACCGCCACCGTGCATCCCGAGCTGTGCCGGGTGGCGGTCGCGGCCGCCGAAGCGATCGGCATCCCCGTCACCGGCATCGACCTGCTGGTGCCCGACGTCACCGCAGCCGGACTACGTCTTCATCGAGGCCAACGAGCGGCCCGGCCTGGCCAACCACGAGCCGCAGCCCACCGCCGCGGCGTTCGTCGACTTCCTGTTTCCCGGCCAGCCCGGTCTGCCGCAGGCGTGGACGCCCGACGAGGTGGAGCGGCCCTCCTAGCGCCGGGTGCCGGTCACCAGGTGCTGGTGCGCATCACGATCTCGGCGGCCAGCTGCGCCGTCGAGTCGGCGGCGTGGCGTCTGCCCAGCAGGTCGACGATGCGGTACTCGCCGTAGACGAAACGCTGGCTGGCTTTGGCCACGGCCCGCGCCGCGCTGCTGCTGACCAGCGCCGTGGTGTTCAGTTCGACCGGCGGACAGTGCTCGTCGCGCACCACGCCCGCCAGGTCGGCCACCCGTGGATGTCCTCGATCGATCACCACCAGACCGATGAACCGGTCCAGCCGGGTGGCGGCCAGCTCCCACGCCAGTTCTCCGCCGAGCCGGTCCCCCACCAGCAGCGCCCAGCGGATGTCGATCGCGTCGAGGATGCCCACCACCGACTTCGCCGTCAGGCGCGGATCCGGGCCGATGACCACCGTGCGCAGCGAGGCGGTGTGCAACCGCTGGCACACGGCTTCATACGCGGCCGGCGCCTTCTGCGCCGCCCCGAGCAGCACCACGACCGAACCCTTCTCCGGTCCGGTGACCTCGACGGGCACGCCGACACCGTCCACGGTGATCATCGGAGAGGGCATTGCGACACGCTACCGCCAGCGGTGGATGCGGCGGGCGGCTTTCCTGCTCTGGAACGAGAAAGCCCTCACGCCGCCAGGGCCCGCTCGGCCTGCTTGCCGACGACGTCCAAAAAGGTCTGCGGCAGCGTGCCTTTGACCGGAATAGACGAGTCGACGGTCGGAAACGCGATGCCGAACACCGCGCCGCCACCGACGTTCTCGAACGAGAAGTACACACTGTTGTCCGCGCCGGACAGATGCATCGTCTGCTCGTAGACGAGCGCATCGTCGCGCGGCGCCGTCAGCCTGGTGGTGGTCATCGGGATGCCCGGATCCGCCGGCGCGAAGAACGTCTGAAAGGCCGCACACCGCTCGGCGGTGGCCGCCAGCCGCGCGAGGTCCAGCCGCCAGCTCAGCACGGTGACGACCATTCGGGCACCGTCGTAGGCGACGGTGTATTCGGCTGCGCTGCCCGGCCCCCGCTCGGCGGTGGCGGCGATGTCGCGGGTGAGCCCGTCGGTGCACCCCTCCGGCTTCGACAACATCGGCGCCGGGCCGCCGGCCCCGTCGGGCTGGCCGGGATCCTTGACGGTCCGCGCATACCGCACGCCGGGCGGGAAGTCTGCTGCGGTCAGCACCGCACGGTCCAGTCGGGCCCCCGGCCACGTCGCGGTGCCGGTGACCGCGGGTGCACAGCCTGCGAACAGCAGCACGACGGTGGATGCGAGGGCGGCCCGCCGGAACATGGCACCAGGGTAGGCGACGCTTCAGAGCTGGGTGAGAATCTCGGCACCGGATTCGGTGACCACGAGCGTGTGCTCGAACTGCGCGGTCCACTTCCTGTCCTTGGTGACCACGGTCCAGTCGTCGTCCCAGATCTCGTAGTCCAGGCCGCCGAGGTTGATCATCGGTTCGATGGTGAAGGTCATACCCGGCCTCGAGCACGGTCTGCACCGCGGGCTGGTCGTAATGCAGCACGACCAGGCCGTTGTGGAAGGTGGTGCCGATGCCGTGGCCGGTGAAATCGCGAACCACGTTGTAGCCGAAGCGGTTTGCGTAGGCCTCGATGACGCGCCCGACCACGGACAGGGCTCGCCCCGGCTTGACCGCCTTGATCGCGCGCATGGTGGCCTCGTGGGTCCGCTCGACGAGCAGCCGGTGCTCCCCGGAGACGTCGCCGGCGAGAAAGGTCGCGTTCGTGTCACCGTGCACACCGTCGATGTAGGCGGTGACGTCGACGTTGACGATGTCGCCGTCCTCGATCACCGTCGAGTCCGGAATGCCGTGGCAGATGACCTCGTTCAGCGACGTGCAGCATGACTTCGGGAACCCCTTGTAGCCCAGCGTCGACGGGTAGGCGCCGTGGTCGATCATGTACTCGTGGGCGATGCGGTCGAGTGCATCGGTGGTGACCCCGGGGGCGACTGCCTTGCCCGCCTCGGCGAGCGCGCCGCCGGCGATCCGGCCGGCCACCCGCATCTTCTCGATCACCTCGGGAGTCTGCACCCAGGGTTCGCTGCCCTCCTGGGCGGTCGCCCTGCCGACGTATTCGGGTCGGGTGATCGACTTGGGCACCGGCAGCATCGGCGACACCGTGCCGGGTCGAAGGGCGGTCCGTACTGGCATGTGGCAATGCTAGCGTTCGCCCATGCAGGTCAGCCCGGGACACTTGTTCGCCCAACTCGACTTCCGTGACGTCGAGGACTCCGACGAGCGCCTGATCATCGAGCTGGACAACCGCCCCGACCTGGTGAATCGCCGCGGCGCGCTGCAGGGCGGACTGGTCGCCACGCTGATCGACATCGCCGCCGGACGGCTGGCCGACCGGCACGTCGGCGCCGGACAGGACGTCACCACCGCGGACATGACGGTGCACTTCCTGGCGCCTGTCCTCGAGGGACCGGCCCGCGCGGAAGCCACCGTGGTCCGGGCCGGGCGGCGCCTGTCGGTCATCGCGGTCGACGTCACCGACGTCGCGCGGGACCGGCTGGCGGCTCGCGCCACGCTCAGCTTCGCTGTCCTGGATGCGCGCTAGGAGCGCCGCAGCGGCAGGCTCCTGCGCCACTGCTTCTGCGGACCGCGGATGTCGACCGAGCCGCACACCACCTTGCCGGTGAGCACGACATGCGGATTGCCTTCCGCGGGAGCATCTTTGCGGTGGTCAGTGGCGCTGCCGACGGTCACCTCGACGTCGTCGATCGAGGCGCTGGCACCGACAGGCAGCCGCAGGTCCAGGCCACCGAATTTCATGTCGAGTTCGATGATGACGATCGGCCCGGCGAACCGCGCCCGGGTGAGGTCCAGGTCCACCGATCCCATCCGCCGGTAGAGGGCCAGCCGGGTGGGCACCACCCACTCGCCCTGGCGCTTGAGCGATCCCATCACCCCGCGCAGTTCGACACGATCTGCCGCTGAGGTGACGATCGCACCGGGTCCGGGCAGATCGCCGACCAGCACGTCGAGGTCCGACGGCAGCCGGGCCCGCGACACCATCGCCGAGCGCTCCTCGAACTCCTCGATGTCGATCAGGCCCAGCGCCACGGCATTGTGCAGCCGGCGCAGCGTTCCGTTGCGGTCCGCGTCGGAGATGCGCATCTCCGGCACCGGCATCTCGGCGGGCAGCCTGCCGTGGTTGACATCGGTCATGACCGTTCCACGGTACCGCCCTCAGGCCAGATAGTCGGGGGGCAGCGAGTCGAGCATGCCCTTGAGCATCCGCACCGCCCACTCCGAACTGCCCCCGCCGACGATCAGCGCCGAGAAGGCCATGTCGCCGCGGTAGCCGGCGAACCAGGAGTGCGAGCCGCCCGGGAACTCGGCCTCACCGGTCTTGCCGCGGACGTCACCGGCGCCCTGGAGGTCCTTGGCGGTGCCGTTGGTGACCACCAGACGCATCATCGGCCGCAGGCTGTCGACCATCGGCGGCCGGGATCGGCTGGCGGTCGCCGCTGATCTCGGTCTCGCGGCCCTCGATCAGGTGCGGCACCGGCGTCTTGCCGGCCGCCACCGTCGCGGCCGCCAGCGCCATTCCGAACGGGCTGACCAGCACCTTGCCCTGGCCGAAGCCGTCCTCGGTGCGCTCGGTGAGGTTCACCGTCGGTGGCACCGATCCGCTCACGGTGGTCAGGCCGGCGATCGTCGTAGTCGGGTCCGATGCCGTACTGCGCGGCGGCCTGGGTCAGTCCGCGCGGCGGCATCCGGCTGGCGAGTTCGGCGAACGTGGTGTTGCACGAGCTGGCGAACGCCCGCGACATCGGCACGGTGCCGAGGTCGAAGCCGCCGTAGTTGGGCACGGTGCGGTGGCCGATGTCCATGTGCCCGGGGCAGCCGAGCAGGGTGTTCGGGGTGGCCATGTCGCGCTCGATGGCCGCGCCGGCGGTGACGATCTTGAACGTCGAGCCGGGCGGGTAGAGGCCCATGGTCGCGACCGGACCCTCGTGGTCGGCGGCGGAGTTCTGCGCGACGGCCAGGATCTCGCCGGTCGACGGCTTGATGACGACGATCATCGCCTGCTTGCCCGTGGTGTCGACGGCGTTCTGCGCCGCGTCCTGCACGGAGCG
The DNA here is from genome assembly GCA_963796185.1 of uncultured Actinomycetota bacterium. Classification (GTDB taxonomy): domain Bacteria; phylum Actinomycetota; class Actinomycetes; order Mycobacteriales; family Mycobacteriaceae; genus Mycobacterium. Next base: position 328,920 of record CAWCKQ010000004.1, on the reverse strand, counting down.
GTCCAGGCTGATGTTCACCGACGGGCGCCGGCTGGCCGGACACCTCGTGGAGCACGTCGAGGTCGACGCCGTTCTGGTTGACGGTGACGACGCGCCAGCCCGGCCTCGCCGTCGAGCTCGTCGGACGACCGTCTTCTTGACCTCGTCGACGAGCGCGGGCGCGAAATGCTCGTCGGTGGGCACCAGGTCGGCCTGCGGGGTGATGACCACGCCGGGCAGCGCGCCGATGGCGCCCACGACGGCGTCGTGGTCGGCCTGGCGCAGCGTGAGCAGGTTCAGCGGGCCCTTCGTCGAGCTGGCCTGCTCGGCGAGCCGCTGCGCATCCAGGGTGTCGTCGAAGCGGCGCAGCGTGTCGGCGACGATCCGCGCGGTGGACATCAGCTGCGCGCCCGCCGACTTCGCGTCGAGCGCGAAGTCGTAGCGGAATGCCCGGCATCAGCACGGTCGGTGCCGCTGCGTTCGTTGACCGATGCCCGCGGCGGCGGGTCCGCGCGCAGCGCCAAGGTCTGGTTCTCCCCCAGCCGCGGATGCAGGCCGGTGGCGCTCCAGCGCACCTCCCAGCGGCCCTCCTCGCGGACCATGTTGAGCTGGCCGTCGTAGGTCCAGGTGCGGTCCTTGGGCAGGTGCCAGGTGTAGCGGTAGGCGACGCTGCCGGTGTCCTCGGCGTACTTGGAGCTCAGGATCTGGGCGTCCAGCCCCGTCGCCTGCAGCCCGGCCCAGGCTTCGTTGAGCGCCGCCCGGGCGTCCTCCGGCCGGTCGGTGAGCCCGGCGGCCGTCGCCGGTGTCGCCCTTGGCCAGCGCGGCGAAGAACTCCTCGGCGGTCGGTTCGGGGCCGTTGGGCCGCGGGGTGCAGGCGCCGAGCGTGACGGCGAGCGCGGCGATGGTCAGGACGGTCGCGACGCGTGAGACTGATGAGAACAAGTTGCCATTGGGGCTGATGTTAAGAAATAACGATCCGGTTTCGGCGCAGGCGCACCGTGCACGCGCCGGGTTGTTCGGCGGAATCCGTTACGCGTCCGCGGCGGGGGCGCGGACCACCAGCGGAACCGCCGGGAAGTAGGCCGCCATCTCCGAGCGCGACGTGCGCAGCGCCGCGGTGCCGTAGCCCCTGCTTGCGATGCTCGGGATGGATCCAAATGCGCACGTCCACCTCACCGTCACACAGCTCCCCGAACACCATGCCGACCTTGGCCGCGCCCACCTCGGCGACCAGCCAGGCCGCCTCCTCGGCGGCGACGCGGGCGACGGCCTCGCGGATCTCGTCGCCGAGGTCACCGGCCGGCGCGTCCGTGCCGTCACCGGCCGACGGACATCGTCGGGTGCGCGCGGCGAAGATGTCGCGGTCGCTGATCGGCGAGCGAACGGCCGCAGCATCAGCCGGCGGGCCGATCCCGCCGCGTGCTCAGCCGCCGCGAGCGACGACATCTGGCTGTTGAGGTTCTCGAGTTCGGCGGCGATGCGCCGCCGCGACACCCTGGTGAGCCGGTCGAAGGACAACCGCAACACTGCCTCGGCGGCATCTGCGGAGGTGTCGAGCAGGTCGGCGATCGCCTCGATCGCCGCGTCGTAGTCCTCGGAGGCGACGACCGCGTCGAGCACCTCGTGCCGTCGCTCCAGGGCGGTGACCAATGCGTCGGCGATCACCTTGCGCTGCGACCTTGGCGTCGGGCTCGGTCATGTGCGTCAGCGTAGGCGGCGCGCGTGCTCAGTCGAGCAGGACGGTGGCGAACGTACCGACCTCGGTGAAGCCGATGCGCGCGTAGGTGGCCCGCGCCACGGTGTTGAAGCTGTTGACGTACAGGCTGGCGATGCGGCCGCTGCCGACCACCGCGGCGGCCACCGTCGCGGTGCCCGCGGTGCCCAGCCCGCGGCCGCGCCAATCCGGATGCACCCACACGCCCTGGATCTGTCCGACCGCCGGCGACTGCGAGCCGACCTCGGCCTTGAACACCACCTGTCCGCGCTCGAACCGGGCCCAGGCCCGGCCCGCCGCGATCAGCCTGGCGACCCGGCGACGGTAGCCCCGGCCGCCGTCGCCGATGCGCGGGTCGATGCCGACCTCGCCGATGAACATGTCGATCGCCGCCACCAGGTAGGCGTCGAGTTCGTCGATGCGCACCGGCCGCACCGCCGGGTCGACCGCGCACGCGGGCGGCGGTGCGCAGCGCCATCAGCGGCTGGTGTGTCGCGCACATCGCGGGCCGGGCCCCAGGCGTGTTCCAGGCGCTGCCACATCGGCAGCACCAGTTCGGCGCGTCCGACCAGCGACGAGCAGCGCCGCGACGTGCTCATCGCCTTGTCGGCGAACGCATTCAGGTCACCGGGTGCGCCGCGCAGCGGAATCAGGTTGGCGCCGGCGTAACACAGCGACTCGCTGGCGCGCCGCCGCGTCCACAGCTCGCCGCCGATGGCCTGCGGCTCGATGCCGTGTTCGGCGACCCGGGAGGCCACCATGCAGGAGCCGACCGGATCGTCGTCGAGCACCTGGCGCACGGCGGTCATGTCGCGGATGTCGCGCACCACCGACACCCGTCGCTCGTCGACGAGGCGAAACAGCGGCGGAGCCGACATCTGGACTCTTTCTGCGACGAACCCTCAGCAGCCGGTGCCCGCGATCAGGGGCCATCGTCAGCTTACGGTCACGACCGGCGAACCGCTGGCATCCTCTGAACCCGTGCGTCGCCCCATCTCGCTCGGCGAGCCGCATCGCCTCTTCGATGAGCGTCTCGACGATCAGCGCCTCGGGCACGGTCTTGATCACCTCGCCCTTGACGAAGATCTGGCCCTTGCCGTTGCCCGACGCCACGCCGAGGTCGGCCTCGCGTGCCTCACCGGGACCGTTGACGACGCAGCCCATCACCGCGACGCGCAGTGGCACGTCCATGCCCTCCAGCCCGGCGGTGACCTCGTTGGCCAGCGTGTAGACGTCGACCTGGGCGCGCCCGCACGACGGGCAGGACACGATCTCCAGCCCGCGGGGCCGCAGGTTCAGCGACTCCAGGATCTGGTTGCCGACCTTGACCTCCTCGACCGGCGGCGCGGACAGCGACACCCGGATGGTGTCGCCGATGCCCCGGGACAGCAGCGCGCCGAACGCGACGGCCGACTTGATGGTGCCCTGGAACGCCGGCCCGGCCTCGGTGACGCCGAGATGCAGCGGGTAGTCGCACTTGTCGGCCAGCAGCTCGTAGGCGGCGACCATCACGACCGGATCGTTGTGCTTGACGCTGATCTTGATGTCGCCGAAGCCGTGCTCCTCGAACAGCGAGGCCTCCCACAGCGCGGACTCGACGAGCGCCTCCGGGGTGGCCTTGCCGTACTTCTCCATGAAGCGCTTGTCCAGCGATCCGGCGTTGACGCCGATGCGGATCGGGATGCCGGCGGCGCCCGCGGCCTTGGCGACCTCGCCGACCCGGCCGTCGAACTCCTTGATGTTGCCGGGGTTCACCCGCACGGCCGCGCAGCCGGCGTCGATCGCGGCGAAGATGTACTTGGGCTGGAAGTGGATGTCGGCGATCACCGGGATCTTGGACTTGCTTGGCGATCTCCGGCAGCGCGTCGGCGTCCTCCTGGCGCGGGCACGCGACGCGGACGATGTCGCAGCCGGACGCGGTGAGCTCGGCGATCTGCTGCAGCGTCGCGTTGATGTCGTGGGTCTTGGTGGTGCACATCGACTGCACCGAGATCGGATGGTCACTGCCCACGCCGACGTCGCGCACCATCAGCTGGCGGGTCTTGCGGCGGGGAGCAAGGACGGGCGCGGGCGGCGCCGGCATCCCCAGACTCACATTTGCGGTGCTCACGAGATTCTCCTACTGGAACAACCTGATCGGGTTGACCAGGTCAGCGGTCACGGTCAGCAGCATGTAGCCGACCACCAACACCAGCACGACGTAGGTGGCGGGCATCAGCTTGAGGTAGTTCACCGGCGCCGCGGCCACCTTGCCGCGCGCCGAGCGGAACAGGTTGCGGATCTTCTCGAACACCGCGATGGCGATGTGGCCGCCGTCGAACGGCAGCAGCGGCACCAGGTTGATCGCGCCGAGCACGAAGTTCAGCTGCGCCAGGAAGAACCAGAACGCCACCCACAGGCCGGCTCGACGGTGTCGCCGCCGATGATGCTGGCGCCGACCACGCTGATCGGGGTCTCCGGGTCGCGTTCGCCGCCGCCGATCGAGTGCACCAGCGCGCCGACCTTGGTCGGGATCTTGGCCAGCGACTTGCCGAGTTCGACGGTGAGGTCGCCGGTGAACGCGAACGTCGCCGGCACCGCCGAGAGCGGGTTGTACTGGGTCGGGCCGAAACTCGCCGCCGTCACACCGATGGTGCCGACGTTGGCCGGGGCCGGGGCGGCGCCGTCGGTGCCGGCCACGAAGCGCTGGCTCGGCGTGACGTCGACGGTGGTGGTGAACTCGCGGGTCTGCCCGTCCTCGTCACGCTGCACCGTCAGTACCGTCGGCCCGTTGAGCTTGCGCACCGCCGAGACCATCTCGTCGAAGTCGGCCACCGGGGTGTCGCCGACCTTGACGACGACGTCACCGGCCCGGATACCGGCCGCCGCGGCCGGACTGGGCACCACGCAGTCACCCAGTTCACCCTGCGTCACTTCGGCTTTCACGCACGCCGTCTCCCCCACCATCGCGTTGGTGGGCTGGTGCAGGTTCGGCAGTCCCCAGACGAGGGCGATCCCGTAGATCAGCACCAGGCCGATGATGAAGTTCATGCCGGGGCCCGCGGCCAGCACGGCGACCCGCTTCCACGCCTTCTGCCGGTACATCGCGTAGGGCCGTTCGTCGGGCTCCAGTTCCTCGACCGAGGTCATGCCCGCGATGTCGCAGAAGCCGCCCAGCGGGACGGCCTTGACGCCGTACTCGGTCGAGCCCAGCCGGTTGGGCCTGCGGGTGGACCACAGCGTGGGACCGAAGCCGACGAAGTAGCGGCGCACCTTCATGCCGGTCGCGCGGGCGACCCACATGTGGCCGCACTCGTGCAGCGCCACCGACAGCAGGATGGCGAGTGCGAAGAGCACGATGCCGATCGCGAACATCATCTGTTGGCCTCTACCTCTGCTAGTCCCTGGTACCTGCGAATTCGTGCTCGACCGCGCGCCGCGCCCGGTCCCGGGCCCAGTCCTGCGCGTCGAGTACGTCTTCCACGGTAGCTGGTTCGGCCGCCCACTGGTCGGCAGCGCGCAGCACCTGCTCGACGGTGCGCACGATCGCCGGAAAACGCGATGCGCCCGTCGAGGAACGCCGCCGCCGCTTCCTCGTTGGCCGCGTTGTAGACGGCGGTCAGGCACCCGCCGCCGGTTCCGGCCTGGCGCGCCAGCGCGACCGCCGGGAAGACCGTCGTCGTCCAACGGCTCGAACTCCCAGGTGGAAGCGGTGCTGAAGTCACAGGCCGGCGCCGCCCCGGCGACCCGGGACGGCCAGCCCAGCGCCAGCGCGATCGGCAGTCGCATGTCCGGCGGGCTGGCCTGGGCCAGCGTCGAGCCGTCGGTGAACGTGACCATCGAGTGCACGATCGACTGCGGATGCACGACGACCTCGATCCGCTCGTAAGGGACGCCGAACAGCAGGTGGGTCTCGATGAGTTCGAGGCCCTTGTTCACCAGCGACGCCGAGTTCAGCGTGTTCATCGGGCCCATCGACCAGGTCGGGTGGGCCCCCGCCTGCTCGGGGGTGACGTCCTCGAGCTGTGCGGCCGTCCACCCGCGGAACGGCCCGCCGGAGGCGGTGAGCACCAGCTTGGCCACCTCGTCCGCGGTGCCGCCGCGCAGGCACTGCGCCAGCGCGGAATGCTCCGAGTCGACCGGCACGATCTGTCCCGGCGCGGCCGCCTTGACCACCAGCGGCCCGCCGGCGACCAGCGACTCCTTGTTGGCCAGCGCCAGCCGCGCGCCGCTGGCCAGCGCGGCCAGCGTGGGCTTCAGCCCCAGGGCGCCGACCAGCGCGTTGAGCACGACATCGGCCTCGGTGTTCTGCACCAGCCGGGTCACGGCGTCGGGTCCGGTGTAGGCGACGTCGCCGACCGCGTCGGCGGCGGCCGGGTCGGCGACGGCGACGTTGGCCACGCCGGTCTGCGCGCGCTGCCTGGCGAGCAGCTGCGGGTTGCCGCCGCCCGCGGCGAGCCCGACGACCTCGAACCGGTCGGGGTTGGCGGCGATGACCTCGAGCGCCTGGGTGCCGATGGATCCGGTGCTGCCCAGCACCAGGACACGCTGTCGGCCGGGCGGCGAGGTCGCGTCGGATCCGGTCACGGGGTTCATTGTGCCGCGCCAGCGCCTGTGAAGTAACTGTGACGCAATTGTGACGGCGCCGGGTCGCACCCATCCGGACGGCGCAACGGCGATGAATCCCGTGCGTCAGCCAAGGACGGGCACAGACGCCCGCCACGAAGGGATGAAGTGATGAAGACAGTTCACCGCAAGACGATCGCCGCAGCGAGCCTGGCCGCCGTTGCGCTCCTCGGCGCCGCCTGTTCGAGCGAAGAGGCTGCCAGCACCGCCACCTCGGCGACCAGTGCCGCCGAGTCGGCCGTGGAGTCCGCGACCACCAGCTCGCCATCCCCGACCAGCGCCGCGGCCGACCCCGCCGCCAACCTCATCGGCACCGGCTGCGCGGCCTACGCCGAGCAGGTGCCGTCGGGCCCGGTTCGGTGAGCGGCATGGCCGAGGCTCCGGTGACGGTCGCGGCGTCGAACAACCCGATGCTCACGACGCTGACCTCGGCGCTGTCGGGCCAGCTGAACCCGAACGTGAACCTCGTCGACACGCTCAACGGCGGTGAGTTCACGGTGTTCGCCCCGACCGACGATGCGTTCGCCAAGATCGATCCGGCCACCATCGACAAGCTCAAGACCGATTCCGACCTGTTGACCAGCATCCTCACCTACCACGTGGTGCCGGGCCAGGCCGCGCCCGATGCAGGTGGCCGGCGAGCACAAGACCGTGCAGGGCGCCCCGCTGACCGTCACCGGCGCGGGCAACGACCTCAAGGTCAACGACGCCGGCCTGGTGTGCGGTGGCGTGAAGACCGCGAACGCGACCGTGTACATGATCGACACGGTGCTGATGCCGCCGGCCGCCTGACCGTTCCGCCCGACGAAAAGCATTGTCTTTCAACCAAAGGAGCACGACACCATGAAGAACACCACACGGCATGTGGCAGGCGCGGGATTCGCGGCGGCCGCTGCGCTCGGCCTGGTCATCGCGGCGGCTCCTGCGGCCGGCGCCCAGCCCATGGGCCCGGGCTGCGCCGCCTACGCCGCCGAGGTTCCCACCGGGCCCGGATCGGTACAGGGGATGTCTCCGGCGCCGCTGACCGAAGCGGCGTCGAACAACCCGATGCTCAAGACGCTGACCGCGGCGGTCTCGGGCCAGCTCAACCCGCAGGTGAATCTCGTCGACACGCTCAACGGGGCGGAGTTCACCGTCTTCGCGCCGACCGACGAGGCCTTCGCCAAGATCGACCCGGCCACCATCGAGAAGCTCAAGACGGACGCGCCGCTGCTGACCAACATCCTGACCTACCACGTGGTTCCCGGGCAGGCCGATCCGGCGCAGGTGGTGGGGACCCACAAGACCGTCCAGGGCGCTGACCTGACGGTGACCGGGGCACCGGATCACCTGATGGTGAACGACGCGTCGGTGGTGTGCGGCGGGGTGAAGACCGCGAACGCCACCGTGTACCTGATCGACACGGTGCTGATGCCGCCGGCCGCGTAGCCGCCGGCGGCTCCCACAGAGCAGAGGATCCCCCGCGCCCACCCCCGGCGAGCGGGGGATCCTCGCTGTGCGGGGTCAGTGCGCCGGGAAATGCGCGATCCAGTGCCGGGCGATGTCGACGCGGCGGGCGATCCACACGTCCTCGTGCGACTGCACGTGGTCGAGGAACCGTTCGAGTGCCGCGATGCGCGCGGGACGGCCCGCGAGCCGGCAGTGCAGACCCACCGAGAGCATCTTGGGAGACCCGGCGATGCCTTCGGCGTAGAGCACGTCGAACGCGTCGCGCAGGTGGGTGAAGAACTGCGCGCCGCTTCCGAAACCGCCGGGGGTCGCGAACCGCATGTCGTTGGTGTCCAGCGTGTACGGCACCACGAGATGGTCGGTGCCCTCGACGCTGGTCCAGTACGGCAGGTCGTCGGCGTAGGAGTCCGCGTCGTAGAGGAAGCCGCCGTGTTCGACGACCAGGCGCCGGGTCTGCGGTGAATCCCGCCCGGTGTACCAGCCCAGCGGCGCGCTCGCCGGTCAGCTCGGTCATCAGCGCGACGGCTTCGGCCAGATGCGCCCGCTCCACCTCGGGCTCGACCAGCTGATAGCTGATCCAGCGCAGCCCGTGACAGGCGATCTCGTCGCCGCGGCGGCGAAACTCCGCGACCGCCGCGGGGTTGCGGGCCAGCGCCAGCGCGACGCCGAAGATCGTCAACGGCAGCCCGCGCCGGTCGAAGGTACGCAGTATTCGCCACAGCCCCGCCCGCGAGCCGTACTCGTAGAGCGACTCCATGCTCATGTGCCGGTTCGGGAACGCCTGCGCGCCAACGATCTCGGACAGGAATGTCTCCGACGCAGGATCGCCGTGCAGCACGTTGTTCTCGGCGCCCTCTTCGTAGTTGAGCACGAACTGCACCGCCACCTTCGCCCCACCGGGCCACTGCGGGTGCGGCGGATGGGGACCGTAACCGACCATGTCACGCGGATAGTCCCCTGGCGTCATGCACGCATTCTGGCAGCAGCTGCGATCGGCCGTTGACCTCGGCGCCGAACAGCCCGGCGGGCAGAGTGACCGCGCTGGGATGACCCTTTCGTCAGATTCCCGCGCGGGTGTTTTGTCCGGGCGACTTCCCGGGCAGCATCAATGCCATGCCCGCCGTGTTGTGGTTCCGCCGCGATCTGCGGCTCGCCGACCTGCCCGCGTTGTCGGCCGCCGCGGACGACGGCGGCGAGGTGCTGGCCTGTTATGTGCTCGATCCGCGGTTGCGGCGCCTCGGCCGGACCGCGGCGGCTGCAGTACCTCTACGACGCGCTGCGCGATCTGCACGAGCAGCTCGGCGGCCGGCTACTGGTCACCGAGGGCGACCCGAGGTCCCGGATCCCCGCGCTGGCCAAGGCGATCGAGGCGACGTCGGTCCACGTCTCCGACGATTTCACCCCGTTCGGGCGGCGCCGCGACGAGCAGGTGCGCGGGGCGCTGGGCGACGTCGAGCTGGTGGCGACCGGGTCGCCGTATCTGGTGTCGCCGGGGCGGGTCACCAAGTCCGACGGCGCCCCGTACAAGGTGTTCACGCCGTTCTTCGAGGCGTGGCGCGAGCACGGCTGGCGCCCGCCCGCGCCGTCGTGCCGCCGAGGCGGCGCGCTGGATCGACCCGGCCGACGTCCCGGGGGCCGGGACCACCGCCATCCCCGACGCCGGCGTCGAGCTGGACCTGCCCGCCGGGGAACGCGCCGCGCGACGCCAGTGGCAGGCTTCGCTCGCCGACGGGCTCGCCGGTTACGCCGACGACCGCAACCGCCCCGACCTGGCGGCCACCAGCAGGATGTCGGCGCACCTGAAGTTCGGCACGATCCACCCGCGCACGCTGGCCGCCGACCTCGGGCGCGGCGCCGGGCCTGCAGGCCTATCTGCGGGAGCTGGCGTTCCGCGATTTCTACGCCGTCGGTGCTGCACGAGTGGCCGCGCAGTGTGTGGTGGAACTGGAACACCGCGTTCGACGCCATCGAGGTCGACGAGGGCGCGGACGCCGAGCAGGCGTTCGAGGCCTGGAAAGCCGGCAGGACCGGCTTTCCGATCGTCGACGCCGGCATGCGCCAGCTCCGCCAGAGCGGCTTCATGCACAACCGGGTGCGGATGATCGTGGCCTCGTTCCTGGTCAAGGATCTGCACCTGCCGTGGCAGTGGGGGGCGCGCTGGTTCCTCGAGCAGCTCGTCGACGGCGACATGGCCAACAACCAGCACGGCTGGCAGTGGGCGGCGGGCTGCGGCACCGACGCCGCACCGTACTTCCGGGTGTTCAACCCGACGACGCAGGGAGCGAAATTCGATCCCGTCCGGTGCATACATCCGCCGGTGGGTGCCCGAGTTGGCCGACGTGGGTGACGTCCACAAGCTCGACGGCGACCGCCCCGACGGACTACCCGGCACCCGATCGTCGATCACGGCCACGAACGGGCCGAGGCGCTGCGGCGCTACCGCAAGCCTGGGCTGAGCGCGCTCACTTGAGCAGTCAGACCCGCGTCGACCGGCAGCGCCACCCCGGTGATGTAGCGGCCCGCGGGCCCGCACAGGAACACCATCGTGTCGCTGACGGTGCCCGGCTCCATCATCGGCAGTGTCAGCAGCGGACGCTGCGACTCGCCGAACGACGGGTGCTCGCCGACGAAACCGGCCATCGCCTCGTTGAGGACCATCGGCGTCGCGACGCCCCCGGGATGCACCGAGTTGACCCGGATGTTGCGGCTCGCCAGCGACGTCGCGAAATGGCGCATCAGCCCGATGACGCCGTGCTTGGCCGCGGTGTATCCGGCCGCACCGTGGGTCATGCTGTCGAAGTCGGTGCTGACCGACTTGAAGCCGGCGGCCGAACTGGTGATGACGATCGGCCCCGCCGTCGGCGTTGCGCAACAGCGCCGGCAGCGCCGCCTCGATGGTGAAGTAGACGCCGTTGAGCATGACGCCGACGGCGTCGGTGAATGCACCGATGTGCCGGCCCTGCTCCCCCGCGGCGGGCAGGATCCCGGCGTTGGCGAGCACGAAGTCGATGCCGGCCGAACTCGGCGACTCCGCGGGCGACGACGGCGGCCAGCCGGTCGCGGTCGCGGACGTCACCGCGCTCGGCCACGATCCGGCGCCCCGTCTTCTCGACCAGCCGCACCGTCTCGTCGAGGTCCTCGGGTGTCGCCATCGGGTAGGCCACGCTGTCGAGCTGCTCGCACAGGTCGAACGCGATGACGTCAGCGCCGAGCTCGGCGAACCGGACGGCGTGCTCGCGACCCTGGCCGCGGGCGGCCCCGGTGACGAAGACGACCTTGCCGTCGAAGATGCCGTCCGTGTCCCGCGCCGCCATGACCGGCCAGCCTACTGGGCGGAACCCGGCGCTACGCCGGCGCGTAGTAGGTCTGTGTCACAATGGCGGCAACACGAGCCACCCGACCGTGAGGAGCAGCCGTGGCAAGCACCGAGGTGGAACGACACTCTGGTGTCGACGTCGAGGAAGTGCCGTCCGCCGAATGGGGTTGGTCGAAGGAGAACCCGCGGCTGATGCAGATCGGCGGCCTGCTCGCGGCGCTGTTCATCGCGCTGATGACCATCGGCAACCACCAGGGGCACGTCGAGGACTATTTCCTTCTCGCGTTCGCCGTCATCATCGTCGGCTTCGTGGCACGTAGCTGGTACATCGGCCGCAACCGCGACACCCGTTAGCAGGTTCTCTCCAGCTAGGTCCCGACCGTCACCAGGTCGGCGCCGTCGGTCGGGTACCACAGGGCGGCGCTGACGAACTCCTCACACGCCGGTGCCGAACCGGGGCGTCCGCACGCCAGCAGCGCCCGCGCCGTGAAGGCACGGGCAGCCGCGCTGAGATCGTGGCGCACGCGGCGGAATCGACGGTCGGAGGCGAACAGCGCCGACTCCCCCCACACGGTGACCTCCGTGCAGGCCTCCGTCGACCGCCCGCAGCACTTCGGCGCGCAGTCCGTCGTCGCGACGCAGGACATCGGCGTCCACCGCGAGCGCCGCCGACGATGGCCGGGCCCTGGCGTCCGGGCTCGGCGTCCGGGCCGGCCGCCTCGACGTGCACACCGAGGATCCGCAGCGCGGTGAGGTCCTGGTGTGCCGGTACCACTACCGTGACCTGCCAGCCGGCGCGGACCCGGTCGCACAGCCAACCACCCGCAGCCTGCACCACGCTCGCCACGTCCGCGGCCACCACGGTCAGGTCATAGGTCTGCTGCGTCGCGTGGGACTCCCGGACACCCGACCCAAGACGCGGCGAATGCGCGAGGTCGTCCACCTCGAATGTGCGAACGGTCACCGCGGCCTCCCTGAAAACGTGTGCGGGCGCAATCCCAGACAGGGTGACACTTATCGGCCGATCTGTAAAGTCCCGATCGTGTCTCGGCCACGCCGCGGGACCGCGAAACCGCAGACCCGTCAAGAGGTTCCGTCGGTCACCTGGCCGCTGCCAGCGGCAGGGCCGACTGGACAGCCGTCAACTCGTCGGACAGTCCGGCCGCACGCCGGATCTCGGTGAACGCGTCGACGAGTGCATCGGTGGCCTCGTGCGGATCGTCGAGCGTGCGGTCGTCGGTGAGCACGGAGAGGGCGAGCTGGTCGACATAGCTCCAGACGGTGATGTTCATGCCGCTGCCCGCGACGATCGGGCCGACCGAGTAGATCTCGGTGACCGTCGCACCGTCGATCAGCCCTCGTTCGCGCGGGCCGGGCACATTCGAGACCGTCAGGTTCATCACCATCGCCGACTCGACGCGGCGCGCCTGCTGGCGGAAGACGCGCGGCGTGGTCGCGGGCGGAAGGTAGGCCAGCCAGGAGGGCAGCAGGGTCGGCCCGAGCAGCTGGTGGTTCTCCTTCGCGATGGCCGTGGCGATGGCGGTCAACCTGACCCGCTCCAGCGGATCGGCGATGTGGACGGGCAAGCGACGGTGTCATGTAGGTGAATTCGTTGCCTGTCAGGCGGTGCGGCGAGGTGTTGACACTGACCGGCACGCCGGCGATCAGCGGCGCGTCGGCCGCTCCGTCGTACCGCAGTTGGAGCCGGCGCAGCGCGCCGGCGGCCGTCGCCAACACGATGTCGTTCAGTGTCACGCCGAGGTGCCGGCGGTCTCCTTGACATCGCAGAGCGCCAGCGGGGCGGTCGCGAACCGCCGGCCCGGCGTGACGACGTGGTTGAGGAACGACGGCGGCGGCGCGAAATTGCGGGCCAGATCGGGATTGCGGTCCGCGCGCCTTGGCACTGCGCCGCACCCGGGCCACTCCGGTGGCCGTCTCGTTGAGCAGACGCGGCAACCTGCGAATCTGGCGGAGATGGTCGCGCCCGGCGGCCTTGAGCAGGTTCACCGGCGCGAGCGAGTCGGTCGGGTGCATCGGGCAGCTGCCCGCCGAGATCGGGCTCTTGCGCTGCGATCGCCATCGCCATCTGATTGGCCGATGCCACCCCGTCGGCCAGCACGTGGTGGACCTTGTGGATGATCGCGATCCTGTTGTCCGCCAGGCCTTCCGCGATGTACATCTCCCACAGCGGACGGCCACGATCCAGCGGCGTGCTCGCGATCTGCCCGATCAGCTCGTCGAGTTCGCGCCGCCCGCCGGGCGCCGCCACCCGCGCTCGGCGCAGGTGGTAGTCGACGTCGATCTCGGCGTTCTGCACCCACATCGGGTGATGGAAGCTCAGCGGAATGTCGACGAGCTGATAGCGCAGCGGCGCCAGCGCGTGCAGTCGCGGCAAGGCGATTTCGCGGAACAGATCGAAGTCGTAACCACCGACGACGTTCGACACATCGAGCACGCCGATCTTGAGCGTGTGCATGTGGATCTCCGGCGTCTCGCTGTACAGCATCATCGCGTCCACGCCGTTGAGCCGCTTCACTGACTCACCCCGTTCGTCGACCACCCTGGTACCCGTTTCGCCCGGTTTCGCCACCCGCCGTGACATTGCGCGATGGCTTTGTAAACTTTGCCTTTCGCCCCAGCGGTATCGCGACAGGAGGGAGTCTTCCATGAGCCTGGTCGCCGGCAGCGGTCCGCTCAGCAAGCGACCGCGCGGGATGGTTCAGCCCACCGGTCACCGGCGATCTGGTCTACCTCGAGCCGCACCCTCGCCGCATCCAGGCGATCCGCGCGGACCGCACCGTGATCGACACCGAGCACGCCCTGCTGGTGCACCGCCGCGGCCGCACCGCTGAGCTACGCGTTCCCCGCCGACGAGGTCGGGGACTGCCCGGCACTCCCGTGCCCGAGGCGCCCGGCTTCGTCGTCGTGCCGTGGACGGCCGTGGACACCTGGCTCGAGGAAGGTCGCCGCCTGGTGCACTACCCGCCCAACCCGTACCACCGGGTGGACTGCCGCCCGACGGCGCGCCGGCTGCGGGTCGAGGTCGCCGGCGTCGCGCTGGTCGACACCGTCGACACCGTCGATTCTCTTCGAGACCGCGCTCGCCGCCGCGCCTCTACGTCGCCCCGGAACGGGTGCGCACCGATCTGCTGCGACGCTCGCCGACGTCGAGCTACTGCAACTACAAGGGCTACGCGACATACTGGAGCGCGGTCGTCGGCGACGTCGTCGTCGACGACGTGGCGTGGAGCTATGACGATCCACTGCCCGAGAGCGTGCCGATCACAGGCATGCTGAGCTTCGACGACCGCGAAGTGCCGTCGATCGCTGCGCCGAACTGCCCCGAGGTATATGACCGAGCATCACACTGCCGTTGACCTCGCACCCTACGGTTGCGTCATCCGTAGGTTGACCCTGGTTACGCTTGCGTACGCGTTTGCTGAGCAGTCACACTGCCTGCCATGGCACAGGGTCATTACATCGCCAACGTCCGGGATCTCGAGTTCAACCTCTTCGAGGTGCTGCGCCTCGCCGAGGTGCTCGACGGCGGGGGGTACGGCGATCTCGACGCCGACACCGCCCGCACGATGCTCGACGAGGTGGCCCGCCTCGCGGAAGGACCCGTCGCCGCGTCGTTCGTCGATGCCGACCGCAACCCGCCGGTATTCGATCCGGCCACCCACACCCTGGCGGTGTCCGACGAGATCAAGCGCACCGTCGCCGCGGTCAAGGACGCGCAGTGGTGGCGGGTCGGCATCGCCGAGGAGATCGGCGGGGTGCCCGCACCCGCGGCACTGACGTGGGCGATCAGCGAGATGCTGTTCTGCGCCAACCCCGGCGTGGGCTTCTTCCACGCGCTGGGCCCGGCGATGGCGCATGCGCTGGCCGTCGAAGGCAATGAGCAGCAGCGGGATTGGGCCGCCAAGGGCCTGGAGCGGGGCTGGGCGGCGACCATGGTGCTCACCGAGGCGGACGCGGGGTCCGACGTCGGGCGCCGGCCGCGCGAAAGCGATCGCGCAGCCCGACGGCAGCTGGCACATCGAGGGCGTCAAGCGTTTCATCTCCGGCGGCGACGTCGGCGACACCGCGGAGAACATCTTCCATCTGGTGCTGGCCCGTCCCGAGGGCGCCGGGCCGGGCACCAAGGGGCTGAGCCTGTTCTACGTGCCGAAGTTCCTGTTCGATCCGCGACACCCTCGAACTCGGCGAGCGCAACGGCGTGTTCATGACGGGGCTGGAACACAAGATGGGCCTGAAGGCCTCCCCCACCTGCGAACTGACGTTCGGCGCGCACGGCAGGCCGGCCGTCGGATACCTCGTCGGCGACGTGCACAACGGGATCGCCCAGATGTTCACGGTGATCGAGAACGCCCGGATGACGATCGGCGTGAAGTCGGCCGGCACGCTGTCCAGCGGGTACCTCAACGCGCTGGCTTACGCCAGGGAGCGAGTGCAGGGCGCCGACCTGACCCAGATGACGGACAAGACCGCACCACGGGTGACGATCATGCATCACCCCGACGTGCGGCGCAGCCTGCTGACCCAGAAGGCCTACGCCGAAGGCCTGCGCGCGCTCTACATGTACGCCGCCGCGCATCAGAACGACGATGTCGCACAGCTGGTCTCGGGCGCGGACCCGGCGATGGCCCACCGGGTCGACGACCTGTTGCTGCCCATCGTCAAGGGGGTGGGATCCGAACGGGCCTACGAGGTCCTCACCGAGTCGCTGCAGACGTTGGGCGGATCGGGCTTCCTGCAGGACTATCCGATCGAGCAGTACATCCGCGACGCCAAGATCGACTCGCTGTACGAGGGCACCACTGCGATCCAGTCGATGGACTTCTTCTTCCGCAAGGTGGTCCGCGACCGCGGCGAGGCCCTGGCACACGTCGCCGCACAGATCACCGCGACGATCGAGTCCTGCGACGCGCGGCTCAAGCCGCAGGCCGCGCTGCTGCGCAGCGCACTCGAGGACGTCCAGGCGATGATGGCCGCCGTCACCGGCTACCTGATGGCCGCCTCCGAACAACCGGCCGAGATCTACAAGGTCGGCTTGGTGTCGGTGCGGCTGCTGCTCGCGGTCGGCGATCTGCTGATCGGCTGGCGGCTGCTGGAGCAGGCGCGGGTGGCCCAGGCCGCGCTCGAGGCGGGGTCGCGACAGCGCGCAGGGCGCGTTCTATCAGGGCAAGATCGCCACCGCGGCGTTCTTCGCCGCCAACATGCTGCCGCCCATCGGCGGGCTGCGCGCGGTGGTGGAGGCCGTCGACACCGAGGTGATGGAGCTGCCCGAGGCCGCGTTCTAGAGTCAGCGCCATGACACGCTGGTTTCCGCTGCAGCCCGCCGACGCCGATTTCTTCTCCTCGGCCCCCCACGTCTTCTCCTACCAGAAGCACTACGACGCACCGCCCGAGCGGGTCTGGGACTCGCTGCAGTCCGACGAGTCGCTGGCGGCGTGGGGAAAGACCGTCAACTCGTTGACCTGGACGTCACCCCGGCCGTTCGGCGTCGGGCACGCACCCGCGTCGTGAGCACCGGGCCCGCACAGGTGCACGAACGGTTCTTCCGGTGGGAGGAGGGCTCCGGCTACGCCTTCTACGTCTACGAGGCCAACGTCCCGCTGTTCCGGCGCTTCGCCGAGGACTACCGGATCGAGCCCGACGGCGGCGGCACACGGTTCAGCTGGCTGGTCGCGATCGAACCCGTCGCAGCGATGCGCCTGCCGTTCAAGCTGCTCGCCCCGGTCGTCAAGGCCGGATTCGGCCGGATGGCCTCCGATGGGCAGAGCTATTTCGCGGCCCGCTAGCCTCGGCAGTCGATGACACGTGTCAATACGAGTTGGATCGCGCACCTGCTGGATTTCGAGCGCCGCGGCGACACGTTCGTCACGATGCCGCCCGCGGTGGGTCCCGGGCCGCGGCTGTTCGGCGGTCTGATCGCGGCACAGTCGCTCGGCGCCGCCGGGGCCACCGTCGACCCCGGCAAGCCCCCCCAGTCCCTGCACCTGTACTTCGTGCGCGGCGGCCGCTACGGCGTCGAGGTGGAATTCCACGTCGAGCGCACCCGCGACGGGCGCTCGTTCGACACCCGGCGCGTGACCGCCGTGCAACAGGGAGCGGTCATCCTCGAGATGATCGCGTCCTTCCACGCGCCGGAACCCGGCGCCGACCACCATCCGCCTCCCGCGCCGTCGCTGCATCTGGACGACGCCCGCCCGAAGACGCCCGACATCGGTTTCGCCGACCAGTTCGAGATCCGCACCCGGGCCGAGGACGATTCGGTCTTCGCGGTCCCGCCGTTCTGGATCCGCACCCGCGCCGAGATCGAGGACGACCCGCTGATCCGGTCGGCGACGCTGACCTTCCTGTCGGACTTCGGCCCGGTCCCGGTGGCCCGCCCCGATGGCACGCCCCTGCTCCCCGACGCCGGCTACGCGGCCAGCCTGGACCACTCCGTCTGGTTCCATCGGCCGTTCGTGCCACACCACTGGCACCGCTACGACGTGGCCTCCCGCAACAACAGTGACTCCCGCGGTCTGGTGATCGGGTCGCTGTACGACATCCGCGGGTCCCTGGTCGCCACCACCACCCAGGAGGCGCTGTGGCGGGTGTAGCGGAAGCAGGTCCGGCAGCGTCGGGCCTTCGGTAGGTTCTGCGTCGTGTCGACGCTGACGAACCGCCAGATTGTGTTGCGCCGCCGACCCCGCGGCCTGGTCGCACCCGAGGACACCGAACTCGTGACGGCAGCCGCTCCCGAGCCCGCCGACGGCGAGGCGTTGGTGCGCACGACCTATGTCGGTATCGACGCCGCCGCCCGCACGTGGCTCGATGACCAGCCGGGCTACCTGCCGCCGGTACGGCTGGGTGAGGTCATCCGGGCGGCCGGTATCGGCGAGATTGTCGAATCACGTTGTCCCGCCTATGCCGTGGGCGATGTGGTGACCACGCTGACCGGATTCCAGGAGTACACGATCGTGCGCGACGACCTGTTCACCACGCCGGTGCCCGGCCCCGGCGATCAGGTCGACCAGCGTGCGGTGATGTCGATCTACGGCCCGACCGGCGCGACCGCCTACTTCGGCATGACCGGTATCGGCCGCCCGCAGCCGGGTGAGACGGTCGTGGTGTCGGCCGCCGCCGGAGCCACCGGCTCGGTGGCGGGCCAGATCGCCCGCATCGCGGGCGCCCGGGTGGTGGGCATCGCCGGCGGCCCGCACAAATGCCGGGCGGTGGTGCAGGATTTCGGCTTCGACGCGTGCATCGACTACCGGGCCGACGATCTGCCGTCCGCGCTGAAGGAGCACTGCCCCAAGGGTGTGGACGTGTACTTCGACAACGTCGGCGGCCCGATCCTGGACGCGGTGCTCGGCCGGTTGGCGCACAAGGCGCGGGTCGTGTTGTGCGGCGTCATCTCCAGTTACCTCACCGGCGAGCATCCCGGCCCGGCGAACTACGTCAACCTGCTCGCCAAAACCGCGCTGATGCAGGGATTCAACGCCCTCGACGAGTGGGGGCGGTTCGACGAGGCGTTCGCCGCACTGCGCCGCTGGGACGAGGAGGGACTGCTGGTGCATCGCGAGCACATCTTCGAGGGGATCGAGTCCTGCGTGGACGCCCTCAACGGGTTGTTCACCGGCGCCAACATCGGCAAGACACTGGTCAAGCTCGGCTGAGCCGGGGGTTCAGCCCCGCGGCGATGACGTCGGCCCCGAACCTCTCGATGGCCTCCACGGCGTGGTTCAGGCTGTCACCGGGCACCGACACCTGAATCCAAGTCACGCCCACCTTCTCCAGCTCGGCGGAGCCGGCCAGGAACGCGTCGGCGTCGAAGTCGTCGGCGCCGGGGCTGCCGCCGGCGTCGTTGGTGAACGTGACGTCGATGTCCGCGGGGTCGCGGCCGGCGCCCTCGAGGCGGCGGCGCAGGTCGTCGATGCCGGCGGCGAGGCGGTCCACCGACTCCAGCGGTGCGGTGCGCGCCGTCTGCGCCAACTGTGCGGGCGCGCGAAACGGGACACCAGCCCTGCCCGTACGCGGCCACCCGCGCCCGCGCCGAGGATGTGTTGCCGCCGATCCAGATCGGCGGGTGCGGCGTGCTGAGCGGCCTGGGGTGCGCGGTGATGCCCCGCGCGCTGAAGTGCTTGCCCTCGACGGTCAGCTCGTCAGTGGTCCAGATGTCGCGGATCACCTGCAGCGACTCCTCGAACAGGGCGGCCCTGTCGTCGAAAACCACTCCCAGCGCGGCGAATTCGCTCTTGAGGTAGCCCACCCCGACCGCCAGCGTGAACCGCCCTCCCGAGATCAGGTCGAGCGTCGCGCCGGCCTTGGCGACCACGAACGGATTGCGGTAAGGCAGCACGACGATGTTCGGGATCAGGCGCAGCGTGGTCGTGTGCGCCGCCGCGAAGCCCATCGCGACGAAAGGATCCAACGCGTCGTGCCCGCCCGACTCGAGCCACCGCTGGCTGGGCGCGGGATGATCGGTGAAGCCGAATCCGGAGAAGCCGGCCGCTTCGGCGGCGGCCGCCACCCTGCGCGATCCCGGCCCCGGTGACGAGCTCGGGGTTGTAGGGATGGCTGTGCATCGGATGGGTGATCGCGTACCGCACGGAGGGCTCCTCGACTCGGAGGCGGCACAGAACCACCTTCTCCACTTGTGAGAATGTCGTTACCATGCCGATGTCGGAAAGTACAGCGGTGAGCGGAGCGTGTGGGCGATGAGCAGACCGGAGATCGGCGTCTACCTGCCGCAGATGGGGTTCTCGTTCGACGACATGCTGCACCGCACCCGCCGCTGCGAGGAGGTCGGCATCGACTCCCTGTGGCTCTACGATCACCTCTACGCGCCCGGGGATGCCGGAGTATCCCTCGCTCGAGGCCTGGACGCTCGCCACGGCGCTGCTGAGCCGAACGCGAGCGGATCCGCGTGGGACACATGGTTTTGTGCAACCAGTTTCGGCATCCCGTGACGCTGGCCAAGATGGCCACCACGCTCGACCACATCTCCGGCGGGCGCCTGTCGCTCGGGATCGGCAGCGGGTCGATCGCCGACGAGCACCAGCAGGGCCGGGTTCGACTGGGGCACCTTCGCCGAACGATCGGCGGCGCTCGGCGAGACGCTGGCGATCCTGCACCAGGCGTTCGCCGACGAGCGGATCGACCACACCGGACCCCATTTCACCGTCACCGACATGCCGATCAAACCCGGCCCGGCCCAGCGGCCACGGCCACCGATCGTGGTCGGCGGGGTCGGCGAGAAGTTCACGTTGCCGCTCGTGGCCCGTTACGCCGACGTCTGGAACATCCCCACGTATGCGCTCGGCGAGATAGCGGGGAAGATTGCCGCGCTGCGGTCGGCCTGCGAGTCCATCGGCCGCGACCCGTCGACCATCACGTTGTCGATCGAAGCCGTGCTGGCCCTCGCGCCGGATGACGCCTCCCTGCCCGCAGTGCGCGCCTTTGCCGAAAAGCGATTCGGCGGTCCGGGATTCGGACTGCACGATGCCAGGCTGATCGGGACGCCGCCTGCTGTGGTGGATCGCTTGGGTGAGCTGGTCGGGCTCGGTTTCGGTCAGATCGTGTTGTTCACCCACGACCGCTGCTCGGACGAGACGCTGGAACTGCTCGCCGCCGAGGTGATCGCGAAGCTGTAGCGATCGCCGTGTCGGTGGACGCGGCTGGATTCGAACACTGTTCGATCGCTTGTTCGCCGATGCCGCGGACGAGGAGCTGGTGGCTGCGATCGAACGGGCCGCCCGCGAGGAGGCGCGTGCCTCGGCGCGGCCGCGCATCCCGACAATGCCGCACAGCCAAGCGCCGAGCCGGACTCGGAGCCGTTGGCGCCGCACACTCCCCTCTTATTGATTGTTGAGCTAGACACACCTGCATCAAGTTTCACGCAGGTTTCTGCCGAGCTTACGAGGCAGCCGAGCGTCTCGGCGCGGGCGTCTGGAGGGTCTTTCGGCAAATCGACATCACCCGCGCCAGAGGGCATCGGTCGCCCAGTGGGTGGAAATCCAACCGGCCTCACGGGATACGACACTCCGGCAGCCCAGATCTTCGCGCTGAGCAAGAAGCGGAACTCTGCGGACGAGCAGTGACCTTCGCCCCTAACGCCACCTCGGCGACGACGGGCAGCATGGGGCAGTACATGAGGGAATCCCGCTACATGCTCGGAGGAACATCATGATCAAACCGCTGACCGGCTTCGCCGATAACGTCGCGGCATTCGCCTGCCAGGGCCACGTTTCCAAGGCAGATTACGAAACTGTGCTGATACCCGACGTCGAGAAACGTCTCCATCTGCACGACAAGGTCCGGATCTACTACGAGATCGATCCCGATTTCACGGGTTTCGACCCCGGCGCGATGTGGGACGACACCAGGCTCGGTTTCCGCCACTTCAACAGGTGGGAACGGTTCGCCGTCGTCACCGACATCGAGTGGATCAAGCAGACGATGAAGTTCGTCGGATTCCTGATGCCCGGGGACATGCGAGCATTTCCCATCTCCGAGGCCGCCAGCGCTCGCGAGTGGGTCGCCGAGAAGTCCGACTGATCGACCGTTGGCGCGCTGCTGGCCGTGGCGCCCTGTGTCCGGCTGTGATGGCGACACCGCCGACCTGCCACCCCCACCACCGATGCCGCCGCCTGACCCGGCGCGGTCGGCCAAGATCCCGCAACGACGACGCCTGCGCAGCGCCGAGAACGCAGCACGCATCAAGGCCGAACGCGCCAAGAACAACCAGGCTCGCAAACCGCAACAAACCACCCCGCGACACCATCGATCGGGTGAGAACAGACCGACTCGAGGACGAACCACCCTCTAGGCGGGTGGCGCGTAGCTCGGCTTCCCCAGCCCGAGGGCGTGTTGGGCGATCATGTTGCGGAACACCTCGAGCGTGCCGCCGTAGATACCGGTGGGCGAGGCCAGCCGGAACAGATACTCCGCGTCGGTGCCCCCGGGCAGGCTCGACGCCGCGCCCAGAACGTCCATCAGATCCGGCGTGATGTCTCGCAGCGTCTGTGCGATCGCGACCCGCCCGTACATCTGCGGGGTGCTCAGCGCAGCCTCCAGCCGCGCGACGCTGCGCCCCAACCGGTATCCGACGGACCCGTCGTCGAGGAGTCCCCGAGCATGCACCCGGCCGGCGACAGCGTCGACCGCATCGGCGAGCAGCAGGACGTGCTCGGTCATGACCGCGAGGTGGTGCAGGCCGCTGTCGTCCCGTTCGACCGTGCCGTGTTCGGCGTTGAGCGCTTCCCGCAGCACCGCCCAGCCGCCGTTGACCTCGCCCACCCGGTACGGGTCGCCGACCCGGACATCGCTGTAGAAGGTGATGTTCGTGCGGTCGCCGTCGACAGTCCTGATCGGCTGGATGTCGACGCCTGCAGCATCGAGCGGAACCAGGAACATCGTCAGACTCTGGTGCTTGGGCGCCGACGGATCGGTGTTGGTGACCAGGAAGACGTACTGGGCGTGGTGGGCGTTCGAGGTGAACATCTTGGAGCCGTTGATGATCCAGTCGTCACCGTCGCGCACGGCACGGGTCTTGCAGGTGGCGATGTCGGAGCCGCCCTCGGGCTCGGTGTATCCGAGGCAGAGCCGATAGTGGCCGGAGAGCACCTTGGGCAGCACTTCGTCCTTGAGTTGGGCTGACCCGAACCGTTCCACCGTGGTGGCGACCATCGACGTGGTGCCCCAGTGGAACCACGGGGTGTGTGCTCGGCCGATCTCGAGTTCCCAGATCCGGCGCTGCACCGCACTGAAGCCCGCATCCGTCCCGGCACGAAAGTCGCGTTTGAGATAACCTGCGGCGCCCAGCGCCAGATGGACGTGCTCGTCGAAGTTCTCTCCGGTTTCGCGGTCCCGACGGATCACGTCGTCGGTCACCACTGACGCGAGGAAGTGCCGCAGCTCATCCCGGAACGCGCGGTCCTCGCTCGACAGCTCGACTTCGGAGAAGTCCATACCGGCAGCGTGACACTGCAACCTGTATTTGTAAACAACAGCGTCCCAAGCTCAGTGCAGCAGCGCCCGCCGCAGCGCGGCACCCTGAATGTCGAACAGCCGTACGCTGGTCTCCCAGTCGGGGGCCATCGAGTCGAATCCGTGACAGGTGCCCGCGAACACGTGCAGCTCGGTGGTGACCCCCGCCCACATCAGCCGCAACGCGTAGTCGATCGCCTCGTCACGAAGCGGGTCGAGCTCCGCGCACGTGATCAGCGTGGCCGGTAGCCCGGCCAGGTCGTCGGCGCGGCCGGGCGCCGCTTCGACCGAGATCGGCGCGTCGGCCAGATAGTGCTGCCACATCCACCGGACCGCATCGGTGTCGAAGCCCGGCGTCGTAGTGAACTCCTCTTTCGACGGCGAGGGTCGGTCGTCGAGGACGGGTTGGTGCAGCATCTGGAAGACGATGGGAGGGGCTGCCCCCACCGCGGCGCGTGCCGCGAGGCGCGCGGCGATCGCTCCCCCGGCGCTGCTGCCCGCCACAGCCAGCGCGCCGGCGTCGATGCCGAGTTCGGCCGCGCAGCGCGCCGCCCATTCGAGGACAGACGCCGCGTCGTCGAGCGCCGCGGGGAACGGGTCTTCAGGCGCGAGGCGGTAGTTCACCGAGACCACCGTGCACCGCCCACGCCGCGCGTATTCGATGCACTGCAGGTGGTCGGTGTCCAGGTTGCCCAGAACGAATGCCCCTGAGTGGCAGTAGATCACAGCGGGCGACGGTGGCGGACCGCCACGGTAGATCCGGACCCCGACAGTGCGGCGCGGCCCGGCGGGTACGTCACGCTGTTCGATCTCGACGCCGATCGTGTCGAGGGTCATCGCGGCCTCGGCGCGCGCGCTGGTTCAGCGAGTCCCGGACCGCACCGAGGACGGGCGGAGAGAGGTCGGTGCGGGCGTCGGCGAGGTGCCGCAACGCCTTGTCCAGGCGCTCAGCGATGCTCACGGCCCGCCACCGTCTGCGCGCCCACCCGGATGGTCAGCCTCCTGCGCGGAGCGTCGAAGGTGTAGTCGCCCGGGCGGAACCATCGGGTGAGTGTCCAGAAGTCCCGTGCGCTGCGCGGCCACTGGGTAACCACCCGCCCGTTGGCGGCCCGGAAGTAGTTGCTGCACCGGGTCAGCCACACGGTGCCCTCCATCCACGTGTCGACCTTGTCGAGGAACCGCGTCATCACCTCGGGGCGGACCTCGATGTAGGACTCGTCCTTACGGCGCAGGTATCTCAGCGCCCGCACGATGTAGCGCGCCTGAGCCTCGAGCATGAAGATGACGCTGTTGGAGCCGACGTTGGTGTTCGGCCCGTAGAGCATGAAGAAGTTGGGGTAGCCGGGCACCGCCATGCCCAGGTAGGCGAACGCGCCGTCTCGCCACGTGTCCCGTAGCGATGTGGCATCCGCGCCGCGGACGTCGATCTGGCCCAGGTAGTCGGCGGCCGCGTAGCCGGTAGCGCACAGCACCGCGTCGACGTCGAGCTCGGCGCCGTCCTCGGTGACCAGCGACCGGGTACGCAGCGCACGCGCCGGACTGGACACCACTTCGACGTTCGGCTGGTTCAGTGTCTGCAGATACTCGGTGGCGAAGACGAGTCGCTTGCAACCCAACGGATGCTCCGGCGTCAACCGGCGGCGCAGCTCGTCGTCGGTGATCGTGGCCTCGAGTGTGCGCAGCGCGATGTCCTTGAATTCCTTGGTCTTGTCGCTGCCGTTCTCGATGACCGAGATGTTGGCCTCGCTGCGCAGCCACAGCCGGGCGCGGTAGATCTTCTTGGCCAAAGGTACGTGAGCGAAGAGCCACTTCTCCCGCGCGGTGTACTCGCGGTCTGGCTTCGGAAGCACCCAGGTGGGTGACCGCTGGACCGAGTACACCGTGCCCGCGATCTTGGCGATCTCCGGAACGAGTTGTGCCGCCGTCGATCCAGTGCCCAGTACCGCGACGCGGGCACCACGCAGGTCCACCGAGTGGTCCCACTTCGCGGTGTGCATGACGGTCCCGGTGAAGGGCTCCTCCTCGACGAGGTTGGGCATGACCGGCTGGGTGAACATGCCGATGGCGGACACCACGATGTCGAAGCGGTACTCGACGCCGTCGGCGGTGCGCAGGAGCCATGTTCTGGTGCCGGCTTCCCAGACCGCGGAGACGATCTCGGTGTTGAGCAACAGGTGGGCGCCCAGCCGGTAACGGCTCGCGCACTCTTCGAAGTAGTCGAGGATCTCCTGCTGGCCCGACCACATCCGCGACCAGCCCGGGTTGAGGTCGAACGAGTAGGAGTACAGGTGTGATTTCACGTCGCACGCCAGCCCCGGGTAGGTGTTGATCCGCCACGTGCCACCGACGCCGTCCTCGCGGTCGAAGATCGTGAAGTCCTCGAAACCGGCTTTGCGCAGGAAGATCCCCAGTGCCAGCCCGCCGGGGCCGGCGCCGATGATTCCCACCGAGAGCGATCTCGCCATGGGTGTCGTCATCCGATCTGCAGGGTCTGCCCACCGTCGACGATGAGCTCCGATCCGGTGATGAACGAGGCGTGCTCGGAGAGCAGGAACGCCACGGCGTCGGCGATCTCATTCGCCTTGCCGATCCGGCCCATCAAGGCGTGCTCGGCCAGTCGGCTCTGCGTGGCGGCGTCGAGCATGGGGGTCTCGACCGGGCCGGGGAACACCGCGTTCACCCTGATCCCCGCCGGCGCCAACTCGACCGCGGCCACCTGGGTCAGCCCGCGCAGCGCCCACTTCGACGACCCGTAGGCGCCGTGGTTCGGGAACGGCCGGATCGCCCCGGTGCTGCACGTGTTCACGACCGACGCGCCGGTCGGCCTCGCGCAGATGCGGCAGCGCGGCCTGGATACCCAGGAAAGGGCCGAAGCAGTTGACCCGCCAACTGCTCTCGAAGCCGGCGGCCGTCTCGTCGGACAACGAAGCGCGGTGCAGCACGCCGGCATTGTTCACCAGCGCGGTGAGGCCGCCGAAGCGTTCCACGGTGGCGGCCACCGCCGCGCCCACTGGTCGACCGACGTCACGTCGAGGGCCACCGCGACGGCGTTGCCGCTCCCCGAGGGCGGCAGCGGTGTCCGCCACCTCGTCGGCCAGCAGATCGCAGGCCGCGACCCGGAAACCGTCTTCGACGCAGCCGCGCTGACGATCGCCGCACCCTGCCCGCGGGCGGCGCCGGTGACCAGAGCGACACCGGCCATCAGAGATCCCTCCTCGCTTCGGCGAGGTGAGCCGCTGCGCCGCGGCGCAGCGCCTGAGATTCCGAGGCCAGGGTGATCATCTGAAACCCTTTCTGCACCAGTGCGTTACCCAGCTCGCCGCTGCCGGCGTGGATCCCGCTGACCAGGCCGGCCGCGGCCGCGGCGTGCTGGATCCGCTCGATCGCGGCAGCCACCTCGGGCTGCGTCCACGCGTCCGCGGGGCCGTGACCCATCGAGATCGCCAGATCGGCAGGGCCGGCGTAGATCCCGGTCAACCCGTCGACCGCACAGATCTCGTCGGCCGCCGCGAGGCCGCCGGCCGTCTCGATCATCGCGAACACCGACACCCGCGCCTGCAGCGTGCCGGGATCGGCGCCGAGGCTCGCGCGCAGCGGCCCGAAACTGCGCACGCCGGCCGGGGCGAACCGCGTCGCCGCTACTGCCCGCTCGGCCTGTTCGGCGGTCTCGACCATCGCGACCACGACGCCGTCGGCGCCGGCATCGAGCACGCGCCCGATCGGCGCGGCCGCCACGCCGGGAAGGCGCACCACGGTCGCGATCGGAACGTGCTCGAGGCGGCGCAGCATCAGCGCCACATCCGCGTCGCTGAGATAGCCGTGCTGCACGTCGAATCCGACGTAGTCGTAGCCGGCACCGGCGAACTCCTCGGGACCCATGACGGTGGGCGCGACCACCCAGCCGCCCCACAAGTGCGCCTTGGTGGCCAGCGCCTCCTGCAGTCGGCTCGCCGTCACGGCACGATCGCGATCTTGACGCGTCCGGGGACGGGACGGCAGGCCAACTCGAAGGCGGCCTGCACGTCCGCCACCTCGAACGTGTGGGTGAGGTAGCGCTGCAGCAGGCCCGGGTGTTGCCGCGCGAACGTGTCCGCACGGTCGAGTACTCGCCTACGGTCCAGCGTCACACCGGATTTCAGGGTGAGGTTGTTGCGCAGCATGGTGCGCATGCTGATCGGGTACGCGTCATCGTCGGGAACGCCGAAATAGAACACGGTGCCGCCGAAGGCGGCCGCCTGCACCGCGTGCGACAGTGTGGCGACCTGGTGACCGACCGCCTCGATCACGATGTCGGGCTTGGCATCCGGCGCGAGATGGCTGACCCAGCGGTCACTGGTGGCGCGCACCACGGTGTCCACCCCGAACGCGGGGCCGACCTCGGCGCGGTCCACGGGGTCGACGCCGGTGACGTGCGCGGCGCCGGCGGCCTTGGCGACGTAGGAGAACAGCAGCCCGATCGATCCCTGCCCCAGCACCGCGACGCGGCGCCCCGTCAGGTCGGGAAGCTGTTCGGCGGCGTAGAGCACGCAGGCCAGCGGTTGCAGCGCGACGGCGTGTTCCGGGCTCAGCGAGGTGTCGTAGGGCGCCAGCCCGTCGCCGTCGGCGACGACCTGCTCCATCAGCCCGTCGAAGCCCGAGGCCCATCCGACGACCCGGTCGCCCGGGCGTGTGCGACGGGTGCCGGCTGGCCAGGACCTCGCCGACGACCTCGTGGATCGGGAAACCGTTCATCTCCGCGGCCAGCGGCGCCGGTATCGCCCGGCAATCTGCCCTTCGCACCACGGAATCCGGGAAGATCGCTACCGCAGATCCCGACCAGCAAGGAACCGCAGCAGCACCTGTCCATCGGTGAGCGACTCCGGTGAACGTCTGCGGCAGTTCGATTCTCTCGAACGTGATACGGCGCGACCAGCCGGTAAGCCCACACGTCAGCGGACCTCCACCGGGATGCTGCTCCAGCCCCATTGGAAGCTCGACGGCGGACGCGACGCAGCGTCGGTGTCGACGTGGAACTCGGGCACGCGCTTGAGCCACTCGGTGACCATGATGGTGATCTCCAGTCGGGCGAGGTGAGATCCCAGGCAGAAGTGCTGGCCGCGACCGAAAGCCAACAACCGTTCGATCGGACGGTTCCAGATGAACTGCTCCGGCTGAGGGTATTCGCGTTCGTCCCGATTGGCCGAGGCGAGCAGCGAGATGATCCGCTGGCCCGGTTCGATCGTGGTGTGGTGCAGGGTGAACGGTCGGCGCAGCGTGCGCGCGAACCACTGCGCGGGCGCGCAGTAGCGGATCATCTCCTCGCGCGCGACCGGGACGTTGGTGGCCGGGTCCGTGCGGACCGCAGCGAGTTGATCGGGGCGCGAGGTCAACTCCCACAGGCCGTGCGCGACGATCTTGGGCACGGTTTCGGTGCCCCCGATGAAGACACCGAGCATCTGGACGGCCGCTTCGCTGTCGGTCAACGCCGATCCGTCGGGCAGCCGGTAGGCCAGCAGGTTGTCGACGATCGGCAGCGCGTCACCCTCGCCTGACCGCCTGCGCTGCACCACCGGAATCAGGTATTCCAGATAGCCGGGGCGCGCATTGCCGACCTCGACCCCTTCCCCGGGCTCGGCGAGGCTGCCCGCGTTGACCGTGGCCAGCACGTCTGCGGCGAGATCGGCTGGCAGGCCGACCAGTTCGCATACCACCGAAGCCGCGACGATACCGCCGTACTCCTGGGTGAGGTCGAACCGTCCACGTGGCAGTAACTCGTCGAGCCGCTCGTTGGCCAGGACGCGGATCCGCTCGGCGAGCTTGCCGACGTTCTTGGGCCGAAACGGTGCCGCCGTGGCGCGGCGGACGTCGTCGTAGATCGGCGCATCGAAGTTCGCGTGGAACGGCAGGGGATGCAGCGGCGGGTCGGGCACCGGCCCGTCGTTGTGGGTGGCGAGAACCCCCGCCGCGGGCAGCGTCCCCTCTGAGGCGACGAAGGTTCCGTCGTTGACCTGCAACACGTTCCAGATGTCGGAGAACCGCGACAGCGCGTAGGTGTCCCACTTCTCGAGGTAGTACACCGGATACCGGTCGCGCAACACCCGGTAGTACGGCAGCGGATCGGTCATCACCGCCGGGTCGAACGGATCGTAGGTGGAAGCTCTCATTGCAGCGGAGAAGGCGGAAGTGCGGCGAGGATCGAATCCTCCCAGCCGTCACGCAGCGCCGGCGCGACGCTCATCCACGTGACGATCTCGGCGGGTGGGCTGTCCTTCCACGACGGATAGTGATTCTCGAAACAGTCCCATTCGCCCTCGAGCGCCCAGTAGTGGATGACCTCGTTGAACCGGAACGTGGTGATGAAGGAACCGAGCCACCGCTTGCCCGTGGACTCCGACCACGGCACGTAGAGCCGCTCGAGTTCGCGGATGTAGTCGTCCTGGCGGCCGGGTTTGGTCTGCATGATCTCCTGGATCACCAGGCCGGCCTTGAAGTCCGCGCCCTGCAGTTGGGCCAGCGTCTTGTTGGCGCGCCCCGCGTACATGATGCGGCCCTCGCCGCGGCGCGCCGGTCTCGCGCAGGTAGGTCGCCCACTTCCCGGCCGCCGCCTGATGGCTGCCGCCGCGCGCCTGTGCCCGCCCGATACGCGCATAGTCGGCGAACGCGTCGATCTCCCAGATGATCGTGACCTGCGGCCAGTGCCCGTTGTACGGCGTCGTCTCCCACAGCGCGAACAGCCGGGCACCCAGCTCGGCCATCATTGGGTGGTAGAGGCTGTTGAACTCGGTGACGAACTGCTCGCTGGGCGCCGTGCCCAGCTCGATGGTCTCGTGCAGATAAAGCAGCGCGTGGCTGTGGTATTTCTTCATGTTCACGTCAGGTCCCGAGGGCTACGGGTAGTTGACAGCTGCACACCGCGAGCGTGACACTTGTCGCGTGTTTTGTAAAGTGGCTGGGCGCATCTCGTGGTGACCCTGACCCCGTTGGCCAACGGCTTCTGCTTCGGCGAAGGCCCCCGGTGGTTCGAAGGTCTGGTGTGGTTCTCCGACATGCTCGGCGAGGCGGTGCACACGGTGACGCTCAGCGGCGAGATGAGCACACTGCCGCTGCCGGGCCACGCGCCGTCCGGGCTGGGGTTCCGGCCCGACGGGTCGCTGCTCATCGTGTCGACCGAGCGCAGACAGATCCTGGGCTACGACGGGGAGACCATCACGACCGTCGCCGACGTGTCGGCGCTGGTTCCGGCCGACCTCGGTGACATGGTGGTCGACCGGCACGGCTGCGCGTACGTCGGCTCCCAGGCACGGGACGGGGGCGTGATCGTGCGTATCGACCCCGACCGCCCCGCCGGCGAGCGGGCCGCCGTCGTCGCCGAGGGTCTCGACTTTCCCAATGGAATGGCGCTCACCCCGGACGGCGCGAGGCTGATCGTCGCCGAGTCCACCGGGCGTCGACTGACCGCCTTCACCGTCGCTTCCGACGGAACACTGTGCGGGCAAACGGTATTCGCCGACGGCCTGGACGGGCCGCCCGATGGGATCTGCCTCGACAACGAGGGCGGGGTGTGGGCCGCGATGACGCTGGCGCATCAGTTCGAGCGGATCGGCGCCGACGGCACCGTGACCGACCGGATCGACGTCGGTGACCGGACAGCCATCGCCTGCGCGCTGGGCGGCCCGGAGGGCCGGACACTGTTCCTGTTGTCGTCGGTCAGCGCGTATCCCGAAAGCCTGCGCGGCACCCGGGATTCCCGCCTGGATGCCACCACCGTCTGAAAGGCCGCGATGTCCGACTGCTATTACGAGCTGCTCGACGCCTCTGATGACCTCGGCGAGCGCTTCGCGGCCACCGACTACGTCCGCAGCACCTGGACGGCGGCCATCCAGCACGCTGCCCCGGTGTCGGCACTGCTGGTCCGCGGGCTACAGCGGTGTGAGCCGCGTGACGACACCCGGCTGTCGCGCGTACTCATCGACCTGCTCGGACCGGTGCCCGCCGATGGGGATCTGTGGGTCCGCACGCGTCGCGAGCGCGCGGGCAAGAAGATCGAGCTGGTCGGCGCCGAGATGCTGGCACCGGGTCCCGACGGGCAGCCCAGGGCCGTGGCCCGCGCCAGCGGATGGCGGTTCGCGACCCTGGACACCACCGAGATCGTGCACGCGTCGGCGCCGCCGCTGCGACCGCTCAGCGAAGCCGCGTGCCATGACATGAAGAAGGACTGGGACCCCAATTACGTCCACAGCGTCGATTGGCGGTGGCTGACCGAACCCATGGTCGACGGACCCGGCGAATCGTGGATCCGGCCCGAGGTCGACCTCGTCAAGGGTGAGTCGATGACGCCGCTGGAACGGTTGTTCACCGTCGCCGACGACGCCAATGGGATCGGCACCAAGCTCGACATCCGCAGGTGGACGTTTCTCAACTCCGATCTGGTGGTGCACGTGCACCGGCTGCCCGACGGCGAGTGGATCGGCATCCGCGCCGAGACCAACTACGGTCCGGACGGCATCGGGACCACGATCGGCACGCTGTTCGACGAGCACGGTCCGGTCGGCGCCATCCAGCAGTCGGTGCTGGTGCGCCCCCGTCCGCCGAAATAGCTTGCGCGGCAGGTCAGTCGACGATCGTCAGCGCCGCGGCGGGGCACTGGGTGACGGCCCGTTGCATCCGGGCGCGGTCGGACTCGGGTCGCTGCGGTGCGCAGATCACCACCGTGCCGTCGTCGGCCACCTCGAACACATCCTCAGCGATGGATTCGCAGATGCCGTGTCCGGTGCACTTGCCCATATCGACTTCGACCCGCACGCAGCACTCCTATCGAACGGGGGCAGGGAGAGGTGCAGTCACGGCATCAGCGTGACATTTTACCGCCGCTTTGTAAAGGTGTCAGCATGCAGCCGCCATCGTCGTGGCCGCGCACGTCACGAGAGTTCGCGAGGGATGACGTGGCCGAGTTCGGCGAGCACCTCTTCGGTGTGTTCACCCAACGTCGGCGCGGCTGAACGCAATTCAATCGGTGTGCCGTGAAAATCCGCCGGGGTCGCGACCATCGGCGACCCGGAGCCGGTCTCGTCGGGAACGTAGACGATGCCGCCCGCGGCGTGGAACTGCTCGTCGGCGAGCACGTCCGTCGATCGAGTTGATCGGCGACCAGAACAGATCGGGTTCTGCGGCAAAGACTTCGGCCCACTCGTCGAGTGTCCTGGTGGCGAAGATCTCGTCGAGCTCGCCGATCAAGTCGCCGAGCATGCGCCGCCCGGGCCCGGGCGGTCCCGATATCGCGGGTCGGTCAGCCAGTCGGGCCGCCCGACCGCGCGCGCACAGCGGCGGCCAGTGCCGTCCCGCCTGCAGCCCGACGATCCAGAACCGGCGCCCGTCGCCGGCGACGTAGTTGTTCATGCACGGGTTGCCCATCGTCTCGCGCCGCCCGATCGCGATGTGATTGCCCGGTCAGCAGGAAGGTGTTGAGGTCGAAGCTCACCGCATAGGCGCCCTGCCGGTACAGCGACGTCGCTCACCAGCTGACCCTTCCCCGGTCCGCGCCCGCGCCACCAGCGCCGCACACACCGCGCCGGCCAGTCGTCATGCCGGCCGATGTGGTCGCCCATCCCGCCCCGCTGAAACGGCGGAGTGTCACCAGGGCGGGTCAGCAGATGCGCCAGACCCGCCCGCGCCCAGAACGCCGCCACGTCGTAGGCCGGCGCGGTCGGCGTCCGGGCCGCTTTCGCCGTACCCGGTGATCAACCCGTAGACCAGGCGCGGATTGCGGCGCGCCACGGCCTCGAAATCCGAACCCGATCCGGTGCAGCGCGCCGGGGCGAACGTTGGTCAGGAAAACGTCGGCGCCGGCTGAGCAATCCGATGTGCGGTGGTCCGGCCGCCGTCGGTCGCCAGGTCGAGCACGACGCTGCGCTTGCCGCGGTTGTCCATCTCGAAAGGCGGGCTCACACCGTCCTCGCGATCCCCAGCATCCTCCCGAACGTGCGGGCCGGGTCACCGTCGGGCGGTTCGATCTTGACGACGTCGGCGCCCCAGTCCGCGAGGATCCCGCCGGCGGCCGGACCCGCCACCCACACGCCGAGTTCGACGACCTGCACACCCTCGAGTGGACCCGGCATGACCCTTCCGGCTTTACAAATCGTTCTTGTCTTGTAAGCCTGTTGTGGCTACCGGTCAAGCCTAGGAGGCGCGTGGTGTCCGTCGCGACTTTCGCCGACAATCGGCTACCCGCCGCCGGGGCCTCGCCAGGCACCTCGGCCGCGGGCGCGCGGCGCCTCGGTACCGACACGCTGGTCGGCCGGCTGCGACCGCTGCCGCGCACGGTGGCAGACCTCGACGCGGCGGCCCTGTCACGGCTGATGGGCCGTCGCGTGACCTCGGTGTCGCTCATCGGCGGCGATGCGGGCACGTCGTCGCGGGCCAGGCTCGCACTGACCGGCGAGCGACGTTCCGGACTCCGTCTTCGTCAAGATGGCGGCCGAGACCGTGGCCACCCGGATGATGGGCGAACTCGGCAACCTCGCCGACACCGAAACCCGCTTCTACCGCCAGCTCGCGCCCGAACTGAGCGGTGTCCCCCGCGCCTACGGCGCCGGCATTCGACCCCTGGACAGGACGATTCGTGCTCATCCTGGAAGATCTCGCACGCCGCGGCGGTGCGAATTCCCCGACACGATGCACCCCATCGACGCGGACCGGGCGGCGCTCGTCGTCGAACTGCTCGCCGCGGTGCACGCGACGTTCTGGGCGCCGGCTGCCCGAGCGCAGCGGCACCGGGCCGCTGGGCTGGCTGTACACGGCCTCGGCCGACAGCGCTGCACTGCTGACAGTCCCGCTGCTGCGAGCCTCCGCGCGGCGGCTGGCCGAGAGCACCGACCTGCCGGTGCAGCGGGGCCGGTTCATCGACGACAACTACCGCGCCGTCAGCACGCTCGATCGACCGGCCTCCGCACACCGTCATGCACGGTGACGCCCACCCGGGCAACCTCTATTTCCGCGACGGGCGGGCGGGACTGCTGGATTGGCAGGCGGTACGCCGCGGCCACCCGAGTCGCGAGCTCGCCTACACCCTGGTCACCAGCATGACCCCGAGGACCGCCGGCCGCCCAGCGCGACCTGCTCGACGTCTACCGACAGGCGCTGGCCGCCGGGGGCGGGCCCGACCTCGGCCGCGACGACCTGTGGTGGCGCTACCGGCAGGCAGCGCTGTACCCGTACGTGGCCGCGTCGATCACCGCCGGCCTGGGCGGCATGCAGGCGCAGGACATCGCGATCAGAGGTGTCGAACACAGCCTGGCCGCACTCGCCGATCTCGACACCGTCGCCGTGCTGCAGAGCTCGCTGTGAACCACACCTTACGATCGACAGACGTAAACCGAGCGAAGGCCGAGGACGTGAACCAACCAGACCGCGACGGATCCGGATCCGCCGAGGACACCTCGACGCGGCACCGGATTCTGGTGGCGACCGCCGAAGTCCTCGGCCGCAGCGGGCAGACCAAGCTGAGCCTGTCCGAGGTCGCCCTGCAAGCCGGCGTCTCGCGGCCGACGCTGTACCGCTGGTTCGCCGACAAGCAGGCGCTGCTCGACGCGTTCGGGGTCTACGAACGCGAGATGTTCGAGAGCGGCATCGCCGAGGCCACCGCCGGTCTGCGCGGTAACGACCGGGTCGACGCGGCAATGCGATTCATCGTCGACTATCAGCAGTCCTACTCGGGGGTGCGGCTGGTCGACATCGAACCCGAGGTCGTCATCGGCCGGCTGGCGCACATCATCCCGGCGATGCGCAGCCAGCTGGAGAAGCTGCTGCCCGGCCCCAACGGCGCGGTCAAGGCGGCCACCGCGATCCGGGTGGCGGTGTCGCACTACATCGTGCGCAGCGACGACGACGACCAGTTCCTGGCGCAGCTGCGGCACTGCGTGGGCATCAAGAGCGGCTGATCCGGCGGAGTCCGCCGAACTAGTGACACTCGGCGGAAATTTTGTAAAGCTAACGGTCATGACGACAGCGCAGACGGAAACCGGGGTGCTCGCCGGCGACGAGCGGATGCTCATCGACGGCGAACTGCAATTGACCGACAGCGGAGCCACTTTCGATGTCATCCATCCGGCCAGCGAGCAGGTCGCCGGGCAGGCCACCGACGGCACCGTGGCGGACATGGGCCGGGCGATCGGAGCCGCCCGCCGCGCCTTCGACCGCGGGCGACTGGTCACGCGACCTGGAGTTCCGCTACCACTGCCTGACCCAGCTGGCCGAGGCGCTGGAGCGCAACAAGGAGCGGCTACGGCGCATCCTCATCACCGAGGTGGGCTGCCCGGTGTCGGTGACCGGTTCTCAGATCGAGAGCCCGATCGAGGAGGTCAGGCACTGGGCCGAGCACGGGCGGACCTTCCAGTACCTCGTCGACAACGGCGTGCACGAGACACCGCTCGGGCCCGGCGCGGCGCAAGATCCACTACGAACCCGTCGGCGTGGTCGGGGCGATCACCCCGTGGAACGTGCCGTTCTATCTCAACATCGCCGAGACGGTGCCCGCGTTGATGGCCGGCAACACCGTGGTGCTCAAGCCCGCGCAGCTCACCCCCTGGTCGGGCAGCGAGTACGGGCGCATCGTCGCCGAGGAGACCGACATCCCCGCCGGTGTCTTCAACGTCGTGGTGTCCAACGCCAACGAGGTGGGCGCGGCCCTGTCGGCCGATCCTCGGGTGGACATGATCACCTTCACCGGTTCCACCGCCACGGGTCGCGCGATCCTGGCCGCCGGTGCGCCGACGGTCAAGAAGACGCTGCTCGAGCTCGGCGGCAAGAGCGCCCACATCGTGCTCGACGACGCGGACTTCAATGCCGCGCTGCCGATGGCCGCGATGATGGCGTGCGTGATGTCGGGGCAGAGCTGCATCCTGCCCAGCCGGATCCTGTTGCCGCGCAGTCGGTATGACGAGGGCATCGAGATCCTCAAGACGATGATGGAGGACTTCCCGGTCGGCGATCCGTGGACGCCGGGCAACATGCAGGGCCCGCAGATCAGCGAGACCCAGCGGCAGAAGGTGCTCGGCCTGATCAAGGCCGGCATCGACTCCGGCGCCCGGCTGGTCACCGGCGGCGGTATCCCCGAGAACCTGCCGGTCGGCTACTACACCCAGCCGACCCTGCTGGCCGACGTCGACCCCGATTCCCAGATCGCCCAGGAGGAGATCTTCGGCCCGGTCCTCACCGTCACCCCCTACGACACCGACGACGAGGCGATCGCGATCGCCAACAACACGCATCTACGGTCTGTCCGGCGAGGTCAGCAGCGCCGACGTCGACCGGGCGTTCGCGGTCGCCCTGCGGATGCGCACCGGCAACGTCACGATCAACGGCAAGAGCCACTTCGGGATCGGCAGCCCGTTCGGCGGCACCAAACAGAGCGGCCTGGGCTACCGCAACGGCGAGGAGGGCTACAAGGAGTACCTGGAGGCCAAGACCATCGGCATGCCCGAGTGAGCGCCGAGGCCGAGATCGCCGCGCTGCTGTACCGCTACGCCCGCGCGGTCGACACCAAGGACTGGCAGCTCTACCGTTCGGTGTTCACCGACGACGCCCACATCGACTACTCGTCGGCCGGGGCGGTGAGCGGCAGCCGCGACGAGGTCGCCGACTGGCTGGCCGGCGGCTTCGGCGCGATCCCGTGGACCATGCACTACATCACCAACATCGAGGTGCTCGACACCGACGGCGACACCGCACGCGTGCGGGCGATGTTCTACAACCCGATGCAGTTGCCCGGCATGGCGGAGCCGAGCAGCTGCGGCGGTTACTACCACCACGAACTCGTGCGCACCCCCGACGGATGGCGCAGCCGTTCCCTGCGGGAGGACAACGTCTGGTTCGTCAATCCGCCGCAGGCGCAGCAGAACTCAGCCCTCGGCGGCCAATTGGCCGCAGGCGGCGGCGATCTCGCGCCCGCGGGTGTCACGCACCGTGCACGAGACGCCGCGCTCGCGGACCCGCCGGACGAATTCGCGTTCGGCTGGTTTGGGACTGGCGTCCCATTCGCTGCCGGGCGTCGGGTTCAGCGGGATGACGTTGACGTGGACGAGCGGCCCGAGCGCGCCGTGCAGCCTCTTGCCCAGCAGGTCGGCCCGCCAGGGCTGGTCGTTGACGTCGCGGATCAACGCGTACTCGATCGACACCCGCCGCCCCGTCACGTCGGCGTAGTAGCGCGCCGCAGCCAGCGCTTCGCCCACTTTCCAGCGGTTGTTCACCGGTACCAGCGTGTCGCGTAATTCGTCGTCGGGCGCGTGCAGGGACAGCGCCAGCGTGACGTTGAGCTTCTCGTCGGCGAGCTTGCGGATGGCGGGCGCCAGGCCGACCGTCGAGACCGTCACCGAGCGCGCCGAGATCCCGAACCCGTGCGGTGGCGCGGCGGTGATACGCCGGACCGCGGCCAGCACGCGGTTGTAGTTGGCCAGCGGCTCCCCCATGCCCATGAACACGATGTTGGACAGCCGGGATCCGTCGCGATCGCGGAGTTCGGCGGCTGCGGCCCGCACCTGCTCGAGGATCTCGGCGGTCGACAGATTGCGCTGCAGACCACCTTGGCCGGTCGCACAGAACGGGCACGCCATGCCGCAGCCCGCCTGCGACGAGATGCACACGGTGTTGCGGTCGGGATAGCGCATCAGCACCGACTCGAACGTCGTCCGATCGACCGCACGCCACAACACCTTGCGGGTCTGCCCGGCATCGCACTCGATTTCACGGACGGCGTCGAGCAGGTCCGGGAACAGGGCCTGGCCCACCTGCTCGCGCACCGCGGCGGGCAGGTCGGTCATCTGCGCCGGGTCGGCGATCAGCCGCCCGTAGTACTGGTTGGCCAGTTGCTTGCCGCGGAACGCCGGCAGCCCGAGTTCGGCGACCGCAGCGGCGTGGCCCGCGTCGTCGAGGTCGGCGAAGTGCCGCGGCGGCATCGCGCGGCGCGGCGGATCGAAGACGAGAGGCAAGGGATCGGGCATGAGAACACCCAGTATCCCACCTGGCGTGCTCGCGGGCGGGCGGCCGTCTACTGCCCACCGCTTTCCGGCCCTCACGGCCAGATCGACATCACGGCTGCTGCGCGGAACACATCAGCGCTCCCGCACAACCCCGGCGTCGATCTCGGCTCGAGGTGCCAGAAAAGGTCACGGGTGCCCGACAAGCTCGGCGCCGCTCAGGCCAGCAGCGTCAGGACGATCCAGCCGGCGACAGCCGAGGGCAGCATCGCGTCGATGCGGTCCATCAATCCGCCGTGACCGGGCAGCAGCGTGCCCATGTCCTTGATCCCCAGATCGCGTTTGACCTGCGATTCGACCAGATCGCCGAGGACGCCGGTGATCACCAGCATCAGACCGAGCGGCACGCCGACCCAGGCCGGTTTGTCGAGCAGGAAGGCCACCGAGAGCACCGCGGCCGTGATGCCGAACACCAGCGAGCCGCCCAGGCCCTCCCAGGATTTCTTGGGGCTGATCGCCGGCACCATCAGATGCTTGCCGAACAGCACGCCGGCCACGTAACCGCCGATGTCGGCGAACACCACGGTGACGATCACCGTGAACACGCGCATGCCGCCGTGGTCGGCGAAGATCAGCAGCGCGGTGAAGCTCGCGAACAACGGCACCCACGTCGCGATCAGGATGGTGGCCGAGATGTCGCGCAGGTAGTTCACCGGGTGCTCGGCCAGGCCCTGCCCGACCAGCCGCCAGACCAGGCACACCACGATGGTGCCGCCGTAGGCGCCGAGCAGGCCCGCAGCGCCGTAGGGCCAGGTCAGCCAGATCATCGCCTGCCCGCCGACCAGCAGCGCGACCACCGGCAGCTGGTAACCCGCCTCCCGCAGCCTGCGCACCAGTTCGTGCGTCGCGATCGGCATCGCCACCGCCAGGACCGCCAGCCAGCCCTTCGGCGCGAAGAACAGCACCACGATGGCCAGCGCGCCGAGGACGACGCCGACGCCGATGGCGGCCGGCAGGTTGCGTCCGGCCCGGGATTTCTTGGTCGGTTCGTCGACCGGGGAGTCTGTCACGGGAATCGCGTGCTGATCGGTGCTAGACCTCCAGCAACTCGCCCTCTTTGTGCTTGACCAGCTCGTCGATCTGCGCCGTGTACTGATGGGTGGTCTTGTCCAGGTCCTTCTCCGCGCGGGTGACCTCGTCCTCGCCGGCGTCGCCGTCCTTCTTGATGCGGCGTCAGCTCCTCCATCGCCTTGCGCCGGATGTTGCGCACCGACACCTTGGCGTCCTCGCCCTTGGACTTGGCCTGCTTGACCAGATCGCGGCGCCGTTCCTCGGTCAGCTGCGGGATCGACACCCGGATGACGTTGCCGTCGTTGCCCGGGTTCACACCGAGTTCGGAGTTGCGGATCGCGTCCTCGATGTTGCGGAGCTGGTTGGCCTCGTAGGGCTTGATCACGACCAGCCGGGCCTCGGGCACGTTGATGCTGGCCAGCTGCGTGATCGGCGTGGGCGAACCGTAGTACTCGATGTTGATCCGGTTGAACATGCCCGGGTTGGCGCGGCCGGTGCGGATCGACGCGAGGTCGTCCCGTGCCACCGACACGGCCTTCTCCATCTTCTCCTCGGCATCGAAGAGCGTCTCGTCGATCACTAGGTCTTCTCCCGTCGCTGTTGCCGGTCCGCACCCCTCAGGTGGTGACCAGTGTTCCGATCTTCTCACCCGCGACGGCACGCGCGATATTGCCATCCGTGAGCAGGTTGAACACCAGGATCGGCATCCGGTTGTCCATGCACAGGCTGAAGGCCGTCGCATCGGCCACCTTCAGGCCGCGGTCGATGACCTCCCGGTGACTGATCGCGGTGAGCAGCTCGGCGTCCGGTTCCAGACGCGGATCGGCGGTGAACACGCCGTCGACGGCCTTGGCCATCAGCACCACCTCGGCCCCGATCTCCAGCGCGCGCTGCGCGGCGGTGGTGTCGGTGGAGAAGTACGGCAGACCCATACCCGCGCCGAAGATGACCACGCGGCCCTTCTCCAGGTGCCGCTGGGCCCGCAGCGGAATGTAGGGCTCGGCGACCTGACCCATCGTGATGGCGGTCTGCACCCGGGTCTGGATGCCCTCCTTCTCCAGGAAGTCCTGCAGCGCAAGGCTGTTCATCACGGTGCCCAGCATGCCCATGTAGTCCGACCGGGTGCGCTCCATGCCGCGCTGCTGCAACTGGGCGCCGCGGAAGAAGTTGCCGCCCCCGATCACGACGGCGACCTGCACGCCGCTGCGGACCACCTCGGCGATCTGGCGCGCCACCAGGGCCACCACGTCGGGGTCCAGACCGACCTCCCCGCCGCCGAACATCTCGCCGCCCAGCTTCAGCAGCACCCGGTTGTAGGCGGGTCGAAAACTGGTGCCTTCCGCCATCCGACTCCTTCGCGGTCCTCGCATGCGAAGCCGCCCCCGGGGGATGCCGCGGACGGCTACTCACCGGCAATCCTGCCTCATCGCAGGCGCCGGACCACGCCAGGGGTCGGCGCGGCGCGCCACCTAGAGATGTGCGGAGAGCAGCCAGGCGCCCATGGACTTGCGGCCCTTGGGCTCGTCACGGAGGTCGGCCCCCGCGAACGCTTCGAAGTGCTGGGCGAAGTTCGGCGGCACGTTGGCGTGGATGCGCGCGGGCCGGATCTCGTCGACGGTCCAGTAGCGCGACACCACGTCGCGGAGCTCGTCGGCGGTGACGGCGTTGACCGGGCCGTCGGCGGGCATCGCGGTGCGGTCGAAGACCAGCACGAAGTACGACGCGCCGGGCGCGGCGGCGCGCACGATCGACTGCTGATAGCCCTCGCGCAGCTCGACGGGCATCGAGTGGAACAACGTGCTGTCGACGATCGTGCCGAAGCGGCCGTCGTATCCGGTGAACGAGCTGATGTCGGCCACGTCGAACGTCGCATTGGTCAGGCCGCGGCGGGCCGCTTCCTCGCGGGCGAGCTCGATCGCGGTGGGCGACTGGTCCAGCCCGACGGTGGTGAAGCCCCGCTCGGCGAGATACATCGACACGGCGGCCTCGCCGCAGCCCGCATCGAGCACGTCACCGTGGAACCGGCCGGCGTCGATCAGCGCGCGGATCTCGGGTTGCGGTTCGTCGATGCTCCACGGCGGCCGGCCACCAGGACCGATCTCTTCCGCCTCGCCGCGGTAGGCGGCGTCGAACATGTCGTCGGTGGGGTTCGTCATGACACCTTGGTATCAAGCACGTTGATATGTGTCAACATGCTTGACATGGCGGATCGCGACGACGCGCCCCTGGGCTATCTGCTGCACCGGCTCGCCGCCGCCCTGCGCGCCGACGTGACGACCTCGGTGCTCGACCCGTGCCGATCTGACGTTCCCGCAGTACATCTGCATGCGGATCCTGTCGCGCCGGCCCGGACGGTCCAACGCCGAACTCGCCCGCGACGTCATGGTGTCGCCCCAGGCGATGAACATGGTGGTGCGGGCGCTGCAGGACCGCGGGCTTGGTGACCCGGCCCGCGACCGTCTCGGCGGGCCGTTCCCTGCCCGCCGAGCTGACCCGCGAGGGCGCGGCGCTGCTGGACCGGATGACCGACGGCATCCGGGCCGCCGAACAGCGGGTGCTCGGCGCGCTCTCCGAACACGATCAGCGCGAGTTGCGCCGCATCCTCGCCGAACTTGGGCTGACGCGGCAGGAGGGGCACGGTCAGGACTCCATTGCGCGGTCGGCGACCGCGAAGCCCGCGTGGTGGCCGTGGCACGCCTTCGGCGGGGACGGCGGCAGATCCAGCGCCGGATTGCCGTCGAAGAAGCCGATCGGCTTGAGGTGGAAGCCGGCGTAGGCGCAGGGCATCACCGGCCAGTCCTCCGGCCGCACGACGTGGTGCGCACCGAGCGTGTACCAGAGCACGACGTCGGTGTTCTCCAACGGCGCGTCGTCGGCGACGAACTCGGGCAGACCCTGCGCATCGGCCGATTGGTACATGTAGTCGCCCG
Source organism: uncultured Actinomycetota bacterium (assembly GCA_963796185.1). Lineage (GTDB taxonomy): Bacteria > Actinomycetota > Actinomycetes > Mycobacteriales > Mycobacteriaceae > Mycobacterium. Next base: position 286,926 of record CAWCKQ010000004.1, on the reverse strand, counting down.
CCGCGAACTTCTCGGCCGGATCGTATCGGGTCACCCACAGGTTGTGCTGGACGAAGCGGGCGCGGTCGTAGATGTAGGAGCCCTGCTGCACCATGACCGGCACGATGTCTTCGGGCACCAGCTTGTAGGCCACCGCGCTGCCGAGTTCGTTGACCTTCGCCGGATTGCTCACCTTCCAGTACCGGCCGGTCGACCAGTTCCAGTCCCGTGCTCCCTCGGCTTCAGAAGCCACCAGTGTGTCCCGGGTGATCCAGGCGTTGTGGTGCGGGATTGCAGCGCCGGGTCCGGTTCGGGAACCGAATCCACCTCGTAGACACTGTTACTCGGCCCGTCGACGCTCATGTCGAGCCGGAAGTTGAAGAAGTGCTGATGGTTGGGACCGTAGAGGCCCGGCGCGACCATCTTGCCCCAGCGCGGCGACTCCCCGTCGGCGACGGCACCGGTGGTCAGCACCCCCGAGAGCTTCACCTCGACCTCGATCGAGGCGTCGTTGTAGAAGTACCAGAAGAAGCCGTACTCATAGTTTCCGACGGTGCAGATCATCGAGATCACCAACCGCCGCGACCGCCGCACCTCGACCTCCCCGGTCCGGAAGTCGGTGTGCTTCCAGGAGACCCCGTAGTCCTCCTCGTGCATGCAGATCGCGTTGGGGATGGTGACGGCGTTGCCGTTGGAGTCGTTGACCGTCCCGTCGAAGTAGTGGGTGTATGCCGTCAACTGTGCTGGTAATCAGTCCTGAAGATCGTGCGACGTTGCAGTCGTGGACGCGGTCCTCGACCGCATCGGTCTGCCATGTCGAGCGGGCACTCATCGTTTTGGCGGTAGCTGATAGCGCCGGTACCTCCGGTGCGGCACTGCAGGTGTGAGTGTCACGCCCGACAGTGATCAAGTGGCGAGATCTGTTCGCCGCGTTCGGCATTGACTGACTTGCTGATGAGCCGCGCAGCGGCAGTCCCAAAACCGTCGACTACGCTGAGATCCTGGCGGCCACCTTGGAACCGCCGCCAGAGGTTCTTGCGGTCACCCACTGTTCGAGTCTGTTGCTGTGTAAGCACCTCTGCGTCTGTGATGCCACTGTGGCCAGTGCGTGGCGACGTTATGTGGTCAAGCCGTAGCGTCGAGAGACCTTCAAGTTCTCCACCGACCCTGAGCTAGAGGCCAAAGTCCGCTACGTGTGTGCCTGTACCTCAACCCGCCTGCCAACGCTATCGTGTTGTGCGTCTACTAAAAGTCTCAGATTCAGTCCCTCAATCAGACCCAGCCTATCCTGCCGCTGCGCCCTGAGCTGCCTGAGAAAGCGACCCACTACTACCAGCGCAACTACACCGCCACCTTATTCGCCGCGCTAGAGATCGCCACCTTCAAGTGACTTACCGCTGCTATGAGCGACACTGCAAAGCCGAGTTCCTCTACTTTCTCAAAGCGTCGCCCGGGGATATACTCGCCTTAAACTGCATGTGTGTGCTACAACTACCACACCCACAAGCATGCCTACATCAGCGCGTAGCTAGTCAAACTCTGCGTGTGACATTGCATTTCACTCCTACCTCTTGTCCTATCTCAACATAGTCGAGGTGTTCTTCTCCATCATCACCCGCCAGTCCATCCGCCGCTGCTCCTTCAACAGCGTCAAAGAACTCATATCAGCCATCGCCGCGTTCATCCAATGCTGTAACCAACGCTGCCACCCATTCTTGTGTACCAAAACCGCAGAAGAAATCCTGATCTCGCCCAGGCAGTCGCAGCCCAGCGTCAGCGGGTTGGCGGAGAACCCCATGCCGACCTCACCCATGTCGAAGACGTTCTTGTTCCAGTGCGTCGGCGAGGTGTCGCCGGAGGGCACCACCATCTCCGACAGCGAAGCCCGGTACAGGATGGGGCGCACCTGCCCGTGGTCGGTGTAGCTGACCTCGTGCAGCGTGATGCCCTCGCGGGGGTTGAATCCGATGCGCAGCGACCACTTCTGCCACGTGACGTTTCACCCGTCGACGATGAAGCTGGGACCGTCCGGCTGGCCGTAATAGCCTGCGGGCCAGGGATCGATCATCGCCAGGCCGAAATCGGTGACACCCCTCTTGCGCATCGCCTCTTGCCAGCGCGGGTCCTCGCGGACCTTCTCCTCGACGCCGGTCATGTGCTCGACCAGGTAGGAGGGGAAACGCCCCGGGATGGGAGTCCACGACTCGATGACCCGCGCGCCGAGGTCCACCACGGCTTCGTAGATCATCTTGGCGGCGGCGTCGTACATGGTCAGGAAGGCACACCGGGGCACCTGCTCCGCCGCGGTGAAGGTCAGTGCGGACGTCTTCGCCGGTTCGGCGAGCTGGATCATCACGAACTTCAACGTGGGCGTGGCGTACTCCGAGGCCGTCACCACCGCCGCCGCTTCGATCTCCGCTCCGGTGAGCGGGTCCAGTGGGTAGGGGCCGGTCGCACCGGCTGGGTCCGCGCTCCGCGCGCGGCTGTCCTCCATCGTCACTTGACAGTGCCCTCTGCTTCCTTGTCGTTGAGATCGAAGACGGCCAGGTGAGCCAGCGCGTCCTCTTGCGAGACCTTGTGGAGATCTCGATCACCGGCTGGGCACCGTCGGCGACCAGATCTGTTGCGGTGCGAGCGGTTTCGTCCAATGCGGTCATGTCAGCCTCCTGCGGCCAGAGAGCGGATGGGTGGCCGTGACACGGCCGTCCAGGTGGGTACGATGCTGGTGGCCAGCGCTGCCACGATGCTGACGCCGACCCCAACCGCCGCCCCGGAGGCAAGTCCCGAATACGAGACCCCGGTGGCGACCACGCCGATGCCGACCACCGGAACCCGACGAATCCCGTTGGCCGCCAACACGCCGAGCTCCCGCGTGCGATGAGCCACGGTGCGGGTGGTGACCACCGCGACCTCGGCCACTCCGACCAGCAGCACGGTCACGGCGATCAGCACGACCGCGCGGCCGATCTCGTCGGCGTGGCCCAGCGAGGCCGACTGCGCCCGGATCCCGTCGGACATCCCGAAGACGAGCACCACCAGGAACGCTCCGGTGGCGGTGGTGACGGCGGACAGCACCATCTCGCTGATGCCGCCGCCGCGCGGACAGCCAGCCGTAGGCCAATCCTTTACGCAACATCCCCCTTATCGTCCCCCAGCAGTTCGACCGGCCGCTGCTGCAGCAGCCGGTGCACGGGTACGAGCGCGCCGACGATCGCCCTCGCGGGCAGGAACATCGCGGCCATCGCCGCACCCTGCAGCCACGCGGTCGGCGTGGCGATGCCCGGAATCACCAGTGCCACAGCCATTCCCGCGGCGACGACCCCGACGACGTAGGCGGTGACGAACACGATCGCGGACTCGACGAGGAAGAAGTACAGCACTTCGTCGGCCAGCCCGATGCTGGACATGATGCCGAATTCGCGGCGCCGCTCGGTCACCGCGGCCAGAAACGACGACACCGCGATGACGAAACCCAGCCCCAGCCCGACGGTGGAGATCAGGCCCAGCGTCGAACTGGTGACCTTGCCGGAGAACAGCGCGGAGAACTTCTGCTCGAACGTCAATGGTCCGGTTCCGCCCACGGTGTCATAGATCAGCCCGCGCCATTCGGGTCCGGCATGACACGAGGGATCGGCGGTGGACGGCGAGACCGACGGCGGCCCCGAAGGTCTGCGCGAGGTCGCGGCGCTTCCGTCACCGGGCGGTGCGGACACCACCACCAGCCGTCGTCGCCGACGGCCGCTCGCGCCACGTCGAAGAAACGATCATCGACTGGCCGTCGCCACCGATCCCGGCCCGCAGGCTCTGCCCGCCGACGCTGACACGGTCACCCGCGTTCGACGCCGAGACGAGCGGCCAGTCCGGACCCCAGTACCGCTTCGCCACTGGGGGTTTCGACGTTTCCACGCAGCGACACCGGCTGACCGTCGAGGTCGACGACGACCGGACAGTGTGCGGGTCACGGCCCACCCCTGCGGGACAGTGATCGCCGGTGCGGGACCGTCGGCGATCAGGGCCTGGGCGCGGCGTCGTAGTGCACGCCCGCCGCGGGCACCGCCCACAGTTGGCCCCGGCAAGCACATCGGTCACCGAATCCGCGCCCGTGATGGCGAAACTGGCCGAGATCGTCCGCACGACCGTCACGCAGGCGATCGCCAACGCGATGCCGAGCACCGACAGGATGAACCGCTCGGGCCGCCGCCGGATGTTGGCCAGGGCGAAGCGAACCAGGCACATGAATGTGTTCCGGGAGCCGGCGGCGATCGGCGTTGATCGCACTGACGTGGGAGGTGCTGACCAGAGGTCTCCACAAGAAGGATGGTGGAACCCCGACGTAAAGTTTCGCCGACCTCCAGCATGTCGGCGCTGTTAACTGGACAGCGGACTCGGTTACGGCGGCGTGTCGTCGTCCGCAACGGATTTCGTCGCCCGCCGGCGACGCGCGGACATCAGTCCGACAGACGACGCCACGGGCGCGCCTCTTCGAGTTCGTAGGCCAGTTCGAGCAGCCGGGCGTCCTCGCCGACCCCGGACCGTCGACACATCATGCCGACGGGCAGTCCCGACGCGGATTGCGCCAGCGGCAGCGAGATCGCCGGCTCGCCGGTGGCGTTCTGCAGCGGGGTGAAGGCCACCCAGTCGATGAGGCGGTCGATGATCTGTTCGTAGTCGGCGGTCGGATCGAGATGGCCGATCCGCGGCGTCTCGTCGGCCAGCGTCGGCATGAGCACGACGTCGTAGGTGCCGACAGCGCCGTGCGGTGATCCGCCGCGATGCGCGCCAGCCGCGCGATCGCCAACGGCAGCCTGTGCAGGTTCCGCGCGGCGTCCGCGTCGAGCCCGAGCGTCAGGTTGTCCAGCTTGGTGCGGTCGAACGTCTCGGCCGAATGTCCGCCGCCCGCCGCGCACCAGCGCGAACGCCAGGAACGACCAGTACAGCAGGAAGTCGTCGATGAACCGTGCGGGCACCGGGTTGTCGATCACCGTGACCCGGTGGCCGAGTTCCTCGAGCAGGCGTGCGGTCTCCAGCGTCAGCTCGGCGACCTCGGGAGCGGCGTCCCGCGAGATCGATTGGGTGCACACGGCGATCCGCAGTCGCGCGCCCGGCCCGGTGACGTCACCGATGGGCGGCAGCTTCGGGTTGCGGTACGGCCCGCTCGCATCTCGCGGTAGAACGCAGCGGTGTCGCGGACCGAGCGGGTGAGCACTCCGTTGTGGACGATCCGCACCGGCATCTGCCGCCTGTTCTTGTCCAGTGGCAGCCGCCCTCGGGTCGGTTTGAGCCCCACCAGGCCGTTGCAGGCGGCCGGAATCCGGATCGAGCCGCCGCCGTCGTTCGCGTGCGCGATCGGCACCACGCCGGCGGCCACGAAGGCACCGGAGCCCGACGACGAGGCGCCGGCGGTGTGCTCGACGTTCCACGGATTGCGCACCGACCCCAGCCGGGGATGTTCGGCGGAGGCGCTGAAGCCGAACTCCGAGAGCTGCGTCTTGCCGAGCGCCACCAACCCGGTCGCCAGGTACGCGCGGGCGAAGTCACCGTCCTCGACGGCGGGGCGCGCCTCCCAGGCGTCGGTACCCTCGCGTCGTCGGCATGCCGGCGACGGCGACGTTGTCCTTGATGAATGACGGCACCCCGTCGAAGTAGCCGCCGTACGGGCGGGCCAGCCGGGCCCGCGCTCGGGCCCGGTCGAACGCTTCGTGGGCCAGGCCGTTCAGCGCCGGGTTCACCGCCTCGGTGCGGGCGATGGCGGCCTCGATCAGCTCGTCGGCCGAGACGGTTCCGGCGCGCAGCGCCTCGACCAGACCGACGGCGTCGAGGTCACCCAGGGCGTCGTCGGAGAAGGCGGAGATACGATCCATGGCGCGACGGTACCAAAGCGTACCGAGGCCGCGCCGCTGACGGCACAAGGCCCCCGGATCCGAAGTCCCGGGGGCCTTGCGTCAGAACGTGTCTCAGGCCTGGCCGACCTCGAACCGGACGAACCGGGTCACGGTCACACCGGCCTCGTCGAGCAGGGCCTTGACGGTCTTCTTGTTGTCGGACACCGACGGCTGATCGAGCAGCACGACGTCCTTGTAGAAGCCGGTCACCCGGCCCTCGACGATCTTCGGCAGCGCCTGCTCGGGCTTGCCCTCGTTGCGCGCGGTTTCCTCGGCGATGCGCCGCTCGTTGGCGACGATGTCCTCGGGCACGTCCTCGCGGGTGAGGTACTTGGCCTTCAGCGCGGCGATCTGCAGCGCAACCGAGTGCGCAGCCGACTTGTCGCCACCGGTGTATTCGACGAGAACACCCACGGCCGGCGGCAGGTCCGCCGCACGCTTGTGCAGGTAGGTCTCGACATTGCCGTCGAAGTAGGCAGCGCGCCGCAGCTCCAGCTTCTCGCCGATCTTCGCCGACAGGTCGGCGATGGTCTGCTCGACCGTGGTCTCGCCGACCTTGGCGGCCTTGAGCGACTCCACGTCGGTGGCCTTCGCGGCGCGCCGCGGCGGCGACGATCAGGTCGGCGATCGTGCTGGAACTCGGCGTTCTTGGCGACGAAGTCGGTCTCGGAGTTGAGCTCGATGAGCGCCCCGTCCTTCGCGGCGACCAGGCCCTCGGCGGTGGCGCGCTCGGCGCGCTTGCCGACGTCCTTGGCGCCCTTGATGCGCAGCAGCTCGACGGCCTTGTCGAAGTCGCCGTCGGCGTCGACGAGCGCGTTCTTGCTGTCCAGCATTCCGGCGCCGGTCAGCTCCCGCAGTCGCTTGACGTCGGCAGCGGTGTAGTTCGCCATGATGTCTTTCCTTACGACGTCTGTGAACAGGAGCTTCGTTCGGTTGGACTCGGCCTCGAGTCCCCGACGCGGCCTTCGCGGTCGGGCTTGCGTCGCGGTGGCGCCGGCCAGCAGCTCCTGCTCCCACTCGGCGAGCGGCTCGGCGCCCGGCGAGCCCGGGCCTCGTCGCCTTGCCGCCGCGCCGGCGCGGGCCTGCAGACCCTCGGCGACCGCGGAGGCCACCACCTTGGTCAGCAGCGCGGCCGAGCGGATCGCGTCGTCGTTGCCCGGGATCGGGTAGTCGACGAGGTCGGGATCGCAGTTGGTGTCGAGGATCGCGATGATCGGGATGCCCAGCTTGCGGGCCTCGCCGACGGCGATGTGCTCCTTGTTGGTGTCGACGACCCAGATCGGCCGACGGCACCTTCTGCATGTCGCGGATACCGCCGAGGCTGCGCTCCAGCTTGTTCTTCTCGCGGGTCAGCATCAGGATTTCCTTCTTGGTGCGACCCTCGAAACCGCCGGTCTGCTCCATCGCCTCGAGCTCCTTGAGGCGCTGCAGCCGCTTGTGCACGGTGGAGAAGTTGGTGAGCATGCCGCCCAGCCAGCGCTGGTTCACGTACGGCATGCCGACGCGGGTCGCCTCTTCGGCGATGGACTCCTGCGCCTGCTTCTTGGTGCCGACGAACATGATGCTGCCACCGTGCGCGACGGTCTCCTTGACGAACTCGTACGCCTTGTCGATGTAGGTCAGCGTCTGCTGCAGATCGATGATGTAGATGCCGTTGCGGTCGGTGAAGATGAACCGCTTCATCTTGGGATTCCAGCGACGGGTCTGATGCCCGAAGTGGGTGCCGCTGTCCAGCAGCTGTTTCATGGTTACGACAGCCATAGGTGGCCATGTACCTTCAGTTGTCGGTTGTCGCCCGGCATCGGGTGATGCCGGGCCCTGGCGTCTGCTGCGATGCCGGACCCGATCGGATCGATCGGGACCGCCCGGCATACGGGTGCGAACCCAGTGGGTTCGGTGCGGCGCAGACGCGCGAAGTCAATCCGCACTGACGAGTTGCGAGTAGCAGTTTACACGCTCGGAGCGGTGCTTTTCCACACCGTGACCAGCCATCCACAGCCCGGCGGTCCGGTCTGGTCCAAGATTCGTCGTCGAGGCGCTGAACTGGAGTTCGATGCGCGTGTCGGCGGTGGCGATGCGCCGCTCGGTGTGGTGTGTGCGCCGCCGGTGCGGGCGGACGACGGCCGGTTGAGCTGGCCGTTGCGGCCCCGACCTGCGGTGGTACGGGTGTTCGACGCGCCGTCGCCGAACTGGAAGCGGGGGCATCGCGGCGTGGACCTGGCCGGAGGCCCGGGTCAGCCGGTGTATGCCGCGGCGGCGGGCACCGTGGTGTTCGCCGGGGAGCTCGCCGGTCGGCCGCTGGTGTCGATCGCCCACCCCGGCGGGCTGCGCACAGCTATGAGCCGGTGCGCGCCGTCGGTGCGGCCCGGTCAGCTGGTCGGCGCGGGCTCGGTGATCGGCGCCCTCGAGGCCGGCCATGCCGGCTGCGCGGCGCCGGCGTGCCTGCACTGGGGCGCCATGTGGGGCCCGGCCGCGCGCGCCGACTACGTCGACCCGCTGGGACTGCTGGCCACCACGCCGATCCGGCTCAAGCCGATGCGCTGAGGTGTTGCGTGGCGGCCGGGCAGGTCGCACGCTGATCAGGCGCGCGGATGCGCCTGGTCGTGCACCGCGCGCAGCCGCGCCACGGTGACGTGGGTGTAGAGCTGCGTGGTGGCCAGGCTGGAGTGGCCCAGCAGCTCCTGCACGACACGCAGGTCGGCACCGCCCTCGAGCAGATGGGTGGCCGCGCTGTGCCGCAGCCCGTGCGGGCCGATGTCGGGCGCGCCGTCTGACCGCGGCCATGGTCTGGTGCACCACGGTGCGGGCCTGCCGCGGGTCGAGCCGGCGGCCGCGGGCGCCCAGCAGCAGTGCCGGACCCGAGTCCGGGGTGGCCAGCGCCGGCCGGCCGTCGGCAAGCCACGCCGTCAACGCGGCCTGCGCCGGCTCCCCGAAGGGCACGGTGCGTTGCTTGTTGCCCTTGCCCAGGACCCGCAGCAGCCGCCGCGCGGTGTCGACGTCGTCGATGTCGAGCCCGCACAGCTCGCTGACCCGGATTCCGGTGGCGTACAGCATCTCGACGATCAGCCGGTCCCGCAGCGCAAGCGGATCGCCCTGCTGGGCACCGGATTTCGCCGCAGCCATGGCGTCGAGGGCCTGATCCTGGCGCAGCACCGCGGGCAGGGTCCGCCGGGCCTTGGGCACCTGCAGCCGCACGGCCGGGTCGTCGACGATCAGCCCGCGCCGCATCGCCCACGCGGTGAAGGTCTTCACCGCCGAGGTGCGGCGGGCCAGCGTCGTGCGCGCCGCGCCGGCGGCGGCCTGCGCGGCCAGCCAGGACCGCAGCACCGGCAGGCTCAGCCTGCGCAGCCCGGCGTCGGGGTCGCGCTGGGCGAGAAAGTCGAACAGCGAGCGCAGATCGCCGAGGTAGGCGCGCCGGGTGTGCGTCGGAGCGGCCGCGCTCCAGCGCGAGGTACTCGTCGAACTCGTCGAGGATCGCCTGCACTCGCCCACCGTGGCAGACGCGCAGCCGCGGTCCTAGTGACGCGCCGCAGCGTTTCCGGAGTGAGATCCGCCAGTGTCGGATAGCCGTCGACGGCCATGATCAGGTCGGCCTCGGCCAGCAGCGACCGCAGCACGTGCACCAGACCGTCCTCGCCGCCGATCGCCAGGCCGTAGGCGTAGGGCCGCCCGACGCCGACGGCGGTGGCGCCCAGCGCGAACGCCTTGACGATGTCGGCGCCGCTGCGGATGCCCGAGTCGAACAGCACCGGCATCCCGTCGGCCGCCTCGACGACGCCGGGCAGGCAGTCGATCGCGGGCAGGCCGCCGTTGGCCTGGCGGCCGCCGTGGTTGGAGCAGTAGATGCCGTCGACGCCGCCGTCCTTGGCGCGCCGCACGTCGTCGGGGTGGCAGATGCCCTTGAGCACCAGCGGCAGGTCGGTCAGCGACCGCAGCCACGGCAGGTCGTCCCACGTCAGCGGATTGCCGAACAGCTGCACCCAGTTCAGCACCGCGGCCTGCATGTTCTCCTCGGGCGGTTGCGGCAGGCCGGCGCGGAACACCGGGTCGCTGGTGTAGTTGGCCAGGCACCGGCCGCGCAGCTGCGGGAAGTTCGACGTCGCCAGGTCGCGCGGACGCCAGCCGGGCACCCAGGTGTCGAGCGTGACGATGATGCCCTTGTAGCCGGCGGCCTCGGCGCGGTGGACCAGGCTGGCGGCCAGCTCGCGGTCGGTCGGCGTGTAGAGCTGGAAAAAGCCTGGGGTGTCGCCGAATTCGGCGGCGATGTCCTCCAGCGGGTCTTCGGTCAGCGTCGAGACCGCCATCGGGACGCCGGTGCGCGCGGCGGCGCGGGCGGCGGCCAGGTCGCCGTGGCCGTCCTGCGCGCACAGCCCGATGACGCCGATCGGCGCCATGAACAGCGGCGACGGCAGTTTCATCCCGAACAGCTCGATCGACAGGTCGCGCTCGGTGGCGCCGACGAGCATCCGCGGCATCAGCCCCCACCGGTCGAACGCGGTGCGGTTGACGCGCTGGGTGTGCTCGTCACCGGCGCCGCCGGCGACGTAGGACCAGATCGACGGCGGCATGGCGACCTCGGCCTTGGCCTCCCAGCCCGCGTAGTCCATCGGCAGCGACGGCATGATGCCGGACAGGCCCTGCAGGTAGATCTCGAGCTGGTAGTTACCGAATGTCATGGCGCAAGGGTGCCATCGAGACCCGGCCGCGCACGGCTATTTGGCTTCGGCGTCGGCCAGTTCCCGCTTCCACTCGCGGAACGTCTCCTCGGTGCGCCCCCGCCGCCAGTAGCCGGAGATCGACGACGCCCACTTGGCGTCCACGCCGCGCTCCTTGCGGATGTAGGGCCGCAGATTGTGCATGACGGCCTGGGCCTCACCGTGGATGAACACCTGGACCTGGCCCGGTAACCACGGGGCCTCTTTCACCGCGGCGATCAACGGGGCGTGGTCGCCGGCGTTGTCCTCGGGCACCAGGTCCGCCCGGCCGCCGCGGTAGATCCACCGCACCTGCACGCCGTCCGGTGCGCGCAGTTCCACCTCGTCCTCGGGTCCGGCCACCTCGATGATAGGCGTAGCCGATCGCGTTGTCCGGCAAGGCTTCCAGCGCGGCGCTGATCGCGGGCAGCCCCGCCTCGTCGCCGGCGAACAGGTGCCAGTCGGCTGCCGGATCCGGCGCATAGGCCCCGCTGGGACCCATCACGAACAGCCGCTGACCGGGAGTGGCCGTGGCGGCCCACGGTCCGGCGACGCCGTGTTCGCCGTGCACGACGAAGTCGATGGTGATCTCGCGCCGCGCCGCGTCGGCGTCGCGCACCGTGTAGGTGCGCACGGTGGGCCGCTGCTGGGGCGGCAGCACGTCGAAACTGTCCAGCGTCAGCGGCTGGGCCAGCGTGCTCACATCGAGCTCGTCGTCGGCGAACACCAGCTTGACGTACGCATCGGTGTAGTCGTTCGGCGTGAACGTGTCGAAACCCTTGCCGCCGAGCACGACCCGCACCATGTGCGGCGCGAGCTGCTCGGTGCGCACGACCTCGAAGGTGTGCACCGGACGTCCTGCCACCTGTCCGCCTTTCCCTGTGAACCGATCCTTCGCCACCGGCTTCCCCGTCCCGACTATACGAGCGGTGTCGCGCACACGGGGTGCCACCATGGCCGGCCTCACCGCCGCACCAGCTTCCACTCGCCGTCCTCCTGCACCACCAGCCCGCGGATATCGAGCATGGTGAGCGCGCAGACGACGTCGGCCATCGGCCGTCCCGCAGCAACCGCGATCTCGCCGATCGAACGGGCGCCGCGGCGCGGCAGGGCCTCGTAGACGGCGAGCTCGTCGTCGCTGAGGCCGTCGATTTCGGTGACGGGGCGCACCGGTTCGCAGGCCAGTTCACCGGCCCGACCGACCAGTTCGACGATCTCGGCTGCGCGGGTGACCAACCGGGCGCCGCCGTTGATCAGCACGTGGCAACCCACCGAGGACGAGGACGTGATGGGTCCCGGCACCGCGCACACGGACCGCCCCAGCGCGTCGGCCCAGGCTGCCGTGTTCGCCGCGCCGCTGCGCACGCCCGCCTCGACGACGACCGTGGCCCCGGACAGCGCCGCGATCAGCCGGTTGCGCGCGAGAAACTGCCGCCGTGTCGGTCGTGTTCCGGGTGGGTACTCGGTGACCGTCAGCCCGTGCCGTCGCGACCCTGTGCAGCAGCGCGGAATGCCCTGCGGGATAGGGAACGTCGATCCCGGCGGCCAGCACGGCCACGGTCACCCCGTCGCACCCCAAAGCTGCGCGGTGTGCGGCGCCGTCGATCCCGTAGGCGCCCCCCGACACCACGGCGACGTCGCGCTCCACCAGACCCGCCGACAGGTCGGCGGCGGCGTGTTCGCCATAGGCGGTGGACGCCCGGGTACCCACCAGCGCCGCGGCGCGGTCGGCCACCTCGTGCGAGGTTGGCAGGTCCGACCACCCACAGCGCGAGCGGCGGATACCCCTGCGGCTTGCCCTTCAGCGGAGCGCCGGCGAAGCCGGCGAACGCGAGATAGGGCCACTCGTCGTCCTCGGCGGTGACCAAACGACCACCCATTCGGTCGAGTACATCGAGATCCTCTTGCGCACAATCGATCTCATGCCTGGCTTCGGTTGCCTTGAGGAGTCCGTTGTCGCGCAGCGCCCGCCGGCGGATGCACTGCTCGGCCTCGACCGGGCCGACTTCGGCCACCAGTGTGGCCACAAGCGGGTTGGGCGGTTCGGCCACCCGGGACAGGTACGCCCAGGCGCGGCGGTCGTCGTCACTCATCGCAGCGCTCCCGCCTGCCGGTAGGACAACGCCTTCACCACGTGCTCCCTGGTGGGTGACACGCCGCCGGCCAGGTCGCACAACGTCCACGCGACACGCAGGCTGCGATCCATGCCCGCGGATGCTCAGCACGCCCCGATCCACCGCGGTCCGCAGCGGCGCCATCGCGTCGGCGCTGAGCCGGAACGCCCGGCGCAGCAGCGCACCCGGGACGTCGGCGTTGGTGGCGAAGCCATGCGGCCCCCACCGCTGTGCGGCCGCGCGCCGGGCCGCCCACACCCGCTCGCGGACCACCGCGGTGGACTCGCCTTCCTCGTCACCGAAGTTCCCGGCCCGGGACGCATGCATCTCGACGCGCAAGTCCACCCGGTCGAGCAGCGGCCCCGACAACTTGGCCCGGTAACGCCGCTTCTGCAGGGCGGCGCAATGGCAATCCCGGGGGTCCGGCGGCGCACACGGGCACAGGTTCGCGGCCAGCACGAGCTGGAACCGGCACGGGTAGCACGCCACGCCCTCGCGGCGCGCCAGCCGAACCACGCCGTCCTCCAGCGGCGTCCGCAGCGCTTCCAAGGCGCCGTTGTTGATCTCGGCGAACTCGTCGAGGAACAACACGCCGCGATGAGCGCGGCTGACCGCACCGGGCCGGGCCAGCCCGGAGCCACCGCCGACCAGCGCGGCCACGCTCGAGGTGTGGTGCGGCGCGACGAAGGGCGGACGGGTGATCAGCGGTGCGTCGCCGGTCAACAGCCCGGCCACGGAGTGAATCGCGGTGACTTCGAGCGCCTCGTCCCGCATCAGCGGCGGCAGCAGACCCGGAAGCCGTTGCGCCAGCATGGTCTTACCGACTCCCGGCGGCCCGGTCATCACCAGGTTGTGCCCGCCGGCCGCCGCCACCTCGACCGCGTAGCGGGCCTGCGGCTGCCCCACCACGTCGGCCAGGTCCATCGCCGCGTCGCGCGCCTGCTGCGGGTCGTCGATCCGGCCGACGAGATCACCCTTGCCGGCCAGCCAGGCCCGTAGCTGGCGCAGGGTCCGCGCGCCCCAGACCTCGATACCGTCGACCAGACTCGCTTCGGCGAGGTTGTCGATCGGCACCACCACCGCCGGCCAGCCCAGCCGCTGCGCGGCCAGCACCGCGGGCAGCACGCCCTTGACGGGACGCACCCTGCCGTCCAGCGCCAATTCGCCGAGCAGGACCGTCTTCTCCAAGCGCGGCCAAGCCTTCTTGCCGTGCGCCGACAACACCACCGTCGCAAGGGCGAGGTCGTACACCGACCCCATCTTCGGCAGCGTCGCCGGCGAGAGCGCCAGCGTCAGCCGCGTCTGAGGCCAGTCGAAACCGCAGTTGGTGATCGCCGCGCGCACCCGGTCCCGCGACTCTTGCAGGGCCGCGTCGGCCAACCCGACCAGATGCACGCCGGGAAGCCCGTTGGAGATGTCCGCTTCGATTTCGACGATGTGGCCCTCCACCCCCCGCACGGCCACCGAGAACGCCCGCCCCAGCGCCATCACGCCACCCCCTGCACGTGGGTCAGTTCGGGCTCACGCCGACGGCCGATCCGGATCGCGATGACATCGATGCGTACGGACGTCCAGCTGCCCGGGTGCCCGCTCAGCCACAGCCCGGCCAGCCGGCGCAGCCGACGCAGCTTGACCGGGGTGACCGCCTGCACGGCTCCCCCGAAAGCGTCGCTGGTGCGGGTCTTCACCTCCACGAACACCACGGCGCCGGTGACCCCGTCGGCGGCGACGACATCCAGTTCGCCGTAACGGCACCGCCAGTTACGGTCCAGTACGTGCAGCCCTTGCCGACGCAGATGGTCGACGGCCAACTGTTCGCCCAGCGCGCCGATCTCCGTGCGGCTCTGTGTCCTCGTCATGCCGTCACCCTGCGCAGCCCCGGTGACACGACCGCCGCGGGACGCGCCGGCCATCCCCAATCCCGGATTCATCCCCAGCACACCGGCGGCACGGTTTCGCCGGCGTCAAGACCGGGGTACGCCAGCACCGCTCACCCGGGAGGACCTCATGGCGACCAGAACCGCGAACCAGTCACTACACGGCATGGCGCACCGCGCCACCGGCAGCGACGCCTTCGAATACACCGCCCGAGCCGGTTTCGCGGCCAGTGGCGTGCTGCACCTGCTGGTCGCGTTCATCATCGCGCAACTCGCGTTCGCCGGAGCCGGCGGTAACGCCGACCAGTCCGGCGCGCTGGCCACCATGGCCGGTCAGACGGGCGGCAAGATCGTGCTCTGGGTCGTCGCCGTCGGCCTCGTCGCGCTCGGTTTGTGGCGCATCGCCGAGGCCGTGATGGGGACCAAACCCCGGGAACAGTCGGGGCACGGCGGAGACAAGCCGGCCTGGAAGCGCGCCAAATCGCTGGCCCTGGCGGTGGTGAACTTCTCGATCGCGTTCTCGGCCGCCCGGTTCGCGATGGGCAGCGGCCAGTCGAGCAGCCAGCAGAACGCGGGCATGTCGGCGCAACTGATGCAGTCGACCTGGGGCAAGGTGCTGCTCTTCGCGGTCGGCGTCGGCGTCATCGCCGTGGGCGGCTACCACATCTACAAGGGCGCGTCGGAGAAGTTCCTCGACGAGTTGCGGGTCTCGGGCGGAACCCTGGTCACCGCCACCGGGGTCGCCGGCTACGTGGCGAAGGGACTCGTCCTGGCCGGCGCGGGCGTGCTGGTCATCGTCGCCACGGTGCAGGCTGACCCCGCGAAAGCCAGCGGGCTGGACGCCGCGGTGAAGACGCTCGGCCAGGCTCCCTTCGGCAAGTTCCTGCTCATCCTGGCCGCGGTGGGGATCGCCGCGTTCGGCGCGTACAGCTTCGTCCGGAGCCGCTACAACCGCATGTGAGGTCGGGCTCAGTCCGCCCGAATCGGCGCGGGCTCCCGCTCTGCGATGAGCCCCTCCTGCACCAGCGTCGCCGCCACCGCGCCGTCGCGGCCGATCAGGCTCGCGGTGACCACGCCGCGGCCCCGCGCGGCCGCCGGGGACCGGCAGTCCAGCAGATTCCACCGATCGGCGCGCACGGGCCGGTGAAACCACATCGAGGAGTCCGTGGTGCCGCTGCGGTGGCTGCGCGCCGCCATCGAGTGCCCGTGCACCTGCAACGCGGGATCGATCAGATACACGTCGGTGACGTAGGCCGCGATCAGCGTGTGCACCAGCGGATCATCGGGCAGCGTCGACGGTGGCACGCCACCACAGCCGCCGGACGAACTGCTCCCCCGACCCCTCGTCGACGATCCTGATGTCGAGTTCGTCGAGCGGCATCGACGGGGCGGGGCCGGCCGGTCCGGTGCGGCGGCAGCACCTCCGGGTCGTCGCTGACGGTGGCGCCGGCCGTGCTCGGGGCCGGGCAGCGGCGCCGCGAACGACACCGTCGCCGTCGTCAGCAGCCGGTCGCCCTGCCCCGCGTCGACCCGCCGCGAGGCGGCCGTGCGGCCGTCGAACACCCGACAGACCTGGTAGTCGACCGGCTCGCCGGCGTCCCCGCCGCGCAGGAACTGCAGATGCATCGCCGTCGGCGCCTTGCGGCCCTCGACCGTCCGGCACGCCGCCGCCAGACTCTGCGCCACCAGCTGCCCACCGTAGGAGCGCTTTCCGTCCGGGCCACTGGCCGGCCCGCGCCACCTGTCCGATCCCGCGTCGTCGACGGTCGAGCAGATCGAGCAGCGTGCTCATCGACACGGTTCCCGACGTCAGCAGGAGCCTCGATCCGGTCCCCGTCGATGCCCAGCCACTCGGCGAGCACGGCGGCGGTGTCGTCGCCGAGCGCGGGCGCGGGCACCGCCGCCGGATACGTCGCCGTCGATCGCCATCGGCAGGCCCGCGGCGCCAGATAGCGGCCGATCCGCGGCTGGTCCAGCGTGGTGAACATCGGGTTGGCGGTCACCCGCTCACCGGCGGCGGTCTCGGCGAACGTCCGGTAGCGCTCCCACAGCACCGAGGTGGCCGACAGTGCCGCGGCGACCTCCGCGCCGGTGTGGGTGCTGAACCACTCGGCGAACAACGCGCCGAGCGCGTCGCGGTGCGCGTAGCGCTGCCCCTCGTCGGTGAAGTCGGCGCCAAGTGAATCAGCGAGTGCGGCAACGGCTTCGGTGGTTCCGGTCAGCGCGGCCAGATCGCGGAAATGGCGGTTGGTCAGCGCGACGACCATGAACGCCACGCCGTCGCTGCTGGTGAAGTCCTGCCCGTAGGTTCCGTAGACGGCGTTGCCGATGCGCTGGCGCGACGTGCCGGTGACCATGGCCTCGGTGAGCAGGCTGAGGTTGCCGGCGGTGGCCAGCGCGACGTTCTCCAGTGGGATGCTGACGTGCTGCCCCTGCCCGGTGGCGTCGCGGTGGCGCAGCGCGGTCACCACCGCCAGCGCGGTGTAGATGCCGCAGGTGACGTCCCACGCCGGCAGCACGTGGTTGACCGGGGCGGCCAACTGGGGTGGCCCGGTGACCAGCGGGAAGCCGATGGCGGCGTTGACGGTGTAGTCGACGCCGGTGCCGCCGTCGGCGCGTCCGGACACCTCGACCTGGATCAGATCCGCCCGGAGCTCGCGCAGTTTGTCATACGAATGCCATTGCCGCCCAGCGACGTTGGTGATGAAAACACCGCTGTCGGCGATCAGCCGCGCGACGAGCTCCTGCCCCTCGGTCGAGCGCATGTCGACCGCGAGCGAACGCTTGCCCTTGTTCAGGCCCGCCCAGTAGATGCTGTCACCGGCTTCGGTCAGCGGCCAACGGTGATAGTCCGCGGCACCACCGACCGGGTCGACGCGCAGCACTTCGGCGCCCAGCTGCGCCAGCGTCATGCCCGCCAAGGGCACCGCGACGAAGCTGGAGATCTCCACGACCCGCACCCCGGCCAGCGGGCGGGCGGGATCAGCAGGTGAGTTCACGGGCGTCAGTGTAGGGAGACCCGACTCAGATCAGTTCGATGGCCTCGGCGATGCCCGGCAGCACCCGGCTCGGCCGGAACGGGTAGCGCTCGACGTCGTCGATCGTCGTGGATCCGGTCAGCACCAGAATGGTCTCCAGGCCCGCCTCGATGCCGGCGACGACGTCGGTGTCCATCCGGTCGCCCACCATGATGGTGTTCTCGGAATGCGCCTCGATCCGGTTGAGTGCGCTGCGGAACATCATCGGGTTCGGTTTGCCGACGAAGTACGGCTCCCGGCCGGTGGCCTTGGTGATCATCGCGGCGACCGACCCGGTGGCGGGCAGCGGCCCCTCCGCCGACGGGCCGCTGACGTCGGGGTTGGTGGCGATGAACCGCGCGCCGCCCAGGATCAGCCGGACGGCCTTGGTGATCGCCTCGAACGAATAGGTCCGGGTCTCGCCCGAGCACGACGAAGTCGGGGTCGACGTCGGTGAGCGTGTAGCCGGCCTCGTGCAGGGCGGTGGTCAGGCCGGCCTCCCCGATCACGTAGGCCGACCCGCCGGGCAGCTGATCGGCCAGGAACGTCGCGGTCGCCAGCGCCGACGTCCAGATCGCTTCCTCGGGCACGGCGAGCCCGGACCTGGCCAGCCGGGCGGCCAGATCGCGCGGGGTGAAGATCGAGTTGTTGGTCAGCACCAGGAACGGTCGTTGCCGGTCGACCAGACGTCTGCAGGAACTCGGCCGCCCCGGGAAGGGCGTGTTCCTCGCGGACGAGCACGCCGTCCATGTCGGTGAGCCAGCACTTCGGTGTGGAGCGCACGGCTCCAGTGTGTCAGGCGTGCTACTCGGGCAGCCGCAACTCGGGCTTCTCGACCTCTTCGATGTTGACGTCCTTGAACGTGATGACCCGGACCTGCTTGACGAACCGCGCCGGCCGGTACATGTCCCACACCCAGGCGTCGCCCAGGCGCAGCTCGAAGTACACCTCGCCGTCGGAGTTGCGCGGCACCATCTCGACGCTGTTGGCCAGGTAGAACCGCCGCTCGGTCTCCACGACGTAGCTGAACTGCCCGACGATGTCCTTGTATTCGCGGTAGAGCGAGAGCTCCATCTCGGTTTCGTACTTCTCGAGATCTTCGGCACTCATCGGCTCAGCTGTCCTTCATGTAGGTCATGTGTGTCGGAGTCCATCGGGCCCGATGCGCTCATCTTCCCGTACCCCACCTCTCCATGCTCCCCGGGTTCCCATTCCAGCACTTCCGACGCGCTCACCTCACCCACGGCCGTGACGAGACGCCGCACGTTGATGAACGAGTACCGGTGCTGCCGCGACGGCCCCAGCCGGCTCAGCGCCGCGCTGTGCGCGCGGGTGCTGTACCCCTTGTGCTCGGCGAAGCCGTAGCCCGGGATGTTCGTCCTCCATCGCGACCATCAGCCGGTCCCGGCTGACCTTGGCCAGCACGCTGGCCGCGGCGATACAGGCCGCCGCGGCGTCGCCGCCCACCACCGGCAGCGACGGCGTCGGCAGGCCGGGCACCCGGAAGCCGTCGGAGAGCACGTACCCGGGCCGCACCGGCAGACCGGCCACCGCGCGGCGCATCCCCTCGATGTTGGCGACGTGCACCCCGCGGCGATCCACCTCGTGCGACGGGATGAACACCACGTGGTACGCCAGCGCGTATCGCCGGATCAGCGGGAACAGCCGCTCACGTGCCGTCGACGTCGAGCTTCTTCGAGTCGTCCAGGGCGGCCAGGCTGGCCAGCCGGTTGGGGCCGAGCACGCAGGCCGCCACCACGAGCGGGCCGGCGCACGCGCCGCGGCCCACTTCGTCGACGCCGGCGACCGGACCCAGACCGGCCCGGTACAGGGCCGACTCCAGGGTGCGCAGGCCCGACGACTTGCGGATGACCGCTCGTCGGAGGCCAGGCGCGGCACGTGCGGAGGGCCTCCTGCTAACTCTGCGGGTTCACCGAGCTCACGCCACCCCACCGTCGCCGGCGGCCAGGCGATGAACCGGGCCTTGCCGATGACATTGTCCACCGGGATCGTCCCGGCCGTCGGGTCACCGGTGCACAGCAGGCCGCGCTGGACGTCGGCGGGCAGGTTCGAGCAGTGCGCGCGGGAATCCGCCGAATGGGTGCGGTTGTCGCCCATCACCCACAGCCTGCCCTCGGGCACCTTGACCGGACCGAACTCGTTGCCCAGACAGGGATAGACGGCGGGATCCGCCTTCATCGTGGCGGGGTCGAGGTAGGGCTCGTCGAGCGGCTTGCCGTCCACGGTCAGACCGGTGGTCACGCGGCACTCCACGGTCTGGCCGCCGACCGCGATCACCCGCTTCACCAGGTCGTTCTCGTCCGGCGGCACGAACCCGACGAACGACAGCGCGTTCTGCACCCAGCGCACCGCCGGATTGTCCGACCGGATCGACTTGTAGCCGATGCTCCAGTTGGGCGGGCCCTTGAACACGACGACGTCGCCGGGCTCCGGCGCGGAGAACTCATAGGTCACCTTGTCGACCATGATCCGGTCACCGACGCAGCCGTTGCACCCGTGCAGCGTGGGCTCCATCGACTCGGACGGAATCAGATACGGCCGCGCGATGAACGTCAGCATGACGTAGTACAGGACCAACGCGACGGTGACCAGGATCGCGGCCTCGCGCAGAGCGCCGCGCTTCTTCTTCTCCGGCTGTCTCCGGCGTGGGTCGTCGGCGGCGTCGGCCGGATCGGGTGATTCGAGGGTCCGCTCGGCTGACGATTCGTCGGATACGGGGCGGCCTTCTGTCGGTCCGGTCACGGGATCAGCGTAGCCAGCGACGCCGTGCGGCCCCGCTCGCGGAGCGCAGCGGTCAGCGCTTTTCCTTGATCTTCGCCTTCTTGCCACGGAGCTCGCGCAGGTAGTAGAGCTTCGCGCGGCGGACGTCACCGCGGGTGACGATGTCGATGTGGTCGATGTTGGGCGAATGCACCGGGAAGGTGCGCTCGACGCCGACGCCGTAGCTCTCCTTGCGGACGGTGAACGTCTCGCGGATCCCGCCGCCCTGGCGGCGGATGACGACACCCTTGAAGACCTGGATGCGCTCCTTGGAACCCTCGATGACCTTCACGTGGACATTGACGGTGTCACCGGGACCGAAATTCGGGACATCGTCGCGCAACGACGTCTGGTCGACGAAATCCAGCGTGTTCATCGGTCACACTTCCTTGCTGTTCGCGGCTGCTGACGGCGTCGCGGAGACGCACGCCGAGCCGATGGTGTTCGGGCGTCTGAGGCTAGTCGTGCAGCGGAGCGATCCCGAGCGTGCACAGACAACTGTTCAATTGTGCCAGACGCGCACCTGATCCCCGAAATCGGTGCGCTGCGGCTACGCCTTGGGGCAACGGCCGGCGCGACCGATACGCTTGCCTTACGTTTCAGGTGCAACAGCGTGCGCCCGCTCCCCGCGGATGAGGACCAGCGATGCGACGGCGGCCTTGGAGGCTGGTCAGGACCACCGCGGCGCTGGCTGTCACCACCGTGGCCCTGGGCGGCTGCGAGGCGCAGGTGCACGGCACCCCGCCCGCGCCGGGCGGCCCGCAGCTGACCGTCGTCGCCCCACTGGGCACGCATGGCTCCGCTGCCCGAGCAATCGCCCGACGAGCCGGCCGCCACCTTCGCCGGGCTGGCCGACCGCGCGCGGCAGGCCACCGCCGACGCCGCGGCCGCCGGCGCCGACATCACCGTGGCGGTGCTCGACCGCAACACCGGCCAGCTGGTGACCAACGGCAACGGCCGGGCAATCGCCATCGCCTCGGTGGTCAAACTGTTCATCGCCGACGATCTGCTGCTGCAGGTGGCCGAGGGCCGGACCGCGCTGTCGCCCGATGACCGCATGATGCTCGATGTGATGCTGCGGTCCTCCGACGACAGTGCCGCCGAGGTCTTCTGGAACCGCAGCGGCGGCAGCGCGATCATCGACCGCGTGGTGGGCCGCTACGGCCTCACCTCGACGCGCCCGCCGGACAACGGCCGCTGGTTCAACACCATCAGCACGGTCACCGACCTGGTGCACTACTACGACAAGCTGCTCGCGGGCACCGGCGGGCTGCCGCCCGAGCAGGCCAGCATCATCCTGTCCAACCTGGCGGCGTCCACGCCGACGGCACCCGACGGCATGGTGCCCGGCGGCGTCTACCCGCAGCGGTTCGGCATCCCCGAGGGCCTGCCCGGCGATCCGGTCGCGGTCAAACAGGGCTGGATGTGCTGTGTCGGCGCGGACTGGATGCACCTGTCCACCGGGGTCATCGGACCCGACCGCCGCTACGTGATGGCCATCGGTTCGATGCAGGCCGCCGACGCGGCCACCGCGCGCACGACCATCACCGAGGCCGTGCGGACCATGTTCCCGCAGGGCCGCATCTAGTCCTCGGACCGGAGCAGATCCGGGCGACGCTCGCGGGTGCGCGCCAGCCCCTGCTCGCGCCGCCACGCCGCGATCCGCGCGTGGTCGCCGGAGAGCAGCACCTCGGGGACCTCGAGCCCGCGCCAACTCGCCGGCCGCGTGTAGCTCGGCCCCTCCAGCACCCCGCCGACCAGGTCGGAGTGCGAATCGTCCTGGTGGGACGCGGGATTGCCGAGCACGTCGGGCAGCAGCCGCACCACCGCCTCGATCATCACCAGCGCCGCCGATTCGCCGCCGGGCAGCACGTAGTCGCCGATCGAGACCTCCTCGACCCGCATCCGTCGGGCGGCGTCCTCGATCGACCCGCTGGTCGATGCCTTCGTACCGGCCGCAGGCGAACACCAGGTGCTGTCTCGCCGCTCCACCGCTGCGCAGTCGGCCTGGGTGAAGACCCGGCCCGCCGGCGTGGGAACCACGAGAAGGGTTTCTGCCGAACAGATCTCGTCGAGCGCCGCGCCCCACACCGGCGCCTTCATCACCATGCCCGGACCGCCGCCGTAGGGTGAGTCGTCGACCGAGCGGTGCACGTCGTGGGTCCAGTCCGCGCAGATCGTGCACGGCCAGCTCGACGATGCCCGCATCGATCGCCCTGCCGGGCAACGATTGCCGCAGCGGCGTCGAGGAACTCCGGGAAAATCGTGACGACGTCGATGCGCATGCGTCCACCGCTCAGTCCAGGTCCAGCAGACCCTCGGGCGGATCGATCTACGACCGCACGTCGGCCAACGACACCGACGACGACGATCGCCGCGACGAACGGCACCAGCACCTCGGCGGCCGCCGGCGGCGCCGGACCGCCAGCAATTCGCCTGCGGCCGGTGTGCAGCACCTCGGTCACGGTGCCGACCTGGCCACCGTCGACCGTCGAGACGGTCAGGCCCTCGAGTTGATGGTCGTAGAACTCGTCGGGATCCTCGATCGGCGGCAGATCCGCGGAGTCGACGAGGAACAGCGGTGCCGCGCAGCGCGATCCGCGGCGTCGCGGTCGGCGACGCCGTGCCAGCCGCATCAGCAGCCGGCCGCCGTGGGCGCGCAGCGACTCGATGACGTAGTTCGCGCTCGGCCCCGCCGCGCGGCGCCCGGCCGCGCAACGTGCGTCCGGGAGCGAACCGGCGCTCCGGATCGTCGGTGCGAACCTCGACGGCCACCTCGCCGGTGACGCCGTGCGCCTTGGCGACGCGCCCGACGACCAGGTCCATCGGGGCTACTGGTCGGTGTCCACCACGTCGACGCGGATGCCCCGACCACCGATACCGGCCACCAGCGTGCGCAGCGCGGTCGCGGTGCGGCCGCCACGGCCGATGACCTTGCCGAGGTCTTCGGGGTGGACGTGCACCTCGACGGTGCGGCCGCGCCGATTGGTCACCATGTCGACCCGGACGTCATCGGGATTGTCGACGATCCCGCGGACCAGATGCTCGACGGCGTCGACGACGACGAGCTCACTGCCGGACTCAGCTCTCGGCCGGCGGCGTCGGCGCTGTCGGCCGGCTCGGCGTCTCGGCGGGTCTCGGCCTCGTCGTCGGCCGTCTCGGCTCGGCCTCGCGGCCTCGGCCGTCGTCGGCCTTCTTGGCCGGCGCCTTCTTCTTCTTGGGCGGGTGGCCTCGCCGGACGGGCCGCCGTCGGCCTCGGCCAGCGCGGCGTTGAACAGGTCCAGCTTGCTGGTCTTGGGCTCCTTGACCTTCAGCGTGCCCTCGGCGCCGGGCAGACCCTTGAACTTCTGCCAGTCGCCGGTGATCTTCAGCAGCTGCAGGACGGGCTCGGTGGGCTGGGCGCCGACGCCCAGCCAGTACTGCGCGCGCTCGGAGTCGATCTCGATCAGGCTCGGATCTTCCTTCGGGTGGTACCGGCCGATGACCTCGATCGAGCGGCCGTCGCGGCGGGTGCGCGCGTCGGCGACGGCGATGCGGTACTGGGGATTGCGGATCTTGCCAAGCCGGGTGAGCTTGATCTTGACAGCCATGATACGACTACTCCTGTGGTTGCCACGCTGCAATTCAGCGATCGCGGGCGGATTGCCGGATCCGGTTTTGCCTTACGTGTGTGACCGGCGTGCGGCGCATCGCTCAGGGAAGTCGCACGGCGGACAGCCGCCCATTGTGCCAGAGCAGCGGCCTGCCGGCGAAATCCGCGCGGGCCTCGCAGCGACGACACGGGCGCCGAGGTCACACCAGCTTGTCGAAGCACTTCTCCTCGACGCGCTTGCTCATCCGCCAGCCCTGCTCGGTGCGGACGAACTCGTCGACGTACCAGATGCCGACGAAATAGATCTGGGACTTGTCACCGCCCATGGCCATCGGGTTGAAACAGATCGCCCGCGAGGTCGCGGTGTCGCCGGCCGGATCAGGGAGATGCGGATGTCGACGTTGCCGAGCATGTGGTAGTAGGCGGGGAAGTTCGGCAGCACCTCTTTCAGCCACGCCTTGACCTCAGCGAAGTTGCCCTCGATGCCGCCGGTGACGCTGTAGTCGATGTAGGCGTCCGGGGTGAACACGGCGTCGAGGTCGTCGAATCGCTTGTTGTCGATCGCGGTGGAGTAGTCGATCAGCAGCTGCTGGATCTCCAGCCGGTCGGAGATCTCCTCGAGGCTCAACATGCCTCGATTGAACACGATCACCCACCGCGGATTAGGCTCGGCCGTCATGACGAGGCTTCTCGCGTGCCTGGGGGTCACGCTGTGCCTGGCCGCGCGGACTGGCGACGCCGCACGCCGCGCAGCGGTTCCCGTGTCCGGTATCAGCCAGCCCGCCGGCTCCGTTCCGATTCCCGACGGCCCCGCCGAGGCGTGGATCCTCGCCGACATGGACACCGGCGCGGTGCTGGCCGGCCGCGACGAGTACGCGCGGTTCGCACCGGCGAGCACGATCAAGGTGCTGCTGGCGCTCACCGTGCTCGACGAACTACCGCTCGACGCGACGATCGTGGCCAACGAGGCCGACACCCGGGTCGAGTGCAACTGCGCGGGCGTGACACCGGGCATGACCTACACCGCCCGCCAACTGCTCGAGGCGCTGCTGCTGGTGTCGGGCAACGACGCCGCCAACACGCTGGCCACGATGCTCGGCGGCCGCGACGTCGCGGCGGCGAAGATGAACGCCAAGGCCGCCTCGGTCGGTGCGCTCGGCACGACGGCCGGGTCGCCGTCGGGCATCGACGGGCCGGGCATCGACATCTGGTCACACGCCGCACGATCTGGCGGTCATCTTCCGGGCCGCGATGGGCCATCCGGTGTTCGCCCAGATCACCGCGCAGCCGACCGCGGTGTTCCCCACCCGGACCGGCGACGGGTGCTGGTCAACCAGGACGAGCTGCTGCACCGCTACCCCGGCACGTTCGGCGGCAAGACCGGCTACACCGACCTGGCCCGCAAGACCTTCGTCGGCGGGCGCCGAGCGCGACGGCCGGCGGCTGGTCGTCGCGCTGATGTACGGCCTGGTCAACCAGGGCGGCCCGACCTACTGGGACCAGGCGGCGAGCCTGCTCGACTGGGGATTCGCGCTCGGACCCGGCCGGGCGTCGGCGCGCTGCAGCGGCCGACCCGATACCCGATGGAGACCTGAGCGCGCGCTCGGCGAGTCCTGGCCCGACTAGCGTCGCCCTGCGTGCGAAGACGGTTCGCGGGGCTGGCGCTCGCCCTCGGCGTGGCGCTGCTCGCGGGCCCCGTGCCGGCGCCGACCAGCCGGGCCCAGCCGGCGGTCGAACCCGCTGCCGCCCAGTCTCTCCCCGATGGTCCCGCGCAGGCGTGGCTGGTGGCCGATCTGGACACCGGCCGGGTGCTGGCCAGCCGCGACCCGTACGGGCGCTACGCCCCGGCCAGCACCATCAAGGTGCTGCTCGCGATGGTGGTGCTCGACCACCTGCGGCCCGACAACTTCGCCCGCGCCAACGCCTCCCACACCGAGGTCGAATGCTCTTGTGTCGGGCTGAAACCCGGCCAGGCCTACACCACCGGCCAGTTGCTCGTCGGCCTTGCTGATGGTGTCGGGCAACGACGCCGCGAACATGCTCGCCGACATGCTCGGCGGCCAGCAGGTCGCCGTCGCCGCGATGAACCGCAAGGCCGCCCTGGTCGGCGCGCGCGCCACCAAGGCGTCCTCGCCGTCGGGTCTGGACGGTCCCGGCTGGGAGTCGATCACCTCGCCGCACGACCTCGCGGTGATCATGCGCGCGGCGCTGAAGTATCCGCTGATCGCCGCCATCATGCGATCGCCGACGGCGCCGTTCCCCGGCAAGACCCTGCAGAACCAGAACGAGCTGCTGGCCCGCTACCCGGGCGACCTCGCCGGCAAGACCGGGTACACCAATCTGGCCCGCAAGACGTATGTCGGCGCGGCCCAGCGCGGCAAC
Organism: uncultured Actinomycetota bacterium; assembly: GCA_963796185.1. Taxonomy (GTDB): domain Bacteria; phylum Actinomycetota; class Actinomycetes; order Mycobacteriales; family Mycobacteriaceae; genus Mycobacterium. Next base: position 260,608 of record CAWCKQ010000004.1, on the reverse strand, counting down.
CAGGCGTCTGGTCGTGGTCCAGATGTACGGCAGCGGCGACCTCTACGGACAGGCGATCGCGTTGTTCGACTGGGGTTTCAGCCACCCCTGACGCGCACACTCGCCGAACGTGCGCACACGGTCGCGGATCGGGCGGAATCGCGACCGTGGTTGCACGCTCGCGGTCAGTAGACGACGCCGCGCAGGATCACCCGGCTGGGGTTCGGCCAGCACGTCGGGGACCGGCCCGCGGATCCTCGGCGTAGCACAGCAGGTCGGCCGAGGCGCCGTGCTCCAGGCCGGGCCGGCGCAGCCATTCGCGGGCATCCCAGCACGCCGCGCCCAGGGCGTCGCGTCGGCGTCATCCCGATGCCCTTGAGCGCCTCCACCTCGTCGGCGATCCGGCCGTGGGCAACGGTGCTGCCCGCATCGGACCCGGCGTAGATCGGCACGCCGGCCTCGCGGGCGGCGGCGATCCGGGAGCGCAGCTCTGCATACAGCGCGCGCATGTGCCGCTGGTAGCGCGGGTATTTGCTCGGCCGCCGCGGCGATTCCGGGAAAGTTCTCGATGTTGATCAGCGTGGGCACCAGCGCGGTGCCGTACTCGACCATCAGCTCGATGGTGTCCTCGGTCAGCCCGGTGCCGTGCTCGATGCAGTCGATGCCGGCCTTGATCAGCCCGGGCAGGGCGTCCTCGCTGAACACGTGCGCGGTGACGCGGGCCCCGTTGGCGTGCGCGGCGTCGATCGCCGCCTCGAGGACGTCGTCGGACCACAGCGGCGCCAGATCCCCGAGGTCGCGGTCGATCCAGTCCCCGACCAGCTTGACCCAGCCATCACCCCAGCGCGCCTGCTGGGCCACCGCGTCGGGCAGTTGCCACTCGTCGTCCAGCTCGATCGCGAATCCGCGCTGAGTAGCGCCTGGGCCGCGCCAGATGGCGACCGGCCCGGATGATCCGCGGCAGGTCGGCGCGATCGTCGAAGCTGCGGGTGTCGGTCGGCGAGCCGGCGTCGCGCAACAGCAGTGCCCCCACCGCCGCGCTCGGTCTCGGCCTGTGCGATCGCCTCGTCCAGCGGGATCGGCGCCGTGCTGGCCGAGCCCGACGTGACAGTGTGCGTCGACCAGGCCGGGCAGGATCCAGCCGTCGTCGAAGACCGTCTCCGCACCGGCCACCGGTTCGCGCACTGAGCCGTCCGCGTCGGCCACCCTCTTCGGGCGAGCCCTCATCGACGATCCACCACTCGACCGGTTCACCGTCGGGCAGCCCGCGGCCCCGGACGTGCAGCCGCATCAGTTCTTGGGGAACTTCAGCTTCGACAGGTCGATGTCGGCCAGGCCCGGGCGGCAGTTCGTCGAGCCCCTTGGGCATGTTCGACAGATCCGGGAAACCGGCGCGGCATGCCGGGCATGCCCGCGCCCAGCGGATTGCGCGCCTTCGGCGGCGTCGGACCCCGGCCGCCCTTCTTGCCCTTCTGCTTGTTCTTGCCCTTCGCGGCCTTGCGAGAATTCTTGCGGCCGAACGGCATTCCCATCTGGCCGGCCATCTGGCGACATCATCTTGCGGGCCTCGAAGAAGCGGTCGACGAGCTGGTTGACCTCCGAGACCGTGACCCCGGAGCCGTTGGCGATACGCAGCCGGCGCGAAGCGTTGATGATCTTCGGGTCGGCGCGCTCCTGCAGGCGTCATGCCGCGGATGATGGCCTGCACCCGGTCGAGCTGACTGTCGTCGACGGCGGCCAGCGCGTCCTTCATCTGGCCGGCCCCGGGCAGCATGCCCAGCAGGTTGCCGATCGGACCCATCTTGCGGATCGCGAGCATCTGCTCGAGGAAGTCCTCCAGCGTCAGCTCGCCGCTGCCGATCTTGGCGGCCGTCGCCTCGGCCTGCTCGGCGTCGAAGTGCTGCTCGGCCTGCTCGATCAGGCTCAGCACGTCGCCCATGCCCAGAATCCGGCCGGCCATCCGGTCGGGGTGGAAGACGTCGAAGTCCTCGAGCTTCTCGCCGCTGGAGGCGAACAGGATCGGCACCCCGGTGACCTCGCGCACCGACAGCGCGGCGCCACCGCGGGCGTCGCCGTCGAGCTTGGTCAGCACCACGCCGGTGAATCCGACGCCCTCACGGAACGCGTCGGCGGTGGTCACCGCGTCCTGACCGATCATCGCGTCGAGGACGAACAGTGTCTCGTCGGGCTGCGACGGCATCGCGGATCGCCGCGGCCTGGCTCATCAGCTCCTCGTCGATGCCCAGTCGGCCGGCCGTGTCGACGATGACGACGTCGTAGTGCTTGGCTCTGGCCTCGGCCAGGCCGGCGGCCGCGACGGCGACGGGGTCGGCCGTTCCCTTGACCTCCGCCGCACCCGGTGCCGTCCCGGGGTGCGGCGCGAAGGTCGGCACGCCGGCCCGCTCGCCGACGATCTGCAGCTGGTTGACCGCCCCGGGTCGCTGCAGGTCACACGCCACCAGCAGAGGGGTGTGCCCCTGGCCCTTGAGCCACTTGGCGAGTTTGCCGGCCAATGTGGTCTTACCCGAGCCCTGCAGGCCCGCGAGCATGATGACCGTCGGAGGATTGCGGGCGAACCTCAACTGGCGGGTCTCGCCGCCGAGGATGGTGATGAGCTCCTCGTTGACGATCTTGACGACCTGCTGCGCGGGGTTGAGCGCACCCGAGACCTCGGCGCCCTTGGCGCGGTCCTTGATGTGGGCCGACGAACTGGCGCACCACGGGCAGCGAGACGTCGGCTTCCAGCAGGGCCAATCGGATCTCGCGCGCGGTGGCGTCGATATCGGCGTCGGTCAGCCGACCCTTGCCGCGCAGGCCCGCCAGGGCACCGGTCAACCGGTCGGACAGGGATTCAAACACGCGCGCCAGCCTAACGGTCGCCCGTGCACGCCGGGAAAGCCGCGCTGACCGCTGGTCGCGCGCGGTGTGCAGCCGTTACCGTGAAGGCCATCCGACCAGCCTGCGGAGGTTCCGTGACAGCGATCGACGTGCCCCTGACCACCTCGCGCGGGAGCCTGGACCGGCGGACGGCGCGGTCACCCACATCAGCCAGTGCACGCTGTGCGAGGCGCACTGCGGTATCCACGTCACCGTCAGCACGGCGAGGTCCCCCGCATCACCGGCAACCCCGACGACGTCATGTCCCACGGCTACTCATCTCCCCCAAGGCGACCGCGCTGGCGGCTCCATCACGATCCCGACCGGCTACGCACCCCGCTGAGCCGTGTCGGCGACCGCTTCGTCCCGATCGGCTGGGACGAGGCGTTCACGCTCGCGGGCGACGGGCTGCGCGCGGTGCGCGAGCGCCACGGCAACGACGCCGTGGCCACGTACCTGGGCAACCCCGGCGCGCACTCCTCGGCGGTGATCGCCGCGGCGTCCTGCTGCGCAAGGTGCTGCGCATCGCGCAACAACTACTCGGCCACCTCGACCGACCAGCTGCCCCAGCACCGCACGTCGCACGAGATGTTCGGCCACTTCGCGCTGTTCCCGATCCCCGACATCGACCGCACCGACCACATGCTCGTCTTCGGCGCCAACCCCGCCGTCTCCAACGGCTCGATCATGACGGCGCCCGGGGCCGCCACCGCCTCCGGCCATCCGCGGAGCGCGGCGGCACCGTCGTCGTCGTCGACCCTCCGGCGCACCGAGACCGTCAAGCACGCCTCCGAGCACGTCGCGGTCAGCGCCCGGCGGCGATCCCTTCCTGCTGCTCGGGATGCTGCACGTCATCTTCGCCGAGGACCTGGCCGACCTCGGCGCGCTCGCCGCGCTGCGACGGGCCTCGACGAGCTGCGCGCGCCTGGCCTCGGAGTGGACGCCGCAGCGCGCCGCCCCGCACGCCGGTGTCGACGCCGAGACGATCGCGCGCCTCGCCCGCGAGTTCGCCGCCGCCCCCAGCGCGGTCGCCTACGGACGGGTCGGCGTCTGCCAGCAGGAGACCGGCACGCTCACCCACTGGCTGATCAACGCGCTCAACGCCGTCACCGGCAACCTCGACCGCCCGGGCGGCGCGATGTTCCCCACCCCGCGCGGTCGACGCGCTCACGCCTGCTCGACGCTGCTGCTCGGCGGCCGGGCCCGACTGGGAGCGCGAGCCCCAGCGCGTGAGCGGGCTCCCCGGCTACCTCGACGAGCTGCCCGTCGCCGGCCTGGCCGACGAGATCCTCACCCCCGGCGAGGGGCAGGTGCGCGCGATGATCGTCTACGCCGGCAACCCCGTCCTCTCCACGCCCGGCGGCGCGCGCCTGGACGAGGCGATGGCGCCGCTCCACTTGTGCGTGGCTCGGTCGACATGTACGTCACCGAGACCTCCCGCCACGCCGACTTCATCCTGCCGCCCGTCTCACCGCTCGAGCGCGAGGACGTCAGCCTGCTCACACCGCTGTTCCACGTGCGCAACTCCATTCGCTACCAACACCGTTCGTTCGACCCGCCGTCCCGACGGCCTCGAGGACTGGGAGATCCTGACGCGATCGGCGCTCCGAGCTGCTGCCGTGGCCGCTGCCGTCGCTGCCCACACCGCTGCGGCTCACGGCTGGTATCGGCGATCGACCCGTTGCGGCTCGCCGCGCTCGCCGTGGCCACCGGACCGCACGGCCTACTTCGCAAGGGCCGCTAGGGGATCACGATGCGACAGATCCGCTCCAGGTCCGGGGGCGTCGACCTCGGACCACTGCGTCCGCGCCTGCGTCGAGGTGATCGCCACCGATGACCGGCGCGTCCATCTGCGCGCCCGTGGAGTTCGTCGCCGCCGCCACGGCCGCCCTGCACGCCCCGGGTGCGACGGCCCCGGCGCTCCCACGATACTGCACGCTGATCGGCCGGCGGCAGCTCAGAGCTAACAACTCGTGGCTGCACAACATCGCGTCGATGACCGGCGGAAGCAACCGGTGCTCGGTCCTGATGCATCCCGATGACGCGCAGGCCCGCGGACTCGCCGACGGCGACGTCGTGCGCGTCGCCTCGGCGGTCGGCGAGATCGAGGTTCCGGTGGACGTCACCGCCGACATCCGCGCGGGAACCGTTGCGGTTCCGCATGGTTGGGGCCACCGCGGCACCGGCTGGCGGCACGCCGAGTCCCTCGCGGGAGCTAATGTCAACGCGCTGCACGACCCCGACCTGGTGGACGCCTTCACCGGAACCGCCGCGGTCAACGGCACGTGGGTGTCGGTGCGCGCCACCGATCAGTTCGAGAACAGCTGAGGACGCCGATGGCTGCGCCCTGAGAGGCGCTTGCTGCATGGCGGACAGCGGGTGCTGCGGCAGCACCGATCGTCGTCTCCGCGGCACTGCTAACCGGCTTCCTCCACCGCGGCCGGGGGCGCGGGCAACACCGCGAACAGCTCGCGTTCCAGGCCTGGCGGACCGCGTCCTCCGTGCTGCCCGCGGGCAGCACGATGCCGAACGCGTCGACCACCGAGGAGCCCAGCGTGGTGACCTTCGCCCAGGCGATGTCCACTCCGGCGCGCTCGAACACCGCGGTGAGCACGGCGAGCAGTCCCGCGCGATCGGTGGTGCGGATCTCCGCCACCAGCTGATCTGGCCCCGCGCCGTCGTGCCACAGCACCCGCGGGGGCGCCGCCGGTGGTTGGATCGGCACCGCCGGCCGCGCCTCGCCGGCGCGCGCCGGCGTCGTCTCGGCGGCCTTCTTCTCCACGGCGCCGACCACGTCGAGTTCCCCGTCGAGTGCCAGGATGAGCTGCTGGCGCAACAACCCGGCCGCCGGCGGGCCACCGAAGTGCGGCGAGACGACGAACGTGTTGATGGCCGAGCCGCTCATGGCCGTTGACCGACGCAGAATGCACCCGAAGCGAGTTCAGCGCCAGCACACCGGCCGCCTTCGACAGCAGCCCACGGCGATCCGGCGCGATCATCGTCACGTTGAAGATGTGCGGGCTGTCCGCGGGCGTCAGTTCGACGTGCACGCCGGGCTGGGCGGCCAGCGAAACGAACCGTGGTTCAAGGGGATCGGGCTGCGGCAGGGGCTCACCGGCCATCACCGGCCGGCACCGCCGGACCAGATCGCCGATCAGCGACGCCTTCCACTCCCCCCACACGCCGGGACCGGTGGCCAGCGAATCGGCCTCGGCCAGCACCTGGAGCAGTTCGAGCACCACCAGGTCACCCCCCAGGCACTCCGCCACCGCGGAGATGGTCCCGGGGTCCTGCAGGTCGCGCCGCGTCGCGGTGTGGGGCAACAGCAGGTGATAGCGGACGACCTTGGACAGGATCTCGATGTCGGAGGGCCACAGCCCCAACCGCTTACCGATCTGGTTGGCCAGTTCGGCGCCGATGACACTGTGGTCTCCCCCGCGGCCCTTGCCGATGTCGTGCACCAGCGCACCGAGCACGAGCAGATCGGGCCGCGTCACCCGGGTGGTCAGAGCGCTTGCCCGCGAGACGGTTTCGACCAGATGGCGGTCGACGGTCCAGATGTGCACGACGTCGCGCGGCGGCAGGTCGCGCACGGCGCCCCACTCGGGGAACAGCCGGCCCCACAGCCCGGTGCGGTCCAGCGCCTCGATGGTGCCGACGACCGAGGGGCCGGCCGCCAGCATCACCAGCAGGTCCTTGAGCGCCTGGCGCGGCCACGGGGTGCGCAGTTCCGGCGCGGTCTCCACCAGTCGGCTCAGCGTGGATGTCGCCATCGGCAGCCCGGTGGTGGCCGACGCGGCGGCGACCCGCAGGATCAGTCCCGGATCGCGTTCCGGCCGGGCATCGCGGGCCAGGATCACCTCGCCGTTGAATTCGATGACGCCCTCGTCGAGGGGGCGGCGCACCGGCCGGCGCAGCGCGGCCAGCCCGCGGCGCGGCAACGCGTTGGCCGCGGTCCGGATCCCTGCGTCGACGTAGTAGCTGACGGTGCGGGCAGCGTCGGAGAGCGTGCGGGCCAGGTCGAAGCGGTCGCCGATGCGCAGGGCCGCCCCGATCTCGTCGGCGTGCTGGGCGAGCAGCAGTTCGCGGCCCCGTCCCGCCACGCGGTGCAGTTCGGTGCGCACGTTCGAGCAGCGAGAGATGCGCTCCGCCAAGGGTTTCAGTCGGCGAAGCCAGCGACCGGCTCGGGTAGACGTCGGCGAGCTGAGCGATCGCCAGCGCGTTGAGGAGTTGCACGTCGCGCAGTCCGCCCCTGCCGCACTTGAGATCGGGCTCGGCGCGGTGGGCGATCTGGCCGCTGCGCCGCCAACGGGCCCTGGTGTGCTCGACCAGTTCGTCGAAGCGCGAGGCGATTCCGGTGCGCCACTGCCTGCGCGCGCCCCCGATCAGCAGCGCCGACAGGTCGGCGTCGCCGGCGATGTGGCGCGCCTCGAGCATCGCCAGACCGGCCGAGATGTCCTCGCCGGCGACGCGCAGCGCCTCGGGTACCGTCCGCACACTGTGGTCCAGCCGGATGTTGGCGTCCCACAACGGATACCACAGCAGCTCGGCCACCTCACCGACCACGTCGGCGGGCATGTCGTCGTGCAGCAGCATCAGATCCAGGTCGGAGTACGGCAGCAGCTCGCCGCGGCCCAGGCCGCCGGTCGCGACGATGGCGAATCCGCTCGTCGCGGTGATGCCGATCTCGGTCGCCTTGGTGGTCAACCAGAAGTCGTAGAGGTCCAGCAGCGCGTCACGCAGTGCCCGCCGAATCGAGTTGCCGCGATCCCACCGGTCAGCAGCTGCTGCACGGCGGCGGTCAGATCTGTTGCGGGACGGGACGATCCGCGCCGCCGGACGCTTCCATCGGGAAGCGCCGGCGGCGGGTCGGTGCTGCTGTCCACTCACGAGTTGTCCTCCCGGCACTTGACGATCCAGTACTCACACGGCCCGATTGCCGGGAGACGACTCTCACTGCGCGTCAGGCGTCAGAGGGCGTCGGCCCCCCGCTCACCGGTGCGCACCCGGACGACGGTCTCGACCGGACTGACCCACACCTTGCCGTCACCGATCTTGCCGGTGCGTGCGGCCTGGACGATGACGTCCACCACCTTGTCCACCGCGGCGTCGTCGACGACGACCTCCACCCGCACCTTCGGGACGAAGTCCACGGAGTACTCCGCGCCGCGGTAGACCTCGGTGTGCCCCTTCTGTCGACCGTAACCCTGAACCTCGCTGACGGTCATCCCGAGGATCCCCGTCTGCTCCAGGCCGGTCTTGACGTCTTCGAGCGTGAACGGCTTGACGATCGCAGTAATCAGCTTCATGTAGTTGATCCCTTCCGATGAAATTGTCGCCGATCAGGCGAGCTCGTAAGCCGTTTCGGCATGTTCAGTCTCATCGATACCAGTGTCCTCGTCCTCCTTGGACACCCGCCAGCCCAACGGCTTGACGATGAACGCGATGATGACGGTCATGATTGCGGTGAACACCAGGGCACCGAGCGGCGATCGACGATCTGGACCACCAAGCTGCTTGAAGCCGCCACCGTAGAACAGACCGGGCGCGTCCTCGGCCGCCAGGCAAAGAACCCGATGCCGATGGTGCCCCACAGGCCGGCGACGAGGTGCACGCCGACGACGTCGAGCGAATCGTCGTAGCCGAGTTTGTACTTCAGACCGATGGCCAGAGCGGACAGCACGCCGGCGATGGCACCGAGCACCAGCGAGCCGACCGGAGTCAACGCGCCGCAGGCGGGGTGATGGCGACCAGACCGGCGACGACACCCGACGCCGCGCCGACGCTGGTGGCATGGCCGTCCCGGATGCGCTCGACCAGCAACCAGGCCAGCATCGCCGCGGCCGTCGCGGCGGTGGTGTTGACGAACACCGAGCCGGCGAGCATGTCGGCAGCGCCCTCGGAACCGACGTTGAATCCGTACCAGCCGAACCACAGGATGGCGGCGCCGAGCAACACGAACGGCACGTTGTGCGGGCGGTAGGCGATCTTGCCGAAGCCGGCGCGCTTGCCCAGCAGCATCGCCAGCACCAGTCCCGCCATGCCGGCGTTGATGTGCACCGACGGTGCCACCGGCGAAGTCGATGGGCGCGACGTTGGCAGTCCCTTCGTCGTTCACGCCGAACAGTTTGGCCGCGATGCCCGACCGCTACCCGAGAGCAGGCCACCGCCCCACACCATGTGCGACAGCGGGAAGTACACCAGGGTGACCCAGATACCGCCGAACAGCAGCCAGGTGCCGAACTTCATCCGCTCGGCCACCGCGCCGCTGATCAGCGCGACGGTGATCACCGCGAAGGTGAGCTGGAACGCCACCCAGACGATCGCCGGCACGGTGCCGAAGCCACCCAGACGAAGGTGTCCGACACCGTCGATCTGCTCGTACCTCCGGCAGCTGGCTCACGCCGAACAGCGCGAACGGGTTGTCGAAGACGCCGAAGATGTCGCTCCCGCCCGGTGTGCGCCGACGAGAAGGACATCGAGTAGCCCCACAGCACGTAGATGACGCTGACCACGCCGATGGAGCCGAAGGACATCATCATCATGTTGAGCACGGACTTCTGCCGGGACAGGCCGCCGTAGAAGAACGCCAGGCCGGGCGTCATGAACAGCACCAGCGCAGAGGCGGTGATGCACCCACGCGGTGTCGCCGGCGCTCAGGCCGTCTGGCCCGAACGGCAGGAACTGATCGTCTGGTATGGCTAGAGCCACGTCGTGCAAGCCAAAAACCACTTTGTGTGAACCTCCTTGGGACGTGAGCCGACGATGATCGGCCTCCCGAAGAGACTCTTGTGCGGGCGTTTCACCTGTGATTCCGTTGTGTTTCACGCAGGTGAACGGACACGACTATGTCGTTACGCTCATGTTTCCCCGCGGCGGGAGGGGCTTTTCGGGTGCCGAGCGCACCGATTCCGGATCCCGATCCCGGCACTGTGTCAGCCCAGCAGCGCGTCGACGAACGCGGCCGGCTCGAACGGCGCGAGATCGTCGGGACCCTCGCCGAGGCCGACCAGCTTGACCGGAACACCGAGCTCCTGCTGCACGCGGAACACGATGCCGCCCTTGGCGGTGCCGTCGAGCTTGGTCAGCACCACCCCGGTGATGTCGACCACCTCGGCGAACACCCGGGCCTGCGGCAGGCTGTTCTGCCCGATCGTCGCGTCGAGCACCAGCAGCACCTCGTCGACCGCCGCGCGCTTGCTCACCACGCGCTTGACCTTGCCGAGCTCGTCCATCAGCCCGGTCTTGGTGTGCAGCCGGCCCGCGGTGTCGATGACGACGACGTCGGCGCCGGACCCGATGCCGGTGTCGACGGCGTCGAACGCCACCGACGCCGGGTCGGCGCCCTCCGGGCCGCGCACCACCTCCGCACCGACGCGCGACGCCCAGGTCTGCAGCTGGTCGGCGGCGGCGGCCCGGAACGTGTCGGCGGCACCCAGGACCACCCGGCGGCCGTCGGCCACCAGCACGCGGGCCAGCTTGCCGACCGTCGTCGTCTTGCCGGTGCCGTTGACGCCGACCACCAGCAGCACCGAGGGCTTGTCCTCGTGCGGCAGCGCCTTGATCGAGCGATCCAGGTCCGGCCGCAGTTCGGTGATCAGCACGTCGCGCAGCACCGCGCGGGCATCGGCCTCGGTGCGCACGTTGCTGCTGGCCATCCGCGACCGCAGCGCCGTGACCACCGATTCGGTGACGACGGGGCCGAGATCGGCGATCAGCAGCGTGTCCTCGACCTCCTCCCAGGAGTCCTCGTCGAGATCGCCGCCGCCGAGCAGGCCGAGCATGCTGCGCCCCAGCGTGTTCTGGGACTTCGCGAGCCGGCCCGCGCAGCCGCTCCAGCCGGCCTTCGGTGGGCGCGATCGCGTCGAGGGCGGGGGCCGCTTCCGGCTCCGGGGTCTCGACCGGCGCGGGTCTCGGCCGGCTCGGGCGATCAGCGACCGGCGGTGCGATCGGTTCGGCCGGCGTGACCGGCGGCGGCGGTCGCGACGGTCGGGCGTCTCGGGCAGCCTGACGTCGGCGATCGGGCGTTTCGGGCGCATCGCGCGGGATGGTGGCATCATCGCCCACGGCGGGCAGCCCGGTGGTGTCGATGCGCTCGGGCGCTTTCGGCGGGCTCGGCGGGGCCTGCGGCGGCGCCGACGGCGGAGAACGTGATGCCCGACGAGGCCGGTATAGCCGCCGGAACGGTCGACAGGAGTGGCAGTGTCGCGGTGCCGACGAGGCTGATCCGGCGGCGGCGGTACCGCACCAGCCCGACGACCAGGCAGCGACGAGCAGAACGGCGATGACCGCGATGGCGATCCAGAGACCTTCAGACACCGCGCCATTGTCTCAGGGGCCAGGAACGGGCCACAGCCGGTGAGCCCCGATCCCGCGTCGGCCCTGCAGCAGCGCAAACGGCGCCACATCGACGTGTGCCTGACCGAGGCGGTCGACTACCAGACGGTGACCACCGGTTTCGAGCGCTACCGCGCTGCCCTACAACGCGCTGACCCAGACCGACCTGCGCAGCATCGACCTGCGCACCGACTTCCTCGGCAGACCGCTGCGGGCGCCGGTGCTGATCGGAGCGATGACCGGCGGCGCCGAACTGTCGGGGACCATCAACCGCAATCTGGCCGCCGCGGCCCAACAGCTCGGCATCGGGATGATGCTGGGCTCCCAGCGCATCATGCTCGACGACGACGACCGCCGCCGCCAGCTTCGACGTCCGCGACGTCGCCCCCGACGTGCTGCTGATCGGCAACATCGGCCTGGCGCAGCTCGCGACCGCCGATGGTCGCCGGCCTGGTCCGGGCGCTGCGCCGGGTCGGCGCCGACGCGCTGGCCGTGCACACCAACCCGCTTCAGGAGGCGATGCAACACGGCGGCGACACCGACTTCTCCGAGCCGACCGTTCGGCTGCGCGACGTGGCCGGGTCGATCGGCTACCCGGTGCTGCTCAAAGAGGTCGGCCACGGGATCGGCGCGGCGGCGGCCGCCGAGCTCGTCGACTGCCCCATCGCCGCCGCTCGACGTCGCCGGCGCCGGCGGGACGTCGTGGGCGCGCATCGAGCAGTTCGTCCGCTACGGCGAGGTGCGCCATCCGGCGCTGGCCGAATGGGGCATTCCGACCGCGCAGGCCCTCATCGAGGTGCAGCGAGCTGCTGCCCGCCGTGCCGCTGGTCGCCTCCGGCGGCATCCGCACCGGCATGGACGCGGCCAAGGCGCTGGCGATGGGCGCCGAGGTGGTGGCGGTGGCCCGGCCGCTGCTGGCGCCGGCCATCGAATCGGTTGCCGCCGTGGTGGATTGGCTGCAGAACTTCATCGACGAGCTGCTGATCTGCCTGCACGGCTGCGGGGCAGAGGATCTCGCCGCGCTGCGCCGCGGGGGTGTGCGCGAACTCCGCTGAGCTGCGCGCCGGTCACGACGGGCTGGCGACCAGCTCCTGGCCCCGCATGCGCTGGGAGATCACCGCGGTGATGCCGTCGTCGCGCATCGTCACGCCGTAGAGCGCGTCGGCGACCTCCATCGTCGGCTTCTGGTGGGTGATGACGATCAGCTGCGACCGCTCCCGCAGCTGCTCGAACAGGCTGATCAGCCGGCGCAGATTCACGTCGTCGAGCGCGGCCTCCACCTCGTCCATCACGTAGAACGGCGACGGGCGGGCCCGGAAGATCGCCACCAGCATCGCCACCGCGGTCAGCGACTTCTCGCCACCGGACAGCAGCGACAGCCGCTTGATCTTCTTGCCCGGCGGGCGGGCCTCCACCTCGATGCCGGTGGTCAGCATGTCGTTCGGGTCGGTCAGCAGCAGCCTGCCCTCGCCGCCGGGGAACAACGTCGAGAACACCTGGGAGAACTCGCGTTCGACGTCGGCGTAGGCCTCGGTGAACACCTGCAGGATCCGGGCGTCGACATCGGCGATGACGTCGAGCAGATCCTTGCGGGCGGCCTTGACGTCCTCGAGTTGAGTGGACAGGAAGTTGTAGCGCTCCTCCAGCGCCGCGAACTCCTCCAGCGCCAGCGGATTGACCCGGCCCAGCTCGTTGAGCTCGCGCTCGGCCCTCTTGGCGCGCCGCTCCTGGGTGGGCCGGTCGAACGGCATCGGCGCCGGCGCGGTCACCTGCTCGCCCCGTTCGCGGGCCTGCTCGTACTCGGCCATCTCCAGCTCCGACGGCGGCAGCGGCACGTCGGGGCCGTACTCGGCGACGAGGTCGGCGACCGCCATCCCGAACTGCTCGAGGACCTGCTGCTCGAGCTGCTCGATCCGCAGTGCCGCTTGCGCTTTGGCGACCTCGTCGCGGTGCAGCGCGTCGGTGAGCGCGGCGATCTTGGCGGTGAGTTCGTTGACCTCCTCGCGCGCCTTCGCCAGCGCGCGCGGCGCGGACGTGACGCTCGGCGGCGACCGCGTCGCGGATCCGGGAGGCCACCGCCACCGCGGCCGCGAGCCGCTGGGCGACCAGCGTGCCGGACTCGGCGACCGCCGCCGCGACCGCTGCGGCGTGTACCCGCGCCTCCCGCGCGCTGCCGGGCCCGCATCCGCGCCTCGCGTTCGGCCGCCGCGGCTCGGCGCAGCGAATCCGCCCGTCCGCGAACGGCATTCGCGCGTTCCTCGGCGGTGCGCACCGCCAGCCGCGCCTCGACCTCGGCCGCGCGGGCGGCTTCCGCGGCCGCGATCGACTCCTGTCGATCGACCGGTTCGGCCTCGAACATCGGCTCCTGCGGCGGCGTTGTGCAGCCGCTGCTCGAGCTCGGCGAGTTCGTCGACGGTGCGGTGCGCGGCCGGCCTCCAGTTCGTCGCGCTGCTGGATCAGCCGCTGCCATTCGTCGTCGGCGGCGCGGGCGTCCTGGCCGAGCCGGCCCAGCTGCTCGTAGATCGCCGAGATCGCGGCGTCGGACTCGTTGAGCGCGGCCAGCGCCTGCTCGGCGGCGTCCTGACGGGCCGCCTGCTCGGCCAGCGCGCCGGCCAGCGCGGCCGACAGCTCGCCGGTCTGCCGTCTCGGCAGCGGCCAGTTCGGCGCGGGCCTTCTCCACCTCGGAGGTGATCTCCAGCGTGCTCGGCTTGCGGTCGGAGCCGCCGCTGACCCAGCCGGCGCCGACGAGGTCGCCGTCGGCGTGTGACCGCGCGCAGCTGCGGTTGCGCCGCAACCAGTTCCAGCGCCGCGGCCAGGTCGCGCGACCACCGCGACCCCGGCCAGCATCGCGCGTCAGCGCGCCCTGCAGCCGCGGTGCGGCGTCCACCAGGTCCACCGCCCACACCGCGCCCGTCGGGCAGCGGCCCGGCCGGCGCGGCGCGGCGGGCCGGCCAGTCGCCCGAGCACGATGCGCCGCCCGGCCGCCGTCGGAGTCCTTCAGCGCGGCCACCGCCTCGACGGGCGGCGCCGAAGTTCTCGGCGGCGACGCGCGTCGGCCGCCGCGCCCAGCACCGCCGCCACCGCCGCCTCGTAGCCCGGCCGCACCTTGACCAGATTCGCGATCGACCCGAAAAGCCCTGCGCCGCTGTGGTTCTCGCTGCAGCCACGCGGCGCCGTCCTTGCGGTCGAGGCCGACCGACAGCGCGTCGATGCGGGCCCGCAGCGACGCCACCTGGCGTTCGGCGGCGCGCTCGGCGGCCTGCAGTTCGGCCACCCGCTCGTCGGCCAGCCGCAGCGCGGCCACGGTCCGGTCGTGGTGCTCGTCGAGACCGACCTCGCCGGCGTCGAGCTCACCGACGCGGGCCTGCACGGTCTCGAACTCGGCCTGCGCCTGCTGGGCGCGGGCGGCCGCCTCGTCGATGCCCGCGGTCAGCCGCGCGACGGTCTCGTCGATCGACTCGACGCGGGTGCGCATGGTGTCGACCTGGCCGGCCAGCCGGGCCAGGCCCTCGCGGCGGTCGGCCTCGGCGCGCGCAGCGGCCAGGTGGGCGCGCTCGGCCTCGGCGGCGACGCGCTCGCGCTCGGTCGAGCTCGGCGCGGGCCGCCTCCAGCCGGGCGCGCGACTCGTCGAGCTCCTCGAGCAGCTGCCGCTCCTGCTCGGCGACCTCGTCGGCCTCGGCCTCGAGCGCGTCGGGGTCGGGGCCGCTGGAGTGGTCGCGGCTCGGTGTCGAGGTGCTGGGCGCGCTCGCTGGCGATGCGCACCGTCGCGCTGACCCGTTCGGCCAGCGCCGACAACCGGAACCAGCTCTGCTGGGCGGATTCGGCGCGCTCGCTGAGCTCCGCGACCGCGGACTCGTGGGCGTCGAGTTCGAGCGGTTCTGGCCTCCAGCCGTTCGGTCAGCTCGTCGTGTTCGCGGCGCAGCGTCGTCTCGGCCTGATTGGTGTCGTCGAACTCGGCCTTGCGGGTGACCAGGTCGTCGGCGGCCAGCCGCAGCCGGGCGTCGCGCAGGTCGGCCTGGATGGTCTGGGCGCGGCGGGCCATCTCGGCCTGCCGGCCCAGCGGCTTGAGCTGGCGGCGCAACTCGGTGGTCAGGTCGGTCAGCCGCGCCAGGTTGGCCGACATCGAGTCGAGCTTGCGGACCGCCTTTTCCTTGCGCTTGCGGTGCTTGAGCACGCCGGCGGCCTCCTCGATGAACGCCCGCCGGTCCTCCGGCCGGGACTCCAGGATCTCCGAGAGCTTGCCCTGGCCGACGATGACGTGCATCTCGCGGCCGATGCCCGAGTCGCTCAGCAGCTCCTGGACGTCCATCAAACGGCAACTGCTGCCGTTGATCTCGTACTCGCTGGCGCCGTCGCGGAACATCCGGCGGGTGATCGACACCTCGGAGTACTCGATCGGCAGCGCGTTGTCGGAGTTGTCGATCGTGACGGTGACCTCGGCGCGGCCCAGCGGCGCGCGCGACGACGTGCCGGCGAAGATGACGTCCTCCATCTTGCCGCCGCGCAGCGTCTTGGCGCCCTGCTCGCCCATCACCCAGGTCAGCGCGTCGACGACGTTGGACTTGCCGGAGCCGTTGGGTCCGACGACACAGGTGATGCCCGGCTCGAAGCGCAGAGTCGTCGGCGAGGCGAAGGACTTGAAGCCCTTCAGCGTCAGACTCTTGAGATGCATGACGCGTTACCCTACCGCCGCGGAGGCTCACCGCTCGGTGAAGCCCGAGAGCGCGTCGACCGCTTCGGACCAGTCGGCGACGACCTTGTCCACCTGCCCGGGGGTGTCCGCCGCCTTCGAGCAGGTCGAGCAGCTGTTCGCAGGCTTCCGCGCGGCCCCTGCGCGACCACCTGGACGCGGCCGTCGGGCCTGTTCGCGGCGAAGCCCGTCAGCCCCAGTTCCAGCGCCCGCGACCGCGTCCACCAGCGGAAACCCACCCCCTGGACGTAGCCGTGCACCCAGGCGGTGAGCCGGACGTCAGCTATCTCCCATGCATCTTTGACCTCAAATGTCACTTTGGTACCACTTTTCAACGTGCGCCCCACCGTGCACACCTGGTCGATGGCACGCTCGACCACGACCAGCAGCCGCGTCCACCTCGTCGGCGGACAGCCCCGACAGGTCGACCTCCAGCGACTCCTCCAGCAGCGGATAGCGCTCCTGCTCGCGGTCGGGCGGGCCCGACACCCGGATCGTGGCCGGATAGTCGTCGCCCGAGGCGGCGCCGCAGCGGCTGATCGCTGGCCATCCCGCTGCAGGCGGCCAGCGCGATCTTCATCAGCTCGCCGGGGGTGAAGACGCCCTCGACGTCCTCGGAGCCGACGAGCACTTCCGCGCCGCGCGTGCTGCGGCCCGTGTAGCGCCGCACGCCGGTGCGCTCCACCCAGAGTTCGGTCATGGCTTATTTCTACAACCTCCCGCGGAAGCGCATTCCCGGCGAGTGCGAGTCGAGACCGCCGGAATGCGTTCGCGGCGAGGTCAGCGCGCGCGGGGGCGGGGCTGGCATCGCGGGCAGTAGAACGACGAGCGGTTCATGAACTTCTCCCGCCGCATCACCGCCCCGCAGCGCCGGCACGGCTCGCCCTCGCGGCCGTAGGCATCCAGCGACCGGTCGAAGTAGCCGGACTCGCCGTTGACGTTGACATACAGCGAATCGAACGACGTGCCGCCCTGCCCGAGCGCGTCGGTCATCACCTCGGCGGCCGCGTCCAGCAGCTCGCCCAGCTTCGCCCGCGACAGTCCCGACGCCAGCCGGGCGCCGTTGATCTTGGCCCGCCACAGCGCCTCGTCGGCGTAGATGTTGCCGATGCCCGAGACGACGGTCTGGTCCAGCAGCTGGCGCTTGATCTCGGAGTGCTTGCGCCGCAACACCGTAACGACAGCCGTCGCGATCGAAGTGCGGGTCGAGCGGGTCGCGGGCGATGTGGGCGACGGGCACCGGGCACGTCGGTCACCGTCGACGGTGACCAGGTCGGCGAGCATCCAGCCGCCGAACGTGCGCTGGTCGACGAAGCTCAGCGTCGTGCCGTCGTCGAGCAGGGCGGCGATGCGCAGATGGTTCTCGTTCGGCACGGCGCCGAGCAGCATCTGCCCGCTCATCCCCAGGTGCACGACCAGCGCGCTACCGTCATCAAGCGTGAGCCACAGGTACTTTCCGCGCCGGCCGGTCCCGGTGATCGTGGCGCCGAGCAGCCGCGCGGTCAGGTCGGCCGGTCCGGCCTCGTGACGGCGGACGGCGCGGGGGTGATGCACCCGGACGGCGGTGATGGTCCTGTCCGTGACGTGCTGCCTGCAACCCGCGCCGGACGACCTCGACCTCGGGGAGTTCAGGCATCCACGCTCAGAGCACCGGTGAGCGCGCTCCACGCCGCGGCGGCGGCCTTCAGTTCGGCCTCCTTCTTGGTCCGGCCGACTCCCGTGCCGTACTCGGCGTCGGCGATCACCACCGACGCGGTGAACTCCTTGTCGTGGTCGGGCCCGGTGGAGCGTCACGAGGTAGGCCGGCGCGCCCAGCCCGCGCGAGGCGGTCAGCTCCTGCAGGCTGCTCTTCCAGTCCAGCCCCGCGCCCAGCGTCGGCGCGGTGTCGAGCAGGTCGCCGAACAGTCGCAGGATGACCTCCCGCGCGACCGCCGCGCCGTGCTCGAGATAGATTGCGCCCAAGAGGGATTCGACGCCGTCGGCGAGGATGCTGGACTTGTCGGCACCGCCGGAGTTCTCCTCGCCCTTGCCCAGCAGCAGGTAGGAGCCCAGCCCGCCGGTCGGACAGGCCGCGGCCGACGTCGGCCAGCGCCTGGGTGTTGACGATGCTGGCCCGCAGCTTGGCCAGATCACCCTCGGAGCGATCCGGATGGCGGTGGTAGAGCTCCTCGGTGATGGTCAGCCCGAGCACCGCGTCGCCGAGGAACTCCAGCCGCTCGTTGGTGGGCAGTCCGCCGTTCTCGTAGGAGTAGCTGCGGTGGGTCAGCGCCATGGTGAGCAGTGTCGTCGGGCAGCTCGACCCCGAGCGCCTCGAGCAGCGGCGCCCGATCCACCGTCACGAGTCGCTCGCTCGGCGGTCCTGCGCCGTGTCGTCGCGCAGCGCGGCCAGCTTCGCCCAGCGCGGATCGATCTGCTCGTGCTGGTGCCCGGGCTCGGCCGTGGCCAGCGGGACACCGCACTCCGGGCACAGCCCGGCACAGTCGGGTCCGCACACCGGCGAGAACGGCAGCGCCAGCCCGACCGCGTCGATGATCGGCTGCTCGAGGTCGACGGTGTCCGCGCTCCCGTCACGGCCGACGCGGGCCACTTCGTCCGCGTCGGTGGTCGCCTCGGTGGCGCTGTCGGGATAGGCGAACAGCTCGGTGAGGTCGATCTCGACCTCACCGGTGATCGGCGTCAGGCAGCGGGCGCACTCGCCCGCCGTCGGCGCCGACACCGTTCCGGTGACCAGCACCCCCTCCGACACCGACTCCAGCCGCAGATCCAGCTCAGGGGCGCGCCCTCGTCGATCGCGATCAGTTCCAGCACCGATGCGCAGCGGGCTGGGCACCGTCTCGAGACGGTCATCATCGAGCCGGGCCGCCGGCCGAGCCGGGAGATGTCGATGACCAGCGGCGACCGTGACCCCCGGTGCGCCGCCGCCTTCGCATGCGTCGCCATGCACGTATCGTACGGTGACCTCGACGGCCGACTTCCGCGTGTACCGCTTCGGGCCGCCGAGGGACCTAGCGCGCCGCGTAGTCGTGCGTGCCCGCGGCGGTGCGCAGCTGGTGGCGGCCCCGGCCGACCGAGCGCAGCGTGCCGTTGAGGTACTCCTCGAACTCGGCGAGCTTGCTGTCGACGTAGATGTCGCATTCGCCGCGCAGCCGGTCGGCCTCGGCGTGCGCGGCGTCGATCATCCGGGTGGCCTCGGCGTTCGCGGTCTGCGACGACCTCGGTCTGCGACACCAGCCGCTGCTGCTCCTTGATGCCTTCCTGGACGGCCTTCTCGTAGGAGATGTTGCCGTTCTCGATCAGCCGGTCGGCCTCGGACTTGGCGCGCCCGGTGGTCGCCTCGTACTCGCGCTTGGCGGTCGCGGCGATGCGGGCGGCCTCGTCGCGGGCCTCGCCGACCATCCGTTCGCTGTGCTGCCGCGCCTCGGCGACCATCCGGTCGGCCTGCGACTTGGCGTCGGCCAGCAGCCGGTCGGCCTCGGCGCGGGCGTGGTTGACCATCGAGTCGGCTTCCGCGGTGGCGGTCGACACCATCGACTCGGCGTGCTCCTTGGCCTCGCGCAGCATCGTGTCGCGGGCGTCGAGCACGTCCTGGGCGTCGTCGAGTTCGCCGGGAATCGCGTCCTTGATGTCGTCGATCAACTCCAGGACATCGCCGCGCGGCACCACGCAGCCGGCCGTCATCGGCACGCCGCGGGCTTCTTCGACGATCGCGCCCAGCTCATCGAGCGCTTCAAAAACTCGGTACACGGCGACACCCTCCAGGCGTAGTTGTTAGTGACCAGTGTGCCTGGTGTTACGCCTGTGACTCGGCTTCCGCCCCGGTGTGTCGCTCGCCTCAGGCCGGCCTGGCCTCCGCCACTCGAATTATGGCAAAGGTCGCGAGCACCTGCGCCGCCCCGCGTTCAGCGCATGCGCGTCGGCGATCGCGTCGCGGGCGCGGTCGAGCATGGACGCGAACGGGCCCGACCGCGAAGTTCAGCTTTGGCCGACTCCACGCCGGGGTGCGGGCGCGTCGGCGCGATCGCCTCGGCGGCGCGCACGGCGCCGCCATCCGCTTGCAGCTCGTCGGCGTCCAGTTCGCGCTTCAGCTTGTCGAACTCCTCGGTCTCCTCGTGCTCGGCATGCTCGACGACGGCCTCGCGGAACTGCGTCAGCGCGTCGAGAACTCCTTCGGAGCCGATGTCCATGCTTCTCCAGCTTCGACAGCTGCTCCTTGGCCTCGTGCTCCTCTTCGAGCCGGGCGTCGACGATCTCGTCGCCGTCCTCAGCTCGTCGCGCGCGCCCGCGGATGCACCACCATTTCCTCGGCGGTCTCGTGCACGGCGAGCAGTTGGCGCAGTTCTGACGAAGGCCTTCTCGCGGGCTTCAGTCGCTCGACGCGGAAGCACCTCGTCGAACATGTCCTTGATCAGGTTGTGCTGGTCTTTGCAGGAACTTCGACGACGTCGTCGGTCGACTGGACAAATGTTTCGGCCACGGCGGATACCTCCGTTCATCGTTGGGAGTGGCTGGGGCGCGATGGGCTGTGCGCCACCGCGTCTGCTACCCGCCGCGAGCCTGAACGTCTAACCCTCCAGCTTGGCGCGCAGCCGGACGTTGACCGGCTCGGGCAGCAGCTCCGAGACGTCGCCGCCCAGCGTCGGCGACCTCTTTGGCCAGCGACGACGACACGAACGAGTACTGCGGCGTGGTCGCGACGAAGAACGTGTCGACGCCCGCGATGTGCTTGTTCATCTGCGCCATCTGCAGCTCGTATTCGAAATCGGTGCCGGTGCGCAGACCCTTGACGATCGCGGTCAGCCCGCGGGTCTTGACGAAGTCGACGACCAGCCCCTGCCCCGGACTCCACCCGCAGGTTCGGCAGGTGCGTCGTCGACTCCTCGATCATCGCGATGCGCTCGTCGACGCTCGAACATGCCCTTCTTGTTCGGGTTGACCAGCACCGCGACGACGACCTCGTCGAACTGGGCGGCCGCGCGCTCGAAGATGTCGATGTGGCCCGAGCGTCACCGGGTCGAACGATCCCGGGCATACCGCGCCGCTCATGGGCGACGACGCTACAGCACGACGGTCAGCCGCCGACGCTCAGCCGCGGTCGGCGAGCTCGATCCGGGTGTCGCCGTAGCGCCGGCGCGCTGCCAGGCCGTCCAGCCGTCCGGCCAGTCAGCGCGGGACCGGACGCCGGCCGCTCGACGACCACGACGGTCCCCGTCGGTCGACCCAGCCGCCGCGTCGACAGCGCCGCGAGCATCGCCGTCACCTCCGTCGACTGCCGACGTCGTACGGCGGGTCGGCGAGCACCAGATCCACCGGCGGGCACGCGCCGCCGGCCAGCACCGCCGCGACCGCGGCGGCGCCGCACCGTCGCGCCGGCGACACCCGAGCGTCGGCGATGTTGCGCTCGATCACCGCGGCCGCGCGGCCGGTCGGATTCCACGAACAGCGCCGATCGCGGCTCCCCGCGACAACGCCTCGAGCCCAGCGCGCCCGACCCCGCATACAGATCGAGCACGTCGATGCCCGTGAAGTCGATGCCGCGCCGCCAGCACGTTGAACAGCGACTCGCGCACCCGGTCGGTGGTCGGGCCGGGTGCCCTGTCCGGACGTGCTGCGGCACCGCGATCCGGCGCCCGCCGAGGCGGCCGGCGACGATGCGGGTCAGCTGACCACCACCAGCAGGTCGCCGCCTTCGACCTGGGCGGTCGCCGACACCGCGACGCGGCCGACCGTGCCGGCCTTGGGTGCGGTGATCGCGGCTTCCATCTTCATCGCCTCGATGGTGGCGATCGGTCTGGCCGGCGTCGCACGGTGTCGCCCTCGGCGACGTCGACGGTGACCACGCCGGCGAACGGCGCGGCGACATGGTCGGGGTTGGAGCGGTCGGCCTTCTCGGCGGCCGGCACGTCGCTGGCGATGCTGCGGTCGCGCACCACGACCGGGCGCAGCTGGCCGTTGATGATGCACATCACGGTGCGCATGCCGCGCTCGTCGGGATCGGAGATCGCCTCGAGCCCGATCAGCAGCTCGACGCCGCGCTCCAGGTGACGCGGTGTTCCTCCCCGTGGCGCAGCCCGTAGAAGAACTGGTTGGCCGACAGGCTCGAGGTGTCGCCGTAGACGCTCGCGGTGCGCCTCGAATTCCTTTGTCGGGCCGGGGAACAGCAGCCGGTTCAGCGTGGCCTGGCGCTCGGGCCCGCCTCGGCGCAGCGCCGCCTCGTCCTCGGCGCGTCAGCTCCGGTCGCCGGCTTGGCCGGCGGCGCGACCGGCCAGCGCCTTGGTGCGCAACGGCTCCGGCCAGCCGCCGGGCGGGTCGCCGAGCTCACCGCGCAGGAATCCGATCACCGAGTCGGGAATGTCGAAACGCGCTGGGTCGGAGGCGAATTCGTCGGCGGTGACGCCCGCGCCGACCAGCGCCAGCGCGAGGTCGCCGACCACCTTCGACGACGGCGTCACCTTGACCAGCCGGCCCAGGATCCGGTCGGCGCCGGCGTAGTCGCTCCTCGATCTCCTCGAAGCGGTCGCCGAGACCCAGTGCGATCGCCTGCTGACGCAGATTCGACAGCTGGCCGCCGGGGATCTCGTGGCGATACACCCGCCCGGTGGGCGCCGGGCAAGCCCGACTTTCGAAGGGCGCGTACACCTTTCGCAGCGCCTCCCAGTACGGCTCGAGGTCGCACACCGCCGCCAGCGACAGCCCGGTGTCGTACTCGGTGTGCGCGGTCGCCGCGACGATCGAGCTCAGCGCGGGCTGGCTGGTGGTACCCGCCAGCGGCGCCGACGGCCCCGTCGACGGCGTTGGCGCCGGCCTGCCAGGCCGCCAGGTAGGTGGCCAGCTGCCCGCCGGGCGTGTCGTGGGTGTGGACGTGCACCGGCAGATCGAAGCGGCTGCGCAGCGCGCCGACCAGGGCGGCGGCCGCCTGCGGCCGCAGCAGGCCGGCCATGTCCTTGATCGCCAGCACGTGCGCCCCGGCGTCGACGATCTGCTCGGCGAGCTTCAGGTAGTAGTCCAGCGTGTAGAGGTTCTCCGCGGGGTCGGACAGGTCGCCGGTGTAGCTCATCGCGACTTCGGCGATGGCCGTGCCGGTTTCGCGCACGGCGTCGATCGCGGGCCGCATCGAGTCCACGTTGTTGAGCGCGTCGAAGATCCGGTAGATGTCGATGCCCGTCGCCGTGGCCTCTTGCACGAACGCATGGGTGACCGACTCCGGATACGGCGTGTAGCCGACGGTGTTGCGGCCGCGCAGCAGCATCTGCAGGCAGATGTTCGGAACCGCCTCGCGCAGCGCCGCCAGCCGCTCCCACGGATCCTCTTTCAGGAACCGCAGCGCCACGTCGTAGGTCGCCCCGCCCCAGCACTCGATGGACAGCAGCTGCGGCGTCATCCGGGCGATATAGGGCGCGACCATCAGCAGGCCGATGGTGCGCGATCCGGGTGGCCAGCAGCGATTGGTGCGCGTCGCGGAACGTCGTGTCGGTGACGCCGACCGACTTCGACTCGCGCATCCACCGCGCGAAGCCCTCGGGCCCCACCTCGGTGAGCAGGTGCTTGCTGCCGCGCGGGGGCTGGTGTCCAGATCGATCTGCGGCAGCTTGTCCTGCGGGTAGACCGACGCCGGGCGCGGGCCGTGCGGCTGGTTGACGGTGACGTCGGCCAGGTAGTTGAGGATCTTGGTGCCGCGGTCGGCCGGCGTGCGCGCGGTCAGCAGGTACGGCCGCTCGTCGATGAACGAGGTGGTGATCGCGTCCGGCGCGGAAGTCCGGATCGTCGACGACGGCCTGCAGGAACGGGATGTTGGTCGACACGCCGCGGACCCGGAACTCGGCCAGCGCGCGGCGCGCCCGCGCGACGGCCGTCGCGAAATCCCTGCCCCGGCACGTCAGCTTGACCAGCATCGAGTCGAAGTGAGCGCTGATCTCGGCACCCAGGTTCGCGCCGCCGTCCAGCCGGATGCCCGCGCCGCCCGGTGAGCGGTAGGCGGTGATGCGGCCGGAGTCGGGCCGGAAGCCGTTGGCCGGATCCTCGGTGGTGATGCGGCACTGCAGGGCCGCACCGCGGATCGCCAGTGCGCTCCTGCCGCAGCCCAAGGTCGTCCAGCGTCTCCCCGTCGGCGATGCGCAGCTGGCTGGAGACCAGGTCGACGTCGGTGATCTCCTCGGTGACGGTGTGTTCGACCTGGATTCGGGGATTGCATCTCGATGAACACGTGGTGCCCGCGTTCGTCGAGCAGGAACTCGACGGTGCCCGCGCACGAGTAGCCGATCTGGCGGGCGAAGGCGACGGCGTCACCGCAGATGCGCTGCCGCAGCTCTTCGGACAGGTTCGGCGCCGGAGCGAGCTCGATGACCTTCTGGTGGCGCCGCTGCACGCTGCAGTCCCGCTCGAACAGGTGCATGACGTTGCCGTCGCGTGTCGGCGAGGATCTGCACCTCGATGTGGCGCGGGTTCAGCACGGCCTGCTCGAGATAGACCGTCGGGTCGCCGAATGCCGACTCGGCCTCGCGACTGGCGGCCTCGATCGCCTCGGCCAGCGCCGAACGGTCGGTGACCCGGCGCATGCCGCGACCGCCGCCACCGGAGACGGCCTTGACGAACAGCGGGAACTCCATGGTCTGCGCGGCTGCGACGAGCTCGTCGACCGACGCCGACGGCGCCGACGACGTCAGCACCGGCAGCCCCGCCGAACGTGCGGCCTCGATCGCCCGTGCCTTGTTGCCGGTCAGCTCCAGGACGTCGGCGCTGGGGCCGACGAACGTGATGCCCGCGGCGGCACACGCGGCGGCCAGTTCGGGGTTCTCGGACAAGAAGCCGTACCCGGGGTACACCGCGTCCGCGCCGGCCTCGGTGGCCACCCGGATGATCTCGTCGACCGACAGGTACGCCCGCACCGGATGACCGGTCTCACCGATCTGATACGACTCGTCGGCCTTGAGCCGGTGCAGCGAATTGCGGTCCTCGTAGGGATAGACCGCGACCGTCGCGATGCCCATCTCGTAGGCGGCGCGAAACGCCCGGATGGCGATTTCACCGCGGTTGGCAACCAGGACTTTGGAGATCTGACCGGCCACGGTTCACCTTAACCTCGCAGGTCGATCTCACAGGAGCCGACTGCGGGCTGTGAGCAGATCACTACTGCGGAGCGGTGATCAGAAAAGGGTCGACCAGTAGTTCCAGAACCGCTCGAGGATCAGCAGCACCACCGCGGTGAACCACAACACCACCAGCGACCAGCGCCACGTGTGCAGACCGCGGACGACGGCGTTGCCGCTGCGCTGCGGCTGCAGCGCGATCGACGGCGGCCACCACCAGCAGCGGGATCGTCACCGCCCACACCACCATGCAGTAGGGGCACAGCGCGCCGATGCGGTACAGGCTCTGGAAGATCAGCCAGTGCACGAACGCCGCACCCAGCAGCGCGCCGGCCGCCAATCCGGCCCAGTACCAGCGCGGCAGCGCGACCTTCGCCACCGCGAGCACGCCGGTCACCACGACCACGCTGAACGCCACGATGCCGATCAGCGGGTTGGGGAAGCCGAACACCGACGCCTGCGGGGTGATCATCACCGAGCCGCAGGACAGCACCGGGTTGATGCTGCAGGTCGGCACGTAGTCCGGGTCGATCAGCAGCTCGATCTTCTCGATCGTCAGCGTCAGAGCCGCGGCGAGGCCGATGACGCCGGCGATGAGCACCCACCAGGCGCTCTGCGCGGCACCGCGACGCCGCCGGGCTCGCCGGCCGACGGATCGGTCTGCTCGACGGGCCCGGTCGCGGTGACGGTCATGACGCCGGCGCCGGTGCGGTGGCGGGCGGGGCCGCCTCGAGGCCGGGCACGTCACCGACGATCGTGCGGATCTTGGCGACCAGCTCCTCGGGGGTGCTGTACTGGTAGTCCTCGCCGTTGATGCGGATCGTCGGCGTCGCCTTGATGCCGGTGGCGCTCGCCAGCCCCTTCACCATGTCGACGAAGGTGCCCTTCTTGATGCACTCGGGGACGGTTCCCGCGGCGCCCGCCTGGCGGGCCAGTTCGATCAGGCGGTCGTTGTCCGGATAGCTCGTTCCGGTCTCGCTGGGCTGCTGGGCGTACAGCGCGGCGTGGAACCTGCGGAATGCGTCGTTGGACTCCTCGGCGACGCAGTACGCCGCGCCACCTGCGCGCGAAGAGTAGTTCTGGTTCTGCGGGCGGTCCAGGATGCCCACCATGTAGTAGTCCGCGGCGATCACGCCGGAGTCGACGAGCTTGGTGATCGTGGGTCCGAACTGCTGCTCGAAGGCAGCGCAGTGCGGGCAGAGGAAGTCCTCGTACATGCGACACGACGGCCTTGGGCTCGTCGGTGCCCTCCTTCTTGATGACACTGCTCGACGCCACCCTGATCGACTTGGTCTCGCCCGCGGTCGGCTCGTCGTCGGCCGACATCACGATGTAGAGCACCAGCACCACCGCGAAGATCACCACGATCGACGTCAGACCGATCTGGACGAGCAGGTTTCGCTTGCGGTCGGCGGCCTTCAGGTCGTACCGAGCGTTCTTCTTGGGTTTGGTGGCCACGGACACAGAGTACCGGCGCGGCGCGTGTGGGTTAGCCGGACGCGGGTCAGGTGTGCCCGCATCGCCGAGATCGTGTCGGCGGTGGCGGTGGCGCTGGCGCCGCCGAGCGGGAAGAAATTGGCGAAGCCGTGCACCAGTGAGCCGTACTGGCGGTAGTCGACGGGTGTGCCCGCCGCGCGCAGCGCGTCGGCGTACTGCCTGCCCTCGTCACGCAGCGGATCGAACCCCGCGGTGACGACCAGCGCGGGCGCCAGCCCCGAAAGGTCCTCGGCCAGCAGCGGTGACACCCGCGGATCGGTGCGCTCGACCGGTGCGTCGTCGAGGAACTGCGCGGTGAACCAGTCCATGTCGCGCTGGGTGAGGAAGAAACCGCTGGCGAACAGGGTCCGCGAGCGGGTCTGCGCGCAGTGGTCGGTCACCGGATAGAACAGCAGCTGCAGCGCGGGCGCCGGCGCTTTCTCGTCGCGCGCACGCAGCGACACCACCGCCGAGAGGTTGCCGCCGGCACTGTCCCCGCCGACGGCGACCCGCCGCGGGTCGGCGCCCAGCTCAGCGGCGTGTTCGAGCGCCCAGAGGTAGGCGGCGAACGCGTCGTCGGCCCCCGCCGGCGCCTTGTGCTCGGGTGCCAGCCGGTAGTCCACCGACAGCACGTGCACGTCACCGGACCGGCAGATCTCCCGGCACAGGTCGTCGTGGGTCTCGATGCTGCCGATCACGTGGCCGCCGCCGTGGTAGAAGACCAGCAGCGGGGCGGCCGGCGCATCGGTGCGGTAATGCCGGGCCCGCAGCGGTCCGACCGCTCCGTCCACCGCGAGGTCCCGCACTCGGGCGACCGGGATGTGCTTCTTGAAGCTGGCGGACAGAAGCTCGAGCTGCTGACGTGCGGCGACGACGTCGTCGTCCGAGACCAGGCCGTCGAGGCCGAGTGCCTGCTGACCGGTGAGCATCAGATGCAGCGTCGTGTCGAGCGTGTTGCCGTCCAGCGTGATGGAGCGCCTGCCCAGCATGGTTCTCTTCACCGGCTCGGGAATGTAGGGCAGACCGCGCAGGGTCACGCCCGCCACTTTGTTGGCGACGATGTCGCGGCCGCGCACCCTGCGGGGTCCGGCCACGGCAGAACTCGGGGTGGGGGCGGGCCGCTCGCCCGTCGCGCTCGAAGTCATGGATGTGCTCCTCACTCTCGGGCCAGACCCTACCTTCGCCGCCGACGCGGCATGGCGGTGATTAGGTGCGATATCGGTGCGGCAATATAGTCATCGGCGAAGTCGAAGCCCGGCCGGACGACGAGTTGCTTGACCGGGCCCGACTGACGAGCACCCCACTTCAGCAAAGAAGGTGACATGACATCGGCGGCCGCGATCCCCACCGTCACACTCAACGACGACCACACCATGCCGGTGATCGGCCTCGGGGTGGGTGAGTTGTCGGACTCGGAGACCGAGCAGTCGGTGACGGCCGCTCTGGAGGCGGGCTACCGGTTGATCGACACCGCCTCCGCCTACGGCAACGAGGCCGCGGTCGGCCGCGCGATCGCCGCGTCCGGCGTGCCCCGCGACGAGTTGTTCGTCACCACCAAGCTGGCCACCGAGGACCAGGGTTTCCAGTCTTCGCAGAATGCGCTGAAAGCCAGCCTGGAGCGCCTCGGCCTCGACTACGTGGACCTCTACCTGATCCATTGGCCGGCCGGCGACCACGGCAAGTACGTGGACAGCTGGGGCGGCCTGATGAAGGCCAAAGAGGTGGGCGACACCCGCTCGATCGGGGTGTGCAACTTCCACGCCGAGCACCTCGACAACATCATCAGCCTGTCGTTCTTCACCCCGGCGGTCAATCAGATCGAACTGCACCCGCGGCTCAACCAGGCTCAGCTGCGCGCCGTCAACGCCGAGCACGGCATCGCCACGGAGGCCTACGGCCCGCTGGGCGTCGGCAATCTGTTGGACCACCCCGCCGTCACGGCCGTCGCCGAGGAACAGGGCAAAACCCCGGCACAGGTACTGATCAGGTGGAGTCTGCAGCTGGGCAACGTCGTGATCCCGCGCTCGTCGTCGCCCGAACGCATCCGGTCCAACCTGGACGTGTTCGGCTTCGAGCTGACCGACGAGCAGATGGCCGCGCTGGGCGGTCTCGACGACGGAACCCGCTTCCGCCCCGACCCCGAGTCCTACACCGGGACCTAGTCCCGGCCGAGACAGCGTGTAGTCACCGAGGACGCGCGCCCGGTCGGTGCGCGGCGGCGACGTGCTGCTGCAGATCTGTGCCGACGACCTCGTTGCGGTCGCCCTGCCAGCCGTGTCCTGTTCAAGAACGTGCCCACCGTGACCACGCAGCGTTGGAGGCAGACCGGGCACGACCAACCGTGGTTCACCGGCGAACCATCGCGGTGATACGACGGATCCGGGCCGACACGAGCGCGCCACTGACCGGTCAGCACGAGTTCGACGAACCCGATCTCGCGGCGGCGGAGAACGGTATCCCGATCATTCCGCTCAACGCGCACATCGCTTGGGCACCGCCTCGGGCCGAATACGAGCAGTTCCTTCGAAGGGCCTACGACTACGACGATCCGGCCACCGCGCCGCCGCCGCCGAACTCCGTCTCGTCGCCTGAGCCGCCCGACCGGCCTGCGCCGGTGGCAATCTCGTCGCCGTTCACCGGCGCGGGCGCCGGGCTCCGGCGCGGCGGCGGGTAGGCCGGGCGCGAGCGGACGCGCAACGGCCACCAGAACCAGGGGCCGAGCAGCGCAGCGATCGACGGTGTCATCAGGGAACGCACGATCAGGGTGTCGAGCAGCAACCCGATGCCGATGGTCGCGCCGCCCTGACCGACGTTGAGCAGATCCCCGGAGATCATCGATCCCATGGTGAAGGCGAACACCAAACCTGCCGCGGTCACGACACTTCCGGTGCTGCCCATCGACCGGATGATCCCGGTGTTGATTCCGGCACCGATCTCCTCCTTGAACCGCGAGACGAGCAGCAGGTTGTAGTCGCTACCCACTGCCATCAGGATGATCACGGCGAAGGCGAGCACGATCCAGTTCAACTCGATGCCCACGATGCGTTCCCAGATCAGGACCGACAGGCCGAAGGCAGCGCCGAGCGACAACACGATGGTGCCGACGATCACCAGCGATGCGACCAACGCCCTGGTGATGACGACCATCACCAGGAAGATCAGGGTCAGTGCGGCGAACGCGGCGATCATGGTGTCGTACTTGGCGCCCGACTGGATGTCCCGGTAGGTCGCGGCCGTGCCGGTCAGATACATCTCGGTGTTCGCGAGTGAGGTGCCCTTCACCGCCTCGTGCGCGGCGACCAGTTCGTCGTCGACGGTCGAGATGCCCTGTTCGGTGGCCGGATCGACATCATGGGTGATGATCATCCGCGCCGCCTCACCGTCCGGCGACAGGAACAACTTCAGCCCCTTCTGGAAGTCGGGGTTGGCGAAGACTTCCGGAGGAAGGTAGAAGTAGTCGTCACTCTTGGAGGCGTCGAACGCCTGGCCCATCGCGGTCGCGGTATCGGTCATCTGCTGCATCTGGACGATGAGCCCGTCGAAGCTGCTGTGGATGGTCTGTAACGTCTGCTGCATCGTCTTCGCGGTCGCGATGATCGGCGGGAATTGCGCGACCATCTTCGGAACCAACGCGTCGATGTCACTCATGCCGCCCACCATGGCGTCCATCCCGTCCACCATCGCGGTCATGTCCTTCTGCAACGCCGCCATGTTGTCGCCGAACGTGTTCACACCGTCCAACGCGTCGAATGCCGACCGGATCCCCCAGCACGCCGGAATGTTGAAACAGTTCGGTTCCCAATAGAAATAGTTGCGCACCGGGCGTATCTCGTCATCGAAATCGGCGATGTGATCCCGCATCTCATCCAGCGTGGTCTTCATCGTGTTCATGTCCGCGACGCTGCGGTGCGCGTTGTCGACCATCCCGTCGGCCGCAGTGACCGTGCCGTGCATGGCCTCGGAGAACCGCCCCATCAGGTTCTGCATCTGCGTCATCGATCCGATCATCGCGCCCAGGTCATCCGACATCCTGCTGATGTCGCCCACCCGCTCTTTGAGGAACTGCAGGTTCTGGGTGATCGGCACCGACTGCATGCTGACCTGATACGGGATCGAGCTGTGCGCAATCGGCGAGCCCAGTGGCCGGGTGATGCTCTGCACCATCGCGATGCCACGGATCCGGAAGAGTGCCTTGGCAATACGATCGAGGACGATCATGTCGGTGGGATTGCGCATATCGTGATCGGATTCGACCGTCAGGATGTCGGGATTGAGCCGCGCAGCGCTGAAATGCTGTTCGGCCGCTGTGTACCCGATGTTGGCGGGGACGTCGTCGGGAATGTAATGGCGATCGTTGTAGCTGGTCTTGTACCCGATCATGGCGACGATCCCGAGCACGACGATTGCGGTCGCGGCCGCCAGGATCGGTTTCGGCCAGCGGACCGTCGCGGTGCCGATCCTGCGCCAGCCCTTGGTCTTCATCGCGCGCTTCGGCTCGAGCAGACCGAAACGGGAACCCACCACCAGAATGGCGGGCGCGGCGGTGAGCGAGGCCGCGACGACCACGATCAGGCCGATCGCCGACGGAAACGCCAGTGACTTGAAGTACGCCAGCCTGGTCAACCGTAGGCACAGCATCGCACCCGCAACGGTCAGGCCTGATCCCAGGATCACATGGGCGACGCCGTGGAATGCGCTGTAGTACGCGGATTCGGGGTCTTCGCCGTTCTGGCGCGCTTCCTGATACCGGCCGATGAGGAAGATCGCGTAGTCGGTTCCGGCCGCGATCGCCAGGGCCGTCAGCAACGGAACCGAGAACGTCGAGAATTCGATCAGGCGGAAGTGGCCGAGCAAGGCGACCATGCCCCGCGCGGAACCCATCTCGATGCCGACGATGGCCAAGATGAGCAGCACGGTGCTGAACGACCGATAGACCAGTATCAGCATGATCGTGATGACCACCATGGTCGTCACGGTCATCTTGACCATGCTTTTGTCGCCGGTCTCCAGTGAGTCCGTGGTCAGCGGCGCGGGACCGGTGACGTAGACGTGCAAGCCGGCCGGCGGGGGGTTGCGGTCGACGACGTCCCGGACTGCCTCCACCGATTCGTTGCCCTGGGTACTGCCCTGATCGCCGGCCAGGTTGAGTTGCACGTAGGCGGCTTTACCGTCGCTGCTCTGCACGCCCGCCGCGGTGATCATGTCGCCCCAGAAGTTCTGGACGTGCTGAACGTGCTTGCTGTCCTCATCCAACTGGGCGACCAGGGTGTCGTAGTACCGGTGAGCCTGATCCCCCAGCGGTTGGTCACCTACCAGCACGACCATGGCGATGCTGTCCGAGGTGAACTCCTGGAACTTCGTCCCCATCTTCTTGGCGGCGATGACCGAGGGCGCGTCCTGCGGCGACATCGACACCGCGTTGTGTTTGCCTACCGTTTCGACCTGCGGCAGCAGCAGGTTCAGACCAGCGGTGATTGCGACCCAGATCAGGATGATCGGTATCGCGGTGACCCGAAGGGTGCGAGGGATGACCGGGCGAGCGGTGGCGGCGTTCATGCCGCTTTGTCCAGACAGAACGCCTGGGCGTCACGGCCCTCGGCGTGGCGTTCATCGACGATCGTGCCGTTGACCAGGATGCGGCAGCCCAGCGAATCGCTGTCGCCCTGTGCCACCACGTTGGCCAGGATGCCGGGATCGGTGGTGGTGACGGTGACGGACCACGGCAGGTTGGTGAACTCAGCCTCCTGGGTGCGGCCCTTGTCATCGAGGTAACTGACCCGGCCCGTCGCCGTCTCCGGTCCCACGATCTGGTAGGTCACCCGCTTGGTGTTGAAGGGCACGATGGCGTCCACCCGCTCGGTCCCAGCCACGTAGGGCTTGTCTGAATCGAAGAACGTGCGCAGGCGACCCACCACGGCTGTCGCGGCCACGAGTGCGATCACCACCACGACCACGACCCAGAACCGTCTCAACAGAGCGAACGTCGATGTCATGATCACTCGAGTCCCGTTCCGGGAATCACGTTGTAGGGCAGATCAATACGGGTACAGCGGGGTCTTCCGTGACGGTCGGCGCCGCGGAGAAGTCGACTCGGCTCAGATGCACTCACCCGTCATTAATACCATAGGGGGTATGGTATCGTTACGTCCGTCATCGAAAGATCGGCAGGTGAGAACATGGGCGAGCCACTCGACGAACACCCCGTGCAGGAGACGCCTCCGGCGCACACCCTGAACCGATTGCGCCGCGTCCACGGCCAACTCGGTGGCGTCATCGCGATGATCGAGGACGGCCGCAGTTGCCGCGACGTCGTCACACAGCTTGCCGCAGTGTCCAAAGCCTTGCATCGGGCCGGTTTCACGATCATCTCGTCGAATCTGCGGGCGTGCATCGACTCGTCCAACGGAACCGGGTCCCACCCGACGGACTTGACGCTCGAAGAGCTCGAAAAGCTGTTCTTGAGCTTGGCCTGAGACCCTGCCGGAGAGAGAGAGAGGAACCGCGATGTGTCGTGCCGTGCGTTGCCGGACCTGCGGAAAGACCACCTGGGCCGGTTGCGGAATGCATGTCGACGCCGTTCGGCGTGGCGTACCCGCCGGCCAGTGGTGCAACGGACACTCGAGTGACAGCGAACCTGTCGCCACGCGCAGGCGTTGGTTCGGAAGGAAGACGAAGCCGAGGGCATCCGGCGATCGCCACTGAGGGGTCGTCACCGGCCAAAGCGGCACACCAGAACGGCGTCTTCGTCGAGTCCTTCCGGTGGTCGATGGTGACGAAATACCCTACCTCGGTAATACCCAGTGGGGTATTGTTGACAACAGCTGGTCATACCCCCGCACGGTATTGATCTACCGACCTCAGCGAGAGAAGAAGAATGCGATGATCCTCCACCAGTACTACCTGGACTGCCTGTCCCATGCTTCGTACCTGATCGGAGACGAAACCAGCGGTCGTGCGGTCGTGGTCGACCCTCAACGCGACGTTGCCGAGTATGTGGCCGACGCCGAGA
Source organism: uncultured Actinomycetota bacterium (assembly GCA_963796185.1). Taxonomy (GTDB): domain Bacteria; phylum Actinomycetota; class Actinomycetes; order Mycobacteriales; family Mycobacteriaceae; genus Mycobacterium. The sequence continues at coordinate 227,157 of CAWCKQ010000004.1, read as the reverse complement.
AGCTCGGCCTGCGGATCGAACTGGTCATCGAGACCCACTTTCACGCCGACTTCCTGTCCGGTCATCTCGAACTGGCGAAGGCCACCGGCGCCAAGATCGTCTATTCCTCGGTCGCCGAGACCGAATTCGAGTCCATGGGTGTTGCCGACGGCGAACGCTATTCGCTGGGCGACGTGATACTCGAGTTCCGCCACACCCCGGGGCACACGCCGGAGTCGTTGAGCGTCGTGGTCTACGAGCACGCCGACGACGAGGTCCCCTACGGCGTGATGACCGGCGACACGCTGTTCATCGGTGACGTGGGCCGGCCGGACCTGCTGGCCTCGATCGGCTTCACCCGTGAGGAGCTCGCCGACAAGCTCTACGACTCGCTGCACGACAAGCTGATGACGCTGCCCGACGCGACCCGGGTGTACCCGGCGCACGGCGCGGGCTCGGCGTGCGGCAAGAACCTGTCCACCGATCTGTGGTCGACGATGGGCGACCAGAAGGCGACGAACTACGCCCTGCGAGCCCCCGACAAGACGACGTTCATGAAGCTGGTCACCGAGGGACAGCCACCCGCACCCGGCTACTTCGTCTACGACGCGATCCTCAACCGGAAGGACCGCGGGCTGCTCGACGAGACCAAGATGCCGGCAGCGATGACCTACGAGCAGGTCCGTGCCGCGATCGACGGCGGCGCCGTCCTGGTCGACGGCCGCACTCCCGAGGAGTTCGCGCAGGGCCACCTGCGACACGCGATCAACATCGGCCTCGAAGGCCGCTACGCCGAGTTCGCCGGGTCGGTCCTTGCCGTCCGACGTCGACATCGTGCTGTTCACCGATCCCGGCCAGGAACTCGAAGGCAAGAACCGGCTCGCCCGCATCGGCTTCGACCGGGTGATCGGCTACCTGGCAGAGCCCTATCAGGTGATGTTCGACCATCAGGACGACGTTCAGGTCGCCTCTCGGCTGACGGCCAAGGCGTTTCGACGAACGAGCGTCGCAGCATGACCAACCTGCAGATCGTCGACGTGCGCAACCCGGGCGAGGTCGCCGCGGGAACCATCCCGAATGCGATCACCATCCCGGTCGGGCAACTGCCCGCCCGGCTGGGCGAGCTCGATCGCCACCAAGCCGACAGTCGTGTACTGCGCCGGCGGCTACCGGTCATCGGTCGCGGCGAGCCTGTTGCGGCAGAACGGTTTCACCGACGTCAGCGACATCCTGGGCGGCTACGGCGCCTGGGAAGAAGCCATCCAGAACGCCTGAGCGATCCGAGGAGACAACACATCATGACCACCACCGCCAAACACCAGATCCTGATCGTCGGTGGCGGCACGGCCGGCATCACCGTCGCTGCCCGGATGCTACGCAAGGGCTACACCGACGTCGCGGTCATCGAGCCGTCGAGCATGCACTACTACCAACCGCTGTGGACACTCGTCGGCGGCGGGCAGGCCAAGGCGTCGACCACCGAGCGTGCCGAATCCTCGGTGATGCCCAAGGATGCGACCTGGATCAAGAACGCCGCCAGCGCTGTTGACCCCGACAACAACACGGTGACGTGCGCCGACGGGACGGCCTACGAATACGACGTGCTCGTGGTCTGCCCCGGAATCCAGCTCGACTGGAACCGCACCGAGGGACTCGAGGAGCCGCTGGGACGCGACGGCGTCTCGTCGAACTATCGGTTCGACCTCGCCCCGCGCACCTGGGATCTCATCCGCAACACTGCGTTCTGGCACCGCGGTGTTCACCGTTCCGTCCGGCGCGATCAAGTGCGCGGGTGCACCGCAGAAGATCGCCTACCTGGCGGCCGACTACTGGCGAAAGCAGGGCGTGCTCAAGGACATCGACGTCCACCTCGTCATGCCGGGACCGCGGCCCTTCGGCATCCCCGCGATCGCCGACAGCCTCGAGAAGGTCATCGCCGACTACGGGATCAACCTGCACACCAACTCCGAGATGACCTCGGTCGACGCCGAGCGCGCGCAAGGTCATGGATCACCGGCGTCGGCGAAGGCGGAACCGACACGATGCTGCCCTACGACGTGTTGCACGCCGTGCCCCGGCAGTCGGCGCCGGACTGGATCAAGTCCAGTCCCGCTGTCGACCGGGGACGCAGCTGGATACGTCGATATCGACAAGCACACCATGCAGCATGTGCGGTACCCCAACGTCTTCAGCCCTCGGCGACGCCGGCTCGTCGCCGAACTCCAAGACCGGTGCCGCGATCCGCAAGCAGGCTCCGGTCGTCGTCGACAACATCGACGCGTTCCTGAAGGCCGGCCGCTGCGCGCGCCGGTTACGACGGCTACTCGTCGTGCCCGATCGTCACCTCGTCACACGCGATGCTGCTTGCCGAATTCGACTACGACCTCAACCTCGAACCGTCGTTCCCACTGCTGACCCGACCAACCACACCGCGCGTACTGGTACCTGAAGAAGTACGGGCTGCCGTTCATGTACTGGAACCTGATGCTCAAGGGCCTCGCCTGAGCGAGGCGCCGTTCAATCCTTCGCAGACGGGAGAACCCGAATGACACCATGTCGATCTGACCCTGGCCGAGTTCCAGTCCACCATCGCCGACAACGCCGTGGTGCTGGTCGACTTCTGGGCCTCGTGGTGTGGTCCGTGCCGGGCCTTCGCCCCGATTTTCGAGCGCTCAGCCCAAGCGCACCCCGATGTCGTACACGCCAAGGTCGACACCGAAGCGCAACGCGAACTCGCCGCGGCCCTTGAAATCCAGTCGATCCCCACGGTCATGGCATTCCGCGACGGTGTACTCGTGTACCGCCAACCGGGGTCCATGCCGGCGGTCGCACTCGAGGACCTGATCACCCGCATCAAGGCCCTCGACATGGACCAGGTCCGCGCCGTGATCGCCACCCGCAGGGCGGCTGCGGAAAGCTAGGCGCGACCCGGCGTTGCCTGAGCGCGGCGAGGACGCGCCTGGTGTCAAACCCTCCGCAGAGGGTGCCGATTCCCCACCAGCTGCGCCATGAGCAACTGCGTCAATGCGGCCAGCCTCCTCACGCCGTGGTGATCCACTGCCGTGCCGCCTCGGCGTGCCCGGCCGGGAAGTGTTTGATGTCCGCGGCAACGAAGTGCGTCGCCAGTCGCTCTGCGACATCTCCCATGTGGGAGTCGGTGACGATGGCGACCTTCTTGATGTCCTTCTGATGATCCCGAACGAAGCGGAGTGGGTGACCATTGCCCCGAAGCTGTCCCAGCCAGGGAACCCGCGGGCCTCGATGATGAGGCCGGCGAGCCCGCCGGACGCCTCGATCTGGGGGTCGACGGCGTTCGCGAGTTGCACGAAGTCGTCCTGCCCGAGCGCACCCATCGGGTGCACGCGCAGGATGGAACGCTCGGTATCAAGCTCGTAGTCGATCATTCGACATTCCTTCATCATTGGTGTCCGAGGGCGTCGCTGAATCCCTACTGCCGGCTCCATCGTGGCCGATCGGGGATCTGCGCGACAGAGTATTTGGGCCCTGTACACCCGCCTGCACGGGCCGGACGGTCCAGCGCAGGGACGTGGCCGGCCGCTCTGCCCGAGAAAAGGGCCTAAGCCTCTAGCGGTTGCCCGCCACGGCGCGGTCTGATGACAGCACGCCCACCCGGATGCGAGCGGGCAAAGGAAGTTCAAGGGGTGAGGATCATGTCCCACAACCGCGTGCTCATCGCCGGACTGGCTGTCGCGGCAGCCGTTTCGGCCCTCGGCGGCGCTGCCGTGTTTGCGCCGAACGCGCCCACCTACTCGGCGCAACAACCCTGGGATCCCGGTTGTTGGGGCCCGTTCTCCTGGGACTCGGGTGACTGCGACTGGTCGCCGGGGATGGGCGGCTCGAGCGGCAACGGCCCATGGGATCCGTCGGTGACCGGGCCGGGTCAGTTCAACCGTGGCGACATGGGACCGGGGATGATGGGGCCCGGAATGATGGGCTCACCGTAGCCGACCCGCGATCAGCCCCGCGGGCAGGTGTCGGTGGCCGAACGCAGTACCGGTACCGAAGGAGCGTCGACGGGCAGCCCGTAACCCCGCAGCACGGCGATGTACTGCATCGCGTACTGACAGTGGAACGCGGCGTTGGGCGGCATCCACAGTGCCGGTTCCTTGTCTCCCTTGTCCTGATTGGCCTCCCCCTGAACGGCGAGCAGGTTGCCCGGATCGTTGGCGAACCGGGTGCGCCGCTCGTTGTTCCACCCGGCCGCGCCCAGATCCCATGCCAGCGCGAGCGGAACGATGTGATCGATCTGTACCGCGGCACCCACGCGGGCGCCGCGCGTGAAAGGCACCACCGCGTTGGTGTACGGGTCGAGCAGGGTGCCGGTGGCCACCGCGGTGGGACAGCGGGTGATCGCGACGTAGGTCTTGGCGCTGAGGTCCCGGTCCAGGATGTCGTTGCGGGTGTCGCAGCCGTTGTGCCCGCCCGGTGCGGAGGTGTCGTCCGTCCAGGAGTCGCCGAACGCATCTCTGCGGTAGTCGGATCGCCTCGTGCCGCGAAGAGATTTCGGGTATGCCGGCGAGGACGTCGACACCGGGCGCGACGGTGGGGATGTCGGCCTGCGCCACGAATCGGGCCGGGCCCTCCGACGCCGAGGTGACCTGTACCGCGACGACGACCGACAGCACGGCCGCGACCATCACCCACAGCGTCTGCGCGCGGGTCACGACTTGTCCAGGAACTCGAGGCGGTCGCTGTCGGTGAACGGCGCACACAGCATCGCCATGCCGGGATCGGCCGGATCGGATCGATACACCGTCTCGCACAGGTCTTTGGCCGCGAGGATGATCTCGAGGTGGCGGGCCAACGACAGGAAGCGCAACGTGATCGGCCGCCCGGACTGGTGCAGACCCAGCACGTCACCTTCGCTGCGCTCGACCAGGTCGAGATCGGCGAGGGCGAATCCGTCCAACGTGCCCGCAACCGCCTTGAGCCGCTGGCCGGCTTTGGAGTTCTCCGGCAGCTTGGTCGCCAGCAGGCACAGGCTGGGATGCGCGGCCACGACCGATGCGGCCACGCAACTGGTGCAGCTGACTGATCCCGAACCGGTCGGCGTCCATCACGACCATCACGGTCGCATTGGGCACATCGACGCCGACCTCGATCACCGTCGTGCAGACCAGTACGTCGATCTCCCCTGCCCGGAACGCGGCCATCACCGCATCCTTCTCGTCGCTGGGCAGCCGCCCGTGCATCAAACCCAACCGGACTCCGGCCAGCGGGCCGCGCTGCAGCCGGGCGAACAGCTCGACCACGGTGATCGGCGGCGGGCCGGCATCCGCCCCGTGTTTTCCGCTCTTGCCCGGCGTGTCGTCCTCGTCGATGCGGGACGCCACGACGTAGGCCTGCCGGCCGGCGCCGACCTCTTCGGCGATCCGCGTCCACGCTCGCTCCAGCCAGGCCGGCTTCTGGGTGACGAAGATCGTGTTGGTGGTGATGGGCTGGCGACCGCGCGGCAACTCCCGCAGGGTCGACGTCTCCAGGTCCCCGTAGACCGTCAGCGCCACCGTCCTCGGGATCGGTGTCGCGGTCATCACCAGCAGATGGGGGGTCACACCCTCGGGCGCCTTGGCGCGCAACCGGTCTCGCTGCTCCACGCCGAACCGGTGCTGCTCGTCGATGACGACCAGGCCCAGCCGGTCGAACTCGACCGCGTCCTGCAGCAGCGCATGCGTGCCGATCACGATGCCCGCCGCACCCGAGGCGACCTCCGTCGCGGACGTCACGCTTCTGCTGGGCGGACATGGAACCGGTCAGCAGGGCGACCGCGGTGGCGTTGTCGGCGGCGCCGAGCTGTCCGGCCGTCGCCAGCGGACCCAGCATGGCGCGGATCGACAGCGCATGCTGGGCCGCAAGGACTTCGGTAGGGGCGAGCAGGGCGCACTGGTAGCCGGCGTCGACCATCTGCAGCATCGCCAGCACCGCGACCACGGTCTTGCCCGACCCGACTTCGCCCTGCAGCATTCGGTTCATCGGGTGCGCGGCGGCCAATTCCGCCGAGATCACCTCGAGGATCTCCCGCTGTCCGGCGGTCAGTTCGAACGGCAGCCGCTCGGACATGGCGGCCATCAACCCGTCGGTGCGGCGGCTCGCGGCGGGCCCGGTGCCGCGCAACTCGCTGTGCCTGCGGGTGACCAGACCCCACTGCAGACCGATCGCCTCGTCGAAGGTGAGCCGTTCGATCGCCCGCGCCCGCGTACGTTCGTCCCCGGAGACGTGGACGGCCCGCAACGCCTCGTCCTCGGACATCAGCGCGTGCTCGCGCACGAACCACTCCGGCAGCGGCTCGGCGACGGGATCGAGCACCGCCAGCATCTGGCGCACGCAGGCATAGATGTCCCAGGTCTGCAGCTTGGAGTTCGCCGCGTAGATCGGGAAGTAGCCCTTCTCGAACTCCGCGAGCAGATCCTGCCCGGTGGCCGACGTGCTCTCCGCGATCGACGTGAGGGACTTGGTGCCGACGGCCTTGCCGCGCGGCGAGTTGAGCACCATGAACGCCGGGTGCGTCAGTTGCATCACGCCGCGGAAGTAGCCGACCTCCCCGGAGAGCATCACCTGCGCACCCTCGACCAGGGTCTTCTTGAGGTACTTGACGTTGAAGAAGGTGGCGGTCACCCGCGGTCGCCGGTTGCCCGAGCGTGACGACCAGGAACTCCCGCTTCGGTGTGCGGTTGGTCCATTTCGCCTCGGCCTTGGTGATGACGTCGACGAACGTGACGTGCTCGCCCTCCTCCAGGTCGAGGTCCTCACCCTCGCCGCGCACCGTCATCGCGTCGCTGTACTTGCGGGGGAAGTAGCGCAGCAGTTCGCCGACGGTCCGGATGCCGAGGTGCTCCTCGAGCGGGTCGGCGGCTTTACGGCCGATGACGTAGTCCAGGCGGTCGTCGAGTGTCGCCATCTCACTCGACCCCGATCAGCAGCGCGTCACCGCGGTGACCGGTGTGGAACGTCACCAGCTCGGTGCCCGGGTGCCGGCGGCGGACATGGTCGGCCAGCGCGGCGCCGACCGTCGAATCCACGCCGTGCCCGGTCAGCACCGTCACCAGTTCGCCACCCGCGGCCAGCAACAGATCGATCAGCCCCGCCCCGGCGGCGACCACGTCCGCACCGACGATCACCACCTCGTCGCCGGCGATGCCGAGCCCGTCACCGGGCTTGCAGGCGCCGGCCCACGTCAGCGCGTCCTCGGCCGCCACCCGTACCGATCCGTGCCGGGCGGCCGCCGCGGCCCTGGCCATGGTGTAGCCGTCGTCGACCAGCTGGTGCTCGGGGTCGTGCACGGCCAGCGCGGCCAGGCCCTGCACCATCGACCCGGCCGGCACCGGCACCATCACGATCCCCCAGTCGGAGGCCACCGCCCAACCGGCCAGCAGTTCCTCGGCGGCGACGTACCCGTTGGGCAGCACCATGACCTGCTCGGCACCGGTGTTGACCAGGGCGTGCAGCAGCTGCTGGGCGCTGACCGGCACTCCGGGCTCGGGGCGCAGGATCTCGGCGCCCTCACCGATGAACAGGTCCGCGGCGCCGTCGCCGTCGATCACGGCCAGCACCGCCCGTCCGCGGCTCCACCCGGCGGCCGGGTGCCGGTCCCGCCCCCCTTGCAGCGAGGTGATCTGGATCCGGCTGGGCCGTGCCGAGCTCGAGCGCGGCCTCCACCGCGGCGCCCGCGTCGTCGGTGTGGACGTGCACCGAGTACTGATCCGCTCCGGCGGCAGCGCCGATGCCCGACGCGGCGATCGCGACGGATTCGCCGAGCGCGTCCAGCCGCGCACGCAGTGTCTCGACACCGGCCGCGTCACACGCCGCTGAGCAGGTACATCACCTCGAACTGCGGAACCGCCGGTGCTGTGCCCGCGTCCACCGCCGTCCCCGCCGACCGGCGGTAGACCGGCCGAGCCGGGGCGTGCCCGCGCAGCGTGGTCGTCAGCGCGTCGAGCAGGACCAGCCAGCCGCGGCCGCCGGCGTCCACCACGCCGGCCGCGGCCAGCACGTCCAGCTGGGCGGTGGTCCGGTCCAGGGCGGCCGCCGACGCCTCGGCGCTGGCCGCGACGACCTCGGCGAGGTCGGCCTGCCCGGCCACGGCGTGCTCGGCCGCGGCGGCGGCATCCTGGAGCACCGAGGTGATCGTGCCCGGCACCGCCGCACCCATCGACGTGACGACGAGGGTGACCGCATGCCGCAGCGACGCGGCGAACAGCGCGCCGTCGATGTCGGCCAGCACGCCGGCGCGATCCTGCGCGGCAGCGGCCGTCACATCGGCGATCGCCCGCAGGATCTGGGACAGGATCACCCCCGAGTTGCCGCGCGCGCCCCGCAGCGCCCCGTCGGCCATCGCGGCCGCCAGCACCGCGACGTCGTCGACCGCCGCGCAGGAATCGGCCTTCGCCCACGCCGCGCGCATCGTGAACAGCATGTTCGTGCCGGTGTCCGCATCCGCCACCGGGAAGACGTTGAGGTGTTGATCTCGTCGGTGTGGGCTGATCAGCCCGGCGACGGCCGCGTGCGCCCAGACGCCGCAGGGCCGACGCATCGAGCCGCCGAGCCGACATCCCCACCTCCTGATGCATGTGGCATGCACGTGGCGCCGCTTCGCCGTCCGCGTCAGCCTAGTCAGTGACACGGACAGGGCCGGCCGCTGCCGAAGACGACGAGTCAGGGCTGTTGACATCCAAGGAGTCACGGTTTTGGCGTTCCCTGCGCTCGCCCGGTAGTCTGATCGGGTTGTCGGGTCACCCGTGCGGTTGCTGGCCCCCAAGTACTGACTTCGAGGAGTTCTCACTATGGCTGCGGTGTGCGAGATCTGCGGGAAGGGCCCCGGCTTCGGCAAGTCGGTGTCGCACTCCCATCGCCGGACCAGCCGTCGGTGGAATCCGAACATCCAGTCCGTGCGGGCCGTGGCGCGTCCGGGCGGCAACAAGCAGCGCGTCAACGTCTGCACGTCCTGCCTGAAGGCGGGCAAGGTCTCCCGCGGCTGATTCGCCCATCGGCTCTTCCCGGTTTCGCGCCGACCCGTTCGGGTAGCCGCCCTTCGAGGCTGGGCACCGGCCCGGCCGGAAGGGAACGTATTACCGATGATGAGAACTTCCGATCGGCTCGTGTCGCTGTGCTCGCCGCTACGGCTGTCGCGGCGGGATGGTTGTTGACCGGGTGCGGCGACGACAGCACCGGCGGCAACGAAAGCACGGTCGACACCACCACTGCGACGACCGAGAACACCGGTGGCGACAACACCATCGAGGTGCCCTCGCCGAGCATCGACATGCCATCCGTCAGCGTCGACGTCCCGTCACCGAGCATGCCCGACGTCTCCCTCAGCCCGGCGCCCTGACGCCCGTTCAGGGCAGCCGCCAGTCGACCGGGCCGCCCCCATCTGCTCGAGCAGTTCGTTGGCGCGGCTGAACGGCCGCGACCCGAAGAAACCCCGCGACGCCGACAGCGGCGACGGATGCGCCGACTCGATGGTCGCCGTGTCTGCCGAGCATCGGCCGCAGCGTCGCGGCGTCCCGCCCCCACAGCACGGCGACCAGCGGGCTGCTGCCGCGCCACCAGCGCGCGGATGGCGCACTCGGTGACGGCCTCCCACCCCTTGCCGCGGTGTGACGCCGGCGTTCCCGGCCGCACCGTCAGCACTCTGTTGAGCAGCATCACGCCCTGGGCCGCCCAGGGCGTCAGGTCACCGGTGGACGGCGCCGGGTGGCCGAGATCGTTGCAGTACTCGGTGTAGATGTTGGCCAGACTGCGCGGCAGCGGACGCACGTCGGCGCCGACCGAGAAGCTCAACCCCACCGCATGGCCCGGCGTCGGGTACGGATCCTGCCCGACGATCAGCACCCGCACCTTCTCGAACGGAAATGTGAACGCGCGTAACACATTCGGCCCGGCCGGCAGGTATCGGTGGCCGGCCGCGAGCTCCGCGCGCAGGAATTCGCCCATCTGCGCGACCTGCGGTTGCACCGGAGCCAGGGCACGCGCCCAGGATTCGTCGACCAACTCGGAGAGAGGACGTGCTGTCACGAGAGGCCAACATAGCGGGCCGCGCCCGCTCAGAACGACTGCCAGCCCGTGTCGCCCGCCCATGCGGCGCCGTCCACGGTGACATGCCCGGCGCCGGGCGCGCACGACCCGGCCGATCGTGCGCCACCCCGGCGGCGGTACTGCCGGGAACGTCGCCACCAGGGCGTGATCTTCGCCACCCCCGAGCACCCACGGCAGTGGGTCCACGCCGAGGGCAGCGGCGACGGCGGCGAGCGCCACCAGGTCCGGGGCCAGGCCGCCGGACGTCAGATCGATGTGCACTGCCCGAGGCGGTGGCGATGTGCCCGAGGTCGGCGAGCAGACCGTCGGAGACGTCGGTCATCGCGGTCGCCGCCGCGCGCGCCGCCACCTCGCCCATCCCGTACGGCGGCTCGGGCACCAGATGGCGCCGCCGATACTCCTCGAAGCGTCGAATGTCGTTGCAGCCACAAGTGATATCCAGCCGCTGACCGGCCGAGGTCACCGGCCACCGCGACGATGTCGCCGGGCTGCGCACCGTCCCGCCGCACCGGTCGGCGCCCGCCGAGGTCGCCCAGCACGGTAACCGAGATCACCCACTGGGGCGCCTGCACCAGATCACCGCCGACGATGCCGGCGCCCATGCGGCCCGCCTCGTGCCACATCCCGTCCGCCAGCTCGACGGCGCAGGCGGTGGCGGTGTCGCCCGGCGCACCGAACGCGACCACGAACGCCGTCGCCCGCCCGCCCATCGCCTCGATGTCGGCCGCGTTCTGGGCCACGGCTTTGCGCCCGACCTCGTAGGGGGTCGACCAGTCCAACCGGAAATGGCGGTCCTGCACCAGCATGTCGGTGCTCACCGCAGCCCTGCCGTCGGCCGCGTGACCACGGCCGCGTCGTCACCCGGGCCGAGCGCCACCCACGACGGCTGGCGCCGACCGGCCACCAACGCATCGATGACCGCGAACTCACCGGATTCCGCCAGCGTGCCGTCGGGGTGCTCGCCCGTCATCTGAACGCTCCTCCGGTCGTCTTCCCGGCCTGAACCGTCGGCCCACCTGCGGTACGTTTGGTCCCTGCGGCGTGGAGTCTATGCAGCCAGAGGAAGGGATCGCGGCGTGGTCGAGGCTTTCGTGCTCATTCAGACCGAGGTCGGCCGCGCCGAGGTCATCGCCAAGCAGCTCGCCGGGCTGGCCGGTGTGCTCTCGGCGGAGTACGTGACCGGACCGTACGACGTCGTGGTCCGGGTCGAAGCCGACACCCTGACCGAGCTGCTGTCCACCGTGGTGCCCGGGGTGCAGCAGGTCGCGGGCATCACCCGAACGCTGACCTGTCCGATCGCCGAGGGAGCGCGGCCTTAAGGTTGGCCTGTGACCAGCCACGCCGGCGATGGGCCGCCACGCTCGCTGCTGATCGCGGCGCTCGTCGTCGCAGTGGGGGCGGTCGCCGCCGTTCTGGTGGTCGCCGCGGTGCTGCAACGTCCGTCCGGTCCCGTTCCGGTCGCCGTCTCCGGGGTTCCGGCGCCGCACGCCGACAGCCGGCAGTGCGCCGAGCTCGTCGACGGTCTGCCCGATCGGCTCGGGGAGTACCACCGCGCACCGCTGGTCGACCCCGCGCCACCCGGAGCGGCGGCATGGCAGCCCGAAGACGGTGGCGAGCCGATCATCCTGCGGTGCGGCCTCGATCGCCCGGTGGAGTTCGTGGCCGGCACCCCGGTGCAGGTGGTCGATGCTGTCCAGTGGTTCCGGGTGGAAGACCGGGCGGGCGACGACCGGGCCACCTGGTTCACCGTCGACCGACCGGTGTATGTGGCGCTGACCCTGCCCCCCGGGTCCGGTCCGGATCCGATCCAGACGCTGTCGCGGACGATCGCGCGCGTACTGCCGGCGACGCCGGTCGATCCGGGCCCGATCCGCTGACGACTAGCGCAGGCCGGTGCCGCGCGCCAGCGCAGTCTCGACCATCGTCGCGAGCAGGGTCGGGTAGTCCACACCGCTGGCGGCCCACATCCGCGGGTACATCGAGATCGTCGTGAACCCCGGCATGGTGTTGATCTCGTTGACCACGGGCCCATGCTCGGTGAGAAAGAAATCGACGCGGGCCAGCCCCTGGCAGTCGATGGCCTCGAAGGCCCGGATCGACAGGGCGCGGATCTCCTCGGCGACCCGATCGTCGATCTTGGCCGGAACATCCAGCTCTGCCGCGTCGTCGAGATACTTGGTCTCGAAGTCGTAGAAGCCGTCTTCTCTGCCCTTCACACCCGCGACGCGGATCTCGCCCACGGTGCAGGCCTCGAGGTGCCCGTCCGGGAACTCCAGCACCCCGCACTCCAGTTCGCGGCCGGGCACGGCGGCTTCGACGATGACCTTCGGGTCGTGCCGGCGGGCGGTTTCGATCGCGTCCGGGAGCCGATCCCAGCTCGGCACCCGGCTGACTCCGATCGAGGAGCCGCCGCGGGCGGGCTTGACGAACACCGGCAGACCGAGGCGCTCTCGGTCCTCCAGCGCCACCGTGGCGTCACGGGCGCGCAGCACGACCTGGTCGCCGATCGGAAGTCCGGCGGCGGCGAGCAGCTTCTTGGTGAACTCCTTGTCCATTCCGGCGGCGCTGGCCAGCACACCGGCGCCCACGTAGGGCACGCCGGCGAGCTCGAGCAGGCCCTGGATGGTGCCGTCCTCGCCGTAGGGCCCGTGCAGCACCGGGAACACCACGTCGACCGACGCCATGACCTCGCCCGCCGCCTCTCCCAGCGACAGCAGCTGTCCGCGCCGGCCGGGATCGGCGGACAGGGCGAGCTCGGCGCCGGAGGAACTGCTGACGCTGGGCAGTGCGCCGTCGGTGATGGCCAGTGTCTCGGGCCGCCCGTCGGTGAGCACCCAGGCGCCCTGCGGGGAGATGCCGACCGCGACCACCTCGAAGCGGTCCGGGTCGAGATTACGCAGGATGCTGCCTGCGGAAACACACGAGATCGCGTGTTCGGAGCTACGTCCGCCGTAGACGACGGCAACGCGGGTGCGGGCAGTCACAACCTAGAGAGGCTACCGCCCCGGCCCGCCGTGCGCTCGGCCCAGAGGGACCGGACCGGCGTCGTCACCCGGTTCGCAGGGCCTGGTCGATGTCGCTGAGCAGGTCATCGGTGTCCTCGATGCCCAGCGAGATCCGAGCGAATCCGTCGGGAACCGCGTCGCCCCACCGGGCCCGGCGGTCGACCGAGCTGTGCACACCGCCGAAGCTGGTCGCCCCGACCAGCAGCGCGCTCTGCCGGACCAGGCCGTGAACCGCCTCCGCGTCGGCGAGCTCGACGGCGACGATCCCCCCGAATCGGCGCATCTGCAGTGCGGCGATCGCGTGCGAGGGGTCGCCCGGCAGGCCCGGATAGCGCACCGATCTCACCGAAGGATGCGAGCGCATCATCAGCGCGATCGCCGCCGCGTTCTGGCATTGCCGTTCGAACCGCAATCCGAGCGTGCCCAGGCTGCGCAGCACCAGCCACGCCTCGAACGCACCCAGGATCGGTCCGGCGAGCAGCCGCTCGCGCCGCAGGCCGCTCGATCACCTCGTCGTGATTGCCCGCGACGTAGCCGGCCAGCACGTCATGGTGGCCCGCGAGCGCCTTGGTGGCACTGGCCACCACGAAGTCCGCACCCAGCGACAGCGGTTGCTGACCCAACGGGGTCGCGGTGGTGTTGTCCACGACGAGTTGGGCACCCCGGGACCGGCACAGCATGGCCAGCCGGTGCAGATCCACCACGTCCAGACCCGGGTTCGACGGTGTCTCGGCCAGCACCACGTCGGCGTCGCCCGCCGCTTCGCACATCTGGGCGCAGGTCGCCTCCACCACGGTCACCCCGCGCGGGAGCCAGGTACTCATTGGCGTAGGCACGCACCAGGTAGTAGCCGTCGGCCGGGACGACGAGCGTCGATCCCGGCAAGGCCAGCACCCGTAGCAGCGATGTGATGGCGGCCATGCCCGAACCGAAAACCACTGCCGAGGCGGCACCCTCGAGCCGGGCGAGCGCCGACTCGAGGTGGCGCCAGGTCGGGTTGTGCCGGCGGCCGTAGCTGTCCAGTGCGTCGTCCTCGTCGGCCGGAATGTGATAGGCGGCCGCGGGAACCGGCGTCGGTCCGACGGGCGACCCCGGAATCGGCTCCGAGTCAACGGCTTTCAGGCTGCGCGTGGAATCCCCGTAGGAGCCGTCCATGTCCTCACTCCGGCTTGGTGGTGCGGCCGAGCAGCAGTGCCACCGCGTCGTCGACCGACAGTCCCTTGTGGCATACCCCGTGCACGGCCTCGGTGAGCGGCATCTCGACGTCATAGCTCGCCGACAGCGCGAGCACGGACGTGCACGACGTGACACCTTCGGCGACATGGCCGCCGGTGGCCTCGAGTGCGGCCTCCATCGTGCCGCCCTGACCCAGATGCTCGCCGAACGATCGGTTGCGCGAGTGCGGCGACATGCAGGTCGCCACCAGGTCCCCGATGCCGGCGAGCCCGGCCAGCGTGGCGGGTTTGGCCCCCAACGCGATTCCGAGCCGCATGATCTCGGCGAGGCCGCGGGTGATGATGGCTGCGGCGGTGTTCTCGCCCAGACCGACACCCGCCGCCATCCCGGACGCGAGCGCGATCACGTTCTTGCACGCGCCGCCGACCTCAGCACCGATCACGTCGGCGTTGGTGTACGGCCGGAAATAGCCGGTGGCCAATGCACGCTGCAGGGCCACGGCGCGCCCCGAGTCGCTGCAGGCGATCACGGTGGCCGCCGGTTGCTCCTCGGCGATCTCGCTGGCCAGGTTCGGCCCGCTCAGCACGGCGACCCTGGCGGGGTCGGCTCCGGTCACCGCGACGATGACCTGACTCATCCGCATCAGGGTGTCGAGTTCGATGCCCTTGGCCAGACTCACCAGCGTGGCGTCGCCGTCGATGAAGTTCTTCCACCGGCTCAGGTTGTCCCGCAGCGTCTGCGACGGCACGCCGAGCAGCACCGTGCACGCGCCGGTCAGCGCCTCGGCGCAGTCACTGGTGGCGCGGATCGACTCGGGCAGCGCCACGTCGAGATAACCGCGGATTGCGATGGGTGCGGTTGATCTCGTCGGCCAACTCGGGCCTGCGCGCCCACAGCGTCACGTCGTTGCCGGCATCGGCCAGCACCTTGGCCAGGGCCGTCCCCCACGCTCCTGCACCCATCACCGCCGCCTCGACCACGGCTTCAGCGTAGCGGGGAATAACCGACTGGCAGGATGACGCTCGTGAGCGGCATGGACACCTTCGCGGCCGCCCGGCCGGCGGCCACCGATGCCGACGTGAGCCTGGTGATCGCGGTGAAGCGGCTCGGGGCGGCCAAGACGCGGCTGGCGCCGATGTTTCCGGCCGGCGTGCGTGAGGACGTCGTGCTGGCCATGCTGATCGACACCGTCACCGCCGCGGCGGCGGTGCCCGCGGTGCGATCGGTGGTCGTGGTGACCCCCGACCCGACCGCCGCGGCGGCCGCCACGGCCCTGGGTGCGCGCGTGGTGACCGACCCGACACCCGCCGGTCATCCCGACCCGCTCAACAACGCGCTGGCCGCCGCCGAGGAGCTGGCGCGCCACGACTGCGCCAATGTCGTTGCGCTGCAAGGGGATCTGCCCGCTCTGCAGACCCGCGAGCTCGACGAGGCGATCGCCGCGGCGCGTGCGCACCGCCGCAGCTTCGTCGCCGACCGGCACGGCAGCGGCACGTCGGCGCTGTTCTCGTTCGGAGCGGCACTGGATCCGCGGTTCGGCACCGATTCGGCGGAGCGGCATCGACGCTCCGGGGCGGTCGAGCTCAGCGGTGCATGGCCCGGTCTGCGCTGCGACATCGACACACCCGAGGATCTGCTCGCCGCGCGCGATCTCGGCGTCGGGCCCGCGACGACGCGGGTCATCGCGCCGTGACCGAACCCGCGGTTCGGCTGCAGTAGCCGCGGCGCGGGTCGATAGGGAATCATCGAGTCCATGACCGAAGCCCAGACCCGTCCGGAGAGCTCGGAGACACTCGGGGCGGAGGCGGATGTCCCGGTGCTCGCGCCGGCGACCGATGCGGCGCCCGAAGCCCCGCCGGCGGCCACCGCGCCGACGGTCGAGAACGCGCTGCCCGAGGACCGCTATCTCAATCGGGAGCTGAGCTGGCTGGACTTCAACGCCCGCGTGCTCGCGCTGTCGGCCGATCCGTCACTGCCGCTGCTGGAACGCGCCAAGTTCCTGGCGATCTTCGCGTCCAATCTCGACGAGTTCTACATGGTGCGGGTCGCGGGCCTCAAACGGCGCGACGAGATGGGGCTGTCGGTCCGGTCGGCCGACGGACTGTCCCCGCGCGAACAGCTGCGGCGGATCAGCGAACGCACGCAGCAGATCGCCAGCCGCCACGCCCACGTGTTCCTCGACGCGGTCCGGCCCGCCCTGGCCGACGAGGGCATCGTCATCGTCACCTGGGCCGAGCTCGACGACGCCGAACGCGGGAAGCTGTCCACCTATTTCCACGAGCAGGTGTTCCCGGTGCTGACCCCGTTGGCCGTCGACCCCGCGCACCCGTTCCCGTTCGTCAGCGGACTGAGCCTCAATCTCGCGATCACCGTCAAGCACCCGCGACGGCGGTCAGCACTTCGCGCGAATCAAGGTGCCCGACAACGTCGACCGGTTCGTCGAGCTGCCGGGCCGCGAAGGCAGCTCGGACGTGGTGCGGTTCCTGCCGATGGAGGAACTGATCGCCGCGTTCCTTCCGGTGTTGTTCCCCGGCCTGGAGGTCGTCGAGCACCACGCCTTCCGGATCACCCGCAACGCCGACTTCGAGGTGGAGGAGGACCGCGACGAGGACCTGCTGCAGGCGCTGGAGCGGGAACTGGCCCGTCGCCGGTTCGGCTCCCCGGTGCGGCTGGAGGTCTCCGATGACATGACCGAGGGCATGCTCGAGCTGCTGCTGCGCGAACTCGACGTCGCCCCAGGCGATGTCGTCGAGGTGCCGGGACTGCTCGACCTGTCCTCACTGTGGCAGATCTACGGCGTCGACCGACCGGCGCTCAAGGATCGCCCGTTCGTGCCGGCCACTCCCCCGGCCTTCGGCGAACGCGAGACGCCCAAGAGCATCTTCGCGACGCTGCGCGACGGCGATGTGCTCGTCCACCACCCGTACGACTCGTTCTCCACCACGCGTGCAGCGCTTCATCGAGCAGGCCGCCGCGGATCCCAACGTGCTGGCCATCAAGCAGACGCTGTACCGGACGTCGGGCGACTCCCCGATCGTCAACGCGCTGATCGACGCCGCCGAAGCCGGCAAGCAGGTGGTCGCCCTCGTCGAGATCAAGGCCAGGTTCGACGAGCAGGCCAACATCAAGTGGGCGCGCGCGCTGGAGCAGGCGGGCGTGCACGTGGTGTACGGACTGATCGGGCTCAAGACCCACTGCAAGACCTGTCTGGTGGTGCGCCGCGAGGGCTCGATGATCCGCCGCTACTGCCATGTCGGCACCGGCAACTACAACCCGAAGACCGCGCGGCTGTATGAGGACATCGGCCTGTTGACCGCCGCTCCCGACATCGGTGCCGACCTGACCGACCTGTTCAACTCGCTGACCGGCTACTCCCGCAAGGAGTCCTACCGCAACCTGCTGGTCGCCCCCTACGGCGTGCGCAAGGGCATCATCGAGCGCATCGAACGCGAGATCGCCGCGACCCGCGACGGAGCCGAGGGCCGGATCCGGGTGAAGGCCAACGCTTTGGTCGACGAGCAGGTGATCGATGCGCTCTACCGCGCGTCGCAGGCCGGCGTGCGCGTCGAAGTGGTCGTCCGGGGCATCTGTGCGCTGCGGCCCGGTGTGCCGGGGTTCTCCGAGAACATCACCGTGCGCTCGATCCTCGGCCGCTTCCTCGAGCATTCACGGATCATTCACTTCCGCGCCATCGACGAATACTGGATCGGCAGCGCCGACATGATGCATCGTAATCTCGACCGCCGCGTGGAAGTGATGGCACAGGTCAAGGATCCGCGACTGACCGCACAACTCAACGACATCTTCGAGTCGGCGACTCGACCCGAGCACGCGGTGCTGGGAACTCGGGGCCGACGGGCACTGGACGGCGCTCGCCCCAGGAGGGGCAGACCGTCCGGGACCATCAGGTGTCGCTGATGGACCGCCACCGGCATCCGTGATGGTGCGGGGTGGCACGGTGAGAGCCCGCAGATCTCTCCCCGACCCGATGACCCGCAGGAGCTGAGGTGCCGAAGAAGAGTCAGCCGAGCGCGGCTGCCGTGAAGAGCGAGCCGATCCTCGCGGCGGGCGCCGTGCTGTGGCGGCCCCAGGAGTGCACCGGCACACCGGAGATCGCGGTCATCCACCGCCCACGCTACGACGACTGGTCGCTGCCCAAGGGCAAGCTCGAACCCGGCGAGACCGAACCGGTCGCCGCGGTGCGGGAGATCGAGGAGGAGACCGGGTTTCGCGCGCACCTCGGGCCGCCGGTTACCGTCGGTCAGCTACCCGGTCGACGACGCCGTCAAGAAGGTGCGCTACTGGGCAGCCCGCTGCGTCGGCGGTGAGTTCTCGCCCAACGACGAGGTCGACGAGCTGAAGTGGCTGCCGGTCCCCGAGGCGATGGCGCAGCTGATGTACCCGGACGACCGCAAGGTGTTGCGCCGGTTCACCAAGGTGCCCGCCGACACCAAGACGGTGCTGATCGTCCGGCACGCCACGGCGGGCAGTAAGTCCAGATACCGGGGCGACGACCGAAACCGCCCGCTGGACAAGCACGGCCGGGCTCAGGCCGAGTCACTGGTCGGCCAACTCCTCGCCTTCGGCGCCGAAGAACTGTTCGCCGCCGATCGGGTGCGCTGCCACCAGACACTGGAACCGCTCGCCGAGGAGCTCGCCGTGCCGATCCACACCGAACCGGCGCTCACCGAACAGGCCTACAGCGACAACCGCAAGGCGGCCCGCCTTCGCATGCTCGAGATCGCCGCCACCTCAACCACCCCCGTGATCTGCACCCAGGGCGAGGTGATCCCGGACGTCATCGCCTGGTGGTGCGAACGCGACGGGGTGCGGCCGGACAAATCGCGCAACCGCAAGGGCAGCACCTGGGTGCTCACCCTCGTCGACGGGCGGCTGGTCGGCGCCGACCACATCGGCACCCCGTTGGCGTCCGACAGATGACACCCGGGATGGATTCAACACCGCCGCCGAGCGGCTAGTCGCCGAGTTCCCACACACACAAACACGCCGCGGGTGAAAACCCGCGGCGTGCCTGATGTTCGGACTACTTGCGACCGCGCTTGGCCGGAGCCTTCTTGGCGGGCGCCTTCTTGGCCGGAGCCGCCTTCTTGGCCGGAGCCTTGGTCGCCGCCTTCTTGGCTGGCGCCTTCTTGGCGGCGGTGGCCTTCTTGGCCGGAGCCGCCTTCTTGGCCGGAGCCTTCTTGGCAGCCGTGGCCTTCTTGGCCGGAGCCTTGCTCGCCGCCTTCTTGGCCGGAGCCTTCTTGGCAGCCGTGGCCTTCTTGGCCGGAGCCTTGCTCGCCGCCTTCTTGGCCGGAGCCTTCTTGGCAGCCGTGGCCTTCTTGGCCGGAGCCTTGCTCGCCGCCTTCTTGGCCGGAGCCTTCTTCGCCGCCTTACGGGCGGTGCTGGACGCGGTGACGCCACGCTTCACGGCAGGTCCTTCCGCTGGGAGCTTTTGTGCGCCAGAGACAACGGCTTTGAATTGCGCGCCGGGACGGAACGCCGGCACGGACGTCGGCTTGACCTTGACGGTCTCGCCGGTACGCGGATTGCGGGCGACACGGGCGGCGCGACGCCGCTGCTCGAAAACACCGAAGCCGGTGATGGTGACGCTGTCACCCTTGTGCACCGCACGCACGATGGTGTCGACGACGTTCTCCACCGCCGCGGTCGCCTGCCGACGATCCGAGCCCAATTTCTCCGTGAGTACGTCGATGAGCTCTGCTTTATTCATGCAAAACCTCCGGGAACCAGTGGTCCTTCTTGGACCGACTAGTGGACACGGTAAACCCATTGCCTGCTGATTTCCAAGAGCCACGCGCAGTTTCAGGCCAAGCCAGCGAACTTTTTTCAATCCGCTTGGCCCCCTTGCCCTCCTGTCCGGGGGCGCCAAAAGCGGATTGCAGTGAGGCTATTTCGTCCTTTTCGAGGTCCCGATCAGGCCGGCAGAGTGGGCGGTTTCCAGCTCGGGCGACGAGCTTCGTAATCCTCGATTTCTGCGACTTTGCGCAGCGTAAGGCCTATATCGTCGAGTCCTTCGAGCAATCGCCACGCGGTGTAGTCGTCAATGTTGAACGGCACCAGGATGGTTCCTGCGGAGATGGTCCGATCTTGAAGATTGACAGTGATTTCCGTACCGGGATGCTGCTCGATCAGTTTCCACAACAATTCCACATCGTCTTGCGCGACTTCGGCCGCCAGCAGACCCGCCTTGCCCGCGTTGCCGCGGAAAATATCGGCGAATCGTGACGAGATGACCACCCGGAAACCGAAGTCCATGAGCGCCCACACCGCGTGCTCCCGAGACGAACCGGTGCCGAAATCGGGGCCGGCGACCAACACCGAACCATGGTCGAAAGGCGACTGATTGAGCACGAACGACGGGTCGGCACGCCAGGCCGCGAACAGGCCGTCCTCGAATCCCGTTCGGGTCACCCGCTTCAGGTACACCGCCGGGATGATCTGATCGGTGTCGACGTTGCCCCGGCGCAGGGGTACGCCGATTCCGGTGTGGGTGGTGAAGGCTTCCATCAGGTTCTCCTGTTCAGTGAGTCAGCGCTGCGGGCAGGTCGGCCGGGGAGGACAGCGTGCCGCGCACGGCCGTCGCCGCGGCGACGGCAGGCGACACCAGATGCGTGCGGCCGCCCTTGCCCTGCCTGCCCTCGAAGTTCCGGTTGGACGTCGATGCGCATCGCTCGCCCGGCGCCAGCTGATCGGGATTCATGCCGAGGCACATCGAGCAGCCGGCCTGTCGCCAGTCGGCGCCTGCCGCGGTGAAGATCTCACCGAGGCCCTCCGACTCGGCCTGGGCGCGCACCCGCATGGATCCGGGGACGATCAGCATCCGGACCCCGTCGGCCACGGTGCGGCCGCGCAGCACGTCGGCGACCACCCGCAGGTCCTCGATCCGCCCGTTGGTGCAGGACCCGACGAACACAGCGTCGACCGGGATGTCGCGCATCGCGGTGCCCGGACGAAGGTCCATGTAGGCCAATGCCTTTTCCGCCGACTGACGCTGCCCGTCGTCGAACATCAGTTCCGGGTCGGGCACCGAGCCGGACAGCGGCACGCCCTGCCCCGGGTTGGTTCCCCACGTGACGAAGGGGCTCAACGTCGCGGCGTCGATGTAGACCTCGGTGTCGAATTCGGCGCCCTCGTCGGTCTTGCAGCCGACTCCATGCCTCGACCGCGGCATCCCAGTCGGCCCCCGGGGGGCGTGCGGGCGGCCCCGCAGGAACGCGAACGTCGTCTCGTCGGGCGCCACCATCCCGGCCCGGGCGCCCGCTTCGATGCTCATGTTGCAGATCGTCATCCGGCCTTCCATCGACAGCGATTCGATGGCGCTGCCGCGATATTCGATGACGTGTCCCTGACCGCCGCCGGTGCCGATCTTGGCGATCACGGCCAGGATGATGTCCTTGGCGCTCACGCCGGGCGGCAACTCGCCGTCGACGTTGACCGCCATCGTCTTGAACGGGCGCAGCGGAAGCGTCTGCGTGGCAAGCACATGCTCCACCTCCGAGGTGCCGATCCCCATCGCCAGGGCGCCGAAGGCGCCGTGGGTGGAGGTGTGACTGTCGCCGCAGACCACGGTCATCCCCGGCTGGGTCAGCCCCAGCTGAGGTCCGATGATGTGCACGATCCCTTGCTCGGCGTCGCCCATGGGGTGCAGCCGGATGCCGAATTCGGCGCAGTTGCGCCGCAGGGTCTCGACCTGGGTGCGCGAAATCGGGTCGGCGATCGGCTTGTCGATGTCGACCGTCGGGACGTTGTGATCCTCGGTGGCGATGGTGAGATCGGGCCGGCGTACCGGCCGACCCGCCAGGCGCAGGCCGTCGAACGCCTGCGGACTGGTGACCTCGTGGACGAGGTGCAGATCGATGTAGATCAGGTCGGGCTGGCGGGCGCCACCCTCGCCCGGGCCGGTGACGACGACGTGGTCGCTCCACACCTTCTCGGCGAGCGTGCGGGGCTGGTTCGCGACGGGCATCGTGGCTATCTCACATTCTGGGACGCTAGTATCTCCTTGTGAGACAGGATAGCGGCATCGGCGTTCTGGACAAAGCGGTGGCCGTGCTGCATGCGGTGGCCGAGTCCCCCTGCGGTCTGGCGGATCTGTGCGCGCGCACCGACCTGCCGCGGGCGACCGCGCACCGATTGGCGGTCGGCCTCGAGACCCACCGGATGCTGGCCCGCGACGGCGACGGTCGGTGGCGCCCGGGCCCGGCCCTGTCCGAGCTGGCCAGCCACGTCAAGGACCCGCTGCTGGCCGCGGGTGCGGTGGTGCTGCCACGGCTGCGGGAGCTGACGGGCGAGAGCGTGCAGCTCTATCGCAGAGACGGAACGGCGAGGATCTGCGTCGCCGCACTCGAACCGCCTGCCGGCCTGCGCGATACGGTGCCCGTCGGGTCGCGCCTGCCGATGACGGCGGGCTCGGGCGCCAAAGTGCTGCTCGCCTATGCCGACCTGCGCCACCCAGCAGGCGGTGCTTCCCGGCGCCACGTTCAGCGACCGTGCGCTCGCCGAGGTCCGCAAGCGGGGCTGGGCCCAGAGCGCCGCGGAACGCGAACCGGGAGTGGCCAGCGTGTCCGCGCCGGTGCGCGACGCCCGCGGCACCGTGATCGCCGCCGTCTCCGTCTCGGGGCCGATCGACAGAATGGGCCGGCGGCCGGGCGCGCGATGGGCGGCCGATCTGGTGGCTGCCGCCGATGCGCTGACCCGCCGGCTGTAGTCATCGACCGGAGCCGAAAACAAAACCGGCGGACCTGTCCGAGGTCCGCCGGTGGTGGTACCCCCGATGGGATTCGAACCCACGCTACCGCCGTGAGAGGGCGGCGTCCTAGGCCGCTAGACGACGGGGGCTAGAACTTATTTCGGAGGGTCAGCATAGCTCAGGTGAGAAAGCTGGCCTAATCCGCTGCATTGGCTGGGGTACCAGGACTCGAACCTAGAATGGCTGAACCAGAATCAGCTGTGTTGCCAATTACACCATACCCCATTGGCTGCTCATCACCGCAGGTCATGAGCTGTTTTTCGGCCCGGCACACCGCGGGGGTGCCGCGATGGGCCTGATGGCGGGCCGACGAGCAGACTACCAAAGATCCGAGGGTGCTTTCGCACCCACCGTCATGCCCGGGCCGCGGCATGGTCTCGTCCGGCCCGCAGCCGGTCCAGGCTGCGGTCCCGGCCGAGGAGTTCGAGCGATTCGAACAGCGGCGGGCTCACCGACGACCCTGTCACCGCGACCCGCACCGGACCGAACGCCTTGCGCGGTTTGAGCTCGAGCCCATCGATCAGCGCCGTCTTGAGCGCCTCCTCGATCCGGGCGGTCTGCCACTCCCCCACGCCCTCCAGCGCGCCCAGCGCCGCGGTGAGCACCGGCACGGCATCGGCGCGCAACTCCTTGCCGGCCGACTTCTCGTCGAGGCCGAACGATGCGTCGTCGAGGAACTTGAGCAGCTCCCACGCATCGCCGAGGACGACGATGCGGGTCTGCACGAGCCGCGCGGCCTCGGCGAAGCGGGCGTCGTCGAGGCCGGTGTCGTGGCCGTGGGCGGCGAAGTAGGCGGCCAGGCGACGGGTGAACTCGGCCCCGTCGAGCAGCCGGATGTGTTCGGCGTTGAGTGCGTCGGCCTTCTTCTGGTCGAAGCGGGCCGGGTTGGAGTTGACGTCGGCCACGTCGAACGCGGCGATCATCTCCTCGATGCTGAACACGTCGCGATCGTCGGCGATCGACCAGCCGAGCAGCGCAAGGTAATTGAGCAGCCCCTCGGGGATGAAGCCGCGATCGCGGTGCAGGAACAGGTTGGACTGCGGATCGCGCTTGGAGAGCTTCTTGTTGCCCTCGCCCAGAACCGGCGGCAGGTGGGCGAACCGGGGGGTCTCGTCGGCCACACCGAGACGGACGAGCGCGGCATAGAGCGCCAGCTGGCGGGGCGTCGACGGCAGCAGATCCTCGCCGCGAAGCACGTGGGTGATCTTCATCAGCGCGTCGTCGACCGGATTGACCAAGGTGTACAACGGCTCCCCGTTGCCGCGGGTCAGCGCGAAGTCGGGGATCGACCCGGCCGGGAACGTCGTCTCGCCGCGCACCAGGTCGTCCCACGTCATGTCGGCATCGGGCATCCGCAGCCGCACGACCGGCGCACGGCCCTCGGCACGATAGGCCGCACGCTGCTCATCGGTGAGGTCCCGGTCGTGGTTGTCGTAGCCCAGCTTGGGGTTTCGCCCGGCGGCCAGATGCCTGGCCTCGACCTCCTCGGCCGTGGAGTATGCCTCGTAGGCGTCGCCGGCCTCGATCAGCCGTGCGATCACGTCGGCATAGATCTCGCGCCGGCCGGACTGGCGGTAGGGCTGGTACGGACCGCCCACCTCCGGCCCCTCGTCCCAGTCCAGCCCGAGCCAGCGCAGCGCGTCGAGCAGGGCGCGGTAGCTCTCCTCGCTGTCACGCTGGGAATCGGTGTCCTCGATCCGGAACACGAACGTTCCGCCGGTGTGCCGGGCGTAGGCCCAGTTGAACAGCGCGGTGCGGATCAGGCCGACGTGCGGCGTGCCGGTCGGCGAGGGGCAGAATCTGACGCGGACGGTCACGACTTTCCTTTGCGGACAACGGGATTGGTGAGAGTGCCGATGCCCTCGACCGTGACGCTGACGGTGTCGCCGTGCTCGAGCGGACCGACACCCTCCGGGGTACCGGTCAGGATCAGATCGCCCGGCAGCAGCGTCATCACCGCCGAGACCCACTCGATGATCGCGCCGATGTCGTGGATCATCAACGAGGTTCGACTGCGCTGTTTGACCGCACCGTTGACCTCGGTGCGGATCTCGAGGTCAGCCGGATCGACGTCGGTGACGATCCACGGCCCCACCGGACAGAACGTGTCGTGGCCCTTGGCGCGCATCCACTGACCGTCCTTGGCCTGCTGGTCGCGCGCCGACACGTCGTTGGCCACCGTGTAGCCGAGGATGTTCTCGGCGGCGCGGGCCGCCGGAACGTCTTTGCACGGTCTGCCGATCACGGCGGCCAACTCGCCCTCGAAGTGCACCGGATGGGCGTCGGCGGGTAGCTGGATCGGGATGTTGGGACCGATGATCGCGGTGTTCGGCTTGAGGAAGATGATCGGATCCTCGAACGTGCCGCCACCCATCTCCTCGATGTGCGCGGCGTAGTTCTTGCCCATGCAGACGACCTTGCTGGCCAGGATCGGCGCCAGAAGCCGGACGTCGGCCAACGGCCACTGCCGCCCCGTGAAGGTCGGCGCACCGAACGGATGCTCGGCGATCTCGCGGGCGATCGTTGTGGCGGGGTCCTCGGGTGGTCCCTCGACGGAGACGAAGGCGACTCCGTCGGGACTGGCGATTCGGCCAAGGCGCATGGGCTAGAGCCTAATGCCCGGCCGTTTCCCGGCACGACGGCGGCGGGGCCACGCGGGGTTCCCAATATCTGGGATAGCTGTTCAGCATGGTGGGACAGTTGTGAAAACATGGGTCGATGACCGCCCCTTCGGCAGGCACGGTGCGGCGATGGTCGATGCTGGTCGTCGCGCTGACCGCGACATTGTGCGCCAACGTGTTCATCAACGGTGTGGCGTTCCTCATACCCACCCTGCACGCCGAGCGCGGGCTCGATCTGGCCCGGGCCGGCCTGATGTCGTCGCTGCCCAGCCTCGGAATGGTGGTGACGCTGATCGGCTGGGGCTACGTCGTGGATCGCGCCGGGGAACGGGTCGTGCTGGTCGTGGGCTCGGCGTTGACCGCGGCGGCCGGATTCGCCGCCGCCACGGCGGACTCCCTGGTCGTCGTCGGAGTCTTCCTGTTCCTCGGCGGAATGGCGGCCGCCAGCAGCAACACCGCCAGCGGCCGGCTGGTCGTCGGCTGGTTCGATGCGAGGCAGCGCGGACTGGTGATGGGCATCCGGCAGACCGCCCAGCCCCTGGGGGTCGGCCTCGGCGCTCTGGTGATCCCGCGCCTGGCCGAGCAGCACGGGGTGTCGGGCGCGCTGCTGTTCCCGGCGGTCGTGTGTGCACTGGCGGCGGTGATGTGCGCAGCCGCGGTGCAGGACCCGCCCCGGCCGCCACGTGCCGAGGCCGCCGCGTCCGACCTGGCCAATCCGTACCGCGGGTCATCGCTGCTGGCTCGGATCCACCTCGCCTCGGGCCTGCTGGTAGTGCCCCAGGTGATGGTCTGGACGTTCACGCTGGTGTGGCTGATCACCGAACGCGGCTGGACCCCGGCGTCGGCGGGCGTACTGGTGACCGCGGCGCAGGTGCTCGGCGCGGGCGGTCGGATCGCCGCGGGGCGCTGGTCGGACTTCGCACTGAAACGCTCCGGGGACGTGCTCGCCGCCCGGATGAGACCGATCCGCACGATCGCGGCGGCCGCCGCGGCGGCCATGGCGCTGCTCGCACTGCTGGACCGGCTCGACTCACCGGCGAGCATCGCGGTGATGATCGTGGCGTCGGTGGTCACCGTGTCCGACAACGGTCTGGCCTTCACCGCGATCGCCGAGATCGCCGGACCGTTCTGGAGCGGCCGGGCCCTCGGCACCCAGAACACCACCCAACTCCTGACCGCGGGCGTGGCGCCGCCCCTCTTCGGCGCCCTGATCGGAGTCGCCGGGTTCCCGGTGGCGTTCGCGGTGTGCGCGCTGTTCCCGGTGCTGGCCATCCCGTCGGTGCCCGCACCGCGGCACGCGGGTGTCGCTCCGTCGGCGGGGTAGCACGAGCAATGCCGCCACCAGGAAGCACAGCGCACCGAGGAATGTGCCCCAGTTGGCCAGCAACTCGTCCTCGGCGAGCCCGGTCTTCCGGACGAACGGCGACCATGCCCAGCACGCCGCTGACCAGGAAGGCCAGCGACCCGAAGGCATCCGGCGTCAGACGTAGCGCCGCTGTGCGGTGACCGCGTGCGCCCACACCGCCGCGGGCGGTACTCACGTTGAACAACAGAGTGCCGGCGAACTGCACTGCTGCCGAGGAATATTCGGCTCGCACCGCTCTGCCGGAGAGCGCCAGCTGCATCCAGGCCGCCGTGGTGAAGAACCACGACCCGATGAAGCACAGCACGTTGGCCGCCCCGGCCCCCGCCCACACCGGGAAACCGGGAGCGGTGGCGACGGCGAAGAACGTCGAGCCGATCGCGAACAGCACGCACTGCCGCGTCAGCGTCGCCAGGGCGGCTATCTCGCTACAGCTTCCCGGCGATGCGCGCGCCGACCTCCGCGGTCGAACGCTGCTCATCGCCGCGCGTCGCGAGGTGCTCGGCCACGGCCGCGTCCACCCGCGCCGCGGCGTCGAACTCGCCGATGTGGGCCAGCAGCAACGACACACTCATGATGGCGGCCGTCGGATCCGCGATGCCCTGGCCGGCGATGTCGGGCGCGCTGCCGTGCACGGGCTCGAACATCGACGGGTTGGTCAGCGTCGCGTCGATGTTGCCGCTGGCCGCCAGCCCGATGCCGCCGCACACCGCCGCGGCGAGGTCGGTGATGATGTCGCCGAACAGGTTGTCGGTGACGATGACGTCGAACCGGCCGGGATCGGTGACCAGATGGATCGTCGCCGCGTCGACGTGCTGGTAGGCCACCTCGACGTCGGGATACTCGACCGCGACGCTCTGCACCGTGCGCCACCACAGCGACCCCGCGTAGGTGAGCACGTTGTTCTTGTGCACCAGGGTCAGGTGCCCGCGGCGCGCCTGCGCGCGGCCGAACGCGTCCTGCACGACCCGGCGCACACCGTAGGCGGTGTTCACGCTGACCTCGGTGGCGATCTCGTGTGGGGTGTCCACACGGATGGCGCCCCCGTTGCCGGTGTAGGGACCCTCGGTGCCCTCGCGGACCACGACGAAGTCGATCTCCGGGTCGCCGGCCAGCGGACTGC
Organism: uncultured Actinomycetota bacterium; assembly: GCA_963796185.1. Taxonomy (GTDB): domain Bacteria; phylum Actinomycetota; class Actinomycetes; order Mycobacteriales; family Mycobacteriaceae; genus Mycobacterium. The sequence continues at coordinate 199,067 of CAWCKQ010000004.1, read as the reverse complement.
GCACCCCGGGGTAGAGCCGGCCCGGTCGCAGGTTGATGTGGTGGTCGAGCTCGAAGCGGATCCGCAGCAGCAGGCCCCGCTCCAGCACGCCGCTGGGCACCGACGGATCCCCGATGGCGCCGAGCAGGATGGCGTCGTGCCCCTTCAGCTCCTCGAGCACCGACGCGGGCAGCACCTCACCGGTCTTGTGGTACTGCCGCGCGCCCAGTTCGTACTCGGTCTTCTGCACACCCGGCAACACGGCGTCCAGCACGGTCAGCGCCTCGGCGATGACCTCGGGGCCGATGCCGTCGCCGCCGATGACGGCCAGTCTCATCGAGGAGGTCATGCCAGATCCACCACTTCCAGCGTCGCCGCACTGACATCCCGGCCGATGGCCGCGAGCACATCACCGGGCACCTCGCGATCGAGCCGGAGCATGATCGTCGCGCCCTGCCCGTCGGCGTCCTGGCTCAGCTGCGCGGCGAGGATGTTGACCGCGGCGCCGCCGAGCAGGGTGCCGATCTTGCCGAGGGCGCCGGGCTGGTCGTCGTAGTTGATGATCAGGTTCACGCCCTCGGCGCGCAGCTCCAGGTTGCGGCCGTTGATCTGGACGATCTTCTCGACCAGCTGCGGGCCCGTCAGGGTGCCCGCGACGTTGACGGTGGATCCGTCGGCGGTGACCGCGCGCACATCGACCACGCTGCGGTGGTTCGCGCTTTCGGTCGCGGTGGTGAGCGATGCCTCGACACCCCGCTCGGCGGCCAGCGACGGCGCGTTGACGAACGTCACCGGATCCTCGATCACCGCCGAGAACAGGCCGCGCAGCGCCGAGAGCCGCAGCACCTCGACTTCCTCGGAGGCCAGCTCGCCGCGCACCTGTACCTGCAGCGACACCGGCAGCTCGGTCGAGAGCACCCCGACCAGCAGGCCGAGCTTGCGGACCAGGTCGAGCCAGGGCGCCACCTCCTCGCCGACGACACCGCCGCCGACGTTCACCGCATCCGGGACGAACTCCCCCGCCAGCGCCAGCTTCACGCTGGCGGCGACATCGGTGCCGGCCCGGTCCTGCGCCTCGGCGGTCGATGCGCCCAGATGCGGTGTGACGACCACCTGCGGCAGCTCGAACAGCGGGCTGTCGGTGCACGGCTCCGTGGCGAACACGTCCAGCCCGGCGCCGCGGACGTGGCCGCCGGTGATCGCCTCGGCCAGCGCGGACTCGTCGACGAGACCGCCGCGGGCCGCGTTGACGATGATGACCCCCGGCTTGGTCTTGGCCAGCGCCTCCTTGCCGATCAGCCCCGCGGTCTCCTTCGTCTTGGGCAGATGCACCGAGATGAAGTCGGCTCGCGCCAGCAGGTCGTCCAGCGAGAGCAGCTCGATGCCCAGCTGAGCGGCCCGAGCATGCGACACGTACGGGTCGTAGGCGGTGATGTGCGCGCCGAACGCGGCCAGCCGCTGGGCCACCAGCTGGCCGATGCGGCCCAGCCCGACGACGCCGACCGTCTTGCCGAAGATCTCGGTGCCGGAGAACGACGAGCGCTTCCAGGTGTGCTCGCGCAGCGTCGCGTCGGCGGCCGGGATCTGGCGCGCCGTGGACAGCAGCAGTGCCACCGCGTGTTCGGCCGCGCTGTGGATGTTCGACGTCGGCGCGTTCACCACGAGGACGCCGCGGGCGGTTGCCGCGTCGACGTCGACGTTGTCCAGGCCGACACCGGCGCGGGCCACGATCTTCAGCTTCGGGGCCGCGGCGAGGACCTCGGCGTCGACGGTGGTCGCCGAGCGCACCAGCAGCGCGTCGGCGTCGGCGACGGCGGCCAGGAGCTTCTCCCGGTCGGGGCCGTCGACCCAGCGCACCTCCACTTGGTCGCCGAGGGCCTCCACGGTCGACTGGGCAAGCTTGTCGGCGATCAAAACCACGGGCAGACTCACGAGGCCCCAGCCTAGTGGGCTGTAATTGGGCGGTGGAGGGCAGGAGCGCTGGGCCCCCGGCCGGAGGCCAGGGGACGACCCGGGAATCAGATGTGGACGTGACCGTCGTCGGAAGCGGGCCCAACGGGTTGGCCGCCGCTGTCATCTGCGCGCGCGCCGGGCTATCGGTGCGCGTCATCGAAGCTCAATCGACATTCGGCGGCGGTGCCCGCACACTGCCCGACCCGGAGTTCACCGGCGTCCGGCACGACATCTGTTCGGCGGTGCACCCGCTGGCGCTGGCCTCACCGTTCTTCGCCGCATTCGACCTGCGGGCGCGCGGCGTGCAGCTCGCGGTCCCGGAGGTGTCCTACGGCAATCCGCTGCCCGGGCGCGCCGCCGCGATCGGCTACCGCGACATCGAACGCACCTGCGCCGAACTCGACGACGGCGCATCGTGGCGGCGGCTGCTCGGACCGCTGGCCGCGGACTGCGACGGCGTGGTCGGACTGCTGCTCGGGGACAAGCGGTCGATTCCGCCGAGCCTGCCCGCAGCGCTGAAGGTGGCTCCGCGGCTACTGGCGCAGGGCACTCCGGCCTGGGGCCGGCTGGCGGGTGAGGACGCCCGCGCGTTGTTCACCGGCGTTGCGGCGCATACGATCTCGCGCATGCCGTCGCTGGTGGCCGCCGGTGCCGGGCTGATGCTGGCGACGCTCGCCCATGCCGTCGGCTGGCCGATCCCGGTCGGCGGATCGCAGGCCGTCCCCGATGCCCTGCTGGCCGACCTGCGGGCGCACGGCGGCGAACTGGTGCTCGGGGAAGAGGTCACCGCCGCGCCGCCCGGCGTCGTGCTCTACGACACCGCGCCGACCGCACTGCTGCGCATCTACGGTGACCGGCTGCCGCCGGGCTACGCCAAGACCCTGCGCGGCTACCGGTACGGCCCCGGTGTGGCGAAGGTCGACTTCGTGCTCTCCGGTGAGATTCCCTGGCGGGATCCGCGGCTGGCCGACGCGCCGACGCTGCACCTGGGCGGTGACCGGGTGATGATGGCACTCGCCGAGAAGGAGATCGCCGAGGGCCGTCACGCCGGATGGCCGATGATCCTGGCCGCGCTGCCCCACCTGTGCGACCCCGGCCGGATCGACTCGCAGGGCCGCCGACCGTTGTGGACCTACGCGCACGTGCCGACCGGATCGACCGTCGACATGGCCGAGACGGTCATCGGGGTGTTCGAACGATTCGCGCCGGGCTTCCGGGATCTGGTGGTCGGTGTGCGCAGCGTGCCCGCCGCACGGCTCGCCGACCACAACGCCAATCTCGTCGGCGGCGATATCGGCGTGGGCGGCAACAACATGGTCAGCGCGCTGACCGGACCTGCGCTGCGGTGGGATCCGTGGTCGACACCGATTCCGCGGGCCTACCTGTGTTCGTCGGCGACCCCCCCGGGCGGCGGCGTGCACGGCATGGCCGGCTACTACGCCGCCCGGACCGTGTTGGCCAAGGAGTTCGGCATCGAGCAGATCCCGAAGCTCGCCCCCTGACCGTGATTTCGGTGTAGTTCGTCACGCGCAGCGTGACGAACTACACCGAAATCACGAGAAATCAGGCGGTTTCGGTGATCGGCCGGTCCACCCAGCTCATCAGGTCGCGCAGCTTCTTGCCGGTCACCTCGATCGGGTGCTCGGCGTTCTCCTTGCGCAGCTGCTCGAGCTCCTTGTTGCCGCCCTCGACGTTGGCGACCAGCCTCTTGACGAAGGTCCCGTTCTGGATGTCGGTCAGGATGTCCTGCATCCGCTTCTTGGTGTCGGCGTCGATCACCCGCGGCCCGGACAGATAGCCGCCGAACTCCGCGGTGTCGGACACCGAGTAGTTCATCCGCGCGATGCCGCCCTCGTACATCAGGTCGACGATCAGCTTGAGCTCGTGCAGCACCTCGAAGTAGGCCAGTTCGGGCGCGTAACCGGCCTCGACCATCACCTCGAAGCCGGTCTTGACGAGTTCCTCGGTGCCACCGCACAACACGGCCTGCTCACCGAACAGATCGGTCTCGGTCTCGTCCTTGAACGTCGTCTTGATGACGCCCGCGCGGGCACCGCCGATGGCCTTGGCGTAGGACAGCGCCAGCGCCAGGCCCTCACCCTTGGGGTCCTGCTCGACCGCGACCAGGCAGGGCACGCCCTTGCCGTCGACGAACTGCCGGCGCACCAGGTGCCCGGGGCCCTTGGGCGCCACCATGCCGATGGTCACGTTGGCCGGCGGCTTGATCAGACCGAAGTGGATGTTGAGGCCGTGGCCGAAGAACAGCGCGTTGCCGTCTTCGAGATTGGGCTCGATGTCGTTGGCGAAGATCTCGGCCTGCGCGGTGTCGGGCGCCAGCAGCATGATCACGTCGGCCCACTTGGCGACCTCGGCGGGGGTGTCCACCTCGAGGCCCTGCTCGGTGACCTTGTCGCGGGACTTCGAGCCCTCTTTGAGGCCGACCTTCACCTGGACGCCGGAGTCGCGCAGGCTCAGCGAGTGCGCGTGCCCCTGGCTGCCGTAGCCGATGACGCCGACCTTGCGGCCCTGGATGATCGACAGGTCCGCGTCGTCGTCATAGAACATCTCAACTGCCATTGTCGTGGATCTTCTTTCTACTCTGTGCTTGGTGATTCGGTATTACTTGGTGCCGATTCCGCGGGGGCCACGCGAGAGCGACACCACACCGGATTGGACGATTTCGCGGACCCCGTAGGGCTCCAGCACGCGCAGCAACGCCTCGAGCTTGCCCGGCGTACCGGTCGCCTCGACGGTCAGCGACTCGTTGGACACGTCGACGACCTTGGCGCGGAACAGGTTCACCGCCTCGATGACCTGGCCGCTGGTCGTGGCGTCGGCGCGGACCTTGATCAGCGCGATCTCCCGCGACACCGAGTTGTCCTCGTCCTGCTCGACGATCTTGATCACGTTCACCAGCTTGTTGAGCTGCTTGGTGATCTGCTCGAGCGGCGAGTCCTCGACGTCGACCACGATGGTCATCCGGGACAGGTCCTTCTGCTCGGTCGCGCCGACCGCCAGCGACTGGATGTTGTAGCCGCGCCGGGAGAACAGCGAGGCCACCCGGGCCAGCACGCCGGGCTTGTCCTCGACGAGCACCGACAGCGTGTGCGTGGTACTCACAGCACTCCGTTCTTCGCGCAAGCGCTCATCACGCGTGCCCCTCTTCGTTGTCGAACAGCGGACGGATGCCCCGCGCCGCCTGGATCTCGTCGTTGCTGGTGCCTGCGGCGACCATCGGCCACACCTGGGCGTCGGCGCCGACGACGAACTCGATCACGACCGGGCGGTCGTTGATCGCCCGGGCCTGGTTGATCACCTCGGCCACGTCTTCGGCACGCTCACAACGCAATCCGACACAGCCCAGCGCCTCGGAGAGCTTGACGAAGTCCGGGATGCGGCGCGCTGTGCGTCGCCAGATCCGTTTGGCTGTACCGCTCTTCGTAGAACAGGGTCTGCCACTGCCGGACCATGCCCAGGTTGCCGTTGTTGATCAGCGCGACCTTGATCGGCACGCCCTCGATCGCGCAGGTGGCCAGCTCCTGATTGGTCATCTGGAAGCAGCCGTCACCGTCGATGGCCCACACCTCGGCTGTCCGGGCAGCCCATCTTGGCGCCCATCGCGGCCGGAACGGCGTAGCCCATCGTGCCGAGGCCGCCGGAGTTGAGCCACGTCTTGGGCTTCTCGTAGTAGATGAACTGCGCGGCCCACATCTGGTGCTGACCCACACCGGCCACGTAGATCGCCTCCGGGCCGGCGATCTTGCCCAGCGTCTCGATCACGTATTCCGGTGACAGGCTGCCGTCGCTCTGCGGGCCGTAGCTCAGCGGATACGTCGACTGGATACCGCGCAGGTACTCCCGCCAGGTGTCGAGGTCGGTCGACCCGAGACCACCGTCGCGGCGCTCCTGCCCGTTCGCTCCGTCCCGTCGCAGCGCCTCGATCAGATCGGTGATGACCGCCTTGACGTCACCCACGATCGGCACGTCGGCATGCCGGTTCTTGCCGATCTCCGCGGGGTCGATGTCAGCGTGGATCACCTTGGCCTCGGGCGCGAACGAGTCCAGCTTGCCCGTCACCCGGTCGTCGAAGCGGGTGCCGAGCGCGATCAGCAGATCGCTGCGCTGCAGCGCGGCCACCGCCGCCACCGTGCCGTGCATGCCGGGCATGCCCAGGTTCTGCGGGTGGCTGTCCGGGAACGCGCCGCGCGCCATCAGCGTGGTGACCACCGGGATGCCGGTCAGCTCCGCCAGCTCCATCAGCTGGTCGCTGGCCTCGCCGCGGATGACCCCGCCGCCGACGTAGAGCACCGGCTTGCGGGCCGCGGCGATGAGCTTGGCCGCCTCGCGGATCTGGCGGTTGTGCGGCTTGGTGTTCGGCTTGTAGCCCGGCAGCTCGAACTGCGGCGGCCAGCTGAAGGTGCACTGGCCCTGCAACACGTCCTTGGGGATGTCCACGAGCACCGGCCCGGGCCGACCGGTCGAGGCGATGTGGAACGCCTCGGCGATCACCCGCGCGATGTCGTCACCGTCGCGCACCAGGAAGTTGTGCTTGGTGACGGGCATCGTGATGCCGGAGATGTCGGCTTCCTGGAAGGCGTCGGTGCCGATCAGGCCGCGCCCGACCTGGCCGGTGATCGCGACCACCGGGATCGAGTCCATGTACGCGTCGGCCAGCGGGGTCACCAGGTTGGTCGCACCGGGACCCGAGGTCGCCATGCACACGCCGACCCGGCCGGTGGCGTGGGCATAGCCGCTGGCGGCGTGCCCGCCGCCCTGCTCGTGCCGGACCAGGACATGGCGCAGCTTGACCGAGTCGAACAGCGGGTCGTAGACCGGCAGCACGGCGCCGCCGGGGATGCCGAAGATCACGTCGACGTCGAGTTCCTCGAGCGAGCGGATCACCGCCTCGGCGCCGGTGAGCTGTTGGGGGGCAACCCGTTTCGGCTGTGCGGGCGTCGACTTCGTGGTGGCGGGTGCGGTGTGACTCCCGTTGGCCGGGGTGGCCGACTGCTCGGGTGGTCGCGTGGTGGGTGCGCTCACGGTGTCCTCTTTGTTCTGTTGACTCTGAAGATCTTCTCAAATCGGTGCTGGGGCAACAAAAAACCCCCGTCAGCCCAGCGGCTGTACGAGGGTTGCGCGTCGATGCGGTGGTGCTATGCCCGGACCAGGGCTAGCGCGGCATCAACGCGCAACCCAATTACTACGAGCGAGCCCGGGGTCTGCATAGCAGACGACGGTAGCCGCCGGACGGGGCGCAGGTCAAATTCGCCTGGGCGGCGGGACGGGCGCGACGCGGTGGGATGATGGCGCCATGGCCTCCCCATCTTCCTCGGCGTCGGCCCCGGTCGTCATCAGGATCTCCCCGATGGCGCATCTGGCCGTCGCGTTGTTGGCCCTGACCCTGCTGGCGGTGGTGTTCGCCGGCCCCGGTTGGTTCACCCTGCTCCTGCTCATCCCGGTGCTGCTGTCCGTACTGATCGCGCGGTACCGCACCACCGCCGACCGGGAGACCGTCACCGCGCGCACGCTGCTCGGCAGCCGCACGCTGCGCTGGGACGACGTCGACGGTCTGCGGTTCGGCAGGAAGGCCTGGGCGCTCGCACGTCGGCGCGACGGGACGGAGATCACACTTCCGGCGGTCACCTTCGCGACATTGCCGCTGCTGACCGCCGCCAGCGACGGGCGGGTGCCGAACCCCTACGGGTGACGCGTCGTCACGCCAACGGATTGGTGCCGTTGAGCAGTACCCAGATCGCCACGCCGGCGCCGACACCGAGGATCAACGCGGCGAACGACCCGATGAACGGTCGGCGGGCCCAGCCCCGGCCGGCGTCCAGTCCGTACCGCCCCGGCCCGATCAACACGATGGCCGCGACGACGAAGAGCAGGATGACCTCGTACTCGTGGCCGTCGGCGAGGAAAGACGACAGCCGGGCGTCGTTGTGGGCGTCGACCGCCTCGGCCAGGATCGCGTTGACCAGGTATGCCAGTGCCGCCGGCCGCCGCGAGGGGGGTGAACAATCCCAGGACCAGCAGCAGCCCGGCGGCGATCTGGCCTCCTGCCGCGACGTAGCTCAGGATGTCGGCGTGCTGGAAGCCCACGCCCGCCAGGTAGTCGCGGAAGCCGCCGAGCCCCGACCCGCCCCACAGGCCGAACATCTTCTGCGCGCCGTGCGCGATGAACAGCACGCCGACGGCGACCCGCAGCACCAGCAATCCGAGGTCCTGGGTGCCTCTGCGGTCCCGGTCGCGGTGGTCCTCGTCGACGACGACCTCGGCGGGTGCGGCGGTGGTGCCGTACGCGCCGGCCCCCAGTCCGGTGCTCGGTTGCACGTAGGGCAGCGGCTCGGCGTCGCCCAGCAGCGCGAACGGCTGCGGATCGGCCGATTTGGCCGAGTCGTAACGCGGGATGGCCGTGGTCTCGGCGTCATGGCCGTAGTTCGCGGCGGGCAGATGCAGATCGTCCTCCGGGTCCACCAGGCGCGCCGAGGCCGGGCGCCCGCCCGCGTCGTCGGGCCGCTGCCAGGGTTCATGCGGACTCGTCACGACTGCCAGGGTAAGTGCAACTGAAGCCCTCGCCGGGAATTCGCGCGGCGCGTTGAGCACGTGTTTCTCCACCGCGGTGCAGGTCGGGGCGGGTACGGGGCGGGGAGCGCGTGGCGAGCACTGTCGAACGATCCGTAACCTGGCTCGCATGAGTCAGCGCCGGTCGTTGCGGGCAGTCACCGTCCTGCTGTGCGCAGCGCTGCTGAGCGGCGCCGGTTGCGCCCGCTTCGATTCGGCCCAATCGCAACCGTTCACGACCGAACCGCAGATGGCGCCGGGCCCGACCTCGACCCCACCGCCCCCGCCGCCGCTGCCTGCCAAGCCGTTCCCGAAGGCATGCCCGGCCCCGGGAGTCATGCAGGGCTGCCTGGAGAGCACCAGCGGGCTGATCATGCTGCCCGACAGCCAGTCGGCGCTGGTCGCCGAGCGCCTCACCGGGGCGGTCAAGCAGGTCTCGACCAAGGCCGAACCGTTCGTCAAGACGACGCTGCCCGTCGACGGCAGCGGCGACGGCGGCCTGATGGACATCGTGCTGTCCCCGACCTACGCCCAGGACCGGCTGATGTATGCCTACGTCAGCACCCCCACCGACAACCGGGTCATCCGGATCGCCGACGGCGACGTCCCCAAACCGATCCTCACCGGCATCCCCAAGGGCGCCACCGGAAACACCGGGTCCCTGATCTTCACCAGCCCGACCACGCTGATGGTGCAGACCGGCGACGCCGGCGATCCCGCGCAGGCCTCCGATCCGGCCTCGATGGCGGGCAAACTGCTGCGCATCGAACAGCCCACCACCGTCGATCAGGCACCCACCACGACCGCGTTGTCGGGTCTGGGGCCCGGCGGCGGGATGTGCATCGACCCCTCCGACGAGTCGCTCTACGTCACCGACCGCACCCCGACCGGCGACCGGCTGCAGCGGATCACCAAGGACTCGAAGGTGTCCACGGTGTGGACCTGGCCCGACAAGCCCGGCGTGGCGGGCTGCGCGGCGCTGGACGGCACGGTGCTGGTCAACCTCGTCGACACGAAACAGACCGTCGCGGTGCGGATGGCGGCCGACACCGGCGCGGTGACCGGCGACCCGGAGGTGGTCCGCAAGGACCAGCACGGCCACGCGTGGGCCTTGCAGGTGGCCCCGGACGGCAACATCTGGGGCGCCACGATGAACAAGAGCTTCGGCGACGCCGGCAAGTTCGACGACGTCGTGTTCCCGCTGTTCCCGCAGGGCGGCGGGTTCCCGCGGGCCAACGACGAGAAGACCTGATCCTCAGCGCGGGCCCGACCCCGGCAGCCGCAGGATCAGCCGCGCGCCACCGAGTGGACTGACCTCCAATGCGGCTGTGCCGCCATGGATTTCAGCTTGCTGAGCGACTAAGGCCAGGCCGAGGCCGGACCCCGACCTGGATGCGGTGGTCCCGCGGTGGAAGCGTTCGAAGACCTCGGTCCGCTCCTCTTCGGGGACTCCGGAACCGTTGTCGTCGACGGCGATCTCGACGCCTTCGGAGGAACTGACCACGCTCAGCTGCACCCGCGTCGCCCCGCCGTGTTTGACGGCGTTGGCGATGGCGTTGTCGATCACCAGCCGCAACCCGGCGGGCATGCCGAGCATCAGGACCGTCGTCGAGGAGGCCAGCGACACGTCGAGTCCCGGGAAGTTGTGCATGGCGTCGTGGGCGGCGCGGTCGAGCAGTTCGGCGACATCCAGCGGAACGAAGTCCGCGGCGGTGGTCAGCTCGCCCTGTGCCAGCCGCTCCAGAGCGGCCAACGTCGCCTCGATCCGGATCTGGGTGCGCATCACGTCGTCGATGACCTCGCGACGCTGCTCCGGACCCAGGTCGAGGGTCAGCAGCACTTCGAGGTTGGTGCGCATCGCGGTCATCGGCGTGCGGAGCTCATGGGAAGCGACGGCGGCGAAATCGCGGGCCGATTCGAGCGCGGCCCGGGTGCGCTGTTGCTCGTCACCGATGCGCGCGAGCATGCCTTCGACCGCCTCGGAGATCTCGACGGCCTCCCACACGCCGCGCACCTGCACCTCGTCCGGATTGGACTGTGCATTGATGGCGCGGGCCTGCTGGGCAAGCAGCCGGAACGGGTTGACCATGATCAACGCGATCACCCAGCCGACCAGCAAGGTGCCCAGGATCACGCTGAAACAGATCCAGAACACGCGCCAGTGCAGTGAGTCGATGCGCGCCTGGGTGTCGGCCAGCGGGGCGCCCAGTGCGATCGACGCGGTTCCGGTGGTGATGGTGCGGACGCGGTACTCCACCCCGTCGATCGTCGCGTCGGCGTAGCCGCTGGGAAGTTCGGGCAGCACGACGTCGGCGGGGATCGAGACCGTGACGTCACCGATTCGGGCGGTGCGGACCAACCCGCCCTCGGCGGGTTCGGGACCGATCCCGTCCTGGGCACTGCGCAGCAGCGTGTTGACGTCACCGAGGCTGGACAACGAGTCCAACCGCCGGTCGAGCTGGTCGTACTGGTCGTTGGTGACGCCGACCCACACCCAGACGCCGAGCGTGAGGACCAGGATGATGACGCCCACCTGGGCGAGGATGACGATCGAGCGCAGCGACAACAGCCGCAACGGGTGCGAGAGGAGCCGCAGCACCAGGTCCTGCGTGCGCTTCATCCGCGTGTCACGTGCAGGCGGCCATCACTAGTTCGCGCACCCGCGCGGCATCCGCCTGGCCCTTGGTGGCCTTCATCACCGCGCCGACGATCGCGCCGGCCGCCTGTACTTTCCCACCGCGGATCTTGTCCGCGACATCGGGATGAGCCTCGAGAGCTTCTTCGATGGCCGCCTGGATCAGCGAGTCGTCGCGCACCACCGCCAGGCCGCGGTCGGCCATCACCTGCTCGGGGTCGCCCTCGCCGGCGAGCACGCCCTCGACGACCTGGCGGGCGAGTTTGTTGGACAGTTTGCCCTCGTCGACGAGCTTGACCACGGCGGCGACCTGCGCCGGGGTGATGGGCAGCGCGCCGAGCTCGACGCCGGTCTCGTTGGCCTTCTGCACCAGGAAGTTGCCCCACCAGGCGCGGGCGGCGTCACTGGATGCGCCGTGCTCGACGGTCGCGGTGATCAGGTCGAGAGCACCGATGTTGACCAGGTCGCGCATCACCTCGTCGGAGATGCCCCACTCCTGCTGAATGCGCTTGCGCGACAACCAGGGCAGCTCGGGAATGCCGGCCCGCAGCCGTTCCACCAGCTCGGCGCTGGGCGCCACCGGCTCCAGGTCGGGCTCGGGGAAGTAGCGGTAGTCCTGCGCGGTCTCCTTGCTGCGGCCCGGCGAGGTGTAGCCGTCCTCGTGGAAGTGCCGGGTCTCCTGATACACCGTGCCGCCGGCTTTCAGGACCGCTGCCTGGCGGCGCATTTCGTAGCGGACGGCGACCTCGACGCTCTTGAGCGAGTTGACGTTCTTGGTCTCGGTGCGGGTGCCGAACTCGGCCTGCCCGATCGGCTTGAGGGAGACGTTGGAGTCACACCGCATCGAGCCCTGATCCATGCGCACATCGGAGACGTCCAACGCGCGCAACAGATCTCGCAGCGCCGTCACGTACGCGCGGGCGATCTCGGGGGCACGGCGCCCCGCGCCCTCGATCGGTTTGGTGACGATCTCGATGAGCGGCACGCCCGCGCGGTTGTAGTCGATCAGCGACGTGGTGGCACCGGCGATACGACCGGTATCGCTGCCCAGGTGGGTGAGCTTGCCGGTGTCCTCCTCCATGTGGGCCCGTTCGATCTCGACGCGCCAGGTGGTGCCGTCGTCGAGGGGCACATCGAGGTAGCCGTTGACGGCGATGGGCTCGTCGTACTGGCTGATCTGATAGTTCTTGGGCATGTCCGGATAGAAGTAGTTCTTCCGGGCGAACCGGCACCAGGGCACGATCGCGCAGTTCAGCGCCAGCCCGATGCGGATCGCCGACTCGACCGCGGTCTGGTTGAGCACCGGAAGCGAACCCGGCAACCCCAGACACACCGGGCACACCTGGGTGTTGGGCTCGCCGCCGAACCGGTTGGCGCAGCCGCAGAACATCTTGGTCCGCGTCGACAACTCGACGTGCACCTCCAACCCGAGCACGGGCTCGTATCCGGCGATGACCTCGTCGTAATCGAGCAGTTCCCCTGTTGCCGCAGCAGTCATGTTCGGAATCCTATTCGTGATTGAATCCTCAGATGGTGTTGGATCGGCGCACCTTCCTCAGAGCGGGCACTCTCGGCGCGCTCGCAGGGGGCGCCGTGCTGACGGGCTGTGCACGATCAGACCGACCCGGACCGCAAGCCACGATGACAGCCGCCGTGACCGACATCGACCTCGGGGCCGGCATCGTGGTGTCGACCTGGGCTTGGAACGGGAAGGTGCCCGCCGACGAGATCCGACTGACGCGCGGGCAGACCCTCCAGATCACCCTGGCCAACGACCTCCCCGAGCCCTCGACCATCCACTGGCACGGTCTGGCCGTCCCCAACGACATGGACGGCGTGCCTGTGCTCACCCAGGAGGCGGTGCCACCGGGGTCGACGTTCCGCTACGGGTTCGTAGTTCCGGCCAGCGGGACCTACTGGGCACATCCGCACTACGGATCGCAGCTGGACCGCGGCCTGTACGCCCCGGTGATCATCGAGGATCCTGCCGACGGCACCGATTACGACGACGAACTGACGCTGGTCGTCGACGACTGGATCGATGGCACCGGCACCAACCCCAACGCGGTGTTCGAGACGCTGCGCCGGACCGGGATTAAGCCGATGGAACCGGGCGGGCCCAGGGTGTCCCCGACGATGCCGCTGGGCCAGGACGGCGGCGACGTCACCTACCCCTACTACCTCATCAACGGCCGAGTGCCCGCCGACCCGCGGGTCGTCGACTACTCAGCGGGCAGCAGAATCCGGCTCCGCATCATCAACGTCGGCGGCGACACCGCGTTCCGGATCGGTATTCCCGGCATCCCGATGACGGTCACCCACACCGACGGGTACGCCGTCCTCCCCCAACAGACCGATTCGGTGTTGTTGGGGATGGGCGAGCGAGCGGATGCGATCGTCACCCTGGGCGACGCATCGGTGCCGGTGGTCGCGGCCCCGTACGGCAAGGACGGCTACGCCCAACTGATCCTGCGGGTCACCGGGACCCCCGCGGTCGCTGACCCAGCCGCAGTCCAGCGCTTCGCCGCCGAACTGGCACAACAGGTGCCACTCGACACCGCGACACTGCGTCCCACCGAGGCCGATACCCTGCCAAGCGCAACGCCGGCCCAGACGCTGGACCTACGGCTCGGGGGCCCGGTCGCGCCGTACACCTGGGAGATCAACGACCAGGTCTACGACCCCGAAGCGCCCGGGCTGACGGTACGCCCCGCCGAGCGGACCAGGATCCGCTACATCAACGAGTCGATGATGTTCCACCCGATGCACCTGCACGGGCACACTTTCCAGGTACAGGGGGCCGACGGACCGCGTGCCCGCAAAGACACGGTGCTGGTGCCCCCGCTGGCGACCGTCGTGGCCGACTTCGACACCGCCAACCCCGGGAAGTGGATAACCCACTGCCACAACGAATATCACCTCGAGGCGGGAATGGCGACATACCTCGAGTACGCGCGTTGACCGGTGGCGGCACTGCTCAGCCGAAGAACTCCGCGGCGTCGTCGTAGCGGCTCTGCGGCACCAGCTTGAGCTGCCGGACGGCGTCGGCCAGCGGGACCCGGCCGATGTCCTGACCCCGCAGCGAGACCATCATCCCGTATTCGCCGGCGTGGGCGGCATCGGCGGCGTTGACGCCGAACCGGGTGGCCAGCACCCGGTCGAACGGCGTCGGCGTGCCACCGCGCTGCACGTGGCCCAGCACGGTGACGCGCACCTCCTTGTTGATGCGCTTCTCGACCTCGACGGCGAGCTGCTGGGCCACCCCGGTGAACCGCTCGTGGCCGAACTCGTCGATGCCGCCCGCGCGCAGCTGCATGGAGCCCTCGGCCGGCTTGGCACCCTCGGCCACTACGCAGATGAAGTGCGAATCACCGCGCACGAAGCGCTGTTTGACCAGCCGGCACACCTCTTCGACGTCGAACGGCTGCTCGGGGATCAGCGTCATGTGGGCGCCGGAGGCCAGCCCGGCGTTCAACGCGATCCAGCCGGCGTGGCGGCCCATCACCTCGACGAGCATCACCCGCTGGTGCGACTCCGCGGTGCTGTGCAGGCGGTCGATGGCCTCGGTCGCGACGTGCAACGCAGTGTCGTGGCCGAAAGTGACGTCGGTGCAGTCGATGTCGTTGTCGATCGTCTTCGGCACCCCGACGACGGGCACGTTCTCCTCGGACAACCAGTGCGCCGCGGTCAGCGTGCCCTCCCCGCCGATCGGGATCAGCACGTCGATGCCGTTGTCCTCCAGCGTCTGCTTGATCTGGTCCAGCCCGGCCCGCAGCTTGTCGGGGTTGACCCGCGCAGTGCCCAGCATGGTGCCGCCCTTGGCGAGCAGCCGGTCGTTGCGGTCGTCGTTCTTGAGTTGGATGCGACGGTCCTCCAGCAGGCCGCGCCAGCCGTCCTGGAAGCCGACCACCGACGAGCCGTACCGCACGTCGCACGTGCGCACCACCGCTCTGATCACCGCGTTCAGGCCAGGACAGTCACCACCGCCGGTCAGTACTCCGATGCGCATGGTGACCATCCTCCCCTTTCACAGCGCAGTTGGCAGAGGACCTCGCGCAACTTCGTAGGCCGCACCCACCCGATAGAGCCGGTCGTCCGCCAGCGCCGGGGCCATGATCTGCAGCCCCACCGGCAGATTGTCGTCGCCCGACAGCCCTGACGGCACCGACATCCCGCAGTGGCCGGCCAGGTTCAGCGGCAGCGTGCACAGGTCGAACAGGTACATCGACAGCGGATCGTCGACCTTCTCGCCGAGGCGGAACGCCGTCGAAGGGGTCGTGGGTGTGACGAGTACGTCGACGCTGCGGTACGCCTCGGCGAGGTCGCGCGCGATCAGCGTGCGCACCTTCTGCGCCTGGTTGTAGTACGCGTCGTAGTAGCCGGCCGACAGCGCATACGCCCCGATCATGATCCGGCGCTTGACCTCCGGGCCGAACCCCGCGGCGCGCGTGGCGGCCATGACCTCCTCGGCGCTGAGGCTGCCGTCGTCACCGACGCGCACGCCGTAGCGCATGCCGTCGAACTTCGCCAGGTTCGACGACACCTCCGACGGCAGGATCAGGTAGTACGCGGGCAGCGCGTAGTCGAAGTGCGGGCAGTCCACCTCGCTGACCTCGGCGCCGAGTGCGGTCAACTGGTCGACGGCGGCATTGAACGACGCCAGCACGCCGGGCTGGTAGCCCTCGCCGGTGCGCAGCTGCTTGACCACACCGACGCGCACCCCGGCGAGATCGCCGGCGGCACCGGCGCGCGCCGCGGCCACCACGTCGGGCAGCGGGGCGTCCACCGACGTGGAATCGTGCGGATCGTGACCGGCGATGACCGCGTGCAGCAACGCGGTGTCGAGCACGGTGCGCGCACCCGGACCGCCCTGATCCAGCGACGACGCGCATGCGATCAGCCCGTACCGCGACACCGTGCCGTAGGTCGGCTTCACCCCGACCGTGGCGGTCAGGGCCGCGGGCTGGCGGATCGACCCGCCGGTGTCGGAACCGATGGCCAGCGGCGCCTGGAACGCGGCCAGTGCCGCCGCGCTGCCGCCACCCGAACCGCCGGGCACCCGCCCGGTGTCCCACGGATTGCGCGTCGGGCCGTAGGCCGAGTTCTCGGTCGAGCTGCCCATCGCGAACTCGTCCATGTTGGTCTTGCCCAGGATCGGGATGCCGGCCGCGCGCAGCCGTGCCGTCACCGTCGCGTCGTACGGCGAGGTCCAGCCCTCGAGGATCTTCGACCCGCAGGTGGTCGGCATGTCGGTGGTGGTGAACACGTCCTTGAGCGCCAGCGGCACGCCGGCCAGGGGCGAGGGCAGCGATTCACCGTCGGCTTTGGCCTCGTGGATGGCCTTGTCGACCTCCGCCGCAGACGCCAGCGCCCGCTCGGCGGCGACGTGCAGGAACGCGTGGTACTCGCCGTCGGTGGCGGCGATCTGGTCCAGGCAGGCCTGGGTCACCTCGGTCGACGACACGTCGCCGGCGGCGATCTTCGCGCCCAGCGTCGCGGCGTCCAGCCTGATCAGCTCGGTGTCGCTCATTCGGGCTCCCCCAGGATCCGCGGGACCGCGAACCGACCGTCGACGGCGTTGGGCGCCTCGGCCAGTGCCTGGTCCTGGCTCAGGCACGGCTGCGGCTCATCGGAGCGGAACACGTTGACGCTCTTGAGTGGGTTGTCGGTGGCTTCGACGCCGGTGACGTCGACGGCCTGGATCTGGCTGACGTGGCCGAGGATGGCGTCGAGCTGGCCGGCGAAGCTGTCGAGCTCGACTGTCGGTCAGGGCAAGGCGGGCCAGTCGCGCCAGGTGGGCGACCTCGTCTCGGGAGATCTGGGACACGACCACGAAGCCTAGTTGACCCCGGGACGGCCGATTCCGCCCGAGTCGCCGGCCGCCGGTCGTCCGTGACACAGTGTTGCGCGTGCCGTCGTATCTGCTGCGGGTCCAGCTGGAGGACAGGCCGGGCCGCCTCGGCTCCCTGGCGGTCGCGCTGGGCTCGGTGGGCGCCGACATCCTGTCCCTCGACGTGGTGGAACGCTCGGCGGGTTACGCGGTCGACGACCTGGTGGTCGAGCTGCCGCCCGGCGCGATGCCCGACATGCTCATCACCGCCGCCGAGAACCTCAAAGGCGTCTACGTCGACAGCATCCGCCCGCATACCGGTCTGCTCGAAGCGCACCGCGAGCTGGAGCTGATCGATCACGTCGCCGCGGCCGACGGCAAGCTGACCCGGCTGCAGGCCCTCGTCGACGAAGCCCCGAAGGTGCTGCGCGTCGGGTGGTGCACGGTGACCCGGCTGACCGATTCGGGACCGCAGCGCGTGGTCGGCAGCCCCGGGGCGCCCGAGACGCAGGCGGCCGACACCCCGTGGCTGCCCATCGAGCGGGCCGAAGCGCTCGACGCGACCGCCGACTGGGTGCCGCAGGTGTGGCGCGACATGGACACCGCACTGGCTGCGGCACCCCTGGGCAGCGCGCGCACCGCGGTGGTGCTGGGCCGCCCGGGCGGCCCCGACTTCCGGCCCAGCGAGGTCGCGCGGCTGGGCTATCTGGCCGGCATCATCGCGACGATCGTCGGCTGACCCTCACACCGCGTCCGGGCCGCCGTCCAGCAGCCGCCGGAACCCCGCCTCGTCGAGCACCGGCACCCCGAGCTCCACGGCCTTGTCGTACTTCGAGCCGGGTGCGTCACCGGCGACCACATAGGCGGTCTTCTTCGACACCGAACTGGCCGCCTTGCCGCCGCGGGCGATGATCGCCTCCTTGGCGTCGTCGCGGCTGAACCCGGTCAACGAGCCGGTCACGACGATCGACAGACCCTGCAGAGTGCGCTCGACGCTGGTGTCGCGCTCGTCGGCCATCCGCACGCCCGCGGCCCGCCACTTGTCGACGATCGCGCGGTGCCAGTCGACGGTGAACCACTCGATGACGGCGTCCGCGATCGTCGGGCCGACCCCCTCGGTGGCGGCGAGCTGTTCCTCGGAGGCGGCGGTGATGGCCTCGAGGCTGCCGAACTCGGTCGCCAGCGCCCGCGCCGCGGTGGGACCGACGTGGCGGATCGACAGCGCGACCAGCACCCGCCACAGCGGTTGCGCCTTGGCCTTGCCGAGGTTGGCCAGCAGCCGTTTGCCGTTGGCCGACACCTCGCCCGCCTTGGTGGTGAACAGGTCGGTCCGCAACAGGTCCTCGGCGGTCAGGGAGAACAGGTCGCCCTCGTCGGTGATGACGCCGGCCTGCAGCAGTGCGGTCGCCGCTTCGTAGCCCAGGCCCTCGATGTCGAACGCGCCGCGGCCTGCGACGTGAAACACCCTCTCCCGCAACTGCGCCGGGCAGGAGCGCGAGTTGGGGCAGCGGATGTCGGCGTCACCCTCCTTGGCCGGCGCGAGTTCGGTTCCGCACTCCGGGCAGTGCGTCGGCATCACGAACTCGGTTTCGGTGCCGTCCCGCAGGTCGACCACGGGGCCGAGCACCTCGGGGATGACGTCGCCGGCTTTACGGATCACCACGGTGTCGCCGATCAGCACGCCCTTGCGCTTGACCTCCGAGGCGTTGTGCAGGGTCGCCAGCCCGACGGTGGAGCCCGCCACCTTCACCGGCTCCATGTAGGCGAACGGCGTGACCCGGCCGGTGCGCCCGACGTTGACGCGGATGTCGAGCAGCTTGGTGGTCGCTTCCTCGGGCGGATACTTGTAGGCCACCGCCCAGCGCGGGGCGCGAGATGTCGCGCCCAGCCGCCGCTGCAGCGCGACCTCGTCGACTTTGACCACCACGCCGTCGATCTCGTGCGCCACGTCGTGGCGGTGCTCACCCCAGTAGGCGATGCGTTCGGTCACCGCGTCGAGCCCCTTGACCCGGGCGGTGTGCTCCGACACCGGCAGGCCCCAGGCCGTCGAGCGCCCGGTACGCGTCGTGCAGGCTCGCCGGCGCGAAGCCCTCGGCATGGCCGAGCCCGTGGCAGATCATCCGCAGCCGGCGGCGCGCGGTGACCGCAGGGTTCTTCTGCCGCAGCGACCCCGCGGCGCTGTTGCGCGGGTTGGCGAACGGCGGTTTGCCCTCGGCGACCAGACCGGCGTTGAGCTCCTCGAAATCGGCCAGCCGGAAGAACACCTCGCCGCGCACTTCCAGCACCGTTGGCAACGGGAATTCCGCTGTGCCCGAAAGTTTTTCGGGGATATCGTCGATGGTGCGGGCGTTCAGGGTGACGTCCTCGCCGGTGCGCCCGTCGCCGCGGGTGGCGGCGCGCACCAGCCGGCCGTCGCGGTACACCAGGGCCAGCGCGACGCCGTCGATCTTCAGCTCGCACAGGTAGTGCGCCGCCGAGCCGACCTCGTCGGCGATCCGCGCCGCCCATGCCGCCAGCTCGTCCGGGGCGAACACGTTGTCCAGACTGAGCATTCGCTCGAGGTGCTCGGCCGGGGTGAAGTCGGTGGCGAAGCCGGCCCCGCCGACCAGCTGGGTCGGCGAGTCCGGGGTGCGCAGCTCGGGATGCTCGTCCTCGAGCGCCTCAAGCCGGCGCAGCAGCGTGTCGAACTCCGCGTCGGAGATCACCGGGGCGTCGCGGACGTAGTAGCGGAACTGGTGCTCACGCACCTCGTCGGCGAGTTCCTGCCAGCGCCGCCGCACGTCGGCCGCGGGCGCGTCGTCGGCCTGCTCGGCGAGCACTGCCTCGGGATCACTCACCCTGGCAGGTTATCGAAACCCCCCGACACAACAGGCCGAGCCCGGCGGGGCGCACTGATTACGCTGCAGGCATGCCGCACCCGATCATGTTCGGCGACGACGACGCCGGGCTGGCCGATGTCCGCGCGATCGCGCTGGGATTCCCGGACGCGTTCGAGAAGGTGTCGTGGGGCCGTCCGGTGTTCTGCGCGCCCAAGATGTTCGCGGTGTACGGGGGCAGCCGCAAAGGCGAGGTCAAGGGCGAGCACGTCCGCATACCCGCATTCGGTCCTGGTGAAGGTCGACGACAGCGACCGGCGCGCGCTCGAACAGGACCGCAGGTTCTTCGTGCCGGCCTACCTGGGCCCCTTCGGCTGGCTCGGTCTGGACCTGACGGCGGCGGCGGTGGACTGGATCGAAGTCGGCGAACTCGTCGATGCGTCGTTCCGGATGGTGGCACCCCGGAAATCGGTCAGAAAGCTCGAGGAACGCCGGCCGGGAACGCGGCGCGCATGATTCGATCGGAGGCACCATGAGTTTCCCCAGCCCCTTCCCCGAAGTCGACATCCCCACCGCCAGCGTCTACGACTACCTGTTCTCCGGGTTCTCCGGGCCCGACGACGCCCACCTGGACCGGGTCGCGCTCGTCGACACCAGCACCGGCAGAGAGACCACCTACCGGGAGATGATCGCGCGCGTCGAGGGCTTCGCCGGAGCCCTGGCCGCCCGCGGTCTCGGTGTCGGCGACGTCGTCGGACTGCTCGCGCCGAACAGTTCCGCGTTCGCCGTGGCCTTCCACGGCATCCTGCGTGCCGGCGCGACCGCGACGACGATCAACGCGCTGTTCACCGCCAAGGACATCGCCAAGCAGCTGACCGACTCGCAGGCCGCGATGCTGGTGACCGTCGCCGCCCTGGCGCCCCAGGCCGGCGAGGCCGCGAAGCTCGTCGGGCTGCCCGACGAGAACCTGATCGTGCTCGACGGTGAAGGCCGCGCCGCCGACGGGCACCCCAACGCTGCCGAGCTGCTCGCCGACGCCGGTCCTGCCCCGGACGTGAACTTCGCGCCGTCGTCGCACCTGGCCGCACTGCCGTACAGCTCGGGCACGACGGGCAATCCCAAAGGGGTGATGCTGACCCACCGCAATCTGGTCGCCAACGTCGCGCAGATCCGGCCCCTGCACGGCATGGTGCCCGACGACGTGGTGCTGGCGGTGCTGCCGTTCTTCCACATCTACGGCATGACGGTGTTGCTCAACGCGGCACTGCACGCGCGGGCGCGGCTGGTCATCATGGCCCGGTTCGACCTGGCCGAGTTCCTCGCCACCATCGCGCGCCACCGGTGCACCATCGCGTTCATCGCGCCGCCGGTCGCGGTCGCGCTGGCCAAACATCCGCTGGTGGACGAGCACGATCTGTCGTCGCTGAAGGTCGTCATGTCCGGGGCCGCGCCGCTGGACGCCGACCTGGGCCGAGCGGTCGCCGAGCGGCTGGACTGCCGGGTGGTCCAGGGGTACGGGATGAGCGAGCTCAGCCCGGTCAGCCACATCACCCCGTTCGACGCCGGCAAGCACGACATGGCAGGTCGACGCACCGCTGAGCTCGGTGGGCTGGACGGTGTCCAACGCGGTGTCCAAGATCGTCGATCCCGAGACCGGCGAGGACATCGAGCCGCCCGCAGACGAGGGCTTGAGCGCGACCGGAGAGCTGTGGTTCAAGGGCCCCAACGTGATGGCCGGCTACCTGAACAACGACGACGCCACCAGGGAGACCGTCGATGCGGACGGGTGGCTGCACACGGGCGACCTCGCGCAGGTCGACGCGCACGGCTGCGTCTACATCGTCGACCGGCTCAAGGAGCTCATCAAGTACAAGGGGTATCAGGTGCCGCCGGCCGAACTGGAGGCCCTGTTGTTGTCGCATCCGGGCATCGCGGACGCCGCGGTGATCGGGGTGCGCGACGACGAGGGCGAAGAAGTGCCCAAGGCCTACGTCGTCAAACAGCCCGGCGCGGACGTGACCGAGACCGAGGTGATCGAGTTCGTCGCCGGCCAGGTCGCCCCCTACAAGAAGATCCGCCAGGTGGAGTTCATCGACGCCATACCGAAATCGGCGTCGGGAAAGATCTTGCGCAAGGATCTCAAGTAGCCGATCCGCACGCAGCGGGCGGGTCAGAGCGCGAAGAGCTGGTCACGTCCCCGGCTCTTGGCCCGGTAGACCGCCCGGTCGGCGCGGGTCACGGTCTCGGTCACCGATTCGCCCGGCCGGTGTGCCGTATAGCCGACCGAGCAGGTCTGCGCGAACGGCACGCAGCCCCGCAGCCGGTTGAGCACCTGCGCCGCCTGCTCGAGTGTGGTGGCCGGCAGCGCGAGCACGAACTCCTCACCGCCCCACCGCGCCATCACGTCGTCCGGACGCAGCGAAGCCGCTGCCGAAGCGGCGAATCGCTTCAGCAGGGCGTCGCCTGCCGTGTGACCGCGGGTGTCGTTGTAGGCCTTGAAGTTGTCCAGGTCGATGACGGCGACGGTCATCGGCGCACCGGCGTAGCGGGGGTCGCCGAGCATCGACACCACCTGGGCATCCCAGGCGTTGCGGTGCAGCAGCCCGGTCAACGCGTCGGTCGACGCGGACTGTTGCAGCGCGGCGTGCGCGGCGGCCAGCTCCGAGATGTCACGCACCTCGAGCTGGATGCTCCGATCGCCGGAGTGTGTGATCGCGGTCGCGGTGAACTCCACCATCACCTCGGTGCCGTCGAACCGGCACAGCGCGCCCTGCTGTGCCCGCACCGCGGGTCCGCCGGCCAGGATGACGTCCAGCATCGCCCGGGCGTAGGCCCGGTCCCGGGCGGGGATCAGGCGGCCGACCGGCTTCGACACCACGTCCTCGAGCGTCGCTGCGCCCAGCAGCGCGAGCGTCTGCGGATTGGCGTAGGCGATCATGCCGGCACCGTCGATGACCATCACCGCGCCGGGCGACTGCTCCACCAGCGCCCGCCACCGCTGCTCGGCTTCGGCATGTGCGGCGCGCGCCGCATCCAGTTCGGTGACGTCGGTCGACACACCGGCGATGCCGATGACCTCCCCCGAATCGTCGACGAGCGGAAACTTCGTGGACCGATAGGTGTGCACCGATCCGTCCGGGTGCACCAGATCCTCGATGAACACCTGCCATTCGCGGGTCGCCATGATGTGCCGGTCGTTGCGGCGGTACTCGTCGGCGATGACGGGATCGAAGAAGTCGTGGTCCGTGCCGCCGATGAGCCCTTCCGGCACCCGCGCGGCGTGCTCCAGCGCACGGTTGGCCATCACGAAGCGGCCGTCGACGTCCTTGGCGTAGATCAACACGTCGGTGTGATTCAGAACGCCGTCGAGAATGCGCTGCTGCTGGCGCAAGGCCGTGTCCGCGGCTTGGCGCGCCTCGACCTCCGCGGCGTACTGGCGCGCCCGCCGGCGCAGCTGTAGCCGGCCCACCACCTGGTCGGCCAGCGTGCGCAGCTGTTTGCGCTGTGTTGGCGTCAGCGAACGCGCCCGACAGTCCAGCACGCTCAGCGTGCCGAGGGCGTAACCGTCGGCGCTGATCAGCGGTGCGCCGGCATAGAAGCGCAGATGCGGCTCCCCGATCACCATGGGCTGGTCGGAGAACCGCGGATCCAGCGCAGCGTCAGGCACTTCCAGGATGGACCGTCCGGTGATCACCCAGTCGCAGAAGGTCGCCTCGCGCGGCGCGTCGCCGATGGCTGCTCCGTAGCTCGCCTTGACCCACCGGCGGTCCCTGTCGATGAAGCCCACCAGAGCCATCGACGCCGAGCAGACGTAGGCGGCCAACTCGGTCAGCGCGTCGAAGTCCTCCTCGGCCGGCGTGTCCATGATGTCGAACGACTCCAGAGCCAGCAGGCGATCCACCTCGGTGCTGTCCCGCGACCCGCGCATCGGCCCCACCGCCCCTTCGGTCGTGGGCTCTGCCACCACGAACAGCCCACCCACTCTAACCAGCCGATCAGCGGCGATTGGCCAGGTCAGTGCGACATACCTGCCGTCGTTGCGGGCAGCGCGAAGTCGTGTGCTGGGCTCACTACCCGATGGGCAGTGGACGTTCAGATCGCAGCCGGATCGTCGGCAAATGCGTCGGCGGCCCGCTGCGCCAACTCCACCGCCTGGCGCGCCCACGCCGGCGTCGCCCCGGCCAGTCCGCACGCCGGGGTGACGCCGACGCGCTCGCGCAGGACCGCGCGCGCGAAGCCGAGCCGGTCGGTCACGTCGGCCACCGTGGCGGCCACCTGCTCGACCGACGGACGGGCCTCGGGCGCCCGGGCCGGGACCGCACCCAGCAAGACGGTCCGGCCCGACTCCACGAACTCGCCGATGCCGTCCAGATCCTCGGCGGTCAGCGTCTCCACGTCGACCGATACCGCGCTGATCATGCTGCTCTGCAACAACTTCCACGGCAGTCCCGGCGCGCAGCTGTGCACGGCGACCTCGCCGCCGAGCGCCCCGACGCACGCGTCGAGCAACGCCGCGACCATCGCCTCGTCGACCGGATGCACCGGGTTCAGGCTCGTCACACCGGTCAACCGCCCGGCCAGCGCGGCGGGCAGCGACGGCTCGTCGAACTGGACCACGACCGGGACCTCGAGCCGACGTGCCAGCTGGGCGCGATGCGCGGCCAGGCCCTCCGCCAGCGAGATTCCCAGATCCCGCACGGCGCCCGAATCGGTGATCGCGCGGTGTCCGCCGGGCAGTTCCAGATGGGCGGCCAGGGTCACCGGACCCGGCGCCTGCACCTTGAGCACGCGGTCGCCGCCCCGCAGGCCCGCCCTCTCCCATGCCTCCTCGAGCGCGTCGACGTCCTCGTCGAGCAGGCTGGCCGCGCGGCGGGTGACCGAACTGCGCCCGGCGGCGATGCGATACCCGCGCGGAACCGTGTCGATGCCGATGTCGACCAGCAGGGCGCCGGCGCGGCCGATCAGGTCCGCCCCGACGCCGCGGGCGGGCAACTCGACGAGATGGGGCAGGCGGTGCAACTCCCCGACCACCACCTCCGCGGCGTCGCGGGCCGAGGATCCCGGCCAGGACCCGACGCCGGTGGCGGTGGCGAAAGCACTCACTCGCCCGACGATAGGCGACGGGCTATGGTCGCGGTATGACGGGCCGCTTGGTCCTGTGCACCCTGGCGATCGTCCTGGCAATCGTCGTCTCCGCGTGCGCACAGACGGTGTCGGGCACCGCGGCCCGGTCGGCACCGGCCGTCGACGAGGATTCGCGCTCACCGGTCGACGTGGACACCGTGCTGCTGACCCAGCAGCAGATGCAGGCCGTCACCGGCTCGGGCGCCGATCTGACCGCGGTCCCCGGCATGGAGAGCAAGGCCCCGGTGGACCTCACCATGGTGCCCGGCATGATCGCGCAAACCCTTGTGCCGGAATGCGATTGGGTGTTCGACGAGACGCGGGTCTTCGGCTCGCAGGTCGAGGAGTTCCACAAGGTCAGCTACCAGAACCCGGCGCGAGGCGCGCTGATCTCCCAGGCGGCCGCCGGCTACCGCGACGCCGATACGGCGACGACGCACCTTGGCCGCCCTCGCCGAACAGGCCGGACGGTGCCGTGCAACGGCTTCGGGGTCAGGGCTGGTCGGCGAACTCGACGGTCACCGGGGATGCGCTGCGCATCCGGCCGGGCGCCTGCGGCCGCGACTACCGGGTGAAGTCCGCCGTGCTCGTCGAGGTGACATCCTGTTCGTTCCCCGGCTCGGTGTCCGACATCGTCGTGACCAACATCCTGAACAACATCGGCTGAGTCCGGTCCATCATGGACACCATGGAATCCACCCGTGTGGACCGGTGGTTGTGGGCGGTCCGGTTGACCAAGACCCGGCCGGATGCCGCTGCGGCCTGTCGCGGCGGGCACGTCCGCATCAACGACCGCCCGGCCAAGCCGTCGGCGACGGTCTCGCCCGGCGACCGGGTCCGTGTCCTGGTCGGCGAGCGGACACGATCGGTCGAGGTGGTGCGGATCATCGAGAAGCGCGTCGGCGCGGCCGATGCCGTGACCTGCTACCTCGACCGCACTCCGCCACCGCCGCCGGCTGCCACGGTTCCGGTGGCCGTTCGGGACCGCGGCGCGGGACGCCCGACCAAACGGGACCGGCGGCTACTGGACAAGTGGCGCGCCGGTCTCCGGTGAGCGCCGCGGCTCGCTACCGGGCGGCCCGGATCGTGGCGCTGCCGAGCACTTCGTCGCCGTCGGGATCGGGCCGGTAGAGCACCAGCGTCTGCCCCGGCGCCACCCCGCGCAGTGGAGCGCGCAGCTCGACGACCAGCCGTGCCGTCGCGCACCTCGGCGACCGCGTCGACGATGCCGCCGTGTGCGCGCACCTGCACCGCGCACTCGACCGGACCGTCCGGGCGCGGTGCCGGAGGTGAACACCGGGTCGATCCCCGTAGAGCGTCCACACCTCGAGGTCCGCGAGCGTCGCCGACCCGCACCGTGCCGGTGCCGCGCGTCGATGGCCGTCACGTAGCGCGGCCGGCCGTCCGGGCCGGGCCCGGCGATGCCGAGGCCCTTGCGCTGGCCGATCGTGAAGCCGTGCACGCCGTCGTGTTCGGCGAGCACCGCGCCCGCGCCGTCCACGACGGTGCCGCGGCGCACACCGATCCGCGCGCCCAGGAACGCCCTGGTGTCACCGGAGGGGATGAAGCAGATGTCGTGGCTGTCGGGCTTTTCGGCGACCGCCAGCCCGCGCCGCGCGGCCTCCGCGCGGATCTGCGGCTTGGGTGTGTCGCCGATCGGGAACAGCGCGTGGCGCAACTGCTCGGCGGTCAGCACCGCCGAGCACGTAGGACTGGTCCTTGTCGTGATCGACGGCGCGGCGCAGCCGGCCCTCCGACAGCCGCGCGTAGTGACCGGTGGCCACGCGCGTCGAAGCCCAGCGCCAGCGCGCGAGCGGCCAACGCGGAGAACTTGATCCGCTCGTTGCACCGCACGCACGGGTTCGGCGTCTCGCCGCGGGCGTAGGAGGAGACGAAGTCGTCGATCACGTCCTCTTTGAACCTGTCCGCGAAATCCCAGACGTAGAACGGGATGTCCGAGCACATCGGCGACCCGGCGGGCGTCGCCGGCGTCCTCCTTCGAGCAGCAGCCCGCGCGATCCGGTGCGCAGCGTGCCCGGCGCCGACGACAACGCGAGGTGCACGCCGACGACGTCGTGACCGGCGTCGACCATCCGCGCGGCGGCGACCGACGAGTCGACGCCGCCGCTCATCGCGACCAGCACCCTCATCGCAGCGCCGACCCGCGCGCGCTGGCCAGCGCCGCCTGGCGGGCCCGCTCCACCGCGGCGGGCAGCACCTCGAGCGCGGCGTCGACGTCGGCCTCGGTGCTGGTGTGGCCCAACGAAAGCCGCAGCGATCCGCGGGCGCGTGCCGGGTCGGCGCCCATCGCGAGCAGCACGTGCGACGGCTGCGCCACCCCGGCCGTGCACGCCGAACCCGTCGAGCACTCGATTCCGTTGGCGTCCAACAGCATCAGCAGCGAATCGCCCTCGCAGCCGCGGAAGGTGAAGTGCGCGTTGCCCGGGCAGCCGGCCGGCGCCGGTGGCGCCGTTGAGGTGGACGTCGTCGATCGCGGCCAGCACGCCGTCGATCAGCCGGTCGCGCAGCGCGCGCAGCGCGCGCGCTGGTGGCGTCCATGCGTCTCGACCGCGATCCTGTGCCGCCGGCGGCCATGCCGACCGCGCCGGCGACATCCGGTGTGCCGGAACGGACGTCGCGCTCCTGGCCGCCGCCGTGCAGCAGCGGCACGCAGCGCGGTGTCGCGGCGCAGCAGCAGCGCGCCGACACCGGTCGGGCCGCCGAACTTGTGGGCGGCCACGCTCATCGCCGACAGCCCGCTGGCGGCGAAGTCGACCGGCATCTGGCCGACCGCCTGGACGGCGTCGCTGTGCATCGGCACGTCGAATTCGGCTGCGACGGCGGCCAGTTCGGCGATCGGCATGATGGTGCCGACCTCGTTGTTGGCCCACATCACCGAGACCAGCGCGACGTCGTCGTGATCGCTCGCAGTGCGTCGCGCAGCGCGGCGGGACTCGACCGAGCCGTCGCTCGTCGGTCGGCAGCCACGTCACCTCGGCGCCTTCGTGCTCGGCGAGCCACTCCACGGCGTCGAGCACGGCGTGATGCTCGACGGCGCTGGTGACGATGCGGCGCCGGCGCGGATCGGCGTCGCGGCGGGCCCAGTAGATGCCCTTGACGGCGAGGTTGTCGCTCTCGGTGCCGCCGGCGGTGAAGATCACCTCCGACGGGCGCGCGCCGAGCAGCTGGGCGAGCGTCTCGCGCGACTCCTCCATCCGGCGCCGCGCCAGCGCGGCCGGAGCCGTGCAGCGAGGACGCATTGCCGACCGTCGCCAGCACAGCCGTCATCGCCTCGATGGCAGCGGGGTGCATCGGGGTGGTGGCGGCGTGGTCCAGATAGACCGGACGCGGGCGAGTCATAACCGTTCCAGGATAGCCGTCGCGGCGCGGTCGGCCCCATTCCGCTCAGGCGGCCAGGCGTGCCCCTGGCCGCGATGCCGGGCGGACGACCAGCGCGCGACCGTGCCGCGTCGCCGCGCACCGCCGCCTCGCAGCGGGCCGCCAGGTCGCGGCGGTCCACGCCGGGCAGCTGCAGCGACTCGACGTGGACGTGGCACGACCGTGCGGCGGGCGGTCACGACCCGTCGGATCGACGCCAGCAGTGTGTCGTCGCCGACGAAGGCCGGCACGGTCGACGGCCGGCCGTCGCGGTGGTGGTAGCTCAGCCGCAGCGGCTGCACCGGCCGGCCCGCGTCGACGGCGGCCTGGAACATCGCCGGGCCGGAACGCGCCCGTACCCCAGCCCGCACCACGTGGTGCCCTCGGGGAACGCCACCACGGTCTGCCCGGCGCGCAGCCGGTCCGCCACGGCCGCCACCACCTCCGGCAGCCGGCGCAGCCTGGCGCGGTCGATCGGGATGACCTTCATGATCCGCGCGATGAGCCCCAGCGCCGGCCAGTCGACCAGTTCGGCGCGGGCGACGAAGGAGCCCGGCATCACCGCGCCGATGGCGAAGACGTCCACCCAGGACACGTGCCCGCTGACCACCAGCACGCCGGGCAGATTGCGAATCGGCCCGCCCGACACCGTGATCCGGACGCCGAGGCAGCGCAGCATCAGCCGGCAGTACCGGCGCTGCACGTGCGATCGGCCCGGCATCGGCACCGCCAGCAGCCAGCACGCGCGGACAGCAGCACGAGGACCGCGGTGACGCGCAGCGCCGTGCGCAGCGCGCGACCACCCACCGCCGGCCCGGGTGGCCGGCGCCGGCGCGCACGCAGCCGGCGTCGCAGGTCGCCCGCGGCAGCCAGGCGTGTTCGGCGCCAGCGTCAGATGCGTCCCCGCCCTCGACCGCGGCGGTCGCCGCGCCCACCGACCGCAGCCGGCGCAGGTACCGGGTGTCGGCCCGGCGTTTGTCCAGCAGCGCCGGGAAGTCGCCGACGCCGAAATCGGGGTCGTGCGCGGGTTCACCGCACACCTGCGCGCCCAGCCGCAGGTAGCCCCGCATCAGCGGCGGCACCGACGAGCCGGGCCGGCGGCGCGATGTCGTCGAGCGCGCGGCCGTCGAGGACGCACGGGCCGGTACGGGTGCACGGTGTATTCGGCCGGCGCGGCGTGGCGCCGCGACCACGAAGTCGCGCACGCCCCGCAGCACGGCGCCCGGCGGCTCCTGCCCCTGCGGGTCCAGCACGGGCACCGAGACGCATCCGGTGACGTAGTCGTAGCCGCTGCGGTCCAGGTAGGCCAGGATGCCGGCCCACATCAGCAGCACGACGGCACCGTTGCGGTGGTCGTCGCGCACCACCGCGCGGCCCATCTCGACCAGCGACGGCCGCAGCGGGTCGAGGGCCGACACGTCGAACTCGGTGGCGGTGTAGAGCCCGCCCGGCGGCGATGGCGCCGGGCGGCGGCAGCATCCGGTAGCAGCCGACCAGCTCGCCGGTGTCGTCGTCGCGGACCAGCAGGTGATCGCAGTGCTCGTCGAACCGGTCGGCGTCCAGGCCGGTCCGTGCTGCCGTCGGCTGCAGGGCGAAACCCGGTTCGGCGGTGAACACGTCGTGGCGCAGGCGCTGCGCCGCCTCGATCGAGTGCGGCATCGGTGGACAGCAGCAGCGTATACCGCGGGTGGCGCGCCCTGTCGTCGGCGCGGCATCGGTTGTCGGAGGGGATGAGTACAGAGGAGGCAGTGCTCATGACTGCACGGTCGCGCAGGCGTTGGGCGGCGCGGCAAGCGGTGCGTGACGTGTTCGTGAGCGCTGGGTGACGGTTCGGGTGCGCGGGGCACCCGCGCAGACGCACGAGGCCCCCATCCCGGCGGGATGGGGCCTCGGCGAATGCCGTGCAGTGCGGGATCTAGCCCTTGCGGGCCTTGACCGCCTCGGTCAGCTGCGGGGCGACCTTGAACAGGTCGCCGACGATGCCGAGGTCGGCGATCTCGAAGATCGGCGCCTCTTCGTCCTTGTTGACCGCGATGATCGTCTTCGACGTCTGCATGCCGGCGCGGTGCTGGATCGCGCCCGAGATGCCCAGCGCGATGTAGAGCTGCGGCGACACGGTCTTGCCGGTCTGGCCCACCTGGAACTGGCCCGGGTAGTAGCCGGAGTCCACCGCGGCGCGCGACGCGCCGACCGCGGCGCCCAGCGAGTCGGCCAGCTCCTCGACCACGCTGAAGTTCTCCGCGCTGCCGACGCCGCGGCCACCGGAGACGACGACCGTCGCCTCGGTGAGCTCCGGACGGTCGCCCGCCACGGCGGGCTCGCGTGCGGTGATCTTGGTCGCGTTCTCGGCCGGCGCGGGCACCTCGACCTTGACGACCTCGCCGGCACCGTCGGCGGGCTCGGCCTCGATCGCGCCGGGGCGCACGGTGATCACCGGGGTGTCACCGACGGCCTCGGCCTCGACGGTGAAGGCGCCGCCGAAGATCGAGTGAATCGCCTTGCCGCCCTCGTGGACCTCGACGACGTCGTTGAGCATGCCGGAGCCGATGCGCGCGGCCAGCCGGCCGGCGATCTCCTTGCCGTCGGCGCTGGAGGCCATCAGCACGGCCGCCGGGGTCGCCGACTCGGCCAGTGACGCCAGCACGTCGACGTACGGGGTGATCAGGTAGTTCTCGGCGTCGTCGGACTCGGCGACGTAGATCTTGGCGGCGCCTGCCGCCTTGAGCCCGTCGACGAGCCGCGTCGGCGGTGCCGGGCTTGCCCACCACGACGGCGGAGGGCTCGCCCAGCATGCGGGCGGCGGTGATCAATTCGGCGGTGACCTTCTTCAGCGCACCTTCGGCGTGCTCGACGAGCACGAGTACTTCAGCCATGGGTTCTGTTGCCTCGATGTCTCAGAGTTGGGTGGGGAGCTGGAACGATCTGCTAGATGATTTTCTGCGCGACCAGGTACTCGGCGATCTTGGTGCCGCCCTCGCCCTCGTCGGTGACCTTCTCGCCTGCCGTCTTCGGCGGCTTCGGGCGTGGACGACAGCACCTTCGATCCGGCGTTGGCCACGCCGACCTCGTCGGCCTCGACGCCGATCTCGGCCAGCGTCAGCTTGGTCACTTCCTTCTTCTTGGCGGCCATGATGCCCTTGAAGGACGGGAAGCGCGGCTCGTTGATCTTCTCGTTGACGCTGACCACCGCCGGCAGTGACGCCTCCAGCGTGAACAGGCCGTCGTCGGTCTCGCGCTCGCCGGTGACCTTGCCGTCCTCGACGGTCAGCTTGCGCACGTGGGTGAGCTGCGGCAGGCCGAGGTACTCGGCGATGATCGCCGGCACCGCGCCGCCGGTGCCGTCGGTGGCCTCGTTGCCGGCGATGACGAGCTCGGTGCCCTCGATGGTGCCCAGCGCGCGGGCCAGCGCCCAGCCGGTCTGCACCATGTCGGAGCCGTGCATGCCCTCGTCGAGACGTGCACCGCCTTGTCGGCGCCCATCGACAGGGCCTTGCGGATCGCCTCGGTGGCGCGCTCGGGGCCGGCGGTCAGCACGGTGACCGTGCTGTCGCCGCCTTCTCGCTCCTTGATCAGCAGCGCTTCCTCGACGGCGCGCTCGTTGATCTCGTCGAGCACAGCGTCGGCGGCCTCGCGGTCGAGAGTCCAATCACCCTCGGACAGCTTGCGCTCGGACCATGTGTCTGGGACCTGTTTGATCAGGACCACGATGTTCGTCATGAGTCTGGTTCGTCCTCCTCGAAGGGGCCGGTGACCGGCCCGCCTTACCACGTTTGGAGCAATCATCCACCATGTTACCCGTGAGTAACTTAAGGTGGTTCGCAAGAACACCATAGCTGGTCGAAGTTTGTGGTCTGCGCCGCCTGCGTCCGGTGAACTGTTCGTCATCCGACGGTTAGGGGTTAGCCTGCCTTCCGATGAGCGCACATGTGACCGGGACGACGGGTAACAGCGTCGGGCCCGGGGACGAGACGACGCCGGCCGGTACGCAGCCGGCTGCCGTCCCGCTGCCGCTGACCGGCGAGCGGACCGTGCCCGGACTGGCCGAGGAGAACTACTGGTTCCGCCGCCACGAGGTGGTCTACCGCCGGCTCGCCGAGCGCTGCCGTGACCGCGACGTGCTCGAGGCGGGCTGCGGCGAGGGTTACGGCGCCGACCTGATCGCCGACGTCGCCCGCCGGGTGATCGGGCTGGACTACGACGAGACCGCGGTCGCGCCATGTGCGCGCCCGCTATCCGCGCGTCGACGTGCGCCAGGGCAACCTGGCCGAGCTGCCGCTGGCCGACGCCTCGGTCGACGTCGTGGTGAACTTCCAGGTCATCGAGCACCTGTGGGATCAGGACCGCTTCGTCGCCGAATGCCTCCGGGTGCTGCGGCCGGGCGGGGTGCTGCTGATGTCGACGCCCAACCGGATCACGTTCTCCCCGGCCGCGACACGCCCGTCAACCCGTTCCATACCCGCGAGCTCAACGCGGCCGAGCTGGCCGAGCTGCTGGAGTCGGGCGGCTTCACGCTGGAGGCGATGTACGGCGTCTTCCACGGCGCGCGGCTCGCCGCGCTCGACGCGCGCCACGGCGGCTCGATCATCGACGCGCAGATCGCCCGCGCGCTGGCCGACGCACCGTGGCCCGCCGAGCTGCTGGCCGACGTCGCCTCGGTGACGGTCGACGACTTCGACCTCACCGACCGGCCGACCGAATCGACGACAGCCTCGATCTCGTCGCGATCGCGGTGCGGCCGTGAGCGCAGTGCACGGCACAGCGCCGGGCGAGGCCGCCGAGCCGGTCCCCGGGCTGTTCACCTTCGTCCTGCACACCCACCTGCCGTGGCTGGCCCACCACGGTCGCTGGCCGGTCGGCGAGGAGTGGCTCTACCAGTCGTGGTCGGCGTCCTACCTGCCGCTGATGCGGGTGCTGCGCACGCTGGCCGCCGAAGACCGTCGGCATCTGGTCACCCTCGGGCATCACGCCGGTGGTGGCCGCGCAACTGGACGACCCCTACTGCCTGCAGGGCATGCATCACTGGCTGGCCAACTGGCAGCTGCGCGCGCTGGAAGCCGCCACGATGCGCGCCACGTCGGATCCCTCGCCGGCTTCGGCACCGGAAGCGTTGCGGCACTTCGGTTCCCGCGAACTACGCGCGAGGCCGACCGCGAGCTCGACGAGTTCGACGGCGCTGTGGCGGCACGGCGGCAGCCCGGTGCTGCGCGACCTGCATCGACGGCGGGATCATCGAGCTGCTCGGCGGTCCGCTGGCCCATCCGTTCCAGCCGCTGCTGCACCCGCGGCTGCGGGAGTTCGCGCTGCGCGAAGGGCTGGCCGACGCGCAGCAGCGCTTCGCCCACGCGCCCCGCCGGCATCTGGGCGCCCGAGTGCGCCTACGCGCCCGGCATGGAGACCGACTACGCCGCGGCGGGCGTCGGCACTTCATGGTCGACGGCCCCTCGCTGCACGGCGACACCGCGCTCGGCCGCCCGGTCGCCGGTTCCGCGTCGTCGCGTTCGGCCGGGATCTGCAGGTCAGCTACCGGGTGTGGTCGCCGAAGTCGGGCTATCCCGGGCACGCCGCCTACCGCGACTTCCACACCTACGACCACGCGACCGGCCTCAAGCCGGCCCGGGTGACCGGCCGCAACGTGCCGTCGGAGGCCAAGGCGCCCTACGACCCGCGAGCGCGCCGACGCGGCCGTCGACGCCCACGTGGCCGACTTCGTCGACGACCGTGCGCGCAACGCCTGATCGCCGAGAGCGCCCGCATCGGCCGGCCGGCCCACGTCATCGCCGCGTTCGACACCGAACTGTTCGGCCACTGGTGGTACGAGGGACCGCTGTGGCTGGAACGGGTGCTGCGCGCGCTGCCCGCCGCCGGCATCCGGATCGGCACCCTGGCCGACGCGGTGGCCGGCGACTACGTCGGCGCGCCTGTCGAATTGCCGCCGAGCTCTTGGGGTTCCGGCAAAGACTGGCAGGTGTGGTCGGGCGAGCAGGTCGCCGACCTGGTGCGCCTGAACACCGAAGTCGTCGACACCGCGCTGAGCACGGTCGACAAGGCGCTCGCGCACGCATCGGCACTGGGATCGCCGCGGCCCCGGCTGTTCGTCGCCGACCAGATCCTGCGGGAGACACTGCTCACCGTGTCCAGTGACTGGCCGTTCATGGTCAGCAAGGATTCGGCCGCCGACTACGCGCGCTACCGCGCGCACCTGCACGCGCACGCCACCCGGGAGATCGCCGACGCGCTGGCCGCGGGCAGGCACGACCACGCGCAGCGCCTCGCCGAGCAGTGGAACCGCGCCGACGGACTGTTCGGGGCGCTGGACGCACGGAGGCTGCCGAGCGCGTGAAGATGAAAGTCCTTCTGCTGTCCTGGGAGTATCCGCCCGTGGTGATCGGCGGACTCGGCCGCCACGTGCACCATCTGGCGACCGAACTCGTCGCCGCCGGCCACGACGTGGTCGTGCTGAGCCGCCGGCCGACGGGCACCGATCCGGCGACGCACCCGACGACCGACGCGGTCAGCGACGGCGTGCGGGTGATCGCCGCGGCCGAGGACCCGCACGAGTTCACCTTCGGCACCGACATGATGGCGTGGACGCTGGCGATGGGTCATGCGATGGTCCGGGCCGGCCTGACGCTGTCCGGACTGGCGGCCCGATGTCGTGCACGCGCACGACTGGCTGGTCGCCCACCCGGCCGTCGCACTGGCCGAATTCTTCGACGTGCCACTGGTTTCCACCATTCACGCCACCGAGGCCGGCCGGCACTCCGGGTGGGTGTCGGGGCCGGTCAGCCGGCAGGTGCACGCGCTGGAGTCGTGGCTGGTGCGCGAATCCGATTCGCTGATCACGTGTTCGGCGTCCATGCGCGACGAGATCACCGAGCTGTTCGGCCCGGAGCTCGCCGAGGTCTCGGTCATCCGCAACGGGATCGACACCGCACGGTTGGCCCTTCGCGCCCCGCCGGGAGCGCGCAGCGGGCCCGCGGAGCTGCTGTACTTCGGCCGGCTCGAGTACGAGAAGGGCGTGCACGACGCCATCGCGGCGCTGCCGCGGATCCGCCGCACACATCCGGGCACCACGCTGACGATCGCCGGGGACGGCACCCAGCTGGCATTCCTGGCCGAGCAGGCCCGCAGGCACAAGGTGCTCAAGGCGACGAACTTCGTCGGCCGGCGTCGATCACGGATCGCTGCTGCGCCTGCTGCACCGGGCCGACGTCGCGGTGCTGCCCAGTCGCTTACGAACCGTTCGGCATCGTGGCGCTCGAGGCCGCCGCCGCCGGAGTGCCCCTGGTCACCTCCACCGCGGGCGGGCTCGGCGAGGCGGTGATCGACGGGACGACCGGCCTGTCGTTCCCGCCCAACGACGTCAACGCACTGGCCGCCGCCGTGCGCGCCGCCCTCGATTCACCCTCGGCCGCGCAACAGCGCGCGATCGCCGCGCGCGAACGGCTCACCTCCGACTTCGCCTGGCACACCGTCGCCGCCGAGACCGCGCAGGTGTATCTGGCGGCCAAGCGCGCCGAGCGCAGACCGCAGCCGCGCCGACCCATCGCCGAGCGCGCCCTGCCCGACCGCACCGGCTGAGGTCGCTCGGCTCAGCGGGCGGCTTTCTTGCGTTCGATGTCGGCCAGCGCGGCCGCCAGCTCGGCCCGCTGGGCGGCCGAGGTCTCCCAGGACAGCTTCCGGTTCTTGACGACCTTGGCGGGCGCACCCACCGCGATCGAGAAGTCGGGGATGTCGCCCCTGACCACGGCATGGGACCCGAGCACGCACCCGCGTCCGATCGTGGTGTTGCGCAGCACGCTGACCTTGACGCCGACCCAGGTGTCCGGACCGATCCGCACCGGGCCCTTGATGATGCCCTGATCCTTGATCGGCAGCTCGATGCTGTCCATCCGATGGTCGAAATCGCAGATGTAGCACCAGTCGGCCATCAGGACCGAATCACCCAGTTCGATGTCGAGG
This sequence comes from uncultured Actinomycetota bacterium, assembly GCA_963796185.1. Classification (GTDB taxonomy): domain Bacteria; phylum Actinomycetota; class Actinomycetes; order Mycobacteriales; family Mycobacteriaceae; genus Mycobacterium. Next base: position 162,826 of record CAWCKQ010000004.1, on the reverse strand, counting down.
TAGGTGTTGATCACGTTGTCGCGGCCCAGCACCACCTTGTCGCCGATCCGCAGCGACCCCTCGTGGCACCGGATGGTGTTCTTGTCCCCGATGTGCACCCAGCGGCCGATCTCGAGCTGGGACAGCTCGGGGGTCGCCTGGATCTCCACGTCCTTGCCGAGGAAGACCATGCCGCGGGTGATGATGTGCGGATTGGCCAGCTTGAACTTCAGCAGCCGCCAGTACCGCACCAGATACCACGGGGTGTAGGCGCGGTTGGCGATCACCCACTTCAGCGACGCCGGCGTCAGGAACCGGGCTTGCCGGGGATCGCGAAGGCGTGATCCCCGCCAGCGCTTGTGCAGCGGCGCACCCCACATCGTCGTCATGGCCGGAAAGCCTACGCGAGGGGCGGGGGCCGAAGCGGTTACCCTCACGTGGGCTCGACGTACAACGCAGACGAGAAGGGATCCCGTGCTCCGGCGAATCATCGTGCTGGCGTCGACCGCGCTGGTCGCCGGTGCACTGGCGGGCTGCGGCAACACCGATTCCTGGGTGCGAAGCGCGCGCCGCGTCGGGCTGGGCGGCCCAGTACGCGGACGCCGCGAACAGCAGTTACGGCGCCGGTCGACGGCGCCGACGCCCTGCGCCTGGAGTGGAGCCGCTCGGTCAAGGGCAAGCTGGGCGCCCAGGCCGCGCTGGGCTCGACGCAGCTACCTGGCGGTCAACGGCGCAGACCCCCGCCGGCTGCTCGCTGATGGTGTGGGAGACCGACAACCGGGCGCGGCAACGCTGGTGCACCCGGCTGCTGCCAGGGCCGGACTCGGGGCGCCGTGTCCAGTCCCGCTGTTCGACGGGTTCGACAACCTCTACGTCGGCCAGCCGGGCGCGATGCTGTCCTTCCCGCCGACGCAGTGGATCCGCTGGCGCGCAGCCGGTGATCGGGATGCCCACCACGCATGCGCTTCCTGACCGACGGCAACCTGCTGGTGGTCACCCATCTGGGACAGGTTCTGGTCTTCGACGCGCACCGCGGGACCGTCGTCGGCAACTCGCTGGATCTGGTCGCCGGGATCGACCCGAAGGATCCGCAGCGCGGACTGGCCGACTGCCGGTTGGGCGGCCCCGCCTGCCCGGTGGCCGCCGCGCCGGCCTTCTCCGCGGCGACCGGCATGGTGGTGGTGACCCTGTGGGAGCCCGGCGCCGACAAGCCCGTGGTGGTCGGGCTGCGCTACCGGCCGGGCCAGACCCCGCTGCTGACCCGCGAGTGGACCAGCGACGCCGTCGGCGGCGGTCCGCTGGGCAGCCCGGTGCTCTCCGCGGACGGATCGACGGTCTACGTCAACGGCCGCGACGAACGGTTGTGGGCCCTCGACACCGCCGACGGCACGCGCGAAATGGTCGGTTCCGCTGGGCTACCTGGCCCAGACCCCGCCGTCGGTGTCCCGCGACGGGCTGATCATCGCCGGCGGCGGACCGGGCGCCGAGCTGACGGCGATCCGGGACAGCGGGGACGGGGCGGAGAAGATCTGGACGCCGCCCCGACTGTCGCCCGTTGTCCACGGCGAGCCTGGCCGGCGACGTCGGCTACACGGTGGTGCGGGACGGCGAAACGGTCTGGCGCTGGTGGTCTTCGCCCTCGGCGACGGCCACACGGTGAACACCTACCGGTTGCCCAACGCCGGCGGTTGGCCGGTCGGGGTGTCGATCGGCCATGACCGGCGCGTCGTCGTCGCCACCAGCGAGGGCCAGGTCTACGGATTCGCGCCCGGCTGAGCGCAGCATCGGCGCGACCGCCGACCGCGGAACGGTGACCTGCAGGGCGCCCCCGGCGCCGGGCATGATCTCGCCCTGGCCGAAGAAGAAGATCAGCGAGTCATCGGTGAGGGCGAACTCCTGGTACTTGGCCGGAGTCGAGGCCGTCGGCGGGTGAGACGGGAGCGTCGACACCGAGCTGACGGGCCAGCTGCGGCCTGCACGATCGGGAAGATCACGTCCAGCGGCTTGGTGCCCGGCTTGAACAGGGTACTCGAAGGTGATCGGCTCCTTGTCGGCCACGGTCCCAGTTGAACGACTTGTACCAGGTCTGCGGGTGCGCGCCGCCGACGTTCTCGTACATCTCGAACACCACGCTGCGGGTACCGCCGTCTTCGGGGCCGGACCGGTATCCGGTGCCCCTGCGCGTCCAGCACATAGGGCAGGTTCCACGACCCGGGCATCTGCGCGACGTTGACGAAACCGTCGCGGGTCTGGGTCAGGTAGGCGATCAGCGCCTGCTGATCGGGATAATCCGCGGGGAAGGTGTAGTCCAGGCGGTAGGTGGGGTTCTCCGCGTGGACGTGACACACCTGGTCGGCGTCGACCGTGCCCCCAAGGTCGGCGCACGCCGGCTGGGCGGCGGCCGCCGGCGTGGCCGCGGAACCGGCCAGCACACCGGCAGCCAGCAGGGCAGCGGCGAGAATGCGCATCGTCGAACGTCCTCGGGATCGGCGCCGGACTGCCGGGGCGCGGTGGGAATGACCATTCGCCAGCGTACGTGAGCGCTCAACGTGACGGACGGCATATGAATGCCGTTGCCCGGCTGGCCGCACCGGACCCCATTCGGGCGATGACGACCGTGGCGTGCTCGGTGCCGCGCAGCCGCAGGCGCGGACGCAACACGTCCGGGTCGACGTCGACGCCGCGGACCAGGATCTCCACGGCGCCGACCGCGCGCGCCGAAAGCGCCTGGCGGAGCTGCCGTTCGCTGAAGGCGAGCTGGTCGAGCACCTCGAAGCCGCGTACCCCCGGGGGCAGCCGGTCACCGGACAGGTAGGCGATGTCGGGGTCGAGCTGCCACAGACCGTGCCGGACCGCGTAGTGGCGGACCAGGCCGGCACGCACCACGGCGCCGTCGGGGTCGACGATCCAGCGCCCGGGCGGCGCGACGCCGCAGTCGTCGGGGTCGGCGTCGGTGAGCTGTTCCCCGGTGTCGAGCAGCGTCGCGCGCCGCCGCACGCCGGACCCGGTCAGGCCGCGCGACCACAGGCACGCTTCGCGGACGCTGCCGGACAACGAGGTCACCTCGATCTCGCCCTGGAACCCCATCGTCGCCAGCGCCGCGAAATCGATTCCGGGAGCGCATTTCACGACGTGGTCACGGTCGGCCAGCACAGTGAGCAGCTCGTCCAGCGGCGGCAGGTATGCGCGGGGGTCGAAGCGTCGCCGCGACCCGGTCCGCCGGGCCGGGTCGACCATCATCGACCGCGTCGCTCGTGATCGGCCGCAGCGCGTCGGCGCGGCAGAGCACCACCTCGGACCCCGACGCCGCGAGATTGTGCCGGGCCATCGCCAGCCGTACCGGGTCGACGTCGCTGCCCACCACGAACGACGCCGAAACGCGCAGCGCCGCAAGCTCGGAGCCGATCGAGCAGGTCGCGTCGTGCACGGTGGCGCCGGCCAGCCGCCGCGCCCGGTGCTCGGCCACCGGCTGCGCGGTGGCCTGCTGCAGCGCCTCGTCGGTGAACAACCATCCGGAGGGGTCGGCGAACTTCGCCGCCGCCCGGCGCCGCAACTGCACGGTCTCCACCAGAACCGCCGTGCGGTCGGCGAATCGCCTTCTGGCCGAAGCGATGTCGGGGATCAGCGTGGATTCCGCCAGCGCCAGTCGATCGACCTCGATCAGCGCCAGCCGCTCCCGCGTCGCTGCGCAGATAGCCGACGTCGTCGAGGTCGAACGCTACGACGGCTTGACCCCCGTCACCATGACGTTGTAGAACCAGCCCTTCGGCACGACACGGCGCCAGACGTTGGCGTCCACCCAGGACAGCGTCGTCCAACTGCTGAAGGCGAATTTCGCCCAGCCCCAACCCGAGCCGGCCGGGCGGCACCGCCGCCTCGAAGGTGCGGACCGGCCAGCCGAGCATCGCCGCGGTGAATTCCTCACTGGCCGTGCGGACTTCGCACCGCACCGGCGTTGGCGGCCATCCGCTCGAGGTCGGCGGGATCGAAGGTGTGCAGGTCGACGACGGCCTCCAGCGCCGCGGCACGCGACGATTCGTCCAGTTCGGCCTGCGGGCGGCGCCAGCCCGACAGCATCGGCAGCTTCGTCACGTTGGTCGCCACGCGCCAGGTCAGCGTCGACAGTTCTCGGGCATAGCGGTTACCGACCGTCGTCGGCTCACCGGCGAACACGAACCGCCCGCCCGGCTTGAGCACCCGCACGACCTCGCGCAGGGACAGCTCCACGTCGGGGATGTGGTGCAGTACCGCGTGCCCGACCACCAGGTCGAAGGTGTCGTCGTCGTAGGGGATGCCCTCGGCGTCGGCGACCCGGCCGTCGATGTCCAGCCCCAGTGACTGACCGTTGCGGGTGGCCACCTTCACCATGCCCGGCGACAGATCGGTCACCGAGCCGCGGCGCGCAACGCCGGCCTGGACGAGATTGAGCAGGAAGAAGCCGGTGCCGCAGCCCAGCTCCAGCGCCCGGTCGTAGGGCAGCTCCCGCTGGACGTCCTCGGGCACCGCGGCGTCGAACCGGCCGCGCGCGTAGTCGACGCAGCGCTGGTCGTAGGAGATCGACCACTTCTCGTCGTAGGTCTCGGCCTCCCAGTCGTGGTAGAGCACCTGGGCCAGCTTGGAGTCGTGCATCGCGGCCTCGACCTGCTCCTGGGTCGCGCGGGGCTGCGGAGCCGGATCGGCGACATCGGGGTGGGCGCCGGATTCCTTCGTTTCCGTCATGCAGGGCAGCCTAACGTCCACCGCCGCGACCGCTCTCATCGCCGTTCGAAGGTCGCCTTCGCCGCGGCCAGGACCTCCGGCGGATACTCCAGGAAGCGCCTCGCCCAGGCCAGCGCCGCGTCGTACACGCCGTCCGGCGAGACGAGCTCGTCCACCAGACCCAGCTCCAGCGCCTCCCGGGCATCGACGAACCGTCCGCTGAACACCAGATCCTTGGCCTTGCTGACGCCGATCGCACGCGCCAGCCGCGTCGCCCCGCCGTCCACGGGCACCAGCCCGGCCAGGATCTCGGTGGCGCCGAACTTGGCGTTGTCGCCGCTCACCCGCCAGTCGGCCGCCAGCGCCAGCGTCAGGCCGGCGCCGAGCGCGTATCCGGTGATCGCGGCGACGGTCGGCTGCGGTACCGCGGCCAGTGCGTCGACGGCGTCCCGGCACAGGCGCGCGGCCACCGCCGCCTCGTCGGCGTCGAGCGTCTGCAGCTCGGGCATGTCCTCCCCCGCGCAGAAGATCTCGTGCCCGCCGAACACGATCACCGCCGCCACGTCGTCGCGGCGACCGAGCTCGGCGGCCGCGTCGGCGATCTCCCGGTACACCTGCCGGGTCAACGCGTTGGTCGGGCGGTCGCGACAGCAGCAGCGTCGCGATCCGCGAGCCGTCTCGGGGTGCGACGACGCTGACGAACTCCGTCACGCCGGGGGCGCCCCGTCGGCGTACCCCTGGGGGGCGCGCCGGTTGCGGGCTTCGTTGTAGCGGTCGCTGTTGAAGAACTCGATCTCCCAGTTGCCGCCCGCCTTGGCGGCCAGCGACGGCTCGATCGCGACGATCCGGCGCTCGCACCGCCAGCACTTCGGCGACGGTGCGGCCGTCGAGCGCGTCCAGTTGGGTCCACGTCGGGGGCAGCAGGAAGCTTCGGCCCTCGGCGAAGTCGTCGAGCGCGGCCCGCGGCGTCACCCAGTCCGCCTTGTCGGTCTCGGTGTTGTCGCCGTCGGCGCGCTGACCTTGCGGCAGCGCCCCGACGAAGAAATACGTGTCGTACCGGCGGGTGCGCTCCTCTTTCGGGGTCACCCAGTTCGCCCACGGACGCAGCAGGTCGGCGCGGAGCACGAGCCGCTCCGAGCGCAGGAACTCCCCGAACGACAGCGACTTGTTCTCCAGCGCCGCTCGCTGTTCGCGGTACACCGAGGCGTCGTCGACCAGCAGATCCGGGTCGTCGGCCGAGCCGGCGAACAGGACGCCGCATTCTTCGAAGGTCTCCCGGGCCGCGGCGCAGACCAGGGCCTCGGCCAGTTCCTCGTCGACCCCGAAGCGCCCGGCCCACCAGTGCCGGTCGGGCCCGTGCCACGCGATGTCGGCGTTGCGGTCGCGGTCGTCGACGCCCCCGCCGGGGAACACCATCACCCCGGCGACGAAATCCATGGCCGAGTGTCTGCGCATCAGGAAGACCTTGATGCCCTCGGGCGTGTCCCGGACCAGCATCACGGTCGCGGCGGGGCGCGCCACCAGCGGGTCGGAGCCCGTCTTGTCCTCGCGGACACGCTCCTCGGTCATGCTCGCCTCCTGTGCGCTGCGCGGCTGCGGGTGCGGCGCGCGAAGTACCGGCCGTCGATGATGTCCAGCGCGATCGACTGTCCGAACGCCGTGGACAGGTTCTCGGCGGTGAGCACGTCGCTCAGCAGACCGGAGTCGACCACCTTGCCCTCGGACAGGATCAGGCAGTGGGAGAAGCCGGGCGGGATCTCCTCGACATGGTGGGTCACCAACACCATCGCCGGAGCGTCGGGATCCATCGCGAGATCACTGAGCCGCGCGACGAGCTCCTCGCGGCCGCCGAGGTCCAGCCCCGCCGCGGGCTCGTCGAGCAGCAGCAGTTCGGGGTCGGTCATCAGCGACCGCGCGATCAGCACGCGTTTGCGCTCCCCTTCGGAGAGGGTGCCGTAGGTCCGCTCGGCGAGGTGTTCGGCGCCGACGCTCTCGAGCATGTCGAGCGCCTGTTCGTAGTCGATCTCGTCGTACTGCTCCCGCCAGCGGCCCAGCACCGCGTAGCCGGCCGACACCACCAGGTCGCGGACGATCTCGTCGTCGGGCACCCGCTGGGCCAGGGCGGCACTGCTCAGGCCCACCCGTGCGCGCAGCTCGGACATGTCCACCCGGCCGAGCCGCTCCCCGAGCACGTAGGCGGTGCCGGACGACGGGTGCTCCATCGCCGCGGCGATGCGCAGCAGCGACGTCTTGCCCGCACCGTTGGGGCCGATGACGACCCACCGCTCGTCGAGCTCCACCGACCAGGTGACCGGGCCGACCAGTAGCCGGCCGCTGCGGCGCAACGTCACCTTCGCGAAGTCGATCAGCAGGTCGGGGTCGGCTGCTTCTTCTTCCTCGACGGGCACGCGCCCATCCTAGTCAGGCCGAAATCACCCAACCGTCGGCGCCGTTGACGATCACCCGGTCGGCGGCGGCGGCCGTCGACGCCACCATCTCGGCGTTGGGCTGGTCGACCGCTGCCGCCCAGGACTGCGCCGTCATCCGCGTCCTTGCCGAACTCCTCGTGACGGGCGATCAACCGGTCGCGCCGGGTCCGTTCGTCGGTGGTCACGAACCACACCTGGTCCATCGCGCGGCGGGCGCGCGTCCACAGCGGCGAGTCGAGCAACAGATAGTTGCCCTCGGTGATGACCAGGCGCGCGGCGGGCGTCACCACGAGCGCGGCGGCCAACGGTTGCTCGAGCGTCCGCTCGAACCCGGGTGACATAGATCTCGGTGTCGATCTCGGTGCGTATCCGTTCCAGCAGGTGCGCATACCCGGCGGCGTCGAACGTCTCCGGCGCGCCCTTGTGCTCCAGGAGCCCCAGTCGGCGCAGTTGGGCGTCGGCGAGGTGGAAGCCGTCCATCGGGACGTGCGCCGCCCATCCCTTCTCCGCTGCTCGACCGCGATGTGCTCGAGCAGTTGCCGGGCCAGCACCGACTTCCCCGCTCCCGGGCTGCCGGCGATGCCCAGCACCGCGCGCGGCTCTGCTCTCGGCGAGTGCGACGGCATCAGCTGCCAGCGACTCCAGTGTGTGTCGGCTGCTCATCCCTACAATCATCGGCCAACGCGCGGCGCCGGCGGTATCGGGGCCCAGCCACTGACGGCGAGCAACCGGTCGGGGATGAGCCGCACGAACAGCTGGACCAGGGGCCCGATGCCGAACGCGTAGACCACGGTGCCGACTCCGACGGTGCCGCCGAGGAACCAGCCGACGGTGAGCACGGTGACCTCGATCGCGGTGCGCACCAGCCGGACCGATCTGCCGGTGCGGGCCACCAGCCCGGTCATCAACCCGTCTCGCGGCCCCGGGCCGAGCCCGGCACCGATGTAGAGCACCGTGCTCACCGCGTTGAGCACCACCGCGGCGGCCATCATCGTGCTGCGCGCCGGCAGCGACGTCGGGGCAGGGAGCACCGCGAGCGCGAGGTCGACGGTGAGCGCGATGACGACGACGTTGGCGACGGTGCCCACGCCTGGCCGGTTCCGCAGCGGGATCCAGGCCACCAGCACCGCCACGCCGGCCACCGCCGAGGCGAGCCCGATCGTCATGCCGGTACGCAGCGAAAGTCCTTGGTGGAACACGTCCCAGGGGTCCAGGCCCAGGCCCGCGCGCACCATCATCGCCATCGACAGGCCGTAGCCGGACAGCCCGGCGAGCAGCGCGACCGCGCGCGAGAGTCCGCGCCGCACCGGCGGCACTAGGCGTGGTCCGGGAAGCGCACCCGGATGGCGTCCAGTTCCATGCGCATCCGCCGGGCGTCGGCGTCCCGGTCGTCGAGCACGCCGCCGAGGGCTCGGCATGTCGTACAGATCCGCCAACCGGTCGGGCCAGTCGAGATATCCAGTCGAGCTCATGTCGCCATAATCTGGCGCATCTGGCTTGCTTTTCAATAGCCAGTTTGGCAATACTGGCTTCAGATGACGATCGCGTCGACCGCCAGATCACTCGATGTGGACCTACTGGCCCGGGAACTTGGCAACTGGCGCACGTCCAGTCGGAGCGGGCCGGCCTACCACGGCCTGGCCGACGCGATCCGGTTGCTGATCGTCGACGGCCGCGCTCCCGGTCGGCGCACGGCTGCCCAGCGAACGCGCGCTGGCCGACGCGCTGCGGGTGTCCCGCACCACCGTCACCGCCGCCTACACCCAATTGCGCGACGACGGCTACCTCAACGCCCGCCGCGGCGCCCGCAGCACCACGGCGCTGCCGGTCGCCCCGGCGGCGCCGCTCGATGCCGCCATCCCCACCGTGAACCTCGCCGCCGCCGCGCTGTCCGCGCCGGCGGCGCGGTGTCCGAGGCGTTCATCGAGGCGGCCCAACTCGCGACGCCCTACCTGCACGGCATCGGCCATCGAGCTGCGGGGTGCGCCGCCCTGCGGGAGGCCATCGCCGAAAGATATTGCGCGCGAGGTCTTCCCACCGAGCCCGACGAGATCATGGTGACCACCGGCGCCCTGCACGCCATCGGCCTGATCCTGACCACCTACATCCAGCCGGGCGATCGGGTGCTCGTCGAGCAACCCACCTACCACGGCGCCCTGTCGGCGATCGCCACCGCGGGCGCGCGCCCGGTTCCGGTGGCGATGACCGAGGACGGCTGGGAACTCGACGCGGTGCAGGCCGCGGTGCATCAGCTCGCGCCGAGCCTGGCCTATCTGATTCCCGACAACCACAATCCCACCGGGCTGACCATGCCGCCGACGACCGAAAGCGGTTGGCGCGACATCATCGCCGAGACCCGCACCCGCACGATCATCGACGAGACGATCACCGACATGTGGCTCGACGAACAGGTGCCCGCCCCGATGGCCGCCGTCGATGACGACGCGGCGGGACCTGGTGCTGACCGTCGGCTCGATGTCGAAGTCGTTCTGGGGCGGACTGCGCATCGGCTGGATCCGCGCCGAGCGCGACACACTCGCCACGATCGCGGCGTTGCGCCCGTCGATCGACATGGGCACCGCCGGTTCTCGAACAATTCGCCGCCGCAAGGCTTCTCGCGCCGCGCGATCGAACTGCTGCCCGAACGGCGGGAGATCCTGCGGGCCCGGCGCGCCTTGCTGCTGTCATCTGCTCGAGCCGGCATCTGCCCGACTGGCAGCCCGGCCCGGCGTCGGCGGGATGTCGCTGTGGGTGCGGCTGCCCGCACCGATGAGTACGGCGCTGTCGGCGGCCGCGTCGCGGATGGGGCTGGAGCTACCCGCCGGGCCCGCGATTCGGTGTCGACGGCACGCTGGAGCGGTTCATCCGCGTGCCCTACGCGCTGCCCGAGGACCAGCTCACCGAGGCCGATCGAACTGCTGGCCCGTGCGTGGCGCAGCGTCACCGGGTTCGACGGCGCCGGAGCCGACGACCGTCGGTGGTTCAGCGCGCGTAGGAAGCTCTCAGTCGGGGATGTCGACGCGGCGCACCAATCCGTCGAGTGCGTCGGCGGCCTCGATCTCGCCGCGGGTGATGCCCAGGATGAACAGCACGGTGTCCAGATACGGATGGCTCAGCGATGCGTCGGCCACCTCACGCAGCGCCGGCTTGGCGTTGAATGCCACCCCGAGCCCGGCGGCGGTGAGCATGTCGATGTCGTTGGCGCCGTCGCCGACGGCCACCGTCTGCTCCATCGGCACCCCGGCCTGTTGCGCGAAATCGCGCAGCGCCTTGGCTTTTCCGGGCCGGTCGACGATCGTCGCCGATCACCCGGCCGGTCAGCTTTCCGTCCACGATCTCGAGTTCGTTGGCCGCGACGAAGTCCATCATCAGCTCGTGCGCCAGCGGTTCGATCACCTGGCGGAAGCCGCCGGAGACGATGCCGCAGTGAAATCCCAAGCCGCCGCAACGTGCGCAGCGTGGTGCGCGCTCCCGGCGTCAGCTCGATCTGCTCGGCGACCTCGTCGAGCACCTCGGCGGGCAGACCCGCCAGCGTCGCGACCCGCCGGTGCAGCGACTCGGCGAAGTCCAGCTCGCCGCGCATGGCGGCCTCGGTGATCTCGGCGACCGCGGCCTCGGCGCCGGCGTGGGCGGCCAGCATCTCGATGACCTCGCCCTGGATCAGCGTCGAGTCGACGTCGAAGACGATGAGCCGCTTGGCGCGCCGCGACAGGCTGTAGTCCTCGAGCGCGATGTCGACGCTCTCGTCGACGGCGACCCGCGCCAGCGCCGCCTGCAGCTCGCCGTATCGCGCCCGGCGGCACCGAGACCCGTAGCTCCAGGCCCGTCACCGGATAGTCGGACACGCCGCGGATGAAGTCGATGTTGACCCCGAGCGCGGCCGCCTTCGCGGGCCACCACGCCGAACGCCTCGGCGGTGATCGGACGGCCCAGCACCACGATGGTGTGGGTCGACGGCTCGCCGCAGCACCGGCATGTCGTCGCTGCGTTCGATCGTGACGTCGAGACCGACGCTCGTGGATGGCGGCCTCGCACCTCGTCGCGCAGCGCGGCCCGCCGGCCACCTCGGCTGCGGCGGCGACCAGCACGCCCAGCGTCAGCCGCCCGCGGATGACGACCTGTTCGACGTTGAGAAGATCGACCTGGTGCCGCGACAGCACCTCGAACAGCGCCGATGTCACACCTGGCTGGTCGCGGCCCGGTGACGGTGATCAGCAGCGACGAGCGCTTGCGCGACGAGCCGATCGATGTAGCGCCTTCCGACTGCCCTCACCCCCGGTGCCGCCCGCGCGCTTCGGTCAGGTGCGGACGTTCGCGTCGTCGAGCCGGGTCACGTCGCCGTCTTCCGGGCCGTGGGCACGCCCGACGTGGGCCTCGGCGCGCATCCGCTCGACCATGTGCGGATAGTGCAGCTCGAACGCGGGCCGCTCCGAACGGATCCGGGGCAGCTCGGTGAAGTTGTGCCGCGGCGGCGGGCAACTGGTCGCCCACTCCAGCGAGTTGCCGTAGCCCCACGGGTCGTCGACGGTCACCGGCTCGCCGTACCGCCAGCTCTTGAAGATGTTCCACACGAACGGCAGCGTCGACAGGCCCAGGATGAACGCGCCGATGGTCGAGACGATGTTCAGCGTGGTGAACCCGTCGGTGGGCAGGTAGTCGGCGTAGCGGCGCGGCATGCCCTCGTCACCGAGCCAGTGCTGCACCAGGAACGTGGTGTGGAAGCCGATGAACGTCAGCCAGAAGTGCAGCTTGCCCAGTCGCTCGTCGAGCAGCCGGCCGGTCATCTTCGGGAACCAGAAGTAGATCCCGGCGTAGGTGGCGAACACGATCGTGCCGAACAGCACGTAGTGGAAGTGCGCGACCACGAAGTAGCTGTCGGTGACGTGGAAGTCCATCGGCGGGCTGGCCAGCAGCACACCGGACAGGCCACCGAGCAGGAACGTGACGAGGAACCCGACCGAGAACAGCATCGGTGTCTCGAACGTCAACTGGCCCTTCCACATCGTGCCGATCCAGTTGAAGAACTTGATGCCCGGTCGGCACCGCGATCAGGAACGTCATGAACGAGAAGAACGGCAGCAGCACGGCGCCGGTGGCGTACATGTGGTGCGCCCACACCGCCACCGACAGCGCCGCGATGCCCAGCGTCGCGTAGATCAGCGTGGTGTAGCCGAAGATCGGCTTGCGGCTGAACACCGGGAAGATCTCGCTGACGATGCCGAAGAACGGCAGCGCGATGATGTACACCTCGGGGTGCCCGAAGAACCAGAACAGGTGCTGCCACAGCAGCACACCGCCGTTGGCCGGGTCGTAGACGTGCGCGCCGAGGTGGCGGTCGGCGGCCAGGCCGAACAGCGCCGCGGTCAGCAGCGGGAACGCCAGCAGCACCAGGATCGAGGTCACCAGGATGTTCCAGGTGAAGATCGGCATCCGGAACATCGTCATGCCCGGCGCGCGCATGCAGACCACGGTGGTGATCATGTTGACGCCGCCGAGGATGGTGCCCAGACCGCCGACGGCCAGGCCCATGATCCACAGGTCGCCGCCCGCGCCCGGGCGAGTGGATGGCGTCGGTCAGCGGGGAGTAGGCGGTCCAGCCGAAGTCGGCCGCACCGCCGGGGGTGATGAAGCCGGCGATGCGCGATCAGCGCGCCGAACAGGAACAGCCAGAACGAGAACGCGTTCAGCCGCGGGAACGCCACGTCGGGCGCGCCGATCTGCAGCGGCAGCACCAGGTTGGCGAACCCGAACACGATCGGGGTGGCGTAGAACAGCAGCATCACCGTGCCGTGCATGGTGAACAGCTGGTTGTACTGCTCGTTGGACAGGAACTGCAGGCCCGGCACCGCCAGCTCGGTGCGGATGAACAGCGCCATCAAGCCGCCGATGAGGAAGAACGCGAAGCAGGCGACGCAGTACATGATGCCGATCAGCTTGTGATCGGTCGTGGTGATCAGCTTGTAGATCAGGTTGCCCTTGGGGCCGAGCCGCGCCGGGAACGGACGCCGTGCCTCGAGTTCTCCGATTGGGGGCGCTTCGGCTACCAACTGGTCCTCCAACCTTCCTTACAGACCGGGTCGTCACCGGGGCGTCCCGAGGATGTTCGTTACTCGAATCCTAGCCTTCCCGACCCGACAGCGGTCGGGGTGGTCCTACAAACCGTCGTAATCGCCGCGGCTGCGTGCCGCCGAGGCGGCTTGACCAGCCACAGAGCGCCCGGATGTTACCGTCGGCGACGTGCCGTTCAGCCGAGCGCGGGCAGCCCTGCGGGCCGCCCGGTCACCGCAGCTGGTCGTACTCGCCGTCGCGCTGGCGTCCGTGGCCGGCTGCGGCTCCCCGGGCGAGCCCTCCGGCACCGCCCGGCCAGAGCCGCCCATCACCAGCACCACGCGCATCGCGAGCGCGGGTGTGCTCGGCAACGACCGCAGGCCCGACGAATCCTGTGCGCCCGACCCGGCTCCGCTCGACGACGGCCCGGCAGAGCGGGAGGTGCGCAACGCCGCCGGGCACGCCATCACACCCCCGATTCCGGAGACGACACTGGTCCGCGCCGACCCGCAACGGATCGTCGCGCTGTCCGGCGACCAGCTCGACGCGCTGTGCGCCCTGGGCCTGCAGTCGCGCATCGTCGGCGCCGCGCTGCCGGACGGGTCGACCGATCAGCCGTCCTATCTGGGCACGGTGATCCACGACCTGCCCGGGGCGGGAAGCCGCAGCGAGCCCGACCTCGACGCCATCCAGAGGCTGTCCCCCGACCTGATCCTGGGTTCGGTGGCGCTCACCCCGCAGGATCACCCGGCGCTGTCCGAGATCGCGCCCACGGTCTTCAGCGGCCCGCCGGGCGCGGCCTGGAAGGACAACCTGCGCACGGTGGGCGCGGCGACCGGCCGGTCGTCGGCGGCCGACAGATTGATCGACGATTTCGACCGCGCAGCCGACAGACCGGCGCCGACCACGACGCCGCGCATTTCCAGGCGTCGGTCGTGCAGTTCACCGACACCACGATGCGCGTGTTCGGGGCCGACAACTTCCCGGCGAGCGTGCTCGCCGATGTGGGCGTCGATCGACCTGCCGGCCAACGGTTCACCGACAAGCCCTATGTCGAGGTGGGCATCTCCGACGAGGACCTGGACGACTCCCCGGACTTCTCGGTCGCCGACGGCGACATCGTCTATCGTGTCCTTCGCGTCCGCGCAGGCCCGGGACCGGGCCGCCGATGTCATGCACAGCGACGCGTGGAAGCGGTTGTCCGCCAACCGCGACGACCGGGTGTTCGCGGTGAACAACGAGGTCTGGCAGACCGGCCAGGGCATCGTCGCCGCCCGCGGCATCCTGGCCGACCTGCGTCTGGTCAACGCACCGATCAACTGAACCACCGCGAGAAAATCCACAGTGCCGCAGGCGCTTTAGCGCACCCCGCCGCACGGGCGGCACCGGCGGATCGCCGACGCCCCGGGTGGCCGTGACGACGCTCACGCGGCGCAGACCGCGGCGGCAGGATTAACTGGAACCGCGCGGGCGTTGGCACCGGGCTGGCCGCACCGGCGCGGTATCGCCGCGCCAGCGATGTGGGCGCACGCTGAGCCAAGACGATGAAGAGGTTGGAAGATGATGACCACCGTTTCCGCATATGCAGCCACCTCGGCCACTGAGCCGTTGACCAAGACCACCATCACCCGCCGCGATGTCGGACCCCATGACGTCGCCTTCGACATCCACTTCGCCGGGATCTGCCACTCCGACATCCACACCGTGCGCGGTGAGTGGGGTGACGTCGGGTATCCGATGGTCCCCGGACACGAGATCGCCGGCATCGTCAGCGAGGTCGGCGCGGAGGTCACGAAGTTCAAGGTCGGCGACCGGGTCGGCGTCGGCTGCTTCGTCGACTCCTGTCGCGAGTGCGAGTTCTGCCTGGCCGGTGAGGAGCAGTACTGCAACAACCCCGGCATGGTCGGCACCTACAACGGCGTCGGCCGCGACGGCCAGCCCACTCAGGGCGGATACAGCGGCGCCATCGTCGTCGACGAGAACTACGTGCTGACCATCCCCGACTCCATCCCGCTCGACAAGGCGGCTCCGCTGCTGTGCGCGGGCATCACGACGTATTCGCCGCTGCGGCACTGGAATACCGGCCCGGGCACGCGGGTCGCGGTGATCGGCCTCGGCGGCCTCGGGCACCTCGCGGTCAAGATCGCCGTCGCGATGGGGGCCGAGGTCACGGTGCTGAGTCAATCGCTGAAGAAGATGGAGGACGGTCTGCGGCTCGGCGCCGGCGAGTATTACGCCACCAGCGACCGCGACACGTTCAAGAAGCTGAGGGGCTCCTTCGACCTGATCCTCAACACCGTGTCGGCCAACCTCGACATGGGCGACTATCTCGGCCTGCTCAAGCTCGACGGCACGCTGGTCGAACTGGGCATGCCCGAGAAGCCGATGGAGGTGCCGGCAGGCGCGCTGATCTTCGGCCGGCGCCGGCTGTCCGGGTCGTTGATCGGCGGCATCGCCGAGACCCAGGAGATGCTCGACTTCTGCGCGGAGCACGATGTGACGCCCGAGATCGAGGTGATCCAACCGGATTACGTCAACGAGGCCTACGAGCGGGTGTTGGCCAGCGACGTGCGCTATCGCTTCGTCATCGACACCGCCGCCCTGCGCTGAGCGTTACTGCGATGGCCGCTCGCCGAGATCGACGCCGGCGAGCGGCCATCCCGCGGCGGCCAGCCTGCGCGGCCACCCGCGCCATGTTCTCCGGCCCGGCGTCGTGGTGGGTGACCTCGGAGATGAACGCGGCGATCTCGTCGCCGTCGATCTCGGCACCGGCACCGGCGCCTGCGCCCGCGGCGGTGATGTTGCGCGACGACTTCCTTGATCTCGTTCCTCGGTCAACGGCGTCGCGCGCAGCAGCGCCAGCAGCGGCACGCGGTCGGGCCCGGGCACACCCTCGGGTAGCCGGCGCGCAGCCACTTCAGGATCGATGCACGACGTCTTGGTGGTCACGACGCCCAGTGTCGCCGCCCGCCGGCCCCAGGTCACCGCCGCGCGCACTGTTCGCCGCCGGTTCCCCGCGCATTCACGTGCGGTCCGCTCCTTGAGCATGCTGCCCGCGTCGATGGTCATGGTCAGCCCGGTGATGGAGCGGGCCTCGTCCGACGCCAGGAAGAGCGTGGCATTGCTGATGCCGACCGGCTCCACCCATCCGACCGGCAGCACGTGCATGAACTGGGCTGCGACCGCGCTCTTGACGGCCTCGTCGCGGTCGACAGCCGACACTACGTAGAAATCCGCGAAAGTTCCTCGACGAGAACAACTTGCGGGGTAGATCCGGGTCAGCGTCAGCAGGTCTGAAGCGGCGTGACGGGGACCGTCGCCGACTCCGACATCCCAGTTGTGAAAGCATGTCGGGACCCCATTGACCAGGTACATGTACCCGACCTGCGAGATCGGTTTTTGGTTGGGGTCTTGCTGGTTGCCGTTGTTGTTGGGACGATCGGGCATTCCGAGGCCGGGTTGCTGCTGGCACTGCTTATCGGCGCCTTGGGCCTCGGTGTTCTGCTGATCGGAGCACTGCTGGCTTCCGTCTTGCGGGTCGGCGTAAGCCGTCGGCGCCGCGGCCAGCGACACTGCGGCCGCCACGACAAACGCCATGGTGATGCCGTGTTGGTTGCGCATCGTCAGATTCCTTTGGTCGGTCGCTATCTGCTGAGGTGGGTGGTGCCGCCTGCTACACGGGCGTGCGATACCTGCGCGCTCGGATCTCCCAGGCTGGGCGAGCCGAAGAGAATCAGTTTCTGGTGAGTTGGTATGTGTCCCCGCACTGATCCATGACGAGCGTCTGCGTGTTCACCGAGACAGCGCAGGTGCCCCCGTTTTTCATGGGCCAGGTGCCGGTCAAGGTGTCGCTCTGCGGGTGCAGGTCGGTACCCGTTCCTAGAATCTGAAGATTGGTGCAATCGGAACCGCACCCCGAAGCGATTACTGGCGCTGGCAGGTGGACGCCAGCCATCGAGCCACCGACCACTGTCGCGGTGTAGGAGCCCTCGAGTGGCTCTGCGGAGGCAGGGCCGGCCAGGCCGATCGCCGCGCCAGCCAGGACGACGCCTGCGGCGAGTAGTCGAGAAATGAACATGCGGCATTTCCTTTTTCGGGTTGAATCTGCGGGCGTAGTGGTTTTGATGGCGAACACCTGAAGGCACGGCGCCCCGTGGTGCTCACCAGGCAGCGCCGCCCCTTGGGGAAAGCCAGTCCGAGGGCGCGCACGCCTCCCGGTGTGTCCGAATCGCTCAGCAGCGGCAAATCTTTGCTGTCACAGCCGCCGCGCCGACGGTGATCTCCGGCAACGCCTCGGCGGGTAGCGCGCTCCGACCAGCCTGGTATCGCAGCGTGGGTGAGTGAGGTGATGCCTACCCATGATGCGCTCCCTGTGTGCGGCTCAACGAACCTTGTTGCTGGCTCGATGGTAGCTGCTTCTCATTGGCGGTGATACGGGGATTCCCCTTGCATTCGCCGGGGCTGAGGCCTATCGGCTAACAGCGACCTCGCAGAAATGCACCCATCGATGATGCATCCGCAACCATTTCCCGTGCCGCAGATCGTAGAAGCGTCCAGGCCTTGGCGGACGGCTTTACCGACGAGGCAGTACAGCGACCCGATGGTCGAACAAGACCTGCTATTTCAGAAGTCCCAGTCCTCGTCCTCGGTGTTGACGGCCTTGCCGATGACGTAGCTGGAGCCCGAGCCGGAGAAGAAGTCGTGGTTCTCGTCGGCGTTGGGGCTCAGCGCCGACAGGATCGCGGGGTTGACGTCGGTCTCGTCGCGCGGGAACAGCGCCTCGTAGCCGAGGTTCATCAACGCCTTGTTGGCGTTGTAGCGCAGGAACTTCTTGACGTCCTCGGTGAGCCCGACCTCGTCGTAGAGGTCCTGGGTGTACTCGACCTCGTTGTCGTAGAGCTCGAAGAGCAACTCGTAGGTGTAGTCCTTGAGCTCCTGGCGCGTCGCCTCGTCCTGCAGCGCCAGACCGCGCTGGTACTTGTAGCCGATGTAGTAGCCGTGCACCGCCTCGTCGCGGATGATCAGCCGGATCATGTCGGCGGTGTTGGTCAGCTTGGCGCGGCTGCTCCAGTACATGGGGAGGTAGAAGCCGGAGTAGAACAGGAAGCTCTCCAGCAGCGTCGAGGCCACCTTGCGTTTCAGCGGTTCGTCACCCTTGTAGTACTGCATGACGATCTCGGCCTTGCGCTGCAGGTTCGGGTTCTCCTCCGACCAGCGGAACGCATCGTCGATCTCGGCGGTGGAGCACAGCGTGGAGAAGATGTTGCTGTAGCTGCGGGCGTGCACCGACTCCATGAACGCGATATTGGTGTACACCGCCTCCTCGTGCGGGGTCAGCGCATCGGGGATCAGGCTGACCGCGCCGACGGTGCCCTGAATGGTGTCCAGCAACGTCAGACCGGTGAAGACGCGCATCGTCAGCTGTTTCTCGTGGCGGTCAGCGTGTTCCACGACGGGATGTCGTTGGACACGGGCACCTTCTCGGGGAGCCAGAAGTTGCCGGTGAGGCGCTCCCACACCTCGGCGTCCTTGTCGTCCTGCAGGCGGTTCCAGTTGATGGCCGAGACGCGATCGATCAGTTTCATTCCCTCAGACACGAGAACCCCATTTCACCTGGCTTTTTGTGCGACGCCGCGGAATCTCCCGCAACGACCACGACACTACAACTGGTTACGACATCTCCGCGCAGTACGAGATCTTGTGTGTGGCGTGTCGCCTCAGCGTCGCGCGGCGCGGCGGACACCCCGGGAAATCCACTGGCGGCCGATCAGGCCGCTCGCTATCGTCGCTGGGGTGAACATCCGAGTCGAGGAGGTCGTCGGCGCTCGCGCCGACATCAGATGACCGCGCCCCGCCGCCGACCCATCGGGCCGGCGGCGCAGTCATACCCTCACTCACCGGCGCGCCCAGGCGTGCACCCCTGTTCAGGATGGTTTCACCAATGCACTCCCACACCCGTGCCCGGATCCTCGATGCGTTCTGCTGCGCCACCCGCAGCGAGGTCAAGAAGGTCACCTTCCCAGCGAATTTCGACACCGTCGAGTTCGGCGAATTGGACTACTACGGCTGGGCCGACCCCAAGATCCCGCGCCGCGCCTACCTGCTGGTCGACCGGCCGGACGGACCGGTAGCGCTACTGCTCAACCGGGCCGCCGTCAAGCCACGGGGACGAACGATGTGCACATGGTGCAACGACGTGAACCTCACCGATGACGCGGTGCTGTACACCGTTCGCCGGGGCGGCGCCGCGGGCCGCAAGGGCGACACCCTCGGCACGTTGATCTGTGCGAATTTCGGGTGCTCCCGCAACGTCCGGCAGCTGCCGCCCGCCTACCACAAGGAGACCGACCTGGAACGCATCCGCGAACAACGGGTCGACGAGCTGCGACGCAAGCTGCACGGATTCGTCGACAAGGTGCTTTCGACGCTGGGCTGACGTCGACTCCGCGTCGACCCCGGCGCTCAGCCGGTGAAGGTGTATTCCGAAGCCTTGAACCGCCGGGTCGCCAGCCAGTACTGCCACGTCATCCCGCTCCACAGCGTGCGGTTGACACCGTGCTCGTCGAGGTACCAGCTGCGGCAACCGCCGGTGCTCCACACGGTGCCGCTCAGGGCGTCCTGCAGACGGTCGTTGTAGTGGTCCTGCGCGGCGCGCGTCGGCGCCAGCGCGCGGGCACCGGCCCGATCGACCGCCGCGATCGCCTGACCGGCGTAGCGAATCTGCGATTCGATCATGAAGACCACCGAGTTGTGCCCCAGCGCGGTGTTGGGCCCGAGCAGGAAGAACAGGTTCGGCATGTCGGCGACCGTGATGCCGTTCAGCGCGACGATGCCTTCGCGGTTCCATCGGTCCACCAGGTCCTCGCCGCCGGGACCCTTGATGTCGACGTAGGTGTAGGAGTCGGTGACGTGGAAGCCGGTCGCGAACACCACGACGTCCACGTCCCGCTCGGTCTCATGCCCCTGCGCGTCGGCGGTGACGATGCCGCGCGGGGTGAACCGGACGATGCGCTCGGTGATCACCTCGGTCTTCGGGTCGGCGATGCCGCGATAGTAGGTGTCGGAGTTCAGGATCCGCTTGCACCCGGCGCGGTAGTCGGGAGTCAGTTTGCGGCGCAGCTCGCGGTCCTTGATCGAGCGCCGGATGTTCCACTTGCCCGCCATCTCCCCGAGCTTGAGCAGCCGGGGCTGCTTGGTCATCGCGAAGCCGACGGCCTCGTGCAACCAGTAGATGCCGGCGCGCATCGCCGCCCGCGTGCCGGGCACGTTGGCGAACATGCGCTGCATGCCCTCCGGGATCGGATTGTTGGGCCGCGGCATCACCCAGGCCGGAGTGCGTTGGTAGAGCTGCAGTTCCGCGACGTCGGAGACGATCTCGGGCACGATCTGGATCGCGCTGGCACCGGTGCCGACCACCGCGACCCGCTTGCCCGTGATGTCGACGTCGTGGTCCCACTGCGCGGAGTGGAACGCGACCCGTCCGGCAGCCAGGTAGTCCTCGAGCCCGTCGAACTCCGGGATCAGCGGAATGTGCAGACCGCCCGCCCCGGAGATGAGGAACTGCGCCACGTACTCGCGACCGTCCTTGGTGAAGACGTGCCACGCCATCTCGTCGTCGTCCCACTGGGCCCGGTCGACGTGCGCACCGAACTCGATGTAGCGCCGCAGCCCGTACTTCTCGGTGATGCCCAGCAGGTAGTCCTGGATCTCCGGCTGGAACGACCACATGTGCTTCCAGTCGGGCTTGGGCTCGAAGGAGAACGAGTACATGTGCGACGGGATGTCACAGGCGCACCCCGGGTAGGTGTTGTCGCGCCAGGTGCCCCCGATGTCGTCGGCCTTCTCCAGGATGTGGAAGTCGACGCCGCGCTGCTGCAGTTCGATGGCCATCCCGAGCCCGGAGAACCCCGAGCCGATGATCAGGGCGCGGGTGCGCACCGGGGCGTTGCGGTCATCGATGGCAGAACTGTTCGCGGACTGTTCGGCAACGGTCATGCCTCCGACTGTACCTGGGAACAGCGGTACCGGATATCGGCCGCCCGGCGAACGCGCTCAGGCGACCTGCTCGCGCCGGGTGACGCCCTCGCGCAGCGGCAGGTCCGGGTCCACGCGGACGCCGAGCACCTCGCAGGTCCCGTTGATCGAGCCCATCATGATCGTGGTCAGGTAGTCGACGAACTTCTCCAGCGGCAGCCGGCGCGGGCTGTCCTGATCCGCGCCCAGCCACCAGTCCGTCGCCGACGCGGCCGCACCGAAGGTCGCGAAGCCGGCCAGCTCGAACGCCGCGTAGTCGAGTTCCATCTCCTGCAGGTCGTTGTTGAACATGTCGGCCATGGCGAGGGTGATGTCGCGGCCCTCGTTGAGTGCCCGCATGGCGGACTCGCTCTGCTCGGCGAACCGGCCCTGCATCAGGAAGCGGATCACGTTGGGATGCTCGTCGACCAGCCGTACGTACTGCTCGACCGCACGCAGGATCACCACCCGGGCGGGATCGGTGGCGATGTCGATCGACGGGAAGATCGCCGACCACAGCATGTCGCGCATCCGCTGCCCGATCGCCTGGAACAGGTCGGACTTGTCGGTGAAATGCCGGTAGATCTTCGGTTTGGCGGTGCCGGCCTCTTCGGCGATCTCCCGCAGCGAGACCTCGGGCCCCTGGCGGTCGATGGCCCGGAAGGCGGCGTCGACGATCTCGGCGCGCACCTTCTTGCGGTGTTCGCGCCATCGCTCGCTGCGGGCGTCCACCTTGACGCCCGATTCTTCGGCAGCGCGTGCCCTCGACGCTCGTCGCACCCGATCACTGTACCCGCTCGGGTATCGCTGACCTGCTCAGACCGCGCATGGCCGCCGTGCTGGCGACGGGCCGGCGAATCTCGCCCGCCGGGATGGTGTGCCGCGAGTTTGGGTACTATCTCGTGCGACAGCCGCTCAACGAGACGAGAGTTATGACGCAGCGATACGACCTGGTCATCGCAGGCGGCGGGCCGTCGGGCTCGGCCGCCGCATGGCAGGCCGCCCAGACCGGCGCGAAAGTGGTGGTCCTGGACAAGGCGCAGTTCCCGCGCGACAAGCCGTGCGGAGACGGCCTGACCGCCCGCGCGGTGAGCTACCTGCAGAAGATGGGCCTGGCCGACGAGGTCGCCACGTTCCACCGGGTCAACCGGGTGACGGTGTTCAGCCCCAGCCGCTGGGAGCTGTCGTTCCCGAAGCGCCCCGGCATGCCCGATCACGGCCACACGGTCAGCCGCACCGCATCTGGACACGCTGCTGCTCAAGCACGCCGAGTCCGCGGGTGCCGAGGTGCGCCAGGGCGCCGAGGTGGCCGGGCCCGAACTCGACGCCAACGGCCGGGTGATCGGCGTGGTGCTCAAGGGCGGCGAGAAGGTCTACGGCGACGCGGTGATCGCCGCCGACGGCGCCTACTCCCCCATCAAGCGCGCGCTGAAGATCGACTCGGAGTACAACGGCTACTCGGCGATCGCGATCCGCTCGGAGATGCCGGCCAACCGTGCCGGACTCCGACAGCCTCGACATCTATCTGAAGCTGGCGTTCCAGGGCGACCAGCTACCCGGCTACGGCTGGGTGTTCCCGATGGGCGACGGCGTGTTCAACATCGGGCTGGGCTATGTGAACAGCTACAAGAACTGGCAGTCGATCAACGCGACCCAGTTCCTCGGCGACTTCCTGCGCACGCTGCCCGCCGAGTGGGAGCTGCCGCCGATCGAGGAGCTGAAGAAGAACAAGAGCGTGCGCGCCTGGCGGCTGCCGATGGGCTTCACCGCCTGGCCGCCCTGGCGCCCCGGCGTGCTGTTCACCGGCGACTCGCTCGGGGCGGGCAAGCCGGCGTCGGGCGCGGGCATCTCCAAGGCGCTCGAATCCGGCCTGGCCGCCGGCGAATGCGCGATCGCGGCGCTGACCAACGGCGGCCCCGACGACTTCACCAACTACGCGCAGCGCATGGAAGCCGCGTGGGGCCGGGAGTACAAGCGCGGCCGGTACTTCCACAAGCTGGCCGGTATCCCGGCGGTCGCCAACACCGGCATCAAGCTGATCGACAACGCCTTCTTCCGCGACCGGATGCTCAAGGCGCTGTACAAGAAGGCCCAGGGCCCGCAGCACAGGTTCTAGGAGAACCACCCCGCCGCATCGTCGGCGCCTCGCCGGGTGTGGTTATGCGACCAGCGTCGCAGCGGCCGGTCGAGCCCATAGACTCCGGATCGTGCGCATCGCGAATCGGCCGATGACGGGCATCGTGGGCGTGCGCACGGGCCTGGCGGCCCTCACCGCTGCACTGGTCGCCTACCTCGCGTTGATCGCGGCCTGGCCGCAGGTACGAGAGGCGTTGCCCGCCGGTCTGCGTTGGTTCGGCGCTCCGAACTCCGCTGTGTCGATTGCGATCGTCGTGGTGGTGATGATCGCGCTCGGTGTCACGGTGGCGCGGGGCTCGGGCGGCCGACGGTCGGAAGCACCCGTGGCGATCGTGGCGGCTTTAGCCGTCGCCACGGCCATTCTCGGCGTCGCGTCCTACTGGCGGTGCCAGGACGACCGAGCATCCTGACTTCTTCACCCCGCTGTTGTGGACAGCAGGGCTGGTCAAGGGTGGAGATCCAGTACGCTCCCTGGCCGCCGGCATGTGCCCGTCTCCGATGCCTGTCGCCCTGAACGTGGCGCAGATCTCGGCCCTGGCAGCCCTGTTCATGTCGGTTCTCGGCGTCGGTGTAGCGCTGTTCCGATCGCGGTTCGACCGCCTCCGCGTGCGCCTGGCCCCCTCCGTGACCGCGGTGGTGGGTCTCGACGACGACGCCCTCCCCCTCGTCACCGCCGCGGCACGCACATTGCGCGGGTCCAGCGTCCTCGTCGTGATCACCGACGCAGCCGGCACTGACGCCGCCATCCGGGCTCGCGCAGCCGGTGCCCGGGTGGTCGAGGTCCGTCTCGACCAGCCTGACCCTCTTGTCGCACTGCCGATCTGGCGCAAAATCGACCGGCTCTACCTGCTGGGGTCCGACCCCGTCTACGAACCTGCTGCGATTGCGGTGGATCAGCGCGCACGGAGGCGACGAGCGTCAACGTATCCCCTTGGTGGTGCGTATCGACGATCCGTGGCAGGCCGCGGCATGGCGCGCCCAGCACTTCGGCGGCGCAGACAATCGCTGGGCGGCCGATACCGTCGGGATCTACGAGGTGACCGCCCGGCGCCTGCTCGACAAGATCACTGCGAGCCCGCGGGTGGACCAGCTGCTGGTCTGCGGATCGTCGCGGCTGACGACCGCACTGTGTGCCGACATGCTCACTCGTCGGCTGGAACTGGAGTACAGCGGGGACGGTTGGCTCCCCGCATTGCACGTAGTCGCCGCCGACGCCTCGGAGTACCGCCGCGACCACGAGTTCACCGCCGAACAGCTGGGCCACCCTGATCGGGCGGCAGACATCGTCGCCATCGATGATTCTCCCACTACCGGTCTGTTGATGGACCTGATCACCCGAGGTGACCCGGCGGCCACCGCGGTGGTGTTCGTCGAGACGGGTCTCGACGGCGCGGTCGCGACCCGGATCGCAGCTCGGCTGCCCGACACCGCAATCCATGTGCACGATCCGAAGGCCGACACCATCCAGGAGCGTGTCCCGGTGGTGGGACGCCTGTACACCTACCGGCTCAGCCTCGACCTCTCCGGCGGCCAGGCGCACGACGCATGGGAGCGCGCCGCGGCCCTGATCCACAACCGCTACGTGGCCGAATCAGCGAGTACCGGCCCCGCGGCGATCCCGTGGAGTCGGCTCGACGAGTTCTACCGCGAATCGAACCGTCGTCAGGTCCGCAACGCCTTGTGGATGGTCGAGAAGATCGGCGGCCACACCTGGAACTGCTGGGGGCAACCGTTCGACGGTGTCGCTGTGGGCCGCCTGCGTGGGTTGGCGCCGTCAGAACAGTTGCGAGCGTTGGGATTCGACCAGCGAACCGCAGAGGCGATGGCGCGCGCGGAGCACGAGGACTGGTGCCGTTACTACCGCAAGCACGGATGGCGGTATGGCCCGCATCCGGGACGACGAGGCGAAGGTACATGACAGGCTCGTGGATTGGTCGCGGATCGTTTCGGATCCGCGGCTGCTCGAAGCCGCGTTGCGCAGCCTGGCCGCGACCCTGACCAAACTTCGGGAACTGGGGTATCGCTCCCAGCCTGCACCCGAGACCGACTGGGCGGCGTTTCGCCGCACGGGCGAGGTGCTGGCCGAGCAGCGCCCGACGGCCTGGACATGGACGGCACACGACGGCTCGACCATGAACGCCGAGGCGGGTGATTGGGACGTCCGTGAGGACTCGGGCGGACAACCGTGGTCGGTGCGCGACGACATCTTCCGTTCCACCCACCGCCATCTGGGCGGCCGGCGATGGCGCCGGCTGGGCACCGTGCTCGCCAGACGGGCCCGCGACGGCGAGACCATCGAAACACTGGAGGGCACGTTGACCACCCCGCCGGGCTCCTGGATCGTGCAGGGCGACCACGGCGACGTCTGGGCGGTACCCGGCGACGAATTCACCCGTCGCTACCAACGGGTGGATCAAGCGAGGTCGAACTCGGACGGAAAATGGTCGGAGTGAACCTGTTTCGCTGCCGCCGCAATGCCGAGGCGGGAAAGCTGGGGCAGGTTTCGCGGGTTGTCCATCGCATAGAGTGCATCGCATTCGTCCGCGTCGAGATGCACGCCGAGGTTCTCGCGCAGCCACGCGGGCTCGAGCGCCACCTCGTAGCGCTGATAGGTGATCATGTCGGGTCCGCCTCCCAACCGATCGGTGCGCAGGTCCCCGACTTCCCCGTCGATCTGCCAGGATGTCGGGCTCGATGACATCCATTGCAGCACTGCCTGACCCAGCCAGTTTGCATCGGCCATGATCGACAGCATGGACTGGGCGGCGAGCAACACCGCCGGCATCTTCATGACGTCGGCGGCCGGCAGCTGCAAGGGTCGCAGGCCCGTGCCTGCCGAGACCAACAACAGCTTGTCGGCACCGAACGGCCAGCAGAGTCCGTAGCCACTGCATGTCGCGAGCATCAGCATCTGCAGGGCCGGGTTGTTGTACGGGCTCACGCCGCCGTCGACGAAGGCGCCCTCGACTCCCGGTGCGATGCTCAGCATCTCGGGCTCGAAGTAGTGCGGCGCCGCAGTGCTCGCCCGCACGATGTTGCGGAGCAGGAAGTCCCGGTTGGCATAGCTCTCGTCGCCACCGTCGAAGTACTTCCCTCGAGGGCTGTTGTGCAGCAGCCACGGGCTTCCAGTGTCGAGCCGTTTGGTCATCACCATCAGTCCGGTACGCACCTCGTCGCCGCCCAGGGTGGCATCACCGAAGTGCCGGTCCAGTGCGTCCAGCAACGGCTCCTTCGGGAACTTCGCGCCGAACAGGCCGAACCGCAGCATCCCCTTGTCGAACACTTTGTCGCCCAACGACCGGTACAGCTCGACCAGGTCGTCCACCGCGAAGCCCATCGCCAATCCCGTTGCGATGATCGAGCCGGTCGACGTTCCGCCGATCAGGTCGAAATAGTCGCACAACCGGAACGTCCGGGTCGCCGCCGTGTCGGGCGCGAAGGATGTCCTCCATGCGCGCGAGGTAGCCGAGGGTAAGCGCCCCTCGGATCCCACCGCCGTCGAGAGCGAGGATCCGTTTGGGCCCCTCCCCGAGAAGATGGTCGTCACGCGTCCGGTGTTCCATGCGCGCCTCTATCTCGTCCGCGGCGATCGGAAGGTCAGGGCAACCCTGTACGTAGCCGATGTCCGGCGACACCCACTCGTTCCACTGTTTGTTGCTCATATTGGTGGTGAGTCGTGCGCACAGGTCTTCGACAGTGGCCGTCGCGGGCCATAGCCGGATGGTGTTGTTGGCGCTACCTGCGGCCAGCGTGCGGCCGTCCGGTGAGAACGCGAGGCTCACGACCGGGTCGGCGGCCTTCGGCAGCGGCCTCCCGATCGCGGTCGCCGTACTGGTGTCCCAGATCCGTACCGACCCGTCCCGGCCGCTGGTGGCGGCCTGCCCACCGTCCGCGTCGTACTCCAGTGCGAGCACCGCGTCGGGGTGCCCGTTGATGTCCTGCTGACCGACGACATCCCCGCCGATCCCGGTCATGAACGTGACCGAGCCGTCGAGCGTGCCCCCGGCGATGCGGCCGTCGGGACCGAACGCCACGGCGACCGTGGCGCCCAGCGCCCGCTCGTCCACTTCGTCACCGTCCTCCACATCCCAGACGTGCAACTCGGCCGTCGTCGTGACGAACACCGCACCGACCTGCTTCTCGTCTTCCAGGAACCCGACGGCGGTAATCGCGCCGTCCCCCGGTTTCCAGGGCGGCCGCACCAGGCGGGCCCCGCGGATGTCCCACAACCGGACGGTGCCGTCCATGTATCCACCGATGACGCGCTCCCCCGAGCTCGAGACGGCCATCGAGAACGTTGCCGCCCCCGGCGCGGCCATCGCCGCACCGATCGGTCGTCCGGTGTCGACGTCCCACCGTTGAATCGTTCCCGCGCCGTCGGCCGCCAGCATCTGGTCGCCATCGGAAAGGAAGGCTATGCGCGTGATTCCGTCCATCCGGCCGTCGATCTGCGTCACGGCACCGGTGTCCCGGTTCCAGAGTCGGATCAGCCCGTCCGTACCGCCCGTGGCCATTCGTGACCCGTCCGGGCTGAACGCGGTGGTCTGGCCCGCGTGCGGGACGACCGTGTCCACGGCGTACGTGCGGATTGTCTGGTCCGAGCCGCCGATGATCAGGCGGTTCCCGCTGCTGTCGATGGCCATACCGCGCGGGAAGCCATCGAGTGCCTGCAGTGGGGCACCGAGCGGGGCCTGGGTCACATCGTCGTAGAAGCGCACCGATCCGTCGGCGGCGGCCACCGCCAGGAAGCCACCGTCGGGAGCGAAGGCGAGTGCGGTGATCTCGGCGGAGTTGTCGGTCATCGGGGAACCGACCGGCGCTGCGGATGCGGTGTCCCACAACTGGACCACCTTCTCGTTCCCACCCGATGCCAGACGGGATCCGTCCGCATTGAAGGCCAGGCTGAACACCTCGCCGCGGGCGGCGAGGTCCCCGCCGATCTGAGCACCCGTCGCGACGTCCCAGATCTTGATGACGTCGCCCTCTGCAGTGGCGACGCGGTTAGCGGTGTTGCTCACCGCTACTTTGTCGATACCGGGGGCAAACACCTGGTCGGGGGCGCTGCGGCGGCTCAAATCCCAGGCCAGGACCCGACCGCGGCTGTCCTGCAGCAGCACCCGGTTTCCGGCGGCGTTGAAATGCAGCACGCGCACACCTTTGGTATTCCGCAGCTTCAGCGGTTCGCCGTCCTGCTGACCGCTGGCCACATCCCACACCCGCACGGTGCTGTCCGCCCCCGAACTGAGGAGCAGCGAGCTGTCGGGACTGAACACCAGGTTGGCGACACCGCCGTCGTGGCCCGTCATCGGCGCGCCCTGCGCTTGACCCGTCTCCGCGTTCCACAGCCAGACCGTGCCGTCGCCTCCCGCGGCGATCAGTCGGCCGTCCGGGCTGACCGCGATGCACAGCACCTCGGAGGGGATCTGAATCAGTTTGGCCAGGCCGGCGGTTGCGACGGCGGCATCGAACATCGCGGCGGTCCCGGGCTGGGCCGCCAACCGCTGGCCGACCACCAGCTGCTGCAGCGCCTGGACGTCACCGCCGGTCCGCGAGCCGTCGAGCATCGACTGGCCGTCGGTGAGCAGACGTTGACTGGTGGCCTGCCGGAACTGCTGTCTGGCTTCGTTGCCGGCGGCATTGGCTTGCACGAACCCCACGACGGCGATCACCGCGACGACGGCGGTGACGGCGACGACGGCACGCAGGATCCGGCTTCGTTTGCGCAGTGTCGCGGCATGCCGCTCGGCTGCGGCCTGCTGCTCCTGCGCGTGCCGGGTGCGTTCCTGTGCTGCGGCCAATTCTGCCTGTCGACGCCGCTCGTCCGCCTCACGACGCTGCGCCTCGCGGTGATGCGAGGCGTTCAGATAGTCGTGCACGCCGACGAGCCGCTGCTGAAAACCCGGACGGTTCGCCAGAGCGGTCGCTTCGGCCAGCCGGGTACCTTCCAGCAACCACGACGGATTGCCGTTGCTGGACCGCCACGCATCGGCGTTGCGCACCAGATCGTCGGCGTCACGCAGATCCGTGCGCTCCTCGCGCAACCAACCCGCCAACTCGTCCCACTGACGCAACAGACTCTCGAGGGCCACCTCTACGACAGGGGTTCGCTCCCGAATGTCCTTGACCATCAATCGCTTTGCCACGAGAGCGTCGATCAGAGGCCGACTGTCGGGCGGGAGGTCCGACATCCGCGCCACCCGCCGCATCGGCTGACCGCTGTCGGGGTTGACGGTGGCCAGCCACGGGATGAACGCCCACCGCAGTGCTTGCAGCTGGCGGGCACGGACCTGCGGGTCGGCGGAGAGAACTTCGTCGATCTCGGTCTGCACGACTCGGCGCATCCCGCCCATGCCCTCGTAGTGCGCGAGAGTCAATTCGCCGGTGCTGCCGTAGTCCGCGTAGAGCCGAGACAGGGTCAGGGCCAGCATCGGGAGCGTGTCGGCGCCGGCACCCGCGTCGGCCAGCAGGCGGTCCACCAGGTCGGGAGCGATGCGTAACCGCGCTCCGCCGTCGGTGGCCCGTTGGGCGGGTCCGACGATCACCTCCTTGAACTGCGTCGGCGGCATCGGTTTGAGTTCGTCGAACAGTTCGGTGCCGACCCCCGCCATCTGCGCGTGGGTCTGCAACATCTCGTAGCGGTCGGTTCGGATGGTCGCTGCCACGATGAGCCCCAGGTCGTCCGCGTTGGACTCGATCAGGACCTGCCGCAACAGGCCGAGGAACCTGTCCGCGCTCTGCCCGGCATCGGCGTTGAACAATTCCTCGGCCTGGTCGAGCGGCAACACGAGGGTGGGCGGGGCGGCGTCCCCGTCGTCGCCGCGCTGCAACAGCTTGCGTCGCGGCCACGGCACGGATCTCATTGAGCCAGGAGGCGATTGCTGACGTGTCGCCCGCCTCGCATGCCGTCTTGATGTCCCCGAGGCTCGGCTGGGTCAATCCGAGCGCGGCCCGGGTGGCGCTGATCGACGACGCGATGCCGCCCTGCCCGGTGAGCACATTGCGCTCGGGGCGCACGATGTCCATCACGACGAAGCGCCGGTCCTCCCGCCGTAACCGCGGCAGCAGGCCGGCACGGAGGAACGACGACTTACCGGTTCCGGACGGTCCGAGGACCACGAACAGCGAGTTGACGCCCGATCGCCGCATCCCGCGCAGAGTGTCGAGCGCACGCAGGATCTGCGCATCACGCCCAAAGAACACCGCGGCGTCGGCCTCGTCCAGCGGTTCCCATCCGCGGTAGGGGGCGCGGCCAGGATCGTCGGGTGGTGGCCACACGAACGACTCGGCGCCGATTCCGGCGCCCCGGATGCCGTCGCGCAACCGGAACAAGCCTGCGGTCGAGAACTCGACGGGCGGGCCGTCGCCGATGTCCACGCCGGTGGTCGATCCGCCACCGAAGAGATCGCAGCGTTGCCATTCCGACGTGAGGTCATCTCCGGTCGAGGGTTCCAGGCGCGCGACGAAGATCTGTTTGTTGAGGTTCTCGGCGGTCCGGTACTCGACCTTGCATTCGTGCGAGGATTCCCAGTTCGCAGAGAGCAGGCAGATGACGGCCTCACACCGGGCGTTGGCCTGCCGCAGCGCGTCTTTCCAACGAGTGCCGGTCCGCAGCCCCGAATGGGGGTCCACATCGAGGAAGATCTCGTTCGCCAGCGGCGGCGTCTGGTCGACCAGCCATTGTTTGAGCGCGACGGCCTCTCGGCTGTCGCGACTGGAATGACTGAGGAAGATCCGTGACACGCGCTACCCCCCGACGGGATCGACGATCAGGTCAGGCTAATGCAGGTTCCGTTGCTGTGAGAGACGAATCGCGTGCGGTGTCACTACCCGGGGCTACCGTCGTACCCATGGAGCAACGTGTCAGCCTGATCACTCTCGGTGTCGACGATCTCGCCCGGGCTCGCCGCTTCTACGAGGAGGGCTTGGGCTGGGCAGCCAAGGATGCTCCCGAGGGCGTGGTGTTCTATCAACTGCCCGGCATCGCGTTGGCGCTGTTCAGCCGCGAGGATCTCGCCGAAGACGCCCACCATCCGGTCGACGGCCGGTTCAGCGGCATCACGATCGCGATCAACCAGCGCACCGAAGCCGATGTCGACGCCGTGCTGACGCAGGCCGCCGCCGCGGGTGCGACGATTCTCAAGCCGGCCGAGAAGGTGTTCTGGGGCGGATATTCGGGGTACTTCGCCGATCCCGACGGCCACGTCTGGGAAGTCGCGCTCAACCCCGAATGGACGATCAACCCCGATGGCACCCTGACGATCTGAGCGTCGAGGCTGCGGGGAGATCGCGTTTCGGACCCGGATGACGATCTCCCCGCAGGCTCGAACGCGGCATGCGTCAGCCGCGTCGTCCAGGGCCTGGCTTGCGGGCGACCTTGCCCGCGGCGGCACGGGCGGCCTGCTTGGCGAGGGTCTTCTCGCGCGCGGTGCGTTTGGGCGCCGGCTGGGTCTGCCCCCGCGACGAACCGGGCTTGCGGCCGCGCACGACTCCGATGAATTCCTCGACCACCGCCGACTGCGGCCCGTCCGGGACGGCGAGCGCCACGGGGCAGGTCGGTGCGTCGAGGATCGGGCGGTACGTGAGGTCCCTGCGATGGTGCAGCCGCGCCAGTGACTGCGGAACGATCAGCGCGCCCGATCCCGGCAGCGACGAGTTCTGATTGCCTCCCCTACGTTCTCGGGTCGGTGATCCGACCGGAACACCCGGGCGCAGCGGCCCAGGCGACGACGTCGTCGAGCGGGATCAGCACCGGTTCGCTCGTCGAGGTCGGTGACGGTGACGGCATCGACGGCGCTGAGCAGGTGATCGGTCGGCACGACCACCACGGTGATCTCCTCGTAGAGCGGGATGACGGCCAGCCCGGATGCGTCGGCCGGCGGCCGCAGCACCGCCGCATCGACGCTGCCGGTCCGCACCACGTCGGCCGCCTCGGCCGCGGCGACGGCAAGCAACTGCAGCGGCACCTCGGGGTGGCGCTGCGCCCAGCTGCGGGCCCACTTCGCGGGCGTCACGCCGGGGACGTAGCCGACGGTGAGCGAGGGCAGCGGGGACGAAGCCACCGCATCAGGCTACCGATACGCTGGTCACCATGAGCAGGCCGAACGCCCAGTCCATGAAAGCCGCCACGGCGGCGAAGAAGCTGGACGTCTACCTGCCCGCGACGCCCGCCGGAATTCCAGCAGAACCCGATCACCCGCGAGGAACTCGCCGCGCTGCAGGGCGACCCGCCGCCGTGGCTGCAGGACCTCCGCAGGAACGGTCCGCACCCGAAGAATCTCGTGGCCGCCAAGCTGGGCGTCTCGATCGCGGGCCTCGCTCGCGGCGGCGTCACCGAGGCGCTGACCACCGAGCAGATCGACGCGCTGCTCGAGGAGAAGCCCGAGTGGCTGGTCGCCGAACGCGAGAGCTACCAGAACGTGCTGCGCGAGGAGCGACGCCTCAAGGCGCAGCGCGCGGAGCAGGCCCGCGACAACTGAGTGTGGGGCCTGCGCACGCGAAAGCGGTAGTTCGCGTACACAAGCCCCACAGTCGCAACAGCTCTACAGCATGCAGGACACGCAACCCTCGACTTCGGTTCCCTCCAAAGCCATTTGGCGCAGCCGGATGTAATACAGCGTCTTGATGCCCTTGCGCCAGGCGTAGATCTGCGCCTTGTTGACGTCGCGAGTGGTCGCGGTGTCCTTGAAGAACAGCGTCAGGCTCAGCCCCTGGTCCACGTGCTGGGTGGCCGCGGCGTAGGTGTCGATGATCTTCTCGTAGCCGATCTCGTACGCGTCCTGGTAGTACTCCAGGTTGTCGTTGGTCAGATACGGCGCCGGATAGTAGACGCGGCCGATCTTGCCTTCCTTGCGGATCTCGATCTTGCTCGCCACCGGGTGGATCGAGCTCGTCGAGTGGTTGATGTAGCTGATCGACCCCGTCGGCGGAACCGCCTGCAGGTTCTGGTTGTAGATGCCGTGCGTCTGCACCGACTCCTTCAACCGCTTCCAGTCGTCCTGGTTCGGGATCCGGATGCCCGCGTCGGCGAACAGCTGGCGGACCTTGTCGGTCTTGGGCTCCCACACCTGCTCGGTGTACTTGTCGAAGAACTCGCCCGAGGCGTACTTCGAGCGCTCGAACCCGCCGAACTTCGAGCCACGTTCGATCGCAATGCGATTCGACGCCCGCAGCGCGTGGTAGAGCACGGTGTAGAAGTAGATGTTGGTGAAGTCCACGCCCTCTTCGGAGCCGTAGTGGATCCGCTCACGGGCCAGGTAGCCGTGCAGGTTCATCTGCCCGAGCCCGATCGCGTGCGACTCGTTGTTGCCCTGCTCGATCGAGGGCACCGACCAGATGTGCGTCTGGTCGCTCACCGCGGTCAGGGCACGGATGGACACCTCGATGGTCTGCGCGAAGTCGGGCGAGTCCATCGCCTTGGCGATGTTCAGCGAGCCGAGGTTGCACGAGATGTCCTTGCCCACCTTGGCGTAGCTCAGGTCCTCGTTGAACAGTGACGGCGTGGACACCTGCAGGATCTCCGAGCACAGGTTGCTGTGGGTGATCTTGCCGTCGATGGGATTGGCCCGGTTCACCGTGTCCTCGTACATGATGTACGGGTAGCCCGACTCGAACTGCAGCTCGGCCAGCGTCTGGAAGAACTCGCGCGCCTTGATCTTGGTCTTGCGGATGCGCGCGTCGTCGACCATCTCGTAGTACTTCTCGGTCACCGAGATGTCGGCGAACCCCACCCCGTACACGCGCTCCACGTCGTACGGCGAGAACAGGTACATGTCCTCGTTCTTCTTGGCCAACTCGAAGGTGATGTCCGGGATCACCACACCCAGGCTCAGCGTCTTGATCCGGATCTTCTCGTCGGCGTTCTCGCGCTTGGTGTCGAGGAACCGGTAGATGTCGGGGTGGTGCGCGTGCAGGTACACCGCCCCGGCACCCTGCCGGGCGCCGAGCTGGTTGGCGTAGGAGAACGAGTCCTCCAGCAGCTTCATGATCGGGATGACGCCGGAGCTCTGGTTCTCGATGTTCTTGATCGGCGCGCCGTGCTCACGAATGTTGCTCAGCAGCAGGGCGACTCCGCCGCCGCGCTTGGACAGCTGCAGCGCGGAGTTGATGGAGCGCCCGATGGACTCCATGTTGTCCTCGATGCGCAGCAGAAAGCAGCTCACCGGCTCGCCGCGCTGCTTCTTGCCCGAGTTCAGGAACGTCGGGGTGGCCGGCTGGAAGCGGCCGTCGATGATCTCGTCGACGAGCTTCTCGGCCAGCGTGGTGTCGCCGGCGGCCAGCGTGAGCGACACCATCACCACGCGGTCCTCGAACCGCTCCAGGTAGCGCTTCCCGTCGAAGGTCTTCAGCGTGTAGGAGGTGTAGTACTTGAAGGCGCCGAGGAAGGTCGGGAACCGGAACTTCTTGGCGTATGCGCGATCCAGCAGCGTCTTGACGAAGTTGCGGGAGTACTGGTCGAGCACCTCGCGCTCGTAGTAGTTCTTCTGGATCAGGTAGTCGAGCTTCTCGTCCTGATTGTGGAAGAAGACCGTGTTCTGGTTGACGTGCTGCAGGAAGTACTCGCGGGCGGCCTGGACGTCCTTGTCGAACTGAATCTTGCCGTCGGCGTCGTACAGATTCAGCATCGCGTTCAGGGCGTGGTAGTCCATCTCGCCCGGGAGCGCGTGCGCGCCGGTGGTTAGCGGTTCTGCAGCTGTGACGGTTGGTGGCACGTCTGGTCCTTCCGGGATTGGGCCCAAAAATCGGTCAGGCCCGCGCGGACGGCGAAGACGTCGTCCGTGGTGCCCATCAGTTCGAAGCGATAGAGGAACGGCACGCCGCACTTACGGGAGACGACGACCCCCGCGTAGCCGAATTCGGCGCCGAAGTTGGTGTTGCCCGCGGCGATGACGCCGCGGATCAACGACCGGTTGTGTTCGTTGTTCAAAAAGGCGATCACCTGCTTGGGCACATAGCCTCCAGCCAGACCTATTTGCGCGGGATCGGGACCGTTGGCGTGCCCGCCACCGTAGGTCGGCAGGACCAACACGTACGGCTCATGGACGAGCAGAGGGTCCTCGATTCGTCCGTGAAGCGGAATGCGGGTCGCGGGCAACTCCAGCTTCTCGACGAAGCGGTGCGTGTTCTCCGACACGCTGGAGAAGTAGACGAGATTGCCCATCATCGACTCGCTGTCAGTCTCGCGCCGATCGACGGTCAGGCCGTCGCGGCCACTGCGCCGCCGAGCGCCTTGATCCGGTCCGGGCGGAAGCCCGACCAGTGGTCGTCGCCGGCCACCACGACGGGCGCCTGCAGATAACCCAGTGCCATGACGTAGTCGCGCGCCTCGCTGTCGAGGCTGATGTCGACGACGTCATAGGCCACACCCTGCTTGTCGAGGGCTTTGTAGGTGGCGTTGCACTGCACGCAGGCCGGCTTGGTGTACACGGTGACAGTCATTTACGGGCTCCCTCAGCGAAATTTTTCTTCGACGACCGGTGGTTCGTTGTCACTCCGCACACATCTGACGAGCACGAGGTCGGGCGATTGGTGATCTCTGCTGTTCAACGCCGATCCGAGGGTGGAACTTCCCCTCGAACTCCCGTCGAGCGCAGATCGCAGCATTCGTCGCTTCCCACCCTAAGGCACTAGATGTTGTGCCCGACCAGTAGAGCACACACAAGATGGTCCTAATAACACGTTTGGAATTTTCCCTGGTCACTGCGGAGTGTCGCGTGCCGCGCGGCGTGTCACAGATCACATCGGCGCCGGTCGACCTCTTCGCATCCGGTCTATCAGAACCCTCCGACAAACCCGGCGCTCCGCCGTTCGCGCGCCCGCCGCAGTCAGCAAATCGCCGTCGGCGGCGCTCCACGCGACGCGAAGAAATCGGGGGTGAATCGGACCACGGTCCGATTTCGCGGGCTGCGATAGAGTTGACCGGTGAGCGTCTCCGACGGCCTCAGCGCGCTGCCGGTCAGTGACGCCGGGCCACCCGAACGGGGCGATGCCGCGCGCAACCGGGCGCTGCTGCTCGAGGCGGCGCGCCGGCTCGTCGACGAGCGCGGCGCCGAGTCGATCACCACCGACGACATCGCCACCGCCGCCGGCGTCGGCAAGGGCACCCTGTTCCGCCGGTTCGGCAGCCGCGCGGGTCTGATGATCGTGCTGCTCGACGAGGACGAGAAGGCCCAGCAGCAGGCGTTCCTGTTCGGCCCGCCGCCGCTGGGCCCCGGCGCCCCGCCGCTGGACCGGCTGCTGGCCTACGGCCGGGAGCGGCTGGCGTTCGTCGACACCCATCACGCGCTGCTCTCCGACGTCAGCCGGGATCCGCAGATGAAGTTCAACGCCCCGATGACGCTGCATCACAGCCATGTCCGAATGCTGCTGGCAAGCGCAGGCACGACCGGCGATCTCGACGCACAGGCCAGCGCGTTGCTGGGCCTGCTCGACGTCGACTACGTCCATCACCAGACCGCCGATCGCGGGCGCACCCTCGAGAGCTCGGCGATGCGTGGGAGACCGTGGCGCGCAAGCTCTGCGGGACATGAGCGCACGCTGCGAACCGGCTTTCGCCACTGGATCCTGCACGTCGACCTGGACCAGTTCCTCGCCTCGGTCGAACTGCAACGCCACCCCGAACTCGTCGGCCTGCCGGTGATCGTCGGGGGCAGCGGTGATCCCACCGAAGCGCGCAAGGTCGTCACCTGCGCGTCCTACCAGGCCCGCGAGTTCGGCGTACACGCCGGCATGCCGCTGCGGGTCGCCGCGCGCCGATGTCCGGACGCGACCTTTCTGCCGTCGGATCCGGCCGCCTACGACGCCGCCTCCGAACAGGTGATGGGCGTGTTGCGCGATCTCGGTCATCCGGTGGAGGTGTGGGGCTGGGACGAGGCCTACCTCGGAGCTGTCGTCGAGGATCCGTTCGCTCTCGCGCACCACATCCAGGAGGTCGTCACGGCCGAGACCGGCCTGTCCTGCTCGGTCGGCATCAGCGACAACAAGCAGCGCGCCAAGGTCGCCACCGGATTCGGCAAGCCCGCCGGCGTCGCCGCGCTCACCGACGACAACTGGATGACGACGATGGGCGACCGCCCGGTGCACGCGCTGTGGGGGGTCGGCCCCAAGACGGCCAAACGGCTCGCCGCGATGGGCATCGAGACCGTCGCCGACCTCGCCTCGACCGACGCCTCGGTGTTGACCTCCGACGTTCGGACCCACCACCGGCCTGTGGCTGCTGCTGCTGGCCAAGGGCGGCGGCGATACGACGGTCAGTGCGCAGCCGTGGGTGCCGCGCTCCCGCAGCCATGTCGTCACCTTCCCGCAGGACCTGACCGATCGCGCCGACATGGTCGCGCTCCGTCACCGATCTCGCGCAGCAGACCCTCGCCGAGGTCGTGGAACAGCACCGGATCGTGACCCGGGTCGCCGTCACGGTGCGCACCGCGACCTTTTTCACCAGGACGAAGATCCGCAAGGTGCCCGCGCCGACCACCGACCGCCGGCCGTCGTGGTCCGCACCGCGCTGGATCTGCTCGGCGAGTTCGACCTCGATCGGCCGGTGCGGCTGCTCGGGGTGCGCCTGGAGTTGGCGATGGCCGACCGGGCCGGTTGTCGGCGCCGACCGTTAGCGTCGGTGCCGATGCTGCACACCGTCGCCGTCCGCGGCTACCGCTCGCTGCGCGATGTCGTGCTGCCGTTGCGCCGGCTCACCGTCGTCACCGGCGCCAACGGCACCGGCAAATCGTCGCTCTACCGTGCCCTGCGGCTGCTGGCCGACTGCGGCCGCGGCGAGGTGATCAGGTCCTTCGCCCGCGAGGGCGGCGTCGCGTCGGCGATGTGGGCCGGCCCGGAAAACCTCGGTGCCGCACGGCGCACCGGCACCGCGCAGGGCGGCCGCCGCACCCGCCCGGTCTCGATCGAACTCGGTTATGCCGCAGATGATTTCGGCTACCTGGTGGATCTCGGGCTGCCCGCAGGCCATCGAGACCGCGTTCACCCGCGACCCCGAGGTCAAACGGGAGCTGATCTTCGCGGGCCCGGTGGCCCGCCCGACGACGACGCTGGTACGCCGGGTACGCGGACTGGTCGAGGTCGCCTCCGAACGCGGGCGCGGATTCGACGAGCTGTCGCCAACCTGCCCGCGCACCGCAGTGTGCTCGCCGACTGGGCCGGTGCGGCACCCGAGTTGGTGATGGTCCGCGAACGGCTCCGCGACTGGCGGTTCTACGACGGTTTCCGCGCCGACGCGCACGCCCCGGCCCGGCAGCCGCAGGTCGGCACCCGCACACCGGTGCTGCCGACGACGGCGCCGACCTCGCCGCGGCCGTGCAGACGATCCTCGAGACCGGGCACCGACGACCTGGCTGCGGCGGTCGCGCGCGGCGTTCGACGGAGCCACGGTCTCGGTGTCGGTCACCGACGGCCTGTTCGACCTCAACCTGCACCAGCGCGGAATGCTGCGGCCTCTGCGCAGCGCCGAGATCTCCGACGGCACACTGCGTTTCCTGTTGTGGACGGCCGCGTTGCTGAGCCCGCAGCCGCCGGCGCTGATGGTGCTCAACGAGCCGGAGACCTCGCTGCATCCCGACCTGGTGGCGCCCCTGGCCGATCTGATCACCGCGGCCGCCGCCCGCACGCAGGTCGTCGTCGTCACGCATTCAGCGGCCCTGCGCGAGCGCCTGGGCACGGGGCCGATCGGATCCGACGAGGATGCCTGGGAGATCGAGCTCGTCAAGGACTGGGGCGAGACCGCGGTGTGCGGGCAGGACCTGTCGACCACGCCTCCGTGGGACTGGGGGACGCGCTGAACCGTCAGCGCTGCCGGGGATGCGGCCGCAGCGCCCGGGTGAACAGCACGTTGACCCGCGTCATCGCCACGCTGTAGGGCCACCACATCGTCCGCTTGAACAGGTACAGCGCTCGGATGTCGGGCGAGGTGTAGATCAGGTAGCCGGTTGCGGACCACGCCGCGCAGGATCTTGTCGGCGGCCTCCTCCGGCGCGACGGCGTGCCCGCCGAAGCGGCGCGTCCACCACTGCACCCGTGGGGTCCTCACGGTCCACGCCGGCGATCTGAACCGACTGCACCAGAGGTGTTTTCACCGCACCCGGCACCACTACCGACACGCCGATGCGATGCCGGGCCAGGTCGAAGCGCAGCACCTCCGACAGCCCGCGCAGGCCGTACTTGCTGGCGGAGTACGCGGCATGCCAGGGCAGCGCCACCAGCCCGGCGGCCGACGACACGTTCACCAGATGACCGCCGCGGCCGGCGGCCACCATCGGCGGCAGGAACGACTCGATGACGTGGATCGGCCCCATCAGGTTGATGTCGATCATCGATTTCCAGTGCTGGTGGGTGAGCTGCTCGACGGTGCCCCACGCCGACACCCCGGCGATGTTCATCACCACGTCCATCGCGGGATGGCTGGTGTGGATGTCGGCGGCGAACTACGGCGACCGCGTCGTGGTCGGAGATGTCGAGCGCCCGGTGCGCCGCGACCACGCCGCCCAGCGCCCGCGCGTCGGCGACGGTCGCCGCCAACCCTTCGGCGTCGCGGTCGGTCAGATACAGCTCGGCGCCCTGCGCGGCCAGCTTCAGCGCGGTCGCCCGGCCGATCCCGCTGGCTGCACCGGTGAGGAAACACCGCTTACCGGCGAAGCCGTCACCGAAGCCGCCGTCGACACCGCTGCGCTGCGCCATGAGTGGCGACCTTACCGGGTGCCGCCCCGAGCTATTCGGACCGCAGGTCCGCGCCGCCCCACAGGCCGTAGAGCCACAGCCGCTCGGCGATCTCGGTCGCCCGGGCGGGATCGACGTCGCGGCCGACGAAGGCGCTGTCCCGCGCCAACGTCATCGACGTCACCGCGGTCAACGTCCGCACCAGCGCCGGAATGTCGTCGGACACCGGACGTGCGCCCGAATCCTGCCCGACCAGCCCGACGATCTTGTTGACGACGGTGTCCTGGAAGTCGTCCATGATCTCCCGGATCTGCGCATCGGTGCTGCGCGCCAGGTTGCACGCCCCCATGATCGGATCGTTGGAGCGCGAACACCGCGGCGGCATACCCGACCATCCGTTTGGCGAAGTCCGACGGCGACTCCCCCGCCTCGCGCGGCGCGAAGTCGTGGGTCAGCTGGTCGAGCTCGGCCATCGCCTCGGCGACGATCACCGCGAGCACCGCGTACTTGGAATCGAAGTAGAAGTAGAAACCCGAGCGCGCGACGCCGGCGCGCTCGCTGATGGTGCTGACCGACAGGTCGGCGAAGGACCGCTCCTGCAGCAGGTCGCGGACCGCGGAGACGATGGCGTCCCGCTGCCGGTCACCGCGGCTGCGGCGCGCGTCGCTCGGCGCGGGTTCGGCAGTCATGGCAGTAAACCTTTGCACCGCGGCGCGGTAGACACAAACCTACCGAAACTTGACATGCGTCAAGTTGTCTCGACCAGGATGGCATCGCAGTGACATCGACCACAATCCTCCTCGTTCAGGAGTGTTGAAATGCCGACGATCAGCACCACCGATTACTGGGTCGACCAGGCCAAACGGCGGCTCACTCCGTCGATCAACAACTTCCCCGGAATGGGCGCAGCTGGAACGCCGGCTGCTGCGCACCGAGTTCCCGCAGAAGCCCATGGCGGAGCCGCCGGAGGGCAGTGACCTCAAACCGTGATGGGCGATGCCGGCCTGCCGGTGCTCGGCCACATGATCGAGATGTTCCGCGGCGGACCCGACTACCTGCTGCACATCTACCGCAAGTACGGCCCGATGTACTACGCCGACTCGCCCGCGCTGCCGGCCGTGGCCGCGCTCGGGCCCGACGCCGCCCAGGCGGTCTATTCCAACCGCAACAAGGACTTCTCCCAGCAGGGCTGGGTTCCGGTCATCGGACCGTTCTTCCACCGCGGGCTGATGCTGCTCGACTTCGAGGAGCACATGTTCCACCGGCGGATCATGCAGGAGGCCTTCGTCCGCACCCGCCTGGTCGGCTACACCGAACAGGTCGACAAGGTGGTTTCGCAGGTCATCGCGAACGACTGGGTGGCCGACGACGCGCGCTTCCTGATGTACCCGGCGATGAAGGAACTGACGCTCGACATCGCCTCGATGGTGTTCATGGGCCATGAGCCGGGCTCCGACAAGGAATTGGTGACGAAGGTGAACAAGGCCTTCACCACCACCACCCGCGCGGGCAACGCGATCATCCGCAATCCGGTTCCGCCGTTCACCTGGTGGCGCGGGATGCAGGCCCGCAAGCTGCTGGAGGACTACTTCTCCGAGCGCGTCAAGGAACGCCGCGGCAAGGAGGGCTCCGACCTGCTGACGGTGCTGTGCCACACCGAGGACGAGGACGGCAACAAGTTCTCCGACTCCGACATCGTCAACCACATGATCTTCCTGATGATGGCCGCGCACGACACGTCGACGTCGACGGCGACGACGATGATCTACCACCTCGCCCGCCACCCCGAATGGCAGGAGCGCTGCCGCGACGAGTCCGACCGGCTGGGCGACGGCCCGGTGGACATCGACTCGCTGGAGAAGCTGGAGTCGCTGGACCTGGTGATGAACGAGTCGATCCGGCTGGTGACCCCCGTGCAGTGGGCGATGCGCCAGACCGTGCGCGACACCGAGCTGCTGGGCTACTACCTGCCCAAGGGCACGAACGTGATCGCCTATCCGGGCATGAACCACCGGCTCGAGGAGCTGTACCCGGAGCCGATGAAGTTCGACCCGGAGCGGTTCGCCGAGCCCCGCAACGAGCACAAGAAGCACCGCTATGCGTTCAGCCCCTTCGGCGGCGGCGCGCACAAGTGCATCGGCATGACGTTCGGGACCCTCGAGGTCAAGACGATCCTGCATCGGCTGCTGCGCAAGTACCGGCTCGAACTCCCCCATGCCGGCTACACGACCGAGTGGGACTACGGCGGCATGCCGGTGCCCAAGGACGGCATGCCGATCGTGCTGCGTCCGCTGCGCTAACCGCCGAGCAGCCGGTTCGCGCAGGCGATCACGGCCCGCAGCGCCGACTGAGTCGGTTCATCCGACCAGCCCATCGCCCAGTGCGCAAGGACGCCGTCGCTGCCGCGGATGAACGTCGCGGTGTGCACGCCTGCACGCGCCTGGTGAAAGGCCGTCACCTCGACGGCGATGCCCGCGTTCGTAGAGCATCGCGGTCAGCGCCGCGACAGGTCCGCAGGCCCGCGCATGGGCGATGTCGATGCGGTCCCCCAGCGCCAGCGTGGCCGAGAAGCTGCGGGCCTGGGGACCCAGCCGGCCCGCCGGCCGCTCCGCGTCCAGACACGACCACTGCCCGAGCCGCACCGGACCGCTGGCCGGGGAGTACTCGCCGACGAACTCGTCGAAGCGCAGCCCCTCGGCGGGCCCTCGCAGCGCGCGGGGCATCGGGCCGTCCAGGTGCGCGGCGAAGCAGTCCGCGAGCGGCGATCCGCGGGGAGGCGATGGTGGAATTCATGTGCCGGCCTTTACGACTTCGAGAGAAGTGACCGACGAGAGTAGCGACGACCCACAGCGAGGGGTCGGTCAGGATCAGACCCCGCTGCGGGTTGCTACTACGAGTCGCCTCGGCACGTCGGCGATGCTAGTCCGGGTCACCCGCGCCGTGCAAACGCTTTGACGCCGTCCCGCCGCGCCCGCCTCTGGGTCGGCGGCACGCCGCGGCGGTTGGCACAATGTGGCCGGTGTCTTGGTCGCAGGCGGCGTTGCTGTTCGCCGCCGGGATCCTCGGCGGCCTGACCGGAAGCATCGCGGGACTCGCGTCGGTGGCCACGTACCCGGCGCTGCTCCTCATCGGGCTGGCGCCGGTCACGGCGAACGTCACCAACACCGTGGCCCTGGTCTTCAACGGCATCGGCTCGATCTGGGGATCTCGACCGGAACTGGCGGATCAGGGCGCCTGGCTGACCCGGGTGGTGCCGTTCGCCGTCCTGGGCGGCGTACTGGGCGCGGTATTGCTGCTGTCCACACCGGCGGAGGGGTTCGAGAAGGTGGTGCCGGTCCTCCTCGGCGGCGCCGCCGTGGCGATCCTGGTGCCCAGGCGGGCTGTGGAAGTGGGCCGACCCCGAAGCCTTGTCACGCTGGTGGCGGAGGGGGCGGCCATCTTCGGGATCTGCATCTACGGCGGCTACTTCGGCGCCGCGGCGGGTGTGCTGCTGCTCGCTCTGCTGCTGCGTGCGGTGGCACCACGCTCGCGCATGCCAACGCGAGCAAGAATGTCGTGCTCGGCGCAGCGAATCTCAGTGCCGCCGTTGTCTTCACAGTCATCGCCCCGGTGCAGTGGGCCGCCGTCGCCGCACTCGGACTGGGCTGCCTGATCGGCTCGCGGCTGGGCCCGGTCGTCGTCCGCCACGCGCCCGCGGGGCCGATGCGCATCGGTATCGGTGTGGCCGGACTGGCGCTCGCCCTCCAACTCGGCTGGGACAGCTACCGCTGAATTCACACGAACGGGTTGTCGCCGTTGGCAACCCGGGTGCCCAGCGCGACGAGGTTCGCTGCTGAGGCGTGCAGCCGCTCCCCGGCATCCGCGCTGGCCTGCCCGGCCAGGTAGCGCGACCAGGTGCCCTCGATGACGATGCCGAGCTTGAAGCACGCCATCGCGACGTACCAGTCCAGCCGCGACATTTCGCGCCCGCCCGCGTCCCGGTACGCGTCGAGCAGCTCCGCACGGGTCGGCAGGCCGCCGAGGACGGCCAGCGCCGATCCGGCGTCGATCGGGTTCGGACCGTCGGGCCAGCACACCAGTATCCAGCCGAGGTCTAGCAGCGGATCGCCGACCGTACACATCTCCCAGTCGATGAACGCCGCGACCTGCGGGACGTCGCGACGCAGCAGGACGTTGTTGAGGTGGCAGTCACCGTGCATGATGCCCGGCGCGGCGTCCGGTGGCCGGTTCCCCTCCAGCCAGTCCGCCAGGGCCTGGACCGACGGGAACGACTCGGGCGCGTACCGCTCGTGGCGGTAACTCTCCAGACAGTCGCATGAACTGCGGAACCTGGCGCGCCAGAAAAGATCCCGGCCGCTTGATGGCGGCCAGTGGACTGCCTTCCCACGGCACCCGGCCCAGCTCGGCCAGGCTGGCCGCGTACGATAACCCGACGTCGTGCCGCATGGCCGGGTCACGTTCGTAGGCTT
Source organism: uncultured Actinomycetota bacterium (assembly GCA_963796185.1). GTDB lineage: Bacteria > Actinomycetota > Actinomycetes > Mycobacteriales > Mycobacteriaceae > Mycobacterium. Next base: position 118,395 of record CAWCKQ010000004.1, on the reverse strand, counting down.
CGTCGACCTCGGTCCCGGGGTTGAAGCCGTCGACGGCCTGCATCAGGTAGAACACCACCCCGAGCACGTCGAGATCTTCGCAGCCGGCGATCAATTCGGGGTGCGGAACCGGCGAGCCCGCCAGCGTCGTCAGCACCGCGATCTCGCGCCGCATCGTGTTGTCGCTGTTGCGCCGCGGATGCTCGGGCGGACGCCGCAGCACCATCGGCCGGCCGTCCACGGACAGTCGCACGACGATGTTCTGCGACCCTCCGGTGAGCGGTGCGACGTCGGAGACCGTCGAACCGATTCCGGTGTCGCCGCACCCAGCGTTGCAGCGCTTCGATCTCGGCGTCGGTCAGCGTCATGTCGACGGGCATGTCGTCATGGTGTCACGGCGATTCGGGTGTAGTTCGTCGCGCTCGGGCGTGACGAACTACACCCAAATCACGCGATCACTTGGGGGCGAACCGCTGACCCGCGTCCAGTCGCAGGCACTGGCCGTTGAGCATCGGATTCTCCACGATCGCCACCGCCAGCTTCGCGTACTCCTCGGGCTTGCCGAGCCGCTTCGGGAAGGCGGCGTCCTTGGTGAGCACCGCGGCGTACTCGTCGGGGATGCCCTCGGTGAGGCCGGTGGCGAACAGGCTGGGAGCGATCGCGAGGGCCCGGATGCCCAGGCTGCCCAGGTCACGCGCCATCGTCAGGCACATGCCGGCGATGGCGGCCTTGGACGCGGTGTAGGCGACCTGGCCGATCTGGCCTTCGAAGGCCGCGATGGACGCGGTGTTGATGATGACGCCGCGCTCTTCGGCCTCGTCGTCGACCGGTTCGTTCTTCGACATGTGCCAGGCCGCGAGCCGGCTGATGTTGAAGGTGCCGATCAGATTGAGGTCGATGCTCTTGCGGAACGACTCCAGGCTGTGCGGGCCGTCCTTCTTGACGGTGCGCTCCGCGATCCCGCCGCCGGCGGTCGTGACGGCGATGTGCAGGCCCCCGAGGGACTCGACCACCTGGTTCAACACGGCCTCGGTGCCGTCGAAGTCGGTGACGTCCACCTCGTGGAACGCGCCGCCGATCTGGTCGGCGACCTCCTTGCCGTTGGATTGCGGACGGTCCAGCACCGCCACGCTGGCCCCGCGCTTGGCCAGCGCCTCCGCGGTCGCCCGCCCGAACCCGGACGCGCCCCCGACGACGACGGCCTTCTTGCCCTCGATCTCCATGAACTCCCTTTCCGTCAAGCAACGTTGCAATCAGCGGTCGATCTGTAAAGCAACCTAGCGGATGACATCGTTCGGTAAGGGTTTCGGGCTCGTTGCGACGGTAACTTGGGGCCATGACCACGCCGGGCGCACGAGCCATGACGGGCGTCGCCGCGGCGGCGGTCGCCGTCGGTGTCGCCCAATTGGTCGGCGCCGCGTTCGGTCCCCAGGCCGATGTGCGCACCGCCGTCGGATCCGCGGTCATCCGGCTGACGCCCGGCCCGGTCAAGGAATGGGCGATCCAGACGTTCGGCACCGCGGACAAGCTGGTGCTCACGTTCGCGGTGTTGGTCGTGGTCGCCGCGATCGCCGCGGTGGCCGGCATCGCGGAGCGGCCCCGGCGACCGGTGGGCAGCGCGCTCGTCGTGGCCGCCGGCGTCCTCGGCGGCGCGGCCGTGCTGTCGCGCCCGGGGACCGCGGCCGTCGACCTCATCCCGACGGTGATCGCCACGGTGTGCGGGGTGGCCGTGCTGCGCGTGCTGACCTCGGGACGGTTCACCGACCGCCGACGACGCCGGTGCCTCCCCGGATGCGGGCAGGCGGCGCTCGCTGGTGACGCTGGGCCTGCTCGCCGCGGGCGTGGCCAGTGGAGTGGCCGGCGCGGTGATCACCAGGCTCGCGTCGTCGGTGTCGGGCGATCGCAACGCGTTCGCGCTTCCGCCGGTCGACGAGGCCGCCCCACCGATACCGGACTCGGTGCAGCCGAAAGACGTTGCGCTGCCCTCGTTCGTCACCGACAACGCCGACTTCTACCGCATCGACACCGCACTGAGTGTCCCGCAGCTCAGCCGCGAGGCCTGGCAGCTGCGCGATCCACGGTCTGGTCGACCGCGAGGTCACCTACCGCTTCGCCGACCTCGACCGCTTCGACGTCGTCGAGCAGGTGACGACGCTGACGTGCGTGTCCAATCCCGTTGGTGGCGAACTCATCTCCAACGCCGTGTGGACCGGCTACCGAATCCGGGACCTGCTCGCCGAGGCCGGCGTGCAGCCCGACGCCGACATGATGCTGTCGATGTCGGTCGACGGGTGGACCGCGGGCACCCCGGCCGAGGCGCTGACCGCCGACGACGCGCTGCTGGCGATCGGCATGAACGGCCAGCCGCTGCCGATCGAGCACGGTTACCCGGCCCGGCTGGTGGTGCCCGGGCTCTACGGGTACGTGTCGGCCACCAAGTGGGTGGTCGACATCGAGGCCACCCGCTTCGACCGCGCCGAGGCGTACTGGACGAAGCTGGGCTGGTCGGCGCGGGGCCCGATCAAGACCGAGTCGCGCATCGACGTGCCACGCAGCGGGCCAGGACGTGTCCGTCGGACCGGTGACGTTCGGCGGCGTGGCCTGGGCGCAGGACCGCGGCGTGCGCGCGGTCGAGGTCAAGATCGACGCCCCGGCGGGCAGGGCGACTGGGAACAGGCCACCCTCGGCGCGAGCTACTCCGACGACACCTGGCGGTTGTGGAGCTTCGACTGGGAGGCCCGGGAGACCGGCTTCCACAACATCACCGTGCGGGCCACCGACAACACCGGCTACACGCAGACGCCCGACGCGTCGACCCGGTTCCCGACGGCGCCACCGGCTGGCACTCGATCACCTTCGCGGTCCGGTGACACCGGCTGCCGCTGCCCGCTGTCGGTGCCCCGTGTCAGGGTGATCACGTGCTCCTGGTCGAGGTCGCCCGTGCGTCCGCAGATGTCGCCGCCGCGTCGTCGCGGCTGGCCAAGATCGCCCGCATCGGCGAGGTGCTCCGCCGCGGCCGGCGCCGAGGGCGACCCGGGTCTGGCGGCCGTGGTGGTGTCGTGGCTGTCGGGCGAGCTGACCCAGCGGCAGATCGGCGTCGGCTGGGCCGCGCTGCGCTCGCTGCCCCCGCCCGCCGCCGAACCCGGCCTGACGGTGCGTCGGTGTCGACGTCGGTTCACCGAGATCGGGACGACGCGGGCAAAGGCTCGCAGACCCGGCGAGCCGAGTCTGCTCGCGTGACCTGTTCGCCGCCGCCACCGGGATCGAGCAGACGTTCCTGCGGCGCCTGCTCGGCGGTGAACTGCGTCAGGGCGCACTGGTCGGGGTGATGGCCGACGCCGTCGCGCAAGGCCGCCGGGCATTCCGGCGCCGGCGGTGCGGCGCGCGGCGATGCTCGGCGGCGACCTGCCCGCCGTGGCGGCGGCCGCGCTGACCGGCGGGGACGCCGCGCTCGAGCGAGTTCACCCTGCGGGTCGGCAGACCCGTCGGCCCGATGCTGGCCCAGACCGCGACCGGCGTCGCCGACGCACTCGAACGGCTCGGCGGCACAGCCGTTTTCGAGGCCAAGCTCGACGGCGCGCGCGTGCAGATCCACCGCCGCGGCGACGACGTGTCGGTCTACACCCGCAGCCTCGACGACGTCACCGCGCGGCTGCCCGAGGTCGTCGACGCCACGCTGGCGCTTGCCGGTCACCGATCTGATCGCCGACGCGCGAGGCGATCGCGCTGCGGCCCGACGGACGTCCGCACCGCTTCCAGGTCACCGCCGTCGCGGTTCGGCCGGCTGCGGCGGGGCCGACCGGCGCCCGGCGACCAGCGGCTGTCGGTGTTCTTCTTCGATCTGCTCCACCGCGACGGCGAGGACCTGCTCGACTGCCGCCAGCGGCGAACGGCTCGCGCGGCTCGACGCGATCGTGCCGGCTGCGCACCGGGTCGATCGCCTGATCACCGCGGATGCTCGACTGCGGCGCAGGCTTTTCTGGACGCGACGCTGGCGGCGGGCCACGAAGGGGTGATGGCGAAGTCGCCGGCAGCCCGTACGAAGCCGGCCGCCGCGGAGCGGGCTGGCTGAAGGTCAAGCCGGTGCACACCCTGGACCTGGTGGTGCTGGCCGTCGAGTGGGGTTCGGGGCGGCGCACCGGCAAGCTGTCGAACATCCACCTCGGTGCCCGCGATCCCGCCACCGGCGGGTTCGTAGATGCTGGGCAAGACGTTCAAGGGCATGACGGACGCGATGCTGGACTGGCAGACGCAGCGGTTCCTCGAACTCGCCGACGGGCCGACCGACGGCTAGTGTGGTGAGGGTGCGGCCCGAGCAGGTCGTCGAGATCGCGTTCGACGGGGTGCAGACCTCGTCGCGCTATCCGGGCGGGATGGCGCTGCGATTCGCCCGGGTGCTGCGCTACCGCGACGACAAGACCGCCGCCGAGGCCGACACCATCGACACGGTCCGGGCCGTTCTACGACCGCGAACTGAGCACCGAAATCGACATCTTCGCGCAATGCCCCGTTCGTCCAGTGCGATTTGACAGGTCATGTAGGCAGCCGACCAGAGAGCGACGGGAAGAGCACGTGGCTTCACCCACCGCCGCACCGACGGATCGCATCGAGAAACCGACGGCGACATCACCTACATCCGCACCGAACAGGACCTGCCGCCGGTCGCGGTCATCGACCGCTCGCCGATCACCACCCGCCACAAGATCGTCTTCGGCGATCATCGCCCTGCTGGGCGCCGTGGCGTGGGCGATGATCGCGTTCTTCCGCGGGGAGACCGTCAACGCGGTCTGGTTCGTGATCGCCGCGATCTGCACCTACGTCATCGGCTTCCGGTTCTACGCGCGGCTGATCGAGATGAAGATCGTCCGGCCGCGCGACGACAACGCCACGCCCGCAGAGGTTTTCGAGAACGCCACCGACTACATGCCGACCGACCGGCGGGTGCTCTTCGGCCACCACTTCGCGGCGATCGCGGGGGCCGGTCCGCTGGTGGGCCCGGTGCTGGCGATGCAGATGGGCTACCTGCCGGGAACGATCTGGATCATCATCGGCGCGGTCGTTCGCCGGCTGCGTGCAGGACTACCTGGTGCTGTGGATCTCGACGCGGCGACGGGGCCGCTCGCTTGGGCAGATGGCGCGCGACGAACTGGGCACGGTCGGCGGCGTGGCCGCGATCGTCGGCGGTGCTCGTGATCATGGTGATCCTGCTGGCGGTGCTGGCGCTGGTGGTGGTCAACGCGCTGGCCGAGAGCCCGTGGGGCGTGTTCTCGATCGCGATGACGATCCCGATCGCGATCTTCATGGGGCTGTACCTGAGGTTCCTGCGGCCCGGCCGCGTCTCCGAGGTCTCGCTGATCGGCGTGGCGCTGCTGCTGCTCGCGGTGGTCGCCGGCGGCTGGGTGGCCGAAACCGCCTGGGGCGCCGACTGGTTCACCCTGTCGAAGGTGACGCTGTCGTGGTGCATCATCATCTACGGCTTCGCGGCCTCGGTGCTGCCGGTGTGGCTGCTGCTGGCGCCGCGCGACTACCTGTCCACGTTCATGAAGGTCGGCACCATCGCGCTGCTGGCCGTCGGCATCCTGATCGCCCGCCCGATCATGGAGGCGCCGGCGGTCTCGACGTTCGCCGGCAGCGGTACCGGCCCGGTGTTCGCCGGCTCGTTGTTCCCGTTCCTGTTCATCACGATCGCGTGCGGGGCGCTGTCGGGCTTCCACTCGCTGATCTCCTCGGGCACCACGCCGAAGCTGCTGGAGAAGGAGAGCCAGATGCGGCTCATCGGCTACGGCGGCATGCTGACCGAGTCATTCGTCGGCGATCATGGCGCTGATCACCGCGGCGATCCTGAACCAGCATCTGTACTTCGTGCTCAACGCGCCCGCGGCGCAAGACCGGCACGACGGCGCGGATCGGCTGCCGCTTACGTCAACGCGCTCGGCCTGTCGGCGGCGATCCGATCACCGCGCAGCAGATCACGCGACGCCGCCGCAGCGTCGGAGAAGACGTCGATCGTGTCGCGCACCGGCGGTGCACCGACGTTGGCGATCGGCATGTCCGAGGTGCTGCATCAGGTGTTCGGCGGCCAGGCGCTCAAGGCGTTCTGGTACCACTTCGCGATCATGTTCGAGGCGCTGTTCATCCTGACCACCGTCGACGCCGGCACGCGGGTCGCGCGGTTCATGCTCTCCGACGGCGCTGGGCAACCTCGGCGGGCCGCTGCGCAAGCTTCCGCAACCCCAGTTGGCGGCTCGGCGCGTGGGTGTGCAGCGTCATCGTCGTCGCGCGCGTGGGGCAGCATCCTGCTGATGGGCGTCACCGACCCGCTGGGCGGCATCAACACGCTGTTCCCGCTGTTCGGCATCGCCAACCAGTTGCTGGCGGCGATCGCGCTGACCGTGGTCACGGTGGTGGTCGTCAAAAGGGCTAGCTGAAATGGGCGTGGATACCCGGCGTTCCGCTGCTGTGGGATCTGTCGGTGACGCTGACCGCGTCGTGGCAGAAGATCTTCTCCGGCGATCCTCGCGTCGGGCTACTGGGCGCCAGCACTCCAGTGCCGCAGCGCCATGGCGGCCGGCGAGACGACGTGCAGTACGGCCAAGAACGCCGACGAGATCGACGACGTCATCCGCAACACCTTCATCCAGGGCACGCTGTCGATCATCTTCGCGGTGCTCGTCGCTCGATCGTGTTCGTCGCCGGAGTGGTGATGGCGCTGCGGGCGATTCGCGGCCGCGGCAGTCGCGCTGACCGAGGACGAGCCGGTGCCGTCGCGACTATTCGCGCCGTCGGGCCTCATTCCTACGACCGACGAGAACGGGAGGTGCAAAGACAATGGGACGCGCTAGCCGGACATCGGCCGCCAAATCCGTTGGTACTGGCGGCACATTGATGGGCGACAACCATTATCAGCGCTACCTCGAGCATCGGGCGCGCAGCACCCCGGCGAGCCCGTGATGTCCGAACGCGAGTACTGGCGGCACCGCCACGCGGCCGCGGACGCCGATCCGGGCGCCCGCTGCTGCTGACGCCGACGGGGGCGTCAGCCGGTGAGCGTATAGCGGATCGGCAGGTGTTTGAGTCCGCCCACGAACACCGTCGCCGAGTGCTGCGGTGTGCCTGCCAGTTCGACTGAGCCCAGCCGGGGCAGCAGTTCGGCGAAGAAGCTGTTGATCTCCATGCGCGCGAGCGCGGCACCCAGACAGAAGTGCACGCCGTGGCCGAACGCGACGTGCCTGTTGGGGTCTCGACCCACGTCGAACGCGAACGGATCGGCGAACACGTCCTCGTCGCGGTTGCCCGACGGATACGACAGCAGCACCGACTCCCCCGCGGCGATCGGTACCCCGCGAACGACGGTGTCGCGCTGCGCGGTCCGCATGAACTCCTTGACCGGCGTGACCCAGCGGATCATCTCCTCGACCGCCAGCGGCAGCAGGCCGGGGTCGCGTTACAGCCGGTGCAGCTGGTCGGGGTTCTCGGCCAGCGCCTGCAGCCCGCCGGAGATGGTCGCGCTGGTGGTGTCGTGGCCGGCGGTGGCGACGATCAGGTAGTAGGACACCGTGTCGACGTCGGAGAGCGGCTCACCGTCGAGGCGCGCGTTGGCGATGGCCGAGGCCAGATCCTCGGTGGGCCGGGCGCGGCGGGCGGCGGTGATGTCGTTGAAGTAGGTGAACATCTCGAGCAGCGCCATCCCGCGCTCGGCCATGGTGGCACCGCGCTGCAGCTCGGCATCGTCGCTGCCGAACAGCTCCTGGGTGTAGGTCAGCATCCGGGGGAAGTCGGATTCGGGGATGCCGAGCAGCGACATGATCACGTACAGCGGGAAGTTGACCGCCACCTCCTGCACGAAATCGCATTCGCCGCCGCGATCGCGCATCTGGTCGACGAAGGATCTCGCCAGTTCGTCGACCCGGACCTTCAACGCCCGCATGGCTTTCGGGCGGAACCAGTCGGCACCGATGGCCCGGACCTTGCGATGCTGCGGATCGTCCATGTGGATCAGCGTGTGCACGCCCATCGCGGCGTGTTGCGCGTCGCCCTCGGCAGTGGTCAGCACCGGGCGCGGCGAGTTGGTGAACAACGTCGTTGTCCCGCTCGATCGCCATGATGTCGGCGTGCTTGGTGATGGCCCAGAACGGGTTGTAGCCGGCGACCTCGACCCAGGACACCGGTGCATGGGCCCGCAGATGGCGCAGTGCCGCATGCAGTTCCGCTTCGTCGGCGTAGGCCGCCGGGTCGGCGAACACCTTGGCGGCCTGATCGGCCACGCGAACGTTCATCGGGTCTTCTCCACTCCCGCGCCACCGCGCAGCTCGGATACCAGTTCGACGATCTCGGTCTCGTCGACGGAGGCGGGGAAACCCACGAGCACACGGTCGATCAGCCCGGCACATCTGGCGCGGATGCGGCCCGCCACCTCGTCGATCGGCGCCACCACCGCGAACGCGTCCAGCATGGTGTCGTCGATCAGCCCGCCCATCGCGTCCCAGTCCCCCGCGCGGGAGAGCCGGTGCAACTCCGTCTGCAGATCACCCCAGCCGTGCAGCTCGAGCACGCCGCGGTAGGCGGGCGTCGACGCGTAGAACGCGATCTGCTTTCGGGTGCCGACCGCTGCCGCGGCGAGCTCCGCCTCGTCGCGGCCGGTGACGACGAACAGCGGGCTGGCGAGCTCGATGTCGCTGCGCTGTCGGCCGGCGCGCTCCAGTCCGCGTGCCAACGTCGGGACGGTGACCTCGCGCAGGTAGCGCTGCGTCGAGAACGCGTGCGCGAGCAGGCCGTCGGCCACCTCGCCGCACATCTCGGTCATCCGGTCGCCGACCGCGGCGACGAACACCTTCGGGTCGCCGTGGCGGTGGGCCGGGGGCACGAACATCGGCGTCATCAGCGTGTGGCGTGTAGAACTCGCCCTCGAAGCGCAGCGGGCCGCCGTCGCGCCAGCACGACCAGATGGCGCGCATCGCCGCGACGAACTCGCGCATCCGCGCCACCGGCCTGCCCCAGGGCATGCTGAACCGCCTTTCGATGTGCGGCTTGATCTGCGAGCCCAGTCCGAGGATGAACCGTCCCTGCGAATAGTCCTGCAGATCCCAGCCGATCTGGGCGACCGTCATCGGGTTGCGCGCGAACGCCACCGCGATACTGGTGCCCAGTTCGATGCGGTGGGTGTGTTCGGCAGCGAGCGCCAGCGGCAGGAACGGGTCATGGTTGATCTCGGCCGTCCAGCACCCGTCATAGCCGCGCTGTTCCAGCGTAGCGGCAGCGGCGGGGACCTGCGCGAGCTGGCTGACGACGGCCGCGTCCACCTTCAGGCCGCCTTCAGCACCCATGTCGAACGAAGCTACAGTAAGCAATTCAGTAAGGTCAACGTTGCGCTGCCGGCGACCGCCGAGGACAGGAGCCCGACCATGCCCAGAGCCGAGGACTGGCGCGACACGCTCGACGAGCTCGCGCGCCGTCGGGACCACTCCCGGGCGATGGGCGGCGGCGAACGCCTCGCCAAGCACCACGGCAAGGGCAAGCTCGACGCACGTGGCCGCGTCGCGCACCTGCTCGACCAGGGATCGTTCCGGGAGTTCGGCACCCTGGTCGGTGGCGACATCGCGGCCGACGGCATCGTCGCCGGCTCCGGCCTCATCGACGGGAGGCCCGTGATGGTGGGCGCCGAGGACTTCACGACGCTGGCCGGCAGCATCGGCCCCGGCGGCAACGCCAAACGATACCGGCTCGCCGAGATCGCGCTGCGGGACCGCGTTCCGCTGGTGATGTTGTTGGAGGGCGCGGGCTTTCGCCCCAGCGGGGAACACTACGGCCGCACGCCGACCGATCTGTCTGGCCCAGGCCCGGTGCTCCGGCAAGGTCCCGACGGTGAGCGGATTGTTCGGGCCGTCCGCCGGGCACGGCGCACTGGTGGCGCCGGTGTGCGACTGGACGATCATGACGACGCAGGGCGCGATCTTCACCGCCGGCCCCCCGGTGGTCAAGGAGTCGACCGGCGAGGAGATCTCGAAGGAGGACCTCGGCGGCCCTGCGGTCGCGCTGGCCAGCGGTGTCATCCACAACCTCGGCCAGGACGACGCGCGCGGTGCTCGACGACATCCGCGGCTACCTGTCGTTCTTCCCGTCCAGCGCGTGGTCCTATCCGGCGTCGCGGCCCGCGAGACGCGGCGACGGGCCGCCGCCCGACCCCGGAACTGCTCGACATCGTGCCGCGCGGCAACCGCCAGGTGTACGACATGCGGGCGGTGCTCGACGTGGTGTTCGACGACACCGACTGGTTCGAGGTGCAGCCGAAGTTCGGGCGCGCGATGATCTGCGCGCTCGCGCACCTCGGCGGACACCCGGTCGCGGTGGTGGCCAACCAGCCCAACGTGCTGGCCGGTTCCATCGACGCCGACGCCGCCGACAAGGCCGCGCATTTCATCACGGTGGCCGACTCGTTCCACCTGCCGCTGGTGTTCCTCGCCGACAACCCGGGCATGCTCCCGGGCAGCCGCTCCGAGAAGACCGGCGTGCTGCGCAGCGGGGCCCGGATGTTCGCCGCACAGACGGCGGCGACCACGATCAAACTGCATGTGACACTGCGCAAGGCCTATGGGTTCGGCTCGATGGTGATGTCACTGCTGGGCTTCGACAACCAGAGCGCGACGTTCGCCTACCCGGGCGCGACCATGGGCGCGATGAGCGCCGCGGCGCTCAGCCGCGCATCGCACGCCGACGAAGACGTCGAGGCGCGGCTACGCCAGGCGGAGGTGGACGCCTCGTTCCGCTCCGCCGGCCATCTCGGCTTCGACGACCTGATCCACCCCGAGGAGACCCGCGACGCGCTGCTCGACGCCCTCGAGCGCGGGCTCTGCAGTCGCCAGGCCGCCGCCGAACCGGTGAGCCGGACCGTCATCACCCCCTGACATCCGACGAATCGCCGATGCCGTCGCGGTATCTAGCGCGTTCTCGGACGCCTTAGGCGCGCATCGTCGAGATTCAGCAGTTCCCGGACAGCGGTGCGGGTCCCGTACGGGCGGAACATCCGGCTGGCCGGCCGCGGCCGGACGTTGCGCGGCCACCAGAACCAACGACCCAGCAGCGCGGCGATCGCGGGCGTCATGAACGACCGCACGACGAGCGTGTCGAACAACAGACCGAGACCGATCGTGGTGCCGATCTGACCGAGCACCACCAGGTCGCTGAAGATGAACGACGACATCGTCGCGGCGAACACCAGACCCGGCCGCCGTGACGACCCGTCCGGTGCCTGCCATCGCACGGATGATGCCGGTCCGCAACCCCGCCGTGATCTCCTCGTCGAATCGCGAGATGAGCAGCAGGTTGTAGTCCGCTCCCACCGCCAGCAGCAGGATGATGGCCAGCGGCACGACGATCCAGAACAGCTCGATTCCGAAGATGTACTGCCACAGCAGAACCGACAGACCGACCGAAGCGCCCAGCGACAGCGCGACGGTTCCGACGATGACGATCGCGGCGACGATGCTGCGGGTGATGAACATCATGATCAGCAGGATGAGGGCCAGCGCTGCCAGTGCCGAGATCAGCAGGTCGTAGACCATCCCCTCCTGGATGTCCTTATTGGTGGCGGCGATACCGGCGACGTAGATCTTGGCATCCGACATCGGCGTCGCCTTCAGCGCATCGAACGCCGCATCCTTGATGGCGTCGACATGTGGAATCGCCTTCGGGGTCAGCGGGATTGCCCTGGTGGGTGATGATCATCCGGGCGGCCTTGCCGTCCGGGGACAGGAACAGTTTCAGACCGCGTTTGAAGTCGGGATTGTCGAACGCCTCCGGCGGGAGGTAGAAGGAGTCGTCGTTCTTGGCCTCGTCGAAGGCCCGGCCCATGCGCCGTGGCGTTGTTCAGCGCCTCCTCGCTCTGGGCGTTGGTGCCGCCGGTGGTGGCGTAGTTCGACAGGGTCAGCTCGCGGTTGCGCTCCTGGATGGCGATCTGCGGTGGCAGCAGAGCCAGCAGCTGCGGCTGCAGCGCGTCGAGCTTGTCGAGGCTGGCGGTGATCGTGCCGAACTTGTCCGCCAGTTGCGAGATCCCGTCCAGCGAGTCGAAGACCGACCGCAGCGCGGCGCACATGGGGATGTCGAAACAGTGCGGTTCCCAGTAGAAGTAGTTGCGCAGCGGCCGGAATTGGTCGTCGAAGTCGGCCAGCTTGTCGCGCAGGTCGGTGACGGTCGCGACAGTGTCGTGGAAGGCCTGCGTCTGCTCGTGGGTGGCCGTCGCGCTCTGCTGCTGCAGCGCCAACTGCTGTTTGAGGACGCCGATCGTGTTGTCGATCTCGTCGGCCTGCTTCAGCAGGTCCGCGGCACGGTCCTTCTGATAGCTCAGGTTCATGATCTGGCTGGCGCTCTGCGCGCTGATCTGGAACGGAATGGAGCTGTGCGTGATCGGCGTTCCGAGCGGCCGGGTGATCGACTGCACCAGTGCCATCCCCTTGGTGTGCAGCACCGCTTTGGCGACCCGTTCGAGGACCAACATGTCCGCCGGGTTGCGCATGTCGTGATCGGACTCGATCATCAGCAGTTCGGGGTTGATGCGGGCCTCGGTGAAATGGCGTTCGGCGGCCGCATGCCGACGACTCCGGGTGCGCTGTCGGGAATGTAGGGCCGGTTGTCGAAGCTGGTCTTGTAGCCGGGCAGGGCCAGCACCCCCACGAGCGCGATGCCCAGTGTGACGACCAGGACGGGTCCGGGCCAGCGCACGATCGCGGTGCCGATCCGGCGCCACCCGCGTGCGCGCAGCTCCCGCTTGGGTTCGAGCAGCCCGAACCTGCTGGCGATCAACAGCACCGCGGGTCCCAGGGTCAGGGCGGCGGCCAGCGTCACGAGCACGCCCAGTGCGGCGGGAATGCCGAGGGTCTGGAAATACGGTAACCGGGTGAAGCTCATACAGGCGACCGCGCCGGCGATGGTCAACCCCGACCCGACGATGACATGAACGGTGCCCCGGAACATGTCGTGGTAGGCCGAGATCCGGTCCAGGCCGTTGCTGCGGGCCTCCTGATAGCGGCCGACGACGAAGATCGCGTAGTCGGTGCCGGCCGCGATCGCCAGCAGCGTCAGCAGGTTCGTGGAGTACGTCGACAGGCCGATGACCCCGGAGTGGGCCAGCATCGCCACGACGCCGCGGGCCGCCATCAGTTCGACCGCCACCGTGAGGAGCATGATGAGCATGGTCGACGACCGAGCGGTAAACGAACAGCAGCATCACGGCGATGACCAGGAAGGTGATGGCGGTGACCTCGTGGGTGCCCTCGCTGCCGACCTCGAAGTTGTCGGTGACCAGCGGCGAGGCGCCGGTGACATAGGCTTTGACGCCCGGGGGCGCCGGGGTGTCGGCGACGATCTTGCGCACGGCGTCAACCGACTCGTTCGATTGCGCCTCGCCCTGGTTGCCGCGCAGAGTAGACCTGCACCGTACGCGGCCTTGCCGTCCCTGGACTCGCGAGCCGCCCGCGGTCAGCGGGTCTCCCCAGAAGTCCTGGATGTGCTCGACGTGCTCGGTGTCCGCGGCAAGCCTGTCGACCATCCGGTCGTAGAACTCGTGCGCGTCGGGTCCGAGCGGCTTGTCCCCCTCCAGCACGATCATCGCCGCGCTGTCGGAATCGAATTCACCGAAGACCTGGCCGATGTGGCGCATCGCCTGGATCGACGGTGCGTCGGGCGCATTGAGCGCCACCGAGCGTTCCGCTCCGACGACCTCGAGCTGCGGGGCGATGGCATTGGAGAGCACCGCGATGGCGACCCAGAGCAGCAGGATGGGCAGTGCGAGCCGGTGGATCAGCCGCGCCGCCCGCGAACCCTCGACCCGTACGTCGGCCCGGTGGTCGCTCATGCGGTCTTGTCCAGGCACGAGATGTAGCCGTTCACGTTGTTCGTCGACCTTTCGTCCTTGACGATCCCGTTGACGGTGATGCGACAGCCGATGGTGTCGCCGTCGCCTTGCGCCCGCAGGTCCGCGAACAGCGTCGGGTCATCGGTGGTCAACGTCTGGGACCACGGCAGTGGCACGTCGTCGACGCGCTGCGGCTGGGCGTCGACGTCCAGATAGTTGATGGTGGCCACCGACCCGGGTGAGCCGAACACCTCGAAGACCACCCGTTTGGGGTTGAAGCCGGTGTTCTCCAGGGCCTCGGAGCCGGGCCGGGACACCTCGTTGTGGGAGCCGAAGATGCCGTGCAGGCGCACCACCGTGAAGGCGACCAGAGCCACCACCACGATCGCGACGAGGATCGTCCAGTGCCGTCGCGCCCACCGGCCGATCGAAATCCCGCTCACTGAAAGCCTTTCGAAATCCATGGACCGCAGGAGAACGGTACGGTACCGTACGAGGTGCCGCAACCGCTTGACTCGCCCGTGAGGAGCTGCTCTCCATGACGTCACGCAGCGCGATCGCATTTCCGTCCTGCGCGCCTATGGTGAATATGTGATCGCCGATTCCACGACCGACACCTCGCAGTGTCCGTGGAGTGCGCGCGAAGCCGAACTCCTCGCGATCACCTTCCAGCTGTTACAGCAGCACGGCTACGACCGGTTGACCGTCGATGCCGTCGCCAACGCCGCGCGCGCGAGCAAGGCCACGATGTATCGGCGGTGGCCGTCGAAGGCGGACCTGGTGCTGGCCGCCTTCATCGAGGGCACCCGCAGCTCGTCCGTGCCGCCGAATACCGGCTCGCTGCGCGAGGACCTGATGGAGATCGGCCGATCGGTATGCGAGCAGTCCCGCGCGCATGCGAGCACCATGCGGGCGGTGCTCAACGAGATGTCGCACAGTCCTGCGCTCAGCGATGCGATGCAGGAGAAGTTCGTGTTGCAGCGCAAGTTGGTGATCGACGGGGTGCTCGCCGCCGCGGTGGAACGCGGCGAGATCGACGCGTCGGCCATCAGGGAAGAGGTCTTCGATCTGCTGCCCGGCTACCTCGTGTTCCGGGCGCTGATCTCCAACCGGGCGCCTACCGAGGAAACGGTGCGCACGCTGGTCGACGACGTGCTGCTGCCGAGCCTGCAGGCCGCTCACCCGCCGCGGTAGGCCGCGACGATCGGTTCGAGTTCGTCGGGAGTGGCGCCGTGCATGATCACCGCGTCGGCGCCGTAGTCGAACTCTTTGCGGATCCGGTCGACGCACTGCTGCGGCCGATCCGGTGGCCGACGGCTCCAGCCATTCGTCGGGGATCAGCGTCGCGATGTGCTCGATCTGCTCCGGCGGTGGCCTTGTGGTCGATGCCGCCGGCGATCGACTGCACCACCGTGTCCTCCCGGAAGCGTTGCAGCACAGCGGGATCCCAGCCGTTGGTGGTGACCAGCAGATCGCCGTAACCCTGCAGGTAGGTGGCCAGCCGGGCGACGGTCTTCTTCAGCCGCAGTTCCTCGGGCAGGTGATCGCCGACGGTGGCGAAGCAGGACCACACCCGCACGCTGTCCGGGTCGCGGCCGGCGCTGCTCGGCGGCGTCCTTGACGGTCTTGACGCAGCGCTGCAGGGTCTCCGGCGTGAAGTAGGTGTGCAGGATGACGTCGTCGAACTCGCGGCCGCCCAGCGCCAGCGTCTGCGGGCCGAACGCGACGATGGCCAGCCGGATGTCCTCGTTGAAATCCGGGTCGAGGAACAGCACCGGGTACTTACCGATCGGCCCGTCGTGGTTGAAGATGATCTCGCCGTGCCAGAGCCGGCGCATGACCTGCGCGAAGTCCTCCATCTGCGCGGTCGTCACCGCCGGCACGCCGAACGCGGCGTACATCGCCGCGATGCCCCGGCCGATGCCGAGCGTGAACCGTCCGCCGGAGAGCCGGTGCATGGTGGTCGCCCACGAGCCGGTGATCAGCGGATGCCGGGTGTTGTGATTCGTTGCGGCCGTGGCGATCTGCATCCGGGACGGTGACCGCCAGCGCCGCACCGGTCAGCGACGAGGCCTCCTTGACGTTCCAGCGTTCGGAGATGAACCCGGTGCCGAAGCCCATTTCCTCGCCGCGGCGGGCCTCGTCCATCAGGCCGGCGGGACCTTCCCCGCCGGCTCCGGCCAGCAGATAGTAAGCCCAGCTCGTCGAGCACTCGCTCGGTCACGCCCAGACTCCTTGCTTGTAGCCGCAGTTCCAGACCTCGGTGATCCTGCCGTCGACCACGCGGAAGACCTCCATGCTGCCCACCGTCGTCTCCGTGCCGTCCTTCAGCCGCATCGGCGACTGGTAGACGATCGCGACGTGCTCCCCGTCGTCGCCCGCGACCACGAGATTGAGGTCGAAGCGGAGCGTCTCGAACATCGCCCAGTGGTCCACGACACGCGCGACCGCCTGCTCATGGGTGAGCGTCGACGGCCTCGCCGACCTCGTGGCGGATCACGGAGTCGCCCATCAGCTCCTCGGCGAGCGCGAAGTCGCGCTCGTTCCAGACGACGAGGTTGTACAGCTCGACCACCTCGCGGGCGGTGCGGGTCATGCGCACACCTGTGGCGCGGCCAACCGCTCCGGTGAAGCGTCCCAGCCGGTGAGGGTCACTGAACTCCTCCGCACTTGTTTGACGGCGAACAACAAACGTAGATGCCCGCCATCTGGCCTGCAAGGGCGCTCATCCGAGGGTGAAGCCGAGGTAGCCACCATCGGCGACCTCATCGCAGCGGCGGCGGTATTCGGGTATTCCCGCCGTGTAGCCCATGTACATCCGCTTCTTGCCGGTGACGTTGCCACCGTTGTACCAGGAGTTGCAGCCGGGATCGACGAGCACGGTCGGTGCCACGAGCGCGCTGGTGTGCTCGGCCCATTCGCGCTGCGCCGCCGGTTGTGCCTCGATGGTGCGGAAGCCGCGGTCACGCAGATAGGTCAGACAGTCCCCGATCCACTCCACGTGCTGCTCCAACGCCGGTACGAAATTGCTTGCCGGTGAAGGACTTCCGGGTGCCTGGATGATGAACAGGTTGGGGAAGCCGGCCACGGCCAGGCCGAGATAGCTCAAGGGCCCGTCCTGTGCCCAGAAGTCACCAAGGCTCACGCCGGCGCGGCCGCGCACGTCGATCCGGCTCAGCGCACCGGTCATCGCGTCGAAGCCCGTCGCGTAGACGATCGCGTCGAGTTCGTGCAGGCCGCTTTGCGTCTGGATACCTGTCGGGCACACCCTGACGGATGGGATCCTCCCGCAGGTCGACCAGCGTCACGTTGGCACGGTTGAAGGTCTCGTAGTAGCCCAGGTCGATGATCGGGCGCTTGCACCCGAACGGGTGGCTCGGCGTCAGCGCCCGCGCCGTCGCGGGATCGGTGACGATGCGGGCCACCGCCTCCCCGTACAGGCGGGTGGCCATCCGATTGGCCTCGATGTCGAAGAACACGTCGCCCCAGTTGAGCGCGCCCAGCACGCCGTGCTCCTCGACCGCGCGCCGCTGCTCCTCCGGAGAGGCCGACTTCAGCGGCGGCTTGGTCAGCATCTCCAGCATCACCGAGAACGCGCTCAGCCGCGCCGCACCGATCGGGTGTTCGCGCTGGCGCGCCCGGATCTCGGCGTAGCGGGACTTGAGCTCGTCGAGTTCGCCCGGCTCGAACGCGCGGACCTGCCACGGCAGGGTGTAGGCGGGCGACCGCTGAAAGACCGTCAGGTGAGCGGCCTCCCGGGCCACCACCGGGATCAGTTGCACGCCGGTGGAGCCGGTCCCGATGACGCCGACCCGGCGTCCGCGCAGGTCGGCCCCGCCCGCCGGCCACCGACCGGTGAACAACGAGGAGCCGGTGAAGTCGTCCATACCGGGGATCGACGGATCCAGGGGCGCCGACAGGATGCCCGTGGCGGCGACGACGTAGCGGGCGTCGACCGTCGCACCGGAGCGCAGTCGCAGCGTCCAGGCGCCGTCGCGCTCGCCGAAGGTCATCGCGACGACGTCGGCTCCGAAGTCGATGTCGCGGCGCAGGTCGAGTCGGTCGGCGACGAAGTTGAGGTACGCCTCGATCTCGGGTTGCGCCGGCATCGTCTCGGTCCACACCCACTCCTGCTGGATCTCGTCGCAGAAGCTGTAGGAGTACTCGATGCTCTCGATGTCGCAGCGGGCCCCCGGATACCGGTTGAACAGCCAGGTGCCCGCCGACGTCGTGCGCCCGCTCGAGCAGGCGCACCCGGAAGCCGAGTTCCCGGAGCCGGTGCAGGGCGTACAACCCGGAAAAGCCCGCGCCGATGACGACCGCATCGAAGGATCCCGTCGACGCGGACCGGCCGTGCGGCTGCGAAGCCCTCATACTGTAACTATTACAGTATTGTACAGTTCAACCGTACTCTGGCGCGTCATCGAGGGAGTCGTCGTGAAGGTGCCGTTCACCTGGAAGGTCACCGGCTGGTTCATGATCGGCTGGTCGGCGGAGTTCGCCATCGGCGAGGTCCGTGCGCTGAGGTACTTCGGCGAGGACCTCGCCGCCTACCGGGACGAATCGGGCCGACTGCACGTGCTCGAGGCGCACTGCAAACACCTCGGCGCGCACATCGGGCACGGCGGCACAGTCGTCGGGGACTGCATCGAATGCCCCTTCCACGGCTGGCGGTGGGGTCCCGACGGCACCAACACCTACATCCCCTATCAGCCCGACCGGCCCAACCGGGCCCTGCGATTGCGGTCGTATCCGGTGCGCGAGCAGCACGGCTGCATCTTCCTGTGGCACCAGCCGGCACGGCGGGCAGCCGCAGTGGGACCTGCCCGACCTGTTCGCCAAGTTCCCGCAGTTCGAGAGCCGACCCGAGCGCCTACTACCGGCCCTATCCGGAGTTCTCGAGCCGGGCCGATGCCATCCCGGTCCACCCGCAGATCGTCGCCGAGAACGGTCCCGACAGTTCACATTTCCGCTACGTGCACGGCGCCTCGGTGACGCCGGTGTGCCTGCACTGGGAGCACGTCGACGAGGAGTGGCGGTTCCTCACCGGCTGGCCCGACGCCCGCAGCGACCGATCCCGGACAAGATGGCGCTGCGCATCCACAGCCACTTCTCCGGCCTGGGGTTCGCGGTGAGCGTGTTCGAGGGCTCGTCCAATCACCGGCTGATCTTCGCCTGCACGCCCGTCGACGACGAGGTCTCCGACATGTTCTATTCGATCTGGTGGCCCAAGCTGCCCGGCGAGACCTCCGACGTGCCGCCACCGTCGGTGCGCGAGAAGGTCGAACGGCAGTTCCTCAAGACCGTGTGGGAGGACTGCGACATCTGGCGCTACCAGAAGTACGTCGAACATCCGCCGCTGGCCAAGGTCGACGCCGAGCCCTACATGGCGATGCGGAAGTGGGCACAACGGTTCTACGAGGTGCCGCCCGCCGACGGCGGCCGCGACCGCATGAAACTGCGCCTGGCCGAGCTCGTTTCGCCCCGGCCAGACGCGCGTCGTCACGCAGGAGTGCCAGGGCGCGATCGTCGGGCCCGACGCCGGCCTCGGTGCGCTGGCCACCGAAGCGCGCCGCGAGGCGCTGCCCAACATCGCCCGGCTGCTGCCGGCCGCCCGCGCCGCCGGGGTCGCCGTGGTGCACTGCCTGGTCCAGCGCCGCCCCGACGGGCTCGGGGCGCCAATCACAACGCCAAGATCTTCGCCGTCGGCGCCGGGCGTCGACATCGCGCCCGGCAGCCCCGGCACCCGACTGGTTCCCGAACTCGACAGCGCAGCCGAGCGATCTCGTGCTGCATCGCTGGCACGGCATCGGCCCCATGGGCGGCACCGATCTGGACGCGGTGCTGCGCAACCTCGGCGTCACCACGGTCGTCGCGGTCGGCGTCTCGGTCAACGTCGCGATCACCAACCTGGTGATGGACGCCGTCAACGCCGCCTATCGGGTGGTCGTGCCGCGCGACGCCGTGGCCGGGTCCCGACCGCCTACGCCGACGCGGTCATCGACAACACGCTGTCGCTGCTGGCGACCATCACCACCACCGACGAGCTGCTCGACGCCTGGAGGCCACAGTGACGACCATACAGATTCAGCCTGACTGTCCACCCGCCGCGCGACCGGCCGTCTATTGTCCCTCTCATGACCGAGTCGACTCAGTTCACCGTCCCCGCTGCCGCCGACGCCGTCGCCGCGGTCATCGGCGACCGGGAGTTCATCATCCAGGGCGACCGGCGCTTCACCTACGCACAGATCGTGGAGCGCTCCAATCGGCTCGCGACGTTCCTGCATGCGCGCGGACTGGGCTGTCACACCGAGCGCTCGCAGCTGCCGGGCCACGAAGTCGGCCAGGACCTGCTCGGCATCTACGCCCACAACGGCCCCGAGTACGTCGAAGGCATGCTCGGCGCGTGGCGATCCCGTGTCGCGCCGTTCAACGTCAACTACCGCTACGTCAAGAGCGAGCTGCAGTACCTGCTGGCCGACTCCGGCGCGACCGCGCTGCTGTACCACGCCGCTTTCGCGCCACGGCTGGCCGAGGTGCTGGCCGACGCTGCCGGAGCTGCGGGTGCTCATCCAGATCGCCGACGACTCCGGCAACGAATTGCTGCCCGGCGCTGTCGATTACGAGTCGATCGTGGCCGACGGCCCCACCGACGTGCCGCCCGTGCAACCGTCGCCCGACGATCTGTATGTGCTGTACACCGGCGGAACGACGGGCATGCCGAAGGGCGTGCTGTGGCGTCAGCACGACATCTTCATGACCTCGTTCGGCGGACGCAGCCTCTACACCGGGGAGTTGGCCACCTCCTACGACGACATCGCCGCGCGCTGCGCCGCGTCCCCCGGCACCAGGCTGATGGTGCTGCCGCCGCTGATGCACGGTGCCGCGCAGTGGGCGGTGCTGACCGCGATGACCACCGGGCAGTCGGTGGTGTTCTCCCCGGTCACCAGCCACCTCGACGTGGACGACGTGGTGCGCACCATCGAACGGGAGAAGATCCTGGCGGTGACCGTGGTCGGTGACGCGATGGCGCGTCCGCTGGCCGACGCATTCGAACGCACCGACGCCGACCTCTCGTCGCTGGCAGTGGTCGCCAACGGCGGTGCGCAACTGACGCCCACCGCCAAACAGCGCCTGATCGACGCCAAGGAGAACCTGATGGTCGTCGACGGCGTCGGGTCGTCGGAGACCGGCGCCCAGATGACGCACATGTCCGCACCGGGTGCGGTGTCGACCGGCACGTTCACCGCGGGCCCCGACACCTTCGTCGCCGCAGAGGACCTCGAGACGATCCTGGAGCCGGGCCACGACGGCATGGGCTGGCTCGCGCAGCGCGGGTTCGTGCCGTTGGGCTACAAGGGGGATGCGGTCAAGACCGCAGCGACGTTCCCGGTGATCGGCGGCGTGCGCTACTCGGTGCCCGGCGACCGCGCCCGCCATCTGGCCGACGGAGCGATCGAACTGCTCGGCCGCGACTCGGTGACCATCAACTCCGGCGGCGAGAAGATCTTCGCCGAGGAGGTCGAGTCGGCCGTCGCGTCACATCCCGCGGTGGCCGACGTCGTGGTCGCGGGCCGGCCGAGCGAACGCTGGGGCCAGGAGGTGGTCGCCGTCGTCGCGCTCGCCGACGGCGCATCCGTGACCGCCGAGGAACTCATCGACCATGCCGCGCAGGTGATCGCGCGCTACAAGCTGCCCAAGGCCGTCGTGTTCCGGCCTGCCATCGAGCGCAGCCCCGCGGGCAAGGCCGACTACCGGTGGGCCCGCGAACAGGCGGTCAGCGGCGCCTGAGCCGGCGCCGGGTGCGCCGCCGCGCCATCGCGAGCCCCGCCGCGGTCGCCAACCGCAGCGACGCCGGGAACGGCGGTGCCGCGTGCCCGGTGATGGTGACGGCAGGTCACTGCCGACGACCGTGCGGTGATGGCTGAACGCGTCGAAGCCGGCCTTGCCGTGGTAGGCGCCCATCCCGCTGCGTCCGACGCCGCCGAACGGCGCCGCGGAGGGGATCATGTGCGCGGCGAAGTCGTTGCGTGCCACCCCGCCGCTGCGCGTGCGCCGCACGAAGGTGCGGAAGTCGCCGCCGTCGGGCCCGAACCAGTACGCGACCAATGGCGCGGGCCGGACATTGACGTAGTCGACGACGTCGGCGAGCCGCCGGTAGGCCCGGACGGTGAGCACAGGCCCGAACGTCTCCTCGGCGGCGATGCGCATCGTGTCGTCGACGTCGCGCACGATCGTCGGGGCGATCTTGCGGGTGGCACGATCGGGCAGCACCTCCCCCGCCGGGGTGACGGTGTCGACCCGCGCCCCTTTACCGCGCGCATCCTCGATGAGGCCGACGACCCGGTCGAAGTTCGCCTCGTTGACCGACGAGCAGTAGTCGGCGTTGGTGAGGATGGACCCGAACATCGCCCGCCAGGTGGCGCAGGATCCGACTCGACGAATTCATCGGCCCGTTCTGCCGGGACGAAAACATAGTCGGGGCAGACGCACACTTGACCGCCGTTGACCATGCGCCCCTGCGCGATTCGGCGGGCGGCCCGGACCAGACTCGGCGTCGGGTGACACCACGACGGGATTCTTGCCCCCGAGCTCCAGCGTGACGGGCACGAGATTGGGCGCGGCGGCCGCTGCCACCCGAGCACCCACCGCAGGGCGGCCGGTGAAGAACAGGTGATCCAACGGCAGCGCGGCGAACGCGGCGGCGACATCCGCATCGCCGGTGACCACGGCCAGTTCGGTCGCGTCAAAATACCGGGGCGCCAGGGTCGCCATCAACGCGGCGGTGCGCGGCGTGACCTCCGACATCTTGATCATCACCTGGTTGCCTGCGGCGAACGCCGCCGATGCCGGCAGCACGACCAGGTTGACCGGGAAGTTCCACGGCCCGATGATCCCGACGACGCCGAGCGGACTGGGCAGCACGTGCGCCCACACGCCGAACAGCCGCCCGCCCGTGAGCAGCCTCGTCGGGCGCATCCACTGCCGCGACATGGGATCTGGTGTGCTTGATGACAGAGAGCATGCCGAGAATCTCGGTGAACAGCGTTCCGGTGGGCGGCCGGGTGCCGTAGTCGTCGGACATCGCGGCGACGAACTCGTCGGCGTTGTCGTCCAGCACCAGCGCGCTGAGCCGGTCGATGCGGTTGCGCCGCAGCGCGGCGTCGGGCGGTCCGTCGGCGGTGAATGCGGCGCGCTGGCGCTGCAGGACCGCCGGCAACGGTTCCGGCCGACGATCGATCCCGCCGTTGAGCAGCACAGCCATGGGCACACTGTACAGCCCAATACTGTAAGCGTTACAGTACGTGTTCACACCAGGCACTCAGCCCGGACCCGACGGGAGGCCAGCAGTGCAAACCCCGGTTCAGGACCTCGCCATGGACGAACCCATCGACCTGCGCGATCCGTACCCGATGTTCGCGCGGCGCCGCGCCGAGGGCGGCGTGTTCCGCGGGTCGGTGATGGACTGGTCGAAGACGCCGGAATCGCTGCGGCCGGACAATCTGTACGCGGCGGTGTCGTTCGACGCGGTCAACCGCGTGTTCCGCGACGGCAAGTCGTTCAACTCCGCAGATCTATGACTCCACCATCGGGCTGTTCATCGGGCCGACCATCCTCGCGATGGAGGGCAAACCGCACTGGCAGCACCGCAACCTGGTCTCGGCGGCGTTCAAGTCCCGCTCGCTGGCACGGTGGGAACCCGAGATCGTCGCGACCGGTGGTCAACCAGCTGATCGACGAATTCATCGACGCCGGCGAGGCGGACCTGGTGCGCGACTTCACCTTCGAGTTCCCCACCCGGGTCATCGCGAAGCTGCTGGGATTACCCGAGGAGGACCTGCCCTGGTTCCGCAAACGTGCGGTGGAGCTGATCAGCTACACGATCAAGTACAAGCGGGCGTTCGAGGCCTCGGCCGCGTTGAAGGACTACTTCCTCGCCCAGATCGACAAGCGCCGGGCGAGTCCGACCGAGGACATCATCGGCGACCTGGTGTCGGCGGAGATCGAGGGCGAACGCCTCACCGACGAGGCGATCTTCTCGTTCCTGCGGCTGCTGTTGCCGGCCGGCCTGGAGACCACCTACCGGTCCTCGGGCAATCTGCTGTATCTGCTGCTGACCCATCGCGACCAGTTCGATGCCGTGTCCGCCGATCACGAACTCATCGGACCGGCGATCGAGGAGGCGCTGCGCTACGAGACACCGTTGACCACCGTGCAGCGCTTCGCCACCGCGGACACCGAAGTCGAGGGCGTACGCCATTCCCGCCGGGTCGGTGATCGACGTCTGCATCGGATCGGCCAATCGGGACGAACACCGCTGGGAGACACTCCGAGGAGTTCGACGTCTTTCGGAAGCGGTTGCCGCACATCTCTTTTGCCGCGGGTGAGCACACCTGCATGGGGTTGCACCTGGCGCGGATGGAAACGCGTGTCGCCGTCGAGTGCTTACTGACGCGCCTGTCGGGCATCGAACTCCACACCGAGGACGATCCGCACATCCACGGGCAGCCGTTCCGGTCGCCGACGGCGCTTCCGGTGAGCTTCACACCCGCACCGACCTGACCTCAGCGTGGCCGGCGTACGCGGTGCGCGATGGTCTTGGTCTCCAGGTACTGGGCGAATCCTTCGATGCCGCACTGGCGTCCGACCCCGCTGCTCTTGTAACCGCCGAACGGGGCGTCGGCGCCGTAGAACATCCCGCCGTTGACCCCGAAGGAGCCGGTCCGGATCCTGCGGGCAATGGCCATGCCGCGTTCGGTCGACCGCGACATCACCGCACCGGCCAGCCCGAACGCGCTGTCGTTGGCGATCCGCACCGCGTCGTCGTCATCGTCGAACGGCAGCACCACCAGGACCGGTCCGAAGACCTCCTGCT
Organism: uncultured Actinomycetota bacterium; assembly: GCA_963796185.1. Lineage (GTDB taxonomy): Bacteria > Actinomycetota > Actinomycetes > Mycobacteriales > Mycobacteriaceae > Mycobacterium. The sequence goes on along the minus strand of CAWCKQ010000004.1, from coordinate 93,694 downwards.
GGGCGATCGCCACGCTGTTGTCGATGCCCACCACCACCGTGGGCGCCACGAAGTGGCCGCCCGCAGATGCTCGGGCAGCCCGTCGACCGCACCGCCGCCGACGGTGATCTCGGCTCCGCCACGACGTGCCCCGTCGATCGCGGCCAGCACGCGGCCCTTTTGCGCCGCGCTGACCACCGGGCCCACCAGCGTGCCGGAATCGGCCGGATCACCCACGGGCACATGCTGATACGCGGTGGTGATGTCGGCCACCGCCTGCTCGTAGAGTGACCGGTGGATCAGCATCCGGCTGGTCGCCGCGCACGCCTGCCCGGCATGGACGCACACCCCGACCGCTGTCGGCACGATGACCGCCGGGTTCGCGTCGTCGAGCACGATGGCCGCCGACTTGCCGCCGAGTTCGAGGAACATCCGTTTCATCGAGTCGGCGCCTTGGCGCATCAGCAGCTTGCCCACCGCGGTGGAACCGGTGAACGACACGAGGTCGACGCGCGGGTCGGTGCCCAGCAGCCCGGCGACGTCGTTCGACGGGGTGGTCACCACGTTGACCACGCCGGGCGGGATGTCGGTGTGCTCGGCGATGATCCGCCCCAGCCTGGTGGCGTTCCACGGCGTGCTGCGGATCGGGCTTGAGCACCACGGTGTTCCCCGCGGCCAGCGCCGGGCCCAGCTTGTTGAGGACGACCTCGATCGGGAAGTTCGACGGCGCGACCGCGGCGACCACCCCGACCGCCTCCTTGACCACGGTGCGGACGTTGCGCTCGCCGAACAGCCCGCCGCCGTCGAGGACGCGCTCCCACTCGAAGTCGTCGATCAGCCGCGCCGGATAGCGCAGCGACTCCGCCAGCGGCCACTCGAGTTGTGCCGTCTGCGTCGTCATCACCGGAGCACCCGACCTCGGCGACGAGTTCGGTCTCGCAGTGCCTCTTTTTCGGCCTCCAGCGCGACATTGCAGCTGGTCGAGGCAGCGCTTGCGAAGCGCCGGGTTCGTCGACCAGTCGGTCGAGTCGAACGCCGCCCGCGCCGCGGCGATGGCGCGCTCCATGTCGTGCGCACCGGCCGCCGCGGTGACACCCAGCACTGCGCCGGTGGCCGGACTGGCGTTGTCGAACAGCGCGCCCGAGGCGGCCTCGACGAGCTCACCGTCGATCAGCATCCGGCGCTCGGCGCCCGCAGCGGCACGCTCGCCCAGCTCGACGCTGGTCTCGGCCCGTTCGACGGGGATCGTGCTCACCGGCACCTCCGGGACGGCCGCTTCTCGGATGATCAACGGTAAACATTACAGTATTGTGACTCCGCTAGACTCTCCGACCGGAGTGCCGTCGTCGTCAGAAGGGGCAGACGTGATCAAGGTGATGGAGGGCGTGCGCGTCCTCGAGGTTGCGCAGTTCACCTTCGTTCCCGCGGCCGGCGCGATTCTGGCCGACTGGGGCGCCGACGTCATCAAGGTCGAGCATCCGGTGCGCGGCGACACCCAGCGCGGCTTCATCAACATGGGCGGGTTCCAGCTGGACCCGGATCGGCACCCGTTGATCGAGCATCCGAACCGGGGCAAGCGCAGCGTCGGCATCGACGTGTCCACGCCCGACGGACAGGAGGTGCTCTACGAGATCGCCAAGACCGCCGACGTGTTCCTGACCAACTACCTGCCGCAGGCACGGCAGAAGAACAAGTTCGACGTCGAGCACATCCGCGCGGCCAACCCGAACATCATCTATGCGCGCGGCAGCGCCTACGGCGACAAGGGCCCCGAGCGCGACTGGCCGGCGGCTTCGACGGCACCGCGTTCTGGACCCGCAGCGGCGTCGGCCACGCGCTGACCCCGGCGGAGCTCGGCGGCGCGCTGTCCCAGGGCATTCCGGCGTTCGGCGACTCGATCGGCGGCATGAACATCGCCGGCGGCATCTCCGCGGCGCTGTTCCACCGCGAACGCACGGGCGAGGCCGTCGAGATCGACGTGTCGCTGCTGAGCACTGCGTGGTGGGCGGCCGGCGCCAGCGTCACCCAGGGCATGGAGACCGGCGAGACGATGCGCTCGGTGATGCCCGACTCGATCGGCCCGACGGTCAACCCGTTCATGGGCAACTACCTGACCTCCGACGGCGGCACCATCAACCTGTGCATCGTCAGCCCGACCGGCTACATCCGCGACGCGTTCGAGCACCTCGGCCTGCCCGAGCTGGCCGACGACCCGCGCTTCTCCGACGTGCTGCCGCTGATCGAGAATGCCGAGGCGGCGGCCGAATTGATCGCCGAGGCGATCCGCAGCAAGCCGTTCGACTACTGGCGCGAGCACCTCAAGACCATGAAGGGCCAGTGGGCGCCGTTCCAGAGCCTCGTCGATCTCGCCGACGACGAGCAGGCGCATGGCCAACGACATGATCGTCGAGGTCGAGGCCAGCGACGGCGGCGAGCCGTTCAAGGTGGTGCGCGGCCCCGTGCAGTTCAATCACGAGCCGCTGGAGACGACCCGCGCACCGCAGGCCTCCGAGCACACCGAGATCGTGCTGATGGAAGTCGGGCTGGACTGGGACCGCATCGAGGCGCTCAAGGAAAGCGGCGCGATCGCCTGATCACGTCAGGCGAACGCGCCGCGCCCTCGCGCCGTCGAGCAAGCACACCCGGAACGGCGTGTAAGAAGTCGTCGGCGGCGTCGGGCTTGGCATTATGCCGCCGAACAAATCCGCTTTCGTGCGGCGCCGTCCTTCTTTCCCGCGTCGGAGTCAGCTCGTCGGCGGACTAGGCGTCCGTCGAGGACGACGCCTCCGACAGCCATTCACGTTTCGAGCAGGAATGTTTTTGTTGTGCTGGACACCGTCGTCGAGCCCGGGGTCGGAAGTGCCGCTCGCCCTCACGACGAGTCAGCGGATCTTCTTCTCGAGCCCGAAGGCGTCGTACACGTAGGCCAGGTCCTGCTGGATCCGCTCGGCGCTGAGGCCGAACCGGTCCGGCGCGTGCTTGTGCTTGCTCGTGTACGAGCGCTGCTTCTCGGCCTGCATGCGCACCTCTTCGCGGAAAGCCGCGGTGGGCTCGATCTCGGCGAACTCACAGATCCGCTCGATCGTCGGCTCCAGGTTCTCGATGAGGTCCGGGTACCGCACCACGCAGAGGTTTTTCTCGGGGATGCGGCCGGACGAATAGGCCTCGTAGAAGACACGGAGCATGTCGCAGGAGGCTTGATAGAGGTTCTCGATCCACCGCTGCTGATCTTCTGCACTGGTCCGGTTGAAGGCGTCGTAGCCGTTCTCCAGCACACTGGCGATCAGCGACATGCCCGACGGGATGACCTCGACGGGGTCCCGGATGATGTACACGAGCTTGCAGTCGGGATAACGCTCGAGGACCTCGTCGAGACGGAACGTCAACATGCTCGTCTTGGCGAGGATGCGGTCGCTGTGCTTGTAGTACAGGTTCCTTCGCCAGCACTCCTCGTAGTAACGGAAGAAGCGCTCCTTCTCCTGCGGGGTGACCCCGCTGATTCCGAAGGCGCGTTGCGACAGTTCGCTTCCCCAGGTGTCTTGCCAGGCCAGGAAGTACGCCCAGGCGAACGGACCGTCGAGCGTGTGGAAGAACCACGCCGGGTCGTCGGTCTCGATACCGCGCAGGCTCGTGTCGTGCACGTCCGACGGGTGGTACCGCGCCGGTGAGAGCCGGTCGAACCGCGGGACGATACGGCCGAGCAGCTTGCGCGCGGTGATGGCCGGGAACAGCATTTCCCACAGCTCGAATGCGGCGAGGCCGCCGTTCCCGAGAAGAAACCGGTGGAGGAACGTGGTGCCGCTGCGCGGGTTGCCGATGATGAAAATCGGCCGGTCGATCGGTTCTTCCCGGTAGCGACGGAAGACCACGCGGTCCAGACCCATCGTGGTCGCCGAGATCACCTGCCGTAGTTGGAGCACCAGGAACGTGCCGAGCGGCCGCAGCCGAAGTCCGAACGTCTCACTGATGACCCGGTAGACGCGCAGGTAACGATCCATTCAGCCCTCCCAGACGGCGGCGGCACCGACGATGGTGAACCCTGCCGCCGCACTTGCCATGACGATCTTGTCACCCGGCTGCACGGTGCCGTGCTTGAGGCGGTACTCCAGCGCGAGGGCCCACGCGGTGCTCGCGGTGTTGCCGAACAGCGAGTGGGTGTGCACGCACGCCTGCGGACGGGCACCGAGCTCGGTGAATACCCGCTCCAGCACGGCTTCGCTCGGCTGGTGGAAGGCGTAGTGGTCGACTTCCTCCGACGCCCATCCGATCTCGGAGAGCATGGTGCGGATCTCCGGCGGCACGTGCACCGACAGCGCGAACAGTTCCTTGGACTTCGACGTGAAGTGTCCGTCGACCGGCGTCTTGCACAGGTCGTAGTGCTCGCAGAGCGTCTTGTGGAAGATGCCCTCGAGACGCGCGCTGCCACCGGCGAGCGGCTCGCGGGACACCAGCAGCGCGGCGGCCGCGTTGCCCAGCGTCAGGCCGGCGGCGAAGACGGCCACGTCCTGCAGCGATCCCATGTCGTAGGTGATGCGGTCGCGGGTCAGCTCACCGGCGCAGATGAGCGCCGTCTTCATCTCGGGGTGCAGCGCGAACTGGCCCGCGACGGTGTGCAGCGCCTCGATCAGCCCGGCGCAGGCGCAGGTCACGTCGGTGGCGTGCAGCGGCTTGGCGCCGATGCGGCCGGCCACCTCTGCGGCGGTCGCGGGCTCGAAGTTGTCGCGGGCGATCCCGCCGTAGACGATCAGATCGAGGTCGGTCGCGGCCACCCCGTTCTGCTCGAGGCATGCGGTCGCCGCGCGCGCCGCGAACTCGCCGGGCGAGAGCGTGACACTCTCCTCGAGGTAGCGGGTCTTGGTGTTACACCGGTCGAAGACATAGCGGATCGTTTGCTCCACGCCGTCCCACTCGGCCGACGGGCCGGTGAACGAGTCGCGGACCCGCGCCAACACCTCGTCGTTGTCCATGGCCTTGTCGGGCAGCACCGTCGCGGGTCGAGAGAAGTAAAGAGTTGGAAGCATCATGAGCCGAACCCCCTTACATTGAAGTCGCGCGAATATTAGCGCGAGCAGGTCATAGGCTATGAGCCGCATGGCGGCACCGCAATTGCAGCAAACAAATCGCGCGCCATTGGCGGTACGCTCCGAAAGTTACCGCGCCCTTCGGGTCGCTGTCAGCGATTTGCGCAGATCCGTATAGCGGACACAAGCTTCATCCAGGCCGCTCACAGCTCGCCCCGGGCGCGGCCCCAAATTTACACCCACGCAATATTCCTACCTGCGAGAAGATTAGCTGACCAGGAGAAGATCGCAAGCGGATTGAGATCTTCGGTCTGACGGAACTCGCACCACCGCGCAGGATCAGCAACGCGGCCCAGCGAACTCCGCCCGCTCAGAGCTTGTCGACACGCACGGGGACGCCGGTCAGCCAGGCCATGCCGGAGAGCGCTTCGACGTCACCGGGCTCGCTCGAGGTGAGTTCGTTGACATTGGCGCCGCCCGCACGGTTGGCGAGTCGCCAGCCGCCGGTGCCCTTGTGGCCCCAGCCGTGCGGCAGCGCCACCACCCCGGGCACGATGTCCTTGGTCACGCTGATCGCCACCCGGATCCGGCCGTGCGGCGAGCTGACCAGCACCTCGGTGCCGTGGGGGATATCCAGGTCCGCGGCGTCGTCGACGTTCATCAGCCCGTGTGGACGGCGATCGCCGCGCATCAGCAGCGGGGCGTTGTGCATCCAGGAGTTCTCCGAGCGCGGCTCGCGCATCCCGATCATCCGCAACGGGTAGTCCGTCGGTATGCCCTTCGCCGGTCAGTGCGGCGATCTGCGCGCCGATGTCGCGGTGCATCAGCTGGATCCGGCCGCGCGGATAGGAGATCACTTCGCGCAGGACGCCGGTACGCAGGTCGCGTTCGATCACCGCTCCGTGCGGGTGATCGCGGGTCAGTCGGGAGAAGCTCAGCCCGCCGCGGCGCAGGCCGAAGAGGTCACCGCCCGCCGCGATCCGGATGATGCCGTCGGCCAGTACCCGCGGGGTGACGGCGACGCCCGATCGCCGCAGCGCCGTTCGCGCCGCCGCCAGGACGGCGAACGCCGGAACACTGCGGGCGAGCAGCTGCATCAACTCGCCGACGATCTGCCACTCCTGGCGCGCCTGCCCGACGGGTGCGATGACGGCCTCGCTGGCCTGCCGGAAGGGCGTGGCCTGGAACGGCTGAAAGGTCAGCGGGAAATCGTCGCGCTCGTACATGGTGGTCACCGGCAGGATGTAATCGCAGTGCGCCGTGGTCTCGGTGACGTAGAAGTCGAGCGCCACCGACAGCTCGAGCGACGCGAGCGCCCGCTCCATCTCGTTGCCGTTGGGCACCGAGAGCACGGGGTTTCCCGCGCTGACGAACAGCGCCCTGATCTGACGATCCCCTGGAGTCAGGATCTCCTTGGCCATCAACGCCGCAGGTTCCGAGCCGATGAGCGCGCGGAAACCACCGACCCGCGACCGTCGACGCCGGTAGGTGCGCCGCAGGACGGCGCCCATCGCGACGTTGACCCAGCGCTGCCCGGGCAGTCCGAGGCTGCCGAACACGACTGCCCCCGGGGACGTCGAGATTCCCGGCGACGAGGTTGACGGCGTCGATCAGAAAGGACGTCAGGGTCCCGTACCGGCCCACGCAGGTCCCGAGGCGCCCGTAGACCGCTGCCCGCGGGGTGGCGCACAGCGCACGCGCCAGCCCGCGCACGACGTCGGCGTCGACACCGGTGACGCGCCGCGGTGGCCTCCGGCGTGAACGGCGCGCACCGGGCACGCAGCCACTCGACGCCGTCGGCAGAGGTCCGCGACCGCTTCGACGTCGGCCAGGTTCTCGGCGAACATCACCTGCAGCAGCGACAGCAGCAGATGCGAATCGGTGTCCGGGACGATGCCGCACCACTCGAACGCAGCGGCGGTCTCGGATCGGCGCGGATCGATGACGATGACACGCCCGCCGCGCTTGACGATGTCGTGCATGCGGTCCTTGATGCGCGGCGCGGTCAGGAAACTGCCATGCGACACAACCGGATTGGCGCCCATCATCACGAGCAGGTCGGTGCGGTTGAGGTCGGGGATCGGCACCGAGATCGGGGTGCCGTACAGCAACTGGCTGGCCATCAGCCGGCTGTTGGTGTCCTGCGAGGAGGCCGTGAAGAAGTGGGTGCGACGGCCCAGGCCCTTGACGAACGCGATCGCCGACATCACGTGCGCGTAACTGAACGCGCCGGGGTTGCCGAAATACCAACCGACCGCACCGGATCCGTGTGCCTCGAGGATCGTGGAGAGCCGGGCTGCGATGCCGGCCATCGCCTCGTCCCAGCTGACCTGCTCGAAGCCCTGTGCAGTACGGCGCATCGGGGCGGTGACGCGGTCGGGGTCGTTGACCACCTCGGTGAACGCAATGCCCTTCTGGCAGGCGAACCCGGCCGAGAGCGGATGCTCCCGGTCCGGACGCAAGGCGACGAGGCGACCGTCTTCGACGGTGGCGATCATGCCGCACAGCGGCTCGCAGATCCGGCAGAAGGTGATCTTGTGCTCGGTGTGAGCCTCGTTATCAACGGCCATGTCTGGTGCCGTTCTGCGCGGAGCCACTCCGCTACTCTCCGGTGCGATGCGCTGGATTGTCGATGCCATGAACGTGATCGGCACCCGTCCGGACGGGTGGTGGCGCGATCGCCGGCGCCGCGATGGTCCGCCTCGTCGAACGGCTCGAACAATGGGCGCCCGCCGAGCAGGCGGACGTCACCGTCGTCTTCGAACGCCCGCCCTCGCCGCCGATCGCCTCCGAGGTCGTCACCATCGCCCACGCCCCGGCCGCGGCCGCCGATTCGGCCGACGACGAGATCGTCAGGATGGTGCACGCCGACGCCCATCCCGAACGGATTCGCGTCGCGACGTCCGACCGTGCCCTGGCCGCCCGGGTTCGCTCGGCCGGGGCCGAGGTGTTCTCCGCCGAGCGGCTGCGCGAGTTGATCGACCCGCGTTGACACCGGTTCTGTAAGCCATCCGGTTGCACTTTCGATTGACGCACCCATATTCTGCGCCTGACCTGCTCCGCGGACAAGACGGGACCGGAAATGTGAGCGACGCCTACTACGAGCTGCTCGATCCCGACGACCGTCGCGGCGAGCGGTTCGCGGCATCAGAGCACGTGATCAGTACCTGGGGCGCATCGATGCAGAACGCCGCGCCGGTGTCGGCACTGCTGGTGCGGGCGCTCGAACGCTGCGCGCCGCGCGACGACACCCGCATCAGCAGGGTGGTCGTCGACCTGCTCGGCCCGGTCCCGGTCGCCGGCGATCTCTGGACCCGCGCCGGTGTGCACCGCCGCGGTACGCGGATCGAACTGGTCGGGGCCGAGCTGCTCGCCCCGGGCCCGGACGGAGACCCGAGGCCGGTAGCGACGGCGACGGCATGGCGGTTTGAGCGCAGCCCGACCGACGATCTGCCCGCCAGCCCCACCGCCCCGCTGCGGCCGGTCGGACGAGGGCAGGCGCCGGTTGCCCGACGACGGCACCGAGCAGACCTACATCCAGAGCCTGGACTGGCGGTGGCTCAACGACATCCTCAACAGCGAGGTCGCCGAGTGCTGGGCGCGGCCACTGGTCGATGTGGTCGCGGGCGAGCCGATGACCGCCGCCCAGCGGCTGTTCTCCGTCGCCGACATCGCCAACGGTATGGGCAGCAGGCTCACACCGGGCGAATGGACGTTTCTCAACACCGATCTCGCGGTGCACATCCACCGTCCACCCGAGGGCGAGTGGATCGGTGTGCGCGCGCAGAGCCATTACGGCAGCGACGGCATCGGCACGTCGACGGGCACCCTGTTCGACCAGCGCGGTCCGGTGGCCGCGATTCAGCAGGCACAACTGGTCCGGCGGGCGGACCGGCACCGCTGAGGTCGGGTTACCGTAAGCTTTACCGTTGTCACGCCGGCGGCGAGAGGATCGAGCATGAACGATGTCGCGATCATCGGGGTCGGCCTGCATCCGTTCGGGCGGTTCGAGGGAAAGACGGCGATGGAGATGGGCGTCGACGCGATCACCGCCGCGGTCGCCGACGCGGGAGTGCGCTGGCCCGACATCGGTTTCGGTGTCGGCGGCAGCTGGACGGTCGCCAACCCCGACGCGATCGTCGGGATGGTGGGGCTGTCCGGCATCCCGTTCACCAACGTGTTCAACGCCTGCGCCACCGCCGCCAGCGCCGTGAAGGCCTGTGCGGACGGAATTCGGTTGGGCGACCACGAGATCGGCATCGCGCTCGGGCTGGACAAGCATCCGCGCGGCGCGTTCACCGAAGACCCCGCCCTGGTGGGCATGCCCAGCTGGTACGCCGAGAACGGGCAGTACCTCACCACCCAGTTCTTCGGCATGAAGGCCAACCGCTACGTGCACGAGCACGGGATCAGCCACCGGACGCTGGCCAAGGTGGTCACCAAGAACCTGCGCAACGGCGCGCTGAACCCCAACGCGTTCCGGCGCACACCGATGAGCGAGGACGCTGTTCTCGCGTCGCCGATGCTCAACTACCCACTGACCCAGTACATGTTCTGCTCGCCCGACGAGGGCGCCGCCGCGGTCGTCATGTGCCGCGCCGACATCGCGCACCGCTACACCGACAAACCCGTCTTCGTTCGCGCCGTCGAGCTACGCACGCGGACCTACGGCGCCTACGAGGTCAACACGACGTTCGCCCCGGTCGAGGAGGACGTCGCGCCCACGGTCTACGCCGCACGTGCGGCGTTCGAGAAAGCGGGTATCGAGCCGGCCGAGGTCGACGTGATCCAGCTGCAGGACACCGACGCCGGCGCCGAGATCATCCACATGGCCGAGGCCGGCTTCTGCGCCGACGGCGACCAGGAGAAGCTGCTCGCCGAGGGCGCCACCGAGATCGGCGGCGCGATGCCGGTCAACACCGACGGAGGGCTGCTGGCCAACGGAGAGCCGATCGGGGCGTCGGGGCTGCGGCAGGTGCACGAGATCGTCCGCCAGCTCCGCGGACAGGCCGGCGACCGCCAGGTGCCCGGTACACCCAAGGTGGGCTTCGCCCAGCTCTACGGCGCCCCAGGCACCGCGGGCGCGACGATCCTGACCACGTAGCCGCGATTTCGGTGTAGTTCGTCACGCTCGCGTTGACCGACTACACCGAAATCACTTGGGAAGCTTTGGCGAGTAGTTCGGCTTGCCCAGACCGAGCACGTACTGCGCGATCATGTTGCGGAACACCTCGAGCGTGCCGCCGTAGATGCCCACCAGCGGGGCGAACCGGTAGATGTACTCCGCGGCGCCGTCGTCGGCTGCGCCGTCGGTGCCGGCCGGCAGCGCGGACGCGGCGCCCAGCAGGTCCATCAGATCCGGAGAGATGTCGCGCATCGTCTGCGCCAGCGCCACCCGGCCGAAGATGCTGGGCGCCGACAGCGCCGCCTCCAGCCGGGCCACGCTGCGCCCCAGCCGGTAGGCGACCGCCCCGTCGTCGATGAGCTTGCGCCCGCCGCGATCCGGGATCGTCGACTTCTCGGCGGCCTTGTCCACCGCGGCCGCCATGAAACCTGCCTGGTGCATCATGATCGACACGTCGGCCAGGCCGTCGTCGGCTGCGTCGACGGCGCCGTGTTCGACGTTGAGGGGTTCGCGCACCACCGTCCAGCCGCCGTTGACCTCCCCCAGCCGGTACCGGTCGTCCACGCGGACGTCGCTGTAGTAGACGATGTTGGTGCGGTCACCGTCGACGGTGCGGATGCCCTGGATCTCGATCCCCGGGGAGTCCAGCGGAACCAGGAACATGGTGAGGCTCTTGTGTTTCGGCGCGCTCGGGTCGGTGTTGGTGATCAGGAAGACGTACTGGCAGTTGTGCGCCCCGGTGGTGAACATCTTCGAGCCGTTGATCACCCAGCCGCTCACCGTCGCGCACCGCGCGGGTCTTGCACGTGGCCACATCCGAGCCGCCCTCGGGTTCGGTGTAGCCCAGGCACATCCGGACGTGCCCGCTGTACACCCGGGGCAGCACCTCGTCCTTGAGTTCCTGGTGAGCCGAACTTCTCCACCGACCGGGCGATCATCGCGGTGGTGCCCGAGGTCACCCACGGCACGTGCGCCCGGCGCTTCTCCAGTTCCCAGATTCGGCGCTGCACGCGGGTGAACGCGCGCTCGGAGTCCGGCTTCCACTCCCGCTCGAGATAGCCGGCGGCGCCGAGCGCGAGGTGCACACCCTCGTCGAAGTTGTCACCGGTCTCGCGGTCGCGGCGGATGACGTCCTCGGTGACGATCTCGCGCAGGAAAGTCCGGGCCTCGTCGAGGAACTTCTGGTCGTCGTCGGAGAGGTCGACTCGTGAGAAATCCATGGCTCAGTTCGCTCCTTCGCGGTCCGCCACGATCCCGGCGATGTGCTTCGCGGTCACGCCGGGGTCTCCGCCGGCGATCGCCCATCCCCTGGCCCGGACCAGATACGCGGTGGCCGCCGCCTCCGCCGAGACACCCAGACCGCCCTGTACGTGCACGGCCATCGTCGCCGCCCTGGCGGCCTCCTCGGCCATGAACACGAACACCGACGGCGCCAGTTCGGGTCGCTCGCCGGGTTCGTTGTCGAGGAACCACGCGGCGCGGCGGGCGAGATTGCGGCCGCCCTGCACGGTGATCGCGATGTTGGCCAGCGGATGCGAGATCGCCTGCAGCGTCGAGATGGGCACCCCCAGCGTGTACCGCGTCTTCGCGAACTCGGCCGCGATCGTCATCGTCTCCTCGACCAGGCCGACGAGCGCCGCGCCGGTCAGCAGCCGCCATTCATCCAGCGCGCGTTGGTATTCCGCGAGCGCGTCGGCGCCGCGGGCGATCACGGTGCGGCTGTCGGCGGCGGCGGGGTCGACCCAGGCCATCGGTAGCTTGCCGATGTTGTCGACCCGCGCCGGGCGGGACGCGAAGGTCAGCGCCACGACGTCGTCACCGTCCCGCACGAGGACACGGTCGGCGACGGATCCGGCGGGGATCAGCCTGACGCCCGGCCGCGGCGTCCTGGCTCGGGTCGAGCGCCACGAGCTGCTTGCCGTTGACGATGTCGGCCTCCGCGGCGCCGAGCCGGCCCAGCAGGCGCGCGGCGACCACGTGGTCGATCCACGGCACCGGCGCCAGCGCGCGGCCGATCTCCTCGGCGACCAGGGTCAGGTCGACCAGGGTCGCCCCGTCGCCGCCCACCGATTCGGGCAGCGCCATCGTGGTTGCGCCCATGGCGCACAGCCGTTCCCACAGATTCTTGTCGAATCCGGACTCCTGCGCCGCGCGCACGGTCTCGATCGTGCAGTGGGTGGCGAAGAACTCCCGGTACGCCGCCTGCAGCGCCTTGTGGTCCTCGGAGAGGCTGTAGTCCAGCCTGCGCAGTTCGTAGCGGTCCACGGTCAGGTCTCCTGTTCGGTGCGGCCGGTGAAGAAGAAGTCGTCGGCGTTGCTGTAGAGGTAGTTGTCGAGGACTTCGGCCGGCAGGTCGAGCGCGAGCGCCTCGGGCACCACCCGGCTCTGCCGCAGCACCGGCCAGTCCGAGGCGAAGATCACCTTGTCCTTGCCGCGGGTGCGCATGTAGTGCAGCAGGCTTCGGGCAGCCGCTTGGGCGACCACGCCGAGGTCATCAGGCGCAGGTTGGCGTACTTGATCAGCATCCGGATCGCGACGTCCCACCACGGGTCGGCGCCGTGGATCATGCACAGCTTCAGCTCGGGGAACCGGACGCACACCCGGTCGAGGTGAATCGGGTTCTGCACCTCGCCGGGGATCGGCGGCCCCGGCAGGCCGGTGTTGACGCACAGCGGCAGGCCGAGCTCGGCGCACTTGGTGTAGAGCGGGTAGTACACGGCGTCGCTGGGCGGGTACCTGCCGTCGCCCCAGAAGCTCGGCCCGACAACGGCATACGCGACCGGCAGGTCGCTGCGCACGGCCGCTGAGCTCGCGCAGCGACGGCATCGGCCGCAGCAGGTCCACTCCGCCGATCGCCAGCGCGAACCGGTCCGGTCGCTCCTCGACGAACTTGCGCGCGGTGACCGACGGCTTGGCCAGGTTGTCCATCAGGATGGCCTTCTCGACGCCGTGTTCGTCCATCTCGTCGAGCAGCGCGGGCAGCTCGACCGGGTCGTACAGCGACTGTGGGCCCTTGAAGTAGTCGTCGCGCACCTTGCAGCATGAACTCGGGCTGGTTGGCGGTCTCGCCGAAGTGGACGTTGACCAGGCAATCAATGACTTTGGTCGCGCCTGGCAGGTACCGGCTGCGTCATGCGAGCGCTCGCTGCGTCGCTCGACTCCTGGCCCAGCGGTAGTCGGCCTTGCCGTTACCCAGCCGGCGCACCCGGTCGACGACGATGAACTCCTTGGGCGCCTTGAATCGCGCCAGCTGCGCGACGCAGGCGGCATGCAGGTTCTCCGGCGCCGCGGTGGCTCCGGCATGCAGTTGCACCAGCGCGACGATCTCCTGCCCCCACCGCTCGCTGTCGCGCCCGACCACCAACGCGTCGGCCACGGCGGGGTGCGCGCGCAGCACCGCCTCGACCTCCTCCACGAACACCTTCTCGCCACCGGTGTTGATCACCAGCGAGTCCCGGCCGTACAGCCGGAGCGTGCCGTCGGCCTCCAGCGATGCCCGGTCACCGGAGATCACCACCCGCTCCCCCTCGACCACCGGGAACGTCTTGCGGGTCGCCTCGGCATCGTCGAAGTAGCCCAACGGGATCCGTCCGCGGCGCACCACCCAGCCGATGTCCGGCTCGCCCGGCTGCACGAACCGCGTGAGGTCGCTCGGCAGACCACGGTTCCCCCTTCGCGCAGATCGAACGTGTCGCGATGCGACCCGCGCTGATTGTGCCCGAAACCCATGTTGCCCGTCTCCGATGAGCCGTAGCCGTTGATGATCGTCAGCTGCGGCAGCTTCTCCAACAGTGCACCGACGTGCTTGGGATTGGTTGCCGCGCCGCCGGTGCCGATGGCGTACAGCGAGGACAGGTCGTAGTCGTCGCGGTGGAGTTCCTCGACCAGTGGCGCGGCGTAGGCGTCGCCCACCATCGTCATCAGGCCGACCTTCTCGCGCTCGGCGGTCCGCCACACCAACCGCGGGTCGAACTTCGCGCGGTCGTCGTAGAGCACCACGGGCAGGCCGGCGAGCGCGCCCGAGAACACCGTCCACAGTCCGGCGGCGTGCATCAGCGGTGACACGGCGAACCACGGCGCGCCGGTCGTTGCGGGCCACCTTGTCGTGGATCTCGGACGCGGATTCGTGGTCGGCACCCACCATCGAGGACACGTAGGTGTCGCTCTGCCGCCACAGCACACCTTTGGGCCGGCCGGTGGTGCCGCCCGTGCAGTACATGATCAGGTCGTGCGGGGAGCCGGCGATCCGTTGATCCGGATCGCCCTGCGCCACAGCATCGTCGAGATCGACCGCACCCGGCAGTGCCGGCCCGTCGCTGCCGTCGTCGACCTCGATCAGCAGGTCGCAGCCCGACGGGCGGAAGCACATCGGCGAACTTGGCGCCCAGCGCCCGGTGGTAGACGACCGCCCGGGGTTTGACGTAGTCGAGCAGTTCGGCGACTTCGCGCGGGGTGTAATGGTGGTTGACGTTGACCGGAACGGTGCGCGCCTTCAGGCAGCCGACGACGAGCTCCGGGTACCGGTCGTTGTACATGATCAGCGCGACGCGGTCCTGACCGCACTCCCAGTTCTGCAGCTCGGCACGCTCGCGGTGCACGCCGAATCCCCTACCGGCCAGGAAGTTCGCGAACCGGCGGGTCCGTCGGGCCATGTCGCCGTAGGTGGTCCTGCGCGTGACCGCACAGGGTCATCGTGCGATCCGGGACGACGTCGGCGATCGCGTCGACGACGTCGCCGATGGTCCACTCGCGCCATCGTTACGCCGACGCCGGAACGCGGGCGCCGATGAGTTCGAGAGCGTTGTCGCGCATCACCTTCCGGGTGTCCTCCGCGCTGAACTCCGGGAACTGGGGAATGTCGGCGGTGAACGTCATCGGGTCGGCGAGCCCCTCGCCGTGCGGCCAGTCCGAGCCGAACAGGATCTTGTCCACCCCGATCGTGTCGGCGAGCAACTTCACGTCGTCCTCGTAGTACGGCGCGATCCACACGTTGTTGCGCAGCTGCTCCACCGGATCCTCCCGGTAGTGGTGGGGCGCGGTGTTGGCGGACTTCTTCAACCGCTTGATCAACCGGTAGACGAAGTACGAGCCGTTCTCGATGCTGGCGACCTTCAGCTTCGGATGCCGGGTGAAGACCTGGTGGACGATCATCGACGCCATCGCGTCGTGAATCGCGCGGTCGTCGAGCAGCACCTGGTCGAGCGGGTCCTTCTTGCCGAATCCCTCGAACGTCGGCTTGCCGCCCCACAGCGCCGCGATCGCGAGGTAGCCGCTGTCGGACAGGTGGAACACCACCGGCACGCCCGCCTCGGCCAGCCGGGCCCACACCGGATCGTGCACCGGATCACCCAGCGAGCGCGGCTTGACCAGACCGGGCACCGGAGCCGGGCGCACACACACGATCTTGGCGCCGCGGCTCAGCACGAACTCGACCTCCTCGACCGCCTTGTCGGGATCGGCGAGCGAGATGATCGGCGCCGACAGGAACCGATGATCGGGCCGGTCGAAGCCCCAGTCCTCGTCGAGCCACAGGTTGAAGGCGTGCACCGAGGCCATCGTCGCGTCGATGTCGTGTTTGAGCGCCTCCTCGACCCCGCACGCGAAGGTCGGCAGCATGAACACCGTCTCGAGGTTCTGCTTGTCGAGGATCTTGGCTCGCGCGTCGCGGTTCTGGTACTCGGGATGGTCTGCGAGGCGGTCCACCTTCATCAGCGACGCCGGGTCGACGCCTTCGGGGATCTCGCCGCGGAACAGCAGATCGAGGCAGCCGGGTTCGATGATCGGGTCGAACGTCGGGTTGGGGATGAAATGGTTGACGACTCCGCCCATCACCGCGAAGGTGCGCTTGCCCTCGGTGAGCATCTGCACGCCGCGCCGCTTGAACTCCTTGGGCAGGTGCCGGGTGAACGAGTCGAGCGGTTCGTAGTAGTGGTTGTCGACGTCGATCGCCCGGTAGTCCAGGGGTTGCGGGACAGTCATGGCGTCTCCTCCTGTTCGCGCGCCAACGGTGGGAAGCTGGGCTGCCGCTTCTCGAAGAACGCGGTGATGCCTTCGATGAAGTCGGGCCGCAGCATCGACTCGTGCATCAGTCTCTCCGCTCGGGCGCTGGTCTCGTGCACGTTTCGCAGGGCATCGTCGTAGACCTGCCGCTTGATCACGGCCAGGGCGCTGGGGGCGCAGTTGCGTGCCATGTCCTCGGCGTAGGCGAGCGCTCGCGGCAGCAGTTCCTCCGGCGCGGTCACCTCGTTGACGAGGCCGAGTTCGGCGGCCTCGTCGGCGTAGAACGTCCGGGCGCTCAGGAGCAGATCCAGTGCGGCGCTCCACCCGACCACCCGCGGCAGGATCCACGAGATGCCGTACTCGGCGATCAGGCCGCGGCGCGCGAACGCGGTGGTGAATTTGGCGCCCGCGGCGGCGAACCGGATGTCGCACATCAGGGCCTGCGTGAGCCCGATACCGGCGCAGGCGCCGTTGATCGCGGCGATGACCGGCTTGCGCAGCCGGGTGACGAAATACGGGTGACGGTCACCCACCAACGCGGTCACATCGGCCTGCCCGGAAGACTCGCCGGCACCGCTGATCGTGTCGAGGTCGCCCATGTCGGCGCCGGCGCAGAACGCCCGCCCGTTGCCGGTGAGCACGATGACACGGACGTCGGGGTCGGCTTCGGCGCGGTCGATGGCGCGGTAGAACGCGGCGGCCAGGCCCCCGCCCCAGGCGTTCATCCGGTCCGGCCGGTTCAGCGTCAGCACCGCGACACCGCTGTCGCGCTTGTCGAACAGCACGGCGTCGGCGGCCACCGACGTCCGTCGGTTCGGCGACGCGATCGGCAGCGCTCACCCACGAACCTCCTCGACATGAGAGATGCACTTACTGTACACCTATCGGTAGCGCCTTCCGCAAGGCGCTACGTCAGTCCTGCGAGCAGCCCGAGACCCCGATAGGCCGCACGGATCTGGGCCTTGGCCGCATCCGGCAGAACTGCCTGCGGCGGGCGAGATTCCGGGTACGCGCCGACGGGCAGCCCCAGCACCGACGGCCGCGTATTTGAACGCGCCGCCCCAGTGGGTGAAGTACTCCGGGCGGCCGGGGTAGCAGGTGTACCAGGAACCACGTCGACCTCGAACCGGTCCATGCCGGTCCGCCGGGCATGGTCCATCGCCTCGATCAGCTTGCCGGCCCACACCAGCTTCCAGTACTCGGTGAACAGCCGCCGCCGGGGTGTCTCGAACAGGTAGCCGGCGGTGCCCAGCTGCGCCGCCGCACACGATGCCGTCGCGCAACCAGCCCGCCCGGTAGACGATGGTGTCGCACTCCCAGATCAGCAGCTCGGGTGCCAGCTCGTGCAGTCGCCTGCTGTTGGCGGGCCGGAACGCCCCCTCCTTGGTGGCGCAGACCGCCGGGATCTCCTCGGCGATGCGCGCGCTCTCCTCGGCGGTGAGCACGTATCCCGACGACGGCGAGTTGAACATGCCGAGCGCGATGTCGGTGCGGTCGGCGACGTAGCGAAAGAAGTCCAGCACGCCCTCGCCGCCGTGGCACTCCATCATCGGCGTCTGGATGTAGACGATGTCGGCGCCGGCCTCCTGGGCATGGCGGGTCAGTTCCAGGCAGTCCTTGGCCGCCGTCGCCGCCGTACACGCCTGGATCACGATGCCGGGGTTGACGGCGCGCGCCTCGTCGATCGCCACCTCGAGCAGACGCTTGCGCTCCTCGAGCGTCAGCGCCCAGAACTCCGCCAAACCGCTGACACACCAGAGCATCTCCCGGCCCAGATCGCCCGCGCAGTAGCGCACCAGCCGGCGGTAGGCATCCCAGTCGATGTCGTCGCCGGCCTCGCCGGCGAACGGCGTGTAGAGCGAATCGCCGATCCCGCGAATCGCCTCGCGGGCCCAGTCACGCGCGTCTCGGGCGGTGGCCATCGCCGTGTCCCCTCGTCAGGTGAAATCGCTTCCGCCGTCGACGTTGACGTTGGCACCGGTCATGTAGGAGTTGCGCCGGGATGCGAGAAAGGCCACGACGGGCCCGATCTCGTCGGGCAGGCCGGCCCGCGGCAGGTGCGCGGGGTGGCCGAAATGTTCGTCGATGGCGGACATCAGCGCGTAGGGGTCGCCGCCGTCGACGCCGACGGAGCGGGCCCATCCGACGAGCGCCTCGGAGGCGATGCTGCCGGGCGAGACCACGTTGACCAGGATCTCGTCGCGGGCCAGCAACAGCGACAGATTCTTCGAGATGCTCGTCACCATGGCCTTGGCGGCGGTGTACGCCGGCAGCATCACGCTCTGGCGCTGCGTCGAGTGTGCCGAGAAGTTCACGATGCGCGCCCACTCGGCGGCGCCGCAGCAACGGCAGCGCGGCGCGCACGCAGCGCACCATGCCCATCGCACCCTCGTCGACGGCCTGGCGCCATTGCTCGTCGCCGAGCTCATCGAAGGTGCCCCGCACCGTGGGACCGACGGCGTTGACGAGGATGTTCAGCGCGCCGTCCCAGCGTTCGCCCAGCCCGGCGAACGCGCGCCGCACCTGGTCGTCGTCGGCGATGTCGGCCACCAGGGCCACGGCGTCCGGACTGCCGCGGTCCCGCAGGTGCGTGACGGCCGTCGTCGAGCACCTCCGGCGTGCGCCCGATCAGCGCGACCCGGGCGCCGTCCTCGGCGAAGCAGCGCGCCGCGGCCAGGCCCATGCCGCGACCACCGCCGACGACCACGGCGGTGGCGTCGCGCAGGCCCAGGTCCATCGGAGGCCGTCCGGTCCCGTCAGGTTCCCGTCCACTGGGGTGCACGTTTCTCGGCGAACGCGGTCGCACCCTCCATCGCATCCTTGGAGGAGAAGACGGGGGCGATCAATTCGCCCTGTTTCTGCCACATCTCGTCCTCGCTCCACTGCGCCGACTTGGTGATGATCTCCTTGGTCACCGCGACCGCGAGCGGGCCGTTGGCGGTGATCCGCTCCGCGAGCGCCAGCGCGCCGGCGAGCGCCTCGCCCGGGTTCGGTCAGCACGTTGACGAAGCCCCACTGGGAGGCTTCTTCGGCGGTGAAGCTGTCGCCGGTCAGCGCCAGCTCCAGCGCCTTCTGGTACGGGATGCGGTGCGGCAGCCGCAGCAGCCCGCCGCCGGCGGCGACCAGGCCCCGCTTGACCTCGGGGATGCCGAATTTCGCGTTCCTGGCCGCCACCACCAGGTCGGTGGCCAGCACGATCTCGGTGCCACCGGCCAGCGCGTAGCCCTCGACGGCGGCGATGACCGGCTTGCGCGGCGGCCGCTCGGTGAAGCCGATTCCGCGGCCGGGAATGGCGGGGACCTCGCCCGCCATGAACGCCTTGAGGTCCATGCCCGCACAGAAGTTGCCGCCCGCGCCGGTGATGATCGACACCGACAGCTCGGGCGAGTCGTCGAGTTCGTCCATCGCGTCGGCGAGCCCCTGAGCCACCGCGAGGTTGAACGCGTTGCGCGCCTCGGGCCGGTTGATGGTGATGACCAGCACCCGCCCCTGGCGTTCGGTGAGAACCTCGTCCGCCACTTGTCGCCCTTGACCTTTCGGGTGGATGTCGCCGAGTAACGCTGGAAAAGCTTACTATAGGACTTACAGTAAAAGCGGGAAAGAACGACGGGCGCTGCCGGCGCGGTACAGTCGCGCTCACGACCAGGCGGCGACGGAAGGCAAAGACGCAGTTCAGCGTACTCGCTGCCGGCGCTTTGACGACGACCACCCCGCTGCGGCGGAGCTGCGTGTGCAGCATCGAGACGATGGAGGTGCCCCCAGTGGCAAAGCAGGCGACCGCGGAGAAGCGGCCACGGCGTGAGCGCGGTTCCATCAATCCCGACGACATCATCAAGGGCGCGTTCGAGCTCGCCGAAGCAGGTCGGCATCGACAACCTGAGCATGCCGCTGCTGGGCAAGCACCTCGGCGTCGGGGTCACCAGCATCTACTGGTACTTCCGCAAGAAGGACGACCTGCTCAATGCGATGACCGATCGCGCGCTGCGTCAGTACGCTTTCGCGACGCCGTATGTGGAGGCCGAGGACTGGCGCGAGACGTTGGCCAACCACGCACGCTCGATGCGCAAGACGTTCATGGGCAACCCGATCCTGTGCGACCTGATCCTGATCCGCTCGGCGCTGAGCCCGCGCGCGGCGAAGGTCGGCGTGCAGGAGGTCGAGAAGGCGATCGGCAGCCTGGTCGAGGCCGGGCTGTCCCCCGAGGACGCGTTCGACACCTACTCGGCGATGTCGGTGCATGTGCGGGGTTCGGTGGTGCTGCAGCGGCTCCGCGACAAGAACCGCGCCGGCGAGGACGGCGCACGGCGACATCGACGACACGATGGCCATCGATCGCGGACACCGCACCGCTGCTCGCGGCCAGTCACCGCAGAAGGGCCACCACCTCAGTGCAGCGGACGACCGCAACTTCGAGTTCGGCCTGGAGTGCATCCTCGACCACGCCGGAACGGCTCATCGAGCGCAACGCGCAAGCCGGCCCGCAAGGCGACGAAGAGCGCGCCCCGCAAGCGCTGAGCCCTTCGCCCCGAATTGCATTCCAGCAGGCGCTCACTCGCGCTTTCGCTGCTGGAATGCAAGTTCGGCGGGGTCAGACCTCGACGATGACCGCGCCGCCCTGGCCGCCGCCGGCGCACATCGCCGCCACGCCGATGCCGCCGCCGCGCCGCTGCAACTCGTAGACCAGCGTGGTCACCATCCGCGCACCGGAGGCGGCGATGGGGTGGCCGAGGCTGCAACCGCTGCCGGAGAAGTTCACCAGCTCCTCGTCGAGCCCGTACTCGCGGCACGCCGCGATCGGCACCGACGCGAACGCCTCGTTGATCTCCCACAGCGCGACGTCGGAGGCCTTCAGCCCGGCCGCGGTCGAGCACCTTGCCGATCACCTTCACCGCGCCGAGCCCGCAGTCGCGCGGCGCGACGCCCGCCGACGCCCAAGCCTTCACCGTGGCCATCACGTCGAGCCCGTTGGCCGTCGGCGTAGTCGCTCTCGACCAGCGCGACCGCCGGCGGCGGCGTCGTTGGTGCCGCTGCTGTTGCCCGCGGTGATCGAGAAGCCCTCGATCTCGGGGTGCAGCACCTTCAGCCCGGCCAGCTTCTCCACGGTGGTGTCACGGCGCGGGTGCTCGTCGACGCTGAAGTCGACCACCGAGCCGTCGAACTGCTCCACCTTCAGCGGGATGATCTCGTCGACGAACTTGCCGGCGTCCATGCGCGGCGATGGCGCGCTGGTGTGAGCGCGCGGCCCAGGCGTCCATCTCCTCGCGGGTGATGCCGACCGACTGCGCGGTGTTCCAGCCGACGGTGATCGACATGTCCTTGGCCGGGCGCGTCCGGCGTCTCGACGTGCGTCGGCGGCATCCAACGCTCCTCGAACTTCAGCTCGGGACCGGGGATGCGCCAGTTCGTCAGCGGCGTCATCGACAGCGACTGCACGCCGCCGGCGATCAGCACCCGCTCCATGCCGGAGCCGATCTGTGCGGCCGCGTTGCCGATCGCGGTGAGGCTGCCCGCGCAGTGCCGGTTCACCGACTGGCCCGGGAACGTGCTCCAGCCCGGTCGCGGTGGCGGCATAGCGCGCCAGATCGCCGCCGCCGTAATGGGATTCGGCGAAGATGATGTCGTCGATGTCCGCCGGGTCGACGCCGGACCGCCGGACCACCTCGGGCAGCACCGTCGTGATCAGCGTCTCCGGCGGGGTGTTGACCAGCGTGCCCTTGAAGGACCGGCCGATGGCCGTCCGGGCAGCACCGACGATGACGGGTGTTGGCATGGTCTCGACCTCGGTTTCGGCGATCAGACGGACGTTACAAAACTAGCAGATACTGTAGCGTTGACAGTAGGTGAGCCGCAGCTCACTCGCGGCTCGGGGACGTGGAAATGCTCGTCACGCAGCCGGAACGCCTCCTTGGTGCCGTGCTCGGCCCGCGTCTTGACGAAGTTGAACTCACCGGGCTGCGAACTGCAGGTTCGTCCCGTAGGCGTGGAACAGGTAGCTCGCGACTTCCTCGCCCTGATAGGCCTGGCTCTGCTCGACCAGGCGGAACGCCTCCTTGGCGATGACGACGCCGTCGGCGGGCATCTTCGCGGCCTTCTCCGCCCAGTACCGCGCCCGCGCGGTCACCGTCGCCGGCGTCGCAGGTGTCGGTGAAGACGCCGAGGTGCTCGACCGTCGCCGGCGCTCGATGATGTCGCCGGTGAGCAGCAGCCGCCGGGCCAGCACCGGGCCCAGGCGGTGGAAGAACATGTGCAGGCTGCCCAGCGCGGGCCCGAGGAAGCGGGTGGCGGGCATGCCGATCTTCGTGTCGCGCGCGATGACCGAGATGTCGGTCATCAGCGCCATCTCGAAGCCGCCGCCGAGCGCGTAGCCGCTGATCTCACCGACGGTGACCTTCGGGAAGCCCATCAGGTTGTGGTAGAAGCCGAATGACTTGCGGTCCACCGTCAGCCGCCGGCGTTGGCTGGGCCGGCTCTTCGTCTGCTGCGCTCGTCGGTCGCTCGCCGTACCAGCCGTAGGCGTTGTTCATGTCGGCCCCGGTGCTGAACACCCCGTCGGCGCCGCGCAGCAGCACGACGGTGATGTCGTCGTCCTCGGCCACGCGTCCAGGCAGCGCGCGAGGCCGGTCGCGCATCGCGGCGTCGTAGGAGTTGCGCTGCTCGGGGTTGTTCAACGTGATCGTGGCGATCCGCTTGTCCGGGTCGACGTCGAACAGCACGCGGTCGTCGGTCGATGCGGTCATGTCGCTCCTGCGCTTCAGCTCGAAATCAGTTTCGCCTCAATGGTTTTGTCCTTGCCGACGGCCAGCGTGTTGCGCCGCGCCGCGGCGAGGTGGTCCTGCGCCAACCGCACCGCGCGCGCCGCGTTGCCGTCGCGGATGGCGTCGAGCAATCCGCTGGTGGTCGCGCAGCGCGGCGCGCATGGTCTTGGGCTCCATCGGGTCGCCGGGTGGCGTTCGTCGCTCCACACCGACGACTCGTGCGCCGACCAGATCAGCTCGAGCGAGCCGATCAGCAGGATCATCGGCTCGTTGCCGCACCGGGACACGATCGCCTCGTGAAATCGTGCGGGCATTCGGCACGTACTGCGCCGACGATCATCGAATTGCTCGGTCTGCGCGGTCGATCTCGGCCTCGCAGATACGGCACGACCTCGGTCATCCGGTCCTCGCGGGCCGCGCACATCCCGGCGCAGATCGGCTCGAGGTGCAGCAGCGCCCCGCTGACGTCGGCCGGGCGTGGCCGCCCGCGTCTGCAGCACCATGCTGATCATGTGCGCGGTGCGTTCGGCCGACGGCAGGTGCACGACCGCGCCGCCGACGTTGCCGCGCCGCACCGAGATCAGGCCGTCGGTCTCCAGGATGTGGATCGCCTCGCGCAACGCAGGCGGGCTGACGCCGAACTCGGCGAACAGGCTCTCCTGCGACGGCAGCACGTCGCCTTCCTTGAGACGCCCGGACAGGATGTCGTCGCGCAGCCGCGACGCCACGAGCTCTGCCACCCGCGGCTGACGAATGCGCTGCGACACCAGTGTTCCCTCGCCGGTCTTTCCTTGCTAAGTTGTACAGGATACTAATAGTAGTACCAACTGTATGGCTATCGGTATAGCCGCTGGGAGAACGGAGCGCTGGTGCGCGACGACGCGGGCTCGGTGCGGCAGGAGCGCAGCGGCGGCGACGGCACCATCCTGCATCTCACACTGGATCGACCGGTTCGACGTAACTCATTGAGCCATACCATGATCGACGAGATGGTCACGATACTGACCGCGGCCGCCTCCGACGACTCGTTGCGCGCGGTGCTGCATCGACGGCGCCGGCGGGGATTTCTGCGCCGGCGCGGACTGGGTCGCCACCAACAGCGACGGTCGCCGGCCCCGGACCGGCGACCTGACCCGGCGCATCCCGCACACCGCGAACCGGCTGGTCGAGCTCGTCGCGACGATCCAGCTGCCGGTCGTCTGCAGCGCGCGCGGGCTGGGCGGCCGGGCTCGGCTGCAACCTCGCCCTGGCCGCCGACTTCACCGTCGCCGCAACGGACGCCACACTGTGGGAACCGTTCGTCGACCGCGGCTTCAGCCCCGACTCCGGCGCCACCTGGCTGCTCCCCCGGCTCGCGGGCGTCAGCCGCGCCAAGCGGATGCTGCTGCTCGGCGACAAGGTATCGGGCGCCGAGGCCGCGGACTGGGGGCTGATCCACCAGGCGGTGAACGCCGGCGACCTCGTCACGGTCACCGACGAACTGGTGTCCCGGCTGGCCGCGGGTCCGACCGTGGCCATCGGCCTGGCCAAGCAGGCGATCAACTACGGCCTGACGGCGACCCTGACGCAGTCGATGGCCCAGGAGCTCGCAAGCCTCGAATTGTCCTGTCGTACCGCCGACTTCAAAGAGGGCCTGGCCGCATTTCGGGACCGCCGCGATCCCGACTTCCAAGGCAGATAGACGAAGGGAAGCAAGTGAGCAGCTACGACACCATCGGCTACGACGTGGACGGCCACACCGCCACGATCACGCTGAACCGGCCCGAGGCACTCAACGCGCTGTCCCCGCACATGGTCACCGAACTGCGTGCGGCCTACGACGAGGCCGAAAGCGACGACGACGTCTGGCTGATGATCGTCACCGGCACCGGCAGGGCGTTCTGCACGGGAGCCGACGTCAAGGAGATCCCCGAGGACGGCAAGGTCATCTACGAGCGCCCCTACCTGTCGACCTACGACCAGTGGGAGGCCCCACAGGAAGGCACGCCCCCGTTCCGGCGGATGGCCAAGCCCGTGCTCGCCGCGGTCAACGGAATCTGTTGCGGGGCAGGGCTGGACTGGGTCACCACCGGTGACATCGTGATCGCTTCGGAGCAGGCGACCTTCTTCGACCCGCACGTCAGCATCGGCCTGGTCGCCGCCCGCGAGATGGTGCGGCTGGCCCGCGCCCTGCCGCGATCGGTGGCGCTGCGGATGGCGCTGATGGGCAAACACGAGCGGATGAGTGCGCAACGCGCCTACGAACTCGGCATGATCACCGAGGTCGTCGAGCACGACCGGCTCCTCGCGCGGGCGCACGAGATCGCCGGCATCGTCAACTCCAACGCCCCGCTGGCCGTACGGGGCACCCGGCTGGCCATCCACAAGACCCTCGACCTTCCCCTGCTCGACGGCGAGATCCTCGCCGAGACGTTCCGGGAGCGTGTGCTGCGCACCGAGGACGCCCAGGAGGGTCCGCTGGCGTTCGTGCAGAAGCGCGCCCCGAACTGGCAGTGCCGATAGGCCTGTCGATGTCCGCTCCCGAGACGCTCCTGCTCGACCTCGACCACGACGCGCGCGTGGCGACGATCACCCTGGATCGGCCGGAATCACTGAACGCCTTCAACCGCACGATGTGCCTGGAGATGCGCGACGCGTGGCACACCA
Organism: uncultured Actinomycetota bacterium; assembly: GCA_963796185.1. Classification (GTDB taxonomy): domain Bacteria; phylum Actinomycetota; class Actinomycetes; order Mycobacteriales; family Mycobacteriaceae; genus Mycobacterium. Next base: position 68,169 of record CAWCKQ010000004.1, on the reverse strand, counting down.
TCAAGGCCGATGAGGACATCAACGCCGTGGTGTTGCGGGCGTCGGGCGACCGCGCCTTCAGCGCCGGGCTGGACGTCAGATCCCGCTACGAACAACCGCATATCGTGTGGAACCACGAAGATCCCGGCGAACTGCTCAGCCCGAAGTGGCAGAAGATGTGGAAGCCGGTGGTGTGCGCCGTGCAGGGAATGTGCACCGCGGGTGCCCTCTACTTCGTCAACGAGGCCGACGTCGTGCTCTGTTCGGAGGGGGCCACGTTCTTCGACTCGCACGTCAGCGCGGGCCTGGTGTCCGCACTCGAACCCGTCGGCCTGATGCGCCGGGTCGGGCTCGGCGACACGCTGCGGATGGCACTGATGGGCAACGACGAACGCGTCAGCGCCCAGACCGCGTTACGGATCGGCTTGGTGACCGAAGTGGTGGCCGAGGGCCGACTCTGGGCGCGGGCGCACGAGATCGCCGCGACGATCGCCGCCAAACCGCCGACGGCCACTCAGGGCACCGTCAAGGCGATCTGGGAATCGCTGGACAAGCCGTACCGGGCCGCCATGGACCAGGGCCTGATCTATACGCGGCTGGGCAATCCGATCGCCCAAGCCGAACTCGCCGAGCGCGCCGTCCCCAAGAAGCCCCCACGGATCCGCTGATGCCGGAGGCATCGAATCAGGCACCGATGACGCATCCCCTGTCGCAGCGCATCGACGACGTCCTGGCTCTCGACCCGACAGCGCGGGCGATCCAGTTCGAGGGCCGGTGGTTCACCTGGGGCCAGGTCGCCGCCCTGGTCGAACCGCGTCCGCGCGCTCGCGGGCACCGACCGGGTCGGGATCATGCTGCGCAACAGCCCCGCCCACGTCGCCGCGCTGCTGGGCGTGCTGTCCGGCGGGCGGCACCGTGGTCGTCATCAACCCCGCCCGCGGTGACGACCGGACCCGCTCCGACATCGACGGAGTTGGCGCTGCCGGTGATCGTGGGCCGCACCGAGGATCTCGCCTCGCTGGCGCCCGGCACCGCCGCAACCACCGTGGCGATCGGTGACCTCGACACCGCACCGGACGTGACCCCGGGAACCGCGGGCGGCGACGCGGGCCGCCCCGGGGTGGCGGTGTGGATGCTGACCAGCGGCACCACCGGACCACCGAAGCGGGTCGATCTGACCTACGAGATGCTGGCACGCAGCGTCATGGGTCCCGAACCGGAGAAAGCGCAGGCGCCGACGGAGTTGCGCCACGGGGTGGCGATCGTCAACTCTCCCCTGGTGCACGTGGGCGGCGTCTTCCGGGTCCTGCTGTGTCTGGCCGAGGCCCGTCCGTTCGTCCTGTTGCCGAAGTTCGATCTGAACAGGTGGGCCGACGCCGTGCGCGAACACCGGCCCAGGGCGGTGTCGCTGGTCCCGGCCGCCCTGCGGATGGTCCTGCACTCCGACCTCACCCGGGACGACCTCGCGGGTGTCCGCGCGGTCACCTGCGGAACGGCCCCGCTGTCGGCCGACGACGCCGACGCGTTCACCGAGAAGTTCGGTATCCCCGTGCTGACCTCCTACGCCGCAACCGAATTCGGCGGTGGGGTGGCCGGCTGGACCCTGGCCGACCACCACGAGCACTGGCGGGACAAGCGAGGCAGTGTGGGGCGGGCCAACCCGGGCGCGCGCCTGCGCGTGGTCGATCACGACGGCGTTCCCCAGGGACCCGGTCGGCCGGGCCTGTTGGAGGTCATCCCGGCACAGCTGGGCGAGGACGCCGACTGGATGCGGACCACCGACCTGGCCCGCATCGACGAGGACGGTTTCGTGTGGATTCTCGGGCGCGCCGATCAGGCGATCATCCGCGGCGGCTTCAAGGTGATGCCCGACGACGTCCGCACGGCGCTGGAGAGCCACCCCGGGGTGCAGGGCGCCGCGGTCGTCGGTCTTCCCGACGCGCGCCTGGGCGAGATCCCGGCCGCGCTGGTGGAATTGCGTCCCGGCTCCACCGCGGACACGCAGGAGCTGATCGACCATGCGGGAAAGCGGTTGGCCCGCTACGAGATCCCCGCCGAGATCGGCATCGTCGAGGCGATCCCGCGCACCCCGTCGGGCAAGCCCGACCTGACCGCTGTCCGGTCCCACTTCGCCCGACGATGATCACCGTCGCACAAGTGCTGCGCAGGCAGCGCGCGCTTGCCGCCAAGCCGCTGCTGGTCTGCGACGACGAGCGGCTCGGTTATGCCGAGGCCGACGCGCGGTCGGCGACGCTCGCCGCGTCGTTGCTCGGGCTGGGCGTCGGGAAGGGCACCCATGTCGGGTTGCTGTACCCCAACGGCGCACAGTTCGTCATCGCCGCGCTGGCGGTCGCCCGGATCGGCGCGGTCGTGGTTCCGTTCTCGACCTTCAGCACCGCCGCCGAGTTGCGCGGCCAACTCGTCGACGCCGACGTCGCGGTGCTGCTGGCCGCCCGGTCGTTCCGCACGCACGACTACGTCGCACGCATCGCCGAGGCGATCGATCGGCCCCTCGACATTCCCGGCCCGATCCTCGGTACCGTCGCTCCGGTGCTGCGCCACGTGCTCATCGACGGCGAGCACCCACCGGGCGACGTGGCGTGCGTGCCACCCGCCGAGGACGACGTCGACGGCTCCGATGTGTTGTCGATCGTCTACACCTCCGGGTCGACGGGCCTGCCGAAGGGTGTGGTCCACACGCACGCCTCGCTGCTGACCCATCAGCGCAACCTCAACGACGTCCGCCGCCTGTCCGCCGACGACCGGCTGTTCTGCAATTCGCCGTTCTTCTGGATCGGCGGGTTCGCCTTCGGGCTGCTGGCCACGCTGGTCGCCGGAGCCACGCTGATCTGCTCCAACGCCACCGAGGCTGGCGCCACACTCGACCTGATCGAGACCGAGAAGCCCACCATCACCAACGGTTTCGTCGCAGGGATCATGCACCTCGCCCGGCACCCGACCTTCCCCCAGCGCGACCTGTCGTCGATGCGACGCGGCAACCTCTATCCGATCATGGCGGCCGACTGCCGCCCCGCCGATCCCGAACTGCGGCACAACATGCTGGGCATGACCGAAGCCGGCGGCGTGGTACTGCTCAGCGGCGACGACACCGACCAGCCCGAAAACCGGCGTGGCTCCTTCGGATTCCTGGCGCCCGGACTGCAGGGCCGGCTGATCGACCGGGACACGGGACGCGACGTCGGCCCGCAGGCGGTCGGGGAACTGCTGATCCGCGGGCCGGCGGTGATGCAGGGGTATCACGGCCGCAGCCGCGAGGAGTGCTTCGACGCCGACGGCTGGTTCCACACCGGTGATCTCCTGCGCCGCGACGAGGACAGTGCGTTCTACTTCGTCGGCCGCGCCGGCGCGATGATCAAGACGGCCGGCGCCAACGTTGCGCCCGCCGAGGTCGAGAAGGCGCTCACGCAGGTGGTGCGCACCGTCGACCCGGGCGCCGTCGTGCACGTCATCGGGCTCCCCGACGCCGAACGGGGCCAGACGGTCGCGGCGGCCATCGCCACCGAAACCACCCGGGGGCTCGACCTGTCGGCGGTGCGGCGAGCCGCGGCGGAACTGCTGTCGTCCTACAAGATCCCGCGCCGGTGGCTGGCGCTGCGGCACCACGACGTTCCGGTGTTGTCGAGCGGCAAGGTCGACATCCCCGCGCTACGCGGCATGTTCGATGGCTGACACCATCGACGGCCTGCTGCGTGCGCAGGCGGTCCGGTACGGCACGAAGCCGGCGGTGATCGATCCCGCCGAGCGCGCCACGTACGCCGAACTCGAGATCGCGACCGGGCGGCTGGCAGCGGCATTCCTGGAGGCGGGTGTCGACAAGGGCAGCAGGGTGGGGCTGATCATGGAGAACGGTGCGGGCTGGGCGCGGATCGCGTTCGCACTCCTGCGCATCGGCGCCGTGCTCGTCCCGCTGAGCACCCTGCTCGCACCGCGCGAGCTGACCGCCCAGTTGCGCACCGCGTCCGTCCAGCACCTGATCGCCGTCGACGAGTTCCGGGGCCGCCGCTACCACGACGGACTGCAGCGGTCCGCGTTGCCGGCACTGCGCGGTGTGCACCGGCCCGCCGACCTGACCGCGAGCGGCTCCGGCACGCCCGCGCTGGTCGAGGCGATGTCGCGATCGGTACGGGCCGCCGACCCGCTGGCGATCATGTTCACTTCGGGCAGCAGCGGCCCACCGAAGGGCGTCTGGCACTCGCACGGCAGCGCGCTCGGCGCGGTGCGGTCCGGGCTGGCCGCCCGCTGCATCGACGACGACACCCGGCTGTACCTGCCGATGCCGTTCTTCTGGGTGGGCGGCTTCGGCGGAGGGCTGCTGTCGGCGTTGGTGGCCGGGGCCACGCTGGTCACCGAACCGGTCCCGCAGCCGGATGCGACGCTGCGGCTGCTGGCCACCGAACGCGTGACGCTGTTCCGCGGCTGGCCCGACCAGGCCGCGGCACTGGTACGGCACCGCGCCGAGTGCGGCGCCGACCTGAGTGCGCTGCGGCCCGGCAGCCTCGAGGCGCTGCTGCCCGAGCCGATGCGCGCCCCGCCGGGCGCCAGAGCCCGGCTGTTCGGCATGACCGAGTCGTTCGGCCCGTACTGCGGATACCGGGCCGACACCGACATGCCCCGAGCGGCGTGGGGCAGCTGCGGGCAGCCGTTCGAGGGCGTGGGTGTCCGCATCACCGACCCGGACACCGGGGCGGCCGCACCGGCGGGAACCGTCGGGGAAATCGAGCTCCGCGGGCCTCACACCCTGCGCGGCATCTGCCGGCGGTCCCGCGAAGAGGTCTTCACCCCGGACGGCTACTACCCCACCGGTGACCTCGGGCATCTCGATGACGACGGTTTCCTGTTCTTCCACGGCCGGCTCGACGACATGTTCAAGGTCAGCGGCGCGAGCGTGTATCCCACCGAGGTGGAGCAGGCACTGTGCACCCTCGACGGCGTCGACGCCGCTTACGTGACCAACGTGCCGGATGCGGTGGGCAACCGGGTGGGGGCCGTCGTGGTCTGTCGCGATGCGGCGACACGGCAGCAGCTGCGCGCGGCCGCCCGGTCGGTGCTGAGCAGCTTCAAGGTGCCGACGATATGGCGGATAGTCGGCGATGACGACGACGTTCCGCGCGGCGCCACCGGAAAAGTCGACCCAGCGCGGCTGCGGGAACTGTTGCAGGACAGCTGAATTCAGATGACGCCGCGGTCCCGGAACCCGGCGATTTCGGCGCCGCCGTAGCCGGCGTCGCCGAGGATCTCGTCGGTGTGCTCACCGAGCAGAGGTGCCCGGCGGCGGATCTCACCCGGGGTGGCCGACAGCGTGAACGGGGTCGAGATGATCGGCACGTCGTGCGCCGCGCCGGGAAACGGGATGCGCTGCAGAAACCCCATCGCCTCGACGTGCTCGTCGTCGAGGACGTCCTGGGGGGAATGCATCGGCGCCGCCGGGAGTTTGGCCGCTTCGAGCCGCTCGAGGACCTCGGCTTTGGTCTTGTCGGAGCACCACTGCGCCATGATGCCGTTGAGCACCGCGCCGTGTTCCCACCGGGACTCGTCGTCGGCGAAGCGGGGGTCGTCGACGAGCTCGGGCCGCCCGACCAGCCGGCACCAGCGCCCGAACATGGGTAGCCCCGCGATCTGCAGCAGTACCCAGCCGCCGTCGGCGGTGCGGTACAGGTCGCACGGCGCCACCGAGGTGCCCTGATTGGCCATCCGCGGCTTGTCCGTACCGAGCAGATCGCGTTCGATCAGGAATGCGTTGGACAGCATCATCGCGGTCGGCAGCAACGCCCCTTCGACGTGCTGACCCTCGCCGGTGCGCTCGCGGTGATAGAGCGCCATCATCACGCCGATGGTCATGGTCAGCGCCGTGCCGAAATCGGCGTAGGGCACCACGGTTCGGATCGGCTGGTCGGGCAGCCCCTGCCGGTACACCGCGCCGGACATCACCTGGCCGGCCCCGTCGAACCCGATGCGGTCGCTGTAAGGTCCGCCCTCGCCGTACGCAGTGGCGCTGGCCAGGATGATGTCGGGCCTGACGGAGCGCAGCGCCGCGTAATCGAGTCCACTGGCTCGCATCCCGGCCGCCGGCATGTTCGCGACGACGATGTCGGCCGTCGCCACCAGTCGGCGGGTGATCTGCCTGCCCTCGTCGCTGGTCGAGTCCAGCGTCAGGGACCGCTTGTTGCGGTTGCACTGCAGAAAGGTCCCGCCCTCGCCGCCCGCGGTGACCGACTGCACCCAACGGTCCTCGCCGCCTTCGCGTTTCTCGACACGGATCACGTCGGCGCCCATGTCCGCGAGCAGTGCCGCGCACCACGGTGCGGCGATGAACCGCCCGTAGTCGAGCACCCGCACCCCGTCGAGCACCCCCATGTCAGTCGATCACGCCGCGGCGGGTCAGCTGCGCGATCAGCGGCGCGGCGCCCGCGGCCAGGTGCTCCGACATCGCTGCCCGCGCCCGCTTCTCGTCATGGGCGGCGAGCGCGGCGAGCAGTCGCCGGTGATGCCGGTTCGACTCTTCAGGCCAGCCGGGGATGGTCGGGAACACCGTTTCGGGGGCGTACCTGGTGATCTGGGACATCAGTTGCGCCAGCTTGGGCGAGTCGGCCGCGACGTTGATCGCCCGGTGGAACTCGTGGTTGAGGCGCACCGCCCGTTCGCCGTCGTCGGCGGCGTAGGCGGATTCCAGCTCGCTCTGGGTTCGGGTCAGTTCGTTGAGCGCGGCGTCGGTGATGGCCGCCGCGGCCCGCGCCGCGAGTTCCCCGCCGATATGGGCCTGCACCGCTGCCACGTCGGTGATGTCCCGCACGGTGACGGGCCGGATCACGAAACCGCGGCGGGGCTGCTGGTCGAGCAGGCCTTCGGCCTTGAGTTCGAACAGCGCCTCGCGTACCGGTGTGACACTGACGCCGAGTTCGACAGCCAGCTGGTCGAGGCGCACATACGTTCCGGCAGAGTAGGTTCCGTCGAAGATCCGTTGCCGGACGAACCGTGCCACATCCTCGGCGAGCTGGGGCCGGACCGCGAAATCGGGTGCACTCACGGCGTCAGACCCGGTAGTCGGCGAGCAGCCGCTTGCTGATGATGTTCTTCTGGATCTCGCTGGTGCCCTCGCCGATCAGCAGGAACGGGGCGTCGCGCATCAGCCGTTCGATCTCGTATTCCTTGGAGTAGCCGTAGCCGCCGTGGATCCGGAAGCTCTGCTGGGTCACCTCGGCACACACTTCGCTGGCGAAGTACTTGGCCATCCCGGCGGCGACGTCGTTGCGTTCGCCGGAGTCCTTCATCCGGGCCGCGTTGACCATCATCAGGTGGGCCGCCTCGACTTTGGTGGCCATCTCGGCCAATTGGAAAGCGATGGCCTGGTGCTCGGCGATCGGCTTGCCGAAGGTGGTGCGCTGCTGGGCATACCGCACGGCCAGCTCGAAGGCGCGGATACCGACCCCGCACGCCCGCGCCGACACGTTGACCCGGCCGACCTCGATGCCGTCCATCATCTGGAAGAACCCCTGCCCGGGCGCCTCGCCGAGGATGTCGGTGGCCTGGGCCCGGTAGCCGTCGAAGATCAGCTCGGTGGTGTCGATGCCCTTGTAGCCGAGCTTGTCGAGCTTGCCGGGGATGGTCAGCCCGGGCGCGACTTCGCCGAAGCCGGTCGGCTTCTCGATCAGGAACGCGGTCAGGTTGCGGTGCGGCTTGTCGGCGCCTTCGTCGGTGCGCACCAGCGCGGCGACCAATGTGGAGCTGCCGCCATTGGTCAGCCACATCTTCTGGCCGTCGATGGTGTAGGTGCCGTCGCCGTTGTTTCTGGCCCTGGTCCGGATCGCGGCGACGTCGGAGCCCAGTTCGGGCTCCGACATCGAGAATGCGCCGCGGGTCTCGCCGGTGGCCATCCGCGGCAGGTAGTGACTGCTTCTGCTCGTCGGTGCCGTGCTGGCGGATCATGTAGGCGACGATGAAATGGGTGTTGATCACCCCGGACACACTCATCCAGCCGCGGGCGAGTTCCTCCACGCACAGCGCGTAGGTGAGCAGCGACTCGCCCAGCCCGCCGTACTCCTCCGGGATCATCAGCCCGAACAGCCCCATCTCTCGCATCGCGTCGACGATCGCCTGCGGGTAGGTGTCGGCGTGCTCGAGCTCCTGCGCGGCCGGGATGATCTCCTTGTCCACGAATTGCCGGACCTTGGCGACGATCTCGGTCTGGAACTCGGTGAGCCCGAGCGTCTGCGCGAGTCGTGTCATGGGGCCACCCTTTCGAATACCGCCGCCAGGCCCTGCCCGCCGCCGATGCACATGGTCTCCAGACCGTAACGGCCGCCGCGCCTGTTCAGTTCGCGCGCCAGGGTCGCCAGCATCCGGCCGCCGGTCGCGCCGACCGGGTGGCCCAGCGAGATCCCCGAGCCGTGCACGTTGGTGCGCTCGCAGTCGGCTGCGGTGAAGGCCCATTCGCGCATGCACGGCCAGTGCCTGCGCCGCGAACGCCTCGTTCAGCTCGATGAGGTCGATGTCGGCCAGCGTCAGACCCGCCTTGGCGAGCGCGACGTTCGGTCGCCGGCACCGGCCCGATGCCCATCACGTCGGGGGCCACCCCGGCCACCGCCCACGACACCAGGCGCACCAGCGGTGTCAGACCGAGTTCGCGCGGCCTTCTCCGGCGTGGTCGACCAGACACATCGACGCGGCGTCGTTCTGCCCGCTGGAGTTGCCCGCTGTGACGGTGGCCTCCGGATCCGATTTGCCGAGAACGGGTTTCAGCTGTCGCGAGCTTCTCCACCGAGGTGTCGGCGCGGGGATGCTCGTCGGTGTCGACGAGCCACCGGATCACGCCTGCCGGGTGGTCCGGAACCAGGACGGGGATGATCTCCTCGGCGAGCAGGCCGTCCTTCTGGGCCGCGACCGCCCGCTGGTGCGAGCGCACCGCGAGCTCGTCCTGTTCCTCGCGCGAGATCCCGTACTGCCGGCGCAGGTTCTCGGCCGTCTCGAGCATGCCGCCCGGCACCGGGTGGTTCCTGCCGCCCGCGGTGGTGCGCCCGCGGGCCAGCGCGTCGTGCACCGTGATGCCGCCTCGGGCGCCGCCCCAACGCATGTCCGTCGAGTGGAACACGACGTTGCTCATCCACTCGGCGCCGCCGGCGACGACGAGTTCGTTGTCGCCGCCGGCTGACCTGCATGCAGGCCTGGATGACCGCCTGCAGACCCGACCCGCAGCGGCGGTCGATCTGCATGCCGGGCACCGTCACCGGCAGGCCGGCGTCCAGCGCGATCACCCGGCCGATCGCGGGCGCCTCCATGCTGGGATAGCAGTGGCCGACGATGACGTCCTCCACCGCATCGGGCGCGATCCCGGTTCGCTGCAGCAGACCCCGCAGCGCCGCCACCCCGAGTTCGACCGCGGTCAGCGATCGGAACATCCCGCCGTAGCGGCCGATCGGCGTGCGGACGGGCTCGCAGATCACCGCCTCGCGGCATCATAGGTGCCGTCCGCCGGTGACCTCCAGGACGGTGCCGGTCATGTACGACGACAGATCGCTAGGCCAGGAACAGCGCGACCTTGGCGACCTCGTCGGGCTCACCCGCACGACCCATCGGCACCTCGGCCACCTTCGAGTCCCAGATATGTTGCGGCATGGCCTCGGTCATCGCCGAGCGGATCAGGCCGGGCTGGATCGCGTTGACCCGCACCCCGAGGTAGGCGAGTTCCTTGGCGGCCGCCTTCGTCATCCCGACGATGCCGGCCTTGGCCGCCGAGTAGTTGGTCTGTCCGACCATGCCGACCTTGCCCGAGATCGACGACATGTTCACGATCGCGCCGCGCTTGTTCTCGCGCATGATCGCGGCCGCGGCGCGCAGTACCGTTCCACGTGCCCTTCAGATGCACGGCGATGACCTGGTCGAACTGCTCCTCGGTCATCTTGCGCATCGTGGCGTCGCGGGTGATGCCCGCGTTGTTGACCATGATGTCCAGGCCGCCGAAGCCGTCGACGGCGGCGGCGACCAGCGCGTCGACCTCGGCCGGCGCTGGTCACGTCGCACCGCACCGCCCGCGCGACGTCGGCTCCGCCCAACTTCTTGGCCGCGGCCTCAGTCGCCTCCAGATTCGAGGTCGCCGAGCACCACCCGCGCGCCCTCGGCGACGAACCGCTCGCGCGATCGCGAAACCCAAGCCCTGCGCTCCGCCGGTGACCACCGCGGTCTGACCAGCCAGCAATGACACCTGCACCCATCCTCACTGTCGTCGTGACCCGAGTTCCGGCAGCTGACATCATATTTCATATATGATATTTCGAGCCATGGCACCGCTCGCCGAAGAGGAGCATCACCCGATGACAGCCAGCCGATCGGATGAGGTCAGCGACGAGGACTTCCAGGAGATCCTGGCCCAGACCCGGCACTTCGTCCGCACCGCCGTCGTCCCGCGCGAGCAGGAGATCCTCGCCGACGACAAGGTGCCCGACGACCTGCGCGACCAGGCCAAGAAGATGGGCCTGTTCGGTTACGCGATCCCGCAGGAGTGGGGCGGCCTGGGCCTGAACCTCGCTCAGGACGTCGAGACTCGCGATGGAGCTGGGCTACACCTCGCTGGCGCTGCGGTCGATGTTCGGCACCAACAACGGCATCGCCGGCCAGGTGCTGGTCGGGTTCGGCACCGACGAGCAGAAGGCTCGACGTGGCTCGAGCGCATCGCCTCCGGCGACGTCGTCGCCTCCTTCGCGCTGACCGAGCCCGGCGCCGGATCCAACCCAGTCGGGGTTGCGCACCAAGGCCGTTCGCGACGGCGATCGAGTGGATCATCAACGGGCGACAAGCGTTTCATCACCAACGCCCCGACCGCCGATCTGTTCGTCGTCGTTCGCACGCACCCGGCCCGCCGACGACGACGGCCCCGGCATCGCGGTGTTCCTGGTGCCCGCCGACGCCGCCGGGCGTCGCAGGTCGGCGCCAAGGACGCCAAGATGGGCCAGGAGGGCGCCTGGACCGCCGACGTCAGCTTCACCGACGTGCGCGTGCCCGACAGCCGCACTGGTCGGCGGCAGCGAGGACATCGGCTACCGGGCGGCGATGACCTCGCTGGCGCGGGGCCGCGTGCACATCGCGGCGCTGGCGGTCGGCACCGCGCAGCGCGCGCTCGACGAATCCGTGGCCTACGCCGCGACCGCCACCCAGGGCGGCACGCCGATCGGCGACTTCCAACTGGTGCAGGCCATGCTCGCCGACCAGCAGACCGGCGTGCTGGCCGGGCGCGCGCTGGTCCGCGACACCGCGCAGGCAGTGGCTCTCCGGACGAGGACCGCAGGATCGCGCCGTCGGCGGCGAAGCTGTTCTGCACCGAAATGGCAGGCAAGGTGGCCGATCTCGCGGTCCAGATCCACGGCGGCAGCGGGTACATGCGCGAGGTTCCGGTGGAACGCATCTACCGCGACGTCCGGCTGCTGCGGCTGTACGAGGGCACCAGCGAGATCCAGCGGCTGATCATCGGCGGCGAATCTCGTCAAGGCCGCGCAGCGGCAGCGCGGTGAGCGGCAGGCTCGACGGCAAGGTCGCGTTCATCACCGGCGCCGCGCGGGGCCAGGGTCGCGCCCATGCCGTTCGGATGGCCAGCGAGGGCGCCGACATCATCGCCGTCGACGTCGCAGGCGAGCTGCCGCCATGCGTGCCCTACGACCCGGCGACACCGGAGGACCTCGACGAGACGGCGCGGCTCGTCGAAGACACCGGCCGGCGAATCCTCGCCTCCGCCGTCGACACCCGCGATCTGGACGGGCTGCGACGCGCCGTCGACGACGGGGTGGCCGAGCTCGGGCCGGCTCGACGTCATCGTCGCCAATGCCGGCATCTCCGCACCGCGGCCTGGAACGACATCACCGCCGGAGGACTTCCGCGACGTGATGGACGTCAACGTGACCGGCACCTGGAACACCGTGATGGCCGGCGCGCAGAAGATCATCGACGGCGGCCGCGGCGGATCGATCATCCTGATCAGCTCCGCCGCCGGAATCAAGATGCAGCCGTTCATGATCCACTACACCGCGAGCAAGCACGCGGTCACCGGCATGGCGCGCGCGTTCGCCGCCGAACTCGGCAAGCACTCGATCCGGGTCAACAGCGTGCATCCGGGTCCCGTCGTCACCGCGATGGGAACCGGCGACATGGTCGACGCGCTGGGCAAGGCCACCGAGACCAATCCGCAGCTGGCGAACATGCTCACGCCGTTCCTGCCGACCTGGGTGGCCGAGCCCGAGGACATCGCCGACGCGGTGTGCTGGCTTGCCAGCGACGAGTCGAAATTCGTCACGGCGAGCGCGATCTCGGTCGACCAGGGCTCCACGCACTACTGAGTGCGCAGCACCCGCGCGAGAAACGCCACCTGGTCGGCGGCGGCCTTGTCGAACCAGTCGTGGCCGGGCCACACGTCGAAGTGGTCGCACGGGTAGTGGTGCACCTGCGCACGACCGCGCGGCCGCGGTGGCCGCGACGGCATCGGCGGGTACGTAGCGATCGAAGTCGGCGATCTGCACCAGCAGCGGACACGTCAGCTTCTTGGCCGCCGCCGTGGTGCGCACCCCGACGACCTCGAGCCCCATGGCGCAGTCGATCTCGTTGCGCCACGTCGGGCCCGCCATCGCGAGGTAGCTCTCGTAGGCACCCTCGAGCGCCAGTGCGCCGGGTTCGCCGACCGGCGCCACGAGCGGCATCAGCGTGGGGGCGGCGCCGCGGCCGACGGCGAACCTGCTCTTGACGCCCCGCAGCGTCCAAGCCGCGGAGGTGACGATGCTGCGGGAGGTCGCCGCGGACCGGCTCACCGCGAGCCCGCTGGTCAGCGGGGTCAGCGCGACGACCGCGGCGACGTCGTCGCGCCCGGACGCCACCCGGATCACGTGGCCGCCGGAGAACGACGCGCCCCACAGCGCGATCCGGCCCGCGTCGACCCCTCGAGCGACTTCGCCGCCTCGACGGCGGCGTGGTAGTCCTCGATCTGGCGGCGAACCGAAAGTGACTGCCGCGGCTGCCCGTCGGAGGCTCCGAACCCCCGGTAGTCGAAGGCCAGCACGTCCAGTCCGGCGGCGGTGAACCGGTTCGCGAACGGCTCCAGGCCGGAGTCCTTGGTGCCGCCGAAGCCGTGCGCCATCACCACGATCGGCCGCCGACCCGACGTGTCGGCCGACGAAATGCCAGGCGCTGCAGGTGGTGCCCGCGCTGGAGAAGTGGATCTCGACCGGGCTCATCGCAGCACCGGCTCCGGCCGGCGCGCGCGCCGCAGTCCCGCGGGCAGTTCACGCCTGCGGATGTCGTGTTCATAGACGAAGTAGTCCACCTGCTGGGTGTGCCGCGGACGATCGGTGCAATGGCCGGCGTGCAGTCGGCTGATCGGCGTCGATGACGCGCTCCATCTCCTCGACCGGACGGCAGCGCGTAGCGGCCGATGGCGTAGGCCGCGAGCAGCCGCGACTGGCACTCCACGAACGGGAACAGGGTGGGCACGGCCTGGGCGAAACCGATGAACACCACGTCGTCGACGCCGGCAGGAACATCCGCTTGTAGAGCCGGATCTGGTTGTCCGGCGCGCTGATCACCTCGGGGTCGAAGAACGGGAAGGTGATGTTGTAGCCGGTCGCGTAGATGATCACATCGAAATCGGCACTGCTGCCGTCGACGAAGTGCACGGTGCTGCCCGTCCAGCCGCGCGACGTTCGGCTTCGGTGTCACATCGCCCGAGCCCAGCCGCAAGGGCAGTTCCACCGACTGGGTCGGATGGGCCTCGAACAACTTGTGGTCGGCGGGCGGCAGTCCGTACATCGTGGGATCCGCGCCCAGGACCGGCGCCACCCACTGCGCGGCCTTGCGCTGCCACGCCAGCGGCAGATGCGGCGACGTGCGCCAGAACATGTCACCCGGGCGGCCGGCGATGTACTTCGGCACGATCCACGCACTCGACCGGGTCGACAACGTGACCTGGTTGCCCAGCGCCTTCGATGACAACTCGACGGTGATGTCGGCGGCACTGTTGCCGATGCCGACCACGAGAATCCGCTTGCCGGTGAGCTGCAGCGGAGTGGCCGGGTCGACATAGGCGTGGGAGTGGATCGCCGCACCGGCGAACGAACCGGGAAATCGGGCAGCCGCGGATCCCAGTGATGCCCGTTGGCCACCACGAGCAGATCGAAGTGGCGCTCGGCACCCGCCTGGTCGAGGATCCGCCACCCGCCGGTCGCTGCCCGCGCGGCATGCACGACACCATTGTCGAACTCGATGTGGTCGAGCAGACCGAAGGCCTCGGCATAGTCGTCGAGATAGGACTTGATCTGTGAGTGGTGCGGGAACGACGGGAAGTGCTCCGGCATCGGAAAGTCCTTGAAGGACAACCGGTGTTTGGACGTGTCGATGTGCAGGGAGCGATACGCACTGCTGTGCCCGTTGGGGTTGCCGAACGCCCAGTTGCCGCCGACGCGGTCAGACGACTCGAAGGTGGTGTAGGCGACGCCGTAGTCCTTGAGCATCTTGCCGGCGGTGAGCCCGCTGATGCCGGCACCGATCACCGCGACCCGTCGGGGGGTTTCGTGCACGGTCACTCCTCACGCCGAGCGCAATGTACGAGTGTTTTTGACGAACGTCAATAGTTCCTGACACTCGTGAACGGCGCGGGGCGCGGGTCAGGCCAGGAATCGCACGATCGACTCGGCCACGGCGGCGGGCTTCGGCGATCCCTCGATCTCGACGGTCGTGCTGAGGGTGGCCTGCACCGCGTTGCCGAGCTCTTCGACGGCGGCGATGACGGCGCGAGCCCGCAACCGCGCACCTACCCGTACCGGCGTGATGAACCGAACCTTGTTGTAGCCGTAGTTGATTGCCATCGCGACGTTGTCGACGGTGTAGAGCTGATGGGTGAAGTGCGGAAGCAGCGACAAGGTCAACAACCCGTGCGCGATCGTCCCGCCGAAGGGCCCGTCCGCGGCACGCTCGGGGTCGACGTGGATCCACTGGTGGTCCTCGGTCGCATCGGCAAACAGGTCGACCCGCTCCTGGGTGATCTCGAGCCATTCCGTGGGACCGAGTTCGGCACCCGCGGCGGCCACGAAGTCGGCCAGGTCCTTGAATGTCCGCATGCTCTCTCCTTTACCGCCAGGCCGGTCTCCCCCGACCGATCGACACGTCGGGTGAGGATGTCGTGCCCAGAGTGTCACAGCGCCCGCCACCACCGGCCAGGCCGGTCCCCCGTGACGCCGTTGCATGACACATCGTGCCGAATTCCGCGTTGTTTCGCGATCGACAAGAATGGCGGGAGTTCGCAGCATCGCATTGCGCTGGGCGTCGAATTGTCGACGAACTCGTGTATGCGATGCACCCGCGGGAATTCGCCGAAGAACGGCGGCGAAACGGTGTCCCGACAGCAGATCCCGGGCGATAATTCACGCGCACGCACATTTTTGGCAAACGCATTTTCCCGACACTCCGCCGCACCGTGACCGACCTCGGTCCGCACGCGGCGGAGGTGTGGACCCCGACCCACGGAACCAGCAAACCCGTCTTCCCTCTTACCGGCGGTCGCTGGCGTGCGGCATTGCCAGTCGGTCGACCCAGCCGCCGAACCCGCGTGTTACTGGGTGGTAACCGGCCAAGCGCCGTCCCGACCGCGGGATGGGCAGGCGAGCACCCGCTCTCAGTCGCGGCGCCGAGGGCAAAGAACCGCCCGGCCACCCACCGATCGGCGCCATCCGGCAATGGCAGTGCGGGCGTGTTCGCCGTGGCAACACAATCGAGCGAGTGACCTGCAACGACAATGAAACCGGGGATAGCCGTTCCCGGGGTGGGCTCGATCGTGACCGGATCGTTATCTTTCCGGGCCGCGAGAATCCGTGTCGAGATGGGCTTGCTCGGTGGAATTCGCATGACCAGGAGCGAGATACTCAACAATGTGCACTGATTTGCACGCTCCGCACCGAAGTTGCCGACACCCAGTGAGCAGTTTCCACTGCCCGACGAATGGACGGAAATGACCTCTCCCGAGTTTGGGTTTGCTACCGACGACTCCGCACGCCTGGAGGCCAGCCCCCAGCTACTGGGATCCCGCCACCGAGTGCACGATCGTCTACGCACGCCCGTCCGTCGAACCGGATCTGTGGGCGGACTACATCCGCGGGGCCCGCCACAGCTACCAACAGCACGGTATCGGCGCCGCACATCGACATCGACGCGCTGCGCAGCGGCGAAGACACCGCGTTGTTCGCGGCGTGCGTCGACGACGCCGGCCGGGTGATCGGCGGACTGCGGGCGAAAGGTCCGTACCTTTCCGCCGACGCGTGTCACGCGGTGCACGAGTGGGCCGGACAGCCGGCCCAGGACGCCGTTCGCAAGATGGTGTCGGACCGCCTGCCGTTCGGCGTCGCCGAGATGAAGACCGCATGGGTCACCGACGATCCCGAGCAGAGCCGGCGGCTGACGACCGCGATCGCGCGCACGCCTCTGCACGCGATGAACCTGCTGGGGATCCAGTTCATCGTGGCCACGGCCGCTTCCTATGTGCTCAAGCGGTGGTTGTCCTCGGGCGGCGTGCTGGCCACGAAGATCCCGGCCGACCCCGTATCCCGATATTCGCTATCAGACCCGGCTCGCCTGGTGGGACCGGCTCACGTTCGCCAATCATGCTCATCCCAAGCAACTCTCGGCCTTCCTTGCCGATCAGCGCGCCATGGTGGGGCGGCTGGCGACGAAGTCGGCGATCTCGCCGTCGGAGCGCGCGGATGACCGACGGCCACCCCGACCGACCGGCATGCCGCGACAGTCCTGGACGTCGCGATCCCGGCGCAGGCAGCGCGGCTGGCCGAACTACGCCGCGACCCGGGCATCGAGTTCCTCGACACCGTGGAGCGCCAGCGCGCCGAGCTGTCCGGGCTGCGCCCGGCACCCGTCGCCCGGACGTCATCGCCGACCCCGGCCGCTGGGCGTATCTACCGTGGCGCCGGGTGGTCGTCGGGGTGCTCGCACCGCGCGCGTTTCGCCTGCTGCGGCTCGACCGCAACCGCAATCTGATCACCCGCGACGAGTTGGAGCAGCTGGGCCGGCTGCGGATCGGCGTCGTCGGGCTCAGCGTCGGTCACGCCATCGCCCATACCCTTGCCACCCAAGGTCTTGTGTGGTGCGCTGCGACTTGGCCGACTTCGACGGCATCGACCTGTCCAATCTCAACCGGGTTCCGGCGACGGTGCTCGACATCGGCGTGAACAAGGCCGTGGTGTGCGCCCGGCGGCTGGCCGAGTTGGACCCCTACCTGCCGGTGGACGTGGTGCCTGCCGGACTGACCGCCGACACCGTCGACGACTTCCTCGACGGACTGGACATCGTCGTCGAGGAATGCGACTCCCTGGACGCCAAGGTGCTGGTCCGCACCGCGGCGCGGGCACACGGCATTCCGGTGTTGATGGCGACCAGCAGCGGCGGCCTGCTCGACGTCGAGCGCTTCGACGCCGAACCCGATCGCCCCGTCCTGCACGGCCTGCTCGGCGACATCGACGCCGCTCGACTGGCCGGGCTGAGCACCAAGGACAAGGTGCCCCGGGTTCTCAAGGTGATCGACGCCGCCGAACTTCCGTCCCGGATGGCAGCCTCCTTGATCGAGGTCGGCAAGACGTTGACGACGTGGCCGCAACTGTCGTCGGAGGTGGCAGTGGGCGCCGCCTCGGTCGCCGAGGCGGTGCGCCGGATCGGGCTGGGCGAGCCGCTACCGTCCGGCCGGGTGCGCGTCGACGTCCCGGCGCTGCTGGGTGAGATCCGCGAACCGGTCTCCGAGGGCCCACCGCCCGAGCCCGAGGCCGTCCAGAGCGTTCCCGGTGCGACCCGTGACGCCGTGGCTGCCGTCGCCGACGCCGCCGCGAGAGCGCCGTCGGGAGGCAACACCCAGCCCTGGTCGATCGAGGAACTCGACGGCGCGGTCGGCATCCGCCTCGATCCCGCCCTCACCTCCGCCATGGACGTCGGCTTCCGGGGCAGCGCCGTCGCCCTGGGCGCCGCCGCGTTCAATGCGCGGGTGGCGGCGGCTGCGCATGGTCTCGCTGCCCAGGTCGACTTCCGCAAGGGCGACGAGCGCTCTCCGCTGACCGCCATGGTGACGTTTGTCGGAAGGCGGCCCCGACCTCGAGCTGGCAGCGCTCTACGAGGCCATGTTGCGCCGGGAGACCAACCGGCACCACGGCAGCCGAACCGCGATCCCGCGGGAACTCGTCGACGCGCTCACCGCGGCCGCCGACGCCGAAGGGGCGCGCCTGCATGTGCTCACCGCTCCGCACGATCTCGAGCAGGTGGCCACGCTGCTGTCGGCCGCCGACCGGATCCGCTACCTCACGCCCCATCTGCACGCGCAGATGTTCCAGGAATTGCGTTGGCCGGGCGACCCTTTCCCGGACACCGGCCTCGAGGTGCGCAGTCTGGAGCTCGACGACGCCGACCTCGTGCTGCTCGACATCCTGCGCCGCGGCGACGTGATGGCCCATCTGGCGGCGTGGCATGCCGGCTCGGCGCTGGGCGACGACAGTTACGGCAAGGTCGCCGGCGCCGCCGCGGTCGGCGTGATCACGGCCACCGGTGGTGATCTGCGCGACTACGCCCGCGCCGGGTCTGCGGTGGAGTCGGTGTGGATTCAGGCCCAACAACGGGCGGGTTTGGCGGTCCAACCGGTGTCGCCGGCGTTTCTGTACGCCAGGGACGACCGGGATTTCACCGCCCTATCCGCGGCGTTCGCAGATGCGTTGCAGGATCTGCAATACACTCTCCGGAAGCTGGTGTGCGCTGAGGCCGCTGAGTCACTGGCCTTGGTGCTGCGGTTCGCCCGCGCGCCGAGGCCGTCGGTAATCAGCCGGCGTCGGGACAGGGGGAAGCACTCGTCACCGAAGGCATGACGCGGATACGGAGAGAGTTGGTTGCCCGAGAGCCTGGACCTCGTTGTCACGTCGGTCGCCACGCAGCTGATGGGTGTGACGGCCGCCACCGCGGTCGAAATCAGTCAGCAGGTCCTCGCCGGCCTCGTCGACTTCTTCAACGTCGACGTCAGCTTTCTGCGCCGCAACGACCACACGATCCACGCGTCGGTCCTGGTCGCCGAATGGCCGGTGCGCCCGGGCATTCCCGACCCGGACCCGCTCGGAGTCGTCTACTTCCAGGACGCCGATCCGGTCTTCGCCCTCGCCGAAAATCAGAAGGAACCCGTGGTGTTCCGGCCGGAAGCGGCCACCGACGACTACCAGCGCACCATCAACGAGGGCCGGCAGATACCCGCCACGTCGATGGCGTGTGTCCCGCTGCTCTCGGGCGACCTCACCACGGGGGTGCTCGGCTTCGTCAAGTTCGGTGACCGCGACTGGACGGAGGCCGAACTCAACGCGCTCAAGGCCATCGCCTCGCTGTTCGCTCAGGTGCGGAGCGCGCGTGCGAAGCCGAGGAGCAGTTGCGCTACCTGGCCGAACACGACGACCTGACCGGGCTGTGCAACCGCCGCGCCCTGCTCAGCCATCTCGACGAACGCCTGGCCGACGGCCAGCCCGGCCCGGTCTCCGCCCTGTTCTTCGACCTCGACCGGCTCAAGGCGATCAACGACTACCTGGGCCACACCGCCGGCGACTGGTTCATCCGTGTCCTCGCCGAACGGCTCGCGCAGGAGCGCCGAGGGGCCCAACCTGATCGCCCGGCTCGGCGGCGACGAGTTCGTCGTGGTGCCCGCGGCTCCGATGGACGCGGCTGCGGCCGAGGCCCTGGCCCACCACCTGCAGGCGGCGCTGCGCGAGCGGGTGTCCATCGACGGGGAGATGCTGACCCGCACGGTCAGCATCGGGGTGGCGCTGGGCGTGCCCGGCCACGACACCACATCGGATCTGTTGCGGCGGGCGGACCAGGCGGTGCTGACCGCCAAGAGCGCCGGCGGCAACCAGGTCGCGGTCTTCACCGACGACATGTCGATGAAGAGCGAGTTCCGCAACGACATCGAGCTGCACCTGCAGAACGTCATCGAGACCGGCGCGCTGCTGCTGCATTACCTGCCCGAGGTCGACATGCGGACCGGGGACATCGTCGCGTGCGAAGCACTGGTCCGCTGGCAGCACCCGACCCGCGGGCTGCTGTCGCCCGACTCGTTCATCGGCGTCGCCGAGTCGATCAACCTGGCCGGCGAGCTGGGCCGCTGGGTGATGCGCACGGCGTGCGCCGAGTTCGCGGGGTGGCGCTCGCGCGGTGTCGGCGCGGACACCGTGATGCGGATCAACGTGTCGCCCGTGCAACTGGTCACCGACGGTTTCGTGGAGTCGGTCGCCGGCATCATGGCGGAATTCGAACTCGAACGCGGTTCGGTGTGCCTGGAGATCACCGAGAGCGTGGTCGTGCAGGACATCGAGACCACTCGCATCACGCTCGCCGGCCTCAAGGACGCCGGCGTGCAGGTCGCCATCGACGACTTCGGCACCGGTTACAGCGCGCTCTCGCACCTGAAGTCGCTGCCGGTGGACACCCTCAAGATCGACAGGAGCTTCGTCCGCGAACTGGGTACCGACCCCGGCGATCTCGCGATCGTGCGGGCGATCATCGCGCTCGCCGAGGCCTTCGGACTGGAACTGGTCGCCGAGGGGGTGGAAACCGAAGCCGCCGCACTCACGCTGCTGCGGCACGGATGCCACCGCGCCCAGGGCTTTCTGCTGTCGCGCCCGATCGCCAGCGCGGCGATGGAGTCACTGTTGGCCAAAGGCCGCATCGCCGTGCACTTCTGAGGCGCCCGGTCAGCCTGATCGCTCGACGAGCAGTTCGACCCGGCCGAATCGGCTCGCCTTGCGACCGACCAGGGCGATGCCGCGGGGAGCGATCCTGCTCGTCGGTTCCAGCATCGGCCAGTGCCCGGCAGATCAGCACACCGTGCCGCGCCCGAACGGCCAGTGGCCCGTCGGGCGTCGTGAAGACCGCTCCGACCGCGGTGCCGTCCTCGAAGACCAGGCCCGTCAACGCATCCACGGGTTCCATCGGGATGTCGCGCTCCCGCGCTTGCGCGCCCAGCCACGCCAGCGCCGAGGCATGGTCATCGCGGGCATCCGACCACGCCCCGAGGTCGACGACCTCGAGTGCGTCGCCGTCGTCGGTATCCATCGTCGTCGAGGGCCAGTCGGTGACGCGCGTGTAGACGTACCCGGACGGGGAGGCGATGCAGGCCGCCGCCCAGTTCCGCAGCCGGGCGCCGTCGAACGGCGGCACGGTGCGCCGGGCGGGGCCGACGCCGGGGTCGTGCACGGACCGGACGGGCAGCCGCGCATCGCCCGCGCTCAGGCGGCTGAGGTCGATGTCTGCAGCGAGTTCGGCGAAGTAACTCGCCGTCGCCTCGTCGTTGACGGCCGGGTCGAACCAGTGCGAGGCGCCGCCCGCCGCCGCGGCCGTCGGCTGCTGGGCGACGAGAACCTCGCCACCGTGATCGACGGCGGCGACGGCGAGCGCCAGACCGGCCAGGCCGGCGTCGGTGCAGACGACGTCGACCTCGTCGTCCCACCGGAAGTCACCACACACCGTTATCCGCCTCTTGTTTGCCGTAGCCGACGACGCCTTCGCGATCTTCAGCAGTGATAAGTCACCACAGGCCGAGATGGGTCTTGAGGGGATTTGCCATCACGACCTGCGGCAACGTAGCCAACCTTACCTTGCAGCGGCGTTGGACCGCGGCGCTCCTCCGCAGCGTAGCCGCCTGACCAGGACCCCGCGGCGACCCGGGTTGGCTCGCACTTAACTAACTAGGTTTACTGTGTTCCTGAACTCGACATCGGCGAAGGAGTGTCATGGATCTGGAGTGGTCGGCGCAGGACCTCGCGTTCCGCGACGAAGTGCGCACCTTCCTCGACGAGAAGTTGACGCCGGATCTGCGCCGCGCCGGGCGGTTGATGACCAGTGTCTACGCCGACCACGACGCCAGCATGCGGTGGCAGCAGATCCTGCACGAAGAGGGCTGGGCCGCGCCGGCATGGCCGGTCGCCCACGGTGGCTGCGACTGGACCCTCACCCAGCACTACATCTTCAGCCGGGAATCGACGCTGGCGGGCGCCCCGGCGTTGTCGCCGATGGGGATCAAGATGGTGGCCCACGCCATCATCCGGTTCGGAACCGATGAGCAGAAGGACTATTTCCTGCCCCGGATCCTGACCGGCGAGGTGTTCTTCTGCCAGGGTTACTCGGAACCGGAGGCGGGGTCGGACCTCGCGGCGCTGTCCATGACCGCCCGCGACGACGGTGCCGACCTGGTCTGCACGGGCAGCAAGATCTGGACCACGCACGCGCGCGAGGCGAACTGGATGTTCGCGCTGGTGCGGACCACGCGCACCGACAAGAAGCAGCGCGGGATCACCTTCGTCCTCATCGACATGGCCGCGCCCGGCATCGAGATCCGGCCGCTGGTGATGACGTCCGGCGAAGAGGTACAGAACCAGGTTTTCTTCGACGCGGTCCGCGTGCCGAAGGCCAACGTCATCGGTGCGATCGACGACGGCTGGACCGTCGCCAAGTATCTGCTGGAGTTCGAGCGCGGCGGGGGCTCGTCGGCGCCGGCACTGCAGGTGATGGCCGAGGAGATCGCGACGGTGGCCGCCGAGCAACCCGGCCCCGGCGGCGGACGGCTCCTCGACGACCCGGCGTTCGCCCGCAGGCTCGCCGATGTCCGGATCCGCACCGAGGTCCTCGAGATCCTCGAGTACCAGGTGCTCGCCGTCGTCGCCGCCGGCGGAAACCCCGGTGCGAAGTCGTCGATGCTCAAGGTGCTCGGCACCGAGCTGAGCCAGTCGATCACGATGCTCGCGCTGGAGGCGGCGGGCCCGCGCGGCCGGGTCTACCAGCCGCACGCGACATGTCCGGGCGGTCCGATCGCCGACTTCCATCCCCCGGCCGGCGACTACGTCAGCGGCCAACCGTGGCAGGCGGTGGCGCCGCTGCGCTACTTCAACGATCGCGCCGGCTCGATCTACGCCGGCAGCAACGAGATTCAACGCAATATTCTGGCCAAAGCGGCATTGGGGCTGTAGATGGACTTCACACTCAACGACGAACAGGAACTGCTGCGCGGCGGACTCACCCGATTCCTCGCGACGCGTTACGACCTCGACAAGAGCCGCTCGGCGGCCAAGACGGGACCCGGCTGGCAACCGGAGATCTGGCGGGCGTTCGCCGACGAGCTCGGCATCCTCGGCGCGGCACTGCCGGAGGACAGCGGCGGCATCGGCGGCGGACCGGTCGAGATGATGCTCATCGCCGAAGCGCTCGGCCACGCGCTGGTGGTCGAACCGTACGTCGACACCGCGGTGGTGGCGGCCGGCCTGCTCCGGCGGGCCGGCGGCGAGAACGCCACCGCCCTGCTCGACCGCATCGTCTCGGGCGAGCGGATCGTCACACTGGCCGCCACGGAACCGACCTCCGGGGAGCATTGGCAGGACGTCACGACGCGGGCCGACCGCGAGGGCGAGCGCTGGGTGTTGACCGGCGAGAAGATCGTCTCGGCGAGCACACCGCTGGCCGGTCACGTGCTGATCACCGCGCGAACCTCGGGTCAGCGCTCCGCCGCCCAGGGGATCTCACTGTTCGCCGTCGATATCGCCTCGGCCCCACCCGGTCTACGCATGCACCCGTACCGCACGATCGACGACCGGCGCGCCGCCGACATCGTCCTCGACGGTGTGCGGCTGCCCTCCGATGCGCTTCTCGGCGTCGAGGGCGGAGCATGGCCGTCGATCGCCCGGGCCCGCGACGAAGGCGCCGCCGCTGTCTGCGCCGAGGCGGTGGGGTGCATGCGCAAGGTGCTCGCCGACACCGTCGAGTACTGCAAGCAGCGCCAGCAGTTCGGCCAGCCGATCGGCAGCTTCCAGGTGCTGCAGCACCGCATGGTGGACATGTACATGGAGGTCGAGCAGTCCGCGGCCGCGGTGTATCTGGCGATCCTGCGGCTCGAAGCCGACGCGGACACCCGCGCCCGCGCGGTCTCGGCGGCCAAGGCGACCATCGGACGGGCCGCCCGCTTCGTCGGGCAGCAGGCGGTTCAGCTACACGGCGGCATGGGCATGACCGAGGAACTGGCCATCGGCCACTACTTCAAACGGCTGACCGCAGTGCAGTTCGAGTTCGGCTCGACCGACCATCACGTCAGCCGGTACGCCGAGCTCACCACCTAGGAGCGGGCGTCAGGATCCGCGGGCGACGACCACGGGCATCCGCGACGACTGCACCACCTGAGAACCGACCGAACCGAGCAGCATCCCGGCGAAGCCGCCGCGACCGTGGCTGCCGACGACCAGCAGCTGCGCCTTGGCGGCCTCCTCGAGCAGGCGGCGCGCCGGCTGGTCGCGATGGACCACGCGGCGCACGGTGACGTCGGGATAGCGCTCCTGCCATCCGGCGAGGCGTTCCGCGAGCAGCATGTCCTCCTCGGGTTGCACCTCATTCCATTCGACTCCCGGTAGCTCGTAGCCGGCGTCACTCCACGTGTGCACGGCGACCAGCCCGACCCTCCGGCGCGAGGCCTCGTCGAACGCGATCGCGGTGGCGTGCTCGGATGCGGGCGAACCGTCGATCCCCACCACCACGGGCGCCTCGGCCGGATGCGGGATCAGCGGGTCTTCGTCGTGGATGACCGCGACCGGGCAGCGCGCATGTTGGACGAGCCCCGAACTGACCGAGCCGAGCAACCGCCGTTCCCACTTCCCCAGGCCGCGGCTACCGACCACGATCATGTCGGCGTCCTTGCTCAGATCGGCCAGTGTCGGAATCGTCTGCCCCGACAGGATCTTCTCGTTGACACACGACGGCTTGTCGCCGGCGGTGGCCGCCCTGACCACCTCTGCGGCATCGCTGAGGATGTCGCGGGCAGCCCGCTGCTCGTCCTCGAGGAAGGCCGCGGGCAGCGGGACCTGGATCCACGACTGCACGGCCGCGCCCGGCAGCACGTGCACCAACGTCAGCGGGACCCGGCGCATGGCCGCATCGCGGGCGGCCCAGTCGACTGCGACCCTCGACGCCGCCGAGCCGTCGACGGCGACCATGACGCCGAGAGGTGCGGGTTGAGTGGACATGGAATGCGCCTCCTCACATGTGCTCAGCGGCTGAGGCGCCGCTGACCAAATCCACGGTATCCACCCCGAAGCCGCAGGTGAGGTGGCCAGGGTCATCGTGCGGTGGGACGAAAGTCCTTCGTGCGGCCGCCTGTCAGCGGTGCAGGTGCACCGCCAGCGGCCGGTGATCGGAGATCGGCAACAGCGGCGTCTCGCACGCCGCGGACCGCAACCCCGGGTCGTCGGTCAGCACGTGGTCGAGTTGTTGCGCTGGGACCTCGGCCGGAAACGTGGGCCCGGTCGCCAACGACCGGAGCCCCGAGAACCGCCGCGCCGCAGCCGCTGACATGTTGAGGTCGCCGGTGAGGATCCGCGGCCCCGGCATCGCACGCACGTCACGGATGAGCCGCCGCAGCTGCCAGCGGTTCCAGCCCGGCACGAAGGACAGGTGGGTGTTGACCACGGTCAGCTCCCCCGCCGGAGTGTCGAACCGGCCGACGACCGCGGCACGCGGCTCCTCGTCGATGACCTGGACGCGGCCCGGTGCGCTGAGATACATCGGGAACCGGAACGGGATCCTCGGTAACCGGATCACCTGCCAGTTCACCGCGGGAAAGCGCGACAGCAACGCGACTCCGTAGGCCGCCGTCCCGGGCTGCTCCTCGCCGGTCGCCGCCATCCACGTCGCACCCGGCGTACCGGCGATCGCGGCGACGAACCGGTGACTGCGCGCACCCATGGCCTCGGCGGCCAACGCCGTCAGGTCCGCCAGTCCCGACCTCTGCTGGACCGAGTCCACTTCCTGCAGCGCCAGGATGTCGGCGTCCAGGCCCGCGATGCAGTCGGCGAAGCGGTCCAGGTCCACACCGTGACCCGGGGTGCGCCCGTGCAGGATGTTGAACGTCACCAACTTCATGGGTAACCCACTACCCACCCATCCCCCGAAACCCACGGCGGTACGAATGTCTCACGACCAATTGCGCGAGGCGCTGCGCCGAGCCGCGTCCGCGCTGAAGGCCGACGGCCCGCCGTTCGCGCTGGCCGGTAGCTATGCGCTGTGGGCTCACGGCGCGCCGGAACCGTTACACGACGTGGACTTCGTCGTCACCGAGGACGACGTGGAGGCGGCGGCCAGCGCCTTGTCCAAGGCCGGTTTCGACATCCGCCGACCGCCGGAGGACTGGCTGTTCAAGGCGGCGCTGAGCGTGGACGGACCCGCGGTCGTCGATGTGCTGCATCAGATCAACCGGGTACCGGTCGAATCCGCCATGATCGAGACCGCCGAGACGCTCGACGTGCTCGCGGTGTCGATGCCGGTGCTCGACCCCACGCAGATCGTCCTGCAGAAGCTGCGCGCCCTGCACGAGCACCACTGCGACTTCGCGACACTGATTCCCGTCGTGCGCGCGGTGCGCGAGCAACTCGACTGGCCCCGGCTGCGCCGGGACACGTCCGGCAATCCGTTCGCCGGCGCGTTCCTGGTGCTCTGCGCGGACCTCGGGATCGCCGACGGTACGCGGCGACCGGAGGCTTGAGATTCATTCCCCGTCGGCACGCTGGCCGCGATCGGAGTACGCGGTGCGCGCGGGCCCCTGCGCCTTGGCCCGGTACATCGCCGTGTCGGCGTCGCGGAGCACCTCGGCCAGGCTCCGCTCGTCACCGTCGTCCACGATCGTGATTCCGATGCTGGCGCCGACGCGCAGGGTGCGTGTCCCGACCTCGATGTCCTCGGCCAGTGCGCGCTGCAGCCGGCGGGCGACGGCGTCGAGGTCCGCGCCGGCCACCGGACCCATCAACAGGACGACGAACTCGTCGCCGCCGATGCGGGCGACGAGGTCCTGCGGCCGGGTGACCGACCGCATCCGATGAGCGGCCGCCCGCAGCACGTCGTCCCCGGTGGAGTGGCCATGGCTGTCGTTGACCCCCTTCAACCCGTCCAGGTCGATGAACAGAACGGCCGACAGGCGATCGGCACCGGAGCGCGCGAGACCGCGCGCGGCCTCGTTGAACGCATGGACCCGATTCGGCAAGCCCGTCAGCCAGTCGTGGGTGGCATCGTGCAGAAGACGTTCCCGGGTGTCGTGGTGCTCGGTGATGTCGGTGAAGGAGAACAGCACCGAGGGGTTCTCCGAATCATCCGGGTCGATCAGACAGCCGTGGCCCGTGATCCAGACACGTTGACCGTCGAGGCGGTCGATGCCGACAACGTCGCCCCCGAGGCTCATCCCCGTTCGCTGGATCCACCGGATGGGATGGGATTCCACGCTGATCCGCTGCCCGCGCGCGTCGAACAGTGGCAGATCCACCGCGCTGTTGGTGTGGTGTACCCCCACGAGATCCTCGCCGCCGCTGCCGAGCATCCGGCGTGCCGCGGCGTTGGTGAATTCGAAGCGCCCGGCCCTATCGATGATCACGACGCCGTCGTGCAGCAGATCCAGCACGGCGTGCAGCCGATTCTTGCCCGGGTCATGGAACACGACCTCATAGGACGGTCCGTCGACGGTGTGGCGCAGCGCCACCACGGTGCGGGCGGTCAATGGCGAGCCGTCGGTGCGCAGCAACGTGACCTCCGCCGGTTCGGACGCCTCGCCGTCCTCACGCAGCGCGGCGATGCGCGCACGGACACCGGCCAGTGAACTGGGGTGGATGAAGTCGACGATCGGGCAGCCGACGATCTCGCGCTCGGAGGACGCGCCGAGCGCACGGACCGCGGCGCGGTTGACGAACTGCACGTGGTGACCATCGTGGATGCAGATGGCGGCCGGGCTGCGGCTCAGAAGTCGGCGATACTCGGTGTGTTCCGACATCACACCGGACCGCTGCGCGGCGTCGGTGAGTCGATGCGGCGGCGCGGCGCGCACCCTCGCGTGTACGTGGCGGCCAACAGCAACGGACCACCCCCTGATCCCCGTCGTGCGGTGCCAGGCTAACAAACGCGGTCGGCGGCCGGTCGCCGTTGCGCGAACATGTAGCACGGCTTCCGCCCGGACATCGGCACGTGAGACGATCCCGCGGGTGACCGTTGTCCTGGCAATGCGGTGCGCCGACGGCCTGGTGCTCGCCGCAGATTCTCAGATCACCGAACCCGACCGCGGTTTGAGCTATCCCGCGCAGAAGCTCCACGGGCTCGGCAAGCACGCCGCCTGGGCCGGCAGCGGCTCTCGGGCGGTGCTCTACGACCTGGAGCAGATGTTCGACGCGCAGCCCGAGACGATCGTCGAGGCCAGCGACGTCGGACGAGCGCTGCAGAGCCGGGTGGTACCGGTGCTGGCGCATCACTACGAGAACTTCATCGAAACGGTGCCAGGCCAGCCCAACAGCGGCTCGACGCCGGCGACCTACCTGCTCGCCGCCGGCTATTCGGACGGGCAACCGTTCATCGTCGATGTCGACCCGCATGGGCTGATCGGGCACTACGAGGACATCGGCTTCCAGGCCATCGGCAGCGGCGCACCGTTGGCCCAGCAGGCGCGCGCCCTGCTGTCGAACTTCCGCATGCACGAGCGCGCGGTCACCTACGGTGTGCTCGCGGCGTTGCGGGTGTTGCACGCACTCGACGAGACCTCACCGACGGTCGGCGGGCCGATGGACGTCTGCCGGATCACTCCCGAGGGGGCTGACCATCTGAGCCCCGAGGAGATCGACGCCGCCTCGGCGGAGGTGCGCCGATGGCAGGACCTCGAACGCTCGGCGCTCGACCGCCTCTTCGACTGACCGTGCGGGGGAGCCGGACGCCGGTGGCCTGTTCGGCGTATTGGCGCATGAGCCGTAGCGCGAGTGCCCGGCTCATCTGGGGGTCACGCGCGACGATGCGGTAGCCGAGGTAGTCCTCCATCGACATCAGCGTCATCGCGATGTCGCGGGGCGGGCAGCTCAGCGCGAACACGCCTGCCTCCGCACCGCGGGTCAGTAGGTCGGTGTAGAGGCCGACCTGGCGGTAGTAGATGCCCTGCACGTCGCGGCGGGTGTCGAGTTCGAATCCGGCGGCGAGCACCGCCCGCCAGATCGCGCGCCACTCGGCGTCCTCCGGTCCGGTGGGCAGGCCGGCCGCTATCGTCATCGCCAGCTGCGCGCGCAGGTCGTCGGTCAGGGCCCCGAGCCGGAGTCGCTCGTCGTAGAAGCGGGTGTCCGACCGCAGCGCCAGCTCCGACAACAACTGCGTCATGTCCTTGAAGTAGTACCGCACCGCGTTGGTGGTCAGCCCCAGTTCGGCGGCGACGTCGGCGAGTTTGAGGGTGGCCAGGTCGTGGCGCTCGATGAGCGCTATCGCGGCGTCCATGATGTCGGTACGCCGCTGCACCTGCCGATTCGGTCGCGCCACCGCCTCGTCACCTCCTTCGCGTGCGGATGCTGCTCCCCTGATTTTGCCTGCTGTCTTGCGCTGTGCGTCACACCGGCGCATAGTTATTTTCCAATCAGGAAAAAAACTATGCGGATCGAGCGTGAAGCAGTGCGTGCCAGAGACCTCGGCGTGGTCATCGGGGAACACCCGACCGGACCGGACAACGCGATCACCGATGTCGCCGGTGTGCGGGTCGGGCACACCACGCTGCACGCCGACGGGCCGCCGGTGGTTCGCACCGGCGTCACCGTCGTCGTTCCGCACGACGACATCTGGACCGAACCGGTGTTCGCCGGGTGTCACCGGCTCAACGGCAGCGGCGAGATGACCGGTCTGGAGTGGGTCCGCGAGTCTGGTGAGCTCACCTCCGCCATCGGGCTGACGAACACCCACAACGTCGGCGTCGTCCGTGACGAGCTGGTCGCGGCGCAGGTGCGTGCCCGCGGCGAGGGCCTCTACTGGTCACTCCCCGTGGTCGGGGAGACCTACGACGGTCTGCTCAACGACATCAACGGCTTCCACGTGCGGCCCGAGCACGTGCGCTCGGCACTGCAGAACGCCTCCGCCGCCCTGCCCGCCGAGGGCAACGTCGGCGGCGGCACCGGGATGATCTGCCACGGTTTCAAGGGCGGGATCGGCACCGCGTCGCGGCTGTGCCGCACCGCAGTCGGCCAGTACACGGTCGGAGTCCTGGTGCAGGCCAATCATGGTCGGCGCGAACGCCTTCGGATCAACGGTGTACCCGTCGGCGAGTGGATCGGGCCCGCGCGGGTGCCGCTCCCCGATCTGCCCGGACGGTACCAGGCCGGGTCGGGTTCGATCATCGTCGTCGTCGCCACCGATGCGCCGCTACTGCCCCACCAGTGCACCCGGCTGGCGCAGCGCTCGGCGCTGGCGGTGAGCCGGGTGGGTGGAACGGGTGAGCAGTACAGCGGCGACCTGATGCTCGCATTCTCGACCGGCAACCGCGGCATCCCGCCCTATGCGTGGGACGAGGATTCGGCCACGGCACGTCCGGAGATCCAACTACGGATGGTGGCGCCCCAGCTGATGACCCGACTGTTCGATCTGACGATCGAAGCCACCGAGGAGGCCATCGTCAACGCGATGGTCGCCGCCACCACCATGACCGGGCACCGCGGATTCACCGCCCACGCACTCGACCACGACCTGCTGCGCCAGGCACTTTCGACGGCACCACAACCTCAGGAGACCTCGTGACCACACCCACCACCACTACCGAGGGTCGGCGACTGACCGGGCACCTGGGGCCCGTCGGCATCGTCTTCATGGTCGTCGCCGCTGCCGCACCGCTCACCGTGATCGGCGGCAACATGCCGCTGGCCATGGGACTCGGCAACGGTGCCGGGGCGCCGGTCGGATTCGTCATCGCCGCGCTGGTGCTCCTGCTGTTCAGCATCGGGTTCGTGACGATGACGCCCTATGTTCCCGAGGCAGGCGCCTTCTTCTCCTATGTGACCGTCGGCCTCGGCGAACGCATGGGCAAGGGCATCGCCGTCGTCGCGCTGATCGCTTACACCGCAATACAGATCGGCATCTACGGCTACATCGGCTGGGCGATCTCCGACACCGTCGCGCACTACGACGGGCCGGTGATCCCCTGGCCCGTCTATTCCTTCGCCGTGCTCGCGATCGTCGCAGTGCTGGGTTACCGCCACATCGAGCTGAGCGCCAAGGTCCTGGGCGTGGCACTGGCATTGGAGATCGGTGTGGTCGTGATTCTGGACGTGGTGATGGTGGCCAGACCCGGTCCCGCGGGCATCACGTTCGCCTCGTTCGACCCGGGCGTGTTCACCCAGGGCACCATCGGTATCGCGATCCTGTTCGCCCTGACGGGGTTCATCGGGTTCGAAGCCACCGCGGTGTTCCGCGACGAAGCGCGCGACCCCGAGCGCACCATCCCCGCGCGCCACCTACGCCGCCGTCGTCATCATCGGGGCCTTCTACGCCATCACAGTCTGGGCGTTCGTCGTCGCCGTGGGACCCGACCGGGTCGGCGACGTGGCTCAGCAGACGCTCGACGGCAACGGCAACATGCTGCTGGACACCACGGGAGACACACTGGGCACGGTCGGGCGTGACATCGTCAACGTCCTGCTGCTGACCAGCTTGTTCGCCTGCGTGCTGTCCTTCCACAACGTGATCGCCCGCTACCAGTTCGTGCTGGCCGGAAAGGGATTGCTCCCCGCGCGGCTGGCGAAGGTGCACGACGACCACCGGGCGCCATCGTTCTCCTCGGTGGTGCAGACCGTCACCGCCGCGATCATCGTGGGCGTGCTCGCGGTGTTGGGCATCGACCCGCTCGTCGGGGTGTTCGGGTCCATGGCCGGCATCGCCACCGTCGGCATGGTGGTGCTGATGCTCACCACCTCGATCGCCGTGCTGGCCTTCTTCCTGCGTAACCCGGACCGCTCGGTGGGCCGGTGGTGGGCGACCCGGGTCGCGCCGGCGCTGGCCGTGCTCGGACTGCTCGGCAGCCTGTGGCTGGTGCTGTCCAACTTCACGCTGGTGACCGGCGGGAGTGCGACGCTGAGCGCCGTGCTCGCAGCGATTCCCTTCGTCGGACTGGTCGCCGGATTCCTGGCCTGGCGGCCGTCGACGTCGCTGTCGGGGTCCGGCGCGGGCTGACGCGATCAGCCGGCGGGCTCGGCGCGCTGCCGCGCATCGAGCACCATCAGCGCGACGGACAGTGACGTCAGCGATTCCGCGTCGTCGAGGTCGACCCCCAGCACCGCGGCGATGTTCGCCAACCGCTTGTACACGGCGGGACGGCTCATGTGCAGGCGCGCGGCCAGCGCGGCCTTGTTGCCCGCCACGCTCAGATATTCGCGCAGCACGTCGATCTCCTCCGCGACCCCGCGGTCGAGCAACGGCTTCAGTTCCGTCTCGGCGAACCTCTGCACCCGCGGGTCGTCGCGCAGCAGCGTCATCAACCCGCGCAGACGGACGTCGGCCGCACGGAAGTACGGCCGCGACCGGTCCCGCATCGCCAGCGCCACCTCCGCGACGTGACCGGCCTCCCCCAGCCCACCGACCGCATCGGTCACCTCGCCTTCGGCCGAACCCACCGCGAACGCCGAGGCGGAGACGCCGTCGAGTCGAAGTACGTCGTCCCGCAGTCGGTTGCCCAGATCCGTCAGCGCCTTGTCCGGGCCGCCGCGAGCGGCACTGAGAGCGAGCAGCGCGGCGATCTCACCGTCCCGTCGGCCGGCGAACAGTCCGGTGTGGCCCGCGGAGTTCACCGCATGCGCGACGGTGTCCAGCAGCGCGACGTTGCGGCGCTGCGCGACAAGCGGATCGGATGCCGATCCGGTGCGCTCGACCCGCACCACCACCGGGAAGTACTTCGTCACCTTGCGCAGTCCGAGCGCGTGGGCACGCGCGGCCGCTTCCCGTTCGTCGGTGATCCGACCCTGCAGCACGTCGTCGATCAAGCCGCTCTGCGCCTGCTGGTGCAGACCGCTGTGGCTTCGTTCGATCATCCGGTTCAGCGCCAAGGCGGCCGCCGCCCGCTCGAGCACCATGGTGGCCCGCGCCCGGTCACGCGGCGCCGCCGGCACGATCAGCCGGCCCCACTCCTCACCACGCGGGCCGACCGCCGTCGCGGCCCACTCCTCCGGCCCGCCGGTAGGCGTGGAACTCCTGCGCGACCGTCGCTCCCAGTCGTCGAGCACCGCCGCGGCCCGCGCGGACACCGCGATCGCCTGATGGCCGAGGTCTTCGAGCACCACCGGCTCCTCGAGGATGGCAGCCGCGGCGTCGACGATGGCGCCGACGGAGGCCCGCCGCATGCTCAGTGCCGTGAAAGTCTCGTGTACCCGGCGGTCGAAGTCCACCGCGTCGTACTGTTCGGCCACGATCCGGCGGTGGACGGTCTCGGTGACGTCGACGAACTTGATCTGGCGGTGCAGTGCGACGAGCGCGAGATCGCACTCGTGCGCCAGCGCCCTCAGCGTCTCCGGCACCGACGCCATCGCGGTGCCGAGTTCGATGACGACGCCGAGCGCGCCCGCTTCGGCGAGGCCCTGCAGGTAGCGTCGCGGGCTGCGACCGAGCCCGACGCCCGTGGTCAGCACCAATTCGCCGCCCTGCAGCAGCGACGACAGGTCGGCGACCTCGCCGACGTGCAGCCAGCGGATCGGGTCCTCCCAGCGGCAGTCGCTGAGCGACCTGCGGTGCACCGCGCTGAACCACCGGTAGGTCGATGACTTCGCCGACGGTGATCGCCATTTACACAGTGTATGATGTGGCGCGAGATCCGATACACAGTGAAGTGTCGCGAGCGGGCTGGACGCCGGACACTGGAACTGGTGACGACGACTATCTCTCATTGGGTGGACAACGAGATGTTTGCCGGGAGCAGTGGCGCTACGGCGCCGGTGACCAATCCGGCCACCGGTGTGGTGACCGGGCAGGTGGCGCTGGCCGTCGTGGCCGATGCCCGCACCGTGATCGACGCCGCCGCGGCGGCGTTCCCGGCCTGGCGCGACACCTCACTGGCCAAGCGCACCGCGGTGCTGTTCCGGTTCCGCGAACTGCTCAACGACCGCAAGGGCGAGCTGGCCGAGATCATCACCGCCGAGCACGGCAAGGTCGTCTCCGACGCCCTGGGCGAGGTCTCGCGCGGTCAGGAAGTCGTCGAGTTCGCCTGCGGCATCCCGCACCTGCTCAAAGGCGGCTACACCGAGAACGCCTCGACCAACGTCGACGTCTACTCGATGCGCCAACCGCTGGGCCCGGTCGCCATCATCTCCCCGTTCAACTTCCCCGCCATGGTCCCGATGTGGTTCTTCCCCATCGCCATCGCCACCGGCAACACCGTGGTCCTCAAGCCCAGCGAGAAAGACCCCTCCGCCGCGCTGTGGCTGGCCGACCTGTGGAAAGAAGCCGGCCTGCCCGCCGGGGTGTTCAACGTCCTGCACGGCGACAAAACCGCCGTCGACGAACTGCTCACCAACCCCGCCATCAAATCCGTGTCCTTCGTCGGCTCCACCCCGATCGCCCAGTACGTCTACGCCACCGGCACCGCCGCCGGGAAACGCGTCCAAGCCCTCGGCGGCGCCAAGAACCACGCTGTGATCCTGCCCGACGCCGACCTCGACCTGGCCGCCGACGCCATGGTCAACGCCGGCTTCGGCTCCGCCGGCGAACGCTGCATGGCCATCTCGGCGCGTGCGTCGCCGTCGGCCCCATCGCCGATGACCTGGTCGCCAAAATCGCTGAACGCGCCGCCACCATCAAAACCGGCGACGGCACCCACAACACCGACATGGGCCCCCTGGTCACCGCTGCGCACCGCGACAAAGTCGCCTCCTACATCGACGCCGGCGAAACCGCCGGCGCCAAGGTCGTCCTCGACGGCCGCACCGCATCAGACGCCCGCGACGGGACCCCGCCGGATTCTGGCTGGGCCCCACGCTGCTCGACAACGTCACCCCCGACATGAGCGTCTACACCGACGAAATCTTCGGCCCCGTGCTCTCGGTGCTGCGCGTCGACACCTACGACGCAAGCCCTGCACCTGATCAACACCAACCCCTACGGCAACGGCACCGCCATCTTCACCAACGACGGCGGCGCCGCCCGCCGCTTCCAAAACGAAGTCGAAGTCGGCATGATCGGCATCAACGTCCCCATCCCGGTCCCCATGGCCTACTACAGCTTCGGCGGCTGGAAAGCCTCGCTGTTCGGCGACACCCACGCCCACGGCCTCGACGGCGTCCACTTCTTCACCCGCCAAAAAGCCATCACCACCCGCTGGCTCGACCCCTCCGCACGGCGGCCTCAACCTCGGCTTCCCCACCAACTGAGTTTCCAGGAATTCCATGATGACAACCACATTGAGCAACCTGCCCACCGGCGAGGACCTCGACACCGCGATCGCGCGCGGGCGGCGCGCCTACGAGCTGGACCGCAAGCACGTCTTCCACTCGTGGTCGGCGCAGGAACAGATCAAGCCGATGACGGTGCTCGCCGCCAAGGGCTCCTACCTATGGGACGGCGACGGCAACAAGCTGCTCGACTTCTCCTCACAGCTGGTGAACACCAACATCGGCCATCAGCACCCGAAAGTCGTTGCCGCCATTGCCGAACAGGCCGCGAAGCTGTGCACCATCGCGCCGCAGCACGTCAACGACGCGCGCTCGGAGGCCGCCCGGTTGGTCGCCGAGCGCACCCCGGGCGACCTGAACCGCATCTTCTTCACCAACGGCGGCGCCGACGCCGTCGAGCATGCGGTGCGGATGGCCCGGCTGCACACCGGCCGGTACAAGGTGCTCTCGCGGTACCGCTCGTATCACGGCGGCACCGACACCGCGATCAACCTGACCGGTGACCCTCGTCGCTGGCCCGAACGACTATGCCAGCAGCGGCGTCGTGCATTTCGACGGTCCGTTCCTCTATCGGTCGACCTTCCACGCCGAGACCGAGGAGCAGGAATCGCAG
The DNA here is from genome assembly GCA_963796185.1 of uncultured Actinomycetota bacterium. Classification (GTDB taxonomy): domain Bacteria; phylum Actinomycetota; class Actinomycetes; order Mycobacteriales; family Mycobacteriaceae; genus Mycobacterium. The sequence continues at coordinate 32,343 of CAWCKQ010000004.1, read as the reverse complement.
CGGGCGCTCGAGCATCTCGAGCGGCTGATCCAGATGGAGGGCCCGAACTCCTTCGCCGCGATCATCCTCGAGTCGGTGCCCGGCACCGCCGGCATCATGGTGCCGCCACCGGGGTACCTGGCCGGCGTCCGCGAGATCTGTGACCGGTACGGCATCGTGTTCATCGCCGACGAGGTGATGGCCGGCTTCGGCCGGACCGGAAAGTGGTTCGCGATCGACAACTTCGACGTCGTTCCGGATCTGATCACCTTCGCCAAGGGCGTGACGTCGGGCTACGTTCCGCTCGGCGGCGTAGCGATCAACGAGGCGATCTATGCCACCTTCGCCGACCGCGCCTACCCCGGTGGACTGACGTACTCGGGTCACCCGCTGGCGACCGCCTGCGCGGTGGCCACCATCAATGCGATGGAAGACGAGGGCATGGTCGGCAACGCCGCGCGGATCGGCGAGCAGGTGCTCGGCCCGGGCCTGCGCGAGCTGGCGGCCCGGCACCGCAGCGTCGGGGAGGTCCGCGGGCTCGGGGTGTTCTGGGCGATCGAGTTGGTGGCCGACCAGCAGACGCGGGAACCGTTGGCGCCCTACGGCGGCAGCAGCCCGGCGATGGCCGAGGTGCTGGCCGCCTGCAAGTCCGGCGGCCTGCTGCCGTTCGCGAACTTCAACCGCATCCACGCGGTACCGCCGTGCAACGTCACCGACGACGAGGTGGCTGAGGGACTTCGGATTCTCGATTCCGCTCTGGACGTGGCGGATCAGCACGCCGGCTGACTTCCGCCAGCCGCCATCCGGCTGTCAGGACGCGGTGGTGGGTTGCCGCAGGCCCGCCGCCTCCTTCAGCTCGTCGTAGGCCTGCCGGGTTCGCCGCGCGAGCAGCGTCGGATCGGCGATGGCGGCGGAGTTCGTCACGAAGCCGAACTGCATGTTGTCCCGGTAGGAAGCCAGTGTGGCGTTCAGCCCGATGGAGGCCGCGAGCGCAGAGACCGGATAGATGCCTTCGAGCGAGGCCCCGTTGAGATAGCGGGTCTGCTTGACACCGGCCACATTCGAGATCACCAGGTTGCATGCCGGGTGTCCGAGGCGGTCCAGGTGCGTTGCGGCGGCCAGCCCGGCAAGCGCGACCAGGGCCGCCGCATAGGTGAGCGCCGCCTCGGGAGACATGCCGCGCAACTCCGTCTTGGCCCTGGCCACAGAGTCCCTCACTTGGCCGATGCGCTCCGGCATGGACGCGGCCGGGTCGCCGAGCCGGACGAACATCGCCGACACCCGCGTGCCGATCGCGGTGTCGGTCTCGGCATCAGAGCGCAGCGACACCGGGCACATCGCGATCAAGGGGTGCAGGAACGGACGGCCGGTGTCGCGCAGGTAGGCGTGCAGGCCGGCATCGACGACGCTGGCTGCCACGTCGTTCAGCGTCGCACCGTAGTGGCGGGCGACATCGTGCATCTCCGTCCAGCGGCAGCGACAGCGTCGCGAAGCACCGCCCGATCTTCAGCGGGTCATTGGTCGGCGCGTGTTGCGCGATGAATGGCAGGCTGCCCTCGAGATGCGCCCCGACCAGACCGGCGACCACCTTGCGCAGTCCGTCGACCGACACCTCGCCGACCGCGCCGACTTCGGTCACCGCGGAGTGGACAGCGTGAGCGATGCGCGCTGCCAGCGATGACGATTCTCGGTTCTGGGGCTTGCGCGCGTCGAGCGCGAAGGCGGGCTTGGGGACACCGGGCCGATCGGTCGTGCTCAGGCCGGCATAGAGCATCTTCAGGCCCGATTCGCCGTCGATGATGCAGTGGTGGGTCTTGGTGTAGATCGCGAACATGTCCTCCGGCACACCGTCGATGACCCAGCACCGGAACAGTGGCCGGTCGCGATCCAGCATCGGCTCGTGCAGATCGGCGACGAGCCGAAGGAGGTCGTCGTGCGACGCTCCGGCGGGCAACGCCAGATGGCCGACGTGATACTCCGGATCCCAATTCGCCACCTCCTGGAAATGCGGTGCACCCCGGCCCAGCAGGTGGGGAACGAAGTTGAACGGCGGCGTGGGCGCACAATTCCGATAGGACGCCACGATGTCGCGCACCAGGGTTCCCGGATTCGGCGGCTTCTTGAACAGCAGCATCGCACCGACATGGGTGGTACTGGCGGGACCTTCGATGAGCAGCCACGAAAGGTCCAGGGGTGGAATAGGTGTGCCCACCGCGCACCTCCTCTCGGTCCGCCGTCTACCGCACCCCGCTACATGCGGACGGCTGCGCGACGTACTGACCACTGTTTCCCGGTATGCACGAGGCGCCCAAGAGCATTTGGGCCTCACTGCCGTCGGCAACGGTCCCCGAGTGTGCCGCCCCACCGATGCCGACCAAGGGATCGACGAACGACACGTCGATCCGATCGGTCACCCGCTTGCGTGCGCGGTAGAGCGGAATATTGCCCAACGGCGTCACCAGCACGAATCTCTTCACGTCACGCGACGGCGTGGGCATCACCGACTGCATGAAGCCGAAGCCGCTGTGGCCGAAGGTCACGACGTTGAACACCGATCCGACCGGCGCAACGTTGCCCATGGCGGTGCCGGCGGTGCCGGTCGTGACCTTCGTGACGAGAAGCGCCTCGCTGTGGATGCCCAAGAGGTCTCGTTGGGTGGCCACGTCGGCGTCGACGCTGCCGAGTCGCGTGCCGCTCGAATCGTAGACGTCGAACTTTTGGTATCCCTGGATCTGGACCTCTCGGGGCGGCAGTCCGTTCACGCCGACGGGTTGTAGTGGCGAGACGGGAACGAACGCCATCCGGTCAGGCACCGCCAGCGGCTGCGTCGACGGCGGCGTGGATGCATCGAGGAAGCTCCGGGGGCTGTCGAGTACCTTGCCGTCGGCCACCTGCTGCACGGTGACGACGTCGCCGGTGTCGGAGCGCAGCGAGATGTAGAGGACGTAGTTGGTGTCGGCACCGCCGTAGACGACGTTGTAGACGGAGCCGACCGGCGGAACCTGGCCGGCTGCGGCGCCGACGTTGACGCCGTCGTTGGCGGTGACCAGGATCGCCTGCGTGTAGGTGCCCAGGATGTCCGCGGTGGTGGTGAAGATGCCCTCGAACGTGCCGACCGAAACGCCGGCCGAGTCGCGGATGGCGAAAACCTGATGGCCCTGAACGGTGGTCCACAGCGGCACGATCGAGCTTGTCGCGGTGATGATTTCGGCTACCGGGTCGGCCGGTGCGATGCTGTAGCCGTTGGTGAGTTCGACGGGCCGGTTGTCCACGGTGTGATCGGCGATGCCGTGGGCCGCGTCGAAAGTGCTCCGCAGTGGGATGTTTCCGAAGGGCGTCAGCAGAGAAAGCGCGATCACGTTGCCCGTAGTCGCGGGCATATCCGAGTACGACCAGCCGAGGGGCCCGATCCGGAACGTCGCGAGCACGGAACCGACGGGGGGAACCTGCCCGGCACCGGTCCCCACATTGGTTCCGTCGTTGGCGGTGACGAGCAATTGGGTGTAGTTGTACCCGTTGCCCCGGGACACGAGGGCGTCGAAATCTCCCACCGTGTCCCTGGTGATCGGATTGACGATGTCGAACTGCTGGGTGCCCTGAACGAGGCTGGGCACGCCGGGCAGATATGTCCAGTTGCCGTAGAACGACGTCACGTCCTCGGTGGAACTGGGCACCAGGCTGTAGCCGTGGAGTTTCAGCCGCGGGTTCGCTGTCGTCGGGCTCGGCAGGCCCATGTTGACCACGGAAGCCGTGACGGCGACGGCGATTTCGGCGACCGCGGTGAGCGCCAGGCTCGCGACGCCGGGCGGGACGGCCGGCGACCGCTGCGCCGTGGCACGATTCGGCCGCGTGCTCTGTGTCATGGGCACGGTCGATCTGCGCGACCGCCAGCGCGTGGCGTTCTGTGGCTCTGTTCGAGGTTCGTCGTTGACCGTCGCGACCGGATTACGGCCGGGAACCACCACCGCGCCGGTGCGGCCCGCTGCCGTGCCCGCTGTCGGCGGTCGTCGATTCGGCGTCTGATCGAGACGCGACGCCGGGTCGGTGCCGTTGCGGCGTCATGCGGGCAGTGGGGCGCTGCCCAGAACGCGCGAGCCTGGAGTGGGCGTGGCCGTCCGCCGAGGCAGCTGCCGGCGGCGGAATGCGACGAGTCGGCGGAACCGGGCCCGGCAGAGGCTGTGCCACAGTTCGTCACGAGGGCGACGCCCACTCCGACGAAGACGGCGAGTGCTCCGACCCGGCCGACACACCGCGACGAGTTCATCCTTGCTACCGCCCCCTCCCGAGACGCACATCGTAAGCAGGTCCGCACTGGCGATTGTGTCGATGTCGCCGAGCGCCCGGTTTTGTCGGTGGTCGAATGTATGTTCGAGGTGTGTCGGGGATGGGGTTGCAGGAGGCGGTGGCCGCGGTGCGCGCGGCCGTCGAGGAGGTGGCCGGCTGCGAGGTGGATCTGTCGACCCGGGGCGAGTTGGTCGATGCCCTCGATGAGTTGGAGATCGTGTCGTGCCGGTTGCCCGCGGTCAGTCACCGCCTGTTGGCGCGCCTGCAGGTCGAGGCCACCCCGGCCCAGCTGGGCGCCAAGTCCTGGAAAGAGGTCCTCTCGGTGCGGTGGCGGATCTCGCGCAGCGAGGCCGGCCGGCGGCTGACCGAAGCCGCGCTGCTGGCCCCGCGCCCCAGTGTGACCGGGCCGGCGCTGCCCCCGACCCTGCCGGCCACCGCCGCCGCGCAGAGCGCGTGGGGTTGATCAACGCCGAGCATGTCGAGGTGATCCGCAAAGCGCTCGACAGGTTGCCCGGTTTCGTCGATACCGCGACCCGCGAGCAGGTCGAGGTCGATCTGGTCCGTATCGCGGTCGGTGTCGGCCCCAAGGAGCTCAAGGACGCCGCTGATCGGGTGCTGTTTCTGCTCGATCAGGACGGCCCCGAACCCGACGACACCGAACGCGCCCGCACACGCGGACTGACCCGAGGCAAGCAGCGCCCGGACACGATGATCGACATCGTGGGGTGTCTGACCCCGGAGGCGTGGGCGGTGTGGGAGGCGATCTTCGCCAAATACGCCGCTCCCGGCATGTGCAACCCCGACGATGAGCAGCCCTGCACGTCGGGGACGCCGTCCCAGGCCCAGATCGACGGCGATCACCGCAGCCTGGCTCAACGCCAGCACGACGCCCTGGTCGCGGTCGGGCGCATCGCGTTGATGAGCGGCGAGTTGGGTCAGCTCAACGGGCTGCCCGTGTCGGTGATCGTGCGCACGACGTTGCAGGATTTGGAGTCCCGCGCCGGGGTCGGGGTCACCGGCGGGGGCACGGTGTTGCCGATCGCCGAGGTGATCCGACTGGGCCGTCATGCCCATCACTATCTGGCGGTGTTCGACCAGGCGACCGGGTCCGCGCTGGATCTGTTCCGCACCAAACGGATCGCCTCGGCGGCGCAGCGGATCATGCTGATCGGCCGCGACGGGGGTTGCACCAAACCCGGCTGCCCCGTGGGTGCCTACGGCTGCCAGGTCCATCACGTCAGCGCCGACTGGGCCCGCGGCGGGCTCACCAACACCGACGAGCTCGGCCTGGCCTGCCCGCCCGACAACCGCGAGCGTCAAACCCCGGCGGCTGGTCCACCCGGATGAACGCCCGCAGCGAAGTCGAATGGATCCCCCCAGCACCGTTGGACACCGGCCAAACCCGCATCAACAACCACCACCGCCCCGAACGACTCCTGCACCCACCCGAAAACCCAGAACCGCAGCGCGACACCGCCACCGGCGACGAACCCGGCGGACCCGCACCACCCGACGACCAAGCCGCCTGACGGGACGCGGCGGCCTACACGGGCTGCGCGCTGAGTTTCGGAGGGAACGCGGCGGCCTCGGTGATGGCGCTGCGGTAGTCGTCCACACGGCCCGGGATGGTACTGAGCACCGCGATGGTCCGCCCGTTCTTGCCGTATGCCGCGACGAACTCCCCGTCTCCGATACTGCCCTCGACGACGGCCACATTGTCATGCCCGGTGGGCACGCCGACCAGTTGCAATTTCACGTCGTACTGATCCGACCAGAAGTAGGGAACCGCGTCATACTCCTCGGCGTTGCCGGGACCGGCCAGTAGTGTCCGCGCCGCCGTCACACCCTGACGGGAGGCCTGGTCCCAGTGCTCGATCCGCAAGTGCTCTTGGTAGAGCGGGTGCCACCAGCGTGCGACATCGCCCGCGGCGACGACGTCTGTTGCACCTTCGACCGCGCCCGTCGCGTCACACACCACGCCCTTGTCGACTGTGATCCCGGACCCGCGCAGCCAACCCGTGGCCGGCTCCACTCCGAGACCGAACAACACGAGATCGGCCTTCAATTTGGACCCGTCGCTGAGTCGAACGGCCTTCACGTGCCCATCGCCGATCAAGGATTCGACGGCGACGCCGACGCGGACGTCCACCCCGTGCCGGCGATGGAGATCGGTCCAGCACCTGCCCATCTCCTCCCCCAGCGCGGACTGCAGCACGGCATTCTCGCGGGTCAGCAGAGTCACCCTCAAACCCAACGAGCGCAGGCTTGCCGCGACCTCCGTACCGATGAACCCTCCGCCGACCACCACGACGCGAGTACGTCTGCCTAACTTGGCGCGAATGGCCAGGCAGTCGTCCACGGTGCGCAGTGGCATGACGCCGTCGGGCACGGAGCCACCCGGCCATGGGCGGACATCGGCGCCGCTGGCGATGACCAGTCCGTCGAACGCCAAGCTGTGCTCTTCGCGACCGTCGCGCAATTGCACTGTTCGCGAGGCCATGTCGAGCCCGACGGCGCTGACGCCGCGCAACGCACGGATGTCGAATTCGTTCTGCGGGGCCATGTCGATGCCGGCCCGGTACACCTCACCGGTGAGGAGCTTCTTGGACAACGCCGGCCGGTGGTAGGCGGCGTGCCGTTCCGCGCCGACGAGGGTCAGTTCGCCGTCGTAACCCTGCGCCCGCAGAGTTTGCGCGGCCATCGTGCCCGCCACTCCCGCGCCGACCACCACCACCCGTCTCAACTGCTGGTTCGACGGCATGGCTCAGTCCTTCACCGTGATCGCACCGGTGGGGCATGAAACTTGTGCGCCGATCAACTTGTCCCGCAGTTCTTCTCCGGGATCCTCCTGCAACACGTGGAGGCCGTCTTCTCTTACGTCGAACACCTCCCGGCAGATGCTCATACAGACGCCGTTGCCGTCGCAGGTGTCGAAATCCACCAAGACCTTCATCGACACTCCTCTCAGGATCTCGCTCGTCGAATCGCGGCCTAGTTGTGCGCAGCCCGGACAGCCGCCGTCCGCTCATGCTCTCGGGCACGCTCGCGGGCGTCTCGGGCCGCGGGCGAGTACTCCAGGTAGGCCAGCGCCGCCTGGGTGTCCGCCTCAGGGCCGGGATGATGGCTCGGACGCATGTACCGCAGCGGCACCGCCACCACGAAGTTCCAGGGGTCGGGAAGCAGGTCTTTTTTGGCCGCCCGTCGCCAGTCCCGCCAACGGAACTTGGTGTCGATGCCCTTGTCCTGGGCCATCAGGTAGCGGGCTCCGGCGACCCACCAGCCGATGAACAGTGGCGCCGTCATCAGCATGGAGAACGCTCGGATGGCGTAGCTTCCGCAGACGTTCTGGTAGACGTCGAAGACCAGGGAGCGGTGCTCGACCTCCTCGGCACCGTGCCAGCGCAGCAGGTCGAGCATCGTCGGATCGGCACCGGCGTTCTCCAGGCCCTTGTTCTGCAATATCCACTGGCCCAGCACCGCGGTGAAGTGTTCGAGCGACGCGACGTCGGCCAGACGCCGATACAGCCACCACCGCTTCAGGGGCGGCGGAAAGAACTTCGGCGGATCGCCCAGCGTGACCGACAGAGTTCGACCGAGCCGGTCGGTGTAGGGCGCGGTGTCGATGCCCTGCTCCGCCAACCGGTCGAGCACAACCTGGTGTGCCCAGGCGTGCCACGATTCCTGCTGGATGAACGGCTTGATCGCCGCCTCCAGTTCCGGATCGTCGACCATTGACGACGCCTCGAGGACCGCCTTGATGAAGTGCCGCTCGCCCTCGGGCAGCAGCAAATGCAGGACATTCACCATGTGCGTCGCGAAAGGATTATCCGGGACCCAGTGCACCGGCAGGTTGGACCAGTCGAAACGAACCTGCCGGCGAAACGCCGGATGCCCGTCGTGTTGGGTTTCCACCTCAGGCATTGGCCACTCCTCTGCTCATGTTCCCCTCCTGTGGCGCGTGTTGAGGGGCAGCCGGCCAAGGTCACCAATCCCGACCCACCCGGTCGACGCCCCGACACCGTGCAATAGCTGTACACAGGCCGCTTCGTCCCTAAACCAGGAAATCGACCGGGAAACGTTCACTGCGGCGGCGGCGAGCAGGGACTACCAGCAAATGCCCACAGCGGGAATCGTTTTCCGCGGCGCTCGCGACACCGGAATGAGAGTTCACTGAGGTTTCGCCCCGCGGTTGAACCTCACTTGGCCGCATGCATAGCATCTGACCCTGACGCGACATGAAAGGCGAGGACCCCCGCGGTCCTCGGGGGGTTGGCTATGCGTGAGCTACTGGGTCTGTCACTGACAGCGAGCACCGTGGCGTGCACACTTGTCGATCGCAGGGATGGCACCATCGTCGCCGAGGACGTCGTCGAGGCTGATTCGGCCCAGAACGTGGCGATCGCAGCGGACACCGTCGAGTCGTTGGCTTTGCGCACAGAACGGAACATCGACGCTGTTCGGATTGCTTGGAGCGAGGGCACGGCCGGGTCGGCCGTGAAACTGAACGCGAAACTGCGGTCGCTGGGTTTCCGCGATGTCGACGTGATCTCCGAGGATGAGGCGCGGCGCAGCCGGAACCGGACGGCCCGCTACATCGATCCGCCCCTGGAACTCGCGTACGGGGCGGCGCGAACCGTCACGGCCGAGGGCCACAGCAGGCCGTTACTCCGGATGCCTGCACGGCGGGTTTCCCGCGCGGCGGCGTCGGGCGTCGTGGTGCTTGCCGTCGGTGCAGCGGCTGCCGGCGTACCTGTTGGTGGGCAGGGCGCCGTCGCAGGCAGCCGAACAACCGACCCCACGGTTGCCTCAGCCCAACCGCGCAACGATGCGCTGTTGGCTGCCGCTGCCCGCTGCGGCACCCCTACCGGCTCCGCACCGGAGGCGCCGCCCCGCCTGTCGTGCTCGCGCTTCCGCCGGTCGACGCGGCGGCGACCCCTGGTCACGGAGGAGTCAGAGGTGGCGGCATACCGGAGGCGCCGCTCTGCCCGACACCGAGCCCACGCCGGTCAAGCCGCCACGATGGCTCGCGAACCCCTCCTGGCAGCAGAGGCACCGGCAGCCGAGCCCGCGGCGATACCTGAAATCGTCCCGCTGCCCGATACGGCCGCGGGACCGGTTGCTGGTCCGGCCGCCGCGTCGGCCGGCCAGCCCCACCTCACCCCGGAGGCGCTGTCCGCCCGGCTGCTGCCCGGGCCGGTGCCACCGATGCCCGTCGCGGGAGTGCCCGCACCGCCTGCGGCCCCGCCGCCGGCAGCGAATCCGTACGACATCCTCTCCGCACTGCCCTGAGAGGCGCGGTTGAAGCCCAGGCTTCAGGGTGGGTGAAGGAACACAGAATCCGTTGTTGCACCTCAGCCATCACCTCGGCGTCTGTGGGCTCGATGCCCGGCGACGGAGGACACGACGTATGAGGTCTCTATGCCGTTACCGAACGTTGCGATGACAAGGGCGGCACAGTCCCGGCAACCGCAACAGTTGTCTAGCTTCGCAGTCCGCCCGCTGCCGCCGTCACCCAGGCGAGTTGCGGATAGAAGATGTCACTGTGCGCGCCCGACGGCGAATCGCCGTGGATGACCACCGCCGACGAGTCGAGATTCAGGATCTGCCCGACCTGGAACGGGTATTCGGTGCCGACGTCCCCGAGGTCCTGGGTGGGCGAGTTGTAAGCGCCATTGGACCCCATCGCCCGCCAGCGCGCCAGCGGGTCCGCCGCCCCGGCGCTGTCCTGACCGGCCGCGGCCGATGCCAGCGGATAGAACGTTCCCAACGCGCGGTCATGACTGGAGTAGCAGACCGCCATGGGTCCGTCGATACGGGCGAGCCGGCCGGCGAGGGCGCCGGCTCCCTCGCGGAACGGCAGAGGGTCGGCGAACGCGAAACGCGAGTAGGCACCTTCGAGCAGGGTGACGGACTTGACCGGCGACGGCTGCGACTCGGGCACCGACAGCAGCGCAAAGGACACCACCCGCGCGCCGAAGCTGTGCCCGACGAGGTGTATGCGCAAGCCCGGCGCGGCCTCCACCAGTGAACCGATGACGGGGCCGAGCCCGTGCTGACCGACCACCCCCGCACGGTTCTTCATCTGCCAGTAGGTGAGTTGGCGCAGCGCCTGCTTGGCGCCGTTGAGGATCTTGGCGCCAAGCTCGCTCAGGCCCGCGGCGCCCCCGCCGCCGCCGAAGTCCACACCGGCCTCCGCGAGCCGGTCCGCGAACTTGTTGAAGACCTTCCGGGGCTCCTGATCACCCAGCAGCATCCCTGGCACGGGTGACGGGTCGGTTTCGCCGTCGTTGGGTCCCGACACCGTCGCGGCGCTGAAACTCCGCATTTGGTCGAAGAGTTCGCCGAGCCGGGCTTCGGTCGGTTCCTGCGCCAGCAGCGCCGCGATCGCGTCGAGTTGTGCCGCCCCGCCGGGGAAGATCTCCTTGAGCTCGGCGAGCTGCTCGGGGTCGACGGTCGGCGAACCGGCGGCTGGCGTCCGCGGTTCGTCCAGCGCCGCGGCGCCCTCGGCGGCGACGGCCGGGGCCGGGTCGAAGTCGGGAATGGGTTCGTCGCGCCAGAGCTGCGACGGCCAGCGAATGCCGACGAAACCCACGGTGCGGTTCGGGTCGATCTGGGCGGCGAGTAACGCGAACCAGCGTTCGTAGAGCTGCGATGCCGTCGCTTCGTCGTTGTTCCATCCGTGCGAGAACAACACCAGATCGGTGACGCCCGTGCTCTGCACACCCTCGATGAGGGCCTGCACGGCGCCTTGGTCGGGGTCGCCCCCGGCGTCGAAGAGGAGGTGCCATACCGGGTGCCCGGAGATTGTGTCGGTCATGGTCGATCCCTTCGATGGGGGTGGTTCAGACGGATTGGAGTGCTCGCATCAGGTCGAGCAGGCCCGCTCCCTGGAATGCGGGCTCACGGTCCAGCGACGTCGCGGAACCGACGATGATGCGTTTGATCTCTTCGGGATTGCCGATCAGTTCCCGCTGCACCGACAGGAACGCAGCGATCGCCCCCGACACGTGCGGCGCCGCCATGCTGGTGCCGCTGTCCTCCACGTAGACGGCCGCTCCCTCGATGCCCTGGGGATATGCCGCATGCACGGCGAGGAGATTCTTCCCCGCCGCGGCGGAGGTGATGCGTTCCCCCGGAGCGACCAGGTCGGGTTTCCTCCGCCCGTCACCCGTGGGCCCGCGCGACGAGAAGTAGGAGACGCCGAAGGTGTGCGGCGAGTCCCGGTGCGTCGAGCCGACCGTGATCGCCCGCTCGGCGTTGCCGGGGTCGTTGATGGTGATCGCGGCGCTGAACCTGACGACGTCGGGGGCGAACATGGGGTTCAGCGTCACGTACCCGGTGTTGCCGGCCGCGACCACGACCACGACCCCGGAGCGCACCAGCTTGTCGACCTCGATACAGAGCGGGCTCTGCCCGCAGGCATACCAATCCGCGGCGAACTCGTAGCCGAGGCTGAGGTTCACACCATGGATCAGCGGCACCTTGATGCTGGTGGCATTCGTCTCGCGGACGTAAGCCAGAGCCCGCATCACCCGGCTGACGCGGGTGGTCCACGTCCCTTCGGCGAGCACCTTCAAGCTGACCAGCTTGGCATGCGGTGCCATGCCGGCGAGCTTGTCGACGTCGGCGACATCGCGCGGCTGCAGCACCGGGAAGTCCCCGTCGGGGGACCCGGCGTTGAATCGCTTCTCGGTCGCGATCACCTTGCGCTCGGCGTCCGGACGGTCGGGGTCGGGCTGCCACTTCTCCAATCCACCGGCGATGATGCCTGCGACGTGGGTGCCGTGTCCGTCGTGGTCGACCAGCGCCAGTTGCGGGTCGTCGCTCCCAGAGGTGAAGTCGCGGTGCAGACCGGCCACGGTCGGATGATCCAGCGTGTGATATCCCGCGAAATGCGGGTGATCGCCCGCGATGCCGGAATCGACTACCGCCCAGACGATCCCGCTACCGAAACTGTTGAACGACCGCTGCGCCGCCTGCGCCTTGATGGTCATGGAAGACACATCGATCTGCGGATGAGTGTCGAAGTCGGGCCAGATTCGGTAGACCGCCCGCATCGGCCAGTCACCTGCTGCCATGTCGGCCGTGATGACACCCTCGAGTTGGTCGCTGGTGAGTTCACCGACCGCGTACTGATCGGCGAGCGGTAACGGTCGCTCGTACCCTTCGACAAGGTTCCACAGGTGTTCGACCCGTTTCATGGCCGCGCCGACACCACCGGCGAAGCGGAGATTGAGTTCGATCATGACCGGCCACCGCGTCGGCGTGGCACCCGGGCCCCGCGGGCGCGGATCATCGGCGATCTTCTGCCGCAGTGGCGGGGTGAGCACCCCGGCGATCACGGGATCATTCTTGTGACTGCCGCTTTCAGGCGCCTGCAGAGTCCTGACGTCACCGAGCGGCTGTGCCGTCACGTTGACTCGCCCGCAGGCCGCGTCGACGCCACGGGCCCCGGCGCGGGTCAGCTCCAGCGTCTCCGCCGCCTCCTGCTGCCCCGAAGCGGTGGCGGTGCCTGCCTGCGTGGTTCCCGGTCGTCTGGCGACGAGCTTGGCATTCACCAGGGCGTCGACGGCGTCGTCGACACGAACTTGCCACTGCGGGACCTTGTCGTGAAAGAGGCGGTCCTGTTCCTCGAAGTAGGCGGCGAACCGTGCGGCGACCATCTCCTTGAGAGCTTGCGGCGTGGCGGGTGATGTCCCCATCGCCGCCAGCGCGGCGAGAGCGCACTGCACACGGTCGGCCCACACTGCCTCGCCTGACTCCATCGCACTCCCCGATGATCACCGGACGTGAATCGTCGCAAATCATCATGACGATATTCGAAATTCGCCCTGCCACAGCCGGAATATGCAAGATGTCATCCCGGCCGGCGGGCCGATTTGGTGATGTGTTGTCAGCTCGCCGCACCGCCGAGGCTAGCCGGGCTGTGCGCGACCTCACGCGAGTAGTCGACTACCCCATTGCCGCCATGCCGAGCCTGCACCCCCAACGGCTGGATCGTCATCGTCACCAGGAACCGAACTTTCCCCGAAGTTTCGAGTAGTGCCCTACTCGCGCGCATCACCGCATCGGCGCAGCAGAGTGAGTGTGGTCGCGGCAGCAGCCGATGATCATCACCAAGTCCTGGAGACACGATGGCTTCCACTATCGAGCTCGGCAGATGCAGGCAACGCTCCCACTCGCCGATACCATCTCTTCCACCCTTTCATTTCCACGTCAGTGCTGCTGTAATGAACACGACCCAGAGCGGCCGGTCAGACAGCGGGGTGCGTCGTGGCTAAGGCATATTTCATTGGGGTCGGGTCATATTCGCGGTATGACACCGCCGCGGACAGGATCGATGCCGGTTATCCGAAGCCGATCACCAGCGGGTGGGCGGGTATCGACGCCACCGTGTTCGCCGGCGGCTTCGACAGTGCATTCGATTTGGGCAACGGCAAGCTCTACCTTTTCCTCGGTTCGGATTATCTGAGGATCGACCAGGCGAGCAACGCCGTCGACGGCGAGGTCCGGCCGATCGCCGGCAACTGGGGTGGATTCGCCGAGAACGGCTTCGGCGACACCATCCAAGCGGCGGTCAACTGGGGCAACGGCAAAGGCTATTTCTTCCGCGGTGACAGCTACATCGAGTACGACATCGGTACCGACACAGTAGATCCCAATGCCTCCGGGCCGATAGCCGGCAATTGGCCGGGGTTGGCCGAAGCGGGCTTCGGGGACAACATCGACTGTGCCGTGATGTGGGACAACGGCAACGCTTACTTCTTCAAGGGAGACCAGTACGTCCGCTACGAGGTCGGCGTCGGGGTTGCCGACGGGTACCCGCTGCCCACCGCGGACTACTGGCCCGGCTTCACCGCCGCCGGCCTCGCCGGCCACGTGGACGCGGCCTGGCTGAAGCTCACCGGTGGTGGCGGTGGCGGCGGTGGCCAGACGTCCATCACCGGTCTGGTTCCCGGCGATCACGTCTGGTATTGGAACGGCAAGATCTCTGTCGCGCAGGATATTCCGCGTTTCGACTGGTTCGAGGGCCTCGATGGCAACCACCTCGATCCGAGGGACAACACCGACTACGGCGGACACGGTGCGGAGATCTTCAACTTCGTCGTCCACGCCGACGGGTTGCTCCGGCGCGGGCAACCCCACATGACGGGATTTGCGGGCACGTTCGCGTGGCTGGACAACAATCCGGGCAACATCACCGGCGTCAAGAACGGCACCAACTGGGGCCAGTACATGAACAAGTTCAACTGGCACAGCTTCCTGGTGTTCCCGAGCGAACAAGCCGGCCGCGAGGCGATCCGGCGAGTGCTGACCGAAGGTGGCTACCCAGCCAAGACCAAGGGGGTCAAGCAATGGCCTGCCGGCCGGTACCGCGACCTAGGCATCACTGAGGCGTTCCACCGGTGGGCACCAGCCGAGGATGGACACAACCGACCCGACGTCTACGGGGCGAGGGCCGCGTCGGCCGCCAGTGTGCCCGAGACGACGGTGATCAGCACGCTGACCGACGCGCAGATGAGTGCCGTGCAGGACGCGGTGAAAGACATGGAGGGTTGGGTTCCCGGTCTCGAACTGAGCCGCGACGACGCACAGGTTCCCGCCGAAGTACGCGCGGCACTGGCCTAGAAGGACTGATCATGGCGACTCCATTCTCGATCGAGATGAACGGCGTCTTCGACGGCGGCGGCTTCACCGGCGGCCTGGGCGGTCCGGGTGAAGGCGGGCATGCCGCGCAGACGGATTGGTACAACCACTTCGGCATGGACCTCGGTGCCGCCGCAGGCACTGTCGTCTACGCGGCGTTCGACGCCCACATCACCAGGTACAACCCTCACAACCCGGCGAACGACGGCACGGAGGCCAACGGCAGAGGCTATGGCGCTCAGCTGTTCATGCGCTCTCCCAACGATGGGATGGGCGGGTTCTACACCCACATCAGCGACGTGCCGGAGGGGCTGGCAGTCGGCTCGCAGATCTCGCGGGGCGATGCACTGGGAACGGTGTACGAGTTCGGCGGCATCTCGCCCCATGTGCACATGGCCCTGGTCGAGATCGTCGGCGCATTGGTGCCGGCGAACTACCACGGGGTGGACAGCCTCTACGACCTGATGCAATCCCTCACCGTCGCAGACATCGCCACCGTCAACTTCGACCAGGACGGCACGCAGCCGTGGGTCGGCTAGCAGCGGTCAGCGGAGGCGGGGGGCGCAGTGGCTGACGACACCGGCACGGCACTACTCAGATTACTGCGCAGCAGTCTGACCCAGCTGCTGTCGGATGCGCTGGCCGAGCTCGCGCGAACCGCAGCGTTGCCCGGACTCGGGCCGTCGGGGCCCGAGTGGGCGGGCTGCGGATTCGCCGAGCACCTCCTGGCGCCGATCGCCGACGGTGGCGCTGCGGCGAATCCAGTTACTATGCAGGTGATTTCGGCGATGCGGAAGCTGTCCAACGTAGTCGGCCAGCACGCCGGCGCCGGCCTGTTCGGCTGGGACCCGGATCCGGTCGGTCACGCGGCGGATCGCGGGATCGCCTGCGCCGTGCGCGTCGACGCCGCAGGCGCCGGGTTCGCCGCGGCCCTCGTGGTCACCATGGACGCGGGTGCCCCGCGCATCGACATCGTGGCCAAAGGTGACATGACGAAATCCGAGCCACTGGTGATCGACGACGTGTGGTCGCTGGTCGCCGGCGGCCATGTCTCGGACGTCGTCGAGGTCAGGCTACCCGAGAACGGCCATGCCACCGTGGCCCGCGGATCCGACGGCGACACGGTCCGCCTCGGCCTGGCCCGCAGGAAGTCCGCCCCCCGGTCGGAGCCCGGCATCGACCTCGGCGACACGGCGTTGACCGCGGCGCTCGTGCTCGACGGCGGCACACCGAAACTCAGCGGCGGGCTGCAGATCAGCGGTGGCCAGGTGCGCATTGCACCGGGTGACCTCTCCGGGATCGTGCCCGCGCTGGCGCCCACCCCGCTCGACGTCGACCTGGCGCTGTCCGACTCCGCCGGCGTCACCATCGCGGGCAGTCCCTCGCTGTCGGTGCGGCTTCCCACCGGCGCGTCGGCGCCGGGGCTCACCACGGGACCGCTCGACGTCGAGCTCATCCCGAAACTCGCGCAGCCCCCGAGTGTCCGGGTCCGAGTCAGTTGTGCCATCGCGCTGGACCTGCCGTCGGTGCCGATCCACCTCGACGTCGAGGGCAACGGCTTCGAGCTCCCGTTCCGGCTGGGCGGAGCGGCGCTCGCCTTCGACCCTGCCGACCTCGTGCCGCACACTCCGACGGGGGCGGGTGTGGCAATGGCACTGCCGATCGTCAAGGGCGCGGGACAGCTGAGCCACATCGGCGACGAATACACCGGACTGCTCTCGGTGGAGATGACGCCGATGTCGGTCACGGCGCTGGGCACCCTCGACGTGCGCACCGGGGCATTCCTGGTCATCCTCGGCGCCGTCTTCCCGCCTCCCGGTATCCAGATCGGATTCGGCTTCGCCATCACCGGCGTCGGCGGCATCGTCGGGGTCAGCAGGCGCATCGACCGGGACGCCATGACCCGCGCGGTGCAGGACGGTACCGCCGCTTCGCTGCTCTTTCCCACCGACCCGGCCAAGGCCGCGCGGGACGTCGTACCGATGCTGGACCGGGTGTTCCCGCCGTCGCCCGGTTCGGTGATCGTCGGCCCGATGTTCCAAGTCAGTTGGGGCGGAAGGATTCTCACGGGATCGGTGGCGCTGATCGTCGAGCTGCCGGATCCCGTCCGGCTGTCGATCCTCGGCAAGCTCCTGCTTGCGGTACCTGATCCGGATCTGCCGTTGATCAAGCTGCAGATCACGTTCTTCGGTCAGATCGACCCGTCGGTGCCCAGCCTGACATTCCTGGCCAGCCTGACCGATTCGACCATCGCCGGCATCCCGATCACCGGAGACATGTTCGTCCTCGTGCAGGGCGGTCCCGACGCCCAAGTCGTGGTCTCCGCAGGCGGTTTCCACCCACGGTTCAACCGGCCATCCGGCGTGCCCGCACTGAACCGGGTTGCGATGACGTTGTCGTCGGGCCCGTTCCTGCAGTTGCGGTGCAGCGCCTACGTCGCCCTGACCTCCAACACCCTCCAGTTTGGCGCGCTCGCCGAGCTGGTCGCCGAGGTCGCGGGCTGCGGACTGCGCGGCCACCTGGGTTTCGATGTGCTGATTCAGTTCTCACCGTTCCACTTCGTCGCGGAGATCTCGGCCGCCATCGCGGTGGAGGTGCTCGGCGAGACCCTGGTGGGGATCGCCCTGCGGCTCTCGCTCGAAGGTCCCGGCCACTGGCGGGCGGTGGGCAGCGGCAGCGTCGACCTGTTCCTGTTCAGCGCGTCGTTCGACTTCGACGAGTCCTGGGGCGGGTCAGACGCCGCCCTGACCGTGGCGCCCGACATCGGCGCGATCCTGACTGCGGCGCTGCTCGAGCCGCAGGCCTGGCGGGCGTATGCCCCGGACCCCGCCGCGCTGCCGGTACAGCTCACCGCGGCGGCGGGCTCCACGCTGGCCGACGGCAGCAGGCTGCATCCGCAGGGCGCCTTGTCGGTGCGGCAGAGGGACGTTCCGCTCGGTATCGACATCGACCGCTTCAACCGCGTTCCGGTCACCCCGCAGCGATGGGACCTGTCGAGCCCGGTGCTGGGCGACGGCCGTCCGGCGCCGATCGCGGGTGAAGAGCGCGAGCAGTTCGCGCCCGCCGCGTTCATGACCATGACCGACGACGCCCAGATCGGTCGCCCCGCATTCGAGACATTCCGGGCCGGGCTGAAACTCGTCGCGGGGGACGTGCTGATGGACGACGAGCGCCGCACGGACTTCGAATACGAGACCAAGGTCATCTCGAAGCGGTTCAGCACCACCGACCCCCTCGCCGTGGACATCGGCACGCTGGTCGACATGGTCGAGCTGGCGTCCGGGGCCGGGCTGGACCACCCGCGCTGGTGGCGGACCGACCGCGACGCCGTGACGGTGGCCGACGCGCCTACCTACGCCGTCGTCAACACCTGGTCGCTGTCCGAGGCAACCGACGTGGCACCGCCCTCGCGCAACGCCACCGAGGTGTACCAGGCGGCTGCAGCCGCGTGCCTGGCCGATCCGCGGCTGCGAGTCGATGTCGCCGAGGCGTGGGAGGTCAGTGCCTCATGAGCACCATCCGATTCTCGTCATGGGCGCAGACGGCGGTGGGACAGGCGATCGTCACCGAAGACGGGCCCGGCGCGCTGCCCGTCGCGAACTTCACCCCCGGCGTATCGCTGGTGGATCCGTCCGGACACAGCACCGCGCTGACCGTTCCGTCCCCGATGTCCATGCTGGGCCCTGACGGAGTCGGCAGCCTCGACGGCCGTGCGGTGGTGCGCACCGACCCGGCGGCAGGTGCCGCCGACGTCGAGGACAACTACCTGGCTTCGGTCGACCTGAAGCCGGTCGAGCTGCCCTGGCTCTTCACCCCGGCGAAGGCCAGGGGCGGCCGGTTGCGGCCCTGGATCGTGCTCGTCGTCGTCGAGGTCGCCACCAGCCGCCTGGTTTCCGGCAACCCCGTCCCGACCCTGAGCGTCGACGCCGTCCAGCTTCCCGACCTGGCCGATTCGTGGGCCTGGGCGCACGTGCAGCGTGCCGACGACCCGACCGAGCAGGTCGCCCGTCTGCTGTGCCCGCGCCGCCTTCGGGAAGCCACCCGATACCGCGCCTGCATCGTGCCGTCGTTCACCTATTCTGCGGCCACGCGATCGTATTCGCCGGCGTGGCAGGTCGGCCACGGCGCCGCCGTCAACGTACCGGTGTACTACTCGTGGGAGTTCGGAACCGGCCAGCTGGGCGACTTCGAATACCTGGTGCGCAGGCTCGGACCGGCCCCCGCGGACCGGGTCGCGAATCTCGGCACGGTGTTCGTCGACGTCGAGAAACCCTGGCTGACCGACGACCCCCTCGCCGGTGCGCCGCGGCCCGCCCCGTACCCGGTGCCCGGTGCACTCGGACAGCTCGACACCGACGGCATCCCTGTGCCCGGCTTCGCGGCGTCGGTGACAGCGGACTTCGCATCGAGAATCGCCGCGCAGTGCAACGCGGGCGCTGTCTTGCTCGACGAACGGCAGAACGCCGAGCCCACCGCCGTCACACCGCCGATCTACGGCGGCCGCCACGTCGTCGTCGACACGCTGGACCCGGGTGGCGTCGGTACCCCGGCCTGGTTGCACACGCTCAACACCGCCATACCGACCAGGATCGCCGCGGGCCTCGGTGCCGAATACATTCGCGCCAACCAGGAGTCATTGATGGCGCGGGCCTGGGAGCAGGTCGGAGCCGTCCGCGAGGCGAACCGCCGGCGCGCGCTCGGCCAGCTCGCCGAAGGCGTCGGCGCTGCCCTGCACGACAAGCACATCGCGAACCTCACTCTGGGGGAGGCAGTTTCGGTTGCCGCACCGACCGCGTCCCGCGTCCGACCGTGGGGTCCGCCGGGCCCGCCGCTGGCCACGGCGATCGAGGTGAGTGTCATGCCGACCGCGGCCGGATCGACCGCGTTCGCCAGGATGATGCGGCCCGGGGGCCAGCTCGCCCGTACCGCGTCGGTGCAGGCCCGCTCGGTGATCGAACGCGCCATCTCCGGCGACGTGGCCGTGCCAGCGGCGCGACCCGCACCATCGTTCGCCGTGCCCGAGACCCCGGCCGCCCCGGCCAGTGCAGCCACGGCGGCCGCGGTGACGGCCCAGCGCTCGGTGTCCGCGGTGAGCGATCTGCTTCGCCTGCAAGCCATCTCGGACGTGGCCCGCGTCAACGGACTGCACGACGTCGCGGACTCGCTGAGCGCGAAGCTGTCCGGTGTGGGCCTCGACACCCGGATGCTGCGCATCGGTGACTTCAGCGCGTTGCGAGCCCAGGTGGCGCCGCAGATCAGCGAGGTCACCGCGGGCGTCGCGACCATGCGCGCGCAGTTCACCCGGCGCACCGGAGCGGGCGCCGAGGTGACGAGCATCGGGGTGCAGCTCGACGTGGAGGCACTACGCGGCAACCTCGTCGCCGCGCTGGCCCCCGGGGATCGCGTCGCGCGCGCCCTTGCCGCGCAGATCGGCGTGCCCGAGCGCATGGGCCCCGCGGTGTCGCTGGACCAGGTGATGGACCACCCGTCATTTCCCGCTCCGATGGCTTTGGCACTGCGCGACTTCGCGCCCAACTGGTTCCTTCCCGGCATCGCCGACTTTCCCGCCGAGTCGGTCACCCTGCTGGGCGTGAACAACGCGTTCATCGAATCGTTCCTGGTGGGACTGGCACACGAGTTCAACCGCGAACTGCTCTGGCGGGAATACCCTACGGACATGCGGGGTACCCCGTTCCAGCGGTTCTGGCCAACACCCGGGACGCAGCCCGACGTAGGCGAGATCTCCACCTGGACGGGACCGCTGGGCAGCCATCTGGCGTTGGGCGAGAACAACATTGCGGTGCTGTTGGTACGCGGCACGGTGGTACGACGATTCCCGTCGATGGTTGTCGCCGCCGCCCCCGCTCTCCTCGGTGCCGGCGGCGACCAACCGATCGCCAACTCCGATCCCGCATCCTGGCGGTCGCCGTTGTTCGCCCTGCCGGTCGACGATTTGACCACGGCCTACGCGTTCGAGGTGCCACCCGACGAGTTGCGCGCACTGCCCACCGAGCAGCACCCCGGTTGGTTCTTCGCGTTCCAGGAGAATTCGACGCGCATCCGGTTCGGCTTCGACATCGGCGACGGTGGCGCGGCGGAGCCGGCTTTCGACACCTGGGACGACCTCACCTGGAATCGGATGCTGGCCGCCCACCCCGACGGTGCTCGGATGTTCGCCCGCGCCGACGCCGTGTTCGACGCCCCTGGACAGCCGGGCGACAAGCAGTGGAACCGCGACGCCACCGACGTCGCGAGAATCACGCTCCAGAAGCCGTTCCGGATGCTGATCCACGCCTCGGAACTGGTGATCCACTCATGAACCCCGAAGCCGTGCTCGATGCTCTCAACACGGTCGGCATCGACTTCAGTGTGGCGCGCAACGACGTGCTGGAGTGGCTGGGCGACCCCGAGTTCACCGAGTACCCCGCGTTCGCGGCGGCTCTGCTGCGGTTGCTCGGCCGCCGATCGTTGCAGCGGCCGGTGTTCATCGACGTGATCGTCGGTTTCTACGAACAGTCAGCCGGCAATCCGTCGCCGCGTCTTGTTGAGGACGTGGATACCGGGTTGCTCGAGCGAGCGGTCCTGGACGGTTTCAATGAGCGGTACGGCGAGCAGATCACCGACTTCGAATCCGTACTCAGGCCGGCTGTGACGCTCTTCTCGGGCATACCCGAGCGGCGCCGGCTGATCCGCGAGGCCCGGCGCGATCGGGAGAAGGCATGGCGTGAGCGCTACAACGCCGAGGCGGAGGCCGACGACCTGTTCAGGCGCACCCACACCATGCGTGACGACTTCGCCGCATCGGTGTTCGGTCAACCCTTCGTCACCGCCGGCAGCGATGTGCAGAACGAGAAGACCTTCGCCGCCAACCGCGCCGAAGAAGCCGAGCAGCACGTCGACGACGTCGATGCGGCGTATGACACCGACGCTGGCGCGGACCCGCTGTGGCCTGACGGTGGCGGCGAACTACCTCTGTTGTTGCTGCCGGTGCGGCTCGAGACGCTGTTCCGGCCATCGGCGTCGGGCGGCGCCGAACTGTGGATCAGGGTGTATCCGGACGACATTCACATCGACGGCCACGAAACGGCACTCACGGTCGCAGAACGTGCTGCAGGCGAAAACTATTGGAACGCCGTCAGCTCCCCCGCGGTCGACGACGAGGGCCGCGCCGCGGCATGGGCCGCAGCCCTCGCCGCGGTGGGGCCCGCGCGTGGACTCTGGGCGGTGGAATGCCTGCGGCCCGGAGGGGCGGGCGCCGAGGCCCGGGACACCACCTGGACCCGGGCCCCGCTCGCCCGACTGATGCCGCGCCACTTCACCTTTTCCGCCTACCGCGAGGGCCGGCTGATGTGGCGGGTGGACGGCGAACCGATACCGGATGAGCTTCCCGCAGGCTTCGCCCCACCGGAGATCGAACAGGACGACGAAAACGACGACCGCGGGCCTGGAGCGGTGCCCTGGCAGCGCGCCAGCAGGTGGCTGGTCGACTTCGAGGAAGCCGTCAGGATGGGCATGGGTGTGCGGGTGCCGCTGCCCGATCCAAACCTGCACTACGACCTTCTTACTGCGGTCGGCGTCGGCTCGGCGGACCCCGAGGCCACCGTCCACGGCGTGGAAACGCTGCTTGTCGCTCACAACTACACCGACGGGATGTCAGTCCTGCCCGCGGGAACCCCGACCAACAACACTCCCGGGAGCCGGTCCGGGTGGCAGTCGCGACCCGGACGGCCCTCGCCCGACCAGCTGGACGCGGCGCGGGGCGCATCGGCGACGGCCGGACCGGCCTCGGCGGCGCAGCGCGTGGCAACCGCGCTCGGCATCGACGCCGCCGACACGCTGGCGCCGATTCCGGGCGGACTGTCCGATCCCGACGACCTCGCGCGCGATGCGCACCGATTCATGGGGGGCCTGCTGGGTGACCTGTCGGTGGACTGGCTGCCGGTGGGGTCGAGCCTGGGAAAGACCTCCACCGACATTGAATTCCTCGCCGATCACTTCACCTCCTTCGTCCGCAGCCGCGGGCCACTGCCGGTGCTCAGGGTCGGACGACAGCCATACGGCATCCTGCCCGTGACCCCGACCGATCTGTGGCGGGGTGAGGACGTCAACGAGGCGATCACCTTCGTGATGTCGTCGGTGCTGTCGTACTACAAGGAGAACGTGCTGAGGGCCCAGCGGGTCGGAGCGGGCCGTGATCAGGACGCCGCCATCCTGGACCTGTTGAGCCGGCGACCCGCGTCGACCAGGGTGCGCTACGTCTCGGAGTTGCAGTCGAGTTTCTTCGGTCCCGAATGGTTTCCGGCACACCCGCCGGCCACCGTCGGGATCGCGATGGCCGACATGAACATGACGTTCACGGCGCGCGGACCGATCGGTACGGCACCGGCCGGATTCGACTTCACCGCGGCCGTCGACCCGACGCCGGAGTTGCTCGCCTTCGTTGCGACCCGTCCGCTGAAGCTGTACGCCGAAGTGGTCAACGACACGCAGGCCTGGCTGGCCGGAATTCCGGCCGGTGGCGAAGCGGCCGAGTGGCCACCGGCACTCCTCGAGAAGATGAAAGCGGTCAACGCCAGCGCCAGCCAGCTGGACCCGGCGACCAGCGGACTGTTCTACCAGCTCGCGTTTCCGTTGTTCCGCACCCTGTGGTGGATCTCGCTCCTCTTCCGGTTCCCGTCGGGGATGCCCGCCGATCACGAAAGCCGGCCGCTGGCGCTGGCGTTGGCCCGATCCACGGACACCGCGTTGGAACTCGAAGCGATCGCCGCCGAACGCCTCGGGGATCTCGAGCGCGCACTGTGCGAATGCCTCGACACCGCGTCGCATCGCATCGACGCGTGGGCCACCTCGCTGGCGACCGCACGGCTGGCGCACGTTCGGGCCGACCACCCCACGGGACTGCGCACCGGCGCCTACGGTTGGGTGACCGATCTCGCACCTCTCTCGCCGGCCAGCCGGCCGGAGCGCGATGGTTACCTCGTGACCCCGTCCATGCAGCACGCGACCACCGCGGCGGTCCTGCGCGCGGGCTGCCTGGCGCATTCGGACCCGTCCGCGTTCGCGGTCAACCTGACCTCCGGCCGAGTGCGCAAGGCACTGCGCATACTCGAAGGCATCAAACAGGGCCAGTCGTTGGACTACCTGCTCGGCTATCGCTTCGAGCGCGCGTTGCACGACCGCTCGATGGATGGCCTCATCCCCGCGTTTCGGACGCAGTATCCCATTGCGCCGCAGGTGAATCCCGCGGCCGACAACTCGGGTGCGGCGCAGGCTGCCGTGGCCGCCCGCAATGTCGTGGACGGGCTGGCGCTGAGCCGTGACCGGTCGAAGTTCGACGCCGGCGCCCCGCCGGTGGCGGTCGGGGCGGAGTTGCCCGCCGTGCGCGAACTCGTCGCCGACCTGGCCGACACCTTCGACGCCGTCGGGGACCTGTTGCTCGCCGAGAGCGTGCACCACATCGTCGGCGGCAATCCCCTGCGGGCCGGGTTGGCGGCCGACGTCGCCAGCCGAGGCCTGTTGCCCGACGAGTTCGCAGTGATCGCCACACCGCGCAGCGCCGACACCGTCTCCTACGCGTTCGGAGCGGTACTCGCCGTCCACCTCGACGCAGCCGCCGGCTGGGGCGGCGACAACGGTCTTGCCGAAATCGAACCGGCCCTGGAGAACTGGTGCCGCGCTCGCCTCGGACCGCCCGGTGGCTGGGTGTTCGATTGCCGTCGCAGCGACGGCTCAACCGTGACGGCATCGCTGTCCGCGGTCGGGGCCGGCGCACTCGAGACGGTACGCACCGTGGACTCCGGCAGCACGTCGACGTTCGCCCGGCGACTGCTCACTGCCGTCGGCGCGGTCGCGTTCACCGACGACGCCGCCGGGGTCGGCCGCTACGACGAACTGGTCACACTCGCGGAGTCGCTGCGAACCGTGATCGCCGGCAGCACACCGCTTCTGGGCTCACATTTCGATCCGGTGGCCGATCCGTGGGCGGTCGCAGATCTGGACGAGCTGGCGGGCCGCATCGACGCCTGGTCCGCCCGCGTACAGCAGGCGACGGCGGTGCTCGCGCGCGACCCGGCCGCTCCGGGCGACGTCGCGACGGCCATCGCAGAGCTCATCGGGTGCGGACTGGCCGTACCCGCCGACACCGACCTCGCCGACGCCGACCAGCTGGCCCGCATCGCCCCCACACTCGTCGCGGTCACCGCCGGTGCGAAGGTGAACGAGCCCCGTCCGGCACCGCCGTCCGGCACGGAGCGGGACTCGACGAGCACCCTGGAATGGATCAGCAAGGTCACCGCACCGCTGGCCGCCCTCACTGGCGGTGGCGTGCCGGTGTTGCCACGACTGACGTTCGCCGGCAGCGGAATCGACGCGTTGCTGGACCCGCAGCACCGGCCCGCCGGCGCCGTGGGCGACGACCTCGCGGACTGGATTCGCGACGTCGGCCGCGTCCGCCCCACTGTCCGATCCGTCGACGACGCGCTGACCGCCGCCGAACTGACCGCGGACGGGGCCGCCGTAGGTTTCCTCGTCACCCAAGCGCCCGCCGCGCCCAATCCGCCGTGGATCGCGTCCAGCCGCGGCACGGCGCGGGCCTCGACCGTGCTGGCCGTCGACAGCGAGCCCGCGGGTCCGACACTGACGGGGCTGGTCTTCGACATGTGGTCGGAGGTGCTGCCCCGTGAGGGCCGCGAGCCCGGGACGGCCGAGGAGGTGGCCGGGGTGGCGTTCCACACCGCCCGCCCGGACGCGCGCGCGCCGCAGACGATCTTGCTGGCGGTCCCACCGGATCTCGACCGCGGCTGGCACATCGAGGACGTCCACGCCGCCGTTGAGGAGGCCTTCGAACTCGCCCAGGTGCGGGGCATGGACCTGGGCGATCTGCCCGAGTTGCGGGCCATGATGCCGCCGACGATCGAGGGCGGCGAGTTCGCCGTCAACCTGCCGGGCTGAGGAGGGCACGTGTCCGTTCGATTCGAACCCCTACCCCGCGACCCGGGGGTCGACGACGGTGTCGCAGCACGCGTCCACGACCCCCTGTGGTTCCTGTGCCGGCAGTGGCAATTCGGTGAGTTCCGCGGGCAGGACGCCGGATCGATCGCCATGGTCGACGTCCGCATCGACACCCACCGGCTCGATCGGTGG
The DNA here is from genome assembly GCA_963796185.1 of uncultured Actinomycetota bacterium. Lineage (GTDB taxonomy): Bacteria > Actinomycetota > Actinomycetes > Mycobacteriales > Mycobacteriaceae > Mycobacterium. The sequence goes on along the minus strand of CAWCKQ010000004.1, from coordinate 6,291 downwards.
CGTGACGGCGTCGACGGCGACTGGCAACCCTACGACCCGTCGGCCGCACCGCTGGAACGCATGGTCGAAGAGGAACGTTCCGACCCGGGCGCAGACCCACGACTGCGCTCCGAAGGCGGTGTTCGGCTGGCCCGCAGCCTGGCCGCCGCCGGCCTCGATCCCGCTTCGTGGACGGCCCGGTACGCGTTCGAGGAGTCGGTGCCCGAGCGCGCCCCCCGCGGACTGCATCGCCTGCTGCGCAGCCGCATCGGCGACGGTGCCCGGATCGCCGGCGGCCTGCGCCGGTTGCTCGATCCGGGGACCGCCGCCACCGAGTCGGCGGCCCTGGGGCTCGCCGACAACCGAACGGCGGCGGCGCAGGCGGTGGCCACCGCCTGGCTCACGTGGTGGGATGCCCGGGTGCCGGCAGCCGCGCCGGTCGGTGAGCGCATGCCCGCCGCTTGGAACGACCATCGACTGGAACACGGATTCGGCACCAGCGCAACGGGTTTACCGGACGTCGAACTTCGCGCAACCGAATATGACGGCGGCACGCTGGACTGGTGGGCCATGGACGTGGTCGCACCGGATGCGCCTGCCGCAGCGGGCCCGGATCCCGGGCACCTGGAGCTGAGCGGCATCCCGGCTCCCGCCAGCTTCGGCGGGATGCCGTCATCGCGGTTCTGGGAGATGGAGGACGCCAAGATCGACCTCGGTGCCATCGATGCCGCCCCGCAGGACCTCGGCCGGCTGCTCATGGTCGGCTACGCGACCGTCTACGGCAACGACTGGTACGTCGTCCCGCTTCGAATGCCGATCGGAACACTCTGCCGCATCCAGACATTCGTGGTCACCAATGTTTTCGGACTCACCGAGCCGGTCGGGCCCGCCGGGGCCGACGACCCGAACTTCAACGTGTTCGGCCTGTCGGATCCGCGGGAGGTCAGTGGCGCCAACCCATGGTTCCTGCTGGCGCCTGCCCTGCCCGGATCGCTGGAGAGCCCGCCCGTCGAGCATGTGCTGATCGCGCGCGACGAAATGGCCAACCTCGCGTGGGCGATCGAACAGCGCATCGAGGACGACGCGGGAGTGCCCTACGAGCGCTACGACGCCATGACCCGGCCACCCGCCGCGGCCCCCGGCAGCACGCCCGCCTACCACGTGGACACCTTCGTTCCCGAATTCTGGTATCCCCTTGCCCCGGAACACATCGACGCGGGGCGGGAGGCGACCCGGCTGCGCCTGGTTCCGCTCTCCCGGCGCGGGGCGCTCGACGGCGCCGTCGACGCTGTGAGCACCGTGCTGCCGCTCGGCAACATCCTCGAGGCCGCCCGCACAGAGCACCACTTCTGGCTCAACGAGGAGGAGGTTCCCCGCTCCGGCGTCGACGTGATCCGGTCACACCAGCGGGCTCGCTGGCACGACGGATCGGTGCACGCCTGGACCACCCGGCGCAAGGGCACCGGCGCCGGGGAGTCCTCCAGCGGACTGCGCTTCGACACGGTGACAGGGGTCTGACATGGCGGTTGGTTCGTCCACCTGGTTCCTCACCTCCAACGGCTCGGTGGCACGCGTCGACGTCGTCGACGGCAACGAAACCTGGACCGGGCCGGCCGATATCGGCGAGGTGTTTCCCGCGTTGCTCCCGCTGGGCGTGTATCGCAACCTGTTCCCGCAATTCGGTGACCTCCACATCGGCAAGATCACTGCCGTGCAGCAGACCGCGTCCAACGAAGCGGTGTTCACCGTCGACGTCCGACTGTTCCGGGACGGCATGCAGGGCGACATCACCCGCTCGGTGCGGCTCGACATGGCGACCGGCCAGGTGCTGGAGTATCCGGCCACGTTCGGGTCGTCGATCAAAGGGGAGGGCTGGCGTCAGTACCGCATCTGGCCCGGGACCGCGTGGAAGATCCTCAACACGATCACTCATCAGTTCGTCGTCGAACACGACTGGGCCGACGCGGTGTTCACGCTGCCGAACGGCCAGTCGGTCGGACTCCCCGCCGACGGCATCACCATGGGAGTCGACCGCGGCAAGCTGTATGTCAAGACCCCGGAGACGGCGTGGTCCTACCGGGTGTTCGACCTCGACAACCTCACCACCGACGGCGTGGTCAAGGGTGCGCGCACCGACGTCACCGCGCCGACCGGGTTCGGCCAGGTGTTCACGATGGTCACCGACCCCGATTCGTGGCGGGCGCGCCGCCCCGCGCCGGAGTTCGATCGCGCGTTGCTGATGGCGATCAACTCCGCGGCGCACGACGCCCGCGTCGGTGCCGACCTCCTGCTTCGTGTGCTCTACGCCGAGAGCGGATTACGCACTGCGGCATATCATCCCGCGGGGCGCTACGGCCTGCTGCAGCTGACCGCCGAGCAGCTGACGGCAGCCGGGTGGACGAAGTCTGCGCAGGAGTACCTCGAAGCCGGCCCGGACCAACTGCCGGCGATCGCCGCGCACCTCAAGACGCTGGGCATCCCGTCCGAGACCGACGAGGCCGGGCTGTGGTTGTGTTACCTGCTGGGCCGGGCGTACACGGCGGACGACCTGGCGGCGCCGGTGGCCGCGGCCGCAGGCCCCAGACCCGAACTGTGGGCCAGCCACGGCGTGGCCGACTTCGACGGGGACGGGGTGCTCAGCAGCGACGACGTGGTGAAGTACATCGGCTCGATCCGCCATGACGTGCGCTTCGACGAGATCAGAACCCGGCTGCATCGGCTCTCGGCGATCATCCCCGACTGGCCGAACTTCACCGAGATCAACGAGGGCGACGACATGGGCATCGTTCATCCCAGTGCGGCATCGCTGGGACTGCTGCTCGACATCTCCTGGGATCAGAACAACCCGAACTTCGACGATCAGCAGGTGGAGTCGATCGATCCTGCACCGGGCACGTTGCAGCGGCTGGTGGACCCGGTGCGGATCACGATCAACTCGGTGGGCCTGTAGCAGCTGACAACCGTCGTCGGAGCCGGGGCACTCGCTGACGGCGAGGTGACTCGAGACAGATGTTCTTTAAGTGGAGCTATCGGAAGAAACTTGAACAGTGCGCATATGTGAGCCAAGTCAGGTTGCAATTCGGACCACTGCCTCATGTGCTCAGCAGAGGCTTGGTTCCGCACCTGAGTTAGGACATTTGGCTTAGTAAGCCACGTTTGATGCCGAGTGCGGTCAGGATTTCTCGTTGGGGCGAGGGGATTTCGGGTGGGAAGGTCTTGGCTGGCGCCGTTGATGACGATGGTCGCCGTGCGCAGTGGCCGTAGTTGTTTGATGACGTTGGCGATGGACAGGCCGCTGCGTTCCTGGATGCAGTGCGCCACGGCCAGTGCGGTGAATACGATGGTCAGGTGCGCTTCGATGGCCTCGCGGGTGCGGTGGAACATCGGCCGGGCCTCAAGGTCGGACTTGGACATCCGAAACGACTTCTCGACGTGCCAGAGGTCGTGATACTTGCCGATCACTTCGGTGGCGGCCATGACTTCGGCATCGAGATTGGTGACGTAACCCTTCAACCCGACCAGTGATTGCGCGCGGGCCAGACTGGCTTCATCGAGGGCGCGTCCACCGGCAGTGGTCTTGACGAACCGCGTCGATTTCGCCGCCCGCTCACCGCTGACGACCGCTTTGGCGCGGGCTTCCTGGGCGTGCAGGGTCTTCTGATCGCGGCGGGCACGTTTGGCCGAGTACGCCCAGACCGCCCGCCACGCCCCTGCATGGGTGTCGGCGTTCCAGACTGGCTCGGCTCGCTTGTTGGTGTCGTTGACGACGCTCTTGGCGTGCCGAGGTGTGACGGTGTCGATGATCTGCCCGTCGGTGAAAACATCACCGTTCCAATGGAAATGCGACGCCAGATCGATCGGGGCTTTCACCGCTCGGGAGCCGACGATGAACCCCAACCCGGCGTCATCGAGGGCGGTGAGGTTGGTCGCTGAGAGCATGCCGGCATCGGCGGCCACGACCATCGGGGTATCGCCGAGGTCGTGGCGGGCGGCGAAGGCGGTGATGATCGGGACCAGTGTGGTGGTCTCGGCGGTGTTGCCCTCAAAACAGCCGATCTCCAACGGGAACCCGGTGCGATCAACCAGCAAGCCCGACCACGATCTGAGGGTCGACGCGGCGTTCCTTCGAATAGCCGACCTTGCGCAGGTCGTCTTCGTTCTCGGCCTCGAAATACAGGGTCGTGACGTCGTAGAGCAGCAGGCTCAGCCCGCCCCGGTCGACGGCGTGGGCGAAGCACTTTCCTGCGATCGCATCGCGGTAGTTGCCGGTGTTGACCCTGGCGAGGTGGCGCTGAATAGTCTTGTAGGACATCGGTTCTGCGCCGAGATCGGCCAGTACCCGCAGAGAATCCATCTTGCTGGTGGGCTCGACGATCCGGGCGATCACCAGATCCCGGAACACCGCATCGGCGACGACATCGAACCCGACCCAGTCATAGATGCGCGCCGATCACGTCGTAGAGCAGCCGCGAACTGGTCGCTGCGGTGCGCCCCGGCGCCGCGAGGGCTCCCTTGGGGACTCCAGCCGGCAACGTCAGCGTGCCGTGGCGCCAATCAGCGACATCAGCGACGCGCTGCGTGCGGGCAGGCACCTCGAAGTCCAGGACATCTTGATCGCCAGTGGCGATCTGGCGGGCTCGTTGCAGCAGCACGCCCAGCTCGGCGTCGGTATGAGCCGATCCAATGTGCTCGACCAGCACGTCGCGACGGCCGTCTTTGCGCATCACCTGCACTGCCACCGCACCCGAGGCGGTGCGCACTTTGCGCACGAACACCCACCGGACCCTACCCGCTTAGTAAGCCAAAACCCGGCCTGCAGAATTCATAGCCCCAGGTCACAGCGATTCGGGCTCGAAAATCCCGAAGAGGTGTCCTAACTCAGGTCAGGTTGCAATTCGGACCACTGCCTCATGTGCTCAGCAGAGGCTTGGTTCCGCATTCCCCCGCTTATGTGAGGGAGTTAGTACGCATCTGCGTAGGTTAATAGCCCAAGCCCGCCGGGCGGGTACCTGACTTTTATCACTGTCGCGGGTTCGGGGATCGCGTAGGGCTGTGACCTGGGTTTTCGTTTGGTTCCTGGTGCGGATTTGTGCACTAGCGTCAGGGTCGTAGGGTGCCTGCGTGGCGTATGTGCGCACGGTGAGGACCTCCTCGGGGGCGACGGCGGTCCAGATCGTGTGGTCCACCCGGCGCGGGTCACGCAACATCGAGCACCTCGGTTCTGCCCATGATGAGTCCGGATTGGCGGCGTTGAAGGCCGCCGCGGCGCAGCGGTTGGCCGCCGGTCAGGTTGAACTGGATCTGGGATTGGCCTTCCGGTCGGCCTCGGAGCCGTTGCCGATCACCTCCTCGCGGTCGGCGCACCTGTGGGATGCGCTGTGTCGTGCCTATGACGTGCTCGGCTTCGATGCCGCCGCCGGCGCCGATGAGGTGTTCCGTCAGTTGGTGTTGGCGCGGATCATCGAACCCACCAGCAAGGCCGACTCGTTGCGGGTGCTCGACGAGACCGGCGTGGCCGGCCCCTCCTATCCCACGCTGAACCGTCGGGTGCCGGTGTATGCCAAACCCGCTTTCCGGCAGGCACTTTCGTCGGCGTGTGCGGCTCACGCCGCGCTGGGTCCGGCATCGTTGGTGCTTTACGATGTATCTACTCTGCACTTCGAAACCGATGCCGGTGACGGGTTCCGCGAGCCCGGATTCTCCAAGGAGCGCCGGCTTGATCCCCAGATCACGATCGGGCTGCTCACCGACGCCTCGGGGTTCCCGCTGCAAGTGGAGGCCTTCGAGGGCAATCAGGGCCGAGACCGCCACGATGTTGCCGGTGATCAACGCGTTCAAAGCCGCCCACAACCTCACCGACGTCACCGTGGTCGCTGACGCCGGGATGATTTCCGAAGCCAACCAGATCGCGTTGCAGGCCGGCGGGCTCTCGTTCATCCTCGGCGCGAGGATCCCGTTCCTACCCGATGTGGTCCGCGAGTGGCATGACCAGCACCCCGATGAAGCGGTCCCAGATCAGCTGGTGCTGACCCAGCCGTGGCCAGCCAGTAGTTCGGAGAAGACCCGTGGGATTCCCGAACGGGTCATCCACTACCAGTACCGCCACGATCGGGCCCGGCGGTCGTTGCGCGGCATCGATGAGCAGGTCGCCAAAGCCCAGCGCGCCGTCGACGGGCACGCGGCGGTGAAGCGCAACCGGTTCATCAAGCTCACCGGCGCCACCAAGTCGCTAAATCGGGAGTTGGAGGCCAAGGCCCGTGCCCTGGCCGGCTGGAAGGGCTACACCACCAACCTGGTCGGCCAGCCGGCGGA
>CAWCKQ010000003.1:0-898611 GCA_963796185.1 uncultured Actinomycetota bacterium | reverse complement strand
CTGCAGGTAGACCCGCTGCACGCCGGCTTCGAGGAACGGTGTCGAGCTTGTCGACGATCTCGCCGGGGTGCCGACCGACGGGGGAATTGGAGCGCAGTTCGTCGACCTCGCGGCCGATCGCGGCCGCCCGGCGGGCGACGTCGGCGTCGTCGCGGCCGGCGCACACCACGAACGCCGCCGAGTAGGTCAGCGAATCCGGGGCCCGGCCCGCGTCCTCGACGCGCCGCGGCCACCCGCGCGTATTGCGCGGTCAGGGTGTCCAGGGCGACGAACGGGATGTTGAACTCGGCGGCGAACTTCGCGCGCCAGCGCGGGGGTCCGTCTTGGCGCCCCCGCCGCCGATGATGATCGGCGGATGCGGGGCCTGCACCGGCTTGGGCAGCGCCGGGGAGTCGGCGACGGCGTAGTGGGTGCCGGTGTAGTCGAACGTCTCGCCCTGCCGGCGTGGTCCACAGGCCGGTGATGATCTCCAGCTGTTCGCTCAGCCGGTCGAACCGTTCGCCCAGCGGCGGGAACGGGATCGCATAGGCCTGGTGTTCGGCCTCGAACCAGCCCGCGCCGATGCCCAATTCGACCCGGCCGCCGCTCATCTCGTCGACCTGGGCGACCGAGATGGCCAGCGGGCCCGGGTGCCGGAACGTCGCGGAGGTGACCATCGTGCCGAGCCGGATCGTCGAGGTCTCGCGGGCCATGCCGGCCAGCGTCACCCAGGAGTCGGTGGGCCCGGGCAGCCCGTCGCCGCTCATCGCGAGGTAGTGGTCGGAGCGGAAGAACGCCGAGTAGCCGGCGCTCTCGGCGGTCTGCGCGACCGCGAGTTGGTCGGCGTAGGTGGCCCCCTGCTGAGGTTCGACGAAGACACGGAAATCCACGGAATCTCACGGGCCCGAGCCTAGGGTCACAGGCCGCCGCGGGCTTTGCGCACGCGCTCGACGAGGTCGCCGGCACCGTCGAAAGTGACCCGGGCCGCGTCGCGGCCGGCGGCGAACAGCAGCAGTTCGCCCGGCTCTCCGGTGACCACGAGCTCGGGGCCCCGGCCGACGGTGGCCAGGGTGTCGCCCGACGGTGTGCGCAGCACGACCTTCGCCGGCGCCTTGCGCAGGGTCATGCGCGCCATCATGGCGACCGGCCGGCGCAGCGCCGACACGGTCTGGTCGTCGAGCGGCCGGGGTTCCCAGTGCGGTCCGGCCCGGCGGACGTCCTCGTGATGGATGAACATCTCGGCGACGTTGGCGATCGGGTCGAGCGAGCTTGAACGGCGAGTACAGCGGAGGCCCGTCGGCCACCTGTCCCACCAGGGCGTCCCAGTCCGTCGACGCCGCCACCTGCTGCTGCACCCGTTCGGTGTAGCCGGCGAAGGCGGGGACGAGGATGCCCGGTGCGGCGTCGAGGCGCCGCTCGCGCACCACCAGGTGCGCGGCCAGGTCGCGGGCGTCCCAGCCCTCGCAGAGGGTGGGCGCATCGGGTGCGGTGTCGCGGAACGTCGCCACCAGGGCGGCGCGCTCCTGCTGTGCCACAGTCATGTCCGTCGGTCCTTTCAGCCGAGCGCGCGATCGAGGTTGATCGCCGCGCTGATCAACGACAGGTGAGTGAAGGCCTGCGGAAAATTGCCGACCTGATCGCCGGTGGCGCTCACCTGCTCAGCGTAGAGACCGACGTGGTTGGCGTAGGTGAACATCTTCTCCAGCGCCAGCTGGGCATCCTTGAGCCGGCCCACCCGGGTCAGTGCCTCGACGTACCAGAACGTGCACAGCGAGAACGTGCCCTCGTCACCGTCGAGGCCGTCGGTCTCGGGGTCGTAGCGGAACACCAGGCTGTCGGTGACGAGGTCGCGCTCGATCGCGGCCAGCGTGGACCGGAAGCGGGGATCGGCCGGCGAGATGAACTTCACCATCGGCATCAGCAGCACTCCGGCGTCGAGCGTGTCACCGCCTTCGAACCGGGTGAACGCCTCGAGCTCGGCGTTCCAGCACTCGGTCATGATGCGGTGGTAGATCTCGTCGCGGACCGACGACCACGTCACCAGATCCGCCGGCAGCCCGCGGCTGCGCGCGATGCGGATGGCCCGTTCGATGGCCACCCAGCACATCAGCCGCGACGTCGTGTTCGCCTTGGGCCCGTCGCGCAGCTCCCACATCCCGGCGTCGTCGCGCTGCCAGTTGTCGATCAGCCAGTCGATGACGTAGACGACGTCGGCCCAGGCGTCGTGGCTGATGCCCGCGCCGTGCTTGTTGAACAGATACACCGAGTCGATCAGGTCGCCGTAGATGTCGAGTTGCAGCTGTCGCACCGCGGCGTTGCCGACGCGCACCGGGGTGGAGTCCCGGTGGCCGCGCAGGTGCTCGAGTTCGGCTTCCTCGGCGGGGATGTTGCCGTCGATGTCGTAGAGCACCCGCAGCGGGCCCAGGCCGTCGGCCTGCCGGTCGCCGCAGGCCGCCGGGACAGCCAGGCGATGAACGCGTTGGCCTCTTCGTTGAAGCCCAGCCGCAGCAATGCGTACAGGCTGAAGCCCGCGTCGCGCATCCACACATACCGGTAGTCCCAATTCCGTTGTCCGCCGACGTTCTCCGGCAGGCTGGTGGTGGCGGCGGCGACGACCGCACCCGACGGCTCGTGGGTCAGCAGCTTGAGTGTGATCGCTGAGCGCTCCACCATCTCGCGCCAGCGACCGCGGTGCGGGACTGCGCCAGCCACGCCCGCCAGTACTCGGCGGTCGCGTCGAACGCGGCCGCGACGTCGGTGATCTCGGGCGGCGGCGCCCCCGCGTCGAGCACCTCGAGGACGAACTCCGCGGTCTGCCCGGTGCGCAGGGTGAACTCGGCGCGCACCGTCCCGTCCTCGACGGCCAGTTCGGTGCTCGACGTCAGCGTCATCGCCAGCTCGGTGCAGCGCAGATCGACCGCGCCGTCGCGGGCGGTCAGGTCGAACCGCGCTCTGCCGTAGTCGGGTCGGGCATCCAGAACCATCCGCACGGTCGTCTCACCGCGCACCGCCACGATCCGGCGAATCAGCCGCTGCCGGTGCTCATGGTCGCCGGGACGACAGGATCGGCATGAAGTCGTGCGCCTCGACGACACCGTCGTCGCCGAGGAACCGGGTGATCAGTGTCGCGGATCTCGGGGAAGTAGAACTGGTGGGTGCGGATGTCGTCGCCGACCGGGTGCAGTCGCCAGCTGCCGCCGACGTCGGGGTCGAGGATCGCGCCGAACACGCTGGGGGAGTCGAATCGCGGCGCACAGAACCAGTCGACGGTGCCGTCGGTGCCGACCAGCGCGCACGTCCGCAGGTCGCCGATGACTCCGTGCTGGGCGATCGCGCGGCTGTCAGCCATCCGGTAGCCGCCAGCCACGCGGCCCCGGCAGCCGCAGCGCGGCATCCGGCCCCCAGGACCCGGTCTCGTACGGCTGCACCGCGGGGCGGTCGTCGAGGACCGGCTGGCACACCTGCCAGAGCCGGTCGACCTCGTCGGCGCGGGCGAACAGCGTCTGGTCGCCCGCGCATGACGTCGAGCAGCAGCCGCTCGTAGGCCTCGAGGGTGTCGTCGGCGTGGTCGGGCCGATGGAGTTCCAGTCGGGTGCGCAGGCGCTCGACCTCGGTATCGGGACCAGGCCGCTTGACGTTGAGGTCCAGGGTCGCGACCGGCGTTGGCGGTCAGGTCCAGTGCCAGCTCGTCGGGCGGCGGGTCGCCGGGGAACGGCGAGTGCGGGGTGCGGAACGTGAGCGTGACAGTTCGGCGATTGTCCGCCAACGCCTTACCCGTGCGCAGATAGAACGGCACGCCGCGCCACCGGTCGTTGTCGACGAACGCCTCGAGCGCCACGAATGTCTCGACCTGCGAGTCGTCGGCGACGTCGGCGTCGTCGCGGTAACCGCGGTACTGGCCGAACACCACCCTGGCGGGATCGAGCGGCCGCATCGCCTGGAAGACTTCGGCCTTGGCCGCGCGCAGCGCGACGGCATCGAGGGCGGCCGGTGGTTCCATCGCGACGAACGCCGAGCACCTGGCACAGATGGGTCGACACCATGTCGCGGAAGCACCCGGTCGACTCGTAGAAGCTGCCCCGGCCCTCCAGCGCGAGGTCTTCGGGCACATCGATCTGCACCGACTCCACATGGTCTGCGTCCCAGGCGGGTTCGATGAGCCCGTTGGCGAACCGCAGCGCGAGGATGTTCTGCACGGCCTCCTTGCCGAGGAAGTGGTCGATGCGGTAGACGCGGTCCTCGTCGGCGACCGAGCCGACGGTCGCCTGCAGCGCCCGGGAACTCTCGAGGTCGGTGCCGAACGGCTTCTCGATGATCAGCCGGGCGTCGTCTGCGAGCCCCTCCCGGCCGAGCATGGTGATCATCGATTCCATGGCGGTCGGCGGCACCGACAGATAGATCAGCGTGCTCGCGTCGTCCCCTACCGCTGCGCGCAGCTCACCGACCTTCGCGGCCAGCGCGGAGCCGTCCTCGGCCGTCGCCGCCTGAAAGGTCAAGCGGCTCAACAGGTCATCGAGCACCCCGGCGTCGACGTCGTCGACCGAGTCCGTCACGGCGGCCCGTACGCCGTCCCGGAACTCGTCGTCGCTGTCCGGTGCGCTGCGGCCCGAGCCGAGGAGGGCGTATGCGTCGGGCAGCCGGCCGGCGGCGGCCAGCCGGTACAGGCTGGGGAAGAGCATGCGGCGTGCGAGGTCGCCCCGCGCGCCGAACAGCACCAGGACGAACGGGTCGGTGTTCACGTGCTCGGTTCCCCCAGGTTCAGTAGTGCGTTCTCGACGACCTCACCCAGCGCGGGGTGGATCCAGTACGGCCGGTGGGCCAGCTGGTCGGCGGTCGACACCGAAGTTCATCGCGACGACGAAGAGCTGGATCAGCGTGGCGGCCTGGGCGCCGATCACGTGTGCTCCCAGCAACGTGCCGTCGGCGCCGGCGAGGACCTTGCACAGCCCGTGTTCCTCCTCCATCGCCCACCCGTAGGCCACGTCCGAGAACCGGGCGATCCCGGCCCGATAGTCGAGATGGTCGTCGCGGCACTGGGTTTCGGTCCGTCCGATCGACGCGATCTGCGGCTCGGTGAACACCGCCGAGGGCACCAGTTCGTGACTGACGGCACGCAGCGCGCCGGGGTGCAGCAGGTTGTGCTTGACCACCTCTGCCTCGCGGTTGGCGACGTGTTTGAGCGGTATCGGCGTGCTCACGTCGCCGAGCGCGAACACACCCTCGGCGGTGGTGCGGCAGTATTCGTCGACGACCACCCGGCCGTCGTCGTGAGTGTCGATGTCGGCCTTGGCCACATCGAGGCGGTCACTGTTGGAGCGCCGACCCGTGGCCACCAGCAGTGCGTCGGCGCGCACCGACGATCCGTCGTCCACGTCGATCACCAGATCACCGCGCCGACCCCGGACGCCGATGATCTCGCTGCCGCAGCGCAGGTCGTAGCGCCCCCGCATCAGCTCGGTGTAGATGCTGCGCACGGTGTCGTCGTGCGGGCCGCCGAGCAGCCGGCCCGACTTCTCGACGATCGTGATGCGGCTGCCGGCGGCCGCGAAGACGTGGGCGAGTTCGGCGGCGATGTAGCCGCCGCCCAGCACGACGAGGTGCTCGGGGGCCGCGTCGAGGCGCATCACCGTGTCGGAGGTCTCGAACGGCACGCCGGATTCGGCGACCGACTCGGGGACGATCGGCCGGCTGCCGGCGGCGATCACCACGCGCTGCGCGGCGATCTCGATGCCGTCTGCGTCGCCGCTGACCTCGAGCCGCCGCGGGCCCGAGAAGCGGGCGTGACCGTGATAGACGGTGACGAAATCGCTGTCGCGGCGCCCTTGTTCACCGTTGGCCGCCACCGCGTCGGTGCGGCCGAACACCCGGTCTCGAACGGCGGGCCAGCGCATTGCGCGCAGTTGGGCGTCGACACCGAAGCGGTCCGCCGCGGCGACGGTGTCGCGGACCTGCGCCGCATAAGACAGCATCTTCGAGGGGATGCACCCGTAGTTGACGCACGTGCCGCCGAACTTGCGGTCGTCGATGATCGCGACGTCGAGATCGGCGAACCGGTCGTCGATCACCATGTTGCCCGATCCCGCGCCGATGACGACCAGATCGTGTGTGCGCACTCCTGCGCTGTTCCCGCAATCGGTTCGGAATCAAACCGGATGTAGGTAACCGGAGTGTGACAGACCTCAGAAGCTCTCGACGGAGCCTCGACGCTGACCACCATGCCGTGTCCGGTGCTGTCGTTGGTGAACGTCGTGCCGTCCTCGGTCGCGTCGATGGTCCAGCCCACGGCGGAATAGGTGCGGTAGTCGAGGGTGACAGCGGGGATGGCGCCCAGGTTGCCGAGCACCCAGCTGAGCCGGCCGTCGGCGCTCACGCGCACGCCGTTGGCCGGCTCGCCCTCGACCTCCGGCGCGTCGGTGAACGCCGACTCGCAGCCGACCTCCTCCTCGTTGAGCTGGCAGCGCGTCTTGCCGGACTTCGTCTGGATGAACACGTAGCCGTTCTGTGGCTGCAGCACCTCACCGGCGGGCGGCGGGCTCTGCGTCGGCGACGGATCCGGCTCCTGCGTTGCGGCCGGAGGGGGAGTCGACCGGCTGGGCCGCGGCGTCGGGAAGTCGGGCTCGATGCCGGTGTCGGGCGTGCGGGTCGCGGTGCCGTCGACGGAGGTCTGGCAGCCGGCGAGCACGGCCACTGCCAGCAGTCCCGCCACCGCCAGCCGCGTCTTCATTGCATCCAGGGTACGCAGGCTGTGGCTGCTGTTGCCGAAGTGACTCGCGGGCGAGCCGCATGCGTCGCGAGCGTGCAGCCGTGCGGGAACGGCGGGGAACAAATCCGGCGCAGGCCCCGTTGACCACGATCGACAGTTGAGTGACTATGACTCAAGTCTGGCTTGACAGGACCAGCTTGGCAGGAGCAGTCTTGAGCCCGGTGCACTCAGAACACAACGTTCGTTCTATTCAGGAGGAAGTAACCATGGCTCGTGCGGTCGGTATCGACCTCGGGACCACCAACTCCGTCGTCGCAGTTCTGGAGGGTGGCGACCCCGTCGTCGTCGCCAACTCCGAGGGCTCCCGCACCACGCCGTCCGTCGTCGCGTTCGCGCGCAACGGCGAGGTGCTGGTCGGCCAGCCCGCCAAGAACCAGGCGGTGACCAACGTCGACCGGACCATCCGTTCGGTCAAGCGCCACATGGGCACCGACTGGTCGCGTGGAGATCGACGACAAGAACTACACCGCGCAGGAGATCAGCGCCCGCGTGCTGATGAAGCTCAAGCGCGACGCCGAGAGCTACCTCGGCGAGGACATCACCGACGCGGTGATCACCGTGCCCGCGTACTTCAACGACGCCCAGCGCCAGGCCACCAAGGAAGCCGGCCAGATCGCCGGGCTCAACGTGCTGCGCATCGTCAACGAGCCGACCGCGGCCGCGCTGGCCTACGGCCTGGACAAGGCCGAGAAGGAACAGACCATCCTGGTGTTCGACCTCGGTGGCGGCACGTTCGACGTCTCGCTGCTGGAGATCGGCGAGGGCGTCGTCGAGGTGCGTGCCACCTCCGGTGACAACCACCTCGGTGGCGACGACTGGGACGACCGGATCGTCGAGTGGCTGGTCGACAAGTTCAAGGGCACCAGCGGCATCGACCTGACCAAGGACAAGATGGCCATGCAGCGGCTGCGTGAGGCCGCCGAGAAGGCCAAGATCGAGCTGAGCTCGAGCCAGAGCACCTCGATCAACCTGCCCTACATCACCGTCGACGCGGACAAGAACCCGCTGTTCCTCGACGAGCAGCTGACCCGCGCCGAGTTCCAGCGGATCACGCAGGATCTGCTGGACCGCACCCGCAAGCCGTTCCAGTCGGTCATCAAGGACGCCGGCATCTCGGTGGCCGACATCGACCACGTGGTGCTCGTCGGTGGTTCCACCCGGATGCCCGCCGTGACCGATCTGGTCAAGGAGATGACCGGCGGCAAGGAGCCCAACAAGGGCGTCAACCCCGACGAGGTCGTCGCCGTCGGCGCCGCGCTGCAGGCCGGCGTGCTCAAGGGCGAGGTGAAAGACGTTCTGCTGCTTGACGTCACCCCGCTGAGCCTCGGTATCGAGACCAAGGGCGGCGTGATGACCAAGCTGATCGAGCGCAACACCACGATCCCGACCAAGCGGTCGGAGACCTTCACCACGGCCGACGACAACCAGCCGTCGGTGCAGATCCAGGTGTTCCAGGGTGAGCGCGAGATCGCCTCGCACAACAAGCTGCTCGGCAGCTTCGAGCTGACCGGCATCCCGCCGGCCCCGCGCGGCGTGCCCCAGATCGAGGTCACCTTCGACATCGACGCCAACGGCATCGTGCACGTCACCGCCAAGGACAAGGGCACCGGCAAGGAGAACACGATCAAGATCCAGGAGGGCTCCGGCCTGTCCAAGGAGGAGATCGACCGGATGATCAAGGACGCCGAGGCGCACGCCGACGAGGACCGCAAGCGTCGCGAGGAGGCCGACGTCCGCAACCAGGCCGAGTCGCTGGTCTACCAGACGGAGAAGTTCGTCAAGGAACAGCGCGAGGCCGAGGGCGGATCGAAGGTCCCCGAGGACACGCTGGCCAAGGTCGACGCCGCGATCGCCGAGGCCAAGACCGCGCTGGCCGGCACCGACATCGCGGCCATCAAGTCCGCGATGGAGAAGCTGGGCGAGGAGAGCCAGGCGCTGGGCCAGGCGATCTACGAGGCCACCCAGGCCGAGCAGGCCGCCGGAGGCGCGGCCGCCGGTGACGGCGCGGCCGGATCCGAGCGACGATGTCGTCGACGCCGAGGTGGTTGAGGACGACCAGGAGCGCAAGTGAGCGATCGGATCGGAACCCGTCACCGTCACCGACAAGCGCCGCATCGATCCGCAGACCGGCCAGGTGCGTGACGCACCTGAGCCGGCCTCCGGGCGGGCCGAGGAGGTGCCGACGGTCTCGGAGGAATCTCAGGACAAGGCCGCCGAGCTGATCGCCGACCTGCAGCGGGTGCAGGCCGACTTCGCCAACTACCGCAAGCGGTCCCTGCGCGATCAGCAGGTGGCCGCCGAGCGGGCCAAGGCCCACGTGGTGACCCAGCTGTTGCCGGTGCTCGACGACCTCGATCGGGCCCGCGCGCACGGCGACCTCGACACCGGACCGATGAAATCCGTTGCGGACAAGCTGGTCTCCACCCTGGAGGGGCTGGGCCTGGTCCGTTCGGCGACGAGGGCGACGCGTTCGACCCGGCGCTGCACGAAGCCGTGCAGCACGAGGGCGACGGCACCAACCCGGTGGTCGGGACGGTCATGCGGCGCGGCTACCGGCTCGGTGACCACGTGGTGCGTCATGCGTTGGTCGGCGTCGTGGACACGGTTCCCGACGCGGCCGAGGCAGCAATGCCGACGCAGAGCCCGAAGAACACTCAGAATCGTAAGCATTGACCGACAACGACAACGAGCAGGTGAGGAGGTGACGCGGTATGGCCCAACGCGAATGGGTTGAGAAGGATTTCTACAAGGAACTCGGCGTCGCCTCCGACGCCGGCCAGGACGAGATCAAGCGGGCCGCCCGCAAGATTCTCGCCGAGAACCACCCCGACCGGAATCCGGGCAACACCGTCGCCGAAGAGCGGTACAAGGCCGCGTCGGAAGCCAAGGAAGTGCTGACCGACCCCGCCAAGCGCAAGGAGTACGACGAGACCCGCCGGCTGTTCGCAGGCGGCGGTTTCGGTCGCGGCCGGTTCACCGGCGGTGGCAATTTCGGCGGGTTCGGCGGCGGGGACGGCCAGGAGTTCAACCTGAACGACCTGTTCGACGCCGCCGGCCAGACCGGCGGGGCGAACATCGGCGACCTGTTCGGCGGGCTGTTCGGCCGCGGCGCGCAACAGCCGCGGCCGAGCCGTCCGCGGCGGGGCAACGACCTCGAGACCGAGACCGAGCTGAGTTTCCTCGAGGCCACCAAGGGCGTGGCGATGCCGTTGCGGCTCACCAGTCCCGCGCCGTGCACCAACTGCCACGGCAGCGGCGCGCGGCCGGGCACCAGCCCGAAGGTGTGCCCCACCTGCAACGGCTCCGGGGTCGTCAGCCGCAACCAGGGTGCCTTCGGGTTCTCCGAACCCTGCACGGAATGCCGCGGCAGCGGGTCGATCATCGAGCACCCGTGCGACGAGTGCAAAGGCACCGGTGTCACCACCCGGACCCGCACGATCAACGTGCGGATCCCGCCGGGCGTCGAGGACGGCCAGCGCATCCGGCTGGCCGGCCAGGGCGAGGCCGGGCTGCGGGGCGCCCCGTCGGGTGACCTGTATGTCACCGTGCACGTGCGCCCCGACAAGGTGTTCGGCCGCAACGGCGACGACCTGACCGTCACCGTCCCGGTCAGCTTCCACGAATTAGCCTTGGGCACAACGCTTTCCGTGCCGACGCTGGAAGGCAAGGTCGGTGTGCGGGTGCCCAAGGGCACCTCCGACGGCCGGATCCTGCGGGTGCGCGGCCGCGGGGTGCCGAAGCGCTCCGGCGGCCACGGTGACCTGCTGGTCACCGTCAAGGTCGCGGTGCCGTCGAACCTCGAGGGCGAGGCCGCCGAGGCGCTGGAGACCTACGCGAAGGCGGAGCGGGCCAGCGGATTCGACCCGCGGGCGGGATGGGCTGGTGCGTGAGCATGAGCCGCAAAGAGGAAGCGCGCACGTTCCTGATCTCGGTGGCCGCCGAGCTGGCCGGAATGCACGCGCAGACGCTGCGCACCTACGACCGGCTCGGCCTGGTCAGCCCCCAGCGCAGTTCCGGTGGGGGCCGGCGGTATTCGCAGCGCGACGTCGACCTGTTGCGCGAGGTGCAGCGGCTCTCCCAGGACGAGGGCGTCAACCTCGCCGGCATCAAGCGCATCATCGAGCTGACCAATCAGGTCGAGGCGCTGCAGTCCCGGGTGCGCGAGCTCACCGCCGAGGTCGAGCACCTGCGCGCCCAGCCGCGGGCCAAGAGCACCGCGCTGGTCGTGTGGCAGCCGCGTAACCAGCGCGGATGAGTCAGTCGACCGTGGATCCGGAATCGGGCGACCGCCGACTCGCCGGGCTGCACTTCGCGGTAGCCGCCACGGCGCAGCGCATCGGTGGGCGCGGCCATCGGTTCGAAGCACACGACGTCGTCGTCGCCCGGTGCGAACACCTGTGCAGCGGTGAAGCCTTCGTCGAAGTGCACCTCGATCCGCCGGTCGCCGCCGGAGAGCGCGAACACCGAGCCCGGCGCCACCTCGTCGAATCCGTCGTCGATGAACTTGTCGCCCAGCACCTCTGAGGCCGCGGGGCGCTGCTCGACCCGCCCGGTCGGAATGCCCCAGGCGTTCACCGGCTGGTAGCGCATGGCCGGGGTCTCGATGCGCCACTGCGCCCGCGGCGTACCCGGCAACTGCAGGTAGGGATGGAAGCCGAAACACAGCGGCACGCCGGGAACCCGTCGTCGCGGTGACGGTGGTGGTCACGGTCAGCGTGCGGTCGGCCAGCGTGATGTCCAGCGTCAGCAGGTGCGGGAACGGGAACGTGGCCAGCAGCGCGGGCCGGGCCGCGAAGTCCAGTTCGGCGGTGAGCCGCGACTCCAGCATCGTCGTGACGGTCCAGTCCCGGTAGGCGGCCAACGTGCCGTGGATCGGCACGCCGTGCTGGTCGGTGCGCACCCCTGCCGTGCCCGGGCGTGAGTGTCACCACCGCGCCGTCGACGCCGTAGCCCATGCTGGAAAGCCGGTTCGCCCACGGGTAGAGGATCGGGATCCCCATCGTCTTGTGGTTGGACACGTAGGCCTGCAGGCCCCGGCGCTGGCCCAGCAGCTCCACGCCGTCGTCGGACAGCGAGGTGCCGACCATGCCGGCGCCGGGAACGTAGGTGGCGGTCAGTGCGGACGACGGATCACGCAGCGTGACGGTTTCGAACTCGTCCATGGCTACCGATCCTGCCACGCAGGGCTCAGCTCGCCAGCGGGTCGTGCCGGATTCGCTCGGCGGGCGTGCCCTTGGCCAGCAGTGCCGCCTTGGTGGCAGCAACCATCGCCGGCCCGCCGCACAGCAGGATCTGCCGGTCGCTCCAGCTGCCGTATCGCGTGACGACCTCCGGCAAGCCTGCCCGTCTGCCGGACGTGCAGTCCGCGGGGCGGCGTGACGTCGGGATACTGCGCGGCCCACGGCGGGTCGAAGTCGAACTCCGACACCGGGGTCACCGACAGCCACGGGTTGGTCGACGCGATCTCCCACAGCGTGCGCAGGTCGTACAGCTCGCAGGGGTACCTGGCGCCGAAGAACAGGTGCACCCGCGGGTTCTCGCCGAACCGGGCCAGGTCCATGATCAGCGCCCGCAGCGGAGCCAGCCCGGTGCTGCCCGGCGACCATCAGCACATCGCCGGCGTCGCGGTCGACGTGCAGTGCGCCGTGCGGGTTGGACAGCCGCCAGCGGTCGCCGGGGCGCGTTTCGCCGACGATCGCGGTGCTGACCATGCCACCGGGCACCGAGCGGACGTGGAACTCGACGTAGCCCTGCGGGTCGGCCGGAATGGACGGGCTCAGGTAGCGCCAGCGCCGCGGCCACTGCGGCACCTGCACGGGCACGTACTGGCCCGGCGCGTAGGACAGCGGGTGGTCCATCCGCAGCCGGATCACCGACACGTCGCGGCCGGGCCGGAGATGCTCGACCACGGTGCCGTCGCTGAACGGTGGGCTGGTCTCGGCGTCGGCCGCCCCGCTCATCACGCCGACGACGAGCGCCACGACGTCCTCGACCGCCTCGGCGAGCCTGCGGTCCCAGCGCTCCGCCAGCCGGGCGCGCAGCATGGCCAGCAACGCTTCCTTCAGCGTGTCGTAATGCTGTTGTGTCACCCCGTATTTGCGGTGGTCGCGACCGAGCTGGGCGAGGAATGCCACGGGCTCCTCGGCGCGCTGGGCGATGAGTTCGTCGCACAGCCAGCACAGTGCCTGGGCGAAGACCTGGCGCTGCTTGTGCATGTCCGGGGGGAACAGGTCGCGCGCCGACAGGTCCGCGGCGAACCAGCGGGTGTAGAACTCGCCGATGGCGACCTCGGACCCGCGGTCGAGATCGAGCGCACCCCGCAGGATGCGCATCGACTCGCGGTCTTCGAGGCCCACGCCGCACGATCCTAGGTCACCCGGCCGGCCGGCGGGCCGCCGCAGCTAGAGGCCGTGGATTCCCTTGTACAGCACCAGAAGACCGATGACCACCAGGATCGCGGCGACCAGCGCCGCGTGCTGGCGCTCCATCCAGTCCTTGAGCCGGTTCAATGCCGGGTCGAGTCGATCGCCCGAGACGGTGTAACCCAGCACCGGCAGTGCCACCGAGGAGCCGGCCACGGCGACGTACCAGGCCACCGCCCCCCACACCGCCGGTGAGTCGATTCCGGCCGAACCGATCGCCAGACCAGCTGCGGCGCAGAGGAACAGGACCTTGAGGTTGACCACCGTCAACACCATGGAGGTCGCCGCGGCCTTGGCCGGTGTCAAGCTGCTCATCCGGGTCATCCAGCCGGGCATGTGCTCGGACTTGCGCCGCATGGACCACCGGTAGATGCCGAAGCCGATCAGTGCCACCCCGATGAGAATGCGCAACCACGACGCCCAGCCCGGCGGCTTGCGGCCGATGCCGCCGATCAGGTTGGACAGCTCCAGGAAGACCCCGGTCAGCGCCACCAACCCGATCAGCCAGCCGGCGAGGAACGCCAGCCCGGTCGGCCGGGGCCGCGGGGTGTGCAGCACCAGCACGGCCGGGATGATCGTCAGCGGGGAGAGCGCGACCACCAACCCGAGCGGAACGAGTTCGGTCAGAATGGGTCCCCACGACGGCACCGGCAAAACCTAGCAACAAGGCGCCTCCGCTGCTCGGGAATGGAATTCGCCGCGACGCCGGTACCGTCAACCGAGGATGCAGCCGCACCTGGGGCCGCGGCGGTCACCGAGCCGGTCGAGCGCTGGTGTCGATTCACCGAGGTGGCCGGTGAACCAACTCTTCTCACTTTCCTGAGGGGAATCGGGGAACCGGCGATCGCCGATGAATTCGCCCGGCTCGCCGAGTCGCAACGGTATGTCGATCACACACGTTCTGGCGGTCGTGCCCGTCTCCGACATCGCGAGGAGCCGGCAGTGGTACGCCGCGCTGTTCGGTCGGGCCGAGGACAACAACCCGATGTCCACGCTGGTGGAGTGGCAGGTGGTGCCCGGCGGCTGGGTGCAGGTGTTCACCGACGAGGGCCGGGCCGGGTCGGGCACGGTGAACTTCGCCGTCGATGACCTCGAGGCCCACCTCGCCGAACTCCGCGGGCGCGGGCTGGCGCCGGGCGAGATCACCGTCGCCGACAAGGGCATCAGGTTGGCGGCCCTGATCGACCCCGACGGCAACACCGTGATCTGATCGGCTGGTTCCGCGTCCACTACTGAGTCCGCTGCTGAATCGTGTCCGTGACGCTGGCCGCCCGGCCGGGGCACTAAGCCCCTAGTGCGGATCGGCAAAAAAGTTAAAGTTGAGCGGAACAGACTCAACATTGACGGCGTTGAACATCCTGACAAGCAGTTTGCAGGGCCCGAGCTGCGGCCCTTGACATGAAAGGGAGGTGTCGTGGACTCCTTCAACCCGACGACCAAGACCCAGGCGGCCCTGACTTCGGCGCTGCAGGCGGCCACCGCCGCGGGCAATCCGCAGATCACGCCCGCCCATCTGTTGATGGCGCTGCTCACGCAGAACGACGGTATCGCCGCCCCGCTGCTCGAGGCCGTCGGCGTCGACCCCGCGACCGTTCGGGCCGAAGCGCAGCGGCTGCTCGACCGGCTGCCGAGCGCGTCCGGCTCGGCCTCGCAGCCGCAGCTGGCGCCGCAGTCGGTGGCGGCGATCACCGCCGCCCAGCAGTTGGCGACCGAGATGGACGACGAGTACGTCTCCACCGAGCACCTGCTGGTCGGCCTGGCCACCGGCGACGCGGACACCGCCAAGCTGTTGACCGGCCACGGCGCATCCGCCGCAGGCGCTGCGGGAGGCGTTCGTCAAGGTCCGCGGCAGCGCCCGCGTCACCAGCCCGGACCCCGAGGGCACCTACCAGGCGCTGGAGAAGTACTCCACCGACCTGACCGCCCGCGCCCGGGAGGGCGAGCTCGATCCCGTCATCGGACGTGACACACGAAATCCGTCGGGTCGTGCAGGTGCTCTGAGCCGGCGTACCAAGAACAACCCGGTGCTCATCGGCGAGCCCGGCGTCGGCAAGACCGCCATCGTCGAGGGCCTGGCGCAGCGCATCGTCGCCGGCGACGTGCCGGAGAGCCTGCGTGACAAGACCGTCGTGTCGCTCGATCTGGGGTCGATGGTGGCCGGTGCCAAGTACCGCGGCGAGTTCGAGGAGCGGCTCAAGGCCGTCCTCGACGACATCAAGAACTCGGCCGGCCAGATCATCACGTTCATCGACGAGCTGCACACCATCGTCGGCGCCGGCGCGACCGGCGAATCGGCGATGGATGCCGGCAACATGATCAAGCCGATGCTGGCCCGCGGCGAGCTGCGGCTGGTCGGCGCCACGACCCTGGACGAGTACCGCAAGTACATCGAGAAGGACGCCGCCCTCGAGCGGCGCTTCCAGCAGGTGTTCGTCGGGGAGCCCTCCGTCGAGGACACGGTCGGCATCCTGCGTGGGCTCAAGGACCGCTACGAGGTGCACCACGGCGTGCGGATCACCGACTCGGCGCTGGTCTCCGCGGCCACGCTGTCCGACCGCTACATCACCGCCCGATTCCTGCCGGACAAGGCCATCGACCTGGTCGACGAGGCCGCCTCCCGGCTGCGGATGGAGATCGACTCGCGGCCCGTCGAGATCGATGAGGTCGAGCGCCTGGTGCGCCGCCTCGAGATCGAGGAGATGGCGCTGGCCAAGGAGGAGGACGCGGCGACGCAAGGAGCGGCTGGAGAAGCTGCGCGCCGAACTGGCCGACCAGAAGGAGAAGCTCTCCGAGCTCACGACCCGTTGGCAGAACGAGAAGGGCGCCATCGACGTGGTCCGCGAGCTCAAGGAGCAGTTGGAGGACGCTGCGCGGGGCCGCCGACCGCGCCGAGCGCGACGGTGACCTCGCCAAGGCCGCCGAGCTGCGCTACGGGCGAATCCCGGAGATCGAGAAGAAGCTCGACGCCGCAGCGCCATTGGCCGCCAGCACGAGGCACAGCGCAGGAGAACGTCATGCTCAAGGAGGAGGTCGGGCCCGACGACATCGCCGAGGTGGTGTCGGCGTGGACCGGCATCCCGGCCGGCCGGATGCTCGAAGGGGAGACGGCCAAGCTGCTGCGGATGGAAGACGAGTTGGGTAAGCGCGTCGTGGGGCAGCGCAAGGCCGTGCAGGCCGTGTCCGACGCGGTGCGTCGCAGCCGGGCAGGGGTCGCGGACCCGAACCGTCCGACCGGCTCGTTCATGTTCCTCGGCCCGACCGGTGTCGGCAAGACCGAGCTGGCCAAGGCGTTGGCGGAGTTCCTGTTCGACGACGAGCGCGCGATGGTTCGCATCGACATGAGCGAGTACGGCGAGAAGCACTCCGTCGCCCGCCTCGTCGGTGCGCCTCCCGGCTACATCGGCTACGACCAGGGCGGTCAGCTGACCGAGGCGGTGCGCCGGCGCCCGTACACGGTGATCCTGTTCGACGAGATCGAGAAGGCCCACCCGGACGTGTTCGACGTGCTGTTGCAGGTGCTCGACGAGGGGCGGCTGACCGACGGCCAGGGCCGCACGGTCGACTTCCGCAACACGATCCTGATCCTGACGTCGAACCTGGGGGCCGGTGGCTCCGAGGAGCAGGTGATGGCGGCGGTGCGCGCGGCGTTCAAGCCCGAGTTCATCAACCGGCTCGACGACGTGATCATGTTCGACGCGCTCGACCCCGAGGAACTGGTGTCCATCGTCGACATCCAGCTCGAGCAGCTGGCCAAGCGGCTGGCCCAGCGTCGCCTCACTCTCGAGGTGTCGCTGCCGGCCAAGAAGTGGCTCGCCGAGCGCGGGTTCGACCCGCTCTACGGTGCGCGGCCGCTGCGCCGCCTGGTGCAGCAGGCCATCGGCGACCAGCTGGCCAAGCTGCTGCTGGCCGGTGACGTGCACGACGGCGACGTGGTGCCCGTCAACGTCAGCGGGGACGGGGACGGCCTGGTCCTGAGCTGACACTCGAGACTGCGGTCAGATCGCGATTCCGCGCGCGGACGCGATCTGACCGCAGTTTCGCGTCGGTCCGCGGGCCGGCGCCGACGGCGGCTCGGGGACGGTGACCGGGTTGTGACCCATTCGGATTCGGAGCGGACCCGCAGAAGCGGATACTCTAGACCCAATGGTCCCGCTCTGGTTCACGCTCTCCGCGCTCTGCTTCGTCGGTGCGGCGGTGCTGCTGTACGTCGACCTCGACCGCAGGCGCGGCCTGGGCCGGCGTCGCAAGTCCTGGGCGAAGTCGCACGGGTTCGACTACGAGCAGGAATCCACCGACATCCTCAAGCGCTGGAAGCGCGGCGTGATGTCCACGGTCGGCGAAGTCACCGCCAAGAACGTGGTGCTCGGCCAGATCCGCGGCGAGGCGGTGTTCATCTTCGACCTCGAGGACGTCGCGACGGTGATCGCGCTGCACCGCAAGGTCGGCACCAACGTCGTGGTCGACATGCGGCTCAAGGGCATCAAGGAACCGCGCGAGAGCGACATCTGGCTGCTGGGCGCGATCGGGCCACGGATGGTGTACTCGACGAACCTCGACGCCGCTCGCCGCGCCTGCGATCGCCGGATGGTGACGTTCGCCCACACCGCACCCGACTGCGCCGAGATCATGTGGAACGAGCAGAACTGGACGCTGGTGAGCATGCCGGTCACCAGCACCCGCGCCCAGTGGGACGAGGGACTGCGCACCGTGCGTCAGTTCAACGACCTGCTGCGGGTGCTGCCGCCGCTGCCGTCGGCCGCCGCGGGCCAGCCGGTGGCACGCCGCAGCGGTTCGCCCAGCCGTCCGCTGACGCCGGCGCCCGCCGGCCGTCATGAGTCGCCGCATGCCGAGGCGGGCCGCTACGGTCCGCCGCGCCCTGACCTCGGTCGGGCCGAAAGCCGGTCCGGGCCGACCCGACCCGATGCGCCGCACGCAGCCGCCGTCGCTCAACGGGCGGCAGTCGGCGAACTATCAGCGATAAGTATTCTCTGGGGCATGTCCCGCCCCGTCGCTCTGATCACCGGACCGACGTCCGGGCTCGGTGAGGGCTTCGCGCGCCGCTACGCCGTCGACGGCTATGACCTGGTTCTGGTCGCCCGGGACGTCGAGCGGCTGCAACGGCTGGCCGCCGAGCTGCGCGACGAACGAGGCGCCCAGGTCGAGGTGCATCGCGGCCGACCTGGCGGAGGCCGCCGACCGTGACGAAGGTCGCCGCCCGGTTGCGTGCCGGGGTGCGGGTGCTGGTCAACAACGCCGGCTTCGGCACCGCCGGGGAGTTCTGGTCGGCGCCCTACGAACAGCTCCAGGCGCAGCTCGACGTCAACGTCACCGCGGTCATGCAACTGACGCACGCCGCGCTGCCGGCCATGCTCGCCGCCGGCGAGGGCACGGTGCTCAACGTGGCCAGCGTCGCCGGCCTGCTGCCGGGGCGCGGTTCGACCTACTCGGCGTCCAAGGCGTGGGTGGTGTCGTTCTCCGAAGGACTGGCCAACGGGCTCGACGGCACCGGGGTCGGCGTGCACGCCCTGTGCCCGGGCTTCGTGCACACCGAGTTCCACGCGCGGGCCGGCATCGACATGGCGGGCACCGCGTCGTTCCTGTGGCTCGAGGTCGACGACGTGGTCCGCGAGACGATGGCCGACATCGCGAAACGCCAGGTCGTGATCATTCCCGGGCTGCAGTACAAGGCGCTGACCACCGCAGGGCGCATGGTGCCCCGCAACCTCGTGCGCGCTCTGACCCGAGTCGTGGGCAGGGGCCGTGACCGTACCTGAGACACCGTGCGGCTGATCGCGATCCTGGCGGCCATCGTGCTGACCACCGCCTCCTGCTCGGGCGACGCGGCAGGCGACCGGCCCGACGTCTACTCGGCGCTGACCGCGTCCGTCGGCGAATCGCTGGCCGTTCTCGGGCTGGAACATGTCGGTGGCCAACCTGCGTTTCGACGCCGACTACGTGTTGGTCGACGTCGACGCGGCGCCCGCCCAGCAGGACGCGCCGCGCGCCAAGCCCGAGGACATCCGCTTCGGCCTCTACGGCGCGCTCGACCACCCGGTGGAGGCCAATGCGCTCGGCGGTTGCGAAGACGTGACCAGCCTTGCGCTGCAACCGTTGTCGGCCCCCGCGCCGGACCGGCTGACGGGCACGGTGTGCATCGGCCCGTTTCGGGACCAGGCCCAGGTGCGCGGCGTCTACGCCTACTCACCGCGGGACCGGATCGCCGGCACCACCGTCGCCTACCCGGTGGCGTTCCCGGTCGGGCTGTTGCCCACCAACGAGAACGACACCGGCCTGACGCTGAAAACCACCAGTCTGGACGCCTTCCGCGCCGACGGCACCAAGCTCGACCCCACCGCACTGGGCGATCCGGAGGCCTTCAGCGGCAAGGGCTACATGCTGATCGGACTCGAGATCGCCGGGCTGGCAGCGCGTTACCGCGACGAATCGGCCGAGCGGGGCGGCCCGCTGATGGTGCTGGCCGCCCCGACGCTGCCGGGCCGCGGGCTGAGCCATGCCTGCAGCATCTACGGCGCCTCGGTGCTGGTGCTGCCGGAGGCGTCGCGGGCCGGGGTGCAGGTGCGGGCCTCGCTGTGCACCCAGGGTGAGATCAACGCCGCGCTGCTCTACGGGACGATCTCGGTGACGGGCACGCATGCGGCGCTGTGGATCCGGGATGACTGATCCGCCCGGCCCGACCGAGTGGGGCGAGGGCCCCGGAGTAGGTCCGTGGGAGGGCCCGCCGCCCGACGACCCTCGCTACGACCGCGAACTGCTGGGCGCCGGTGACTCCCGCAATGTCGTTGACGCCTACCGGTATTGGACGCGCGAGGCGATCATCGCCGACATCGACGCGCGCCGGCACCCGCTGCACATCGCGATCGAGAACTTCGGCAACGACGCCAACATCGGCTCGGTGGTGCGGACCGCCAACGCGTTCGCCGTGCACACCGTGCACATCGTGGGGCGCCGCCGGTGGAACCGGCGCGGTGCCATGGTGACCGACCGCTATCAGCGGCTGCGCCACCACGACAGCACCGCCGAACTGCTGCGGTTCGCCGCCGACGCCGGGTTGACGGTGGTGGCGGTCGACAACGTCCCCGGCGCCGCGCGCATCGAGCACGCCAGCCTGCCGCGGGACTGCCTGCTGATCTTCGGCCAGGAAGGTCCCGGCATCACCGCCGACGCGACGGCGGGCGCCCAATCAACGGTGTCCATCGCCCAATTCGGCTCCACACGAAGCATCAACGCGGCGGTCGCCGCCGGGATCGCCATGCACGCCTGGATCCGGCAGCACGCCGACCTCGACCGGGCCGTGGTGACAGCAGGATCCAGCACCCCGACCGCCGACGACGAGCAGCAGCAGCGCTCCCACGCCCGACGCGATGGACAGGCCGTGGGTGAACGCCGCCCGAGCCGAGGCGAGCAGTTCGTCGGCCTGACCGGCCGGCAGGCCCTCGGCGGCATGGATCGGCGCTCGGCAGCGAGTCCCGCGCCCGGGCCGCCGCGGCCGCGGGGACCCCCGGCGCGACGACGACGGTGCGGTAGACCGCGGTGACGATCGAGCCGAGCACCGCGATGCCCAGTGCCATGCCGAGCTCGTAGGCGGTCTCGGAGACGGCGGCCGCCGCCCCCGCGCGTTCCTTCGGGACGCTGGCCAGGATCACGTCGCTGGCGACGGTGAACGCCAGCCCCAACCCGATGCCGACCACGAACAGCGCGACACCGAGCGGTGGGTACGGCGTCACCGGGGTGAACAGCAGCAGCGACGCCATCAGCGCCGCCATCGCCCCACCGACCAGCGTCAACCCGGTGGTCAGCACCAGCCGGTGTGAGAAGCGGCGCACCAGCACACCGGCGATCACGCCGAACACCGTCGCGGTCACCGCGGCCGGCAGTTCGGCGAGCCCGGCCCGCAACGGTCCGTACCCGTGCACCAGCTGGAAGTACTGCGACAGGAAGAACACCAGACCCGGACAGGCCGAGCACCGACAGCAGGTTGGCGGCGACCACGCCGGAGAACCGCGGGTTGCCGAACAGCCGGACGTCGATCAGCGGGTGGGGCAGCCGCAGCTGGCGGCGGACGAACAGCGTCAACGCCGCGGCGCCGAGCACCCCGGCGGCGACGACGTCGGCACCGATGCCGTGCGCGATGCCGGTGAAGCCCTCCTTGATCGCATAGACCACACCGAGCATGCCGACCATGGACAGCGCCACACTGGGCAGATCCCACGGACCGGGCTCGGGGTCGCGGTGTTCGGGCAGCAGCACGATGCCGCCGACGACCAGAACCACCATCACCGGGATGTTGATCAGGAAGACCGAGCCCCACCAGAAGTGCTCGAGCAGCACGCCGCCGACCACGGGGCCGAGCGCCGCGCCGGCGGAGAACGCCGACGCCCAGATGCCGACGGCGATGCTGCGCTCCCGCTGGTCGGGGAACAGGCCCCGGATCAGCGCGAGCGTGGCCGGGGCCAGCGTCGCCCCCGCCATCCCGAGCAGCGCGCGGGTGGCGATCAGCATCTCCGGCGCTCGTCGAGTAGGCGGTGATCACCGAGAACGACGGCGAACGCCGTTGCGCCGCAGAGCAGCAGCTTCTTGTGGCCGATGCGGTCGCCGAGGCTGCCCATGCTGATCAGCAGCGCGGCGAGCACGAACGAGTAGATGTCGCCGATCCACAGGATCTGGGTGCCGGTGGCGCCGAGGTCGGCGCTGATGAACGGAGTCGCCAGCGCCAGCACCGTGCCGTCGACACCGATCAGCAGGACAGCAAGGGTGAGGACGCCGAGAGCGAACCAGCGGCGGGTCATGAGGTACGTACTCCGTTCAGAAGAAGGTCGGTGATGATGCGGGAGAAGTCGCGAGCGGCGACGCGGCCGACCCGGATCGACCAGTCGGTTGCGGTGACCAGGCTGTAGAACGCCTCGGTCAGCCACGCCGCGGGCAGCTCGGGCCGGAACTCTCCGTCGCGCTGGCCCCGCAGGAACAGTTCGGTGATCGCGCCGTCGATCTCCTCCCACACCTCCAGGCAGTGCGGTCGGATCCTCCTGGCTCTGGCTGTACAGCAGCGCCAGATACGGCGACACCGGTTCGCAGGCGGTGACGAGCCGGCGCAGCGCCTCGGCGGCGCTGTCCTCGTGCAGCCGGGCGGCGGCGACGACCGTGCCCATCTCGGCGATGGCGAGTTCCTCGAGCGCCGCCATCAGCGCGACCGCGCCCGGCGAAGTGCCGGTGCAGCGTCGCGCGACTGACACCGACGGCGGCGGCGATCTCGTCCTGCGTCGCGTTCGGCCGGCGGCCGAGATAGTCGGCGGCCGCGCGCAGCAGCTCGTCACGGGAGGACTCATGAGACGACTATAGCTCATATGAGACATATTTGTCTCATAGCTTCCGGGTGCGTCGGTGAGGCAGGATCGATCCCATGGATCAGATGTGGGCCAACCGCGCGGCCAGCGCCGAAGCCGCGATCGCCCGGCGTCATCTCCGTAAGCTGTGGCGCCTGCCGGGCACCCAGCTCGGCGTCGTCGCCTGGCCGGCCGCGGGCAGGCAGCGCCGATTCGGGACCTGGCACTACTGGTGGCAGGCCCACCTGCTGGACAACCTGGTCGACGCTCAGCTGCGCGATCCGCAACCGGAACGCCTCGCCTCGATCGCCCGCCAGATCCGCGGACACCGGCTGCGCAACACCTTCCGATGGGTCAACGACTACTACGACGACATGGCGTGGCTGGCCATCGCGCTGGAGCGGGCCGGCCGGCTCACCGGGGTGGCGCCGGCCCAAGGCGCTCGACACGCTGACCGAGCAGTTCGTCACCGCGTGGGTGCCCGAGGACGGCGGCGGCATCCCGTGGCGCAAGCAGGACCAGTTCTTCAACGCCCCGGCCAACGGTCCGGCGGGCATCTTCCTGAGCCGGCGCGAGAACCGGCTGCGGCGCGCGCAGCAGATGGCCGACTGGATCGACGAGACGCTGATCGACCCGCAGACGCACCTGGTCTTCGACGGCATCAAGGCCGGCTCGCTGGTGCGGGCGCAGTACACCTACTGCCAGGGCGTGGTGCTGGGGCTGGAGACCGAGCTCGCCGTGCGCACCGTGGACGAGCGCCATGCCGCGCGGGTGCGCCGGCTGGTCGCCGCCGTCGCCGAGCACATGGCCCCCGGCGGCGTCATCAAGGGCGCGGGTGGCGGTGACGGCGGCCTGTTCCACGGCATCCTGGCGCGCTATCTCGCGCTGGTGGCCACCGCGCTTCCGGACGGCGGCCCCGACGACGAAGCGGCCCGTGAATCGGCGCGGTCGCTGGTGCTGACGTCGGCGCAGGCCGCCTGGGACAACCGCCAGACGGTCGACGACCTGCCGCTGTTCGGCGCGTTCTGGGAGCGGGCGGCCGAGGTGCCGACGGCGGACGGTGGGGATGCCCAGTTCGTCGAGGGCGCGGTGAACTCGTCGGAGATCCCGGAGCGGGACCTGTCGGTGCAGCTGGCCGGGTGGATGCTGATGGAAGCGGCACACACCGTGACGCAGCGGTGACCGAACCGGGGACCCAGCGGGGTTTCCCGCTGCTCCCGTCGCGGCGCAGCCGCGGCAGCAAGGCCACCAAGGCATCGGACAACAGGTCGGCGGCGCTGCTGCTGATCTGCACGCTCGTCGCAATCCTGTGGGCGAATTCGCCGTGGGCGCACAGCTATTCGGCGCTTCTGGAGACCCACGTCGGCGTCGGCTTCGGCGCCCACCACTTCGAGATGTCGGTCAAGCATCTCGTCAACGACGCGCTGATGACGTTCTTCTTCTTCATCGTCGGCCTCGAGGTCACCCGCGAATTCACCATCGGTGAGCTGACCGACCGGTCCAGGGCCGCCGTGCCGGTGGTCGCCGCGATGGCCGGCCTGGTGGTGCCCGCCCTGGTCTTCCTGCTGTTCAACGCGTCCGGCCAGAACGCCGGGGCCTGGGGCGTGGTGATCTCGACCGACACCGCGTTCCTGGTCGGTGCGCTGGCGATCATCAGGCCGAAGTTCCCCGCGCGGGTGCGCCTGTTCCTGCTCACGCTCGCGGTGGTCGACGACGTCGGCGCGCTGTGCGCGATCGCGGTGTTCTACTCCGACGCCATCCAGGTCGGCCCGCTGGCGGTGGCGGTGGCACTGATCGTGGCGCTGGCCGCGGTGCGCTACCTGCCGAAGGGCCACGGGCCGGCCTACGCGGGGCTCGGTGTCGCGCTGTGGATCGCGCTGTACTTCGGCCGGCGTCCACCCGACCCTGGCCGGTGTCGCCGTCGCGCTGCTGATCCCGGTGTTCACCCCGGAACGGCGTCCCGTCGAGCAGGCCGTCGAGCAGATCCGCGCTTTCCGCCAGTCGCCGAACTCGAGCTACGCGCGTGCGGCCAGCCGCTCACTGCGGAACTCCATCTCCATCAACGAGCGGCTGCAGACCACGGTCGGGCCTGTCGTCGCGTTCGTGATCCTGCCGCTGTTCGCATTGGTCAACGCGGGCGTCCGCCTCGACGGGCAGAGCCTGACGGCGGCGCTGCACTCACCGCTGACGTGGGGCATCGTCGCCGGGCTGGTGATCGGGAAGTTCGTCGGCATCAGCGGTGCGACCTGGCTCATGCGCCGGACGGGGCTGGGCGTGCTGGCACCCGGGCTGACCCTGCGCCGGATCACCGGCGGCGCCGCGCTGTCCGGGATCGGTTTCACGATCTCCCTGTTCATCGTCGACATCGCGATCGCGGATACCGACCGGCAGGACCAGGCGCGCATCGGCGTGCTCGCCGCGTCGGTGATCGCCTTCGGGTTCGGCTGGGCGATCTTCCGGATCACCGACTGGCTGAGCCCGCCCGAGCCCGTCGGCCTCAAACTGCTGCGGCCCGTCGACCCCGAGCGGGACCACCTCCGCGGCCGCCCCGACGCGCCGCTGACGCTGGTCGAATACGGCGACTTCGAATGTCCGTTCTGCAGTCGCGCGACCGGTTCCATCGACGAGGTGCGCGCGTATTTCGGCGACGAACTGCGCTACATCTGGCGCCATTTCCCGCTGGAACGGGCCCATCCGCGGGCGTTCGACGCGGCGCGGGCCAGCGAGGCCGCGGCCCTGCAGGGCAGGTTCTGGGAGATGGCGCGCGAACTGTTCGCCCACCAGGACGATCTGGAATGGTCCGACATCTACCGGTACGCGGTGGCCGCCGGCTGTGACATCGAACGGTTCGACGAGGACGTGCGGGTGCACTCGTCACGGGTGCTGCATCGCGTCACCGACGACGCCGAGGACGCCGAGGCGATGGACCTCAATGCGACGCCGACGCTGTTCGTCAACGGGCTGCGCCACAAGGGACCGTGGGACGCCGCGAGCCTGATCCGCGCACTCGAGGACGGGCGCCAAGCCCGGCTCGTACGGTGGCCGCCGCCGCCCGCCTGCCGCGCGGCCTTGCGGCGCTTGTACCACTCCCAGATCATCGGGGTGATCGATGCGACGGCGATCAGGATGAAGATCGGCTCGAGCAGCTTCTGCACCACGTCGAACTGCCCGAGGCCGAAGCCCAGAGCACCAGCCCGACCCCCCAGATCACCGCGCCGAGCACGTTGAACGCCGTGAACGCGACATAGTTCATCTTCGCCGCGCCCGCGGTGATCGGCGCCAGGGTGCGCACGATCGGCACGAAGCGGGCGATCACGATGGCGAACGGTCCGCGCTGCTCGAAGAACAGGTGCGCCTCGTCGAGGTAGCGCTGCTTGAGGATGCGCGCGTTGGGTTTGAACATCGCGGTGCCGATGCTGCGGCCGATCCAGTAGCCGACCTGGCCGCCGAGGATGGCGGCGATCGGGATGAACACCAGCAGCTGCCACAGCTGGAAGTTGGCGTCCACGGCCTCGGCGCGTGCGGCGGTGCCCGCCGCCAGCATGCCCGCCACGAACAGCAGGGTGTCGCCGGGCAGCATCGGGAACAGCACGCCCGACTCGACGAACACCACCACCAGCATGCCGACCAGCGCCCACGTGCCGAAGTAGCCGATCAGGTTGATGGGGTCCAGGAAATCGGGCATCAGCGCGAGAGTGTCGACGACCACGGGTCCCAAGGGTACCGGCGCTCTACAGTGGGTCATGCCCACTCACAAGGCCGTGCAGCGTTGCCGCCGCCGAAGGCGCCCTTGACCGTCGTCGACGTCAGCACCGAGCCACCGCCGCCCGGGCACGTGCGCATCGCGGTCGCGGCGTGTGGGGTGTGCGGCACCGACCGGGAATTCCATGCCGGTCACTTTCCCGGTCTGCACGTGGCCCCTCACCCTGGGGCACGAGATCGCCGGCAGCGTCGCCGAGGTCGGCGACGGTGTCGAGGACTTCGCCGTCGGCGACCGGGTGGCCGTCGGCTGGTTCGGCGGCAACTGCAACCGCTGCATCCCGTGCCGCAAGGGCCTGTTCATGCAGTGCGAACGCCTGCAGGTACCGAGCTGGCACTACCCCGGCGGCTACGCGGAATCGGTTACGGCGCCCGCGACGGCGCTGGCCCGGATCCCGGACGGCCTGTCGTTCGTCGAGGCCGCGCCCATGGGCTGCGCGGGCGTGACGACGTTCAACGGGCTACGCCAGACGCGCGCCAAGGCGGGCGACGTGGTCGCGGTGCTCGGTGTCGGCGGGCTGGGCCATCTCGGGGTGCAGTTCTCCCGGGCGATGGGCTTCGAGACGGTCGCGATCGCGCGCGGCACCGCCAAGGCGGAGGAGGCCGCCCGGCTGGGCGCGCACCACTACATCGACTCGACCGGGCAGGACGTCGCGGCCGAGCTGCGCAAGCTCGGCGGCGCGGCCGTCGTGCTGGCGACCGCCAACAACGCCGCCGCGATGGCCGACACGGTCGGCGGGCTGGGGCCGGCCGGGCGAACTGGTCGTCGTCGGGGTCACCGCCGAGAAGCTGCCGATCAGCCCGCTCGATCTGATCAACTCCGGGCTCTCGGTGACCGGTCACCCGTCGGGCACCGCACGCGACGTCGAGGAGACGCTGCACTTCGCGCTGCTGTCCGGGGTGCGGGCCATGGTCGAGGAGCGCCCGCTGGCGGAGGCCGCGGAGGCGTTCGCGGCGATGGACTCCGGGCGCGCCCGCTACCGGATGGTTCTGACCGTGTGAGCGCGCGCCGTTCCTGAGATACTGCCAACCAGTCCAGCCGAGAGGAACCCGCCATGCCCATCGCCACGCCCGAGGTCTACGCCGAGATGCTGGGCCGCGCCAAGGAGCACTCGTTCGCGTTCCCGGCCATCAACTGCACCTCGTTCGGAGACCGTCAACGCCGCGATGAAGGGATTCGCCGACGCGGGCAGCGACGGCATCATCCAGTTCTCCACCGGCGGAGCGGAGTTCGCGCTCCGGCCTGGGCGTCAAGGACATGGTCACCGGCGCGGTGGCGCTGGCCGAGTTCGCGCACGTCGTCGCCGACAAGTACCCGATCACCGTCGCCCTGCACACCGACCACTGCCCGAAGGACAAGCTCGACACCTACGTGCGGCCGCTGCTGGCGATCTCCGCAGAGCGGGTCGCCGAGGGCGCGCAACCCGCTGTTCCAGTCGCACATGTGGGACGGCTCGGCGGTGCCGATCGACGAGAACCTGGCGATCGCGCAGGAACTGCTGAAGCAGGCCGCGGCCGCCAAGATCATCCTGGAGATCGAGATCGGCGTGGTCGGCGGCGAGGAGGACGGCGTCGAGGCCGAGATCAACGACAAGCTCTACACCACGCCCGAGGACTTCGAGAAGACCATCGAGGCGCTCGGCGCGGGCGAGCACGGCAAGTACCTGCTGGCCGCGACGTTCGGCAACGTGCACGGCGTCTACAAGCCGGGCAACGTCAAGCTGCGTCCCGAGATCCTGGCCGAGGGCCAGAAGGTGGCGGCGGCCAAGCTCGGACTGCCCGAGGGATGCCAAGCCGTTCGACTTCGTCTTCCACGGCGGGTCGGGCTCGCTGAAGTCGGAGATCGAGGAGTCGCTGCGCTACGGCGTGGTGAAGATGAACGTCGACACCGACACCCAGTACGCGTTCACCCGCCCGATCGCCGGCGCACATGTTCACCAACTACGACGGCGTGCTCAAGATCGACGGCGAGGTCGGCAACAAGAAGGTCTACGACCCGCGCAGCTACCTGAAGAAGGCCGAGGCCGGCATGACCGAGCGCGTCGTCGAGGCGTGCAACGACCTGCACAGCGCCGGCCGCAGCGTGACCGCCGGCTGAGCGTCAGGCCAGTGGCGGCCCTGGCAGATCTTCCACTGGCCGTCGCGGAACTGCAGGTCGAAGCTGCGGGTCGACCGGGTCTGCGGCTCGTAGGCCATGAACGTGGTGACGTTGGCCTCGGCGTGGTCGTCGTTGACCACCACCTGGTCGATGCTGGCGACCACCGGGTACTGCTTGGCCGCGGCGACCCGGGCGTGGGTGTCGGCCCACGCCTTGTCGTCGTAGCTGACGTAGCTGTCGCGGGTGGTGCCGCAGGTGATGCTGCGCAGCGTGGCCAGGTCGCCCTTCTGCATCGCGACGTCGAAGTCCTGGATCGTCGAGCGGACCTGGTCCTCCTGCGACACCTTCGGCGACGACTTGCGCGTCAGCAGGATGGTGCCCAGGATCGCGATGGCGGCCAGCGCGGCGATCACCAGCATCACGCCATCACCCAGCCCCAGCTGCGTCGCTTGCGCGGCGGCTTCGGCGCGTCGCCGCGCGGCGGGATCATCTGCGGCGCAACGGTTTCTGCACGGCGAACGCCTCGGTCGTCGTCCTGGTCGCCGCGACGTCGAACACCTCGGTGGCCGGATCGTGGGGCGGTTCGATGATCTGGGTGGAGCCGGCGTCGAACCCCGACGGCGCGGTGAAGCGGCGCTCGCGCCGGCTGATCCGACGGCTCGTGCGCGCTGCGGATCGGCCGGGGGCGATCACCTCGGTGGCCGGCTCGTGGTCGGGGTCCGGCTCCGGCGGCTCCCCGGTCTCGTCGCTGCCGCTCGTCGCGGTCCGGTCGGGCCCTGTGGGTTCGACATCCCTGCTGAAGTCCTCCTGGTCGTTCCCGCGCTGACGCTACGGCCGAAGCTTAGCCATCCGCGGTGACCGGCCGCGCACAACCGCACGGCACAATGGGGCCCATGACGCGGATGGGTGACCTCCTCGGACCGGATCCGGTGCTGCTGCCCGGCGACCCGGCGGCCGAGGCGGAGCTGCACGCCGCGCGAGAACCCGGCCATCGTCGCCGCCGCGCACCCGTCGGCCTCGGTGGCGTGGGCGGCGCTCGCCGAGGATGCGCTGGCCGACGACAAGGCCGTCACCGCATACGCCTATGCCCGCACCGGTTATCACCGCGGCCTGGACCAGCTGCGCCGCAACGGCTGGAAGGGCTTCGGCCCGGTGCCGTACGCGCACGAGCCCAACCGCGGCTTCCTGCGCTGCGTGGCCGCGCTGGCCCGGGCCGCCGACGCGATCGGCGAGACCGACGAGTACCAGCGCTGCCTGGATCTGCTCGACGACTGCGACCCCGCGGCGCGTGCCGAACTCGGCTTGAGCTGACCGCGACCGGCAGTCTCGACGGGGCTACCGATTCTGGGTTTCGCACTCGCAGTCGGCCGCCGCGTCGGGCGGCTCGACCTGCACGGTCGCGTGGTCCAGCCCGCGCGCCGCCAGCACCGCGCGCGCGTCGTCGAGCACCTGCGCCGAGTCGCCGGCTGCTGGTCAGGTGCGCGGTGACCATGTCCTTGCCCGGCACCAGCGTCCAGACGTGCAGGTCGTGCACCTCGGTGACGCCGTCGACCGCGCACAGCGCCGCGCGCAGCTCGTCGACGTCGATGTGGCTCGGCGACGATCTCGGACAGGATGCGCAGCGCGGCCCGGGCCAGCGAGAACGCCCGCGGCAGCACCCACAGCGCGACGAACACGGCGACCACGACGTCGGCGTACGGCCAGTGCGTGGTCACGGTCACGATGCCGGCGATCAGCACGCCGATGCTGCCGACGGTGTCGGCGACGACCTCCATGTAGGCGCCCTTGACCGCCAGGCTCTCCTCGGACTGCGACCGCAGCAGCAGCACGACGCGGCGTTGGCGAGCAGCCCGGCCATCGCGACGACGATCATCGGCACGCCGGGGACGTCGGGCGCGTCGCCGAGCCGCTCGACCGCCTCGTAGAGGATGAAGCACGGCGACGCCGAGCAGCAGCACCGCGTTGGCCGACGGCGGTGAACACCTCGGCGCGATGCCAGCCGTAGGTGCGGGCCGGCGACGTGCTGCCGCGGCGGGCGAGCAGCACCGCGGTCAGGCCCATGAACATGGCGACCAGGTCGGTCAGCATGTGCCCGGCGTCGGCCAGCAGCGCGATCGAGTTGATCAGCAGCGCGGTGCGTCAGCTCGACGACGAAGAAGCCGGTCAGGATGGCTGCGGCGATGAGCATCCGGCGAGACACGGGCGTCGGCCGTCGGTCGAGTGTCTGTGATCGTGGCCGCGCGCCCATGCCTGAATCTATGCGTAAGCACGCATATATCGCAAGGTGCCGTCAGAAGCCAGGCCGACCAGAACCGGGTCAGCTGGCTGCCCGATCGCCGACAACACGGTGGCGGCACCCCGGACAGGTCGAACAACCAGTACACCGACCCCGAAGAACCACTGGTTCAGCCGGGGCGCGAGCAGCAGGACCAGCAGGATGAAGAAGCCCCACTGCTTGGCGGGCGCCACCGCGCGCTGGGTCTCCGGGCTCAGGTGCGGCTCCAGCGCGCCGTACCCGTCCAGGCCGGGGATCGGCAGCAGGTTCAGCACGAACGCGGTGACCTGCAGGAAGCCCAGGAACGCCATCGCCGGACCAGAACACCGCGTGGGCTGGGTCGTAGAACAGCCGGGTCAGCGACCAGCAGCAGCACGGCCAGCACCAGGTTCACCGCCGGGCCCGGCCAGGCTGACCGAGGTCTGCCTGCCGCGGCGTCATCCACGGGTCCGCACGTAGACCGCGCCGCCCGGCAGGCCGATGCCGCCGAGCGCGATGAACAGCACGCGGCAGCCCCAGCGACAGCAGCGGATTGGAGTACTTGCAGCGGATTGAGGGTCAGGTAGCCGCGCACCGCGACGTCGTGGTCGCCGAAGCGCCAGGCCGTGTAGGCGTGGCCGAACTCGTGCAGGCACAGCGACACCAGCCAGCCGGCGATGACGAAGACGAACACGCCCGACGTAGGCCAGCGGCCGCACGCGCCGCCGGCCAGCCAGGCCAGCACGCCGCCCGCGGCGGTGACGCGACCAGGGCGCAGGAAGACGGGGCTGGGCCGCACCGACTGGTGCAGCGGGCGGACACTCACCTCACCGAAACTACCGGCGGGCGACCGCGCAGCCAGCCCTCCGTGTGGCGATAGAACGTCGAGCGGCGCACCGGCCGCGGCGCCCGGCGTGCCGTCGCGGACCACCAGCGCGCCGGTGGTGCCCAGCTGGGCGGCCCGGCCGGTCACCCAGCGCCGGGGCCGCCCCCGGCGCGACAGGGCGGCCGCCCGCAGCCCGGGCATCGACGGCGGTCGGCTCGATCCGCACCCCGGTGACCTCGCCGTCGAACAGCACCGTGTCGTCGACGACCGCCTCCCCGTGCAGGGTGCGCTCCTGGCCGGCGGGCAGCCACTGGGCGGCGCCGGCCAGCACGGTCCCGGTCTCGTCGCGGATCAGCGGCACCCGGGTGGCGGCCAGCGTCGCGGCGCCGCGCCGCCTGCCACCGCCGCCGCACGTGGGCGACCTCGATGTCGAGCCGGTCGGCGCGCAGCAGCGCGGTCAGCACCGCCGCCAGGTCGGCGTGCGAGCCGACCACGACGACGCGGCGCCAGCGCCAGGACGTCGTCGAGGCCGGTGACGGTCAGCCCGCGCAACGGCGCGCGGCACCGCGCGGCCGGCCGAACAGCAGCACCGCGACGTGCGAGGCGGTCCACGGTGCTCCTTGCAAACGACCGGTGATCAGGTCGGAGACGATCGGATAGGGTGGGTCACCGGCTGCACACACTATTCACAGCAGACGAGCGGGAGACACGGCATGCCGGCAATCGTCCTCATCGGCGCCCAGTGGGGCGACGAGGGCAAAGGCAAGGCCACCGACCTGCTCGGTGGCCGCGTCCAATGGGTGGTGCGCTACCAGGGCGGCAACAACGCCGGCCACACCGTGGTGCTGCCGACGGGCGAGAACTTCGCGCTGCACCTGATTCCGTCGGGCATCCTGACCCCGGGCGTCACGAACGTGATCGGCAACGGCGTCGTCGTCGACCCGGGTGTGCTGCTCGACGAACTCAAGGGTCTCGAAGATCGCGGCGTCGACACCGGCCGGCTGCTGATCTCCGCCGACGCGCACCTGCTGATGCCGTACCACGTCGCCATCGACAAGGTCACCGAGCGGTATGCCGGGCAGCAAGAAGATCGGCACCACCGGCCGCGGCATCGGCCCGTGCTACCAGGACAAGATCGCGCGCATCGGCATCCGCGTCGCCGATGTGCTCGATCCCGACGCTGCTGACCGAGAAGATCGAGGCCGCACTGGAATTCAAGAACCAGGTGCTGGTCAAGATCTACAACCGCAAGGCGCTCGACCCCGCACGAGGTGGTCGACAGCGCTGCTGGCCCAGGCCGAGGGCTTCAGGCACCGCATCGCCGATACCCGGCTGCTGCTCAACACCGCCCTCGAGCGCGGCGAGACGGTTCTGCTCGAGGGCTCGCAGGGCACCCTGCTCGACGTCGACCACGGCACGTATCCCTTTGTCACGTCGTCGAATCCGACCGTCGGGCGGCGCGGCGGTCGGGTCGGGCATCGGCCCGACCCGGATCACCACGGTGCTGGGGATCCTGAAGGCGTACACCACCCGCGTCGGTTCCGGGCCGTTCCCCACCGAACTGTTCGACGAGAACGGCGAGTACCTGGCCAAGACCGGCGGCGAGGTCGGCGTCACGACCGGCCGGCGGCGCCGCTGCGGCTGGTTCGACGCGGTCATCGCGCGCTACGCGACCAGGGTCAACGGCATCACCGACTACTTCCTGACCAAGCTCGACGTGCTGTCGAGTCTGCAGACCGTGCCGATCTGCGTCGGCTACACGGTCGACGGCAAGCGCACCGACGAGATGCCGATGACCCAGAGCGACATCGCGCGCGCCGAGCCGGTCTACGAGGAGCTGCCCGGCTGGTGGGAGGACATCTCCTGCCGCGCGACTTCGACGAACTGCCGGCCAAGGCGCGCGACTATGTGCTGCGGCTGGAAGAGCTTGCCGGAGCCCATGTTTCGTGCATCGGCGTCGGCCCCGGCCGGGATCAGACCATCGTGCGCCGCGACGTCCTCGCGTGACCGCCGACGATGAGCGCTCGCGCGAAGAGCAGATGCACGATCCCAGGACGGTCGATCCCGAATACGACAGGCACGGCGGCTTCCCGAACTTCCAGCCGGCCGAGCCGGGCGCC
The DNA here is from genome assembly GCA_963796185.1 of uncultured Actinomycetota bacterium. Classification (GTDB taxonomy): domain Bacteria; phylum Actinomycetota; class Actinomycetes; order Mycobacteriales; family Mycobacteriaceae; genus Mycobacterium. The sequence continues at coordinate 865,049 of CAWCKQ010000003.1, read as the reverse complement.
GGCTTCGGACGGTTCCTGACCGCGATGCGACGCGCGCAGGATCTGGCGGTCTCGGCCGATCCGGACGGCCAGACCTGGGACCACGCCGCCGACGCCGCCGAGGAACTGGTCGAGCTGCTGGCCCCGTTCGAGGCGCCCGAGGGCGTGGGCCCGGCCAATCGGGTGCCCACGCTGCCGGGCGCGGGCAGCCTGCTGATGCCGCCCTACCACGTCACCCGCTTCGAATCCGACGGCGTCGAGCTGGAAGTCGAGTTCAGCCGGTTCGAGGTGGGCGGCAACCACGCCGTGCACGGCGGAGTGCTGCCGCTGCTGTTCGATTCGGTGTTCGGGATGGTGATCCACGCGACCGGTCGCCCGATCAGCCGCACCGCCTTCCTGCATGTCGACTACCGCAAGGTCACGCCCATCGACACGGTGCTGACCGCGCGCGGCTGGCTGCGTGAAGCGCGAGGGCCGCAAGGCGTTCGTCAACGCCGAACTGCGCGACCCGGACGGCGAGCTGCTGGCCGAGGCGAACGGCCTGATGATCCGGCTGCTGCCGGGCCAGCCGTAGGACTGCCTCAGGGGGACCATGGAGAAGGGACTACGAGAGTTCCTGCTGATCTGGTGGCGGCAGCCCTTCGAATTCGAGTGGACTGCACGACATCTGCGGTCTCGCGGGCTGCTGCGGGTACACCAGGTCTTCATCGGCTCGTTCTCCCTGCTGTACGGTGTCACCGCGCTGCTGACCGTGCTGTGGGCCTACCGCGACGGCGGATCGGTCGGGGCCCAGGTCCTCGTGCTCGTCATCGCCGTCAGTTCTGCTGTGCTCGGGGTGATCTGGATGGTCGGCCCGTGGCCGACCGAACGTCAATCGGTGGCTTTCGCGGTGTACGCCGACGTCGCGGTGTTCACCGTCATCGTGTGCTATCAGGACGCGTTCACCGCGATGCCGGGGCTGGCACTGCTGGCCGCCAACGGCATCTACATCGTGGTGGTGCACGGCCCGCGCGCGCTGGCGCTGCACCTGCTCTTCACGATCGCCGCGTTCGCATGGTGTTACGGATTCGCCGTCGCGCAGGACACCGCTGCGGCGACGGTGGTCACGGTGCGACTGCTGGTGCTGCTGCCCACCGTGGTCGGGGTACCGGTGATCGTGCAGTCCTACCTGCTGGCGTTGCGGCTGGGCGCGATGGACGCGCTGTGTGATCCGCTGACCCGGCTGCTCAACCGGCGCGGTCTGGACGATGAGGCGCCCGACCTGGTGCCGGCCGGGGGCACCCACCTGAGCGTGCTGGGCATCGACATCGACAAGTTCAAGGCCATCAACGACGGCCACGGCCACGACGCCGGTGACCGGGTCCTGGTGTCGGTGGCCAACGCGGCGCGGGACGCGGTGGCGGCACTGGGGTGCCGATCGGTGATCGCTCGCACCGGCGGCGAGGAGTTCGTCGTGGTCATCGACGGCGGACCGCGCGCAGCGTTGCGGCTGGCCGATCTGCTGCACGAATCGGTGGCCCGCTGCGATGCGGCGCCGCGACCGACCGTCAGCATCGGCGTGGCCGCCGGCTGGACGCATGACGGCGACGTGCCGCCGTCGATCCGGACCCTGATCGAGAGCGCCGACGCCGCGATGTACCGCGCCAAGAGCGCCGGTGGCAACCGCACGGTGAGCGCCGACGACGCGGCTACTGCGCGAGAGTGACGCGGCGTGCCACGATGATCCCGTGACCCATCACACCGCCCCCCGCCTACGCCACCTCACCACGCCCAGGGCGGCTGCACTGGCCGGTGTGGTATTCGCGCTGCTGTTCGGGACGGCGCTGATATTGCTGCGCACCGCGCTGCCGGCCGGCGCCGAACTCGGCTCGCAGTGGATCGACGGGGCCGGCGACCGGCTACGGGTGGCCGTGGTGCTGATGCCGTTCGCGGGCATCGCGTTCCTGTGGTTCATCGGGGTGGTGCGCGACGGATTGGGCGCCCTGGAGGACAAGTTCTTCGCCACGGTGCTGATCGGCAGCGGGCTGCTGTTCCTCGCGATGATCTTCGCGTCGACGGCCGTCGGCGCCGGGCTGATCGCCAGCGACGAGTTCCTCGGGGATTCGGGCGCCCGCACCGAGGTCGCGGCGTTCGGGCAGGGGCTGTTGGTCTCCCTCGGCAACACCTATGCGCTGCGGATGGCCGCGGTCTTCATGATCTCGCTGGCCACCATCTGGCTGCGCACCCGGCTGATGCCGAGGTGGTTGGTGGCCACCACCTACGTCGTCGCGGTGTGTGTGCTGCTGGCCAGCGATCTGACGCCCTGGACGACGGTGGCGTTCCCGGTCTGGGTACTGCTGGTGAGCCTGGTGATCCTGGTGCGCAACGGTGTGATCGACGTACCCGGCGACGGCCCGGACGTCAGTCCCCGGTCAGGGCCAGCGCACTCGCCGGACACAGCTTGACCGCTTCGCGGGCGTGTTCGGCGGCCTCGCCGCTCACCTCGTCGGCCAGGATGACGACGATGCCGTCGTCGTCCTGATCGAAGACCTCGCCGGCCACCATCACGCAGTTGCCGGCCTGGATGCACAGCTCGCGATCCGCCGAGACCTTCATCCCCAGCTCACCTCCAATGCCTTCAGACCGTAGATGAAGTGGAACGACCGGAACTCGACATCGTCGAATTCCCCGGCCAGCGCCAGCGTCGGGAAGCGTCGCAGCAGCGCCGGGAACGCGATCTGCATCTCCATCCGGGCCAGCGGCGCGCCGAGACAGTGGTGCACGCCGTGGCCGAACGCCAGATGGCCCAACGCCCCTCGGCTGATGTCGAGATCATCTGGTGCGTCGATGAATTCGGGGTCCCGGTTGCCCGACGGCAGCGAGGCGAACACCAGCGAGCCCACCGGGATCGGGACCCCGGCGACCTCCACTTCGGCCGTGGTGATGCGCGGGATCGCGGTCTGCACGATCGACAGGTAGCGCAGCAGCTCCTCGACCGCGGGGCCCACCGCGGCCGGGTCCGCCCGGATCGCGGCCGCCTGCTCGGGATGACGCAGCACGGCCAGGGTGCCCAGTGCCAGCATGTTCGCGGTGGTCTCGTGGCCCGCCAGCAGCAGCAGTCCGGCGACACCGATCAGCTCGTCGTCGGTGAGTTCACCGCCGTGCTCACGCACCAGCATGCCGAGGATGTCGTCGCCGGGGTGCGTCCTGGCCCCGGCCACCAGCGTGCCCATGTAGGCCCGGCCCTCGCGCTGCAGCTCGAGGCGCTCGGGGATCGGGATCGACAGGTCGAGCTGGCGCCCGCTGCGCCGCTGGAAGTCGTCGCGGTCGGCATACGGCACTCCGAGCAGCTCACAGATCACCAGCGACGGGATCGGCAGCGCGAAGTGCCGGACCAGGTCGGCCGGCGGGCCGGCGGCGGCGAGCTCGTCGAGTTGGGCGTCGACGAGTTCGGCGATGCGCGGCTGCAGACGCTTGATCCGCCGGATGGTGAACTCCCCGGTGAGCATCCGCCGGAGACGCTGATGCTCCGGCGGATCGAGTCCGAGCAGATTCCCCGAACGGGCGCGGGCGGTCTCCTGCTCGTCGACCGGCGGGGCACCGGGCAGGACGAAGCCGGGCGGGCGGCCGTTGGCGAAGTGCGCGTGATCGGACAGCACGGCCTTGACGTCCTCGTAGCGGGTGACGAGGTAGACCTGCATGCCGAACGCGTTGGTGACGGTCTGCACGCCGACGGTCTCGCGGATCTCACCCAGCAGCGGTGTCGGATCGAACCCGTTGCGGCGCATGTGCACCGGGGGCTGATCGGTGTCCGGTTCGGCGCGACTGTCGGTCCGGCTCATCTCTCGACGTTACGCGTCGCCGGCGTCGGCCCCCTTGAGCGCAGGCCACCAGATCCGCGGGCCGATGAGCGTGAACAGTGCCGGGATGACCACGGTGCGCACGACGAACGTGTCCAGCAGGATGCCCAGCCCGACGATGATCCCGACCTGCGTGAGCGCGATCAGGGGCAGCACGCCGAGCACGCAGAACACCGCGGCCAGCACGATGCCCGCGCTGGTGATCACCGCGCCCGTCGCCGACACGGCACGGACGATGCCGTCGCGGGTGCCGTGCGCCGGGGTCTCCTCCCGCGCGCGGGTGACCAGGAAGATCGTGTAATCCACGCCGAGCGCGACGAGGAAGAGCAGCGCGAACAGCGGGACGGTGTTGTCCAGTGCCGGGAACCCGAACACGTGCACGCTGGCCCAGCCGCCGAGGCCGAGCGCGGCCAGCGCGCTGAGCACGGTGACCGCGACCAGGACGAGCGGGGCCAGCGCCGACCGCAGCAGCACGTAGAGCACCGCCAGCACCACCGCCAGGATGGCGGGCACCACGACGGCGCGGTCGTGACCGGCCGCGCCGGCGGCGTCGCGGGCTCTCGCGTCCGATCCGCCGACCAGCCCCTCGGGATCGGCCTCGTGTACCGCCTGGCGCAGGGCGTCGACCGTGGCGAAGGCCCGATCGGAGGCCGGCGCCGCGTCGAGCACCACCGACCACTGGGTCAGCCCGGTCGGCGAGGTGCCTGCCGGGGTGACCGACACGACCCCCGCAGTGTCGTTGACGGCACGCTCGACCTCGGCGGCGCGGTCGGTCGAGGCGATCACGCGGGTGGGGTCGGTCAGGCCGCTGGGGAAGTGGTCGGCGAGCGTCTCATAGCCGCTGACCGATTCGGCCTGCACGCGGAACTGCTCGGTCTGCGACAGCCCGATCGGGGTGCCGAACAGTCCGGTGCACAGCACCGCGAGCGCGGCGATCGCGACCACCGCCACCCGGGCGGGGCGCCGCGCGACACCGGCCGCGACCCGGTGCCAGATGCCGCTGTCGGTCAGTGCCGTTGCGCCGATGCGGGGGATGAACGGCCAGAACAGCTTCCGTCCGAAGAGGTCCAGCAGCGCCGGCAGCACCAGCAGCACGAACACCGCCGCGACCACCAGGCCCGAGGCGGCCTGCACCCCCAGGCTGCGGGTGCTCGGCGAGGAGGCGAGCAGCAGGGTCAGCAGCGCCAGCACCACCGTCGCGTTGCTGGCGACGATCGCCGGGCCGGCGCGCCGCACGGCGGTGCGCAACGCGGTGTGATGGGATTCATTGCGGCCCAGCTCTTCTCGATAGCGGGAGATCAGCAGCAGCGCGTAGTTGGTGCCCGCACCGAACACCAGCACGCTGGTGATCCCGGACGTCGAGCCGTCCGGCGTCATGTCCAGGGCGGTCGCCACCGCTTCGCCCACCACGGCCGCGACCCGGTCGGCGAAGGCGATCACCAGCAGCGGCACCAGCCACAACACCGGCGAGCGGTAGGTCACGATCAGCAGCAGCGCCACCACCGCCGCGGTGACGGCCAGCAGCGTGATGTTGGCGCCGGAGAAGGAGTCGGCGATGTCGGCGCCGAACGCGGGCCCGCCGGTGACCTGGGCGCGCAGGTCGGCGGGCAGTCCGTCGGAGGCCGCGGTGCGCAGCGCGTTGACCTTGTCGTTGAGCGCGAACCCGGACAGGTCGGCGTGCAGCACCACGGGCGCCACCGCGGCCTGCCCGTCCTCGGAGATCTGAACCGGCGGCCCGGATCGGCCCGCGCCCGCGGCCGCGAGCATGCGTTCGCGGGCGCCGTCGACCGCGGCGCGGTCCTGCGGTGTCAGGGCGGCCCCGTCGGCGCGGGTCACCACCAGGATCGCCGGCACCTGATCGCCGCCGGGGAACTCGGCGCGCGCCGCGTCGGCGCGGGCCGACTCGGAATCGGCGGGCACGACCACCGGCGACTGCTCGGCCGAGGTTCCGCCGCTGAGCAGTCCCATCAGCGCACCGGACACGACGACGACGACAAGAGCGATGAACAAGGACATCCGTCGACTCATGCCGCCCGAATATTTCAGATAATTAACCATTAAGCAATGGAACGAGGGCGGATATGGTGGATCGGTGCAGGAAACCGACCGTGCGCGCCTGGAAGAGCTGATGGGCGCCGATGTCCGCGCACTGACGGCGGAGTCCGACCGGATCGGGCACGACTTCGCGGCCCGGCATGCCTTGACGGCCAACGATTTCCGGGCACTGCTGCACGTGATGGTGGCCGAGACGGCCGGTGCTCCGCTGACGGCCGGGGAGCTCAGGACGCGGATGGGCACCTCCGGCGCCGCGATCACCTACCTCGTCGAGCGGATGATCACCTCCGGTCACCTGCTGCGGGACTCCGATCCGGCGGACCGCCGCAAGGTCAAGCTGCGCGTCGCCGAGCACGGCACCGAGGTGGCCCGGGGCTTCTTCACCCCGCTGGCCGCTCACACCCATGCCGCCCTGGCCGACCTGCCCGACGCCGACCTCGCCGCCGCCCATCGGGTTTTCGGCGCACTGGTCGAGGCGATGAGCGCGTTCCGGGCGCAGCTCGACAGCTCCGAAACCCCCGGATAGGCATGGCGCGACTCATCCGGTCGGCCGGCTCTGGCAGGCTGGAGGCTCCATGAGTGAGACGAGTGACCGCGACCCGGTGTCCGCGCAGCCGGCCGCAGCAGGCCCGGCGTCCGTGCTGCTGCTGAGCGCGGGCGAGCGCAGCCGTGAGCTCGCGCTGGCGTTCCGGCGCCTCGGCGCCGAGGTGGTCGTGGTGGACCAGACGCGCGTCGGCACCGACGCCGCGGCGCTGACGGCACTGATCGACGAGCAGCAGCCGCGGTACGTGGTGGCCGATGCCGAAGCGGTGTCGACGGATGCGTTGATCACCGTCGCCGACCGCGGTGACGTCGAGGTGTTCCCCACACCGCGCAGCATCCGGCTGGCGCTCGACGGCGAGGGGTTGCGCCGGCTCGCCGCCGACGAGCTGGGCCTGCCGACCGCGCCGTTCTGGTTCGCCGGCTCGGTCGAGGAACTCACCGCGATCGCCCAGCACGCCGGTTTCCCGCTGCTGGTCAAACCCGTGGCGGCCGCTCCCGGCGAGGGGGAATCGGTCGTGTTGCGGCCCGAGGACGTCGCGCCCGCGTGGCGCCGCGCCGTCGCCGGCGGCCGGCTGAGCCTGCACCGTGTGCTCGCCGAGACGGTGGTCGACGTCGACGTCGAGGTGACGCTGCTCACGGTGCGCAGCACCGGCCCCGCCGGGCCGACCGTGTCCTTCTGCGAGCCCATCGGCCACCATCAGCCCGACGCCGACACCCTCGAATCGTGGCAGCCCCAGCAGCTCTCGCCGTCGGCGCTGGACGTGGCGAAGTCGATCGCTGCGCGGATCGTCAACTCGCTGGGAGGTCGCGGGGTGTTCGCGGTCGAACTGCTGGTGCGCGGCGACGAGGTCTATTTCACCGACGTCCGGCCACGGCCGCAGGACAGCGCCGTGGTCACGCTGCGTTCGCAGCGACTCTCGGCGTTCGAACTGCACGCGCGGGCCGTCCTCGGTCTGCCGGTGGACACCATCATGATCTCGCCGGGTGCGGCGGAGATCAGCTATGCCGGGGCCGATGCCGCCGATCGCGAGGTCGATGACAGCCAGTTGCGCGCTGTGCTGGCCGACGCACTTGCCGTCGCCGAGAGCGACGTGCGGCTGTTTCCCCGCGCGCAGGCCGACGGCGGCAACCGCTGGCTCGCGGTGTCGAGCGGCGACCGCGCCCGATCCGATCGTGGCGCGCGACCGAGCCCGGCGGGTCACCTCGGCGCTGCGCAGGCTGCGGTGACCGAACCGGAATCGGAGTCGTCCGGCGGCTCCACCGCCGCGCCGTTCCTGGGCGCCCTGGCGATCATCGTGGCCGTCGTGATCGCCGTCTGGTTGTTCAGTGTGTTCTCCGGCGGTGACCTGACCGACGAGCAGCAGATCGCCCGCGCCGCAGCGGGTCAGAACGATGCGCTGCAGCGCCGCGACTACGCCGACTTCCGCGCGTTCACGTGCGCCGCGCAAGCGGGCGACGAGGCCAAAGTTCTTTCACGTCAGAGTGATTCGGTGGACAAGCGGGGCGAGCGCTTCCTCGACCGGGTGGCCGACGTGCGGATCGACGGCGACCGGGCCACGGCGACCGTGACCTACCACTTCGCCACGAATCCCGATGCCGAGCAGACGGTCGAGGTGGTCTTCGCGCGCGAGGACGGGGCCTGGAAGGTCTGTTCGACCGGTCCCAGCTAGCTGTGGGACACTCACGACCGTGAGCTACGCCGGAGACATCACGCCTGAGGAGGCCTGGAAGCTGCTGAGCGAGAATGCCGACGCGGTGCTCGTCGACGTTCGCACCGACGCCGAGTGGCGCTTCGTCGGCGTACCGGACCTGTCGGGGTTGCAGCGCGACACCGTCTTCATCGAGTGGAATCGCACCGACGGATCCCGCAACGACGGCTTCGTCGACGACCTGATGGCCGCGGGCATCAGGCCGGGCGTGGGCCCAGGCGAGGGCTCCGGTGGCGTTCCTGTGCCGATCGGGTAACCGCTCGATCGGCGCCGCGGAGGCCGCCACCGCGGCGGGGATCGGCCCGTCCTACAACATCCTCGACGGCTTCGAAGGCAATCTCGACGAGCACAAGCACCGTGGGGGCACCGGCTGGAAGGCCGTGGGACTGCCCTGGACGCAGTCGTGACCGAGTCGGTACGCACGCCCGCCGAACTGCCCGACGGGGTCAGCCAGGCCACCATCGGCGTCCGCGGCGGCCTGCTGCGCTCGGGCTTCGAGGAGACCGCCGAGGCGCTGTACCTCACGTCCGGTTACGTCTACCAGACCGCCGGCGACGCCGAGAAGGCGTTCACCGGCGAGATCGACCGATACGTGTACTCCCGGTACGGCAACCCGACCATCTCGATGTTCGAGGAGCGCCTGCGCCTGCTCGAGGGCGCGCCCGCCTGCTTCGCGACCGCCACCGGCATGTCGGCCGTGTTCACCTCGCTGGCCGCGCTGCTGGCCGCCGGAGACCGCCTGGTCGCCGCCCGCAGCCTGTTCGGCTCGTGTTTCGTGGTCTGCAACGAGATCCTGCCGCGCTGGGGCGTCGAGACGGTCTTCGTCGACGGCGACGACCTGTCCCAGTGGGAGGAGGCGCTGTCGGTCCCGACCCAGGCGGTGTTCTTCGAGACGCCGTCGAACCCGATGCAGTCGCTGGTCGACATCGCCGCGGTGTGCGACCTCGCCCATGCGGCCGGTGCAAAGGTGGTGCTGGACAACGTCTTCGCGACACCGATCCTGCAGCAGGGCTTCCCGCTGGGGGTCGACGTGGTGGTGTACTCGGGCACCAAGCACATCGACGGTCAAGGTCGCGTGCTGGGCGGGGCCATCCTCGGCAGCAAGGAGTACATCGACGAGCCCGTGCAGAAACTCATGCGGCACACCGGACCCGCGCTGAGCCCGTTCAACGCGTGGACCCTGCTCAAGGGCCTGGAGACGCTGGCGCTGCGGGTGGACTACCAGAATTCGTCGGCGCGGCGCGTCGCGGAGTACCTGGAGTCCAGTCCCGCGGTGAGTTGGGTGAAATATCCCTTCCTGGAGTCGCATCCGCAGTTCGACCTGGCGAAGCGGCAGATGACCGGTGGCGGCACGGTGGTGACGTTCGAGCTGAAGGGCGGCACCAAGGAGCGCGCGTTCGAGGTGCTCGACAAGCTGCGGATCGTCGACATCTCCAACAACCTGGGGGACGCCAAGTCGTTGATCACGCATCCGGCCACGACGACGCACCGGGCCATGGGGCCGGCGGGCCGTGCCGCGATCGGCCTGGGGGACGGTGTCGTCCGGATCTCGGTCGGCTTGGAGGGCACCGAGGACCTGATCGCGGACCTGGACCAGGCGCTGTCGTAGGTGTCCAAGCGGTCGGAGCAGAAGAAGGCGCGCCGCAAGAAGCGCCAGGGTGCCCGCAACGCCGCCTGGGTTCCGGCACGTGTCGCCGAGCAACTCGAAATCGCCGCAGAACTCGATGATTTCGATGCCCGGCTGACCGAGCGCGGCTGGGAGTTCTCCGAGGACGTCGATGACGAGACCGGAGTGGCGTGGTACTGGCCGGCGTCGTCAGCCGACGTCACGGACGAGGACGAGGTCGTCAACGTCACGGTGGTGCTACTGACGCCCGACGACGACGGCGAGGTCGCGCACGTGGTGTTCGTCGGTACCTCCGACGACTACCAGTTCAACCTCGAGGAACTGTTCGACCACCTCGACACGATCGAGGCCTATCGGTTCGGGGATCCCATGCCGGTGTTCGCCTGACTGATCGCCGCGCTGACCGCGCTCGGGGTCGTCCAGCGGGACGAAGGTCGACGCGCCGGCTACCTCGATGATGGTCGAGTCGGGGAACAGGGCGGCGAGCCGCCGGCCCAGAGCCGGGGTGAAGCAACGGTCGTCCTGACCCCACACCACTGTCACGGGTTTGGTGAAGCGGTGCAGCCGCGGTGCGACGCCGGTCAGGTCGGTGCGGCCGATACCGCGGGCCAGCGCGGCGAAGTCCCCGGCGATGCGGCGATCGGTGCGCGCCGGCCGCAGCCAAGAGGCGGTCAGGGCGGGGTCGAGGTGGCGGGCGAGTAGGCCGAACCCGACCGGCGAGTGCCGCAGCGCCGTCGGGCCCATGGTCGCCATCAGCGCGGTGACGGCCGGACGGGTGCGCATCAGCGCGAAGATCGCGTTGAACGGGAACGGCGGAAACTTTTCGAACGCATCGCAATTGGTCAGCACCAGCCGGCCGATGCGCTCGGGGTGGGCGTCGATCAGGAACTGGCAGATGCCTCCGCCGGTGTCGTTGCCCACCAGCGTCACGTCGTCGAGATCGAGTCCGACGAGGAACTCGTGCACCAGGTCTGCGACACCTTTCGGTGTCAGTGCCGCGTGATCGTCCACCGGGATCCTGTGGGCGCCGAGCGGGAGATCGGGCTGCAGACAGCGGAAGCCCCGGCCGGCGAGATCGGTGACGACCGGGTCCCAGAGCCGGGAGTCGACGAGCGCGCCGTGCACGAAGACCACGGGCGGGAAGGCGGAATCCCGGGGGCCCGAGTCGCGATAGTGGATCGTGGCCGCAGCCGACCTGAACTCGGGCATCTCGGTTATCCTTACGTCCGCACTTACAAACACTCGGTATGAAAGTTACGTACAGCCTGTATGGAAGTCAATCCTCCGCCGAGGCGGTCCCAGGCGCAGCGCACGGCGGCCACCCGCGCCAGCCTGTTGACGGCCGCGCGAAAGCTGTTTGCCAGCAATGGCTTCGCCGAGGTCTCCACCCAGTCGATCGTCGCTGCGGCCGGCGTCACCCGCGGCGCGCTGTATCACCAGTTCACCGACAAGACCGAGGTGTTCGCGGCGGTCTACGAAGAGGTCGAGGCGGAGTTGGTCGCCCAGATCGCGGAGCGCATCGTGTCAGCGGCTCCGCCCGACCAACTCGAGGCGATGAAAGTGGGCGCGCGGTTGTTCCTGGATCTGTGTTCGGCGCCCGACGTGCAGCGGATCGTGCTGATCGACGCGCCGGCGGTCCTGGGCTGGGAGCGATGGCGGGCGGTCGGGGTCAAGTACGGCCTCGGCGTCATCGAGGCCATGCTCGGTCAGGCGATCGCCGATGGTGTGATTCCGGATCAGCCAAGGCGGCCCGCGGCGCACGTGCTGCTCGGTGCGCTCGACGAGGCGGCGCTCTACATCTCCCGTGCCGAGGATCAGGCTGCGGCGAAGCAGGACATGTACGCGGTCTGCGACCGCCTCGTCGACGGCATCGCGCGCTAGTTCTTCTCGGCACCTTCGACGACGCCGAGCGCAGCCTGCGCGCGCTGTTCGTAGCCCTGCCGCTTGGCGGTGTCGAACTCGAGGAAGACGTTGTCGAGCCCCAGCTTCCGGTTCATCCAGCGCCGTCCGCGCGGACCCAGCAGCTGCGCGGCCTGCGCGGTGAAGCGCAGGAACGGCGGGACGGAGACGTGGGTCTTAGGCTTGTTCAGTGTCTTCACGATCGCTGCCGCGATCTCCTGGGGCTCAACGGGTTTGGTGCCGGGTGTCTCCTTGGTTCCGGAGATCAGCTCGGTGTTGGTGAAGGGCGGCATCACCACCGACACGTGCACGCCGTGGGGTGCCACCTCGTCGGCGAGCGCCGCCGACAGGCCCACGACGCCGAACTTCGCGCCCACGTAGACGACCTGCCCCGGGACCGGGATCAAGCCCGACAACGACGCGATGTTGATGATGTGGCCCCGCCGGCGGGCGATCATGTCGGGCAGGGCGAGTTGGCAGCCGGCGATGACGCCATAGAGGTTGACCTCGATCGACGACCGGATCGACTGCTCGGACTGCTCCAGGAACGGCCCGATCGGCATCACGCCGGCGTTGTTGATCAGCACGTCGATGTGGCCGCCACCGTCGGTGCGGGCTTTGTCGAGGAAGGTTGCGAACGACTCGCGGTCGGTCACGTCCAGCGGATAGCCCGACACGGTCCGAGGTTCGAGAGCTTGGCGACCGACGATTCCTGGAGGGCGACGTCGCGGTCGCCGATGACCACGCGGGCGCCGCGCTCGAGCAGTGCGACGGCGGTCGCGTATCCGATGCCCCGGGCCGCCCCCGTGATGGCGATGGTCTTACCGCGGATGTTGTCCATGGCGCCGAACTTTACACGTGTCAAGTTTTCGGCGGAAGTCCCGCGCGGATACACCTGTGCGGACCTCTGCGGCGGAGTTGTCCACAACTTTCTCGTCATGGACAGCGTTATCCCCAGGCGCTGATCAGGCGGCTCCGCGGCGGATCTGCCTCGCTAGTATCGAACATATGTGTGAATCGCCGGTTCCGGATACGGCCTCGTTGGCCGCGGCCGGCGATGCCGATCTGATCGACATCGTGCGGGGGTGTGGGGCGGCTGCGGCGCGGGCGGAGGCGGTGAAGCTGGCCGCGATCGTCGAGCTCTGGGAGCGCCGCTGTCGACCGGAGCGGGCCCGCTGGGCCTGTGACGACTGGGACACCGCCGTTGCCGAGATCAGCTGTGCGCTGAACATCAGCCCCGGCCGGGCGTCCGGACAGTTGGATCTGGCGCTCGCGGTGCGGGACCGGTTTCCGCTGCTGGGGCGGCTGCTGGCGGCCGGGCAGGTGCCGGTGACGCTGGTGACGACCATCGTGTTCCGCACCGCCCTGGTGGTGGACCCGGCCACGCTGGCGATCCTGGACGGCATCTTCGTCGACGCCGTCGCCGGGTGGGGGGTGCTGTCGCAGAAGAAACTCGAAACCGCCATCGACGTGTGGATCGACAAGTATGACCCCGATGCGGTGCGCCGGCTGCGCACCGGCATGCAGGGCCGCTCGTTCACCATCGGGGACCGTGCCGATCGCACCGGTCTCACCAGTGTGTTCGGCAAGCTGGCCACCCCCGACGCCGCGGTGCTCGCGCACCGGTTGGCGGTGATGATCCGTTCGGTGTGCGATGACGATCCCCGCACCCTCGATCAGCGCCGCGCGGATTCCCTCGGGGCGATCGCGGCCGGATCCTTCGTGTTGGCCTGCCGCTGCGACGCCCCCTCCTGTCCGGCCGCGCAGGTCGACGACGGCCGCGCGTCGAGCTTCACGATCACCGTCATCGCCGACCCCAGCGCCCTCGACGTCGCCCCCGATCCGCAGCTGCACGGCGGGCGGGAGTCGACGAATCGCAAGCGCAGCCACCTCCCACGTCCGCGCCCCGGCGCCGCTCCGCCGCGTTGATTCCCGGCATGCGGGGCGGGATTCTGCCCGCGCCGCTGCTGGCCGAGCTGATCGCCCACGGTGCCACCGTGCGGATGCTCGACAACCTCGACAGCATCAAGGCCACCGACGGCTACCGGCCCTCCGCCGCCCTCGACCGGTTCGTCCGCTCCCGTGACCTGACGTGCCGCTTCCCGGGCTGCGACCGGCCCGCGGTGTTCGCCGACATCGACCACACCGTGCCCTACCCGCACGGCGCCACCCACCCGGCCAACATCAAATGTTATTGCCGCAAACATCATTTGGTGAAAACGTTCTGGGAAGGCTGGGCCGACGCGCAGGCCGCCGATGGGACGGTGCGGGTCACCACCCCCACCGGGCACACCTACACCACGGCGCCGTTCTCAGCGCTGCTGTTCCCGTCCTGGAGCACCACCACCCCGCCGCCACCCGCATCCGGACCCCCACCGCCGCGCAGTCCGGGGCGGGGGCTGATGATGCCCACCCGCCGGCGCACCCGCGCCGAGAACCGTGCCGCCCATATCGCCCGCGAACGGGAACTCAACGCGGTCCAACTCCAACGTGACCACGCCGCCGCCATACAGGCCGCCGCTGAGCGCGTAGCCAAACACCAAGCCCGACAGCGCGTAGCCGTACGTGGCTACTTCCACACCGTCGGCGGAACCCCGCCCTGCCATGGCGACGATCCGCCGCCCTTCTAGCGGACTACGGGTACAGGTCGTGGTGCCGCCACCATTGATACGGCGCCGTCTGTGGGTATCCCGGCGGGGAGTCCTCCCAATTCTCCTGTCGTGAAGGCATTGGTGCCGTGCCATTGGTCGACGCCGAGTCGACGTCGAACATACCGTCCTCGCCGGGAATCATGGTGTACCACAGCATGTTCCAGCCCATCCGCGTCTTGATCCGCGCGATGTCCGCTTGCGGGCCGCGGGATACGTAGGCGAGCGTGGTGTCTCGGGCGTTCAGATGCGACAGGTTGCCGATGTGGTCGGCCATCAGCGAACAGCCCACACAACCGTGGTCCGGCGAGCCGCCTACGCCGGGGTCCATGAACGCCCGGTACACGATGAGCTGACGGCGCCCGGCGAACAGGTCGAGCAACGTGGCCGGCCCATCGGGGCCTTCGAACCGGTAGGTCTTCTGCACCGGCGTCCACGGCATCCGTCGTCGCTTCGCCGCCAGCGCATCGCGGGCCCGCGTCAGCTCCTTCTCCTGAACCAGCATGTCGGCCCACGCGGTCGCCCACTCCTGTGCCGACGCGATCTGCGGTGTGTCCATGGCCCTCCTCCGGGGGGAATGTTCAACGAATCACTTGAATATTAAGCTCACCACTTCGCTCCGCTATAGTCAACAAAATGGTTGAAGATCCGGCCCTGGATCGCGCGTACGCCGCGCTCGCCGACCCCACCCGCCGCCGGATCCTCGAGACGCTGCGCGAGGGTGACGCGCGCATCACCGATCTGGCCGAGCCGCTGCCGATGACGTTCGCCGGAGTGTCACGCCACGTCGGTGTGCTGGAGGCGGCCGGCCTGGTCCGGCGCAAGGTCCGGGGGCGTGAGCACTGGCTGTCGTTGCAGGCGGACGGCCTCACCGCGGCGGAGCGGTGGATCCAGGAGCAGACGGCGTTCTGGTCCGCGCGCGCCGACGCCCTCTCCGAACGGCTGCGCGGCAAGCGGGCACACCGATGAGCGACCGTCCCGTCGCCCGCGTTGCGCGGGTCATGCCCGCCGCACCAGCCGAGGTGTTCGACGAGTGGCTGGACCCGGATGCGCTCAAGGACTGGATGTGTCCACGACCATCCCGGTGCGTCGCCGTCACCGTCGAACCACACGTCGGCGGCCGCGTGCGGTTCGACGTCGAGGACTCCGGCCGCCTCGTGCTGATCACCGGACAGTTCCTCGACATCGACCGGCCGAACCGGTTGCGTTTCACCTGGAGCCACTCCGGCTGGGCCGATCCGACGGTTACGAGCATCGTCGACGTGACCTTCGAACCGCACGGCGACGAGCAGACGTTGATGTCGATCGAGCACTCCTTGCTGCCGGCCGACGCGTTCGAGAGCCACCACACCGGTTGGGCCGTCACCGCGGATCAACTGGCCGCGTTGCTGCCCCGCGGGCGCTGATCGATGTCCGACACCGAAACCGATGCGCTGCGTTTCGTCGCGGTCAGCGCAGGATGACCCGCTGGCCACGCCGCTCATCGAGGCGCTCGCGGTCGAGTACGCGCGAGCGCTACGGCGGCACCGCGACCGCGTGCGCGACTGGTTCGTGGCTACCCGCCCGCGGATTCGAGCCGCCGGACGGTGACCTGTGGGTCGGACTGCTCGGCGGTGAGCCGGTCACCGGCGGTGCGTTCCGGCGGTTCGACGACACCACCGCGGAGCTGAAACGGATCTGGACCGACAGTCGCCACCGCCGGCGGGGACACGGCCAAGCGCGCTGGTTCGACGGCTGGAGGCCGAGATCGCCGCCCGGGGCTACCAACCGGATCTACCTGACCACCGGCGACCGGCAGCCCGAGGCCGAGGCCCTTTACCTGTCGATGGGCTACACCCGGTTGTCCGAACCGCTGCCCGCCGCAGGCGAGGTCTACCCGCTCGCCTTTCTCAAGGCTCACTGGCCCTGACCGGATCGGCCTATAGGCTTGCCGTGTGTCGCAGGCGACCGTTGGTTGGTTGATGCTGGCCGCTGCCGCCCTCACCTTTCTGTTCGGCGGTGTGTCCCGCGTCTTTTTCGGCCGTCATCGCGACACCCGGGCGGTTCGCGGTCTGGTGCACGCCTTCCGCGGACAGGAATCGCGCGCGTGCTGTTCGGCCGTTTCGAGGCCGACGTGCTCGATGACGACGAGCTCGACACGATGATCCTGATGCCTGCGATCGTCATCGCCTGCGGCCTCGCGCTGACCGCGCTGTTCCTGCTCGGCTACGACACGCTCGCTTGAGCGGCCCGGGCCGCCTCGGCCACTCGGCCGCGCCACACCGGGCCGTGCCCGGGCAGCAGCACCTCGGTGTCGACAGCTGCCAGCGCTGGAGGCTGCGCCGGCAGCCGTCCTCGTCGTGGTTGAAGAACGACGGCAGCAGTTGCGGGCCGGGCCGCGGGGCGAGCGGATGCCCGGTGACCAATGCGTCGCCACTGACGAGCACGCCGTCCACCAGATACGAACAGTGCCCGCCGGTGTGCCCGGGCGTCGGGATCACCTGCGGCGTACCCGGCAGCCCCGCCGCGACGTCCTCGGTCAGCGCCTGGGCCGTCGGGATGCCCTCGTGCGTCAGCGCGCCCTTGCGCATGACCGTCACCGCCCACTTCAGATATCTGCGGCTGCCAGGCCTGGACCGCGATGTCGCGGGGGGAGGCCTGTTCGAGATACTCGCGCTTGGCATGCCCGACTTCCGCGGCGTGGCAGTAGACCGGCGTGCCGTGTGTCTTGGCGAACCAGATCGCCGAGCCGAAGTGGTCGATGTGTGCGTGGGTCAACAGGATCGCCCGCAAGTCGGCCGCCGCCGAATCCGAGCCGGCTCAGCGACGAGAGCACTCGTCGCGGCTGCCGGGGAATCCCGCGTCGATCAGCACCACCCCGTCGTCGTCGGCGACCAGCGTCCAGTTGACCAGATCCGTCCGGACGAAGTGGACGCGATCGGTGACGGCCGTCAGGTCCGGTGCCATCAGGCGAGTGTAGAAACATAGGTACTGGCTGAACTGAAACTGGGATACAAGGCGTCGGCGGAGCAGTTCGCGCCCCGCGAACTCGTCGAGCTCGGCGGTCGCCGCCGAGGAGCACGGCATGGACAGCGCCACCGTCAGCGACCACTTCCAGCCGTGGCGGCACGAGGGCGGTCACGCTCCGTTCTCGCTGGCCTGGATGACCGCCGTCGGCGAGCGCACCAAGCGACTGGTGCTCGGCACGTCGGTGCTGACCCCGACGTTCCGCTACAACCCGGCCGTCATCGCCCAGGCGTTCGCGACGATGGGCTGCCTGTACCCGGACCGGATCTTCCTCGGCGTGGGCACCGGCGAGGCGCTCAACGAGATCGCCACCGGCTACGAGGGCGAGTGGCCCGAGTTCAAGGAGCGCTACGCGCGGCTGCGCGAGTCGGTCCGGCTGATGCGCGAGCTGTGGCTCGGTGACCGCGTCGACTTCGACGGCGAGTACTACAAGACCAAGGGCGCCTCGATCTATGACGTTCCCGAGGGCGGCATCCCGATCTACATCGCCGCGGGCGGACCGCAGGTGGCCAAGTACGCGGGCCGCGCCGGCGACGGTTTCATCTGCACCTCGGGCAAGGGCGAGGAGCTGTACAAGGACAAGCTCATCCCCGCGATGCAGCGAGGGCGCCGAGGCGGCGGGCAAGACCCCGACGACATCGACCGGATGATCGAGATCAAGATCTCCTACGACACCGATCCCGAACTGGCGCTGGAGAACACCCGGTTCTGGGCGCCGCTGTCGCTGACCGCCGAGCAGAAGCACAGCATCGACGACCCGATGGAGATGGAGAAGGCCGCCGACGAGCTGCCCATCGAGCAGGTCGCCAAGCGCTGGATCGTCGCTTCGGATCCCGACGAAGCCGTCGAGAAGGTCAAGGACTACGTCGGCTGGGGCCTCAACCACCTGGTGTTCCACGCCCCGGGACACGATCAGCGCCGGTTCCTGGAGCTGTTCCAGAGCGATCTGGAGCCGAGGCTGCGGCGCCTGGGCTGACGCCGCGGATTCGCGGGCGATGATCCGTCTTCTCGCGACGGTGCTGGGCCTGCTGGCCCTGGCCGTCGCGCTGGTGGGGTTCGGCGCCCGCTACCTGCCGATCTCCGCGCACCCCACGCTGGTCGTCGCGGCGGCGGCGCCCTATCTGGCGATCGCGGCACCCGTCGCTGTCGTGTTGCTCGGGCTGGGCAGACGCTATCTGCTCGTGCTGGTCGCGTGCGCGGTGACCGCAGCGCTCGTGCTCGTGTATCTGCCCCGCTTCCAAGCCTCACCGGGTTCCTCGGTCGCGTCCGTCGACCTGCGCGTGCTGACGACGAACCTCAGGATGGGACAGGCGGATCCGGTGGCCTTCGCCGCCCTGGCCCGCGGCTCCGCAGACGTCGTCGCGGTCCAGGAGATGACACCGGAGGCCGCCGACGGACTGTTGAAGGCCGGCATGGACGCCGTGTTCCCGTACCGCGTGCTGGTGCCCGCCGAGTCGGCATCGGGCATCGGAATCTGGAGCCGCCATCCGATCGTGAACTCCGGTCGCATCGACGGCTACACGCTGCCGATGATCGGCACCCGGATCCGGATCTCCGGCGTGGCCGTGGACACCACGGTGCTCTCGGTGCACCTGGCCGGGCCGTGGCCGCAACCGATCCGGTACTGGCGCGCCGACATCGCGCGACTGCCCGACACGCTGCGTGAGGTCGGCAGCAGTGCGGGCGCGGGTGCGGTGATCGTCGCGGGCGACTTCAACGCGACCGCTGACATGGCCCCGTTCCGACGGTTGCTCGACACCGGATATCAGGATGCTCACCGCTGCCGGCGTTGGTCTGGCGCGTACGTACCCCGCGAGGTGGAAAGTGGTTGCCGCTCATCGGGATCGACCACATCTTGGTCAAGACGGCTCGACGGCGTCGGTGGCCACGGTCACCGTGCCGGGAGCCGATCACCGTGGGCTGCTCGCCACGCTGCGCATCCCGATCGACATGACCGCGAGCTGACTTCTCAGCCTCCGTTTTTTTTTTTTTTTTTTTTTTTTTTTTTTTTTTTTTTTTTTTTTTTTTTTTTTTTTTTTTTTTTTTTTTTTTTTTTTTTTTTTTTTTTTTTTTGATGAGCCACACCAGCGGAATCTCCACGAGGCTCGGCAGTGTATTTCAGACGAACCCGATCGCCGAGACGTGCGGGTCACGGGACTGCACCGCGAACCCCGCGTTGGCCACCCGGTTGGGCGCATCCGGCTCGAAGATGTTCTTCCGCAACACCAGCACCGTGCCGACGACGAAGTAGCCGAGCGCCAGCGCCCAGAACAGGGCGACACCCGGCCACCGGGTGGGTGGGCTCACGCGCGGCGACGGATCAGCAGCGTCCCGCCCGCCGCCAGCACGGCAGCACCGACAGCGGCCGCGCTGGCCCACGCCCACCATCGCCAGCCGGCGCCCGCGACGGGTTGGTGGACCATCGATTCGCCCTCGTTGACCGACAGGGTCACCGTCTGGCCGGCGACCCCGGTGGCCACGACGTCTCCGGACAGGGAACCCCACCGGTTGGGCAGCCCGCGCACATGGTCGAAGGTGGGGTCCAGGAGTGACCAGTCACCGGTACCGGTGACAGCCAGCACTGCGCGCCCGTCCTGGGTGAAGGCCTGCACCATGCCCACCGGTGCGTGCAGATCGATGAGGGTGTTCGACGTCGCGGCGGAATTGCCGACGTCGACGGTGTCGGCATCGGATTCTCCGGAGCCGGGCAGCAGCGGCGGCTTCAACGCTGCGCCGGCGAGTTCGCTGCCACCACCGACGACGAGCAGTCCGGAGCCCGAGGCGGCCGCATCGGAGAGCCGGGACAGCCTGGGACGCAACGTCACCTGGGTCTGCTGGGCGATCAGGTTGACCGCGGCTGCGGCGAATCGGAGGTGCTCCGGACTGTCGATCGCGACGTCGAAATCCGGGGTGAACGCCATCGGCAGCGCGGGGAAGCCGCCCCGGTTACCGGCGCCGGGGGTGACCGTGACCGTCGACTGTGGATCGACCACGAACGTGACCCGGTCGTCGCGGGGCGCGCACTCCTGACGTGGGATGTAGCGCAGCTCCAGGGCCAGGCCGACGTTGGAGGTGATCACCTCGGCGGGGATGTCGCCGGTGACGTCCAGGCTGCCCGAGGCGTCGAGGCTGTGCGTGGCCAACACCGTTGCGCCCGAGCGGATCAACAGCGAGCCCTCGCCGCCGACAACGGGAGTGTAGTGGGCCCTGAAGATGTACCCGGGCGCCGCTGATCGACCCGACGCCGAAGGCGGCCGCGTCGAAGCCCGCGTAGAGCATTGTCGTGCCCGACACCGAGGCCTGTGCCGCGATCCCGAGCTGGTCGAACGTCTTGATCGTGGTCGACAGCTCGGTGCCGTCGTGACCGGCCAGCAGCACCGCCGAACCGCTCTGGGCCAGCGCGATCCGACGGTCGGCGAACAGACCGACCTGCTGGATGAGTCGCTCGCCAGTCCCGGTGATCGCCAGCACGGCGGCGGGAGTGCCGCCGTTCTCGACCCTGATCCCCGGCTGGGGCTCCTCGCGGATTTCGATGACCCGGGTGGTCGACGAGTTCGGCTGGGGCAGGGCCGCTTCGGTGGTGACGTCGATGCGGACCGGCATCGGCCGGTACAACCTGGTGAGCTTGGCCACCAGGTCGAGCGCGGCCTGCTGCTGGGCTGCGCTGGGCGTTGCGCCCACCCGGATCACGATGCTGTCGAGGTAACCGGGCAGGAAGTCGGCGACGGTGACCGGATCCGGAGTGGGACCGGAGAAAGTGGTGGCGAGCCGGCTCAGCGTCAGCGCGGGTGGTCGCAGGCAGGTGTCGGCCGTGGTACCGACGTCACGCACCACGAAGCTCAACTTTGCCCTGCCGTCGGTCACCTGTGCCGCGCTGATGTCGATGCTGAACGGCACGGTGGCGGCGCCCGGCGGAACAGCGATCGCGCCGAGGAGCACGCCGCGGCCGTCGAGCACGTCCACCCGTCCGTCGGTGAGATTGACGATCGATCCGGCTTCACCCGACAGTAGCGTCGGCGTGACACCGGCCGGCACCGGAATCGCTGCTTCGCTGGGCTCGTTCGAACCGTTCAGGTCGATCCGGTCGGCGACGCCCAGCTGCGTCCAGTCGATCGCCGGGGAGACCGCTGGCTCGGCCACCGCCTCGACGTACGGATCCGCGCGCACCGGTGGTGCCGCGGACAGCACGACGGTGACGGCAGCCACCGTCAACGCAGCGGCGATGGCACAGACGCGACGGGTCATGAATTGCCTCCCGGAAGGTGAAGTGGTTCGAGGTGGTCGCTGAGGCCGTGCACCGTCTTCTCCCAGAAGGAGGGCCGGAATACCAACTGGTAGAGCGCTTTCAGCGCGGCAACGGATTGCAGGATCCAGTACAGCGGGGTCAGTACCGCGGCCCACCACAGATGGGGCTTGCCCAGCGCACACGTGACGACGATGCTGACGTACACCGAAAGCGGTGCGCCGATCAGGAACAGCGCCAGGCACACGTAGTAGGTCAGTGGTGGGAACAAGGACTCGACGAACGCGGGCCGGCCCAGCACCCACACCAGCAGCGTGAACCAGAAGACGATGTTGAGCGCGCTGGTCAACGGGACGCCGCCGGTCATGTTGATCAGCCGAAGCGTTGCCGCGGTGCCGATCTCGCGCCGCAGCCGCAGCGGGTCGCGCAGCGCCACCAGCATGGTCTGCAGATAGCCTTTGTACCAGCGGGACCGCTGCCGGATCCAGTTGACGACATCGGAGTTGGCTTCCTCGAGGGTGACCGAGTCGAGGATCAGAGTGCGGTAACCGTGCCGCGCGAGCCGGACACCCAGATCGGCATCCTCGGTGACGTTGAATTCGTCCCAGCCGCCGATCTCGCGCCAGACGGCAGCGCGCATGTGATTGGATGTGCCGCCCAGTGGCACCACGCATCCGGACCGCTGGACCGCGGGCAGTACCACGCCGAACCACTGGTCGTACTCCAGTGAGAAGAATCGGGTCAGCAGGTTCTGCCGCTCGTTGAAGTAGCCCAGTCGGGCCTGCAGGCAACCGACGTCGGCCGGCAGTCGCCGGAACAGGGCCGCGGCGCGGCGCAGCTGCAGCGGGTCCGGCACGTCCTCGGCGTCGTAGATCGTGATGAGTTCGCCGCGCAGGCCCGGCAGTGACATTCCGTAGTTGCAGGCCTTGGGTTTGGTCTTGGGCAGGCTGTGCGGAACGATGACCACCCGGATCCCGTGCAGGTCGGCGCCCAGTAGCGCGGTCTGGGTCGCGATGTCGTCTTCTTCGACCAGCAGCAGGATTTCGAGTCGGTCCGCGGGATAGTCGAGGCGCCCGACGCCGTTGATCAGGTTCTCCACGATGGCCGGCTCGTCGTAGACCGGCAGCAGGACGGTGTAGACGGGCAGGTGGACGTCGGCGACCGCGCGGGCCTCGCGCGCGTCGATGCGGACCAGGCCCGAGGCGCGCAGTCCCCGCAGCACCAACAGGTGGCGATCCAGTGTCGACACCAGAGACAGCATCGCCACCACGGTGGTCAGCGCCTGCGGTGCGAGGTGCGGCCAGGCAGCCATCGCCCCGGCGACCGCAGTCGCGGCGACCGCCAGGACGAGGAGGGCTTTTCGGCCCAGCAGCGAGCGTGCCGACAACCGGGCCGGCAGCATTCCCTGGCCGTGGGCGTCACGCATCGGCGGGTCCGTCATTGCCGCGCCCGGCACCGGCGGCGAGCCGGGCGGTCAGATCGGCGACACGTAGCCGAACCAGTTCGTCGACCCGGCCCGCGTCCTCGGGTTGCTGGCGCGCCAGCCACAGCGCCGGACGCAGTGAGATCGCAG
Organism: uncultured Actinomycetota bacterium; assembly: GCA_963796185.1. Lineage (GTDB taxonomy): Bacteria > Actinomycetota > Actinomycetes > Mycobacteriales > Mycobacteriaceae > Mycobacterium. The sequence goes on along the minus strand of CAWCKQ010000003.1, from coordinate 841,928 downwards.
GCACCGACAGCGGCTGCGGCTCCGGCGGGGGCCGACGGCCGGTCAGCGACTGGCTGACGATGACGGTGACCTGCTGGTGCAGCCCACCGTAATGCCACGACCAGGTCAGCGCGTACCACGGTGCGTCGGCCCCCGTGGTCACGGCGTCGGCGTTGCTGTGCACGATCCGCGCGCCCGCGGGCACGTCGGCGGACGGCTCGGCCGCACGGTATTCGAGTGGTCGCGCCGACGGGTACCACACCGCGTCCGCGAGGTCTGCCAGCGCGGCGGCATTCTCGGTGGTGATGACGTCGACGGCGGCCCCGGGGAGGCCGTCGGCCGGCGGGAGCAGGTAGCGGTCGAGTCGGCTGCCCCGACCGAAGTAGCGGGCGACGAACGAGTAGGAGGTCGGCGTGCCGAGCCCGGCGCGATCGATCCAATCCGCGGCGACGGCTTCGCCGGGCGGGCGCTGGGCCGACGATGGATGCAGCGCCGTCAACGCCACCGCGACGCCCAGCAACAGAACCATCGAGGAGGCCGACCGAGCGGGCAGCACGAACGACGCGCCCGGCGGCGCCGCGGACGGCGAGCGGATACCGCGCACGGTCAGTGTCGTCAGCACCGGCAGAACACCCGCCGCGACCAGTGTGCCGACCGGTGATGCCGTGACCGGGCCCATCGTCCACGCCAGCGCCAGGCCGGCCGCCAGGCAACCGAGCGCTGCGGCGATCCGCTCCCGAGGTGGCTCGGACCGGGTGGCCAGCGCCACAGCGAGCGCGCCGAAGCTCGCGGCCACCTCCATCGCGGCCCGATCCGTTCCCCCGAATGCTGCGGTGCTCAGCACGAAGGGCAGTGGCGTGCTGATGAACAGGGCGAACAGCCACAAGGCGGGCATCCGCACAACATGGCGGACGCCGAACAGCACGGTCAGGGCGCACGCGAACGACACGACGACACCGAGCCCGGGGAGCCGCCACAGAGCCGCCAGGGTGGGCAGGCGGTCGGTGAGCAGATGAATCGCGGTGAACCCGCCGATGCCGATCAGTGCGGCGATGATCCAGTCGGACTCGCCGTCCCCGACCCCGCGCGGCGGCGTCCGGTAGCCGGTGGTGACCAGGACCAACAGCACCGGCGTCACCAGCAGGATCGCGGTGCGCGACCCGGTCAGGGCGGCGGCCACGGCGTCGGCATAGCCGGCCGAGGATGCCACCGCCGTCAGCCCCGCGGCGGCGGCCAACCGGAGCTCGAACGTCCGCCCCGAGCCCGCCCGGACACCGGTCTGGGGCGCCGCACACGGCACCGACGGGTCATCGGTGGCGCGCAGGTCGAGCACAGACATGGCTGCCTCACGGTCGAAATCTCCCCGGTGATGCAGAAGCAGCGATTAGCGGTGTCTCGCTAATTAACGCTTCTGTCACCGACTTGTTCGAAGTGAAGCATGTCTAGCAAACTTCGACAACTTACTGCAGAGTAAATTACACTCCACAGGGTTTCGTAATGACCCGCGCTGGCCTGAAACGGCGGGATACGGCAGGCTCGTAGGCGTGTCCGACGCTCCGCGCTACGCGATCTATGTCGCCTCACCCGAAGGAGACACCGGAAAGTCGACGATCGCGCTGGGCATCCTGCACCGGCTCGCGGCGACCGTGGCCCGAGTCGGGGTGTTTCGCCCCATCACCCGCATGAGCGAGGACCGCGACTACATCCTCGAACTGCTGCTGACCCACACCACCGCCGGTCTGCCGTACGAGGAGTGCGTCGGTGTCAGCTATCAGCAGTTGCACGACGATCCCGACGCGGCGCTGGCCGACATCGTCGACCGGTTCCACCACGTCGCCGATCGGTGTGACGCGGTGCTCGTCGTCGGCAGTGACTACACCGACGTCGCGACGCCCAGCGAGTTGTCGATGAACGCCCGCATCGCGGCCAACCTCGGCGCCCCGGTGGTCCTCGCGGTCAAGGCCAGGGGGCGCACGCCCGAGCAGGTCGAGCAGCTCGTCGAGGTATGCATGGACGAGATCGCCGCCCAGCACGCCCACACCGCCGCCGTGGTGGTCAATCGCTGCGCACCCGCGGCGATGAGTGACGTCGCGGCCGCGCTGCGCAGGATCGAGCCCCGCAGCTACGTGCTGCCGGAGGAGCCGCTGCTGGTGGCGCCCTCGGTCGCCGAGCTGCAGGCCGCGGTCGAGGGCACGGTCGTCCAGGGCGACCCCGCGCTGCTGGGGCGCGAGGTGCTCGACGTGCTGGTTGCCGGCATGACCGCCGAGCACGTGTTGGAGCGACTGACCGAAGGCGGCTGCCGTCGTCACGCCCGGAGACCGCTCCGACGTCGTGCTGGCTGTCCTCAGCGCCCATGCCGCAGAGGGCTTTCCGTCGCTGTCGTGCGTCATCCTCAACGGCGGTCTGCGAGCTGCATCCGGCGATCGAAGCGCTGGTCTCCGGCCTGGGTCAGCGGCTGCCGATCCTGGCGACCCGGTTCGGGACGTTCGAGACGGCCAGCAGGGTGGCGGCCACGCGCGGCCGCGTCACCGCCGCGTCGACCCGCAAGATGGACACCGCGCTGGCACTGATGGACGCGCACGTCGACACGGCAGACTCTGTTGGCGCAGTTGGCCATTCCGATTCCCTCGGTGGTCACCCCGCAGATGTTCACCTACCAGTTGCTCGACCGCGCGCGGGCCGACCGCAAACGCATCGTGCTGCCCGAGGGGGACGACGACCGCATCCTCACGGCGGCCGGCCGGCTGCTCAAACGCCGGGTCGCCGAGCTGACCATCCTCGGCGACGAAGCCGAGGTTCGCGCCCGCGCCGCCGAACTCGGGGTCGATCTGTCCGACGCGCTGGTGCTGGATCCGCAACGCAGCGAGCTGTGTGACCAGTTCGCCGAACAGTACGCCGAGATGCGCAGGCACAAGGGCGTCAGCGTCGAACATGCCCGCGAGATCATCCATGACGTCTCGTATTTCGGGACGATGCTGGTGCACAACGACATGGTCGACGGCATGGTCTCCGGTGCCAGGCACACGACGGCGCACACCGTGCGGCCCGCGTTCGAGATCCTGCGAGACGGCGCCGGGCGTCTCGACGGTGTCCAGCATCTTCTTCATGTGCCTGGCGCACGAGGTGCTGGCCTACGGCGACTGCGCGATCGTGCCGGATCCCACGGCCGAGCAACTCGCGGACATCGCGGTCTCGTCGGCCCGCACCGCGGCGCAGTTCGGCATCGAGCCCCGGGTGGCGATGCTGTCGTATTCGACCGGAACCTCGGGCACCGGCGCCGACGTCGACAAGGTCAGGAAGGCGACCGAGCTGGTGCGCTCGCGAGAGCCGGATCTGTTGGTGGAGGGCCCGATTCAGTACGACGCGGCGGTGGAACCGTCGGTGGCGGCGACGAAGATGCCCGATTCGGAGGTGGCCGGTCACGCGACCGTGCTGATCTTCCCGGACCTCAACACCGGCAACAACACCTACAAGGCGGTGCAGCGCAGCGCGGGCGCGATCGCGATCGGCCCGGTGCTGCAGGGGCTCAACAAGCCGGTGAACGACCTGTCTCGCGGCGCGCTGGTGGAGGATATCGTCAACACGGTGGCGATCACCGCGATCCAGGCGCAGGGGAGACTACGTTGACATCGCACCGTGCTGGTCCTCAACTCCGGCTCGTCCTCGGTGAAATACTCGGTCATCGAACCGGATTCCGGTGTCACCGTCGCCGACGGGATCGTCGATCGGATCGGTGAACGAGTCGGCGACGGCGCTGGCCGGGTGGAAGTCGCCGACCATGCGGCGGCGCTGGAGGTGGTGTTCGCCGCGCTGGCCGAGGACGGTCACGACCTCGACGAGCTCGGGCTGGCCGCGGTCGGGCACCGGGTGGTGCACGGAGGTCCCGATCTGTACCGAGCCCACCGTCGTCGACGACGCGCTGATCTCGACGTTGCAGGACCTCGCGGCGATTGGCGCCGCTGCACAACCCGCCCGCGATCCTGGGCATCGACGTGGCCCGACGGGCGCTACCCGAGGTGCCGCACATCGCGGTGTTCGACACGGCGTTCTTCCACGATCTGCCCGCCGCGGCGGCCACCTACGCGATCGACCGCGAGGTCGCCGAGCGCTGGCACATTCGGCGATACGGCTTCCACGGGACGTCGCACCAGTACGTCAGCGAGCAGGCCGCCGAGTTCCTGGGGCGTGCCGCTGGAGTCGCTCAGCCAGATCGTGCTGCATCTCGGCAACGGGGCCTCGGCGTCGGCCATCCTGGGCGGCAGGCCGGTGGAGACCTCGATGGGGCTGACTCCGATGGAGGGCCTGGTGATGGGCACGCGCTCGGGTGATGTGGATCCCGGTGTGCTGACCTACCTCTGGCGCGAAGCCGGGATGAGCGTGGAGGACATCGAGTCGATGCTCAACCGCCGCTCCGGTGTGCGGGGGCTGGGCGGCGAGATCGACTTCCGGGTACTGCACCGGCGGATCGAGTCCGGTGACGCGCAGGCCCGGCTGGCCTACGACGTCTACATTCACCGGTTGCGCAAGTACATCGGCGCGTATCTGGCGGTCCTCGGCTCGGCCGATGTCATCACGTTCACCGCGGGGGTGGGGGAGAACGACGCGGTGGTGCGACGGGACGCGCTGTCGGGCCTCGCGGCGTTCGGCATCGAACTCGACGAGCATCTCAACGACAGCCCCGGCCGGGCGGCGCGGCGGATCTCGCCCGAGCGGGCTCCGACGACGGTGCTAGTTGTTCCCACCAACGAGGAGCTTGCGATTGCCCGAGCGTGCGCGCGAGTACTTGCCGGAGCCCTGGGCGACCGGTAGCTCGCGCTGCGGATCGCAAATGCGCAGCAGCCGCCGGACGTGCGGGCCGGCGAGCAGCGACCACCGGACACCGGCGCGGGCACAGGCCACGTCGATGTTGGTCAGTGCCGCGAACCCGGAGGCGGAGAAGAACTCCACGGTCTGCAGGTCCAGGATCAGCTTGCGGGAGCAGCCCAGACGCTTCTCGATGTAGTGGGCGAGCGCCCGGCTGTTCGTCGCGTCGATCTCGCCGTGGATGGTCACCAGTACCGTCGACGGCGGTAGTTCGCACGCGGAGAACGTCGCGCGGTGGTGCTCTTCGCGCAGCTCGAAGCTGGTGGGATCCGGGCGGAACACGCGTTGTGTGCTCGACCACGGCGACGGTTCAGACAATGACACGTGGCCTCCCTCAGCTAAATCGTCCAGATCGATATCCGATTCGCACTGTGGGTGCCGTCAGGGGGGAACGGGCCCTAGGGTCTCAAAGCCAATCCTCGAAGATGCGCGTTCGTGGCTCCCGCGCACTTCGCCGATGACGTCACCTGTCTCTGGCCGATGATCAACCAGGTTGGCTCACGATACTACGGATTCCGTGGGTTGACCATAACGTGATTTCGGCGGGCTTCACCGCTCTCACCTGCGGTTCCGTGGCAATAATGACATAACCGACGGCGGCGTTGCGGGCTGAGTCGATCCGATGCCGGAACGCCAGCAACTGATTCCGTCGTTTGCTGGATCAGAACGTCGACATCGGGCGCACGCTGTTGGCGAGGTCGACGAGCGCATAGCGGTGCGCCTGCGTGGGCGCCGACCCTGGCCAGGCTGCGCAACGCCGACTCGACACCGAGTTGCAGGCCGTGCTCGGTGAACGGGAAGCCGAGGATGTGGTTGGTGCTCGCCGTGTTGTCGGCCAACCAGTCCATCGCGGTGCCGAGCACCAGCGCGCGGATCTGCAGCACCCGCGGCTCGGTGTCGGGCAGCGCCTCGACCCGGCGGGCGGCGTCGCGGATGTGCTGCTCGGTGATCTCGCTGCTCGACCGGCCGGACAGCAGCGTCACCGCGCTCGTCAGCCGCGCCGTCGTGAAATGCCTTGAGGTGGCGGGCACTTCGTCGAGGGTCCGGACCGCGGCATCGCGCTCGCCGGCCGCCGACAGCGCCCGGGCCAGGCCGAAGCCGGCGGAGATCACGCCGTTGTCGGTGCACCACACCGTGCTGTAGAACTTGCGCTCGTCGGCGGTGCCCGCCAGCTCCGCGGTGGCCGCCAGCGCCAGCTTGGGCGCCAGCTCGCCGGGCAGGGTGTCCAGCACCTCGGTGAAATGCTTTGTCGCAGAATCGTAGTCGGCGGTCAGCAACTCGGAGACGGCGCGGAACCAGACCAGTCGCCAGCGCCAGCCGACCCGTTCGGCGAGGTCGTCGAGCTTGCGGGTGGCCTTGGCGACGTCGCCGAGGTCGAGCAGCGCGCGCACCTCCATCAGCGGCAACTCGATCGACTCGGTCAGATCGATGCCCTCGGAATCCAACGCGCCGTGCCGGGCCGCGCGCAACGAGTCCAGCGTCTGCACCGGCTGACTGAGCACCGTCGCCGACAGCACGGAGGCGCCGACATCGGTCGGGTCCACCAGCGGTACCTGCAGGGCCTTGACGATCTCCTGCGCGGTGAGCTTCTCCGAGTGCACCTGCCCGTCGAGGTACACGTCGGTATGCGCGACCAGCAGATCCACCCCGAACGTCGACCGCGACGGGCTGAACATCGTCGACAGGCCGGGCCGCGGCACCCCGGTGTCCTGGGCCACCACCTCGCGCAGCACACCCATCAGCTGGCTGGACATCTCCTCGGCGCTGCCGAAGCGACGCCGGGGATCGGGGTCGATGGCGCGGCGCAGCAGCCTGCCGAACGAGTCGTACTCGGCCAGCACCGGATCGTCCTCGGGCAGCCCGTCGACGTAGCGGCCCTTGCGGGTGCGCAGCCGCAGCGTCAGCGCCGCCAGTGTGCGGCCCACGGTGTAGATGTCGGTGGCGATGGTGGGTCCGGTCCGCACGATCTCGGGGGCCTGGTAACCCGGTGTGCCGTACAGGTATCCGAACGAGTTGATCCGGGACACCGCGCCGAGGTCGATCAGCTTGAGCTGGTCCTCGGTGACCATGATGTTCTCGGGCTTGAGGTCGTTGTAGACCAGCCCGATGGAGTGCAGATAGCCCAGCGCGGGCAGGATCTCGAGCATGAAGCCGATGGCCTCGGCCACCGGCAGCCGGGTGCGTTCACTGGACTTGAGGTGGATGGCCTGCTTGAGCGAGGTCCCGCCGACGTACTCCATGACGATGTAGCCGACCGGGTTGCCGTGCTTGTCGGCGTGCTCGACGAAGTTGTAGATCTTCACGATCCCCGGGTGGGTCACCTCGGCCAGGAACTGGCGCTCGGCCATCGCGATGGCCTGCGCCTCGGCGTCCCCGGAGTGCACCAGGCCCTTGAGCACCACGGGCCGGTCGTTGACGTTCTTGTCGAACGCCAGGTACACCCAGCCCAGGCCGCCGTGGGCGATGCAGCCCTTGATCTCGTACTGGTCGGCGACGATGTCGCCGGAGGACAGCTGCGGCAGGAACGAATAGGCGCTGCCGCAGTGCGGGCACCAACCCTCCGACAGCGCCCTGCCGTCTTTGGTGGACCGGCCGACCGGCCTGCCGCAGTTCCAGCAGAACCGCTTCGACTCCGCGACCACCGGGTCGGTCATCAACGCCGCCAACGGGTCCCGGGCTCGGTACCCGCGGGATCTCCACCAGCCCGCCGCCCAGCCGGCGGGTGGGCGACAGCGAGCGGGTCAGCGTCGTCGACTGGTCCTGCGGTTCGGTGTCGCCGGTGTGCACCCCTTCGTCGTCGTCGTCGTCGTCGAAGTTCGGCCGGAACACCGCCTGCGTGGCCATCGGCCGCAACGTCGCCATCGAGTCCATGCCGAGGTCCTCGAGACTCGCGGGCTGGGTGCCGGGGTCCTCGTCGCGATCGGTCATCGGTCATCAGTCGACGTACCTCGCCACCGGTGGGGCGGGTGCCGGGCCCAGCACCGTCAACCACTTGCGGTACAACGTGTTCCACGTGCCGTCGCGACGGATGCGTTCCAGCGTGCCGTTGACGTAGCGGACCAGGCCGGTGTTGTTCAGGTTCATCCCGATCCCGTAGGGCTCCTCACTCATCGACGGGCCGACGATGTGCAGGTACGGATCCTGGGAGACCAGCCCGGCGAGGATGGAGTCGTCGGTGCTGACCGCGTCGACCTGCCGCTGCTGCAGCGCCACCAGGCAGTCCGCCCACGACACCACCCCGACGATGATCGGCGGGGGCGCGATCTCCTGGATGCGCTGCAGCGACGTGGTGCCCCTGGCGACGCAGACGCGCTTGCCCGACAGGTCCGACGCCCGCCGGATCGGCGAATCGCGCGGCGCCATGATGCGCTGGTCGGCCGTCAGGTACACGGTCGAGAAGTTGACCAGCTTCTTGCGCTCGCAGGTGATGGTCATCGTCTTGACCACGACGTCGACCTGGTTGTTCCGCAGCGCTGCGATGCGGTCGGCCGACGACAGGATCCGGTACTCCACCTGCGACGGGGTCCCGAAGATGTCGCGGGCGATCTCGCCGGCGATGTCGACGTCGAAACCGGTGATGTCGCCACTGATCGGGTCACGGAAGCTGAACAGGTTGCTGCCGATGTCGAGCCCGACGATCAGCCGGCCCCGTGCCTTGATGTTGGCGACCGCCGCGTCGGCCTCGGCCTTGGTGTCGAACGGGCGCAGGCTCGCCGTGCGGTTGCAGTCGTCGTCGGCCGCCGACGGGGGCCGTGGCGGTGCCGGCGGCAGTTCCACCATCCCCGCCGGTGTCGGCGGCGCCAGCGTCACGGTCGGTGTCGGCACCACCGGCGCGGTCTGCCCGCACGCCGACAACAGCAGCACCGCGGCCGCCACGGCCCACCCCGAACTCTCCTCATCACCGTTTGCCTGTTCTTCGCGCGAGCGCTCATCACCTGTACTCGCTCAATCTCGGCCAGATCCCCAGCGCCACCGCGATCGCCGCCACCACCGACAGCGTCGCGGCACCCACCGTCGCGCCCGAGAGCACCCGGCGGGCGTTGACGATCTCGCTGCGCAGCTGACTGCGGCTCTGCTCGATGCCCTTGGTCAGTGCCTCGTCCAGCTTGTCGAAGGCCGGCGTGGCGTCGTCCTCGCCGACACCGAGCGCGACCTGCGTCGCGGCCTGGTAGTTGCCGACCGCGATGTAGGCGGTGATCCGGTCGTCGGCGGCGCGCCAGCGGTTCAGCAGCATCTCGGCGTCGGCCAGATCGCTCTTGTCGATCGAGTTGTCGCTGCGCAGGTATCGCGCCAGCTGCTGCTGCATCTGGTCGATGCGCTGGTAGTAGGACTGCTTGCGGATGTTCTCGTCACCGCGCCGGATCAGCGACAGCGTCTCGTCGGCGCGGGCCTGCTGCGCGGTGATCGCCAACGTGGTGACCGTCTTGAGGGACTCGGCGGCCGTCTCCTTGGCGCTGCGGCTGTCGGCCGTCGAGATGATCAGCGCCGTACCCACCCAGATCAACATGATGAGCACCGCCAGGCCGCCGGCGACGAATCCGATGTTGACCCGGCGCCGAGTCCGCTTGGCCAGCCAGCGGTTGGCGAACGCCCCGAACAGCAGCGTGGCCAGCACGACGAGGATGACCGGGGCCGGGATCCGGGTCGACGCGGTGGTCTCGGCGTCCACCCGCGCCGAGGTCTGCTCGTAGAGGCGCTGCGCGTCGGGCAGGATCTGCTGCTGCATCAACGACGACGCCTCGGACAGGTAGGACGACCCGACCGGGTTGCCGGCGCGGTTGTTCGTCCTGGCCGTCTCCACCAACCCCGTGTAGACCGCCAGCCTGGCGTTGATCCGGCCGAGCAACTGCACCAGCGGCTCGTCGGTCAGGCCGCTGGACGCCCGTGTCACCGCCACTGCCGCGTCGGTGATCGCCTGCTCGTAGCGTTGCCGGACCGCCCGCGGCTCGGCGCCGGCGATGAACGCCGTCGCGGCGGCGGCGTCGGCGATCGACAGCGTGGTGTAGAGCTGCCCGGCGGCGAAGGACAGCGGCTCGGTGTGGTCGAGGACCGCGGTCAGCGCCTCCTGCCGGTCGTTGATCGTCGTCGACGTGGCGAAGGCACTGGCGATCACCAGCGCGGCCAGCGCGAGCCCGATGGACAGGATGCGGCCGGGCGTCGTCCACAGGAACCACCACCGCGGGTGCGCCGGAGTCGTCGGCGACCGCGACGCAAGGGGTTCGGTCGAGGGGTGCGCCAACTCCACAGTCACGTCTGCGCGGACCTCATCCTGATCTCGATTTTCTCCGGCCGTCGTTCCGACCCGTCCAACTCTATAAAAGAATTCTAAGAGGTCGTGGACCGACGTGGGGGCAATCTCCGGCCGCGACTTCACCGATGCGGGCGCCGGTTCTTTAAGCTGAACCTCGTGCGCGGGGACGGTGACGGCTGGGTCGTGTCGACCAACGGGGCGGCCTACTGGGGCAGGCACGGTGCCGCCGGACTGCTGCTGCGCGCGCCGCGATCCGACGGCTCCCCGGCGGTACTGCTCCAGCACCGTGCGCCGTGGAGCCATCAGGGCGGGACGTGGGCACTGCCGGGCGGGGCCCGCGACAGCCACGAGACCCCCGAGCAGGCGGCCATGCGCGAGGCCCACGAAGAGGCGGGCTTGCCCGCGCATCAGCTGGTCGTGCGCACCACGGTGGTCACCGCCGAAGTGTCCGGCTGGAGCTACACGACCGTCATCGCCGATGCCGAGGAGATGCTGGCGACCGTGCCGAACCGGGAGAGCGCCGAGCTGCGCTGGGTCGCCGAGGACGAAGTCACCGACCTGCCGCTGCACCCCGGTTTCGCGGCCAGCTGGGAGCTGCTGCGGCGGCGTCGCGGCGGAGATTCCGCTGGCGGTCAACCCGCAGAACTGAGCAGCTGCTTGAGCTGGGCCGCGGCGGCCTTCGGGTCGTCGGCCGCCGTGATCGCGCGGACCACCACCACCCGGCGCGCCCCGGCCGCGATCACCTCGGGCAGCCGCGCGGCGTCGATACCACCGATCGCGAACCACGGTTTGGCGACCTCGAGCGCCGCCGTGGCGCGCACGAGGTCCAGCCCGGGTGCCGGTCGGCCCGGTTTGGTGGGGGTGGGCCAGCACGGCCCGACGCAGAAATAGTCCGGGCCATCGGGCGCGTCCTCGGCCGCCGCGGCGCGCACCTGGTCGATGTCGTGGGTGGATCGGCCGATCGTCGTCGCACCGACGATCCTGCGCGCCACGGGCAGCGGCAGATCGTCCTGACCCAGGTGCAGCATGTCGGCGCCCGCGGCGAGCGCGATGTCGGCGCGGTCGTTGACCGCCAGGAGCGCGCCGTGCCGGTGGGTCGCATCGGCCAGCACGGCCAGCGCCTCGAGTTCCTGGCGCGCCTCCAGCGGGCCGAACTGCCGTTCCCCCGCCGAACCCTTGTCGCGGAGCTGGATGATGTCGACACCTCCGGCCAGCGCCGCGTCGGCGAATTCGGCCAGGTCGCCGCGTTCACGGCGGGCGTCGGTGCACAGGTAGAGGGAAGCGTCACGCACACTGGGAACGGTAGCGTGCCGGCGCACGTAGTCTTGTGGGCAGAACGAGACCGATCACACGGGAGTCCCGGGTACGGGGACTGAGAGTGAGCCCGCCGGCTCTTACCGTCGCACCTGATCCGGGTCATGCCGGCGAAGGGAGTAGCAGTGCCCGACTTCCCGCCCCGATCCGACAAGCGGCTGGCCGTCATCGGCGGCGGCGTCATCGGCTTGGCCGTGGCGCGCAGGGCCGCCCAGGACGGGTGGGCCGTGCGGGTGCACCGCAGTGGACAACACGGCGCGTCGTGGGTGGCCGGCGGCATGCTCGCCCCGCACAGCGAGGGCTGGCCCGGGGAGGAACGGCTGCTCAGGCTCGGTCTGGCCTCGCTGGCCCTGTGGCACGACGGGTTCCTCGACGGCCTGCCCGCCGAGGTGGTCACCGCGCGGCAATCGCTGGTGGTCGCGGTCGACCGGGCCGACGCCGCGGACCTGCGGACCGTCGGCGACTGGCTGTCGGCCCAGGGGCACCCCGTCACCGCGACGACGTCCGCGCGGGACGTCGAACCGCTTCTGGCGCAGGGTATTCGGCACGGCTTCGTCGCCGAGACCGAACTGGCCGTGGACAACCGGGCGGTCGTCGAGGCGCTGGCCGGGCACTGTGAACGGCTCGGCGTGGGCTGGGCACCGCCGGTGACGGCGCTCGCGGAGGCCGCCGACGCCGACGCGGTGGTGATCGCCAACGGCGTCGACGCACCCGCGCTGTGGCCGGGCCTGCCGGTCCGGCCGGTGAAGGGCGAGGTGCTGCGGCTGCGCTGGCGGCGCGGCTGTATGCCGGTCCCGCAGCGCGTGATCCGGGCCCGGGTGCACGGCCGGCAGGTCTACCTGGTGCCGCGGGCCGACGGTGTGGTGGTCGGCGCGACCCAGTACGAACACGGCCGCGACACCGCGCCCGCGGTGACGGGGGTGCGGGACCTGCTCGACGACGCGTGCGCGGTGCTGCCGGCGCTCGGTGAGTACGAGTTCGCCGAATGCGCCGCCGGGCTGCGGCCGATGACGCCGGACAACCTGCCGCTGGTCGGGCGCCTCGACGAGCGCACACTGGTCGCCGCCGGGCACGGCCGGTCGGGTTTCCTGCTGGCGCCGTGGACGGCGGAGGCGATCGCCGCCGAGTTGCGCGGCGCGCCGCTGGCCGATGCGGTGCTGGAAGGAGTGGGCCGATGAAGCTGACCGTCAACGACGAGGCGGTGGAGGTCGACGAGCAGACCACCGTCGCCGCTCTGCTGGACCTGCTCGGTTTCCCCGAGAAGGGCATCGCCGTGGCGGTGGACTGGGCGGTGATCCCACGGTCGCAGTGGGACACGGAGCTGACCGATGGGGCGAAGATCGAGGTGGTGACGGCGGTGCAGGGTGGTTGACAAGCTGAGCATCGCGGGCCGGGAGTTCGGTTCGCGGTTGATCCTGGGCACCGGCGGCGCCGCCAACCTCGCGGTGCTCGAGCAGGCGCTGATCGCCTCGGACACCGAACTGACCACCGTGGCGATGCGCCGTGTCGACGCCGACGGCGGCACCGGTGTGCTCGAGTTGCTGCACCGCCTCGGCATCACCCCGCTGCCCAACACGGCCGGCTGCCGCGGAGCCGCCGAGGCGGTGATGACCGCGCAGCTGGCCCGCGAGGCGCTGCAGACGAACTGGGTCAAACTCGAGGTGATCGCCGACGAGCGGACGCTGCTGCCCGACGCCGTCGAACTGGTCAGGGCGGCAGAGCAATTGGTCGACGACGGCTTCGTCGTGCTGCCGTACACCAACGACGACCCAGTGCTGGCGCGCCGGCTCGAGGACACCGGCTGCGCAGCGGTGATGCCGCTCGGTTCGCCGATCGGGACCGGGCTCGGCATCGCCAACCCGCACCACATCGAGATGATCGTCGACCGCGCCGGGGTGCCGGTCATTCTCGACGCCGGTATCGGCACCGCCAGCGACGCCACGCTGGCGATGGAGCTGGGCTGCGACGCCGTGCTGTTGGCCACCGCGGTGACCCGCGCATCGGATCCGGTGATGATGGCCACGGCGATGTCGGCCGCGGTCAAGGCCGGCTACCTGGCGCGGCGCGCCGGCCGGGTGCCGAAACGGTTCTGGGCGCAGGCGTCCAGTCCCAGCCTGTGACAATGCCGAAACGCTATGTGGCGCTGGGTAGCTCGATGGCCGCCGGGCCCGGGATCCGGCCCAGGGCGCCCGGGTCGCCGCGGGCGGCGGGCCGCTCGGCACGCAACTATCCCCACCTGGTGGCCGCCGCGCTCGGTCTCGACCTCGTCGACGTCACGTTCTCCGGCGCCACCACCGCGCACATCCTGACCGAGTCGCAGCACGGTGCCGCCCCGCAGGCCGAGGCGCTCGACGGGACCGAGACGCTGGTGACCGTGACGATCGGCGGCAACGACGCGGGCTACGTCCCGATGCTCTTCGCCGCCGGCCTGCCCGCCCGTGGCCCGCTCGATTCCGTTGCTGGGCAGCCGGTTACGGGAGATGGTCGACCCGGCCGCACGCTACCTCGCCCTCGAGGAGGTGCGGCGAGTCGCTCGTCGAGGTGGGCCGGCTGCTCCGCCGCCGGGCACCGGATGCCACGGTGCTGTTCGTCGACTACCTCACGCTGCTGCCCGCACGCGGCGCGCGCCCCGCCGCTGGACGGCGCCGACGTCACCCTCGGCCGGCACGTCGCCGAGACGCTGGAGCGGCTGACCGCCGAGGCCGCCGAGGCCACCGGGTGCGCACTGGTGCGGGCGGGCGCGGCCAGCCGCGAGCACCATGCGTGGTCGGCGCAACCGTGGACCACCCGCTTCGGTTGGCCGGTGCCGGGCCGGCCCGCGCCGCTGCATCCCAACGCCGCCGGCATGCGGGCGGTGGCCGAACTGGTGGCGGCGGCGCTGCCGTCATGATCGAGCTGCGCGCGCTGACCAAGACGTTCGGTTCCACCCGTGCCGTCGACGACTTGACGTGCACCATCGAGCCGGGCGTGGTCACCGGTTTCCTCGGCCCCAACGGCGCCGGCAAGACCACCACGATGCGGATGGTGCTGGGACTGGACCGGCCGACCTCCGGCACCGCCACCATCGGCGGGAAACGGTATCGCGAGCTGACCGACCCGCTGCGCACGGTCGGCGCCCTGCTCGACGCCCGGCAGGTTCACCCCAGCCGGTCGGTGCGCAACCACCTGCGCTGGATCGCGGCGAGCAACCGCCTTGCCGCCGCGGCGCGTCGACGAGGTGCTCGGCATGGTCGGGTTGACCTCGGTGGCCGACGCGCGGGCCGGCACGCTGTCGCTGGGCATGAGCCAGCGCCTCGGTATCGCGGCCGCGCTGATCGGCGACCCGCCCGTGCTGCTGTTCGACGAACCGGTCAACGGCCTGGATCCCGAAGGCATCCGGTGGGTGCGCACGCATGATGCGGACGCTGGCCGGCGAGGGCCGCACCGTGTTCGTGTCGAGCCATCTGCTCTCCGAGATGGCCGAGACGGCGGACCGGCTCGTCGTCATCGGCCAGGGCAGGCTGATCGCGTCGACCACGGTCGGCGAGTTCATCGACCGTTCCGGTGGCAGCACCGTACGGGTGCGCACCCCGCAGCCGGCAGCGTTGCGCAGCGTGCTGACCGACGCCGGCTTCAGCGTCGCCGGCGACGACGAGGCGCTGGCGGTGCACGGTGCGACCACCGAGGCCGTCGGAGAACTCGCCGCCGGGCACGGAATCGTCCTGCACGAGTTGAGCCTTCGGCAGGCCTCACTTGGAGCAGGCGTACCTGTCGTCGACCGAGGATGCGGTGTCCTACCGCGGGCGGCCGCAATGACGGGCGCATCGGTGGCGGCGGCGCTGAACGCGGAACGCATCAAGCTGATCACACTGCGCTCACCCGCTGTGGTCGGTGGCGGTGGCCGCGGTGCTCAGCCTCGGGCTGGCCGCGCTACAGGCCGCCGTCGCCTACGACGGCAGGCCGCCGACCCCGGCGATGGCCGTCCTCGGCGTCGCGGTGTTCGGCGTCCCGGTGCTGACGGTGGTCGCCGCGATGACCGTCACCGGCGAATACCGCACTCAGACGATGGCGACGACGTTCATGGCGATCCCGCACCGATCGCTGGTGCTCGCCGCCAAAGCGGTGGTCGCCGCCGGTTTCTCCGCCATCGCGGCGGCCGCGATGGTGCTCGGCGCGATCCTGGTGGCGCGGGCGTCACCGGCAGGCTCCTGGCGCATGATCGCGGTGATCGCGCTCTACGCGGCGCTGGCGGCCGTCCTTGGGGTCGGGGTCGCGGCCCTGCTGCGGCACAGCGCGGGGGCGGTTTCGGTGCTGCTGCTGTGGCCGCTGCTGGTGGAACCGCTGCTGGGCAACCTGCCCGGCCGGGGCGCGCAGTTCGGCCCGTATCTGCCCTACGCCAACATGTTCCGGTTCCTGGACGTGCAGTGGCTGTTCCCGGGATACGCGTGGCACTGGGGGGTGGCAGCCTCGCTGGGCTACTTCACCGGCCTCGTCGCCGTGGTGTTCACCGCCGGCCTGGTCGTGGTCGGCCGGCGGGACGCCTGAGATGAGGGCAGCACCCATGATGAAAGGCGGATGACCCGTGTCGACTCCCCAGACCCTGACTCTCGAGCTGCCGCACCTCGACGTCACCGCCCTGTCCTGGGGGCCGCCCGACGGCCGACTGGTGTTGTGCCTGCACGGATTTCCCGACAGTGCCTGGGGATGGCAGAAGATGGCACCGCTGTTGGCCGAGCAGGGGATGCGGGTGGTGGCCCCGTTCTCCCGCGGTTACGCGCCGACCGGCCCGGCCCCCGACGGCGACTACCACATCGGTGCGCTGATGTCCGACGCGTTGGCCGTGCATCGCGCCCTCGGAGCCCCGCCGGACGCGGTGCTGGTCGGACACGACTGGGGCGCCTTCACCACGGCCGCTCTCGCCGCGTTCCCGGATTCGCCCTTCGCCGAACACGTCACGATGGCGGTCGCACCACTGGGCGCGATCAGCCGGACACGCGGACCCGTCGCCCGCCAGTTGCGCCTGCTGCCCCGACAACTCCGGAACAGTTGGTACATCCTGTTCTTCCAACTGCCCGGGCTGCCCGAGCGACTGTTGCCGCGGGTCATCCCCCGGCTGTGGCGGGACTGGGGACCCCCGGGATACCCGACCGAGGCCGAACTCGATGCCGCGCTGGCCGCGCTGCCGAGCAGGGCGCACCGGCGGGCCGCCGTCGGTTACTACCGCGCGATGGTCCGGCCGACCGGCCCGGCCCGGCGCTACGCCGACCTGCAACGCTGGTGGCTCGAGGTGCCACGGGCGCCGATCCTGCACCTGCAGGGCGAGCAGGACGGCGCGATGCAGGCGGAGTACGCCGAGTCGATCGCCACCGCCCTGCCGCCGGGGAGCACGGTGGTGAACATCCCGTCGGCCGGCCACTTCCTGCAGATCGAAGAGCCGGAGGTCACCGCGCACGCGATCCTGGACTACCTGGGATCACGCTAACGTGGTGGCCGTGAGCTCCCCTCGTCCGGCGCGGCGAATCGTGGTCCTGCTCGTCGTCGCCCTCGTGACGATCAGCGGCTGCGGCCGTCAGAACCCCGCCGCGCCGCAGCCGCCTGCGGCGAACCCCGAAGCCGCTGCGCAATTCGCCGACTCGCTGGCCGCCCAGGTCACCGTCGACGCCACGATGGCCCATCTGCGCGCATTGCAGCAGATCGCCGACGCCAACGGCGGCAATCGTGCGCTCGGCAGCCCGGGTTACGACGCCAGCGTCGACTACGTCGCCACCGCGCTGCGCGACAAGGGCTTCGACGTGCAGACCCCCGAATTCGAGGTCAAGATCCCGTGGTCGGACGAGCCGTCGCTGACGGTGGCCGGCGCCACGATCACCGCCAAGCCGCTCCAGTTCACGATCGGCGCGCCCGGCGACGGCGTCTCCGGGCCGATCGTCGCGGCCCCCGTCGAGGACACCCCGGGCTGTACCGCCGACGACTATGACGGGATCGACACCCGTGGTGCGGTGGTGCTGGTCGATCGCGGCTCGTGCCCGTTCGGCGCCAAGCAGAGCGTGGCCGCCGACCGCGGCGCGGTGGCGTTGATCGTCGCGAACAGCCAAGAGGGCGAGATGAGCGGAGGCACGCTGGGACGCGACACCGACGTCGAGATCCCGGTGATCAGCGTCTCCAAGGCCGACGGCGCGCGGCTGCGCGACCAGCAGGGCGCCCCCACCGCGATCAAGCTGAACGCGGGAGTGCGCAAAGAGAAGACCCGCAACGTCATCGCGCAGACCAAGACCGGATCCCCCTCGGACGTCGTGATGGTCGGCGCCCATCTGGACAGCGTGCCCGAGGGGCCCGGCATCAACGACAACGGCTCGGGCACGGCGGCGATCCTGGAAACCGCGCTGCAGCTGGGCAGTTCGCCGCCGGTGCGCAACGCCGTCCGGTTCGGGTTCTGGGGCGCCGAGGAACTCGGCCTGCTCGGCTCGACGCAACTACGTGAGCACGCTGACCGTCGACCAACTCAAGGACATCGCGCTCTACCTCAACTTCGACATGCTCGGCTCGCCCAATCCCGGATACTTCACCTACGACGGCGACCAGTCCACGCTGCCCGACCCGCAGGAGGGGATGCCGCGGGTGCCCGAAGGGTCGGCAGGCATCGAACGCGCGCTCGTCGCCTACCTCGATCGCGCGGGTAAACCGGCCGAGGACACGTCGTTCAACGGCCGGTCCGACTACGACGGGTTCACCAAGGCGGGCGTGCCTGCCGGCGGGCTGTTCTCCGGTGCCGAGGACAAGAAGACCGCCCACCAGGCGCAGGTATGGGGCGGTCAGGCCGAGCAGCCTTTCGACCCGAACTATCACAAGGCGACCGACACCCTCGACCACATCGACCGGACGGCACTGCAGATCCACGGCTCCGGAGTGGCCTACGCGGTGGGCCTGTACGCGCAGGATCAGCGCGGCCGCAACGGAGTACCGATCCGCGACGATCGCACCCGGCACCAGACGACGGAGTCATGAGGTTCGCGCACGCGGCCGCCGCCGTGCTGCTGGCCGGCAGCGCTGTGGCGGCGTGTTCGTCGAACGACGCCGGTCCGGCTCCCGATCTGGGCTCGACGCTCGCCGGCGAGGTGACGGTGGACAACGTCTATCGGCCACCTGGTCGAGCTGCAGAAGATCGCCGACGCCCACGACGGCAACCGTGCCGACGGCACCCCGGGCTACCAGGCGAGCGTCGACTACGTCGCCAACGCGCTGCGTGAGCGCGGGTTCGACGTCCAGACACCGGAGTTCCAGCGGCTTTCCGGGTCTCGGGGCGGCCGGCCCGCGCTGACGGTGGCCGGCCGCACCTACCGTGTCGACCAGGCGTCGCTGCTGCTCACCACCCCGCCTGGCGGACTGCGAGCGATCACGCTGCGGCCGCGCAAACCGTCGGGCTGTACGGCCGCCGACTACGGCACCGTCTCGGTCAAGGGCGCCATCACGGTGGTCGACGACGAGAACTGCTCGATCGTCGACAAGCACAACGTGGCCGTCGCGCAGGGCGCCGTGGGCATGCTGGTGGTCAGCAGGGCCACGCCCACCCGCCCGGTCGGCGCCCCGCCGGGTCTGTTCAGTGCCGGGTATTACCGGAACCTGAAGATGCCGGTCGGCATCATCGACCCGTCCGCCGACGCGGCGCTGCGCCGCACCGAATCGCCGGTCACGTTGGTGCTGGACAACAAGCCGGTGATGACCACCTCGCGAAACGTGATCGCGCAGACCAGGTCCGGCGACGCCGGCAACGTGGTGATGATCGGTGCGCACCTCGACAGTGTGCGCTCGGGGCCCGGTATCAACGACAACGGCTCCGGGGTGGCGACCGTGCTGGAGACAGCTCGGCAACTGGGCCCGGATCCGCGGAGCGCCAACGCGGTGCGGTTCGCGTTCTGGGGTGCCGGCGAGATCGCGGCTGACGGGTCCGCGGACTACGTGCGTTCTCTGGACCCGGAGCACCTCGACGCCATCGCGCTGTACCTCGACATGAACGTGCTCGCCTCGCCGAACGCGGGATACTTCACCGACGACGGGGACCAGTCGGCGCAGACCGGGGACACGGTCGCCGCCGTGCCGCAGGGCTCCGCCGGCATCGAGCGCACACTGGCCGGCCGGCTGAACCTGGAAGGGGTCCGCCCCGCCGACATGCCGCTGGATCGTGCTACCGACTACGCCGCCTTCGTGGCCGCGGGTATCCCGATCGGTGGCCTCAACACCGGGTCGAGCCAGCGTAAAACCGAGGTGCAGCAACGAATCTGGGGAGGCAGAGCCGGGGTGGCGTTCGACGTGAACTATCACACCCCGCGAGACACCATCGACAACGTCGACCGCGACGCTCTGCGGATCATGGCGTCCACGGCGGCATTCGCGGTGGGCAGCTACGCGCAGTCGATCGAGGGCGTCAACGGGGTACCGGCGCGCGACCAGCGCCACCGGCGATCGCCCTAGGCGTCGCGCCGCTCCTCGCGGTCCGACCGCCAGCCGAGCAGTCGCATGCCGTGGTAGACCAGCAGCGCGGCGATCGACCCGAGTGCGATGCCGGTGAACTGCAGATCGCCGGCGGTCCAGGTGAAGTCGGCGATGCCGATGATCAACGGAATGGCGGCGGTCATCTGATTGAGGGGCTTGGCGAAGTCCACGTGGTTGGTCAGCCAGATACGCACACCGAGGATCCCGACCAGACCGTAGAGCACGACCGTGGCGCCGCCCAGCACGCCGGCGGGGACCGCCGAGATCGCGGCACCGACCTTGGGGCACAACGACAGCAGGATCGCCACCCCGGCGGCCACCCAGTACGGGGCGGTCGAGTACACCCGCGTCGCGGCCATCACCCCGATGTTCTCCGCGTAGGTCGTCGTCGCGGATCCGCCGCCGAACCCGGCCAGTGTCGTCGCGATCCCGTCGGCGGCCAGCGCGCGGCCCATCAGCGGGTCCATGTCCCGCTGCGTCATCTGGCCCACCGACTTGACGTGCCCGATGTTCTCGGCGATCAACGCGACCACCGCGGGCAGGAACAGGGGCAGCACCGACAGCGTGAACGTCGGAGTCTGGAACTGCGGCAGCCCGATCCACGGCGCGGCCGCGATGCCCGCGGTGTCGACGTCGCCGAGGACGAGCGCGAGCAGATAACCCGCCGTGACGGCGAGGAAGATCGCGAGCCGGCCCAGCATGCCGCGGAAGAACGCGAGCACGGCCACCAGCAGCACGAGCGTCAACACGCCCAGCAGCGGACCCTTCTCGAAGTTCGTCTTCGCCACCGGCGCCAGGTTGAGCCCGATGAGCGCGACGATGGCGCCGGTCACGACCGGTGGCAGGGTGAGATCGATCCAGTGCGTGCCCGCCACGTGGACCACCACGCCGACGACGATCAGCAGGACGCCGACGGCGATGATCCCGCCCAGAGCACTGCCCGCCCCGTGCGACCCGGCCGCCGCGGTGATCGGGGCGATCACCGAGAAGCTCGACCCGAGGTAGCTGGGCAGCCGGTTGCCGGTGATCAGCAGGAACGCCACGGTGCCCACGCCGGAGAACAGCAGGGTGGTGGCGGGCGGGAAACCGGTCAGGACGGGGACCAGGAAGGTGGCGCCGAACATCGCGACGACGTGCTGGGCGCCCAGGCCGATCGTCCGCGGCCAACTGAGCCGCTCGTCGGGGGCGACCACGAAATCCGGATCGGAGCGTGAATCCACGTGCTTCCAGGCAACGGGCATCCTGCGACTACACACCATGCCGGCGGCCGCCGCAGCTTTTCACGACCTCCCTTGACGCCCGCGCGCCAGCACCGCGTAGGTGACCATCCCCACCGCGACCACCGCGCTGCCGGCGAGGACCGAGCTCAGCGGCAGCGTGAATGCCAGTGTGAGGCAACCGATGAACCCGACGACGGGCAGCGTCCGGCGACCAAGGGTGAACGCCGACGCATTGGCGATCGCGTAGTAGAGCAGCACGCCGAACGACGAGAAACCGATCGCGGACCGCACGTCGAGCACCCCGGCGAGCAGCGCGACCGCGAGGCCGACGGCCAGCTCGGCGCGGTGCGGGGTGCCGTGCCGCGGATGGACGGCCGACAGCACCGGCGGCAGATAGCGGTCGCGGGCCATGGCCAGCGTCGTGCGCGACACCCCGAGCAGCAGTGCCAGCAGAGCGCCCAGTGCCCCCAGGGCGGCGCCGACGCCGACCACCGGTTCGAGCCCCGGGAAACCGGCGGCCCGGACCGCCTCGGACAGCGGGGCTGACGCAGCCGCGAGCGCAGCGCTGCCCAACTGCGCGAGCACCGCGGCCGCCACCACTGCGTACACCACCAACGCGAGCGCCAGCGCCAGGGTGATGGCGCGAGGGATCGTCCTGGCCGGGTCGCGCACCTCCTCGCCCAGGGTCGCGATGCGCGCGTATCCGGCGAAGGCGAAGAACAGCAGCCCGGCGGCCTGCAACACGCCGTAGACGGAGAACTCGCCACCGACGAGCCGGCCCGCCCCGGCGTCGCCGGAGGACACGACGAGCACCACGACCATCGCGAGCACCGCCAGCACCACGGCCACGATCACCCGGGTCAGCAGCGCGGACTTCTGCACGCCGCGCATAGTTCAGCGCGGTCAGGGCGAGCGCCGCGGCCACCGCGACCGCCGTGGCGTGCGCCGGCCACACGTAATGGCCGACGGTCAGCGCCATCGCCGCGCACGACGCGGTCTTGCCGACCACGAAACTCCAGCCGGCCGGTGTCCCCAGAACGGCCCCAGACGTTCCCGGCCGTAGACGTAGGTGCCGCCCGACTGCGGGTAACGCGCGGCCAGCCAGGCCGACGACATCGCGTTGCAGGATGCCACGACCCCGGCGACCGCCAGTCCGATCAGTAGTCCGGCGCCGGCCGCCGCGGCGGCAGGTGCGAGGGCGACGAAGATCCCCGCTCCGACCATCGAGCCGAGGCCGAGGACGACGGTGTCGAAGGTCCCGAGCCGGCGTTGCAGCGCGGAGCCGTCGGGCACGCTACCGCTGTCGGACCACGTTGGCCATCAGATAGACCAGGTAGGCGACCAGCCCCAGCAGAGCGAGCTTGCGCGTCTTGCGCGCCGCGAGCCCGAGGCCGACGGCCGTCTCGATGCCGCCGTCGATGTAGACGTGCTGGCGGGTGTTCGTCGGGAACGCGGGCTTGGTGAAGCCCTCGTAGACCTGCGGGACGACGAAGTGCGACAGGCCGGTTCCGGCCAGCGCGAGGCCGGCCACCTTGGCGGCACGCGAATTCTGTTCGGGCACTGGGTTCCTAACTGATCTGGTAGTCGCTCAACGGGAAATTCGCGACGCCTCTTTGATGGCCGTCCGGGTCGAGCATCGGCCGCAGCAGCGTCGGCTCGCCGGTGGGGTTGAAATAGTACGACCGCGACGTCGCGCAGTTGCCGAGGTGAACACCGAGTCGCCGAGCAGTTCGGTCATCCGGTCCAGGTAGCGGGTGTTGGCCTCCTCGGTCACCTCGAAGGTGGTTGCGCCGCGGCGCTTCACCTCGCCGAACAGCCGGTCCATGTGCCGCATCTGGTATTCCATCGTGTTGAAGAAGTTCAACCCGAGGAACGCGTACGGACTGGCCAGCGACAGGTAGTTGGGGAAGCACGGCATCGACATGCCCTGGTAGGCCTGGAATCGGGTCTCCCGCCACCACTTTCCGAGGTTGCGGCCCTCGCGGCCGATCACCTCGATGGCGGGGAAGTTGGCCTCCCACAGGTCGAAGCCGGTGGCCAGCACCAGGGTGTCGATGACGGTCTTGGTGCCGTCGTTGGCGACGATGCCGTCGGCCTCGATGTGGTCGATGCCGCTGTCCTGCAGGTGCACGTGCGGCTTGGTGAAGGTGCGGTAGTAGCTGTTGGAGAACGTCGGCCGCTTGCAGCCGAAGTCGTAGTCCGGGGTCAGCCTGCGCGCGCAGTTCCTTGTCGCGGATCGACGCGAAGCGGTGCATCTTGGCGAGGTCGGCCGCGGCGATGTTCACCGCGCCGGAAGTCGAGCCGGTAGTGCACGACCCCGACCGTGACCATGAACTCGTAGATGGCGTCGGTGACCGCGCGGATCGCCCGCTGCGTCAACGGGAATCCGGGCGAACAAGCCGCTTGGCGCGCTCGGAGAACCGGAAGTCGAACTTCGGCACCACCCAGATCGGGGTGCGCTGGTAGACGGTCAGGTCGGCGGCCTTCTTGGCCAGTTCGGGGATCAGCTGCACCGCGGTGGCGCCGGTGCCGATGATGCCGACCCGCCGCCGTCGGGTCGTAGTCGTCGTCCCACGCGGTGGTGTGGATGATCTTGCCCTCGAAGTCGGTGATGCCGGGGATGTCGGGCGTGTGCGGCTGGGACAGGAACCCGGTCGCGGTGATCAGGTAGCGCGCCGCCAGCGTCTCGCCGCCGGCCAGCGCGACCCGCCACAGCTTGGCCTCCTCGTCCCAGCGCGCGCCCTCGACACGGTGTTCTTGAACCGCATGTGCCGGCGCACGTCGTACTTGTCGGCGACGTCGTCGGCGTACTGCTTGATCTCCGCACCGGTGGAGAACAGCCGCGACCAGTTCGGGTTCGGCTCGAACCAGTACGAGTAGGTGGTCGTGGGGACGTCGACCGCCAGGCCGGGGTAGTGGTTGACGTGCCAGGTCCCGCCCAGGTCGTCCTCGCGGTCGAGGATGACGAAGTTCGTCGTAACCCATCCGCTTGAGCTGGATGGCGGCACCGATTCCGCCGAAACCGGCGCCGACGATGACCGCGTCGATGCTGCTCCGAAGTCATGCGCAAGACGGTACCCGAGGTATCAGCCCTCGATCGACCCGGTCCGCGGCGGGTCGAGGGTGGCGACGCAGGTCACAGCACGGTCGCCGCGGCCCAGGTTTCGGCGGTGGGGTAGAGCACGTAGAGCTGCACCGAGTCGTCGGTCATCGACGCGGGCGAGTACGTCGACAGTTCGGGGTCGCACTTCTTCTGGTAGCCTCGAGCGCCGACCTGCCCGGGGAAGTCGCCGTCGGGCATCGTCAGCACGGCGAACACCTCACCGGCGTGTGGTTGGTCGCAGCCCGACGGTCTGCACGCGCAGCACCTGTCTCACCGGTGGGGATCTCGGCCAGGCAGTCGCCGACCTTGACGTCGGTCGCGGTCACGGTGCCGGAGCCGACGAAGTGCTGCAGGACCACCCCGCCGAGGACGAACAGCACCAGCGACCGCGGCCACGATGCCGCCGATCAGCCACCACTTGGTCTGCCTCCTGTGTCTGCTGCGGCGGCAGGCGGCGGGTGGTACTGGCCCTGATAGGGCAGCGGGGGCGGAGGCGGCGGTGGGTACGCGCCGCCGGGGCCCCCGGGCGTCGGCCCGTAGGGCGGCGGGGGTACGGTGGCCCCGGCGGACGGCGTCGTCACGATGCTGACGATAGCTCAGCGCAGCAGGCTCAGCGCCGCGTCCACCGCCAGCGCCGGGACGTCGAGCTTCTTGGAGCCCAGGTCGTGGCGGGCGCCGGTGATCTCGACGATCTCGGTCGGCGCGTCGATGAGCACGGCGGCGGCCCGCAGCTCGTCGAGGTGCCGAACGGGTCGGCGGTGCCGTGGGTGAACACCGTCGGCACCGGGATGCGCGGCAGGTGCTCGGTGCGCGCCCGCTCCGGCTTGCCCGGCGGATGCAGCGGATAGGAGAACAGCGTCAGGACGTCGAGCGTCCAGCTCCGTGTCGGCCGACCGCCATCGAGGTCAGCCGTCCGCCGTAGGAGTGCCCGCCGGCGACGACGGGCAGCCGCCGGCCGTCGGCGAGGCGCCGGACGGCCGTGACCGCTTCGACGATGCCGGCGCAGGTCGGTCGCCGCCGATCCCGAGGGCGGGCCTTTGGGCCGGCGTCGCCGGTAGGGCAGGTTGTAGCGCACCGCCAGCCAGCCGCGCCGCGCCCATTCGTCACAGACGGCCGTCAGCAGCGCCGAGTCGCGGCTGCCGCCCGCGCCGTGGGTCAGCGCGACGAGCCCGGCGGGGTCGCCGTCGGGGTGGTGCGCGATGCCGGCGATCTCCTCCATCAGCGCGAGCCGGAACAGCGGCGAGACCGGACCGTGGCCGTGGCCCAGCGGGTACGCCGCGCGCAGGCACTCGGTCACCCATCGTTTGGCGAACGCGACGGCATCGGGCATCGGGTAGCCGTGCGCCAGTGCGCTGGCGGCCGCGGCGGCCAGTGTGTCGCCGGCGCCGTGGTCGTGCCCGGTGTCGATGCGCACGGAGTCGAACTCGTGGAACTCGGTGCCGTCGAAGAGCAGGTCCGGGCTGTGCGGCGACGAGCGCAGATGGCCGCCCTTGACCAGCGCCCACCGGGGGCCCAATGCATGCAGAGCGCGCGCCGCGGCGCGCTGGACTGTCGGCGTCGACGACCTCGATCCCGGTGATGCAGCCGGACCTCGTCGAGGTTCGGCGTCACCAGCGTCGCGAGCGGGAACAGCCGGGCGGTCAGTGAATCCAGCGCACTCGGGTGCAGCAGCGGGTCGCCGTGCATCGAGGCGCAGACCGGGTCGACGACGAGCGGTACGGTGCCCGCGAGGCCCTGTGCCACCCAGGTCTCGGCCACGGTGTCGATGATGTCGGACGACGCGAGCATGCCCGTCTTGGCGGCCTGCAGCCCGATGTCACCGGCCACCGCCTCGATCTGACCGGCGATCACGTCGAGCGGGATCTCGTGAAAGCCCTTGACGCCCAACGAGTTCTGCACGGTCACCGCCGTGACCGCAACCAGCCCGTGCATGCCGAGCAGGGCGAAGGTGCGCAGATCCGCCTGGATGCCGGCCCCGCCCCCGGAGTCGGAGCCGGCGATCGTCATGACGCGCAGCGGGGTCTGCCCCGGCGGCGGGATCGGCGGGAACGTCACGACGGCACCACGGGTAGATAGACCTGGTTGCCGGATTCCGCGAACTCGCGGGACTTCTCCGCCATCGCGTCGCGGACCTCCTGACTGATGCGCATGGAGCAGAACTTCGGTCCGCACATCGAGCAGAAGTGCGCGGTCTTGGCCGGCGCGGCGGGCAGCGTCTCATCGTGGAAGGCCCGTGCGGTGTCCGGGTCGAGCGACAGGTTGAACTGGTCCTCCCAGCGGAATTCGAACCTGGCCCGGGACAGGGCGTCATCGCGCTGCTGCGCCCGCGGGTGCCCCTTGGCCAGATCGGCCGCGTGCGCGGCGATCTTGTAGGCGATCACGCCGTCCTTGACGTCCTTGCGGTTCGGCAGCCCGAGGTGTTCCTTCGGCGTGACGTAGCACAGCATCGCCGTACCGGCCTGGGCGATGATCGCCGCGCCGATGGCCGAGGTGATGTGGTCGTAGGCGGGTGCGATGTCGGTGGCCAGCGGCCCGAGCGTGTAGAAGGGCGCCTCGTCGCACCACTGCTCTTCGAGGCGGACGTTCTCGGCGATCTTGTGCAGGGGCACATGCCCGGGGCCCTCGATCATCACCTGCACCCCATGGGATCTCGCGATCCCGGTCAGCTCACCGAGGGTCTGCAGCTCGGCGAACTGCGCGGCGTCGTTGGCGTCGGCGATCGAGCCCGGACGCAGCCCGTCGCCCAGCGAGAACGTCACGTCGTAGCGGGCGAGGATCTCGCAGAGTTCGTCGAAGTTGGTGTAGAGGAAGGATTCTCGGTGATGTGCCAGGCACCAGGCCGCCATGATCGAGCCCCCGCGCGAGACGATCCCGGTGACCCGGTCGACGGTCAGCGGGATGTGGGCCAGCAGCACCCCGGCGTGCACCGTCATGTAGTCGACGCCCTGCTCGCACTGCTCGATCACGGTGTCGCGGTAAGCCTCCCAGGTCAGCTCCGTGGGATCGCCACCGGTGCGCTCGAGTGCCTGGTAGATCGGGACGGTGCCGACCGGCACCGGTGAGTTGCGCAGAATCCACTCGCGGGTGCGGTGGATGTCGCGGCCGGTGGACAGGTCCATGATGGTGTCGGCACCCCATCGGGTGGCCCACACCATCTTGTCGACTTCCTCGGCGATGGACGACGTCACCGCCGAATTGCCGATGTTGGCGTTGATCTTCACCGCGAACGCCTTGCCGATGATCATCGGTTCGGCCTCGGGGTGGTGGTGATTGGCCGGGATCACCGCCCGGCCGCGGGCCACCTCGTCGCGGACGAGTTCGGTGCGCACGCCCTCCCGGGCGGCGATGAACGCCATCTCGGCGGTGATCTCGCCGGCCCGCGCGCGCTGCAGCTGCGTGCCGCGGTCGCGGACCACCGGCCGGTGCGGCAGACCGGCCGTCAGGTCGATCGCGGCGGCGGGATCGGTGTAGGGCCCGGAGGTGTCGTAGAGATCGAGGTGCTCACCGTTGGACAGGTGCACCCGGCGGAACGGCACCCGGGTGCTGCCGGCGTCGCGATAGATGTCGCGGTAGATCTTGCTGCTGCCCTCGATCGGGCCGGTGGTCACTGTGGAATCGACGAATACGTCACTCATGGCATCTCCCTACGCCGGCATTACCCGGTCAGGTTCGTACGGTCGACGGCGCGTCAGCCGTCCTCTCAGCGCACTTGGCGTGCGCTCCCGCGTGGACGTTCCCCAACGTAGCGCAGGCCTGCCTCGAACGGCAGGGGGCATGCGCGGTGGAAGCCGATTATTTGTATAGCTAATATATGTGTTTTGCCGGTGCGGCGTCGCGCCGGCCACCCGGATACGAAAAGCGATGACGAATGACGACGGACATGCCGACCGATGCAGGACTGACCGAGACGTCGATCCGGCGGGTGCGGATGGACCACGAACACCCGTTCTACAAGTGGATCGTGCTGTCGAACACGACGCTGGGCACACTGCTGGCCACCATCAACGCCTCGATCGTGTTGATCTCGCTGCCCGCCATCTTCCGCGGTATCGGCCTGAATCCGCTCGCCCCCGGCAACGTCAGCTACCTGCTGTGGATGCTGATGGGCTACCTGGTCGTGACCGCGGTGCTGGTGGTGCCGTTCGGCCGGCTGGGCGACATGGTGGGCCGCGTCCGGATCTACAACCTCGGGTTCGCCGTCTTCACCGTCGCCGCCGTCGCGCTGTCGTTCGACCCGTTCGACCTCTCCGGCGGGGCGATCTGGCTGATCGCCTGGCGGGTGGTGCAGGGCGTCGGCGGGGCCATGCTGATGTCCTCGTCGTCGGCGATCCTGACCGACGCATTCCCGGCCAACCAGCGCGGGATGGCGCTGGGCGTCAACATGGTTGCCGCCGTCGCCGGCTCCTTCCTCGGCCTGCTCATCGGCGGTTTCCTGTCCGAGTGGCACTGGAAGGCGATCTTCTGGGTCGGGGTGCCGATCGGCATCCTGGGCACCCTGTGGAGTGTGCGCTCGCTCAAGGAACTCGGCGTGCGCACTCCCGGCAGGCTGGACTGGGCCGGCACGCTGACCTTCGGCGTCGGCCTGACGGTGCTGCTGGTCGGCATCACCTACGGCATCCAGCCCTACGGCGATTCGACCACCGGCTGGACGAACCCCTGGGTGCGTGGGTGCCATCGCGGTCGGGCTGGCGCTGCTGGTGGCGTTCTGCTTCATCGAGCTGCGGGTCACCCAGCCGATGGTCGACATCCGGCTGTTCCGCTCGGCGTCGTTCGGCATGGGCAACCTCGCCGGGTTGATGTCCTCGGTCGGGCGGGGCGGCCTGCAGTTCATGCTGATCATCTGGCTGCAGGGCATCTGGTTGCCGCTGCACGGCTACAGCTTCGAGTCCACCCCGCTGTGGGCCGGCATCTACATGCTGCCGATGACGGCCGGCTTCCTGATCGCCGGTCCGCTGGCCGGTTCGCTGTCCGACCGGTTCGGCGCGCGGCCGTTCACCGTCGGCGGCATGCTGCTGATGGCGGTGACGTTCGTGGCGCTGGTGATGATCCCGGTGAACTTCGACTACTGGCTGTTCGCGGTGCTGGTGTTCCTCAATGGCCTCGGTGGCGGCATCTTCACCGCGCCCAACACCGCGGCGATCATGTCCAGCGTGCCGTCGGCGGAGCGCGGCGCCGCCTCGGGTGTGCGGGCGACGTTCTTCAACGCGGGGTCGTCGCTGTCGATCGGCATCTTCTTCTCGCTGATGATCGTCGGCCTGGCCAACACGCTGCCGGGCGCGATGAGCAGCGGGCTGCAGGCTCAGGGTGTGTCGAGTGCGGTGGCCCATGACGTGGCGAACCTGCCGCCAGTGGGCAGTCTGTTCGCGGCGTTTCTGGGCTACAACCCGATCGCCGAACTGCTCGAGCCCTACCACGCGCTGCAGCAGCCCGGCGTCAACGTCGACGTGCTGACCGGCAAGACCTTCTTCCCCGAGCTGATCACCCAACCGTTCCATTCGGGCCTGGTCGTCGTGTTCGTCGCCGCCGCGGTGATGATGGCTGATCGGCGCCGTCGCGTCGATGTTCAACCCCGGCCGCTACGGCACCGACCCGGGCGCCGACAACGCGGCCTGACTTCACTCACAGCTGGTTCCAAGGTGTGACGCCACGCACTTGTGGGGTATCCGCCCCGGCATGACATCGAGCACCGACCCTCGACCCGCCAACGTGCGCCGCCAGGCGCGTGACCACGCCGAGGAGGCCCGGGCGGCGATGGCCGCCAAGCGTGCGGAGCAGGACGGTGGCCTGTCCGGATGGGTGGCCCAGCGCGCCGCTGAATGGGATCTCGGCGGCCAGGACGAGGCGACGATGCAGCGCCAGAAGTATCTGTGGAACACACTGGTGGACCACTGGTTCCGGATGGAGTTCGACGGTTGGGAGAACCTGCCCGAGTCGCCCGTGCTGCTCGTCGGCATCCA
The DNA here is from genome assembly GCA_963796185.1 of uncultured Actinomycetota bacterium. Lineage (GTDB taxonomy): Bacteria > Actinomycetota > Actinomycetes > Mycobacteriales > Mycobacteriaceae > Mycobacterium. Next base: position 811,772 of record CAWCKQ010000003.1, on the reverse strand, counting down.
CTCCGGCGCCCCCTTCGTGTGGGATGCGTGGACTGTCGGGGTGCAGTGGTGGCGGCGGTTCGGTCAGGCCAGGCCGTTGCACGGCACCGCGCACGACGCGCTGATGGCCATCCCGCTGATCGGCCGGTACTTCCGCGCGATGGGTGTGCTGCCCGCGGCGCCGGATTCGATCGCGACCGCGCTCGCCGAGGGCCGCGATGTGGCCCTGTGGCCGGGCGGCGAGGTGGACTCGCTGCGGCCGTGGAGCGAGCGCGATGAGGCGAACCTGGCCGGCCGCAAGGGGTTCGTGAAGATGGCGATCAAGGCGGGGGTGCCGATCGTGCCCATCGCGACCGTCGGCGGGGCCGACGCGATGCCGGTGCTGATCCGCGGCGACGGACTGTCCCGGGCGCTGCGGCTCGACAAGCTGTTGCGGCTCAAGGTGTTTCCGCTCGCGGTGTCGCTGCCGTGGGGTGTCGCGCCCGCGGCTCTGCCGCAGCTTCCGCTGCCCGCCAAGATCCGTACCCGGCTGATGCCCGCGGTCGAGATCGATCCCGATCCCGGCGCGCGTCGACGACGACGCGTACATCGACGGCAAGTACCAGGAAGTGCAGGACAGCATCCAGCGCGGGATGGAGGCGCTGGCGCGCAAGCGCGCGTTCCCGTTGTTCGGGTAGCGCTCACCAGGCGAGGGTCACCAGTACCGGGGCGTGGTCACTGGGTGAGCCGATGCGGTCCTTGCCCGTCTTGCGCTCGTCACGGACGATCTCGGCGTGCGCGACACGTTCGGCCAACGCGGGGGAGCCGAGGATGAAGTCGATCCGCATGCCCCGGTTCTTGGGAAAGCGCAGCTGCGTGTAGTCCCAGTAGGTGAAGACCGCGGGCCCCGGCGTGAACGGCCGCACCACGTCGGTGAATCCGGCGTCGACGACGGCGTCGAACGCGGCGCGCTCCGGCGCGGTGACGTGCGTACTGCCCTGATAAGCCTCGACGCTCCACACGTCGTCATCGGTGGGGGCGATGTTCCAGTCACCGACCAGGGCGATCTGCGCCGAGGGGTCGTCGGCCAGCCAGCCGGCGGCCGTATCGGTGAAGTGCGGCAAGCCATTCAGCTTGTACGCGTAGTGCGGCGAATCGACCGTACGCCCGTTGGGGACGTAGAGGCTCCAGACCCGCACCCCGCCGCACGTCGCGCCGAGCGCCCGCGCTTCGGCTGCGGCCTCGACGTCGGGTTTGCCGCTCCAGGTGGGCTGGCCGTCGAACCCGGCCTGCACGTCCTCGATGCCGACCCGCGACGCGATGGCCACCCCGTTCCACTGATCGAACCCGCAGTGCACGACCTCGTAGCCCAGCGCCGCGAACGGCATCGTCGGGAACTGGTCGTCGGAGCACTTCGTCTCCTGCATCGCCAGCACGTCGACGTCGGCGCGTTCCAACCAGTCGGTGACCCGGTCGACCCTGGCGCGGATCGAGTTGACGTTCCAGGTCGCCAGCCGCATGGCTGTCACAGTAGGTCCTCGGCCCGCACGTAGCGGGACCGGTGGTGCACGACGAAGCCCATCGACTCGTACAGCCCGCGCGCGGCGTCGTTGTCGGCGACGACCTGGACGTAGGCGCGGGTCGCTCCGCGTCGGCCGGCCCAGCCCAGCAATCCCTCGCACAGCGACCGGGCCAACCCCCGGCGCCGCGCCGTCTCGGCGACGTGCACCGCCGACAACCCGGCCCACCGGGTGCCGTCGGGCGCGTCGGTCACCGCGACCCGGCCCACCGCCGCGTCCGCCAGCGTGCCGAACGCGACCTCGCCGTCGACCACGGCCGTCAGCACGTCGACCGGAACGTCGCGTGCGTACAGCGTCAGCCAGGCGTCGTCGGGGCTGCGCCGCCACCGTCACCTCGCCGGTGCTCTGCCGGGCCGACATCGCTTGTCATCACCAGGTTCTCGGCGTCGACGGGCACTCCGTCGGGAACCCGGAACAGGCGATCGGGTGCGGAGATCAGCGCGGGTGCGTCGCGGGCGGCGTACCACCGGGCCACCTCGGTGATCTCGGCGAACGACGTGAAGCGCAGCGGCACTGCGGAATTGGCGCGTCGGGTGACCCCGTGGCCGTAGCGCAGCAGCCAGCCGTCGAGCCAGCGTTGCTCGGTGCCCGGCCAGGCCAGCGCCGCCGCGTGTTCGAGGTTGCGGATCTCACCGGCCCGCACCGGGATCTCGGGAACGACCCGCACGCGCGACCACGTCGGCGCGGTCGATGGTGACGACGGTGCCGTGGCGGGTGCGGATCCGCACCGTCGGGCCGACCTGCTCGAGGTGACCGACCACGTCGGTGAACGGCCGCGTCTCGCTCGCCGGCAGCCGGTAGCGCAGACTGACCCGGGCGCCGGGTTCGGGCAGGCCGCTCACCGATCAGTGCCCGAACGGATCGGGATCCTCGCCGGGCATCCACGTCAGCCCCGGCACGCCCCAGCCGTGCGACTTGACCGTGCGTTTGGCGCTGCGCGCGTTGCGGCCGATCAGCCGGTCCAGGTACAGGAACCCGTCCAGATGGCCCGGTCTCGTGCTGCAGCATCCGCGCGAACAGATCCGTTGCCCTCCACGGTGATCGGGGCTCCGTCGGCGTCCAGCCCGGTGACCCGCGCCCACGAGGCCCGGCCCGTCGGAAACGACTCGCCGGGCACCGACAGGCAGCCCTCGTCGTCGTCCTCGGGGTCGGGCATCGTCTCGGGGATCTCGGAGGTCTCCAGCACCGGGTTGACGACGACGCCGCGGCGGCGCGCGGTCTTGCCGCGGGCGTCGGCGCAGTCGTAGACGAACACCCGCTTGGCGACTCCGATCTGGTTGGCCGCCAAGCCGACTCCGTTGGCGGCGTCCATCGTGTCGTAGAGATCGGTGATGAGATCCGCGATCTCGGCGGGCAGCGAACCGTCGTCGGCGACGGGCACGGGCTCGGTCGGCGGTGTGCAGAACGGGATCTCCCACGATGCGGATGGGTCGGACAGCCATGCCGGAAAGCTTAAGGTCGGCCGGCTCGGCCGCCGACTCGCGGGCTCGGTGACGCCCTCGGTGCGCCAGCCGTGATTGAATACTCGCCGAAACCACAGTGATGTCATTTCGACTGTCGGAAGGGTCCAAGAGGCGATATGGACGGCGCGATCGCGCGGACTGAGAAGTCAGGGGACTCCGCAAACGGCGCTGAACCCGCCGACGGGCTGACCCGTCGCGAGCACGACATCCTGGCCTTCGAGCGGCAGTGGTGGAAGTACGCCGGCTCCAAGGAAGAAGCCATCAAGGAGCTGTTCTCGATGTCGGCCACCCGGTACTACCAGGTGCTCAACGCGCTGGTCGACCGCCCCGAAGCGCTGGCGGCCGACCCGATGCTGGTCAAGCGGCTGCGACGGTTGCGGGCCAGCAGGCAGAAGGCCAGGGCGGCGCGTCGGCTCGGCTTCGACCTGACCTGAGGATTTCGGCCGATGCCTCGATACAGTAGGCGCCATGAACCAGCGAGAATCCTCCGGGCTGCCCCTGCGGGCCATGGTGATGGTGCTGCTGTTCCTCGGCGTCGTGTTCCTGCTCGTCGGGTTCCAGGCCATGGGCAACGACGGTGACAGCGGCGCCGACGACAGCGACTCGTCGATCGCCGCGTCGACCACCACGACCACCAGCCACGACGTCCACCCCCGCGGCGCCGGCCAAGGCCGAGGTGCGGGTGTTCAACATCTCGACGACCGAAGGTGCCGCGAGACGCACGGCCAACCGGCTGAGCGAGGCCGGCTGGAACGTCACCGAGACGGGCAACCTGAGCTGCCGGACATCACGGTCACCACGGTGTTCTTCAGCGACGCCCCCGGCGAGCAGCAGGCCGCCGAGGAGGTGGGCCGCTGCTCGAGGCGCCCGGTGGCTCCCCGGCTGCCCGAACTCGCAGAGCAGCCGCCGGGCGTGATCGTGGCGGTCACCGGTTAGGCTCTTGCACATGCTCAGGACCGTCGCCGCCGCCACCTTGTTCGCAGCGCCCGCACTCGCGTTGGCTGCCTGCTCGCCTCCGGGCCAAGTGCGCCACCGATACTCCCGGGACCACGCCGGCCATTTGGACCGGCTCGCCGTCGCCGTCGGCGCCGGCCGGCGAGGACGGCTCGGGCGGCCAAGGCGCCACTGCCGAAGCGCAGCCGGCGGCGAGACGTTGACGGCCGACCTCAAGCTGCCCGACGGCACCACCGTCGCCACCGCCGACATCGCCTTCACCGGCGACTTCGCCACCGTCACGGTGCGAGACCACCGGCACCGACCAGCTGACGCCCGGCTTCCACGGCATGCACATCCACTCGGTCGGCAAGTGCGAGGCCAACTCGGTCGCCCCGACCGGCGGAGCGCCCGGCAACTTCAACTCCGCCGGCGGGCACCTGCAGGTGCCCGGCCACAGCGGACACCCCGCCAGCGGTGACCTGACCTCGCTCCAGGTGCGCGAGGACGGTGCGGGCCAGGTCGGTGACCACCACCGACGCGTTCACCGCCGAGGAGCTGCTCGACGGCGCCGGGCACGGCGATCATCATCCACGAGAAGGCGGACAACTTCGCCAACATCCCGCCGGAGCGCTACCAGCAGGTCAACGGCGCTCCGCCGCCGGACCAGACCACCCTGGCGACCGGCGACGCCGGAAGCTCGGGTGGCGTGCGGTGTCATCACCGCCGCTGACCGAGGGGCCGGCAGCCGTATCGACTTCGCCGGGTCGCCCCGGCCCACGCTCGGCGTCGAGTGGGAGTTCGCGCTCGTCGACGCCGAGACCCGCGACCTGAGCAACGAGGCGGCCTCGGTGATCGCCGAGATCGGCGAAAACCCGCGCGTGCACAAGGAACTGCTGCGCAACACCGTCGAGATCGTCACCGGCATCTGCGACAACACCGCCGAGGCGATGGAGGACCTGCGGTCGACCCTGCAGCCGGTGCGCGACCATCGTGCGCGAGCGCGGCATGGAGCTGTTCTGCGCGGGCACCCATCCGTTCGCCAAGTGGTCGGCGCAGAAGCTGACCGATGCGCCGCGGTACGCGGAGCTGATCAAGCGCACCCAGTGGTGGGGCAGGCAGATGCTGATCTGGGGCGTGCATGTGCACGTGGGGATGTCCTCGGCGCACAAGGTGATGCCGATCATCACCTCGATGCTGAACTACTACCCGCACCTGCTGGCGCTGTCGGCGTCGTCGCCGTTCTGGGACGGGGAGGACACCGGCTATGCCAGTAACCGCGCCATGATGTTCCAGCAGCTGCCGACCGCGGGTCTGCCGTTCCACTTCCAGAAGTGGCGCGAGTTCGAGGGTTTCGTCGCACGACCAGAAGAAGACCGGCATCATCGACCACATGAACGAAATCCGTTGGGACATCCGTCCTTCCCCGCACCTGGGCACGGTCGAGGTGCGGATCTTCGACGGCGTGTCCAATCTCCGTGAGCTGGCTGCGCTGGTCGCGCTGACGCACTGCCTGATCGTCGATCTCGACCGGCGGCTGGACGCCGGCGAGACGCTGCCGGTGATGCCGCCGTGGCATGTGCAGGAGAACAAGTGGCGCGCCGCCCGTTACGGCCTGGACGCCATCATCATCCTCGACGCCGACAGCAACGAGCGGCTGGTCACCGAGGATCTCGACGAACTGGTGCAACGGCTCGCGCCGGTGGCCGAATCGCTGTCGCTGCACCGACGAACTCGCCGGGGTCGCCGAGATCTGCCGGTCGGGGCGTCGTATCAACGGCAGCGGCGGGTGGCCGAGGAGCAACGACGGCGACCTGCGTGCGGTGGTCGACGCGCTGGTCGGCGAGCTGGTGATCTGAGCATGCCGACGGTGCCGATGTTCCCGCTGGAGGTGGCGATGCTGCCCGGCGAAGAGCTGCCGCTGCGGATCTTCGAGCCGCGGTATTCGGCGCTGGTGCAGTCCTGCCTGGCCGCCGAGGATCCCGCGTTCGGCGTGGTGCTCATCGCGGCGGGACGTGAGGTCGGCGGTGGGGACAGCCGCAGCGATGTCGGCGCGCTGGCCCACATCACCCAGTACGCCGACCTCGGCGGCGGGCGGTACCAGTTGAAATGCGCCATGGTGGAGCGGTTCCGGGTGCTCGAGTGGTTGCCCGACGACCCCTACCCGAGGGCGGTCGATCGAGTTGTGGCCCGACGAGGCCGGTGCACCCGTGCAGGTCGACGCGATCCGCGACATCGAGGATCGGATGGTGGCGCTGTTCGAACGGATCGCCGCGGTGCGTGGCGCGCAGGTCAACGCGCGTGACATCGTCCTCGGCGCCGATGAGTCCGGCGATGCGTCGATGTGGTTGTACGCGTTGACGGGTCGGCTACCGATGGGTCAGGCCGACCGGTACTCGATACTGGCCGCCCGCCAGCGCGGCCGACCGGGTGGTCGGCGCTGTCGGAGGCCGTCGACACCGTCACCGCGATGGTGGAGTTCCAGCTCTCGGAGTGAGTCACCCGGGCGGTTCGCGGTCAGAGCAGTTTGCCCTCGACGAGAATGCTCGACCGCGGCCGGGTCGTCCTCGGCGACGCTTGCCGGAGTCCGGTGGTATCCCGGCTCATCAGCTCCGCGGGCAGTCGGTCGAGGTCACCTCCCAGCGACGGCAACACAACCACTGCGTCGACATCGGTGCGCTCCCCGGTGTGCCGCAGAGTCTTCCACGGCGATGCGGCTGCCGCGGGCGCTGTAGAGCGGCGATCTGCTCGAACAGCCGGTCGCGGGCAGCGGCGGACAGTAGCGGCAGCGACACCTTCGAGCGACCACGCCGTGGGCTCATGGTGATCGAAACCGGCCGCCTGCAGTGCCCGCGGCCAGTCGTCGACCAGAGCCGCCGGGACCGGCACGTACTTGGCGCCCAGCGCAGCGTCCGAAGCGTCCATCGTGGCGGTCTTGAACGCCAGCATGTTCGCCTCGTCGACCTCGAAGATCACCGCGTCGCTCAGCCACGGCAGTCGCCAGGCGCGGGTGTCCAGGCCCGCGCAGAGCACCACCACCTGCGACACCCCGGCCGCACCCGCCGCGAGGAAGTAACTCGTCGAACCACTTGGTGCGGGCCGCGGCGTAGTTGGCGGTCGGCGCGGAGCGGCGGGTCGGCACCCGCGGCGTCGAGGAACAGGTGGGCGTAGGGGTCGGTGAACAGCGGTTGATCCGACGCCGTCTCCCAGGCTCTGGCCGTCGCGACGCCGAGCGCGGCGCGGCCGGCATCGTCGGTGATGTCCCAGCTGTCAGCGTCGCGACGAATCATGGTCGCCGGGTTCCCCCTCATCGGCGAAATCATGCAAATCGTCCCTGGTCAGCAGGTCGTCGCGGACGTTCTGCTCGCGGTAGGCCAACTGCCCCACGCGGTTGGCGATCACCGGCGCGGTGATCACGGTGAACATTCCGGTCAGGATCAGCATGCCGACGTCGAAATGGCCGCGCAGCCGGATCGCCGCCCCGGCCAACACCAGCAGCAGCCCGAGCACCTGGGGCTTGGTCGCCGCGTGCATCCGCGACAGCGTGTCGGGGAACCGCACGACACCGATCGCCGCGGTCAGCGCGAGCGCCGACCCACTGAGGATCAGCACAGCGGTCGCGATGTCGAACGCGCTCACCGCTGTCGGCCCCTTGTCGGCCGGGTCCGCGACGTCGGGCACGCGGAATCGCGCCACGCTGACCGAGCCGACGAACGTGATCAGCGCCAGCGCGGTCAGGCTGTAGGTGACGGTGGTGTCGCGGCTGAATGCGGCCCAGGTGCCGATGCCGCACATGGTGACCGCGACCAGGGTGTCGAGGGCCACGAGCCGATCCAGCGTGGTGGGGCCGAGCAGCATGCGGACCATGGTCGCGACGGCCGCGCCGGACAGCATCACCGCGGCCGCGATCCACACCAGGTTCATGACCGGGTCTCCTGCTCGGCGGCGCACCAGTCGGCATCCCGCTCGAACGACGCCACCAGCAGTCTCTCCAGGCTGGCGATCTGCCGGTAGAACCGCCGGACCGCTCGGTCGCTTCCGACGTCGAGCACATGCACGTAGAGCATCCGGCGCGCCTGATCGATCTCCAGCACCATCGTGCCGGGGGTGAGGTTGATGATGTTGACCGCCAGCGCGAGCACCAGATCCGACTTGACGCCGAGGCGCGCGCGCAGCACCGCGGTCAGCGGCGGCGGGCCCGGCTTGATCGCCAGCGCCGCGACCTGCATCGAGGACGCCACCAGGGAGTAGGTGACCGTCAGCAGGAGCAGCGCCAGCGAGAGCGGATGCAGCCGGCCCTCGACCGGCACCGCCGGCAGCGGCAACAGCAGCGTGATCACCAGCGCGATCGCCAGACCCGACAGGATGTTGGCCGCAGAGATGTTGCCCCACAACAGCATCCACACGAGAATCAGCCAGCACAGCATCCAGATGCGCAGCGCCAGCGTCCTGGTCTGACCCCGGCTCATCGCGGCACCTCCCCGAGGACCGCGGAGATGTACTGGCCGCGGTCGAGGACCTCGGCGGCGGCGCGGTCGCTGTAGGCGAAGATCGGCCCGGCGGCGACACGTCAGCGCAAGTCCCACCGCGATCAGCGCCGCCGTCGGCACCAGCATCCCAGCCGGCATCCGGCCCACGTCGTCGCGGTCGACGAACTCGATGTCCGCCGATCCTCCGGGTCGTCGAGCAGGACCCGCGGGGCGCCCCCGGACAGGTGTCCCTCCGGGGCGTCCTCGCGGGACCGCCAGAACGCCTTGGTCCACACCCGCGCCATCACGTACAGCGTCAGCAGGCTGGTGGCGACGCTTCCGCGCGACCAGGCACCAGGCCAACGGCGAGCCGGCCTGCGACGCCCGCCTCCAGCAGCGCGACCTTGCCGATGAACCCCGAAAACGGGGGGATGCCACCGAGGTTGAGTGCGGGCACGACGAAGACGAACGCCAGCACCGGGCTGGCCGCGGCGAGCCCGCCGAGCCGTTCCAGTGTCGAGGCACCCGCCTGCCGCTCGATCAGACCGACGACCAGGAACAGCGTCGTCTGCACCAGGATGTGGTGCGCGACATAGTAGATCGCGCCGGACATACCCAGCTGATTGGACAGCGCGATGCCGAACACCATGTAGCCGATGTGGCTGACCAGCGTGAACGACAGCAGCCGCTTGATATCGCTCTGGGCGATGGCGCCGAGGATGCCCATCACCATCGTCAGCCAGTCCCGCGACCAGCAGCACGTTGTCCATGCCGCCGCCGGGGAACAGCAGCGAATGCGCGCGGATGATCGCGTACACACCGACTTTCGTCAGCAGGCCGGCGAACACGGCGGTGACCGGCGCGGGCGCGGTCGGGTAGGAGTCGGGCAACCAGGTCGACAGCGGGAACACCGCCGCCTTGATGCCGAACGCGACCAGCAGCACGGCGAACAGCGCCGTGCGGGTGCCGCCGGGCGACGTCGTCGAGGCGCACCGACAGCTCGGCCATGTTCAGCGTCCCGGTGGCGGCGTACACCAGCGCGATGCCGAACAGGAACACCAGCGACGAGACCATCGAGACCATCACGTAGGAGATGCCCGCGCGCACCCGCTCCCTGCTCGCCCCGATGGTCAGCAGCACGAAGCTCGCGGTCAGCAGCACCTCGAATCCGACGAAGAGATTGAACAGGTCGCCGGCCAGGAACGCCATGCACACGCCGGCCGACAGCACCAGATAGGTCGGCAGGAAGATCGAAACCGGTTGGCGGCCTTCGCCGTCGCGGATGCCCTGGCCGATGGCGTAGAACACGACGGCCAGCAGCACGATCGACGACACCACGAGCATCAGCGCCGAGAGCCGGTCCACCACCAGCGTGATGCCCAGCGGGCCCATGCCCGGCTCGGTGGGACCCCATCCGCCCACCTGCAGCGCCAGGGTGCCGTCCCGGTCGGCGAGACGAAGCAGCACCGCCGAGACCACCAGCACCGCGGCCAGGGCCAGCGACCGCGATGGCGCGTTGCAGGCGCGGCTTGCGTCCGGCGATCAGCGTCATCGCCGCGGCCAGCATGGGCACCAGCACCGGAAGCGGGGTGCAGCACGGTGGCGAGGTGGTCGGCGGTCACCGCGATCCCTCGTGTCCGGGCAGCGCGTCGAGTTCGTCGGGCAGGTCGGTGTCGCGGGTGCGGTCGGGCTCGAGACGGGCCTCGAGTTCCTCGCCCACCTCGGTGCCGGACTGCTGCGCCACCCGGATGTCCTCCGGGTCGTTGCTGACTTCCTCGGCCGTGTTCAGCCGGTAGGAGCGGTAGGTCAGGGCCAGCACGAACGCTGCGACGCCCATCGTGATCACGATCGCGGTGAGGATCAGCGCCTGCGCCAACGGGTCGGCGGTGGCCGGCGCGTCCGCACTGTTCCGGTCCCTGATCGGCGGGTTCCCCGACGGCCCGGCGGCAGACAGGATCAGCAGGTTGATCGCGTTGCTGATCAGCAACAGCCCCAGCAGCATTCGGGTCAGGTGGCGTTCCAGCAGCAGGTACACCCCGGCGCTGGTGAGGCACGCCGATGATGATCAGGGGAACCAGATACGTCGTCATCGCGACCTCGCCGTCGTGCGCGCCCGAATCCGTCGCTGCTCGGCGATCTCCTCGTCGATGCGTGCCCCGAGGCTGCGCAGCACGTCGAGCACCAGGCCGACGACGATCAGATACACGCCGAGATCGAAGAACAGCGCGGTGACGAACTTGACCGTGCCCAGCACCGGCACGTCGATCTCGATCAGTGCCGACGACAGGACCGGCGCGCCCATCAGCAGCGACGCCGCGGCGGTGCCCGCGGCCAGCGTCAGCCCGGCGCCCAGCACCTTGCCGGCGTCCAGCGGCAGTGTCTCGCCCAGCTCGTACCGGCCGCCGGCGAGGTAGCGCAGCACCAGCGCCAGCCCGGCCATCAGGCCGCCGGCGAAACCGCCACCGGGGGTGTTGTGACCGGCGAAGAAGAAGTACGCCGACAGCACCATCATCACCGGGAAGATCAGCCGGGTGGCGACCTCGAGCACCAGCGAGCGGTTCCTGGGGTCGCGCAGCTCGCTGCCCCGCAACCAGGTCACCTCGCCGGCGGCGGGGCTGTTCTGTGCGAACACCGTCAGCTTGCCGATGTCGGGCTGGCCGGCGTCCCGCACATCCTGCACCCGGGGGGCGCTGCCGAAGCGCCGGTGCCGGAACACCATCGACGCCACGCCGGTGGCCGCCACCACCAACACCGACACCTCGCCCATGGTGTCCCAGGCTCGGATGTCGACGAGCAGCACGTTGACGGTGTTGGCGCCGTGCCCACGCAGGTAGGCGGCGTCGGGCAGCAGATCGGCGATGGCTCGCCCGGAGCGGGCGGCCATCGCGAAGGCGGCCAGGCTGGTGACGGTCGCTCCGACCGCGACGGCCAACAACGCGCGCGGAAGGCGGAACCGCTTCAAGTCGGCGCCGCCGGTCTCGGCGGGCAGCATGCGCAGCACCAGCACGAAGATCACCAGGGTCAGCGTCTCCACCAGGAACTGGGTCAGCGCCAGGTCGGGTGCGCCGTGGAAGGCGAAGATCGCCCCGCATCCGTATCCGGTCACCCCGACCAGCAGCACCGCGGCCAGCCGGTTGCGCATCACGGTGGCGCCGAGCGCGGCGGCCAGCATCAGCAGACCGACCACCACCTGCGGCGGGGAATCCCACAGTTGCAGGTGCGGCCGGTCGCGCGCCCCCAGCGCCAACACGGTCACCGGCAGCACCACCAGGGTCGTCAGGATCACCGATTGCGTCGCGGGAATGGAGCCGCGCTGGGTGACCGCGGTGATGCGCACCGACAGGATGTCGGCTCCACGCAGCACCGCGTCGTAGATGCGGTCGGCGTTGGCCAGCGGCAGGAACGTGAGCCGGGCGCGGCGCAACCGGCTCCGGCCGAGGTACACCGCGGCACCGCCGGCCAGCACCAGCACCGACAGCGCCAGCGGCAGGTTGAAGCCGTGCCACAGCGCCAGGTCGTAGTGCGCCCGGTAGCCCGCGGGGTCGGGCACCGTGTCGGCGTAGTCGCTCAGGACGTCGTCGAGCCCGCGGGGCCAGAGGCCGAACAGCAGGCCCGCGGTCGCCAGAATCGCCGGCGGGACGAAGAAGCCGATCTCGGGGCGGTGCATGTCGGCGACGCGGGTGCTCGGTTTCGGCAGGCCCTTACGGCCGAAGGCCCCGACCACGAAGCGCAGGCGTGTAGACGGTGGTCAGCACCGAGCCCAGCACGATGCCGGTCAGCACCACCGGTGCCGCGGCGCCCAGCGTCGGGCTGTGCAGCACCGTCTCGAAGTCGGCTTCCTTGGCGATGAACCCGAGGAACGGGGGAAGTGCGGCCATGCTGGCCGCCGCACCGCACGCGATCACCAGCAGCGGTCGGCTGCGGTCGCCCAGCCACGCCAGCCGGCGGATGTCGCGGGTGCCGGTGGCGTGGTCGATGATGCCGACGACCATGAACAGCGCGGCCTTGAACATCGCGTGCGCGCACAGCATCGCCAGCCCGGCCAGCATCATCTCGCTGCCGCCCGAGCCGACCATCACCGTGATCAGGCCGAGTTGGCTGACCGTGCCGAAGGCCAGGATCAGCTTGAGGTCGTATTCCCGCAGCGCGCGCCAGCCCGCCAGCAGCATCGTCAGCAGCCCGAGCGTCACCACCGTGGGACGCCAGACGGCCGAGTCGGCGAAGCCGGGTGTCATCCGCGCGACCAGGTAGACGCCGGCCTTGACCATTGCGGCGGCGTGCAGATAGGCGCTGACCGGGGTCGGGTGCGGCCATCGCGCCGGGCAGCCAGAAGTGCATCGGCACGATCGCCGACTTGGACAGCGCACCGATGAGGATCAGCACCAGCGCCAGCGACGCGGCGCTACCCGGTCGGCGGATTCGCGATCAGCTCGGACAGCAGGATAGGTGCCCGTGAGCTTGCCCATCACGATGATCCCGACCAGCATCGCCAGCCCGCCCAGCGTCGTCACCAGCAGCGCCTGCGTCGCCGCCCGGCGGCTCGTCGCCCGTTCCGCGTAGTGCCCGACCAGCAGGAACGACAGCACCGTCGTGATCTCCCAGAACACGTACAGCACCAGCATGTTGTCGCTGGTGACCAGGCCGAACATCGCACCGGAGAACGCCACCAGCTCGGCGGCGAAGCTGGGCAGCCGCTTCTCGGCGCGACCGTCGTGGTGGCGGAAGTACTCGGCGCAGTAGCACAGCACCAGCGCTCCGATGCCGAGCACCAGCACGCTCATGATCGCGGCCAGCGCATCGAAGCGCAGGGTGATGTCCATGGACAGTTCGGGCACCCACGGCACGGTGCGCGTCTGCCCCGGGCCGCTGCCCGGCCAGTGGCACGCCACCCAGATCAGCGAACCCAGCGGGACGAGGGCGAGCGGATAGAACGCCTGGCGACCCCAGCGGTACACAAGAAGCGGTGCGAACACGGTGGCCACTGCATGCGCAGCGAGGATGGCGAGCATGGCTCCGTTTCGTCGGGTCGGCGGCGATGAGCGTCAGGCTCGGGAGTCAGGCCAGTCTACGGGTACCGCGGGCCGTGGTGGCCGGCTCGGCGACGCGGCACCCTGCACCATCGCGGTGATCCGATCCTCGACCGCCGATCCGGACACGAACAGCATCTCGTCGCCGGCCTGCAGCACGTCACCGGGCTCGGGAACCTTCAGGCGATTACCCCGCAGCACGGTGACGAGCGCGCTGTTGTCGGGCATCGGGAGATCCTGCACGCGGGTGCCGATCAGCGGGCTGTCGTCGGGCAGGGTCACCTTGGCGACGTTCACCGGGCCCTGGGTGATCGAGGTGCGCGCGCCCTTGCCCAGCGCCATCAGCCGGACGAGGTGGCCGACGTCGATCGCACCCTCCACCGCCGCGACGAGCGCCAGCGGCGTCGACACGGCCACGTCGATGCCCCACGCCTGGGTGAACAGCCACTCGTTGCGGGCGTCGTTGATCCGGGCGACCACCCGGTCGATGCCGAACTCGCTCTTGGCCAGCAACGCCATCGCGAGGTTGGCTTTGTCGTCACCGGTGGCGGCGATCGCGACGTCGCAGATCTGCATCTCGGCCTCCTCGAGCGAGGTCACCTCGCAGGCGTCGGCGAGGAACCAGTCGGCGCCCGGTACCGCCGCGGGCTCGTAGCGGTGGAACTCCTTCTCGATCAACAGCACCTTGTGGCCGTACTCGACCAGTTCCTGGGCGACCGATCGGCCGACCGCCCCGGCCCCCGCTACCGCGATCCGCATGCCGCGTCTCCTTCGCCGTCACACTGTTGAGACGACTGTGCTGATTTACTGGCACCGACACAAGTGCTCCGATGAAGGTCTGCGAGGTTCCGGTGAGCCTGCACCAGCTCGTATGTGGCGCTGCTCATCGGCGGTGTGGTGCTGCTGGCGAGCATCGCCGCCACCAGGCTGGCCACCGGCGTCGGACTGCCCAGCCTGTTGCTGTTCCTCGGCGTCGGCGTCCTGGTCGGTGAGGGCGGGCTGGGACTGCAGTTCGACAGTGCGCAGCTGGCGCAGGATCTCGGCACCGCGGCGCTGGGCGTCATTCTCGTCGAAGGCGGGCTGACCACCCGGTTCGGCGACATCCGCAAGGTGCTCGCGCCGGCGTCCGTGCTCGCCACCGTGGGCGTCGGAGTGAGCACGCTGATCAGCGCAGCGGCGGTGCACTGGCTGCTGGGCATGGACTGGCAGCTCGCGCTGTTGCTCGGCGCGATCGTGTCGAGCACCGACGCCGCGGCGGTGTTCTCCGTGCTGCGGGTGGTCCCGCTGCCGCGGCGCGTCGGCGGACTGCTGGAGGCCGAGTCCGGCTTCAACGACGCCCCCGCGGTGATCCTGGTGTTGCTGTTCAGCGCCACGCCGTTGGTGCTCGAGCCGGGCGCGATCGCGCTCACCCTGGTCTACGAGTTGGGCGTCGGCGCGGTGATCGGGCTGGGCTGCGGCTTCCTCGGCGCGATGACGCTGCGGCGCATCGCGTTGCCGGCGGCGGGACTGTATCCCCTCGCGACGTTCGGGCTGGGCATGGTCGCGTTCGCGGCCGCCGGGTCGGCGCACGCCAGCGGGTTCCTCGCCGCGTATCTGGCGGGTGTGGTGCTCGCCAATTCCGGTCTGCCGCACCGCTCGGCGACCCGGTCGTTCGCCGAGGGCTCGGGCTGGCTGGCGCAGATCGGCGTGTTCGTCATCCTCGGCCTGCTGGTCTCACCGGACGAACTGCTCGACGAGGTCGGTCCGGCGATCGTCACCGGCCTGCTGCTGCTGGTGCTGGCCCGTCCGCTGTCGGTTCTGCTGTCGCTCGTCGCATTCCGGGTGCCGTGGCGCGAAAAGGTGTTCCTGTCCTGGGCGGGGCTGCGCGGCGCGGTGCCGATCGTGCTGGCCGACGTATCCGATCGTCGCCGGGGTCCCCGGCAGCGGCCGCCTGCTCAACATCGTGTTCATCCTCGTGGTGCTCTACACCGTGGTGCAGGGCCCGAGCCTGCGGCTGGTCGCCGGCTGGCTGCACCTGATCCCGCGCGACGCCACCCGCGAGCTGCAGGTCGACGCCGCACCGCTGGACGTGCTGGGCGCCGAACTGATGACGATGACGGTGGCGGCGGGCTCGCGCCTGCACAACGTGACCGTGCTGGAGTTGCGGCTGCCCGATCCGAGCGTCATCACGCTGATCATCCGCGCCGGCCAGTCCTTCGTGCCGCAGCCGATGACGCGGCTGGCGATCGGCGACGAGGTGCTGATCGTGACCACCACCACGACGCGGGAACTCGCCGAACGGCGGCTGCGCGCGGTCAGTCGCCGCGGAAAGCTCGCCTACTGGTTCGACGAGTACGGCGAACCGGGATAGCGGCGCGATCAGCGGGCGGCGGCGAACGCGCGCAGCGACTCGACCTGCACCGGGTCCAGCGACGGGCGCACCGTCTCGCGCGCCGCGGCGACGTCGGCGGCGGTGACGTCGGCGGCGTCGATCGAGCGCCGCATCGCCGTCAGCGCGGCCTCGCGCAGCAGTGCCACGCAGTCGGCGGCGCTGTAGCCGTCGAGCTCGCCGGCAAGGGCGTCGAGGTCGACATCGTCGGCACAGCGGAACCGATTTGCCTGCGGTGCGCAGGATTTCGCGGCGGGCCTCGGCGTCGGGCGGCTCGACGAACACCAGCCGCTCCAGCCGGCCGGGCCGCAGCAGCGCCGGGTCGATCAGGTCCGGCCGGTTCGTCGCGCCCAGCACCACCACGTCGCGCAGCGGCTCGATCCCGTCGAGTTCGGTCAGCAGCGCGGCCACCACGCGGTCGGTGACCCCGGAGTCGAAGCTCTGCCCGCGCGCGGGGCGCAGCGCGTCGATCTCGTCGAGGAACACCAGCGACGGCGCCGAGTCGCGGGCGCGGCGGAACAACTCGCGCACCGCCTTCTCCGACGCGCCCACCCACTTGTCCATCAGCTCGGCGCCCTTGACCGCGTGCACGCGACAGCCGGCCCGAGCTGGCCAGCGCGCGCACCACGAACGTCTTCCCGCAGCCCGGCGGCCCGTACAGCAGCACGCCGCGCGGCGGCTCGACACCGAGGCGCGGCGAAGGTGTCGGGATGCTGCAGCGGCCACAGCACCGCCTCGGTGAGCGCCTGCTTGGTGTCGGCCATGTCGCCGACGTCGTCGAGCGTGACCGATCCGACCGACACCTCCTCGGTGGCCGACCGGGACAGCGGCCGGATCACGCTGAGCGCGCCGGTCAGGTCGTCCTGCGTCAGCGCCGGCGGCTTGCCGTCCTCGCTGGCCCTGGCCGCGGCCCGCAGCGCCGCCTCGCGCACCAGTGCGGCCAGGTCGGCGACGCACGAAACCTGGTGTGCGGTCGGCGATTTCACCGAGATCGAGGTCCGTCGACGGCACGTCGCGCAGCAGCACCTCGAGCAACTGCCTGCGCACGGCTGCCGTCGGGCAGGCTCAGGCCCGAGTTCGCGGTCGCACAGGTCCGGGGCCCGCAGCCGGGGATCGAGGGCGTCCGGCACCTGCGGAGGTCGCGACGAACGCGACGCCCTTGGTGGCCACCGCCGCGCGCAGCTCGCCGAGGATGAGCGTGGCGACCGGCTCCGGCGGAGATCGGCAGCAGCGCGTCGATGTCGGTGATCAGCAGCACGCCGCCGCCGTCACGCACGCTGCCGCCACCGCGTGGCGACGCCTGCGCAGCCGATCCGTCGGCGCGCAGCGACCCGACTTCCGGCCCGTCCAGCTCGACCAGTCGCCGGCCGGCGCACACGGCGCGCACCATCGTCGGCCTTGCCGACGCCCGCCGGGCCCGACACCAGCACACCGAGATTGGCTGTCGCGCCGAGCTTTTCGAGCAGCTCGGGCTGGTCGAGCGCGAGCTTGAGCCACTCGGTCAGCCGGCCGGCCTGCGCGTGCGACACCCTTGAGGTCGTCGATGCTGACGCGGCGCCGTCTCCGGCGGTCACGACGTGCGTACCGGTGGCGGCGCCTGCGTCGGCGTGCGGCACCGGGCGCGCGTCGCCCCAGCGTCACCAACGAATTCGGTTGCACGCTCACCGGCCCGCCGGGTCGACACCGGTGACGGTCAGCAGCTCCGACGTCCAGGTGATGCCCACCGACGACGCCAGCGCGGCGCTGGCCGCCGACGTCGATGTGCCCGGGCCGAGGTCGCGCGGCAGCAGCGACACGGTGTCGCCGACCGTCATCACCTTGCCCAGCAGCGCCTGCCGCAGCGTCGCCGGCGGGATCGACCGGGTGGCCAGGTTGGAGCCGCTCAACGTCACCGACCGGGCGCCGTACACGGTCACCGGCGCGACGAGCACCGGGGTGTCCTCGCGCAGGCCCGCGTTGGACAGCGTCACGTCGTCGAGCAGTGCGGTGCCCGCCGGAACGTCGGGTCCGGCGCGAGCCCGACGACCGCCGCGGTGGTGCGCGAGCCGGTCAGCGACACCGCGTCCCACTCCCGAATGCCAAGCGCGGCAATGGCTTCGGGATGCAGCCGGACCACGCCCGCGGCGCGAGTCGAGCGGCCGAGGTGTTCAGCCGCGCGGTCAGGGTGAGATGACGGCGGCGGCGGACTGCGCGGCTCGGCGTTCGTCGAACCCGGCCACGTCAGGCCCCGGCGGCCGGCGCAGGCCGAGCCGCGCCATCGAGCGGCGGTGCGGCTGGGCCCGGCGGATCGCCGCGCCGCGCCGCGCGCTGCTGTCGCGGCTTGTCGCTCCCACACCTCCGGGTGCGCTGGCCAGGAACCGCCGGCTGCGGACGGCGAACGGGATGTGGATGACGTAGCCGACGATGATCACCAGGATCACGATGTAGCCGTAGAGGATCGAACGCGGCGCGACGCCGATCGCCAACAGCGCCAGCAGCGGGGCCACCATGTTCGGCGGCACCGAGAACGTGTGGACCTTGCGCATCGGCATGCGTGCTGACCACCAGCAGCGAAACGCCGATCATCCAGATCACCACGGCCGGCTCCGAGGTCCACCAGCCGTCACCGAACTGCATCTTGGCGGCCAGCGGGCCGATCGCGCCGATCGCGCCGGCCGGTGCGGGCATGCCGACGAAGTACTTCTTGGCGTAGGCGGGCTGGTCGACGTCCAGCATCGCGTTGTAGCGGGCCAGCCGCAGCACGATGCACACCGCGTACAGCAGCACGACGATCCAGCCGATCCGCGAGCGTCGACAGCAGGGTCGCCGTAGACGATGAACGCCGGCGCCACGCCGAAGTTCACCGCGTCGGCCAGCGAGTCGATCTCCTCGCCCATCCGCGACGTCGCCTTCAGCACCCGGGCGATGCGGCCGTCGAGCGCGTCGAGGATCGCCGCCACGCGCCAGGAACGCCATCGCCTCGGTCGGCCGGCTCGTCCAGCGGCGAACTTCACCGAGCGTCAGGCCGAGGCAGATCGCCGCGACGGTCATCGCGCTCGGCAGGATGCGCGCGCTGACGACGGGCGTCTTGACGCGGTGGTTGCGATCATGGCAGCTCGGCCAGGACGGTCTCGCCGGCCACGCGCGCGCTGACCCGGCGGTGACCAGCACGTCGGAGCCCGCGGGCAGGTAGGTGTCGAGCCGGGAGCCGTACCGGATCAGGCCGTAGGTGTCGCCGATGTCGACCTTGTCGCCGGGCGCGGACGTCGCACACGATGCGGCGCGCCAGCAGGCCCGGCGATCTGCACGGCGATCACCTCGCGCCCGTCCGGGGTGCGGATCACGCACGCTGTTGCGCTCGTTGTCCGCGCTGGCCGCGGCCAGGTCGGCGGATCCGAACAGGCCGGGCCGGTGCTCGACGGCGACCACCTCGCCGCCGATGGGCACCCGCTGGACGTGGGCGTCGAACAGCGACAGGAAGATGCTGATCCGCGGCAACGGCGCTGCGGGCAGGCCGAGTTCGGCGGGCGGGACTGCGCTCGTCGACGACGCAGATCAGTCCGTCGGCCGGCGCGACGACGACGCCGGGGCGCGTCGGGCGGCACCCGCGGCGGATGGCGGAAGAACGCGGCGTTGCGCCGCGGCCGAGCGAGCCCGGCGCGGCGCACCCAGCGGTTCCGGCGGCCGGCCGCGCGACCGCGAGGCCGCGCCGACGAACGGCAGCCCGGCGGGGTGCATCGGCGGAACGGTGGACCGCACCAGGGCCGACCAGCCGCGCTGGGCCTGATCTTGAGGTCGGGGCGTCTGGCCATCGTGCGGCGATTCTACGGGCGGCTGCGCCAGGCCACGACAGGTCCCATACCTGCACCTGCGACCCGGCCGCCATCTCCGCGACGTCTTCGCCGATCTCGAGCAGGCAGTTCGCCGACGCCAGCCAGCGCAGATGATGCGACGCCGGCGGTCCGTAGCTGGTGACCGTGCCGGTCGCGGGGTCGAGCACGCCGCGGCGGAACTGCCGTTTGCCCGCGCGGCGACGTCAGGTCCTCGGTCAGCACCGCGGTGCGCCGCGGCCGATGCGGCGCACGGCAGCCCCATCGCCGCGCGCAGCGCCGGGCGGATGAACACCTCGAACGACACCAGCGCGCTGACCGGGTTGCCGGGCAGCGTGACGATCGGCGTGCCCGTCGAGTCGGCCGGCGCCCTGCGGCATGCCCGGCTGCATCGCGACCTTGACGAACTCGACCGCCCGCGGCCGCCCAACGCGTCCTTGACCACCTCGTAGGCGCCGGCGCTGACGCCGCCGGTGGTGATGATCAGGTCGGCGTGGCCGGCGTAGCGTGCGCGAGCGCATGCGCGGAACTGCGTCGACGTCGTCGCCGGTCATCGGCGCGGCGACCACCTCGCCGCCGGCCTCGCGCACCGCGGCGGCCAGCATGACCGCGTTCGACTCGTAGATCTGGCCGGGCCGCAGTCGGCTGCCGGGCGCCACCAGCTCCGCGCCGGTCGACACCACCAGCACCCGCTGCCGCGGCATCACCGTCAGCTCGCGCAGCCCCAGTGCGGCGGCCAGCCCCAGCGCCGCCGGCGTGACCACCTGCCCGGCCGCGCAGCACGGTGGTGCCCGCGGTGACGTCCTCGCCGGCGCGGCGGATGTGCTGACCGGGCTCGGCCGCTGGCGCGGATCGTCGACGGTGTCGACGCCGGCCGTCGGTGGCCTCGACGGGCACCACCGCCGTCGCGCCGGCCGGCAGCGGCGCGCCGGTCATGATCCGGTGTGCGGTACCGGGTTTCAGCGTCAGCGTGTCGGTGCGGCCGGCCGGGATGTCCTCGGCGACGGGCAGCAGCACCGGGGCTGCGTCGGTCGGCGGCCGCGACGTCGTCGGCCAGCACGGCGTAGCCGTCCATCGCCGAGTTGTCGAAGCCCGGCAGCGACAGCGGTGCGACGACGTCCTCGGCGAGCACCAGCCCGAGCGCGTCGGCGAGCGGGACCGCGACCGGCGGCCGCGGCGGTGATCAGGCCGGCGACCACCCGGCGGTGCTCCTCGACGGATCGCATCAGACCGGGTACGTGACGCCGGTCAGCTCTTCGGACACCGCCCAGAGCCGTCGCTGCAGGTCCTCGTCGTGCGACTGCGGCTGGACTGCACCGACCACCGGGTGGCCGCGTGAGCTCGCCGGAAGCCGTCGGGCCCGTAGTACTGGCCGCCCTGCGCGGCCGGGTCGGTGGCGGCGCGCAGGGTGGGCAGCGCACCCATCGTCCGGGCTCTGCGAGACCAGCGGCCAGCCACGTCGACGACGGGCATGCAGATGCCGGGGATGTAGCGCATCAGCTCGGTGTTGGAGACGCCGGGATGCGCGGCGAGCGCGATGGTCGGCGCGCCCTTGCGCTTCGAGCCGGCGCTGCAACTCGTAGGTGAACATCAGGTTCGCCAGCTTGGACTGGCCGTAGGCGGCGACGCGGTTGTAGCTCGCGCTCCCACTGCAGGTCGTCGAAGTGGATCTTGGCCATGGATCCGGTGGCCGACGCTGCTGACCGTCACCACCCGCGAACCCGTCGACCGGCAGCAGGTGGTCGAGCAGCAGCCCGGTCAGCGCGAAGTGGCCCAGATGGTTGGTGCCGAACTGCAGCTCGAAGCCGTCCTTGGTGGTGCCTGCTTGTCGGTGTACATCACGCCGGCGTTGTTGATCAGCAGGTCGATCCGCGGGTGCGCGGCGCGCAGCTCGTCGGCGGCGCTGCGGACGACTGTCCAGCGACGTGAGGTCGAGCTGCTGCAGCTCCACGACGGCGTTCGGGCTGTTCGCCTTGATCTGTCGCGACGGCCTGCCTTGCCCTTGTCGAGGTTGCGCACGGCGAGCACGACGTGCGCGCCCTTGTCGGCCAGCGCGGCGGCGGTCTCGTAAGCCGAGACCGGTGTTGGCTCCGGTGATGATCGCGACGCGGCCGGACTGGTCGGGAATGTCGGCGGTGGTCCACTTGCTGCTCACGTCTGTCTCCTTCGGCGGCACGTATCGTCATACCGGTCCAAGCTAATCCAACAGGAATCCGTCGTTGATTGCGTTCGCAGAGCCCGCCAATCCGCCGAGCCGCCGTGCGCCGTTGATGTGGGCACTGTCCGCGTCGCTGGGCTGGGTTCGTGCCCGTCGTCGCACAGGTGATCTGGTTCGTGGTGCAGCCGGCCGCACGGCTGGCTGCACGCGGCGGCAGCGGCGGTGACCGTCGTGCTGATCGGGTCTGCATGTCGGTGTCGTCCCGTTGTGGCGATATCGGGTGCACCGCTGGGAGATCAGCCCGCAGGCGGTGTTCACCCGGACAGGTTGGCTGGTGCAGGAACGGCGTATCGCGCCGATCTCGCGGGTGCAGACCGTCGACACGTACCGCGGCCCGCTGGACCGGTTGTTCGGGCTGGCGAACGTGACGGTGACGACGGCGTCGTCGGCGGGTGCGGTGCACATCGTCGCGCTGGACAACGACGTCGCCGACCGGGTCGTCGAGCAGCTCACCGACATCGCGGCGATGGGTGCCGAGGACGCGACGTGACCCACCGCGACGCGAGGAGCAAGAAAGCCACTGGCAGCGTCTGAGCCCGCGCATGCTGCTGGTGCACCCGGTGCACGAGGTGTTGCGCCAGCTGCCGGTTCTGGTCGGGTCGGTCGTGCTGGGCTCGGCGACCGGCAACAGCGCGTGGCCGCTGGCCGCGCTCGGGGTGATCGTCGGCTTCGGCCTGCTGCGCTGGTTCTTCACCACCTACCGGATCGACGACGACGAACGTCGCAGCTGCGCACCGGGTGTGCTGCAGCGGCGGTCGATCTCTGTGCCGCGCAACAGGATTCGCTCGGTGCAGACCGACTCGCGGCTGCTGCACCGGCTGCTGGGGCTGACGGTGCTGCGGGTGGGCACCGGGCCAGGAGGCCAGCGGCGACAGGGCGCGTTCGCGCTCGACGCGGTGCAGGCCGCAGCAGGTGCCGCGGCTGCGGGCGACCCTGCTGGCCGAGTCGCTGGCGCCCGCGGATGCGAGCACGCCAGCCGGGGCGGGTGCTGGCGCGCTGGCAGCCGTCGTGGTTGCGGTATGCGCCGCTGAGCTTTTCCGGGCCTGGCGTTGATCGCGGCGGTGGTCGGCGCTGGCGTATCAGGTCGGGGCTGGCGCGCTCGGAACGCGTCGCGAAAGCCGGGCCGAGGCTGCGCAGCGCACCGGATCGGTGGTGGCGGTCAGCGTCGGCGTGCTCGGCGTGCGGTCGGTGTGCTCGCGTCGTGTGGCTGTGTCGGTGTCGTGGTCGCTGGCTGACCTACGGAACCTGGTGCTGCGCCGCGACGCTGGCGCTGCTGCATCTGCGGCACGGCGTGCTGCGGGTACGCGAGCACACCTTCGACATGCGCCGGCTGCGCGGCGGCACGCTGCGCGAGCCGCTGCTGGTGCGGCTGTTTCGGGGCGCGCGGTTGGACGCGGTGATGACGGGCGTGCACGGCGAGGGGGAGTCGTCGGTGCTGCTGCCCGCCGTGTCCCGGCGCCACACGGCGAAGGCGGTGCTGGCCGAGCTGATCGACGACGCCGGCGGTGTCGCGGCCCGCTGCACGGGCACGGGGCGGCGGCGGCGCGGCGGCGCTGGACGCGGGCGCTGGCGCTGCCGGCGGTCTCGCCGTGGCGCTGGCGGTCGATCGCTGTCGTTGTCGGACTGCCCGGTCTGGGTGTGGACGGCGCTGGGGCGGTGTCTCGGCGGCGTGCGCGCTGCTGGCGGTCGACCGGGTCGCGGTCGCTCGGGCATCGCGTCGCCGACGGCTGGCTGGTGGCGCGCACCGGCAGCCTGGAGCGCCGCCGCGACTGCATCGCCCGCGCGGGCATCATCGGCTGGACGGTGCGCCAGACGTGCTTGCAGCGGCGCGCCGGGGTCGCGACGCTGATCGCCGCGACCGCGGCCGGCCGCAAGCACTACCAGGTGTTCGACGTGCCCGCCGAGTCGGCGTGGTCGGTCGCCGCGCAGGCGTCGCCGTGGGTCGGTGCGGCGGCGCTAAGTCGCGCGAGCGGAGCCACGAGTTGCGCTGAGACTCGGGCGCGTTTACTGTCGGCACCATGGCCATCGGTGGGGTGCTCTTCGACATCGATGGCGTGCTGGTGACGTCGTGGAAGCCGATCGAGGGCGCCGCCGAGACGCTGCGGGTCGCTCGCCGAGCGACCAGGTCGCCTGCTCGTATCTGACCAACACGACCACGCGCACCCGGCGCAGATCGCCGAGCTGCTCACCGACGCCGGGATCACCGTGCGCCCCGACGAAGTGATCACGGCGGCGGCGCTGACCGCCGAATATGTGCGCGGCCACTATCCCGACGCGCGGTGCTTTCTGGTCAACAGCGGCCAGATCACCGAGGACATGCCGGGCATCGACTCGTCGACTCAACCGAATTCAGCGGCCGCGCGACGGAGAGCCGCCCGATGTGATCCTGCTGGGCGGCGCCGGCCCGGAGTACGACCACCTGACGCTGAGCCGGGTCTACGACTGGATGGCCCAGGGCGTGCCCGTCGTCGCGATGCACCGCAGCACCGCGTGGAACACCACCGAGGGCCTGCGGATCGACACCGGCATGTACCTGATCGGGATGGAGGAGACGTCCGGGCGCAAGGCCACCGCCGTCGGAAAGCCGGCGCCGGCGGGATTCCTGGCCGCGGCGGGCCGCCTCGGCGTCGATCCCGAGGAGATGTACATGGTCGGCGACGACCTCAACAACGACGTGCTGGCCGCCCAGGTGGTCGGAATGACCGGCGTGCTGGTGCGCACCGGCAAGTTCCGCCAGGACACGCTGGACCGTTGGGCCGCAGACGAATTCGCGATGCAGCCCAACCACGTCATCGACTCGGTGGCCGACCTGCCGGAGTTGCTCGGCCTGTAGCGATGAATTTCTCGCGGCGCGGATGTCTAACCGCCATGGACGAGAAACTGATTGTGCACACCACCATCGATGCGCCGGCCGACGCCGTGTTCACGGTGCTGGCCGAACCGGCCAACCACGCCGCGATCGACGGCACCGGCTGGGTGCGCGACTCGCTCGACGGCAAGCCGCTGACCGAGACGGGCCAGATCTTCCGCATCGCGATGCACCACGACAACCATCCCGACGGGCACTACGAGATGGCCAACCAGGTCGATCGTGTTCGAGCCCGACCGCGCGCGATCGCCTGGCAGCCGGGCCAAGGCCGGCGAGCGACGGCACTCTCCAGTTCGGCGGCTGGATCGTGGCGCTATGACCTCGAGCCCACGGACGCCGGACAGACCCGCGTCACGCTGACCTACGACTGGTCGGCGGTCCCGGCGGAACTGCGCGGGCACATCGAGTTCCCGCCGTTCCCCGTGAGCCACCTCGAGAACTCGCTGGCGAACCTGGCCGAGACTCGCCGGCTAGGACGCCGTCAGCTCCCGCTGCAGCACGCGTACCGCTTCGATCCGCTCCTTGAGCTGTTCGCGCGTGGCTGCGGCCACCGGCGGGCCGCCGCACCGGCGGCGCAGCTCGTTGTGGATCCAGCCGTGCGGCTTGCCGGTGCGGTGGTGGGCCACCGACACCAGCGTGTTGAGTTCGCTGACGCAGCTCCCGCAGCTGGCCGTGCGTGGTGGGTCGGCGGCACGACTCGCGCTGACCGTGCGCTTGGTCAACTGCTCTTCTTGCCTGCGCCGCAGCAGGTCTCGCATCGAGGCCGCATCGAGCAGGCCGGGGATGCCGAGGTAGTCGGCTTCCTCCTCGCTGCCCGCGGGCGTGGCGGTCCCGAACGACGAGCCGTCGAAGATCACCTGGTCCAGTTCGGCGTCGGCGCCGAGGTACTCGATCTTGTTGTCCTGATCGTCCGGCTCGTCGCGCTTCTGCTCGGCCAGTCTCGGCGTCGAGTCGGATCCTCGAGCGTCTCCCGGTGGGGTTTGCCCAGCACGTGGTTGCGCTGTGCCTCCATCTCGCTGGCCAGCAGCAGCAGGTTCGGCACCGAGGGCAGGAAGATGCTGGCGGTCTCCCCGGGCCTGCGGGACCGCACGAACCGGCCGATCGCCTGGGCGAAGAACAGCGGCGTCGACGCGCTCGTCGCGTACACACCCACCGCCAGCCGCGGCACGTCGACGCCCTCGGAGACCATCCGCACCGCGACCAGCCAGCGGACGGTCCCGGCCGCGAACTGCGAGATGCGGTCCGACGAGCCCTTGTCGTCGGAGAGCACCACCGTCGGCGCCTCGCCGGTGATCTTGGTCAGCAGGTCGGCGTAGGCCCGGGCGGCCGTCTGGTCGGAGGCGATGATCATGCCGCCGGCGTCGGGCACGTGCTGCCGCTTGCCCTGCAGCCGGTTGTCGGCCGCGGCGATCACCGCGGGCATCCACTCGCCCGCCGGGTTGAGCGCCGTCTTCCACGCCCGCGCGGTCTGCTCGGCGGTCAGCGGCTCGCCCAGCCGCGCCGCGTGCTCCTCGCCGGCACTGTCGCGCCACCGGGCCTCGCCCGAGTACGCCATGAACATCACCGGGCGCACCACCCCGTCGGCCAGCGCGTCCGCGTAGCCGTAGATGTGGTCGGCCTGCGAGCGCGCAAAGCCCGTCGGGCCCGGTCTCGTAGGTGACGAACGGGATGGCGCTGTCGTCGCTGCGGAACGGGGTGCCCGTCAGCGCCAGGCGTCGCGTCGCGTCGTCGAACGCCTCCCGGATGGCCTCACCCCAGCTCTTCGCGTCCCCGCCGTGATGGATCTCGTCGAAGACGACGAGCGTCCTGCGGTTCTCGGTGCGCACCCGGTGCCGGGCCGGGTGGCTGGCGACCTGGGCGTAGGTGACGACGACGCCGTGGTACTCCGCCGAGGTCTGGGCGTTGGAGTTGGAGAACTTGGGGTCCAGCGCGATGCCGTGCCGGGCGGCCGCCGGGCCCACTGGATCTTGAGGTGCTCGGTGGGCACCACGACGGTGACGGCTCGACGGTGCCTTCGGCCAGCAGCTCGGCCACGATGCGCAACGCGAAGGTGGTCTTGCCCGCTCCGGGAGTCGCGACGGCGAGGAAATCCCGGGGCTTGGCGGCCAGGTACCTCACCAGTGCCCGCCGCTGCCAGCCCCGCAACGCCTGGGTGCTGGGCGCTGCATCAGCCCGCACCCACGACTCCTCCCAGACCTCGGCCGTCCGCGACGGCGTGACCGGAATGCAGTCTAGGGCAGTCGCTTCCGCGGTCGCATCTCCGCTCGGCGTGTTGCGTGACCGCGTGTCCTCAGTCCTCGACGAAGTAATTGTCGTTCGCGACGAACCACTCGCGGCGTTCCTCGTCGGTCATGTCGCCCAGCTGGGCCAAGCCCTCGAAGTAGTGCTCGCGCGGCGCGCCGGGAGCGAACAGCATCAGCATCGACGCCGGCTCGTCGGCCTCGTTGCGGAAGCCGTGGATGCCGCCGGGCGGGACGTAGAGGAAGTCGCCGGGCTGCCCGTCGACCCAGTCGGTGCCGTTGTAGAGCGCACCGTGCCCGACAGCACGAAGAACGCCTCCGACATCGCGCGGTGGAAATGCGGGCCCGGGCCGCCGCCGCGCGGGGCGATCTCGCACGCGGTAGAGGCCGTAGTCGCCGTCGGTCGCCTCCTGGTCGGCCAGGTAGTGGTATTGGACGACCCCGAAGGAGTCGTAGTCCGGCGGCTCGTCGCCGCGCCTGAGCCACGCGCTGACCTCGGGCCGGTCGCCCGTGTAGCGGGGCGGGGGATAGGGCGGGACGACCAGCGACATGCCGTCCAGTCTGCCGGTCAGATCGGGTAGCTGACCCCGGTCAGCCGTTCGGACACCGCCCACAGCCGGCGCTGCGCGTCGGCGTCGTGCGATGCCGCGCTGGACGCGACGACCTTCGGGTAGCCCCGCTGCTCACCGAACCCGTCGGGCCCGTAGTACTGCCCGCCGAGGGCACCCGGGTCGGTGGCTGCCCGCAGGGTCGGCAGGGCGCCCATGTCGGCGCCCTGGAACAGGGGCTCCACCAGTTTGGTGGCGGCACCGATCAGGGGCGGGAGATTGCGGGTCAGTTCGGTCCGCGAACCGCCCGGGTGGGCGGCCAGCGCGACGGTCGTGGTGCCGTTCTGCGCACGCGAGGAGCGATTGTTCTGCAGTCGGCGCTGCAACTCGTAGGTGAACATCAGGTTCGCGAGCTTGGCCTGCCCGTAGGCGCCCACCCGGCTGTAGCCGCGCTCGGACTGCAGGTCGTCGAAGTCGATCCCGTGGCGCGCGAAGCGATGTCCCTGGCTGCTCACCGTCACGATGCGGGATCCCGGGACCGCCAGGATGTGGTCGAGCAGCAGGCCGGTGAGGGCGAAGTGGCCCAGATGATTGGTGCCGAACTGCAGCTCGAACCCGTCCTTGGTGGTCGACCGGGGGGTGAACATCACACCGGCGTTGTTGATCAGCAGGTCGATGGTGGCGTGGTCGCCCGTGAGCCGGTCGGCCGCGGCCCGGATGGACTCCAGCGATGTCAGGTCCAGTTCCTGGAGGTCGACGGCGGCGCCGGGCACCGCAGCGATGATCCGGTCGGCTGCCTCGCTGACCTTTGTCGAGGTTGCGGACGGCCAGCACGACGCGCGCGCCCTTGGCGGCCAGCGCGGCCGCCGTCTCGTAGCCCAGTCCGGTGTTGGCCCCGGTGATGACGGCGGTGCGCCCGCGTCTGGTCGGGAATGTCGGTGGTGGTCCAGTTGCTCATGGTGTCTCCTAGAATGGACTAAACGGGGCGTTCGCTCCGGTTGCTGACGACTATACGGAACGCCCGCCCCGCTTTCGTATTCCCGCGAAGGGGGTGTGGATGACCCGGCCGATGCGCGCCGACGCGGCCCGCAACCGTGACCGTGTCCTCGAGGTCGCCTACGACACCTTCGCGGCCGAGGGGCTGTCGGTGCCCATCGACGAGATCGCCCGGCGTGCGGGCGTCGGCGCGGGGACCGTCTACCGGCACTTTCCCACCAAAGAGGACCTGTTCCGGGCCGTCGTGGAGAACCGGATCCGCGGCATCGTCGACGCGGGGCGCGCGCTGCTCACCGACGCGCCGCCCGAGGAGGCGCTGTTCGCCTTCCTGCGGTCCATGGTCCTGCAGTGGGGCGCCACCGACCGCGGTCTCAGCGAGGCGCTGGCCGGGGTGGGCATCGACGTGGAATCGGCGATCCCGGAGGCCGAGGGCGATTTCCTGCGGATGCTCGGCGACCTGTTGCGCGCCGGGCAGGAGGTCGGCGCGGTACGAAGCGATGTCGGCGTCGCCGATGTCAAGGCGCTTCTGGTCGGCCTGCAGGCGATGCAGGGTTACGACGACGCGGGGGCGGGAAGGCTCGTCGAGGTGGTGCTCGACGGGCTACGCGCTGGGTGAACACATCTTGCACTCGCCATGGGCGAGTGCTAAGAATGCAGTTGGCACTCGCGACCGGTGAGTGCTAGGTCGGGACGGTGAGGCAGGGGCCGCATTCGCGGAGCACATCCCCAGCCGTCCGTCGCGGGCACTGCGCCCGACCAGCAAGACGTGCATCCCCAATCCGGAGGAAACACTTCGCAATGGCCAAGATAATTGCGTACGACGAAGAGGCCCGTCGCGGCCTCGAGCGGGGCCTCAACGCCCTCGCCGACGCGGTAAAGGTGACGCTGGGCCCCAAGGGCCGCAACGTCGTCCTCGAGAAGAAGTGGGGCGCCCCCACGATCACCAACGATGGCGTGTCCATCGCCAAGGAGATCGAGCTCGAGGATCCCTACGAGAAGATCGGCGCCGAGCTGGTCAAGGAAGTCGCCAAGAAGACCGACGACGTCGCGGGTGACGGCACCACCACCGCCACCGTGCTGGCTCAGGCGCTGGTCCGCGAGGGCCTGCGCAACGTCGCCGCCGGCGCCAACCCGCTCGGCCTCAAGCGCGGCATCGAGAAGGCCGTCGAGAAGGTCACCGAGACGCTGCTGAAGAGCGCCAAGGAGGTCGAGACCAAGGAGCAGATCGCTGCCACCGCCGGGATCTCGGCCGGCGACACCCAGTCGGCGAGCTGATCGCCGAGGCCATGGACAAGGTCGGCAACGAGGGTGTCATCACCGTCGAGGAGTCCAACACCTTCGGCCTGCAGCTCGAGCTCACCGAGGGTATGCGCTTCGACAAGGGCTACATCTCGGGTTACTTCGTGACCGACGCCGAGCGCCAGGAAGCCGTCCTGGAGGATCCCTACATCCTGCTGGTCAGCTCCAAGGTGTCGACCGTCAAGGACCTGCTGCCGCTGCTGGAGAAGGTCATCCAGGCCGGCAAGCCGCTGCTGATCATCGCCGAGGACGTCGAGGGCGAAGCGCTGTCGACCCTGGTGGTCAACAAGATCCGCGGCACCTTCAAGTCCGTCGCCGTCAAGGCCCCGGGCTTCGGTGACCGCCGCAAGGCGATGCTGCAGGACATGGCGATCCTCACCGGTGGCCAGGTCGTCAGCGAAGAGGTCGGCCTGTCGCTGGAGACCGCCGACATCGCGCTGCTGGGCCAGGCCCGCAAGGTCGTCGTCACCAAGGACGAGACCACCATCGTCGAGGGCGCCGGTGACTCCGACGCCATCGCGGGCCGGGTGTCTCAGATCCGCGCCGAGATCGAGAACAGCGACTCCGACTACGACCGCGAGAAGCTGCAGGAGCGCCTGGCCAAGCTGGCCGGCGGTGTTGCGGTGATCAAGGCCGGGGCCGCCACCGAGGTGGAGCTCAAGGAGCGCAAGCACCGCATCGAGGACGCCGTCCGCAACGCGAAGGCCGCCGTCGAGGAGGGCATCGTCGCCGGTGGCGGCGTGGCCCTGCTGCAGTCGGCTCCGTCGCTGGACGAGCTGGATCTGTCCGGTGACGAGGCCACCGGCGCCAACATCGTGCGTGTCGCGCTGTCGGCCCCGCTGAAGCAGATCGCCTTCAACGGTGGTCTGGAGCCCGGCGTCGTCGCCGAGAAGGTCACCAACTCGCCTGCCGGGACCGGCCTGAACGCCGCGACCGGCGAGTACGAGGACCTGCTCAAGGCCGGCGTCGCCGACCCGGTGAAGGTGACCCGCTCGGCGCTGCAGAACGCGGCGTCCATCGCGGCGCTGTTCCTGACCACCGAGGCCGTCGTCGCCGACAAGCCGGAGAAGGCCGCCGCACCCGCCGGCGACCCGACCGGTGGCATGGGCGGTATGGACTTCTAAGTCCCCACACGAGAAGGCCCGGCGTTGCGTCAGCAGCGCCGGGCCTTTCGTTGTCCCCACTGTGGGTTTTGTGCACAGGTTCGGACGGAAACGCGTGCACAGGGCCCACAGTCGTCGGAGCCGTCGGTGAATCTGCGGCCATGGAACCGTTTCTCGGCAGCGCGGCGGTGCGCAGCGGTCAGTTGAGTCGTCGCGCGCTCGCCCGCGGTCACCGTGCGCTGTACCGCGATGTCTACGTACCGAACGACGTGCAGCTCACGGCTGCGATCCGAGCGCACGCCGCGTGGCTCGCCACCGGCGCGCCACTGTGCGGTGTGTCGGCCGCCGCGACGTTCGGCACCAAATGGCTGGATCCGTCGGCGCCGGCGCAGATACTGCGCGCCGATCGCCACGCCCCGCCGGGCATCGTGGTCCACACCTGGAATGTCGCATCCGACGAGGTGTGCCTCTGGGGTGGCGTGGACACGACCACACCGGCGCGCACGGCGTTCGACATCGGCCGCACGCTTCCGGAGCGGCACGCGGTCCCCGTGGTGGACGCGCTGATGAACGCCACGCGGGTCAGCGTCGCGGAGGTGCGCGCCGTCGCGGGCGCCCACCCAGGTGTCCGCGGCTCGGCGAGGCTACGGAGAATCCTCGACCTCGCCGACGGTGGTGCCGAGTCGCCGCAGGAGACCCGGCTGCGGCTGATCGTGATCCGGGGCGGCCTGCCCGGCCTGAGACGCAGATCGTGTTTCGCGATCTGTCCATCCGGGTCGACATGGGTTGGCGCGAGTGGAAGGTCGCCGTCGAATACGACGGGGCCCAGCACTGGACCGATCGGCGGCAGCGCTCCTGGGACATCGACCGCATCGCGCTGCTGGAAGAGGCCGGCTGGGCGGTGGTCCGGGTGAGCAGCGAGATGCTGAACCGCCCGGCCGTCATCGTCGAACGCATCCGTTCGCGACTCCGCGCAGCAGGGTGCCCCGTCTGAGCCACGACTGTGGGCCTTGTGCACGCGATTGACCGTTTCGGCGTGCACAGCCCCCACACTCAGCCGTTGAGCGGCACGCAGTCGTCCCCGCAGCCCGTTGCCGTGCCGTCGACGATCCGGGTGGAGCCGCCGGGTTCGCGCGGCGGGTAGACCAGCGTCACGTCGGGGTGCGCGCCGGCATTGCGGCGGGTGCTGCTGCCGACCGAGGCGATGACGAGTGCGCCGTCGGTCAGGACCGGGTCGACGGCGACGGTGTGCGCGCGGGAGTCGTCTCCGACGGTGACGAGGTAGGCGAATGGGAAATCGGCGATCGTGTCGGCCAGCGTGTCGAGATCCACCTTGACGCTCACCGGGAACAACATCGGCCGCCGATGTGGTTTCTTCAACACATGCCGCTTCCCGCACCCGCACCCGATTCCACCGCCGTCGTCACCGGAGCCTCTTCGGGCATCGGCGCCGACCTGGCCCGGGAGCTCGCCGCCCGCGGCCACGGCGTCACCCTCGTCGCCCGCCGCGAGGACCGTCTGCGCGAACTCGCCGACGAGCTCGGTGGCGCGGTACGCGTCGAGGTGGTCGCCTGCGACGTCGCCGATCCCGTCGCCCGGGCCGCGCTCTTCCCGGAGATCGAGCGGCGCGGCCTGACCGTCGACATCCTGGTCAACAACGCCGGCGTGGGCACGATCGGGCCGGTGGTCGACTCGACGCCGGAGGCCGAGGTCGGGCAGGTCCGCGTCAACGTGGAGGCGCTGATCGACCTGACCACCCGCGCCGTGCAGCAGATGGTGCCGCGTGGTCGCGGCGCGATCCTCAACGTCGGCTCGACCGCGGGCTTCCAGCCGTTCCCCGGCCAGTCCGGCTACGCGGCGACCAAGGCGTTCGTCCGGTCCTACACCGACGGGTTGCGCGGTGAGCTCGCCGGCACCGGCGTCACGGTCGCCGCGCTGCACCCGGGGCCGGTGCACACCGAATTCCTGGAGACGGCGGGCATGGACGAGCGCACCTTCGGCGCGGCGTTCCCCAAGTTCATGTGGATCCCGTCGCGCACCGTGGCCAAGACCGGCATCGACGCGCTCGCCGAGGACCGGGGCAGCGTGATCCCGGGTCTGCAGAACGAGATTCCCGCCCGGATCTTCGAGCTGATGCCGCGCCGGCTGCTGCTGCCGTTGCTGAGCAGGCAGCACCCCGCGCTGCGCAACTCACGCTGAGGCCGGCCACGCGCCGCATCCAGCCCTCGACCGGCAGTGTCCATGCCGTTACACAGCGTGCAGATGGTCCGGTACCAGCCCGCCGCGATCAGCAGCTCCATCCGCTGCTCGTCGGACAGGCCGCCGCCCCAGCGCATGTCCAGGTTTCCGTCGACCAGGATCCGCTGCGTTCCAGTTCATCGACCGCGTCGATCAACGCCCGTTCGTCAGCTCGAGCAGCCGGCATTCGGCTCCGGTGACCAGCGCATCGCACTCCGCCTCGGCGACGCCCGCGATCGGTCCCCAGAACGCGGCCTGTCCGCCCCACTCGTAGGCGCAGCCCACCAGCGCACACGATCCGCAGGATCGCGATGGTACGTACCCGCGCAGACAGTTGTCGCATCCACGTAGAGCCCCTCACCGAGTGCGCGCAGCCTGGCGGCCAGTGCGGGCGTGGCGCTGCAGGCAGCGCACCAGCAGCAGCGGCTCGTACGTGCGGTCCGGGATGCCCCCAGCTGTTGATGCCCGCCGCGTCCTGCTCGCTCCACGGCGGGGCCAGGGCGCGACGCGGGTCATGGTCCGGCGCGGGCCGGCGGCCCGCGCACCAGCTTGCCCGGCCGGGCGTCGGTGGGCACGCCGTGCTCGGCGATGACCTCACCGGCGACGATGGTGGCGACGTAGCCGTCGGCGGTCTGGTCCAGGCGGCGTCCGCCGGCAGGCAGGTCGTTGACCACGACCGGCCTGTGCAGCCGCATGGCGGCCGCGTCGACGACGTTGAGATCGGCCTTGTAGCCCACGGCGATGCGGCCGCGGTCGGCCAGGCCGGCGACCCGGGCCGGCACCGAGGTCAGCTCGCGGACCGCCTCGGCCACCGACAACCGGCCCGATGCGGCGGTCGCGCACCCAGTGCGTCAGCATGTAGGTGGGAAAGCTTGCGTCGCAGATCATTCCGTAGTGCGCGCCGCCGTCGCCGAGGCCCAGCACGACGTCGTCGCGGCGGATCAGCTCGGCGACCGTGTCCAGCGAGCCGTCGCGGAAGTTCGCGAGTGTCACCAGCAGCATGGCGTGGCCGTCGTCGTCGAGCAGCCGGTCGTAGGCCTCCTCCAGCGGGCTGACCCCGCGCGCCTGCGCGCGCGCACCGATCGAATCCTCCGGTGCCGGTTCGTAGTTCGGCGGGTCGCCGAGCGGGAACATGTAGTTCCAGGCCTGGGCGGCGAACATCAGCGGATGACCGTCGGCGGCGGGCGTATCGCTCAGAATGCGTTGCGCGCACTTCGGGTTTGCGCATCTCGGCGACGCGCTCGGCCAGCGGCAGCGCCGCGATCTCCTGGTAGGAGGGATACATCACGAAGGGATTGCCGGACAGTTCGAGGCCCAGTACCAGGCCGATGGGGCGCGGGAAGATCTGGGCGGTGACGGAAGGACCGTCGGCCCCGGCGTTGTCGTTGGCCTTCTCGACCATCGTCAGCGCCTCGAGGAAGAACGGATCGCCGGCGTTGCCGATCGCCAGCGTGAACGTCACCGGCAGCCCGACGTCGGCGGCGACGTCGAACACGGTGCGCAGCGCGGGTTCGTAGTCGCCGGCCATCAGATCCGGGCACGAACTGGATCAGCCCGCCGCCGGCGTCGTCCACGCCGCGGGCGATCGCCTCGATCTCGGCGTAGCCCGCGTCGTAGCTGGGGATCGGGTGGCCGCTCTCGGACTTGTGCAGCGTGAGCCGCGACGACGCGAAACCCAGCGCGCCGGCCTGCACCGCCTCGGCGGCCAGCTTGCGCATCATCGCCAGGTCCTCCGGCGGTCGCGGGTTCGCGGTCGACACCGCGCTGGCCCATCACGTAGACCCGCAGCGGCGAGTGCGGCAGGAATGCCGCGACGTCGATGTCCCGCTGCCCGGCGTCGACGGCGTCGAGGAATTCGGGGAAGGTCTCCCAGTGCCAGGGCAGCCCGTCGACCATGACGACTCCCGGGATGTCCTCGACGCCGGCCATCACGTCGACGAGCACGTCGTGGTCTTCGGGCCGGCACGGCGCGAAGCCCACGCCGCAGTTGCCCATCACCGCGGTGGTGACGCCGTGCGCCGACGACGGGGTCAGCCGGTCCGACCAGATCGCCTGGCCGTCGTAGTGGGTGTGCAGGTCGACGAACCCGGGCGTGACGAGCAGCCCGGTCGCGTCGATCTCCCTGTCGGCGGTGCCCTCGACGTCACCCGACCGCGACGATGACGCCGTCGCGCACCGCCACGTCACCGACGAAGGGTTCGCCGCCGAGGCCGTCGACGATGGTGCCGTTGCGGATGAGCAGGTCATAGGTCATACCCCGAATGTACGGTGAGGGCGTGATCGACCACCTCGGAATCAACTGTGCGGACTGGGAAGCGTCGAAGTCGTTCTACGACAAGGTGCTCGGCGTGCTCGGCTACACCGCGGCAGATGGACGTCGGCGTCGCGGTCGGTTACGGCGTCGACGGAAAGCCGTCGTTCTGGATCGGCGACGTGTCCGCCGGTGCGGTGGCCGGCCCCAACCGCGAGGTGCACGTCGCGTTCGCGGCCAAGGATGCCGAGTCGGTGCAGGCGTTCTATCAGACCGCGCTGGCGCTCGGTGCCGAGCCGCTGCACGCGCCGCGGCTGTGGCCCGAGTACCACGCAAGTACTACGGGGCGTTCGTGCGAGATCCGGACGGCAACAACGTCGAAGCGGTGTTCCACGGCGGCGGCCGCCTGAACTGTGAGCGAGTCGCATGGCTGACATCGACGCTGCCCGCGAACTGCTCCGTGACTCGTTGACCCGCTTGATCGAACACGTCGACGATCTGACCGACGGCCTGTCCGAGGACGTCGCGCTCTACCGGCCGACGCCCGGAGGCCAACACCATCGCCTGGCTGATCTGGCACAGCGCGCGCATGCAGGACGCGCAGCTGTGCGACATCGCCGGGCTCGAGCAGGTGTGGTTCCGGGAGGGCTGGGTCGACCGGTTCGACCTGGACCTGCCGCGGGACTCGCACGGCTACGGCCACTCGCCCGAGGAGGTGGCCAAGGTGCGGGCGTCGGCCGAGCTGCTCGGCGGGTACTACCACGCCGTGCACCGGGAGTCGCTGGCCTACGTCGCGTCGGTGTCGGCCGACGAGCTCTCCCGCGATCGTCGACGAGCGGTGGAGCCCGCCGGTGACCGCGAGCGCGCGGCTGGTCAGCATCATCGACGACGCCGCTCAGCACCTGGGCCAGGCGGCCTACGTCCGGGGCATCGCACCCTGACTTGACAGGTGTCAACCCCGGTGCGACGTGGGTCACAGCGGTGGTTAGCATGGGGACATGACTGCGACGTCCGAGGTGCGGCCGTTCACCGGCACCGGCACGATCACCAATCCCGCCACCGGCGCCGCCCGCGGGGCAGGTGCGCTGGACCGACGCCGCCGATGTGCCGCGCATCGCGGCGGGTCTGCGGGAGGCGCAGAGGGAGTGGGAGGCCCGCGGCGCCAAGGGGCGGGCGAAGGTGCTGGCCCGGTACGCGGTGTGGCTCGGCGAGCACCGCGACGAGATCGAACGGCTGCTGATCGCCGAGACCGGCAAGTCGGCGCGTCGACGCGGCCCAGGAAGTGCCGCTGCTCCTGATGATCACGTCCTACTACATCAAGACGATGGAGAAGGCGCTGGCGCCGGACACCCGCCCGGCCGCGCTGCCGTTCCTGGCGATCAAGAAGATCACCGTGCACTACCGGCCGCGCGCGGTCGTCGGCATCATCGCGCCGTGGAACTACCCGGTGGCCAACGCGCTGATGGATGCCATCGGTGCGCTCGCCGCGGGTTGCGCGGTGCTGCTCAAGCCGTCCGAGCGCACGCCGCTGACCGCCGAACTGCTGCTGCGCGGCTGGGTGGAGTCCGGGGCGCCCGAAGTGCTGGCGCTGGCCCAGGGTGCGCGCGAGGTCTCCGAGGCCGTCATCGACAACTCCGACTTCATCCAGTTCACCGGGTCGAGCGCCACCGGCGCGAAGGTGATGGAGCGCGCCGCACGCCGGCTCACCCCGGTCAGCCTGGAACTCGGCGGCAAGGACCCGATGATCGTGCTCGAGGACGCCGACGTCGAGCTGGCCGCCCACGCCGCGGTGTGGGGCGCGATGTTCAACGCCGGCCAGACGTGCGTGTCGGTGGAGCGGGTGTATGTGCTCGACCAGGTCTACGACGAGTTCGTCGCCGCGGTCGTGCGCGACGTGGAGAAGCTCAAAATGGGCGCGGGCGAGGGGAACCACTTCGGCGCGCTGATCGACGACAGCCAGGTGGCGGTCACCGAGCGGCACGTGGCCGACGCGGTGGCCAAGGGCGCCAGGGCGCTCACCGGCGGCCGGCGCGGCACCGGCTCGGGCAGCTTCTACCAGCCCACCGTGCTGGTCGACGTCGACCATTCGATGGCGTGCATGACCGAGGAGACGTTCGGCCCGACGCTGCCGATCATGAAGGTCGGCTCGGTCGCCGAGGCGATCCGGCTGGCCAACGACAGCCCGTACGGGTTGTCGGCCGCGGTGTTCTCCAAGGATGTCGAGCGCGCCAAAGAGGTTGCCCTGCAGCTGGATTGCGGCGGGGTCAACATCAACGACGTGATCTCGAACCTGATGTGCACCACCGCGCCGATGGGCGGCTGGAAGACCTCGGGCATCGGTGCGCGGTTCGGCGGTGCCGAGGGGCTGCGCAAGTACTGCCGGATCGAGACCGTGGTCAGCCCGCGCACCAACGTCGGCGCCGGCGGCAACTACTACAACAACTCGCCGAGGCGCTGAAGCGGATGAACACGCTGATGACCAAGCTCGCGCTGATCCGGCCCCGCCGGATCGCGAAGTAGCCGCGCCGCGGCCGTCCACCCGACTGTTCACCGGCGGGTCACCCCGGCGTTCGGGAGGCTGGATAGCTTCTGCCGGTGACCCTGGACACCTCCGGCTACCTGGTCGTCGTCGACGACGACGACGACGATCCCGTGCTGACGCTGCAACCCAGCGGCGAGTTCCGGTCGACACCTGGCGCGAGAACTACCCGTACGACCACCGGATGAGGCGCGACGAGTACGAGGAGCAGAAGCGGCTGCTGCAGATCGAACTGCTGAAGCTGCAGAAGTGGAGCCAGGCCCACGGGCACCGCCACGTCATCGTGTTCGAGGGCCGCGACGCGGCCGGTAAAGGCGGCACCATCAAGCGGTTCATGGAGCACCTCAACCCGCGCGGCGCCCGCGTCGTCGCGCTGGAGAAGCCCACCGAGAAGGAACGCACCCAGTGGTACTTCCAGCGCTATGTCAACCACCTGCCCGCCGCCGGCGAGATCGTGCTGTTCGACCGCTCCTGGTACAACCGCGCCGGCGTGGAGCGGGTGATGGGCTTCTGCACGCCCGGCAGCACGCCGAATTCATCCGCCAGGTACCGCTGTTCGAGCAGATGCTGGTCAACGACGGCATCAGCCTGACCAAGCTGTGGTTCTCCGTGTCGCCGTCCGAGCAGCGCACCCGCTTCACCATCCGCCAGGTCGACCCGGTGCGGCAGTGGAAGCTCTCGCCGACCGATCTGGCGTCGCTGGACAAGTGGGATGACTACACCGCGGCCAAGGAGGACATGTTCGCCTGGACCGACACCGAGATCGCGCCGTGGACCGTGGTCAAGAGCAACGACAAGAAGCGCGCCCGCATCAACGCCATGCGGCACGTGCTCAGTAAGTTCGACTACGACAACAAGGACCACGAGGTGGTCGGCCGGCCCGACCCGCTCATCGTGGGACGCGCGCTGGGCGACTGATCGCGCGCACGCGTCCCGGACAGGAGGACGCGTCCGTGCGGTTTCTCGCGGCGCTGCTGCTGTGGCTGGTCACCACCGTTGCGCTGCTGGCCGCGGTGCCCGCGGTGTGGGCGCAGATGCACGTCGTCGACGAGGACGGCTACGCCGCGCTGGCCGGGACCGCGGCCACGAACCCCCGCCTGCAGGACGCGATGGCCAACGAACTGACCACCCAGGTGGTCGCGCTGGGCGCCGACAACGGCTACACGCTCAACCGCGCCGCTGGTCCACCAGGTCGCGGACTCCTACACCCGTAACTCCGGCTTTCCCGGCCAGTTCGCCCAGGCCAACCGGATCGCGCACCGGTGGATGTTCACCGGCGCGGTGCCGCAGGCAACTCCACCGACCAGTGGCTGATCGACGTGGCGCCGATGCTGTCGGACCCGTCGTTCACCGCGACCCTGGGCAACCTCGACCTGGAGGTGCCGGCCACCCTGACGGTGCCCATCACCGTGGACTCGCCCGAACTGCGGCCGGGCAAACTGCGCTGGCTGGCCACCTGGGGTCCGTGGGCGAGCATCGGCACGGCGGTGCTGGCGACGGTGTCCGCGCTGCTGATGCTGGCCGCGGCCCGCTCGCGCGGGAAAGCCCTCGTCGCGCTCGGTGTTTCGGCGCTGCTCGTCGGCGGCGCCGGCTGGGCCGGGATCGAGATGGCCCAGCGCTTCGTCGACGCCGCGCTCAACCGCACCACCGGCGACATCCGCACGGTGGCCGAGGTGATGGTCGCCACCGCCGAGAACAGCCTGCACCAGTGGCTGAACGTCACGCTGCTCGCCGCCGCCGGCCTGGTGGTTCTCGGCGCGATCGCGGCGGCGCTGGCGGGATGTTGCGGCGCCCTACAGCCGATCCATCATCCGTCTCATCGACGCGCTCTCGATGAAGTACTGGTGGTGTGGGTGGCCGTGGACGTCCCAGTCCGACCTGACGTGCCTGGGATGATGGGCCCGCCAGTGCGTCAGCGCCGAGAGCGGGTGCGGCATGTGGATCGTCATGATGTTTCCCCTTCGTTTCAGAAGCTGGCGAGAATCGTCGCTCGCGCAGCGGGCGGCGGCCTCCGTTGAGCGCTGCTTTCGAGGAACCCGGTGACCCCTCTCGCTGCCCGCGCCCGCGGGGCCGACCCCGATGAGCTGTTCGCCTCGTTCGCCGCGTGGGCCGAGGGCAACGGCACCGCGCTGTACCCGGCGCAGGAGGAGGCGCTGATCGAGATCGTCAGCGGCGCCAACGTCGTGCTGGCGACACCGACGGGCTCGGGCAAGTCGCTGGTGGCCACCGGGGCGCAGTACGCGGCGTTGGCGGGTGGCCGGCGCAGCTACTACACCGCGCCGATCAAGGCGCTGGTCAGCGAGAAGTTCTTCGCGCTGTGCGCGGTCTTCGGCGCCGCCAACGTCGGCATGCTCACCGGCGACGCCGCCGTCAACGCGGGCGCGCCCATCATCGCGTGCACCGCCGAGGTGCTGGCCAACATCGCGCTGCGGGAAGGCGCGGATCTGCCGACATCGGTCTGGTCGTGATGGACGAGTTCCACTTCTACGGCGACCCCGACCGCGGCTGGGCGTGGCAGGTACCGCTGCTCGAGCTGCCGCGCGCCCAGTTCCTGCTGATGTCCGCGACGCTGGGCGACGTCTCGTTCCTGCGCGAGGATCTGACCCGGCGCACCGGCCGGCCGACGGCGCTCGTCGCGGGCGCCGAGCGGCCCGTTCCGCTGTTCTACTCGTACGCGACCACGCCGATGCACGAGACGATCGGCGAGCTGCTCGACACCCGGCAGGCGCCGGTCTACGTCGTGCACTTCACCCAGGCCTCCGCGCTGGAACGGGCGCAGGCACTGATGAGCGTCAACGTCAGCACCAAGGCGGAGAAGGCGGCGATCGCGGAAACGATCGGTGCGTTCCGCTTCTCTTCGGCCTTCGGTTCGACGCTGTCGCGGCTGGTGCGCCACGGCATCGGGGTCCACCACGCCGGGATGCTGCCCAAGTACCGGCGGCTGGTGGAACAGCTCGCCCAGGAGGGGCTGCTCAAGGTCATCTGCGGCACCGACACCCTCGGCGTCGGCATCAACGTGCCGATCCGCACCGTGGTGTTCTCGGCGCTGTCGAAGTACGACGGCACCCGCACCCGGCTGCTGACCGCGCGTGAGTTCCACCAGATCGCCGGGCGGGCCGGCCGGGCCGGCTACGACACGGTCGGCACGGTCGTCGTGCAGGCGCCCGACCACGAGGTGGAGAACCTCAAACAGTTCGCGAAGGTCGCCGACGATCCGAAGAAGCGCCGGAAGCTGGTGCGGCGCAAGGTTCCCGAGGGCATGGTGCCGTGGAGCGAGAAGACCATGACCCGCCTCGTCGACGCCGCTCCGGAGCCGTTGACCAGCAACATGCGGGTGTCGACGGGGATGATCCTCGACGTCGTCGACCGTCCGGGCGACCCGTTCGTGGCGATGCGCCGGCTGCTGACCGACAACCACGAGCCGCGCAAGCGGCAGCTGCGGCTGATCCGCGAGGCGGTAGGCATCGCGCGCTCGCTGCTGCAGGCCGGTGTGCTGGAGCGGCTGCCCGCGCCCGAGCCCGACGGCAGGCGGTACCGGCTGACGGTCGACCTGCCCCGCGACTTCGCGCTGAACCAACCGCTGTCGACGTTCGCGCTCGCCGCCATCGACGTCCTCGATTCAGCGTCGGAAACCTTTGCGCGCGATGTCGTTTCGGTGATCGAGGCGACGCTGGAAGATCCGCGCCAGATCCTGGCCGCACAGCTGAACAAGGCCAGAGGCGAGGCGGTGGCCGCGATGAAGGCCGAGGGAATCGAGTACGAGGAACGCATCGAGCTGCTCGACGACGTGACGTATCCGAAGCCGCTCGAGGAACTGCTCGACCATGTCTTCGCGGTCTACCTGCAGACCAACCCGTGGGCGGCCGACGGCCGGCTGTCACCGAAGTCGGTGGTGCGGGAGATGTGGGAGGGCGCCTTCACCTTTCGCGAGTACGTCAGCGTCTACGGGCTGACCCGCTCGGAGGGCGCGGTGCTGCGGTACCTGTCCGACGCGGTCAAGGCGCTGCGCTCCGGTGTGCCCGCCGCCGCGCGGACCGAGGAACTCACCGACATCACCGAGTGGCTCGCCGAGCTGGTGCGCCAGGTCGATTCCAGCCTGCTCGACGAGTGGGAGGAGCTCACCAGCCCCGACCAGCAGGCAGGCGCGCCCGTCCGAGAGCTTCCAGCGGTGCCCGTCCGCCCGCGCCCGCTGACCGGCAACGACCGGGCGTTCACCGCGATGGTGCGCAACGCGCTGTTCCGGCGGGTGGAGCTGTTCGCCCGCCGGCGCTGGGCGGATCTCGGCGCGCTGGACGGAGGTTCGGGGTGGACGGCGCAGCGTTGGCAGGACGTGGGCGAGGCGTACTTCGACGAGCACGACGACGTCGGCATCGACGCCGACGCGCGGGGGCCGGCGCTGCTGATCATCGACCGGCAACCGGGGGTCTGGCGGGTACGCCAGATCCTCGACGACCCGGCCGGTGACCACGACTGGGGGATCGACGTCGAGGTGGATCTCGCGGCCTCCGACGAGGAGGGCGCGGCGGTGATCCGGGTCGTCATCGTCGGTCGAATGGACTCGCAATGGCTAGCCGGCGGATGGACTGAGCGATCAGCCGGCTTGCAGCCGCGCACGGATCGCGGCGAGCTTGGCGTGCAGCTCCGCCTCCCCGATGACGCCGCGCGCTACCAGTGAATGCGCCAGCGCGACGAGCTGGTTCTCCGGATAGGGCAGGTCCGCATACCGCGTCGCCGACAACTCGTCTTCCTCGTCACGCCGTTGCTGGAACGTCAGACCCGCCTCCTGTGCGGCGCTGCAGGACCGGTCGAGGGCATCGCAGAGCCCGTCCAGGCTGGTCTTCCACGGCGGTAGCGGGTTGTCCACCCCGTACTTGGCGGCCACCACCGGCCAGGTCTGGTTGCGTTGCGCGATCTCGTCGAGCACGTCGATGCCGGTGCCGTCGTCCGCGGGGCGCCTCACTCCTGCACCGGGCGGACGGCCTGGCGCACCAGCGGGGTGACGTTGGTGGTCACCCCGGGCTTGGGCAGCGCGACGCCGATCAGGCTGTCGCGGGTGACGATCTCGGCGAGCTGGTCCTCGGTCCAGCCGTCGGTGCCCTCGGGACGCATCGGCATCACCATGAACCGGTGCTTCTGGTTGGAGTCCTCCACCCGCACCTCCACCCCCTCCGGCAGTTCCAGGCCGAACTCGGAGAGCACCTGTCGCGGCCAGCGCACGATGCGGCGCCGGTAGTTCGGGGTGCGGTACCACTCCGGCGAGTTGCCCAGGATCGGGCGCGGATAGCACGAGCACAAGGCGCACACGATGACATGGTGCACGGTGGGGGTGTCCTCGAGGATCTTGAAGGCGTAGAAGTCACTCGGGGTGCCGAAGCCGGTCGGATCGAGCCAGTCGACGCCGACCTCCTTACTGGCCGCGTGCGCATCGCTGAGCGCGAGTTTCTTGAACTCCGGGTCGACCCAGGCCCTGGCCACCAACCGCGCCGCCGGGGTGGGGCCGATCTGCTCGGCGTACTCGGTGAAGACCCGATGCTCCTCGGCGGTGAACAGGCCCTTCTCGATGCACAGCTCGCGCAGCGCGATCTCGAGAACCTCGAAGTCGGTGATCTCCTCGACCATCGGCTTGACGGTCCGCACATGGTCGTCGTCGTGGCTGTGGTCGTGACCGTGATCGGACATGGCTGAGGATTCCTCTCGATGAGCGGACGATCGCGGATGCCGGGTCAGCCGAGCGCCTCGAGCCAGCGCTCGGGGATCTCGGTCTGCAGAGTGTCGTTGGCCGGGCCGGTGTAGTTGTCCCACAACTGCGATTGCCGGAAGCGCACGATGTACATCCACTCCGCGGGCACGTCTTCCCGACCCCACGTCTCGTCTTCGGGCGCCGGCGTCTCGTAGGTCGCCGACGCGATGACGCCCTCGGCGCCGCGGCAGTACTCGGGGGTCCGGGTGTAGAACATCGCCGGCAGTTCCCGCACCCGTACCCGATCCCCGGCCCGGAACTTCGCCGCGCCGGCCTGGCCGGCGTACATCGCCGGATCCCCCTTGCCCACGGCCTCGAGGTGGTTGCGGTTGCGCTCGACCGTCGAACCGTCGCCCTCGAACTTCGGCTGCGCCTCGGGCAGGCGCCCGTTCAACCCGCCGGCGTAGCGCTGCTGTACTTCCGCCAGCCGGTCGGTGAGCTCACCCCAGGTGATGTGCTTCTTCTCGATCAGCAGCCGGCCCACCGACCAGAGCCAGCGGCTGTAGTAGGGCAGGCCCAGATAAATCGCCCGGCCCACGTCCACGTTCGCCAGCCGTCGGCGCTCCTCGGACACCCAGATCCCCCGCCAGCCGAGCACCTCGCAGAGCACGTAGGTCATCAGCTCCCACTGCTCTTCTTCCTTGTTCTCGTACGGGTGCGGGGCGTCCAGTTCGCCGCCGACGTCATGCGACGTCTTCAGGTAGGCCAGCCAGTGGTCCTGGGTGATCTCGTCCGGCGTCGGCCACTCCCGGACCTCCGGGTAGGTGGTCTT
Source organism: uncultured Actinomycetota bacterium (assembly GCA_963796185.1). GTDB lineage: Bacteria > Actinomycetota > Actinomycetes > Mycobacteriales > Mycobacteriaceae > Mycobacterium. The sequence goes on along the minus strand of CAWCKQ010000003.1, from coordinate 767,352 downwards.
CAGTCGCGAGACCAGAGCCAACTGTCGTGCGCGCTCGGCGGCAGTACCCACGTGCCGATGCTAGGTCGCCATCCGGCGATCGCGGGCCGATTCGGCGCAGTGACGGATGCGTCGAATTCGCCGGTGTCAGGGCTCGATGACGTGCGAGGGGTCGGGCTGCCGCTCCGGCGGTGCCTGGCTGTAGTCCCCCCACGGGCCGTCCCGGCGTTCGATCGCGGCGCGCACCCCGTCGGTCGCGGCGACGTCGATGAACCGCAGCGCATCGGGGGTGTTGCGCATCAGGCCGTCGAGGATGCCGCCGAGCGTCTGGGTGGACGCCAGTCCCATGTTCTCGTAGGCCTGGTTGACGATCAGCTTCTGCGCCTGCAGCTGCGAGAGCGGGATGGTGGCCAGCTTGGCGGCGATCTCGGCGACGCGTGCCTCGAGCCGTTCGAACGGCACCGACTCGTTGATCAGTTCCACGGCGGCCGCCTCTCTTCCCGGTGAGCGGTTCACCGGTGAGCGAGTGCCACTTCACCTTCGCCAGCGACAGTCGGTAGAGCCACATGCCGGTCAGATAGGCGCCCCACATCCGGGCGTACGGGGTGCCGATCACGGCGTCGTCGCTGGCGATCACGAGGTCGGCGCACAGCGCGTAGTCACTGGCCCCGCCGACGCACCAGCCGTGCACCTGCGCGATCACCGGTTTGGACGCGCGCCAGATCGCCATGAACTTCGCGGTGGGCCCGGTCTCCCGCGGCGGTGACCATCGCGAAGTCCTTGCCCGGATCCCAGCGGCCGTCGGTGTTCATCGCCTCGCCCCAGTGCTCGAAGCCGCCGCCGAAGTCGTAACCGCCGGAGAAGGCGCGGCCCGCGCCACGCAGCACGATCACCTTGATGCTCGATCCCGTTCGGCCAGCCCGATGGCGGCCTCGATCTCGTCGGGCATCGGCGGCACGATCGTGTTCAGCCGGTCGGGCCGGTTCAGCGTGATGGTCGCGACGGGCGGCTCGGCTTTGTACAGGATCGTTTCGAAGTCCGTCACGGGTCAGTTCTACCGCCAGTCCCGGAACGCACCGAGCAGCCGGTCCCGGAAAGCGGGCTCGAGATCGTCGTCGCAGAGCGTGCCCAGCGACCCCCGGATCGCCGCGCGCCCGCGGTGCAGGAGTACCCGCTGGTTGGCGATGCTGATGTCGAGCAGCCGGCAGGCCTCGGCCGAATCGACCGTGTCGCCGGTGAAGGCGGCGATCTGCGTGTCGGTGTCGTGACGTTCGCGGCGGTGGGGGTCATCTCGGCGAGATCGTAACCCCGCACGTCACACCCGTGCGCTCCGCAGAAAACCGGCCATGACCGGTAGTGACGGTCGACGCGGCCCGGCGTTACATCCCGGGCGGGGGATCCGGTTCGCGCATCGGGGTCGGCCGAGCGGATCTGCCCGCCGAGCTTGATGTTCGGCGTCCGGAAGTAGGCCCAACCGGTCATCAGGATCAGCCCCGCTGCGGCGAGCGCGACCGCGCTGCGGACGTCCGGCAGGCCGCCGAGGATCAGCAGCACGGTGCCGACGGCGGTGGCTGCCCAGTACAGCCGCCGCTTGACCGCACGCTTGTTCAAACGTGCGGTATCCCAGCCCGGCGCCACGATTCCGACGAGCAGCACCACGGCGCCCGCGATGAGCAGGATCTCCGACGTCGTCACGGCAGTGTCATCTGGAAGTCATCTGGAAACCATCTGGAACCCGTCGACGATCTGCTCGGAGTCGCGCGCATACGTCGGGTCCTGGTCATCGGCGGTCTGAACGGTCAGCGTCGCCAGGAAGGTGGCGGTATCGGTCTGCGCGACCACCGCGTGCATGATCACGGGCCGCCGGGGTGCGGCCCCCATCGCCGGTGCGGTGTATCTGGTTGTCTCCGAGGGCAGTCCGCAGGTGGTGTTGTCCTCGGTCCGCAGATCGGCGGCGCCCATCATCGTGACGAGGTTGTTGCGGTTCTGGGCGAACACCGCGCCGGCGTCCTGGACACCGCGGCACCGACTCGAGGGTGACCACCGCGTTGGGTGCGAAGTTGTTCGAGATCAGACCCTGCGCGACGATCGCGAACCGGATGATCTGGTTGTCCATCATGGTGTTGCGTTCCCACCCGGCCGGAACGGGGATACGCAGCTGCGGCTCGCGGGCGTTCTTGGCGGGGATGTCGGCCAGCGGCGCCGCCACCGTGGTGCACTGCCCGTCGCCGCTCGACGGTGCGCCCGGTGCGGATCCGGCGACCGTCACCGCCGTGCCGGTGACCTCGTGCGCGCATCCGGTCACCAGCAGGAGCGCTGCGGCGATGACCGCGCCGGCGGGCCGGAGGATGCCCACGTCAGTTCCCTACCGATGCGTGCGCAACAGGAACTCGTAGATCAGCGCGGCGCGGAACGCGATCTGCGGATTGTCGGCCGCCCCGGCGTGGCCGCCCTCGATGTTCTCGTAGTACCGCACCGGATGGCCGGCCGCCTCCAGCGCCGCGGTCATCTTCCTGGCATGGCCGGGATGCACCCGGTCGTCGCGCGTCGACGTGGTGATCAGCACCGGCGGATAGCGGCGCTCCGCCGAGATGTTCTGGTACGGCGAGTATTTGGAGATGAACTCCCAGTCCTCGCGGATCGTCCGGATCGCCGTACTCGGCGACCCACGAGGCGCCGGCCAGCAGCAGGTGGAAGCGCCGCATGTCCAGCAGCGGCACGCTGCACACCAGCGCGCCGAACAGCTCGGGATACTGCGTGAGCATGATGCCCATCAGCAGGCCGCCGTTGCTGCCGCCCTGCGCGCCGAGCTGCTCGACGGTGGTGATCCCGCGCGCCACCAGATCCTTTGCGACCGCGGCGAAGTCCTCGGCCACCAGGTGCCGGCCCTCCCGCATCGCCTGGGTGTGCCAGCCGGGTCCGTATTCGCCGCCGCCGCGGATGTTGGCCAGCACGTAGGTGCCGCCGCGGGACAGCCACAGCCGGCCCAGCACCCCGTCGTAGCCGGGGGTGCGGGCGACCTCGAAGCCGCCGTATCCGCCCAGCAGGGTCGGGCCCGGGCCCTGCAGGTGGCGGTGGCCCACCACGAAGTACGGGATCGCGGTGCCGTCGTCGGACGTGGCGAAGTGCTGGGTGACCTCGAGGTCGGCGGCGTCGAAGAACGACGGTGCCCGCTTGATCTCGGCCAGCGCGCCGCCGGCACGCCCCGTGCAGCAGCCGCGACGGCGTGTCGAAACCGCTGGAGTCCAGGAAGATCTCGTCGCCGAGGTCGTCGGCGGCCACGATCGACGGTGTTGGTGTTCGGCGGCAGGCCGGCCACCGGCTCGCGGTCCAGGTGCCCGGCGTCACACCTCGACGCGGCTGGCCACGTCGGCGAGGGTGACCAGCACCAGCCGGTCCCGCGTCCAGGCGTAGTGGTGCAGGCTGGTGTGCCGATCGGGTTCGAAGACCACTGCAGTTCGGCTGTGCCGGCGAGGAATTCGTCGTAGTCGGCAGCCAGCAGTGAGCCGGCCGGATAGTGCTCGGCGCCGGTGCCGGTGTAGTCCCAGTCGGTGCGCAGCTCGATCAGCAGCCAGTTGCGGTGGATCGACACGCTCGCGTCGGTGGGGGCGTCGATGCGGATCAGCTCGCCGCCGCGCAGTTCGTAGACCTCCTCGTTGAAGAAATCCAGCGCGCGGCTGATCAGCGTCCGCTCGAAGCCCGGCGTGCGGTCCACCGACGCCGCGACGATGACGTCGGTGGCCGATCGCCGCTGAACACCGTCTCGGCCTGCTCGAGCGGTTGGCCGCGCCGCCAGCGTTTGACCAGCCGCGGATAGCCGGACTCGGTGAGCGAGCCCGCGCCGAAGTCGGTGCCCGACCAGCACGGTGTCCTCGTCGTCCCAGCTCGGTCTGCGACTTCGCCTCGGGCAGCGTCGAACCCGCCGTCGACGAATGTTCGCGTTCGTCATGTCGAACTCGCGCATGACCGCGGCGTCCGAGCCCACCGCGGGACAGGCTGATCAGCGCGCGGGAGTGATCGGGCTCGATGACGTCGGCGCCGGCCCACACCCAGTTCTGCGTCCTCGGCGCGCGCCAACTCGTCGACGTCGATGACGACGTCCCAGTCGGGCTTGCTCGACTGCGGTAGCTGTCCAGCGTGGTGCGCCGCCACAGCCCCTGCGGGTTCGTGCGCGTCGCGCCAGAAGTTGTAGAGGTACTCACCGCGGCGGCGGACGTACGGGAATGCGGGTGTCGGTGTCGAGCACCTCCAGCGCCTCGGCGCGCATCTGCTCGAAGCGGTCACCGCCGAGTTCGGCCAGCGTGGGTTCGTTGTGCTCGCGCACCCAGGCCAGCGCGTCGTCGCCGGTGATGTCCTCGAGCCAGAGGTAGGGGTCCGGTGCTTCAGCCGAATTCGTCACGCCCCCATTCTGCGCACCCCCGTCCCGCCGGGTTCGATTCGGCTGCGACAACGGGCGGGCTCGGTACTATCGCCCCAGGTGACGACAGGGGCCACGGTGAAACACATCCGCCAGTGGTGGCGACAGCCGGACCGTTACGACTGGCTGTCGGGCTACCTCGCGTCCCGGCGGCTGCTCGGTGTCGCGCGTGGCGTCATGGCCACGATCGTGACGGTGCTCGCCGCCGCCGTGGCACTGATCTCGGTCAGTCCGGCCGGCCAGCATGGCGGCGCGCGGGTCGTTGTGCTGGTGATTGCGGCCGGCTTCGCCGGTATGGCCGTCGTCTACGCCGTGCGCTGGCCCAGCCGCCGACAGTCGGCGGCCTTCTCGATCGCCGGCAGCACGGCGATCGCCGTCGTGGCGCTGACCCCGGCCGACCCGCACGCCGGGTTGCTGACCTGCTGGGCGTTCGTCGGTCTGGCCGCCTACGTGGCGACCACGCACAGCCCTCGGCTGCTCGCGCTGACGGTGAGCGTGGCGCTCGGCACCGCCGTGGCGTGCGCGGTGCGCATGGGCCTGGCCGGTGACGTCCCGTTGGCGGTGGCCACGCTTCTGCTGTCCAGTGGTGGCCTGCTGACGGTTCCGTTCGGCGGGCAGATCCTGGTGCGACTGCTGTGGAACGACGCGGTGTCGACCGACCCGCTGACCGGCCTGGCGAATCGGCGGGGCTTCCGCCGGTCGGCGCACGCGCTGCTGTCCGCGTCCGCGCGTGGGGGCTCCGCGTCGTTCAGCGTGGTGATGATCGACCTCGACGGGTTCAAGCGTCTCAACGACACCCTGGGCCATGCCGTCGGCGACCGGGTCATCGTCGAGGTGGCGACCAGGATCCGGGAGGTCGGCGGCCCGGATGTGATCGCCGCCCGCGTCGGCGGCGAGGAATTCCTTGTCGCCCAGGCAGCACCGCCCCGCCAGGTCGAGATGCTCGCGCGCCGCCTCTGCGCGGCCATCGCCGCCAACCCGTGGGGCGTCACGGCGAGCCTCGGAATCGCCGGCATCACGGTGAGCGGCGCGGGCCGTGACGTCCGCACGTTGATCGAGGGCGTGATCGCCGCCGCCGACATGGCGATGTACGAGGCGAAGCGGGCCGGCGGAAACCAGATCCGCCAGTCCGCCGCCGCCGCGTAGCCCTGCGGAGTGGCTCAGCTGAGGTGGTGCACCTCCTGCCAGGCCGTACACCGGCGTGGCGCATGCCCTCGTAGCGGGCTTTGAGCTGCAGCGCCAGATACAGCGAGTAGTGCCGTGACTGGTGCAGGTTGCCGCCGTGGAACCACAGGTTGGGCTGCTGGGTGGGCTTCCACATGTTGCGCTGCTCGCCCTCCCAGGGCCCGGGATCCTTCGGGGTGTCACTGCCCAGACCCCACACCTTGCCGACCCGGTCGGCGACCTCCTGGCCGATCAGGTCGGCGGCCCAGCCGTTCATCGAGCCGTAGCCGGTCGCGTAGACCACCACGTCGGCGGGCAACTCGGTGCCGTCGGCGAGCACCACCGAGTCCTCGGTGAGATGGTCGACCTGTCCGTGCGCCAGCTTGATCCTGCCGTCGGCGACCAGGTCGCACGCGCCCACGTCGATGTAGTAGCCCGAGCCGCGGCGCAGGTACTTCATGAACAGTCCGGATCCGTCGGCGCCCCAGTCCAATTCGAAACCCGCGGCCTCGAGGCGGTCGTAGAACTCCTTGTCGCGTTCGCGCATCTGGTCGTACAGCGGGATCTGGAACTCGTGCATGATCCGGTACGGCAGCGACGCGAACGTCAGGTCGGCCTTCTCGGTGGTCATGCCCGCGGCCAGCGCACGCTCGGAGTACAGGTCGCCCAGCCCGATGTCCATCAGGGTGTCCGACTTGACGATGTGGGTCGAGGACCGCTGCACCATCGTGACGTCGACGCCGTTCTCGTAGAGCGCCTTGCAGATGTCGTGCGCGGAGTTGTTCGAGCCGATCACAACTGCCTTGCTTGCCGACGTAGGCGTCCGGTCCGGGATGCGCCGACGAGTGGTGCTGGTCGCCGCGGAAGACGTCCTGGCCGGGCAGGGTGGGCACGTGCGGCTTGCCCGACATGCCGGTCGCGAGCACCAGCTGGGTCGGGTGCAGCGTGAGGCGCTCGCCGTCGCGGTCGACCTCCACCGTCCAGGTCTGGGCCGGCGTCGTCGAACACCGCCGACAGGCACGTCGTCTTCGACCAGTACGGCACCTCCATCACGCGGGTGTAGAACTCCAGCCAGTCGCCGATCTTGTCCTTCGGCGCGAACACCGGCCAGTTCTGCGGGAACGGCAGATACGGCAGGTGGTCGTACCAGACCGGGTCGTGCAGGCACAGCGACTTGTAGCGCTTGCGCCACTGGTCCCCGGGCCGCTCGTGGCGTGTCGACGACGATCGCGGGCACCCCGAGCTGGCGCAGCCGCGCGCCGAGCGCGATGCCGCCCTGGCCGCCGCCGATCACCAGCGTGTACGGCTGGACCGACCGGCCGAGTTCAGCGTCCTCGGCGGCCTTCTTCTCGGCCCACGACCGCGGGTCGGGGTCGTCGCCGTGCACGGCGCCCAGCACTCGGGTCGCGCCCTTGGGCTCCTCGTGGCCCTTGAGTTCCTGCAGCGCGGTGAGCAGCGTCCAGGCCTGATCAGTCCCTGAGTCGCTTCTGAGACGAAGATGCCCGGTGCCGCGGCCGGTGCCGGTCTCGAACTCGATGAACGCCGAGGTGACGTCGCCGTCCTGCGTCGGCGCCTCGCGGGTGCGGAAGCCCGACGGGTCGGTCTCGATCAGCCGGGATTCGAGCATGCCGGCGATCTGGTCGCGGCCCTCGAGGGTCTTGAGGTTCCAGGTGAACGACACCAGATCGCGCCAGAAGCTGTCGACGGCGAACATGCCGACGACGCGTTCGATGTCGCGGACGGCCAGCGCCGCCTCGAAGTCGGCCAGCCAGGCGTCGACCCGCTGCTGCGGGGTGAGGTCGGGTGTGGTGCGAGGTTCGAGCGTAGAAGTCATGTGAGCCACAACACACCCTGGTCGGGCGGGCGCGGCAAGAGTTGCGAAGCGTTGCATCGGCGGGCTGCAACCCCCTGCAACTCTTTCGCGGTGTGGCCGCGGTCACATAGAACTGGCCGCATGAAGGCAGCTGTCTACTACGGACCGAACAAGCTCGAGATCGATGACGTCGCCGAACCGCAGGTCCGGCCGGGCACCGTCAAACTCCAGGTGGGTTTCAACGGGATCTGCGGCACCGATCTGCACGAGTACTACGCCGGCCCGATCTTCGTGCCGACATCGCCGCACCCGCTGACCGGCGCGCAGCTGCCGCTGACGATGGGCCACGAGTTCTCCGGCACCATCACCGCGGTCGGCGACGGCGTGACCGGGTGGAGCGAGGGCGACCGCGTCGCCGTCGAGCCGATCTACAAGTGCGGCCACTGTGGACCCTGCCGGGCCGGCAACTACAACGTCTGCCAGCAGATCGGTTTCCACGGGCTGATGTCCGACGGCGGCATGGCCGAGTCCACCGTCGTGCCGACGTCGATGCTGCACCGGCTGCCCGACACCGTGTCGCTGGAACTCGGTGCGCTGGTCGAGCCGATGTCGGTGGCCTATCACGCGGCCACCCTCGGCGACGTCAAGGCGGGCGACACCGCGATGGTGTTCGGCGCCGGCCCCATCGGCATCGGACTGTGGTTCGCGCTGCGCGGCAAGGGACTCGAGGACGTGTTCGTCGTCGAACCGTCGCCGACGCGGCGCGCGGCCATCGAGGCGCTCGGCGCGTCCGACACTCGACCCGACGGGCACCGACGTCGCCGGCGTTCATCGCCGAGCACACCTCGGGGGACGGCGCGGACGCGGTGTTCGATGCGGCGGGCGTGACGCCCGCGGTGAGCACCGCGCTGGCGTGCGTCGGCTCCCGCCGGCCGATGATCAGCGTGGCGATCTACGAAAAGCCCTTGGAGACACCACTTCTGAACCTGGTGATGAACGAGTCCCGGATCCAGGGGTCGCTGTGTTACACCGGCACGGATTTCGAAGCGGTGATCGCGCTGATGGCCGACGGCCGTTACGACACCACCGGCTGGGTGACCCGGATCCCGCTCGACGACGTCGTCGACGAGGGGTTCGAGGCGCTGCACGCCGGCACCAAGATGAAGGTGTTGGTCGACCCGACCGGTTCAGCCGGAGTCGACCCCAGCGGAAGCGATCTGACATGACCCTCAACGGAAAAGTCGCCCTGGTCACCGGCGCCGCGCGCGGTATCGGGCGTGGCATCGCGCTGCGGCTGGCCCGCGACGGCGCCGACGTCGCGCTGGTCGACGTAACCGGCCGACGGCATCGACGACGTGGCCGGCGAGATCACCGAAATCGGCCGCAAAGCAACGACGTTCGTCGCCGACGTGAGTGACCGCGAGCAGGTGTTCGCTGCCGTCGAGCATGCCGCCTCCGCGCTCGGCGGCCTCGACATCATGGTGAACAACGCCGGGATCGCACTCGTCGGTCCGATCACCGATGTGACGCCCGCGGAGCTGAAGAAACTGTGGGCGGTCAACGTCGACGGCGTGCTGTGGGGGATCCAGGCCGCCGTCGCGCAGTTCAAGGAGTTGGGCAACAAAGAAAAAGGAAAGATCAGCAAAATCATCAATGCCTCGTCCATCGCCGGCCACGACGGCTTCGCGATGCTCGGCCCCTACAGTGCGACGAAGTTCGCCGTGCGTGCCCTCACCCAGGCCGCGGCCAAGGAGCACGCCGCCGACGGCATCACCGTCAACGCCTACTGCCCCGGCGTGGTCGGCACCGACATGTGGGTGGAGATCGACAAGCGGTTCGCCGAACTGACCGGCGCCGACGAGGGCGAGACCTACGAGAAGTTCGTCGGCGGAATCGCGCTGGGCCGCGCCGAGACGCCCGACGACGTCGCGGGTTTCGTGTCCTATCTGGCCGGTCCCGACTCCGACTACATGACCGGCCAGGCCGGCCTGATCGACGGCGGCCTGGTCTACCGCTGAGATGGAGAGCACAATCGCAGGTGATGCCAGGGTCGTCCGTGCCTGAACCCGCCGTGGCCGTCGGCGAGGATCCGCGCAGCTACGCGCGGCTGATGTCGGCTGTCTACGACGCGACGATGGCCGGCCACCGGGCCCCGGCACGCCCCCGCGAGGTGATCGGCGACTCCTGGCAGCGGATGCTGGCCAGTGGCATCGAACCCAGCGACAGCCCCGGTGGTCGAGACCGGCGCGCTGGAGGCGCTGCGGCGGGCGTCGGGACTGATGGAGGTGCTCGACGAGATCTCCCACGGCCTCGAGTCGCTGGTGGCCGACGGGGAGAACATCCTCGTCGTCGCCGACGCGCAGGGCCGGGTGCTCTGGCGTTCCGGGTCCCCGGCGGTGCTGAGCAACGCCGACCGCCTCGGGTTCGTCGAGGGCGCCCACTGGGGCGAGGGTGCGGTCGGCACCAACGCGATCGGCACCGCTCTGGCCGCACAGCGCGCGGTCCAGGTGTTCTCCGCCGAGCATTTCCTGCGCAGCCACCACGCCTGGACCTGCGCGGGGGCGCCGATCCGCGACCCGCGGACCGGACAGGTCATCGGCGTCGTCGACGTGTCCGGCCCGGCCGCCACCGTGCACCCCACCACCATCGCGCTCGTCGACGCCGTCGCGCGGCTGGCCGAATCGCACCTGCGCTCCGAGCACGACCGCACGCTGAACCGGCTGCGCGCGCTGGCCGCACCGATCCTGGCCCGGATGGGCACCCCCGCGCTGGCAGTAGACACCGAAGGCTGGGTCGCGGCGGTCGACGCGATGCCGCTGCACAACCGGATCCTGCTGCCCGACCAGATGAATCCGGGCCGGGTCTGGCTCGCGACGCTGGGCCTGTGCGCGGTCGAGCCGCTGCCCGGCGGGTGGCTGGTACGGCTGGCCAAGGGAGACGATGCGGCCGGCGACGGCGAAACCCCGCACGTGTCGCAGGTGACGCTGGACTTCGCCGATCCGGACAAGCCGTCGCTGCGGCTGGCGGGGGAGTTCGGGTCCTGGCGCCACGACCTGTCCCTGCGGCACGCCGAGATCCTGTGCGCGCTGGCGCGCTCGCCGCAGGGCCGCTCGGCGCCGCAACTGGCCGAGGATCTCTACGGCGACCGCTCCCGGGTGGTGACGGTGCGCGCCGAGATGTCGCGGCTGCGCAAGCAGTTCGTCGGCCTGCTCGCCGCGCAGCCCTACCGGTTCGCGTCCTCGGTCGGACTCACCGTGTGGTATCCCGCGGATCGGCGTGCGCTGCTGCCGCCGTCGACCGCGCCGGCGATCCGGGCCGCCCGGGTGGGAGGAGGATGGCTAGCGTGACTGCACCGAACCGAGCCCTGATCACCGCCGCGGCGGCCGACCTGCTGCGCACCCTGCAGGACCGGCACGGGGCGCTGATGTTCCACCAGTCCGGCGGCTGCTGCGACGGCTCCTCGCCGATGTGTTACCCCGACGGCGACTTCGTCGTCGGCGACCGTGACGTGCTGCTGGCCGTGCTCGACGTCGGCGACGGCGTCCCGGTCTGGATCTCCGGCCCGCAGTTCGACGCGTGGAAGCACACCCAGCTGGTGATCGACGTGGTGCCGGGCCGCGGCGGCGGGTTCAGCCTCGAGGCGCCCGAGGGCATGCGGTTCCTGTCCCGTGGCCGCGCGTTCACCGACGACGAGAACGGGGCGCTCACGGCGCGTCGCCCCGGTCACCGGCGCGGCCTACGAACGAGGCGAGCGGCCGCCGGCGAACGGCACGCACGTGGTGGCCGAGGCCGCGGATGCATGCCCGATGCCGCTGCGCTAGGGGCGCTCGCCACGGCATCATGTCGCCATGAGTGTGCCGCAGCCGCCGACGAAGATCAGTCGCCTCGACGAGAAGCAGTCGATGTCGCGCAGCGAGCTGGACGCGCTGCTGGACGCCACGGTGCTGGCGACGATCGCCCTGGTGCGCGACGGTCATCCGGTCGCCTTTCCGACCGGCTTCGCGCGCGTCGGTGACGATCTGGTGATCCACGGGTCCACGGGGTCGCCGTGGATGCGTGCCCTGGCGGCCGGTGCGCCCGCGGCGGTGTCGGTGACCACCCTGGACGCAGTGGTGGTGGCCCGCAGCGCTTTCGAGTCGTCGTTCCGCTACCGCAGCGCAGTCGTTTTCGGAATTTTCGAGCCGGTGCCCGCCGACCGCAAGGTCGGCTTTCTGGATGCGGTCACCGAGAAGTTCATCCCCGGCCGGGCGGCCGAGATCCGCACGAGCACAAGCAAGGAACTCGCCGCCACGATGGTGCTGCACCTGCCGATCGGTGCGGACAACTGGTCACTCAAGATCAGCGCGGGCTGGTCGGAGGATCCCGACGACGACATCGCCGGTGACGCGTGGGCCGGCGTCGTCCCGATCACGGTCGGCTACGGAAAGCCGTTGCCGGCGCCCGATCTCAGGTCCGACATCGCGGCGCCGCGCTCGGTGCGCGCACTGGCGGGGGACTGACGGCGCCGGCCCCAACGGGCGCCGCGCTCAGGGCGCGTCGCGCCGGTAAACCTCCGTCTCGGCGTTATCGTCGAGGGGTGATCCCGCTGCCCCGCGCATCGGTGCTCGCCGGAGTGATGATCGTCGGCGTCGCCGTCGGCATGATGGCCGCGCTGCTGGCCACCGTCGAGGTGACCGCGCCCCTGCGGCCGGACCTCGTCATCGCGCTGGTCGTCGGCGTCCCCGGGGTCATCGGCATGCTGACCGTCCTGACCTCCGGCCGGCGCTGGGTGACAGCGCTGGGAGCACTCGTCCTCGCCGTCGGACCCGGCTGCTTCGGCGCGCTCACCGCGATTCAGGTGGCCACCGGTGCCTGACACCGACCGCGGTGGTGGTGAGCAGACGGCGCCGTTCACCCCCGAGTTCACCGGCACCCTCGCCACGCAGAGCGTGCTCGACGAGCCGGCGCCGCACCCCGCCGCGCCGATCGTCGTCCCCGGCGTCGCGCAGTTCATCAGTAGGTGGCGCTTCGTGCTGGTCGTCGCGGGAGTGTGGTTCGTCGCGGCGGCGGCCGGGCTCGGCCTCTACTACTGGTGGTATCACTCGCTGGACAAGACGATGCCGGTGTTCGCGGTGCTGGTCTACGTGGTCGCCTGCATCGTCGGCAGCCTGCTGACCGCCATGGTGCAGAACCGGCCCGCGGTCACCGCGATGGCGATCGGCTTCATGTCGGCGCCCCTGGCCTCGACCGCGGCCGCCGCGGTCCTCTACGGCGGATACGTGTTCGGCTGGATCACGCGGTAACACTCGCGCCGTCGTCCCATTAGGGTGAGAAGCGTGACCCACTATGACGTCGTCGTTCTCGGAGGCGGCCCCGGCGGATACGTCGCGGCCATTCGCGCCGCTCAACTCGGGCTGAACACCGCAGTCGTCGAGCCGAAGTACTGGGGCGGGGTGTGCCTCAACGTCGGCTGCATCCCGTCGAAGGCGCTGCTGCGCAACGCGGAACTGGCCCACATCTTCACCAAGGAGGCCAAGACCTTCGGCATCGGCGGTGAGGCCACCTTCGACTACGGCGTCGCCTTCGACCGCAGCCGCAAGGTCGCCGACGGCCGGGTCGCCGGTGTGCACTTCCTGATGAAGAAGAACAAGATCACCGAGGTGCACGGGTACGGCAAGTTCACCGACGACCACACCATCGAGGTCGATCTCAACGACGGCGGCACCGAGAAACTGACCTTCGACCACGCGATCGTCTCGACCGGCGCCAGCACCAAGCTCGTCCCCGGCACGTCGCTGTCGGAGAACGTGGTCACCTACGAAGAGCAGATCATGGAGCGGGAGCTGCCGGCGTCGATCGTCATCGCCGGCGCCGGCGCGATCGGCATGGAGTTCGGCTATGTGATGAAGAACTACGGCGTCGACGTCACCATCGTCGAGTTCCTGCCGCGCGCGCTGCCCAACGAGGACGCCGAGGTCTCCAAGGAGATCGAGAAGCAGTTCAAGAAGCTGGGCGTCAAGATCATGACCGGCACCAAGGTCGAGTCGATCGACGACGACGGCTCGCAGGTCACGGTCAAGGTGAGCAAGGACGGCAAGTCCGAGGAGCTCAAGGCCGACAAGGTGCTGCAAGCCATCGGCTTCGCGCCCAACGTCGAGGGCTACGGCCTGGACAAGGCCGGCGTCGAGCTCACCGAGCGCAAGGCGATCGGCATCGACGACTACATGCGCACCAACGTGTCGCACATCTACGCGATCGGTGACGTCACCGGCAAGCTGCAGTTGGCCCACGTCGCCGAGGCGATGGGCGTCGTCGCCGCCGAGACCATCGCCGGGCGCCGAGACGCTGGCCCTCGGTGACTACCGGATGATGCCGCGGGCCACCTTCTGCCAGCCGCAGGTCGCCAGCTTCGGCCTCACCGAGGAGCAGGCCCGCGAGGAGGGCTACGACGTCGAGGTCGTCAAGTTCCCGTTCACGGCCAACGGCAAGGCGCACGGCATGGGGGACCCGAGTGGCTTCGTCAAACTCATCGCCGACGCCAAGTACGGCGAGCTCCTGGGCGGACACCTGATCGGCCACGACGTGTCCGAGTTGCTGCCCGAGTTGACGCTGGCACAGAAGTGGGACCTCACCGCGAACGAGCTGGCGCGCAACGTGCACACCCACCCGACCCTGTCCGAGGCGCTGCAGGAGTGCTTCCACGGTCTGGTCGGCCACATGATCAACTTCTAATTGAGGTCGATCTGGGTAGCCGGCATCGGCGGACTGGTGGCCGGACACATTCTGTGGCTGGCCGGCATCTCGGCGGCCATCGCATCCTCGGACAGACAGCAGTGGGTGCTGGTGGTGGCCGGTGTGTCGCTGGTGATCGGGCTCGCCGCAGGTCTGCAGGGCTGGCGGCAGTGGAAGCGCGCGACGCGCAGGGCTGATGCCTGGGCGGTGTTCCTGTGGGCGCTGCCCGTGTCGCCGGTGCTGTTGTCGCTGACGGTGCTCGGCGTGACGTACGTGTAGCTCGCAAACGGGTGTTTGTGGGTCTGACATCGCATGACGCCCCTTGACGGAGTTCACTCGGGGCTCCCAGAATGAGCCGGTGGGGGACGGGGCCGGGGATCAACTGCTGCTCCAGTGGTGGCGTCAGCGCGACGAGTACCAGTGGCGGATCGAATTCCTCCGCAGCCGGGGGATGCTGCCGCTGCTGCGGCGCGTGATCGCAGGCATCGGTGCGACGATGGGCGTGCTCTCGGTGATCAACGCGGTCAACCCACCGGGTGCCGACACCGCGCTGATCCGGATCGGCTGGGCCGTGGTGGCCGTCGGCTCGCTGGCGTGGGCGGCACGGTGGGCGCTTCTGCCCTGGCCGACCGCCCGGGCGTCGGCTGCGCTGGTCGTGTTCGTCGACGTCATCATGACGCTGTCGGCGCTGCTGTTCGGCGACCCCAATCTGGCCATGTCCGGAATCCCGATACTGCTCTGCGCGGGCGGCTACGTGGTGTTCTTCCACGGCCCCCGATTGCATCTGGCCCACATCATCTGGTGCACGATCTCCGTCGCCGGCATCGCCGTGTGGCTGGCGATGGCCGCACCCGCCGACGGGATCCAGGTGGCGGTGTCGCGAGCCGTCATCGCATTGCTGGTCACGGTCTGCATCCTGCCCGCGCTGCAGTTCGGATTCTGGCTGCTGCAGGGCAGTTCCAAACAGTCGCTGACCGATCCGCTGACCGAGCTGACCAATCGTCGCGGTCTGGCGGTCTCGATGAAACGGCTCAACGAGGGTGCACCGGCCGCCGCGGACCTGTGCGCGCTGCTGATCGACGTCGACGGCTTCAAGGGGGTCAACGACACGCTGGGCCATGCGGTCGGCGACGAGGTGCTGATCCGCACGGCGCGCCGGATCCGGGCCAGCGTGCGCTCCGACGCGGTGGTGGTGCGGTGGGGCGGCGAGGAATTCCTGGTGGTGGACCGGATACCGGCCCGGCAGGCCGCGGCGGTCGCGGAGCGGATCCGTGCGGCGGTCTCGGCGGCCGCTGCGCCGCCGGTCACGGTGAGCATCGGGCTCGCGACCGGTTGCGCGCGCTCGGAGGCCGATCTGGTCGAGGTGATCACGGCGGCCGACGCGGCCATGTACGAGGCCAAGGCCCGCGGCGGCGACCGCGTGGTCCGCACCGGCGCGGCGCGCTGAGGACGTCCCTCA
The DNA here is from genome assembly GCA_963796185.1 of uncultured Actinomycetota bacterium. Lineage (GTDB taxonomy): Bacteria > Actinomycetota > Actinomycetes > Mycobacteriales > Mycobacteriaceae > Mycobacterium. The sequence goes on along the minus strand of CAWCKQ010000003.1, from coordinate 751,809 downwards.
GAGCTGCCGTCGTTGCCGGCCGGTCGGTGCCGGAGCCAGATGCGGTGCCAGGAAGCCCAGCACGTCGTCGGCGGCGGCGAACCCGCCCAGGTGGCTCTCGTCGGGCATCAGCGTCATCTCGACGCGAGGGAGGTGCTCGGCCGCGGCCTGCGCGTCGGTCAGCGAGATGATGGAGTCGGCGTCACCGTGCCACCACCGCACCGGCGCGGTGACGTCGGCCAGCCGGAAGCCCCAGTCGACGCCGAACAGGCGGGCGTCGTCGAGCAGCGCCTGGAAACCACCGTTGGCCGCGTGCACGATGTCGTCGATGAACATCGCCTCGATCTCCGGGTTGGCGAAGACGCGCTTGTCCCCGTCGGGCATCGCGGCGGCCAGTCCGCGGTAGGCGAGGTGGGCCAGGGGAATCACCGGCGTGATGAGGCCGGCGGTGACCGCGGCGAACGGACGGCGCAGCGCCGACGTCACGGGCGCGAACCGGCGGGCCAGTTCGATCGGCGCCGCTGCACGTGGCGTCCGGACCGACGGCCGGCGTCACGCCACCGAGAACCGCCACCGCGGCGACCCGGCCGGCCATCGCGGGCATCCCGGCGCACGCCAGCGCGTACGGGTCCGCCGCCGGACAGGCCCACCACCCCGACCTTGTCGGCGCCGAGCACATCGGCGACATGGGCCATGTCGCCGGCCCAGTCGCCGATGCGCTGATAGCGGTGTTTGTCGCTGAGTCCCGCCCCCGCTCGCTCCACGAGCACGACGCGCATGCCGAGCCGCTCGGCCGCGCGGCGGCCCACGATCGGGAACTGCCGGCGGCCGCCGGGCGTGCCGTGGAACCACAGCACGACCGGACCGGTCGGATCCCCGAACTCGGCGTAGCCCAGGCGCCGGCCGTGGGGAAGGAAGAAGCAGCCCTCGGCGCGGGGCGGCTCGCAGCGGGGGACACCCGGCGGATGACGCCACGGATTGGCGGGCTCATGGCCGAATCGTAGCCGTGACGTGCGTCACGTCGGCGCGGATGGGGGTCAGTCCGGGAAGTCCAGCGGCACCGCCAGCGTGGTGATGGTGGCGGCCAGGCCGTCGTATTGCGCGGCCAGAATGCAGAACTCGATCAGCTGCGGCTTGGTGTAGTGCGCGGCGAGCGCCTGCCACGTCTGCGGCCGAGACCCCGCGCGTGACGACGAACTCGTCGGTGGCGGTGATCAGCACCCGTTCCCGGTCGGTCAACCCGGGGGCGTCCGGCCCGGCGAAGATCGCGGCCTGCGTGTCGGCGTCGAGTCCCCGGCTGCGCGCCAGCCTGCGGTGCTGCTGGAGTTCGTACTCGCAGTCGCGCAGATGGCCGACGCGCAGGATCACGAACTCGGCGTCCCGCCGGGAGAGCTTGCCGGCACCGAGCAGGTAGCCCGACAGCGGCAGCCACACCAGGAACAGCGGCCGGTGCTGGCCGAGGACGTTCATCAGGCTGAACCGCGGCCTGCGGATGCCGCGCGCGCCGATCTTGGCGATCGCCCAGTTGACCGGGCCGAGTTCCTTGAATCCGCCGGGGGCGATCCGCGCCGCGGGCGAATCGGGGAACGTCATGAATGCCTCACCAGGTACGGCGACACTGTCGAGCGGTGTTCGTCGATGTCGAGCGCACGGCCCAGCGCCGGGAACGCGCGCTGCGGGCAGTTGTCGCGCTCGCACACCCGGCAGCCGGCGCCGATCGGGTGTCGCCGAAGTGTTCGGGCCGCCGGTCAAATCCAAGCCTTCCGAGTAGACCAGCCGCTGCGCGTGGCGCAGTTCGCAGCCGAGGCCGATCGCGAACGTCTTACCCGGCTGACCATAGCGTGAGGCCCGCCGCTCCACCGTGCGCGCCACCCACATGTAGCTGCGGCCGTCCGGCATCTCGGCGATCTGCACCAGGATCTTGCCCGGGTTGGCGAACGTCTCGTACACGTTCCACAGCGGGCACGTGCCGCCGCTGGAGGAGAAGTGAAAACCGGTGGCGGACTGGCGTTTCGACATGTTGCCCGCGCGATCGACCCGGACGAAGGAGAACGGCACGCCCCGCATCGACGGCCGCTGCAGCGTGGACAGGCGGTGGCAGACCGTCTCGTAGCTCACCGAGTAGTAGGACGACAGCCGCTCGACGTCGTAGCGGAACTTCTCGGCGATGTCGTGGAACTGCGCGTAGGGAAGCACCGTCGCCGCGGCGAAGTAGTTGGCCAGCCCCAGCCGCGCCAGCTTGCGCGACTCCTCGCTGGTGAAGTGGCCCTCCTCGGCCAGCTTCTCGATGAGGTCGCCGTACTCGAGGTAGGCGAGCTCGGAGGCCATCCGGAACACCGTCTGCCCCGAGGACAGGTGCGCCGTGAGCTCCAGGGTCTTGGACGCGGGATCGAAGCGGTGCAGCACGCCTTCGCCGAGATCGAGGCGGCGGATGATCGTGACGCCGTGCACGAACCGCAACCGGTCGGACAGGTCGACGGCCAGATCGCCGCGCTGCACGCGCATGCCCGACGGTGAGCTCCTCGGCCGCCGTGTCGAGCTCGTGCAGGTAGTTCTGCCGCTGATAGAAGTAGTCGCGCACCTCTTCGTGGGGCATCGTGATGGACCCGGTGCCGCTACCACCCGGGTTGACGCTGCCCACGTTGAACCGGTCCTCGGTGGCGGCGGCCAGCTGTGTGGTGGTCAGCTGGTAGCGGCGGTGCAGGTTGCACCATGGCGCGGGCCAGCGCCGGATGCGCGCCGACCATGTCGGCGACCTCGGCGGGATCGACGTCCACGTCGAGATCGCGGTCCATCAGCACTTCGCGCAGTTCGGCGATCAGGCGGGTGTCGTCCTGGGAGGCGAAGAACGTCGCGTCCACGCCGAACACCTCGGTGATCCGCAGCAGCACGGCCACCGTCAGGGGGCGGACGTCGTGCTCGATCTGGTTCAGATAGCTCGGTGAGATCTCGAGCATCTGGGCCAGCGCCGCCTGGCTGAAACCGCGCTCACTTCGGAGCTGCCGGACCCGGGCTCCGACGAACGTTTTGGCCACGTTGAACCAGCGTAGTAGGGACTAGCAGTGCTGCGAAGCAAAAATTCGCAGGATTGGCAAGGTCGGCCGGTGTGGCAGTATCGGAATCCGTGAGTACCCCCGGTCGGCCTGCTGCAGCCGTGACGCACGGCCTGGCCAAGACGATGATGCCGGTGCCCGACCCGCACCCCGACGTCTTCGACGTCCAATGGCCCCTGCGGGTCGGCCGACGTGGACCGCACCGGCAGGATGAAGTTCGACGCGGCCACCCGCCACATCCAGGACGTCGGCACCGATCAGCTGCGGGAGATGGGCTTCGAGGAGACGCATCCGCTGTGGATCGTGCGCCGCACGATGATCGACATGATCGAGCCGATCGTGTTCAAGGACATCCTGCGCCTGCGGCGGTGGTGTTCGGGAACGTCGAACCGCTGGTGCGAGATGCGGGTGCGGATCGACGGCCGCAAGGGCGGACTCGTCGAATCCGAGGCCTTCTGGATCAACATCAACCGGGAGACGCAGGGACCCGCGCGCATCGCCGACGACTTCATCGAGGGGCTGCGGCGCACCACCAGCGAGGGCCGGCTGCGGTGGAAGGCCTACCTGAGCGCGGGCAGTCGCGAGGACGCCGAGCACATCCGCGACTATCCCGTGCGGGTGAGCGACATCGACATCTTCGACCACATGAACAACTCGGTGTACTGGAGTGTGGTCGAGGACTACCTGCAGTCCCATCCGGAGCTGCTGAAGGAACCGCTGCGGGTGACCATCGAGCACGACCTCCCGGTGGCGCTCGGGGACAAACTGGAGATCCTGCGCCACACCTACCCGGCCGGTTCGACCGATCGATTCGGCGCGGAGCTCACCGATCGGACTGTTACAACGCTCACATATGCGGTCGGCGATGAGGTCAAAGCGGTGGCCGCGATCTTCGCCCGCTGAATCACCGCCGCCAAACAGTACGGCCGTACTGACCTGCGACGATCGACTACCGAGCGGTAACTTCTGAACCGTTTCAGTCACGAGCTAGTCTTCGCAATATTCGCAAATCGCGGACCGCGGGTTGGCGAAACTTTACAAGTGAAAGTGGTGGACCTGCGGTTATGGCGTGATGCATCCTCGAATTAGCACTCCAGTGAAGACGCTGGGAAGTTAACAAATTTTCGAAGGAGCAGGTCCCCTGATGACGAAGTCGACCGTGGGCACGCCGAAGTCCCCCGAACAGATCCAGCACGACTGGGACCACAACCCGCGGTGGAAGGGTGTCACCCGCACCTACACCCCGCAGGACGTCGTCGCCCTGCAGGGCAGCGTCGTGGAGGAGAACACGCTGGCCCGCCGCGGCGCCGAGGTGCTCTGGGAGCAGCTGCACGACATGGACTTCGTCAACGCGCTCGGCGCGCTGACGGGCAACATGGCCGTCCAGCAGGTCCGCGCCGGGCTGAAGGCCATCTACCTGTCGGGTTGGCAGGTCGCCGGTGACGCGAACCTGTCCGGCCACACCTACCCCGACCAGAGCCTGTACCCGGCCAACTCGGTGCCCCAGGTGGTCCGCCGCATCAACAACGCGCTGCTGCGCGCCGACGAGATCGCCAAGGTCGAGGGCGACCGCTCGGTGGAGAACTGGCTGGCCCCGATCGTCGCCGACGGCGAGGCCGGCTTCGGTGGCGCGCTGAACGTCTACGAGCTGCAGAAGGCGATGATCGCCGCCGGTGTCGCGGGCTCGCACTGGGAGGACCAGCTGGCCTCGGAGAAGAAGTGCGGCCACCTCGGCGGCAAGGTGCTGATCCCGACCCAGCAGCACATCCGCACGCTGACCTCGGCGCGTCTGGCTGCCGACGTCGCCGACGTGCCGACCGTCGTCATCGCCCGCACCGACGCCGAGGCCGCCACGCTGATCACCTCCGACGTCGATGAGCGCGACCAGCCGTTCATCACCGGTGAGCGCACCGCCGAGGGCTTCTACCGGGTGAAGAACGGCCTGGAGCCGTGCATCGCCCGCGCCAAGTCCTACGCGCCCTACTCGGACCTGATCTGGATGGAGACCGGCACCCCGGACCTCGAGCTCGCGAAGAAGTTCGCCGAGGGCGTCAAGAGCGAGTTCCCGGACCAGATGCTGGCCTACAACTGCTCGCCGTCGTTCAACTGGCGCAAGCACCTCGACGACGCGACGATCGCGAAGTTCCAGAAGGAGCTCGGCGCGATGGGCTTCAAGTTCCAGTTCATCACCCTCGCCGGCTTCCACGCCCTGAACTACTCGATGTTCGATCTGGCCTACGGCTACGCCCGCAACCAGATGACCGCCTACGTCGAGCTGCAGGAGCGCGAGTTCGCCGCCGAGGAGCGTGGCTACACCGCGACCAAGCACCAGCGCGAGGTCGGCGCCGGCTACTTCGACCGGATCGCCACCACCGTGGACCCGACCAGCTCGACCACCGCGCTCGCGGGATCGACCGAAGAGGGCCAGTTCCACTGAGCCGTTGAGGCATGACAGCATGAGCCCCGCCCGTTGATTCGGGCGGGGCTCATCGCTGCACGGAGGAGAGAATCAGTGAGCATTGAACGCGTAGGGGTCGTCGGCGCCGGGCAGATGGGGTCGGGCATCGCGGAGGTGACGGCGAAGGCCGGTGTCGATGTGGTGGTCTACGAGCCGTCGCAGGAGCTGGCCGACGCGGGCCGCCAGCGCGTCACCGCATCCCTGGAGCGGGCGAAGGCCAAGGGCAAGCTGGCCGCCGACGACTTCGAGGTGGCGCTGGCGCGGCTGACGTTCACGACCGACCTCGCCGACCTCGCCGACCGCCAGCTCGTCATCGAGGCGATCGTGGAGGACGAGGCCGTCAAGGCCAAGGTCTTCGCCCAGCTCGACGAGGTCGTCACCGATCCCGACGCGGTGCTGGCGTCGAACACCTCCAGCATCCCGATCATGAAAATCGCTGCGGCGACCAAGAATCCGAGCCGGGTGCTGGGCCTGCACTTCTTCAACCCGGTGCCGGTGCTGCCGCTGGTCGAACTGATCAGCACGCTCGTCACCTCCGACGAGGCGGTCGCGCGGGTCGCTCAGTTCGCGGGCGAGACGCTGGGCAAGCAGGTGGTGCGCTGCGGGGACCGCTCGGGCTTCATCGTCAACGCGCTGCTGGTGCCCTATCTATTGTCGGCGATCCGGATGGCCGAGGCCGGCGTGGCCACCGTCGAGGACATCGACACCGCGGTCGTCGCCGGGCTCTCGCACCCGATGGGGCCGCTGCGGCTGTCGGATCTGATCGGGCTGGACACCATGAAGCTGATCGCGGACTCGATGTACGACGAGTACAAGGACGCCCACTACGCGCCGCCGCCGCTGCTGCAGCGCATGGTCGAGGCGGGCCAGCTCGGCAAGAAGACGGGCAAGGGCTTCTACACCTACTGAGCCGGTTCGCCGCGCCGAGTGCACGCTTTCTGATGAGTTTCCGGCCGTTTGCATCACAATGCGTGCGCTCGGGCGGGCGTGGAGCTGACCGCACGGGACCGCGCCTACGCGGCCTGGCTGTGGTCCCGACGCGGCGCCACTCTGGCCGGCTGTCGGCGGACGTGGCCGTCGTCGAGTACGACGGCGAACAGCACTGGACAGATCCCGCGGCGCACGCCGAGGACATCACCCGACTGGACTTCCTGGCCGAACAGGGCTGGAGCATCGTCCGCGTCAGCGCGCGGCATCTGCGCGATTCCCCCGCCGACCTCTGGCGACGCACCGAGGTGGCGCTGCGGCGCCGGGGGCGGCCCGGTTGCTGAGGTGCGGCGAATGTACGCATTGTGAGGGTAATCCGCGGGAATCCGTCAGAAATCGTACGCTCGGCGGCAAGGACCCCGCCCTAGGCCGACGCCAGCCGCTTCTTCTCCGCTTCGACGTCGAAATCCGGTGGCGGCCAGGACATGTTGAGGCGCTTGAGCGCCTCGATCATCAGCTCGGTGACCGCCAGCCGGCTGTACCACTTCCGGTTGCACGGCACCACGTGCCACGGCGCGTACGCCGTCGACGTCCGGTCCAGCATGGCCTGGTACGCCTCTTGGTAGGCCGGCCACTTCAGCCGCTCGTCGATGTCGCCGGGGTTGTACTTCCAGTACTTGTCGGGTCGCTCGAGCCGCTCCGCCAACCGCTTCTTCTGCTCGTCGAGCGAGACGAACATCGCGACCTTCACCAGAGACGTTCCGCTGTCGACGAGTTCCCGCTCGAAGGCGTTGATCTCGTCATAGCGCGGCTCCCAGACCTCGCGCGGCACCAGGTTGTGCACGCGCACGATCAGCACGTCCTCGTAGTGCGAGCGGTCGAAGACGCCGATGTGCCCGGGGCGGGCAACGCCTTGCGGATGCGCCACAGAAAATGGTGCGCGAGTTCCTCGGGCGTGGGCTTACCGAAGTTCCGGTACCGCACCCCTTGCGGATTGCAGCTTCCGACAACGTGTTTGACGATGCCGCCCTTGCCCGCGGTGTCCATGCCCTGCAGCACCAGCAGCACCGAGCGGTGGTCGTCGACGCGGCTGCTGGCGTAGAGCATCTCCTGCAGCTCGGCGAAGCGCACGTTGCGCTCCTCCTGCAGGGTCGGTGCGTCGGACTTGTCGCCCCGGAACCCCGGTGTGGACTCGGGGTCGATGTCGGCGACCTTGTCGCCCGGGGAGAACCTCAGCAGCTCGTCGGGTTCGTGCGACCACAGCGACGGGAGATCCAGGGGCTCGCTCACGCACCTAGTCAAGCAGCTGGGCGGGCAGTTCCGGAGAGGGATGCGGTTCCTGGCGGAAACTCGCCAGCGATCCGCCCACCTCGACGATGCCGCACAACGCGCTCCACGACAGCATCGTCAGGTAGTCGATCAGCTCGTCGGCGCTCATCCGCGGGTGCGACATCCACGAGTGCGTGGCCAGCTGCACACCGCCGACGATGTGATAGGCCCACGGCTCGACGCCGCCGGTGTCCATCCCGACCGACGCCATCCGCCGGCGCAGCATCACGGCGAGCATGCGCGCGATGATCTGCTCGGATTCCGCGACGGCCTTGCTCTTGCTCGCCGAGTTGTTGGCCATCACGAAGCGGTACGGCTCGGGCTCGGCGGCGACCGTCTCGACGTAGACCCGGATGATCTCGCGGGTCAGGTCGTACCCGTCGAGGTCCGACGACAGGGCGGCGGTCATGTTCGGGATCAGCGTGGTCTGCGCGAAGCGCATCATCACCGCGGTGGTGAGGTCGTTCTTGTCGACGAAGTAGCGGTACAGCACCGTCTTGGACACGCCGATCTCGGCGGCGATCTCGTCCATGCTGACGTTGCTGCCCACGTCGGCGGATGGCCTCCAGCGTGCCGTCTACCAGCTCGTTGCGGCGCTCGACCTTGTGCTTGTGCCAGCGTCGTTTGCGTCCATCCGTTTTGACCGCCACCGGCGGGGAATGTTGTGCCACGTTCGCGGTGATCCGTTCTTTAGTCCCTGTCGATAATACGGGGGCTGTGGTGGAGGCGGCCTGCCCGGACGAAGCCGGACGCCGTCCCGGCGTTCAGTTGCTCGAGTAGCGGATGATGGAGCTGTGGCACACCACCTGAATGTCCGGCGAGCAGCCGGGGCCGGCGCGGCAGTTTCGCCGAGACGCTGGCCGGCGCCGACTCGGCCGCCGACGCCGAACGGCGACGCGCGCTGCGGCGGATGAAGGTCGTCGCGCTGAGCTTTCTGCTCGGCGCGACGGTGGTCTTCCTGCTGTGCACCTGGGCGCAGGCCCGCGGCGCCGCGCCCTGGGTCGGCTACGTGCGCGCGGCCGCCGAGGCGGGCATGGTCGGCGCGCTGGCGGACTGGTTCGCGGTCACGGCGCTGTTCAAGCATCCGCTGGGCCTGCCGATCCCGCACACGGCGATCATCAAACGCAAGAAGGATCAGCTCGGCGAGGGCCTCGGCGCCTTCGTCCGGGAGAACTTCCTGTCGCCGCAGATCGTGGAGACCAAGCTGCGCGACGCCGGAGTCGCCGGCCGGCTGGGCAAGTGGCTCTCCGAACCCGCGCACGCGCAGCGGGTCGCGGCCGAGGCGTCGACGGTGCTGCGGGTGCTGGTCGAGATGCTGCGCGACGAGGACGTGCAGCACGTGCTGGACCGGATGATCGTCAAGCGGATCGCCGAGCCGCAGTGGGGACCGCCCGTGGGCCGGGTGCTGGCGACGCTGCTGGCCGAGCAGCGCCAGGAGGCGTTGCTGCAGCTGCTGGCCGACCGCGCCTTCCAGTGGTCGCTGAACGCGGGCGAGGTCATCGAGCGGGTGATCGAGCGCGACTCGCCGACCTGGTCGCCGCGCTGGGTCGATCACCTGGTCGGCGATCGCATCCACCGGGAGCTGATGGACTTCACCGACAAGGTGCGCCGCAATCCCGACCACGAGCTGCGCCGCTCGGCCACCCGGTTCCTGTTCGAGTTCGCCGACGACCTGCAGAACGACGACTCGACGATCCAGAAGGCCGAGAACGTCAAGGAGCAGATCATGGCTCGCGACGAGGTCGCCCGCGCGGCGGAGACGGCATGGACCGCGGCCAAGCGGATCATTCTGGAATCGGTCGACGATCCGTCGTCGACGCTGCGCACCCGGATCGCCGACTCCGTCGATGCGGATCGGGGAGTCGCTGCGCGACGACGCCGACCTGCGCGACAAGGTGGACAACTGGATCGTGCGCGGGGCCCAGCACCTGGTCGGCGAGTATGGCGCGGAGATCACCACGATCATCACCGACACCATCGAGCGCTGGGATGCCGACGAGGCCAGCCGCCGCATCGAGTTGCATGTGGGCCGCGACCTGCAGTTCATCCGGATCAACGGCACGGTGGTGGGCTCGCTGGCCGGGCTCGTCATCTATTCGATAGCCCAGCTACTCTTCTGACCTGCGCTAACTAGTGCTTGCAAAAGTTAGCACCCGTCCGTACGGTTGAGCTGTCGGTAATCGGATACCCATCACGGCGGAGGGGGCAACCCATGGCGCAGGAGGAAAATCTCGCCACTGTGGTGTCCAGCGCTGCCCAGGACATCGGCTCCTTCATCCGGACCCAGCGGGAAGCCGCGCAGGTCTCGGTGCGGCAACTGGCCGAGAAGGCCGGTGTCAGCAATCCCTACCTCAGCCAGATCGAGCGGGGATTGCGTAAACCCTCAGCGGACGTGCTGAACCAGATCGCCAAGGCGTTGCGGGTATCCGCGGAGGTGCTCTACATCCGGGCCGGGATTCTCGAGCCCGGTGACACCAACGAGGTGCGCGACGCCATCGTCACCGACACGGCGATCACCGAGCGGCAGAAGCAGGTGCTGCTCGACATCTACACGTCGTTCTGCCAGCAGAACGAGGCGGCCCTGATCGAGGCGGCAGCCGAAGCGGGCATGTCCAGTGTCAGCGAAGCAGAAGAGGAGCCGGCGACTGAACAAGACAACAGCCCTCTGGAGATCACACGATCACCATCAACAGACCCCCACCGTGAACTGAAAGGAAACACCCATGGCTGAGAAGAACCAGGTCGACATCGACGACCTCAAGGCCCCGCTGCTCGCCGCCGTCGGCGCCGCCGATCTGGCCCTCGAGCGCGTCAACGAGATCGTCGCCACGCTGCGCGACCGCGCCGGCGAGGCGCGCACCGACGCCGAGGCGCGCGTCGAGGAGCAGCCGCGCCCGCATCAACCGCCTGCAGGAGGATCTGCCGGCGCAGTTCGACGACATCCGCGGCAAGCTGACCTCCGAGGAGCTGCGCAGGTTCGCCGAGGGTTACGCCGAGGCGGCGCAGTCGACCTACAACAAGCTGATCGAGCGCGGCGAGGCCGCCCTGGAGCGGCTGCGTAGCCAGCCCGCGCTGGAGGAGGCCGCGAGCCGGGTCGAGGGGTACACCGACCAGGCCGTCGAGCTGACCCAGGAGGCGCTGGGCAACGTCGCTACGCAGACGCGCGCCGTCGGTGAGCGCGCCGCCAAGCTGGTCGGCGTGGAGCTGCCGAAGCGGGCCGAGTCGTCCGCCGAGCCGGTGAAGAAGGCCGCCAAGAAGGCGCCGGCCAAGAAGGCCGCGCCGGCCAAGGCCACGCCCGCCAAGTCCGCCGCCAAGAAGGCTCCGGCCAAGAAGGCTCCCGCCAAGAAGGTCACCCAGAAGTAAGGGACCGTCCCGGACGGGCGAAGTCGACCAGGGGACGTAACCCGCCTAGGCTGTCGAGCGTGGTGCTCCAAGGCCTGGTGGGTTACGTCCTCTTCGCGGTGAAGATCGCCGTGCTGGTGATGGCCGTGTACGCGTTCGTGCACGCCGCGATGCAGCGTTCCGACGCCTTTACCGCGGCCGACAAGCTGACCAAGCCGGTGTGGCTGGTGATCCTCGGAGTCGGGGTGCTGCTGTTGCTCGTACTCGACATCACCGGCGCCGCGATCGCCGCGGTCGCCGCGGGCGTCTACCTCGTCGACGTGCGGCCCAAAATCCTGGAGATCCAAGGGAAGTCGCGCTAGTGCGGCTCGCCTCTGCTGCATCGCGGCCGCCGTGTGTGCCGGCCCACTGGCCGGTCGCCGGCCCGGCCTCGGCCGCCCCGGCACCGCCCCCGCCGCCCTACGTCGATCACGCCAAGTGGGCCAAGTGGGGTGACCTGTCCAGCCTGCGCGTCTATCCCACCGACCGCCGGCCGCGACACCTCCGGCCGGCCCGGCACCTCGGCGCAGGCCGACGAGGCCTGGGCCGAAGTGCTGGCGCTCTCGCCCGGATGCCGCCATCCCCGGCATGAAGGAGCAGTTCGTCTGCCACTGGCAGTTCGCGGAGATCTTCGAGCCGGGCAAGGTCAGCTGGAATCTCGAGCCGTGGCGACCCGAGGTCGGTCCGGAGCAGATGATGGCCGCCGGGTGCAATCCGGGCGGCACCGAAGAACCCTTTTGATGGGCCGCTACACCCGGGCGCAGGTCGCCGCGCTGGTGGACCACACGTTGCTCAAACCCGAAGCCACCGAGGCCGACATCGTCGCGCTGCTCGCCGAGGCGGTCGAGCTCGACGTCTACGCGGTGTGCGTGTCGCCGACGTTCGTGCCGGCCGCCGGGGCACTGGCCGACGGCCGCATGGTCGCCTCCGTGGTGGGATTTCCGTCCGGCAAGCATCTTTCGGCCGTCAAGGCGCAGGAGGCGCGGGCAGCGGTCGACGCGGGTGCCCGCGAGATCGACATGGTGATCGACGTCGGCGCCGCGATCGCCGGCGAACTCGATTCCGTCGGGGCCGACATCGCGGCGGTGCGTGCCGCGGTGCCGCAGGCGGTGCTCAAGGTCATCCTCGAGTCGGCGGTGCTGCTCGAGTTCGGCGGGGCGGCGCTGCTGGCCGACGCCTGCCGGGTCGCGGCCGACGCAGGCGCGGACTTCGTCAAGACCTCCACCGGATTCCACCCCGCCGGCGGGGCGTCGACGAGCGCGGTGGAGGTGATGGCGGCGACGGTCGGGGGCCGGCTCGGCGTGAAGGCCAGCGGCGGGATCCGCACCGCGGCGGCCGCCGCCGAGATGCTCGACGCCGGCGCGACCCGACTGGGCCTCTCGGGCACCCGCGCGGTGCTCGACGGATTGGAGTGAGCGCTTACAGCCCGCCGAAGCAGGGGTCGTCGGTCTGCTTGGGCATCGTCGCGTTCTGCGTCGAGAACTGGCTCTGCACACCGGTGCCGGTGACGGTGACGGAGTCCGCCTTGATGTTCATCGGATAGTTCTGCGTCAGATCGGCGGTGAACGCGTCCAGCGCGGGCTGCACGGCTTCGCGCGGCAGCGTGAACCCGAGCCCGGTCACCTTCTGCACCTGCAGCGCGATGCCGCCGTCGACGACCGTCGGCTTGGCGGTGATGCTGCCCAGCGCGCCCTCGAGCTCGATCGTGCCGTCGGACGGGTTGGTGGTCACCCCGGTGACGAAGCTGCCGACCAGCGGGATCGCGCCCTGGATCGTCTGCTTGATGCCGTCGGAGGACCAGGCGATGTCGGCCACCAGCGAGCCGACCGTGCCGCTCGAGGTGGCCGTGTCCTGCAGGCGGACGTCGTTGATGTCGAGGTTGAGCTTCATGCCCTTGGCGTCGCGGATCTGGTTGCCCGCGGTCTCGATGTGGATGTTGGTGTAGTGCCCGGTCGCGTGCTGCATCAGGAACGGCGGCAGCACCCCGAACGACGCCGTGGCGTCGTCCTGCACGACGCACTCGACGACGGCGGCGACGACGGTGTCGGCGCGGTTACGCGCATACAGTTCGCCACCGAGCAGTCCGGCGAGCACCAGCGCGATGACGATCACCACGACCAAGACGATGGACAGCGGATCGCTGAAGATCTTCTTGAGCTTCGCCGGCAACGAGGAACCCTCCTCCGGGCGCACGGGGGCCGCAGGGCCGGGACCGTGGCCCGGTGGCGGCGGGGGGTACTGCGCGAACTGTGGCTGCGGTGGGCCGGGCTGCTGCTGCGGTCGGGCCCAGGGATCGGTCACCCCAGCGATTCTGCCTTACGGCCATGAGCAAAGCCTGAGCGGTTGTGCATGACCGCGACGGTCTCGCGAGCCTTGCGCGCCGCCGCCAGGTCGATGTCGCAGACCAGCAGCTCCGGGTCGACGCCGGCGCCGACCAGCACCTCACCCAGCGCCGAGGCCACCACGCTGCCCCCCACGCCGGTCGGCCCCTGCGCGGCGATCTCCTCGCCGGGCCAGGCCTGCCCGACCGCGGCGACCACACTCGAGGTGTCGATCGCCCGGGCCCGCGCCAGCAACGTCCACTGCTCGAGCTTGCCGGGCCCGTTGCCCCACGACGCGTGCGCGGTGATGAGCTCGGCGCCGCGCTCGGCGAGATCGACGTAGAGCTCCGGGAAGCGGATGTCGTAGCACAGCGTCAGGCCGACGGTGACCCCGTCGACGACGATGGTCGACCGGTTCGCGGCCCGGGGCGACGGTGTCGGACTCGGTGAACCCGAACGCGTCGTAGAGGTAGATCTTGTCGTAGCGGGCGTCCACCCCGGGGCCCGTCGCGATCAGCGTGTTGGTGACCCGGCCGTCCCCGGCGGGCACGAACATGCCGGCGACGACGACGATGCCGGCCCGGTCGGCGATGCCGCGTACCGCGGTGGCCCACGGCCCGTCGAACGGCTCGGCGACCGGCGCCAGCGGCACCCCGAACCGGCACATCGTCGCCTCGGGGAACAGCACCAGCGAGGCGCCGGCGTCGGCGGCCCGCCGCGTCTGCTCCTCGACGAGGCCGAGGTTGGCCGCCGGGTCGGCGCCGCTGCGGATCTGGGCCAGCGCGACACGCATTTCTGAGCGCATGGCCCCAGCCTAGTTACGGCCCCCAGGCGGGGCGGTCGGCCTTGGCGGCCTTGTTGCCCAGCTTGCCGGACCGGATCTGGGCGGCCAGGCTGTCGAGGATCACGCGCGAGCTCATCAGCGCGGTCTGCTCGGCCCAGTCGTACGGCGGCGAGCACTCGACGACCTCGATGCCGGCCAGCCCGGGCTCGGAGATCTTCTTGACCAGGTTGAGCGCCTCGCGAGGCAGCAGGCCGCCGGGCTCCGGCCAACCGGTGCCCGGCACGAACCCGGCGTCGATGACGTCGATGTCGAACGACAGGTACACCGCCTTGGCGCCCTTCCAGGCCACCTCCAGCGCGATCTCGGCGATCTTGTCGATGCCGACCCGCTCCACGTCACCGACGGTGATCACTGTCGACTTGCGTTCGCGGCCCACCTTGACGCCCTCGCGGGGTGCTCTGCCAGCCGCCGATGCCGACCTGCACCAGGTTGGTCGCCGGCGCGTTCTTGATGTTGGTGGCGTGGAACCACGGGGTGGTGTGCATCCGCTCGTCGAGATCGGTCTCCTGGGTGTCGACGTGGCGGTCGAAGTGGATGATCCCGATGTTGCCGTCCATGTAGGGCGCCAGCCCGCGGATGGTGGGGAAGCCGATGGAGTGGTCGCCACCGAGCACGATCGGCATCACGCCCTTGCTGGCGACGTGCGCCATCGCCTGGCTGATCTGGTCGAACGACTTCTCCAGGTTGCCCGGGATGGTGAACACGTCGCCGATGTCGACGATGTTGAGCTGCTCGCGCAGGTCGACGCCGGACTCGTAGTTGTAGGTGCCGAACAGGTTGGTCGAGCGCCGGATGCCCTGCGGCCCGAACCGGGTGCCGGGGCGGTAGGTGGCACCCGCGTCCAGCGGCACCCCGAACACCGCGACCTCGGCGTCGTCGACCTCGTTGACGTCCTCGATGAACGGGCACTTGAGGAAGGTCCCGCGCTCACCGGCGAAGTGCGGCTTCTCGCCGCGCACGAACGTCGAGATCGTCCGGTCGTTGATCGTCGGCGCGGCCTCCAGGCCGTAGCTCAGCCCGCGGTCGATCTCCTCGCGCAGCCGGCGGTCGCCGAGACGAGCCTCGGCCTGCTGGGCCCAGGCGCCTTCGGCGTTGGGCAGGCTCGGGTCGGGGGCGTCGGGCATGTCGGACATGAGTTCTCCTCGACGCGCCGTCTTGTCGCTGACCGGATTACGACGCGCAGCACCTCGTCCGGGGAGCCGGGGTCACCGACTCCTGGGAGCCATTGTCAGCACGCCCGCGACGACCTGTCCACCGCTAACGGAAACGCGGCTTTAACACTGCGCGCGATCCGGCGTAACGAGTTGCGGCTTTGCTGGTCGGAGACCCACAGAGGAATGTGGGGCGCGTCTAGGGTTCCGCCGGTCCGGAGTCGGGCCGGGTCTGGTCCAAGAGACGCAGGCGACCCGGCACGGTGCTGTCGGGCGTTCCACGGCGGGACAAAAGCCCGGGAGACTCCGCCTCGACTTGGAGGCTCCGTCATGATTCTTCTCGGTGTCGGCATCAGCATCATCGCCGTGGTGCTCGTCGGCTTCTACGTGTCCAAGCGCATCGCCGGCGACAGTTCGAACTTCCTCGTCGGCGGACGCATGCTGCCGTTCTGGTTGGTCGGCGGCGCGCTGATGGGCTCGGCGGTCGACACCAACGCCAGCCTCGGAAACACCGACCTGGCTTACGAATTCGGCTTCTGGGCCGGCGCCACCCTGCCGCTGGGGCTGGCGCTGTGCCTGCTGATCACCGGCGTCTTCTTCGCCAAGCCGATGAACCGGATGGGGCTGACGTCCTTCCCCGACTACTACCGGCTGCGATTCGGCCGCCCCGTCGAGGTGGGCGCCTCGGTCCTGCTCGCGATCGCGTTCTGCATGCTGGTGGCCGGCAACCTGGTCGCCGGCGGCTTCCTGTTCAACTACTTCCTCGGCATCCCGTACTGGGTCGGCACCGTGCTGATCGCGATCATCGCGGTCGCCTACACCGGCACCGGCGGGCTGATTGCCGACGCCTACACCGCGATCATCCAGATGTCGCTGATCCTGATCGGTGCGGTCGGTCTGCTGGTGTGGATGATCACCACCCACGGCCTCGACATCGCCGAGGGCACAGGACCGTTGGCGCTGGGGCAGCTGTCCGATCCGGACCAGGGCGCGGTCATCAACTGGGCGACGCTGATCGCGCTCGGCATCGGCGACATCGTCGCCATCGATTTCATGCAGCGGGTGTTCGCCGCCAAGTCGCCCGATGCCGCGCGCAGGGCCTGCTTCACCGCCGCATCGGGCACCGCGTTGATCTGCGTGCCGTTCGGGCTGGTGGTCCTCGCGGCGCATTCGTTCCTGCCCGAAGAACTCGACGGGCCGGTGCTTTTCGTGCTGCTCGACCGGTACGCGCCGGTCGGGTTGACCGTGCTGATTCTGTGCGGGCTGGTGGGCGCGTCGATGAGCACCGCCAACGGGGCGATCCTGGCCATCTCGAACGTGTGCGTGCGCAACCTCGGCGGCGTGCGCCGGGTGCACGTACCGGGACAGCGGGATCCGCTGCTGCGCGCCACGCGCATCGCGATGGTGCCGATGACGCTGTTCTCCATCGCCCTGGCGATCTACGTCAAGCAGACCGGCATCCTGCTCACCCTCGCGTTCGATCTGCTGTTGGCCTGTCTGGCCGTGCCGTTCATCTTCGGGTTGTACTGGCGGCGCGGCACCGCCACCGCGGCCGTCGCCGCGATCACCGTCGGATTCGTGGTGCGGGTCGGCCTTTTCGTGCTGACGCCGACGATGTACGGCGTCGACAACACGATCCTCTACATCCCCAACAACCTCGTCGGTGCGGCGTTCGACGGCTGGCCGACGTTCATCGCCTTCGCCGCGGCGATCCTCACCTACGTCGCGGTCGCGCTCGCGACGCCGCCGGCACACCTGCGCGGCTTGGACATCCAGGTCGCTGCCGACCTCGACGACGCGCTCGACGACCCGGACCGCTTCGAGAAGGAATCCGGTGCTCGCCGAGGCGACCTGACCGACGCTCAGCCCAGCGGCGCCACGAAGGACCACGGGACCGTGAGGACCCCGTCGCGCAGGCTGCGGCGCGGCGGGGCCACCGGAAATCCTTGCGCACCAAGTAATTCCAACATGGCGCGCCAGCGCACCCGCGGCCCGAACACGCCGTGGCCGGCGGAGCTGGACCAGGCGCGGTCGGCGGCGCGCAGCAGTTCGTGGATCGGCTGGCCCGCGACGTTGAGGTGGATCAGCACCTTGGGCAGCCGCTCGGCCAGATCCGACGGGCGCTCGATGGCGAACGGATCGCACGCCAAGGTCAGGCTGATCGGCGACACCGCGTCGAGCAGCACCCAGCAGCACCGCCGGCCGAGCTCGTCACACGTGCCGTCGACGATCAGCCCGCCCGGCGCCAGACCGCCGCGCATCGCCGCCCAGGCGTCGGGCACCGACTCGACCGGGTACTGGCGCAGCACGTTGAATGCCCGCACCAGAACGGGCCGGTGGCCGGCCAATTCGAAGCCGCCGAGCGCGAAGTCGACGCCCGGGGTCAGTCCGTCCGCCACGGCCGCCTGACCGGTGCGGACCCGTTCGGGGTCGATCTCGAGCCCGATCACCCGTACGTCGGCTCGCACCTGCCGCAACCGGATCGCCAGCTCCAGCGTCGTGACGGGCAGCGCGCCGTAGCCGAGGTCGACGACGAGGGGATCGGCGGCGGACTGCACGCTGGTGCGGACGCGGGGGGAGTGCACCAGCCAACGGTCGCAGCGACGCAACCGGTTGTGCCCGGTGGTACCTCGCGTGATCGCACCGAACGGACGCCCACGTGAGGAGCGCAACGGCTCCTGCGTCATGGGGACAAGCGTAGAGCCGCGGTCAGCAGTTCTCGGTGATCCACACCGTGGTGAATCGCTGCTCGGCGATCAGCAGGTCGACGAGCTGGCCGCCGATGAAGTTCTCGATCTTGCCGCCCACCAGGGGCACCCGCACCTCGACTGTGGCCGTGAACGCCATCCGGGAGCCGCGAATCCGCGGACGCCAGCACCGCGGTGCCGGCGAGACCGGCCGGCGCCCCCGGGATGGTGCCGCTGACCGTCGCGTTGGCCTGTCCGTCCGCCGACCGGCGTCCACAGCTCCTCGCGCACGAAACTCAGGTCGCCGCGGTGGAATTGCGACACCACGGCGGGCAGCCGGTCGGAGCGCAGCGTCTGGGTGGTCCGGATCCGCAGCC
Organism: uncultured Actinomycetota bacterium; assembly: GCA_963796185.1. GTDB lineage: Bacteria > Actinomycetota > Actinomycetes > Mycobacteriales > Mycobacteriaceae > Mycobacterium. Next base: position 733,302 of record CAWCKQ010000003.1, on the reverse strand, counting down.
CGCCGTCGGGTCCGATGCTCATCTCGTCGAGCGTGGCGTGGTCGGCGCCGGAGTCTGCAAGGCGCACCAGCCAGTACTGTTCGTCGCTGAACGCCCGAAGGACCTGTTCGACGCTGCCCCCGTACTCGGCTGCCATGTCGAATGAACGCGGCATGGCAAACCACGCTACCGTTACCGCCCGTGGTCACTTCGTCTATCGGTGGCGTGGCGGTCGAGGTGGACGTCCCGCTCGCGCCGCTGACCACGCTGCGCATCGGACCGGTCGCGCGGCGGCTGATCACCTGCGTGACGACCGACGAGGTCATCGACGTGATGCGCGCGGTCGGCCGGGACGCGCTGGTGCTGGCCGGCGGATCGAACGTGGTGCTCGCCGACGACCTCGAGGACCTGACCGTCGTGCGGATCGCCAACGCCGGGATCACCGTCGAGCGCAACATCGTGCGGGCCGGGGCCGGAGCGGTCTGGGACGACGTCGTGGTGACCGCCCTGGCGCACGGTCTCGGCGGGCTGGAGTGCCTGTCGGGCATCCCCGGTTCGACGGGCGCGACGCCGGTGCAGAACGTCGGCGCCTACGGCGCGGAGGTCGCCGACACCATCCGCCGGGTCCGGCTGCTCGACCGGGACACCGGCGCCGACCGCTGGGTCACTCCGGATGAGCTGCGGATTCGGTTACCGGACAAGCATTCTGAAGCACTCGTCGGCCTCGGTGGTGCTCGAGGTCGAGTTCGCGCTCGACCCGGCGGGGCGCAGCGCGCCGCTGCGGTACGGCGAACTGGCCGCCGCGCTGGACGCCGCGCCGGGGGAGCGCGCCGACCCCGCGCGGGTGCGCGCCGCGGTGCTGGCCCTGCGCGCAGGCAAGGGCATGGTGCTCGACGACACCGACCACGACACCTGGAGCGTCGGGTCGTTCTTCACCAACCCCGTCGTCACCGCCGAGCAGTTCGAGCGGGTGGCGGCGCAGACCGACGGTCCGGTCCCGAACTACCCGGCCCCGGACGGGGTCAAGCTGGCCGCCGGCTGGCTCGTCGAGCGGGCCGGATTCGGCCGGGGCTACCCCGGGCCGGGCGCCCCGGCGCGGCTGTCGACCAAGCATGCGCTGGCGCTCACCAACCGCGGCTCGGCGACGAGCGCCGACGTGATTGCGCTGGCCAGGACGGTCCGGGACGGCGTCGCGGCGGCCTACGGGATCGAACTCACACCCGAACCGATTCTGATTGGGTGCGCTCTCTAGGTACCGTTGGTCCACGTGAGCCCTTCGAATCCGTCGATCAACAGGCGGCGCGCCCTCGCCGCGCTGGCGGTCGGCGTCGTCGCGCCGGGCGCGCTGGCCGCCTGCATGTCCAACGACGGCAAGTCCGCCGGTGGCCAGGCGGCCGACGACGCCCCCGCCGGCTCCGAAGCTGACGCTACCAGCCCACGGACGCCGCGGTCGACGTCGAACCCACCGCACGGGTCGGGGTCGCGGTCGAGAACGGCTGGTTCCAGAAGGTGGCGCTGACCAACGCCGCGGGCAAGGCCGTCGCGGGCAAGCTCAACCGGGACCGCACCGAGTTCACCGCCACCGAACCGCTCGGCTACGGCGTCGAGTACTCGTGGGCGGGCACCGTGGTGGGCCAGGACGGCAAGGCGGTGCCGCTCACCGGCTCGTTCACCACCATCGACCCCGACGTGCAGGTCAACGGGCAGTTCCAGCTCTCCGACGGCCAGACCGTCGGCGTCGCCGCGCCGATCATCCTGCAGTTCGACGCGGCCATCGCCGATGATGACCGCGCCGAGGTCGAGAAGGCGGTCAAGGTCACCACCACGCCCGAGGTCGAGGGCAGCTGGGCGTGGCTGCCCGACGAGGCCGGCGGCTCGCGCATGCACTGGCGGACCAAGGAGTACTACCCGCCGGGCACCGCCGTGCACGTCGACGCCAAGCTCTACGGCGTGCCGTTCGGCGAGGGCGCCTACGGCGCGGCCGACTCCACGCTGGACTTCACGATCGGCCGTCGCCAGGTCGTCAAGGCCGAGGCGTCCAGCCACCGCATCCAGGTGCTCGACGAGCGCGGGCGCGGTCATCATGGACTTCCCGTGCAGCTACGGCGAGGGCGACCTGGACCGCAACGTCACCCGCAGCGGCGTCCACGTGGTCACCGAGAAGTACGAGGACTTCTACATGACGAACCCCGCGGCCGGTTACGCCAACGTCCGCGAGCGCTTCGCGGTGCGGATCTCCAACAACGGCGAGTTCATCCACGCCAACCCCGCCAGCTCGGGCGCGCAGGGCAACACCAACGTCACCAACGGCTGCATCAACCTGTCCACCTCGCCGACGCCGAGCAGTACTTCCAGCACCGCCGTGTACGGCGACCCGGTCGAGGTGACCGGCACCCGCATCGACCTGTCCTACGCCGACGGCGACATCTGGGACTGGGCCGTGCCGTGGGACGAGTGGAAGTCCATGTCGGCGCTGTACGTCCGAGCAAGCCGACCCGAGCCTCCCAGCATCCGCCCCGGCGACCCCGTCGGACGCGCCGCAGCCCGTCAACGACCGCCCCGGCCGCTGACCTGTCAGTTCCGGTGGAAGCGGGACCCGCTGGCGCCGCTGACCTGATCGCGCGGCCGGACCACGATCAGGTCCAGGTCGACGTGCGACGGCCGGGACGCGACGAAGCCGATCACCTCGGCGATGTCCTCGGCCACCAGCGGGGTGACGCCCTGATAGACCGCGTCGGCGCGCTCCGCGTCGCCCTCGAACCGGTTCAGCGAGAACTCGGTCTTGCACCATGCCGGGGGCGACCTCGGTGAGCCGCACCGGCTTGCCGAGCAGCTCGCTGCGCAGCGTGCGGTGCAGGACACCCTGCGCGTGCTTGGCCGTGGTGTAGCCGGCGCCGTTGTCGTAGATCTCGACGGCGGCGATCGAGGTGACGGTCACGATCAGCCCGTCGCCGGAGTCGATCAGCTTTCCCAGCAGCGCCCGGGTCACGTGCAGCGTGCCCAGCACGTTGGACTCCCACATCCACCGCCAGTGCTCGACGTCGGCGTCGGCCACCGGCTCCAGTCCGCGGGCTCCGCCGGCGTTGTTGACGAGCACGTCCACCCGGTCCAGCCGTCCCGCCATCGCCGCCACGGCCTCGGAATCGGTGACGTCGGCCACGATCGCGGTGCCGTCGAGCTCGGCGGCCAGCGCCTTGATCGGCTCCTCGCGACGGGCCACGCAGACCACGTGAAAGCCTTGTGCGGCAAGGGTTCTCGCCGTCGCTGCGCCGATGCCGGCGCTGGCTCCGGTGACCACGGCGACCCGGCGGGCGTCTGTTGGCGTCGTCATGGTGTCAACACTAGGCGGCACCGTCGGACCTGCGCGCGCGTGCCCGCGGTCGCGCTGAGTCGACAGGTGCGGTGTCCGCACCTCAGTGCCTGAGCGGGCGCATCCGCTCCGGCGGTGTAGACATGACGGTGTGCGTCTAGCGACCGATCCGGCCGGCCTGCCTCCCACATCGCCCCGGCCGCGCCGGGTGGCGGTGCTTTCCGTGCACACCTCCCCGCTCGCGCAGCCCGGCACCGGCGACGCCGGCGGCATGAACGTCTACGTGCTGCAGACGGCGCTGGAGCTGGCCGAGCGCGGCGTCGACGTCGAGATCTTCACCAGGGCCACGTCGTCTGCCGATCAGCCGGTGGTCCGGGTCGCCCCCGGGGTGCTGGTGCGCAACGTGGTCGCGGGCCCGTTCGAGGGGTTGGACAAGAACGACCTGCCGACCCAGCTGTGCGCGTTCACCGCGGGCGTGCTGCGCGCCGAGGCCACCCACGAACCCGGCTACTACGACATCGTGCACTCCCACTACTGGCTGTCCGGGCAGGTGGGCTGGCTGGCCGCCGACCGGTGGGCGGTGCCGCTGGTGCACACCGCGCACACGCTGGCCGCCGTCAAGAACGCCTCGCTGGCCGACGGGGACGCACCCGAGCCGCCGATGCGTTCCGTCGGGGAGCAGCAGGTGGCCGATGCGGCCGACCGGCTCATCGTCAACACCGAACACGAGGCGCGGCAGCTGGTCGTCGCTGCACCATGCCGATCCGGCGCGCATCGACGTCGTGCACCCCGGCGTGGACCTGCAGACGTTCACCCCCGGCGACCGTGCGGCCGCCCGCGCGGCGCTGGGCCTGGATCCCCGGGCGCGGATCGTGGCGTTCGTGGGACGGATCCAGCCGCTGAAGGCGCCGGATGTGCTGCTGCGGGCCGCGGCGAAACTGCCGGGCGTCCACGTGCTGATCGCCGGCGGCCCGTCCGGGTCCGGGCTCGCCACGCCCGACGGCCTGGTTCACCTCGCCGCCGAGTTGGGTATCAGCGATCGCGTGACGTTCCTCCCGCCGCAGTCCCGCGCCGACCTGGTGCACGTCTACCGCGCCGCCGACATCGTCGCGGTGCCGAGCTACTCGGAATCCTTCGGCCTGGTCGCCGTCGAAGCGCAGGCCTGCGGGACGCCCGTGGTGGCCGCCGCCGTCGGTGGGCTGCCCGTGGCGGTGCGCGACGGGATCAGCGGTGCGCTGGTCGACGGCCACGACGCCGGCGACTGGGCCGCCACCATCGCCGACGTGCTCGCCGGGGACGCCGCCGCCATGGGCGCGCGCCGCCGCCGAGCACGCCGCGTCGTTCTCGTGGGGACACACCGTGGACACGCTGCTGGCCAGCTACGGCCGCGCGATCGCCGAGCACCGGGGCCGGCACCAGCGCCAGCTCTCCGCGCGGCGCGGGCGCCGGTTCTCGATGCGCCGGGGGGTGCGCGCATGACCGGGCCGCACGATGAGCCGCTTGCGCGAAGTAGGGCCCCAGCACGAGGTGCAGGCCGTCATCGAGCAGACGCTGCAGGAGCACGAGCTCACCTACACCCGGCACAAGGGCGCGGCGGGCGGTCTGCCCGGGCTGGTCGTGGCGCTGCCCGGCGAGCGCAGGCTCACGACCAACACGATCCTGACGATCGGCGAGCACTCGGTGCGCGTGGAGGCGTTCGTGTGCCGCAAGCCCGACGAGAACCACGAAGGCGTCTACCGCTTCCTGCTCAAGCGCAACCGCCGGCTCTACGGCGTGGCCTACACCCTCGACAACGTCGGCGACATCTACCTCGTCGGCCGGATGTCGCTGGCGTCGGTCACCGCCGAGGAGGTGGACCGGGTGCTCGGCCAGGTGCTCGAGGCCGTCGACGGCGACTTCAACACGCTGCTGGAGCTGGGCTTCCGCACCTCCATCCAGAAGGAGTGGGAGTGGCGCGTGTCGCGGGGCGAATCGCTGAAGAACCTCGAGGCGTTCGAGCATCTGATCGAGGACGCCGACCGGAACTGACCGTGAGAGGATCGCGACCATGGCTGATACCGCGACGCTGATCCTCGTTCGCCACGGCGAGAGCGAGTGGAACGCGCTGAACCTGTTCACCGGATGGGTCGACGTCGACCTCACCGACAAGGGCCGGGCGGAAGCGGCCCGGGCCGGCGAACTGATCTAGGAGCTCGACCGGCTGCCCGACGTGCTCTACACCTCGCTGCTGCGGCGGGCCATCACCACCGCCAACATCGCGCTGGACAAGGCCGACCGGCACTGGATCCCGGTGCACCGCGACTGGCGGCTCAACGAGCGGCACTACGGTGCGCTGCAGGGCCTGGACAAGGCCGAGACCAAGGCCAAGTACGGCGACGAGCAGTTCATGGCCTGGCGGCGCAGCTACGACACCCCGCCGCCGCCGATCGAACCCGGCAGCCGCTACAGCCAGGACGCCGACCCGCGCTACGCCGACATCCCCGACGGCGCCCCGCTGACCGAATGCCTCAAGGACGTCGTCGAACGGTTCGTGCCGTACTTCACCGACGTGATCGTGCCCGACCTGCAGGCCGGCAAGACGGTGATGCTCGCGGCCCACGGCAACTCGCTGCGGGCGCTGGTGAAGTACCTCGACGGGATGTCCGACGAGGACGTGGTCGGGCTCAACATCCCGACGGGCATCCCGCTGCGCTACGACCTCGACGGCGACCTCAAGCCGACCGTGGTCGGCGGCACCTACCTGGACCCCGAGGCCGCGGCGGCCGGCGCGGCGGCGGTGGCCGCTCAGGGTGGCAAGCACTAGGCCCGGCGCGCCCCGCCCGGCGAACGATGGGTGAACAGCGCGAGACGCGGGACCGAACATCCGTCTTTGCCGGTGTGACTTGTCCCGTTTTGGCCGCACGCTGCTGGGATGGCGTTCACCGAATGCGTACGATTTTCGCGTGAGTGTCGTATCGGCGCTGCTGATCGCGGCGATCGTGGCACTGCTCGCGTTGTCGATCGGTGTGGCATTCGGAGCGGTGGCGGGTCCCCGCCTCCGGGAACGCCGGCAACGACGGTCGGCGGACCAATCGGGAATCACCGTCTCGCAGATGCTCGAGCACGTCGTGGCGCAATCCCCGGTGGGGATCGTGGTCGTCGACACCCACCGTGACGTGGTCTTCACCAATGACCGCGCCACCGAACTCGGCCTGGTGCGCGACCGGCTGCTCGACGACCGGGCCTGGGTCGCCGCCCACCGCACCCTGAGCACCGGCGAAGACGTCGAGTTCGACCTCTCGCCCCGCAAGCGCGACCGCCAGGGCCGCTCGGGGCTGTCGGTGCGGGGGCACGTCCGCCTGCTGACCGAGGCCGACCGGCGCTTCGCGGTCGTCTACGTCGACGACCAGTCCGAACACGCCCGCATGGAGGCGACCCGGCGGGACTTCGTGGCCAACGTCAGCCACGAACTCAAGACCCCGGTCGGCGCGATGGGAGTGCTCGCCGAAGCCGTGCTGGCCTCGGCCGACGACCCCGACACCGTCCGGCACTTCGCCGAGAAGATGGTCACCGAGTCCAACCGGCTGGCCAACATGGTGGGGGAGCTGATCGAGCTGTCCCGGCTGCAGGGCGGGGAACGGCTGCCCGATCTCGATGCGGTCGACGTCGACACCGTGGTCGCCGAGGCGCTGTCGCGGCACAAGGTCGCCGCCGACAACGCCGACATCTCGATCACCACCGATGCGCCGACGGGTTACCGGGTCCTCGGCGACCAGACGCTGCTGGTGACGGCGCTGGCCAACCTGGTGTCGAACGCGATCGCCTACTCGCCCAACGCATCCTCGGTGTCGATCAGCAGGCGCCGGCGCGGCGACAACATCGAGATCGCGGTCACCGATCGCGGCATCGGTATCGCGCCGGCCGACCAGGAGCGGGTGTTCGAGCGATTCTTCCGCGTCGACAAGGCGCGGTCCCGGGCCACCGGCGGCACCGGACTGGGCCTGGCGATCGTCAAACACGTCGCCGCCAACCACAACGGCGCCATCCGGTTGTGGAGTCAGCCCGGCACCGGATCCACCTTCACCCTGTCGATCCCCGCGTATCCGCGTGGCCCTGACGATCGAGACGACCCCGACGAGCACGACGACCGAGAGGACTGACCAAGAGATGACCAGTGTGCTGATCGTGGAGGACGAGGAGTCCTTGGCCGATCCCCTGGCCTTCCTCCTGCGCAAGGAGGGCTTCGAAGCCACCGTGGTGACCGACGGCCCGTCGGCGCTGGCCGAGTTCGAGCGTGCGGGCGCCGACATCGTGCTGCTCGACCTGATGCTGCCGGGGATGAGTGGGACCGATGTGTGCAAGCAGTTGCGGTCACGCTCCAGCGTGCCGGTGATCATGGTGACCGCCCGCGACAGCGAGATCGACAAGGTGGTCGGGCTCGAACTCGGCGCCGACGACTATGTCACCAAACCGTATTCGGCGCGCGAACTGATCGCCCGCATCCGGGCGGTGCTGCGCCGCGGCGCGGACACCGATGACACCGGAATCGGTGACGGGGTGCTGGAGGCGGGCCCGGTCCGGATGGACGTCGAGCGCCATGTGGTCAGCGTGAACGGAACGCCGATCACGTTGCCGCTCAAGGAGTTCGACCTGCTCGAATATCTGATGCGCAACAGCGGGCGGGTGCTGACCCGCGGGCAGCTCATCGACCGGGTCTGGGGCGCCGACTACGTCGGGGACACCAAGACCCTCGACGTCCACGTCAAGCGGCTGCGCAGCAAGATCGAAGCCGACCCCGCCAACCCGGTGCACCTGGTCACCGTGCGCGGGCTCGGCTACAAGCTCGAGGGCTGAGCGCGATTTCGGTGTAGTTCGTCACGCTCAGCGTGACGAACTACACCGAAATCGCGGGCTCATTGCGCCGCGCGGGTGGCCGGATGCACGGCGATCAAGCCCAAACCGGTGCGCCGCTTACACATCGCGGCCAGCTCGGCGTAGGCCTTCTCGCCCAGCAGTTCGGTGAGCTCCGGAGCGTAGGACTGCCACACCGGCTTCTCGCCGACGTGGGCGTTCGGGTCGCCGGTGCAGTACCAGGTCAGGTCCAGACCACCCTCACCCCAGCCGCGCCGGTCGTACTCGGTGACCGTGGACTTCAGGATCTCCGAGCCGTCGGGCCGGGTGACCCACTCCTGGGTGCGCCGGATCGGCAGCTGCCAGCAGACCTCCGGTTTGAGCGTCAGCGGTTCCACGCCGATCTGCAGCGCCTTGGTGTGCAGGGCGCACCCGATGCCGGCCGGCCACCCGGGGCGATTGAGAAAGATGCACGCGCCCTTGTACTTTCGCGTGCGCAGGTTGGGCTGGTCGTCGTATTCGTCCCACTCCAGGTAGCCCTTCTTGCCCAGGCCCTTGTCGCGGAACTGCCAGTCCTCGTCGGTCAGCAGCTTGACTGCGTCGTCCAGTTTGGCGCGGTCGTCGTCATCGGAGAGAAACGCGCCGTGCGAACAACATCCGTCATCAGGCCGGTCCTCGACCGTGCCCTTGCAGGCCGGCGTGCCGAACACGCACGTCCACCGCGACAGCAACCAAGTCAAGTCCGCGGCGATCAGATGGTTCGGGTCCTCGGGGTCGTAGAACTCCACCCATTCGCGGGCGAAATCGAGTTCCACCTCCCCGGGATAAGGCGATCCGGTCACGGTTTTCCACGGTAGACCCATTAGGTTGGTCGAGTGCGACTAGGCGTGCTCGACGTGGGCAGCAACACCGTCCATCTGTTGGTGGTGGACGCGCGCCGCGGCGGGCACCCGACGCCGATGAGTTCGACCAAGGCGTCGCTGCGGTTGGCCGAGGCGATCGACGGCTCCGGCAAACTGACCCGGCGCGGCGCCGACAAGCTGGTCGGCACGATCGATGAGTTCGCCAAGATCGCCACGAGTTCGGGCTGCGCTGAACTGATGGCGTTCGCCACCTCCGCCGTCCGGGACGCGAAGAACTCCGAGGACGTGCTCGCCCGGGTGAAGTCCGAGACCGGCGTCGCGCTGCAGGTGCTCTCCGGCGTCGACGAGTCCCGGCTGACGTTCCTGGCCGTGCGGCGCTGGTACGGCTGGAGCGCCGGACGCATCGTCAACATCGACATCGGCGGCGGATCGCTCGAGCTGTCCAGCGGCGTGGACGAGGAGCCCGACGTGGCCATGTCGCTGCCGCTGGGCGCGGGCCGGCTGACCCGCGAATGGCTCTCCGACGATCCGCCGGGCCGCCGCCGGGTCGCGATGCTGCGCGACTGGCTGGCCAACGAGCTCTCGGAGGTCGGCAACACGATCGCCGAGGCGGGCAGCCCCGATCTGGCCGTGGCGACCTCGAAGACCTTCCGTTCGCTGGCCCGGCTGACGGGAGCTGCACCGTCGGGTGCCGGACCGCGGGTCAAGCGCACGCTCACCGCGCCGGGTCTTCGTCAACTCATAGCTTTCATCTCTAGGATGACCGCATCCGACCGTGCCGAGCTGGAAGGGGTGAGCGCCGACCGTGCACCGCAGATCGTGGCGGGTGCGCTGATCGCCGAGGCGAGCATGAAGGCTCTCGGCATCGAGAGCGTCGACATCTGCCCATGGGCGTTGCGAGAGGGATTGATTCTGCGGAAACTCGACAGCGAAGCCGACGGCACGGCGCTCGTCGGTGGTGCCGACCGGCCCCGCGGCGGGAATTCCGCCGCACGACAGATGTCCGTGCGCGATGCTGGACGATGAACCGGCGAGGCTCGAAGGCAACAGGCGATGACTGGATCAGATGACTACAGCAACACGCGGCCGATCTCGGTAGCGGAGCTGCTGGCCAAGAACGGCACGATCGGCGCACCTCCGGTTGGCGGCCGGCGCCGTCGCCGCCGTGGCAACGCCGACGCCGTCACCGTCGCCGAACTCACCGGCGAGATCCCGATCGTCCGGCCCGAGGACCCGGCGCCGCAGGCTCCGGCGCCCGAGGAGTCCGTCTCCACCAACGGCGAGGCCGACCAGGCCACGGTGGAACCGGAAGCAGAGGTCGGCGACGCAAGCCCGCCGAGCGACACCGTCGACGAGGTGAGCCGGCCCCGAGGAAGACCGCCGACACCGACAGCCGACGAGACCGAGGCTCCGACGAGCCGTCGAAATGGACAGCCGACGAGGACCGTCGAAGGCGCCCGAGCAGGCCGCGACGAGGACGCTGCCGACGAGGCCGACGAGGACGACGACTACGCCGACGCCGTCGCCGAGTACGCGGCCTATCTCGAGGAGCGCGACACCGCAGCCCGATCCCGTCGAGTTCGCCGCGCCGCCGCGGCGCACCGGCTTCGGCCGGTTCGCACGCAGGAACACCGCGGCGGTGGACGCCGAGCAGATGAGCCCGGACCCGATCGACGCCGGCTCGGCTGCCGACCTCGACGAGCCCCGCGAGATCGAGGACGTCGACGCCGAAGCCGCGGTCGGGACCGACGAGGGCCCGACCGACACCGACGAGGGCCCGATCGTCGACACCGGCACCGCCGACGAGGGTTCGATTGTCGGCATTGCCGACGAGGGTTCGATTGTCGGCACCGCCGACGAGGACCCGATTGTCGGCACCGCCGACGACACCGACGAGGAACTGCCGTCCTACCTGCGGTCCACCCAGGATCCGCTGTTCGGCGGGCAGACCGTCGCCGACGACCTCGCCCGTGGGCACGGGCGCGCTTCGCCGCGCGACGCCGATCTGGTCGAGGACGAAGACCTCGAGGACGAGGAGGCCGGCGAACCGCGCCGGATGTCGGCACTGGTGCACGGGCTGTGGATCGTCGGACAGAGCGTGCTCGCCGTCGTGTTCGGCGCGGGCCTGTTCGTCGCCTTCGATCAGCTCTGGAAATGGAACAACATCGTCGCACTGGTGCTCTCGGTCCTGGTCATTCTGGGCCTGGTGGTGGGTGTGCGGGTGGTACGCAAGACCGAGGACATCGGCAGCACGCTGATCGCGGTGGCGGTCGGCGCGCTGGTCACTCTCGGTCCGCTGGCGCTGCTGCAGTCGGGCTGACGGCCACCCACGCACCGTGCGCCCCGCTATCAAGGTCGGTCTCTCGACGGCCTCGGTCTACCCGCTGAGGACCGAGGCCGCGTTCGAGTACGCCGCCAGGCTCGGCTACGACGGCGTCGAGTTGATGGTGTGGGCCGAATCGGTCAGTCAGGACATCGACGCGATCGAGGCGATGTCCAAGCGCTACGAGGTGCCGGTGCTGTCGGTGCATGCGCCCTGCCTGCTGATCTCTCAGCGGGTGTGGGGCGCCAACCCCATCCCGAAGCTGGACCGCAGCGTGCGCGCGGCCGAGCAGCTCGGCGCCCAGACCGTGGTGGTGCACCCACCGTTCCGCTGGCAGCGCCGCTACGCCGAGGGTTTCTCGGCTCAGGTGGCCGAGCTCGAGGCCGGCAGCGACGTGCTGGTCGCGGTCGAGAACATGTTCCCGTTCCGGGCGGACCGGTTCTTCGGGGCGGGGCAGACCTCGATCGAGCGGATGCGCAAGCGCGGCGGCAGCCCGGGACCGGGGATCTCGGCGTTCGCGCCGTCCTACGACCCTCTCGACGGCGGCCACGAACACTTCACGCTGGATCTCTCCCACACCGCCACGGCAGGCACCGATGCCGTCGACATGGCCCGCCGCATGGGCGAGGGGCTGGTGCACCTGCACCTGTGCGACGGCAGCGGCGCGTCCACCGACGAACATCTGGTGCCGGGGCGAGGCACGCAGCCCACCGTGGAGATCTGCGAGATGCTGGCGGCCAGCGATTTCGCCGGCCATGTCATCCTCGAGGTGACGACGTCCGGGGCGCGGACCGCCGCGGAGCGCGAGGCCCTGCTGACCGAGTCGCTCCACTTCGCCCGGGCGCATCTGCTGCGCTGACCACCGAGGACGGCTGGGACATGATGACGAGCTCCACCCTGTTCACCGACGCGATGGCACTGAGTCCCGACGGTGACGGCGTGTACCATGGTGTGCTCAACGAGCACTGGACGATCGGGCCCAAGGTGCACGGGGGCGCGATGCTCGCGCTGTGCGCGAACGCGGCCCGCACCGAGTTCGCCGAGCCGGGTATCGAGCCCATCGCGGTGTCGGGCAGCTTCTTGTGGGCGCCCGACCCGGGGCCCATGCAGGTCGTCACCGCGGTCCGCAAGCGGGGCAGGCGCGTCAGCCTGATCGACGTCGAGCTGAACCAGGGCGACCGCACCGCACTGCGGGCGGCCATCACCATGGGAAGTCCCGAACACCATGTGCCGCCGCTGTTGTCGGTCAACCCGGTGCTGCCGCTGATGACTCCGGAGCCGCCGCCGGGACTCGAGCCGATCGGTCCGGGCCATCCGATGGCCGACATCGTGCACCTGGCCCACGGCTGCGACATCCGTCCGTCGTTGACGACGTTCGGCCCGCGCGGTGACGGCGGGCCGCCGGTGATCGAGTACTGGGTGCGGCCCAAGGGGGTGACGACCGACGTGCTGTTCGCGCTGCTGTGCGGCGACGTCTCGGCCCCGGTCACCTCCGGCGTCAACAGGTTCGGCTGGGCGCCGACGGTCCAGCTGACGGCCTATCTGCGGGCGACACCGGCCGACGGGTGGCTGCGGGTGATGTGCACCACGACCCAGATCGGCGCCGACTGGTTCGACGAGGACCACATCGTGGTCGATTGCGAGGGCCGCATCATCGTGCAGACCCGCCAGCTGGCGATGGTGCCGGCAGCGGAGAGCCGATAAGCCGACCCGATGGGGCCGTGACATGCTGTCCGGCATGGCCAGAATCGCGATCATCGGTGGCGGGAGTATCGGCGAGGCGCTGCTGGCGGGGCTGCTGCGGGCCGGCCGGCAGGTCAAGGACCTGGTGGTGGCGGAGAAGGACCCCGCTCGCGCGAAGTACCTGGCGGACAAGTACGCGGTGCTGGTGACCACGGTGCCCGACGCGGTCGACGCCGCCACCTACGTCGTCGTCGCGGTCAAGCCGTCCGACGTCGGCACCGTGATCGGCGACATCGCCGACATCGCGGCCAAAGCCGAGGCCAATGCCGCCGAGCAGGTCTTCGTCACGGTGGCCGCCGGTGTCACCGCGGCCTACTTCGAGAACAAGCTGCCGGCCGGGTCGCCCGTCGTACGGGTGATGCCCAACGCCCCGATGCTGGTCGGCGGAGGAGTGAGCGCGATCGCGCCGGGCCGGTTCGCGACCGAGGAGCATCTGCGCGGGGTGTCGGCGCTGTTCGACGCCGTCGGCGGGGTGCTCACCGTGGCCGAGTCGCAGATCGACGCCGTCACCGCGGTGTCCGGTTCTGGGCCGGCGTACTTCTTCTTGATGGTGGAGGCACTCGTGGATGCCGCGGTGGACGCGGGCCTGTCCCGGGCGGTGGCCACCGATCTGGTGGTGCAGACGATGGCGGGCTCGGCGGCGATGTTGCTGGAACGCCTCGATGCGTCGGCGTCGGGCGGGGACCCGGCCGGCACGGCCGCCGTGATGTCCATCGCGACGGCCACCGACACCTCGGCCGCGCAGTTGCGTGCCACGGTCACCTCACCCGGCGGCACGACGGCCGCTGGTCTGCGGGAACTCGAGCGGGGCGGTTTGCGGGCGGCCGTGGCCAACGCCGTCGAGGCCGCGAAAAAGCGCTCTGAGCAGCTCGGAATTACACCCGAGTAGTTCATCAATTTCGGACGGATTAGCCCACACCCGTCGCAGTAACCCCACCTGCCACGCTATTCTCCCAGTGGTAAGCACGGGTCGGTGCCAGCGGTGGGGAAGCCGCTGGGACTGCCTGTGCCTGATGGATTGGGTTGCGATGACGTCTATGAACGGGCCGTCGGCGCGGGATTCGGCTAGCGGAAAGGCGGCGCGCGACGCCGGCCAGTCCGAAGGCCAACCGCCTCGAGCTCAATTTCTCACCGTCGCTGAGGTGGCGAGCCTGATGCGGGTCAGCAAGATGACCGTGTACCGCCTGGTGCACAACGGCGAGCTGCCGGCGGTCCGGGTGGGTCGCTCGTTCCGCGTGCACGCCAAGGCGGTCCACGACATGCTGGAGAGCTCGTACTTCGACGCCGGCTGAGGTGCGTCGGCACGGCAACGGCGGATTTCGTCGTCAATCCGCGCGCGGGTAAGGTGACTCGTCGAGGCTGACGAGATCTATCCCGGCTCGTCGTGACAACACTTAGGTAGCGGAGTTCATGGGTTCTGTCATCAAGAAGCGGCGTAAGCGCATGTCGAAGAAGAAGCACCGCAAGCTGCTTCGTCGCACTCGGGTGCAGCGCAGAAAACTGGGCAAGTAGTCGATCGCCCGGCCGCTAGGCTGTCCGGATGGATGCTGGGGGTGACTCGACCGGATCCGACGCCCGCGACGGCCTGAGCTATCCCAAGGTCGTCCTCGTCACCGGTGCCTGCCGATTTCTCGGCGGCTACCTGATCGCCCGGCTGGCGCAGAACCCGCTGATCAACCATGTCATCGCGGTGGACGCAGTCGCGCCGAGCAAGGATCTGCTGCGCCGGATGGGCCGCGCGGAGTTCGTCCGCGCCGACATCCGAAACCCGTTCATCGCCAAGGTCATTCGCAACGGCGATGTCGACACCGTGGTGCACGCGGCGGCCGCGTCGTACTCGCCGCGCTCCGGGGGCGGGCGACGCTCAAGGAACTCAACGTGATGGGCGCGATCCAGCTGTTCGCCGCCTGCCAGAAGGCGCCGTCGGTGCGCCGGGTCATCCTGAAGTCCACCTCGGAGGTCTACGGCTCCAGCTCGCGCGACCCGGTGCTGTTCGACGAGACCAGCAGCCGCCGCAGGCCGCCGGGCGAGGGTTTCGCCCGCGACAGCATCGACATCGAGGGCTACGCCCGTGGGCTGGGCCGGCGCCGGCCCGACATCGCGGTCACCATCCTGCGGCTGGCCAACATGATCGGGCCCGCGATGGACACCGCGCTGTCGCGGTACCTGGCCGGACCGGTGGTGCCGACGGTCGTCGGCCACGACGCACGCATGCAGCTGCTGCACGAGCAGGACGCGCTCGGCGCGCTCGAGCGCGCGACGATGGCGGGCAAGGCGGGCACCTTCAACATCGGGGCGTCCGGGCTGATCATGATGAGCCAGGCGATCCGTCGCTCGGGGCGGCTCGCGCTGCCCGTGCCGCGATCCGCTCTGGTCGCCGTCGATTCGCTGTGGCGGGCCACCCGCAACTCCGAACTCGACCGTGAGCAGCTGGACTACCTGAGCTACGGCCGGGTCATGGACACCACCCGGATGCGCACCGAACTCGGCTACGCGCCGAAGTGGACGACGGCCGAGGCCTTCGACGACTACGTGCGGGGCCGCGGGCTGCGCCCCATCCTCGATCCGCGCTGGATATCGGCTGTGGAGGGGCGCGCGGTGGCGGCGGCGCAGCGCTGGGGGCGCTAGACTCAGACCGCAGGCGGGGCTGGGGATACCGGGGAAAGAGGAACGGCACAGTGGCGGGTGACTCGAAGGCGAAAGTGATTCCGCTGCACTCGAATTCGGGTCGCAGCGCGGCTCAGCGGCGGGCGGCGGCGCAACGCGTCGACAGTTCCCGCCGGCATCCTTCGTTGCTGGCCGACCCCGGACGGCCGCGCGTCGGCCGAGGACATCGCCGGAGTCGTCCGCGACATCGACGCGCACCGCGCCGGTGCGGCGGGTGCGGCCGGATCCGAGCCGACGCCCACCGAACTCGCCAAACACATCGCCGCCGTCGCGGAATTCGTCCGCAAGCGGATGACCGGCGACTACACCGTCGATGAGTTCGGCTTCGACCCCCACCTCAACAACGCAATCTTCCTGCCTTTGCTGCGCGTGTTCTTCAACTCGTGGTTCCGGGTCGAGGTCAGCGGCGTGGAGAACCTGCCGGAAACCGGGCGCGGGCCTGGTGGTGGCCAACCACGCCGGCGTGCTGCCCTTCGACGGCCTGATGACCGCGGTCGCGGTGCGGGACAAGCACCCGGCCCACCGCGATCTGCGGCTGCTCGCCGCGGACATGGTGTTCGACCTGCCGATGATCGGGCAGGCCGCCCGCAAGGCCGGCCACACCATGGCGTGCACCGACGACGCGCACCGCCTGCTCGCCGCCGGCGAGCTCACCGCGGTCTTCCCCGAGGGCTACAAGGGCCTCGGCAAGCGCTTCAAAGACCGCTACAAGCTGCAGCGGTTCGGCCGCGGCGGGTTCGTCTCCGCCGCGCTGCGGACCAAGGCGCCGATCGTGCCGTGCTCGATCGTCGGGTCGGAGGAGATCTACCCGATGGTCGCCGACGTCAAGCTGCTCGCGCGGCTGCTCGGCCTGCCGTACTTCCCGGTCACTCCGCTGTTCCCGCTGGCCGGCCCGCTGGGCGTGGTGCCGCTGCCGTCCAAGTGGTACATCGAGTTCGGCGAGCCCATCGACACCGCCGACTACGACGAGTCGGCCGCCGACGACCCGATGGTCACCTTCGAACTCACCGACCAGGTGCGCGAGACCATCCAGCAGACGCTGTACCAACTGCTGGCCAACCGGCGCAACACGTTCTTCGGCTGATCCGCCGGTTCAGTCGCTGCGAGCGGTTTGCCCGGCAACCATTTTCCGCAGTGCCTCGTCCCGCGCCGCGGCGATCCGCTCGCTCACCTCGTCGGCCTCGCTGTCCGACTGCTGCCTCACCCATCACCGTGACGACGCTGGTGAGCACCGGCTCGCCGTGCTCGTCGGTCACCTCGCCGCGGACCTCGGTGAGCACCGCGCCGTGCGATTCGGTGACCGAGTCGAGGTAGGAGTCGAAGAACAGCTTGTCGCCGGCCAGGATCGGGCGGTGGAAGGTGATCTTCTGGTCGCGGTGCAACACCCGCTCCATGTTGATCGGCACGTCGAACTGGTTGAAGATCTCCAGCTGGACGCGCCTGCCCGCCACCGCGAGGAAGGTCAGCGACGCGATCAGCGCGTCGTGGCCGCACTCCCGGGCCGCCTCCTCGGTGAAGTGCGCCGGATGGTCGTCCTTGACCGCGCGGGCGAACTCACGGATCTTCTCGCGGTCGACCTCGAAGTAGTCCGGATACCGGTAGTGGGTTCCGATGATGTTCTCAGCGATAGTCATGCGCGATCCGCTTCGCTCCTCGCTCGGGCTCATGCCGCGGCACTTTCCGTCTCGTCTGGGGGCGGCGCGAGCCTATCAGCGGTGGTGCCGGCGGCCGGCCCAGTGCTTCTCCCGCCGCGACACCGCCGCGGCCAGCGCGCCGCCGAGCGGCGCCCAGTGCCAGCGCCGAGGGCACCCCGATCCGCGCGGCCTTGCGGGCGGTCCGGAAATCACGGATCTCCCAGCCGCGCTCCCGCGCCAGGTTGCGCAGATCGGCGTCGGGGTTGATGGCCACCGGCGTGCCGACCAGCGACAGCATCGGCACGTCGTTGAAGCTGTCCGAGTACGCGGTGCAGCGGCGCAGGTTCAGCCCCTCCCGAATGGCCAGCGACCGCACCGCGTGGGCCTTGCCGGTGCCGTGCAGGATGTCACCGACCAGCCGGCCGGTGAACACGCCGTCGATGGATTCGGCGACGGTGCCCAGGGCGCCCGTCAGCCCCAGCTTGCGCGCGATCGTGTCGGCCAGCTCGTAGGGCGTCGCGGTGACGAGCCACACCTGCTGGCCCGCGTCGAGATGCATCTGGGCCAGCGCACGGGTTCCCGGCCAGATCTTGTCGGCGATGATCTCGTCGTAGATCTCCTCGCCGAGCGCGACCAGCTCCGCCGTCGAGCGGCCCTCGATGAACGCCAGCGCCTTGCGCCGGCCCGCGGCGACGTCGTCGCTGTTCTCCCGGCCGGTGAGCTGGAACTTGGCCTGCGCGAGCGCGAACCGCGCCAGGTCCTGGTAGGTGAAGTACTCGCGGGCGGCCAGGCCGCGCGCGAAGTGCACCAGCGACGAGCCGTGCACCAACGTGTTGTCGACGTCGAAGAACGCCGCGGCGGTCAGGTCGGGCGGGGGCGGGGGCGGGCGCGGTGTGTCGTCCGCCGGATCGAGTAGCCCGTCGGCAGCGACCTCGGCGCTGGCCGCGCCGGCGAGCTCCTGCGCCCGGCCGTCGACCCCGCCCTCAGATCCCCCGATGTCGGACACGGTTACCAGATTAGGTCACCTCGCGGCGATACTGGCGGAGTGGACAGGGCTGTGCAGTTGCTCACGCGCGAGGGTTGCCCGATGTGTCTGGCCGCTGCGAAGCAGCTGGCAGCGCTGGGCGACGAACTCGGATTCGCGTTGACCGTCACCGACGTCGACGAGGTCGCAGCGGCCGGCGACACGGCCCTGCGTGCCCGCTACGGCGACCGACTGCCCGTCGTGCTGCTCGACGGGGCCGAGCACAGCTACTGGGAAGTCGACGAACCGAGGCTGCGGGCCGACCTGACCGGCTGAGCGAATTTGGAAGCCCAGCTGGTCAACGATTACCGTGGATGGGGTGGTGAGGAAGCCGTGAGCGTACTGCTTTTCGGGGTCTCGCACCGCAGCGCGCCGGTGTCCGTGCTCGAACAACTCAGCACCGACGAGGCCGACCAGGCCAAGATCGTCGACGAGGTGCTGCAGTCGTCGCTGGTCACCGAGGCCATGGTGCTGGCGACGTGCAACCGGGTCGAGGTGTACGCCGTCGTCGACGCCTTCCACGGCGGTCTGTCGGTGATCGGCCAGGTCCTCAGCGAGCACTCCGGCATGTCGCTGCAGGATCTCACCAAGTACGCCTACGTGCGCTACGCCGAAGCCGCCGTCGAGCATCTGTTCGCCGTCGCCAGCGGGCTCGATTCGGCCGTGGTCGGCGAACAGCAGGTGCTCGGCCAGGTCCGGCGGGCCTACGCGACCGCCGAAGCCAACCACACCGTCGGGCGCACCCTGCACGAGCTGTCCCAGCGCGCCCTGTCGGTCGGCAAGCGCGTGCACTCCGAGACCGGCATCGACGCCGCGGGCGCCTCCGTGGTCTCGGTGGCGCTGGACATGGCCGAGGCCAAGGCCGGGTCGCTGGCCGGGCGGTCGGCCGTGCTGGTCGGCGCCGGCTCGATGGGCGCGTTGGCCGCCAAACAGCTCCTGCGCGCCGGTGTCGAACGCATCCACGTCGTGAACCGGTCCCTGCCGCGCGCCAAGCGGCTCGCCGAGAACATCCGCGGCCACGGCGTCGCGGCCGAAGCGTTCCCGTTCGACCACCTGCCGCCGCTGCTCACCGACGCCGACATCGTGGTCAGCTGCACCGGCGCCGTCCGCCCGGTGGTGTCGCTGGCCGACGTGCACCGCGGGCTGGCCCACGGCCTAGCGAGGCCAAGCAGCTGGTGATCTGCGACCTCGGCATGCCCCGCGACGTCGACCCCGCCGTGGCCGGCCTGCCGGGCGTCTACGTGATCGACATGGAGCGGATCCAGCGCGAACCGTCGGCGCGCGCCGCCGCCGCGGACGCCGAGGCCGCCCGCACCGATCGTGGCCGCCGAGGTGGCCAACTACCTGGCCGGCCAGCGGATGGCCGAGGTGACGCCGACGGTCACCGCGCTGCGCCAGCGCGCCGCCGACGTCGTCGAGGCGGAGCTGCTGCGGCTGGACAACCGGTTGCCGGGGCTGGAGGCCGCGCACCGCGACGAGGTCGCCAAGACCGTGCGCCGCGTCGTCGACAAGCTGCTGCACGCACCGACCGTGCGGGTCAAGCAGCTGGCCAGCGCGCCCGGCGGCGACAGCTACGCCGAGGCGCTGCGGGAACTGTTCGAACTCGACCAGCAGGCCGTCGACGCCGTCGCCGGAAGCGAACTGGGAACCGTCACCGCTGCTGAAATCCCCTCGCCGGCACTCGATCTCGACAGCACCGAGTGATCCGGATCGGCACCCGGGGCAGCCTGCTGGCCACGACCCAGGCCGGCGCCGTCCGCGACGCGCTGATCGCCAACGGGCATGCCGCCGAACTGGTCATCATCTCCACCGACGGGCGACCGCTCCGCACGCGCCCATCGCCGACATCGGCGTCGGGGTGTTCACCGCCGCGCTGCGCGAAGCCATCGCCGACGGCACCGTCGACATGGCGGTGCACTCCTACAAGGATTTGCCGACGGCCCCCGATCCGCGGTTCGTGATCCCCGCGATCCCGGTGCGCGAGGACGCGCGCGACGCGCTGGTGGCGCGCGACGGACTGGTGCTCGGGGAGTTGCCCACCGGCTCGGTGATCGGCACATCGTCCCCGCGGCGGGCCGCACAGCTTAGAGCACTGGGTCTCGGTTTGGAAATCCGCCCCCTAAGAGGCAACCTAGATACCAGGTTGAACAGGGTAAGCAGCGGTGATCTCGACGCCGTCGTCGTCGCCCGGGCGGGATTGGCCCGCATCGGTCGTCTCGACGATGTCACCGAGACGCTGGAGCCGGTGCAGATGTTGCCGGCGCCGGCTCAGGGGGCGCTGGCAGTCGAGTGCCGCGCCGGTGACACCGGGCTCGCGGAGCTGTTGGCGGAGTTGGACGACGCCGACACCCGCGCGTCGGTCACCGCGGAGCGAGCCCTGCTGGCCGAACTGGAGGCGGGGTGTTCCGCACCGGTGGGCGCGATCGCGGAGGTGGTCGAGTCGATCGATGAGGACGGCCGCGTCTTCGAAGAGCTGTCGCTGCGCGGCTGCGTGGCGACGCTGGACGGATCCGACGTGATCCGTGCGTCCGGGATCGGGACACCCGAGCGGGCACGGGAGCTGGGGCTCTCGGTGGCCGCGGAGCTGTTCGAGTTGGGTGCACGCGATCTGCTGGACGACGAACGCGGGAGAGACAGATGACTCGCCAGATCAGCTTGCGAGGGCGCAAGGGCAAGCCCGGCCGCATCACGTTCGTCGGCTCCGGACCCGGTGACCCGGGTCTGCTGACGACCGTGCCCGCGCGGTGCTGGCCAATGCCGCCCTGGTGTTCACCGACCCCGATGTGCCGGAGGCGGTGCTGGCCCTGGTGGGCTCCGAGCTGCCGCCGCCGTCGGGCCCGCTGCCGGCCGACCGGCGGGCGCTGCCGCCGACGCCGCCGCCGACGACAAGGGCGACGCGTCGGAGGCGGTCATCCCCGGCGGCCCGGACGTGCGACCCGCGCTGGGGGATCCCGCCGAGGTCGCCAAGACCCTGGCCACCGAGGCGCGCACGGGCGTCGACGTGGTCCGGCTGGTCGCCGGCGATCCGCTGTCGGTCGACGCGGTGATCACCGAGGTGAATGCGCTGGCGCGGACGCAGCTGGCGTTCGAGATCGTGCCGGGCCTGCCCGACACGTCCGCGGTGCCCACCTACGCGGGCCTGCCGCTGGGTTCGGCGCACACCGTCGCCGACGTCCGCGGTGACGTCGACTGGGCGGCGCTGGCCGCCGCCCCCGGGCCGCTGATCCTGCACGCGACGGCCTCGCATCTGCCCGAGGCGGCGCGCACCCTGATCGAGTACGGGCTGGCCGACCACACGCCCGCGGTCGTCACCGCCAACGGCACCACGTGCCAGCAGCGTTCGGTCGAGACCACGTTGGCGGGCCTGCTCGACAAGGCCGACCCTCGGTGGCCACGGAGCCGGCCGGTCCGCTGACCGGGACGCTGGTCGTCACGATCGGTCGAACGGTCGCCAACCGGGCCAAGCTGAACTGGTGGGAGAGCCGGGCGCTGTACGGCTGGACCGTGCTGGTGCCGCGCACCAAGGATCAGGCGGGCGAGATGAGCGATCGGCTCGTCGGCCACGGCGCCCTGCCCATCGAGGTGCCGACCATCGCGGTCGAGCCCCCGCGCAGCCCCGCCCAGATGGAAAGGGCCGTCAAGGGACTGGTCGACGGCCGGTTCCAGTGGGTGGTGTTCACCTCGACCAACGCGGTGCGCGCGGTGTGGGAGAAGTTCAACGAGTTCGGACTGGACGCCCGTGCCTTCTCCGGCGTGAAGATCGCGTGCGTCGGCCAGGCCACCGCCGACCGGGTGCGTGCGTTCGGCATCAATCCCGAGCTGGTGCCCGCCGGTGAGCAGAGCTCGCTCGGGCTGCTCGACGAATTCCCGCCCTATGACGACGTTTTCGACCCGGTGAACCGCGTGCTGCTGCCGCGCGCCGACATCGCCACCGAGACGCTGGCCGAGGGCCTGCGCGAGCGCGGCTGGGAGATCGAGGACGTCACCGCGTACCGCACGGTGCGTGCGGCGCCGCCGCCGGCGCACACCCGCGAGATGATCAAGACCGGCGGCTTCGACGCGGTGTGCTTCACGTCGAGCTCGACGGTGCGCAACCTCGTCGGCATCGCGGGCAAGCCGCACGCTCGCACGATCGTCGCCTGCATCGGTCCCAAGACCGCCGAGACGGCGGCCGAGTTCGGCCTGCGGGTCGACGTGCAGCCGGAAGTGGCCGCGGTCGGACCGCTCGTCGAGGCGCTGGCCGAGCACGCGGCCCGGTTGCGCGCCGAGGGAGCGCTGCCGCCGCCGCGCAAGAAGAGCCGCCGCCGCTAGCCGCGAGGAGCCACCCATGGCTTTCCCCCGTCACCGCCCACGGCGGCTGCGGTCGACGCCGGCCATGCGCCGGCTGGTGGCCCAGACCTCGTTGGCGCCAAGGCATCTGGTGCTGCCGATGTTCGTCGCCGACGGCATCGAGGAAGCCGCGCCCGATCGCTTCGATGCCCGGCGTCGTGCAGCACACCCGGGATTCGCTGCGCAAGGCGGCCGACGAGGCCGTCGCCGCCGGCGTCGGCGGGCTGATGCTGTTCGGCGTGCCCTGTGACCAGGACAAGGACGCCCGCGGCTCGGCCGGTACCGACCACGACGGCATTCTCAACGTCGCGTTGCGGGATCTGGCCGCGGACCTCGGCGACGCCACCGTGCTGATGGCCGACACCTGCCTCGACGAGTTCACCGACCACGGCCACTGCGGGGTGCTCGACGGCGCCGGCCGGGTCGACAATGACGCGACCAATCGCCGATATGTCGAACTTGCGGTGGCGCAGGCGGATTCGGGTGCGCACGTGGTGGCTCCGAGCGGGATGATGGACGGCCAGGTGGCCGCGATCCGCGACGGGCTCGACGCCGCCGGACACACCGACACCGCGATCCTGGCGTACGCCGCCAAGTTCGCGTCGGGCTTCTACGGCCCGTTCCGCGAGGCGGTGTCCTCCAGCCTGCAGGGCGATCGCCGGACCTATCAGCAGGAACCCGGCAACGCCCGCGAGGCGCTGCACGAGATCGAACTCGACATCGACGAGGGCGCCGACATCGTGATGGTCAAGCCGGCGATGGCCTATCTCGACGTGGTCCGCGCCGCCGCCGACCGGTCGCCGGTTCCGGTGGCCGCCTACCAGGTCTCGGGCGAGTACTCGATGATCAGTGCCGCGGCCGCCAAGGGCTGGATCGACCTGGACACCGTGGTGCTCGAGACGCTGACCGGCATCACGCCGTGCCGGCGCCGACATCGTGCTGACCTACTGGGCCGCCGACGTCGCCCGCCGGCTGTCGTGACGGACTCCGAGACGCCCACGGTGCGGGCGGACGGGTCACCGCCGGCCCGGCCTCCCGATGTCGACACCGGGTTCTGGTTGTGGGTGGTCGCGCTGCCCCTGATGGTCGCCGGCTACGTCGTCGACCTGGTCACCGCCGAGCCGCGCCCGACCGGCCTGGTCCTGGCCATCACCCTCGTGTTCGTCGGCATCCTGGTCGCCGTCGTGGTCACGTTCCTGATGCTGATGCGGCACGGTTATCGCTGGGCCCGCACCTGCCTGACCGGCGGGGCGATCGCGACGGTGGTGTATGCGGTGAGCAACCTGTTCAGTGTGGAGCGGGACGAGGTCGCCGCGCTGAGCTATGCCGGGGCGGTGATCGTCGGGTCGGTCCTGATCTGCGGCGGGGCGTTTCTGTTGCATCGCAAGGATGCCCACGACTTCTTCAGTCGCTGATTGGTTACGCTGGCCCGACATGTCCGCGTCCAGCTCCGCTTCCACACCCGCCTCGCCGCGGCCGCGGCTGGTCGACGCCGCCTTCTGGTGCTTGGTCGCCGGAGCCGTGCTGGTGATCGTCGGCGGGTTGATGGCGACCGCGCTGACGCCGACCTTCGACGCGGCCCGGGCAGCGATATCGGATTCGGTCACCGACGACCAGGTGCGCAGCTACCTCACCATGTACCGGGTCAGTGGGCTGGGCTCGGTGGTCGCGGCCGCGGCGCTGGCGTACCTGGCCGGCCGGGCCCGCCGCGGTGACGCCCGCTTCCGGTTGGCGACATTGGGCCTGGCGTTCGCGCTGGTCCTCGTGGTGCTGCTGCTGGCGTTCGGGATCGGCGTGGTGCAGCCCCTCACCCTGATCGCGCTGCTGCCGGTGCTCGTCGGCGCCGCGCTGCTCAGCATGCCCGCGGCGCGCGTCTGGTACGAACGGGAGGGCTCGTGACCCACCCCGTCGACCAGCCGCCGCCGGAGGTGCTGTTCTACGAGCAAGGCGCCAGTTGGCTGTGGCTCCTGGCCGGACCCGGCGCCGGTGTGGCGATGGCGCTGATCCAGCTGTCGGCCGGCTACGGCATCCAGTGGATCGTGCCCGGCGTCTTCTTCGCGCTGGTCACCGTGTTCCTGGCGCATCCAGGTCAAGGCGGCCCGCATCCACACGTCGGTGGAGCTGACGGCCGACGCGCTGCGGCAGGGCACGGAGACCACGCTGACGAGCGAGATCGTGCGCGTCTACCCCGAAGCCACCGGCTCGGAGACGCCGAAGTGGCAGTACGCCCGCGCGTTGGGCGAGCTCACCGGGGTCCCGCGCGGCCGGACCGGCATCGGGCTGCGGCTGACCAACGACCGCACCGCCCAGGCCTGGGCGCGCAAGCATCGCCAGTTGCGCGCGGCGCTGACCAACCTGCTCGAGGAACGCATCCCGCCGGAGCCCGCGCCGTGAGCGGCGCACGGCGTGCCACCGTCGAACTGGTGGTGGCGGTGCTCGCGGCGGTCGGATGCGTGCTCAGCTGGTTGGCGGCCCGCACGGCTGTGACGGTCGCCCCGGTGATCGAGGGCGAACCCGCCACGACGTCGCTGGTCTACTACGCGCCGTTGCTGACGCTGGCGCTGCTGCTCGCCACGGTCGCCGGCGTGCTGACCGTCCTGGGCGTGGCCCGGCTGCGGCGGCGTCCCCCTCCCGCGGAATAGCATTCCCGGCTGCCGGTAGCCGGTGTGGGCCTCGCCACAGCACTCGTTGGTACAAAGTGCAAAATCTGTAACACTGTTGCTATGACCGAGTTGGCGGACAAGGCCGAACACCTCGACAGCGTCGGACCGGACGCGCTGCCGCTGGGCCCGCAGTCGCTGGTCTGGAAGTATTTCGGCGACAACCGGATGTATCTCATCGGCCCGCGCCCCGCGGTGCTGCAGAACATGCTGGCCGAGCTCGGCCAGGGCGTGCTACGACCACTCGATGTTCTTCGCCGACACCGCCGAACGGCTGCGGCGCACCATCCCGCCGATCTTCAACACCGTCTACGGATCCGACGACCGACAACGCCGGGACCCAGGTGCGCGACTTCCACCACCACGTCAAGGGCGAGCTGCCCGACGAATACGGCGCGGGCGGTCGCTACCACGCGTTGGACCCCGACACGTACTTCTGGGCGCACGCGACGTTCGTCGAGCAGGTCTACTACTTCGCCGACACGTTCGTCAAGCGGCTCTCCCGGGCCGAGAAGGAGCAGATCTACCTCGAGTCCAAGACGTGGTACCGCCGCTACGGCGTCAGCGACCGGCCGATGCCGGCCAACTACGCCGAGTTCGAGCAGTACTGGGACCGGATGATGAACGACGTCCTCGTCGCCCACCCGTCCGCGCGAGTACGGCGTCGGCTATGTCACCAAGGGCTTTCCGAAGCCCAAGGCGGTGCACCCGCTGGTCTGGCGCCTCGCTGCACCGGTGTTCAACCCGGTCGCGGCGTTCCTGACCACCGGCGGCCTGCCGCCGCGGGCCCGCACGTTGCTGGGGCTGCCGTGGACCGACAGGCAGGAGCGGCGCTACCAGCGCTTCGCGGCGTTCTGGCGGTCGCGGCCGGTGAACTGGCTGTGGGATCATCTGCCCATGGGGGTGCGCTACAGCGGCTACGCCTGCAAGGCCGGCTATGCCAGCATGACCCGATGCCCGGCGCTGACGCCGCGACACAGCAGATCCTCGACGCCGCGGTCGTCGAGTTCGAACGGCACGGCTTCCGCCGGGTCGCCCTCGACGACGTGGCCCGCCGCGCCGGTGTCAGCCGCACCACCATCTACCGGCGCTTCGCGAACAAGGACGAACTGGTCGCCGCGGTCATCGAGCGGGAGAACGCCCAGCTGTTCGCCGACATCGCCGCCGAGCTGAAAACAGTCTGGGCCGCAATCCAACTACTACGTCGAGGCGTTCACGCTGTCGATCCTGAAGTTCCGCGGGCACCGGGTGCTGAACCGGATGATCATCGACGAGCCCGGGCTGGTGCTCGAACTGGCGGGCCGCTACCACCGGCGCCGCGATAGCCCGGATGGCCGAGGCGTTGCGGGTGATCTTCCCGCCGGGTTCGCCGAGCGCATCGGCGCCGAGGCGGTCGACGACCTCGCCGACTGCATCCTGCGCTACGCGGCGATGGTGCTGCTGCTGCCGAGCGCGCAGCCGCTCGACACCGCCGACGACATCCGCGCGTTCGCGCGCCGGCACTTCCTGCCCAGCCTGCCCGCCGCGTTGCGTGCCGTGCCCGCGTAGCCGTCGCTGTTTCGTTGCTCACACTTTGGGGCAGTCGTATCGCCATGAGCGCCGAAGAGAAGACCGAAGACGGTCAAGGCAGTGCCGAATCCGCAGACCAGCCCGACGTCCAGCTGGACCACGTCACCGAGACGCCCGATCCCGACAACCGAGAAACTCACCGAAAAGCCGGAGATCACCGACGAGCACAAAGAGAAGGCCAAGGAGATGGCCAAGGCGAATGCGGAGGATCTGCAGACCACGACGCTGCCGGGCAGCAGCGGCACCGTCTCCGGCACATCGGTCACCGACTGGGTCGACGACGAGCACAAGGGCAAGATCGAGACCAGCGCTGACGAGGGCAACGTCGAGTACCGCAACACCGAGGAGTTCCGTAAGAAGCTCGACGAAGGATGAGTCAAGGCTCGCGGGCACGGAGCGGGTTGCCTAGGCTGAACAATCGTGACGTCGCTGGACCGGATCGCACCCGCGTTCGTGGCGATGGCCCACTCGATCGTCTGGGCCTCCGTCGCGACCGTCGACGCCGACAGCAAACCGCGCTCACGCATCCTGCACCCGATCTGGGACTGGGACGGCACTGACCTGTTCGGCTGGGTCGCCACCGTGCCGAGCCCGGTCAAGCGCGGCCATCTGGCAGTCCACCCCGACGTGTCGGTGAGTTACTGGACCACCACGCACGACACCTGCAGCGCCGAGTGCCTGGTCGAGTGGTACTCCGACGACGAGACCCGCGCCGCGGTGTGGCAGAAGTTCGCCACCGCGCCCGCGCCCGTCGGATACGACCCGGCGATCCTGCCGTTCTGGGCGGACGGCCCGACCTCCGACCAGTTCGCCGTGCTGCGCCTGGCGCCCTACCGGATTCGGGTGATGCCCGGCACGGTGCTGACCCAGGGCGTCGGCGAGGCGCAGGGCTGGCACGCCCGATGACGACTTCGGACACCGCCGCCACGCCCGACCTGGCGGCGCTGCCGCTGGCGCCGCGCAACCCGCTGCCGCTGCGGGAGCTGGTGAAGTTGGTGCGCCGCCTCGACACCGGGCAGGAAGTGATCCGCGATGCCGGCGGTCCGATCACCCGCATCCAGCTGGGCCCGAAGAACCTGGTGCCACCGATCGTGGCGGTGATGTCGCCCGCCGGGATGCGCGACGTCCTGGGCCGCAACGACGCCGCGTCCGACCGCTGCATCATCCACGACGAGGTCCGGCAGATGGCCGGCGACAGCCTGTTCGTCCTGCCCAACGACCAGTGGCGGCCGCGCAAGCGCGCGCTGCAGCCGGTGTTCACCAAGCTCAACGTCCGTACTTTCGGCGGCCACATGTCCAGGGCGGCGCAGGCGTTCGTCGACCGGCGCGCCGTCGGCGGGGACGTCGACCTCGACGTCGAGTGCCGCAGGGTCGCCATGCAGTCGCTGGGTCGTTCGGTGCTCGGCGTCGACCTCAACGAACGCGGCGAGATCATCGCCCGGTGCATGCACGTCGCGTCGTCCTACACCGCCGACCGGGCGTTGCGGCCGGTGCGGGCCCCGCACTGGCTGCCCACCCCGCGCGCGGCGGCGGGCCCGGTCGGCCGTGGCCGCCATGCGCGCGATCACCAACGAGATGGTCACGGCCTGCCGGGCCGACCCGGCCCGCGACGCCCCGCTGGTGCAGGCGCTGATCGCGGCCACCGATCCGCAGACCGGCCGTCCGCTGTCCGACGACGACATCGCCAACGACCTGCTGATCTTCATGCTGGCCGGCCACGACACCACGGCGACGGCGCTGACATACGCGCTGTGGGTGCTCGGCCACCATCCCGACGTCCAGGACCGGGTCGCGGCCGAGGCCGCCGCGCTCGGTGACCGGCAGCTCACGCCCGACGACGTGCCGCAGCTCGGCTACACCGTGCAGGTGCTGCACGAGGCGGTGCGGCTGTGTCCGCCGGCGGCGGGCGTGGCCCGGCGGGTGACCCGCGACATCGCGGTGGACGGATACCGCGTCGAGGCCGGCAGCCTGGTCGCGCTCGGGCTCTACGCCCTGCACCACGACCCGGCGCTGTGGCCCGACCCGATGGCGTTCGACCCGGACAGGTTCAGTCCGGGCAACGTCGCGGCCCGCGACCGGTGGCAGTTCCTCCCGTTCCTCGGCGGGGGACGGCCCTGCATCGGCGAACACTTCGCCCGGCTGGAGATCACGCTGGCGCTCGCCACCGTGGTCCGGGCGATGCGGGTCGAGTCGCTCGACGGCGACTTCGAGTGCGATGTGCCGTTCACCACGGTCGCGCGGGGCCCCATCCGCGCCCGGGTGACGCCGCGGCGCTGAAGCGTCACCCCCGACGCAACAGCACCGCCTGCTCGAACGGCAGCAGCGCGAACAGGGGCCGCATCCATCCCGTCACCGACGGCGGCCGCCTCGGCCTTGCTCATCACCTGCGGGTCGCTGACCGCGAACGACCGGCCGGAGCGGCGCATCGTGGCCCCGCCGGCGGCGGTGACGTTCTTCAGCCAGTCCCGGTCGGGGCCGTAAGTCGAGCAGGATCGCCACGCCGTCACGAGTGGAGAACACCGTCAGCGGCGTGCGGTAGTGCTTGCCGGAGCGGCGGCCGACGTGGCTCGAGGATGCCCATGGTCGGGGCCCATCCCGCCCACAGCCGCTGGACGGGGTTGGTGACGTGCCGGTTGAATCGTGCCAACCATTGCGGCAACTGCATCTACCCATCACACTCTGTGCTCGTGGCTTATCTCAAGCCCCCCTGGTTCACGCGGTCGGTGTTCAACCGCGTCGCGATGGTGTTCGGCATCGGTCAGACCCTGACCGTCGTGCGCCGGCGCAGCGGAGCACCGCAGCGCATCCCGGTGGTGGTGCCCGAGGTGGACGGCGTCAAGTACCTGGTGTCGACGCGCGGGGAGTCGGACTGGGTGAAGAACGTGCGCGCGCACCCGCGCGTGGATCTGAACGGTGTCGCGTACGTCGCCGCCGAGGTGCCGACGGCGCAGCGGGGCGCCGTCATCGCGGCCTACCGGCCGCTCGCGGGCCGGGTCGTGGAGGCGTACTGGCGCGACCTGCCGGACGACGCAGATCACCCTGTGTTCGCGCTCACCCCCGCCGGGTGACCACTACACCCTGTAGTTGACGCTTTTGACCCGGCTGGGACACTGGGTGCCATGAGCAGTACCGACGTCTCCGCGAAGCTGTTCGCCGATGCCGCCTCGGTCATCCCCGGTGGGGTGAACTCGCCGGTACGCGCGTTCAGCTCCGTCGGCGGCACGCCGCGGTTCATCACCTCGGCGAAGGGCTACTGGCTGACCGACGCCGACGGCAACCGCTATGTCGACCTGGTGAGCTCGTGGGGTCCGATGATCCTGGGCCACGCGCACCCGGCGGTCGTCGAGGCCGTGCAGCGCGCTGCGGCCGACGGGCTGTCGTTCGGGGCGCCGACGCCGTCGGAGTCCGAACTCGCCCGCGAGATCATCGACCGGGTCGCCCCCGTCGAGCGGCTGCGGCTGGTCAACTCCGGCACCGAGGCCACGATGAGCGCCATCCGGCTTGCCCGCGGCTACACCGGGCGGGCGAAGATCGTCAAGTTCTCCGGCTGCTACCACGGCCACAGCGACGCGCTGCTCGCCGATGCGGGCTCGGGCGTGGCGACGCTGGGGTTGCCGTCCTCACCGGGGGTGACGGGTGCGGCAGCGGCGGACACCGTCGTGCTGCCGTACAACAACGTCGCCGCGCTGGAGGACGTCTTCGCGCGCTTCGGCGACGAGATCGCGTGCGTCATCACCGAGGCCAGCCCCGGCAACATGGGTACCGTGCCGCCGCTGCCCGGCTTCAACGCCGAACTGCGTCGCATCACCGCCGCGCACGGAGCGCTGCTGATCGTCGACGAGGTGATGACCGGGCTTCCGGGTCACCCGCTCCGGCTGGTACGGGGTCGATCCGGTGGCCGCTGATCTGTTCACGTTCGGCAAGGTGATGAGCGGCGGCCTGCCCGCGGCCGCGTTCGGGGGCTCGGCCGAGGTGATGGGCCGGCTGGCCCCGCTGGGGCCGGTGTACCAGGCCGGCACGCTGTCGGGAAACCCGGTCGCGATGGCCGCGGGGCTGGCGACCCTGCGCACCGCCGATGCCGCCGTCTACGCCGCGCTGGACGCCAACGCCGACCGGCTGGCCGCCCTGATCGGTGCCGCCCTGTCCGATGCCGGTGTGCCGCATCAGATTCCGCGCGCGGGCAACATGTTCAGCGTGTTCTTCGGCGAGGCCGAGCCGGTCACCGACTTCGCCTCCGCGCAAGGCCACCGAGACGTGGCGGTTCCCGGCGTTCTTCCACGGGCTGCTCGACGCCGGCATCTACCCACCGCCGAGCGCATACGAAACCTGGTTCGTCTCAGCGGCTCTCGACGACGAGGCGTTCGAGCGGATCGCCGACGCACTGCCCGGGGCGGCCCGCGCCGCGGCGCAGGCGGCGCGATGACCAGAAGACGATCGTGCACGTGATGCGACACGGCGAGGTGCACAACCCGGAGAAGATCCTCTACGGCCGGCTGCCCGACTATCACCTGTCCGATCGCGGCCAGGCCCAGGCCGCGGCGGTGGCCGATTGGCTGGCGGTCCGCGACATCACCCATGTGGTGGCCTCCCCGCTGGAACGCGCGCAGGAGACCGCGGCGCCGATCGCCGCCCGGCACGGACTGCCCGTCGCCACCGACGACGAACTGATCGAATCGGCCAACGTCTTCCAGGGTCAGAAGGTTTCGCCCGGTGACGGCGCGTTGCGCGATCCCCGCAACTGGTGGCACCTGCGCAACCCGCGCACGCCGTCGTGGGGGGAGCCCTACCGCGAGATCGCCGCGCGGATGCGCAGAGCCGTGCGGCGCGCAGCGGACAGCGCCGCCGGTCACGAAGCCGTCTGCGTCAGCCACCAGCTGCCGGTGGAGACGCTGCGCCGGGCGATGACCGACAAACCGCTGCACCACTTCCCGACCCGGCGCATGTGCAATCTGGCTTCGGTGACGTCGTTCTACTTCGCCGACGACGCCTGCGTGGGGTGGGGATACGCGGAGCTGGCCGGACAGTGAACCGGTTGGTGGCGCTGATGCTGGCGGTGGCCCTGCTTGCGGGCTGCTCGACCGGCCGCGACGCCGTCGCCCAGGGCGGCACGTTCGAGTTCGTCGCTCCCGGCGGCAAGACCGACATCTTCTACGACCCGCCGGACAGCCGCGGCGAGCCGGGCCCGATCTCGGGTCCGGAACTGATGGACACCGCCAAGGAGGTCTCGGTCGAGGATCTCGCCGGCAAGGTCGTCGTGCTCAACGTGTGGGGCCAGTGGTGCGGACCCTGCCGCACCGAGATCACGCAGTTGCAGCAGGTCTACGAGGCGACCCGCGACCAGGGGGTGGCGTTCCTCGGAATCGACGTGCGGGACAACAACATCGACGCCGCACGCGACTTCGTCATCGACCGCGGGGTGACCTTCCCGTCCATCTACGACCCGTCGATGCGCACGCTGATCGCGTTCGGCGGCCGGTATCCGACCACGGTCATCCCGTCGACGGTGGTGCTGGACCGCCGGCACCGGGTCGCGGCGGTGTTCCTGCGCGAACTGCTCGCGACCGATCTGCAGCCGGTCGTCGAGCGGGTGGCGGCGGAGAAATGAGCATCGACGAGCTGACCGCCGGCGGTCCGCTGCTGCTGGCGGTGGCCGTCAGCGTGCTCGCCGGCGTCGTGTCGTTCGCCTCGCCGTGCGTGGTGCCCCTGGTGCCGGGATACCTGTCCTACCTCGCGGCGGTGGTGGGTGTCGAGGACGCGCCGGGGTCGGTGGCGGTGCGCGGCGCGCGGCTGCGGGTGGCCGGTGCGGCAGCGCTGTTCGTGGCCGGCTTCACGGTGGTGTTCCTGCTCGGCACCGTCGCGGTGCTGGGCATGACCACGACGCTGATCACCAACGAGCTGCTGCTGCAGCGCATCGGCGGGGTGATCACGATCCTGATGGGGCTGGTGTTCGTCGGGCTGGTGCCGATGTTGCAGCGCGACACCCGGTTCACCCCGCGCCAGGTGTCGACCCTGGGCGGCGCCCCGCTGTTGGGTGCGGTGTTCGCGCTGGGCTGGACGCCGTGTCTGGGGCCGACGCTGACCGGCGTGATCGCCGTGGCGTCGGCGACCGAGGGCAGCGACGTGGCCCGGGGCGTGATCCTCGTCGTCGCCTACTGCCTGGGCCTGGGAATCCCCTTCGTGCTGTTGGCCTTCGGATCGGCGCGCGCGGTCGCCGGGCTGGGCTGGCTGCGCCGCCACACCCGCGCCATCCAGATCTTCGGTGGCGTGTTGTTGATCCTGGTGGGCGCGGCACTGGTGACCGGCCTGTGGAACGACTTCGTGTCGTGGGTGCGCGATGCGTTCGTCAGCGATGTCAGGCTGCCGATCTGATGCGCCGCCTCGTGGCCTACGCGCGCAACACCTGGCGCACGCTGACGTCGATGGGCACCGCGCTGGTGCTGCTGTTCCTGCTGGCGCTCGCCGCCATACCGGGTGCGTTGCTCCCGCAACGCAACCTGAACGAGGCCAAGGTCGCCGAGTACATCGCCGAGCATCCGACGATCGGCCCGTGGCTGGACCGCGTGCAGGCGTTCGACGTGTTCTCCAGCTACTGGTTCACCGCCATCTACGTGCTGCTGTTCGTGTCGCTGGTGGGATGCCTGACACCGCGACTGGCCGAACACGTCCGCAGCCTGCGCGCCCAGCCGGTCCCGGCGCCGCGCAACCTGGGGCGGTTGCCCAAACACCGCACCGCCGTCCTCACCGGAGCCGATCGCCCCACCGTGGCCGCCACCGTCGACGAGCGGTTGCGCGGCTGGCGGCGGACCACCCGGCGGGACGGCGAGGTCATCGAGATCTCGGCGGAGAAGGGCTACCTGCGCGAGTTCGGCAACATCGTCTTCCATTTCTCGCTGCTCGGTCTGCTCGTCGCGATCGCCGCCGGCAAACTGTTCAGCTACGAGGGCAACGTCATCGTGGTCGCCGACGGTGGTCCCGGCTTCTGTTCGGCATCGCCGGCCGCGTTCGACTCGTTCCGCGCCGGTAACACCGTCGACGGCACCTCGCTGTATCCGATCTGCGTGCGCGTCAACGACTTCCGCGCCGACTATCTGCCCAACGGTCAGGCGACCTCGTTCCAGGCCGATATCGACTACCAGGCCGGCGACGACCTGGCCGCGGGCACCTGGCAGCCGTACCTGCTGAAGGTCAACGAGCCGCTGCGGGTCGGCGGTGACCGCATCTATCTGCAGGGGCACGGGTACGCGCCGACGTTCAGCGTCACCTTCCCCGACGGCCGGACCCGGACCCAGACCCTGCAGTGGAAGCCCGAGGACCAGATCACGCTTCCTGTCCTCGGGGGCGATGCGGTTCGACCCGCCCGGCGGCACCTACACCGACGAACGCGAGCGCCGCAAGAAGCAGATCGCGATCCAGGGACTGTTCGCACCGACCGAGCAACTCGACGGCACCCTGCTCTCGTCGGGCTTCCCGGCGATGAAGGACCCCGCGGTGGCCGTCGACATCTACCAGGGCGACACCGGATTGGACACCGGCCGGCCGCAGTCGCTGTTCGCGCTGGACCGGCGGATGATCGAGCAGGGCCGGCTGACGAAGGTGGCGCGGGTCAATCTGCGGGCCGGTCAGGACACCCGGTTGCCGGACGGCACGGTCGTGCGGTTCGACGGCGCCGTGCCGTTCGTCAATCTGCAGGTCTCCCACGATCCGGCGCAGGTGTGGGTGCTGGTGTTCGCGATGACGATGATGGGTGGGTTGCTGGTGTCGCTGATCGTGCGTCGCCGCCGCGTCTGGGTGCGGGTGTCGCCGGGGCCTGAGGGTACCGTGAACGTCGAGCTGGGCGGCCTGGCCCGCACCGACAACTCGGGGTGGGGTGACGAGTTCGAGCGGCTGACGGCGCGGCTGGTCGCCGGCCTCGGGTCCGCCGCTCCGGAGCTCCAGCCGGACCGAGAAGAGAAGAAGGCAGATCGCGCATGAACACCACCCATATCGATCTGGGTCTGGCCCGCTACTCCGACTGGGCGTTCACCTCGTCGGTGGTGGTGCTGGTGGTCGCACTGGTGCTGCTGGCCGTCGAGCTGGCCTACAGCCGGGGCCGCACGGTCGAGGACCGGGAACTCGTGCACGCCGGCTCCGTGGCCGTCGACAGCTCCACACCGGGGCGCGTCGCCGACGCTCCCCGGCGCCCCGCCGGGGAACGCATCGGCTCGGCCGGACTGGCACTGACCTACGTCGGTATCGGTCTGCTGCTGGCCTGCATCGTGCTGCGCGGGCTGTCCACGTCCCGGGTGCCGTGGGGCAACATGTACGAGTTCATCAACCTGACGTGCTTCTGCGGTCTGGTCGCCGGGGCGGTGGTGTTGCGCCGGCCGCAGTACCGCTCGCTGTGGGTGTTCGTGCTCGTCCCCGTGCTGATCCTGCTGACGGTGTCGGGCAAATGGCTGTACTCGCACGCGGCGCCGGTGATGCCCGCGCTGCAGTCCTACTGGCTGCCGATCCACGTGTCGGTGGTCAGCCTGGGCTCGGGGGTGTTCCTGGTCGGCGGTGTGGCCAGCATCCTGTTCCTGCTCAAGTTGTCCCCGCTCGGTGAGCCGGGTCGCAGCGACGCCGTCGGGCACATCGTCGCGCGCCTGCCGGACGCCCAGACGCTGGACCGCATCGCCTATCGCACGACGATCTTCGCGTTCCCGGTGTTCGGGTTCGGGGTGATCTTCGGGGCGATCTGGGCCGAGGAGGCGTGGGGCCGCTACTGGGGCTGGGATCCCAAGGAGACGGTCTCGTTCATCGCGTGGGTGGTGTACGCGGCGTATCTGCATGCGCGCTCGACCGCGGGCTGGCGCGACCGGAAGGCGGCGTGGATCAACGTCGTCGGCTTCGTCGCGATGGTGTTCAACCTGTTCTTCATCAACCTGGTGACGGCGGGACTGCACTCGTACGCCGGCGTCGGCTGAGCGTCGCGTCGGTTGCCGAGTCGGTCGGTTGTGTCGTGACCTGCCGGGCGGCTTTCGGGCGCAGCAGCGCTTTCGTGATCCGATGGCCGAGGTGCCTGCCGAGTGGACGGCCCCGACCCCGCCGGAGGGTGCTCCGACCGGTGGCCGACCCGTTCCCGTCGTCGGTCCCGGATCCGCCGCCGTACCTCGATCTGTCGACGGTCGCGTTACTCGGCCGGGCCCGCACAGGTCCCTCGGCGGGGTGGCGGAAATGGCTGTACTGGGGATCGGCGCGGCTGATCGATCTGGGCGAGAGCCCCAAGACGATCCGGCGCGACAGCCTGGTCGCCCAGGTGCAGCGCCCGCTGCGGGGGTGCTATCGCATCGCGATGCTGTCCCAGAAGGGTGGCGTCGGCAAGACCACGATCACCGCGACGTTGGGCGCGACGTTCGCGAGTACGCGCGGGGATCGCGTCATCGCAGTGGATGCCAACCCCGACCGCGGCACCCTCAGTCAGAAGGTGCCGCTGGAGACGCCGGCCACCGTGCGGCACCTGCTCCGCGATGCCGAGGGCATCGCGGCGTACAGCGATGTCCGCCAGTACACGTCGCAGGGCGGCAGCCGGCTGGAGGTGCTGGCCTCGGAGAGCGACCCCGCGGTGTCGGAGGCGTTCAGCGCCGACGATTACCGCCGCACGCTCGACGTGCTCGAGCGCTTCTACAGCGTGGTGCTCACCGATTGCGGCACCGGCATGCTGCATTCGGCGATGTCGGTCCGTGCTCGACAAGGCCGACGTGCTGGTGGTGATCAGTTCGGGGTCGGTGGACGGGGCGCGCAGCGCTTCGGCCACCTTGGACTGGCTCGAGGCGCACGGTCGCGAAGAGTTGGTCCGCAACGCGATCGCCGTCATCAACGGTGTGCGGGGGCGCTCGGGCAGGCGGGTCAGCAAGGTCGATCTCACCAAAGTGGTCGACCATTTCGCCCGCCGCTGCCGCGCGGTGTGCCAGGTGCCGTTCGACCCGCACCTGGAAGAGGGCGCCGAGATCAGCCTGGACCGATTACGGCCGGAGACCAGGGCCGCGCTTCTCGAGCTGGCGGCGACGGTCGCCGAGGGCTTTCCGGGTGCGCGCCGAGTCAGCGAACCCGTCGGCTGATGCGCCTCAGGACCGCGGCTTGTCGTCGCGGGGAGTGATACGCCGCAGAAAATCCGGATCGTCGTCCGGACCGATCACCCGGGTGTGCGATCGACTCGCCGCCATCCGGGTCACCCGCCAGCCGACGTAGACCAATGCGGCCAAGACGAGAATCAGGAGCAAATACGCCACTCAAAACCTCCTTCCTGTCAATATACGCGCCATCGGTAGGCTCGGACCGTGTCTGACGGACGGTCTGGATCCCGCCTGGTGCTCGATGTCGCGACCTACGCCGCGGCCCGCCTCGTGCTGGTCGCCGTGGTGACCGCGCTGATCCTCGGCGTGGGACATCTGTTGGGGGTGCGGGAATTTCCGGTGATGGTCGCGCTGCTGTTCGCGATCGTGATCGCGCTGCCGCTCGGCATCTGGCTGTTCGCGCCGCTGCGCCGCCGGGCGACCGAGAGCATCGCGATAGTCGACGAGCGCCGGCGCCGCGACCGCGCACAGCTGCAAGCGCGGCTGCGCGGTGACGGCACATCGGGCACCAACGCCGATGCGGGCCCCGAATCGGCGGACGAGTAGCCGACCCGTCCGAGAAAACAATTACTCTAGCTCGGGATACCTCGACTGTCCGACCTCGAGCGGGTGATCGGGCCGTTCGGGGCCGCAGCATCTCAGCAACGTCGATGCCGCGGGACTCGCAAACAAATTCGGTGCTTAGGTGCCGGCGCCGCCGGGTAACCGGCGTCACATGGGCGAGCAGCAGGTGATGATTCGAGAGCGGACGATGAACGGTCGCCGCGACGTCGCTGAGTCACCGCGGCGGGGTGACTCCCAGGCACTGTACGAGCGGTGGATCTGCGGACTGTGGGCCGGTGAGCGCATCGCCGAGGACCTCGTCTCCGAGGATTTCGTCGGCCACTGGCCGACCCATGACGTGCACGGACCCGACGAGTTGCAAACGCATCGTCGATGAAACCCGGGCCCGCCTGCGGGATCTGATGTTCGTCGTCGATGTCGGTCCGTTCACCGACGGCGAGTTCATGGCGGCACGGTGGATCGCCACCGGCTCGACGGAGCGCGGGCCGACCCGGTTCACGGGAAACGACCTGCTGCGGGTGGCCGGCGGCGAGGTCGTCGAGTACTGGTACGGCGCCTCGCCGGCTTAACCGTTCGCCGCGTCCCGCAGCAGCTGCTGCAGGGTCTCGAGCGGATCGCTGTCGGCCGGGTCGAGCCGCCGTGTCTCGGGTGTCTCGGGCGCTCGGGCGCGGCGACCGGGGGAGCCGCCGGAGCGGCGCCGTCGGCCGGGGGAGGGGGCACCGGTGGAGCGAGGGGTGCCACCGTGCCCAACGCCCTCAGCTTGGCGGCGATCCGCCCGGCGGCGTCCATCGCGCACCGCCCGCCGCTGCGGGTCGGGATCGTCGTTGTCCGCGAAGCAGCCCGGCCGGGGCGTCGCCGATGACGGCCAGCGCGCTGCCGTAGCGTTCCCGCGCGTCGTCCAGCCGCGCCTCCCAGGCGGCGACGTCGCCCTGCCGCTCGCGGACGAGCTCGAGATCCACCCGGACCGGGCACGAATCGGCGGCGGCCGAGCGGGCCAACGACTCGGAGAACTGCGCGTCGGCGACGTCGAGCCGGTCCTCGAGCACCGCCAGTGCGCCCGCCGCGAATGCGGTGGTGCCCGGCTCCACCACGTCGAGCACCCGCGAGGGCGGACACGTCGTCGCGCATCGCTGCGAGCTCACCCGCTGCGTAGTGCTCGCGGGCCGAATCGCCCAGGACGACAACGGAGATCGATTTCACCGCGAACACCAGCACGACGATCACCGGGAGCGCGGAGACCGCCAGCAGCCTGCGCCGCAGTCGCAGCCGGGCGGGCCGGTGGGCCCCGGTCATGTCAGCGCCTCCCGCCGGGTGGACCGGGACCGGCGCAGCTCCCGCACCGTGCGCCCGATCTCTGCGAGCAGCAGCAGCGACGCGACCAGGGTCAAAGCCCAGTAGAACTCGTCGCGGTGTCCGGTCGTGACGACGGACGCGGCCGCGGTCGCCGGCGGCGCGGTCCCCGACGGCGGCAGCGGTTCACCGGGGCCGCGCTCGACATAGGGCACACCCAATTGGTCGGCGATGGCACGCAGCCGCCGGTCACCGGCCCGGCCGTAGTCGAACACCGCGCCGCCGTCGACGCCGTCGCCGTCGAACTCGCCCTGCGGAACACTCGATTGCGGCGCCCCGGAGCCGAAGTAGTACACCAGATTCTGCGCACCGGGATACTGCTGGCCGGCGGAGATGAGCTGGTAGCGCAGCACGTTGGCCGCGGCGGCGGCGTTGACCTGGTCAGCGGCCGCACTCGCGTCGGGATAGGGCGTCAGCGCCTGCACGACCGGGCGCAGACTCCATGCATCGCCCGACAGCGGCCAGTCGATGGCCGGCCGTGCCGCGAAGGCGAGCAGGGCGAACCGCGCGCCCGGATGCGCGTCGATGACCGCCTCGATGTCGGCGCGGATGCCGGCCATCCGCGGGGCGCCGCCGAAATCCGCGACCGCGGAGTCCGCCGACCGGTCGACCACGAAGAAGATGTTGGCGCCGGAGCCGGCCGCCGTTGGTCTGCGCATCGGCGGGTGCGCCGATCCCCGGCCGGCGGCGGCGGTGAGCAGCAGCGCCAGTGCGAGGGTCATGCCGCTCCAGCGCAGCAGCGCAGAGTGGCCGGCGCGGGCAGCGGGGCGCAGCGCCAGCAACCGCAGTGCTGCGAGCACCACGGCGATCGCGCCGAGCACCAGCGGGGGCAGGACGGGGTCGAACGTCATCGCCGCACCGCCATCAGGGAGACGGCGAGCAGGCCGGCCAACGCCAGCCCGGCGACCAGGGCGACGCCCGGTGCATCGCGTCTGCGGTCGACGTCGTCCGGCGTCGCGGCCCGGATCTCGTCGAGTTGGCTGTCGAGGGTGGTGGCGTCGAACCGGAGGAACCGCCCACCCGTCGAGCGGGCGATCGTGGCCAGGCTGTCGGTCGCACGGCCCGCGGTGGCGACGGCGTCGATCCGGATGCCGCCGCGCTGGGCCATCTCGGTGACCTGCGCGTCGGTGAACAGCGACGCCCGCTCGTCGCCCGGTTCCCGCAACGCGCCGGGACCGAGGTAGATCACCGAGCGGTGGGCGTCACCGGGGTTCTCGAACCCGGGGAACCCGGTGATACACAGGGCGAGCACGTCGGCGACCGTCGGCGCGTAGTCGTCGTATTCCACGGCGCCGGTGAAGGATTCGGTGCGGGTGGGGTTCTGGTCACCCTGGGCGTAGTCACCGAACCGGGCGGCGGCGAATTGGTGGTCTCGGGTCAGGGGGACCAGCCGCCGGTTGGGCGAGGTGAGCCCGATGCGCACGGCCCCGTAGGTCCTCGCCTGCCGGGCGAAGTAGCCGAGGAACGCGCCGGTCGCCGGGTCGGCGACGGGCTGGGCCACGCACAGCATGATGTCCGCGCGCGGCCCGGACGCCGTGGTCTCCGGAACCGATCGGGTGGGGCGAGCGGTGGCCAGCACCGTGGTGACGAACAGCAGCACGAGCAGTGCCAGTGCCGTCGCGGTGGCGCGGGTCTGCCTGCGGACCACCGCCCGGTATTCCGGTAGCCGGGTCAGCCGGGCGGTGTGCGCCAACGGTTGGCGCCGCCGGCCGCTGCGCCCGGTCGGCCACAGCATCGCCACCGCGACCACCGCGGCGAGGCAGACCAGCCCGCCGACTGCCACCGGCCACCAGGTCAGGTCCATGACCGGATCAGCTCCGCGGTGTCCTCGCCGAGGCGGCCGACGTCCGCCTGCGAGTCTCGGTTGAACTGGGCGTCGCCCAGCGCCGCCAGCAGCGGGGACGCCGGAGCCAGCTCGCCACCCGCGATCGCCGTCAGCTGCATGTACTGCGCACGCCGACCGGTGGCCTGGTGCAGGAAACTGCGCAGAGTGCGGCTCAGCGCGGCGCCGGCCTGCGCAGCGGAGAGTTCGCCGTCGCGGTGGCGCCGCGCGATGGTGTGCGCCGTGCGGGCGAAGCGGTACCGCAGCAGCCGGCCGTGGGCGGTGCGCACGCCGGGCAGGCCGCGCAACCGGTCTGCGGGCAGCGTCGCGACGAAAACCAGGGCGTACCAGGCGAACACGGCGAACAGCAGCGCCAGCCCCAGCCACAGCCACCAGGATGAGTAGGACGGCGGGCCGCTGACGAATTTCAGGAGGTCATCCGGCACGCGACCACGTCCCGGTCATCTCGACGATGCGGCGCCGCAACTCGTCGCTGCCCGAGATGAGCGTGTGCGCGACGGAGCGGCGGGTCAGCAGTTCGGCGAGGTGGTGCCGCCGTTGCTGTTCAGCGCGCCGGTAGGCGGCGATCACCCGCGGGTCGGCCGCGGCGGTTCCGAGCACCGGTCGGCCCGTCGCGACGTCGTAGCCGCCGTCGGCTCCCACCGCGGTGGGTGGCCGATCGGCGATCATCGCCCACAGCACGTCGTGGCGGGCGGTGAGCCTGGCCAGCACGTCGTCGAGGCGGGCATCGACGTCGGGCTCGTCGGAGACCACGACGATGAGCATCGGATGGCGGTAATGCGTTGCGACGTAGTCCAGTTGGCACACGATGTCGCTGGGGCCGGAGTGCGTCGCGGTGTGATGGCGGTAGCGGTGCAGCAGGCTCTCGATGTGGGTCTCGCCGCGTCGCTGCCGAACGTTGACACTGCCGCGGGCGTCGCCGTAGACCATGCCGATCTGGTCGGAACGGCCCAGCGTGATCAGGCCGATCGCGCCCAGGACGTGGCCGGCGACCTCGCACTTGGGCTCGCCGCGCGGTGTCGTCGCGACCATGTTGCGCCCGGCGTCGGCGACGAGCAGCACCTTGTGGTGCTTCTCGGAGACGAACCTCTTGATCAGGACGCTGCCCGAGCGCGCGGAGGCCTTCCAGTCGATGTCGCGGACGTCGTCGCCCGGGACGTAGGGCCGCAGCTCGTCGAACTCCATGCTGCGGGTGTGCAGCAGCGCGTGCCGGCCGCCTTCGAGCATGCCGCGGGTGTCGGCACCGAAAACCGACTTGGCCCGGTTGAGGTGCTTGCCCACCGCTCTCAGGGCACCCGGACCGCGTTCAGCGCGGCGTCGATGACCACGTTCGTCGTGACGCCGGCGCTGGCCGCCTCGAACCCGAGGATCAGCCGGTGCTGCAGCACGCGGTGTGCCAGGTCGGCGATGTCGCCGGGCACCACGTGGTTGCGGCCGGACAGCACCGCCAGGGCGCGCGCCGCGGTGCACAGCGCGATGGTGGCGCGGGGGCTGGCGCCGTATTCGATCAGCCGCGCGAGCGGCGCGGGCAGGTACTTGTCGGCCTCGCGCGTGACCCCGACCAGCCGGCTGGCGTAGAGCATCAGCTCCCGGCTCAGGTACACCTCCCGCACGACGCGTTGCACGCGGCGGATGTCGTCGAGACCGGCGACCGGCCGGGTGTGGTGGTCCTTGTCGTACACCCCGGTGTCCCGCCGGATCAGCACCTCGACCTCTTCCTCGGGTGACGGGTAGCGCACGATCTCCTTGAGCAGGAACCGGTCGGTCTGGGCTTCGGAGAGCGCGTAGGTGCCCTCCTGGTCGACCGGGTTCTGGGTGGCGATGACCAGGAAGGGCTCCGGGATCGGGTAGACGGTGCCGGCGATGGTCGTCTGCCGCTCCTCCATCGCCTCGAGCATCGCGCTCTGCGTCTTGGCGCTGGAGCGGTTGATCTCGTCGAGCAGCACCATGTTGGCGTGCACCGGGCCGAGTTGGGTGACGAACGATGCCGTCGCCGCCTCGTAGATCTGGGTGCCGACGATGTCGCTGGGCAGCAGGTCGGGTGTGCACTGGATACGCCGGAACCGTCCGTCGATGGATTCGGCGATGACGCGCGCCGCAGTGGTCTTGGCCAGCCCCGGAACACTCTCGAGCAGCACGTGTCCACCGGTGAGCAGACCCACCAGCAGCGACTCGCGCAGGTGCTCCTGACCGACCACCTTCGCCGAGAACGCCTCGGCCAGCGCGGCGACCACGCGCTGCGCGGCCTGCGCGTCGTCGTCGAACGGTCGTGGTGCCGGCGCAGCTGTCATCCCGCGGTATGTACCACGTGAGTCCCGCGGGCAAACCGTCGGTGCAGCGCGCGCGGGCCCCGACGTGCACGTTTACCGCAGCGTCGCGGGGGTACGCGTGCTCCCGTGAGCCACCACAACGTCGCCGAAGCCCTGGCCGCGCGGACCGGCAACAACCGCTTGCACCGGTTCGTGCACGATTACCCCAGAGTCGACACGTGGATCCGTGTCCTCGGCGGGCTGCTCTTCTTCGTCGGAAGCATCCTGTTCCTCTTCTCCGGCGATGCGAAGACCGTCGGAACGTGGCTGTTCATCGCGGGTTCGCTGGGAATGTTCGTGGGGAGCGTCGGGCAGCTGGTCAGACAGCACGTCCAGCGCGACCTACGAGAGTGACCGCTGCTCAGCCGAGCACCAGCGCCGCGGCCACCGCGACCGCCCAGACGAGCATGGTCAGGCCGGTGTCACGCAGCACGGGGAT
This sequence comes from uncultured Actinomycetota bacterium, assembly GCA_963796185.1. Lineage (GTDB taxonomy): Bacteria > Actinomycetota > Actinomycetes > Mycobacteriales > Mycobacteriaceae > Mycobacterium. The sequence continues at coordinate 689,772 of CAWCKQ010000003.1, read as the reverse complement.
CAGGTCCTTGCCGCCGAGGCCGCCGCGCACCGGCGTGGCCGCGCGCCACGCCAACGGCAGCGCCGCCAGCCCGACGGCACACCACGGCGTCGCCGCGACGAGCACCAGCGTGAGCAGCAGGGCGACCGCCAGCAGCACCTGATACAGCACGCGGGTCTTCGCGTCACCGAGCCGCACGGCCAGGGTGATCTTGCCGGTCTGCGCGTCGGTCGGAATGTCGCGCAGGTTGTTGGCCACCAGCACCGCCGACGACAGGCAGCCCATCGCGACGGCCATCGCCACCCCCACCCAATCGACCCGCAGTGCCTGCGTGTACTGCGTGCCGAGCACCGCCACCAGGCCGAAGAACACGAACACCGCGACCTCGCCGAAACCCAGATAGCCGTAGGGCCTTGACCCTCCGGTGTAGAGCCACGCACCGGCGATGCACAGCGCGCCCACCGCGATCAGCCACGGCGCGGAGAACCAGGCCAGCACCAGACCGGCCACCGCGCCCACCGTCAGGCTCGTCACCGCCGCCGTGAGCACCGCGCGCGGTGCCGCGAGCTTGGAGCCGACCAGCCGCAGCGGTCCGGCCCGCACGTCGTCGGTGCCGCGGATGCCGTCGGAGTAGTCGTTGGCGTAGTTCACCCCGATGATCAGCGCGACGGCCACCACCAGGGCGAGCGACGCCTTCCACCACGACGCCGCGTCCAGCCACGCCGCGGCGCCGGTACCGGCGATCACCGGGGCGACGGCGTTGGGCAGCGTGCGGGGACGCGCCCCCTCGACCCACTGGGCGAAACTGGCCACGACGGTCAGTCTTGCAGGTGGCGACCGTGGCAGACTGAGCGCATGGACGACCGGCTGAGCAAGAACGAAATCCGCAAGGACGCGGTTCAGGAGATCGTCGGGGCCGGCGCGACGGCGGTGGGTGAGGTGACCTCGATCATCACCACGGCGGTCCGGGACGTCGCCAACGCGATCGGTGGATTCGCCACCGACGTGTTCGAGATCCGGGACGGAGCGCGGCGCGCCTCGAAGCACGTCGACGGCGAGGACGCGCAGTAGCCGGTCAGCGCTCGGGACGCTAACCGCGGGCGGCCCCCACGCTCCACTGCTTCGTGCGGGTCGTGTTGCGTGCGTGCGCATCTCGGGCAGCCGGGGTGTCGACCACCAGCACCGCGCCCCAGTCGACGTCGGGATGTCCGACGAGCCTGCTGGGATCTCGTGCAGCGACGCGAACTCGGTGAGCCCGGTGAACGTGCCGCCGAGGGCGGGATCGCGGTCCTCGGTGAACCACGGCCGCGGTGATTCGATCACGGTCCGCGGGGTCTGCGCCAGACCGTCGGAGACCGCGGCGATGTCACGCACGCACGGGAACACGACTGCGGCCAGCTGATCAGCACGGGACCGTTGTCGGCCAGGAACACGTTCAGCGGCAGCTCACCACACCCGTCAGACCGACGAGGAGGGCGATCCAGGTCTGTTGTCTCGTCATGTGCGGCCGCATAGCGTTGTCGGTCAGCCTGCCGACAGGCGGGCCGATTTCCGGTGCGTCGGGCCGTGACGTCACACCACCGTCATGGCTGTGGTGCTCACCCGATGCTCCACAATGGGTGCGATGCCCGCGGACGTGAGGAGCGAATGAGTGCTGGGAGTCATCGGCGGCAGCGGCTTCTACTCGTTCTTCGGGCCCGACGCGCGGGCCATCAACCTGGACACGCCCTACGGTGCCCCGAGCGCGGCGATCACGGTCGGCACCGTCGGTGAGCACGAGGTCGCGTTCCTGCCCCGGCATGGCGTCGGCCACGAGTTCTCCCCGCACACGGTGCCCTACCGGGCCAACATGTGGGCGCTGCGCGCGCTGGGGGTGCGGCGCATCTTCGGCCCCTGCGCGGTCGGCAGCCTCGACCCGGCGCTGGGTCCGGGAGCCATGGTGGTGCCCGATCAGCTCGTGGACCGGACCAGCGGGCGGGCGGACACGTACTTCGATTCCGGCGGCATCCACGTCGGGTTCGCCGACCCGTACTGCCCGACGCTGCGCGAAGCGGTGACCGGGCTGCCGGATGTGGTCGACGGCGGGACGATGGTGGTGATCCAGGGCCCGCGGTTCTCCACCCGCGCGGAGAGTCGGTGGTTCGCCGACCAGGGATTCCGGCTGGTCAACATGACCGGATACCCCGAGGCGGTGCTCGCCCGGGAGCTCGAGATGTGTTACGCCGCAATCGCTCTGGTGACCGATCTGGATGCCGGCATCGAGCACGGCGCGGGCGTGCGCGCCGTCGACGTGTTCGCCGAGTTCGAGCGCAACCTGGTGCCCTTCAAGCAGCTGGTGCACGAGGCGATCGACAACGTGGCCTCCGAGCGGACCTGCACCCACTGCCTGCCCCACGAGGGCATCGAGTTGCCCTTCGATCTGCCATGAGGGTGCTGCTGACCGGCGCGGCCGGGTTCATCGGCACCCACATCGGGGCGCGACTCGCGGCGGCCGGCCACGAGGTGGTCGCGGTCGACGCGATGCTGCCCGCCGCGCACGGGGACGACGCGGAGGCGCCCGCGCACGTGCGCCGGGTGGACCTGCGCGACGCCGATGCGGTCGCGGGCCTACTGCCCGGCATCGACGTGGTGTGTCACCAGGCGGCCGTGGTCGGGGCCGGGGTCGACGCCGCCGATGCGCCGTCCTATGCGTCGCACAACGACTTCGCGACCGCGGTGTTGCTGGCCGAGATGTTCGCCGCCGGCTGCCGGCGGCTGGTGCTGGCGTCGTCGATGGTGGTCTACGGGCAGGGCCGGTACGTCTGTCCGCAGCACGGTGACGTCGACCCCGTCCCGCGCCGGCGCGAGGACCTCGATGCCGGGGAGTTCGACCACCGCTGTCCGGTCGGTGGCGAGCGGGTGGACTGGGGACTGGTCGGGGAGGACGCCCCGCTGCGTCCGCGCAGCCTGTATGCCGCCAGCAAGGTGGCGCAGGAGCACTATGCGCTGGCGTGGAGCGAATCGACGGGCGGTTCGGTGGTCGCGCTGCGCTATCACAACGTCTACGGGCCCGGCATGCCGCGTGACACGCCCTACTCCGGAGTGGCTGCGATCTTCCGGTCCGCTCTTGAATCCGGTGATTTGCCAAGGGTTTTCGAAGACGGTGGGCAGACGCGGGATTTCGTGCACGTCGACGACGTGGCCGCGGCGAACGTCGCGGCGGTGGAGGCGGACCTCGACGGGTTCGACGCGTTCAACGTCTGCTCGGGCCGCCCGGTGTCGATCCTCGACGTCGCCACCGAGCTGTGTGACGCGCGCGGTGACGTCACCCCGCTGGTCACCGGCCAGTACCGCAGCGGCGACGTCCGCCATATCGTCGCCGACCCGGCGAGGGCCGCGCGGGTGCTCGGCTTCCGCGCCGTCGTCGACCCCGCCGACGGGTTGCGCGAGTTCGCGACCGCACCGCTGCGCGGGAGCTAGCGTTCTTGACACCATCCATACTCTTCGCGCGAGCGCTCATCGGCCGTCAAGTAGAACTGAGGCCATGAGCTCAGCGTTGTGCGACCGATTCGGGATCGATTTTCCGCTCTTCGCGTTCAGCCACTGCCGGGATGTGGTCGCGGCGGTGACCAACGCCGGCGGCTTCGGTGTGCTCGGAGCGACGGCCTACTCACCGCGGCAGCTCGATCAGGAGCTGGCGTGGATCGACGAGGCGGTCGGCGGCAAGCCGTACGGGGTGGATCTGATCGTGCCGGCGAAGTTTGAAGGCAAGGGCGAGAAGCTCTCGGGCGCCCAGCTGGCCGAACGCATCCCGCAGCGCTACCGCGACCTCGTCGACGACCTGCTGCGCGCGCATGGCATCGAGCCCGAGCCGGCCCGCCGGCTCGGCGGTTCGTCGCTGTCCGGTGACACGGGCCGCGAGCTGCTCGACGTCGCGCTGACGCATCCGGTCAAGCTGATCGCCAACGCCCTCGGGGTGCCGCCGGACTACATGATCGCGGCGGGCAAGGAACGCGGCATCCCGGTCGCCGCCCTGGTCGGGGCCAAGGAGCACGCGGTCAAGCAGGTTGCGGCGGGCGTGGACGTGATCGTCGCGCAGGGCACCGAGGCCGGCGGGCACTGCGGTGAGGTGAGCACGCTGGTGGTCGTGCCGGAGGTCATCGAAGCTGTCGAGGGTGCGGTCCCGGTGCTGGCGGCCGGCGGCATCGTCACCGGGCGCCAGATGGCGGGCATGGTCGCGATGGGGGCGGCGGGCGCGTGGACCGGCTCGGTGTGGCTGACCACCGAGGAGGCCGAGACTGCGCCGCACACGGTGGCGAAGATGCTGGCCGCGTCGTCGCGCGACACCGTCCGCTCGGCGGGCCGCACCGGCAAGCCGTCGCGGCAGCTGAGGTCCGACTGGACCGAGGCGTGGCTGCCCAACGCCGACGGGCATCAGCCGCTGCCGCTGCCCCTGCAGTCGATGTTGTGCGAGCCGGTGATCCGCCGCATCGACGTGCTGGCGTCCCAGGGCCATCAGGGCGCCCAGGCGCTCGCCACGTACTTCGTCGGGCAGGGCGTCGGGCTGATGACCAAGGTGAGGCCGGCCCGCGAGGTGGTCCGCGAGTTCATCGAGGACTACCTGGCTGCCGCGGAACGCCTCAGCAACTCGCTACCCGGCTGACGTGCGCCGGAATAGCATTCCGGGCTGTGAATCCGCGCTCGCAGCAACCGGGAATGCTATTCCGCGGCAGCGAGTCAGTCAGTGGCCAGCGGGAGGCGCACCTCGAAGCGGGCACCCGTGGGCAGGTTGTGCGCCGACAGCGTGCCGCGGTGCGCCTGCACCAGACCCGCCGCGATCGCCAGCCCCAGTCCCGACCCGCTGGGCAGCGACGAATCCGCACGCGGCACCCGGTTGTTGGAGCCGCGGTAGGCGACGTCGAACACCCGCGGCAGGTCGGCTTCGTCGATGCCCACGCCGGTGTCGTCGACCCGCGCCCACGCGCTGTGCTCGTCGGCGCCCAGCGCCAGTTCCACCCGGCCGCCCTCCGGCGTGTGCGCGATCGCGTTGGCCACCAGGTTGGACAGCACACGCATCAGCGCGCGGTCGCTGCCGACCACCCGCACCTGCTGCCCGGGTACGTCGGCCTTCAACTCGACCCCGGCGCGCTCGGCCGCGATCCGGTGCGCGGCCACCACGTCGTCGACCACCTCGTCGAGTGCGACCATGTCGAACGACGGCGTCAGCGCGCCGGCGTTGATCTTCGACATCTCGAACAGGTCGTCGACCATCTCCGAGAGCCGCACCGACTCGTGCTCGATGTGTTTGGCGTGCACCTTCACCTCGTCGTCGGGCACGACGCCGTCCGCGATCGCCTCCGACACCGCCCGGATACCGGCCAGTGGAGTGCGCAGGTCGTGGCTGACGAAGGCGACCAGCCGCCGCCGGGACTGTTCGGCGGCGCGCTCGGAGTCGCGGATCTCGGCCTCCCAGACGGTGCGCCGCGCCTGGTAGCGGCCCAGCATCACCGCCGCCGGAATCGTCACGATCGACACGATCACCAGCACCACCGCGGATTGCTCGAACGTCTCGGTGATCATGAAACCGCTGGCGCCCAGCACCCCGGCCAGTGTCGCCAGCACCGGGATCAGCACCAGTGCCACCATGCTGACGGCCAGCGACCAGGTCCGCGCCAACCGGATGACCACCGCGCCGGCCAGCACCACGGGTACCGAGCAGGCCAGGGCCCAGCCGACGATCTCCCAGAACTCAGTCGTCGGCATCCGACCGTCCGGATGTCGAGCCCGCCGAGCCCGCCGAGGCCGTCGCACCCTCCGACGTCCACATGTAGCCGCGGCCCCATACCGTCTGCACGCGGTGCCGGTCACCGAGCTTGGAGCGCAGCCGCTTGACGTGCACGGTCACCGTCGACAGGTCCCCGAAGTCCCAGTGCCACACCTGCTTGAGCAGGTCCTCGCGGGTGAAGACGGTGTCGGTGTGGGTGAGGAAGAACAGCAGCAGGTCGAACTCGCGGTTGGTCAGGCTGACCTGCCGCCCCGCGACCGTCACCGTGCGCGCCGCCGCCGACACCCGCAGGTCCCCGGCGGTGAGGTCCATCGGCAGCACACCGGTTCCCGACGGGGTGCGCCGCAGCACCGAGCGCACCCGCAGCGCCAGTTCGCGGGGGCTGAACGGTTTGGTCAGGTAGTCGTCGGCCCCGGCCTCCAGCCCGGCGATGCGGTCCTCCTCCTCGCTGAGCGCGGTCAGCAGGATCACCGGCATGCCATAGCCGCCGCGCTGACGCAGGCTGCGGCACAACGACAATCCGTCCGGTCCGGGCATCATCACATCGAGCACCGCGACGTCGATGCGCTGCGATCCGAGCAGTCGCATCGCCTCGCTGCCGTCGTGGGCGATGGACACGTCGAGCCCGTCGCGTTCCAGATAGCGCCGCACCACATCGCGCACGACATCGTCGTCATCGGCGATCAGCACGCGGGTCACCACACCGAGGTTAGCCTGAGCACGCCACTACCTGCGCCGATGTCACGAATTTGTCAGGCTTGCGCCACGCGCCCCGGCGCGACGACCCTTAGCGTCGTGAACATGCCCGAAAGCCCGGTCACGGTGGTGCTGCCGTGTCTCAACGAGGCGGAGTCCCTGCCGGGAGTGCTCGCGGCGATGCCCGCGGGGTACAGGCCCCTCGTGGTCGACAACAACTCCACCGACGGCACCGCGCAGGTGGCGCGCGAGCACGGCGCCGACGTCGTCGCCGAAGACGTCGCCGGGTTACGGGTCCGCGGTGCATGCGGGCGTGGTGGCGGCGACGACGCCGATCGTGGCGGTGCTCGACGCCGACGGCTCGCTGGATCCGCGGGAGCTGCCCGCGCCTGGTCGACGACGTGCAACGCGGCGCCGACATGGCGATCGGCCGGCGCCGGGCGACGCCCGGGTTGACGTGGCCGTGGCACGCCCGGCTGGGCACCGCGGCGGTGTGCTGGCGGCTGCGCACCCGGCACGGTCTGCCGGTGCACGACATCGCCCCGATGCGGGTGGCCCGCCGCGACGCGCTGCTGGCGCTGGGGGTGACCGACCGCCGCAGCGGCTATCCGCTCGAGTTGCTGGTGCGTGCCGCGCAGGCGCGGTGGACGGTGGTGGAGCGCGATGTCGCCTACGGACCCGCGCACCGGCGGCGTCTCGAAGGTGAGCGGTTCGGTGCGCGGCAGCGCGATCGCGGCACTGGACTTCTGGAAGGCGATCTCGTGACCCCGGTGTGCCTGCTGGTGGTCGCCAAGGCGCCGGTGCCCGGGCTGGCCAAGACCCGGCTGGCCGCCGACCTCGGCGACGACGTCGCCGCGGACATCGCCGCGGCCGCCCTGCTGGACACCCTCGACGCGGTCGCCGGCACCGCGGCCGACGGCCCGGGTGGTCGCGCTGACCGGCGATCTCGACGAGGCGGCCCGGGCGGACGAGATCCGGGCGCGCCTGGCCGACTTCACCGTCGTCCCGCAGCGTGGCGACGGCTTCGCCGACCGGCTGGCCAACGCCCACCACGATGCGGCGGCGGCCGCCGGTGGCTGCGCGGTGGTGCAGATCGGGATGGACACCCCGCAGGTCAGCCCGGAGCTGCTCGACGCGTGCGTGCGGGCGCTGACCGGCGACGACGCCGCGCTCGGGATGGCCCGCGACGGCGGTTGGTGGGTGTTGGCGCTGCGCGACGCCGCCGCTGCGGAGTGCCTGCGCGCGGTGCCGATGTCGGCCCCCGACACCGGCGCCGTAACGCTGGCGGCGCTGCGGCACACAGGACTTACCGTGGGATCGGTCGACGAACTCGCCGACGTCGACACCGTCGCCGACATCGCCGAGGTGCGCCGGGCCTGCCCGGCGGGGTCCCGGTTCCGCCGAGTCACTGCCAGCGTGGAGGTTTGATGTTCGGACAGCTCTACGATCGCGCGCTGGACGGTGAGCGCTGTTGGGTCCGCCGCGACGACGGCCGAGTGAGCGGGCTGCCGGTGCGCAGCTGGCTCGGTGGCCCGCACGCCGACGAGCGCTTCGACAGCACGGTGGTCGACATGTGCGAGGGGCCGACGATCGATCTCGGGTGCGGGCCGGGGCGGCTGGTGGCGCATCTGGTGCAGCGCGGCGTGCCCGCGCTGGGTGTCGACCTGTCCGCGACCGCGGTGAAGCTGGCGCGCAGCAGCGGGGCCCCGGCGCTGCACCGCGACGTGTTCGAGCCGCTGCCGGGCACCGGCCGGTGGCAGACGGTCCTGTTGGCCGACGGCAACGTCGGCCTGGGCGGCGACCCGGCCCGGGTGCTGCGCCGAGCCGCCGAGCTGTTGCGCCGCGGCGGCCGCTGTGTCGCCGAATTCGACACCACGACAACGGGAATCGACGTCGGATGGGTGCGCCTGGAGTCGGCGCGGACGATCGGGCCGTGGTTCCGGTGGGCGTCGGTGGGCATCGACTCGGTGCCCACGCTGGCCGCTGAGGTCGGCCTCGCCGTCATCGGTGTGCACCGCATCGGCGCGCGCGTGGTCGCCAGCCTGGCCGTGGTGTGACGACGTGAAGACCTCGCCCTTGCGCGGGACGGCCATCACCGCCCGCGTCGGCATGGCGCTCGGCGTCGCGATCGCGGTGTGCTTCGCCACCGGGCTGATCAGCCACTTCATCCAGCATCCGCAGCCGTGGTTCTGGTGGCCCACCCGGCCCGTCTGGTTGTACCGGTTCACCCAGGGGCTGCACGTGGCCAGTGGCATCGCGGCCATCCCGCTGCTCGTCGTCAAGCTGTGGTCGGTGTGGCCGAAGCTGTTCGCGCGGCCCGTTCTCGGCGGTCTGGTGCGCGCCCTGGAGCGGATGTCGATCCTGGTGCTGGTCGCGGCCGTGATCTTTCAGCTGAGCACCGGGCTGCTCAACATCGCACAGTGGTATGCCTTCGAATTCTATTTCCCGCCCGTGCATTACGCGATGTCCTACGTCGCGATCGGTGCGATCGTCGTGCACATCGGGGTCAAGCTGCCCGTCATCCGGCGTGCGCTGGGTGAACCGCTCGACGACGTGCCGCGTGCCGAGGCGACGGGCACCACACGCCGCACGGTGCTGCTCGGCACGTGGCTGGCCGTCGGCGTCGCCACGGTCGTGACGGTGGGGCAGACCGTGCCGCTGCTGCGGAAGGTGTCGGTGCTGGCCCCGCGGTCGGGCAGCGGCCCGCAGGGGTTGCCCGTCAACCGGTCCGCGGTCGCCGCGGGGGTGGTGCGTGCGGCCCGCGCACCGGACTACCGGCTGACCGTCACCCACGGCGGCCGGTCCAAGACCTTCACCGTGGCCGAGCTGTCGGCATTGCCCCAGACCACGCACCAGCTGCCGATCGCCTGCGTCGAAGGCTGGAGCGCGCAGGCCGACTGGACCGGGGTGGTGCTGTCCCGGTTGCTCGCCGAGGTCGGTGCGGCACCGGACTCCGACGTACGGATGATCTCGCTGGAGCCGCCCGGCCCCTACTCGCGGACCGTGCTGCCGGCCCGGCACGCCCGCGACGAGATGACGCTGATCGCGTTGCAGCTCAACGGTGAGACGCTGAACCTCGATCACGGTTATCCGTGCCGGTTGATCGCGCCCTCGAGACCCGGTGTGCTGCAGACCAAGTGGCTGACCCGCATCGAGGTGGTGTGATGCGCGCGATCCAGGTGCTTCTGGTGGCGGCCGGTGTGGCCGTCGGCAGCTACGGCGCGCTGCTGTTGAGCGACGACCCGCTGGTGGTGCTGGGCCGGATCCTGGTGTGGGCGCTGGCCGGTGTGCTGATCCACGACTTCGTCTTCGCGCCGTTGTGCGCCGCGCTCGGGTTCGCCGGGCGACGGCTGCGTGCCGGTGCGCTGGCAGGCGCCGGTGGCGGTGGCGGCACTGTGCAGCGTGGTGCTGGCCGTGCTGGCGATCCCGGTCTACGACAAGCCGGGTCTGCGGCCGGACAACCCGACGGTGCTGGACCGCAACTACGCGGTGGGTCTGTGGGTCGCGCTCGCGGTGGTGTGGGCGGGTGTGCCGGCCTACCGGTTGCTCACCCGCTGGCTACCAGTTGGTCAGGATCAGGCTGTTGAGGGCCAGCGCACCGAGGACGTTGAGCGCCAGCCACCAGCGGTGTGAACGGGGCGGCAGCAGCGCCGTCCGCCGCGACCAGCCACACCATGAACGGCAACCAGATCCGTTCGGTCTCGGCCTTGCTCAGCCGCGACAGGTCGGCCACCAGAATCGCCAGCGCGGCACCGGCGACGAGCAGATGCAGACCGGAGCGCCGCCGCAACGCCGCGAGGTCGAAGACCCGGGCCAGCCCGGCGACGCTGCCCAGCCCGATCGCGCAGACCACCGCGGCCAGATTGGCCCAGCCCCAGTATTGGAACGGCCGGTCGTTGGCGATGCCCTGCCAGTAGCGCTCCTGCACCAGCTGGTAGCCGTCGAACCACCAGAAGCCGGCTGCGGCGAAGACGGCGACGACCGCGAGCGCGGCGACGACCGCGGGTACGACAGGCGGTCAGGGCGGCACGCCGAGTGCGCGCGCTGAGCAGCATCATGGCTGCGGGCAGGCCCATCAGGGCCAGCCCGTAGTTGCAGAAGATGCCCCACCCGAGCAGCAGGCCCGCGCCGGCCGGCCGCCAGCGCCGGCACGCGCGCGGTGCCGGTGACCGCCAGCGCCAGCAGCGCGATGCCCCAGGCCGCGACACCGGCGAAGTAACCGTCGGCGGAGACCGCGATCCAGATGGCGGCCGGAGTCACCGCCACGAACGGGGCGGCGGCCCGGGCGGTGTCCTCGTCGGCGAGCGCCCGCACCGTGACGACGATCGCGGCTGCGATGCTCGAACCCGCCAGCAGGCACAGCAGTCCCGCCCAGGCCCCGCCCCCGAGCCCGACGCGGTCCAGCCAGACGAAGGTCAGCAGCGCGCCGGGCGGGTGTCCGGAAACGTGGGTGATCCACGAGTCCGGCTGGTAGTCCAGGATGCGGTCGGCGAAGGTGCGCAGCGCCTCGGGGATGTCGGTGACGGTGGGCACCTGACGCAGGTATTCGTGCCGCGCGGTGAGCCGGCCCGCGAAGCCGCGCTGCCAGCCGTCGATCATGGCCAGGCTGAACGCCCAGGCGCAGGACACCAGCCAGGCCGTCGGGGGCAGCCACCGCCACGGCAGGCGCTGCGCCAGCGTGGGCCCCCACAGCACCGCGGCGACGGCGATCGCGATCGCCGGCCCGGTGCCCGGGCCGACGTGCGTGTGCCACCACCCGAAGATCGGCGCGGTGTCGGCGAAGTCGCGGAACCGTTGCGGGCCGGCGTTGATCAGCGGGGTGACGATGCCCAGGTGCAGACGCGGAACCACGAACGCCGCGATGACGAGGACCACGGCGGCGGCGACCGCCACCGCTTCTTTGCGACCGATGGGCACGACGGCCAGCCTAGGGCCGCGCCGCCGCCGACCAGCTGACGCCTCGGTGACGGGCGTTTGCCCTACCCGCCGCGGGGTACGCGAGGGTACAGGTGGCGGGCGGTCCGCGAGCGGGATCTGCGGGAGCCGACCAGTCCAGACCCCGATGTGCCGCGAATTACCGGAGAATGGCGGGCGTGAGCCCCGGCCCGACGACCGTCGACACCGCCGACACGGAGGACGTGACATGGCAGCCACACCGGCGAGCACTGTCGCCGACGTCGGCGCAGGCCCGCCGGCCGAGCCGCGGACGCGGGTCCGATGATGGTCGCGGCCGCCGGACCCGACCGCCCGGCACTGCTGGTGGCAGGTGAGACGTGTTGGCGCACAGTGCATACCGAGCGCTTCAGCCGCATCGTCGACGGCGCCGACTATCTCTACCACGTCAAGGAGGCCATGCTCGCCGCCCGCAGGCGCATCATGATCGATCGGGTGGGACCTGGACTACCGGACGGGTTTCGAAGCGCCACGGTCGACGTTGCCCGGGCCCAACAATCTCGGACCGTTCCTGCAATGGCTGGTGTGGCGGCGTCCCGAACTCGAGGTGTATCTGCTCAAGTCGAACCTGCGGCTGCTGCCCGCTTTCGACGGGTTCTGGTTCGGGGTGACGCCGGTCAGCTTCGTCAACCGGATCACCTCGCCGCGCATGCACTTCGCCGTCGACGGTGCGCATCCGACGGGTGCGGTGCACCACCAGAAGGTCGTGGTGGTCGACGACGCGGTGGCGTTCTGCGGCGGCATCGACCTCACCCTCGGCCGCTGGGACACCCGCGCGCACATCCGCAACGATCCCGGCCGGTCCGCCGCCGGGCAAACCTACGGGCCGCGCCACGAGGTCGCGGTCGCGGTCGACGACGACGCCGCGCGCAGCCTGGCCGAGCTGGCCGCGCAACCGGTGGCGCGCCGCGACCGGGACGGACCTGGACCCGGTGCCCGTCGACCGGCCGGTGTGGCCGCCGGAGCTGGAGCCGGCCGTGCGCGACGTCGAGGTCGGCATCGCCCGCACGCTGCCCGCGCTGCGCGGCCGCAGCGAGGTCCGCGAGGTCGAGGCGCTGAACCTGGCGGCGATCGCGTGCGCCCGCCGGTGTCATCTACCTGGAGAACCAGTATCTCGCCTCCCGCCCCATCGCCGAGGCGCTCGCCGCGCGGCTCGAGGAGCCGGACGGCCCGGAGATCGTCATCATCCTGCCCCGCCGCTCGGAGAGCCGGCTGGAGCAGGAGTCGATGGACAGTGCCCGCGAGCGCCTCGTGCGTCTGCTGTGGCGCTCCGATCGAGCACGGCCGGCTGGGCGTCTTCTGGCCGGTCGCCGATCGGGGCCGGCCGATCTATGTGCACTCGAAGGTGATGATCATCGACGACCGGCTGCTGCGGATCGGGTCGTCCAACCTCAACAATCGGTCGCTGGGTTTCGACAGCGAGTGCGACGTGGCGCTCGAAGCGGCGCCGGCCGGTACCGGCGCGCGCCGACGTCCGGCGCGAGATCCTCACGCGCGAGAGATCAATTGATCGCCGAACATCTGGGCGTGTCGACCGCGGCGTTCCGCGAGGAGATGGCGCGCCGCGGCTCGTTCCTCGCCGCCGTCGACGCGATGCGCACGACCGGACGGTCGCTGCGGACGTTCACCGACTTCATGATCTCGGCCGACGCGGGTCCGCTGGCGGAGAACGATCTGATGGATCCCGACCATGTGCCCTCGTCCCTGCTGCACAGTGTCGGCAGCCTGGCCGAGGGTGTGGTGACCTGGCCGCTGACGCGGCTGTTCCCGGGCCTGATGTCCTTCGTGCGCGGCGTCAGCTCCCGAACCGCCGGATGAGCTCGCGGCGGTCCAGCTTGCCGATTCCGCGCCGCGGCAGCTCGTCGACGATGTGCACCTGCCGTGGCGCCGCGGTGCTCGGCAGTGTCGCGGCGACGTGCGCGCGCAACTCGGCCAGCGTGATCGTCGCGCCGGGCTCGAGCCACGACCGCGGCGACCACCCGCTGACCCAGCCGTTCGTCGGCGACCCCGAACACCGCGCAGTCGGCCACCGCGGGATGCGTGGTGACCGCGGCCTCGACCAACGGCGGGCAGCACGGTCAGCCCACCGGTGCTGATCGCGTCGTCGACACGCCCGAGAACCCGCAGCACTCCCGAATCGTCGACGGCACCGACGTCGTCGGTGCGGAACCAGCCGGGCTCGGCGAACGGATCCGGCGTCACCGGGTTGCGGTATCCGGCGGCGACCGTCGGCCCGCCCAACGAAATGCGGCCGGCGGCATCGATTTTCACGCGCACACCGGTCAGCGGCGTCCCGTCGTACACGCACCCGCCAGCCGTTTCGCTCATCCCGTACGTCCGCACCACGGCAATCCCTGCCGCTGCAGCTCTTTCGGCCACACCGGCCGGGCATGGGGCCGCCGCCGATCAGTACGGCGTCCAACGACGCCAGCGCCTCGGCAGCCGCGGGATCCTGCAACGCCTTGTCCAGCTGCGCGGCGACCAGGGACGCGTACCGCCGCCCGGGGCCCAGCGCGGCGATCGCCGCCACCAGATCGGCGGACCCGAAACCGGCGGCCACCGCCACCGGCGTCGGTGCCCGCGACGACGCTGCGCACCAGCACCTGGAAACCGGCGACGTGATGGGCCGGCAGCGCCAGCAGCCAGCGGCCCGTGCCGCCGAGCCGCTCGTGGGTGGCCTCGGCACTGGCCAGCAGCGCCGACGCGGTCAGCAACGCGCCCTTGGGCGTGCCGGTCGTCCCGGACGTGGACAACACCGCGGCGACCGCGCCGTCGACGTGCTCACCGGTCCGCAGAGCCGTGCTCAGCGCGGCCGCCTGGCCGGGGTCGTCGGCGGGCACCGGCAGCAGGCTGGCCCGGCCCCGCAGTGCGTCGTCGATCGCCGACAGCGCCGGCAGCGCCGCGGAACCGGAGCCGATGTGCAGGGGGCGCAGTGTGGCTATGGTGTGTCCTCGGCGTCGCGCGGATCGTCCAGCGGCCAACCCTGGGCGGCCAGCCGCTCGCGGACCCGTTCCACGTCGTCCGGCGACGGCAGGTCATCGGTGATCTGGGTGATCAGCACCCCGATGTCGACGGCGTCGATGGATCCGTCCTGCGGGCTGCCGAACTCGGCGCGCACGAGCAACTCGGTCACCACCGCCTTCACCTCGTCGTCGGTCAACCGGCGGCGCAGCAGCGCCAGCAGCGGCACCCGGTCGGGTCCGGGCACCCCTTCCGGGTACCCGGCCACGATCCACGCCACGATCCTGGCCAGAAACTTGGTCAACGCCTCAACTCCCCATGCCGACGACGGAGGCAGCTCGATAGTAGACCTGCGTCCTCAGCGGCGCGGCCCCAGACCGGCCCGGCCCCAACGGATCCGGACGGCAACGTGAACAGCCGATGAACACCTCGCCGGCTCCGGGAAAAGTGCCATTTGGCCCTGCGGAATCGGGCCCATGTCGATTGGTCAAAAGCATCCGGGACCAGCAGAATGAGCGCTATGAGCGGTGAGCTGATCATCCTGGTGCTGCTGATTGCCACCGCGCTGGCATTCGACTTCACCAACGGCTTCCACGACACCGGCAACGCGATGGCGACGTCGATCGCGACCGGGGCGCTGAAGCCCAAGACGGCCGTGCTGCTCGCCGGCGTCCTCAACCTCGTCGGCGCCTTCCTGTCGGTCGAGGTGGCCGTCACCGTGACCACGTCGGTGCTGCGGATCCAGGACGGCAAGTCGGGCGACCTGCTCGCCGGTATCGACGCCTCGATGGGGCTGACGATCATCTTCGCGGGCCTCATCGGTGGCATCCTGTGGAACCTGCTCACCTGGCTCTTCGGCATCCCGTCGAGCTCGTCGCACGCTCTGTTCGGCGGCCTGATCGGGGCGGGCCTCGCGGCGCTCGGGTTCGCCGGGGTGAACTGGCCCGGCGTCCTGCAGAAGGTCATCATCCCGGCGCTGGCAGCGCCGTTCATCGCGGGCCTGGTCGCCGCCGTGCGGTACCTGGCTGGTCTACCGCCTCACCCGCAACGTGGTGAAGAAGCGGCGCGAGGACGGCTTCCGCTGGGGCCAGATCGCCACCGCATCGCTGGTCGCCCTGTCGCACGGCACCAACGACGCCCAGAAGACGATGGGCGTCATCGCGCTGGCGCTGATCACCACCGGCCATCTGACCGGCAACGTCAAGGAGAACGGCCTGCCGTTCTGGATCATCTTCAGCTGCGCGCTGGCGATCGGGCTGGGCACCTACATCGGCGGCTGGCGCGTCATCCGCACGCTGGGCAAGGGGCTCGTCGAGATCGAGTCGCCCCAGGGCCTGGCCGCCGAGGCGTCGTCGGCCGCGATCATCCTGAGCTCCAGCGCCGCCGGCATGGCGCTGTCGACCACCCACGTCGCCACCGGCTCCATCCTGGGCAGCGGCGTCGGCAAGCCCGGCGCGCAGGTGCGCTGGGCGGTCGCCGGCCGGATGGCGGTCGCGTGGCTGGTCACGCTGCCCGCCGCCGCGCTCGTCGGCGCGCTGTCGTACTGGCTGTCCTATGCGCTGAAGTCGGCCACCGATTCGCCGCTGGTCGGCGACGGCGTCATCTTCCTGATCCTGGTCAGCCTCTCCGGCTACCTGTACTGGCGGGCGCAGCAGCAGCGGGTCGACCACAGCAACGTCAACGCCGAATGGGACTCCACCACCAACTCCGTCGTCCCCGCCGACGCCCGCAAGCCGCGCGCGGCCACCGACAAGCCCGCCGGCCACGGTCTGATCCGCTCCGACCAGCAGTAAGGACGCCCCCATGCACTACCTCGAAGCCATCCTCAAGGTGCTCACGGTCGGACTGGTGCTCGGCGCAGGCCTGCCCGCCGTGTTCGCCATCGGGCTCGTCGCGTACTCCCACGGGTCCGGAGGCGCCGAAGCCGACGGCACGATCACGCACCCCAACGCGGCGCTGCGCGCGCTGGGCCTGGTGCTGTTCGCTTTCGTGGCCGTGGTGATCGTGCTGGCCATCCTCTACATCACCAAGTCGACGATCATCCACCACTTCGGCGTCAATCCCGTCCCCTTCCTCCCGTGAGTGAGTTGAGCAGACCGATGGCAGAGAACTCGTCCGTTTTCGACACTGTGCTCGGCTGGCTGCACCAGGGTTACCCGCACGGTGTGCCGCAGCAGGACTACTTCGCGGTGCTGGCGCTGCTGGTGCGCTCGCTGTCCGAGGACGAGGTCGTGCGGGCGGCGCAGACGGTGCTCAAGCGCACCGACTCCGACACCGTGTCACCCGAGGAGATCCGAGCCGCCATCCACCTGATCACCGACCAGGAACCCAACCCGCAGGAGATGAACCAGGTGGCCGCGCGGCTGGCTTCGGTGGGGTGGCCGTTGGCGGCGCCGGCGTCCGTAGTCAGTCGCGGATGTCGCGCCGCAGCGGGTGATCCTCGGGCACCTGCACGAAGATCAGCGCCACCCCGTCGGGATCGGTGACGTGCATCTCGAACAACCCCCACGGCTCCCGGCGGGCCTCGCGCGCGATCGCGATCCCCTTGTCCCGCAACTCGTTCTGCGTCGCATGCAGATCGCGCACCTGCAGCCACAACGCGCCGGGAAACGGTGGTGCGCCGTCTGCCGGGCCGCCGTGACCGGCGATCTCGATCAGCGACTGCCCGGCGTAGAAGACGGTGCCCCCGGCGTACTCCCGGGCGATCGCCAGGCCCAGGCCGTCCCGGTAGAAGGCCAGGGACCGGTGGTAGTCCGCGGGGCGGAGCAGCATCCGGCTGGCCAGAATCTCCATGGCTGAGTGTCTATCACGTCAACCGATGCGGCGGTCGGCGTCGGCCCAGAACGGTTCGCGCAGTGCGCGTTTGAGGATCTTGCCGCTCGGCGTGCGGGGCAGCGCGGCGACGAAGTCGACGGTCTTGGGCAGCTTGAACCCGGCCAGCCGGGTGCGGGCGAAAGCGATCAACCCCGCCTCGGTCGGCTGCGCTCCGGGCGCGGGCACGACGATGGCCTTGACCGCCTCGCCCCAGCGCTCGTCCGGCACGCCGATGACCGCGGCGTCGGCCACCTCCGGGTGCGTCATCAGGACGTTCTCCACCTCGGCGGGGTACACGTTCTCGGCGCCGGAGACGATCATGTCCTTGATCCGGTCGTGCAGATGAAGGTAGCCGTCGGGGTCGAGGTAGCCGGCATCGCCGGTGCGCAGCCAGCCGTCGGCGGTCAGCGCCGCGGCCGTCGCGCCGGGATCGTTCCAGTACCCCAGCATGTTCTGCGCCGACCGGGTCCACACCTCGCCGACGGTGCCGGGCGCGGCGTCGTGGCCGTCGCGACCCACGACGCGCAGCTGCACCCAGGGATAGGGCTTCCCGCACGAGCGCAGCCGGTGCGGCAGATGCTCGTCGCCGTCGAGCTGGGTGACCGAGCCGGTGGTCTCGGTCATCCCGTACACCTGCGCGAAGACGCCACCGAACCGCTCCATGCCGCGGACCAGGACGTCGTCGCTGATCGGGGAGGCGCCGTAGACGATGATCCGCAGGCTCGAGCAGTCGGCGGTCTGCACACCCGGGGTGTCGAGCAGGAACTGGACCACGGCGGGCACCAGCAGCATGTTGGTGACGCGGTGGGTGGTGATCGCGTCCAGGATCGCCGCCGGCTCGACGTCGCGCAGCACCATCGTGGCGGCGCCGTGCCACAGACCGGCGAACGCCCAGCCGGAGCCGGCCATGTGGAACAGCGGCATCACGGCCAGGCTGACGGCGTCGGCAGAGAACCGCCACGGCCCGGCGACCCCGCTGGTCTTGCAGGCGTAGTTGGCGTTGCTGAGCATGACGCCCTTGGGCAGTCCGGTGGTGCCGGAGGTGTACATCAGGAACACCAGGTCGTCGGGACCGGCGACGACGCCGGGGTCCACCGGCGGGTGCGCCCGACATCCAGCGGTCGTAGGCCGGCCAGCGCGCGTGGTCGCCGATCGCGATCACCGTGGTGTCCAGCTGCTCCTCGACGGCCTCGAGGTGGCCGAAGAACTCTCCGCCCACCACCACGGCCGCGGCGCCGCAGTCGGTGACGATGTGCGCATCTCCGGCGCCGCCAGCCGCCAGTTGACCGGCACGCCGACCGCGCCGAGTTTGGCCAGGCCGAACATCACCTCGAAGAACTCGGCGCCGTTGCGCTCGATGAACGCCACCCGGTCCCCGAACCCGACGCCCGCGTGCGCGAACGCCTGCGCGACCCGGCTGGACCGGGCGTCGAGCTCACCGTAGGTGATCGTCGCGTCGCCGACGATCAGCGCCGGCGCGTCCGGGCGCGACCGGCCGTGCACCCGGACGATGTCGGCAACGCTGCGGATCATCGGTCCCGCGGCTGCATCCGCTGGCGCTTCATGATGGTGTCGACCGCGGCGGGCGCGACGCTGTTGATCGCGTGGGCGGTGACGGCGATGCGCGGTGCGATGCTGACCGGGCGGTGCCGGGCCGCGGTGATGATCCAGCCCGCGGCCTCGTCCGCGGACAGCCCGGGCAGGCCGTCGTAGGCCCGCGTCGGCGCGATCATCGGGGTCTTCACCAGCGGGTAGTACAGCGTCGTCGAGTGCACGCCGCGGTCGCTCCACTCCGTCTCGATGATCCGGCTGATCGACGACAGCGCGGCCTTGGAGGCGTTGTACACCCCGAACAGCGGCGGCGACTCGGTCTTCACGCCCCACGTCGACACGTTGATGATGTGCCCGTCGCCGCGCTCGAGCATGCCCGGTGCCAGCCCGCGAATCAGCCGCAGCGGGCCGTAGTAGTTCAGCGTCATCGTGCGCTCGACGTCGTGCCAGCGGTCCAGCGACTCGGCCAGCGGGCGCCGGATCGAGCGCCCGGCGTTGTTGACCAGGATGTCGATCCCGCCGAGCTCGGCCGCCACGGTGGCCACCAAGGTGTCGACGGCGTCGAGGTCGGACAGGTCGCAGGCATGCGCGCGGGCGTCGCCGCCGGCGGCGGTGATCCGGGTGACCAGGGCGTCCAGCAGGTCCTGGCGGCGGGCCACCGCGACCACGACGGCGCCGCGGCGCGCCAGCTTCTCCGCGGCCGCCTCCCCGATGCCCGAGGACGCCCCGGTCAGCAGGATCCGCTTGCCCTTCAGGTCGACGACGGCGCGGTCGGGCCGGTATTGCAGCAGCGTGGGCAGCAGCGGCGGCCGCATGCTGGTCAGCACCACCTGCTCGGCCAGCCGCCGCAGCGGGTTCCTGCGCGCCATGGGTTCGTCCTCTCGTGATTTCGGTGTACGTTCGTCACGCTGAGGGCGACGAAGACACCGAAATCGCTCTAGAAGTAGCGGGGGAACGGCGTCCAGTCGGGGTCGCGCTTCTCCAGGAACGCGTCGCGGCCCTCGACGGCCTCGTCGGTCATGTACGCCAGCCGCGTCGCCTCACCGGCGAACAGCTGCTGGCCCACCAGCCCGTCGTCGAGCAGGTTGAACGCGTACTTGAGCATCCGGATCGCCTGCGGCGACTTCCCGTTGATCTCCGAAGCCCACTGCAGCGCAACGGTTTCCAGCTCGGCATGGTCGACGACCTCGTTCACCGCGCCCATCGCGTGCATCTGCTCGGCGGTGTAGGGCCGGCCCAGGAAGAAGATCTCGCGGGCGAACTTCTGCCCGGCCTGGCGCGCCAGGTAGGCCGACCCGTAGCCGCCGTCGAAGCTGCCCACGTCGGCGTCGGTCTGCTTGAACCGGGCGTGCTCGCGCGAGGCCAGCGTCAGGTCGCACACCACGTGCAACGAGTGCCCGCCGCCGGCGGCCCAGCCGTTGACCAGACAGATCACCGGCTTGGGCATGAACCGGATCAGCCGCTGCACCTCCAGGATGTGCAGCCGGCCCGCCCGCGCCGGATCCACCGACTCGGCCGTCTCGCCCGAGGCGTACTGGTAACCGGAGCGCCCGCGGATGCGCTGGTCGCCACCCGAGCAGAACGCCCAGCCGCCGTCCTTGGGGGACGGGCCGTTGCCCGTCAGCAGCACGACGCCGACGTCGGAGGACATCCGGGCGTGGTCGAGCACGCGGTAGAGCTCGTCGACGGTGTGCGGACGGAAGGCGTTGCGCACCTCGGGGCGGTCGAACGCGACCCGCACCGTCGGCTGCTTCCCGCCGTCGGAGACATGGCGGTGGTAGGTGATGTCGGTCAGGTCGTCGAAGCCGGCGACCGGCTCCCAGAGGCTGGCGTCGAACGGATTGCTCACGCGTCAGACGGTATCGAAGCGGAATACCGAGCAGCGCCCGGCCAGCGCCTCGAACTCGTCGGGGTTCGGTCCGCTGACCAGTCCGGCGTTCTGCATGAAGCTCACGCCCGTCGGAACCAGGATGGGAAACTGCCGCAGCAGCGGCCGCGCCTGCTCGGCGTCCAACTCCACCATCCGCACCGGTTCGCGCATCTTGCTGCGCATCAGCACGGCGTCGGGGTTGGCGCGGGCGTTGCGCACCCAGTCCGCGCCGGGGAACCCGCCGACGACGTAGCGGCGGCCGTCGACCTCGAACGGCGTGATGGGGGTGGACCGCGGCTGACCGGATCTGCGGCCGGTCACCGTCAACACCATCGGCCCATCCTTGATCAACCCGATGCGCGTTGCCGCCATCAGCACCTTGTTCATCGGTTTGAGCCACCACGGCGGCTTGGGTTCGGCCATGGCTCCGAAGTTACAGCGGTATGCCGTTGGCCCACAGCGCGGCGATCAGGCCGTCGCGACGCTCGCGGGTGGGCAGCGGGTCCACGAGGGCGAAGTGGCAGCCCACGTCGCGGGCGCCGCCGTCGGCCTCGTCGCTGTCACCGACCATCAGCGTGCGCTCGGCAGGCATCCCGAGCCGGTCCAGCGCCGCGCCGAAGATCGCCGGATCCGGCTTGACGACACCCACTTCGAACGACAGCACGTACTCGTCGACGTCGCCGGCCGCTCCCAGTGCCGCGAACGCCGGCCGGATGTCGAAGGCGATGTTGGACACCACCGCGGTCTTGATGCCGCGCCGGCGTAAGCCGGCGAGCACCGGGCCGGTGTCCGGGTAGGGCGTCCAGCACTGCGGATCGATCACCTTCGCGTACAACGCTTCCGCGTGATGACGGGCCAGCCCCGACTCGCGCAGGACGTGCAGGTACGCCTCCCGGTGCAGGTGCGGCGCCAGGTCACGGTTCATCCAGGCCTGCAGCGCCTCGGGTGTCATCGACACCGAGCGGCCCGTCGGCGCCGTGAGCCGTCGCATCAACTCCGCCTGCACGTGTCCGTCGATCTCCTGATTCTCCGCTGGGCTGAGTGGGCTGTCGAGTTCCATGCCGGCGAACCAGCTCTCGTCCTCCTCCAGGCGGAACAGCGTGCCGGAGAAGTCGAACAGGACGGCGCGGAGGTCAGTCACCCCACCCATCGTGCCAGGGTTGAAATCCCTGCGGAGCGGCTATTTATACGCCATGTCACCCTCCGCCGCTCCGCTGCAGACCGTCGTGGTGGTGCCGGCCCACAACGAGATCGCCCATCTTCCGCGCTGCCTGCGCGCGCTGACCACCGCCGCGCTGTGCTTGCCCACCCCGGTGCTGACGGTCGTGGTGCTCGATTCGTGCGACGACGGCAGCGAGCGGCTGGCCGGAGACTTCGGCCTCGACACCCACTTCATCTCCGTGACGGCGGGCAACGTCGGCGCGGCCCGCGCGGCCGGGTTCGCCTATGCGCGCACCGTCTTGGGCGAGGACGGGGAGGACACGACGTGGTACGCGACGACCGACGCCGACAGCGTGGTCGACGCCGACTGGCTGGTCCGGATGACCGATGCCGAAGCCGACATGGTGCTCGGGGTGGTCCGCGCCCCCGTCTGGCGGCGGCTGTCCCCTGCGGTCGCGCGGCGCTACCTGCGTGCCTACCGCTCGACCGGACCGGGTCATCGGCACGTGCACGGCGCGAACATGGGTTTCCGCGCCGACGCCTACTGGGAGGTCGGTGGGTTCCGGGCGCTGGCCACCGGGGAGGATGCCGAACTCGTCGAACGCTTCGAGGCGGCAGGCCTGTCCGTGTACCGCGACGCAGGGCTCTCGGTGGCGACGTCGGACCGGACCGAGGGCCGGGCCCCCGGCGGGTTCGCGCAGCACCTCAAGGACATGTCCCGCGCTGTGCGCTCCGTGGCGTCGTGACCGCCGGCCTGGTCTCGGAGTGGCTGGCCGCGGGCGCACTGGATCTTCCGCTGCCCGGCCGCGGCGCCACCGCACAGCGCTGGCAGCGGTTGGCCGCGCTCGCCGAGGCCGACGTCACCGCCGGCCGGCTCGCCGAAGCCCACTGCGACGCGGTGGCGATCCTGGCCGAGCTCGGCGGACCGCCGCCCGCACAGGGCCAGTGGTGGGGGGTCTGGGCCGCCGAGGGCCGCGATGCCGTCGTGACGGCGCGCGCCGACGACGGCCGCGCCGTGTTGGACGGCACCAAGGCGTGGTGTTCGGGTGCCGGACTGTGCACGCACGCGCTGGTCACCGCACGGCTGCCGACGGGCGAGCGCGGGCTGTTCGCCGTCGACCTCGGCGAGGACGCGGTGCGGCCCCTGCCGAGCAACTGGAGCAACGCCGGCATGGCCGACTCGGACACCCGCCCGGTGCAGTTCGATGCCGCACCCGCCGTCGCGGTCGGCCGGCCGGGGGAGTACCTGTCGCGGCCGGGCTTCTGGCACGGCGCGGTCGGCGTCGCGGCGTGCTGGCTCGGCGGTGCGCGGGCGGTGGCCGCGCCGTTGTACGCGCGCGCCGCCGCAGGCACCGCAGACGCTCACGCGCTCGCGCACCTCGGCGCCGTCGATGCCGCGCTGTCCGGCGCCGACGCGCTGCTGGCTGCGGTGGCCGCCGAGGTCGACGCTGATCCGGCGGACGCCAAGGGCTGCGCCGAACTGCTTGCCCGCCGCGTGCGCGCGGTCGTGGAGACGGCCGTGGACACATCGATACACCGCACGGCGCGCGCGCTCGGCCCCGCGCCGCTGTGTCTGGACGGCGCCCACGCGCGCCGGGTGGCCGACCTGTCGGTGTACGTGCGGCAGAGCCACGCCGAGCGGGACCTCGAGCGGCTCGGTGTGCTGGCCGCGGGGGCGTCGCGGTGACCGCGGCGCAGCCTGGGCAACGGTGCCCGGCTCGCGGCACGCCCGGTCCCGGCCGGCGGTACCCCGACACACACCTGGGTCGGCGCCGCGCTGGGGCTGCCCGTCCTCGATCTGCGCACGTGTCCGGAGCTGGTGGTGGCCGGCGCGCATCCGGACGACGAGACGCTGGGGTTCGGCGCCACCGCGGCGACGCTGGCCCAGTCCGAGGTGCCGGTGCAGATCGTGTCGGCCACCGACGGCGGTGCCGCGTACCCGGATCTCGGGATGCTCGCGCGGTATCGGCTGGAGCGGACGCGACGGGCCGAGCTGGGCCGGGCGGCGCGGCTGCTCGGGGTGTCCCCGCCGATCAGCCTGGGGCTGCCCGACGGGGAGATCGCGCGGCACGAACGACGACTGGCCGATCTGCTCACCGAGATCCTCGATCCGAGGCCGGCCGGGACGTGGCTGGCCGCCACCTGGCGCGGTGACGGGCATCCCGACCACGAGGCGGTCGGCCGGGCCGCCGCGCTGGCGGCCGAGCGCACCGGCGCGGTGCTGGTCGAGTACCCGGTGTGGATGTGGCACTGGGCGCTGCCCGGCGACGACGCGGTGCCGTGGGAGCGCGCCCGGACGGTGCCCGTGACCGCGGCGGCGACCGAACGGAAACGGTTGGCGGCAGACAGCTTTGAAAGCCAGTTCGTGGCGCCGACGCCCGGCGGGGACCCCGTGCTCCCACCGTTCGTGGTGCACCGGCTGCTCACGATCGACGAGGTGGTCTTCTGCTGAACGCCCGGCTGCCCGACACCTACTTCGACCGCATGTACGCCGAGGCGGACGACCCGTGGCAGCTGGGCACGCGCTGGTACGAACGACGCAAGTACGCGATCACCATGGCGCTGCTGCCCTATCAGCGGTACCGGCACGCGTTCGAGCCGGGATGCTCGGTCGGCGTTCTCACCGAGGCGCTGGCGCAGCGCTGCGACCACATCACCAGCACCGACGTCAGCGTCGCCGCACTGGACGCGACCCACCGGCGGCTGACGGCCGCCGGCGCCGCCGACCGGGTGCGCCTGATGCGCGGATCGCTCGACCAGCCCTGGCCCGCCGGATCGTTCGATCTGGTGCTGTTGTCCGAACTCTGCTACTACCTGCAGCCCGAGGTGTTGCGGCAGACCCTCGAGCGCGAAGTCCCGCGGCTGGCCCCGACGGCGACCGTGCTGGCCGCGCACTGGCGGCACGCCGTCGACGACTATCCGATGACCGGCGACCAGGCCAACGACCTCATCGCGGCCACGCCCGGGCTGCATCACCTCGGTCGCTATCTCGACCCCGATGTGGTCATCGACGTGTTCGACACTGCCGGTGCCGCCTCGGTGGCGGCGCGCACCGCCGTGCCCGGCTCCTAGCGGCGCCGGGCCGTTTCCGCTTTGCGCTGCAACACTTCCCGTTCCCGATCGTTGTGGGTGAGCGCGGCCGCGCGGTCGAACTCGGCGGCCGCGTCGGCGTGCCGCCCCGACCGGGCCAGCAGTTCCCCGCGCACACTGGGCACCAGGTGCGAATCGGCGAGGCCGCCGATGGCGTCGACGATGCGCAGAGCCTCCGGCGGACCGTCCTGCGGATCGGCCACGGCCACGGCCACGGCCCGGTTGAGTTCGATCACCGGGGACGGGGTGAGTTGCAGCAGTGCGTCGTACAGCGTCACGATGCGCTGCCAGTCGGTGTCGGCGAAGGTCGGCGCGACGGCGTGGCATTCGGCGAGCGCCGCCTGCAACCCGTAGGGACCCCAGCCGGTTCCGCTGTGGAGCAAAACCTCTGCGGCGCGGGCCAGGGCCGCGACACCCCGCCGGATGTGGCTGTGGTCCCAGCGGCCGCGGTCCTGGTCCTCGAGCAGAATCGCTCGCCCATCGGCATCGGTGCGGGCACGCAGACGCGACGACTGGAACTCCATCAGCGCCACCAGGCCGTGCACCTCGGCCTCCGCCGGCGCCAGCGCAGCCAGCACCCGCCCGAGACGTAATGCCTCGCCGCACAATTCGTCACGGACCCAGCGGTCCCCGGACGACGCCGAGTGACCCTCGTTGAACACGAGGTAGATGACGCCGAGCACGGCGGCCAGCCGCTGCGGGTACTCCGAGCGGTCGGGTACGTCGAACGGCACACCGGTGAGCGACTTCTTGGCCCGCACGATCCGCTGCGCGACGGTGGCCTTGGGGACCAGGAACGCCCTGGCGATCTCGTCGGTGGTCAGCCCGCCGACGACCTTGAGCGTCAACGCGATCTGATTCTCCCGCGACAGCGACGGGTGCGCGGCCATGAAGATCAGCCGCAGCACGTCGTCGTCGATGCGGTCGGGATCCCACGGGTCGTCGGCGTGGGTCGCGAGCTCGCGGGCCAGCGTGCGGTACTTCGCGTCCAGGGTGTCCTGGCGCCGCCACGCGTCGACGGTCTGCTGCAGGTCGCCTTCGGCCACGCCCCCATTCTGCCTTCACCGCGAGCGCGCGTGTCTGCACGGGGACACGCGGCAATACGCGGACAAATGCGCGCGCTCGCGGTGATCGAGCGTCACCCGACCGAACGTCCCGCGCCCTCCCAGAACTGCGCCCGCACCGCCTTCTTGTCCGGCTTGCCCAGCGCGGTCACCGGCACGGAGTCCACGACGATCACCTGCTTGGGCGTGTGCACCGACCCCTTGCGCTCCTTGACCGCGGCCTGGATCTCCGCGGTCATCGTGGCCACCGCCGTCTCGTCGCCCGCGACGTCGGGCCGCAGCACCACCACGGCCGTCACCGCCTCGCCCCACTTCTCGTCGGGGGTGCCGATCACGCACACCTGGGCCACCGAAGGATGTTCGGCGACAACGTCTTCCACCTCGCGCGGGAACACGTTGAAGCCGCCGGTGACGATCATGTCCTTGGTGCGGTCGACGATGTAGTAGAAGCCGTCCTCGTCCTCCCGGGCGAGGTCGCCGGTGTGCATCCATCCGTCATGGAACGTTTGTGCGGTGGCGTCGTCTAATTTCCAGTAGCCGCCCGACAGCAGCGGGCCGGACACGCAGATCTCGCCGACCTCACCCTGCGGGACGGGCGCGCCGTCCTCGCCCAGCAGCGCGACGCGGGCGAACAGCGTGGGCCGCCCGCACGAGGTCAGCCGCTTCTCGTCGTGGTCCTTCTTGGCGAGGTAGGTGATCACCATCGGCGCTTCGGACTGCCCGTAATACTGCGCGAAGATGGGCCCGAAGCGCCGGATCGCCTCGGCAAGCCGCACCGGGTTCATCGCCGAGGCGCCGTAGTACACGGTCTCCAGCGACGACAGGTCGCGGGTGTGCGAATCCGGGTGGTCCATCAGCGCGTAGATCATCGAGGGCACCAGCATCGTCGCGGTGATCTTCTGCTCCTCGATGACCCGCAGCACCTCGGCCGGATCGAACTTGGTCATCACCCGCAGCTCGCCACCCTTGACGATCACGGGGGTGAAGAACGCCGCGCCCGCATGTGAGAGCGGTGTGCACATCAGGAAGCGGGGGTTCTCCGGCCACTCCCATTCGGCCAACTGCACCGTCGTCATCGTGGTGATCGACTGCGTCGTGCCCATCACGCCCTTGGGCTTGCCGGTGGTGCCGCCGGTGTAGGTCAGCCCGCCGATGTGGTCGGGCGGCAGGTCGGCCGCGACCAGCGGCTGCGGCGGGTATTTCGCCGCCTCCGCGTTCAAGTCGACCGCGGTCACCCCGCTGCTCGGCTGAGCTCCTCGGGGACCGGCCCGATCGTCAGCACCTGCTCGAGGGAGGGCACCTTCTCCATCAGCCCGAGCGCCCGCTCGACGAACATCGGGTTGGGGTCGATGATCAGCGACGTCACCCCGGCGTCGGAGAGCACGTAGGCATGGTCGTCGAGCGAGCCGAGAGGGTGTAGTGCGGTGCGCCGGTAGCCCTGGGTCTGCCCGGCGCCGATGATCATCAGCACCTCGGGCCGGTTCAGGGACAGCAGACCCACCGCGGCGCCGGTGCCCGCACCGAGGGCTTCGAAGGCCTGAATGTACTGGCTGATGCGGTCGGCGAGCTCGCCGCCGGTCATCGTCGTGTCCCCGAGGAACAGCACCGGCCGGTCGCGGTGGCGCTTGAGTGCGCCGACGGTCAGGTGGCCGGAGTGCAGGGGATGGCGCAGCAACTCATCACTCATGGCCACCAGACTAGAACGTGTTCCAATTCTCGTCAGTAGGGTCCCGTGATCTGGCTAGATGAGGCCTTCTTTCTTCCACTGCAGTTCCTTCTGCACCCACTCGTTGTCCTGCGGGAACTCCTCGGTCTCGGTGATCCGGCGGACCTCGAGCCGCGCGCCGTAGCCGAGTGGGCACTTCAGTGCCCACTGCCTGGCCTCGTCCTTCGACGACACCGCGAGGATCCAGAAGCCGTTGAACAGTTCCTTGGCCTCGGTGTATGGGCCGTCGGTGACCACCGGGGTCTCGGCGTCGAAGTCGACGACGAAGCCCTCCTCCGGACCGGCGAGGCCCTCACCGGCCAGCAGCACACCGGCCTTGATCAACTCCTCGTTGTAGCGGCCCATCGCGGCAATCACATCGTTGAAGTCGACGTTCTCCATCGCCTTCTCGGCTTCGGGGGTCGAGCGCAGGATCAGCATGTAGCGGGTCATCATCGGTCTCCTTCTCTGGGAAAGGGGCCCCTCCAGTCTGTTCGGGCGGCCCTCGCGATGACGTCGAACGGCGGATGCGGAAATCGACACGGTGCGGAAAAAATTCTGGTCGGCGCGGCCGTCGACATGTTGACACAGATAGCTAGTCTTTGTGTCAACCGAGGGAGGCGCGATGGTCGCGGTCATGGAGGACGCTTCACCGCAGGTTCGGTCGCGGGTGATCCGTGAGTTCCGCAAGCACTCCGGCAGTGTGCTCGGCGGATTCTTCGGGGCGGCAGCCTTCGACGAGGTCGCGCTGGTCCCAGTGGCCGCGGCGGTGGACAAGACCGGCCGGTTCGCCGCGAACTTCGCCGACCGGGGAGTGCGCAGCGGCTTCTCGGCGTTCCTCGCGATCTGGGGTGACGCCGCGGACCGGGCTGCGGAGGGAGAACGGCTCAAGACCATGCACCGCGAGGTCCATGGGAAGGGCACCGGCGAGTTCGCCGACGTGCGCTACAGCGCGCTGGATCCCCGCCTGTGGAACTGGATCGCGGTCAGCGGGCTGTTCGTGGTGCTCAACTCGTTCACCCCGTGCACCGGCATCACCATGACCGGCGACGAGCGCGAGGCGGCCTACCAGCAGCTGCTTGAGGCGTTCCGCAGCCTGGAACTGCCCGGCAAGAACGCCAAGCTGCCGGCGAGCTACGCCGAGGCGCTCACCTACTACGAGGAGATGGTCCGTGACGAGCTGGCCGCCAACCCGTTCCTGCGGCGCGTCACCGAGGACCTGACCCGCCTGCCGCTGCCGACGCTGGTGCTTCCCCCGGTGGTCCGCGCGGCGTTGACGCCGCCCTGGCTGCTGCTGCGGCCGCTCGCCGGCCGGGTGGTCACGGTCTGCTCGTTCGGCATCCTGCATCCCGGAGTCCGGGAGTTGACTGGCTTCGGCTGGCTGCCCCGCCACGACCGCGAGTTCGCGCTCTACTGCCGGCTGCTGCAGCTCGCGTGGCACACGCTTCCCGATCGCGTGCTGCTGATTCCCCTGGCGCGCAATCGGATCGAGTACGAGAAGCTGGTGCGGCTGCATCGTTCGGTGGCGTTGGAGTCCTTCGCGCCGCCGGCCGGCCGCTGCCCCGCGGGCTGACCCGGGATCCTTATGCGACGCCTGCGCAACACCGACAGCCGCACCGAGCAGGAGTCGGCGATCCTCAAGGCCGCGGCCGAGGAGGTCGCCCTCGTCGGGGTGGGCCGGCTCAGCATGGACGTGGTGGCGCGGCAGGCCGGCGTCAGCCGCAGCACGCTCTACCGGCGCTTCCCCAGCCGTGACGCGTTGCTCACCGCGCTGGGCCGCCAGACGTTCGACTACGCCATGAAGCGACTGCAGACCGTCGCCATCGACACGGACCGCAGGACGCCGCCGTGGCGGCATTCCGCGAAGGCGTGCGGCTGCTCACCGGTGAGCCCGTGATGCGCAGCTTCCTGCAACTCGACGGCGACTTCACCGCCACCACCGCGATGGTCGACGAGGCGCGCGTCTTCCTTGTCAGCGCCGCGACCGCGATGGCCAAGGCGCTACGCGCGGCCGGCGCCGCGATGCCCGATCGACGCGTTGCTCGCCGTCGCCGAACTCCACATCCGGCTGGCCGCGTCGCTGGTGCAGGTCGGCACCGCCGGTCCTCGACGTCACCGACGACGACGCCGTCGCCCGCCTACGCCCGTCGCCATCTCGTGCCCCTGGTCCGTTGAACAACGACACCGAACGGAGTACCACCTGTGCACGATTGGGCGAAACCGGACAGCGGCGACGGCCGGCATGGCACGCTGCAGACCATGGCTGATCTGCCCGAACCCCGATTTCTCGACGAACGCGTCGCCCACTGGGCCGCCACCACACCCGACGCCGAAGCGATGGACTACCTCGACCGCAACTGGACCTGGGCGCAGTGGAACGACCGGATCCGCCGGCTGGCCGGCGCCCTGACCGAGCGCGGCGTCGGGCGCGGTGACGTGGTGGCGTTCCTGGACAAGAACCATCCCGCCTGCGTGGAGCTGACCTTCGCGGCGGCGTCGCTGGGCGCTGCCAACGCGATCATCAACTTCCGGCTGGCCGCCGACGAACTCGACTACGTGCTCAACGACTCCGACGCCAAGCTGCTCGTCGTCGGCGCCGAATTCCTGCCCGCTGTGGAGAAGATCCGCGACAAACTCACCAACGTCGAGCACGTCATCGCCGTCACGCCGGAGGGTGACGACGAGTACGAATCGATGCTGGCGGCCGCCACCCCGGTCCGAGCGGTCCGATGACGTCGAACCCGGCGACGTCGCCATCATCATGTACTCGTCGGGCACGACGGGACGCCCCAAAGGCGTCGAGCTCACGCAGGCCAACATCATCGCCCACACGGTCAACGCCCACGAGGGGTTCGAGTTCGACGAGGGCGACAAGAACATGGTGTCGATGCCGCTGTTCCACGTCGGCGGATCGTCGTACGTGCAGTTCGGCGTGCACGACGGGGTGCCGAGCGTGATGACGCGCGACGTCGACGGCGCCGCGCTGGCGGGCGCGATCCTCAAGGGCGCCAACCGCACCTTCCTGGTGCCGGCGGTGCTGGCCAAGGTGCTCGACGCCGGCGAGGACGCGGTCAAGCTCTTCGGCGCACTGAAGACGTTCGCCTACGGGGCATCGCCGATGCCGCTGCCGCTGCTCCGCCAGGCGCTCGAGGCGTGGCCCGACACCGATTTCATGCAGGCCTACGGGCTCACCGAGGTGTGTGGCGTGATCAGCCACCTGCTGCCCGAGGCGCACCGCGACCCGGGCAGGGAGGAGCGGCTGTCCAGTGCCGGCACCCTGGTGCCCAACGCCGAGGTGCGCGTCGTCGACCCCGACACCCTCGAGGACGTGCCGACCGGTGAGCAGGGCGAATTGTGGTTCCGGACACCGCAGTTGATGAAGGGCTACCACAACAAGCCCGAGGCCACCGCCGAGGCGGTCACCGAGGACGGCTGGTTCCGCACCGGTGACATCGGCCGCGTCGACGACGGCGGCTACATCTTCGTCGAGGACCGGCTCAAGGACATGATCATCTCGGGCGGGGAGAACATCTACTCCATCGAGGTGGAGCGGGTGCTGGCCGAACACGAGGCGGTGGTCGAGGTCGCGGTGATCGGCGTGCCCGACGAGAAGTGGGGCGAGGTCGTCAAGGCCGTCGTCGTGGTGGAATCGCGCAGGCCGTCCGAGTCCGATCTCATCGCGTTCGCCCGCGAGCGGCTGGCTGCCTACAAGTGCCCCAAGAGCGTCGACATCACCGACGAACTGCCGCGCAATCCCGACCGGCAAGGTGCTGAAGAAGGAACTGCGCAAACCGCATTGGGACGGCCGCGACCGCGCCACGGTCTAGACCGGGACGACGACCTCGTTGCGGCGCCGGAACGGCAGTGTCCACGGCGGATCGTAGAACCAGGCGGTCGTCTCGCCGGCGGGCTCGATGCCGTTGTCCCGCAGTGTGTTCCGCAGCTCCTCGCCGCGCGCCGCGACGGCCGCGGCGCTGCGGTCGCCGCTGAACGCGAGCACCGCGACGGTCTGCGGCGGCACCGTGACCAGCCGGACGTCTCGTCGTCGGGCGTCGGGCAGGGTCTCCATCGACCACTTCGACGGCATGAAGAACCGGACCGTCCACCCGTCGCTCGGCGCTGCCCGTCTGCGAGACCGGCGCGGTCATGGCGATCTCCTCCTTGGCCGACTGCTGGCTCACCGGCGCGGTCATCGCGATCTCGGTGTCGCGGTGGTTGCCGCCGAAGATGTAACCAGCGAGCCGGCGGAAGCCGGTGTTGAGCGCCTTCTGCCTGTCGCCGGCGACCGTCGTCTCGGCGGCGATGCGGGATCCGTACTGGCGGATCTCGACGGTGTCGGTCAGCGGGCGCTCTGATGTAGTGCGGCTCTTCGACGGTGCGGACGCCGACGATCGACAGCGCGGACTCCCCGAGTCTGACCAGCGAACTTCACGATGCGATTGACCACTGAATGTCCTTTCCGAGACGCGTCACACAGGTATTCGTGGCCGAGTACCCCGCGATGGGGAACCTCTTCGTCCTAGAGTCGATGCGATGACGGCCACGCTGGCCGACGTCCTGGACCGGCTGCACGTCGTCGCACTGCCGATGCGGGTGCGCTTCCGCGGCATCACCACCCGCGAGGTCGCCCTGATCGACGGGCCGGCCGGGTGGGGGGAGTTCGGCGCGTTCCTCGAATACCGACCCGTCGAGGCCGCCGACTGGCTCGCCGCCGGGCTCGAGGCGGCCTATGCGCCGCTGCCCGCTGGTGCGCCGCGACCGCATCCCGATCAACGCGACGGTGCCCGCCGTCCCGGCCGAGCAGGTGCCCGAGGTGCTCGCCCGGTTTCCCGGTGCCCGCACCGCCAAGGTGAAGGTCGCCGAGCCCGGCCAGTCGCTGGCCGACGACGTCGCGCGGGTCAACGCGGTGCGCGCCGCAGGTGCCGACCGTGCGGGTCGACGCCAACGGCGGCTGGAGCGTCGAGGAGGCCGTCGCGGCGGCCGAGGCGCTGACCGCCGACGGACCGCTGGAGTACCTCGAACAGCCGTGCGCGACGGTGCCCGAACTGGCCGAGGTGCGCCGCCGCGTCGACGTGCCCGATCGCCGCCGACGAGAGCATCCGCAAGGCCGACGACCCGCTGCACGTGGTGCGCTCCGGCGCGGCCGACATCGCGGTGCTGAAGGTGGCGCCGCTGGGCGGGGTGCGGCACATGCTCGGGATCGCCGCGCAGATCGACATCCCGGTCGTGGTGTCCAGCGCGCTGGATTCGGCGGTCGGCATCGGCGTCGGCCTGGTCGCCGCGGCGGCGCCTGCCCGAACTGGGGCACGCCTGCGGGCTGGGCACCGGCGGGCCTGTTCGTCGACGACGTCGCCGAGCCGCCGCAGCCCGTCGACGGCTGTCTGCCCGTCGGCGGCGGTGACCCCGGATCCGGCGCGGCTCGCACGCGCTGGCGGCGCCGCCGGACCGCCGGCAGTGGTGGATCGAGCGCGTCCGGGAGTGCTTTCCGCTCGATGTCCTGATCTGTGGGGTGCGCGGCCTAGACGCCATCGCCGCGTGCCCCGAGACTGAGACCCATGGCCCGCACCGTGCTGATCCTCGGCTTCGAGGGCGTGCAGGCGCTCGACATGGTGGGCCCGTTCGAGGTGTTCACCGGCGCGTCGATGTACGCGAGCCGCGCACGGCCGGCGACGGCTACGACGTGCGCGTCGTCTCGGTCGCACGGCGCGCCGGTCAGCACCGGCACCGGGCTGACGCTGGTCGCCGACCCGCTACCGGACCCCGCCGTTCCCGTCGACACCGTCGTCCTGCCGGGCGGGTTCGGCACCGAGACCGCGCGCAAGGACCCCGACCTGATCGACTGGATCGCCGCCGTCGGCCCCGCACGCCCGCCGCGTGGTCAGCGTGTGCACCGGCGCGGTCCTGGCCGCGCAGGCCGGCCTGCTCGACGGCTGCGTCGCCACCACACACTGGGCGTTCGCGCCGCAGCTGGCATCGGACTTCCCCGCGGTCACCGTCGACCCGGACCCGATCTTCGTCCGCAGCTCGGCGAAGGTGTGGACCGCCGCGGGCGTCACCGCGGGCATCGACCTGGCGCTGGCGCTCGTCGAAGACGACCAAGGTACCGACGCCGCCCAGACCGTCGCGCGCTATCTGGTGATGTACCTGCGCCGGCCGGGCGGGCAGACGCAGTTCGCCGCGCCGGTGTGGATGCCGCGCGCCCGGCGCACGCCGATCCGCGACGTACAGGAGGCCATCGAGGCCGAACCCGGCGGCGCGCACAGCGTGGCCGAGCTGGCCCGGCGCGCCGCGATGAGTCCCCGGCATTTCACCCGGGTGTTCACCGAGGAGGTCGGTCGAGGCGCCCGGGCGCCTACGTCGAACGGATCCGCACCGAGGCGGCCCGCCGCCAGCTCACCGAGACCGACGACCCGGTCACCGTCGTCGCCGCGCGCTGCGGCTTCGGCTCCTCGGAGACGCATGCGTCGCCACTTCGTCCGCCGGCTCGGCGTCTCGCCGGACAGTACCGGAAAACCTTCGCCTGAAGGACCTCGACCATGCAGGTCGCGATCGTGCTGTATCCCGGGTTCACCGCGCTGGACTTCATCGGCCCCTACGAGAGCCTGCGCTATCTCCCCGGCACCGAGGTGCGGTTCGTCTGGCACCGACCGGGCCCGATCGCCGCGGACTCCGGGGTGCTGCTCGTCGGCGCCACGCACAGCTTCGCCGAGACCCCGGCCCCGGACGTCGTGCTGATCCCCGGCGGATTCAGCACCCTCGAGCACGCCCGTGACAAGAAGGTGCTCGACTGGGTGCGGCGTGCCCACGCCACCTCGACCTGGACGGCGTCGGTGTGCTCGGGCTCGGTGATCCTGGCCGCCGCGGGTCTGCTCGACGGCAAGCGGGCGACGTCGCACTGGGCGGCGCTGCCGGTGCTGAAGACGTTCGGCGCCCTCGCCGGTCGGCGACGAGCGGATCGTGCCCGCCGACGACCGGATCGTCACCTGCGCCGGGGTGTCGGCGGGTATCGACCTCGGGCTGTGGCTGGCCGGCTCGCATCGGCGGTGAGGCGAAGGCCAAAGCCATCCAGCTGTCGATGGAGTACGACCCGCAGCCGCCGTTCGACTCCGGGCACATGTCCAAGGCGTCGGCGGGCACCAAGGCCGCCGCCACCGCGATGATGACCAGGGAGCTGGCCCGCCCGGCCGCGCTGGCGGCTGCGGGCGGGCTGATGTGGGACGCCGCCCTGCATTCCGTGCGACTTCGGCGTGCTCGTCGTCGCTCATCGAAGACAATCACGCCGAAATCGCAGACCGGATGACCGCGACCACGCGGTCCGGGTACTCCGTGAGATCCAGCCAGGTGAACCTCAGCACCTGCCAGTTCAGCAGGACGATGCGGTTCTGACGCATGCGGTCGATCTGGAACTCCTCCGCACCGCTGTGGAACGCGAACCCGTCGACCTCGATGGCCACGTGCGCCAGGGGAAACGCGACGTCCACGCGATAGCCGCCCACCGGATGGTTCGCTCGCCACCCGGTGACCCCCGCATCCCGTAAGAGTTTGAGCAGCAGCCTCTCGGCCGCCGAGCGGGCGCCGTGATCGGCCGCCTGGAGCAGTCGTCGGGAGCGTCGGCGCACCGTACCGGCCCTTGTGGCGCAGGTGTGCCTGCCACAGCGGACGCAGTTCGGTCCTCTTCTGCAGAGCGGTGTCCAGCAGCTTGGCGCCACCTCCGTTTCTCGCCGCGGCTTCGACAACCGTGAGGGGCAGGTTGGTCACCCTCAGACCCGTGATCTCGACGATGTCCGACCGCGCGAGATCACGTCGGCGCGGCTGGCAGCCGGGGCGCGTTCGGCCATTGCTGTTGCGGGGGATCGTGATCTCGACCTTCTCGGGAGCGAACCTCGTCAACCCGTGCCACCAGGCGGCGGTCAGTCCGCTACCGACAGCGTGTGGCCCATAACTCCACACCGCGGCCCGGATGCGGGCGGCATCGGTGAACGGCTGATCGTTCACCGAATACACGCCTCGAGCCCGTCGTACCCAGTGCCCCGATGCGACTCGGCGTTGAACCGCCGCGTGGCTGAGGCCGGCGGCCCGCGCCTGATCGAGTGTGATGACGCCGTCGTGGCGTCGCAGGTAGTCATCGAGCATGTATGGACGGACGCACGTGACGCCCCCACGGTTCCACTCCCTGCGACTTCGGCGTGCTTGCCGTCGCTGACCGTCGATATCCACGCCGAAATCGCTCGTCCTATAGCGTCGGCGGGGTGAATCTGGCCTATGACGACCGCGGCACCGGCGATCCGGTGCTCTTCATCGCGGGCCGCGGCGGCGCCGGGACGCACCTGGCATCTGCACCAGGTGCCGGTGTTCACCCGCGCCGGTTACCGCTGTGTGACGTTCGACAACCGCGGGGTCGGCGCCACCGAGAACGCCGACGGCTTCACCACCGAGACGATGGTCGGCGACACCGCCGACGTCATCGACCGACTCGGCCTCGGCCCCGGTGCGCATCGTCGCGGTGTCGATGGGCTCCTACATCGCCCAGGAGCTGATGGTCGCCCGCCCCGAACTGGTGCGCTCGGCGGTGCTGATGGCCACCCGCGGCCGCCACGACCGCACCCGCGATTTCTTCTGGACCGGCGAGCAGGCGCTGGCCGACTCCGGCGTCGCAGCTGCCCGTCGATTTCGACGCGAAAGTGCGCCTGCTGGAGAGCTTTTCGCCCAAGACGCTTGAACGACGACAACGCCATCGCGGGACTGGATCGACATGTTCACGATGTGGCCGCAGAAGCCGACGCCGGGCATGCGCACGCAGCTGTCCATCGCCCCGCAGGGCAGCCGGCTGGCCGCTTACCAGAACGTGCAGACGCCGGCGCTGGTGATCGGCTTCGCCGACGACGTCGTGCTGCCCTCGTATCTGGGCCGCGAGGTCGCCGACGCGATGCCCAACGCGCCGTTCCTGGAGATCCCCGGCACCGGGCACCTCGGCTTCATCGAGAAGCCCCAGGTGGTCAACGCCGCGATCCTCAATTTCTTCGCCGATAGTCTGTAGTGGTGAATCCTTCGACCGCGCAAGCCCGGGTGGTCGTCGACGAACTGATCCGCGGCGGCGTCCGCGACGTGGTGCTGTGCCCCGGGTCCCGCAACGCGCCGCTGGCGTTCGCGCTGCACGACGCCGACCGGGCCGGCCGGTTGCGGCTGCACGTCCGCATCGACGAGCGCACCGCGGGTTTCCTGGCGATCGGCCTCGCGGTGGCCGAGGGCGCACCGGTCTGCGTGGCGATGACGTCGGGCACCGCGGTGGCCAACCTCGGGCCCGCGGTGGTGGAGGCCAACTACGCGCGGGTGCCGCTGATCGTGCTGTCGGCCAACCGGCCCTACGAGCTGCTCGGCACCGGCGCCAACCAGACGTTCGAGCAGCTCGGCTACTTCGGCACCCAGATGCGCGCCAACATCAGCCTCGGACTCGCCCCCGATGCCGGAGCTGCGCCGGGCGACGACAGCTCCTTCAACGCGCAGTGGCGCTCGGCGACCTGCCGAGTGCTGGTCGCCGCCACGGGTTCCCGTCGCGCCAACGCCGGACCGGTGCAGTTCGACATCCCGCTGCGCGAGCCGCTGGTGCCCGACCCTCGAAGAGCCCGGCGCCCGTACGCCCCGGAGGGCCGCCCCGACGGCAGGCCGTGGACCTACACCCCGCCGGTGACGTTCGACCAGCCGCTCGACATCGACCTGACCCCCGACACCGTCGTCATCGCCGGCCACGGCGCGGGCGTGCACCCGAACCTGGCGCACCTGCCGACCGTCGCCGAGCCGACCGCGCCGCCTGCCGCAGAACCCGCTGCACCCGTTGGCGCTGCAGCTGATTGCGCCCGCAAGCAGGTCATCATGCTGGGCCGCCCGACCCTGCACCGCCCGGTCTCGGCGCTGCTGGCCGACCCGTCGGTGCCGGTGTACGCGCTGACCACCGGCCCGCGCTGGCCCGACGTGTCGGGCAACTCGCAGGCCACCGGCACGCGCGCGGTGACCACCGGCGAGCCGAACCCGGACTGGCTGCAGCCGCTGCGCCGAGGTCAACCGGCACGCCATCGAGGCGGTGCGCGGGCAGCTGGCCGCACATCCGCTGACCACCGGCCTGCACGTCGCGGCGGCGGTGGCCGACGCGCTGCGGCCCGGGCGACCAGCTGGTGCTCGGCGCGTCGAACCCGGTGCGCGACGTCGGCGCTGGTCGGGCTTCAACACCGCCGGCGTCACAGGTGCGGTCCAACCGCGGGGTGGCCGGCATCGACGGCACGGTGTCGACGGCGATCGGCGCGGCGCTCGCGCATGACCGGGCGAACCGGCGGCCGCACCGTCGCGCTGATCGGTGACCTGACGTTCGTGCACGACAGCTCGGGCCTGCTGATCGGGCCGACGGAGCCGACGCCGCAGCAACCTGACGATCGTGGTGTCCAACGACAACGGCGGCGGCATCTTCGAGCTGCTCGAGCAGGGCGACCCGCGGTTCTCCGACGTGTCGTCGCGGATCTTCGGCACACCGCACGACGTCGACGTCGGCGCGCTGTGCCGGGCGTACCACGTCGAGAGCCGGCAGATCGAGGTCGACGAGCTGGCCGCCGCGCTCGACGAGCCGTTCGACGGCATGCGGGTGCTGGAGGTGAAGGCCGACCGGTCGTCGCTGCGGGCGCTGCACGCGTCGATCAAGGCGGCTCTGTGAGCGGAGCTGACTAGAGCGCGCGCGAACAGCGCTGTGCGCAGTTCGTCATTCCGCACCTGTACGGCGAGCCCGGGGAGACCCGCACGCGGCAAGATCCTGCGCCGGATCCGGATCGGCATCGTGGTCGCGGCGTGCCTGGTGACGTTGCAGTCGGTGCTGCTGGTGCTCGGCGCGTGGCGCAACGACCGCCAGATCGAACGCCACATGGGCGTGGCCGCGGCCAAGGTGCTCAACGCGGGACCGCGGCGCTCGACGATCGAGTTCGTCACCCCCGACCGCGTCACCTACCGGCCCGAGCTGGGCGTGCTGTATCCGTCCGAGCTGGACAACGGCATGCGAATCTACGTCGAGTACGACAACAACAACCCGGACCTGGTCCGGGTGCGCGACCGCAACGCGTCGCTGGCGATCATCCCGGCCGGCTCGATCGCGGTGGTCGGCTGGCTGGTCGCCGGGGCCGCGCTGGGGGTCACGGCGCTGGTACGAGCGCCGGCATCGACACCGGCGTCAAGGCGTGACGAGCCTGGTCGAGCCAGGCGTCGTCGGAGATGTCGACCTTCTCGCCGGCCTGCGAGGTCGTAAACCGTCGGCGTGCCGGTCTGCGCCGGGTCGATGTCGAACAGGTAGCTCGAAGTTCGTGGCCTCCATGGCGTCGATGTCGACGGCCGCGCGGTCGCCGGCCCGCTGTCGACGTTGTCGGCCACCGCCTGCGGAAGTCCGGCTGCGCCGCCATGTCCGCGCATTCGGCGCCGCTGGGCCGGTCCGCCGGGATCCTGGTGGGCCCACAGCTCCTCGACGAAGCGCTGGAACTGGGTGCCGCTCGCCGCCGTGTCGCCGGCGGGCTCGACGGCGAGGAACATCGCGTTGGCGACCGTGGCCGAATACCCGTCGGTGCACCGCCGGGTCGTCCAGGAACGTCAGCGGGCGGTAGGTGACCTGCAGCCCGCCCACGGTGATGTAGTAGGCGATCTGGTCGCCGAAGTCCTGCTGCAGATCGTGCGCAGTGGGTGCACTGCGGCTCGGTGAAGATCTCGATCTGGGCGGGCGCGCTGTCGAAGCCGGCGACGATGCCGAAGCCGTCCTCGGCGAGGGCCAGCGGCGCCGGGACGGGGTCGGGGCGGGCGTCACCGGGCACCTCCCGGGAGCAGCCGACGGTTCCGGCGAGCAGCCCGATCACGGCCGATGACCAGCGCCGCCCTGGCGATGTACCGCATCGCCCAGAGCGTAGCCGTCGGCACCCGGAATTCGCGCGACATATCCCTGTCGGCAACCTCGGCGACAGATCGCGATGTCACCGTCATGAGTGTGCGCGTCGCGATCGTCGCAGAATCCTTCCTCCCGAATGTCAACGGCGTCACCAACTCGGTGCTTCGGGTGATGGAGCATCTGCGCCGCACCGGTCACGAAGTCCTGGTCATCGCCCCGGACACGCCGCGCGGGCGAGCCCGCCGCGGACCGGGTGCACGACGGAGTCCGCGTGCACCGGGTGCCGTCGCGGATGTTCCCGAAGGTCACGTCGCTGCCGCTGGGCGTGCCGCGGCCGCGGATGGTCGGCGTGCTGCGCGGATTCGACCCCGACGTCGTGCATCTGGCGTCGCCGGCCCTGCTCGGCTGGGGAGGCGTGCACGCCGCGCGGCACCTCGGCGTGCCGACCGTCGCGGTATTCCAAACCGACGTCGCCGGGTTTCGCGCGAGAGCTACGGCATCGGCGTCACGTCGCGGGCCGCGTGGGCGTGGACACGGCACCTGCACAGCAGCGCCGACCGCACCCTGGCGCCGTCCACGTCGGCGATGGAAAATCTTGTCGCGCATCGGCATCCCGCGGGTACACAAGTGGGCGCGCGGAGTCGACGTCACTGGCTTCGCGCCGTCCGCGCGCGACGAGCACCTGCGCCGGCACTGGTCGCCGCACGGCAAGCCGATCGTCGGCTTCGTGGGCCGGCTGGCTCCGGAGAAGCACGTCGAACGGCTCGCCGTGCTCGCGGCCCGTGACGACGTGCAGGTCGTCGTCGTCGGCGACGGCGTCGACCGGCCGAAGCTCGAAGCGCGCCTGCCCACGGCGGTTTTCACCGGCGCGCTGTACGGGACCGCAGCTGGCGGCCGCCTACGCCAGCATGGACGTCTTCGTCCACCCCGGCGAGCACGAGACGTTCTGCCAGGCCGTGCAGGAGGCGATGGCGTCGGGGCTGCCGGTCATCGCCCCGGACGCGGGGGGCCCGCGCGACCTGGTGGCCCCGTACCGCACCGGGCTGCTGCTGCCGGTCGCCGAGTTCGAGGACCGGCTGACCGAGTCGGTCGATCACCTGCTCGCCGAACGGCAGTCGTTACTCGGTGGCGGCGCGCCGCAGCGTGCTCGGCCGCACCTGGCCGGCGATCTGCGACGAGCTGCTCGGCCACTACGACGACGTGGTCGGCAGGCGCGGCGTCCGGGCGGCGTGACGTCCCTGGTTTGCCGGCGCCTCACGCGGGTACAGAGCCTTCGGCTCTGCTGCTGATTCTCGAGCGGCACAGCGATGTGTCCGTGTCGAGTGCAGTGGAGAGCGAGAATCATGATCGGTCCCCTCTACGACAGTGCGCTTCGGGGCCATCGCTGCTGGATTCGCGGCGCGGACTATCGGACGGCCGAGCTGCCCGTCGGGCGTTGGCTCGCCGATTGCGGCGACGATCCGTGCGACGCGGCGCTCGCGGCGCGCTGCGAGGGGCCGGTGATCGACCTGGGCTGCGGCCCGGGCCGCTTCGTAGCGTGGCTGACCCGCCGCGACGTGGCCGCGCTGGGTATCGACCAGTCGGCCGTTGCGATCCAGCTCGCCGAGCGGCGCGGCGCCACCGTGTTGCGCGGTGACGTGTTCGACGCGCTGCCGCGCGAGGGCTGGTGGCAGACGGCCCTGCTGGCCGACGGCTGCATCGGCCTCGGCGGCGACCCGTTGCGGTTGCTCAACCGTTGCCGGGCGCTGCTGCGTGACGGCGGCCACTGCGTCGTCGAGTTCGCGCCCGCCGTCACCGGTGTGACCAAGACCGTGCAGCGTCTGGAAACCGATGACGCCGTCGGCCCCTGGTTCGAGTGGACGACCGTGGGTCTCGACGCGCTCGAGGAGTTCGGCCAGCGAGTGTCGTTGCGGCTCAAGGACGTCGAGCTGCACGGTGATCGCGGCATCGCCGAGCTCGCCGCGATCTGACCCGTCCCGGGCGTCCCGGCGCCCGCTGTGCGGGCGAATTTGTTGCATATACGCAACTGTTTTCGGTATGACGGAGGAGTGCCCCGCCATCCGGTAGGCCGTGACGCAGAGGAGGTCATGACGTGACAGCAGCGTCATTCACCCGTGCGGTGAGCAAGCCGTTGACTATCGTGGTGGAAGCGGCACTGCACTGGCGCCCCCTGATGCGAGCGCCGATCGCCGCCTACCGCGCAGGTCTGGGCTTTGTGTTCGGTTCACGGATGCTGATGCTCGAACACATCGGCCGGCGCACCGGGGCCACCCGCTACGTCGTGCTCGAAGTCGTCGACCATCCGGCACCGGACACCTACGTGGTGCCCTCCGGTTTCGGCGAGCGCTCGCAGTGGTTCCGCAACGTGCTGGCCAACCCGCAGGTGAGGGTGTCGACGGGGCGCAGGCGCAGCGTCGCGGCCACCGCCCGGCGGCTGTCCACGGCCGAGGCCGACGCGGTGCTGCGGCGCTACATAGACGCCCATCCGCACGCCTGGGCGTCCCTGGGCTCGGTGCTCGATCGCACGCTGGGGAGCCGCGCGGCCCCGCCGAACACCGCACTGCCCATGGTGGAGCTGAGCCTCCGTGACCCGTAACCGCGCCGGCCTGGCCGCCGTGCTGGCCTTGTGCTGCGCCGGCTGCGCCGCCCCGGCCCCGGCCCCGCGGGAGACCG
Source organism: uncultured Actinomycetota bacterium (assembly GCA_963796185.1). Lineage (GTDB taxonomy): Bacteria > Actinomycetota > Actinomycetes > Mycobacteriales > Mycobacteriaceae > Mycobacterium. The sequence goes on along the minus strand of CAWCKQ010000003.1, from coordinate 647,586 downwards.
TCACCCACAGCGCACCCGCAGGCACCTCCACCGCCGGCGTGGTCGTCGACCACCTGCAGAGCCAGAACCACATCCTGCTGCACCCGGCCGACACCACGTCCTCGGATTGCGCGCACGCCGGGTGCGCTCAGGCGGTGACGACCGACCGGTTCACGATCATGTCGTTCTCCGGTACCGGTGCCGCGCAGCGGTACGCCGCCGACCACGGCCTGCGGCAGATCGCGACCATCGTGGTCGACTTCTCGCCGACCGTGTCTGATCAGGAGCGCGACGAGCTGTGGGCGGAGATCAGCCGGATGGTGGACTGACGGCGACCGCTCAGCCCTGTGCTTCGACGGCGACCGGCTGCCACTGCTGCCAGGTCGCCAGCCGCTGTTCGTAGTCGGCCTTGGCCAGCTGCAGCGGTAGCTCGCCGAAGAACACCCGCAACGGCGGCTCGGGCGCGTCGACGACCTTGAGGATCGCGCGCGCGGATGCCTGCGGATCCCCCGGCTTGGCCGACCGCGAGGCCCGCGACTGCGCCGCCTTGGCATGGATCTCGGCGTAGTCGGGCAGCTCGGCGGCGCGCTTGGCCGAGGAGCCGGCCCAGTCGGTGGCGAAGCCGCCCGGTTCGACCAGTGTGACGTGCACGCCGAAGTCGGCGACCTCCTGGGCCAGCGCCTGCGAGAAGCCCTCCAGCGCCCACTTCGAGGCGTGGTAGATCCCGACGTTGGGGAACGCGGTGATGCCGCCGATCGAGGACACCTGGATGATGTGGCCGCTGCGCTGCGCCCGCAGGTAGGGCAGCGCGGCCTGGGTGATCCACAGCGCACCGAACACGTTCGTCTCGATCTGGTCGCGGGCTTCGGCCTCGGACAGTTCCTCGATGAAACCGAACTGTCCGTAGCCGGCGTTGTTGACCACGATGTCGAGCCGGCCGAAATGCTCGTGCGCCTGCTCGACAGCGGCGAAGTCGGCCGCACGGTCGGTGACGTCGAGCGTGATCGGCAGCAATGCGTCGCCGTACTTCGCGACGAGGTCGTCGAGGCTGGACAGGTCGCGCGCGGTGGCGGCGACCTTGTCACCGCGCTCGAGCGCCGCGATCGTCCATTCCCGCCCGAAGCCGCGGGACGCACCGGTGATGAACCAACTTTTTTCACTCATACCCGGGTCCAAGGCGTCACCGGCGGCGCCCATTCCCGGCTCCGGATCTGTACAGGGAACTGACAGGTGCGCGCCTGATACGTTCGCCCATGTGAACCGCGCGTCGCTGGAGAAGGATCCCCATGAAGTGGCGTCGATGTTCGACGGTGTCGCGCGGCGCTACGACCTGACCAACACGGTGCTCTCGCTCGGCCAGGACCGGTTCTGGCGGCGCGCGACCCGGGCGGCGTTGGGCATCGGTCCCGGCGACAGGGTGCTCGACCTCGCGGCGGGGACCGCGGTGTCGACGGTCGAGTTGGCCACCTCGGGTGCGTGGTGTGTGGCCGCGGACTTCTCCGTCGGCATGCTCGCCGCGGGTGCGGCGCGTGACGTACCGAAGGTGGCCGGGGATGCGACGCGGCTGCCGTTCGACGACGGCGTCTTCGATGCGGTGACGATCAGCTTCGGCCTGCGCAACGTCGTCGACCACGCGGCCGGGCTGCGGGAGATGGCGCGGGTGACGCGGCCGGGCGGCCGGCTGGTGGTGTGCGAGTTCTCCACGCCGACCAACGGGCCGTTCGCGACGGTGTACAAGGAGTATCTGATGAAGGCGTTGCCGGCGATGGCCCGCGCGGTGTCGTCGAACCCGGACGCGTACGTGTATCTGGCCGAGTCGATCCGGGCCTGGCCGGACCAGGCGGAGTTGGCCCGCCGCATCGAGGCGTCCGGCTGGACGGATGTGGCGTGGCGCAACCTGACCGGCGGCATCGTCGCCCTGCACGCCGCCACCAAGCCCTGACCCCTTCTCCGCGAGCGCGCGTGTTTGCCCACCGACGCGCCGCAAAACATGTACGCGCTGCGCACGTTCGCCGCCCGCGAAAGCGCCCATTGCGCGCCCACGCCGCCGCTACCGTCACGACCATGCTGCACGGACGCCACGCCGATCCCGACGCCACGCTCGGCACCGACCCGCGCTCGGACCCCCGGATGGTGGCGGCGTTCACCCGCTTCGGGTTGGCCGGCCGGCTGCCCGGATCCGGTCTCACCGTCGAGTCGCCGCTCGAGCGAGCGTCTCGCGTTCGCCGCGATGAGCGAGGAGGGGATGGGCGCGATCTTCGATGCGCTGGCCCGGCGACATCTCCGCTCCCGACGGCGTGACGACCACCACGACCGCCATCGCCGGCGTCGACGCCAACGAGATCACGCTGTTCGTCAGCCGGCCCGCTGATTCCGACCGACCGCTGCCCGCGGTGGTGCATCTGCACGGCGGTGGCATGGCGATCGGCAGCGCGGCCGACCTGCCCTACATCCGGCTGCGCGAGCACCTGGCGGCCACCGGTCTCGTCGTCATCGGCGTCGAATTCCGCAACTCCGGCGGCAGATTGGGGGCGCACCCGTATCCGGCGGGGATCAACGACTGCGCCTCAGCCGCACGCTGGGTCGGCGCCCACCGTCAGCGACTCGGCGTCAGCCACGTGATCGTGTCCGGCGAATCCGGCGGCGGGAACCTGACGCTGGCGTTGGCGCACAAGGCCCGCCGCGAAGGCTGGATCGGCGAGCTCGCCGGCTTCTACGCGCAGTGCCCGTTCATCTCCAACCGGTGGCTCGAGGACTGCGCGGACCTGCCGTCGCTCGCCGAGAACGACGAATACTTCATCAGCCGAGAGCAACTCGCGCTGCTCGGCTCGCTGTACGACCCCGACGGTGCTCACGCCGGCGACCCCACCTGCTGGGCGGGGGTGGCCGACGACGAGGATCTCAGCGGCCTTCCGCCGCATGTGATCTCGGTCAACGAACTCGATCCGCTGCGCGATGAGGGGCTGCAGTACTACCGCCGGCTGCTGCGGGCCGGGGTGCCGGCGGTCGGTCGGATGGTGGCCGGCACGTGCCATGGCGGGGACCTGTTGTTCGGCAGTGCGATGCCCGAGGTGTTCGGCGCCAGTATCCGCGACGTCAGCGGATTCGCGCACTCGCTGGCCTAGCAGCCGCGCCGCGAGCGGGCTACCGCGACTCCCACAGCCGCGTCGACTCCTCGCCCACGTGAGGATCGTGGATCTGCTGGAAGTTGCGGCCACCCCGGCCGAACGTGGCGAGAACCGCTGCCGGCGTGCGGGCCTCGACGACTGGGCTGTCCCGCCACCGGCACGGCCGGACATGGACGAGGTCGACGCTGCGACCGTCGGGGTCGTAGTGGTACGGCCCGTCGAGACGCCCGAGCCAGTAGAGCCCGTCCGCGTCCCGGGTCCACACGAACGATCCGTCGGGCACCGCGGCGAAGCGTTCCACCCGCCGCTCCGGAACGTCGAACCCACCGAACCCGCACAGTCCCAGCGCCAACGCCCGCTCGACCGCGAGCTGCGGATCCAGGTCGTCGCGGCGCGACCGCATCGGCGCCCGGTACACCGACGTCACGCGCCGACGAGCGTCATGTGAAGGGGCGGCGCGCGTCCGCCCGGCCCGAGAGCCGGCCGGCACCGCGCCACAGCCGCGCCACCACGTCCTCGTCCTCGTCGGTGACGAAGTTGCCCATCACCCGGACCGCCACCGTCATCAACGCCGACGACCGCATCGCCAGCGGCCCCGTCGACGGCAGGAAGCGCGGGAACGTCAACGCCAGCGCCAGCCTGCGCGCGATCGAGAAGCCGCGCGCGTAGTGCTCCTGCAGCAGCGCCGGCCACGCCCGCGAATAGTCGCCGCTGCCCAGCAGCTCCGCGGCCATCCGCCCGGTCTCCAGGCCGTAGTCGATGCCCTCGCCGTTGAGCGGGTTCACACACGCCGCCGCGTCGCCGATGAGCATCCAGTTGCGGCCCGCCACCCCCGACACCGCGCCGCCCATCGGCAGCAGCGCCGACAGCCCGGCGCGCGGATCAGCGGTGAAACCCCACTCGTCGCGGCGCAGGCCGGCGTAGTAGTTCATCAGCGGCCGCAACGCGGTGTCGGCGGGCCGTTTCGCCGTCGCGAGCGCACCGACGCCGATGTTCACCTCGCCGTTGCCGAGCGGGAAGATCCAGCCGTAACCTGGCAGCACCTCGCCCGACGGTGCGCGCAGTTCCAGGTGTGAGGTTATCCACGGCTCGTCGTGGCGCGGCGTGGCGAGGTATCCGCGGATGGCCACGCCGTAGACCGTCTCCCGGTGCCACTGCCGGCCCAGGGACCGGCCCAGCGTCGAGCGGGCGCCGTCGGCGACGATCAGATCGGCGCACCGCGCCACCTCACCGGAGTCCAGCACCACCCCGGTCACTCGCCCCGCCGAATCACACTCGACGTCAACGGCTTTGGCGCCCAACATCATCTTCGCCCCGTCGTCGACCGCGACCAGTCGGATCCGCTCGTCCAGCTCGGTGCGCGGCACGGCGCTGCTGATCGGCGGGAACGACCGGCCCGGCCACGGCACCTCGACATCGGCGCCGAACCCCGACATCCGCAGTCCGCGGTGGGCGATGCGGCCCGCGAGCCACGCGTCGAGCCCCAACCGTCGCAGCTCGGCGACCGCGCGCGGCGTCAGCCCGTCCCCGCATGCCTTGTCGCGGGGGAACGACGCGGAGTCGATCACCAGCACGTCGCGTCCGTTGCGCGGCGGCCCACGCCGCTGCCGACGAACCGGCGGGCCCGGCACCGACGACGACCACATCAGCGCTCGGTTCCATGGTTCCCAGTATGTTGGCTGTGTGAGGACACCGGCGAACGTGGTGGCGGGAGTGGACTTCGGCGATGCCGGATTCGCTCAAGATGTCCGTGATGGAGTCGCCCGCATCGAGGCGCTGATGTCCGAGGAGCTGGGCCGCGCCGACGAGCTGATGGCCGAGGCCGTGCAGCATCTGTTCGAGGCGGGCGGCAAGCGGTTCCGGCCGTTGTTCACCGTGCTGTCGGCCCAGCTCGGGCCCGAACCCGGACGCCTGGCAGGTCAGCGTCGCGGGCGCGGTCATCGAGCTGGTGCACCTGGCCACGCTGTACCACGACGACGTCATGGACGAAGCGCAGATGCGTCGCGGGGCGCCCAGCGCCAACGCCCGCTGGGGCAACAACATCGCGATCCTGGCCGGTGACTACCTGTTCGCCACGGCGTCCCGCCTCGTCAGCAGGCTCGGCCCGGACGCCGTACGCATCATCGCCGACACCTTCGCGCTGCTGGTCACCGGCCAGATGCGGGAGACCCGCGGTGTCGCCGACCACGTGGACGAGGTGGACCACTACCTCAAGGTGGTCTACGAGAAGACGGCCTGCCTGATCGCCGCGTCCGGCCGGTTCGGGGCGACGTTCTCCGGGGCCGACGAGGCACAGATCGAGCGGCTGGCCCGCCTCGGCGGCATCGTCGGGACGGCATTCCAGATCTCCGACGACATCATCGACATCGACAGCGATCCCGACGAGTCGGGCAAGGTGCCGGGCACCGACCTGCGCGAGGGCGTGCACACGCTGCCGGTGCTCTACGCGCTCCGCGAGACCGGGCCACATGCCGAACGGCTGCGCGAACTGCTGTCCGGCCCGGTGGACAACGACGACGACGTGGCCGAGGCACTGCGGCTGCTGCGCGCCTCCCAGGGCATCACCAAGGCCAAGGAGACCGTCGCCGGGTACGCCCGGCAGGCTCAGGACGAGCTCGACCGACTCCCGCAGGGCCCCGGTCGTCAGGCGCTGGCCGCGCTGGTGGACTACACCATCAACCGGCACGGCTGAGCCGGCCGGAACCGGTGCGGCCCGCTCGGACGTTGAACCAGCGAAGGATCTCCGCAGGTCCGTAGGGAGGAATCGACGATGACGTGGCATCCGCACGCCAACAGGGCGAAGACGTTCCTGTTGCTGGTGGTGTTCTCGGGTCTGATCGTCGGCCGTCGGCGCCCTGTTCGGACGCAACATCATGTTCCTGGCGGTGCTGTTCGCCATCGGCATGAACGCCTACGTGTACTTCAACAGCGACAAGCTGGCGCTGCGGGCGATGCACGCCCAACCGGTCACCGAGATGCAGGCGCCGGTGATGTACAAGATCGTCCGCGAGCTGGCCACCACCGCCCGCCAGCCGATGCCGCGGCTCTACATCAGCGACACCGCCGCGCCGAACGCATTCGCCACCGGACGCAACCCGCGCAACGCCGCGGTGTGCTGCACCACCGGCATTCTGCAGATGCTCAACGAGCGTGAGCTGCGCGCCGTGCTGGGCCACGAGCTCTCACACGTCTACAACCGCGACATCCTGATCTCCTGCGTGGCCGGTGCCATGGCCTCGGTGATCACCGCGCTGGCCAACCTCGCGTTCTTCGCCAGCGTGTTCGGCGGCAACCGCGAAGGTGGCGCGAATCCTTTTGCCATCCTTCTGGTTTCGCTGCTCGGCCCGATCGCTGCGACGGTCATCCGGCTGGCGGTGTCGCGCTCCCGCGAGTACCAGGCCGATCAGTCCGGCGCCGAGCTGACGGGCGACCCGCTGGCGTTGGCCAGTGCGCTGCGCAAGATCAGCTACGGCGTGGAGCGAGCGCCGCTGCCGCCGGAGCCGCAGCTGGCCGACCAGGCGCACCTGATGATCGCCAACCCGTTCCGCTCCGGTGAGAAGATCGGCAAGCTGTTCGCCACCCATCCGCCGATCGAGGAACGCATCGCGCGGCTCGAGGCGATGGCCGGTCGCGGCCCCGAACTCTACTGACGCACCCGTCAGACTTTCCCGCCGGCTCTGCACGACGGGCGGCTGACCGCTTAGGGTGTGTCGTGCTGACTCGAGTGCTGACCGGAACGCTGACCGGGGTCGCGGCCGCCGCCGCGCTGTCCGTGCCCGCGGTGGCCGCGGCCGATCCGTCGCCGTTGAACGTCAACGCGCTGCCGCCGGTCAATCCTCAGCCCTACGCTTCGCCGGACGGTGCCTGGTACTCGTTCGCCGTTTCCAGTGGGGTGACGTGCGTGATGGACCGCCAGACCGGCAGCTACGGCTGCAACGGTCCGCTGCCCGGCGCACCCGGCGGCGCGAACGTCGTCACCGGCTGGGCGGGCGGTCCGCCCGGCTTCGGGCACGCCAACGGGCCGATGTACGGCGCGACGGCCGATCCGCTGCCGTTGCCGCCGAACACCCGGATGAGTTTCCGGACCGTCAGCTGCGGTACCGACGGCGTCGTCACGTCGTGTGTGAACACCGTCGACGAGTCCGGGTTCGTCATCAGCCCGGCCGGCAGCTTCGCCTTCTGACACCGTCGCTAACACTGCTGACCCCCGCGGCGACATCTAGGCTGTGACCGTGTTCAGCAGAGTTCTCGTCGGTGCCGCGTGCACTGTGGCCGGCGTGCTCGGCGCGCCGGGTCTGGCCTCGGCCCAGCCGGCGCCGCCGACACCGCCACCGACGCCCCCGGCGCCGGACGTCAACGCGTGGGCGCCGGCCAATCCGAAGGATTACGCGGTGCTCGACGGCACGGCCTACGCCTTCAGCTCGAACGGGCTGACGTGCATGCTGCAGCGGTCCGGCGGCTACGGCTGCAACGGGGTGCTGCCGGGCGCCCCGGAGGGCGCCAACCTGGTCAGCGGCGCGGCCGGCGGGGTGCCGGGCTTCGCGTCGGCCCCGGCTCCCATCTTCGGCGGTCCGGTCAACGAGCTGCCCGCCGGTAACCGGTTGAGCTTCGGCACCGTCAGTTGCGGTGGAGACGGCGCCGTCACCGCGTGCGTGGACAGCCGCAATCAGGCCGGCTTCGTCGTCAGTCCCACGGCGTCGTGGATCGTCAACGCGGTCAATCCGCTCATCGCGCGGCCCGAGGGCACCAACCCCTACTTCAACTGAGTCAGAAGCCCGACCCGAACACCTCGTGGCCGGGCTTTTCGACCATCAGCCCGCGGTAGGCCTCCTCGACGGAGGAGCCGTGGTTCACCACGCCGTCCACCTCGCGCGCGATCGGCATCGAGATGCCCAACTCGTCGGCGAACGACATGATGACGCTGGAGGCCTTCACGCCCTCGGCGACCTGGTTCATCGACGAGATGATCTCGTCGATCGGCTTTCCGGCACCGAGTTGTTCGCCGACGTGCCGGTTGCGGCTGCGCTGGCTTGTGCACGTCACGATCAGATCGCCCATGCCGGCCAGTCCGGCGAAGGTGTCGCGGTGGCCGCCCAGCGCCTCGCCCATCTTCGACATCTCGCGCACCGCGCGGGCCATCACCATCGCGCGGGTGTTCTCGCCGATCCCCAGGGAATAGCCCATCCCGACGGCGATCGCGTACACGTTCTTCAACGCGCCGGCCATCTCGACGCCGACCACGTCATCGGTGGTGTAGGTGCGGAACCGCTTGGTGCGGAACAAGTCTGCGATGTTGGCGGCCAGATGCTGGTCGGGCATGGCCAACACCGCAGCCGCCGCGTAGCCCTCGGCGACCTCCCGGGCGATGTTGGGTCCGGCCAGGATCCCGGCCGGGTGTCCGGGCAGCACCTCGTCGACGACCTGGCTCATCCGGTAGTTGGTGCCCTGCTCGAGGCCCTTGACCAGGGACACCACCGGTACCCAGGGGCGCAGCATCTCGGCCAGTTCGGTCAGCACGCCACGGAAGCCGTGTGACGGCACCCCCATGACGATGACGTCGGCGCATTCGGCGGCTTCGGCGAAATCGGTGGTGGCCTTGAGGGTGTGTGCGAGTTCGACCTCGTTACCGAGGTACTTGGTGTTGCGGTGATGGGTGTTGATGTCGTCGGCCGTCTCCTGCGAGCGCACCCACTGCAGTGTCGGCCCGCGCCTGGCGCAGATGGAGGCGACGGTGGTGCCCCAGGATCCCCCTCCGAGGACGACGACTCGCGGATCGCGTTGTGCAGGTGCCATGGCGATCACAGTAGGTCGACAGGATGCGGTGCAGGGCCGGTTTGACCGGACGAACCGATCGGTGCGCCCACCGGTGACGCCCGCCGGGCATAATGGAATCGACTTTGCTGAGGGGGTCGCGTTTGTCGGTCACGGTATCGACGGTCGAGGCGTCGGATCCGCAGGCCCTGACGGCGGCCGCCGGCCGGCTCGGTGACCGTATCGCGCAACTCGACGGCGTCGTCGCCGAGCAGCGCCAGGCCCTGGACCGGCTGCGCGCCGCGTGGCAGGGTGGCGCGGGGGACGCGGCGATCGGCAAAGCCGATCAGCACCTCACCGCCGCGCTGCAGCTGCGGGCCCGGCTGGCGGCGGCGCAGCAGGCGTTGGCCGACGGCGGCGCCGCCTCGGCGCCACCCGCGACGGGTTGACGGCGATCGTCGGCGGGCTGCGGGCGGGGGGCTGGACCGTCACCGACGACGGCCACGCGATCGCGCCGGTGTTTCCGTCGCTGCTGCGGCAGTTCGAACCCGGCTTCACCGCGATCATCCAGCGGTTGCTGCAGCTGTTCGACCAGATCGACGCCGCCACCGCCGGTGCGGTCCGTACCGCGATGGGCGGTGCGCCCCCGGCGACGCCGCCCGGCACGCCGCTGCCCGCCCCGCCGCCGCCCGGAGCGTCGGCCGAGCAGGTGAACCAGTGGTGGAATTCGCTCAGCGACGCCGACAAGCAGCGCGTCCAGGACACCGCCCCGCGCGGGCTGGGAAATCTGGACGGCCTGCCCGTCGAGGTCCGAGACGAGCTGAACCGCACGGTGATGGATCGCGACATCGCGCGGGTGGAGGACGCGGCGAGCGCCAACGGTGTGCGCACCGACGACGTCGCCGCCGAGCCGCAGCGCTACGGCCTCAACCGCGCCGACGTGCTCGCTTACCAGAACGGACTGAAGGCGCGCCAGGGCCTCGCGCATCAGGCCGAGGGTGACAGTCCCGGGCGGCCGCGACCGACGTTCCTGTTCGGCTACGACCCGCTGGCCTACAACGGTCAGGGCACCGCGGCCATCGCGCTGGGCAATCCCGACACCGCCGACAACGTGGGGGTCATCGTGCCGGGCACCGGCAGCAGCCTCCAGTCGGACTGGCTCAACAGCGGACGCAACGACGGCATCAACCTGCTCGACCAGATGAACAAGGCCGACCCGGGCAAGCAGAACTCGGTGCTGATGTGGATGGGCTACGACGCGCCCGACAGCTTCGCCGACCCGCGCATCGCCAATCCGGAGTTGGCCCGCGCCGGTGGGAAACTGCTGGCCGGTGACGTCAACAGCCTGCACGTCACCCACTCCGGCGCCGGTAAGCCGAACATCACCGTGCTCGGCCATTCCTACGGGTCGACGACGGTCGCCGACGCGTTCGCCGGTAGCGGGATGAAGGCCACCAACGCGGTGCTGTTGGGCTGCCCCGGAACGGATCTCGCGCATTCGGCGGCCGACTTCGGCCTCCAGGGCGGCCAGGTCTACGTGGGTGACGCGTCGACCGATCCGGTCGGCTGGATCGGTGCCAGCGACGCCGCGGCCGACGTACTCAACGGTCCGCTCGCCGATCCGCTGGGCCTCTCGGTCGGCCTCGGCGACGACGCGGCCGCGGAATCCTTTGGCGGCGTGCGGTTCCGCGCCGAGGTGCCGGGCGAGTGACTTCATCGACTTCAACGATCACTCGTACTACTACACGATGGGCAGTGAATCGCTCTACAGCATGGCTGCGATCACTTCCGGCCACGGGGACGCGCTGGGCGATCTCGGCATGCTGGCCGGCGAGCGATTCGCGCCGACGATCAACACCCCCGATCGCATCCCCACACCGTTCGGCGACATCCCGTTGCCGCACACCCAGATCCCGCTCGGCCCAGCGATCGTCGACCCGGAGATGCCACGAGACAACACGTCGGTGACCTCGGATCACACGTTCGACGACAGACCCATCTAGGACCCTGATGACTCGACTACTGTCCGCGTTGCTGATCGTGCTCGCCCTGGGAGGTTGCGACATGTCCGATTCCGGTTCCGCGCAAGGCAATGCGTTCGAGGGCTCGGACCAGGCGCTCTCCGATGAGCAGACCCGGGCGCAGGTCGTCGATCCGGCGGTGCAGGTGGTCAAGACGGTGTCGCTGGAGGACGTGACGGCCGGCTTCTCGTTCGGGCTCGTGCAACGACCAGGGCGAGCCGCCGTTCCAGGGCCGCGTCGAGGTGACGTTCAAACTGCCCACCGACCCGAGCCGGGCGTATGCCCAGATCCGCGACGCGCTGCTCGCGCAGGGCTGGAGCAGCGGCGCACCGCAGGGTCAGGTGGTGCACGGCGCCTCGCTCAACCGCGACGGCGTGAAGGCGACGGTCGGGCCGCGGGCGGCCGACCCCGGATACGGCTCGCTGCAGTTCTACGGGGAGTGCCGCAACACCGGCGACCACGGGTCAGAAGGCGCGGTGGACATCACCGACCAGCTGAGCTGAGACTGCGCTACCGAGTGTGGGGCCTGTGCACGCGAAACGCCCTCGCCGCGTGCACAGCCCCCACACTCGCGCTCAGCGGTAGTTGACGAACTGCAGCGCGACGTCCAGGTCGGCGCCCTTGAGCAGGGCGATGACGGCCTGCAGGTCGTCGCGCTTCTTGGAGCTGACGCGGATCTCCTCGCCCTGGATCTGCGCCTTGACGCCCTTGGGTCCCTCGTCGCGGATCAGCTTGGTGATCTTCTTGGCTTCCTCGCTCGAGATGCCCTGCTTCAGGGTGCCGCTGACCTTGTAGGTCTTGCCGCTGGCCTGGGGGTCGCCGGCGTCGAACGCCTTCATGGAGATGTCGCGGCGCACCAGCTTCTCCTTGAACACGTCCACGGCGGCCTTCACCCGCTCCTCGGTCGAGGACACGATCTCGATGGCCTCTTCGCCCTTCCAGGCGATGGAGGTGTCGGTGCCGCGGAAGTCGAAGCGGGTGGACAGCTCCTTGGCGGCCTGGTTGAGTGCGTTGTCGACCTCTTGGCGGTCGACCTTGCTGACGACGTCGAACGATGAATCCGCCATTGGACTCGTCCCTCCCTCATAGGTGTCAGTTCTCGGTCCCATCTTGGCGGCAGGCCCCGCGCGGGCCACACCACCCTGGCGATTTGTTCTCGGGGCACGTGCTCGTTGTATTCTGCTGTGCGCGCTCTGCGGCGCACGCATCACCCCGGCAGGTTGCCCGAGCGGCCAATGGGAGCGGACTGTAAATCCGTCGGCTAACGCCTACACAGGTTCGAATCCTGTACCTGCCACGCTGGTCAGGCCCCCTTTCGAGGGGGCCTGACGTCGTTGTCGGGGTGGCTGCGCGCCGCCCATCCCCTGCGGTCCAAGAAAACTCCAAGCCCGGCAGAAGACTGTCGAAGAACCGGCACGAGGCGCGGCTCAGCGACCCAAAGCTCGTGCCCGGCAACAGGACACGGAAATCTGGGGGTGTTGTGGTGAGAAAGATGACAACGGTGTTGGCCGGCGCTGCGGCGGCCACTTCCATCGGCGCGGCGGGCCTGTTCGCCCCGGCCGCGCCGGCCGACCCGGGCTTCCTCTCCTCCGCCTGAACAGATCTTCTGGTGAGGGCGCTGACAGCCGTGGCGCTGGGTGCGGTGGCCGTCATGGTGGCCGCTCCGGCGGCGGCAGACGACCAGGGTTTCCTCGACGCGATGGACCGATTGGGCATCGGCTCGTACCACGGTCACATCGACGACAACGCCCGGGAAGACCGGAGCAATCTGATCGCAGGCCAGAACATCTGCAACAACCTGCACAGCGGCTACTCGGTGCTCGACGAGCAGCGGATGCTGCTGATCAACTCGCACACCCGCCACGCCATGGACGAAAACCCGATCACTCCCGATCAGGTCAACGCCATGGTCGACGCGGCGCGGCACTTTCTGTGCCCCGACACCCTGTGAGGAACCGAGGGCTTTGGCCGGCGCGCGGAACGGGCACTCTGCCTTCCCGGGCCCGCAGGGGTGGGCCGTAGCGAAAGGGCCGCGATGACTGCCGTCGACAAGATCAGGAACGCCACGCAACGGATGTCCGGCAAGGCCAAGGAAGCCACGGGGCGCGCCACCGGCGACCGGCGCCTCGAGGACGAAGGCCGGGCTGAGCAGACCAAGGCGTCGTTGAAGCAGCGGGGCGAGAAGTTCAAGGACGTCTTCCGCCGACGCCGTTTCTGAACGGCACGTCGGTCAGGAGTGCGGCCCCATCCGGCCGCCCATCCTGCCGCCGCCCATCATCCCGCCGCCCATCATCGGGCCCATCATCGCCGGCATGCCGTCGCGCACGAAGCCGCTGACCTCCCGGGCGTGTGCGCGGATGGCGGCCACCAGGCGTGGATCCTCAGCGGTCTCCTCGGCGATCACACCGGTCGGCGTGAAGGTCAGCGAGCGCCGGTATCCGACCGCATTGCGGAACAACGTCGGCAGGCTGTCACTCATGCAGGCGACCTCGGATCCCTGATCCAGCCGGGTGTACATGCCGGACACGTGGGCCTGCAACTGTGCGGCGAGGTCCGGGGCGGCCGACTGGGTCGTGGTGCGGACACCGCCGGGGATCTCCTCGACGACCCTGTCGATCTGGTTGTGCCGCATGAACATATTCATGTAGGTCCGCATGTCGGCAGGTTCGACGCCCATCATTCCGGGACCGCCGGTGAGCCGGACCGGTTCCGGGGACTGCAACAGGCTGCGGATCACATACCCGATGCCGACAACACTGCCCGCCGTCAATGCGCCGAGGACGCCGAGCGCCGCCCGCCGACTCATCGATTCCGCCATCGTCTCAGCGTTCTCGTGTGGCGCCGCGGCGGCTAGGGCACTTGGGCCTCACCCGGCGGTGATCGACTCCGCCGACGGGTACTCGACCGTCACCGCCCGCTCGTCACTGTCCGGGATGAGCAGCACCGGCACCCTGGCGTGCGTCACCACCGCGGCCGTGACGCTGCCCTGAAAATGGCCCAGCAGTCCGCTGCGACGGTGCGGCCCCAGCACGATCAGGGCGGCGCCGTGCTCGTCGGCAGCGGCCACGATGCCTTTCCAGGTCGGCGTCGCCTCGACGGCGACGCTGCCGGCGCGGAAGCCGGCGGCCTCGGCGAGCGACGCGCCGTGCGCCGCGGTGCGTTCCGCGGCCTCGCCGGACCGCGCCGGCACGATCCGCGTCGAATCGCTCGTCGCCGACCGGGCGGAAGCCGACATCGACGGGCTGCCACACGCAGACCACGACGGCGTCGCGCAGCGGCCCGAGGTGGGCACCGGCCCGGGCGATCGCCGCGGCGGCCAGCTCGGTGCCGTCGTACGCGAACAGCACCGGCGCCGGCGCCGGCGCTGACGGGGGTGTGCGCCGGTGCGGGGCGGGCTGCGCGATCAGCCGCCGGGGGTGCGGAGGACACGCCCCGGCGCACGCGGGCGAGCAGCGGCGGCGAGTACCAGGCCGGGGAGTCGCCGTCGAGGAACTCGTCGAGGTCCGGCGTCTGCGGGCGGGCCCCGCTGAGCGCATACACCGCGACGCCGAACACCGCACCGCCGATGGCGAGCCCGAAGCCGACCCACAGCGCGATACCGGTGCCCTCGACGAGGTCATCGGAGATCCGGGTGGCCAGATGAGCGAAGATCGGCGCCACCATGAACGCCGCCACGGCCCGCAGCAACTCGATGATCGCGAACACCCGCTGCAGACTGTTCGATTGCAGGGAGAAGCCCGCGACGAACAGGGCGGGCGCGACGGTGGCGCCCAACGCGAGCCCGGTCAGCGCCGATCCGACGAGCGCCAGCCCCACGTGGGCGGGCAGGGCCAGCCGGAACACCAAGATCCCGGCGGCCAGCAGCGCCATCCCCACCAGCGGCAGGTAGTGCATCGCCCGTCGCGAGATGACGAAACCGAAGACCACGGCCATCACGACGGCGCCGCCGAGCTCGGGCAGATACAGCAGGCCGACCTGCACGGGGGTGAAGGACTGCAGGAACACCGCCGCGGTGAGCGCGGTCGCGGCCACCGACGCGGCCGCGGCGAACAGCGCGACGCCGACCCCGGCCACCGGGATGGCGCTGGTCAGCATCGTGCGGATGGTCAACAGTGGCCGGCGGGACCGGAATTGGTAGACGATCAACGTCACGATCAGGATGAGGCCGCCGAACATCGGCGCCGTCACCGCGAGGTCGGAGATCTCGTGGCTGGTGAGCTGCGCGGCGCCGACGAACGCCGCCGTGCACCCGACGGTCGCCAGCGCGATCGCGAGCACGTCGCGCGGGGCGTCCCGGTCGGCGGGGGGCGCGTCGTCGAACGTCAGCACCGCCAGCAGCAGCGCCAGCCCGGCGATCACGGCCACGATCCAGAACAGCGGCCGCCATGCCCCGGCCTCGGCCTGCACGCCGCCGACGAAGGGACCGAGCGCGACGGCGCCGAACACGCACATGTTCATGATCACCGCGGTGTTGCGGAGCTTGTCGCGTGGAAAGCCGATCGTCAGCGGTGGGGCGGCGGCGATCAGCAGCATGCTGGTGGCCAGACCCTGCAGGACATGCCCGACGATGAACGTCGTGCCGTTCGGCGCGGCGGCCGCGACCACCGATCCGACCACCAGCAGCACCGCGTAGAGCACCAGCATCCGGCGCTGCGGCAGATGCTGCGCGAACTGGACGGCCAGCACCGTGCCGACGGCGTACGCCGCGTTGCCAAGCCCCGAACTCAGCGTCATCGCCTGTGCGCTCATGTGCAGCTGATCGGTGATGATCGGCACCAGCGGATCGATCGCCGCCGACAGCGCCAGATAGGGGATCAACGCGAGCGTGACCATCGCGGCCACCGCGGCATACCGTCCGGCGAGAGGGCCCTGCCGCATCAGCAGCACCCGCAGTTTTCGGGAAGCGTTCGGTGGGGTTTCAGTGGACAGCACACGTCGGGCGGCAACTACGGTGCGCCGACGTGCATTCCCGGCTCGAGTGTGTTCACAGGCAACCTGAAGGTTCAGACCGCTCTCGACGCCGTCGGAGCCGGACCGGCCGGCGCGATCCGCACGAGCTCACCCGGGTCGTAGGACAGCTGGTAGAGGTTGCCGTCGGGGCCTTGGGCCAACCCGACGGTGGCGCCGCCCTGCGGGTCGAAGTCCTGCGGGCTGCCGCATGCGGTGAAGTCGGCGGTGCAGCTCAACACCTTGATCCAGCCCTGGACGGTGTCGGCGATGAACACCTTGCCCTGGTAGCCCGCCCCGAGCTGGCCGCCGGTGTAGACGAGCACCGAGGTGATCGCGGCGCCGCTGCCGTGGGCGTAGGTGTGGATCGGGTCGATGGTGCCGGCGCAGTTGCTGGTGCACAGGCCTTCCGAGCCGGGCCAGCCGTAGTTGCCGCCGGCGGTGACCAGATTCAGTTCCTCGAACGACGCCTCGCCGACATCGGCGACGAGCAAGTGCCCGGTCGGGGTGAACGTGAGCCGGAACGGATTGCGCAGCCCGTATGCGTAGATCTGCGGCAGCGCGCCGGCGCCGAGAACCGGGTTGTCCGACGGCGTGGTGCCGTCGCGATTGATCCGCAGGATCTTGCCGTGGAAGTTGGTCAGGTCCTGCGCGTTTCCCGACTCGCGGTTGTCGCCGAGCCCCCAGTACAGCTTGCCGTCCGGGCCGAACGCGAGCGCGCCGCCGCGGTGATAGAACGCGGCGGCCTCACCGGATTCGAGCAGCACCGTCTCGGTGGCCGGGTCGATCGCCGCGCCGACCATCGTCAGTCGGGACAACCGGTCGTGCGCGCCGGTCGTGGTGTAGGCGACGTACAGGTAGCCGTTGGTCGCGAAGTCGGGATCCACGGCGATGCCGTTGATGCCGCGCTCGCCCTGGGTGAGCACCGGCAGCGTGATCAGCGTCTGGCTGACGCCGTCGTCGACGACCTTGATCGCACCGCCCTTCTCCGCGACGACGACGCGGCCGTCGGGCAGGAAGCGAAAGTCCACCGGCTGGCTGAGACCGGATGCGACGACCGTGCGCTGCCGTCCGATGTAGACGGTCTGGGTGGTCCGGTGTCCGCTGTTGCCGAGCAGGCCGAAGGTGAACAGGCTCAGCAGGCCGCCTCCGGTGTGGAAGTGCAGACCGCTGCGGGCGTCACTGACCGTCACGGTGAACTTGTCCTGGCCGGCATAGGACGCGTTGGGGGTGTAGACGAACGTGCCGTCGGCATCGACCTTGACGGTGCCGTGCGCCGGTCTGGTCGCGGTGTACCGCAGCCTCGACGAATCGGGATCGACGGGATGCAGGTCGCCGACGATCGTGTCGCCGACGACGGTGTCCTCGGACGGGTCGTGGCTCAGGGTCGGCGTCACGTTGCGGAAGAACCTGTCCGCGGGGGAGACGTCGGCGGCGGTGGCGGCGGTGGCGATCTCGGGCGCGGAGGCCGCCTCTCGACGCGCCGCTCTGGTGGCCGCCCAGCTCCGCGTGGTGCGCGCGGGAGTGGCGTCCTCATCCGGCGCGTCCGCATCATCGTCGGCCGCCGTGTCGGCCGGCTCGTCGGTGTCGGTGTCGGTGTCGGTGGCCGACGACTCATCCGCGTCGGCATCGCGTTCCCGCGTGGGCTCGGACTCCGCACCGGAGGACGTCGTCGCGTTCGAGGACGTGGTCGTCCCCGACGAGGTCGTGCTCGCCGAGGACGCCGCAGTGGACCCGCTCTCCGCACCGGTCTCGGCTCCGGCCACCGCGGTGCCGGTGATCATCGCGGCGCCGATACCCAACGCGAACGCGAGCCCACCGACGCGTCCGATGTAGCGAGCGGATGCTGATTCCCCCATGTCGCCTCCTCGCGAACCGGACGTCCGCGGCGCGGCCGTCCCTGCGGAGACTGTAGGTGCGATGTTTGCCAGGCACACGGTTTTCGGCCGCCCGGTCAGCATCTCGTCATGATCACTCTGCGCAGGCCGATCCGTGAATCCGGGACCCCGGTCCGGCGCGCGCCTGCCCGTTGATCATGAGTTGCTGCGGTCGTCGTGACGCGGGTGCCCGAGTCGGTTGCTCGGCTCTGACGAGCCGGCGTTTCCCGGTGCACCGGCCGGTATTGCGCTCGGGACCGGTGTTGCCACCCGCGGTCGATGTGATCCGTATCACAACAGGCGTACGCTGGCTGCATCTCTTCAGAAGAAAGGAGATGCGATGAAAGGCGCTCATCGTGATCCGGTGGATCACGTTCGCACCACCCTGCCGCACAGCGGCGAATCCTTCATCGACACGCTGTGGCTCCCGGGGCTGATCCTGATCGGTGTCGGCACCGTGCTGATCGCCGGCACCGTTGCGGCCACCGCATACGGCAACCGGGATCTCTCCCTGATTCTCGGCCTGATCGCCGGCGCGCTGGTGACCGCGGGCGCGCTGCTGATCACTCTCGAGCACCAGCGGGTCAAGCGGGTGGAACGGCAGTGGCAAGTCGATCACCCCTCGCCTACCCACTCATCTGCGGGCGGGCTGAAGCACCGGCATCAGCAATTGCCGGCCGGTGGCGGCGACCGGCGTCGCCTGTCGCCGTGGACCGGGCATCCCCGTCGAAATGTCCTATAGCCACGCACATTGGTGATCTTGAAGCGTGCCGAAGATTCTTGCTCATGCAATCAAGGCGTGCGATTCGACCGCTTCAGCAAACTCGCCGACGTACACTGCTCCTGGCTTGCCGGGCTCTCCAGGGGGAGGCTCGAGTCGCGAAGGGGAGCAGCATGGGGAGACGTCAGAACCGGACTCGGGGTCGGCACCGCGCGCAGCGTGTCGACGCGGAGTCGAATCTCCGCCGCCAAGGCCGCGGTCGGCGCGGTCGGTGTCGCCGGGGTGGCGGTCGCCGGTGCGGCGCTGATCGGGACGGCGCCGGCGCTGTCGACCAGCCCGGCGCTGCTGGCGACGCTGCACTACCTCCAGGGCACCAACATCGGCTATGTGCCGACCCAGCAGGAGTACGAGGACTTCATCGGGGTGGTGCTGGACGGAACGGGTACCGCCGCACCGGACGAGCCCTACCAGCAGGTGCCCTACAACGCCGGTTTCCGGCCGTTCTCCCACGGCGGCTTCCGGGATCTGAGCTTCGACGACTCCGTGCAGCAGGGCGTCGACAATCTCGTGGCGCAGCAGCCCGCCACGGGCGACGTCATCTTCGGCTTCTCGCAGGGCGCCGCAGTCGCGTCGCTGTACAAGGGCACGCACACGGGCAACACCTATGTGCTGGTGGCCAATCCGAACCGGCCCAACGGCGGCATCCTGGAACGCTTTGCGGGCTGCACATTCCGCTTCATCGACGTCACTTTCAACGGAGCGACGCCGGACAACGGCGACTACACCGTCGACGCGGCCCGCCAGTACGACGGTTGGGCGGATTTCCCGGCCTACCTGTGGAACCCGGTGGCGGTCGCCAACGCGATGATGGGCATGATCCTGGTGCATGGAAATACCCAATTCGAGCTCACCTCAGCGGATCTGGAGGCCGCGAAGGCGTCCGGGGACAGTGACTACTACCAGCTCGACGCCGACTCCCACACCGCCTACTATGTCGTCCGGACCTATCCGATTCCGTTGTTGATGCCGCTGGATCCGTTTCCTGCCCGACCGGCGATCGCCGCGTTGGATGCGCCGTTGCGTTCGTTCATCGAGACCGCCTACGACCGTGACGATTACAGCCAGCCCACGAGGGCGCGGCTCTTCCCGAAGTTGCGGCCGGCGGTCACCGACCCCGTCGATGTGCCGGCAGTCACCGAGCAGAGTGTGTCGACCGTGGAACCCACGGATCGCCCGCAGGAGCCCCAGGAGAGCGACGCCGCGGCCGAGTCGCACGCCGCCAAGCCGCGGTGGCATGCACGCACGCGGCACGTGAAGGCCTCGCCGGCCGACGAGCAGTCAGCGGCAGACGACACCGCGGCCGACGAGCGACCGCCCAACGGCCCGCCCGCGACGACGACGCAGCGAGCGAGGACGCCCCCCGCGCCGCCCAGCCCGCCGCGCTGGGCCGGGTGACCACAGCGCGACGGGCGAAGCCGGGAGCGGGGAGGCCGGCACGGGGACGGCGGGAGCGCGGACGGCGGGAGCGCGGACGCCGCCGCCTGACCCGGTCACCAGATGTGGCGATGCCTGCGGTGGTGGCGCCGGTAGGCCTGCAGGGGTCCGTCGGACGGGGCCTTACGGCTGACGGCGACGGCCGAGAGCACGGGCACCGGAGCCGCGGGAGATGCTGTCATGGGGTTCTCCTGTGCAGTATGGTTTTCGGGATTGCCGCCGAGCGTGTTCCGGCGATGCAGCAACAATGCCGCGGCGCATCGCCCCCGGGTCTGTCCGTCGTCCGGTGGATGGACGGGACCAAACGCTGGTCCTCCGATCAGGGGATCCGCGCCGCCGGATGTGGCGTCCGTTACTCCGTGGCGCCAACGGCCCGCGCGGATGGGATCTTCGGAGGATGACGCCTGTGCGATGCCGCCGGTGCGGCGCGGAACGGCCCTCGTGGCTCGGCGCCCCGCACCGGTGTATCGGTGACGCGAACCTGTCCTGGCTGACATTTCACGAGATGACGGCGCAGGCGGCGATGGTGTGGCGGCGCGGGTTGCTCGACGGGGCGTCCTGATCGGGGATTTGCGGGCGGCAACAGGCGCGGTAGGGTCGGTCCTTAATCGCGAAGAGATCGGATCGTTACTTCATGGACCTCGTACTCGGCTTGTCGATGACATCGTCGTCGGTGCGCTGGGTGCTCGTCGAAGGCACCACCGGCGACGGCGCCACCCTCGATCGCGGCTCGCGGGCCCTCGACGGCATGGATGCGAACTCCGTGCTCGACGCCCTGCTGGCCGCAGTCGCGCCCCGCACCCTGCACGCCGTGGGCCTGACCTGGACCTCGACCGCCGAGACGGCGGCCAATGCCATGTGGCAGGCACTGACGGACCGTGGCGTCGGGAACGTCATCGCGGTCTCCGACCTCGAGGCCGCCGAGGCGCTGGCGCTCGGTATCGCCGAGATGGCCGAGAGTGATCGGGTCGTGGTGTGCGTCGCGGAGCCCGGCACCTCGGTCATCGCCGCTGTGACCTCCGACGGCGTGACCGCCGAGCGGGTGGATCCCGCTGCTGCGCTCGCCGACGTGTCGGGATTTGCGCCCGAAGCCGTCTTCGTGCTCGGCTCCGGCGACGTCGCGGGGGTGATATCCGAACTGGAGTACCGCACCGACGCTCCGGTGGTGTCCGCGCATGAAGCCGAGCTGGCGCTGGCGCGGGGAGCGGCCCTGGCGTCGGCGTCCGCAGTCGCGCTGCTCGACGCGCACACCGACGTACCGCGACGCACGATCCTCTCGCCGACGGCTGCCCTGGCATCGGTGCTCGCCGCGGCAGTCGTGACATTCGTGGTGTCGGCTTCGGCGGCCGTCGGGTTGAGCCTGACGCCGCAGAACCCGGCTCCGGAGATGGCGCGCTCGGTGCAGGAACCGGTCAATGAGGCCGCCCCGCCACCCGCGCCCGTCGAGGCGCTGCCGCCCGAGCCCGCCGCGCCGCCGCCGCCGGCGCCGGCCGCCCCGGTCGCCAACGAGATCCCGATGCCCGCCGCCCCACCGCCCGCTTCGCCCGAGGCGCCGCCCCCCGTCTACGCGGAGCCGCTCGCCCCGGCCCCCGAGTACGTCCCGCCGGCGCCGGACTACGTGCCGCCGGTGCCGCCGCCCAACTACCTGCCGCCCGCCCCGGCCGCGCCGGCCCTGGTGCCCCCGGGTGGCCCGTTGCCCGCGGTGTCGCCGCCCCCGGTCACCGTCGAGGCGCAACAGCCGCGGCTTCGCGATCGCATCATCGAGCGCATTCCGATCATCAACCGGTTCCACGAACCGCAATACGACTACACGCCCTAGCTCCTGGGTTCACGGCTCGCCGTACCGTGAGAGCACTATGCGCACACACGGTTCGGTACTGCAGGTCGGCCCGCTCAAGCCTTCGCTGGCTCAGACGCTGGCGGACGACTACGCCGCCCGGACGCTGCCGGTGGAATCCCGCGAACGCGCGGAGTTCCTGGCCGAACACGGTGCGGCGGTGATCGCGGTGGTGACCTCGGGGCGCACCGGTGTGGACGCCGCGTTGATGGACGCGCTGCCGAATCTCGGCGCGGTGGTCAACTTCGGCGTCGGTTACGACACCACCGACGTCGACGCCGCGGCGGCGCGTGGCGTGGTGGTGAGTAACACCCCCGACGTGCTGACCGACTGCGTCGCCGATACCGCGGTCGGGCTGATGATCGACACGCTGCGGCAGTTCTCGGCGGCGGATCGGTATGTGCGCGCGGGCCGGTGGCCGACCGACGGCAGCTACCCGCTGACCCGCCAAGTGAGCAACACCCCCGTCGGCATCATCGGCCTGGGCCGCATCGGCACGGCGATCGCCCACCGGCTCAACGCCTTCGGGTGCTCGATCAGCTACCACAACCGCCACCGGGTGCCGGACACCGCGTACACCTACGCCGATTCGCCGGTGGAGCTGGCGCGCTCCGTCGACGTCCTGGTGGTGGCCGCGGCCGGCGGAGAGAGCACCCGCGGTCTGGTCAGCCGCGAGGTGCTCGACGCGCTCGGGCCGCAGGGCTATCTGGTCAACATCGCCCGCGGCACCGTGGTCGACCAGGACGCTCTGGTGTCCGCGCTCCTCGATGGCCGGCTGGCCGGCGCGGGCCTGGATGTGTTCACCGACGAGCCGAAGGTGCCGCAGGAATTGTTCGCGATGGACAACGTCGTGCTGCTGCCGCATGTGGCCAGCGGGACGGTGCAGACCCGCGCGGCCATGGAGGCGCTGACACTGCGCAACCTCGACGCCTTTCTCACCACCGGCGAGCTGGTCACCCCGGTTTGACCCCCGCCGAACTCGCATTCCAGCAGCGAAAGTGCGAGTGGACCCCTGCTGGAATGCAATTTCGGCGCATGGCAAGACACCGGCAAGGTGTGCGTCATCGGCAGGCAAGGTGACTTCCTGACACTGCGCTGTGTCGGTTTCCCGCCGTACCGTCCTCAAGGGCGCCCTCGGCCTCGCCGTCGTCCCGCTCGTCGGCTTCACCACCGATCTGCGCCGCGCACGGATGCCGGCCGATCCGTTCACCCTCGGTGTCGCATCGGGGGAGCCGGCCCCCGACGGCGTGGTGCTCTGGACGCGCCTGGCTCCCGATCCGCTGGCCGACGACGGACTCGGCGGCATGCCGCCGCGCTCGGTGGAGGTCGAGTGGGAGATCGCCACCGACGACCGGTTCAGCACCGTCGAGCAGCGCGGTGTCGTCACCGCTACGCCGGAGTCGGCGCACAGCGTGCACGTCGAACCCGTCGGCCTGCGCCCCGGTGCGGACTACTTCTATCGGTTCCGCGCCGAGGGATTCCTCTCGCCGTCCGGCCGCACCCGCACCGCACCCGCCCCCGACGCGTCGGCCACGTTGACGATGTGCGTCGCGTCCTGCTCCAATCTCGAGCACGGCTGGTTCACCGCGTACCGGCGTCTCGCCGAGGAGACCCCCGATCTCGTTGTGCACCTGGGCGATTACCAATACGAGTTCGCCGGCCGCGACGGTGGTGTGCGCCGGCACGCCGGGCCCGAGACGGTCACGCTCGCCGATTACCGCCGGCGCTACGCCCAGTACAAGACCGATCCCGACCTGCAGGCCGCGCACGCGGTCGCGCCGTGGCTCGTCGTCTTCGACGACCACGAGGTGGCCGACAACTGGGCCGACGAGACCCCCGAGCAGCCGGCGCCCGACTTCCCCGCCCGGCGAGCCGCCGCACTGCGGGCGTACTACGAGAACATGCCGCTGCGCTCGTCGGCGATGCCGCACGGCGCCGCCATGCAGCTCTTCCGCCGCGTCGACTGGGGTGCCTTGGCGACGTTCCACATGCTCGACACCCGGCAGTACCGCTCCGATCAGGCCTGCGGCGACGCGTATCGCAGCGACTGCCGCCGAACGCTTCAGCCCGCTGCGGTCGCTGACCGGTCCGGTGCAGGAACAATGGCTGCTCAACGGTTTTCGGCAGTCCCGGGCGCGCTGGGACATCCTCGGCCAGCAGGTCTTCTTCGCGCAACTGGACCTGGTGGCCGGCCCGGACCGCGGGATCAACCCCGACGCGTGGGACGGCTACGTGGCCAACCGCGACCGGATCGTCGGCGGGATCGCTGCGGGCGCCGGTGCGCAACGCGGTCGTGCTCACCGGCGACGTGCACGCCCATTGGGCCGCCGAGGTGCGGGAGCGTGCCGACGATCCGCTATCGCGAAGGGTCGCAACGGAATTGGTGACGACCTCGATCACCTCCGGCGGCGACGGCTCCGACACCCGTGCCGATGTCGAGGCGCTCCTGCCGGAGAACCCGCACATCCGGTACTTCAGCAACCGCCGCGGCTACCTGCGCGCCCGCATCACGCGCGACGAGTTGCGCGCCGACTTCCGCGTCGTGCCCTACGTCTCGCGGCCGGACGCACCGGTGCACACCGGTGCGACGTTCATCGTGCCCCGACCGGGTACCCCAGCTCCTCTAGCCGCCGAAATTGCACTCCAGCAGCGAAGTGCGAGCAGAGCCCGTCGGTGCAGTTCGGCCGGCAAGTTACGGGGGAGTTTCCGGACGCCGCCGACGGCCGGTTCCGCGCCGCTCGGGAGGGCGGTGGCGTCAACGACGCCATCACCTCGGTCAGCTTCGGGTACACGATCGCCGGCCCCAACCATCGGGAGATGAATCGCCGCAACGCCATTCCGTCAGCGTCGGCGGCCGGGGTCGACCAGAAGGGAATGGAACGTGCGCAGCCCCAGCTCCGCCAATTCGTCGAGGGCCCGCTCGTCGAAGCCGTGCCGTTGCCAGTCCACGTCGAGCCGATGCAGCATCGAGCGGCCGAACGCCATCGCGGTGTCCGACGTCAGGGAAACCGCGGAACCGTCCTTGCTGCCGTTGGTGAGCAGGTTGGCCATCTGCGGGTCGCCGGCCAGCCTCTCCACGGCGAATGCGATGCCCTCAACCATGGCCGCGACGGGTTCGGTCAGGCCGCCGATGTGCTCGGCCAGCTGGTCGAGGAAACCGTCGGCGGTGCGCATCGCGCTGGCGAGCAGCAACTCCTCGGTGCCCGGGAAGTAGCGGTACACCGTCTGCCGGGTGACCCCCAGCGTGCGCGCCACATCGGCGATGCGCACCGCGGCGCCGCCCCGGGCGATGATGCCGTCGGCCACGTCCAGGATCCGGTCGATGGCCTCTTCGTCAGTGGCCGGCGCATTGCCCGCCCAACCGTGACTACGCACGGCAGAACTCTATGGGCAGCGTGGTGGGTCCGCTCAACCCCATCATCGGCTTCCACGGCGCCGGCCCGGTGCGCGCGACGCTGGCGCATCCGGTGGGTCAGGATGCGCAGTGCCTCGCACAGTTCGAGGCGGGCCAGGTTGGCGCCCAGGCAGTAGTGGATGCCGCCGCCGAAGGTCAGCACCGCCGGGGCGCCTTCCCGCAGCATGTCGAACCGCTCGGGTTCGTCGTAGACGGCGGTGTCGCGGTTGGCCGCGAACGTGTTCAGCAGCACCAGGGTGCCGGCGGGAAACAGGACGTCGGCGAGCACCGTGTCGTGGGTGGTGACCCGCAGTGTGCCGCCCACGCTCGGGGCGTGGCGGATCGTCTCCTCGACGGCCTGCGCTGCGAGGCCGGGTCTTTCGGCCAACAGCACCCACTGGTCGGGGTGTTCGACGAGGGCGTCGACCGAGGCTGCGAGTTGGTTGCGGGTGGTGTCGGTGCCGGCGAGCAGCAGTCCGCCGGCGAGCATCCGCAGCTCGTCGGCACTGAGCCGGTCTCCGTCCTGTTCGGCGCGGATCAGGTCGGACAGCAGATCCTCACGGGGTGCGCGTCGTCGCTCGGCGACCATGTCGTCGACGTAGTCGTCCAGTTCGCCCCATGCCCGCATCACCCGCTCCTCGTCGATACCGTCGGGGTTGAGGGTGAATGCGGTGAAGATGTCGTCGGCCCATCGGGAGAACTGCTCCCAGTCTCGCCGGGGCGCTCCCAGCAGCGCGCAGATGACCGGCACGGGGTACGGCCGCGCGATGTCGGAGACGACGTCGCAGCGACCGTCTGCCGCGACGCGGTCGATCAGGTCGTTGATCACCGCGACGATCGTGTCGTGCAGCCGCGCGCTGGCGCGCGGGGTGAACGCCTTGGACACCACACTGCGGACCCGCCGGTGTGCTGCGCCCTCGATGCCCAGCAGGCTGTGGGTCAGCTTGTCCCACAGCGGTCCCGACGTGATGCCCTGCGCCATCAGGTTCAGGCCCGGGTGGCACGTGAAACCGATTGTCGCGCAGCACGGCGCGGACTAGCTCGTAGGAGAGTATCTCGGGCCCGAACGGGCCGATCGCGATGGGAGCGTGCGCCCGCGCCCGCCGGATCTGCGGATACACCTGCGGCGGGTGTCTCGTCGAACGCGTAGCTCAGCGTAGGCAGCGCCGCGTCGAACACGCTGCGTGGCGTGGTGACGCTCATCGTGCCCCCGGCCGCGCCGGTTCGCCGCCGGTCTCCCGAAACGGTGCACAACCGCATGCTCACAGCGTCGCCTCCCCGGGGCGCCGGACGAATAATCAAAGTGTATGGCCGAGAGTACTCATTGTCCGTGCGAATCAGTGGAAATCTGGCGACTACCGCCATACATAAAGGCACAAACGTATCGCTTATGACGCCCGCCGAGGGTCAGCTTCGATGCGTGATGACGAAGTCGCGTCAGGCCTTCGGGGTGAGCTTGATCGCTGAGATCTTCAACCGCTCGACGGCGTCGTCCCACTCCTGACGGGTCGGCACCCGGTCGCCGTCGAACTTCATGCCCATCGTGCGCTGCGCCTTCCTGGCGCCGTAACCGGTCGCCAGCCGGTCCACGATGTCGGCGACGACCGCCTTCTCGGTGATCAGCACCCCGTGCATCGTCGAGGTCTTGCCGCGATAGGACACCTGCGCGTCCGCACCGTCGCGAAAGTTGTGCTTCCACTGGGCTTCCAGCACGACGTACAGGTGGCCGTCGAGATGATGGGCACTGACCGGGACCGCGAACCGTTTTCCGGACTTGCGCCCGGTGAAGCGTACGAGCATGAACTCGGTGAGGCGACCGCCGAGTGGCGTCTGCAACGCCCGCCGCAGAATCGGGTTGATCGTCCGGAGCGCCAGATCCGGCGGGTGGGAGACCTCGATCGCTGCCATGCCACAACGGTACGGCGCCGGCGCCCATGTTGGTCGGCCTCGGCGAAGGGGTGTCACCCAGCCGCGAGGCGGTTGGCGATGACGCCCGTCAGTGCGGCCACGGCCACGGGGTCGCCGGTGATCTCGAGGCGGCCCTTGTCGATCGCCTCCTCGACGGTGATCGTGCGTCCGACCATCGCCGCGACGGTTCTGGCGCTCGCCCGGATGGTCACCTCGGCGGGGGTCGCGCTGGCTCCCGGCGTCACCGAGACATGGCCGTCGTCGATGCGCAGGCAGGCGGTGCTGTCGCCGATGTGGAACTCGTAGACCGCGGCCAGGCCCTCGGGAGCGTCCTTGCGGACATCGGTGGACAGGAAGCACAGCAGCCACTCGGCGCGGAAGGCCTCGTCGTCGACGTCGGCGTCGCTCATCTGGTGACGGGCGCCCCACAACGCCAGCGGCACCATCGCCGCGGCGAGTTCCCGGCCGGCCTCGGACAGTTCGTAGACCACCGCCGATCCCGGCTGGTCCAGCGCGAGGCGCCGGTGGACGACGCCGTCGGATTCGAGCTGGCGCACCCGGGTGGCCAGCAGGCTGGTCCCGATGCCGGGCAGCGCGTCGGCCAGCTCCGAATAGCGCTTCGGCCCGGACGCCAGCTCACGCACGATCAGTAGCGTCCACCGCTCGCCGACGACGTCGAGAGCGTGCGCGAGCCCGCAGAACTGGCCGTAGGTCCGTCGCGACATGCTCGGCAGCGTACCCACCCGCACCCCTTTCCAAAGTCAACTTCATGATTTGTTTGACGCTTCTAAATCTTATGCTAAGTTCCAAAGTATGGGTAGGCCTGGCGCGGGACGTGCCGAGGCCGCGACCGAGAAGAGGTGAGCCACGATGGCTGCTATCGCAGACGCCGGCCATTCCGGGCGGGCACGCTGGATCCTGACGGCCCTGCTGCGACGCCTGGCGCCGCACCCCCGGACGGCCGACACCCGACTGACGGCGGTGACCGTCAGCGACGACAAGACTGTCCGGGCGAACCTGCGCCCGCGGCACCACTACCCGGCTCAGCGGGACCGGTTCTTCGAGCGCTCGGCGATGGCCAGGGAGATGTACCGGCTCTGACGCAGCGCCGGTGATCCGCGCGTCGGGACGGGAAAACCGCAGCTCGGCCCGCGCCAGTCCGCGCCCGGTGCGGCGCGACCTGCAGGACAACAGGCCCAGCGGCGTCCTGCCGTGGTAAGAATGCAGCACCCAAGCACCACCGCCGGGTCCTGTTCTGCACCGCGCTGTCCGAAACGGGCAACCGGTCGCGAGCCCACGACATGCGTCCGGACGACTCCGGCAAACAGACGACCGACCGATTGGCCGCAGCCGAGGAGAACACCGGTGAATGCGACACCATTCGGGCACTACCGTCTCCAGAAATTGATCGGCCAGGGCGGCATGGGCGAGGTCTACCGCGCCTACGACACCAGGACCGACCGCGTCGTCGCACTCAAGGTGCTTCCGCATCACATGGCGACCGACGAGACGTTCCAGCAGCGGTTCCGCCGGGAGTCGCAGTCCGCCGCCGGTCTCAACGATCCGCACGTCGTCCCGATTCATGGCTACGGCGAGATCGACGGTCGGCTGTATCTGGACATGCGGCTGATCGAGGGCCGCAACCTGGGCACGATGCTGCAGGAGACGGAAAAGCCGCTCGGTGCTCCGTTCGCGGTCACGATCATCGAACAGGTCGCGCACGCGTTGGACGCCGCGCATCAGACCGGCCTGATCCACCGCGATATCAAGCCGTCGAACATCCTGATCACCGGCCGCGACTTCGTCTACCTCATCGACTTCGGCCTCGCCCGCACGGCAGGGGAGCAGGGCCTGACGACGGCGGGCAGCACACTGGGCACGCTGGCCTACATGGCGCCCGAGCGATTCGAGGGCGGCGAGGTCGATCACCGCTCCGACATCTACGCGCTGACCTGCGTGCTCTACGAATGCCTCACCGGCTCCCGGCCCTACCCCGCCGACAGCTTGGAGCAGCAGATCGCCGGGCACATGATCTCGCCACTGCCGCGGCCTTCGGACACCGATCCGCGGCTGGCCGCCTTCGACGACGTGATCGCCAAGGGGATGGCCAAGAAGCCCGAGAAGCGCTATCAGTCCGCCGGTGAGCTCGCCGTGGCCGCGCGCCGGGCGCTGAACGCACCGGTGCGGCAGGGTCGCGGCGGGTCCCGGCATGCTGCCCGAGCCGAACGCAAGGCGCCGCTGCGGCGCGCTCGCGGCGGCGGCCGCCGTGGTGGTGCTCGCCGCCGCAGCAGCCGGCTTGTGGATATGGGCGCCGTGGCGCGACGGCGACACCGGAGAGGGCCTGCCCGACGGTGCGGTGGAAGCGATCGCGGCGACGGTCCCGGCCGACATCCGGGAGACGGGTCGGTTGGTGATCGGCGTCAACGTGCCCTATGCGCCGATGGAATTCGAGAATGCCGACGGCCAGCTGTCCGGCTTCGACATCGAGCTGATGACGGCCGTGGCGCGGGTGCTCGGGCTCGTTCCCGACTTCCGGGACACCCCCTTCGACGCGATCCTGCCCGCCGTGGTCGACGGGACGTTCGACGTCGGCACCTCGTCGGTCACCGACACCAGGGAGCGCGAAGAACTCGTCGACTTCGTCACCTACTTCCAGGCCGGCACCCAATGGGCCCGCCGGCCGGGCCCCTCCCTGGGGCCGGCGTCGGCGTGCGGACTGAAAGTCGGTGTCGCACAGGGAACTCTGCAAGAGACCGCGGAGCTGCCGCAGAAGAGCGACCAGTGCACGGCAGCCGGTCTCCCTCCGATCGAGATCATCGTGTTCAAGAGCCAGGACGAGGTCACCTCGGCGCTGGTCGCCGGTGAGCTCGATGCGATGTCGGCGGATTCTCCGGTGACGGGGTTCGCCATCAAGCTCAGCCGCGGCGAGCTGGTGGCCGCCGGCGACGTGTTCGACTCCGCGCCGTACGGCTGGCCGGTGCACAAGGGATCGGGGCTGGCCGAGTCGCTGCGCCGGGCACTCGAACACCTGATGGAGACCGGTGAATACCGGGCGATCGCGACCATGTGGGGAGTCGAGCGCGGCATGATCACCGACCCCGTGATCAACGGTGCCGGTAAGTGACCAACCGCACCGACATGTTCGTGTAGAGGAGCGCTCGGCGGGTAATTCTCCCGGGGAAGGAGGCGTACATGACGCATGACGACAACGCTGCTCAGACCCGCAAGAGCTATCTGGAGTCCATCAAGGGCAAGGCCAAGGAAGTGGCGGGCGCCGTCACCGGAAACGACTCGCTGACCGCCGAGGGTCAGTTGGAACAGACGCAGGCCAGGGAACGCCGCCAGGCCAGCAGCGACGCGGCGGAAGCCGACGCGAAAGCCACCGAGGCGCACGTCCATGCCACCGAGGCCGAGCTCGAGGGTGCGAAGGAACGGTTGGCGACCGAGGTGCGCACGGCCGGCGCGGAAGGCGATGTGCGCAGCCGCCAGGCCGCCGACAAGGCCGCGGCGGAAGTGTCCGGGCATCACGAAGCCGAGCGTGCGCAGACCCAGTTCGAGGCCGAGGTGCAGCGTGAGGCCGAGCGGGCCAAGGCCGAGGAGCGCGCCGAAATCCGGGAATCCACCGAAGAATACGAAGCAGCGGTAGACGACTACAACCAGTCGGTCGGAGAAGCCGTACGCGCCGAGGCCGAGGCCGACCGTCTCCGGCGGCGGGCCGAAGGCGCCGACGACCCCACCCTGCCCTGACCACACTGGAGTTGACGATGAACATCATTGACCTTCCGTTCATGGTGCTGCGGATGCAGTACCGATTGGCGCGCACACCCCTGCAGTTCGTCGAGCGACGCGTCATCGCGGACATGGATCCGGAGGCGCCGCCGCGGCTGTTCTTCGAGCGGGCGCTGGGCGCCGTCGACGCGGCGGCAGGCAGCGTGCTGCGTGACCCGAAGCTGGAGGAGCGTGGCATCAGCCGCATCGAGCGCGCCGCCGCCCGCGGCGAAGCGGCCCGGCTCGATGACATCGCCGCCCGGGAGAAGCAGCAGGCGGCCGACGAACTGGCCCGCAAGCGCGAACAGGCCGCGGCCGCTCCGCAGAAGGCGCGCGAGGAGACGCAGGACAAGCTCCGCGACAGCCGCGAGGCTGCCGAGCAGCACAAGCGGCAGGCGGAGCAAGCCGCCGCGTCGCGCGCCCAAGCCGTCAAGCAGCAGGTCGACGAGGTCGCCGAGCAGCAGATCGACGCCGCCGAGAAGGCGCAGGAGCGGGCCGAACGGCGCAGTGACGCGGTGGAGAAGGCCAAGCTCGCCGCCGCGGAAGAGGAATTCGACGACGCCGATGACAAGCGCAGCGCCGCCACCGGCGCCCGGGCCCATGCCGACCATCTCGAAGATCTCAGCGAGGTCGAGAAGGAGAAGCGGCAAGCTGCTCGGGCCGGCGAATCGTGACCGCTCTACCCCCGGATCCCGATCCGAGGGACACCCCAGGCGTGGACGCCACCGGGGGTGTCCCGCCGGGTGAGACACCGCCGAACGCGGCGCAGACGTCGGCGTCGTCGAACGCCGACCCGACTGCGGGCCGGGATCTGACGCCCCGCAGCATCCTCGGCATCGTCGCGGTGGCTGTCTTCGTCCTCGTGTTCGCTGCGGTGGCTGTGGTGCTGGTGGTGCAGATGGTGAATGCGTTCGGCTGAAAGCGTCAGCCACGCGGACCTGGCGGCGCTCAGCAAAGGTAATCATCGCCTGGGGCCTTAAGTCTCTTCTCCGGTTCGCGAGTACGCTGAGCCGAGCCGACGTGGCAAAAATTTTCCGTAGCTACGAATCACGTGGCGTTCGATAGTTTCGCGGTGCGAAAGGGCGACTGAACTGCCTACTAACGCTGCAAGAAGATCTTGAATCCGTGCGATTTAGTGTTGCTAAATCCGCCCAAATTAGGACTTCAAAGATTTGCTCACGGCTTTGCCGATCCCCGGATCTACGCTCACTTCACGCGAGTCGGCGCAAACGCATCACTTGTCGAGATCCGGGGCAGAAATGAAAATCACCACCCTTCGCAACGCATCGGTCGCCTGCGGCACCGCCTTCGCTACGGCAGCGATCGCGCTGTCCGGCGCCACCGCGGGGTGGGCCAGCAGTTCGGCGGTCATCATCGGCGGCATCGGAGCCGGCACCCATGAGTGACACGCTGATGGCACCGCTGCTGGGCGGGTCAATTCAAGAACGAGCAGCGGGTCAACGTCACCTGGCCGGCTCAGGCGGGTCCGATCACCGGCAAGCGGGATCTCAACCTCGGTGCCTCGATCGACGTCGGCGTCACCAACCTCACCGCCGCGATCGACACCGCGCTGGGCCAGCTGTCCCGGGACGCCAACGGCAACGTG
The DNA here is from genome assembly GCA_963796185.1 of uncultured Actinomycetota bacterium. GTDB lineage: Bacteria > Actinomycetota > Actinomycetes > Mycobacteriales > Mycobacteriaceae > Mycobacterium. The sequence continues at coordinate 615,155 of CAWCKQ010000003.1, read as the reverse complement.
ATCAACGGGGAGAAGGTCACCGTGGTCGGGCTGTCCGCCGGCTCGTTGGTGGTGAACGAGGTGATGCGCAACATGGTCGCCTCGGGACGGCTGGTCAACCCTGACGACATCACGTTCATCGTGGTCGAGGACTCGAGTCGGCAAGAGCTGATCAAGAATTCGACCAAGTACAGCTCCAAGCTGAACTACACCTAGTGTCCTGAGTCATTAATTCGTTTGCAGTAGTTGCCGATTGATTCGAGGATTTGGTCTGCGGTTTTGGTCCAGACGTAGGGGCGGGGGTTGTCGTTCCAGGTGTCGATCCAGGCGCGGATGTCGTTGTTGAGTTGGCGCACCGAGGTGTGGGTGCCGCGGCGCAGTTTCTTGGTGGTCAGTTCGGCGAACCAGCGTTCGACGAGGTTGAGCGACCACGAGCTGGTCGGGGTGAAGTGCAGTACGAAGCGGGGATGGTTTGTCAGCCACCGCTTGACCGCTGGTGTCTTATGGGTCGAGGCGTTGTCGAGTACGACGTGGCAGTCCAGGTCGGCAGGGACCTCGGCGTCGATCTTCTTCAAGAACGCCAGGAACTCCTGGCTACGGTGGCGGGAATGTAGTGATCCGATGACCTGTCCCGTGGCCAAATCCAGCGCTGCGTAGAGGCTTGAAGTGCCGTGCCGGACGTAGTCATGGGTGGCGCGCGCCGGGGTGCCGGGCAGCATCGGGAATATCGGGGCGGTGCGGTTGAGTGCCTGGATCTGGGTTTTCTCATCGACACAGAGCACGACCGCGCGTTCCGGCGGGTCGAGGTAGAGCCCGACGACATCAAGGACCTTCTCGACAAAGAGCGGATCCTTCGACAGTTTCCACGAATCCTGTTTGTGCGGCCAATCCGAACGCCCGCCATACCCGCGAGACCATCGACTGACTCAGACCCAGGTGCTCGGCCATCGAGCGCGTCGACCAGTGTGTGGCATCAGCCGGAGCGCTCTCCAGGGTTGCGGTGATCAGATCCTTGATCCGCTCATCACCAACCACCCGCGGCCGGCCCGGACGCGGCTCATCAAGCAGGCCGTCAAGGCGCAACTGCACGAACCGGTTGCGCCACTTGGAGACAGTGTTTCGGTCCACTTCCAGCCGATCGGCCACTTCGACGTTGCTACCACCGTCTGCTGCCGCCAGCACAATTCTGGCCCGTAGAGCAAGGCCGGCGGCACCTTCGACGACGAGTCCAGCCCACCAACTCGGCACGTTCAGCATCGGTCAGCACAATCTCAGCAGCACGCGGCGAGGGCACCACCAATTCTAACAACAACCCACGAATTAATGACTCAGGACACTAGCAACCGGCAGCGGTGACGCCCTTCGACGTCGTCGTCGTCACGGGCGAATACGACGGCTTCGCCGACTTCCCGGACCGGCCCTGGAACGCGCTCGCGGTGGCCAACGCGATGGCGGGCGCGATCGTCGTGCACGTGCCGGTGATGTACGGCGGCCTGGACTCCGTCCCCGCCAAGAACATCAGCGTCGACGTCAACGCCAAGGGCGGCACCACCACGCACTACCTGGTGCCGACCGCGACATTGCCTCTGGTGCAACTGAACCCGAGGCTCAAGCCGCGCGAAGCCGAACTGAAGGCCAAGATCGACGCCGGCTACAGCCGCAACGACGTCGTCAAGACGACGACGGTCAGCAGCTTCGCGGCCACGGTGACCGAGGAGCCGGCGGAGGAGGTCACGCCGACCGAAGCCGAGCCGGCGCCCAAGGTCGACGCCCAGGCCCGTCGCGATGCCCGGGCGGCAGCTCGCGCCGAAGCCAAGGCGCAGGCCGCGGCTGGGCGCCAGGCCAGGGCCGATGCGCGGGCGCAGGCTAAGGCGGAGGCCGCCGCCCAGCGAGAGGCCAGGACGGCCGCCCGGGCCGGTGATGACGACTCCGACAGCTCGGACGCCTCGGAGTAACACACGCGACCGAAGCCCCGGCCCCACGGCCGGGGCTTCGTTGTCACACCCGTCAGGACACCGGAACGGGATCGCGGTGTTCGGCCTCCAGCGCGGTGCCCTCGATGTCGACGTCGGGCACGTACCTGGCGAACCATCGGGAGTGCGTCCACATCCGGTCGCCCAGCATGGCCATCACGGCCGGGACCAGCGTCAGCCGGACGACGAACGCGTCGAGGAACACCCCGACCGCCAGGGTCAGCCCGACCGACTTGATGATCGGGTCGCCGCCGGCGAGGAACGCGATGAACACGCCGAACATGATCAGCGCCGCGGCGGTGACCACCCGGGCGGACAGCCCGACGCCGTTGCGGACCGCGGTCAGCGCATCGGGCGCCCGGCCGAGTTCCTCTTTGATCCGCGACACCACGAAACACCTCGTAGTCGCTGGACAACCCGAAGATGATCGCCAGCACGATGATCGGCAGGAAGCTGATCGTCTCACCCGGGGTGACACCGAGAAGTCGATGCGCCCCAGCCCCATTGGAACACCGCGACCTGAACGCCCAGTGCGGCGAACACCGAGAGCAGGAAGCCGACGACCGATGTGATCGGCACCAGCGCCGCGCGGAAGGCGATGGTCAACAGGATGAACGCCAGCCCGACGACGACCACGAGGAAGACCGGCAGCGCGGCGGCCAGCTTGTCCGAGGTGTCGATGTTGGAGGCGGTGTTGCCGCCGACCAGGAATCGTTGCGCCGGTGTCGCCCTCGATGGCGTCCCGGTCGGCGCGGATCCGCTTGACCAGGTCGGCGGTCGCGGTGTCGTTGGGACCGGTCGTCGGGATCACCTGGATGACGACCGTGCGGGCGTTGCCGCCGGCCGGGGCGGCGGCCACGACGCCGTCTTCCCGGCTGAGGTTGGCGGCGATGGCCGCGACGCGCCCGCGGATCGGCGGTCTCGGCCAGGTCGGCGACCACCAGCAGCGGGCCGGTGAACCCGGCGCCGAGGTGCTCGGCGGTCAGGTCGTAGGCCTGCCGCGAGGTGTTCGACTCGGGCTGCGACGCGCCGCTGGGCAGCCCGAGATGCATCCCGAGGGAGGGCAGACCGATGACGATCGAGCGCGGCCGCCCCGCCGACCAGCAGCGGCTTGCGGAACCTCACGACGAACCGCGCCCAGGCGGCACCGAGTGTGCGCTGCGGCGTGTACGCGGCGACCTGCGCGACTTCCTTGGGCCGGCCGGGCTGCAGCGGCGGCTCGATGAACTTCGCGACCTTGCCGCCGGCGAACCCGAACAGCGCGGGCAACAGTGTCAGCGCGATCAGCATCGCGATGAGCACCGAGACCGCCGCGGCGATGCCCATGTAGGTCAGGAACGGGATGCCGACGATCGGCCAGCCCGCACAGCGCGATGATCACCGTCAGCGCGGCGAACACCACCGCGCCGCCCGCAGTCCCGACAGCCAGCGCCGGCCGCCTCCTCTCGCGGCATCAGCAGCAGCAGGTTGTTGCGGTACCGGTTGAGGATGAACAGTGCGTAGTCGATGCCGCAGGACAGTCCGAGCATCAGCGCCAGCGACAAGCGCCGCCGACGGCATGTCGAGGAACGACGGCGACCACGAAGATGCCCAGTGCGCCGATGCCCACGCCGATGCTGGCGGTGAGGATCGGCAGCCCGGCGGCGACGACGGCCCCGAAGGTGATCGAGCAGGATCAGGAACGCGACGCCGATGCCGATGATCTCGGGCAGGTGCGGGACGTCGACCTTGTAGCCGGGGTACACGCTGCCGGCGTACTCGACCCGCACACCGGCGTTCTGGGCCGGTTGCATCGCCGATTCCAGGGCGCTCAGGGCGGAGTCGTCCACCTCGCCGATCGGCGCCTGCCACTGCACGATGCCCAGCCCGACCCGGCCGTCCGGCGAGATCTGCTGCGTCTGGGTCGGTGCGGGCGGCCAGCCGCGACGCCGGGGATGTCGCGCACGCGAGGCGATCGCCTGGTCGATGGCCGGCGCCAACTGCCGGGTCGGTGATCGCCCGGCCCTGCGGGCGCGGCGAAGACGAGCTGGGTCTGGGCCCCGGCGAAGGCCGGCAGCTTCTGCTGCAGCTGCTCGACCGCGCGCTGGGACTCCGTGCCGGGGATGGTGAAGTTGTCGCGTGGGGGTCGCCGCGGAAGCCGACGAACGCGAGCGCGACCCCTACGAGCACCGCGAGCCAGGTGCCGAGCACCAGCCAGCGGTGCCGGAAGCTGAACCCTCCGAGGGCGAACAGGTAGCGGGACATCACGCTCCTTCGTGGTCGTCGGTGAGGCCGCCTGAACAACGGGCCGAATCTGTCTACTGATGCCCGTTTTGCCGGTGGTTACGCGCGCGGACCGGTGTGATCTCCACGACCCCGCTCGTAGGCTGGGGTGATGACGACGACGTCGCTACCTGCGGGTCCGCGGTTGCCGTCGGGCTGTGCAGGCGGCGCTGATGTTGCGGTGCGGGCCGGCGTTCATCGCCGCGTGCCGGCGTCGGTACGGGCCGACGTTCACGCTGCGGGTCGCGACGATGGGGACGATCGTCTACCTGACCGATCCCGCCGACATCAAGACCGTGTTCGCCGGTGATCCGCACGTCTATCACGCGGGTGAGGCGAACTCGATCCTCGAAGGGCTGCTGGGTTCGACGTCGGTGCTGGTGATCGACGAGGACGCCGCACCGCGAGCGGCGCCGGCTGATGCTTCCGCCGTTCGCCCGCGACGCGGTCGCGGCGCAGGTTCCGGTGATCGAGCGGATCGCGGCGGAGCAACATCGCGGCCTGGCCGGTCGGCGCAGACGTTCCCGGCCGCGCCCGAGATGTCGGCGATCACGCTGGAGGTGATCCTGCGGACCGTCATCGGCGCCAGCGACCCGGCTCGGCTCGCCGCGCTGCGCGAGGTGTTGCCGCAGGTGCTCAACGTCGGCCCGTGGCAATCGCTGGCGATCGCCAACCGCGATCTGCTGCGCCGCCGTCCGTGGCGGCGGTTGCGCGAGGCGATGGCCGAGGCCGACCGGCTGCTCTACGCCGAGATCGCCGACCGGCGCGCCGACCCCGGCCTGGCCGGGCGCACCGACGCGCTGGCGATGCTGGTGCGCGCGGGCGGCAGATGACCGACCGGGAGTTGCGCGATCAGCTGATGACGCTGCTGGTCGCCGGGCACGACACCACGGCCACGGGGCTGTCGTGGTCGCTCGAGCGGCTGACGCGCACGCCGGCGGTGCTGGCGACAGGCGGTGCACGCGGCACGCACCGGCGACGACGAATATCTGGACGCGGTGGTCAAGGAGACGCTGCGGATCCGGCCGGTGGTGTTCGACGTCGGCCGGTTGCTGACCGAGCCGGTCGAGCTGGCCGGGCACCGGCTGCCCGCCGGGGTCATGGTGGTGCCGGGCATGGTGCAGGTGCACCGCGACCCCGCGGCTCTACCCGCGGCCGGACCGGTTCGACCCGCAGCGCATGGTGGGTGCGACGCCGAGCCCGTCGGCGTATCTGCCGTTCGGCGGCGGCAACCGGCGCTGCCTGGGGGCCACGTTCGCGACGGTCGAGTTCCGGGTGGTGCTCGGCGAGATACTGCGACGGGTCGAGCTGGCGCCGACGTCGGCGCGCGGCGAGCGGCGCCGGCTCAAACACGTCATCTTCGTGCCGCACCGCGGCGCGCGGATCAGGGTTCGGGCCCGTCACCCGGCCGCCCCGTCAGGGCCGCTGCGCGCACCGGCGATGTGAGACGGCCTGAGCGCGGTCGGGTGTACTGTCGAGGGAAGGCCGTTTCACGTCTGCGTGATCTGCAGCCTGCGATGCGATTCTCTTCGCTCGGACAACAGTGCGGGCTTTCCCGTACCACTCAAGGACATTGCTCATGGATTCGTCTGAACTGTTCTCACACCGGCAGGCGCCGCAGGCGAGCACGGTCGACTCGAGCTCCGACGAGCCCGTGCAGGCTCCCATCTTCTCCGACCAGCCGCGTAAGCATTCTGCTGCCGATTCGTCTTCGTCGTGAACGGGATGTCGCGGTCCCGCCGCGCATCCAAACCTGTCAGAGTCACCCTCGCCAAGGAGTTGGGCGGCGAGATCGACGGCGCATGGTGGCCGCACTCCTCGCAGATCGCCGCGGAACTGCCCGAGCTCGTCGGCGCCCTGCACAAGCCGCTGGGTGAGATCGTCGACATCCGGATCAACTGGACGGCTTCCGAAGGCCAGATGGATCTGGAGTCGATCGCCACCGGAGCGCGGCTGGTACGCGCCGACGACCGGTACCGGCGTCCCCGCCTGATGGTCGTGGTCGGCAAAACGGGCCGCGCGAAGTTGCTCGTGGTTCCCAACATGACGTCGCAGGCACTCGGTGCGATGGTGCATGCGCACCGCCGCAGGACTGCCCACCTGGGGCGGCACCCGCGACGCCCGGCTCTACGAAACGGCTCAGGTCGTGATGCGCCTGGCGGAAGCCGAAAGTGTGAAGTGGTGCAACACCATCAGTTCGTGAGAATTGTTGTTTCGTTGAACCGCAAGGTCTTTCGCTGACGCGCACGCGCGACGCCGCGGCGAATGGCGGAAAGCCGCGATTTCGGTGGCTGGGGGAATTCGCGGCCATCGTGCTAGCCTTCACCTGGGAGTCCCGTTGACTTCCGTTGAAAATGAAAGAAGTTACAGAATGGCACAGGGAACTGTGAAGTGGTTCAACGGCGATAAGGGCTTCGGCTTTATCGCTCCCGATGGCGACGCGGCTGATGTGTTCGTCCACTACTCGGAAATCGGTGGAAGCGGATACCGGTCGCTCGAAGAGAACCAGCGGGTTCAATTCGACGTGGAACAGGGCGCCAAGGGCCCGCAAGCCGTCAGGGTCACCGCTATCTAGCAGGTCGATCCTCAACGGTGGGCTGGTGGGTTTACTCACCAGCCCACTTTTTGTCTTCACGGCTATTCCGAAATGAGTTGTTTTTCCCTGCAACGCTTTTGGTGTCGCGGGCGTATGATCGAATCATCGGTGGATTGTTGTACGCGGTAGGTTGAGCTCGCGTCGCCGCCGGTTCCATATTCGGGTTCGCCAGCGGGCCCAGGCGGGACAATCCCATGGCAGCACCACTCGGCGTTCACGAGGCGGACCGACGTCACGAAGGCCCTCGCGCACGCCCCGGCTCCGGCTCAAGCGCAAGGCTCCCACCAACGGATTCGTTGATGGCGCCTGGTGGCCGCACAGTGTCGACCTTGTCCGCCGAACTGCCCGACCTGCTTGACCGTTCTGTCAGTACGGATCGGTGACATCGCGCGCGTGCGCTACAACCGCGGCGAGTGGGCGGCGACCCCCGGCAAAATCCGCTTCGATCACCAGCTGGTCCGTCTCGACGGGTACGACCGGCATCCGGCCCACACGCTGGGGGTGCAGGGCCTCCGGGGAGCGGAGATGCTCCTGCTCGTGGTGCCGGTGGACGACCGAACCCGACGACGCACACGAAGCGATGATGACGGCCGCGGCGTCGGAGAACGCGTCGAGCATCAGGGCGCTACTGGCGGGCAGGGACACCCGTTGAGCGTCCATCCCACAGGTTATGCCCTGCGGACGGTCGATCCGCTTGCCGAGCGTGCCGTCCGCCGCCCGACGTCCTCGCCGCTGCGGTTCGGCGTGCTGAGCACCTATGCCCCGAGTGTGGGCGGGCCGCGCCCGGTTCAGCGCCGCGCTGTCGGAGGCTCTGCAGGCGCTGGGCTCGGACGTCGATGTCGTGCGCATCGCCGACGGCAGTGCTCTCGCCGGCCGAGGACGTCGCCGCGGAACTGGTCAACGGTTCGGCCACCTCGATCGCGGCCTGCGTGGCCCGGCTCAACCGCACCGACGTCGCCGTCGTCGCGCATCACTACGGCGTCTACGGCGGTACGCACGGTGACGAGGTGCTGGCCATCCTGCAGGGCCTGCAGGTGCCGAGCGTCACCGTCGCCTATGACGTGCTGGACCATCCGAAGCCGCATCAGCGGTGGGTGATGGAGCGGATCGCGGCGACGTCGGACCGAGTGGTCGTGATGTCGGAATCCGCGCGGGACCGCCTCTGCGGTGATTACGGCATCGAGCGCCGCAAGGTCGTCACGATCCCGCACGGCGGCACCATTCCCGACCAGTCCGCGCCTGAAGCGGCCGAGCAGGCCGACCATCCTGACCTGGGGCCTGCTCGGACCCGGTAAAGGGGTCGAGCGCGTCATCGAGGTGATGGGTTCGTTGCAGAGTGTCGGTGGCCGGCCCCGCTATCTGGTCGTCGGACAGACCGATCCGAAAGTGCTTGCCCTGCAGGGTGAGCGCTATCGAGACGCCCGAATCGAACAGGCCACGCGGCAACGGCGTCGCCGATTCCGTCTCGTTCGATCCCCGACCCTATGCCAGCGGGATGCTGAGGCTCTCATCCAGTCGGCCTCGGTGGTCGTGCTGCCCTACGACTCCACCGACCAGGTGGCCTCCGCAGTGCTCGTCGAGGCCATCACCCACGGCCGGCCGGTCGTGGCGACCTGCTTTCCCGCACGCCGTGGAGCTGTTGTCCGACGGTGCGGGCATCGTGGTCGAGCACAACGACCCCGCAGCGCTGGGGGCCGCATTGCGCAGCGTGCTGACCCAGCCGCGGCTGGCCGGGGCGATGGCCTCGGAGGCTCGCCGGCTCGCGCCGGGACTGGCGTGGCCCAGCGTGGCCGGTGCCTACTCGCGGCTGGGGCAACAGCTGGTGGCAGAGCGTCGGTCGTCGATCGTCGCCACGGTCTCCGGTAAGCAGTACCGCTAGACGACCCGCCCGGACGAATCGACAGGACATCCCCTTGGCCATCGCCGACATCGCCGCCTACGCACATCTGAGCGAACACGACATCGAGGCGCTGGGCCACGAACTCGACGCCCTCCGTAGCGAGGTCGAGGATTCGCTCGGCGCCCGCGACGCCGCTTACATCCGGCGCACCATCCTGTTTCAGCGCACTCTCGACGTCGCCTCCCGGCTGCTGATCGCGACCAGCCGCTCGCGGGCGGGCTGGCTGCTCGGCACCGCCGGGCTGGCCTTCGCGAAGTCCGTCGAGAACATGGAGATCGGCCACAACGTCAGCCACGGCCAGTGGGACTGGATGAACGACCCCGAGATCCACTCGAGCACCTGGGAGTGGGACATGGTCGCGGTCTCCTCGCACTGGAAGTACGCGCACAACTACCGCCACCACGTGTTCACCAACATCGTGGGCCTCGACCACGACCTCGGGTTCGGCGTCATGCGCGTCACTCGCGACGATCCGTGGCAGCCGGCACACCTGCTGCAGCCGCTGCGAAACCTGTTGCTGGCCCTGGTCTTCGAGTGGGGTATCGCCTTCCAGGGTATGCACTCGGAGCGGGACCGGCCGGTGACCGACGGCGTGCGACGGTCGATGCTGGGGCGCAAGGTCGCACGCCAGGCGCTCAAGGACTACGTGGTGTTCCCGGCGCTGAGCATGCGCCGCTGGCGCCGCACGCTGGCCGCCGCCGCCGTGGCGAACCTGCTGCGCAACCTGTGGGCGTACGTGGTGATCTTCTGCGGCCACTTCCCCGACGGCGCCGAGAAGTTCACCCCCGAGGTGCTCGACGAGGAGACGCGAGGGGAGTGGTATCTGCGGCAGGCCCTCGGCACCGCGAACTTCACCGCGGGCCCGGTGCTCGCCTTCGCCAGCGGCAACCTGTGCTACCAGATCGAGCATCACCTGTTCCCCGATCTGCCGAGCAACCGCTACGCCCGGATTGCGGTGCGCGTCCGTGCCCTGTGCGACAAGTACGACCTGCCCTACACCAGCGCATCGCTTGCGCGGCAATATTTTCTGACCCTGCGGACCATCCACAAGCTGGCCCTGCCCGACACGATGTTGGCTGCCACGAGCGACGACGCCCCCGAAACCGCGTCGGAGCGGAAATTCTCGGCCGGTCACGCCGCGCCGGCCAGGCGGCGCGGCGGCCTGCGGTCGGCCTTGCGGGGTCGGCCCCCGGCGGCCGCAGCGGCAATCCGTGCTCGGCTCAGCACGCACCGGCGTACGGTGGGCTCGCGGGGGCGCCGAGACGGGGGAAACCAGATGAACGCGACACGGCCGGCCCCGGCGCTGTTATCTCCGCGGCAACGCCGCCCCGATAACGGTGGCGCTCCGCGAGCAGCTTCTGGCGGCAGTGGACGGCCGCCGCGGCGCGGACGCCGCCGACCGCCTCTGTGAGGCGTGCGTGACGCTCCTCGACATCGATGCCGCGGCGATCTCCCTCGTCTTCGACGGTGCCACCACCGGAACGCTGGGCTGCAGCGGCGACGTGCGCGCGCCCTCGACGAGCTGCAGTTCACCCTCGGTGAGGGTCCGTGCGTGGAGTCGGTCACCCTCTGTGCGCCGGTGCTGGTGACCGACCTCGCCGACGCGAAAGAGCAGCGCTGGCCGCTCTACGGGCGCGCGATGGTCGATCTGCAGATCCGTGGCGTGTACGCGATGCCCGTGGTGGTCGCCGGCGAATACGTCGGAGCCCTCGACCTGTTCCGGACGCTGCCCGGCCGGCTGGCCGGCCCGCAGCTCGCCGGCGCCATCGTCGCCGCCGAGTTGGCCGGCATCCCGGTGCTCGATCTGCTCGACGCCGACCTGCACGCCGCGGTGACCGACCCGGACAGCACCGCGTGGACCGAGTTGAACGCCTTGTCGCGCGCCGAGGTCAGCCAGGCCACCGGCATGCTCGTCGCTCAGCTCGAGGTCGAACCGGCCGAAGCGCTGCTGCGTCTGCGTGCGCACGCCTATGCGACCGGCCGTGCCGCGACCGAAGTGGCCCGCGACATCCTCGACCGCCGACTCAGGTTGGAGTGACTCGATGGCCGACATTGACCCAGGTTGGAGGGCGATATGACAGACACCCCACGAGAGGAGCGCGTGCTCGACGCGGTGGTCTCCCTCGTCGACAGCCTGCTCGTCGACTTCGACGTGGTGGACATGCTGACCGAGCTCACCGAACGCTGCGCGCAACTGCTCGACGTCGCGGCGGCCGGCTTCCTGCTCGCCGATCCGTTCGACCGGCTGCACCTGCTGGCCGCCACCACCCAGCAGGCCCGCGACCTGGAGGTCTTCCAGCTGCAGACCGACCAGGGCCCGTGCGTCGATTGCTACGCCACCGGCGAGCCGGTGTCGGTCGCCGACCTGGATTCGGGGGCGGAGCTGCGCTGGCCCGGGTTCGTTCCGCAAGCGCGCGCCAGTGGCTTCGCCTCAGTGCACGCCGTACCGATGCGGGCGGCCGGGCTGGTGCTCGGCGCGCTCGGGTTGTTCGGTACCACTGCCGGCGAACTCGACGACGCCGATGTCCTCGTCGCGCAGACGCTCACCCACATCGCGTGCGTGACGATCCTGCAGGGGCAGGCGCCCACGCCGTCGACCGTGCTGCCGCAGCTGCGCGCCACGCTGGCCGGCCGCGTCGTCGTGGAGCAGGCCAAGGGCTTGCTGCGCGAAATGCTGGACGTGCCGGTCGAGGAGGCCTTCAGCGTGCTGCGGGCGTACTGCCACGCCAACGGGCAGCACCTGACCGATGTGGCCCGCCGGCTGATGAGCGATCGCCATGCCCGCCCGGTGTTGATCGCCGACATCTCCGAATTCGCCCGCCGCGGAGCGTATTAGCGTTCGACTGCTGGCGCGCGGCCCGGCGCACCGCTTCGTCCACCAGCCGCTCGGCGACGGTGACGAGCTTGACGTTGTCCTGCTGGCTCAGGTGCGTCAGCCGGTCGAACGCCTGCTCGGCGGTCGCGCCCGAGCGGCTGCGGATGATGCCGATCGCCTGGTCGATCACCGCGCGGTTGCCCAGCGCGCGCTGCAACTGCTCGGTGCGCGCCCGCGCAGAGCTCAGCAGCTGCGCGTTATACACCGACACCGCGGCCGATCCGGCGAACCGGGTCCCCAGCGCCACGGCGTGTTCGCCGAACGCATCGCGGGTGCGGGCGTAGGCGTTGATCGCGCCGATCACCTCGCCGCCCACGACCAGGGGCAGGGACAACGCCGAATGCACGCCCATCCGGGCCACGCTGCCGCCGAAGTGCGGCCAGCGGCTGTCGCTGCCCAGCGAACCGCTGACGGCGACCCGCCCGGTGGACATGCAGGTCAGACACGGCCCCTCGTGCATCTGCTCGTATTGCACGCTGTCGATGTCGTCGACGAACTCCGCTGTCGCAGGTGACCGAGTCGGGGCCCGGACGAGCGTTGCAGTAGCGCGGTGCTCGCCCCGTCGACGTGCGGAATCGCCAGCGCGGCGAAGTCGGCCACGTCGCCGAGCAGTTCGGGTACCGAGCAGGCGTCGGCCACCAGCTCGGCGACCCCCTCGAGCCCGGCGAGCAGGTCGACGTCGTCGGCGTCGCGTTGTGCTGGGCAGACGGTTCCGGTGGGCTCCGCCCGTCCGGGCTGCGCGTCGTAGTCGGCCATCGTGCCTTCCGACGCTACTCGACCCGCCGGTCGGGAGAAGATCTGTCGGTCAGCTCACCAGGGACAGCGCGTGCGCCCGCCGCAGTTTGCCCGACGGCGTCTTGGGGATCGTGCCCGGCGCGAGCACCACCACGTTGCGGGGCCGCACGTCCACCTCGGCGAACACCTCGTGGGCGACCTGCCGCTCGACCCGGCGCACCTGCGGTCTCGTCGTCGAAGTCCTTGCACTCCACCGCCACCGCGAACGTCTCGCGGGACATGCCGGCGTCCAGGCGCACCGCGACGGCACATCCCGGCCGCACGCCGTCGACGCGGCTCGCGGCGCGTTCGATGTCGGTGGGGTAGATGTTGCGGCCGGCCATGATGATGACGTCCTTGAGCCGGCCGCACACCACCACATTGCCGGTCTCGGTGAGGTAGCCGAGGTCACCGGTGTCGTACCAGCCTCGCTCATCCTGCGCGGCGATGAATCCCGGCGACCGTGGTGTAGCCCCTGGTCACCGGTTCGCCGCGCACCTCGATCACGCCGACGCCGCGGGCCGGCAGTTCGCTGCCGTCCTCGTCGACGACCCGCAGCTCGAGGCCGTCCAGCGGCTTGCCGAGCGACACCAGCCGGCGGGTGTGGCCCTTGGTCGCCGGCACCGCCCGGTGCAGTACCGCGAGCAGGTCGGCGTCGACCTCGTCGACGACCATGCCGCCGCCGCACTCGGAGAACGACACCGCCACCGTCGTCTCGGCCATGCCGTAGGCCGGGATGATCGCCTCGGGCCGCAACCCGAACGGCGCGCCCGCGTCGCACAGATCCTCGACGTCGAGCGGATCGACCTGCTCGGCGCCCGACAGCGCCCACCGCAGCGAGGACAGGTCGAACTCGCCGGGGGTGGCCTGCCGGCGCAGCCGCTTGGCCAACAGGTTGTAGGCGAAGTTCGGCGCCGCCGTCATCGTGCCCTTGTACTTGTCGATCAGCTTGGGCCACAACAAGATATCGCCCAGGAAATCCATCGGGGTGACCTTGACGAGCTCGGCGCCGTAGTACATCGGCACGGTCAGATAGCCGGTCATGCCCATGTCGTGGAAGCACGGCAGCCAGCTGACGATCACGTCGGTGTCGAGGTCGAAATCGCAGCCCACCGTCATCGCCGTCGGCGTTGGCGACGATGTTGGCGTGGGTGATCTGCACGGCCTTGGGTGAACCCGTCGAACCCGAGGTCAACTGCATCAGCGCCACGCTGTCGTCGTCGGTGTCGACGCGGGTCGATCGGGGTGCAGCCCAGCAGACCCTCGATGGTCAGCACGGTCATGCCCAGCTCGTCCAGCACCGGCGCGGCGGCCATGAACGGGTCGGAGATGACGACGGCCTTGGCCGCGATCATGGTGACGACGGCGGTGGTCTCCTCGGCCCAGCGCACCAGGTCGGTGCGCGGGGTGGGCTGGTGGACCATGGTCAGGCTCGCGCCGCGCATCCAGATGCCCTGGGCGGTCGGCGCGATCTCGACGGGCGCGCCGGCCAGCACGGCGACGGCGTCGCCGGGGCCGATGCCCGCGGCGGCCAGTCCGCCGGCCACCCGGCGCGCGCGCTCGTGCACCTGCGCCCAGGTGTGGCGGACCGGCGCCCCGGGCTCGCCGGTGATCAGGCCCTTGGTGACTGCTCTGGGCGTTGGCGTACATGGTTTCGGTGAAATGGCTCATGACAGGCCCCTAAAGCTTCAGGTCTGCGGGACTGTGAAGGTGAGATCGGTGCCGCGGCCCGGCGGGATCGCCCTGGGCCGTCGCTGGTGTGGGGCGTCGCTGGAATTCGACCACCGTCGGCCCGGAGTCGAGCCGCGGTAACACGTGACCTCCTCGGGGTCACCCCAGACGGTCCCCGGTCCGGACGGAACGAGGGTCGCAGCATGTCAGACGCACCGACTGTACCGATACGAACGGCATTGGGCCGCGCAGCGCGCCGCCTGCGGGGCGCGCATTGCTGCGCTCCACTCAGAACTCTCGACACCGAACTCCCGGACTGCAGGCACACCCATGGACAAGTCGGCTGACGTCGGGGCTCAGTGACCCTCGGCGGGGACTGCGGTCGCCGCCGTGACGTTTCCGGGAGGCTGAGAAGTCAACCCGGCCCGACGGTACCGGTTCGGCACCGCGCCGCGCGCCAGCCCTTCGGTTTCGGCCGCGACCGTGGCGCAAACGTCACCGATTCCGGCGCGTTGTTTGCCGACGGTCGCTGACGCATCCCTGGCGATCGGCCCAACCCGCCACGGATTGCCGGCGTGACCGGTATGCATTTATCCCATGGGTGCGGGGACATATGTGGGTCGGGTCGGTGGGTTGGCGGTGGCGCTCGGCATCGGGGCCGCGATCGTCGCGGGCGCCGGTGTAGCGGTCGCGGACGAGGGCAGACGCGACGAGTGCGTCGTCGGCGCGGACGTCGACGACGTCGGAGGCCGGGCCGAAATCGACCGAGACGAAGGCGTCGGACCGCAGGACCACGGCGTCGGAGCGCAGGGCGAAGGCGTCGGAGCGCAGGCGAAGACGTCCGGCGACAAGGCCGCGTCCGACGACGAGACCGCGGCGAGGAGGCCGAGCCCACCCGCAAGCGGCATCGGCTCTGGGCTGACCGGCCCGCACAGCGGGTGCAGCGCACCGCGGAACGGGACGCTGCTGAGCCCGCTGCCGAGCCCGACGTCGCCGCGCAGAACGATCCGGAACCGGTCACCGCCGCCACACCGGTCACCGCCGCCACACCGGTCGGCCGTCGCCGAACCGCCTGCCGTCGCCGAGGTCCCCGAGGCAGCACGCCGTCGCCGAGGACGACCCGGTGCGGGTCGTCACCACGAAGCTCTCCGACAGGATCGCCAAGAAGCACGCGGACGCGGACGCCGGCGACGAGCCCGTGCTGCCGGCGCTGGCGTCGCTGGTGATGTCGCTGGTCACCGCGGGCCGCGAGGCGACCAACGAAAAGCCGCAGTCGGTCGGCGACGTCGTGGCCAACAGCCTCGTCGCCAGTGCCGACCCCACCACCTACCCGATCCCGACGGGCGTGACGGTCGAGGAGGTCCACCCGCCGCTGCTCTGGCTGCAGAAGATCCCGGTGGTCGGGACGTTCGTCGTCACGCCGGTCGTCACGCTGCTGCACGCGCTCCCGATCGTCGGCGACTTCCTGCAACCGATCATCGGCTTCCCGATCGACCACTTCGCGCCGCCGGGAACGCCGGAGGCCAAGAGCTACCGGCGTGACGTCGTTCGACGGCACCGAGATCTTCGTGAACTTCATGCCGTCGCTGACGTTCGACGAGAACGGCCAGGCCGCCGACGGTGCTCGACGGGCCCGGCCTCGGGCTGCCCGGCTCGACGGCGCTGAACCTGCGCAACGACGAGTTCCTGCCGCACGACGTCGTCGGCATCGGCACTGCTGCGCGAAGAGGGCTACAACGTGGTGACGTGGGATCCGCGCGGTGAGTGGCGCTCGGGCGGCCGGATGCAGCTGCAGTCACCGGATTTCGAAGGCCGCGACATCTCGCACATCATCAGCTGGCTGGCGACGATGCCCGAGGTGTCGCTCGACGCCGTCAACGATCCGAAGATCGGCATGGTCGGTGCGTCCTACGGCGGCGGTATCCAATTGGCCACGGCGGTGATCGATCACCGGATCGACGCGATCGTCCCGACGATCGCGTGGAACAGCCTGGTGGATGTCCTGTTCCCGCGCGAGGCGGTGCGCAGCGGATGGGCCACGCTGCTGTCCTCGGTGCTGGTGCTGACGCTGTCCCGGCCGAACGAGCGGATCCTGCCCGCGGCGTTCCGCGGCATCCTGTTCGGCACGGCCGACCCGGCCGACATCGACCTGCTCAACAACCGGGGCTACCAGGATCGGCTCGGCCAGATCACCACGCCCACGCTGCTGTTCCAGGGCACCGTCGACACGCTGTTCACGCTGGATCAGGCCGACGCCAACGCCAAGGCGCTCATCGCGGCCGGCACGATGACGAAGGTGGTGTGGTACTGCGGCGGTCACGGCGCCTGCCTGAGCACCCGCAACGACGGCAAGCTCGTCATCGACCGCACCGTGGCGTGGCTGGACCACTACGTCAAAGGCGAGAACGTGGCGACCGGGCCGCAATTCGAGTGGGTCGACCAGAACGGTGACTGGTACTCGTCGGACACCTATCCCGTCGCCGCGACGGGCACACCGGTGACCGCGGAGCGCAGCGACCCGAAGACGATCCCATTCGTGCCGTTCATCGGCGGTTCGGGTCCCGATCCGCGGATCCTCACCAGCGGTCTGATCAGCATCATCCTCGGGCTGCCGTCCGCGGCGCCGGCGCTCAACGCGGTCAACCTGGAGGTGCCCGCCGTGGCCGAGACCACCTACCTCGTCGGCGCCCCGGAACTGACCCTGACGTACTCGGGGACCGGGACCGCCAGGCACGTCTACGCGCAGATCGTCGACGACGAGAACCATCTGGTGCTCGGCAGCCAGGCCACGCCCATCCCGGTGGTTCTGGACGGCCAGACGCATACGGTGACGTACTCGATGGAGCAGGTGGCGCAGACGCTGCAGCCGGGTCAGTCGGTGCACGTGCAGATCGTGACGTCGACCATCGACTTCCTGAACTTCTATTCGTGGGGCCGGATCAACGTCGAAGGCATGTCGATCTCGCTTCCGACCGTCGAGAACCCCGTTCCCGTTCAGACTGCGCTCCCGGTGGCCGTTTAGCGGTTTTCGCCGCCATGAGCGCAGTCTCGACGCAGGCTGTGGATGGAGCGGGCGATTGGTCGGTCGGCGATGACACGCTTCCCGCATGCAGGGGGTGTTCCTGGGTTCCGAGGCCCTGGCGTCCGGGACGCTGACGCGTCATCGCCTGCGAACGGGCTATCGCCGCGTGCTGCCCGACGTGTACGCCCCGGCAGCGGCCGAGCTGACACTGCGGCAGCGGGCGATCGCGGCCTGGCTGTGGTCGGGGCGGCACGGCGTGGTCTCGGGGGTGGCGGCGTCGGCGTGCTGGGGTGCGAGATGGGTGGACGACGATGCGGTGATCGAGCTGAACTGGCCCAACCACCGTGCGCCCCCGGGTGTCCGCACGCGCAATGACACCCTCCTCGAGGACGAGGTCGCCTGGCACGACGGTCTGCCGGTCACCACAGCCGAACGCACGGCATTCGACCTCGCCCGACGCGGGCGCGAGGTCGAGGCGATCGCCCGCCTCGATGCACTGGCCCGGGCCACGCACGTCAAGGCGGCCGATGTGCAGCTGCTGGCACAGCGCCATCCCCACGTGCGTGGCCTGCGCCGGGTGGACCGGCTGCTCGATCTGGTCGACGCCGGCGCCGAGTCGCCGCAGGAGTCGCGGGTACGCATGATGCTGATACGGGCCGGATATCCGCGGCCGGCCACGCAGCTTCCGGTGGCCGGTGCTGACGGCTTTCCGCGGTACTACCTCGACATGGGGTGGGAAGACCTCCAGGTTGCGGTCGAATACGACGGCGAGCACCATCGCGCCGACGACAGGACCTATCGCAAGGACATCGCGCGACTCGAGTACCTTCTGTCTGTCGGTTGGATCGTCGTGCGCGTGGTGAAGGGCGACCGGCAGGCGGAGATTCTCCGGCGCGTGGACCGGGCGGTGAGGTCGCGCGGCGGCTTTTGAGACTGCGCTCACGGCCCACATTTAGCCCATTCCGCCGCCGTGAACGCAGCGTCAACGCTAGAGATGGAGACATGGCAACCCCCACCCTGGATCAGATCCGCGCCGCCCTGCACCACTGCTACACCGCGTTCGAGACGCTGGGCGCCGAACTCGGCGACCAGGACTGGCAGGCGCAGTCGCTGTGCCCGGACTGGACGGTCCGCGGCGTGTTCGACCATGTGGTCGGCATCGAGGCCGTGCTCGCCGGCTGGTGGCCCGAGTCCGTCGACGAACTGCCGCCGTTCGACCGGGCCGCCGCGTTCATCGCCGACTCCTCGCCCTACAACGACAAGATGCGGGCGGTGTTCGATCTGCGCCGGCGCGACCTGGCGTCGATGTCGGACGAGGATCTGGACCGCCCGTCCTGGATGCCCGTGGGGCCCGGCACGCTCGGCCGGTTCCTGGCGATCCGCGTCTTCGACATCTGGGTGCACGAACGCGACGTCACCACCGCACTGGGCCGGCGCACCGACGACACCGGCATCGCCGCCGAACTCGCACTGGACCAGGTGGACAACTCGATCGGCTACATCGTCGGCAAGAAGGTGGGCCTGCCCGACGGCAAGAGCCTCACCTTCGAACTGACCGGCCCGATCACCCGGCAGCTGCACGTCCGCGTCGACGGCAAGGCGAAGAAGGTCGACCATCTCGACGACCCCGACGTCACCGTCACCACCGACTCGACGACGTTCATCCAGCTCGCGTCGGGGCGGATCGACCCGCAGGCCCAGATCGACGCCGGCACGATCCGCTGGACCGGCGACGACGAACTCGGTGACCGCGCCGCCCGCAACCTGAGGTTCACGATGTGACGAATCAACCTGTGTCCGTGGACTTTCACTTCGACGTGATGTGTCCCTACGCCTACCAGACATCGCGCTGGATCCGCGAGGTGCGCGAACAGACCGGCCTGACCGTGAACTGGCGCTTCTTCAGCCTCGAGGAGATCAACCGCCAGGAGGGCAAGAAGCACCCGTGGGAACGGGAGTGGTCCTACGGCTGGTCGATGATGCGGATCGGCGCGCTGCTGCGCCGCCGGTCGATGGCCGATGTCGACGCCTGGTACGAGCGGGCGGCGCGGGCGCTGCACGTCGAGGGACACAAGCCGCACGAGAAGGCGGTCGCCCGGCACCTGCTCACCGAATTGGGCTTCGACCCGGCCCTGGTGGACGAGGCGATCGCCGACCCGACGACCGGCGACGAGGTGCTCGCCGACCACCGGCGCGTCCTCGACGCCGGCGGCTACGGGGTGCCGACGCTGTTCTTCGACGACGGCCAGTGCCTGTTCGGGCCGGTACTCATCGACCCCCCGACCGGGGAGGCGGCCGTGCGGCTGTGGGACGCCGTGATCGCGTGGACGGAGTTCCCGCACCTGTACGAGGTGCAGCGGCCGAAGACCCCCGCCGACCAGCAGGCGATCGCCGATACTTTCCGGCCCTACCTGGAGGCCCGCGACTGGGTGTCGATCAACCGCGGCAAGGTCGTCTCCTTCGACGACCTGCGCTGAGAGCCGTGCGCCGCGCAAAGGTCACGGTTTGATCAAGGCGCCCGCGCGGGTACAGCGCCGGGATGGAGCGATTGAGCGGGCTCGACGCCGGCCTGCTGTACAGCGAATCCGACACGGTCCCGCTGCATGTCTGTTCGATCGTCGAGCTGGACACGTCGACGGTTCCCGGGGGCTACACCTTCGACCACTTCCGCGACGACCTCGCCTCGCGGATACAGGCGCTGCCGGAACTGCGGGCCAAGCTCGCCGACAGCCAGCTGAACCTCGACCATCCGGTGTGGGTCGAGGACCACGATTTCGCGCTGTCCCGGCACCTGAACCGGATCGCGCTGCCCGCTCCGGGCGGACGCGAGCAGCTGGCCGAGGTCTGCGGGCAGATCGCCTCGATGCCGCTGGACCGCAGCAAGCCGCTGTGGGAGATGTGGGTGATCGAGGGGATGGCCGACGACGACCGGCTGGCGCTGATGCTCAAGGTGCACCATGCCGCGGTCGACGGGGTCTCGGCCGCCAACCTGCTCAACCAGCTGTGCGACCTCGAACCCGGTGGCCCGCCGCCCGATCCGGTCGACGGACCGGGTGACGCGACGCGCTGGGGGATCGCCGCGGACGGGCTGGTGCGGTTCGCCGCCCGGCCGCTGCAGCTGACCAAGCTGATCCCGGACACGGCCGCGCTGCTGGCCAAGACGGTGAACCGCGCGGTCACCGGCACGGCGATGGCCGCGCCGTTCTCGGCGCCCACCACGCCGTTCAACGCGGAGCTGACGTCCGAACGCAGCGTCGCGCTGGTGCAGCTGGATCTGCAGCGGCGTCAAGAAGGTCAAGAACGGCTGCGACGTCAAGGTCAACGACGTCGTGATGGCGCTGTGCGCCGGAGCGCTGCGCGGTTATCTGACCGACCGCGGCGAACTCCCGGACAAGCCGCTGATCGCGGTGGTCCCGGCGTCGGTGCACGGCCAGTCCGACCGGCCGGGCCGCAATCAGCTCTCCGGCATGTTCTGCAACCTGCACACCGACGTCGAGGACCCGCTGCAGCGGCTGCACACCATCGCCGAGTCGAACGTCCGCGCCAAGGCGCACAGCGGCGCGCTGGGCCCGACGGTGCTGGTGGACCTGGCGCAGATCCTGCCCCGCGGCATGTACGGCTGGCTGCTGGGCCTGCTCGGACGGACGCCGCTGAGCCGCACGGCGATTCACAACGTGATCGTCTCCAACGTCGCGGGCCCGCCGACCACGCTGTACTCCGCGGGTGCCGAGGTCCGCGCGCTGTATCCACTCGGACCGATCTTTCCCGGCTCGGGCCTCAACATCACCGTCATGTCGCTGGGCGACACGCTCAACGTCGGGATCATCTCGTGCCCGCAGCTGGTCGACGACCTGTGGGACCTCGCCGACCGCTTCGACGCCGAACTGGAGGAACTGCTCAACCGCTGCTGACCGGCCGCCCGGTTAGGTCGGCGCGGGATGCGGGAAACCTAGTCGTCGCTGCCTGCCGTCGACGAAAGGAATGCATGTGAGTGCCCCGCACGGCGACTCCCGGTTGGGGACCCGGTTCGGGCCCTACGAGCTGCGGTCGGTCATCGGGGTCGGGGGCATGGGCGAGGTCTACCGCGCCTACGACACCGTGCGGGAACGGATGGTGGCGATCAAGCTGCTGCGGCCCGAGATGGCCGCCGATCACTCGTTCCAGGAGCGCTTCCGCCGCGAGTCGCGGGTGGCGGCGCGGCTGCAGGAGCCGCATGTGGTCCCCGTGCACGACTTCGGCGAGATCGACGGTGTGCTCTACATCGACATGCGGCTGGTGGAGGGCGCCAGCCTCAAGGAGGTGCTGCGCTCCCAGGGCGCGCTGGCGCCGGCGCGGGCGGTGGCGGTGATCCGGCAGGTGGCCTCGGCGCTGGACGCCGCGCACGCCAGCGGGCTGGTGCATCGCGACATCAAACCGGAGAACGTACTGCTGACCTCCGACGACTTCGCCTACCTGGTGGACTTCGGCATCGCGCACGGCGGCGGAGAGGCGTCGGTGACCTCGACCGGCCTGGTGGTCGGGTCGAGTGCCTACATGGCGCCGGAGCGGTTCAGCGGGGAGCGCGGCGGCGCGGCGTCCGACGTGTACTCGCTGACCTGCCTGCTGTACGAATGCCTCACCGGCCGAGCGCCGTTCGAGGCCGCCGATCTGCGGCAGGTGATGAGCGCCCACATGTTCGCCGCGCCGCCGCGGCCGAGCATCATGCGGCGCGGGGTCGGTCGCGCCTTCGACGAGGTGATCGCCCACGGCATGGCGAAGACCCCCGGCGAGCGCTACCCGTCGGCGGGGGCGCTGGCCCGCGCGGCGAGCGCGGCGGCCGAGGACCCACCCGGCGCGCCCCCGGTCGCGGCGGCGCCCCCGCCGTCGACGCGTGAGTTCTCGTCGGTGTACCCCGATCCGGCCGGCACCGGGTATGCGCCTTACGCGCCCGCGGCCGCACCTCCTGCCGCCGCCCGGCCGGCCCGCAGGTTCAGTTCGGGACAGGTCGCGTTGGTGGTCGCGACGATCATGCTGCTGACCGCCGCCGCGGTGCTCGCAGCGGTGCTCGCGTTCAGCAGCGGTGACGGCGGCTCGGCGCCGCAGACGCGGCTGGCAGCACCGCCGTCCACCACGGCTGCGCCCTCGACACCGCAGCAGACGACGACCTCCACGACCTCGACGACCTCCAGGACGACATCGACGCCGGCGACGACCTCGTCGACCGGGAAGCCGATCTCCGGTGTCTCGGGGACGGATTCGCAAGGCTTCGTAGGGCATTCGGCACGCTGCGACGAGGGCAGCAGCCCCGCAGCGGCGATCCGGACAGCGAAGTCGCTGGCGGTGGTGTGCAAGAGCGGCGGCGACTACTACTACCGCGGTGAGCGGCTGAGCGATGGTGCCAGCCTGGAGTTGCAGGACGTGAAGCGTTCCGGCAAGGGATTCGTCGCCGTCAATCCGGCCGACGGCATCCGTTACAGCGTGCAGCCCGACCAGTTGACGATCTCCAGCAACCGCAGTGTGGATCCGGAGCCGGCGCTAGAGTACGGATCGGGCTGACAGGGGGAGGGCCACCACGATGACGACGACGACCGCATCGCCGGCGCCACGGTCGGGTGCCGCCGAGACGCGGCGGGCGATCTGGAACACGATCCGCGGGTCGTCGGGCAACCTCGTCGAGTGGTACGACGTGTACGTATACACGGTTTTCGCAACGTATTTCGAGGGTCAGTTCTTCGATGCGTCGGAGAAGAACTCGACGGTGTACGTGTACGCGATCTTCGCGATCACCTTCCTGATGCGGCCGGTGGGGTCATGGTTCTTCGGCCGCTTCGCCGACCGGCGGGGCCGGCGGGCGGCGCTGACGGTCAGCGTGTCGCTGATGGCGCTGTGCTCGCTGGTGGTGGCGCTGGTGCCGTCGCAGGCGAGTATCGGGATGGCCGCGCCGATCGTGCTGGTCGTCGCGCGGCTGGTGCAGGGCTTCGCGACGGGCGGGGAGTACGGGACGTCGGCGACGTACATGTCCGAGGCCGCGACCCGGGAGCGACGCGGGTTCTTCTCGTCGTTCCAGTACGTGACGCTGGTGGGCGGTCACGTGCTGGCGCAGTTCACGCTGCTGATCCTGCAGGCGGTGCTCGATGACGACCAGCTGCGCGAATTCGGTTGGCGCATCGGGTTTGCCGTGGGCGGGCTGGCCGCGGTGGTGGTGTTCTGGCTGCGGCGCACGATGGACGAATCGCTGTCCGAGGACGTGATCGAGGCCGCGAAGACGGGTGCGGACCGCAGCGCCGGCTCGTTGCGGCAGTTGTTCACCCGGTACCGGCGTCCGCTGCTGCTGTGCTTCCTGATCACAATGGGCGGCACGGTGGCGTTCTACACCTACAGCGTCAACGCGCCGGCGATCGTGAAGAGCACCTACAAGGGTGACGCGATGACGGCCACCTGGATCAACCTGATCGGGTTGATCTTCCTGATGCTGCTGCAGCCGGTCGGCGGGCTGATCTCGGACAGGATCGGGCGCAAGCCGATGCTGGTGTTCTTCGGGGCCGGCGGGGTGTTCTACACCTACGTGCTGATCACCTATCTGCCCCAGGCCCGTTCCCCGCTGCTGTCTTTCGCGTTGGTGGCGGTCGGCTACATCATCCTGACGGGCTACACATCGATCAACGCGCTGGTGAAGTCGGAGCTCTTCCCCATGCGGGTCCGGGCCCTCGGTGTGGGCGTCGGCTACGCGCTGGCGAACTCGATGTTCGGTGGCACGGCGCCGTTGATCTATCAGGCAGCCAAGGAGCAGGGCCGCGTGCCGCTGTTCATCGGCTACGTCACGGTGTGCATCGCGGTGTCGCTGGTGGTCTACGTGTTCTTCCTGCGCAACAAGAGCGAGACGTACCTGGATCGGGAACGCGGGTCGGCCTTCAGCCGTTGAGGCTCCTCGGCGGCGCCGGGGTGTAGACTGCGAAACAGCTGGTCATCCCAGCAGTCCCGCTTAGATCATGTTCTGCGCGCTCCGGTGGTCTTCCCGAGTCTTCACATACGCCGGTCACGCCGGTGGCAACAGCCCAGTCGGGATCACCTTGAACGCTCCACCGTCAGTCACTCCGTTGATCGCTCCCTTCGGGATGCAGAACTTCTCCTACTTACCGAGCTTCGGCATCCTGAGCACCTACGCGCCGACGGCTTGCGGCCTGGCGACCTTCAGCGCGGCCCTGGCCGGCGGTCTGGTCGCCCGTGGCGTCGACGTCGACGTGGTACGGATCTCCGACGGCACCCGCTCGGTGCGGGCCGACGTCGCCGGCGAGCTCGTCAACGGCTCCGCGGCCTCGGTCGCCGCGGCCTCGGCCCTGCTCAACCGGCGCGAGGTCGCCGTCATCCAGCACGAGTACGGCATCTATCGGCGGCGCCGACGGTGACGAGGTCATCGAGGTCATGCGCGGGCTGACCGTGCCGTCGATCGTCATCGTGCACACCGTGCTCAAAGCGCCGACGCCGCACCAACGTTCGGTGCTCGAAGAGGTGGTGGCCCGGGCCGATCAGGTGGTGGTGATGTCGGAGACCGCACGCGACCGGCTGTGCACGCGGGTTCGCCGTCGACGCCGGCAAGATCACCATCATCCCGCACGGGGCGGCGCTTCCCGCCGACGGCCGCGTTCGCGCCACTCGGGCCGGCCGACGATCCTGACCGTGGGGTCTGCTCGGCCCGGGTAAGGGCATCGAGCGGGTCATCGACGCGATGGTGTCGCTGAAAGACCTCCCCCAGCAGCCGCGGTACCTGATCGCCGGCCGCACGCACCCGAAGGTGCTTCGCCACCCAGGGTGAGGCCTATCGCGACGGCCTGTCGCCCAGGCCAGGCGCCTCGGCGTCGCCGAGTCGGTGTCCTTCGACGCGCCTACCGCACCCCGAAGGCGCTGACCGCGCTGATGCAGGACCGCCGCCGTGGTGGTGCTGCCCTACGACTCGAAGGACCAGGTCACCTCCGGCGTGCTGGTCGACTCGCTCGCCAGTGGGCGGCCGGTCGTGGCCACCGCCTTCCCCCACGCGGTCGAGTTGCTCGGCAGCGGCGCGGGCACGTCGTCGACACGACGATCCCGACGCGCTGGTCAGCGCCCTGCGCCGACTGCTGACCGATCCACGGGTGGCGGGCTCCATGGCCTCGCAGGCTCGCGATCTGGCCCCGGCGATGGCGTGGCCGGTGGTCGCCAAGTCCTACATCGGGCTCGCGCAGGGGCTCGTCGCCGCACGGCTGGCCTCCGCGTGACCGGCCCGTCGCCGGCGCCGGTGTTCACCCACCTGCTGCGGCTGACCGACCACCGCGCCACCTTCGAGCACGCCCAGCTGACCGAACCGCGCCGCGAGCACGGTTACTGCGTCGACGACATGGCGCGGGTGCTCGTCGTCACCACCCGGGAGCCCAGGCGACCGGTGCGGTCAACGGCCTGGCCGGCAAGGCGCTCACCTTCCTCAACGAGGCCCAGTCCTACAGCGGTGCGTGCCGCAACCGGATGGACAGCCGGCGGGCACTGGCGCGACGAACCGAACACCGACGATCACTGGGGCCGGATGATGTGGGGGCTGGGCACCGCGGCCGCCCACAGCGACGTCAGCCTGGTGCGCAGGCTGGCCGTCATCCAGTTCGAGCGGGCCGCACAGACCAGGTCGCCGCACCCGCGCGCCATGGCGTTCGCCGCCATCGGCGCCGCCGAACTGCTCGGTGCCGTCCCCGGCCATGCCGCAGCACGCGCACTGTTGACCGACTACGCCGCCTCGGTCCCCGACGTCCACCGCCGATCCCGGACTGGCCCTGGCCCGAGCCGCGCCTGAGCTACGCCAACGCGGTCCTCGCCGAGGCGATGATCGCCACCGGCGGTCGCGCTGGGCGACGAGGCGATGCAGGACCGCGGCCTGGACATGCTGGAGTGGCTGCTGGACGTCGAAACGCTCGACGGACATCTCTCACCCACCCCCGTCGCAGGGCGCGGACCCGGCGACCGTGGGCCCGCGTTCGACCAGCAGCCGATCGAGGTGGCCAGCCTGGCCGACGCCTGCGCCCGGGCCGCGGCCGCCGATCCACGGCCGGCGTGGCCGGAGGGAATCTGCGCAGCGCGGCCGCGTGGTTCTGCGGGCGACAACGACCTCGGCCTGCCGATGTGGGATCCCGAGACCGGTGGCGGATTCGACGGTCTGCACGCCGACCGGGTGAACCTCAACCAGGGCGCGGAATCCACCCTGGCCGCGCTATCGACCATGCAGCAGGCGCGCCGGTTTTCGCCTGTCCCGCAATGACGTCGACGCGGGGCCAGCTGGTCACCCGCAGCCCGCAGCGCCTCGCCGCCGACCCCGCACGGGTGATCGCCCGACTGTTCGTCCCGGGGCAGGAAGGCTTCGAGCTGCAGGAGTCGCGTGCGGGTGCGGTGCTCGCAGCGCATCCTCGCGCTGACCGACGACGAGGTCCGCGCAGACCCTGCACGACATCATGGCGCGGTTCGGCGGCCGGCATCGCGGTCTGCGGGACACGTTCGGCAGGCACGCCAACGAGCTCGCCGACCGGCTCGACCCCGGCCGCGAACTCAGCGAACAGCGAATGTTGTTGCTGGGAGCCACCTTCACGAACGAATACGCCATCGAAGGCGCGGCGCTGTGCAACCCGAGCATGGTCGCCCACCCCGACCAGTCGGGCACGCCGGCGGGTGGCCTGCGGTTCGTGATGAGTGTGCGGGGGATCGGGGAGGGCCATCGGTCCTCGATCGGATTCCGGACCGGCGTCGTCGACGCCACCGGTGTCGCCACCATCGATGAGCCCGCACCGTTCGCGTCCACCGGAGCCGTGGAGACCACGCTGCTGGATGCGGCCGTTTTCCGTGCCGAGCTCAGTCGGCGGGACCGTGCCGGTGAGGCCTCGCGCTACGTCTTCGACGCGCTCGGCGAGCTCTTCACCCGATCCGATCTCGACGAGCGGCTCGACAGCCTGCGGGCGCATCTGAGCACGCGCGGGCACGCCGAGCAGACCATCACGATGGTCCGTGACATCGCGGCACGCTCCTATGGGATCGAATTCACCAGTGCGGTATCACTTTCCGAACGCGTGCTGTGGCCGGCGATGGACGCCGAGGGCGCGGGCATGGAAGACGCCCGCTTCGTGCGCTTCGTCCACGACGACGGCGAGACCACCTACTACGCCACCTACACCGCCTACAGCGGATCCCACATCAGCCAGCAGCTACTCGAGACCGGCGACTTCCGGACGTTCACCTCCGGTCCGCTGGTGGGGCCGCGCCGCGGCGAACAAGGGCCTGGCGCTGTTCCCGCGGCGGATCAACGGACGGTTCGCCGCGATGTCGCGCTCGGACCGCGAGTCCAACACCGTCGCGTTCTCCGACCACCTCGCGGTCTGGACCACGGCCTCGCCCTGCCAGCAGCCGATCGAGGCCTGGGAGAGCGTGCAATTGGGCAACTGCGGTCCGCCGATCGAAACCGAGGCCGGCTGGCTGGTGCTGACCCACGGGGTCGGGCCGATGCGCACGTACAGCATCGGCGCGATCCTGCTCGACCTCGACGATCCGTCGCAGCTGATCGGCCGGCTGCGGCGCCCGCTGCTCGCCCCCGCGGCGGACGAGCAGGACGGCTACGTGCCCAACGTCGTGTACTCCTGCGGCGCGCTGGTGCACGCCGGCACGCTGGTGATCCCCTTCGGTATCTGCGACAGCGCGATCGGGGTTGCGACCGTTCCGCTGCAGGACCTGCTGGACGAGATGAGGCAACGATGACCGGCAAACGCGCACAAGGCCACGGCGAGTTCGTCGTACACATCGGGGTGGGCTTCGCCGCCAAGGAACGCCCGCACGTGCGGGAGATCCTGTCGACGCTGCGGGCCCACCTGGGCAGGTGGAACCCCGAAGACGTGAGCGTGGAGGTTTCGCTGCAGGACCGTGGCCGCCGCGAGCAGCGCGTCACCCTGCGCACCGTGCTGCCCGGGCGCCCGCCGCTCACCGCCGTCGCGCAGGACGCCGATCTCACCCGTGCCCTGGTGCACGCCAAGCACGAGTTGATCCGGCAACTGGAGCATCAGCGGATGGTGCGCGAACCGATGCACAACCGCCGGCTCAGCGCCAAGACGATCCGGCACCCCTCTGGTCCGCGACCGGAACCGGGATACTTCAACGGGAGCGTAGACTGAAGCCACACGCCGGCGCGTCGGCTCGCGAGCACCGTCGGCATTCGGATTTCGGTTACGGATCCCGCTGAGCATCCTCGGCTGGGTCGCCTAAGGACACCTCATCGCCATCACGGATATCGCCGCCTACACCCATCTCAGCGTTGACGACATCGAAAGCCTCGGAAGCGAACTCGACACGATCCGCACCGACATCGAGGAGTCGCTCGGCGCCCGCGACGCCTCCTACATCCGGCGCACCATCCTGTTTCAGCGCACGCTCGACGTCGCCGCCCGGGTCCTCATCGCGGTCACCAGGTCGAAGGCGAGCTGGGCGGTGGGCACCGCCGCGCTCGGGTTCGCCAAGAGCGTGGAGAACATGGAGATCGGCCATAACGTCAGCCACGGCCAATGGGATTGGATGAACGATCCCGAGATCCACTCCAGTACCTGGGAGTGGGACATGGTCGCGGTGTCGTCGCAGTGGAAGTCCTCGCACAATTACCGCCACCATGTGTTCAGCAATGTCCTCGGTGAGGACGACGATCTCGGGTTCGGCGTGATGCGGGTGACGCCGGAACAGCCCTGGCGGCCGAAGCATCTGCTGCAGCCGTTGCAGAACCTATTCCTGGCCCTGACCTTCGAGTGGGGCATCGCCCTGCACGGGATCGACCTGAAACTGCCTCGTGCGCAGTGGCTCTCGCAGTCGCGGGCGATGGCGGGCAAGGTCGCCCGGCAAAGCTTCAAGGACTACCTGATGTGGCCGGCGCTGAGCCTGAAGCGGTGGCGCCGCACGCTGGGCGCGAACACGATCGCCAACCTGCTGCGCAACCTGTGGGCGTATGTGGTGATCTTCTGCGGGCACTTCCCGGACGGCGCGCAGAAGTTCACCAAAGAGGTGCTCAGCAGTGAGACGCGCGCGGAGTGGTACCTGCGGCAGATGCTGGGCGCGGCGAACTTCAAGGCCGGACGGTTCCTCGGCTTCGCCAGCGGCAACCTCTGCTACCAGATCGAGCACCACCTGTTCCCGGACCTGCCGAGCAACCGGCTGGCCGAGATCGCCGAGCGGGTGCGGCCGCTGTGCGAGAAGTACGGGTTGCCCTACCTGACGGGTTCGCTTGCGCGCCAGTACGGTTCGACGCTGGGCATCATTCACCGGCTGGCGCTGCCGAACGGTTCTTCGGTCGTCAGGCCGATGTCACCGCGCTGCGCCCGCGCGCGCACGCCGGGAGCTCGTCGGTTCCTGCGCCGCGTGAGACTGCATGCGGCCGCCCGTCACGCCAGCGCCATGTCCCAGAACGCCACCTCGAGCGTGAGCACCTCGGTGATCAGCTCGTCGTGCCCGTCGGTGGTGGCCAGCGCGCCGAGGGCGTCGACGTAGTCGGCGAAGGCCGGCGTGGTCCAGTGCTCAACGAACGCCCGGAACGGCGAGGTGTCCGAGTCGGCGGTGGTCCAGGCGAGCAGGTACACCCGTTCCAGCACCCACAGCGCCGTGATCGCGGCGTCGTACGGCGCGGCGTCGAGCCGCTGGAAGAGTTCGCGGTAGGCGAGCGTGGCCGGCAGGGCCGGCTGGTCGGCGTCGATGCCGCGCTTGGCGGCCTGGTCCGCGAACCAGTACAGCTCGTCGACCAGCGCGGCGCAGCCGCCGGCGAGCGTGCGCTGGGCGAGCCGCGGCGCCCGCGCCAGCAGGCGGGCCTGGAAGGTCAGCAGGTCGGCGACGAACAGCGCGTCCTGCACCAGCCAGCGGTCGAACGCCGCGTCGGTGATGGTGCCGTCGCGGACGGCGAGGAGGAACGGATGACGGGTGGCGTCGGCCCAGAGCGAATCGTGCACGGTGCCCAACGTAGCCAAGTCGACGCTGACGAAACGATGGCCATCCGCGGATCTCGGCGATCCGGTCGGCGGAGCAGGAACAATGGGGACCATGGCCTTCTATGACCTCGGCGCGGTGCGCGCGCGGATGGGCAGCGCACTGTTCGGCATGGTCGCCGGTCCGGAGGGGCCGACGAATCGGGCACGCATTCACCAGACGCCCGGGCCGCGGTGGTTCGCCGAGGACCGGCCGATCCGCCGGGTGCACGCCGACGCGTCGATGTTCGTCGGCGGGCTGCGCGCATTGCTGCTGCAGTCGCTGCATCCGCTGGCGATGGCCGGGGTGGCCGAGCACTCCGACTACCGCGGCGATCCGTGGGGGCGGCTCGCCCGGACGAGTACCTTCCTCGCCGTGACGACGTTCGGCCCGGCCGACGACGCGCACCGGGCGGTCGACAAGGTGCGCGGCATTCACCGCCGGGTGCGCGGCGTCGCGCCCGACGGGCGGGCCTACCAGGCGAGCGACCCGCACCTGCTGGAGTGGGTGCACGTCGCCGAGACCGACAGCTTCCTGCGGGCGCATCAGCTCTACGGGTCGCAGCCGCTGGATCAAGCAGGGCCGGGACGCGTACGTCGCCGACACCGCGCGGGTGGCGACCGCGTTGGGGGTGCCGGACCCGCCGAGCAGCGAGGCGGAGCTGGCGGAGCGGATCGCGGCGTACCGGCCGGAGTTGCGCGGGACCGCCGAGGCGCGGGAGGCGGCGCGGTTCCTGTTGGTCACCCCGCCGCTGCCGGCGCTGGCCCGGGCGCCGTATGCGGCGCTGGCCGCCACCGCCGTGGCGATGCTGCCGCGCTGGGCGCGCTCGCCGCTGTGGCTGCCGTACCTGCCGCCGGTCGAGGCGACGGTGGTGCGCTCGGCCGGGCATGTGCTCGTTGGCGGGATCCGGTGGGCGATGACCCCCGCGGGCTGAGGTTGCGTCGAGGCTGCGCTGACGGCGCTGTTTCCGCGGGAAGTGCCGCCGCCAGCGCAGTTTCAAAGCCGCGCCCGTCACGCCGGGGGAGGTGGTGGTGGCGGAGGAGGAGCCGGCCACGGCAGCACGATCGGCGGCAGCCCGGGGATCTCGATGACGTTGGGCGGCGGTGGCGGCGGTGGCGGCGGTGGCTCCCCGGGAGGGGGTGGCGCAGAGGGTGGCGGCGCGGCGGGGGGAGGCGGCTGGTACACCGGCGCGGGCGCGACACCGGTGCTGGTGTTGATCGTGATGATCGAGCCGGGGATCGTTTTGCCGCGCGGTGTGGTGCCGACGACGGTGCCCTTCGACGACGAGCTGTTCACCGCGGTCGGTTCCGGTGCGACCTGGAAGCCGGCGTCGGTCAACTTCTTTCGGGCCGCATCGAGCTTCAGCCCGACAACGCTGGGAACCTCGCTGCCGGGGCCGCCGTCGACGTAGCGCGGATCGGTGGGGGGCATGGTGACCGGGCCGAAGTCGTTGGCGATCGGCTTCATCGCCAGAAACCAGGTGCGGGCGGGTTCGGTTCCGCCGTAGAGGTTTCCGTCCCTGCATTTGCGCAGCGGGTAGGAGCACAGACCCGACGGCGTCGGGGAGTCGTCGAAGATGTAGTTGGCGGCGGCGTACCGGTTGGTGAAGCCCAAGAATCCGGACGACCGGTGCGACTCGGTCGTCCCGGTCTTGCCGGACATCGGCAGATCCCATCCGGCTGAACTCGCCGCGCCGGCGGCGGTCCCGCTGATGTGGTCCTTGCCCAGCGCGTTGGCCATCGTGTTGGCGAGCCCTTCGGGGACGACCTGCTCGCAAGGCGCCGCCTCGAGGGCCACTTCGGCGCCGTGGCGGTCGAAGACCTTGTCGATCGGGCTGGGTGGACACCACGTGCCGCCGGAGGCCAGTGTCGCGGCCACATTGGACAATTCGAGTGCGTCGAGCTCCAGCGGGCCGAGCGTGAAGGAGCCCAGGTTCTGCCGCTTGACGAAGTCGGCGAGGCTCTCGTTGGACTCGGGGTCATACGCGCGGGCGGACCCGGGCTCGGCGTAGGACCGCAGTCCCAGCCGGACCGCCATATCCACTGCACGGGGAACACCGATCTGGGCGATCAGCTTGGCGAACGCGGTGTTGGGCGATTTCGCCAGCGCATCGGTCACGTTCATCTGGCCGCTGTACGCGGAGGCGTTCTTCACGCACCAGGTCTTCGGCGGGCAGCCCGGTTCGGTGCTGTCGCCCAGGCCGGTGCCCCGGAACGACTGCGGCACATCGAGGGTGGCATTGATGCCCATCCCCATCTCCAGCGCCGCGGCCGTGGTGAAGATCTTGAAGATCGAACCGGCGCCGTCGCCGACCAGGGAGAACGGCTGCGGCTGCACCGTCTCGCCCGCGTTGATGTCCAGCCCGTAGGTGCGGCTGTCGGCCATCGCGACGATGCGGTGGTCATCCTTGCCGGGCCTGATCACGCTCATCACGCTGGCGACACCGGCGGCGGTGGGGTCGGCGACGTCGTCGATGGCGCTCTTGACGCTGTCCTGGACTTTGGGTCGAGGGTGGTGCGGATCAGATAGCCGTTGCGTGCCACGTCCTCCTTGCTCAGGCCCGCGCGGGCCAGGTACTGCATCGCGTAGGCGCAGAAGAATGCGCGGTCACCGGCGGCGATGCAGCCCTGCGGCAGCGGATCGGGCTGCGGCAGCACACCGAGTGGCTGGGTCTTGGCGGCGCGCAGTTCCTCGGCCTTGTCGGGCAGGTTCTCGATCATGGTGCCCAGCACCAGGTTGCGCCGCTCCAGCGCGGCCTCGGGTGGGTGTACGGGTCCAGGGAGCTCGGGGAGCGCACCATCCCGGCCAACAGTGCCGCCTGCTGCCAGTTCGAGGTCGGCGGCGTTGACGCCGAAGTAGGTCTTCGCGGCGTCCTGAACGCCGAACGCGCCGTTGCCGAACGACACCAGGTTCAGATAGCGGGCCAGGATCTCCGCCTTGGGCAGCGCAGCATCCATGGCCAGCGCCGCCCGGATCTCGCGCAGCTTGCGTGCCGGGGTGATCTCCACCGCGGCGCGGCGCTCCGCATCGGTCTGCGCCTTGACCAGGAGGTTGAAGTTCTTGACGTACTGCTGCTCGATCGTGGACCCGCCGCGGGTGGCACCGGCGCCGCGCAGATAGCCGGCCAGGCCGGTCAGGGTGCCCTGCCAGTCGACGCCGTTGTGCTCGGCGAAGCGCTTGTCCTCGATCGAGATGATCGCCAGCTTCATCGTGTCGGCGATCCGGTTGCTGGGCACGATCCAGCGGCGCTGCTCGTACAGCCACGCGATGGGGTTTCCCGCGGCGTCCACCATGGTCGACACGATCGGCACGTCGCCCTCGAGCAGCTGGGTGGATTCCTCTGTGGCCGAGTCGGATACCCGCATGATCGCCGTTCCGGCGCCACCGGCGAACGGGAACATCAACGCGGCCGCGAGCAATCCGGCCAGCAGACAGCAGCCAGCCAGTTGGACAACGATTACCCCTCGTGCCCGACGTTGGTCGCGCATGGGGTCAGCTTATGGCCGTTCGAGGCGTCCGGTGAGCGGATCGGAGGGGACGGTTCGGTGAGGCGGGATGTCGGAGGAGTCGCTGTCGGACATCCGTCTGCACTGACGCAGCCTCACGGGAGGCCGAGGTGCGATGATGGCTCGCATATCCCCTGAAGCAGAGGAGCTTGAGATGGGGTTTGAGCGGATCGACGACCTTTTGAACGGCGTGACGGCCGACGGGTCGCTGCATGGCGTCGCCGCGACGGTGGTCGGCCGCGACGGCGTCCTCTACGAGGGCGCAGCGGGGGATGCGAAGCCTGACACGATGTTCCGCAACGCGTCGATGACGAAGGCCGTCGCGACCACCGCGGCGTTACAGCTCGTCGAGCAGGGGCGGGTCGACCTGGACGCGACGGTCGCATCGATCGTGCCCGAGTTCGGCGAGCTCCAGGTGCTTGATCACTTCAAGGGCCGCGAGCCGGTCCTGCGGGCGCCCAAGACGCAGGCGACTGTCAAGCATTTGATGAACCACACGGCGGGCTGTGGCTACCACTTCCTCAACGAGAAGCTCTTCGCATACTGCACCGAGCGAAACTTCCCCAATCCGCTCGAGGGCATCAAGCAGAGCCTCAGCGCGCCGCTGGTCCACGATCCCGGCACGGTCTGGGAGTACGGCGTCAGCACCGACTGGCTCGGCATGGTCGTCGAGGCCGTCAGCGGCCAGACGCTGGGCGACTACGTCGCCGAGCATGTCTACGGCCCGCTGGGCATGAGGGACTCGACGTTCGACCCGACCGACGAGCAGCGCGCGCGGTTGCTGCCCATCCGGTACCGCGCGCCGGACGGCAGCCTGACGGCAACCGACCTGGACCTGCCGGCCCAGCCGGAATGGGACGCCGCCGGCCACGGGTCCTACGGGACGATCGCCGACTACGGGCGTTTCGTGCGCGCCTGGCTCAACGGCGGCGAGCTCGACGGCGCACGGCATCCTGCAGGAGGCAGACGGTAGAGCTCGCGTTGCGGGACCACCTGGACGGGGCGCCGCTGCCGAAGAAGTTGGAGCCGGCGATCCCCGAGCTGACCAACCCGGTCGAGTCGCTCGACGTGCCGCAGGGGTGGGGCCTCGGGTTCCACCTGTACCTGGTCGACCTGCCGGGCATGCGCAGCGCCGGCTCGGCCGACTGGTCGGGGCTGTTCAACAGCTTCTTCTGGATCGACCGCAAGGCGGGGATCGGCGCCGTGATCGCGACGCAGATCCTGCCGTTCTTCGACGACAAGATGGTTCAGACCATCCTCGGCTTCGAGGCCGCGGTCTACGCAGAGCTCGGCGCTTGACGTTCAGGCTGCGCTGCCGGCGCCGATTCCGCCGATTTCACCGCCCTGAGCACAGTCTCAACGGAAGGTTCCTTGCCTGGGGGATAGGAAAGTGTTTCTATCCCGGCACTGGACTCTGGCTTGCCGGCGATTACGGCCGAGGCGTCTGAGCAGCAGTATTCCTCTCAACAGCAGAAGAACCCAGCACCACCCGAGAGGAAGTCATCATGACCGCATCGACCAGCCGCAAGGGCATCAAGTACGCAGCCACCATCCTCGGCGCCTTCGCCGTCCTCGCGGTCGCCCCGGCCACGGCCTTCGCCACCGACAACGAGCCTGGCGGAGGAGGCGGTGGCGGCTGCACCTACACCGACGCCGACGGCTACAGCATTCCGATCGACAACGGCCAGGGCGTCTTCGTCGACGGCAAGATCGTCAGCTGCAAGGACGGCAAGATCACCGAGACCACCCAGCCGCTGCGCGGGGGCGTCTCCCAACCGACGGCGCCCAAGGGCGGCGGCGTCTTCCAACCGACGGAGCCCAAGACCGGTGGCATCTTCCAACCGCCGGTGGTCAACCGCGCGCCGGTGCTCAACCGTGCGCCCCTTCTCGCCCAGCCCTGACCACCGCACCCGCTCGGCCCGTCACCGGAGGCGGTGACGGGCCGAGTCCGGTATTTGCCGGCCATGCGCGCGGTCGCTACGCCAGAATTGCTGGCATGTCTTCCCACCTGGAAGTCTTCACGCCGACCGGCCGCGAGCTCGTCCCACTCGTCGGTCAGCGCGTGACCCTCGGCAAGGCCGCCGGCAACGACGTCGCGCTCGAACACGACGCCACCGTCTCGCGGCTGCACGCCGTCTTCGAAAACCTCGGCGCCGCATGGTCGATCCGCGACATGGGCAGCCGCAACGGGACCTTCCTCAACGGCGAGAAGATCACCGCCGAACGCGTCCTGCACTCCGGCGACGAGGTGCGCGTCGGCAAGTCCCGGGTGATCTTCTGGATGGTGCGCGAGTCCGCCGACGGCGGCCGCGACGAGGAGACCGTCACCGCCCAGCCCGTCGACGCGCCGCCGCGGCTCACCCGGCGCGAATACGACGTGCTCGTGGTCTTGTGCCGACCGCTGGTCTCCGACGACCCGTTTCCCGAACCCGCATCGGTCCGGGCGATGGCCGGCGAGCTCTACGTCACCGAGGCCGCCGTCAAACAGCATCTACAAAACCTCTACGACAAATTCGCCGTCCCCGCCGAGGGTGACCGGCGCGTGCGGCTGGCCAACGAGGCGCTGCGCCGCGGTGCGGTGACCCTGGCCCAGCTGCGCGACGGCGCTACGTGAAATCCAGCGCCTCGACCGTCGCCACCGGCCCTTCGTGGGTCGGCCGGTCGGCACCGCCGATGACGTACACGGTGGAGCCGACCGCCGCGACCGCTTCACCGTGCACCGGCGTGTTGATCGGTGCCTGTCTGCTCCATTTGCGGTTGCCGATGTCGTACATCTCGACGGTGGGCAGCACGCGGGTCGGCTCCTCGCCGCCGACCACCACGATGCGGCCGTCGACCAACGCCGCGCCGAAGCTGCCGCGCGCAGTCGGCATGTTCGGTAATTTCTCCCAGTTCCCCGACGCCGGGTCGAACCGCTCGAAGGCTGCCGAGTTCTCGTCGGCGCTGAGGAACCGGCCGCCGACGGTGTAGACGTACACGCCGTCGGATACCGCCGCGAGATGCTCACGGGGAGTGGGCATATCGGCGGCCTGCGTCCACGACGTGCCGTCGAACACCTCGGTCTGGGGCACCAGCTGCTTGTCGTTCTGCCCGCCGACCACGACGAGCTTGTCATCGACCGAGGCCGCCGCCGATGCCGCCCGCGCGTGCGCCAGGCTCGGCAGCTCGACCCAGGTGTCGTCGCGGAACGCGAACACCTTGTCCGACGCCTGCGTGATCGTGTCGGTGGCGCCGCCGATCACCACGACCTCGCCGCGATAGGTCGCCGCCGCCGCGTGGTTCAGCGGGATCGGCAGCGAGGGCTGCGGCTGCCACTGTTTGGTGCCGGGGTCGTACGTCTCGACGGTCTGCAGCGTCTCGCCGTCCCGGATGCCGCCGATGAGCCAGATCTTGTTGTCGAGCACCGTGAACGCCGTCATCAACCGGGGGGTCGGCGCGTCGGGCAGCGACCGCCACTGCGCCGCGGGTTGCGGCGTGCGCGGCGCGAGCTTCAGCGCCTCGGCCGAGGAGGTGGCCTGACCGTCGCCGGCGCCGGTCGACCCGCCGATCGCGTACACCGACTTGCCGACGGCGGCCACGGCCACCCCGTGGCGGGCGGTGTCCCAGGTCGGGCAGATCGGCCCAGGTCCCCGTTGTCGAGGTCGAGCGCGGTCACCGTCTTCAGAGGCCGGCCCCCGGCGGTGCCGCCGACTGCCACCAATCGGCCGTCGGTGACCGCGACCCCGAAGTCGCTGCGCGGCTCGGGAAGCGCGGGCATGGTCGTCCAGGTGTCGGCGGCCGGGTCGTACGCCTCGACCGTTGCC
Organism: uncultured Actinomycetota bacterium; assembly: GCA_963796185.1. Classification (GTDB taxonomy): domain Bacteria; phylum Actinomycetota; class Actinomycetes; order Mycobacteriales; family Mycobacteriaceae; genus Mycobacterium. Next base: position 577,822 of record CAWCKQ010000003.1, on the reverse strand, counting down.
AGCTCGGTTCCGTTCGTGCCGCCGAGCGCGTAGATCAGCTTCCCGTCCGACGCGGCAGCCAGCATTTGCCGCGGTGTCGGCATCGGGGCGCTCAGCGTCCAGCCGCTGCCGTCGAACACCTCGGTGGTGCCGAGCACCTTGCCGCCGGCGTCCACGCCGCCGGTGACGACGATGCGGTCGCCCACCACGGCGGCCGCCGCCGCGGCGCGCGGCTGCAGCAGCGGCGGCAACGCCACCCAACGACTGTTGACCACCCGCCACACCTGATCGGTGGCGACCTTCGTGTCGCCGCCCTCGGTGCGCCAGCCGCCGAGCACGACGGGAGTGTCCTGCCATGTCACCGACATCGCCCGCTGCACCGGGACCGGCAGGGCTTCGCCGCCCTTCCAGCTGTCGATCGCGGGGTCGTACCCCTCGTGGGCGCCGCTGACCCGGTTGTCGGTGCCCATGCCGCCGAAGATCCAGATGGTGCCGTCGGACTGGGTGGCCGCCGCGCCGTCGAGGGCCGAGCGGGAGTCGGAGATCGGCCGCCACCCGGGCTGCGCTTCGGCGGTCGGAGGTGCGGAGGCCCTCGTGCTGGTGGCGCTGGTGGTGTCTTTGGTGGCCGCGACGATGACGACAGCGCCGATCACCAGCAGCACCACGGCCGCCGCGGCGGCGAGCGCGATCAGGGTCTTCGTGCGGTTCTTCGGTGCGCGGGCATCGGGGGCGGGGGGTTCCACGGCGCGTTCGACGGACTGTGGGCGAACATGTCGGGCGACGGCGGTGGCGGTGGGGGCGCAGGTGGCACGTTGACCGGCATCGGTGGCACGACAGCCGGGGAGGACGGTTCTGGCAGCGCAAGTGCTTGTGTCCCTTCCGGTTGTTCGGGAGGAGGGGGCGCGTTCGCCGATCGCCATCGCGTCCGCGGTCAACCCGTTGTGCCGCTGAGCTTCCTGCAAGGCGCGGCCCATTTCGGCCGCCGATTCGAACCGCTCGGCCGGATCGAGCGACATCGCCTTCTCGATCGCCGAGCACACGTCGGACGGGATGCCGAGGTGGCGCAGGTCCGGCACCGGCTGGGAGGTGATCCGCAGGTAGTGAGCGATCAGCTCCTCGTCGGCATTGCGCTCGTGGGCGGCCTTGCCGGCGATCAACGCGTAGAGCGTGGCGCCCAGCGAATAGACGTCGGCCCCGACCGTCGGCGGTTTGCCGGTGAGCACCTCGGGCGCGGTGTAGGACAGTGTGCCGGTGAAGAACCCGGTCACCGTCTTGTACCCGCCGACGATGCGGGCGGTGCCGAAGTCGCTGAGCTGCGGATCGCCGTAGTCGTTGACGAGCACGTTGGCGGGTTTGATGTCGCGATGCAAAGTGCCTGTGCGGTGGGCGGTTTCGAGCGCCCCGCACAGTTTCACGCCGATGCGCAATGCGTCGGGCCACGGGATCCGGCCCTCCCGCCGCACCTGGTCGGCGAGTGAACCGCGTGCGTGATAGGGCATGACGATGAAGGGCCGGTCCCGTTCGGTCATGCCGACCTGCAGGATGTTGACGATGTTCGGGTGGCCCGACAGGCCGCCCATCGCGTAGCCCTCGCGCAGGAATCGTTCCTGGTCGTCCTGGTCGAGATTGGAGGCGAGGACTTTGATGGCGACGGTGCGCCCGAGTGACTGCTGGTGGCAGCGGTAGACGACGCCGCCACCGCCCCGGCCCACTTCGACGGCGTCGACGAATCCGGCGGATGCCAGCTCGTACGCAATCTCGCCCGCCATCGCCTCACGTCCTCCGGTGAAGTGCGAGTATTTCGCTTACGGTACCCGGATGAGGCTGCGTAAGCGCCCGAAATGCGGTTCGCCGGGGTTGCGTATTTCGGCGGCCGTAAGTGGGGTTTGATCGCGGTCATCGAAGCTCGCGAGGTGTGCTCGGTGAAGTTCCCGCCTGTGAGCAGCGGTCAGGTGAGCTCAATACTCCCATCGGGCCGGATGGAGAGGGTGAGCCTCTCGTTTTCGGACACCGCGGAAGTGAGTATTGCTCGGCCGATGCTCAGTACTCCCGACCGTGAACGGTCGGGGCCGATGCGAGGATCCCACCGAGCTTCCATGTCGTGCCTGCGCAGCGTCACGCGGATGATGCTCTTGGTCTCGGGCAGAGCGGGCTTGGTCGATACAGGAATCCTGATTCGGCCTGCAGAGAGATCGGCGCGGGTGACCTTCTGAGTAATGAGCCCAGATGTGGTCACATCCCCAGAGCGCGCAACGGACAACCCGAGCTCAATCGCGCGATCCGCTAGCTTCTCATCGAAGGTGGCAATTGCGGCGCCATGATGCTCAGCGGTGTAAAGGACGCAGCAGTCCGGCATCTTGAGGTGTGTGGTTGCTCGCAGTTCCCCAAGCCGCCGGGCACTATCGGCCGGTAAGTCCAGAGGTTCCACGTCAAGGCGGGCCAGAAGCCGGTCGAGGTGGTCAGCCTGGCCCGCCCTCGTCGCACCGACGTAAACCTCAGCGAGGGTGACGACGTTCGAGGCGAACTGGTCAGAGGCGTGCGTCGCGAGCAGATCGGTCGCGGCAGTGTGATGTTTGTCGGCCGACTCGAAATGGGCGATCAAGACGCTGGCGTCGAGGACGATCACTCTGGCCAGTCCTCGCGCAGTTCTTCGAGGTACCCGGTGCCGAACACGCCAGTAAGGCCACCACGGGTTTCCGTAATTGCCTGTCGACGTTCGCGGTCTGCCTCGTCATTGTCGTGAGCGATCGTCTTTCGCCCCAGGAGGATGAGCCGCCGCAACAATGCGCCGGGCTTATCGGCGAGCTCCGGCCACGCTCGGCGCGCGACGCTGAGTGCGTCGGTGATGTCCTCGGTTTCGGTAATCGCGTGGCGCCGATGGTCGGTAGGCATATCGAAAGTGTAACACCCAAGACCATGGTGCTACACCGGCGTATTGAGAGCCGCTTCGGCGAACGCCCGTTACCTCACCGACGATGCTACGCATTTGCGCGTGCAATTTTTCCTCTGCGGGCCCGCTGACCGCGTCGAGTGCCGCGGCGACGTCAAGGCCGGCGCCGCGGATTCGGGCCGGCTTCGCGGCGGCCAACGGCTTGATATACAGAGCGGGTCCCGAGATCGCCGTCATTGCCGGATATATGAGTCCGGCCCGCGGCGAGTCGGTCTGCCCGCCAACCGCGTAGGCGTAGACGAACGACTGGTAGATGTCGGCAGAGCTAGGCTTTTTGGAGTCGTAAAGTTTGTATTTGACATCGATCGGCACGATGTGACCTGTCGACGTGTCTTCGATGATCAGGTCCGGTCGGATCTTGCTGTACGTCTGGCCTGACTCCTCATCGAGGATGACCGCGCGGATGTTCTGCTGAGCTCGTACCCGATGATGAGTACCGACAAGGGAATTAGTGATAAGGCGTGTAACGAAGCGCTCGAAGATCGCGTTCATGTCAACCATGAATGAGGTGACCTTGAGAACTGACTTGTCGACGTGATCGGTGAGGGCCAAGCCCTTGAGCACTAGCCTCGCCAGCTCGTGGGCCGGCCGGTAGCGCACGTTGCGGCGGCCGTACCGGATGGTCCTGACATACCAGTCGGCGTCACGGGAACGCATTTGGCAGACCTCGTTCAAGACGCCACCGAAAGCCCGGGCGCCGTTGCGCAGGTCGAGATCACCCACGCGCGGCTCCGCCGCCCGTAATGCTGCGGCCAGCAGTTGATTCTCCGGCACGTCTCCATCGAATTCGTCGAAGGCGCACTCGATTCGATGCAGTTGACCGTAGCGACGCAGATACTGCTCGCGGACGCGTAACCGGCCGCGCAATACGTCGAGGCTGTCTTCGACTGGCCGATAATCGCGGATCAGGCCGTTCCGGATGAGCGCCTTGGTCTCTTCAATCAACAACATGACTATGAGATCGAAGAGGTCAGTCCCGTCCGCCGGCAACGGTCGGTCGGTGGGCAGTCGCGCGACCAGAGGGATCCCTTCCGCGTACTCGATCATACGTAGGACCCGCAGCGTGCCGCCGATCAGCTTCGGTACAACTCTGATCTCGACTGTCGAGAACCGCACCATCCCAACCCACGAGTAAGTAGTTATCCTCACGTGTCCGCCGAGGAGCCACTCGACATCCAAGCGTGGTTCGAGGTCGCCGCCGGCGGCTAGGTCCTCAGCGAGCTTTTTGTCGCTGAAGGTCGGTGGCGGACAGTCGATGACTCGACTGTCGTATTCGTTGAGAACGTACGAAGTCATCGTCACGCAGACGCACTAGCGCCGAACTTCGCGGCCAGCTTGGCGCAGAGAGCAGCAGGGTCATCTTCGACGTCGGCAGCGACCCGCTCGGCCCCAGCGTCGATTACGTCACCGAGGATATTCTTCAACTCCCCGTAGTCCTCATACAGATACTCCTGAAGCAGCGGTAGCAGCTCGAAGTGGAACATCGCGGCGAATGACTCCGGCGTGTCGACGATGCCGGCCTCGTGGAAGAACATTGCGTGGCCGATCTGCTTCTCACGCCCAAATCGCCTGCGGATCTGCTCGTTCAGGCCGTCGAGGAAGACGTCGAGCGCCAAGGCGCCAGCGGTAGCCCCTTCGAGCCGGTCGCTTTCGGGAAGCAATTCGAGGAACGTGAACCGGCGGCGAAGCGCGGTGTCAAGAAGGTGGACGCTGCGGTCGGCGGTGTTCATGGTGCCGATGATCAACACGTTCGGGGGAACCGCGAAGCTCACTCCGCTTTGCGGTAATTGGACAGTCAACCCGCGCTTGTCCTTCTCGATCAGCGTGATGAGTTCGCCGAAGATCTTCGGGATGTTGCCGCGGTTGATCTCATCGATAAGTACGACGTAGCGCGTGTGCGGGTGCGCCCGCGCCGCGTCGCAAACACGCTTGAACACACCGTCCACCATGACCAGGTCGAGCGTGCGGCCAGCCAGATTGCTGAGGGCGAAAGCCCTCGATGAAGTCTTCGTACGCATAAGAGGGGTGAAAGGTGATGCGGGTGAGTCTCGGATGCTCGGCGCAGACGACTGGTGCGACGCGCGGATCGCGCTCACCGAGAACCGTCATCAGATGGTCGGCCTCTACTGGCGACAGCGCGAAAAGAGTTCCCTGGCAACGAAATTTTGCTGGCTCACTCTCGGCGAGCACGGGATCGGCCTGAAGCTCTTCGTAGGTCAGGCCGTCCTTCGACCGGAGTGACCGGCTCGAGGGTGAATGTACGGCGTCTCCTGGGCGTCGTACTCGCCGGTGACCCGAGCCAGCGCGACGATGCGCTTCGACGGTGTCGACTCATAGCCGACGACGAGATCCCCGGCCCGCACGTTCGGGTAGTTGCGCTGTAGCCTGCCGTACTTATAATCGACTGTCCTGTCCGTGAATAGCGTGCTCCACGACCACTGCGACGGATTGGCCACGACGAACCACACCTGGCGCGACGGCGCACGGCTCGAACTCAGCTGCCTCTCCCGTTCTAAGAGAGCCGTCTCGTCGCTCAGAGAGTGCAGTGGCGCGTTCATTCGCGCTGCCACCGTCGAGCAGCCACACTGCTGCCCGCCGTGCTGATAGGTTTTCCAGTTCCCGGCGGCCCGTACAGGACGGCCTGCCCGCGCCGCTCGAGAGCTTCTTCGAGTTTCAGATAAATGCGATCGGGCTCAACGGTTTTCGTGGTGGCGGCCGCGGCGTCCCGAGGATCTGCCGATAGAGTGTGGCCGTTACTTTCGAGACGGTGGTGGTGGCCCACGCCTTGATCGGTGGGATGGTGCGGGCGACCGAGGTGTCCCAGTCAACACCGACGGTGTGCTGGTATTCGTGGCGCTCCGGACGCCACTGGTACCCGGTGTCGTTGACGGTCCCGACCGCGAGGATCTCTGTGGTACCGCGGTTGGCAATGACCGTGTCCCCGGGCTGCAGCTCACGAAGCGTCCACAGCTCGTTGGCTTTACGACTTACGACAGCTTCCGCGCCGTTGTACGGAAAGTGCTCGCGGAACGCCTCGCGGAAGGCCTCCTTGCTTTCGAATTGCGACAGGTCGCCTACCTCGTCCCAGCTGACGCAGATGTAGCTGTTCGTCAGACAGTCGTCCCAGTATTTCGCGAGTTCGCCCGGTGCGATCTTCATGACCTTCATCGAGGTCCGCGGGTCATTCCAGTGGTACAGGAAGAACCCGAGCTCCTGGGTGGAGAGGCCGGAGAATTCCGGCACCCTGCGGAGGGCCGCGAGGAGCTGCCGGTTGGCGCGGACGACCGACGGTAGCGGCGTCTCGCCGAGGAGGTGCAGGAAGTGGTCGATCGCCGTAATCGACGTCACGGGGATCAAGTCGTCCGGAAAGTACAGATACAACAGTTTCGCTCGTACGGACTGGGCCCCGGTGAGCACCTTGACGTCATCGGTGTCGTCGAACTGGCCGCGCGACGCGAGGTCAAGGACCTCGACGAAGCCCGCCCGCACCGCGCTCCACGCCTCATCGGCCGAGGATACTCCTTCGGGTACTGCCAGACGTCGTCGGCGCGCTTGAAGATCAGATGCTTGTGCGCCGACCCGCCACTCATGCTGGCGATCGGCTTGGTCTTGAATTCGAGCCAATACGACACGACGTCGTTGTTGCCTTGACCCAAGGCGTACGACTCAACCGGCATTGTCGGCCAGGCCGATATCGGGAATCTGTTGACGAACTCTTCCCGAAGCGCTGTGGCCTCCGCGACTCGGCTGTCGCTTACCGTTCGGTCCCACGACTCGAGGGCGTCGATGATGCTCTGGTGCTGGGCGTTGTCGATCATCTTTGCTCCGCGTCTTTCGTGATCTGTCTTTTCGGCTCGCTTCGACGCTATCGAGGCCGCTGGTCGTGGGTACAGCTCACTAGGTAAGAGGGTGAGGATCGGGAAGGGAACATGGCTGACGATCGGCTCAAGACGCCCGGTCGGTCATGAGCCGAGCTTCGTGATGGCGCGGGAATTTGCTGAGACGGCAGGAGGTCGACCGAGAGCTCCGCGTGCGAGTCGTCGCGGTCCGCCCTTCGTGTCGTTGCGGGCTGTCGGCACTATGCAGCACTTGCCGGGAAGACGATGACCGAGCCGTCGGTGCGCCGCTCGATTTCGATTGCCACATCGGGCTGGTACTCGCTGCGGCTAACGTCAGCTCCGAGCTCTCGGAGTCGATAGCTCGCTCTAAGCAGTTTGTCCACCTCCGCCGAGCTGAACATGAAATCCCGGATTCCGTGGGACCGATCGAGCTGCAGGGTGGACAGGCGATAGAGGACCTGCGCAATGCCCCGTTCCAGCTCGTCGACCCGCTCATGGTCGGCCCTCAGCACGCGCATGAAGCTTGTGAAAGGATTTGGGCCGTCATCCGCCTGAGCGTGCTCGACGGCTTGGAGCACGATCACACGTCGCTTGAGCGCGATGGCCAAGGCCGCCAATTCGAGGTGAGCTTGAAACTCACCGTTTTCCTCGTCGATGCCTTCGAACTTGTCCTTCAGTCTGGCGAGCTCGATCGGACCTTCACCGAAGTCGGTGAGTGCTCGCTCCCATCTGCCCAGTCGTCTTCTCGCTGCCTCTGTGGCCTTACTAATCGCATGGGAAGCGGAATCCAATCCAAGCGAAGCACCGATGCGGCCCTGGTCTAGCAAAACCGCCGTAGCTTTATCGATGGCATCTCGGCAGCCTTCAAGCTCACTTCGCTCTGACTCGATCTGGTTTTCGTGAACCTTTTCGAGTAGTTCGGTGATTCGTTCAATCGCCTGTTGACGATGGTGATCGGCGTAGGCGCTGACACCAACGGCAACCGCCATCAGCACAAGGGGTGCGGCCACCGTAAGGGCGCCGGCGCTCGCTGCTGCGACGCCGGCGGTGCTGGCTGCACCGGTTGCCGCGCCGGCCGCGGCCGCTTGGCCAGTAACCGGCACGAAGGTCGCCTGAGAGGCAATTCCGCTCGAGTTGACGAGTGCGCTGTGTACGACGCCCGCGGTCGCTTTCGAGGCCATAGGACGCATGAGACCTTTGCCCACCTGCGCAGCGACTTTGGCGGGCACCACCATGCGATAGAGCACCTCACCACTCGCGACCGCGGTCGCAGCCGCTGGGGCCGAACGCGCCGTCTGCGACGACAGCTGCGACAAGGCGGTCACCAACGGACTCGTGGCATGCAATGCAATACCACCAGTTCGTCGACTCCCGGCAGAGATTGGGTGGGCTTCTGACGTCGCGATCGGAGAATCCGCGAGGGCCGCCAACACTGTCCGTATTTCGCCAAGGCACTCAGGAGTCATAGCGCCGCCACTGGTGACGTCTGGAACATTGACATCTTCTGTCGTCAGCGTCCACACGGGAACCAAGGCACCCTCATCAGCTGTCACGAGTGAATCTCCTCCCCGGCGGATGGCGCCTAAGCGCCTTGCTTATAACGCGCAAATTCGCGGTCGATGATTTCTAGCTACCCCGAAGACCGCGATGGGAACCTTGCTCGAGCGTCAAAGTCATGGGCTAACGTCCGCACGGTGGACATTGGGGTTTACGAGTTGCCGCTTACGGAGCGGCTCAAGATTGAGCTTGAGCGTCACGGGGAGCTGCAATCTTTCTACGGGGCGGTCGACGACGCGGAGCAGGCGCTCGTCATCACACGGCACCTCGCGCCAATCATCGAGAGGTCGCTGCGTGCCGCGAGGTCTGTCGACGAGAAGCTGGAGCTGACTAGTCGGGTCTTATCCGTGCTGCCCGGTGCCTACGCCGACGGCGAGATGTTGTGGCTGATCGAGCCAGGGAAGATTACGCAGCTCGAGGAGGTCGCTTCCGGGGAAGCGTTGGCAACGACACGTCTGCCGCGTCCAGCCACGCCCTTTGCCGACGTCGCGTTGATGACGAATGCGCGTAACGAACCTACCCTCGCCGCCGAATTGCGAGCAGAGCTTGCCAGCGCAGACCAGGTCGACTTGTTGTGTGCGTTCGTCAAGTGGCAGGGCCTCCGCCTCTTGGAGTTTCAGCTCAACGAGCTTCGCAGTCGAGACATACCCGTCCGTGTCATCACCTCAACGTATCTCGGCGCAACCGACGCTCGAGCGCTCGACGCACTGGTTAACGAGTTCGGTGCACAAGTCCGTGTTAACTACGAGACCGACCGCACCCGTTTGCATGCGAAGGCATGGTTGCTGAGGCGCAGCACCGGCTTTCATACCGCTTATGTCGGATCAAGCAATCTGTCCCACGCCGCCCTCGTGGATGGCCTGGAGTGGAATGTTCGACTGTCTGCGATGTCGACGCCGCACCTCCTGGAGAAGTTCCGTGCGACATTCGACTCTTATTGGGAGAACAGAGAGTTCGAGGATTACCGCCCCTCCGAGGATGGCGATCGTCTGCGGAAGGCGCTCGAGACGGCCTCTGGCAAGTCGCAAGGCGACTCTAGGATCATCACTTTGTCCGGTCTTGAAGTGCGGCCCAGACCGTTCCAAGAGGAAATGCTGGAGGAACTCGACGCAGAGCGCAACATTCACGACCGGCACCGCAACCTAGTCGTCGCGGCCACCGGTACTGGTAAGACAGTCATCGCAGCGCTTGACTATCAACGCCTCACTCGTGACGTTCACAACCGCGACCTCTCTCTGCTCTTCATCGCGCACCGCAAGGAGATCTTGGCTCAGTCGCGGCGCATGTATCAGGAGGTGTTGATAGACCCCACCTTTGGTGAGCTCCTGGTTGATGGCAACGAGCCAATGCGGTGGCGCCATGTTTTTGCGAGCATTCAATCACTAACTGCCAAGCGGCTTTCCAGCATCGATTCCGAGCAGTTCGACATCGTCGTTGTCGACGAATTTCATCACGCTGAAGCGGCATCGTACCGCCGGCTGCTCAACCATGTTCGACCGATGGAATTGCTCGGGCTGACGGCAACGCCGGAACGTGCTGACGGTGTCGATGTCCGTGAGTTCTTCGACGGCCGGGTGGCTGTCGAACTCAGGCTGTGGGAGGCGCTCGAGCAAAACTTGCTATGCCCATTCCACTACTTCGGCATTTTTGACGGCACCGATCTTGAGGCCGTGAAGTGGCGTCGAGGCGGTTACGATCTCGATGCTCTGAGCACCATTTACACGGGAGACGATGCCCGGGTTCGCATCGTATTGAAAGAGCTCAAAGACAAGATTGCCGACGTCACCGACATGCGTGCTCTGGGTTTCTGCGTCAGCGTCGAGCACGCCCACTATATGGCTCAGCGTTTCAACCAAGCGAACATCCCAGCACTCGCGGTATCTGCCGAAACCAACCGTGTCGGCAGGCAACAGGCGTTAACGGCGCTGCGGGAGCGTGAAGTCAACATCCTTTTCGCGGTAGACCTTTTCAATGAGGGGCTCGACATTCCGCAGGTCGACACCGTGTTGTTTCTCCGGCCTACTGAAAGCGCGACCGTATTCCTTCAACAGCTCGGTCGCGGGCTGCGGCTCACACACGGAAAGACAGTCCTCACCGCACTCGACTTCGTTGGGCATCAACGAAAAGAGTTCCGCTTCGATCAGCGGTTCCGGGCGTTGAGCGGCGTCAGCGGCAAAGCGTTGCAGCGTCAGGTCGCCGAGGGTTTTCCCTTCCTGCCGTCGGGCAGCCAGATCGTGCTCGACAGCGTCGCTCAAAAGTTGGTCCTCGACAACATCCGGCAGCAAAATACCCCGAGGTGGGCGGCGCTGGTATCCGAGGTGCGCGCCCGCCCCGACGTCCAGATCGCGCCGTACCTTAATGAATCAGGTCGCCGGCTGGAGGACGTACTGAAGGCCAACCGTTCGTGGACGACGCTGTGCCGTGAAGCAGGCAAGATCGCTGCACCGGTGGGTCCTCGCGAAGACGCACTAGTCAAACGGGTTCGTGCGCTGGCGCACGTGGATGATCGTCGCCGCTGGGGGACGTACACGTCGATCTTGAGCGGCCTGAGTGGCGGAGAAATCCCGACGGAGAGGCGGCTGGCCAAGATGCTCTTCTATTCACTCTTTCCAAACGGTGGTGAGTTCTCCGGTGTGGCAGAGGGACTCGCGACGCTGAGCCACGAAGTGGTCACTGACGAGATGCGCCAAGTCGTCGATATTGGCTTCGACACCGCGCGACGCAGCACGTACGAGCTAGGAAGCATCGCTCCCGCGCTTGCCGAAGTGCCGCTAGAGGTTCATGCGAGCTACTCGCGCGAAGAAATACTTGCCGCACTGGACGTTGCGTCTCAGCAGCGAACGCCGAGCACCATGCGGGAGGGAGTCGCGTGGTGTGAATCAGTGCAGGCCGATGCCTTCCTCGTCACCTTGAAGAAATCGGACCGGGACTACTCACCGACGACCATGTACCGTGACTTCGCACTGAGCCCTGACCTGTTTCATTGGGAGTCGCAGTCGACAACGTCGGCTGCATCGCCTACCGGCCAGCGCTATATTAACCACCGCGAACGCGGAACGCACATACTGCTTTTCGTCCGTGCGGCGAAGACCGGTGCGCTGGGCACGTCCCCGTACGTGTTCTTGGGACCTGCTGACTACGTCTCGCATGAGGGGGACCGCCCGATGTCCATCATCTGGCGACTCCATCGGCCGATGCCGACCGAGGTGTACCAAGCCTCGACCGTGGCGGTGGCGTAGTCGTGATCGAGTCAGTCAAGAGAATCGTTCTGATCTCCTGCGTCAAGTCCAAACTCACGCATCCGGGTCCCGCGAAGGACCTCTACAAGTCGCCCCTCTTCACGAAGGCGCGGAGGTACGCGGAGCGTTCGGGGAATCGGTGGTTCATACTGTCGGCCGAGCACGGACTCGTCGCGCCCGACGAGTGGCTAGCTCCCTATGAGCGATACCTCGCCGACACCCCGGCTGAGTATCAGTCGGCGTGGGGTGCCTGGGTTGCGGCACGGCTGGACCTCCTCGCTGGTCCTCTCACTGGCAGTATCATCGAAGTCCACGCCGGGGCGACATACGTCAACGTCATCCGCTCTCATCTCGAAAGTTCTGGCGCGCAAATCGTTGACCCGCTACATGGCTTGCAGTTGGGTCATCGGCTGTCGTGGTACGGAGAGCAGGACCAGGCCGAAGAAGCGAATACAGGCGATGAGCAGGAAGTCGTTAGCGAGATGCTGCTGAAGCTTCGCGACAGCGCCTCGGCGGCCTCCCCGGCTTCCTTCGTCGCGATTGGGAAGGCGTCTGTTGATAGGCGCGGGTTGTATAGCTGGTGGGTTGACGAAGCAGGCGCAGGCGACCTGAGTCGTGGGCTGGGCTTCCCGGTCGCGGCCGGTTTGATATACGCCGGACTGGCCGGGGCGACACGATGGCCGAGCGGTAGACCGTCGAACAATACGCTTTGGCTGCGAATCACAACCATGCATCTCGCTGGCAATCACGAGTTCTCCACCTTTCGTCGGACCCTGGGTTCGATACTTGCTGCCTCAGTGGGCTCGACAGTCATCGACGAAGCGGCACTGACGAAGTGGATGGGCGAACACCTTCGTGTCGTAGCGGTTCCATACGACGATGGGGACGTGCTCGGGCGCCTCGAACGGGCAGTGCTCCAAGAGCTCGACCCGCCGCTGAATCTTCAAGGCATGGAGTCGACCCCAATCCGTCGACAACTCAAGCTGCTCCGGCGTGCGGTAGTCAATCCGCCGGGTAGCGCTGCGGCGGAGAGTTGATCTGAACCCGACTCCTGCATTCGACTCCGACACCGCTCGCACGCCGTGGTCCACCGCGCATCGCGACGCGGACCGTCGATCTCACCGCTGTTTGTCGATCGAGTGCAGTGAATCGCACTGCACGGCTACGACCGCGGTGGCCTCAGATACCGCTCGCTATCCGCACGGCATCCGGCCGTTCAATAAGCACGTCATAGGGCGTCCGCCCCTTCGCGTCCCTGAGCGACCTCAGCGCGCCGTGGCGAATCAATTCCGAGACGACCTCGGCAGGCGCGCCGTGCCACGCCGCCTGATGCAGCGCCGTGAACCGTGCCGAGCCACCCGGTTACACCCCGTTGATGTCGACCTGCGTCCGCTGGTCATCGAGCATTGCGAATGCGGTCGCCCCGACATCTTTCAGCCCGCCGTCGTCATGACAGCAGCCCCTTCAGCCGTGCGGCGATCGCGGTCTCGCGCAGGGCTGCGTGGGCACTGTGGCGGGGGTGCCAGCCGAGTTCCCGGTGCGCTTTGGTCGTGTCCACGACGAGCGTCTTGCGCATAGCGTTCACCCACGCGAGGTCCTGGGGCAGGAACCGCTGCAGCCGTTCGACTACCGCGGCCGCGACCGGCACCGCCTGGCGCGGGATCGGTAGCGGTCGCCACCCCAGCGCGTGGGCGACTTCGCTGAGCGAGATTGGATCCGGCGCGGCGAGGTTGTAGATGCCCGGGGTTCCCTGTCCCTCGATCGCCGCCACGAGCGCGTCGGCCACGTCGTCGTGGTGGACGAGCTGCATCGCCACGCCGGGGTCGGGAAGCATCGGCCGCAGCCAGGGCACCGCCTTGACCAGTTGCCGTTCGACCGGGAACCGCCCACCGAGCTGAAAGCTCTTCGCGATGCTGTCAACCAGCAGCAACGCGTCCGGGCCGGCGACCACGACGGGCCGGAAGATGTAGAAGTCGACGTCTGTCGTGCCGAGCGTCTCCTGGAGGAGCGCCTCGAGCTCCGCCTTCTGCGCCGAGTAGTAGAACGCCTCGGTTCCGCGCGGCTGCACCGTCTCATCCACGTGCTCCGGGGTGTCGTCCCCGAACCCGTAAGCGGCGACCGAGGACGTGTACACGAAGCGCCCGATGCCGGCGGCGGCCACTGCCTCGAACACGTTGCGGGAGCCGCGAAGGTTGACCTCGCGGGTTTGCTCGCGGTTGCCGAAGATCAGGAACGCCAGGTGGACTACCACGTCGGCCTCGGCGACGAGGGCGGCGACGGAATCGGGATCGAGCACGTCGCCCTGGCGGTAGGACACCTTGCGCCACCCGTGCGCCTCGGGATCGAACGGTCGGCGCGCCATCCCCAGCACGCGCGTGACGCGGTCGGAACCTTCGAGCGCACGGAGCAGGGAACGGCCGATGTCGCCGGTCGGTCCGGTGACCGCCACGGTCAGCCCGTCGGTCATGACGACTCGCCGGTCGGCGTTGCCGAACTGTCTGCCGCGCGCTGCAGCGCGCCCAACGCGTCGCGGATGTGGCCGGCGACATCGCGGATGTCGGGCATCACCTCCCAGTCGCCGATCAGGCAGAAGCCGAGTTTGCCGTTGTAGGAGAGGATTCCGAACCCGAGCGTGTGGGCCTGCGGCGTGGGCGCGATCGGCAGGAAGCTGACGAGTTCGCGCCCCAGCATGTGCAGCGGGAACTGCGGTCCGGGAACGTTGGTGACGATGAGGTTGAACAGGCGGGTGGAGAAGTTCAGCCGCGCTGCCTGGGCCAGCAGCGTCGGCGGCGCGAACTGCTGCATGCCCAGATAGGCCTCGACGCCGAGCACCTGCTTCGAGTTCTTCAGGTCGTTCATCGCCGCACTCACTGTCCGCAGCCGCTCGACCGTGTCCGCGACGCCGACCGGCAGGGGCGCGCGCATCGCCGCGATCCGGTTGCCGAACGAATGCCGCTCCGTTTCTACCCGGACGGACTTGGGCACCATTGCCTGCAGCGTGAGGCCGTCGACCGGATAGCCCCGGTCCAACATCCAGCTCCGCAAGCCACCCGCGACCGCCGCGATGACCACGTCGTTGACGGTTCCGCCGAGCGCGTTCTTGATTCGCTTGACCTCGGACAGCTCTACTTCGAACCAGGTGACCCGCCGGTGCGGACCGTGCGGGACGTTGAACGGGGAGGGCGGGGCGGTGTCGACCACGGCGCCGAGGAAGTCCCGTAAGCCTTGCAGGTATTCGCCGGCCACATGGAGCGCTCGGCGGGGATGCGGAACGGCCTGCAACGCTCGTTTGGCGACGGACCACTGCCCCCCGATGAGTTCACGCAGTTCCGCGGAGGCAAGCTGCGCGCCGGTCGGCTCCGACGTGGGCTCCCACTCCGCGTCGGCGCCGTCCCGGGCGGGCCCCTCGGGGTCGGCCTCGAGCGAGTCCAGGAGCAGGCTGGCGACGTCCACTCCGGCGATCCCGTCGACGAGCGCGTGATGGGTCTTGGCGATCAGCGCGAACCGATCGTCGTCGAGTCCCGTCACGTACCACAACTCCCACAGCGGTTTGGAGCGGTCGAGGCGCTGTGAACAGATCCGCCCGACCAGCGTTTCGAGACCATCCGTCGATCCGGGTGCGGGCAGCGCGGTGTGGCGCAAGTGGTAGTGGATGTTGAAGTTGGGGTCGTCGACCCACAAGGGGCGCCCCAGTCGCAACGGGGAGTCGGCGAGCTTCTGGCGATAGCGCGGGACCAGGTCGAGGCGGGACTGAATCCGCGCCACCACCTGCTCGTAGGGCGGTGGCGGTCCCTCGAAGATCAGAACGCCGGCCACGTGCATGTGTCCGCCACCCTTTTCCAGGCTGAGGAACGAGTTGTCGGTGACGTTCAAGCGGGCCGCCGTGGTGGGCATCACACCATCGTAGGGAGCGTGAGTCGGGATTCGGAGCCGCTCGCGACAGCACGCGCGCCGGCGCCTGTGAGAAGATCGGGCATTCGCATCGGCGTGATGGTGCGATCCGCGGAGGGCCTGGCCCACGGCACCGACAGAGAAGTTGGTGGCGCCTCTCACGCCTGGAAAGCACGGAATGTCTGGAGTTTCCATGTCCGCCCACAGAAATTCTGAGCCCGACGCTGCCGTGTCGCCGGTAGCGGCGGCGCTCATCTGGCTCGGCGGCGGCGAGCGGGGTGAACTCGGTGCTCGCCACGAGCGGTCCACCCTGGTCAGCGCCGGTGTGGTGGTGCTGGTCTCGGCTCTGCTGGCGTGGCTGGTGGCGGGCGCCGCCCTGGCCGGTTCGACATCCTGGCCCACGGCGGCCGTCCTCGCGGTGAGCTCGATGTTCGGGCTGCTGGTCGGAGGGCTGAGCCGCGCTATCGCGTCCGGCGCGATCCGTGGTGCCGGCGTCTCGGGACGTGCCGCCGTCGCGATCGCCGTCGGGCTCATGGTCGGCGAACTTGCCGCCGTCGTCGTTTTCACCGGATCGATCGATCGGTTGCTCGAAGAGCAGGCGGCGCGCACCGCCGAGTCGACGCCCGCAGTCGCGCAGGCCGCCGCCGACAGGGACCGGATCCGCACAACGCGCGCGGGGCTCGACGACGCAGTGCAGCAAGCCGTACAACGCCGCCAGCAAGCGCTGGTGGTGGCGCGCTGCGAGTTCAACCCCAGGCCCGACTGCCCTCAGACCTACATCACGGGTGTGCCCGGTGCCGGGCCGGAAAACCGCACGGCGAACGACTTCCTCGCCGATGCTCAGCGAGCGCTCGACAGCGCGTTGGCCGAGCGAGACGCTCGCGCGCCCGTGCTCGACGCCCAGATCGCCGATAGCGAGCAGGCGCTGGCGCAGGCCCGGCAGGCGGCCGCGGCCGCGGATCGCGGGTTGGGCGCCCGATGGGTGGCCATGAACGACCACACGCTGGCCAATCCGAGTGCGTTGGCGCTGCGCCTGCTCGTCGACGGGTTCTTCGTCCTGCTGGGCTTGCTGCCGCTGATCCTGCGGCTGTGGCGGGGCGAGACGTCGCAGGACCGCGGGATCGCCGCCGACGTCGATCGGGATCGGGCGGAACTCCAGGCCGACACCGCGGTCGCGGTGAAGCGGGCCGAGGTGCGCGCGGCCATCGACAGCTTGTGGGCCGAGCAGCAGCTGGCCAGTGCCCGCATGGTCGTCGAGGCGCAACTTCAGATCGACCGCGAGCAGCAGCGGCGCCGGGTGATGGAGGCGGTCGAGCCGGCGGTGCACGCGCGGTCGGAGCGCACACCCGAGGTCGAGGACGTCTACTTGCCGATCGCCGCCGAGGCCGAAGCGGCGAGTCTAGCCGCGATTGACTCGCCCGCCGTCGAGGAGGATGTCGACGTGAATGCATCGGAGAACTTGCCGTCGCGGGTGGACGAGCACCGGTCGGTGGAGCCGACCGGTGGCGCTGGGCGTCCGCTGATCCCGGGCATTCCGGATGTCACCCGCGCCGCCGCCCGCTGGATCCGTCCCCTGGTGCCGCCGATCATCGTCAACGCCATCGACACCACCACCAAGCCGCTGCGCGGCGCGCGGCAGATCTTCGAGGAGACCGAGGAGATCCACTTCTCGCTGCGACGCACCCGCAGGGTTACTTCTCAGACCGAGGAGAGTGATGACGTTGCGGGCCAACGTTTTTCTGATGCGACGGCCGTGAGAGTCGACGATCGCGAGACCGGGTGCGACCGGCTCGGCGCCGGCGCGGAACACGCGGCAATGAGGATGAGCGCGGGCCGCACCGAACTCACCGCGGGTGGGCAGCGTGAACTGAGCGGGCATCGCGGTCCCCGGGAACTTCCGCCTGGCGCGTAGCGCAATATCGCGGGCATCTCTTCGACGAGTTCGACCATCTCGTTGATGAACGCCCGGTATCCGGTGAGGAACTCAAAGGTTGTCGCTTGGCCGGGGCACGCAATTCATCCACCGCCTTAACGGGCTCGTGCCTGCAACCCCTTTTCGAGCAGGACCGCGCCCGCAGCCGTAATCTTGTGCGTCTGCCCAGACCCGCCCGCCACCTCGCTCGTGCTCCGCACCGCAACCCCGTTGCCCTGCAACGTGATCCGAAACCCGTCGCGCATCCCCGGTACCGGGAACCACATGTTGTGCCCCGGCAGCTCGTGCAGAATCTCAACCGACGGGTAGCGCAGCACGGCCTGCGGATCGTCGAGCACCGCGCGGAGGCGACTGTCGATCACCTCGCCAAGGTGCGTGTCCATTGCACGAACCACGCTGCGTGGCCACGGTGACGGTGGCGGCTTGATTTGCCGTTCGCCATCGGCGCGCCATCCATGCCGCTGTACGAGAACGTCGTGCGGCGTCCGACCCTTGGCGTCTCTGAGCGACCGCAAGGCTCCGCGTCGCACCAACTCCTCGGCCACCTCCGCCGGCGCGTCGCGCCAGGCGGCCTGGTGCAGCACCGTGAACCATGCCGTCCCGCCCGGCCGCCACCAGTTGATGTCCACCGGTGTCTTGGGGTCGTCGAGCATTGCGAACACCGTCTGCCAATCGCCTGCTTTCGCGGCGTCGGCGAACCGGTGTTGCGCCGCCACTTCGGGCGTCGGGATGAGCGCGGGATCGAGGACCCCCCGCCACACGAACGGATGCTGCGTCCGGCACTCCGCCGGACGGGTATGCAAGCGCCGCAACGCGGCTCGAAAGGCACGATTCGGATGCGCGCCCGGCAGCACCGTGCTGATGTCGTCCAGCGCCCGACCAACGCTGACACCCTTCAGCCGCGCGCCGTACAACGCACCGACCGCTGGCGTGCGGCTGTACGCAGCGACGCAGTGCACCAACACCGTTCGCCCCTGCCGGCGGAGTTCCTCCACCGCGCGCACCGCATCCAGCAGGACGAAGTCCAGGTGTGGGTTCTCATCAGTATCGAGTCTGTCGATCAGCCGCACCTCGACGTGCGGCATACCCGCAGGGACGTCGTCGTCGGCGACCCGGCACAGCGACACCACGGCGTCGACATCCGCCGGCGGCCGGCGCAGCACTCCGATACCGCCGAGCACGACGCCGTCGTCGTACGGATGTCGCGCGACCGTGTCGACCGGCGAACCGGGATAGGAGAAGTCGAACGCATCCGGTTCACGGCCGCGGTGGATCGCCGACGCCAAGCCGACGAGGTCGCGCGCCGACATGCCCGGCCACCCGTGCAGCAGCGCCCGCCATCGCACCGGCACCGCCGATGCCCCGTACGCCGCGCCGAGCAGCCCTCCGGCGATCGCCGCGACGGTGTCGGTGTCATGCCCGGCCCGGACGGCCGCGTCGAGTGCCAGCCGCAGATGGTCGGCGCGAAACACCCCGGACGCTGGGTCGTCGTCGGGCACGGGCATCGTGCTGATCGCCGACCACGCCGCCTGCAGGGCGGCCACCACCCAACCGTTGTGCGCGAACGACAACGGGCGCTCCGCCTCTGCCGCGTCCAGGCGCTCCTGCCACACCTTGCGGCGGCTCCAGTCGATGTGGCGCAACCCGACTCGCACATCGAGCTGCGCGGTGAGCACCGCATTCCGAATCGCGCAGCACCAGAGCACGCACGCGTCGCCGGCATCCGGATCGGCGTGGGTGAGCTCGCTCAACGCACGCGCCGCCTCGACCATCGCGTCCTCGTCGTCGAGGTAGGCCAGCGCCACCGGCGCGGTCCGCATCAGCGAGCCGTTGCCCGCCGTACGGCCGGTGCGCTCGTGCAGCCTGGCTGCTGCTTCACGGGCGCGTTCCGCCGTGACACCACCCGCCTGCGCGGTGGCGGTGAGCACCGAGCGGGTCTGGATGCCGACATCCTTAGCCCGCAGTGACCACTCGTGCCACCGCGCGACGACCGCGTCCTGGGCATCCGGTGCACGCAGGTCTGCGCCGGTCGCGGCCACCTCGACGATGGCGATCGCCATCGAGGTGTCGTCGGTCCATTCCCCGGGCTCCCAGATGCCACCCCCGACCATCGCGACTTCGAGTTCCGGGCCACGCGGCGGGCCGAACTCGTACGGCGCGCCGAGCGCGTCACCGGCTGCGGTGGCCAGCAGGACACCCTCGATGCGGTCATGCAAAGACGTCATGACGTCCCCCCTCGAACTTATTTGCGCATATCTGCGCTAATTAGGTTCTACTGTACGCCGGGACGCAGACAAGGACCACAAACGTCCGAGATGGCAGCGGGCGGACGCTCGCGGACTACTCGTCGAAGCGCAATTTGAGCCTCCGGCAGCACCGTCGTCGCTACAGTTGCGGTGGTGGGACATCTCTTCGTCACCCGTGGTGACCTGACCAAGCTCGCGTGCGACGGGATCCTGGTTCCCTGTGACTCGGCGGGGCACGTCAACCCCGTCTGGGCCGACGTGCTCCCTCCGGGTCTGCCACAGTCGGACGCGTATCCCGAATGGCTTGTTCTCGACGGCCGGCCGAACGACGTCGGCGTCATCGCCCTTCCCGCCGTCGACGGCCGCGCAGTGTGGGCTTTCGCGTCCGTGGATATCGACCGTGATGCCACGCCGGAGGACGTCGTCGACCGGACGTGGAAGGCGCTGACGCACGTGGCCGGCCATGTCGCCGTTCGAGAGGGCCGTGCGGCGTCGTTGATCGGCCTCCCGCTGCCGGGCGCCGGCCACGGTGGCCTGCGGACTCGACGAGCCGAGGTCATCAAGCTGCTGCTGGAGCGTCATCGCAAATCTCCTCTGAAGGCCGACCTGGCGCTCGTGCTGTGGGACCGTCGTGACTTCGCCGCGGTCCAGGAGCGCAGGCACGACGATGACTGGCGCGAACTCTCTGCCGAACTCCGCACTGAGGCAGATCGACTGGGCAAGCTTGCCGCACAGGGCGAGCTGTCGCTGTTCCTCGGCGCCGGAGTGTCCACGCCCGCCGGGCTGCCGAATTGGTGGCAGCTGTTGAATGCGCTGGCCGAGGAGGCGGGACTCGATGTCCCACCTGACGATGCCGACCCCTTCAAGGCCGCCGAACCGATCGTCGAGAAACTGGGAGACCGTTACCACGAGGCCGTCCGCCGTCGACTCGCCAAACAGCTTCACGGCGTCGGACACGCGCTCCTAGCCAGCATGGACGTCCAGCGGATGGTGACCACAAACTTCGACCGCTGCATGGAGACGGCGTTGAAAGCGCCTGCGGGCGAGAACTTTCGCGTGCTGACCCGCCAACTGGCGGCGGGCGGGTCGCGCTGGCTGCTCAAGATCAACGGCGATGTCGAACAACCGGGGTCCATTGTGCTGACCGAGAGTGACCTGACGCGTCATCCTGACGAACGGCGCGCGCTCGAGGGAGTTGTCCAGAGCTTGTTGCTGACAAGTCACCTGCTGTTCGTCGGGTTCAGCCTCACCGACAAGAACTTCCTCGCCATGGCCGAAGCGGTGTCGAAGGTCCGCGCACGAGCGCAGGGCGCGGAGCCTTCGGAGCCGGGTACCGCGCTCGCGCTCACGACCCGAGGACGCGACCGGGCCCTGTACACCGATCTGCGAATGTTGTCGATGGGGGCGGAGTCGTCCGCCGAGGGTGCGCGGGTCCTGGAGATCTTCCTCGACCGAATGGTGTGGACCGCGGCCACGCAAAGCGCACTCGCCAGCGAGTACTTACTGGATAATCGCTATTCGAGCGGACTGTCCGATCCAGACATTGCACTCCGGGACCTGCTGATCGCGATGACCGAAAATGCAAGTGCCGAAGCTAAATCGAGCAGCGGATGGAAGCGAGTGGCCGACTGCTTGGGCAGCCTCGGCGCAGACGATGCGCTGATTCGCGGCGTCAACTCGGATCGATCCACCACGGCGGGAAACTGATGTCCAAGCGTTCGCTACGCCTGTAACCCGACCACGTCGGCACGCCCGTAGGCTGCCCGCGGAAGACGCCCCGGGCCGCGGCAACCACTCGCTCGTGCTGCGTCGGCCACTGCAACTCCGCCGCGATGACCTCCAGCGCCGACAACCGTGTGCCGTCGAGCGCACGGTCCACCAGTGCCATTGCGGGCAGCGCGTTGCTCTTGTCGCCGTTGCATCGCCGGCAGGCCAGAACCAGATTGGCTAGACCGTCGATCCCCACCAGCGACCACGGCAGCACATGGTCGATCGGATTGTCCGGCGAAAGGTGTGCTCCGCAGTAGAAGCAGTGCGGCCCGAACGCATCCTTGAAAGGGCCTCTGACCGCCGCCAGCGCGGTCCGCTCCCGCCCGAAGAGATGCCCGGCGACATCAGGCACGTCTGACTCGAGGAACTTGTTCATGCGCCGCACATCCTCGACCCACATGATCTCGAGCGCCGGCTTCAGCAACCCGGCCAGCCGTGCCAGTCCGTAGGCAACGCTGGTCCTCAACACGATGGCGTCGCCGTGAGCCTTGACCGCGGACCGCGACACGTTCTCCCCGAGGAAAGAGTCGTCGTAGAGGAACGGGTCGCTCACCGATGCGCCGGGTAGCTTCTGCAGCCGGGGCAGTGGCTGCTTGATCAGCGCGATCGCGATGCGGTCGAGGGCCACCGTGTAGTCCACGGGTGCGCGCAGCATCGCAACCTCGAGCGACATTCGGCTGTTGCCGGCGTTCGCCGCGGTCCGTAACGCCTTGGTCGCATCGATGATTCGTGTTCTGGTTCCGGTGCGGCGCTGGGCGAGGTCATGCCCTTCGAACGGCCGAACCTGGTGCCAATAAAGCGCGAGGACGCGGTGGGCGATATCGGGGATCGGCACTGTCAGCGGATCCTCGGCGCGGGGTGGCAGGTTCTCGATCGAGTGCTCGATCAACGCCATCAGCGTCGCGAGCTTGTAGGTGGCGTCTCGTTGACCGTGCTCGAGTATCGCGACGACACGCTGGCCGAGCAGGAGCGGATCAGGCTCCATCGCCCGACCCGTTCACGTGGCGGTACCTCGGCACTTGTCCATTGTCGCGCGGATCCGGCGATGAAAACACCCCACCGACGGGGACGATGCCGTGCGCGCTCAGCTGCCTTGCGCGAAGTTGCCTGCGCACACTTCACGCTCGCCCGACCACCGGTAGGCCGTGAGCGCCCCGTCGTTGACGGCGCTGAAGTCCAGGCAGGCGGTGTGCGCCGTCCAGTCGACCTGGTGTTGGGGTGCACCGCGCCGCCAGTAGTGGCCGTAGAACACCGGCACTGGCCCGTCGTAGACGTAGGAGCGCGAGGTGACCGATACCGCAATGTCGGGCAACTCAGGGTAGGGCGCCCCGTCGATAGTGGTGAAGTTGCCTTCCATCAAGGCGATTTCCCGCAGCGATGTCGCCGTCTCGTTCCACCATCGAACCCTGGCGTTGTTCCGGACGTGGCCGTCCTTGTCGCGGTACGCGGGCTGGCCGTGATCGGTCAGGCTGATCTCCGGGCCCTTCAGCAGCACTTCGACAGCCTCGTAAAGAGGTTCACCCTTCGTCGTCGCCCGCACGAGCTGGTCTATCGACGTGAAGCGGTCGCCACCGAGTTCGTTGTGGACGACCGTCATCGACTCCGTGTGCCAGCAGGCGTGGACGATGCGAAGCCCGCCGAGATCCAGCCACAGCGGCAAAGACGTGAACCAGTCGAGATACTTCTCGCGCTCGGTGTCGGGGACCTGTTCGAGAAACGCGCGATGTTGTGACTCGTTCTTGTCGGTGTGAGGTCGGAGGAAGTTGCCGCTTCCGGCGGGCCATTCGGTGGCGTAGGCGATCGCGTTGAACTCGTGATTGCCCATCACGACCTGTGCGCTGCCGGCATCGGCCATCGCCTTGACGACCTCGAGCACGCGCAGCTGCTCCGAGCCACGATCGACGAGGTCTCCAACGAATACCGCGGTGCGCGCCGTATGCCGGTAGGCGCCATCGGGGCCGTCGGGGCGGTAACCCAGCTGGGCGAGCAGCGCTTCCAACTGAGCGGCGCACCCGTGAATGTCGCCGATGATGTCGAATCCGGGGCCTTGCGATGGGCCAGAGGATGTCTCCATGTCAGTGTCCCTTTCCGTCGTGACGCACGATGCGCCCGTGTTGTCGGTCGTTGTTCGAGGGCCCGCGGTTGGCGGCGAGCTCGTCCCAAAGACGGGATCAGTTAGCGCATATGTGCTCTAATGCCCTAACGGTAGCATCTACGGCTGACATGAACGAACGCGTGTACCGAGACAGCAGCGGGCGGGCCCTCACCGAGTACCCGCGGCCGTCGGTCGCCGTCGACACCGCGCTGCTGACGCTGGACGGCGACGTCGGGCTGGCGGTGCTCGAAGTGCGTCGCAACTCAGGTAGAGGGTTGGGGGCTGCCGGGCACGTTCCTGCATCCGGGGGAGACCCTCGCCGTCGCCGTGGACCGGTCGTTGCGCGTGAAAGCCGGTGTGGCCGGGTTGCAGCCTCGGCAACTGCATGTGTTCGATGACCCGACGCGCGACGATCGTGGGTGGGTCTTGTCCGTTGCTCACATCGACGTCGTGCGGGTCGACCGTCTGGCGTCTCGCTTCGCGAATTCGACCAGGTTGGTTCCGGTGGGTTCGCCGGGTCGTCTGCCCTATGACCACGCCGACATCATCGCTCTGGCCGTCGAGGACCTTAGGTCCCGGTACGTCGACCGCCCTGACCCTGATCGCCTGCTCGGCGACGAGTTCACGATGCTGGAACTGCGTCTGGCGCACGAGGCGGTCGCCGGCCAGCCGCTGCAGCGCGACTGGTTCCGCCGCACCATGGAACCTCAACTAACACCGACCGGCACCGTGGCTGCCGGAACGAGGGGGCGGCCCGCTGAACTGTTCCGGCGCAGCCGGCTGCCGTCCGAGCGTCGGTGACGGATCAGAGGCAAACACCCGCCGCGGTTTGAGAACCCGTCTGGTCGCCCAGCGCGAGACGAGACCAAAGCACCGCCCGGCGTGAAGACTAGCCACCCCTGACCAACACAAGAAGCGATGTTCAGTGCCGGCGTACGGGTCCAGCCGGACACCGTTGGTCGCCGCAAAGGCGGACTAGGTCTTTCTCGGGGTCGTACCGCCATGGCCCTTTCGAGCCGCATGTCGGCCGGGCTGGTTACCATCGAGTTTGACAGACGGGGAGGGATGTCGCTTGACCGTCATAGCAGAGGCGCTGCGCTGATGACCAGCGCACCCGCGCGGGAACGCCTGCTGACACCGTCGAAGGTGACAGCCTGGCTGGACTGCCCGCACTATCTCGCCCTGTCCGCCCGGGTCGAAGACGGCACCATGCCGCGGCCGGAACAGCGGTTCGGGTCGTTCGCCGAGCTTCTCCTGAACAAGGGTCTCGCCCACGAACAGGACTGTCTGGCTGAGTACCGCCGCCGGGAGAGACGCATCCTGGAAGTGCCGGAGAAAGCCAAGGGGCAGACGTTCGCGTCATGGGTGGCCGAGACCGGCAACCCGCTGGACGGCGCGCACGACGTCGTCTACCAGATGCCGTTCATCCACAACGGTATTCGAGGCGTCGCCGACTTCGTGGTGCGGGTGCAGGACCCGGACACCGGGGAGGTGAGCTACGAACCGGTCGACGCCAAGCTCACCCGTGTCGACGCCAAACC
Organism: uncultured Actinomycetota bacterium; assembly: GCA_963796185.1. Lineage (GTDB taxonomy): Bacteria > Actinomycetota > Actinomycetes > Mycobacteriales > Mycobacteriaceae > Mycobacterium. Next base: position 552,782 of record CAWCKQ010000003.1, on the reverse strand, counting down.
CGGCCATGTGCTGCAGCTGTGCTTCTACGCCGACGCCATTGAAGCACTGACCGGCAGGCGTCCTGAGAATATGCACATTTGGCTGGGTTCCGGGCGCATGGAGACGCTGCGCGTCAGCGACTTCCAACCCTACTGGCGGCGGCTGCAGGGCCAACTCGCGTCGGCACTGACCGGCGATCCGACCCAGGGCACGGTCGCCGAGCAGTGCGCACACTGCGAGTTCTGCGAATTTCAGCCCGCCTGTGAAATGCAGTGGCGGGAGACCGATTCGCTGATCTATGTGGCCGGCATCCGCAAGCCCGACAGGACCGCGCTGGTCGAGGCCGACATCACCACCCTGACCGAACTGGCCACCAGCGACGCCCCGGTGGACGGCTTGGCTCCCGACCGTGTCACCCGACTGCGCGGGCAGGCGGCGCTGCAACTGGCGGCGCGGCGGGCGGCCGACGCACGGCCACCGTTCGAACTGATCGAGCCGGGCGACGAACCCTGGGGGCACGGGTTCGAAACGCTGCCGCAACCCGACGACGGCGATGTCTTCCTCGACTTCGAGGGCCACCCTTTCTGGCGCGCCGACACTGGCTTGTTCTTCCTGTTCGGGCTCATCGAACAGTCGGACGGCCAGTGGCGCTACCGTTGCTGGTGGGCACACAACCCAGACCAAGAGGCCGAAGCGGTCGACGAGCTCGTCGACTACCTCGCTCGTCGGCGAGAGCAGTGTCCCGGCATGCACGTCTACCACTACAACCACACCGAACGCTCCGCCCTGCAGCGGATGGCAGAGACGCACGGTGTCGCAGAGCTCACGCTCGCCGAGTTGATCGACACCGGCGCGTTCGTGGACCTGCTGCTGGTGGCGCGCAACAGTATCCAGGTGGGCACCGAGTCCTACGGGTTGAAGCATCTGGAACGCCTCACCGACTTCGAACGCAGCCATGAGATCGACCAGGGTGCCGGAGCAGTCGTCCAGTACGAGCACTACACGGCCGAACCCAACCAGGACGATCTCGACGCGATTGCCACCTACAACGAAGACGACGTCCGGGCCACCCTCGCGCTGCGCGACTGGCTGGTCGAGCACCGCCCACCCGGGCTGCCCTGGCGGCCCGCTGTCACCGAGCCTGACCCGGGGCAACCAGAACTCGACGAACTCGTCGCCCGTCTTCACGAGTTCCCCTCCGGCACCGACGAACACAATCTCGGCGATTTGCTGCGCTACTGGCTCGATGAATGGCGCGCTTACATCGCGCCGAAGAAGGTGAAGCTGGCCACCGATCCGCTCGACCTGCTTGACGACGCTGAGGCCATCGCCGACCTCAACCGCGTGGGGTTGATCGAGCGTCTGGGAGCCAGGGGCACACCGATCACACCGGCGATGCGATTCACCTTCCCCGCGCAGAACATGGACCGGTTCCCCGGCAACGGTGGCGACGTCATAATCGCCACTCCTACCGGCGAATGGCGGTCCACAGGCATCGTCACCCTCGACCACGACGCTCTGACTCTCGATGTGGTGTGGAACAGGGACGTACAGGAGGCGGGCTGTCAGCCGCGGGTGGCCGTGCTGCATGACTGGGTGAACGCGAAACCGAAGCCCGCAGCTCTGCAAGCCTTCGCCGAGGACGTGCTGGAATCCCGCGAGCCCAACCCGGTGACGCTCGCCCTGCTGCGTCGCGACCGACCGCGATTCACGGACCGGCCCCGCGTCGCGTTCGACGACGATCTCGATGATATGGCGGAGTGGGTCACCCGGCTCGACCGGAGCGTCGTCGCGGTGCAAGGGCCGCCGGGCACCGGAAAGACTTACCGCGCAGCGCGATTGATTCGAGCGTTAGTGCGCGCCGGGCAGCGGGTGGGCGTCACCGCTCTGAGCCACCACGCGATCGCCAACGTGCTGGAAGGCTTGGTCGAAGCGTTCACCGAAACCGGAGAAATCGAGCTGTTGCGCGCAGTGTGCAATGCGGGTACGAGCTCGGTGCAGCGAGTTCCCGGAGTCACCTACGGAGACAACGGCAGGTGTGCCCGTGACGAGTTCAACGTCGTCGCCGGCACCACCTGGTTGTTCGCCAACGGGCTGATGCGCGATGCCCCTGTGGATGTACTGCTGATCGATGAAGCGGGACAGTTGGCGCTCGCCGACGCGTTGGCGGCGTCGGGCGCGGCGCGCAATTTGGTGCTGCTGGGAGATCCGCTTCAGCTGCCGCAAGTCGCGCAAGCCAAGCACCCCGGCATTTCCGGGCGCAGCGTGCTGGACCATGTCGTGGGTGATGACATCCTGCTGCCGCCGGATCGAGGTGTCTTCCTCCACGAGACCCGGCGCATGCATCCGGATGTGTGCGAGTTCATCTCCACCCAGATCTACAGCGGGCGCCTGCGAAGCTTTCCGGACTGCAACCGACAGTCGACGGTCGCGGGAACCGGACTGCGCTGGCTGCGGGTGGATCACGAAGGCAACCGCACGTTCTCGGTGCAGGAAGCCGATACAATCGCCCGGGAGCTCTCCCGGCTGATCGGCGCACCGTGGACGAACCAGAAGGGTGAGACAGAGCGGCTGCAGGCAAGCGATTTCATGGTCGTCGCGCCGTATAACCTGCAGGTCAATACGATTCGAGCGCGACTGGCTCAGGACGCGGCGCTGCGGGACGTCCCTGTAGGCACTGTCGACAAGTTCCAGGGCCGCGAAGCCGCGGTGGTGTTCTTCAGCATGGCCGCTTCGAGCGGGGAGGACATCACCAGGGGAGTGGAGTTCCTGTTCTCCCGCAACCGACTCAACGTCGCCGTCAGCCGCGCCCGCTGCCTCGCCTACCTCGTCTGTACCGACGCGCTGCTGGACACCCGCGCCCGCACGGTCGAGGACATGCGGCTCATCTCCACCCTCAATGCGTTCGTCGACACGGCGGCGCTGCATGAAAGACGGGCAGGTGTGAAATGAACACCGACCACAGTGCGACACCCCGTGGTTCTGTTGAATGGGACTTCCCCACACTAGCGATCGTGTGGGATCCGAAAACTAAGGCGATCATTGCCGGCTCCGATCGTCTGGCTTCCTTTTCGGAGACGGATCGATCGCAATCGCTGGCAGCGCTAAGCCAGCGGGTCACGGCGTTCGCGCAGGCGCTCGACGACGGATGGCTGGTGGCCACAGCGCTTTTCATGGTCGACGACCTATACAAGTCCTCCTTCTGCGATGCCCGATGGTCATCTGTGGTCGGACATTACATCGAGGCCAGCGCGGGCGCTGTCCTCCAGGAACTGACTCGCCGCGGATACGTGCTGCACGACGTCATCGACAACATGCAACCCGCAACCAACCAGCTCAATACGCTCGCAGGAGCGGCCGCGTTCCTGCGAGCAGCGGGCCTGCTGGTGACCGGATCGCAACTGATGGCGCTGGAACTCATGGAGCGCGACGGTGTACATACCCGTGACGCCGCAGCGGTGGCGCGATACCGCGACGAAGGGCACTTCCTCGCCGACAGGATGATTGAGCGTTGTCACGTTGAGCGCCGCCACTCGGCATATCTGAACATCGACCTCGACGACGGCACCTCGGGATTGGCTCTCGATGTGGCTTTGTCGCAAGCATCCACCCCCGGCAACATCGTCGTGTTCCGAAGCCAGCCGCCACATGCAGGTTCCGTTGCTCGAATCTATGTGCCGCCGGGGGTAACTTTGCCGAGTTTTGACCCCGCGTAGCTCGATTCGTACCAGCAGAGCATCTTTCGCCCTTCCGCAGGTAAGACCGGCCTCGTCGCCTGAGAGGGGCGGGGCATGCATCAGAGTAGCCGGGCCCGATGAAACTTGATCCGCTGGTGTTGGGTGTCGACGGGGTAATGGTTCTGCAGGGTTGTGATGAACTCATCGATTTCTGCGGCCTGCTGTCCGTTGTCGCATCTCCAGCTAGGTAGTGGAAAAGCCCAACCGTGACACTTACTGTTCATAAGGTGCCTCCATGAGGCTGCGCTTCAGATATGTCCGGGATCGTTCCGCCATTGCTCACATCTGGGACTACATAAAGGGCCGACAGGACCACGCGCTGTGCGGTCATGGATATGAGGACCCGGTTGAGCTGCAAACCGGTGAACGTCCGCGACGTGTGTGCCGGGCATGTCAGGCGCTGATGTCGCAAGCTGAGGCTGTCCTGTGGCGGAAGGCCGCGGAAGAAGCGATTGCCTCGAAGAGGAAGTCTGGTCGCGAGTACACGAGTTCCATGACCTCGGCGTTCGCTCACGTCATCAACTCCCGGGATCGACCGCAACTGGAAGCCTCGACTGAACGCTGTCGTCGATCCTGCGGTGAGGGCCGGAGGGCTTGAACTGGTCACCAATGACCGTAGGCGGTGGTGTCGGCCCCCTGGATCGCGCTGACGTAGTCCGCGCGTTCACGTGCCGTGCCATCGATGTTCACGGGGACGGCCAGCTTCCCGCGCACCTCGTCGAGTGTCGTAAAGCCCTTGCGCCCCATCCATTCTCGCAGTCCGTGGAGCAGAACAGCCGCGTACTCGGGGCCGTGGCGGAGCAGGGCGGACGTGGTCATCACCACATCGGCCCCGGCCAGTAGGTACTTGATCACCTCGGTCGCACTCTCGACGCCGGTGCTGGCGGCGAGCGATGCTCCGATAGTGCTCCGCAGCAACATGATCCACGTGAGTGGCAGCCGACATTCCGCCGCGGTGGACAATGACGGGGTGCGCGTCAGGGTGAGCGTCTCGGGCTCGATGTCGGGCTGCAGGAATCGGTTGAACAGCACCAGCCCATCGGCGCCGGCCTCGTCGAGGCGCCGCGCCATCTCGCCGGTCGCGCTGAAGTACGGGCTCAGCTTCACCGCCACCGGTACGGTCACCGCGTCCTTGACCCACGTCAGGATGTCGAGGTGGCGCTGTTCGACGTCGCGGCCGCGGATGCGCGGATCACCGGGCAGGTAGTAGATGTTCAGCTCGATCGCGGCCGCGCCGGCATCCTGCATCGAGCGCGCGTAGCGGGCCCAGCTGCCGGGCGTGCTGCCGTTGAGACTGCCGATCACCGGAATCGTGACCGCGTCGGCTGCACGTTCGAGCAGGCTCAGATATCGGCGTGGGCCGTGGTCCCGCTCGGCGGCGGGCGGAAAGTAGGACAGAGCTTCTGCGAAGCTGTCAGTGCCGGCCTCGGCCAGTCGCGCGTTCTGCTCTGCCTCGCGCTGCAGCTGCTCTTCGAACAGCGAATACAGCACCACCGCGCTGACACCGGCATCAGCGAGCCGACGGACGCCGTCGACGTTCTGCGACAGTGGCGACGCCGAGGCGACCAGTGGATTGCTCAGGGGGATACCGAGATAACGCGTCGACAGTTCCATCACTGCTCCCGGCGGGCGTCGCCGTGGAAGTGTTGCGGACCGCGAGACGCCATCTCCTCGTACACATTCCACCGCAGCGCAATGGCCTGTTCGGCGAGGGCGAGCAGTCGGTCTGACTCGGCCGGATCGGAGTTGGCCAGCGAGCGGTACCGCAGTTCACGGTTGCGGTAGTCGTCGAGCGAGATCCGCGGCCGGTGCGAATCGAGCAGGAAGGGGTTGGCTCCGTCCCTCTGCAACACGGGGTCGTAGCGGATCAATGGCCAGTGCCCACTGGCCACGGCCCGATACTGCTGATCCATCCCCTGACGCATGTCGATGCCGTGCGCGATGCATTGGCTGTAGGCAATCACCAGCGAGGGGCCGTCGTAGGCCTCCGCCTCGCGGAAGGCCTGCAGGGTCTGCTGCGGGTCGGCACCCATCGCGACCCGGGCGACGTAGACGTTGCCGTAGGCGATCGCTTGCAGCGCGAGATCCTTCAACGGCACCGTCTTGCCGGCGGCGGCGAACTTGGCGACTGCGCCGAGCGGGGTCGCCTTGGACATCTGCCCGCCGGTGTTGGAGTAGACCTCGGTATCGAGCACGAGCACGTTGACATTGCGCCCGCTGGCCAGCACGTGGTCCAGCCCGCCGGCGCCGATGTCGTAGGCCCAGCCGTCACCGCCGACTATCCACACGCAGCGGCGGACCAGGTGGTCCACCACACTGCGCAGGTCACCGGTCGCGGCAGGATCGAGCTCGTCGAGGCGACGACGGAGTTCGGCAACCCGCTGCCGCTGGGCGTGTAACTCCGACTCCCGCAGCTGCGGCGCCGCCAGGATACTGTCCACGAGCTCGGCGCCCAGCATGTCACGCAACTCCGCCAGGCGTCGCCGGGCCAGCTGCGCGTGCCCGTCGGTGGCCAACCGGAAGCCGAGCCCGAATTCCGCGTTGTCCTCGAACAGCGAATTCGACCAGGCGGGCCCCCGTCCTTCTGCGTTGGTGGTCCACGGTGTGGTGGGCAGGTTGCCCCCGTAGATGGACGAGCAGCCGGTCGCGTTGGCGACCATCAGCCGGTCACCGAACAGCTGCGAGAGCAGCTTGAGGTAGGGCGTCTCGCCGCACCCCGCACACGCGCCGGAGAACTCGAAAAGCGGCTCCAGGAACTGCGAGCCGCGCACCGTACCGAAGTCCACCTGGGCTCGGTCACTGACCGGCAGGGTCTCGAAGAACGCGATGTTGTCGCGCTCCGCGGCCACCCGCGGCTCGCCGGGAGCGAGGTTGATCGCCTTGGTGATGGTGCTGCCGGGGATGACGACCGGACAGGCTTCGACACACAGGCCGCAGCCCGTGCAGTCCTCGACATAAACCTGCAGCGAGTAGCGCGCGTTCGGCAGCCCGACCGCGTCCAGCGGCGCCGAATCGAACTGCTCCGGTGCGCCCGCCAGCCGGGACTGGTCGTAGTACTTGGACCGGATCACGCTGTGCGGGCAGACGAAACTGCAGTTGCCGCACTGAATGCAGCTCCCGGCATCCCAGACCGCCACCTGTTCGGAGATGTTGCGTTTCTCGTAGGCGGTCGTGCCACTGGGGTAGGTGCCGTCCACCGGAAGTGCGCTGACCGGCAACCCGTCTCCGCGCCCGGCCATCATCTCCGCGGTCACCGTCCGCACGAACTCCGGCGCGTCCGCGGGCACCGTGGGTACCGGCGCGCGCTCGGACGTGGCCAGGTCCGGCACCTCGATCCGGTGCAGCCCGTCCAGTGCGGCGTCGACCGCGGCCAGTTCGCGCCGCAGCACGTCGGCGCCGCGGTTGCCGTACATCTTCTCCACCGATTCCTTGATGCGGGCAATGGCCTGCCCGCGGGGCAACACCGCCGAGATCGCGAAGAAGCACGTCTGCAATACGATGTTGATCCGCCCGGCCAGTCCGACCTCCCGGGCGATCCGGCCGGCATCGACGGAGTAGAGCGTGATCCCCTTGGCGATGATCTGCTCCTGGGTCCGTCGGGGCAGCGCGTCCCAGACCTTGTCCGGCTGATGCCGGCAGTTCAGCAGCAGTGTCGCGCCCGGGGCGGCCCGGCCGAGCACATCGCGCGTGTCGAGAAACCGGAACTGATGACAGCCAACGAAATTAGCTTCACCGACCAGATAGGGGGCCCGAATCGGACTGGGACCGAAGCGCAGATGTGACTCGGTCTGCGAACCCGACTTCTTCGAGTCGTAGACGAAGTACGCCTGGGCGAACAGGCCTTCTTCGGACCCCAGGATCTTGATCGTGTTCTTGTTCGCGCTGACGGTACCGTCGGAACCGAGGCCGAAGAAGACCGCCCGAAATGTCTCGGGCGACTCGATGCCGAATGACGGGTCGTAGTCGACGCTGGTGCCCGAGACGTCGTCGTCGATACCGATGGTGAATCGCCGCCGGGGCTGCTCGCGGTCGAGTTCGGCGAACACGCCGGCGACCATGGCCGGCGTGAACTCCTTGGACGACAGGCCGTAGCGGCCCCCGGAGATGCGCGGCATGACCGGCCGTTCGCCATCGGAGTGCGCCTCGGCGAGCGCAGCGACCACGTCCAGATACAGCGGTTCGCCGATCGACCCCGGCTCCTTGGTGCGGTCCAGGACACCGACCGCACGTACCGTCGCCGGCAGGGCCGCCAGCAGCGCCGCGGTGGGGAACGGCCGGTACAACCGCACCTGCACCACGCCGACCCGCTGGCCTTGCTCCACCAGAGCGGCGACGGTGTGCGTCACCGTCTCGGCGCCCGAGCCCATCAGCACCAGCACTCGGTCCGCCTCCGGATGCCCGGAGTAGTCGACGATGCCCATCGTGCGGCCGGTGCGCTCGCCAAGGCGCGCCATCAGGTCCGCCACCACTCCCGGAACCCGGGAGTAGAACGGATTCACCGTTTCCCGCGCCTGGAAGAAGACATCTGGGTTCTGTGCGGTGCCGCGGATGAACGGACGCTCGGGGGACAGCGCGCGCTCCCGATGTGCCCAGATCAATTCCTCGGGCACCAGCGCCCGCAAGTCGTCGTCGGACAGCGTCTCGATCGTGTTGAGTTCGTGCGAGGTTCGGAAGCCGTCGAAGAAGTGCACGAACGGTACCCGGGACGCCAAGGTGGCCGCCTGCGCGATCAGCGCCAGGTCCTGTGCCTCCTGCACCGAGGCCGATGCGAGCATGGCGAACCCCGTTTGCCGCACGGCCATCACGTCCGAATGGTCACCGAAGATCGACAGTGCCTGCGCCGCGACTGATCGAGCAGCCACATTGATGACGGCCGATGTCAGTTCGCCGGCGATCTTGTACATGTTCGGGATCATCAGCAGCAGACCCTGCGACGAGGTGAAGGTCGTGGTCAACGCGCCGCTCTGCAGGGAACCGTGCAGCGCGCCCGCCGCTCCACCCTCGCTTTGCATTTCGACCACCGTCGGGACCGTGCCCCACACGTTGGGCCGTCCGGCGCTGGACCAGACGTCAGCCAACTCGGCCATCGGCGACGAGGGTGTGATCGGGTAGATGCAGCACACCTCGTTGAGCCGGTAGGCGACCGAGACCGCGGCCTCGTTGCCGTCCACCGTCACTCGGGTCATGTCGGCTCCGGGAACATGTCGATGGCGTGTACCGGGCACTGATCGAAGCAGACGGCGCAGCCGGTGCACTTGTCGTAGTCGAACCGGTACCGATGTCCGACCCCGAGCTTGATCACCGCGTCCTCGGGGCACGCCCCGAGGCAGCCGTCGCATTCGAAGCAGTTGCCGCAGGACAGGCAGCGCCCCGCCTCGTAGGTCGCCTCCTCGGCAGACAAGCCACCCACCACTTCTCCGAAACCTTTCACGGCGTCCACCGGCTCCAGTTCGGGTTGACGACGTCGCGCTGAGTCCCCGAAGAACCACAGGTGCAGCGAGTCGAATGTCGCCGTCGGGTGCTTGGCCGCGCGCGCGTCAGGAACGCCGCGCAGCCAGGCATCGATGTGACGGGCCGCCTTCTTGCCGTGCCCGACGCCGACGGTCACCGTCCGTTCACACGGCACCATGTCCCCACCGGCGAACACTCCCGGGCAACCGGTCATCATCGATTCCGAGACCCGCACGCTGCCGTCGTGTTCGAAAACCACGCCGGGCAGTGTCCGCATGAAGGCTGACTCGGTCTCCTGACCCAGCGCCATGATCAAGGTGTCAGCGGCCAGCATCTCGAACCGCCCGGTCGGCCGTGGGTAACCCGACGCGTCGAGTTCCATGACCTCGACCTGCAGTTCGGGCCCGTCGAACGCGGTGATCGTGCGCAGCCAGTTGATCCGCACGCCCTCACGTTCGGCTTCCTCGGCCTCCTCCTCGTGCGCCGGCATCTGCTCCCGCGTACGGCGGTAGACGATGACGGCGTCATCGGCGCCGAGCCGACGCGCCACCCGGGCCGCGTCCATCGCAGTGTTGCCGCCGCCGTAGACCGCGACATGCCTTCCGATCGAGGGTGTTTCGCCGGATGCGACGCTGCGCAGAAATGACACCGCATCGACCATCGTGCCGGCGTCAGCGACCGGGATGTCGACACGTTTGGCCAGGTGCGCGCCGACCGCGACGAACACCGCGTCGAAGCGGCCCTCGTCCCGCTCGGCGGCGAGGTCCTCGACCCGGTGTCCGCAGGTGAGCTGCACGCCCAGTGCGGCGATGCGGTTGAGCTCGACTTCGAGCACTTCGCGGGGCAGCCGGTAGTTCGGTATGCCGTAACGCATCATTCCGCCGGGCTCGGCACCTGCGTCGCGGATCTCGACGTCGTGGCCGAGGCGTGCCAAATGGTAGGCCGCAGAGAGCCCACTCGGCCCGGCGCCGACGATCAACACCCGCCGGCCGCTGCGCGGGGGCGGCGGATCGAACATCCAGCCTTGTTCCCGCGCGAGGTCGCCGAGGAACCGCTCCACCGAATGGATCGATATGGCGCTGTCGAGGTGGGCACGGTTGCAGACCGTTTCACACGGGTGATAACAGACCCGGCCGTGGATTGCGGCAAAGGGATTGTCCGCGACGAGCCGACGCCAGGCCTGTTCGTGCCGGCCGGCTGTGGCATCGGCGAGCCAGGCCTGGATGTTCTCCCCGGCGGGGCAACCGGAGTTGCATGGCGGCAGCAGATCGACGTAGACGGGTCGGCGCGTGCGCACCGGTCCCGCCCTGGGCCGGCCATCCGTCAAGTCTGGAAGCCGCGTGACGTCCTGCGGCGGTCCGGCGGTGCCTGGACCGGCATCCGTGCTGCTGGCGGTCTCGTCACGGGCCATTTCCTCACGATAGGCGCAGCAGGTGAATTCAGCGTGGCTACCGACACCGTTAGCAGATATCGAAGCCCCCTTCGACGTCGCCGCCGGTGCGCATGGCGAGGATGCGCTGGGCGGCGGCGTGGCGGTCGGTGCCCGCCTGGGCGGCCTGGGTGTCGAGTCGCCGATCGGCCTGCTGGGGGGTGTAGCCGAAGCCGATGAGAACCCCGATGGCCTGATTGATGACCGACGCAGCTGACAGCTGGGTGCTGGTCTCCGACCGGCGAGGATGGTGAGGTGCTGGTCGAGCACGAAGTCGCGCAACGGGCGGGCGGTCAACCAGGCCAGGTCGGCGGCGAGGTCGACGAAGGCTCCAGGTGACCCCGCGTACAAGATGACCGCCACCGCCGGCGGGGTCCAGCTGTCACCGATACTCGGCAGTGTCAGCCGCAGCGAGGTGGCGATGTCGCCGGCTACGACGCCGTCGTTGAGGTAGGTGAACGTGAACAGGGGATCAGTGCGGCTCACGCTCACGTTCACGCCAAGGTAGCTTGGCACCGCCGCTTGGGTGTCTGCGGCCAACCTGTACAGACTCTGTGCGATATCGGCGCCGGGCTCATCGAGTGCCGCGGTGAGGCGGCGCAGATCAGTGGCCAGGCCCGTGGTGATGTTCATGGGACGACTGCCCCGCTGGGCGCTCCCGAGCGCGGATCGAGCCTGCCGGGCCGAACAGGGCGAGTCGCCCTGCACGGTGGGGAACTCGAGACGAAAGTCAGGACCCGTCCTGTGAAATGCTCCCCACCTATCAACCTACGCGCATCGGGCCGTCCGGCAGGGCCTCGCCATGGGTCGGCAAGAGAGTGCCGGCTCAGGTCGGGTTGTGACGGGCGCGGGCGCGGCGTACGGCTTCATCGACAATGCGTTGGGCCACCTCCGCCAACTTGCGGTGTTCGGACTGGCTGATGGCCCGCAGCTGTGCGAATGCCTCCTCGTCGCTGCGCCCGGTGCGTCCGCGGATCAGGCCGATAGCCTGGTCGATCACTGGTCGGGTCGACAGCGCGGTCTGCAACTGGGCGGCCAGAGTCGTCGCCCGTGCGAGGACCTGGGCGTTGTGCACCGCCACGGCGGCGGGTTTGGCGAACAGTTCGCCGAGTTCGGCGGCGTGCTCGTCGAAGGCGTCCTTGCCGTGGGCATAGACGTTGATCGCCCCGACAACCTGATCGCGCAACAGCAGCGGCAGCGACAGCGCGCTGTGCACTCCCAGCCGGCCCACCCGCGGGCCGAACCGCGGCCACATGGCCTCCCCACCCAACGAGCCGGTCCGCACCGTGCGCCGTTCCAGTGCCGCCGTGATGCACGGCCCTTCCTGCAGGGTCACGTACTGGATCTCGTCGATCTCGGCGACGAACGGAGCGCTCGCCGCCAGCGCCTCGACCATGTTGTCGACCCGGTCGACCCGCAACAACGTCACGCCGGCACCCTCAGCACCCGGTATCGCGCGAACAGCGAAACTCGCAACCTCAGTGAGCAATTCGGGCAGCCCCAGGCCGTCCGACACCAGACCGGCGAGGTCGTCGATCCCGGCCCGCAGGTCGGCGGCGTCCGCGCGGGCCCGCTCGGGAGTCAGCGGCCCACCCGGTGAGCTGGGGCCATCCTCGGTCAATTCGGTCATGGGCGATACCTGGCTCACATCCTGCCGGTGCCCGCAAACGCACCGGGGCCGTGCGATCTACCCGCGGCGCATCCGCCGCGCGATAGTCGCCATCCTAGGCCAGCCGAGTTGGGCGAGATGGGCTGATCCCGCGCCCGGGACGCGGCATCGGGCGTAACCCGCAGTTGGTGAACAGGCCAGCACAATGACCGGTCCGAATGTCGATCGGGTGTAGCGTCATCGGTGGCTGAGAATTGCAGCTGGTCCGGGATGAGTTCGGCTGTCCGCTGCGGAACTCAAGGAGCGTCAGCTCCGAACCCCACGCGCCGGTTATCGTGTGCACGTCGGGATCACCGTGACTACTTCTAGTGTCCTCCCCGCTCGGGCAGCCGGGGGGTCGCCTTCTCCATCGCCATGCTCAGTCGTCAGCGAAACGGGCATGCCGTCCGGTTGAATGCCGCTGGCCGACCGTCGTCGGTGGCCGTCATCAGCGCCCACGGCGAAATCGACGCCTCGAACGCCGGCGGCCTGACCGACCACGCGGTTGCGCACGTCACTCGCTGTCGCGCGCTCGTCCTGGATCTGAGGGGCCTGGATTTCTTTGGGACCGAAGGCTTCTCGGCGCTGCATCGGGTGTCGGTGTCGTGCGCGCGGATTGGTACCAGGTGGGCGATGGTGCCCGGTGCCGCCGTTACCCGGGTGCTGCGGATCTGCGACCCGCTGTGCTCGCTCCCCACCGCCCGCACCGTCGACGCAGCGATGGGACACCTTCCCCAGAGCACCGTCATATCGAGTCCAGCTCATAACGAAGACGCCACAATGGTCGCCAGACGCAACGGAGATCGAAGGTGAGCCGAATGAACCAGATAGCAGGGGCGGAACGGTTCGTGCGGCGCATGACAAATCTGCGTTCCGATGATTGGAGTGACCGTGCCGGCCCGCACCGCGACTGAACCGTCCCACCTTGCCGTCCTGGGGGACAGCGGCTTTCTTTCCCAGCCGCGGACGGATCACACCGAGGTCGACCTGATCGGCAAACGCGTCGTCCGTCTCGATACGTGAATGGCGCAGGGCGTCACCACACGTGCCCCAGAGAGTCAGTTTTCAATATGCGCCGTTAGCCTCACCGGATCCGTCACGCACAATCCGGCCGGAACCGCCGAGAACCATCTCAGCGGCGTGGAAGGCCGCACGTGCTGGTGTACAAGGGAACTCCCAGGAATTCCCGAGGAGACGCTCGAGGCTGTCGGTTTGTTACTCGCCGCCCTATGACGTCGAGTCCGTCGGCCCGGTTGGGTTGCTGTGACCCTCGGGTTTGTCGGGGTGCAGAGCGTTAACTGCTTCGCCGACGGAACGCGAACAGGTGGTCCTCGCCGATCCGCGCAAGCAGGCCGCTTCGCGCCAAGCCGGCGCGGACCGTGTCACTGGTTCTTGCCATCGCGAAGGACACGCCACTGTGGTCGAGTCGGTCGAGCATCTGGCGTAATGCGCATGCTCCGGTGTAATCAAGATCAGTCATTCCCATCGCGTCGAGCACGATGAGCCGAAGTGAGCGACCTGCGCGGTCGACCGCGGTAGTCAAGTCGGTACTGAACCGAGCGGCGTTGGCGTACCACAAGGGGTCGCGAACAGCACCACGAGTACCCCGGGAACCTGATGGCGTTTTCGGTGCCGCCGAGCGGGGCCCAACTGGTGGTCGAGGGGATGCGGCCCAGGACGTGCAGGTGCGGGCGGGCGCTGAGGCGGGTGCGGTCGAGGATGGCCAACCCCACCGCGACGGCGATGCCCTGCTCGACGCCGACGAGTGCGACCGTGAGCAGGGTGATCACCGCCAGTCCGAATTCGAAACGATCGTATCGCGCGATGTCGACGAGATCGTGGATGTGCACGATTCGGGTGGCGATGAAGATCAGAATCGCTGCCAGGGTCGCCACGGGCAGGTCCTCCAGCAGGGCGACGGCCGGGATCAACAGCACCAGGGCACCGGCAGCAGCCAGACCGGTCACCTGGGTGCGCCCGGAGGCCGCGACCACAGCGGCGGTTCGTGGCGGGCTGGCGTTCACCGGGAAGGCGCCGACCAGGCCGGCGACGACATTGCCAGCTCCGACGCCGAGGAAGTCGCGACTGACGTCCACCTCATATGCGCCCTCGTCGGCGAACGCGCGGGTCGTCGCCGCCGTCTGGCTGATAATCACCAGGGCGACGACGCCGGCGATCGGCGCGAGGGCGCCCAGCGCCGACCAGGACAGCCCGTGCAGCCCGAGGTGCGGCGCGCCGTGGGCCAGCGCCCCCAACACCGTCACCCCATGGGCGTGCAGATTCAACGCACCGACAAGGATCGTCGAGCCGATCAGACCGACCAACGCCCCTGGAAGCCTGCGATCGACCCGATCAGCGACGAACACGACGGTGAACACGCCGACCCCGATGCCCAGCGCCCACCCGTTGAGTTCGATGCAGGTCGCTGACCGCGACACCCACCCGGTGCAGTGTGCTGCCGCTGGCGCCCGGCAGGCCGAGCAGATCAGGTAGCTGGTGCACCACGATGATTACCGCAACCCCGCCAAGGAATCCGCTGATGATCGGCGCCGACAGAAACTCGGCGACCCACCCGAGCCGCAGTAGACCGACCAGGGCCACCACCACACCCACCATCACCGCGAGGATTGCGACCAACGCCACGTAGTCAGGGGAGATGGCCGACACCACGGTTGCGATGCCGACGGCGAACAGCGGGGCGATGGTCGAATCGGCGCCGACCGACATCTGCGGGTTCGATCCCACCAGCGCGAACATCACGCTGCCCGCGACAAACGCGTAGAAGCCGGTGATCGGAGGCATACCGGCCAGCCGGGCGGTGGCTAACTGCTCAGGCACCGCGATCGCCAGCAACGTCAGCGCTGCGACCAAATCGCCGATCACCCACGACGATCGGTAGCCGCGCAGTGAGGACAACAGCATCGACCCATCATCGCAACTCCGTCGAGCCAGGGATGCGCTGGATACGGTCTTGGCGCTCGGAAAGGCCGGCCTGACCATACAACGCAGGCCGAACCAGCCAGGGCGACAACTGTCCTGAGACAGAACAACCGTCATGCGTCAACAGCAGCGGACACGCCACGGGGATGCGTCAAATCATCTGAGACTGCGCCGACTTCACCGAGACGGGACAGCAAGATGCCAGATCAACAGGCAAGCCTTCGAGCCTCGGCCGCCCCAAATGAGATGATGGTGCGGATGTGCTGGGCTGCGTTGCGGCCCCGAGTCGAGAGATGTACTCGCCGCTAACGACCAGAGCCCGCTCGATGTTCCCGTGGCGGATCCAGTTGGTGGCGATGGTGGCACCGGTCAGCATCCCCGCGCACGGGTCGGAGACATCGAATGCATCGCCTTGCCGGCCCCGAACCCAAAGCCCCGCGCTACCGGCAGCTGCAGAAACCGGATGCCCCGGCTTCACCGGAATGATCCACTGCCGAGCCTGCTCGACCTGGCCGGCGGGAAAATGCCTAACCTCCGCTGAGACGAAATGCGACGCCAAGTGTTCGGCGACATCCCCCATGTGCGAGTCGGTTACCACCGCGATCTTCTTGATGTGCTTCTGGTGGTCGCGGATGACGCGGAAGTGGGTCACCATCGAGCCGAAGCTGTCCCACCCGGGAAAGGCGTGCGCATTGATGATCAGGCCGGCAAGATCGCCGTGGGCCTCGTTCTCCGCTCAGCATGCCCGTGTGGATAAGAGTCCAAGGTCACCGAGTGAGGGCAGGGACGATGGCTCAACGTGCATAAGTCGTCACACCCGCGGGCGATGAGGACGTCCTCGTTGGTCTGGGCGATCTTGAAGTAGGCCACCGCCGACACATCGACACTGACGTTGTGCCGGGTGATGATGCCCTGGGACTGGATCGGCATCGTCACGATCCGCAACGAAACCCGATGCAGCACACGAACGAACGGGATGATCAAACGCAAGGCCGGCGTGCGTTCCCCCACTGCGCGACCCAGCCGGAACTGCACGCCATTTTCGCCGGATCGACGGCCATGTTGTCGATGTGGTGACCTTCGGCCCTGTCGGCGGGTGTCCCCTGTGGGAGGTTGACAGGTGTGGCATCACCCCCGGCGGCGACAACGTTTCCACTCGGTGCCGATGCGGGGCGTTCGGCACTGGCAAACTAAAAGCATTGTTGGGCAACGACACTGGATGATCTCAGCCCGCACTTCATGCGGGGAGCAACGGTGTGACCGCGTTTACGCGCCGCGAGAGGACAGATATGAATACGCCCGAATACGTCCGCTTCTTCGAGGAGTTCGGCATCGCCGATGTGCCGCTGGTGGGCGGCAAGAACGCGTCGCTGGGCGAGATGTACCAGAAGCTGGCCGGGCAGGGCGTGCGGATCCCGAACGGTTTCGCCATCACCGCCCAGGCATATCGCTACATGCTGGACGCCGCCGGCGCCTGGGGCCCGCTGCATGCCGAGCTCGACGAGCTCGACTCGACCGACGTCACCGCGCTGGCACGCAAGGCCAAACGTGCCCGGGAGATCGTCTACGGTGCCGGACTCCCCGATGATCTGGCCGCCGAGATCGTCGACGCCTACCGCAGGCTTCAGGACGAGTACGGCGAAGAGGTGAGTTTGGCGGTGCGCAGCTCGGCGACCGCCGAGGACCTGCCGACGGCGAGCTTCGCCGGCCAGCAGGACACCTATCTCAACATCAAGGGCGCGGAGAGCCTCCTCGACGCGTGCCGCCGGTGTTTCGCGAGCCTGTTCACCGATCGCGCCATTCACTACCGCATCGATCAGGGTTTCGACCAGTTCAAGGTCTCGCTGTCGATCGGCGTGATGAAAATGGTGCGCTCCGACCTTGCCTCGTCGGGGGTGATGTTCTCCCTGGACACCGAATCGGGTTTTCGCGACGTGGTGTTCGTAACGGGCGCATACGGTCTCGGCGAGAACGTGGTTCAGGGCGCGGTCGACCCCGATGAGTTCTACGTCCACAAGCCGACCTACCTGGCCGGGCATCGCGCGGTGTTGCGTCGCCTGCTTGGCGACAAGGCGGTGAAGATGATCTTCGTCGAGGGTCAGACGAAGTACACCACGCGCAACATCCCCACGCCCAAAGCCGACCGCGCCCGATTCTGCCTCTCCGATGAAGACGTCCTGGAGCTGGCCGGCTACGCGTGCACGATCGAGGGGCACTACGGGCACCCGATGGACATGGAGTGGGCCAAGGACGGCCTGGACGGAAAGCTCTACATCGTGCAGGCCCGCCCTGAGACGGTGGCCTCCCAGCGCAGCATGACGGCGCTGGAGAGCTACGTGCTTGAAGGCCGGGGCGAGATCCTCGCCGAGGGCCGGTCGGTGGGGGAGAAGATCGCTTCCGGCACGGCCAGGCGGATCGAGAACGTCACCCATCTGGCGCAGTTCCAGCCTGGCGAGGTCCTGATCGCCGACACCACCACTCCCGACTGGGAGCCGGTGATGAAGACCGCCGCCGCGATCGTCACCAACCGGGGTGGGCGCACCTGCCACGCGTCGATCATCGCCCGGGAACTCGGCATCCCGGCCGTGGTCGGCGCAGGCGACGCGACCACGTCCGTCCCCGACGGCACGGTCGTGACGGTGTCGTGCGCCGAGGGTGACTCGGGACGCGTGTACCGCGGCGCACTGGCCTTCCATGTGGATCGCACCGAAGTGGGGGACATGCCGCGGCCGCGCACCCAGATCATGATCAACCTGGGAAACCCCGACCTCGCCTTCAAGACGTCCTTCCTGCCCAACGATGGTGTGGGACTGGCTCGGATGGAATTCATCATCAGCGAATACATCAGGGTCCACCCGATGGCCCTGCTGCACCCGGAGAAGGTCGACGACGCCGAGGCTCGTCGCACCATCGACCGGCTCACCCAGGGCTATCCCGATGGGGCCGCCTTCTTTGCCGAGCGCCTCTCCGAAGGGATCGGCACCATCGCGGCCGCCTTCTGGCCGAAGCCCGTCGTGGTACGGATGTCGGACTTCAAGACCAACGAGTACGCCAGCCTGGTCGGCGGAGCGGGCTTCGAACCCTCCGAGAGCAACCCGATGCTGGGCTTCCGCGGCGCCTCGCGCTACGCCCATCCCGCCTATGCGGAGGGCTTCGAGCTGGAGTGCCGGGCGATGCGCCGGGTCCGCGAGGAGATGGGCCTGAGCAACGTCGTGCTCATGCTGCCGTTCGTCCGCCGGGTCACCGAGGCCGACCTGGTTCTCCAGACGATGGCCGAGCTCGGTCTGCGCCGCGGCGAGAACGGGCTCAAGGTGTATGCGATGTGCGAGATCCCCAACAACGTGATCCTGATCGACGAATTCGCCACGCGCTTCGACGGCTTCTCCATCGGTTCCAACGATCTGACTCAGCTCACTCTCGGCGTCGATCGGGACAGCGAGATCGTCGCGTTCGACTACGACGAACGCGACGAAGGAGTCATGGAGATGATCCGCCTGGCCGTGGAGGGCTGCCGCCGCAACGGGATCCACTCGGGTCTGTGTGGACAGGCACCGTCGGATTATCCCGACATGGCCGAGTTCCTGGTCCGCCTCGGCATCGACTCGATCAGCCTGAATCCCGACACGGTGGTGAAGACCACCGGCCAGGTGCTGCAGCTCGAGCAACAGCTTACGCACTCTTCATGAGCGGCGCCGAATTCCCTTGCTGCCCATCGCTGGATCGATGCGGGCCAGGAGCGGTGCAGTGAAGCTGCCGGTCACTGTCGACCCCCGTTACCACGACGCGGTGATCTTCGACCTCGACGGTGCGCTGATCGATGACCCGCGACTGTTCGGGGCGATGGTCGACCTGGCGCGCAAGCTGCGCAGCGGCGGCGTCGCAACGGCGGCACACGGCTCGAACCCGCACTGTCAGGACGTGTTGAAAGTTGCCGGGGTAGATGACCTGTTCGATGTCTGCATCGACAGATCTCCGGAGGCCGCTTCCGACGCGCCGACTCGGTAGTCGAGTCCGCAACGTGCGGTCGTCGTCGAGGACACCGACGCCGGGGTCAGCGCGGCTCACGACGGCGGATTCGCACTCGTCATCGGTGTCGACAGGACCGGAGACCCCGACACCCTGTTGCGGTGCGGAGCCGACGTCGTGCTGGCCGACCTGGCCGACGTCGCGGTTCGGGCAGGGGACAAGCGCATCTCCGACCTTCCGAATGCGCTGGAATCCTACGGTCAGCTCATCGGCGTCACCAACGCCCGACAGTCGGTGTTGTTTCTCGACTACGACGGAACGTTGGCCCCGATCGTGTCCGATCCCGCCGCGGCCGAGCTCGTCGACGGAGGGGCCAAGGCGCTGGAACTCGTCTCGGCGGTGTGCCCCGTGGCCATCCTGAGCGGCCGCGACCTTGCCGATATCCGCGACCGGGTGGACATACCGGGGATCTGGTATGCCGGCAGCCACGGGTTCGAGCTGATCGGACCGGACGGCACATACCACCAGAACGACGCGGCTGCTGCGGCGGTGCCCGTCCTGCAGCACGCAGCCGGTGAGCTACGCCGAACCCTGGCGCACATTCCGGGTGTACGGGTGGAGCACAAGCGCTTCGCCGTGGCGGTGCACTACCGCGAGGTCGCACCCGAACACGTCGGCGAGATCGTCGCCGCGACGCACCGGCTCGGACAGCGCGATGACCTACGGGTTACCAGCGGGCGCATGCTCGTCGAGCTGCGACCGGACATCGACTGGGACAAAGGAACCACGCTGGCCTGGATTCTCGACCGCATCGGCGGGGCCGGTTCCCTGCTACCGATCTACATCGGCGACGACCTGACCGACGAAGATGCTTTCGACGCAGTGCAATTCGACGGCATCGGGATCGTCGTGCGGCACGACGAGGACGGCGACCGCAAGACCGCCGCTCATTTCACCCTGGCCGGTCCCGATCAGGTGCGTGCGTTCGTCGAGCGGGGGTCTCGCTGGCTGGCGTACAAGAATCAAGCGTCGGGCGAGGCCTGGGACCTCACCTTCGAGGGATATGACCCGCAGAGCGAGAAGCTCCGTGAGGCGTTGTGCACGGTGGGGAACGGCTATTTCGCCACCCGGGGTGCTGCGCCGGAGTCGAAGGCCGGGCAGGTGCACTACCCGGGCACCTATGCCGCCGGGGTGTACAACCGTCTCGTCGACAACGTATCGGGGGCGACGATCGACAACGAGAGCCTGGTGAACCTGCCCAACTGGCTTGCGCTGACCTTCCGGATCGACGACGGCAGTTGGTTCGACATCGACGCGGTCAGGGTGCTGTCCTACCGGCAGACTCTTGATCTTCGCGGCGCGGTTCTGACGCGCGAAGTCCGCTTCACCGATGACGCCGGCCGCACGAGTTCACTGACGCAACAACGGTTTGTCGCGATGCACATGCCGCACGTCGGTGCGCTTGCGACGACGATCGTTGCCGAGAATTGGTCAGGGGTGATCGAGGTTCGCTCGACGCTGGACGGCAACGTCCGCAACGTGCTGGTCGAGCGTTACCGCGACTTGGCCGACACCCATCTCGAAGTACTGGACAAGCGGGAGATCTCCTGCAATTCGGTGCTTTTGGCGGTGCAGACGAACCAGTCCCGTATTCCCATCGCGATGGCGGCGCGTAGCACTGTGTGGCGCGACGGCGAGCCAGTCCCGGCTGCCTATCAGCTAGTTCGACGAGGCCGCGGAAATCGGCCACGACATCTCCGTACGGCTGTCAGTCGGTGAGGCGGTGACGGTGGAGAAGGTGGTAACCCTCTACACGGGGCGCGATGTCGCGACGTCCGAACCCAGCTGTCGACGCCCAGCGCCGGCTGAGCCAGATCGGCCGGTTCGCGGATCTACTCGACGGGCACCTGACCGACTGGGTGCATCTGTGGGAGCGGCTGTCCATCGAGTTCGATGACTTCACCGACGAATTGCGCATCCTGCGACTGCATCTGTTGCACCTGCTGCAGACGGTTTCGCCTAACACTTCCGATCTCGACGTCGGGGTGCCGGCGCGCGGACTGCACGGCGAGGCGTATCGCGGCCACATCTTCTGGGACGAGCTGTTCATCTTCCCGGTGCTCAACCTGCGGCTGCCGATGATCACCCGTTCCCTGTTGCGATACCGCTACCGGCGACTGCCGGAGGCTCGGCACGCCGCCGCGACGGCCGGCTATGCCGGCGCGATGTTCCCGTGGCAGTCCGGCAGCGACGGGCGTGAGGAAAGCCCACTGCTGCACCTGAATCCGCGCAGCGGCCGGTGGAACCCCGACTCGAGCGCTCGCGCGCAGCACATCGGAATCGCCGTTGCCTACAACGCGTGGAAGTTCTACCAGGTCACCGGCGATCTCGCGTATCTGATCGACTACGGCGCGGAGATGCTGGCGGAGATCGCACGCTTCTTTGTCAGCAGAGCAAGCTACGACGAGGAGCGGGACCGCTACAGCATCCGGGGCGTGATCGGGCCCGATGAATTCCACTCCGGCTATCCGAGCGCGCCGTACGACGGCATCGACAACAACGCCTACACCAACGTGATGGCGGTCTGGGTGATCATGCGGGCCTTCGACGCCCTGAATCTGCTGCCCGCTGCCGAACCGCCTCGACCTGCGGGAGACGCTCGGACTGCACAGTGCCGAACTGGCGAACTGGGAGCAGGTGAGCCGCCGGATGTTCGTCCCGTTCCGCCCCCAGACCGGGCCGAGCCCGGCGGGATCATCAGTCAGTTCGAAGGCTACGGCGAGTCTCAAGGACCTGGACTGGGACAGCTACCGCGAGAAGTACGGCAACATCCAGCGCCTCGACCGCATCCTGGAGGCCGAGGACGACGACGTCAATCGCTACAAGGCTTCCAAGCAGGCCGATGCGTTGATGCTGCTCTACCTGATGTCGTCGGACGAGTTGCGGGAGCTGCTCGACCGGCTCGGCTACCGCTTCACGCGCGAGCAGATCCCGAGGATGGTCGACTACTACATGGCCCGCACATCGCACGGGTCGACGCTCAGTGGTGTGGTGCACAGCTGGGTGCTGGCCCGGGCCAACCGCGATCGCGCCATGGAGTTCTTTCAACAGGTTCTGACGTCCGACGTTTCCGACATCCAGGGTGGCACCACGGCCGAGGGCATTCACCTCGCGGCGATGACCGGTAGCGTCGACCTCATGCAGCGCTGCTTCACCGGGCTGGAGACTCGTTCCGACCGCGATCATCCTGTCCCCGCATTGGCCGGAAACACTGGGCGTGCTGGCAGTTCCGATTCACTATCGCGGCCTGCATCTGCACCTTCGGGTCAGCGGCAAGGGCGTGATCATCAGCGTGGATCCGCGCGACGCCGGCGGAGTCGACGTGGAATGCCATGGTCGCGTCGTTGCGCTGACGCCAGGAACCACCGTCCGATTTTCCGGCTGACCATTGATTGGCCTTCGGAATCGCGGCTTCCCGTCCGGGAACTCCCATCGGGTTGCTCGCCGCGCACCGTTGACGCCCTCATGACACGGCGCGGCAACGACCGTTGGTCACGACGGCGACTCGTGTCGGCCGGGTCGGCGTGCGTTGCCCAGTAGTTCCTTCTTTGCTTGCGCCAGTTCGGCTTTGGCGGCGGCATCGACCTGCGGATAGTGCGGGTCGAGATCCCGCAGGGTGTCCAGCAGCACCGCGGAGGTCGACAAGTGGCTGAACCATTTGTGGTCTGCGGGGATCACATGCCACGGTCGCCCAGTCGGTGCTGGTGTGGCTGAGCATGTCGCCGGAAGGCCCGCTGGTAATCGTCCCAGAACCGGCGCTCCCGCAAATCGGCAGCAGAGAACTTCCAGTTCTTCTCGGGCTCGTCGATGCGCGCCAGGAACCGGCGCTCCTGTTCACTCTTGGAGAGGTTGAGGAACAGCTTGACGATGATCGTCCCGTTGTCAGTGAGGTAGCGCTCCCAATCGTTGATGTCGCGATACCGCCGCTCCCAGATGCCGTCTGAGTCGAGGACCGCGGTGCGCGGCCACAACAACTCCGGGTGCACGCGGGTGATGAGCACGTTCTCGTAGTGGGACCGGTTGAACACCGCGATGCGTCCCAGTTCCGGCAGCGCGGTCTGGTGGCGCCATAGATAGTCGTGGGCCCGCTCGGTCGCCGAGGGCGCCTTGAAGCTGTATATATCGACCCCCTCGGGATTCAGACCGCTCATGACGTGCTTGATCGTGCCGTCCTTACCGGCCGCGTCGATGCCTTGAAGGACGATCAGCAGCGACCGGTCGGCCTGGGCGAAGAAGCGGTCCTGCAGATCCAGCAGCGCCGCCTCCGCCTCAGCCAGGGCCGCGGTGCCGGCATCCTTTCCCAGCTGTTCGTCGTGCGGCCGGGATCGAAGTCCTTGACCAGGTCCACCGTCGACCCGGGCGTGACCCGGGTAGCCTCTTCCAACCTTTTCCACTGCACCGACAACGTCGCCTCCTGGTCCACTCAGCGTCGGGGACGGGACTTCGCCGCCCGTGTCGACCTGCCATCACGCATGACCGATGACCGACGCGCCTTTCGGCCTGGTCCTGCCACGGGTTTTCACCGGATCGAGGATGCGGTAGGCGAGGAGTTTCACCCGGTCGCTGATGAGGAACCACACCAGGGCGTATGCCCAGACTACGGCTGCCCATTTCCAGCCGAGTGGGGCCATGAACAGCCCGTAGACGGCGATGAGGGTGGCGATGGCCTGGGTGCCGAAGACGGCGATCAGCAGGATGCGGGCGGGGCGGATGGACCAGAACGGTCCGCGGGTGCGGGTCAGGAAGATGGTGAGGTGCCCGGCGACGGACAGCATGAGGTACATCAGGGTCTGCACGCGCGGGTGGCCGAGGTCGAAGACGCGGTCACCGAGGTAGAACAGGCCGAACGCGGCGATCGGCCCGATCACGCCCAGCACGGTGGCGATGCCGAGCACCAGCCGCATGTTCCAGGCTTCGGGCTCGTTGCGGTAGTGGACGTTGTCGTAGGCGATGGACAGGATGGCGCCGTCGTTGAGCAGCGCGAGCATCACGATCATGATGGCGGTCAGCGGGTAGAAGTTGAACACCAGGATGGCGACGGTCATGAACAGCAGCACCCGCAGCGTTTCGGCGATGCGGTAGATCGCGTAGCTGTTCATCCGCTGAAAGATCTTGCGGCTCTCTTTGATCGCGTCGATGATCACCGACAGCCCCGGGGTCAGCAGCACGATGTCGGCGGCCGCGCGGGCGGCGTCGGTGGCCCCGGACACGGCGATGCCGCAGTCCGCCTTCTTCAACGCGGGGGCGTCGTTGACCCCGTCGCCGGTCATCCCGACGATGTGGCCGCGCTTCTGCAGGACGTCGACGATGTGGTACTTGTGCTCGGGAAAGACCTGGGCGAAACCGTCGGCGGTCTCGATGGATTCGGCCACCGCCGCCGATTCGTCCTTCTTCGCCTCACCCAGGCCGGCGGCGTCGAGGATGTCGGTGCCCAAACCGACCTTGGCGGCGGTTTCCTTGGCGATGGCCAGCGCATCGCCGGTCACCATCTTGACGGTGACGCCCATCGCCCGTGCGGTGGCGATGGTGGCCGCGGCGTCGTCGCGCGGCGGGTCGAACAGCGGCAGCACACCGACGAACTGCCAGTCGCCGTCGCCGTCGCCGTCGGCGCGGGCCACGCCCAGGGACCGGAAGCCGCGGGCGGCGAACTCGTTGACGGCCTCAGTCGGCGGCCGCCGTGATCTGCGCGGCGTTGGCGGCCAGCGCCAGGATGACCTGCGGGGCGCCCTTGGTGACCCGGAACGTGGTCCCGTCGGCGGCGGTGACGGTGGCCTCGGTGCGTTTGTGCACCGGGTCGAACGGTTGAAAGTGGGTGATCGTGTAATCCTGCAAGGCCGTGGTGTCGTCGAGGCCGCCGAGCACCGCGAGGTCGATGGGGTCGTCGTTGTCCGCGCGGGAGGCCAACGCGCCGTCGAGGATCACGGTCGCGCGGGGTGACGCCGTCGACGGCGAACGGGCGTGCCCAACGTCAGGGAGTTCTGGGTCAGGGTGCCGGTCTTGTCCGCGCACAGCACGTCCACCCCGGCGAGTTCCTCGATGGCCACCAGCCGGCTGACGATGGCCTGTTTCTTGGCCAGCAGCCGCGCCCCGACGGCCATCGTCACCGACAGCACGGTCGGCATCGCCACCGGGATCGCGGCGACGGTCAGCACCAGCGCGAACTGCAGGGTGGTCAGGATCGCGTTACCGCGCAGCAGCGAGGCCGACGACGATGACCGCGACCAGCACGACGGCCAGGATGATCAGGTAGTTGCCGATCTTGAGCACGGCGCGCTGGAAGTGGCTGACGGTGTGCGCGCCCTGCGACCAGTTCGGCGGTCTTGCCGAAGTAGGTGCCGGCGCCGGTGGCATAGACCAGGGCGCCGATCTCGCCTTGCCGGATGATCGACCCGGAGAACACCGCGTCACCGGTTGTGCAGGTGGCGGGCAGCGACTCCCCGGTCAGCGCGGACTGATCGACCTCGATCTCGTCGCCGTCGAGCAGCCGGGCGTCGGCGGGGACGATGTCACCCAGGCGCAGCCGGATGACATCACCGGGCACCAGCTCGCGCGCCGGCGCGGTGATCCATGCGCCGTCGCGGATGACGCGGGCGTTGATCGCCAGCTTGGCTTTCAGCGCGTCGATGGCGTTGCCGGCCTGGCGTTCCTCGGTGTATCCGACCACGCCGTTGGCCACCAGCAGCAGCAGGATGATGAAGAAATCCGGCCAGTGCCCGACCGCGCCCGACAGGATGACGGCGATCTCGATCATCCACGGGATCGGACCCCAGAAGTAGCTGAGGAACTTCAACAGCGGGTTGGTCTTGTGCTCGGCGATCTCGTTCGGCCCGTACTTTGCCAGCCGCTTCGCCGCCTCGGCTGTGCTGAGTCCGTCCGGCGAGTAAGCCAAGTTGTTTCTCGACCTCGGCTAGCGGCGCCGACTTCAAGTCGGTAGCCGGTCGGAGGTGCTCGCCGCGGGCGACGGCGTGGTGTGCGGTGTATCGGTGGTCATTGCGTCAGTCCGCAGCTGCGAGCGAGGCGAAGGTGCGGAACGGTTCAGTGCGCCGGCGCACCATTGAACCGAGCGTTAACACCGGTGCGAGAATGTTACTGGGTTGACGGGCGGGCGGAGCGTTCACAGTTGCGTCCCAAATGGTGGTGTCGTCACCGGGTGGCCCGGCGCGAGCGGCTGCTCACCAGAAGGGCAGCGGCGGACAGCCGACCTCCTTCCGGACCGGCTGAGTGTTCTCAACCGATGCCGACGCTACACCCCGCAGGCGCGATCTACGTGTTGACGGAGCCCAGTTCCTGGGAAACGCTGCTTGCCCATGACCACACCCCGGCGAGTCCCTCGGTGCGATCCGAGCGACCGTAAGGACACGCATCGCGTCAGGGGAGGCGCCAATCCGAGCGGACTGGGTGAGTTCCCTTTGTCGGAACATAGATTCTCCAATGGTACTGGTGCACAACATGATCGAGTTGTCGATCCGCCGGCGAGCGATTCCGACGGGCGGCGGCTATCGAGGGGGTGTAGCGTTGCATGTGGCTGAGAATGTCAGCTGGTCCGGGATGAGTTCGGCTGTCCGCTGCAGAACTCAGGAGCTTTGGCTCCGAGCCGTGACGCGCCGGTGATCGTCCTGAAGTTCGGGATCACCATGACCGCTTCATTCATTTCTCCTCGAAGATTTTTCTGCTCGATCACGCTGTGCCCCGCCGGCCGATTCGAGGGGTGGCCGGCGATGAACACGTTGATCCTGGTACTCGGTGTCTCGCCGTGCTGTTCGTGCTGGGTGCGGCGATGTCGGTGCGCATCGTCAAGCAGTACGAGAACGGCGTGCTGTTCCGGCTGGGCCGCGTGGTTGGCGAACGCACTACCCGGGTTTCGGCTGATCATCCCGTTCGTTGATGTGCTGCACCGGATCTCGCTGCGGATCGTGACGATGCCGATCCAGTCCCAAGGCATCATCACCCGCGACAACGTCAGTGTCGATGTTTCGGCGGTGGCCTACTTCAAAGTCGTCGACGCGGTGAAGTCGGTCGTCGCGATCGAGAACGTCTAGGCCGCGATCGACCAGATCGCTCAGACGACGCTGCGCAAGGTGGTCGGCCAGCACACCCTCGATGAGACCCTCTCGGAGACAGACAAGATCAACCTCGACATCCAGGACATCCTCGACGTGACCACCATCGAGTGGGGTGTGCAGGTCACGCTGGTGGAACTCAAAGACATTCAACTGCCTGACAGCATGAAGCGGGCGATGGCGCGACAGGCCGAGGCGGAGCGGGAGAAACGCGCGAAAATCATCAACGCGGAAGGGGAATCGCTGGCAGCAGCTGCGCTGGGCGACGCCTCGGACACCATGATGGCCCACCCCCTGGCTCTGCAGTTGCGGAACCTACAGACCCTCGTCGAACTGGGTGTCGACAAGAACACCACTGTCGTCTTCCCCGCTCCGTTGATGTCGACCATCGCCGAACTCGGGGCGTTCCTGGCCCGCGAGGCCACCGCCGCGGGCGAGCCGGAGCCGCAGCCGCCGATCACCGTGCCGAAACCGGCCGCGGCAGTGTCCAATGGGACGCCAATCTCGGGCAGCACACCGTGATCGTCATCGTGGGAGTGGTGGTTCTGCTCGTCACCGTAATCATCGGGACCCCAGCGGGAGTCGGCGTTCCTCAACCGCGACCGCCCCAACCGGATGCCCGTCCTCGGTCGCTGGCCGCGGGGGGGCAACCGACCGGCACATCGAATGAAGGAAGGCGATCATGAAGGCGCTTGTTTATCACGGTCCGGGCAGCAGGTCCTGGGAAGACGTACCCGACGCCACCATCCACGAACCGACTGACGCGGTGGTGCGGGTCGACGCTGTGACGATCTGCGGTACCGATCTGCACATCCTCGGCGGCGACGTGCCGGAGGTGACCCCTGGCCGAATCCTCGGCCATGAAGCCGTCGGCACCGTCACCGAGGTCGGCCCGTCGGTGCAGAAGCTCGCCGTCGGCGATCGGGTCCTGGTGTCGTGCGTCTCGTCGTGCGGTAGCTGCCGATACTGCCGCGATGGCAGCTACGGGCAGTGCCTCGGCGGCGGTGGCTGGATTCTCGGCCACCTCATCGACGGCACCCAAGCCGAGTATGTGAGGGTTCCGTTCGCCGACAACTCCACGTACAAGGTTCCCCAAGGAGTCACCGACGAGCAGATGATCGTGCTGGCCGACATTCTGCCGACCGCCTACGAGGTGGGTGTGCTCAACGGGACGGTCCGTCCCGCCGACGTCGTCGCGATCATTGGTGCGGGACCCATCGGGCTGGCTGCGATCATGACCGCGCGGCTGTTGAGCCCCAGCCATATCGTCGCGATCGACCTGGCCGACTCCCGGCTGGAGGCAGCGCGCAAGTTCGGCGCCGACACCGTGGTCAACAATGACCGCGACGACGCCGCGGCGGTGATCGGTGAATTGACCGGCGGCCTGGGAGCCGACGTGACCATGGAGGCTGTCGGCCGCCCGCAGACATTCGAGCAGGCGGTGCGGCTGGTCCGGCCCGGCGGTCACGTCGCCAACATCGGCGTGCACGGCGCGGCGGCGACCCTGCACCTGGAAGACATCTGGATCAAGAACCTGACCATCACCACCGGCCTGGTCGACACCTATTCCACGCCGACGCTGATCGGGCTGGTTGCCAGCCATCGGCTCGACACCACACCGATGGTCACGCACCGATTCGGCCTCGACGAATTCGAGACCGCGTACGACGTTTTCGCCAACGCGGCAGAGACCGGAGCGTTGAAGGTTTTGCTGACCGCGCCGCGACAGCAGTGACTGTCAGGGTTCAAGTGCCGTCCTAATCGACGCGACGCCTGGAACCCTGTAGCCGACCACCTCGACCTGGCCGGGCCACGCGATACACCTGCAGGGCTCTGTCGCCCCCAATTCTCCGACGCTGTCGTGGTCGACGATAGTGGGCGGCGGGTCGCGATGCGCGTCGTGCCACCCGAGACCGACCCCGCAGCTGACTGCGCGGCATTTGATGCGGCTGAGGGTGGTATCAAATTGATACCATGTGTCATGGCCATGACATTGCGGCTCACTGACGAGCAAGACCGTGCGTTGACGCTCCTGGCGGAAGCCGACGGCGTGAGCAAGCAAGAGGCTGCCTGCCGGGCGATAGTTGATGCCGCTGCCCGGCGGACTCACGATTCGCGGGTACGGGAGTTGTCCTCTCGCACGCGCACCAGGTATGCCGATCTCCTCGACCGCCTCGCGCAGTGAGCTTTGTCTACCTGAGCACTGAAGATCTCTTGGCGCTTGCCGACGACTTGGGTGTCCTCGTGGTTCGCGACATCGGCCTGCTCGATTCCGCGGCGCACCGGCCTAGATCCACCGTTCTCGGCAGTGCGGCGTACGCGTCCATTCACCTCAAAGCGGCGGTGTTGTTGGAATCGATCGTGCGCAACCACCCGCTGGTGGATGGCAACAAGCGCCTGGGATGGTTGGCGTTGTGCGTCTTCTACGGCCTCAACGGTATCGACGTCGAGGTGGTTGACGATGACGCGTATGTCCTCATCATCGCGCTGGCCTCTGGGCAGATCGACTATCGCCGGGTCGCCGCTGACTTGGAATCCTGGCTTTCTGGCGAATAGACGGACGAGCCGCTTTCATGCCGTGCTGATTGAACTCCCGCGAGAACGTCGCCGCCAGGTCCTGCGCGCGGTGGTGGTATTCGGCGCCGTCAAGGCCACTGTCGCCCAACGCATATCGCGACGCAAGCCGTGCCAGTGCGTCGGCACCCTCATTGAGTGGCTCGCCCCGGTGGCCTCTTACCCACACCGTCGTGATTCTGTCGCGGTCCTGGTAAAACATGCGTTGCGCGCGAACCAGTCCCGGCGTCTTCCCGCTCTCGCGGTAGGTCGCGTAGCCTTCCCGCAGCACGTCGTCGCCGGCCATCCACCGCTGGACCATCGCGACCGCGAGCTTGCTGTCGCTCAACACGGTGATGTCACGTCCGCGCAGCTTCTGCACCGCCATACCGATTGCGCGCAGCTCGGCGACCAGCACCACCTCGGGGCCGATCAGCTTTGTCGAATGACGGAAACCCTGCAACCCGTACTCGCCCGACGACGCCAGCCATCCGTAGCCGGTGATCCAGCCCCGCACCGAACCGTCCGTGGCCACCCACACCGGCCCGGCCGGTGCCCGTACGTCCTCCCGTAGTCCGGCGCACGCTGCCCGCACCAGCGTCTCGTCGGACAGCCTCGGCTGGTCGATCCAGATCCCGGGCATAGCAGAGCGACCTCGTCGCGCAGCGCCCACAACACACTGCGCGCCGGCGGTCGAGCCGACACGATGTCGACGGCCCGCGACATGGCTGTCGGTTTCGGGGCCATATCCGTCTCCTCTCCAGGTGGATCGATGAGACGGCACTGTATTCGGCACCTCTGACATCCCCGCCCGGCCGACCAAGTTCGACCTCTCGGCGCGGTCGTCGCCGTAGGTTAGACGGAGACCGGCGAATGCCGGCGCAGTCGAACGGTGCACTCGTGCGCGCGGTGATGGAGGAGGTCTGCGGGATGAACCTGAGCAAGGTGGGCGACCTGCCGTCGGCACTTGATGAGGGCGGGGCGGTCGAGCAGCGGCTGACGGGGCGCAAGCCGGCCGTGTTCCTCGACTACGACGGCGTGCTGACACCGATCGTGGACCGCCCCGAGGACGCCGTGATGTCCGACGACATGCGAACCACCCTGCGGGAGTTGGCAACCCGCTGTTCGGTGTGCATCATCACCGGCCGGGACCGCGCCACGGCGCAGCAGTTGATGGGTGTCGACGATCTGGTCGTGGCGGGCAGCCACGGCTTCGACATCTGGACCCCACAAGAGGGCTCGATCA
Organism: uncultured Actinomycetota bacterium; assembly: GCA_963796185.1. Taxonomy (GTDB): domain Bacteria; phylum Actinomycetota; class Actinomycetes; order Mycobacteriales; family Mycobacteriaceae; genus Mycobacterium. The sequence continues at coordinate 521,712 of CAWCKQ010000003.1, read as the reverse complement.
GCGACGATCGGGTGGCCGGGTTTCTCGACCTGATCGCCGAGGTGACCGACCGACTTCGTGACGACGTCGGGTCGATCCCCGGGGTGCTGATCGAACCCAAGCGGGCCTCGGTGGCAGTGCACTATCGGCACGTCGCTCCCGAGGACCGCGACCGCGTGGGCGACAGCGTGCAGGCCTTGCTCGCCGAGCGCTCCGACCGGGTCGCCCTCACGCCGGGGAAAATGGTCTACGAGCTCAAGCCGAACATCGACTGGGACAAGGGCAAGGCGGTGCTGCACCTGATCGACGTGCTCGGACTCGGCGGCGACGACGTGCTCCCGCTGTATCTCGGCGACGACATCACCGACGAAGACGCGTTCCGGGCGTTGCACGACCGCGGCATCGGGATCTTCGTGGGCCGTGCCGACGATCCCGAGGTGGGCGATAGGGACACCGCCGCGCAGTTCGTGCTCGGCTCGGTCGAGGAGGTGCGACGTTTCCTGACGAGCCTGGGGCGCTGATATCTCCGCGCCAGCTGCAGCCCATGAAGCGGCCGATGCGCGAATCAGATGTTGGAGGCGTCGGCGGGAAAGTCCGGCGCCGGTGGCGGCCCGTCGGCCCGGCCGCCGCAACCGCCGGTGCCCGTCATTCCCAGCGTGTACGCCGTCATCGACATCGATCCGTACGTGCAGCCGTCGACGAGCACGTCGAGCCTGGTCTGCGTGTCTGAGGCGGCGCCGGCCAGTCCCGCCAGGTACAGCAGCGGGATGAAGTGGTCCGGCGTCGGGACCGCCTGACGGTAATCGGGGTGCCCGCCGAGCCGGGCGGCCTCGGCGGGATCGGACAGGTCACCGCGTCCGGTGAAGCGCCGTGCGCGCCAGGGCCGCTGCCGCCGGGCTCACGATGTCGCGCCGCTTCCAGGTGACGGCCTGATCGGTCACGTTGGACAACACCACCCAGGCCGTCAGCCGGTGCACGGCGAATCCCTCGACGGGACGCCCGTCGGAAAAGCGCCAGCCGAGTTCGGCGAGCAGCGCGGTGATCGTGCCGACCGGTAGCTCGGAGTCGGCGGACGTCGCAGCGTAGGCGAGGACAAGGAGCGTCGCCTGCACGCCGAATCTGTCGGTGGGCTTGGGGACCAGCCGACCGGCTAGATGTTCCCACAGCGTGTCGGCATCGCGCTGAGCCGCCGCGCCGGCCTTGGTCAGCAGCAGTCTGCCCTTGTTCTTGCGGAGCAGTCCCACGTCCTGCAGACACTCGCGGAACAGTAGGACCGGGAAGCAGTTCGTCTCGCGGTTGTTCTTCCCGAAGTCCAGCCAATCCGCCATGGTAGGAACGACTTTGGACGCCTCCTCGACGTCGGCGGGTTTGAGGTAGCCGGCCCCGGTCAACGGGATGCCGCCGTCCTTGGCCCGGTCGAGGAACCACTGGAAGGCGCGCAGAGAAGCGGTCACGTCCATCGTGTCCGGCGCCGGACCGGCGAGGCGGAGCGCCGCCGCGGTCAGATCGTCCCCGTGCGCCGTGAAGGTGAGCTGATGAACGAGGTCGACCAAGCGGGCGTCGACGCCGGATTCGCGCAGCACGAAGTACGGGCCCTCGAGCGCCTGGTTGAGCCGTTCCGGCTCGAACCGGGCCGGGTCGGGCAGCACCTCGGCGAGGCTGGCCGCGTCGACAAGATGCCCGCAGTCCTCCGGCGGCGCGGCACGCTCACCGCCGACGACAACCGCTGCAGCACAGTCACTCTCAGCGGCCAGCACCTGCTCGAGGTGCAGGGTCAGCTCCCAGTTGTCGCCGTAGTCGTAGAGGTAGTGCAGCACATCGTCGGGCTCGGTGAGGGTCTCGTCGAGACGAGTCGCGGCGGCCGGAATGCCGTCGTCGTCATCGTCCCAGCCGTCGTCGTTGTCGACGTCGTACGGGCACAGGAACAGCTGACTGTGACGATCGAACGCGCGGCCGCCGAGCGAGAACCGGTGCAGGTGTGAGTCGGTCCAGTCGAAGGCCACCTGCAGGACTTGATGTAGCAGGTCCAGCGTGATGTCCGAGCGCAGGTCGAGCTGCCGCCAGATCGGCGGTTCCGCGCCGTCGAGCTCCGCCCGGATCCGGTACACGACGACGTCACGTCGCCTGGAGTGACGCCGATCGGGGCGGGATTCCAGATCGGTCACCACCCGCAGATGTCCTCGGTTCTTCACGTGTGCCCCCGATCCGCCACAACGATTTGCACCGAAGGTACTAGCCGAAGCCGGCCGATGGACCTCCAGCCGTCGGTCCCGCTGGTTACCATCATCCCGACGGAGGGGAGGACGTCTGGTGACCATCACCGTGTCCGAGGCGCCGCGGCTGGCCAACGGCGCCGAGCGCAAGGTCTGGCAGGCACTGATCGACCAACTCGAGCCCGGTGATCTCGTCGATCCCCGGCAAGCGCGTCACCGACCACCTCAAGGACCACGAGGTCGACTTCTTCGTCGCCATCGAAGGTGCGGGCATCGTCTGCGTCGAGGTCAAGGGCGGCGAGGTGTGGCACGACGGCGACACGTGGCGGCAGATCCGCCGCGGCCGCGAGCATCGAGATCGACCCCGGTGCGGCAGGCCCGCGAGGCCTGCTACGCGCTGCGTGACTTCATCGAGAACGATCCGCGCTGGAGCCAGGGCCGGCTGCGCTGGGACCACGTCGTCGTGCTGCCCAACACCGACCTGCCCGACGACTTCGCGCTGCCCGACTGCCCCGCGCTGGAAGGTCATCGACCGCACCGACCTCCCCGACATCGCCGACCAAGCTGCGCGACGTCCTGCACAGCCAGGAACTCGACCGGCCGCTCCTGACCCGCGACGGCATCGATCAGCTCGAACGAGGCGCTGAGCGGACGCGGACTGCCGCAGCGCAGCGTCGTCGCCCGGGCCCTGGAAAACGAGGACGCCGCCGACATTCTCACCGAACACCAGTCCGTCATCCTCGACGCCATCCGGCTGCTCAACCGCGTCGAGGTCCGCGGCGGCGCCGGCAGCGGCAAGACCTTCCTGGCCATGGAGCAGGCCCGCCGGCTGGCCCGCGACGGCCAGCGGGTCGCGCTGGTCTGCTACTCCCACGGGCTGGCGTCCTACCTGGAACGCATCACCGCGACGTGGAACCGCCGTCAGCGGCCCGCCTACGTCGGCGAGTTCCACGACCTCGGGCAAGACCTGGGGTGCGCCGGCGGGGCCCGACGAATCGCTGCGCACCGACGAGACCGTGCAGTTCTGGGAACATGACCTGCCCGCGCAAATGGCCGAGCTGGCACTGCAACTCGATCCGGGACACCGGTTCGACGCGATCGTCGTCGACGAGGCGCAGGACTTCGCCGACGCGTGGTGGGATCCGCTGCTGGCCGCGCTCAAAGACGACGAAGCCGGCGGGCTGTACGTGTTCACCGACGAGGGCCAGCGTGTGTTCAACCGGCACGGCTCACCGCCGGTGCCGCTGGTTCCGCTGATCCTCGACCACAACCTGCGCAACACCCGCCAGATCGCCAACGCGTTCCAGCCGCTGGTCGACCACCCGATGCGCTTCCTCGGCGGTGAGGGTCCCGCGGTCGAGTTCGTGCCGTGCGCGCGCGACGAGGCGATGGAGGCCGGCGACGACCAGGTCGGAACGGCTGCTCGAGCAGGGCTGGCGGCCCGAGGACGTCGCGCTGCTGACCACCGGCAGCCGCCACCCCGAGCAGGTCGAACGCCAGGCCGCCGGCAGCGCCGCCTACTGGGACAGCTTCTGGGACGCCGAGCAGGTCTTCTACGGCCACGTCCTGGGCTTCAAGGGCCTGGAGCGCCGCGCCGTCGTGCTCGTCGTCAACGAGACCGAGGCGTTCGACCGCTCCCGCGAGCGCCTCTACGTCGGATTGTCGCGGGCCCGCGACCAATTCGTGGTGTGCGGCGATCCGGACTTCCTCCGCGAGGTCGGCGGACCGGACCTGGCGCGGCGGCTGAACATTCCCTAGGTCCGTCATCGAGGAGGGACCCTCGGGTGGCCGACCCGACGCCGCCAGCCCCTCGGAATGTGGCGAAACCTGCGTAACAAGATCGCCCAGTTGCACTCGAACTCGACATAACGATCTGCTGCAGCCCGTAAGCCGATCGTCTGGGTGGGTCAGCCGATCAGTTCGTCAGTATTTGACTCGGAAGTTGCCGACCAGCTGAATCTTGTTGCTGTCAGGGTCGGTGATTGGGCACAGTCGTACGCCCTTGTTGGCGTTGATGATTTCACCCGCGTCTATACCCATCTCGCGGAGTTCACGAGCGCCAGCCTCGATGTCGGACACGGCCAGGTTGAGCATCCCGTTGCCAGCACGCGAACGATCCTCGGTCACCTGAACCCATGCGCCGGCGGTGACCTGCCATTCGATGAGGTTCGGCATCGGATTGTTGTCAGGTCCGCGCCCGAATAGTCTTGTGTACCAAGACCTGCCCGTCTCGATGTCGCTCACTGCGACCACTGCGAGCACGTAATCAACGTGAGCCATGATCAGTTCTCCTTGGTCGTGGTGGTTGCGGTGAACTCCGCAGCCAGGGTGTCCAGTTGCTCGGCGGTGCCGTGCTCACGCCAAGCTGGTTGCTCCTGGCCGGGGAGATACATGCCGTGCTCGGTCAGCACCAGTAGGGTGCCAGCGTCCTCTGCTCGGAACTCGACACTGGTGACCGAGACGGTCGACAGCCGGTCTCCGGTGTGCAGTGTGGACGTCGTGAGAATTCGTTCATTGGTCACGATCTCGGCGTACTGCGCCTCATAGGTCAACGGGCGGCCCTGTCCATCGAATCCCCTGACCGTCTCGAGACCGCCGACCACGAAGTTCTGAGAGTGTTCTGCTCCTTGAGCCATCCAGCGCCTGCGCGCCTCCGGATTAGCCCATGCCTCAAACACCCGCTCGACCGAGGCCGGGTAGCGGCGTTCCAGCGTGAACGTCGCGTGCGTTACTTCCATGATCACTTTCCCTTCAGGTAGTCGTCGAGTTGATCAAGTTGCCGTTCCCATTCCGTGCGTTGACTGCTGAGCCAGCGTTCGGCATCACGCAGCGCTTTGGGTTCGATCCGGCAGCTGCGCACTCGGCCGACTTTCTCGGTGACGATGACGCCCGCCTCTTCCAGGACCGTGAGGTGCTGCATCACCGCAGGTAGGGACATCGCGAGCGGCTCGGCCAACGCCTTGACCGACGCTGGCCTTTGGACGAGCCGTTCCACGATCGCCCGACGGGTCGGGTCGGCGAGCGCGCGAAAAACGCGACCAACCACATCAGACTCGGATTGGTTAGGCACATGCTTAACTATCGCTACCGACACCGAAAAAGTCAAGTATCTCGTTAACCATTTGGGCGACGCCGCCGTGCATCTGGCGGGTGCAGCTCAGGCGTGGGGACGCGCTGTCGGCGCCGAAATCGACCTCGACTTCCTCGGCCGCGCTCCGATGGCTACGCCGGCCCCAATTCGAGCATCAGGCAAGGGACTTCACAGCGAACGCACCGGCAACTGTGTGGATGCACAGCGAATCGTTGACCGGTCAATAACCGCCGGACCATCAGCGGTCACGTGGTCCACCCCGTGTGCCGGCAAAAGCGGGGGACTTCCCCGATTCCTCAACCCGCCAACGGCCGTAGCGTCAACGTCGTCAGGCTTCGGGGGAGCTATCGGCGCATTTCGACGAGAGCAGGGTGGGAACATGTATCGCTTGGCCGCCCCCCTTCTCCTTCTCCTCCCCTCACACTCTCTCTTACATCCCCTCCCAAGCGTTCGGCGGCTACTTCGCCACCTACGACCAGCGCGTCAACGTCCCCTTCCCCGGCAAGGGGCTCTACTCCTCGGTCGCGGCCGGCGCCGACAACCTCTGCCGCGGTCTACGACCCCGCCTACGCCGGACCCAAGACGGCTCCGGCGCGCTGGAGCAGCTCCGCGGGCAGCATCTCCGTAGGCGTGTAGGTGATCGTCGGGAAGGGGTGCCGCGCCGTCAACTTCTGCGCGGTGCGTCGAATCATCCGGCGTACCCGCCGATGGGAAGTCGTTGCAGCAGTTGTTGACCGCGTTGGGATTCCAGTAGATCGGATAGGGATTGCCCCGATGGTGATGTTGTTGGAGTAGGAGATCTCCGCCGCCTCGTCGGTGGCGTTCCCGATCGACACGTGGTCGACGACGGCGTTGCGGGTGTAACCAGGCGCAGTCCGTCGTCGCTGGGCCCGTTCAGCCCGGCCCGGATGCGGATGTGCTGCAGCACCCAGTTTTCCGCGAAGTCGGCGGGCGCCTGGACGGCCTGATCCTGAAACGGGGTCTCGTCGGTGACGAAGCCCCGGATCGTGATTCCACCCGGCGAGGTCTGGCCGGCGGTGGAAAGCGTAGGCGGAGCGGCATGAGTTCCCGTATCCGGCGGGCCGCCCGGCCGCTGCGCTGATCGCCGGCACTTCACATTCACGAAATGCGCTGAGCCACTGCTCCGTACCGCTCCAGCCGGTCCGGATTCGGCCGCAGCGTTGTAGAGCACGATGCGCGTCGCGAGCGCCGCGTACTTCTCGGACAGCGCGTCGGCCAGACCGTCCCATGTCGACTCCGTGGCGAACGTCGCGATGTGCTCGTCGGTGATCTGCGCGGCCATCCCCGCGTAATCGCCGGCCTTCTGCTTCTCCCGGATCCGGGCCGTCGTCCCCTCGAACCCGGCCTCGTCCCAGATGAACGCGTAGTTCGGTGTGCTCCCGTAGAAGCTCATGCTCGCCCGAACGAGCTCGCGTTCGCGGTCCCGCTCCTCGTCGGTGTCGCCGACGATCGTCATCACCGGCACGATCACCGCCAGCTCTTCGGGCGAACGACCCGACTTTGCCGCTCCCTCAGCGCGATTCGGCATGACGTGGCGCGCGATGTAACCCGGCTCGCCGAGCGGATGCACATGGATGCCGTCGGCCACCTCGCCGGCCATCCGCAGCATCCACGGGTTCACCGCGGCGATGTCGACCTTCGGGTCCGGCGCGTCGATCGGGCCCGGGCTCCATTGCGGGGTGATGAAGTCCAGGCTGTAGAAATCGCCGCGGTGGTCGAGCTTGCCCGTCCGGAACGCCGTGAAGCACGCCTTCACCGCGAGCACGTAGTCGCGCAGCCGCGGGCCGGGCCGCTCGAACTCCGCGCCGTAGCGCCGGACGACGTGCGTGCGCACCTGCGTGCCCAGGCCGAGCCGGAACCGGCCGTCGGTGGCCTCCTGCAACTCCCACGCCGTCGCCGGCGGTCACGAAGGGACTGCGCGGAAACGCCACTGCCACACCGGTCGACAGCTCCAGCCCGGGCGCGGCCTGTGCCGCCACCGCCGCGTTCAGATACGCCGTGCGGCCGGTCTCGGTGAACAGCAGCCCGGAGAATCCGGCCGCCCGGGTGCGCTGGGCCAGATCACCGATCGTCGCGCAGCGGTTGCGGGGTCGTCATCACGTCGACGTGCACGGTCGAACCCTACGCCGCACGCGGCATCGCGAACTCGGTCTCGTGCTCTGCCTCGTCGGTGACGGACTGCGATGCCGCGGTAGTTCAGCAGGTACCGCTCGATCTCGGCTGCTGCGCACCGGCTGTGCCAAGACGTTCGCGCCGTCGATGGGATTGCCGCTCTCGTCGGCCTCGGCCACTGTGCGGGCGCCCCTGCGGAAGCCGACGACGGCGGCGGTGAACAGGACGGCGAGGCTGCCCGCGATGACCCCGGTCAGGCTGCTGCCGACCGCCAGCGCGTAGACGAAGATGCCGAGCGCCACGAACCCCATCAGCAGGCTGACGTACGCGACGTACGTCATCGATATGCGTGCCACAACGTTCTTCATGTCTCCTCCTGATATACAACGCTACGCGTATCGTAGCGCTACGCTTAGTGTAGCGTTGCGGAGGCGGTGAGTATTCCCGGCGATCCGGAGGGGGCCGATGGTGCAGCGACGCAACGTCGACGACGACATCTCCGACGCGACCTTGCAGTTGCTCCGCACCAAGGGTCCGCGATCGGTCACCGTCGAAGCGGTCACCGCCCGCTCGGGGATCGCCAAGACCACCATCTACCGCCGCTATTCGGATCGGCGGGAGATGTTGTCCGCTGCGCTGTCGCGCGTGACATCGCCGGCGCCACCGGTCCAGGAGACCGATGCGCGGGAGCGCCTGCGGTGGGTGATCGAGCACGCCGTCGAGGCGGTCGACGCCGGCATCGGTTGCGGCGGATTCGCCGCGCTGCTCACCCAGGAAGATCCGGAGTTCACCGCACTGTTCCGCCGACTACTGGCCGAGCAGCGGGCCGCGCTGGAGTCGGTGATCGACCAGGCATGGCCGAACAGTCGACGCCGCCACGCTCATCGACGCGATCGTCGGTGCCTACATCGCCGAGCGGGCCCGGACCGGGGAGAATCGCCGACGGCTGGCGGCAGCGACTGTTCGACCTGTTCTGGCCCGCGGTGGCGCGTTGAGATCGGAGTCGCACTCGGCTATCGCGGGCGATCCACCGCGTAGGTGCCGGTGCCGTCCTGAAACACCACCAGAACGCTTTTGCGTTCACCATTGACGACTACCCGGCAGGTGAACTCCGCGCCGGCGATCACTTCGGGGTTGACCCCGCCATTGCAGACGATGTCGGTCGCGCCGGCGACACCGTAACCATCGATCGGGTCGGCGAGGATTCGGGCCACCTCATCCTCTACTTCGGACACCTCCAGAACCTTGCCGCCGCCGGCTGTGTTGTGCACCCGCGCCAAGCCGACGCCGAGGGCGACGCCTGCCGCTACAGCAAGGACCACGCCGAGCATCACCGCGATTCCGATGACGGGCTGACGAACGGCAGCGCGACGACGGGCGACCGATTTCGGCGGCACCGCCGGCCGCCGGCGAGGCGGCGAGCGATGCGGCATGTTGGGGGGCATGCCAGCGCGTCGAGGGCGGTCAGCTGGAAGCCGTTGAGTGGGGAGGCGGGTGACTTCGCGGTTCACGTTGCACCACCACGGCTCTGGCGTTTGATCGGACGGTTGTCCGCCGCCTTGGCGATGCTGAGGCGTCGGCCCTTCGCGGCGTATCGGCTGTGTCCATGGCTCGAACGCTGCGTGGGGGTCTTCGTCACGCCCGCCGGGCACTACGGGAACCTCCGAAAACACCCGTTGACATCGCCGAGCAACCCGGCGCGAAATGCCGAGATCCGAGTAAAACCCGACGGGACGATGGAACCGTCGACATCACTGGCCACGATCCCATTGGTCAGCAAACCGGATATCGCCTCGTCGAGGTCGCCCGCTCCGAGAACGAGATCCGTTGCGACGGGCTGTGCCATCTCCTTCTGCGCCACGCCGGTCAGGCAGGCGGTGCGCATCGCCGCGACCGGTGAATTCAGAGCGGCTCCGCGCTCTTGCTGCACTGCCAGCATGTATCGCGACGTCACCATCGAAATAGCAGTGTTGTCGCCCTGCAGGAGTACAAGCTGGTTCTCGTCTGCCGGTGTCCCGACACGCTGCAATGCTCCGAGGTCCACACTCACGGTATGGCTGCCGGGGCAGTACGCCGTCGGCTGTACGTTCGGCCTCTCACACGCGGTCCCGCTAGTGGACAATTTGGGTGGCGCGGTCAGCGGGAAGATCCGGTTGAGGACCGCGAACAGCGTCACGAGGGCATCCCCCGTGATGTCGAGATCGCTCTGATCGCTTGCGGGGTCGAACAACTCGTCGGGAAGCAAGCCTCGTCGACTCTCGATCTCCGCCATGTCGATTGCTGCGCAGGCCTCCGTTCCGACGTCGAAGCCCTGCTGGAGGGCGCCGACCCGGTCCAGCGCGGTTCCATGCGCGTCGGTAGCCACACTGAACAGTCCTCCCGCGGCGGGAGGGTCACGTAAGGCGATCGCCCCAGCGATGACGCGGTCGAGCGCACCGGTGGTGTTGAGGCTGAATCGCGGAGAACCGCCTTGCGCTACCGACCGCAGATACGCGCCTGCAAGACAATCGGCTTGCTGCTCGCTGACCAACGTCGGGGTGTCCTCATCGACGAGCGAGGCCTGCCACTGCACCGCGTGGCCGTACTCGTGCGCGAGGACACCGTTGATCGCCAGGTCACCGAAGTATGCCTGTGCGCTTGGTAGCAGGCTGCTCCTGTCCCACGCCATGGTGTCTCGGGTTCGGCAATAGACCGCGTTGAATCTGAACTGGGTGGGATCGCCCCCGCACGCGCCCGAGGAGTCCGGGTCCGCGGTGTCGACCGACACCAGTGTCGATACCGGTACGAAAGATCCAGCTGCCATGTCGGAATAGTGCTGAGACCAGTAACTCTCGATGTCCTGGATCGCCAGCAGTGCCAAGCGGTCGACTTCGCTATCGTCTGTGTTTTGCACTCTGCTGGAAGCATCGGGCAGGGGAGTTCTCGGTCCGCTCGGGCCGTCTGACGTCGGGAGGCCGGCGACGCGGAACGGGTCGTAGCGCATCGACATGGCGTGACCCGCCACGGCAGTAGTCGGCCCATCACATGCACCGACCACGACCGAGAACGTCGTGAGGGATGCGATCACGACATTGAGCCGCAGCGGGTTTCGGTTCACGGGCGTCCCACCGCTCAGTTCTGAGCGGTACTGCCCCGGACGGGATGCGTGGTACTGACCAGCTTGGCGTAACAATGGTCGCGGTCGAAGCCTTGGAAGGTGCACCAGCGCAGCGCCCCGTCGGCCGTAGGGAAGGGGGCGGGCACGACCGTCACCCAGAAATTGTCCGCATCGAAGGTCGACCAGTCACCCGACCACAACAGTTTTGCGTTGTACCGCCTTCGAAGTTGCATGTGCTCCTGCAACGTCAACGCGTTGTTCCACACGACGCCGTCGTCGATGACGCCCGGCCGTTTCGAGCTGAGTTGGGGTATCCAGGTGCCCGCGAGTTGTGAAGCGACGTAACTGTGATCGTCTTCCGCGATCGCGCGCAACTGTTGCACGCTGACGGTTTCAGGGTCGTCCCTCGTCGTCTCGATGGTTGGCGCCGGCAGGCGTGGTACGGAGGCGGACGATTTGGGAGCCGGAGGCGACGCGGGGGATCGACCGTCTGGATGACGGTCGGACCGGCGACCGTCTGCGTAGGCGCTGGAGGAGGTGTGGGGCCCGGTGCATCCTTGCCGTTGCTCGAGATGAGCAAGCCGATGATCACGCCGGCCGCTCCGAGCAGCAAGGCGATACCTATCACCATCGTGGGGATCAGCCAGTTGCGGCCGGGCTCACCGCGATCGAGCACCGTCGTCGGCCCGGTGGTCCGCACTGCTTCACCGGTCGTGCTGACAGGCGGCGGCGGGGAGATCGCGGCGAACTGTGTGTCGGCATGCTCGTCGACAAGGCCTCCGCTCGTCAGCAGAGTGCGACGGGCCGCGCGCCCGAATGCGCCGGCGCTGCCGTACCGGTCGTCGGGTTCTTTGGCCATACCCCGGGCGATGACGTCGTCCATCGCTGCGGGGACCGACGCGTTCACCACACTGGGTCGCGGCGGTGGGGCGGAGAGATGGGAAGCGATCTGACCTTCGAAACTGTTGCCTGGAAACGGCGTTGTACCGGTGAACGATTCGTACAGCACGCACGCCAGCGCATAGGTGTCGGTGGCGGGTGTGCAGGGCTCGTCGTTGAACCGTTCTGGCGCCATGTACGCGAATGAACCGACCTGGGTGCCCGCCATCGTCAGTCGTACGTCGCCCTCCACCTCCGCGATACCGAAGTCGACCAGGTAGGCGAAATCCGCGTCGGTGACGATGATGTTCTGCGGTTTGACGTCGCGGTGAATGAGCCCTTGCGCGTGACCGGCGTCGAGTGCCGCCGCGATCTGCTGAACGATCGTGACGGCGCGCAGTGGTTCCAGTGGCCCCGCTTTGATCAGATCGTGGAGTGTCTGCCCGCGGACGAGGCGCATGTCGATGTAGAGGTTGCCGTCGATCTCACCCCAGTCGTGGATCGGGATGACGTGTGGCTCCTGCAGCATCGCGGCCGCGTGGGACTCGCGGAGAAACCGGGCTCGAAACCGCTCGTCTTGCGCATACTCCTCGCGGAGGATTTTCAGCGCGACGGTTCTGCCCTTATCGGTGTCGAACGCCTCATATACCTCGCCCATGCCGCCGCGACCGAGCAGCGCGGTCAACTTGTACTTTCCGAACGACGTGTCCGTACGGGGCTGGGGCGCACTCATGTGGCCTGGCCTCGCAGCCGCCGCGCGACGTTGCTGCCGTCGGGCTGCCTCGCCGTCGGCCCATGTGAACGATGTGTTGATCTGCTCAACCGGTCCCCCCGGAGTTTGCCTCGTCGCCTTCGAAAATACCCGATCGGATGCTCGGTGAATCATCGAATGGTGGGTTCCGGACGCGTTGAGACTGCGTTGGCGGTGGGGATTGCGAGGCGTTTCGCCGCCATGAGCGCAGCCTGAACGCGCGGGGGCCTCAGCCCAGTTCGCGCACCGCCAGGTAGTGCCGGGAGACCGTCGCGCCGTCGAGTGTATTTCTCCACGTTCTGCTCGATCAGCAGGTCCTGTCCGGTGAGCCGGGTGTAGTGCTGATGCAGGTGTTCGCCCCACGAGCGGACCACGAACGTCTCCACGAACGTCGCCTCCTGCTCCACGCTGCGGAACAGCCGCCACTGCGACGCCCCGGTGCGTTGGCGCGACCGGCCCAGCACCGCCATCGCCGCCAGGAAGCCCTCCTCGTTGGCGGGGTCGACGCGGTAGGACGTCAGCACCAGGACCGGGCCGTCGAGCGGTTCGGGCTCGAACACCAGCGCCGGCTCGGGCCAGTGCGCCGACGGGGTCAAGTCGAGGTTGCCGGTGCTGGCGTGCAGCGGCCACCACAGCGACGACAGCCCGCACACCACCAGCAGGCCCGCGCTGACCAGCAGGCTGGTCACGCTGTTCGTCGCGCCGGCCAGCACCCCCCACACCACCGATCCCAGCGCCTGTCCGCCCATGAAGATCAGCTGGTAGACCGACAATCCGCGGGCGCGCACCCACGCCGGCAGGCTCAGCTGCATCGAGGCGTTCAGCGTCGACAGCGACAGCAGCCAAGACGCACCGCCCACCACCAGCGCCGCCAGCACGACGGCGAAGACGGGTACCAACGCCAGCACGGCCGTGGACACGGCGAACCCGGCCGCCGCGACGGTCAGCAGGATGTTCTGGCCGAACGCGGGCTCGCAGCCGCGACAACACGAACGCACCCAGCAGCGCGCCGACCCCCAGCGCCCCGAGCAGCAGCCCGTAGCCCGACGACGACAACCCGAGTTGCTTCGCCGCGATCACCGGCAGCAGGCCCCACAGCGCGCTGGCCGGCCCGATGAACAACGCCGTCCGCAGCAGGATGCGCCGCACGATCGGCGAGCTGCGGATGTATCTGCCGCCGGCGCCCAACGCCGCGAGCGCGCGCTCCGGCGGGTAGTCGTTCGTGACGGCCGGGCGGCGCCACCACACCAGCACCGCCACGATGCCGACGAACGACACGGCGTTGAGCGCGAACACCAGCGTCGGCCCCGCCACCGACACCAGCGCACCGGCGATTGCCGGTCCGATCGCCCGCGCGCCGTTCATACTCATGCTGCCCAGCGCCGCAGCGGCCGGAATCTGCTGCGGGGGAACAAGATCAGGCTGGATCGCCTGCCAGGCCGGCGCGGTGAGCGCCTGCCCGCAGCCGATCAGGAACAACAGTGTCAGCAGCACGGCGGGCGTCGTCAGGCCGGCACCGGTCAGCGTCGCCAGCAGCGCCACCCCGGCCGCCATCGCACCCTGGGTCGCGATCAGCAGCCGACGCCGGTCGATCAGGTCGGCCAGCACGCCGGACGGCAACGCCAGCAGCATCACCGGCAGCGTCGTCGCGGTCTGCACCAGCGGCACCAGCACCGCTGCACGCGGATCGCCGACCAGCATCCACTGCGCACCCACGGTCTGCATCCACGTGCCGAGGTTGGACACGAACTGCGCGATCCACAGCGCACGAAAGATCGGGGACTGCAGCGGCGCCCACGTCGACGTCGGTGTGCACCGCTGTCGTCATGCGCCGGGGCGCAACTTGGTGTCGAGCATCGTGAGCGCGTCGGCGAGGGCTTCCTCGGGAAGCGGGTTGTCGTGCGACGCCGAGATCAGCACCCCGACGATCGCACCCGCGATCACCCGCCGTTCGGCCTCGTCGGCGGGCCCGTCGGGGCGTCGTCGCAAGGCTTCGGTGATCAGGTGGATGAGCCGCACGTACTCGGTGTAGACCAGCCCGCGCGCCTCGGGCACGCCGTACATCCGCTGCTGCCCGGCGATCGCCTCGGCACGCTCGTCGGCGGACAGACCGCCGAAGACCTGCGCGACCGCCCATCGATAGGCGGGGACGATCGACAGCTCCGCGGGGGCCTCGGCGAACGCCTCGACGATCATCTTGGTGTGATCGTCGGAGAGCAGCACCGCCTCCTTCACCCCGAAGTAGCGATAGAACGTCCGCGGCGAGACGTCGGCGGCCTCGGCGATCTGCTCGATGGTGGTGTTGGCGTAACCGTGCTCCTCGAAGAGCCGGAACGCCTCACGGCGAATCGCCCGGCGGGTCCGCGACTTCTTGCGCTCCCGCAGGCCAGGTGACGGATCAGCGATCATTGCCGCCCATGATGCCCTGCGCAGCGGCGGCGCTCATCACGTTCGGGTGAGCGACGTGCCCATGATGCGCTCGGTGTAGTCCAGGATCGGCTGCCGCAGTGCCGTGACGGCCTCGCCGCCACCCTCGGTCAGGGCGTTGACGACCAGCGTGGAGATCGCCGCGACCAGTGCCTGGCTGGCGAACCGGTCGGTTGTGCTGCGGGCCTTGAACACCTTCGCCACCCCGGCCACGAACTCCTGCTGCAGCTCGACGCGCCGCCGCACGGCCTCGGGTCCGGCCGCGTAGACCTCCAGCAGATAGAGCCGCGCCGTCGACGGGTCCAGCGCGACGAAGCCCAGATACCGGTCCAGCATCACCGTGAAGTTCTCCATCGGAGTGCCGCTGGTGGGCACCGCGCGGATGGCGTCGATGACGTGGCGCTGCATCCGCGCGTATCCGGCCATGAAGCAGTCCTGCTTGGAGTCGAAGTGCTGGTAGAACGTCGCCCGCGAGACCTTCGCCGCCTTGATCACGTCGTCGACGGTGGTGTCGCCGTAACCCTTTTTCGTCATGACCGCCGAGAGCGCCTTGAACAGCCGCCGGCGCTGATTCGCAGCTACCTCTTCGCGGGTGAGATGGTGACGGCCAGAGGCGAGCCGCTCGGCCATCGGTGCCTCCTCGTCCGCGCAGGCGGCATGGTCTATACCGCTGGCGGTCTGTCGAAAGTATAGGGATCCGGCCGCTTCGGGGATCCGCCCACAGCCTCCCACGATCCTGTCGCTTTCAAGAACCCGTTCGTTTCTCGCAAACACCGACGTTTATGTACGATGCGAGAGGTTTCTCTCGTCAGAACTGTCGAGGCGCGCGCAGTGAGGGGTTGAGCGAAGCCTTTGCGATAAGACGCGTCGGTCTCTGGTGTCCCTGGGCGGGGGAGCCGAGGCCACCAGAGCCGGCGACGTCGCGCACTCCGGCCACCCGCCCCGTAGCGTGGACGCCGATGCGTACCGTGGGCCTGATCGGCGGGATGAGCTGGGTCAGCACCGCCGAGTACTACCGGTTATCAACGAACTCGTCGCGCAACGCCGCGGCGGCCTGCACTCGGCGCAGATCTTGCTCGCGTCGGTCGACTTCGCCGAGATCGAGGCGCTCAAGCTCGCCGGTGACTGGGAAGCCGTCGCCGCCCGGCTGTCGGAGGCGGCCGTCCGGCTGCAGGCCGCTGGCGCCGAGGCAATCGTGTTGTGCACCAACACCATGCATTACGTCGCCCAGAGCATCGAGTGCGCAATCTCGGTCCCGTTCCTGCACATCGCCGACACCACCGCCCGAGCGGTGGCGTCGGCCGGCCTGTCGCGGGTCGGGCTGCTCGCGACCGCCTTCACGATGGAGCAGGCCTTCTACGTCTCACGCTTCGCCCCCCACGGAGTCCAAGTGCTGACGCCCGCCGCCGCCGACCGGCGTGCCGTCAGTGCCGTCATCTACGACGAGTTGTGCCACAACGTCATTCGCGAGGAGTCGCGGTCGCTGTACCGCACGGTGGTCGGGCGCCTGGTCGCCGAGGGCGCCCAGGGCGTGATCCTCGGCTGCACGGAGGTCGAGTTGCTGCTCGGCCCCGGCGACGTCGACGTCCCGGTGTTCCCGACGACGCTGCTGCACGTGCAGGCCGCCGTGGACTTCGCGCTCACCGAGCCAGAACAGGAACCTTCGCCGTCGCCCGCATCTCCTGCCGCAGGGCGGTGAACTCCGAGATCGACCGCGTCGCCACCGTGGCCACCGGCCGGGCGTTGCGGCCCGTCGCCTCGGTCTTGCGACACCATCACCACGCTGTCGATGTAGGGCTGGATCGTCGTCGCGTTCTGCACCGTCGCGACGATCACCAGCTGGAAGCCGAACTTGCGGAACGCCTGCAGCGCCTGCTGCGCGAACTGCGGATCCGACTTGGAGAACGCCTCGTCGAGCATCAGCTGGGCGAAGACCGGCCTGTTGTCCGCGCTGTCGGGGCTGGCCAGGTTGAAGCTCAGCGCACCCGCCAGGCAGAACGCCATCAGCTTCTCCTGCTCGCCGCCGGAGTTGTCGCCGGCGTTGCTGTGCGTGCGGATCAGCTCCTCGCTGTCGACGTCCCACTCGGCGCAGTCGAAGGTGAACCGGTTGCGCACGTCGAGCGCATCCCGCGTCCACGCCTTGTCCTCCGGCGCCGTCGACGCCAGCCGGTTGCGCAGCCGCAGGATGTCGGCGTACTGGTCGAGGATCGCCTGCTTGTCACCCAGCCCGACCTCGGCGATGCGCCGCGAGATCGCCCGCACGATCTCGGTCAGCTCCGACACCGCGGTCAGGCTGCGCGGCGTCGCCCGCAGCGTGAGGCGGGTGCCGCGGTTGAACTCGACCGCGCCCAAACCGGTGTTGACGCGGTCGATCTGCTCGGCGATGCGCCGGGCCTCCTGTTCGGCCACCCGGTGCAGCGTCAGGATCGCATCCGGCGCCTGCTCGGTGACCAGCCGCATCATCCGCTCGTAGGCTTCGGGCAGCTCCCGTTCGTCGATGTGCCGGCACAGCGCCACGTAGTCGTGCACCCGCTCGTCGAAATTGTCGCTAGTCGTTCGGGATCGCGTCCGGGAACGCGGTGTCGAACGTGTTGAGGATGCGGGCCAGTTCGTCATACGAGCGGCGCCGGCTCTCGCGCAGCTGTTCGCGCTCCTTCTTGATCGCGGTGAACAGCGCGTCGCGGTGCGGCTCGGGATCGAGCAGCTCCAGATGGACGGGCAGCTGGCCGGCGTAGCGGTGCAGCAGCTCGGTCAGCGGCTCGGACGACGAACGGCCGCGGCTGCAGCCGTTCGGACAGCTCCAGCAGCCGGGTGCGGCGCGTCGTCGAGATCGTCGCGGCGGGTCTGGATCGCGCCGCGGCGCGTCATCAATTTCTGGATCTGCGACCAGCATTCGTCGGCGCGGGCGTTGAGCGCCTCGATGTCCGGGTGATCGGCGAGCAGTAGTTCGTACTGCTCGCGCAGCCGGTCGGCGTGCCCGTCGGCGGTCTCGGTGTCGATCTGGCTCCACTGCGGGAACTGCTCGCAGATCGCCTTGCACGCCGCGGCCCGGTCGCGCCACTGCTGGCGCTGGGCGGCGATGTCGTCGGCGATGCGCCGCGCCTTCTGGTAGGCCTCTTCGGCGGCGGCCAGGTCGACGGTCAGCGCGTTGATCTTCGCCGACACGTCACCCTGGTAGAGGTACTCGGACTGCTTGAGTGGCCGCCGGTCGTCCTTGACCGCGAGCCGGTCGGAGTCCTTGTACAGGCCGGTGTCGGTGACCGCGCGGCGGAACCGCGCGAACACGTCGGGGGTGTCGACGCAGATGTGGTCGCCGGCCGTCGAGACGACGTCGACGGCCTCGGCCGCGCACGGATGCTTCGGGTCGACGGCGAACAGCTTGCCGGCCAACGTGTTCGGCTCCGGATCCACCGGCTCGGCGCCGAGGAACTTGGCCCGCACGTGGTGCAACTGCAGCCGGCCGCGCATGTTCGTCTCGTTGACGAAGCGCAGCACCGCCGCCCAGTGCTGATCGGGCACCATCAGTCGCAGGCCCACGCCGCGCAGCACCTTCTCCACCGCGGTGCGCCAGCGGGTCTGGTCGGCGCGCAGGTCCATCAGCTCGGCGATGTAGGGCAGTTCGGTCGCGTCGACTCCGACTGCGGCGCAGATCTGCTCGCGCATCGTGAGCGCGAACTCCGGCAGTGCCGAGCCGACGTGCTCGACGCGCTTGCAGTTCCTTGGCCGCCTCGTCGCGCGCGATGCCGCGCGGCCTTCTGCGCGTATTCGGCGTCGGTGGACGCCTCGCGGTTGCGTTCCACCTTCGCCAGCAGCTCGGTGGCCTCGCTGAGCAGCTCCTCACGCAGATTCCAGAACTCGTCGGCCGTCTCCGGGGCGTCGAGTGACTGGCCGGCCAGCATGTCCTCGTAGGCGCCGCGGCGGCGCGACACCTGCTCGGCCTCGGTCTCGGCGGCCGTGACCTGGGACTGCAGCGGTCGCGATGTCCGCGCTCGTCCCGCTGATCTGCGCGTTGAGCGAATCCGCCTCGGCCTTGGCGAGATTCAGCGAGCGGGTGACGTCCTCGTACTCGTTGTCGAGCTGGTCGATCGTGGTGTCGAGCTGCGGCGATCTGCGTCGGGCACTGCGCCAGCCGGACATGGTCGGTGTAGGCGCGCACCATCGGCAGGTCGACCAGGTCGATGATGCCCAGATCCGTGGACTCCGAGGCGTAGCGCTGCTGGATCTTCTCGATGTCGCCGAGGATCTTGCGTTTGCGCTGCGCGACGGCCAGCAGCTCACGGGCCTCGACCAGGGGGTCGATCTGCTTGAGTGCCTCCGGCAGCCGGGCCAGGCTCTCGGGCTCGTCGAGCATGAACTCCCGGACGAACTGTTCCAGACCGCCCACGCTCTTCAGTGACTTCGCCTTGCCCAGCAGCTGTTGGGCCGCATCCGAGGCGCGGATGCCGATCGTCGCGTACAGCTGTGCCAGATACTGCGATTCCACCTTGGTGGTGAACCGCCAGCCGTCCTCTTTGAACACGCCCGTGTCGAACCGTCCCGCGGCCCAGCGGTTGCAGACGTCCTCGATGCCGAGGTCGCCGTCGCCGAGCACGAACCGGCTCGACGAGTCGTTGCGGGACTCACCGGTCAGCCACTTGAGCACCAGGCCCGTCACGGTGCGGCCGGAGTCGCTGGCATAGGTGACCGCCACCGCCGACCACGCGGTGCCGTCGCCGCGCAGGTACATCACCCGGCTGGTGCCGCCGTCGCTGCGCTGGCCCCACGCGCCGCGCACATACTTGTCGACGGTGCGGCGGCCTGCGCTGGAGCCGGCGGCGGTGTTGTCGCCCGAGGCGTTGAAGTTGCGCCGGTTGAAAGGCAGGAAGCCCAGCGAGATCGCGTCCAGCAGAGAGGATTTACCGCTGCCCGACGCCCCGGCGATCAGCGCGCCGCCGTCGCTGAACGGGATCGAGTGGTAGCCGTCGAAGACGCCCCAGTTGATCACCTGCAGGCGCGCCAGATGGAACTGTTCAGTCAAGGCTGGTATCCTCCCCGGCCGCCGCTCCGCCGCTCTGCAGCAGCTCGAACTGTTGCTGCAGCTCGGTGATGACGCTTGCGGTCATGACCGCGGTGATCACCGGGCTGATCGTGTAGCTGTCCTCGTCGTCGCGGCTGCGGCGCAGGATCTCCAGCGCCGTCAACCGGGCGATGGCGGCGTCGATGCGCGCCGGCGAACGTCACCGCGTCACGGTCGACGTCGTTGAGCACGCCGGAGAACAGGCCGTGCATCTCCTCGCGGCGAGATCAGCACCGTCTGCCCGCCGGAAGCGCGCATCATCTGAGCCAGGTGCAGCGCCAGGATGGAGTCGTAGGTGCCCAGCGGCTCGCGGCGTAACAGCTTGATGCCCTTGGCCGATTCGTAGCGGGCCTGCTCGACGAACGCGACGTCCGTTCCGCTCGACGACGCGCAGCAGCAGGTCCAGCTCCGAGAGCCGGGTCGACAATTGGTTGCGGTACTCGAGCACCCAGGCGTAGATGTCGGCGTCGGATTCGGCGCTGATGTAGCGCCGGGTCAGCAGGTGCTGCAACGCCCAGCACGCGCGGTCGGGCAGCTCGGAGACGTCGCCGTCGAACCGCGGGCGGCGCTGGTGCGGCGGACGGGCGGTCTGGTCGACCTCCGGCAGTTGGGAGAAGGCGGCGAAGTCGGCGTTGCATCGGTGCTCACTGCGCAACTCCCGCACTGATGGGCTCGGTGAAAAGCAGGTCGGGAACCGCGATTTCGCGGTCGCGGCCGTCGAGCGAGCGGAATCGCACCGTGGCCGAGCGCGTGGGTTCCGCGTTGGGCTGCTTGAGCGCCCAGGACCACAGCACGATGACGTGACCGAGATACGCGTTGTTCAGCTTCGCGACCGCGTCCGGAAGAGACAGCGGCAGTGCGGCATTGATCATCTCGGACATGGCGGGCGCGTCGACCTGGGTGGTCAGCGCGGCGAAGCTGGTCAGGTCGACCTCGCCCTCGGCGGGCTTGGCGGGCTTCGGGGCGGACAGGTCGCCGATCTTGAAGCTGAGCGCGCCGACGGAGCTGATCGCGTGGCGGGCCAGCGGCAACGTCGAGGTCCAGGCGCGAGTCGGTCAGCGACGTCTTCAGCAGGGCGCGGGCGGCGCCGATCGCCTCGTTGAGCTGGCGGGCCACGCCGCGGCTCTGCTCCAGCGTGCCGAACGCGGTGAACCGTTTGACCCGTTGCGCGCAGCGCTGCTGGATGCGTTCGACCTCGTCGATCTGCTGGCCGACCAGCTCGAAGAACCCGGCCATCACGGTGCGCAGCGCGGGGTCGAGGTGGGGCAGCGCGTCGGCGACCGCGGCGACGTCGGCCTCGAACTCGGCGCGCTGATCGGGGTCGTTGATCATCCGCAGGAACGCGCGGTGGCTGTCGCGGCCCTGCGAGTCCCAGGCGGCCTGGTAGTCGGCGTACATCTGGCGCTGCCGGTCGCGGTACTCGATGTTGCTGTCGATGGGCTCGTCGAGGGCGGCGGTGGCCTGCTCGATCATCGAGCCGTACTGGCCGATGTCGGTGATCAGGCGCTCCATCTGCAGCGCGATGGCGCGGGCCTCGTCGTAGGCGTCGGTGACGTCGGGCTCGCGGCGATCGCCGGCCTCGAGTTCGTCGAGTTCGGCCCGCAGCGCCTCGATCTCGGCCTCGATGCTCTTGCGGATGCGGGCCGGATCGTTGCCGACGCGGACGGCGACCTGCTTGAGCCGTGACGCGATGCCGGTGATGGAGCCGCCGGTGGCGATCGTGTCCTGGCGGCGCAGACCGCGCAGGAAGTCCAGCGCGCGCCGCGCGTCCTGGGTGAGGTAGCAGATATTCTGATCGAGGCGCTCGGCTCTCGTTTCCACGGTGCGGTGCAGCCAGCCCTGGCTGGCCCAGGACTTGATCAGCGCCAGCCCGGACTGGTCGTCGCCGAGGTCGTGCAGGTCCCGCTCCAGCCGGACGACGAGGTCCGTCTCGGCGAGCGCCCCGCCCGACGAGGTGGCGGTCCATCAACGTCGAGTACAGGCTCAGATTCGTCGTCGCCAGCAGCCTGATCACCGGCGAACCCTGCAGGTCGCGATGGAGTTCGAGCAGGTCAGCGGCCGACAGCCCCCCGTGGTCGTCCACTCACCCTCCTCGTGCCCGTGATGCTCGCCGGACGCCCCAACATAGGGCACGGCGGCGACATGGGAGGTCGGCGGGTGACCCCTTCCGTGCGCTCGCGGCGAGATCGACAGCAGGGTCGTGAAGCCATCGCATGCGGAGCCCACTGACCGCCCTGGGGTCCGATCTGGCCCACAGCACAGAAACCGGAACGGTGGGCAGGAGAGGCGCTTTCTGCATGCCAGGATGAGAGCCATGACGGTCGTCTTCGTTCATGGCAACCCCGAAACCGCGGCGATCTGGGGACCCCTGGTCTCCGTGCTCGGCCGCGACGACGTGGTGCTGCTCTCGCCGCCGGGTTTCGGTGCGCCGCTGCCGGACGGGTTCGGTGCGACGTTCCTCGAGTACCGCGACTGGCTGGAGGCAGAGTTGGCGGCCATCGACGGGCCGATCGACCTCGTGGGCCACGACTGGGGCGGCGGGCACGTCGTCAACGCCGTGATGCACCGGCCCGAGCTGGTCCGCAGTTGGGCCACCGACGTCGTCGGGCTGTTCGACCCGGACTACGTCTGGCACGACATGGCCCAGGTGTGGCAGACGCCCGGCGCGGGAGAGGAATCGATCGACGCGATGCTCGGCGGTGACCTGACCGCACGCACGGAACTCATGGTGTCCCTGGGCATTCCGGCCGACATCGCCGCGGCCATCGCCGAGCACCAGAACGCCGACATGGGCCGGGCGATTCTGGCGCTCTACCGGTCGGCCGCCCAGCCGGCGATGGCGGAGGCGGGCCGGGCGCTGGAGGCCGCCGCCGCGCGACCCGGGCTGTCGTTGCTCGCCACCGAGGACCCGTACATCGGGGCGAATGACCACCGCCGCCGGGCCGCCGACCGCGCAGGTGCCCGCACCGAGGTGCTCGAGGGTCTCGGACACTGGTGGATGGTCGAGGACCCGCACCGCGGCGCGGACGCGCTGAACCGGTTCTGGGCCACCCTCGGCTGAAGACTCAGACGGCGCCGCGGAGTCGGTCGACGACGGCCGCGACCGATTCCACGGCGGTCACCTCTCCGACTCCCTGCCCGGCGTTGACGGGCGCCACCCGGTAGTCCTGCCGGGCGATCGCGGTGTGCAGGGCCTCGACAGCGGTGCGGTCCAACTCTCCCTCACGTCCGTCCCACCGCTCGGTGAACGCGTTGCGCAGCACCCGTTCCGGCGTGTGCGCCGGCCACGGATACCCGAACGCGACGTCGAACGCGCGGGTGGTGACCGTGTCGGTCGGCTGGGCGGCGATCATCGCCGCGCGAGCACCGTCGGGCAGCAGGGACTCCGCGCACGCCGCGAACGCCGTGCCGATCCAGGCCCCGGCCGCACCGCAGGCGAGCACGCCGGCCAGTGCCCGCGCCGATCCGATGCCGCCCGCGGCCAGCACCGGCGCCGTAACCCGGTCGAGGATCTGCGCCAGTAGCGGCAGCGTCGAGACGCGGGGTGCTCCGTGCCCGCCCCCTTCGGCACCGCGCGCCACCAGCACGTCGACCCCGGCATCGATCGCTTGTTGCGCGGCACCGAGATCGGCGACCTGAGTGGCGGTGACACAGCCCGCCTCGCGCGCGGGCGACACCCAGGAGAAGTCGTCGCCGAAGCTCACCGACAGTAGCGCCGGCCCAGCCCCCAGCGCCGTCGCGAGCAGGCCGGGTTCGTCGCGCACTCGCCAGCCGATGAGGCCGATGCCGAAGGGGCGGTCCAGGCCGGTGACCGGGGCGAGCTGCTCACGCAGCGTCGATGCCGTTGCGCTGCTGCCCATTCCGATCATGCCGAGACCGCCGGCCCTGGACACCGCCGCCGCCAGCGCACCACTTGCGACGCCGCCCATGGGCGCATTGACGATCGGCACCTGGAGTCCCATCGCCGCCGACCACGGCGTCCTCAGCACGCCTGTTGCGCCTCCGTACACCGCCCGATACTAGATGGCGTACTCCCGGGGCTGGTGCTGCACCGAGCGCACCAGGTTCCACTCCAGTTCGGCCTTGGCCAAGCGTGCCCCCGGTTTCGCGGACCAGCCAGCCGACGATCTCGTCTTTGCGGTCCGTCATCACGTCCGCGGCGGCACGCATCATGGCGGCGCGGACGCCCAATCCTGTTGCGCGGCAACGGCAGCCTGATAGGACTCGTCGAGATCGTCCGCGTCGGCCTGCTGCAGCTCGGCGAGCGTGTCGCCGCGGTACGGGTCGGTGCTGGCCCGGGACTCGCCCGACGAGCCCGCCCGCCAGCGCGTGCCGATCGGCATGGTGTCGAAATCGGGATAGCCGCTCACGGGATCGTCACACCGATCTTGACGTGGGGGCTTTCGGCCTGCGCCTGCCACGCCCGCTCCGCCTCGTCGAGGCTGTAGCGGGTGGTCTCGACCTGGATGCGGCCGTCGGCAGCCAACTTGGTCAGTTCGTCGTAGGCCTGCCGCAGCACCCGATTGGGAAGGAAGTCGTTCATGTGCCCGACGTGGCTGCGGCCCATCATCATCCGGAACGGAACCGCCGGTGCGGCCCCGGCGCCCTGCCCGACCGTGATCAGCGTGGCACCCACTGCCGAAGCCTCGAGCGCGGCGAGGAACGGATCACCGTAGACCAGGTCGACCACGACGTCGTAGCCGTCGCCCGCCTCCGACGTCAACGCCTCGGCGTCGTCGTCCCCGCCGAGTTGCACGAGCGCGTCGGCGCCCAGGTCGCGCGTGCTGTTCAGGGCGTCCTCGTCGCGTCCGGCGGCCACCACGTGGCCGGCGCCCAGGATCTTGGCGGCCTGCACCGCGATGTTGCCGACCACGCCGGTGGCGCCCAGGACGAGCACCGACTGGCCGGCGGAGACGTCGGCGTGCCGGGTCAGCGGCAACCACGCGGCCAGTCCGGCGATTCCCAGGGCCACCGCGAGATCGTCATCCATGTTGTCGGGGACCGGAAAGGCCTTGTCCGGATCGATCCGGGTGCGCTGCGCCCACGAACCGAACGGCGCGGGCGGAGAATCGAAATACACTCGGCTGCCGTCACCGGTCAGGCCGATGCCCTCCTTGCCGACCACTCTGGGCACCTCCGGCTGGCCCATCTCCCCGGAGGCCAGCGCAAGGTCTACCGGGTTGCACCCGGCCAGCGTGACGCTGACTACGTCGTCGCCGAAGGGCTCTTCGAAATCCTTGACGTGCGGCGGTTCTCCCGCCGCCTCCAATACTGCCGCGCGCATCGGGTCCTCCGTTCGTTGGTGACGAACGGCCTACCCGGACGGAGCGGGTCGAAACGGCGTCAGCCCGTGACCTCGCCGACCGCGAGCGCGTCGACCGGGTTCGTGCGGTTGACGATCAGCGGGTCGGTCTTGGTGAACGGGAACGACGGCAGATCGTCGATGTGCATGTTGAACGTCGCGGCGAGCACCGCGAAGGGCATCGGCTAGTGGCCGCCCTCGGCGGCGTCCTCGCGACGAGCGCGCAGCGAGCCCGGATGCGCCTTGGCGGTGGGATCGCGGCGCGTCTTGATCAGGCTGGCGACGGTGACGACGGTCAGGATCGCGATGATCACCGACCAGGCTCAGGTAGGTGTCGACCTCGGGGACGCGCGGGTCGATGTCCACGTGGCCCCAGTGCAGCACCAGCTTGACGCCGATGAACGCCAGGATGATCGAGAGCCCCGTCGACAGGTACACCAGCCGGTCCAGCAGCCCCTTGACGAGGAAGAACAGCGCGCGCAGACCCAGCAGCGCGAACGCGTTGGCGGCGAACACGATGAACGGCTCGCTCGGTGACACCGAACACCGCCGGGATCGAGTCCAGCGCGAACAGCAGGTCGACGCTGCCGATCGCGATGAGCACGGCCAGCAGCGGGGTGACCATCCGGCGGCCGTCGACGCGGGTGAACAGCTTGCCGCCGTCGTAGTGTCGGTGACCGGCAGGAGCCGGCGCGTCGCGCGCACCATGATGTTGTTCTCGACGTCGGGGTCCTCGTCGCGGTGCCGGAACAGCTGGACGGCGGTGCAGATCAGCAGCAGCCCGAAGATCAGGAACATGAACGAGAACAGCGACAGCAGCGCCGCGCCGAGCGCGATGAAGATCGCGCGCATGATCAGCGCCAGGATGATGCCGAACGTCAGCACCTTGTGCTGATGCTCCTCGGGCACCGCGAACGTCGCCATGATGATCACGAAGACGAAG
Organism: uncultured Actinomycetota bacterium; assembly: GCA_963796185.1. Classification (GTDB taxonomy): domain Bacteria; phylum Actinomycetota; class Actinomycetes; order Mycobacteriales; family Mycobacteriaceae; genus Mycobacterium. Next base: position 495,841 of record CAWCKQ010000003.1, on the reverse strand, counting down.
AGGTTGTCGACCGACAGGCTCTTCTCGACGATGTAGCCCGCGAAGTACTGCGGTGCCGAAGTCCGCCGCCGTAGGCCATGGCGAACCACACGCCGAACGCGATGGCGACGCGCGATGTAGAACACCGACCATGCGGTCGCCTCGCTGAACCCGACACGGTGCGGGCGCAGCGCCGCCAGCAGCAGGTCGACGGCCAGCAACCCGACGATCAGCGCGATCGTGACGCCCCATGTCCACGCGGTTATCTCGAGCACGGGCGTCGTACCTCCGCTCGGTGAAGTGGCCACCATCGTGACTGTGAACTTCCTGAGCGTCAAAGATCGCAGGTGAGGGGCCCGTTGCAGCGGTGCTGTGTCAGCGCACCACGATCGTGTGCTCGCCGCGGGCCACCAGCTCGCCGATCGACCGGGCGCGCCCGGGAATCTCGCCCGCGATCAGCAGCCCGCCGGAGGTCTGCGCGTCGGCGAGCAGCAGCGCCTCGTCCTCGTCGACGCCGACAGCGTCGACGTGCGGCGCGCACCCAGTCGAGGTTGCGCCGGGTGCCGCCGCTGACGTAGCCGGCCGCCAGCGCCTCGCGGGCGCCCGTCCAGGTAGGGCACGGCCGCAGCGTCGACGACGGCGGTGACCCCGCTGGCCCGCGCCAGCTTGTGCAGGTGCCCGAGCAGCCCGAATCCGGTGACGTCCGTGGCGCATTCGACGCCGGCGCGCCAGCGCCGCCGCGGCCGCGCGTCGGCGTTGAGGGTCGTCATCGCGTCGATCGCCTGCGGCGAACCGCTCGCCGGTCGCCTTGTGCCGGCTGTTGAGCACGCCGATGCCCAGCGGCTTGGTCAGCGACAGCGGCGTGCCCGGCTTGCCGGAGTCGTTGCGCAGCAGGCGGTCCGGATCGGCGATGCCCGTCACCGCCAGCCCGTACTTGGGCTCCGGGTCGTCGACGCTGTGGCCGCCCGCGAGGTGGCAGCCCGCGTCGCCGCACACGTCCATGCCCGCCGCGCAGCGTCTCGGCCGCCAGCTCGAACGGCAGCACGTCGCGCGGCCAGCCCAGCAGGTTCACCGCGACCACCGGGCGCCCGCCCATCGCGTAGACGTCGGACAGCGCGTTGGTCGCCGCGATGCGGCCCCAGTCGTAGGCGTCGTCGACGACCGGGGTGAAGAAGTCCGTCGTCGCGATCAGCGCCGTGCCGCCCGTCGATGCGCACCGCGGCCGCGTCGTCGCCGTCGTCGAGGCCGACCAGCAGTTCGCCGACCGGGTCCCGCGGCGCGGCCGTGCCGAGCCCGCGGACCACCTCCTCGAGCTCGCCGGGCGGGATCTTGCAGGCGCAGCCGCCGCCGTGGGCGAACTGGGTCAGCCGGTAGGTCGCATGCGCGCATCCATGCGTTGCCCTGCCATGATGGACGAGGTGGCCCAGGGAGGCGTATCCGGTCTGGTGACCGGCCCGGTCTTCAAAATCGCTGAGCGGCAGTCCTGTCGCTGGCGGGTTCGATTCCCGTCCGCCTCCGCCAACCGCTCGGACTCGCATGACCGATCCGCGCCGGCAGGTGCCCCGCACCGACGCCCTGCTCGCCGACCCGCGGCTGGCCGAGGCCGAGCGCGTGCTGGGCCGCCCGCTGGTGAAAGTCCGCTGTCGCAGAAGCACAGCAGCGGGCGCGCGCCGGCGAGATCGCGCCCGAGCAGGTCGCCGACGCACGCCGTCGCCGCGCTGCCGGCCAGCGCCGCCGAGCCTGCGGCCCGTCATCAACGCCACCGGCGTCGTCGTGCACACCAACCTCGGCCGGGCGCCGCTGTCGCGGGCCGCGGTCGACGCGGTCGTGACCGCCGGCCGGCGCCACCGACGTCGAGTTCGACCTGGCGACCGGCCGCCGCGCCCGCCGCGGCCGCGGCGCGCTGGCCGCGCTGGCCCGGGCGGTGCCCACCGCCGGCGGCGTGCACGTCGTGAACAACAACGCCGCCGCGCTGCTGCTGACCGCGATGACGCTGGCGCCCGGCAAGGAGATCGTGATCAGCCGCGGCGAGCTGATCGAGATCGGCGACGGCTTCCGGCTCCCCGAGCTGCTGGCCTCCACCGGCGCGCGGCTCCGCGAGGTCGGCACCACCAACCGCACCGACCTGCGCGACTACACCGACGCGATCGGGCCCGACACCGGTTTCGTGCTCAAGGTGCACCCGTCGAACTTCCACGTCACCGGCTTCACCTCGGCGGTCGGCGCGTGCGCGAAGCTGGCCGGCGCTGCGGCCGTGCCGCTGGTGGCCGACATCGGCTCCGGGCTGCTGCGCGCCGCACCCGCTGCTGCCCGACGAGCCCGACGCGACGCACGATGCTGCGCGACGGCGCCGACCTCGTCACCGCCAGCGGCGACAAGCTGCTCGGCGGCCCGCAGGCCGGGCTGCTGCTCGGGGACGGCCGAGCTCATCGAGCGGCTGCGCCGCCACCCCGCGGCGCCGCGCCCTGCGGGTGGACAAGCTCACGCTGGCCGCGCTGGAGGCCACGCTCGCCGGCCCGCCGACCGCCCGTCGCGCGGGCGCTGGCCGCCGACGTGCGCGCACGCTGCGGGCCCGCGCGCAGCGCGCTGGCCGCGCAGCTGCCCGACGCGGCGCGCGGTCGACTGCGTCGCGGCCGTCGGCGGCGGCGGCGCGCCCGGGCGTCGAACTGCCCAGCGCCGCGGTGCAGCCTGCCGGAGTCCTATGCCGCCGCGCTGCGCATCGGCAGCCCGCCGGTGGTCGGGCGGCTGGAGGACGGCCGCTGCCTGCTGGACCTGCGCACTGTGGCGCCCGACGACGACGAGCTACTGCTGCTGCGAGGCGCGTGCCGGGCGTGTATCGTCGTAGCGACGGCCGGGCACGTCGACCACGGCAAGTCCACGCTGGTGCACCGGCTCACCGGCATGTGGCCCGACCGGCTCGCCGAGGAGCAGCGCCGCGGCCTGACCATCGACCTCGGCTTCGCGTGGACCGACCATCGCGGGCCGGGAGATCGCGTTCGTCGACGTGCCGGGCCACGAGCGGTTCGTCGCCAACATGCTGGCCGGGGTCGGGCCCGGTGCCCGCGGTGCATGTTCGTCGTCGCGGCGACCGAGGGCTGGATGCCGCAGTCCGACGAGCACCTCGCGGCGCTGCGAGGCCCTCGGCGTCCGGCACGCGCTGGTGGTGATCAGCAAGGCCGACCTCGCCGACCCCGCGCCAGCCGTCGCGCAGGTGCGCGAGCGGCTGCCCGCTGGCCGCCGCCCGTCGTGCTCGGCACCGACCTGGCGGCGGTGCGCGCCGCGCTGGTGGCGCTCACCGACCGGCTCCGGCGCCGGAGCGCGACGCCGACGTGCGGCTGTGGGTGGACCGCGCGTTCACCGTGCGCGGCGCGGGCACGGTGGTCACCGGCACGCTGGCCGCCGGCACCGATCCGGGTGGGCGACGAGCTCGAGCACGACGGCCGGCGCGTCACCGTGCGCGGCGCTGCAGTCGCTGGGCCGCGAGCACGACGAGGTGGCCGCGGTGGCGCGGGTGGCGGTGAACCTGCGCGGCGTCGACCGCCAGCGCATCGGCCGCGGCGACACCGTGCGCACGCCCGGGCGCGTGGCTGGACACCGCGGAGATCGACGTCGCGCTGCGCTCGGCGGGCGACGCTGCACCGCGAGCTGGTGCTGCACATCGGGTCGGCGGCGGTGCCGGCGCGCGTGCGGCCGCTCGGCGACGGCCGCGAGCGCGGCTGCGGCTGGCGCGGCCGCTGCCGTTGCGCATCGGCGACCTCGGGCTGCTGCGCGATCCCGGCGAGCACCGGATCGCCGCCGGCGTCGAGGTGCTCGACGTCCGGCCACCCGCGCTGCGCCGCCGCGGGGACGCCGCGCGCCCGGGCCGCGGAGCTGGCCACCGGCCGCGCCGCGCCGCCGGTCTGCGCCCGCGCCGACGATCTGCGCGCCATGGGTTTCGCCGCTCGCCGGCGTGCGGGTCGGGCGAGTGGCTGGTCGACGAGCGGTGGTGGGCCGGCGCGCCGTCGCGAGGCGGTGACGGCGGTGCACGCGCTGGTCGGCCGCAGCACGACATCGCGGCGGGCATGCCGACTGAGGAACTGCGCCGCCGGCTCGGCGCTACCGGCCGCCGAGCTGGTGGCGGCGCTGCTGACGGGCACCGGGCTGGAGGTCGTCGACGGGCGGGTCCGCCTGCCGGGGGAGCGGCTGCCCGAGCGGGTCGACGAGGCGGTGCGCACGCTCGAGCAGTGGCTGGCGGCCGACCCGTTCCGCGCGCCGGACGCCGACGAGCTCGCCGAGCTGCGGCTGGGGCCCCGCGAACTCGCCGCGGCGGTGCGCGCGGGGCGGCTGGCCCGGATCGCCGACGGCGTGGTGCTCGGGCCCGACGTCTACCCGACGGGCCGCCGCCGTGCTCGCCACCCTGCCGCCGTTCACCGTCGGCGAGGCCAAGCGCGCCCTGGGCACCACCCGCCGGGTCGCGGTGCCGCTGCTCGAGCAGCTCGACGCGCGGCGGATCACGCGGCGCGGCGAGGACGGCACCCGAACGGTAGTTTGATCGCGTACCAGGCGGGTAGGAGGACGCGGTGGACTTCACGGGGTTGTTCCGGTCGTGGCCGGTGTACCGCCAGCTCACCGGCGGCGACAAGCTCGGCCGCGGCAAGGCCGCCCAGTCGCCGCGCAGCCTGACGCTGACGCCCCGCACCGCCGACGCCGACCACGTCGCGCGCTCGGTGTGCCCGTTCTGCGCCGTCGGCTGCGCGCAGAAGGTGTACGTCAAGGACGAGCAAGGTCGTCCAGATCGAGGGCGACCCGGACAGCCCGATCTCGCGAGGCCGGTTGTGCCCCAAGGGTTCTGCGAGCAAGCAGCTGGTCACCGGTCCGCAGCGGCTGACCAAGGTCCGCTACCGGGCGCCGTACGCGACCGACTGGCAGGACCTCGACCTCGAGACCGCGATGGGCATGGTCGCCGACCGGGTGCTCGACGCCCGCGAGAAAGGCTGGCAGCAGTTCGACAAGGACCGCAACACGCTGCGCCGCACCATGGGCATCGCCAGCCTCGGCGGGGCGACGCTGGACAACGAAGAGAACTACCTGATCAAGAAGCTGTTCACCGCGCTGGGCGCGCTACAGATCGAGAACCAGGCGCGTATTTGACACAGCGCCACGGTTCCCGGTCTGGGGGCCTCCTTCGGTCGCGGCGGGGCGACGGACTACCAGCAGGATCTCGTCAACTCCGACTTCATCGTCATCATGGGCTCGAACATGGCCGAGGCCCATCCGGTCGGCTTCCAGTGGGTGATGGAGGCCAAGGCGCGGGGCACGCAGGTGGTGCACATCGACCCGCGGTTCACCCGCACCAGCGCGGTGGCCGACCGGCACGTGCCGCTGCGCGCCGGCAGTGACATCGCGTTCCTCGGCGGGGTGATCAACTACATCCTGAGCAACGAGCTGGACTTCCGCGAGTACGTGACCGCCTACACCAACGCGTCGTTCCTGGTCGACGAGAACTTCGCCGACACCGAGGATCTCGACGGGTTGTTCAGCGGTTACGACGACGAGACCGCGTCCTACGACGCGTCGACCTGGCACTACGAGTCGACCGACTCGGCCGACGACGACTCGGGGGCCAAGGAGCGGGCGTCGTCGGATCAGCACGGCTCCGGCGGGGCGCCGCTGGAGGGCGGAGCGGGCGACATCCCGTCCGACCCGACGCTGCAGCATCCGCGCTGCGTCTACCAGATCCTCAAGCGCCACTACGCCCGCTACACCCCGGAGATGGTGGAGCGGGTGTGCGGGGTGCCGGCCGAGCAGTTCCTCGCGATCGCCAAGGCGTGGGCCGAGAACTCCGGCCGCGAGCGGACCGCCGCGCTGATCTACAGCGTCGGCTGGACGCAGCATTCGGTGGGCGCGCAGTACATCCGGGCCGGCTCGATCATCCAGCTGCTGCTCGGCAACATCGGCCGGCCCGGCGGCGGCATCATCGCGCTGCGCGGGCACGCCAGCATCCAGGGCTCGACCGACGTGCCGACGCTGTTCAACCTGCTGCCGGGCTATCTCGCGATGCCCAAGGCCGGCGACGCCACGCTGTCGGACTACCTGGACCGCATCATGAGCGCGCAACCAGAAAGGCTTCTGGCGCAACGCCGATGCGTACATGGTCTCGCTGCTCAAGGAGTACTGGGGCGAGCACGCCACCGCCGACAACGACTACTGCTTCGACTACCTGCCCCGCATCAACGGTGACCACGGCACCTACCGCACGGTGATGGACATGGTCGACGGCAAGGTGTTCGGGTACTTCCTGCTGGGGCAGAATCCGGCGGTCGGGTCGGCGCACGGACGACTGCAGCGGCTCGGCATGGCCAACCTGGACTGGCTGGTGGTGCGCGACCTGGTCGAGATCGAGAGCGCGTCGTTCTGGAAGGACGGCCCGGAGATCGAGACCGGCGAGATCTCGCCGCAGACCTGCCGCACCGAGGTGTTCCTGTTCCCGGCCGCCTCGCACGTCGAGAAGGCCGGCACGTTCACCCAGACGCAGCGGATGCTGCAGTGGCGGGAGAAGGCGGTCGAACCGCCGGGCGACGCCCGCTCGGAGCTGTGGTTCTTCTACCACCTGGGCCGGATTCTGCGCGAAAAGCTCTCCGGCTCAACGGATGAGCGCGACCGCCCGCTGCTCGAGCTGGCGTGGGACTACCGGATGGACGGCGACGAGCCCGACGGGTGACGACGTGCTGCGCCGCATCAGCGGTGTGGACCTGACCAGTGGCCGCGCGGTGGACGACTACATGTCGCTGAAGGCCGACGGCTCCACGATGTGCGGGTGCTGGATCTACAGCGGCGTCTACGCCGACGAGGTCAACCAGGCGGCGCGCCGCACGCCGCACACCGAGCAGGGCCCCTACGACAACGAGTGGGGTTGGACCTGGCCGATGAACCGCCGGATCCTCTACAACCGCGCCTCGGCCGACCCGCAGGGCCGGCCGTGGAGCGAGCGCAAGGCGCTGGTCTGGTGGGACCCCGACAACGGCGAGTGGACCGGGCACGACGTGCCGGACTTCGAGAAGAACAAGCCGCCGGACTACCGGCCGCCCGAGGGCGCGGTCGGTGTGGAGGCGCTGCGCGGCGACGACCCGTTCATCATGCAGGCCGACGGCAAGGCGTGGCTGTTCGCGCCCGACGGCGTGCTGGACGGTCCGCTGCCGACCCACTACGAGCCGCACGAGTCGCCGGTGCGCAACGCGCTGTACACCCAGCAGGGCAACCCGGCGCGCAAAGTGTATGGCCGCGAACGACAACCCGTCGAACCCGTCGTCGCCGGAGGCGCACGGCGAGGTGTTCCCGTTCGTGTTCACCGCCGCCCGGCTGACCGAGCATCACACCGCGGGCGGGATGAGCCGCCAGCTGCCGTACCTGTCGGAGCTGCAGCCGGAGCTGTTCGTCGAGGTGTCGCCGGAGCTGGCGCCGATCCGCGGCCTGACGCACATGGACTGGGCGCACGTGGTGACCAGCCGAACGGCCGTCGACGCGCGGGTGTTCGTCACCAGCCGGATGCGGCCGCTGCGCATCGAAGACCATGTGGTGCACCAGATCTGGATGCCGTACCACTGGGGCAACAAGGGCCTGGTCGACGGTGACGTGGTCAACGACCTGCTCGGCGTGGTGGCCGACCCCAACGTGTTCATCCAGGAGAGCAAGGTCGCCACCTGCGACATCCAGCCCGGGCGGCGCCCGCGTGGACCGCGACTGCTCGACTACGTCGCGGTCCTACCGGGAGCGCGCGGGCGTCACGCGCGAGACCGGCACCGATCTGGACACCGACCAGCCGTCGACGCGACGCACACCGAGGAGACGCCTTGAGCGAGCAACAGTTTCTACGGACCGCTGGACGACCCGGCCGCCGATGCCGGCTACGTCGGCGCATCCCGCCGCGGGTCGGGTTCTTCACCGACACCTCGGTGTGCATCGGCTGCAAGGCCTGCGAGGTCGCGTGCAAGGAGTGGAACGCGGTGCCCGACGACGGGTTCGACCTGCTGGGGATGTCGTTCGACAACACCGGCGCGCTCGGCGCCAACAGCTGGCGGCACGTCGCGTTCATCGAGCAGCCCGGCCGGGAGTCCGTCGAACTCGGCATGCCCGGTTTCGAGCGGCCCGGCGCCGCGACCGGCGCGGAGTCGCGGCAGGACTTCCGCTGGCTGATGAGCTCGGACGTGTGCAAGCACTGCACGCATGCGGGCTGCCTGGACGTCTGCCCGACGGGTGCGCTGTTCCGCACCGAGTTCGGCACCGTCGTGGTGCAGCAGGACATCTGCAACGGCTGCGGGTACTGCGTGTCGGGCTGCCCGTACGGGGTGATCGAGCGGCGCGAGGGCGACGGCCGGGCGTGGAAGTGCACGCTGTGCTACGACCGGCTGCACGACGGCCTGGAGCCGGCGTGCGCGAAGGCGTGCCCGACCGATTCGATCCAGTTCGGCCCGCTCGACGAACTGCGGGAGCGGGCCGCGCAGCGGCTGTCCGAGACCTGCACTCGCAGGGCGTCGCCGAGGCCCGGCTGTACGGCGAGGACCCGAACGACGGGGTCGGCGGCGACGGCGCGTTCTTCCTGCTGCTCGACGAGCCGGAGGTGTACGGGCTGCCGCCGGACCCCGTCGTGCCGACGCGGGATGCCGGGCGATGTGGCGCTACGCGGGCATGGCCGCCTCGGCCCTGGTCGGGATCGCGGTGTCGGCGTTCGTCGGGGAAGCGCTGATGGCGCGCGAGCAGACTGGCGGTTCCGCCCGCCGACTTCCGGTCCTACTACGGCCGGCCCATCCTCAAGCCGCCGGCGTGGAACTGGATGATCGCGGCCTACCTGTTCAGCGGCGGGCTGTCGGCCGGATCGGCGATGCTGGGGGCCGGTGCAGACCTGACCGGGCGGCCGGGCCTGCGCAAGGTGGCGCGCCTCGGCGCGCTGGCCAGCATCTTGGCCAGCCTGTACTTCCTGATCGCCGACCTCGGCCGGCCCGAGCGGTTCCACCACATGCTGCGGGTGGCCAAGCCCAGCTCGCCGATGAGCATGGGCACCTGGATCCTCGGCGGGTACGGGCCGGGCGTCGGCCTGGCCGCCGTCGCGGAGCTGCTGCCACGCCGGATCCGGCGCTCCGGGCCGGGCCGGCTGCTCGTCCTGGGCGGCGCGGCCCGCCGGGCTGGAGGCGGCCGCCGTCGCGCCGGCGGTGGCGTCCTACACCGCGGTGCTGTTGTCGCAGACGGCGGTTCCGGCGTGGCGGGAGGCGCACCCGTACCTGCCGTTCGTGTTCACCGGTTCGGCCGCGGCCAGCGGTGCCGGGCTGGGCATGCTGCTGGCGCCCGTGGCCGAGAGCGGACCCGCGCGCCGGATGGCGGTGGCCGGTGCGGCGCTGGAGCTGGCCGCGGCACGCACGATGCAGCACCGCCTGGGCCTGGTCGGGCGAGGCCTATACGACGGGCCGCCCGCACCGGCTGCGGCAGACTCTCCGAACTCCTCACCGTCGGTGGGGCGGTCGGCGCGGCGGTGTCGGGGCGCCGCCGATGGGCGGTCGCGGCGTCGGGCGCGGCGCTGCTGGCCGGCAGTGCGCTGCAGCGCTTCGGGATCTTCGAGGCCGGCGTGGCCTCGACGAAGGACCCGCAAATACGTGGTGGTGCCGCAGCGCGAACGGCTCGACGCCCGGCAGCGCGCCGAACGCTAGCGGGTTCAAGGCCCCCGAATGTGGGAATCAGCCCGTCGTGGATTGGGAGTGTGCGGTCGTCGGCGCAGGTGCGGCCGGGTTGAGTGCGGCGCTGGTGCTGGGCCGCGCCCGTCGCCGAACGGTCGTCATCGACGCCGATGACCCGAGTAACAGAGCGTCACCGGTGATCGGCGGTCTGCTGGGTTTCGACCGGCGCCCGCCCGACGAGCTCTACGCGGCCGGCCGCGCCGAGCTGCGGGCCTATCCCAGTGTCGAGTACCGCCGCGGCGAGGTTCGCAGCGGCCGCCGCCTCGACTGCGGATTCGTGCTCGAGGTCGACGACGGCACCGAGATCCACGCCAAACGGGTGCTGCTCGCGACGGGCATGGCATACTGCCCGCCCCAGCTGCCCGGGCTGGCGCAGCTGTGGGGCAGCTCGGTGTTCCAGTGCCCGTTCTGCCACGGCTGGGAGATGCGTGACAAGAAGCTGGCGGCGCTGGCCGCGGGCGAGCAGGGTATGCACACCGCGCTGATGCTGCGGGGATGGACCGACGACGTCGTCCTGCTGACCGATGGGCGCTCCGAACTCGCCCCCGACGACGAGCGCGTGCTGCACGCCGCCGGGGTGCGCTGCGACGACCGCCGGGTGGTCGAATTGATCGCTGCCGACGGCGCACTGGCGGAGATCGCGTTCGCCGACGGCACGACCCTGGCGCGCGAGGGCCTGCTGGTCGAGGCGCCGGTGCGGCAACGCTCACCGCTGGCCCAGCAGCTGGGGGCCACCTGCACGCCCGGACCGCTGGGCACCGAGCCGCTCGGCATCGACGAGATCCACCGCACCAGCATGGGCGGCGTGTTCGCGGCCGGTGACGTCTGCACCGAGCAGCCGCATATCGCCGGCGCGATCACGTCGGGCTCGCAGGCCGCGATGATCATCGTGCAGAGCCTGCTGGCCGACGAGTTCGGGCTGCCGTATCCGCCGGGGTCGTGAGCCCGATACAGTCGACCGATGGCCGCCGAGGTGTGGGAACTGGACTCCTCCGACGGTGAGCTGCTGGTGACCACGGGCGTGACCGGGCCGGCGGCCAAGATGGGACACCGGCTCACGATCGCGATGACGTCCTGGCATGCGAAGGTGTCGTGGGCCGGCGACGAGCCCGTTGCGGTGGACCTGACGGTCGAGGTCGGCTCCCTGGAGGTGCGGCGCGGCGAGGGCGGCGTGAAGGGGTTGTCGGCTCCGGAGAAGGTGCTCGCGCGCTCCAACGCTGTCAAATGCCTTGATGCCGAACGTTTTCCGCTCATCCGTTTCGTGGCCGAGCAGATCTCTCCGATCAAGGGCGGCTACCGCCTCACCGGGTCGCTGGAGATCCACGGCACGACCCGGGACCGCGAGGTCGAGCTGCAGGTGGAGAACCTGGGGGACAGCCGACGGATGTCCTGCACCGAGGTGGTGCGCCAGAGCGAGTTCGGCGTCAAGCCCTACTCGATGATGATGGGCGCGATGAAGGTCGAAGACGACGTGACGGTCACGTTCACCGCCGTCGCGTGATCTGCGTGACATGAGTTGCCAAGCAACCCTCCCCCTGGGGTAGAGTTCCACGGAGCCGGTCGCGCTCTTCCATGTGCCGGGGTGCACGTCACCCCCGCCTCGCGGAACCGGCCTCCCAACAACGTCTTTCGCGCAATGACGCGCGCATGCGCCTGCCTCCGACACCCCTGAGGAGCCTCGATGAGCCCCGTCTCGACCACGGAAACGCCACAACAGCAGCAGTCCGTGCTGGCGGCGCTGCGCTCCCCGCGCCGGCTGCGCACCGAGGTTCTCGCCGGTCTCGTGGTGGCGCTGGCGCTGATTCCCGAGGCGATCTCGTTCTCCGTCATCGCGGGCGTCGATCCCCGGGTCGGTTTGTTCGCGTCGTTCACGATGGCCGTCACCATCGCGATCGTCGGCGGCCGTCCCGCGATGATCTCCGCCGCGACCGGGGCCGTCGCGCTCGTCGTCGCACCCCTGGTGCACAGCCACGGCCTGAGCTACCTGATCGCCGCGGTGATCCTGGCGGGTGTCCTGCAGCTGCTGTTCGGCGTGCTGGGCGTCGCCAAGCTGATGCGGTTCGTGCCGCGCAGCGTGATGGTCGGCTTCGTCAACGCGCTCGCCATCCTGATCTTCCTGTCCCAGCTGCCCCACCTGCTGGGCGTGCCGTGGCTGGTCTACCCGATGGTCGTCGCCGGCATCGCGATCATCGTGGCGCTGCCGAAACTGACCACCGCCGTGCCCGCACCGCTGATCGCCATCGCCGTGCTCACCGCGGCCGCTGTCGCCGGCGGCTGGAACGTGCCGAACGTCGGCGACGAAGGGCAATTGCCGTCCAGCCTGCCGAGCCTGCTGATCCCCGACGTCCCGCTGACGATGGACACCCTGCGCGTCATCGCGCCCTACGCGCTGACCATGGCGCTGGTCGGGCTGCTCGAGTCGCTGATGACCGCCAAGCTCGTCGACGACATCACCGACACCCACTCCGACAAGTCCCGCGAGGCTGTCGGCCAGGGCGTCGCCAACGTCGTCACCGGGTTCTTCGGCGGCATGGGCGGTTGCGCGATGATCGGGCAGACCATGATCAACGTCAAGGTCAGCGGGGCCCGGACGCGGATCTCGACGTTCCTCGCGGGCACGTTCCTGCTCGGCCTGGTGGTCGGCCTCGGTGACGTGGTGGCGCGGATCCCGATGGCCGCCCTGGTCGCGGTCATGGTGATGGTGTCGGTGGCGACCCTGGACTGGCACAGCATCAGCCCGAAGACGTTGGGCCGCATGCCCAAGAGCGAGACCTTCGTGATGGCCGCGACCGTCGCCGTCACCGTCGCCACCGACAACCTCGCCTACGGCGTCGCGGTCGGCACCCTGGCCGCGATGGTGCTCTTCGCGCGCCGCGTCGCCCACTTCACCGACGTCGAGGCCGTCGACGACACCGTCGACGACACCCGCGTCTACGCCGTCAAGGGGGAGTTGTTCTTCGCGTCCAGCAACGACCTGGTGTACCAGTTCGACTACGCCGGTGACCCCGCCAATGTCGTCATCGACATGAGTGAGGCGCACATCTGGGACGCCTCGACGGTGGCCACCCTGGACGCGATCACCACCAAGTACGCCGCGAAGGGCAAAGCGGTGACGATCATCGGGATGAACGACAGCAGCGCCGAGCGGCACGCGCGGCTGTCCGGACAGCTGGCCGGGGCGCACTGAGGGGTGACGATGGAGGCAGAGCTGTTGCAGATCGGTGCGGTGTCCGCCCGCACGGAGCTGTCGGTCAAGACCATCCGCCACTACGACGAGGTCGGACTGGTGACCCCGTCGGCGCGGTCGGCCGGTGGATTCCGGCTCTACACTCCCGAGGACGTGGCCCGGCTGATCACCATCCGCCGGATGAAGCCGCTCGGTTTCACCCTCGACGAGATGCGCGACCTGCTCGCCGCGTTGGACACGCTGGAAGCCGGTTCGGCCTCGGCGGCCGATCGGGCCCGAGCGACCGCCTTTCTGGCCGACTGCCACGGCCGCGCCGAACAGGCCTGCGCATCGCTGACCAGACAGCTCGGTTACGCGCGGGAGCTGACCGAACAACTCGCCCGGTTCAGCGGTCCTCCCATCTTAATTTATAGCTCACCCGGGGGCTTGCCGCAAGACCGGGGTGATGCCGCACAATCGCTGAACTCGTATCGAGAGTGGTGACATTCAACGGTTCTCGCTCCCAGGGAAGGGGTTGTGCATGGTGGATGTGGTCATCGCAGGCGGCGGGCCGACCGGAATGATGCTCGCGGCCGAGCTGCGGCTGCACGATGTCGACGTACTGGTGGCCGAACGGGACGCACGCCACCTCCGGCGGTGCCTCGCTCGGACTGCATGTGCGCAGCATCGAGTCATGGATCAGCGCGGCATTCTGGACCGCTTCCTGCCCCCCCATCCCTTCTTCGCCGGCATCGGCAAGCCCGCCCCGCCCGACCTCGACACCGCACACGGCTACGTGCTGGGCATCCCGCAGCCGATCACCGATCGGCTGCTGGCCGAGCGTGCCGCCGAATTGGGGGCGCGTACGCGCCGCGGCGTCGCGGTGACCGGCGTCGAGCAGGACCACGACGGCGTGACGGTCGAGCTGAGCGACGGCACACGGCTGCGGTCGCGGTTCCTCGTCGGTTGCGACGGCGGCCGCAGCACCGTGCGCAAGCTGCTCGGGGTTGGTTTCCCGGGCCAGCCCAGCACGGTCGAGACGTTGCTGGGCGAGATGGCAGTCACCGCAGACGCTTCGACGATCACCGAGGTGGTGGCCGAGGTGCGCACGACCCAGGTGCGGTTCGGCCTGATGCCGGTCGGCGACGGTTTCTACCGGGTGTCGTGCCCGCCGACGGTGTCGCCGAGGACCGTGCCGTGGCGCCGACGCTCGCAGACTTCCAACGGCAGCTGCGGGCTGTCGCCGGCACCGACTTCGGGGTGCACTCGCCGCGGTGGCTGTCCCGCTTCGGTGACGCCACCCGGCTTGCCGAGCACTACCGCGTCGGCCGGGTGCTGCTGGCCGGCGACGCTGCGCACGTGCACCCCCCGGCCGGCGGTCAGGGCCTCAACCTCGGCATCCAGGACGCGGTCAACCTCGGCTGGAAACTGGCCGCCGCCGTCACCGGCTGGGCGCCGCCCGACCTCCTCGACAGCTACGCCGCCGAACGCCGCCCCGTCGCCGAGGACGTGCTGGCCAACACGCGCGCCCAGATGGAACTGATGTCGGTGCAGCCCGGACCGCAGGCGGTGCGCAGGCTGCTGGTCGAGCTGATGGACTTTCCGGAGGTCAACCGGTACCTGATCGAGAAGATCACCGCGATCGGCGTGCGCTACGACGTCGGTGCCGGGCACCCGCTGTCGGGCCGCCGACTGCGGGACATCGCCCTCACGCGGGGCCGCCTCTACGAACGGATGCGCGACGGTCGCGGGTTACTCGTGGACCAGACCGGGCGGCTCTCGGCGGCGGGCTGGGCCCACCGCATCCAGCATGTTGTCGACGGCAGTACCGAACTCGACGTTCCCGCAGTGCTTCTGCGCCCCGACGGGCATGTGGCGTGGGCGGGTGCGGATCAGCGGGAGTTGGAGGCTGGGCTGCTGCGGTGGTTCGGTCAGCCCATATCGACCGGCGGCGGCTCCCCGGAGGTGATGAGCTCTTCGCCACGGTCGTAGTCGTCGTCGGCGCTGGTAGGTCAGCACGCCGACCGTGACGCCGTTGGCGGCATACCAGACGGTGAAACCGTCGCCGTGGTCGATCAGCCGGCTGCTGTCGTAACCGTCGCCCCAGGCGTGGTATTTGACGTCGGCATCGCCGATCGTGGTCCAGAACCCGGGCACGCCGGACCACTTCGCGTCATCGCCGGCTGCCGACGCTCCCGCGATCTCGCCGTGGTCGGCGGCGTCCTGCCAGTGCTCGACCGCCAGCGCGCGCCCGGCACCGGCGTTGAACGCCATCGCGACGTCGCCCGCGGCATACACGCCGTCGACGCCGGTGCTCATGTCCGCCTCCACCACGACCCGGGAGTTCTCGAGGCGCAAGCCCAGCGCCTCGGCCGGACCGCTGTTCGGCCGCACACCGGTGGCCGCCAGCACCAGATCGGCGCCGACGGTGTCACCGTTGTCGAGGGTGACCGAGCCGGCGTCGACCGACGCCACCTTGACGCCGCCCAGGTAACGGACACCGGTCTTCTCGACGAGCGCCTCGAGCCGCGTCCCGGCCTCCTGGCCGAGCCGCTTGCGCTGCGGGACCTCGTCGGGCGCCACCAGCGTCACCGAAACACCCCGCATCGCAAGCGATGCCGCGGCCTCGCAGCCGATGAAGCCGGCCCCGATCACCACGGCCGATTCGGCGCCGGTCCGCCGACTCGCGCAACCGGCGCGCGTCGCGCAGCGACCGCAGCTGCAGCGCGTGTTCCCCGCCGGGGACCGGCAGCGGCGCCGGGCTCGCGCCGGATGCGAGGACCAGTGCACTGTAGCGGTACCGGCGGCCGGCGGCGGTCACCACGCGCTGGCTCGCATCGATGTGCTGCACCGGTGCGTCCAGGATCAACTCCAGGTCGCGGTCGTGGAACCACTGCCCGGGATGCAGCTCGACGTCGTCGGTCTGCCCGCGCAGGAAGTCCTTGCTCAGCGGCGGCCGCGCGTAGGGGTGTGCGCCGTCGGCGCTGACGATGCGGACGGGCGCGTCGGGGCGGCGGGCGCGGTAGGTCTCGGCCGCCGCGACCCCGGCGGGGCCGCTGCCGATCACGATCAAGCCGGGATCACTCATGGCGCCCGGATACCCGCTGCGCGGTGCGCCACACCCGGATCAGCCCCGGGCGGGGCCGCGAGCGTCAGCGGGCGGCGGTGCGGCGGGGACGGCGACGCGACGACTGGCCGCTCGAGCGGCGCGGGCTCGACGGCCGCGACGCGGGCGCGACCACCCGGGCCGGCTCGGGAGCGCGGTACGGCGCGACCTCACCGGCCACGGCGTGCACGGCGGCCGACTCGGCGGTCACGTGCTGCGGGGCCACCTGGATGCCGGCCCGGCGCAGCAACGCCTGGGTTTCCCTGCGCTGCTCGGGCAACACGACGGTCACCACGTCGCCGGCGCTGCCGGCGCGTGCGGTGCGCCCGGACCGGTGCAGATACGCCTTGTGCTCGGCGGGCGGATCGATGTGCACGACGAGCTCGATGTCGTCGACGTGGACGCCGCGCGCGGCGATGTCGGTGGCTACCAGCACGCGGACGTCGCCGGAGCTGAACGCGGCGAGGTTGCGGTCGCGGGCCGGCTGCGAGAGGTTGCCGTGCAGGTCGACGGACGGGATGCCGGCTGCGGTCAACTGCTTGGCCATCTTGCGGGCGTGATGTTTGGTGCGCATGAACAGGATTCGCCGGCCGGTGCCCGACGCGAGGCGGTGCACGAGGTCCTTCTTGTCCTGCGGACCGGAGACGTGGAACACGTGATGGGTCATCGCGGGAACGTGCGACTCGGGGCTGTCGACCGAGTGCAGGACCTCGTTGCGCAGGAAGCGCTTGACGAGTTTGTCGACGCCGTTGTCCAGCGTCGCGGAGAACAGCAGCCGCTGGCCGCCGGCCGGGGTGGCTGCCAGGATGCGGGTGACGCCGGGCAGGAAGCCCAGGTCGGCCATGTGGTCGGCCTCGTCGATGACGGTGATCTGCACGTCGTCGAGGCTGATCAGCTTCTGCTTCATCAGGTCTTCGAGCCGGCCCGGGCAGGCGACGACGATGTCCGCGCCCGCCTGCAGCGCCTTGACCTGCCGGTGCTGCGGGACACCGCCGAAGATCGTCGTGACGGTGAGATTGTTCACAGCGGCCAGCGGTGCCAGCGCCGCCGAGATCTGGGTGGCCAGCTCGCGGGTCGGCGCGAGGACCAGACCCGACGGGCGCGACGGCCGGCGCTTGCGGCCGGCGAGCCGCTGACCAGCGGCAGGCAGAACGCGAGCGTCTTGCCGCTGCCGGTCTTGCCGCGGCCGAGCACGTCGCGGCCGGCCAGCGTGTCGGGCAGGGTCTCCTGCTGGATCGGGAACGGCTCGGCGATCCCGCGCGCGGTGAGCGCGTCGATCAGCGGGCTGCTGACGCCGAGATCGGCGAAAGTCTTGGTATCGGTCATGTTTGGGGTGCCTTTCGGGCATCGCTGTGCCGAGCCGGCGGTGAATGTCGCGCGGTGGTCAGCACATGGTGGCGAGAGTGCCGGTGGGCACCATCGATCGCCGTGACACGAGCTGTGTTAATCCACGGGCCATCTGGATCGGCGGCCTGGCTGTCCAAGCCGGCGCCAACGGATGACGAGCGTTTCACGACGCGTCGGCCTGAATCGAACCGGCCGACTGATCTCAGCCTACCGCACCGGAGGTCGAACCGCCGAACCTGGCGGGCCACCGTGACCCTTTCTGGCGCCTCGGGCCGAGATCGACACCATGGCTGCGCGGGAGCGCTGAGGTGGCTCGCACAGCAGCCGTGATGTCGATCTGGCCGTGAGCGCCGAAAGTGGTGGGCAGCAGAGACCGGCCGCCCGCCCGTCGGAACGTGATGAACTGCCCGTCACCGTGCGTGCTTGCCCTCGAGTGCGGCGAGCACGCCGTCGACGTCGTCGTCGGTGGTGGCCCACGAACACACCAGCCGCCACACCGGCTCGGCCGAGGTCGGGTTGGTGCACCGCGTAGGACCGGGCCAGTCGGCTGCGCAGCCTCGGGGTCCAGTCGTCACGAACACCTCGTTCGCCTCCACCGGCGACGCCAGTCGCAGACCCGACCGCTCGCAGTCCGGCGCTGAGCGTGCGCGCCATCGCGTTGGCGTGCGCGGCCGTCCGCAGCCACAGGTCGTCGGTGAAGAACGCCAGGAACTGGGCGGCGACGAAGCGGTGCTTGCTGGCCAGTTGGCCGATCTGCTTCTGCACGAAGTGGATTCCGTCGAAGTGCTCGGGCCGGCGGACCAGCAGCGCGTCACCGAACAGCATGCCGTTCTTGGTGCCGCCGACCGTCACGATGTCCGCGTCACCGATCGCGTCGGCCGGTGACGACACCGTGTGCGACAACGGCATTCGCCAGACGGGAGCCGTCGACGTGGACCAGCAGGCCGAGCTCGTGGGCGTGGCTCGACGAAGTCCGTTGATGTCTCGCAGCCGGCCAGACCCGGCCGTTCTCGGTGGACTGGGTGATCGTGACGATGCGGGGCTGCGAATGGTGCACCGGGCCGCGGCGGGCGACCCTGCGGTCCAGCTCCTGCGGGGCTGATCAGGCCGTCGACGCTGGGCAGCCGCGTCAGCTGGGCACCGGAGAGCCGGACCGGCCCGCCCGCCTCGTCGAGCAGCACGTGCGCGACGTCGCTGCACAGGATCTCGTGCCACGGCCGCACCGCCGAGGCGAGCGCGATGATGTTGGCCGCGGTGCCGGTGAACGCGAAGAGCACGTCGGCGTCGGGGGAGTCGAACGCCTCGCGCAGCGCGTCGGCGGCCTGGCGGGTGACGTCGTCGTCCCCGTAGGACGGCGCGGGCCCGTCGTTGGCGCGCGGCCAGCGCTTCCAGCGCCGCGGGGTGCGCCGGGGCGGCGTTGTCGGAGGCGAAGGCGGCGGAGACGGGCACGTCCGCCATGATGGCATCATCGGCCGCGCGGCGAGCCAGGCGAAGAACTCGTCGGCGCAGAACACCGGTTTGCCGTACTCGGCCGCCTTGCGCGCCTTGCCCGACTGCGTTCCGACCTCCGCGGTCACCAGCACGTCGCAGCGGGTCTTGCTGACGGTCGTGCACCGGCGCCAGGCCCGCCGCGCTCGCCAGCTGCTCCATCTCGGCAGCGCTCGACGATGCGGCCGTCCGGGTGCTGCGCGGTACCGGTGAAACAGATCCGCATGCCCCGGCTGCAGGACGGCGGCGATGTCGGCGTGCTCGGAAAGCACTGCCTCCGAGACGATCTCGACGCCCAGGAGCGCTCGATACGTCGCTGCAGCCGCGCCACGACCTCCGCCGGCAGCTGCACGCGAGCGGCGGCCGCCCGCAACTGGTCGGCCACCGACTGCCGCGCCGCCGCATCCCAGCCGGTGTCCGCGTCCAGCGTCGGCACCGGCGCGGCGGCACCCAGCAGCACCGCACCGACGTCGCGGCTGACCCGCAACAGCGCCGACAACCCCGGCAGGTGCTCGGCTTCCGGCGTCGGCACCGACTGGTCCCGGCTGACCAGCAGGCCCGACACCTCGACGGCGTCCGGTTCCTCGAACGCCGACGAGCCGTCCGGGCTCTCCGACCGCCCGGTGCGCCTGCAGGGCCGAGCGGGCCCGTTCCAGCGCGGTGCGCCCGGACACCCGCAGCCCCGCGCAGCTCCACGCCCAGCGGCATCGGGGTCACATAGCCCAGCCGTTTGAGCTCGAAGTCGATCAGGCCGAGCTGCTCGTCCACCCCGGCGCCCACCGGGGTGCAGCCGGCCAGCATCGGGGCGATCACCGCCCACGCCTCCCGCAGCGTCGGCGCCAGCAGCACGTCGGACACGCTGATGCCGTAAGCCATTCGCGCGTCGGCCAGATCGCGCTGCGGATTGATCAGCGTCGTCACCGCGGTGCCGTCGTCGAACGCCACCGCCAGCTCGACCGGCCGCGGCCGCGACATCCGGCCCTCGTCGCCCGACGGTGAGCATCCCGATCGCGCAGTACCGCCGGGCGCCCGTCGTGGCCGTCCGCGCCGCGCAGAAACCGGGCGATGCGCCGGTCGGTCTTCAGATCCTTCGGCAGCACAGGGCGTTTCAGCACCAGCCCGGCCAGCGAGGTGCAGCGGCTCAGCGCCACGTAGAGCTGGCCCGTCGAGAACATGCCGCCGGTCAGGTCGACCACCACCCGGTCCAGCGTCTGGCCCTGGCTCTTGTGGATCGTGATCGCCCACGCCAGCCTGAACGGCAGCTGCGTGTAGGAGCCGATGACCTCCCGGCTCAGCGAGCCGCCGGCGACGACGGGCCGCGTCGACCTCCCAGGTGTAGGGCGTGACGTCGGCGCAGGAGCCGTCGGGGAACTCGACTTCGACGACCGCGCCGTAGCGGTCGTAGTCGACGCCGACCACGCGGCCGATGCTGCCGTTGACCCAGCGGCCGGACTGGTCGTTGTTGCAGCATCATCACCTGCGCGCCGACCTTGAACCGCAGCGTCTCCTCGACCGGCGGATCGAACAGCGCTCAGATCGCCCGCGGCCTGCGCGCGGTGGGTGAATTCGTCGCCGGGCAACCGTTCGAGCTGCTGGCGGTTGCGCGCGGTGACCAGCCGGTTGGTCGGGCGCCAGCGTCAGCCAGAACTCGTCGTCGGGCGGGACGAATTCCTCGTCGGCGCGGGCATTGAGCTCCTCCTGCGCGTGACCGAGCAGCACGCCTTCCCGAATCTCGTTGAGAATCGCGGTCATTCGGTCGTCGCCGAGCTGGCGGAACACCGTCGTCAGCGCGACGGTGGGGAAGTCGTCGCGGTGAAACGACCGCGCGGAGAAGAAGTACGGGGTCTCGTACGTGCTCGAGAAGTATCCGGCTTCGTGCTCGCTGACCACCGGCGGCAGCTGGTAGAGATCGCCGACGAGCACGATCTGCACGCCGCCGAACGGCGTGCCCGGCGACGGCCCGAACCGCTCCAGCGCCGCGGCGAGCATGTCGAACACGTCGGCGCGCACCATCGACGCCTCGTCGATGATCAGCGTGTCCAGCGACGCCAGCGTCTTGGTGAAGCGGCCCGGGCGGTACTCGCCCGCCGCGGACGTCGTCGAGCGTCGTCGTCGTGCGGAACCCGAACAGCCGGTGGATCGTGTAGCCGTCCACGTTGAGCGCCGCGATGCCCGTCGGCGCCACCACGACGACGTTGCGGTCGGTCTGCGCGGTGAACCGGCGGATCAGCGTCGACTTGCCGGTGCCCGCCTTGCCGGTCAGGAACAGGTGCCGGCCGCCGGCCAGCAGCTCGAGGGCGTGGCGGAACTCGTCGGTGAGGACGAGGCCGGCGCTCACGGCTTGGACCGCCAGGCCCGCCACCCGCGGTGCGCGGCGAACGCCCCGGCCACCGCCGTCACACACCACACCGCCACCGCGGCGATCAGCAGCGGCGCCGAGAACGACCCGACCGTCGAACCCAGCGCGGTGTAGGCGAACGCCTTGGGCGCCGATCCGATGAACGCGCCGACCGCCATCTGCCACAGCGGAACCCCGAACGCGCCGAACGTGTACGACGCCAGCGCGTCGTTGATGCCCGGGACGAACCGCTGACCGACCACCGCCCACAGGCCGCCGCGCCGGATCAGCCCGTCGACCCTGGCGGCGCGCTGCGGCCCCAGCAGCGCACGGGCGCTGTCGCGGCCCGCGCGCCGGCCCGCGAAGGCTGGTGAGCACCGCCGAGCCCGACCGTCGCGCCCAGCGTCACGAACGTTCCGAGCACCGGGCCGAACAGGAACCCGCTGCCCCCGGCCAGCAGCGGCCCGGGCACCAGCAGCGCGCCCAGCACCGACGACACCGCGACATACGCCAGCGGCGCCAGCGGGCCGGTCGACTCGACGACCCCGCGCACGTATTCGACGTCGATCACCCGCTGCACGGCCGTCAGGTAGAACAGCACGCCCAGCAGCGCCGCGAACCCCACCAGGCGCGCGATGTGGCGGCGCCGGTCGCGGGTGGCCGTCGGGTCGGCGGGCTCGGTCATGTCGACAGCAATCCTGCCGCACTCGTTAAGTTGGGGGGGTGGCTGCGACACCGGGAGATCTCACGGGCACGGAACGGGCGGTGCTGCTGGTGCTGATGGCACAGTGCGGGCCCGTCGCCAACCCGGACCTGGCCCGGCTGGGTCCCGCGCTGGACAAGTCGGGCCGCGACAAGCTGAACGACCTGGGGCTGATCGAATCCGAGCGCATCGGCAACCGCTTCGTCCACGAGCTGACCGACCGGGGCTGGCGAATGTGCCGCGAACTCGTCGACGCAGCACCGCCGGCACGGTCGACCGGCCCGGCAAAGGCGATGCACACCGTGCTCGCGGGCCTGGCCCGCTACCTGGACCGGTCCGGCATGAGCCTGGCCGACGTCTTCGGCGCTCACCCCGCGCGGCCGGACGTCGAGGACCGCATCCGGGCGGCCTACGCCGAGCTGGCGGCGCGCCCCGGCGGCTGGGTGTCGCTGACCCGGCTGCGCGCCGAGCTCGACGCGCCGCGCGCCGACGTGGACGCCGCCCTGGTGGCTCTGCACCGCACGCCGGGGGTGAGCGTCATCCCCGAGGAGAACCAGAAGACGCTCACCGAGCAGGACCGCGCGGCGGCCGTGGTGATCGGTGATCGGCCCAAGCACCTGATCGCGATCGAGGCATGATGGACCCCGCGCACCGCGAGGCGCTCGCCGCGCTGCGCCTGACCTGGGCGCCCACCTCCGACGATCTGTGGCGCCCGCATGCGGCCACCCATGTGCGCGGGCTGAACGAGGGCGCCGTCGACGACGTGATGGACGCGTTCGGCGACGCACTGCACGACCCGGCGTCGACCCCGCTGGGCGTCGTGATCCGCGGCCCCGCCGGATCCGGCAAGACCCACCTGCTCGGCCAGATCCGGGAGCGCGTGCAGGCCGAGGGCGGATTCTTCTTCGTCGTCGAACTGCTCGACGCGGCCAGCTTCTGGGAGTCGGTGCGCAACGGCATCCTGGAGAGCCTCGGACGCCCGGGCCGGCACCGGGAGACCCAGCTCAAGGATCTGCTGTGGGAGCTGTCGTCGCTCGCGCACGTCTCCCGGGCCGACCGCCGCGCCATCATCGGTGACGACGACCTCGACCCCGAGACGCTGTACCGCTTCATCAAGGCGCTCTCGCCAGTCGCGCAAAGACACGATGTGGCAATGCCATCAGGCGCTGCGCGCCCTGGTGCTGCTCGGCTCCAACGACTTCGTCGCCCATGACATCGGCGAGGGCTTCCTGCAGGGCAGCGAGGAGTTCAGCGCCGACGAGCGCGGGCCGTGGGGTCTGCGCACCGCACCGGCGTCGGCACAGGAGTGCGTCCGCGACATCGCCCGGCTGGTCGCGCTGGCCGGCCCCGCGGTGCTCGCCGTCGACCAGATCGACACGCTGCTGGCCCAGTCGCTGGCCGGCACCGCCCAGTCCGCGGGCGACGGCGGCCTGGTCCTCGAGCAGGTCGCGCACGGGTTGATGGCGGTGCGGCAGAGCATGCGGCGCACCGTCCCGGTGGTGGCCTGCCTGCCCTCGGTGTGGGAGCACGTCCAGAACAACGCGACCGGCGCGGTGCAGGACCGATTCCGGGTGACGGCGGTGCTGACACCGCTGCCCACCGCCGACATCGGCCGCGCGATCCTGGAGCGGCGATTCGCGGCCAGTTATGGCGCGGTCGGTTTCACCCCGCCGTATGCCAGCTGGCCCATCGCGCCGGAGGCCTTCGACGAGGCGCCGTCGTACACGCCGCGGCAGCTGCTGATCCGTGCCGACACGCACGTCCGCGAATGCCTCAAGCACGGTGAGGTGGTCGAGCTGCACCACCTGCGCGCCGACGCGCAGCCGACGTGGGATACGGCCTCCGACGGCGGAACTGCGTCGGCCTCGTCGGCACTCGACCGGCGCTTCGCCGAGTACCGCAGGCGCGCCGTGCCCTCGGCCGCGGTCGCGCCCGACGGCGAGGACATCACGATGCCCGAGCTGCTCAGCGCGGCGCTGACGGCGTGGATCGCCGAGCGCGACGGTGAGCAGACGTTCGTGTGCGACCCGCCGCCGGGCACCCACGTGACCCTGCACGCGCGGCTGCGCGAGACGCTGGACAGCGCCACCGAGGACGAACGGCACTGGGCGTTCCGTGCGGTGGCGGCGACGAACGCCAGCGCCGCCCTGAGCCGGGTGCGAAAGGCCGTCACCGCAGCAGGTTTCGGGCCCGGGGCGGGCCGCCGCCAGCTGTTCCTGCTGCGCAACGCACCGTGGCCGACCGGGAAGAAGACCGCCGAGGAGATCGCGGCGTTCCACGCGTGGGGCGGGCGGACGCTGCCGCTCGGCGAGGACGACGTGCGCACCATGGCCGCGCTGCGCGACCTCATCGCCGAGGACGATCCGGAGCTGCCGGGCTGGCTGCGGGCCCGCCGGCCCGCGCACCGGATGGCGCTGCTGGCCGAGACGCTGGGCGACGGCACGGTCGAGACGCGGGCTCGCCGACGCCGGAGCCGGAGCGGCGAGCCGGAACCCGAGCCGCAGGACGAGGACCCGACGGCCGACGTGCCCGACACCGAGGTGCCGCTGGGGCTGGACCTGCACACCCGCGAACCGGTGTCGATCGAGCTGTCCGCGCTGCGCAAGCACGTCGCGATCTTCGCCGGCTCCGGCTCGGGCAAGACCGTGCTGATCCGCCGGCTGGTCGAGGAGTGCGCGCTGCGGGGCGTGTCGTCGATCGTGCTGGACCCCAACAACGACCTGTCGCGGCTCGGGACGGCGTGGCCGCAGAAGCCGCGACGGCTGGCAGCGATCCGACGACGCCCGTGCCGAGGAGTACCTGCGCAACACCGAGGTGACGATCTGGACGCCGCGCCGCACCAGCGGCCGCCCGCTGGCGTTCCAGCCGCTGCCCGACTTCGGCAGCGTCGTCGACGATCACGACGAGTTCGTCGAGGCCGTCGAGGCGGCCTGCTCGGCGCTGGAGCCGCAGGCGCTGATCACCGGCAAGACGCAGAAGGCCACCCGCGCGCGGGCGGTGCTGCGGGAAGCGTTGCAGCACTACGGCAGAACGGACGATCCGACGCTCGCCGGGTTCGTCCGGCTGCTCGCCGACCTGCCCGAGGACGTCAGCAACATGGCCGGTGCGCACCAGATCGCGGGCGACCTCTCGCAGAACCTGCGCGCGGCGATGGTCAACGACCCGCTGTTCGGCGGCGCCGGCACGCCCGTCGACCCGGGCACGCTGCTGACCCCGTCCGACGGATACCGGGCCCGGGTATCGGTGATCAGCATGATCGGCCTGCCGTCCGACGAGCAGCGGCAGAGCTTCGTCAACCAGCTGCAGATGGCGCTGTTCGCGTGGATCAAGCGCAACCCGGCCGGCGACCGGCCGCTCGGGGGGCTGCTGGTGCTGGACGAGGCCCAGAACTTCGCGCCGGCAAGGGGTTTCACGGCGTGCACGCGCAGCACGCTGGCGCTGTCGTCGCAGGCCCGCAAGTACGGTCTCGGCCTGGTGTTCGCGACGCAGGCGCCCAAGGGGCTGAACCTGAACATCCCCGGCAATGCCGCGACCCAGTTCTACGGTCTGCTGAACGCGCCCGCGCAGATCGACACCGCGCGGGAGATGGCGCGCGCCAAGGGCGGTCTGGTGGACGACATCAGCCGGCTGCGGGTCGGCAACTTCTACGTGGCGACCGAGGGCGAGGCGTTCCACCGCGTCGTCGAGCCGTGGTGCCTGTCGTTTCACCCGTCGAGCCCGCCGTCGGCGGAGGACGTGCTGGCGCTGGCGGCGTCGGGGTGAACCGCGGACAGGTGTTCATCGGCGCCGCGGAGTTGGCCGGCATGTTGGCGCGGGGCGAACCGCTCACGCTGCTCGACGTCCGGTGGTCCCTGGCCGAGCCGGACGGCACCGTCGCCTACCAGCGCGGTCACCTGCCCGGCGCGGTGTACGTGTCGCTCGACGAGGAGCTCACCGATCACAGCGTTGCCGGGCGGGGCCGGCACCCGCTGCCGCCGGGTCCGGCGGTGCAGGCCGCCGCGCGGCGCTGGGGGGTGCGCACCGGTGTGCCGGTGGTGGTCTACGACGACTGGAACCGTGCCGGCTCGGCCCGCGCCTGGTGGGTGCTGACCGCAGCGGGCATCCCGGACGTGCGGATCCTCGACGGCGGCCTGGCCGCATGGACCGGCGAATCTGGACTCCGGGACCGCGGTTCCCGAGCCCGGCGACGTGAGGGTCGCCTACGACGACCTGTACGCCGGTGGTTTGACGGCCGTCACCGCCGACGCGGCGGCCGCGGCGCCGGTGGCTGCTCGACGCCCGCGCACCGGAACGGTTCCGCGGCGACACCGAACCCGTCGACCCGGTGGCCGGCCACATCCCCGGCGCCCGCAACGTGCCCAGCACCCGCCTGCTGCGCGGTGATGGCACGCTGCTACCCGAGGACGAGCTCACCCGGGTCTTCGGTTCGGTCGGAGGCGATCCCGCGGTGTACTGCGGCTCGGGCGTCACCGCGTCGGTCGTCGTCGCGGCGCTGGCCTCGGCCGGGGTGGACGCCGCGCTGTTCCCCGGGTCGTGGTCGCAGTGGAGCTCAGACGGTTCCCGTCCGGTCGCCCTCGGGGACTGACGCGGTCTCCTCCAGGTCGAGCACCGGGGTGGGCCGGCGGAAGCCGCGGGTGACCACCAGCAGCCAGACGAAACCGATGGCCAGCCAGATCAATCCGATCGTCAGCGCCGTGCCGGACAGGCTGGTCCACAGCCACGCGGTGAGCAGGAAGCCGATCGCCGGCGCGATCACGTTGAGCAGGACGTTGCGCTCCCGCATATCGACGAAGTAGTGCTTGATCACCGACAGGTTCACCACCGAGAAGGCCACCAGCGCACCGAAACTGACGACCGAGGCGAGGACCGTCAGATCGATCCAGATGGCCAGCAGCGAGATGACGCTGACCGTGAGGATGGCGTACACCGGAGTGCTGAACTTCGCCGACACGTGCCCGAACACCTTGCGCGGCAGGATCCCGTCGCGGCCCATCGCGTACAGGATGCGGGCCACCGACGCCTGTGAGGTCAGCGCCGAACCCAGCGCGCCGGCGACATAGGCCGCGGTGAAGAACGTGTTGACGAACGACCCGCCCGCGGCGAGCATCACGTCCGTCGACCCGGTGTCGACGTCGGCGAAGTCGTTGGACGGGAACACCAGTTGCCCGACGTAGGACAGCAGGATGAAGATGATTCCCGAGACGATCGTCGCGATCATGATCGCCTGCGGCACCGTGCGTTTGGCGTCGCGGGCCTCCTCGGACAGCGTGGAGACCGCGTCGAAGCCCAGGAACGACAGACACAGGATCGCCGCACCGGCGAGTACGGGGCCCATGCCGCCCGCGGTGCCGTCACCGGTGAACGGCGCCATCAGGTCGACGGTGCCGTAGCCGGTGGTCTTGGACACCGCCAGCACGACGAACACCACGATGAAGATCGCCTGGATCGCGATGATCAGGAAGTTGGCCCGCGCGACCGACACGATGCCGACGATGTTGAGCACCGTGACGATCGCGATCGAGATGACGACGATCACCCAGGCGGGCAGCGCGGGCAGCGCCGCGTTCAGGTACAGGCCGATCACCAGATAGTTCAGCATCGGCAGGAACAGGTAGTCGAGCAGCAGCGACCACCCGGCCAGGAAGCCGACGGGCGCACCGAACGTCCGCTGCGTGTAGGTGTACGCCGAACCCGCAACCGGGATGGCCGCCGCCATCCGCGCGTACGACAACGCGGTGAACACCATCGTGATCAGGGTGACGGTGTAGGCCAGCGGCACCCGTCCGCCCGAGGTCTCGGTCACGATGCCGTAGGTGGTGAACACCGTCAGCGGCACCATGTACACCAGCCCGAACAGCACCAGCGACGGCAGCCCCAGCGCCCGCTTCAGATGCCCTTCGTGTGGGCCGGTGAGGTGTACCCCGGATTCGCTGGTCATGTGCAGCCTTTCAGTCGTCGGCGCGGTATGCCTGCGCTCCGCGCAGATACGTGGCGCGGATCCCCACGCCGGGGAGGTCCAACGGCGCGGTGGCCCGCGGGTCGCGATCCAGCCATACCAGGTCGGCACTGGCTCCGGGAGCGATAACGCCCCAATCGTTATCCGCGAAAGCCTGATTCGCCACGGCCGCCGTGTAGGCGGACAAGGCGCGCTCGATCGGCAGGATCTCGTTCGGGGTCCAGCCACCGTCGGGCTCGCCGTCGGCGGTGCGCCGCGAGGTCGCGACGGCGATGCCGTCCAGCGGAGCGCCCGAGGACACCGGCCAGTCCGAGCCGAAAGCCAGCGCCGCGCCCGAGGAGTCGAGGGTGCGGATCGGGTACTGCTTGTCGGCGCGCTCGGGGCCGAGCCGCGGGATCGTCAGCACCGTCATCAACGCGTCGAGCTGCGCCCACAGCGGCTGCATGTTCGGGATGACGCCCAGCGCGGCGAACCGCGCGAGGTCGGCGTCGTCGATCAGCTGGCAGTGCGCGATCACCGGCCGGCGGTCCCGCGGACCGTTCTGCGTGACAACGATGTTCGATCGCGTCCAGGGCCTGACGCACGGCGGCGTCACCGATCGCGTGGATGTGGATCTGCAGACCGAGGTCGTCGACCCGGCGGGCCGCCTCGGCCAGCGAGTCGCCCTCCCAGTTGCGCATGCCGTGTGGAGTGCAGGCCCGAGCAGTAGGGCGCGAGCAGCGCGCCGGTCTCGTTCTCGACGACGCCGTCGGCGAAGAACTTGACCGTGTTCGCGGTGAGCAGCGGGTGGGCGACGTCGGTGACGGCGCGCCGCTGCTCGGCGAAATGCGGGACCTGGCGGTCGAAGTGGCGGGGATCGGCGTAGAGCGCGAGGTTGAACCGCATGCGCAGCGCCCCGCGTCGGGCGGCCTCGACGTAGGTGGCGACGTCGGCGGGTTCCACCCACGCGTCCTGCACCCACGTCACGCCGCGGGCCAGGTAGTAGTCCGCGGCGGTGCCGAGCGCACCGATGCGGACCTGTTCGTCGCGCGGCGGCATCACGTTCATCACCAGATCGGTGGCGCCCCATTCGCGCAACGTGCCGAGCACCGATCCGTCGTCGCGGCGCGGGATCTCGCCGAGCACGGGATCCGGGGTGTCGGCGGTGATCCCCGCGCGCTCGAGCGCGGCGGTGTTGCACCACACCGTGTGATAGTCCCAGGCCCGCAGCACCACCGGCCGGTCCGGCACGGCGGCGTCCAGCCAGCGGGCGTCGAACAATCCGCCGGGGGCCAGGCTGCCGTCATAGGAGGCGCCGACGATCCAGTCCTCGTCGGGATGCGCCTCGGCGTAGTGCTTCACCGCGGCCACGATCTCGTCGACCGAGGTGCATTGCCGCACCGGCGGTCCGACCGCTTCCAGGCCGCCGTAGAGCGGATGGGCGTGCCCGTCGCCGAACGACGGCATCAGGAACCCGCCGTCGAGATCGATGACGTCGGCACCGGCGCCGCGGGCCCGCGCGTCGTCGCCGAGCGCGGCCACCACGCCGTCGATGACCAGCACCGCGTCGGTGTCGGCCGCGTCCGGTCCAGACGGCACCGCCGGTGAACAGCGTCGCGCTCACTTGACCACCGCCGTCGCCGGCTGACCCGCGCCGTAGGGCCGTTGTGGGTCAACGGGTTCGGTCAGCGCGCGGTAGGTGTCCGGGCGGCGGGTCAGCAGGAACGGGAACAGCTCGAGCCAGTCGCGGCGCTGGTCGAGATCGAGGTCGGCCACCAGCACCGCCTCCTCGTCGCGCGGCGCCTGCACGAGCACCCGGCCGTAGGGGTCGGAGATGAACGACGAGCCGTAGAACGTCACAGGGCCCTCGTCGCCGACGCGGTTGGGCACCACCATGAACAGTCCGCTGCTGATGCCGTTGGCGACGATGACCTGCTGCCACAGCGGGCGGGTGTCGAAGTCGGGGAACACCGGCTCGGAGCCGATCGCGGTGGGGTACACGACGAGCTCGGCACCGGCGAGTGAATAACTGCGGGCCACCTCGGGGAACCACTCGTCCCAGCACGTCGGCATGCCGATGCGCGCGCCCGAGACCGTCCGGCTCGTACACCGGGTACGGATCGTCGCCGGGCCCGGCGCGGAAGTAGGTGTCCTCGTAGTAGCCGGCCGAGATCGGGATGTGCAGCTTGTGGGTCCGGCCGACCAGCTGCGCCCGCGGGGGAGACCAGGATCGCGGTGTTGAGTCCGAGACCGTCGGGCCCGGGCGCCCGCTCGTAGAGCGAGGCGTGCACGAAGATGCCGTTGGCGCAGGCGGCTTCGGCGGCGAGCGCGAACGTCGGGCCCGTTTGCAGGTCCTCGGCGAGCGCGGCGGCGTCGGCGCCGCCGGGCCGATCGGCCGGGTAGCGCAGCAGGGTGATCTCGGGCAGGAACACCGCGGTCGGCGCCCTCGGCCGCGGCCCGGTCGATGCCCTCACGCAGCGTCTCGGCCAGCTCGTCGGCGTCATCGCGCCACCGGTGCTGCACCAGGCCGACCCGCAGGGGCGGTCGGTCCGACGGTGTCGACCGGGACAGCGGCGGGGCGGCGGGGGCGGTGAGGGTGATCATCCGGCTCCTAAAACGAATGAGGTTCGTTTATTGTGAACGCAGTCACTCGACCGCGCAAGAGGAGAGCTGCCGGATGGGACGGCCCCGCACGCCCCTGCTGTCGACCGACCGCATCGCGGAGGCCGCACTCGAGTTGGTGCTCGCGACAGGCGGGTTCACCATCGCCGGGCTCGCCCGCAAACTGCGGGTGCAGCCGTCGTCGCTCTACAACCACGTCACCGGCCGCGATGATGTCGTCGAACTGCTGCGGGAGCGCGCGATGTCGGAGGTCGAACTGCCCGAGGACGATCCGCGCCGGCCGTGGCGCGATGTGGTCGCCGACATCGCGCGCTCCTACCGCCGCAGCTTCGCACGCTACCCGCAACTGATCCCGCTGCTGACCGAGTACGCCGTCAACAGCCCGCAGGCGACCACGATGTACAACGCGCTGGCGGTGACGCTGACGCGGGCCGGCTTCACCCCGGCCGACACGCTGCGGACGATCAGTCTGGTGGACTCGTACGTGCTGGGCTCGGCGCTCGACGTCGCCGCGCCCGACCAGCCATGGCAGGCCCGCGCCGAGGTCGGGCCGGAGCTGGCCGCCGCGCTGGCCACCGGGGCGCCCAAGCCGCAGCGCGCCGACGACGCGTTCGAGTTCGGCCTGGCGGTGCTGCTGCGCGGGTTGGGCGTGATTTCGGTGTCGTTCGTCACGCTGTGCGTTACGAACGACACCGAAATCGCGCGGGTCATAGGTGATGGTGCCGAACGAGGCGGCGGCCGAGCGGAGTTCGGCGTGGATGCCACCGTAGGCCGGCGCGGCAGGCAGCAGCCGTTTGTCGATCTTGGTCACCGAGCTGTAGTTGGCGTCGACCACGTTGGCGATCGGCGCCAGCGAGATCTGGGTCAGCAGCTGGTAGGCGTCGAGCCAGCTCGCCCTGCCGGTAGTGCCCGTCGCCGAGGGAGAACAACGCGCCCGGCACGTTGACCCGCAGACAGCAGGTCGCGGCCCGCGGCCATCTCCGGGGTGTCCATGTTGCCGCCGAACGCATCGGGTAACAGCGACGTGCGGACCTCGCGGCGGGCCGCCGCGACACCCACGGTGCCCAGCATCGGATTGGCGGCAACGCGAGACCGAAGTCGCCGCGGATCCTGCAGCGTGGGACTGACGGCCACGCTGGTCACCCCGCCGAAGAACGGGATCAACGTCGACGCGCCCCAGGCGCGTGCCGGGGTCGGATCGACCAGGTGGACGGCCAGCGTGTCGGCGGGTTCGGCGGCCTGATCCGCATGACCGGTTCCGCACCGCCGAAGGGTTTAGGCCAGCTGCTCGGGGGTCGGGACGAACGTGATGTCGTCCATGACCGCCATCCTGGCCCCGCACGCCGGTGATCGCCATACGATGATGCGGTGGCCGACGAGATGACTGACGAGCGCGATTTCAACCAGCGCAACATCGACGAGTTCCGGGCCAACGCCGGCAAGGTCGGCGGCCAGTTCGAGGGCTTCCCGCTGCTGCTGTTGACCTCGACCGGCGCCAGGAGCGGCGAGCAGCGGGTCAATCCGATCGCGTACTTCGACTTCGACGGCGCGATCTACGTCGTCGGTTCATCGGCCGGTCGCGACCGGGATCCGGCGTGGGCGTTCAACATTCGTGCTCATCCGCACGCGACTGTGGAGATCGGCGACGACCCGCCGCGTCCCGGTCACCGCGCGCGAGCTGCCGCGGGAGGAACGCGACCGCATCTATCCGCTGATCGTCGAGCGGGCTCCCGGCTTCGGTGACTACGAGACGCGCACCGACCGCGTCATCCCCGTCTTCGAGCTGGTGCCCGCCGAACTGATGCGGAGGCGGCTCGCGCCGTTGCTCGCGACCGGACTGGTCACGGTGGCATGCGGCGGCGCCGACCAACAGTCCGCGTCCTCGTTGTCGACCCCGCGGCCCGACGCACAGACCGGCGGTGACGAACAGGGCGGAACGATGACCGTCACCTACGAGGACGCGACGACGCCGGAGGCGATCGCGGACCGCGACCTTCTGAAGAACAACCAGGTGCTCGAGGACATGGCCGACGACGTGAACCAGACGTTGGCGCTGCCCTACGACATTCCGCTGCTCGGGGCGCACTGCGACGAGGCCAACGCCTGGGACCCGACCGCCAACACCGTCACGATCTGCTATGAGGACACCGCGAACAGTGAGCGGTCTTCACCGAAGCAGCGATCCCGACCCCGCCGCGAGCGCGATCAACGCCGAATGGGCGACGTTCTTCCACGAGGTCGGGCACATGGCGGTCACCGTCTACGATCTGCCGTCACCGGACGGGAGGAGGACGTGGCCGATCAGCTGGCGGCCTACATCCTGCTGACCCCCGGCGACGCCGGCCCGCCGCCCGGAGTCGGTGCATCGGTCAAGGACTTCGCGCGGGTGTTCGGCGCCTCGGAGAACGCCGTCACCGACGACGACATGGCTGACGTGCACTCGCTGGACCAACAGCGCGTCTACAACCTGCAGTGCTCGATCTACGGGTCGAACCCGGGGGCCAACGGCGACCTGGTCACCGACGGCCAGCTCCCCGAGGGCCGCGCGGACGGGTGTGCCGACGAGTGGCAGCAGCTCGACAAGGCGTGGTCGACGCTGCTGGAGCCCCACTTCCGGTAGTCAGCCCGGCGGCGCCGGCGGTGTTCCCGGCGCGGGAGGCGGCGGCGGTGGCGGCGGCGGGGGCGGCGGTGCCAGCAGGCGCACCATGTCCGGCTTCATCGCCTGCAGCTGCGCGCCCCAGTAGCCCCAGCTGTGCGTGCCGTTGGGCGGGAAGTTGAACACCGCGTTGTGCCCGCCGGCCGCCAGGTACTTCTCGCTGAACTCCTGTTGGTGTCGAGCGTGATGTTCTCCAGGAACTGGGCGCTGAAGTTGCCGCCGAAACCCGAGCCGTTGTCGAGGTCGGTCATCGTGCCGTTGCCGCAGTAGACCCACAGCGCGGTGTTGTTGGCGACCAGCCGGTTGATGTTGAGCATCGGGTCGTTGCGCTGCCAGGCCACGTCGCTGGGCGGGCCCCACATGTCCGTGGAGTTGTAGCCGCCGGCGTCGTTCATCGCGATGTCGATCAGCGTGGGCCACAGCCCTGCCGACGGATCCAAATACCCCGACAGCGAGCTGGCGAAGATGAACTGCTGCGGATACCACGCCGCCAGCGTCAACGCCGCCCCGCCCGACATCGACAGCCCGACAACGGCGTTGTTGAACGGGTCCTGGCCGCGGTTGGCCGCCAGCCACGCCGGCAGCTCGTGGGTCAGGAAGGTCTCCCACTTGTAGGTCACCGTCCCGTTGTGGCCCTTGGCCGGCCGGTACCAGTCGGCTGTAGAAGCTGGACTGCCCGCCGACCGGCATGATCACCGACACGCCCGACTTGTAGAACCACTCGAACGCCGCGGTGTTGATGTCCCAGCCGTTGAAGTCGTCCTGGGCGCGCAGACCGTCGAGCAGCAGCACCGAATGCGGTCCGCCGCCCTGGAACTCGACGCGGATGTTGCGCCCCATCGACGGCGACGGCACGTCGAGCTGCTCGACCGGCAGACCCTCGCGGGAGAACGCGTGGGCGTGCGGGTGCGGGCCGACGGTCAGTGCGGTGACGGCGAGCAGCGCGGCGACGGCGACACGTGTGCCGGCGCGACGGAGCCGGTGTCCGAAGGAGGCCACGCGCGCGAACCTATCCGGCGCATGCGCCGGCGCCCGCTGGCCGCGCGGGCCGGTGACCGGGTTGTGACCGGACCGTTGTCAGGTGGTGAGCGGCCCGCCGAACTCGCATTCCGGCAGGGCTGCAGTCGCACTTCCCCTGCTGGAATGCACGTTCGGCCCGGGTCAGGGGCGGGCGGTGAGGAAGCCGAGGCCGGCCATCGCCGCGGCGCACACCATCACGATGCCCAGCGGTGTCGCGGTGTGCTCTCCGCCGAGTCCGACCAGCGGCGACACCACGGCCGCGAGCCCGAACTGCGTGGCACCGAGCAGAGCCGACGCGGTGCCTGCGGCCCGGGGCGCGGCGGACAACGCCAGCGCGGTGGTGTTGCCGAAGATCAGACCCATGCCCGCGACCGCGAAGAACAACGGCAGCGCGAGCCAGCCCGCGGGAACGCCGGCGACCGCGAGCGCCACGACGGCGACACTGGCCGCCAGGATGACCGCGAGGCCGACACCGGCCAGCCGCCGCGGCTCGACGCGTGCGGCGAGGCGAGCGCTCGTCGCGCTCATCGTCAGCAGCCCGAAGGCGTTGACGCCGAACATCGCGCCGTACTGCGCCGAGCTCAGGCCCATCATCGTCTGGTAGACGAACGGCGACGCCGAGATGTAGGCCATCATCACCGCGAACGCGAAGCCGAACGCCACCAGGTGGCCGAGGTAGGCGCGGCGGGTCAGGTCCCGCAACGGGGAACCCTTCGTGGCCTTGTCGGGCGCAGCGCGGCGCGGCGTTCCTCGGTGTGGGTCTCGCGGATCACCACGAGCGCAGCGACGAGCATGGCGACGACGAGCGCCAGGATCACCGCGAGCGCACCGCGCCACCCCAGCGGTTGCACCAGGAAACCGCCCGCCAGCGGCGCGGCGATCGGCGCGATGCCGCCGACGATCATCATCAGGCTGAACGCCCGCGCCGCGGCGCGCCCGGTGGCCAGGTCGGAGATGATGGCCCGTCCGATCACCATGCCCGCCGCACCCGTGAGCCCCTGGGCGAGCCGGGCCGCAACGAGTACTTCGATGCTCGGGGCGAGCACGGCGACCACGCTGGCGAGCACGCACACCGCCGCGCCGAGCACCAGTGGCCTGACCCGCCCGTAGCGATCGGAGAGCGGACCGAACACCAGCTGACCGGCCGCGAGGCCGAGCAGGAACGCGGTCAGCGTCAGCTGCACGTTCGTGGGTGAGGTGTGCAGGTCGTCGACCATCTGCGGGAACGCGGGCAGATAGAGGTCGGTGGCGAACGGCGCGACGGCCGACAGCAGGGCCAGTGTGACGAGCAGGCCGACGGTGATCTGCGGCGTCGCGTTCCGGCGCGGCGCCGTGTCGACGGTGGCGGTCATCGGTCTCCTAGGTGATTATCAGATAATAATTATCAATACATAACTATCAGGTAGGGTGGGGTTCGTGCAAGCCCGCCCGTCCCGCGCCGAGCAGCTCGCGGACCTCGCCGACGTCGTGATGGCGGTCGCGCGCGCGGTCCGGTCGCAGGCCGCATCCGACCCCGACGTCGTCGAACTGTCGGCCACCGAGGTGACGGTGCTGCGCTTCATCGACCACCACCCCGACGTCAGCGCCGGCACCGTCGCCGCCGGGACTGGGCTGCAACGCAGCAACCTGAGCCGGGCGCTGCGCGACCTCGAGGCCAAGGGGCTGGTGCGCCGGTCGGCCGACCCCACCGACAGCAGGCAGGTGGTGTTGCGCTCGACCCGGCGGGCCGCGGAGAACCTGGCGCGACTGCGCGCGATCTGGGCGCGACTGCTCGGCGAAGCCCTCGCGGCGTCCGGACAGGAGCACGACGTCGCGTCGACCCTGGCGCTGCTGCGCGCGCTCGAGCGCGGGCTCTACGCGTGATTCGGGTGTAGATCGTCACCGTGAGCGTGACGAACTACACCGAAATCGCTACAAGGCGACCGACATCGCGTTCGACGAAGCTCTGCGGCCGGTACCCCTCGGCCTTGACGGCCTCGACCTGGTCCTCGGTCAGCCCGAACAGGAAGAAGTTCTCCGCGCCGGCCTCCTGGCGGATCTCGACGTTGGCGCCGTCGAGCGTGCCGATGGTCAGCG
Organism: uncultured Actinomycetota bacterium; assembly: GCA_963796185.1. Lineage (GTDB taxonomy): Bacteria > Actinomycetota > Actinomycetes > Mycobacteriales > Mycobacteriaceae > Mycobacterium. Next base: position 459,701 of record CAWCKQ010000003.1, on the reverse strand, counting down.
CGCCGTTGATCATGAACTTCATGTTGCCGGTGCCCGACGCCTCCTTGCCGGCCGTCGAGATCTGCTCGGAGAGGTTGGCCGCCGGGTAGACCAGGTGCGCGTTCTTGACGTTGAAGTTCGGCAGGAACACCACCTTCAGGAACCGGTTGACGTCGGGGTCGTTGTTGACCGTCGCGCCGACGGCGGTGATCAGCTTGATGATCCGCTTGGCCATGAAGTAGCCGGGCGCGGCCTTGCCGCCGAACAGGAACGCGCGCGGCGGGATCGACGACCCGGGGTCGGTCTTGAGCCGGTGGTACAGCGCGACGATGTGCAGGGCCATCAGATGCTGGCGCTTGTACTCGTGGATCCGCTTGACCTGCACGTCGAACATCCACGTCGGGTCCAGCTCGATGCCCGTGCTCGAATGCACGTACTCGGCGAGGCGGGCCTTGTTGGCGCGCTTGACCTCCCGCCAGCGCGCGCGGAACGCCGGATCGTCGACGAAGGACTCCAGCCCCTTGAGCCGCTGCAGGTCGGTCAGCCAGCCGGGGCCGATGCTCTCGTCGAGCAGGCCGCGCAGCCCGGGGTTCGACAGCGCCAGGAACCGCCGCGGCGTCACGCCGTTGGTGACGTTGCCGAAGCGCTCCGGCCACATCTCGTAGAAGTCCTTGAGCACGCTGGCCTTCAACAGCTCCGAGTGCAGTGCGGCGACCCCGTTGACGGCGTGGCTGCCGACGGTGGCCAGGTGCGCCATCCGGACGCTGCGGCCGCCCTCCTCACCGATCAGCGACATCCGCGCCGCCCGCTCCTCGTCGCCGGGGAACCGTGCGCGCACCTGCTCGAGGAACCGCTCGTTGATCTCGTAGATCAGCTCGAGGTGGCGCGGCAGCGCCTCGCCGAAGATGCGCAGCGGCCACGTCTCCAGCGCCTCGGGCAGCAGCGTGTGGTTCGTGTAGCCGAACGTACGCACGGTGAGGTCCCACGCCTCGTCCCAGCCGAGCTGGTGCTCGTCGATCAACAGCCGCATCAACTCGGCGACCGCGATCGACGGGTGGGTGTCGTTGAGCTGGATCGCCCACTTGTCCGGCAGCGCGGTCAGCGGCAGCTGCGCGCGCTGGGTATGGATGTTGAGGATGTCCTGCAGCGAGCACGTCACGAAGAAGTACTGCTGCAGCAGCCGCAGCCGCTTGCCGGCCTCGGGTTCGTCGTTGGGGTAGAGCACCTTCGACACCGTCTCGGAGATGACCTCCTCGTCGACGGCCTTGTAGAAGTCGCCGGTGTTGAACGCGTCCAGCGCGAACGACTCCACCGCCCGTGCGCTCCACAGCGTCAAGGTGTTGCAGGTGTTGACGCCGTAGCCCTGCACCGGGGTGTCGTAGGAGACACCCTTGAGCACCCGCTGCGGGACCCAGCGCACCCGCAACCGGCCCGTCACGTCCTGGTAGCTGCTCGGTGTGCCCGCCCCAGTTCACCGCGTAGCTGGCATCGGGCTTGTCGATCTCCCACGGGTTACCGTGCACCAGCCAGTTGTCGGTCTTCTCGACCTGCCAGCCGTCGGCGATCTCCTGGGTGAAGATGCCGAACTCGTAGCGGATCCCGTAGCCGATCGACGGCCGTTCCAGCGTGGCCAGCGAGTCCAGATAACAGGCGGCCAACCGGCCCAGGCCGCCGTTGCCCAGCCCCGGCTCGCCCTCGCAGTCCAGGATCGCGTCGAGGTCCTGGCCGAGGTCGGCCAGCGCCTCGCGGGCCTCGGCCTCGATCCCCAGGTTGAGCAGGTTGTTACCCAGCTGCGGCCCCATCAGGAACTCCGCCGACAGGTAGCAGGTGACCTTGGCCGACAGATCCAGCCAGTCCTGCGTCGTCGCCATCCAGCGCTTCTGCATGCGGTCGCGCACCGCCAGCGACAATGCGCGGTAGTAGTACTCGGCGCGGAGCACCGCGGGCGGGGCGGGCGATCGAATACACCAGGTGGTCGGACACCGCGGCGCGCAGCGCGTCGGCCGTCATCCCCGACCGGGTCTGTCCGGTGGGGCCCAGGTGCGCGCCGTCGACGGCGCCGGGCGCGGTGGTGGCATTGGCGACCTCGGTCACGGGCGCCAGTCTGGCGTTCCGATCTTTCCGGAATGGGTCGTGGCTGTGAACGGGAATCGGCAGAGATCGCCGCCAGGGATTGCCGACCGAATATTGACGGGGTTGACTGTCCAGATGACGACGGGCATGCGACGCCGGCCTCGGCTGTGGCCGCACGCGGCTGTCGCCATCCCGCCGTGGCGCGCGTTGCTGGGCTGGACCGCGGCCGTCGGGATCCTGTGCTTCTCGGTGCGCGGGCTGGTCTACCTCGACAGCTGGTCGTATGCGATGGTCTGGCCCGCGGTGGCCCCGCAGCTGGTGGCGCTGCTGACCTCACCGCGGCGCGAGTGGCCGGTGTACCTAGCCGCGTTCGCCGCGATCCAGATCGTGCCGGCCCGGCTGGTGCTCGGTCTGGTCCCCGAGGTGGGGGTGCTCTCCACGATGACGGCGGTGGTGTTCGCCGCCGCCCTGCTGCACAGCGATCACGAGTGGGTCGCGGGCCGCAGCGACTCCCTGCGCAGCTGGCGCCGGTTCCTGGTCTACGGCGTGTTCACCGCGCCGTTGCTGGCCAGCCCGCTCGGTGTGGCGGGCCTGGTGTGGAACGGCGAGATCGGCTCCGACCGGGAGTCCCTGGCCTACGCCGGGCTGGCCTGGTACCTCACCGAGGCCGTGGGCATCGCGTTCCTGGTGCCGCTGATGCTGCGGTGGCGGCACTACGCCCGCCACCACAGCTGGCACGAGGTGTGGTGGTTCACCGCGATGACGGCGCTGACCGTGGCCCTGTGCGCCGCCTCGGCGACCAAATCCAGTTTCGTTCTGGTGTTCCTCACCGCGCTGCCCGCGCTGCTGGTGCTGATCCGCTCTGGCATCGCAGCGGCGTTCGCCGAGATGGCGGTGGGCTCGGCGCTGGTGCTGGGCAGCACGTTCGCCGGCCTCGGACCGTTCGCGGCGTCGCTGGACAACCCGGGTCAGGCGATGATCTCCGCCCAGGTGTTCGTGCTGGGCGCCTTCACGATGGTGGTCATGGTCGCCGCGGCCCTGGAGGACCGGATGCGGTTGGCCGCCCTCGACGACGCCAGTCACAAGGCCTACGAGTTGGTGGCCGAACTGACCGGAGACATCGTCATCCTCGTCGACTCCGACGGCAACGTGCTGCATCGCGCCTCGCAGGGAGACGAGATCCTCGGCATTCCCGACGGCCGGATCAGCAAGGCAACGCTGGCTCGAACACGTCCATCCCGACGACCGTGCCGCCCGGGCGGACTTCCCCGAGTCCGGGCACACGGGTCCCTCGGAGCCGTTCCGGGTGCGCCGCAGCGACGGTTCCTACGGCTGGTACGTCGTGCACAGCCGGCGTACGACCGACGGCCTGACAGCTGCCCTCGTGCGGGACGTGACGCTGGAGCGCGAGGTCCAGGAATCGCTGACCGACATGGCCCACACCGACCCGCTGACCGGGCTGGCCAACCGTCGTGGACTGGCCCGCAGGGCCGCCGAGATCTGGTCCCGCGCCTGTGACGACGGCGAACAGGTGACGGCCCTGTTCGTCGACATCGACCACTTCAAGTCGTTCAACGACCTCTACGGCCACCAGGCCGGCGACGAATGTCTCCGGCACATCGCCGAGGTGCTGGCGCACCTGGCCGACCCGGAGGTCTGCGTGGCGGCCCGCTACGGCGGCGAGGAGTTCGCGGTGGTGCTGTCCTGCTGTGACGACTCCAGCGGATTGGCCAAGGGACTGGTCACGGCGATCCGCGCACTCGAGATCCCGCACCGCACATCGGCTTCGGGCACGGTGACGATCAGCGTCGGGGTGGCGACCCTGCGCCCGTGGCGCATCGCCGGGATCAACCCCGACGCGGCGGTGCAGGAATTGCTCGGGCGCGCCGACAAGGCGCTCTACGCGGCGAAATCGCATGGACGCGACGCCATCTCGATCTACCGCGACGACGCGGTGTTACTCGGCGAGCAGGTGCACGGCGCGCGAGAACACGCGCGGGAAGGCGCGGGCGGCCGGCACGACAAGTGAGCGCAGCGGTGACGTGCTGCCGAGCAGCACGCCCGTCGTCATCAGTCGGTAGCGCCGGGTGGTCTGCCGCCACAGGCGCTCGTAATCGGCGGGCCGGTCGGCGGCCACGCAGGCGACGAGCGCTCGCGCCGCGGCGAATGACAGCCCGAGTCCCTCGCCGGTGAGCGCGTCCACGTAGCCGGCCGCGTCGCCGACCAGCAGCACCCGCCCGGCCACCCGGGCGCGCACCTGCTGCCGCAGCGGACCGGCCGCCCGGTCACGTCCGTGCGGCCGGCCCGCGAGGCGTTCGCGCAGCGCGGGAAACGCGCCGAGGTGCTGCTCGAAGGGCCCCCGACGGGTGGTGAGGATCGCGATGCCGACGCAGTCGTCGGCCACCGGCGTCACGTACGCCTCGCCGGCCGCGGCCCCGGCGGCCCAGTGCACCTCGACGTACTCGCTCCACGGCGGCACCGCCACGTGCCGGGTGAAGCCCCACCGGCGGGTGCGGCCCGCCGGGCCCTGCAGGCCGAGGGCGGCGCGGACGGGGGAGTGCAGGCCGTCGGCGGCGGCGAGGTAGCGGGCGCGGATCCCGTTGACCGACACCGACGTCCGCATCGACGGTGACGGCGCCCGCCGTCTCGTGCACGAGCGTCGCGCCGGCCGCCACCGCCGCGTCGAGCAGTGCCGAATGCAGCGCGGTGCGCCGCACGCCCAGCCCCGGGCCGGAGCGGAACTCGGCGCAGACCCCGCCGCGGCCGTCGAGGTAGGACACCCCGCGGAAACCGATGCCCGCGGGCCGCGCACCGAGCGCGGCGAGTTGCCGAACCGCGTGCGGCATCAGGCCCTCGCCGCAGGCCTTGTCGATCGGTCCGGACCGCTTCTCGACGACCACGGTCTCCAGGCCGGCGCGGGCCGCGTGGATGGCGGTGGCCAGGCCCGCGGGGCCGCCGCCCACGATCGCCAGGTCGATCACGTCAGCGACTCGAGGGCGCGGTTCTCACAGGCGATTCGGGTGCGCAGCAGTACGGCGTTGAGCGCGGTGAACACCAGCGCGGTGATCCAGGCCGTGTGCACCAGCGGCAGCGCGATGCCCTCGACGACGACCGCGACGTAGTTCGGATGACGGAGGAACCGGTACGGCCCCGCGGTGACCCGGCCGGCGCCGGGCAGGACGACGACGCGGGTGTTCCACTGGCGCCCGAGTGTCGTGATGCACCACCAGCGCAGCGCCTGGGCGGCGACGACGGCGCCCAGCATCGGCCAGCCCAGTGCGGGCAGGAAGTCGCGGTGCGCGGCCTCGACCAGGCAGCCGACCAGCAGGGCACTGTGCAGCGCCACCATCGGCGGGTAGTGGCCGGCGCCGAACTCGACAGCGCCGCGGGCCCGGCTCCAGGCCAGATTCCGTTGTGAGACAACGAGTTCGGCGACCCGCTCGACGGCGACGGCCGCGATCAGCAGGCGTGTAAGCGAGCACGGTTCAGCGCCAGCGCAGCAGCACGAGCTCCGAGCAGAAGCCCGGGCCCATCGCCATCAGCAGCCCGGGCGCTCCGGCGGGGGGTTTCTTGGCGATGGTGTCGCGCAGCACATGCAGCACCGACGACGAGGACAGGTTGCCGACCTCGGCCAGCGAGCGCCAGGTGAGTTCCAATGCGTCCTCGTCGAGTCCGAGCGCGGCGTTGATCGCCTCGATCACCTTCGGGCCGCCGGGGTGCGACACCCATGCGCGCGATGTCGTCGACCGTGAGGTCGTGCCCGCCGAGGAAGCCCGCCATGTCGGCGGCCAGGTAGCGGTCGATCAGGTCGGGCAGGTCCGGCGACAGGACGAGCTGCAAGCCCGTGCTGCCGACCTTCCATCCCATGGTGTCCAGCGAGTCGGGGTACAGCCGGCTGCGCGTGTCGAGCACTTCGGGGCCGGCGGCCTGCATCCGGTCGGCGCGGTCCTGTCCGACCGCCACCACCGCCGCCGCGCCGTCCCCGAACAATGCGCTGCCCACGAGGCTGGCCATGTTCGGCCTCGGCGGCGGGGTAGGTCAGCGAACACAGTTCGACCGACACCAGAGCCGCGGCGTGCCCGGGCGCCCCGCGCAGGTAGTCGTGCAGGCGCGCGATGCCGGCCGCCCCGGCGACGCAGCCCAGCCCGAACAGCGGGACCCGTCGCACGTCGGGGCGCAATCCCAGCCGGCCGGCGATGCGCGCGTCCAGCGAGGGCACCGCGATGCCGGTCACCGTCGTGGTGATGATCAAGTCGAGGTCGTCGGGCGCCACGCCGGCCTCCTCGAGCGCCGCCGTCAGCGCCTCGCACGCCGAGGTCGAGGGCGTGCTCGAGGTAGATGTCGTTCGCGTCCCCGAAGTCCCGCAGCGCCGGGTAACGCTCGAGGGGCAGCACGAAGTGGCGCGCCTCGACCTTCGCGTGTTCGTGCAGGCCGCGCACGACGTCGCCGAGGCCGGCGAAGGCGGGCACCGCCAGGAAGGTGTCGGTGACCTCCTGTTGGGTGTAGCGGTGGGGCGGCAACGCGCCCTGCACACCGGCGATGACAGTGACGGGGGTGGCGGTCATGGGGCGATCCGTTCTCTGGGTGCGCGATCATCGGGTTCGGCCGCCGGTGCCTCGGCGAAACCGAGACGCCGGTGAATCCGGGTCAGCCAGTGCGGCGCCCACCAGTTCCATCCCCCCATCAGATGCATGAACGCCGGGACGAGCACCATCCGCACCAACGTCGCGTCGGCCAGGACGGCCAGCGTCAGGCCGAGGCCGAACATCCGCATCACCGACGTGCTGGCGGCGATCAGCGCGGCGAACGAGATCGACATGATCAGCGCGGCGGCGGTGATGATGCGCCCGGTGTAGGCGATGCCCAGCGCCACCGATTCGTCGGATCGGCCGGTGGCTAGCCAGAATTCGCGGATGCGGGCGACGAGGAAGACCTCGTAGTCCATCGACAGCCCGAACGCGATGCAGAACAGCAGCACCGGCATGTTCGCGACCAGCGTGCCGGTGGGCGTCGTGCCGAGCCCGTGCAGGTGGCCGTCCTGGAAGATCCACACCAGCGCCCCGAACGCCGCCGTCAGCGAGAGCACGTTCAGCACAAGCGCTTTGAGCGGGACGACGACGCTGCCGGTGAGCAGGAACAGCAACACGAACATGATGACGGCGATGAGACCGAGCACGATCGGCAGCGTGGAGGTGATCGCGTCGACGCTGTCCCGGTTGGTCTGGGCGGTGCCCGTCACCAACGACGGCGCGGCCCCCGGGGCCGGCGACCGCGTGCAGGCGGTCCAGCTGTGCCTCGGAGGCATCGGAGAACAGCGGCGCGGTGCTGGTGACGGTCAGAAACGCGCTGCCGTCGCGCTCGCCGGCGGGCGCCGACGGCGGTCCGGCCGCGACGCCGTCGACGAACGTGCCGGTCGGCGCGGACACCGCGGGAACGTCGGGGACACGCGACAGGTCGGCGGCGTAGCGGGACAGCTCGGCCGCCGTCAGCCCACGCGGCGTCCGGGATGACGACGGTGACCGCGGTGTCGGTGTTGTCCGCGAAGTCCCGGCGCAACTGGTCGCCGACCTGGTGCGCGCTCGCCGAACCGGGCAGCACGCGGTCGTCGGGAAAACCCCAGCGCACCCCGAGGAACGGCGCGCCGGCCAGCAGCAGCAGCGCGACGACGGCCAACCCGAGCGGCAGCGCGCGCCGCATCACCGTGGTGGCGCACCGGTACCAGAAGCGCTCTTCGACGGGGACGGGTTGCGGGTCCGGGCGGCGCAGCAGGCGACGCGCGAATCGACGGACGTCGAGCGAACCGAGTCGGTCGCCGAGCAGCACCAGCGCCGCCGGCGTGACCACCACGGCCGCGGCCGCGGCGAAGGCGACCGTGGCCACCCCCGCATAGGCGAACGACTTGAGGAAGTGCATCGGAAACAGCACCATCACCGACATGGACAACGCCACCGTGGTCGCGGAGAACAGCACGGTGCGACCGGCGGTCGCCAGGGTGCGCGCGACGGCCTCGGTGCGACCGGCGCCGCCGTCGAGTTCGTCGCGGTACCGGCTCACGATCAGCAGCGTGTAGTCGATGGCCAGCGCGAGGCCCATCGCGGTCGCCAGGTTCAGCGCGAAGATCGACACGTCGGTGGCGAAGCGTGACCACCCGCAGCACCGCGAGCGCCCCGACGACCGCCATCACGCCGATCGCGACGGGCAGCGCCGCGGCCAGCAGGCCGCCGAACACCCAGACCAGGACCAGGAAGCTCAGCGGGATCGCGAGACCCTCCATCAACAGCAGGTCCCGCTGGGAATGCTCGGTGATCTGGACGTTGACCATCGCGGTGCCGCCGGTGCGCACCGTGACGCCGTCGGGCACGTCGCGGGTCACCTCGTCGGAGAGCTGTCGGGCGTAGGTCTGCTGCTCGGCTTCGGTGCCGGTGATCCCCGCGACGACCAGTCCGGCGGTGCGGTCCCTGCTGACGAGGTCGGCGGCCGCCGCCGGCGGCGTCGTCCATGCCGACGACACGGTCGCGACCTGCGGGTGGTCGGTGATCCGCTGCACGATGCGGTTCGCGGCGTCGCGCACGGCCGGGCTGTCGACGCCGTCCGGGGAGGAGATCACCACCAGCATCGAGACGTCGCCCTGCTCGAAGGTGTCGGTGAGGATCTGCGACGCGCGGGCCGATTCGGAGCCCGGGTCGGCGAAGCCGCTGGGTGACAGGTTCTTGGCGACGGGCACCCCGAACACCGCGAGCGCGACCGTGAGCACCGCCGCGGCCGCCAGGATGCGGCGGGGTGCGGCGATGGCCAGCGAAGCGATTCGGTGCAGCAGTTCCGTCTCCAGTGACCACGGAAAGCGCCTAAATTTACGACACGGAAGAACGCCCGTGGGGGTTCACGATCTGACGAATCCGTGATGTCACGCGCGATCAGCGCATCTCGAAATGCTGGTAATCCTTCGGACTGCGCCAGTACCCGCCCCAGCGCCAGCCGCGATCGGTGAACGCGGTGACGGCGGGATCGCCGGCGTGGAACATTCCCGGTTCGGTCCGGGAGCGATCCACCCAGGGACCGGCGTTGGCGGGTTGCACGTCGTCGCCGTCGATGTACGGGTTGATGCGCGGGTTGATGTCGACCGCGCGGCCGTAGGCGTGCAGCGACCAGTTGCCGGTGCCCGGGATGTCGCGGCAGTTGTAGGCCGAGGTGTTGTTGTCGCGCATCGACAGCTCGTCCTCGGCGCCGGGATAGTGGTCGGCGGTCTGCATCCGCTCGATCGGGAAGCGCAGCGCGAGCAGCCGGTCGAACACCGCGATCACCTCGCGGTGAGGTCGCCGGTCGACCACCAGCTGACCGCGGTGAAGCCGCCCGTCGAAGCCCCAGTAGTCCAGGTCGATGCGGCGCAGCTGCTCCGGGGCGGCGGGGCAGCCCGGGCGCCACGTCGCGCCGAGGTCGGCGGCGGTGACCGGCCGCACCTGCGCCGGCTGCGGCCGGGGCGCGGGAACCGTCGGGGCGGCCGGCGCCGCGGGCGATGCCGCGGCGAGGTCGGCGGCGGGGGCGGCGGCGATGGCGGCGGGGCGGGCGCCGGGCCGCACTGCACCAGCACGGCCGCCGCGGCGATCAGGACGACCAGTCTGGCGGGGCTCATCGCGGACACCGTACCGACCCGACCGTGCCGTTAGTAGCGCTAATCAGTTCTGTTAGTGGAGCTTTCGAAATCGGCGCAGGTCACAACCTTGCCGTCAAAAGTGTGATCTGGACCATTGACGCGTTATATTGTGTCCGCAGTCACAGGAAGGGACGGTCATGACCGGATTCGGCGAGGGCGCGATGGTTCCGCGAGAGGTCCAGCCCGCGCGTGCTGTCCATGCCTCCATCCATGCCTCCAACCATGCCTCCAACCATGCCTCCAACTCCATCAACTGGCTCGTCGCCTTCCTGATGGTCGACGATCCTGATCGCCGCGATCGCGGGCGTCGTCCTCGCGCTGTCCAGCGGGATGCCGAACGTCGCGATCCTGATCGCCCTCGTCACCGGAGCGGTGTTCGCCGGCGTCGTCTGCTGACTGCCCGCCCCGGCGGCATGTCGCATTCCGCGTACTCAGATCATGTCGTTGCGGGTGAGCCACCGCATGATCGGCCAGCCCGACGAACACCGGCAGCCAGCACGTCAGGATCCGGTAGAGCAGCACCGACGGCACCGCGACCGCCGCAGGCACCCCGAAGGCGGCCAGCCCGCCGATCAGCGCCGCCTCCACCGCACCCACGCCGCCGGGGGTGGGCGCGGCCGAGGCGAGGGTGCCGCCGACCATCGTCACGATCGTGACGGTGACGAAGCTGGCGTTGCCGCCGAACGCCTCGATGCTCGCCCACAGCGCCAGTGCGGCACCCAGAGTGGTTGCCGCACAACCCAACACGATCAACGCCAGGCGCTTGGGCTCGCGCGCGAGCTCGACGAGGTCGTCGACGACCTCCTTGCAGTCGCGGGCGTACCGCGGTGGCCAGCCACCGCCGCAGCTTCGGGACGAACAGGAACACCCCGACCGCGCCGAGCGCACCACCGGCGATCAGGTACAGCACCGTGGCGCTGGGCACGAACTGCGACAGATCCGCCGACGCGCCCGCCGCGGCGCTGAAGATGATCAGCAGCGTCAGGTGGGTCATCACCTGCACCGACTGCTGCAGGGCCACCGCGGTCGTGGCGCGCAGCGCGCCGAGCCCGCCCTTCTGCAGGAACCGCGTGCTCAGCGCCAGTCCGCCCACCCCCGCCGGCGTCGTGGTGGCGGCGAAGGTGTTCGCCACCTGCATGATGCTCAGATTGCGGAAGCTCACCAGGCCGTCGGCGCACGCCCACAGCGCCGTGCCGGCGCCCAGGTACTTCAGCGCCGACACCGCCAGCCCGGCCAGCGCCCACCACCAGTTGGCCGACCGCAGCTCGGAGAAGAACACCGGCACCGAGCTGATGAACGGATACGCGACGTAGACCAGCGCGACGAGCAGCACCAGCTGGATCAACTGGCTGCGGGTGAAGCGGGTGATCGTCTCGGTCTTGATCTGGTCGGCGCCGGTCTGGCGTTTGACCTCGTCGCGCGCGCTCGACATCGCGGTGCCGGCGTCCCGGACCGACGTCCGAACACGTTTGGGCACAGCGGCTTTGGTCAGCCGGCGCGACGCCGCGAGGACCGGCCCGTCGCCGAACACGGTGATCGCCGCACGCACCGCGGGCTCGGCGCCGTAGAGTCGGTGGTGGTCAGCAGCAGCTGCGCGATGTCGGTGTGCAGATGCGCCTCCGACGCCCCGTATTCGGCTTGCGAGAAGCTCGCCGAACAGGGGCGTGCCGTCGAGCGACGGTGATCTGTTTGCCGCGCAGATCGCCGTGCGAGATCTGTTGGCTGTGCAGCACTCCGAGGGCGTCCCAGACCCGCGTCACCGGCGTCTCGGCGAAGCACTCGTCGATCGGTGTCCCGCGCGCGGGCTTGTGCGCGTAGAGCGTCCACCCGCGGTCCAGCGTGGCCACCGCGATCGGTGCGGTGTTGGCCAGCGCGACGTCGCCGATCGCGATGGCCATCAGCGCGCGATGCTCGACGGCGCGGCGCATCGAGGTCTGCAGCGGCGCGGTCTCGCTGTCGCGCAGCCGCAGCTTGCGCCAGAACTGCCGCAGGAACCCGCCGCCGCGCTGGTGCGGTCCGTACAGTTCGACGACCGCGGTGTCCTCCGACGGGTCGGCGCTGTCGGCGGTGTGGTCCCGGAACGCGGTGAGCACCATCGGTCCTCGCCCCGCCGGGCGCACGACCTGCAGGGCGTGCACGCGGAAGCCGCGCCGGGCCATCGCGCGGACGGCACCGTCCAGCGGCACCTCCAGTGCCGGAGTGCCGACCACCAGCACCACCAGCGCGCCGACGAACCAGCCCACCGCGAGACCGAGCAGCGACCGGGCGGGCACCACGGCGCTGACGACGAGGTGGATCGGGACGAACGCCAGCAGCAGCGCCCACCACCAGCGTCGCCACCGCGCGGGCAGCCACGGCCCCGACACCGTCAGCACCGCCGCGAGCATCGCGATCCAGCGGGGATCGTCGAGGAATTGCGACAGCACGGTGTCGAGCCGGTCGGTCAGGTCGAAATGCCATTGCGGAGCGGCGATGCCGTTGCCGGTCGTCGACAGCGACAGGATCGCCACGATGCCGGCGGCCGCATAGGCCCCGAGCAGTTTCCACTGCCGCCCGACGATCAACCCGATCAGGATCATGAACGGCAGCGCCAGAATCGCCACGCCGTAGACCAGGTAGACCGTGTTGGACTGCGTGGGGCTCAGCACGCCGACGATCTCGGAGATCGACTTCTCCAGGGCTTCCCACTCGTTGCGGGTGATCAGCGAGCTGGTGACCACGACGACCAGGAAGGCCCCCGACAGCGCGAGCCGGAACAGGTCGTTGGTGCGCCGGGTCAGCGGTTGGAGCAGGTCGCCCGAGACGACGATGTCCCGCCCGTCAACGCGCATGTATCAACGATCTCTCCGATAGCCCGATGAGCCGTCGACGGCTCGCCGACAACTTAGCGACTCATCGGTGACATCTCGACGGTGACACCTTTTAGCGACGTTGGCTACCTGCGGGAAGGGGTGCTCACCGAACGGTCACGTAGACCGTCTGGCTGCTCACCGAGAGCGTGTTGTCACCCTGGGAGGTGGCGAAGGGCACCGCATGGCGCACCAGGGGTCCGTGGGTGATGGACACGACCGAGGAGTCCTCGAGCGGGGTGGCGGAGAGCCGGGTGACGATCACCCGGTTGCCCTGGTCCTCGAGTCGCATGATGGTCGCGTCGGCGTTGCGCGCGGCGTCCGGGGCGGCGACGGCGGGGCCGGCCGATCCCAGCAGCGCGGTGCTCAATCCGGCGGCGATGCTGGCGGCGATGGTGAGGGTCTTGATGTTCATGGCGGTACTTTCTGGCTTCGGCGATCTGACGGCGTTGTCCGTTCAGATGGTGTGAGCCGGTGCGCACACCGTTACAGCCAGAGCACGAGAAAGGGGCGCCCCGGGTTCAGGGCGCCCCTTTCGTCGCGTCGACTACTTGACCGTGACGTAGATGGTCTGGCTGCTCACCGACCGGGTGTGATCACCCTGGGAGGTGGCGAAGGGCACCGCATGGCGCACCAGCGGTCCCCGGGTGATGGACACGACCGAGGCCTCCTCGAGGGGGGCGCCGCTCTGGCGGGTGACGATGACGCGGCTGCCGTCGGCTTCCAGTGCGCTGATGGTGTCGGCGGCGTTGCCGCCGCTGGGGGCGGCCAGGGCCGGGGCGGCGAGGCCGAGGACTCCGGCGGTCAGCGCGGCTGCGGCGGCGGTGGTGATGCTGAACTTCTTCATGGTTGTGCTCTTCCCTGTGTTCGGGTCGGAGCCGTGGAGCTGGTCACGCGGTTCGACTTCTTGGCCTTCGTTCTCGTGGTTTTCGATCTTGGTGATCTGACCGTTCAAACCCGCCGCCCCCCGGGAACATTTCCGCTGGCAGGAATTGACCGGCGCCTGGCAGAAACGTGCCGACTCGCGCCGTGTCACGGGGCGAGGCGACGCGCCAGCCCGGATGCCCGCACCGCACGGCGCCCGATTGCGGCGCGCACCGACGACTCCGGGCCGACCACCCGCACGCGCTGCTTGGCCCGGGTGACCGCGGTGTAGAAAAGCTCGCGGGTCAGCAGCCGGGAATCCTCCGGGGGCATGAGTACGGTGATCTCGTCTGCCTGGCTGCCCTGGCTCTTGTGGATCGTCATCGCGTGCATGGTGTCGACGTCGGACAGCCGGGCCGCCGCGAGCTCCAGCGCTCCGACCGCCACGCTCAGCGCGCCGTCGCGGACCACGGCCACCCCGGTGTCACCGTTGTAGAGGCCCAGCCCGTAGTCGTTGGCGGTCACCAGCACCGGCCGTCCCGGATACCAGTCCGCCCAGATCGGTTCCCCGGTCGCATCGGTCAGCCAGCGCTCGACCGCGCGGTTCCACTGCGAGACGCCATAGGGTCCACGGCGGTGCGCGCACAGCAACCGATGCTCGTCGAGGGTCGTGGCGGCAGCTGTCGCGTCACCCAGGATCGCGGCTTCGCGCAGCCGCAGCGCATGCGGCAGCAGCACCGGGCGCAGCCGCTCGCGGGGATCCTCGGTGTCGAGCCAGTCGATGTGCTCGCCACCGGCCCGCAGCAGTTCCAGCGCCCGGTCCGCGTCGCCGTCCCGGATCGCGGCCGCGAGCGCGCCGATGCTCTCGCCGAACCGGTGCGACGTCTGCAACGCCGCGATGCGCACGTCGGTGCGGCTGCCAAGCCCGTCGACCAGGTCCGCCAGTACCGCGCCGGCCTCCACCGATGCCAGCTGGTCCGGGTCGCCGACCAGCAGCAGCCGGCTGTCGGGGCGTACCGCCTCCAGCAGCCGCGCCATCAACGTCAGCGACACCATCGACGTCTCGTCCACCACGATCACGTCGTGCGGGAGCCGGTTCTCACGGTGATGCCGGAACCTCGACGAGTTGTCCGGGCGCGGCCGCAGCAGTCGATGCAGCGTCGAGGCCGAGAGCGTCGAGAGCCGGTCGCGGTCCTGCACGTCGAGCTCGCCGACCTCCAGCCGGACCGCCTCCAGCAGCCGCGCGGCCGCCTTGCCCGTCGGCGCGGCCAGCGCGATACGCAGCGGCGGACGTCCCGCCTCGGCCGCCTGCTCGGCCAGCAGCGCCAGCAGCCGCGCCACCGTGGTGGTCTTGCCGGTGCCGGGCCCGCCCGTCAACACCGTGAGCGACTGCGCCAGAGCGACTTCGGCGGCACGGCGCTGTTCCTCCCAACCGGCCGGGAAGAGTCGGGCCAGGCCCGGGGCGGTGCCACCGAGCGCGGAGGACAGCAAGGCCAGCACGTCGTCGCGGACCTGCTGCTCCTCCCGCCAGTAGCGGTCGAGATAGAGCAACTCGGTACCGCCGTCGGAGAGGAGTCCGCAGCACCTGCCTGTCCAGCATCGGGCTGGCCCGCACGGCCTCCAGCCACCCGTCCGGCGACGGCCACGGCAGCTCCGGGCGGCCGATGTGGCGCTGCACCGAACGCAGGTCCACACACACCGAACCGCCGCGCAGCGCCCGAACCGCGAAGGCCACCGCCAACGCGACCGCTTCGTCGGGTTCTGCCGCCAGCGCTGTCAACCGTTGCGCGACATGGACATCGGCAGGTTCGAACAGGTCACCGAACGCTTCGAGGCTCACGTCGCCACCATCCCGGCGTCGAGCAGCTCCGACACCGCCTCGACCAGCGCGGCCGGTGGTTGCCAGCTGAACACACCGGCCGGGTGCCCGTCGATCACCGGGGTGGCCGGGCCGCACATGCCGCGCACGAACAGGTACAGCACACCGCCCAGGTGCCGCTGCGGGTCGTAGTCGGGTAACCGCCAACGCAGAAAGCGATGCAGGACAACGCAATACAGCAGCGCTTGGAGCGGGTAGTCGGAGTGCAGCATCGCCTCGGTGAGTCGCGGCCGCCCGTAGTCGGCGGCCGTCAGCTCGCCCGACGGATCCGCCGAGCCAGTTGGTCTTGTAGTCGACGACGAGATAGCGGTCCCCGATCCGCAGCACGGCATCCAGCGACCCGGTCAGGTAGCCCTTCAGTGATTGTGCGGCCAGCGCGCCGCTCGACAGCCGCCCGGCGTACGGGGCCAACGGGTCGTCGGCCGGCAGGTGCTGCGCGAGCAGCCGGCCGACGTCGGCGAGGGAGATCCTCGGCACCGTGCCGCGGATGTCGCCGCCGGCCAACGGAAACTCGAACTCCATCTCCCGCAACCGGTCCGCAGCGCGATGTCGCGCAGCGTGACGCCGGGGGCCAGCGGCCCCAGCGGGGTGTCGTGCATCGGCACCATCGCCGCGGCCAGGTCGGCCGCCGCGACGTCGACGGGCCACCAGAGCGAATGCTCGCCGATCCTGGCCGTCAGCTCGGCCGTCGAGGTCGACCGAGAACGGATCCGCCGTCTCCAGCACGGCGTGCACCAGAGTGCCGAACGTCGCCCCCTTCGGCATGGCGGCCATCGGCGACGGCATCTCGGTGCCCGCCTCGACGGTTCGGTACACCGGCACCTCGCCCACCTCGTCGTCGAGTTCCACCACTTCCGGTTCGGTGGTCACGCCGCTGGTCTCCTGCGCGGCGCGGATGAGGCCCGAATACGAGGTCCGCCGCCAGGAGGTGTCGATCCGCCGGTGGAAGTGCCGAACGTCGAGCCGGGCGGGCGGCGCGGCCAGGGGGACGTCCGCCGGGGCCGCGACGGTCGACTCCTCCAGCACCGGTCCGCCCTCGTCGGCCCATGCGCGCAACAGCGCCATCGCGTCGGCGTCGTCGATGCGCTGGGGGTCGCAGCGGTCCGGCACCACCGGGTTGCCGGGCGCGCGGCCGCGCAGCAGCCGGGACAGCCCGCCGTTGTGTTCGTCGTTCGACGGCGCCCACCACGCCACCACCTGCGACTGCGCCCGCGTCATCGCGACGTAGGTGAGCCGGACGTCGTCGCCGGCCGCCTCCCGGCGGCCCTGCCGCTGAGCGGCGTCGTGGTCGGGGCTGTGCTCGCCGCCGATGTGCAGGCAGCGCTTGTCACCGTCGTGGAACATCACCGCGTCGCGGGTCTGGATGTTGCGGTTGAACGCGAACGGCAGGTACACCACCGGGAACTGCAGGCCCTTGCTGACCCACACCGTCATGATCTGTACCGCGGCCGCGTCGCTGTCGAGGCGCCGGTTGCGTTCGGCCGGACCACCGCGCCGGCCGCTGCGGGCGTCCCGCTGGGTGCGCAGCCAATCCCGCAGCGCGGGCATGCCGAAGTGCTCGCGGTGCGCGGTCTCCTGCAGGACCTGGGTGAGATGCGCGAGGTCGGTCATGTGCCGTTCCCCGTCCACCCAGGACAGCACCCGTTCCCCCATGCCGGACAGCTGCGCCGCCTCGAACACCGCCGCCACGCCGCGGTCGCGGGCGTGATCGGCCCATTGCCGCACCGTCTCGGTGACCCGGTCGGTCAGCAGATCACCCTCGGCGGCAAGCGTTTCCGCGGAGTATCCGAAGAACATCGTGGTGGCCGCCGCGCGCACCAGACCCGACCGGTGGGGTTGGTCGAAGGCCTCCAGCAGGCACAGCCAGTCGTCGGCGGCCGGCGAACCGAACACATCCGAGTCGCCGGTGTAGACGGCGGGAATGCCCGCCGCGGTCAGCGCTTCGAAGCAGGCGTGACCGTCGCGGTGACTCTCGACGATCACCGCGACGTCGCCCGGCTGCAGGGGCCGCTCGCAGAACGTCGCCCCGGCCGCGAGCAGCGCACCGATGTCGGCGGCCATGTCCGTCGGGATGTGTGAGCGCAGGCGATCGATCGGGACGACGCGGTCGGGCCGGGTGCCGCACTGATCACGGGTGACCACCCGCAGCCGGAAGGGGTCGTTGTGCGGCGCACCTGCCAGCCGGTGTCCGGGGTGCGCGGCCGCCACCCTGCGCACCACGATCTGCGGGTCGCCGAGCTGGGCGTCGCGCATCACCGCCTGCAGGGCCTCGACGAGCGGTCCGTCGCTGCGGTAGTTGTTGCTCAGCGTCCGCTGCTCGCCCGCCGTCGCCGCGGCGTGCAGATAGGTGACGATGTCACCGCCGCGAAACGCATAGATCGCCTGCTTGGGGTCCCCGATCAGGATCACCGTCGAATGTCCGCTGAACGCGCGGTCGATGACCTGCCACTGCACCGGATCGGTGTCCTGGAACTCGTCGACCATCACGATGGACCACCGCCGTCGCATGCGGGCGCGTGCCGGGGCGTCGTCGGCTTCGAGCGCGTCGGCGAGCCGGGACAGCAGGTCGTCGTAGTGCAGGATCCCGAGCCGGCGTTTGCGTCTCTCCAGCTCGGCGCACACCGCGGTCGCGAACTGCACCCGCACGGCGGCGTCGGACCCCGGCGCCGGGTCGGCCGGGCGCAGTTCGGTGTGGGCGCTGGCCACCACCTCGCGCGCGAGACCCAGCGCGGCGTCGTAGGACAGCGCGGGATCCTCGCGCTGCTGGCCGAAATGCGCGAGGTAGAGGTCGTCGACGATCTCGGCGACCAGCTCCTCCAGGCTGTCGACCAACTCGACACCCGAATCGGAGTCCCCGGCCACGCCGAGGGATTTCAACACCAACTGGCAGAACTGATGGGTGGTCGCGATCGTCGCGGCGTCGAAACCGGCCAAGGCGTCGCGCAGCCGCTGCCGTCGCTGCGCCACCTGCTCGGGCGTGCCGGTCACCAGGTGAGCGACCACCGCATTGTCGCCCGCCAGCGCCGGGTCGCCCAGCGCCAGCAGTGCGTGCAGGATCTGGCCCCGAACCCGCTCCCGAAGTTCCTGGCTGGCCGCCCGGCCGAACGTGATCAACAGCATCTGGTCCAGCGTCGCCACGCCCTCGGCGAGGTAGCGCGTCACCAGACCCGCCAGTGCGAACGTCTTGCCGGTGCCCGCGCTGGCCTCCAGCACCGTCGTGGTGCGGGGCGCCGGCAGCGGACCGAGCAGGTCGAACGGCTCCATCAGTCCGGATCCCTCTCGGCGCGCAGCAGCGGCAGCCACAGCCGAGCGGCGTAGCCGGGCAGCCCGGCCTCGATCAGGCCTTGCAGCGGAAAATGCGGTCCCCACACCCGCACGTGCGCCGGTTCGGCGTCCTCGCCGGGGAATCGGCCGGTCTTCCACTTCCAGCCCGCTTCCCGCATCGGCGCACCGCGGTTGTGCTCCGTCTCGGCCCATGCGTAGGACGTCTTGAGCGGCAACGGGATCGGCGCGCGGCGGCCCGCGTCGTACATCGCGACGAGGTCGGCCAGCACGCCCGCGGCGGATTCGGGGGCGCCCAGCAGTCGCTCCCTCGGTTGATCGCCCCGCTTGGCCCGGCCGATGCACACCGCGCTCCACTCCCGGCCGGGGTGGGCGACGGCCAACGCAGCCAGGCGGATCCACGACTCCAGCAGGTGTCTGCCGTCGAGCTTGGAATACGTGACGGACACCATCCGCCCGGCGTAGAGCCGGGGCACGGTGCCGGTGACGCGCCTGCCGGCGCCGACGGCGATGTCGACGTCGATCGCATCGTGGCGCGGGGTGCGGTGGCGCTGAGCGGCCGCTGCCAGCGCGGCCGAGCGGGCCGCCACCTCCTGCGCCTTGCGCCAGCCGAGCCGTCCCGGCGGCAGCGAGCCCCGGCGCCACTCGGCGTGCTGCGCCTGCACCGCCGACATACCGCGCAGCATGTCGTCGAGCATGCGGTCGCCGATCTTCCACTCCTGCAACGCGTCGATCTCGACCGGCATCGCGTCGTCCACCGCGTCGACGTCCCACGGCAGCGTGTAGTCCAGCGCCCGGAAGAACCCCTTGACCGGGTCCCGGAAGAAGCCGATGAGATCGTCGAGGGCCACGTCGTCGGGCGGCGGAGCGGGCAGCGGCTCGCCGAGCAACTGCGGCCGCGGTGCGCGATGGCCGGCGGCGACCCGGGCGGCTTTGAGCGTGGTGGTGTCGAACGTGAACGACGTGCCGGGCGGCATGCCCAGTGCCCCCGGCGTGACGTTGCGAATGTCGAACGGCTGCAACGGATGTTCGACCAGCACGTGGTCGCGCACCCGGTCCGGCGTGGTGACGTCCAGCGCGTCGAGCAGCTCGAGAAGCGGCACGGCGGGCGGCTTGCGCTGGCCGGAATACGCGTTCGCGCCGGTGTAGGTGATCACGAGCTTCTCGGTGGCCGCGCCGATCGCGTCCAGCAGCAGCTGCCGGTCCTCGGAGCGGATGTCGCGTTCACCGGTCATCGGGTCCCGGGCGAGCGCGTCGTCGCCGTCGATCACCCCGAGCCGCGGGAACACCCCGTCGTCGAGGCCGACCAGGCACACCACCCGGTGCGGCACCGACCGCATCGGCACCATCGTGCACACCGTCAGCGTGCCGGTGCGGAAGTTTGCGCGGGTGGGCCGACCCGCGAGGTGTCGCTCCAGCAGCGCCTTGACGTCGGGAAGGCGCAGTATCGTCTGGGTGCGCGAGCCGGCCTGGGCCGAGATGTCGGCGAACTCGCGATCCACCTGGGCGCCCTGCCAGGCATCGGACTTCGGGCGTGCCGGTCAGCTGCGTGAGCCCACTCCGCATCGCCTCCAGCCAGGCCTCCAGCGGCTTTGTGCCACTGAGCATTTCGACACTTCGGCGCAGCACCTCGACGTACTCGGCGAAGCGGCCCGCCAGCTCGACCCGGTTGCTGCCGACATCGTCGAGGGGCAGTGTGGTGTCCAGCCAGGTGTGCGCGTCCTCGGACATCGCCACCCCGGCGAGCACCCTGTCGACGCCGAACCGCCAGGTGTTCTGCAGGAAGTCGACGCCGTAGGGGAGACGGTGCTCGCGGTCGAAACCCCAGCGGATGTTGGCCTCGCGCACCCAGTCGCCGATCGCATCGAGGTCGTCGTCGGTGAAGCCGAACCGGAACCGCACCGGGCCCGCCTCGGCCAGATTGAGCACCTCGCTGGCGGTGGCACGCCCACCGGCCAGTGCGAGCAGTTGCGTCGCGACCCCGAGCAGCGGGTTGGTCTGCGTCAGCGCGCGGTCGGCGAGTTTCACGCGCAGCCGGTGGGCGGGGTGCGCGCCGCTGACGATGTCGCCGAGGCCGAAACCGGCGACGATCAGCGGTGCGAACGTCTCGATGTCGGGGCACATCACCAGGATGTCGCGGGGCTCCAGCGTGGGGTCTTCGGCGAGCGCACCGAGCAGCACCTCCCGCAGCACGTCCACCTGGCGGGCCGGCCCGTGGCAGCTGTGCACCTGGACCGAACGGTCAGTGGCCGAGAGCGAACGGCCCTGCACGCGAACGGCATTAGCGGCGATATCGGACTGCAGCCAGCCGAGCAGGGTCGGCGGCCGATCGGCCGAGCCGAGACACCGGTCGGTTGCTGGCGCCGGCGGGCAGGCCGCGTTGCAGTTCACGGAGGTCACGGCCCAGTGTCGCCAGCAGCGGGTGGCCCACAGCGCGGTGCGAGGTGTCCCGCGCGGCGGGGAAGCGCGCCGTGCACACCGCGCAGCGACGTCCACAGCGCCTCGCTGGGATGCGGCAGCCACAGGTGCAGTTCGTGGTGGGCGCTGAGAGCGTGCAGCAGCTCGATCTCGGTGGCGGGCAGCCGGGTGTGGCCGAACAGCGACAACCGCTGCGGCAGGTCGGACGGCGAGTCACGCAGCCGTGCAACGATTTCCGCGTGCCGAACATGCGGTGGATCGGCCTCGACGCGGTCCAGCAGCGCGCGGTACAGCGGCGGCTGCCACTGCAGGTCGGGGTCGAGCTGCGCCGTGCGGCCCTCGACCCAGTCGACGAGCAGCTGCGGACGTTGCCGGGCGTAGGAGGCGAACAAACCGGCGAGCCGGCGCGCCACGGCATACCGCCTGCCCTGACGCAGTTCCTTCTCCTCGCCCTGCGCGGTGTGGCCCAGGTGGTCGGCGAGCGTGATGCACCACGGCTGGTCCAGAGAGCAGTCGATGACGTCGAGCAGCGGCCAGACCATTGCGTCGGGCGACCACGGGTCCTGCTCGGTGGTGCCGGTGAGCTCAGCGATCAGGGACCGGGGATGGCGGAAGGCGATGCCCGCGCAGACACCGTCGGAACCGGAGCCCCGGCCCAGGATGTGGGACAGCCGTTGGCTGAGCCAGCGCTCCGTCCCCCGTGCCGACACCAACACCAGGTCCTCGGCGAACGGATCCGGCGGCGGCACGGCCAGCAGCGCGCCGAGACCGTCGGCGAGCAGGTCGGTGCGGTCCGCCCGATGGAGGTGCAGTGCCATCCTCTTCCTCCCCCCGGCGGCCACTGTATCCAAGCCCGCCGACAGAAGTTCACCGGCTCAGCTGCGCTCGATGACGTTGCCCGTGCCCGACTCGGAGGTTTCGGGGTCCCCGCCCCGGTAGGTCACCCTGTTGTCGAATCCCGACGCGCTGATCTCATCGGCCGACTCCACGGTCACCGTGTTCTCCATGCCCGAGACCGTCACCCGCGCACACGCGCCACGGACGTCGATGGTGTTGTTCATACCGCTGATGTCCACGGTGCCCCCATTGCAGATGACCGTCTGCTCCTTCTCGATGCCGCCGATCGACAGCGAGCCCCCGGCGTCGACGGTGATCATCTGGTCGATGGGGCCGATACCGGGAACCACCCCGGGCGCGTTCGGGGGCCGGGGCGCAGGCGGCGCGTCGACCGAACCGCCGCCGCGTGACACGCCCGGCGTTCCGGGCGTCGCCGATTCGCCGACGAACAGATACACGGCGACTCCGACGACGGCTGCTGCGAAGACGACGCCGACGACCGACGGGATCAGCCACGTCGCCGGCTGGGAGCGCTTTCGCACCACGTGCTGCGGCGCCGAGTACCAGGGCGAAGTGTCCGCGGAATAGGGCTGCGCCGGGCTGGATCCGGTGGCGGCACGGCCTCGTGCGCCCCGATACCCATCTCGGTGGCCCGGGCCTGGTCGGCGAGCGGCCGCTCGAGGTCACGGATGCGCGCCTCGGGGTCCCCAAACGGCTCCATGGCGAGATGCTCGCACACTGCGCCGCGGCGCCGGAGGGATCTGACCAAACGCTGACAGGTTTGCCCGCGCCGCGGTTGGGTGGCCTCCCCGCGTGGTACCCACGGCTCATGGTGGCACCGGGCTTTCTCGCCATCGGCAGTGGTCCCGCCGGTGTCAGCGCGGCCGAGACGTTCCGCGGCAGGCACCGCCACATTCCCGTGCGCATCCTGTCGGCCGATCCCGCGCTGCCCTATGCCAGGCCGCCGCTCAGCAAACAGTATCTGGGTGACGGACCGACTGAGCTGCCGCTGCACAGCGCGGGCTGGTTCGAGCGCAACGACATCGACCTGATCCTCGGCGTCACCGTCGACCACATCGACGTCGACGCCCAGGAGGTGATCACCGCCGGGGGCACGCACTACCCGTACTGGCATCTCGTCCTGGCGTCGGGCTCCACCGCCGTGCCGCTGAACGTGCCCGGTGCGGAAGCCGCGCTGCCGCTGCGCTCCTTCGCCGACGCCGTGGCGCTGAAGATGGCCGCCCGCCATGCCGGCACTGCCGTCGTCGTCGGCGCCGGGCTGATCGGCTGCGAGGCCGCGACGTGCCTGTCCCGCCTCGGCGTCGACACCACGCTCGTCGCGCCGGAGGCGGTGCCGCTGCTGCGCCGTTTCGGTCTCGAAGTCGGTGAGCGCGTCGTCAAGATGCTCTCCGATGTCGGTGTCCGCTTCGCCGGGGGCGGTCCGGCCGCAGCAGTGACGGACCGCGGTGTGCTCCTGGCCCGCGGCGAGGTCGTCGACGGTGACCTCGTGGTCGCTGCGACCGGCGCGCGCCCGGACATCCGGCTGGCCGTCACCGCCGGGCTCGCGACCGGGGCCGGCCGCGTCGTGGTGGACGAACACATGCACACCTCGGTGCGCAATGTCTTCGCCGCAGGCGACATCACGCTGGCGCACAACGTGACCGCGGGCAGGAGTGTGGTCGCCGAACATTGGCGCGATGCCGCGCAACAGGGCCTCGTCGCCGGCCTGACTGCGGCCGGTTACCCCGCGGCGTGGGACAAGGTCCCCGGATTCTCCTGCAGCATCGGCGGATACACCTTGACGTACCGCGGCTGGGGCGAGGCCTACGAGACCTGCCGCCTCACCGAGCAACCGCAACGGGTTCTCCGCGTCCTACCGTGCCGGGGATCGGGTCGTCGGAACCGTGAACGCTACAGCCAATCCCGCCTCTTGAACGTCACGTACAGCACGGCGACCAGCACCACGATCAGCGCCGTGCTGGTGAGGAAACCCGCGACCGTCTCGATCCCCGGGTAAGCCGACGTTCTGCCCGTAGAAGCCGGTGATCGCCGTCGGCACCGCGATGATCGCCGCCCAGCCGGTGAGCTTCTTCATCACCGTGTTCAGCCGGGCATCCTGCAGGGACAGATTGGTCTCGAAAACCGTGGTGACCATGTCGCGCAACGATTCCGTCCACTCCGACACCCGCAGCACGTGGTCGTACAGGTCGGCGTAGACCGGATCCAGCTCCGCCGGGATCTTGGCGTCCATCCTGCGGTGCTGGATCGCGGTGACCACCTCACGCATCGGCAGCACCACCCGGCGCAGCGCCACCAGGTCCTTGCGCAACTGGAACGTCTTGCGTTGCAGGCCTTTGCGTGGCGTCTCCTCGGCGAACAGATCGTCCTCGAGGCCCTCGATGCCGTCGTCGAGGGCCTGTACCGCGTCGAAGTGACCGTCCACCACGACGTCGAGCAGGCCGTGCACCAGCGAACCGACGCCGTACTGCTGGCCACCGAGTTCGTCGAACCGGCGCGACACCGTGTCGATGTCGAACCGCGGCGAAAGCCGGACGGTGATCAGCCCGCGCGGCAGCACGAAGCCGGAGATCCGATGCGCTTCCAGCATCGACTCGGAGGTGTCCGGTGGTGGCGGTGAGGTCACCGTGACGCCGTAGACGGTGAAGAAGGTGTGCGTGCGGTAGACGACCGCCTTGGTGCGTTCGGCGTCGGCGAGCGCATCCTCGACCGCCCACTCGTTGAGGCTCAGCTCCTCGGCGAGATCCTTGAGGATCCGCGTGGTCGGGGTCGTAGATGTCGCACCACACCAGGGTGCCGTCGGTGGCCAGACAGTCCGAGATCGACGAGAACTCGAAGTCGTCCCGCGGCTTGCCGTCCAGCCAGACCCGGCCGCGGACATGGGTCACCGGCTCAGCCGAGGCTGAATTCGGTTGCCAGACCGTCGATCCCGGCCTGGATCGCATCCAACGCCGGCTTGCGGGCCTTCAGCTTGGTCGCGTGATGGGCGCCGGCGTGCAGCGTGCCAGCGGCCTCCTGAGCCACCTGCTGTGCGCGGGTGACGACCTGATCGGCCTCGACGATCTCGTCGAGCCAACCGGCCGCGATCGCGTCGTCGCCGACGAAGGTCGCGGCCAGCGCGGTGCCCCGCTCGAACGCGGCCGGCGTCAGCCGCATCCGCATGATCTCGACCGCCGAGATCGGGATCGTCATGCCGATGGCCACCTCGATGGCCTGACAGCGGGACTTGGGCGCGCCCACCCGGTGATCGGCCGACAGCAGCAGGAACGATCCCATTGCGATGGCGGGACCGGTGGCGGCGATGACCACCGGCACCGGGAACGTCAGTGTCCGCATCGAGAGCCGGAAGCCGCCCCCGAGCATGCCCAGAGCTGCATCGGCATCGCCGGACTGGAAGACCGCCAGGTCGAAGCCGCCGCTGAACACCCGCGAGTTGCCGGCCAGCACCACGGCTTTGGCCTTGTCGGCTTCGGCCTTGTCGAGTGCGTCGTTGATCGCGGCCTGCATCGCCGGGCCCAGCACGTTGACCTTGCCGTCGTCCAGCGTGATGGTGGCCACGGAGTCCGTGAGCTCATAGGAAACGGTGCTGGTCATGGTCTCTCCTGGGGTGCGCGTGTCGGGCGGATCGAACCTAACAGCGGCTACCTGCGGCCGGTCGAGGCGGGTTTGGCTCGGCGCCCCCGGACCGCGGCGTCGCGGGTCAGGACGCGGGTAGCAGCGCGGGTGCCGCCGCCGGCGTCCGGGATCGGCGCGGCGGAGGCCCACCAGGCGCTCGCCCCGAGCCGCCCAGTCGAGGTCGGCCCACCGGAATCGGGCCGGCAGCCGCCGCCAGTACGACGGATGCGCGCGCAGATAGGTCGCCACGCTCGCGTGCACGGCCGCGTCGGGCGGGACCGTACGCAACGACACCGGATGGGCGCTGCCGGCCAGGGCGTCCGGGGCGCCGGGCGCGGGCGTCCGGTACCGCAGTGCATCCCGCAGCACCGCACCGGCTTCGATCGCGCCGTCGAGCACCCAGTCGAGCGTGATGTCCGCCAGCGGTGCGGCATGCGTGGCGGCTTCCGGTCACGTCGCAGTGTGCCCCGCGGAACCACACCTCGTCGGCCCCGGCCGTGCACCGCAGCGGAGTCGCGGCCGAGTGCCCGTCGATGGCCACGGCGTGGCGGGCTGCCAGCACGTTGGCCAGGGGATCGGCGGCGCTGCCGCGGGGCAGCCCGGGCACCGGGGCGGTGTCCCACAGGCCGAGGAAGCGCACCTCGACCGGGGCGTGTGCGCGGCCCGACAGGTTGCCGGCCAGCGCGGCGAGCCGCTGCCAGTCCGCTGCGTTGCGGCGGGTCCGTGGCATGGCATGGGTGGCCAGCACGTACTCCCGGAACTCGTCCAGCGGCCAGCCGGGCGAATCGGCGCCGCGCAGCAGCCCGACGGTGCCCAGCAGCCGGGTCAGGGCACGCGCGCTGACGGCGCTGCGACCGGCGCCGAACACGAACAACCGATCGCCGGGCTCCCATCGGTCGACGAGGAAGCCGTAGGCGCCGCGCACCGCCGCGCGGGCGTCGGTCGAGAGCGACGGAGCGGTGCGGCCGGAGACCCGAAACCGCACCGGCCGGCCGGCGCGGTCGGGGCGGACCAGACGATCTGCGACTCGGCACGGGCGAGCAGCTCGGCCACGGTGGCGGCATGGCCGGTGGCACCGGACCCAGGGCAGTCGAAGCACAGCGCGATGTTCTTCACGAAGACCCCAGACTTCATCAGTCAGTTGAGCGCTGTCTGAGAAGTTTGCCAGCCCACCGCGTGCGTGTCTACGGATTCCCGAACACCGACGCCAATCGGCTGCCGATTTCACTAAGCCTGACTAGCAAGTCGACGAATTCCGCACGGGCATGCGGCAGGGTCAGCCGCCCATCAGCATGCGCCACTGCTCCAGGTTGCTCGCGCGGTACACGTAGTTGGTGCGCCGCACGTCGGTCAGCGGCGCGCTCGGCTGGGTGGAATACCAGTGACCGGGGAAGACGGTCGGATCACCGGGCAGCTGCCGCGAGCGCCTGCAGGCTGCGGAACATGTCATCGACATCGCCGCCGGGGAAGTCGGTCCGCCCACATCCGTCCAGGAACAACGTGTCGCCGGCCACCAGGCGGTCGTCGAGCAGGAAGCACTGGCTGCCCGGCGTGTGCCCGGGGGTGTGCAGCAGTTCGATGTCGATCGTCGCCGACGCTGACCGTGTCACCGTGCTGATGCGACGTCAGTTCGCTGGGGGCGATCCCGGTGACCCGCGACACCCAGTCCGCCTCGTGGGCGTTGACGTGCACCGGCACACTGACCCGTTCCAGCAGTTCGGCGAGCCCCCTGAGCTCGAAACCCATCATCGAGCCGCCGACGTGGTCGGGGTGGTGGTGGGTGACCAGCACGCCGGACAGTCGCATGCCGTCGGCCTCGAGCGCATCCACCAGATCCTGCGCGGCGTAGGCCGGGATCGACGACGACGGCGTCGCCGGTCTGCCGGTCGCCGATCAGGTAGGCGAAGTTGCGCATCTGCTGGGCGATCATGTCGTCGGCCGCGAAATCGCGGCCCGACAGCAGCTGCCTGAAGTAGAGGCGGTCCGAGTCGGCCATGCCGGTCAGCGTAGGCGCTGACGCGGGCCCGGCTCTTCGGGGCCCGCAGTGACCAGCGGTTTGGCGCCGGAAACGCGGAGAATGTACCCTCTTTAAGGCTCGTCGCTCGGCGGTGCGCTCGAGCAGCGTGAGACAGGCCCCCTTAGCTCAGTCGGCAGAGCGTTTCCATGGTAAGGAAAAGGTCAACGGTTCGATTCCGTTAGGGGGCTCGGTGGACGCGGCGAGCGGAGTTCATCACGGCGGCGCCCATCCCGGATGGCGGTGTAGCTCAGCTGGTTAGAGCGCACGACTCATAATCGTGAGGTCGGGGGATCGAGCCCCCCCACCGCTACAAGACACAACGCGAGCACGACGTAGAAGAAAGAGACGACTGACGTGGCCTCCAGTACCGACGTACGGCCCAAGATCACCTTGGCCTGCGAGGTGTGCAAGCACCGTAACTACATCACGAAGAAGAACCGCCGCAACGATCCCGACCGGCTCGAGATCAAGAAGTTCTGCCCGAACTGCGGCAAGCACCAGCCCCACAAAGAGTCGCGCTAGGCGACGCCACCGGGCCGGGCGCCGTCGATGCGGCTGCCGAGCTTGACTAGGTAGGTTCATCACTCGTGTCTTTCTTGGACGAGCTATCGTCGGGATGCACTACCGCTATCCCGACCATCTACGTCGTGGGGCGCGAGAAGATCCGCGAGTACGCCACCGCCGTCAA
Source organism: uncultured Actinomycetota bacterium (assembly GCA_963796185.1). Taxonomy (GTDB): domain Bacteria; phylum Actinomycetota; class Actinomycetes; order Mycobacteriales; family Mycobacteriaceae; genus Mycobacterium. Next base: position 431,531 of record CAWCKQ010000003.1, on the reverse strand, counting down.
GAACGACGACGCCGGCCTTCTTCGACGAGCAGGCCGCCGCCGACCTCGGCTACGACGCGCTGCTGGCGCCGCTGACCTTCATCTCGGTGTTCGGCTACCAGGCGCAGTCGGCGATGTTCGCCGCCGCCAACATCGGCATCACCGACGCCAAGATCGTCCAGGTCGACCAGGCGCTCAAGTTCGTCCGCCCCATCAAGGCCGGCGACACGCTCTACTGCGACGTGTGGATCGACTCGGTCCGCACGGCCCACGGCACCGACATCATCGTCACCAGGAACGTCGTCAGCAACAGCAACGGCGACGTCGTACAAGAGTCCTACACCACCCTCGCGGGGCGGAGTGAAGAAGACGGAGAGAGTGGCTTTTCCCATGGCACTGCGTGAGTTCAGTTCGGTCAAGGTCGGCGATCAGCTGCCCGAGAAGGTCATCACGTTGACCCGGGCGGACCTGGTCAACTACGCCGGGGTCTCCGGTGACCTCAACCCGATCCACTGGGACGACGACATCGCCAAGCAGGTCGGCCTGGACACCGCGATCGCGCACGGCATGCTGACCATGGGCCTCGGTGGCGGATACGTCACCTCCTGGGTGGGCGACCCGGCCGCGGTCACGGAGTACAACGTGCGCTTCACCGCCGTCGTACCGGTGCCCAACGACGGCAAGGGCGCCGAGATCGTGTTCAACGGGCGGGTGAAATCGGTCGACCCCGAAACCAAGGCGGTGACCATCGCGTTGAGCGCGACGGCGGGCGGCAAGAAGATCTTCGGCCGCGCCATCGCGACCGCGACGCTGGCGTAGGCGAGCACGACATGGCGCTCAAGATCGACATCAGAGGCATGGTCTGGAAGTACCCCGAGCCCTACGTGGTGGGGCACGAGCAGATCCGCCAGTACGCCAACGCAGTCAAGTCTAACGACGCGACGAGCCACAGCCTGGAGGCGGCGCAGGCCGCGGGCCACGAGGCGCTGATCGCGCCACCGACGTTCATGTCGATCTTCGCGGTGATGATCCAGCGGCACTTCTTCCAGCACATCGACCTCGGCTTCGAGACCCTGCAGATCGTGCAGGTCGACCAGAAGTTCCACTTCCACCGGCCGATCAAGGCGGGTGACGAACTGGAGGGCACGCTGTACGTCGTGAGTCGTCGACGAACGCTTCGGCGCCGACATCGTCACCACCCGCAACGCCCTGATCGACCAGCACGGCGAGCTGGTCATGGAGTCGTTCACCACGCTGATGGGCCACGAGCGGCGACAACTCGATCTCGGCCGGCTGGGATCCCGAGACGGGGCAGGTGGTGCGCAAGCCCGTCGTGCACGACGATGACGACGGTCGACGTCGCGGACGAGCCCGCGCCGGCGGGAACGGATTAGTAACTCCGACCCGAGGCACGCTACACTCGGACCTCGGGGTTTTCCCAGTTGAGCGCGCTGTCCGTCGGGCTTGTGTCACCGAACGGGGAGCGCGCGAATTGTGTGAGCCCTGCAGGGAACCCTCTAGGGGCGTAGCTCAACTGGCAGAGCAGCGGTCTCCAAAACCGCAGGTTGCAGGTTCAAGTCCTGTCGCCCCTGCTCAACTGAATACTCGACACGTGGGGAGCGCTGGCCGGTTCTGGATACTGGACAGTGACCACCACACCGGACGACCAGAGGAAGCATGCGGTGAGCGACGAGCGCGACGGTGCCAGCTCCGCAGGCACCGACAGCGACGCAGAGACCGACGGCGGTGACGCGCGGGCGCAGACCGCGGTGGTCAGCCGTCCGCTTCGCCCCACGGGCAAGCGGTCACGGCGCGCGGCCGAGATCGACGAGCCGACAGCCGACGAGGCCCCCGCCACCGACGGTGCCGGCGGCAAGGACGACGGCAAGGGGCCCAGGGCCAAGAAGAAGACGGCCCGCAAGCCCAAGGACGGCCCGTCCCGCAACCCGATCGCCTTCGTCTTCACCTACCTGAAGGAAGTCGTCGGCGAGCTGCGCAAGGTCATCTGGCCCAACCGCAAGCAGATGGTCAGCTACACCACGGTGGTGCTGGTGTTCCTGGTGTTCATGGTGGCGCTGATCGGCGGGGTCGACTTGGGCCTGGCCAAGCTCGTGATGCTGGTGTTCGGCTGACCAGAGCCGGCCGACGCCACGCAACGACATTTGAGAGAGGACTGACACGTGACTAGCTTCGACGGCGACACTGCCGCGAGCGTGTCCGAGGCGCGCGCCGAAGCGGCGGATCCGGCGGTCGTGATCGCTGACGAGGCCGCCGAGCATCTCGACGAGAGCACCCCGGCCGAGGCGGTCGAGGATGCGCCGCTGGACAGCGCCGAGGACGCCCCCGAGTCCGAGCGCGGCCCCGGAGGCCGAGGAGGAAGAGGATCCGGCCGTCGCGCTCAAGAAGGAGCTGCGTCTCAAGCCCGGCGACTGGTATGTCATCCACTCCTACGCCGGCTACGAGAACAAGGTGAAGGCCAACCTCGAGACCCGCGTGCAGAACCTCGACGTCGGCGACTACATCTTCCAGGTCGAGGTGCCCACCGAAGAGGTCACCGAGATCAAGAACGGCCAGCGCAAGCAGGTCAACCGCAAGGTGCTGCCGGGCTACATCCTGGTCCGCATGGAGCTCAACGACGAGTCCTGGGGCGCGGTGCGCAACACCCCCGGCGTCACCGGCTTCGTCGGCGCGACGTCGCGCCCGTCGCCGCTGAGTCTGGACGATGTGGTGAAGTTCCTGCTGCCGCCGGCCACTGCGAAGAAGCCCGCGAAGAGCACGGCCGGCGCGGCCGCGTCCTCCGAGGCATCGATGGAGCGGCCGGAGATCCTCGTCGACTTCGAGGTCGGCGAGTCCGTCACCGTCATGGACGGCCCCTTCGCGACGCTGCCGGCCTCCATCAGCGAGGTCAACGCCGAACAGCAGAAGCTCAAGGTGCTGGTCTCCATCTTCGGTCGGGAGACTCCCGTCGAACTGACCTTCAACCAGGTCGCCAAGATTTAAGCCCCGGGCTGGCTGGCCCACCTACGAGAAAAGAAGGAACGCAACACCCATGCCCCCGAAGAAGAAGGTCGTCGGGCTGATCAAGCTGCAGATCCAGGCCGGGCAGGCCAACCCCGCCCCGCCGGTCGGTCCCGCACTCGGCCAGCACGGCGTCAACATCATGGAATTCTGCAAGGCGTACAACGCGGCGACCGAGTCGCAGCGCGGCAACGTCATCCCCGTGGAGATCACCGTCTACGAGGACCGCACCTTCACGTTCGCGCTGAAGACGCCGCCCGCGGCCAAGCTGCTGCTGAAGGCCGCCGGCGTGCAGAAGGGCTCCGGTGAGCCGCACAAGACCAAGGTCGCCAAGGTGAGCTGGGATCAGGTGCGCGAGATCGCCGAGACCAAGAAGGAAGACCTGAACGCCAACGACATCGATCAGGCCGCCAAGATCATCGCCGGCACCGCCCGGTCGATGGGGATCACGGTCGAGTAAAGCCTCTCGTTGAGACTGCGGTGAGGGCGGGGAAATCCGCCTCCGGACCGCCCTGAACGCAGAATCAACGGAGCAATCGTGGGAGAGCCCGCTTCGGCTCGCACCACAACCTCTGAATCAGGAGAGAACCAATGAGCAAGAACAGCAAGGCTTACAAGGAAGCGGCCGAGAAGGTCGACAAGACCCGCCTGTACACGCCCCTGGAGGCCGCCAAGCTGGCCAAGGAGACGTCGTCGAAGAAGCAGGACGCCACCGTCGAGGTCGCGATCCGGCTGGGCGTCGACCCGCGCAAGGCCGACCAGATGGTGCGCGGCACCGTCAACCTGCCGCATGGCACCGGCAAGACGGCGCGCGTCGCCGTGTTCGCCGTGGGTGACAAGGCCGAGCAGGCCGAGGCCGCCGGCGCCGATGTCGTCGGCAGCGATGACCTGATCGAGCGGATCCAGGGCGGCTTCCTCGACTTCGACGCCGCGATCGCCACCCCCGATCAGATGGCCAAGGTCGGCCGTATCGCGCGCATTCTCGGCCCGCGTGGCCTGATGCCGAACCCCAAGACCGGCACCGTGACCCCCGACGTCGCCAAGGCCGTGGCCGACATCAAGGGCGGCAAGATCAACTTCCGCGTCGACAAGCAGGCCAACCTGCACTTCGTGATCGGCAAGGCGTCCTTCGACGAGAAGTTGCTGGCCGAGAACTACGGCGCTGCGCTCGACGAGATCCTGCGTGCCAAGCCGTCGTCGTCGAAGGGCCGCTACCTGAAGAAGGTCGTGGTCTCGACCACGACCGGTCCGGGCATCCCGGTGGACCCGGCCGTCACCCGCAACTTCGCCGAGGAGTAATTCCGCGGCGGCACCCACCCCTTAACAGCTGTCGGCCCGTGTCGCGTGAAGCGGCACGGGCCGAAGCAGTTGATGGGGATGAAGTCTTGGGAGTGCTCCTCGGTCACCGTCCGGCAGCGGGCCCGAGGCCACGAGCTCACCGTCCCCCACGAACGGACGCTGTGGCGCTTCGGGCCGCCGATCGGGCTTCGCATCCCCCTGCGAGCCCTTCCGCGGTGGCCGAGAAGCACCCCCGCAGGGAACATAGCACCGGCGGCGCCCGGCGGCGCCGGCAACGGCGAAGAAACCTCACCCGCCGGCGACAGAGCCGGCGGTTTGCTCAGGCGGCGACGGCCGGCTTGAGGTAGGTGACCAGGCTGACGTCGATCGACTCGTCGATGAAGTAGTACTGGCAGCCGGTCAGGTACTTCATGTACCGGTTGTAGTTCTCCTCGTCGGTGGCGGCGATCGCCTCGTCCTTGTGCTGCTCCAACCGGCTCGCCCAGATGCCGAGGGTCTTGATGTAGTGGTTGCGCAGCGACAGCGTCTCTGGCACCACGAAGCCGGCCTTCTCGCCGTGCTCGACCATCATCTGGGTGGTCGGAACCCGGCCACCCGGGAAGATCTCGGTGATCATGAACTTGACGAACCGAGCCAGCTCGAACGTCAGCTTCTTGCCGCGCTCGGCCAGATCGTAGGGGTGGTAGCCGACGCTGCTCTGCACCGTCATCCGGCCGTCCTCGGGCAGGATCTCGAAACACGTCTTGAAGAAGTCGTCCCAGCGGTCCTTGCCGAAGTGCTCGAACGCCTCGATCGAGACGATCCGGTCGACGGGGGAGTGGAACTGCTCCCAACCCTCCAGCCGGACATCGAAGGTGCGCTCGGTATCGAGTTTGCCCAGCAGCTGATCGCAGTAGGCCTTCTGGTTCTTCGACAGCGTCAGGCCGATGACGTTGACGTCGTACTTCTCCATGGCCCGCTGCAGCGTCAGCCCCCAGCCGCAGCCGACCTCGAGCAGCGTCATGCCCGGCTTGAGGTCCAGCCGGTCCAGGTGCTGGTCGACGTTCGCGATCTGCGCCTCGGAGAGGGTGACCTCGGGCCCGGTGAAGAACGCGCAGCTGTATTTGCGGGTGGGGTCCTGGAACACACCGAAGAAATCGTCCGACAGGTCGTAGTGGGCTTGGATGTCCTCGAAGTGAGGCGTCAAGTCCTTGGTGCCGGTGGATTGATCAGACATTTTGTTTCCTGCTCCGTGCTTCCTGAGGATTCAGCGTTGTGGAAGACCGTACCGAAGGCGCGGCTCGATCTTCTGCAAACACGCGCCTCGGGCGACCAGCGTATCGGGTCGCCGGTCGCCTGATCCAATCCGCTCAGGACGGCTGCTTGACCAGGGTGAACTGATTTACGTCGGTGTAGCCCTTGCGGAACGAGTCCGCGCATCCGGTCAGGTAATGCATGTAGCGGTCGTAGACCTCTTCGGACTGCACGGCGATCGCCTCGGCCTTGTGGGCCTCCAGCGCCGCGGACCACATGTCCAGCGTGCGCGCGTAGTGCGGCTGCAGCGACTGCTCGCGGGTCAGCGTGAAGCCCGGCCTTGCCCGCATGCTCGCCGACCAATTCGATCGTCGGCAGATATCCGCCGGGGAAGATCTCGGTGAGGATGAACTTGATGAACCGCGCGACCGAGAACGTCAGCGGGATCCCGCGCTCGATCATCTGCGGGATCGTCAGCGCGGTGATGGTGTGCAGCAGCATCACCCCGTCGTCGGGCAGCACCCGGTAGGCCATCGTGAAGAAGTCGTCCCAGCGGTCGCGGCCGAAGTGCTCGAACGCGCCGATCGACACGATGCGGTCGACGGGCCGGTCGAAGTCTTCCCAGCCCTGCAGCAGCACCTCTTTGTGACGCCCGTCGTCGGACGCCGCGAACACGCGCTCGACATGCGCCTTCTGGTTCTCGCTCAGGGTCAGCCCGATGACGTCGACGTCGTAGCGCTCGATCGCCCGCATCATCGTGTAACCCCAGCCGCACCCGACGTCGAGCAGCGTCATGCCCGGCTCCAGGCCGAGCTTGCCCAGCGCCAGATCGACCTTCGCCCGTTGCGCTTCCTCCAGCGTCATGTCGTCGCGCTCGAAGTAGGCACAGCTGTACATCTGCGACGGGTCCAGGAACAGCCGGAAGAAATCGTCAGACAGGTCGTAGTGCGCCTGGACGTCGTCGAAGTGCGGCTTGAGTTGTCGTTTGGTCGAGGCCATGAGAAGCGGCTTCCTGAGTACGCTGCCCGAAGAGGTTCTCCTGAAGACGGCGGTCACGCGTACCCGCCACGGATGGTACGTGCTTTCGCGGACCCTGTGAATTGACGGAGACGCAGGTCACACGGCTTCGGCGAAGGTGGTCTTGAGTTCTCCGACGATGTCGTCCCACAGCGGTTCGGGGAGTTCGTGGCCCATCCCGTCGAACAGCACCAGCCGCGCGCCGTCGATCGCCCGCGCGACCGCCCGACCGCCCGAGGGCCGCATCAGCTTGTCCGCCTTGCCGTGGATCACCACGGTGGGCACGGCGATCTGCCGGTTGTAGCGGCGCAGGCTTCCGCTGCCCAGGATCGCGGCGAACTGCCTGCCGACGCCCGCGGGGTAGTACGAACGTTCGTAGCTCTCGGACCGCCTCGGCGCGGATGACGTCGTCGGGGCGGGGGTAGCCGGGGCTGCCGATGATCTTGCTGACCCGCACGGTGTTGTCGACGATCGCCTCGCGCGTCGTGCCCGGCGGCTTCTGCAGGATCGCGAGCAGTTGACGGGGGCCGGGCGGTGGCAGCACCGCCTGGTTGTTACTGGAGAAGATCACCCCGAGCGAATGGGTGCGGGGGTGATGCCGGGCGGCGAAGACCTGCGCGATCATCCCGCCCATCGACGCGCCGACGACGTGTGCCCGCTCGATCTCGAGGTGGTCGAGCAGCGCGGCGGCGTCGTCGGCCATGTCCTCCAGCGTGTAGGCGGCCGGGCTGGCCAGACCGACGAACGAGCGCGCCATCCGCGGCAGCAGCGGGGCGCCCGCGTGGCGGCCGGACAGCTTGCTGGACAGCCCGACGTCGCGGTTGTCGAACCGGATCACCCGCAAGCCCTGGTTGACCAGCCGCTCGCAGAACTCGGTGCGCCACATGACCAGCTGCGCGCCCAGTCCCATGATCAGCAGGACGGCCGGATCGTTCGCGTCGCCCATGTCCTCGTAGTGGATGGCGAGCTCGCCGGCTCTCGCAGTCCCGCTGCGCACCCGCATCAGGCCTCGACCTCGTCGGTGCCCGTCTGCTCCTCGCGCAAGCGCTCGTCGGTGTCGGTCTGCTCCTCGCGCAAGCGCTCGTCGGTGTCGGTCTGCTCCTCGCGCAAGCGCTCGTCGGTGTGCTCCCGGCTCACCTCCACCATGAAGTTGGCGAAGTAGCCGGTCAGGGCGGGATCGCTCATCATCTGCCAGCGTGGGGGCCAGCAGCTTCATGTAGCGCTCGACGTAGAGGAACTGCTTGCCGATCAGGACCAGCTCGCGCGGCAGTTTCACGTCGTAGGCCTCGGCCAGCGCAGAGAGCTGCTTGCCGATCTCGGCGTAGCTCAGGTCGCCCAGCGACGTCATCGTCAGCGGGGTGGCGAACTTCTCCAGGTCCTTGGCGGCCTGCGCCTCCGGCTTGACGGTGCCGACCGCGCCCATCATCACCACGATCTTGCCCGCCGTCGCGTGGTCCTTCTTGACCAGCAGGGCGTAGACCAGTTCCCGCAGCAGCCACCGCGTGCGCGGGTCGATTCGGCCCATGATCCCGAAGTCGAAGAACACGATCTTGCCGTCGTCGTCGACGTAGAGGTTGCCCGCATGCAGGTCGCCGTGGAACAGGCCGTGCCGCAGCCCGCCCTCGAACAGGCTGAACAGCAGCGCCTTGACCAGCTCGGTGCCGTCGAAGCCCTTCTTGCGGATCGCGGCGACGTCGTCGATGCGCACGCCGGTGAACCGCTCCATCGTCAGCACCCGTTCGCTGGTCAGATCCCAGTAGACCTGCGGCACGCGGATGTTGGCGCCCAGCGGGGAGGCGTGCATGTGGGCCACCCACGCGTCCATCGACTGCGCCTCGAGCCGGAAGTCGAGCTCCTCGGCCAGGTTGTCGGCGAAATCGGCGACGACGTCCTGGGCGGAGAGCCGCTGGCCCACCTTGGCGAACTCGACCAGGCGCGCGCCGCGCTTGAGGATCTGCAGGTCGGCGGCGACGCGTCGGCGGATCCCCGGGCGTTGGATCTTGACGACGACCTCTTCGCCGGAGTGCAGCGTCGCGTAGTGCACCTGCGCGATCGACGCCGACGCGAACGGCTTCTCGTCGAAGGACGCGAACAGGTTGGCCGGCTCGTCGCCGAGTTCCTCGCGGACCAGCTTGTGCACGGCTTCGGCGTCAGCGGGCGGCACGCGGTCCAGCAGGCTGCGGAACTCTCTGGACAGCGGTTCGCCGAACGCGCCGGGGCTGGACGCGATGATCTGGCCGAACTTGACGTAGGTGGGACCGAGGTCGGCGAACGCCTGCGGAATCTGCTTGACGATCTTCTGCTGCAGCGAGCCGCGGCCGGTGAGCTTGGCGGCGACGCGGGCGCCGGTGCGGGTGACCTGCCAGCCCGTGGCCCCGATGCGGGCGGCCTCGACCGGCAGTGGAACCCGGTCCAGACGGGCCACATCGCGATGGTGTGTCTGTTTGGTCTTCCGGGTGGTGCTCATAGCAGCAGTCTCCCAAAAACAGCCGGTCAGGGAAAAAAGGTGTGCAGCGCGTCACAGTGCGCCGGAATTCAGGCGAAGGCGTCCTCGAGTTCGTCGCGGGTGCGCACCGGGTCGCTACCGGGCTGATAGGTCGGCAGCGTGTGCGGCACGGTCGTCCCCGCGGCGACGCGGGCCTTGGCCTCCTCGAACTCCGGTACCGCACCGGACGCGACGTGGATGCCGTTGATGATCGACCACACCAGGGCGCGGCGGGCGGTGCGCTCGACGATGTTCGGATTGCGGTGCTGGATCAGCCCCTGCGCCCACGACGGCATGGTGTCGCGGACGGCCCAGTTCAGCGCCGCCTGCGGCAGCGGCAGATTCGGTCCGGTGGCCATCGCCGTGCCGTAGGTGACCGCGAGCTTGGGCAGATAGGACTTCAGGCAGTCCAGCGTCTCGGCCTTGGTGGCCGGCAGGTCGGTGCCGCCGAGCGCATGGCCGACGCGCACGAACTCACCGTAGTAACGGTCGATCTTGTTGCCGCGCAGGGGGTTCGGGTGGTAGAGCTCGTGCGCCGTGGCGATGCCCCACACCACCGTCGCGTAGTTCCAGCGCAGCCAGTCCGGGTCGTCGGCGTCATAGCGGGCACCGTCGGGACGGGTGCCCTTGATGGTGTGGTGCATCGAGCGCACCGCGGTGGCCAGCCGCTCGGCGGTCTCCGTCGAGCCGTAGGCGGTGCCGATGAAGAAGGCGACCGAGTGTCCGAGCCGGGTGAGCGCGCCCTTCGGGTCGATCTGGGGCATCGGGTCGTCGCGGGTGTCGTCTTTGACCAGCCGGGAGTGGTGCACGCCCATCCAGTAGATCGACGGGTCGAGCCGCTCGAGGAAGGCGGCGCACTGCAGACCGAAGATCAGCGCGTGCATGTGGGAGTGCACGTGCCACACCGCGCTGCCCGGTCCGAACCAGCCCGGATCGCCGATGGGAGCGGCGAACTCCATGCCCTTGAAGAAGTGCCGGCGCACATCCTGGTCGAACCGCTGATTGAGCAACTCGCCGACGATCTGATGGGGCAGGAACATCGAGGCCTCCAAGAGTGGTCACAGGTGTCACCAGAATAGCGTTTGGACACGGATGTGACCAGATCCTGGGCGGCGCGGCTTACGCTGAACCGGTGTCCGGTGCCTCGCCCAACTCGACCCGGTGGGCCGGTGTCCCGCTGACCGACCGCCGCGCCGAGCGTCGCGAACTGTTGATCGAAGCCGCATACCAGCTGTTCGGCGACGGCGGTGAGGCTGCGCTGTCGGTGCGGTCCGTGTGCCGCGAATCCGGGTTGAACACCCGCTACTTCTACGAGAGCTTCCGCGACACCGCAGACCTGCTGGGCGCCGTGTACGACCGGGTGAGCGCCGAACTGGCGCACGCGGTCGAGGCCGCGATGGTCGACGTTGGGGATTCCCTGCGCGCGCGGGCGCGGGCCGGCATGGCCGCGGTATTGCACTTCAGCTCCGCCGACCCGCGCCGCGGCCGGGTGTTGTTCACCGACGCGCGCGCCAATCCGGTGCTGACCGCGCGGCGCGCCGCGACCCAGGATGTACTGCGCGAAGCGGTGCTCACCGAGGGATGGCGGGTACAGCCCGGCACCGAGCCGGTCGCCGCGATGGTGGGCGCGGCGATGTACACCGGCGCGATGGCCGAGCTGGCCCAGCAGTGGCTGGCCGGCCATCTCGGCGACGACCTGGACGTCGTGGTCGACTACGCGCTGCAACTCGTGTTGCGCTGACTACGGGGACGCTGTGGCCGGCGTCCAGGGCTTGAGCCAGTCCGTCTCCGGCCAGCCTTCGACACCGGCGAGCAGCTCGTAGAGCGTGGCGCCGTCGATGCTCTCGCGGATGATGTCGCCGTGCCCGGCGTGGCGGGCCAGCTCCTCGAGCAGGTGGAAGAACACCCACCGCACCGACCACGCCGCCACATCCTTGGGAAACCACGGCGCGTTCTGCGGAACCGGCACCGCCGCGCCCAGGTCGGCCGTCTCGACCAGCCGGAGGGTCTCCGCGTTCTGCGCGTCGAACGCCGCGATGATGTCGGCGAGCGTCTCGTCGTCGCGCATGGTGAACTCGTCCTCCCACTCGGCGGCCCGGTCCTGCATCGGGCGGCTGTCGTCCGCGCAGGCCTCGGGGGCGGCGGCGACGCGTTGCATCCAGCCGCGCTGACAGGTGGTGACGTGCTTGATGAGCCCGCCGATCGACAGCGCGCTCACCGACGGGGTGGTGCGGGCCTGGTCGTCGGTGAGCCCGAACGCGATCGCGTGGAACGCATGCTGCTGGGCGGTGAGGTACTCCCGCAGGCCGGCGCGTTCGTCGGCGATCGGTGGGGGCATGGCGGCCATGTCAGCTCTCCTTCGGGTGGGTGTGGGTGTAGAGATCGCGCAGCAGCGCGATCTCGGCTCCGTGGTGGATGACTTCGCGGTTGATGTGCAGGACGAGCGTGATCATCGGCGCCTGCGCCCACGGCCCCTCGGCGGGCCCGACCGGCTCCTCGAGGCGTGCTTCATCGAGGCTGCGCACTCCGCCGATCCAGCGCCGGTACGCGTCGTCGAGCTGGCGCAGCGCCGTCGCGGCGTCGGTGGCGTACGGCCAGCTCCGATAGTCGGCCGGCGGCCCGCCGAAGTGCGCGTGCGAGCGCATCGCCAGCACGCCGACGATGACGTGCGCCATCCGCCAGGCGATCGTGGTCACGGGTTCGGGTTGCGGTGGCGGATCGCTGAAGTCGACACCGCCGTCGCGGTGCACGGTCCAGCACCCGGGCACCGGCTCCCAGAAGTACTCGTCGTCGGTCAGGCCGTCGAGGCGCGGCCGCAGCTGGGTTCGCCAGTGCAGATCCAGCTGCTCAGCCAGCTCGGAAACCAATTCGATGCTCACGGGTGCCACTGTGGCACCTCATCCGGACAGGTTCTGTCCGCAATGTGGGGCAGGATGGCCGCATGTCGGAGACGACCGGCCGCGTCCTGCAGCTTCTCGGCCTGCTACAGGCCCGTCGGGTGTGGCGCGGTGACGAGCTGGCCGAGCGGCTCGGGGTGACGACCCGCAGCGTGCGCCGCGACGTCGACCGGCTGCGCGAGCTCGGCTATCCCGTGCACGCCAGCACCGGCCTCGGCGGGGGCTACCGCCTCGGTGCCGGTGCCGCGCTGCCTCCGCTGCTGCTCGACCCGGACGAGGCCGTCGCGATGGCGGTCTGTCTGCGCGTCGCCGCGGGCGGCAGTGTCGCCGGCGTCGGGGAGTCGGCGCTGCGGGCGCTGTCCAAACTCGACCAGGTGATGCCCGCGCGGCTGCGCTCCCAGGTCGCCGCGGTACATCAGACGCACGGTGACCCTGGGCGCCGCCACCGAGACCCCGGTCGAGCCCGACGTGCTGATGACGCTCGCCCGGGCCAGTCGCGACCACGAACACGTCACCGCCGGCTACGTCGACCTGCACGGCAACGTCACCCACCGGCGGCGTCGAGCCCTACCAGCCTGGTGACGACGGGCCGGCGCTGGTATCTGCTGTGCTACGACCGGGACCGGGCGGACTGGCGCAGTCTGCGGCTGGACCGGATGTCCGACGTGCGCGCCCACGGCACCACCTTCACCCCGCGTGACGCGCCCGACGCCGCGTCCTACGTACGCCGGGCGATCAGCTCGTCGCCCTACCCCTACGTCGCGCGGGTCCGCTATGCAGCACCGCAAGACGTTGTGGCACAGGTCTTTTCGACGGCGTCGGTGGACATCGAGCCGGACGGGCCCGACGCCTGCATCCTCACCACCGGGGCCGACGACCCGCAGCGGATGGTGCCGTGGCTGGCGATGCCGGGCTGCGACTTCGAGGTGCTGGAACCGCCCGAGGTGATCGACGCGGTGCGCACCGTGGCCGAGCGGATCGCCCGCGCCGCGCGCTGACGGGTGTGCGGCGTGTCGGGCGCGAAGCCGCGCGCGGGCGCAGGCGGGGGCACCAGTATTGGGGCATGCCGCTGTCGCTGCAGTCCGCGGAAGCCACCGAGCTGTTCGTCGGCCCGCCCGACGACCCGATGCAGATCGTGCGGGTGCGCTACACCGGGGCCGACGCCGGCGGCGGCGGTCGAGGTGCTCGGCGACGGACTCAGCGGTGCGGCGAGGATGCCCGCCGGTGACGGGGTGGTCGAGGTGCCCGTGCGTGTCCGCGACGCGGTGCCCGGGCAGCGGCGCCCGGCGCGGGCGGACGCCGGCGAGCTCGGGTCGCACTTCGACTTCATCGTCGCCGAGCCCGGCTGGACCATGTTCATGGTCAGCCACTTCCACTACGACCCGGTGTGGTGGAACACCCAGGGCGCCTACACCAGCCTGTGGACCGAGGATCCGCCCGGCCGCTGCCGGCAGACCAACGGCTTCGATCTCGTCCGCGTGCACCTCGAGATGGCAAGACGGGAACCGGAATACAAGTTCGTCCTCGCCGAGGTCGACTACCTCAAGCCGTTCTGGGACACCCACCCGCAGGACCGCGCGGATCTGCGGCGATTCATCGCCGACGGCCGGATCGAGATCATGGGCGGGACCTACAACGAGCCCAACACCAACCTCACCAGCCCGGAGACGACGATCCGGAACTTCGTGCACGGCACCGGCTTCCAGCGTGACGTGCTGGGTGCCGAACCCGCGACGGCGTGGCAGCTCGACGTGTTCGGGCACGATCCGCAGTTCCCGGGCATGGCCGCCGATGCGGGGCTGACGTCGAGTTCCTGGGCGCGCGGTCCGCACCACCAGTGGGGCCCGATGGCCGGCGAGAACGGGCGGGCCGGCGATCCGCAGCGCATGCAGTTCGCCAGTGAGTTCGAGTGGGTGGCGCCGTCGGGGCGGGGCCTGCTCACGCACTACATGCCCGCCCACTACGCGGCGGGCTGGTGGATGGATTCGGCGCCGACGCTCGCCGAGGCCGAGGCGGCGACCTACGAACTGTTCACCGAGCTCAAGAAGGTCGCGCTGACCCGCAACGTGCTGCTGCCCGTCGGCACCGACTACACCCCACCCAACAAGTGGGTCACCGACATCCATCGCGACTGGAACGCCCGCTACACCTGGCCGCGATTCGTGTGCGCGCTGCCCCGCGAGTTCTTCGCCGCGGTGCGCGCCGAACTGGCGGCGCGCGGTACGGCGGCCGTCCCCGCAGACCCGCGACATGAACCCGATCTACACCGGCAAGGACGTCTCCTACATCGACACCAAGCAGGCCAATCGCGCGGCCGAGAACGCGGTGCTGGCGGCGGAGCGGTTCGCGGTGTTCGCCGCGCTGCTGACCGGGGCCACCTACCCGGAAGCCGCGCTGGCGAAAGCCTGGGTGCAACTGGCCTACGGCGCCCACCACGACGCGATCACCGGCTCGGAATCCGACCAGGTCTACCTGGATCTGCTCACCGGTTGGCGGGACGCCTGGCAGCTCGGCAACCGGCATCCGCGAGCGCGCACTCGGCGTGCTCTCCGACGCCGTCGACGCCTCGGTGGTGGTGTGGAATCCGCTGGCGCACAATCGCTGCGACGTCGTCACCGTGCATCTGGACGAGGCCTTCACCGGCCGCGTCGTGGACGCCGACGGTGCGCCCGTCCCGGTGCTGAGCGAGCACGGTGGGCGCACCCTGACTTGGCTGGCGCGCGATGTGCCGTCGCTGGGCTGGCGGTCGTACCGGTTGGCTGCGCGGCGACGCGGCGGGCACATGGGAGTCCTCGACGGGCCACGGCATCGGCAACGAGTTCATCCGGCTGACGGTCGACGCGGCACGCGGCGGCGGCGTCGATTCACTGGTGGTGGCGGGCCGTGAGCTGATCGGCGCGGGGCGGGTCGGCAACGAGCTGGCCGTCTACCAGGAGTATCCCGCTCATCCCGTCGCCGGGGAGGGCCCGTGGCACCTGCTGCCGAAGGGGCCGGTCGTCGGGTCGTCGCAGTGCCCGGCCACCTCGGTGCGCAAGGTCTGCAGCGACATCGGCGAACGGCTGATCGTCACCGGACAGATCCCCGGGCTGTTGCGCTACACCCAGACGCTGACGCTGTGGCACGGCGTGGACCGGCTCGACTGCCGCACCACCATCGACGAGTTCACCGGGACCGACCGGCTGCTGCGCCTGCGGTGGCCGTGCCCGGTGCCCGGTGCGATGCCGGTCAGCGAGGTCGGCAACGCCGTGATCGGTCGCGGCTACGCGCTGCTGCACGAGCCGGGGACGGCGGAGTCAGTGGACACCGCCGTGCATCCGTACACGCTTGGACAACCCGGCCTACGGGTGGTTCGGGCTGTCCTCGACGGCGCGGGTGCGCTTCCGGGCCGGGCCGGCGCGCGCGATCTCGGTCGCCGAGGTCGTGGTGGCCGCGGATGCCGACGCCGAGATCACCGCGGCGGTGCGGGAGCTGATGGTCGCGCTCGCCCGCGCCGGGGTGACCGCGACCTGCAGTGTGGCCGGCGCGCCCCGCTACGGCGATCTGTCGGTGGACTCCAACCTGCCCGACGCACGCATCAGCGTGGGTGACGAACGACTTCACGGCAACGGTTCTCGGCGGTCGGCGCGGCAGGTGCCGCGCTGGTCTGGGTTCCGGCCGCGGCGCCGCTGCGCGACGTCTGGCTGCCCGGCGCGGACCTGCGCGACGCTGCCGCGCTGCCCGTCCTGGTGGTCGGCGCCGACGGCGACACCGCCGCCGCGCTCGCCGCGCTCGTCGACGACCTCGCCGACGGTGAGATCACCGTCGACCAGGACGTGGCCGCGCGGCGACTTCGAACACCGCACCGTCGCGCTGATCAACCGCGGGATGCCCGGCTTCGCCGTCGACACCGACGGAACCCTGCACATGTCGTTGATGCGGTCCTGCACCGGATGGCCGTCGGGCACGTGGATCGACCCGCCGCGGCGCACGGCTCCCGACGGCTCGAACTTCGGGCTGCAGCACTGGACGCACTCGTTCGACTACGCGATCGTCGCGGGCGACGGCGACTGGCGTGACAACGCATTGCCCACCCGCAGTGCGGAGTTCAACAACCGTCTGCTGGCGGTGACCGCCCGGCACGGCAACGCCGGCGGCGGCCTGCCCTCGTGGGGGTCGCTGCTGGAGGTGCAACCGGCCGGCGCGGTGGCGCTCGGTGCGCTCAAGGTCGCCGGCAATCCGACAGCGCGCGGCAGCGCGCACCACGCCGACCCCGCCGACGGTGTCGCGATACGCCTGGTCGAGACGCTGGGCCGCACTGCCGAGGTGACGCTGCAGTCGGGTCTGCGCCACGTCACCGCCGCCGCGGCCGCTCGACCTGATCGAAGCGCCCCGCGACGGCGACGCCCGACGACGGGTGCCTGCACGGGTACGAGATCGACCACGCTGCACACCCGACTGAACCTGCCCCGGGTGCTCGACGCCGTCGGGCAGGCGCTGGGCCCCGATGCCGAACCGGCCCAGCCGCTCTACGCGCGGTACTGGCTGCACAACCGGGGCCCCGCTCCGCTGGGCGGGCTGCCGGCCGTGGCGCACCTGCACCCGCACCGGCTCGACGTGCGTCCCGCCGACAAGGTGACCCTGCGGCTCACCGCCGCCAGCGACGCGACCGACGTGGCGGTGCACGGCCGGGTGCGCGTGCTGGCGCCGCCGGGCTGGACGGTCGGGACCACCGAGTTGCCGTTCGTGCTGCCGCCCGGCGAGTACCTGGAGTCCACCGTCGAGGTCGACGTGCCGCCCGGCGCGGCGCCGGGGCTCTACCCGGTACGCGCCGAGCTCGCCGCCACCGGCGCGGCGATCCCGGCGCGTCGTGGCATCAGACCGTCGAGGACGTCTGCGTGCTGTCGGTGGGGCGGCACGACGACGAGCTGCTGCGGCTGCTCGCGGGTCCGCAGGCGCTCGACCGTCGCCGCGGGTGAGCAGGCCCGGATCAGCGTCACCGTCGCCACTGACGCGCACGCCGACCTCGCCCTGGAGGCCCACCTGGTGTCGCCGTGGGGCACTTGGGAATGGCTGGGGCCCAACATCGTCGGCGATGTCGTACCGGCCCGCGGCTCGGTCACGCTGACCTTCGACGCCGCACCCCCGGTGTGGACGACGCCCGGCCGGTGGTGGGCCCTGCTCCGCGTGGCATGCGCCGGCGCGCTGGTCTACACCCCGGCGGTGTCGGTGGAGGTGACGCGGTGAGCGCGGGCGTGGCGGCCACCGTCGCCGGGGTGGCCATGACCGTCGCCGACGTCGACGAACGCGAACGTGCGGTGCGGGACCGGGCCGGCGAGCACGCGCTGCCGAGGCCCGGGACCGCCGAGGCCCGTCAGTTGCGACGCTGGCTCACCCAGGTCCTGGTCGCCGAACGGGTGGTCGGCTTGCATGCCCCCGACGCCGGCGCGGTGGGGCCGACCGAAGACGAACTGCTGCCCGACACCGTCGCGCGCATGGAGCTCGGCAGTGTCGCGGCGGCCACGCTGGCCGATGCGCGCGGGCGGGCCGTGTTCGCGCGCGTCACCGCGGAGGTGGACCTGCGCGACGGCGAGGTGGCCGGCTATCACGCCCGCAACCCGTCGAGGTTCACCGCGCGGCGGGGACGTTCGAGCAGGCGCGGCCGGCGATCGCGGAGCACCTGCTCGGCGCGCGCCCGCCGCCGGGCCTACCGGCGCTGGCTGGACGCTCGCTGTGCCGAGCTGGTGGTGCTGGCGCCCGGCTATGAGCACCCCGGCGACCCCCGCCAACCCGACAACACCCACACCCACTGATGGCCGACCGCGTACTGGCGCTCGACGTCGGCGGGACGAAGATCGCCGCCGGTCTCGTCGACGCCGACGGCGACGCTGGTCCACCGCGACCAGCGGCCCACCCCCGACGGCGACGCGGAAACCGTGTGGGCGAGTGTCGCCGCGCTGCTGACCGACGTGCGGGCCGCCTCCGACGTCGAGGTCGCCGCGGTGGGCATCGGGTCGGCCGGGCCCATCGACGTGCCGGCCGGGACGGTCAGCCCCATCAACATCACCGAGTGGCACCGCTTCCCGATCGTGAGCGCGCGTGGCCGGCGCGACGGGTCTGCCGGTGCGGCTCGGCGGTGACGGACTGTGCATGGCCATGGGGGAGTGCTGGCAGCGGGCGGGCCGCGGCGCGCGGTTCATGCTCGGCATGGTGGTGTCCACCGGCATCGGCGGCGGACTGGTGCTCGACGGCGCGCCCTACCACGGCCGCACCGGCAACGCCGGTCACGTCGGGCACGTCGTCGTCGAACCCGACGGGGCGCCCTGCACCTGCGGAGGCCGCGGCTGCGTCGAGACGGTCGCGTCGGGCCCGCACCTGGCGCGGTGGGCCCGCGACGCACGGCTGGCAGGCGCCGCCCGAGCCGCCGACGCCAGAGAACTCGCCGACGCCGCGGGCCGCGGCGACCCGGTCGCGCTGCTGGCATTCCGCCGCGGGGCCGACGCGATCGCGCCGGATGATCGCGTCGGTGGCCGCCGTATGCGACCTCGACCTCGTCGTCGTCGGCGGCGGCGTCGCCAAGTCCGGGTCGCTGCTGTTCGACCCGCTGCGCGAGGCGCTGACCGCCTACGCGGGCCTGGACTTCCTCGCGCGACCTGCAGGTGGTGCCCGCCCAGCCTGGGCGGGGACGCGGGCCTGGTCGGGCGCGGCCGCGCTGGTCCGCGAGACACCGTTTTGGCTGATCGTGGCCGCGGCGCGCTATTCTTGCCCGGTTCCACCGAAGACCGTCGGTCACCGATGAGCGCGTGCGCGAGTCGGTCGAAGGTCCGGGATTGTCCCGGCGGCCCACGCAGGAGGACGAGGCCAGTACGTTCACGTGTGCGCCCCGACCTGTCTGCGTCGGGGCGTTCGTCATTTCCGGACCTTGCACAGCCAGCGCGTCTGAGGTGGGGTATCCACACCCATCACGAGGAGGCATGCATGGCCAAGGCTGACAAGGCCACGCGGTTGCCGACATCGCCGAGCAGTTCAACTCAGGCGTCGGCGACCCTCGTCACCGAGTACCGCGGGCTGACGGTCGCCAACCTCGCCGACCTGCGCCGCTCGCTCGGCGACTCCGCCACCTACACGTCGCCAAGAACACGCTGGTCAAGCGTGCCGCGGCGGAGGCGGGCATCGAGGGACTCGACGAGCTGTTCGTCGGTCCCACCGCGATCGCGTTCGTCCAGGGCGAGGCCGTCGACGCCGCCAAGGCGATCAAGACCTTCGCCAAGGACAACAAGGCGCTGGTCATCAAGGGCGGCTACATGGACGGCCGCGCGCTGTCCGTCGACGAGGTCAACCGGATCGCGGATCTCGAGTCGCGCGAGGTGCTGCTGGCCAAGATGGCCGGCGCGATGAAGGCGAATCTGTCCAAGGCCGCCGGCCTGTTCAACGCTCCGGCGTCGCAGGTCGCGCGTCTGGCTGCCGCGCTGCAAGAGAAGAAGGCCGGCGAAGAAGCCGCGTAGCCGCGGCGGCGATCGTCACCACCCACCCCTAGCCACGAAGTAAGAAATCAGGAAGGACCCATCATGGCCAAGCTGTCCACCGACGAGCTGCTCGACGCTTTCAAGGAGCTGACCCTGCTCGAGCTGTCCGAGTTCGTCAAGAAGTTCGAGGAGACCTTCGAGGTCACCGCTGCGGCTCCGGTCGCGGTTGCCGCCGCCCCCGGTGCCGGCGGCGGCGCGCCTGCCGAGGCCGCCGAGGAGCAGTCGGAGTTCGACGTCATCCTCGAGGGTGCCGGCGACAAGAAGATCGGCGTCATCAAGGTCGTCCGCGAGATCGTGTCCGGCCTGGGCCTCAAGGAGGCCAAGGATCTGGTCGACAGCGCCCCCAAGCCGCTGCTCGAGAAGGTCACCAAGGAAGCCGCCGAGGAGGCCAAGGCCAAGCTCGAGGCTGCCGGCGCGTCGGTCACCGTCAAGTAAGACGGTATCGACGGCAACGTCAACTGCGGGGTCGGTCTGGCAAACAGACCGGCCCCGCAGTCGTCTCGCGGAGGTGTTCCGCGGACCGAGTGTTATGGCGTGACCGGGTAGGTTACAGTGACTCAAGCCACAGGCGGGGAGCCTGTGGCGAGCAGTTCGTGGACTGGCGAGAGGAATTCGCGTGGGCATCGGTATTCAGGTTGAGGGACTGACCAAGTCCTTCGGGTCCCAGCGAATCTGGGAGGACGTCACGTTCGACCTCCCCGCAGGTGAGGTCAGCGTTCTGCTCGGGCCGTCCGGTACCGGCAAATCGGTGTTCCTGAAGTCTCTGATCGGTCTGCTGCGGCCCGAGCGCGGCAAGATCATCGTCGACGGCACCAACATCATCGAGTGCTCGGCCAAGGAGCTCTACGAGATCCGCACGCTGTTCGGCGTGATGTTCCAGGACGGCGCGCTGTTCGGCTCGATGAGTCTGTACGACAACACCGCGTTCCCGCTTCGTGAGCACACGAAGAAGAAGGAATCCGAGATCCGCAAGATCGTGATGGAGAAGCTGGACCTGGTGGGTCTGGGCGGGGACGAGACAAGTTCCCGGGTGAGATCTCCGGCGGTATGCGCAAGCGCGCCGGGCTGGCCCGGTCGCTGGTGCTGGACCCGCAGATCATCCTCTGCGACGAGCCCGACTCCGGTCTCGATCCGGTGCGTACGGCCTACCTGTCGCAGCTGCTGATCGACATCAACGCTCAGATCGACTGCACGATTCTGATCGTCACGCACAACATCAACATCGCCCGCACGGTGCCCGACAACATGGGCATGCTGTTCCGCAAGAAGCTGGTCATGTTCGGCCCGCGCGAGGTCCTGCTGACCAGCGACGAGCCGGTGGTCAAGCAGTTCCTCAACGGTCGCCGGATCGGCCCGATCGGCATGTCCGAGGAAAAGGACGAGGGCACGATGGCCGAGGAGCAGGCCATGGTCGACGCCGGTCATCACGACGGCGGCACCGAGGAGATCGAGGGCGTGCCGCCGCAGATCCAGGCCACGCCGGGGATGCCCGAGCGGCGCGCGGTCGGCCGTCGGCAGGCGCGGGTGCGCGAGATCATGCACACCCTGCCGGCCAAGGCGCAGGCAGCCATCCGCGACGATCTCGAAGGCACCAACCAGTACCCGGTGCACGAGTACGCCGACGACCACAGATCGCATCAGCGGGCCGAGGACGACGCACCCACCGGTCGCATCCCGGTGGCCGGCGAGCGCTGATCGGTTCCCCCGAGCTCAGCTGAGCCGACGTCGTCGGCGCGCGCTTCCAGCAACCCTTCGCGTCTTTGACGTGGTCGCACACGGCGACCAGTGGTGTCGGTGTGTCTGTCGTTGCTGAACGTCGCGGTACGCGGAGAACAACGTTCGCAAATCAATAAAGTGCTCTGACCTCGATCTTGATACCGTGGGCAACACGCAGCGAGAACATCGCGACGCGGCGGCTCTGCACAGGCGTCAATTTTTCAGCCGTTGCTCTTGCGAAGTTGCTCTGGCTGGCTATACAGTTTGCCAGAATCGCACGGCGGTGCATAAAAAACGTCCGTATGGCAATGATGCGGCGTTGCTCGTCGTTGTCTGACAACAGGAGAACAATGGTCGACCGCTATCGGGTCTGGTTGGGGGCAGGCGTACTGGCGGGGGGAGTTTCGGCGGCGATGCTGGCAGGGGCCGGCGTCGCGACCGCCGACGATGGGTCACCGTCGAGCACCGGGACACAGGCGTCGTCCGGGTCCGGTGGATCGACGAAGGACCACGGCGAGGCGGCCGGGTCGACGAAGAAATCGACGCGTGCCGGCAAAGCCGACTCGGACGCCGATGACGACAAGTCGGCCAGCGGCAGCGCTTCGTCGTCGGCGGGCGAGGGTGACGCGGAGTCGCCGGACACCGAGACCGAGACCGAAACCGACATCGACGCGCCGGACGCCGAGGACATCGACGCGCCGGACGTCGACACCGAGGACGCCGAGGACGCCGACACCGAGGACGCCGAGGACGCCGAGGACGCCGAGGACGCGGACACCGAGGACGCGGCCGGCGAATCGCCACAGACACCCGACGCCACCACCGGCGAGACGGCGGGCGGCAAGCACCGCGCTCCCGAGCCCGTCGACGACGCCGGCGACATCGAGGTGACCCCGGCGGCCGACAGCGCGGAGCCCGAAGCTCAGCCCGAGCCGTCGGTCGAAGACGTGCCGGG
Source organism: uncultured Actinomycetota bacterium (assembly GCA_963796185.1). Classification (GTDB taxonomy): domain Bacteria; phylum Actinomycetota; class Actinomycetes; order Mycobacteriales; family Mycobacteriaceae; genus Mycobacterium. The sequence continues at coordinate 409,430 of CAWCKQ010000003.1, read as the reverse complement.
CCCGCAGGACTCCGACGACACCGGCAGAGCCGACGACACCGGCACGGCCCCCACCCCGTCGCCTTTCGTCGCCAGCGTCGACACCGATCTCGGGTCGTCGGACGGCGCGGTCGTGATGCGGGTCGCGGCGACCGCGGCGCCGTCGACCACCAGTGCTCCGCCGAACCTGCTGGACATCTTCAACAACATCGGCACGGCGTTCTACAACTTCTATACCAACGCGATGCAATTCCTGGCCGGGCCCGTCCGCGCGCCCTTCGGCAGCAGGGTCCGGGTGGAGTCCTCGACGCTGACCATCGGCGGCCACAAGGACGTTCCCGCCGACTGGTACTTCCCCGCCACCGACACCCCGGCCGGACTGATCTACCTGCAGCACGGATTCCTCGCCAACGCGTCGTTCTACAGCGCGACCGCGGCCTACCTGGCGGAGAAGACCAACAGCATCGTCGTCGTGCCCACGTTGACGTGGAACTTCTTCGATGTCGAGAACTATCCGCTGGAGTGGCCGACCACCGGCCGCGCGATCGCCGACCTGTTCACCGGCGAGCGGGGAGCGCTGGCCGCCAGCGCACAGGCGGCCGGCTACGACGGCGTGCTCCCGACCCGGCTCGTGCTCGCCGGTCACTCGGCCGGCGGCGGCTTGATCACGATGGTGGGTCGCTACCTGGCCGAGGCCGGCAACATCGACGACCTCGCGGGCCTGGTGATGTTCGACGGCGTCGGCACGCTGAGCTTCCTGACCCAGGACCTGGCCAAGATCCCGCAATCGGTGCCCGTCTACAACATCGCGGCCCAGCCGAGCAGGTGGAACTGGTACGGCGACACCAATCGCAAACTCGACATCGTCCGGCCGGGCATGTTCACCGGAGTGACGATCAAGGGCGGACAGCACGCCGACGGCATGCAGACCACCGCCCCGATCGTCCAGTACTTCGCCTATCTGGCGATGGGCTTCTCGTCGCCGGTGGACGTGCTGGCGAACAAGGTGCTGGCCGCGGGCTGGATCAACGACATGTTCGAGGGCACGCACACCGCCGGGCTCTACAGCAGCAGGGCCTCGACGTGGGACATCGTCACCGGCTGGTGGTGGGGCGAGATGACGAGTGCGACGCACCGCCGCGCGCACACGCTCGCGGCCTGATCAGATCTCTCGGGCCAAACACGGCGCTATCTCTTGACGGAAGGGCGAAACCGGGCCAATCTATTGCCCAGCATGTTTGCACGGGATGAGGACGCCAGCCAGCGCCCAGGGCTCCGTTGCTTGCGATGCATGGTGGGCAGTTGAGGAATACGCTGTCCTGCGCTATCGTTGGACGTTGCGCTGGCTGCATCCTGCCCACCCTCGCCCGCACTTGACGCCGTGAACCTAGCCTGAGCCCTGCTCAGTGACCTAGACGCGTGCCGTGCGTTCGGGAGGTCTGGTTGAAGCCGGCCGAACCGACGCAGAATCGCGGCAAAACGGTCCGGTGTCCACCGGTATCACAGTCGCATGAGGTGCTGGAAGGATGCATCTTGGCAGGGTCCCGCCAGATCGAGTCAGTAGTCACCAACAACTCCGTTCCCGGAGCACCAAACAGAATTTCTTTCGCAAAACTCCGTGAGCCTCTCGAGGTTCCGGGGCTGCTCGACGTCCAGACCGAGTCCTTCGAGTGGCTGATCGGCTCCGAGGACTGGTTCCAGCGGGCCGCGGATCGCGGAGACGTCGATCCCAAGGGCGGCCTGCAGGAGGTGCTCGAGGAGCTCTCGCCGATCGAGGACTTCTCCGGCTCCATGTCGCTGTCCTTCTCCGATCCGCGCTTCGACGAGGTGAAGGCCCCGGTCGACGAGTGCAAAGACAAGGACATGACGTACGCGGCCCCGCTGTTCGTCACGGCCGAGTTCATCAACAACAACACCGGTGAGATCAAGAGCCAGACGGTCTTCATGGGTGACTTCCCGATGATGACCGAGAAGGGCACCTTCATCATCAACGGCACCGAGCGTGTCGTGGTGAGCCAGCTGGTCCGCTCGCCGGGTGTGTACTTCGACGAGACCATCGACAAGTCCACCGAGAAGACGCTGCACAGCGTCAAGGTGATCCCCGGCCGCGGTGCCTGGCTGGAGTTCGACGTCGACAAGCGCGACACCGTCGGTGTGCGTATCGACCGTAAGCGCCGTCAGCCGGTCACCGTGCTGCTCAAGGCGCTCGGCTGGAGCAACGAGCAGATCACCGAGCGGTTCGGCTTCTCCGAGATCATGATGAGCACGCTGGAGAAGGACAACACCGCAGGCACCGACGAGGCGCTGCTCGACATCTACCGCAAGCTGCGTCCGGGCGAGCCGCCGACCAAGGAGTCGGCGCAGACCCTGCTGGAGAACCTGTTCTTCAAGGAGAAGCGCTACGACCTGGCCCGCGTGGGTCGCTACAAGGTGAACAAGAAGCTCGGCCTCAACGCCGGCCAGCCGATCACCAGTTCGACGCTGACCGAAGAGGACGTCGTCGCCACCATCGAGTACCTGGTCCGCCTGCACGACGGGCAGACCAGCGATGACCGTGCCCGGCGGCGTCGAGGTCCCCGTCGAGGTCGACGACATCGACCACTTCGGCAACCGTCGTCTGCGCACCGTGGGTGAGCTGATCCAGAACCAGATCCGGGTCGGCCTGTCCCGCATGGAGCGGGTCGTGCGCGAGCGCATGACCACCCAGGACGTCGAGGCGATCACGCCGCAGACCCTGATCAACATCCGCCCCGTCGTGGCGGCGATCAAGGAGTTCTTCGGCACCAGCCAGCTGAGCCAGTTCATGGACCAGAACAACCCGCTGTCGGGTCTGACCCACAAGCGCCGCCTGTCGGCGCTGGGCCCCGGCGGTCTGTCCCGTGAGCGCGCCGGCCTCGAGGTCCGCGACGTGCACTCCAGCCACTACGGCCGGATGTGCCCGATCGAGACGCCCGAGGGTCCGAACATCGGCCTGATCGGTTCGCTGTCGGTGTACGCGCGGGTCAACCCGTTCGGTTTCATCGAGACGCCGTACCGCAAGGTCGTCGACGGTGTGGTCACCGACGAGATCCACTACCTGACCGCCGACGAGGAGGACCGCCACGTCGTGGCGCAGGCCAACTCGGCGATCGACGCGGACAACCGCTTCGTCGAGGACCGGATCCTGGTTCGTCGTAAGGGCGGCGAGGTCGAGAACGTGACGCCGGCCGAGGTCGACTACATGGACGTCTCGCCGCGCCAGATGGTGTCGGTCGCGACGGCGATGATCCCGTTCCTCGAGCACGACGACGCCAACCGCGCCCTGATGGGTGCCAACATGCAGCGCCAGGCGGTTCCGCTGGTGCGCAGCGAGGCCCCGCTGGTCGGTACCGGCATGGAGCTGCGTGCCGCGATCGACGCCGGCGACGTCATCGTCGCCGACAAGGCGGGCGTCATCGAGGAGGTCAGCGCCGACTACGTCACCGTGATGGCCGACGACGGCACCCGGCACACCTACCGGATGCGCAAGTTCGCCCGCTCCAACCACGGCACCTGCGCCAACCAGCGTCCGATCGTGGACGCCGGGCAGCGTGTCGAGGCGGGCCAGGTCATCGCCGACGGGCCGTGCACCGAGAACGGTGAGATGGCACTGGGCAAGAACCTGCTCGTGGCGATCATGCCGTGGGAGGGCCACAACTACGAAGACGCGATCATCCTCTCCAACCGACTGGTCGAAGAGGACGTGCTCACCTCGATTCACATCGAGGAGCACGAGATCGACGCCCGGGACACCAAGCTGGGCGCCGAGGAGATCACCCGGGACATCCCGAACGTCTCCGACGAGGTGCTGGCCGACCTCGACGAGCGCGGCATCGTCCGCATCGGCGCCGAGGTTCGCGACGGCGACATCCTGGTCGGCAAGGTCACCCCGAAGGGCGAGACCGAGCTGACTCCGGAGGAGCGGCTGCTCCGCGCGATCTTCGGTGAGAAGGCGCGCGAGGTCCGCGACACGTCGCTCAAGGTGCCGCACGGCGAGTCCGGCAAGGTCATCGGCATCCGGGTGTTCTCCCGCGAGGACGACGACGAGCTGCCCGCCGGTGTCAACGAGCTGGTCCGTGTGTACGTGGCGCAGAAGCGCAAGATCTCCGACGGCGACAAGCTGGCCGGACGCCACGGCAACAAGGGCGTCATCGGCAAGATCCTGGCGGTCGAGGACATGCCGTTCCTGCCGGACGGCACCCCGGTCGACATCATCCTGAACACCCACGGTGTGCCGCGTCGTATGAACATCGGCCAGATCCTGGAAACCCACCTCGGGTGGGTCGCCAAGGCCGGCTGGAACATTCAAGTTGCGGAGGGCACGGCTGAAGTTCCAGCCTGGGCCGAGAAGCTGCCCGAGGAGCTGCACTCGGCGCCGGCGGACAGCATCGTGGCCACCCCGGTGTTCGACGGTGCGCAGGAAGGCGAGCTGCAGGGTCTGCTCGGAGCGACGCTGCCCAACCGCGACGGCGAGACGCTCGTCAACGCCGACGGCAAGGCCATGCTGTTCGACGGCCGCAGCGGCGAACCGTTCCCGTACCCGGTGACGGTGGGCTACATGTACATCCTGAAGCTGCACCACCTGGTGGACGACAAGATCCACGCCCGTTCCACCGGTCCGTACTCGATGATCACCCAGCAGCCGCTGGGCGGTAAGGCGCAGTTCGGTGGTCAGCGGTTCGGCGAGATGGAGTGCTGGGCCATGCAGGCCTACGGCGCCGCCTACACGCTGCAGGAGTTGCTGACGATCAAGTCCGACGACACGGTCGGTCGCGTGAAGGTCTACGAGGCGATCGTCAAGGGCGAGAACATCCCCGAGCCGGGCATTCCGGAGTCGTTCAAGGTGCTTCTCAAGGAGCTGCAGTCGCTGTGCCTCAACGTCGAGGTGCTGTCGTCCGACGGTGCGGCGATCGAGATGCGCGACGGGGACGACGAGGACCTGGAGCGCGCCGCTGCCAACCTCGGCATCAACCTCTCGCGCAACGAATCGGCGTCTGTTGAGGATCTCGCCTGATCTTCAGCGAACTCGCTTAAGTAGTGATTGTTTTCTAATCCCGAAAGGGGAAAGGGAGTTACGTGTTAGACGTCAACTTCTTCGATGAACTCCGCATCGGCCTTGCCACCGCGGACGACATCCGCAACTGGTCCTACGGTGAGGTCAAGAAGCCGGAGACCATCAACTACCGCACGCTCAAGCCCGAGAAGGACGGCCTGTTCTGCGAGAAGATCTTCGGACCGACTCGCGACTGGGAGTGCTACTGCGGCAAGTACAAGCGCGTCCGATTCAAGGGCATCATCTGCGAGCGCTGCGGCGTCGAGGTGACCCGCGCCAAGGTGCGCCGTGAGCGGATGGGCCATATCGAGCTGGCCGCGCCCGTCACGCACATCTGGTACTTCAAGGGCGTGCCCTCGCGGCTGGGCTACCTGCTGGACCTGGCTCCGAAGGATCTCGAGAAGATCATCTACTTCGCGGCCTACGTGATCACCGCGGTCGACGACGAGATGCGGCACAACGAGCTGTCCACGCTCGAGGCCGAGATGGCCGTCGAGCGCAAGGCTCTCGAGGATCAGCGCGACGCCGATCTGGAGGCCCGGGCGCAGAAGCTCGAAGCCGACATGAAGGAGCTCGAGGACGAGGGCGCCAAGTCCGACGTCAAGCGCAAGGTGCGCGACGGCGGCGAGCGCGAGATGCGCCAGCTGCGCGACCGGGCCCAGCGTGAGCTGGACCGGCTCGAGGAGATCTGGACGACGTTCACCAAGCTGGCTCCCAAGCAGCTGATCGTCGACGAGCTGCTCTACCGCGAGCTGCAGGACCGCTACGGCGAGTACTTCGAAGGCGCCATGGGTGCCGAGTCGATCAAGAAGCTCATCGAGAACTTCGACATCGACGCCGAGGCCGATTCGTTGCGCGACACCATCCGCAACGGCAAGGGGCAGAAGAAGCTGCGCGCGCTCAAGCGACTCAAGGTCGTCGCGGCGTTCCAGTCCAACGCGCAACTCGCCGATGGGCATGGTCCTCGACGCCGTCCCGGTGATCCCGCCGGAACTGCGCCCGATGGTCCAGCTCGACGGTGGCCGCTTCGCCACCTCGGACCTCAACGATCTGTACCGCCGCGTCATCAACCGCAACAACCGGCTCAAGAGGCTGATCGACCTCGGCGCGCCCGAGATCATCGTCAACAACGAGAAGCGGATGCTGCAGGAGTCGGTGGACGCGCTGTTCGACAACGGCCGTCGCGGCCGTCCGGTCACCGGGCCGGGCAACCGTCCGCTGAAGTCGCTGTCCGATCTGCTCAAGGGCAAGCAGGGCCGGTTCCGCCAGAACCTGCTCGGCAAGCGTGTCGACTACTCGGGCCGGTCGGTCATCGTGGTCGGTCCGCAGCTCAAGCTGCACCAGTGCGGCCTGCCCAAGCTGATGGCACTCGAGCTGTTCAAGCCGTTCGTGATGAAGCGTCTGGTCGACCTGAACCACGCGCAGAACATCAAGAGCGCCAAGCGCATGGTGGAGCGTCAGCGCCCGCAGGTGTGGGACGTCCTCGAAGAGGTCATCTCCGAGCACCCGGTGCTGCTCAACCGCGCACCGACGCTGCACCGCCTCGGCATCCAGGCCTTCGAGCCGCAGCTGGTGGAGGGCAAGGCCATCCAGCTGCACCCGCTGGTCTGCGAGGCGTTCAACGCCGACTTCGACGGTGACCAGATGGCCGTGCACCTTCCGCTGAGCGCGGAGGCGCAGGCCGAGGCCCGCATCCTGATGCTGTCGTCGAACAACATCCTGTCTCCCGCGTCGGGCCGCCCGCTGGCCATGCCGCGTCTGGACATGGTGACCGGTCTGTACTTCCTGACCACGATGATCGAGGGCGACACCGGCGAGTACACGCCGGCGGCCAAGGATCAGCCGGAGTCGGGTGTGTACAGCTCACCGGCCGAGGCCATCATGGCGATGGACCGTGGCGCGCTGAGCGTGCGGGCCAAGATCCGGGTGCGGCTGACGGAGCTGCGTCCGCCCGCCGAGATCGAGGCCGAGCGCTTCGAGAACGGCTGGAATCCGGGCGACGCCTGGACCGCCGACACCACGCTGGGCCGGGTGCTGTTCAACGAGCTGCTGCCCAAGGGCTATCCGTTCATCAACGAGCAGATGCACAAGAAGGTCCAGGCCCGGATCATCAACGATCTGGCCGAGCGCTACCCGATGATCGTGGTCGCGCAGACCGTGGACAAGCTCAAGGACGCCGGCTTCTACTGGGCCACCAGGAGCGGAGTCACTGTCTCCATGGCTGATGTGTTGGTTCCACCGGAGAAGCAGGAGATCCTCGAGCGCTACGAGGCCGAGGCCGACGGCATCGAGAAGAAGTACCAGCGCGGCGCGCTCAACCACGACGAGCGCAACGAGGCCCTGGTCAAGATCTGGCAGGACGCGACCGAAGAGGTCGGTGAGGCGCTGCGGGCGCACTACCCGAAGGACAACCCGATCATCACGATCGTGGACTCGGGCGCCACGGGTAACTTCACCCAGACGCGGACCCTGGCCGGCATGAAGGGTCTGGTGACCAACCCGAAGGGTGAGTTCATCCCGCGGCCGATCAAGTCCTCGTTCCGCGAGGGCCTGACGGTGCTGGAGTACTTCATCAACACCCACGGTGCCCGCAAGGGCCTGGCCGACACGGCGCTGCGTACCGCCGACTCGGGTTACCTGACCCGTCGTCTGGTGGACGTCAGCCAGGACGTCATCGTGCGCGAGAACGACTGCGAGACCGAGCGCGGCATCAACGTCACGCTGGCCGAGCCTGCCGACGACGGCACGCTGGTGCGCGATCAGCACATCGAGACGTCGGCCTACGCGCGGACGCTGGCCACCGACGCGGTCGACGCCGACGGCAACGTCGTCGTCGAGCGTGGTCACGATCTCGGTGACCCGGCCATCGACGCGCTGCTGGCAGCGGGCATCACCGAGGTGAAGGTCCGCTCGGTGCTGACCTGCACCACGGGCACCGGCGTGTGCGCCAAGTGCTACGGCCGTTCGATGGCGACCGGCAAGCTGGTCGACATCGGCGAGGCCGTCGGCATCGTGGCCGCGCAGTCCATCGGTGAGCCGGGCACGCAGCTGACCATGCGTACCTTCCACCAGGGCGGTGTGACCGGTGGTGCCGACATCGTCGGTGGTCTGCCCCGTGTGCAGGAGCTGTTCGAGGCCCGCGTTCCGCGTAACCGTGCCCCGATCGCCGATGTCAGTGGACGGATCCAGCTCGAGGAGAGCGACAAGTTCTACAAGATCACCATCGTTCCCGATGACGGGGGCGAGGAGGTCGTGTACGACAAGCTCTCCCGGCGTCAGCGGCTGAAGGTCTTCAAGCACGACGACGGCTCCGAGCGTCTGCTGACCGACGGCGACCACGTCGAGGTCGGGCAGCAGCTGCTGGAAGGCTCGGCCGACCCGCACGAGGTGCTGCGCGTCCAGGGCCCCCGCGAGGTGCAGATCCACCTCGTCAAGGAGGTCCAGGAGGTCTACCGCGCCCAGGGTGTGTCGATCCACGACAAGCACATCGAGGTCATCGTTCGGCAGATGCTGCGTCGCGTCACGATCATCGATTCGGGTGCGACGGAGTTCCTGCCCGGTTCGCTGACCGAGCGCGGCGGAGTTCGAGACCGAGAACCGCCGGGTCGTCGCCGAGGGTGGCGAGCCCGCGGCCGGTCGTCCGGTGCTGATGGGTATCACCAAGGCGTCGCTGGCCACCGATTCGTGGCTGTCGGCGGCGTCGTTCCAGGAGACCACTCGCGTGCTCACCGATGCGGCGATCAACTGCCGCAGCGACAAGCTGCAGGGTCTGAAGGAGAACGTGATCATCGGCAAGCTGATCCCGGCCGGCACCGGCATCAACCGGTACCGCAACATCCAGGTGCAGCCGACCGAAGAGGCCCGCGCTGCGGCGTACACGATCCCGTCCTACGAGGATCAGTACTACAGCCCGGACTTCGGCCAGGCCACCGGTGCCGCGGTGCCGCTGGACGACTACGGCTACTGCGACTACCGCTAGTCACCGAGGAAGAGCCCCCGCGCCCCGTGATGGGGTGGCGGGGGCTTTTTCGTTCAGTGCCGGAACTCCTCGACGGCTCGCAGCTTGTTCGTCGCGTCCAGCGCGGCGACCTTGTAGGCCTCGGAGAATGTCGGGTAGTTCAGCACGGCGTCGACGAGGTAGTCGACGGTGCCGCCGCAGCCCATCACCGCCTGCCCGATGTGGATCAGCTCGGTGGCGTTGCTGCCGAAGATGTGCACGCCGAGCAGCGTGCGATCCTTCGGTGGACACCAGCAGTTTCAGCATGCCGTGGGAGTCGCCGGCGATCTGGCCGCGGGCCAGCTCGCGGTAGCGGGAGACGCCGAACTCGTAGGGGACGGCCTTCTCGGTCAACTCGGCCTCGGTGGCGCCGACGTAGGAGACCTCGGGAATGGTGTAGATGCCGATCGGCTGCAGCTCGGTCATGTCACGGGCCGGCTCGTCGAACGCGTGGTAGGCGGCCAGCCGACCCTGGTCCATCGAAGTGGCCGCCAGCGCGGGGAAACCGATGACGTCGCCGACGGCGTAGATGTGGTCGACCTTGGTCCGGAAGTGGTCGTCGACCTCGAGCCGGCCCCGTCGGTCGGCCGCCAGGCCGGCCGCGTCCAGGTCGAGGCTCTCGGTCAGGCCCTGACGGCCGGCCGAGTACATCACCGTGTCGGCCGCGATCTGCTTGCCGCGACGCCAGCGTCGTCAGGGTCGTCCGTTCACCGATCTCGACGCCGGTCACCTCCTCGCCGAATCGGAACGTCACCGCGAAATCGCGCAGATGGAAGGTGAGTGCCTCGACGATCTCGGCGTCGCAGAAGTCGAGCATCGAGGGCCGCTTCTCCACGACGGTCACCTTCGTGCCGAGCGCGGCGAAGATCGACGCGTACTCGATCCCGACCACGCCGGCGCCGACGACCACCATCGAGCTCGGCACTTTCTTCAGGCCCAGAATGCCGTCGGAGTCCAGCACGTGCTCGTTGTCGAACTCGATGCCGGCCGGCCGGGCAGGTTTGGTGCCGGTGGCGATGACGATGCGCTCACCGCTGACGGTGCGTGTGTTCACTGTCCTTGTCGTTCTCCACGACGACGGTGTGCGGGTCGACGAACCGGCCGTGACCGGTGAAGAGGTCGATCTTGTTGCGGAGCAGCTGCGAGCGCACCACGTCGATCTCGCGGGCGATCACGTGCGAGGTGCGGGAGTGCAGATCCTCGGTGGTGATGTTGTCCTTGACCCGGTAGCTGCTGCCGTACAGTTCGCGCTGATTCCTGCCGGTCAGGTAGATGACGGCCTCGCGTAGCGTCTTGGACGGGATCGTGCCGGTGTTGACGCAGACGCCGCCCAGCATCCAGCCCCGCTCGATCACCGCGACGGATTTGCCGAGTTTGGAGGCGGCGAAGGCGGCCTTCTGCCCTCCCGGGCCCGAGCCGATCACGATCAGGTCGTACTCCGTCTGCGATGCCATGCCCTCAGGTTCCCCCTTTTCGGCGCGTTCGCACCTGGACTTTGTGGGCCGGCGATGAGTCGAGCCGGCCGCGCGGGTCATCATCGTCGTCAAGATGCAAGATGGCCAAGGAGGAACGAGTGGTCCAACTGCTCAAAGTGCAGAACTTCAACGTGTCGCGGGACGGCTTCGGTGCGGGGGTGAACCAGAGCTTCGAGCGTCCGTTCGGGCACGTCGACCCGGCCACGATGTTCGCGTGGTGCGGCGCGACGGCAAGCTGGCCCACCCGCACCGAACCGGGCGGTTCCCGCGGCCTCGACGACTACTTCACGCGCGACTTCAGCCACAACATCGGTGCCGAGATCATGGGGCGCAACAAGTTCAGTCCACTGCGCGGTCCATGGAGAGACCACGAATGGAACGGCTGGTGGGGTGACGAGCCCCCGTTCCACACCCCCGTCTTCGTCATGACGCACCATGACCGGCCGTCGTTCACGCTGTCGGACACGACGTTTCACTTCGTCGCCGGACATCCCGCCGCGGTCGTCGAGCAGGCCAGACGGGCCGCTGCCGGCAAGGACGTCCGGCTGGGCGGCGGGGCCAGCACCATTCGGGAGTTCCTCGACGCGGATCTCGTCGACACCCTGCATGTGGCGGTCTCCCCGAACATCGAGATCGGGGACGGGTCGCGACTGTGGAACTCCCCGGAAGAACTTGACGACCGGTACCACCATGACGTGGTGCCCAGCCCGAGCGGGGTGATCCACCACCTGTTCTGGCGGCGGTGACCGTCGGCTGACCACCGGGCGGGCGTTTTCGGCACGCGAACCTCGACACGGGCCGACACTCGACGGCATGCGCATCACGTCGCGGGGTTTCGGCATCCACTACACCGTCGGCGGCGAGGGCGCACCGCTGATGCTCGTCGCCGGCACGCTGTTGGCGGCGCGGCACTGGGACGAGCTCGGCTACGTCGCGGCGCTGACGCGTCGGTGGCGGGTGATCAATGTCGATCCGCTCGGGCACGGCCTCAGCGACACACCGCACGAGGCCGGCGCCTACCAGGCGGCCGGGGTCGCCGCGGACCTGATAGCGGTGCTCGACGCCGAAGACCTCGGGCGGGCAGTGATCTGGGGTTATTCCCGCGGTGGGTGGCAGGCCTGCAGCGCGGCCAGTCGCCACCCGGACCGCGTCGAGCGGATCGTGGTTGGTGGCTACGCGATGCACGCCCATCGGGTGGAGGCCGGCCGGTTGCTGGCACCGCTCGCCGGCCACCTGCGGGCGGGTGACTGGGCCGGTGCCTGGCGGATCCTCGGGGTCACCGACCGCGCCTTCACGCTGGCGATCGAGCAGGGCAACGACGCGCGCGCCGTGGCGGCGGCGATCGAGGGTTCACTGCGGCCGACGCGCTTCGTCGATCCCGCGTCGATCACCTGCCCCGCGTCCTATTACGCAGGCGGCGACGACTGGATCCTGCCGCACGTGCACACCGACGTCGACGCGCTCGGCGCGACACTGGACGTGATCGCCGGGCAGACGCATTTCGGCGCGTATCTGGCCGCGGTGGCGCCTGTGCTGGAGGTGGTGACCCGCCGTCTGGTCGGACCCCCGCTCTAAACTGGCGGCGTGCTGATCGGATCGCATGTCCACGGTGACGACCCTCTGGCCGCGGCGCAGGCCGACGGCGCCGACGTCGTGCAGTTCTTCCTCGGTAACCCGCAGAGCTGGAAGAAGCCCAAGCCGCGGGAGGACGCCGAGCTGCTCAAGGCGGCGTCGACGCCGATCTATGTGCACGCGCCGTACCTGATCAACGTCGCGTCGGCGAACAACCGGGTGCGCATCCCGTCGCGCAAGATCCTGCAGGACACCTGCGACGCGGCGGCTGAGGTCGGCGCCACCGCGGTGATCGTGCACGGCGGCCACGCCGACGACAACGACATGGCTGCCGGCTTCGAACGCTGGGTCAAGGCGCTGGACTTCCTCGAGACCGACGTGCCGGTCTACCTGGAGAACACTGCCGGCGGCGACCACGCGATGGCGCGGCACTTCGACACCATCGCCCGGCTGTGGGACCACATCGGCGACAAGGGCATCGGCTTCTGCCTGGACACCTGCCATGCGTGGGCGGCGGGCGAGGCGCTGATCGATGCGGTCGAACGGATCAAGGCGATCACCGGGCGCATCGACCTGGTGCACTGCAACGACTCCCGCGACGCCGCCGGGTCGGGTGCGGATCGGCACGCCAACTTCGGCACCGGCCAGATCGATCCGGCACTGCTGGTCGCGGTGGTGTCGGCGGCCGGCGCCCCCGTCATCTGCGAAACCGCCGACGAGGGCCGCAAGGACGACATCGCGTTCCTGCGCGAGCATCTCGGGTGAAGCGCCCGCCTTGATCACACTTTCGTAGCCGAACCGAGGTTGAACGGCAGGCGGCGGGACGGTTAATTAGGCTTACGCCGGGAATCCCTGTCCGTCCCGCGTCGAAAGGCTGATGTGTCCGCAATTGACCAGTCGTCGATTGCGTTGACGCACGTCGCCGAGGCCCCCTCGCCGGACCGGCGCACCGGCCGTCTGCGCGTCGTCCGCTGGGTGGCCGTCGTGGTGTGGGCGGTCGTGGTGGTGTGGCGCACCGCCACCGATGGCTTCGCGTTCAACCGCGAGTTGTTGCTGGTCTACATCTGCACCGGGCTGGCCGCTGCGAGCATCGGCCAGGGCAAGCGGGTGTTCTACGTCGTGCGCGACTGGCTGCCGTTCGCGCTGGTGCTGATCGCCTACGACCTGAGCAGGGGAGCGGCCACCCTCATCGGCCGGCCCACGCTGTGGCAATGGCAGGCCGAGGCGGACCGCTGGATGTTCTTCGGGCACATGCCGACGGTGTGGCTGCAGGAGCGCCTGAAACTACCCCACCCGCCGTGGTGGGAAGTGGTGATCAGCACCGTCTACATGTCGTTCTTCATCCTGCCGTACGTGATCGCGGGCATCCTGTGGCTCCGCGATCGGGAGGAGTGGAAGGCCTTCGTCCGGTTGTTCGTCGGGCTGAACCTGGTCGCGCTGATGATCTACGCGCTGCTTCCCGCCGCGCCGCCGTGGGCCGCGGCGCGCTGCACCGCCGGTGACGTGGCCGGCGGACCGTCCGGGCCGCGCTGCATGTTCCGGTCGGCGCGGGGCGTCCCCGACGGCGGGCTGCTGGGGGCCATGCAGTCCACCCACGACGGCGCGCACGCGTGGGTCGAACGCATCGTCGGCCGCGGCTGGGGCAAGCTGAACCTGCATTCGGCCACGGCGCTGCTCGATCAGGGACAGGCCAGCGTCAACCTCGTCGCGGCCATCCCGTCACTGCACGCCGGCATGTCGGCCGCGCTGGCGGCGTTCCTGTGGAACCGCGTGCATCGGGCCTGGCGACCGCTGCTGGTGTGCTATCCGCTCGTCATGGCCTTCACGCTGGTCTACTCCGCCGAGCACTACGTGACCGACCTGCTGCTCGGCTGGGCGCTGGCCGCCGTGGTGATCGTCGCGCTGAACAGGTTCGACGCCCGCCGCCGCGGCGATCAGGATCTCATTACAGATATTGTGTGATCGTTCGGAAAATGTAACAGTGGTGGGCATGGACACCCATGTCGTGACCAATCAGGTCCCTCCGCTGGAGAACTTCAACCCGGCCGCGTCGCCGGCACTCGCCGAGGCGCTGATCCGCGAAGGCGGCGAGTGGGGCGTCGACGAGGTGCACGACCTCGGCGCGCTCGCCGGCTCGCCGCGGGCGCAGCGGTGGGGTGAGCTCGCCGACCGACACCGGCCGATCCTGCACACGCACGACCGCGTCGGTCACCGGGTCGACGAGGTCGAATTCGACCCGGCCTACCACGAGCTGATGACCGTGGCGGTCGGCCACGGCCTGCACGCCGCACCGTGGGCCGACGACCGCCCCGGCGCCCACGTCGTGCGTGCGGCGAAGACGTCGGTGTGGACACCCGAGCCGGGGCACATCTGCCCGATCTCGATGACGTATGCGGTGGTGCCGGCGCTGCGCCACAACCCGGAGCTGGCCGCCGTCTACGAGCCGCTGCTGACCAGCCGGGTCTACGACCCCGAACTCGCGGTGCCGGCCACCAAGCCCGGCATCACCGCCGGCATGTCGATGACCGAGAAGCAGGGCGGATCCGACGTGCGCGCCGGCACCACCGAGGCGCATGCCCAACGGCGACGGCACCTACCGGCTGACCGGGCACAAGTGGTTCACCTCCGCGCCGATGTGCGACGTCTTCCTGGTGCTGGCCCAGGCCCCGGGCGGGCTGAGCTGCTTCTTCCTGCCGCGCGTGCTGCCCGACGGCATCGCGCAACCGGATGTTCCTGCAGCGGCTCAAGGACAAGCTCGGCAACCACGCCAACGCCTCGAGCGAGGTGGAGTACGACGGCGCGACCGCGTGGCTGGTCGGTGAGGAAGGCCGCGGCGTGCCGACGATCATCGAGATGGTCAACCTGACCCGGCTGGACTGCACGCTGGGCAGCGCGACCAGCATGCGCAACGGCCTGATGCGCGCCATCCACCACGCCCAGCACCGGAAGGCGTTCGGCGCGTACCTGATCGACCAGCCGCTGATGCGCAACGTGCTCGCCGACCTGGCCGTGGAGGCCGAGGCCGCGACCATGCTGGCGATGCGGATGGCCGGCGCCACCGATCGACGCGGTGCGCGGTGACGAACGCGAGACCCTGCTGCGCAGAATCGGTCTGGCGGCCGCCAAGTACTGGGTGTGCAAGCGCGCCACGCCGCACGCCGCCGAGGCGATGGAATGCCTGGGCGGCAACGGCTACGTCGAGGACTCCGGCATGCCGCGGCTGTACCGCGAGGCGCCGCTGATGGGCATCTGGGAGGGCTCGGGCAACGTCAGCGCGCTGGACACGTTGCGCGCCATGGCCACCCGGCCCGAATGCATCGACGTGCTGTTCGACGAACTCGGCAAGACGAGCGGGCCAGGACCCCCGGCTGGACGCCCACGTCGCGGCGCTGAAGCCGCAGCTCGAGGACCTCGAGACGATCCAGTACCGCGCGCCGCAAGGTCGCCGAGGACATCTCGCTGGCGCTGCAGGGCTCGCTGCTGGTGCGGCACGGCCATCCCGCCGTCGCCGAGGCGTTCCTGGCCAGCCGGCTCGGCGGCGCGTGGGGCGGCGCGTTCGGCACGCTGCCCACCGGCCTGGACCTCGCGCCGATCCTCGAGCGGGCCATGGTCAAGGCGTGACCCACGCGATCAGGCCCGTCGACTTCGACGAACCTGAAGACGATGACCTACGAGGTCACCGACCGCGTCGCCCGCATCACGTTCAACCGGCCGGAGAAGGGCAACGCGATCGTCGCCGACACCCCGCTGGAGCTCTCGGCGCTGGTCGAGCGCGCCGACCTGGACCCGAACGTGCACGTCATCCTGGTCTCCGGGCGCGGCGCGGGGTTCTGCGCGGGCTTCGACCTGTCCGCCTACGCCGAGGGCTCGTCGTCGGCCGGCGGCGGCAGCCCGTACCGGGACACCGTGCTGTCGGGGAAGACCCAGGCGGTCAACCATCTGCCCGATCAGCCGTGGGACCCGATGATCGACTACCAGATGATGAGCCGGTTCGTGCGCGGCTTCTCCAGCCTGATGCACGCCGACAAGCCGACGGTCGTCAAGATCCACGGCTACTGCGTGGCCGGCGGCACCGACATCGCGCTGCACGCCGATCAGGTGATCGCCGCCGCCGACGCCAAGATCGGCTACCCGCCGACCCGGGTGTGGGGTGTGCCGGCGGCGGGCATGTGGGCGCACCGGCTCGGCGATCAGCGCGCGAAACGCCTTCTGCTGACCGGTGATTGCATCACCGGCGCGCAGGCCGCCGAATGGGGACTGGCGGTCGAGGCGCCCGACCCCGGAGGACTTGGATGAGCGCACCGAACGACTGGTCGAGCGCATCGCCGCGGTGCCGATCAACCAGCTGATCATGGTCAAGCTGGCGATGAACAGCGCGCTCTACAACCAGGGCGTCGCCAACAGCGCGATGATCTCGACGGTGTTCGACGGCGTCGCCCGGCACACCCCCGAGGGCCACGCGTTCGTCGCCGACGCGCGCGAGCACGGCTTCCGCGACGCGGTGCGCCGCCGCGACGAGCCGTTCGGTGACCACGGCCGCGCGCACCTCCGGGGTGTAGCCGTGTCGCAGCCGCTGCGGCGGATGACGGCCCGCTCGGTGGTGTTGAGCGTGCTGCTGGGCGCCCACCCGGCCTGGGCCACCGCAGCGGAACTGCTCCGGCTCACAGCCGATTTCGATCTCAAGGAGCCGACGGTGCGGGTCGCGCTGACCCGGATGGTCAGCGCCGGTGACCTGGTGCGCTCCGCGGACGGCTACCGGCTCTCCGACCGGCTGCTGGCCCGGCAGCGCCGCCAGGACGACGCGATCAACCCACGTACCCGCGGCTGGGACGGGGCCTGGACCACGGCCGTGGTCACCAGCGTCGGCAATGACGCCCGCACCCGCGCCGCGCTGCGAACGGCGTTGCAGGACAGCCGGTTCGGGGAACTGCGCGAGGGCGTCTGGCTGCGTCCGGACAACCTGGACGTCGAGCTGGCTGCCGAGGTGCTCGAGCACGTCCGGCTGATGCACGCGCGCGATGACGACCCGGCCGAGCTCGCGGCCCGGCTGTGGGACCTGCCCGGCTGGGTGACCGCAGGCATCCGCCTGCTGGACGAGCTGGCCGCGGCCGACGACGTTCCCACCCGCTTCGTCGAGCGCCGCCGCCATCGTGCGCCACCTGCTCACCGACCCGGTGCTGCCCGACGAGCTGCTGCCGGCCCGCTGGCCCGGCGCGGCGTTGCGCGCCGCCTACACCGACTTCGCCGCCGAACTGGCCGCGCGGCGCGACGACGAGCTGATGGAGGCGAGATGAGCGATACGGCGGGCAGGGGCGAAGCCCCCGGGGGATCAGATGGCGGCGTCCGGGTCGAGAGGAACGGCCCGGTGACGACGGTGATCATGAACCGGCCCCAGGCGCGCAACGCCGTCAACGGCCCGGCGGCAGCCGAACTGTACGCGGCGTTCGACGAGTTCGACGCGCGACGACACCGCGTCGGTGGCGGTGCTGTGGGGTGACAACGGAACCTTCTGCGCCGGAGCGGATCTCAAGGCGTTCGGTACGCCGGAGGCCAACGCGGTGCACCGCAGCGGGCCCGGGCCGATGGGCCCGAGCCGGATGGTGTTGTCCAAACCCGTGATCGCCGCGGTGAGCGGATACGCGGTGGCGGGCGGTCTGGAGTTGGCCCTGTGGTGTGACCTGCGGGTGGTCGAGGAGGACGCCGTCATGGGCGTGTTCTGCCGCCGCTGGGGCGTGCCGCTGATCGACGGCGGCACGGTCCGGCTGCCCCGGCTGATCGGGCACAGCCGCGCGATGGACCTGATCCTGACCGGCCGCGCGGTCGCCGCCGACGAGGCGTACGCCATGGGCCTGGCCAACCGCGTGGTCCCGAAAGGCCGGGCGCGCGTGGCGGCCGAGGAACTCGCCGCGGAGCTGGCCGCGCTGCCGCAGCAGTGCATGCGCGCCGACCGGCATGTCGATGCTGAACCAGTGGGGCTGCGCGGAGGCCGAGGCGATGGACTTCGAGTTCGGCAGCCTGTCGCGCGTGGCTGCCGAGTCGCTTGCAGGCGCGACGCGATTCGCCGCCGGGGCCGGCCGGCACGGAGCCCGCGCCGACTAGCCCTTGCTGATCGTGTTGTTGTCGCCGGTGTCGTTGACCTTCGGTCGCCCTCGCCGTAGGTGACGGTGTTGTTGAGGCCGACCACGATGAGCTCGGTGTCGATCCGCTCGAACGTGACCTTGTTGTCGGCGCCGCCGATGTTGCACGGTGGCGCAGTGCCCCGACGGTCAGCGTGTTGTTGGAGCCGCCGATGTTGAGCGACTTGCCGTCGGCGCAGTCGATGTCGGTCGTGGTGCCGAACGAGCCGTAGTTGACGGTGTTGCCGATCTCGACCTGGCCCCCGAGGAACCGGCCGTCGCCGAGGGTCTGTCGGTCTCGGAGCCGGTGGGTCCAGCAACCCGACAGTCCGACCGCCGCCGACAACGCTGCGACACCCACGAAGGGGAACATGATGCACGCTCAGGCGGGTACCCGGTCGATGCGATTTGTCATCCCCAGTTCGCGTCCGCGATCCCAGATGATCGGCGTCGCCGTTCTTGTAGAAGACGGTCTGATCCAACCCGTAGACGGTGATGTCGTTGATCACGTTGTCGGCGACGATCACGTTCCCGGAGCCCTGCACCGTCACCGCCTAGCAGATGCCCAGGGCGTTGACCAGGTTGCCGCGTGCCGATGACGATCAGCGTCGCGTTGTTGCAGTCGATGGTGCGCACCACGCCGATGCCCGGTGATGTGGGTGTCGCCGTTCTCGGCCACCGCGACCGCGGGAGCCATCGTCATCACCATGCGCCGGCCGCCAGCTGTGCCCGACACGCCACCGATCCGCGCCACTCGCCAGTCGCATGTCACGACCCGCAAAGCGTACGACGAGCCTGCGTGCGCGGGCAGTTCGCTTCCGCGACAGGTGATCCGCTCGGTAGCGTGAGCGGCGATGCGTCGACGTGTCAGGCAGCGGTTCATCGCCGCTCATCGCCAGCGGTCACCGCGACGGCGACCGTTGCGGCTGCTCCGCAGACCGTCAGCGGCACGGCGCAGCGGGCGGACGCCACCGCCATCGATTCCGACCGCAGCTACGGCTACCTCGACGACCGGTGCGGGCTTGCTCGACGACAGCACCGTGCAGGAGATCGCTCGGCGCCGACGAGGTGACGCGGCCCTACAGCGGCGCGGTGTGCCAGTACGTGCTGCGCCGCGCGGGGGCCAGGGCGGTGCGACGACCGTCGACGTCACGTTCTCCTGGTTCGAGACCGGCGGCCTGGACCGCGAGCACGGGTGGCCGCCCAGCGCGGCGCAGCCGTCACCGACCTCGTGGTGGAGCGCCACCGAGCCTTCTCTGGCCCGTCGCGACGTCACCGGCGCGGCCTGCTGCGGCCACCGCCGCGGCGGGCACCGGCGTGCTGAGCTGGTGGGTGCAGTTTCGCGGGCAGATCCGCGGCGACCCGTGCGTGGACGCCGAGAAGCTGCTCACCGCGACCCTGCGCTCGGACATGTGAGATGAGCGCCCCACGCCTGCTGGCGGCGCTGTGCCTCGCGCTGTCGGTGGCCGCATGCGGCGGGTGCGCGGACCCGCAGACGACGCCGCGTCCGGGCACGGGCCACCGCGCGGCCGGTCGAGGGCTTCCGCAGCGGCGACTGCAACGGCGTCACCGACGCCGACGTCGCCGCCGCCGCGGGCGCGCAGATGTTCACTCAGGCCGTCGTCAGCGATGCCGGCTGCTTCTGGCAGGAGAACACGATGATCGGCGTCGTTCGGGGCGGGCATGGGGATCTCGACCTGGTGGTACCGCGGCAGCGACATGGACACCGAGCGGACTCTCGAACAGCGTGCCGGCCGCACGCTGACCGAGCTGTCGATCGACGGCAACAAGGGCTTCAAGGCGTTCGACGACAACGCCTGCAGCATCTACGTCGCCAAGGGCGGCGACGTCATCACGTGGTCGATCCAGACGATGAACCCGCAGTCGCTGCCCGACCTGTGCACGATCGTCGAGCAGCTCGCGCAGCTCAGCCAGGACCGGGTCAACTGAGTTTCACGGCGAGCCGCTAGTCGACAGGGTCGCTCAGACATCACCCGACCGGGGAAGCGGCGCCATGGCAGCTCGGCCGCCGCGTTCGGCGAAGCTGAGCCGCGACTCATCGTCAACGCCGCGCTGACCTTCCTCGACCGCGAAGGCTGGGACGCGCTGACGATCAACGCGCTGGCCACCCAGCTCGGCACCAAGGGCCCGTCGCTGTACAACCACGTGCACAGCCTCGACGACCTGCGCCGCACGGTGCGGATGCGGGTGGTCGGCGACATCATCGAGATGCTCAACACCGTCGGTCAGGGCCGGACCCGCGACGACGCGGTGATGGTGATGGCCAGCGCCTACCGCAGCTACGCCCATCACCACCCGGGCCGGTACTCGGCGTTCACCCGGATGCCGCTGGGCGGGCGACGACCCGGAGTTCACCGCAGGCCACGCAGGCGCGGCCGCGCCGGTCATCGCGGTACTGTCGTCCTACGGCCTGGACGGCGAGGCGCGTTCTATGCGGCGCTGGAGTTCTGGTCGGCGATGCACGGGTTCGTGCTGCTGGAGATGACCGGGGTGATGAGCGGCATCGACACCGACGCGGTGTTCACCGACATGGTCATGCGGCTGGCCGCCGGCATGCAGTCGCGATGAGCCTGCGGTCCGGCGGACCGGATGCGCAGGTCAGCGGGTTTTGTCGAGTTCCGCGGCCCTGGTATTGTGGATCGTCGTGCCTGGCAGACAAGGCGCTTGCGGTTTCTGGGTGTTTCCAGGGCTCGAAAGCAAGTCCGCACGCCGGGCCACTTCGCATGTCTAGCGCCGTGGGTGCCTTGGAAATTACTCCGAGATCACGGGCGGCCGCATGCGACACGCCCGGACGCGGGGTAACAAACCGCGTACACGAGACTTCAGAAGACGAACGAGCAACACAGAAAGCCGGTACATGCCAACCATCAACCAGCTGGTCCGCAAGGGTCGCCGCGACAAGATCGCCAAGGTGAAGACCGCGGCGCTCAAGGGCAGCCCGCAGCGCCGCGGCGTGTGCACCCGCGTGTACACCACGACCCCGAAGAAGCCGAACTCGGCGCTTCGCAAGGTCGCGCGCGTGAGCTGACCAGCGCGGTCGAGGTCACCGCCTACATCCCGGGCGAGGGCCACAACCTGCAGGAGCACTCGATGGTGCTGGTGCGCGGCGGTCGTGTGAAGGACCTTCCCGGTGTGCGCTACAAGATCATCCGCGGCTCGCTGGACACCCAGGGCGTGAAGAACCGCAAGCAAGCCCGCAGCCGTTACGGCGCCAAGAAGGAGAAGAGCTGATGCCGCGCAAGGGCCCCGCACCCAAGCGTCCGCTGGTCAACGACCCGGTCTACGGATCGCAGCTGGTCACCCAGCTGGTCAACAAGGTCCTGCTGGACGGGAAGAAATCGCTGGCCGAACGCATTGTTTATGGTGCGCTCGAACAGGCCCGCGACAAGACCGGCACCGATCCGGTGGTCACCCTCAAGCGCGCCATGGACAACGTCAAGCCCGCCCTCGAGGTCCGCAGCCGCCGCGTCGGTGGCGCCACCTACCAGGTTCCGGTCGAGGTTCGTCCGGAGCGGTCGGTCACGCTGGCGCTGCGCTGGCTGGTCAGCTTCTCCAAGGCGCGCCGCGAGAAGACCATGGTCGAGCGCCTGGCCAACGAGATCCTCGATGCCAGCAACGGCCTGGGTGCCGCCGTCAAGCGACGTGAGGACACCCACAAGATGGCCGAGGCGAACCGCGCCTTCGCGCACTACCGCTGGTGATGTATGCGCCGGCGGTACGCGATGAGGCGACGCGCGGGCGCGACAGACGACAGCAACCAAGCAAGCGAAAGAGTGGGAATTAGCCGTGGCACAGAAGGACGTGCTGACCGACCTGACCAAGGTCCGCAACATCGGCATCATGGCGCACATCGATGCCGGCAAGACGACGACGACCGAGCGCATCCTCTACTACACCGGCATCAGCTACAAGATCGGTGAGGTTCACGACGGTGCCGCCGCCATGGACTGGATGGAGCAGGAGCAGGAGCGGGGGATCACCATCACCTCCGCCGCCACCACCTGCTTCTGGAACGACAACCAGATCAACATCATCGACACCCCCGGCCACGTCGACTTCACCGTCGAGGTGGAGCGCTCGTCTGCGCGTGCTCGACGGTGCCGTGGCCGTGTTCGACGGCAAGGAAGGCGTCGAGCCGCAGTCCGAGCAGGTCTGGCGCCAAGCCGACAAGTACGACGTCCCGCGCATCTGCTTCGTCAACAAGATGGACAAGATCGGCGCCGACTTCTACTTCTCGGTGCGCACGATGGAGGAGCGCCTCGGCGCCAACGTCATCCCGATCCAGCTGCCGATCGGCTCCGAGGGCGATTTCGAGGGCGTCGTCGACCTGGTCGAGATGAACGCCAAGGTGTGGCGCGGCGAGACCAAGCTCGGCGAGACCTACGACACCATCGAGATCCCGGCCGATCTGGCAGAGAAGGCCGACGAGTACCGCACCAAGCTGCTCGAGGCCGTCGCCGAGACCGACGAGGCGCTGCTGGAGAAGTACCTCGGCGGCGAAGAGCTCACGGTCGAGGAGATCAAGGGCGCGCTGCGCAAGCTGACCATCAGCTCGCGAGGCCTACCCGGTGCTGTGCGGCAGCTGCGTTCAAGAACAAGGGCGTGCAGCCCATGCTCGACGCGGTCATCGACTACCTGCCCTCGCCGCTGGACGTGCCGCCTGCCGAAGGCCATGCGCCCGGCAAGGAGGACGGAGGTCATCACCGCAAGCCGTCGACCGACGAGCCGTTCTCCGCGCTGGCGTTCAAGGTCGCCACGCACCCGTTCTTCGGCAAGCTGACCTACGTCCGCGTCTACTCGGGCACGGTCGACTCGGGCTCGCCAGGTCATCAACGCCACCAAGGGCAAGAAGGAGCGGCTGGGCAAGCTGTTCCAGATGCACTCCAACAAGGAGAACCCGGTCGAACGGGCCCGCGCCGGCCACATCTACGCGGTGATCGGCCTCAAGGACACCACCACCGGTGACACGCTTGAGCGACCCGAACCAGCAGGTCGTGCTGGAGTCGATGACGTTCCCCGATCCGGTGATCGAGGTGGCCATCGAGCCCAAGACCAAGAGCGACCAGGAGAAGCTGGGCACCGCGATCCAGAAGCTCGCCGAGGAGGATCCGACCTTCAAGGTGCACCTGGACCAGGAGACCGGCCAGACCGTCATCGGCGGCATGGGCGAGTTGCACCTGGACATCCTGGTGGACCGCATGCGCCGCGAGTTCAAGGTCGAGGCCAACGTCGGCAAGCCGCAGGTGGCCTACAAGGAGACGATCAAGCGCAAGGTCGACAAGGTCGAGTTCACCCACAAGAAGCAGACGGGTGGCTCGGGCCAGTTCGCGAAGGTGCTCATCACCATCGAGCCGTTCAGCGGCGAGGACGGTGCCACCTACGAGTTCGAGAACAAGGTCACCGGTGGCCGCATCCCGCGCGAGTACATCCCGTCGGTGGATGCCGGTGCGCAGGACGCCATGCAGTACGGCGTGCTGGCCGGCTACCCGCTGGTGAACCTGAAGGTCACGCTGCTCGACGGCGCGTACCACGAGGTCGACTCGTCGGAAATGGCGTTCAAGATCGCCGGCTCCCAGGTGCTGAAAAAGGCTGCGCAGGCAAGCGCAGCCGGTCATCCTGGAGCCGATCATGGCCGTCGAGGTCACCACGCCCGAGGACTACATGGGTGAGGTGATCGGCGACCTGAACTCCCGCCGTGGTCAGATCCAGGCCATGGAGGAGCGCAGCGGTGCACGCGTCGTCAAGGCGCAGGTGCCGCTGTCGGAGATGTTCGGCTACGTCGGCGACCTTCGGTCGAAGACCCAGGGCCGGGCGAACTACTCCATGGTGTTCGACTCGTACGCCGAAGTTCCGGCGAACGTGTCGAAGGAGATCATCGCGAAGGCGACGGGTCAGTAACCCCGAGCTCTCGCGGTCTGGCAAGACCACACAACTGAAAGATCAAAACTGCTTTACAAGGAAGCACCAACACAGTCCAGGAGGACAACACAGTGGCGAAGGCGAAGTTCGAGCGGACGAAGCCGCACGTCAACATCGGGACCATCGGTCACGTTGACCACGGCAAGACCACGCTGACCGCAGCGATCACCAAGGTTCTGCACGACAAGTTCCCCGAGTTGAACGAGTCGCGCGCATTCGACCAGATCGACAATGCGCCCGAGGAGCGTCAGCGCGGTATCACGATCAACATCTCCCACGTGGAGTACCAGACCGAGAAGCGTCACTACGCACACGTCGACGCCCCCGGTCACGCTGACTACATCAAGAACATGATCACCGGCGCCGCCCAGATGGACGGCGCGATCCTGGTGGTCGCCGCCACTGACGGCCCGATGCCGCAGACCCGCGAGCACGTGCTGCTGGCCCGCCAGGTGGGCGTGCCCTACATCCTGGTCGCGCTGAACAAGGCCGACGCCGTCGACGACGAGGAGCTCATCGAGCTCGTCGAGATGGAGGTCCGCGAGCTGCTGGCCGCCCAGGACTTCGACGAGGACGCCCCGGTCATCCGCGTCTCGGCGCTCAAGGCGCTCGAGGGCGACGAGAAGTGGGTCAAGTCCATCGAGGAGCTCATGGAGGCCGTCGACGAGTCCATCCCGGACCCGGTCCGCGAGACCGACAAGCCGTTCCTGATGCCCGTCGAGGACGTCTTCACGATCACCGGCCGCGGCACCGTGGTCACCGGTCGTGTGGAGCGCGGCGTGGTCAACGTGAACGAGGAAGTCGAGATCGTCGGCATCCGTCCCGGCACCACCAAGACCACGGTCACCGGTGTCGAGATGTTCCGCAAGCTGCTCGACCAGGGCCAGGCCGGCGACAACGTCGGTCTGCTGCTGCGCGGCATCAAGCGCGAGGACGTCGAGCGCGGCCAGGTCGTGATCAAGCCCGGCACCACCACCCCGCACACCGAGTTCGAGGGCCAGGTCTACATCCTGTCCAAGGACGAGGGTGGCCGGCACACGCCGTTCTTCAACAACTACCGTCCGCAGTTCTACTTCCGCACCACCGACGTGACCGGTGTGGTGACGCTGCCGGAGGGCACCGAGATGGTGATGCCCGGTGACAACACCGACATCTCCGTCAAGCTGATCCAGCCCGTCGCCATGGACGAGGGCCTGCGCTTCGCGATCCGCGAGGGCGGCCGTACCGTCGGCGCCGGCCGGGTCACCAAGATCATCAAGTGATCTAGTTACAGCCAACGAAAGTGGCGCTCACCCGCACGGGTGGGCGCCACTTTTGTGTTGTAACGCCGGTTCCGGACCCTGCGATGTACCTGGCAGCGGCTGTCGTGGGGTCGGCCGCTTTTTCTTGAGTAGCCAAGGGTTGGGTCTGAATTGATTCGCAACATCTCTCGCATCGCATGCGTCGCCCTCGCCGGCGGCGCCGCCGTGGCCGGCCTGTCGGTCGGGTCGGCGTCCGCGCAGCCGGGTTGCCCGGACGTGCACTGGATCGGCGCCGCCGGTTCCGGCGAACGCACCGCCGCCGACATCGCGGCCGACGACGGCATGGGCCGGGTGGTCGACAAGTCCTACCGCGACTTCGCCCAGCTGGTGCAGCAGGGCGGGCGGACGATCACCGCAGAAGCGGTCG
The DNA here is from genome assembly GCA_963796185.1 of uncultured Actinomycetota bacterium. GTDB lineage: Bacteria > Actinomycetota > Actinomycetes > Mycobacteriales > Mycobacteriaceae > Mycobacterium. The sequence goes on along the minus strand of CAWCKQ010000003.1, from coordinate 383,612 downwards.
ACTATCCCGCGGTCCCGGTGCCCGAGGACGGCGGCGCGCTGGGCTGGCTCGGCTTCATGGGCAGCGTCGACACCGGTGCCGCCGCGCTGGGTCAGCAGTACGCCGCCTTCGTCGCGCAGTGCCCGACGTCGAAGGTGGTGCTCGCCGGCTACTCGCAGGGCGCGATGGTGGTGCACCGCAACCTGGCCGCGCTCGAAGCCAGCCCCAATCTGTCGGCCGCACTGCTGGTCGCCGACGGCGACCGGCTGCCCACCGATCCGACCCGCAACATCGGGTCGGTCACCGCGGTGCCGGGCCGCGGCAAGGGCGTGGCCCAGGACTGGCCGATCCTCGCCCACGCTCCCGCGCCGCTGAACCCTGCGATGGGCGGCCGGACGATCAGCGTCTGCGATCTCGGCGATGCGGTGTGCGACTACGACCCCGACGCCGAGGACGACATGAACCCGGCCGCGGTCGCCGTGCACACCAGCTACGCCCGCAATGCATCGGCGATGGACTCCTGGACCGTGCCCCTCTACCGGTTGCTGCAGGGCACGCAGGCGCCGAGCCCCGTCGCCAATCCGGTGACGGTCAGCGCCGGTTCCTGAGCCGTGACCGGCGGTTGCGCGCCATAATCTGTGCGTGTCGACCTTCTGGCGTTACGTCCGGATTCAGCTGTTCGTGCTGTTGTGCGGCGATCGTGGGGCCGATCTTCCTGGTCGTCTTCTTCGCCACCGGTGCCGATCCGCTGCTCAAGTGGATGTTCTGGACCGGTCTGGGGATCACCGCCCTCGACGTCGTGATCGCGCTGGCGCTCACCGGTGCCGGTGCGCGGTCGGCGGCCAAGACGCAGGCCCTGGAGGCCACCGGCGTGCTGGCGCTCGCGCAGGTGGTCGGCATCCAGGAGACCAGCACCCGGATCAATGATCAGCCGCTGGTCAAGATCGACCTGCAGGTCTCCGGCCCGGGCATCACCCCGTTCTCGACCCAGGACACGGTGATCGCCTCGGTGAGCCGGCTGCCGATGATCACCAGCCGCAAGCTGGTCGCGCTCGTCGACCCCGCGACCAACGACTACCAGATCGACTGGGAGCGCAGCGCTCTGGTCAGCGGCCTGATGCCGGCGACGTTCAGCATCGCCGAGGACAACCGCACCTACGACCTCACCGGCCAGACCGAGCCGCTGATGGAGATCCTGGCGGTGCTCAAGGCCCATGGGATCGGCATCGACAGCATGATCGATCTGCGGTCGAATCCCGCGGCGCGCCAGCAGGTGCAGGCCATCGTCCGCCGCGCGGCCGCAGCAGCAGCCGCCGCCCGCCGGTCCCCGCGGCCGCGACCGCCGATGGCGGTCGCCGAGCCGACGACCGCGCAACGCCTCCAGCAGCTCGAGACGCTGCGGGCCACCGGGTCCATCACCGACGCCGAGTACGCCGCCAAACGCCAGCAGATCATCGCCGACCTCTGATCGGCGTTGCCTAGAACGCGTTCTAGTTTTGCTGTTAGCCTGACCCGGTGACATCTGGTGCCCCTCTGGAAGGCCGAGTGGCATTCGTCACCGGGGCCGCGCGCGGCCAGGGCCGCGCGCACGCGGTCCGGCTGGCCGACGACGGCGCCGACATCATCGCGATCGACGTCTGCGCGACCGGTGTCCGACACCATCACCTACCCGATGGCCACGTCCGAGGAACTCGCCGAGACGGTCAGCGGCGGTGGAAGCCACCGGCCGCAAGGTGCTCGCCCGCGAGGTCGACATCCGTGACCTCGCCGCGCCAGCAGCAGGTGGTCGCCGACGGCATCGAGCAGTTCGGCCGGCTCGACATCGTGGTGGCCAACGCCGGGCGTGCTGAGCTGGGGCCGGATCTGGAGATGTCCGAAGAGCAGTGGGACACCGTCATCGACGTCAACCTGAACGGCACCTGGCGCACGATCCGTGCTGCCGTGCCCGCGATGATCGAGGCGGGCAACGGCGGATCGATCATCATCGTCAGCTCGTCGGCCGGCCTGAAGGCCACCCCGGGCAACGGCCACTACTCGGCGTCCAAGCACGGCCTGGTGGCGCTGACCAACGCGCTGGCGATCGAGGCTGGGCGAGTTCGGGATCCGGGTCAACTCCATCCACCCGTACTCGATCGACACGCCGATGGTGGAGAAGGAGGCGATGATGGAGATCTTCGCCAAGTATCCCGCAGTACCTGCACAGCTTCTCGCCGATGCCGTACCACCCCGTCAACCACGAGGGCAAGAAGGGCCTGCATGGAATTCATGACGCCCGAAGAGGTTTCCGACGTGGTGGCGTGGCTGGCCGGTGACGGGTCCGCGACGATCTCGGGCTCGCCAGATCGCCGTCGACCGCGGCACGGCGAAGTACTGAGATCAGCTGGGCAGCACCAGCACCGGGACCGGGCTGTGCCGGATGATCTTCGCGCCGTGCGAGCCGAGGAACACGCCGCTCGATGCCGCGCCGCGAGCGTCGTGCCCAGGGCCAGCAGTTCGCCGTCCTGCCAGTCGGTGGCGTCCAGCGCCTGGTCCCAGCCGTTGCCGGTGATCACCTGCAGCGTCGACGTCGTCGCCGACGATGCCGTCGGTCTTCAGCGTGCCAGCGATGTCCCGTAGCTGGCGCCGCCCAGGCTCCAGCATCGAATCCTCGGCGTGCAGGCCCACTTCGGGCGGGAACATCGTGCGGCCCGCGGATCGCGTAGCGTGACCACCCGCATCGGGACCTCGAGCCGGGTGGCCAGCGCCGCGACGCGCTCGCACGACGCGCACCGACTCCGGGCGTCCCGGAGTAGGCGCAGGTGATGCGGGTCAGCCCGCCGGCTTGCGATCCGCGGTATCCGCGGGGGCTGATCGCCACCGGCACCGGCGACGAGTGCAGCAGCCAGTCGGTCGGTCGATCCCGACCACCACCTGTCCGAGCTGCGCCGTCGGCGCGACGAGCCCAGCACCAACGCCTCGGCATCGAGTCTGCTCGACGGCCTCCAGCAGGCCGTCGGACCCGACCGGTGCGGCTGGCGACTTGTGGAAGCTGACCTCCAGGCCGTGGGCGAGCTGATCGAGTACGCTGCGCCTCGCTTGGCGGCGAGTCGCGCGCCGAGCTGTCTGCCCACGTGGCGTATTCGGCGTCGATGCGGGCGGGGGACGGCGTGGTCCACGGCTTGGGCACCACGGTCACGACCGCCAGCGAGGTCTTCAGCGTCCGCGCCGCCTCGACGCCGAGGTGCAGGGCGGACGTGCCGCTCTTGCCGGCCAGGTAGCCGACGACGACGGTCACGGCGCATCCTTCGGCGGGTCACGGTCTCGACGTCATCGATCGCCCGCTCGCGGCGGACATCAGCCGTCACCGCCGTCGTTGAGGGCGCTGTGGTGGCGGCCCCAGAACAGGTAGAAGACCAGCACCGCGACGACCCAGGCGCCGAACCACATCCAGGTGTACCAGTGCAGGCCGTACAGCACGCAGACGCAGGCCAGCACCGACAGCACCGGTGTGACGGGGTAGCCGGGCACCTTGAACGCCGCGGGGCAGGTCGGGCTCGCGCACCCGCAGGATGATGACGCCGATCGACACCGACGATGAACGCGACCAGCGTGCCGATCGACACCATGTCGAGCAGCTAGTCCAGCGGGATGAAGCCGGCGAGGATGCCGGTGACCACGGCGACGATGATGGTGTTGTTGACCGGCGTCATGCGTGCGCGGGTTGACCTTCGCGAACATCGACGGCAGCAGGCCGTCGCGGCCCATCGCGAACAGGATGCGGGTCTGGCCGTACATCACCACCAGCGTCACCGAGAAGATCGAGATCACCGCGCCGGCAGCCAGAATGGTGCTCGCCCAGGTGCCTCCGGTGATGTTCTCCAGGATCACCGACAGCCCGGCCTCGGCCTGTTCGTCGGACCCGAACTCCGCGGCGTGCTGCGTGCCGAGTCCGGCGAAGGCGACCAGGACGTAGACGCTGGTGACGATGATCAGTGCGCGCGATGATCGCGCGGGGCATGGTCTTCTGCGGATCCTTGACCTCGTCACCGGCGGTCGATACCGCGTCCAGGCCGATGAACGAGAAGAAGATCGTGCTCGCGGCCGTGGTGATGCCGGCCACGCCCGTGTCCCAGAAGCCCGCGAAGTGGTCGGCGTTGAACGCGGTGAGCGCGATGACGACGAACATCAGCAGCACGCCGAGCTTGATGACCACCATGATGGTGTTGACGAGCGCCGACTCGCTGGCGCCGCGGATCAGCAGCAGCGCGCACATCACGATCAGCACGCACGGCGGGCAGATTGACGATCCCGGGCGTGGCGTCCCACGGGGCCGACTGACAACGCTTGCGGGAGCTGCCAGCCGAACAGGTTGTCCAGCAGCTTGTTCAGATACCCGCTCCAGCCGACCGCGACCGCCGAGATCGACACGCCGTACTCCAGCAGCAGGCAGGCCGCCACGCCCATCGCCACGAATTCGCCGAGCGTGGTGTAGGCGTAGGAGTAGGTGGAGCCCGACACCGGTACCGACGAGGCCATCTCGGCGTAGCAGATGGCGGACAGCCCGGCGGCGATGCCGGCGATGACGAACGAGACGACCACCGCCGGGCCCGCCTCCGGGACCGCCGCCGACAGCACGAAGAAGATGCCGGTGCCGACAGTGGCGCCGACGCCGAACATCGTCAGCTGGAACGTGCCGATCGTTCGTTTGAGGTGATCGGAGGCACCGTGGGCGACCGGCGCACCGATGCACGGGCCGCCGCCGCAGCATCTGCTCGGTGAGGCTGATCGATGGAGCCGTCATGGTGCCTCCTGTAGGCGCTTAGATCGGATTAGCGCGACAAGTGTGAACCCGCATCGGCCAGAACGTCGGCGAACTGACCAACCGCCCAGTCGATCTCCTCCGCGGTGATCACCAGCGGCGGCGCGAACCGCAGCGTCGAGCCGTGGGTGTCCTTGACCAGCACGCCGCGTTCGGCGAGCCGCAGGCTGATCTGCTTGCCGGTGCCGCAGCGCGCGGGTCGATGTCGACGCCTGCCCACAGGCCCAGGCCGCGCACGGCGACCACGCCGCGGCCGATCAGTGCCCGCAGCCGGGCGTGCAGCCGCTCGCCCAGTTCTGCTGAGCGGGCTTGGAATTCGCCGCGTCGCAGCATGCCGACCACGGTGGATGCCGATCGCGGCGGCCAGCGGATTGCCGCCGAAGGTCGAGCCGTGCTCGCCCGGATGCAGCACGCCGAGCACGTCGCGGTCGGCGACCACCGCCGACAGCGGCACGACGCCGCCGCCGAGCGCCTTGCCGAGCAGGTACATGTCGGGCACCACGCCCCAGTGGTCGCACGCGAAGGTGCGGCCGGTGCGGGCCAGGCCGGACTGGATCTCGTCGGCGATCATCAGCACGTTGCGCTCGGTGCACAGCGCGCGCACCCGCGGCAGGTAGTCGTCGGGCGGCACGATGATGCCGGCCTCGCCCTGGATCGGCTCGAGCAGCACCGCGACGGTGTCGTCGTCGATCGCGCGCGGCCAGCGCGTCGGCGTCCCCGAACGGCACCGACCGGAACCCGGGCGTGTACGGGCCGAAGCCGCGCGCGGGCGGTCTCGTCGTCGGAGAAGCTGATGATCGTCGTGGTGCGGCCGTGGAAGTTGTTGTGCGCCACGACGATGTTCGCGCGGCCGGCGGGCACGCCCTTGACGTCGGTGCCCCACTTGCGGGCGACCTTGATGCCGCTTTCCACGGCCTCGGCGCCGCTGTTCATCGGCAGCACCATGTCCTTGCCGCACAGCTCGGCCAGCGCCGCGCAGAACGGGCCGAGCCGGTCGGAGTGGAACGCGCGGCTGACCAGCGTCACCGCGTCGAGCTGGGCGTGGGCGGTCGCGATGATCTCGGGGTGGCGGTGGCCGAAGTTCACCGCCGAATACGCGGCCAGGCAGTCGAGGTAGCGACGGCCCTCGACGTCGGTGATCCAGGCGCCCTCGGCGCTGGCGGCGACCACCGGCAGCGGCGAGTAGTTGTGCGCGGCGTAGCGGTCGTCGAGCGCGATCGCCTGTCCGTCGGTCGATGCGTCGAGGTGGTGTCGCATGACGGTCACGGATGCACCTCCAATGTGCAGCATTTGACCGATCCGCCGCCCTTGAGCAGCTCGGACAGGTCGACGCCGACCGGCCGGAAACCGGCGTCGCGCAGCTGTGCGGCGAAGCCGGTGGCGGCCGCGGGCAGCACGACGTGCAGACCGTCGGAGACCGCGTTGAGCCCCAGCACGTAGGCGTCGGCGCTGGCCGACCTCGATCGCGTCGGGGAACAGCGTCGCGCAGCTGGCCCGGGCAGCCTCGGCTGAATGCCGGCGGGTAGTACGCGATCGTGGTGTCGTCGAGCACCGCCAGCGCGGTGTCGAGGTGGTAGAAGCGCGGATCGACCAGCTCCAGGCCGACCACCGGCATGCGCGAGCGTCGCGGCGATCTCGGCGTGCGCGCGCAGGTCGGTGCGGAAACCATAGCCTGCCAGGATCATCGAGCCGACGAGCAGCAGGTCGCCCTGGCCCTCGTTGACGTGCCGGGTCGGCGCGGCGCGGTAGCCGTGTGCGCGTCATCCAGGCGGCGTAGGCGGCCGATTCGCCGGCGCGCTCGGCGTAGGTGAAGCGGGCGACGACGGCCGTGCCGTCGACGATCAGGCCGCCGTTGGCGGCGTACACCATGTCGGGCAGACCGGGCGACGGGCTCGACCAGATCGACGGTGTGCCCGAGGTCGAGGTAGGTCTGGCGCAGCGCCTCCCACTGGCTCGACGGCGCGTCGCGGTGTCGACCGGCGTGGAGGTGTCCATCCACGGGTTGATGGCGTACTCGACGGCGAAGTACGTCGGGCGCGGTCATGACGTAGTGGCGGGCGCGCGCGCAGCGGCGGGCGGCGCGGCGCGGCATCGGGCCGTGGCGCAGTCGGCGACATCTGATCGTCATGAAATCAACGATATTGGCCGCCTGTGGCGCAATCAATCGACATCTATTGCGTGTTGAGGCATGATCTATTGCGCATAAGAGCCATGTTATGGAGATTTGTTGGCGTGGAGGGGTCGATGGACCGGCTGGATGAGACCGACGAGCGCATCCTGGCCGAGCTGGCCGAGCACGCGCGGGCCACGTTCGCCGAGATCGGCGCAGCGGGTGAATCTGTCGGCGCCCGGCGGTCAAGCGGCGGGTCGACCGGATGCTCGACAGCGGCGTCATCCGCGGCTTCACCACCGTGTCGACCGCAACGCGCTCGGCTGGAACACCGAGGCCTACGTGCAGGTGTTCTGCCACGGCACCATCGCCCCGGACGAGTTGCGTGCGGCGTGGGTGGACATTCCCGAGGTCGTCAGCGCGGCGACGGTCACCGGCACCTCGGACGCGATCCTGCACGTGCTGGCCCGCGACATGCGGCACCTCGAGGAGGCGCTGGAGCGGATCCGCTCCAGCGCCGACATCGAGCGCAGCGAGAGCATCGTCGTGCTGTCCAACCTCATCGACCGGGCGCCGGGCTGAGCCGGTCGGCGTGGGGTGGCGCACAACGGTCGGCCCGATCGTGTAGAAACCCCAAATGAGCACATCGCAGGCGTTGTGATCGTCGGCGGCGGACTGGCCGCCGCCCGCACCGCCGAGCAACTGCGGCGTTCCGAGTACGCCGGGCCGATCACGATCGTCAGCGACGAGGACCATCTGCCCTACGACCGGCCGCCGCTGTCCAAGGAGGTCCTGCGCGCGGAGATGGACGACGTCACGCTCAAACCGGCCGAGTTCTACGCCGAGAACGACATCACCCTGCTGCTCGGCAACGGCGCGCGCGTCGCTGGACACCGCCGCCCAGACGCGTGACGCTGGCCGACGGCAGCCGGATCTGGCTACGACGAGCTGGTCATCGCGACCGGCCTTGTGCCCAAGCGCATTCCGTCGTTCCCGGACCTGGCCGGGCATCCATGTGCTGCGCTACGTTCGACGAGAGCATGGCGCTGCGCGAGGAGGCGGCGACGGCCCGCCGGGCGGTCGTGGTCGGGCGCCGGCTTCATCGGCTGCGAGGTGGCGGCCAGCCTGCGCAGGCTCGGAGTCGACGTGGTGCTGGTGGAGCCGCAACCCGACGCCGCTGGCGTCGGTGCTGGGCGAGCAGATCGGCGCATCTGGTGGCCCGGCTGCACCGCGCCGAGGGCGTCGACGTGCGCTGCGGCGTCGGTGTCGCGGAGGTGAGCGGCGACGACCGGGTCGAGAAGGTGATGCTGAGCGACGGCACGCGAGCTCGACGCCGACCTGGTCGTCGTCGGGATCGGTTCGCATCCCGGCCACCGACTGGCTCGAGGGCAGCGGCGTCGAGGTCGACAACGGCGTGGTGTGCGACGACGCCGGCCGGACCAGCGCGCCGCACGTCTGGGCCCTCGGCGATGTCGCGTCCTGGCGGGATCGATGCGGAGACCAAGTGCGCGTGGAACATTGGAGCAATGTCGCCGAGCAGGCGCGCGTCCTGGTGCCGTCGATGCTCGGGCAGGATGTCGCCGGCGACGGTGTCGGTGCCCTACTTCTGGAGCGACCAGTACGACGTCAAGATCCAGTGCCTGGGTGAGCCGGAGGCCACCGACACCGTGCACCTCGTCGAGGACGACGGCCGCAAGTTCCTGGCGTACTACGAGCGCGACGGCGTGGTCGCCGGCGTCGTCGGCGGCGGTATGCCCGGGCAAGGTGATGAAGGCCCGGGCCAAGATCGCCGCGGGCGCACCGATCGGCGACCTGCTGGGCTGAATCGCTCGTTCTTCCTCGCGGCCCGCGGGTGGGCGCAGAGCTGGCGGCCGCGCGCAAGTTGGCCGTGATGGCCGAGATCTTCAGGCGCCGCACCGGCGTGCAGGCGCAGGATCGCGATGCCGTGGTCATGGCCGCTGTGGATGCCGCGATCGCGGCCCAGGTCGGGCGGTGGGGGCGTTGTCCGAGAAAGACAGGCCATCGACGCGACCGTGCGCCCCGCGACGCGCGCGGTTTCACCACGCTGTGGGCCCGGATGCTACCCGCCGTGACGATGCGCTGGCCGCCATCGGTGCCGGCCTGGACACACTGACGTGCCAGTACGACACCAGGACGTGTGGCGCCGCTGCCAATTCCGCCCCGGCCCATAGCATCACCATCCACGTCGTGACGGACGCCGAGACTCTGGGTCAGGTCACTGGCGACGAAGGGCGCGAGACCGACATGGCGCAGCCGCCCGCAACGGCGCTGCCGACCAAGCCGGCCCGTCTGGTCGGAACCGGGATTTTGCCAGCGCTGCTGTTGGTGCCGCTGCTCGTCCGGCCCGCATCCGCGCCCGGTTTCCGTTCTGCGACGTACCGGCGACCAAGACCGACGTCGAACACACCGTGCCTTATCCGGTCGGCCCCACTCACGCCTCAAACCTCAAGTGCCTGTGTTGTTTTGACATCTGGTCAGAACATTCTGGCAGGACTGGTCCGAGCGCCAAGAGCCCGACGGCACCCTGCACATCACCACCCCGACACGGACACTCCTACACCACCAAAGGCTTCGCGACGCTGCTGTTCCCCGGCTGGAAACCACTACACCACCACCGCCAGGACAGATCGAGACAGCGGCCACCGCCCCCCCGGGGTCCGGAGCGGGATCTGACGACGCCCACCCGCATCCGCAGCCCCAGAACGCACAGCCCGACGTCAGAAGAGCAACCAAACCAAAGAACCCCAACCCCCGCACGCTGGCTACCTCGAGTACCTCGACTACCTCTCCCGCCCGGCCACTCACCCACTACGGCGACGACCCACCACCCTTCCAGCCGACTTGGCGCGGGCCCACCAGCAGGCAGGCGGATCTGATCGCTCTCCAGACTTCAGTGTCTCAATCTGCATTCTCGGCGGCGGGTATCTGGTTTTGGTTCGCTACATGCTGGGACCACGGATTCCGGTACCCAAAAAGGGGGGGCAATCATGAACCGAAAACGAATCGCCATGAGTAGGAAGATCCCGACAGTCCTCGCCGCCGCGGCAGGTATAGCAGCCGCTGGGCTGCTCACCACCCCCGTCGCGAGCGGACAGCAACCCGGTCAGTGTTCCGAGGGTCAGTTCCCCAAAGCGGACGGAACAGGATGCGCCGGCGTCCCGGACCCTACACAGTACGGCTGTCCGCCAGGCGAGTTTCAGTGCATGTTCGATACCTTGAAACCTCCAAGCTGACGGCCGCCCTGACTCCTGCCGCGATGTACGGAGCGAGGTCCGTAGGCACGCCGCGATATCCACAGACTGTTGTTCGATCCGGATTCACCGTCTCCTCAAGACGTTCCGGAACGGTGTCGAAGGATGGCGGGACCGCCAACAGCCCGACGGCATCATCATCTGAATTGGCCCGCGCGCGGGGCCGGGAGAACGACCAATCCATCGCCGAACTAGCCCTGCCGTGCATGAAAATTCATACATGGGACGCCGAGGTCAGTATCAACAACAGCTGATAATGCAGCGAGGTCGGAATAAGCCAGCCGCTGGTAGCCGCTGTCTCCAAGAAGCAGTAGCTTCGGGCTGGCCAACCCGGTGACATCCTCCCGCAGAATCTCCATGAACCAATCCCACACCTCTGACAGCGCCCAGACCGATCCCACCGACAACCAGGGCAATGCATCGCAATATGCCGAAGATATGCCGCTCGCCGACGGCGAACGCAGCGAGGTGTTAGCACGACTACGTGAGCGGTTCTCGTTCGGCGGCTGACGCAGCGGTACTGGTTGACTGCCGGTATCTCAGGCCGCTACCCGACGGCACGGTCATCTGGACCAGTCCGACCGGGCACACCTACACCGCCACCTACCCCGGCAGCCTGACGCTGTTCCACGGCCTGAGCGGACCCACCGGCACCCTGTGGGCGATCCGCAAACCGCCCCGACGATGGGCGACCGGCGCGGCTGATGATGCCCCGCCGCCGACATTCCCGTGCGCAAAACCCGCCCGCGCCATCGCCGCCGCGCGCCGCCGATCGGTGACGTCCGATGCGGGCGGTCAGAACTCGCCGAGGTAGAACCGGGTGCCCTGATCGTCGGCGCACAGCGCCGACTTGCCGTAGGCCTGCTGCGAAGGCTCGTCGATCACCGAACCGCCGGCCTCGCGGACGCGGGCGACAGCGGCATCGACGTCCTCGACGGTCCACATCGGCACGGTCACCGGCGTGGCGCTGCCGCCGGCGACACCCGCCATCGGGTGGGTCTCCCGGATCTGCCCAGCCGTCGGAGATCCGGCCCGGCTCGAACGTCCAGAACAGCACCCGGCTGTAGAACGCCCGGAACTCGGCCGAATCCGGCGCTTCGTAGGTGATGTACGACAACTCGCCGGGACCGCCGCCGTTCAGCTTCGGGCGCGGCTCGCCGGGATCCGGCTCGAAGACGGCGAACCGGCGGCCCTGCGGATCCGTCGCCGCGCAGCACGGTTCCGAAGTCGAACTCGCTCGGTCTCGTCGACGCTGCCACCGCCGGCCAGGATGCTCGTCCGGGCGCCGGCGAGGTCGGTCACCGCGTAGCAGCAGAACAGGGTGTGCTCGCCGGCCACGGGGGAGATCGCGATGCGCTGGCCGGTGTTGGTCACCCGCCGCGTCGACGGGTCGTAGACCCATCCGAGCACGTGCCCGTAGAACGCCGCCGCCCGATCGGCGTCCGGGGTCCACACCGAGACGAAGCCGACGTCGCCGTGCTGGATCGGGACCGCGGCGCCGGTGATCGGGCCGGTGAGCATCCACCGGTGCCCGAACGGGTCGATGATCGTGGCGTTGCGGCCACCGTGGGTCTCGTACGGTTCGCGCTGTACCTCGGCGCCGCCCGTCGCGGGCCCGTTGCAGTGCCGCGTCGGTATCCGGCACCGCCAGCATCAGGCTCACCGAAACAGACTGCGGCGCCGGGGCTTTGAGCCCGATCTCCGGATACTCGTCGGCCAGGTACAGCACGCCGCCGGCGACCGCCAGCTCGGCGTGGCCGATCCGCCCGTCGTCCATCACGATCGGATCGCCGAGGAGCACGGCGCCGAACGTGTCGACGTACCAGGCGATGGCGTGGCGGGCGTCGGCTACCGCGAGATACGCAATCGCCGCGGGCCGGCGGCGGAGGCGGGGCGGTCAGTTCGGCGAGGGCGGTGTCGGTTCCGCTCATGCTCACTCCTCGGGTTCGTTCCGGTTGATGTTCGAACAGTTGCGCCGCCGATTCCAGCCGGCTCCGCAGTCGTGCGGCGAACGCCGGATCGGGCGCGACGGGAAGGTCGCCGCCGCGCCAGGACGTCCAGCGGATCGTGTCGGTCGTTCACGGCATTCCTCCTTCCCGGTGGGGGTACTGCTGGCGGAACGCGCGTCGGGCCCGCACCAGCAGCGCCTCGGTGGCGTGCACCGTCCGGCCGATGAGGTCGGCGCATTCGCCTACCGTGCAGCCGTCCATGTAGCGCAGCGCGAGCACGGTGCGGTGCTGCTCGGACAGCCGCGCGAGCACCTGCTCGGCCACGATGCGGTCCACCTCGCCGTCCCACGTGTCGTGCGGCTCGCCCGGTTCGGGCGGCTCGGAGACGGGAACGCTGAACCGGTCGTGGCGCCTGCGGTAGTGATCGGCCAGTTTGTGGCGGGCCACCCCGATCAGCCACGGCACGGTCAGCAGCGGCGGTGTCGGTTTCCGGGCAGCGTCCATCGCCGCCAGAAACGTCTCCGACGTGAGGTCTTCCGCCGTTCCGCGGTCGCTGCAGCGCCTGACGAAGTACCCGTAGACGGCCGGCAGGGCTTCGTCGTACAGCGCGAGCAGTGTCCGCGGAGCGTTGTCACCATCCGGTTCGGCGCTCACACCCTTATCGTCGCCGTCACGGCCGAACTCCGACACCCCACTTTCGAGGCTGGCGAGTCCGCCGGCCAGCAGGTCGAACGCGTCGCCCAGCGCCGCGGCCAGCGACACCGAGGTGTTGGCCAGCCATTGCTCGTAGGCGGTCAAAGCCACCGCCAGCATCGTCCAGGCGACGGTCTGCGGGACGAGATCGCTGGCCGAGACCTGCAGCCGGCCGGCGACGAACGACGCCACCACGGCTCGCCACCCGGCGTACATCGTCATCGAATAGGCCTGCAGCGCCTCGGTTTCCAGGATCACCCGCATCCGTTGCCGGTGCCGATCGGTGTCGTCGAAATCGTTGAACGCCAGCAGTGCGGTGCGCAGCGCGACGTGCACCGGAGCCCGGGGATCGGACTCGGCCAGCAGGCCCCGCATGCGGTCGAGGTAGGCGTCGAAATCACCCCAGGGCAGTGCGTTCTTCGAGGGGTAGTACCGGAAGAGGGTCCGGCGCGCGATGCCCGCCGCCGCGGCGACGTCGTCGACGCTGACGTCGTCGAAGCCGTGCGTCATGAACAGGTCGATCGCCACGTCGCTGATGTGTTCCCAGCTCGTCGACCGGCGGCGACCCACCCGCGCCCTGGCGGACTCCATCGCAGTCCCCCTTCCATTTCGGCACCCGGTGCCATATTCTTGCGATCTGCGTCACAAATGTCGAGACCCTAACCCGGGGATCACCGAGAGAAAGGCGAGATCAATGGAGCCGAGTCAGCACGTCGAGAACGAAGAACTGGTCACCGAGACCCTGGTCGAAGAGGTCTCCATCGACGGGATGTGCGGGGTCTACTGAGCATGACCGCGCCGACGACCGTGGAGTTCGACCCGGACCAGCGCTGGCGGCTGCACCCTCAGGTGGCGGTCCGGCCCGAGTCGTTCGGCGCCCTGCTCTACCACTTCGGAACCCGCAAGCTGTCGTTCCTGAAGAACCGGACGATCGTCGAGGTGATCGACGCGCTCGCTGATCACCCCGACGCTCGATCCGCTTGCCGCGCCGCCGGAATCGACGACGACAAGCAGGCCCCGTACTTCCACGCGCTGGGTGTGCTCGTCGCATCCCAGATGCTCGTTGCCGACCCTGGAGAGGACCGATGACCGTCACCGCACCCGTGCCCCGCCTGGTCGACCAGTTCGAGCGTGGCCTCGACGCGCCGATCTGCCTGACCTGGGAGCTCACCTACGCCTGCAACCTGTCCTGCGTGCACTGCCTGTCCTCGTCGGGCAAGCGTGATCCGCGTGAGCTGACCACTCGCCAGTGCATGGACATCATCGACGAGCTGGAACGCATGCAGGTGTTCTACGTCAACATCGGCGGCGGCGAACCGACGGTGCGGTCGGACTTCTGGGAGCTCGTCGACTACGCCACCGCCCACCACGTCGGAGTCAAGTTCTCCACCAACGGCGTGCGCATCACCGAAGAGGTCGCGGCGAAGCTGGCGGCCAGCGACTACGTCGACGTGCAGATCTCGCTCGACGGCGCCACGGCGGAGGTCAACGACGCGGTACGCGGGCCGGGGTCGTTCGCGATGGCCACCCGCGCGCTGGAGAACCTGCGCGCGGCAGGCTTCCGGGACGCCAAGATCTCGGTCGTGGTGACCCGCCACAACGTCGACCAGCTCGACGACTTCAAGGCCCTGGCCGACACCTACGGCGCCACGCTGCGTATCACCCGACTGCGCCCGTCGGGCCGCGGCGCCGATGTCTGGGACGAGCTGCACCCCACGCCCGCCCAGCAGGTGCAGCTCTACGACTGGTTGGTCGCCCACGGTGAGCGGGTGCTCACCGGCGACTCGTTCTTCCACCTGTCGGGGCTCGGTGAGCCGGGCGCGCTGGCCGGGCTGAACCTGTGCGGCGCCGGCCGGGTGGTCTGCCTGATCGATCCCGTCGGCGACGTCTATGCCTGCCCGTTCGCCATCCACGACACGTTTCTGGCCGGAAACGTCCTGACCGACAACGGTTCTGGGGCTGGATTCCAGAGCGTCTGGCAGAACTCCGAGCTGTTCCGCGAACTGCGCGAGCCCCAGTCGGCCGGCGCCTGTGGCAGCTGTGGACACTACGACGCCTGCCGTGGTGGCTGCATGGCGGCGAAGTTCTTCACGGGACTTCCGCTGGACGGGCCCGACCCGGAGTGCGTCGAGGGCTACGGCGAGCCGGCGCTGGCCCGCGAGCGCGACAAGCCCAGGTCCAGCGTCGACCACTCCCGCAGTGGCGGACGCACGCCCAAGGGCCCCGTCCCGCTCACCCTGCTGAGCGCTCCTCCGAAGAAATTCTGCAACGAAAGTCCTGTGTAGTCCCATGGCACGTGATACCTGGTTCGAGACCGTCGCGATCGCCCAGCAGCGGGCGAAGAAGCGGCTGCCCAAGTCCGCCTACTCGTCGCTGATCTCGGCCAGCGAGAAGGGTGTGACGGTCTCCGACAACGTCGAGTCGTTCGCCGAACTCGGCTTCGCGCCCCACGTCATCGGCGCCACCGAGAAGCGCGACATGGCGACAACGGTGATGGGGCAGGACATCTCGCTGCCGGTGATCATCTCGCCGACGGGTGTGCAGGCGGTCGACCCGGACGGGGAGGTCGCCGTCGCGCGCGCGGCCGCGGCACGCGGTACCGCGATGGGCTTGTCGTCGTTCGCGAGCAAGCCCATGGAAGAGGTCATCGCCGTCAACGACAAGATCTTCTTCCAGATCTACTGGCTCGGCAGTCGCGACGAGATCCTCGCAACGGATGGAGCGGGCCCGCGCGGCCGGCGCCGTGGGCCTGATCCTGACCACCGACTGGAGCTTCGCCCACGGCCGCGACTGGGGCAGCCCCAAGATCCCCGAGCGGATGGATCTCAAGACGATGATCCGGATGTCGCCGGAGGTGATCACCAAGCCGCGCTGGTTCTACAGTTTCGCCAAGCATCTGCGGCCGCCGGACCTGCGGGTTCCCAACCAGGGCCGGCGTGGCGAGGCCGGCCCGACGTTCTTCGAGGCCTACGGACAGTGGATGGGCACACCGCCGCCGACCTGGGAAGACGTCGCGTGGCTGCGTGAGCAGTGGGGCGGGCCGTTCCTGCTCAAGGGCACCGTGCGCGTCGACGACGCCAAACGGGCTGTGGACGCCGGGGTTTCGGCGATCACGGTGTCCAACCACGGCGGCAACAACCTCGACGGCACGCCTGCGGCGATCCGGTGCCTGCCGGCCATCGCCGATGCGGTCGGCGACCAGGTCGAAGTTTTGCTGGACGGCGGTATCCGGCGGGGCAGCGACGTGGTCAAGGCCGTTGCTCTGGGTGCACGGGCGGTGATGATCGGCCGGGCCTACCTGTGGGGTCTGGCGGCCAACGGACAGGCCGGTGTGGAGAACGTCCTCGACATCATGCGCGGCGGCGTCGACTCGGCGCTGATGGCCCTGGGCAAGTCGTCGATCCATGAGCTCGACGCCCGAGGACATCCTGATTCCCGACGGATTCACCCGCACGCTGGGGGTGTGACGCCGGCTCACCGACCTGGTACGGACGGGGCACAGGGGGCTGGCGTGATTGCCCGCGCAACGTCGAATCGCCCGTGGGGAAATCAATGGCCACGCATGCGCCAACAACTGGCGCACGCCAGGTGAATTCGGCCTACCATCGGTCGCGTGCCTTTCCCCCGTGAGCTCGGGAACTCGACGTCGAGGCAGCTGCAGAATCTCGCGCCCGCGCTGATCGTCCCGGTCGGTTCCACCGAGCAGCACGGCCCCCACCTGCCACTGGACACCGACACCCGCATCGCGACCGCGGTCGCCGATGCGCTCGTGACGCGGCTGGCTGAGCAGGAGGGCTCCCGCTGGATGGTTGCTCCGGCGATCGGCTACGGCGCCAGCGGCGAGCACGAGGGATTCGCCGGCACCGTGTCGATCGGCACACCGGCACTGGCGGAACTCCTGGTGGAGTTCGCCCGCTCAGCGTGCCGCTGGGCCGGCAGGCTGGTGTTCGTCAACGGTCACGGGGGTAACGTCGAGGCGTTGCGCCGTGCGAGCGCGCTGCTGCGGTACGAGGGACGCGACGCCGCGTGGTGCGCGTGCACCGCCGACAGCGCCGACGCGCACGCCGGGCACACCGAAACGTCTGTATTGCTACATATTTCGCCGGACCTGGTCCGACGATCATGAACGGGTGGTGGGCAACCCGGCGCCACTGGCGGAGCTGATGCCAGCAATTGCGTCGCGGGGGCGTGGCTGCGGTCAGTTCGCTGGGGGTCTTGGGGGACCCGACGACGGCGACGGCGGAAGACGGGGGGAGGATCTTTGCTGAAATGGTGGATGGGTGTGCGCGGCGCGTCGTGCGATGGACGCCTGACCGCGAGGGGATGTTGACATGACGGGGCCGCGGCTGCCCGACGGGTTCGCCGTCCAGGTCGATCGGCGCGTGCGAGTGCTCGGCGAGGGGGCGGCGCTGCTCGGCGGCTCGCCCGACCCGGCTGCTGCGACTGGCGCCCGCCGCGCAGACGATGCTCAACGGGGGCAGGCTCGAGGTGCACGATGCGGTCAGCGCCCAGTTGGCCCGCACCCTGCTGGATGCCACCGTCGCCCATCCCCGCCCGCTGAGCGGACCGTCGCATCGCGACGTGACCGTCGTTGTTCCGGTGCGCGACAACGTCTCCGGGCTGGCCAGGCTGCTCGGCGCGCTGCGCGGGCTGAAGGTGGTCATCGTCGACGACGGCTCGGCGACCCGGTGTCGGAGTCCGATTTCGACGCCGGTGTACTGCGACTTGCGGATCCTCCGGAATCCCCGCAGCAAGGGCCCCGCCGCCGCGCGCAACGCCGGATTGGCGGCCTGCGAAACCGACTTCGTGGCGTTCCTGGACTCCGATGTGGTACCGCGCAAGGGGTGGCTCGAGGCGCTGCTCGGGCACTTCTGTGACCCCGCCGTGGCGCTGGTGGCGCCCCGCATCGTCGCGCTGGAGCCGCTCCGACAGCGTCGTTGCGCGGTACGAGGCCGTGCGGTCCTCGCTGGACCTGGGACTGCGGGAAGCGCCGGTCGTGCCCGTTCGGCACCGTGTCCTACGTGCCCAGCGCCGCGATCATCTGCCGGCGCAGCGCGCTGATCGACGTCGGCGGGTTCGACGAGACGCTGATCTCCGGCGAGGACGTCGACCTGTGCTGGCGGCTCAATGAGGCGGGCGCCAGGTTGCGTTACGAACCGATCGCGACGGTGGCCCATGATCACCGCACCGAGATGCGAAAATGGTTCGCCCGCAAGGCGTTCTACGGCAGCTCGGCTGCACCGCTGGCGATCCGGCACCCCGGCAAGACGGCTCCGCTGGTGATCTCGGGCTGGACCCTGGTGGTGTGGATGCTGATCGCGTTGGGCTCCGGTGCCGGTTACCTGGCGTCGATGGCCGTCGCGGCGGTCACCGGCCGCCGAATCGCCAAATCCCTGTCGAGCGTGCAGACCGAGCCGATGGAGGTGGCCGTCGTCGCCGCGCAGGGTTTGTGGTCGGCGGCGTTGCAGCTGGCCTCGGCGATCTGCCGGCACTACTGGCCGGTGGCGCTCGTCGCGGCGGTGCTGTCGCGGCGGTTCCGCCAGGTCGTGCTGGTGGCAGCGGTGCTCGACGGCGTGTTCGACTGGGCCACCCGCAACGGCAATGCCGACGACGACACCAAGCGCGTCGGCGTGCTGACCTACCTGTTCCTCAAGCGGCTCGATGACATCGCCTACGGACTGGGGCTCTGGACCGGGGTGGTGCGCGAGCGCAACGCCGGCGCGCTCAAGCCGCAGATCCGGACCTGACGCCTGTTGCACTCCGACGTCCTGATCATCGGTGCGGGCAGTGCCGGTTCCGTTCTGGCAGAACGACTCTCCGCAGACGATCGCTGCCGCGTCACGGTCGTCGAGGCCGGGCCGGCGCCCACCGATCCGCGCGTCGGTGACCAGATCACCGACGGTCTGCGCCTTCCCCTCGGACTGGCCAGCTCGGTGGTGCGGCGGTACACCACCACGCTCACCGACCATCCGGAACGACATGCGCAGATCATGCGCGGCGCGGTGGTCGGCGGTTCGGGCGCGGTCAACGGCGGCTACTTCTGTCGCGCGCTGCCGGCAGACGTCGACAGCTGGGGGCTGGACGGCTGGACCTGGGCCGACGTGTTGCCGCACTTCATCGCGATCGAGCAGGACCTCGACTTCCACGACGAGCTACACGGCGCGGCGGGCCCGATCCGGGTCCGTCGCGTCGCGGAGTTCGACGGCTGCACAGCCGCTTTCGTGCGTGCGGCGCTGGACGCCGGATACCAGTGGGTCGACGACCTGAACGGGTCGACGCCCGAGCGGCCGGTGCCGCCCGGTGT
Organism: uncultured Actinomycetota bacterium; assembly: GCA_963796185.1. GTDB lineage: Bacteria > Actinomycetota > Actinomycetes > Mycobacteriales > Mycobacteriaceae > Mycobacterium. The sequence goes on along the minus strand of CAWCKQ010000003.1, from coordinate 364,507 downwards.
GGCGGCGGTGCCACTGAACATCGACCACGGCACGCGCGTCGGACCCGGCGGTGCCTTCCTCGAGCCGGCACTGCGCCGGCCGAATCTGACATTGCTCACCGACACCCGGGTGGTGGGCATCCGACTCGAGGGCGGGCGGGCGGTCGGCGTCGACGGCGTCGGGCCCGGCGGAGCCGTGCTGCTGACCGCCGATCGGGTCGTGTTGTGCGCGGGAGCGATCGGAACGGCGCACCTGTTGATGCTCTCCGGCGTGGGGCCGCAGGCGGTGCTCGAGGCCGCCGGCGTCCGAGCCGTGGCCGACCTGCCCGTCGGCGTCGACACGGTCGACCACCCGGAGTGGGTGCTGCCTGTCAGCTGGCCGCCGACGCCGGGCGTTCCCGCGCTGGAGGCCGTGCTGAGCACCGCCGACGGGCTGGAGATCCGGCCCTACACGGCCGGCTTCGGCGCCATGACGAGCGGCCGCCGCGACGATCCGACCGATCAGCCCCACCTCGGTGTGACGTTGATGAAGCCACGGTCGCGGGGCCGGATCACGCTGGTATCCGCCGATCCGCTGGTCGGCCCCCGCATCGAGCACCGGTACGACAGCGCGCCCACGGACGTGGAACTGTTGCGCGCCGGTACCGCGCTCGCGCACGAACTGGCCGGCGCCACAATCCAATCCGAGGCGTCGTGGTCGACGTCGCAGCATCTGTGCGGCACGGCGCGGATGGGCCGTGACGGTGCGGCCACTGCGGTCGTGGATCCCCGGTGCCGGGTCTACGGTATCGACAACCTCTGGGTGGTCGACGGATCGATCCTGCCGTCGATCCCCAGCCGCGGTCCCCACGCGACCATCGTGATGGCAGGCCACCGCGCCGCGGAATTCCTCAGCTGAGCCTGGCCAGCGCCTCGGCGAGCACGGTGGCCGCCACGACACCGTCGATCACCGGCACACCGAGGCGTCGGCGCAGCAGTGCGGCGAACGGTGCCATCGCCGCACATCCCAGCACGATGGCCTCGCTGCCGTCCTGCTCGAGTGCCCGGGCGCAGAGCGCACCGATCGGCTCGATGGTGTCCGGATCGGAGTCGATCCGCAGGACCGGGATGTCACAGGCGTGCACGCCGAGGCACCGGTGGGGCGTGTAGCTCTCGGCCAGTTGCCAGGCGCGCGGAATCGTCGCCGACATCGAGGTGACCACCGAGAATCCCGCCGCACTCAGCGCTGCGGCGTGCATGGCCGACTGCGCGATCCCCAGCACGGGTGCGCCGAGCAGTGCGCGGGCCTCTGCGAGCCCCGGATCGCCGAAGCAGGCCACCACGTAGGCGTCCGGCCGCTGTTTCAGCGGACGCTCGTGGGCGGCCGTCATGACCTCGAGAAGTCCTGGAATGCAATGGGTTTCGTCGTCGTCGTTCTCGATGCTGGGTGGACCCGCGGCCGGGTTGAGCGCCTCGATGACCGTGTCCGGATGCGCGACGGCCACCGCACTGGCCGCGATGGCCCTGGTCATCGTCGCCGTGGTGTTCGGGTTGACGAGCAGCAGTCGCACGATCTGTAGAGCTTACGGCGCGACCGTCGACTCCGCCGTTCTGCGCGCCCGCAGTCGCTCGATCACCCGTAGTTGCCGTCCGTCGCGTCCCGGGGCCCACACCGCGATCGCCGCGGCGCCGACGACCAACAGCACGGACAGCACGAGCAGGCCCTGATCGACGGCGTGCAGGAACGAGGCCTGCGCGACGTCGGCCAGCGGTGCGCCCCGCGGACCCATCCGGTCGGCGAGCGAGAGCGCATAGGCCAGCGAGTCGGCGGCGGTCGCGCGGATCTGCTCGGGGAACGCGCCGAGCTGCGGAGCGAGCGAATCGTGGTAGACGGCGGCCAGGATCGAGCCCGCCGCGGCGATGCCCAGAGCTGCTCCGACCTCACGGGTGGCGTCGTTGACCGCGGAGGCCACCCCCTGCTTCTCGTCGGGCGCCGCATTCATGATCGCTGAAGTGGTTGGGGCCGTGCACAGCCCGATTCCGGAGGCGACGATCAACAGCGGCCACATCAGGTCCAGGTAGCTCGCGTCCGCGGACAGGTAGCGCATGCAGAACAGACCGACGGCCATCAGCAGCAGGCCGACGCTGACCGCGAACCGCAGGCCCACCTTCGGCAGGTACAGATGCATGGTGGCACTGAAGACGAGCACGGGCAGCGCCAGCGGGGACAGTGCGAAGGCGGTCTGCAGTGCGCTGTAGCCGAGCACCAGCTGCATGAACTGCATCTCGATGTAGAAGAAGCCGAAGTTGGCGGTGAACAAAAAAGTGATGCCCGCTGCGCCCGTCGCGAAATCCGGTCTGGCGAACAGTCGCACGTCGAGCAGGGGATGGGTGCGGCGCAACTGCAGCACGGCGAACGCGGCGCCGAGTGCCAGCCCTCCCGACATGGCTCCCAGCACCAGGGGATCGGTCCAGCCGCGGGCGGGGGCTTCGACCACCCCGAGGATGAACACCGCAATACCGCTGCCGATCAGCGCGGCACCCAGCCAGTCGATCGGGGTGGCCGTCTCATCCCGCGACGAGCCGATGGTGCAGGTGAGGACGAACATCAATAGTGCCGCCGCGGCGAAGGCGTAGAAGATGGACTGCCACGCGAAGAAGTTCAGCAGCAGGCCGGTGCCCAGGAAACCGACGATCGCCCCCGACCCGGCCACGCCGGCCCAGATGCCGACGGCCTTGTTGCGCTCGGCCTTCGGGAACGCCGCGGTGAGCAGCGACAGCGTGGCGGGCATGATGAAGGCGGCGCCGGCGCCGGCGACGGCGCGCGCGACGATGATCTGCGTCGGGCTGTCGAGGACCGTCGGCGCGACCGAGGCGCACCGCGAAGATCGCCAGGCCGACGAGCAGCGCGCCGCGCCGCCCGTAGCGGTCGCCGATGCGCGCCCGCGGGCAGCAGCAGGCAGGCCAGCGCGAGGGTGTAGCCGTCGACCACCCAGGTGAGTTGGCTCTGGGTCGCCGTGGTCTGCACGGCGATGTCGGGCAGCGCCGCGTTGAGCGCGACCATCGAGGAGATCACCAGCAGGACGTCGACGCTGGCGATCGCCAGCAGCCAGCGCCGGCCCCTGGTGGACAGCGGCGTCGATATCCTGGCGGGACCCGGGGAGGGCGTCGACCATGTCGGGCTCTCTCTCGACCGAAGGTACTTTTGAGACTATCAGTCTTGTTCCCGTTGCGAAGGTGGTGAAACCTTGACCGCCGCCACCGGTGACCCGCAGACCGGCCCGCTCCCGCGCGCGCCTGCTGGCCGCGGCGACGGATCTGCTGCGCGCGGGCGGCCCGGGCGCGGTGACCATCGACGCCGTCACCCGCAAGGCCAACGTCGCGCGCGCGACGCTCTACCGGCACTTCCCGAGCGCCAATGATCTTGTGGCTGCGGCGTTCATGAGCCTGATCCCGCCGCCGCCGATGCCGCCCGAGGACGGCAGCCTGCGGGACCGGCTCACCGCGATCGTCGTCGAGTGGGCCGAGTCGATCGCCGAGGCGCCGACCACGCTGACCGCCATGGCCTGGCTGTCGCTGGGGCCGGACATCGCGACGGTGCCTGGCGCGCCGCGGCAGGGTCGGTCAGCAGGTGCGTTCGCTGCGCGAACGCATCGCCGAGCAGTATTCGGCGCCCTTCGACGCCATCTTCGACAGCCCGCAGGCCGCCGCCGAACTCGGCCCCGTGGACCGGACCACCGCTTTCGCACTGCTGATCGGTCCGCTGGCGTTCGGCCGGATCAGCACGCTCGCCGAATTCGACTACCGCACAGTGGCGATCGCCGCCGTCGACGGGTTCCTGCCACGCGAGTCAGCCTCAGCGAGTAGCGGATCGGCAGGTGCTTGAGGCCGCCGACGAACGTGGTCGCCGCCAGTTCGGGCTCGCCGGCGAGTTCGATCGACTCCAGCCGCGGCACCAGCTCGGTGAAGAAGCTGTTCATCTCCATCCGGGCCAGCGCGGCGCCCAGGCAGAAGTGCACGCCGTAGCCGAACGCCACGTGCTTGTTGGGGTCGCGGCCGACGTCGAAGCGGAACGGTTCGTCGAAGATCGTCCTCGTCGCGGTTGGCCGACACGTAGGCCAGGTAGACCGATTCGCCCTTGGCGATCGGGCACGCCGCGCACCGTGGTGTCCTCGGCGGCGGTGCGCATGAACTCCTTCACCGGCGTCGACCAGCGGATCATCTCCTCGACCGCCGTGCCCATCAGTTCCGGGTGTCGCTGCAGCCGCGCCAGCTGGCCGGGGTTCTCGATGAGCGCCAGCAGCCCGCCGGAGATCGCGTCCTTGGTGGTGTCGTGGCCGGCGCTGGCGACGATCACGTAGTAGGACGCGGTGTCCATGTCGGACAGCGGCTCGCCGTCGATGCGGCCGTTGGCGATCGCCGAGGCCAGATCGTCGGTCGGGTGCTCGCGGCGCGACGCGGTCAGCTCGGCGAAGTAGGTGAAGAAGTCCAGCAGCACGGCCAGCTGGTCCTCGGGCGCTGACGCCGCGCTGGTACTCGTCGTCGTCGCCGCCGAACATCTCCTGGGTCAGCTGAATCATCCGGCCGAAGTCCTCCTCGGGCAGGCCGAGGAGCGACAGGATCACGTACAGCGGGAAATTGACCGCGATCTCGGTGACGAAGTCGCATTCGGGGCCGATGTCGCGCATCCTGTCGACGTAGCGCTTGGCCAGCTCGTCCACCCGGACCTTGAGGTCGCGCATGGCCTTCGGGCGGAACCAGTCCGCGCCGATGGTGCGCACCTTGCGGTGGTGCGGATCGTCCATGTGGATCAGCGTGCGCAAGCCCATGCCGGCCTCGAGTTGGGCCGGCCATGCAGTCGTCGGCCGCGGCGGTCGCCAGCAGCGGGCGCGGCTCGGACAGGAACAGGTCGTTGGCCCGCTCGATGGCCATGATGTCGGCGTGCTTGGTGATCGCCCAGAACGGCCGGTACGGCGGGTTGTCGACCCACGCAACGGGTTCGTTGGCCCGCAGATGGGCGAGCGCGGCGTGCAGCCGGGCGTCGTCGGCGTACGCCGTCGGATCGGCCAGTACTTTCGCGGCGTCGTCCATTCCGGTCACGGCGATCGGCGAACTGCTCATCGGGCTCCTTGCTCGCGACAGTTGACGGGTGTCAAGGGCAGTGTATGTGACCGCCGCCACTCACCGGATCGGCAAGTGCGAGCTCGGCACCCGCGCTGCCAGGGCCGACCGTCCCCGCCGGGCGCCGCTACGCTCGGACAGCGTGCCGACCGACGGTCGTCGCGTGTGCGGAGCGTGCTGGCCGCGCTGGTGATGGTCGGCCGGCTGCGCACGCGGTGCGCCGCCGGCGCCCGCGCCGCCCGCCGACCCGGCGCTGGTGCAGACGGCGGCGGGCACGCTGCGCGGCGTGGTCACAGACGATCATCGGCTGTTCGCCGGAATTCCCTACGCCGCCCCGCCGGTCGGCCCGCTGCGGTTCGGCCGACCCGCAACCGGCGCCGTCCTGGACGGGCGTGCGCGACGCGACGACGTTCGGTCCGCGATGCATGCAGGAGCCTCGACGGCGACCCCGAGCTGGGCAGCCAGACCGACGAGGACTGCCTGACGCTGAACGTCTGGACCCCGCGGTCCCCGCCGGCAGCCGCGACCGGTCATGGTGTGGATTCACGGCGGGGCGTTCGTCAACGGCAGCGGCAAGATCTACGACGCCCGATGGCTGGTGACCCGCGGCGACATCATCGTCGTCACCATCAACTACCGGCTCGGCACGCTGGGCTTCCTGGCCCATCCGGCGCTCGGGCCGCCCCGGCGACGTCGGCAACTACGGCCTGGCCGACCAGCAGGCGGCGCTGCGCTGGGTCCGGGACAACATCGCGGCGTTCGGCGGCGACCCGGTCAGGGTCACGATCGCCGGGGAGTCCGCCGGCGGCATGTCGGTGTGCGACCACCTCGTCGCTCCGGGCTCCCGCGGCCTGTTCGCGCGCGGCGATCATCCAGAGCGCGCCGTGCCAGGCGCAGGCGGCGGTCTGCCGGTGGCGCAGGACCGATCCGTCGACTACGCGGCCCGCCGCGGCTGCGGGGACCCGGCGGACGCGGCGCGCTGCCTGCGGGCGCTGCCTGCCGACAAGCTGCGCGAGCCGGCCTGGTTCTACAACATCGGCGACGACGAACTCACCGGCCCGGTGACCGGCACGCGGTGTTGCCGACCGATCCGGTGACCGCGTTCGACGACGGGGCCGCGCAGCGGGTGCCGGTGCTGATCGGCACCAACCGCGACGAGTTCACGCTGTTCGTCGCGCATGCAGTACCTGAGGGAGGGCAAGCGCTACCCGCCCGCGGAGTATCCGCGGATGCTGGCCGACACGTTCGGCCGCAACGCTGCGGCGGTGGCCGAGCACTATCCGCTGACGAATTTCCCGGGCGTGCCGCTGGCCTACTCGGCGGCGGTCACCGACGGGGTGTTCGCGTGTGTGAACGAGCGCATGGCCGCCGCGCTCGCCCGCCACGGCGACCGGCCGGTGCACTTCTACGAGTTCAACGACCGCGACGCGCCCGCGCCCGAGCCGTTGCGCACCCTGCCGTTCCCGGTCGGGGCCAGCCACTCGCTGGAGCTGCGCTACCTGTTCGACGTGGGCGACGCGCCGCCGCTGGACGCGGCGCAGCAGCGGCTGTCCGACCAGATGATCGACTACTGGACCGCATTCGTGAGGACCGGATCGCCGCAGGTCGACGGGCAACCCGACTGGCCCGGATTCGGCACGGCGAACGAGGTGATGTCGCTGCAACCCGACGGCAGCCGGGCGGTCGGCTCCTTCGCCGCGGAGCACCAGTGCCCGTTCTGGGACGGTCTGCGGTAGCTGCGCGGGGCCCATGACCAGGGATTTGGAGCACGCCGGGATCTGAGGCATACTGTTCGGGTTGCCTTGAGCCGGGTTCGCCTGGCCGGGCATGCGACCGGCGCCCCTCGCGGGGCGCACCCGGTCCCCACCTCGATTTCGGGCGACACACCCGACCGCGGGGATCGGTGAACCACAGACAGGTAAACAGCGGCGGCACAGCCAGGCCCATGGTTTCCATGGACACCGTGGGCCCGTGAGTAGTGAGGTAGGAGAAGCGTGGCGGGACAAAAGATCCGCATCAGGCTCAAGGCCTACGACCATGAGGCGATCGACGCCTCTGCGCGCAAGATCGTCGAGACGGTCACCCGGACGGGCGCCAGCGTGGTCGGCCCGGTGCCGCTGCCGACCGAGAAGAACGTGTACTGCGTCATCCGCTCCCCGCACAAGTACAAGGACTCGCGGGAGCACTTCGAGATGCGCACGCACAAGCGGCTGATCGACATCCTCGACCCCACGCCGAAGACGGTCGACGCCCTGATGCGCATCGATCTGCCGGCGAGCGTCGACGTCAACATCCAGTAGGAGATTCCAGAAACCATGGCAAGAAAAGGCATTCTGGGCACCAAGCTGGGCATGACGCAGGTGTTCGACGAGAACAACCAGGTCGTCCCAGTCACGGTCGTCAAGGCCGGCCCCAACGTGGTGACCCGTATCCGCACCCCGGAGCGTGACGGTTACAGCGCCGTGCAGCTCGCCTACGGCGAGATCAGCCCGCGCAAGGTGAACAAGCCGGTGTCGGGACAGTTCGCCGCCGCCGGTGTGAACCCGCGCCGCCACCTCGCCGAGTTGCGGCTCGACGACGAGGCCGCGGCCGCCGAGTACGAGGTCGGCCAGGAGCTGACCGCCGAGATCTTCGCCGACGGCGCGTTCGTCGACGTGACCGGCACCAGCAAGGGCAAGGGCTTCGCGGGCACCATGAAGCGGCACGGCTTCAAGGGCCAGGGCGCCAGCCACGGCGCGCAGGCCGTGCACCGCCGGCCGGGCTCGATCGGTGGCTGCGCCACCCCGGGCCGCGTGTTCAAGGGCACGCGCATGTCCGGCCGGATGGGCAACGACCGCGTCACCACGCAGAACCTGGTGGTGCACAAGGTCGACGCCGAGAACGGCGTGCTGTTGATCAAGGGCGCCATCCCCGGACGCAACGGTGGACTGGTGGTGGTCCGCAGCGCAATCAAGCGAGGCGAGAAGGCATGACTCTGAAGATTGACGTGAAGACCCCCGCCGGAAAGACGGACGGCACGGTCGAACTGCCGGCTGCCCTGTTCGACGTGGAGCCCAACATCGCGCTGATGCACCAGGTGGTGACCGCGCAGCTGGCGGCCAAGCGCCAGGGCACGCACGCGACGAAGACCCGCGGCGAGGTCTCCGGCGGCGGCAAGAAGCCGTACCGGCAGAAGGGCACCGGCCGCGCCCGCCAGGGTTCGACCCGCGCGCCGCAGTTCACCGGCGGTGGCATCGTGCACGGCCCGCAGCCGCGTGACTACAGCCAGCGCACCCCGAAGAAGATGATCGCCGCCGCGCTGCGCGGAGCGCTGTCGGACCGGGCGCGCAACGGCCGGATCCACGCGGTCACCGAGCTCGTCGAGGGCCAGACCCCGTCGACCAAGAGCGCCAAGGCGTTCCTGGCCGGCCTGACCGATCGCAAGCAGGTGCTGGTGGTCATCGGCCGCACCGATCGAGACCGGTGCGCTGTCGGTGCGCAATCTGCCTGGCGTGCATGTGATCTCGCCCGACCAGCTGAACACCTACGACGTGCTCAAGGCCGACGACGTGGTGTTCAGCGTCGAGGCGCTCAACGCGTACATCGAGAGCGCCCAGAAGACACAGAACAGTGAGGTGTCGGCCTGATGGCGACCGTCACCGATCCCCGCGACATCATCTTGTCCCCGGTCATCTCCGAGAAGTCCTACGGGCTGATCGAGGACAACGTGTACACGTTCGTCGTGCACCCCGACTCGAACAAGACGCAGATCAAGATCGCGATCGAGAAGATCTTCAACGTCAAGGTCGCGTCGGTGAACACCGCCAACCGGCAGGGCAAGCGCAAGCGCACCCGCACCGGTTACGGCAAGCGCAAGAACACCAAGCGCGCCATCGTCACGCTGGCCGCCGGCAGCAAGCCGATCGACCTGTTCGGAGCACCGGCCTGAGGCCGGGGTTAAGGATTTAGAGAATCATGGCAATTCGCAAGTACAAGCCGACGACCCCGGGTCGTCGCGGTGCCAGCGTCTCCGATTTCGCCGAGATCACTCGCGATCATCCGGAGAAGTCGCTGGTGCGCCCGCTGCACGGCAAGGGCGGGCGTAATGCGCACGGCCGCATCACCACTCGGCACAAGGGCGGTGGCCACAAGCGCGCCTACCGGGTGATCGACTTCCGTCGCCACGACAAGGACGGCGTCAACGCCAAGGTCGCCCACATCGAGTACGACCCGAACCGCACCGCGAACATCGCGCTGCTGCACTACCTCGACGGCGAGAAGCGCTACATCATCGCGCCGCAGGGTCTCAAGCAGGGCGACGTCGTGGAGTCCGGCGCCAACGCCGACATCAAGCCCGGCAACAACCTGCCGCTGCGCAACATCCCGGCCGGTACCGTCATCCACGCCGTGGAGCTGCGCCCCGGCGGCGGAGCCAAGCTGGCCCGCTCGGCCGGCGTCAGCATCCAGCTGCTCGGCAAGGAAGGCAGCTACGCCTCCCTGCGGATGCCCAGCGGTGAGATCCGCCGCGTCGACGTGCGCTGCCGCGCCACCGTCGGCGAGGTCGGCAACGCCGAGCAGGCCAACATCAACTGGGGCAAGGCCGGCCGCATGCGCTGGAAGGGCAAGCGCCCCACCGTCCGTGGTGTCGTGATGAACCCGGTCGACCACCCGCACGGTGGTGGCGAGGGCAAGACCTCCGGCGGCCGTCACCCGGTGAGCCCGTGGGGCAAGCCCGAGGGCCGCACCCGCAAGCCCAACAAGCCGAGCGACAAGCTCATCGTCCGACGCCGGCGCACCGGCAAGAAGCGCTAGTCGGGCCCCGGGAAGGAAACACAGATGCCACGCAGCCTGAAGAAGGGCCCGTTCGTCGACGACCATCTGCTCAAGAAGGTCGACGTGCAGAACGAGAAGAACACCAAGCAGGTCATCAAGACCTGGTCGCGTCGGTCGACCATCATCCCCGACTTCATCGGGCACACCTTCGCCGTCCACGACGGCCGCAAGCACGTCCCGGTGTTCGTCACCGAGGCGATGGTCGGGCACAAGCTGGGCGAGTTCGCCCCGACCCGGACGTTCAAGGGTCACATCAAGGACGACCGGAAGGCAAGCGGCGATGAAATGACTACTGCATTGCAAGACACTATCCGTCCGCGCACGGCGAAGGCGCGCTTCGTGCGCGTGTCGGCGAGCAAGGCCCGCCGGGTGATCGACCTGGTCCGCGGCAAGTCGGTCGACGAGGCGCTGGACATCCTGCGCTGGGCGCCGCAGGCCGCCAGCGAGCCGGTCGCCAAGGTGATCGCCAGCGCCGCCGCCAACGCGCAGAACAACGACGGACTCGACCCGTCGACGCTCGTCGTCGCCGACGATCTACGCCGACGAGGGCCCGACGGCCAAGCGCATCCGGCCGCGCGCGCAGGGCCGCGCGTTCCGAATCCGCAAGCGCACCAGCCACATCACCGTGATCGTCGAGAGCCGGCCGCGCGCGAGGAGCGTGCCGGCAAGCGGCCGCGTCGCGCGTGCCAGGCCAGCAAGGCGCCGCAACGGCGCCGGCGAAGAAGGCTCGCGCCAAGAAGGCCGGCTGCCAAGAAGCCGGCCGACCAAGCGAAGGAGGGCTCGGAGTAGTGGGCCAGAAGATCAACCCCCACGGCTTCCGGCTCGGCATCACCACCGACTGGAAGTCCCGCTGGTACGCCGACAAGCAGTACGCGGACTACATCAAGGAAGACGTGGCGATCCGCGGCTGCTGGCCACGGGTCTGGAGCGCGCCGGCATCGCCGACGTGGAGATCGAGCGCACCCGCGACCGGGTCCGCGTCGACATCCACACCGCGCGTCCGGGCATCGTGATCGGCCGCCGCGGCACCGAGGCCGACCGCATCCGCGCCGACCTGGAGAAGCTCACCGGAAGCAGGTTCAGCTGAACATCCTCGAGGTGAAGAACCCCGAGAGCCAGGCGCAGTTGGTCGCCCAGGGTGTCGCCGAGCAGCTGTCGCAACCGCGTGGCGTTCCGCCGCGCGATGCGCAAGGCGATCCAGTCGGCGATGCGTCAGCCCAACGTCAAGGGCATCCGCGTGCAGTGCTCGGGCCGCCTCGGCGGCGCCGAGATGAGCCGCTCGGAGTTCTACCGCGAGGGCCGGGTGCCGCTGCACACGCTGCGCGCCGACATCGATTACGGCCTGTACGAGGCCAAGACCACCTTCGGCCGGATCGGCGTGAAGGTGTGGATCTACAAGGGCGACATCGTCGGCGGCAAGCGTGAGCTGGCCGCCGCCGCACCCGCCGCCGACCGTCCGCGTCGCGAGCGTCCGTCGGGCACCCGCCCGCGCCGCAGCGGCGCGTCGGGCACCACGGCGACGAGCACCGACGCCGGTCGCGCCGCCAGTGAGGCACCGCGGAGGCTCCGGCAGCAGCCGAGGCCACCGTAGGCACCGAGGCGGCTGCCGGCGAGGCCACTACGCAGGATTCAGGAGAGCTAGTCATGCTGATTCCCCGTAAGGTCAAGCACCGCAAGCAACATCACCCCAGGCAGCGCGGCATCGCCAGCGGCGGCACGTCGGTCAGCTTCGGTGACTACGGCATCCAGGCGCTGGAGCACGCCTACATCACCAACCGGCAGATCGAGTCCGCTCGTATCGCCATCAACCGGCACATCAAGCGTGGCGGCAAGGTGTGGATCAACATCTTCCCGGACCGCCCGCTGACCAAGAAGCCCGCCGAGACCCGCATGGGTTCGGGCAAGGGCTCGCCGGAGTGGTGGGTCGCCAACGTCAAGCCCGGCCGGGTGCTGTTCGAGCTGAGCTATCCCAACGAGGAGATCGCCCGGGCGGCGCTGACCCGCGCGATCCACAAGCTGCCGATCAAGGCACGCATCGTCACCCGAGAGGAGCAGTTCTGATGGCAGTCGGAATCACCGCCGGCGAACTGCGCGAGCTCACCGACGAAGAGCTGACCGAGCAAGCTGCGCGAGTCCAAGGAAGAGCTGTTCAACCTGCGCTTCCAGATGGCGACCGGCCAGCTGCGCAACAACCGTCGGCTGCGCACGGTCCGCCAGGAGATCGCGCGCGTCTACACGGTGCTGCGTGAACGTGAGTTGGGTCTGGCCGCCGGACCCGGAGGTGAGGATTCGTAATGGCAGAAACCAACGAGGCCCGAAGCACACTCCGCGCACCGAGAAGCCGCGCGGTCGTCGTAAGACGGCGCATCGGCTACGTGGTATCGGACAAGATGCAGAAGACGATCGTCGTCGAGCTGGAAGACCGTATGAGTCACCCGCTGTACGGCAAGATCATCCGGACCACCAAGAAGGTCAAGGCGCACGACGAGAACGGCGACGCCGGCATCGGCGACCGCGTTTCGCTGATGGAGACCCGTCCGCTGTCGGCGACCAAGCGCTGGCGGCTCGTCGAGATCCTCGAGCGCGCCAAGTAGCCCGGCTCGTCGGAATACCTGCGCAAGACCCCCGCACGCCACTGGGCGGCGGGGGTCTTTCGTGTCCGATCGGCGTTTGCGGAGCCACCGATGCCCGCGCCGCCGGCGAACCCCACGAGCAGCGCGGGGTGCGCGGCACCTGCTCACCCCGCTGAGAACTGCTCCACGTGCACCGTCAGGTCAACCCTTTGATCAGCAGCACCACGGAGTCGGCGCCGGCGCGGCGGTCCTCGGAGATTCTGCTGATAGTCCGGTGATTCCGCCCAGGCACGAAATGACGGTCCGTCGGCGAACGACATCAGAACCACCTTCTCGCGATCGGACCGGCCTTCCAGAACCCGCGGTGACTCCTCGACCGCGAGCAACGTCCCGGCATATCGGGCGAAGACATCCATGAAACGGGCCTGGGACCGGTCATATGCGGTGCAACCTGTGAACCTCTTGCGTACTTCATCTCCTCGATGGGTGCGCCACTTTCGAACTCGAGATCCCGAACGACGGTGACAGTCAGCCCGATTGGCGCCTCTACCGGGTGAATCAGCCGGCTGGAACAGTCGGTGACCAGTTCGCCGCGGCGTCAATACCGGCGCCAATGACCGCTACCGGGTGTACTCTCCGGGCGTGGCGACGGAGTTCAACGGCAAGATCGAGCTCGACATCCGGGATTCCGAGCCGGACTGGGGGCCGTTCGCCGCTCCGACGGCGCAACCGGATGCGCCCAACGTCCTCTACCTCGTCTGGGACGACACCGGCATCGCGACGTGGGACTGCTTCGGCGGGCTGGTGGAGATGCCGGCGATGAGCCGCATCGCCGAACGCGGGGTGCGGCTCTCGCAGTTCCACACCACCGCGCTGTGCTCGCCGACGCGGGCCTCGCTGCTGACCGGGCGCAACGCCACCACCGTCGGGATGGCCACCATCGAGGAGTTCACCGACGGGTTCCCCAACTGCAGCGGGCGGATCCCGTTCGACACCGCCCTGCTCTCGGAGGTGCTCGCCGAGAACGGCTACAACACCTACTGCGTCGGCAAGTGGCACCTCACGCCGCTGGAGGAGTCCAATCTGGCCGCCACCAAGCGGCACTGGCCGCTGGCGCGCGGCTTCGAACGGTTCTACGGGTTCATGGGCGGCGAGACCGACCAGTGGTATCCCGAGCTGGTCTACGACAACCACCCCGTCGCCGCCGCCCGCGACGCCGGAGGAGGGCTATCACCTCTCGAAGGACCTCGCCGACAAGACGATCGAGTTCATCCGCGACGCCAAGGTGATCGCCCCCGACAAGCCGTGGTTCTCCTACGTCTGCCCGGGCGCCGGACACGCGCCGCACCACGTCTTCAAGGAATGGGCCGACCGCTACGCGGGCAAGTTCGACATGGGCTACGAGCGCTACCGCGAGATCGTGCTGGAGAACCAGAAGAAGCTCGGCATCGTCCCGCCGGACACCGAACTGTCGCCGGTCAACCCGTATCTCGGACGTCAAGGGGCCCAACGGCGAGCCGTGGCCGCGCGCAGGACACGGTGCGGCCGTGGGACTCGCTCAACGACGAAGAGAAGCGGCTGTTCTGCCGGATGGCCGAGGTGTTCGCCGGCTTCCTGTCCTACACCGACGCCCAGATCGGCCGCATCCTGGACTATCTCGAGGAATCCGGTCAGCTGGACAACACGATCATCGTGGTGATCTCCGACAACGGCGCCAGCGGTGAAGGCGGCCCGAACGGCTCGGTCAACGAGGTCAAGTTCTTCAACGGCTACATCGACACCGTCGAGGAGAGCCTGCGGTTCTATCGACAACCTCGGCGGACCGAGACCTACAACCATTACCCGATCGGCTGGGCGATGGCGTTCAACACGCCGTACAAGCTGTTCAAGCGCTACGCCTCCCATGAGGGCGGCATCGCCGACACCGCGATCATCTCGCTGGCCCAACGGAATCAGCGGCCCACGGCGAGGTGCGCGACAACTACGTCAACGTCTGCGACATCACCCCGACGGTCTACGACCTGCTCGGCATCACCCCGCCCGACACGGTCGAGCGGCATTGCCGCAGAAGCCGCTCGACGGCGTGAGTTTCAAAGCGGCGCTTGAGGATCCGACGCGCCGACACCGGCAAGGACACCCAGTTCTACGCGATGCTGGGCACCCGCGGCATCTGGCACAAGGGCTGGTTCGCCAACACCGTGCACGCCGCGTCGCCCGGCGGGCTGGTCGCACTTCGACAAGGACCGCTGGGAGCTGTTCCACATCGAGGCCGACCGCAGCCAGTGCCACGACCTGGCCGCCGAGCACCCGGACAAGCTCGAGGAGACTGAAGAAGCTGTGGTTCGCCGAGGCGGCGAAGTACAACGGGCTGCCGCTGCGCGGACCTGAACATCCTGGAGACGATTGACGCGGTGGCGGCCCTATCTGGCCGGGTGACCGGACCACGTTCACCTACTACCCGAGCACGGCAGATGTCGGCATCGGGCGCTGCCGTGGAGCTCCGCGGCCAGGTCGTTCTCGGTGCTCGCCGAGGTGACCGTCGACACCACCGGCGCCGAGGGCGTGATCTTCAAGCAGGGCGGGGCCACGGCGGGTACGTGCTGTTCGTTCAGGACGGCCGCCTGCACTACATCTACAACTTCATGGGCGAAGAGCGAGCAGAAGCTGTCGTCGCCGGAGCCGGTTGCCGCTGGGCCAGCACATCTTGGGCGTCGCGCTTCGCCCCGACCGGGCACCGTCGAGGGCAGCCACACCCCGCTCGGGGAGGCCGCGCTCTACATCGACGACGCCGAGGTCGGCTCGACGGCGGACGTGAAGGTGCACCCCGGCACGTTCGGGCTGGCCGGCGCGCAGCCTCAGTCGTCGGCCGCAACGCCGGGTCGGCGGTGTCCAGCCTTACAAGGCGCCGTATCGCGTTCACCGGCGGCACCATCGCGCAGGTGATCGTCGACATCTCGGGTGCGCCGTACGCAGATCTGGAGAAGGAGTTCGCGCTGGCCTTCGCCAAGGACTGACGGGTGCATACCCTTGGGCCATGCTGACCGAGCTCGTCGAACTGCCCGGCGGGTCCGTTCCGGATGGGTTCGACGCAGTTCTATCCGGAAGAGGCGCCGATGCACACGGTCACCGTGGCCGGCTTCGCCATCGAGACGCCACCCGGTCACCAACGCGCAGTTCGCCGAATTCGTCGATGCCACCGGCTATGTCACCGTCGCCGAGACGCGCCCGACCCCGCGCTGTATCCCGGCGCGGCGGCCGCAGACCTGGTGCCCGGAGCGCTGGTGTTCCGGCCCACCACCGGCCCCGTCGACCTGCGGGACTGGCGGCAGTGGTGGGACTGGGCGCCGGGCGCGAGCTGGCGCCATCCGTTCGGGCCCGGCAGCGGCGATCGACGATGAGGCCGAGCACCCCGTGGTACAGGTCGCCTATCGCCGACGCGGCGGCCTACGCGCGGTGGGCCGGCCGGCGGCTGCCGACCGAAGCCGAATGGGAGTACGCGGCGCGGGGCGGGCGCGGCGCGACCTACGCCTGGGGTGACGAGCCCGCACGCCGGGCGGGGTGCTGATGGCCAACACGTGGCAGGGCGCGTTCCCGTACCGCAACGACGGGCGCGGCTGGCGCGGCACGTCGCCGGTCGGCACGTTCCCGGCCAACGGCTTCGGGCTGCTCGACATGATCGGCAACGTCTGGGAGTGGACGACGACCGCGTTCACCGCGCACCACCGCGTCGGCCGGCTGCCACGAGCGTGCTGCGCGCCGGCCGTCGGCCCGACCGTCGATCAACCAGACGCTCAAGGGCGGCTCCCACCTCTGCGCGCCCGAGTACTGCCACCGCTACCGGCCGGCGGCGCGCTCCCCGCAGTCGCAGGACAGCGCGACGACGCACATCGGGTTCCGATGCGTCGTGAGCGCACCCTGAGCAGCGATTTGGAGCATTCCCCGAGCTCACCTAGTATGTAGGGGTTGCCTTGGGCAGACCTCGGTTATCTCTGTCGAGAAAACCCTGCGTGCCCTTCGGTGACAGCAAGACCGCGCACGTCAGGGTCGGTAATCCTGCGTGCACACAGTAACCAGGTCGAGGAGATCGAGTGATTCAGCAGGAATCGCGGCTCAAGGTCGCCGACAACACGGGTGCCAAGGAGATCTTGTGCATCCGCGTGCTCGGCGGCTCGTCGCGGCGCTATGCCGGCATCGGCGACGTCATCGTGGCGACCGTCAAGGACGCCATCCCCGGCGGCAACGTCAAGCGGGGCGACGTGGTCAAGGCCGTCGTCGTGCGCACCGTCAAGGAGCGCCGCCGCGCCGACGGCAGCTACATCAAGTTCGACGAGAACGCCGCCGTCATCATCAAGGCCGACAACGACCCGCGCGGCACGCGCATCTTCGGGCCGGTCGGCCGCGAACTGCGCGAGAAGCGCTTCATGAAGATCGTCTCGCTCGCCCCGGAGGTGTTGTAGATGAAGGTCCACAAGGGCGACACCGTGCTGGTCATCTCCGGCAAGGACAAGGGCGCCAAGGGCAAGGTCCTGGTGGCCTATCCCGAGCGCAACAAGATCCTCGTCGAGGGCGTCAACCGGATCAAGAAGCACACCCCCGAGTCGCGCACCGAGCGCGGCGCGTCCTCGGGCGGCATCGTCACGCAGGAGGCGCCGATCGCGGCGTCCAACGTGATGCTGCTCGACTCCGACGGCAAGCCGACCCGCGTCGGCTACCGCGTCGACGACGAGACCGGCAAGAAGGTCCGCATCGCCAAGACCAACGGCAAGGACATCTGAGATGACCACCACTGAAGACCGAAAGACCCTGCCCCGCCTCAAGCAGCGCTACCGCGAAGAGATCCGCGACTCGCTGCAGAAGGAATTCGGCTACGCGAACGTGATGCAGATCCCCGGCGTGACCAAGGTCGTCGTCAACATGGGCGTCGGCGACGCCGCCCGCGACGCCAAGCTGATCAACGGCGCGGTCAACGACCTCGCGCTGATCACCGGCCAGAAGCCGGAAATCCGCCGGGCCCGCAAGTCCATCGCACAGTTCAAGCTGCGCGAGGGCATGCCGATCGGCGCGCGCGTCACGCTGCGCGGCGACCGGATGTGGGAGTTCCTCGACCGGCTGATCTCGATCGCGCTGCCGCGTATCCGCGACTTCCGCGGCCTGACGCCCAAGCAGTTCGACGGCACCGGCAACTACACCTTCGGGCTGACCGAGCAGTCGGTGTTCCACGAGATCGACGTGGACTCCATCGACCGGCCCCGCGGCATGGACATCACCGTCGTCACCTCGGCGACGAACGACGACGAAGGACGAGCGCTGTTGCGGGCGCTGGGCTTCCCGTTCAAGGAGAACTGAGCAGATGGCAAAGAAGGCTCTGGTCAACAAGGCCAACAAGAAGCCCAAGTTCAAGGTGCGCGGCTACACGCGCTGCAACAGGTGCGGTCGCCCGCACGCGGTGTACCGCAAGTTCGGGCTGTGCCGCATCTGCCTGCGCGAGATGGCGCACGCCGGCGAACTGCCCGGTGTGCAGAAGTCCAGCTGGTAACAGCCGGACAACCACCAGACAACCACGAAAACAGTTGCGGTAGGCCCAGAACCAGGGGAACCGCCGCGAGGAAGGTGAACCGGCTGTCATGACCATGACGGATCCGATCGCAGACTTCTTGACACGTCTGCGCAACGCCAATTCGGCGTACCACGACGAAGTGACCCTGCCGCACAGCAAGATCAAGGCCAACATCGCCGAGATCCTCAAGGCGGAGGGCTACATCAGCGACTACCACACCGAGGATGCTCGGGTGGGCAAGTCGCTGGTGGTGCAGCTGAAGTACGGCCCGAGCCGGGAACGCAGCATCGCGGGCCTGCGCCGGGTGTCCAAGCCAGGTCTGCGGGTGTACGCGAAATCCACCAATCTGCCGCGGGTTCTCGGCGGCCTGGGCGTGGCGATCATCTCCACGTCGTCGGGTCTGCGGACCGACCGCCAGGCGGCTCGAGAAGGCGTGGGCGGCGAAGTCCTCGCGTACGTGTGGTGAGGGGTAGACTAAGACATGTCGCGCATTGGAAAGAATCCGGTCCCGGTTCCGGCCGGGGTCGACGTGACGATCGAAGGCCAGCAACGTCGCCGTCAAGGGCCCCAAGGGCACACTGGCCCTGCGATGTCGCCGAGCCGATCGAGGTCTCGCGCAACGACGACGGCGCCATCGTGGTCGCCCGCCCCAACGACGAGCGGCGCAACCGCTCGTTGCACGGGCTGTCCCGCACACTGATCGCCAACCTGGTCACCGGTGTGACCGCAGGGCTACACCACCAAGATGGAGATCTTCGGCGTCGGCTACCGCGTGGTGGCCAAGGGCAACGACCTCGAGTTCGCGCTCGGTTACAGCCATCCGGTGCTGATCACCGCACCGGAGGGCGTCACCTTCGCGGTCGAGACGCCCACGAAGTTCTCGATCTCCGGTATCGACAAGCAGAAGGTCGGCCAGATCGCGGCGAACATCCGCCGCCTGCGGAAGAGCGATCCCTACAAGGGCAAGGGCATCCGCTACGAGGGCGAGCAGATCCGTCGCAAGGTCGGAAAGACGGGTAAGTAGCAGATGGCCACCAAGCACCACATCCAGCAAGAGCACCGGGCGACAGCCCGGTGGGCAAGAACATCTCCGAGACGCGGCGCATCGTCGCGGCTGCGCCGGCACGCCCGCCTGCGCAAGAAGATCGCGGGCACCGCCGAGCGTCCGCGCCTGGTGGTCAACCGGTCCGCGCGGCACATTCACGTGCAGCTGGTCGACGACCTCGAAGGCGTCACGCTGGCCGCCGCGTCCTCCATCGAGGCCGATGTGCGTGCCGTCGAGGGCGACAAGAAGGCCCACAGCTCGCGGGTCGGCCAGTTGATCGCCGAGCGCGCCAAGGCCGCGGGCATCGACGAGGTCGTGTTCGACCGTGGCGGTTACACCTACGGCGGACGGATCGCCGCGCTGGCCGACGCCGCGCGCGAAGGCGGGCTGAAGTTCTAGAATGACCTGAAAACAACTGGAAGGATTGCATGATGGCCGAGCAGGCTGTTGGAGCCGGCGGGCCCTCAAGCGACGGCCGCGACGGTAGCGAACGACCGCGGCGGCCGGGGCCGCCGTGACGACCGTGGTGGCCGTGGTGGCCGCGACGACCGGCGAGAAGAGCAACTACCTCGAGCGCGTCGTCACGATCAACCGCGTCTCCAAGGTGGTCAAGGGTGGTCGCCGGTTCAGCTTCACCGCGCTGGTGATCGTCGGCGACGGCAAGCGGCATGGTCGGTGTCGGTTACGGCAAGGCCAAAGAGGTGCCCGCCGCGATCGCCAAGGGCGTCGAGGAGGCTCGCAAGAACTTCTTCCGCGTTCCGCTGATCGGCGGCACCGTGACCCACCCGGTGCAGGGTGAGGCCGCCGCCGGTGTGGTCATGCTGCGCCCGGCCAGCCCCGGTACCGGTGTCATCGCCGGTGGCGCCTGCCGTGCGGTGCTGGAATGCGCCGGCGTGCACGACGTGCTGGCCAAGTCGCTGGGCAGTGACAACGCGATCAACGTGGTGCACGCGACCGTCGCCGCGCTGAAGTTGTTGCAGCGCCCCGAAGAGGTCGCGGCCCGCCGCGGCCTCCCGATCGAGGATGTGGCGCCCGCAGGCATGCTCAGGGCCCGCCGCGAAGCGGAGGCCCTGGCCGCCGGCGCCGCGCGTGAAGGAACGGCGTAATCCATGGCAGAGCTGAAGATCACCCAGGTGCGCAGCACCATCGGTGCGCGCTGGAAGCAGCGGGAAAGCCTGCGGACCCTCGGGATTGCGCAAGATCCGGCAGTCCGTGGTCCGCGAGGACAACCCGCAGACCCGCGGACTGATCAAGACCGTGCACCACCTCGTCACGGTCGAGGAGGTATAGCTCAGATGACGATCAAACTGCACGACCTGCGGCCCGCCCCGGGCGCGAAGACCGCCGAAGACCCGTGTCGGTCGCGGCGAGGGCTCCAAGGGCAAGACCGCCGGTCGCGGCACCAAGGGCACCAAGGCCCGCAAGAACGTCCCGGTGACGTTCGAGGGTGGCCAGATGCCGATCCACATGCGGCTGCCCAAGCTCAAGGGCTTCCGTAACCGGTTCCGCACCGAGTACGAGCGTCGTCAACGTCGGCGACATCAACAAGGCTGTTCCCCGAGGGCGGCGACCGTCGGCGTCGACGAGCTGGTGGCCGCGGGCGCTGGTCCGCAAGAACGTTCTGGTGAAGGTTCTCGGCGACGGCAAGCTCACCGCCAAGGTCGATGTCACCGCACACAAGTTCAGCGGCAGCGCCCGCGAGGCGATCACCGCCGCGGGCGGCACCGCCACCGAACTCTGAGTGAACTAGCCCCACAGGAACCCCCGCCTCGGCGGGGGTTTTCTGTTGGCGCCGGTAACGTCGGGCGGCGTTCCGCACGATCACCCCAGGGAACCCCTAAGAAGGAGCAAGCCTCGATGAGCCATCGGAGCACCGTCTTCGCGCGCTTCGTCGCGGGCGTCGTCACCGCCGGTATCGCCATCGGGATGGCGCGCACCGTCGCAGGCCCAGACCACCGACGAGTGGTTCACCGAGACGGTGCACCAAGATGGGCATCAAGTTCGCGCCGAACACCGATCTGCCCGCCGTCGGCCATCAGGTCTGCGACCTGCTGACCACGGGCCTGGCGAGCAATTCGGTCAACCCGGTGCCCGCCGTGCGGGGCGTGATCTCGACGCTGACGAGCAAGGGCATGGAACGCGCGCAAGCGGGCGGTCTGCTCAAGGCCTCGGTGGATGCCTACTGCCCCCAGCACGCCCGCTTCGTCGGCCGCTGAGGCGCGCTGCGGCGTCGGTACGCTCGATGCCATGATCTCTGCGCTGTCCGGCGTGCCCGGATTGGATGACATCCGCCAGTTGGCCCGCAAGGTCGACACCGCGCGCCACCAAGGTGTGCCCGACGGATGCATTCTCGAACTGGACCTGCAGCACGCCCCGCCGGAGACGGCCGGCTTCGATCCGTTGGGCATGCTGTCCGGGCTCATCGGGCCGGGCCGGCCGCTGCTGCTGCGTGAGACCGTCGCCGCGATCCACCGGGCGGCTGAGGATCCGCGGGTGGCCGGGCTGATCGCCCGCGTGCAGATCGACGCGGCCCCGCCCGGGCCGGTGCAGGAGTTGCGCGCCGCGATCGCGGAGTTCGCCGCCAAGAAGCCGGCGGTGGCCTGGGCCGAAACCTATCCGGGCACGCTGTCCTACTACCTGGCATCGGCGTTCAGCGAGGTCTGGATGCAGCCGTCGGGGACGGTCGGGTTGGTGGGTTTCGCCAGCAGCGCGCTGTTCCTGCGCGACGCGCTGGACAAGCTCGGCGTGCAGGCCCAGTTCACCGCGCGCGGCGAATACAAGTCCGCGGCCAACACCTTCACCGAGGGCGGCTACACCGACGCGCACCGCGAGGCGGACACCGCGTTGGTGGACAGCCTGCGTGCGCAGGTGTGGGAGGCGGTGGCGGCCTCGCGTGGCGTCGACACGCCCGCACTGGACGCACTCGCCGACCGGGCGCCGTTGCTGCGCGACGACGCCGTGACCGCGGGTCTGGTCGACCGGGTCGGATTTCGTGACGAGGCCTATGCCCGGATCGCGGAACTGGCGGGAGCCGAGGACATTTCGCCCGAAACCGGTGATGCCGACGGTGACGGCGCACCGTCGCGGCTCTTCCTGTCCCGCTATGCCCGCACCAGCCGGCCGCCGGTACCCACCCCGGGGCTGCCGGGACGCAGGAGCCGGCAGCGGGTCGCGGTGGTGACGCTGGCCGGACCGATCGTCAGCGGCCGTGGCCGGCCGGTGTCGCCGCTGGGCGGCGCCAGTGCCGGCGGCGACACGATCGCCGCGGCGCTGCGGCAGGCCGCTGCCGACGACGACGTGGCCGCCGTGGTGTTGCGCGTCGACAGCCCGGGCGGTTCGGTCACCGGGTCGGAGACCGTGTGGCGCGAAGTGGTGCGGCTGCGGGAGCGCGGCAAGCCGGTGGTCGCGTCGATGGGTTCGGTCGCCGCCTCCGGCGGCTACTACGTCTCGATGGCCGCCGACGCGATCGTCGCCAACCCGGGCACCATCACCGGCTCGATCGGCGTCGTGACGGGCAAGCTGGTGGCCCGCGCACTCAAGGATCGCCTCGGCGTCGGCTCGGACACCGTACGCACCAATGCCAACGCCGACGCGTGGTCGGTGAACGCGCCGTTCACCGAGGAGCAGCAGTCCCAGGTGGAGGCCGAGGCCGACCTGTTCTACACGGACTTCCTCGGCAGGGTGGCCGACGGCCGCGGGATGACCGTGGAGGCGGTCGAAGAGGTAGCGCGCGGCCGGGTCTGGACCGGAGCCGACGCGCTGGCCCGCGGCCTGGTCGACGAGCTGGGTGGATTGCGGACCGCGATCCGGCGGGCCAAGGCGCTCGCCGGGATCGACGAGCACACCAAGGTCGACCTCGCACACCTGCCCGGGTCCTCGCTGCGGGATGTGCTGCGGCCCAAGCCGTCCTCGCAGCCGGCGGCCGCATCGCTGCCGGACATGTTGGGCGCGTTGGCGATTCGCTCGGTCGCCGGGGTGGTCGATCAGACCCAGCGGTCGCTGTCCGGCGTCAACGTGCTGTGGCTGGGGGAGTCCCGCTACTGAGGTTCGGCAGCCAGCTGCGCGCTGACGTACACGATCTCGCCGAGCGGTCCGTCGGTTTCGAGATCGGCGGGCTCGGCCAGGCCGGCGCGGCGGAACAACTCGGCCCGTGCGGTGCCGATCGCCCGCCAGCCCAGTCCGCGCAGGTAGTCCATGACGGGCGTGCGGTCACCGGCGTACACCAGTGACGGCATGTCGATGTCCAGGCCGTGTTGGCGCAGCGGCGCCGCTGCCGCCCGCGCCTTGTCCGCGTCGAGATCCACGATGCCGGGCACGTACTCGGTCGCGATCGTGCTGCCCGGCGCGGACAGCGCGGTGATGCGGTCGAACAGCTGATCCTGCGCCTGCGGCGGCAGGTAGATCAGCAGGCCCTCCGCCAGCCAGGCGGTGGGTGCCGACGCGTCGAAGCCGGCTGCCCGCAACGCTTGCGGCCAGTCCTCGCGCAGATCGATCGCGACCGTACGGCGCTGCGCGGTGGGTTCGGCGCCGATGGCCGCCAGGGTCTGGGTCTTGAAGTCGATCACGTCGGGTTGATCCAGCTCGTACACCGTCGTGCCCGCCGGCCACGGCAGCCGGTAGGCCCTGGCGTCCAGCCCGGAGGCCAGGATCACCACCTGGCGGACGCCTGCGGCCGTCGCCGCGGTGCAGCAGTCGTCGAAGAACTTGGTACGCACCGCCATCCCGTTGACCATCGCCTCCGCGCGCTCGGGCGAGAAGTCCGGGAACTGCGACAGATCCAGTTCACCGTCGACCATCTTGGTGAAGAACTCGACGCCGACCGCGCGCACCAGCGGTGCGGCGAACGGATCGTCGATCAGGCCGCCGGGCTGCGCGCTCGCGATCGCCCGGCCCGCGGCCACCATGGTCGCCGTGATCCCGACGCTGGACGCCAGGTCCCACGAGTCGTCACCGCTGCGTGCCATCGCGACTCCTAATCCCGTTGCGCCGACAGATAACCGGAGTCACCGGCGCATGGCGATCGGATCGTCGGCGGGCGGCTCGAACCCGTTGGCCGTGTAGGCCTGCGCGCTCGGCAGCACCTGCACCTGCCATCCCTGGCCGCTCAGATGCTCGCCGCGCGGACGTGCGCGCACCGGTGTAGAACAACCGCCGCCAGGTCGATGTCGCTGCCGTGGCGGCGCGCGCGCTCGGTGAGCCTGTCGGCCCAGTCCCCGGTCAATGCCTCGGGGTCCATGTGTTCGGTGGCCAGCCTGCTGCCGGGTGCGCTGAGCGAGGTGATGTGGTCCAGCAGCCGGTCCTGTGCCTCCGGGGGCAGGTAGATGAGCAGGCCCTCGGCGATCCAGGCGGTCGGCGCGCTGGCATCGAAGCCGTTGTCGCGCAGGGCTTTCGGCCAGTCGTCGCGCAGGTCCACCGCGATGGGCCTGCGGTCGGCGGCCGGTGCGACACCCGCGCTCGGCCAGCACCCGGGTCTTGAACTCGACGACGCTGGGCTGGTCCAGCTCGAACACCACCGTCCCGGCCGGCCAGGACAACCGGTAGGCCCGGGTGTCCAGCCCGGCGGCCAGGATCACCGCCTGCCTGATCCCCGCGGCGGTGGCGTCGGTGAAGAAGTCGTCGAAGAAGCGGGTGCGGACCGCGATGTGCTCGCGCATCTGCCGGGCGCGCAAGTGCGGATCTGAATCGAAGTCGACCTCACCGCCGGGCGACCGCGACGAAGTGCGGCACCCCGACGGCCTCGACGAGCAGCTCGGCGTACGGGTCGGCGATCAACGGATCGGGGCCCCGGCTGGCGAACGCCCGGGACGCGGCGACCGACGTCGCGGTGGCTCCGACGCTGGAGGCCAGATCCCAGGTGTCACCATCGGTGCGGGTCATGACAGCACCGCCGTCAGCGCCAGCGAGTCGCGCAGCGGCGCCAGCGCTTCGGCGGCGGCGAAGGAGCGTCCGTAGTCGGCGAACACCTCGGGGCGCGGGCGGGTGCTGACGTGCCAGCCCTAGCCGGGTCAGGTAGTCGGCGGGCGGCGTCCGCTCGCCGGGGTAGAAGAGGTCGGCCACCTCGGGGACGTTGTCGTCGAGGCCGTGGCGAGACCACTGCTCGCGCAGCGCGCGGGTGCGTTCGCCGATCACGGCGCCGCCGTCGGGGTGGTACTCGGTGGCCAGCCGGCTGCCGGGAGCCGACAGCGCGGTGACGGCGTCGAACAGCCGGTCCTGCGCCTCGGGCGGCAGATACACCAGCAGGCCTTCGGCGCTCCACGCGGTCGCGGCGCTGTCGTCGAACCCGCCCTCCCGCAGCGCCGCCGGCCAGTCGTCACGCAGGTCGACGGCGATCGTGCGGCGCTCGGCCGTCGGCGCGGCACCGAGCTCTGCCAGTCGCGGTCGTCTTGAACTCGAGCACCTGCGGCTGGTCGATCTCGTAGACCACGGTCCCGTCGGGCCACGGCAGCCGGTACGGGCGGGAGTCCAGCCCGGAGGCGAGGATGACCGCCTGCCGTACCCCGGCGGCCCCCGCGTCGAGGAAGAAGTCGTCGAAGAAGCGGGTGCGCACCGCCATCACGTCGGTCATCATCCGGGCGGCGCCGGAGGGGTCGCCGTCCTCGAAGTCGATCTGCCCGTCGACGACCTTGGTGAAGAACTCGATGCCGACCGCGCGCGACCAGCGGTGCGGCGAACGGATCGTCGATCAGTGGATCGGTCTCCCGGCTGGCCACCGCGCGCGCGGCGGCGACCATCGTCGCGGTGGCCCCCACGCTGGAGGCCAGATCCCAGCGGTCGTTGGGTTCGCGTGAGCCGGCACGTGCCATCCCGCCGCTCCTACTTCGCCGCGCGGACGTAGACGACGTCGGCGAAGCCCTCGTCAGCGTCCAGCGGCGCGAGCCCGTAGCGGACCAGCAGGTCGTTGGTGGGGGTGCCGTCGGCGCGTCCAGCCGTGGCCGCGCAGGTACTCGGTGACCTCGGCGCGATCGCCCAGGAAGACCAGCTCGGAGAAGTCGAGGTCGAAGCCGTGGCTGCGCCACTGATCGGTGGACGCCTGCATCTTCTCCCGCAGCTCCTCCTGATCGGCGCCCTGGTGCGATGGCACGCCTTCGGCCGCCAGCCGGCTGCCGGCGGGGCTGAGCTCGTCGATCTGGTCCAGCAGCCGGTCCTGGGCGTCCGGGGGCAGGTATCCGAACAGGCCCTCGGCGATCCACGCCGTCGGGCGGGTGGCGTCGAAGCCGGCGGCGGCCAGCGCGGCCGGCCAGTCCTGGCGCAGGTCGACCGCGACCGTGCGCAACTCCGTGGTGGGCTGCGCGCCCAGGCCGGCCAGCGTCGTCCTCTTGAACTCGATCACCTCGGGCTGGTCGATCTCGAACAGCACCATGTCGTGCGGCCAGTCCAGCCGGTACCCGCGGGCGTCGAGGCCCGACGGCCAGGATCACGGCCTGCCGCACGCCCGCGGCCACCGCGTCGGCGAAGAAGTCGTCGAAGAACCGGGTGCGTGCGGCCATGCCGTCGGCGAAGCGGCTCATGCCCACCGGCGACTGCCCGTCCCCGCGCACGTCGAGGTCGGCGGGTGTCAGCTCGCCGCTGGCGAGCTTGGTGAAGAAGTCCACGCCGACCGCGCGGACCAGGGGCTCGGCGAACGGATCGTTGATGACGGGGTGCGCGGCCTTCGACGCGACCGCACGCGCCGCCGCGACCATCGTCGCCGTCGCGCCCACACTGGAGGCGAGGTCCCAGGTGTCGTCATGGGTACGGCCTGTTGGTGCCATGATCCTGCTCCCGTCGGTGTCAGTATTAATTAGGTGAGTTAACAAGCTGACTCGACTGTACCCTTGCGAAGGCGGTCGGCCCGTCGGCGCTGCTCAGGCATCGCGGATTCGGGCCAACCGAGATGCAACTGTTAGTCTCGTAGACTGTTCGAACGCGTGACCTGCGCAGGCCCGATGCCTGCCGGGGCCGTCGCGCACAAGACTTAACCGACGCTGGTCACGCCAGCCACATGAGCACGCCGCGATCGACAGCCCGGCCGTGCAGGAGGAAAGAGTGCTCTCGGCTTTCATCTCATCACTGCGGACAGTCGACCTGAGGCGAAAGATCCTGTTCACGCTGGGCATCGTGATCCTCTACCGGGTGGGCGCCACGATCCCGTCACCCGGGGTGAACTACCCCAACGTGCAACAGTGCATCGCCGACGTCAGCGGCGGCGACTCCGCGCAGATCTACTCGCTGATCAACCTGTTCTCCGGCGGCGCGCTGCTGCAGCTGTCGGTGTTCGCCGTGGGCGTGATGCCCTACATCACGGCGAGCATCATCGTGCAGCTGCTCGGCGTGGTGATCCCGCGCTTCGAGCAGCTGCGCAAGGAGGGTCAGGCGGGGCAGGCCAAGCTCACGCAGTACACCCGCTACCTGGCCATCGCGCTGGCGATCCTGCAGTCCACCTCGATCGTGGCGCTGGCCGCCAACGGCGGGCTGCTGCAGGGCTGCACGCTCGACATCATCCAGGGCCAGAGCGAGGGCCTGAACATCTTCCGCCTCGTCGTGATCGTGCTGGTGATGACCTCGGGCGCGGCGCTGGTGATGTGGATGGGCGAGCTGGTCACCGAGCGCGGCGTCGGCAACGGCATGTCGCTGCTGATCTTCGCCGGCATCGCCGCCCGCATCCCCAGCGAGGGCAAGACGATCCTGGACAGCCGCGGTGGCATGGTATTCGGCCTGGTCTGCATCGCGGCACTGATCATCATCGTCGGCGTCGTGTTCGTCGAGCAGGGCCAGCGCCGCATCCCGGTCCAGTACGCCAAGCGGATGGTCGGGCGGCGGATGTACGGCGGCACCTCGACCTACCTACCGCTGAAGGTCAACCAGGCCGGCGTCATCCCGGTCATCTTCGCGTCGTCGCTGATCTACATCCCGCACCTGATCACCCAGCTGATCCAGAGCGCCAGCGACAATCCCGGTACCGGCTGGTGGCAGACCTTCGTCGCCGACTACCTGACCAACCCGGCCGACCCGGTGTACATCGCGCTCTACTTCGGCCTGATCGTGTTCTTCACCTACTTCTACGTCTCGGTCACGTTCAACCCGGATGAACGCGCGGACGAGATGAAGAAGTACGGCGGCTTCATCCCGGGCATCCGGCCGGGCAAACCGACCGCCGACTACCTGCGTTTCGTGCTGTCGCGGATCACGCTGCCGGGCTCGATCTACCTCGGCATCATCGCGGTGCTGCCGAACCTGTTCCTGGAGATCGGCAACACCGGCTCGGTGCAGAACCTGCCGTTCGGCGGTACCGCGGTGCTGATCGCGATCGGTGTCGCCCTGGACACCATCAAGCAAATCGAAAGCCAGCTGATGCAGCGCAACTACGAGGGTTTTCTGAAGTGAGAGAGGGTTCTTAAGTTGAGAATCGTGTTGTTGGGACCGCCCGGGCGCGGGCAAGGGGACGCAGGCGCAGAAGCTCGCCGACGAGCTCGGGGTTCCGCACGTCTCCACCGGCGACCTGTTCCGGTACAACATCAGCAACAACACCGAGCTGGGTGTGGAAGCCAAGAAGTACCTCGACGCCGGTGACCTGGTGCCGGCCACGCTGACCAACGCCCTGGTCGACGACCGGCTCGACGATGCGGACGCCAAAGCCGGGTTCATCCTCGACGGCTTCCCCCGCTCGGTCGAGCAGGCCGAGGCGCTCGATCAGATGCTCGCCAAGCGCGACCTGTCGCTCGACGCGGTGCTGGAGTTCCGGGTGCCCGAGGAGGAGCTGGTGTCCCGGCTCAAGGGCCGTGGCCGCGCCGACGACACCGAGGACGTCATCCGCAATCGCTTCAAGGTCTACCGCGACGAGACCGCGCCGCTGCTCGACTACTACCGCGAGAACCTCAAGACCGTGGACGCCGTCGGCGAGCTCGACGAGGTGTTCGCCCGGGCGCTAAGGCACTCGGCCGCTAAATGGTCTCGCTGCCCGGCTTGCGCGGCCGCAAGGTCGTTCCCCAGCGCACCGCCGGGGAACTCGACGCGATGGCCGCCGCAGGCGCCCTGGTCGCCGCCGCCCTGCGCGCGGTCCGCGAGGCCGCGGCGCCGGGGGTGTCGACGCTCGAGCTCGACGCCGTCGCCGAGGCGGTGATCCGTGACGGTGGCGGTGTTCCGTCCTTCCTCGGCTACCACGGCTTCCCGGCCACCATCTGCTCGTCGGTCAACGAGCGCGTCGTGCACGGCATCCCGTCGGCCGAGGAGCTCCTGGCCCCCGGTGACCTGGTGTCGATCGACTGCGGCGCCATCCTCGAGGGCTGGCACGGCGATTCCGCCTGCACCTTCGGCGTCGGGGAGCTCATCGCCGTCGACGAGAACCTGTCCCGGGCCACCCGCGAGTCGATGGAGGCCGGCATCGCCGCCATGGTGCCGGGCAACCGGCTCACCGACGTCTCCCACGCCATCGAGCAGGGCACCCGCGCCGCCGAGAAGCGCTACGGCCGCGCGTTCGGCATCGTGGCCGGCTACGGCGGTCACGGCATCGGACGCGAGATGCACATGGATCCGTTCCTGCCCAACGAAGGTGCGCCGGGGCGCGGTCCCCATCTGGCGGCGGGCTCGGTGTTGGCCATCGAACCCATGCTGACGCTGGGCACCGCGAAGACGCTGGTGCTCGACGACGAATGGACGGTGGTGACGGCCGACGGCTCCCGGGCCGCCCACTGGGAGCACACCGTTGCGGTCACCGACGACGGGCCGAGAATTCTGACTGTCTAGTCGAACCGGATCGCCGCCGACACCGTGTCGTAGACGGAGGTTGGGCAATGGACGATCCGGAGGCCGCCATGATGCGGGTGCTCTACGACGAACACGCCGCGGCGCTGTGGCGGTATGCGCTGCGGCTGACCGGCGACCGGGCGCGCGCCGAAGACGTGGTGCAGGAGACGCTGCTGCGGGCGTGGCGCCATCCGCACGTCACCGCCGACCCGGACCGCTCGGCGCGGGCGTGGTTGTTCACGGTGGCCCGCAACCTGATCATCGACGAACGCCGCAGCGCCCGGTTCCGCAACGAGGCTTTCGAGCCGGTGCCCGATGACTTCGGCAATACGCGCGACCGCGCCTCCTCCGACGAGGTGGACACGGCGCTGAACCGGATCCTGCTGAGCACGGCGCTCGGCCAGTTGTCCGAGGAGCACCGCGCCGTCGTGCGGCGCGCCTACTACCAGGGGTGGACGACGGCCCAGATCTCCGCCGACCTCGGCATCCCGGAGGGAACCGTGAAGTCGCGACTGCACTACGCCATGCGCGCCCTGAGACTGGGCCTGCAGGAGATGGGGGTGACCCGATGACCGCCGACGACCGCTACCTGACCTGGGACGCCTCCTACGTGCTGGGTGCGCTGAGCAGCGACGAGCGCCTCGAGTACGAGGGTCACCTGGCCAGGGCTGCCCCCGGTGCCGCACCGCCGTCGCCGAACTGTCCGGCATGCCGGGGTTGCTCGGCCTGCTCGACGTCGACGAGGTGAGCGCTCTCGACGACGAGCAGCCCGACCCGCCGCTGCGGCCCGAGGTGCGCGAATCCGTACTCGCCAAGGTCCGCTGGCGTCGGCGCCGCACCCGGTGGGTCAACTCTGCGGTGATCGGGCTGGCCGCCGCGGTGCTGGCCGTCGGTGTGCTTCTGGTGGCCCGGCCGCAGATCATCGGGCTGCGCACGGAGCCCACCATCGCGAACACCGCGCAGATGGTCGAGATGACGAAGATGTCGCCGACGCCCATCAACGCCAGCATTGCGGTGACGGACTTCAGCTGGGGCACCCGCATCGACATGGCCTGCTCGTACGGGCAGTGGGGCCGCCGCGACGCACCGCCGCAGAACCTGGGCATGGTGGTGCTCGGCCGGGACGGCAGCCGATCGCAGGTCGCGACATGGCTCGGGAGTCCCAGGGGCCACGGCACTGCCCAGCGGCGCCACGCCGACGCCTCGGGACGAGATCGCCGCAGTGGAACTGGTTTCCCTGCCGGACAACACGGTGCTGCTGGAACGGCAGCTCTGATGCGGTAAGAAGAGGCGTGGCCAGCGAATCGGAGCGCCGGGATCCGATCGCAGCGGCGCGCGCCAACTGGGAGAGATCCGGTTGGGGCGACGTGGCCGACGGCATGGTCGCGGTCACCTCGGTGATGCGGGCGCATCAGATCCTGCTCGCCCGCGTGGAGAATGCGCTGCGGCCCTACGACCTGAGCTTTTCCCGGTTCGAACTGTTGCGGCTGCTGGCGTTCAGCCGCACGGGCGCGCTCCCCATCACGAAGGCCTCCGACCGGCTGCAGGTGCACGTCACTAGCGTCACGCACGCGATCCGGCGGCTGGAGGCCGACGGTCTGGTCGAACGCATCCCGCACCCGACCGACGGGCGGACCACCCTGGTGCAGCTGACCGATCTGGGCCGCTCCACCGTGGAGGACGCCACCGTCACGCTCAACAGCGACGTCTTCGCCGACATCGGCATCTCCGACGTGCAGTCGCGCGCGCTGGCCGAATCGATCCGCGCGCTGCGGCACAGCGCCGGCGACTTCTGACGCGCGAACCGCCTCAGTTGGTGTTCGGCGGTAGGGGTGGTGGTTGGTACCACCACCAGTGGGCGCGTTCTCCGGTGGGGCCGGGGCATGGCGGCACGGCGGGTGGGGGTTGTGTGGGTGGTCGGGCCAGCGAGGCGGAGGTCATGGTCCGGCCGGTGCGGTCGGTGACGACGAGTCGGTGGGCGGGGCCGGTGATGGTGATGCCGCCGCGGTGATGCAGCCGGTGGTGATACGGGCAGAGCAACACCAGATTGTCCAGCTCGGTGGGGCCGCCGTCTTCCCAGTGCCGCAGGTGGTGGGCGTGCAGGCCGCGGGTGGCCCCGCAGCCCGGCACGGCGCAGCAGCGGTCCCGGTGCTCCAGCGCGCGGCGTAGCCGCCGGTTGACGGTGCGGGTGGCTGCGCCCGGCGCCGATGGGGTGGCCGTCGCGGTGGAACCACACCTCGCAGGTGGCGTCACAGGTCAGGTATTGCCGGTCGGCGTCCGACAGCAGCGGCCCCAGATGCAGCGCGGCGACGCCGGTCTTTCACATCGACGTGCACGATCACGGTGGTGCGTTGGCCGTGCGGGCGGCGGGTGGCTTCGGCGTCCCAGCTGGTCTCGACCAGCCGCATAAACGCCTCCTCGGTGCCCGGGATCGGCGGCCGCCCCGCCGCGGGGCCGGTGTCGGGGTGGTCGCGTTTCCACTGTTCGACCAGCGCGTCGCGATGCGAGGCCAGCGCGGCGTCGAACATCGCGGCCTGCTCGTGGGGTAGCGCGATCCGCCAATAGGTGTACTGCTCATCGGAGGTCTGGGTGATCGAGACCCGCGGACCCGGGTCCACGAGGCCTCATCGGCCTCGGCTCTTCGACGTCATCGTCATCGGGCTCCGGCTCAGGCTCCGGTTCGGGCTCGGGTTTGGGGGCGAGGTTCAGCGCGGTGCGCAGCTGGGTGACCGTGGCGCTGGCCGCCAGACTCCGCGTAATGGTCATCGGTTCCGGTGCGGGCGCGTTGGGCGATCACGCCGACCTGATCCAGCGACAGCCGGCCCTCCCGCAGCCCTGCGGTACAGCGGGGGAACTCCTCGACCCGGTGGGCGACGGCGGCGATGGTCGGCCGCCCGCGACGGCGACACCCCGGTCTTCCACGCCACCAGCGCGGCGACCGAGCGGGTACCGGTGGCGGCCCACAGCGCGTCGCGGTCGATCTCGGCGACGATCTGCCACGATGCGGCCGTCGACGGCGTTGCGTTGCCCGGTCAGCTCCGCCAACTCGGCGAACAACACGTCCAACCGCTCATCAGCCCGCTTCGAAGCGACCAAAGGCGGTGCCGGCGAGGACATGACCCCATCATGCCAACAGATCCGACAAGCCAGCGGGCTAACGGGCCGGCAGCGGGATCGACGCGGTCACCGCGGTGCCGGCGCCGGGCCGCGACCGGATGTTGAGGCGGCCGCCGACGATCTCGGCGCGCTCGGCCATCGACAGCAGGCCGTAACCGCCCATCTCGTCGCTGCCGAGCGGATGCTCGAGGGTGTCGAAACCGACCCCGTCGTCGACGATTTCGAGCCGCGCTACATCCCCGTGGTCTCCGTGCTCCACGGCGAAGGTCAGCTTGGCCCGGCTCGCGCCGGCGTGTTTGACGACGTTCTGCAGACACTCCTGCGCGATGCGGTACAGCGCGAGCTCGATGTGATCGGGCAGCCGGCTGTCGGCCAACGCGGTGTCCACGGGAATCTGCGGGATCGAGCGGGCCAGGCTCGCCAGGCCGCCGGACAGGCCGAGGTCGTCGAGCACCGGCGGCCGCAGGCCGCTGATCGCGGCGCGCGCCTCCTGCAGCGTCAGCCCGATCAACTCCCGGGCCTTGTCCAGCTGCTCGGTGAGCGCGGCCCGGTCGTCGGGGGCTCTCGCCGCCTGCGCGGCGGCGTCCAGCCGGTAGGACAGCGTGACGAGGCGCTGGGAGATGCCGTCGTGGATGTCGCCGGCCAACCGTCGACGCTCGAGCTCCTGGGCCTCGATGACCTGCTCGACGAAGTTCTCGTGCGCCCGCTCGCGCGCCACCAGCTGACGATGCAGGCGGGCCTGGTGCATCGCCCCCGCGATCAGCCGGCCGATCACCAGCAGCAACTCCACGTCGCGGTCGCCGAATTCGCGTTGCGCGACGGTGTGCACGTTGAGCACACCGACCAGCCCGCCCGGATCGGATTGCATCGGCACCGACACCATCGAGGTGAAGTCGCGTCCGCGCAGCGACGCCAGCGGCAGGTATCGGGGATCGGACTCCTTGTCCCGCCGGATCACGACCGGTTCCAGGTGGCTGGCCACCCATCCCGAGATGCCTTGTCCCAGTGGCAGTCTGATCTTGCCGACCTCGGAGTCGAACGGCGGCGTCGCGCCGGCCAGGGTCAACGAGCGTTCGGTGTCGTCGAGCACGTGCACGAAGCACACGTCACTGCCGGTGGCCGCGGTGATCATCCGTGCGGCAGCGGCCGCCAGCGGCTCGACGCCGGGTCCGCTGGAGGCGGCGCGGATGAGTTCGCGCAGCAGAGCCAGCTCGCGGTCGGCGGTCAGCACGGGCCGCGATGCGGAGCTCATTGGTAGATGCCCTCGCGCAGCGCGGTCGCCACCGCGCCCGTGCGGTCGCTCACGCCGAGTTTGCGGTAGATCGAGCTCAGGTGGGTCTTGACCGTTTCGTCGCCGATCACCAGCTTGGCGGCGATCGCCCGGTTGGACAGTCCGTTGACCACCAGGGCCAGGATCTCGCTCTCGCGCTGGGTGAGCCCCTGGCGGGCGCCGGGCCAGAACTCGTCGCGCTGCAGCCGGGCGGCGGTGTCGACGGCCCTGGCCGCCATGACCGGGTCGATCGCCGTCGCGCCGCCGTGCACGAACTCCAGTTGGCGCACCAACTCCTCGCTGCTGATGCTCTTGAGCAGATAACCCGCCGCGC
This sequence comes from uncultured Actinomycetota bacterium, assembly GCA_963796185.1. Classification (GTDB taxonomy): domain Bacteria; phylum Actinomycetota; class Actinomycetes; order Mycobacteriales; family Mycobacteriaceae; genus Mycobacterium. The sequence continues at coordinate 329,998 of CAWCKQ010000003.1, read as the reverse complement.
CCACCCGCAGGGCCTGGAACAGGTACTGCTCGTCGTCGTAGACCGAGAGCATCACCACTTTGCGGGCGGGGTCGCGCTGGCGCAGCTGCTGACACACGTCGAGCCCGCTGGACCCCTGCATCCGCACATCGCACAGCACGATGTCAGGGTCGAGGTCGGAGACGACGCCGACCACGTGTCTCGGCGCCGACGGCCTGCCCCACCACGGAGACCCGGTTGTCGAAGGCGGCCAGCATCGCCTTGAGGCCCTCGATGACCATCTCGTGGTCGTCGACCAGCACGATGCGCACCGGTTCTCGATCCAGACGGGTGGTCATGGCCCTCACCTTAGAGGCGCGGTCCGCCGCTCCCCGTCAAGATGGCGCCGGGAATCCCCCAACTGGGGGAGGCGCCCACGGTGTGATGTGGGACACCATTTCCTTCGTGCAGCCCACACAGCAGAAAGCATGGCGAGCCGGTCGATTCTGGTGGGACTGGCCCCACGCCACCGACACCAAGATGCAACCCCTGCGCGCGGTCGTGTTCGACCTCGAGGCGATCGCCGACCTCGAGTCGGCGGGCCACCGCATGGCCTTCAACGCCGCGTTCGCCGCACTCGGCCTGGACATCGAGTGGTCGGTGTCCCGGTACCGGCAGCTGCTGGTGCTGCCCGACGAGCGCCGCCGTGTCGCCGCGGAACTGCGTAAGCGCGGCGTGAGTACCGAATGCGACGTGCTCGCCGAGCTGCTCGTCGACGAAATCTGCGCCACCAAGGCGATGATCCTCGACGAGACGATCCTCGATGCCGACATCACGCCGTATCCCGGCGTGGTCGAGCTGATCGCCGAAGCCTACGGCGCCGGCATCTGTATCGGCGTGGTCAGCAGCGGGACCCACAGCTGGGTCGAGCCGCTGGTGCGCCAACTCGTCGGCGACGGTGTCGTCAGCGCGATCGTCACCGCCGACGACGCGCCCCGCACCGAGCTCTACCGGGCGGCGCTGGCCGAACTCGGTACCGGAGCGCACGAATCGCTCGCGTTCGCCGGGTCCTCGGCGAGCCGGCGGATGGCCACTGCCGCTGGTCTACCGACCGTCCTGCTCGAGGTCTCGACCGGGGTCGCGCCGCTGCGGGTCGTCGACTGTCAGCGGGTGCACGACCAGTGGTGGGAGACCCACCCGGTGTCAGCCGCGTAGCAGCTCGATAACCGCGCTGAAGTCCTTGTCCGCGTGGTCCGCGGCGAACGTGCGGTAGATCTCGGCGGCGTGAGTGCCCAGCGGTGCCGACGAACCCGTCGAGTCCACCGCCGCCATCGCCAACCCGAGGTCTTTGTTCATCAACGCCGTCGCGAACCCCGGCTTGAAGTCGTTGTTGGCCGGCGAGGTCGGAACCGGGCCCGGCACCGGGCAGTTGGTGTGCACGGCCCAGCAGTTGCCGGTCGCGCCGGTGATCACGTCGAACAGCGACTGCGCCGGCAGCCCGAGTTTCTCGGCCAGCACGAACGCCTCGCCGATCGCGATCTGCTGCACCGCGAGCACCATGTTGTTGCACAGCTTGGCGGCCTGCCCGGCCCCCGACTCGCCGCAGTGGATGATCTTGCCGGCCATCGGTTCCAGCACCGGCCGCGCCGCTCGACCGCTTCGTCGGTCGCCGCCGAGCATGAACGCCAGCGTGCCCGCGGTCGCGCCCTTGATGCCGCCGGAGACCGGTGCGTCGATCTGGGCGAGGCCGCGTTCGGCGGCCTGAGCGTGGATCGCGCGGGCGTCGTCGACGGAGATCGTGGAGGTGTCGATCAGCAGGGCGCCGTCCTTCGCGGCGGGCAGCACCTCGGCGTAGGCGGACTTGACGATGTCGCCGTTGGGCAGCGACGTGATCACCACGTCGGCGCCCGCGGCCGCCTCGGCACCGCTGGTGTAGACCGCGGCCCCCTTTTCGGCGGCGGCGTCCCGCAATGTGACGACCGGATCGAAGCCGTGCACCGTGTGCCCGGCGGCGACCAGGTTGGCGGCCATCGGGCCGCCCATGTTGCCCAACCCCAGGAACGCGATCGTCGTCATCTACTTCTCCTGTCAGGACGCGCGGGCGCGGGCTGCCGCCGCGCGCCCGATGACCACCCGCATGATTTCGTTGGTGCCCTCGAGGATCCGATGCACCCGCAGATCGCGGACGATCTTCTCCAACCCGTACTCGCGCAGGTAGCCGTAGCCGCCGTGCAATTGCAGCGCCTGCGTCGGCGACCTCGAAGCACGCGTCGGTGACATACCGCTTGGCCATCGCGCACAGTTCCACGCGGTCGGGATGGTCGTTGTCCAGCGCCGTTGCCGCGCGCCACAACATCATCCGCGAGGTTTCCAGTGCGGTGGCCATGTCGGCCAGCGTGAACCGGATCGTCGGCTCGTCCAGCAGCGGCCCGCCGAACGCCTGGCGGTCGGCCAGGTAAGCGGCCGCCTTGTCGTAGGCGGCCTGCGCTCCGCCGAGCGAGCACGCGGCGATGTTGATCCGACCGCCGTTGAGGCCCTTCATCGCGATGCCGAAGCCGGCGCCCTCGCCGTCGGCGCCGCCGAGCATCGCGTCGGCCGGCACCCGGGCCCCCTCGAAGATGACCTGCCGGGTGGGCTGGGCGTTCCAGCCCATCTTCTGCTCGTCGGCGCCGAAGCTCAGTCCTGGTGCGTCGGCCGGTCACCAGGAAGGCGGAGATGCCGCGTGCGCCCTCGGCGCCGGTGCGGGCCATCACGACGTAGACGTCGGACGCTCCCGCGCCGGAGATGAACTGCTTGACGCCGTCGAGCACCCAGTCGTCGCCGTCGCGAACGGCCTTGGTGCGCAGCGCACTCGCATCCGACCCCGCCCCGGGCTCGGTGAGGCAGTAGCTGGCGATGGCGTCCATCGACGCCAGCCTCGGCACCCAGGACTTGCGCTGCTCCTCGGTGCCGAAGCTGTCGACCATCCACGCGCACATGTTGTGGATGGACAGGAACGCCGCGACGGTGGGGTCCGCGGCGGCCAGCTGCTCGAAGATGCGCACCGCGTCGATGCGCCGCAATCCACTGCCGCCGACATCCTCACGGCAGTAGATCGGCCGCCATGCCGAGTTCGGCCGCCTCGCGCATCACCTCGACCGGAAAGTGGTGCGTCGCATCCCATTCCAGCGCATTGGGGGCAAGACGCTTCTCGGCGAATGCCGCCGCCGTCTCGGCGATCACCCGCTCGTCGTCGTCGAGTCCGAAATAGTCCATCCGGATACTTCAGCTCTATTTCATGGTGGGAATGACGAATTCCGCGCCGTCTTTGATGCCCGACGGCCACCGCTCGGTGACGGTCTTGACCTTGGTGTAGAACTGGATCGACGCCGGGCCGTGCTGGTTGAGGTCGCCGAAGCCGGACCGCTTCCAGCCGCCGAAGGTGTGGTAGGCCACCGGAACCGGGATCGGCACGTTGACGCCGACCATGCCGACCTGCACGCGGGAGACGAAGTCGCGGGCCGCATCGCCGTCGCGGGTGAAGATCGCCACGCCGTTGCCGTACTCGTGCTTGGTGGGCAGCGCCAGCGCCTCTTCGTAGTCGTGGGCGCGCACGATGCACAACACCGGGCCGAAGATCTCGTCGGTGTAGATCGACATGTCGGTGGTGACGTGGTCGAACAGCGTGGGCCCGATGAAGTAGCCCGTTCGCCAGGCTCTGCGTCGTCGAAAGCTGAGTTCGTCGGTGGCGCGTTCGCGGCCGTCGACGACGAGTTCCGCGCCGGCCTCCACGCCCTGGCCGATGTAGTCGCGCACCCGCTCCAGCGCCGCGCCGGTGACCAGCGGGCCGTAGTCGGCCTTCGGGTCGAGGCTGTGGCCGACCCGAAGCTGGTTGACCCGCTCGACGAGCCGGGCGCGCAACCGGTTCGCCGTCTCCTCGCCCACCGGCACCGCGACGCTGATCGCCATGCAGCGCTCACCGGCGCTGCCGTAGCCCGCGCCGATCAGTGCGTCGACGGCCTGGTCCAGGTCGGCGTCGGGCATCACGATCATGTGGTTCTTGGCGCCGCCGAAGCACTGCGAGCGCTTCCCGTTGGCCGCGGCGGTCGAGTAGATGTACTGCGCGATGTCCGAGGAGCCGACGAAGCCGACGGCCTGGATGTCGGGGTGGGTGCAGGATCGCGTCGACGGCCTCCTTGTCGCCGTGCACCACCTGGAAGACGCCGGCGGGCAGGCCGGCCTCGACGAACAGCTCGGCCAGCCGCAGCGGGACCGAGGGATCACGCTCGGAAGGCTTGAGGATGAACGCGTTTCCGCACGCGAGGGCGGGGCCGGCCTTCCATAGCGGGATCATCGCGGGGAAGTTGAACGGGGTGATACCCGCGACGACGCCCAGCGGCTGGCGGATCGAGTAGACGTCGATGCCGCCACCGGCGCCTTCGGTGAACTCGCCCTTGAGCAGGTGCGGGATGCCGATGGCGAACTCGATGACCTCGATGCCGCGCTGGATGTCGCCCTTGGAGTCGGGGACGGTCTTGCCGTGCTCGCGGGACAGCAGCTCGGCCAGTTCTTCGGTGTTGGCGTTGACCAGCTCGATGAACTTCATCATGACGCGGGCCCGGCGCTGCGGGTTCCATGCGGCCCATTCCCGCTGGGCCTCGACGGCCGAGGCGACCGCGGTGTCGACGTCGGCCGTTGCTGGCCAGCAGCACCTGGGCCTGTACCTCGCCGGTGCTCGGATTCATCACGTCGGCTGTCCGGGTGGAGGCCAGCTCGCTGCGCTTGCCGTCGATGAAGTGGGGGATCCGTGTGGTCATGCTGAAGCCTTCCGAGCGCCGAGCGTAGATACTTGGATATCCTAGTAATGTGCGGCGGGCGTTCGCAAGGGTCTCGGGCGGTCGGGTTCAGCGCTGGTTCGGGGCCACGGCGGCGTAGACGTCGGCCGCTCCGACGACGGCCAGGAAGGCCAGCGCCGCGGCGCCACGCCTGCGGTTCGCGGACGGCGCGGCAAGTCCTTTGCCGAGCACCGCCACATCGAGCACGTCACCCACCACGCGGGTCCACACGAGTCGGCGCGAGACGAGGAGCACCGCGGCACCATGGCCGCACTCACGCAGGCCGAGAGCGCGCACGATGCGCCGCGTGCGGCGGGTCGGCCGGACCCCGGCCAGCGCGGTCACGGCGTCGGGGGCCACCAGTTCCGAGATGCCGAGGGTCCAGCTCGCCGCGCCGAGTGTCGAGGAAAGGTTCATGACCGGCTCCCTACCCGGGGCGCACCGCATCAAACCCGCGGCGCCAAGTCGTCACCGGTCGCGGACTGTCTCGGCGAAGTGCAGGCAGTCCTCCCACGTCGGCAGCAGCCCGGCTGCGCGCACCTCGTCCAACGACGGAGCGGCCCGATCCCGGTCGGACAGGACCATGTCGGCGGCGGCCAGCGGCCAATGGATCTCCAGGGCCGGATCGAAAGCGTTCACGGTGTGCTCGCGCACCGGATCGTAGCCCGCCGAACACAAGTAGTTGACCACTGAATCATCCTGCAGCGCAACGAAAGCGTGGCCCAATCCCTCGGACAGGTAGACCGCCCGGTGGGTCTCATCGTCCAGCATCACCGCGTCCCACCGCCCGAACGTCGGCGATCCGACCCGGATGTCGACGACGACGTCGAACACCGTCCCGCGCATGCACGTCACGTACTTGGCCTGGCTGGGCGGCAGCTGCGCGAAGTGGATCCCGCGCAGCACGCCGGCCCGCGAGACCGAGCAATTGGCCTGGCGAACGTCCAGCCGGTGCCCGGCGAATGCGGTGAAGCCGGCGTCGGTGAACCACTCGAAGAACGCGCCCCGGGCGTCGGAATGCACGACGGGGGTGAGTTCCCAGGCGCCGGGCACGGCCAGCTCGCGGACCTTCATCGTTGCCGCTCCTCGTATGTCGCCTCCACGGCGTCCTTGAGGGGCCGCCACCAGGATTCGTTGTCGCGGTACCAGTCGATGGTCTCGCGCAGGCCTGTCTCGAAGTCGGTGCGCTCGGGCCGCCAGCCCAGTTCGTCGCGCAGCGCGGAGGGATCGATCGCATACCGCAGGTCGTGGCCCGCCCGGTCGGTGACGTGGTCGAAGTCGTCGGGGGAGCGGCCCATCAACGCCAGGATGGTGCGCAGCACCGACAGGTTGTCGCGTTCCCCTCCGGCGCCGATGAGGTAGGTGCGGCCGGGTTGCCCGCCGAGCAGGATCCGCCACACCGCGCTGTTGTGGTCGTCGACATGGATCCAGTCGCGCACGTTCGCCCCGGCGCCGTAGAGCTTGGGCCGCCGCCCGGTCAGCACGTTGGTGATCTGACGCGGGATGAACTTCTCGACATGCTGGTAGGGGCCGTAGTTGTTGGAGCAGTTCGAGATCGTCGCGGCCACACCGTAGGACCGCACCCACGCCCGCACCAGCATGTCGGCCGCCGCCTTGGTCGAGGAGTAGGGACTGGACGGGTTGTACGGCGTCGACTCGGTGAACCGTGCCGGGTCGTCGAGCGCCAGGTCGCCGTACACCTCGTCGGTGGAAACGTGATGTAACCGGACGCCGTTGCCCCGCACGGCCTCCAGCACCGTGAAGGTGCCCAGCACATTGGAGCGGACGAACGGTTCCGGGTCTGCCAGTGCGTTGTCGACGTGCGTTTCGGCGGCGAAATGCACCACGGCGTCGGAATCGGCGACGAGCTTGCCGACGATGCCGGCGTCGGTGACGTCGCCTTCGACGAGTCGGATCGCCGATTCGACTGGCATCAGCGATTCCTTGCTGCCCGCGTAGGTCAGCGAATCAAGGACGGTCACCTCGACGTCGGGGCGTTCCCGCACCGTGGCATGCACGAAGTTGGCGCCGATGAACCCCGCGCCGCCGGTGACCAGCAACCGCATGATCAGACCCTAACGGAGGGTGAGCGGTCACCGGGCCGCGGCGCCCCAGGGCGAGTCGACGCGAAGCACCGTGGTGATGGAGTGGCGGACCGCCGCCGTCCTGATCGCCGCCCCGTCGTTGTAGGCGGGATCGTTGACGACATCGAAAACCGCCTTCTTCGAGGGATATTGACCCAAGAAGGCCAGATCGGGCACGAGGTCGTCGTCGTATGCGGTGTCGGGGACGAAGCGGGGCGTGACGTAACGGCCGCCGACGCGTTCGACGAGCGGTGCAGCCGCGGCGAGGTATTCGTCGTAGCGGTCGCGACCGCCGGGGTGGAACCACAGCAGGTTGAGCACCGCGACGCCGCGGTCGAGGTCGGCGGCGCGCAGGTCGGGCGGCTCGATGGAGCAGCGGGTGAGCACGGCTCGCTCCACGGCGTCGGTGCGGTAGTGCGCGACGTCCTGGTAGCGGTCACTGCGCCACATCTCGTCGAACGCACGCGCCGACGGGTACCGGACGAAGCCCACCAGGTCGGGGTCGAAGCCGCCCTCGAGGGCTTCGTCGGTGGGCAGAAACGGAGTGATGAGCTCGGCGCCCACGTCGGCCAGAATCGGCAACACGCCTTCGGCGTAGCGGGCGTAGAGATCCGTCCCGCCCGGCCGGAACCAGAGGGCGTTGAACATCGCGATCGGCAGGTCGGCGCTCACCGATCAGCTCTGCAATCCCAGCGGCCCCGCCAGTTCTTCCAATGTGGACAGCAGTTCCTCGGGGCCGCCCAGCACCTGGATCGCGACGTGGTCCGCGCCGGCCTGCAGGTGCTCGGTCAGCCGGGCCGCGATCTCATCGGGTGAGCCGTATGCGACGACCGCGTCGATGAACCGGTCGCTGCCCGGCCGTTCGAGGTCCTCGTCGGTGAACCCGAGGCGCTTCCAGTTGTTCAGGTAGTTGGACAGGCCGAGGTAGAAGTCCACCGTCTCGCGGCCGATCTCGCGCGCCTTGGCCGCGTCGTCGGTGAGCACCACCTTGTGTTCGGGGGCGAGAACAACGGTGGGACCGAGCAATTCGCGGGCCTGCCCGGTGTGCACCGGCGTGGTCAGATACGGGTGGGCACCCGCGCTGCGCTGAGCGGCCAGCTGAAGGACCTTCGGCCCGAGCGCGGCCACCACCATCCGGCTGGTCGGCACCTTGGCCGCGTCGAGCTTGTCGAGGTAGTCGACGAGCGCCCGGTAGGGCTTGGTGTACTGCTGGGTGTGCTCGGGGTGGCCGACCCCGACGCCGAGCAGGAACCGGCCCGGGAACGCTTTCTCGATGCGGTGATAGGACTTGGCGACCTCGCCCGCATCGGCGGTCCAGATGTTCACGATGCCGGTCGCCACCTGCAACGTCTCGGTCTTCTCCAGGATCGGTTCGACGAATTCGAGCTCTGCGGCCGGCGAAGCGCCCACCCATACCGTGCCGTAGCCGAGCTTCTCCACCTCGACGGCCTGGTCCGGGGTGACCGGTGCGCCGGTCCAGACGCCGAATCGGCCCAGATCGGGCTTGAGCGATGGGCCGTCGGTCATGTCTGCTCCTCGCGCAAGCGCTCGTCGGTCATGTCTGCTCCTCCTCGGTCGTGTCAGCGCAGTCCCAGCGGCCCGGCCAGTTCGGCGAGCGCGTCGACCACCTTTCCAGGTGACGTCAGCACCTGGACCGGCACGTGGTCCGCGCCGGCGTCGAGGTGCTCGGTGAGGCGCGCCGCGATCTGGTCGGGGGTGCCGTGGGCGACCACGGCGTCCACCAGACGATCACTACCCGGTTTGGCCACGTCTTCATCAGTGAAGCCGAGCCGCTTCCAGTTGTTGACGTAATTCGCCAGGTTCAGATAGATGTCGAGGGCCTTGCGGCCCACCTCGCGGGCCGTGGCCGCATCCGTAGTGAGAACCACCTTGTGCTCCGGCGCCAGGAACGCCTCGGGTCCGATCAGTTCGCGGGCGCGGGCCGTATGCTCCGGAGTGGTCAGGTAGGGGTGGGCGCCGGCGCTGCGCCGCGCCGAAAGCGCCAGCACCTTGGGCCCGAGGGCGGCGACGACGCGGCGCCCGCGTGGCACCCCGTAGTCGTCGAGCTTGTCGAGGTACTCGGTGAGCGCGTCGATCGGCTTGCGGTACTGCTGGTGCGCCTCGGGATGCCCCACGCCGACGCCGAGCAGGAAGCGGCCCGGGTGGGCGGCTTCGATGCGGTGGAAGGACTCGGCCACCGGGCCGGGCGCCGCCGTCCAGATGTTCACGATGCCGGTGGCGACCTGCAGCGTCGTGGTGGCGGCGAGCAGTGGCTCGACCCAGTCCAACTCGGCCGGCGGAGAACCGCCCACCCAGACAGCGCCGTACCCTAGCGCCTCGATGTCGGCGGCTTGTTGCGGTGTCACCCCGCGGCCGAACGAACCGAACCGGCCCAGGTCGGGCTTCGCGCCGGTCATGCGGCTTCGGGGGCCGGCGCCGCGAGCGGCAGGCAGACGACGAACGTGGTGTCACCGGGCCGCGACTGCACCGACAGATTGCCGTGGTGCTTCTCGACGACGATGCGCCACGCCAGATCCAGACCCAGTCCGGTGCCCTCGCCGAACGGCTTTGTGGTGAAGAACGGCGTGAAGATCCGGTCGATGATGTCCTCGGGAATGCCCGGGCCGTCGTCGCTGATCTCCACGCGCACCGTGGTCTCGCTCTCCCGCATGGTGCGGATCGTGAGCGTGCCGCGGCCGTTCATCGCCTGGATCGCGTTGTCGATGATGTTGGTCCACACCTGGTTCAGGTCCCCCGGATAGCAGAGCAGTTCCGGCAGTGCGGTGTCCTTCTCCCAGACCAGCTGCACCGGCTTGTCACCGACCTTGCCGACCTTGTCGCCGAAGATCGTCTTGATCGTGCTGAACAGCAGCTCGTGCACATTGGCGCTCTGATATTCCGCGCGGTCCATCTGCGAGTACTGCTTGGCGCCGGCCAGCAGCGCCGAGATCCGCTTGCTGGCTTCGGCGATCTGGTTCATCAACAGTTCGGTGTCGATCGTGTACTTCAGCCAGCCGATCGCGCCGGGCAGCGTCGCCGAGCAGTCGACGTCGTCGATCGACGCCTCCACCCGCTCCAGCCAGTCGACGTCCAGTCCCGCCTCGACGAACGTCGGCGCGTAGTCCCACGCGCTGCCGATGCCGTGCTCTTCGAGCCAGTCGCCGATCTGGTCCTCGCGGTCGGAGGTCTCCAAAGCGGTGAGCTCCTGAGACTTCGACTTGGCCACCTGCTCGGCGACCTCGTCCTGGATGCTCACCAGGACCTTCAGCGCGGCCGGAGTGAACTTGCCGTCGGCGAGCATCGCGAGCTTGTGCCGCATCTTGCCCACGCCTTCGCGCAGGTCGGCCACCGCACGCGCCGTCGCGCCGGCCGGGTTGTTGAGCTGATGGGTCAGGCCCGCCGAGAGTTGACCCAGGGCGAGCAGTTTCTCCCGCTGGCCCAGGATCTGGCGCTGCCGTAGCCCGCCGACCATATGCCCCTCCAGCAGATGTACTGCCATCGGGAACTCTTTCCGCATGAACTCGGCGAAAGCGCTCGCATCCAGCACGAAGAACCGCGATGGCCGGGTGACCCGCACCGAGGCCTGATAGACGTGCTCCTCGCCCGGAATGTAGGCCGACCACGCGCCGCAGTACACGCCGCGCTGTGAGGTCCGGTTGGTCTCGATGTCCACGCCGCCGGAGCGTTTCGACATCACCAGCTCGCCGTCGATGAGCACGTAGAAGCAGGTCGCCGGGTCGCCCTCGGTGTGGATGGGGCCCGGCTCGAAAGTGGCGATGTGACCGTTGGCGCACAGCGTCGCGAGCTGTTCGTCGTCGAGGGCCTCGAACAAGAACAGCGTGCGCAACTCGTCGGGAAGGCACTTCTCGCCCATGTCGGTTCCTTCCTGGGTGCCCGGATCGGCAGTGAATTTGTAAAACGCGTATCGCCCGGTGTTGATTCCGCCCAGGGCCGCCTAGGTCTCGGCCAGGTAGCGGTGCACGAGCATCACGGCCATCGATCCCTCACCGACGGCCGCGGCGACGCGCTTGGCGGACTCGGCGCGCACGTCACCGGCAACGAAAACGCCGGGCACACTGCTCTCCAAGTGGTGCGGCGGCCGGTCCAGCGTCCAACCACTGATGTCGCGCAGGTCGGGCCCGGCGACGATGAACCCGTGGTCATCGCGGACCACGACACCGTCGAGCCAGTCGGTGCGGGGTTCGGCGCCGATGAAGATGAACAACCGCCCGCACGCGAACTCTTCACGCTCCCCGGAGTCGGTGTGCTCCAGGCAGATGCCCTCCAGGTGCCCGTCGCCCTTCACCGCGTGCACGACGGTGTTCGGCATCTCCTTGATGTTGTCGCGCGCCCGGATCTGCTGAATCAGGTAGTGCGACATGGAGTCCTCGAGCGTGCGCCTGATGACGAGGGTCACCGACTTCGCGGTGCGGGACAGGTACATGGCGGCCTGGCCCGCCGAGTTCGCCCCGCCGACGACGTAGACCTCGTCGTCGTCGCACTCCGAGGCCACCGAGGTGGTCGCACCGTAATAGACGCCGGCGCCGGTGAGGTCCGCACAGCCCTCCGCGGGCAGCTGCCGGTACTCCACTCCCATCGCCAGGATGACCGCGCGCGTGCCGATGGCGCGACCGTCGGACAGGTGCACCGTGCGGGCGACGCCGTCGACTTCCAGCGCGACGACCTCGGCGGCGGTGATGAGCTCGGCGTCGAACTTCTCGGCCTGGCGGCGGGCGCGTTCGGCGAGCTGCGCGCCGGACAGGCCGTCGGGGAAGCCCAGGTAGTTCTCGATGCGCGAACTCTGCCCGGCCTGCCCGCCGGTGGCGGTGCGCTCGATGAGCACCGTCTTGAGGCCCTCCGAGGCGCCGTACACCGCGGCGGCCAGGCCGGCGGGACCGCCGCCGATGACCACCAGGTCGTAGAAGTCGCCCGACGGCGTGGTGGTCAGGCCCAACGTCGCGGCCAACTCGGCGTCGGTGGGATCGACCAGCGTCTCCCCCTGCTCGGTGATCACCACCGGCAGCGTCATCCCGTCCTGCCCCGCGGCCTCCAGCAGCGCGGCGCCCTTGGGTTCGTCGGACCGGAACCAGGTGTAGTACAGGCGGTTCCGGGCGAGGAATTCGCGCACCTCGGAGGACCGGGCATTCCACGGGTGGCCGATGATCTTGGTGTGCGGGATCGCGCGGTCGCCGCTCGCGCGCCAGGCGTCCAGCAGTGCGTCGATCACCGGGTAGAGCTTCTCCTCCGGCGGGTCCCACGGTTTGAGCAGATAGTGGTCCAGATCGACCACGTTGATCGCATCGATTGCGGCGTGGGTGTCGGCGTAGGCGGTGAGCAGCACGCGGCGCGCCATCGGGAAGACGTCCATCGCCGCTTCGAGGAACTCGATGCCGCTCATCTGCGGCATCCGGTAGTCGGCGACGAACACCGCGACCGTCTCACCGCGCAGCTTGAGCTCGTTGAGCGTCTCCAACGCATCGGGGCCGGACTCGGCGCGCACGATGCGGAACTTCTCGCCGTAGTGCCTGCGCAGGTCGCGGGCTACCGCACGCGACACGGCGGGGTCGTCGTCGACGGTCAGGATCACGGGTTTACGGGGGGCAGCGGGGCCTGTCATCGTGATCAAGTATGCGCCCGCTGTCCAGCCGATATCGGGTCACGCCCGCGGTCATTGTCAGCTCGGCGCGGGTACCTGCTGGTGGGTCCGGATCGCGTCGACGACCTCGAGCCGGCGGGTGCGCTGCGCTCGCGCGCCGATACCGCGCATCATCTTCTGCTCCATGATGAAGTGCGGGATGTCGAACCAGAACCGGCCCACCGCGCCGCCGCTGCCGCGCACCAACAGGCGGGTCCAGCCGGCCTCCCGGCGCAGCACGAACGCCCAGGCTCCCGTCGCCTTCTGGCCGCGTTGCAGGCGCTCGAAGTCGGCGGGCGACACCAGCACCAGGTGTGACTTCGGCTCCACCGCCGCGACGATCTGGCGCGCCTTCGCGCCGTAGCGCCGGGCCAGCCAGATGGTGTCGCCGACCTCGAGCTGCTGCCATTGGGGGTGGATGGCGTCGGCGTTGTGGATGTCGGCGCCGGCCGCGCGTTCGAGCAGCGAGTAGCTGTAGAACCCGCCGCGGCCCTCGCCGAGCTGCACCAGCCAGGCCCACACCTCCTGGCGCGGCGCGTCGATCGTCACGCCACGCGTGGTGCGCAGCGCACCCGGTTCGATGATCTCGTCGCCCGGCAGCACCGCGTCGACCTCGTCGGGACGGGCGCCCCAGGTGTACATCCACGGCTGCACGTGCGCGTGGTACAGCGCGGCGACGCCCACCGCTGCCAGCGCGTCCGCCAGAAGTGCTCGTTGCTTTCCCATCGCCTGACGGTAGGAGCCGGACATCGACCCCGCTTAGAGCCGAAAGTCATGACCGGGTCCGGCGTTGGGCCCCGGACCGAAGTCCGTCGTCGGCTGCCAAAGGACTAGCGGCCCTAGCGGCACCGCCGCGATCGGGGCGACGCTGAGGACATGACGGACAGACTGGTGAAAGTGGCCGCTGCGGCAGCCCTGCTCTATGCGGCGCGCCGCTATTTCCGGGATTGGGGCACGACGAAGTCCGAATCGGGGGGCGCCCTGCCCGGTGACCAATTGGTGCGCGCACCGGCGCTGCAGGCGACGGAAGGCGTCTGGATCAACGCCGCCGCCGAGCAGGTCTGGCCGTGGCTGGTGCAGATGGGGCAGAACCGGGGCGGGCTCTACAGCTACGAAAAGCTGGAGAACGCGCTCGGATTGCACTACCGCAACGCCGGCGAGCTGCATCCCGAGTGGCAGCATCTGCGCATCGGGGACACCGTCAGGCTGGTGCCCCGGGGCTGGCTCGGTCTGGTCGACGGTGTCACACTGCAGGTCGCCGACATCACCGATCTGCGCGCCATCGTGCTGCAGGGTGAGCCGTCCCGGCTGCCGTGGGAGGTGGTGTGGTCGTTTCACCTGATTCCGCATGGTGACGACCGGTGCCGCTTGTTGATCCGGTCGCGGCTGGCACTGCGCCAGCCGGGCGAGGTGGTGGCGGCCGAACTGATCGGGCCGGCGCGGGCGCTGATCACCCGCGGAATCCTGGTCGGGATCAAGCGGCGGGTGGAGCGTCGGCGGCAGGCCGAGGCGTCGGCGGCGACGGCGAGCGCGCACTTGCACCGGGTGGTCTGATGGCCCGGGCGATGCCCGTCACTTCGGGCTGAGTAGGTGGCCCCAGCATTGCGTGACGACCACGCCGGCCTCGAGATCCGTCTCCAGCGCGGGGTCCCCCTGCGCCCGGGCGACCAGTGCGCCCGCGAGCCGCAATGGTGCGACGTTATGGCCCTTGGCGGTACCGACGATGTCGACGAAGGCGTCCTCGAGGCTGCAGCGGCGCAGCGCGGCCAGCACACCCTCGGCCGCGTACAACGTATGCCGACCATCGCGCGAGTTCACGCTCGAGCGCCTGCGCGACGTGGTGCCACAATCGATTCGAACGCCCTCGGCGAGTAGCCGTCCGGTGGTCAGATCGGTGACGAAGTTCGCAGTGCCCATGGTGTTTCCCTTCCTCGTACCGTCATCGTGGAGGCGCGCGCGTGCACGGCCTAGGGCCCTTGGACCCTTTTACGCCCCTCATCTCGGTCGGGATGCGGGGACGGGACGAGTAGGGCCTATCGGCTCGGGCGCCCGAGTACCAACGCCCCCAGCGGCGGCTTCTCGGCGCCCGTAGCGTCACGGTCGAGGGTCGTCGTCGCGCGGCCGCGAGGAGGTCTGACGCCATGTCGGAAGGGATTTCGGTCGGCGGGGTGATCGTCGGGGTGGACGGGTCGCCCTCCGCACAGGCCGCGGTGGAATGGGCGGCCCACGAGGCGTGGCTGCGCGGTCTGCCGCTGCGCATCGTCCACGTCGTGGCCGAGGGCACCGTACCGGCCGAGGTGCTCGCCGAGGCCGAGGCGACCGCGAGGATCGGTGACACGCCGGTTTCGGGGATCGACAGCTCGGCGGTCACCGGCGAACCCGTCGCGGTGCTCACCCAGCTGTCCAAAGAGGCCTCGATGGTCGTGGTCGGATGCCACGGCAAGACCACCCGTATGCACCGGCTGCTCGGCTCGGTCAGCACCGGCCTGCTCCGCCACGGGCACTGTCCCATCGCGGTGATCCACAACGATGCGGGCCTGACGGGCCGGGCGGCCCGGCTGCCAGTGCTGGTCGGCGTCGACGGCTCCCGGGCCTCGGAGCTGGCCGCGGAGATCGCCTTCGACGAAGCGGTGCGGCGCGGCGTCGGTGTGCTCGCATTACACGTGTGCCGCGATGCGGACGTCCCCGCGCTCAACCGCGCACAACCGTCGGTGTCGCAGGACGATGCCGAAGAGGTTCTCAAGCGGTCGCTGACCGGGCTGCAGGAAGACCACCCCGCGGTGGCCGTCCATCGCCTGGTGCGGTTCGAATATCCGGCCCGTCAGCTGTTGATCCAGTCCGAACGGGCGCAGCTGTTGGTCGTCGGCAGTCACGGCCGCGGCGGGTTCGGCGAACTGCTGCTCGGGTCGGTGAGCACCGCGGTGGCGCGCGACGTGCGGTGTCCGGTGATCGTCGCCCGGCACGACTGAGCACAAAGGACTTAAGACACCAACGTTGCCAGCGTGTGACTTTCGTCTCTATTGCGCGCGTGCGGATCGGAAAACGATGAGTTCGACAGCCCGCCGGAAAGGACATCCCATGGCGCCGACCGAACCCCTCGACGACAAGCTCGGAGTCTTGCTGGACAACGTGGCCTGGGAGTTCCTGGGTTCAGAATTCACCAGCGAGATCTACGCGGACTGGCCGCTGGACCGCCGACTCGACGTGTTCCTCCGGCACCACGGCTACCGCGCGCTGGGCGACAACGGATCCGCCTACAATGCGCTGCTCGACCGCGTCATGACCAACATCTCCTTCGCCGTCCGCACCAACGGCACCTCATGACTGTCATCCACAAGACCGCCGACGACTGGCGCGTGCGGCCCAACCTCACCGACTATGCGCAGACCCGTGCCGATTTCTCCTGGGCGGCGACTCCCCGAGGTGTGCGCCGGGATGCCCGGCGGGGGATGCAATATCGCCTACGCAGCCGTCGACCGGCACTCTGACGGGCCGCAATCGTCGCGCACGGCGCTGCGATTCGTCGCCGAGGCCGTCGAGGACGGTGAGCCGGCCACGTCTGATCTGACCTATGCCGAGCTCGGTAGGCGCACGCGACGATTCACCAACGTGTTGCGCGCGTTGGGTATCGGCAAGGGGGACCGGGTCTTCACGCTGATGAGTCGGTGTCCCGAGCTGTACATCACGATCCTCGGGGCGCTGCGCAACGGCAGCGTCGTCTCTCCGCTGTTCTCGGCATTCGGCCCCGAGCCGATCGCGACCCGGCTCACCATCGGCGAGGCCGACGTGCTGGTGACGACCAAGGCGCACTACGTGCGCAAGATCGCCCAGATCCGCGACCAGCTGCCCTCCCTGCGTCACGTCCTGCTCATCGACGACGCACGGAGACGACGGCGGCGAGCAGGACACCCTGGCGTTCTGGCGATGCATGGAATCGGCCTCCGAGGAAGCGCCGATCACCCATACCGTCGCCGAGGATCCGGCGCTGTTGCACTTCACCAGCGGCACCACCGGAACCCCCAAGGGTGCGCTGCACGTGCACGGCGCCGTGACCATGCACTACGTGACCGGGCGCTATGCGCTCGACCTGCACGCCGACGACATCTACTGGTGCACGGCAGATCCCGGTTGGGTCACCGGAATGTCCTACGGGGTGATCTCGCCACTGCTGCACGGCGTGACGTCGATCGTCGACCAGGCCGAGTTCGACGCACAGCGGTGGTACGGCATCCTGCAAGATCAGGGCGTCACGGTGTGGTACACCGCGCCCACGGCCATCCGGATGCTGATCAAGGCCGGCCCCGAGCTGGCAGCGCAGTTCCGTTTCCCCCGACTGCGGTTCATCGCCAGCGTGGGAGAGCCACTGAACGCGGAAGCGGTCTGGTGGGGGAAGCGGGTGCTGGGACTCCCGATTCACGACAACTGGTGGCAGACCGAGACCGGCGGGATCATGATCGCCAACACGCCGGCATTCGACATCAAGCCCGGATCGATGGGGCGACCGCTGCCGGGGGTGGACGCCTATGTGGTCAGGCGACACGACGACGGCTCCGTGTCGGTCATCGAGGAGCCCGACACCGAGGGCGAGCTGGCCCTGAAGCCGGGTTGGCCGTCGATGTTCCGGGAGTATCTGCATCAGCAGGAGCGGTACCGCAACAGCTTCAGCGCAGGCCTGTACCTGACCGGGGACCTGGTCAAGCGCGACGCCGACGGCTACTTCTGGTTCGTCGGACGCGCCGACGACGTGATCAAGTCCGCCGGCCACCTGATCGGGCCGTTCGAAGTCGAGAACGCGCTCACCGATCATCCTGCAGTCGCCGAGGCTGCCGTCATCGGGATGCCCGATGCCACCGTCGGGGAGGTCGTCAAGGCATTCGTCACACTCAAAGACGGTTTCACCGCCGATGAACAGTTGCGGCGGGCGCTGATGGCGCACGCGCGCAAGCGGCTCGGCGCGGCGGTGGCGCCCAAGATGATCGAGTTCGCCGATGCGCTGCCGCACACCCGCAGCGGCAAGATCATGCGCCGGCTGCTCAAGGCCCGCGAACTCGGGCTGCCCGAGGGTGACACCTCCACCGTCGAGACCACCGGCAGCACCGAGGCGCACGCGGTGACGCCGTGATCGACCACGAGGTCGCGCCGGCGCTGCTGTCCGACATGGTGCGGGTCCGCATGATGGAGGAGAAGTGCGCGGAGCTCTACAGCGCGGCCAAGATTCGCGGCTTCCTGCACCTCTACATCGGCGAGGAGGCGGTGGCTGCCGGTTCGCTACGCGTGCTCGAACCCGAGGACGCGGTGGTGGCGACGTACCGCGACCACGCGCATGCCCTGCTCCGGGGGGTCCCGATGACGAAGATCATGGCCGAGATGTTCGGCAAGCAGGAGGGGTGCTCCCGGGGGCGGGGCGGCTCGATGCACCTGTTCGACGCGCAGACCCGCTTCTACGGCGGTAACGCGATCGTCGGTGGTGGCCTCCCGGTGGCGGTGGGCCTGGCACTGGCGGACGCTCAATTGGGCAAATCACGCGTCACCGCATGCTATTTCGGTGAAGGGGCGGTCGCCGAAGGGGCCTTCCACGAGTCGGTCAATCTCGCCGAGCTGTGGCAGCTTCCCGTGCTGTTCTGCTGTGAGAACAACTATTACGCAATGGGGACGGCGCTGGCGACCGAGCAGGCACAGACCGACATGACCGCGAAGGCGGCGTCCTACCGAATACCCGCGCTGGCCGTCGACGGGATGGACGTGCTCGCGTGTCACGCCGCGGCCGCCGAAGGCGCTTATCACGTCCGCAACAGCGGCGGTCCGTTCTTCCTCGAGTTCCGCACGTATCGCTTTCGGCCGCACTCGATGTTCGATCCGGAGCTGTACCGGGACAAGTCCGAGGTCGAGCACTGGCGGGAACGCGACCCGATCCGCACCTTCACCGAGCGCTGCCTGGCTGCCGGCGCGGTGACCGAAGACGACGTCGCCGCGATCAGCAGCGCCGCGGCCGAAGAGGTGGCCGATGCCGTCGCCTACGCCGAGGCAGGTACCTGGGAACCGGTCGAGGACCTGGCCCGCGACGTGCTGACCACGGCTGGCCGGGAGGGGAACCGATGAGCAAGACGGCCTACCGCAGCGCGGTACACGATGCGATTCGGGAGGCCATGCTCGCCGACCCGCGGGTGGTCCTGATGGGTGAGGACGTCGGTGCTTACGGCGGCACCTACGCGGTGTCGAAGGGACTCCTGGAGGAGTTGGGTCCGACGAGGGTGCGCGACACCCCGCTGTCGGAATTGGGCTTCGTCGGCGTCGGAATCGGTGCGGCACTGGGGGGACTACGCCCGATCGTCGAGGTGATGACGGTCAATTTCAGCCTGCTGGCGCTCGATCAGATCGTCAACACCGCCGCCGCGCTGCGGCACATGTCCGGCGGCCAATTCTCCGTTCCCCTCGTCGTGCGGATGGCGACGGGCGCCGGACGTCAACTCGCCGCCCAGCACTCCCACAGTCTCGAGGGGTGGTATGCACACATCCCGGGGATCAAGGTCGTGGCGCCGGCCACGGTGGCCGACGCATACGGGATGCTGCCGACCGCGCTGGCTGACCCCGATCCGGTCGTCATCTTCGAGCACGTGCAGCTGTACAACACCTCGGCCGACATCGAATCCTTTGTACCGTGCGATATCTCGCGCGCCGCGGTGCGCCGCGCTGGATCCGACGTCACCGTGATCACCTACGGCGGTTGCCTGCCCAAGGTGCTCGACGCCGCCGACGAACTCTCGCTCGCCGGAGTCGAGTGCGAGGTCATCGACCTGCGATCACTGCGGCCGTTGGATACGGAGACATTCGTCGAATCCGTGCGTAAGACCCACCGCGCCGTCATCGTCGACGAAGGCTGGCGCACCGGCAGTCTCGCCGCTGAGATCAGCGCCCAGATCATGGAGAACGCGTTCTTCGACCTCGACGCGCCCGTGGCAAGGGTCTGCAGCGCGGAGGTGCCGATGCCGTACGCCAAACATCTGGAAGTGGCGGCGCTGCCCCAGCAGGAGGGCATCGTCGCGGCGGTCAGGTCCGTGGTCGGTGACCGATCGTGATCGACTTCGCGATGCCTGCGCTGGGCGCCGACATGGACGAGGGCACCCTGAACGAATGGCTGGTCAAGCCGGGTGACACCGTGACCCGGGGCCAGGTGGTCGCCGTGGTGGAGACCACCAAGGCCGCGGTGGAGATCGAATGCTGGCACGACGGCGTCGTCGCCGAGTTGCTGGTGCCGATCGGCCAGACCGTCGCGGTGGGAACGCCGTTGGCGCGGTTGCTGGAACCGGGGGAGTCCGCGCAGGCGCCGGCCGCGAGCCCGACCGTCGTCGAGGCGGTGCCCACACCGGCGCCGGCGCCGGAGCCCGCACCGGCGCCGCCCGCGCCCGGGTCCCCGGTCGAGCACCGGCGACGCTGGGTGTCGCCGGCGGCCCGTCGGCTCGCAGTGTCGCTCGGCGTCGATGTCGAGGCAGTGGCCGGCACCGGGCCGCAGGGCGCCGTCACCCTCATCGACGTCGAACATGCCGCAGCGCACGCCGAGACAGCCGCGCCCGTAGTTCCTGAAGTGGTCTCACCTCGGCAAGAGCCGTTGTCCGCCAAAGAGATCGCCGTCAAACGCGGCCTCGAGATGCGCAAGTCGATCGCGGCGGCGATGAGCCGATCGAAGCGGGAGATACCGCACTACTACCTCGCTGACGAAATCCTGATGGAGCCTGCACTGGGCTGGCTCGCCGACCGGAACGCGGCGCGCTCCATCACCGAGCGGGTACTGCCGACGGTGCTCCAGCTCAAAGCCGTGGCGATGGCCGCCCAGCGGTTCACCGAGTTCAACGGCTTCTGGCGGGAGGACGGTTTCCAGCCCGGCAACGCCGTGCATGTCGGCGTGGCGATCTCATTGCGGGGAGGGGGGCTTGTCGCGCCGGCGATCCACGATGTGCCCGACAAGACCCTCGACGAGCTGATGGCTGACCTGACCGACCTCGTGGCCCGGGCCCGCGCGGGTTCGTTGCGCAGTTCGGAGATGTCGGATCCGTCCATCACCGTCACCAACCTCGGCGATCAGGGCGTCGACACGGTGTTCGGCGTCATCTATCCGCCGCAGGTCGCGCTGGTGGGCTTCGGGAAACCTGCCGCACGGGTGTGTGCCGTCGACGGCGGCATCAGGATCGCCACGACGGTGCAGGCGACGCTGGCGGCAGATCACCGCGCCAGCGACGGCCATCGCGGGGCATTGTTCCTCTCCGCGATCAACGAGCTGCTCCGACAACCCGACCTACTCGAGAAGTGAGGGCGCCATGAAGACGCAACTTGAGATCCGCGACGAGATCCTGTCGGTGCTGACCGCGATCGCGCCCGAGGTGGAACCGGGCGAGATCAGCGACGACGTGCTGTTGCGGGACCAGGTGGACCTGGACTCGATGGACTGGCTGAACTTCCTGATCGGGATCCACAAACGGCTGCACGTCGAGATCCCCGAAACCGATTACCAGAAACTACGCACCGTGGACGACCTCATTCGATACGTGGAGAACAACGCCGAGGACTGACTCACACAGGATTCGCAGGGCCGCGGCCTTGTCCCCGCACGTTCGGCGGGGGACACTCGATACGATCGACGGATGTCGCCCTCCGCGCGGCGTCGTTCGGTCACGGGAGACTCGACCGCGTGAGTGACGAGCGAATGACCCAGCTGCTGACCTCGGCGCTGGAATCCAGCGCTGATCGGGATATGGACGCGACCTTGCGGCACATCCTGCGGGCCGCCGTGACGATGACCGGTGCTCGTTTCGGTGCGATCGGAGTCTGGGATCCCGACGGCGTACTGGTGTCGTTCGTCGGCGACGGGCCGGACGGCCGCCCGCCGGCGGGGCCGAGCCTGCTCGGGCTGCTCGCCGACCACGCGGAGCCCGTACGTCTCGCCGATCTCGGTACGCACCCGGCGGTGCGTGCCTTTCTCGGCATGCCGATCAGCATTCGCGGAGAACGGATCGGAAGCCTCTACGTCGCCGACGATCGGCCCGACCGCCGGTTCGCGCACTCCGACGAGGTCACCGTGGGGGCGCTGGCGTCGATCGCAGCCGTGACGGTCGACAACGCGCGCCTGATCGACCGGGCGCAGGACTCCACCCGGTGGGCGAACGCGAGCCGCGAAATCACCGCCGCGCTGCTGGCCGATGCCGACCCGCATCAGCGTCCGCTCCATGTAATCGCTTGCTGGACTATGGAACTCACTGATGCCGAGCAGGTCATCGTGCTGGTGCCCGCCGATCCGGAGCAGCCCACCCCGGCGGTCGACACCCTGGTCGTGTCCGCCGCGGCAGGCCGGTACGCCGAGGAGGTCCTCGGTCAGACCGTTCACGGTCGACGGCTCGACCACCGGCGCGGTGTTCCGCTCGGGGGAACCCTTGATCACCGAGTCGTTCCGTCGACCGATCCAGGCGTTCACCGGAGTCGGCGACCGGCCGGCGATCGTGGTGCCTCTGCGCTCGGGACAACAGGCTCTGGGCGTCATCGCCGTCGCACGTCATGCGTCCGCCACAGGTTTCGACGAGAGATATCTCGATTTGGTGCAGGATTTCGCCAACCACGCGGCGGTCGCGCTGACAATCGCCCGGGCGCGACGTGCCGGCACCGAACTGGCCATGCTGGCCGATCGTGAGCGCAT
This sequence comes from uncultured Actinomycetota bacterium, assembly GCA_963796185.1. Lineage (GTDB taxonomy): Bacteria > Actinomycetota > Actinomycetes > Mycobacteriales > Mycobacteriaceae > Mycobacterium. The sequence goes on along the minus strand of CAWCKQ010000003.1, from coordinate 307,825 downwards.
CGCACACGACCTGCACGACCAGGTGATCCAGCGGGTGTTCGCCGTCGGGATGGACCTGCAGGGGGTGATCGCACGGTTGCGGTCGCCGGAATTGGCCGGTCGGCTGAATCGTTCGGTCGACGAGTTGCAGGCGGTGATCAACGAAATCCGGTCGACGATCTTCGACCTCGGCCACCCGACGGCGACCCACGGCGGATTCGCGAAGCGAATCCAGGATGCGGTCGCCCGACTCACCGAGGATCGGGACGTCACCGCGACGCTGAGCATGTCCGGCCCGATGAGCGTGGTCCCCGGTGCTCTCGCCGACCACGGGGAAGCCGTTGTTGTCGAGGCGCTCAGCAATGCCGTCCGGCATTCCGGAGCCCACTCCATCGTCGTCGACGTGGCGGTCGGCGACAACCTGTGCATCGAGGTTTCCGATGACGGATGCGGTATGCCCGGTGGCGATCACCGCAGCAGCGGCTTGTCGAATCTCGCCCAGCGCGCCCGCGCGGCCGGCGGTGAGCTCGCCGTCACGGGGGCGTCGGCCGGCGGTACCCGCCTGACGTGGAACGCGCCACTGCCCGGACTCTGAGGGCGGTGAGCCGGCGGAGGGACCAATGGCCTTCCATCGCCGGACCCATGCCCTTGAATGCACGGTGTCGCCAGTCTTAGCGTGGAGAGGAGATTCGACCAGAAGGGGCCTGCGATGCGCAGAGAAGGCGGTATGTGGGCGGGCGGTCTGCCCGGTCACCAGTTGCGTTCGCGGCCGAGATGGGCGGCGTGGTCGGTGGTGCGGCATCCCGCGACGGTGTGGGCCCTGCGCGCCTCCAACGAGCGTCTGGCCGACGAGGGCGACCTGCCCGACCGACGTCATCCGTGACGGCCGACACCATGCGCGCATGGCGCGTGCGCACTCCCGGCCCGGTGAGCACCCATCCGCTCGAACTCGTGGAAACCCGCTGTTCCCGAACCCGCGTCAGGTGAGCTGCTGATCGCCGTTCGCGCCTGTGGGGTCTGCCGCACGGACCTGCACGTCACCGAAGGCGATCTGCCCGTGCACCGGCGCCACGTCACCCCGGGGCACGAAGTGGTGGGCGAGGTGGTCGCCCTGGGGCCGGGTGTCAGCGAGGGCATCGGCGTCGGGGACCGCGTCGGTGTCGCGTGGCTTCGACACACCTGCGGGCACTGCCGATTCTGTGTGCGCGGGCAGGAGAACCTGTGCCCCGAATCCCGCTACACCGGCTGGGACGCCGACGGAGGCTATGCCGAGTTCGTCACCGCACCAGCAGCTTTCGTCCATCGGCTACCGGCCGGATACTCCGACAGCGAGCTTGCGCCGCTGCTGTGTGCGGGCATCATCGGGTATCGATCCCTGCTGCGGGCAGACCTGCCGCCCGGCGGACGGTTGGGCATCTACGGCTTCGGCGGCAGCGCCCACATCACCGCACAGGTCGCGCTGACCCAGGGCGCTGAGGTGCACGTCATGACGCGCGGCGAGGGAGCGCGCAAGTTCGCGCTGGCGCTGGGAGCGACCTCCGCACAGGGTGCGGCCGACCCGCCGCCGGTGAAGCTCGATGCGGCAATCCTTTTCGCTCCGGTCGGCGAATTGGTACTGCCCTGCCCTGGCGGCCCTCGATCGCGGCGGAACGCTGGCGGTCGCGGGCATCCACCTCAGCGACATTCCGGTGCTGAACTATCAGCGGCACCTTTTCCAGGAGCGGCAGCTGCGTTCGGTGACCTCGAACACCCGTGCTGACGCCCGGCAGTTCCTGGAGTTCGCCGCACGCCATCACATCGCGGTCACCACCCCGCAGTACCGGCTCGAGCAAGCCGATGTCGCGCTGGGCGACTTGAGCTCCGGCCGTGTCGACGGTGCCGCGGTGCTACTGGTCTGACACCGCGTGGGGTGTGTAGTCTCGGGTCAGCGGGGTATACCCGGTAGGGTATAAATGCGACGACGGCCGAGGGGAGAGTTGTGACCATCGCACTTGCGCTCGGACTGGGCGCCGTCATCGGCGTCCTGCTCGGTCTGTTGGGCGGTGGAGGTTCCATCCTCGCCGTTCCGGCGCTGGTCTACGTCCTGGGTCTCGGGATCGATCAGGCGATTCCGATGTCGCTGATCGTCGTCGGACTCGCATCCGCGGTCGGGGCCCTGCCCAAGGTGCGCGCGGGACACGTGGAGTGGCGATTGGCCGCAGTGTTCGCACTGGCGGGCATCCCCGGAACCATCGCCGGCGCCGCAATCGGGCGGCACCTGCCACAGTCGGCGCTGATGGTCGGATTCGCGCTGGTGATGATCCTGGCGGGCATCCGCATGCTGTTCGACTCGACGCAGACCGGGACCGCGTGCGAGATCGGCGACACCGGCATCAACTGGCGCCGCTGCGCACCGCGATCGATCCCCACGGGTCTGCTGGTGGGCCTGCTCACCGGGCTGTTCGGTGTCGGCGGGGGATTCCTGATCATCCCCGCGCTGGTGGTGCTGCTCGGAGTGGACATGCCGATCGCGATCGGCACGTCGCTGCTGATCATCGTCGCCAACTCGGCCGCCGGGATCCTGTCGCACCTGAGTGGCGCAACGGTCGACTGGGGGATCACGGCCGCGTTCGTCGGAACGGCCATGGTGGCCTCCCTGGTCGCCGGGCACCTGGGGACCAGGCTCAACACCGACCGGCTTCAATCCTGGTTCGCCTATCTCGTCTTTGCGGTGGCCGCCTACGCCCTGGTCGACACCCTCGTCATTCGCTGAGCACATCACTGGACAAGGAGGCACGTCATGGACATTTCGATCATCGAGACCTCGGGTCTCGGGGACCGCAGCTACCTGATCAGTCACGACGGCACAGCTGTCGTCGTCGATCCACAACGCGACATCGACAGGGTGTTCGCCCTGGTCGACGAGGCGGGTCTGCGGGTCACCCACGTGCTGGAGACGCACCTGCACAACGACTACGTCTCCGGCGGTCTCGAGCTGTCCCGGACCGTTGGCGCCGACTACGTGCTGCCGGCCGGTGACGAGGTCGGCTTTCCGTGTCGCGCCGTCGCCGACGGTGACTGGATCGACGCCGGCGACTTCCGGCTGCAGGCGGTACACACCCCGGGCCACACCCACCACCACATGAGTTACGTCCTCCATGACCCCGCCGGCGCGGCGGTAGGCGTCTTCACGGGCGGCTCCATGCTGCACGGCACCACCGGCCGCACCGACCTGCTGGGCTCCGGGCACACCCAGGAGTTGACCCACGCGCAGTACCGTTCGGTTCGGCGGTTGGCCGCCACGCTGCCCGACGACGTCGATGTCTACCCGACGCACGGCTTCGGCAGCTTCTGTTCGGCGACACCTGCCAGCGGTGACGCCTCCACCGTCGGCGACGAGCGCCACACCAATCCGGCTCTGACCCAGGACGAACAGACCTACGTCGACACGCTGATCGCGGGTTTGTCGGCCTATCCCGCCTACTACGCCCACATGGGCGTCATCAACGCGGAGGGCCCGGAGCCGGTGGACCTGTCGCTGCCCGAACCGGTCGACGCGACCGAGCTGGCGCACCGGATCGATGCCGGCGAGTGGGTGGTCGACCTGCGGAACCGCCGGGCCTTCGCGGCCGGACACGTCTGCGGCACACTCGGATTCGAGCTGTCGGGCTCGTTCGTCACATACCTCGGATGGCTGCACAAGTGGGGCGCCCCGCTGACGCTCATCGGACAGGACCGAGACCAGATCCTGGATGCCCGGCGCGAATTGGTGCGGATCGGCGTCGACGAGATCGACGGTGCGGCTGTCGGCGACCCAGCGGGACTGAGTGCCGGCGGCGAGTTAAGGTCCTACACCGTAGCGACATTCGAGGAGCTGGCCGAGGCCACGGGTACGCGTGCGATCACCGTGCTCGACGTCCGGCAGGCCGGGGAGTTCGATGCCGGCCACATCCCCGGTGCGCTGAACATCCCGTTGCACGAACTCATCGAGCGGATCGACGAGGTGCCACGCAGCGAGGTCTGGGTGCACTGTGCCTCGGGCTATCGGTCCTCGATCGCCGCGTCGCTGATCGACCGCCACGGCGGCCGCCGGGTCACCCTCGTCGACGACGACTTCGGGAACGCCGAAAAGCTCGGGCTGACAGGCGCCGAGGCCAGCTAGAGGCCCCCGGAGGAGCGCGTCGCGCTGGGTGCGGGGCGCCCTTGCCAGGGTTGCGTGCCGGCGATGAAGTCGTCGAGGGTGTCGGCCACGGCGAGTGGTGCCTCGACGTGCGGGAAGTGTCCGACGGCAGGCAGTATCGCCAACCGGCTACCCGGTAGCGCGGCATGGGCGGCTTCTGCGTGCGTGGACGGGATGAGCCGGTCCTGGTCGCCCCAGATCAACAGTGTGGGCAACCCGAGGGTGAAGTGCAGGCGGTTGAGCGCGCTCACGGCCTGGCCCTGTGCGTCGACGACCGACCGCAACGTGCGCAGAAACGCCTTGCGGGTCTGCGGATCGGACAGCGATGCGTACGCATTCCACGCCTCACCGGCCTCCGGGCTGGTCAGTCCCCGAGCCGCCAGCCAGGACCGTGTCCGTTCGCCGAGTGCGACCACCGGCGGCGCGGCGATCACGGGGAGCAGGAACTCGGCGCCGGGCGCGGACAGCAGTCGCAACGAGCGGCCGAGTTCGGGGCCGAGGCCACCGCTGCTGATGAGAACGAGCCGTTCGCAGTAGTCGGGGTGCTGGTGTGCGAACTGCATCGCCACGCCGCCGCCGAGGGAGTGCCCGACCAGCGTCACCCTGGCGACTCCCAACTGATCGAGCAGGTCGCGAAGCCATACGGCGAATGCGCCGAGTGAGTAATCGCCGCGGGGCTTGTCGGACTGGCCGTGCCCGAGCAGGTCCGGCGCGATCACCCGGTAGCGCGCCGACAGGTGGGGCAGCAGCGCCTCCCATGTGCTCGAACTGCCGCCGATGCCGTGGATCAGCAGCACCGCCGGACCCTGCCCGGTGTCGCGGTAGGCGACACGGTCACCGTTCAACTCGAGGAACTTCATTGCGCTCATCGCACCCTCCTGGGTTACTAGTCAGTAACCTACGCTACCGTAGGGTCGCGGTAAAGTCCTAGAGAGTGTCGAGGGCGGCGCGCAGTCTGGCGGCCACCTCGTCGGCCACCGGCCGCAACTCGGCTTCGCCGCTGACGTCGACGAGCACCTGGGGATCCATCGCCTCGACGAGCACTGCGTCGTTGTCGCGGTCTGCCCGTACGACCACGTTGCACGGCAGCAGGAGCCCGATCTGCCGATCGATCTCCACGGCCCGATGCGCAAGTGGCGGATTGCACGCCCCGAGGATCACGTACTGCTCCATGTCCTCGCCCAGTTTGGTCTTCAGGGTGGCCTGCATGTCGATCTCGGTCAGCACGCCGAAGCCCTGCCCGGCGAGTGCTTCCCGGGTGCGGTTGACAGCCTCGTCGAATGACGTGTGTAGCACCGTTGACAGTGCGAATCCCATGTCTTGTCCCTCCTTTCGTCGGTGATCCGATCCTAGGTCGCCGGCGCCGCGGCGACGCCGGGTCGGGCCGATCGCCGCAGCGGACATTGTGGGTATCGCCCGCACGCGAAGGTCACGCCCGCGGCCAGTGCGATCAGCCCGGCCGCCGCACCGCCGACCGTCGGGTGGACCTCCTGCCACAGGATCACCGACGACATCGCCAGCACGAACCATCCGAAGCCCTTCCGCAGGGCGTCGGGGTCCACCACGGCGGTCAGGCGCGCCCCGATGAGTGCACCGACCAGGGCCGCCGCGGTGACCGCGCCCGCCAGGGCCCAGTCGATCTGCACGCTGGACAGGTACCCGGCCAGCCCGGCGAACGACTTCATCGCGATGACGACCAACGAGGTGCCGACGGCCACCGGCATCGGCAGTCCACCGAGCAGTGCCAGTGCCGGCACGACGAGGAAGCCGCCCCCGGCACCGACCAGTCCGGTGACGAGCCCGACGACCAAGCCCTCGAGAAGGACCTTGCCGACGGGGATCGGCCGGTTTTCGGCGCCGGCGTCGATGTTCCGGCGGCCCCGCAGCATCGCGACCGCGGTGGCGATCATGATCACCGCGAAGCCGATCAGCAGCACGGTGCCCGGGATGAACCGGGCCAGCAGGCCGCCGGCGTACGCCCCGGCCATGCCGGCCACGCCGAACATCAGACCGGTTCGCCACTGCACCCGTCCGGCGCGGGCGTGCGAGACCGCACCGACCGCGCTGGTCGCTCCCACCACGAGAAGCGACGTGGCGATCGCCTGCTTGGCGTCCATTCCGGCGACGTAGGCCAGCAGCGGCACCGTGAGAATAGAACCGCCGCCACCGAGAAGTCCCAGCGTCACTCCGACGAGCACGGCCAACCCGATCGTCAGCATGATCATGGCGCTCATTTCGCCCGGCTCCTGCCTGCGGAACCGCTCACCAGTTGCGCGACGACCGTCTGGGCGTCACAGGTCGCGCCCCGGTTGTACGGCAGCCGCGCCAGCAGCATGCCCATCGCGCAGGTGTTGGTCACCGCGGCGAAGGCCAGCCCTGCGCCGACGGTGAAGGCCACCCACTGCAGGCCCGGCACGGCCAGGCTCGCGAGCACACTGAGGGCGATGATCAGGCCTGCGACGAGGCGGACCTGGCGCTCGAGATCCCACTTCTGGGTGCCGCGGTTGACCGGGAAGCCGCCCGCCTGCCACGCGGTGATGCCGCCGCGGAGGATGTGCACATTCGACAGGCCGGCCCGGCGCAAGTTCTCCTCGGCCTGTGCCGCGCGCTGACCGGAGCGGCACACCAGCACCACGTCCTCATCGACGTGGGACATGATCTCCGCGCGGTGCTCGCGCAGCAGGTCGAGGGGGACGTTGTAGGAGCCCGGCATGTGCACGGTCTCGAACTCTCCCGGGGTCCTCACGTCGAGGATGCGCGGCGGAATGGGAGAGCCGAGCAGGCGCTGCAGGTCTGCCGACTCGATCGTCGCGGGCATCGGTGTGGTCATGGATCCGTCCTCTCTAGAATACCCAAGGGGGTATCGCGTAATGAGTCATTCATACATACCCCAGGGGGTATAGTCAAGCGCAGCCCCGCCGGCCGTGCCGGATGCCGTTCGACGAGCATTCGGGGCAAACCGGCACTCGTCGCCGGGACCAACGGCCCTGATGCGGGCGGCCGTCGCGGCTCTAGCGTTGTCCGTGAAAGAACGAACGCGATGTCGCAGAAGAGGAACGTCATGGATCGGCACGGGATCTTGGTCGGGGTGGACGGTTCTCCGGAATCCCAGACCGCCGTGCGGTGGGCCGCCGATACCGCTCGGCTGCACGGTGTTGCGATCACGTTGATGGCCGCGGTACCGCCCGCCGTCGTGACCTGGCCCATGGCTGCGCTCCAGGAGACCGTTGCCGAATGTGAACGCCAGACTGTCGAGGACATCCTGCACTACGCCCGTGAGACAGTGCTCGCCAGCGCCGGGGACCCGGCGCGCGCGCCGGAGATCCGCGCGGAAATCTGTTGGGCTGCACCACTTCCCGCGCTGATCGAGGCATCGACCGACGCGCGGATGGTCGTCGTCGGCAGCCGGGGCAGGGGTGCGCTGGGCCGTGCGCTGCTCGGGTCGGTCAGCGCGGGTTTGCTTCACCACGCGCACTGCCCGGTCACCGTGGTGCACAGTAATTTCGGCCGACTCCCGGATCCGGCTGCCCCCGTTGTGCTGGGTGTCGACGGATCACCGGTATCGGAATCCGCTACTGCCGTGGCTTTCGAGGAGGCCGCCAGACGTGGCGTCGATCTCGTTGCGGTGCACACCTGGACCGACGTCGGTGCACTGCCGTTTCAGAGTGAGCAATGGCAGGCCCACGAGCAGGCGGCCGCCGAAGTGCTCTGCGAACGGCTGGCCGGGTGGCAGGAACGCTACCCCGACGTCCGGATCCGGCGGCGGCTCGAGTACGAGGCGCCGGCGCACTGGCTCATCGTGGAATCCCAAGCAGCACAGTTGGTGGTGGTCGGCAGTCACGGCCGCGGTGGATTGACGGGAATGCTGCTGGGCTCGGTCAGTTCGGCGGTCGTCCAGTCGGTCGACGTACCGGTGACCGTGGTGCGGCCGGCCCGGTGACGTGTGGTCCTCTGCCACGTCGGTTGTGACCAATGCCTCCTGTGAGCGCTTCGGGGGCGGCGCTAGCGTCGGCGGTATGGCTGCAGAAGGCGGTGAACACGCCGATGGACGCGCCGCCCGCTCCACGGTGGCGCGGTTGCCGGGCGTGCAGCCGCTGCGCAATGTCCTGGGGCCACTGACCAGGACCGGAAGCTATTATGCCCGGTCCTGGCGGGATTACCTCGGCGACGAACCGCACCAGATCCCGATCGCGCGGCCCACCGTCGCACTGGCCGCCGAGGCGCTGCGCGACGAGGTCGTGCTGCTCGGCCTGCGTGCCCGCCGCCCGCTGAGCGATCCGGCGGCATTCGCCCGCATCAACGACGAAGTGGTCGCCGCACTCGACTTCTACCGGGACCGCGGTTACCTCGATGACCCACAACGGTTCTTCGCCGCACCCGGTCCCTTGACCGACGTGGAGGTCCGCCCGGTGCAGCGCCGCAACCGGACGTATGCCCGGCTGCGGTGGGACAGCGACTACCGTCCCCAGCCCGGCGAACCCGGCGCCAACCGGTGGCTCGGCTACCGGGCCGGCTCGCACGGCTACGGCCTGCTGCTGCGCCATCCGACTCCGCGACCCTGGCTGGTCTGTATCCATGGCACCGAAATGGGCCGCGCCGCCATCGATCTGGCGCTCTTTCGGGCGTGGTACCTGCACGAGCAGCTCGGCCTCAACGTCGTACTGCCGGTGCTGCCCATGCACGGTCCCCGGTCGAGGCGACTGCCGAAGGGTGCGGTGTTTCCCGGTGAGGACGTGCTCGACGACGTGCACGCCACCGCGCACTCGGTGTGGGACATCCGCGGCCTGCTGTCATGGATACGCCGCGAACAGCCCGACGCCGCGATCGGTGTGTACGGACTGTCGCTGGGCGGCTTCATCTCGGCGTTGGTGGCCAGCCTCGACGAGGATCTGGCCTGTGCGATCCTCGGCGTGCCGGTGGCCGACCTCATCGAGTTGCTCGGCCGGCATTCCGGTCTGGGCCAGGGTGATCCGCGACTGGAGACGATCGCCCTCGCCGCACCTCTGGGCCGGATGATCTCGCCGCTGTCACTGCCGCCACGGGTGCCGATGTCCGGCCGCTTCATCTATGCGGGACTGGCCGATCAAGTGGTGCATCCCCGCGAACAGGTCAATCGGCTGTGGGAACACTGGGGCCGGCCGAACATCGAGTGGTACCGCGGTGGGCATGCGGGCTTCTTTCAGTCCCGCCCTGTGCAACGCTTCGTGACCAGCGCCCTCGTGCAGTCCGGCCTGGTGGCCGACGGTGGCGCCGACACACCGGACGTCGATGACGCCAAGGCGGGTTGACCTTCGTCAGCGGGGTCGCGCGACGATCACCGGTATCTGAGCCGACTGCACGATCGCGGTACCGACCGAGCCCAGCAGCATGCCGTCGAACCCACCGCGTCCACGACTGCCGACGACGATGAGTTGCGCGGCAGCGGCGTGCTCGAGCAGTCGCTGCGCGGGCCGGTCACACATCACGACGCGGTGCACGTCGACATCGGGATAGCGTTCCTGCCACCCCGCCATCCGCTCTGCCAGTACCTCTTCCTCTTCGACCTTGAGGTTGGCCCACTCGATCGGCGCCCAACCAGGGCTCGGAAAGCCGAGCGGCCCCATGTCGGTCCATGCATGCAGGGCGACGAGGCCGACGCCGCGGCGCGCGGCTTCATCGAACGCGATGGCGGTAGCGGATTCCGAGGCCGGTGATCCGTCGATGCCCACCACGACGGGAGCCTGCGCAGGAGGCTGATGCTCGGCGTGGATCACTGCCACCGGGCAGTGCGCGTGATGCACGATTCCGGTGCTGACCGAACCCAGCAGTGTGCGTGACATCGGGCTCTCACCGCGGCAGCCGACCACGACCATCTCGGCGTTGGCTGACAATCCGAGCAGCGTGGGCACGATCGGTCCGCTGCGCACCTCGGTGATGATCGGCACCGCGCCGTGGTCAGGCGCGGCGTCGTCGGCAATGGAGCGGGCGTCCTCGACGATGCGGCGGGCCCGCTCCTCGGCGAACTCCGCGTAACCCGCTGGGGCGGGCACACCGGGCCATGCCTCCGAGGGCAGCACGACCGGAGGTACGACGTGTACCAATCTGAGCGCGATCCCGCGTAATCGGGCGTCGCGGGCGGCCCACTCGACGGCGGCGGCGCTCGAGGGCGACGCGTCGACGGCCACCACCATTTCGGCGTTTTCCGGTGTCAACGTCATCCTCAACTCCTTCTCTTGCGGCCTCTGCCAACTCAAGCACTGTCAGCGGTGAAGATCCGGAGTCGGTGGTACCGACGGTTGGGGCCGTTGGGCCCTATCCGCTATTACCCCACGGGGTATTCTTCCAGGTAGAGAACTCACAGCGAAAGGAACAGTTGATGACCGCCGCCGAAACGTCCGTCGAGCACTTCGCCATGCCCCGAATCGGTGAGCCGGCACCGTCATTCCGTGCCGCGTCGACGCAAGGCGAGGTGAACTTCCCGGCGGACTATGCGGGCAAGTGGGTCATCTTGTTCTCGCATCCGGCGGATTTCACGCCCGTGTGCACCAGCGAGTTCATGACGTTCGCATCGATGCAGGACGAATTCGCCGCGTACAACACCGAACTGGTGGGCCTGTCGGTGGACGGTCTCTACAGTCACATCGCCTGGTTGCGCACCATCAAGGAAAAGATCGCCTTTCGCGGCATGCGTGACATCGAAGTGAGGTTTCCGCTGATCGAAGACGTCTCGATGGACGTCGCCACGAAGTACGGCATGATCATGCCGGGGAGGCTTCGACGAAGGCCGTGCGCGCGGTGTTCGTCATCGACCCCACGGCCGTGATTCGGGCGATCATCTATTACCCGCTGAGCCTGGGCCGCAATTTCGACGAGCTGCTCCGTGTGGTCAAGGCGCTGCAGACGGCGGACCATTTCGACGTCGCGACTCCTGCAGACTGGCGCCCCGGGGACCCGGTGATCGTGCCACCTGCGGGTTCCTGCGGCACAGCTGCCGATCGGATGGCGGACAAGGCGCCGGGTGTCGAGTGCGCGGACTGGTTCTTCTGCACCCGGGAGCTTGCCGCAGACGACGTGGAGACGGCGATTCGCCACCGCTGACGGTGGCCGTCGAGACCATGGCGTCGCCGAAGACACCCGAGCCGTGCAGTAGCAATCAGGTCCTGTCGCTCCGACAGCTGATCTGGGCCGCACTCGGCCTCAGCGCGGCGGTCTTCTTCATCGTGTCGATGGCCTCCATTGCCGGCCGCATCACCGTTTCGCACGCAGTCGGTGAGTTGAGCGGTCATGTCGCGGCTGTGCAAGACGATGTCGAAGCTCTCCGGCGGGCGATCACCGACCAAGAGACGGGTCAGCGCGGTTTCATGCTGACCGGCAATCCGGTGTCCCTCGAGCCGTACCAAGCCGGGGTCGAGTCCGAGGAGCAGTCGGCCCGGCGGTTGCGGGAACAGCTCAGCCGCGACGCCCGAGCCTCGGCGCAACTCGAAAGCTCTCTGCAGGCGGTGTCAGCGTGGCGCTCCGGTGCCGCCGAACCGCAGATCGCAGAGCGTCGGGCGGGCCCCATCGCTCCGGACCGGCAGGCGATGCTGGCACTGCGGGGCAAGATCTTGTTCGATGAGTCCCGCCTCCGCGTGCGCGTTCTCGCGCAGCGGGCTCGGGAGTTGGAGCAAAGCCAGCTGCGCAGGATCCAGTCGGCCCAGCGGACCGCGAACGCCGTCCAGATCGGTGGCGCCGCAGTATTGGCCGCCGTTCTGGTCGCCGCAGTCATCGCCGTGCGGCGTTGCGTGACGTCTCCGGTGAACGTCTTGGTCGAGCAGGTCAAGTCGGTCGCCGACGGAAACTACGACCACCCGATCCACGCCGTCGGTCCCCGCGAGACCACGGAGCTGGCCCGGGCAGCGGAGCAGATGCGGGAGAGTCTGCGTGCCAGTACCGATCGCCTGGTCGACGCTGAACTGCGCGACGAACAGGCGCGGATCGCCGCAGACCTGCATGACCGCGTGATCCAGCGGGTGTTCGGACTGGGCCTGAGCCTCACGTCGGCTTCTGCTCGTCGCGATCCCGATCTGCAAGGCTTCATCGACGAGACCGACGCCATCATTCATGACCTGCGCGATGTCGTGTTCAATTTGAACCAGTCGATGTCCCAGCCGGTGCCGAGCATCCGGATGTGTTCGGCGATCATCGATTTGGTGGAGGAAAGCGCGCCGGCACTCGGTCTGATGCCCACTCTGGATTTTGAAGGTCCCATTGACGATGGGCGCATCCGGCCTAAGGTGTACGCCGCAGTCCTGGCAGTCATCCGCGAATCGCTGAGCAACGTCGCGCGTCATGCGCGGGCCACGGCGGCGGCTGTGAAAGTCGTCGCGTCTGACTCAGAGCTGCGTATCACGATTCAGGACAACGGAATCGGGGTGACGGCTGGTGACGTCATGGGGAACGGCCGGCAGAACATCCACACCCGGGCGCAGAATCTGGGCGGCGCCGCCACGATCCACAGCAGCGGCGATGGGCGCGGCGCGGTGGTCGAATGGACTGTTCCGCTGCCTCCGGTGTAGGCGTCGGTGCGCGCCCGGGTGTCGATTTCGAGTGGTGGCCTGGGCTTGAGTGCCATAGAGTGCGGGGGACTCACGGTATATCGGCGGGAGAACGTGGCGTTCTATCAAGTCGTTGCCGCGGACATCGACGGCACACTGACCTCAGGGCACGACGTGTCGGTCCATGTCGAGCGGGCTTTGGACGAAGTCCGCGCCGCCGGTGCGCAGGTGGTGCTTGCGACGGGCCGAATCGGCGCGGAGTTGTCCGCGGAGTTTCCCCAATTGGCCAGACATGCGGATGCATTGGTTCTGGAGAACGGTGCGGTCGCCGTCCACGACGGCACAGCGACGCCGCTGACAGCGCCGGTGGCTGCGGAGCTCGACGCCGAGCTGTCTGCGCGCGGCGTCTCCTTTCGACGCGGACAGGTGTTGCTGGCCACGGAGAGCCGGCATACGGCGGCCGTCGCCGAAGCGATCGGGGTGCTGGGGCTGGATTGCCAGCTCATCCGCAACCGCGATGCGCTCATGGTGTTGCCGGCGGCGGTGACCAAGGGCAGCGGTCTACGTTCGGTGCTCGCCCGGATGAATCGCTCCCTGCACAATGTGGTGGCCATCGGCGACGCGGAGAACGACCTGTCGATGTTGGTTGCGGCCGAACTGGGAGTTGCCGTCTCGAACGCGGTGGCGTCGGTCAGGGAGCATGCCGACCTGGTGCTGGACGAGAGCGACGGAACGGGGGTGGCGCGGTTGCTGGGCGGTCCGCTGTTCAGCGGAGCCCAGCGGTGGTGCCCGATGCGGCGGTGGATCGACATCGGCGTATTCCCCGATCTGACGCCCGCTCGGGTGCCGGGAAGTCAGGGACGGATCACGGTGACTGGGCCGGCGGGCTCAGGAAAGAGCTACCTGATCGGACTGCTGGCCGAACGGTGGATCCTTGCCGGATACGCGGTGTTGGTCGTCGACCCCGAAGGCGACCACGTCGAATTGAAGACGTTGGACAACGTGGCGGTGGTCGACAGTCACCATTACCTCCCCGATACCGCCGAACTGATCGACATGCTGCACCCGGGCACGAGTGTGATCGTGGATTTGTCCGCCTTGACCGTGGAGGACAAGCACGATTACGTGCACCGACTTCGTCCACTCGTCGAAGCCCGGCGCGAACGACACGGGTTTCCGCACTGGGTGATCTACGACGAAGCCCACCTGCTGGGCCCTCAGGAAGAGCAGCACTGGATGCGCCGGGGCGGCTACGTCTTGTCGTCCTTCACACCCGCGGTCCTGCCGGCCGAAGAGCTCGAAGACAGCGACGTGGTTCTCGAGACGAGGCACATCGATCGGCGCCAACCGACGCTGCACACTGTGCAGCTGGCCACCGTCCGCTACGGAAACGCTGAGCCGCGACCGTTCACCGTGGCCCAACGCACGACGGTGCACACCAGACACCGGCACAAGTATGCCGATGTGGTGCTGCCACACGATCGGCGCTTCTACTTCCGACCTGTTGACGCGCAGGTGATTCCACCGGCAGGAACGATGCGCGACTTCGCAACGGCGGTGCATCGGTTGGCCCCCGAAGCGCTGCAGTTTCACCTCGAGCGGGGCGACTTCTCGCGGTGGCTGTCGCACATCGTCGCCGACGACGAGCTCGCCGGCGAGATGACCGCATGGGAAGACGAGGTGGCGGCTCGTCGTGCTGCTGACGTCGAACGGGTCCGGCAACAGATCGTGAGCGCGGTGCACGACCGGTACCTCGGTACCGCCGACGATGCTTAGCGCTCGGTCTCCGGCGCCTCGGCATCGACATCGCCGACGGTCAGCAGCTCATGCAAGGAGTTCGACGTCATGTGGGCGGCGGCGGAGAAGGGTTCGAGGACCACGTCGACCCCCGCAGCGCGGAGTTGCTCGGCATCATGCCCGGTATGCGCTGTCAGCGCGACGGTCCCCTGGTACCCGTGGTGACGAAGTCCGTGCAGCAGAGCCAGATTCGTCTGCAATACCGGGATCGCGCTGAGCACGTACCTCGCCCGGTCCAACGGCAGTGCCTCGAGCAGATGGATGTCCTCGGCGCTGCCGAACCGCGCAGTCACGCCATGGCGTTGATGGCTTTTGACTTCGTGCGGATCGAAGTCGACTCCGAGTACCCGATGACCGGAACTGGTCAGCCGCTCGGCGAGATGGCTGCCGAACCGGCCCAACCCGAACACGATGACGTCGAAGTCGGTGCCCGCGTCATGGTGTTCCGGTGGGCGGCTGTGCCGCCGCTCGAGAAGTGAGAGCCACCGCTCGAGCCGGTGTAGATGCCGTCGGTATAGGTCGCGAGGTAGGTCGACGCACCGATGGTGATCAAGCCGACAAGTGTGATCAGGCTGACGGTGGCATTGGTGAGGTGCCCCAGGCTCAAGCCGAGAGCCGCGAGAATCAACGAGAATTCCGATACTTGGGCGATCGAGAGCCCGACGCGGAAGCCCACCCGGACGGGATAGCGCATCGCCGCCATGATCGCGACGACGATCAGTGGTTTGATCACCAGAACGAACGCCGAAAGCAGCAGCGCTACGGCGATCTGACGTGTGGCGTCGTCGAACTGCAGACCCGCGCCCAGATCGATGAAGAAGAACAACAGCAGGAAGTCCCGCAGGCTGGCCAGTCTGGCACCCAGCGCGTCACGAAACGGCGTGCTCGCCAACGAGACGCCGGCCAGGAACGCACCGACTTCGGAGTTGAATCCCAGCCATTCGCTGAGCGCGGCGACCGACGCCGCATAGGACACGCCGAACAGGACCAGCAGTTCCTGCGAACGTGCGACTTGCGGCATGAGTCGCGGCAGGACGAACCGCATCAACAGCCAGATGGCGGCCAGCAGCCCGACGCCTTTGGTCACCACCGCGTCGATGCCGGGTACCAGATCGCCACCGCCACCCTGACCGAACGCGGTGAGCCCGATCATCACCAGCACGACGAGGAGGTCCTGAACGATCAGGATGCCGAGGGCGATCCGGCCGTGCAGGTGGTCGAGTTCACGCTTGTCGGACAGCAGCTTCACCACGATGATCGTCGACGAGAAGGCAAGGGCCACCGCGATGTACAGCGCGGTCATCGCATCGGCCCCGAGCGCGAGGGAGATCCCGTAGCCGATCCCGGCGGTCACGAGCACCTGTCCGAGGCCGGCGGTCACCGCGACGGGCCCGGTGTTGCGGATCATGTGCAGATCGAGGCGCAGGCCCACGAGGAACAGCAGGATCGCGAGCCCCAACCTGGCGAGCAACTGCAAGGTGTCCTCTGCGGACACCAAGCCGACACCGACGGGGCCGGCCACGACACCGACCAGGATGAAGGCCACGATGAGCGGCTGCCGCAACCGGGTGGCGATCAGTCCGGCGACCGTGGCGGTCGCCAGAATCACTGCGATGGTGGGGAACGGATGCAGATCCATGAGCGGACTTCAGCCTAGCTTCCGGGCCCGCAGCCACTTCTGCACCGCCACCACCACGCTGACCGAACCCGCGACCGCGAAGATGCGCACCCACGCCGACGCCTGCAGAGGCGCCGTCTGAAATACGGTGTTCAACGCCGGTAGGTAGGTGAGGGCGATCTGAGCGACGGCCTGCACGACGACTCCGAGGACGAGCCACCGGTTGCTGAACAGTCCGATACGCCAGGCCGAGTGCGTCAGTGACCGGCAACTGAAGAGGTAGAACGCCTCGACCACGACGAACAGGTTCAAGGCCGCCGTACGGGCTTCGGCGATCGATGCACCGTTGCCGAGTTCCCACTCGAACAGCCACCAGGAGCCGGCGACGAGAAGGCCGGCCACCAGCAGGATCCGGCTCGACCAGCGCGCGGGTCAACAGTGGCTCGGCGGGATCCCGCGGCGGGCGGGCCATGATCCCGGCCTCTTTGGGCTCGAAGGCCAACATCAAACCGAGTGCAACGGCGGTGGTCATGTTGATCCACAGGATCTGGGTGGGCAGTATCGGCAGCGCGGCGCCCATCGCGATCGCGACCAGGATCACCAACCCTTCACCGAGATTGGTCGGCAGCGTCCAGGTGATGAATTTGGTGAGGTTGTCGAAGACCCCGCGGCCCTCCTCCACCGCCGCCTCGATCGTGGCGAAATCGTCGTCGGTGAGCACGATGTCGGCCGCGTCCTTGGCCACCTCGGTCCCGGCGCGGCCCATGGCCACGCCGATGCTGGCCTGGCGCAACGCCGGTGCGTCGTTGACGCCGTCACCGGTCATCGCGACGACGTGACCACCGGCCTGAAGGCCTGGACCAGCCGCAACTTCTGTTCGGGCGACACTCTGGCGAAGACGCAGGCGTGCTCCACCGCTTCGGGTAGGTCCTCGGCGGGGATGGCGGCAAGATCCGCACCGGTCAGCACGGCGTCGGGCCCGGTGTCGGCCTGGTCGAGGATTCCCACCGACACGGCGATCGCTCTCGCGGTGCCGGCATGATCACCGGTGATCATCTTCACCGAGATTCCCGCCCTGCGACATGCGGCGACCGAGGCGGCGGCCGCGGGCCTCGGTGGATCCAGCATGGCCTGCAGACCCGTCAATGTCACCGGGACGTTCACCTCACCATCGGCGAATCTCGTGCGGATCATCCGATCCGTCGCGACGCCACACGCCAACACGCGTAGACCCGCGGCGGCCAGCCGGTCCGCCGCAGCCAGCGCAGCGCGGTGGTTCACCGGGCGCAGCGAGCCGTCGGCGGCCATCTCGGTGCGGCACATCCCGAGCACCCGCTCGACGCTGCCCTTGACGAGCACGACGTGATCGCCGCGATCGTCGACGTGCAGCGTTGCCATGTACTGGCGCTCGGAGCTGAACGGGATCGCCGCCACGCGGCGGAGCTCGGCGGTGACGCGTCGGGCGGGCAGCCCGGCTTTGGCGGCGGCGATGATCAGGGCGGCTTCGGTCGGGTCGCCGGCGATCGCCCAGTGCTCTCCGTCGTCTTCTTCCACCGCCGCGTCGTTGCAGGCCACCCCCGACAACAGCGACCACCGCAGCGCGGCGTTGCCTGCCAACGACGCCGGATGGCCGTCACCCCGGCTGCAGTTCGCCCTCCGGGGCATATCCGGCGCCGGTCACCTCCACCGATTCATCGGGAGTCCAGATTCTGCGCACCGTCATCTGGTTCTGGGTCAGCGTCCCGGTCTTGTCGGTACAGACCACCGTCGTACTGCCCAGTGTCTCGACCGCGGGAAGCCGGCGGACCACGGCGCGGCGCCTGGCCATTCGCCCCACGCCGATGGCAAGGGTGATGGTGACCGCCGCCGGCAGACCCTCCGGAATGGCGCCGACCGCCAGCGCGACGGCCGCGGTGAACGTCTCCACGGCATCCTGTCGGCGCACCAGCCCGATGGCGAACGTGGCGGCGGCCAGAGCGAGGATGCCGATCGTCAGGATCTTGCTGAACCGGGCGAGCTTCGCGGTCAGCGGGGTGGCGAGCACTTCTGCGGCGCCGACGAGCCGGTGGATCTCGCCGATCTCGGTTTCCGTTCCGGTGGCGACGACGACGCCCGCGCCGGACCCTCCGGTCACCAGGCTTCCCGAGTACACCATGTTGCGGCGGTCGGCCATCGGGGTGGCGGCGGGCAGCAGCATCTCGCACTTGTCCACGGGCAGTGACTCGCCGGTCAGTGCCGACTCGTCGACGCGCAACCGGCTCTCCCGGAGCAGCCGCAGGTCGGCGGGCACCTTGTCGCCCGCCTCGACGACGACGAGGTCACCCGGCACCAGGTGTTCCGACGACATCGTGGCTTGTCGGCCGTCCCGGACCACCCGCGCTTCGGTGTGCACCATGGAGCGCAGACTCTGCAGCGCCGCTTCGGCTTTCGACTCCTGCACGAACCCGACGACGGCGTTGACGACGACCACGGCGAAGATCACGACCGAGTCGACGTATTCGCTCAGCGCCGCGGTGACCGCACCCGCGACGAGCAGCACGTAGATGAGTGGATGGTGGAACTGCCGCAGTATCCGCACGAGAAGTCCGGCGCCGAGAGTCGGCGGAAGAGCGTTGGGCCCGTAGGTCTTCGCGCGTTCCAGCGCGACGGCGCTGGACAACCCCCGGTGGGGGTCCGTCTCCAGCAGGAGCACGACCTCGTGTGCGGGCAAGCCGTGATGGGCATCGGCTGTGATCGGGGGTGCAGCGCTCATCGGGGACGGGTGACGATGACCGGGACGCGTGCGGCCTGCACCACGGCGCTGCTCACCGAGCCCAGCAGCGTGCTCGCCACCGCACCGTGGCCGTGGCTGCCGACGACCACCAACTGGGCCGAATCGGACTGCTCGACCAATTGGTGCGCCGGCTGGTCGGCGACCACCAGCTGCCGCACGGTCACCGCGGGATATCGCCTCTGCCATCCCTGCAGTTGCCGCGCCAGCTCCTTGTCGACGTCCGGCCGCAGCTCCGCCCAGTCGAACCCCGGGAATGTGAAGACGCCGGGTGACCACCAGGCATGCAGCACAAGAAGTTCCACGTCGCGCCGGGACGCCGCGTCGAAGGCCATGGCGACCGCGGACTCGCCGGCCGGTGAACCGTCGAAGCCGACCAGCACCGGAGCGCCGGTCGGCGGGGTCGACTCCTCGTCGTGGATGATGGCGACCGGACAATGCGCGTGATGGAGCAGTCCCGTGCTGACGGAGCCCAGCACCGCCCGTGCGAGTGCGCCCCGCCCCCGTGATCCGACGACCACCATCGCGGCGGTCTTGGAGCGTGCGACGAGCGCAGCGGAAGGTGTCGCCGCAGCGAACTCCTTCGAAACCGGAACCGCACCATCGGTGAGGTCCTTGGCGATTCGTCCGGCGTCGTCGAGGATGTCGCGACCGATCTGGCTCTGCCACTCCATCAGTCCGGTGGGGACGGGGGCGATCGGCCAGGCGCCGAGGGGGAGGGTGTCGGCGTAGAGAATCACCAGCGGCGCTCCGCGTAGCACCGACTCGGCGGCAGCCCATTCGAGCGCTGCCTGCGATGACGGTGAATCATCAACGCCGACAACGATCTCCGTGCCATCCGTTGGAGTGCTCACAGTACGGTCCTTCCCTAGAGGCTTTCGGCCACGCTCGGATGGATCATTGCCAGCGCCGGACGGCCCGTCCTGGGCCGGCGCGCGGCCGCGGCCAGGCAGGCGAGCGCCTTCTTGATGCCGAAGGCGAGTTCGTCGGCGTCGGGCACCGCGTCGAAATCCGCGGCGATGCCGAACGCCAGGTCGTCGCCGTAGCTCACGATGGCCACCCCGGTGCGCATCCGCGGCGTCACCGGCGGAATGGGGAGCAGCCGCACGACCTGCCGGCCCATCAGCACGAGGCGCTGCCGCGATCCGGGCATGTTCGTCGCCAGCGTGACCACCCCGCGCTGCGGCAGCCCAGTGAGATGACGCACGACGCGCGAGCTGACCGCGAACGGCACCAGCTCGAGCGCGGTGGTCGCGGCGCGCGCCGCATGCCGTTGTCCGCCGGCCTGGGCGCGGCTCAGTCGGCGGTGCACCGCGAGCAGCTGCTCGACCCGGTCGGCCTTGTCCACCGGCAGGTACGGCAGCATCACCGCCACCCGGTTGTCGGCGGTGTCCAGTGCGTCGTGGGGGCGCACCGACACCGGCACCAGGGTACGCAGTGAGTCGCGCCGCGGCTCTTCGCCACGCCGCAGCAGGGCGGCGCGGAAGCTGTCCGTGATCGCCGCGAGAGCGACGTCGTTGAGGTCACGTCGAACGTCTGGCACACCGAGGCCACGGCGGCCAGCGGCAGCTGCACCGCGCTGTACCGCCGCATACCGGTGACCGCGCCGTTCGGGCTCGACCCGGTCGATGTTCCCGAACCCGGCCGCAGCCACTGCGTCGACGATCTCGACGGCGCCCTCGACCGTCTTGGCGACCGACCTCGTCGCGGTGGCGGCCACATCCCACGCACCGCGGGCCCAGTCCAGTGGGTTGAGCGATATTCCGGCGCTGCGCGGGGCCGGCTCGTCGGGCGACGCAGATCTCGCCGGCGTAGGTGTCGCCGGCGCCGCCGTCACTGAGTCCGGCCAGCAGCTGCATGGTCGCGATGCCGTCGGCGATGCAGTGATGCACCTTCATCAGCATCGCCCAGCGGCCCTGGGCGAGCCCCTCGACGATCCAGCACTGCCACAGCGGACGCCCACGGTCCAGGCGCGGCGCCATGATCTCGGCGGCGAACCCGAACAATGCCTCGTCGTCGCCGGGATACGGCAGTGCGGCATGGCGCAGATGACGAGCCAGATCCAGCTGCGGGTCGTCGACCCATGCCGGTGCGCTCAGGTCGAGCGGTGTGCGCCGGACGGTCTGCCGGAAGCGCGGGACGGCGAGCAGTCGGGCACCGAGCTCGGCGACCAGGTCCTCGAGGACGGCATGGGCCCGTCGAGCACCGACAGCGCGCCGACGGCGAGGCTGAGGTGCGGGTCGGCGTCCTCGGCGGTCAGGAACCCGGCATCGAAGGCGGACAGGCGTTCCACCACACCAACTATTTGCCGACGGCTGCGGGCCTCGGCAGGGGCGGAGGTCCCTGCCGTGGAGGACCTTTGCTCTGCAGCGGCCCATCGCAGCGTCGCTTTGCCGCCATACTGGTGCCAGGCCCACGCCTAGGCCGCGCACCCGGAACGACATCGTGAAAGGTCTCCCATGGTCACCGTGTTCCTCGTCGACGACCACGAAGTCGTGCGGCGCGGCCTCATCGACCTGCTCAGCGCCGATCCCGAGCTCGACGTGATCGGGGAGGCGGGATCGGTTTCCGAAGCGATGGCGCGCATCCCTGCGCTGCAGCCCGACGTCGCGGTGCTCGACGTGCGGCTTCCGGACGGCAACGGCATCGAGTTGTGCCGTGACCTGCTGTCGCGGTTGCCCGAACTGCGGTGCCTGATGCTGACGTCGTTCACCTCCGACGAGGCGATGCTGGACGCGATCCTGGCCGGCGCCAGTGGATACGTCATCAAGGACATCAAGGGCATGGAGCTGGCCAAGGCGGTCAAGGAGGTGGGCGCGGGGAGGTCGCTGCTGGACAACCGCGCCGCGGCCGCCCTGATGGCCAAACTGCGCAGCGCCGCCGAGCACAGCGATCCGCTGTCGGGTCTGAGCGAACAGGAGCGGGTGCTGCTGGACCTGCTGGGCGAGGGCCTGACGAACAAACAGATCGCGGCGCGCATGTTCCTGGCCGAGAAGACGGTCAAGAACTATGTTTCGCGGCTGCTGGCCAAACTCGGCATGGAGCGCCGTACCCAGGCTGCGGCGTTCGTGTCCAAACTCGACCGTGGGCAGCGGTCCACCGACGGCTGAGACCTCCCCGCCAGCGATTTTGGGGCAGCCCGCGCAGCGGGTAGTATTGACCAACGGTGCGGCTTCCGCGCCGACTTTTTGCGTGCTCCGTCGCCGACCTTGAGGGAATTCCCCCGATCCGGCTCACGTTTTCAAGTCGGAACGAAGGCTGCTCCGAGCAGGCCAACAAGCCGATACGAAACCAAAAGCAAGGATCGTTACAGAGTATGGCCAAGAAAGACGGTGCCATCGAGGTCGAGGGTCGCGTGGTCGAGCCCCTGCCCAATGCGATGTTCCGCATTGAGCTGGAGAACGGACACAAGGTCCTCGCCCACATCAGCGGCAAGATGCGGCAGCACTACATCCGCATCCTCCCCGAGGATCGCGTCGTGGTGGAGCTCTCTCCCTACGACCTGACCCGCGGCCGCATCGTGTACCGCTACAAGTGATCGACCGACAGACCGACGAGAAGAAGGATCGACGACAGCCGTGAAGGTGAACCCGAGCGTCAAGCCGATCTGCGACAAGTGCAGGGTGATCCGCCGGCATGGGCGGGTCATGGTGATCTGCTCCGATCCCCGTCACAAGCAGCGGCAGGGCTAGTCAGCCCGAGCAGTATCTACAACTGAATGAAGACCTCCCAGTACCACTGAGGGCATCAGGGCCCTCGAACACGTCCGGCACGGAGGCCGGACCCCGTGAGGGGAACGGACTGGGAACAGACCTCCGCAGAGTAAGGAATGGCACACCCAATGGCTCGACTCATGGGCGTCGATCTCCCGCGCGACAAGCGCATGGAGATCGCCCTGACCTACATCTACGGCATCGGCCGTACCCGCTCCCAGGAGATCCTGGAGGCCACCGGCATCGACCGGGACCAGCGCACCAAGGACCTGACCGACGATCAGGTGACCCAGCTGCGTGACTACATCGAGGGCAACCTCAAGGTGGAGGGCGATCTGCGCCGCGAGGTGCAGGCCGATATCCGCCGCAAGATCGAGATCGGCTGCTACCAGGGTCTGCGGCACCGCCGCGGCCTGCCGGTGCGTGGCCAGCGGACCAAGACCAACGCGCGCACCCGCAAGGGCCCCAAGCGCACCATCGCCGGCAAGAAGAAGGCCAGGTAACCCCGGATGGCACAAGCAAAGAAGGGCGCTGCCCCCAAGAAGGGGCAGAAGACCCGGCGCAGGGAAAAGAAGAACGTCCCGCACGGCGCCGCCCACATCAAGAGCACGTTCAACAACACGATCGTGACCATCACCGACCCGCAGGGCAACGTGATCGCCTGGGCGTCGTCGGGCCACGTCGGCTTCAAGGGGTCGCGTAAGTCGACGCCGTTCGCCGCGCAGCTGGCCGCCGAGAACGCCGCCCGCAAGGCGCAGGAGCACGGCGTGAAGAAGGTCGACGTGTTCGTCAAGGGCCCGGGTTCGGGCCGCGAGACCGCCATCCGCTCGCTGCAGGCCGCCGGCCTCGAGGTGGGCGCGATTTCCGATGTCACCCCGCAGCCGCACAACGGCTGCCGTCCGCCCAAGCGGCGCCGGGTCTAGGAGGTAAACAGATATGGCTCGTTACACCGGACCCGTCACCCGCAAGTCGCGCCGCCTCGGCGTCGACCTCGTCGGCGGCGATCAGTCGTTCGAGAAGCGCCCCTACCCGCCCGGCCAGCACGGCCGCGCGCGGATCAAGGAGAGCGAGTACCGCCAGCAGCTGCAGGAGAAGCAGAAGGCCCGCTTCACCTACGGCGTCATGGAGAAGCAGTTCCGTCGCTACTACGAGGAGGCCAACCGCCTTCCCGGCAAGACCGGTGACAACCTGCTGCGCATCCTGGAGAGCCGGCTGGACAACGTGGTCTACCGCGCCGGCCTGGCCCGCACCCGCCGGATGGCGCGTCAGCTGGTCAGCCACGGCCACTTCACCGTCAACGGTGTGAAGGTCGACATCCCCAGCTACCGGGTGGCGCAGTACGACATCATCGATGTCAAGGACAAGTCGATCAACACGCTGCCGTTCGAGGTGGCCCGGCAGACCGCCGGCGACCGCCCGATCCCGGGCTGGCTGCAGGTGGTCGGCGAACGTCAGCGCATCCTCGTGCACCAGCTGCCCGAGCGCGCCCAGATCGACGTGCCGCTCACCGAGCAGCTGATCGTCGAGCTCTACTCGAAGTAACACGTCCCACGGTCCGGATCCGGCCAGCGGATCACCTAACGGCATCAAATAGCGGTTGCCGAGAAGGAGAAAAGAAACACCATGCTGATTTCTCAGCGACCCACCCTCAGCGAAGAAGTCGTCGCCGAGGACCGGTCCCAGTTCGTCATCGAGCCGCTGGAGCCCGGTTTCGGTTACACCCTCGGCAACTCGCTGCGTCGCACGCTGCTGTCGTCGATCCCCGGCGCGGCCGTCACCAGCATCCGCATCGACGGCGTGCTGCACGAGTTCACCACCGTTCCCGGGGTGAAGGAAGACGTCACCGACATCATCCTGAACCTCAAGGGCCTGGTCGTGTCCTCGGAAGAGGACGAGCCGGTCACCATGTACCTGCGCAAGCAGGGACCGGGTGCGGTCACCGCGGGTGACATCGTGCCGCCGGCCGGCGTGACGGTGCACAACCCCGACATGCACATCGCCACGCTGAACGACAAGGGCAAGCTCGAGGTCGAGCTCGTCGTCGAGCGCGGCCGCGGCTACGTGCCCGCCGTGCAGAACAAGGCGTCGGGTGCCGAGATCGGCCGTATCCCGGTCGATTCCATCTACTCGCCGGTGCTGAAGGTCACCTACAAGGTGGAGGCCACCCGCGTCGAGCAGCGCACCGACTTCGACAAGCTGATCCTCGACGTCGAGACCAAGAGCTCGATCACCGCGCGTGACGCGCTGGCGTCGGCGGGCAAGACGCTGGTCGAATTGTTCGGTCTGGCACGGGAACTCAACGTCGAGGCCGAGGGCATCGAGATCGGCCCGTCGCCGGCCGAGGCCGACCACATCGCGTCGTTCGCGCTGCCGATCGACGACCTGGACCTCACCGTGCGGTCGTACAACTGCCTCAAGCGCGAGGGTGTGCACACGGTCGGCGAGCTCGTCGCCCGCACGGAGTCCGATCTGCTGGACATCCGCAACTTCGGCCAGAAGTCCATCGACGAGGTGAAGATCAAGCTGCACCAGCTGGGTCTGTCGCTCAAGGACAGCCCGGCCAGCTTCGATCCGTCCGAGGTCGCCGGGTACGACGTCGCCACCGGCACCTGGAACAGCGATGCCGGCTACGACTCTATGGACGACAACCAGGACTACGCCGAAACCGAACAGCTCTAAGTATCGAACCCGTCCCGGTCCTACCTGATACGGGGGCCGGCCCCGATAAGGAGTTAGTCACAATGGCTGGTGTTTCCCATGCCTAAGCCCACCAAGGGTCCTCGCCTCGGCGGGTCGTCCTCGCACCAGAAGGCGCTGCTGGCCAACCTGGCCACGTCGCTGTTCGAGCACGGCCGGATCAAGACGACCGAGCCCAAGGCGCGGGCGCTGCGGCCGTACGCGGAGAAGCTGATCACCCACGCCAAGAAGGGCACGCTGCACAACCGGCGTGAGGTGATCAAGAAGATCCGCGACAAGGACGTGGTGCACATCCTGTTCGCCGAGATCGGGCCGTTCTACGCCGACCGCAACGGCGGCTACACCCGCATCATCAAGGTCGAGAACCGCAAGGGCGACAACGCCCCGATGGCGGTCATCGAGCTGGTGCGGGAGAAGACGGTGACCTCCGAGGCCAACCGTGGCGTCGCGCCGGCGGCGACATCGGGCGCGCGGCGAAGAAGGTCGCGGCCGCTGCGCGCGCCGCAGGCCGCAGTCGAGCCCGAGGTGACGCGGTCGGGCCGACGCCGAGGAGGCCGAGGCGCAGTCGAGGAGACGCCGATCGTCGAGGACGCCAGGCGGATCGAGGCCGAGGCCGCAGGAGCCGAGGCTGCCGACGAGGTCGCCGAGGAGCTGAGGCCGACGAGGAGAGCCGACAAGTCCAAGTGACGACGCCGTGAACACGCCCGCCACCGACACCGGTGGCGGGCTTGTTCGTCTCCGGCTCGACATCGCCTACGACGGAACCGATTTCGCGGGCTGGGCGACGCAGGCCGGACAGCGCACCGTCGCCGGTGTGCTCGACGACGCGCTGTCGACGGTGTTCCGCGTGCCGGTGGCAGCGCGCGCCGCGGGGCGCACCGACACCGGCGTGCACGCCACCGGTCAGGTCGCCCACGTCGACGTCCCCGCCGACGCGGTCCCGCACGCCTATCCGCGCACGCGTCGGGCCGGGCGAGGGCGAGTTCCTCCCGTTGGTGCGCCGGCTGGCCCGGTTGCTGCCCGAGGACGTCCGGGTCGCTCGAGATCATCCGCGCGCCAGCCGGTTTCGACGCCCGGTTCTCGGCGCTGCGCCGGCACTACGAGCTACCGGTTGTCCACCGCGCCCTACGGGGTCGAGCCGCAGGCAGGCGCGGTTCGTGACGGCGTGGCCGCGTCCGCTGGACGTCGACGCGATGAGCGCGGCGGCCGCGCGAACTGCGTGGGCCTGCACGATTTCGCGGCGTTCTGCCGGCACCGCGACGGGCGCCACCACGATCCGCGATCTGCAGCGGCTGGACTGGCGAGCGCGACGGCGACCGGGTCACGGCCCATGTCAGCGCCGACGCGTTCTGCTGGTCGATGGTGCGCTCGCTGGTCGGCGCGCTGCTGGCGGTGGGGGAGCACCGCCGCGACCCGGCGTGGTGCGCGAGCTGCTGACCGCGACACGGCGCTCCAGCGATTTCGCCGCCGCACCGGCGCGCGGCCTGACACTGGTCGGCGTCGACTACCCGCCCGACGACCAGCTGGCGGCACGCATCGCGGTCACGCGCGATCTGCGCACCGCTGATCGACATAGGCGTTAGAGCCGGCCGGCGACGAAGTCCGCGGCCTGATTCACCATGCCGGCATTGATGTAGGCCGGCGCCAGCATGGGCGGGCCAGTTGTCCTGCCAGGTGTTCGGGTCGGTCGGATTGCAGATCGGGTCGGCGCCGTGGCACAACTCGATGGTCCTGTCCGCAGTAGATCGGGTTGTAAGTTCGTGATCGGGCCGACCCATGCGGCGCCGTTGCCGAACAATGCGACCGCGGCGATGTGCTGGTCCACGCCGTGCCGGCAACGGGTTCTTGAAGCCGAAGCCGCGATCGGCACCGCGAGCACCACGTCGGTGACCGCCGCGCCCAGCGAGTAGCCGCCCAGCACCAGCCGGGTGTCGGGGCAGTTATCCGCCATGTACTGGATGTGCCGCTCATGTCGTTGGCGCCGATGTCGACCTCGGTGTCGGCGGGGTATTTCACGGCGTAGACCCCGATGTTCTTGTTCGTCTTGGAGCGCAGCGCGCTGACGAAGGCGTTGCCGATCATGCCGACGCCGGGCGACTCGAGGCGGCCGCGGGCGAAAATCACCTCGACCTGCGGGCAGCGGCGTCGGCGGACGCGACCGGTAGGATCGGGCGCGACCAGAGTCCCGCGGCGAGACGCGATGAACCGCGACGACCGATCGCGCAGGGCCCGGCGACCCGCGACGTCAACTCGAGGATCACCCCGCCGATGTTAGCGACGGCCCGACGCATCGGCGTTGGGATGCGACGGGGCCGTCAGACCCGGCCTGCGGCGAAGCCGGCGGCCTGGCTGATGAAGCCCGACGATTCGTAGCGCGTGTGCGCGAACGGGTTTCGGCCGTCCGAGCAGATCGGATCGCCGTCGGCGCACAGGTCGATCGCCTTGCCGGCGAACGAGCCAGCGGCGAGACCGGCTTGCCGAACTTGGTCGACGGATTGCCGAATACCGCGACCGCCGCGACGTTGTCCGAGCAGGCTGCGCGGGCAGCGGGGCGCCGAAGCCGATGTCGCCGATCTTGTTGCCCAGCGGCGGGACCCCGGCCAGCATGTCACGACGGCGGCGCCCTGCGAATAGCCGCCGAGCACCAGCTGGGTGTCGGGGCACTGCGCGGCCAGCGTCGCGATCCGGCCGGCTGGCATCCGTCGGCGCCGCCGGCGGCGTTGAGGAAGTCGTAGCTGGCCGGGATAGTTGACGCCGTAGGTGCCGACCGTGCGGCCGCCCAGCTGGTCTGGCCAGCGCGTTGGCGAGCGCCTGCCGACCCGGCCGACGCCGGCGGTTCGCTCGTCCCGCGGGCGAACACCACTTCCACGTCCGGGCACGGCTGAGCCGACGCCGTCGGCACGGGCAGGGCGACGAGGGCGGCCATCGGGACGGCCGCGGCGATGACAGCCGCGCGGATGCGGCTCAGACGGTCAGAAGGCACAAGACACCGTAACGCATAGCCGGTCTAGACGAGTCTGGCGACGAACGCCGCGGCCTGATCGGTGAGCCCGGCGGGACCGTAATTGCTGTGCGCGGCGATGTCGTTGCCGTCGGAGCACACCGGATCGCCGGCAGTGCACAGGTCGATGGAACGCGGACCCCAGACCGCGCTCGAGGTCAGCGGCAGGCCGATCTTCGCCGACGGGTTGCCGAACACGGCGATCGCGGCGACATGGTCGGGGGTGTTCGGGGGCAGCGGGGCGGTGAATCCGGCACCGGGCACCGGCACGGCGGCGATGATGTCGACCAGCGCGGCGCCCTGCGAGTAGCCGCCCAGCACCAGGCGGGTGTTCGGGCAGTTGGTCATCATGTACTGGATGTGGTTGCTGGCGTCGTTGGCGCCGGCGGCCACCTGCAGGAAGTCGAACGAGGCCGGGTAGTTGACGGCATAGGCGCCGACGGACCGGCCGCCGACGCGGCCACGTAGCGAGTCGACCACCGACTGCCCGACCCGGCCCAGGCCGGGCGGCTCGTCGGTGCCGCGGGCGAACACCACCTCGATGTCGGGGCAGCCCTGCGCGTGGGCCGCCGGAGCGGTCAGGACCGGCGCGAGCACGGCGGCCGAGGCGACGAGCACGCGGCTGCTGCGGCGGCATCAAGATCGATCTTCATCAGCACGATGTTAGATGCCCGAGCCGACGATCAGCCGCATGCTGACGGCTGTGAGGTCGGTGACGGGCGCGTCCGGCCACGTCACCGGGGCGGACTCCGCGCGGTCGCCGTGGCGGGCCAGCGCCAGGCCGGCCAGGACGATCGCGCCACCGAGCGCCTGGGTGGCGGTGACGGCCTCGCCCAGCAGCAGCCAGGCGGCCAGCACGGCGAACATCACCTCGGACAGGCCCACCAGCGAGGCGAAGCGGGGCCGCAACCGGGCGACACCGATGATGCCGAGCGTGTAGGCGATCGCCGTCGGCAGCAGGGCCAGGGCGACGACGGGCACGATCCAGGAGGTCCGCAGGCCCGCCACCACGGTGTCCTGGGCGGTGAACGTCAGCGGCATCACGCCGGTCACGCCGAGCAGCGCGACCGTCGCGGCACCGACGACCAGGCCCGCCGGCGGCCAGCGTGATGGGCTGCAGCGCCGAAGCCGCGTCCGGATCGGCTGACCTTCTCGGACATCAGGAAGTAGCAGGCCGCGCACACCGCTGCCGCCAGGCCCCAGCCGACGCCGACCAGATCGAGGTTGACGCCGGTGACTCCGTGCGGTCCGACCACGCCGAGCACAGCGTGATACCCGCCACCGCGAGCGCGACGCCGGCCAGGGTCAGCGTGGTGGGCCGGCGCCGGGTGGTCGCCCACAGCCAGCCGACCACCAGGATCGGGCGCGGTGTACTCGAGCAGCAGCGCGACGCCGACCGACAGGTGGGCGACCGCGTTGTAGTAGAAGAGCTGGGCGCCGGCGATGGGGATCAGTCCGTAGAGCACGACGGTGCGCACGTGGCCGCGGGCCTCGCGCACCCAGCCCGGGTGCACGACGGTGGCGAACACCGCCATCGCGAGCGCGCCGCCGGCCAGCCGGGCCGTCACCGCCGCCGTCGGACTCCAGCCCGCGGTCATCAGGGCTTTGGCGAACGGACCCGAGCAGCCGAAGCGAACGCCGAGCCGATCGCGAACAGCAGACCGGTCCTGAAGTGGCGCGCATGGTCGGCGCGGGTCGAGACGATCACAGCCATCGGGCGCACCTCCACGGTTCGAGCAGCCCTGAACGGGCAAGACATGAGTAAAGCGAACTTTGGTCATGACACTAACGGCTGGCCCCGTCATGAGTCAACTGATTTTCGGTCATGACAGTGAGTGCGCGGCGTCGGCAGCGGTGCCCGGTGGGCGACACTGTCCCGATGACTTTGGCCGACGAGGTCATCGCCCGCGCGATGACGGCGATCTCCACCGGTGCCGGTGAATTCATCCGCCGCTACCACCGGCTCGACATCGCGGCGGCGACGAGGTCGCTGCCCGAGCCGGTGTTGTTCGTCGCCAACCACGGTTTCGGCGGAGTGGTCGACCTCAATGTCTTCGCTGTGCGCACCGCGTTGGCGGAGTTGGACCTCGATCGTCCCGTGACGGTGCTGACCCATCAGCTCGCGTGGACGCTGCGGGTCGGCAGGCTGTTCGAGCCACTCGGTGCGCGTCCGGCGAGCCGGGACAGTGCGGTCGAGGCGTTCGAGGCCGGACATCACGTGCTGGTGTTCCCCGGGGGTGACAAGGACGCCGCGAAGACGTTCGAGGACCGCAACCGCGTGATCTTCGACGGCCGAAGCGGTTTCGCGAAGCTCGCCATCGACCAGGGCGTGCCGATCGTCCCGGTGGTGACGGCCGGAGCGGGGGAGTCGCTGTGGGTGCTGTCCAGCGGCGAGCGGCTGGCGCATGCTTACGTCTCGACACGCTGTTGCGGGTCAAGGCGCTGCCGGTGAGCGTCTCGCTGCCGTGGGGGCTGAACATCGGTGCGGTCGGACTGCTGCCGTACTTTCCGCTGCCCACCAAGCTGGTGACCCGGGTGCTCCCGCCGATGACCGCTGAAAGTGGGGAATCCGCAGCGGCATTCGCCGCCCGCGTCGAGGCGACGATGCAGGACACCTTGACCGACCTCACCCGCAACAGGCGGCCGTTGCTGGGCTGACCCGCAGTACAGTGGGCTTCGGTCATGACGCTGCCGCCGAGAGGAGCCATGAGTCGCATGCTCTTCAATCACGACACGGATCTCACGCTGCGGGCGGCGACTGTGCTGATCAACACCGATCGGGTGGACGGCGAGCAGCTGGGGGACATGTCCGCGCTGGACGAGTATCTGGACAGCTTCGGCTGGACCGGCCGGCGCGACCGCGATGCCGCCGAGCTGGAGTCGGTGCACCGCCTGCGGAAGCGGCTGGGCAAGATCTGGGCGTCCGCCGACGACGAGGTCGGCGCCGTCGGGCAGGTCAACGCGCTGCTGTCGGACACCCGGGCGTCGCCGTGGCTGACCCGCCATCCCGAGATGCCCGAGTGGCATCTGCACCTCGCCTCCGTGCACGATCCGCTCTGGCAGCGGATGGGCGCGGAGATGGCGATGGCGCTGGCCGATCTGATCCGCTCCGGCGAACTGCGCCGGCTCAAGCTCTGCGCGGCGCCGGACTGCCACGCGGTCTTCGTCGACCTGTCGCGCAACCGGTCCGGAAAGTTCTGCGACACCGGCAATTGCGGTAATCGTCAGCACGTCGCCGCTTACCGGGAGCGCCGCTCCAACAAGTGATCTGCGCCCTGCCGCGTCGCCGTTACGCTGGCCGAGGGGGATCGATGGGGCAACCGACAACACGTCTGCAGGTCAGCGGATACCGGTTCCTGGTGCACAGGATGGCGCACGCACTGGTGCGCGCCGACACCAGGATGATCGACGATCCCCTTCGCGTGCAATCGCTTTCGCTGGCCGCCGGGGCGGTGCTGGCCGCCGTCGCCGTCGCGGTGTGCGCGGTGCTCGCCGTGGTGCGGCCCGCCGGCGCCGTCGGCGACGCGCAAGTCATCGTGGTCCGGGACAGCGGAGCCCTCTACGTCCGGATCGACGACACGCTGCACCCGGTGTTCAACGTGGCCTCCGCGCGGCTGATCACGGGCAGCGCCGCCCAGCCCCGCGCCGTCGACCAGACCGCGGTCGACCGGGCCAAACGCGGCCCGCGGGTGGGTATTCCGGGCGCGCCGGAACGGATCGCCCCGCCGCTGCCCGCGCAGGAGGCGCTGTGGACGGTGTGCGACGACGGCCGCGGCGAGACCACCGTGATCGCGGGTCCGATCACCGCGGAGCGTGCGGACGGCCGGGCACGGCGTGCTGGTGCGGCCGCGGGGCGGCAGTGCCGCCACGACGTACCTGCTCTACGACGGCAGGCGGGCACGCGTCGACTTACGTCATCCCGCCGTCGTGCGCGCCCTGCGCCTGGACGGCGTCGAGCCGCGGCCGATCTCCGAGGCGGTGCTGGCGGCCATCCCCGAAGCGCCGCCGATCGTGCCTCCCCACATTCCGGAGCTGGGGTCCGCCGGTCCCGGGCGGCTGCGCGACCTGCCGGTGGGCACCGTGGTGCAGTCGGGGCGCGCCGCTGCCGGCGCCGACCTGTTCGTGGTCCTCGCCGACGGCCTGCAACGGATCGGCGAGGTCACCGCCGACCTGATCCGCTACACCGATTCCCGGGTGGGTGCGCAGATCCCCGCGTGCCGGCCGAGCTCCTCGGCGTGTTGCCCGCGGTCGACACCCTGCCGGTCGCCACGTTCCCCGACCACGGTGGCGCCGATTCCGATGCGGTGGTGTGCGCCCGCTGGCGGCCCGGCGACTCCGCGTCCGGATCAGCCACGACGATCCTGACCGGTGACGCGGTACCGGCGCCGAACCCGCCGCAGCCGCTCGCCCAGGCCGACGGCGACGGCCCGGCCGTCGACGCGGTGGCGATGGCTGCCGGCCGCAGCGTCTTCGTCCGCTCGGTCGGCCTCACCGGCGCCGGTGCGGGCACCGGGCCGCTGTTCCTGGCGACGGATTGGGGCGTGCTGTTCGGCATCCAGAACACCGACGCCGCAACCGCACTGGGGTTGACGGAGGCCGCGCCTGGGCCGTGGCCGGTGCTGGCGCTGCTCCCGCGCGGACCGGACCTCAGCCGCAGCCGCGCGTCAGTCACCACTGACGTGATCGGTGCGGCGCCGTGACCGCCCGGCCGCCGCAGAGACCAGTGCCACGCCGCCGAGAAGTCCGGCGCAGACGAGGATGCCGCGCATCGGGGTGCTTGTGGCCGGGCTGCGGCGCACCGGCCGGCCTCTGGGCGGGCGGCGTCGCGGTGCGCCGCGGCCCGGATCCGCTCCCCGGGTCGCTGACCGCGGCGAAGACGTCGACGACGCCGCGGCCCACGGCCGGGTCCCACCCGCCGGCCGGGTGGTGGGCGGTGTCCTCGATCCGCCGCATCACTTGGCGCGCGGTCAATTCCGGGAACCGGGCGCGGACCAGCGCGGCCAGCCCGGAGACCAGCGGGTGCGGCGTAGCTCGTGCCCGACAGGGCTGCACCCGCGGACGTCGTGGTCACCAGCCCGTCGCCGGCCGCGGCGAGTGAGACGACATTCTCGCCGGGGGCTGCGACATCGACCCACGGGCCGGTCAGGCTGAATGTGGAGGCGGCGCCGCCGGCCCCGACCGAACCGACCGTCAGCACGTAGTCGTCGTACCAAGCGGGGCTGGCGATCACGGTGACGTCGCTGACCGCCGCGGCGGCGTCGGGGTTGCGGTGCCGGGCACTGCCCGGGGCCTCCGACATTGCCCGCAGCGGTGACCACGACGGCGTTCGCGACGTCGACGGCGTAGGCCAGCGCCGCGCCGAGCGCTCGGTCGTCGAGGTCGCCGTCGGCGGGCAGACAGGCCACCGACGAGATGTTGATGACCGTCGCGCCGAGGTCGGCGGCGATGCGCACCGCAGCGGCCAGTGTCTCGACATCCCCGAACCCCGACCCCGCCGGATCCTCGACGGTACCCGAACTTGTTGCTGGACTGCCGAATCGCGACAACGTGACATCCGGGGCGATCCCGCTGAATGCACCCGGATCGTCGGCGTCGGGTGCGGCGGCGATGATCCCGGCGACGATGGTGCCGTGGCCGTCGCAATCGGCGGCGCCGTCCCCGGTCGACACGAAGTCGCCGCCGGGCACCAGGTGGGGCAACCGGCGATGGCGGGCCACGCCGGTGTCGATCACCGCGACTGTCTGCCCGGCCCCACGCGTCAGCGCCCACACCGTCAGCAACTCCCCGTCCGCGGGCCGCGGCGGCGGCGACGGCATCACCGGCGCGTGCGACACGCAGTCGTCCCGTTGTTCGGTGGGGCGCGGGGAGCCGGCCGGGCCCGCCGGGGGCAGGAACCGGTCGTCCACGGCCGGTGGCGTCCACCGTGGCGACCGCGGGCATGCGGCGCGGCCGAGCCGCGGCGACCAGCACCGGCACCGCCAGCACGGGGACCAGCCGCGCTCACAGCACGCTCAGTCGCGCGGACCACGCCCGTAGAGCCCGCGACCCAGGCCGCCAACGGCACCACCGCGGCCAGCGAGACGTACTCGACGCAGCGAACACCGGAGCGAGGATCGGATTCAGTGGTGCGCCGCGTCGCCCAGTAGACTCAGGACCACTGCGCCGACGACGGCCGCGCGGCGCACAGCCATGCCGCACCCGCCGGTGCCGCGGCGACGCCGGCCGCCAGTGCCGCGACCAGGGCGCCGGACCCCGGCGGTGCCCAGGCCGATCCGGCGGACCGCGCATGTGGACGCGCGCCGCAGCACCAGCAGCGAGCCGGCGACGGCGGCGAAGGCGGCGGCAACGCCACGGTGCACCTGCGGGTCCGCGACGACGCCGGCCACGCCGAGCGCCGCCGAGCACGCCCAGCCCGTCGTCAGCCCGGTCAGCACGCCATGCGCGACCGTCGCGCGGTGCGCCACACCGGGCCGCGCCCCGGTCCCGAGGCCCGCGCACCACGATCGGTGATCACCGGTGCCAGGGACAGTGCCGCCAACGACGCCACGGTCAACACCGCCCCGGTGCCGGCCGGGCCGAGCCCGGCAAGCACGCACACCGCGCCGCCGCGGCGACCGCCCCCGCACCGCCGCATAACCCGCCAGCATCGGGACCGCTCGGACCATGCGCACAACATCAGTGACATGCCCAGCCGCGCGGCGGCGGCCTGCAGAAGGACGGCGGCCCAAGGGGTACCCTGGGCACCGCGCGCACCCGTCACGACCGCGAACGCGACCGCGCTGTGAGCCAGCGCCACCGCGAGCGGCCGGGGCGCCCGCCCGGTGGCCGCCCCGACCGCCGCCGCGGCCGACAGCGCCGCGGCGACCCAGAGCGCCGAATCCGTCTTGAGGCCCACCCCGCCCAGCCCAGCGCTCCCGCGAGCACCACCGAGGCGCCGATGCCGGCCGCGGCGACGACGTCCGGGCCCGAAGCCCGCTGCGCCAGAGCACGACTGGGCTGACGACCGCCGGGGCAGCGCCGGCGGTTCGCTGCGCAGCGGGCACACCCGCGCTGGTCAGCAGCACGAGACTCCCCATTGCCGACGTCGTTCTCGAGCAGGGTCTTCGACGTGTCGACCGGCGGGCCGCCGACGCGCGTCAGGCTCCACCGCAGCGGCTCGTCGACGTCTATCGCCGACCACGGTCTCGACGATGCCCGGCAGCAATTCGCCGACCGGGCAGCCGGCAGGCAACACGAGATCGACGGTCACGGGTGCGTGCGGATCCGGCGCGTGGACCGCCACCCGGCGCAACGTATCAGCCACGCAAGCAACGTAACTCGGCACCGGCGGGGTGTGGCGCGGCAATTGGCGCGCCGGCCCGTGGGAACGAGACGGGCGGGTCGTGCGTCCAACAAGCCATGGACCCCGTGCGCCCGCCGGGCGGCCGCGTCGTCGTCGACGCGCCGCCGGATCCCCCCGGCCCGCGCCGGTCAACCCCATGGCGCGGCTGATGCCCGTGGCGATGATCGTCGCGACGGTCGGGATGAGCGTGCTGTACCTGTCCTCGACGGGCCGGCGCAATCCGATGTTCCTGTTCCTGCCGGTGATGATGCTGATGTCGGTGATCGGCACCCTCGTCCACGGCGCCCGCGGCGCCGGACGCATCGCTGAGATCAACGCCCAGCGCGCCGATTACCTGCGCTATCTGGACGCCCTCGACGCCGCCCTGGCGGCGGCGGCCGCCGAACAGCACGACTGGCTGCACCGACACCACCCCGACCCCGCCGCGCTGTGGACGCTGGCGGGCAGCGATCGCGATGTGGGCGCGCACCGCGGACCATCCCGAGTTCGGCGCGGTGCGGGTGGGCGTGGGCGAGCGGCCGGCGGCCACCGCCGCCGTCGGACCCGAGCTCGCCTCCGACGGCTGCGCCGACCCGGTGACCACCGACGCGGTGGACGGCTGCTGCGGCACCGGGCGTTGGTGACCGACGTGCCCGTGGCGCTGTCGTTGCCGGCGATCCGGGCCGTCACCGTCGATGGTGATCGAGACGCCTGCCGGGCGGCCGTGCGCGCCCTGGTGAGCCAACTCTCGGTGGCCCACCCCCCCGAAGTGGTCGGCTGGCGACGATCCTGGAGCCAGCTGCCAGCCGGTCTGGGACTGGCTGAAATGGCTTCCGCACGTGTGCATCTCGGATCGGCAGCGGCACCGCGTGGTGGTGGTCGACGGAGGGGCGGCGCCGCCGCCCGGTCGCCGGGACGACGATCGTCGAGATCCGGCACGGGAGCCCGGCGCAGCCGGTGACCGTGTACGCCGACGGCGAGCCGGTGTCCGCCCGGTACGACTCGCTCGGGCTTGCCGATGCCGTGGCGTGTGCGCGGCGCATCGCCCGCTGGAGCGACGCAGCGGTCGCCGGTCCGTCACGTGGCGCAGGCGGACTGGTTGTCGCTGATGGCGGATCGACGATCCCGAGTCCCTCGACGCCGAGCGGATGTGGGCCGGCGCTGCGGCCCCGCGGCGCTGCGGGTGCCCATCGGCGTCGCCGAGGACGGTGCCGTCGTCGAACTGGACATCAAGGAGGCCGCCGCCGGGCGGCATGGGACCCCACGGCCTGTGCATCGGCGCCACCGGTTCCGGCAAGTCCGAGTTCCTGCGCACGCTCACGCTGGGCATGATCACCGCGCATCCGCCCGACGCGCTGAACCTCGTGCTCGTCGACTTCAAGGGCGGCGCGACCTTCCTCGGCCTCGAGCGCGCAGGCACGTGTCGGCGGTGATCACCAATCTCGCCGACGAGGCGCCGCTGGTGGCCCGGATGCGCGATGCGCTGTCCGGTGAGGTGAACCGACGGCAGGAGATGCTCCGGTCCGCGGGCAACCTCGCCAACATCGCCGAATACCAACCGTTGCGTGGACGCGGCGCGGGTCTGGCGCCGATGCCCGCGCTGTTCATCGTCGTCGACGAGTTCTCCGAGCTGCTCAGCCAGCACCCCGACTTCGCGGATCTGTTCGTCGCGATCGGCCGGCTCGGCCGGTCGCTGGGCATCCACCTGCTGCTCGCCAGCCAGCGTCTCGACGAGGGCAGGCTGCGCGGTCTGGAGACCCATCTGTCCTACCGCATCTGCCTGAAGACGTTCTCGGCCGGCGACTCCCGCGCGGTGCTCGGTGTCCCCGACGCCTACCACCTGCCCAGCCGCCCCGGCGCCGCCTATCTGAAGACCGCGTCGGGCGAGGCCACCCGGTTCCAGACCGCTTTCGTCTCGGGCGGGCTACGCCCCGCGGCCCAAGCCGGCGGCGCCCGACCCGGCACAGCCGTGCACGCTTCACGGTGCCCGCCGGCGGCCGGCAGACGAACCGATGATGCGCCGCGGCGCAGCGCCCGCTGCTCGACACCGTGCTGGCCGCGTTGGCGGGCCGGGGCCGCGCAGCACACCGCGTGTGGCTGCCGCCGCTCGGCCGGTCACCGGTGCTCGCCGAGTTGCTCGGCGCAGGCGCGCTCGCGCACCTG
This sequence comes from uncultured Actinomycetota bacterium, assembly GCA_963796185.1. GTDB lineage: Bacteria > Actinomycetota > Actinomycetes > Mycobacteriales > Mycobacteriaceae > Mycobacterium. The sequence goes on along the minus strand of CAWCKQ010000003.1, from coordinate 270,094 downwards.
CGGGTGCCGATCGGTGTGGTCGACTGCCCGTTCGAGCAGCGTTACGAGCCACTGGTGCTCGACCTCGGCGGCGCGGCGGGCAACGCCGCCGTCGTGGGCGCTCCGCAGTCGGGAAAGTCCACCGTGCTGCGCACCCTGGTGTCCGCGCTGGCCGCCACCCACGATCGCCGCGACCGCACAGTTCTACTGCCTCGATCTCGGCGGCGGCGCCCTGGCGCCCTGCGCGAGCTCCCGCACGTCGGATCCGTCGCCGGGCGCCGCGACGCCGAGCTGTGCCGTCGCACCGTAGCCCAGCTGGAGTCGGTGCTGCGGCGACGGGAGGCGGCGTTCGCCGGCTCGGCATCCACTCCTGGGCGGACTACCGCCGGCTCCGGGACGCCGATGCGGCGGCGCTCGACGATCCGTACGGCGATGTGTTCCTCGTGGTGGACGGCTGGGCGGCGCTGCGACAGGAGTTCGACGGGCTGGAGACGTCGATCACCGCTCTCGCCGCGCAGGGTCTGTCCTACGGCATGCACGTGATGCTGGCCGCGTCCCGGTGGGCCGATCTGCGGCCCGCGCTCAAGGACCAGATCGGCACGAGAATCGAATTGCGGCTCGGCGACGCGGCCGAATCCGAGATGGATCGCCGCCGCGCCCGGGAACTCGGCGACGCCCGCCGGGCCGCGGCCTGACGCGCGACGGGCCGCGAGTTCGCCGTCGCGGTCCGCGCGCGGCCGCCGTCCTGCGCGCGGACGGGCGTGCGGCCCGCCCCGTCGAGCTGCTGCCGACCACCGTGGACCAGCGCACCCTCGCAGCTCGCCCGCGGCTGCCGGGCCAGATGGTTCTCGGCGTCGGCGAACGCGACCTGCGCGCCGTCGCCGTCGATCTCGCCGAACACCCCCATCTGCTGGTGCTCGGAGAAGGCGAATGCGGCAAGACCGCGCTGCTGCGCACGATGTGCAGCGAGCTGGTGCGCGTACCCACGGCGTGAAGACGCGCAGCTGGAGATCGTCGACTACCGGCGCACCATGCTCGGTGTCGTCGAAACCGGCCATCTCGCCGGCTATTCGGTTCCCCGACGGCGCTGACCGCGCGGTTGACGGCACTGACCGCACAGCTGACCGAGCGCATGCCCGACGAACACGTGACCCAGCAGCAGCTGCGGAACCGCTCCTGGTGGGCGGGACCCGACATCTACGTCGTGGTCGACGACTACGACCTGGTCGCCGGCGCCACGCGGTAATCCACTGACCCCGCTGGCCGACTTCCTGCCGCATGCCAAGGATCTCGGCCTGCACGTCATCGTGGCGCGCCGGTCCGGCGGGGCGGCCCGGGCCATGTTCGATCCGCTCCTGGCCCGCCTGCGCGACATGGGATGTTCCGGGCTGATGATGAGCGCCGCACCCGACGAGGGCGTGCTGCTCGGCACCGTCCGGCCGGCGCCCCTGCCCCCGGGACGCGGCACCCTGGTGGTGCGCGGCAGGCCCGACGAACTGATCCAGGTCGGTTGGGTCGAACCGCCGTGATCCCCGCCGTTGTCGAAGTCGGACCCGAGACGGTGCGCGGGCCGCAGATCGTGCCCGCGGAATGGGTTTCGGAGGCCATCGGGTGTATCGATGACCGCATCGCGATCGTCGGTGAACGGCTCGTCGAAGTGACGCAGTTGTGGCGCGAGGTGCTCGGCGCGGCCCTGGGCGACCAGACCGAGGCCGTGGCGGTGGTGTTGCCGACCTGGTGGTCGGCGGCGCCGAGCCGGCACCGTTGCCGAGGCCGCGCGCGCGGTGAGCGAAGACGTCGTGGTCCTGCGGCGGGCTCCCGCACTCGGCTCGGCGACCGGGGCGGTGGTGGTCGAACTCGCGGCAGAGCCTGGCCGCGGTGGCCGCACCGGGGTCGCCTGCCGCGGATCGTCGAACGCGAAGATGTCGATCCCGCATTCTCATTCGATTGTGCCGCGGTGCTGTTCGACGTGCCCGACGGCGTGGCTGCGGCCGGCCGGGTTGGCGCAGCAGCTGCGCGATCAGGGCACCGACGTCCGGTTCAGCGACCGGCAGTGCGTGCTTCCCGCGGTGGCCTCGGCTCGGCGGCAGGCTCACGGTACGCGCGCCGGCCGACGCCGGCCCGGCCGCCGGACGGCTGCGGTCCTGGTCGGCTGCGCGGCGTCGGTGGCCGCAGCGGGTGGCGGCTGGGCCGCACAGGCGTTGTCGGGCAACGACACCGCGACCTCGTCGTCGGTACTGCTGGTCGAAGGCCGGGTGGCGATGCAGGTGCCGGCACACTGGACGGTCCAGCGCATCACCGCAGGGCCCGGATCGGCCCGGGTCCAGGTATCGGATCCCGGCGGCGGCGCGCTGCACCTCACGCAATCGGTCACCGACCAGCCCGCCACGTTGCAGCAGACGGCCGAATCACTCCGCATCGCAATGCAATCCGCGCCGCCAGGCGTGTTCGTCGACTTCACTCCCAACGGTGCGGCCGCAGGGCGCGCCGCGGTGACCTATCGCGAGTTGCGCCCCGGCAGCCGAACCGACTGGGCCGTCGTCGTCGACGGGGACGTCCGCATCGCGATCGGCTGCCAGCGCGGCGTCCGCGCCCGCGGGTGCGATCAGCGACGTCTGCGCGCAGGCGATCCGCTCGGCGCACGCGGTGCGGTGAAAGGCCGCCAGCCGCAATTCTCGGCGCGGCGGAACCGATCAGGCACCTGGTGCGTCCAAATACATCAACGGCTCAACCAGACACGGAAGGATCCACGATGCCGATCCCGTCAGGTCCCTCGGGTACCGCACTGACCACCGACTTCGACCTCATGGTCAGCGGTCGCCGGCAAGACCGATGCCCGCAACGAGGAGATCCGGGCCATGCTGCAGTCGTTCATCGGCGCCATGACCAGCGTGCCCGCGTCGGTGTGGGGTGGCGTCGCGGCGGCGCGCTTCCGCGATGTGGTGGAACGCTGGAATGCGGAGTCGCTGCGGCTGCACGCGGCGCTGCAGCGGATCTCGGAAACCATCCGGGACAACGAGCGCCTGCTGCGCGCAGGCCACCGCCAGCCACTCCGATGCCATCGGTTCCGTGGCCAACCACCTGTAGAAGGAGCACTGCGATGGAACCCATGCTGTCCTACGACTTCGCCGAGATCGAACACACCATCCGCCAGCAGATCCACTCGACGTCGGCGCGGCTCAACGCGGCGCTCGACGACCTGCGGGCGCAGATCGCCCCGCTGCAGGAGACCTGGACCCGCGACGCCGCCGATGCGTACCGCGTCGAGCAGGCCCGCTGGGAGCAAGCCGCCGCGGCACTCAACGACATCCTGTTCAGCCTGGGCAACGCGGTCCGCGACGGCGCCGACGACGTCGCGGCCACCGACCGCAGCGCCGCCAACGCCTGGGGCGGCTAGGCGCCCCACCGAACGTCTGTGCGGCCTCCGGGAGGAGGGGAGCCGACCGGAGGCCGCACAGTACTTTCTCGCGACGCCGACTGGGCTAGGGTGGGCGCACAAGTGTGATGGCGGACACTGAGGAACGCCGCATGGCAACTGCGAAGACACCAACCGGACGGGAGCGCGCCCCGCCCGTCGTCGACGCTGCGCACCGTGCACGAGTTGTTCATCGCCGGTGAGGTCGACGCGCACGAACTGAACTCCGCCCGGTGCGCGCGGTCGTGGCGCAGAGTTGGGAGCGCAGCCTGGCCGGCGGCGTCGACCCCGACTTCGAGCGGCGCCGCGCGCGGCGGACGCCGTCACCGCCATCGAGCGGCTGCGCGAGTCGCATCCGCTGGCCCCGGCGCTCCCGGTCATCCGGCGGCTGCTGGTCGACGACGCGGCCGACTCCGGCGTCGTGGTCGCCGTCAGCGCCGCCGACGGCACGCTGCTGTGGGTCGAGGGCGACCCCAAGGCGCGCCGCAAAGCCGAGGCGATGAACTTCGTCCCCGGCGCCGACTGGAGCGAGCGCGGCGTCGGAACCAATGCGCCGGGCACCGCGCTGGCACTCGACCGGGAGCTGCAGATCCGCGGCTCCGAACACTTCTCCCGGATCGTGCAGCCGTGGAGCTGCACCGCCGCGCCCGTGCACGACCCCGCCACCGGCGCACTGCTCGGCGCGATCGATCTCACCGGTGGCTCCCAGGTGGCGTGCATCGCAGACGCTGGCCCTGGTCCGCGCCACCGCGCGTCGCCGTCGAGAACCATCTGGCGCTGCTGCGGGTGGCCGGCATCGGCGCCGAGCCCGCCGCGCGCAGGCCCCACCTGGTCGTGCTCGGCGGCGACCGGCCGCGCTGGGTGACCACCGACGACCGACGGCCATCTGCAGGCCGCCCACCTGACCGGCCGGCACGCCGACATCCTGGTGCTGCTCAGCCGGCATCCGGAGGGCCTGTCCGCCGATCACCTCGCCGTGCTGCTCGACGACAAGGACCTCGACGTCGTCACCGTGCGCGCCGAGATGTCGCGGCTGCGCAAGGTCATCGGCGGCGAGAACCTCGGGTCGCGGCCCTACCGGCTGCTGGCGCCGATCACCAGCGACATCGGCGAGGTCGTTCGACGCGCTCGACAGCCGGCGACGTCGAATCCGCGCTGACCCGCTACTCCGGGCCGCTGCTCACCCAGTCGGTGTCCCCGGCGATCGCGCGGCTGCGCACCCAGCTGTCGGCGACGCTGCGCGAGGCCGTGCTGGCCGAGAGCGCGCAGGGGCGCACCGACGCTGCTGCGCCGCTGGCTGGAGCTGCCCGAAGGGCCGCGACGACCGCGAGGGCTGGCAGGCGCTGCGCGACAGCGCCGGGCTCACCGCCGTGGCCCGGGCGCGCGCCGGCGGCCACCTCGCCGGGCTGGACTTCGAACTCGGCTGACCTCTGCAGCGGGATGCAACTGTGGTGCAACGGTCACGCGCGTAGCTTGAGTGACGCACACCACACGAGCAGGAGATTCACCATGACTGTGTACGCCCGACCGGGGACAGACGGCTCGCTGATGTCGTTCAAGCCCCGCTACGCCAACTTCATCGGCGGCCAGTGGGTGCCGCCGAACGCGGGCCGCTACTTCGAGAACCCGACGCCCGTCACCGGCGAGATGTTCTGCGAGATCCCGCGCTCCGACGAGTCCGATATCGAGAAGGCCCTCGATGCCGCCCATGCCGCCGCGCCGGCCTGGGGCAAGACGTCGGCCGCCGAGCGCGCGGTGATCCTGAACAAGATCGCCGACCGCATCGAGGAGAACCTCGAGTCGATCGCGCTGGCCGAGTCGTGGGACAACGGCAAGCCGATCCGCGAGACCCTCAACGCCGACATCCCGCTGGCGGTGGACCACTTCCGCTACTTCGCCGGATGCATTCGCGCGCAGGAAGGATCGCTGTGCGAGGTCGACGCCGACACCGTCGCCTACCACTTCCACGAGCCGCTCGGCGTGGTCGGCCAGATCATCCCGTGGAACTTCCCGATCCTGATGGCCACCTGGAAGCTGGCCCCGGCGCTCGCGGCGGGCAACGCCGTGGTGCTCAAGCCCGCCGAGCAGACGCCCGCCTCGATCCTGTACCTGTTCGAGTTGATCGGTGACCTGCTGCCCGCCGGTGTGGTCAACGTCGTCAACGGCTTCGGCGTGGAGGCGGGCAAGCCGCTGGCGTCGAGCAACCGGATCTCCAAGATCGCGTTCACCGGCGAGACCACCACCGGCCGGCTGATCATGCAGTACGCCGTCGCAGAACCTGATCCCGGTCACCCTGGAACTCGGCGGCAAGAGCCCGAACATCTTCTTCAACGATGTGCTGGCCGCCGACGACAACTACCAGGACAAGGCGCTCGAGGGCTTCACGATGTTCGCCCTCAACCAGGGCGAGGTCTGCACCTGCCCGTCGCGGTCGCTGATCCAGGCCGACATCTACGACGAGTTCCTCGCGCTCGCGGCGATCCGCACCAAGGCCGTGCGCCAGGGCGACCCGCTGGACACCGAGCACGATGATCGGCGCGCAGGCCTCCAACGACCAGCTCGAGAAGATCCTGTCCTACATCGAGATCGGCAAGAGCGAGGGCGCGAAGGTGGTCACCGGCGGTGAGCGCGCCGAGCTCGGCGGCGACCTCAACGGCGGATACTACGTCGCGCCAACGATTTTCACCGGAAACAACAAGATGCGCGTGTTCCAGGAGGAGATCTTCGGGCCGGTCGTGGCCGTCACGTCGTTCACCGACTACGACGAGGCGATCAGCATCGCCAACGACACGCTCTACGGTCTCGGCGCCGGGGTGTGGAGCCGCGACGGCAACACCGCCTACCGGGCCGGCCGCGACATCAAGGCCGGCCGGGTGTGGACCAACTGCTACCACCAGTACCCGGCGCACGCCGCGTTCGGCGGCTACAAGCAGTCCGGCATCGGCCGCGAGAACCACAAGATGATGCTCGACCACTACCAGCAGACCAAGAACCTGCTGGTCAGCCTACAGCGACAAGGCGCACGGCTTCTTCTGATCGTGCTGACCGCGATCGGACGCGAACTCGCACGGGTCCCCTCGGCCCGTGCGAGTTTGTGTCTTGTCAGCCCTTTCTCGTGGACCAAAGTCCTCTGTTCACGCACTTCTCGGCGCGGTCGCGGACGGACCCATGACCGAGAACACCATGCGCGCCGCCGTCGTCACCGAATTCGGTGCCCCGCTGGAGGTCCGAGACCTCGAGCTGCCGACGCCCGGCTACGGCGAGGCCCTGGTGAAGCTGGAGACCTCCGGCGTCTGCCACACCGATCTGCATGCCGCCCACGGTGATTGGCCCGTCAAGCCGCACGCCGCCGTTCATTCCGGGCCATGAGGGCTACGGCACCGTCGTGGCGGTCGGCGACGGTGTCGACGACCTGAAGGTCGGCGACAAGGTCGGCAACGCATGGCTGTGGTCGGCGTGCGGCAGTGCGAGTACTGCCGCACCGGCTGGGAGACGCTGTGCGAGAGCCAGCACAACGGTGGCTACACCGTCAACGGCAGCTTCGGCAGCTACATGCTCGTCGACGCGGCCTACGCGGCCCGCATCCCCGACGGTGTCGACCCGCTCGAGGTGGCGCCGATCCTGTGCGCCGGCGTCACCGTCTACAAGGGCCTCAAGGTCACCGACACCCGGCCCGGGCAGTGGGTGGCGATCTCCGGCATCGGCGGCCTGGGCCATGTCGCCGTGCAGTACGCGCGCGCGATGGGGCTGCGCGTCGTCGCGATCGACATCGACGACTCGAAGCTCGAGCTGGCCACCCGCCTCGGCGCCGAGGTGGCGGTCAACGCCCGCACCACCGACGTCGTCGCGGAGGTGCAGAAGGCCACCGGCGGGGTGCACGGGGTGCTGGTCACCGCCGTGCATCCCGAGGCGTTCGGCCAGGCCATCGGGCTGGCGCGGCGCGGCGGCACCATCGTGTTCGTCGGGCTGCCGCCCGGCGACTTCCCGGCACCGATCTTCGACATCGTGCTCAAAGGCCTGACGATCCGCGGGTCCATCGTCGGCACCCGCCAGGACATGGCCGAGGCGCTCGACTTCTTACGCCCGCGGCCTGATCCACCCGACGGTGCACGAGCGCCCGGCTCGACGACATCAACGACGTGTTCGCCCGGATGGAGCGGGGACAGATCGACGGCCGCGTGGTCATCGACTACCGCTGAGTGCGACGCATGTTTACCCGCCGGTGTTTCTGAGAAGTCCCTGTATGGCTTACCCAGGCGATAGGCAGGGAGTGCATCGTGTCGACGAACTCAGAACGCCGTGTCACCGAGCAGGGGAAGTCCGATGACTATCTGGAGCAGCGTCAGCTGAAATCGGGCAGCGCCGGGTGGCTGCTGCTCGCCGGCCTCGGCGTCGGTTACGTGGTGTCCGGGGACTACTCGGGCTGGAATTTCGGTCTGGGTCAGGGCGGGTTCGGCGGGCTGGCGATCGCGGCGGTGATCATCGCCGCGATGTACCTCGCCCTGGTGCTGGGCATGGCGGAGCTGTCCTCGGCGTTGCCCGCGGCCGGCGGCGGCTACACGTTCGCCCGCCGCGCGCTGGGCCGATGGGGCGGGTTCGCCACCGGGACGGCGATCCTGATCGAGTATTCGATCGCCCCGGCGGCCATCGCGACGTTCATCGGCGCCTATGTCGAGTCGCTGAACCTGTTCGGCATCCGCAACGGCTGGTGGGTCTACCTGGCCGTTTACGCCCTCTTCATCGGCATCCACCTGTCCGGGGTGGGCGAGGCGCTGAAAGTCATGTTCGTGATCACCGCCGTGGCGCTCGTCGGCCTGGTGGTCTTCGCGATCGCGGCGGTAGGCCATTTCGATGCGGCCAACCTGACCGACATCGCCGTCAGCGACGCCGCGGGCGCCTCGTCGCTGCTGCCGTTCGGTTACCTCGGCATCTGGGCGGCGCTCCCGTTCGCCATCTGGTTCTTCCTGGCGATCGAAGGCGTGCCGCTGGCCGCCGAGGAGGCCACCCGGCCGGAGCGCAACGTGCCCCGGGGGATCATCGCGGCGATGGGCGTGCTGCTGGTCACCTGCGCCACCGTGCTCGTGCTCGTGCCGGGATCGGGCGGGGCGGAGGCGATGTCCGGATCGGGCAACCCGCTGGTCGAGGCGCTGGGGGACACGACCGCGGCCACCGTCGTCAACTACATCGGCCTGGCCGGCCTGGTGGCCAGCTTCTTCTCGATCATCTACGCCTACTCCCGTCAACTGTTCGCGCTGTCCCGCGCGGGCTACCTCCCGACCGCGCTGTCGGTGACGAACAGGCGCAAAGCGCCGACGTTGGCGCTCATCGTTCCGGGCGTGATCGGCTTCGCGCTGTCGTTGACCGGACAGGGCGACCTGCTGCTCAACATGGCGGTGTTCGGCGCCGCCGTGAGCTACGTCCTGATGATGGTCAGCCACATCGTGCTGCGTCGGCGCGAACCCGGCATGGCTCGTCCCTACCGCACCCCCGGGGGCATCGCGACCACCGGCTTCGCGCTGGTCATCGCGTCGCTGGCGGTGATCGCCACATTCCTGGTCAACGTCGTCGCGGCGCTGTGCTGCCTGGGCGTGTTCGCGCTGTTCATGCTGTACTTCGCGGTGTACAGCCGGCACCGGCTGGTGTCGAACTCGCCCGACGAGGAATTCGCCATGGTCGCCGCGGCCGAGGACACGTTGTCCTGACCGGCCTGCCGCCCGCGACGGCGTTTTGACCAGCGCCGACACCCGCAGGTATGCTGCCTCGTTGGCGTGCGCTGCGCTTGCTGGAACCTCGGGTCTCCGTCGGTCGCCGGGGCAACGAGCGCGTACGCCCGACCGGCACCCGGATCGTCCGGGATCCAACCCGAGGTGAAGACCTCAGAACAAGAAGAGGTAGCGCTGTGCCTACGTACACGCCGAAGGCGGGTGACACCACGCGTTCGTGGTACGTCATCGACGCCACCGACGTGGTGCTCGGCCGGCTCGCCGTCGAAGCAGCCAAGCTGCTGCGCGGCAAGCACAAGCCGACATTCACGCCGAACGTCGACGGCGGTGACTTCGTCATCATCGTCAACGCCGACAAGGTCGCCATCAGCGGCGACAAGCTGACCAAGAAGTTCGCCTACCGGCACTCGGGTTACCCGGGCGGGTCTGCGCAAGCGCGCGATCGGCGACCTGCTGCTCAAGCACCCGACCCGTGTCGTGGAGAACGCGATCATCGGGATGCTGCCGCACACCAAGCTCAGCCGTCAGGTCCAGAAGAAGCTGAAGGTGTACGCCGGCCCGGAGCATCCGCATGCCGCGCAGCAGCCGATTCCGTTCGAGATCAAGCAGGTGGCCCAGTGACCGAACCCGAGTACACGACCGAGACGGTCGAGACCGTGGAGACCGAGAGCTTCGTCGAGGCCGAGGGCGCTCCGCGCGAGGCCGTCCTGATCGACCGTCCGATCCAGACCGTCGGCCGCCGCAAGGAGGCCGTGGTCCGCGTGCGGCTGGTGCCCGGCACCGGCCAGTTCCACCTGGACGGCCGCACCCTGGAGAACTACTTCCCGAACAAGGTGCACCAGCAGCTCATCAAGGCGCCGCTGGTCACCGTCGACCGGCTGGAGCAGTTCGACATCTACGCCCACCTCGACGGTGGCGGCCCCTCGGGTCAGGCCGGCGCGCTGCGCCTGGCCATCGCCCGCGCGCTCATCCTGGTGCAGCCCGAGGATCGGCCCGCGCTCAAGCGCGCCGGCTTCCTCACCCGCGATCCGCGTGCCATCGAGCGCAAGAAGTACGGCCTGAAGAAGGCGCGCAAGGCGCCTCAGTACAGCAAGCGCTGATCGATTCGACAGACTTGGCGCCCGGCTGCTCCATTCGGAGCGACCGGGCGTCAGTCGTTTCGGCGGGCTGTGCGGTGAACCGCTCAGGATGCGCCACGCCCGGATATCGGTTCGGAGACGGTCCTGCGCGGCCGCACGCCGGTTAGGGTGCTTCCAGCTAGATGTGAGAGGTTGTCTGCCATGGCTCGACTGTTCGGCACCGACGGGGTGCGCGGGGTCGCCAACCAGGACTTGACCGCTGAACTGGCGATGGCGCTCGGTGCGGCGGCGGCACGCCGGCTCAACCGGATCGATCCGACCCGCCGACGGGTGGCCGTGGTGGGCCGCGATCCCCGCGCCAGCGGCGAGATGCTCGAAGCCGCGGTGGTCGCCGGGGTGTCCAGCGAAGGCGTCGACACGCTGCTGGTCGGCGTGCTGCCCACCCCCGCGGTGGCCTACCTGACCAGTGCCTACGACGCCGACTTCGGGGTGATGATCTCCGCGTCGCACAACCCGATGCCCGACAACGGCATCAAGATCTTCGGTCCGGGCGGCCACAAACTCGACGACGACACCGAGGACCGCATCGAGGAACTCGTCCGGCAGGGCCCCGGCGCGCGCCCCACCGGGGCGGGTATCGGCCGCGTCGACCGCCGCCGAGGACGCGTTGGAGCGCTACCTGCGCCACGTCGGCAAGGCGACGACCGCCCGGCTCGATCAGCTCACCGTCGTGGTGGACTGCGCGCACGGCGCGGCGTCCGAGGCAGCTCCCCGCGCCTACCGGGCGGCCGGCGCCAACGTCATCCCGATCCACGCCGAGCCGGACGGGCTGAACATCAACGAGGACTGCGGGTCCACCCACATGCAGTCACTGCGTTCGGCCGTGGTGTCCTACGGCGCCGACCTGGGCCTGGCACACGATGGCGACGCCGACCGCTGCCTGGCGGTCGACGCCCACGGCCGGGTCGTCGACGGGGACGCGATCATGGTGGTGCTGGCCATGGCCATGCAGGAGACCGGCGAACTCGCCGACCAGACGCTGGTCGCCACCGTGATGAGCAACCTGGGCCTGCACCTGGCGATGCGGTCGGCCGCGATCGAGGTCCGCACCACCGGCGTCGGCGACCGGTACGTCCTGGAGGAGCTGCGCGCCGGGGGATACGCGCTGGGTGGGGAGCAGTCCGGGCACATCGTGTTGCCCGCCTTCGGCACCACCGGCGACGGCATCGTCACCGGGCTGCGGTTGATGTCGCGGATGGCGCAGACCCGGCGCAGCCTCGCCGATCTCGCCGCGCCGATGCAGACGTTGCCGCAGGTGCTGATCAACGTGCGAGGTGACGGACAAAGCCACGGTCGCCGATGCGCCGTCGGTGCGCGACACGGTCGCCGCGGTGAAGGCGGAACTGGGCGACACCGGCCGGATCCTGCTCCGGCCCTCCGGCACCGAGCAGGTGGTCCGGGTGATGGTGGAGGCCGCCGACGAGGACACCGCGCGGCAGATGGCGGTGCGGGTCGCGGAGTCGGTCAGCGCCCAAAGCTGAGCCGGCGGAACCGCCGGGGCGCTCGCCTGCGTCCAACCACATATGGGAATGACAGGCGCACGCCCGCGTCGACGTCGGGGCGTTGCGCGCAATCGCGCGCGAATACGAGGCTGCATCGCTGATCGTCGACGGTGCGGTGCGTCATCACCTGAGCGCACTGGCGTTCGGCGGGGCGGTCGCCGGCCGGGCCTACGTCGCGCACGGGGAGTCACTGCGCGCTGCGCTCGACGACGTGGTGACCGCACTGCGGCAGTGGTCGCGCGCGTCCGCCGAGATCGCGACCGTGCTGCAGGCCTCGGCAGACCGCTATCGAGACGCGGATGCGCGCGCCGCCGAGCGGGTCGGGTAGATGGCCGAGCAGTTCGACGTCGCATCGCGACTGGCGGAGGGCCGGCCCGCGGCCGAGGCCGTCGCGCAGTACGTGTGGGCCAGCCACCAGCTCGGCTACCAGCATCCCGACCTGACCCTGCACGCCGGACAGGTGCGTGACTGGTACGACAGCGAGTCCGGCATGGACCTCGCCGTCCTGCAGGAGGACGGGCTGGCCTTCGACGCGGCGGTGCGCGCGACCCAGGACGCGCTGGGCATCCAGGAACGGGCAGCTGGCCGCCCTCTCGACAGCGTGGCAGGGCGCGGGAGCCGCAAGCGTCCCAGGATTTCCTGTACCGCCACGGCGTGGCCTCCGCGGGCGTCGCCGCCGCCGTGCGCACGGCGGCCGAGGCGCTGCGCACGGCAGGGGAGCGGCTGTGGCGCGCGGTCGACACCAAAGTCGACGCCGTCGTCGCGGTCCAGAAGGCGGCACCGGCGGACTGGTCGGCGGCCGCGGCGACGGTGATCTCGGGCGCCGGTGACCGGGCGAGCGCCGCCGAGTTGGTCGACAAGGCGGTGAAACCCTTCGTGGACAGCACCGTTCGCACCGAATGGTTGTCCGCCGTGCACACCGCGATGGCCGCGGTGACCGACGCCTATCAGCGCGCGACGGCCGAGATCGGTGGCGAGGCGCATCCGGTGTTCGAAGTGGCCGGGGAGCTCGGACCGGCGGCGCGGTCGGTCGACCCCGGTCGTCGAGCAGTGGGACGCCCCGGCCGCCGCACCCGCACCGATATCGGCCCCGCCGGCGCCGACCACGCCGTCGGCGTGGGCGCCACCGACCACGATGCCACCGTTGCCCGCCATGCCTGGGTGGCCGCCGGCCGATGGTCCGCCGCTTGCGGCCAGTGCACCGGCGAAATCCGCCGATGTCACCGATGCCGCCGATGTCGCCGATGCCGGCTGCGGGGGCGATGGGCCCGGCGCTGCCCGACCTCGGCGGCGGTGTCGCGGGACTGGGTCGCCAGTTCGCCGATTCGATCGGCGGACTGCTCGGCGGTGGCTCGGGAACCATCGGTGCCGACCCGCCGGAGTTGCGCGACGTCGTGGGCGACGAGCCGGTGGACATCGCGGACGACGACGAGCCCGATGCTGACGAGCCCGATGACGATCCGCCGCGATGACGACGAGTCCGACGACGAGGCGCCCGACGACGACGTCACCGAGGAACCGTCGGGCGACGCCGCGAGTGACGGAGCGGCGGCCCAGCAGCCGGACGAGGGCGAGGTGGCTCCGGCTCCGACGCCGCCCCCGCCGCCGGCTGAGCCGCTGCCTCCGGCCGAGCCGCCGCCGGCCGAATCGGTCGCCGGTGAGCAGACGCCGTGCGAGATCGCCGCCGACGAGGTGCCTCAGGTGGGCGATCCGCCGCGGTAGCGTGCGCCCCGACGGTCAGCCGCGCGCCAGGTGCCTGCTGATCACCAGACGCTGAATCTGGTTGGTGCCCTCGAAGATCTGCATGATCTTCGCCTCTCGCATGTACCGCTCGACGCGGTAATCGCGGGTGTAGCCGGCGCCGCCGAACACCTGCACGGCGTCCGTGGTCACCTTCATCGCCGCGTCGGTGGCCGTCAACTTCGCGACCGACGCCTGCCGCGAGTACGCCATACCGGCGTCGCGCCGGCGCGCCGCGTCGAGGTAGGTGGCGCGCGCCGAATCGACCGCGGCGGCCATGTCGGCCAACAGGAAGGCCAGCCCCTGATGGTCGATGATCTTGCGCCCGAACGTCGCTCGCTCCTGGCTGTACGCCACGGCCGCATCCAGCGCTGCCTGGGCCAGCCCGACGGCCACCGCCGCGATGCCGAGGCGTCCCGAATCCAGGGCGCTGAAGGCGATCTGCAGCCCCTGCCCCTGCGCTCCGAGGCGCCGGTCGGCATCCAGCAACACACCGTCGTAGTGGGCGGTCGTCGTCGGCACCGCGTGCAGTCCCATCTTCTCCTCCGGCCGGCCGAACGACAGCCCCGCGGTGTCCTTGGGTACCAGGAAGCACGAGATGCCTTGGGATCCCTCGCCGGTACGGGCGAACAGGTTGTAGAAGTCGGCGATGCCGCCGTGGGTGATCCACGCCTTGGATCCGGTGATGCGATATCCGCCGTCGACGGCGGTCGCCTTGCACGCCAGCGCGGCCGCGTCCGAACCGGCCTGCGGCTCGGACAGGCTGTACGCGCCGATCATCGACCCGCTCAACATGTCGGGCAGCCACCGGTGGCGTTGCTCCTCGGTCCCGAAGCTCATCAGCGGATGGCAGGACAGGCTGTGCACGCTGACGGCGACCGCGACGGCCGCCCAGCGGGCCGCGATCTCTTCGAGCACCTGCAGATAGACCTCGTACGGTTGGCCGCCGCCGCCCCACTGCTCGGGGTACGGCAGGCTCAGCAGCCCGGCCTCGCCCAGCGTCGCGAACACGCCGTCGGGGTAGGTCTCGTCCTTCTCGTGCCGGTCGACGATCGGGTCCAGCACCTTGTCGGAGATCTGCCGGGCGAGTTCGACCAACTCGCGGGCCTCATCGGTGGGGAGCAGGCGATCCACGGGCATACCGCGGACAGTACCCGTGCGCGAATTCCGCTCTGCGACCGAATTCGTCGGAGCCCCGGTGGCCGCCACCGGCCGCATCCAGGCTCGGTCAGTCGTCGACGAACGTGACGTTCTGGCTGAGCGGATTGCGCGGAACGGCCAGATCGTTGGCGGCGAAGCCCGTGTCGGGGTAGCCGATGGCGATGCCACAGAGGATGCGCAGGTCGTCGCCGAGTCGAAGCTGCTCGCGGATGACGTCGGGATAGCCGGCGATCGACACCTGCACGCAGCTGCCGATCCCCCGCGCGGTCAACGCCAGCAGAAACGTCTGCAGGAACATGCCGACGCCGAGCGCGTCGACGGCGTCGAGGTCGCGGTGCATGCACGACGACGCCCGCCAGCGGTGCCCGGAAGAACTCCCAGTTGCGCAGCACCGCAAGCCGTCTCGCCTCGGCATCGTGGCGGGCGATGCCCATCGCGCCGTAGACGAGTGCGCCGAGCTCGCGGCGCAGATGTGCGAACGACTCCGGGAGCACCGGCACCGCGGGAGCCTCAGTGTCGGCGCGTTCGAGCAGCGCTTCGACCAGCCGGTCGCGGGCGGCGCCGGATGCGAACACCACCTGCCAGGGCTGGATGTTGGAGTTCGATGGCGCGCGGATCGCCAGCTCCAGCGACTCGGTGACCAGCTGGCGCGGCACCGGCTTGTCGCGCAGGAACAGCCGGCTCGACCGGCGCGTGGCGATGGCTTCTTCCAGGTCGTACATCGAGGTCCCTCCGAACCTAGTCGCGAACGGTCAACACGGTTTTGCCTGCTCGCCGTCCGGGCCGGCGGCCGCTCTCGAAGGCCGTTCTGCCCTCCGGCAGCGGGAATGCCTCGGCGATCTCGACCCGCAGCCGGGACTGCTCGACCAGCCCGGCGAGGTGGCGCAACTGATCACGGTTGGGCACCACGATGAAGAACATCGCGTGGACCTCGAATGCATCCGCCTTCCCAACCGGAGGCGGCG
The DNA here is from genome assembly GCA_963796185.1 of uncultured Actinomycetota bacterium. Lineage (GTDB taxonomy): Bacteria > Actinomycetota > Actinomycetes > Mycobacteriales > Mycobacteriaceae > Mycobacterium. The sequence goes on along the minus strand of CAWCKQ010000003.1, from coordinate 254,470 downwards.
CGGACAGCGTGACCAACCGCCCACCGGGCCGGAGCACCTCGAAGGAGCGCTCCATCGTCTCTCCGCCGACAGTGTCGATGACGACGTCGTAGTCGGTGTCGGCGTCGTCGAATGGAGCCACGCGGGTGTCCAGCACGTGGCCCGCGCCGAACGCGATCACCACGTCGCGGGCATCGCTGCGCACGGTGGCGGTCACTTCGGCGCCCGCACCTGCGGCGAGTTGGACGGCGAGGGCGCCGACGCCTCCTGCGCCGCCGTGCACCAGAACGCGTTCTCCCGCCTGGACCGCGGCGTGATCGAACAGCGCCTGCCACGCCGTCAGCCCCGCCAGCGGCAGCGCCGCTGCCACCACATGGGACACGGTGGTGGGCCGCGGCGCGAGATCACCGGCCGGCACGCACACGTACTCGGCGGCCGCCCCGTCGCGGTCGAAACGGATCAACCCGTACACCTCGTCGCCGACAGCGAGCTCGGTGACGCTGTCGGTGACGGCGGCGACCACTCCGGACACCTCGTGCGACGGAATGATCGGCGTGCGGTCCGCACCGTCGCGCCGCCAGGTCTCGTCCCATGTCAGCTCGTCGAATGTGATTGCAGCGGCGTGGACTTCGATGAGCACCTCCCCGGGGCCGGGGGAGGGAACCGGCGCGCACTCGACCACCAGCACTTCGGGGCCGCCGCGGCGATGTGCGCGCAGCGCCGTCATCTCGGCCATCGTCAGAATCCCTTCCGGGTGAGCCACTGCAGGGCGACCTCGGCGACGTCGCGCCACCCGCTGTCGATGGTCAGCGAATGGCCCCGCCCCGCGAACTCGTGGAACTCGGTGTCCGTGTCGCCCTTTTCATACAGCTTGTACACCTCTTCGGTGACCTTGAGGGGAACGGTGTGGTCCTCGGTGCCCGACGTCAGCAGCAGCGGCCCCCGATCGGCGAGGTGGGTGTCCACCTTCGCCGGCGAATTCTTCACGAAGTTGGCGGCGGCGTCCTCGAACAGCGGCCGGCCGGGTCCCGGGATCGTCCATCGGTCGTGCAGGGTGTCCGACTCCTCTTCGGTGAGGGTGTTGCCGAAGGCGTAGCGAAATTGCTTGTCCGTCAACGACACGGTGCGGTGTCGGTTGGCAGGGTTGCCCAGTACCGGGAACGCCGACCGGAGCTGGGCCAGCGGTAGCGCGCGCACCCCTTTGATAGGCGCGGGGTCGATCGCGATCGCTGCCGCGGCGTGACCGTCGGCGAGCAGTTCCTGGGCGATGAGACCGCCGAACGAGTGTCCTATGACGATGGGCTTGCGCTCGTGTCGACCGTCGGCGGCGATGAGTCCGGTTTAATGCTCGACGATCCGGCCGATCCCGACGTCGGCGAGCGCGTCGGCCCCGGACCGGGTGTCGGCGACGGTGTCGGCGTCGCCTGGCCATCCGGGCGCCGAGGTGGAGTACCCGCGCTCGGTGAACAGATCCATCCAAGGCTGCCAGGCGCTGGCATGTATCCACAGGCCGTGGATGAAGACGACGGGGTTGGGCTTCGTGCTCATGGTGGTGTGCCTTTCGTGCCTTCAGAGGGTGGGGACGTAGCCGCCGTCGATGCGCACATCGGCACCGGTGATGTTGGCCGCACGGTCTCCGGCAAGGAAGACCGCGAGGTCGGCGACCTCCTGCGGGGTGGTGAAGCGGCCGGTCGCCGCGCCGGCGACCACGGATTCGACCACCTGCTCTGCCGAACCTCCACCAGCAGAGGCGAATTGGGCGGCGATTCCGTCGTCGCCGAGCCACAGGTCGGTGGCGACGGGCCCGGGGCTGATGGTGTTGACCCGGATACCTCGGGGTCCGAACTCTTTCGACAGACTCTTCGCGAAATTAGCCAGCGCCGCCTTGGTGGCGCTGTAGTCGACGATGTTCCATTCCGGCAGCGTGGCGTTGACCGAACCGATCATCACGATCGCTCCGCCGCCGCGACTCAACAGGTGCGGGACGGCTTCCCGCGTGGTGCGCACGGCCGACAGGAAGTTCAGCGACCACGACGCGGCCCAGTCGTCGTCGGTGACCGACAGCAGTCCGCCGAACCGGGGCGTCACCGCGCCGGCGTTGTTGACCAGGATGTCCACGCCGCCGCGTTGTGCCGCGGCCGCCACCAGGGCGCGCGGTCCCTCGGTGGTCGACAGGTCCGCGGCGATGAAGGTGGCCGAGCCGGCCGCTTCCAGAGCATGCAGTTCGGGGCTGTTGTGACGGGCGCCGGCGATGACGAAGGCGCCCGCGTCGGCGAGTGCCCGGCTCGTCGCGAGCCCGATGCCCTTACTTGCGCCGGTGACCACGGCGATCTTGCCGGTGAGGTTGCTCATGCAGACAACGATGCGCCCGAGCGGCGTCGCCTGGACATCAGTCAAATGACTCCATTGGTGGCTGACTTCGGCATGCAGTACAACGAAGAGGTGCGCACTGAGGCCGCCCTCGTCGGCCGCGAGGACGAGACGGCCGAGCTGCACCGCTTTCTGACCGAACCGGGCGCGCCGCCCTGGTGATCCGGGGGGACGCCGGTGTCGGCAAGTCAGCGATGACCGAGAATTTGGTCAGCCGCGCCGACCGGCAGGGCTGGCGGGTGGTGCGCGCCACCGGGGTGGAGGTCGAGCGGGCGTTCGCGCTCGCCGGTTTGACCGCGATCGTGTTCGGCTTGCGCGGGGAGATGGCCGGGCTCGGCGCACACGACCGCGACGTGCTGGCGGCGGTGCTCGGTGTCGATACGCTCCGCCACACCGGCCCCGATGGCGTTGACGATGTCGCTGTTGGCGCTTGCTGACCGCGGCGACGAGCGAGCGGCCGGTGCTCGCGGTGGTCGAGGACGTGCACTGGTTCGACGAGGTGAGTGCCTCCGTGATCGGCGCGGTCGGCCGGCGGATCTCCGATCCGCGGTTGCGGATCGTGGCCACGTCCCGAAGCCAACCCGGTGCGCGCTTCGGCGCGAGCTGGGCCGAGCTGGAGCTCGGTCCGCTCTCGGACACAGATGCGGCCCGGCTGATCGACGAGTCGCCGCCGTCGAAGATCTCTGACCACGCGCGCCCGGCAGGCGATCCTCGATGTCGCCGCCGGTAACCCGCTGGCCCTGAAGGAACTTCCCCGCAACGCCGATCGAATCGAATCCTTCTCTCCGGCAATGCCGTTGACCGATCGACTGGTCGACGTCTTCGGAAGCCGGCTGCGCCTGCTCGACCCGCCGCGTGCGCGCCGAACTGCTACGCGGCGCACTCGACGGCACACCCGCGATCACGGCGGGCGATTCCGGCTCCCGGTACCTGATGATCGGTGTCGAGAGCGCGATCGAGCAAGACCTGCTCGCCGTCGCGGCGTCGGGCGACACGGTCTTCCGCCACCCGCTGGTGCGGGCCGCGGTCGTCCAGCTGTCCGGAGTCGCGGAACGGCGGCAGGCCCATTCCCACCTCGCCGAGCTCTACCACGACGTGTCGATCCGCCGCGCCATCCACCTGAGTGCGGCCGCCACCGGTCCCGACCAGGTGGTCGCGGACCTGCTGGAGCGAGCGGCCAAGATCGTCCGATCCGGCGGGGCGGGGCGGCCGTCGCGGTGGATTGGCTGCGCCGGGCCGCGAAACTGAGCACCGACGCGTCCAGAGGTGAGCAGCTGCGCGCGGAGGCGGCGTTCGTCGCGGCTCAGGCCAGCCGCTTCGACGACGTCCAGCAGTCCGCCGACGACCCGGTCGCCGCGGCATACCTCGCGCTGTACCGCGACGGCGAGGTGGTGGCCAGCCATCACCGCATCGTGTCCCTGCTGCACGACGCCGACGGGATCGACGACGCACCCTTGCTGCGCCTGGTCAAACTGCTGCTCGCGATCACGATGTACTGCGGCGAGCAGCGTCTGTGGCAACAGACCGACGACGTCGTCGACCGTCTCGCAGGGCGACTCGACGCGGACACCTTCCTGTTTCGCGACGCCTGGGGCGACGTCGTCCGGCGCGGTCACGGCGTCCGCGAGCGGCTGGCGCAGCGGATCGACCGGATTCCCGATCTCGAGCCATGGGACGTGATGCGCCTCGGGGTCGCCGCCTACTACGTCGACGGATTGCCCGACCTACGCGCGACCCTGACCCGGTTGTACCGCCAGGAGAGCGACCGAGGCGCGGTGACCAACGCGATGACGATGCTGCACCTGCTGCTGCTCGACCAGATCGGTTCGGGCGCATGGGACGAGGCGCAGGCGTCGGTGCGCGCGGGCGTCGCGTTGGCCGAGACCCATCGCAACGAACTCTTCCGGCGCCAGTTCCTGGCCTACGACGGCCTGCGCGCCGCGTGCGTCGGCGACGGCGACCTCGCGGCACGCCGGATCGCCGAGGTGGCCGCCTGGGCGGGACCGAGACGGCTCGGACATCTCCTCGCGATCACCTCACGCGCCGCTATCCTGTCTGCGCTGGCCGAGGGCGATTACCCCACCGCGTACGCCGCGGCGATCCGCGCCGCCCGGCCTGGCGAGTTCCCGCCGTACTCGCATCACTGCACCGAAGGCCTGCTCGACTTCGTCGAAGCCGCCGTTCACAGCGGTCACCTGCGACGAAGCCCGGGTACATGTCGAACGGGCGACGGAACTGAAGCTGCACCTGATCTCTCCGCGGTTGGCTGCCGTGGGCGTGGCTATCCGGGCCATGACCGCCGCCGACACCGACGCTGCAGGGCTGTACGAGACGGCGCTGGCCCACCCGGGCTTCCCGGCTCACCCGTTCGAACACCACAGGATCCACTTGTCCTACGGCATGTGGTTACGGCGCACGGCGCTGCACCGTCGAATCGCGCGCGGCTCTGACTGCCGCCGCAGAGGGCTTCGCGCTGCTGGGCGCGCGACCATGGGAACAGCGGGCCCGGTCCGAACTCCGCGCGGCCGGGGCAGCGGTGAAACGGGGGCAGGCGCTGACCGTCGCGCTCAGCGCGCAGGAACGGACCATCGCCGAACTTGCCGCCGCGGGTCAGTCGAACAAGGAGATCGCCGCGCGGCTCTTGCTGTCCCCGCGCACCGTCGGAGCCCACCTGTACCGGATCTTCCCGAAACTCGGCATCACCAGTCGCGCGGCACTGCGCCAAGCCCTCGACGGCCTCCCGCCGGCGGGCTGAGCATGGCGCGACGCATACGACGAGTGCCTTCGGGTCAGTCCTCGCGGTGGCGTTCGTAATCCCAGCGCTCCAGCCAGGCGAAGAGTCGGTACAGCGCAATGGTGGCGGGGACGGCGGCCAGCCCTTCGGTGATGATGAGGAAACCGTTCATCGCGGTGTCGACTTCCTCGATGTCACGCTGGCGGCCCGCAACAGAACGGTCGACGCCGGGGACGATGCGGTGAATGCATCCGTCCCCGGCGTCGCCGGGGGCAGACACCCCATCCCCCGCGGGGTGGCGGCCCGGCAATGAGCGATCGCTGGTGGTCCCACAACCGCGGTAGCGGTCGCATTTGGCGCGCCTGATGCAATCCGCATGGCGCCTCCTGGCTGTGGTGTCGCTGTCGTCACGGACCATCCTGGCGTGCAACCGCAATGGTGGCTCGCGTAGTGCCCTACCTGTCTGTCAGAGGGGCGGCCGGACCGGCGCGGCGCCGACCACATCGGCCGTTGCCCACGCCCAACTCCCTGTCCGACAGGACAATTGGCTACCTTGTGCAAGGATGCCAGTGCGCTAGTGGGGTCCCTGCGGTTGGCCGGCTACTCGCTGCCGTGCACCCGTTGGTCCGGCACGTCGAGTAGTGCTTCGCGCCCGAGACAGCTAGAGGCCGTTTCGAACGACAGCGGCGAGTTGATCGCGGTCGGAGATGTCGAGCTTGATGCATGCGCGGTAGATGTGGCCTTCCACGGTGCGTACCGACACCGTGAGCTTGTCGGCGATCTCGCGGTTGGACAGCCCCTCGTCGATCAGGACGGCGATCTCGTGTTCTCGTGAGCTGATCGGCAGCGGACGGGCGGCCGCCCGGATCGCGGGGGTAGTGGCCCCGCCGCATTGGCTGGCCAGTCGCAGCGCACGCGCCGCCGCTTCGGTGGTGTGCGGTCGGCGACCGCTGCGTTCGTAGAGGACCACGGCTTGGGCGGCGGCATCGGCCGCCGACAGCAACACCCCGGCCTTCTCGAGTTCGACGCTCACGGCGTCCATGGCCGGTGCGTCCGAGGCGGCGAGCGCCGCGGCGTGGCGGGCGTACAGATTCGCCAGTTCTCCGTCGACGCGCCCGACCAGCGCCGCCAGGCGGGCGGCGACAGTGCGGTCGCCGAAGCGGGCGCAGTGGTGCAGCGCCTCGACTTCTACGGCAAACTGGCCTGCCCGGCGAGCGGTGTCGGCGGCGGTTCGCGCCAAATCGATTCCGGTGCGTTCCGCGCCCCGCGCGGCGGCCAACCATGCTTCGGCGATCAACGCCATGGGTTCATGGATGGCCAGGTGTGCTCCGCTGTGTTCGCCGGCGTCGGACAGCACTCTCTCGGCCTCACCGGTACGGCCGAGTCCGGCATACGCTCTGGCCAGCAGCAACCGGCCGGGCAGCCGCCACGGCAGGGAGTTCTCGGCGTTCAGTGCGGCCAGCGCTTGCTCGAACGAAGAGATGGCGCCGGGAAAGTTGCCGCGATAAGTGGCGACCAGCCCGGCCATGATCTTGGCGATGGCCCAGCCGACGAACTGTCCTTGGGATGAGAATCGGCTGTAGTCGGTGACGCGCCGGTCGGCGAGATCCAGCTGCCCGGTGTGGGTCAGGGCGAGGATGTCGCCGTAGCGAATCAGCCAGCGGATCATGCCGTCGGTCGATTTGTGCTCGGCACGGCACCGTGCGGCGATGGGTTCGAAGTCGCCGCCGCGGCCGGAGACGGGCATGGCGAGCCCGGCAGCGAAGGCAGCGAAATCCGCGGCTTGTTCGGGTGCGGTGGTCTCGGCGAGAATTGACTCGGCGGCGGCGATGCCGTCGGCGATCTTGTTCTCGTGCACCGCCATCGCCGCCCCTGTGGATTCGACGATGAGACACAGCGCGGAATGAGTGACCCGGTGGCGCAGCAGCGCCAGAATGTCGTGGGCAGCCGTCACCTCGCCCATGGACCAGAACAACGTCGACAGCCGCGGGATCCCCCACAGAACCAGCTGCAGTTCGTCGAGTTCGTCGGGATCGAACCGGGCGAGGATCTCATCGGCTTCGTCCGGTCTGCCCTGCCACAGTACCGCGCGGGACAGCAATTCGGCGGCGCGCAGTCCGCCGCCGCGCTCAACGGCGTTGCGGGCCAGGCGTTCCCCGAGGGGCAGGTTGGCGAGAAAGACCGCATCTTTGGCGGCCGAAACCAGCAGGCCGGTGTCGGTGACCTGATCGCTGTCCACGGACAGCTGCGCCAGCCGGATGCGGTCGAGCCGGCGAGGCGACATTGCGAACGGCCAGGACCGACACGATCCGGCCGCGCAGTTTGCGGGCCGAGGCGGTACCGGTGCGGCGGCGTACCACGTCTCCATAAAGCGGGTGGCTGATGCGTGCGTTGAGTGCCGCACCGTCGCGTACCACGTGGATCAGACCCTGCAGTTCGGCGGCATCGACGGCGGCCTCGCCGGCGAGTTCGACTAGGGCGTCGAGGTCCAGCGGCTCGCAGAACGAGAGAAACCGTAACGCTTGCAGCGCCTCGTCGCCGGCCTGATCGAGCCGGTTCTCCAGTAATTCGGCCAGCCCGGCTGAGACGGCGGTCGGGCCGCGCAACTGCCAAACCCCGTCGACTTCACTGAGGGTGTGTGCCTCCAGGGCGCCCTGGACCATGTGCCGTAGAAACAGGGGATTGCCGCCGGAGGCCTCCCACATGACGTCGGCCGACAAGCCCTCGAGCGAACCGCCGAGGACCTTTTCGACCAGGGCGACACTTTGACCCTTGGACAGCGGCGCAAGATCGAACCGCTGCAGATAGCCGTCCTTCCACAGCGACATCACCGCGTCGGGGACTCGCTGGCCGCTACGGACGGTGGCCACGATGCGCCCGGCCCGCTCGACCGCGATGTGGTGCAGCAGGGTGGCCGACAATTGGTCCAACAGGTGCGCGTCGTCGATGCCGACCACCGGGTCGGGTCCGGCGAGAATGTTGTCGCGGGCCGCGGCCAGCAGCGCGATCGGGTCCCGTGCCCCTGAGCGATCGACCCACTGCATGAAGGCTCCGAGCGGAATGGCTTGCGAAGATTCTGTGCATGCGGCCCAGTGCACGGCGGACGGCAAGGTGTCGGTGACAGTGCGGGCCAGCGTGGTTTTACCGACTCCGGCCGGGCCGATGAGCACCACGCCGCGCTGCTCGTCATCCAGCAGGGCAGTACGAATCGCCTCGTGTTCCCCCGGCCGTTCGAGCAATTGCCATCGGCTGCCCATAGTCGGGTAGTTTAGGGCGCCGGTAGCGCAGCCACCCGGCGAACCGGTCGCGGCCCGTCATCGCCGCCTCCGCACGGGTGACGGGGCTTGCGACTCAACGCGGCAGCTCCGAAACGGTCGGCTCCGTAGCGCCGACGTCGTTCTTGGCGTGGCGGAAGTTGCTGGAGGCTTCGTAGACTTTGAGTTTGAGGCGGTTGATGGGGCCTAGCGGGCGGTGGGCGGCAAGTCCGCGCCACGAGTTGTACGACACGACGTCATCGCCGAAGTGGCGCCGATCGGGTGAGTCGGGATCCTGCGCCGGGTAGCGCAGTCTGGCCACGCCGATGTGGGGGCTGAGGTCTTCGGGCCACGCAGCGGTGGCGTCCTCGATCGGCATCCGGGTCAGGTCGGTGCACAGCTGGGCGCGCAACTCGAATTCAGCTGTGTTGGAGGCGAAGAAGTCGACGATCTGGCTGCGGTAGCCGTCATAGCCAGTGTCGGGCGACAGTGGTCGGCCCTGCAGCGCTGTCACCGATTCGGAGAGGGGCACGATCTCGAATTTCGCCACATGCTGGCCCCAGCGGATGGGTGCTGCGGAGTAGAAGGCTTGGCCGAGGATGTGCGTGTTGGGTTCGATGAAGATCTCGACCGCGCTCGGCAAGGTGACCCCGATGCGTGCCAGCGCCGGTTGCAGGCGGCTCGCCACGTTTCCGACTGCCGACAGAGCCCGGTCGGGCAGGCGTGCCAGCAGCCACGCCAGTGGCATGCCTCGGCGCAGGTAGGCCCGCACGTCGGCGAAGGGGAATTCCCGGTGGGTGACGAGCAGGAGGTCTTGGGTGGTGGCGTCGTCGTCGGGCAGGATGCGGTCGCCGGTGACGCCGAGTACTTTGATCGCCATGCCGTGCACCCCGCGGATTTGGTCGCTGCGGATCACTCCGGAGGTGGTGGAAAGCCGGGTGATGACGGGATAGTCGGCGGCCTCGGCGAACAAGCCCTGGGCCAGAGCGGGCGGCAGGTCGGGATAGACGGTGAGCTCACCGCGAAGGACACCGAGCGTCTTGGCGTGGGCGTCTCGCAGGCCCCGGTGGAACTTCTGGTAGGCCCATTCATTGTTGCGCTGCAATGCGGCGACGACGCCGTCGATGTGCTGCTCTTCGTCGGGGCCAGGCTGTTCGAGTGCGTCGCTGTAGGGCACGTAGGTGGGTGTCGGGCCCGGTGCCGGGGGGTAACGGTGGGTGGTGGTGGCCGGCGGTGCGGATCGCGACGGTGGACGCGCGGCGGCAGTCGGCCACGGCGCGAACGGATTCGGCACCGCGCGCAGCGTGGGTTCCAGGGCGGGGAAGTGGCGCAGCAACACGGTGCGCATGGAGTTGGCGCGGATCCAGTCCATGCCGGCTGGGGTGTACATGGCCGGGGTGAAGTCGGTGGTCAGGAAGCGGTCGCTGCGTATTCGGCGGGAGGCCATCAGGATGAAGATCCGAAACGCTGTGTCGCTGAAGCCGAATCCGGGTGGTTTGGGTTCGGCATAGAGGCCCACCATGAGATCGACCTGCTCGACGTCGCGGTAGATCTGTCGCAACTCCTCGGCCCAGACCGGGTTGTCGGTGAGCTGCTCGAAGCCGGCGGCCGGGGCGAGACGCATCATCCGGCGGAAAGCGTTGTAGCGGGGCACGCCCCGCTCTCGGGTGCGCATGATGTCGGCGGCGGCCAGATCGAGCGGGGTGTCGTCGACACGGTGAAAGTCGCGCAGTTGGTTGGGGAAGTTCCGCAAGGTTATCTCGCCGGGGTGGGCCACGCCCAGCGAATAGAACAGGTCGTCGGTTTCCCAATGGCGCAACCGTTCCCGCACGTACGGCACTGCCACCTCGGTGAGCTGGTAACGGGCCAGCTCGCCATTGTCGCGCAGCGACCGTACGACCAGTTCGTCGGGGATGAGGGGATGCATGCGGTAGACGGCGACGAATTCCTCGGTCAGCGAGTACGGCACACCGTCGTGATCGGTCGGGGAGCCGGGGATGCCCTGCAGGATCTCGCCGGTGCTGATGCGACCGAAGCGGTCGGTGAAGCGTTGGCCGAGTAGTCCCGACCAGTTGGCTCGCATCGCGGTCCGGGTGGTGGGATGGGCAATGATCGCCGGCGTCCAGTCCAGGGTGTGGATTTTGGCCATCAGCGCCGCGTTGGTCAGCCGCGCCTTGTCGTAGAGCTCCTGGTCGGTCAGTTCAGGGTGGCGGCGGTGCAGTTCCGCGCAGATGGAGTTGTGCTCGCGGAGGAAAAGCACGTGCAGCAGGGCTAGGCCGATCCAGGAGTTGGCGCGCAGTGAACCGTGGGGGTCGAGGAAGGCCTCCAGTTCCTCGGGGTGCAGCCCGTCGTCTGCGATCCGCAGCTGGCCCAGCTCACCGGTTCTCAGCCCGTCGGCGAAACCGGCTGTGTTGCCGTAGATCTGGGAGCCATCCCACCAGTGCGTGTCCTGGGTGACGAACGTAGGTGGTCCGGTCGGGTCCGGGCTGGGGTCCGGGGCGGTGCGCTTGAGGGTCGTCGTGGGGTCGGGGCCGGCGTCGGCGTCGGTGAGTGGCATCCGCCAGGGGTCGACCTCGGTCGTGCCGTGGCTGAACCAGTCGTGGACCTCGAATTGGATCCACGCGGCGGCCAGCAGATTCAACGTGGTCGCCGGGGTGAAGGTATCGCGGGCGAGGAGCCGCTGGCTGATCAGCCGTGGGTTGGGACGCAGGATGTCCTCGGGTGGCTCGGGGTAGGTCAGCGAAGGCGTGACGTTGCGCCCGAACCGGCTGCCCATCGATCCCATCAGGGGGTGCTGCAGGTCGTTGTTGGTGCCGTCGAGCGTGCGGGCATCTCGTGGGGCGACGTCTTCGGTGGCGAGAGGATCCTGGGCTCCGCGGCCGGTGTCGAACAGATTGTCGGTGCGTAATTGTCTGCGCAACCCGATGAGTACGGCGAGCCCCAGTGGTCGGGGCAGTCGCGACCAGCCGATCTGACTGTCGGTCCAGTGCGCAAGGCGGACCAGCCGGTCGCCGAGTGTCATGGTTGCCTCCGCTCACGGGGACTGTTACGGCGGTCATGCGGGTCTGGCCGGCCCGGCGCGGTGATCGCGCGGCGGTCCGCCCGCGCGGCACCTCGACACGTGTCGTGCTGGTGGCCTGACGCTAGCACTGTGCGGGCCGACAGGGCGGGGTAAGCGGTCGGCACCGATGCTTCGCCGCCCCCGGGAACTGCCGGGTCGCGCCGTGTTCCTGAGGACGAATAGACGAAAACCCATGCTCCGAGAAGTGGTGACACACAACTGATGCTTACCGTGGTCGTTCTATCGAGGTGTTGCCAAGACCGCTCGCCGATGGGCTCATCGAGTCCCGGCAGGCGACCAGCGGCCCTCGCACACCCAACGGAAGCGAGGCCCATGGGAATCATCTGCACATGCAGAATGGCAAGACCGGCCACCGATGACCCACTAGGATCTCCACCACCACCGCGACGAGATGGGGCGCGTCGTGCGAGGGGCTCTACCACGGCTCAACCGAGCAGCGCGGTGAGAGGACGGGGTGCAGATGCTGCGGGGGGCAGTATTCATAGGCGTGGACCGCACCGGCGGCGGACTGCCCACATTGCGCGGTGCGCCTCCGGGGCTCACTTGTTGCGGGACTGGGCGATCGCCGCGGCCGGGCGCGATGGATCCTGCCGGGGTCCACTCGTCACCGACGCCGACGGGGCGATCGTCACGCCAGAGCGCATCATCGAATCGGTCGACGCTCTGATCGCTGACGGCGAGCACCAGATCATCATCTACTTCGCCGGACATGGGCTGATGGTGAACATGACGGAGACCTGGCTGCTCTCGGAGGCGCCGCGGCGGGGTAACGCCGCGATCGCGTTGGACAGAGTGTCGTTGCCGCCCGCCGGGGACGCACCCCGCATGTGGTCATCATCTCCGATGCGTGCCGCACTCCGGCTCAACAGATTGACACGCAGAGCCTGACCGCAGTCTCGGCCTTTCCCAATGAACCGGCGGGCGGACCCCCGAGGCGCGTCGACGTCTTCTACGCGAGCGCACCGGGCCAGGCCGCGTTGGAGGTCAACACCATTGATGCACAAGGCATCTTCACCAGCGTGCTGCACGATGCGCTGGTCGGCATCGTCTACCCGGCCGGCGGAGCGGAGACGAATGTCTTCCAAAAGGTCGCCGACGACGACCCCCAGTGGTACGTCTTCTCCGGCCCGCTCGGCGAATACCTGGAAGTCGCAGTCGGGGAGCGGCTCATCGAACTCGATATTGATAAAGATCAGGCCCCGACGTTCGACATCCAGTACGGGAAGAAGAACCTGCACTGGCTGGCGCGGCTGACACGCGATGTGCCTGCGGGCGGCATACCCGGGCTGCGGAGTCTCGGCTTCCGAGTTCCCGAAGGCGATTCGATGGACATCGATCTTGGCGACATCGATCTCGCCGATGTCGACTTCGGGGGAGTCTTCGCTGACGCGGTGACACCTCCGGCCGCCAGAAGCATCAGCCAGATCGCTGACGATCTCTTCGGCGTTATCCTCGAGCGTCCGGACGAGATCGACGCCGAACTCGATCGAGCCACAGGTGCCGGAGCCGCCAACTTCGCCGCGTCGATCGCGTCGTTATCCACACCGCTGTACTACCGCGAACCGTCGCGTTCTGTTCGAGTCCGCGGGGCGGGCATCGTCGACGTATTTTCGCAGACGATGGATGTGCAGTACGACACGAGTTCCGTCACGCTGGCAAGCCGACAGTCGGACAGCGTCACTCCGCTGGTGGTGGCGTTCGACAACGGCACGGTGGCCGTCATCCCGCTGGTGGCGCATCACAGCACCGAGGTGGTCATCGACGGCGAACAGATCGCCGCCATGTTCTTCGATCCCCTTGAGCTGCTCGACTTCCGTCGAATGCTGCACTTCGTCTGCTGCGCGCCGTGACGACGGCCTGCATGCAGCGCGCTCGGTTTCGCTCCGTGGCGGCGGGGGTCAGCGCGTCATGGCAGCTGCAAGCGCTGCAAGGTGTCGATCCGACGATGGCGTTGTACGCCGGATACGCCTACTTCGCGACGCAGGAGCCTGACCTGATCGATCAAATGGACAAGGCGGTGCTATTCCAGTGGGCGGGGTCGTCGTGGTTCGATCTCGCCATGCTCATGACGCATGACACCGCGACGGTCCTCGCCGCGGCGGACCGGGTTGGGCCGGCGGCCACGTGATTCCGCCGTTCCCCGCCTTGTCGCAAGGCTGGGAGATGCTGTCTGCCTATCACCTCAGGGACCGCGAGTTGATGCAGCGCCTTCGCCTTCATCTCAAGCCGTCGCTGTGGACGGTGTTCGACCGGCGCGCGGCCACCGATCTGCGCCGCACCGTCATCGCCGATAGCTGAAAGGCACTCTCATGTCCCGACAACTAGTCTTCGTCCACGGTCGCGCGCAGCAGGGTAAGAATCCTGATGACATCAAACGCGAGTGGGTGGAAAGCCTGACACGCGGCCTGGAGGCCGGCGGGCTCCCACCGGTGCCGGCCGAGCAGATCCGTCTGCCCTATTACGGTGACGCCCTTGATCAGATGACGCACGGCACGTCCGCGGACGAAGCCGCCGAGGTGATCGTCCGCGGTGAGCCCGACGTCGATGACGCCTCGAAGCGCTTCATGTTCGAGGTGTTCGAGCAGGTTCAGCAGGAGTATGACATCAGTGAAAGTGAGATTGCCGCACAAGCGGCGCTCGCCGTTACTGAGCGGGGGCCGCTCAACTGGCGATGGGTCCGCGCCATCCTGCAGAGGCTCGACACCATTCCTCAACTCAGCGCTGCCACCCTCGCCCTGGCCACCTACGACGTCTTCCAATACCTCACCAACGGTGTCATCCGTCGCCGCATCGACAACGGGGTGCGCCAAGCCATGACCTCCGATGCTGACTGCGTCGTCGTCGGCCACTCGCTGGGCAGCGTCGTCGCCTACACGCTGCTGCTGCGCGAGGGCGGCCCCCGCGGCTGGCGAGTCCCCCAATTCGTCACGGTGGGTTCACCGTTGGCGGTCAACGCGATCAGGGACCGGGCGCCGGGAATCGGCGAAGTCGGTGGAAACCGGGCACCGTCGTGCGTCCAGCGATGGTTCAACGCCATGGACCCGCGTGACGCCGTCGCCCTGCAACCGCTGACCGTCGATCATTTCCGTCTGAACCCAAGCGACCCAGCGATAAAGAACAAGACCGACGTGGACAACTTCACCGACAACCACCACGGCATCAGCGGCTATCTGTCTGATCCTGTCGTTGCCAAGTGCATTTACGACGCGCTCTACGAACACTGACCTTCAACCACAATCGCTACGAACCCATTGACGCCAGTGCGCACAGCGGGCCAGGTATCCGGTGCGTCAGTCCGGTCGCGCCGGCCAACGGCGACTTGCCGAGTGCAGAGCCGCCGGCATCGGACGGTGCTACATCAGTTCCAAGACCGTTGATGGCTGGCAGAGCCGTGTGTGTCGAGTTCCAGGTAGTGCACCATCTTCTTCACCGGTGGCCGTGAGCCGCGACGACGGCCAGACGATGGTCACCCCCGGATGAGCGCGTCTCGGCATGCGGCGGCATGGCTCACGTGTCACGCCGCTGACCGAAGCGCCCGAGTCGATGCGCCGTGACGCCGGGACTGGTCCCATGCGTGATCCCGGGGTGCTACCGCAGACCGGTCGGAACCACGATCAGGCGCATCCGCCGGCACCACGGTCAGCACTGCCCCCAGCGCGAGCGCCGCCTGCGATACCTGGACGGCGATCGCCCCTTCTGCAAGCCGGCGAGACGACGGTGCCCTGGGCAACTCATCGATGGCGCGGCATCAAGTGCTCGCGGCGATCGGCAGACTAGCGAAAACATCAGAGTCGGTACATCATCCGAGACATCGCCGCGTCCTCGATGAAGTCGTAATGGACGGGATAATGTCGTCGCTTCTTGGGCCGATCGGTTTTTTCCGCGCGGGCGAACCGTGCTCTGATCGAGGTCAGAAGCCGTTGGCGATACGTTGTCGGCGCGGCCAAAGCGGCGGCTGACCCGATGAGCACCTGCTGCTCGGTGATGAGCACCGGTGCCGGCACGGGTGCTGCGGCCTCGGTTGCGGTGTTTCCCGATTCGACGCCGGGATTTGCTGCAGTATTAATCATTTCGTCAACCTCGTGTGGTGTTGAGACGGCTGGCCGCCTGGCTGGTGTGTGGCGACCCAAAACTACGGGGGCTGGCGGATGGCATCACGGGTAGTCGGCTACCTGACATCCAGGTCGATCCGTTCGGCGTGCGGACGCATCATTGCGATGTGCGTTTTGTGTTCCGCCTGCCGATCTCGCGCGGATCGCTGGTCCTGTTGATCCAGGTAGAACCAATACCCGAACGACGCCAATTCGAGTAGTCGACTACGGATCACTTCGTCATCGCAGCGATCGGCGCTCGCTTCTGCGATGAGCGCGAAACTCGCGGACCGCCCAGGCTAGGCCTCGTCGGCAGCCGACACCGTGGCGAGCAGTTCGGCGATGCCGCGATCGAAATAGTGCGTCTGTTGCAGGCGGGCCAACCGGTCCAACAGTTCGCCGGGTATCGGCAGGGCTTCGGTGCCGACCACCGACTGCAGCGCGATCTCGATCGCCTCGGCGTAGTCGCCCACCCCCAGCAGCACGAATGCCGTGTGGCGCTCGGGGCCACTCAGTGCGACTCGGCAATGCTCCACCAGATCCCAAGCCGCGTCGCTCAACTCGGAACCGCGCATACGCCATTGTCGATCATCACCGGGGCGCACGCTCGGTGAGAGAGCCTCGCTCAGGGCAACAGCTCCTGCAGTTCTTCGACGAACGCACCGACTCGCGCCGGTCACCGGTCAGCGGATGGACGAGCAAGGTCGTCACGCCCGCCTCGGCGAACGCGGCCACCCGTTCCTTGACGAACCCGCGCGGGCCCGACCAGGGACACCTGACGCACCAGTTCGTCGGGGACGGCGTCGATCGCCTCGTTCTTCCGGCCGGCCAGATAGAGGTCCTGGATGTGGTCGGCCACGTCGCCGAAGCCGTATCGGGTCGCCAGGTTGTGGTAGAAGTTGCGGCCGCGCGCACCCATGCCGCCGATGTAGAGCGCCAATTGCGGCTTCGCCCACGCCAGTCGGTCCTCGACGTCGTCGCCGATCGCCAGGCTGGCACTGACCATGACGTCGAGCGGGCCCAGTGCCGGGTCGCGCTTGGCGGCGCCCGGCGCGCAGCGCCTCGCCCCAGACCTCGTCGGCCTTCTCGGGGTAGAAGAACACCGGCTGCCAGCCCTCGGCGATCTCCGCGGTCAGCTCGACGTTCTTCGGTCCCAGTGCGGCGATGGTGATCGGAATCCGCTCGCGCACAGGATGATTGATGAGCTTCAATGGCTTGCCCAGTCCGGTGCCGCGTGCCCCGGGCCCTCGCTGGGCAGCGGCATCTGGTAGTGCTTGCCCGTCGAAGACGAGCCGTTCGCGGCGCCACACCTGCCGGCAGATCTCGACCACTTCGCGGGTGCGGCCCAGCGGGGCGTCGAACGGCACGCCGTGGAAGCCCTCCATCACCTGCGGTCCCGACGTGCCGATGCCCGAGCCGGAACCGGCCGTCGGAGACGTAGTCCAGCCCGGCGGCCGTCATCGCCATCAGCGCGGGCGTGCGGGTGTAGATCGGCACGACGCCGGTGCCGAGTTCGATCCGCGAGGTCCTGGCCGCCAGGAAGCCCAGCTGGCTGATCGCGTCGAAGGAGTAGGCCTCGGCGACCAGCGCGATGTCGACGCCGATCTTCTCCAGTTCGACGACCTCGTCGACCGCCTCGAGGAAGCCGCCCGCGTAGCTGAGGAAAATGCCCGTCCGCATCGACTTCTGCATGGACCAGGTATACACCCAACCGGTTGGTTGGGGAGCCGAGCTCAGGGCTTCAGCAGTGCGACGACCTTGTTCTCGAGATCGACCGGGTCGTCGGCGAACGGATCCATCGACCGGCGCCTTGGGCAGCTCGAGCTCGGCGTCGGCGAAGTCGCGGTAGGTCTTGTCGCCGGTCAGCATGTGCAGCAGGTATCCGGTCATCAGCGCCCGCACCACCTTCTGGGTGCCGCGGTCCGCGCCGGGCAGTCCGAGCGCACGGCTCAGCCGGCGGCCCTCGATCAGTCCGCCCGACTTGGGCTTCGGGGTGGACCGCAGCGTCGGCCGACTTCCACACCCGGGCCAGCTCGACGGCGTTGGAGCGCAGCGTCATCGGGATCGCCGGGTGCGGTCAGGATCAGCCCCGGCACCGACAGCGTCGCCGCCGGCTGCTCGGCGCGGGGCTCGGTGACGGTCGGGAATAGGCGGCGAACACCGCCTTCGGCTTGGCCGGCATGCCGGCGGCGGCGAACACCGCCGCCGACGCCCCGAAGCCGTGGCCCGCGAGCCCCAGCTTGTCGGGGTGCACGCTGATGTCGCCGGTGCCCAGCCGAACCCCGGCGATGATGTCCAGCGCGGTGCCCAGGTCGTAGGCCAGGTTCAGCACCGACGGCGCCAGGCCGGTCTCGGTGTACGGCGCGGCGGCGACGATGCCCCACGACGCCAGATGCTCCAGCGTCGCGCCGATAGCGGTCCGCCGGCTGTGACCCAATCGTGAGCGAATGCCACACCGGGCAGATTCTTGCCCGACTCGCGGGGGTGTAGACCACCCCGGGCAACCCGGCGAAGGCCAGGTCACCGCGCAAAACCCGGTGCGGGCCCCGGCGGGTCAACGCAGCGAAAAGCTTCTTCGTACCGGCCACCGGATGACCGTAGCCCACCCCGGTGGGGGGCGCGGACTGCAGTACCCTGGTGGGCTATGTGCGGAATCGTCGGCTACGTCGGGCAGCGTCCTGCCCGCGGCATCGTCGTCGACGCGCTGCGCCGCATGGAGTACCGGGGTTACGACTCGTCCGGTGTCGCGCTGCTCGACGGTCAGGGCGGGCTGACGGTGCGCCGCAAGGCGGGCCGGCTGGCCAACCTGGAGGCGGCGCTCGCCGAGGCGGGCGAGGACACCTTGGTCGGATCGACCGGCCTGGGTCACACCCGCTGGGCCACCCACGGCAGGCCCACCGACCGCAACGCCCACCCGCACCGCGACGCCGCGGGCAAGGTCGCCGTCGTCCACAACGGCATCATCGAGAACTTCCCGTCGCTGCGCACCGAGTTGGAGTCAGCCGGGGTGGAGTTCGCCAGCGACACCGACACCGAGGTCGCGGTGCACCTGGTCGCGCGGGAGTTCGCGACCGGCGAGCATGCCGGTGACTTCGCGGCCTCGGTGCTGGCGGTGCTGCGTCGGCTCGAGGGGCACTTCACGTTGGTCTTCGCCCACGCCGACGAACCGGGCACGATCGTGGCGGCCCGCCGCTCCACGCCTCTGGTACTCGGGGTCGGCGAAGGTGAGATGTTCGTGGGCTCCGACGTGGCGGCGTTCATCGAGCACACCCGAGAAGCCGTCGAGCTGGGCCAGGATCAGGCGGTCGTGGTCACCGCCGACGGCTATCGGATCACCGACTTCGACGGCAACTCCCGCCGACCCCACCCGGGACTACCGGACCTTCCACATCGACTGGGACACCTCGGCCGCCGAAAAGGGTGGCTACGACTACTTCATGCTCAAGGAGATCGCCGAGCAGCCCGACGCGGTGTCGGACACGCTGCTGGGCCACTTCGTCGACAACCGCATCGTGCTCGACGAGCAGCGGCTCTCCGATCAGGAGCTGCGCGACGTCGACAAGGTCTTCGTCGTCGCCTGCGGCACGGCCTACCATTCGGGGCTGCTGGCCAAGTACGCGATCGAGCACTGGACCCGGTTGCCGGTCGAGGTCGAGCTCGCCAGCGAGTTCCGCTACCGCGATCCGGTGCTGGACAGCCACACCCTCGTGGTGGCGATCTCGCAGTCCGGGGAGACCGCCGACACGCTGGAGGCCGTCCGCCACGCCAAGGAGCAGAAGGCCAAGGTGCTCGCGGTGTGCAACACCAACGGCAGCCAGATCCCGCGGGAGTGCGACGCGGTGCTCTACACCCGCGCCGGGCCGGAGATCGGGGTGGCGTCGACCAAGACGTTCCTGGCCCAGGTCGCGGCGAATTACCTCGTCGGGCTCGCGCTGGCCCAGGCCCGCGGCACGAAATACCCCGACGAGGTGGCGCGCGAATACCACGACCTCGAGGCCATGCCCGAGCTCATCGCGCGGGTGCTGGCCACCAGCGAGCCGGTCCTTGCGCTGGCCAAGCGGTTCGCGGCCTCTCAGACCGTGCTGTTCCTCGGCCGCCACGTCGGGTACCCGGTGGCGCTCGAAGGCGCGCTCAAGCTCAAGGAACTCGCCTACATGCATGCCGAGGGCTTCGCGGCGGGCGAGCTCAAGCACGGCCCGATCGCGCTGATCGAGGACGACCTGCCGGTCATCGTGGTGATGCCGTCGCCGAAGAACGCCGCGGTGCTGCATTCCAAGCTGCTGTCGAACATCCGGGAGATCCAGGCCCGCGGCGCGATCACCATCGTCATCGCCGAGGAGGGCGACGACACGGTGCGCCCCTACGCCGATCACCTGATCGAGATCCCGGCGGTGCCGACCCTGCTGCAGCCCCTGCTCTCGACGATCCCGATGCAGCTGTTCTCCGCAGGCGTGGCGCGAGGCCCGCGGTTACGACGTCGACAAGCCGCGCAATCTGGCGAAGTCGGTCACCGTCGAATAGCTGACCTGCGCGGTTGTGACTCGGCTGTCAATTTAAGGGATGATTAAGATCATCTGTTAACGCTCGCGCGTCTCGGGTCGATATACCGGACAAGAACCGTGTTGCAGCAACAGCGCCCGAGCCCGTGGCGCGGCTGAGCGGAATTCCCGTCCGTCTGTGCGGCCCTCGCCGCGTGACCTGCAGCAGCAGCCACCTACGCAAGCCGACTTCGTGTGCGGCGGCGCGTCTGACCATCCCTCGGGGGCACCCATGAACGTCACTGAACACAGCCGCGGCCGATTCGTCGTCCGACCCCGCCGCGACGGCGAGACGGTGGTCCTGCATGTCGCCGGAGACCTCGACGTGCTCACCGCCCCCACGTTGGGCACGCACCTCGACGTCGCGCTCACCGACAATCCGTCGGTGCTGATCGTCGACATCACCGACGTGGACTTCCTGTCCTCGGCCGGCATCAGCATGCTGGTCGAGACCCACCGCCTGACCTCGCCTGCGGGCATCTCGCTGCGTGTGGTCGCCGACGGGCCGGCCACTGCGCGGCCGATGCGGATGATGCGTATCGACGAGATCATCGACCTGTACCCGACGGTGGCCGAGGCGCTGCGCGGTCGGTGACGTCAGCTGCGTGGCGACTGCTGGTACAGCACCAGCTTCCAGCCGTCGGCCGTGCGGTGATAGACCGACGACATGGCGGCCACGAACGGTTCGCCATCGCCGTCGCGCCAGCCCCTGCCCGTGTATACCAGCGCGGCGGTGTCCGGCGTGATCGCGATCAACCGGACGTCGCCGATCTCGTAGCGCGCCCACGGCGGCGACTGCCCGAGCGCCGCCGTCACCGCGGCGCGGTCCATCACCGCGCCGTTGGCCAGCACCATCACCGCCTCCGTCCGTCATCACCTCGCCGTAGAACCTGTCGCCGGTGCCGTCACACAGTGACTGCCAGCCGGCGTGCTCGAGTGCGAGAAGCTCGTCGCTCACCTGTGAATCCGTCATGGCTGGGAAGGTACCCACGTAACGTGTCCCCAATGCGGTACTACTACACCGCCCAGCAGATCCGCGACGCCGAAGCGCCGCTGCTCGCGGCCCTGCCCGACGGCGTGCTGATGCGCAGGGCCGCGTTCGGGCTGGCGACGGCGATCATCCGCGAATTCGGCACCGTGGCGGGCAAAACCGTGTGCGCCGTCGTCGGTTCCGGCGACAACGGGGGCGATGCGCTGTGGGCGGCGACGCTGCTGCGCCGCCGCGGCGCGGGCGCTGCGGCGGTGCTGCTCAACCCCGAGCGCACCCACGGCGCCGCGCTCGCCGCATTCCGCAGGGCCGGTGGCCGCATCGTCGAAAAGGTGCCCACAGCAACAGATCTGGTGATCGACGGGGTCGTCGGCATCTCCGGTTCGGGCCCGCTGCGGCCCGTCGCGGCCGAGGTGTTCGACGCCGTGGAACAGGCCGGCATCCCGGTCGTCGCGGTCGACCTGCCCAGCGGTGTCGACGTGCACACCGGTGCTGCCGACGGCCCGCACGTGCGGCCCGCGCTCACGGTGACGTTCGGCGGGCTCAAGCCCGTGCACGCGCTCGGGTCCTGCGGCCGTGTCGAACTCGTCGACATCGGGCTCGAGCTGCCGCCCGCCGACCTGATGGGTTTCGAGTCCGCCGACGTCGCGGCGCGGTGGCCGGTGCCCGGCCGTACCGACGACAAGTACACCCAGGGTGTCACCGGGGTGATGGCCGGCTCGGCAGCCTATCCCGGTGCCGCGATTCTGTGCACCGGCGCCGCGGTGGCTGCCCACTCCGGGATGGTCCGCTACGCGGGAACCGCTGCGGCAGAGGTTGTTTCGCATTGGCCCGAGGTGATCGCGACCTCGGGCTTCTCGACCGCCGGACGGGTGCAGGCGTGGGCGGTGGGCCCGGGCCTGGGCACCGACGAGAGTGGGGCCGCCGCGCTGTGCTTCGCGCTGGAGACCGAGCTGCCCGTGATCGTCGACGCCGACGGGCTGACGATGCTGGCCGCCCATCCCGATCTGGTGGCGGGCCGCGCCGCCCCCACCGTGCTGACGCCGCACGCCGGCGAATTCGCCCGGCTGGCCGGATCACCGCCGGGCGAGGACCGCGTCGCCGACACCCGCAGGCTCGCCGACCGGCTCGGCGTCACGGTGTTGCTCAAGGGCAACGTCACCGTCGTGGCCGAGCCGGACGGGCCGGTCTACCTCAACGTCGCCGGCCAGTCCTGGGCGGCCACCGCGGGCTCGGGCGACGTGCTCTCCGGCGTCATCGGCGCCCTGCTGGCGGCGGGACTCCCGGCCGGGCGAGGCCGCCGCCGCGGCGGCGTTCGTGCACGCCCGGGCGGCCGAACTGGCGGCGCTCGACCCCGGACCCGCCGCCGCGCCGACATCGTCGTCGCGCATCCTGGCGCATCTGCGAACGGCACTGGCCTCCATCCTCTAGAAAGGAGCCCATGCCCAACGTTTCGCGCCACACGTCGTTGACCCCTGCCTACACCGGCAGGCTGTTCACCGCCCCGATCCCGGCCCTGCGTCTGCCCGACGAGTCGATGGATCCCGAGCAGACCTACCGGTTCATCCACGACGAGCTGATGCTCGACGGCAGCTCACGGCTCAACCTCGCCACCTTCGTGACGACGTGGATGGACCCCGAGGCCGGGCAGCTGATGTCGGAGACGTTCGACAAGAACATGATCGACAAGGACGAGTACCCGGTCACCGCGGCGATCGAGCAGCGCTGTGTCTGCATGGTCGCCGACCTCTTCCACGCCGAGGGGCTGCGCGACGACGACCCGTCCACGGCGGTCGGGGTGTCCACGGTCGGTTCCAGTGAGGCCGTGATGCTGGCGGGGCTGGCCATGAAGTGGCGGTGGCGCCAGAAGCTGGAGGCGGCCGGGCAGGACTGGAAGGGCCGCACGCCCAACATGGTGATGGGCTCCAACGTGCAGGTGGTGTGGGAGAAGTTCTGCCGCTACTTCGACGTCGAGGCGCGCTATCTGCCGATGGAGCACGGTCGCTACGTGATCACCCCCGAGCAGGTGCTCGACGCGGTCGACGAGGACACCATCGGCGTCGTCGCGATCCTGGGCACCACGTTCACCGGCGAACTCGAACCGGTCGGCGACATCTGCGCGGCGCTCGACGGGCTGGCGGCCGACCGGGGCCTCGACATCCCGGTGCACGTCGACGCGGCCAGCGGCGGCTTCGTGGTGCCGTTCCTGCACCCCGACCTGGCGTGGGACTTCCGGCTGCCGCGCGTGGTGTCGATCAACGTCAGCGGGCACAAGTACGGCCTGACCTATCCCGGCATCGGGTTCGTCGTGTGGCGCAACCCCGAGCACCTGCCGGAGGAACTGGTGTTCCGGGTGAACTACCTCGGCGGGGACATGCCGACGTTCACGCTGAACTTCTCCCGCCCCGGCAACCAGGTGGTGGGTCAGTACTACAACTTCCTGCGGCTCGGCCGCGACGGCTACATCACCGTGATGCACTGCCTGTCGGACACCGCGCAGTGGCTGGCCCGTGAGCTGGCGGCCATGGCCGGGCCCGACGACGCCCCGGTGTTCGAGGTGATCTCGGACGGGGTCGGCATCCCCGTGGTGGCGTTCAAGCTGGTCGAGGGAATGAGCTACACGGTGTTCGACGTCTCGGCGCTGCTGCGCAGCTACGGCTGGCAGGTGCCGGCCTACACGATGCCCGACAACGCCAGCGACGTCGCGGTGCTGCGCATCGTGGTGCGCGAGGGCTTCTCGGCGAACCTGGCCCGCGCGCTGCGCGACGACCTGGTTGAGGTGCTCGGCAAGCTTGACAAAGTGGGTCTCGGCGGGTTCTCCGACGAGGAGCATTTCGCCCACTGAGACCGCCGCGGCGGCGGCCTGGGACAATCGTGGGCGGTGATCATGACCAAGAACATGTCCGCGGCGCTGCCGACCGCGCTGATCGATCTCGACGCCATCGCGCACAACGTCGCCACGCTGCGCGAACGCGCGGGTTCGGCCGCGGTGATGGCGGTGGTGAAGGCCGACGGTTACGGCCACGGCGCACCGGAGGTGGCGCGCGCGGCGCTGGCGGCGGGTGCCGCCGCGCTGGGGGTCGCGACCATCGGCGAGGCGTTGGACCTGCGTCGTGCCGGCATCACCGCGCCGGTACTGGCCTGGCTGCACCCGCCCGGCACCGACTTCGCGCCCGCACTGCTCGCCGGCGTCGAGGTGGCGGTGTCCTCGCGGCGTCAGGTCGGTGACCTGCTGGCTGCCGCCCGGCGAACCGGGCATCCCGCGACGGTGACCGTCAAGGCCGACACCGGGCTCAGCCGCAACGGCGTCGGCGCCGCCGACTACCCGGCCGTGGTCGCGGCGCTGCGCGACGCCCGCGCGGACGGCGCGGTCCGCATCCACGGGCTGATGTCGCACCTGGCGCACGGCGACGTGCCCGAGCACCCGTTCAACGACGTGCAGGCGCGCCGGCTGACCGACATGGCGGCCCGTGCCCGCGAGCACGGCGTGACGTACGACGTGGTGCATCTGAGCAATTCGCCCGCCGCGCTGACCCGGCCCGACCTGGCGTTCGACATGGTTCGGCCCGGCATCGCGGTGTACGGCCAGACACCGATCCCGGAGCGCGGTGACCTGGGTCTGCGCCCGGCGATGACGGTGAGTTGCCCGGTGGTGATGGTGCGCTCGATACGGGCCGGCGACGGCGCGTCCTACGGCCACACCTGGGTCGCGGAGCGCGACACCACGCTGGCGCTGATCCCGGCCGGGTACGCCGACGGCGTCTTCCGGTCGCTGAGCAATCGGATGCAGGTGCAGATCAACGGCAGGCGCTACCCGAACGTGGGACGCATCTGCATGGACCAATTCGTGGTCGATCTGGGGCCGGGACCGGTCGACGTCGCCGAGGGGGACGAGGCGATCCTGTTCGGGCCGGGCGCCGACGGCGAGCCGACGGCCCAGGATTGGGCGGAGCTGCTCGGCACCATCAACTACGAGGTCGTGACGAGCCCGCGGGGCCGGTTCGTCCGGCAGGTATCGGGGGAATTCCCGGTGAGCGGCCGGGCGGGCTGGCTGGCCGGCGCCGCGGGGGTGGCCGCCGTCGGTTCCGCAGCCGGGGTGAGCGCGGCGCGGTCCCTGCGCCGGCAGCGTCACCGTCGACGATCCGCACCGGGACGAGGACTTCGAGCTCCTCGACGCCGACCGCAGCTCGGTGGTCACGACGCCCGATGCCGTGCCGCTCGCGGTGCGCGAGGTGGGTCCGGAGGATGCGCCGCTGACCGTCGTGTTCGCCCACGGTTTCTGTCTGCGCATGGGCTCCTTCCACTTCCAGCGGGCCCGGCTGACCGAACAGTGGGGCGCGCAGGTGCGCATGGTGTTCTACGACCAGCGCGGCCACGGCCGCTCCGGAGAAGCGCCCCCGGACACCTATACGGTCGAACAGCTGGGCCAGGACCTCGAGAGCGTGCTGGCCGTCGTGGCGCCGCGCGGACCGGTCGTGCTGGTCGGGCATTCGATGGGCGGAATGACCGTGCTCTCGCACGCCCGGCAGTACCCGCAGCGCTATCCCACCCGCATCGTCGGCGCCGCGCTGATCGCCTCTGCCGCCGAAGGGGTTTCGCGATCGCCGCTGGGAGAGATCCTGAAGAACCCGGCGCTGGAGGCGGTGCGTTTCGCCGCGCGCTACGCGCCGAAGACCGTGCACCGGTTCCGCGGCGCCGGACGTTCGGTGATCGGCCCGATCCTGCGGGCGGCGTCCTACGGCGACGAGAAGGTCAGCCCCAGCGTCGTGGCCTTCTCCGAGGCGATGATGCACGACACCCCGATCACCACCGTCGTGGAGTTCCTGCACGCGCTGGAGGTGCACGACGAGACGGCCGGGCTGAACACGCTGCGCAAGGTTCCGACGCTGATCGCCTGCGGTGACCACGACCTGCTGACGCCGATGGAGTACTCGCAGCAGATGGCGATCGAACTTCCCAAGTCGGAGCTGGTGATCGTCGGCGGCGCAGGGCATCTCGTGCAACTCGAGCGGCCGGAGATCATCGACGAGGCGCTGGTCCGGCTGGTCGAGCGCGCGACGCCGTCCAAACTGGTCGCGCTGACCCGCCGGGTCCGGGAACGGGTGCGCAGCAATGGTTGACGGGTCGGGCACCACCGAACTGCGCACCGCCGACGACACGATCGCCTTCGGCGCCGAACTGGGCCGGCAGTTGCGGGCCGGTGACGTCGTCGTGCTGTCGGGTCCGCTGGGGGCGGGAAAAACCGTGCTGGCCAAGGGAATCGCCCAAGCCATGGACGTCGAGGGGCCGGTGCTCTCGCCGACGTTCGTGCTGGCGCGGGTGCACCGGCCGCGCCGCCCGGGATCGCCGGCGATGGTGCACGTCGACCTCTACCGACTGCTCGATTCGCCGTCGGTCGACCTGCTGGGCGAACTCGACTCCCTGGACCTCGACACCGATCTCGACGACGCCGTCGTCGTCGTCGAATGGGGCGAGGGGATCGTCGAACGGCTGTCCGAGCGCCACCTCGACATCCGGCTCGAACGGGCGCCCGACACCGATCTGCGCACCGCGATCTGGCAATGGAGCGGGTCGTGAACCGGCTGGTACTGGCGATCGACACGGCCACACCGGCGGTGACCGCCGGCGTGGTCTCGCTCGGCGACCGCATCGACGTGCTCGCCGAGCAGGTGACCGTGGACGCCCGCGCGCACGCCGAGCGGCTGACCCCGAACATCGTGGAGTCGCTGCGCGACGCCGGCATCACCGTCGACCAACTGGACGCCGTCGTGGTGGGCTGCGGCCCCGGCCCGTTCACCGGCCTGCGGGTCGGGATGGCGACCGCGGCGGCGTTCGGGCATGCCCTCGGAGTCCCGGTGCACGGGGTGTGCAGCCTGGACGCGATCGGGATCGGCACGACGGGCGACATGCTCGTGGTGACCGACGCGCGGCGGCGCGAGGTGTACTGGGCCCGCTACCGCGACGGCGTGCGCGTCGACGGTCCGGCCGTCAACGCGGCGGCCGACGTGCCGGCGGGAGCCGCGGCGGTGGCCGGTTCGCCGGAGCACGCCGCGTTGTTCGACCTGCCACGACGTGCACCGGCATCGCCGAGCGCGGCGGGGCTGGTGGGTGCCGTCACGGACTGGGTGTCGGCTCCGGAGCCGCTGGTCCCCCTGTACCTGCGCCGGCCCGACGCGAAGCCGCAGGCCGGCGCGCGATGACAGTGCACTACGAACCGCTGGCCCCCGGCGATGCCGCGCGCTGCGCCGAGCTCGAGGCGCAGTTGTTCGACGGGGACGACCCGTGGCCCGAGCGCGCATTCCTGGCCGAGCTGGCCGCCGGCCACAATCACTACGTGGCCGCCCGGGCCGACGACAAGCTGGTGGGGTACGCGGGAATCTCACGGCTCGGCCGGGTGCCGCCCTACGAGTACGAGATCCACACCATCGCCGTCGATCCCGCCTATCAGGGCCGGGGCATCGGCAGGCAGATGCTGCGCCGCCTCGTCGACCATGCCGACGGCGGGGTGATCTACCTCGAGGTGCGAACCGACAACGTACCCGCGATCGCGCTGTACGAGAGTGAGGGCTTCCAGAGGGTGGGCGTGCGCAAGCGCTACTACCGCGTCAGCGGAGCCGACGCCTACACGATGAAACGGGAGTTGCGATGATCGTCCTGGCCATCGAGAGTTCCTGTGACGAAACCGGTGTGGGGATCGCCGACCTCGGCGCCCACGGCGCGGTCACGCTGCTCGCCGACGAGGTCGCCTCCAGCGTCGACGAGCACGCCCGCTTCGGCGGCGTGGTCCCCGAGATCGCTTCGCGCGCACACCTCGAGGCGCTGGGCCCCACGATGCGGCGCGCGCTGGACACCGCGGGCGTCGACAAGCCGGACGTCGTGGCGGCGACCATCGGGCCGGGCCTGGCCGGTGCGCTGCTGGTGGGCGTCGCTGCCGCCAAGGCGTATTCGGCCGCGTGGCAGGTGCCGTTCTACGCCGTCAATCACCTCGGCGGCCATCTGGCCGCCGACGTGTTCGACCACGGCCCGCTTCCCGAGAGCGTCGGACTGTTGGTGTCCGGCGGGCATACCAACCTGCTGCACGTGCGCTCGCTGGGGGAGCCCATCGTCGAGCTGGGCTCCACGGTCGACGACGCCGCCGGGGAGGCCTACGACAAGGTCGCGCGGCTGCTCGGCCTCGGCTACCCCGGCGGCCGGGTGCTCGACGAGCTGGCCCGGCAGGGCGATCGGGACGCGATCGTGTTCCCCCGCGGCATGACCGGTCCGCGCGACGACCCGTATGCGTTCAGCTTCTCGGGCCTCAAGACCGCGGTGGCGCGCTACGTCGAGAGCCACCCGCAGGCCGCGCAGGCCGACGTGGCGGCGGGCTTCCAGGAGGCCGTCGCCGATGTGCTGACCGCCAAGGCGGTGCGGGCCGCCGAGCAGCTGGAGGTGTCGACGCTGCTGATCGCCGGCGGCGTGGCCGCCAACTCCCGGCTGCGGGAACTGGCTGAACAGCGTTGCGCGGCAGCGGGTCTGACGCTGCGGGTCCCGCGGCCCCGGCTGTGTACCGACAACGGTGCGATGATCGCGTCCTTCGCCGCGCATCTGATCGCGGCCGGCGCGCCGCCGTCGCGCGCTGGACGCCGCCAGCGACCCGGGCCTGCCGGTGGTGCAGGGGCAGGTCGCGTGAGCGACCTCGCGGACAAGCTGGCCGTCACCGAGCTGCTCTACCGCTACGCCGAGTCGATCGACGCCGGTGACTTCGACGGGGTCGGTGCGTTGCTGGGCCGCGGATCCTTCATGGGCGTCACGGGCGCGGACCGCATCGCCGCGCTGTTCGCCTCGACCACCCGGCGCTTCCCCGGGCACCGCAACAGTCCGCGCACCCGCCACCTGGTGCTCAACCCGATCGTCGAGGTGCACGGCGACACCGCCTCGGCGCGCTCGACGTTCTGCGTCGTCCAGCAGACCGACACCGTGGCACTGCAACCGATCGTCGTCGGGCGCTACCGCGACGCCTTCGCCCGCGACGCCGGGGGCTGGCACTTCACCGAGCGCACGGTGGATGTCGAGATGATCGGCGACGTCTCCGACCACCTGATGATGGACCCGCGCGGGCTCACCGGGAACGGTGGCGGGTCGTCGCCGTAGTCCGGTGCCCGGGCGGCGCGGGAATCCCGGCAGATGCTGCGTTTGTGCACACAGTCGAATCGACGGCGGCCAGTCTGATGCTGACTGCTTAACACCACAGTTGCACCGACGGCCATCTAGCGGAAAGAACGAACGCAACCGGCCCGTGGTCCTGACGCTGCCTCCAGCGTAGGCCTTTCCCGCGCGGGACGAAACCGGGCGAAGGCCGAGAACCCCATCCGAAGCGGGCCCCCGGCGTTCGCCCTCGGCGGACGTTTCGAGCCCGAGCCTTGAGTGCTAGCACTCTCGTGTATAGAGTGCTAGGTGGCAACCGGACCTCCCCGTGTCGACACCCGCGACGACGGCGCGGGGGCGGAACCCGGCCACCTAGTACACACACCAACATCAGTGAAGGGGCTCCATTGTGGCGAGCGTGAACATCAAGCCACTCGAGGACAAGATCCTCGTACAGGCCAACGAGGCCGAGACCACGACCGCGTCCGGTCTGGTCATCCCCGACACCGCCAAGGAGAAGCCGCAGGAAGGCACCGTCGTCGCAGTTGGCCCCGGCCGCTGGGATGAGGATGGCGAGAAGCGGATTCCTCTGGACGTGTCGGAGGGCGACGTCGTCATCTACAGCAAGTACGGCGGCACCGAGATCAAGTACAACGGCGAGGAGTACCTGATCCTCTCGGCCCGCGACGTGCTGGCTGTCGTCTCCAAGTAAGCGAATCCGTGACTCCGCCCCGGACATTCCCGCACATGCGGGTGATGTCCGGGGCGGTGCGCGTCATACCCGCCATTAGGGAAAGAAATACATGAGCAAGCAGATTGAATTCAACGAGACCGCGCGTCGCGCCATGGAGGCCGGCGTCGACAAACTCGCCGACGCGGTGAAGGTGACCCTGGGGCCGCGTGGTCGCCACGTGGTGCTCGCCAAGGCGTTCGGCGGGCCGACCGTGACCAACGACGGCGTCACCATCGCCCGCGAGATCGACCTCGAGGACCCGTTCGAGAACCTCGGCGCCCAGTTGGTGAAGTCGGTGGCCACCAAGACCAACGACGTCGCCGGTGACGGCACCACCACCGCGACGGTGCTGGCCCAGGCGCTGGTGAAGGCCGGTCTGCGCAACGTCGCCGCCGGTGCCAACCCGATCGCGCTCGGTTCGGGCATCGGCAAGGCCGCCGACGCGGTGTCCGAGGCGCTGCTCGCCGCGGCCACCCCGGTCGACGACAAGAACTCCATCGCCCAGGTCGCGACCGTGTCGTCGCGCGACGAGCAGGTCGGCCAGCTGGTCGGCGAGGCGATGACCAAGGTCGGCGCCGACGGCGTCGTCACGGTCGAGGAGTCCTCGACGCTGAACACCGAGCTCGAGATCACCGAGGGCGTCGGCTTCGACAAGGGCTTCGTCTCCGCCTACTTCGTGACCGACTTCGACTCCCAGGAAGCGGTGCTCGAGGACGCGCTGGTGCTGCTGCACCGCGAGAAGATCAGTTCGCTGCCCGACCTGCTGCCGCTGCTGGAGAAGGTCGCCGAGGCCGGGAAGCCGCTGCTCATCGTCGCCGAGGACGTCGAGGGCGAGGCACTGTCGACGCTCGTGGTCAACGCGATCCGCAAGACGCTGAAGGCCGTCGCGGTCAAGGCCCCGTTCTTCGGGGACCGCCGCAAGGCGTTCCTCGACGACCTCGCGGTCGTCACCGGCGGCCAGGTCGTCAACCCCGACGTGGGTCTGATGCTGCGCGAGGTCGGCCTCGAGGTGCTCGGCACCGCGCGCCGGGTCGTCGTCGACAAGGACAGCACCGTGATCGTCGACGGTGGCGGCACGCAGGAGGCGATCGAGGGCCGCAAGTCGCAGTTGCGCGCCGAGATCGAGGCGTCCGACTCCGACTGGGACCGCGAGAAGCTCGAGGAGCGGTTGGCCAAGCTGGCCGGCGGTGTCGCGGTGATCAGGGTCGGAGCCGCGACCGAGACGGACCTCAAGAAGCGCAAGGAGGCCGTCGAGGACGCCGTGGCCGCGGCCAAGGCCGCAGTCGAGGAGGGCATCGTCGTCGGTGGCGGCGCCGCGCTGGTGCAGGCCCGCGCCAGCCTGGACAAGCTGCGCTCGCAGCTGACCGGTGACGAGGCGCTCGGGGTCGACGTGTTCTCCGCCGCGCTGTCCTCGCCGCTGTACTGGATCGCCACCAACGCCGGGCTGGACGGCTCGGTCGTGGTGAACAAGGTCTCCGAGCTGCCGGCCGGACACGGCTTCAACGCCGCCACGCTGGAGTTCGGTGACCTGATCGCCGACGGCGTCGTCGACCCGGTCAAGGTCACCCGCTCCGCGGTGGTCAACGCGGCGTCGGTGGCGCGGATGATCCTGAGCACCGAGACCGCGATCGTCGAGAAGCCCGCCGAGGCCGAGGATGACGGCCATGGCCACGGCCACGGGCATCACCACCACTGAGTAGTTCCCGCGCCGCCGACTGTGGGGCCTATGCACGAATTCTCGACGATTCTCGTGCGTGGGCCCCACAGTGGTCCCAAGGTGGGCGCGGCGGGCTACGGGGTATCGCGCTCGAATTCGAGGATGGCCGTGCAGATCTCGCGCGGGCTGTTCTCTTGGATGAAGTGTTTGGCACCGGGGAGTATGCGCGTGCGGTGCCGCCGGAAGGCGGCTTCGAAGCGTCGTCGCTCACCGTCGGTGAAGGCGACGTCGGCGTCGCCCCACACGATGAGGGCCGGTTTGTCCGCCAGCGCCGACAGGCCGACCTCGACGTCGTGCAGAAAGGCTCTGCTGGCGAGGATCTCGTGCGGGAAGACTGCCGTCGGAACACGCGATTGCGGCGTCGGGAACGGTCCGCGGTAGGCGGCCTTCTCGGCGGGCGTCAGGGTGCGGTTGATGCCCGCGGGCAACAGCACCGTGACGAAGGCGTTGAAGCGTCGGATCAGCCAGCCGGCGAGGCGGCTGCCCGCGACGCGCGAGAAATTCGCGATGTGCGCGACGTTCTGCGCCGGCCACGCCCAGGTGTTTCCGACGATCAGGCTGTGGATGAGTTCTGGTCTGCGACCGGCGAAGCCGAGACCGATGGGACCGCCCCAGTCCTGCACCATCAGGCGGATGTCGCGCAACCCCAACGCCGCCGCGAAGGCCTCGATTACCTGCGACTGATCACGGGGTGTGAAGCTGTACCCGGCACGGGCTGTGCTGAGTCCGAAGCCAGGATAGTCGACGGCGATGCACCGGAAATGCGGCGACAGCTCCGCGATCATGTGCCGGTAGAGGAAGGCCCAGGTGGGATTCCCGTGCAGCAGCAGCAGGACGGGACCGTTGCCTTCGTCGACGTAGTGCACTGTGTGGCCGTCGATCTCGAGAAAGTGGCTGGCGAACGGGAACAGTGTGGTGTCCAACCACGCAGGGCTGGGCGGGGTGACGGTCATCGACTACCTCGCGGCATCTGGGAAGTGACGAAGCGGGGGACACGCGCAGGGCGTGCCTGCTCCAGTCAACGCCGTTTCCGGCCGACGTGGACGGTTTTGCGGTAAGCGCACGCCGCCTGCCGGGCTCCGGCACGGAGTCAGGCGCTGCGGCGGATGCCCCGCTTGAGCAGCAGTTCGCGCTCGGACTCGCTGAGGCCGCCCCAGATGCCGTAGGGCTCACCGACGCCGAGCGCGTGTGAGCGGCACTGTGCGATCACCGGGCACCGGCGGCACATCTCCTTGGCGCGCATCTCCCGCTGGGCGCGGGCACGGCCGCGCTCGCCATCGGGATGAAAGAACATCGAGGAGTCGACGCCCCGGCAAAGGCCCTCCATCTGCCAGTCCCAGATGTCGGCGTTCGGACCGGGTAGCTGCTGCGGCTGTGGCACTTGGAAACCCCTCTCTGCACGCCCAATTCGCAAATGCGATGGACGTCAGTCGTGGAACTGATGCGAGCACAGTCGCCGATGACCACTCGTGCACACAAACGTAGAAGGGCTCGCGAATTGCCGTCAATAGCCCCCGAGTGTGCGAAAAGGCATATCCGCAGGCAGAAAATTTACATCCCGTTCATCGCGGCGACGCGTGCGCAACGAGATCGGTGCTAACAGCGACGGTTTGACCGCCGCGTTATCCGCCATTTCGGCCGGTCAGTTAATTCGGCGCTGCCCGAGGTGAACTCGACACGTGTCGACCAGTTTTCCTGGTCGTAACACGGCCACCACGAACTGTTAACTAACGCGATACTCAAATGGTCGTTCCCTTGATAGCGTCGCGCTCTGGAATGGATGACGCAGCGTTCGGCAGCAACCCCGGAACATGGCCCCTGCCGGCCGCGCACACTCCGGAGCACCTCTGGCTGCGAGCGGTCGCGGCAGGAGGCCAGGGTCGCTACAGCACCGCGCAGGCCGATCTGGACCGTCTTCTGCGCGTGGCTCCGCACGGTCGGCTCGCGTCGCTCGCGCACAGCACCCGGGCATCCTTCTTTCGCCAGCTCGGCTGGCATGACCGCGCCCGGCCGCAGGACGGGCGGGCCTGGGCGCTGTCGGACGGCGCCGGCGAGGCGGGCGCCGACGCACTGCTCGGGCTGGCGGCCGACGCTCTGGGCACGGGGCGATTCGCCGCCTCGGAGTGCGCGCTGCGCCGGGCGGTCGAATCGATCGACGCGACGGCGTGCCCGCGGCTGCCCGTGCGGCTGGCCTGGGTGTCGGCCGAGCTGGCGATGGTGCAGGGCCAGGGGGCCGCCGCCGTCGGGCACGCCGAACGCGCGGTGCACCTCGCCGGGCAGTACGGCTCGGCACGCCACCGGGTCAAGTCGCTCGTCGTGCTGGCCGCCGCGCACTGCACCCGCGGGGAGCTCGACGCCGCCCGCCGCGACGCCGCGGACGCGCTGGCGCAGAGCGCTGACCTGGCCCTGGTGCCGCTGCAGTGGGCGGCCGCGTGCCTGCTGGCCGACCTCGCCGCGGCCGGGCCCGGGGAGCACTTACGCGCCCAGGTCACGGCCGTGCGCGACACCTGCGCCGAAACCGTGACCAGACGGGGCGGCGTGTGGCGTTCCCGGTAACGCGGCTGCGCCGTTTGTGGTCGTTATTGTTTAGCTGAGCCACGCCGCCTGGCGAGGCCACCTTCCCTTCGTGGGATGTGTGTCCCGTACGTAACGCTGGAGATATCGCTCACGATGACATTTTCGGGAGAACGTCTCGATGCTGTCGTTGCTGACGCGGTGGCCGGCCATCGGGACGCCCTCCGGGAGGTGCTGGAGATCATCCGCCCGCTCGTGGTCCGGTACTGCCGGGCGCGGGTGGGGTCCGCGGAGCGCAGCGGCCTCTCGGCCGATGACGTTGCTCAGGAGGTGTGCTTGGCTGCCATCACGGCGCTGCCGCGCTACAAGGATCAGGGACGACCGTTCCTGGCCTTCGTGTACGGCATTGCAGCGCACAAGGTTGCCGACGCCCACCGAGCCGCCGGCCGAAACCGGTCCGATCCGATGGACGTGGTCCCGGAACGCGATTCCGGTGAGGCGGGCCCCGAGCAGATGGCGATCGACTCCGAGTCCGTCGGCCCGGATGAACGCCCTGCTGCAGACCTTGCCCGAGAAGCAGCGCGAGATCCTGGTCCTGCGCGTGGTGGTCGGGATGAGCGCCGAGGAGACCGCCGAGGCCGTCGGGAGCACCGCCGGCGCGGTGCGGGTGGCCCAGCATCGGGCCTTGTCGCGGCTGAAGGCGGAGATCATGGCGACGGGGCGTGACCATGCCTGACTTCGGACGCTGGAATTCCAACGGTGGGGACCCGTCGCTCAACGAGATCAACCGCACCGATCAGCTCCTCGATGCGCTGGCGACGCAGCAGCCGGTCTATGCGACCGACCGCGGCGAGGCCGAGCTGGCGAACCTGCTGGCCGGCTGGCGGGACGACGTCCGCGACACACCGATGGATGCGCTGGTCACGCCGGAGCGAAGCCGCCGCCGCGCTGGATCGCGTGACCGCACCGGTCCGTCGCCGGCGCCTGTCGCTGGCGGTCGTCGGCTCGGCAGCGGCTGCCGTGCTGTGCCTCGGCGGGTTCGGCGCGGTGATCGCCGGATCCGGTCCCGGCGACGCCCTCTACGGTCTGCGCACTGCGCTGTTCGGCGAGCAGGCCCAGACCCGCGACGACGCCGTCGTCCTGGCCGCCCAGACCGAGATGGAGCAGGTCCAGCAGCTCATCTCGCAGGGCGACTGGCAGGGCGCCCAGGCCAAGCTGGAGGCCGTCACCACCACCGTGGCCACGGTCGACGACGTGCAGCGCAAGCAGGAGCTGGTGAGCCAGTGGCAGGAGCTGACCGTCAAGGTGGAGGCGCAGGACCCCGCCGCGACGGCGGCACCCGGTGCTCCGCTGCCGTCGTTCCCCGATGTGCCGGCCGCGAGCCTGGACCCGGCCACTCTCTCGCTGACTGAGCCGTCGGAGGCCACATCGTCCTCGGGGTCGACCTCTCCGTCGGCACCACGTCGGCGACGGACACCACTCACTGAGCCGTCACCCTCCGAGACGACGTCGCCCTCCCAGACGAGTTCACCGTCGGCGAGCACCTCGCCCGCGGAGTCGACAGCGGCGCCGACGTCGACCGCCGCCCGTCCGACGTCGTCTGCGGCTGTGCCCGCGACGACGTCCGACGCGGCGCCCTCGCCCACTCCGTCATCGTCTCCGGCGGCGACGACGCCCACGACCACGACGCCGGCCGCGGCCGCCACGTCCGCTTCGCCGCGTTCGGTGCCATCCACGTCGTCGTCGGTGGTGGCGCAGCTGTCCAGCACGGCGTCGTCGGCCACGGCGGCTCCCGCGACGAGCAGCGCACCGAAGCCGAGCAGCGCACCGCAGCCGAGCAGCGCACCGAAGCCGAGCAGCGCACCGCAGCCGACGCCTCAGCCGTCGACCGTTCCCCTGCCGACCACGACGGTGCCCGCCCTGGTTCCGCAGGACGCGGAGTCGCCGACCGTCCCGGTCACCACGACGTTCATGGTGGTGCCTGAACTCGCAGGGTCCGGCGAGGACGGGTCGCCGCGCTGAGCGCGACGGGCAGGTTCAGCCCTCAGCGATAGCCGTCGGACTCCGAGGTCGCCTCGTTGAGGGAGGCGTCGGCGTACCCGCGGCAGTAGTCCCACGTCACGTAGGCGTCGGGCTCGGGGTCGTACGCGGGCTCGTGGGGACGGACGGTGCCGTCGACCAGGAGCTGCAGCAGATTCGCGCGCAGCATGTCCCAGTCGTGGTAGTGGTCCTGCTGGCATTCGTCGCAGCAGACGACCAGGCCGCGGATTCCCTTGTGCGCCAACAACGCTTCGTAAACGGCCAGATCGGCGAGATCGGCCTCGACCGCGGTGCGCTCCTGCGGGTCCAACGGCTGGCCCGGTTCCAGGGCGTCGAGGGCTGCCGACGGGTCGCTCGGGTCGTCGGCGAACGGGTCGGGCGGCAATCCTGGCGGTAACTGGTCTCGCACGACACAAGACTACGCAGCCCCCCGGCTATCGCGCCAGCACTCGCGCGGCACGTCGTGGGGAACGGAAACGCCGAGCTTGATGCCGATAAGATGTGGCTTCAGGTCGCATCTGTCGCCTGGCCGTATCTGTTAGTGGAGGCCCCCATGTCGATCGCCGAAAGCAGCATCCCCCTCGCCGTTCCGGTGCCCACCGGCGGCGACGACCCGACCAAGGTCGCGATGCTGGGGCTCACGTTCGACGACGTCCTGCTGCTGCCCGCCGCCTCCGATGTGATTCCTGCCACAGCGGACACCTCGAGTCAGCTGACCCGCAAGATCCGGCTGAAGGTGCCGCTGGTCAGCTCCGCCATGGACACCGTGACCGAGTCGCGGATGGCCATCGCGATGGCGCGGGCCGGCGGCATGGGCGTGCTGCACCGCAACCTGCCGGTCGCCGACCAGGCCGGCGCGGTGGAGACCGTCAAGCGGTCGGAGGCCGGCATGGTGACCGACCCGGTGACCTGCTCGCCGGACAACACGCTGGCCGAGGTCGACGCGATGTGCGCGCGGTTCCGCATCTCAGGCCTGCCGGTGGTGGACGAGCTCGGGCTCACTTGTCGGCATCATCACCAACCGCGACATGCGCTTCGAGGTCGACCAGTCCAAGGCGGTCGCCGAGGTGATGACCAAGGCGCCGCTGATCACCGCCCAGGAAGGCGTGTCGGCCGAAGCGGCGCTGGGGCTGCTGCGGCGTCACAAGATCGAGAAGCTGCCGATCGTGGACGGGCACGGCAGGCTCACCGGGTTGATCACCGTCAAGGACTTCGTCAAGACCGAGCAGTTCCCGCTGGCCACCAAGGACAGCGACGGCCGGCTGCTGGTCGGCGCCGCGGTCGGGGTCGGCGACGACGCGTGGGCGCGCGCGATGACGCTGGCCGAGGCCGGGGTCGACGTGCTGATCGTCGACACCGCGCACGCCCACAACCGCGGTGTGCTCGACATGGTGCGCCGGCTCAAGGCCGCCGTCGGTGACCGGGTGGAGGTGGTCGGCGGCAACGTCGCCACCCGTGCGGCGGCCGCGGCGCTGGTCGAGGCCGGCGCCGATGCGGTCAAGGTCGGCGTGGGGCCCGGATCGATCTGTACGACCCGCGTGGTCGCCGGCGTCGGCGCCCCGCAGATCACCGCGATCATGGAGGCCGTTGCGGCCTGCGCGCCGCACGGTGTGCCGGTGATCGCCGACGGCGGGCTGCAGTATTCCGGCGACATCGCCAAGGCGCTGGCGGCCGGAGCCTCGACCGCGATGCTCGGTTCGCTGCTGGCCGGCACCGCCGAATCGCCCGGCGATCTCATCTTCGTCAACGGCAAGCAGTTCAAGAGCTACCGCGGGATGGGGTCCCTCGGCGCGATGCAGGGGCGTTCGAACAGCGGAAGTGCGGGCGGCGCTCGTGGCTCCTACTCCAAGGACCGCTACTTCCAGGACGACGTGCTCTCGGAGGACAAGCTGGTGCCCGAGGGCATCGAGGGCCGGGTGCCGTTCCGCGGGCCCCTGTCGACGGTGATCCATCAGCTCGTCGGCGGGTTGCGCGCAGCCATGGGCTACACCGGTTCGGCCACCATCGAGGCGCTGCAGCAGGCCCAATTCGTCCAGATCACCGCGGCCGGGCTCAAGGAGAGCCACCCCCACGACATCACCATGACGGTGGAAGCCCCCAACTACACGACCCGCTAGGGTCGGTGCGGGCTGAACAGGGGAGCTGAAACATGCGAGACATGGTCGAGATCGGCATGGGCCGGACCGCGCGCCGCACCTATGAACTCGACGACATCAACATCGTGCCGTCGCGGCGCACGCGCTCCTCGAAGGACGTCTCGACGGCGTGGCAGCTCGATGCCTACCGGTTCGAGGTCCCGGTGCTCGCGCATCCCACCGATGCCCTGGTGTCCGTCGAATTCGCCATCGAGCTCGGCCGCCTCGGCGGTCTCGGAATCCTCAACGGTGAGGGGCTGATCGGCCGGCACGCGGACGTGGAAGCCCGCATCGCCGAGGTGATCGAAGCGGCCGAGAAGGAGCCGGACCCGTCGGCGGCCATCCGGCTGTTGCAGCAATTGCACGCCGCGCCAATGGATCTCGATCTGCTCGGCGCGGCTGTGTCGCGGATTCGCGACGCGGGCGTGACGACGGCGGTACGCGTCTCCCCGCAGAACGCGCAGGCCCTGACGCCCACCGCTGGTGGCCGCCGGCATCGACCTGCTGGTGATCCAGGGCACGATCATCTCGGCCGAACGGGTGGCGCAGGACGGCGAGCCGCTGAACCTCAAGACGTTCATCTCCGAGCTGGACGTGCCGGTGGTCGCCGGCGGTGTGCTCGACCACCGCACCGCCCTGCACCTGATGCGCACCGGCGCGGCCGGGGTGATCGTCGGTTACGGCTCCACCAGTGGCGTCACCACCAGCGACGAGGTGTTGGGTATCAGCGTGCCGATGGCCACCGCGATCGCCGACGCCGCGGCCGCACGTCGCGAGTATCTGGACGAGACCGGCGGACGGTACGTGCACGTGCTCGCCGACGGCGACATCCACACCTCCGGTGAGCTGGCCAAGGCCATCGCCTGCGGCGCCGACGCCGTCGTGCTCGGCACCCCGCTGGCGTCCGCCGCCGAAGCGCTTGGCGCAGGCTGGTTCTGGCCGGCGGCGGCCGCGCATCCGTCGCTGCCGCGCGGCGCGCTGCTGCAGGTGGCGGCCGGTGAGCGGCCGACGCTCGAGCAGGTGCTGAGCGGACCCTCCGACGACCCGTTCGGTTCGCTCAATCTCGTCGGCGGCCTGAGTCGATCGATGGCGAAGGCGGGTTACTGCGACCTCAAGGAATTCCAGAAGGTCGGGCTCACGGTGGGAAGCTGAGCGCTTCGACCGTCAGTGCATGCTGCGCAGTGTGCGCGCCACGTAGTCGTCGATCAGGCCGCTGCGGGCGGGGGAGTCGTCGGTGGTGATCAGCAGCGCGTAGAGGCCCAGCAGGAAGTAGATCGAGCTGTTCATCGGCGTGACCGCCGCGTCGATCTCCCCGTGCGCGCGGGCCTGTTCGATCTTGTCGGCGACCAGGACGATCAGCGGATGATCGTCACCGTGTTCGGCGCCTTTCGCGGCGGGCGTCGACGGCCGGGTCGGCGAGAAATGCAGCGCCAGAAAGTCTTTGAAGAGAAGGCTGCCCAGCCGTCGCTCGAGTCCCATCACCAGCCGGACCGCCTCGGTCAGGACCGAGGGCAGGTCGTCGTGCGTCTTGGCGAACGCTGCGAACCGTTTGGCGATGCGATCCTCCTCGCGGCGCTCGAGCTCGAGCAACACGTGTTCCTTGGTGGGGAAGTGGAAGAAGAACGTGCCATGAGCAACACCGGCGGCGGCCACGATCGCGCCGACGTCGGCGTCGGCCATGCCCGCCCGCTTGAACTCGGAGATCGCAGCGCCCAACAGGCGTTCCCTGGTCTGCAGGCGCTTCGCCTCGCGCGCGGTGATGTGGTCCGCCGTCCGATTCGCCACAGCGCCCGAGCGTAACGTCTTCGGGACGACAGAGGACCTCGCTAGCTGGTTACCGATGGGTAAGTTCATAATGGTGCGATGGAGCCTGACTACGACGTCGTGATCATCGGTTCGGGATTCGGCGGCAGTGTGAGCGCGCTGCGACTCACCGAGAAGGGCTACCGGGTGCTGGTGCTCGAGGCCGGCAAGCGCTACGCGGATCCGGAGTTCGCGAAAACCTCCTGGAACCTGCGCAAATTCCTGTGGGCGCCGCGGCTGGGCATGTTCGGTATCCAGCGCATCCATCTGCTGAACAACGTGATGATCCTGGCCGGCGCCGGGGTGGGCGGCGGCTCGCTGAACTACGCGAACACCCTCTACGTGCCGAGGGAGCCGTTCTTCAACGA
This sequence comes from uncultured Actinomycetota bacterium, assembly GCA_963796185.1. Taxonomy (GTDB): domain Bacteria; phylum Actinomycetota; class Actinomycetes; order Mycobacteriales; family Mycobacteriaceae; genus Mycobacterium. The sequence goes on along the minus strand of CAWCKQ010000003.1, from coordinate 214,000 downwards.
CCCCCAGTGGCGCGACATCACCGACTGGCGCGCCGAGTTGATGCCGCACTACGACCAGGCCCAGCGGATGCTCGGCGTGGTCACCAACCCGACGTTCACCGACGCCGACCGCGATCATGAAGGACGGTCGCCGACGACATGGGCAGTCGGTGACACCTGGGTGCCCACGCCCGTTGGGGTGTTCTTCGGTCCCGACGGCGAGAAGGCACCCGGCACGACCGTCCCCGATCCCTACTTCGGCGGCGCCGGGCCGGACCGCACCGGGTGCATCGAGTGCGGCTCGTGCATGACGGGCTGCCGCTACGGCGCCAAGAACACCCTGGTGAAGAACTACCTCGGGCTGGCCGAACGCGCCGGCGCGACGATCCGCCCGATGACCACGGTCACCGATTTCTCCGCAGCGTGCCGACGGCGCCTGGCAGATCCGCACCGTGCGCACGGGCAGCTGGCTGCGCCGCTCCCGCCGCACGTTCACCGCGAACCAGGTCGTCCTGGCCGCAGGCACCTACGGCACGCAGCGGCTGCTGTTCAAGATGCGCGACACCGGCCGGCTGCCGAAACTCTCCGACCGGCTCGGCATGCTCACCCGCACCAACTCCGAGTCGATCGTCGGGGCCGGCCGATTGCGCGTCACCGACGACTTGAACCTGACGCACGGCGTGGCGATCACGTCGTCGATCCATCCCACCTCCGACACCCACGTCGAGCCGTGCCGTTACGGCAAGGGCTCGAACGCCATGGGTCTGTTGCAGACCCTGATGACCGACGGTGCCGGGCCCGAAGGCACCGACGTGCCCCGGTGGAAGCAACTCGTGCACACCGCGCGCAACGACCCCAAGGGCACACTGCGCCTGCTCAACCCGCGGCGCTGGAGCGAGCGCACGATGATCGCGCTGGTCATGCAGAATCTGGACAACTCGATCACCACGTTCACCAAGCGCACCCGGTTCGGGTTCCGGATCGCTATCTGAGCAAGCAGGGCCACGGCGAACCGAACCCGTCGTGGATCCCGGTGGGCAACGAGGTCACCCGCCGCATCGCGAGAGAAGATCGACGGCGTGGCGGGCGGCACCTGGGGTGAGCTGTTCAACATCCCGCTCACCGCGCACTTCCTCGGGGGCGCGGCGATCGGCGAGGGCCCCGAGACCGGCGTCATCGACCCGTACCACCGGGTGTACGACTACCCGAGTCTGTCGGTGGTCGACGGCGCGGCGATCTCGGCGAATCTGGGTGTGAATCCGTCGCTTTCGATCACCGCGCAGGCCGAGCGGGCCGCCTCGCTGTGGCCGAACAAGGGCGAAGAGGACCTGCGGCCCGCGCAGGGCGAGCCCTACCGGCGGCTGGATCCCATCGAGCCCGCGCATCCGGTGGTGCCCGCGGGTGCGCCCGCGGCCCTGGACTGGGCGGTGAGCGCCGAGACGGTGAACCGGCGGGATCCGACCACCGCCGAGGCGCAGGGCGCCTGACCCTCGAGGCGGCCCACTAGACTGACCGGGTGGAATCCGCAGCTCCCCGCCCCGTGTTGGTCGTCGACTTCGGCGCGCAGTACGCGCAGCTGATCGCGCGGCGGGTGCGGGAGGCGCGGGTGTTCTCCGAGGTGATCCCGCACACCGCGAGCGTCGACGAGATCAAGGCACGTAACCCGCGGGCCGTCGTGCTCTCCGGCGGGCCGGCCAGCGTCTACTCCGACGGTGCGCCCCAGCTGGATCCGGCGCTGTTCGACCTGGACGTCCCGGTGTTCGGCATCTGCTACGGCTTCCAGGCCATGGCGCAGGCGCTCGGCGGCACCGTCGCGCACACCGGCACCAGCGAATTCGGTCGTACCGAGCTGAAAGTCACTGGGGGATCGCTGCATTCGGATCTGCCCGACAGCCAGCCGGTGTGGATGAGCCACGGCGACGCGGTGACCGAGGCGCCGGACGGGTTCGAAGTGGTCGCCACCAGCTCGGGTGCTCCGGTGGCCGCGTTCGAGAACCCGGCGCGCCGGCTGGCCGGGGTGCAGTACCACCCCGAGGTGATGCACAGCCCGCACGGCCAGCAGGTGCTCAGCCGCTTCCTGCACGAGTTCGCCGGCATCGACGCGGCGTGGACGCCGGCCAACATCGCCGACGCGCTCGTCGAGCAGGTGCGCGACCAGATCGGCGACGGCCGCGCGATCTGCGGACTGTCCGGCGGGGTCGACTCCGCGGTCGCCGCCGCGCTGGTGCAGCGCGCCATCGGGGACCGGCTGACGTGCGTGTTCGTCGACCACGGGTTGCTGCGCGCCGGTGAGCGCGCGCAGGTGCAGCGCGATTTCGTCGCGGCGACCGGCGCGAAGCTGGTCACCGTCGACGTGGCCGACCGCTTCCTCGAGGCGTTGTCGGGGGTGACGAATCCCGAGGGCAAGCGCAAGATCATCGGCCGGGAGTTCATCCGCGCCTTCGAGGGCGCGGTGCGTGATGCCGTGGAAGGCCAGAGCGCCGCCGACGCCGACGTCGAGTTCCTGGTGCAGGGCACGCTGTATCCGGACGTGGTCGAGTCCGGCGGCGGCGCGGGCACGGCGAACATCAAGAGCCACCACAACGTCGGCGGGCTGCCCGGCGACCTGAAGTTCAGGCTCGTCGAGCCGCTGCGGCTGCTGTTCAAGGACGAGGTGCGCGCGGTGGGCCGCGAGCTCGGCCTGCCCGAGGAAATCGTTGCGCGCCAGCCTTTCCCGGGCCCGGGACTGGGCATCCGGATCGTCGGCGAGGTCACCGCCGACCGGCTCGACACACTGCGCCGCGCCGATGCCATCGCCCGTGAGGAGCTCACTGCGGCCGGTCTGGACCATCAGATCTGGCAGTGCCCGGTGGTGCTGCTGGCCGACGTCCGTTCGGTGGGGGTGCAAGGTGACGGCCGCACGTACGGCCATCCGATCGTGCTGCGGCCGGTGTCCAGCGAGGACGCGATGACCGCGGACTGGACGCGGGTGCCTTACGAAGTGCTGGAACGCATCTCGACGCGGATCACCAACGAGGTGCCGCGAGGTGAACCGCGTGGTGCTCGACATCACCAGCAAGCCGCCCGGCACCATCGAGTGGGAGTAACCGGCTACTCGGCTCGACTCTCCGCTGGCTTCGACGGTCTTCGTCGATGAGGTCGCCGAGCATCTGCGCCACCGTCGACTCGACGGCCGACTCGATCGAGAACGCCAGCGTCGCCGCGACCGCCGTCACCGCCTGGGTGCGGAACCGCACCAGCATCGTGATCAGCTCGGCGACCTCGGTGTCGTCGGGCACCGCCGCACCGGGATTGATGCTTGTCGAGCGACCTCGTCGAGCCCGGCCTGCACCAGGATCGCGCTGATCTGATCGAGCAGCGGCGCGACCTGTTCATGGATGTCGATCAGCTTGTCGGTGCGCCACACCGTACTGCCGGATCTCGTTGAACGCCTCGATCAGCTTCGGCCGCACGATCGTGGCCTGCTCGTCCTCGACGCGGATGACGCCGAGGCCGACCATCCGGTCGAACCCGGGCTCGTCGTCGACCAGTCGCCGGGCGTCGGCGACGCGCCATCCGCTCGCGGCTTCTCGGTGGCCCAGCTGCCCGCGATCGCCGACTCCAGACCCGAGCATGTCGCCGAGGTCCTTGCCCTGCTCCCACGCCGACAGCATCTCGTGAACGTGCGCGATGTTGTAGCCGCGGTCGAGCAGCGAGGTGATCAGCCGCAGCCGCGTCAGGTGCGTGTCGTTGAACAGCGCGATGCGGCCGACCCGCAGCGGCGGGTGCAGCAGACCGCGGTCGCGGTAGACGCGGATGTTGCGGGTGGTCGTGCCGGCCAGCCGGGCCAGTTCGTCGATGCGGTACTCCCCGGATGCGGCGACACCGTGCGGCTGCACGGCCGCGTCGAACAACTGCGACACGGCGGTCTCGACGACGTCGCGGGAACCCCGCCGGATCCGTCGCAGGATGGTCGGGATCGGCCCGGTCGGCCGTTGCGGCTGGGACATCGACGGCGTCTCAGGCCGTCGAACTGGTCACGCGCGGCTGCGCCTCGTGTGCCACCGCGTCGTAGTCGCTCGAATTCGGAACTCCCGCATCTGTCGAAGATACTGCGTCGCGAACCCGGGGTACATCGAGGCGTTGAACCCGTCGGCGGTCAGGTACCAGCTGCTGCAGCCCGACATCCAGGTCGTCTTGGTCAGCCGCTGCTGGATGTCGCTGGTTGTGGCGGCGCTGCGACGTCGGCGCGCACGTCCAGATAGCGCAGGTCCTGCTCCAGGATGGTGGTGATCGCCCGGACCAGAGTAGTCGAGCTGGCCTTCGACGTACACCAGCAGCGAGTTGTGCCCGGGCCCGGAGTTGGGGCCGGTCATGAAGAACAGATTCGGGAAGCCGTGCGCGTTGGCGCTCTTGTAGGCCTCGGCGTGTCCGCCCACTCCTCGCTGCAGCGACCGGCCGCCGAGGCCGGTGACCGGAAACGGCGGGCCGGACAGGTGCACGTCGTAGCCGGTGGCGAACACGATCGCGTCGAGGTGGTGCTCGACACCGTCGCTGGTGCGGATCCCGGCCGGGCTGATCGTGGCGATCGGCCAGTCGATCAGCTTGCAGTTGTCGCGTTGCAGGGCGGGGTAGTAGTCGTTGGAGATCAGCATCCGCTTGCAGCCGGGCGTGAAGTCCGGGGTGAGCTGCCGGCGCAGCCAGGAGTCCTTGACCGTGGCGCGCAGATGCGCCTTGCCCAGCCGGGCCACCAAGCGGCTCATCGGGGTGTTCCACACCAGCGCGGCCGCGACTGCCTCGTGGCCCCAGAACAGGGCCTGGCGGGCGAGCTCCTGGACCGCCGGGACCTTGGCGAACAGCGCCTGCACGGCGGCCGGGCACCGGGACGTCGAGCGCGGGGCAGCACCCAGCCCGGGCGTGCGCTGGAAGACCTTGACGAACTCCGCCTGTCTTGACCAGTTCGGGGACGATCTGCACGGCGCTGGCACCGGTGCCGATCACCGCGACCCGCTTGCCGGTGAAGTCGTAGTCGTGGTCCCATGCGCGCGCTGTGGATCGTCCTGCCCGCGGTAGGTGTCGATGCCGCGGATGTCGGGCAGCGTGTGGTCGGGCAGCGGGCCGGACGGCCAGCACCACGGTGCGGGCCTGGAATCGTTTGCGCCGCTGTGGTCGTCGCGGTCCAGACGCCGGCGTGCTCGTCGAAGCTCAGGCCGGTGATCTCGGTGCCGAACCTGATCAGCGGCCGCAGGCCCTGCCGGTCGGTCAGTGTCCTCGATGTGCGCGCAGATCTCGGCGCCCGACGGAGTAGGTGCGCGACCAGCCGGGGTTCTTGACGAACGAGAACGAGTACAGCAGCGACGGGATGTCGCAGGCCGACACCGGGATAGGTGTTGTCGCGCCAGGTGCCGCCGACCCGGTCGCTGCGCTCGACGATGACGACGTCGTCGACGCCCGCCTTTCTGAGCTTGATGGCCGCGCCGAGCCCGGTGAATCCGGCGCCGACGATCAGGGTGTCGTGAATGTGACTGTCCGAAGCCATGTCTCAGGCCGCCGGCTCGTGGGTGAGTTCCTTGAACCAGCTGGGGATCGGCCGCAGCAGTGCTCTGGGGTAGAAGTCGGAGATGCGCACCATCGAGTTGGCCAGCAGGTGGTAGGGGTGGCGCGGGTTGACCACGACGGCGGCGTGCCGCTTGAGCACCTGGTAAGTCGGCACCCGCCAGGTGTTCTCGCCGCGCTCGCCGAGCTGCTCTGAAGCGCAGCATCGCCTTGTGCAGCCGCTCGGGCTCCAGACCCATCGCCGACGATCTCGTCGACGCACCCGGTTGAGCAGCGGGACGTACATCAGCGCGCCGATGATCAGGCTCGGCGAGGCGACGTTGCCGACGAACTCGATCGCCAGCCGGCGCAGGTCGGCGTGGCCGATCATGTTCGAGCACCTCGAAATCGACGACCAGGTGCCGGGATTCGTCGTTGTTGATCTTCTCGAAGACCTGGTGGCAGACCGGGTCGTCGACCTCCTCGAGCAGGAACTTCAGCAGCGCGCCGTCGAGGGCGACCTCGAGCATCGGGATGACGGTACCCAGGATCGACAGCGACATGCCGTCGGCGTAGCGGTCCAGCCATTCGATCGCCAGCCGGATGTTGACGTTCGGCTCGGGCATCTCGACCGCCTCTCCCGTCGCTCGCTCGCCTCGTGTCGAGCATGCCCCACCGCTTCATCAGCGCGAGTTCGGCATTCGCGTGGCGCTGTTCCTCGGCGTGGAAGTAGCGGTAGATCTCGGCGATCGTCGGTGTGGGCGCCTTCTTGGCCAGCGCGGCGAAACCGCGGGCGCCGATGTTCTCGATCCAGCACAGGTCGGCCATGAAGGCCTTGAGCTTGGGTCGCTGCTCGTCGGTGATCGTCTCGGCACCGGGTGCGTCCCAGTCGATGTCGGCCAGCGCCCACTGCCGGTCCTTGATCTTCGCCAGCATGACATCCATGTCGATCGCCATCGGGATCCTCCTATGTGGTGATGCGCGAGTGACCATGCCGGCGGCGCGGGTGTACACCGTCGGGGTGAAACGTTTGATGCCCCAGCCGATTCGGGCTTCGGGCTGCGGCATGCAGTAGAGTCCGCCGCGGTCGAGGGTGTCCAGACAGGTGCGGGCGACGCGCTCGGGGGAGAAGCCGGTCCAGCGCATCAGGTTGTCGGCGAGCTGGGTGGACTGGGCCGGAGATGCGGCCGGCGTCGACGATGTTGGTCTTGACGAACGTCGGGCACAGCACGGTGACGTTGACGCCGGTGCCGGCGAGTTCGGCCGCCAGCGTCTCCGACAGCGACAGCATGCCCGCCTTGCTGACGTTGTAGGCGGCCATGCCGGGTGCGGCGCCGAACGCCGCCGCGGAGGCGACGTTGATGATGCCGCCGGGCCTGGCCGGCTTCGCGCAGGATCGGCGCGAACACGTGGCAGCCGTGGATCGGGCCCCACAGGTTGATGCCGAGCACCCAGTTCCAGTCGTCGAGGTCGGTCTCGCCGATCGGGGCGCCGCCCGCGCCGACGCCGGCGTTGTTGATCACCAGGGTCGGTGCCCCGCCGAACCAGGACTGCGCCTCCTCGGCCAGTCGGTGCGACCTCGTCGACGTCGGTGACGTCGCAGCGGACGGCCGTGCCGGTGCCGCCGTCGGCGCACGATGGCGTCGGCGGTCGCCTGGGCGGCGTCGAGGTCGACGTCGCTGCACACGCACCCGTCCTGCGCGGCGGGCCAGCTCGCGTGGCGAAGGCGGCGCCGATGCCGCTGCCCGCGCCGGTGATGACCGCGTCGGCACCGCGGCTGCGTTTCGTCCCGAAGAGTCCCACCTCAGTCCGCCGACTCGTCGTTGAGCACGGATCGGATACAACCTCGAATGATGACATTTGTCAATGACACTATTGGTCAGTGTCAGCGTTGTTCTGGTTGACGTTGTCGGTGGGCGGGTGTTTACTGGCTGCATCGAACACATATTCGAATACGGTCTGAGACGGATGATGTTCAAGGTACTGTTGTGACTCGTGCGCACGCTGCGGCGCGGTGTCCGGTTACCCGCGCTGAGCAGCTGGAACAGTTGCGCAAGCAGATGGCGTCGGTATCCGGGAAGGTGGGCGTCAGCCGGCGTCCGGCGCCCTCGCCCGCTGACGGCTCCGGTGGCTCCGGATCGTTTGCTGCCGACACCCGAATCGCTGCCGGAACCCCTGGCTGAACTGCTCCCCGATCCGTTGCCGCGGGGCACCGTGGCGGTGCTGAGGGGTGCCAGGTCGCTGGAGTTGGGCATCGTGGCCGCGGTGACGGCCGGCGGCGGTCACGCGGCGATCATCGGCCAGCCCGACATCGGTCTGCTGGCCGCGGCCGAGATGGGGGCGGACCTGAGCCGGATCGCGGTCATCCCCGAACCGGGGGCCGATCCCGTCGAGGTGGCCGCGGTGCTGATGGACGGAATGGATCTGGTGGTTCTCGGGCTGGGTGGGCGGTCGGTGCCGCCGTCCCGGGCCCGGGCGGTGGTGGCCCGCGCGCGCCAGCGGGGGTGCACGCTGCTGGTCACCGACGGTGACTGGCAGGGAGCCTCCACCCGGCTGGAGGCCAGCGTGAGCGGTTATGAGATCGCGGGCGCCCGGGGCGGTGACGCCGCCCCGGGCTGCGGGCGGATCAGCCGGGTGCGGCTGGCCATGCGTGCCCGCGGCCGCTCTGCCGGCCCGGTCCGCGCGGTGAGCGGTTAGATCGGCCGCCTCCAGGGTGCTCGCGCTCTGGTGCATGGACTGGCCCGCCGTCGCCGCCGCGTCGGCCGCCGGTCTACCGCCGACGGCGCCGGTCGCGGTCACGCTGGCCAACCGCGTCATCGCGTGTTCGGCCACCGCGCGTGCCGCCGGGGTGCGCCGGGGGCTGCGGCGCCGGGAGTCGCAGGCCCGCTGTCCGGAGTTGCACGTCGTCACCGCCGATCCGGCCCGGGACGCCCGGCACTTCGAACGGATCACGGCGGCCGTCGACGAACTGGTGCCGCGTGCCGAGGTGCTCCGGCCCGGGCTGCTGGCGTTGCCGGTGCGCGGCGCGGCCAGGTACTTCGGCTCCGAGCAGGCCGCCGCCGAACGGCTGGTCGACGCGGTGGCCGCAGGGGGTGCCGAATGCCAGGTCGGCATCGCCGACCAGCTGCCCACCGCCGTCTTCGCCGCCCGAGCGGGCAGGATCGTCGACCCCGGTGCAGGACGCGTCGTTCCTGGCGGGATTGTCCATCCGGCAGCTCGCCGCCGAACCCAGCCTCGCACCCGAGAGCCGGGAAGGCCTGGCAGACCTGTTGTGGCGGATGGGAATCCGGACCATCGGACAGTTCGCCGAACTGTCCCGAAGCGATGTGGCCTCCCGGTTCGGGGCCGATGCGGTGGCCGCGCACCGGCTCGCCCGCGCAGAGCCCGGCCGTGGCCCGTCGGGTCGGGAACCCGAGCAGCGAGCTCGACGCGGTCATGGATTGCGATCCGCCGATCGACCGCGTCGATGCGGCCGCCTTCGCCGGGCGCTCGCTGGCCGGCGTGCTGCACCGCAGCCTCGAGGCCGCCGGGGTGGGATGCACCCGGCTGGCCATCCATGCCGTGACCGCCAACGGCCAGGAGCTGGAACGCGTCTGGCGCTGTGCCGAGCCGCTGACCGAGGACGCCACCGCCGACCGGGTGCGCTGGCAGCTCGACGGCTGGCTCAACCGCCGCAATCGCGACGAGCGTCCCAGTGCGCCGATCACCGTGCTGCGGCTGCGCCCGGTGGAAGTGGTGTCGGCCGAGGCCCTGCAGCTGCCGCTGTGGGGTGGCGTCGGTGAGGAGGACCGGCTGCGTGCGCGCCGGGCGCTGGTGCGGGTGCAGGGTCTGCTGGGCCCCGACGCCGTCAAGATTCCGGTGCTCAGTGGTGGGCGCGGTCCGGCCGAACGCATCACGCTCACCGCACTCGGGGATGAACTTGTGCCGCAGGCGGATCCGGCGCAGCCGTGGCCGGGCCAACTGCCTGAGCCGTCACCGACGGTGCTGCTCGACGATCCGGTCGAACTGCTCGACGAGCCGGGCGCCCCGGTGCGGGTCACCGCCCGTGGCCTGTTCTCCGCCGACCCCGTTCCGACTCGAGGCCCCCGGGCCGGTCCGGCCGGCTGTCCTGGTGGACCGGGCCGTGGCCGGTCGACGAGCGCTGGTGGGATCCGGCGGCGGCCAGGAGTGGTCGGACCGCCCGCGCCCAGGTGCTCCTCGGCGGCGGCGAGGAGCAGGCCCAGGCGCTGCTGCTGTGCTACCGGCAACGACGGTGGTACGTCGAAGGCCGCTATGAGTGACGCCACGATCGATTGTGCACCGATCGACTGACGTCAGCCCAGCGTTCGCGCGAACGCGCCGACCCGGGCGATGAACCGGTCGAAGAACGCCGCCGGGATCCACGTCGACGCCGATGAGCGCGTTGGTTTCCCGGCCCCAGCGACCGCTCCAGTCGGCGATCGTCATGCCCCGGGTCAGGGTGCCGGTCAGTTCGACGTCCACCGGGGCCGGCCGGCAGCGCACCAGCGCGGGGTCCAGCGCCACCGCGGCGGCCAGCGGATCGTGCAGATGCGCCAGATAGCCCTTCGCCCTGATCGTGGTGGAACTCGAAATAGAACCGCATCGCGTCCTCGAGCACCCGGATCAGCGGGTTCGACGCGACCGAGGCCGTCCCGCGCGTCATCGAGCTCCGACATCGGCGATGGCGGACGAGCCGGCGGCTTCGGCGAGCCGGCCCAGCAGTGCGGGTGTCATCGCGATGTGCTCGGTCAGGTTGAGCCCCAGACACGATCGGGGGATTCTCGGCCCCGGTCCACGCCGCGAACACTTCGGCCGCCGACTCCGGGTCGACGCTGACGTTCCACTCGGCGACCGGGGTGGTGTTGCCGCGATAGTCGAACGCGCCGCCCATGATCACCAGCCGCCGCAGCAGCCGGGGCAGCGCGGGCTCCGCGCGCACGGCCAACGCCAGGTTGGTCAGCGGCCCGGTCGCGATCGCCGACCAGCTCACCGGGGTGGGCGCGCGCGGCCCGCACCCACGCCTCGCGCGGCGTCGTGCTCGGTGAGTTGCGCTGCGGTAGTGGGTAACCGGGCATAGCCAACACCCTGCGGCCCGTGGGTGTCCTCGGCCGTCCGCAGCGGTGTGCTCAGCGGCGTCGTCGATCCCTTCGACACCGGCACGCCGGTGATCCGGCACAGCTCGAGCAGCCCGAGGTTGTTCCTGCAGACCTGTTGCGACGTTGGTGTTTCCGGCGGTCGAGGCGATGCCGACCAACTCGGCCTCCGGGCTGCCGAACAGGTACACCAGGGCCATCGCATCGTCCACGCCGGTGTCGACGTCGCAGAAGACCGGCAGCCGCGCCTGGTTCACCAGTGCACGCCGGGAACCAACCGCACCGCACGCTTGACCGGGCGGGGCACCCGCAGCGGCGGCACCGGCCGCGCCGGGCCTGGCGGGATGACGCTGCCGGCGTCGGGCCGCCGCTCGGCGAGTCCGCGCGCGGCCGCCGAATCGGGATAGCCCAGGTACAGCTGGTGCAGCACGCGCCGGGACAGCCTGGGGGTGAAGTACGTGCCGACGTCGGACAGGGTTCCGACCGGGGTGTCGATGCGCGCCGGCTTGTCCACCAGGCCGCGGATCACCATCGCGGCCGCGTGTTCGGCGGAGATCGCAGGCATCGGGTTGAGCCTACGTGACGGTGCGATCATCGGCGTCTTCGACCAGCGGCATGTGGATGTTGGTGAATGTGATGTGATCGGAAAGAGTCTCGGTACCAACGACTTCGGCGAAGGCGTCGAGTGCCGCCTTGCTGGGGATGTACGCGCTGTACTTCGGGTTGCCCGCCTGCACACCGGCGCTGGAGACGTTGACCACGTGGCCGAACCGGCGTTCGCGCCAGTGCGGCAGCAGTGCCAGCACCATGCGGACGGGCCCGAAGTAGTTGACGGCCATCAGCCGCTCGTAATCGTGGAGACGGTCGGTGGAGGCGATCACCGACCGCCGGATCGACCGGCCCGCGTTGTTCACCAGGTAGTCGACGTGACCGAAGCGGCCGAGGATGTCATCGACGGTGTGCTCGACGGCCGCCGGGTCGGTGACGTCGCAGGTGAACGCGTGCGCGTCACCGCCGGCGGCGCGGATCTCGGCGATCAGCTCGTCGAGCGCTTCGCCGTTGCGCGCCAGCGCGAACACCGTCGCGCCGCGCGCCGCCACCGCGACCGCCGAGGCGCGTCCGATCCCACTGGACGCGCCGGTGATGATCACGTGCCTGCCCACCAGTGGGCCGTCGGGGTCGTTGCGCCGCGCCCGGTCGGGGTCCAGGTGCTCGGCCCAGTACCGCCACAGCTGCGGGGCGTAGGAGGCGAACGCGGGCACGCTGATTCCGGTGCCGCGCAGTGCCTCGTGGGTACGCGTCGAGGTGAACGTCGGAGCCAGCTCCACGACGTCGAGCACCTCGCCGGGAATGCCGAGCTGGGTGGCGGCCATGTTGCGCAGCACCCTGGCCCGTCCCGTCGCCGAGAGCAGCGGCGCGGCGGCCGCCCGCGGCAGCGCACCGATCAGCGGCGGCAACCCGGCGGCCGGCGCCACCCCGCGGTAGATGCCGCGCAGCCCGATGGGCTTGGGCGCGGTCAGATGGAAGGTCTGACCGTCGCGACCGCCGGTGTGCATCAGCGCGGCGACCGCATCCGCCACGTAGTCGACCGGCACGATGTTGGTGCGCCCGCTGTCGGGCAGCATCATCGGGGTGAACCGGGGCAGCGTGGCGAGCGCGGACAGCATCCCGAAGAAGTAGTACGGGCCGTCCACCTTGTCCATCTCGCCGGTGCGCGAATCGCCGACGACGACCGCAGGCCGGTAGATCCGGTACCGCAGTCCCGGCGTCGAGCGCACCAGCATCTCGGCCTCGAACTTGGTCTGGTGATACGGCGTCGGCAGGTCGCTGACCGAGGTCGAAGTCGTCCTCGGTGAACACGCCGGGATAGGTGCCGGCGACCGCGATCGACGACACGTGGTGCAGCGTGGCGTCGAGTCGGCGCGTCAGGTCGATCACCGCGCGGGTGCCCTCGACGTTGGCGGTGCGCTGCCGCGGCCTCCGGGGCGGTGATGTCGTAGACCGCCGCGCAGTGCACGACGTGCTCGACCGCGCCCAGGTCGGCGATGTCGGCGTCGGTGAGGCCCAGAGGCCGGGGCGGTGAGATCGCCGACCAGCGGCTGAGCCCGGTCGTCCCAGTCCTGCGCGAGCCGCTCGAACCGGCCGAGGGACTCGCGACGCACCAGCACGTGGACCGCTGCGGTATCGGGCCGGGCCAGCAGCCGGGCCACCAGATGACGGCCGATGAACCCGGTACCGCCGGTAACGACATAGCGCATGCCGAGACATGGTGACCTGCCGCGGGACAAAGGTCAATGGCGTTAGGGTCCCTGCATGCCCATCGACCCGAATGCCATCGGCACCACCACGCCGCCGCAGATCTTTCGAGTGGAAGGACCGCGACACCCTGCTCTACGCGCTCGGCGTCGGCGCGGGCACCGCCGACCTCGCGTTCACCACGGAGAACAGTCACGACATCGAGCAGCAGGTGCTGCCCACCTACGCCGTCATCGCGTGTTCGCCCTTCGCCGCCGCCGCCTCGATCGGCTCCTTCGACTTCAGCCGGTTGCTGCACGGATCGCAGAGCATCCGGCTGTTCGCCCCGCTGCCGGCCGGCGGGCAAGCTCAGCGTCGTCTGCGAGGTGGCCGACATCCAGGACAAGGGCGAGGGCAAGAACGCCATCGTGATGCTCAAGGCCACCGGCAGCGACCCCGACACCCAGTCGCCGGTCGCCGAGACACTCACCACGCTGGTGATCCGCGGGGAAGGCGGATTCGGCGGACAGCCCGGTCAGCGGCCGGCCGCACCGGAGATCCCCGACCGGGCGCCCGACGCGACCGTCACGCTGCCGACCCGGGAGGACCAGGCGCTGATCTACCGGCTCTCGGGCGACCGCAACCCGCTGCACAGCGATCCCTGGTTCGCCGCCCTGGCCGGGTTCCCGCGGCCGATCCTGCACGGTCTGTGCACCTACGGTGTCGCCGGTCGCGCGCTGGTCGCCGATCTCGGCGGCGGCGACGCGACCCGGATCGCGACGATCTCGGCCCGGTTCAGCTCGCCGGTGTTCCCCGGTGACACGCTGTCGACCTCGATCTGGCGGCTGGGATCCGGCCGCGCGGTGTTCCGCACCGAGGCCGCAGGACCCGATGGATCCGACGCCCGTGTGGTGCTCCAGGACGGCGAAGCGGAGTTTGCCGACTGATCGGGTCCTGAACCCGAAAGACCTTGATCACCCTGGGAAAATGTTTGCTGCGCTGGTAGCCTTCGCGCTGTGGGCGGGGGATTTGATCTGGACGAAGTATGTGCACGGTGGGGGTGGGCGAATGTTTGAGGGTTTGCGGCATTCCCCCGCCGCTGCAATCGGCCCTGCATTGTGGCGGTCGGACCAGTTCTACTGGTTTACTGCCGTGCTCGCCGCGCGAGGAGTCCAGACCGGCGACGTGCCGCCTGGTGGCGGTCTGCATCGCCGCCCTCGGCGTGATCCCGGTGGCGCTGATCGCCAGTGCTGCGGGGCCGCAGGGCACCCTCACCCGCACTGTTGCTGCCCGTGGTGGGGGCCGGTTGCCTGGGCATGGCCTGCCTGTGGCTGCGCGAACATTGGCCGACGCGGCCACAGTCGCTGATCTTCGTCCTGCTCGCGTCGATCACCATCGGGCTGACCGCGCTCATCGTGTCCGACCCGGTGGCCGGTTTCCTCAGCGCGTCGTCCTATGTCCTGCTGACGGCATTCGTGGTGTGTTTCCACACCCAGCGCCTCCTGGCGCTGACCTGGACACTGGCCGCGGTGGTCCTCGGCGTCCTGCTGGTGCGACTGGCGGCGACGGATCTGGCGCTGGCGCTGTGTGCGACGTTCATCGTGGTGTTGCTCAACGTGTTCGTCGCGCTCGCGTGCCGGGCGATGATCAAGCTGATCCAGCCCGACACCCACCACGGCGACATCGAGCAGCTGACCGGCCTGCTCCATCGGGACGCGTTCTACCAGTCGGTGGCCACGTTGCTGGCGTCGCGCAGCCGCAGTGACGACAAATACCTGGTCGTGGTCGCGGTGAACATCGACAGCTTCTCGTTGCTGCTGGGGCTGACCGGCTCCAGCGGCGGCAACCGCGCGCGGGTGACCGTGGGGCAGGCGCTGCGCGAGACGGTCCGGCACAACGCCATCGTCGCGCACGTCGGCGACGACGACTTCCTGATCGCCGACACGTTCACCACCGCGGATGCCTCGCCGCTGGTGGAGCGGATCCGGGGCGCGATCGCCGCGACCCCGCAGCGTCTGACGGCCAGTATCGGGGTGGTGTGCACGCCGCTGCCGCCGCTGGCGGCCGAACCGCCCGATGACGTGCTGGACCGGTTGATCGGCATCGCGAACCAGGCGATCGAGCAGGCCAGGATGGCCGGCGGCAACCAGGTCCGCTACGTGCTGCAGCGCTTCGCTCGATGACGATCCGGACCACCGGCGGCGGCGACGACGACTGGCCGGATTCGGGCAGGACCGCCTGACGCATCGAACGCATGTTCGATAGACTCGTGGGGTGGGTTGGCACAACGGTCCGCCGAGCTGGGGCGAGATGGAGCGCGTGCTCACGAGTAAGCCGCGCCGTGCCGGCTGGCCCATCGACCAGCAGATCGGTGACGGCGGAGACAGTCCGGCGTGGTCGCGCAAGCGGGGGGAGTATCGACCGTCCGAGCCGGGACGCCGCTCGGCCGTGTCGACGCCGTACGCCGAGTTGCACGCGCATTCGGCCTACAGCTTCCTCGACGGGGCCAGCACGCCGGAGGAGCTGGTGGAGGAGGCGGCCCGGCTGGACCTGCGGGCCATCGCGCTCACCGATCACGACGGCCTCTACGGGGTGGTGCGGTTCGCCGAGGCGGCCAGGGAACTCGATGTGGCCACGGTGTTCGGCGCCGAGTTGTCCCTGGGCGGGGGCAGCCGCACCGACGACCCCGACCCACCCGGACCGCACCTGCTGGTCCTCGCGCGCGGCCCGGAGGGCTATCGCAGGCTGTCGCGGCAGTTGGCCACCGCGCACCTGGCCGGAGGCGAGAAGGGCGTCCTGCGGTATGACTACGACGCGCTGACCGAAGCCGCCGGGGGACACTGGCAGATCCTCACCGGGTGCCGCAAAGGTCATGTCCGGCAAGCGCTTTCCGCGGGCGGTCCGGAGGCCGCGGCGGCGGCGCTGGCCGATCTGGTCGACCGGTTCGGCCGCGACCGGGTCACCGTCGAACTCACCCACCACGGCCATCCGCTCGACGACGAGCGCAACGCCGCGCTGGCCGCGCTGGCGCCCCGGTTCGGCCTCGGCGTCGTGGCCACCACCGCCGCGCATTTCGCCGAGCCGGCCCGGGGCCGGCTGGCCATGGCGATGGGGGCGATCCGGGCCAGGAGATCCCTGGACGAGGCGGCGGGTTACCTTGCGCCGCTCGGGGGGTCGCATCTGCGTTCCGGGCAGGAGATGGCGCGGCTGTTCGCGCAGTGCCCCGAGGTGGTGGCGGCTGCCGCGGAACTCGGCGAGCAGTGCGCCTTCGGCCTGGCGCTCATCGCGCCCCGGCTGCCGCCGTTCGACGTGCCCGCCGGCCACACCGAGAACAGCTGGCTGCGGCACCTGGTGATGCTCGGTGCCGGCGAGCGCTACGGCCCGCCCGAGCGGGCGCCGCGCGCCTACGCCCAGATCGAGCACGAGCTGCGGGTCATCGAGGCGCTGAACTTTCCGGGCTACTTCCTGGTGGTGCACGACATCACCCGGTTCTGCCGGGAGAACGACATCCTGTCCCAGGGCCGGGGGTCGGCGGCCAACTCGGCGGTCTGCTACGCGCTCAAGGTCACCAACGTCGATCCGATCGCCAACGAGCTGCTGTTCGAACGCTTCCTGTCGCCGGCCCGCGACGGGCCGCCCGACATCGACATCGACATCGAGTCGGATCTGCGCGAGAAGGCGATCCAGTACGTCTATCAGCGCTACGGCCGCGAGTACGCCGCGCAGGTGGCCAACGTGATCACCTACCGCGGCCGCAGCGCGGTGCGCGACATGGCGCGCGCGCTGGGCTTCTCGCAGGGCCAGCAGGACGCGTGGAGCAAGCAGCTCGGGCAGTGGGGGAGATTGTCCGACCCCGACAGCCCGGATGTCCACGACATCCCCGATCAGGTGCTGGACCTGGCTCGGCAGATCTCGAATCTGCCGCGGCACATGGGCATCCACTCCGGCGGCATGGTGATCTGCGACCGCCCGATCGCCGACGTGTGCCCGGTCGAGTGGGCCAGGATGGAGAATCGCAGTGTGCTGCAGTGGGACAAAGACGACTGTGCGGCAATCGGTTTGGTGAAGTTCGACATGCTGGGGCTGGGCATGCTCTCGGCGCTGCACTACTGCATCGACCTGGTCGCCGAACACAAGGGCATCGAGGTCGACCTGGCCACGCTGGACCTGTCGGAGGCGGCCGTCTACGAGATGCTGCAGCGCGCCGACTCCGTCGGGGTGTTCCAGGTGGAGTCGCGGGCGCAGATGGCCACCCTGCCGCGGCTGAAGCCGCGGGTGTTCTACGACCTGGTGGTCGAGGTGGCGCTGATCCGGCCCGGCCCGATCCAGGGCGGGTCGGTGCACCCGTACATCAAGCGGCGCAACGGGCAGGAAGCGGTCACCTACGACCATCCCTCGATGGAGTCCGCACTGCGAAAGACGTTGGGAGTGCCGCTGTTCCAGGAGCAGCTCATGCAGCTGGCCGTCGACTGCGCCGGGTTCTCGGCGGCCGAGGCCGACCAGTTGCGCCGCGCGATGGGCTCCAAACGCTCGACCGAGAAGATGCGCCGGCTGCGGGGCCGGTTCTTCGACGGGATGGCCGAGGTGCACGGCATCACCGGGGAGGTGGCCGAGCGGATCTACGAGAAGCTGGAGGCCTTCGCCAATTTCGGTTTCCCGGAGAGTCATTCGCTGAGCTTCGCGTCGCTGGTGTTCTACTCGTCGTGGTTCAAACTGCATCACCCCGCGGCGTTCTGCGCGGCGCTGCTGCGGGCGCAGCCGATGGGGTTCTACTCGCCGCAGTCGCTGGTCGCCGACGCGCGCCGGCACGGTGTGCTGGTGCACGGCCCGGACGTCAATGCCAGCCTCGCGCACGCCACGCTGGAGAACGCGGGCACCCGAGGTGCGGCTCGGGCTCGGCAGCGTCCGGCACATCGGCGACGAGCTGGCGCAGCGGCTGGTCGACGAGCGGAAAGCCCACGGCCCGTTCGCTTCTCTGCTCGACCTGACCGGGCGGGTGCAGTTGTCGGTGCCGCAGACCGAGGCGTTGGCCACCGCGGGGGCGCTGGGATGCTTCGGGATCACCCGGCGCGAGGGGCTGTGGGCGGCGGGTGCGGCGGCCACCGAGCGGCCCGACCGGCTGCCCGGGGTGGGGTCGGCCTCGCACGTCCCGTCGCTGCCCGGGCATGACCGAGCTGGAGCTGACCGCCGCCGACGTCTGGGCCACCGGCGTGTCACCCGACAGCTTCCCGACGCAGTTCCTGCGCGAGGACCTCGCGGCCATGGGGGTGGTGCCGGCCGACCAGCTGCTGTCGGTGCCCGACGGCACCCGGGTCCTGGTGGCCGGCGCGGTGACGCACCGGCAGCGGCCGGCCACCGCGCAGGGGGTGACGTTCGTCAACCTCGAGGACGAGACGGGCATGGTCAACGTGCTGTGCGTGCCGGGGGTGTGGTCGCGGCATCGCAAGCTGGCGCAGACGGCGTCGGCGCTGGTGGTCCGGGGCATCGTGCAGAACGCCACCGGCGCGGTGACCGTGGTCGCCGACCGGATGGGCAGGCTCAGCATGAGCGTGGCCGCGAAGTCCCGGGACTTCCGTTAGCCGCGCGCGAGTGTGTCGTTGCCGCCCGAAGGTAGTTTTGACGACATGACTGCCGAGCCTTTGAACCTGTCCGTCGACGAAGTCCTCACCACCACGCGTTCGGTGCGCAAGCGACTCGATTTCGACAAGCCGGTTCCCCGCGAGGTGCTGATGGAGTGCCTCGACATCGCGCTGCAGGCGCCGACGGGGTCCAATGCGCAGGGCTGGCAGTTCGTCTTCGTCGACGACCCCGAGAAGAAGAAGGCGATCGCCGACATCTACCGGACCAACGCCACGCCGTATCTCGCCGCCGACAAACCCTCCTACGGTGACGCCCGGGACGAGCGGACGCCGCAGGTGATGGACTCCGCGAAGTACCTCAACGAGCGTCTGCACGAGGTCCCGGTGATGCTGATCCCGTGCCTGGAGGGTCAGGCCCGACGGGGCGTCGGCCGCCATGAGCGCCGGCTTCTGGGGCTCACTGCTGCCCGCCGCGTGGAGCTTCATGCTCGCGCTGCGCTCGCGGGGGCTGGGCTCGGCGTGGACCACGCTGCACCTGGTGGGCGACGGGGAGAAGCAGGCCGCCGACGTTCTCGGTATCCCGTTCGACCAGTACTCCCAGGGCGGGCTGTTTCCGATCGCCTACACCAAGGGCACCGACTTCAAGAAGGCCAAGCGGTTGCCCGCCGATCAGCTCACCCACTGGAACAGCTGGTAGTCGCTGATCAGACCGCGCCGGTGAACCCGTGCTGGCGCCACGCCTCGTAGACCGCCACCGCCGCGGCGTTCGACAGATTCAGCGACCGTCGCCCGCTCAGCATCGGGATCCGGACCCGCGCGGTCAGATGCGGATCGGCCAGCGTCGCCTCATCGAGGCCCGTGGGTTCGGGTCCGAACAGCAGCACATCGCCGGGCTGATAGGCGACGTCGGCGAATGACGTTGCGGCGTGCGCGGTGAACGCGAAGACCCGGGCGGGCATCAGCGCCGCCCACGCGGCGGGCAGGTCCGGGTGCACGGTCACCGACGCGAGATCGTGGTAGTCCAGTCCGGCGCGCCGCAGCTTGGGCTCGGACAGGTCGAAGCCCAGCGGCTCGACCAGATGCAACTCGCACCCCGTCCCCGCGACCATCCGGATCGCGTTGCCGGTGTTGGGCGCGATGCGCGGCGAGTAGAACATCACCCGGAACACCCTTGGCAGGGTACGGCGGGCGCACCGGCAGCCGGTGCCCGGCGCGCGAGTCGATCAGTCCAGGCAGGTCTCGTAGCTCGCGACCGAGATCAGCCCCTCGAGGGTCCCGACGTCGACCATCTCACTGCTCATCGCCCGCATCATCGGCGAATCACCGATCTCGCAGGCATCGGCCAGCGTTGCGACTTCCACACCGTTGTGGACCATTGCACACCTCCAGTGAACGACCGGGGTTCACCCGGAAAGCCCGGTTGTTCTGTTCAGTTTTCCCTCGACATGCCCCCGATGGGATTCGGAGCTGTAACGATCATCTACCGGTTCAGACGCTGAGTTTCGCACTGACACGCAGGGGATTTCGCCGAAAACGCCACGCGCGCAAGCAGCCTGGCCGGCGCTGCTTTGCTGGTTTCGCAGCATCCGGTCGACCCCGTGCCGGGGCGGTCGTCCTGTTCAGTGTGAACTGTGGAAACCCGATGAGTTGGCTGGCATACTCTCCCAATTGCCAGGCCCGTGCAGTTGCAAGCATGCCCGCCGCCGTGAGTGCGCCATCAGCAGGAAGCCTTATGAACGACGACGCTGGATCGACGAGGTGCGGGCGCCCCGCCCACGCCGTGGGTGACCGATGAAGACCGCCAGGCGCCCGTCGCGGTGGGCGCCGGCCAACTGGCCGGTGCGCGCCAAAGTGCTCGCCATCGTCGCGGTCCCCCTGGTGCTGGCCGGTGTCTTCGGTGGGCTGCGCGTCGACGCCGCGTTGACCGATGCGGCGGAGTTGCGCGTGGCCGCGCAGCGCGCCCAGATGGTGCCCGCGGTCGTCGACTACCTGGGCGCGCTCGAGGGTGCGATGGTGACCGCCACCGAGGGCGGCGACCCGCAGGCGGCGCTGGCGGCCTTCGAAACCCGTCATCGCGAACTGCAGCAGCGGCTCGATGCGACCGACGTCGAGGACCCGGTGCGGCTGGCCACCAACACGCTGCTCGATTACGGGCAGGACCTGATCGGCAAGGTCACCACCAACGCGATCGATCTCCGGTCCCGGGTCACGACCTACGCCCCGCTGCTGATCACTGCCGAGACCGCGATCACCGGTCTGGTGGCCACCGACGACCAGGACGTGCGGTCGGAGGGTGAAGCGCTCGCCCGTGCTGTCGGAGCGCGCGGCCAGATGGCCATGCAGCAGATGCTCGTCAACCGGGGCGGTGACCTGCCCGAGCCCGAGTTGCGATCGTCGATGATCACCCTCGCCGGTACCGAGCCGTCCACGGTGTCGGCGATGGGCGCGTTCCTCGGCGGCGCGAGCGATCAGGCCGCCGCGCTGCGCTCGGAGATGGTCCGGCGGATGACGCTGCTGTCCGACCCGGCCGTCGTGCTGGCCGGCAACCAGGACCTGCTGGCTTCGCAAGGGATCACGCGCGGCATCGCCGACGGGATCATCGCCCGCACCGCCGGGGCGATTCCGGCAACGGTCGATGACCGCGCCGACGAGGCGCGGGTGGCCGCGATCCGGGCCGCGGCGGCCGTCGCGGCCGCGATCGTGCTCGCCGTGCTGCTCGTGGCGTGGGTGGCCCGCAGCCTGGTGCGGCCGCTGCGCACGCTGCGCGACAGCGCGCTGCGGGTCGCCCACGAGGATCTGGCCCGCGAAGTCGAGCTGGTGCGCAGCGACGGCAAGACCCCGGCCGTTCCCCCGATCCCGGTGCACACCTCCGAGGAGATCGGCCAGGTCGCCCACGCCGTCGACGAGCTCCACGAGCAGGCCGTCATGCTGGCCGCAGAACAGGCCCGGCTGCAGATGCAGGTGACGGACATGTTCGAGACGCTGTCGCGGCGCAACCGCTCGCTGGTGGACCAGCAGCTCGCGCTCATCGACCGCCTGGAGAACGACGAGCAGGATCCGCAGCGCCTCGAGAGCCTGTTCCGGCTCGATCACCTGGCCGCGCGGATGCGCCGCAACGGGGCCAACCTGCTGGTGCTCGCGGGTGCCCGCATCCCGCGCGAGCAGCCCGAGCCGGTGCCGCTCGTCGCGGTGGTCAACGCCGCCGCCTCCGAGGTGGAGGACTATCCCCGGATCAGCGCCGAGAACCTGCCCGACGTCGCGGTCGTCGGCGCGGTCGCGGGAGATCTGATGCATCTGGTCGCCGAGTTGTTCGACAATGCGCTGCGCTACTCGCCCCCGTCGACACAGGTGCGGGTGTCGGCGGTGCACACCGGCAACGGCGGCCTCGTCCTGGAGGTCGGCGACAGCGGGCTGGGGATGACGGAGTCCGACCTGCGCGTCGCCAACACCCGACTGGCGTCCGGCGGTGAGGTGAATCCCTACACCGCGCGGCACATGGGTCTGTTCGTCGTCGGCCGGCTGGCCGCGCAGCACGGTCTGGTGGTGCGGCTGCGCAGCACGGTCGCGGGCCGGCCGGAGTCCGGCACCACCGCCGGCGTCTACATCGCCGCCGAGCTGTTGGTGTCCGCTCGGGCGGAGCCGGCGCCGCTGCCGGAGGCGCCGATCGAGTCGCGCAACGGGCACCGTCACGCGGCGCCCGAACCCGCCGTCGCCGAACCGCACGTCGAACCGCAACCCGCACCGCAGCCGTCGCCCGAGCTGCCGCAGCGGCGGCCCGGCGCCAGCGGAAGCGCCGAGCCCGAAGAACCCGCCGAGCCCGAAGACAACCGAGGTACCCGCCGAACCGGCCGCTGCGCCCGGCGACGCCGCAGCTCTTCGCAGCCGACCCGCAGCGCCCGCCGTCTCGCCGATCGGCGAGGTCTCCGACGACGCGATCTATCAGAAGATGCTCTCGGAGTGGCTCGTCGATCCGCACGAGCTGTCGCACAGCGCGGATCTGAACTGGCAGTCGGTCTGGGACCACGGGTGGTCGGCGGCAGCCGCGGCCGCCAGCGCGCCGGTGCAGGGGCACACCCCCGAGGGGCTGCCGGTGCGCACTCCCGGCGCACGCCTGGTGCCCGGTGCCGCCGACCCCGCAGCCGCGGTGCCGCGAGCCCGACGCCGGGTCCGGCGGTGGCAGACACACCGCCCGCGATCCCGATGCCGTGCGCGCGAGTCTGGGCAGCCACTTCGGGGCCGTGCAGGCCGGCCGGGCGCGCGCGCAGGAGCAGGAAGGTTCCGAACCCCGATGAGGCAGCGATGATCCAGCGCGATTCGCTCGACTGGCTGGTGTCCCGGTTCGCCCGCGAGGTGTCCGGGGTGTCGCACGCGATCCTGGTGTCGGCCGACGGGCTGCTGATGGCCGCCAGCGAGCACATGCCGGGGGAGCGGGCCGACCAACTCGCCGCCGTCGCCTCCGGGTTGGCGAGTCTGTCGACCGGTGCCGCGCAGCTGTTCGACGGTGGCTACGTGCTGCAGTCGGTCGTCGAGATGGAGAACGGCTACCTGCTGCTGATGCGCGTCGGCGACGGATCCAACCTCGCGACGCTGGCCGCCCGGCACTGCGACATCGGCCAGATCGGCTACGAGATGGCCATCCTGGTGGAACGGGTGGGCGCCGTGGTGCAGTCCCCGCGGCGCTCCGCGCAGCAGTCGTGAGAGGGCCGTGGGGAACGAAACCGATGCAGCGCAGCCGGCACCCCGGCTGGTGCGCCCGTACACGCTGACGGCGGGACGCACCGACTCCCGCGTGGACCTGCCCGTGGAGGCGCCGGTGGCTGCGGTCGCGGGCATCCCGGCACCGGGCTGGCCGGGCGACGACGTGCGCGCGCAGATCCTGGCGATGTGTGCCGGGCGCCCGTCGGTGGCCGAGATCGCCGCGCATCTGTGCCTGCCCCTCGGCGTGGCGCGGGTGCTGGTGGGGGATCTGGTGATGCAGGGTTATGTCGCGGTACACGCCACCCTCGCCGATGCCGCGACGGCCGACGAACGACGGGAACTGATCGGAAGGACACTGCGTGGCCTCAGGGCACTCTAGGCGGACGGCGTCGACCAAGATCGTCGTCTCCGGCGGCTTCGGCGCCGGCAAGACGACGTTCGTCGGCGCGGTTTCGGAGATCGTGCCGTTGCGCACCGAGGCGCTGGTCACCGACGCCTCCGCCGGCCTCGACGGGCTGGCTGCCACCCCGGACAAGTCGACGACCACCGTCGCCATGGATTTCGGCCGGATCAGCCTGGCCGACGATCTGGTGCTGTACCTGTTCGGCACTCCGGGCCAGCGTCGCTTCTGGTTCATGTGGGACGACCTGGTGCGCGGCGCGATCGGCGCGATCATCCTGGTCGACGTCCGCCGGCTGGCCGACAGTTTCGCCGCGGTCGACTTCTTCGAGGCGCGCAAGCTGCCGTTCCTGGTGGCCGTCAACGAGTTCGACGACGCGCCGCGGCATCCGCTGCCCGCGGTGCGCACCGCGCTGGCACTCCCCGAGCACGTGCCACTGATCACCGTCGATGCGCGCAGCCGCGAGTCGGCCAAGGCCGCGCTGATCGCGGTCGCGGAATACGCGCTGAGCCGGCTGGCGCCCACCGGTTGACATCGTGGACGACGCAGCCGATCTGGAGTTCGAGGGCCGGGATTTCCGGGACGAGGATCTCAGTGGCGTGCGCACCGAACGGGTGGTGTTCGACGGATGTGACTTCTCCGGGGTCGACCTGTCGGAATCCGAGCATGTCGGCTCGGCGTTCCGTAACTGCACCTTTCGTCGGACAGTATTGTGGCACAGCACTTTTCGTCACTGCAGCTTTCTCGGGTCGACGTTCACCGACTGCCGGCTGCGACCGCTGACCGTGGTGGAGGTCGACTTCACGCTGGCGACGCTCGGCGGAGCCGATCTGCGCAAGGTCGACCTGTCGGACTGCCGGCTGCGGGAAGCGAACCTGGTGGGGGCCGATCTGCGCGAGGCGGTGCTGGCCCGCGCCGACCTGACCGGCGCGCGGGTGCAGGACGCCCGATTCGACAACGTCGACCTGCGCGGTGCGCGCACCGACCCGACATTCTGGACGACGGCCAAGCTGCGCGGCGCGAAGATCGACATCGAGCAGGCGCTGGCGTACGCCGCGGCGCACGGCCTCGACATCCACGGCGCCTGAGACCCCAATAACGGCAGGTCAAAAAACCGCACGTCACCGGGTGTTTGACCCCACAGCCGAAAATTCGCATCTTGCATGCGCAATTTATTAGCGTCGTGCTCATGCAGCTGACCCGCTTCACCGATCTGGGCCTTCGGGCCATGATGCTGCTCGCAGCCGGTGAGGCCGACGGGCGGCGGGTGACCACCCGGTCCATCGCGATCGGCGCGAACGCCTCGGAACATCACATCGCCAAGGCGGTGTCGCGGCTCGCGGACCTCGGCATGGTGTACGCCCGGCGCGGCCGGGTGGGCGGACTCGCGCTGACCGACGAGGGCCGCCACGCGTCCATCGGCCGGTTGGTGCGCAGCCTGGAAGGTGACCGCGAGGTCATCGAGTGCGGGGGCGACAACCCCTGCCCGCTGGTGCCGGCGTGCCGGCTGCGCCGCGCGCTCGCCGACGCCAAGGAGGCGTTCTACCGGGAGCTGGACCGCTACACGGTGGCCGATCTGGCCGCCGCGAGCACGGCTCCCGCTGCTGCTCGGCAGTCCGCCGCTGCCCGCGGACGTCGCCCCAGACACTTCATCAGTCAACACAATTGAAAGGAACACCTGATGACCCTCACCGCCGCCCCGGTCGAGCTGGAGCCCGCACACGCCGAGATCGTGTCCGCGACGCTTCCGCTGATCGGTGCCCACATCGACGAGATCACCACGGAGTTCTACCGCCGGATGTTCTCGGCGCACCCCGAACTGCTGCGCAACCTGTTCAACCGGGGCAACCAGAAGCAGGGCGCCCAGCAGCGTGCGCTGGCCGCGTCGATCGCCACCTTCGCCACCCATCTCGTCGACCCGGAGCTGCCGCACCCGGCCGCGCTGCTGGCCCGCATCGGCCACAAGCACGCGTCGCTGGGCGTGACCGCCGACCAGTACCCGATCGTGCACGAGCATCTCTTTGCCGCGATCGTGGCCGTGCTGGGCGCCGACACCGTCACCGCGGACGTCGCCGCCGCCTGGGACCGGGTGTTCTGGATCATGGCCGATACGCTGATCGACCTCGAGCGCGACCTGTACCGCAGCGCGGGGGTGGCCGACGGGGACGTGTTCCGCCGGGCGCGGGTCGTCTCGCGGGTCGACGATCCGTCCGGCGCGGTGCTGATCACCGTCGCCTCCGACGGCGAGCCCTTCGCCGAGTTCCTGCCCGGACAGTATGTGTCGGTGGGCGTCACGATGCCCGACGGCGCCCGCCAGCTGCGGCAGTACAGCCTGGTCAACGCGTCGGGCAGTCATCGGCTGACCTTCGCGGTCAAGCCCGTCGCCGCCGTGGCCGACCAGCCTCCGGCGAGGTGTCCACCTGGATCGCGACCAACCTGTGCGTGGGCGATCTGCTCGACGTGACGGTGCCGTTCGGCGACCTGCCCGCCCCGTCCGGGCGCGAACCGCTGGTGCTGATCTCGGCCGGTATCGGGATCACGCCGATGGTGGGCTTCCTCGAGTACCTCGCGGTTCAGGCGCCCGGAGCCCACGTCCAGGTGTTGCATGCCGACCGCAGCGACCAGGTCCATCCGCTGCGGGAGCGGCAGCACGAACTGATCGCCGAGCTGCCGAACGCCACGCTGGACGTCTGGTACGAGGACGGCCTGACCGCCGGGACGCCCGGCGCCCACCCGGGCCTGCTCAGCCTCGACCACGTCGACGTCGCCGATGACGCCCAGGTCTATCTGTGCGGCAACAACGGCTTCGTGCAGGCGGTGCGGTCTCAGTTGGTGGCCAAGGGCGTCGACGCGGCGCGGGTGCATTGCGAGCTGTTCTCGCCCAACGACTGGCTGCTCGGCTGATCAGTCCCCGGCGCTGACCGCGCGGGTCACCAGATCGGCGACCGCGCGGCAGTAGCCGGGGGCGACGCCGTCGTCGGTGAACAGGGCCAGCGTGTGCAATGGCGACGTCAGCAGCTGCAGCGCGACCACGGGTGTGACGTCGGTGCGCAGCTCGCCGCGTGCGCTGGCGCGCCGGAAGATGGTTTCGACCACCCCGCGTCGCAGGGCGAAGAACGCGAGCCGGGTCTGCGAATCGACGGTGTGCGACTTGGGGTCCACCACCAGCATCCGGACGATCCGGCGGCCGACGGGCTGGTTGAGATAGTCGCCACGGCCAGCGCCAGATCGGTCAGGTCCCCGTGCAGCGAACCGGTGTCCGGCGCGGTGATCATCATGTCGCTGTAGCTCAGCAGCGCATCGATGATCAGCTGGCCCTTGTCGCCCCAGGTCTGCCGGATGTAGTCGGCGCTCACCTGGGAGCGGTGCGCGACGCCTTCCACGCTGAACCGGTCCACGCCCCACTGCTGCAGTTCGGCCAGCGCGGCCTCCAGGGCGACCATGCGCTCGGTCTCGTCGGCACCGCTCACGTGAATTCCCCCCTACACCCGTGGCCGAATCTGATCCTATTGCGTTCGCAAGGGACCAAACCGCTTATTTCGGTGCGGCCCGGGGTCGGCGGATCGAGCGGGCATTGCGGTCACGCGGCTTTGAGCCGGATCTTCCACCGCACGAACCCGACATAGACCACGCTGATCACCAGCCAGCATCGCCATGTCGAACGCCCACGCCCCTGAAGTGTGCTTCCAGTGGTCGTCCTGCGGCGTGAGCGGGCCCGGCACCAGCCGGATCAGGTCGATCGTGGACGCCGAGGCGGCGAACCCCCACCGCGCCGGCGTCGCCCACGACATCTGGTCGAGCACGATGCGGTCGGTCACCGGGATCATGCCGCCGGAGAACACCAGCTGGCTCATGATCGCGACGACGAGCAGCGGCATGATCTGCTCGGCCGAGCGGGCCAGCGCGGACAGCGCCAATCCGACCATCGCCGCGGCCACCGTGGTCACCGCGATGTCGGCGAACAACTCGACGCTGCGGTTGCCGAGCAGCGCGCCCGAGTCCACCGCGCCGGGGCCCCAGCCCTTGCCCACGAGCGCGATGGCGGTCACGATCGCCGACTGCACCACGGCGAACGCGGTGAACACCACCATCTTCGCCAGCAGGTAGGCCGATGTGGACAGGCCGACCGCCTGTTCGCGCCGGAAGATCGCGCGCTCGCCGATCAGCGCGCGGATGGTCAGCGCCGTGCCCATGAAGATCGCGCCGACGTTGAGCATGACCAGGATCTGGCCGGGCTCGTTGGGCGCCTCGCCGCCCTGCATCGCCGGGACCGGAACGCCGAACCCGACGTCGCCGGGCACCGACAGCGACAGCACGCCCATGATGAACGGCAGCAGCATCAGGAACGCGAAGTAGCCGCGGTCGGAGATCACCAGCCGGATCTGGCGGCGCGCGATCGTGGACAGCTGCCGCCGCAGGCTGGTGCGTGTCGGGTTGCCGAGTTCCGACGGGGTGAGCGCCGGCGGCTGCGGCGGGGGCGGACCGTGCTGGGCGAGATAACGCTGAGCGGCGGCGTCGGGGTCACCGGCGACGCTGGAGAAGATGTCGGCCCAGTTGGTGGTGCCCATCGACGCGCCGATCTGGCTCGGCGGGCCGTAGAACGCGGTCTTGCCGCCCGGCGCCAGCAGCAGCACCTGGTCGCACACGTCGAGATAGGTCAGCGAGTGGGTGACGACGAGCACCACGCGGCCGGCGTCGGCGAGCTGGCGCAGCATCGTCATCACCTGCCGGTCCAGCGCCGGATCCAGGCCCGAGGTCGGCTCGTCGAGGATCAGCAGCGACGGGCCGGTCAGCAGCTCCAGCGCCACCGAGGCGCGCTTGCGCTGGCCGCCGGAGAGCTTGTCCACCCGGGTGTCGAGGTGCTTGGTCATCTCGAGTTCCTCGAGCACCTCGTTGACCACCTGTTCGCGGTCGGCCTTCGTGGTGTCGGGCGGCAGCCGCAGTTCGGCGGCGTACATCAGCGCCTGCCGGACGGTGAGCTGGCCGTGCACGACGTCGTCCTGCGGCACCATGCCGATTCGGGAGCGCAGCGAGGCGTACTCGGCGTGCACGTCGTGCCCCTCGAACGACACCTGCCCCGTCGTCGGGTGGGTGTATCCGGCGACCAGCCGGGCGAACGTCGACTTGCCCGCGCCGGACGGGCCGATCACCGCGGTCAGCGTGCCGGGCCGCGCGGACATCGAGATGTTGTCCAGCAGCGTCTTGTCGTTCTCGATCGTCCAGGTGACGCCGTGCACGTCCAGGCCGCCGGTGGCAGTCGCGGCGGCGGTCTCGGTGCGCGGACCAGGGTGCCGTCGCTGAACACCAGGTCGACGTTGCCGATCGTGACGGTGTCGCCCTGGTGCAGCAGTGCCGTCTCGACGCGGGCACCGTTGACGAACGTGCCGTTGATGCTGCGGTTGTCGCGGATCTCCGTCCCGCTCGCGGTTGCGACCAGCGTGGCGTGATGACGCGAGGCCAGGACGTCGGGGATGACGATGTCGTTGTCGCTGGCGCGACCGATCTTGATCGAACCCGGTGGCACCTCCGGCGGCCGGCCCGGCCGCAGGATCTTCAGCATGCTGGTCGCGAGGTTGCCGTCGCCGCTCGAGCGGGGCGCGGCCGCCGGGCCCATCACGGTCGCCGACTCCATCTCCGGCGATGAGATGGGCTGCGGGGTGAGGCCGGCGGGCCGCGCGGGCGGCGCCGTACGCGGCGGTCGGTCCGGTGGCGGACCGGTCGGGTAGGGCCGTTGCGCCGGTGGACGGCCGGTCACCGGCGCCGGCTGCGCGGGCCAGCCGCTGCTCGAGCGCTCGCCGCCCGGCCTGGCCGCGACCCGTATCGAGCTGGTCTGCGGCGGTGAGCCCGCCGACCCCTGATGACGCCCGACCTCGAAGGTGAGCAGTGGCCCGTCGGGATTGCCGATGTGGATCTGGGCGCCGTCGGAGATGTCGGCGGCCGGCACCCGACGCCCGTTGACGTACATCCCGTTCAGCGACCCGTTGTCGATCGCGATCCACCGCCCCTGGTCGAAGCGCAGCACCAGGTGGGCGCGCGAGATCAGCGGGTGGGCGATTCGGACGTCGGCGCGCAGGTCCCGGCCGACGACGACATCGTTGCCCGCCGCGAAGGTGCGGGTGGATCCGTCGTACCGAACGGTCAGCGCAGATGGTGCTGGTCGGCTCACGGAGCCGCTCCGGCGGCGACATTGGACATCGCGGCCAACTCTATCGGTAGCGGCTCATGTGGGGATGTGCCACCTGACGGTGTCGGCGATCTGTTGCAGTGCCGTTATCCGGCCGTTCCGCGCGGTGATCAGTTGGGCGAACGGGGCGTCGACTGCCCACGCGCCGCCCACGTCGGCGATCATCACGACACGCCCGTGTTGCTGACCCCCGCCGCCGGGCGGCATTCCCGCGCTCACGGTTCCCGTGAAATCGTCTGCCCGCAAAACGAATAGCGTGTCTGCCGTCGCGGTGCGTCAGGGCGCTGCAGAAGCACCGCGCGAGGTGGGTGGCGGTCGTCGGGCTCTCTTTTTGGAGAACACTCTCTATTTTAGGGTGGAGCGATGCCCCGGCCCGCCCGCTTCACCGTCGACGTGCTCCTCGACTCCGCGGCGCACCTGTTGGCTGCCGACGGGCCGGCCGCGGTCACCATGTCGGCGGTGGCGCGGAGCAGCGGCGCGCCGAGTGGCTCGGTGTACCACCGGTTCCCGACGAGGGCGGCGCTGTGCGGGGAGCTGTGGGTTCGCACCGAGGAGCGCTTCCAGGAGGGCGTGTTGGTCGCGCTTTCCGGAGACGACGACGCGCAGCGGCGCTGCGTGGCGGGCGCGCTGAGCGTGGTGGCGTGGTGCCGCGAGCACCCCGTCGAGGCACAGGTGCTGCTGGCCGGACCCGACGAACTCGGCCAGGGGGAATGGCCCGAACCGGTCGCGACCCGCCGGAAACGCCTGCAGCGCAGGCTGAAAAAGGCGTTCGCCGACGTTCCCGCCGACCCGGCCCGGGTGAGCGCCGCCCTGATCGACGTGCCCTACGCGATCGTGCGGCGTCACCTGCGGGCGCGTCAGGCCATCCCGGCCGGCGCCGACGCCATCGTCACCGACTGCGCGCGGGCCCTCATCTCCCCGAGCTGACCGGGGACGGCGACCCGGTGCGCACGCAGTAGGTGTGGCTGTAGATGGTCGGCATGCACAGGTTGCAGTGATCACAGATCGACTTCACACTGCTGTCGGCCTGGATCCGATTCAGCAGATCGGGTTCGGCGAGCAGGGCGCGGCCCATCGCGACGAAGTCGAATCCCTCGGCCATCGCCAGGTCCATCGTCTCGCTGTTGGTGATGCCGCCGAGCAGGATCAGCGGCAAGCGTGAGCTCGGCGCGGAACTTCTTGGCGTCTCGCATCAGGTAGGCCTCGTGGTACGGGTACTCGCGCAGGAACTTCGTCCCGGTCATCCGGATACCCCAGCGCAGTGGGGGTTTGAAGGCGCCGCGCGAACTGTTTGACCGGGGCGTCCCCGCGGAACAGGAACATCGGGTTCAGCAGCGAGCTGCCGGCGGTGAGTTCCAGCGCGTCCAGTCCGCCGTCCTCTTCGAGCCACTTGGCCGTCTGCAGCGACTCCTCCAGCGGGATGCCACCGCGCACCCCGTCGGACATGTTCAGCTTGGCGGTCACCGCGATCTGGTCGCCGACGGCGCGCTTGACCGCCCGCACCACGCCGCGCGCGACCTTGGCGCGGTTCTCCAGCGAGCCGCCGAACTCGTCGGTGCGTCGGTTGATCAACGGTGAGAGGAACGAACTGGCCAGGTAGTTGTGGCCCAGGTGGATCTCGACCGCGTCGAAACCCGAGTCGATGGCCAGCCGCGCGGCGGTGGCGTGGGCCTCGGTGACCTCGGCGATGTCCTCCCGGGTCGCGGCCTTGGCGAACCGCATCGACAGCGGGTTGAAGAACCGTACCGGCGCCAGTGCCTGCGCCTTGTTCGTACGCGCGTTGGCCACCGGCCCGGCATGCCCGATCTGGGCGCTGATCGCGGCGCCCTCGGCGTGGATGGCGTCGGTGAGCCGACGCAATCCGGGCACCGCGTCGGGCCGCATCCAGAGCTGCCAGCCGTCGGTCCGTCCGCCGGGGGCGACGGCGCAGTAGGCGACGGTGGTCATTCCGACGCCGCCGGCCGCGGGCAGCCGGTGGTAGGTGATCAGATCCTCGGTGACCAGCGCGTCCGGCGTCGATGCCTCGAAGGTCGCGGCTTTGATGATGCGGTTGCGGAGCGTGAGGGGGCCGAGCCTGGCGCTACTGAACACATCATGTGGAACTGTTCATGTGCCGAGCTTGCCACGCTGCCCTGTCAGAATGATGCCCGTGGGTGCGATCACTTTGGACGGTAAGGCCACGCGCGACGAGATCTTCGTCGACCTCAAGGAGCGTGTCGCAGCACTGACCGCGGCCGGGCGGACGCCCGGGCTCGGCACCGTGCTGGTCGGCGACGACCCCGGGTCGCAGGCTTATGTGCGCGGCAAGCACGCCGATTGCGCGAAGGTCGGCATCAACTCGATCCGTCGCGACCTGCCGGCCGACATCAGCCAGCGCGAGCTCCACGAGACCATCGACGAACTCAACGCCGATCCCGATTGCACGGGCTACATCGTGCAGTTGCCGCTGCCGAAGCACCTGAACGAGAACGTCGCGCTGGAGCGGGTCGACCCGGACAAGGACGCCGACGGCCTGCATCCGATGAACCTGGGCAGGCTGGTGCTCAACGAGCCCGCGCCGCTGCCGTGCACCCCGCGCGGCATCGTGCACCTGCTGCGGCGCTACGAGGTCGAGATCGCCGGCGCGCACGTGGTGGTGATCGGCCGGGGGGTGACCGTCGGCCGGCCGCTCGGGCTGTTGCTGACCCGGCGGTCGGAGAACGCCACGGTCACGTTGTGCCACACTGCGACTCGCCATCTGCCGCAGCTCACCCGGGAGGCGGACATCATCGTCGCCGCGGCGGGGGTGCCGCACATGGTCACCGCCGAGATGGTGCGGCCGGGCGCGGCCGTCGTCGACGTCGGGGTCAGCCGCGACGAGGCAGGCAAGCTCGTCGGCGACGTGCATCCGGACGTGTGGGAGGTGGCCGGTCACGTGTCGCCGAACCCCGGCGGCGTCGGTCCGCTGACGCGGGCGTTCCTGTTGACCAACGTCGTCGAGCGGCGCCGAGCGCTCGCTGAAGCCCGGCATCGGCGCCGCAAGTTCGTCACCGCGGCCAGTGGCCGATCCTGCTGGTCGGTCTGCTTCTGCTGGCCGCTTTCCTGCTGGTCGCCGCCGGCTACTGGCGGCGCGGCGCGGCGGTGATGGCCATCGGCGTCGGCGTCGCCGCCGGGCTGCGGTTGCGCTCGCCGGACGACCGGGCGGGGCTGCTGGCGGTGCGCAGCCCGCACCGTCGACTTCGTGACCACCGCCTCGGTCAGCGCGGCCATGCTCTACATCGCCTGGACGATCGACCCGCTCGGCACCAGCTGAGCCCGGCCCGCCGCAGCCGATCCTGCCCGACGGGCAAAATTGCCCAGTGGGCAAGTTTTGGCTAGCGTCGTGCCGGTGACCGGACTGCGGGAGCGTAAGAAGCTCGACACCCGGCGGGCGCTCAGCGACGCCGCGCTGACCTCGCCTTCGAACGCGGCCTGATCAACGTGACGCGGGACGACATCGCGGCCCGGGCCGGGGTGTCGCTGCGCACGTTCAACAACTACTTCACCAACAAGTACGAGGCGCTCGCATACCGGCAGGTCGAGCGAATGCGGTTGCAGCTGGCGGTGTTCCGGGAACGGCCGGCCGACGAGCCGCTGTGGACGGCGATCGAGGCGGCGGTGCTCGCTCCGCTGGAGGACGAAGGGAGCCGCCGGGGTGGTGCCCACCGCCGCGCAGCGCGCCGCGATCCTGGAGGTGCTGATCGCGCCGGAGTCGCGGATCGCGCTGTCGAAGCAGCTGTTCGAGGACTGGGTCGACCGCGATCGCCGAGCGGGTCGGCCGCGATCCCGCCGGCGACATGTATCCACGGCTGGTCGCGGCTGTGATCCGGGCGGTCAGTGAGGCGGCGATGGATGCCTACGTCAGCGCGGAACCCCCGGTACCCTTCGTCGATCTGCTGCGGCGCGGGTTCGCCGCCGTCCGGGCCGGCTTGGGCGAGCCGGGGCAGGGCAATGGCTGACGTGCCGGTGTGTCATCGCCGGAGCCGGGCCCAACGGACTGATGCTCGCGTGCGAGCTCGCCCTGGCCGGGGTGCGTGCCCGCGTGCTCGACCGGCTGCCCGGGCCCAGCGACGGAGCCCAAGGCCAACGGCCTCGTCGGCCAGGTGGTCCGGCAACTCGACATGCGAGGTCTCTACGCCCGCTTCGGCGATGACCCGAAGCCCGCCCGAACCCGTTGCGGCTGGATGTTCTCCGGGTTGACGGTGCCGCTGGCCCGACCTGGCGGACAACCCGATGTACGCGCATGATGATCTCCCAGCCGCGGCTGGTCCGGTTGCTGGTGAAGCGAGCTCGCGAGCTCGGCGTCGATATCCGCTGGGGCCACGAGGTCGTCGACCTCGGCGACGGAACCGACGAGGTGGCGGTCACCGTGGCGGCCGCCGACGGTGACCACCGGCTCGGCGCACGCTATCTCGTCGGCGCCGACGGCGGGCGCAGCGTCGTGCGCAAGCTCGCCGGCATCGCCTTTCCCGGCCACACGTCGGACACGGTGGCGCGGATCGCGCACGTGCGCATGCCCGACGAGCTGCGCGCACCCGACGGCGGAATCGAGGTGCCCGGCTTCGGGACGCTACGGTTCGGCCACACCCGGCTGGACCGCGGCGGCATGGTCTACGCCGACCTGCAGCCCGGCGAGCCGCTGCTGGGCACGATCGAATTCGGTTCGGACGCAGGGGTTTCCGCCGACGAATCCGAGCCGATGACGCTGCCGGAACTGCGCGAGAGCATGCGCCGGGTCCTGGGCGTCGAGCTGCCGTTCGAACCGCCCGGCGGGGACGGCCCGCATGCGCTCCGGCGCATCGCGGGGCAGAACACCCGGCAGGCCGACCGCTACCGGGCCGGGCGGGTGCTGCTGCTGGGCGACGCGGCGCACGTGCACTCCGCGATGGGCGGCCCCGGGCTGAACCTCGGGCTGCAGGACGCGATGAACCTGGGCTGGAAGCTGGCCGCCACGGCCAAGGGCGAGGCGCCGCACGGTCTGCTCGCCACCTACCACAGCGAGCGGCATCCGGTCGGCCGCCGCGTGATGATGCAATCGATGTCCCAGACCGCGCTGTTCGCCCCGGGCGCCGAGATCGGAGCCCTGCGAGAGCTTTTCGCTGAATTGCTGGCCGACTGCCGGAAGTCGCCCGGCACCTCGCCGGACTGCTGGCCGGAGCCGATGTGCGCTACGACGTCGGCGACGCGCATCCGCTGTCCGGGTACCTCGTGCCGGACCTCGCTCTCGACGACGGCCGCCGCGTCGCCGAGCTGCTCCACGAAGCGCGTCCGGTGCTCGCTCGACCTCTCGGCGGTGCGGTGGCGGCCGCCACGGCCGCATGGGCCGAGCGGGTGGACGTCGTCGATGCGCAGCAGGGTCGACGCGCCGGCCGCGATGCTGATCCGCCCCGACGGCTATGTCGCTTGGGCCGCAGACGGATTCGGCGATGGCGCCTCCACGACGCGCTGGACTTCGGCGCTGGTGCGGCTTGGGTCAGCCCAGCGTCGCGCGCACGCACACCGTGACGTACGGCAGCGCCAGCCCGGTGGTGTTGGCCAGCGCCGGATGGGTGGCGAGCAGCTCGCGCACCGGTCCAGCGTCCGGCGTGCGCACCTCGCTCCGGCGAGGTGATGCAGTAGCTGCGGGATGCCACCAGGTCGATCAGCGCCTGCGGCGTCAGGTAGCTGGTCCACTCGACCTGATGGCGCTCGAGATCGGTGAACGGCGTCGGCAGCGTCGACCTTCTGGCTGAACGGGTCGTCCTCGTGGCCGATGATGCGGCCGAGTTCCTTGACCCAGCCCAGCCGCTCGTCGCGGTTGTTCCACACCAGCCCCAGCCGCCCGCCCGGCCGCAGCACCCGGGCCACCTCCTTGATGGCGCGCTCGGGATCGAACCAGTGCCAGGCCTGCGCGACCAGCACCGCGTCGACGCTGTCGTCGGGCAGCGGGATCTCCTCGGCGGTACCCAGCAGCGCGGGCGTGTCGGGCAGCGAGGTGCTCAGCAGCTCGAGCATCTCCGGGATCGGGTCGACGGCGACGACGTCCGAGGCCGCGCTCGACCAGCCGGGTGGTCAGCTTGCCGGTGCCGGCGCCGAGGTCGAGCACGTCTGCGGGCGCCGTCGGGCAGCAGCCAGTCGATCGCCTCCGGGGGATAGGAGGGGCGCCCGCGCTCGTAGGCGGCGGCTTCGGCGCCGAACGACAGCGAGCGCTGCTCGGCAGGAGCCACTCACCGTGAGGCCAGCTCCAGTGTCCGGCGGATCAGCGTCGCCCACCGCATCGGTCTCCACCAGGAAGCCGTCGTGGCCGTAGATCGAGTCGACGACGTCGAGCCCGTCACAGCCCGGCAGCAATTCGGCCAGTTCCTGCTGCAGCCGCAGCGGATAGAGCCGGTCGGAGGTGATGCCGCCGACCACCGTGGGCACCGGGCAGCCGCGCAGCGCGGCCTCGATACCGCCGCGGCCGCGCCCGACGTCGTGGCTGGACAGCGACTCGGTCAGCGCCACGTAGGTGCCGGCGTCGAAGCGGGCCACCAGCTTTCGGCCCTGGTGCTCCAGGTAGCTCTGCACCGAGTAGCGGCCGCCGGTCACCGGGGTCCTCGTCGCCCTGCGGCGTCGTTGCCGAACCGGTCGTCGAGTTCGGCCTCGCCGCGATAGGTCAGGTGTGCGAACCGCCGGGCGATCTGCATGCCGGCACGTCGGGTGAGCGGCCGGTGTCGTAGTAGTCGCCGTTGCACCAGTTCGGGTCGGCCTTGATGGCGGCCACCTGGGTGCTCTGCGTGCCGATCTGGTCGGCGGTCGCGCGCGCGCCGACCGCCAGCACCAGCGCCGCACGCACCTCGTCCGGGATGGATGATCATCCACTCCAGCGCCCGGGCGCCGCCCATCGAACCGCCGATGACCGCCGCGACCTCGGTGATGCCCAGTCGCTCGAGCGCGGCGACGTCGGCGGCCACCTGGTCGCGCACCGTGATGGTGGGAAACCTCGAGCCCCAGGCTTTGCCGTCGGGGGCCGGAGTGCTCGGACCGGTCGAGCCGCGGCAGCCGCCCAGCACGTTGGTCGAGATCGCGCACCACCGGTCGGTGTCGATCGGCGCGCCGGGCCCGGCGACCCCGTCCCACCAGCCGGCGGTCGGGTGGTCGGGACCGGCGGGCCCGGTGATGTGCGAGTCGCCGGTCAGCGCATGCAGCACCACCACGACGTTGTCGCGGTTGGGTGACAGCTCGCCCCACCGCTGCACCGCGATGGAGACGTCGTCGATGACCTGCGCCGTTCTCCAGCGTCAGCGAGCCGATGTCGACGATCGCCGACCTCGCCTTCGGGGGGCAGCGTCACGCGCTCATTGACTCACGTCCACGATTGTCACGTCACCGACCCTCAGAACGACGCAACGCGTCGCGGGTCGGTGGCGGCGGCTGACGTGAACGGCTTGGCGGCGGCGAAGCCCCGCTCGAGGTCGGCGAGGATGTCGTCGATGCCCTCGATGCCGACGGCGAGACGGACCAGCCCGGGGGTGACCCCGCTGGCGAGCTGCTCCTCGGGGGACAGCTGGGCGTGCGTCGTCGACGCCGGGTGGATCACCAGCGAGCGCACGTCACCGATGTTGGCGACGTGGCTGTGCAGGGTCAGCGCGTTGACGAACGCCTTGCCCGCTTCGACGCCGCCGGCCAGTTCGAACGCCAGCACCGCGCCGGTTCCCTTGGGCGCCAGCTTCTTTCCGAGCTCGTACCACGGCGAGGTGGGCAGCCCCGCGTAGTTCACCGAGATGACGTCGTCGTGGCCGGCCAGGTACTCGGCGACCCGCTGGGCGTTGGCCACGTGCCGCTCGATGCGCAGGCTCAGCGTCTCCAGGCCCTGGGCGATCAGGAACGCGTTGAACGGTGACGCCGCCGACCCGAGGTCGCGCAGCAGCTGCACGCGCGCCTTGAGCGCGAACGCGGGCGCGCCGAGGTCGGCGAACACCACGCCGTGGTAGCTCGGGTCGGGGTGGTGAAGCCGGGGAACTTGCCGTTGGTCCAGTCGAAGGTGCCGCCGTCGACGATCACGCCGGCGATCGCGTTGCCGTGGCCGCCGAGGTATTTGGTGGCCGAGTGCACGACGATGTCGGCGCCGTGGGCTGATCGGCTGGATCAGATACGGCGTGGCGATGGTGTTGTCGACGATCAGCGGCACGCCGGTGTCGTGGGCGACGGCGGCGACGCTCGGGATGTCGAGGATGTCGATCTGCGGGTTGGAGATCGTCTCGGCGAAGAACGCCTTGGTGTTCGGTCGCACGGCGGCCCGCCAGGACTCCAGGTCGTCGGGGTTCTCGACGAAGCTGACCTCGATGCCGAGCTTGGGCAGCGTGTAGTGGAACAGGTTGTAGGTGCCGCCGTAGAGCCGCGGGCTGGACACGATGTGATCGCCGGCGTTGGCGAGGTTGAGGATCGCGAAGGTCTCGGCCGCCTGCCCCGAGGCCAGGAACAGCGCCGCGACACCGCCTTCGAGCGCGGCGATGCGCTGCTCGACGACGTCCGTGGTCGGGTTCATGATCCGGGTGTAGATGTTGCCGGGCTCGGCCAGGCCGAACAGCGCCGCGGCGTGCTCGGTGCTGTTGAAGGTGTAGCTGGTGGTCTGGTAGATCGGCAGTGCCCGCGCATTCGTGGCGATGTCGGGGGTCTGGCCGGCGTGGACCTGCTTGGTCTCGAACGCCCAGCGGCTGTGGGGTCGTCGAGTTCGTTTTCGGTGCTCATGGAAGGCTCCTCCATGAAACAGGGGGCCCGTTCACGGCGGACCCGCGCTTGCCTTGTAGCCGTTGTGGCTACTCAACCTGGTCATCACCCGGGGCACCCCACCGCGGTTGGAGGGTTGCCGGCCAGCGAGCCGGGGCTTGACGCTGGCACTCATGACCGAAACGAAGAATATCGCACGAGGCCGAGACCGGGTGCCACTGGGTTCGCTGAGCGTGCCGACTCGAGCCTGCGTGCGCTGCGGTCGACGCGGCACCTTAGGATCAGCCGTCGCGCTGCTGCGCGTCGCCG
Organism: uncultured Actinomycetota bacterium; assembly: GCA_963796185.1. Taxonomy (GTDB): domain Bacteria; phylum Actinomycetota; class Actinomycetes; order Mycobacteriales; family Mycobacteriaceae; genus Mycobacterium. The sequence goes on along the minus strand of CAWCKQ010000003.1, from coordinate 175,303 downwards.
TGGCTCGTCGACGAAGTCGCGGATCAGGTCGGTGATCGCGGCCGGCGCCTCCAACATCGGGATGTGTCCGACCCCGTCGAGGCGGATCACCGCGAGTGCTCTGCGGGCAGGTGCTTGAGGAAGTAGCGGTGGCCGCGCGGATGCGGGGAACACCCGATCCTTCTCGCACACCACCAGCTGGGTGGGCGCGCCGGGCTCGGCCAGTTCCAGCAGGCCGGGCATGCGCAACGTCTTGATCAGCAGCTGCAGGTAGGCGCGGCAGTGGGTGACGTCCTCGATGATGCGAGCAGGTCCGCGTCGGCCGGGCCGTCCGCGGGTGCCGCTGACCGGCAGGGTCGCCAGCCGCCGGGCGAACGGCAGCTCGATGCCCGCGCGGGCCCAGCAGCCGGCCGCGATCAGCGCCGGCGCCCAGCGATGAACTTCAGCACGGTCTCGTACTTGGACACCGAGTGCCGCGGCCAGCCGCCGGCCGGCGCGATCGCGGTCAGCGTGCGGGCCCGCCCGCGCCGTTCCAGCTCGAACGCCGACCCAGCCGCCCAGCGAGTTGCCGACGATGTGGGCGGTCTGCCAGCCCAGCTGGTCCATCCGACGCTCGATGTCGTCGACCAGCACCTCGGTGTGCAGCAGCAACGGCGGGGAGGGGGGCCGCCGTTGTGACCCAGCATCGTCGGTGCGAACACCTCGAATCGGCCGGTGTCGGCCAGCTGCGGCGCGACGTTCTCCAGACGTTCTGCGAGCACATGAACGGGTGCAGCAGCAGGACCGGCTCGCCAGAGCCGACGTGGATCGGCTCGCGTTGGCCATGGCCCGACATTAAGGTGATACCGGCGGTACCGCAAGAACGGTCCGGCGTGGCGCTCGGTTAGGGTCGACGTCGGCCGTGATCGTCAGCACCGTCAACGTCAACGGGATCCGCGCGGCGGTCAAGCAGCGCTCCACCGACAACCTGGGCCTGCTGCCGTGGCTGAAGGAGACGACGGCCGACGTGGTGTGCCTGCAGGAGACCCGCGCCGACGACGAGCAGCTGGCCGAGGCGCTGGCCCCGGCGCTGGCCGACGGCTGGCACCTGGCATCGGCGGCCCCGCATGTCAAGGGCCGCAACGGCGTGGCGGTGCTGTCCCGCACACCGTTCGATGCGGTCAGAATCGGTTGCGGTGCCGAGGAATTCGCGCCGCACGGCCGCTACCTCGAGGTCGACACCGCGGGGGTGACGGTCGCGCAGCGTGTACTTCCCGACCGGTGAGGCCGACACCGACCGGCAGCGCGAGAAGGAGCGGTTCATGGCCGCGGTGGCCGCACCGGATGGCGGTGCTGCTGGCCGCCGGCCGCGACGCGGTGCTGTGCGGCGACTGGAACATCGCCCACACCGAGAACGACATCAAGAACTGGAGGGGCAACGTCAAGAAGGCCGGCTTCCTGCCGCAGGAACGGCAGTGGCTCACCGACCTGCTGGCCACCGGCTGGGTCGACGTCGTGCGCGCGGCCCACCCCGGTGTGGCGGGCCCGTATGCCTGGTGGTCGTGGCGCGGCAAGGCGTTCGACAACGACGCGGGCTGGCGCATCGACTACCAGCTGGCCACTCCGGGCCTGGCGGCGCGCGTGACCGCAGCGTGCACCGAACGCCCCGCGGCCTACGCGCTGCGGTGGTCCGACCACTGCCCCGGTCACGGTCGACCTACGCGTGATTTCGGTGTCGTTCGTCACGCCCTGGGCGACGAAGGACACCGAAATCGCTCAGCAGCCGACGCGGTTGGGTGCCTGCAGCGCCCCGTCGGCGCCCTCGATCGCCTCGGTGACCACGTCGAACACGCGCGGATCCCAGGTCAGCGCCGTCTCCCAGGGCAAGCCGACCGAGTCGGAGACGAAGATGCTGTGGGTGTCGTCGAAGGACGCGCACCGGCGGTGCGGCAGCACCCGGTCGCCGATGTCGGCGGCCAGCGCGCTGCGGCGCGACACCAGGCCGTCGTTGGGCCACGTCATCGGGTTGACCGGTGCGCGGGCGGGTGAAGCGCTCGCCGCCGATCACCACGACGGGGATCTGGTCGAGCACCCCGGCCTGGTACTCGTTCCAGCCCTGCGGTCCCATCAGGTAGCCCTGGTTGACCTCGCGGCCCGAGCCGGTCTGCAGCCGCTTCACCTCGTCGGCCATCGCCAGCGACGCCTTCTCGCAGAACCCGTTGCCCGCGCAGTCCGACAGCGGGGTGATGCCGTTGGCGTAGTCGGACAGGAAAGAGCCCTGCCACGGCGTGCCGATCGTGGTCAGTGAGCGGATCCGCAGCGGCGCGCCGAGGCCCTGCAGCACCCGGAACGCCGCGCGGGAGTACAGGCCGCCCATCGAGTGGCCGACGACATCGACATCGGTGACGCCCGCGGCGTGTCGTGCAGATAGGTCAGGAAGCGCGCCAGGTGTTCGCCGGCGAGGTCGATCGACGCTGTGGAGTCCACGGTCATGTTCTCGGGCAGCGTGACCGGGCAGTCGCCGAACGCGCCGAACCCACCCTGATCGACGACCGGCCGCGGCCGGCCATCGCGGGGGAGGTGTAGACGACGTAGCCGGCGTCGAGCAGGTGCTGGCGCAGCGCGGTGTCGGTGTTGCCGGCCGCCAGGCCGGAGGCGCATGCCTGCTGGGGCGTCGTGAACGGACTCACCGCATCCCCGCCGGACACGATGACCACGGCGTGCCCGGGCGCTTGCGGCGCACCGTGGGCGACCGCGGTGCCCGAGAGCATCGCCATGACGAGACCGATCAGACACGCCGACAACAGCCGCACGCAGCACCCCCACGCTCCCGGCGCACGCCGTCATGCACGCGGTCGCGCTCATGCTAACGGTGACCAGTCCGGTGCGCGGCCGAGATGACGCAGGATCTGTGCGACGTCGTCGTCATCTTCGGTCCGGTGTCAGCGCCCGAGCGAACGGGGCGCCGGGCGCGCTGCGGAACTCTCCGTCGGGTACGGCGAACACCAGCGGCTTGACGGCCGCGACGACGTTGTCCGGCAACGTGAACGGGGTCCCGAGCGCGCGGCGACGTCCCAGCCGTGCGCGACGTAGTCCACGAAATGGAATCCCATCGCGGTCTCACCGGGGACCGTGACGTCCGGCCCGAAGTCGGGCAGCGCGAACGACGCCCGTTCGACGCCGTCGACCGCGAACGCCGCGAGGACGTCGCGGGCCGCGGCGGCGTAGGTGCCCGCCGGATCGGCGGCGATGGCGGCTGCCTGGCGGTCGCTGCGCCAGACGTCGGGGTCGGCGCCGCGGCCGCGGGCGGCGGCGGCGAATCCGTGGTGCTGTGCGGTCATGTGGGCGAGCAGGTCGGCCAGTGTCCAGCCCGCGCACGGCGTGGCACGAGCGAGGTCGGCGCGGTCGGCCCGGGCGACGATCTCGATCGAGGCCTCGACGGCGGCGCGGTGCGGTGCCAATGAAAGTATGCATGCGCATATGATAAGCACATGCATACGGTATGGCAATGCCTACGCTTGTCGGGTGGCCACCGCACCCCGGCGCCCCGACCTGGCGGCGATGCTCGTTCCGCTCGTGCGCGAGTTGCTCGCCGCCGAGGAGCCGGTGCTCGCCGCGCATGGTCTGACGATGTGGGGATACGTGGTGCTGTCGGCGCTGGATCGCGGGGCGGTGCGCACGCAGGCCGCGCTCGCCGAGGCCATCAACGCGGACAAGACCCGCATCATCCGCACGCTCGACGACCTGCAGGACCGGGGCTACATCGAGCGATTGCCGGACCCGGACGACCGGCGCGCGCGGCTGCTGGCGATCACCGAGGCGGGCCGGGCGGTCAAGGACGCGGCGCAGGCGCAGATCCAGCGGGGCGAGGAACGCTGGCTGGGGGAGCTCAGCGCCGAGGAGCGGCGGGTGTTCCTGGCCGCGTTGCGGCGGATGGCCGCCGACTGAATGTCGCGACGCGCATGAAAAAATGGATGTCACCATGAGCAACGCAGCCAAGCCGGTCGTCTTCTCCGGCGCGCAACCCACGTCGGATTCCCTGCACCTGGGCAACGCGCTGGGGGCGGTCGCCCAGTGGGTCGGCCTGCAGGACGGCAACGACGCGTACTTCTGCGTGGTCGATCTGCACGCCATCACCGTCGCGCAGGAACCCGAGACGCTGCGCCGGCGCACGCTGGTCACCGCCGCGCAGTACCTCGCGTTGGGTGTCGACCCCGCCCGGGCCACGGTCTTCGTCCAGAGCCATGTGCCCGCGCACGCCGAATTGGCTTGGGTACTGGGCTGTTTCACCGGTTTCGGGCAGGCGTCGCGGATGACGCAGTTCAAGGACAAGTCGCAGAAGCAGGGCGCCGACGCCACCACGGTGGGGCTGTTCACCTACCCGGTGCTGATGGCCGCCGACGTGTTGCTCTACGACACCGATCTCGTCCCGGTCGGCGAGGACCAGCGCCAGCATCTCGAACTCGCCCGCGATGTCGCGCAGCGGGTCAACGCCCGCTTCCCCGACACCTTCGTCGTCCCCGAGCCGATGATCCCGAAGGCCACCGCCAAGATCTACGACCTCGCGGATCCGACGGCGAAGATGAGCAAGTCGGCGGCCACCGACGCCGGGCTTGATCAGCCTGCTCGACGATCCGGCCAAGACGGCCAAGAAGATTCGCTCGGCGGTGACCGACAGCGAACGCGAGATCCGGTTCGACCCCGAGGCCAAGCCGGGGGTGTCCAATCTGCTGACCATCCAGTCGGCGGTCACCGGCGCCGGCGTCGACAAGCTCGTCGAGGGCTATGCCGGGCGCGGTTACGGCGATCTGAAGAAGGACACCGCCGAGGCGGTGGTGGAGTTCGTGACGCCGATCAAGGCTCGCGTCGACGAATTGCTCGACGACCCAGCCGAACTGGAAAGCGTGCTGGCCGCGGGAGCGCAGCGGGCGCGCGAGGTGTCTGGAGAGACGTTGCGCCGGGTATACGACCGGCTAGGGTTTCTAGCACCGCGCTAGCCACAGGAGGCCGGATGACTGTGCCGGACGGCCCGGCCGACCCGCAGGACAAGCCCGGCTTCGTCGACCGGCTGCGCGCCCGGATGCCGTGGTTCGACCATGTGATGCGCGCCCAGCAGCGGTACACCGACAGCAAGGGCGACTTCTACGCCGCGGGCATCACCTACTTCACCATCTTCGCGCTGTTCCCGCTGCTGATGGTGGGGTTTGCGGTCGGCGGGTTCGTGCTGGCCGGCCGGCCCGATCTGCTCGGCGAGCTCGAGGCCAAGATCCGGTCTGTCCATCAGCGGTGACCTCGGCCAGCAGCTCGTGGAGCTGATGGACTCGGCGATCGACTCGCGCGGCACCGTCGGCATCATCGGCCTGGCCACCGCGGCCTGGGCCGGGCTGGGCTGGATGGCCAATCTGCGCGAGGCGCTCAGCCAGATGTGGGGGCTGTATCGCGAGGAGCCGCCGGGGTTTCTCAAGACGAAGCTGTCGGATCTGCTGGCGCTGCTGTCGGCGTTCGCCGCCATCGTCGTCACGGTCGCGCTCACCGCGCTGGGCAACTCCTCGGTGATGCAGAACGTGTTGACCTGGCTGGGTTTTCCGGATTCCACGGTGTTGAGCGCGCTGTTGCGCGTCGCCTCGTCGGTGGTCGCGGTGCTGGTGTCCTGGCTGCTGTTCACCTGGATGATCGCGCGGCTGCCACGGGAGTCGATCAGCTTCCGCAGCAGCGTGCGGGCCGGCCTGCTCGCCGCGGTCGCCTTCGAGGTCTTCAAGCTGGTGGCCTCGCTCTACCTGCAGTCGGTGCTCACCGGCCCCGCCGGGGCGACGTTCGGCCCGGTGCTGGGCCTGATGGTGTTCGCCTACATCACCGCCCGGTTGATCCTGTTCGCCACCGCCTGGGCCGCCACGGCCGGAGAATGCCGGCGAGGACTTCGTTCCGGCGCCGGCGCCCGCGGTGATCAAGAACCGGATCATCACCCGGCCCGGACTGGCTCCCTGGCAGGCGGGTGTCGCTGCGGCCGCCGGAGCCCTTGGGGCGCTGAGCTTTTGGCGCGCCGGCGCTAAACGCTAGTGCTGTGGCCTGCGATTCAATGCCCGCGCGCCCATGATGAGGCTGAACACGATGACGGCGCCGATCGACCCCGACGCCGACCCGGACGGGAGTCGCGTCGACGTCGGGCAACACGGCGTTGGCCTTGGCGGTCGCCGCGGACGCTGCGGGGTCGGTCTTGGGTGCGACGAGCGACGGGTCGGGTTCGATGAGGGTGCCCACCTTGGTGCCCGGCGCGGTGGCGAACCCGTAGTCCAGCAGGTGGGCGGCCTGCTCCCACGGTGCGATCGGCTGCCGGGTTCCGCGCATCAGCACCGCGACGAGACGGCGGCCGTCGTGGTTGGCCGCGCCGACGAACGTCTGTCCCGCATCGTCGGTGTAGCCGGTCTTGCCGCCGAGCGCGCCCGGGTAGTTGGCGAGCAGCTTGTTGTCGTTCTCGATCGGATACCCGGCGTCTCCGCGGCCGGGGAACGGGAACTCCTGGGTGTTGACGATGCTGGCGAAGATCGGGTTCTGCCACGCATAGCGGTAGAACAGCCCGATGTCGTAGGCCGACGTGCTCATGCCGGGCCCGTCCAGACCGGACGGTGTCGCGGCCCGGGTGTCGCGGGCGCCGAGCTTGCTGGCCAGGGTGTTGAGCTTGGTCAGCGTGGTGTCCATGCCGCCCAACTGCATCGCCAGCGCGTGGGCGGCGTCGTTGCCGGAGTGCATGAGCAGGCCGTGCAGCAGGTCGTTGATCGAGTAGAAGCCGCCCTCGCCGACACCGACCTTGGTGCCTTCGGCATTGGCGTCCTCCTGGGTCCCCGGCACCACCTTGTGCAGCGGCAGGTCGCGGATGGCCTGCATGGCGACCAGCACCTTGATGATGCTGGCGGGCCGGTGGCGGCCGTGCGGGTCGCGCGCCGCGATCATGTCGCCGGTGTCGAGGTCGGCGACCAGCCATGCCTCGGCCGAGACGTCGCCGGGCAGCGGCGGAGTGCCGGGGGCGGTGATCACGCCGCAGCCCGGCCAGCGCGTCACCGCCCATCGGTTTGGCCGGTACCGGCAGCGGTGCCGGCGGGTCACCGGACTCCGGTACCTCCGACGCGTCCACCGCGGGCGGGGTCGATTCCCGGTAGGGGCAGGTGTTGGCCTCCGGTGCCGGGCCGGGTCGGCAGCGGCGATCGGCGCCAACGCCAGCATCGCAGCCGTGACCAGCGCGGATGCGCGCGTCGAGTTCGTCGTCAAGGTCGCCATGGTCCGCAGATTAGCCGATCCGACGGCCCGTTTCGGGGAGCCACGCGGTGACTGGTGTGGCTGATGTTTCAAATGTGACTTCACGGGTACGGTGCCGGCGTCCGATCACTAGGCTGGATCGCACCGCCGCGTCGCCCGAAAGGCGGACATGTTCATCCTCGTGCTCGGCCTGATCCTCGGGCTGATGTCCCTCTACGTCTGGACGCGCACGATCAGGGCCACCACCGGCCCCGGGCGGGCGCGGCGAGTGCTGTCGCTCGTGCTCCTCGGCACTGACCGTGCTGCTGCTCGGCACGCTGATCGTGCCGAGGGTCACCGGCATTGAGGAGGCTGGGCTGGTCGGCCTGGCCGGGCTACCTGTGGTTCGGCGTGCTGGTGTACTTGGTCCTGGCGCTGCTGGTGCTGGAACCGGTTCGGCTGGCGCTGTGGCTCGCGCCGGCGCACGCCAGCCGCCGGGCCCGACCCCGGTCCCGCGCTGCACCGGCGGGTGTTCCTGGCGCGGGCCGGCGCGGTGGCGGCGGGCGCCGCCGCGGTCGGCCGTCGCCGGCTTCGGCGTCAGCACCGCCGTCGGGCCGCCGAACGTCTTGCGGGTCCCGGTCCGGTTGCCCCGGCTCGACCCGGCGCTTCACCGGCTTCCGCGTCGCGGTGGTTTCCGACATCCATCTCGGGCCACTGCTGGGCCGCGCGCACACCGAGCGGATCGTCGCGGTTGATCAACGAGGCCGAACCGGACCTCGTCGCCGTCGTCGGCGACCTCGTCGACGGCACCGTCGAGCAGCTCGGCGCCGCCGCGGCGCCGCTGCGGGACCTCGCCGCTCCCGCAGGGCACGTTCTTCGTCACCGGCAACCACGAGTACTTCGTCGACGGCACGGCGTCCTGGCTTCGGGAACTCGAGCGGCTCGGGCTGCAGCTGCTGCGCAACGAGCACACCAGCATCCGGCGCGGGCGCGCCGCGTTCGATCTCGCCGGCGTCAACGATCTGGCCGGGCGGTCGAGGTCGGATCCGGCCCGGACTTCGACCGGGCGTTGCGCGGCGTGGACCCGGCGACGGCCGACGATCCTGCTCGCCCACCAACCCGTGCAGGTGCGCCGAAGCCGCCGCAGCGCGGCGTCGATCTGCAGCTGTCCGGACACACCCACGGCGGGCAGATGTGGCCGTTCCACTACGTGGTCCGGCTCGCGCAGCCCTCCCTGGCCGGCCTGTCCGACCGTCGGCGGCACGCAGCTCTACGTCACCCGGGGCGCCGGGTTCTGGGGCCCGCCGCTGCGGATCGGTGCGCCGCCCGGACATCAGCGTGCTGACTCTGCGGCCCTGACCGCGGTGTTTACGCCGATGTCAGCCGGGGCATTTCTCATGAAGTTCACGGCTGTCTCTGAGTGAAACGCTCAGGTGCACCGAGCACGCTGAAGAAACCTTGAGTTCAGCGGGAGGGCGTTGATATGACGACGAAGATCGCCACCGGCTCGGTAATCGACCTGCAAGCTCACCGCGCCGGGCGCGCCGCGCAGCGCCGCGCTCACCAGCGCGAGGAAGCGATGCGCAGGCATCCGTCCTACCAGTCCCAGTCCGGCGGTCCGGACCCGGTGCTTCGGTCGGTCTAGCCGGCCGGCGCTCTGACCGCGCGGCGTCACAGTGCGGTCGCGACCAGTTCGATCCGCCCGAGATACGGGGCGCCGATGCTGCCCATCCAGAGCCGGCCGTCGTGCTCGACCATGCCGGTGACCATGCTGAAGCGCGGGATGGGTGGTGCGCATGCCCGCGACGACGACGCCGGTGTCGGCGTCGAAGGCGACCACCCACACCACCGCCACCGGTTTGGGTTGCAGCCGCGCGGGCAGCCGCCACAGCGCTCTGCGCAGCACCGGCGGACCGGCCGCCAACCGGTCCGCGAGGGGATTGGCCGGCGTCACCATCGCACACCAGATCCGCCCGTCGGCGCCTGTCGACAGGTTGTCCGGCATCGCCGGGCAGGTGCTCGACCAGCGTGGTGACGCGACCCGGCACGGGGGCCGGTCAGCCAGTACTTGGACAGCCGCCGCGCCCTGCGTCTCGGCGAACACCAGGGCGGAGCCGTCGGCGCGTGAGCGTCACGCCGTTGGCGAAATACAGGCCGTCGCGGACGGTCGTGACCGTGCCGTCGGTGCCGATGCGGTGCAACGCGCCGCGCCCGCGGGCCTCCAGAATGGCGCCGAGATAGTCGGCCACCGTGAACGCCGCTCGTCGACTCGGTGAAATAGATCGCCCCGTCCGGTGTCTCGGCGCCACGTTGGAGCAGAATTGCAGCGGCCGGCCGTCGATGGCGTCCACCAGGGTCTCGATCCGCCCCGTGCCAGGTCCATGGCGAGCAGGCCCCGCGGACTGTCGCAGATCAGCAGCCGCCCGTCAGCGGCGCGAAGCCCAGGCCCAGGGGCCGGCCACCGGTGTCGGCGACCACGACCGGCGCGGTGCCGTCGGAGCGCAGTCGCACGATGCCGCCGTCGAGCGCGCCGGCCCACAGTTGCCCGTCCATGTCGACCACCACGTCTTCGGGTTCGCCGCCGGGCACCGGAACCAAGGTGACGTCGGCGGCCGGCACGTCCGGTAACGGCGCGACGGGCGGCGCCTGCCAGCGGACGGGGTCGATCGGCGGCTTCATCACCACCAGTCTCGCCGAAATCGCATTCCAGCAGGCCGCTCTCGAGATTCCGCTGCCGGAATGCAATTTCGGCGACACAGGAGCTACATCCGGCGGCTGGCCTCGCCGAGCACGTTGCGCAGCATGTCGTAGATCGCGTCGAACTCCTTCTGCCCGCTGATCAGCGGGGGAGCCAGCTGCACGACCGGGTCGCCGCGGTCGTCGGCGCGGCAGTACAGCCCGGCCTCCCACAGCGCGGGGGTCAGGAAGCCGCGCAGCAGCCGCTCGGACTCCTCGTCGTTGAACGTCTCCTTGGTGGTCTTGTCCTTGACCAGCTCGATGCCGTAGAAGAAGCCCTCGCCGCGGACGTCGCCGACGATCGGCAGGTCGTAGAGCTTCTCCAGCGTCGCCCGGAACGCCGGGCCAGTCTCCTTGACGTGGTCGTTGATGCCCTCGCGCTCGAAGATGTCGAGGTTGGCCAGCGCCACCGCCGACGACACCGGGTGCCCGCCGAAGGTGTAGCCGTGCCCGAACACGGTCTGGCCGTCGTTGAACGGCTCGAAGAGCCGGTCGCTGGCGATCATCGCGCCGATCGGCGAGTAGCCCGAGGTCAGGCCCTTGGCGCAGGTGATGATGTCGGGAACGTAGCCGAAGTCGTCGCAGCGCGAACATCGAACCGATGCGGCCGTAGGCGCAGATCACCTCGTCGGAGACCAGCAGCACGTCGTACTCGTCGCAGATCTCGCGGACCCGCTCGAAGTACCCGGGCGGCGGCGGGAAGCAGCCGCCGGCGTTCTGCACCGGCTCGAGGAACACGGCGGCCACCGTGTCGGGGCCCTCGAACTCGATCGCCTCGGCGATGCGGTCGGCGCAGTAGCTGCCCCAACGCCTTGATGTCGGTGTCGTACGGGCTCGGGTGCGCGGTAGAAGTTGGTGTTCGGCACGCGGAATCCGCCCGGCACCAGCGGCTCGAACGGCGCCTTGAACGCGGGGATGCCGGTGATCGACAGCGCGCCCTGCGGGGTGCCGTGGTAGGCGATCGACCGCGACACCACCTTGTGCTTGCCCGGCTTGCCGGTCAGCTTGAAGTACTGCTTGGCCAGCTTCCACGCGCTCTCGACGGCCTCGCCGCCGCCGGTGGTGAAGAACACCCGGTTCAGGTCGCCCGGCGCGTACCCGGCCAGCCGCTCGGCGAGTTCGATCGCCGGCGGGGTCGCGTAGGACCACAGCGGGAAGAACGCCAGGGTCTCGGCCTGCTTGGCGGCGGCCTCGGCGAGTTCCCTGCGGCCGTGGCCGACCTGCACCACGAACAGGCCCGAGAGCCCGTCGATGTACTCTTGCCCTTGTCGTCGTAGATGTGCACACCTTCGCCGCGGGTGATGATCGGCGGGGTGATGCCTTCGCCGTGCCGGGCGAAGTGGCCCCACAGATGGCGGTTGGCCTTGGCGGCCAGATCCGCTGGTGGTGCTCTGATCGGTTTCGGTAGTGTGTCATCGTGTACCCCAATTGTATTGCTGTTTAACAAGTTTCAGGTAAACAAGGGTTTCGGTGGATATCACTCCCGGCAATGCGCGGATCTGGGTGTTGAGCAGCTCGAGGAGGTCGGTCGTCGTCCTCGCAGACCACCTCGACGATCGCGTCGAACGAGCCCGCGGTGAGCACCACGTAGTCGACGGCGTCGATGGCGGCGAGCTTCTCGGCGATCTTGGTGGTGTCTCCGGTGCAGCGGATGCCGATCATCGCCTGGCGGGCGAAGCCCAGCTGCATCGGGTCGGTGACCGCGACGATCTGCATCACGCCGGCGTCGACCATGCGCTGAACGCGCTGGCGCACCGCGGCCTCCGACAAGCCCGACCGCCTTGCCGATGCCGGCGTAGGAGCGCCGGCCGTCCTGCTGCAGCTTCTCGATGATCGCCTTCGACAGCTCGTCGAGCTGGAACGCGGCACCGGGGCGGGACTGGTTGACGCGGAACGACACAGGGCCGACGGCGTGCGGAACGCCCGGGTTGACCATGCCAGTGATTGTGCACGGAATCCGTCGTCTCAGGCAACAACGACCATGAAATCACTCGTTATGGGTTGTTGACGCTGCCGTAATGCGTAGCCGCCACAGGCCGAGCGCGATAGCGTTGTGCCATGACCGTGGTTACCTCCCCGACCGATCTGGCCGGTAGCTGGATCGACGGTGCGCCGGTACGGACCGGCGGCGCCGCACACGCGGTGCTCAACCCGGCGACCGGGCAGCGCCGTCGCCGAGCTGGCGCTGGCCCCGCCCGCCGACGTCGACCGCGCCGTCGCCTCGGCCCGCGCCGCGCTGCCCGGCTGGGCCGGTGCCACGCCGGCCGAGCGGTCGGCGGTGCTGGCCAAGCTGGCCAAGCTCGCCGACGCGGCCAGCCGACGACGCTGGTCGCCGAGGAGGTCAGCCAGACCGGGAAGCCGGTGCGGCTGGCCACGCGAGTTCGACGTGCCCGGCAGCGTCGACAACATCGACTTCTTCGCCGGGGCCGCCCGCCACCTCGAGGGCAAGGCCGCCGCGGAGTACTCGGGCGATCACACGTCGTCGATCCGCCGCGAGGCCGTCGGGGTGGTCGCCACGATCACGCCGTGGAACTACCCGCTGCAGATGGCGGTGTGGAAAGTCCTGCCCGCGTTCGCCGCCGGCTGCGCGTGGTCATCAAGCCCGCCGAGATCACGCCGCTGACCACGCTGACGCTGGCCCGGCTGGCCAGCGAGGCCGGCCTGCCCGACGGCGTGCTCAACGTGCTGACCGGCGCCGGCGCCGACGTCGGCACTGCGCTGGCCGGCCACGCCGACGTCGACATGGTGACGTTCACCGGTTCGACGGCCGTGGGCCGCAAGGTGATGGCCGCGGCTGCGGTGCACGGCCACCGCACTCAACTCGAGCTCGGCGGCAAGGCGCCGTTCGTGGTGTTCGACGACGCCGATCTGGACGCCGCGATCCAGGGCGCGGTGGCGGGCTCGCTGATCAACACCGGCCAGGACTGCACCGCGGCCACCCGCGCGATCGTCGCGCGCGACCTCTACGACGACTTCGTCGCCGGGGTCGCCGAAGTGATGAGCACGATGGTCGTCGGCGACCCGCAGGATCCCGACACCGATCTCGGGCCGCTGATCTCGTCGGCGCACCGCGCCAAGGTCGCCGACATGGTGGCGCGGGCGCCGGGCGAGGGCGGTCGCGTCGTCACCGGCGGTGTGGCGCCGGAGGGCCCGGGTCGTTCTACCGGCCGACGCTGATCGCCGACGTCGCCGAGCAGCTCCGAGGTGTACCGCGACGAGATCTTCGGCCCGGTGCTGACGGTGCGCTCCTTCGCCGACGACGATGACGCGATCCGGCAGGCCAACGACACCCCCTACGGGCTGGCCGCCTCGGCGTGGACGCGCGACGTCTACCGCGCGCAGCGCGCGTCGCGGGAGATCCACGCCGGGTGTGTGTGGATCAACGACCACATCCCGATCATCTCCGAGATGCCGCACGGCGGCTTCGGTGCGTCGGGCTTCGGCAAGGACATGAGCCAGTACTCGCTCGAGGAGTACCTGACGATCAAGCACGTGATGAGCGACATCACCGGCGTGGCCGACAAGGATTGGCACCGAACGGTTTTCACGAAGCGCTAGGTCTTCCGCGGAATGCTATTCCGCGGCGGTGAGCAGGAACGTCGTGGCGCCTCCGGAGAACACATCGACATAGGTCGCGCCGCCGGGCAGCTGAGGGATGTCGTTGACGCCGGACGAGTTCAGTCCGAACGCGACCGCGGTGCCGTCCGATCGCAGCAGCACCGAGCTGTAGCCGCCCGCGGCGACGGCGGTGTAGGTCACGTCCGGCGGTAGCGGCGGTAGCGGCGGAGGGGTGGCCTGGCCGAAGTAGTCGTAACCCACTCCGATCGCTTGCCCGTCGGAGCGCAGCAGTACCGCGTGCGCTTCTCCTGCAGCGGCGGCGACGTAGGACAATCCTTCGGGAAGCGGTGGTATTCCCGCGCCGTAGATGTCGTAGGTGTACGAGCTCATCTCGTCGACCTGGCCGTCGGATCGCAGCAGAATGGCGTTGTAATGCCCCGCGGCGATGCCGGTGTAGGTCACGCCCTCGGGCAGTGCGGGCGCGTGGAAGTCGCTCACGATGGAGCTGTCGCCGAGCACAGTCACCTGGTTGTCGGAGCGCACGAGAATCGTGTAGAAATCGCCCGCGGCCACGTGGGTGTAGATCAGCCCGTCGGGTAGCTCGGGAATGGTGGTCTGCCCGTCGCTGCTGCGGCCGACCGCGACCACCGTTCCGTCGGAACGCAACAGCACGGTGTGCCCGCCTGCTCCTACCGCAACATCGCTGTAGGACAGACCGTCCGGAAGGTCGGGGATGTCGAGTTCGCCGTTCTCGTTCGGTCCGCCGATGGCGATGACCGATCCGTCGGAGCGCAGCGCCACGGTGTGCGCGTCGGTGGCGATCTTGACGTAGTTGACGCCCGGGGGTGGCGCCGGCAGGTCGAGTTGTCCGCGGACGTTGCTGCCGACGCCGACGACATTGATCACCGCACCCACGGTTGCCTCGCTGGTCACCGGCGCTGAGGTCCCGTCGCCGGCGCCGGCGGTCACGCCGATGAGCTGGCCGGGGTGCGCCAGCGCCCACTCGGTGTCGGTGATGACCACCTCGAAATCGACGGTGCTGGGCGCGGATTCGACAGCGATGAGGGCACGTGCGAAGCTGCGCAGTCCCGCGGTGACGGGGGTGATGGTGACCCGGCTGGGGTCGTCGGCGGTCAGCGTCACCTCCGGCACCGTGCCGTCGGGGTCATAGGCGGTCACGGTGACGATCCAGGTGTAGCTGTCGACGGCGCGGGACACCACCGACTGGATCACCGGCGCATCCTCGACGGGGTTCACGGTCACGGCGACCGTGGCGGTGGCGGTCAACGCGCCGTCGCCGACGGTGTAGGTGAACGAGTCGTCACCGAAGTAGTTCTCGGCGGGGGTGTAGGCGATGACGCCGCCAGCCCCCAGTGACGCACTGCCGTGGCCGGGCGTGCCCACCGAGATCACGCTCAGCGCATCACCGTCGGGGTCGCTGTCGTTGCTGAGCACCGAGATGGTCACCGTGGTGTCCTCGTCGACCGAGGCGGTGTCATCGGTGGCCGTCGGTGCGTCGTTGTGGGCGGTGACGATGATCGTGACGGTGGCGATGTTGCTCTGGAGCGCGCCGTCGCTGACGGTGTAGGTGAAGCTGTCGGTTCCGACGAACCCGGTGTCGGGGTTGTAGTTGAACGTCCTGTTCGGGAAGAAGTTGAGCACGCCGTGGGACGCTCCGTCGATCAGGATCCCGGTCAGCGCATCGCCGTCGGGGTCCGACGAGCTGTTGGCCAGGTTGATGGCGATGCTCGCGTACTCGTCCATGGTCAGCGTCGTATTCGTGGCCACCGGTGCGTGATTGACGGCACTGACGGTGATCGTGGCGGTGGCGATGTTGCTCTGGAGCGTGCCGTCGCTGACCGCGTAGGTGAAGCTGTCGGTTCCGACGAAGCCGGTGGCGGGGGTGTAGGTGAACGAACCGTCGGGGTGCAGGTTCAGCGTGCCGTGCGCGGCGCCGGTCATCGGGACGACGGTCAGCGCCGTGCTGTCGACGTCGCTGTCGTTGGCCAGCACGCCGGGCGCGGCGATCGTCAAGGTCGCATCCTTTTCGGCCGCGTAGCTGTCGTCGGCGGCCACGGGGGCGTCGTTGGAGTTGACGAAGTTGATCGTGACGATGGCGGGGTCGCTGTAGGCAGCGCCGTCGAACGCGCGGTAGGTGAATGTCGTCGACGTGGCGGTGCCGATCTCGGCAGGCGCCACATAGCGGAACGTCGTGGCGGTGAGGAAGGTGACCGTGCCCAGCGCCGGTTGGGTCACCACCTCCAGGGTCAGCGCGTCACCGTCGGCGTCGGTCACCAGGTTGGCCAACGACCCTGTCGCGACACCGTTCTCGGTGACGTTCTGCAGCGTCCCGGCGTAGGCGACCGGCGGGTGGTTGACCGGAGCCGCAGCGACGCTGGTGATCACCGAGATCGTGCCGTCGACGCCGTTGATGACGTAGACGTGGTGTCCGTCGGGGCTGACTGCCAACCGCTGCGGTATCGAGCCGACCGGAACCGTTTCGACGACGGTGTTCGCGGTCGTGTCGATGACGGACACCGAATCGTCGAACGCGTTGGAGACGTAGACCCGATTCCCGTGTGCGCCCAGGAATGCGGCGCCGGCGCCGACGGTGATGTCGGTGATCTTGGTGTTCGTGGTGGTGTCGATCACCGACACGGTGCCGTCGGTGATGTTGGAGACGTAGAGGCGCCCGCCGGCCGCCACGACGCCGTACGGATCGACACCGGCGGTCAGCTCGCCGACGACGCCCAGGGTGGCGGTGTCGATCACCGTCACCTTGTCGGTGCTGAAATTCGTCGCGTACAGCCGGTTTCCCGTCACCGCGATGCCGCGGGGTGCATCGGAGAGCGCGATGGTGCCGACCACGGTGTTGGCGACGGTGTCGACGACCGAGATGGTGCTGTCATTGATGTTGACCACGTACAGCCGGGTTCCGTTGAGCGCCAGATGTTGAGGACTGTTGCCGACGTTGATGACGGCGATCTCGGTGTTGGTGTCGGTGTCGACCACCGATACCGTGCCGAACCCGCCGTTACTACCGGCGTTGGCGATGTAGAGGCGGTTGCCGTTGAACAACGCCCCGGTCGGTTCGGCCCCACATCGATGCCGTTGACCCCGGGGGCGAGCGGTCGCGCATCGACGATCGCCAACGTCGCGGCGTCGACGATGGTGACCGTCTTGTGGGAGAAGTTCGTGACGTAGAGCCGGCTGCCGTCGGCACTGACCGCGATGCCGCTGGGGCTTTCGCCGGCCGTGAAAACGCCGGTGACCGCCGCCTCGGCGGTATCGATGGGCACGGTGACCGGAACGGTGACGCTGTACTGCCCGTCGCCGGCGGCGATGGTGAACTGGGCCGTCGCCGGACCGCTCGCGAGGTAGGCGGAAAGCCGGGCGGCTCCCGTCGGGGTGAAGACGAATTCGCCCCCGCCGGTGAGGATGACACTGCCCAGCGCCGCGTCGACCGGCCCGGTCACGGTATAGGTCAGGGTGTCGGTGTCGGAGTCGATGACATGCACCGTCCCGCTCACCGCGCCGGTCCGCGTGTCGGTGGCCGCCAGGGTGTAAGCGGGGTCGGCGACTGCCGGCGGTTGGTTGGCCACGGCGAAGTTGATCGTCACGGTGGCGGGTGCGCTGTAGGCGGTGCCGTCGAACGCACGGTAGGTGAACGTCGTCGATGTCGCGGGTCCGAAATCGGCGGGCGCGACATACCGGAAGTTGGTCGCGGTGATGAACGAGACCGTGCCCAGAGCGGGCTGGGTGACGACCTCGAGGGTCAATGCGTCACCGTCGGCATCGCTGACCAGATTCGCCAAGGATCCTGTGGTCGTGCTGTTTGCGCTGACGTTCTGCACCGTGCCCGGGTTCGCCGTCGGCGCGACGTTGGCCGGGTCGACGGTGATGGCGACTGCGGCCTTGGAGGTGTGCCCGATGCCGAAGAACAGGCCGAGCAGGCCGTGATAGTGCGGTGTGCTCGACTGGTCGGTGACGGTATATGTGAAAGTGTCTGTTCCGGTGAAACCTGTGTCGGGTACATAGGTAAGGGTCTGGTCGGTGTTCAGGGTGACTGTGCCGTGCGCGGGCTGAGTGTACTTGGCGATGGTGAGTACGTCACCTTGACCGGTCTGCGGGTCGGTATCGCGGTCGGTGTCGTTGGCCAGGACCTCGATCGTCGTGGGTACCGCCTCCGACGTGGCGGCGACATCGGCGACGGCCTGCGGGCTGCGATTGAAGTAGGTGCGCTGGAACTCGCGGCGGCCGAACGCGAGAAGCCCGAGCAGCAGCGGTGATTCGACGGGCTGCGCGGGTGGGAGCGTCGGGGGCGGGGCCAGGGCGGTATCGGTGATGGCGCGCAGCTCGGTGCGCACGCTCGGCTGGATCGCGGGCGGAGCCGCGACCGCCTCGACGGTCCGGGTGGCGGTCGGTCGCATCCGTGGGGCGACGGTGGTGGTCGTCTCCTCCGACGGCAGAGTGTGCGCCGAACGGCGGTCCTTCGTTGTCCGTGTCGGGCGCGGTGTCTCCGCAGCCGGCTCATCGACCGCGTCGTCGTGCCGCGATTGCCGGCGCTCGCGTAACTCGGCCGCGCGCCGGGTCGACCGGTTCGTCGAGTGTCGCCCGGATGCTCGTGCGTCGTCGCGACCGGAAGCATCGCTGCGCGGCTCGTCCGAAGGGTCGGACTGTTGGCGGCCGGGCGTGTCGGCGGGGGCGGTCGTGCCACCGTCGGTGCTCGTGTGCTCGGCCGCGTCCGGCGAGCTGGACGTGCCCGGCGAATCGGCCCACGCCGCAGGTGCCAGCGCGGTTCCGATTCCCAGCGCGATGGCCAATGCCCCGACGCGACCCACGAATTGTGCAGACCCCATGCCGTTACCCCCCGGTCGGCGATGACCCCGAACGGGTCACGTCACCGGGGATGCTATGCGCTTTCGCAGCGGCGAGCACCGGGGAACAACCCAGATCGTCGCAGCCGTAAGAATTCGCTTGACCTCACGGTGTGCGTAATTCGGCAAGGCGGCAGACGGCTCGTTAACGCGATGACGTGCCATGGCCATGACCAGACGCGTCTTCGGCAAACAATTCATGATCGACGAAGTGTTTGCCTTCGCACCTATTCGCGCGGCACCACGATCACCGGCACGTCCACGCCGGCGAGAATGCGCGCGGCCGTCGACCCCAGGAAGATCCGCCGCGGCGCGGCGAACCGGCTGGAACCGACCACCAGCAGGTCGCCGTCGTCCCACTTGAGTTTCTTCAGGGCCGACTCCAGCGTCATGCCGTCGGCCACCAGCGATTCGATCTCCGGCGCATCGGGCAGCACCCGCGCGGCGAGCAGAGGTTCTCCTCGGCGGCGGCGACCTGTAGCGCCCGCGCAGCTCCTTGCGCGCTGCCGGCCTCCGCGAGGTTCTCCGCCGACACCAGCGACAGCATCCGGATCCGCAGACCCGCGGCGCTGGCCAGCGTCATCGCGAACGGCAGCGGGTTGTCGTCGCCGGGTTTGGTGGGCACCGCGGCGGTCACCGCGAGGAACGCCTCGTCGGGATCCTCGGCGTAGCCGCGGGGGGCCAGCGCGACGGGAATCGGCGAGCAGTGCAGCAGCGCTCCGCTGACCGGCCCGATGGTGTGCCGGCCGAAGAACCCGTCACGCGCACCGCCGACCACGATCAGGTCCGACGACTTCTGTTCGGCGAACTCGATCAAGCTCTGCGCGAACGAGTCTCCGACGACGACCGTCGACCCGGCGCGCACGCCGTCGTGCGCCAGGCGAGCCACGGCGCCGGCCACCCATTGCTCGCCGCGTGCGACGAGCAGGCGCTGGTACTCGGCGCGACCGGGGTGGCCGTCGGGCAGTTCCTCGCGCACGACGATCAGGACGTCGACGCTCGCGTCGAAGGTCCGCGCCAGCGCGCTGGCCAGCGCGACGCCGTCGTCGCCGGTCGGGGTGGCGAGGTAGCCGACGGTCAGATGCATGGCGATTCCTCAGTAGACGTCGGGTACCTGGACTTCGGTCGACGCGTTGAGCGTCTCTCCGCGGAAGAAGCGTTTGGTGCCGAACGCGAAGCACGCCAGCATCAACGGCACGCCCAGTACCAGCATCCCGACGCCGAGCACGAACACTCCGCCGATCGGACCGAACGCGGTGTAGCCGTAGTCCGGTGCGATCATGTCCTTGGCGCTGATGACGAACGCCGCGGCCATGGCGATGCCGCCCAGCAGCGGGAAGACGCCGCGGAAGAACAGGTTTCGCACGGACGTGAACAGCGTCGCACGGAAGTACCAGACGCACGCGAACGCGGTGATGCCGTAGTAGAACGCCACCGCCAGCCCGAGTGAGGCCACCGAGTCGGCAAGGGCGTTCTCCGACAGCGCCTTCAGCAGCAGATAGAAGAACAGCGCCGAAAGGCCCATCACGATCGTCCCGAACGCGGGTGTCATGTAGCGCGGGTGCACGGAGGCGAACCGCTTGGGGATGGCCTCGTAGACGGCCATCGACAGGGTGCCGCGCGCGGTCGGCAGGATGGTGGTCTGGGTCGACGACAGCGCCGACACCGAGACGGTGAGCAGCAGTGCCGACGCCGCGATGCTGCCCGCCACCGGTTCACCGAGCACGGTCAGCACGTCATCGGTGTTCATCGCGTTGTTGAGGCCGATGCCGACGTCGCCGAAACCGGCGAACGACTGCAGCGCATAGGCCACCAGCACGTAGGTGCACACCAGGATCAGCGTGGTGATCACCGCGGCGATGCCCGGTGTCCTGCCGGGGTTCTTGGTCTCCTCGCCGACGGCCAGGCACGCGTCCCAGCCCCAGTAGATGAAGATGCACAGGATGACCGCGGCGGCGATGGACGACGTGTCCAACCCGCTCGGCCACAACCACGACAGCTGCGGGGTGATCGCCTGGGCGCCCGCCGTTCCGGAGAACACCCGAACCAGCGCGATGACGCTGACGACGATCAGCACGCCGAACTGGATGGTGATCAGAATGTTCTGCACCCGCTCGCTGACCACGATTCCCCGCGCGGACAGCAGGGTCATGGAGATGATGAAGAAGCAGCCGAGTCCCACTGTGGCGAAGGTGTTTTCGGCGAGTTCATCGAGGCCGAGGAAGTTGTACAGATAGATCGCGGCGATCTCGGCGACGTTGGCCAGCACGATGATCGCCGAGACCGCCAGGCCCCAGCCGCCGATCCAGCCGATCCACGGCCCGAACGCTTTGGTGCCCCAGGTGAACGTGGTGCCGCAGTCCGGGGTTTCCTGAGACAACTCCTTGTAGGCGAAGGCCACCAGGAGCATCGGGAGGAACGCCAGCACGAACATCGCCGGCGCCTTTTCGCCGACCTCCAGCACGACGTAACCGAGCGTGGCGGCCAGGCTGTAGGCGGGCGCGACGGCCGCGAGGCCGATGACGACGTTGCCGACGAGGCCGAGGGCGCCCGCCTGCAGGCCTTTGCCGCCGACGGCCGGAATCGGCGGTTCCTCCGTGATTGCCATGCGCGCAATATACGGTTCCGGTCGTGATATCGAGCGTCCTCTGCGGGAATCGTTGACGGACCGCCGGTTCTGCCACGGGAACCGTCCGCGCCCGCCTAGAATCAACAGATGACCGCGAGCGCGCGGACGTCGGATTTCGAGCAGTTGCGACCGCATCTGCTCGCGGTGGCCTACCGGCTCACCGGCACGCTCGCCGACGCGGAGGATGTCGTACAGGACGCCTGGCTGCGCTGGAATGCCCACCGCGACAACTCGATCACCGACCTGCAGGCGTGGCTGACGACGGTGGTGAGCAGGCTCGGTCTGGATCGGCTGCGGTCCGCGGCGCGCCGGCGCGAGACCTATCTGGGTGAGTGGCTGCCCGAGCCCGTCGTCACCACATTCGACGGCACCGATCCGCTGGCCGCGGTGGTCGCCGGCGAGGACGCCCGGTTCGCGGCGATGGTGGTGCTGGAGCGCCTGACACCCGATCAGCGGGTGGCATTCGTGCTGCACGACGGTTTCGCGGTGCCGTTCGACGAGATCGCGGGCGTGCTCGGCACGACGCCGGCCGCCGCCAGGCAATTGGCTTCGCGTGCACGGCGCGCGGTCGCGGGCGCCCCGCCGCCGGCGGCCGAGCACGACCGCGTCGTCGGCGAGTTGATGGCCGCCATGGCCGCCGGTGACCTCGAAGCCGTCGTCGCACTGCTGCATCCGGACGTGACGTTCACCGGTGACTCCGACGGCCGGGCGTCCACCGCCGTGCGGGTGATCGGCGGCAGGGACAAGGTCGCACGATTCCTGCTCGGGCTGGCGCGGCGCTACGGGCCCCGGCTCTTCGAGGTCGGGCAGCTGGGACTGGTGAACGGCGAACTCGGGGTCTACTCACACGGCGCGGCGGCGACCGCGGAGGGGCCGGCGATCGCCCCGCGCATCCAGGCGCTCACCGTGCGGGACGGCCGGGTCGTGGCGGTCTACGACATCGCCAACCCGGCGAAGTTCACCGGATCGCCGCTTGTCCGCCGTCACTGACTTGTATCGATGCCATTGGTCTCGTAACGTGGCGGCGGGGTGTGAGGAGGCGGAACACTGAGGATCGCGGTCACCGGGGGAACCGGCTATCTGGGCGCACACACGGCGCGGGCGCTGTTGGCGGCGGGCCATGAGCTGCGCATGCTGGTTCCCCCGGCCGAATCCGGTGCCGCGCTGATCGAGCGGTTGCGGGCAAGCGGGCCCGTCACCGTGGTCGCCGGCGACATCCGCCGCGCAGCCGCCATCGACAAGCTGCTCACCGATGTCGATGCGGTGGTGCACGCGGCGGGCATCGTCGGCACCGACGAACGCCGGGCGCAGCTGATGTGGGACGTCAATGCCCATGCCACCGAGGCGATCCTGGCGCTCGCAGTCGAACGTGCCCTCGACCCGGTGGTGTCGGTCAGCAGCTACAGCGCGCTGTTCCCGCCGCCGGACGGCGTCATCTCCGCCGACACGCCCACGGTGGTCGGGCGCAGTGCGTACGCGAAGACCAAGGCCTATGCCGACCGCGTCGCGCGCCACCTGCAGACCGCGGGCGCGCCTGTCGTCGTCACCTATCCCTCCAGCGTGGTCGGGCCGCCCTTCGGCACCGCGGCCGGGGTCACCGAGCGCGGCTGGGCACCGATCGTCCGGTGGCGGATCGCCCCGACGGTGCGCGGCGGCATGCAGATGATCGACGTCCGCGATGTCGCCGACGTGCATGCCCGGCTCATGAGCCCCGGCCGCGGACCGCACCGATACGTCTGCGGCGGGGTGCTTTTGACGTTCGACGAGATGATCGACGCGGTCGAAGAGGGGATGGGCCGGCGGATCTTCCGGGTGCCGGTGCCCACCCCGGTGCTGCTGGCATTCGGCCGGTTGGGCGATGCCGCCGGCCGCTTCCTCTCGATGTCCGACGGGCTGAGCTATGAGGCGGCGATGCTGCTGACCGCGGCCACGCCCACCGACGACCTCAGCACATGCCGGGAGCTGGGCATGACGTGGCGGTCACCGCGGGCGGCCATCGTGGCGTCAGTCCGAGATGCCGTCGATCAACAGTTGCGCGATCCGGTCGCGTAGCGCTGCGGAGTCGTCGTCGACGGCCACGGTCGTCAGGAACATCGCGGCGCCCGCGGCCAGCACCAACACCGCCCGCGCATCCCGTTGTGCCCGGCTGAGCTGGGCGGGGGTAACCGCGCGCACGTCTTCGGTGAACAACTGGACGGCGGGCCCGCTGAAGTTTGTCCACAACGCCTTTCTCAGTGCGTCGTTCTCCCGCAACGCCAACAGCAGGCCGGGTACCGCCTCGCGCACGGCGGGGCTGCTGAACAATTCATGGCTGCCGCGCACCACCCAGTCGACCCAGCCGAGCAGATCCGTGCCGTCGAACGGGCGCAGGTCGGGTGTCTCGCCGAGGATCGCATGCAGGACCAGTTCGGCCTTGGACCCCCACCGCCGGCTCAGGCTGGACCGGCCGACCCCGGCCCGCGCGGCGACCATCCGGACACTGAGCGCATCCCAGCCGACTTCGAGCAGCAGTTCCCGCGTCGCCGCCAGCACCCGTTCGTCGATCGACGCGTCGCGCGGGCGGCCGCCGGGGGCGGTCATCGCAGGAACCGGTGGGCGTAGGTCGCGAGCCTGCGCAGTGGCACCGGTCGCGGCCAGTCGTCCGGCCGGAAATGCGAATCGGTACCGCCGTCGACGAAAATAATACTGCCGCAGAGGAAGTCGGCCGCATCGGTGAGCATGAACCGGATCCACCGGCTCAGCTGTTCCGGGTCGCCGAAACCGCCGACCGGAACGGGGAACCGGCGCACCGCCGCGCCGTGGCTGCGGCTGGCCAGTTGTTGCTCGAGGAGCGGAGTCAGCACCGCGCCGGGGGCCAGCGCGTTGAGGCGGATACCGGCGCCGGCCCACTGCGGCCGTACCGCGTGGCGCCGCACCCAGCGGCTGACGGCGATCTTGGAGGCGGCGTACATCATCGTCGACCGGGCGGGCCCGAACACGCGCACCCGGCGCACCGCACGTTCGACGTCGCCCGCCAGCAGGGCCCGAACCGCGCGGTTCGGCACCCCGGGGATCGTGGTGGTCGAGTTACTGGAGACCACAACGACTTTCGCGGTCCCGGCAGCCGCGAGCGCCGGCCGCCAGTGGTCGAGGAGTTCCACCACCGAGACGTAGTTCACCTCGGCGATCCGGCGGACCCGGCCGACGTCGTGGCCCGGTCCCAATCCGGCGGCCAGCACCGCGCCGTCCAGGCGGCCACCCGCGGCGTCGAGCACCCGCAGCGCCGCGTCGGCCCGCCCCGCCGGGGCCGACAGATCGGCGACGATGTCACCCTCGGCGATGTCCACGCCGAGCACCGTGTGGCCCTCGTCGCGCAGGCCCGCGACAGTGGCCCTGCCCATGCCCGAGGCCGATCCGGTGACGGCGTAGGTTCCCATCGTGCCGCCCTTCGCCGATTCGATTCCACCGGCATCGTATCGGCGCCCGCCGTCTCACGGGGCCCAGGGCACTCGGCACGCGTCGCCGGAACCGAACCCCTGCTCGGTGATGCCGAGGGCGGTGTACATCCGGGCGCGCATGTTCTCCACGCCGATCTGATACGTCAGCTCGATCACCCCGGCGTCGCCGAAACGGGCGCGCAGATCCGCGACCTGCTCGTCGGTGACCGAGTGCGGGTCGGCGGTGATCGCGTCGGCGTAGGCGATCGCGGCCCGCTCGTCGTCGCTGTAGGCCGGCGAGGTCGCGTAGTCGTCGATGTGGCGCAGCCGCTCGACGTCGAGGCCGTCGAGACGTTGCAGCATCGCGCCGAAGTCGACGCACCAGGAGCAACCGACGGTGCGGGCGGTCCAGAACACGGCGAGCTCGCGGACGCTGACGGGCAGGCGTTTGGACGCGGATTGCAGCAGCCCCTCGTGGACCGCGTTGGCCATCAGCAAGCGCGGGGTGATGCGCGGCGACTGCGAACGGCTCGGGAACCTCGCCGAAGCGGCGCCGGGCGTAGCGATACAACAGCCGGGTGGGCAACGAGGCGCGGTCGGGGGACAGGGCGGGGATGCGTGTGGTCATCTCTGTCAGACGAGACAGCACAGCGATGTGTGACAGGTCGTGCCCGGAACTTGTCACCCGACGAGGATCCACCCGCCGCCCCGGTTCGAGGGCACGGCTGCGGCCAAGGGCGTGACGTGGCAGGCCGGACGTGCTTGGCTCTAGGTACGGGGTACCGCTGGGTGGGCTAGTGCGGTGCCGGAGCGGCCGCTCAGGGAGATTTTCGCCTCCGACCAATCCGGTGCCGCCCTCGCTACGAATGGATGATGCCGCGGCATTCGTGCCGGTCGCACCACCAGGAGGAGTGTGAGGTTGAGGGACGGCAAGTGGGCGGGGACGCCCCTGGTCATGCCGGGTGTGCGGGTCTCGGTCCCGCGCGGCCCCGGATCGACGGCGACGCTGGTGGCCTGGCGGGACGACGTGCGCACCGCGGTGCGCGATCACCTCTCCGAGTTCGTGCATGCCGAATGCGTCGGCCGGCTCGCTGCGGCCAACGTCGACATCGCCGGTCAACTGCTGGCCGGCTTTCTCGACGGCGGCAAGTACGTGCGGTCCACGTTCATGTATCTGGGCTGGCTGTGCGGCGCCACCGAGAACGACGCGGCCCTGCGGGCGTCGGCGAGCCTGGAGCTCCTGCACGCCTTCGCGCTGATCCAGGACGACGTGATGGACGGTTCGCCGCTGCGCCGGGCGCGCCCTTCGGCGCACGTCTCGTTCGGCCGGTGGCACCGCGACCGCGCGCTGGCCGGTTCCCCGGACCGGTTCGGCGAATCCGCCGCGATCCTGCTCGGAGATCTGTGCCTGGTGTGGGCCGAGCAGATGCTGCGGCGCAGCGGTGTCGCACCCGACGCGCTGGCCCGGGTCTGGCCGCGCTACGACGACATGCGCACCGAGCTCGGCGATCGGCCAGTTCTCCGACCTCGTCAACAGTTCGCAGGCCCTGCCCACCCTCGAGGAGGTTCTCGACGTGCTACGTCGCAAATCAGGTAATTACACGGTGCGCCGCCCGTTGGAGATCGGTGCGGCGATGGCCGGTTGCGACGACGCGGTGATCGACGCCCTCTCCGGGTACGGCGCGGCCATCGGCGAGGCCTTCCAGCTCCGCGACGACATCCTGGGGGTGTTCGGCACCCCGTCGCTGACGGGCAAATCGGCGGGGACGGACCTGGAGGAACGCAAGGCCACCAGCGTCATCGTCGCGGCCCACGAACTGGCCGACGCGGCCGCTGCGCGACCAGCTGTTCGACCTGATGAGCCGCCCGCACATCGACATGGCCGCCGCCGAACACTGGCGCAACCTCATCGCCGCCAGCGGAGCGGTGCAGTGGATCGAGCAGCTGATCGCCGAGCGGCACGCCCGCGCGCTGGACGTCCTGGACAACGCCGCGATCCCCGAGATGGCGCGCGCCGCGCTGGCCGACATGGCCGTCGCCTGCACCCAGCGGGCGGCGTGATGCGCACCGTCAGCGGACGCACCGATCGGGTCGTCGTGGTCGGTGCCGGCCTGTCCGGCCTGTCGGCGGCGCTGCAGCTGGCCGGGCGCGGACGCGCGGTCACCGTCGTGGAGCGCGGCGCGCACCCCGGCGGCCGGGTCGGCCGGGCCGACATCAAGGGCTACCGCATCGACACCGGCCCGACCGTGCTGACGATGCCCGACATCATCGACGACGCGTTCGCCGCCGTCGGCGATTCGCTGGCCGCGCGGCTGACGCTGGATCCGGTGCAGCCGGCCTACGACGCCCGGTTCGCCGACGGCACCTCGCTGCAGGTGCACACCGAGCCCACCGCGATGGCCGCCGAGATCGAGCGGTTCGCCGGCCGCCGCGAGGCCGACGGCTACCTGCGGCTGCGGGAGTGGCTGACCAAGCTCTACCGGACCGAGATGGACGGCTTCATCTCCGCGAACTTCGACTCACCGCTGTCGCTGCTCACTCCGCAGCTGGCCCGGCTGGCCGCACTCGGCGGGTTCCGCAAATGGGAACGCATGGTGCACCGGTTCCTCGACGACGAGCGGCTGCTGCGGGTGTTCACCTTCCAGGCGCTCTATGCGGGGGTTCCGCCGCAGAGCGCGCTGGCCGCCTATGCCGTGATCGCCTACATGGACACCGTCGCGGGCGTGTACTTCCCGCGCGGCGGCATGCGTGCCCTGCCGGACGCGATGGCCGCCGCGGCCGCCGATGCCGGCGTCGAGTTCATCTACGAGCGCAACGGTTTCCGAGCTCGAGTTCAGCGGATCCCGGGTCACCGGCGGTGCGCACCGCCGAGGGCACCCGGCTGCCCGCCGACGCCGTCGTGCTGACCACCGAGCTGCCCGACACCTACCGCCTGGTGCGCCGCACGCCGCGCCGCCCGCTGCGGCTGCGGGCCGCGCCGTCGGCCGTCGTCGCCCACGTCGGGTGCGCGCACACCGGGGGCCGGGTCGATCACCACACCATCCTGTTCGGTGCGGCCTGGAAGCAGACGTTCCGCGACATCATCGACGACGGTCGGGTGATGGGTGATCCGTCGCTGCTGGTGACGCGCCCGACCGGCAGCGACGCGATCGCTGGCGCCGGCCGGGCGGGATCTGCTCTACGTGCTGGCGCCCGCCCCCAACACCGACGTCGGCGTCGTCGACTGGGACACCGCGGGACCGGGCTACGTCGACCAGATGCTGGCCGCCGTGCGGAGTCGGATGCCCGGTGTCGGGGACGACGCCGAGGTGCTGCACGTCGTCACCCCGGCTGACTGGCGCCGGCAGGGGATGGCCGCGGGCACCCCGTTCGCGCTCGCGCACACCTTCGCCCAGACCGGGCCCTTCCGGCCGGCCAACACCGTGCGCGGCGTCGACAACGTCGTGCTGGCCGGCTCCTCGACCGTCCCCGGGGTCGGCGTGCCGACCGCGATCCTGTCCGGCCGGCTCGCCGCCGAGCGGATCACCGGGGTCACCGCCAGCCAGCCCACCTCGGAGGTCAACCGCTCATGATCAGCACCGAGCTCGATGCCGCCGGCGTCCTGGAACCGTCGCTGCGCAAGGCCTACCGGCAGTGCCGCGCGGTCAACGCCCGCTACGGCAAGACGTTCTTCCTGGCCACCCGGCTGCTGGCGCCGCGGCAGCGTCCGGCCGTACACGCCCTCTACGGCTTCGCGCGCAGCGCCGACGACATCCTGGACGACCTCGACAACCCCCGTACGGTCGAGCAGCGTGCCGACCAGTTGCAGCAGCTGTCCACCCGGCTGTTCAACAGCCTGGTGGAAAAGCAGTCCTGCGCCGACGATCCGGTGCTGACCGCGGTGGTGCACACCGCGCGCAAGTACGACATCGCCTGGGACCTGTTCGACGACTTCCTCGCTTCGATGCGGATGGACCTCACCGTCACCGACTATCCGGATCGGCCGGCGCTGGACCGCTACATGTACGGCTCGGCGGAGGTGATCGGCCTGCAACTGCTTCCCGTGTTGGGCACCGTCGGCCCGCGGGAGGAGGCCGCGCCGTATGCCGCCGCACTGGGCAAGGCCTTCCAGCTGACCAACTTCCTCCGCGACATCGACGAGGACCTGCACCGCGGTCGGGTGTACCTGCCCGCCGACGAACTCGCCGCCCACGGTGTCGACCGCGAGCTGCTGCGCTGGTGTCAGGCCAACCAGCGCACCGACGCCAAGGTGCGCGCCGCGCTGGCCGAACAGCACGCGATCACCCGGGCGGTCTACGACCAGGCGCGGCCCGGCATCGCCGTGTTGGCACCCAGTTCCCGACCGTGTGTGTCGGCCGCGCTGACGTTGTACTCGGAGATCCTCGCGCGCATCGAGGCGATGGACTTCGAGATCTTCGGCCGTCGTGCGACGGTGGGCAGCGGCCGCCGGGCGGCGGTGGCGATCGCAGGCCTGGGCAGGTCCTGGGTCGGCCGGATTCGAAACGGGAGTGTGTGACGGGTGGACCGCTGGCAGTACCTGATGGTCCTCGGCGCGTGCCTGCTGGTGACCGCCCCGCTGGAGTTCTTCGGCAAGGGCGTCTACCGCCAGCCCCGGCGGCTGGCCGTCGCGCTGTTTCCGGTGCTCGTGGTGTTCCTGATCTGGGACGTGATCGCCGTGGCCGGCGGCGTGTGGTGGTACAACCCGGTGTACATCACCGGTCTGGTGGCCCCCGGTGACCTGCCGCTCGAGGAGATCCTGTTCTTCGTGGTGATCCCGGTGTGCGGGCTGCTCACCTACAACGCGGTCAGCGCGATACTCGGGCTGCTGCGCACCCAGGCGACGCGCGCGGAAAAGGCGCGGAGCCGCTGATGGGTTACACGCTGCCGGCCGTGCTGGCCGTCGTCGCTGTCGTCGCCCTCGAGTTGGCCGTGCTGCGCACCGGGCTGTTTCGCCGGCCCGCGTACTGGATATCGATGGTGATCGTGACCGGCTTCCAGATCCCCGTCGATGGCTGGTTGACCAAGCTCAGCGCGCCCATCGTGCAGTACAACGAGGACCACTTCAGCGGGATCCGCTTCCCCTGGGACATCCCGATCGAGGACTTCTTGTTCGGGTTCGCGCTGGTGACCGCGGTGCTGCTGCTGTGGGAACGTGCCAAGCCGGCGGGCGAGAAGCGATGAGCGACCGGCACCGTCAGACGTGGCCCGCGCACCCGGGGCGCAGCGCGGTCAACGGCGCGGGCGGGCGTCCCCGGGTGGTGGTGGTGGGGGCCGGCATCGCCGGTCTGGCCGCGGCGACCGGGCTGGCCGAACGCGGCGTCGCCGTCGAGGTCGTCGAGAAGTGCGGCTACCTCGGCGGTCGGGTGGGCGGCTGGACGGAGACGCTGGCCGACGGCTCGCAGGCCGGGATGAACCGCGGCTTCCACGCGTTCTTCCGGCAGTACTACAACCTGCGGGCGCTGCTGTCCCGCAGCGATCCCGACCTGTCGGCGCTGACGCCGGTCGAGGACTACCCGCTGATCGACGGCGCGGGACGGCGCGACACGTTTCGGGGGTTGCCCCAGACGCCGCCGCTGAACGCGCTGGCGTTCGCGCTGCGCAGTCCCGACGTTCCGATTGCGCGATCTGGTCCGCCTCGACGCCAAGGCCGCCGCGCCGCTGGCCACGGTGTCGGTCCCCGAGACCTACCGGCTGCTCGACGATCGTGATGCCGCAACGTTCCTGCAGGACATCAACTTTCCCGACGCCGCCCGGCATCTGGCGTTCGAGGTGTTCGCGCGCAGCTTCTTCGCCCGGCCCGAGGCACTGTCGGCCGGCGAGCTCGTCACGATGTTCCACATCTACTTCCTGGGCTCCAGCGAGGGCCTGATCTTCGACGTCGCCAATGCGAATTTCGATGCGGCGCTGTGGAACCCGCTGCGCGGTTACCTCGAGACGCTCGGGGTGGTGTTCCGCACCGGCGTCACGGTGGACGCGCTGACGCTGGAGGACGGGGTGGCGGTGACGACGGCGACCGGGCAGGTGATCGCCGCGGATGGTGTCGTGCTGGCCCCCGATGTCACCGGTTTACGCCGGATCGTGGCCGCGTCGCCCGGGTTCGGGGACGCCGCATGGCGGGGACGCGTGGCCGCGATGGGCACCGCACCGCCGTTCGTCGTGCTGCGGTTGTGGCTGGACCGGCACGTGCGAGCCGACCGGGCGGCGTTCGTCGGGACAGGCGGGCGTGAACCGCTGGACAATGTGAGTGTGTTGGAACGCTATGAACGCGAGGCCGCCGAGTGGGCGGCCCGGACGGGGGGTTCGGTGGTCGAGTTGCACGCGTACTCGGTGACCGAACCCACCGACGAGGTGCGCGCGGGGCTGATCGCGCGGATGCACGAGCTGTATCCGGAGACGGTCGGCGCGTCCATC
Source organism: uncultured Actinomycetota bacterium (assembly GCA_963796185.1). Lineage (GTDB taxonomy): Bacteria > Actinomycetota > Actinomycetes > Mycobacteriales > Mycobacteriaceae > Mycobacterium. Next base: position 144,488 of record CAWCKQ010000003.1, on the reverse strand, counting down.
GTTGACGAACGGATGCTGCAGCGCAGCGACTGTCCCCGGTTCGCGCCCGGCGACTTCGCCGACCGGCCGAGCGTGCGGACACCGGACCCGCGGATCGTGCTGGCCGGCGACGGGATTCGTATCGACCTGCCGGTCGCTCTGATGGAGCGCGCTGCGACCACCGGGTGGACCGCGGCCAACGAGTTGTTGAGCGGATTCGGCCTCGCCGGGCATCCGCTGCACACCGTGCCCAACCGTGGCCGCTCGGCGCTGCTGCGCCGGCTCGCGACCACCGCAGCAGGTGCGGGCCGATGAGCGCTGGGTCGGGATGGCGGGAGAAGGTCGCCAAGGCGTGGCCGTTCCAGGTGCTCGCCGCCACGGATTGGTCGGCGCAGACGCCGACGTATCAGGATGCCAACCCCGCGCTGATCCGGTCGGCCCTGACCCGCGCGCAGCGCAGGCCCGGCGGCAACTGGTTCGCGTTCGCGGCCAGCAGCGACATCACCAGCAAGGCCGTCCCGGCCACCGTCGCAGGCCACCAGTTGGTCGCCTGGCGGGGCGTCGACGACAAGCTGCTGGTCGCGCCGCGCGCCTGCCCGCACCTCGGTGCCGACTTGTCGACCGCGCCGGTCGAGTGTGGAACCTTGGTGTGCCCCTGGCACGGTCTGCGGCTGGGCGAGCGCAGGCACGGAACGTGGAAGCCGTATGCCGCCCACGACGACGGGGTGTTGTGCTGGGTGCGGCTGGACGCGGTGGACCGCCCCGGCGGGCACACGCCGGCCGAGATGCCGCCGCCGATGCCGCGCCCCGATGCGCCTGCGCTGGCGGCGGTCACCCGGCTGGAAGGGGTGTGCGAACCGGCCGACGTCGTCGCCAACCGGCTCGACCCGTGGCACGGCGCCTGGTTCCACCCGTACTCGTTCACCCGGCTCAAGGTGCTCAGCGCGCCCCCGCCCGACGACGATCTGCCCGAGGAGCTCGACCGGTTCGTCGTCGACGTGACGTTCCGGATCGGCCGGCTGGGCGTGCCCGTCATCGCCGAGTTCACCACTCCCGGCCCGCGCACTGTGTCGATGCGCATCGTCGAGGGGGAGGGGCAGGGCAGCGTGGTCGAAACCCACGCCACGCCGCTGGGCGTCGGCCCCGACGGACGGCCGCGCACCGCGGTCGTCGAGGCGGTGATCGCGCATTCGGACCGTCCGCACTTCGGCGCCGGGCTGGTCGCCGCCCCGGTGATCCGCCCGCTGATGCGACGTGCCGCGACGAAGCTGTGGCGCGACGACCTCGCGTACGCCGAACGGCTCTTCGAGCTCAGGACCTAGCGGAGTCGTCCCACTCCGGCCGCCTCCAGCAGCGGGACCTGTTCGACCGCCCACGGGCTGATCGCCCACGGCAGACCGGCCGCGGTGCGCAACTGCTCCCACGGCACCCACGCGTGGTCCATCACCTCGGCGGGTTCGGTGCGCACCGCGCCGATCACCCGCGCGCAGAACACCGGGCACAGCTCGTTCTCCACGGTGCCGTCGGCGGCGACGGCGTAGTACCGGAAGTCGGGCAGCACACACCGCAGGTCGGCCACGCCGAGGCCCAACTCTTCACGCACCCGCCGGGCCACCGCGTCGCCCATCGACTCCCCGGGGGCGGGGTGCCCGCAGCAGGAGTTCGTCCAGATGCCCGGGAAGGTGCGTTTGTGCAGCGCCCGCCGAGTCAGCAGCACGCGTCCGGCGTCGTCGAACAGATAGCAGGAGAACGCCAGGTGCAGCGGCGTGGAGGTGTGGTGGACCTCCGACTTGGGGGCCGCACCGATGCTTCGGCCGTCCTCGTCGAGCAATACCACCAGTTCGGGAGAATTCACGGAAGGCATTCGTCGCCGATCGCCGCGCGGATCGGCCGCCTCTAGCGATTCCGGTGTAGTTCGTCAACGCAAGCGCGACGAACGACACCGAAATCGCTGGGGGATCAGCGCGCGAACATCAACGCGCGCTTGACCTCCTGGATGGCCTGGGTCACCTGGATGCCGCGCGGGCAGGCCTCGGTGCAGTTGAACGTCGTGCGGCAGCGCCACACCCCGTCGACGTCGTTGAGGATGTCGAGCCGCTCGGCGGCCCCCTCGTCACGGCTGTCGAAGATGAACCGGTGGGCGTTGACGATCGCGGCAGGCCCGAAGTAGGACCCCTCGTTCCAGTACACCGGGCAGCTGGTGGTGCAGCAGGCGCACAGGATGCACTTGGTGGTGTCGTCGTAGCGAGCCCGGTCGGTCTGGCTCTGAATGCGTTCGCGCGTCGGCTGATTGCCCGAGGTGATCAGGTACGGCTTGATCGCCCGGTAGGCGTCGAAGAACGGCTCCATGTCCACGACGAGGTCCTTCTCCACCGGCAGGCCGCGGATCGGCTCAATCGTGATGGTCAGCTGCTTGCTCGGGTTCTTCGGCAGCATGTCGCGCATCAACACCTTGCACGCCAGCCGGTTCACGCCGTTGATGCGCATCGCGTCGGACCCGCACACCCCGTGCGCGCACGAGCGCCGGAACGTCAGCGTGCCGTCCAGATACCACTTCACGTAGTGCAGCAGGTTGAGCAGCCGGTCGCTCGGCAGGCACGGCACGCGGAAGCTCTGCCAGCCTGCGGCGTCGGGGTCCTCGGGGTTGAACCGGGCGATCTTGAGGGTCACCATCACCGCGCCCTCGGGCACGGGCGGAGTGTCCTGCTTGTCGAGAACTGGTGCGCTCATCAGTACTTCCGTTCCATCGGCTCGTAGCGCGTCTGGACCACCGGCTTGTAGTCCAACCGGATGTCACTCAGCAGGTCGGAACCCTCCTTGTAGGCCATGGTGTGGCGCATGTAGTTGGTGTCGTCGCGGTTGGGGTAGTCCTCGCGGGCGTGGCCGCCACGGGATTCCTTGCGGTTGAGCGCGCCCACCACGGTGACCTCGGCCAGCTCCAGCAGGAAGCCCAGCTCGATCGCCTCGAGCAGGTCGCTGTTGTAGCGCTTGCCCTTGTCCTGCACCGTGATCCGCGCGTAGCGCTCCTTGAGCGCATGGATGTCGGTGAGCGCCTGCTTGAGCGTCTCCTCGGTGCGGAACACCGCGGCGTTGTTGTCCATCGACTGCTGCAGGGCTCCGCGGATGTCGGCGACGCGCTCGTTGCCGTGCTCGGAGAGGATGTCGCCGACCCAGCCGATCACCATGTCCGCCGGCTTGTCCGGCAGCTCGACGAAGTCGTGTCCCCGTGCGTAATTCGCGGCGGCGATGCCGGCGCGGCGGCCGAACACGTTGATGTCGAGCAGCGAGTTGGTGCCCAGCCGGTTGGCGCCGTGCACCGAGACGCACGCGCACTCACCGGCGGCGTACAGGCCGGGCACGATCGTGGTGTTGTCCGACAGCACCTGCCCGTTGACGGTCGTCGGGATGCCGCCCATCACGTAGTGACACGTCGGGTAGACCGGCACGAGCTCCTTGACCGGATCCACCCCGAGGTAGGTGCGGGCGAACTCGGTGATGTCGGGCAGTTTGGCCTCGAGCACGTCAGCGCCGAGGTGGCGGACGTCGATGTAGACGTAGTCCTTGTTCGGTCCGGCGCCGCGGCCCTCGAGCACCTCCAGCACCATCGAGCGGGCCACGATGTCGCGGGGCGCCAGGTCGACGATCGTCGGCGCGTAGCGCTCCATGAACCGCTCGCCCTCGCCGTTGAGCAGCCGGCCCCCCTCACCGCGCACGGCCTCGGAGATCAGGATGCCCAGGCCGGCCAGGCCCGTCGGATGGAACTGGTGGAACTCCATGTCCTCCAAGGGAAGTCCCTTGCGGAAGATGATGCCCAGCCCGTCACCGGTCAGCGTGTGCGCGTTCGAGGTCGTCTTGTACATCCGGCCCGACCCGCCGGTGGCGAACACGATCGCCTTGGCGTGGAAGACGTGGATGTCGCCGGTGGCCAGCTCATAGGCGACGACGCCGGTGGCCACCGGCCCCGACGCGGTGTCGGTCATGGCGATGTCGAGGGCGTAGAACTCGTTGAAGAACTCGACGTCGTGCTTGACGCAGTTCTGGTACAGCGTCTGCAGGATCATGTGGCCGGTGCGGTCGGCGGCGTAGCAGGCCCGGCGCACCGGCGCCTTGCCGTGGTCGCGGGTGTGCCCGCCGAAGCGGCGCTGGTCGATGCGGCCCTCGGGGGTGCGGTTGAACGGCATCCCCATCTTCTCGAGGTCGAGCACCGCGTCGATGGCCTCCTTGGCCATGATCTCGACGGCGTCCTGGTCGGCCAGGTAGTCACCGCCCTTGACGGTGTCGAAGGTGTGCCACTCCCAGTTGTCCTCTTCGACGTTGGCCAGTGCGGCGCACATGCCGCCCTGTGCCGCGCCGGTGTGGGACCGGGTCGGGTAGAGCTTGGTCAGTACGGCGGTGCGCACGCGCGGGCCGGCTTCCACGGCCGCGCGCATGCCGGCGCCACCCGCGCCGACGATCACGACGTCGTAGCGATGTTCTTCAATCACTTCGGCTCCCTAAGAGATGGTCGCGTCGAACGTCAGCAGCACGTAAGTCCCCAGCACCAGCGTGAACGCCACCGAGAGCGCCAGCAGCGGTGTTGAGCCAGAACTTCGTGGAGTCCTTGCGGGCTGTAGTCGGCGATGATGGTGCGCATGCCGTTGGCGCCGTGCAGCTGGGCCAGCCACAGCATCAGCAGATCCCAGGTCTGCCAGAACGGCGATGCCCAGCGCTGGGCGACGTAGTTGAAGTCGATGCGGTAGACGCCGCCGTCCCACATCAGCCCGATGAACAGATGGCCCAGCGCCAGGAAGACCAGCACGACGCCGGAGAAGCGCATGAACAGCCAGGCGTACTTCTCGAAGTTCGGCATGCCGCTGCCGCGCCGCTTGGACGCGGGGGTTGTCCAGGCTCGGCGGCCGGTCGTGGCTGCGCTGCATCACCGGTGCCGGGCCGCCCCGGTCGCCGATGTGGTCGTAGGGGTTCTCCGCCCCGCACGGTGGTGGTCACAGGAATCGCTCCGCCATGTGCATGCCGATCACCGCGACCGACGGGATGATCATCGGCCAGCAACACGCCCGCGACCACCCACAGCATCTGCCGTTGATACCGCGGGCCCTTCTGACCAGAAGTCGATCAGGATCACCCGCATCCCGTTGAGGGCGTGGTAGAGCACGGCCACCACGAGGCCGATCTCCATCAGCCCGATGATCGGGGTCTTGTAGGTGTCGATGATCTCGTTGTAGGCCTGCGGGCTGACCCGCACCAAGGCGGTGTCGAGCACGTGGACGAACAGGAAGAAGAAGATCGTCGCGCCGGTGATGCGGTGCAGCACCCACGACCACATGCCGGGGTCGCCGCGGTACAGCGTGCGCCGACGGCCCGGCGTGCGTGGCGCCGGTAGGTCGGTGTCAGGTGATGTCGCGGTACTCATGTGACCCTCCAACGCCTTCGGTGGACGTGTGGGGCTCGGCCCTGCAACCAGCGCCCCAGACCTGGATGCGACTCTAATCCCCTTTGTACTGCTGAACGATCTAGCCTGGGGCGTTGCCCGGTCGTAAGGGTCGACGTAGGGTCGATTTCTGGGACCTCGGGTCACGGGACGAGGGGTTCGGAATGGATTCAGATTCGGCGGCGGGCGGCGTCAGTGACCGTTGAGATCGATTGGGAACTTTGCGGGACAAGGCAATCGACGTTTCCGGACACGCCTACGCGCCGTATTCGGGGTTCCGGGTCGGCGCGGCGGCGCTGGTGGACGATCGCCGGATGGTGGCCGGCTGCAATGTGGAAAATGTCTCATATGGCCTGAGTCTCTGCGCCGAGTGCGCAGTGGTCTGCGCCCTGCACTCCGGCGGGGGCGGGCGACTGGTGGCGCTGACGTGTGTGGCGGCCCGACGGCGAAGTCCTGATGCCGTGCGGACGCTGCCGGCAGGTGCTTCTCGAACACGGTGGGCCCGACCTGTTGATCGATCATCCGCTGGCCCGCGGCCGCTGAGCCTGCTGCTGCCCGATGCGTTCGGACCCGACGATCTGGCCCGCGACCGCGTGCCCAGTGAGGAAAAACCGTGACCCAGGCCACTTCGACGCGCGCGAGCTCTCGATGCTCCGTCGGTGATCAGGACCAAGCGCGACGGCGGGGCGCTCTCCGACGCGGCCATCGACTGGGTGATCGACGCCTACACCCACGGCCGGGTCGCCGACGAGCAGATGTCGGCGCTGCTGATGGCGATCTTCCTGCGCGGGCATGTCGGGCCACGAGATCGCCCGCTGGACCGCGGCGATGGTCGCCTCGGGGGAGCGGTTCGACTTCGCCGACCTGCGCCGCCCGGGTTCCCGCCCGCCCACTCGCCCTGGTCGACAAGCACTCCACCGGCGGTGTCGGCGACAAGATCACCATCCCGTTGGTGCCGGTGGTGATGGCCTGCGGTGGCGCGGTACCGCAGGCGGCCGGCCGCGGCCTGGGCCACACCGGGGGCACGCTCGACAAACTGGAGTCCATCCCGGGCTTCACCGCCGAGCTCTCCAAATCCCAGATCCGCCAACAACTCTGCGACTTCGGCGCGGCCGTCTTCGCCGCCGGGGAGCTCGCCCCGGCCGACCGCAAGATCTATGCGCTGCGCGACGTCACCGGCACCACGGAGTCGCTGCCGCTGATCGCGAGCTCGGTGATGAGCAAGAAGATCGCCGAGGGCACCCGGGCGCTGGTGCTCGACACCAAGGTCGGCTCGGGCGCGTTCCTCACCACGGAGGCCGAGTCGCGCGAGCTGGCCCGCACGATGGTCGACCTCGGCGCCGAGCACGGGCTGGTGACCCGCGCGCTGCTGACCGACATGGACGTGCCGCTGGGTCGAGCGGTCGGCAACGCGGTGGAGGTCGCCGAGTCGCTGGAGGTGCTGGCCGGCGGCGGGCCCGCCGACGTCGTCGAGCTGACGCTGGCGCTGGCGCGGGAGATGCTCGACGCGGCGGGTCTCGACGGCGTGGACCCGGCCCAGACCCTGCGCGACGGGTCGGCGATGGACCGGTTCCGCGCGCTGGTCGCCGCGCAGGGCGGGGACCCCGACGCGCCGTTGCCGCTCGGCGCGCACAGCGAGACCGTCACGGCGCCGCGCGGTGGCACGATGGGGGACATCGACGCGATGGCGGTGGGACTGGCGGTGTGGCGGCTCGGAGCGGGCCGCTCGGCGCCCGGTGAGCGCGTGCAGTTCGGCGCCGGGATGCGCATCCACCGCAGCCCCGGCGAGCCCGTCGCCGCCGGCGAGGCGCTGTTCACCCTCTACACCGACACCCCGGCGCGGTTCGGGGCGGCACTGGCCGAACTCGACGGCGCCTGGACCGTCGGCGACCAGCCACCGCCCACCCGGCCGCTGATCATCGACAGGATCACGTGGGAGCCCGGCATGACGACACCGCTGACGCTCGAGACGCATCCGGCAGGCGCCCAAGGCGCTGCTGCACGACCACCTCGACGGCGGCCTGCGCCCCGCGACGGTGCTCGAGCTGGCCGATCAGTACGGCTACGACGAGCTGCCCGCCACCGACGTCGACGAGCTGGCGACGTTCTTCCGCACCGCCGCGCACAGCGGCTCGCTGGTGCGCTACCTCGAGCCGTTCGCGCACACCGTCGGCGTCATGCAGACCCCCGAGGCGCTGCACCGGGTGGCCTACGAGTGCGTCGAGGACCTGGCCGCCGACAACGTCGTCTACGCCGAGATCCGGTTCGCCCCCGAGCTGCACATCGACGGCGGGCTGTCGCTGGACGAGGTCGTCGACGCGGTGCTGGCCGGGTTCGCCGACGGGGAGAAGGCCGCCGCCGCCGAGGGCCACACCATCGTGGTGCGCTGCCTGGTCACCGCGATGCGCCACGCGGCCCGGTCCCTGGAGATCGCCGAGCTGGCGATCCGGTTCCGCGACAACGGCGTGGTCGGCTTCGACATCGCCGGCGCCGAGGCGGGCTACCCGCCGATCGCGGCATCTGGACGCGTTCGAGTACATGCGAGGCAACAACGCCCGGTTCACCATCCACGCCGGCGAGGCGTTCGGTCTGCCGTCCATCCACGAGGCGATCGCGTTCTGCGGCGCCGACCGGCTGGGCCACGGCGTGCGCATCGTCGACGACATCGTCGAGGAGCCCGACGGCAGCGTGCAGCTGGGACGGCTCGCGGCCCTGTTGCGGGACAAGCGGATCCCGTTCGAGATGTGCCCGAGCTCCAACGTGCAGACCGGCGCGGTGCGGCAGCATCGCCGAGCATCCGTTCGACCTGCTGGCGCGGCTGCGGTTCCGGGTCACCGTCAACACCGACAACCGGCTGATGAGCGACACCACGATGAGCCTGGAGATGCTGCGGCTGGTCGAGGCGTTCGGCTACGGCTGGAGCGATCTCGAGCGGTTCACGATCAACGCGATGAAGTCGGCGTTCATCCCGTTCGACGAGCGGCTGGCGATCATCGACGAGGTGATCAAGCCCCGCTACGCCGTGCTGATCGGCTAGCGGTTTCGGTGTACTTCGTCACGCTGGCGTTGACGAACGACACCCAAATCACTCGGAGCGCAGGCGGGACTCGACGAAGCGCTCCAGCGACTCCCACTGCGTGACGGCGTCGGCGTACGGCGCGGTCGGCCGCGAGACGGACGTCGGATCGAGCACGAAGGCGATCATCCGGCCCAGCGCCGTGCCGGCCGAGAGCTTGGCCTCGACGCCGGTGTCCTCGGCGTAGTCGCCGATGTCGCGCAGCAGTTCCACGGCCAGCTCGAGCTGGTCCCGGTCGATCGCGTCGGGGCCTTCGGCGAGGTCGTCGACGATGCCCGACAGCACGTAGATGTTGTCGTCGGTGACGTCGACGCGCAGCGAGCCGTCGGTGGCCGCGGTGCGGATGTCGTCGTAGGTGGCCAGGTCGGACAGGTCGTGGTCGTGTTCGTCGGCGAGGTAGCGTGCCAGCGCCCGCTCCGACGGGAAGACGCTGATCCGGCCGTTGCGGCCCAGGAAGATCGGCTGGTCGTCGAGGTAGCAGCGCAGCGTGAAGTGGGTGCCGCCGCTGGTCATGATCCGCACGGGGTCGATGCCGACGCGCGCCCAGAAGTCCTCGTCGCTGCCGAGCACCTTGTCCTCGGCCGCCGCGGCGAGTTCGTCGGACTCCTCCTCGGTGTCGACGATGTCGTCGATCACCACGTCGTCGTCCTCGTCGAGTTCGGGGGCGGGCGCGTCGAGCTCGGCCTGAGCCTTGTCCACGGCGGCGCTGTCCACCTTCGGGATCGTGATGATCTCGTCGATCGCCTCGATCACCGCGTCCCAGCCGTGGGCGATGATCTTCTCGATCTCGGCCCACCGCTTGCGCCCGGCGCGGCCGGAGTAGGCCTCGACCCCGCCGCCGACGGTGCCCAGCACCGGGTTGCCGTTGAAGAATTTGGTGACCGACGGCAGCTCGCACACCGACCCGATCGACGAGACGACGGCCAGGGCGTGGTGCAGCGCCTGCACGCTGTCCTCGGTCGGCTTCTTGGACAGGATCTCCTCGAAGCCCGCGAGGTCGTGGGTGTGGTCGTCGTCGGGCACCAGCGCGTGCGCGTTCGCCTCGGTGAGCTTCGGCCACGCCGGGTGGTCGGCCAGGTCGTTGTCGGTGTCGGTACGCACGAAGGCCGCCAGGTCGGCGACGGATTCGAAGACGAAGAGGTCCTCGTCCTTGCCGAGGAACGCCTCCCACTCGTCGCCGTCGGCGCGCCACCGCGGCGCCCACAACGTGTACACGTCGCCCTTGGTCAGCCTCAGCCCGATCGGCACGATGTCAGCAGCCATGCGGCACAGCCTAACCAGCAGGCCTGGACACCTGAGAGAGGCTCAGCTGTCGGGCACGCCCGCCTGCAGCTTCTCCATCACCTGTTCGAGGTTGAAGCTCGCGGCCTCCTGCCGCGGCGGAAACGCGACGAGCGTCTGCAGCATCTGCGCGACGAACGCCTGCGCCGGGGTGAAGACGAACACCCGGTCGAGGACCCAATCGAAGTAGGTGTTCGATGTGATGTCGGCGCGCTCGTAGGGGTCGGTGCGCAGGTTGAACAGTTTCGGCGCGCGCAGCACGGTGTAGGGCTCGAGCCAGACCTGCAGCGTGCCCGCCGCCCGCTGCTCGGCGAACACGATCTTCCAGTTGTCGAACCGCAGCGCGGTCAGGTCACCGTCGTCGGAGACGTAGAAGAAGTGCTGGCGCGGGCTCTCGTCGGCCGCGCCGGTGAGGTAGTCCAGCTGGTTGTGCCCGTCGAGATGCACCTTGTAGGTGTTGCCGTTGAGTTCGGTTCCGGCGCGCAGCCTTTCGGCGATGTCGGGGTCGCCGGCGGCGGCCAGCAGCGTGACGAACCAGTCGTTGTGGCTGACGATCCCGTTCAGCACGGAGGATGCGGGGATGCGGCCGGGCCACCGCACCAGGGCCGGAACCCGGTATGCGCCTTCCCAGTTCGAGTTCTTCTCGTTGCGAAACGGCGTCATGCCCGCGTCCGGCCAGCTGTTCAGGTGGGGGCCGTTGTCGGTGGAGTACATGACGATCGTGTCGTCGGCGATGCCGAGCTCGTCGAGGGTGTTCAGCAGGTCGCCGACGATGTCGTCGTGGTCGAGCATCGTGTCGTGGTACTCCGACTGCCAGCGCCCCGAACGCCCGATGCTCTCCGGCTTGGGGTGGGTGCGGAAGTGCATGTGCGTCGAGTTGAACCAGACGAAAAAAGGCGTCTCGGCCTCGTGCTGGCGTGTGATGAAGTCGATGGCGGCGTCGCGGAATTCCTCGTCGCAGGTCTCCATCCGCTTCCGGGTCAGCGGACCGGTGTCCTCGATCCGTTGGGTCCCGTCACCGTTGGCCCAGGTGTGCAGGACCCCGCGCGGCCCGAACTTCTTGCGGAACTCGGGGTCCTTCGGGTAGTCGACGTTCTCGGGTTCCTCTTCGGCGTTGAGGTGGTAGAGGTTGCCGAAAAATTCGTCGAATCCATGCATGGTGGGCAGGAATTCGTCGCGGTCGCCAAGGTGGTTCTTGCCGAACTGGCCGGTCGCGTAACCCCGTGCCTTCAGCGCGGTCGCGATCGTCGGGTCTTCGGCCTGCAGCCCGATCGGGGCGCCGGGCATACCGACCTTGGTCAGCCCGGTGCGGTAAGGGTTCTGGCCGGTGATGAACGCCGCCCGCCCGGCGGTGCAGCTCTGCTCGCCGTAGTAGTCGGTGAAGCGCGCGCCCTCAGTTGCGATCCGGTCGATGTTGTCGGTGCGGTAGCCCATCATGCCGTCGCTGTAGCAGCTCAGGTTGCTCTGGCCGATGTCGTCGCCCCATATGATGAGAATGTTCGGCTTGTCGCTCATCGGCCGGCCCTTCGAAAGGGACGCCGCCTTTTCCGGACGCCCACGGCGGGATAGTAGCCTCGATCATCCGGTCGGGAAAGGGCTTGGAAGAGGAATTGACACACCAGCCGTTGGACGCCAATACGCGGCTCGCCGCGGACCGCACGCGCCTCGCGCAGGAGCGCACGTTGCTGGCGTGGGTTCGGACGTCGACGTCGTTGATTGCGTTCGGCTTCACCATCTATCAGATCTTCCGGTACCTATCGACGTCGGAGCGGTTGCGAGAACCATTCGTCAGCCCGCAGGTGTTCGGCGTGGTGATGATCCTCATCGGGCTGACCGCGCTTGTGCTGGCCTGGTTTCAGCATCGGCACGCCATGAAGGAACTGCGAGCGGAGTTCGGGCCCATGCCGATTTCGGTAGCTGCACTGATCGCCGCACTGATCGCCGGGCTCGGCGTCATCGCGTTGCTCGGCGTGACGTTGAGGATGTAGCCATGGCCTCGCAGCTTCGTCGGCTGACCACTCCGCGCTCGGCCGCGGCAGCCGGCGTCAATTCGCTGTGTTGTTCGCGGCGAGCCTGGTGCTGCTCCGCAGCGCCATCCCCGACGAACCGTTCGCCCAGATTGCTTGGGTCAGCAGCGGGCGCACCAGGATCGGCGCGGCGTTGGTGCTCGCGCCCCTCGCCGGAATCGCATTCCTGTGGTTCATCGGGGTGATGCGGGATTTGTTGGGCGACTTGGAAGATCGCTTTTTCGCGTCGGTGTTCTTCGGCAGCGGGCTGTTGTTCCTGGCGATGACGGCCGTCTCGATGGCGATCGCTGGGGCGATCCTGATGACCGCGGACATCCCCGCGGTGGCGACGAACGGGCTGATCTACTTCGGCCGGTCGCTGATGCTGCAGGTCAGCAATGTGTGGGGACTGCGGATGGCGGCGGTGTTCATGATCTCGCTGGCCACCATCTGGTTGCGTACCAGGCTGATGCCGCGCTGGACGGTGGTGGTGACGTATCTGGTCGCGGTGACACTGATGGTGGTCGTCAGCCTGAGCCTGTGGATCGCGCTGGTGTTCCCGGCGTGGGTGTGCGTGATCAGCGTCCTCGTTCTGGTCAAGAACAGGCCGTCCGCGCCATAGGCTTGATGGGATGGAAGGGCTCAGGGTGTACCAGTCCGTGGCCCGGCTTGTTCGCGGACCGGGTGGCCGCGACGCCGCGACGCCGAGGCGTTCCGGTTTCCCGACGACGGCGGCTGGCGCAGCGTCAGCTGGGGGCAGGTGGGTGACCGGGTCCGGCGCATCGCCGCCGGGCTGACCGCGCTGGGCGTCGCCCCCGAGGATCGGGTGGCACTGGCCTCGTCGACCCGCTACGAGTGGGTGCTGGTCGATTTCGCGGTGCTGTGCGCCGGCGCCGCCACCACCACGCTGTACCCGACGACGAACGCCCGCGACGTGGCCTTCATCGTCGCCGACTCCGGTAGCCGTGTCGTCGTTGCCGAGGACCGGACACAGGTCGAGAAGGTGCTCGCGCACCGCGCGGACCTCCCCGCCGTGGAGAAGGTCGTCATCGTCGACGGGGAGGGTGACGGCGAGTTCGTGATCACGCTCGACGACCTCGAGGCACTCGGTGACACCGTGCTGGCCACCTCGCCCGGCGTCATCGACCAGCGGGTCGCGGCGATCCGTCCCGAGCACCTGGCCAGCATCATCTACACCTCCGGAACCACCGGCAGGCCCAAGGGCGTGCGGCTGGCCCACCGCGCCTGGACCTACACCGCCGCGGCCATCGACGCCCTGGGCATCCTGAGCGCCGACGACGTGAACTTCCTGTGGCTGCCGCTGGCCCACGCATTCGGCAAGGTGATGCTCGCGCTGCCGTTGATCGTCGGCTTCCCGACCGCGATCGACGGCCGGGTCGACAAGATCGTCGACAACCTGGCAGCCGTGCACCCGACCTTCATGGCCGCTGCGCCGCGGATCTTCGAGAAGGCCCACGCCCGGGTGCAGGCCATGATCGACGACGAGGGCGGTCTGCGGAAGCGCCTCTTCGACTGGGCCATCGGGGTCGGGATCGCGGCCAGCCGGGCCAGGGAAACCGGCAGCGCACTCTCGCCGCTGTTGTCGATCCAGCACGCGGTCGCCGACCGGCTGGTGTTCTCGACGATCCGGGCCCGCTTCGGTGGCAGGCTGCGCTTCTTCGTCTCCGCCGCGGCGCCACTCAACCGCGACATCGCGCGGTGGTTCGACGCGATCGGCATCATCGTGCTCGAGGGTTACGGCCTCACCGAGTCGGCGGCGGCCTCCTTCATCAACCGCCCGACCGCCTATCGGTTCGGAACGGTGGGGCTGCCGTTCCCCGGGACCGAGGTCAGGATCGCCGACGACGGTGAGATCCTGCTCCGCAGCCCGGGCGTGATGACCGGCTACCACAATCTGCCCGACGCGACCGCCGAGGCGCTCGACGGCGATGGTTGGCTGCACACCGGTGACATCGGCGCGATCGACGACGACGGGTTTCTGCGCATCACCGACCGGAAGAAGGACCTGTTCAAGACGTCGCAGGGCAAGTACGTGGCCCCGTCGGCGACTGCGGCTGCGTTCAAGGCGATCTGCCCGTACGCCAGCGAGATGATCGTCTACGGCGAGGGACGGCCCTACTGTGTCGCGCTGGTGAGTCTGGACGGCGAGGCGATCGCCGACTGGGCCGCCAAGAACGGGCTGGACGGCCTCTCGCTCGACGAGATCGCGCGCCACGACTCGACCCGTGCATTGATCGGCGGTTACATCGACGCGCTCAACGAACAACTCAACCGCTGGGAGCAGATCAAGAGGTTCGCAATTCTGGACCGCGAATTATCGGTTGCCGCGGGCGATCTCACGCCGAGTCTGAAGGCCAAGCGCAACGTCATCGTGAAGAACTTCGCCGACACCCTGGAGCACCTCTACGACTGAGCCGCCAAGCGGCCACGGTCGGTCAGTCCGCGGCGCCGTCGGGCTTGCGCAGCGTCCGGTCGGCACTGTGCACGACGCTGCGCAGGAACTCGTACTGCGTGGTGACGAGCCGGTCGGCCATGTCCAGGGCCGCGTCGATCACCGTCTCGCGCCGCGACGGTTGGTCGTCCTTGGTGGGCAGCGCCTCGTCGACGGTATCGACGAACTGTGCGCACCGCATCGATGGCGGCCCGCTGGCCCGCCTCGACCGACTTGAGCACGTCATCGGACAACCCGGCCGCGCGCTCCACCACCGTGTGGGCGGTGCTCGCTGCGGTGTCGGACTCCTTGGCCGCCGTGTTCTTTCCGTTGGTCTTGGTCATCATGTGCTCCTGGATCTGTTTCGGTGAGTCACATGAGAATCCACTCGTCGAGGGGGTCGCAAATAGAGTCTTTGGGCACCGGTTGGCGTGACCCGCGCGGGACCGAAACGCAACAGCGAACATTTCGCCTCCAGGCGCGGATGCCGCGGCGTAGCATCAGCCCGAGGCCGGGACATGACATCGAAGCCCACGGGCATCGTTGAGTCGGCCAGCGAGCGGCGCTGCGCAGCGGCATGACCGCGGTGGCGCCGCGGCCCGGGTGTTACCACGCCGGTTGAAGGGGCGAGCCACATGGCCGACGAACCTTCGGCAGTCGCGAAGTGGGACCGGGCGCTGACCCACCGCGTCGTTGACCTGACCCGCCTGATCGTCAAGACGTACTTCCGTTCTCGGGTAGTGGGTTTGGAGAACATACCGGCCGGACCGGCCCTGATGGTGTCGAACCACTCCGGCGGGATCGTCACCTTCGACCTGTCGGTGTTCGCGGTCGATTACTACAAGGCGTTCGGATACGACCGACCGCTCTTCGCGCTCGCGCACGACAACTTCTTCCGCGGACCGGTCGCCGATTTCTTCGAGCGGACCGGTGTCATCCGAGCGACGCCCGAGCACGCCGCCGAGGCGCTCGCGACCGGCGCCCTGGTGCTGGTGTTTCCCGGCGGCGATTACGACGTCTACCGGCCCACCCTGCGGGAGAACGTCATCGACTTCGGCGGACGAACCGGGTATGTGACCACTGCGATCGAGGCGGGGGTCCCCATCGTTCCCGCTGTGTCCATCGGTGGGCAGGAGAACCAGTTCTACCTGACCAGAGGCACCTGGCTGGCGCGTGCGCTGCGGCTGACGGCGCTGGAGCGCAAGCTGTTTCGGACGAACATCCTGCCTGTCACCATCGGTTTCCCGTTCGGCCTCAGCGTGGTGTTACCGATCAACATGCCGCTTCCGACCAAGATCGTCACGCAGGTATTGCCGCCGATCGACATCGCTGCGGAGTTCGGGGACGATCCCGACGTGCATCAGGTCGACGAGTACGTCAGGGCCGCAATGCAACAGGGCATCGACGAACTCGCCGCCAAGCGCCATTTCCCGATCATCGGCTGATCGGCTCGAGCGCCGGCCGACGTCACGTCATCGGGACGATGGACAACACCGACACCGAATTGTTCCCGGGGATCATGACGTAGGCGTGGAGTCCGTCGGGGCTCACCGCAACGCCGGATTGATAACCGCCGATCGAGATGTACGGCTGGTTTCCGGGAATGGTCGGGTTGGCGTCGACCATCGCGTACGTGGCGGTGTCGAACACCAGCATCGCACTGCTGCCCTGGAAGGTGACGTAGGCAAGGGTTCCGTCTGGGCTGAGGGCGACCCCGTTGGGCAGGCTGCCAACGCCGATGGTGGTGGTGACGGCGTTCGCTTCGGTATCGATCACCGATATGTAGCTGCCGGACAGGCCGACGACGTACGCGCGCGTGCCGTCCGGGCTGACATCGATCGCGACCGGGGTTGCACTGTTGGGAACGGCGATGGTGGCGATCACCGTATTGTACTCGGTGCTGCCGGGCCTGCTGTCGATCACCGAGACGGTGTTGCTGCCGCGGTTGGTGACGTAGGTGCGGTTGCCGTCCGGACTGACCGTCACCGCCCACGGAGCACTGCCCACGCTGATCGGTTGGATTCCGTCGTTGAGCGGGTCGGTGTCGACCAGCGAGTTGGTCGCGGTGTCGAGCACCGACACCTGCCCGTTGTCGACATTCGTCACGTAGGCGCGCGTGCCGTCGGGAGTCACCGCGATGCCGATCACGGTGCTGCCCACCGGGATCGTGCTGATCACGGTGTTGTAGGTGGGACTTCCGAGCTGGGTGTCGATAACCGACACCGAACGGCTGGCCTGGTTCGTGACGTAGGCGCGGGTGCCGGTGGGGTTGAACGCGACCCCGTAGGGAGAGCTGCCGACCGTGATGCCCTGAACGCCCGCGACCGCGGGATTGGTGTCGATCGGGGTGTTCGTGGCGGTGTCGATCACCGATACCGAGTTGGCGCTGGAATTGGCGACGTACGCCCGGTGCGTCGGGGCTGACCGCCACCGAGACCGGCGCGTACCCGACGGCAACGGTGGCGTTGACGGCCAGCCGACCCGGGGTGACCGGCACGGCGGTGATCGCGACGCTCGTGGCGACGTGGTCGGCGTCGGTGACGGTGATGGTGAACGGGTCCGTCTCGGTCCCCGGCGTCTGAGCCGCATTCAGCCGGGCGATGTCGGTCGGCCGGTAGGTGTAGGTCCAGGTCTTGTCGGGATTGGCGACCACGTCGAGGGTGCCTTGGGTCGGTGCGGTGTTCGTGACGGTGACCGGGCCGCCGCCCGGGTCGCCGGCCGTGAGCATCACGGTGATCTCGCCGGTCGTCGGATCGGGGGAGCTCACGGTGGCCTTCGCGATCGGAGCGGCGTCGAGTGTGACAGCCGCCAGTTCACCGCCGTATCCGTTGGTGACGTAGACGTGGATGCCGTCGGGGCTCGCCGCCACCCCCGGCAGTGAGCTGCCCGAGAACATCACGGTGTCGATGACCGTGTAGCTGGTGGTGTCGATCAACGACATCGTGTTGCTGCCGTCGAAAGGTGATACGTAGACGACCGTGCCGTCCGGGCTTAACGCCAACGCGGCGGGCCGGCCGGCGAAACCGGTGACGGTTCGTACGACATCGTTGGTCGCGCTGTCGATCACCGACACCGACCGGCTGTTGAGATTGGCGACGTAGACCCTCGTTCCGTCGGGGCTGACCGTGACGCCGTAGGGATACGTGCCGACGGAAACCGTTTCCAGCACGGAGTTGTCCGCGGTGTCGATCACGGTCACCGAGTTGCCGTAGGTGCTTGTGACATACGCGCGCGTGCCGTCCGGGCTGATCGCGACCCCGTAGGGCTGGCCGGGGATCCCGACGGAGTCGATCACGGTGTTGTAGGTGGTGGAATGGGTCGGGTCGGCGTCGATCACCGACACTGAATTGCCGCCCCGGTTGGTGACGTACGCGAAGGCCCCGTCCGGGCTGACCGCGACCTGCTGAGGCGCGGCGCCCACGGCGATCTCGGTCAGGACGCTGAAGTTGGAGGTGTCGATGACAGACACCGAGTTCGAGAACTGGTTGGTGACATAGGCGTAACGGCCGTCCGGTGTCACGGCCACCCCGACGGGGTGACCGCCAACGGTGATGTTGGTGATCTGATGGTTGGTCGCGGTGGCGATCACGGACACCGAATTGCTGCCCTCATTGGCGACATAGGCTCGGGTTCCGTCCGGGCTCACCGCCACCCCCAGGGGAGCGACACCGATGTCGACGGTGCTCGAAACCACGGCGTCCACGGCCGTGACCGGCACCGCGGAAACCGTCACGGGGGTCCTGCCGCCGTGCCCGTCATCGACGGTGACGGTGAACGTGTCGGTCTGATCACCGGGTGTCGCCTGGGCATTGAGGCGTGCGTTGGTGAACGGCGTGTAGGTGTACACGGCGGTCAAGGGATCGATCACGAGGCGACCCGAGGTCGGCGGGGTGCTGACCTGATAGGTGAGGGGGTCGCCGTCGCCGTCGGTGAATTCGAGTGACCCGGTCACCACGCCCGATGCGCTGGGCGTGCCGACGGTCGGGGCCGACGTCATGACGGGCGCTTTGTTGGTGGGGCCGACCTCGACGGTGACCGGGACGGTGGTGGTGCCGCCGCGGCCGTCGCTGAGGGTGACGTCGAAGGTGTCCTGCGTGTCAGCAGTGGAGGCGCCGTCTGCCGACGCGGCGTGCCGTGCGGCAGCGTGGGAGTATCGTGTAAGTCCTGTGCCGGCGCCGTTTCGAGGACTGTTACCTGGCCCCTGACCGGAGCGGTGTTCGTGGCGCTGACGGGGTCACCGTCCGGATCGGCTGCTGTCAGGATGACGGTCACCTTGCCGCTCGTCGATCCGGACGCCCACCGTGACCGTCGACGACGGCGCCGTGTTGGCGTGGACGAGGGAGATCCGCTGCAGCAGGCTGGTCGCGACGTATGGTTGCCGTCGGGGCTGAACGCGATTCCGGACGGGTCATTCATCCCCGTGACCGTTGCGATGACGGTGTTGCTCGCTGTATCGATCACCGACATCGAGAAACTGCCGTGATTCGTGACGTAGGCCATGCTGCCGTCCGGCGAGAAAGCGACCCCGGTCGGCGCGGTGCCCACCGAAACGGTGGCGATGACGGCATTCGTCGCGGTGTCGATGACCGTGACGGTGTTGCCGCCGTCGTTGGTCACGTAGGCCAGAGCACCGTCCGGGCTCACCGCGACTGCTCGCGGATTGCCGATGCCGGAGATCGTGGTGACGACGGCGTTCGTCGTGGTGTCGATGACCGAGACCGAGTTGCCGAACGAATTCGTGACGTAGGCGTGGTCGCCCTCGGGGGTGAAGGCCACCCCGGTCGGTGCGCCACCGCCGGGAATCGTAGCGACGATGCTGTCGGTGGCCGGGTCGATGACCGACACGGTGTTGCCGCCCTCGTTGGTGACGTAGGCGAGGCTGCCGTCGGGGCTGAACGCGACTCCGAACGGTTGCGTTCCCACATTGATGTATCCGGTACGGGTGTTGGTGGCGTATCGATGACCGCGACGGTGTCGTTGTAGACGGCGGCGTAGACCTTGCTGCCGTCGGGGCTCACCGCCACCCCTGCGGCTGGATGCCAACGGGAATGTCGGCGATCCGCTGGTTCGTCGTCGTGTCGATCACCGACACCGTCGAACTGAACCGGTTGGTGACGTACGCGCGCGTGCCGTCGGAGTTGACCGCGACGCCGAAGGGGAACTCCCACCGGGATGTAGGCCGTGCTCGTCGGCGACGCAGGGTCGATGGGTACCGCGGCGACCGGATCGTGGTCGCCGCCATGGGCGTCGGCGACCGTGATGGTGAAGCTGTCAAGCTCGCTTGCTGTCTGATTCGGCTGCACCGGTCGGCATCGGTGGCCGCGAGGTGTAGGTCCACGTTCCGCGGCCGTCGCCACGACGGTCAGATGCCCTGGGCGGGTGCGGTGTTCGTGACCGTGACAGGGTCGCCTTCGGCATCGCTCGCGGTCAGCGTCACCGTGACGACGCCATGTGCGGGATCAGAGAGCCCACCGTGGTGCTGGCGGTCGGTGCGGCATTGGGAACCGGGACGACCGAGAGTTCAGCACCGAGTCGCCGTCGGAGACGTAGGCTCTGCCGTCGCCGAGCACCGCTACATTCCCCGGATTGTGTCCAATGGTCACCGCGTTGACACCCGGGGTCGCCGGATCGGTGTCCACCACCGTGTTGGTCGTGGTGTCGATCACCGTCACGGTGCCGTTGCCGTAATTGGCCACGTAGCCAAGGGTCCCGTCCGGGCTGAACGCGATCGCGTAAGGCTGAAGGCCGACGGGGATGGAGCCGACCATTGAGTTCGTCGTTGTGTCGATGACGGACACGGTGTTGCTGCTGAAATTCGCCACGTAGAGCCGGTCACCGTTGACGGTGGTGCCCATCGGTCGACTGCCGACGGGGATCGTGGTGGCCAGCGTATTCGTTGCGGTGTCGATCACCGAAACGGTGTTGGAGCCGGAGTTGGTGGCGTACACCCGGTCACCGCTGGCCGCTATGCCGTAGGGATAGTTGCCGACGGAGATCTGCTTGACCACTGCGTTGGTCGTCGTGTCGACGACCGTCACGGTTCTGCCCGGATTCGGAGGATCGCCGTAGTTGGCGATATAGAGGAGGTCGCTGTTGATGGCCACGCCCATCGGCTTGTACAGATATCCGCCCATCGGGATGCTGGAGACGACGCTGTTGGTAGTGGCGTCGACCACCTTCACATCGCCGCCGATCCAATTCGCGACGTAGAGTGTGTCCCCGCTGATGGCCAGACCAGACGCGTTGCCGACGGGGATGGTTGCGACCACCGTGTTCGTTGTGGTGTCGACGACTGAGACGGTGTTGCCGCTGCCGGCGTACAGGATATTGCCGTCGGCCAGTAGGGAACCGGAAGTGCCGCCGAGCGTGAACGTGTCGGTGACTTGCACCAGTGCGGGCGCCACGGGGCTCGCGGCGGTCACCACGGTGGTGCCGCCGTGGCCGTCGGTGATGGCGACGACGGTAAAGTGTCGCTGTCCGCGCCGGGGGTCAGGCTGGCCTGTAGCCGTGCTGCGGCGGTGGGGGTGTAGGCGAACGTGCCGTCGGGACTGAGAGTCACCGTCCCGTGTAGGGGGCTGTCGGTGAGCGTGTAATCCAGTGCGTCCCCGTCGCTGTCGGCGCCGTGCAGTGAACCGCTGACGGCACCGGTGCCGCTGTCGGGCTCACCGAAGCTGGGCGCGGCAGTCGGTGCGGCGTTGGCCGGGCTGATGTCCACCACGACGCTGACGGAGGTGCTGAAGCCGTGCCCGTCGCTGACGGTGATCTCGAAGGTGTCGCGTGTGTCGGTCTGGCTGGCGCCGTCTGCCGAGGCGGCGTGCCGCGCGGCATCGGCCGGTGTGTAGGTGAAGCTGCCGTCGGCGTTGACGGTCACGCTGCCCTTGGGGGTGGCGCTCGTCCCGGTGACGGTCGGCGCGACGGTGTCGCCGTCGGGGTCGATACCGGTGATGGATCCGGCGACCGCTCCTGTCGATGGATCAGGTTGTGGCACAACCACGTTCAGAGTCGGATCGGCGTTGACGGGGCTGATCGCCACGGTGACCGGCACCGCGAAGGTGCCGCCGTGCCCGTCGTTGACGGTGACGGTGAAGGTGTCGTGGGTGTCGGTGTCGAGGGCGTTGTCGGCGGCGGCGGCGTGGCGGGCTTCGGGGCTGGGTGCGTAGTCGAAGGTGCCGTCGGGGGAGACGACGACGCTGCCTCTGGGGTGGTGGTAGTGCCGGTGTAGGTCAGGGGATCACCGTCGTTGTCGCTGCCGGTGACGGTGCCGGTGACTGCGCCGGTGAGGGAATCGGGATCCCCGGTAGTGGCGGTGCCGGTGGGCGCGGTGTTGGCCGGGCTCACTTGGACCACAACGGGGATGGTGTCGAGGAAACCGTGGCCGTCGCTGAGGGTGACCAGGAAGGTGTCGAGTTTGTCGGCCGGCGTTGCGGTGTCGGCCGCGGCGCTGTGGCGGGCTTGTTCAGTGGGGGTGTAGGTGAGGTGCCGCCGGGGTCGACGGTGACGCTGCCCTTGACCGACGCGCCGGCCAGGGTGGCGGTGACGGTTCGCCGTCAGGGTCGGTGCCGGTGACCGACCCGCCGATGGTGCCGGTGTGGGGGTCGGGTTCGGGCGTTGTGATCTGCACGGTGGGCTCGGTGTTGGCGGGCCGGATGGTGACTGTCACCGGGACCGCGGTGACGCCGCCATGTGCGTCGTTGACGGTGAGGTCGAACGTATCGACCTTGTCGGCGGGCAGGGCGTCATCGGCCGATGCCGCGTGCTGGGCTTGCGCGGTGGGCGTGTAGAGGAACGAACCATCGGCTGCCACGGCCACGGTGCCCTTGGCGGTGGTCGTGGAACCGCCGTAGGTGAGCGGGTCGCCGTCCGGGTCGGTGCCGGTGATCGTGCCGGTGACCACGCCGGCGGGATCCGGGTCCCCGGAGGTCGCGACTCCGGTGGGCGCTGTGTTGTCGGGGTCGATGGCGACGTAAATGCTTGTGGCGCCGGTGTATCCGTGGCCGTCGGCGACGGTGATGGTGAAGGTGTCGGTCTTGTCGTCGAGGGTGGCGTCGTCTGCTGATGCCGCGTGGCGCGCGTCCGCGGTGGGGGTGTAGACGAAGGTGCCGTCGGCGCTGACCTGCACGCTGCCCTTGGCGGTCGTGCCGGTGCCCGTGTAGGCCGGGATGTCGCCGTCGGGGTCGGTGCCGGTGACCGACCCGGTGACGATACCGGTGGCGGGGTCGGGGTCGCCCACGCTGGTGCTCAGGGTGGGTGCGGCGTTGGCCGCGCCGATCGTCACGGTCACTGGGACGCTGACGACTCCACCGTGGGCGTCCTCGACGGTGACGGTGAAGGTGTCCTGCCTGTCGGCGTCGGTGGCGGTCTCGCGGCCGCGGCATGGCGAGCCTGCGATGTGGGGGTTAGGTGAAGGAGCCGTCGGCGTCGACCGTCACGCCGCCCTTGGCGGTGGTGGTGCTTCCTGTGTAGGTCAGCGGACCCCCTCGGTGTCACTCCGTTGACCGAACCGGTCACCACGCCGGTGGCCGGGTCGGGAACGCCGGCTTCTGGAACGCCGGACGGGGCGACGCTCCGGGCGATCGAGACCGCCACGAAGCCGTCGTCGCGCCGCCGTGTCCGTCGGCGACAGTGACTTCGAAGCTGTCTGGTTTGTCGGCTCGGAGGCAGCATCGGCCGCGGCGGCGTGGCGGGCCGCGGCGGTGGGGGTGTAACCGAATGTGCCGTTGGCGTTGACGACGACACTGCCCTTGGCGGTGGTCGTCGAGCCCGAATAGGTCAACGGATCGCCGTCGCTGTCGCTGCCGCTGACCGTTCCGGTGACGGCACCGAAGCCGGGGTCGGGCGCGTCGACGCTGCCGTTCGGTTGGCGCGGCGTTGGCAGTACCGATGGTCACGGTGACCGGGACGCTGACGACTCCACCGTGGGCGTCGTCGACGGTGACGGTGAAGGTGTCCTGCTGGTCGGCAGGCGGGGCGTTGTCGGCTGCGGAGGCGTGGCGGGCAGTGTCTGTCGGGGTGTAGGTGAACGTGCCGCCGGGGGTGACGGTGACGCTGCCCTTGACCGTTGTGGTGGTGCCGGTGTAGGTCAGTGAGTCGCCGTCGGGGTCGGTCGCGGTGACCAACCCGGTGACCTTTCCGGTGATCGGATCGGGCGAGCCGCGGTGGTGGTGCCGACGACCGGCGCGATGTTGAGCGGGCTGATGGCCACGAGCACCGGCAGCACGGCCACGCCGCCGAGTACGTCGGTGACCGTGACGGCGAAGTGGTCCTGCTTGTCGGCCGGCGCGGCGCTGACGGCTGCCGCCTGGTGGCGCGCGGTCTCGGTGGGTGTGTAGGTGTAATCCCAAGTGCCGTTGCCGTTGTCGACGCCTGCGACCGTGCCCTTCGACGGTGCGGTGTTCGTGACGGTCAGCGCCTCACCTTCGGGATCATGGTGGACAGTTCCACCGTGACCCGGCCCGTCGAGGATTTGGGTGCCGACCGTGATACCGGCGTTGGGTGCGGCTGGGACCAGCGAGATCACCGACAGCGAACCGTCGACGTAAAAGTTTCCGGGCACGCCGGTGGTGACATAGGTGGTGCCGTCGGGCCGGACCGCCATGTTCATGGCATAACCGGGGAACAAGGCGGTGGTGATGACGGTGTTGTAGGTCGGACTGGCGGGTCGGTGTCGATCACCGCCACCTGATCTCCGCTCAGCTTCGCGACGTAGGCGAGGGTGCCGTCCGGGCTGATCGCCACGCCGTAGCCCGCAGTGATGCCGGGGATCGTGCCGATGACGGTGTTGGAGGCCGTGTCGATCACCACACCCTGTCGGAACCCGGGCTGGCGACGTATGCCCGGCTGCCGTCGGGGGTGAATGCCACATCGTAGGGCGTGGTGCCGACGGTGACCGTGGTGAGGATGGTGCGGTAGCGGCGCTGGCCGGGTCGCTGTCGAGCACCGACACGGTGTTCGTGCCGCTGTTGGTGACGTACGTGCGGGTGCCGTCGGGACTGACCGCGATCCCACGGGGACGGACGCCGACCGCGATGGGGTTGCCGAGGATGGTGTTGTAGGTGGCGCTGGTGGGTCGGTGTCGATGACCGACACTGCGTTGCCGGTGTTGTTGGTGACGTAGACGCGGGTGCCGTCCGGGCTGAAGGCCACTGGTCGGCGCACTGAAGCCCGCGATGGTGGCCGCGACGGTGTTGGTGGCGGTGTTGATCACCGACACCGAACTGCCGTAGCTATTGGTGACGTAGACGCGGGTGCCGTCGCTGCTGACGGCCACCCCTTCCGGATGCGCGCCGACCCCGATCGATTTTTCGAGGGTGTTGTTGGTGGTGTCGATGACCGACACCGTGTTGCTGTTCGGATTGGCGACGTAGGCGTGGGCGCCGTCGGGGCTGACCGCGACCCCGACCGGATACTTGCCGACGGGAGCACTGGCCGTCAGGGCGGCGTCGGCCGGGGCGATCTGCACCGCGGCGACGGTGACCTCCGTGGTGCCGCCGTGGCCGTCGCTGACCGCGACGGTGAAGCTGTCGCTATCCACGCCCGGGGTGTTGGCCGCGTTGAGGCGTGCGTTGTCGCGCGGGGCGTAGGTGAACGTGCCGTCGGGGTTGATCACCACGGCGCCGTGCACGGCGTCGCCGGTGAGGGTGTAGGTGAGCGTGTCGCCGTCGGCGTCGGTGGCATTCAGCGATCCGCTGACCAGTCCATCGGTGGCGGGCTGGGCGAATGACGGCACGCCGGCCGGCGCGGTGTTGGCCGTGCTGACGGCCACGCCGACGGGGACGGTGACGACACCGCCGTGGCCGTCGTCGAGGGCGACGGTGAAGGTGTCTTGTTTGTCATTTCGGTGGCGGTGGCGGCGGCCGCGTTGTGGCGGGCGGCATTGGTGGGGGTGTAGGTGAAGGCGCCGTCGGCGTTGACGATGACGCTGCCCTTGCCGGGGCCGCCGGTGACGGTGTAGGTCACGTTGTCGCCGTCGGGGTCGCTGGCGTTGATCGAACCGAGAACCTGCCCGCTCGTCGGATCGGGCTCCGGCACCGAGGGATTCGCAATGGGCGCGGTGTTAGCCGAGCCGATGGTCACGGTCACTGGCACCGGGAAGGTGCCGCCGTGGCCGTCGTCGACGGTGACGGCGAACGTGTCGAATTTGTCGGCGTCCGTGGCGCCGTCGGCGGCTGCAGCGTGTCGCGCCCAGGACGTGGGGGTGTAGCTGAACGTGCCGTCGGCGTTGACCACCACGCTTCCCTTGGCCGTCGTGGCGGACCCGGTGTAGCTCAGCGCATCGCCGTCGGGGTCGGTCGCCGTGACACTGCCCGTGACCGTGCCACTGGTGGGGTCGGGAACGCCGGACGTCGCCGTACCCGTGGGCGCGCCGTTGGCGGGAGCGACGTCCACGCGGACGATGATCAGATCGCTGAAACCGTGGCCGTCTTCGACGGTGACGGCGAAGGTGTCCTGCTTGTCGGCCAGAGTCGCGTCATCGGCTGCAGCGCCGTGTCGGGCGTCGTCGGTGGGGGTGTAGGTGAATGTGCCGTCGGGGCTGACTGTCACGTTGCCCCTGCCTGCGCCGACGGTGGCGTGGTAGTCACGGTGTCACCGTCGGGGTCGGTACCGGTGACCTCCCCGATGACCACGCCGGTGACGGTATCCGGGCTGCTGACCACGACATCGAGCGTCGGCTCGGCGTTGGCTCCCTGAACGCTCACCGTGACCGGGACGGTGGTCACCCCGCCGTGGGCATCGTTGATGGTGATGTCGAAGGTGTCCGACCTCTCCGCGAGGGTGGCCTCGTCTGCGACCGCGGCGTGGCGGGCGCCGTCGGTGGGGGTGTAGGTGAAAGTGCCGCCGGGGTCCACCACAACGGTGCCCTTGGTGGTGGTGGCCGAACCGCTGAAGCTCGAGCATGTCGCCCTCGGGGTCCGTGCCGGTGACCGAGCCGGCGACGACCCGGGTCACGTGATCGGGAATGCCGGGGACGGCGGTGCCGGAGGGTGCGGTGTTCTCAGGGTCGACAGCGACGAAAAGACTGAGAGCGGTGACGAAACCGTGGCCGTCATCGACGGTGACGGCGAAGGTGTCGGCCTTGTCGGCCGCGGTGGCGGTGTCGGCGGCGGCAGCGTGGCGGGCGGCGTCGGTGGGGGCGTAGGTGAAGGTGCCGTCGGGGTCGACCACCACGCCGCCCTTGGCGGGGTTGCCGGTCACGGTGAAGGTGATGGTGTCGCCATCGGCATCGCTGGCCGTGATGGATCCGGTGACGACCCGGTGTCGGGCTTCGGATCGTCGACGTTGGGTCTCAGGCTGGGTTCGGCGTTGCTCGAACCGATGGTCACCGTCACGGAGACCGAACTCGCTGCGCCGTGGCCGTCGTCGATCGTGACGTCGAAGCTGTCCCGCTTGTCGGCGGCGGTCGCGGTGTCTGCGGCGGCGGCGTGGCGGGCGGCATCGGTGGGGGTGTAGGTGAAGGTGCCGTCGGCGTTGACGACCACGCTGCCCTTGGTTGTGGTGGCGGACCCGCTGTAGATCAGGGGATCGTTGTCGGGGTCGCTTCCGGTGACCTTTCCCGTGACCACTCCGGTGTCCGAGTCCGGCGTACCGGCCGTGGCGGCGCCGCTGGGGCCGATGTTGGCGGGGCTGATCGCAACGGCGACCGGCACCGACGTCACGCCGCCGTGGCCGTCGTCGATGGTGACGGCGAAGGTGTCCTGCTGGTCCGCTTCGCTGGCGTCGGCGGCCGCGGACGCGTGGCGGGCTGTGTCCGTGGGCGTGTACCCGAAGGTTCCGTCGGCGTTGACCACCACGCTGCCCTTGGCCGTGGTCGCGGTTCCGCTGTGGGTGAGCGGATCCCCGTCGGGGTCAGTGCTGATCACGTTGCCCGTGACGACACCCGTTGTGGCGTCGGGTGTTCCGGGATTGGCGATTCCTATGGGTTCGGATTCGCCCCGCTGATGATCACCGCCACGGTCAATTCGGCGGTCCCACCGTGGCCGTCATCGGCGGTGACGGTGAAGGTGTCTTGTTTGTCGGATTCGGTGGCGGTGTCTGCGGCGGCGGCATGGCGGGCGGCGTCGGTGGGGGTGTAGACGAACCCGCGTCGGCATCGACGGTCACACTGCCCTTGGCGGTGACGGCGGTGCCTGTGAAGGTCAGCGGGTCGCCGTCGGGGTCCGTGCCGGTGATGGTGCCGGTGACGACACCGGTGCTCGGGTGGGGCGGGCGACCGATTCGGTCAGGCCCTCGGGAGCGATGTTGGCCGGGCTGATGGTGACGGTGACGACTTCCGTGTCGATGCCGTGGTGCCGATCGGAGGCGGTGATCTGGAAGCTGTCGGTGTCCACGCTGGGGGTGGCCGCGGCGGCATGGCGCGCGTCGTCGGTCGGGGTGTAGGTGTAGCCGCCCGGCGTCGGCGTCAGCGTGCCATAGGCCGGGTCGTGGATGACGAGGTAGGTGACCGGGTCGGTGTCGGGGTCGTTGACGGTGACCAGTACGTCGACACTGCCGTCACTGTTGGGATCGGACACGACGAGGGTCATGGCCGGGGCGAGGTTTGCCGGGTCGATGCTCACGGTGACCGGGACAGTGATCACCCCGCCGTGGCTGTCGTCGACGGTGACGGTGAAGTCGTCG
Organism: uncultured Actinomycetota bacterium; assembly: GCA_963796185.1. Lineage (GTDB taxonomy): Bacteria > Actinomycetota > Actinomycetes > Mycobacteriales > Mycobacteriaceae > Mycobacterium. The sequence goes on along the minus strand of CAWCKQ010000003.1, from coordinate 116,652 downwards.
GCGAGTTGGTCGGGGTGGCGTCCTCGGCCGATGCTTCGTGTCGCGCGATCGGCGTCGGGGTGTAGGTGAAGGTCCCGGTGGTGGCGTTGAGTACCACGCTGCGTCGGCGGGCCTACCGTTGACGTTGTAGGTGAGGGTGTCTTGGTCGGGGTCGGTGACGTGCAGGCTGCCGGGGATGGCGCCGTGCCGTGATCGACGGTGCCGAGCGTGTAGGCGGGGATGGCGGGTATCGGGGCGGCGTTGATGGTGAGGGTGACGGCGGTGGACACGTCGTGGCCGTCGTCGCCGAGCCAGCCGAAGGTGATGACGTTGAGAAATCCCGATATCCCGTGCAAGTGCGGGTAGGTGCCGGCGTTGGTGGCGGTGACGGTGAAGGTGTCGGTGCCGCCGGTGTCATACATCGTGGCGGGGACCGTGTAGGTGAAGGTGCCGTCGAGGTGTACCACGACGGCACCGCCGCTGACCGGGGTCAGGCGGTCAAAATAACGGGGTCACCGCGGTCTCGTTCACGATGAGCCGGCCGGTGATGGTGTCGTCGACCTGGACGGTTTGCGTGGGGTCCAGGGCAAGCGTCTGGGTGGAGTTGAAGAAGCTGCGCCGGATCCAGGCGAACAACCCCCACACCACCGGCGCCTGTGCGGCCTCGGCGGCTGCCGGGGTGGCCGTGGTGGGGCTGAACGGGGCCAACACGGTGTTGACGAAGCGGCTGACGATGCTGACCGGCACCGGAGCGACCGGGGCGGTTTCAGCGATCGGTTCAGCGGGCGCAACGGTAGCGCTGAGCGGTGGTGCGCTCGCGGTAGCGGGCTCGGCGGTCAGCGATGTCGGTGCCTGCAGCGTCTCCGGGGTCGGAGCAGTCGTGGGGCCGGCCGTCGCGCGGGCATCGCCCGCGGCCGCCTCGGATGTGGTCTGGCGGCGCGCCTCCGACCCGGTCTCGCCCCGCTCAGCCGTGCCCACCGGTGTCGGTGTGTTCGCAACGGGCGCGGGCTCTGTTTCGGGTGCCGGCGCAGTCTGCTCGACCACGGGGTCCGGCGCGGACTCGAGCGGTGCGGCGGCTCGGGCTATCCGATGTCTCGGCAGTCGGGTTGGTCTGTTCGGCCGCCTCCGCGGTGGAGCTCGGCGCGTCGGGGGAACTGCTCATCTCGACTTCGGAGTCGATGCTGCCGGGGGCGGTCTCCGTCATCGACGACTCCGACGGAGAGGTGGCTGGGGCCTCGGTGTCTGCCGGCGCATCGACGGACTGCGTGTCGTCTGGGCTGCTCACCGTGCTCGTCGAGGTGGACGTCTCCCTCGAAGTGGAGGTTTCGGCAGGGGAGGTCCCGCTTCTGATGCGGTTGAGGTCGACGAGTCCGAGTCGGTGGGTTCCGCCAAGGCGATCGCCGCCTGCTGACCAGCCAGCGCTGCGCCGACGCCCAGAGCGGCCGCCAGCACACCGACCCGGCCGATGTAGCGGGCGTACTCCAGGGCGGGGTGTTCATTCGACGTCTCCGCCTCGGGTACATGGTGCTCGACGGGAGAACCGCTGGGCACCCAACCGCCGCTGCGTCCTGCGCCGTGCCGCACCAACGGATGAGCAGCGGGCATCAATCCCGGCAGTGCGAACACGAGATGGCCCGGCTCGGCATGCACCAGCTTCCACTTCAACCCCGGCAGTGTCGCTGTTGTCGCATCGATGGACTGCGGACGCTCGATCTGCGGCGCGGTTGTCATGTCTACTCCTCGTGTTGACGGCGAACCCGACGCACAGGTTGCGAGTCACCCATCCGAGCCCTCGCTGTCACGTCAGTCGCTAAAGGCAGTTAACGGTGATACCCCAGGGGGTTAGTAGGGTCCTTGGGCCTTTAGTTGCGGGGATCGATCGACTCTCGCGCGTCGATTTCCGTGGCCGACATGGCTACGGGTTGGATCAGATTGGGCGAGGGGAACTTTTGGCTTCGACGACTTTCGTCGTCGGTCGGCAGCTTTGTGGGTCGATAATTGCTGGTGTGAGCAGCCGTCGTTGAGCCGCGTCCAGAATCGGCAGCACATCCGATCGGGTTGGACAGGTCGCCGGTTGTCGGCAGGCCCTCAGCGGAGCTATTGGCGTTACCTGGGGTCTGCGGCGCACCCAGCATGACGAGGCGGATCCCGCGTAGGCTCTCGCCCCGATGTCCGGTGTGCGGGACACGGCGGCCCCGACACTGAGTGCAGGCGGCGGTTTCGGCGGGTGACCCCGGTGTCGGGTACACCCACGCTCCGTGCTCGGTGTGTACCAGTTGTCAGGTCAGTCTGGTCGGAGCTTCAGCGGGTGACTCGGCAACGGTGGTCACTGTCGTCCTTATGGTTGATAGCTCGGCAATCGCGTGGAGTTTTGCTGAGTCAACGTCGAGCCGAGGCGCGGCAGTAGGGACCAACGTCCCTCACACGCGTGCCTTTGGTCAGTCGGGTTGAACCCGCAATGCCATTCGAAAGGGCCTCCACCGCTGGCACGCTGTTGTGGTGAGCACGCGGGACGATGGCGGGTGCGGTGGCCGCATGCCGGTGCACCGGGCTGGGGGCATCTCACGTGCTGGCTGACTTCCTGCGTCTGGGAGAAGGGCGGGTTGTCAAGCAGCTCAGCGGGATTGCTGACTATGTGGACAGGCTGTCCGAAGTGCTGGAGAAGTGCAGCGATGCCGAATTGCGGGCCAAGACCGACGAGTTCGGACGGCGGATCGCTGACGGGGCCGAACTCGACGGCCTGATGCCCGAGGGGTTCGCGGTGGCGCGGGAAGCCGCCTGGCGGGTCCTCGGCCTGCGGCCCTACCGCGTTCAGGTGATGGGAGGAGCCGCCCTGCACTTCGGCAACATCGCTGAGATGATGACTGGTGAAGGAAAGACGCTTGCATGTGTGATGCCCGCCTATCTCAACGCGATCAGCGGCGACGGCGTCCACATCGTCACTGTCAACGACTACCTCGCCAAACGCGACGCCGAACAGATGGGGCGGGTGCACCGCTTCCTGGGACTCAAGGTCGGAGTGATCCTGTCCGACATGAAACCCGACGATCGGCGCGCCGCGTACGGCGCCGACATCACCTACGGCACCAACAACGAGTTCGGATTCGACTATCTGCGCGACAACATGGCGCATCGGAAAGAAGAGCGCGTGCAGCGGGGGCACCACTACGCCATCGTCGACGAGGTCGACTCCATCCTCATCGACGAAGCGCGTACACCTCTGATCATCTCCGGACCCGCCGATGATGCATCGCACTGGTACGCCGAATTCGCCCGTCTCGCCGCGCTCATGGCGAAAGACACCCACTACGAGGTCGATATCCGCAAGCGCACCGTCGGCGTGCGCGAGGCAGGTGTCGCGCTGGTCGAGGACCAACTCGGCATCAACAACATGTATGAGGTCGCCAGCGCGTCTCTGGTCGGCTACCTCAACAATGCGGTGCGGGCCAAGGAGCTGTTCCACTGCGACGAGGACTACATCGTCACCGACCAGGGTGAGGTAATGATCGTCGATGAGTTCACCGGCCGGGTGCTGGTCGGCCGCCGTTACAACGAGGGCCTGCACCAGGCCATCGAGGCGAAGGAGGGCGTAGAGATCAAGCCCGAGAATCAGACGCTGGCCACGATCACGCTGCAGAACTACTTCCGGATCTACCACAAGCTCGCCGGCATGACCGGCACCGCGCAGACGGAGGCCTCCGAGTTCCGCGACATCTACCGCCTGGGCGTCATCACCATCCCTCCCAACGCGCCCATGGTGCGCCGCGACCGGGCCGATGTGGTCTACAAGTCCGAACTGGCCAAGTTCAACGCGGTGGTCGACGACATCGTCGAGCGGTATTCGGCGGGCCAGCCCGTGCTGATCGGCACCACCAGCGTGGACAAGTCGGAATACCTGTCCTGCCGGCTCCGCGAACGGCAGATCCCGCACACCGTGCTCAACGCCAAGCACCTCGAACAGGAGGCGGCCATCGTCGCCGAGGGCGGGAGGCGCGGCGCGATCACGGTCGCCACCGACATGGCCGGCCGTGGCACCGACATCATGCTCGGCGGCAACGTCGACTTCCTCACCGACAAGCGGCTGCGCGCCCGGGGCCTGGACCCGGTGCAGACGTCCGAGGAGTACGAGGCCGCGTGGCGCGCGGAACGCCCCAAGGTCAAGGCCGAATCTGTTGCGGAAGCAGGAGAAGTCAGGGCACTGGGCGGGCTCTGTGTGCTGGGCACCGAGCGCCACGAGTCCCGCCGCATCGACAACCAGCTGCGCGGCCGGTCGGGCCGGCAGGGCGACCCGGGGGAGACGAGGTTCTATCTTTCGCTGGGTGACGAACTGATGCGACGGTTCAGCACCGTGAATCTGGAGAAGCTGATGACGCGATTGAAGATGCCCGATGACGAGCCGATCAAGGCGAACGTCGTCACCCGGGCCATCATGAGCGCCCAGGCCCAGGTCGAACAGCAGAACTTCGAAACACGCAAGAGCGTGGTGAAATACGACGAGGTGATGGATCAGCAGCGCAAGGTCGTCTATGCCGCGCGCTCGCGCATCCTCGACGGCGAGGATCTCCAGCATCAGGTTCACGACATGTTGCTCGAAGTCATCACGGCTTACGTCAGGGAGGCCACTGCCGAGCGCCGCGCCGTCAAATGGGATCTTGAAGCCCTGTGGGCCGCCCTGCGCACGCTGTATCCGATTTCCGTGGAACGTGATTCGCTGGTCCGCGACAGTCGGTTGACCCGCAAGTCGCTCCTTCGCGCGGTGATCGAGGATGCTCAAGGTGCGCTGGCCCGGCGCGAAGCCGAGATCGAGGAGCGAGTCGGGAAGGGGGCGATGCGTCGGCTCGAGCGGGACATCCTGCTCGATTCCCTCGACACCAAATGGCGTGAACATCTCTACGAGATGGACTACCTGAAGGAGGGGATCGGACTGCGCGCGATGGCCCAGCGCGATCCTGTCGTCGAGTACCACAGCGAGGGCTATGACATGTTCGTCCGCATGCTCGAGGCCGCAAAGGAGCAATGCATCCGGTCGCTGTTCTACGCCACCATCACCGGGGCGGCGGCGCCCCTCCCACCGGCGAGCGGTCCGGAGAGCACACCTGTGCGGACGGCTGAGTTCGCCGCAGTGGGAGCCGTCTGATTGCTACGGTGCCAGCCGCCGGAGCACGGGAGACCCTGCTTGGCTCCGCTGTTGCTGACCGGTGACAACAGGGGTTGCAATTCGGCGGCGCCATCACGAAGCGATATGCCAGACAGGCATGATCAGCGGTGACACGATAACTGCTGTGGCTGACGACAGCATCTGCTGTGGGTCATGCGGACAGCGGTTGGATGTGACGGCCAAGTTCTGCAGTGAGTGCGGCAGGCCAGTCGCGTGGGGTGCCCCCGCGGCTGAGTACAAGCAGGTCACCGTGTTGTTCGCCGATGTCGTGCATTCGATGGACATCGCGGCGTGTGTCGGGACCGAGCGGCTTCGGGACATCATGGCTGAGCTGATCAACTGCGCGAGTTCGGTCATCGAGCGCTACGGCGGCACGGTCGACAAGTTCACCGGCGACGGCCTCATGGCGTTGTTCGGCGCTCCAGTCGCTTTGGAGGATCATGCCGTGCGGGCATGCCTCGCGGCGTTGGGGGTTCAGGACGCAGTGAAGCGCCTCGCGGTCAGCGTTTCCGACCGCGACGGTGTGGACCTCAGTTTGAGGCTGGGTCTCAACTCCGGTCAGGTGATCGCCGGTGAGATCGGTTCCCGGTCCTTCGGTTACACCGCGATCGGTGAACAGGTGGGCCTCGCGCAACGGATGGAGTCGATTGCTCCGCCGGGTGGGGTGATGCTCAGCCAGTCCAGCGCGCGGCTGGTTGAAGGCACCGCGGTGTTGGACGAACAAGAACTGGTGCAGGTCAAGGGCTGCCGTGATCCGATTCCCGCGTTCCGGCTGCGTGCGATCAGAGCGTCGCATGACTTGCTTCACCGGCAGGAGACGACGTTGGTCGGGCGTCAGCGGGAGGTCGCCACGCTGACAGCCGCACTCGACAGGGCGGTCGACGGCACCGGGGGCGTTGTCAAGATCGCGGGGGTGGCCGGCGTCGGCAAGACCCGGTTGGTACGCGAGACCGCGGCGATGGCCAGCCGCCGCGGTGTCGCGGTGGTCTCGACATTCTGCGAGTCCCATGCCCGCGACCTCGCGTTCTACGCCGTAGCAGGGTTGCTGCGGGCGCTCTTCGACATTGCCGGTGTCGACGCGGCTACCGCCCGAGATCGAGTGCGGGGCCTCCTCCAGCATGCCGACCTGGAAGACCTCCTGCTTCTCGACGATCTCCTGGGCATCGGGGAGCCCGACGCCGTCCCACCCGAGATCGATCCCGATGCCCGCGGCCGGCGGCTGACTCGTTTGGTCACCTCGGCGGTGCTGGCGCGCACCACGCCGACTCTGTACGTCATCGAGGACGCCCACTGGCTCGATGACGTGAGCGAGTCGTTGCTCGACAGCCTGCTGTCCGTCCTGGTGCGGACACGATCGCTTGCGCTGCTGACCTATCGCCCCGAGTATCGTGGCGCGCTCGCGCGGACAGTCGACGCTGTGACCATTGCCCTTACACTGCTTGATGTTTCAGAGATCTCAGTGATGACAGCGGAGATGCTGGGAACGGACCCGTCGGTCGCAAATCTATCTGCGCAGGTGGCCGAGCGGTCCGCGGGAAACCCCTTCTTCGCCGAGGAGATCGTTCGTGACCTCGTGGAACGACGCGTACTCGATGGAAACCGGGGAGCGTATGTCTGCCCGGTCGACTGCGAGGTGGTCAGCGTGCCGGCCACTGTGCACGCCACCATCGCCGCTCGACTCGATCGCCTCGACAAGGCCGCCAAGCACACATTGAACGCGGCAGCCGTGCTGGGCTCCAGATTCGAGGCCGACCTACTCGCCTGTGTCGACGAGCAACCGGTGATCCAAGAACTCGTCGACGCCGAACTGCTGGATCCAGTTGCCGCGGCACCCCATCCCCAGTACGCCTTTCGCCACCCGTTGATTCGCGCCGTGGCCTACGAGTCGCAACTGAAAGCGCAGCGCTCGCGACTGCACCAGCGTGCCGCGACGGCGATACAAGACCGTGATCCGTCGGCGGTGGAGGAGAACGCGGCACTGATCGCCACCCACCTCGACGGTGCCGGGGAACGACGGGCGGCGTTCGGCTGGTACATGCGTGCGGCAACCTGGCTGACCAACCGCGATATCGGTGCGGCACGGGGAATGTGGTTGCGGGCGCGCGATGTCGCCGACCGATTGCCAGACGACGATGCTGAACGCGCGTCGATGCGCATCGCCCCACGCACCCTCCTGTGCGGCTATGTCTGGTGTGTTCGCGGCGCCGGCGTCGCCGAGACGGGTCTCGACGAGCTACGCGAACTATGCGGCGCGGCCGGGGATCAGGCGTCGTTGGTGATGGGCATGTCGGGAGTGCTCGTGTCCATGACGCTCAACCATCGGCTGGAAGAATTGCAGCGTCTCGCATCGGACTACCTCTGCCTGCTCGAGTCCATCGGTGACCGCGCCCTGATCGTCGGGCTGCTCAACACGGTGACACACGGCAAGTTCGACGGAGGCGAATCGATCGAAACCTTGCGATTGGTTGAGCGGGTGATCGACCTGGCCGACGGCGACGCCGCCTTGGGCAACTTCTTCTTCGAATCGCCGCTGGCGTGGGCGATCACGCTCCGGGGTCTGGCCCGCTGCAGTCTCGGGCGTTCGGGGTGGCGCGACGATCTGCCGGCGGCGCTCGCGATGGCTCGCAACGCCGGCGGCATGACCCAGGCCGCTGTGACCACCTACGGCTATGGGGTGACCCAGCTGAACGGCGCGCTCCTGGCCGATGCGACTGCCGTGGAGCACACCGCGGAAGCACTGAGAAACGCTGAACGCCGCGGCAATGATGTCTCGCTGGCCTGGGCGCGGGTGGTCCACGGCATCGTTACGGTCCGTATGAACGACGGCGATCAGGCGGGGGGCATGGATCTCCTGGCGAAAGGTCGCGAACAGGCGTTCCGGCACGGAGACCTGCTCGCGGTGAGCATGGCCGACATTCAGATGGCGGAATGCATGATGCTCACCGGAGACACCACCGGGGCGATCGAGGTCGGCGCGGCGACCGTCAACCATCTTTTCGACCGCGGAAAGGTGAGCTTCAGTGGTGCGGCGACGAAGGTGTTGGTGGAAGCACTCTTGCGTCGCGGGTCTCGGCAGGACCTGCAAGACGCACAAACTGCCATCGACAGGCTGGCCGATTGTCCGACCGATGAGGGATTCGTGTTGCATGAGCTGCCGACGCTGCGGCTGCACGCGCTGCTGGCCCGAGCTCGTCGAGACACCCTCCGCTACAGCGACTATCGCGATCGCTATCGCGCGATGGCGACATCGCTCGGCTTCGAGGGACATATCGCGATGGCGCAGGCGATGCCCTGACGGCAGCAAGCGATCGCAACGAATTGCAGGGAGAAGAGGCGGATCGTGCGGTGCCCGGTCGGGCACGGCATGCAATCTCGGCTCGGCACCCGGAGGTGACGCGGCGCGTCACAACGGCGATGATCGCGAGATGGACAACGACGACGAGGGCAAGCATCAGATCGCCGGCCCGGATCCGCGTGAGTCACCCCAGGGAAGCTTCCCGCGGCCCGCCGATGTGCGTCGGTGGCGCCAATATCTGGCCGACGAACGCGCCGAAGCCGCCGTCTACCGCGACCTGGCCACCCGTCGCACCGGCGAGGAACGGGAAATCCTGTTGGCCCTGGCCGCTGCGGAGGAGCGACATGAGCAGCACTGGCTGACGCTGCTCGGCGATCAAGTGGGCAAGCCTCACCGCACCGACCTCCGGACCCGGGGCCTCGGCTTTCTGGCGCGACATTTCGGGTCCGTTTTCGTCTTGGCGCTCGCCCAACGCGCCGAAGCGCGGTCGCCGTATGAGGCGGACGTGGACGCGACGCCGGCGATGGCGGCCGACGAACGCATGCACGAAGAAGTGGTCCGGGCGCTGGCCGCCCAGGGCCGCAACCGGCTCTCCGGCACCTTCCGCGCGGCAGTGTTCGGCGCCAATGATGGACTGGTCAGCAACTTGTCTCTGGTTCTGGGTGTCAGCGCCGGCGGCATGTCGAACCACGCGGTACTCCTCACCGGCCTGGCCGGACTGCTCGCCGGAGCGCTGTCGATGGGTGCCGGCGAGTACGTCTCGGTGCGCTCCCAGCGCGAACTGCTGGAGGCCTCGACGCCCAATCCCCAAGCCGGCGCAGCGCTGTCCGAGCTCGACATCAACGCGAACGAATTGGCACTCGTTTACCGGGCCCGCGGAATGAGCGAATCAGAGGCCACGATCCGCGCGGCCGAAATACTGCGAGAGCCCGAGTCCAGTGTCGCCGCGCACTCCGCCACGCCGGCCATGGCCGCCGAGAAGCACGAAGCGGTCGGCACCGGATGGAAGGCGGCGATGTCCAGCTTCTGCTTCTTCGCCTCTGGAGCGTTCATTCCGATCGTTCCCTATGTTTTCGGCCTGCACGGCTCGACCGCAATCCTGGTGGCCGCTGCCCTGGTCGGGTTAGCGCTCGTCACCACCGGAGTTGTCGTCGGTTTACTGTCTGGCGTATCCCCGCTGCACACGGCTGTGCGCCAAATCCTCATCGGCTACGGTGCCGCCACCGTCACCTATGTGTTGGGCATGTTGTTCGGTACGGCCGTCGGTTAATGCGGTTATGAGGGGAAGTGCACGACTTGGTTGCAGAACAACGAGTCCGGTCTGGTGATGTGGTTCGCCGCCGCGGCGACAGACATCCTGATGTCGATATCGGTGTCGCCGTACTCATCGCGACACAGCGACTCGAGCGTATCGCCGGCGACCTGGCGGCGACGGTTCAGGCCCGGCACGATGAGTACTTGACCCGGCGCCAGGGCGCTGCCTGACGGCAGGTTGTTCGCCAGTTCGATCACCCCCGCGAGGTGATCGTCGCCGTACCATCGGGCGGCCAGACCGAAGGCGGTTTCGTCCGCCACGACCGTGTGGTGTCCCACATTGGCCAGGTCGGGGATATGCAGCCAGGCGCCGCGTTGTATCTCACGCTGGGCCACGCCGTTGACGATCTCCCAGATGAGTTGGACATTGCTGTCGTCGGTTCCGTAGTGGTCCTGGGTGATCTGTTTTCGCGCTGCGGTGGAGTCGGCTGTCGTCATCAAGCGCCGAAAGGTCACGTACGGGATCAATAGTTGTTGCCCGACGTCGATGACGTTGGGATTGGCGAGTTGGTTCTGGTGTGCGATCACCGGATACAGCGTGCTGTCGCCATATTCGCGTTGAGCGATCGAGGAAAGTGTGTCGCCTGGCTGGACTTCGTAGTTCTTCATTGGCTGAATCCTTCATTGAGCAGAGCTGCCGCTCCCACAGGCCGGCATCGCCATTCCGACCACGTGCTCGTCGGACAGTGCCCATCAATAGTGTTCCTCAGCGGCGACAATGTCCGGGCTTTGCCGACTCACGCCGTCGGTCCGCGGACAGGCGCTCCTGGCCGACGTCAGCGACGCTTTCTCGAGCCGGCGACACAACCTCGGGGACCGCCGAGGCTGCGATCAATCGGTTGGCGGCCGCGCCGGCCGATGACGGGCTGGTAATACGCGACATCTGGGTGCTGCGGCTACGCGCACTGCTGGCGCAGGCGCATGGTGACGGGACTGCGTACCGCGACTATCGCGATCGCTACCGCGCGTTGGCCGCAGAGCTCGACTTCGAGGGGCATATGAAGCGGGGCGCGGCCATGCCGTGACGGCAACGCCTGACGTGCGGGGGCACGGTGATGGCATCGGGGCACGGTCTTTCGATTGGAGTCGGAGTGGCAAACCAGCCCGCCTTCACGACAACCTAGGGCAGGCTGAAGTGATGACGGAAGCCGCCGACCTGGTCGACGCGGTGGCAGCCCTGAGCGAAGTGCTGGGGCGGACGGCCTTCCCGCTGCCTGCGCCGTCGGCGTGGCCGGCCGAGCGTGACCGTCGCGAGTTGAGCGGACAGCTGGCGGACTATCTGATCCCACGGCTGCGCAGCATCGACGCCCCCCTGCTGGCAGTGGTCGGCGGGTCGACGGGCGCGGGGAAGTCGACGCTGATCAACTCGCTCGTCGGAGCCGATGTGAGCCCCGCCGGTGTGTTGCGGCCGACCACCCGGGGCCCGGTGATCGTGTGTCATCCGTCGGACCTGTCGTGGTTCATCGACGACCGGATACTGCCCCAGTTGCCCCGAACGTCCGGGCCTGACGGTCTGCGCATCGAGCCGAATCCGGGGATCGACCCCGGTCTTGCGCTGCTCGACGCCCCGGATATCGACAGCGTCGTGAGCTCCAACCGCGAGTTGGCGGCCACGCTGCTGGCCGCCGCCGACCTGTGGATCTTCCTGACGACCGCCGCCCGGTACGCCGATGCGGTGCCGTGGCAGATGCTCCACACCGCGCGGGAGCGGGGCACAGCGATCGCCATCGTGCTCGACCGCTGCCCACCCGAGGCGGTCAAGGAGGTGGGCGCGCACCTGTCGGACATGCTCGCGGCGAACGGACTGGGCGGCGCGCCGCTGTTCGTCGTGGTCGAGCAGTCCTTGCGGGGCGGTCGGTTGCGGGACAAGGCGATCGCCCCCATCCGCACATGGCTGGCCGGCCTGACCGCTGACGCGGAGCAGCGGGCCGGGGTGGTGCGCTACACGTTGGACGGAGCACTCCGCAGCCTCCCGCCTCGGACGTACGCCCTCGCAGCCGCGGCTGATGAGCAGTCCGCGGTGCGTGCGCAGCTGGAATCGTGCGTGTCCTCGGCGTACGACGGCGCGCTGGCGCGGGTGGACGAGGCGATTCGCGACGGCGCACTGCTGCGGGGCGAGGTGCTGGCCCGCTGGCAGGACGTGGTCGGAACGGGGGAGTTGCTGCGCAAACTGGAGTCGCGCGTCGGCCGGATCCGCGACCGCGTGGTGGCCGCGGTGGCTGGGCGGCCCACGCCGGTGGAGGAGCTCGGATCGGCGTTGGAGAACGGCATCGCGACGGTCGTGCAGGCCGCGGTGGAGGAGGCCGCCGAGACGTCGTACGGCTGCTGGGCCCGCCACCAGGCCGGCGCGCCACTGTTGACCGACGAGCTGGCCCGCCCCGCCGCCGGACTGACCGAGGCGGTCGAACGGCTGGTCCGCGAGTGGCAGGAATTCGTGCTCGAGCTTGTCCGTAGCGAGGGCGCGTCGAAGCGATCGGGGGCGCGGCTGGCGTCGTACGGCGTCAACGGTGCGGGGCTGGTCGTGATGCTCGCGGTATTCAGCCAGACGGCCGGCTTGACCGGCGCCGAGATCGCGGTGGCCGGGGGCACGACGGTGGCCAGCCAGAAGGTGTTGGAGGCGATCTTCGGCGAACAGGCGGTCCGCGGCTTGGCCCGCCAGGCCCGCGAGGACCTGCTTGCCCGGGTGGGCACGCTGTTGAATCAGGACAGTGACCGGTACGCCGAGGTGCTGGGTTCGTCGTCGGTGGCTTCCGGTGACGAACTGCGCGCGGTCGCCGATCACGTTGCGGCGGTGCTGCGGTGACGCTCGCGGCTCGGCTGGAGGCACTGTCGTCGGTGGCCGAACTCGGTGTCGGTCGGCTGCCCGATGACGTGCTCGCCGACCTGCGCGCGCTGGACGAACGTGCCGGGGCCCGGCTGCGGTTGTCCGGCGAGTACACCGTGGTGGCGCTGGCCGGAGCGACCGGGAGCGGGAAGTCCTCGTTGTTCAACGCCGTCGTCGGGGCGCCCCTGGCAACGGTCGGCATCCGGCGGCCGACGACGTCGACGACCCAGGCCGTGGTGTTCGGACCATCGGGCGCGACCGAACTGCTGGACTGGCTGCAGATCGGGACCCGGCAGTACGACGACGCGGCTCTGGCGCCCGAGCTCTCCGGACTGGTGCTGCTCGACCTGCCCGACCACGACTCGACCGAGTTGTCCCACCGCGCCGAGGTGGACCGGCTGGTTCGCCTCGTGGACGCTTTCGTCTGGGTGCTCGACCCGCAGAAGTATGCGGACGCGGTGCTGCACGACTCGTATCTGCGGCCGCTGTCGGCGCATCGAGACGTGATGGTGGTGACGCTCAACCAGGCCGATCGGCTGTCCGCCCACGACCTCGAATCGTGTCTGCGTGACCTCCGACGACTGTTGGACGAGGACGGCTTGCACGGTGTACCGGTGTTGGCGACCTCAGCGGTGACGCCCGACGGGACGGTGCCGCTGCGTGAGTTCCTGGCCTCGACGGTGGCCGACCACCGAGCGCGCACGGCGCGGGTCAGCGCGGACCTCGATTCGGTGGCCGCTCGTCTGACGCCCCTGGTTCCGCAGCGGCGATCCGAACCCGCACTGCGGGACGCGGAGAGCCGGCTGCAGACCGCCATCGCTGCTGCCGCGGGTGTTCCGGCGGTGGTGGATGCGGTGGGCCGAGCTTACGAGCGGCGGGGACTTGCGGCTGTCGGCTGGCCGCCGCTGCGCTGGGTGCCCAAGCTTCGGCCAGATCCGTTGCGGCGCTTAGGATTGGGGCCATCGCCGTACGCAGGATGTAGTGCTTCGCCGGACCTCGTTGCCGTCCGCCTCGGCGGCCTCGCGGGCGGCAGTGGACAGCGCCGTCCGCTCGCTTGCGGACACCGCATCGACCGGACTGCCTGCACCGTGGCCCCGGGTGCTGCGGGAAGCGGCGCAATCGCGGGTCCCAGCGGTACCCGATGCCTTGGACCGGGCCATCGGTGGGGCAAACCTCGAGAGGGACCTATCACCGCGATGGTGGCGGGTAATTGAGGCGGTCCAGTGGGGACTACTGGCCACAGGGGTCGTGGGTGGGTTGTGGCTCGGGCTACTCGCCCTGTTGGCCTACCTGCAGGTCGATCTCGACGCCCCGTCGCTCGGGCCGTTCGCCTGGCCGACCGTCCTCCTCGTCGGGGGACTCGCCCTCGGTGTGGTTTTGCGATCGGTGATCAGGCCTTTCGTGGCCCTGGGCGCGGCGCGGCGCAGGCGGCGTGCGACATCCGATCTGCGACGACGGGTCGATGCGGTGGGTGAGGATTTCGTCCTGGTGCCGTTGCGGGCAGAGCTCTCTGCGTATGGGCAGCTGTCCGCGGCGGTCCACCGGCTCAGCCGCTAGGCGGTCGGACGCCAGAAGCCCTGAAACCCCTGGCCCGCGTTCGTCGTCCGGATCGGCGACAGCTTGACCGGGTCACCCGCCTCGATCATCGTGCCGTTGCCGACGATCATCGCGACGTGGCCGTCCCACACCGCGAGGTCGCCGGGCAGCAGCGCGCCGGGAGCGACCGCGGCGCCGATGTCCTGCTCCTGCGCCAGCCGCGGAAGGTTCAGCCCGGCTTCGTGATACGCCCACTGCGTCAGGCCGCTGCAGTCCAGCCCTGACGCCCGGCGTCGTGCCGCCCCACTGGTACGGCACGCCGAGCTGGGTCAGCGCGTGCCGAACGGCGTTGGCGGCCACCGCGTTCGGCGCCATCACGACGGTCCCGTCGGGCAGGCGCACGGCCACGCCGTCCCCGAACTCGGCTGCCTCGGGTGTGTCCATCGGTGTTTCGGCGGAGGCGAACGCCACCGGATCGGCGCCGACTCCACCGCCGGGTCCACCCCCGAACCCGCCGCCGAGCCCCCCACCCCCCGGGCTCGTCGGGGCGGCCCCACCGGACCATCCGGCCGGTGCGACGGGAGCCGGCCGGCTGTCCACGGCGGCGGCATGCCCGTCCAGGTCGGCGAGCAGTTCCTCGACGACGGCGATCGCCTGCACCGAGCGCGTCGCGCGCCTCGGTGAGCAGTTCCTTGGCGACCCCGGGCTGATCCAGCCGCGGTTCCAGCGCCGCCGCCCGGGCCTCGAACTCGTCGACGATGTCCTGCAGGCGGCGGTGGGCGGCCGCGACCGCCCCGGCGGCCTCGCGGTGCCACCGAGCCCAGCCCCCCGGCTCGCTCGGCGGCCTCGTCGATCGCCGCGGACGTCGTCGCCGCGAACTCGGCAGCGGCGTCCGCGCCGCTGCCCGACCAGCCCGCCTCGGCTGCGCGCCAGGCCTGCCCGCGCCGCGTCGGCGACGTCGGTCAGCGTGTCGCGTACCCCGGTCAGCACCGCGGCCGGATCGCCGGACGGATCGCCCGACCAGCCCGGGCCCGACCAGCGCCTGCACCCGGCGGATCGGTGCGGCGAGCGCGGCGACCAACGCGCTGGGCATCAGACCCCGATCCGGGTGGCGCGCCCCCGCGTCGGCGCCGTCGTAGGCCTGCGCCGAGCCGGCGGCGGCTGCCTGCGCCGCCGTGAGTGCGCCGCTCAGCGCCGCCACCACCTGGGACTCGTCGGTGGCGGCGCGGGCCAACGCGGCGAGGAAACGGGCACCCACCGGGCCGAACGCGGCGCTGCCGGGCGGTACGGCGGCGAGCCGGCCGGCGGCCTCGTGCAGATCGGCCGCGTGGGCCGAGGCCGCCGACCCGTAGCTGCGGACGAGATCGGTGTCGACGGACAAACGGGCGGACATAGAACTTAGGACGCCGGGAAACGGCGCTCGGTTCCCGTTAAGGTCGCAATCCATGGACGTGCGCGTTGTCGACCACCCGCTGGCCGCGGCGCGGCTGACCACTCTGCGCGACGAGCGCACCGACAATGCGGCGTTCCGCGCCGCGCTGCGCGACCTGACGCTGATGCTGGTCTACGAGGCCACCCGCGACGCTCGCCGTCGAGACCGTGCCGGTGCGCACGCCGCTGGCCGAGACCGCCGGGGCGCGGTTGGCCAATCCGCCGCTGCTGGTGCCGGTGCTGCGCGCCGGTCTGGGCATGGTCGACCAGGCGCACGCGCTGATCCCGGAGGCCCAGGTCGGTTTCGTCGGCGTGGCCCGCGACGAGGAGACGCATCAACCCACGCCCTACCTGGAGTCGCTGCCCGACGACCTGAGCGCCCAGCCGGTGATCGTGCTGGACCCGATGCTGGCCACCGGCGGCTCGATGGCGCACACGCTGGAGCTGCTGTTCGCCCGCGACGCCGTCGACATCACCGCCATCTGCGTCGTCGTGGCGCCCGAAGGCATTGCGGCGATGGAGAAGGCGGCACCGGAGATTGCGGTTGTTCACCGCGACCATCGACTCCGGTCTCAACGACATCGCCTACATCGTCCCCGGGTTGGGCGATGCGGGCGACCGTCAGTTCGGCCCGCGCTGACCCCACTCGCGCACCGCGGCGGCGATCCTGTTCTGCACGTGCTGGCGCGGGCCCGCGCGCGCGGCCAGCTCGCCGTCGCACCGAACCTCGATGTAGGACTTGAGTTTCGGCTCGGTGCCCGACGGCCGGATCACCACCCGCACCCACTCGGTGTCGTCGCCGCCGCTGAAGACCAGCGCGTCGGTGCGCGGCCACAGGTCGGTCACCGTGACGGGCCGGTCTGCGAGCTGGGTGGGTGGCTCGGCGCGCAGCGCAGTCATCAAAGCGGCGGCGGCAGCCGGGTTTTCGACGCGGCGGGTGACGCCGGTGGTGGTGTGCACGCCGTGCCGGCGGGCGAGGTCGTCGAGCGCGTCGGGCACCGTCCGGCCCTGCGCGCGCAGTGCGGCCACCAGATCGCAGGACAGCACCGCGGCGCTGATGCCGTCCTTGTCGCGCACCGCCGCCGGGTCAACGCAGTGGCCGATCGCCTCCTCGTAGGCGTAGACCAACGTGCCGTCGCAGCCCCTCGTCGGCGCGGGCCAGCCACTTGAAACCGGTCAGCGTCTCGACGTGGCGGGCGCCGTAACTGTCGGCGATGCGCGCCAGCATCCGCGACGAGACCACCGTGCTGGCCACCACCGCCTTCGTCGCAGCACCGCCGGACAGTACGTAATCGCCCAGCAGCCAACCGGTTTCGTCGCCGGAGAGCATCCGCCAGCCCGTCGGCGTCGGGATGCCGACCGCGCACCGGTCGGCGTCGGGATCCAGCGCGACGGCGACGTCGGCGTCCACCTCGGCGGCCAGGGCCAGCAGCGCGTCCACCGCGCCGGGCTCCTCGGGATTGGGGAACGCGACGGTGGGAAAGTCGGGGTCGGGCGCGAACTGGCGTCGCACGACGTGCACGTCGGTCGAACCCGGCCAGCGCCAGCGCGTCGAGGGCGTACTCGCCGCCGACACCGTGCATCGGCGTCAGCGCGATGCGCACGGAACCGGTGCCGCGCCGCACACCGGCGGCCCGCTCGAGGTAGGCGCGATTTGCTCGGACCCGGCGACCGCCACGGGCGTGCGCGCGATCTCGTCGGCCGGCGGGGCCGCGGCGATGGCCTGCTCGATGTCGCGGTCGATCGGCGGGACGATCTGCAGGCCGCCGGCGAAGTACACCTTGTAGCCGTTGTCGGTCGCCGGGTTGTGCGACGCGGTGATCTGCACGCCCGCCGCCGCGCCGGTGCCGCGCACCGCGAACGCCACCACCGGCGTGGGCACGGGGGCCGGCATCAGCGTCACCGCGAAGCCCTCGGCGGCAAAGACTTCGGCGGCCGCCCGGCCGAACTCCGCGGATCGGTGCCGGGCGTCGTAGCCGACGACGACGGGCGACCCGGCCAGGCCGCGGTCCTTCAGCACCCGGGCGACCCCCCACGTCGTGCGCAGCACCACGGCCAGGTTCATCCCGTTCGGGCCGGCCCGCAGCGGACCGCGCAGGCCGGCGGTGCCGAACGTCAGCGGGCCCGCGAAGCGGTCGGCGAGCTCGGCCTCGCTGCAGCCGGCCAGTTCGGCGGCCGCCCCCGGATCGGGATCGTGGGCGATCCACTCCTGCACGGCCGCCGCCAGCTCATCATCGGACAGCAGGCGGTCGCCCGGCCAGCAGTGCCCGCGGATCGGCTCAGCGAGCTTGCGCAGGATCGGCGCGACCAGCATCAGCAGGTCGAATTCCAGCGGCGAGAGCGTTCGCGCATGGTGTCGTGCAGCCACGCGTCCCGTTCGGCGCGGTCGGATTCGAGCAGCGTCGTGCCCTCGGCAGTGATCTCGACCAGCTGGCGGCGACGGTCTCGTCGGGGCGCCGGGCGACCAGCCCGCGACTCGAGCTCGTTGAGCTGATCGGTCAGCGACTGCACCTTGACGTGCAGCCGGGCGCCGAGCTCAGCGGGGGTGACGCCCGCCCGGCTGATCTCACCGAGCAGCTGCATCTGGCTCAGTGTCAGCCCTTGTCCGGGCGGTGCCGGCGCATCTGCCTGGTCACCGCCATCATCGACTCCCGCAGTTCGGTGGCCGCAGACGCCTCTCCGCTCCAGTAACCTTGTCATCACGATGAACGTGGGTGGAGGCAGATGCTCAGGTGGGCGGTGCTGCTGGCGGCGTCGGTGGCGGTCACCGCACCGCTGACGATGCTCGGGGTGCCGTCGGCGGCGCTGTTCGCGGCGCTCGTCGTCGGCATCGCGCTGGCCCTGCTGTCGGCCGGGCCCGCCCGCGTCCCGCGCCGGTTGGGCGTCGCCGCCCAGGGCGTGCTGGGCGTCTACATCGGCACGATGGTGCAGCAGGACGCCCTCGGCGCCGCTGGGCGGCGACTGGCCGATCGTGCTCGGCATCGCGGTGGGCACCCTGGTGCTCAGCATCATCGCCGGCGCGCTGCTGGGGCTGCACCGCGACGTCACCCCGCTGACCGGGTCGCTGGCCCTGGTCGCCGGCGGGGCGTCCGGGCTGGTCGCCATCGCGCGCGAACTGGGCGGCGACGACCGCGTCGTCGCCGTCGTGCAGTATCTGCGCGTCGCGCTCGTCACCGCGTCCATGCCCGTCGTCGTCACGCTGATCTACCACGCCGACAAGTCGCACCCGGCGCAGTTGCCGCCGCACCAACCGGATTCGGCGCCGTGGTATCTCGAGCCTCGCCATGCTGACCGTGCTGGTGCTGGTCGGCGCCACCGCGGGCCGGTTGATCAGACTGCCCGGCGCCGGGCTGCTCGGCCCGCTGGCGCTGACCGTCGCGCTGCGAGGTCAGCGGGCTGTCATTCGGGCTGTCGGTGCCGCGCTGCTGGTCCAGGCCGGCTACCTGCTGATCGGCTGGCAGGCGGGCCTGGCGTTCACCCGCGACTCGCTGCGCGCGGTCGGACGGTTGCTGCCGACCGCGATCGCGCTGATCGTGCGCGATCGGGGTGGCGACGGCGGGCCTGGGCATGCTGCTCGCCCACGTCGCCGGCCTGACGCCGCTGGAGGGCTACCTCGCGACCAGCCCCGGCGGGGTGTACGCGGTGCTGGCCACGGCGGTCGAGACCGGGTCCAACGTCACGTTCATCATCGCCGCGCAGGTGGTGCGCATCCTGTTGATGCTGTTCGCCGCGCCGCTGCTGGCCCGCGGCGTGGTCTGGGCGAGCCGGCGCTTCGGCCCGGTCAGAGCCGGGCGATCACCGAGGCCAGCAGGGAACCCATCCGCGTCGCCGACTGACGGCCCGCCTCGAGCACCTCGTCGTGGCTCAGCGGCTGACCCGTCATGCCCGCCGCCAGGTTGGTCACCAGCGACACCCCCAGCACCTCAGCGCCCGCCGCGCGCGCGGCGATCGTCTCGTGCACCGTCGACATGCCGACCAGGTCGGCGCCGAGCGTGCGCAGCATCCGGATCTCGGCCGGCGTCTCGTAGTGCGGACCCGGCAGGCCGGCGTAGACGCCCTCGGCCAGCGTCGGGTCGATCTCGCGCGCGAGCGCCCGCAGCCGCGGCGAGTAGGCGTCGACCAGATCGACGAACTGCGCTCCGACCAGCGGGGAGCGCGCGGTCAGATTCAGGTGGTCGCTGATCAGCACCGGCTGCCCGACGCTGTAGTCGGCCCGCAGCCCGCCCGGCGGCGTTGGTCAGCACCACCGTGCGCACACCCGGCTGCGCAGGCGGCGCGCACCGGATGCACGACGTGACGCAGGTCGTGGCCCTCGTAGGCGTGGATCCGGCCCAGCAGCACCAGCACGCGATGCGTCGCCCACCCGCACCGACAGCACCTGGCCGCCGTGGCCCTCGGCGGTGGGCGGGGTGAAGCCGGGCAGCTCGGCCATCGGCACCACCGCCGTCGGCTCGCCGAACTCGCGCGGCGGCGGGCGCCCAGCCCGATCCGAGCACCACGGCGACGTCGTGCGCGGCGACGCCGGTCCGCTCGGCGAGCGCCTGCGGCCGCCGCCTGCGCGAGTGCCGCCGGTTCCTCCACGACCAGGCAGCTTAGTTAGCGGAGCTGCAACAGTGAGATACTGCGAGGATGCCCACCGCCGCCGCGTCGCCTCACGCGTCGACGGCCGCGGATCACACGGTGCGCCACGCGCCGCGGATCTGGTCGAGCTGTCGCACGCGATCCACGCCGAGCCGGAACTCGCGTTCGCCGAGCACCGCAGCTGCGCCAAGACGCAGGCGCTGGTCGCCGAGCGCGGCTTCGAGATCACGCCGGCGCCCGGCGGCCTGGACACCGCGTTCCGCGCCGAGTTCGGCAGCGGCGACCTGGTCGTCGGGGTCTGCGCCGAGTACGACGCGCTGCCCGGCATCGGACATGCCTGCGGACACAACATCATCGCGGCGTCGGCGGTCGGCACCGCGCTGGCGCTGGCCGAGGTGGCCGACGATCTCGGGCTGACGGTGGTGCTGCTGGGCACGCCCGCCGAGGAGGCCGGCGGCGGAAAAGTGTTGCTGCTCAACGCCGGAGCGTTCGACGACATCGCCGCGACGGTGATGCTCCATCCCGGCCCGATCGACATCGCCGCGGCGCGCTCGCTGGCGCTGTCGCGAGGTCGACGGTCCGCTATCCGCGGCCGCGAAGTCGCACGCGGCGGTCGCGCCGTATCTCGGCGTCAACGCCGCCGACGCGGTCACCGTCGCGCAGGTCGCGATCGGCCTGCTGCGCCAGCAGCTCGCGCCCGGGCAGATGGCGCACGGCATCGTCACCGACGGCGGCCAGGCGCACCAACGTCATTCCGGCGCCACGCCGAGCTGCGCTACACGATGCGTGCGACGGACGCGGAGTCGCTGCGCGCCTCGAGGACCGGATGGCGGACTGCTTCCTCGCCGGCGCGGTGGCCACCGGCTGCGAGTACGACGGTCGAGGAGACCGACCCGCCTACGACGAACTCAGGCCCGACCGTGGCTGGCCGACGTGTTCCGCGACGAGATGGCTCGGCTGCGGCCGCAGCCCGGTGGCCGAGGAGATCGAGGCCGCCCTGCCGCTGGGCAGCACCGACATGGGCAACGTCACCCAGGTGATGCCGGGCATCCATCCCGATCGTCGGCAGTCGACGCCGGCGGCGCGTCGGTGCATCAGCCGGAGTTCGCCGCGGCTGCGACGGCGCCGAGCGCCGACAAGGCGGTCGTCGAGGGCGCGATCATGTTGGCGCGCACGGTCGTCGCGCTGGCCGAGACCCGCGCGAGCGCGAGCGGGTGCTCGCAGCTGCAGGCGAGGCGGGCCTCATGAGCCCGCTGGCGCACGCCGAAGCGGCTGGCTGGCCGCGCACTACGACGATCTGGTCGCCTGGCGCCGGCACATCCACGCCCACCCCGAGCTCGGCCGTCAGGAGTTCGCGCACCACGCAGTTCGTCGCGTCGCATCCTGGCCGACGCCGGGCTGAACCCGAAGGTGCTGCCCGGCGGCACCGGCTCTGACCTGTGACTTCGGTCCCGAGCATGGGCCGCGGATCGCGTTGCGCGCCGACATGGACGCGCTGCCGATGGCCGAGCGCACCGGCGCGCCGTACGCGTCGGTGGTGCCCGGCGTCGCGCACGCCTGCGGCCATGACGCGCACACCGCGGTGCTGCTCGGCGCGGCGCTGGCGCTGGCGTCGGTGCCCGAACTGCCGGTCGGGGTGCGGCTGATCTTCCAGGCCGCCGAGGAGCTGATGCCCGGCGGCGCGATCGACGCGATCGCCGCGGGCGCGCTGACCGGGGTGTCGCGGATCTTCGCGCTGCACTGCGATCCGCGGCTGGCGGTCGGGCAGGGTCGCGGTCAAGCCCGGGCCGATCACCTCGGCGGCCGACCACATCGAGGTCACGCTGCATTCGCCGGGCGGGCACACGTCGCGGCCGCACCTGACCGGCGACCTGGTGTACGGGCTCGGCACGCTGATCACCGGGCTGCCCGGCGTGCTGTCGCGGCGCATCGACCCGCGCAACAGCACGGTGATGGTGTGGGGCGCGGTCAACGCCGGTGTCGCGGCCAACGCCATCCCGCAGACGGGCATGCTGGCCGGAACGATCCGCACCGCCAGCCGCGAGACCTGGCTGACGCTGGAAGACATTGTGCGGCGAGACGGTTACGTCGCTGCTGGCGCCGCTGGGCATCGAGCATTCGCTGCAGTACCGGCGCGGCGTGCCGCCGGTGGTCAACGAGGAGGTGTCGACGCGGATCCTCACCCACGCGATCGAGGCGCATCGGGCCTGACGTGCTCGCCGACACCCGGCAGTCCGGCGGCGGCGAGGACTTCTCGTGGTATCTCGAAGAGGTGCCCGGCGCGATGGCGCGGCTCGGGGTGTGGATCGGGCCGCGGCCCGCAGCTGGATCTGCACCAGCCGACATTCGATCTCGACGAGCGCGCGCTGGCGTCGGGGTGCGCCTGCTGGTCAACATCATCGACCACTGCGGCTGACGTTACCTCCTTCCGCGAGCGCGCGTGTCTGCACATCGACACGCCGCCATGGCTGGCATTTCGACGCGCGCTCGCGGCGCGCGAGTTGTGCACAACTGCGTGTCCATCCCCAGATGGCCGTCGCGATGCTCTGGCGCCACTGCCGTAGCCACGCGACAGCATGACCGCATGGACGATCGACCTCGATGCGCTCTTCGACGGCCAGGGCGGGGTGGCGACCAGCGCCCAGATCCTGCAGCATCTGACCCGCCGCGCGTTTCGAAGCGGCCGTGAATACCGGTGTGCTGGAACGGCTGTGGCACGGCATTTACTGCATCGGCGAACCGACCGATCGAGCTGCGGTTGCGCGGGCTCGATCTGTCCTGTGGCCGGCCTGTTGCGGTCTGCCTGGCCACGGCCGCCGCGATGCTCGGCTTCGACACCGAACAGCCGGCTGAGCTTCACGTCCTCAACCCGCCGCGCTGCGCGCTTCGCGACACCGACGGCCTGGTGGTGCATCGACGCGACGGTGCGCCGCTGGTCGTGCGTGGACGGCCGCCGCACGACGTCACCGGCCTGGACCGCGGTCGAGGTCGCGCGCGCCCTGCGCCGGCCCGAGGTCTCTGGCGACGCTCGACGCGGCGCTGCGCAGCGGCACCTGCAGCCGTCCGGATCTGTGGCGGGCTGCCGTGGAGCAGAAGGGCCGTCGCGGCATCGTCGCAGTCCGCGATCTGCTGCCCCTCGCCGACCCGCGGTCGGAGTCGCCGATGGAAAGTGAGGCGCGCCTGGCCATGCTCGACGGCGGTCTGCCCGTCCCGGAATTGCAGTACGAGATCATTGACGGGAACGGCGATCTGCGGCGGCTCGACTTCGCCTGGCCGGATCACCGGGTGGCCGCCGAGTACGACGGAGTGGCCTGGCACTCCGGCCAGGAGGCGATGATGCCGTGATCGACGTCGGCACAACGCGCTGGCTGACGTCGACTGGACCGTGGTGCCGATCGTGTTCGACGACGTGCGCTATCGCGCGTCGCAGATGGTCGCGCGCATCGGACGCGCAGCTATGGCGCGCTCGCGCCGCGTGAGTGCGCGCGAAATGCCAGCGTGCGCGGCGCGTCGCTGTGCAAACACGCACCCCAGCTCGCGCAGGAGGAGGAACTAGCCGCCCGGGCCGGGGCCGATGTTGCGCGACGGGCGGGTGCGCAGATCGTGCACGTATTCCGCTGGCGCACCGGCGATTTCGGCGGCATCGGCCATCACGCCGAGATAGCGCGCCGACGGCAGGCCGCCCTCCCAGGCATCGACCACATACAGCCAGGCCAGCACCGGATCGGTGTCGGTGTCCGACGACGTGCGTTCCACGCGGCAGCGGATCTTCTTGTGGATGCCGAGCTCCGAACCCTCCCAGCGGTCCAGGTTCTCCTCGTCCTCCTTGGTCATGTCGTAGAGCACGACGAACACCTTGGAACCGGGGTCCTCGACGACAGTGGCCAGCGCGCCTTCCCAGCCGATGTCCTCGCCGCCGAACGTCAGCCGCCACCCGTGCAGCCAGCCCGTCCCCGCCATCGGCGAATGAGGAGCCCGCTGCAGCATCTGCTCGGGATGCATGTTCGACCCGTAGGCGGCGTAGAGCGGCACGCGAGAAGCTTAAACGCATCGCCGGTGCAATAGCGTTGGTGGCGTGGTAACGCGCATCGTGATCATCGGCGGCGGACCGGCGGGCTACGAAGCGGCGCTGGTCGCGGCCGCCCACGGGCGGGACGTCACGCAGGTCACGGTCGTGGACTCCGACGGAATCGGCGGAGCCTGCGTGCTGTACGACTGCGTGCCGTCCAAGACGTTGATCGCCTCCACCGGCGTGCGCACCGAGCTGCGCCGCGCCCAGGGCCTGGGCTACGACATCGGCATCGAGGACGCCCCGATCTCCCTGCCGCAGATCAACAACCGGGTCAAGACGCTGGCCGCCTCGCAGTCCGCCGACATCGGCAGCCAGCTGCTCAACCAGGGCGTGACGATCATCGGCGGCCGCGGTGAGCTCGTCGACGACACCGCGGGCATGGCGCATCACCGCGTCAAGGTCACCACCTCCGACGGCAAGGTCGGCGTGCTCAAGGCCGACGTCGTGCTGATCGCCACCGGCGCGAGCCCCCGGGTGCTGCCCAACGCGGTGCCCGACGGCGAGCGGATCCTGACCTGGCGCCAGCTCTACGACCTGAACGACGCTGCCCGAGCACCTGGTCATCGTCGGCTCCGGCGTCACGGGCGCGGAGTTCTGCAACGCCTACACCGAACTCGGCGTGACGGTGACGGTGGTGGCCAGCCGCGACCAGATCCTGCCGCACGAGGACTCCGATGCGGCCGCGGTGCTCGAGGAGGTGTTCGACGAGCGCGGTGTCACGCTGATCAAGAACGCCCGCGCCGATCGGGTCACCCGCACCGAGACCGGCGTCAGGGTCGAGATCGCCGACGGCCGCATCGTCGAGGGCAGCCACGCGCTGATGACGGTCGGTTCGGTGCCCAACACCGCCGGCCTGGGCCTC
This sequence comes from uncultured Actinomycetota bacterium, assembly GCA_963796185.1. Classification (GTDB taxonomy): domain Bacteria; phylum Actinomycetota; class Actinomycetes; order Mycobacteriales; family Mycobacteriaceae; genus Mycobacterium. Next base: position 91,600 of record CAWCKQ010000003.1, on the reverse strand, counting down.
GAGCGCGTCGGCATCGAACTCAAGCCCGGCGGCTACATCCCCGTCGACCGGGTGTCGCGCACCCCGGCGCCCGGCATCTACGCCGCCGGCGACTGCACCGGCCTGTTGCCGCTGGCGTCGGTGGCGGCGATGCAGGGCCGCATCGCGATGTACCACGCGCTGGGCGAGGGCGTGTCGCCGATCCGGCTGCGCACCGTCGCGTCGGCGACGTTCACCCGGCCGGAGATCGGCGCGGTCGGCATGCCGCAGTCGGCGATCGACGACGGGACCGTGCCCGCGCGCACGCTGATGCTGCCGCTGAACACCAACGCCAGGGCGAAGATGTCGCTGCTGCGGCACGGTTTCGTCAAGATCTTCTGCCGGCCCGCCACCGGGGTGGTGATCGGCGGCGTGGTGGTCGCGCCGATCGCCTCGGAGTTGATCCTGCCGATCGCGCTGGCGGTGCAGAACCGCATCTCGGTGACCGACCTGGCGCAGACGCTGTCGGTGTACCCGTCGCTGTCGGGATCGATCGTCGAGGCCGCGCGCCGGTTGATGGCGCACGACGATCTCGACTGAGGGCACGTAACCTGGGACGGACAACCGTACTGACGAGTAACGAGGAGTCGGTCAACGTGACTGCCCCGATCGCGGCCCCGGGCAATGGAGCGACCTTTCTGGGCCCGGACCAGCGGGCCGCGCCTGGGAGCGGCTCGGCGGCGAGCAGTTCGACGTCGTCGTGATCGGCGGTGGCGTGGTCGGTGCCGGCGCGGCGCTGGACGCCGCGACGCGGGGACTCAAGGTCGCCCTCGTCGAGGCCCGCGATTTCGCGTCGGGCACCTCCAGTCGCAGTCAGCAAGATGTTCCACGGCGGCCTGCGCTATCTCGAGCAGCTCGAGTTCGGGCTGGTGCGCGAGGCGCTGCACGAACGTGAGCTGTCGCTGACCACGCTGGCGCCGCATCTGGTCAAGCCGTTGCCGTTCCTGTTCCCGCTGACCAACCGGTGGTGGGAGCGGCCCTACATCGCCGCCGGCATCTTCCTCTACGACCAGCTCGGTGGCGCGAAATCCGTTCCCGCGCAGAAGCATCTGACCCGGGCCGGCGCACTGCGGCTGTCGCCGGGACTCAAGCGCAGCTCGCTGATCGGCGGCATCCGCTACTACGACACCGTCGTCGACGACGCCCGCCACACCATGACCGTCGCACGCACCGCCGCGCACTACGGCGCGGTGGTGCGGACGTCGACGCAGGTGGTGTCGCTGCTGCGCGAGGGCGACCGGGTCACCGGGGTGCGGGTGCGCGACTCCGAGAACGGCGCGGTCACCGAGGTGCGCGGCCACGTCGTCGTCAACGCCACCGGCGTGTGGACCGACGAGATCCAGGCACTGTCCAAGCAGCGCGGCCGTTTCCGGGTGCGCGCGTCCAAGGGCGTGCACATCGTGGTCCCGCGCGACCGCATCGTCAGCGAGGTGGCGATCATCCTGCGCACCGAGAAGTCGGTGCTGTTCGTCATCCCGTGGGGCACGCACTGGATCATCGGCACCACCGACACCGACTGGAACCTCGACCTCGCCCACCCCGCGGCCACCAAGGCCGACATCGACTACCTGCTCGGCACCGTCAACACCGTGCTGGCCACCCCGTTGACCCATGACGACATCGACGGCGTGTACGCGGGGCTGCGGCCGCTGCTGGCGGGGGAGAGCGAGGAGACCTCGAAGCTGTCCCGCGAGCACGCCGTCGCGGTGCCCGCGCCGGGACTGGTCGCGATCGCGGGCGGCAAGTACACCACCTACCGCGTGATGGCCGAGGACGCGATCGACGCGGCGGCCGAGTTCATCCCCACCCGGGTGGCCAAGTCGATCACCGAGAAGGTGCCGCTGCTGGGCGCCGACGGCTACTTCGCGTTGATCAACCAAACCCAAAGCGTGGGAGCACGTTACGGTCTTCATCCGTACCGGGTGCGGCATCTGCTGGACCGGTACGGGTCGCTGATCGGCGAGGTGCTGCAGATGGCCGTCGGCCGGCCCGACCTGCTGGCTCCGATCACCGCGCGCCGGTCTACCTGAGGGTGGAGGCCGCGTATGCGGCCGCCGCCGAGGGCGCGCTGCATCTCGAGGACATCCTCGCCCGCCGGATGCGGATCTCGATCGAGTACCCGCACCGCGGCGTCGACTGTGCCCGCGAGGTCGCCGAAGTCGTTGCGCCCGTGCTGGGTTGGAGTGCCGAGGACGTCGACCGCGAGGTCGCGACCTATCTGGCCCGGGTCGAGGCCGAGGTGCTGCTCGCAGACGCAGCCCGACGACGAATCCGCCGACGCGTTGCGCGTGGCCGCGCCCGAGGCCCGCGCGGAGATCCTCGAACCGGTCCCGCTCACTTGAGGCCGCCTGCGCCGCTCCCGGTGCGCGACGGGCTGGGTCCGGCGCGGGTGCGGCTGCGCGGCGGTGCCGTGCTGGTCGAGTTGGCGGACCGGTTCGGCGCCCAGGCGCGCGGCCAAAGTGCTTGCCGGAGAAGTGGTCTGCGCCGACGGCACGGTCGTCACCGCGGCCACGGTGTTGCCGCCGAACGCGCACGTCTATCTCTATCGCGATCCGCCCGACGAGGTGCCGGTGCCGTTCGAGATGCCGATCCTGTACCGCGACGACGATCTCGTCGTGGTCGACAAGCCGCATTTCCTGGCGACGATGCCCCGCGGAGGTCACGTCGTGCAGACCGCGCTGGTGCGGTTGCGCCGGCAACTGCAGCTGCCCGAGCTGAGCCCGGCGCACCGGCTGGACCGGTTGACGGCCGGGGTGCTGGTGTTCACCGCGCGGCGCGAAGTGCGCGGCGCGTATCAGACGCTGTTCGCGCAGGGGCGAGTCGCGAAGACCTACCTGGCTCATGCGCCCGTCGACCCCGCGCGCTCGTTCCCGCTGACGGTGCGCAGCCGGATCGTCAAGCGGCGGGGGACGCTGCAGGCAGTCGAGGAGGCGGGGGAGCCGAACGCCGAGACGTGCATCGAGCATTGCGGCGGTGGACGCTATCGGCTCAGCCCGCGCACCGGACGCACCCACCAACTGCGGGTGCACATGGCCGCGCTGGGCCTACCGATCACCGGCGACCCCTGGTACCCGACGGTGCTCGACGTGCCAGCCGACGACTTCTCCACCCCGCTGCATCTGCTGGCGCACAGCCTGGAATTCGACGATCCGCTGACCGGCGCCCCGCGACGGTTCACCAGCGGCAGGCAGCTGCCGGACCCCTAGTGTGCGCTCAGATCGCAACTCCCCTCGGACGCGACGCGTTGTTGCGATCTGAACGCACACCGTGCGCGGGTCTGCGATGCGCACCAATCGGAATGTACGACATCGTCAGAGAGTTCGCTGGGCAAATCGTTGATCTCGTCAAACACTTCTTGATTAGGTGTTCTGTCGAATTCTTCGACGCTCGTCGAATTTGCTCAGCGCGGTGACTCGGCCGTTACGAACCGCCCGTTCACGCCGGGCCGCGCTGCGGCGCCCGCTTGCTGTGCAGATGCGCCCGAGCCCGACGCGAGCCGGGCGGACTGGCAAATTCCGGCCCGCGGCGCGCATTGACCTCGCCCGGCCGGGCGCCGAGGATCGAGCGATGGCACAGGTCACCGTCGAGCCGCCTCTGGCGCTACCCCGTCAAGTCGATGGGCGGTGAGGAGGTCGACGCGATCACGCTGGCGGCCGGCGGCGCGGTCGCCGACCGCGGCTACGGCTTCGTCGACCTCGAGACGGGCCGCCTGGTCAGCGCCAAGCGCCCCGCGCGGTTCGCCGCGCTGCTGCACTGCACGGCGCGCTACCTGTCGGATCCGGCGCCCGGCGCGCCGCCCCCGCCGGTCGAGGTCGAGTTTTCCCGACGGCTCGGTGCTCCGCGACGACGACGCCGCGCTGGTCCGCCGGGTGAGCGCGCTACTGGGCCGCGAGGTGCGCCTCATCGGCACGGCGCCGGAAGGTCTGACGCTCGACGAGATGACGGTCGAGTCCGGCGGCGACGAGCACGTCGTGCCGACTCCGGTGGCCACGGCTGCGCCGGGCACGCTGCTCGACCTCGCGCCGCTACACCTTCTGCCGGCGAGCACGCTGGCCAGGCTGGCTGCCGAATACCCTGCCGGAGACTGGGATGTGCGCCGGTTACGGCCGAACATGGTCATCGACGCCGGGCCCGACCTGCCGTGACTCGGACGACGACTGGTTCGGCTGCGACCTGCACCTGGGTCGGGAGGCGGTCGTGCACGTGCTGGGTCCGACACCGCGCTGCGTGATGACGACGCTCGCCCAGCCCGCCCTCGGCCGCGACGCCGCAGTGCTGAAGGCGATCACGGCCGTCGGTCGCCGCGAGATCGGCCCGTTGGGCCAGTTCGCCTGTGCCGGTGTGTATGCCGAAGTGGTCAGTCCGGGAGTCGTGCGCCGCGGTGACGCCGTCGCGGTTGAGCGTGTTCGGCCGCGGTCAGGAGGCGCTGGCTGCCACAATCACCATGATGTCCGCGGCGCTGGCCGCGGGGGAGTAGAAGGAGAGCGCGTGCGCATAACCTGGCTCGTCGCAGCGGCAGTGGTCCTGGGCGGCGGGAGTCCGGTGCTGGCCGCCGCTCCGCCCGCGCAGGCGATCTGCGGTTCGGTCGGCGGGGTGCACGTCGACGTCACCGGCTGCGCCGACCCGTTCTACGAACTCAACGACGTGCTGGAATATCCGCCGCCGCCACCACCGCCTCCGCCGCCGCCGCCCCCGCCGCCGCCGCCCGGGGCGCCGCCTGCCCACCGCCCCCGCCGCCACCACCCCGCCACCGCCGCCGCCGGTGTACGTCCGACCCGACGTCGCCGTGTGCGCCGACGTGGGCCGGCGGATCAGCGTGGGCGGCTGCATCTGATGGACCGTTCGTCGTTCGACCGGCTCTTCGACATGACCGACCGCACGGTCGTCGTCACCGGCGGCACCCGCGGGATCGGGCTCGCCCTGGCGGAGGGCTACGTGCTCGCCGGCGCGCGGGTCGTCGTCGCCAGCCGCAAGCCCGAGGCCTGCGAGCGTGCCGCCGCGCATCTGCGCGACCTCGGCGGTGCGGCGATCGGCGTACCCACGCACCTCGGCGAGGTCGACGACCTGGGCGCCCTGGTGGATCGCACCGTGGCCGAGTTCGGCGGCCTCGACGTGCTGGTCAACAACGCCGCCAACCCGCTCGCGCAGCCGCTGGAGCAGATGACGGTCGACGCGCTGACCAAGTCGTTCGAGGTGAACCTGCGCGGACCGGTGTTCCTCGTGCAGGCGGCGCTGCCGCATCTGAAGGCCAGCCCGCACGCCGCGGTGCTGAACATGGTCAGCATCGGCGCGTTCATCTTCGCGCCGATGCTGGCGATCTACGCGTCGATGAAGGCCGCGATGATGTCGTTCACCCGCTCGATGGCCGCCGAGCTCGTGCACGACGGCATCCGGGTCAACGCCTTGGCGCCCGGCCCGGTGGACACCGACATGATGCGGAAGAACCCGCAGGAGGCGATCGACGGCATGGTGGGCGGGACGCTGATGCACAGGCTGGCGTCCGCCCGACGAAATGGTCGGCGCCGCACTGCTGTTGACGTCGGACGCGGGCAGTTACCTGACGGGTCAGGTGATCATGGTCGACGGCGGCGGCACGCCACGCTGAGCCCCGCTGCGGCGGCTCAGTTCTTGCCCAGCACCTTCGCCGCGGCCTCGCGCATCTCACCGCTGGTCGACGCCAGGATCTGGCTGCGATTCTCCAGGTGCAGCGCGGATTCCAGGCTGCCCGCATCGAGGTTGGCCCACAGCACCTGCTTCGTGGACTCCACCCCGAACTTGCCGTAACCGCACAGGGTTTCGGCGATGGCCAGCGCCTCGTCGGCGGCTGGAGTCGGCGACCCGGGACACCAATCCCAGCCGCAGCGCTTCCTCGGCGTCGACGGCGCGCGCGGTGAGGATCAGGTCGAAGGCGGGTCCCGCGCCGATGATGCGGGGCAGCGTGTAGCTCACCCCGATGTCGCAGCCGCCCAGGCCCAGCTTGATGAACTGGGTGCAGAACCGGGCCGCGGCGACGCGATCCGGATGTCGCAGGCCGCCGCGATGCCCAGCCCGCCGCCGTAGGCCACGCCGTTGACGGCCGCGATCACGGGCTGGCGCAGCCGGTGGATCTTCGCGGTGAGGTCGGCGATGCGTTCCTGCCAGCGCATGCCCGAGCGCGGGAACTCCGTGCCCCCGCCCGCCGCGTCGGGATTGGGCTCGCTCAGGTCCAGACCCGAGCAGAAGCCGCGGCCGGCCCCGGTCAGCACCACCACCCGGCAGGTGTTGTCGGCGGCGAGCGCGTCCAGCGTGGCATGCAGGTCTTCGACCAGGCCGTAGGACAGCGCGTTGAGCTTGTCGGGACGGTTGAGGGTCAGCAGCGCGATCTCGGGCCGCGGGTGTGTCACTTCGAGTGCAGGCATGCGCGCAGTCACGTTGCATTCCGGCAGTCGCCTCGCGCACGCTAATGAATTTCGGCGCGACCGCTCAACTGCTGCGCCAGCCCGCCACGCCGACGGTGATCATCCGCAGCTGCTTGATCGCGATCCGCCGGATCTCGGCGACGGTCGCGGGGTCGGTGGCGTCCTCGAGCGATTCGGCGATCACGATCATCGAGTTGACGAACACGCTGGCCAGGATGTTGAGGTCTTCGCTGCTCCAGGTGTTCAACCCGGGGAAGCGGGCCAGGTCGATGGCCAGCTCGGAGGTGATCAGCCGGATCTCGGTGCGGATGGCGTACCGCAGCACCGTGACGCCGCTGTTGCGTTCCCGGCCGATGAACCGCCAGTGCTCGCGGCGCTCCTGCACGCCGTCGATCAGGATGTCCACCGAGGACTCGATCACCCGATTGGGATCGAGCTTGCCGGCGCGCGCACCGCGCAACATGTCGCGCAGCGCGCGAAACGACTCGTCGATCAGCACGAGGCCGAGGGCTTCCATCGAGTCGAAGTGCCGGTAGAACGCGGCGGGCACGATCCCGGCCTCGCGGGTGACCTCCCGCAGGCTCAGCGCGCTGAAGCTGCGTTCGTCGAGCAGGTGCAGGGCCGCCGCGACGATGGCCCGTCGGGTGGCTTCCTTGCGCTGTTCCCGCGTCAAGCCGGTTCTGTCGTCGTGGTCCCTGGTCCGGGACGAATCGCGCGACCTGCTCGACCTGTGACGTCCGAGTGTGATCTGGGCGTACGACTGTTCACTGTTTGTGAAACCTACCACAACCTGCGGCGATCCATTGACACGGACCCGGCGATTGTCCAATGGTGTACATATGTTCACCGAAACTTTGACCAAGCGAGTGCGGCGGTCCGCGTTGCTGGACCTGCTGACCGGTCCGCACGGCGTCGACCGCTACACCGAGCTGGTCGACCCCATCTGGACGCGGGGCGACGCCCGCGCCCGCATCGTCGGGGTCCGGCGCAGCACCCCGCGCAGCGTCACGCTGACGTTGGCGCCGAACCGGGCGTTCACCGGGTTCCGCGCCGGTCAGCACATCAACCTGTCCGTCGAGATCGACGGGCGTCGCCGCACCCGGCCGTATTCACCGGCCAACGCCGAGGGCGACGCGACCATCGAGCTGACCGTCGGCCGGCACGACGGCGGCCTGGTCTCCACGTACCTGTTCGAGCACGCCCGTCCCGGCATGGTCGTCGGCCTGGACTCCGTCGGCGGCGACTTCACGCTCCCCGCCCGCCCGGCCGGCCGCATCCTGTTCGTCTCCGGCGGCAGCGGCATCACCCCGGTGATGTCGATGCTGCGCACCCTGCGTGCACGAGGCGTTCACCGGAGAAGTCGCGTTCATCCACTACGCCCGCTCGGCCGAGGAGGCCTCCTATCGCGACGAACTCGCCGACATCGCGCGGGCCATGCCCAACGTGACGGTGCTGCACGGCTACAGCCGGCAGACGGCCGGTACGGACCTGCGCGGCCGGTTCGGCGCCGAGCACCTGGCCGCCGCGATGGCCGACCCGCAGTCCGTCTACGTGTGCGGCCCGCCGGCGCTGGTCGACGCGGTGCGCGGCGTCTTCCCGGCCGCGCGATCGGAGAGCTTCGTCCCGCCGGTGTTCGATCTCGCCGGCGCACCGTCCGGCGGCCGAGTCACCTTCAGCGACAGCGACGTGGCCGTCACCGATGACGGCCGGCCGCTGCTCGATCAGGCCGAGGACGCCGGCCTGACGCCCGGAGAGCGGATGCCGGATGGGCATCTGCTTCACCTGCACCCGCCGCAAGACCAGCGGCGTGGTGCGCAATGTGATCACCGGCGCGGTGTCGAGCGCCGAGGAGGAGGACGTGCAGATCTGCGTGTCCGCCCCCGTCGGCGACGTCGACATCGCGCTGTGAGACCTGAAACCCGAAAACCGAAGGGAAGTAAGGACAATGACTGACATCCTGGATCCGACCGACACCATCGAGACCACCACGAGTGCGCAGCAACGCACGCTGCAGAAGACGGTCGCCGGGCAAGCACCGATCACGCTGACGCCCGAGCAGGCCGAGGCGTTCGGCCGCGAACTCGACGCACTCAAAGAGCAGCGTCATCGCCGACCTCGGCGAGCGCGACGCCACCTACATCCGCCGGATGATCAAGGCGCAGCGCACCCTCGAGGTCGGCGGCCGGGCACTGCTGTTCGGCGGCATCTTCCCGCCGTTCTGGCTGGCCGGCACCGCGATGCTGGGCCTGTCGCAAGATCATCGACAACATGGAGATCGGCCACAACGTCATGCACGGCCAGTACGACTGGATGGGCGATCCGGCGCTCTCCAGCCGCAACTTCGAGTGGGACACCGCGTGCCCGGCCGACCAGTGGCGGCACTCGCACAACTACATGCACCACACCTACACCAACATCGTCGGGATGGACCGCGACGTGGGCTACGGCATCCTGCGGATGAGCGCCGACCAGAAGTGGAAGCCCGTACTACCTGGGCAATCCGGTGTACGCGTTCCTGCTGATGGTGTTGTTCCAGTACGGCGTGGCGCTGCATGAGATGGAGAGCGAGAAGATCGCTTCCGGCGAGATCACGCTCGCCGACAAGCGCGAGGTCTTCGAGGGTATCTGGCGCAAGACCAAGAAGCAGACGCTCAAGGACTACGTGGCCTTCCCGCTGCTGGCCGGTCCGTTCGCGCCCTGGGTGTTGGCCGGCAACCTGACCGCCAACCTGATGCGCAACGTCTGGTCGTACATGATCATCTTCTGCGGTCACTTCCCCGAGGACGTGCAGGAGTTCTCGGTCGAGGAGACCAAGGCCGAGACCCGCGGTCAGTGGTACTTCCGCCAGATCCTCGGATCGGCAAACCTGACCGGCGGCAAGCTCTTTCACATCCTTCAGCGGCAACCTGTCTTCCAGATCGAGCACCATCTGTTCCCCGATATCCCGGCCCATCGCCACGCTGAGATCGCTCCCGCGGTCCAGGACATCTGCAAGCGGTATGGGTTCCCTACAACACGGGCCGCTGCCCAGGCAATTCGCCACCGTGGTGCGCAAGATCGTCAAGCTCGCGCTGCCCTGGAACTAGCTCCCCGCATCGCCGAACTTGCATTCCAGCAGGCCCGTACTCGGGATTCCCCTGCTGGAATGCAATTTCGGCGCGCGTGTCAGGCGGCGGCTCTGTGCGAATAGGCGTACGCATAGCGTGGGATCTGGACCTGGCCTCGCCAGCCGCGCGCGGCCAGCGTCTCGTGGAGATGCTCGAGGACGGCGACCGGGTCGTCTTCCTTCACCACGGTGGTGACGTTCCAGCCGAGCCGACGCAGGGCCGGCATCACGCGCCGGTCTTTGAGGTACTGGGCGCGGTCGGACTGATGCTGGTCGCCGTCGTATTCGAGCGCGACCTTGTACTCCTTCCACCCGAGATCGAGGGTGCGCAGATAGCCGCCGAATTCGTCGACGACGGGGAGCTGGGTGGCCGGCTTCGGGAACCCAGCATCGATGAGGAGTCGACGCCACCAGGATTCCCTGGGTGACTCCGCACCGGCGTCGACGAGCGGGAGGATGGCCCTGAGTTTCGCGACCCCCCGCGCACCCGTGTAGCGCCTGGTGAGCGCCAGCACCTCGTCGAGCGCGTAGGGGCGCGCCCGCATCAGCGCGTCCAGCCGTGCCATGGCGTCGTAGCGCTGAAAACGGCCGAGGTCGAACGCCGTTCGCGCAGGTGTGGTCACCGGCAATCCACCGATCTCCAGCCATTCGTCGGCCGCGATTCGTTCGTTGCGGGCAACGATCCCCTTCGGGGCTCGTGGAAACTTGAAGATCAGTTCGATGTCGATGTCTCGATCGATCCACGCCGACCCGTGCCACGCCGAGGCGGCGAGGCCGGTGACGATGCCCTGGCGCTTCGTGAACAGCCACGCCGCGACGACGCGGTCTCGCAACGTCAATTCGCGGGCCCTGGGTGCGTGCACATTCCGGAAGATCGGCCGGTACCACCGCGCGAGTTCGTGGCGGGTGACGATGCCGGCGGTGACGGCCTCGGTCCCGATGATGATGTCCTCCATGTGCGAATAGTGCTGGCGAACACCGACACATTCGGCCATGTGCCGCCGAGATTGCACAGGCGCAGAGGTCTACTCGACTTTCGGCTGCTGGAATGCAATTTCGGCGGGGGGGGGCTACTTCTGGCAGGTGGGGCACCAGTAGGTGACGCGGTCACCGTCTCTATCGGTTTCGATCCGGGTGCCGCAGCGGCGGCACGGCAGCCCGGCACGCCCGTACACCCAGACGTCCTGGCCCGGCCGGGTGTTGCCCGTGGTCGTGCGGTTCACCCGTAACCGGTTGAGCCACAGCATCTGCTGCGCCCGCGTCGCAACCCGCAGCGGGTCGGTGAGCTCACCGACCGCCGTGCCCGGCCGCAGCCCGAACACGAAGCACATCTCGTTGGCGTACACGTTGCCCACCCCGGCCATCACGCGCTGATCCAGCAGCGCCTCGGCGATCGGGCGGGACGGGTCGGCCATCAGGTTGGCCGCGGCCGTCTGCGCCGACCAGTCGTCGCCGAGCAGATCGGGTCCCAGGTGCGCGACCGCATCCATGTCGTGGGCACGGTCCAGCACCTCGAGCACACCGAGATCGATGCCCGAGGCCACCGAGTCGGCGGTGCCCAGCACGATGCGCACCTTGTACGCCGGCACCCGAACGCGGCCGATCACCCACGCGCCCTCCATCTTCAGATGCGAGTGGATGCTGACCGCACCGACGCGGATGAACAGATGCTTGCCGCGGCTGAGCACTTCGTCGACGACCTGTCCGGTCAGGTCGACCGCGGCGTAGCGGGGCACCCGCACGTCGCAGCGCGTCAGCGTCTTGCCCGCCAGCGCCGTCCGCAGCTTGTCCGCGGTGCGGAACACGGTGTCGCCTTCGGGCATCAGCGCAACCGCAACCCGCGCGGGGTCCTCGCGAAGCCGGCCTGAACCAGCGATTCGGCCACGGCCGAGTCACGGTCTTCGAGGATCGGCACCCCGTCGACGCGCTCCACCAGCAGCGCCGGAACCCGTCGCCGAGTAACGAGTTCCGCCAGGACGGCGGCCGCGGCGTGGTGCACCTCGGTGTCTGCGGTGAAGGCGAGCAGCGACCGGCCGCCACGCTCGACGAACCACGCCAGCTCGCCGTCGACGAGCACCACCAGCGCCCCGGCTTTGCGTCCGGGCCGGTGCGCGGTGTCGCCCTCGACGCCGCGGGACGGCCACGGCAGGGCGGCGCCGAAGGGGTTCGCCGGATCGGTCGCGGCCAACGCGAGCGCGCGCAGACTGCGCTGTTTGTCGTCGATGCTGTCGGCGTGGCTGCGCAGCCGGTCGACGGTGCTGGCGGTGGCGAACTGCGCGCCGCCGAGTGACTCGACGAAGTACCCGCGCTGGCAGCGCCCCGCCTCTTCCATCGTGCTGAGCACCTTGTACATCGAGGCGAACCCGCCGGGGATGTTCTCGGCCGCGACCGCTCCCTTGGTCAGCACGCCGTGCCGGGCCAGCAGCTGGTCGGCCTGATAGGACGCGCGCACGGTGGTGTCGACCTCCGCCGTCGGCAGGGCCGACCACCGGCCGGCCACCGTCGGGTCGGTGTCACGGTGGGCGCCCGCGCGCCGAGCTGATGCTGTAGCGGCTCAGCCGGGGCGCGCGCCGATGCCGGTGCGAGGGCGCGGCCGACCGCCGCGGACCCGACCCGCGCGCACCGGCCAGCAGCGCCCGCACCGGCGCGAAGGTGTCACCACCGACGCGGCCCAACCAGATCAATTGCCACAGAGCTTCTTTGAGCGACTCGGCGCTGACGCCGTCGACCGAGAGCTGACGGAAGAAGTAGGCGCCGCCGCCGCTCAAGGCACCCAGGATCGAGTGGTGGACGTCGGTGAGGTCGAGATCGCCGGGCGGTGCCAGTGACAGCGGTGCGGTGTCGGCCGGGTGGAACGCCACCCAGCCGTCGGCGGCCGATAGCGCCCCGGCACCCGACCACAGCACCTCGCCGGAAGCCAGCAGTTCGTCGAGCATCCCGGCTTGATAGTCACGCACCCGCTGGCCGAAGATCAGCGGCTCGACCGCCGACGCCGGCAATGGCACCCCGGCCAGCTGATCGATCACCGAGGCCAGCCCATCGACGCCGGACACCATGTCACTGCCTAACTGCTGCCAGGCCGGCAGGAACCGTCCCAGCGCAGCGGTGCTCACGGGCTCGATCTGTGCCCGCAGTGCCGCCAGCGAGCGGCGCCGCAGGATGCGCAGCACCTCGGCGTCACACCACTGGTCCCCGGAATCGGTGGGCACGTCGGTGAACTCGCCGCGGACCAGCTTGCCGTCGGCGGCCAGCCGGCCCAGCACGTCGGCGGCCACCCGCAGTCCGAGGCCGAACCGCGCCGCCGCGGCGCCGGTGGTGAACGGGCCGCGGGTACGGCCGTAGCGGGACAGCAGTTCGCCCAGCGGATCCACCACCGGCTCCAGGAAGGCCATCGGCACCCCGACGGGGACGGCGACGCCGACACCGTCGCGCAGCCGGCCGATGTCCTCGACGGCCGCCCACCAGGTCTGCCCGGCGTAGGACACCGTCACCACGCGTTTGGCGGTCAGCAGTCCCTCCAGCCAGCCGCCCACGTCCTCGGCTGTCGACGCGGCGGCGATCTCCTCCGCGGTGAGCGGGCCGAGCAGCCGCAGCAGGTCGGCGACGCCTTCGGCGTCCCGGGCGAACCGTTCCTCGGTCAGGTGCTGCAGCTGCCTGGTGGCGGCCACCACGTCGGCGTCGAGGAGCTCGCGCAGTTCCACCCGGCCGAGCAGCTCGGCCAGCAGTGTCGGGTCCAAAGCCAGCGCGGCGGCGCGGCGCTCGGCCAGCGGGCTGTCGCCCTCGTACATGAACGCGCCGACGTAGCCGAACAGCAGCGACGCCGCGAACGGCGAGGGGGTAGGCGGTCTCGACCTCCAGCAGCTCGCACCCGGCGCTGCGCGATGCGGGCCATCAGGTCGGTCAGCGTCGGCACGTCGTAGACGTCCTGGAGACACTCGCGGACGGCTTCGAGCACGATCGGGAAGTCGGGGTATCCGCGTGCGACGTCGAGCAGCTGGGCCGCGCGCTGGCGCTGATGCCACAGCGGGGACCGCTTGCCGGGGTGGCGGCGCGGCAGCAGCAGCGCGCGCGCGGCGCATTCCCGGAACCGCGAGGCGAACAATGCCGAGCCGCTGACCTCGGTGGTGACCAGCGGCTCGATCTCGTCGGGTTCGAAGACGAAGATGTCGGCGCCGGGCGGCGGCGTCGTCGGTGTCGGGCAGGCGCACGATGATCCCGTCGTCCGACGCGGTGGGCTTCTCGTCGATGCCGTAGCGCTCGTAGAGCCGCTTGCCGACGGCCAGGGCCAGCGGACCGTGCACCCGCAGCCCGTAGGGCGAGTGCAGGATCACCCGCCAGTCGCCGAGCTCGTCGCGGAACCTCTCGACCACCAGCGTGGTGTCCGTGGGCACGGCATAGGTGGCCGCGCGCTGCTCGTCGATCAGCCGCCACAGGTTGTCGGTGGCGAAGTCATCGAATCCGATTGCTGAGCAACGGGGCTCGAATGCCGCGCGGTCGAGGCCGGCCAGCTCGCCGGTGAACGCCCCGATCGCCGCGCCCAGTTCGGCAGGCCGGCCCACGCCGTCTCCGCGCCAGAACGGCAGCCTCGCCGGCTCGCCGGACGCCGGGATCACCAGCACCCGGTCGTGGGTGATCTCGGTGATCCGCCAGCTCGTCGCGCCCAGCGAGATGACGTCGCCCGGGCCGCGACTCGTAGACCATCTCCTCGTCGAGTTCGCCGACGCGCGAGGGCTTTTCGGAGTCGGCGCTGGACGCCAGGTACACGGTGAACAGCCCGCGGTCGGGGATGGCGCCGCCGGAGGTGACCGCGAGCCGCTGCGCTCCGGGCCGGGCGGTGAGCGTTCCGGCGTCACGGTCGTAGACGATGCGGGGGCGCAGTTCGGCGAACTCGGTGGAGGGATACTTGCCCGACAGCAGATCCAGCGTCGCCTCGAACGCGCTGCGCGGCAGCGTCGCGAACGGCGCGCTGCGCCGAACGGTGTCGAACCACCGGTCGGCGTCGACCGGCTCCAGCGCGCACGCGGCGACGGTGTGCTGGGCCAGCACGTCGAGCGGATTGGCCGGCACCCGCATGGTCTCGATCTCGCCGGCCAGCATGCGCTGCACGCTGACCGCGCACCCGATCAGGTCGGTGCGGTGCTTGGGGAAGAGCACGCCCTGGCTGATCTCGCCGACCTGATGGCCGGCCCGGCCGATCCGCTGCAGCCCGCTGGCCACCGACGGCGGAGTCTCCACCTGGATCACCAGATCGACTGCGCCCATGTCGATTCCGAGCTCAAGGCTGGACGTGGCGACGACGGCCTTGAGCCGGCCGCTCTTGAGGTCGTCCTCGACCTCGGCGCGCGCCTCCTTGCTGACCGAGCCGTGGTGGGCGCGGGCGAGCAGCGGCGCGGCGCCGAAGGTCTGCCCGCTGGCCATGAGGTGCGCGGGCGGCCCGCCGGCCACCTGCGGGTTGGCGCCGGCGCAGCTCGACCCCGGCGCGCTCGGCGTGAATCTCGTTGAGCCGGGCGGTCAGTCGCTCGGCCAGCCGCCGCGAGTTGGCGAACACGATCGGGACTGTTGTGCGCCTCGACGAGGTCGACGATGCGCTCCTCGACGTCGGGCCAGATCGAGTTGTTCTCCAGGTTGGCCATGTCGGGCACCGGCACCTGCACGGACAGGTCGAAGGTCTTGGCCGCCGGCGGCGCGACGATCGTCGTCGGCGCCGGCCGGACAGGAAGCGCGCCACCTCCTCGGGCGGCCGCACGGTCGCCGACAGGCCGATCCGCTGCGCCGGCGCTCCAGCAGCGTGTCGAGGCGTTCCAGCGACAGCGCCAGGTGCGCGCCGCGCTTGGTGCCGGCGACGGCGTGCACCTCGTCGACGATCACGGTCTGGACGCCGGCCAGCGTGTCGCGGGCCGCCGAGGTCAGCATCAGGAACAGCGACTCGGGCGTGGTGATCAGGATGTCGGGCGGCCGGGTGATCAGCTCGCGGCGCTGCGCCGGCGGGGTGTCGCCGGAGCGGACGCCGACGCTGATCTGCGGGTCGGGCAGGCCGAGCGCGTTCCGCGATCCGGGTGATCCCGGTCAGCGGGGTGCGCAGGTTGCGTTCGACGTCGACTGCCAGCGCCTTCAGCGGCGATACGTACAGCACCCGGGTGCCCGGCCCGGCCCGGGCTCGTGCGGCGAGCCGGTCGATCGCCCACAGGAACGCGGCCAGCGTCTTGCCGGACCCGGTCGGGGCGATGACCAGCGTGTTGTCGCCGTCGGCGATGGCCGACCAGGCTTGCGCCTGGGCCGGGGTGGGGCCGCGAAGGTGCCCGTCGAACCACTCCCGCGTAGCGGGCTGAAGCGGGTCAGCGGGTCGGAGGTCGGGGCCACGCTGTCCATCGTGCCCCCACCCGTCCGACAATCCGTCCGTCGCCCCTCAGCTCGAGGCAGCCGGCAGGTTCACACTTGTGCAGGTAGCGGCCTAAGATTCCCTCGTGGTGGCGGGGGATTGGCAGGCGTACATTCCGGCGGCCACGATCGGCCGACCGCGGATCGCCGACGGCGTTGTGCCCCGTCCGGGCCGTCTGCAGCGGTGCGGGTCGCCGGTCCGGCGTCTCTGGTTGTCATCGCCGCACCCGCCGGTTACGGAAAGACCACGCGGTCGGCGCTGTGGGACGACGCCGACGACGCCCTTTCGCCTGGGTACGACTAGACCCCTCGACGACGACCCGGTCCACCTGCTGCTGCACATCGTCACCGCCCTCGAACGCCTCGGTCGCGGTGGATCGCGGCCTGCTCGGCTACCTGCGCGGCCCGGGCACGCGGGCCGCTCACCCATCTGGTGCCCGGGATGGTCCGGGCGCTCGACTCGCGGGACCGCTGGTCATCGTTCTCGACGAGCCACACGAATTGTGCGCGCCGGAGGCGGTCGACATATTGCGCGCCCTCATCGACTCCGCGCCGGCGTCGACGACGGTGAGTGATCGGTCGACGCCCGCCGCCACTGGACCTTGCGCGGCGCCGACTCCAGAACGGTGACTGGTGGAGATCGACACCGACGCGCTCGGATGTCCGACCCGGAGGCGGCGGCGGCACTCTGTCGGTGAGCCGGACCCCGCGACATCGGCACCGTCTCGACCGTTCTCGGGATCTGCGAGGGCTGGGCGGCGGGAATCATGCTGGCCGGCAGCGCGCTTCGGAAGGGCGCCGCAGTCGAAGCCGTCACCGGACAGCACGACTCGTGGCGGATTATCTGGTGGAGGAGGTGCTGGACCGCCTCGACGACCACACCGTCGACCTTCCTGCTCGAATCCTCGGTGCTCGACCGCTTCAACGCAGAGCAGCTCGACGAAGTGCTCGAGCGTGACGACTCCGCCGAGGTCCTCGGCAGGCTCGCCGCGTCGGGAAATCTATTCCTGATTTCCCTGGACGGTCAGCGGGTGTGGTATCGCTACCACCGGCTCTTCGGTGATGTCCTTCGCGACCGATTGCGGTAAGTGGGTCGAATCGTTCCGTGATTTGGCGATTCGTGCGGCCGACATGTTGGAAGGAGAGGGCGACATCGACGGCGCGCTGCTGCAGGCCCTGTCGGCCGACGATCGGGCCGGGCGGCCGCGCTGGCGGCTCGTGACGCAGTCCGCCTCGGATTCGACGGCCGGGCCGGGGTGTTGGCCCGCCGTCTGGGCTGCCTCGAATCCCGGACCTTCGTCGAGTATCCCGACGCGGCCATCGCGCGAGCGTGGCTGGGCGTCACCAGGGGGACGCGAATCTGATCCATCGCTCGCTGGTGATGGCCCATCAGGCCGACGACGTGGCCCGTTGGCTGATGCCACCCCGTCCGTGGAAGTCGCTGCGGCACTGATCGGTTCACTGGTGGGTGTGGCCGGCATCGACGACGTGGTGCATTACGCGGATGTCGTCCGTGCTGCCGGGGACAGCCTGGTCAACCCGTGGTGGGGCGCGGCGACGGTCATGAAAGGGGCCGCCGAAGCGATGCTCGGCCACGTCGCGCGGGCCCGCTCGCTGCTCGAGTCCGCGCTGCCGGTGACCGAGGATCTGCCCGGGTTCCAGGCTGCGGCACTGGCACATCTTTCGCTGCTCGATCTCGGTGCCGGCGACGACGAAGGAGCGATCGAACGCAGCGACGCCGCGCGCACCCTGGCCGACAAGTACGACCTGTGCGACGTGGTGCCGGTGGTGGTCGTCTACGCGGTGAGCGCGGTGATGGCGGCGCGCGTCGGTGACGTGCCCGCTGCGCGCCGGTCGGTGACCGTCACCGAGAATCTGCTCGGACGGCTGGGGCAGTTGGCCGCGCGCACCGCACTGCTCGGGCACGGCCTGCTGGCCTGGACGGCTGCGGTCCTGCACGATCCCGAGCTGTTGAGTACGCATCTCGATGCTGCCGATCGCGCCCGCCGTCGTGAACCCGGTGCGACAGCTCTTTCCCGGCGGGTGGACCGGGTCCGGGCGATGGCCGCCGGAGACGCCCACCCGTTGACGGCCGCCGAACTGCGCCTGTTGCCATACCTGTCGACACATTTCTCGCTGCAGCAGATCGCCGCCGAACTCGTGGTCGGCCGGGAGACCGTCAAGTCGCAGGCGACCTCCATCTACCGCAAGCTCGGAGTGTCGTCGCGCGCCGAGGCGGTGGCCGAGGCGAGACGGATCGGCTTGCTTGTGGAGTGACAGGGCCTGGGGTCTTCGTCGGGTGTGCTGCAAGGGAAGAGCCGAACTCGGCGTCGACCCCAGGCGATTCGCAGAGTACCCCGCCGGCAGCCGGATTCGGCCGTGCTTCGGCTCGGCCGTCATATTTCACCCGCTATGGGGGATGCCGTGCCGGTTCGCCGCTTCCTACGCTCGAAGAGCCTGTTTGCAGAATCGCGTGTCGCCGATCCGATCTGGCCGGCTTGGCTGGGAGAATGTGGTGTGGCCAAGTCGTATCGCCCTGTGCTCGCGTGATCAGCCGATGTTGTTGCCGGTCGACCTGCACGAGTGGCTACCGCCCGATCATCTGGTCTGGTTCGTGGTGGAGACCGTCGATGTCCTCGACACCTCGGCTCTGGAGCGGCTGACACGCCGTCGAGGTGGGGCCGGAGCGGCGGGTTATGACCCGCGAATGTCGTTGGCACTGCTGATCTACGCGTACTGCCAGGGTGTGAGGTCCTCACGCCAGATCGAGCGGATGTGCGTGACCGATGTGGCGTTTCGGGTGTCTGTGCGCTCAGGACGGGCCTGACCACGTGACGATCGCCAGATTCCGTTGCGAGGCTCGAGACGTGTTCATCGACTTGTTCTCTCAGGTGTTGATGATCGCCGCCGGGGCGGGATTGGGCCGGTTCGGCACCGTCGCGATCGACGGGACCAAGATCGCCGCGAACGCCTCGATTGACGCCAACCACGGCAAGGCGTGGTTCGACCAGCGCACCACCAAGCTGCTCGCCGAGGCCGAAGACACCGATCGGGACGAGGACACCACCGCGGCGGACGCCGTCGATGCCGGGCAGGATCGGGTGCCCGCCGAGTTCAGTGACCGCACCCGACGGGCTGAATGTATCCGCCGGGGCGCCCTAGGAATTGAAGGCTGAACTGAGGCGCCGCGCTCGCGCTGACACGGACCGGAACACGGCTGCCGCGGCCCGTCGTCAGCGGTCCGAGCGTGGTGAGCCAGTCGTTGGGCGGATTCCCAACGGCCCGCACCGACTGCCCGAAGCGCGCGCTCACCTGGCGCGAGAGATCGCAGCGCATCAGGCCAAGCTCGATCGTTACGCCAGGTTGATCGCCGAGGGACGCAAGCCAATGGGTCGTCCGCCGGTGGCGATGGAGGACAGCACCCGGGTCCAGCGGGCCCAGCAGGTGGTGCGCCACGCCGAGACCGCCGAAAAAGTCACCGTTGGAGCCGATGGTCAGTCGGTCTCGGACGCGAAGCGGTTACCGAAGGTCGTTGTCAACGTGACTGACCCGCAGTCTCGGATCATGCCGACCCGCAAAGGATTCCTGCAGGGCTACAACGCCCAAGTCGCGGTGACCGGTGATCAACTCATCATCGCCGTGCGCGTGGGTCAGTCGACCAACGATCAGGCATCCTTCCTCCCGATGATGCAGGCAGCGCACGACGCTGCGGCCCGGATGCACGCCGTCACCGGCAATGCCGATCACCTGGTCGGCACGGTATTCGCCGATGCCGGTTACAACAGCGAGGCCAATATCGCTGCGGCAGGGCCGGATCGGCTCATCGCATTGGGTAAGGAACGCGACCAGACCCGAGCCTTCACGCAAGATCCCGTCGAGGGTCCGCCACCGCCGGACGCGTCTCTGCGTGAGGCCAACAGACACCGACTACGCACCTCAGAGGGCCGGGCTCTATACAAGCGACGGGGTGCGACGGTCGAACCGGGTATCGGCAACCTCAAAAAGATCATCGATAGGTTCTCCCGCCGCGGACTAGACAACGCGACGCACGAATTGCATCTCGCCGCAACCGCATTCAACATCAAGAAGATACATCGAGCTACCGCAGGAGCCTAGATCTGCACTGGAATTTCGTTCATTCACGCCACCCCGATCACAGGCCAGACAGTTCCGCGTTCCGATCCCATTCTGCAACAGGCTCCGAACCGAGTCGAAGTGGTCAGTTGGCCATGCCCACCACCGTCGAGGGGTGACAGCGATGCGGATGGCATCTGCGTTCATCGCTGCGACATTGATGACGTCCGGTCTCACTGTCGCGTCGGCCATCACAGCCTCGACCGCTGCGGCCGGCTGCGTCAAGAGTAGTGGGATCACGGTCTGTGACGACGGCGGGGAATCTTGTGGTGGGCCGGTGGTCCCCTATCCGTGTGATCTCGACTGGTACTGCTATGACGGCTCGTCCTGGGATCTCGGCCTGGACATCGACGTGCCGGCTCAACCCGGGCCCCCGCCTGATCGGCCCGACATCGGGCGACCGGGCCGGCCCGACATCGGCCAACCTGGCCGACCTGGCAATCGACCGGGCGGCGGTGGCGGCGGCGGCCGGTGATGACTCGACGTTCCCCGTCCCCGCTCCGGCTGCTCGTGGTGCTTCGGGTGCGCGGTGTTTCACCCGTTGTGGGGGATGTCCTGTCCGGCAGACATTTCTAGGCTCAGGTCAGCACGGTCAGTCGACCTTGCGCGTGCAGGACGGAGTCAACCGATGCGGGTGGCGTACATCGTTGTCGCGTCCGCCCTGGCGTGTGCGGGCCTCGAGGCGGCGCCCACGGCGGCTGCTGACTGCGTCAGCTCCGGGGGAACCACCATCTGCTCACAGGGCGACGTGCGCGGCGCCGACACCGGCGGCGGACCCGGTTCCGGATCCGGTCCTTACATGCCGTATCCCTGCGACTACGACTGGTACTGCAACGACGGCGTCACCTGGGACATCGGCATGGATTGGGATCCGGGCATCGGTATCGGGGCGCCGGGCCGTCCGGGGAACCGGCCGGGCGGCGGCGGTATCGGTGGCGGTGGCGGTGGCGGCGACCGCGGCGGACGACGATGACGAAACCAGCGACGGGCGAGGAGAACACGGTGGCCTTTCACACTTTCAGCACGCGGCGGGTGATCGCGGTGGTGTTCGGCATCGTCGCCGCAATGGCGGGCGCGGGCACACCCGCTCAGGCTCAGCCCAATTGCACGGCGGCCGATCTCGCGGGTGTCATGGCCGGTGTCACCACCGCCACGTCGGCCTATCTGTTCACCCACCCGCCGGTCAATGACTTCTTCACGTCCCTCAAGGACGTGCCGAAGGAGGATCGGCAGGCCGCGTTGGCCCAGTATGGAGACGCGAACCCGCAGGTGCGGGCAGAACTGCAGGGGATCCGGCAGCCGGCGGTCGACTTCCGCAACCGCTGCGGCTGAAAGGCGAACGCTGAGAACGCCTTCGCATCGACGCATGGGCGGCTAGTGTCAGTGCACCAGGAGCGGGCATCAGGCGAGGTGGGGATCATGACACGTCTTGGTGTGCAGACGGCGGTGACGGCCGGTGTGGTAAGCGTACTCGGTGCGGCCATGGTGCTCGTGCCGGCTGACCATAGTCCTTGTGCACGCCCGGATCCGCCCAGCCACAGGGCTTATGGCCTCTCGGCCGCGGTGTTGCCGTGGCCGGGCGGCGCATCGGGCGAGTCGGTCGAAGCGGTCGAACGGGTGTCCGCGCCGGCACGAAAGGTCTCACCAGGCGTCGGCACCGTCGTCCCGGAACGGTCGCCGACGGAACTGGTTTCCGTAGCTTCGATCGGCGGCGGCATCATCGCGGTCTACGACACGGTGGAGCCGTGGGTGGCATGGGGCTTCGACGTTGCGCAGTACGCCGTCGGGTGGGTACCGGTGGTCGGGTGGCTGGCCCCGCAGATCGGCATCCTGTACGACTTCGGCGAGAGCATCGTCCAGAGCGCCGTGTACAACTTCGCGTTCTGGATCGGCGGCGACGTCGCCTTCTTCGAGGGGCTCGGCAATATCGCCCGCGATAGCTGGAATGCCTTGGTGCAGTTGGGCGTCGACGAGTTGAACTGGATCCTGCCGCCGCTACCGCCGTGGCCGCCCATCTTCGCGGCGACCCTGGCCGCCGGCGATGATGCCACACCGGCTGTGGCCGCTGCGGTGGCGGCCGACGTCGATGCAACGGAAGACGCCGGGCCGGCCACGGAGGCCCCCGCCGAGCAGGAGGTGACACACGAGACGAAGACCCCCGAGGTGACCAGTCCCGAGGGCGTTGTCGACACCGATGACGCGCAGGATGCCGACGTCACCGACGAAGACGTCACCGCGGACGACGTCACCGAAGAGGTGACCGCAGGCGACGTCATCGAAGAGGTGACCGCAGCCGACGTCATCGAAGAGGTGACCGCAGCCGACGTCGCCGAGGCGGGTCAGGACGCCGACGCAGCCCACGACACCGAAGCCAGCGTTGCCTCCGCCACCGACGCCGCGGACACCGCGACGGACTGACGCGACACCTCAGCGCTGGGGCGCCGCCACCGCGTCGGCGAGGACCGGCGGTACCCCGGGCACCCGGGCGACGGCGTCCATCAGGCAGTGCGCGCACAGGTCGGCGATGAAGTCGACGTCGATCGACGAGTCCATCAACCGCTGCCGGCACATCTCGAAAGTGAAGGCCAGCCAGCCGTAGACCGCCGCGCGCAGATCCCGCTCCACCTTGGCGTCGAGCGCGCCGCCGACGACCGCGGTCATCCGGTCCAGGATGCGGTCGGCCTGCCGGGCGTTGTCGGTGTCCTCGATCCCGCGCAGCACCGGATCCGACCGGCCGATCCCCATGGACGCCGCCCACCCGCGATGCGGGTGCTCCTCGTCGTAGCGCAGATATGCGAGCACACCGCCGCGCACCTGTGCGAACAGCGTCTGGCCCGGCTGCGGCGGTGTGTTCGTCGCCGCGAAGAGTCGCTCGCCCTCGGCGCGCACCACGGCGGCGAAGAAGGCCCGCTTGTCCGGGAAGTAGTGGTACATCAACGCGCGAGACACGCCCGCGCGCTCGGCGATTTCGTCGATGCGCACCTCGTCGTAGGGCCGTTGGCCGAACACCTGGGCGCCGAGCGCCAGCAATTCGCTACGCCGCTCGTCGGGGAAGAGGCGCCGCCGTGGTCCCGCCATGTCGCCGATACTGACACAACACCGGCACCCGCCGGTGGCGGCCCTGTCGTATTTTCGCTAGGACGCCGCTGAGCGCGCCTCGGGTGCCTCGCCGGCCTGCTCGGCGCAGCGCCGCAGGGCCGCGATGTCCAGCACGGTCAGGCCGTGGTCGTCAAAGGCGATCCAGCCGTGCGCGACGAACGCCGAAAGCGCGTCGCCGCCGGAGGTGTGGCCGGCTCCGGCGAGCTGGGTCAGGTCTTCGCTCTGCAGCCCGCACGCGATGTGCACGCCGCCGTCGCTGTTGCGATCGAAGCGGCCGGCCAGCGCCACCAGCTGGCCGGCGATGCGTCCGGCGACGTCGGTGGCGGTGAAGGCGGCCAGTTGTGCCTCCACGGCTTTCAGCCGATTCGCCATCCGCTGCAGCATCTCCCAGGCGAGCTCGGCGTCGTCGGCGATCATGGCCCGCAGCTGGGAGCGGGCGATGGCTGTCGCGGTCACCGCCGTCAGCGCCGTCGCCGTGCTCGTGCGCGGCCCCGGGTCGACGACGGCGAGTTCACCGAACACCTCGCCGGGTCCGACCACCGCCATCAGGAAGTCCCGGCCGTTGTGGCTGCGCGACAGCCGAACGTGTCCGGTGCGGACGATGAACATCCGGTCCCCCGGGGCGCCTTCGCGGAAGACGACGGTCCCTGCGGGAAACACCACGTCGGCGTCGCGCTGTTCGAGGTCTCGCGGCTGCGCACCGTTCACCTCGGGCATGACGAACACCCCATCATGTCTGGCGACGCTACGAGCCCGATATCCCGCGCAGAAGGGCCATTCGGCCCTCGTCGCAGCGTCCGACGGCCATCAGACTCGCGGTATGGACGGTCACCACCACGAGGTTCTGGCAGAACTGCGCCCGCAGCATCGCGCGCTGCGGCAGATGATTCCCGGTGTGTACCAGGGTTTCGCGTCGATCAGCGACGCCGCCCTGGTCGACGGTGAGCTGAGCCGCAAGGTCAAGGAGCTGATCGCGATGACCATCGGCATCGTGCACGGCTGCGACGGCTGCATCGCCTCGCACGCGCACGGCGCGGCGCGCGCCGGCGCGACGAAGCAGGAGGCCGCCGAGGCGATCGGGGTGAGCATCATGATGGGTGGCGGACCGGCGACGATCTACGGCGCGCGGGCCTACACGGCGTTCTGCGAGTTCAGCAGCGACGAGGTGGCCACCTAGCGGTGCTCCTCAGAGCGCGCGCAGTGTCCGCTGATAGCGCCGCATCCCGGTGATCCAGCGGTCGTAGTCACCGCCCTTGTGCCGGTACATCTCGAGCAGTTCGGCATGCGGCAGCACCAGGAACTCGTCGGCGAGCACGGCATCGATCGTCACCGCCGCCACGTCGGCCGCGCTGATCACCCCGGCCGACCGCTCGATCGACGCCGAGCCCAGCCTGGCGTCCGGGTCCTCCGCGTCGCGCAGGTTCGCCAGCAGCGGTGTTCGGACCCCGAGCGGGCACACGCAGCTGACGCCGATGCCGTCGTCGCCGTAGGTGATCGCCAACCATTCGGCGAAGCCGACCGCGGCGTGCTTGCTGACGGCATAGCCGGCAGCACCCAACTGGGTCAGCAGCCCCGCCGCCGAGGCGACCGAGACGAAGTACCCTGATCTCTTCGATTGCCACTGCGGTACAACCAGTCTCGCCGCTCTGATGTGGGCGCGCAGATTGACGTCGAGGACGGCGTCCCAGTCGGATTCGGTGCCCAGGCCGGGTGCTCCGGTGATGCCGGCGTTGGCGACGTAGATGTCCACGGGATCGAACTCCCGGCTCGCCAGCGTGATCAGGCCTTCGATGTCGACGACGTCGGCTGCGTCGGCGCGCAGTGCGACCGCCTGACCCCCCGCGGCCCGGATCGCGGACGCGGTCGACTGCGCGCCCTCTTCGTCGAGGTCGCCGACGACGACGCGCACCCCGTGCGACGCCAGTCCGGCGGCCAGCGCCTCGCCGATGCCCGACGCTCCTCCAGTGACGATCGCGACCTTGTCCGCCAACTCCATGCCCAGAGTGTGCCCCCGGGCGGCGGGATGAGGACACGGGGGTGGATCGGCCGCCATTTTCGCGTTAACCTGATTAACATGAAATCGCGGGGCTACCAGATGACGACCAGAGCGGAGTCGACGGCCCGCACCGCCGACGCCATCCTGGACGCCACCGTGGCGGCGTTCCGCGACCAGCCGATCGCGGACATCACGCTCGCCGAGGTCGCCGAGCGCGCCGGGGTCACCGTGCAGACGGTGCTGCGCAGGTTCGGTGACAAGGACTCGGTGTTCGCCGCCGCGATCGAGCGCTTCGCGCACGAGGTGTTCCAGCAGCGTGGCGCCGCGGTCGGACTCAGCCTGCCCGCAGCGGTCGGCAACCTCGGCGAACACTACGAGCAGTGGGCTCCGCTGATGCTCAAGATGCTCGCCGAGGAGCCCACCACCCCGAGCCTGCACGCCACCCTGGACACCGGGCGGCGCTACCACCTCAGCTGGTGCGAAGGGGTGTTCGCCGCTGCCCTCGACGGACTTCCCCCGGGGCAGCGCGCCCGGCGACTCGCCCAGATACGGACCATCTGTGACGTGCGCAGCTGGGAGAGCCTGCGCATCCACGCCGGCCTCAGCCGCACCCAGGCCGAGCTCGCCATCGTCGAGATGCTGGCCCCGCTGGTGACGAAAGGACCATGATGGCAAGGATTCTCGCGTACACCTCACCGGCGCTCGGTCATCTGCTGCCGATCAGCGCGCTGCTGGCCGAACTCGCCGGCCGCGGCCACGACGTCGCGGTACGCACACTGCGCGGCGGTGTGGCGTCCGCCGCGCGCATGGGATTCGACGCGGCGCCGATCGACGCCGCCATCGAAGACATCACCCTCGACGACTGGCGGGCGCCCAACCCGCGCGCCGCCCTGGCGGTCGCGCTCGACACCTTTGCTCGCCGAGCCGATTTCGAGCTCGCCGACCTGCGCCGGGCGCTGGCCGCGACGCGACCGGACCTGGTCGTGGTCGACGCCAACTGCTGGGGCGCGGCCGCCGCCGCCGAGTCCGCCGGCGTGCCGTGGCTGGTGTTCTGGCCCTACATCCCCTACCTGCCGGCGCGCGGAGTGCCTCCGTTCGGCCCGGGGCTGCGCCCCCGCACCGGGACGGTCGGCGCGCTGCGGGATGCGGCGCTGCGGCCGATCGTCACCGGCGGCATGGAGAAACTGATCCTGCCGAAGGTGAACGCCATCCGTGCGCGGGCCGGGCTGGCGCGGGTGTGGACACTCGCCGAACTGGGGGACCAACCACCGCTCACGCTGGTCGCCTCGGCTGAACCCTTCGACTATCCGCGCGCCGAACGGTCCGACCGGATGGCGTTGATCGGCCCGTGCATCTCCGATCCGGAGCCCGCCGAGACGCCGGACTGGTTGGTGCAGATCAAACGACCGGTCGTGCTGGTGTCGACGTCATCCGAGCGGCAGGACGACGCCCAGCTGGTGGCGGCGACGATCGCCGCGCTGCGCGATGACCCCGTGCACGTGGTGGCCACGCTGCCGGCCGGTGTGCCGCCCGAGCTGGCGAGCGCGCCGAACACGACGGTCCGTCAGTTCGCGGCACACGGCCCGATCCTGGAGCGGGCGGTGTGTGCGGTCACCCACGGCGGCATGGGCGTGACGCAGAAGGCGCTCGCGCGCGGAGTGCCGGTGTGCGTGGTGCCCTACGGCCGCGACCAGTTCGAGGTCGCGCGCCGGGTGGAGGTCTCTGGCGGTGGTACGCGACTGCCGGCGCGGCGACTGACCGTGCCGCGGTTGCAGCGCCGGATCCGCGCGGCGATGACCATGTCGCCGGGCGCCCGCCGGGTGGCCGACGGGTTCGCCCGCGCCGGGGGCCCCGGCCGCGGCGCGGAGCTGGCCGAGCAACTGCTGCTCAGCCGAAGTGGACGCCCTGGGCCAGCGGCAGCTCCGCGGAGTAGTTGACGGTGTTGGTCGCCCGGCGCATGTAGGCCTTCCAGGCGTCCGAGCCCGATTCGCGGCCCCCGCCGGTCTCCTTCTCGCCGCCGAACGCGCCGCCGATCTCGGCGCCCGAGGTGCCGATGTTGACGTTGGCGATCCCGCAGTCCGATCCGTCGGCCGCCAGGAACCGTTCGGCCTCGCGCATGTCGAGGGTGAAGATCGCCGACGAAAGACCCTGCGGCACAGCGTTGTTCATGCGCGATCGCCTCGTCGAGCGTCTCGTAGGTCAGCACGTAGAGGATCGGCGCGAACGTCTCCAGTGTGCACGACCTCGGTCTGCGCGGGCATCCGCACCACCGCGGGCCGCGACGTAGAACGCGCCCTCGTCACCGAAGTCGACCCGCTCGCCGCCGATCACCTCGCCGCCCTCGGCGGCAGCCTGCTGCAGCGCGCCGACCATGTCGCGGTAGGCGGTCTCGTGGATCAGCGGCCCGACCAGCGTGCCCTCGGCCGACGGATCGCCGACCGGCAGCTGCCGGTAGGCCGCGACGATGCGCGCTCACCAGGTCGTCGGCCACCGAGGAATGCACGATCAGCCGCCGCAGCGTCGTGCAGCGCTGTCCGGCGGTGCCCGCCGCCGAGAACACGATGCCGCGCACCGCGAGGTCCAGGTCGGCCGACGGGGTCACGACCGCGGCGTTGTTGCCGCCCAGCTCCAGCAGCGCCTTGCCGAAGCGCTGCGCCACCCGCGGGCCGACCTGCCGGCCCATCCGCACCGAACCGGTCGCCGACAGCAGCGCGATGCGCGGATCGTCGACCAGTTGCTCGCCGACCTCGCGGCCGCCCTGCACCAGTTGCGAGCACCGCGCTGCGGCGCCGCCGACGTCGGCGCACGCCCGCTCGAGCAGCGCCTGGCATGCCACCGCGGTCAGCGGCGTCAGCTCCGACGGCTTCCACACCACGGTGTCGCCGCATACCAGCGCGACCGCGGTGTTCCACGCCCACACCGCGACCGGGAAGTTGAACGCGGTGATGACGCCGACCACCCCGAGCGGATGCCAGGTCTCCATCAGCCGGTGCCCGGGCCGCTCGGAGGCGATGGTCTTGCCGTACAGCTGGCGCGACAGCCCGACGGCGAACTCGCAGATGTCGATCATCTCCTGCACCTCGCCGAGGGCCTCGGAGGTGATCTTGCCGGCCTCGATGGTGACCAGCGCCGCCAGCGTCGCCTTGTGCTCGACCAGCAGTCGCCGAGCCGGGCCACCAGCGCGCCGCGCACCGGCGCCGGGGTCGTCCGCCACGTCGTGAACGCCTCGCGCGGCGTCGGCGATCGCCGCGTCCGCCTCCGCGGGCGTGGATCTCGGCGATCGGTGAACAGCACGTCGCCGGTGATCGGCGAGCTGGCGGTCACTCCGCCGGCGTCCGGCTCGCCGAGCGCGACGTCGGCGCCGACGGCGGCCAGTGCGTCGCGGACCCGGGTGCGCAGGGTGTCGGACGTGGGCAGGGTGTGATGTCACAGCGGTGGTCATGAGCACGCGACTTTCTCGTAGAGGTCGTAGGGGTCGTGGATGTGGACGGCCCGATCTGGCCGGCCATCCAGTCGACTGGTCGTAGTCCGGTGTCGTCGGCGCCGTCGGCGGCCGGGCTGTCGCCGTCGAGGTTGGAGCGGAAGATGCCGGCCGCCGAGGCGGGCAGGAAGTCTTCGTAGACAACGGGTTTCGGTGGGATCGCCGCCGCGGTAGTAGGCCAGGCCCGCGGCGGCCATCTCGGTCGTCGGTGGCGGGGAAGTAGTCGGTCCCACACCGCGGCGGGGTCCGCGCTGGCCATCGCGGCGTCGTACCGTTGCCGGCCCTGCGGGGTCAGCGCGACGCCGCGCTGCTCCACCTCGCCGAACCGTACCCGCAACGTGCCGTCGGCCACGGTGCCGTCGGCGTCCCGGAAGCGGCGCGGCTCGGCGAGCGCCCGAAACGACGTCTGGCGCAACAACACATCGGGGACCGTGCGTGGCTGGCGGGCCCTGGATGTGCGTCGATCATCGTGATGCCGCGCTCGGTCATCGCGCCGCTGCAGCTCGTCGATGTCGAGGACCCGCGGGGTGAGGTGGTTGATGTGGGTGGTGGTGACGCCCGCGATGTCGGCCGCGACGGCGGACACCGCGGACAGTTCGTCGTACCAGGCCCGGTCGATCGGCTCACGGGACAGTGCGAACGCCGCCACCGCGGCCTCGACGAAGTCGTCGGCCTGCGCCGCCGAGCAGCCGCCGTCGGCGGCGATGCTGGCGGGCGCGAGTCGATCAGTGCCGGGTCGAACAGCTGCCGCCGGTCGAGGAACGCTCGACACGCGCGGCCGCAGGTCGTCGGAGAAGAACCGGCGATCGGCCGTCGCCAGCATCGAGGTGAAGACGCGGAACGGGTTGCGCGCCAACTCCTGCGGGTCGATCGGCCGGAACGCGGTGGACACCACCGGCACCGGCGACGCGGCTCGCGCAGATCGTAGTAGCCGACGGGATACATGCCGAAGGCGCAGAACAGATCGGCCACCTGCGGCCAGTTCCGCGGCGTTGCCGACGCGGATGGCGCCGTGGCGCTCGGCGGTGACCCGCTCCAGCGAGCCGAGCCGCTCGGCCTCGGGGTGCGCGGCGGCGTAGGCGCGGTTCACCTGCCGCGCTGACCTCGACGAGGGTCGTGGTAGGCGGGCACCTCCGCGCCGTACATGCGCGACAGCGCGGCGGCGAATTGCGCCCGCAACTGCCAGGTTTCGACGTGGCTCAGCCATGCCACCGCTCCGGATACAGTGCGGCCATGGCCGACGCCGAGGAAGCGCATCCGCGGCTCGACGAGATCGATCGGATGCTGGTCCGCGAACTCGTCGCCGACGGTCGGGCGACGCTGGCCCACCTCGCGGCGACGGCGGGTCTGTCGGTGTCGGCGGTGCAGTCGCGGGTGCGCCGACTGGAGTCGCGCGGGGTGGTCACGCGGGTACTCGGCGCGGATCGACCCCGAGGCGGTCGGGCAGCATGCTGTCGGCGTTCGTCGCCATCACCCCTCTCGATCCCTCTCAACCCGATGATGCACCCGCCCGGCTGGAACACATCGCGCGAAATCGAGGCGTGCTACTCGGTGGCCGGCGAGGAAAGCTATGTCCTGCTGGTGCACGTCGAGTCGGCCGCGGGCGCTGGAGGGTCTGCTGCAGCAGGATCCGGACCGCGGCCGACGTGAACACGCGAAGCACGGTCATCTTACAGAAATTCTACAGCGATCGACGGTACATACCGGATTAGTTGCCGTCGAAGGTCGCGCAGGCCGGAAATTTTCCGTTAAGATGGCGGCATGACTGATGTTCTTGCCGGCGCCTGTCGTGCCACGCCGCTCGGCCCCGCCGACGTGCGCCCGGTGCTGGCGCCGCAGCATCCTGGCCGACGGTCTGGACCTCGTCCTCGACATCGAGCGCTCGCAGGGCTCCTATCTGGTCGACGCCCGCACCGGTCGTGCGCTACCTCGACATGTTCACCTTCTTCGCGTCCTCGGCGCTGGGGATGAACCATCCGGCGCTGGCCGACGACGACGGCGTTCCGCGCCGAGTTGGCCGCAGGCCGCGGTCAACAAGCCCAGCAACTCCGACGTCTACAGCGTCCCGATGGCGCGCTTCGTCGACACCTTCGCCCGCGTGCTGGGCGACCCCGCGCTGCCGCACCTGTTCTTCGTCGACGGCGGCGCGCTGGCGGTGGAGAACGCGCTGAAGGTGGCGTTCGACTGGAAGAGCCGGCTCAACGAGGCGCGACGGCATCGACCCCGAGCTCGGCACCCGGGTGCTGCACCTGCGCGGGCGCGTTTCACGGCCGCAGCGGCTACACGATGTCGCTGACCAACACCGACCCGAACAAGGTGGCGCGCTTCCCGAAGTTCGACTGGCCCCGCATCGACGCGCCCTACCTGCGTCCCGGCGCGGACATGGATGCGCTCGAGGCCGAGTCGCTGCGCCAGGCCCGCGCCGCGTTCGAGGCGCACCCGCACGACATCGCCTGCTTCATCGCCGAGCCGATCCAGGGCGAGGGCGGCGACCGGCACTTCCGGCCGCAGTTCTTCGCCGCGATGCGCGCGGCTGTGCGACGAGTTCGACGCGCTGCTGATCTTCGACGAGGTGCAGACCGGCTGCGGCATCACCGGAACCGCCTGGGCCTACCAGCAATTGGGCGTCGCGCCCGGATGTCGTGGCGTTCGGCAAGAAGACCCAGGTGTGCGGGGTGATGGCCGGCGCGCACGCGGTCGACGAGGTCGCCGACAACGTGTTCGCCGTGAGCTCGCGGATCAACTCGACCTGGGGCGGCAACCTGGTCGACATGGTCCGCTCGCGCCGGATCCTGGAGGTCATCGAGGCCGACGGGCTGTTCGCCCGCGCCGCCGAGCGCGGGCGCTACCTGCTCGGCCGGCTCGAGGAGCTCGCCGCCGAATTCCCGGAGCTGGTGCGCGATGTGCGGGGCCGCGGGTTGATGTGCGCGTTCAGCATGCCGCTCGCGGCCCAGCGCGACACGCTGATCGGCGCGGCTGTGGGACCGCGGCGTGATCATGCTGGGGTGCGGACCGGACAGCGTGCGGTTCCGGCCGGCGCTGACGGTGTCCGCGCGAGGAGATCGACACCGCCGTCGACGCGGTGCGCGCCGTGCTCAGGTCGATGTCGGCTCCATCGGCTCGGTGAGCCGGCGGATCGTCGAGCGCAGCCGCGGCAGCTCCGCGCCGCCGACCAGTTCGCACCCGTGCAGTTGCGCGAGTTTGCGTGCGGCAGGGGTGAACTCGTGATTGGTGACGACCATGGTCCGGGTGCAGTCCTGCATCGGCGCCCCGGCGACCACCTCCTGGACGGCGCCGGCGCCGACGGGGCGGGAACGGCGCTTGCACTGCACGGCCAGCCGGTGCGGCCGGTGCCCGACGATCAGGTCGACGCCCCAGTCCCCGGAGATCGACGTCATGATCACCGGCACGCCGGCCGAGCGCGCGATCCGCGCGACGTAGTCCTCGAACTCCATGCCCGACATCCGGTCACCGGCGGAGCGTTCGCGCTCGCCCGGAGTCAGCGCTCCCCGCACGGCCGCCAGCAGGAAGTGCGGCGCCGCCGCCGCGACGGCGGGTGCCAGCAGCGCGGCGAGCGCACTCCAGCCCGGCCCGGCGCCGGCGACATGGGCGCTGACGCCGGCCGCCAGGGCGAGCACCGCCGACATCTGCCACCGCAGCCTGGTCACGGGCGCATCGTAGGACGGTGCGGCGACAATCCCGGTTCACCCGCGCCGCTGCGCTGACTGACCGGCGGGTCAGACGCGCTCCAGCAGCGCCTCCGTGTCGTCCTCGACGGCGCCGATGATGGCGTGCACGTGGAGTCGCCGGTCCGTCGAACCGTAGGTGGCGCAGACGATGCCGCAGCTGCGGTCGTCCACCCGTCGGGTGAGGGCGGGGGAGCGGTGCATCAGGCCGAGGCCGGTCTCCACGACGTGCGCGGCGGTCACCGCTTCCACCGAGTCGGCGGCGGTGCCCCGGCGTACCACCGACAGCAGCGCGTGCTCGACCGCGGTGCGCATCGCCCCGTCGGGCAGTTCGGCCCGTTCCCACGCCCGCAGTGCGGCCCGCATGGCGGGGCAGTCGTCGTGGCCGAGCACGACGATCAGCGGCACCTCGAGGGTCTGGACCGCGTACTCGATGCTCGCCAGCACTCCGGCGTCCACCGCGTGGCCCCAGGTGCTGATGTCGACGAGCGGGGGGACGGTCGGGCCGAACACCGTCTCGGTGCTCACCCCGGCGTCCGCACAGCGGAACACCGCGGCCGGCGCATGCTCGTGGGGACTCCGATCGCCGGAGCGCAGTCGCTGCCAGGTCGCTGCGGGAGTGGACATGGGTTCACCTTTCATCGGAGGGTCTAGCTGAAGTACTCGGGACGGCTGACGTAGGTCTCGGTCACGAACAACACGCCGGGGGAGGCGTCCAGCAGCGGCCGCAGACCGGCCAGCAGCGCCTCGGCCCTGGCCTCGGGGACCACGGTGATGATCAGTTCCAGCGTGGCTTGCTGGTTGAACAGCAGCCGGCCCTGGTGATAGCCGTGGTGGCCCAGCCCGGACACCCCCGACAGGCTGGTGAAGCCGGTGGCGCCGACGCTGCCGATGAGTTCACGCACGGCCGGAGCGTCCTGGCCGCGTACGACGACCTCGACTTTGGTCATCTTGGTGAGGGCGGATGTCATGAGATCAGCTCCTTGTTGTGATCGGTTGTCGGACAGTCGGTTTCATTCCAGGCGCGCCAGCCGGCGTGGGTCCAGCGCCGCCACGGCTGTCCGGGGTCCTCGCGGGCGGCGACGGTGACCCAGTCGTTGCCGAAGAGCTGTTGCAGGATCGGGTTGCGGTCGACCACGGCGTCGATGCGGTCCAGTGGCGCCTGCACGACGGCCAGCAGGCGCTGCGGCTCGTGCCGCAGCCGTTGCCCGTGCCGGATGGACTGCAGGGGCAGACCCAGTCGCAGGTCACCGCTGTGCCCGGCGATGACACCGGCGTTGCCGACGACGTTGTGAATGGTCTTGGTGCCGGCGCCGAACAGGTCGGGGGCGACGGTGGAGAAGTAGTACTGGCAGTTGATCCACTGCGCGACCACCAGCGGTGCGGTGAGGATGGTCTCCAGCGCCGTGCCGTCCGGGTCGACCGCGGGATCGTAGGAGTGCAGGAAGGTTCGCCGCTGCAGGTCCAGACCGCGGCTGACATCGCGCGGCGCGACCACGAACGCCGCGTTGCCCGCGAGTCCCCATTCCGGATACACCTGCGCCCAGTCGGCGGACCGGTGCGCGACGTGGCGCGCGGCCGCACCGGGTGTCGGCCTGCGGGCAGCGCCGGGCAGCGTGGCGCACCGTTCGGCGGCCAGCGCACGGCCGGCGTGGCCGAGATCGGCGGTGAGCCGGTCGATGTCGGCGCGGTGGTCCGGCGGGCTCAGGTGTGGGTCGAGCACGGTCACCCGGTCGGTGGTGGTGTCGTGCACTGCCGCGACGACGCGGGTGTGGTCGGGGATGTCGATGCCCGACCGGCGCAGCTCCGCGCGGACCTCGGCCTGGTTCAGGATGCGTGCCGCGGTGCGGGCGTTGGGCCCGCCGCCCTGCCCGCCGCAGGCCCCGCAGTCCAGCGAGGCCTGATACGGGTTGTTCTCGGTGGTGCTCTCGTGTGCGCACAGCACCACCAACCGGCCGAAGTCGCGGGTCAGGCCGATCGTGGTCAGCATCGCCTCGGCGAACAGAACCCGCTCGGTCAGCGGCATCGCGTCGACGGTCGGCACCGTCGGGACGGGCGGCACCAGCACCGCGCGGAGCCGCTGCCGGGCGCCGGCCAGCGCCGCGGGGGCGAGCGTCTTGGCCGCCGACAGCGGTGCGGCGATCCACCCGGCGGCCTCGGCCAGTGTGAAGGACCCGGCCATGGATTCCTTGGCGGCGTGGAAGGCCTCCTCGGCGCCGGCCAGCCGGGTCGCACCCGCGACCCGGCGCGCAGCGCCGTGCTCCGCGCCCGGGCTGACATCCTCGGCGATGTCGTGGCTGGGTTCGATCAGTACCGGGCACAGGGCAGCGGGCGCGCCGCCGAGCAGCCCGGTGAAGCGGATCGCCATCGCGAAGAATCCCGCGAAGCCGAAGGTCTGGTACCCGCCCCGGTTTTCGAGGTGCCGCCGCAGGCCCTCGGAGCGGGTGTCGATGCAGGTGACGAGCTGCGTGTGGGCCGGGCCGGGCGGCGGCAGCGGGCGGGTGGCCAGGTCGTCGAGCAGCCGGTCCTGGTAGTGGCTCTCGAAGGCGTGCTGCCACACCATGGCCCGCGCCGCGACCGGCAGGACCGCGAGAATCCGGGCGACGGTGGCCAACTCGGCATCTGAAGGCTCGGCGACCCCGCAGACCTGGAGCAGATGGACGGCCCGGGCGTGGGCGGTCCGCGGCAGCGGCGAGGCGTGGCCGTGCACGGAGCAGTCGCGGTCGGCGAGCAGCGCCGCCTCGTAGGTCAGTCGCATCGCCAGGTACTGCAGCAGATCGATGCCCGTGTCGCGGTCGGCGCACCACTGCACGTGCGCGGCCCAGCCCGGTAGCCGGGTCAGGTGGGCCTGCAGGTAGACGATGCGTGCCTCGTCGGCGACGTCGAGCGCGTCCAGGGCGCACAACACCGCGTCGTCGGGCCGGTGCGCGGCCTCCCGCAGCCGCGCCCGCACACGGCGGCCCAGGGTGCGGTCGCCGGGCGCCAGTGTGCGCCATGCCGCGTAGAATCCCGCGTTCCCGGCCGGGCATCGGCCAGCTCGCCTCGCCGAGGAAGGCCGCACACCACTTGGCGCTCTGCGCGTCGACGGTGCCGGCGACCGCCGGGTCGATCTCCTCGGCGCGGATCTGGTAGCGGCGCAACGGCTCCGGTGCGACGATGCCCTGCAGCAGTTCGGTGCGCAGCAGTTCGGTCGCGGACAGGGTACGGCCGGCGAGGTGCAGCGGCGGCTCGTCGACGAGATTCGGGTAGCGCCGGGTGAGTGCCCTGTCGACGTCCCGGTCGGTGATCCGGCCCTGGTGGTAGAGCGCGCGGAAGGCGTCCTCCGACAGCGTGCCCCGGATGCCGTAGAGGTCACCGGCCCGGCGGATCGCCTGCTCGAAGGGCATGGCCTGCAGCCCGGCCAGCGGGTTGACCGCGATGAAGGTGCCCAGTGGGTACTGGGTGGGCACGACGCGGGCGGCCAGCCGGATGTCACTGCGGAGCCGGGCCCGGCGAGTGTGGGTTTCGGTCGGGATCGTGGCGGTCATCGGTGTGCTCCTGTCGGCTGGGGATGGATGGTTCCGGCGCTGAGGGCGTGGGTGTACAGGGCGCGTCGCACCCGCTCGCCGGGCGGCGCCGTGCGCAGCGCCGCTGCGGCGCCCAGCACGATGAGCGCCGCCGCGACGATCGCCCAGGCCATCGGTGCGGAGACCGTGGTGTCGGGCAGCGCCGGTCGCAGGAAGGCGGCGGCCGCGCTGACCACGGTCACGTACCCGATCGCGGCGGGCAGCAGGAAGGCCGCGGCGCCGAGCGACCCCGGTGAGCGTCGGCCGGCGCCGGAGCCAGCCCCAGGTCGCGGCGGCACCCGTCACCCAGGCGAAGAGCAGCAGCGCCAGCTCGGCGTCATGGTCGTCGGGCCACAGCGGAACCGTCAGCACCGCCGCGTAGAGGGCTGTGACCGGCAGGGTGACCGCGGCGGCCAGACCGGCGGCGCGCCGCGGTCCGGTCAGCCGGTGCGGGCCCGGCACTTCCCGGTGGCGCTGCCGCCGGGCGATCGCCGAACCGGAGGACAGGAACAGCGTGGCCTTGTAGAAGCCGTGGGCGATCAGGTGGATCACCGCCGCCGCCCACAATCCGAGTCCGCAGCTGAGGATCATGAAGCCCATTTGCGCCATGGTCGAATGTGCCAGCGCGCCTTTGATGTCCGGCTTGACGAGCATGATGATCCCGCCGTAGGCCATGGTGGCGGTACCCGCGGCGACGATCAGGACGGCGGCCGGTGTCCAGTGCAGCAGCGGGCTCACCCGCACCAGCAGGATGCCGCCGGCGTTGACGACTCCGGCGTGCAGCAGGGCCGAGACCGGGGTGGGTGCGGCCAGCGTGGCCGGCAACCAGCGGTGGAAGGGGATCTGGGCCGATCGGGACAGCGCGGCGGTGACGACCAGCACGGCGGCCAGGGCGGCCGTGGCACCGTCGATCCGGCCGAGGCCGGACAGTTCGACACCGCCCGTGCTCGCCGCGATGAGGATGACCGCCGTCCACAGCGCACCGTCGCCCACCAGGAACGCGGTGCCGGTGCGCCGCACGCCGTCTCGGGCGGCGGGCAATTCCCAGTACACGCCGAGCAGCAGGCACAGCGCGACGCCGGCGAGCGTCCAGCCCGCGGCCAGTCCGACGATCGTCGTCGAGGTGACCATCAGGGCGGTCGCGCCGGTGAGCAGTCCGGCGCCCGCGGTGAACCACCGCACCCTGGCGTCGCCCGCGAGGTAACGCACCGCGAAGGCCTGCGTCACCGCGCTGACGCCGAAGATCAGCAGCAGCAGTGCCACCGCCAGCCGGTCGGCGGTCAGCGAGAAGACGCCTGCCTCGACTGATGCCGCGCCGCCCCTGGCCGCCCCGACGGCGAGGCCCAGCGCCGCGAGCACTCCTGCGCTGCAGACGATGACGCCGAGCCGCGCGGTCAGCACGGGCGCCCGCCGGCCCAGTACCCATCCCAGGGCGGCCGTCAGTGGAGGCGTGATGATCAACGCGGCCAGTGCCGCCTGTCCCAACCCGATCAACATACGAAGGAAAATACGTGTAATATGTTACGCGTGTCAAGATTCGTAATAAAGCCGCGATGAGCTGCTATCGGGGTCAGCTCGTCGCACTCGCAACCCGGCACGGCAAGCAGCGCCAGGTCGGGCCGGTGTTCGGCGAGGTGCTCGGCGCGGGTCTGGTCGTCCCCCGCGATGTGGACACCGACCGGTTCGGCACGTTCTCCGGGGAAGTGCCCCGCGCCGGGCCTGCGCTGGCGACCGCGCGCGCGAAGGCCCGGCTCGGCATGCGCACCGCGGGGCTGCGGCTCGCACTGGCCAGTGCGGCCAGCTATCAGGTGCTCCCCGGATTCGGGTGCTGCGGACACGAGGAGCTCCTGCTGTTCCTCGATGACATGCGGGGTCTCGAGGTGGTCGAACGGCACCTGCCGGTGGCCCACCGCCTTGCCGATGGGCCGGCGGCACGCCTGCTGTGCATGCCCGCATGCCGCGGTCGAGAGCGTCGGCGGGTGGGCCGATCCCGGTCACTGCCCGATCTGCAATCCGTGACTAAATAGCGAAGTGAAATTCACGTGTTAACATTCGTCCAAATGCTGCAGTGAGGAGAAGTGTGATGGCTGATCCCATCGCGGTCCCGGTGTGGGCCTGGGTGGCGCTGAGTGCGGCGATCGCGGTGATGCTGGCGATCGACCTGTTCCTGCATCGCGACAACCACGTGATCGGGTTCCGCGAGGCGGCGGTGTGGTCGGCGGTCTGGATCGGTGCCGGGCTGGGCTTCGGGCTGATCGTCTGGTGGGGATACGGCGCCGACGTCGCCGGCACCTACTACGCCGGCTATCTGATCGAAAAGGCGTTGTCGGTCGACAACGTCTTCGTGTTCGCGATGATCTTCACCTACTTCGCCGTTCCCGATCGCTACCAGCACAAGGTGCTGTTCTGGGGGGTCGTCGGCGCCCTGCTGTTCCGGCTGGTGTTCATCTTCGTCGGCGCGGAACTGCTGACCACGTTCTTCTGGACGGCCTACGTCTTCGGCGTGTTCCTGATCTACACCGCCTACAAGATGGCCTTCCGGCACGATCAGCAGCTGCAGCCCGACCGCAACCTGCTGGTGCGGCTGATTCGCCGGGTGGTGCCCACCGATGCGCGGTACCACGGTGACCGCCTG
Organism: uncultured Actinomycetota bacterium; assembly: GCA_963796185.1. Taxonomy (GTDB): domain Bacteria; phylum Actinomycetota; class Actinomycetes; order Mycobacteriales; family Mycobacteriaceae; genus Mycobacterium. The sequence continues at coordinate 53,124 of CAWCKQ010000003.1, read as the reverse complement.
GTCACCCGGGTCAACGGAAAGCGCGTCGCCACACTGCTGTTCGTCGTCCTGATCGCCGTCGAGGCGACCGACCTGATCTTCGCGATCGACTCGGTGGCCGCGGTCCTGGCGATCACCACGAGCACGTTCATCGTCTGGACCGCCAACGCGTTCGCCGTGCTCGGCCTGCGGAGCCTGTACTTCTGTCTGGCGGGCCTGCTGCGCCGATTCACCCATCTGCATTACGGACTCGCGATCCTGCTCGCCTTCGCCGGGGTGAAGCTCATCCTGTCCGAGACGCCGGTGGGCAAGCTTCCCATCCCGGTCACGCTGGCGGTGATCGTCGTGACGCTCGGGGTGTCGATCGGCTGGAGCCTGGCAGCCACACGGAACCGGGCGGACCGAACACGGGGCGCGATTAGTGAAAGGTAGTACGCGAATCGCGAAGTATCATGTCGCGGATGGTTGCCTCGAAACGGACCCCCACGACAGCGACGCGGAAACGCACCCGCGCCGGCGCGGAGCCGGTTCGTGCCGAGCCGGCGCGCACGTGGACCTTCTTGACCAATCACGCCCATGTGCTGCTGTGCCTCGCGCACGGCGAATCGCTGACCGCCCGCGAGTTGGGCCTGCGGATCGGCATCACCGAACGCTCCGTACAGGCGATCCTCGCCGATCTGATCGCCGACGGCTACCTCGACAAGTCGAAAGTCGGGCGGCGCAACCGCTACACGGTCAACCCCCGCGGCCGGCTGCGCCATCCGCTGGAATCCGCGCACACCGTCGGGGAGCTGATCGCCGCCCTGACGTGAGGTCGCCGGTGCGCTGACCGCGATGCCGGCAACTGGCCCGGGCGCTGAGCGATCGGACTAATCGTCGTTTGTTGGCCATTCGCCGGCCGCACTGGCAAACACTGCCTAGGCTTGCGCTCGTGGGCGGGGTGCGGGCCCGGCGGTATCTCGATCCAGGCGCGGCCCGACATGGTGTCGCGTCGATCCGTCGCGCGGCGTGCAGGCCGCGCTGCTCGCCGTCATCGCCGCCTACCTCGTGACCACGATCCTCGGGTTCCCGCGCGGCACGGGGTATCCGTGGTGGGTCGACGGTATCGGGCAGAGCCTGGCACATGCGGCCGCAGGGGTGCTGTGCCTGCTGCGGATCCCGGCGTCGGTGGCCGAACGCGGCGCCTGGCGGCTCGTCGCGACGGCGCTGGCGGCGCTCGGTCTGGCCAACGCCTACGCGGTGTGGGTGCTGCGTCCCATCGAGCCGGCGGCGGTCCTCAGTGTGTTCGATGTGCTGTGGTTGGCGTTCTACGGCTGCGCGTGCGGCGCGCTGGTGCTGTTCCGCCGGTCGTGGATGGCACGCCTGCCGTGGAGCCTGCGCCTCGATGCCATCGTCGTCGGACTCGGCGTGGCGACCGTCGGAGCGGCCGCGGTCGTGCCGCCGGTGCTGGCCGATGCCGGCGGCAGCGTGGCGCAGGCCGCGGTCACCCTGCTCTACCCGGTCGCCGACCTGGTGCTGCTGGCCGTGGTGGTGTTCACGATGTCGTTGTTCGAGTGGCGCCCGCCGACGGAGTTGTGGTGGTTGGCCGCCGGCCTGGTTCTCTACGGCTGCGTCGACGCCGTCTATGCGGTCCTGCGTGCCCGTGGTGCCGTCGAACGCGGCGGCTGGGTCGACGCGGCCACGGTGCTGGCTGCCACGCTGATGGCGTTGGCGCCGGGTCACCGTCGTCGAATCGCCGCCGACCGTCCGCCCCCGATCTGGGCTCCGCTGGCGGCGCCGCTGCTGGCTGCCGGCGCGGCGGTCGCCGCCCTGATCGCTCCCCGCTACCTGCCGATCACCGCCGCCGCGGCGTGGCTGGCCGTCGCGACTCTGCTGGCCGCGTTGGGCCGGCTGGCCGTGGCCTTCTTCGAGGCGCGCCAAGCCGGCCAGCACGCCCAGCAGGCGCGCACCGACGATCTGACCGGCCTGTCGAACCGTCGGGGCTTCTACGTTCGGGCGTCCTCGATGTTGTCGGACAAGCGCCGGCCGGCATGTGCGCTGCTGCTGCTCGATCTCGACCACTTCAAGGACATCAACGATTCACTCGGCCACGCCGCCGGCGACCAACTGCTCAGCACGGTCGCCGCGCGGATGGTCACCGCGCTGGCCGAGCATGATCTCGCGGCCCGACTCGGCGGGGACGAGTTCGCGTTCCTCCTCGCGCACGCCGACGTGAACGCGGCGAAGCGGATCGCAGCCAGGCTGATGGACGTCCTGAAGGAGGGCATCGAGGTGGACGGCGTGGAGATCCAGACCGACGCCAGCGTCGGCATCTCGGTCTGCCCGGACGCACGGCGCCGACCTCGGCTCGCTGCTGCGCTACGCCGACATCGCCATGTACCGGGCCAAGCAGGCGCGCGCGTCGTGCGTGGTCTACAGCGATGACAGCCAGCAACCGGGCGCCACGCGCGCCGGCATGGAACTGCTGGCCCAGCTCCGCCGGGCGATCGAGCACGGCGAGCTCGCCGTGCACTACCAGCCCATGTTCTCGCTGAGCACCGGCGCGGTGGTGGGCGCGGAAGCGCTGGTGCGCTGGCCGCATCCGGTCTACGGGATGCTGTATCCCGATCAGTTCCTGCCGCTGGCGCGGCACAACAGTCTGATGCACGCTCTGACCGAGTTCGTCGTGGATCGCGCGCTCGACGACGCCCGGCTCTGGCGCTCCCGGGGCCATCGCGTGCCGGTGGCGATCAATTTGTCACCGCCGACGTTCGCCGACCGCGAGCTGCCGGCATGGATCGCCGACGCGTTGCGGCGGCATCGCCTCACCCCGGCCGATCTGGTCATCGAGATCACCGAGGAGTTCCTGCTGGGCAACGTGGAGCGCGCCCGCGCCGTGCTGCACGACATGCGGGGCATCGGCATCAAGATCGCGATCGACGACTTCGGTGTCGGGTATTCGGCGCTGTCCTACCTGCGTGACCTGCCGATCGACGTGGTGAAACTGGATCGCTCCTTCGTCGCCCCGATCGCGACCGATGGGGGCGCGGCGGCGATCGTGCGCTCCGTCATCGACTTGGCGCACACGCTCGGGCTGAGCACGGTCGCCGAGGGGGTCGAAACCGCTGCCGCCGCGGCGATGCTGCGGTCCTACGGCTGCGACACCGTGCAGGGCCACTACTTCTGCCGGCCGCTGGGGGCCGAAGAGTTGCTGCTGGTGTTCGGCTCCGGTCGGCTGGGACGCCTCGACCCGACTCTCCGCGACCGCACGCGACTGGCCCGTTTCGTGGCCGCGGCGCGGTCTCGGGCGCCGCGCGACCACACCCGTGGGTGACATGCGACGAGGGGCCCGGCCGGTTTCCCGGCCGGGCCCCCCGCATGCCAGCTGCTACTGGTTCGACTCCTGGCGCTCCTCGGCTGCCTTGGCGCCGGCGCGGGCCGAGTCGGCCTCTGCTTCCTTCTCCGCGGCGTCGCGCTGAGCGTCGGCCTTGTCCTGCTGGGCCTTGCCCTCTTTGACCATGTCGTCGCGGCCAGCGACGGTACCGACCGTCTCCTTGGCCTTGCCCTTCACGTCCTCGACGACGCCCTTGATGCCTTCTTCGGGACCACTGTTGTTCTTGTCAGTCATGGTTACCTTCCGCTGTGGGGGGATGTGGTCTCTCGGTCCGCTCCTATTGGTTGAGCCGACCACCGGACTTGCCAGGACCGGATGCGATCAGACTTCCCGCGCCGCAGGGGGCCTAAACGGGTGACGCTGGTCTCACCGAAGCCGCTCGGCGCCACAGTCGATTCACAGGTGGGTTTGGCTGCAGTGCGGCCCGGGGTATTGAACCCGGACCATGACAGCAACCGTGCCGCGTCGGCGCCCCCTCCGAGTGAGCGCTGACACAGACCGTCCCGTCCGCCGCCACGACGGCAACCCGCGCGGTCGTCCGCTCGGCGGCTTCCTGCTGCTGTCCGCTGCGAGGGCACGCCCCGCGATCGCCGCGACCGGGCCGGTACGGCCGTGGGTAACGGCAACGGCGCCTGGGGTAGTCTCGCGGGGAAGTTTTCAGGAGGTCAGATGGCGGATCACAGCGCCCAGTCGGTCGAACTCCGTGTGGCGGCCACATTGGAGAACCTCGCGGTACTGCGCACGCTGGTGGCCGCGATCGGCACGTTCGAGGACCTCGATTTCGACGCCGTCGCCGACCTGCGGCTCGCGGTCGACGAGGCGTGTACCCGCCTGATCCGCTCGGCGGTGCCCGACTCGACGTTGCTTCTGGTGGTCGACCCGCAACCCGAGGCGCTGGTCGTGCACGCCTCGACCACCTGCGACAGTCCCGACATTCTGGCGCCGGGCAGTTTCAGCTGGCACGTGTTGAGTTCGCTCACCGACGAGGTCACGACGTTCTCCGACGGGCAGTCGCCCGGCGGCGCGGTATTCGGCATCTCCATGACCACGAGACGAGCGAGTTCATTGCAGTGACCCGGTCGTCCTCGCAGGGGTCGTCCTCGCGGTCGAGCTCTGAATATTCGGACGTTGCCGCCATGTTCCGCGAGTTGGCTGAACTCGAGGACGGGTCGGCAGCGTTTCAGCGGCAACGTGACCGCATCGTCGAGCGCTGCCTCCCGCTGGCCGACCACATCGCCCGCCGATTCGACGGCCGCGGCGAGCCGCGCGACGATCTCGTCCAGGTCGCCCGGGTCGGGCTGGTCAACGCCGTCATCCGGTTCGACGTCAACGCCGGGTCGGACTTCGTGTCGTTCGCGGTACCCACGATCATGGGTGAGGTCCGCCGGCACTTCCGGGACAACAGCTGGTCGGTCAAGGTGCCCCGGCGGCTCAAGGAGCTGCACCTGCGCCTCGGCGCGGCGACCGCCGACCTGTCCCAGCGGCTGGGGCGGGCACCCACCGCCACCGAGCTGGCAGCCGAGTTGGAGATGGACCGCGACGAGGTCATCGAGGGCCTCGTCGCGGGCAGCTCCTACAACACGTTGTCGATCGACAGCGGCGGCGGCAGCGGCAACGAGGACGCGCCGGCGATCGCCGACACGCTCGGAGATGTCGACATGAGCCTGGATCAGATCGAGAACCGGGAAGCGCTGCGGCCGCTGCTGGAAGCGCTGCCGGAACGCGAGCGCACCGTGCTGGTGCTGCGGTTCTTCGAATCGATGACGCAGACGCAGATCGCCGAGCGGGTCGGCATCTCACAGATGCACGTGTCCCGGCTGCTGGCCAAGTCGTTAACGCGACTCCGGGACCAGCTCCAGTAACCGCGGCGGATCGTTGTGCACGGTGGTCAGCGCATTGGCGACATCGACACAGATCGGCAGGGTCGAATCAGGGTCGCAGATTCGCAGCAACCGGTCCACGGCCAGGCTGGGCACCAGCGCCCAGCGGATGTTCTCGCCGGCGCACTGCACGTTGAGGGTGTGCAGCGCCGAGAAGCCGGCCGTGGCGAAGAAGCTCAACCCGCTCAGGTCGATCACCAACCACTCGAGCTCATCGGCATTGCGCAGCGCGTAGTCGACGAACTGGTTGCCGTTGGCGGCGTCGAGCTCGCCGTAGGCGGAAACCACCGCGGTGGACGGCTTCGGACGGCGGGTCTCGAACATCGCGGCATGGCAGACGAGATGGTCGACGCTGTCGTCCGGTGCTTTATCGTGGGCGTACGGCATGGTGGGCTCCATCAGTCGAAATTCGATTCGGTCTGTGGTTGCGCCAAGGGGGCCCTAGGTCTTAAAGCCTGCGCGGGGAGTACGTGGCCCGCGTGCGATGACGTTTCCAGAAAAGGCTGTGACTTCAACCCTGTACTGAACCTTACGCCTCCGCGCTGATCTTGGACAATGGGATTCGCAGGTTGTAAGGAATTCTTCAGGTTCGACGTGGCGGTTCGGTCGGTCCGCGTCGGGAAGGCAGTCAATAGTACTGTGGCACAACAGGATTCGATCGCCGGGGTGGTGCTGGCGGCGGGTGCCGGCAACCGGTACGGAATGCCGAAGGTGCTCGCTGACGGTGGGGCCTGGCTGCGGGCAGCGGTGGGGGCATTGCACGACGGCGGGTGCGTCGACGTCGCGGTGGTCCTGGGTGCGGCCGTGACCGGTGTCGAGGTGCCGTCGCCCGCGCGTGCCGTCATCGCGCACGACTGGGCCGACGGCGTCAGCGCCTCGGTCCGTGCCGGTTTGCTGGCGCTGGGTGACGACATCGCCTACGCGGTGTTGACCACTGTGGACACTCCCGACGTCGGCGCGGCGGCCGTAGCGCGGGTGGTTGCCGCCGCGCACAGGTCGGGGCTGGCACGCGCCCGGTACGGATCGCGGCCCGGCCATCCGGTGGTGATCGCGCGCAGGCACTGGCCCGCCCTGCTCGAGGTGCTGGCCGGGGACGAGGGCGCCGGACCGTTCCTGCGCAGCCGCGCCGACGTCGTCGCCGTGGACTGCGGCGACCTCGGCAGCGGCCGCGACGTCGACGAACCCCGGTGATTTCGGTGTAGTTCGTCGCGCCAGGCGAGACGAACTACACCGAAATCGCACGCTGCGTCCGCCGATCGCCGGACAGACATCGTGGCGTTCACCGGCCAGAGTTGAGTCATCACCGGAACACCCCGGGGCACAACGAAACTCGCCGAGAGAGGCACCATCATCAGCCGCTTCGCCCGTAGCCCAGCTGGTCACTGCAGCAGAGCCATTAGTCGTCGAGCATCGCCGCAGCGAACCGGGCCACCGCCTCCGCTCCGGTCCGGGCCGCGTCGTCGTGGCCGGGGCGGGACCGTGTCGCAATCTCCCGGGTCGCCGGGTCGAGGGTGACCTCGGCAAGTAGCTCGCCCGTCGTCGGCTCACATACCGCCCACGAATACAGCGTCTCCGAGTCCCACAGCGCCGCAAGGTGTTCGACGTAGCCGGCACGCTGTTCGCCCAGGTCGGCCAACGCGGGCCGGTCGTCGACGCGGTCGTCGGACCTCAGCGCGCGCAGATACCACGCGCCTGCGTTGATCTCGACGGGTTCCACCCGCGCGGCTATTCGCTCTTGAGTTCGCAGACCACGGTGCCCTGGGTGACGGCGGCGCCCGCCTCGACGGACAGTCCGGTGACCACGCCGTCCTTGTGGGCGGTCACCGGGTTCTCCATCTTCATCGCCTCGAGCACCACCACCAGATCGCCGGCGGCCACGGTCTGGCCCTCCTCGACGGCGACCTTGACCACGGTGCCCTGCATCGGCGCGGTCACCGAGTCACCGGATGCGGCCGCGCCGCCGCCGCCACCGCGCTTGCGCGGCTTGGGCTTCTTGCGGATCGCGCCCGACGGGGAGGCGCCGCCGTTGCCGAGGGCGAGGTCGCCGGGCAGCGACACCTCGAGGCGGCGGCCGCCGACCTCGACCACCACGGTCTGGCGGGGCAGCGTGTCCTCTTCCTCGACGGGGTCGCCGCCGGTGAACGGCTCGACGGTGTTGTCCCACTCGGTCTCGATCCAGCGGGTGTGCACGGTGAAGCCGTTGTCGTCACCGATGAACGCCGGGATCGCTGACCACGGCGCGGTGGAACGGGATGACGGTGGCCAGCCCCTCGACGATGAACTCGTCGAGCGCGCGGCGCGAGCGCTCCAGCGCCTCCTGGCGGGTGGCGCCGGTGACGATGAGCTTGGCCAGCATCGAGTCGAACTGGCCGCCGATCACCGAGCCGGTCTCGACGCCGGAGTCCAGCCGGATACCGGGGCCCTGCGGCGCCTCGAACTTGTTGACCGGTCCGGGTGCGGGCAGGAAGCCGCGGCCGGCGTCCTCGCCGTTGATGCGGAACTCGATCGAATGCCCGCGCGGCGTCGGATCCTCGGTGATGTCGAGCGGCTCGCCGTTGGCGATGCGGAACTGCTGGCGCACCAGGTCCAGGCCGGAGGTCTCCTCGGTGACGGGGTGCTCCACCTGCAGGCGGGTGTTGACCTCGAGGAAGCTGATCAGCCCGTCCTGGCCGACGAGGTACTCGACGGTGCCGGCGCCGTAGTAGCCGGCCTCCTTGCAGATGCGCTTGGCCGACTCGTGGATCTCCTTGCGCTGCGCGTCGGTCAGGAACGGCGCGGGCGCCTCCTCGACGAGCTTCTGGAAACGGCGCTGCAGCGAGCAGTCGCGGGTGCCCGCGACGACGACGTTGCCGTGCATGTCGGCGATCACCTGGGCTTCGACGTGGCGCGGCTTGTCCAGGTAGCGCTCGACGAAGCACTCGCCGCGGCCGAACGCGGCGACGGCCTCGCGGGTCGCCGAGTCGAACAGCTCGGGGATCTCCTCGATGGTGCGGGCCACCTTCATGCCGCGGCCGCCGCCGCCGAAGGCGGCCTTGATCGCGACGGGCACGCCGTACTCCTTGGCGAACTCGACGACCTCGTCTGGCGTCCTTGACCGGGTCGGGGGTGCCGGGCACCAGCGGCGCCTGGGCGCGCGCGGCGATGTGGCGGGCGGTGACCTTGTCGCCGAGGTCGCGGATGGACTGCGGGCTGGGCCCGATCCAGATCAGGCCGGCGTCGAGGACGGCCTGGGCGAAGTCGGCGTTCTCGCTCAGGAACCCGTATCCGGGGTGCACGGCGTTGGCGCCGGACTTGGCGGCGGCGTCGAGCAGCTTCTCGAACACCAGGTAGGACTCGGCAGAGGTCTGGCCGCCCAGCGCGAACGCCTCGTCGGCGAGCCGTACATGGGGTGCGTCGGCGTCGGGTTCGGCGTACACCGCCACGCTCTCGAGTCCCGCGTCCCGGGCTGCTCGGATCACCCGGACCGCGATCTCCCCGCGATTGGCTACGAGCACCTTGGAGATCTTTGAGCTGGCGTGAGTGGCCACTGCGCCTCCTGATGGCATGTTCTCTAAGAAATGTCTTTAAGAATGTATCCCGAGGGAGTTTAAGCGTCCTACCTGACGTGTCGGCGAGCCGGTCCCTTACCCGTCGGTAGGTTCTGGCTCATCGGCGGTGTAGCGTTCTCGGCAGTCCGGTTCGCCGGATTCGAAACCGCGCATCGCGGGCCGGTAGAGCCACCTTCTTTCTGCGACGTCGCAGAAGGGCGCTGTGATGTCAGACGCCGGTCAGTGCGCGATCGCCGGCCAGTTGGCCAATCTGGTCGCCGACGTGGGACAACGGTCGGTGGATTTGGAGACCGCCTTGGCCGAAGTCGTCGACAGCGCGTCCCGCCATGTGTCGGGCGCGCAGTGGGCGGGTATCACGCTGGTCCACGAGGACTCGGTGGTCGAGACGATCGCCGCCACGCACCGGTGGGCGGCCGTGCTCGACGAGATCCAGCAGCGCACCCGCACCGGCCCCTGTCTGTCCGCCGCGTGGGAACGCCACACGGTGCGCATCGATGACCTCACCGCCGACACCCGGTGGCCGGCATACGCCGCCGACGTGGTGGCCCAGACTCCGGTCCGCTCGGTGCTGTCGTTCGAGATGTTCGTCAACCACACCGTCATAGGTGCGTTGAACAAGCTGCGCTGGCGTGGACCATGGCGCGCCGCGTTCAGCTCTCACAGGACTCCAACGTCAAGCTGGTCGACATGGCGCAGCGGCTGGTCGACACGCTGGACCGGCCGCGGGTCGACTGAACGCGTGCCGGTTCAGTCCTCGCCCACCGCGACGACGTGGACGTGCACCCCCGCCGCGGTGATGCGGTCGAGCTGATCCGGATCGGCGGTGGAGTCGGTGACCAGGTGATGAATCTGGCTCAGCGACACCATCTTCGCCAGTGTGACCTTGCCGATCTTCGAGCCGTCCACCGCGACGACGACCCGCTGGGCGTTGCCGGCCATCGCGATCGCCGTGCGGGCCTCGGCCTCGTCGTAGGTGGTGGCGCCGATTTCGGCGGACATGCCGTCGGCTCCGAGCACGGCGGTCCCGACGGTGATCACCTGAAAGGCATGCTCGGACATCGGTCCCACGGCCTCCAGCGAATTCGCCCGCACCAGCCCGCCGGTCGCGATCACCTTCATCTGGGCGTCCACGGCGCAGTCGGCCGCCGTCTACACGGCGCTGTTCGTGCCGGGCACCATGCTGGTCGGGCTGTTCATCGCGGCGGCGCTGAACCGCTCGGTGCGGTTCATCTCGCTCTACCGGACCGCCGCCTACATCACCATGGCGGTGTCGACGATCTCGCAGGGCATCATCTTCCTGTGGCTGACCGACCGGGACTACGGTCTGGTCAACGCCGCGCTCAATGCGGTCGGGGTGTCCTCGCAGCCGTTCCTGGCCTCACCGGCGCAGGCGATGTACGTGCTCGTGGCGATGACGATCTGGGGCTGGACCGGCTTCTCGGTGATCGTGTATCTCGCTGCGCTGCAGGGTGTTCCGACCGAGCTGCACGAGGCGGCGGCCATCGACGGCGCGGGTCCGGTCACCCGGTTCCGCACCATCACGGTGCCGCTGCTGGGTCCGGCGAACCTGTTCCTGCTGGTGTGGCTGACCATCAACGCGCTGCAGCTGTTCGACGAGGTGTACGTGACGACGCGCGGCGGGCCGCTGCGTGCCACCACCGTGATCGTGTCGATGGCCTACGCGCTGTTCGTCGTCATCCTGGGGATCACCGCCGTGCAGTTCCGGCTGGCCCGTCGATACGTGCACTACTCATGACCACACCTCGGCTTCGCCTCCCGTTCAGCGGTGCTGTTCCCGGCGGCGCCCCGGTTCGCGAACTACTCCGAGGCGTGGGCGGCGGCGCCGTTCGGGCACTTCTTCCTCAACAGCTTCGCGGTGACCGCGGTGGTGCTGGTGAGCAACCTCGTGGTGTCCCGCTGTGAGGCTCACCAGCCGCCGATCGGCGGGCCGACGCGGACGCCCTTGAATCCGCGAGCGGTGGTGCCCGGCACCGCCATCGGCGATTCGCGGACCGCGCCGCCGGCGGGCGCCAGGATGTAGCCGTCGCGCACGTCGCCCTGAGTGGAATCCTTGCGCACGTCGCCGGAGCCGGGGGCGGTAACCCACGGGCGCGGCTTCATGTCGTCTGCCTTGGCCAGACCGCTGCCGAAGCTCAGGGCGCCGGCGGTGACCGCCGCTGCCAGGGCGATGAGCGTCCACGCCGATCGCTTCGTCATCACAGTAGTGGCCATAGGTGGTGCCCCCCTCGATCGTTTGCTGTCCGTGTGCAGTGCATCGTCCCCCGAGCGAGGACGTTACCGCACGGCACCGCACGGGTGGGCCGTTGCCCGTCAATCGAGCGAGCGGTCGCCGGCGGTGAGCCGATCGTGCAGCCGACGCAGCGGCGCCGGCGCCCACCAGTTCGCCGGTCCCAGCAGGTGCATGTAGGCAGGCAGCAGCACCATCCGGACCAGCGTCGCGTCCACCAGCACCGCCAGCGTCAGCCCGAGCCCGAACATCCGCATGAAGGAGACCTGCGCGGCGATCAGGGCGCCGAACGAGATGGACATGACCAGCGCCGCCGCGGTGACGACCCGGCCGGTGTGCGCCAGCCCCCGGGCCACGCTCTCGTCGTTGTCGGCGCGGGTGCGGCCGCCGGCGAGCCAGTATTCGCGGATGCGGGCGACGATGAAGACCTCGTAGTCCATCGACAGCCCGAACGCGACGCAGAACATCAGCACGGGCACGTTGGCCACCAGCGTGCCGGTCGGCGTGGTGCCCAGCGCGCCGAGGTGGCCGTCCTGGAAGATCCACACCAGGGCGCCGAACGTCGCGGTCAGCGACAGGACGTTGAGCAGTAGCGACTTGATCGGTATCGCGATGCTGCCGGAGAGCAGGAACAGCAGCACGAACGTGACGGCCGCGATGACACCGCCGACGACGGGCAGTCGGGTGACGATCGACTGCACGCTGTCGCGGTTGATCTGCGCGATGCCGGTCAGAGCCGTGCTGCGACCACCCGGGCCGGGCAATGCGCGTAGCTCGTCGAGTTGACGCTCGGATTCGGCCGTGAACGCCGGCGCGCTGGAGGAGACCGTCAGGTAGGCGGCGCCGTCGCGCAGGGCCGGGCGGCTCACCGCCGACACGTCGGGCAGCCGTGCGGCAGCGGCGGCGTACTGCGCGAAGTCGCCGGCGCTCAGCCCGGTGGCGTCGGGAATCACCACCGTGATCGGGGCCTGCGCGTATTGGGGAAACTGTGACCGCAGCGTCTCGCCGACCTGGTGCGCCGGCGCTGACCGGGGCAGCACGCGGTCGTCGGGCATGCCCCAGGACGCGCCGAGGAACGGGATCCCCAGCGCCAGCAGCGCCAGGGTGCCCACGACTGCGCACGGAATCGCGTGCCGCACAACGACTTTGGAGGTGCGGTACCAGAACCGGCGCTGGGTGGCCCGCGACCGGTGCCGGCCGTGCGCGGGGGCCACCCGGCGGCCGAGCAGCACGATGACCGCCGGGGTCACCACGATGGCCGCCCCGGCGCACAACACCACGGTCGCGACCCCGGCGTAGGCGAAGGATTTCAGGAAGTACATCGGGAACAGCGCCATCGCCGACATCGACAGCGCGACCGTGAGTGCGGAGAACGCCACGGTCCGTCCCGCGGTGCGCATCGTGGTGCGCAGGGCCTGCTCGGGGTCGGCGCCGCTGTCGAGTTCGTCGCGGAACCGGCTGACGATCAGCAGCGTGTAGTCGATGGCCAGCGCCAGACCCAGCGCGGTGCTCAGGTTGAGCGCGAAGATCGACACATCGGTCCAGGACGCGAGCAGGCGCAGCACCGACATGGCGCCGACGATGGCCAGGCCGCCGACCGCGACGGGCAGCGCCGCGGCCAGCACCCCCTTGAACACCCAGACCAGCAGCAGGAACGTCAGCGGGATCGCGATCGCCTCCATGACCAGGACGTCGCGCTGGGTCTGGGAGTTGATGTCGGCCAGCACGATCGCCGAGCCGCCGGTCTGCACGGCGACACCGCGTTGCGGCACCTCCGCGGTGATCTCGTCGGCCAGTCGCTGCGCGCGCAGTGGAGCCCGGTCCTCGCCGCCGGCCAGGTCGGCGATGACCAGTCCGGTGCGGCCGTCTCTGCTCGTCAGCGCGGCGGTGGCCGGTGGCGGCGCCGTCCAGCGGGACACGACCCGCACTGCGCTGGGGTCGCGCTCGATGCGGCGCACGATCTGTTCTCCGACGGCCCGCGCCTGCGCGGTGTCGGCGCCCTGCGGGTCGGTGACGGTGACGATGAGCTGCATGTCGCCCTGGCCGAACGTGTCGGCCAGCACGCGGTTCGCGCGCGCCGATTCCGAGGTGGGGTCCTGAAACCCGCCCGCGGTCAGGCTGGTCGCCGCCGGAACCCCGTACAGGGTCGCGCCGAGCATGACCAGGGCCGCGGCCGCGACGATGCGGCGGGGGGCGGCCTGGGCGAGCAGGGCGATTCGGCGGAGCAGGATGGCGGTGCCTCACGGCAGGTCACGGGGCGGATGGCGTACGCAGCGTGAGGCCGCGGCACCGGCCGTCGCAACGGGTCGTGCCGATTGGTCAGCGGAACGTCAGGGTTGCTCAGCCCTGGAGCCGGCGCTTGATCCGGCTCAGCATCGCCGACATGCCGCGCAGCCGCAGCGGGCTGATCAATGCGGCCAGGCCCAGCTCGGTGTAGAAGTCATCGGGCACGGCGAGGATGTCGTCGGCGGACTGGCCGTCCAGCCCGGCGGCGAGGATCGCCGCGAAGCCGCGGGTGGTCGGCGCCTCCGCCGGTGCGCTGAAGTAGAGCCGCACGTGCTCGCGGTCGTCACCGTCGACGTGCAGGAACAGCGGGGACTGGCACTCGGGTACCGGTTCCATCGCCGCTTCCTCGAGGGTCGACGGCAGTGCGGGCAACTCGTTGGCGAACTCCAGCAGCATCGCCAGCTTGTCCTGGCCTTCGACCTCCTGGAAGTCGGAGACCACTTCGGCCAGCGCCGCGGGCATGGTGCTCATGAGCCGGGCGCATCCCCTGGCTCTGTTCCGACGGCGACCGGAACCCGGACCGCGTTGCCCCACTCGGTCCACGAGCCGTCGTAGTTGCGCACGCCCTCCAGGCCGAGCAGGTGGGTCAACACGAACCAGGTGTGGCTGGAGCGTTCGCCGATGCGGCAGTACACCACCGTTTTCGGGTCCTGCTGGCCTTGTTCGAGGAACCCGTACAACTCGTCGAGTTCGGCGCGGCTGCGGAACTTACCGTTGTCCTGGGCGGCCTTGGCCCAGGGGATCGACACGGCGGTCGGGATGTGGCCGCCGCGCAGCGCGCCCTCCTCGGGGTAGTCGGGCATGTGGGTGCGCTCGCCGGTGTACTCCTGCGGGGAGCGCACGTCGATGAGCGGCTGCTCGCCGAGCACGGTCAGGACGTCTTCCTTGAACGCGCGGATCGGGGCGTCGTTGCGTTCCACCACGGGATAGCCGGTGGTCTGCTTGCTCGGCACGTCGAGGGTGGTGTCGCGGCCGTCGTTGATCCACAGCGAGCGGCCGCCGTCGAGCAGCCGGACGTCGGGGTGGCCGAACAGCGTGAAGACCCACAGTGCGTAGGCAGCCCACCAGTTGCTCTTGTCGCCGTAGATCACCACGGTGTCGTCGCGGGAGATGCCCTTGCGGTTCATCAGGTCGGCGAACTGCTCGCCGGTGATGTAGTCGCGCACGTGGGCGTCGTTGAGGTCGGTGTGCCAGTCGATCTTCACCGCGCCCGGGATGTGGCCGGTGTCGTAGAGCAGCACGTCCTCGTCGGACTCGACGATGGCCAGGCCCGGCCGGCCGAGGTTGCCCGACAACCAGTCGGCGGTCACCAGGCGTTCGGGGTGGGCGTACGACTGCAGGGCGGGGCTGGGATCAGGCGGTAACGGCACGCCGTCAGCCTACCGGTGGGCACGACGGCCGCGGCTGCCCCTGGGGGGCTGGGAAACCGAGTGTTTCAGATTTGATCTTGTGGGTAAGAGGCAGGAAGTTGACAGTCGAACTGCAGCCGAACAACAGGAATCGCTTGCCGCGGCCGGGGCACATCGAACGACGTCGCAAGCGGTGGTGATGGACAAACGTGAGGAAAACTCCGATGACTGGTCCCGAACACCCATCCGCGAACGCCCCGACCAAGGAACCGCCGCCGGGCGTGCTGCGAAAAGCCATCGCGGCCTCGGCGATCGGTAACGCCACCGAATGGTTCGACTACGGCCTCTACGCGTACGGCGTCTCCTACATCTCTGCCGCGATCTTCCCCGGTGACACCGAGAGTGCGACCCTGCTGGCGCTGATGACGTTCGCGGTGTCGTTCCTGGTGCGCCCGCTGGGCGGCTTCATCTGGGGTCCGCTCGGCGACCGCCTCGGGCGCAGGCAGGTGCTGGCCATCACGATCGTGATGATGGCCGGGGCCACGTTCTGCGTCGGGCTGGTGCCCAGCTACGCCACCATCGGGTACTGGGCGCCGGTCCTGATGGTGGTACTGCGCATGATCCAGGGTTTCTCCACCGGCGGCGAGTACGGCGGCGCGGCCACTTTCATGGCCGAGTACGCCCCGCCCCGCCGGCGCGGGTTCCTGGGCAGCTTCCTGGAGTTCGGCACGCTGTCCGGCTTCTCCGCGGGCGCCCTGCTGATGCTGGGCTTCTCGGCGGTGCTCTCCGACGACCAGATGGGCACGTGGGGCTGGCGGGTGCCGTTCCTGATTGCGGCTCCGCTCGGGATGGTCGGCATCTACCTGCGGATGAAGCTCGAGGAGACGCCGGTGTTCCAGGAACTCGAGCAGACCGGCGGGGAAGAGCAGAACATCGGCAGCGAGTTCAAAGACCTCGTCACCCGCTACTGGGCGCCGATCCTCAAGCTCGGTGGACTGGTGGTGGCCCTCAACGTGGTCAACTACACGCTGCTGACCTACATGCCGACCTATCTGGAGACGTCCATCGGCCTGTCCACCGACATGTCGCTCATCGTGCCCATCATCGGCATGTTGGCCATGATGCTGTTCCTGCCGTTGGCCGGGCACCTGTCCGACCGGGTCGGGCGAAAACCGCTGTGGTGGGTGTCGCTGGTCGGCTTGTTCGTCGCGGTGATCCCGATGTTCATGTTGATGTCGACGGGCCTCGTCGGCGCCTTCATCGGGTTCGCGGTGCTGGGCCTGTTGTATGTGCCGCAGCTGGCCACGATCTCGGCGACGTTCCCGGCGATGTTCCCGACCCAGGTCCGCTATGCGGGGTTCGCGATCGCCTACAACGTCTCGACGTCGATCTTCGGCGGCACGGCGCCGGCGGTGAACGATTGGCTGGTCAACGAGTCGGGCAACAACCTGTGGCCGGCCTTCTACATGATGATCGCCTGCGCGATCGGGGTGGTCGCACTGATCAAGGTGCCCGAGACCACGCGGTGTCCGATGAACGGCACCGAGATCCCGGGCACCCCGGAGGCCCCGCCGGCGCTGGATTACGAGATGGCCGGCGCCCGGTCCTGATCAGCGGCGCATCGCGCCGGCGTCGATCCCGCTCTCCGGTCCGGTACCGCCTTGCGGATGCTGTACGCCAGATCGACACCACGGCTGTGGTTTTCCAGAACCTGGAATTGATCCACAACCCTGATGTCGATCTCGGCTACAGCGTCCGAGAATGTCTCAGGGGCCGAACACCCTGGGCGGCATGCACGAGCCCTTCATCGGTAGCGAGGCACTCGCGTCGGGCGCGGTGACGCGCGGTGCGTTGCGCTGGAAGCACCGGGCGATATTTCCCGACGTCTACCTGCACCGAGACGCCCGCCTCGACCTCGACGCCAAAGCGATGGCCGCCTGGCTGTGGACGCGCCGCACCGGAGTGATCGCCGGCAGAACCGCTGCCGCGCTCCACGGTGGCTATCCGCATGTCGAGACCGGGCCGATCGAGCTCATCGCTGCGCCGCGGCGGCCACAGCCCGGCGTGGTGGTCCGCAACGAACGGATCGAATCCGACGAGGTGTGGTTGCACGGGTTGGCCCTGACCACCGCCGGCCCGTACGGCGCTCGACCTGGCCCGGCGCCTACCGCGCGACGAGGCCGTCGTTCTCCTCGACAAGCTCAGCGCGGACACCGATCTCGAGGCCGCCGACGTCGCGCCGCTGGAGGTCCGCTACCGCGGGGCCCGCGGGATGGGGTCGGCGTGGGAGGCGATCGGGTTGATGGACGGCGGCTCGCGTGCTCCCGAAGAGACCCGGCTGCGGCTGGCGCTGATCAACGGCGGGTTGCCGCGGCCGAGCACCAGCATCGCCGTCGCTGACGGCCACCGAGAGGCGGTCATCGGCATGGGTTGGCCCGCTGCCAAGGTCGGGGTCGAGTGGGCTGGGCACCGTCGCGACCTCGTCGTCGACGTCCGGTTCCGCGACCTGTTGGCCCGCCTGGGCTGGCTGCTGATCGAGGCGATGCCCCAGTGCAGCCGTGGCTATCTTGTCCGCCGGTGTCGCGAGGCTGCTGCGGCGCCGGGGATTCAGATGCTGACCGGCTCGGCTTCGTCCACCGCCGGGTTGTCGATCAGCCGCGCCAGCGCGTCGTCCATGTGCTCGATCAGCAGCCGGTCGGCCAGCCTCGGCATCGCCCGAGCGGATGGCCTCGGCCAGTTTGCGGTGCTCGGCCTCGCGGAAATCGGATTTGGCGTAGCTGTCCTCGAGGGCGTGGATGCACATCCGCGTCTCGGTGAGGTGCGTGCGGTGGATGCGGGCCAGCCGCGGGCTGCCCGACAGCTGCACCAGCCGCTCGTGGAAGGCGATGTCGAGCTCGCTGACCTCGGCGGGGGTGGGCGGCCCCGCATCCGGTCGACGATCGCCAGCAGCGCCTCGCCGACGTCCGCGTGATCGCCCCGGCGGATCACCGCGCGGGCGGCCGCGCGTTCGACGGCCTCGCGGGCCAGGTACATGTCGCTGATGTCCTCGGCGGTCATGTCGATGACGAACAGGCCCCGGTTGCGGATCGCGACGAGCAGCCCCTCCTGGGTCAGGCGCTGCATCCCCTCGCGCAGCGGGCCGCGGCTGACGCCGAGCCGGCGGGCCAGCTCCGCCTCGCCGAGCTGTTCGCCGGGCTTGAGTTCGCCGTGGCCGATGGCCGCGCGCAGCTTGTCGGCGATGATGCTGGGCGTCGACTTCTGCACCAGCGGGCCGATGTGGCCGGTCATCGGCGCCCCCCGAACAGCGTGCCCAGCCCGGGTAACGCGGGCACCGCCCCCAGCAGCTCCAGGCCCTTCCACACCGTCACCTGGTTGGCGGTCAGCACCGGCTTGCCGACGGCGGCCTCCAGCTGGTCGATGATCGCCAGCGTGTGCATCGCGGTGTCGGGCACCAGCACCGCTTCGGCGTCGGGATGGTCCGCGGCGGTGACCATCTCGACCACGCGGGCCGGTGTCAGCGTGCCGACCTCGGCAGCGGTGTAGATGCCGTGGCTGCCCATCGACACCACCTCGGCCCCGCCGGCGCGCAGGAACTCGACGAAACACTGGGCCACGTCGTCGGGATAGGAGGCCGCCACCGCGACCCGGGCGATGCCGAGGTGGCGCAGCGCGTCGACGAACGCGATCGACGTGGACGATGCCGGCACGCCGGCCGCGGCGGCGACGGCCGAGACCTGGTCGGTCGGCGCCCTGCGGGCCGAACACGAAGCTGCCCGACGTGCACGCCCACATCACCGCGTCGCGGCTGCTCGGGGGCCAGCGCCGCGGCGCCGTCGGCCAGCCGGGCGTCGCTGCCGAGGTCGAGCAGGGCGTCGACGCGGTGCGCGTCCTCGCCGACCGAGGTGATCACCACCGGCAATCGCACCGCACCGGCGATGCGCGTCCTCGAGAGCGGGAAAGTCGTCTTCGGCGCTGTGGCCGGGGTACAGCAGGCCGACAGTCGGCATCGAGCCTCCTTGGCTGATCGACACGGGGATATGTAGATTGTCAACAATGTTAACGCCCGCGACGTACGACGTCAGCAGGCTCGGTGCAGCGTTACGCGCCGAGGTCCGCGGGTCGGTCCGCGACGACGCGACCGCCAAGGGCCTCTACGCGGTCGACGCGTCCAACTACCGGGTGGTCCCCGACCTCGTCGTCGTCCCGGCCGACGCCGACGATCTCGCGGCCGCGGTGACGCTGACTGCGGCGGCCGGCGCGCCGGTGACGCTGCGCGGCGGCGGAACCTCGATGGCGGGCAACGCGATCGGCGGCGTCGTCATCGATGCGTCGCGACACGTCAACCGGATCCTCGACATCGACACCGCCGCCCGCACCGCCGTGGTCGAGCCCGGGGTGGTGCTGACCGATCTGCTGGCCGCGGCCCGGCCGCACGGGCTGACGTTCGGTGCGGACCCGTCCTCGGCCAGCCGGGCCACCCTCGGCGGGATGATCGCCAACAACGCCTGCGGCGCGCACTCGGTGGCGTGGGGCACCACCGCCGACAACGTGCGCGCCCTGGACGTGCTGCTGGCCGACGGCACCCGCGCCACGGTGACCGCGCACGGCGACCGCGCGGAGCTGACCGGCAGGCCCGGCCGCGAAGGTGAATTGCACCGGCAGCTCACGGCTTTCGCCGACGCCCACGACACGGCGATCCGGCGCCGGTTCGGCCGGTTCACCCGGCAGATCTCCGGGTACGCGCTGCACCGGCTGCTGCCCGAGCACGGCTACAACGTCGCCGCGCTGTTGTGCGGCAGCGAGGGCGGGTTCGCGGCGACCCTGCGGGCGAGCGTCGCGCTCACCCCGCTGCCGGCGGCGCGGGTGCTGTGCGTGCTCGGTTTCGCCGACTCGGTCGCCTCGGCCGAATGCGTGCCGACGGTGCTGGAGCACCGTCCGCTGACCATGGAGTCGATCAACGACCAGCTGGTGGACCGGTTGCCCGGCGAGGTGCGCCGGGCGGCCATCGCCGCGGGGCTGCCCGCAGGGGCGGGCCTGGGTGCTGGTCGAGATGGGCGGCGAGGACGTCACCGCCGCCGGAGCGGCCGCAGCGGAAATGCTTGCCGCGCTCCAAGATTCGGGTTCACCCGCGACCGCGTCGCTGGTCACCGAGCCGGCCGCGCAGGCGGTGCTGTGGCGGTGCCGCACCGACGCGGCCGGGCTGGCCACCCGGCGCGCCGACGGCGCCGAAGCCTGGGGCGGCTGGGAGGACGCGGCCGTGCCGCCGCAGCGGCTGGCCGACTACCTGCGCGGCCTCGACGAGCTGATGGGCCGCTACGGGCTGGCCGGCGCGTCCTACGGGCACTTCGGCGAGGGCTGCATGCACATGCGGATCGACTTCGACCTGCTCAGCACCCAGGGTGTCGCCGCGTACCGGTCGTTCGTCGAGCACGCCACCGATCTGGTGGTGTCGCTGGGCGGTTCGGTGTCCGGCGAGCACGGCGACGGCCGGGCCCGCTCGGAGCTGCTGGGCCGCATGTACGGCGCCGACGGGCTGGCGCTGCTGGCCGGCATGAAGGACATCTGGGACCCGGCGCGCGCGGCTCAACCCGGGCGTCATCGTCGACCCGCCGCCGCTGGACGCCGGCATCCGGCACGCCGGTCCGGCGAAGGACCGAAAACTGTTGACGCTGTTCGCCTACCCGGAGGACCACGGCGACTTCGCGCAGGCGCAGCGCCGCTGCGTCGGCATCGGCAAGTGCCGGCAGAGCTCCGGCGGGGTGATGTGCCCGAGCTATCAGGCCACCCGCGACGAGCTGCACTCCACCCGCGGGCGCGCGCACCTGCTGTGGGAGATGCTCGAAGGCGACGTGGTGACCGACGGCTGGCGCTCCACCGAGGTGCGCGACGCACTGGATCTGTGCCTGTCGTGCAAGGGCTGTCTGTCGGACTGCCCGGTGAACGTCGACATGGCCACCTACAAGGCGGAGTTCACCCACCACCACTACGCGGGCCGGCCGTGGGCGCGGCCGCTGTCGCACTGGTCGATGGGCTGGCTGCCGCTGTGGTCGCGGGTCGCGGCCAGGGCACCGAAGACGGCCAACCGGCTGGCGCGTGGTCGGCTGGTGAAGCGGCTGGGCGGCATCGCGCCCGAGCGGGAGATCCCGCCGTTCGCCGAGCAGACCTTCGCGGCCTGGTTCGCCGGCCGGCCGGCCCCGAAGGGCGACGGCGACACCGTGCTGCTGTGGCCCGACAGCTTCACCAATCACCTGGCCCCGCAGGTCGGCCGGGCCGCCGTAGCGGTGCTCGAGGCCGCGGGTTATCGGGTGGTGCTGCCCGACGGGCCGGTGTGCTGCGGGCTGACCTGGATCTCCACCGGGCAGCTCGGCACGGCGCGCACGCAGCTGCGCCGGTCGTTGACGCGGCTGGCGCCGCACCTGGACGCCGGCACCCCGATCGTCGGCCTGGAACCCAGTTGCACGGCGGTGCTGCGCCGCGACGCCGCCGACCTGCTGCCCGACGACCCGCGGGCGGCCCGGCTGGCGGAGCAGACCCAGACCTTCGCCGAGTTCGTCGTCGCGTCGGGCTGGCGGCCGCCGACGCTGGACATCCGGGCGCTGGTGCAGACGCACTGCCACCAGCATGCCGTGCTCGGGTTCGACGCCGACCGCGCGTTGCTGGCCGCCGCCGGCGTCGACCGCCGAGCTGCCGGACTCCGGATGTTGTGGGCTGGCCGGCAATTTCGGCTTCGAGCGGGGCCACTACGCGGTGTCCCAGCAGGTGGGGGAGCGGGTGCTGCTGCCGGCGGTGCGCGCGGCCGATCCCGGCACCGCCGTGGTGGCCGACGGGTTCAGCTGCCGCACCCAGATCGCGCACGGCACCCCGCGGCGGGCCGTGCACCTGGCCGAGTTGTTGGCCCGCGGCCTCTGAGTTTGGCGGCACCGCACGCGGGTAGTGCCTCGCCTGGGCACCGCCCGCCTGTTTTCTGCCAGCCGTGACAAGGAGGTCTGTGGATGAGTACCAACCCGACGCATGAGCACCGGTCGACCAGCCGGTTCGTGGCTGCCGGCGCGACGATCGCCGCGGGCGCGCTGCTGCTGGTCAGCGCGCTGCTGACGCTGTTCCAGGGTATCTCGGCGCTGCTGGCCGACGACTTGTTCGTGATCGGCCCCGCCTACGTGTACCAGGTCAACACGACGTTCTGGGGCTGGGTGCAGATCATCGTGGCGATTCTGGTCGGTCTGGTCGCCATCGGTCTGTTCGTCGGCACCACGTGGGCGCGCATCGCGGCGATCGTGATGGCCTCGCTGTCGATCGTCGCGATGTTCCTGTGGTTGCCGTACTACCCGATCTGGTCGGTGGTCGTGATCGCGATCGACGTCATCGTGATCTGGGGGGTCGCCACCTGGGACCGGTCCGAGACCCGGTGACGGCTCAGCGCTCCATCAACTGCTGACCGGGCCCGACCGCCTTGCGGCCGATGACGCTGAGCGCATGCCACATCGTGACCTGGTTGGCGGTCAGCACCGGCTTGCCCAGTTCGGCTTCCAGCCGTGGCGATCACGTCGTAGGTCGGCATGTTGGTGCAGCTGATGAACACCGCCTCGGCGTCGTCGGTGTCGGTGTCGCGGACCAGTTGCGGCGGTGACGTCGTGCGGCACCGTCCAGATGTCGGAGATCAGGCCGAGCCCCGCGGCCGCGGTGACCTCGATACCGGCTTCGCCGAGGAACGCGGTCAGCCCCACCGTCAGGTCGGCGGTGTAGGGGGTGGCCGTCGCGATGCGGGTGATGTCCAGATGCCGCAGCGCCTCCAGCAGCGCGCCGCTGGTGGTCAGCGCCGCGGGTGCCCCGGCCGCCGCATCGCGGCCACCAGCGCCTGCTCGGCCGCCGGGCCCGCCGACGAAGCTGCCCGACGTGCACGCGTACGCCATCACCAGCGGCGAGACCGCGGAGACGTCGATGACACCCTGCGCGACCAGAGCCGGGTCGGAGATGTGCACCGCCATCTCCATCGTCGCCGGCATGCGGCGCGTACGGCAGCCGGGTGAGATGCAGGCTGACGTCGTCGGGCAACCACCGCCACAGCTCCCGATCGAGCGCGAAGTCGTACGGCACGACAACACCGATTCCCGCTTGTTGCAGGGGCGGCGACGGGTTCATTGGCTCAGTGTGGGGCCGACCTGACACTTCCGCAAGTCGATTGTTGACAATCGTACGTTCCGCTTCCTAGCCTCGGTGCCGTGCCTACGAAACACGACCGGTTGTCGCGGTGCTGTGCGAGAAGGCGGACGACCGGCCGCCCGGGCTCGACGACCTGGACGTGGACTTCCGGTTCTGCGCCGCCGACGGCCTCGCCGAGGCGGTGCGCGGGGCGCAGGCCCTGCTGCTGTGGGACTACTTCTCCACCGCCGTGCGCGACGTGTGGGCCGACGCCGACGACACTGGACTGGATCCACATCACCGCCGCCGGCGTCGACACGCTGCTGTTCGACGCACTGCGGGAGCTCCGACGTGGTGGTGACCAACGCGCGCGGGGTGTTCGACCGGCCGCTGGCCGAATACGTGCTCGGCGCGGTGATCGCGCACGCCAAGGACAGCCGCACCAGCTTCGCGCTGCAGGCAGCGCCACGAGTGGCGGCACCGCGAGACCGCGGTCGATCACCGGTGCGCACCGCGCTGGTGGTCGGCACCGGCGGCATCGGCCGCGAGATCGCCCGGCTGCTGCGCGCGGCCGGGCTGAGGTGCGCGGCGCGGGCCGCCGGCCGACCTCCGACGACCCCGACTTCGGCGAGGTCGTCGACAGCGCACAGCTTTGCGCGCGACGCCGGGCTGGTGCGATCACCTGATCCTGGCCGCGCCGCTGACCGCGCAGACCCGCGGTCTGGTCGACGCGCAGGTGCTGGCCGCGATGAAACCGGACGCGCATCTGGTCAACATCGCCCGCGGGCCGATGGTCGACGAGGCCGCGCTGCTCGACGCGTTGAGCGCAGCGGCCGCATCGGGGGCGCGACACTCGACGTGTTCGACACCGAGCCGCTGCCCGCCGAGCATCCGCTGTGGGACGCTGCCGAACGTGACGATCACCGCGCACATGTCCGCCGACGTCGTCGGCTGGCGCGACGACGCTGGCCGCCCAGTTCGCGGCCAACGCCCGGCGCTGGCTGGCCGGCGAACCGCTGCACAACGTCGTGGACAAGAAGCTCGGCTATGTCCCGGGCGGACGGGCCGATGACGTTCACCGAGGCGACCGAACTCGTTGCGGGATACCGGGACAGGACGATCTCGCCGGTGGAGGCCACCCAGGCCGCGCTGGACGCGATCGACGCCTACGACGCCGCGGTCAACGCGTTCGTGCTGGTCGACGCCGACGGTGCGCTGGCCGCGGCGAAGGAGTCCGAGGCGCGCTGGCAGGCCGGCGAACCGCTCGGCCCGGGTGACGGGGTGCCGACGTCGATCAAGGACGTGTTCCTCGACCCGCGGGTGGCCGACGCTGCGCGGCAGCGCGCTGATCGACGCGGCGGGACCGTGGGACGAGGACGCGCCGTGTGTGGCGCGGCTGCGCGAGACCGGCGCGGTCTCCTCGGCAAGACGACGTCGCCGGAGTACGCGTGGAAGGGCGTGACCGACTCGCCGGCCGTTCGGCGCCACCGGCAACCCGTGGGATCCGGGCATGACGGCGGGCGGGTCCAGCGGCGGCAGCGCGGCGGCGGTGGGCTGGGGATGGGGCCGTGGTCGGTCGGCACCGACGGCGGGGGCTCGGTGCGGATCCCGGCGGGCTTCACCGGCACGGTGGCGCTGAAGCCGACGTACGGGCTGATCCCGCACTATCCGGCGAGCCCGTTCGGCACGCTGGCGCATCCGGGCCCGATGACCAGGACGGTGCGCGATGCGGCGGCGCTGCTCGACGTGATCACCGGTTTCGACGCGCGGGACTGGTCGGCGATGCCGACGCCGACGGCAGTCGTTCCTGGCCGGTCTGGACGGCGGGGTGGCGGGTCTGCGGGTCGGGTACTCCCCGGACCTGGGTTCGTCCGCAACGACCCCGAGGTCGATGCCGCGGTGCGCGCCGCCGTGGCGGTGCTGGCCGACGCTGGGCGCCGAGGTCGACGAGGTCGACCCGGGCTTCAGCGATCCGGTGGAGGCGTTCCACGTGCTGTGGTTCGCCGGGCGAGGCCAAGGTGCTGCGAAGCCTACGGCGCGCTGGACGACGTTGGCGGGCCGGGCCGATCCCGGGCCTGCGGCGCACCGCGGCGCTCGGCGCGACGTATTCGGCGTCGGACTACCTGGACGCGACGGCGGTGCGCATGCAGCTGGGGCAGCTGATGGGGCGCGTTCCACCAGCGACTACGACGTGCTGGTCACCCCGACGCTGCCGCTGCCCGCGTTCCCGGCCGGCCAGGACGTGCCCGACGGCTCGGCGTCGCCGGACTGGACCAGCTGGACGCCGTACACGTATCCCGTTCAACATGACCCAGCAGCCCGCGCTCAGCGTGCCGTGCGGATTCACCGCCGCCGGGCTGCCGGTCGGGCTGCAGATCGTCGGCGCCCGGCACGCGGATGCGCTGGTGCTGCGGGTGGGGCAGGCTTACCAGTCGGCCACCGACTGGCACCTGACGCACACCCGCACTCACGGCCGAAGGAGAAGCTTGATGAGCAGGCTGATCACGGTCTCGCTGGACAAGCGCGGCGTGAGCTCGTGCACGGCGCGGCTGCTCGACGACGCAGCGCCCGCGCACCTGCGCAGCGGTGTGGGATGCGCTGGCGCGGGCGTTGTCGGCGCAGGTGTTTCACGGCAAGTACGCCCGCAACGAGATCTACACCCTGCTGCCGGCTTTCGCGCCGGCGACCCGGGCAAGGAGAACACCACGGTCACGCCGATACCGGGTGACCTGTGCTGGTTCTCGTTCGACTCCGACGAGCTCGGCAACCCGGCCTACGGCTACGAGAACACCACCGGCACCGGCACCACCGGGGCCATCGTCGACCTGGCGCTGTTCTACGGCCGCAACAACCTGCTGATCAACGGGGACCAGGGCTGGGTGCCGGGCAACGTGTTCGGCGCGATCATCGAGGGTCTCGAGGAGATGGCCGAGGCCTGCCAGGACCTGTGGATGGGCGGCGTGCGCGGCGAGACGCTGACGTTCCGGCGCGCCTGAGTCACAGCGCGTCCGCTATCCCGGAGGACAAAGCGGAGTCGCTGCACCTAACCCGATCCGCGATGATTCTTCCTCACACATCCCGGGTACGCGTTAGCTGAAGAGACAAGCAGCAAATCCGAGAAAGTCGTAGGGGGCCGCTGAGGTATGCAGAAAACTCGCGTGAAGAAGTGGGGTCCGTTCGTCACCACGGGGTTGGCGATGGAAGCGGCCGTCCTGTTGGGCGTGGGCCACACCGTCAGTACTCCGACGCTGCCGGTGCACTTATTGTCGGCCAGCATCTTCGTCGACGGAACCAAGCCGATCGTCGGTCCCGAAGACGGGGTGCCCTTCGTCCGGATGGCCGACAGCTTCCAGGGGCGCTACGTCCCGGACGGATCGGCGCCCGTCTTCGTCGACTACCCCCGCAGTCTGGGGGTCGCGACTGGACTCTCGGATCCCACGTACGACGAATCCGAGGCCGACGCCGCCGCCAAGGTCGTTCGGGCCGTGCGACAGGCCCGAGCGGATGACCCGGCCGGCACGATCTACGTCGTCGGATATTCCCAGGGCGCAGGCACGGTGGCGAGCGCCCTCGCCCAGCTCGAACGCGACCCCGACTTCGACACGGGCAGTATCGAATTCGTGCAGGCGAGTAGTCCGCGGCGCAACGCCGGGGGAATACTGACCCGCCTGCCGCCCGGCGTGTATCTCCCACTGGTCGGCGTGACCTTCGGCGAGGGCACCACGCCCGAGCGAACCAGGGTGCTACAGGTTTCCAAGATGTACGACGGCGTCTCCGACGCCCCCGATTTCGTGCTCAACGTTGCCGCTGACAGCAACGCGGTCCTGGGCTTCGTCTTTCTGCACTCCGGCTACTACCAGGAAGTCGATCCCGACGACCCCACCGCCATCGTCACGACCACAGCCGACGGTCTGGTGACCGACAAGCTGATTCCCGCCCCGGTCGGTCAGTTGCCGCTGACGATGCCGCTGCTGCAGCTCGGCGTCCCGGCGGACCTGGTGACGGCCATGGACCCGTTTTTGCGGGCGGTCATCGAAACCGGCTACCAGCGGGCGGACCCCGCGGTCCCGGGCTCCTTCCCGTCCGAGCCGGTGCCGTTCCGCCTCGTTCCGCCGCCGACGCGATGGATCTCCGACGCTGACTCCGTCACCGCAGGTGCGGTGCGCTCGGCGGAGTTGGTGGGTGATTTCACTGCGTCGGCGTTGACCCGGTCGCATGGACCACTCGTGGTGCCCGCTGCTACCGAATCCGCTGTCGAATCGGCCGACGATGAGGCTGCTGCGCCGGCCCGTTCGCGCGAGTCGTCCGCCCGGGAAGCGGAGACCGACAGTGCCGAACAGGCACCGGCCACCTCCGGATCGGCTCCGAGACGACCGGGCGGCTGGCGGCCCGGCGACCTGTTGCGGTCGGTGTGGGCGAAGCAGCCGCCTGCCGGTTCCCGCGCTGCCGAGGCCAAGCCTGACACCGCGCCTCAATCGGCAGGAAGCGACGTCGAAGCAGGCACCCGCACCCACACCGAGCGAAGTTCAGCGCAGACCACCGACGGTTAAGCGATCACACCGGCGCCAGCACCACCGCCGCGTTGTGGCCGCCCATGCCCAGTGACGTCTTCAGCGTCAGGCCGCGCTGCATCGGCGTGACGCCGTCGAGCAGTCGGGGATGGCCGGTCGCCACCGTCGGTGGGGCCGGCACCTGCCCGTGGGCGTACCCCAGCGCCGCCGCGGTGACCTCCACGGCGGCCGCAGCGCCCTGGCAGTGCCCCGTCAACGGCTTGACCGAGTAGATCTGCGGCGCACCGTCGAAAATTTCGTCGAGGACGGCCGCCTCGACCGTGTCGCACTGTTGGGTACCGGGGCCGTGCGCGTTCATGTAGGTGATGTCGGCGGCGCAAACTTGCGCGTCCGTCAATGCCTCGACCACGCACCGGTCGACCTGTGTGCGGGACGGGTCCACCGACGTGAGGTGATAGGCGTCATGGGTCATCGCCCCGCCGAGCACGTGCACGTACGGGTCTTCGCTGCGACGCGACAGCACGAACGAGACGGCCGCCTCTCCCGCCGGGAAGCCGCGGCTGCCCTCCTGGAACGGGCGGCAGGCGTCGAGCGGTTCGGCGTCGATGACCCCGACGCCGAGGCGGACGAAGTGCTCGACGTTCTCCGGTGTCAGCGACAGGTCGGTGGAGACGAACACGACGTCGTCGACCATCCCGGCGTCCAGCCACATCTTGGCGGTGATCAGCGCGGCGTTCCCGGACGCGCACATCGCCGAGACGTTCATCGCTGGGCCGTGAAAACCATACTCCTGCATCAACATTGACACCGGAGTCGAGGGCATCAGCGTCAAGTAGTCGCGCACCCGCCGCTTCGCGTGGTCCTTCAGATAGAACGTGCGCCACCCTTCGACCTCGGAGATCACCACCGCGTGCAGCAGGCCCACGCGCGATCCGGGACGCCAGCCGCGGTCGACGGCGTCGGTGATCGCCTCCCGCGCCGCGGCGCGCATCGCCTGCGCGGAGCGGCTCAGGCCGTCGCGCGGGTCGCCCTCGTCGGCCACCTTCGCCAGCCAGGCGTCCTCGTCGTTGCTGGGACCGAAGCCCGGGTACAACGTCGCGGCCGGCTTCCCGCTCGTCAGCCCCTCCCATAAAGTTTGCTGACCCCAGCCGTAGCCGGTGACTGCGCCGATTCCGGCGATCGCCATGTGTGGTGTAGGCATGGTATTTCCCTTCCCTGTAGATTCGCCCCCGATAGGACGCCCTTGCTCGATTAACGCGCAATATTCGGCGCTTGACTAGCCGAAGCGCCCGGTCGTTGCCATACTGTGCACGGGGGCAATCGCTCAGCGTCGTTGCGTATTTGCTGTTTTCACAGATTCCAGCAAATTTCTTGTCCGGGGGAGGTGGGGACAACGCCGGAATCGCCCACGTTCAGCAACCCGTCTCGCCATGTCGACAGTGCGGAAGAACGGTACCGGAGGCTGGTGGACCTCAGTCCGGGACCGATGTGCGTGCACGCCGATGGCCGGCTGGTCTACGTCAACCCCGCGGGCGTGCGGGGTTTCGGCGCCCACAGTGCCGAGCAATTGGTGGGCCGGCCGATCACCGATTTCGTGCACCCGGACTCGATCGGGTCCATGCTCACGCGCATCGTCGCGTTGTCGAACGAGGGAGACAGCTCCGCCGCGGCCGAGGCCGTACTGCTGCGCCTCGACGGCAGCCCGCTGGAGGTCGAGACGGTCTCGGTGTTGACCACCTGGGACGGGCAGCCCGCCTATCAGGTGTTCTTCCGCGATCTGACCGCGCAGAAGGCGGCCGAGGCGACGTTGCGTTATCAGGCCGCGCTGGTGAACCACGTCAGTGACGCGATCATCGCGACCACCGCCGCCGGCATCGTCACCAGTTGGAACACGGCCGCCGCGGCGGTGTACCGGCGCCCGGCCGACCGCGCGCTCGGGCTGCCCGTCGAGGAGGCCGTCGACGCCGGCATCGACCTGGCCCGCATCGTCGCCGAGGGAGGCGTCACGCATGCCACGCACCGGGCGGCCGACGGCTCCGTGGTCAACGTCCGGGTGTCGGTCACCGCGATGAGTGCGGGCTACGTGCTGTTGTGCTCGGACTACACCGCGCAGCGGCGCGCGCAGATCCATTTCCAATCCGTCGTCAACTCCCTGCACGACGGCGTCGTCGTCCTCGACCGGCGCGGCGCGCTCCAGTCGATCAACCCGGCGGCCCGGCGCATCCTGCGACTGGACACCGACAAACTGGTGGCCGACTACGCCCGCGGCGTTATCGGGTTCCCGGTGTACGACCGTCGGGGCACCAAGGTCGGTGACGACGACCGGGTATTCGTCAAGTCGATCCTCGAGAACCTCCCGCTGGAGAACAAGGTCTTCGGCATCGACACGATCAACGGCACACGCGTGTGGCTGTCCATCAACTGTTGTCTGCTGGATCCGGGCGAAGCCGAGCATTCTGCGCTGCTGGTCTCGTTCTCCGACATCACCGCGGAACGCAATGCGAAGGCACACTTGGCATTCCGCGCCCTGCACGATCCGCTGACCGGGCTGCCCAACCGCGCCCAGATCGAAACGCGCATCGCCCAGGCCGCCCAGTCCAGCAGATCGGCGCGGTCCGCGGTGTTGTTCGTCGACCTGGACGACCTCAAGGCCATCAACGACGAGCTGGGCCACCACGCCGGCGACGAGGCCATCAGGGAGGCCGCGCGGCGACTGCGGGCGAGTCTGCGGCCCCACGACTTCGTCGGCCGCCTGGCAGGTGACGAATTCGTGGTGCTGCTGTACGGGTTCGCCGACGGAGCGACGCCGGAGTCGGTGACCGCCCGACTGCACGCCGGACTCGCGGAACCGATGCGCATCGGCGGCAGGCTGCGAATCGTGATGGCCAGCATCGGCAGCACGGACTTGACGCCCGGCGACCGGCGCACGGTCGAGGAGATCCTGCGCGACGCCGATGCCGCGATGTACCGGGCGAAGGCCGCGCGCCGACGTACGCCCTTCGGTTGAGACGCGGCACCCGGGCGCGGCCACATTTTCCGTGTGCAAGCGCCGACGTTCGCGCTGGCAGCCGGGCTCCACATTGTTTGCTTTGCAAAGAACGCGGGACGCAAGATTCGGTTGCGTGGTACTCGTCGGGGCCTTCGTGAGCTAATTTTCCTTCCGGGGGGTCACTTCGCGACCCAAATTTCATACGGGGGGAATCATGGGTCACGCACGTCATATCGGCCGTGTCGGAGCACTCGCGGTGGCGCTGGGGATCGGGTCGGCGATCGCCTGGCCGGCAGGCGTCGCCTGGGCGGAGCCGGACACGGGCTCGTCGGCCAGCGCGGACGGTACCGCCGGCGGGGAAACCGGCTCCGCAGCCGGTGGTGCTCGGCACCACGGCAACGCCGGCGCACAGCACCGACACCGGCTCGCAGGGCCAGGACGCCGGCGACGACGACAGCGGTGGTGATGCGGCCGGCGGCCGACGACGCAGCCGCCGCCGGTGCCGAAGAGTCCGGCGAGTCCGACGACGCCGACGACGCTTCCGCGCTCGCCGGCGACGACGCCGACGAGCCTGTCGTGCAGGAGGATCCGGCGCCGGTGCAGGCCGACGATTCCGGCGGCGACACCGAGGAGGCCGTGACGCCATCGCGGACCCGTACCCGCACTCGTCCGACCGCCGCACCGCGTCACCGTGCGCGAGACGACCGTTCGCGCGGCAGGCCACCGTCACCGACGCGGCCCCGGCCGATGACGACCAGCAGGCGGACAGCGCGCCGGCGGTGCAGCCGGCGGCCGCGGCGCCGCCCGCCGAGCCGCGAAGCCCACGGACGTGGCGCCGGTGCCGACGCCCGAGCCGGAGCCCGCGGCGCTCACCACCGCCGTGCTCTCGACGCTGTTCGCTGCCCGGCGGCACCGACGCGCCGGCGAGCCCGGCGGACTCACCGCTGGTGTGGGGCCTGCTGGCGTTCGCCCGACGGCCCGCGAACCAGCAAAGCAACCGGATCGGCGCCGCCGGTGCCGCGTGCGGTGACCAGCGGCGAGTTGCTCGATCCCGCCGTCGACGACAACTCCGCGCCGACGGCCCGGGTGATCGTCGGGCGCGCCGGCCTGGTTCTCGGGCAAGGTCACGCGGCCGCGTCATCGGCTCCGACGCCGACCGCGACCGGCTCACCTACTCCGGGCCGACCAGCACGGAGAAGGGCACCCTGGTGGTGTCGCCGACGGGCCGCTTCACGTTCACGCCGACCGCGGCGGCACGGCATGAGGCCGCCCGCGCGGGGGCCACCGAGGCCGACACCACCGACACGTTCACCATCACCGTCGACGACGGCAACGGCGGCGTCACCCCGGTGGCGGTCACCGTGCGCATCAGCCCGGTCAACGCGCGGCCGGACGCCTCGGCGACGGTGGACCGGCCCGACATGAGCACCGGCGAGGTGACCGGCTCGATCGTCACCACCGACGCCGACGGCGACACCGTGACCTACGTCGCGAGCGACCCCGGCAAGGGCACCGTGACGGTCAACGAGGACGGCACCTTCCTCTACACGCCGACCGAGGCCGCCCGTGAGGCCGTCCGGCAGGGCCGCTACGCCGACCGCATCGACCGCTTCGCGGTCACCGTCGACGACGGGCACGGCGGCACGGACACGGTCAACGTCACCGTCACGATCGCCGCGATCGACAACGCCGCACCGGAACCCGGGGACGTCAGCATCGGCGACCCGAGCGTCTTCGGTGGGACGGTGCGCGGGCAGGTGAGCGCGACCGACCCCGACGGCGACCTGTTGACCTTCCGCGGCTCGACCGACACCGACAAGGGCACGGTCGTGGTGACGGCGTCGGGCCGGTTCGTCTACACGCCGAGCTTCGCAGCCCGCCACGCCGCCGCGGCCGTCGATGCCCCGGCCGAGGACACGACCGACACCTTCACCGTCACCATCATCGACGCCTACGGCGGCACCGCGCTGGTGCCGGTCACCGTGCCCATCGCGCCGTTCAACCGGGCGCCCGTCGCGGCCCGCGCCCGCGCCGGTGCCCCGGACGCCGACAGCGGGGCGGTGGCGGTCAGCGTCACCGCGCGCGACGCCGACAACGACGAATTGACCTTCGGCACAGCGGCATCCACCGACAAGGGCACGGTCGTCGGCAACGGCGACGGCAGCTTCACCTACACCCCGACCGCGGCGGCCCGCCAGGCCGCCGCCGGCACCGGATGCACCGGCCGACGCCAGATTCGACACGCTGACGTTCACCGTCGACGACGGACACGGCGGCAGCGCCACCACCAGCGTCACGGTGGCGATCGCGCCGGCGACCTCCACCAACGGTGCGCCCACCGACGGGAATTACACCGCAGGACAGCCGGATTCGAATGGCCACATCACCGGCCAGGTGACCGCGACCGACCCCGACGGGGACGACCTGTCCTACAGCGGACCGGCCACGTCGGCCAAGGGTGGCGCCGTGGTGGTCAATCCCGACGGCACGTTCGGTTACACGCCGACCGAGGACGCGCGGCACGCCGCGTCGGCGCTCGGCGCGACGGCGGCCGACAAGCAGGACACCTTCACCGTCACGGTGTCGGACGGCAACGGCGGCACGCTGGCGGTGC
This sequence comes from uncultured Actinomycetota bacterium, assembly GCA_963796185.1. Taxonomy (GTDB): domain Bacteria; phylum Actinomycetota; class Actinomycetes; order Mycobacteriales; family Mycobacteriaceae; genus Mycobacterium. The sequence continues at coordinate 20,208 of CAWCKQ010000003.1, read as the reverse complement.
CGGTGACGGTGGCGATCAGCCCACAGAACACCGCGCCGGTCGGGTCGTTCACGGCGAACGCGCCCGGCGCGGGTGCGGTGGTGACCGGCGCGGTCACCGCCACCGACGCCGACGGCGACACCCGCAGCTACAGCGGGCCGGCCACCTCGGCCAAAGGCGGTGCGGTGACGGTCAATTCCGACGGCACGTTCACCTACACCCCGACCGCGGCGGCAGCGGGAGAACGCGGCCAAGTTCGGCGCGCACGGCCGCCGACAAGACCGACACCTTCGTGGTCACGGTCGACGACGGACACGTCGGCGGCACTGCGACGGTCACGGTGTCGGTGGCGATCCTGCCGGCGCCGAACACCGCGCCTACCAACGGGACGGCCTCGGTGGGATCGCCGGGTGCCGACGGCAAGGTCAGCGGCACGGTGAGCGCCACCGACGCCAACGGTGACCCGCTGAGCTACAGCGGCCCGACCACCACTGCGAAGGGCACGCGTCGTCGTCAACGCGAACGGCACCTTCCTCTACACCCCGACCGACACCGCTCGGCATGCCGCGTCGGCGCTGAACGCGACACCGGCCGACCAGCAGGACACCTTCACGGTGACGGTGTCCGACGGCCGCGGCGGCACGCTGGCGGTGCCGGTGACGGTAGCGATCAGCCCGCAGAACACCGCGCCCACCGGGTCTTTACACTGCGGGACAACCGGATTCGGAGGGCGTGGTCAGGGGCACCATCACCTCCGCCGACGCGGACGGTGACACCCGCAGCTACAGCGGGCCGGCCACCTCGGTCAAGGGCGGCGCGGTCACCCTCGACGCCGCTACCGGGGCGTTCACCTACACCCCGACCGCGGCGGCCCGCGAGCAGGCCACCCAGACCCCGGGCGTCGACACCGACATGTTCACGGTCACGGTCTCCGACGGCCACGGCGGATCCACCCCGGTGCAGGTCACGGTGACGATCGCGCCCGACGTGGTGACCACGGAGTCGACTCCGGGCATCCCGATCAGCGGTGTCATCGCGGCACCCGGCGGGACGCTGTACCAGGTCACCGCGAGCTTCCCGGGCGGTGACCCGTCCGCGGTGGTGACCCGTGTCAGCGTGCTCACCCCCGACGGCCGTGTGCTGGTGACCACCGCCGACCTCGGTGGGTTCCCCTCACTGCCGATCGCACGGCCCGACGGGTCGCTGCTGGTCACGTCCACCGATCCGCTGGGAGCCAAGACGACCTTCGTCTCGGTCGACCCCACCGGAACCGTCACGCCGATCCTCAACGTCGACACGTCGACCGTCGGCGCCCCGGTCGTCGCGGCCAACGGAACCGTCTACGTGCTGACGGCCGCGCCGAACGGCTCGAACGGTGCCACCTACACCGTCGTCGCCATTGCCGGCGATGTCGGTCGCACGTATCAGCTGCAGGGCAACGCCGCCGGCTCCCCGGTGGTGGCGCCCGACGGGACGGCGTATGTGCCCGTGTTGTCGGTCTCGACGTTCGAGGAGACCTCCGTGCTGGTCGTGCGGCCCGACGGAAGTTCCTTCACCACTGCGCCGGTCGACGGTACGGGTGCACGCTGTTCACCGTCGCGTCGGACGGGACGGGGTATCTCGTGACGCAGTCGGCCGACGAATCTACCGGGCTGCCGCAGATGGTGATTGCGACCATCAAGGGCACCACCGTCACGACGCGGACCCTCAGCGGAATGCCGGGGTCGCAGTTCGTGACGGCGGCCGACGGGTCGGTGCTGCTGACCGTCATCACCTACGGCAACGACGGCACCGAGTACTCGATCGCACGCCTCACCCCGACTGGCATCACCTCCTCGGTGTCGACGGCCGGCTCGCCGCAGAGCTGGCCGCAGGCAGCGGGGGACGGCACCGTTTACCTCGCCGGGCTCGGGGCCACCGCGGCCCAGCTGACGGTGCTCAGCCCCGGCGGGGCCAGCAAGGTCGTGGAACTGCCCGGCGAGTTCATCGACGGCGCCGTTCCCGTCCTGGGCATCATGGCCGTCGGTCCGGACAACAGGGCCTACGTGCCCCTGCAGGTCGAGAACGGCATCGTCATCGCGGTGGTCGGCCCGAACGGGGTCCAGAGCGTGCGTGCCCTCGACGGTTTCCCGACGCAGCCGCCGGTGTTCGCGCCGGACGGGACCGCCTACCAGGTGGTCGAGACGGCGGATCCGGAGACGGGGGCGCGGTCGACGCACGTGGTCGTCGTGGCGACGGGCGCGTCCACCACAGCCGTGCCGGGCAGCGTCGCCCAGGTTCAGGGGCTTCTCCCGGCGGTGGCGGCCGGACCCGACGGCACCGGCTTACCTCGTGGTCGACGGACGAGGACGGGGCGGTTCGCGGGCTGGCCTTCGACAGTTCCGGCGCGACGATCGGATCCTTCACCGACCACGGCGCCATCGCGCCCGCGCTCGAATTGGGCGGCCTGCAAGGTATCACCGGTTCGCAGTTCGTGTTCGGACCGGACGGCACAGCGTATGTGACGGTCATCGATATCGTCACCGACGAGGAGACGGGGGTGGGGACGCTGGTCAAGTCGGCCGTCTACGCGATGAGCGCGGCCGGTGTCACCAAGGTCCTCGAGGTGCCCGGTGCCATCGCCACCGCCGTGACCGTCGCGCCCGACGGCACGCTGTACGTCAGCACCGCCACCCTCGACGCGTCGGCCGGCGACGGTGTCACGACCGTCAAGGTGATCACGCCGCCGTCGGTGCTGTAGGGGCGCGCTGGAGATGGGCCGGGTCCGCAGGGCCCGGCCCATCTTTGTGCTCAGGCACGATCCACGGCGACGGGAGTCGATGTGGCCGTCGGTGGGATCAGGGCGCGACATCGCCACCACGCTGATCCACCCCCATTAGGGTGAGAGCGCAATGAGCGTCGAACAACGCGTCAGCAGGCTGGGCTGAAAGGGGACCCGTGTCTCTTGACGCGTGGATGACACTCTCGGTGGTGGTAGTAGCGATAGTGCTGCTGATTTCTGACCGATTCAATCCGTCGCTGGTCATGGGCGGCGCCGTGCTGACTCTGTACGTGGCGGGCGTCATCGACGTAGACCAGCTGCTGGCCGGGGTCGCGAACAAGTCCCTTGCCATTGTCGCTTCGCTGTACGTGCTGGCGGGGGCGGCCGACATCACCGGCGCGTTCGACGGTGTGACGTCCAAACTGCTGGGCGGAGCGAGGCGCAACAGACCGCGCGCCGAACTGTTACGGGTCACCGGACCGTCGGCGGCGGTGTCGGCGTTCATCGCGAACACGCCCCTGGTGGCGATGCTTGCACCACGGGTGGTGCGCTGGTGTCGGCGCACCGGTCGATCACCGTCGCAGTATCTGATGCCCCTGAGCTACGCGGTCATCCTCGGTGGGTCGATGACGATGATCGGCACGTCCGTCAACCTGTTCATCAACGATCTCATCGACAAGGCCGGTCTCGGGCGGCTGAACGTGTTCGCGATCGTTGGGGTCGGGCTGCCGCTGACCATCGGCTGCATCGCGCTCATGATTGTGCTGGCGCCGCGCCTACTCAAGGACCGTGCGACGCCCGGGGAGAACCTTTCCGGCTTGGAGCGCGAGTTCACCATCGAAATGACGATCGTCGCCAACGGCACGCTGGCGGGGTCGACGGTCGCCGAGGCGGGCCTGCGCAATCTCGAGGGTGTGTTCCTCGTGGAAGTCGAACGCGCCGACAGGGTCATCGCGGCCGTGGGCCCCGACGAACCGCTGGCCGTGGGCGATCGGTTGGTTTTTGTCGGCAACCTCGAGCGGGTGCTCGATCTGCAGCGGATGTCGGGACTCATCTCGGCCGAGGCACGCCACTTCGACGATCTCGCACGAAATCCGCAGCGTCAGTTCGTCGAAGCGGTGATCGGTGCCGGGTCACCGCTGGTCGGATCGAGTTTGAAGGCGGCGGGGTTCCGCAACCGCTACGGCTCCGCGGTCCTGGCGATTCACCGGGCGAGTGAGCAGTTGTCCGGGAAACTCGGCGATGTCCGGTTGCGGGCTGGAGACGTGCTGCTGGTGCTGGCGGGACCCGATTTCCGCCAACGGTTCCAACAGCACCGTGATTTCGCGGTGGTGGCTCCACTCAATCAAGACAGGCCGATTCGGCGTGAACGTGCCCGAGCGGTCGAACTGGCCATCGCGGCGCTGATCGTGCTAGCCGGCACCGGTCTCATGGATCTGCTGCAGGTCTCGCTCCTCCTCGCGTTCGGGCTCATCGTGACGAAGGTCGTGACACTCGATGATGCGCGGCGGTTCATCGACACCAACGTGTTGTTGTTGATGGCCACCAGCTTCGGCCTCGGGCTGGCAGTCGAGCGCAGCGGGCTTGCGGCCGCGTTGGCACATGTGGTCGTCGATTATGCCGAGCCGTTGGGCAACTACGGATTGTTGGCGGCGGTTCTCGCCGCCACGATGCTGGTGACCGAGGTCATCTCCAACATGGCCGCGGCCGCGCTCATGTTCCCCATTGCCGTAGCCGTCGCCGAACAGGCCGGGGCGCATCCCATGCCGTTCGCCGTGGTGGTGATCTTCGGAGCGAGCCTGTCGTTCCTCACGCCCATCGGCTATCAAACGAACACCATGGTGTGGGCGATGGGCGGCTACCGCTATACCGACTTCGCCCGGTTGGGTGCGCCGCTGACGCTTTTTGTCCTCGTCGCAACTCCGTTGTTGGTGCCGCTGTATTTTCCGTTCCACTGACCTCTAGGAACCTCGGCCCATCGGCGTATCAGGGACGATCTACCGCGACGGGAGTCGATGTGGCCGTCGGTTGGTTCAGGGCGCTCTGCTCGTACCGGTCGGGCCGCGCGGCGTAGGCGATGACGCTGAGGGTGATCAGGATCAGTGCGGCGACGGCGGCGACTTTCGTCGCCAGCTCGACGTGGAAAAGTCCGTGCCTCATGGCTTCGCGGGCGTCGCGGACCGCGCTGATGCTGGCGTCGCGTATCGGATTCTCGAGGAAGTGATGACACGCGATCGCCAGGCCGAAGGTCAGGGCCAGCACGCCGACGTAGAAGTACACGCTGGTCTCCATGACGGCGCCGGCGAGCACGATGACCGGCCAGTGCACGAGATACAGCGAGTAGGAGAGGTCGCCGAGGTAGGTGGCGGCCGGGTTGCGCAGCAGGGGCTGGAACAGCGGTTCGCTGCCGACCCCGGCGGCGATGACCAGGACGGTGCCGGCGACGGGCAGCAGCGCCCACGGGGCGGGGAAGCCGGCCGAGGCAGGTCCGATGAGGACCACGCTCGCGACGATGAGCGCGACGCCGGCCCAGGACAGCAGCGGACGCAGCCAGACGGGTGTGCGGGCGAGTGTGCCGACGGCGGTGGCCAGCAGGGCGCCGACGCCGAGCTCCCACACGCGGCTGAAGGTGTTGAAGTACGCCCAATGCGGCGCCGCCGCGGTCTCGAAGGTCGCCCAGGCCAGGGACGCGACGGTGACGGCGCCAGTCGCGGCGGCCGTCAACCCGAGCCAGCGTTCGCGGCTCCAGGCCTGGCGGACGACGAGCGCGGTGAGGGCCAGGATGAGCAGCGGCCACACCAAGTAGAACTGCTCTTCGATCGACAACGGCCAGTAGTGCTGCAGGGGCGACGCGGATTCGATCGCTGCAGAGGTGTTCGGGCCCTGGCCGGCGAAGTGCCAGTTGGCGAGGAAAACGAAGGCGAACAGCGCGTCGATGCCGACACCGTGTCCACGGTCGGGCAGCAGCACTGTCGTCGCGATGTAGGTGGCGACGAGCACGGCCGTGGCGGCCGGAAGGATGCGGCGGGCCCGATCCAGGTAGAACCGCCCGAGATTCACGGTTCCGCTGGGTTCGGCGCTGCGCAGCAGCATGTCGGTGACGAAGAACCCGGAGACGACGAAGAAGACGTCGATGCCGACGAATCCGCCGCGCGGCCAGCCCCACAGAGTGAGTGGCCACGATGAGCAGTACGGCAAGCGCCCGCAAACCTTGAATGTCTAGACGATAGTTTGCTCGTTCTGCACGTCGGCGACGGCGCAGTGACGATTCGCGGAATCGGTCCAGCCTAGTAACCATTTTTGCCCCCCGGCGCACATTGTGTGCGGTCACGTCAGATATCGCTGATTACCCGCAACCGTGGCAATATCGGCAACCACAAGCGTGATCTGGGGCATCGAGCGCGGCTGTCGATGCTGGCCGGAGCGGTTGTGGTCTGCCGAGGGTGCGATCAGAGCCGTAGTCCGAAGATCCGGATCCGCTACGATGTCCAGCTGTACGCAGACGCCCGTCGAGCCGTGCGGCGGCGTAGTTCATGCGCCGCGCATTCAGATGGCCGGCGGTACAGCGATGACGCTACGGTCATCCCGACATCCTCAATTGGGTGAGTGTCGGCGACAGCGGAATTGGCGAACATCTGTCGGTGCTGGGCACCAGAAGCATCGCGCACATGCAGCGTTTGGCGCAATCCCAGACTGTCATCCATGTTGGACTTCCAAAGCTGCACGAAAGCCTCGGCTGCGCGCCCGTGCATGACGGGCGTCAAGACACCCCGCATCGACGCCTGTGCAGGAACGCTGAGACCCGCGCAAATGGCAACAGGGAGGCGGTCATGCGACGTGCTGCAAGCTTGTCACGCGGCGAGCTGTGGGCTACGTGTTCGCTTCCGACTGGAGGCAGCGGTAACTTATGCGCAAGCGCGCGCCAGCGCTGGAGTCCGAGCGCGGCTCCTGCTGTATTGGCAGTGCGAGCCTCGCCGGGATTGCGCCGACGAAGACAGCCTCAGCAGCATACAGTATACGGACGACTGCTGGCGGGCATATTGATGTGCGGAGATACGCACGGGGGGTGACGAGGTTCGTGCCATCGCATGTATGAGGTGCGACAGCGGCGCTGCCGAGTATGACAGTCTGAGGCAACGGCCTTCTGGGTTATTCGTCGCGACAGCAGATGACAGCCGAATGGCGGTCGCTATCAGCGACTGTTGTATGCCGGATTCAGCAACAGCCAGTTTGGGACCAACGGCAATGACTGCTAGTCAGGAGCTCTCGAGCAGGCGTCGGAGTTTCGCCGAGCTTCAAAGCGGTCGACAGCTTGTGGACGTCAGAATCACGACCTCACTCGAAGGAGCTGGACTACGACCACCGACTACGGACAAGGCAGACGAAAATCGTAGACAATTATCTGGACGTCAGAAGGCACCCGACCAATTGACAGTGTGCATCGAGATGTGCCAAGTCGGGAACGACGATCTCGCCAACATCGAGAGCAGTCGATCCTGTGATCGTCGGCTCACGACAGTGGTGTCTGGCCACTCATGGATCGAGATCCTGTTGAACTGACCGCAAGATGGGTCGTTGACCACCGGCGAGATCTGCCGACTGATTTAATCGATCTCTTGGCGCGGCGGTCCCTTGTCTCTGACGTTGCTCAAGGGCCGACCGACGCGAAGCGATGCCAGGATCATGTCGCTTCGTGCGTGTCTCATAGGCGAGTGACTCCGAAATTGATGCTGGCAGTATTTGGTCGGTGATCGACAGTCGCGATTAGTTCATCTCGAAGACGTCGACATCGATACCCCGGCGCGGCGAGCATCTGTCGTAGCAGGGGCAAGCTCAGGCCGATGACGTTCGACGGATCGCCCTCGATTCGGTCGATGAACCAGCCGCCGAGCCGTCCAAGCGTGAACGCGCCCGCGACCTGGATGGGTTCGCCGCTAGCGATGTAGGCCGTCTAGCTCGGCGTCCGTCGGCGTGCCGAAATGCACGGTGGTACTGCCGGTTTCGCCGTCGGTGTGGGTGATGACGCCACCGGCGATGCGCAACAGCGCGTGTCCGGTGAGCAGGTGGCCGGCGGAGCCCGCCATCGCCAGCCATTGCTCGCGCGCGGCCTCCGCAGATCCCGGCTTGCCCCACAGCGTGCCGTCCGAGTAGAGCATCGAATCGCAGCCGAGCACGATGCAATCCGCCGCGACGTCCGCCGGCAGCTTGCGCAGCGACGCTGAGGGCCTTGGCGTTGGCCAATTTCAGCACCACCGCTTCCGGCGCGGTGTCCGGCTCGAGCGACGCGATCAGCGCATCCTCGTCGACGTCGGACACGACAACCAGCGGATCGATGCCGGCCTGGCGCAGCACGCGCAGCCGGCCGGCCGACGCCGAACCCAGGACGACCCGGGTCATCGGCGCATGTGCATCCGCTCCAGCAGGGTCACCCGCTGCCAGCTGGTGACGTTGTAGCGCAGCTTGTCCACCGGGTGGCCCCACGGATTGAGTTCCTGCGGGCCCGGTTCGGCGTGCCCCGCGCCGCCGGCGCCGGCGAGCACGGTCACCAGCGCGGCGATCTCCTCCGGGCTCGGGTCGCCCTTGACGATCTGGAAGTGCGGGTCGGGCTGGGGCGGGTCGTCGATCGTCATGTCCCGCGGGTCGGAGACCTCGACGATGTCGGCATCATGGTCCATGGCTGAACTCCTTGTCTGAGCAAGCGCATCGATCAGAGCGGGATGTTGCCGTGCTTCTTCGGCGGGGTCTGGGTGATCTTGCGCTCCAGCAGCCGCAGCGCGGTGCCGATGTAGCCGCGGGTGTGCGACGGCGGGATCACCGCGTCGACGTAGCCGCGCTCGGCGGCGATGTAGGGGTTGACGAGGGTGTCCTCGTACTGCTGCTGCAGCTGCAGGCGCAGCGCGTCGACGTCCTCGCCGTTCTGCGCCGCTTCCTTGAGCTCCTTGCGGTAGACGAAGCCGACGGCACCGGAGGCGCCCATGACGGCGATCTGCGCGGTCGGCCAGGCGACGTTGACGTCGCAGCCCATGTCCTTGGACCCCATCACGCAGTAGGCGCCGCCGTAGGCCTTGCGGGTGATGACGGTGACCTTGGCGACGGTGGCCTCGCCGTAGGCGTAGAGCAGCTTGGCGCCGCGCCGGATGATGCCGTTGTATTCCTGGTCGGTGCCGGGCAGGAAGCCCGGCACGTCGACGAGCATGACGATCGGGATGTTGAAGCAGTCGCAGGTCCGCACGAACCGGGCGGCCTTCTCGGAGGCGTTGATGTCCAGGCAGCCGGCGAACTGGGTGGGCTGGTTGGCCACGATGCCGACCGGGCGGCCGTCGATGCGGCCGAAGCCGACGATGATGTTGCCCGCGTAACCCGCTTGGACTTCGAGGAATTCGTCGTCGTCGAGGATGCGGGTGATGACCTCGTGCATGTCGTAGGGCTGGTTCGGCGAGTCCGGGATCAGCGTGTCGAGCTCGAGGTCCTCCTCGGTGAGGTTCTCCTCGATCGGGCCGGGATGCGGCGCCGGGTAGCGCGGCGGCTCGGCGTAGTTGTTGGGCGGCAGGTAGGACAGCAGGTCGCGGACGTAGTCCAGGGCGTCCTGCTCGCCGGAGGCGACGTAGTGCACGGTGCCGGACTTGGCCATGTGGGTGTGGGCGCCGCCGAGTTCCTCCATGGTGACGTCCTCGCCGGTGACGGTCTTGATGACGTCGGGTCCGGTGATGAACATCTGGCTGGTCTGGTCGACCATGATGACGAAGTCGGTCAGGGCGGGGGAGTAGACGTGCCCGCCGGCGGCGGCACCCATGATCAGCGAGATCTGCGGGATGACGCCGGAGGCCTTGATGTTGTTGTGGAAGATCCGGCTGTAGAGGCCGAGGGAGACCACGCCCTCCTGGATGCGGGCGCCGGCGCCGTCGTTGATGCCGATCAGCGGGCGGCCGGTCTTGATGGCCAGTTCCTGGACCTTGACGATCTTCTCGCCGTAGACCTCGCCGAGGCTGCCGCCGAACACGGTGGCGTCCTGGCTGAAGATGCAGACGTCGCGGCCGTCGATGGTGCCGTAGCCGGTGACGACGCCGTCGCCGGTGGGCCGGTTCTTCTCCAGGCCGAAGTTCTTGCTGCGGTGCTTGGCCAGCGCGTCGAGCTCGACGAACGAGTCCTCGTCGAGCAGCGCGAGGATGCGCTCGCGGGCGGTCAGCTTGCCCTTGGCGTGCACCTTCTCGACCGCTGCCTCGCCGACCGGGTGCAGCGCCTCCTCGGCGCGCTTGCGCAGATCGGCCAGTTTCCCGGCGGTGGTGTGGATGTCGATCTCGTGCTCGGCGGCAGGCTCAGTCACGCTGGTCATAGAGGTGATGCTAACGGCGTCGGAATTCTCGCGCTGCGGTCGGCCCTTACGAGTCCCTTAAGAAGTGCTGCTGGTGGCGACTGCCAGCAAGGTGGCGTTCGGCGCGAGCCGGCGGTGAGCGCTGGATCACATCTAGCCACCACCGGGTATTGCGCGCAATTCGGCGACAACCTGAGTAAATGACTCGCCGTCAATAGTCAGCAAACTATTTCAGCCAGGCGATGCCGGGGCCGCTTCGGCGGGGGCCGGACGCAGGCCGTCGGGGCAGCCGTTAGCGGCATAGCCGCGACTCCGTTGATCTGCTGGTAACAGGGCTTTGACGTGTTGCCGAGAAAGTCGGCGAAACATCGCCGAATCGTTTGACAGCACCCCCGGAGTCTGCGATGCTTCCAGCAACTTGTTCTGTGTGGGAAACGAGAAAGTGGGGGGACATGACTACTGTCGCTACGAAAATTCCAGGTGACGGTGGCCGCTGCTGCTGTGGCTGCCGGTGCGGCCATCGCCCCGGTCGCCGCGAACGCGGCGCCGGCGATCCAGATGCCGGCGGCGCCGGTCACGTCGGCGCTCTGGCCGAGGGGCCGGTGTACACCGTGACGGCCGTCTCGCTGCAGCTGTACTCGGGCTTCCTCAAGGCGAGCGCCGCTTCTCAGGATCGGCGGGCGACGCGCCTCGAGACCTACGCAGCCGCGCACCCCACCACGTTCTTCGGGCAGCTTGCCGCGGCTCGCGCCGCACGGCTGCGTGCGAATGAAGCGGTGACCAACGGCATCACCTTCGACATCTGCCTCAACGGGCAGAGCGGCGGCAGTAGTTGGACCGTACGGGACGTGTGACGCGCAGGTACCCTGCTGATCGCCGTTCGCACGGTCATAATTCGCATATCATCGCGCTGAAGCCTGCACGTCGCCCCGAGACGTGCAGGCTTCAACTATGCACAGGAAATTCTGAGTGCGCTTTTTCTCGCGACGTCGACCTGACCAGGATCTCAGCGCCGACGACGGTGACGACATAGGAGCGGAGCACGACGAAGATCGGCGATGGCTGCCGAGGCTTCGTTCGCCGCCGCGAGTTCCTCTGGGGCGACGCAGTGTTGGTCCTTGTCGTTCTCGGCTTGGGTTGCTGGGTAGCTGTCGGCGCCTTTCAAGCCAAGTCGAATCTCGAGCAAGCGCGCACCAGCGCGCAGGCACGCCAAAGACGCACTGTTGGAGGCCGATACGGAAGCCGCGGCCGAGTCGGCGGACGAGGCGCTTGTCAGCGCGCGTGCAGCGCGCGACGCGACCCACTCGCTGGCGTGGAACATCGTCGCCGGCGTGCCGTGGCTCGGCAGCCCGTTCAAAGCGGCCAGCAGATCACCGACGTTGTCCTGGGCTTGGCTTCGGACGTTCTGCGGCCCGCGGCCGATGTCGGCGTGACCATTTCGCCCGGACCGCCTTATCGAGACGGCCGCGTCGACGTCGACCTGCTTCGCAGCCAGGAACCGCAGCTGAGCAAGCTGGCGACGAAGCGACTCGCCTCAACGCGCAAGCCGGCGCCATCGCGGACCCGCGTTATGTGTCGCTCATGAGCGACGCGCGCTCCCAACTGCAGGGCCAGATCGCCGATCTCACATCCGTTTTGGAGAATACGGCTCTGGCCGCGCGTCTGATGCCGTCGATGATGGGCGCGGACGGGCCACGCACCTATTTCATGGGCTTTCAAACCAACGCGGAAGCGCGCGGAACCGGCGGTCTACTCGGCGGATTCGGCATTCTGCGATTCGACAACGGCGTGCCGACCGTCGACACCCTGGCGCCGAATACCGACCTCACCGACGCTATTGGTCCCGATCGACCTGGGACCGAATACGACCAGCAGTACGGTTCGCGAATCCATTCACCGACTTCCGCAACAGCAACTTGAGCCCGCACTTTCCCTACGCCGCTCAGATCTGGAAGACGATGTGGGCCGAGCAGACGGGAACGAATGTCGACGGCGTGATCGCTATCGACCCGGTCGCGTTGAGCTACATTCTCGGCGCCGTCGGGCCGATCACCATGCCCGACGGCGAGGTCGTTTCAAGAGACAATGTCGTCGAACTGACGGAATCCACTGCCTATCTTCGCTTTCCGACGGATCAAGTCGCGCGTAAGCAGTATCTTCAGGACATCGCCAACGCCGTCGTGACAGAAGATCACGGGCCCGGTGAAGTCACCTCGGCAACTGCTCGATGCGCTGGGCAAAGCAGTCAGTGAACGGCGCATCGCTGTCTGGAGCGCAGTGCCGGAGGAGCAGAAGCTCCTCGAAGAGACTCCGCTCGCGCACTTGTCCCGGACGATCGCAGCTCCGTACGCCGCGGTGGTCATCAATAATCTCGGGCGGCAATAAGCTCGATTATTACCTTGAAGCCGCAAATCGAATACGCGGCCGACAGATTGCAAGGGCGAAACGAGGGCCTCGACCGTCACCGTGAAGTTGACAAACGCAGTCCCCAATAAGCCGCTGCCGGATTATGTTGCGGGTGAAGCCGGTCTGTCGCCCGATTGCCAATCCAGGTTCCGAAGGGTACTAACATCACGTCAGTTCGTCTCTTCGCGACAAAGGGCGACAGCTGTCGGCAGCGATCCTAAATGGCGAACGCGTGCCGGCGATCTTGGCTACCGAACGGGGGCATCCGGTCTTTGAGGTTCAAGTGATCATTCCCCCGGCACAGACCGCCGATTCATCTTCCAGCTCTTCCGAGCCGACCGTCCCGGGAACGCCGCGGGTGCCGAGTCAGCCGTTGGTAGAAACTGTCGTTCCCAAGGTGATGGTGCCCGAATGCCCGAAATGATCTGTCGGTTCCAGGGTGTTTGGGCGAGCTCGGCGCAATTTCCGTAATCCACTTGCGGTATTAACCAAATGTAGTTCTCACGTGGAGCGTCACGAGCGGTGAAGGAGCTGCTGCTTTGAGTCTGCAGGACTTTGTGAAGGTACTGCGTAATCAGTGGGCTCACCGTATCGTGGCAATAGTAGTGTTTCTGTTCGGAGCCGGTGTGATTTCGTTCCTCACTACGCCCCCTATCAAGCGTCAACACGGCTATTCGTATCGACCACGTCCGGTTCAACGCTCGCCGAGACTTACCAGGGTAATCGGTTCTCGCAGGAACGCGTCGCTTCTTATACTGAGTTGTTGACGGGCAAGACGCTTGCTCAGCTTACCGTCGACAAGCTGGGACTTAATTTGAGCGCGGACGAGTTACGGTCGAAAGTAAAAGCAAGTGCAAAGCCGGCAACGGTCCTCATTGATGTAAAGGTCTTGGACCGTCGCCTTCCGCGCACGCGATATTGCGAATACACTATCCGACGAATTCGTAGTGATGGTCCGTAAATTGGAGACCCCAGAGGACGGGGCTGCCCCTGATTCCCGTGTGGTGGTTGAGCAACGCGCGTCCATACCCAGTAGTCCAGGTCGTACCCGAACACCGCGCGAAATATCGCGATAGGGCTCGCGCTTGGGGTAGCTGCCGGCGTGGGCGTCGCGCTCATCCGGGACCTTCTCGACAATACGGTCAAGGATAAGCAGGCTGTTGAAGAAATCACTGGCACCGGCATCGTCGGAAGTGTTCCTCTTGACAAGGAGCGGCATAAACGGCCGCAATCTCTTTCGATAATGACAATTCGGCGATCGCGGAGGCCTTCCGGAAATTGCGCACCAATCTGCAATTTCTGGCCGTCGACAATCCCCGCGGGTAATTGTGGTCACCACTCGATGCCCAGCGAGGGAAAGTCAACTACAGCCATCAATCTTGCGTTGGCATTAGCAGAGGCGGAACACGACATTACCGTTTTGAGTTGACCAAGGAGATATGCGAAGGCCGACTCTGCATAAGTATCTGGATCTTGTCGGTCCGGTTGGGTTTAGTACGGTGTTGAGCGGTGGAGCGTCCCTTGAGGATGCGCTCCAAAAAACCCGGAATTCACGGGATTGACAGTCCTGACGATCGGGCGCAATTCCGCCCAATCCAAGCGAGCTACTTGGTTCGCAGTCCGCCAGGAAGCTTCTATCAGAACTGCGCGGCCAATTCGACTACATCATCGTTGATTCAACTCCTCTTCTCGCGGTTACAGATGCAGCGATCTTGGCAGCTGGCGCCGACGGCGTGCTCCTCATGGCTGGATTTGGACAGACGAAGCGCGATCAACTAGCACACGCTGTTCAAGGGAGTATCGAGAGCGTGGGCGCCCCGCTACTCGGCGCAGTGTTCACGCTGATGCCCATGCGCGCAGGAGTTCATACAGCTATCACTACACGTACTAAGTTCAGACAGCTCGCAGCGCTCATCCCCGCTGCCACCGCGAGAATGAGCCGGCGGCGCCGAGACGAGGATGCAGAGTTGGGCTGTGCGTTGTTGAGGGGAATCTGGCCCCTCGCCTTGAGTCTGGACGCCTCGTAGTGGCGTGCACATCGAGATTATGGCGGCCCCCTGACGTCAGCTACCTTTGGTGGTGAGTTCGCGGGGGTGAAAATTGGTCAGGACACGCGATGGTGGGTGACTGGCTGGGCTGGTGGCGGATCAAACGCCGAAAGTCGCGAAATATAAAGCGCCCGTACTTCCGCCCCCCGCGGCGTGAGTTCCAGACGCTCTAAACGTGAATAATGTCGTCAGGCGTGTGATTAGCCTGGATCACGAGTGCTTTCTGGGAACCCGTCGATCATGTCCAACATCTTTGCGGTCCAACCATCGGCGGTCGTGGCGACGACGTGGAAGTACGAGTTTGTCCGAGATCGAGGTGTCGTCGACCGCATTGGCGAACCGTCAGCGCAATCCGGCTTGAAGGCCAGGGATTCCTGCAAACAACTGCGAGTCCAGAGAATCGGCGCAGGATGCTCAGCCTCGGTCCTAGCCACGACGGAGCGACAAGATTGGGCACGCTATCAGTTCGACAAGCTACCGTTCAATTGACGACTAAGGGCGACAGCGTATGCGAACCGAATTGGCCGATGACGCCCTCAAGACTGCCGATGTGCTACGCAGCGGTCGGCTTGTGCCATTTTCCACTCCGGTCACTGAGGTGAGACAAGATACTGCTGCAAGAGGTTTCGCGACACCTCGTACAGAGTTGGTCTTCACCGCGTCCATGGGGCAGTGTTTAAAAGCACCGGTAACGTCGCCCCATTGGTATAGCACGGTCCGCTAATTGCGAAGTGCAGCAGTAATTCTGGCGCCCTGATGCGGCCGCGAGTAGCCGCAGTGTTTCCTGGTGGCCAGACCGCCGGAACACAAAACGACGTCACTCCGTTGCCGTTTTTTCAGGCCACGAACTACAAAAGTGCCCGTGCACCCGCTACGCTGCCAGAAGTCGAGTAATACTCCGTGTCCACCCCATGGGCCAAGGCTCGAGGCTACGTCGGTCCCATGTCTGATGTCCTGAGCACAGATGGAAAGATCCTCCATGAAGCAAATCTTGCAGTCGTACCGAACAGGTGAATTGTGGCTTGCCGAGGTTCCTTCACCGAGCTGCCTTCATAATGGCGTGAAGGTGCTCGTCGAAGCATCACTTGTTTCGGCTGGCACCGAGAAACGGATGATTGACCTTGCGAAGTCAAACCTCCTAGAAAAAGCGCGCAAGCGGCCCGACCAAGTACAGCGCGTCATTCAGAAGGTCTAAGCCGAGGGCTTGATGGCAACGTGGCAGCAGGTCAATACGAAGTTGAATACACCCAGTCCGCTCGGCTACTCGGTAGCAGGCACGGTCATCGAGACGGGGAGTGATTGCGACCGAATTCAGCATCGGTCAGCGGGTCGCGTGCGGAGTTGGCTACGCCATGCATGCAGAGGTGATTACTGCCCCGAAGGACCCTAACGGTACCGGTGCCAGAGGGTGTGACATCTGAAGAAGCGTCATTCGGCACGCTTGGGGCAATTGCAATGCAGGCAGTCCGGCAGTGTGACGCGCGAGTGGGTGGAAATTCGTCGGCGTGGTCAGAGCTTTAAGAGACTTTCTAGGAAATCTAGTGACGCAGATCCTCAGCGCCTCAGGCGTACGTGTGGCCGCTGTGGATATCGATGAAGAGAAGGTACGCCTCGCAGAAACGCTTGAGTGATGCAACCGTCGGAACACATTTGCAGAAGGTAGCTGAGAGTGTTGCTGGCGAAACGGAGCTGGACGCAGTGATTCTGCCGGCGGGGGCGGCGGATTCGAGAATTATACGCCAGTGTCCTGCAGCACTGCGGCACCGCGGACGGATCGTTGTGCTCGGCTTCGTTGGTATGGACCTCCCACACCAAGATTTCTACGACAAAGAGCTCGAACTACGAATGTCCATGTCCTATGGACCTGGACGTTACGATCAATCATACTGAGGAAAAAGCGCACGACTATCCCTATCCTTTCGTCCGTTGGACCGAACAGCGTAACATCGAAGCCTTTCTTTCGCTGATGGGCCGAAAGAAGGTTTGTGTCGAGCGGCTTATTTCCATCGGTTTCCAATTCACGACGCACTTTCGGCATACTCTCTGCTCGAGAGTAAACAGCGATACCTCGGTATTGTCGTGAACTACCCGACCGCGGGGGTGCTGCCGGAACGGCAGCTTTCACTGGTAGAACAGCGCCCGATCCGTCGACGGCGAAGCGCGTTGTAGTTGTCGGCGCCGGTTCATTCCAGAGTGGGATTATTGCGCCCATCCTCAAGCAAATTCACGCATCTGTAGCGGCAGTAGTAACTACGGGGGGCGTCTGCGGTTAATGCTGCCAATGTGCTCGGGGCAGCTCACGCCTCAACTTCGCTGAGCGAATCACTAACACTTCCGGGCGTGACGCACGTTAATTGCATCGAGGCACGCAGCTCACTTCGCTCAGGCGACCGCTGCGATTCAGCGGGAATGGTGGTTCACGTTGAAGACCAATATGCGTGACTCGAAGTGAACTAGACGATCTCGGGCAAACGATAGCCGAGCATGCCGCGGAGCGCCGTGTTTACATTCGATTCAACCGCCGCTATTCAGCTCTTAGTCGCCTATTGCGGGACGAGTTCGTCGTACGGATATGCCATGCACCATCGTCTACCGTGTCAACGCGGGCCAATGCCGGCTGATCATTGGTTCTATGACGATCCAGGCGGACGCCTCACCGCAGAGGGATGCCACTTCATCGACTACTGCGTCTTCTACGCAGGGCTCACCCCCTGTCCGCGTGTCATGTATCGCGCAGGGATTTACCGGGACAACCTTTTGACGGCTTTTCCGTGACTCTAGCGTTCGCAGACGGATCGCAGGGCACAGTAATTTACTCTGGCCAAGGGGACCGCAGCCTTCCGAAGGAACGTATCGAAGTTTTTCAAGGCGGCACCTGCTGGGTCAATGATGACTGGTCACGACTTACGCGGTATCAATCCGGAAAACAGCGTGCGCTTTATTCTGGTAAGCAACAGAAGGGCTGGCGGGAGGCGATGGAATTGTTCCTAGGCAATAAAGCACACGCGGACCTCGCCCCGTCTTGGGATGAGATCCGGCTCGTCCACGAAACTATGTTCAACGCTATCGATAATGCTCTAGGCGCCTCGACTGGTGACACGAATAAGGACGCAGCGGATAATAGACATTGAGTTGCAAACCGACCAGAACTGAAATCACCCTGGGCCACGGATGTCCACGGCTCAGCATATAGAACAAAAATTGGTATCGGCCGGTATTGGAATTAATGATGCTGTAGGACGGGATCTGAGTGACACCGAGTAGCCGCTGGCGCTCTTGAAGGACGGTGGCGCGGGTGAGGTGCACCGCGGAGGTGGCGGGGTTCCCTGATCGTGGCGCGTGCGTTGTGGCGCGGCTAACGGGTCGGACGCCCGTGCAGGGTTTGCTGTCGGGGCGGTCACGTGACGACTTCGCCGGGTTCGCTTTCTGCGATGTGGATCTGGGTGTGCCTCCCTTGTGGGCGCGGGCGTAGCCGGTCTAAGTGAGGATTTGCTCCCGAAGTGCCAGCGATCGCGCGTTGTTGCAGGCTGTCCTTCACTCACACATGGAGGTGACAGCAAAGAGAAAGGGTGCCGTGCCCGAGAAGGGGCGGCCGAGCCCAGCGCAGTTTTGCGAGGGTTGCGCAAGTCGATTGTCCAGGGTCTACGCTTAGTGAAGCCACGCTATGCGTGTTGGGGATCCAGGTGCACTGCTACCAATCGACATTTATTGCGCGAACGGCGTTAGATCTATTTGGTTACGGGTTTCGGTGAATACCATCAATTTCGTTGACAATTTTGCCATGGTTGTGCAAGTCGGGTTGGTCTCGGACCCCACCGTTTCTACCCGATTTGAAAGCTAATTATGCAGGTGGAAGGAGAAAATGCGCGGGATGGAAATTGGTGGCCTAATCGGGAAATGCTGCAACGAAGGTCCATTTGGACCGCGCAGCTCGGTTTGTTTGCGGAGACTCTGAATGGTTGGTATGCGGGATACCATCTTTACGTCGGCTACTGTTCCCTTTGTGACTTGCTGTGAAGCACGGCGGGGACTGGTCTGCCTCGGCGGTTGCGTGAGAGTTTGGGTTGACGTGAGGTGGGATTCGACATGAGTTTCAGGGCAACCAACGAGATGGACACCGGCACCGCTCCTCTTAAAGGCGGCTGGGCTCAACTCGCTTATCTACTTCTCGCGGTGTACTTGGTAGGCCTTCATCTGAGGTTGACGGTCTACACAGCGGCGGTTCGACGCTGGTTCCCATGCTATTGATGCTCTTGTCGGCAGGATTTCTGGCCGTAGCGCAGGCAGACAAGCTCATGAGGCGACTCGGGCGATTGCTCTTGGTCTTGATCCTTTTGATCGTTGTGCAGCCCCTTATAACCTGGGCGCCATTAAGCGGCGGTTCCGACACCTTGCTGAGTGGGCTGCAGTTGTTTGCTGCCATGGTCGCCGCTCTGGCTGTCATCTGCACGGCGTGCAGGCTCGAGGCTCAAGGCATGCGAAAGTTGTTTTTGGGATTTTGGGCCGCGTTGATGCTGCTCGCAGTGTTGGAGAACTCTGGTCTACGCACACTCATGCAATCGGTCCAAGCCGCACTGTATGCAGGCTCGAACCGCGGCGTCTACTCGGCAGAACTCCGGGACATTGGGCTTCCGGTCAGGTGCGTGCGTCAGCGCTAGCCTCCGAGCCCTCGTTTCTCGCGGATTCATGGCTCAGTATGGCGGTCCTCGTGTTCCTGCTCGATAAGAACCGCGGGAGTGCTCCAAGTTAGGATCGTTTGGTGTTGATGCTCGGAATAGGTTACTTACTGGCGCCGAGCATGAAGATCTTCTTTTACGTATTAGCACTACTTGTGTGGCACTTTTGGCCAAGGACAAGTAAGTCCGTCGCCGGCGTTTTGGCAGGGCTGGTACTGGCTGGCTGGGTGCTTTATATGCTGAGTGCCGAGATCGGCGGGTCCTAGTCGATTTGGCTCGGTTGGTTTAGGGCAGCTTCTTTGCGCGTATTACTGTAGGACCCCACATTGGTGCCGAAGCGTAACATTACCCGTTCCTCGGTTATGGGTTTGGCAACCACAGAAGCATGACGCCCCTCATGCGAGACGTATGGCAGGCGACCGGGGGGTTTTCAAGGTTCCCTTGGTTTAGTCCCGCCGCCGGTCAAGGTTTGTTGACTAATGGATTCTGGTGGGAATGGGTTGTTGTTGGGTGTTCTTGGCGGGCTAGTGTTCACCTACCTAATGATGCGGCTGTTAGCGTCTTTTGGATGTTGAACATCCTGGGCGCGTCGTCGTTTGTTCGTGGATCGTCTGGTACTCGGGATTTGCGTTCGTCGATCCGGTTAGCTGGTGGGTCGTAGCGATGTTCGCGATTCCAGAAGTCGTGCGTCGGGTTTCCACTAATATTCCTACTAATGCCGGTGGGCGCAGAGGCCAGCCTCCACAGGATAGGCGTGGCGGCTTGCGCAAGATGTCTTGGCCGCCCCGCCACTATCGCACCGTTCAATCCAGGCAAGAACTAGAGTCTAACCGCCCCATAACCCTGGCGTCTTCCCGCGAATGAGACCAGCAAGCTTTAAGTCCTGTGGCCCGATCTCGGGCTGGGAGGGACGATGGCACACATAACTAACTGGTCGGAAGCGGAGGTCTCGCCGGCGACGCTGCACTATTGGCGGCGAACCTACTGCGGTATGGATGGCGTGTTCCCGTTGATTGAGTCCAACGA
>CAWCKQ010000002.1:0-493070 GCA_963796185.1 uncultured Actinomycetota bacterium | reverse complement strand
TAACTTTAGCTCGCTTGAGCTCGGCGTTCTCCCGACGCAGCTTCTTGAGCTCGGCGGACTCCTCGGTCGTGGTTCCCGGCCGGGCGCCGGCATCGACCTGGGCCTGGCGCACCCACTTGCGCACGGTCTCAGCTGTGCCGATCCCGAGCAGCCGGGCGACTTCACCCATCGCTGCCCACTCCGACTCGTGCTGATCGCTGATCTCCGCGACCATCCGCACCGCGCGCTCACGAAGCTCCGGATACCTCCTCGACGAACCACCTGACATGACCCCATCCTTCCCAAGAAGTGGAGTCTCCGGACATGCCGGGGCGGTTCAGGTTGATGGATCCGATGACGAAGGCGATCGTCGCCGGCATCCACGGCTATCTTGATCCGCCGACAGAACCATCGTCTCATCGGGGTTCAGGTGCAACTGGGCCGGGCAGCGGATACCCGTGGGTCACCTGCCAGGTCCGACCACCCGCAGGGCGGCTTCTTGATCGAATCTTCACAGAACCCTCATCACTTCATCGGGATCCACGCCCACTGTTGGAGTTAGCACGAGGTGGCCGAACACGATGTGCCGCAAGGCTCTGCATGGGTCGCTTGCGCGACGCCCGGCGTCCAGCCTCGCGCATGAAGTTCGCAGTACGTGATTCTTGAGGAAAGGAGCGGACGACGATGTGGTATGGCGGTGACGGCTGGGGGTGGGGCGGTTGGATTCTGATGACGGCCGGAATGGTTGTGTTCTGGGGTCTGCTGATCACCGCGATCGTGCTTGCCATTCGCTATATTGTCGATTCGCGCCACACCGCCACCCGTCCGCCCGTTTCCGGGCCGACGCGGGCGGAGGATCTGCTCCACGACCGCTTTGCTCGCGGCGAGATCGACGGCGAGGAGTATCGGCAGCGTATGGCGTTGCTGCGTGAACACCGGTGATCCGCGATGCCCTCCCAGCGTTTGCGGTCGGTGCTGATCATCGCGATCGCCGCCGCCGCACTCGGAATCGCGACCACTGCGATGTTGGCCGCCGCCGGGCCGTTCGCCCGCAAAGGCCCGTTACCTTCATGTGCCGTGCCGGCGCTGCCCGGGGCGGTGGTTGACATCACTCTCACCGACATGGGCCGGATGATGCGCCCAAGAGCGCGCCGCTCGCATGTTCCTGTCGCTCCCGGCGAGGCTTATTCGGGGATGGGCATGGGCATGATGCGGGCTCTTGTCAGCCCAGCCACGGTACCGGCGGGCCCGGTTTCTTTGCGAGTGCGCAACACCGGGGGGTTGGTCCATGAGGTGGTCGTGTTGCCACTGCCGCAAGGCCAGTTTCCTGGGCAGCGTGTCAGCGGTCCCGACGGCAAGGTCGACGAGTCCGGCAGCCTAGGCGAAGCCTCACACTCCTGCGGCGCCGACCAGGGCGACGGCATCGCACCCGGAGCAGCCGGCTGGACGACCATCACCTTGCCGCCCGCACGCTACGAACTGATCTGCAACATCGCCGGCCACTATCGGGCCGGCATGTATACCGAACTCGATGTTACTGGTCAAACGCGATGAAACTCTGGCGACACCAGCACAACCACCCGGCGCAGGCGCAGAAGTCGAATGCCGAAGTTCCGCAACACAAGCTGGGCCTGAGGCCAGCGTGACGCTCACTATTGCCAGCCAATGCGGGCGAGACAAACCCGCACCCTTACACGAAAGGAACATCAACACATGACTGAAACATCTGAACCCCGGACCGAAACGCCGGCAACGGTGGCGACCACGCGGCGCTCCTGGGAGCCGTCGCCGGCCTGGGAACGGCCTAGCAGGCTGACCCAAGTCGCGGTGTGGGTCGGCATCATCGCCGGTGTCGTGTTCATCGTCGCGGTGGTCTTTTTCTCCGGATTCTTCATTGGCAAGCATTCTGGCGGTTACTTCGGCCGAGATCACCGCGGCTACGGGTACGGGATGTACGACGGCGGCGGAACAATGGGCCCCGGCGGACCAATGGGCGCCGGCGGCATGATGGGACCGGGCGGCATGATGGGCCCAGGTCAAGTGGGACCTATGGGTCCCGGTCAGATAAGCCCCGGTCAAACGGCGCCAACCAGTCCGAGTTCTCCCCGCCCGTAGCCGAAATACGCAGAGGAATTCCTGGCCTCATCCGAGGATGGTCAGGTCGCAGCGACACGGTGACGGCGAAGGTGGTCCGTAGGTGGTGCCGAGCGGGTTTGGTGGGGTAGGTGGTAACCGCTCTGGCTGTTGAGCTTGCTGTGACGCCTCGCCTCAGTGAGGCGGGCTGGACTTACCGCAGCGTTCTGCAAGCATCGAGCAGTTGTTGCGTTATCGATGGCGTGAAAAGGTCTCAACCGGGGTACATCGGCTCCACTAGCGGAATACCGAAGGGTTGGTCGTGACTTACAGCGTGGAAGGCGCCGATGTCCTCATAGGTCCCGGTGGCGTTTCCGGTGCGGAGACGGGCTGGGGCAGCATCAGCGGCTGGATCATTGCGGCGGCCGCGCTGCTAATTCTCGTGTTCATGGCCTGGTGGATCTCGCGCGGCCCCCGCAGACGGTGAACTCGCTCCCGATCTTGTACACCGGCCCGCGGCCGATGAGCCGGTCAATGCCGTCACGAAGGTCGGTCAGCGTGTGCGCAGAGTGTGGGGGGCTTTGCTGACGATTCCATATGGCGAGACCCGCTCGTATGGCGAGATCGCTGTTCAGATCGATGCGCCCGGCGCCTTCCACGCGGTCGGATTGGCTAACGGGCATAACCCGATCGGCATCATCGTGCCGTGTCATCGGGTGATCGGCGCCGATGGCAGTTTGACCGGATACGGCGGCGTCCTGGAGCGGAAGAGGTCGCTGCACGGAATGGAGAAGCGCTATGCGCGGGCCCCTCCCACGCTGTTCGACTGAACGACGTGTTGCACAAATGAAGCAATCCCCGGTTTCATGCACACCTCGTTACGTGTGACCGGTGTGCTTTCCGGCCTGGAGTCGAGCGTAGCACTCGGCCTCGGCTTCGGCCGGTGGGATGCAGCCCAGGCGGTGCATGAGCCTGCGCTCGTTGTACCAGCTAAGCTAAGCCAGCCGGGTGATCTCCACGACGACGTCGAGGTCGGTGGACCCCTCCCCGGAGTAGATGCCCTTCAGCGGCGTGACGTCCGAATAGTCGCGCCCCACACCCACACTGATGTACTGCTCGTTGATCTCGGCGTCGTTGGTCGGGTCGTAGTTCCACCATTCGCCCGTCCATGCCTGGATCCAGGCGTGGCTCTGGCCGTCGATGGTGTCACCGATCTTGGCGTTACGTTTCGGGTGCAGATATCCCGACACGTACCGGGACGGAATCCCCATGCCGCGCAACAACATCAGTGTCAGGTGCGCGAAGTCCTGGCAGACGCCCTTGCCCTCGCGAAGCGCGTCCAGCCCCGAGGAGTGCACGCCGGTGGTGCCGGGCACGTACTCGAGCTCGCTGTGCACCCAGCTGCGCGGCGTCGATGACGGCCTCGGCCGGGTCGTGGTCCTTCGCGATCCGCCGGCCGACCGCTGGATGCGCTTGCTCGCCGGCGTGTAGTGCGTCGGGCGCCAGCACCTCGTCGAACGGTCGATCACCGCCTCGGTGTGTCAGGTCGTCCCACGTCGACCTTCTCCTTCGGCACCTCCTGCCGGTCGGTCTCGACCACCGACGACGACGTGACCTCCAGCTCGGTGTGCGGGGCGTGCAGATCGAACGCCGTCACCGCGGTGCCCCAGTAGTCGACGTAGCGGTAGGACCGTGTGGCAGGCACGGTTTCGACGCGGTTGAGGATGACGTTCTGCCGCGAGTCCGAGCGCGGTGTCAGCCGTGCCTCGTTGAAGGACGCGGTGACGGGTGACTTGTAGGCATAGCCCGTCGCGTGCACCACCCGCATCCGCCACATCAGATCTCTCCTTCCTCGATGCACCAGTGAGCGCGTTGCGGCCGGCATCCGTCCACGCCACCCACGGCGCGGAGTGGAAGTACTGCAGCGCCAGCGCTTCTCCGACGTCGAAGCAGGTCTTCTGCAGGCGGCCAGCCGCTCCTCCAGCGACTCCAGCAGCACGCCCGGGCTGCAGGAACTCCAGTTCGCTGCGGGCCCGGCCCAGCAGTCGCTGCGCCTCCGCGGTGGCGCCGAGCCGGCTGTGCGGGCGGTTCATGCAGTTCGTCGAGGCTGTGCTCGGCGAGCCGAAGCGAGTAGAAGACCGAGCGCGGGAAAAGCCGGTCCAGCAGCATGAACTCGACGACGCGGCCAGCGTCGAGCACGCCGCGATAGGTGCGCAGATAGGTGTCGTGCGCGCCCGCCGAACGCAGCAGCGTCACCCAGGCCGGCGAGGACGCGCTGTCACCGACGCGGGAGAGCAGCAGCCGCACCGTCATGTCGACCCGCTCGACGGCGCGGCCCAGCACCATGAACCGGTAGCCGTCGTCGCGGGACAGCGTGGAGTCGGCCAGCCCGGCGAACATCGCCGCGCGGCCCTCGACGTACGACAGGAACTCGTGCGGGCCCGAGTCGCTTGGCGGCGCGCTCCCGTTCGGCCAGCGCGTTGTAGGTGGTGTTGAGGCACTCCCAGATCTCGGTCGACGTGACTTCGCGTGCGCCGCGGGCATTCTCGCGGGCGGCCGAGATCGCGTCGACGATCGAGCACGCGCCGTTGGTCGTCGCGGCTGAACGCGACGATGTCGGTCAACGACCACACGTCGAGCTGCTGGCCTCGGGCGGCTTCGATGCCGAGCACCCGCAGCAGCGTGCGCGACGCCTGGTCCGGATCGACGCTGGAGTCCTCGAGCAGCTGGTGCACCGTGACGTCGAGGATCCGGGCGGTGTCGTCGGCCCGCTCGACGTAGCGGCCGATCCAGTAGAGCGATTCGGCGTTCCGGGCCAGCATCACCGCGTCACCGCCTGTCTGCTGCTGCTGTTGCTGGCTCTGCCTGTGCTGGGCTGCCTGCTGCTGTTGTTGCTGCCTGGTCGACGCGGCGTCGCCGTTGCTTGTCGGCCTGTTGCGCCCGTGGCCGTGGTGGGCAGCGTGCGCACCACCTCGGCGGCGGCCAGCTCGCGGTCGGCCACCGAGGCGCGCGACGCCAGCACCCAGGTGTCCTTGGAGCCGCCGCCCTGGCTGGAGTTGACCACCAGCGAGCCCTCCGGCAGCGCGACGCGGGTCAGGCCGCCGGGCAGCACCCACACGTCGTCGCCGTCGTTGACCGCGAACGGCCGCAGGTCGACGTGGCGCGGCGCGAGTTCGTCGTCGATCTGGGTCGGCACCGTCGACAGTTGCACGACCGGCTGGGCGATCCAGCCGCGCGGGTCGTTGCGTGATCTTCTTGGTGATCGTGGCCAGCTCCTTCTCCGAGGCGTCGGGCCCGAACACGATGCCGTACCCGCCGGAGCCCTCGACCGGCTTGATGACCAGTTCGTCGACCCGGTCGAGCACCTCCTCGCGCTCGTCGTCGAGCCAGCACCGGAAGGTGTCGACGTTGGCCAGCAGCGGCTTCTCGCCGAGGTAGTACTCGATGATCGTCGGGCACGTAGGTGTAGACGAGCTTGTCGTCGCCGACGCCGTTGCCGACCGCGCTGGAGATGACGACGTTGCCGGCGCGGGCGGCGTTGAGCATGCCGGCCACGCCGAGCACCGAGTCGGGCTTGAACTGCATCGGGTCGAGGAAGTCGTCGTCGATGCGCCGGTAGATGACGTCGACCTGCCGCTCGCCCTCGGTGGTGCGCATGTAGACGGTGTTGTCGCGGCAGAACAGGTCGCGGCCCTCGACGAGTTCGACGCCCATCTGCCGGGCCAGCAGCGAGTGCTCGAAGTAGGCGGAGTTGTAGACGCCGGGCGTGAGCACCACCACGGTCGGGTCGGCGACGTTGGATGGCGGCGGCGTTGCGCAGCGCGCGCAGCAGGTGCGACGAGTAGTCGCCGACCGCGCGCACCCGGTGGGTGGCGAACAGGTTCGGGAAGACCCGCGCCATCGTGCGGCGGTTCTCCATGACGTAGGAGACGCCCGACGGCGAGCGCAGGTTGTCCTCGAGCACCCGGAAGTTGCCCTGCGCATCGCGGACCAGATCGATGCCCGCGACGTGGATGCGCACGCCGTTGGGCGGGACGATGCCCGCCGCCTCGCGGTGGAAGTGCTCGCAGGAGGTGACCAGCCGGCGCGGGATGACGCCGTCGCGCAGGATCTCCTGCTCGCCGTAGATGTCGTCGAGGTACATCTCCAGCGCCTTGCACGCGCTGCCGGATGCCCCGCTCCAGGCGCGATCCACTCGGCGGCGGAGATCACCCGCGGCACCAGGTCCAGCGGGAAGGGGCGCTCCTGCCCGGACAGCGAGAACGTGATGCCCTGGTCGATGAAGGCGCGGCCGAGCGCCTCGTTACGCGCCTCCAGTTCAGAGGCGTCAGAGGGGGCGAGTTCGGCGAAGATGCCCTTGTACGGCCCGCGGACGTTGCCCTGCGCGTCGAACATCTCGTCGAAGGCTTGGAGTAACTGCCGAGGTTGTTGTAGCCGCCGAAGATCCCCGTCGTACCGGTTCGCGGTCCTGGCGACCGTTGGCTGCGCGAGGACTCGTGCGGTCTCGGTAGGCAGGAGGCATTCTGGCTCCTTGCGTGCGCGGGAGTGCGAATGGCTCACCACTGACATGCTGCACCACTTCCGCCCGTTTCGGCAGGCCAGCGGCTTCCGCGTGCTGGCCACTTTGGGCATTTACCCGCTCGCTGGTAACCTGAACCCTCGCTGCCCGCACGTCGGGCGCCCACAGAGCTTGTGCAACCCCAACGACAGATTTACGAAGGAATACACGCGTGGCCAACATCAAGTCGCAGGAGAAGCGGATCCGCACCAACGAGCGCGCGCCGACTGCGCAACCAGTCGGTGAAGTCATCGCTTCACACGGCCGTCCGTGGTTCCGCGAGGCCGTCGAGTCCGGCGACAAGGACAAGGCCGGCGAGTTGCTGCTGGCCGACCAGCCGCAAGCTGGACAAGGCCGCCAGCAAGGGCGTGATCCACAAGAACCAGGCCGCCAACAAGCAAGTCCGCGCTCGCGCAGGGCCCTCAACAGGATCTGAGCTCAGCCCGCTCACTCGCTGACCAGCTCCGCCACTTTGCGCACCGCCGTCTCCAGCGCATAGTCGGCATCCGCCGCTGCGCCCTTGACGTCCGCATTCAGCGTGGCCACCAGCCGCATCGCCGTCGGCGACCGAATCCCGCGACCAGCGCCGCGCCTGCTTCTGCGCCTTCTGCACCCGCCACGGCGGCATCCCCAGTTCGGCCGGCCAGCCGGTAGGGGTCCCCGGACAGCGGCCCGACCCGAGCGATGGTGTGCACCGCCTCGGCGAGCGCATCGGCCAGCACGACGTGCGGCTCGCCGCTCATCATCGCCCAGCGCAGCGCCTCGGCGGCTCCGGCGACATCCCCGACGACCGCTTTGTCGGCGATGTCGAACCCCTTCACCTCGGCCTTGCCGCAGTAGTAGCGGCGCACGGCGGCCGCGTCCACCGTCCCACCGGTGTCGGCGACCAGCTGCGAGCACGCCGCCGCAAGCTCGCGGACGTCTGAACCGACGGCGTCCAGCACGGCGGTGACGGTGTCGTCGCCGACCTTGACCTTGAGCGCGCGGAATTCGCCGCGGACGAAGTCGGCGCGTTCGGCGGCCTTGGTGATCCGGGCGCACGGATGGACTCGTCGCGCCGAGCTTCCTTCAGCTGATCGGCGAGCGCCTTGGCGCGCCCCCCGCCGGAGTGCACGACGACCAGCAGCGTGCCCTCCGGCAGGTCGGCGGCCGCGTTCTCGATGAGCGCCACCGCGTCCTTGCCGGCCTCGGCGGCCGACTCGAGCACCACGACCCGCTCGATCGGCGAACAGCGACGGGCTGAGCAGCTCGGCGAGTTCGCTGACGCTGACCTCGCCGGCACGCAGCCGATCGACCGGCACGTCGGCGGTGCCCGCCGCTTGCGCGCCTGCCGCAGCACCTCGGCGACGGCGCGCTCCACGAGCAGTTCTTCGTCCCCCAGGACCAGGTGCAGGCCGGTGACTCCTTGGCTCACCGCACGATCGTGTCATGGCGGGCCGACAGCACCCAATTCCAGCGCCAGCGCAACGCACGATGCGCGACGACCGCCCACGGTCAACACGCCGCGCGATCGCCCGACGGGACGGGCACGGCGGCGACCGGCAACGCCGGCGGCCCAGCGGGCCACGCTGGTCAACCACCACACCTCGGGACCGGTGAACCGGATCAACAGTTGCGCACCCGCGGGCCACAGCGGGCACAGCGCCGCGGCCGCGGTGCCCAGCACGGTGATCGGCGGTATCACGGGCGCCACCGCGAGGTTGGCGACCACGGCGACCACGCTGAACGTGCCAGAGATGCCCGCCACCAGCGGCGCGGTGACCAGCTGAGCGGCCGACGGCGACGCTCACCGCGTCCGCGAGCGGGCTTGGCCAGCCGCGGGCGGCCAGTCGCCGCGACCACGTCGGCGCGATGACCACGAGCGCGGCGGTCGCCGACACCGACAGCGCGAAGCCGACGTCGACGGCCAGCTCGGGGCGCCGATCATCAGCACGATGATCGCCGCCGCCAGCGCGGGCATCGCCTGCCGGCGCCGATGGGTGAGCACGGCAAGCAGCGTGATGGCGCCCATCACCGCGGCCCGCAGCACGCTCGCCGAGGGTTGGACGACGACGACGAAGCCGAGCAGCGTCACCGCGGCCAGCGTCACGGCGACCCGCGGGCCCAGCAGTGCCGCCGCCAACAGCACCGCTCCGCAGACGATCGTGACGTTGGCGCCCGAGACCGCGGTCAGATGGGTCAGCCCCGAGGTGCGGAAATCCTTCGAGGTCTCGGGCGACACCGCCGAGGTGTCGCCGAGCACGAGCGCGGGCACCATGGCGGCCTGCGTCGGCGGGCAGCGCCAGCCGCGCGCTCTCGGCGAATTCGGCGCTGATCCGGTGCGCAACCCGCTGGACCGGCGCGGCCTTCCCAACCGCGGCTCGCCTGTCGCCGACAGCACCGCCACGGTCAGATCTCGTCGTGTCGGACGGCCGACCTGCGCCCGGAACGCCGCCGGACGTCCCGCCTCCAGACCGCGCGTAGTCGGCGCCCGAGGCGAAGACCAGCACCGAGCCCGCTGCGGGTGTACCCTCGAGCACGCTTCAGCGTCGCCCGGAACATCGTCCGGCCACCCCGAAGCACCCGTGGCGTCTCGTCGGGGATGACGACGACCGCGGCGACGGAGCCGGCGTGGCCCAGCACCGGATGGTGACGCGCCTCCGCCGACCCGCAGCGACACCGCCACGGCGAACCCGCCGCCGACCACGGCGACCGCGGCCACGGCCGCGGCCAGCGCCCGGCGATCCTGCGTGCCGGTCGCGCTCTCTGGTGGCCCACCAGCCCGCCGCGCCGGTCGCCGCGACGCGACCCGACCACCGCCGCCAGCGCACCGGCCTGCGCCCACACGATCCCTGCCGCGGTCACCGCCCAGGCCGTCAGCGCAGCGGGCACCAGCCGCAGATCCGTCATCCCACCCGCACCAGGTCCCGCAGCTTGTCCAACCGGGCCGGCCCGATACCGTCGACGTCGCCGAGCTGATCGACGCTGCTGAACCGGCCGTTGGTGTCCCGCCAGGCCACGATCGCGGCGGCGGTCACCGGCCCGATCCCGGGCAGCGTGTCGAGATCCTGCACCGTCGCGGTGTTCAGGTCGACGACACCCGGCGCACCCGAGCCCGTTCCGCGGTCCGGCGGACCTCCCGCGGGCGCGGCGGCGGACACGATCGAGCTGCCCATCTGCGCCGGCTGACCGGGCACGGCGCCCGATGCCGACCACGATCTGCTCCCCATCGGTGACCCGGCGGGCCATGTTGAGCCCAAGCACGTCGGCACCGTCGACCGCACCGCCCGCGGCGTCGAGCGCGTCGGCGACGCGCGCCCCCGATGCGAGCGTGACCAGACCGGGGGTGTGCACGAGTCCGACGACGCTGACCACCACGGGACCGCCCGGTTCCGGCGCCGCCGAGCGGGGCCGGCGCCGCCGAGGAGACCATCTCGACGGGCGGAAGCCTGGCCGACACCACGGCCGGGGGCCGGTCGCGGATCAGGCTGACGACGGTGACCAGCACAGCGATCACCCCGACGACGCCGAGCGCGATCACCCCCGCACGCCCGGGATCGGCGCGGATCCGCGCACGCCACGCCGCAGGCCCGCCCTCGTCGGTGTCGGGCAGCCAGCGCGACAGCGAGGTGTCCGGCTGCTCGTCGGCGTCCGCACCGGCCTCGGGCTCCGCACCCAGGCGCCGACGGAGCCGCTGCGCGGGCAGTTCGGATGACATGAGCCGACGGTAAGCACGCCGACCGACGGCACCGGCCGCTCCGACGGCCCCGCCTCGTCACCTGTGGATGAACTCCGCATTGGGGACGGCGGTCTACCATTGTTCCCTGACATGAACCGTCGAGCCCCGATGATCGCCGGCGCTGCGTTCGCGGTGCTCTACGCGACAGCCGTGGTGGTGCTGCACGCCCTGCCCGGGTCGGACCCCGGGGTGATGCGCGTGCAGGCACTGCTGCTCACGTTCGCGGCCCTTGCCCTCGTCGTCGTGCTCGGCTTCGCCCGCGATCGGCTGACCGGTCCCCCGGCCCACCTGTTCACGATCGGGTCGGCGGTGCTGGTCGCCCAGCTCTGTGTCGCGGTCTGGTTCGCCGGCGGGCCCGCGCTGCGGAGCGGACAGGCGACGCCGGGCACCGCGCACGCCATCGAGGACGTCGGCGCGATGTGGCTGCCGGTGGCGACCATCGCCAATATCCTGGTGGCGACGCCGATCCTGTTGGCCGCCAACGAGGACCGCCTGCCCCGCTGGCTGGGCATCATCGCCGCCGTCTTCACGGTGGAACAGCTGATCGAGACGATCACGCTCATCGGCCCCCCGGGCAGCTTCATCTCCCCCGGCGGCCCGATGAACCACTACCTGGGCGGCACGCTGTCGGTCGCGTTCGTTCTCGCACTCGGCAGCGCGCTGGCACTGGACGCAGAACCGGCGCCCGCCCCGGCGCCCGACGACGCCACCGACGATGCCACCGAAAAGGACGCGCCCGTCGACGAACCCGCAGGAGACTGATGCCACTTCCCCGTCTGGTGCCCCGCTCGACGACCGTGCCGCCGACCGTCGACGAACTGCGCGGCGACGTCCGCGCTTTCCTGGCCGAACAACGGGCTGCGGGCACCTTCACCCCGTCGGTCGACGCATGGCTGAGCGGATGGGACGAGTCGTTCACCGCCGCGCTGGCCGAGCGCGGCTGGCTGGGCATGACGGTGCCCGTCGAGTACGGCGGCCACGGCCGGTCGTTCCTCGAACGCTTCGTCGTCACCGAGGAGCTGCTCGCCGCGGGTGCGCCGGTGGCCGCCCACTGGATCGCCGACCGGCAGATCGTGCCATCGCTGCTGAAGTACGGGACGGACGCGCAGAAAGCCGAGTTCCTGCCGAAAATCGTTCGTGGCGAGTGCTTTTTCGGCATCGGCATGAGCGAGCCCGATTCCGGTTCCGATCTGGCCAGTGTGCGCACCCGCGCCGACCGCGTGGAAGGCGGCTGGCGGCTGACCGGCGCCAAAGTGTGGACCTCGGGCGCCCACCTCGCGCACGCGTTCATCGCGCTGGTCCGCACCGCACCGGTCGATCCCGCACACCGGCACGCCGGGCTGAGCCAGTTCATCGTCGATCTGCGCGGACCTGGCGTCGACATCAGGCCGATCCGGTCGATGAACGGCGCGCACCACTTCAACGAGGTGATCCTCGACGACGTGTTCGTGCCCGACGACATGGTGTTCGGGACGATCGGTGACGGGTGGCAACAGGTGACCTCGGAGTTGGCCTTCGAACGCAGCGGACCCGAACGGTTCCTCTCGTCGTTCGTGGTGCTCGACGCCTGCGCCGAGGCGATGGCCGAGAACCGCCTGCGCCGCGACGTCGATCTCGGACGGCTGGTGGCCCGGGTCGCCGGTCTGCACCAGATGTCGGCAGCGGTGGCCGGTGCCCTCGAGCGTCACGAACCGGCCGAGATTCCCGCGGCCGTGGTCAAAGTGCTCGGCACCACGACAGAGGGCGACATCGCCGAATTCGCCCATCTCGCCGGTGATTCCGGCGCCGGGGCTGCCTTCGCCGCGCTCGCTGCCGGCGCGATGGACCACCGCCCGGGTTTCACGCTGCGCGGCGGCACCAACGAGGTGTTACGTGGCGTCATCGCCCGCGGATTGGGGATGCGGTGAACGGCCGGGCGGTCGAGCCCGCACTCGTCGAGATGATCGACGGCGTGTTCGCCGAACACGGCCGCGACGCCGATCTCTGGAGCCGCCTGGACGGTCTCGGACTGGTCCGCCTCACCGGCACGGAGGCCTCCGGCGGCAGTGGCGCCGGCTGGTACGAGGCCGCCGAACTGCTGTCCGCAGCCGTCCGACACGGGGTCCGAATCCCGTTGGCCGAGCACGATCTGCTGGCGGGCTGGCTGCTCGAGGCGACCGGCCTGCCCACCGACGGCGCGGTCCGCACCGTCTGCGTGCTGGACGACCGCGGCCGCGCCACCGAGGTGCCATGGGCCTCCACCGCCGGGCGGATCGTCGTGGTGTGGCGGCGCGGCGGCGACTATCTGGTGGCCGACGTCGACGCCGACGCGGTGTCGATCACTCCGGGCACCAACATGATCGGTGAACCGCGCGACACCGTCGTCGCCGACCTCGCCGCGCTGTCGGGCACCGACGTCACAGCAGAGCTCGTCGCGAAATTGCAGCTGAAGTCCGCCCTGGTGCGCGGCATCCAGATCTGCGCGGCGTTGGACCGGGCGCTGGAACTGTCGATCGAGCACGTGTCGGCGCGCGAGCAGTTCGGCCGCCCGCTGGCCAAGTTCCAGGCCGTTCAGCACCTGATCTCCGACATCGCCTGCGAGGCGGCACTGGCACGTTCGGCGACCGAGGCGGCGTTGTCCGCGGCCGTCGCCGGCGACTGGACGGCCCCGCAGCTGGAGTTCCTCGTCGCCACGGCGCGCTCGTGTGCCGGGCACGCGGCCTCGGTGGTCGTGCGCAACGCACATCAGGTGCACGGGGCCATCGGCACCACCAGCGAGCACCGGTTGCACGAGTTCACCCGCGCGGCCCTGACATGGCGTTCGGAGTTCGGCTCGGTACGACACTGGGACGACCGGATCACCGAGATGGCGCTGCGACCCGGCGGCGCCGGGCTGTGGAGCCTGATCTGCCCGTGACGGTCAGCGCACCACGACCGAGCTCGGTTCCCTTGGTGCACCGAGCATCTCACGGTGCGACGGCGGGATGCGGCCCCCTTCGTCGGTGATCCCGTAGCGGTGCGCCAGCTCCGCTCCGATCACCGTGTGGCCGCTGAGCTCGGCCAGCGCGGGATCGCCGGACAGCGCGTCGATCAGGTACCCGGTGAATTCGGGCGTCTCCGCCTGCTCGGCGAAAGCAGCCAGTGCGTCGGCTTTCCCGTCGAACGCCGCGCGCAGCCGGTCGGTCAGCAGAATGCCCATCCAGATCGACACGGTGGCCACGCCGGTGCCGCGGAAGTCGACCGCCATGTCGGCGGCCATCTTGTCGACGCCCGCCTTCTGCGCGCCGTAGGCCGGACCGTGCATGTAGCAGACCGAACCCGGCGACGAGGTGAACGCGATCAGCGCCCGCTCCCGAGCCGTCAGCAGCGGCGCGGCATACCAGCACGCGACGTAGGCCGACCGCAGTCCGACCTCGAGTACGTCGGCCAACTCCCGCGGCTTCTGCCAGAACGGTTCCTGTCCCACCAGGTCGTCGGAGATCGCTGCGGCGTTGTTCACCAACAGATCGAGCCGGCCGCACTCCCGCCCGACCCGCTCGAAGAACCGCACCGACGGCGTCGTCGTCACGGTGGTCCAACCGCACCCCGATGCCCCAGCCGGGCGCTTCGCTCGATGCCGCGCGCGGTGCCGTAGACCCGCCAGCCCCGTGCGGCCAGCGCCGTCGCGATGCCGCGGCCCGCGCCGCGACTCGCGCCCGTCACGACCGCCACCGGCTGGGTGCCGCTGTCGGACTCACTCATGCCGCCACACTAGAGGCGGTAGGTTGTCGCCATGCCGACCGACGAAGCGTTGCGTGTCATCCAGTGGACCACCGGCAACATCGGGCGGCGGTCGCTGCACGCGATCATCGGTCGCGACGACATGGAGCTGGTCGGGGTCTACGCGCACGGCGCCGACAAGGTCGGCGTGGACGCCGCCGAGCTGCGCCGGCTGGCCCGAGCCCACCGGGGTGACGGCCACCAACGACATCGAGGCGTTGATCGCGCTGAAGCCCGACGCCTGCTGCTACAACCCGCTGTGGCCCAACGTCGACGAACTGGTCCGGCTGCTGGAATCGGGCGTCAATGTGTGCACCAGCGCGGCCTGGATCACCGGCGGAAAGCAGTCGCCCGAGGATCTGGATCGCATCCGAGAAGGCTTGCGAGACAGGACGATTCCACGATCTTCGGCAGTGGCGCGCATCCCGGGATGACGCAACATCGTCGGCATGGTGCTCAGCGGAGCGTGCGAGCGGGTCGACGAGATCCGCATCACCGAGTCGGTGGACTGCTCCACCTATGAGTCCGCGGGCACCCAGACCGCGATGGGCTTCTCGCAGGACCCCGACACCCCGGGCCTGGCCGAGAGCGTGCGGCGGGAGAGCGAGGTGTTCGCCGAGTCCGCGGCGATGATGGCCGACGCGATCGGCGCCACCCTGGACCGGATGACGTTCGACGTGACGTTCACTGCGGCGACCGGCGACACCGACCTCGGTTTCATGCAGATCCCGAAGGGCACGGTCGGCCGGGGTGTTCGGGTACCACCGCGGCTGGGTCGGCGAGCGCAACGTCGTCAGCGTCGGGTTCAACTGGATCATGGGCGAGCACGTCGACGCCGCCGAAGCCTCTGGAGCACGGCCACGTCGTGCAGGTGTTCGGTGCTCCCCAACATGCGCACCGTCGTGCACTGCCTGCCGCCCAAGGACTGGACCGAGCCGGGGTTCATGGGTCTGGGCATGATCTACACCGCGATGCCGGTGACCAACGCCGTGCCGCCGTCGTCGCCGCGCCGCCGGGCATCGTGACACTGGCCGACCTCCCGCCGATCACCGGACGGTCGGCGGTCTGAGCCGCTCGCTCAGAACAGCGGTGGGAGTCAGCTCGGCGGTTTCAAGTGATCGAACATGCACTGAAAATCGCCTGGCGGGCAGCCGTACTGCGTAGGGTCGGGGACGCCGGCGCATCCTGTTCCGTCCGATTTGGGGAACTGACCCGGGGGACACTGACCGGGTGGCTGTGCGCCCGCAACGGGGGTGGCGATCAGCCCAACAGCTGCTATACCCGCCGCGGCGGCGAGGACTGCCGGGATCCTTCTACTCATGGCGATTTTTTTTCGGTTCATCATTGCCCCCCTTTTGGTGCCGGAACCCATGGTCCCAGCGTGAAGTAACCATAACCAGACAACCGACGCCGGGAAAGCAGATTCAGACACCAGGTCTGGAGAGCGATCAGGTCCGCCTGTCTGCTCGTGGACTCGCGCCAACTCGGCTAGAAGGGTGGTGGGTCATCGCCGTAGTCGGGTCGGCCTTCGGGCCGCTGATGGTCGTCGAGGAATTGGTGGGCCGGACGCCGGAACCGCGCGGCCCCGGTTTCCTCGTCACGGGCGCGTTGCCGGATGTCGTGGGCGCGTTGCTCGGCGTTGAGTCTGCGCTCGCTCGTGATGCGCGCGGTGCGGTTTTCGGCGCGGGTGCGCCGGCGGGTGGGCATCATGAGCTGCCGGCCCGGCCGGGTCGGTGCGGCGGCGCCACGTGGCGGCGGTGACGGTGTGGTGGTGTTCCAGCGCGGAAACAGCAAGCGGGAAAACGGTTTCGTGGTGAAGGAGAGTCCGGTGGGCGTGGTGACGACCAGCGTTCCGTCCGGCAGTTGCCGGTCGGTCCAGCCGTCCCGGAATGTCTTTATCAAATGCTGAATCCTGCAGTAGCACTTCAGGTTCCCAGGTTGCGTGGGACCGGCGGGCCAGGGAGCGGTGTGGTCGATGTCGGCGGTCACCGCGGGCCTGTCGCAGCCCGGGAATCGGCAGGTCAGATCGCGGCTGCGGACGAACTCCTGCAGTGCGGCCGAGGGCCGGTAGCGGTCGCCTGCCTTGAGGTCCGAGGCGCCGACGAAACGCACTGTCGCGCCGCGGGCGACCAGTTCCGCCAACAGCGGGGCGGGCAGGATCGCACCGTTGACGCCCGGGATCAGGGCCACGGCCTTGCCCGCCGGCGCGGGCTCGGACTTCGGAGCCGCCCCGGTGGCCTCCGCTTCGCCGTTGAGGCCGGGATCCTGCGGGACACCGAGGGCGTCGAAGTCGGTGATGACGTGGATCAGGGACGACGAGCCGGTGCCGTCGTCGAACTTGGCCGGGCAGTCGTGGTTGTCGCAGCGGCAGGCCAAGAAGACGAGCCCGCGCAGATCGCTCCGATGGCATCGGCGCGGCGCTGCGCGAGGGGGCGCGGATCCTCCGGGCACACCGAGCCGACCATCGCGGCCAGCCGTTGGCCGACGATGACGGCGTCGGCGGTCGACAGCTTTCCGTACACGCTGACGGTTCCGGTGGCGTCGTCGCGACGTCCGATGGTGAAGTTGCGGCCGCGCAGGTTCGTCCGGGCCAGCCGCACGGCATCGGGATCGTGCCAGTTGATCCAGAAGTCGATCGCCTTGACGAGCTTGTCGTAGGAGGGTGCCCCAGGCGGGCGCATGGTCGGCCAGCTCAGCGTCGATGGCCGCCAGCGCACCGCGGTCGAGCACCAGAGCGGTGCGCGAGGCGATGGTGGCGATCATCGAGCCGCGGATCGCCCCGGCGGCGAACAGTGCGCCGACCTTCGGGAACCGGTCTCGCAGCGTCACGGCCAGCTCGAGCTGGCTCAGCGCGTTGCCGTGGCTGATCGTCAGAGCGCACGAGACCAGCGCGGCCGCGCCGTCACGGTCGTCGACGGCCTGGCGGGAATGGCGCTCGCCCCGACAGGCGCGGCGGTCGATCTCGGCGATCGCGGCCAGCTTGCGCGCTTCGGCGGCCGCGCAGGCCCGACTCCAGTCCGACACCGCCCTCAGCAGGTCGGCATCACTGACCGCAGCCAGGTCCGCCGGGCCCGACAAGAGCGCCCGCGCGACCGGCCGGGGTCAGGAGGCTGCCACCGCCACGGCCACCCCCACCGCGCCCGCCCCGACGTGGACCGACAGCAGCGGCCCCATGTCGGCGACGGTCAGCGAGCAGATCTGCGGCAGCCGTTGCGTCAGCGCGGCGCCGAGTTCGTCGGCGGCGTCATGGTTGTCGACGTGATGCACGACGACATCGGCGGCCCGGTCCCCCACCACCTCGGCCACCCGCTCCACCATCGCGGCGTGCGCCCGGGTCACCGTGCGGATGCGCTGATCGAGCACCAACCGGCCGTCGACGTCCAGACGCAGTAACGGCTTGAGGGACAACGCCGTTCCCAACCAGGACGCCGTGGTCCGGATGCGGCCGCTGCGGCGCAGGTTGTCCAACCGGTGTACGACGAGGAACACGTGTGTGCGCGACCGCGCCGAACGCGCCGCCGCCTCCACGGCGTCGAGGTCGGCACCGGAGGCGGCGCACCGGGCCGCTGCCACCGCGACGAACCCGACACCCATCGCCGCCGAGCGCGAGTTCACCACCCGCACCGCGGGCCCGAACTCGCGCGCCGCCGCGACGGCCGCGCTGCAGGTGCCCGACAGCGCCGCCGAAAGATGCACCGCCACCACGCCGTCCCCACCACTGTCGGACAGTGCCTGCCCGTAGATCTCGGCCAGTTCGGCCGGGGTGGCACCCGCCGTGGTCACCCTGGGACGGTCGTGGATGTCGTAGGGGATCTCGTCGACGCCGTCGCGCAGGTCCACGCCGTCGACGAGGACGTGCAGCGCGGCCTGCCGGATGTTCCAGTGCTTGCGCTCGTCGTCCTGCAGCCGTGACGACGAGTCGCACACCACGATCACTGACATCGTCAGCCCCGCGAATCCGCTGCGTGCACACCCGCTTCGGCCAGCGCCTTGATCATCAGTTCGGCCACGGCCTGATGTGCCTCGAAGTTCCAGTGGATGCCGTCGGGATTTCCCCTGCCCGCCAGCACCTGCTCGGCGACGGCGGCCTTGAGGTCGACGAGCGGGAGGTCGTGTTCGGCGGCCCAGCGGGTGATCGCCGCGACGGTGCCCGGCCTGCCGTGGTGGGCCATCCCGTAGGTCGGTGCGATGTGCACCGACGGCAGCGACGCCACCACCGGGATCCCGGGTCGATTGAAGTCGATTGCCGCCCGGGTCATCTTCGAGGTATTCGACGGTGAGGTGCGGAGGAAGTGCGGCCCGCGCGACCGGCGACAGCCGGGGCTGCACCCAGCCGTAGCCGTCACGCACCCATCGCCGGAACCAGGGCGGCCGGACATAGCGGATCAGTTCGCGCAGCGCCGTCGGCAGCGGGGACGGGAGCGAGTCCATCCCCGAGGTCGCGAAGACCACCGCGCCCGCGCGGGGCAGCGCGGCCCACGACCGCGGATCCTGGGTGGCCGCCCACCACACGTCGCGACTGGTCCAGCCGATCCGGCCGATCAACTCGACGTCCCAATCCAGATGAGCGGCAACGATGTTGGGCCAGATGCGGGAGTCATCGGATGGCAACCCTCCGGTCGGCCCGTAGTAGGACAGCGAGTCGCAGAAGACGAGAAGGGTGCGGCGCGGCTCAGAGGACATCGTTGGCGACCTGCGCCGAGGCGTTCCAGACATCGAGGCGCCAGCGGATGTCGTCGAACGCCGACGGTGACCCACCGGCGCGCGTATGGCCGGCCAGCTGCACCCAACTGGCGTTGCCCATCCCGCCCAGCACCGGCCAGTTGTCGACGGGCAGTCCCAGCAGCGCAGCGGTCAGGGCCGCGATCAGTCCGCCGTGGGCCACCAGCACGACCGGCCGGTCGGGCGCACCCGTGCCCCACTCCCTCTGGCCGGCCACCAGCTCCCGGACCAGCGGCAGGCTGCGATCGGCCACGTCGACCCGGCTCTCACCGCCGTGCGGCGCCCACCGGGCGTCCTCGCGCCACGCCAGCCGGGCGCCGGGTGCGACGTCGTCGACCTCGAGGTGGGTCATCCCCTGCCAGTCACCGAGATGGGTCTCCCGCAGCCGGTTGTCGATGTTGACCGGCTGTCCGCAGCGGTCAGCGAGAGCCACCGCGGTGTCGAGCGCCCGCACGCAGATCCGACGAGACGATCACCAGCGGTTGCCGTTTGGCCAGCACCTCGGCGGCGGCGTGCGCCTGCTCGCGGCCGAGGTCGCTCAGCTCGGTGTCCAGTTGACCCTGCATGCGGCTGCCGGCGTTGTACTCGGTCTGCCCGTGCCGCAGCATCACCAGGCGGCGGATCGTCATGTGCCGCCCTCCGGAGCGGCACCGTCCAGATCGACCGGGACCACCGGGCAGTCGCGCCAGAGTCGGTCGAGCGCATAGAAGTTGCGCTCGTCCTGATGCTGGATGTGCACCACGATGTCGACGAAGTCGAGCAGGGTCCACCGGCCTTCGCGGGTGCCCTCGCGACGCGCCGGTTTGTGCCCGGCAGGCGCATCTGCTCCTCGACCTCGTCGACGATGGCGTTGACCTGGCGCTCGTTGGACGCCGACGCGATGACGAAGCAGTCGGTGATGACGAGTTGCTCCGGACACATCGATGACGACGACGTCGTCGGCGAGCTTGGCCGCGGCCGCGCGTGCGGCGATGGTGGCCATGTCGATGGCTTCAACTGTGGCGGTCAGGGATGTCTCCTTCACTAGCGAGGCTGTGGCTGCGATAGAGGTTGCGTTTGGCGACGTACTGCACGACACCGTCGGGGACCAGGTACCAGATCGGCCGCTACCGCTCCGCGCGCACCCGGCAGTCGGTCGACGAGATCGCCAGCGCGGGCACCTCGACGAGGTGCAGCGCGTCGGCGGGAAGCTCGGCCATGGCCGCGGAGATGTGCTTGCCGTCGAGTTCGTAACCGGGCCTGCTGACCCCGATGAAGCGCGCGATCGAGAACATCTCCTCCCAGTTCTGCCAGGACAGGATCGAGGCCAGGGCGTCGGCGCCGGTGATGAAGTACAGGTCGGCGTCGGGGTTGAGGCTGCCCAGGTCACGCAGGGTGTCCTTGGTGTAGGTCGGCCCGCCGCGGTCGATGTCTACCCGGCTGACGGAGAATCTCGGATTGGACGCCGTGGCGATCACGGTCATCAGATAGCGGTCCTCGGCGGGCGTCACGGGGCGGCTGCGCTTCTGCCAGGGCTGGCCGGTGGGAACGAACACCACCTCGTCGAGCTCGAACAGGTCGGCGACCTCGCTGGCCGCGACGAGGTGCCCGTTGTGGATGGGGTCGAACGTTCCGCCCATCACTCCCAGACGCCGTCGCGATTGCACGAATAGCGAGCTTACGGGAGTCCCGCCGGGTTCTCGGCGGACGAGGCGCGGCTCAGACCGCCGACAGTCGCGGCGCGCCGAGGACCTCGGTCACCTCGAAGGCCGCCCGATCCGCCCGGTACACGTCGCGCGCGTATTCGACGCATCGACCCTGCGCGTCGCAGGTGCTGCGGGTGAGCAGCGTGCCCGCCGAGCCGGCCCGCACGCCCAACTGCATGCTGGACGCGTCGTCGAGCACGATCGACTCCAGCACCGCCGTCGAACGGGCCAGGTCGAGCCCGTAACGCTCACGCAGCACCGCCCACAGCGATCCGTCGTCGGTTTCGTCGAGGATCCCCGGCGTCAGGTCGGCGGGCAGGAACGTCGTCTCCAGCGCGAACGGGACGTCGTCGACGCTGCGCAACCGGTGGAAGACGTGCACGGCGGCGCCGTCGGGGAGGCCGAGCGCGAGCCGGATGGCGGGTTTGGACGATCTGGTGTTCGGCCCACAGCAGCTTGGCCGCCGGCCGGCGACCCATCCGGGCGACCTCTTCGGAGAAGCTGCCGACATGGAAGCGCACCCTCGGTTCGGCGACGAACGTGCCGCGCGGTGGCTTGCGGTAGACCGCTCCCTCACTCTCCAACAGCGACAGCGCCTGCCGTGCGGTCATCCGGCTGACACCGTGCTGTTCGGCGAGCTCGCGCTCGGACGGCAGCAGGGTGTGCGGGCCCAACTGCTCGGTGGCGATCCGGTCGCGGACGTCGGCCGCGATCGTGATGTAGAGCGGCGTGCCGGAGGGCATCCTGCCAGCGTAGCGGCGTATCGGGGCGACAGATGCACGTGACGTCCGGGTAAATGCTCGGCGACACGCATTGACGTGACGGGCCCGCACCCCGATACTTTGGTCCAACCACATGGTCTATACCAAGTACCCCTGGATGGAGTTCCCATGACCGACCCGTCGTTGCGCCCTGATTCCCGCGACTCCGCCGACCTCGCCCAGTTCGGGTACACGCAGTCCCTGGAACGCCGGACGGGGCGGTTTGCCTCGTTCGCCGTCGCATTCGCGTTCGTGTCGATCGCCACCGGCATCTTCACCACCTACGGCTCGGTGCTGAACAGCTCCGGGCCGGTGGGGATCTGGACGTGGCCGATCGCGGTCATCGGTCAGCTCGCCGTCGCGTTCGTGCTCGGCGCCCTGGCCTCGCGCATCCCGGTGACCGGGTAC
Organism: uncultured Actinomycetota bacterium; assembly: GCA_963796185.1. Lineage (GTDB taxonomy): Bacteria > Actinomycetota > Actinomycetes > Mycobacteriales > Mycobacteriaceae > Mycobacterium. The sequence goes on along the minus strand of CAWCKQ010000002.1, from coordinate 471,428 downwards.
CACTACCAGTGGATGTCGCGACTGGCGAACCCCATCCTCGGCTGGATCATCGGCTGGATCTCGTTCACGTTCCTGGCCATCGTCGTCGTCGCCGTCGACTACACGATCGCCTCGACGATCCTGCCGGTGCTGCTGAACTACGACAGCACGGCGACGATCGCCTGGGTGATGACCGCGGCGGTGCTGGTGGTCCAGGCCCTGTTGGTGGCCTTCTCGACCCCGTGGGCCGAACGGGTGAACAACAGCCTGGTCACTCTCGAGCTGATCGGGATGGCCGCGCTGACGGTGCTGCTGCTGATCGTCGCCGCCGTGCGCGGGGACATGGACGTCTCGAACCTGTTCAGCAGGGGCGCGCTGCCGGCGGACGGATTCTGGAGCTTCGGCGACTGGACCTCGGCGGGGCCGTGGATGCTCGGCTTCCTGCTCGGCGCCTTCACCATCGTCGGTTTCGAGTCGGCGGCCAACCTGGCCGAGGAGACCCACGACCCCGAGCGGGTGGTGCCGCGGGCGATGGTGCAACGCGGTGCTGGCCTCCGGCGTGCTCGGCTTCCTGTTCCTGATCGCGGTGACGCTGGCCGCCGGCGACCCGGTGGCGCTCGCCCAGTCCGGCACCCCGATCGCCGATGTCATCGACAAGACGCTCGGCTCGGTCGTCGCGACGCTGCTGCTGCTGATGGTCGTGCTGGCGATCTTCGCGTGCGGGCTGGTCATCATGATCACCGGAGTACGGCTGACCTGGGCGATGTCGCGTGACCAGCGGTTCCCCGGCTGGCAGCAGTGGAACCAGATCTCCCCGCGCTTCCACACGCCGTTCAAAGCCACCCTGCTGTATTTCGCTCTCGCCCAGCTGATCCTGGCGATCTTCGCCCATTCGGAGACCGCGTTGTTCACACTGTTCGGAGCCGCGACGCTGCTGCCGGCTGTCATGTACGCGTCGACGGTGGTGCTGTATCTCGTCAACCGCCGATCCCTGCCGGAGAACGGCAAGTTCGACCTCGGAGTGTGGGAGATCCCGATCCTGGTGGTGGCGGTGGTGTGGCTGGCCTTCGAGCTGGCGCTGTTCCGCGACTCGAGCTTCGCGCAGGCGTGGGCGTACGTGCTCGTCATGGTGGTGATCGGCGCGGCGTATCTGGGGTACCTGCTGGTCACGCGCGGCAGACACGGGCTGTCGATGCCCGACATGACTTCGATCGACGCCGAGTTGCGGGAGTGACCGAGCACGTCCTGGCGATCGACCAGGGCACCTCGGGCACCAAGGCCGTCGTCGTCGACGGCCGCGGTCGCGTGTGCGCGATGGCCGAGGTGACCCTGCGTCCGTCCTACCTGCCCGGCGGCGGCGTCGAGCAGGACCCCGAGGCGCATGTTCGACTCGGTGGTCGATGCCGGCAGGCAGGCGCTCGCGCAGGCCGGTGTACCCGTGCGCGCGGTCGCGCTGGCCAACCAGGGCGAGACGGTGCTGGCCTGGGACCGCGGGACCGGGCGGCCGTTGACACCGGCGATCGTGTGGCAGGACCGGCGCGCGGAATGCCCTGTGCGCGACGACTGTCCGAGCACGCCGACGACGTCGCGCGGCGCACCGGCCTGGTGCTCGACCCGTACTTCTCGGCGCCGAAGATGGCGTGGCTGCGGGCGAATCTGACCCGCGAGGGTGTCGTGACCACCACCGACACCTGGCTGGTGCACCGGCTGTGCGGCGCGTTCGTCACCGACGCCTCGACCGCGAGCCGGTCCCTGCTGCTCGGGCTGGACGCCGCCGGCGTGGGACGCCGAGCTGACGGCGCTGTTCGGCCTGGCCGGCGAAGCCCTGCCCGAGATCGTGGCCAGCGACGAGATCGTCGGGCGCACCGACGTTTTCGGTCCCCCGCTGCCGGTGACCGGCCTCATCGTCGACCAGCAGGCCGCGCTGCTGGCCGAGAGCTGCCTGGAGCCGGGGTCGGCGAAGTGCACCTACGGCACCGGCGCGTTCCTGCTGGCCCAACTCGGCGGCGAACCGGTGCGCTCCACGTGCGGGCCTGACGACCTCGGTGGCCTGGCGGCTGCGCGAGACGACGGCGTTCTGCATCGACGGTCAGGTCTACACCGCGGCGTCGGCGGTGCGCTGGGCGATCGACCTGGGCCTGGTTCCCGCCGCGGACCAGACTCGATTCCGTGGCAGCCGATTCCAGCGACGGCGTGCTGTGTGTGCCCGCGCTCGCCGGGCTGGCGGCGCCGTGGTGGAACGCCGGCGCCACCGCGACGCTTCACCGGGATGACGCTGTCCAGCGGCCGCGGACACCTGGTGCGGGCGCTGCTCGAGGGCATCGCCGCACAAGTGGCCGCGCTGACCGACCTGGTGTCCGCCGACCTGGGCCGGCCGCTGACCCGGCTGCGGGTGGACGGCGGCCTGACCCGGTCGGCCGCGCTGATGCAGGCCCAAGCCGACCTCGCGCGCATCCCCGTCGACGTCTATCCGTCGCCGCACGCCACCGCGCTGGGCGCCGCGGCCTGCGCCCGCCTGGCGCTCGAGCCGGATTCGACGATCGCGGACGCGGTCGGCCACTGGTCGCCGGCGCGCACCTACGAACCGCGGTGGTCCGGCCGACCGGGCCGCGGAGTTCCTGGCGCGTTGGCGCCGACGCCGTAGAGGAGACCACGACTCATGACCCGCGACGTCATCTCTGACGTCGTCGTCGTCGGCGCCGGGATCGTGGGCAGCGCGATCGCGCGGGCGCTGGCCGGCACACGCCTGTCGGTGACGCTGGTCGAGGGCCGCGCCGACGTCGGGGACGGCACCAGCAAGGCCAACACCGCGCTGCTGCACACCGGGTTCGACGCCACGCCGGGCACGCTGGAGTCGCGACTGGTCGCGCGCGGCTACCAGCTGCTCGGCGACTACGCCGAGCAGACCGGCATCCCGGTCGAACGCACCGGGGCCATGCTCGTCGCCTGGACCGACGAGGAGGCTCGACGCCCTGCCCGGGCTGGTCGCCAAAGCCGAACGCAACGGCTACCGGCGAGTGCGGCATCGTGCGGCGCCGAGGAGGTCTACCGCCGGGTGCCCGACCTCGGGCCCGGCGCGCTGGCCGGAGTCGACGGTGCCCGGCGAGTCGATCATCTGCACCTGGACCACCAACCTGGCGCTCGCCACCGACGCGGTCGCGCGCGGGGCCCGGCTGCTGCGCGGAGCACGGGTGACCGCGGTGGTGGCCGGTCCCGACGGCACACCACGCTGCACACCACCGGCGGCGACGTACGCGCCCGCTGGGTGATCAACGCCGCGGGGCTGGGTGCCGACCACCTCGACGCCGAGTTCGGGTATCAGCGCTTCACCGTCACCCCGCGCCGCGGTCGAGCTGCTCGTGTTCGACAAGCTGGCCCGCCCGATGGTGCCGGTGATCGTGCTGCGCGGTGCCGTCCTCGCGCGGCAAGGGCGTGCTGGTCAGCCCGACCATCTACGGCAACGTCATGGTGGGCCCGACGTCGGAGAACCTGACCGACCGCGCCGCCACCGGCACCTCCGAGGACGGTTTCGACTTCCTGGTGTCGAAGGGCCGGGCGCTGATGCCCGCGCTGTTCGACGAGGAGATCACCGCCACCTACGCGGGACTGCGCGCCGCGACCGACCACGACGACTACCTGATCGACGTCGACGCGACGGCGCGCTACGTGCTGGTCGGCGGGATCCGGTCGACGGGGCTGACGTCGGGCATGGCGATCGCCGAGTACGTCACGGGCCTGCTCGCCGAGGCGGGCGTGGATGTCACCGAACGCGACGGCCTGCCGCCGCCGCCGCGGATGCCGAACATCGGCGAGGCCGGTCTGCGTCCGTATCAGGACGGCGACCGGATCGCCGCGGACCCCGAGTACGGCCGCCTCGTGTGCTTCTGCGAGCGGGTGAGCGCCGGCGAGATCCGGGACGCGTTCGACTCCGCGATTCCGCCGGTCGACCTCGACGGCCTGCGCCGGCGCACCCGCGTGATGAACGGGCGGTGCCAGGGCTTCTACTGCGGCGCACACACCGAGGCACTGTTGACGGCGGGGGTGCGGCGATGAGCGACGTCGCCGTCGCGATCGTCGGGGGCGGGCCGTCCGGGCTGACCGCGGCCGCCGCACTGGCCCGCACATCACGAGGTGCTGGTCCTGGACCGGGAGGCCGAGCCAGGCGGGATACCCCGGCACAGCGACCATCTCGGGTACGGCCTGCGCGACCTGCGGCGGTTCGTCTCCGGGCCGGCCTATGCCCGGCGTCTCACCGCGATGGCCGCCGACGCGGGCGCCGCCCTGGAGACCGAGGCGATGGTGACCGGGTGGGACGGTGAGCGCGCGCTGCGCATCACCTCGCCGCGCGGGGTGCGCACGGTGACCGCGGACGCGGTGATCCTGGCGACCGGGGCGCGGGAGCGGCCGCGCCCGGCCCGGCTCGTGCCCGGGCGACCGGCCCGACGGCGTCTACACCACGGGGCAGTTGCAGAACCTCGTGCATCTGCACCACGGTCGCGTCGGCGCGCGCGCCGTCATCGTCGGTGCCGAACTGGTCAGCTGGTCGGCGGTGCTGACGCTGCGCGAAGCCGGCTGCGCGACGGTGGCGATGGTGAGCGGCTACCCCCGCGCGGAGGCCTACGGGGTGTTCCGCACCGCGGGCCGCGCGCTGCTGCGCGGCCCGGTGCTGACCCGCAGCAGGCTGGTCGCCGTGCACGGCAAGGGCCGGGTGCGGTCGGTCATCGTGGAGGACATGCGTACCGGTCGGCGTCACGAGATCGATTGCGACACCGTAGTCTTCACCGGCGATTGGATTCCCGACCACGAGCTCGCGCGGATCGCGGGGGTACGGATGGACGCCGGCACCCGGGGCCCGGCGGTCGATGCTGCGTTGCGGACCAGCCGGCCGGGCGTGTTCGCGATCGGTAACCTGCTGCACCCGGTGGACACCGCTGACGGCGCCGCACTCGACGGCCGCCATGTGGCCACACGCGGTGCGGCAGTGGCTGCGCAGTGGCGACTGGCCCGAGGCGGTACCGAGCGCCCGCATCCGTACCGAGGCAGCCGCTCCGATGGGCTGCCCCGCAGCTGCTTTCGGCGGACGGCGGGGCGGCGGCGCGCGGCGATCTGCTGCTGTGGACCGACGAGTACCGGCGGTTGCCCGCCGCTGCGCGCGGTCCAGGCCGGCCGGGTGCTGGCGGTCAAACGCACGCCGTGGCCGGCGGCCCCGGGGCGCATCTTCCGGGCGCCGTGGGCGCTGGTGGCCGGCGCCGATCCGGCGGGCGGCGACGTCACGGTCTCCTTCGCCTGACGAGCGCGCGAGTGTGCGGTTTCATTCGCGACACGCGCTTAAGGCGTACCGATCCGCACACTCGAGTCACCGCCCGGCCAACCTCGGGCCCGCAATGCCGAGCACACCCGGTCGATGATCGGGTCACGGCGGGCGAACATGGCCCCGCTGACGCGGATCACCGACCAGCCGGCCGCCTCGAGCTCGGCCCACCGGTCGATGTCCCATGCCCGCTGCCGGGCGTCGGTCCAATGTTGCGCACCGTCGTATTCGACGGCGACCTTCCACTCCGGCCACCCCATGTCCAGGCGCGCGAACACTCGACCGACGGCATTTCGGACCTCGATCTGGGTGTGCGGCGCCGGCAAGCCGGCGCGGATCAGCGCCAGCCGCGTCAACGACTCATACGGCGATTCCGCACCGCCGTCGACGAGTTCGAGCGCACGGCGGAGCCGGCGCAGCCCACGCGCGCCGGAGTGGACGTCGCGCGACGTCCTCGATGTCGACCGCCGTCACCTGCGTGGCGTTCATCAACGCATCGATACGCTGGACCGCCTCTGTCGTCGGCAATCGTCGTCCCAGGTCGAATGCCGTTCGTGCGGCGTGGTCACCGGGAGCCCGTCGCGGACGCCGCGCTCTCCGGACGCCAACACGCAGGTGTGCACGATGATGCCCGCGGGTGGTCGTCGATTGTCGTGGACGAGCTCGGCTGCCGCCCCCGCGTCGATCCACTTGGCGCCCAGCACCGCCGCGGCGGACAGACCGCCGAGCACGCCGCGGCGCCCCGACCACAGCCAGGCGGCACGGGCCCGACCGATCGCATCGAGTTCGGCGCCGCGCGGAATCCAGACGCCCGGCAAGACGGCCTGGTGATGGCGGCGCAGCTGACGCACGGTCAGCGCGCCGGCGGCGAGCTGCTCGGCCGCCCGGAACGGCCAGTCGATCGCATCCATCGCCGCAGAATGCCGACGGACACCGACGAGAACCGCTTCCCGGGCCGGGTTATCCACACCCCGTCGCGCCGAGTGTGCCGATCAGAACGCCCGCAGCGGCGCGTTGCGGACGAAACCGCACACTCGCAACCGCTAGACGGGCAGCAGCGCGTCGATCACCGACGCCAGCTGCTTGGCCGAGCGGCACTCGTGCATGGTGATGACGTCGGTGTAGCGCGGCACCGCCGAATCGCCGCTGCCCCACAGGTGCCGGGGCTCGGGGTTGAGCCAGTGCGCGTGCCGGCTGGCGTTGACCATGTGCGCCAGCAGCTCGCTCTCGGGGTTGCGGTAGTTGTTGCGGCCGTCGCCGAGCACCAGCAGCGAGCTGCGCGGCGACAGCACGTTCGGGTACTTGTCGAGGAACGACACGAAGGCGTGGCCGTAGTCGGAGTGCCCGTCGCGGGTGTAGACGCCCGCCTCGCGGGTGATGCGCTGCACCGCGACCGCCAGATCGGCGTCGGGCCCGAACAACTCGGTCACCTCGTCGGTGGTGTCGATGAACGCGAACACCCGGACCCGGGAGAACTGTTGGCGCAGTGCGTGCACCAGCAGCAGAGTGAAGTGGCTGAAGCCGGCCACCGACCCGGACACGTCGCACAGCACCACGAGCTCGGGCCGGGCGGGATGCGGCTTCTTCAGCACCACGTCGATCGGCACGCCGCCGGTGGACATCGACTTGCGCAGCGTCTTGCGCAGGTCGATCTCGCCGGCGCGGGAGCGCCGCCTGCGGGCCGCCAGCCGGGTGGCCAGCGTGCGCGCCAGCGGCGCCACCACCCGGCGCATCTGGCGCAGCTGCTCGCCGGAGGCGCGCAGGAACTCGACGTTCTCGGCGAGCTGCGGCACGCCGTAGGTCTGCACGTGCTCGCGGCCGAGCTGCTCGGCGGTGCGCCGCTTCGTCTCGCGCCTCCACCATCTTCCGCAGCTGCGTGATGCGCTGCGCGGCAAGCGCTTTGGCGATCTGCTCCTGTGTGGGCGTGGGTTCCTCGCCGTAGGGTGCCAGCAGCCCGGCCAGCAGCCGGCCCTCGAGGTCGTCCAGGCTCATCGCCTTGAGCGCCTGATACGACGAGTACGACGGGCCGCGGCTGGAGTTGTACCGGCCGTAGGCCTCGACGATCTGGGCGATCATCGCGGCCAACCGCTCGTCGATGTTGGCCAACTCCTCGTTGTCGGAGAGCATGTCGACCAGTGCCTGACGCAGCGCCTCGACGTCGTCGGGCGGCAGACCGTCGCCGTCCGATCGGCGTCCGTCCAGCACGGTCCTGGCGCCCAGTGCGGCCGGGAAGTACAGGTCGAACAGCGCGTCGTAGGTCTCGCGGTGATCCGGCCGGCGCAGCACCGCGCACGCGATGCCCTCCCGCAGCGCCGCGCGATCGCCCAGACCGAGCACGCCCATCACCCGGCCGGCGTCCACGGTCTCCGACGGACCCACCGCGATCCCCGCGCCGCGCAGGGCTTCCACGAACTCCACCAGGTGACCGGGAATCCCGTGCGGCGCCAGCGGCTGCGGCGGGCGGGTGCGTCGGGGCGCCATCAGTTGAGCCTCAGCTCCCCGGCAGCCTTGATCTGATCGGACTGATGCTTGAGCACCACGCCCAGCGTCGCGGCGATCAGCTCGTCGTCGATGGTGTCCAGACCGAGCGCCAGCACCGTGCGCGCCCAGTCGATGGTCTCGGCCACCGACGGCAGCTTCTTGAGCTGCCATGCCGCGCAGCACGCCGATGATGCGCACCAGCTCCGCGGCCAGCTGCTCGGGCAGTTCGGGCACCCGGGACAACAGGATGCGCCGCTCGAGGTCGGCGTCGGGGAAGTCGATGTGCAGGAACAGGCAGCGGCGCTTGAGCGCCTCGGACAGCTCGCGGGTGGCGTTGGACGTCAGCACGACCAGCGGCTTGCGTTCGGCGACGATCGTGCCGAGTTCGGGCACGGTCACGGCGAAGTCGGTGAGCACCTCGAGCAGCAGGCCCTCGATCTCGATGTCGGCCTTGTCGGTCTCGTCGATCAGCAGCACGGTCGGCTCGGTGCGGCGGATCGCGGTCAGCAGCGGCCGCGAGAGCAGGAACTCCTCGGAGAAGACGTCCATCTTCGTCTGGTCCCAGTCGCCTTGACCGCCCTGGTTGCCCGTTTGGATGCGCAGTATCTGCTTGGCGTGGTTCCACTCGTAGAGCGCGCGGGCCTCGTCGACGCCCTCGTAGCACTGCAGCCGCACCAGGCCGGATCCGGTGGCCTGGGCGACGGCGCGGGCCAGTTCGGTCTTGCCGACGCCCGCGGGCCCCTCGACCAGCAGCGGCTTGCCGAGCCGGTCGGCGAGGAACACCGCGGTGGCGGTGGCGGTGTCGGGCAGGTAGCCGGTCTCGGCCAGCCGCCGCGCGACATCGTCGATGTCGGCGAACAGTGGCACCGGGCGTGCGGGGACGCTCACGATTCTGTTCTCTCCCTACTCAGGCGGGCCTGGTCTGGCCGTCGCCCCAGACGATCCATTTGGTCGAGGTCAACTCCGGCAGCCCCATCGGCCCGCGGGCGTGCAGCTTCTGGGTGGAGATGCCGATCTCGGCGCCGAAACCGAACTGCTCCCCGTCGGTGAACGCCGTCGAGGCGTTCACCATCACCGCCGCGGCGTCCACCCGTTCGGTGAATCGTTGCGCGGCAGCGAGATCGGTGGTCACGATGGCCTCGGTGTGGCCGCGTGCCGTATTCGTTGATGTGCGCGATGGCGGCGTCCACCCCGTCGACCACCGCCAGCGCGATGTCCATCGACAGGAACTCGGCGCGCAGCTCGTCCTCCGACGGGTCGGCGTGCACCGTCACACCGGCCGCCTGCAGCGCATCGGTCAGCCGGGGCACCGCGACGTCGGAGATCGCCGCGTCGATCAGCAGCGACTCGGCGGCGTTGCAGACGCTGGGCCGCCGCGTCTTGGCGTTGAGCAGGATGCGCCTCGGCCATCGTCCAGATCGGCCGATTCATGAACGTAGACATGGCAATTGCCGACACCGGTCTCGATGGTCGGCACCTGCGCGTCGCGGACGACCGCGTCGATCAGGCCGGCACCGCCGCGCGGGATCACCACGTCGACCAGCCCGCGGGCCTGGATCAGATGGGTGACGCTGGCCCGGTCCGCACTGGGCAGCAACTGCACCGCATCGGCGTCGAGGCCCTCGGTGGCCAGCGCGGCGCGCAGCGCGTCCACCAGCGCGGCGTTCGACCGCGCCGCCGACGAACTGCCGCGCAGCAGAACCGCGTTGCCCGATTTCAGCGTCAGGCCGAACGCGTCGACGGTGACGTTCGGCCGGCCCTCGTAGACGATGCCGACGACGCCCGAGCGGGACGCGCTGCTGACGCAACTGCAGGCCGTTGGGCAGCGTCCGCCCGCGCAGCACCTCACCGACCGGGTCGGGCAGCCCGGCGACCTGACGCAGACCGTCGGCGATCCCCTCGACCCGGGTCGGGTTCAGCGCCAGCCGGTCGAGCATCGCCTCGGGCGTGCCCGCCTCGCGCGCGGCGGCCAGGTCGGCCTCGTTGGCCGTCAGGATCGCGCGGGTGTTCATCAGGACGTGGTCGGCGGCCGTGCGCAGGGCCCGGTTCTTGGCGTCGGTGCTCAGCGTCGCCAGCCCCCGCGAGGCGACGCGCGCCCGGCGGGCGGCGTCGTGCACCTGCCCGCGCAGATCACCGGCCACCGCGCTGCGCTCCGGTGCGTGCAGACTCATCAGCCCAGCGTAGCGTTGCCGCCGTGGCGAGGATCTGCGTGGTCGGCAGTGTGAACGCCGACCTCACCTTCACCGTCGAGACGTTGCCGCGAGCCGGGCCAGACCGTGCTCGCCTCGGGTCTGATCCAGTCCCCGGGCGGCAAGGGCGGCAACCAGGCCGTCGCCGCCGCCCGCGCGGGCGCGACGGTTCAGCTCGTCGCCGCGCTGGGCACCGATGCGGCCGCCGGTCAGTTGCGCGCGCATCTGCGGGCCAACGGCGTGGGTCTGGACGCCGCGCATCGACGTGCCCGGGTCCGAGCGGCATCGGCCGCCATCGTCGTCGACGCGGCGGCCGAGAACTGCATCGTGGTCGCGCCGGGCGCGAACGCCCACCTGAGCCTGAACTCGGCGCCCACCCGGTCGGTGATCGCCGACAGCGACGTGGTGTTGATCTCGCTGGAGATCCCGATGGCGACCGCGATCGCCGCGGCCGAGATCGGGTCGGCAGTCCGGCGCCGTGGTCGTGCTGAACGCCTCGCCGGCCGGTGCACCTCCCGACGACCTGGCCGCGCTGGCCCGGCACACCGACGTCGTCGTCGTCAACGAGTCCGAAGCGCGGGACTGGCTGTCCGGCCGCCCCGCCGCGATGCCGCACCTGGTGGTCACCCGCGGTGCGCGGGGCGCCCGCTACCGGGGCGAGGAGGGCGAATTCGATGTGCCCGCGCCCGCGGTCGAGGCGGTCGACACCACCGGCGCGGGCGACGTGTTCGCCGGTGTGCTCGCCGCCGCGTGGCCGGCCGGTCTGAAGGCGGCGCTGCGGCGCGCGTGCACCGCGGGCGCGTTGGCGACACTGGTGCACGGTGCGGGCGACTGTGCCCCTTACAGTGAGGCCATCGACGACGCCCTGTAGCCGACATGACCGCACCACGGGAGGACCGCCGCAGTGACCACCACACCACCCCGCCCCCCGGACGGCGATTGGCTGGGAACGCCCTACCTGCGGTTCACCCGCGAGGGCGCGTTCGGGGTGTGCACGCTGGACCGGCCCGAAGCCCGCAACGCGATGACGCCCGCGATGTACTTCGGCATCAAGTACGCGGTCACCCACGTCGACGGTGACCCCGACCTGGCCGGGCTGCTGATCACCGGCACCGGCGACGTCTTCGCCCCCGGCGGGGACATGGGCGGCGGCGGAGCCGACAACTGGCTGACGTTCGGGTCGGCGCTCGGCATGGACGCGCTGCCGTTCGACACGCTGCGTCAGTCGGCCAAGCCCGTGGTGGCCGCCGTCAACGGGCTGTGCCAGGGCGGCGGTCTGCAGATCGCGCTGTGCGCCGACATGGCGGTGGTCAGCGACCGGGCGACCTTCCGGGTGCCCGAGCTTTACCGCGGCATCGCCGACACCTACTACAGCCACATGCTGGCGCGGCTGATCGGGCCGGTGCGCACCCGCGACCTGATGTTCACCGGGCGCACGCTGTCGGCGGCCGAGGCGCTGGACTGGGGCATGGTCGCGCGGGTGGTCCCCCACGACGATCTGCCCGACGCGGCCCGGGAGGTGCTCGCGCAGTGCTGCCGCACGGCGCCGCACGCCAGGTCGGTGGTGAAGTCCAGCCTGGACAACTACATCGGGCTCTACGACCGCATCGGTATGCAGGCCAGCCTCGGTGCGCCCGAGTCCATCGAGGGGTTCATGGCGTTCAAGGAGCGCCGCTCCCCCGACTGGGTGCACCCCGACCTGCGCATCGACGGGCGGCTGTGACCCCATGAACGGCGCTACGAGCTGGCCGCCGACGAACGAGGGTGCTGCTCGATGACGGTCAGCCCCGCCCGGCGCGCCGTCCTGACCCGCCGGGTCCGCATCCTGGTCGCGACGACCATCGCCTACAACGTCGTCGAGGCGGTCGTGGCCCTGGCCGAAGGCGTCCGGGTGTCCTCGACGGCGCTGGTCGGCTTCGGCCTCGACTCCGTCATCGAGGTGTCCTCCGCGGCGGCGGTGGCGTGGCAGTTCTCCGCCCGAGATCCCGAAACGCGGGAGAAGGCCGCGTTGCGGTTCATCGCGTGGTCGTTCTTCGCGCTCGCCGCCTACGTCGCCATCGATGCCGTGCTCTCGCTGCTCGGTGTCAGCGAGCCCAACCCACCGTCGTCGGCATCGTCGTCGCCGCGCTGAGTCTGGTCGTGATGCCGGTGCTGTCGCTGGCCCAGCGCCGCGCCGGTCGCCAGCTCGGATCACTTTCCGCGGTAGCCGATTCCAAGCAGACGCTGCTGTGCACCTACCTGTCCGCGGTGCTGCTCGTCGGCCTGGTGCTCAACAGCACCCTCGGTTGGGCATGGGCGGATCCGGTTGCGGCGCTGGGCATTGCGGCGATCGCGGTGCGCGAAGGTGTCAATGCGTGGCGCGGAGACGCCTGCTGCGCATGACCGAGCGGTTCGAGCTCAGCGCTCGGGAATCGATCGCTCGATCTCGTCGAGCCAGGTCCGCGCCGACATGTCCGACGGTGCCCGCCAGTCGCCGCGCGGCGACAGGGAGCCGCCCTGCGGACACCTTCGGGCCGTTGGGCAGCGCGGACCGCTTGAACTGGCTGAACGAGTAGAAGCGCTGAGCGAACACCTGCAGCCAGTGCCGGATCTCGCTCAGCGTGAACGACGGTCGCTTCTCCTCGGGAATGCCGAAGGGCCAGTCGCCGCGCTCGGCGTCGCTCCACGCGTGCCAGGCCAGGAACGCCACCCGCGAGGGCCGGAAGCCGTAGCGCAACACCTGGAACAGCGAGAAGTCCTGCAGCACATACGGACCCACCTTGTCCTGGCTGCTCTGGATCTCCTCGTCCTCACCGGCGGGCACCAGCTCGGGGCTGATCTCGGTGTTCAACACGTCCGACAGCACCTCGTTGACCGTGTCGTCGAACTGGTCCGAGGCGATCACCCAGCGGATCAGGTGCTGGATCAGCGTCTTCGGGACGCCGCCGTTGACGTTGTAGTGCGACATCTGGTCGCCCACCCCGTAGGTCGACCAGCCCAGTGCCAGTTCGGACAGGTCCCCGGTGCCCAGCACGATGCCACCCCGGAAGTTGGCCAGCCGGAACAGATAGTCGGTGCGCAAGCCGGCCTGCACGTTCTCGAACGTGACGTCGTAGACCTTCTCGCCGCGGGAGAACGGGTGGTCCATCTCCGTGAGCATCAGCTCGGCGGTGGCCTTGATGTCGATGGTCTCGAACGTCACGCCCAGCGCCTCGGCCAGTCGAGTCGCGTTGTTCTTCGTCCGCTCACCGGTGGCGAACCCCGGCAGGGTGTACGCCAGGATGTCGCTGCGCGGCCGCTCTTCGCGGTCCATCGCGCGGGCCGCGACGATCAGTGCGTGCGTGGAATCCAGACCGCCCGAAAGCCCAGCACCACCTTCGGGTAGTGCAGCGCACGCAGCCGCTGCTCGAGCCCCGAGACCTGGATGTTGTAGGCCTCGTAGCAGTCCTGTTCGAGCCGGGCCGGATCGTTGGGCACGAACGGGAACCGCTCCACCTCGCGCCGCAGACCGATGTCGCCACCGGGTGGATCCAGCCGGAACGTCGATGCGCCGGAATGAGTCGTCGTCGATCAGGTGGTGGCGCCGGTTGTCGTCGAAGGTGCCCATCCGGGTCCGCTCGTTGCGCAGCAACATCAGGTCGACGTCGGCGACCGAGCGCCGCTCACCCTTCGGGAACCGTTCGGACTGCGCGAGGCACACGCCGTTTTCCCAGATCATGGTCTGCCCGTCCCAGGCCAGGTCGGTCGTCGACTCGCCCTCGCCCGCCGCGGCGTACACGTAGGCCGCCAGACACCGCGAGGAGGCGGAGCGGGCCAGCAGGGCGCGGTCCTCGGCCCGGCCGATCGTGATCGGGCTGCCCGACAGGTTGGCCAATACCGTCGCACCGGCCAGTGCGGCTTCGGCGCTCGGCGGCACCGGCACGAACATGTCCTCGCAGATCTCGACGTGCAGCACGAAGTCCGGCAGGTCCTCGGCGGCGAACAGCAGGTCCGGACCGAACGGCACGTCGGTGTCCCCGAGCCGGATCTCGCCGCTCTCGTCATGGCCCGCTGCGATCTGACGCTTCTCGTAGAACTCGCGGTAGGTCGGCAGGTAGGACTTCGGCACCACGCCCAGCACCCGGCCGCGGTGGATGACTACGGCGGTGTTGTAGATCCGGTGCCGGTGCCGCAGCGGCGCCCCGACCACCAGCACCGGCAGCAGCGCCGCCGGATCCGGCCGCGACCGCACGCACCGCGTCCTCGACGGCCTCCAGCAGCGCGTCCTGCATCACGATGTCCTCGACCGAGTAACCCGACAGCGTCAGCTCCGGGAACACCGCCAGCGCCGACGCTCGTCGTCGTCGCATTCCCGCGCGATCCGCAGCACCGACTCCGCGTTCGCGGCCGGATCGGCCAGCGCGGTGTGATGGGTACATGCGGCGACGCGCACGAAGCCCTGCTGATAGGCCGAGTAGAAATCCATGTCTCATTGTTGCCCGCAAAACATTCGGGGTATGCACGGGCCCATGAGCGACACAGTGCTTCTGGTCATCGACATGATGAACACCTATGAACACGAGGATGCGGATGTGCTTGCGCAGAACGTGGAAGCCGTCATCGAGCCGTTCGACCGGTCTGGTCGACGAGCGCCAAGCGGCGCGACGACGTCGACCTGATCTACGTCAACGACAACTACGGTGACTTCACCGCCGAATTCGCCGATCTGGTCCACAACGCGTGCCACGGTAAGCGCCCGGAACTGGTCGAGCCGATCAAACCGGCAGCCGGACAGCCGGTTCCTCACCAAGGTTCGCCACAGCGCGTTCTACGCGACCTCGCTGGGCTACCTGCTGACCCGGCTGCAGACCAAGCGGCTCATCCTCACCGGCCAGGTGACCGAGCAGTGCATCCTGTACACGGCGCTGGACGCCTACGTCCGCCACTTCCCGGTCGTCGTACCGCACGACGGCGTGGCCGGCATCGACCCTGCGCTGGGCGACGCCGCGCTGAAGATGATGGAACGCAACATGAGCGCCGAGGTGATCGCCGCCGCCGACTGTCTGCCCTGAGCGCAACCGGCCTAGTGCCGCATCGCCTCTCGGCCCGCAGCGCCCGAGGTCTCGGTGTGCGCGCCGGACAGTTCCCTGGCGGTGTTGATCAGCCCGACGAGGCTGAACGCCTGCGGGGTGTTGCCGACATGGCGTCCGTGCCGCGGGTCGTACTCCTCGCTCAGCATTCCGACATCGTTGCGCAGGGCGAGCAGCCGTTCGAACAGCTCCCTGGCCTCGTCGACGCGGCCGATGCCGCACAGCGCATCCGCGAGCCAGAACGTGCACGCCAGGAACGCGCCCTCGTCGCCGGCGAGCCCGTCGACGCCGTGTTCCGTGCGGTATCTCAGCAGCAGGCCGTCCCCCACCGTCAGCTCGGACTGCACCGCTTCCACCGTGCCGGTGACGCGCGGGTCGTCCCAGGGCAGGAACCCCAGCCGCGGGATCAGCAGCAGCGCCGCGTCCAGGCTCGTCGACCCGTAGTACTGGGTGAAAGTGTTGCGCCGGGCGTCGAAACCCGTGCGCGCACACCTCGGCGTGGATCCGGTCGCGCAGGGCCGCCCACCGCTGTACCGGGCCGGGAAGGCCGTGCTGCGCCACCGTGCGGACCGCGCGGTCCACCCCGGCCCACGCGGTGACCTTGGAGTGCACGAACTGCCGGCGCGGGCCGCGGACCTCCCAGAGGCTGTTGTCGGGCTGTCGCCAGTTGCCCTCGAGGTAGTCGAGCAGGGCACGTTGCACGTCCCAGGCCGTGTCGTTGGTCGGTATCCCCGCGTCCCGGGCCAGGTGCAGACCGTCGAGCACCTCGCCCCAGACGTCGAGTTGAAACTGTCCGGCGGCGGCGTTGCCGATGCGGACGGGCTGCGACTGCGCGTACCCCGGCAGCCACGGCAAGTCCTGTTCGGGCAGCCGCCGGCTGCCGTCCAGGCCGTACATGATCTGCAGTTTCGCGGGGTCGCCGGCCACGGCGCGCACCAGCCACTCCCGCCATGCCTTCGCCTCGGCGAGGAATCCGGTGCCCAGCAGCGCCTGCAGCGTGAAGGTGGCGTCGCGCAACCAGCAGAACCGGTAGTCCCAGTTGCGGTCGCCGCCGAACGACTCGGGCAGCGACGTCGTCGCCGCCGCGACGATCCCGCCGGTCGGCGCGTAGGTCAGCGCCTTGAGCAGGACCAGTGAGCGTCGCACCTCCGGCTGCCACAGGCCCTGATAGTCGCACCGCGACATCCAGTCCCGCCAGAAGGCCTCGGTCGAGGCCAGCGCCTGCTCGGCGTCGACCGGCTGCGGCGCAGGGCAGTGCGATGGCGTGTGGGTCAGCACGAAGGGAATGCGTTGTCCCGCAGTGACGTCGAACTCGGCAACGGTCGACAGGCCTTCGCCCCGCATCGGCGCGGGCGTGCGGAGCCACACCGAATCGGGTCCGGCGACCGCGGCGAGATCGCCGTTCTGGCGACGCACCCAGGGCACGACGTGGCCGTAGTCGAAACGCAGTCGCATGCTCATCCGCACCGGCACCCGGCCGCTGACGCCCTCGACGATGCGCACCACGTCGGGCTGCGCGCCGCGCGGGGGCATGAAGTCGATGACGCGCACGGTGCCCTCGGCGGTGTCCCACTCAGATTCGAGGATCAAGGTGTCGTCGCGGTAGTGCCGACGGGTCGCGTCGCCACCGCGCGCCGGACCGATCTGCCAGCATCCCGCCTCGTGGTCGCCCAGCAGGGCGGCGAAACACGCCGGGGCGTCGAAGCGCGGCAGGCACAGCCAGTCCATGGACCCGTTACGTGCCACCAGGGCAGCGGTCTGCAGATCACCGAGGAGCGCGTAGTCCTCGATCGGCGTCACGAACCGGCCTGCAGATCGACGACCACTTTGACATCGTCGTCGTGCGCGTCGAACGCCTCGGCGGCCCGCTCGAGCGGAACGCGGCGGGTGATCAACCGGCTCAGCCAGTCGATGTCGGCGTTCGCCAGCGCCGCCGCGGCCTTGCGGTAGTGCCGCAGGTTCGCGTTCACCGAGCCGACCACGGCGTCGTTCTCCAGGACGATCTCGCGATTGAGGGCGCCGGCGTCGATGCTCAGCATCCGCCCGACGGGTGACACACCGGTCAGGCAGACGATTCCGTACCGGTCGGTGTTGGTCATCGCGTCGAAGACGACGGCGCTGGCACCGGTCGCCTCGACCACGATGTCGGGACACAGTTCCTTCATCACCTCGCCGGCGGATTCGCTGTGGTAGGTGGCGCCCAGGGCACGCACCAGTGCGGGTTTCGGCCCGGAGGTCACCCGATCGAGCACGTGGACGTCCAGCCCGCGCTGGCTGCCCAGCAGCGCGGCGAGCAACCCGATCGGCCCGGCGCCGGTGACCAGCACCCGCTGCGGATCGAAGTAGCTGCGCTCGCCGATGTGCGTGATCTGTTCCCACGCCTTGGCCACCACGGTGGTCGGCTCCATCAGCACGCCGACCTCGGCCAACGCCGGATCCAGCGTCACCGCGTAGTCGGTCTCCACGGTCCAGCGCTGGCTGCCGTACCCGTCGATCTCCTTGATGCCCCGCTCGGTGTAGCGGCCGTTGCGGCACATGTCGAACTCCCCGACGGCGCACGCGCCGCACGGCACGGGGTCCGGCCGCCGGACCACGCCGACCACGAGGTCGCCCTCGGCGAACCCGCTGTCGGGCGGCGCCTCGGCCACCCTCCCCAGCGACTCGTGTCCCAGCACCAGGCGGTCCCGCCGCGGCGGAGCCCAGCCGTACTCGCCGGCGACGATCTCCTTGTCGGTGCCGCACACTCCCACCGCGATCCCGTCGACCAGCAGCTCACCGTCGCCGCGGGCGGGCTCGTCGACGGCTGCCACCCGTAGTGACCCCGACACACCCGGCTGCACCGTCAGCGCCTGCATCTGCGCGGCTGAATTCATACCAGTCGGACTACCCGACCGCCCCGGCGCGAAACGACGCCCGGGTTTGCGCGGCGTCGGCGCGGGTAGGCCCCGAACGTGACTCGTGCAACCCGTTCGGCCGCCGCCGCGATGCTGATGGTGATCCCGCTGGCCGCCTGCAACCAGAATCGCCCGATCGGTTCCTCGGACCGCGGCGCCGACGCCCCGCCGGCCGAGACCTCCGTCGACAGCGTCTATCTGGTGCCGCGGTACGTGCCGGGCGCGTGCAGACTGCAGGTGGGCGACCTGGCGGACCTGCGCTTCACCGCCACCAACACCCGCGATGCCGCAGACCGAGAAGCTGCTGTCGGTGTCCACTCCGGCTGCCGAGGACATCTCGATCACCCCGCCGACACCGATCGAGATCGGCCCCAACCAGACCGTCTCGGCCGACCATGCCGTGCAAGGACGCGATCACGGTAACCGCGCTCGTCCGCGGCCTGAAGGACTCCGCCAAGCCCGGCACCTCCGTCGACGTCCGATTCCGCTTCCAACTCAGCGGCGACATCGACATGCAGGTGCCGGTGGAAGCGTGCCCTGCCCAGGCCGTGACGACGCCTGAACAGGCGCGATGACCGTGCGCGGCAGGCAGCGCATACCCTCGATGCCGTGGAATCGCCCGAACTCGTCACCGCCCTGCAGGGCCGGCGTGTGGCCGTACTCACCGGAGCGGGCATGTCCACCGATTCCGGCATCCCCGACTACCGCGGGCCGGACTCGCCGCCCGCGAATCCCATGACGATCCGCCAGTTCACCTCCGACCCGGTGTTCCGGCAGCGCTACTGGGCGCGTAACCACGTGGGATGGCGGCACATGGACGAGCGGATGCCCAACGCCGGGCACCGCGCGCTGGCGGCGCTCGAACGCGCAGGCGTGGTGACCGGGCTGATCACCCAGAACGTCGACCTGCTGCACACCAAGGCCGGCAGCCGCGCCGTGGTGAACCTGCACGGCACCTATGTGCACGTGGTGTGCCTGCAGTGCGGCACGGGCATGTCCCGGCCGGCACTCGACGAGCTGCTGGAGGCCGCCAACCCCGGCTTCCGCGAACGGGCGCAGCAGGTCGGCAGCATCGCCGTCGCCCCGGACGCCGACGCCGTCATCGGCGACACCTCGACGTTCCGGATCGTCGACTGCCCGGCGTGCGGCGGCATGCTCAAACCCGACATCGTCTACTTCGGCGAGAGTGTGCCCAAAGACCTTGTCGACCAAGCGTATTCGCTCGTCGACGACGCGGACGCCCTGCTCGTCGCCGGGTCGTCGCTCACGGTCTACTCCGGTTACCGCTTCGTGCGCCACGCCGCTGCCCGCGGCATCCCGATCGCGATCGTCAACCGCGGCGCAACCCGCGGCGACGACCTGGCCACCGTGAAGATCGACAACGGGTGCTCACCGATGCTGGCGTTGCTCGCCGACGAGCTGCCCGCCCTGGCGAGTTCGGCGTAGCGCCGATGGTGCCCACGCTGCCGCGCCTGCGTCCCGCCGACGTACCGGTGACCGCCCGCTGGGGGGTGCGGCATCGGCGACGCCGTCGCGGGTCTGACCCGGCGCCCCCGCCGCCCGTGAGCGGCCTGCTGCGACTGCTCAACCACCTCGGCGGCCTGGCGATCAGCGGCGAGGCCGTCGAGTTCGACGGCGACGCCGTGGATTGGTCGGACGTCAAGGACATCGAGACCCACAGCCTGATCGGCTATCTGCTCTCCGGCGCGCTCGACTCGCAGGTCGGCAAGCTGCCGCTGCCACGCGTCCCCGGGACGCCGGCTGCTGCTCGGCCTGGTCTCCGATGCCGCGCTCACCGCTCTGGTCGGCACGGCCGGCGGCGTCCTGGCCGACGCGCTCGAGGTGCGCGTCCCCACCGAGGTGAACTACCGGGGCATGATCCGCAGCCGGTCACTGTCGGCGGGTGTGCTCGCCACGCTGCTGATGGCCGATCCGGCCGTGCGAACCGCGCTGATCGAGACCGCCAAGGCCCACGGGGTCACCGTCCGTCGCGCCGACGACGACGCGATCGACGCCGCGCGGCGGCGGGTGCAGTGGCTCAAGGATCGCTAGACGGCGGCGACCAGGTCGTCGGCGTGCACGGCCGGCCGGCGCATCTCGGCGGGCAGAGTCCGCGGTCGAGCGGCCCAGCATCGTCGCCAGTTCGGCCGCGTCGTAGGCCACCACACCGCGGGCGACCATGGTCTCGTCCGGCCCGCGCAACTCGACGACGTCGCCGCCGTAGAAGCGGCCCGACAACGCCGTGATGCCCGCCGGCAGTAGCGAACGCCGCTGCCGCACAACCGCATTCACAGCACCGTCGTCGAGCGTCAGCGCGCCCGGACGCCTCCGCGGCGTAGCGCACCCAGAACCGGCGCGCCGACATGCGTTCGGGCCGCGGCGCGAACACGGTGCCCACCGACGCGTCCTCGAGCGCCGCCGCCGCATCCGACGCCGCCGCCAGCAGCACCGGCACGCCCGCATCGGCGGCCAGCAGCGCCGAGGACAACTTCGAGCCATCCCGCCGGTGCCCAGATGGCTGCCGCGGCCGGCCGTCACCCCGTCCAGGTCGGCGGGTCCGTCGACCTCGGGGATGAAGCGCGCGGATTGTCGTCGGGCGCTTTGCGCGGATCGCCGTCGTAGAGCCCGTCGATGTCGCTGAGCAGGACCAGCGCGTCGGCTCCGACGAGGTGCGCCACCAGCGCCGAGAGCCGGTCGTTGTCGCCGAAGCGGATCTCGTTGGTGGCCACGGTGTCGTTCTCGTTGACGATCGCCACCGCGTGCAGGGCGCGCAGGCGGTCCAGCGTGCGCTGGGCGTTGGTGTGCTGCACCCGCATCGAGATGTCGTGCGCGGTCAGCAGCACCTGCCCGACCGTGCGCTGATAGCGGCGCGAAGGCCGCGCTCCAGGAGTTCACCAGCGCCACCTGCCCGACGCTGGCCGCCGCCTGTTTGGTGGCCAGGTCGGTCGGCCGCCTGGTCAGGCCCAGCGGTTCGATCCCGGCCGCGATCGCGCCGGAGGACACGATCACCACGTCGGAACCCGACTTCATCCGCCGCTCGATCGCGTCGGCGAGGTGCTGCAGACGGCTGGTGTCGAACACCCCGGCCGGGGTGGTCAACGCCGTGGTGCCGATCTTGACCACCAGCGACCGCGCGGTCCGGATCGCATCCCGGTGCTGGCTCACCGCCGCCTCACCGCTCCTCGCGGCGGGCCTTTCGCGCCGCCTTGCGCTCGTCGGCCGACACGCGATCGGACTGTTCGAGGCGGATGTCGGTGCCGCGCCCGGACAGCGTGCACATCGACACCGGCCGGGGTCTGCGGCTCCCAGTCGAACGTCATGTCGCCGATGGTCACCGCGCAGCCGGGCCGGGCACCGAGCTTGAGCAGCTCGTCCTCGACGCCCGAGCCGGGCCAGCCGGTCGCCGAGATAGCCGACGGCTTCGTCGTTGTCGAAGTTGGTCTGCGCCACCCAGCGCTCGGGCCGGGCGCCGCGCACGACGAAGCCGCCCTCGCCGTCGGGTTCGACGGTGAACGCCGCTCTCGTCGACCGGCATCGGCCGGATCACCGGGCGCCGCGGCACGACTCGGGCTGGGCGGCGCGGTAGGCCGCGACCATGTCCCACAGCGCGAAGGTCAACGGCCGCAGGCCTTCCCGGCTGACGGTGGAGACCTCGAACACCGGCCAGCCGAATCGTGCGGGTCGACCTCCTCGCGGACGAAGTCGGCGAGTTCGCGGGCATCGGGCACGTCGATCTTGTTGAGCACCACGGCCCGCGGCCGCTCGGCCAGGTCACCCAGCGTGGTATCGCCCTGCAGCGTCGGGGTGTAGGCGGCGAGTTCGGCCTCCAGCGCCTCGATGTCGGAGACGGGGTCGCGGCCCGGTTCCAGGGTCGCGCAGTCGACCACGTGCACCAGCACCGCGCAGCGTTCGATGTGCCGCAGGAAGTCCAGGCCCAGGCCGCGGCCCTCGGAGGCGCCGGGGATCAGGCCCGGGCACGTCGGCGACGGTGAAGGTGTGCTCCCCCGCCGAGACGACGCCGAGGTTGGGGGCCAGCGTGGTGAACGGATAGTCGGCGATCTTCGGCTTGGCCGCCGAGATGGACGACACCAGCGAGGACTTGCCCGCCGACGGGAATCCGATCAGGCCGACGTCGGCGACGGTCTTGAGCTCGAGGGTGAGGTCGCGGACCTCGCCCTTCTCGCCGAGCAGGGCGAAGCCCGGCGCCTTGCGTGCCCGCGACGCCAGCGCGGCGTTGCCCAGGCCGCCCCGTCCGCCGGCGGCGGCCTCGAAGCGGGTGCCGGCGCCGACCAGGTCGGCGACCATGCGGCCGCTGTTCGTCGAGCACGACGGTGCCGTCGGGCACCTTGACCTCGAGGTCGGCGCCCGCGGCGCCGTCGCGGTTGCTGCCGGCGCCCTGCTTGCCCGAGGGCGCGACGACGTGCGGATGGAAGTGGAAGTCGAGCAGGGTGTGCACCTGCGGATCGACGACGAACACGATGCTGCCGCCGCGCCCGCCGTTGCCGCCGTCGGGACCGCCGAGCGGCTTGAACTTCTCGCGGTGCACCGACGCGCAACCGTTGCCGCCGTTGCCCGCCCGCGCGTGGATGACGACGCGGTCGATGAACCGGGGCATCGGACTTCCTTTCCATGCCGAAACCTACGTTTTGCGCGAACACGCGCGAGAGCCCAGCGCAAAACGTCGATCTCGACGCGGAACTAGGCCTCCGGACGCGCGACGCTGCACGATGTTGACGACTTGCGGCCGCGCTTCATGCCGAACTCGACGGCGCCGGGCGCCGTGGCGAACAGCGTGTCGTCGCCGCCACGGCCGACGTTGACGCCGGGGTGGAAATGGGTGCCGCGCTGACGGACCATGATCTCGCCGGCCTTGACGACCTGCCCGCCGAACCGCTTGACGCCGAGCCGCTGCGCGGTTGGAATCACGACCGTTGCGTGAGCTGGAAGCGCCCTTCTTGTGTGCCATGTGCTGTTCGCTTCCCGTCGGCTACTTGATGCCGGTGACCTTGAGCACCGTCAGCTGCTGACGGTGGCCCTGCCGCTTGTGATAGCCGGTCTTGTTCTTGAACTTGTGAATGCGGATCTTCGGGCCCTTGGTGTGCTCGAGCACCTCGCCGGTGACGGCGACCTTCTCCAGGTCCTTGGCGTCGGTGGTGACGTTCGCGCCGTCGACGACGAGGGCGACGGGCAGCGACACCGTGGCACCGGGCTCGACGTCGAGCTTCTCCACCTTGACGATGTCACCGGCGGCGACCTTGTACTGCTTGCCACCGGTCTTGACGATCGCGTACGTGGCTGTTTCGCTGCCATCGTTGCGTCTTCCTCTGCTTCGCGTGCGGGCGCGCAGCTACCCGAGGGTGTGCGCGCGGGTCTGGGGTGCGGGATCTCGTCCCTGGCCCCGGCCGGCCGTCGGCAGGCCCTGGAGACAACTGCTCAAGGTTACGTGAGCAGCGAGGGACAGGGTCAAACCGCTCAGTCCGTGGCTCGGCGGGCCCGCGGGCCGCGCCGCGGCGCGGCGGCGGTGCCGGCCACGCCGGGGCACCGGCGCCTCGTCGCCTCGCAGTCCGAGTCGTCAGTCCTCGTCCGAGTCGTCGATCCTCGTCATCGTCGAATCGTCGATCGCCGTCGAGTCGATCCTCGATCGTCGTCGTCGTCCTCGTCGTCGTCGTAATCCAGGTCGATCTCGTCGTCGTCGATCGTCGTCGTCGCTGTCGTCCTCGTCGTCTCGTCGTCGTCGTCGTCGCTCGTCGTAGTCGTCGTCGAGATCGTCGTCCTCGAGTTCCTCGTCCTCGCCGGTCGGCGACGGCCTCGCCGGATCGCGTCGGGCTCGAGCTTCGGCGACCTCCTGCGCGGCCGTCGGCCGCTCCTCGGTCGTCCGTCTCCGCTCGGCTCGTCGTCCTCGTGCTTGCCGTTGGCCGCGGCCATCGCCTTGAACATCGGGTGCTCGCCCGGCGAGTGCGCGGCACCTTCGCGACCGGCACCTCCTGCTCGCGTGCCGCCCCGCTTGCCGCGCTTGCCGCGCCGCCCGCCGCCCGAGTCCGATTTGCGGCCGGACGTGGCCGCCGAGTCCACCGGATCGCCGTGCAGCACGATGCCGCGGCCCGCGCAGTGCGGTGCACGCCGTCGAGAACGCCTCGATCAACCCGGTGCCCAGCTTCTTGCGGGTCAGCTGCACCAGCCCCAGCGACGTCACCTCGGACACCTGGTGGCGGGTGCGGTCGCGGGCCAGTGCCTCGGTCAGCCGGCGCAGCACCAGATCGCGGTTGGACTCCAGCACCATGTCGATGAAGTCGATCGACGATGATGCCGCCGATGTCGCGCAGCCGCAGCTGGCGCACGATCTCCTCGGCCGCTTCCAGGTTGTTGCGGGTGACCGTCTGCTCGAGGTTGCCGCCGGACCCGGTGAACTTGCCGGTGTTGACGTCGACGACGGTCATCGCCTCGGTGCGGTCGATCACCAGCGTGCCGCCCGACGGCAGCCACACCTTGCGGTCCATCGCCTTGGTCAGCTGTTCGTCGATGCGGTGCACCGCGAAGACGTCGGGAGCCGATCCGCCTCGTTGGACCCGCGGGCTCGTACTTGGTCAGCCGCGGCAGCAGCTCGGGCGCGACCGAGTTGACGTAGTCGTTGATGGTCGTCCAGGCGTCGTCGCCGGACACGATCAGACCGGAGAAGTCCTCGTTGAACAGATCACGGATCACCTTGACCAGCACGTCGGGCTCTTCGTAGAGCGCGACCGCGGCGCCCGGCCTTCTTCTTGGTCATCTCGGCGGCCTTGGCCTCGATCTCGGACCAGCGCTTCTGCAGCCGCTCCACGTCGGAGCGGATGTCGTCTTCCTTGACGCCCTCCGAGGCGGTGCGGATGATCACGCCGGCGTCGGACGGAACCACCTCGCGCAGGATCTCCTTGAGCCGCTGCCGCTCGGTGTCGGGCAGCTTGCGGCTGATGCCGGTCGACGACGCGCCCGGTACGTACACCAGATAGCGCCCGGCCAGCGAGACCTGGGTGGTCAGTCGGGCGCCCTTGTGCCCCACGGGGTCCTTGCTGACCTGCACGACGACGTAGTCGCCCGGCTTGAGTGCCTGCTCGATCTTGCGGCTGCGCGCCGCCGAGACCCGCGGCCTCCCAGTTCACCTCGCCGGCGTAGAGCACGCCGTTGCGGCCACGGCCGATGTCGACGAACGCGGCCTCCATCGAGGGCAGCACGTTCTGCACGATGCCGAGATAGATGTTGCCGACCAGCGACGCCGACGCGGCCGAAGTCACGAAGTGCTCGACGACGACACCGTCCTCGAGCACCGCGATCTGGGTGTAGCGGGCGCCTTCGTGCGGCGGTTCGGTGCGGACCTTGTCGCGGACCACCATCATCCGTTCGACGGCTTCGCGGCGGGCCAGGAACTCGGCCTCGCTCAGGATCGGCGGCCGTCGCCGGCCCGGCGTCGCGGCCGTCGCGGCGGCGCTGACGCTTGGCCTCCAGCCGGGTCGATCCCGCTGATGCCCTGGATCTCGTCGCTGTCTTTGTCTGAGCCCTTGTCGGCCTTATCCGGCCGACGGCCGGTCGCGTTCGTGGACGACGGTGTTGGGCGGATCGTCGGGCGAGACCGTTCTCGTTGTCCTCGCCGGAGCCGGACTTGCGGCGGCGACGCCGCCGCCGGCGGCGGTTGCCGCCTCGCCCGCCCGAGTCGTCGTCGTCACCGTCGTCGTCGTCGGAGTCCTCGTCGGAGTCGGCGGACTCGCTCTCGTCCGTCGGTGTCGTCGCCGTCGAAGGCGTCGTCGCCGTTCTGCTCGCCCCGGCCGCGGCCACGCCCGCGGCGGCCCCGCCGGCGGCGCTTGGCCGTGGGCCGGTCGGCCTGGTCCTCGTCGGAGTCGAGTCGGAGTCGTCGTCCTCGCTGTCGTCGTCATCGGTCGTCAGTCGGTGCGCGGCGGTGGCCTTCGGCTTGTCGAACTTCGACCGGTTGCGGCGCCACGAAGAGCGGCAAGTAGTCGGCCGGCTCGCGCGGTCTGCGGGGCGGGGCTCTCCAGGATCAGCCGCGACTCCGGCTCCTCCTCGGCCGCCGGTTCCGCCGCAGCGGCTCGAGCCGTCTTCTCGTTCTCGGCGGCGGGCTGCGTCGGTCGGCGGCGGGCTCGGCGAGCGCCTGGCGCACCTGGTCGGCCTCCTCGCGGCCCACGTGGAGTGCGCGCTGCGCGCCCGGCCGTCGAGTTCGGCCAGCGCGTCGATGATCCGCTTGCTGGTGGTGCCCAGCACCCGGGCCAGCGAGTGCACCCTCAGCCGTTCGGGCGCCGCGCCTCCGTCGCGCCACCGGAGGAGTCAGCGGCGGGCTGAGTCTCTTCCGGGAGATCGTGGGTTGGGGTGTGCAAAGTTGTCATTGTCGGCCACGTATTCTCCTCAAGCCCCCGGGCGCGTCGTTTGCTGACGCGGCCACGCGAGGGCTTCCGATTGTGTGTCCGGGCCGAGTCTCACTCCCGAGCTTGTTATGGTCTCGCTCCGAGCGGTCCCGAGGGAACGATCCCGGTGCCGGTCTGAATGATGGCTGGACGGTCTGCGCCGCACTGCGGGTAAGCAGTGGTCGCGCTCGTCGAAGTCTTCATTCGGGTGACCAACCCGGGTTGTAAGGCGGGTCACCCGTAGCCAGTATCCCACATCGACCGGCGTCGAACCGACAAGGCCGCGTTAGCCGGCTCGCGAGCCTCAGAGACTCCGGGGAACCAGAGCTCGATTTCGCGGGCCGCCGAATCGGGCGAATCCGAGCCGTGCACCAGGTTGAACTGGGTTTCCAGGCCGAGGTCGCCGCGGATTGTGCCGGGCGTCGGCCTTCTCCACCGGATCGGTGCCGCCGGCGAGTTGCCGGAACGCCGCGATCGGCCCGCGGACCCTCCAGGATGGCCGCCACGACCGGGCCCGAGGTGATGAACTCCAGCAGCGACGGGAAGAACGGCTTGCCCTCGTGCTCGGCGTAGTGGGCGCGGGCCAGGTCGTCGCTGACGTTCTTCAGCTCCAGGGCCGCGATGGTCAGGCCCTTGCGCTTCGATCCGGCTGAGAATCTCTCCGATGAGGCGGCGCTGGACGCCGTCGGGCTTGATCAGAACCAGGGTCCGCTCAGTCACGGCCGACAGCCTAGCGGCACGAACGCGATGCCCTAGTCGGAGGTCGGCTGCTGCCCGGGCAGCAGCCCCCGCTTCTGGCGGCGCAGCACCTCGGCGCGCAGGTAGGCGATCAGCAGCCAGACGACCGGTGAACATCAGACCGATGAAGCCGACACCGGGGTAGACGGCCCACCCGGCGATCAGCAGCACCTGCACCGCCAGGTTCGCCCAGATGGCCCACGGCCGGCCCTGCACGCCCGGCCATCAGTATCAGCAGCACCGCCACCCCGATGAGATACGCCGGTCGACGGCCGTGTCAGGCCACCGCCGACCGCACTGACCACCGGCAGCGCCAGCAGCACCACGATCGCCTCGAGGATCAGCGTGCCGGCCATCACGCCGCGGAAGCTCTTCCAGGGATCGGGGGAGGCACGCTCACGCCGGGTCCTTGCCGAACAGCGTCCGCGCCGCACCGGCAGTGACGACGGAGCCGGTGATCACGATGCCGGCACCACTGATCCCGCCGGCACCGTCGGCGTCGACGGCGGACTCCTCCACCAGCGCGGTGGCGGTCTCGATGGCGTCCGGCAGCGTCGGCGCCGCGACGACCCGCTCGGGCCCGAAACATCTCCTCGGCCCTGATGGCGAGACCCTCGACGTCCAGCGCCCGCGGCGAGCCGTTGTGGGTCACGACGATCTGGTCGAACGCCGGCTCGAGCGCGGCGAGGATGCCGTCGGTGTCCTTGTCGGCCATGACGGAGACCACGCCGACCAGGAAGCGGAAATCGAACTCCTCGCGCAGAGCGGCTGGCCAGCGCTGCCGCGCCGGCCGGGTTGTGCGCGGCGTCGATGAACACCGTCGGCGCGCTGCGCATGCCGCTCCAGCCGGCCGGGCGAGGTGACCGCCGCGAAGCCCGCGCGCACCGCGTCGATGTCGAGCTGGCGTTGCGCACCTGCGCCGAAGAACGCCTCGACGGCGGCCAGCGCGAGCACGGCGTTGTGGGCCTGATGCTCGCCGTGCAGCGGCAGGAAGATCTCGGAGTACACCCCGCCGAGGCCCTGCAGTTCGAGTAGCTGTCCGCCGATGGCGACCTGGCGGCCCAGCACCGCGAACTCGGAATCCTCGCGCGCCACCGCGGCGTCGGCGCGCACCGCCTGCGGCGAGCAGCACCTCCATCGCCTCGGGCACCTGCCGGGCGATCACCGCGACGGTGTCGGTCGGCACCAGGTCGTCGGCCTGCTTGGTGATGATGCCGGCCTTCTCGCCGGCGATCTCGGCGATGGTGTCGCCCAGATAGTCGGTGTGGTCGATGCCGATCGGGGTGATCACCGCGACGGGCGCGTTGACGACGTTGGTGGCGTCCCAGCGCCCGCCCAGCCCGACCTCGACGACCGCGACGTCGATCGGCGCGTCGGCGAACGCGGCGAACGCCATCGCGGTGACGACCTCGAACTTGCTCATGCCGGGCCCCCGCCGGCCTCCGACTGGCTGGTCGACCAGCTCGCACGAACGGCTCGATCTCGCGGTAGGTGTCGACGTACGTGGCCGGGCTGATCGGCCTGCCGTCGATGGAGATGCGCTCGACCGCCGACTGCAGGTGCGGGCTGGTGGTGCGGCCGGTGCGCCGGTGCAGCGCGGTCAGCAGCGCATCGACCATCCGGGCCACCGACGTCTTGCCGTTGGTGCCGGCGATGTGGATCGACGGATAGCCGAGCTGAGGCGAGCCGAGCAGTTCCATCAGCGCCGAGATCCGGGCGGTGCTCGGCTCGATCTTGGTTTCCGGCCAGCGCTGGTCGAGCAGGTGCTCGACCTGCAGCAGCGCGGCGATCTCGTCGGGTGCGGGTTCGGGTGAACTCATGGCGTCAGGGCAGCCAGCCGTGCCGTGATGCGCTCGACTTCCTCGCCGGCCAGCTGCTGGCGCGCCGCGGATCTTGTCGACGACCTCGGCCGGCGCCTTGGCCAGGAACGCGTCGTTGCCCAGCTTGCCGGTGGTACCCGCCAGTTCCTTCTGCGCGGCGGCCAGATCCTTCTCCAGCCGGCGGCGCTCGGCTGCGACGTCGACGGTGCCCGAGGTGTCGACCTCGACCACCACCGTGCGCGGTGGACAACCGCACCTCCACCGACGCCGACGCGGAGAAGTCGTCGGTCGGCGGCGTCAGCCAGGCCAGCGCGGTGACCGCGGCGACGTGGTCCGCCAGCCCCGCCGCGGCGATCTGCGTCAGCCGCGCGGGCACCTTCTGCCGGTCGCCCAGCCCCTGATCGCTGCGGAACCTGCGCACCTCGGTGATCAGCTTCTGCATGTCGGCCACCCGTTGCGCGGCGGCGGCGATCCACGGCGAACCCGGTGGGCGCAGGCCAGTCGGCGATGACCAGCGACTCCACCTTTCCCGTCGCTTCGCTCGCCCCGGCCCCCCCGGTCAGCGTCTTCCACAGCACCTCGGTGACGAACGGCATCACCGGGTGCAGCAGCTTGAGCAGAGTGTCCAGCACGGCCGCCAGCACTGCGGTGGTATGCCGAAAAGCCCTCGCCGAGTTGCACTTTGGCCAGCTCGACATACCAGTCGCAGAACTCGTCCCAGGCGAAGTGGTACAGCGACTCGCACGCCCGGTTGAACTCGTAGCCGTCGAACGCCGAATCCACCTCGGCGCGCACCTCTTCGAGGCGGCCGAGAATCCAGCGGTCGGCGTCGGTGAGGTCGGCGGCCGGAGGCAGCGGTGCCGGGCTGGCGCCGTTGAGCAGGGCGAACCGGGTGGCGTTGAACAGCTTGGTGGCGAAGTTGCGCGACGCGCGGGCGTGGTCCTCACCGAT
This sequence comes from uncultured Actinomycetota bacterium, assembly GCA_963796185.1. GTDB lineage: Bacteria > Actinomycetota > Actinomycetes > Mycobacteriales > Mycobacteriaceae > Mycobacterium. The sequence goes on along the minus strand of CAWCKQ010000002.1, from coordinate 441,630 downwards.
GGAGAGGTCGCCGCCCGGGCTGGCGCCGCGGGCGAGGGTGAACCGCAGCGCGTCGGCCCCGAACGTCTCCACCCAGTCCAGCGGATCGATGCCGTTGCCCCGCGACTTGCTCATCTTGCGGCCGAATTCGTCGCGGATCAGGCCGTGCAGGAACACATTTCGGAACGGCACCTGCGGGCCGCGCGCGCCGTCGCCGGTGATCGCGGCGTCGTCGGCGACGAACGTGCCGAACATCATCATCCGGGCCACCCAGAAGAACAGGATGTCGTAGCCGGTCACCAGCACCGTGGTCGGATAGAACTTGGCCAGCTCGGCGGTGTGCTCCGGCCAGCCCATCGTCGAGAACGGCCACAGCGCCGAGCTGAACCAGGTGTCGAGCACGTCGGGGTCCTGCTCCCAACCCTCCGGCGGCGTCTCGTCCGGCCCGACGCAGACGGTTTCGCCGTTGGGCCCGTGCCAGATCGGGATGCGGTGCCCCCACCACAGCTGCCGCGAGATGCACCAGTCGTGCATGTCGTCGACCCAGGCGAACCAGCGCGGCTCGAGGCTGGCCGGGTGAATGACGGTGTCGCCGTTGCGCACCGCGTCTCCGGCCGCCTTGGCCAGCGACTCCACCTTGACCCACCACTGCAGGCTCAGCCGCGGCTCGATCGGCTCGCCGCTGCGTTCGGAGTGGCCGACGCTGTGCAGGTAGGGCCGCTTCTCGGCGACGATGCGACCCTGCTCGGCCAGCGCCTCACGCACCGCGACCCGGGCCTCGAAGCGGTCCATCCCGTCGAATCGCGTTCCGGTGTCGGCGATCCGGCCCTTGGTGTCGAGCATCGAGGGCATCGGCAGCTGATGCCGCAGGCCGATCTCGAAGTCGTTCGGATCGTGGGCGGGAGTCACTTTCACCGCTCCGGTGCCGAATTCGGGGTCGACGTGGTGGTCGGCGACGATGACGATGCGACGGTCCAGGAACGGGTGCGGCAGGGTCTGGCCGACCAGATGGCGGTAGCGCTCGTCGTCGGGGTGCACCGCGATCGCGGTGTCCCCCAGCATCGTCTCGAGCCTGGTGGTGGCCACCACCAGGTGGGGTTCGTCGTCGGACATCGACCCGTACCGGAACGAGACCAGCTCGCCCTCGATGTCCGAGTACTTGACCTCCAGGTCGGAGATGGCGGTTTCGAGCACCGGCGACCAGTTGACCAGCCGCTCGGCCTGGTAGATCAGCCCGGCGTCGAAGAGCCGTTTGAAGATCGTGCGCACCGCGCGGGACAGGCCCTCGTCCATCGTGAAGCGGTCGCGGCTCCAGTCGACGCCGTCCCCGAGTCGGCGCATCTGCCCGCCGATGGTGCCGCCGGACTCGCGCTTCCAGTCCCACACCTTCTCGACGAACAGCTCGCGCCCGAAGTCCTCCTTGGTCTTCCCGTCGACCGCGAGCTGCTTCTCGACGACCGTCTGGGTGGCGATGCCGGCGTGGTCCATCCCGGGCAGCCACAGCACCTCGTAGCCCTGCATGCGCTTGCGGCGGGTGAGCGCGTCCATCAGGGTGTGGTCGAGCGCGTGGCCCATGTGCAGGCTGCCCGTCACGTTGGGGGGCGGCAGCACGATCGAATAGGCGGGCTTGTCGCTGGCCGGATCGGCGGTGAAGTAGCCGGCTCGCACCCAGCCCTCGTAGAGCTCGCTCTCGACCGTCGCCCGGGTCCCACGACTTGGGCAGGGCGTCGAGCCCCGATGGGCCGGTGTTGGCGAGAGGCTGGGAGGTCACCGAGCCATTCTAGGAAGACGCCGCGGGCCGCTGCCGCCCCGCCCGACGTCTCAGTCCAGTCGGGTGACGCCCAACGACACCTCCGCCGACGGGAACCTGGCCGACAGGGCGTCGCCCATCGCCGCGGCGGGCGTCAGCACACCGTGCAGATCGGAGAGCTTGTCCCGGTCCAGCGCCAGCGCCAGCCCGCTCTGGCCCAACAGCACCGACGTGGCCTTGTACCCGGGGTCGCCCTGCTGGGACATCCGGGCGACATAGCGGGCGCCGGAGGTCGTGGTCGTGTAGGTCTCGACGGTGTAGTGACCCTTCTCGCGGGCCTGCGCACTGGGCCCCGTGCCCGGCTTGGGCAGGATCCGTTCGAGCGCGGCCCGGGGCACCTTGTTGAGGAACCGCCCGCCGAGTCCGACCGCGGCCACGTTGCCACCGGTGGCCATCGCCGCGGCGAGCGGCGCGACGACGGACCGGCCCAGGCTCATCTGCTCGGCGTAGGCGAAGCGCCGGCCGTAGGCGTAGTCCAGCAACGCGTTGCTGCGCCGGACGATCCGCGAGTTCGGGATCGCCATCGCGAACGCCCCGACCCAGTAGCCGTCCAGTTCCGGCGCGATGTCGCGACCGCGGCGCCACCGCGCGTCGGGCTGGGCGCCGAGTTCGGGTTCCGCGCCGCGGTCGGGCGTCAGCGTGTACGGATCGTTGAGCAGCCGCCGCGCCTCCGGGTCCGTGGCGGCCTCCCGGGCGAGCTCGGTCATCGAGGCGATGGTGCCGCCCGACATGCCGCCCGCGAAGCTGCGCACCACGTAGTTGGTGTCGCCGAGCTGACCGGTCCCGTCGTGCTGCGCCTGCCGGTACAGCGCGAACACGGTCAGATCGGAGGGGATGGAGTCGAAACCGCAGGAGTGCACGATGCGCGCTCCGGTGTCGACGGCCTGCTTGTGGTGCAGGTCGATGGCCTTGCGGATGAACAGCGGCTCACCGGTCAGATCGGCGTAGTCGGTGCCCGCGGCCGCGCACGCGGCGACCAGTGGCAGCCCGTAGCGCAGGTACGGCCCCACCGTGGTGATGACGACCCGGGTGCTGGCCGCCATGTCGGCCAACGTCGAGGGCTGGGACGCGTCGGCGGTGATCAGCGGCCAGGACTGGGCAGCTTCACCGAGCGACTCCCGCACGGCGAGCAGCTTGTCGGCGGACCGGCCGGCCAGCGCGACCCGCGCGCCGCCGGCCGCGGCGGCGAGGTACTCGGCGGTCAGCTTCCCGACGAATCCGGTGGCGCCGTAGAGGACGATGTCGTGCTCGCGATCGGCTGCGGTCATGCTGTTCGACGCTACCCGAGCGTCTCGGGCAGTTCGACGTCCCGCCCGAGCACATGGCGCGCCAGGAAACCGAGCACCACCTGGTACCAGATCTTGGCGTGCTGGGGGGCCAGCACCCAGTGGTTCTCCGACGGGAAATACAGGAAGCGGTGCTCGGTGCTCCCGTCGTCGGCGGCCGGCAGCTTCGAGCGGCTGAGCAGTTCGTACCAGAGTCGCAGCGCCTCGCCGATGGGTACCCGGTAGTCCTTGTCACCGTGGATGACGAGCATCGGGGTGGCGATCTCGGTGACGAAACGATGCGGCGAGTTGGCGGCCGTCATCTCGGGTGTCATCTCCCTGGTCCACCAGTACCCGCCGTCGGTGGTGGCGCCGAACTGGTCGAGCGCCCACAGGCTGGCGTGGGTGACGATCGCGGCGAACCGGTCGGTGTGCCCGGCGATCCAGTTGGCCATGTAGCCGCCGAACGACCCGCCCATCACCGCGGTGCGCGACTCGTCCACCCGCGGGTGCGCACATGCGGCGTCGGTGGCCGCCATCAGGTCGGTGAAGGGCGCGAAACCCCATGCGCCCCAGCCGCGCTGGATGAAGTCCTGGCCGTAGCCGGTCGACAGCGCAGGATCCGGGAGCAGGACGGCGTAGCCCTGGGCGACCATCAGCCAGGGGTTCCAGCGCCAATGCCAGGCGTTCCAGCTCGCGAGCGGGCCGCCGTGGATCCACAACAGCAGCGGCGCCGGTCCCGCGCCGTGCGGCAGCGCCAGCCACGACCGGACCCGCTGGCCGTCCCCGGCGACGGCGGTGACCTCGGTCAGTGTGCCGGGCAGTTCGGGAGCCGGGACACACGGCAGCACCGACACGGCGCCGTCGACGTCGATGCGGACCGGGTGCGGCGGGGTGCGGTAGGAGCTGCGCAGGGCGAACAACTCGCCGCCCGGCGTCGCGTGGACGTCGGAATAGGTGAAGTCGTCCTCGACGACGGTGCGCACCGCCCCGGTGCCCGCGTCGACCGCGAAGACGGGTCCGCGGCCGAACTGATCGGTCGTGACGATCAGCGAGGCCCCGTCGGCCGACCACGTCACCGAGGTCGGCCAGCGGTCCCAGTCGCCGGTCAGCTCCACCGGCTCGGATCCGAACCGCATCAGCCACAGTGTGATTCGCGGCGCCCGGGTCGGCGTCGAGGAGGTCTCCCGGGTGAAGGCCAGGCAGCACCCGTCCGGCGAGATCGCCGGCGAGCCCAGGTCGGCCGCGGGTTCGTCGGCGACCGTCGAACGCTCCGCTGTCGTGGTGTCGATCCGAACCAGCGTGCTGCGCACGGCCGCACCGGGTGCCGGCACCTGCCACGTGGTGACCGAGAAGGTGCCGTCCGGGCTCACATCGACGTGGGCGTCGCGCAGCGCCGCGGCCGGCGCCGGGGTAAGGTCCCGGGGCCCGCCCTGCTGGTCGCCCACCGCGAAGAGATGAACCCGCTCGGGCCCCAGGTCGTGGTCCCAGTACCGCACCGGGTAGCCCGCGTGCAACACGGCCGACACCTTGCGGTCCTTGCGTGCCTCGCGCAGCCGGCGATCGTCGTCGACGCCGGCCGCCGACGGCAGCAGTGGGGCGGCGATGACGGTGGTGGCGGACCCGGCCGACGGCACCACGGCGTCGACGCCGCCGGGCAGGGCCGCGAGTTCGACCGCTTCTCCGCCGGTGGCGGGCAGGCGCCACAGCGCCTTGGGCGGTGCGTCGTCGGCTCCGGTCGGCCGCACGGCCAGAAACAGCAGATCGCCCACCGAGGTGAAGGCGGGTGCGGATTCACCCTTGGCGCCGTGCGTGATTCGACGCGCCGGCGCTCGCCCCGCCGGATCGAGCTCCCACACCGCGGAGACGAACTCGGTGCCGTTGTCGTTGAGTTCGGCCACCGTGGTGACGACCCGGGACCCGTCGGGTGCGACGGCCAGCCCGGACACCCGCGGCAACGACAGGAAGGCGTCGAGATCTCCGAAGGGCGTCGCGGCCGGTGCGTCCGGGGTCATGTCCCACTTCGTAACACAGCCCCCACGTTAGGGTCAGCCCATGCCAGCGCGAATGATCGTCGTCGGCGCCGGTATCTCCGGACTGGCGAGCGCCGTCGCACTGCGCCGGTCCGGTCACGACGTAACCGTGATCGAACAGCGCACCGATCTCAGCTCGGGAACCGGCATCAGCATCTGGCCGAATGCGCTGGCCGCACTCGACGACATCGGTCTGGGCGACGCCGTGCGCGAGGCCGGCGGCCGGGTGACCGCGGGCGCCATCCGCTGGCGCGACGGCACCTGGTTACGCCGGCCCTCGCGGCAGCGGATCGTCAGCGCGCTCGGAGAGCCGCTCGTCGTGGTGCGGCGGTCGACGCTGACCGAGATCCTGCGCGGCGCGTTGCCCACCGGCGCCGTCGAGACCGGGCGGACGGCCAGCACGCTGACGATCGGCGCCGACTCGGTACGGCTGACCCAGTCGGACGGCGCAGACCCGCGAAGCCGACGCCGTGATCGGCGCCGACGGCGTCGCATCCGTGGTGGCCCGCACCCTCAACGGCCCCCTGGAGAGCCGGTACGTCGGCTACACGGCATGGCGGGGGGTGGCGCGCCACCGGTTGGATCCGGAACTGGCCGGGGAGACGATGGGCTCGGGAACGGAGGTCGGGCATGTTCCGCTGGGCACCCGACCACACCTACTGGTTCGCCACCGAACGGGCGCCGGAGGGCGGCCGCGCGGTCGGCGGCGAGCACGCCTACCTGACGGCCAAGCTCGCCGGGTGGGCCGAGCCGATCCCGGCGCTGCTGGCGGCGACGGCGCCGGCCGACCTCATCCGCAACGACCTCTACGACCGGGCACAGCCGAAGCACTGGTCGCGGGGGGCCGCCGTGATCGTGGGCGACGCGGCCCACCCGATGCGGCCGCATCTCGGGCAGGGCGGCTGCCAGGGCATCGAAGACGCCGCGATCCTGGCGCGCTTCGTCGGCCAGTCCCCCGACCTGCCCACCGCATTCGACCGGTTCGGAGCGTATCGACGGCGGCGGGTCCGCGCACTCGTCCGGGAATCCGCCATGATCGGCCGGATCGTGAACCTGCGTCCGGCCGTCCTGGGCGGCGCGGCCAGCCGAGCCACCGTGCTGATCCCCGAGCGGATGATCACCCGGCATCTGGCCTCGATCGCGGCCCGGTCGGCCTACGTCGCACCGACGGCCGGCACGGCCCGGTGAGCTTCGTCAGCGCGCGGCGCGCGGCGTGAAGAGCGCGGTGCACATCTTGCGCGGATCGATGAAGCCGCCGAACGCCGAGGTGGGCAGGTTCGCGCAACCCCTCGCCTTGGCGGGCACCGTGGCCGGACGGGCCGTCGGGGCCGCGGCGGGGCTGCCCCACACCTGCGCGGCGCTCATGCCGGCGGCACCGCACGTCGGCCAGGCCTTCAGGCCCTGAGTCTGCAGCACGTTCTCCGCGACGCGGATCTGCTCGGCGCGCGAGGCCGTCGCGGGGCTGCCGGCACCGCCGTTGGCCGACCAGGTCGCCTGCTTGAACTGCAAGCCGCCGTACGCGCCGTTGCCGGTGTTGATGGACCAGTTGCCGCCCGACTCGCACTGCGCGATCGCATCCCAGTTGACGGAGTCGGCGTGGGCCGACGCGGTGGTGGCGTCCGACATCGCCATCGGGACGACGGCGAGTGCGCCGGCGATCGCGGTGGCCATCAGGCCCTTGCTGACGATCTTCTGAACGTTCATCTCTGCGGTCCTTCCCCGACCGTTGTGACCCAAGGCCCGCAAGCGATGTGCTTTCGCTGTCTCACGTTGCGGCTGTCCGGTCTGTCGGGTGACGCACATCACCTGTTACCGGAGAGAGAGAAGTTTTAGTAGTTGCTTATCTGACATAAGAGGCTTCTGAGAACAACGAGGCGGCGCCGGCTGTGCCGACGCCGCCTTTGTTGCGACTACGCGGAGGTCAGCCGCGCCGACCGCAGACCGGCCACGCGCCGATGCCCTGGCTGCGCAGCACGTTCTCGGCCACCCGGATCTGCTCCTCGCGGCTGGCGTTGTGCGGCGATCCCGAGCCACCGTTCGCACGCCAGGTGCCCTGCGTGAACTGCAGGCCGCCGGAGTAACCGTTGCCGGTGTTGATCGACCAGTTACCGCCCGACTCGCACGCCGCGACGGCATCCCAGTTGACGCTGTCCGCATTGGCGGTGCCGGCCGCCACGCCGGTGACAACGGCCATCGGGGCCAGGCTGAGCGCTCCGGCGACGGTGGCCAGTCCAAGCGTTGTGCGGATGTTCTTCAACTTCAGTCCTTTCGACAAGCGCGCGCCGACGACCGCGCTGACGCACGGTTGGAATGCCTGTTGCAGGCGAGTTGTCGGGTCGCACCGTCTCGGTCGGGTGCGACGAGGGAGGCGCGGTATCGCCTCGCCGGGGCAGTCCCGGCGGTCGCAGGCGGCGCACCGCCTTCCGCGACCCCACACACGCTGGTTCGTGGTTCTTGAGTTATTTGCTCCGTAAGAAGCTGTTTGGAACCGTACAAAGACGGCTACGCAAAGTCATGTTGCGATCGATGCTGTCGCGAACAGATCACGGAACGATCACGAACGATTCTGCGCAACGACGTCGCAGGTCAGAGAGATGATTGACGTCGGCGTCGGCAGGCCCCGCTCAGCGCATTTCCGTGAGCCAAATCACGATCATTTTGTGAGGTGGACCACCGGCGTCGAGGCTCGGTGCAGGCTATTCGCCGGCGAAAACGGCTCACAGGAGGCACAACCGAGGCGTCGCACGCCGGCGCAGCGCACCTGTTAACTGGGCCCCGTGCGCGCCTTGCGCTGCAGCACAAGCCAAATCATCCCCTGACGAGGACTTTTAGAGAGTGTCGACTGAAATTCCGGGCGCCACGGCTAACCGGGGCTGTCGTCGAAACATGTTGACCGTCAACCATGTTCGATACGTCTGTGCCGCACAGGGCCGTGCCGGCCGGTATCCCCGCCAAGACCCGCAGGTACCGGAGGTCGGCACGGAGACCTCGCTGCGCGGCCCGAATTGCGGCTGAAAGTACGCCCATTCCGCTGCAATTCGTCGGCGGACTCCCGCAGCGCTGTTGGGCGACAAAGGGTTTGACGATGCCGTGGGCACATCGTCGACGAGTGCGGGCGCCCGCAATTACCGGGCCGGGCGTCTTTTATCACGAAAAACGACGCCTGAATTCGGTGCACGGAATTCGCCTGGGCGGATAGAAATATTCGATATCCGAACAGAAGCGAATTTGCTAGCCCAATCGCGGCGGGGTGATCGCCGACAGGTCGGCCTCGGTGTTGACGTTCGTCAGCGCCTGTTGCTCGGGCATCACGATGCGCTGCGTGTCGACCGCGTCGACGAGCGAGCGCATGCTGCGCGCCCCGGCGGCGACGAGCTGGTCGACCCGGGCGACCAGGGCGGTGCGATAGATGCCGGCCAGATAGTGGTCTCGGCCGTCCCAGGGCAACACCACGTCGGCGCCCAGCCGCTCGGCCGGGCCGGCCAGTGTGTCGATGAGTTCGACGGTCAGCTCGGGCATGTCCACGGCGCACACGAATGCATGGCCGCAGCCCCGCCTCGGCGGCCGCGCACAGTCCCCGGCCGGTGGCCAGCAGCGGGCCGACCCCGCGCTTCTCGTCGCGCAGGACCGCTCGCGGGCAGCTCGGGCAGCGCCTGCCCGGGAGCCGCGATGACGAACACGGGGTCGCACCGCACGCGCACGATCGAGACCATCCGCTCGACGAGGGTCAGTGGTCCCGACGGACCGTCGAACGGCAGGGTGGCCTTGTCCCGGCCCATCCGGCGGGAGGCGCCACCCGCGAGTACCACAGCGGCCAACGGCAGCACAGTCGTCACAGCCGTGACGTTAGCTCAGTCAGTCGACGGTCCAGGTGTCCTTGCCGCGAAGCAGTGACTGCAGTGCTGCCGTGTCGTGCGGCCTGGCGTCGCCGGGCCGCGGCGAGCTGCTGGCGTGCGGCGTCGTCGTAGGTCGGCTTGCTGACCTGACGGAAGATGCCCATCACCATGTGGTCGAGGTTCTGCTCCGACAGCCGCGACAGCGCGAACGCGTAGGCCGGATCGTCCAACTGCGCGTCGTGCACCACGATCTCGGTCGGCCGACACGTCGGCGGTCTTGGCGACCTCCAGCCCGTATCCGGACTTCACCACGCAGTACTCGCCGTCGGCGCCGAAGGTGATCGGCTCGCCGTGGCTCACATTGATCAGCCGTTCTTCGGCGCCTTCCTTGCGCAGCGCGTCGAAGGAGCCGTCGTTGAAGATCGGGCAGTCCTGCATGATCTCGACGAGCGCGGCACCGCGATGCGCGGCGGCGGCCCGCAGCACCTCGGACAGGCCCTTGCGGTCGGAGTCCAGCGCGCGGCCGACGAACGTGGCCTCGGCACCCAGCGCCAGCGACACCGGGTTGAACGGATAGTCCAGCGAGCCCATCGGCGTCGACTTGGTGACCTTGCCGACCTCCGAGGTCGGCGAGTACTGGCCCTTGGTCAGACCGTAGATCCGGTTGTTGAACAGCAGGATCGTGATGTTGATGTTGCGGCGCAGCGCATGGATCAGGTGGTTGCCGCCGATCGAGAGGGCGTCGCCGTCACCGGTGACGACCCACACCGACAGGTCCTCGCGGGCCAGCGCCAGCCCGGTGGCGATGGTCGGGGCGCGGCCGTGGATCGAGTGGAAGCCGTAGGTCTCCAGGTAGTACGGGAACCGGCTCGAGCAGCCGATGCCGCTGACGAACGCGATGTTCTCCCGGCGCAGCCCCAACTCCGGGCAGGAAGTTGCGGATGGTGTTGAGGATGACGTAGTCACCGCAGCCGGGGCACCACCGGACCTCCTGGTCACTGGTGAAGTCCTTGGCCTTCTGCGGCTCGTCGGTCGTCGGGACCAGCCCGGTCTTGGTCAGACCGCCGGACGTCAATCCGAGATCGCTGCCGATCAGCTGTGCCGATCCGCGATCCGCTTCGCTTCTCGCTGTCGTCATGCGTTCACTCCCACACCAGTGTCCACGGTGGCCGCCGCGAGCCGCGCGAACTTGGCCTTCTCGATTTCCTTCTCGCCGAGCGTCCCTTCCAGCGCGGCGTCGATGATGCCCTCGACCTCGTCGGCCAAGAACGCCATGCCCTCCACCTTCGTCACCGACTGCACGTCGACCAGGTACCTGCCGCGCAGCAGCAGCGCCAACTGGCCGAGGTTCATCTCCGGCAGCACCACGGTGGAGTAGCTGCCGAGCACCTCGCCGAGGTTGGCCGGGAACGGGTTCAGATGGCGCAGCTGAGCATGGGCGACCTTGATCCCCTTGCGCCGGGCGCGCCGGCAGGCCTCGCCGATCGGGCCGTAGCTGCTGCCCCAGCCGAGCATGAGCAGTTCGGCATCACCCGTCGGATCGTCGACCTCGAGGTCGGCGACCGCGATGCCGGCGATCTTCTCCTGGCGCAGCCGCACCATCAGGTCGTGGTTCTTCGGCTCGTAGGAGATGTTGCCCGAGCCGTTGGCCGACTCCAGACCGCCGATGCGGTGCTCGAGCCCCGCGGTGCCCGGTACCGCGAACTGGCGGGCCAGCGTCTCGGGGTCGCGGGCGTAGGGCTGGAAGGGCTCGCCCTCCTTGGCGAACGTGTGCTCGATGGCGGCGTAGCTGCCGACATCGGGAATGCGCCAGGGTTCGGAACCATTGGCGATCGCGCCGTCGGACAGGATCATCACCGGGGTGTGGTAGCCGATCGCGATCCGGGCGGCCTCGACCGCGATGTCGAAGCAGTCCGAGGGGGACCGCGGCGCGAGGACCACGACGGGCGACTCGCCGTTGCGGCCGAACATCGCCTGCAACAGGTCGGCCTGCTCGGTCTTGGTGGGCAGGCCGGTCGACGGGCCGCCGCGCTGGACGTCGATGACGATCAGCGGCAGCTCGGTCATCACGGCCAGCCCGATGGCCTCTGATTTCAGCGAGATACCGGGACCGGACGTGCTGGTGACGCCGAGCGCGCCGCCGTAGGACGCGCCGATCGCCGCGCCGATGCCGGCGATCTCGTCCTCGGCCTGGAACGTCAGCACGTTGAAGTTCTTGTGCTTGGACAGCTCGTGCAGGATGTCCGACGCCGGCGTGATCGGGTAGGTGCCGAGCACGACCTGCATGTCGGCCAAGCTGGCCGGCGGTGACCAGGCCGTAGGCCAGCGCGGTGTTGCCGGAGATCTGCCGGTACTCGCCGGGCTTCAGCTTGGCCGGCGCCACCTCGTACGTGGTGCCGAAGGCCTCGGTGGTCTCGCCGTAGTTCCAGCCCGCCTTGAGCGCCAGCACGTTGGCCTCGGCGATATCGGGCTTGCGGGCGAACTTCTCGCGGATGAACGCCTCGCTGTGCTCGAGCTCGCGGCCGTACATCCACGACAGCAGGCCCGAGGGCGAACATGTTCTTGGCGCGCTGACCGTCCTTCTTGGTCGCGCCGATCGACTCGACCGCGCCGAGGGTCAGCGTGGTCATCGCGACCGGCTGCACGACGTAGTCGGACAGCTCGTCGGTCTCCAGCGGGTTGGCCTCGTAGCCGACCTTGGCGAGGTTGCGCTTGGTGAACTCGTCGGAGTTGGCGATGATCAGTCCACCGCGGGGCAGATCGGAGACGTTGGCCTTCAGCGCGGCGGGGTTCATCGCCACCAGGACGTCGGGGCGGTCGCCCGCGGTGAGGATGTCGTAGTCGGCGATCTGGATCTGGAAGGACGAGACGCCGGGCAGGGTGCCCTGCGGAGCGCGGATCTCGGCGGGGTAATTCGGTTGCGTGGCAAGGTCGTTGCCGAACAGGGCCGCCTCGGAGGTGAAGCGGTCACCGGTGAGCTGCATGCCGTCGCCGGAGTCGCCGGCGAATCGGATGACGACCTTCTCGAGCTTCTGCCGGGGCGCCCGCGCGCCGCGCCCCTTGCTGTTGTCTCCCACTCGCCTGCCTTCCGTGCCATCCGGGCTCTGGCGGGATCCGCCACTCGATCATGCTTGTTGGCGAATACCCACCGAGTCGCAGTCGATGCGACGCGCCGCCGATGGACGTTCACCGAGTTTGGTGTCACTGCCAGTACCGATTATGGCACTTCTCTTAGGTGGCCCTATACCGGACGGCGCGGGTGACCTGCAGGGTGACCGCCGGCGAACGCACTGCTCAGGCCGCATCGAGGAGACCACGATGAGACAAAAGTGTGTTGTTCGTCACGTTTCTGCGACAGGTCGGCCGGGCCGGGCTTTCTTAGAAATGGTTACCGATCAGTAGCCATCAGCTAGCACGCGGACGCGGGGGCACGTTGTACGGCGTGATGACCTGGATCGGCACCGGCCGCGCGGGCTCGGCCGGCAAAGCGCCGCGCTGCTGCAGAATCAGCCGCAGCGCGAGCCGCGCGTCGGCGCGCAGATCGTTGTGCAGCACCGCCGAGATCCGGCCCTCGCGCAGCAGTCTGCCGGTTGTCGGCGTCGAGATCGTGGGCCAGGAACACCCTGCAGACCCGGCCGATCCTCTCGAACGCCGCGACGGTCGCGGCGTTCCCGCCGCCGACGGAGTACACCGCTTCCACCGCGGGATGCGCTCCAGCGCCTCGAGCACCAGCCGTTCGTTGGTGGCGTCGATCCCGTCGCTGTCGCTGACCTCGACGATCGCGCGGCCCTGATCGCGCAGCGCCGACCGGAAGCCGACCTCGCGCTCCCCCTCCCCGCGGAACACGGTGCGGCTGAGCGTGATGAGCACGTCCGACCGGGCGCGTCGCCCAGCCACTGCTCCACCAGGTAGGCGGCGGTCACGCCCGCGCCGTGGTTGTCGATGCCGACGTAGCCGCAGCGGGCGCTGGCGGGAACGTCGGTCGCATAGGTCACCACCGGAACGCCGGCGTCGACCAGGCGGTCGATGGCCTCGGCCACCTCGGGCTCGTCCTGTGCCTTGAGGATCACACCGTGACTGCCGCGAATCCGGGCCAGCGTCGTCGACCATCTGGGCGGTCGAGCCGGACTCCCACAGGTGGAACCGGGCGCGCAGCATGGCCGGCGCGAAGGCGGGCAGCTCGGCCTCCACGGCGGCGCGGAACGCGTCGGAGAACCGCTGCGGTGTCTGCATCACGACGTCGATGAGGTAGCGCCTGCCGTTGAGACGCAGCTGGGCGCGCTGCTTGTCCAGGTCGGCGATCGCCTGGTTCACCTCGGCGATCGGTGTTCTCCCGCACGCCGGGCCGGTCGTTGAGCACGCGGTCGACCGTGGCCTCGCTCAGCCCGGACTGCTGGGCGATCTCGCGGACCTTGTAGCGGTGCGCCACGGGTGTCCCCTTACCTTCGCCGGCTCTCGGAGCCCGGCCGTGAGGTGTTTTTGATGGTTTCATGCCGTTGATTGCGGTCGCTGATCACAGCAAGACTAGCTGGTCATGGCAGCACCGTGCACACGGCGCCGATCGCCGTGGCTGGGCGAATCCGACTTCGACCTCGACGACTTCCGCGCTCAGGTCGAGTGGCACCACCGATCTCGCCGACTACCCGCACGCCGTCGACGTTCGCGGCAACGTCCTCGTCTACTCCGCGCTCGGCGATGGCCGCCGCCGCGCGACCGGCGCGCCCTGCAGGCCGAGCTGATCCGGGCGCTGGCCGACGGACCGGGCGTCGTGGTGTTCACCGAGGCGTTCGACCCCGACGTCGTCGACCGCGCCAGCGAAGCGTTCTTCGCGATCATCGAGGCGCAACGCAGCGAGCGGGCAGGCGGCGGGCGACCACTTCGGCAAGCCCGGCGCCAACGACCGGATCTGGAACGCCGCGCAGAAGCTGGCGCTGCACGCCCCGGAGGTGTTCGCCGAGTACTACGCCAACGACACGCTGGCCGTCGTCTGCCAGGCCTGGCTCGGGCTCCCGCTACCAGGTCACCTCCCAGGTCAACGTCGTCAACCCCGGCGGCACGGCGCAGGTTCCGCACCGCGACTACCACCTCGGCTTCGTGCCCGACGCGCACCTGGCCGACTACCCGGCGCACGTGCACCGCACCTCGCCGGTGCTCACCCTGCAGGGCGCCGTCGCGCACTGCGACATGCCGATCGAGAGCGGCCCGACGATGCTGCTGCCGCACTCGCAGCGCTTCGCCGGCGGCTACATCGCGTTCAACCGGCCCGAGTTCGTCGACTTCTTCGCCGATCACCATGTGCAGTTGCCGCTGCGCAAGGGCGATGCGGTGTTCTTCAACCCGGCGCTCTATCACGGTGCGGGATCGAACGTCTCGACGGGACAGTCGGCGATCCGCGCATCGCCAACCTGATGCAGATCACCTCGCCGTTCGGCCGGGCGATGGAGGCGCTGGACCGCACCGCGATGGTGCGCGCGGTCTACCCGGCGCTGCGCGCGATGCAGGCCGCGGGCCGTCCGGCCGCGACCTGCAGAACGCCGTCGTCGCGACCGCCGAGGGCTACGCCTTCCCCACCAACCTGGACAACGATCAGCCGATCGGCAGCCTGGCCCCGCCCAGTCAGGTCGACATCGTGCTGGCCGCGCTGGCCGCGACCTCACCGACGAAGAACTCGACGTCGCACTGCGCGACCAGAACGAACGGAGAATCCCATGACCACCCTCGGCCTGATCGGCCTCGGCCGCATCGGCGCATTCCACGCCGACACCCTGACCAACCTGCCGGAGGTGTCGACGGCCTGGTCGTCACCGACGAGCGGCCCGACGTGGTCGCCGCAGGTCGCGTCCAAATACGGTGCGACACGCGGTCGGATTCGGTGGACGCAGCTGTTGTCCGCCGGGGTCGACGGAGTCGTCGTCGCCGCCGCCACGCCGGCGCACGCCGAGCTGACGCTGGCCGCCGTCGAGCGCGGGCCTGCCCACGTTCTGCGAGAAGCCGATCGCGTCCACCGCGGCCGAGAGCGCCCGGGTCGCCGAGATCATCGCCCGCTCGGGGGTGCCGGTGCAGGTCGGCTACCAGCGCCGGTTCGACGCCGCGTTCGCCGCCGCCAAACACGCCGTCGACAGCGGCTCGCTGGGCGCGCTGCACACCGTGCGCAGCACCACGATGGATCCCGCTCCCCCGCCGATGGACTACATCAGAGGGCTCCGGCGGCATCTTCCGCGACTGCGCGGTCCACGACTTCGACGTGATCCGCTGGATCACCGGCCAGGAGGTCGTCGAGGTGTACGCCACCGGCAGCGTGCAGGGCGACCCGCTGTTCACCGAGTACGGCGACGTCGACACCGCCGCCATCGTGGTGCGTTTCGACGGCGGCGCGCTCGGGTGTGGTCTCCGCCGGCGCGCTACAACGGCCGCGGCTACGACTGCCGGCTGGAGGTGCACGGTTTCGACGACACCGTGGTCGCCGGGCTGGGATCAGGGCGTGCCGGTGCGCAACGCCGACCCCGAGAACGGCGCATCCGTTCCCGTCCGGGCAGTCCGCACCATTTCTTCATGGACCGCTTCACCGAGGCGTTCCGCACCGAGCTCAGCGCGTTCGTCAACGTCGTTCAGGGCGGGCCCGATTCAAGGCGCCACGGTCGCCGACGCGGTCGAGGTGGCGTGGATCGCCGAGGCGGCCACCGAGTCCCTGCGCCGGGGTGTCCCGGTGCGATCGAGGAGGTCCGAAAGGAGATGGCAAAGTGAAAATCGCCGGTGCACCGATCTCTGGGGCGTGTGCGAGGTACCCGGCTGGGGCCATCAGCTGGCCCCCGAACGAGTGCTCGCCGAGATGCGCGACGTCGGACTGTCCGCCACCGAGACTCGGGCCGGAGGGCTTCCTGCCCGCCGACCCGGCGACGCTGAGCGTCGATGCTGCGGTCCTACGGGCTGAGCTGTGTGGGCGGCGTTCGTCCCGGTCGTGTTGCTCACGACGCCGGCCACGACCCGCTCCCGACATCGCCGGCCCGCTGGAGGCCCTGCTGGCGTGCGGGCGCGGACGTGCTCGTGCTGGCGGCCGCGACCGGCGATCCGACGGCTACGACTCCCGCCCGGACACTGGACGAGGCGCAGTGGGCGACGCTGCTGGCCAACCTCGACCGGCTCGGCGCGGCGGCCGCCGACCGGGGCATGCTGGCGGTGCTGCACCCGCACGTCGGCACGATGGTGGAGAACCGCGCCGAAGTTCGACCGCGTGCTGGCGGCTCGGCCATCCAGTTGTGCCTGGACACCGGACATCTGCTGATCGGCGGCACCGACCCGCTGCAACTGGCCCGCGAGGTGCCGGGCCGCATCGCCCACACCCATCTCAAGGACGTCGACGCCACGCTGGCCGCGCGGGTGCAGGCCGGCGAGATGACCTACACCGAGGCCGTCCGCGCGGGGATGTACACCCCGCTCGGCACCGGTGACGTCGACATCGCCGGAATCGTGAAGGCGTTGCGCGCCAATGGTTTCGACGGCTGGTTCGTCATGGAGCAGGACACCATCCTCGACGGTGAGCCCGCCGGCGAAGGACCGCTGGGCGATGTGCGCGCAAGCGTGGATTATCTGCAGCGACATCGGCCGCTCGGTGACGGTATGAGGATCGGCAGTGCTCGGCGCATCCCGCATCGCCGAGTCGGCGATCGTCGGCCCCGCCAGGAACTCGGCCACCGGCTGGTCGCCGTGGCAGCGCGAGATCCGGAGCGCGCCAGACGCCTTCGCCGCAAAGTACGGTGTCGAGCGGGTGCTCGGTTCCTACCAGGACGTGGTCACCGATCCCGAGGTCGACGTCGTCTACAACCCGCTGGCCAACTCGCTGCACGCTCCCTGGAACCTGGCGGCGGTCGCGGCGGGCAAGCCGGTACTGACTGAAAAACCGTTCGCCCGCAACAGGTCCGAGGCTCAACGCGTGGCCGATGCGGCCCGCGCGGCCGGCGTCACGGTGATGGAGGGATTCCACTACCTGTTCCATCCGGTGAACCGCCGCATCCTGCAACTCGCCGGTGACGGCAGCCTAGGTGTGATCACCCGCATCGAGGTCCGAATGGGCATGCCGGAACCGCAAGCCCGACGACCCGCGCTGGTCGCTGGACCTGGCCGGCGGCGCGCTGATGGATCTGGGCTGCTACGGCCTGCACATCATGCGCCGGTTCGGCGACACCGGTGGTTACGCAGCGCTAGGGCCGTGCAACGCATCCCCGGCGTCGACGAATGCTGCGACGTCGAGCTCGAGTTATCCTCCGGCGCAACGGTCTGGCCACCAATTCGATGGTCGACGCCGAATACTCGTTCACGCTGCGGGTGGTCGGCACCGGCGGCGAGGCGCTGGTGGGAGACTTCATCAAACCCCACGAGGACGATCGGCTGACCATCACGACCCCCGAGGGCACGACGGTCGAACGGTTCGGCACCCGCACGTCCTACACCTACCAACTGGAGGCCTTCGCCGCGCATGTGCGAGACGGCACCGAGCTGCCACTGGACACCGCGGATGCGGTCGCGAACATGGCACTGATCGACGACGCCTACCGGGCGGCGGGGATGAACCCCTGGATCGCCGCGAGGGCACCGGTGGTCATCGTCAAGAATCCGACAATGGCGACCGTCCCCCCGACGATGGCGAGGGCTCCGGTCCCCAAACCCATTTGGGCGATCAGCCGCAACACCTCCGATCGATAGTGCGTGATCGCATCGGGGATGGAGCCGAGGGTTTTGGCGTAGACTGCGCCTGGACCCCGATCCGATTCCAGCCGGCCACAAAGCTGTCGGCCGAACGGGACAGCCTGCCGAAACGTGTGCTGGGTAGCGCTTGGCTCATGAGCGGCTCAACTCACGGTGAACTGGATGCCAACGGCAGTCACCACGGCGTTGATCGCGAACAGGACCATGAAAGTCGAACAGGACCATGAAAGTGAAGACGACCGTCTCGTTGACCGCGTTGCCGACGCCTGCCGGTCCGCCTCCCACCGAAATCCCCTTGTAGCAGGCGATCAGACCGGCGGAAAGCCCGAACAACGTCGCCTTTGCCAGCGACACCACCACGTCTCCCATCCCGGTCAGCAGCGTCAGTCCAGTGACAAATGCACCCGCGGAGACGTTCTGGGCGAACACGCAGAAGAAGAACGCTCCTGTGAGGCCGACGATGATGACACTCGCGGACAGCGCCAGCGCCACCGTGGTGGCAGCAAGCACGCGCGGCACACATGGCGGTCGCACCGGCCCCTGACACCACGAGGACTGTGACGATGGGCCCGATCTGGTTGACCGTGCCGATCGCCGCTGCGGTTCCGGAGAAGTCGGCGGCGCCGAACCCGTTGAGCAGGATGTTGAACGTGAACACCAACAGCACGGAGTACGGCATGGTCAACATCAGCGCAGGAACCACTGACACGCGGGCGACGAACCACGACTGCAACACGTATTCGCGCCAGGCGAACGGTGGTCGGGCCATCGCCACGAAGGTGTCCAGAGACATCGCGAAGAAGCCACCGACGGCTGACACCGGCTTGGTGACGACTCGTGTTGCCGTCACAGGACTTCCCCGGACGGCCGCGCGGTGCGGCCGGGAATCCCACGACTCACATGTCGGACAGCACCGTCGGGCCCCTGCAGCGGCCCACGTTGGTGACGCTCGGCACAGGGCATGGGCGAACGCTACCGAGATACCGGGAAGCCCCGCTGCCCCACGAAGGGGTATCAGTGTCCCCCATGGGAGCTAAGGAGGCCGCACCAGCGACCCGGTGCGACCGCGATCAGTCCTGACCGGTCCCGTCGCCAGCCATGGCGCGGCGTTCGTGCCAGCGCAGCCGTAGCAGCAACAGGCCACGGTGGGCCCGCCATCCCGCCGACAGCGGGTCGCGCCAGGCCGGCGCGTGGGCCCGTGATTCGAGATCCCTGTCCATGCATCCCATAGTGCCGGGCTTTCGCCGTGTCGGCTCGTCGGTGAGAGCAGCGACACCGTGTCGAAACCGTGAACGTTCGGCTACGACGGCCGCGCAGCGAACCGATCAGCCAGCGCGGACAGCGTCGACTCGATGCCCGTGGCGTTCTGCTTCTGCATCCCCAGCAACTCGATGACGAACGGCGCCTTGGCCGTCGAATAGTCGAACGTCTCGGTCACCCTGGTCGAACCCGGGCCGACCTCGGCCAGTTCCCACCGCCAGCGGTGACCGAGCGGATGCCGCCACTCGACGATCCGGTTCTCCTCCACGGCGGTGACCTTCGAGGTGATCTTGTAGGGGACGCCGTACTGCTTCATGCCGACGGTGAACTTGTCACCGGTGCCGAGCCGATGCGGGCCCTTGACCTCAGTGTCGCGCACGGTGCCGGATCCGTCGATCTCCGGATGCCGGTGCGGGTTCACGATCAGCGGGAAGATCTCGGCGGCCGGCGCGCTGACCAGCACACTGCGGCTGACGGCACGCGGTCCCGCCGCTTCGGTCTGGATTGATGAGGCACTCATGCCGTCCGCGTACCCGAAGACCCCGCCGAACAATCGGTCGGCGGGGCGTTCGCGGGCGCGATTACTGGCCCTTCGCCGACCTCAGCTCGGGGGACAGCGCCTCGAGTTCGTCGCCGCCGGCCATCTGCTGGGTCAAGTGCTCCAGCGTGATGTCGTCAAAACCACGCCGAAACCCGCCTCCTTGGCCGCGGTGATGTACTTGAGCACCACGCCCGACTGCTTGGACGCCCAGCGCCGCGGTCGGCTCGTCGAGGATCAGCACCCGCGCGCCGAAGAACACCGCGCGCGCGATCGCGACGCACTGGCGCTGACCACCAGACAGCGATCCGATCGGAGCGTCGACGTCGGGCAGGTCGATGCCCATCTTCGACAGCTCCGTCCACGTGGTGGCGCGCATCGGATTGGCGTCGAGCGAGCAACCGATCGAACTGGTGCGCCGCTGCGGGGACGCCATCGGCGAGATCCAGGTGGCCGACGTGCCGGGGCGTTGCGAGCCGGGCACCGGCAAGATCAACTACCCCGCGATCGCCGCCGCGCTGCGCGAGATGGGCTTTACCGGAGGACGATCGGCATGGAGGCCTGGGCGGCCCACACCGGCACGGCCGGACCGGAGGCCGCTCTCGACGCCTTCCGGACCGCGTTCGCTGCCGCGTGAGATCCGAGGTCAGCGGTCGACGAGCGTGGTGTCGAAGTAGTAGCGCGACGCGCGGTAGCAGTGGTTGCCGAATTCGACCGCGGCACCGGAGTCGTCGAACGCGGTGCGCGCCATGGTCAGCAGCGGGGCGTTCGGCTTCTCGTCGAGCAGCTGCGCCTCGGCGCGGGTGGCCCCGCGGGCGCCGATGCGCTGGCGCGCCAGCCGGATGTGCACGCCCTTGGCGCGCAGCGACTGATAGAGCCCGTTGCTCTCCAACTCCTCGGCTTCCGGAGCGATCTCGACCGGCAGATGGTTGATCATCACCGCCAAGGGTTCCCCGTTGGCACAGCGCAGCCGGTGGATCGAGACCACCTCGCGGTCCTCGGTGAGGTTCAGTTCGCGGGCCACCTCCTCGTCGGGCGGACCGACGCGGTACTCGAGCAGCTGGGTGGTCGGCTCCTGGCCGGCCCGGGCGAGGTCGTCGAACAGACTGGTCAGCTCGACTCGGCGGTGCACCGGATTCTGCACGACCTGCGTGCCGACGCCGCGCTTGCGGACCAGCAGCCCCTTGTCGACGAGCTCCTGGATGGCACGCCGAGTCGTCGGCCGCGACAGACGTCAACCGCTTGGCCAGGGCCAGCTCGTTCTCGAAGCGATCGCCGGGGGCGAGTTCGCCGTCCCTGATGGCGGCCTCGATCGCCTGGGCGAGCTGATAGTAGAGGGGAACAGGGCTCGACCTGTCGAGCTCCACGGTCAGCGGCACGTCGGCTCCGATCTCGGGTTGGACCAGACAAACAGTAGCTGAATCGTAGCATCGACATGGCACAAAGATAGAATGTCAGGACAAAGTATTGACACGGCGCCGTGACGGGAGGCACAGTCATAACAGCCACCCACACCCATCCGTCGGAGTGACTCGCCATGACCCCTGTGACGACCACCCAGCCCTACGACGTTCTCGCCATCGGGCGCAGCGGCGTCGACGTGTATCCCCTCCAGATCGGCGTCGGCCTCGAAGACGTCGAGACCTTCGGCAAGTTCCTCGGCGGCAGCGCCGCCAACGTCGCCGTCGCGGCGGCCCGGCTCGGCAACCGCACCGCCCTGATCTCCGGCGTCGGGCGACGACCCGTTCGGCCGGTTCGTGCGCGCCGAACTCGCCCGGCTGGGTGTCGACAACACGCTACGTCGCCACGCACGGCGAGTTCCCGACGCCGGTCACGTTCTGCGAGATCTTCCCGCCCGACGACTTCCCGCTGTACTTCTATCGCAAGCCGAGCGCACCCGACCTGCAGATCCACGCCGACGAGATCGACACCGACGCGGTGCGCTCGGCGCGGTTGTTCTGGGCGACGGTCACCGGACTGTCCGAAGAGCCCAGCCGCAGCGCACATTTCGCGGCATGGGAGGCGCGGGGCCGGATGCCGCTGACCGTGCTGGACCTCGACTACCGGCCGATGTTCTGGGGCTCGCCCGCCGCCGCCACCGAGCAGGTGCAGCAAGGCGCTGGCCCACGTCACCGTCGCCGTCGGCAACCGCGAGGAGTGCGAGATCGCCGTCGGCGAGTCGCAACCCGCACAAGGCGGCCGACGCGCTGCTCGACCTCGGTGTCGAGCTGGCGATCGTCAAGCAGGGCCCGCGCGGTGTGCTCGGCAAGAGCCGCCGCTCGTCGGTCACCGTGCCGCCCAACGAGGTCGACGTGGTCAACGGCCTGGGCGCCGGGGACGCGTTCGGCGGCAGCCTGTGCCACGGCCTGCTGCAGCGGTTGGTCGCTGGAGAAGACGTTGCGTTACGCCAACGCCGCGGGCGCGATCGTCGCCGGCCGGCTCGAATGCTCGACCGCCATGCCGACGGCCGCCGAGGTCGCCGCACTGGCCGAACAGACCGCCGAGGAGGCCGTCAATGTCTGATGCCGCCGTGTGCACGGACTATTCCGCGATCACCGACCTGCGTGCGACCGAACCCGGCGCGGTCGCCCGCGCGTGGCAGGACCGCACGACGCGCCCGACGATGCGCGGCAACGGACGGCTGATGATCGTCGCCGCCGACCATCCCGCGCGCGGCGCGCTGGCCGTCGGGGCCCGCCCGACGGCGATGAACAGCCGCACCGACCTGCTCGACCGGCTGCGCGCCGCGCTGGCCGACCCCGGCGTGGACGGCGTGCTGGCCACCGCCGACATCCTCGACGACCTGCTGCTGCTGGGCGCCCTCGAGGACAAGGTGGTGTTCTCCTCGTTCAACCGGGGCGGGCTGGCCGGCTGCGCGTTCGAACTCGATGATCGGATGACCGGCGCCACCGCCGCGTCCACCGCCGCGGCGCAAGATGAACGGCGGAAAGATGCTGTGCCGCATCGATCTCGACGATCCGGGCACCGTCGCGACGCTGGCCGCCTGCGCGCAGGCCGTCGACGAACTCGCCGCACACGGCCTGATCGCGATGCTGGAGCCGTTCATGTCGTCGCGGGTGAACGGGAAGGTGCGCAACGACCTGTCCCCCGACGCGGTGATCAAGTCCGTGCACATCGCCCAGGGGCTCGGCGCCACGTCGGCCTACACGTGGATGAAGCTGCCGGTCGTCCCCGAGATGGACCGGGTGATGGAGTCCACCACGATGCCGACGCTGCTGCTGGGCGGTGACCCGGCCGACCCCGACGAGGCATTCGCCAGCTGGGAGAAGGCGCTGGCGCTGCCGTCGGTACGCGGTCTGATCGTCGGCCGCACCCTGCTGTATCCGCCCGACGACGACGTCAGTTCGGCCGTCGCGACCGCGGTGGCGATGATCCGATGAACTCGACAGCTCTACATTCCCGCCCACAGCGCCGACGCGCCGTTCACGGTGGCGATCACGCCCGAAGACGCGGGGTGGGCCGAATCGTCGCTGCACGTACTCGATCTCGGGGACGGTGGCGAGGTATCGATGCACACCGCGGGCACCGAGGTGATGATCCTGCCGCTGGCCGGCGCCGGCACCGTCGAATGCGGTGACGAAACGTTCGAATTGTCTGCGCGCGCTTCGGTGTTCGACGGCCCCGCCGACATGGTGTATCTGGGCACGAGTCAGGCCTACACATTGTCGGGCCGCGGCCGCATCGCGATCTGCGGTGCACGCGCGGCAAATTCGTTCCCCAACCGCCGGGTCGCCGCGGCCGACGTCGCCGTCGAGTTGCGCGGTGCGGGCAACTGCAGCCGCCAGGTGCACAACTTCGGCACCGCCACAGCGTTCGAGGCGGACTCCCTGATCGCGTGCGAGGTGATCACCCCGGGTGGAAACTGGTCGAGCTACCCGGCACACAAGCACGACGAGAACTCCGACGTCGAAACCCAGCTCGAGGAGATCTACTACTTCGAGATCGACGACAGCCCGGCCGGTACACCAGGATTCGGCTACCACCGGGTGTACGGCACGCCGCAGCGCCCGATCGAGGTCCTCGAGGAGGTCCGGTCCGGCGACGTCGTGCTGGTTCCCCACGGCTATCACGGCCCGTCGATCGCCGCGCCGGGGCACCACATGTACTACCTCAATGTGATGGCCGGCTCGGGACCCACCCGCGCCTGGTTGATCTGTGACGATCCCAGCCACACCTGGCTGCGCGGCAGTTGGGAACACCAGGAGATCGACCCCCGCCTTCCGTTCGCCCCGGCCTCGCGGTCCCCGCGTCAAGGAGAATGAACCGTGGTTTCCACCGCGCCGAAGTCGACCGAGAAGCTCGTCGACACCGAAGCAACCGTGCGGCTCACCGTCGCCCAGGCGACGGTGCGCTTCCTGGCCAATCAGTACGTCGAACGAGACGGGCAGCGGCACAGGTTCTTCGCCGGCTGCCTCGGCATCTTCGGCCACGGCAACGTGGCGGGTATCGGCCAGGCCCTGCTGCAGGACGAAATCGACGCAGCCGAGGCCCACACCGAGCCGGGTCTGAAGTACGTACTGGGCCGCAATGAGCAGGCGATGGTGCACACCGCGGTGGCCTACGCCCGCCAGCAGGACCGCCTGCGGGCGTGGGCGGTCACCGCCAGCGTCGGCCCCGGCTCGACCAATATGCTCACCGGCGCGGCGCTCGCCACGATCAACCGGCTGCCGGTGCTGCTGCTGCCGTCGGACACGTTCGCGACCCGGGTGAGTTCACCTGTGCTGCAGGAACTGGAGCTGCCCAGCAGCGGCGACGTGACGGTGAACGACGCGTTCAAACCGCTGTCCCGGTACTTCGACCGGGTGTGGCGGCCCGAGCAGCTGCCCGCCGCGCTGCTGGGCGCGATGCGGGTGCTCACCGACCCCGTCGAGACGGGCGCCGCGACGGTGTCGCTGCCGCAAGACGTCCAGGCCGAAGCGTTCGACTGGCCGGAATCGCTGTTCGCCGAACGGACCTGGCACATCGCCCGTCCGCTTCCGGAGCGGTCGGTCGTCGCCCGCGCCGCCGAAGTGGTGCGGGCGGCCCGCAAGCCGTTGATCGTCGCCGGCGGCGGCGTCATCTACTCCGGCGCGAACGAGGCACTCGCCCGGTTCGCGGCGCAGACCGGCATCCCGGTGTGCGAAAGCCAAGCCGGCAAAGGCGCACTGCTGCACGGGCACGCGCAGTCGGTCGGCGCGGTCGGCTCCACCGGCACCACGGCGGCCAACGCGCTGGCCGGCGAGGCCGATCTGATCATCGGGATCGGCACCCGTTACAGCGATTTCA
Source organism: uncultured Actinomycetota bacterium (assembly GCA_963796185.1). GTDB lineage: Bacteria > Actinomycetota > Actinomycetes > Mycobacteriales > Mycobacteriaceae > Mycobacterium. The sequence continues at coordinate 416,920 of CAWCKQ010000002.1, read as the reverse complement.
CCTCGGCATCGCGCACGGCGTTCAACAATCCCGATGTCCGGTTCCTCAACATCAACGTGGCGTCGCTGGACTCGGTGAAACAGGGCGGCATCAGCGTGGTCGCCGATGCCCGCGAAGCCCTCGAGTCGCTCGCCGACGCGGTCGGCGACCATTCCGTCACCGACGAGTACCGCGCCCGCACCGCCGAGCTGATGGCCGAGTGGAACGACACGGTCTCGGCCGTCTACCGCACCGAGGACGGCGCGGCGCTGAACCAGAACCAGGTGATCGGGCTCGTCAACACCCTGTCCGACCCCCGTGACGTCGTGGTCTGCGCGGCCGGCTCGATGCCGGGCGATCTGCACAAGCTGTGGCGGACGCGCGACCGCAAGGGCTACCACGTCGAATACGGCTACTCGTGCATGGGCTACGAGATCGCCGGCGGCATCGGCGTGCGGATGGCCGCGCCCGACCGCGATGTGTTCGTCATGGTCGGCGACGGCTCCTACCTGATGATGGCCACCGAGCTGGTGACCGCCGTGCAGGAAGGCGTCAAGGTCATCCCGGTGCTGGTGCAGAACCACGGGTTCGCGTCGATCGGCGGGCTGTCGGAGTCGCTGGGCTCGCAGCGATTCGGCACGGCCTACCGCTACCGCGGCACCGACGGCCGGCTGGACGGCGACATGCTGCCTGTCGACCTGGCCGCCAACGCCGCGAGCCTGGGCGCCGACGTCATCCGTGCGTCGACGGCCGCCGAGTTCGCCGACGCGGTCAAGGTCGCCAAGGCCAGTGACCGCACGACGGTGCTCCACGTGGAAACCGATCCGTTGATCTACGCCCCCGACAGCCACTCCTGGTGGGACGTCCCGGTCAGCGAGGTGTCCTCGCTGGAGTCCACCCAGCAGGCCTACCAGCGCTACGCGGACTGGAAGAAGGTCCAGCGTCCGCTGATCAAGCCGTCGGACCGGTGAGCATCTCCGATCTCCGGGTCGCCGTGCTGGGCGTGGGGGTGATGGGCGCTGACCACGTCACCCGCATCACATCCCGCATCTCCGGTGCACGGGTGAGCGTGGTCAACGACTTCCTCACCGAGAAGGCCGAGCAGATCGCCTCCGAGATCGAGGGCTGCCGCACGGTCTCCGATCCGATCGATGCCATCTCCGGCCCCGGATGTCGACGCCGACGTGCTCGCCACCCCCGGCAGCACCCACGAGAAGCAACTGCTCGCCTGCCTGGAGTACGGCAAACCGGTCCTGTGCGAAAAGCCGCTGACCACCGAGGTTTCCACATCGCTGGAGATCGCCCGGCGCGAAGCCGAACTGGCGCACGCCGTTGATCCAGGTCGGGTTCATGCGTCGCTTCGACGAGGAGTACATCCGCCTGAAGGCGCTGATCGACGGCGGCGAGCTGGGCGCTCCGCTGATGATGCACTGCGTGCACCGCAACGTCGGGGTGCCCAGCTATTTCGACGGCTCGCTGATCGTCAAGGATTCGCTGGTGCACGAGGTCGACGTGACCCGCTTCCTGTTCGGCGAGGAGATCGCGACTGTGCAGATCGTCAAGCCCGCATCGAATCCCGGTGCGCCCGAGGGGGTGCTGGATCCGCAGATCGCGATCCTGCGGACCGTGTCGGGCCGGCATGTGGATGTGGAGCTGTTCGTCACCACCGGTGTCGGCTACGAGGTCCGCACCGAGGTGGTCGGCGAACGCGGCAGCGCGATGATCGGCCTGGACGTCGGACTGATCCGCACGTCAGCACCGGGAACGCGGTGCGGCCAGATCACCCCCGGATTCCGTGAGCGTTTCGGCCGCGCCTACCCAGATCCAGCGCTGGGTCGACGCCGTCCGCAGTGGCCGCAACGTCGACGGACCGACTGCGTGGGACGGCTACGCGGCTGCGGCGGTGTGCGCCGCGGGCGTCGAATCCCTCGAAACCGGGCTGCCGGTCGACGTGCAGCTGGCAGACCGCAAGCCCTGAACCACAGAAGGAAGAACAGAGACGACCAGGGTGTGACGGTTCCGGCCGTGCCCCGGGCAAGTGGGTACCCTGCCGATGATGAAAAAGCTGTGGTGTGCGATCGCGTTGGTGTGTCTGGTGACGGCGTGCGAGAGCAGGCCGGTCGATCAGGCGGTCCCGTCGACGACCCCGGCGGCACCGACCAGCACGCCGACCACCACCGGGCTGATACCGCCCGGCGCCCCGACCGAGGGCACCCGCCCACCCACCAACACTCTGCCGCCCGCGGCCGAACCGCAGTCGGCGCCCGTGCCGCAACAACCCCCGCCGGGCCGGCAGATCCAGGTCGGGATCCGCGCCTGAGGGCGTCGTGGTCGATGCCGTCACCCGCACCGTCGCGGTCGCCACCCGCGAACCCAACCAGCTCGTCCTCATCAACGCCGACACCGGCGAGATCACCGCGCGCACCCCGCTGCCGGGAGTGGCCCGGCACCTGCAGCTCGCCAAACCCGGCGGCCCCGTGCTGGTCCCGGTGGAGAGCGCCGGTGCGCTGGTCCGCGTCGAACTGCCCGGCGGACGTGCGGAGCCGCAGATCATCACCGGCACAGTGCCCCATGACGCCTCCGAGGCACCCAACGGCACGGTGTTCGTGGCCAACGAACTGGGCGGCACCGTCACCGTGCTGCGCGGCGACGACATCGTCAAGGTGTTCACCGACAGCGTGCAGCCGGCAGGCCTGGCGCCGGTCGGCGATCGCATGGGCCTGCTCGACGTGCGGAAGAACGACCTGACGATCTATGACACCGAGAACCTGACGATCGTCGGGTCCACACCCGCCGGCGACGGGCCGACGCACCTGGTCGCCGACAAGCACGGCCGGATGATCGCCGCGGACACCCGCGGCGACGCGGTGCGGGTGTTCGACACCTCGCCCCGCCAGATCGCCGAGATCGCCCAGCCCGGCGGTCCGTACGGCATCACCTACGACCCGACGCGAGACCAGCTGTGGGTCGCGTCCTCGGGCACCAACGAGGTCGTCGGCTACGACATGGCCGAGCCGACGCCGCGCAAGGTGAAAAGCGTTGCCACGGTGCAGAATCCGTATACGGTCGGCGTCGACGCGAAGACCGGCCGGCTGTTCGTCGCCGGCGTGACCGCCGGGGTCGTGCAGATCATCGACCCCGGCTGAGTCACGCGCACGACATCAGAGGATGTACAGCATCTCCTGATAGGTCGGCAGCGGCCACAGGTCGTCGGCCACCACGCCCTCGAGGGTGTCGGCGGCCGCACGCACCGCGGCCATGGCGGGCAGCAGCACATCGCGGGCGTGCTCCGCCTCATCGAGCGCCGACTCGCCGGCGTGGGCGCTCATCGCCGCCCGCAGCGCCACCAGCGCGTCGGACAGCTCGGCGATCGGCGTCGAGACCGACTGCAGCATGGTCATGCTCGGCTCCATCCCGGCGGCCTTGAGCGTGGCCACGTTCTGCGCCAGCTCGGTCTGGTAACGCACCGCGGCGGGCAGGATCACCGTGGTGCCGAGCTCGAGAGCCAGCTTCGCCTCGACGGCAATGGTCAGCGCGTACTGCTCGCAGCCGAACCTCGTACCGGCTGTGCAGTTCCCGCTCGCTGAACACCCCGTACGCTCGAAGACCTCGACGGCCTCGGGCGCGATCAGCTCCGGAATGGCGTCGGGGGTCGTCTTCAGGTTGGGCAGCCCGCGGGCGGCGGCCTCGGTCTGCCAGTTGTCGGAGTATCCGTCACCGTTGAACACCACGGCGCCGTGCTCGGTGATGATCTCGGTGAGCAGCTTCTGCACGGCCGAGTCGAAGTCCTCGCCGTCGCCGACGGCCTGCTCCAGCGCGGTGGCCATGTAGTCGAACGAGTCGGCCATGATCGTGTTGAGGATGATCATCGGCACCGCGACCGTCTGCCCCGAGCCCGGCGCACGGAACTCGAAGCGGTTGCCGGTGAAGGCGAACGGGCTGGTGCGGTTGCGGTCGCCCGGGTCGGTCGGCAGCGTCGGCAGCGTGTCGACGCCGATGTGCATGACGCCCTTGCCTTTCGACGACGTCGCGGCCCCCTTGGCGATCTGCTCGAAGACGTCGGCGAGCTGCTCGCCGAGGAAGATCGAGATGATCGCCGGCGGCGCTTCGTTGGCGCCCAGCCGGTGATCGTTGGTCGCCGAGGCCACCGACACCCGCAGCAGTCCGCCGAACTTGTGCACGGCGCGGATGATCGCGGCGCAGAACACCAGGAACTGGGCGTTCTCGTGCGGGGTGTCGCCCGGCACCAGCAGTGATGCCCAGCTGGGCGTTGCCCACCGAGAAGTTGACGTGCTTGCCCGAGCCGTTGACCCCCGCGAACGGCTTCTCGTGGAACAGGCATTCCATGCCGTGCTTCTTGGCCACGGTCTTGAACACCGTCATCAGCAGCTGCTGGTGGTCGGAGGCGATGTTGGCGCGTTCGAACATCGGGGCCATCTCGAACTGCGCCGGGCGCGACCTCGTTGTGGCGGGTCTTGGCGGGGATGCCGAGCTTGAAGAGCTCACGCTCGGTGTCCATCATGAAGCCCAGCACGCGCTCGGGGACCGCGCCGAAGTAGTGGTCGTCGAACTCCTGGCCCTTGGGCGGCTTCGCGCCGAACAGCGTGCGGCCGGCGTTGACGAGATCGGGACGGGCCAGGAAGAAGTGCCGGTCGATGAGGAAGTACTCCTGCTCGGGGCCGCAGAACGAGACCACCTTGTCGAGGTTCTGGTGCCCGAACAGCTTCAGGATCCGCTCGGCGTGCACGCCCATCGCCTGCTGGCTGCGCAGCAGCGGGGTCTTGTAGTCCAGCGCCTCACCGGTCATCGACACGAACACCGTCGGGATGCACAGCGTGTTGCCGTTCGGGTTCTCCAGGATGTAGGCCGGGCTGGTGACGTCCCACCCGGTGTAGCCGCGCGCCTCGAAGGTCGAGCGCAGGCCGCCCGAAGGGAAGCTGGACGCGTCCGGCTCACCCTGGATCAGGGTCTTGCCGGCGAACTCGGCCAGCGTCTCGCCCGTCGGAGACGGGTTCGAGGAAGCTGTCGTGCTTCTCGGCGGTCAGACCCGGTCATCGGGTAGAACACGTGGGCGTAGTGGGTGGCGCCCTTCGACAGCGCCCAGTCCTTCATCGCCGACGCGACCGAGTCCGCGATCGCCGGGTCCAGTTTGGCGCCCTTCTCGATGGTGGCCACCACGGACTTGTACACCGACTTGGGCAGGCGGAGCTGCATCTCGGCCTTGGTGAACACGTTGGACCCGAAGATCTCCCCGGGCGCCTCGCCCGGAACGAAGCTGACTGCCGGAGGCACGTATGCCTCGACGTTGTTGATCGCCTGCAGGCGTACCGCATTACCGCTCAATGGACTTCCCTATCGCTGCGTCGCCCGCATCTGCACCACGGACGGTGGACCGGCCAACAGTAGGGACAGCCGATGCCGATCTTGTTACGTCGGCGTCAACGTCAGAATGCACCGATTACCGGCGGGCGCCGTGGCCGCGACGGCGGGCAGCGACCACAATGAAGGCATGGTTGGGAGGACGCTTCGATGGGCCGGGTGACAGCGCGGCGACGCGCACAGCACATGACCGTGGACGACACCGTCGCCCGGCCGGAGACGCTCGCCGTCGAGGAACCGCTGGAGATCCGCGTCAACGGCCGCGCGGTGACGGTCACGATGCGCACACCCGGCTCCGATGTCGAGCTGGCCCAGGGTTTTCTGCTCACCGAGGGCGTGGTGGCCCGGCGCAACGACATCGCGTCGGTGCGCTACTGCCGTGGCGCCGACCACGACGGGGTCAACACCTACAACGTGCTCGACGTGACCCTGGCCCCCGGCGTGCCCGCACCCGATGTGGACCCGACGCGCAACTTCTACACCACGTCCTCGTGCGGCGTGTGCGGCAAGGCGTCGCTGGACGCGGTGCGACTGACCACCAAGCACGCGCCCGGTGACGATCCCTCGACCGTCACCACCGAGACGCTGTCGGCGTTGCCGCCCAAGCTGCGCGACGCTCAGAAGGTGTTCGCCGCCACCGGTGGCCTGCACGGCGCGGCGCTGTTCGACACCGCAGGCGCGCCGCTGGCCGTTCGCGAGGACATCGGCCGGCACAACGCGGTCGACAAGGTGATCGGGTGGGCGCTCGAGCAGGAACGGATCCCGCTGGGCGGCACGGTGCTGCTGGTCAGTGGACGGGCGTCGTTCGAACTCACCCAGAAGGCGGTGATGGCCGGGATCCCCGTGTTGGCTGCGGTGTCGGCGCCGTCCTCACTGGCGGTCGACCTGGCCAGCCAGTCGGGCCTGACCCTGGTGGCGTTTCTGCGGGGTGACTCGATGAACGTCTACACCCGGCCGGACCGCGTCAAGAAGTGACGCGGCGGCGCCGAGTGCGCAGTCCGGTACGCCGACATCGGCGAGTCGCGGACCGACACCGCACACTCGAGCGTCACGCGGACTTGTCGCGACGCTCCGTGCGCGACGGCTTGCGCGGCACGATGGTCGGCAGCACGTTGTCCTCGACGGTCTCCTTGGTGACGACCACCTTGGCGACATCGTCGCGGCTGGGGATGTCGTACATCACCGGAAGCAGGACTTCCTCCATGATGGCGCGCAGCCCGCGGGCTCCGGTGCCGCGATGGATCGCCTGATCGGCGATGGCCTCCAGCGCGTCGCCGGTGAACTCCAGCTCGACGCCGTCCATCTCGAACAGCCGGGTGTACTGCTTGACCAACGCGTTCTTCGGCGTGGACAGGATCTGCACCAGCGATTCCTTGTCCAGGTTCGTCACCGATGCCACGACCGGCAGCCGGCCGATGAACTCCGGGATCAGCCCGAACTTGATCAGATCCTCGGGCATGACCTCCGCGAAGTGGTCCTGCGTGTCGATCTCGGCCTTGGAGTGCACCTCGGCGCCGAAACCGAGGCCACGCTTGCCGACCCGGTCGGAGACGATCTTCTCCAGGCCCGCGAACGCGCCGGCCACGATGAACAGCACGTTGGTGGTGTCGATCTGGATGAACTCCTGATGCGGGTGCTTGCGGCCGCCCTGCGGGGGCACCGAGGCCTGCGTGCCCTCCAGGATCTTCAGCAGCGCCTGCTGCACGCCCTCGCCGGACACGTCGCGGGTGATCGACGGGTTCTCGCTCTTGCGGGCGATCTTGTCGACCTCGTCGATGTAGATGATGCCGGTCTCGGCGCGCTTGACGTCGTAGTCGGCCGCCTGGATCAGCTTGAGCAGAATGTTCTCGACGTCCTCACCGACATAGCCGGCTTCGGTCAGCGCGGTCGCGTCGGCGATGGCGAACGGTACGTTGAGCATCTTCGCCAACGTCTGCGCGAGGTAGGTCTTGCCGCAACCGGTGGGCCCGAGCATCAGGATGTTCGACTTGGCCAGTTCGACGGGCTCGGCGCGCGAATCGCGCATCTTCTCCTGCGCCTGGATGCGCTTGTAGTGGTTGTAGACGGCCACGGCCAGCGTGCGCTTGGCGGTGTCCTGGCCGATGACGTAACCCTCCAGGAAGTCCCGGATCTCAGCGGGCTTGGGCAGCTCGTCGAGTTTGACGTCGTCAGCGTCGGCGAGCTCCTCCTCGATGATCTCGTTGCACAGGTCGATGCACTCGTCGCAGATGTAGACGCCAGGGCCCGCGATGAGCTTCTTCACCTGCTTCTGACTCTTGCCACAGAACGAGCACTTCAGCAGGTCACCGCCGTCTCCAATGCGTGCCATAGCGCTGGGGTCCTACTTCCTGTTTGCTGTCGCGGATCGATCGGTCTCGGCGGGTTGCACCGGCGTTGTCTCCGACGCTACCCGCAACTTCCAGCGCTGTGCGACCGATAAAGCCGAATAGCGCCGGTGATATTCACATGTAGTTGCGTCAACATATCGCCTGACTCAGCTTCGACGGTCACGGAACGCACCACCGTGTCTCGGGCGTGTCGCTGTCGTTACCCACTCGGAGCCACCGCACCCAAAGTACCCGTCGCCCGCGACTGCGCTCAGACCACTGCGCGGGCCGCGCCTAGCGTCGACCGATTCCGGGCCCGCGCGGGCCGACCGGACCGGGGCCGACCGGACCCGGACCCACCGGACCCGGACCCACGGGACCGATCACGCCACCGACACCGACCGGTCCGAAAGGGCCGACGATCGGCGCGGGATTGAGATAGACGTCGACGTCGTAGTAGAGGCACTGGGCGGTGTAGACGTCCCAGTACATGCCGGCGGGGCAGAGGGGTTCCTGCGCGGAACTCGTCGCGGGGAACGTCACGGCCGTCGTGACTCCCAGCGCCCCGATCGCCAGCGCCCAGGTCCGCCATGCGCCGCGAGGCACGGGGCTCAGCGCCCGGGTCCCAGCGGGCCTGGACCGAGCGGGCCCGGCCCGACAGGTCCGGGCCCCACCGGGCCGACCACACCGCCCACGCCGACCGGACCGACGGGCCCGACGACGGGGTTGGGGGGATTCACATACACGTCGACGGCCAGGCACTGCACCGTGGCGGCGTCCCAGTACGTGCCCGCCGGGCAGACCGGCTCCTGCGCCTGGGCCGCCGCGGGTGCGGCCAGCTGCATCAGCAAGCCGACCGCCAAGACCGCACGGGGTGTCACCGGAACCCTCATCGCACTCCCCTTCGCCCTGGTGTGCCGTCGCCGAATGAAGTGACGCTCGCGTGAATCGACAGCCTGACACGCACAAACGGCACTGCGTGGGGTTTTGCTGCCATTTGCCGATGGCAGCGCTGTCGTACCCTGCGGTCATGACCACGCTCGAGGACGCCGTCGCACTGGCCCACGATGACCACGGCCTGGCGGTGGTGTCGACACTGCGCGCCGACCTGACCATCCAGTCGTCGTTGATCAACGCCGGACTGCTGGAACATCCAGCGACCGGACGGCCGACCCTCGGCTTCGTCACCTACGGCAAGGTGAAACTCGCCAACCTGCGGGCCCGCCCCCAGGTTGCGTTGACGTTCCGCACCGGCTGGCGATGGGCCACGGTCGAGGGCCACGCCGACATCGCCGGCCCCGACGACCCACAGCCGTGGGCGGGCTCCGACGAGTCGTTGGCGCAACTACTCCGCGACATCTTCACCGCAGCGGGCGGCACCCACGACGACTGGGCGGCCTACGACCGCACCATGCGCGAACAACGCCGCGCCGCCGTCCTGGTCACGCCGGCCCGGGTCTACGGCAACGGCTGAGCGGTCAGGCGTTCTGCGCCGAGAGCTTGCGGTACTCCAGGACGGTGTCGATGATCCCGTAGTCCTTGGCCTGCTCGGCGGTCAGGATCTTGTCGCGATCGGTGTCCTTGCGGATCACCTCGGCCGACCTTGCCGGTGTGGCGGGCCAGCGTCTCCTCCATCAGCGTCCGCATCCGCTCGATCTCAGCGGCCTGGATCTCCAGATCGGAGAACTGGCCCTGGATCACGCCGCCGAGCGACGGCTGGTGGATCAGCACCCGGGCGTTGGGCAGCGCCAGCCGCTTGCCCGGCGTGCCCGCGGCCAGCAGCACCGCCGCCGCCGAGGCAGCCTGGCCCAGGCACACCGTCTGGATGTCGGCGCGGACGTACTGCATGGTGTCGTAGATCGCCATCAGGCTGGTGAACGAGCCGCCCGGCGAGTTGATGTACATCGTGATGTCGCGGTCGGGATCCAGCGACTCCAGCACCAGCAGCTGGGCCATGATGTCGTTGGCCGACGCGTCGTCGACCTGCACGCCGAGGAAGATGATGCGTTCCTCGAACAGCTTGTTGTACGGGTTGGACTCCTTGACGCCGAAGCTCGAGTGCTCGATGAACGACGGCAGGATGTAGCGGGCCTGAGGCTGATTCACGGCTCCGCCGTGGGGTGCTTGGGTGTCGCGGTTCATTTGTCGAGTCCTGCTCCTGGTCCGTCGCCGTTGATGCTGGCGCTGGTGATGATGTGGTCGACGAAGCCGTATTCGAGGGCTTCCTGTGCGGTGAACCAGCGGTCGCGGTCGGAGTCGGCCTCGATGCGCTCGATGCGTCTGTCCGGTGAACTCCGCGTTGAGGCGGAACATCTCCTTCTTGATGCTGGAGAACTGCTCGGCCTGGATCGCGATGTCCGCGGCGCCGCCGGTGATGCCGCCGAGCGGCTGGTGCATCAGGATGCGGGCGTGCGGCAGCGCGTAGCGCTTGCCCTTGGTGCCCGCGGCGAGCAGGAACTCGCCCATCGACGCCGCCATGCCCATCGCGTAGGTGGCCACGTCGCACGGCGCGAGCACCATGGTGTCGTAGATGGCCATGCCGGCGCTGATCGAGCCACCCGGCGAGTTGATGTAGAGGTGGATGTCCTTGCGTCGGATCCTCGGCCGAGAGCAGCAGGATCTGGGCGCACAGCCGGTTGGCGATGTCGTCATCCACCTGGGAACCCAGGAAGATGATGCGCTCGGACAGCAACCGCTCATACACCGAGTCGACAAGGTTGAGGCCCGATGAGGCGCCACGCATGTCAGTCACGACTGGATACCTGCTTTCTTCTGTGTACTTCCGACGCGGTGACCGGTCTTATCGAACGACACTAACCAACCCGCGCCGCCGGGGAGTCCCCAGACGGCGCGCGTTCGCTCAGAGCATCACTGGTCGTCGTCGTCCTGCGTCGTCGCGTCGGGCTTCGTCGCATCGTCGCGGCTGTCTCGTCGGTCGCCGTCTCGACGCCCTGCTCGCCGGCGGGACCGAAGAACTCGGTGGTGTCGATCTCGGCGCCGTCGGTGTCGGTGACCGTGGCGCCGTGCACCACCGCGGCGACGGTCAGGCCGCGCCGCACGTCGGCGAACATCGCCGGCAGCTGATTGTTCTGCTGCAGCATCTGCAGGAGCTGCTGGGGCTCGAGGCCGTACTGACGCGACATCAGCACCAGCCGCTCGGTCAGGTCGTTCTGGCCGACCTGGATGTCGAGCTTGTCGGCGATGGCGTCCATCAGCAGCTGGGTCTTGATGGCCTTCTCCGCGTTGCTGCGGTTGTCGGCGTCGAACTCCTCGCGGCTGCTGCCCTGCTCGGCGAGCGCCTCCTGGAACTTCGTCCTCGTCGTGGTCGAGCTCGTGGATGGCGTTGTGCAGGGTGTCGTCGACCTGGGCCTGCACGACCTTCTCGGGCAGCGGGACCTCGACCTGGCTCGAGCAGTTCCTCGATGGCCTTGTCGCGGATCTGCTCGGCCTGCTGCGACGCGCTTGACCCGGCGCGACCTGCTCGCGCAGATCGGCACGCAGCTCCTCGATGGTGTCGAATTCGCTTGCCAGTTGGGCGAATTCGTCGTCCAGCTCGGGCAGCTCGCGTTCCTTGACCGACTTGACGGTGACGGTGACCTCGGCCTCCTGGCCGGCGTGCTCGCCGGCGACCAGCGTGGTGGCGAAGACCTTGGACTCGCCCTCCTAGAGGCCGATGATCGCCTCGTCGAGACCCTCGATCAGCTGACCGGAGCCCACCTCGTGGGACAGCCCTTCGGTCTTGGCCTCCGGGAACGTCCTCGCCGTCGACGGTGGCCGACAGGTCGATCGAGACGAAGTCGCCGTCCTGCGCGGCACGCTCGACACCGGTGAGGGTGCCGAAGCGCTTCTGCAGCGACTCGAGCTCGGCGTCGACGTCGTCGTCGGCGATCTCGATCGGGTCGACGGTGATCTTCAGCGCGGACAGTTCGGGCAGCTCGATCTCGGGGCGGATGTCCACCTCGGCGGTGAACACCAGCTCCTCGTTGTCCTCGAGCTTGGTGATCTCGATCTCGGGCTGACCGATCGGCTGCAGCGACTCGGCGGTGACGGCCTCGCTGTAGCGGCCGGGCAGTGCGTCGTTGACGACCTGCTCGAGCACCGCGCCGCGGCCGACGCGGGCCTCGAGCAGCTTGCGGGGGGCCTTGCCGGGACGGAATCCGGGCAGCCGGATCTGCTTGGCCAGCGCCTTGAACGCGCGGTCGATGTCGGGCTCGAGCTCGGTGAAGGGCACCTCCACGTTGATGCGAACCCGGGTCGGGCTCAACTTCTCGACGGTGCTCTTCACGTTCGTACTCCTCTTAGTTGTCTGTCGGGTGGGTGCTGCCGGTCGGGGTGACAGGATTTGAACCTGCGGCCTTCCGCTCCCAAAGCGGATGCGCTACCAAGCTGCGCTACACCCCGGTCGTGCTGCTCGCCGCATCACTCGTGCGCGCAGCGCAGACCACCGGCGATACTACGTCCTGGCCGCGCCGAACCCTCAATTGGATTTGGGTTGCGCGGGCCCGGTACAGTCTGCCGGTACTGGCAGCTTGTTCAGCACATGCGGGCGTAGCTCAATGGTAGAGCCCTAGTCTTCCAAACTAGCTACGCGGGTTCGATTCCCGTCGCCCGCTCCAGAAGGACCAGCGAAGAGGCAAGGCGAACACTCGTTCGCGGCCTGCGCGGTCCCGTAAAGCGGCGGATTGCCAATCCGGACGGTTGTTGCTGTAGAGACTTCTGTGGCTGTTGTGGCGCTTGTTGCGTCCACCTCGCTCAACCTCACCCTCGGACACGGCGTATCGACCTTGATCCGAACAGGTGTTCTCGCCACCAGGTGGCATTGCTCCGACGAGCCGGTCTGTCCACGATGTGCTTCATCGTTGCACCGGCCGGCTCGAAGGATTCCGAGCAGCGGCAGCATGCGGACCTCCGTCTGACGGCTTTGATTGAACCCGCGCTGGAACGTCTACTACGAGGTCGCGCTGTGCCGGGCAGTCCGCAAGCCCGTGTGCAGATCAGTCGGCCCTCCGACCCACTTCCGTTCGACGTAAACCAGTTCCGCACTACATGATCCACATGTCGGACATCGGCACTTTGGTCCCGCGTTGGAGGACGGCGCTCCCGCCGAAAGCCAACTATCGCAGTTCTGCCCGCACTTCTGGGATCAGATCGTGCGGGGCAGCGCCTAACCCTACAGCGGTACAACGTTTCCGCTCACTCTGGCACAGCCTCCGTTGCGCCTGGGGCCGCCATAGCGTCGTGCTCGGCCTTCGTCAGGTGCGCGCCGTCGCCAAGCAGCTCCTCCCTGGGCGCCCACGGCTTTCATTCGACCTCCGCGGCCTGTTCGCTCCCGGGCAGGCGGTCGAGGATTCTGGCGCGCCCGCATCGGGCCGCCCACCGAAGAGGAAAGACGTTTGCAAGATGAAGCAATCTCCGATCAATTCTGCTGATCGCCGCCGATGAGGGTGGCAGTTGCTGATAATCAACGCGGCGGCCATGTGCCGACTGATCCGAGGGCCCGGACTCGGCGGGGGAAGAATCAGGAGCTCACCATGAAAAGCGAAGCGATCGAACGCGAGAACGACGCCCGTCGGCTACGCGAATTCTCTGCATTCGAAAACTTCTCGGACGAGGATTTGCAGCGTCTCGTCAGAGCAGCCCGTCACACCTCGACATCCGGGCCGTGGCCCCTGATCCATGAGCAGACACCCTCGGACGCCTGCTACATCCTCCTCAGTGGTGAGGCAGCGGTGTACCTCGGCCGGGACCGCGTAGCCGTGCTGGAATCCGGAGAGGTCATCGGCGAATCCGTGCTTCGCCGTGGGCAATTGCGTAGTGCGACGGTGACGACAACCGGACCGGCCGAGGTGTTGCATTTCGACCGGGACCACCTCAATCGCCTGCTCGAAGAGATCCCCGCATTCCGCGAGACCATGGCCGAGACCGTCGTTCGGCATTCTCTGCGAGCGGCAACGACCGAACCGGCATAGCGCGGGTGACACGGCTACGACCAGCACACCTCATAAAGGCGGTGCAGACCCGGCAGCCCTTTGAGCTGCTCCTCCCGAGCCTCTCCGAACGTGAATTCGTGACTGCCGGCAACGAGTTCTCGCAACACCCCCGACACCAGGATTTGGCTGCCACTCGCGGCTGCTGCGATCCGTGCCGCCAGAATCACGTTGCGCCCGAAGAAGTCCTGCTTTTCTCGAATCACCTCGCCGCTGTGCAATCCGATCCGGACGCACACCACTTGGCTGCCGGACTGGTCCCTCCTCACCGCCAGATCGCGCTGAATCGCGACTGCGCACCGCATCGCGTTGGTCGCGCTGCTGAACGCGACCATGAACCCGTCGCCTTGCGCCTTGACCTCGAAGCCGTGGTGGGCAGCCAGATGTCTTCGGATGAGGGTGTTGTGGCGTTGCAGAACCTGTAGCCACCGCTGATCGCCCAGCTGGTCGGTCAGCACCGTGGAGCCTTCGATATCGGAGAACATGATCGTGACTGTTCCGTCGGGCGCGGTCGCCGCACCAAGGTCGGGCCTGTCCATCCCGACAGACAGTGCGACGTCGTCCAGTGCCGACCACCCCAGGTTGGACCTCTGCTCCCGGTGCTCGGTGCGCAGCCGGGTGAGCCGCTCGGCCTCGACCCGCATGCCGGTCTGCTGTGTGAGGGCAATGCCCTGGTCGATCAGACCCATCGCCTTATCCCGATCTCCGGCTGGTGCCGTACCCAGGAGCATGCGTGCGTACTCGTAGCACACGCGGGGCGTCAGAAAATCACAGCCGATCTCGGCGTTGCGCGACAGCGCGCCGTCGAAATGGTGCGCGGCGTCTCCGTGACGTCCCGCCGCTGCGGCGGCGAAGCCGAGGAACGCGTGGTTCGAGCCGAGGCAACCCGCCGCGGCCAAGAACAGCGTGCAGTGGTCCGCGTACGGTGCCAGCATGTCGTACAGTGCGCTCGCCGACTGGCTGTCACCGACGGCGAGCGATGCGACCGACAGTGCGCAGATTGAGGTCAACCAGTCGCCGCTGTGCCGTAACCCCTCGAAGTCGTCGGCCGCCAATGCTTCGTACCTGCTGCGGGCCTCGTCGAGATGGCCGGTCTCGGTAAGCAGCCACACGTACGCCGACGGCCACGCCTGGCCGTAGCGGGCCGCAGCCTCGCGACCCGCATCCGTCAGCTGGTCAAGGCTCCCGTCCGCCACCCTCGTCAAGAACGACTGTGCGCCGAAGACGACCGCCGCGACCTCCCGCTGCGCACGTTGGCCGATGGTCAGCGCCGCGCCCGCCAGCCGCTCGGACTCCTTGAACCGCCCCCGCATCAGCGCCCGCATCGTGCGGAACACGGCAGTCTGCCACAGGTACCGCGGCTGCCGTAGTTCGCCGGCCAGCCGGTCGCACGCCGCGATCTCCTCATCAACCCCGGCGAAGTCACCGAGCTGCGCCAGCGCGATCAGCCGCAGGTGGTGACCCTCGAACTGCACATCGCGATCACCGACGATCCGGGCCAGCCGCACCATCTCCGCACCCGACGCGATGGCCTCGTCGATTCGGTCGGGGCCCAGGGTCGACCACTGGCGGCTGTGCATGGCCAGCAACAGGATCTTCGTGTCACCGACCCGCTCGGCCATCTCGGTCGCCTCGGCACTGGACCGGTCGGCGTCCTCCAGCGCACCCCTGGAGCGCAGCTCGAGCGCCAGCCGAGCAAGGACTGTCACCCGCAGTGCACTGTCGCGCGATGGCAGCACCCCCAGCGCCTCGGTGAGCATCGCGACCAGCTGCTCGTCGGCCCGATCGGTTATCGAGTAGCCACCGGGTCCGCCGCCGTATCCCAGCGCTGCCCGGGCGTAATGGTCGTAGAGGGCCAGCTCACGCGCCAGTCCCGCCGCCTCACGGAACGTCTCGCGGGCACCTTCGGCTTCACCGGTCCGCCAGCGGGCGTCGCCCAACGCCAACAGCAGATCGCAGCGGCGCTGCGGTTCGTCCGGAAGCGTGTCGAAGAGCCGCAGTGCCGTCTCATACAGGCCCACCGCATCTTCATAGGCATACGTCGCCGCGGCACGTTCGGCTGCCCACCAGGCATAATCGGCCGCCTTGGCAACGTCACCCTGCGGTGCGGCCTTCGCCAGGTGGTAGGCAATCGCCGAAAGATGGGATTCGATTCTGTCGTCGTAGAGCTCCTCGAGGGCGCCACCGGCCGAGAGGTGCAGCTCGCAGCGACGCGACGTCGGCAGGTCGTCGTAGAGCGCATCGCGGGTCGCACCGTGGGCGAAGACGTACCGACCAGGTTCCCCGGCGGCCTGCCGCACAATCGCGCCGTCCAGTGCGGGCTGCATCCGCGACAGGACCGTACCCGCTTCGAGCCCGCTGACATGCGTCAGCACCTGCACGCCGAACTCACGACCCACCACCGCCGCCGTAGAGAGCAGCTCCAGCGTGTCGGCCGGAAGCTTTGCCAATCGATGGGAGACGACCTCACGGACACCCCGCGGGATGCCGAGCTCAGCACCGCCGCGAATATCGGTCACCCACCGGCCGTTGCGCCAGTCGAGCACTTCTGAGTCGATCAGGTGGCGAATGATCTCCTCGGTGAAATACGGGTTTCCTTCTGCCTCACGGCAAACGGCATCGGCAAGCGTCAGTTCGTCGCGTTGTTCGAGGGGCTGCTGCAGTACCGCTTCGAGCATGATCTTGACGTGCTGATCGGACAGTCCGCGCAGCTTGATGTGTACATAACCGCGCTCCTTGCTCAGCGCAGGCAGCACCTCGGCCAAATAATGGTCATTGCTCAACTCGTCGTCACGGTAGGTCGCCAGCAAGAACACTCGCGAGCGGGCCAACTCGCGGACGACGTACTCCAGCAGCATCAGCGACGGCCGGTCGGCCTGCTGTAGATCCTCCAGAAATATCGCTATTGGCTGACGGTCAGAGGCCCCGGTCACGAACCGCGCGACCGAGTCAAACAACCGGAACCGTGCCTGTTCCGGGTCCAGGGGCGGCGATTCGGGGATCTCGGGCATCCGCTCGCGCACCTCGGAGACGATCTGCGCGATCTCGAACGCACCGGAACCCAGGTCGGAGGCGACCGTCTCGGCGTGGTCGCGAGCGTAATTGCGGATCACCTGCACCCACGGCCAGTAGGCGGGCGCGCCTGAGCCGGAATAGCAGCGCCCCCACAGCACCTGTGCACCGCGCAGCGCCGCGTATGCCGCAGCCTCAGAAGCGAGCCGCGTCTTGCCGATCCCCGCCTCCCCACCGACAAGTACAGTGCGGCCCCGCCGGCCGATCGTGTCGTCGATCGCTGCACGCAACATATGGGTCTCGCGCGCACGGCCGATGAAACCGCTGTCCATGATCCGGTCGAGCGCAGCCACGTCGTGCGGGGCGTGGTCGCCGCCGGCGACCGCGGCGGCGATCAGGCCGAGCGCATCACGGATCTCGGACGCCTGCTGCGGGCGGGCTTCCGGCGACTTTGCCAGCATCCTGATGACCAACTGGTCCAACGCTACCGGCACACCGGAGCGGTGCCCGCTAGGGGCGATCGGCGCGGTCGAAACATGCTGTGAGACAATGGCTGCTGCTGACTCACCCACGAAAGGTGGTATGCCACAGATCAATTCATACATCAGGGCGCCCAGAGAATAGATATCCGAGCGCGCGTCCGAGCCCCGGCCCAGGCTCTGCTCGGGAGGCATGTAGGCCACCGTTCCGATCACGGTCCCCGCTGCCGTGACGCGTGTCCCGCCTTCTGCGGCCGCGAGCCCGAAGTCACCGATTTTGGCTGTGCCATCGGGCGCCAACCACACATTCTGCGGCTTCAGATCACGATGGACCACCCCGTGGGTGTGTGCGTGCGCGAGCCCACTTGCGATGTCACCCCCGATCCGGACGACCTCCTCGATCGCCAGTCGGTGATCGGTCGCGTCGGCGAGCAGTCCGTCCAGGTCTCCACCTGACATGAACTGACTTATCAGATACAGCTGCCCAGCCTCTTCGCCGAAGTCGTACACGTTGACGACGTTCGGATGCTCGCCGAGCTTGGCCATTGCAGCAGCCTCCGTACGCGCGCGGCGCATGGTGGTCTCGTCAGAAGCATCAGCTTTGTAAACGGCGGCGGCCACCTCGCGCTGCAGTCGTGCGTCCACGGCGAGGAACACCCGCTTGCCGGCCCCCTCGCCGAGCAGCCGGCCCAGTGTGTACCTACCGTCCGCGAGCATCTGCGGGACCGGGTTGCTCACCGGCACGGGACGGGGGGCCCTTCGCAACTCGGCACCACAGTCGTCGCAGAACCGCTGAGAGCCCGCCTTGCGCGCATGGCACCGCGGACATGTGACGTCCGCTGCGATCACGGCGCCGCAGGTGCCGCAGAATCTGGCCTCGGGTCGGTTGCGAGCCCCGCATTCGCTGCACTTCGCGCCCGGTCCGAGGCTCACGGTCTGTCTACCTCAGCGCCGCACCCGGCAGGCCGCCGACCGACAGCGTTCCCGGGCCGGCGTGCATCGCCACGACAGGACCGAGTTCGGAGACGAATTCCGGCGGCGTGCCGAACACCGCCTGCAGACGGTCGACGAGTTCCTGAGCCTCCTGCGCCGCATGCGCATGTTGCACGAACCAGCGGTCGGCTCCCACCGCGCGGCGCTGCCGCATCAACTCGACCAACCGCTCGACACCGCGTCGACGCGCGCGTACCCGCTCGACGGCCTTGATCTCCGAGCCCACCAACAAAATCGGCTTGAGATCCAGCGCCGAACCGAGCCACGCGGCCGCGCTGCCGATCCGCCCGCCGCGCCTCAGGTACTCCAACGTGTCGACCAGGAACCACTGCCTGACCTCTTGGCGCGCCTGCCGGGTGCGCGCGACGACGCCAGCGGCGCCCTCGCCCGCCGCGGCCGCACGAGCGGCTGCGACCGCTTGCATTCCCAGATGTCCGGCCGTACCCGCCGAGTCGATCACCACCAGCCGATCGCCGCCGCGTCCCTCGGCCTCCAGCTGTGCGGCCGCCTGCCGAGCCACCTCACAGGTTGGGGACAGGCCGGAGGAAAGCTGCAGCGAGACGACGGCTCTGTGTTTGCACAGCAGCGGTTCGAAGACGGCGATGAAGTCCTCAATGGTCGGCGGGCTCGTCGTTGCCGCACCCTTTGACTGGTCCACTTCGGCGTAGAACCGTTCGAAATCGCCGTCGAACTGCGATTCGCGGAGCCCGCGTCCAGGCAACTCGTGGCCACCTTCGGGCGACGACGAACCATCGACGTCGTAATACAGCGAAATGACGGTGAGGCCGAGGCTGTCGACAAGCGCGCTCGGAAGGTAGGCGGTGCTGTCGGTAACCACCGCGACGTCAGCCACACACACCCCCCCAACAGCGCCTGTACACCCCCACCTGTCCCCTGCTTTGGTGTCGAGGACAGCCACCGACCTTGGCGCTCCAGCCGGATCGACGTCCGCCGGCGGGTGTGTCGGCCGCCGCCGGCGCGTCAATTGTCCTCAGAGTCTATTCCTCATCCTGGGGACCGGGAGGCTATTGGAACCGTGTTCGCCGGAATCGCGTACCCGAGTTTGTGCGCAATGCCGCGCTCACTTTGCTGGCGACGGATGACAGGTCCCCCGGGCTGCCATCGAACGTGTAGCCGCGCTCAGCGCGGGTAGCCGAGATGACAAGGAAGCAGCGAGATACGGGTCCAACGGCCCGTCTCGTCAACCGTCAACTCGATTGCGAGGAATCACGACTCATGCGGAAACTGCGTCACATCAGGCCGGCTCTCGCCGCGGGAGCGATCGCCGCGGGCGCACTGGCAGGCGGCGTCACCATCGCGCCCAGCGCCTCAGCCCAACCGGCGCAATGCGAGAACGCCGGACCCAACACTGTGCGCTGCTCCAGCGAAGGCCACACCCGCATCTACACTTCCCCGCCCGACGTCGACGTGGCCGACGGCTACGGCGGGTTCCCCTACTGGGCGTGGGACTGACTCCTCCGCCCGGTTCGCCGGGGCTCGCCCGCTCTGCGCGTGGGTAGCAGCAGGTCATGGCAAGCCCAGAAGGCAGTCCGGACAATGTCACGATCGAGGTCGAACACACCGACCGCGGATGGATGATCGTGCACGTGGTCGACGGTGAGCGCAAGCCCATCGAGCCGCCCTACCCGGACCGCGAGACCGCCGAAGCCAACGCCGCCGCCCACACCGCGGCCAGTGATCGGTGGACCGGCGCGGCTGAAGTGGTTTCGGCAGACAACCGGCCGACCGACATCGCGAAGGACAACACCGGTCCCACGTGACGGCCGGGTACCGCTAGCGGGCGGGCTCGCCGGTCAGCGGGTGTGCGGCCGCCTCCCGATCGCGGTACCGGTTCTCGACGAAGAACGATCCGAGCAGTCCGGCCAAGGCCCCGAACACCACGACGGAGAACGCGGCCAGAAACACCTCGGCGACCTGAGCGAAGCCGTCGGCCTTGCCCAGCGGCTCGCCCGTGACCGCGCCGAGCGCGGCCGCGTGCAGGGCGTCGGCGTATTGCCCGTAGTCGCTGAATTGGAACAGCAATTGGCTGCTGCCCAGCACGACGATCGCCACCACCGATCCCAGACCGGCCAACCTGCTGCCCAGCACCTGCTGCGTGGACCGGCTGCCCCGCACCGCTCCGGCGAGCATCCGCCCGGACCTCGTCAACCGCACGACCCGGACCAGTCGCAGCAGTCGAAGGAACGGCAATACCAGGAACACCACCTGCCACCAGTGGCGCCGCAGGAACACCGCGGTATCGGGCGCAACGACCAGTCTGGCGACGAACTCCACCGCGAATACCGCCCACAACGACCAGCTCAGCAGCGCCAGCGCGACCGAAAGGGGTCCGGGACGCGCTAGTTGCTCGCTGAGCACCAGTAGCACGAACACGATGCCGAGCATCCCCATCACCGGCGTCAGCCGATCCAGGATCTCGTCGGCCCAGCGCTCCCGCTGGGAGGGCGGCCGCTTGAGCAGCTCGTTGCCATGCGCCATGTCCTCTCCGGTACCCAAGACCGGGATGCGCGACGCCCGCTGGGCCAGGTGCGGCAGAGAAGAGGGGGCGGGCGTGGTGCGTAGACCGGGCTGGACCGGGTACGTGCGCAGCAATCGCCGACCGGGAGGGGCAGAGCAGGATGACCATCGACGTGACGTTCATCGGCAACGCCACCACGCTGATCCGATACGACGATCTGACCGTGTTGACCGATCCCAATTTCCTGCACGCGGGTCAGCACGCCTACCTCGGCTACGGGCTGTGGTCCCGGCGACGCGCATCCGCCGGCGCTCACGGTCGACGAACTGCCCGCACTGAGCGCGGTGGTGCTCTCGCACATGCACGGCGACCACTGGGACCGGGTCGCCCAGCGGGG
Organism: uncultured Actinomycetota bacterium; assembly: GCA_963796185.1. Taxonomy (GTDB): domain Bacteria; phylum Actinomycetota; class Actinomycetes; order Mycobacteriales; family Mycobacteriaceae; genus Mycobacterium. The sequence goes on along the minus strand of CAWCKQ010000002.1, from coordinate 395,888 downwards.
CCTCGACTGCGGCCTACCGATCCTGACCACCCCGCACGCCGCGAAGCGCTTGCGCCACCGCGGCTTCGCCGCGGCACACGGGCTGAGGACATGGCAGAGCTTCGTCATCGACAGCGGTACCGCGCAGTTGACCGTGACGGCGCTGCCCGGCCGGCACGCACCGACTCCGGTGAACCGGCTGCCCCCCCGGTGATGGGCACCATGCTCGAGTTCACCCGGCCGCAGACGGCCGAGCACCGCCGCCTCTACGTCTCCGGTGACACGCTGCTGATCGACGAACTGAACGAGATTCCGGTGCGGTTCCAGGCCATCGACGCCGGCATCCTGCACCTCGGCGGCACCCGGCTACCGGCGGGAAACGCGTTGCCCTTCGGGCTGACGGTGACGATGGACGGCCGGCAGGGCGCCGAGGTGGCGCAGCGGCTGGCGCTGCCGAAGGTGCTCCCCGTGCACTTCGACGACTACGGCGTGTTCGCCTCTCCCCTGGCCGATTTCACCAAGGAGATGGCGATGCGTGGGCTCGGCGAGCGCGTCGTCGAGATGGAACGCGGTCGCACGGTGGGTATCTGAGCGCGCATCGCGTTCTGTCGCGGATCGCGCCGGCCGGGCCCACCGATGTCCTGTCGGTACGCTGTGAGCCATGGATGGCGTGCTGCTCGTTCTGATCCTGGTCGTCGTCGCGGCGATCGGCATCGCGATGTACGCGTCGTCGAAGGCCTCCGGCGCGCGCAACGCCGCGTCGCTGGCCGACGCCAAGGCCGACGCCCGCCGCGTCATCGAACGGCTCGGCGGTCAGGTCTTCGCGCTGACGGGCACCGACGACGCTGCCAAGCAGGCGCTGGCCGACGCGTCGGAGCGCTACACCGCGGCGTCGTCCCAGATCGAGCAGGCCACCACGGCCCGGCAAGCCGCCCTGGCCAAGGAGAGCGCGATGGAAGGCCTGTACTACGTGCGGGCAGCGCGCACGGCCATGGGCATGGATCCGGGTCCGGAGCTGGAGTCGTTGTCCGGGCAGCACTCGGCGGGGGTGGTCACCGAGGATCGCAGGGTCGATTTCGAGGGCCGCCAGATCGAGGCCTCGCCGGCGCCGTCGCCGCGGACACCGAACTACTACCCCGGCGGCCGCGTCGCCGGACGGCCGGTCCCGGCCGGCTGGTACTCCGAGCCGTGGTGGAAGCCGGCACTCGTCGCCGGCGCGTGGGGTATGGGTTCGGCGCTGCTGTTCAGCTCGCTGTTCTCCGGTATGGCGGGCGTCGGCTACGGCGCCCAGGGCTTCGAGAACGGCTACGGCGACGGCTTCCAGGACGGTTTCGACCAGGGCCAGCTCGACGGCGGGGACGGCGGCGGCTGGGACTCCGGCGGCGACTGGGGCGGCGGAGACTTCGGCGGCGGCGACTGGGGCGGCGGCGATTTCGGCGGCTTCTAGAACCGGCTCTCCAGCCGGGCCGACACCCCTGCCTCCTGCAGATCCAGCCGCTCCAGCATCGCCCGCACCGCCTCGTCGTCGATCCTGCCCGCATCCCGCTCACCGATGAGCGCTGCCCGCTGCGCCGACAGCACGTCGCGGTAGAGCTGGGCGAAGACCTCGGCGCGCAGCGTGTGCGCGTCGGGGTCGGGCATCGCGTCGGCGTCCTGCGAGTGCCGCGCCACGATCGCGCGGATCTCGGCCAGCGCGCGCATGTCGAGCCCCGCGGGCGGATTGGCCCGGAAGTCGGCGATCACCGCGGCGGCGGCGTCATGCACCACGCGCTCGGTCTTCTCGGTCTCGGCCGAGGTGTGGGCGTGGTCGTCGGCCGAGGACAGCTGGAGCCGGCGGATCAGCAGCGGCAGCGTCGCGCCCTGCAGCAGCAGCGTGCCCACGCTCACGACGAACGCGATCGCCTGGATGGTCGCGCGCTCCGGGAACGGCTCGCCCGCCGCGGTGGTGACCGGGATCGCCGCAGCCGCGGCCAAGGTCACCACGCCACGCATGCCCGTCCAGGACACCACGACGTTCTCCTGCCAGCTCAGCGCGCGATTGTCGGCGCCGCGAGCGCCATCTCGCCGGTACCGCAGTGCATCGCGCCGGGTGCCCAGCGCGCCCCGTCCGCCGCTCTCCGGGATCGGCACACTCAACCGTTTCTCGACCTGCCGCGACAGCACTCCCCTGCCGAACATGGCGAACACCGACAGCGGCCGGATCGCCAGCACGATCGCCAGCACCACCGCCGAGGCCACCGCCACCTCCAGCAGCGACTCGTGGGCCGAGTTCAGGTCCTCGAGCACGAACCGCAGGTGCAGACCGATATAGGCGAACACGAACGCTTCGAGCAGCACGTCCACCGAACTCCAGACGTAGCGCTCCTGCAGCCTGGTCTGGTAGCCCGCGTCCACGGTCCCGCTACCGACCACGAAGCCGGCCACCACCACCGCGAGCACCCCGGAGGCGTGCAACTCCTCGGCGACGATGAACGCCGCGAACGGCACCATCAGACCCTGCACCGTCTCCAGCGCGGGATTGGCCAGCCGCCGGCGGATCCACAGCGTGACGTACCCGAGGGCGGCGCCGACCAGCGGGCCGACCACCGCGCTGTACCCGAACAGCAGCAGGGGATTCTCGATGAACGTGCGACTGCCGGCGACCTGGGCGACGGCGACCGAGAACAACGTCAGCGCGGCGGCGTCGTTGATCAGGCTCTCGCCGGTCAGGATGGACATCACCCGCTTGGGCAGCCCCAGTTTGCGGCCCACCGCGACGGCCGTCACGGCATCCGGCGGCGCCACGATGGCGCCGAGCACCAGTGCGGTGGCCATCGTCAACGGGACCACCACGATGACCGAGGAGACCAGCGCGACGGCGAACGCGGTGACGACCACGAGCCCGACACCGAGGCCGAGGATCGGCTTGATGTTGCGCAGGAAGGTCGGGAACGAGAAGTCCAGCGCGGCCGAGTACAGCAGCGGAGGCAGCACCACCGAGAGCAGGATGTGCGAATCCAGTTCGGGCGCCTCGAATCCCGGCAGGAACGACACCGCGATACCGACGACGACGATGATCAACGCGGGCTCGAGCCCGCGGCGGTGCGCCATCGCCGTGACGACGATGGCCCCGACGACTACCAGGATCAGTTCCACCCGGCGATTCTCCCGGCTACCGCCGCGAAGCGCCCACCGGGCTCAGCTCTGGCACGTCGGGCACCAGAACAGGTTGCGACCTTCCAGCAGTTCTGTCCGAATCGCGGTGCCGCAGATGCGGCACGGCTCGCCCGCGCGCCGGTAGACGTAGGTGCGCGGCCGGCGCGGCCCGTAGGAGGGTGCGCCGTGGTCGTCGTCGGGGCGGACGGTGATGATCCGGCCCTTGCGCACGCCGACGTTCATCAACTCGACCAGGTCGGTCCACGCCTCGTCGAACTCGGTCTCGGCGAGCCCGGTGCCGGGTCGGTGCGGATCGATGCGGTGCCGGTAGAGCAGCTCGTTGCGGTAGACGTTGCCGATCCCCGCGATCATCGACTGGTCCATCAGCAGCGCCCCGATCATGCGGCGGGACTTGCTGATTCGCGCCCACGCCACCTTGGGATCACCGTCCTTGCGGAGCGGGTCGGGGCCCAACCGGGCCAGGATCGCCGACACCTGGGCTTCGTCGATGCACCTCGCATGCCGTCGGGCCGCGCAGATCGGTGCCCTGCTCGGTTCCGATGATGCGCATCCGGACCTGGCCCACCGGTTCGGGCACCCCGGCGTCCACCGTGAAGTCGTCGAATCTGCCGTACAGCCCGAGGTGGACGTGCACGATCCGGCCGCCGGAATAGTGGTGGAACAGGTGCTTGCCCCAGGCGCTGGCCCGAGTGAAGGACGTGACCGGTGACCGCGTCGGCGCCGTCGACGAACCTGCCCTGCGGGCTGCTGACCGCGACCCGTTGGCCGCGGAACATCTTCTGCTGCCGACGCGCCAACCGGTGGATGGTGTGGCCCTCGGGCATGGGCTAGGCGCCGGGCACCGGCGGTGCGACGTGCGTCTTCTCGTACTCGGCGAGGATGTCGACGCGGCGCTGATGGCGCGGCGCCTGCGACCACTGGGCGGTCAGGAACGCATCGACGATCGCCAACGCCTCCTGCGTGGTGTGCATCCGCCCCCCGATGCCGATCAGTTGCGCGTTGTTGTGTTCGCGGGCCAGGGTTGCCGTCTCCGTGCTCCACGCCAGCGCGCAGCGGGCACCGGGCACCTTGTTGGCCGCGATCTGCTCGCCGTTGCCGGATCCGCCGAGCACGATGCCCAGGCTGCCGGGGTCGGCGACGGTCTGCTGCGCCGCCGCGATACAGAACGCCGGGTAGTCGTCGTCGGCGTCGTAGCCGAACGCGCCACAGTCCACGGGCTCGTGGCCGGCGGCCGCCAGATGCTCGATGATCGCCTGCTTGAGTTCGTATCCGGCATGGTCGGCCCCGAGGTAGACGCGCATGGCCGATACCGTAGCTCAGCCGATGGTGATGGCGTCGAGCCGTTCCTTGATGAAGTCCGACGCCGTGACCGGCGGCAGTCCCGCCACCGTGCCGATCGGCGGCTCCAGCGGCGTGACGACCGCGTCGTGGTTGGCCTCGTAGAAATAGATCAGCGAGACCAGGTCCTCCTCGGGCGCGTGCGGCTGTGGCGGCAACACCCGGTGCCGCCCCGACGGCCAGCGCCGCCCACTCCAGTACTCGAGCAGATCGCCGATGTTGACGGTCAGCGCAGCGGGGTCGTACGGGGCGTCCTCCCAGCCGGTGGCCGCGGAGTAGACCTGCAGACCACCGGCGCCCGGTTCGCGATCGAGGATGGTGACGGTACCGAAATCGGTGTGCGGCCCGATGCGGAACTGTCCGGGTTCCGGTGGCCCGACGACGCTGACGGGCGGGTAGTGGTTGATGTTCATCGTCCACGTCGGCGTGCTGGCCAGCGCTGCGAACGGGTTGCCGGGCAGCTTCAGTGCGTGGGCGAACAGCGCCAGCAGGTCGTCGGCGAGCCGGCGCATCTGGTCGGTGTACTCGGTGACCAGCGTCGCGCAGCTGCGGCACCTCGTCGGGCCAGGCGTTGGGCGCGAACCAGATCCGGTCGATGTCGGCGTCACCGGTCGCGGTCTCGGCGCCCAGGCTGAAGCTCTCCTTGAGGTCGGGCGGCGTCTCGGTCCCTTCCGCGTAGCCGTTGGCCTCGGCGCCGGGCCCGATCCAGCCGTGCCCGCCCACCGGCACCGAATAGCCGCTGCTTGACGGCATCGGGCAGCGCGAAGAACTCCCGCGCCGCGGCGCGCACGGCGGCCGCGGCGGCGGCGTCGACGCCGTGGCCGGTCACCAGCAGGAAACCCGCCCTTCTGCAGGCCGGCGTCGACCTGCGCGGCCACCTCGTCGGCGGCGGTACCGCCCTGCTTCCACCGCGAGAGGTCCACGGTCGCAACCACGCTCATCCGCTCACTCTCCGATGTCCTCCGCCCACAGGTCGGGATGGGCCGCGATGAAGTCGGCCATCATCGTCACGCACCGCTCGTCGTCGAGAAGGGTGACGTCGACCCCGTGTTCGGCCAGCCAGTCGTGCCCGCCGGTGAAAGTGCGGCTCTCCCCGATCACCACGGCGCCGATGTTGAACTGGCGCACCAGCCCACTGCAGTACCAGCAGGGCGACAGCGTGGTCACCATGATCGTCGAGCGGTATCCGCGTTGCCGGCCCGGCGTTGCGGAAGGCGTCGGTCTCGGCGTGGATCGACGGGTCCCCCAGTTGCACGCGCTGGTTGTGCCCGCTGCCCAGCAGCGTGCCGTCGGCCGCGAACAGCGCAGCGCCGATCGGGATTCCGCCCTCGGCCAGGCCTTTTCGGGCCTCTTCGACGGCGACGTCGAGCATCTCACCGGAGCGCGGTCATGCCGCTGCGTGCGGCGATCTTGGTGCGACACAGCACCAAGTATGCGGCTCCGGCCAGCACGAACCCGACGAAGAAGGTGATGTCGCCGAGTTGCGGCACGGCGGCTGCGATGAACCCGACCAGCTTCTCCTGGTTGGCGAACAGCGCCACCGAGACCACCAACCCGATCACGAACGCGGCCAGCCCGTTCCAGTTGGTGTAGCCGCGGTCGTAGAGCAGATGGGCCACGTCGCGGCCGCGGCGCAGATACTGGTCGGCGAACACCACGCCGAGCCACGGGCCCACCCAGTAGGCGATGATCAACAGGAACGCCTCGTAGCTGTGGGCGGCGTCGGGCAATGCCCACCAGGCGACGAGAAAGCCTGCCACGCCGAAGAACACGGTCACCACCGCGCGGGCGACGTGGACGGGCAGTTTGATGCCGATGGTCACGAACGCCATGGCACCGGAGTACACGTTGATCGCGTTGGCCGCGATCGCGCCGACCGCGATCGCCAGCAGTGTCGCCTTCGCCAGCGGGGTGGCCAGTTCGGCGGTGAACGAGCCCGTCGGATCGGCCAGCGACGCCTCGCCCGTCGTCACCGACGCCACACCCACCACCTCCAGCACCACGCAGGCGGTGAACAGCCCTGCGGAGGCGAACAATCCGGTGCGGGCGGGCGACACCGTGGTCGGCAGATACCGGGTGAAGTCGGCGGCATACGGCGTCCAGCCGGCGGCGTAGCCGAACGAGGTGCCGACGGTCAGCAGGAACCCGCCCAGCCCGCCGACCCCCTCGGCGGCCGGGGCCGAGTTCGCCAGGTCGGCGTGGGTGAAGATCGCCACCGAGGCTGCCGCGAAGATCACGGCCAGGATCGGGAACGAGTACCTCTCGAACGCCTGCACCAGGTTGTGCCCGAAGAACGCCAGCGCCGTCTGGGCGAGCACGATCACGATCAGACCGACCAGCGGACCGAAGCCGAACAGCGTCGACAGCGCGAACGCTCCGCTGACGCTGTTGGTGGCGAACCAGCCGACACCCGCGGTGATCGACATCAGCGCCGCGGGCACGGCGTTGCCCTTGAAGCCGAACGCCAAGCGCGCCAACACCATCTGGGGCACACCGTGCAGCGGGCCGCGGGCCGACAGGAAGTAGTGCGCGGTCGCACCGAGGCCCGTGCCCACGACGATGCCGGCGACCGCCTGCCAGAACGTCATCCCGAATGCCAGCACCGCGAGCATGCCGACGAAAATCGTCGCGAACTCGAGGTTGGGCGAGGTCCACGTCCAGAACAGTTGGCTGGGCTTGCCGTGCCGGTCCGCCTCGGCGATGTACTCGTTGCCGCCCGGTTCCACGGCGACGACGCGGTCGCCATAGGTGCCGTCGGTGGTGGGCTCGGTGACTGTCATCCCCATACCGTCGTACTGCGTCATGGTCGCCGCAACCGGGGTAACCAACCGGAAACACTCGCCGCCCCGGGTGGCCTCCGCAGCCGACGGTCAGGTCAGCGCACGGGCAGCGTCGTCACTTGTAGAACGAGTCGAGCAGCGGCTTCTGCTGATCTTCGACCACCGACCGCTTCACCTTCAACGACGGTGTGAGCTCGCCGTTTTCGATCGACAGGTCGTGGTCGAGCAACTCCCACTTCTTGATGGTCTCCCAGCGGTTGAGCTGGGAGTTGAGCCGCTCGACGTATTCGCCGACCATCGTGCGCACGGCATCGTTTTTCACCAGGTCGGCGTACGACTTGCCCTCCAGGCCGTTCTCGGCCGCCCAGTCGGCGATGGCGTCGGGGTCCAGGGTGATCAGCGCGACGCAGTAGTTGCGCGATTCGCCGAAGACCAGCATGTGCCCGGCATACGGGCACAGCGCCATGAACTTGCCCTCGATCATCGGCGGCGCGACGTACTTGCCGCCCGAGGTCTTGAACAGTTCCTTGAGCCGCCCGGTGATGGTCAGGAAACCCTCGTCGTCGAGCTTGCCGCGGTCACCGGTGCGCAACCAGCCGTCGTCGATGAGCGTCTCGGCCGTCTTGTCGGGCAGGTTCTGGTAACCGTCCATCACGCACGGGCCCTTATCTGCACTTCACCGTCTTTGCTGAGGCGCACCTGCGAGCCGTCGAAGACCTGACCGACCGTACCGAGCTTGTAGTTTTCCAGCCGGTTGATGAACGCACCGGCCGCGGTCTCGGTCAACCCGTAGCCCTCCAGGATGAGCAGGCCCGCGGCGTGGAACCACTCCGCGATGTCGCCGTTCAGCGGAGCCGAACCGGAGATCGATGAACCGCACCCGGCCGCCGAACACGTCGCGGATCTTGCTGAACACCAGGCGGTCGAACAGCCCGTGCGCCAACCTTCTGCGGCAGACGGCACCGCCTCGCCGTGCAGCCGGCGCCGGTCACCTCGCGGCCCACCGCGAAGGCGGCGGTGAACAACTTCTCCTTGACGCCCTCTCTGCTGGGTGGCAGGACCTTGCGCGTGGGCCTTCTCGAAGATGCGCGGGGCGGCACCCATGAACGTCGGTTTGCACCGTCCCATGTTCTCGACGATCTTGTCGACGCGTCCGTCGATCGCGCTGGCGAAGCCGCAGGCGAGCTGCGCCGAGATGAGCACCTTGCCGAAAGCGTGCGCCAGCGGCAGCCACAGCAACTGCAGGTCGTTCTCGTCGAGGATGCCGAAATCGGCGATCGTCTCGCCTTCGTACACCCAGGCCCGATGGGCGAGCCGGACGCCCTTGGGCTTGCCGGTGGTGCCCGACGTGTAGATCAGGGTGGCCAGTTGATCGGCGCCGATGGCTGCGACCGATCACGGACCGACGACGGGTGGTCGCGCAGGTGCGCTCGCCCGACTCGATGACCTCATCGAGGGTGGTGACCCAGTCGCCGTCGCCGCTCCCGTCGAACAGCACCACCTTCTCGAGCCGGGCAACTCGTCGCGGCGCTCGCGCAGCTTCTCCAGCTGAGCTTCGTCCTCGGCGAAGACGAACCGCGATTCCGAGTCACCGAGGATGTAGGCGGTGTCTTCGCCGTTGGTCGTCGGATAGACCGTGGTGGTCGCACCACCGGCGCACATGATCGCCAGGTCGGCGAGAATCCATTCGTAGCGGGTGCTCGAGGCGATGCCGACTCGCTGTTCGGGCTCGATTCCGAGCGCTAGTAACCCGGCCGCGAGCGCCTCCACCTGCTCGGCGGCCTCCTGCCAGGTCAGCGATGTCCACTTCCCCCCGTCGAGGTAGCGGAAGGCCTCCCGGCGGGCCGACTTCTCGACGCGGTCGAACAACATCGTGGCGACGCTCGCGGCGTCGGCGTCGGCGCGCCCGTCGGCCGTGGTTGCGGGCGGTGTATCAGTGGTCCGGTCAGCAGACCGTTCAGCAGACATCGTCGTCTCCGGGATCAGATAGGTGAACGTGGCCCCTTTGTACCCGGCGATCGGCGATTCGACCCCTGTATCGACAACGTTGCGTGGTCAGTCGAAGGTCGGGCTCTCGGTCCGCGTGCGCTTGAGCTCCCAGAAGTGCGGATAGGACGCGAAGATCACCGACGCGTCCCACAGCTTGCCGGCCTCCTCACCGCGCGGAATCCGCGACAGCACCGGACCGAAGAACGCCACGCCGTTGACGTGGATGGTCGGGGTGCCCGACGTCCTCGCCGACGACGTCCATGCCCGCGTGGTGGCTCTTGCGCAGCGCTTCGTCGTAGTTGTCGGTGCCGGCCGCCTCGGCCAGTTCGGCGGGCAGCCCGACCTCGGCCAGCGACTCGGCGATGACCTCGACTGAAATCCGGTCGACTCCCGGTAGTTCTGGTTGTGGATCCGGGTGCCCATCGCGGTGTACAGCGGCGCGAGGACCTCGGGCGCCCTTGGCCTGCTCGGCGGCGATCGCGACCCGGACCGGGCCCCAGGCCGTCTTCATCATCTCCAGGTACTCCTCGGGCAGGTCCGCGGCCCTCGTTGAGCACCGCCAGGCTCATGACGTGGAAGTTGACCTCGATGTCGCGGACCTTCTCGACCTCCAGGATCCAGCGCGAGGTGATCCAGCACCACGGACACAGCGGGTCGAACCAGAAATCGGCGCGCGACTTCTCAGTCATGGGCGATCCTCTCGGTGAGGTACGGGACAGACGTCCGTACGGCACAACCGACGGCGCCCGACCTGTCTTCCCGGTTGAGGCTAATGTTGACGGGCGTGGCCCTTCCTAATCTGACCCGCGACCAGGCAGCCGAACGCGCCGCCCTGGTCACCGTCGACAGCTATCACGATCGCACTCGACCTGACCGACGGTGCCGGCAAGCCCGGCGAGCGGACGTTCCGCTCCGTCGACCACCGTCGAGTTCGACGCGCTCGCCGGCGCCGACACCTACATCGACCTGGCCGCCGACACGCGTGCGCAGCGCGACGCTCAACGGCGTCGACGATCGACGTGTCGGGCTACGACGAGTCCACCGGCATCCCATTGACGGGCTGGCGCGGCCACAACGTGGTGGTCGTCGACGCCGACTGCCGCTACTCGAACACCGGCGAGGGCCTGCACCGGTTCGTCGACCCGGTCGACGACGAGGTCTACCTGTACTCGCAGTTCGAAACCGCCGACGCCAAGCGGATGTTCGCCTGCTTCGACCAGCCGGATCTCAAGGCGGCGTTCGACGTCACGGTCACCGCCCCCGCGCACTGGCAGGTGATCTCCAACGGCGCCACCGTCGACCGTCGCCGACGACGGCGACGGCCAAGCGGCACACGTTCAAGGCCACCGCCGCGGATGAGCACCTACCTGGTGGCGCTGATCGCCGGGCCCTACGCCCGCTGGGACGACGTGTACTCCGACGAGCACGGCGACATCCCGCTGGGGATCTTCTGCCGCTCGTCGCTGGCCGAGTTCATGGATGCCGAGCGGCTGTTCACCGAGACCAAGCAGGGCTTCGGCTTCTACCACGACAACTTCGGCACGCCGTACGCGTTCGGCAAGTACGACCAGCTGTTCGTGCCCGAGTTCAACGCCGGAGCGATGGAGAACGCCGGCGCGGTGACGTTCCTGGAGGACTACGTGTTCCGGTCGAAGGTGACCCGCTACTCCTACGAGCGCCGCGCCGAGACGGTGCTGCACGAGATGGCGCACATGTGGTTCGGCGACCTGGTCACCATGCAGTGGTGGGACGACCTGTGGCTCAACGAGTCCTTCGCGACGTTCGCCTCGGTGCTGTGCCAGGCCGAGGCCACCGAGTACACCCAGGCGTGGACGACGTTCGCCAACGTCGAGAAGTCGTGGGCCTACCGGCAGGATCAGCTGCCGTCCACCCATCCGGTGGCCGCCGACATCCCCGACCTGCACGCCGTCGAGGTCAACTTCGACGGCATCACCTACGCCAAGGGCGCCAGCGTGCTCAAGCAACTGGTCGCCTACGTCGGGCTGGAGCGCTTTCCTCGCCGGCCTGCGGGACTACTTCCGCGACCACGCGTTCGGCAACGCGACCTTCGGCGATCTGCTCGGCGCGCTGGAGAAGTCGTCGGGACGCGACCTGTCGGGCTGGGGTCGGCAGTGGCTGAAGACCACCGGGCTGAACACGCTGCGGCCCGGACTTCGACGTCGACGCCGACGGCACGTTCACCCGCTTCGCGATCGAGCAGGGCGGCGCCAAGCCCGGCGCCGGCGAGACCCGGGTGCACCGGCTGGCGGTCGGCATCTACGACGACGACGCCTCCGGCAAGCTGGTGCGGGTGCACCGCGAGGAGCTCGACGTCGAGGGCGCGACGACCGAAGTGCCTGCGACTGCAAGGAGTCCCGCGCGGGAAGCTGATCCTGGTCAACGACGACGACCTGACCTACTGCTCGCTGCGGCTGGACCCCGATTCGCTGCAGACGGTGCTGAGCCGGATCGCCGACATCGCCGAACCGCTGCCCCGCACCCTGGCCTGGTCGGCGGCCTGGGAGATGACCCGCGACGCCGAGTTGCGGGCCCGCGACTTCGTCGCACTCGTGATGAGTGGACTGCATGCCGAGTCGGAGGTCGGTGTCGCGCAACGGCTGCTGCTGCAGGCGCAGACCGCGCTGGGTTCCTACGCCGATCCCGGCATGGGCGGCCGAGAACGGGTGGCCGGCGTTCGGCGATCGCCCTGCTGGACCTGGCCGCGCGACTCGGCTCCGGGCTCGGACCACCAGCTGGCTTTCGTCAACGCGCTGTGCACCTCGGTGCTGTCGTCGAACCACGTCGCGGTGCTGTCGACGCTGCTCGACAACGAACCGGCCGCGGTGAACCTGCCCGGCCTGGTGATCGACACCGACCTGCGGTGGCGCATCGTGACCGCGCTGGCCCGCGCCGGCGTACTCGACGCCGACGGTCCCGCGACCCCGTTCATCGACGCCGAGGCCGGCAACCGATCCGCACCGCCGCGGGCCGCCGGCATGCCGCCGCAGCAGCCGCGGCGCGGCCGCAGCAGGCGGTCAAGGAACGCGGCCTGGCAGACAGGTCATCGAGGACGACACGCTGGCCAACATCACCGCGCGCGCGATCATCGGCGGTTTCGTCCAACCGGGCCAGGGCGAGCTGCTGGCGCCGTTCCGCGACCGCTACTTCGCACGCGATCTCCGGGGTGTGGGACACGACGCTCCAGCGAGGTCGCCCAGACCGTCGTCGTCGGTCTGTACCCGTCGTGGGACATCAGCGCGGACGCACTCGACGCCGCCGACCGCTTCCTGGCCGATCCCGAGGTCCCGCCCGCGCTGCGCCGGCTGGTGCTCGAGGGCCGCGCCGGCGTGGAACGGTCCCTGCGGGCGCGCGCGCTTCGACGTCAGCTGACTTTCGTCGACACGCCGTTCGCGGACGGGAGTTGGCGCACGCTCGCGGCGGCCGACCGCGCTTAAGCTACGCCATGGCGGCCAACAACAGTCGCCGGGCGCGCGCGGCCCGCAGGCGTAAGCGCCGCGTCGCGAGCGTGGTCAACGACCTCACCGACGCGCAGTGGACGGCGCTCAAGGCCGCCTGGAGCGGATGTGCCTACTGCGGTGCGACGACCGGACCACTGCAGCGGGACTGCGTGATGGCCATCTCCCGCGGCGGGCGCTACACGCGTCGACAACGTGGTACCGGCCTGCGCGGCCTGCAACGCCAGCAAGTGCAACGACGAGGTCACCGGCTGGCTGCGCCGCAAACGGCTCGACGAACGGCGGTTCCTGGAACGCTACGTCCGCATCCGAACGCAGATGCTGACCGCGCAGTGACCTAGCGCGGCGAAACGCCCGCCGACAGCACCCGGATGCCGCTGATCAGCCCGTCGATCAGGTTGCCCTCCTTGAAGCGACGCCGCCGCCGCCGAAACGCCGAGCGGCGCGGCCTCCTCGATGCCCCGGCCCTTGACGGCCGACGCCGTAGACCACCTCGATGGCCCGCTGGTCGGGTGACACGGCCAGCAGCACGGCGTTGTCCGGTGTCGGCACCTTGGCTCAGGATCTCGCGGGCCGCCGCCGCCGGCTCGGCGCCGAGATCGCCGATGTAGACCGCGAACCGTGCCTTGGCCGCGCGCGAGCCGAACTTGAGCGCGTTGTCCAGGATCACCAGCTCCTTGGTCGGGAACGGGTAGTGCACCGACAGCTCACCGGGCTCGGTGACCGCCGAGATCCGGCCGCTCGAGGTGACGCACGGCTCCGCGGGGCAGCTCGGCGACGTCCGCCGCACCCGCCCGCGTGATCTCACCACTTGCCACTTGCGCCGCCTCCGATCGTCAGGTGTGAACCGTGGCCGCCATGGCCGTGATCCGGCCGGCTCGTCGGCCGCCCACAGGATCGGGGTCATGCGTCCACGACTGCGACATGTCGAACGTCTCGGGGTGCGGCCCCTTCTTGCGGAAGATGAACAGTGACAGGACGCCGGCGAGCGCCAGCGGTATCACGAGGAAACTCGCGTGCACCAGTGCAGTGTTGTTCACACCGAAAACCGTAACGCACGACGCTGTCAGGCCGCGCCCTCACCCAGGTATCTGACCCAGGCCGGGTCGAGTTCCTTGATGCTGGACAGCAGGCGCCAGTGCTGGCCCTTCGGCGGCAGCGGGGTGGCGCGCAGCGTCCAGCCCAGTTCGGTGAGCAACCGGTCGGCCTTGCGGTGGTTGCACGGCGAACACGCCGCCACGCAGTTCTCCCACGAATGGTCCCCGCCGCGGCTGCGGGGGATGACGTGGTCGACCGTGTCGGCCTTGGCCCCGCAGTAGGCGCAGCGGAACCGGTCGCGGTGCATCAGCGCCGCCCTGGTCATCGGGATCCGCGCCCGGTACGGCACCCGGACGAAGCTGCGCAACCTGATCACCGACGGCACCACGATGGTCCGGCTCGCCGAATGAATCACCGGCCCCAGCGGGTCGTCGTGCACCACGTCGGCCTTGTCGCACATCAGCATGATCACCGCCCGGCGCATCGACAGCGCGGTCAGTGGCTCGAAGGTGGAATTGAGCAGCAGCACGCGCCGACGACCCCAGAGGGAATGTTCCGGCACCGACGCCGAGTGACTGTCGACCGGATGGACGACGCTGTGCAGCGCGCGCGATCCGGTGCTCGCCGTCGACCCGGATGAGCCCGTCGCGGACCGGTGGTGCCGGGAGCCGCGACCGTTCTTGCGCTGCGCCATACGTCCTCCGACCGACAGTCCACCATGGATCTGCGCCGATCGCACGACAATTCTCGACGTGTTCGCTGGTCAGTCCGGTGAACATCTCGTGACAGCCGCCTTCGCGGCCGACGGGCACGGACATGGCCCACAATGGTCGGTGATGGAACCAGTCGAGAAGCACCAGTCGTTCTACGACGCGGTGGGCGGGCATGCCACGTTCCGCACCATCGTGTCGCGCTTCTATCAGCAGGTCCGCGACGACGAGATCCTGCGCCCGCTGTACCCGGAGGACGAGCTCGAGGCGGCCGAGGAGAGGCTGCTGCTGTTCCTCGAGCAGTACTGGGGCGGCCCGCGCACCTACTCCGACCGGCGCGGCCATCCGCGGTTGCGGATGCGACACGCACCCTTCCGGATCGGCTATCTGGAGCGCGACGCATGGCTGCGGTGTATGCACACCGCGGTGGCGGAGATCGACTCCGACGACCCTCGACGACGCCCACCGCCGCGAATTGCTCGGGTATCTGGAGATGGCCGCGGAGTCGATGGTCAACTCCCCGTTCTGAGGGCTGTGGCGCTGCCGTGGCGCGCGCGGCAACCTCAGCGCAGCACCACCGCGGGGTCGCCGCGGCGACGGTAGACGCTGCCGAACCGGGCGTCGATGCGCAGCCACGCCGGTGTCGCCCGCACCCGCACCATCTCCTCGGCACTCCCCGATTCCGGCACGAATCCCATCGCCGTCAGGGCGAAGACGCATCGCATCGGGATGCCGACATCGCTCGCCGTCGGACCTCACCTGCACGACGTCCTGATCCAACAGCGACGCCGGCGGGCCGTGGGCGCTGGAGTGCTCCCTGGCCAGCGACGACCCGCGCTGCGCCAACTCGAGCACCACCGGCGCGGGCACGTCGTCGAGGTGACTGAAGCCGGTGTCGGGCGGCAGGACACCGCGCCACGCCGAGTCCATCGCGAAGCCCGGGTCGACGTAGCCGTCGGCGGTCATCGCCGCCAGGCCGGCTCAGCAGCGCGTCGGCCCCGGCGCACAGGTCGGCCGGCTTCATCCGGCCCGCCACCACCCGGCCGGCCAGCACGTCGAAGCCGGTTGCGACCCAGGCCACCACCATCCCGCCCGGGCGTTCACGCAGCCGCACCACCGCCGCGTCGTCGAGCCGGCGGGCGCGTTCGGTGAAGGTCGACAGGTCGTCGCGCTGGGCGGCGCCGGTCCCGCACGTCGAGCCACAGCCCTCGCTCGCCGCCGATCATCGCGTCCAGCGCTGCAGGTATTCGCGCTGCTCGGCCGAAAGCCGCTGCAACCGCTGCTCTTCGATGTGCACCGCGGCCAGCTGGGTCTCCGCGACGACGGCGGGCCGGGAATCGGGCGCCGCGCCGACCGACCGCACCTCGTAGCCCACCGTGAAGTCGACCGCCCGGACGCGCTTGGACCACATCGTCACCTGCAGCGGCGAATCGATCAACCGCAACTGCGCCTTGTAGGCGATGTTCACCTCGGCGATCAGCAGCCCGATCGTGGTGATGTCGGCACCGAACGGCTCACGCAGAAACGGTATCCGGGCCTCTTCGAGGATCGTGACCATCGTCGCGTGGTTGATGTGCTGGTACATGTCGATGTCCGACCACCGCACGTGCACCGGTGCCGTGAAGCCGTGCAGACCGCTCACCCCGTCGATCCCGTCCCGCTCGTCCTGGTCATGCTGCGGATCTGGCGCGCCGCCACCGACAGCGTCGCCAGATCGTGTTCACCGCTTTCGTAGAGTTCGGTCAGCGTGCGGCGGGCCCGGGTGACGCGCGAGCTGTTCGTCGTCTCCCATTCGGCGATCTTCTCCTCACCGTTCTCGTCGGGTTCGCCCACGCCGAGCACATCGAAGCTCAGCGCGCGCAGCGAGCCGTAGATGTCGTCGCGAATCGCCAGCCGCGCCAACGAATGCCAACGGTCCTCGCGCGAGAGCCGGGAGACCGCGGTGAGCAGGCCGTCGGTGCCGAGGTGGTCCATCAGCGCGAAATAGGTGTCGGCGACCTCGGCGGGATCGCGGTCGATGATGTCGGCGATGTCGATGACGTCGAGCAGGCTGAACTGGTAGAGCCCGGTGGCCACCTGGTAGGCCACGTCCTCGGGCACGCCGTGGGCACTGAACTCCCCCGCCTCCTTCTCGACGATCGCCTTGTCGTCGCCGCGCAGCCATTCCGGCATCTGCGGCGTCAGCGCGGCCACCTTCTCCGCGAAGCGGTTGATCTCCGCGCCGACGGCCAGCGGCTGCGGGCGGTAGTTGAGCAGCCAGCGCGCGGAGCGATCGGTGAGGCGGCGCAGATCCAGCGTCATCCGGTCGGTGACCGCAACCGAAACGCCGTCCGCCGCTGCGGCGCGGATACTCCGCCACACCCGGCCGAGTCCGAAGATGGCATCCGCCGCGACGAAGCTGCGCACCGCGTCGACGGGCCCGACACCGACGTCTTCGGTCACCCGGTAGGCGAACGTGATACCGGCCGTGTCCACCACGTCGTTGACCAGCATCGTCGCCACGATCTCGCGGCGCAGCTGGTGCGAGCGGATTTCGGGACCGAACTGCTCGCGCAGCGTGGTCGGGAAGTAGGACGGCAGCCGGGCCGCGAACACCTCCTGGTCGGGCAGGTCGCCGGACAGCAGGTCGTCTTTGAGTGCCAGCTTGACGTGCGCCATCAGCGTCGCCAGCTCCGGGGAGGTCAATCCGATGCCGGCCTCGGTGCGGCGGCGGATCTCCTTCTCCGACGGCAGCGCCTCCAGTTCGCGGTTGAGTCCGCGCTCGTCGACGAAGTACTTGATCATGCGGGCGTGCACCGACAGCATGCTGGCCGCGTTGGCCCGGCTGGTGCCCATCAGATCGTTCTGGCTCTCGTTGTCGGACAGCACGAGTCGGCCGACCTCGTCGGTCATCGAGAGCAACAGATCGGTACGGTCCTCGGCGCTCACCTTGCCGGCGGTGCACCAGCGAGTCGATCAGGATCTTGATGTTGACCTCGTGATCGGAGCAGTCCACACCGGCGGAGTTGTCCAGTGCGTCGGTGTTGACCCGGCCGCCGACGAGCTCGAACTCGATGCGGCCCAGCGAGGTCACCCCCAGGTTCCCGCCCTCACCGATCACCTTGGCACGGACCTGATTACCGTTCACCCGAATGGCGTCGTTGGCGCGGTCACCGACGTCGGCGTCGATTCCGTCTCCGCCTTGATGTAGGTGCCGATGCCGCCGTTGAACAGCAGATCGGCGGGCGCCTTCAGGATCGCCTTCATCAGCGCCGGCGGCGTCAGCTCCGACACGTCGTCCTCGATGCCGAGCGCGGCACGGGCCTCGGCGCTGACGGGGATGGACTTCTGCTCCCGGCTGTAGACGCCGCCACCCTGCGCTGATCAGCGAGCGTGTCGTAGTCCTCCCAGCTCGAGCGCGGCAGCTCGAACAGCCGCCGGCGTTCCTCGCACGAGGCCGCGGCGTCCGGGTTGGGGTCGATGAAGATGTGCCGGTGGTCGAAGGCGGCCAGCAACCGGATGTGCCGGGACAGCAGCATGCCGTTGCCGAACACGTCGCCGCTCATGTCACCGACGCCCACCACGGTGAAGTCCTCGGACTGGGTGTCGACGCCCATCTCGCGGAAGTGTCGCTTGACCGACTCCCAGGCGCCCTTGGCGGTGATGCCCATCGCCTTGTGGTCGTAGCCGACCGAGCCGCCGGACGCGAACGCGTCCCCCAGCCAGAACCCGTAGGACTTGGCGACGTCGTTGGCGATGTCGGAGAACGTGGCGGTGCCCTTGTCCGCCGCGACGACGAGGTAGGCGTCGTCGCCGTCGCGCCGGACGACATCGGCCGGCGGGACGACGCGGCCGGTAGCTCATGTCGACGTTGTCGGTGAGGTCGAGCAGCCCGGCGATGAACAGCCGGTAGCAGGCCACGCCCTCGTCGCGCACGGCGTCGCGGTCGGCGGCGGCATCACCGGTCGGCGACGGCGGTTTCTTGACCACGAAGCCGCCCTTGGCGCCGACCGGGCACGATGACCGCGTTCTTGACCGCCTGGGCCTTGACCAAGCCGAGGATCTCGGTGCGGAAGTCCTCGCGGCGGTCCGACCAGCGCAGCCCGCCGCGGGCGACGAACCCGAACCGCAGGTGCACGCCTTCGACCCGCGGCGAGTACACGAAGATCTCGAACCTGCGGCCGGGGCAGCGGCAGTTCGTCGATCAGCTGCGGATTCAGCTTGAGCGACAGCACGTTTCGGGCCCGGGCCGAGTCACTGCCGGTGACGAAGTAGTTGGTGCGCAGCGTGGCCTGGATCATCGAGGCGAACGCGCGCAGCACCCGGTCGGTGTCCAGGCTGACCAGCGCGTCGATGTCGGCGGCGACCGCCGCTGCGGCGGCCTGCGCGTCGCGGCGGTTGGCATCGGTGCGCTCCTGGTTCGTCGCGCAGAACAACGCCTCGAAGAGCTCGACCAGCGAGCGGGCGGTGCCCGCGTTGTCGTTGAGCACCGCGGCGATGTGGGACTGGCTGTAGGAGAACCCGGCCTGTTTCAGGTATTTGGCGTAGGCGCGCAGCACGGCGACCTGCTGCCAGTTCAGGCCGGCGCGCAGCACCAGCTCGTTGAACCGGTCGATCTCGGAGTGCCCGTGCCAGATCGCGGTCACGGCGTCGGCGAACCGCTTGGCGGTGGCCTCGCGCTCCGGACCCGGCGCCGCCTGCGGGATGCCCTGGTGCGGCGACACCTTGAACTGGTAGATCCACACCGGCAGCCCGTCGGGCCGGGTCACGGTGAAGGGCCGTTCCTCGAGGACCATCACCCCCATGGACTGCAGCATCGGCAGCAGCTGACTCAGCGACGCCGACTGGCCGCCGAGGTACCAGATCAGGGTCGAGATGCCGGTCTCGGCCCCATCGGCACGCGTCGTCGAGGACGAGCTGGACCGAATCGTCTTGCAGCTCTTCGATGATCGCGATGTCCTGACAGCGCGTCCAGCGGCGTGGACCGCCTGCTTGTAGACCTCGGGGAACGCCGCCGCGTAGTGCTCGGCGTTGGCCTGCTCGATCGGAACCGGTCCTGACCGCGCCGAGCAGCCGGTCAGCCCCAGGTGCGCGCGGCCTCGGTGAGCAGATCCTGGATGCGCGACTCGTTGCCGTCGCGAGACGTCGACGTCCTGCGGACGCGACCCCTCCGGCAGCCGCACCGTGAAATGCACCAGCGCCCAGGGCGATTCGCTGACCCGGGCGGCGTAGTCGATGCTGACGCCGCCGAGCTCGCGGACCAGGATGTCCTGCATCTCCAGCCGCACGGCCGTGGTGTAGCGGTCGCGCGGCAGGTACACCAGGCAGGACACGAAGTGGGCGAGCGGGTCGGCGCGCATGAACAGCAGCGTGCGGCGGCGCGAGCCCAGGTCGACGACCGCCATCGCCATGTCGAGCAGTCTCGCGGGCGCTCAGCGCGAACAGCTCGGAGCGCGGGATCGTCTGGATGATGTCGAGCAGCAGCTGGCCCGGATGGCTGGGATCGCGGTGCGCCATCGCGAGTGCGTCGTTGACCCGGCGCGAGATCAGCGGGATCTCGAGCACGTTGGCGTTCATCGCCGCGACGGTGAACAGCCCGACGAAGCGGTGTTCGATCGCCGCGGAATCATTGCCGCGTCCACGGATTGTTCGCGCACGACCACGATCTACGGGTACGCGCCGTAGCGCAGGAAGCTGGGAATGGTGGCCTGCGCCAGCGCCAGCAGTTCGTCCTTGTCGGTCAGCTGCGGCAGCACGTCGTGGCGGAGCCGCAGCACGCCGAGGCGGCTGCGACATGTCGACCGATCGCCTCGCCGTCGCGCACCGGGCAGCGCTGATAGCCCAGCAGCACGAAGTGCCCGTCGGCCAGCCAGCGCAGCAGCGCCGCGACGTCCTTGCGGTCGGGGCTGGGGAACCGGCGCCCCGGTGTCGCTGTCGAGTTCGGCGGCCAGGCCGCGCAGCGCCGCGGCCATGTAGGTCGAGTCCAGGGCGACCTGGCGGGCGTCGGCGAGCACCCGCGGCAGCAACTGCTCGGCCTCGGCGAGCGCGCGGCGATCGACCGAGCTGGACAGCTGCACGTGCACCCACGTCTCGTCGACGCCGTCACCGAACGTCGCCTCCGACGAGGGGACGATGTCGAGCAGCTCGCCGCCGTGTCCGCGCCGCACCCGGAACACCGGGTTCATGATCGCCTTGTAGGCCACCCCGAGCCGGTGCAGCAGCACGGTGACCGAATCCATCAGCATCGTCGCGTTGTCGGTGACGATCTGCAGCGCCGGGCCGAAACCGCCGGGATCGTCGGCGCTGTAGACCGCGACCCGAGTGCTGCCCGCCGACCGCTGGTGTCCCAGCCGGTACTGCGCCTCGACCAGCGCGGGGCTGGCCAGCGAACTTTCGCCGCTGCCGGCTGCACCGGGCCGGTGACCGCCGCCTCAGCGCCGGGGGCGCCACCGTGCGGCCCCCGATAGGTCGCGAGGTAGGCGGGCAGCAGTCTGTCCGACCACCTCGGGGCTGACGTCGGGCTCGGTCGGCCATCGGTGGCGACCGGGATTCAACGGCATGCGCCGCTCCTGACTCACCGTGCGCACCGGCCGTCGTTGGCTGTCACCGAGGCCCCTGGGGCTCCGGTCACCTGGTCCGCACGACGAGACTATCCCCGCGTGAGCTTGCGGTGGGTCACCCTGTGCGGACGGGCCGCTTCGGTGCCGAGTCCGCTCCACCTTGTTCTCCTCGTAGGCGGCGAAGTTGCCCTCGAACCAGAACCACTTCGCCTCGTTGTCGCTGTCGCCCTCCCACGCCAGGATGTGCGTGCAGGTGCGGTCGAGGAACCAGCGGTCGTGGCTGATCACCACCGCGCAGCCGGGGAACTTCTCCAGCGCGTTCTCCAGCGAACTCAGGGTTTCGACGTCGAGGTCGTTGGTCGGCTCGTCGAGCAGGAGCAGGTTGCCGCCCTCCTTGAGCGTCAGCGCCAGGTTGAGCCGGTTGCGCTCGCCACCGGACAGCACGCCGGCAGGCTTCTGCTGGTCCGGGCCCTTGAACCCGAATGCCGACACGTAGGCGCGCGACGGGATCTCGTTCTGGCCGACCTCGATGTAGTCCAGGCCGTCGGAAACGACCTCCAACACCGTCTTCTTCGGGTCGATGCCCGCGCGGGTCTGGTCGACGTAGCTCAGCTTGACGGTCTCACCGACCTTGACGGTGCCGCTGTCGGGCTGCTCGAGCCCGACGATCGTCTTGAACAGCGTGGTCTTGCCGACGCCGTTGGGGCCGATGACGCCGACGATGCCGTTGCGGGGCAGCGTGAACGACAGGTCCTTGATCAGCTGCCTGCCCTCGAATCCCTTGTCGAGGTGCTCGACCTCGACGACGACGCTGCCCAGCCGCGGACCGGTCGGGATCTGGATCTCCTCGAAGTCGAGCTTGCGGGTCTTCTCCGCCTCGGCCGCCATCTCCTCGTACCGCTGCAGACGCGCCTTGCTCTTGGCCTGCCGCGCCTTGGCGCCCGAGCGGACCCACGCGAGTTCGTCCTTGAGCCGCTTCTGCAGCTTGGCGTCCTTGCGGCCCTGCACGGCGATGCGCTCGGCCTTCTTCTCCAGGTACGTCGAGTAGTTGCCCTCGTACGGGTAGGCGCGACCACGGTCGAGTTCGAGGATCCACTCCGCGACGTTGTCCAGGAAGTAGCGGTCGTGGGTGACGGCCAGGATGGCGCCCTTGTACTCGGCGAGGTGCTGCTCGAGCCACAGCACGCTCTCGGCGTCGAGGTGGTTGGTCGGCTCGTCGAGCAGCAGCAGGTCCGGCTTGGACAGCAGCAGCTTGCACAGCGCCACCCGGCGCTTCTCACCACCGGACAGGTGGGTCACCGGCTCGTCGGGCGGCGGGCAGCGCAGCGCGTCCATCGCCTGTTCCAGCTGGGAGTCGATGTCCCACGCGTCGGCGGCGTCGAGCTCCTCCTGGAGCTTGCCCATCTCCTCCATCAGCTCGTCGGTGTAGTCGGTCGCCATCAGCTCGGCGACCTCGTTGTACCGGTTGAGCTTGCCCTTGATCGCCACGCCTTCTTCGACGTTCTCGCGGACCGTCTTGGTCTCGTCGAGTCGGGGCTCCTGCTGCAGGATGCCGACGGAGGCGCCCGGCTGCAGGAACGCGTCGCCGTTGTTGGCCTGGTCGAGTCCGGCCATGATCCGCAAGACGCTCGACTTGCCGGCCCCGTTCGGACCGACCACGCCGATCTTCGCGCCCGGAAGGAAGTTCAGGGTGACGTCGTCAAGGATGACCTTGTCGCCGTGCGCCTTGCGGACCTTCCGCATCGTGTAGATGAATTCGGCCATTGCCTTCGATGTCGCCTTTCTCGATCTCGCCGATCTGCGATAGTCCGCGAACCATCCTAGGCGTGGCCGCGTCGGTGCTGCCCGGCGCTACGCGCTCAGCGGCAGCGGCCCGGTGTCGGCGGCCGGCTCGTCGCCGTCGACCTCCTCGCCGGCGCCGGTGGTCGGCGCCGCCGGCCACAGCGGCGGTCTCGGCGGCCGGCTCGCGGATGTCTGCGCTTGTCGATGCGGGCGATGCAGCGGGCCAGGTCCGGCCCCACCGACGTGGCGCGGATCTCCAGCGAGGACCGGCGGTTGCCGTCGCGGTCCTCGTACTCACTGGTGTAGACGTTGCCGACGACGATCACCGGCGTCGCCCTTCCCGAGTGCCGCACCGACGCCGGTGACCAGGCGCCCCCAGCAGTTCACCGTGGCGTACAGCGAGTTGCCCGGCTCCCAGCCGCCCTCGGCGGTACGCCGGCGCGAGTTGCTCGCGACGCGGAACTTGATGAGCTCCTGGTCGCCGACCCAGCGACGGTCCGGCGGCGTGACGATGGTGCCGACGACGGTGATCGATGTCTCGAACATGGCGTTCTCCCTCTGCGGTAGCTGCGGGCCAGACACTGCGCCGGACCCGTCGATGACACCGCCATTGACGCTCGCGCCACCGACATCCGCCGGCCGCCGGACGGCCCCGGCGGCGAGGCCTGTGGATGAATCGCGCATTGGGGACACCGCCGGCCGCACCCTCACCGCCGACGCTGGGCGGAGCCGTGCCCGGGTCTGCCTCAGCCGCCGGGGCGGTCGCGGCGCGCCAGCTCGGCCAGCATCGCGTTGTAGGCGGTCAGGTCGGCGTCGTCGTCGCGGTCGGCGGCCCGGTCCAGGCGCCGCGCGGTCCGGTCGTCGCTGCGGCTCCATTGCACGAACAGCGCGATGAGCACCACGACGAGCGGTATCTCTCCGGTCGCCCAGGCGATCCCGCCGCCGAGGCGCTGATCGCCGAGCAGGTCGGTGTGCCACGGCAGCTGCAACGACCGGTAGAAGCTCTCGCCCATCACCGTATCGGTGCCCATCAACACCACCCCGAAGAAGGCGTGCAGCGGCAGCGAGGCGAACACCACACCGAGCTTCGCCAGCGGCGGCAGGGGCCGCGGCGTCGGGTCGATGCCGATGACCACCCAGTAGAAGAGGTAACCGCTGAGCAGGAAGTGCAGGTTCATCGCCAGATGCGCGGCGTGGCTGTCGACGACGGCGTCGAAGATGCCCCCGAAGTACAGGCCGTAGAACCCGACGACGAACAGCGCCGTCGCCACGAATGGGTTGGTCAGCAACCGCGAGACCCGCGAGTGCAGGGCGGCGAGCAGCCATTCCCGCGGACCCGGCGGCTCGTTGCGGCCCGCCGCGGGCAGCGCCCGCAGCGCCAGGGTGACCGGCGCACCCAGCACCAGCAGGATCGGCACCAGCATCGACAGCATCATGTGCGCGATCATGTGCATGCTGAACATCGCGGGCATGTAGCGACCGATCCCCGACGAGGTCGTCAGCAGCAGCGCGAGACAGCCGAGCAGCCACGCCGCCACCCGGCCGCTCGGCCAGACGTCGCCGCGCCGGCGCAGCCGCCGCACGCCGGCCAGATAGACGATCGCGAACACGATCGCCGCGGTGCCGAAGATCAGGTCGAAGCGCCAGTCGAACAGCAACCGCGCCACCGTCGGCGGACCGGCCAGGTCGTAGCCGATCTCGACTGCCGGGATCGAGAGGTTCAGGTCGGTCGGCGCCGGCGGCGGCGTACGGCCCAGTGCGACGGCCACGCCGAAGGTGACGCCGAAGATCACCGCCTCGACCAACGCCAACCGGATCAACGGGAAGCGCGCCTGCGGATCGTCGGCCAGGGCCGCCACGCCGCTGCGACGCTGCCGCCAGCCGAGGAAGCCCAGCGCGAGCAATGCGGCGGCTTTGACCACGACCAGCAGCCCGTAGCGGGTGTGCAGCAGCTCCGCCGGGCGGAACGCGCACGAGGGCGTTGATCACCCCGCTCAGTGCCATCGCCACGAAGCACCACAGCGCGACCGCCGAGAACCGGCGGGCGGCGAGTGCAGCGTGTTCGCCCCCGCGCAGCGCGTGCACCAGCAGCGCGAGCAGACCGCCGGCCCAGATCGCGCCGGCGATCAGGTGGATGAGCAGGCTGTTGGTCGCGAGGTCGTGTGCCCCGCCCGCCGACGAGTGGCCGGTCAGCCCCAGCGGCAGCAGGGTCACCAGGGAGCCGGCGAACAGCAGCGGCGTCCACGACCAGCGCAGCACCGGGATGCTGACGACGGTCACCACAGCGGCGAACAGCGCCGTCCATCGCCACGCGCCCGCGATGTCGATGAGTCCCGCGACCGACCACACGTCGGCGGGGCTCAACCGGGAGGTCAGCGGCTGCCCGCTGACGTCGGAGACCGTCAACGGCACCATCAGCGCCGCGCACACCGTCCAGATCCCGGCCGCGGCGGTGCCGACGCGCAGCGCCCGGTACCCCGCCACGTCGAGCACCCCGGTCTTCTGCGGCGGCACCATGAACGCCGCGAACAGGAAGGAGCCGGTGGCCGTCACCGCGGCGATCTCCCCCGCCGCCTGCACGAACGGCAGCCCGTAGTTGGTGACCGGCCCCGGGTCCGGCAGGCCCGTGGCGGTCAGCGCATCGGCCAGCGACAGTGCCGACAGCGCGGTCGCGGTCAGCCCGGCCAGCACGGCCACGCCGTAGAGCAGCGGCCACACCGGGGCCCTGCGCACCCCGGCCAGGGCGGGGCGGCCGACGACAGTCATGCGCTCCAGCGTATGACCTTCGCGGCGCAGCCTCGTCAGACCGCCTGGCTGCGCAGCTCCCGGCGGCTGCGCTCGCGGGCGATGAACTGTTTGCGCGCGTATCTGTCGACGGTGTCCAGGTCGGTCAGGATGCCGCGCAGCTCGTCGCGGAACGCCGTGCGGCGCTCGGCCAGATCCGCGGCCGGCTCGAGCAGGTGCTGATCAGCGGCGACCTGACGCGCCGTGGCGAACAGCAGCGCCGACACCGACTCGTTGCTGCTGCACCCTGTCCTGGGCGACGTACTGCTGCCCCAGCCCCAGCGCCTTGGCCGTCAGGTCCTTCTCCGCGATGTCGGCCGGTGCGTCGACGCAGCGACGTCGGCGACGATCTGGTAGGCCTCGAAGAACGGGCGCAGCAGCGGCCCGGCGATCGTCGGCCGCTTCGCCCGCAGCAGCGCGTCGATCGCGCTCGACCGCCGGCGGCGACGTCGCTCTCCCAGTCCTCGTAGCGCGACATCTCCTCGGCGACGTGGTCGCGGAAGCTCGCCGAATCGGCGAAGTAGAAGTCGAACTTGAGCAGATCCCGCAGCCGCATCGCCTGGCTCCAGAACGCCTCGAGCCGGTCGGATTCGGTGCGGGCGGCGTGGGCGAGCGCCAGCTCGACGAACGACGTCTCCAGGAACGCGTCGATCAGTGAGTTCCGGTAGAACGCCGCTTCGAGCTCGTCCTGCGGGGCGATGTGCCAGACGGTTTCGCGACCGCCGTCGACGCGGGTCACCGGGTGACCGCCCGACAGCGCGTCGAGCGCGGCCCGCACGCCGTCGGGCGTGCGCAGCCGCAGCGCGCTGTTGGTCATCGGGGTCTGCTTGCGCTCGAGGTAATCCAGTGAGTCCTGCAGCGTGTGGTGCAGCTGGTCGAGCGTCAGCGCGATCCCGCGGGTCGACAGCAGCAGCGCCGACACCAGACCCGTCGCGTTGACCGGCGTGACCTGAAGGATCCGCCACGCGACCTCGAACGCCATCTTCTGCAGCGCAAGGCGTTTGGCGGCGTCGTCCGTGCGTCATCGGGCCGTGCGGCTCCCCGAGGTATTCGCGCATCGACACCGCTTCGGGGAAACGGACGTAGATCTTGCCGTAGTTGCGTTCGCCCTGGGCCTTGATGAAGTTGTACAACCACGACAGGCCCTCGGGCGTCTTCTCCCCACCGCGGGCGTAGGCCGCGTACTCGGCGGTCTCGTGCAGCTGGTCGAAGCTGATCGACACCGGCTGCAGCAGGATGTCGTCGCTGCGGCCGTCCAGGTACGCGTCGGCGACGTAGGCGAGCAGACCGAGCTTGGGCGGCAACATCTTTCCGGTGCGCGACCGGGTGCCCTCGATCGCCCAGCTGAGGTTGAACCGCTTCTCGACGATGTAGCCGACGAACTGGCGCAGCACGTACTTGTAGAGCGGATCGTCGAGCTTGCGCCGCAGGAAGATGACGCCGGAGCGGCGCATCAGCGGCCCCATGAACCCGAACGACAGGTTGATGCCGGCGAACGTGTGCACCGGCGGCAGCCGGTTCTCCTGCATCGCCACCGGCACGATCGCGCCGTCCAGGTAGGACCGGTGCGAGAACAGCAGGACCGCCGGATGGCTCTCCAGCGCGTGGCGCATCGTCTCGATCTCGGAGCGGTCGTAGTCGATGTTGGGATCGAAACCCCGGCTGAAGATCGCCCGGCCCAGAGACGGGATCAGGTCGACCGAGAACCGGCTCCATCCGGTGCCGAGCTCGTCGAGCATCTCGCCCGCCTTCTCGACGGTGGCCCCGGGGATCTTCTCCAGCCCCTCACGGAACCGCGCCGACGCCAGCACCTCCGGCTTGATCAGTCGCGGCGACTTGTATTCGGGCCCCAGCAGCCGCAGCTCGACCCGTTCGATGGCCAGGATCGCCCGGCGGATCACGAACCGCGCGAATTCGCTGCGGGTTTTCGGCGACGGTGTTGTCGCTCCACTGCTGGCGCAGTTCGGACACCTTCGCGGGCTCGCCCGCCACGACGCGCGCGCGGGACGGGTCGCGCTTGAGGATGCTGCGCTGCAGGATCTTCGGCGGGCAGTAGGTGTCCCGGCCGGACAGCAGCGCCACCACCTTGGACCGGGTCGGCAGACCGCCGGGCACCCAGAACACCCGCACCGGGACGACCGACCGGTCCTCGTCGGCTTCGAGTATCTCGACGAGCCGCGCCAGCACCCCCGGCGGCGGATCGTCGTCGGCCGGCAGCTTGAGCACCTCGACCTTGGTGTCGGGGTGCTCGCCGCGCTGCCGGTGCAGCCAGTCGCTGAGCAGCTCCTCCTCGGCGGGCGAGGACACCGAGGCCAGCACCAGCGCGTCGTCGGTGGCGCTGAAGCGGCCGTGATGTCGTCGGCCGCGGACCTTCACGGCCGGCCCTTGGCGGTGGCGCGTCTTGGCCGCCGCTTCGTTGGCGGCAGCCTTCTTGGCCGGCGCCTGCGCGGCCGTCTTCTTGCGGCCGCCTTCTTGGCCGGCGCCTTCTTCGGCGGCGCCTTCTTGGCCGGGGCCTTCTTGGCCGGCCCTTCTTCCGCTTAGCGCGCGTACAGATCCGGGACCGGCAACTCGTCGTGCGGCCAGTTCTTCAGCGTGTCCAGGTAGAGCTGGCGCACCTCCGCGATGCGCTCGGACAGGTTGTCGTGAGTCCAGTCGTCGACCGGGATCGGCGGATAGACGACGACATCGACGGTGCCGGGGTTGAACGTGCTGGAGTCGCGCGCCGCGATCACCTCCGCGTTGCGGATCACGATCGGAACGATCGGGATGCCCGCCGACATCGCGATGCGGAACGGGCCCTTCTTGAACGCGCCGACCTCGGTGGTGTCCAGCCGCGTGCCCTCGGGCGCGATGAGGATCGACAGGCCCTTGCGGGCAAGCTCCTCGACCTTGTGCAGACCCTCGACCGCGGCCTTGCGGGGATCGTCGCGGTCGATGAACGCGGCGTCCATGATCTTGCCCATCGTGCCGACGATCGGGTCGTTCTCCAGTTCCTTCTTGCCGACCGAGGTGAAGTTGTCGCTGACCAGCCTGCCCGGCGATCACCGGGTCGGCCTGGTTGCGGTGGTTGAAGATGAACACCGCGGGCCGCTGCGCGGTCAGGTTCTCCTTGCCCAGCACGTTGAGGTTCGATCCCGATCGATCGTCCAGCAGGGTCCGGCCGAACGCCGAGGTGAAGAAGTTGACGCCGGTGCGCCTGTTGCGGGTCAACAGCCCGAGCCCACAGCGCCCCGGCGGCGATCGGCACCATCGACGCGACGCCCGGCGGCGGTGCGCAGCTGCGAGACCGGGTTGGCTGCCGCTGCGGCTGCTGAACCGCAGGACCGGCCAACCCGCGCTTGGCCGCGACGGCGGCCAGCTTGCCCGCCGGGATTCGTCGGGCGCGGATTGCCGACCAGATACATCAGCGCGACGTCCTCGTCGCCGTCGGCGTAGAAGTAGCTCTTGGCCAGATCGACGCCGTTGGCAGCGGCGAACTCCTGCACCGCCCTGGCCTTGCCCGGACCCCAGATGATGGGCCGCTGCACCTCGCCGGTGATCAGCCGTTCTCGTCGGTCTCGAACTTGTTGCTCAGCACGTTGCCGATGCCGAGGAACCGGGCGACGGGCTCGACCTGGACGGTCAGCGCCGACGAGCTGAGCACGACGGTGTGGCCGCGCGCCATGTGGGCGCGCACCAGTTCGCGCATCTCCGGATAGATCCGGCTCGACGATCTTCTGGACGAACAGCCGCTCGGCGAGTTCGTCGATGTCGCTCGACGGAGCTGCCCGCGCAGCATGCGGGCGCCCTTGCCGATGAGGTCCTCGAACTCCGAACGGCCGAGTTGATGGTTGAGGCCCGCCTGCACCATCCCGATGAACTCGCCGACCGCCCATCTGCCGGCGGCGCAAGCGATCCTGGGTCATGATGACGCCGGTGAAACCGGCGACGAGCGTGCCGTCGAGGTCGAAGAACGCGCCGACCTCGGGGCCCGGCGGGGCTCGCCTCGATCTCGGCGACCGAGCCCGGCAGGCGCATGGTCCGCGGGTTGGCGCGTCGGTCGTCTCGGCCGTCACGGTGGTCATGGGCACTACTTCCGTGTCGGTGAGGGCGATCGGATTCGGTCGGCGTCTGCGGTGAATGATGCCGGCTGCGCAACGCCCGTCGCCGCCGAGGGCGAGCACTTCGTCGAATCCGGCCAGCAGGCACCGGGCGAACAGCTCGCCGTCGGTGACGGCGGCGCGGTCGTAGCGCGCGGTGATCGTGCATGTACCCCGCCCGTGACACCAGCACGACCATCATCGCCACCCCGGGCAGCGGGCCAAGTCCGTACTGGCGCAGGATCTTCGCGCCGGCGATGAACGTGTCGCCCGTGTACACCGGGCACATTGCTGGCCTGCACGTCGGAGTTCACGATCGAGCCCGCCATGGTCTCGAGCACGGCTGTCGGGCAGCAGGCTGACCACCGGCGCGATGGCACCCGACCATGTTCAGCGCGCGCTCGTCGCGCTTGCGGGTCATCTGCGAGCGGATGTTCTTGATGCGCACCTCGGGATCGACGACGCCGATCGGCGCGGCGAGATTGACTCCGGCGAACCGGTTGCCGCCGGCCGGGTCGGCTTCGGACCGCAGGTTCACCGGCACCGCCATCGGCAGAGTGTCGATGGGCACACCCATGGCCTCGTGGTAGCGCCGCAGCGCGCCGCACAGCCCGGCCAGGTACGCGTCGTTGATCGACCCGCCGGCGGCCTTGGCGGCCTTGTGCAGGTCGCCGAACTCGATGTCGATGGCCTCGCTGCGCGACGACAGGCTGCGGCGGCGCAGCAGCGGCGACGGTTCGGCCGACCGGCCCGACCACCCGGGCGCCCGACATCGCGTAGTCGACGACGCCGCCCAGCGCGGCGACCGGGTCGCGGATCGACGTTGCCGACCGCCTGCGCGGCCCCGAACAGCGCCTCGCACGATACCGCCGGCGATGGCGCCGGGCAACCGGTTGAACCCTTCGCGCATCAGGTCGTTGGGCGACAGGTCCTGCGGGATGGGCAGCGGCGGATCGGCTGCGGCTGGCGGGTCGCGCTCGAGGTCGTAGAGGTTGGCGAACATCTCGACACCGCCCGACGCCGTCGGTGACGGCGTGGCTCAGATGCACCATCATCGCGGCGCTGGCCGCCCGCGAGGCCCTCGACGAGGGTGGCGGTCCACAGCGGCCGCGAGATGTCGAGCGGCGACTGCAGGGCGACCTCGGCGAGGTCGAGCACCTCGCGCAGGGTTCCAGGCTCGGCCACCCGCACGCGGCGCACGTGGAAGTCGAGGTTGAAGTCGGGGTCGATGACCCAGCGCGGCGGCGCCGTCGGCAGCGTCGGCATGACGACCTTCTGCCGCAGCCGCAGCACCTTGCGGGAGGCGTTTTCGAAGCGGGTCCGGAACCGCTCCCAGTCCGGGGTGGTGTCGAGGATCTCGACGGTCATGATGCCCGAGCGGGTGCGGGGGTTGGCCTCGCCGCGGTGCAGGATCTGATCGAGGGGGCTGAGTTCCTCCGGCAGTCCGGCCGCGTCCAGTTCCGGCACGTCGCTCATGGCGACCACGCTAGTCAGCTGCCCGCGCGCACGGAGCGGCTTTTCGAGCCGTCGCACGGGCAGTCACAGCGGCCCGTCGCGATACACTCTCCGGCGTTGCCTCCGTAGCTCAGTTGGATAGAGCAAGAGCCTTCTAATCTCTAGGTCGCAGGTTCGATTCCTGCCGGGGGCGCTTCTGGTAGCCGCCCCCGCCGAGCGGCCGGCCCCGCGTCAGACGGCGACGGTGTCGGCGGCGACCGGGTTGAAGACCGCCACGATGGTGCCCTGCGACGTCGTCGGCAACGTCACCTCCGCGCTCTTGATGTTGACGAAGCCGAACTGCGTCAGGTTCAGGTACGGCGTCGCCGTGGTGAAGATCTGCAGGCTCAGGTCACTGTCCGGGCCCATCGTGTAGGCGATGTCGTTCAGGTCGATCTCCATCGTCTGATCCCGGCCGTTCAGCGTGACCGGGATCGGGGTGACGATGTTGCCGACGACCAGTCCGGTGCTGTTGTCGACCACCTGGGCGTAGATGTGCCGGCTGGTGCCCAGCCCGCTGTAGTTGATCACCACGCGCGGCGCGCCGACGACGTTGGCGTCCGCAGCCGGGTTGGTGAGCGGAATCGTCACGGCGTTGGTGGCGACGGATCCGTCACCCAGCGAGTACGGCAGATCGACGTACGGGCTGGGCCCGGAGCCGCCGATGATCGGGATGATCGGCAGCACCTTGCCGGTGTTCCATGTCGTGGTCGGCACCGAGCTCACCGGGTCGTAGAAACCTGCGTCGGTGGGCAGCTCCTCGGAGGCCCACCGGACGCTGTCCTGATCGGTCCACTCGAAGCCGATGGGGTCTGCCGGGCCGTTGCCCTTGATCCACCGGTTCATCCACACGACCATCTCGCCGAACACCCAGGCATTGTCAGCAGCCGCGTTGCCCTGTCCGGGCAGGCAGGTGCCGTGCCCGCCGCAGAACCACAGCATTTTGACGTCCGGGCTCTGCGTCAACAGGCTCGCGTTGATCACGGCCTGCTGCAACGGGAACAGCACGTCGACCGTGCCCTGGATGAGCAGGGTCGGCACGGTGATGCCCTTCAGCGTCTGGCCGGGTCCGCTGTTCTGGAGCAGTTGGATCTGGCTGGGAGTCAGGACGCCCAGCGTTGCGCCGGTGAGGATGCCGCCGTAGATCTGCGGGTTGATCCGCGCGCCGGTGGTCACCAGACCCAGCAGCAGCAGTGCGGAGTAGGAGGTCTTGAAGGCCTTATCGGGGTACAGCGATTCCGGCAGGGTGTTCCAGGCCCAGCCGGGTGCGATGGCGTCGACCCGGTCGTCGCTGGCAGCGGTCACCAGCTGGATGCCGCCGCCGTAGGACACCCCGACCATCCCCATCCGGGGGTCATTGGGCGCGTCGAGTTCGACGCCGTTCTGCGTGGCCACCCAGTTGATGAGTTGCTGCACGTCCTGGCCCTCGTACTGCGGGCTGTCCAGTTGCAGGACGCCGCCGGAGGCGAACTCGCCGCGCGGGTCCCAGGTGACGACGTTGTAGCCGTAGTGGCGGAACGTGTAGACGAACGGGTCGTTGGGGTCGGTGGCCCCGGCTTGGGCCAGACCCGGTCCGTTGAAGACGGTCTCCTCGCCGGGCACTCCGTCATCGGGGGCGCCGGTCGCGATGGCGGGGAAGAAATTCGTGCTGATCTGCACGCCGTCCCAGGAGGTCACCATCGTGGTGAAGGCGATCGGCGTCTCCCCCACCCCGCGCAGCACGTCGACGTCGACCGTGATGTCCTGCCGCGCGGCAGTGCCGATCAGCGCCGAGAAGATGCCCGCCTGCTGCAGCGTGATGATGACCGGCTCGATGAGCGTCGACCCGACGATGGGCAGCCCCGTGACGAACGTGGTGAACTTCGTGTTCTGCGCGACCAGGATCGAGAAGTTCTCCTGCCCGGACGGGCCGTTGGTGCTGGTCTCGTCCGCAAACGGCAGGAAGCGGAAGGCACCCGTGGTCGCGTCCAGGGCGAGCTTGCCGCCCTTGCTGGGGCCACTGAGCACGGTGTAGGTGGACCCGTCGGCGGTGGTGCAGGTGGGGCCGACGACACAGCCGCCGACGACGGCTTCCGTGAGGCCGACGGTGTAGTCCGGCAGCGCGGGCGCGAGCTCCTGCACCTGGGCGCGTCGGGTTCCCGCGAGCAGCAGCAAATCGGTGATCGAACCACCGACCGGCGCCGTGCCGCCGTTGGCCGAGAATGGGCTGAGCGCACCGTCGATGGCCGTCAGCAACCCGGTCACCACCGTCTCCGGTGCGGCGGTGGCCGCCTCGGCCGCCGGGGCGGCCGCGTCCTGCACATCGGTGACGACTGTTTGCGGCGGCGTCCACAGCGACGACACCGTCTTCGGCGCCTCGCGGGCCTCCCGGGCCGCGGCCACGCGCGGGTTCTTCAGCCAGGCCAGCCCCCGGGACTCCTTGACCACGGGCGTGTTCTCGGTGACCGTGGTGTCGGCGTGATCCGTCGGCGAGTCCTGGTTGCTCGCGTCGGTCTTGGTGTCCTGACGGTGCTTTCGGCCGGGACGGCCGGTGCTCGAGGTGTCGGCCGCATCCTGCTCCGCGGCAGCGGCGTCCTCGGCGGCACGCTTCTCGCGCTGCGTGGCGACCCGGTCGACGATGCCGGCCACGGTGTCGGCGAGCGTGGTGCGCTCGGCCGCCCGGTGCCGACCCACCGATCGCTTGTCCGCACCGCTGGTAGTGGTGTCGGACGGGGAGCTGGTCTCCGACGACGACGTCGCCGCGGGTTTCGAGGTGTCGGTGTCGTCCGCGTAGGCCACCCCCTGTCCCGTGAGGATCGCGGTGCCCACTCCAAGGGCAATCGCCAACCCACCGACCCGACCGACATACCTGGCAGCACCCATGACCCGACCCTCCGTCAGCAACACCGGAAACGCGGCAGACGTTACGCCCACGGCGGCATGATCACGGCGATTTCGGGCCGATGGATTTGTGACGGCGTCAATTTGCCCGAAACGCGCTTCCCGACCGGGTCGCCCAGCCACGGCAAACAGCACGCCCGCTGCGCAGACTCGCGCAAGCATGGTCGACGAGATACGGTGCTAGCGATCTCTGGGGAGGGGCACTCGTGGGGAAGAGCAAAGCTCGCAGCAGGAACACGACCAAGAGCACGGTCGTCGGCTTCGCCGCACTGGCGGTGAGCGCGACCGTCGGCGCGGTGGCGGCTGTCCAGCCGGTGGCGATCACGGCGCTGCCCGTCGACCTGACCGCGTTGATCGTGGTGGGCAGTTCCACCCATCCCGACGGCAGCGGCAACGAGAACTTCTTCGGCGGCAAGTTCAACCAGGCGCCCTACAACCCGGGCGGCCAGCCGGGGCCGGATCTGGTCCCGGTCGATTTCAGGCGTATGTCTTGTCCGCACACCGGGGTCGTCGGAGGCATTGCCGGGCTGACCGAGTCGGCTGTACTGGATGACCTCCCAAAATCTCTTCCGCCACTTACGTTTCTGCTGTCACAATCGGCGGCGCACTGTCGGTGGTTCGAACTAGTGTTCGATGTATGGGTGAAGTCGCCAGCGCCGTGGACGCGATCAGGGCCCAGATCGCGATCCTGCACGACTGCTGCGACGGGCTGTCTCACCGCGAGTTGGTCGGGCTGCTCTCGGAGTTGACGACGGTGCTGCGCACCGTGCCCGTCCTGGAGCACCGGGTGCTGGCCCGGCTGGTCGCCGAGACCGAGCCGTGCCGGCTCGGTGAAGCGTCCTGGAAGAAGGTGCTGACCACCGCGCTGCGGGTCTCCGACACCGACGCCAAACGCCGACTGCGCGACGCGGCGCAGCTGGGCCCGCGGCAGTCGCTGACCGGGGAGCCGCTGGAGCCGGTATGGGCGGCCACCGCCGCCGCCCAAGGGCGCGGCGCGCTGGACGCCGAACACGTGGCCGTGATCGCCACGTTCCACGAGAAGCTGCCCGGCTGGGTCGATGTCGACACCCGCGCCGCCGCGGACGCGCAACTGGCCGAACTGGGCTCGGGATTGAATCCAGCAGAGCTCAAGAAAGCCGCCGCCCGACTGGCCGCGATGATCGACCAGGACGGCCCCGAACCCACCGACGCCGACCGGGCCCGCCGCCGCGGGGTGACCCTCGGTGAGCAGCAGACCGACGGCATGAGCCGCCTCTCCGGCTGGGTCACCCCCGAATTCCGGGCGGTCTACGAAGCCATCGAAGCCAAACTCGCCGCGCCGGGCATGTGCAACCCCGACGACGACACCCCCTGTGTCGACGGTGATCCTGAGGAGAAGCAGCAGCGCAGCGACACCCGCAGCCCCGCGCAACGCCACCACGACGCCTGGCTCGCGGTCGGCCGCATGGCCCTGTGCTCTGGGGAGCTGGGGCAGCACAACGGGTTACCGGTCACCGTCATCGTCTCCACCACCCTCCAAGAACTCGAGAAGGGCGCCGGGGTCGCGGTCACCGGCGGCGGATCCCTGCTGCCGATGCCCGACCTGATCCGAATGGCCAGCCACGCCTACCACTACCTGGCCGTGTTCGACCAACACACCAGCCAAGCCCTCTACCTGGGCCGCACCAAACGCCTCGCCTCCCCGGCGCAGCGGATCATGCTGCACAGCCGCGCACGCGGCTGCAGCCGACCCGGCTGCACCGTGCCCGGCTACTGGACCCAAGCCCACCACGCCGTCGCGGACTGGCAGGACGGCGGACGCACCGACGTCGATGACCTGACCCTGGTCTGCCCCGCCGATCACCGCATGCTCGACAAAACCGGGTGGAGCACCCGCAAAAACCCCAAAGGCCAGATCGAATGGGTCCCCCCACCCGACCTCGACACCGGCCAGCATCGCGTCAACGGCTACCACCACCCCGAACGCCACCTGCTGCCCGAAGACGACCACGGCACCGTAGGCTGACCGGCGATGCCCACCGACGACGTCGACCACCGCATTGAGCGCCCTGCCCGACACCGGATACGTGTACCGGACGGCGTGGCGGGTGGCGACCGGCGACATCGGCGGTGACCTCAACCTGCGCCTCGACGGGGTGGCCCGCTACATCCAGGAGGTCGGCGCCGAGAACCTCGTCGACGCCGGTGAGGCCGAGGAGCACCCGCACTGGCTGGTCCAGCGCACCGTCGTCGACGTGATCGACCCGATCGGATTCCCCAACGAGGTGTCCTTCAGCAGGTGGTGTTCGGCGCTGTCCCTGCGCTGGTGCACGATGCGCGTCGACCTCGTCGGCAGCGACGGGCGGCCGGATCGAGACCGAGGGCTTCTGGATCGCCATGAACGCCAAGACGCTCACTCCGCAGCGGGCGACCGACACTCTGCTGCAACGGTTCGGCACCACCACCACCGAGCACCGACTCAAATGGCGGCCGTGGCTGAGCAATCCCGCCTCGACAGATCACGCCGCCCCGTTCACGTTGCGCCGCACCGACATCGACCTCTTCGAGCACGTCACCAACACCGCCTACTGGCATGCGATCCACGAGGTGATGGCCCTGGAGCCCGACGTCTGCGTCGCGCCGTACCGGGCGGTGATCGAATATCGCAAGCCGATCAAGTACGGCGAAGACGTCACGCTGCGGTGGGTGCGTCACGGCACCGGTGTAACCCCGGACGTGCAGATCGCGCTGTGCGTCGACGACGAGGTCAGGGCCGCGGCGCTGCTGCGCAAGCTGTAGCTACGCTGAGCGGATGTCCGAGTCCGTACTGCTGCAGGTCGCCGACCGCGTCGCGGTCATCACCGTCAACGATCCCGACCGGCGCAATGCGGTCACCGCCGAGAGTTCCGCGGCATTGCGGGCGGCCGTCGAGGCCGCCGAGGCCGACACCGCCGTGCACGCGGTGATCGTGACCGGGGCGGGCAAGGCGTTCTGCGCGGGCGCCGACCTGAGCGCACTCGGCACAGCCGACCGAGGACGGACTGCGGGTCATCTACGACGGCTTCCTCGCCGTCGCCCAGTGCACGCTGCCGACCATCGCCGCGGTCAACGGCCCCGCGGTCGGCGCGGGCCTGAACCTGGCGCTGGCCGCCGACGTGCGCATCGCCGGCCCGTCGGCGCTGTTCGATCCGCGCTTCCAGAAGCTCGGCATCCACCCCGGCGGCGGCGCGACGTGGATGCTGCAGCGCGCGATCGGTCCGCAGGCCGCCAGGGCCGCGCTGCTGTTCGGGATGCGCTTCGACGCGGACGCGGCGGTCCGGTTCGGGCTCGCGCTGGAGGTCGCCGACGATCCCGTCGCGGCGGCGCGCACCCTGGCTGCCGGGCCGGCGGCCGCGCCGCGCGAGGTGGTCATGGCGACCAAGGCGTCGATGCGGGCCACCGCGAACCCCGGCAACGTGGATCTCGATCAGCACCGCCTCGCCGTCGACGTCGAGATCGGACCGCAGGCCCGGTCGATCGAGTCGCCCGAGTTCGCGGCCCGCCTGGCCGCGGCGAAGAAGAAGTAGTTCACAGGTCGAGCAGCGCCGACTCCGGCGCCTCGATCAGCGACCGCATTTCGGCCAGGAACGCCGCCACCTCGGCCCCGTCGGCGACGCGGTGGTCGAACGCGCACGTGAGCCGCACCGTCGGGCGCGCCACCACCTGACCGTCGACGACGACGGCGCGGGGTTTGAGCGCACCGATGCCCAGGATCGCCGCCTCCGGGTGGTTGATCACCGGCACACCGTCGTCGAGGCCCAGCGCGCCGAAATTCGACACGGTGAACGTCGACCCTTGCATGTCAGCGGGTTTCAGGGTGCCGTCGCGGGCCTGTGCGGTCAGCCGGCGCCACCGTCGTCGCCGAGTGCACGCGTCGTCCTGCGCTGCGCATCGGTGACGACCGGGACGAGCAGTCCGCGCGGCGCGGCGACCCCGAACCCGAGGTGAATGCTCGGGTGCTCGTGGATGCGCGGCCCATCGAGGTGTCCAGCCAGGTGGCATTGAGCACCGGGTGATCGCGCAATGCGATCGACGAGCAGCCGCAACATCAGGACGAACGGGGTGATGGACTCCGCTCGCAGCGGCCCCGGCGAGGTCCCGCAGCCGCAGCAGTTCGCTGCCGTCGACCTCTACTGCGGCGGTGGCGTCGGGAATCTCGCTACGCGACAACGCCATTCGGCGCGCCATCGCCAGCCGCACCCCGGTCACCGCCGAGTCCCGCACGGGTGCCGGGCCTGCCGCGGCGAGCACGTCGTCGCGAGTCACGATGCCGTCGGGACCCGAGCCGTCGAGCCGGCCGAGCTCGACGTCGAGGTCGGCCGCCAGTTTGCGGACCGGCGGCTTGGCCCGTGCTCCGCCTGCGGCTGCTGTCCATCGCGTCGTCGGCGCCGTAACCGACCAGGACCGGCCGGCGCGGCGCCGTGTCGGCGGTCTCGATGCGGACCAGCACGGAGCCGACCGCCAGCGTCTGTCCCGCACCGCCGCCCAGCTCCGCGACCCGGCCGGTGTAGGGACTGGGGATCTCCACCTCGGCCTTGTTGGTCTCGACCGTGCACAGCGGCTGGTTGAGCGTGATCTCGTCGCCGACGCTGACCTGCCAGCTGGTGATCGTCGCGTCTGCGAGGCCCTCCCCCAGATCGGGTACCAGGAAGTCCTGCACGGTGGTCGGTTGCTCTTCGCGCGAGCGCCCGTCGGCGCTCATGGCCGGCTCATCGTCTTCTCGACGCAGTCGAGCAACCGGTCCACGCCGGGCAGCCACAGTCTCTCCAGCCTCGCCGGCGGATACGGCGTGTCGAATCCGGTGGCGCGCAACACCGGCGCCTCGAGGTCGTAGAAGCACTCCTCCTGGATGCGGGCGGCCAGCTCCGCGCCGAACCCGAGCGTGCGCGGCCCTTCGTGCATCACTACCGCGCGTCCCGTCCGACGGACCGAGGCGGCGACGGTGTCGAAGTCCAGTGGGTTGAGCGAGCGCAGATCGAGCACTTCCAGGTCCGCCGGGCAGGTTTCGGCCGCGCTGAGTGCCGTGGGCACCAGCGAACCGTAGGTGATCACGGTGACGTCGCCACCGCAACGGCGAACCGTCGCGCGTCCGATCGGGTCGGCCGGGTTGCGCGTGTCGACGGCCTCTTTGGCCCAGTAGCGGCGCTTGGGCTCGAGGAAGATCACCGGGTCACGGTCGGCGATCGCGTACCGCAGCAGCCAGTAGGCGTCCGACGGCGTCGACGGCACGACCACCTTCAGCCCGGCCGTGTGCAGCCAGTAGGTCTCGGTCGACTCCGAATGATGTTCCACCGCCCCGATTCCGCCGAAGGACGGAATGCGCACGGTCACCGGCATGTCGAGTTCGCCGCGAGTCCGCATCCGGTACTTGGCCAGATGGCTGACGATCTGGTCGAACGCGGGCGCGGCGAAACCGTCGAACTGGATCTCGGGCACCGGAACGAAACCCCGGATCGCCATCCCGATGGCGATCCCGATGATCGCCGACTCGGCCAGCGGTGTGTCGAAACACCGGCTCGCCCCGAAGGTCCGGGCGAGCCCGTCGGTCACCCGGAAGACACCGCCGAGGGTGGCGACGTCCTCGCCGAAGACCAGCACCCGTTCGTCGGCGGCCATCGCGTCGGCCAGCGCGCTGTTGATCGCCTGGGCCATCGTGAGTGCCGTGGGTGCGGCTGCCCGGGGCCGGCCAGGAGGCGGTTCGGGCGCCTCGTCGTCGAACCCGAAGGGCCGCTCGATCAGTTGCGTCACCTCAGGCCTCCTTCGCCAATTCAGCGGTCAGCTCGTCGCGTTGGCGGGCCAGCTCCGGCGTGATGCGGTGGTAGACGGTGTCGAAGACCTCGGACACGTCGACGTCGGGATCGCCGACGACGTGCTCCCGCAGGTCGGTTCGCAGTCGCTGAGCGCGGCGGGTGATGCGTTCCTGCAGGCGGTCGGTCCAGACCCCGGTGTGCTGCAGGTAGTGGCGGAACCGGATGACGGGATCGCGTGCGCGCCAGCGCTCGACTTCAGCACCCGAGCGGTATCGAGTCGGGTCGTCGGAGGTGGTGTGCGGAGCCATTCGGTAGGTGACCGCTTCGATCAGCGTCGGCCCGTCTCCGCCACGGGCCCGCGCGGCCGCCTCCGCCATCACGGCGAAGCAGCCCAGCACGTCATTGCCGTCGACCCGCACACCGGGCATGCCGTAGCCGGCGGCACGGTCGGCGATCGAGGGACCCGCCACCTGCCGGTGCACCGGCACCGAGATCGCCCACTGGTTGTTCTGCACGAAGAACACACACGGCGCCCGATACACCGAGGCGAAGTTGAGCGCCTCGTGCACATCACCCTCACTGGTGGCGCCGTCGCCGAGAAACGCTACGGTGACCGAGTTCTCGGCCAACCGTTGCGCGGCCATGGCGGCGCCGACGGCGTGCAGGCACTGCGTGCCGATCGGGATCGACACCGGGGCACAGCACTTTTCGGTGAAACCGAGGCCACCGTGCCACCGGCCGCGCCACAGCGCGCCGATGCGGGCCGGCGGGATGCCGCGCAGCAGGAACACCCCGAGCTCGCGGTATTGCGGAAACAGCCAGTCGGTTTTGAGCAGGCAGGCCGCCGCCCCGATCTGAGCCGCCTCCTGGCCGCGGCACGCGGCGTAGAGCGCCAGCTCACCCTGCCGCTGCAGATTCACGAACTCCGTGTCGAGTTCCCGGGTGACGACCATCGCCTCGTAGAGCCAGCCGAG
Organism: uncultured Actinomycetota bacterium; assembly: GCA_963796185.1. Lineage (GTDB taxonomy): Bacteria > Actinomycetota > Actinomycetes > Mycobacteriales > Mycobacteriaceae > Mycobacterium. Next base: position 355,122 of record CAWCKQ010000002.1, on the reverse strand, counting down.
AGTTTCGGGCGGGAGGTCTCGCCGGTATCGGGTTTCCGCTGTCGCGGCGCCGTTGGGCGCCACCAATTGAATCGGCTCGCAACCACCGGCCATACCGCCTCCCTTGGGTCACCGACCGCGGATCGCGCCGTCGGACGACTGAGGTGCTCAGCACGGGGGCGGTCGGTGCTGACCTCTGGTCGAAGGCCGGTCCGTCAGCTGCCGGGGTGTGGCGCCAACGCGACGATGCGCTCTGCCCGCCGTAGTACTGGGGCATCCACCATTATGCCCTCGAACTGGAATACGCCCCGCTGCGTGCGTGCCGTGTCGAGGACGCGCCGCGCCCAGTCGGCCTGCGCTTCGGTGGGCGCGTACGCGGCGCGGATGACCGCGACCTGGCTGGGATGGATGGCGACCTTCGCGTCGAAGCCGACGGCGACCGCGTCGTCGCTTTCGGCCCGCAGCCCCTCGAGATCCTTGATGTCGAGGTACACCGAGTCCAGCGCCACCCGCCCGTATGCCTTGGCGGCGAGCAGGCTCTGCGACCGCACATGCCGGGCGACGTCGCGGTAGCTGCCGTCCGGCCACCGGTTGGCGGTTCCGCCCGTCACCGCGAAAAGGTCCTCGGCACCCCACATCACGGCGTGGGCGTTGTCGACGCGTGCGGTCTCGGTCGACCGCGAGCGCGCCCAGTGGGGTCTCGACGAGCACGATGACGTCGTGCGGCGCCAGTGAGGCGACCTGCCCGGCGGTCTCGGTCTTGGCCAGCATCACCGTGGTGTAGGCGGTCCGCTTCAGCGCATCGAGATCGGGAGCGTGATCCGCGGTGCCCACCGGGTTGACCCGGACCACGGTGCGCGCCGGGTCCAGCGGCGTGTCGATGAGCGCCTGCCGGGCGGCCTCGCGGTCCTTGCCGGCCACCCCGTCTTCGAGGTCGAGGATGACGACGTCGGCTGCCGCAGCGGCCTTCCCGAAACGCTCCGGCCGGTCCGCCGGGCAGAACAACCACCCCGGCCCGTTGACTCCCAGCATCTACGCCTCGCTCTCGGGCCGCTTGCGCACCATGGTCTTTCGCGACGCCGTCGCCACCACGTCGCCGTGCTGGTTACGGCCGACGTGGCTGAAGGTCACGATGCCCTCGCCCGGGCGGCTCCTGGACTCGCGCTTGTCGGTGACCTCTGTCTCGGCGTAGAGGGTGTCCCCGTGGAACAGTGGCTTGGGGAAGGCGACCTCTCCGAAGCCCAGGTTGCCGACGATCGTGCCCTGGGTCAGTTGGGCGACCGACAGCCCCACCAGTGTCGACAGCGTGAACATCGAGTTCACCAGCCGCTGGTGGAACGGCGGCAGCGCATCCGAGAACGCGGCGTCGAGGTGCAGCGCCTGGGTGTTCATCGTCAACGTCGTGAACAAGACGTTGTCGGCCTCGGTGATGGTGCGACCCGGGCGGTGCTGGTAAAGCACCCCGGTCTCGAACTCCTCGAACCACAGCCCCCGCTGGACGACGAGGCGCTTCTCGGTCACCCCTGCCTGATCGTTCGCTCCGCTCACAGTCCCAGCTCCCGGCCGATCAGCATCAGCTGCACTTCGGTTGTGCCCTCGCCGATTTCGAGGATCTTGCTGTCGCGGTAGTGCCGGGCCACGGAGTACTCGTTCATGAAGCCGTAGCCGCCGAAGATCTGGGTGGCGTCGCGCGCGTTGTCCATCGCCGCCTCGCTGGCCACCATCTTGGCGATCGCGGCCTGCTTCTTGAACGGCTTGCCCGACAACATCAGCGCCGCCGCGTCGTAGTACGCCGCCCGCGCGACGTGCGCCCGCGCCTCCATCCGCGCGATCTTGAACGCGATCGCCTGGTTGGTGCCGATCGCGCGCCCGAACGCCTCGCGCTCCTTGGCGTACTTGACGCTCTCGTCCACACAGCCCTGTGCGGCACCGACCGACAGTGCGGCGATCGCGATGCGGCCCTCGTCGAGGATCCGCAGGAAGTTGGCGTAACCGCGGCCGCGCTCGCCGAGCAGGTTCTCCTGCGGCACGCGCACGTCGTCGAAGCTCAGCGGGTGGGTGTCGGAAGCGTTCCAGCCGACCTTGTTGTAGGCGGGTTCGGCGGTGAAGCCGTGGGTGGGCACCGGCACCAGGATCGACGAGATCTCCTTCTTGCCGCCGGTCTCCCCGGTGACGGCGGTGACCGTCACCAGCTTGGTGATGTCGGTGCCGGAGTTCGTGATGAACTGCTTGCTGCCGTTGATCACCCACGTCGACCCATCCAGCCGTGCAGTGGTCTTCGTCGCGCCGGCGTCGCTGCCACCGCCCGCCTCGGTGAGCCCGAACGCGCCGAGCGCCTTGCCGCTGGTCAGCAGCGGCAGCCACTCCTGCTTCTGCTCCTCGGTGCCGAACCGGTAGACCGGCATGGCGCCGAGCGACACACCCGCCTCGAGGGTGATCGCGACGCTCTGGTCGACCTTGCCGAGTTCCTCGAGCGCCAGGCACAGCGCGAAGTAGTCCCCGCCCATGCCGCCGTACTCCTCGGGGAACGGCAGGCCGAACAGGCCCATGTCGGCCATGCCCGCGACCACCTGATACGGGAAGGAGTGCTCCGCGTCGTGTTTGGCGGCCACCGGCGCGACCACGCTCTGGGCGAAGTCGCGGACGGTCCTGGCCAGCTGCTCGTAGTGGTCGGGCAGCGTCCCGGTCGCCAGGAAATCTGTCATTGCTGTGGCTCCTTGGTTGCCGTGATCCGGACCAGCACCTGGCCCACCTTCACCTGCTCGCCCGCGCCGACGAGCAGTTCCACCACACCGTCGACCGGGGCGGCGAGAGCGTGTTCCATCTTCATGGCCTCGACGGTGACCACCACGGCACCGGCGGCGACCGTGGCCCCGTCCTCGACACCGACGGCGACCACGGTGCCCGGCATCGGGCTGGTCAGCTCCGCGTCGCCGCTGTGCGCGTCGTCGGGACGCACCGGCGCTTCCCGCACCTCTTCGACCATCGTGACGCGGCCCGCCCCGGCAAGCCACACCCGCCCGCCGGCCTGGGCCGCCAGGTACTCGGAGCGCAGTCCGTCGATGGTGACGACGAGCCGGTCGTCGTCCAACTGCGCGCTGAGGGAGCGGGTCTGCCCGTGTTCGACCGTCGCCGTCGCGGACCTGCGGCGTGCCGGTCAGCCAGACGTGGTCGGTGCGTTCGCCCGCGCGCAACCGCAGCTGGGTCGGCGCCCGCCCCGCGATGCGCCAACCCGACGGCACCTCCCAGGGGCTGAGCGGACGCGCCGGCCAGGACTTCAGCCAACGGTAGGCCGCGGCCGCGATCAGGTCGTCCTCGAGCGGCGACGCGGGCGTGAAATCCGGCGTGCGGCGGTCGAGCAGCCCGGTGTCGAGCCGTCCCGCTTGCACGTCGTCATCGGCGAGCAGAAACCGCAGGAACTCGACGTTGGTGGTCAGACCCAGCACGGCGGTGTCGGCCAGTGCCGCGTCGAGCGCACGCAGTGCGCTCCGCCGGTCGGACGCGTGGGCGATCACCTTGGCCAGCATCGGGTCGTAGTCGCTGCCGACGACGGCGCCCGGCATCAGGCCCGAGTCGACCCGCACGCCGGGCCCGCCGGGTTCGCGCAGTGCGAGGACGTCACCGCCGGTGGGCAGGAAGCCGCGCGCCGGATCCTCGGCGTAGACGCGCGCCTCGACGGCGTGGCCGTCCATGCGGATGTCGGCCTGGTCGAGCGGCAACCTCTCCCCCGAGGCGATGCGCACCTGCAGTTCGACCAGATCGACGCCGGTCACCATCTCGGTGACCGGGTGTTCGACCTGCAGCCGGGTGTTCATCTCCATGAAGAAGAACTCGTCGGGGCGGTCGGCGGAGACGATGAACTCGACGGTGCCCGCGCCGGTGTAGTCCACGCTGCGCGCGGTGTCGCAGGCCGCCGCGCCGATACGGGCGCGGGTTTCGGCGTCCAGCAGCGGCGACGGCGCCTCCTCGATGACCTTCTGGTGTCTGCGCTGCAGGCTGCACTCGCGCTCACCGAGATGCACCACGGCGCCGTGGGCGTCGGCGAGCACCTGCACCTCGATGTGCCGGGGATTGAGCACGAACCGCTCGAGGAACAGGGTGTCGTCGCCGAAGGCCGATGCCGCCTCCCGCCGGGCCGAGACGACGGCAGAGCGCAATTCGTCGGCGTCGTGCACCACCCGCATGCCCTTGCCGCCGCCGCCCGCGGACGGCTTCACCAGCACCGGGAAGCCGACGTCCGGAGCACCGGCGATCAGGTCGTCGTCGGTCAGGCCCGGGCGTGAGATGCCGGGCACCACGGGCACCCCGAACCCCGACACCGCGGCCTTGGCCGAGATCTTGTCGCCCATCGTGCGGATCGCGCCGACCGGCGGACCGATGAAGGTGACCCTCGCTGCGCTCAACGCTTCGGCGAATTGCGCGTTCTCCGAGAGGAACCCGTACCCCGGGTGCACGGCCTGGGCCCCGGTGCGTTCGACCGCACGCAGCAGCGCCTCGATCGACAGGTAGCTCTGCCGGGCGGGCGCAGGCCCCAGCCGTACCGCCACGTCGGCTTCGGCGACGTGGCGCGCACCGGCATCGGCGTCGCTGAACACCGCGACGGAACGAATCCCCATGGCGCGCAGGGTGCGGATGACGCGGACGGCGATCTCTCCGCGGTTGGCGACCAGAACCGAATCGAATCCCATCATCACATCCTGAACACGCCGTAGGACACGGGGTCCAGTGGCGCCTGGGCCGCCACTGAGAGTGCCAGGCCGACAACCGTTCTGGTGTCGGCCGGATCGATGACGCCGTCGTCCCAGAGCCGTGCTGTCGAGTAGTAGGGGTTGCCCTGATCCTCGTACTGCGCGCGGATCGGCGCCTTGAACGCCTCTTCCTGCTCGGGGGTCATGTCGCCCCGGACCGTGGCGAGCACCGAGGCGGCCTGCTCACCGCCCATCACCGAGATCCGGGCATTGGGCCACATCCACAGGAATCGCGGCGAGTAGGCGCGCCCGCACATCGAGTAATTGCCGGCGCCATAGGATCCGCCGATCACCACCGTGAGCTTCGGCACCCGCGCACAGGCCACCGCGGTCACCATCTTGGCGCCGTGCTTGGCGATGCCACCGGCCTCGTAGTCACGTCCGACCATGAAGCCGGAGATGTTCTGCAGGAACAGCAACGGGGTGACGCGTTTGTCGCACAGCTCGATGAAGTGCGCACCCTTGACCGCCGACTCGCCGAACAGCACACCGTTGTTGGCGACGATGCCGACCGGATGGCCGTGGATGCGCGCGAAGCCGGTGACCAGTGTGGTGCCGTAATCGGCTTTGAACTCGGCGAACTCGCCGCCGTCGACGATCCGGCTGATCACCTCGTGCACGTCGTAGGGCACCCGGGGATCGACCGGCACGACGTCGTAGAGCTCGGTCTGGTCGGCGACCGGTTCGACCGTCGGCGCGGACCTCCCACGGGGTTTCGCGCGCGCGGGGCGAGGGTGGCGACGATGTCGCGGACGATGCGCAACGCGTCGCGGTCGTCGTGGGCGAGATGGTCGGTGACGCCGGAGACCTTGGCGTGCAAGTCACCGCCGCCGAGGTCCTCGGCGGTGACGACCTCGCCGGTCGCGGCCTTCACCAGCGGCGGACCACCGAGGAAGATGGTGCCCTGATTGCGCACGATGACGGCCTCGTCGCTCATCGCCGGCACGTACGCGCCGCCGGCGGTGCACGAGCCGAGCACGGCGGCGATCTGCGCAATTCCCTTGGCGCTCATGGTGGCCTGGTTGTAGAAGATGCGGCCGAAGTGCTCGCGGTCGGGGAAGACCTCGTCCTGGCGCGGCAGGAACGCCCCGCCCGAATCGACGAGGTAGATGCACGGCAGCCGGTTCTGCGCGGCGATCTCCTGCGCACGCAGATGCTTCTTCACGGTGATCGGGTAGTAGGTGCCGCCTTTGACCGTCGCATCGTTGGCGACGATCATGCACTCGCGGCCCGACACCCGACCGATGCCGGCGATCATCCCGGCGCCCGGACATTCGTCGTCGTACATGCCGTCGGCGGCCAGCGCCGCCAGCTCGAGGAACGGGACTGCCGGGGTCGAGCAGGCCGTCGACGCGGTCGCGCGGCAGCAGCTTGCCCCGGCTGACGTGGCGCTCGCGCGCACGCGCCGAACCGCCGAGCGCCGCGGCCGCCAGCTTGGTCGCGCAGTTGTTCGACGAGCGCGACGTGATCGTCACGATGTGATGTGCGCACTGCCATCGCCGATTCCGCCTTTCAGTTGAGTTAATGGAGACTAACCGGTGGTATGTTAATCACGATTAACTCGCATTGTCCACCACTCGGCTGGGAGGTAGCGCGTCATGACCGACCACCGATGCCGGCTCGCGACGCGCCGCAGCCAGGCCAAATCCGACCGTCGCGGCCAGCTGATCGCCGCGGCCGAACGGCTGATCGCCGAGCACGGCTATCTCGCCGTCCGCCTGGAGGACATCGGCGCGGCCGCCGGTGTCAGCGGGCCCGCGATCTACCGCCACTTCCCGAACAAGGAAGCGCTGCTGGTCGAGTTGCTCGTCGGGATCAGCACCCGACTGCTGGCCGGGGCCACCGAGGCGGTCGTTGCACAGCGCCGACGCCACGGGCGCGGCGCTGGACGGGCTGATCGACTTCCACCTGGACTTCGCGCTCGGCGAGTCGGATCTGATCCGCATCCAGGACCGCGACCTCGGAACCTGCCCGCCGGCCGCCAAGCGCCAAGTCCGCCAGGCGCAGCGGCAGTACGTCGAGATCTGGGTCGACGTGCTGCGCCGGCTCGATCCGGCGCTGACGCGAGGCCGAGGCGCGGCTGATGGCGCATGCGACCTTCGGCCTGCTGAACTCGACGCCGCACAGCGTCAAGCCCGGCGCAGCGAAAGCCGGCCGAGGCCAGCTCGCGCGACCGTCTTGCGAGCGATGACGGTCGCGGCGCTGACCTCGGCCGGCCGAAGCTGACGCTGGCGTTGGCGCTAGTACCAGTCTTTTCGGCCGCCGACCGGACGGCCGATGGAGCCGAGGATCCAGAACACCGCGCCGATGACGAGCAGCACGACGCCGATGTAGGTCAGGATCGAGATGCCGAAAAGTATACCCGAGGATGAGCAGGATCGCTCCAAGGACGATCATGTGCCACTCCGTTCCTCGTGAATTGATAGCCAGCCAGTCGATTACTGGCTGGGCTGCGGGATCATTGCAATCCGCCACCTTCGGATTGACCCCCGCGTAGTTCAGCGGTCCCGGCCACGACCGTCAGCGCGATGCTTCCCGCTGTGGCGCAGTTGTCTTCGCCACTCTTGAAGTAGTCGCGCTGATAAGCCGCGAACACACCGATCAGCAACCAGATCGAGCACAATGACGCCGAGAATTCCGCCACCTCGCATGCCTGCCTCCTCCTGTTGACGCGCCTACTTGGCGCGCAGGCAGAGTTTTACCCGGCGGACAATTTGAGTAAACCTCGTAGCTGATCTTGAATGGTTCGGAGTGGGCGTGCGAACGCCGCGGTGAGCCAGTCGCACATCGCCTTGACCAGGACAGCTCGGTTCTCCCGCTTGTCGATCTCGTGGCCGTCGTCGTCGAAGAGCAGTAGTTCGGCGGTGCGGCCCAGTGCCGTCAGCGCGTCATACATCTGCTGGGACTCGCTGGGCGGGACGTTGGTGTCGTTGAGGCCGTGCACCAGCAGCAGCGGCGCGGTCACCGCGTGCGGCACGCGGCAACGGCGACAGCCGTTCCAGCAGTTCCCGGTCGCTGACCGGATGGCCGTATTTCGGGATAGGCCGCCGCCGCGATCCACTGCTCGGTGGTGCGGTACCAGGTGTTCAGGTCGCTCATGCCGCAGATGCTGATGCCCGCCGCGAACTCGTCGGGATGGAACGCCAGCGCCGCCTGGGTCAGATAGCCGCCGTAGGACCATCCGCAGCAGGCGACACGGCCCGCGGGCGCGTAGGCCGCTGTCGACGAGAAAGCGCACCGCGTCGGCGACGTCGTCGATCGCGGCGAATCGCCGCTCGCGGTCGTCGGCGTGCATGAACGAACCGCCCGAATCCGCCGGACCCGCGCACATTCGGCAGGAACACCGTGATGCCCGCTTCCAGCAGCGCGGGGAAGAACTCGTTGTAGCCGGGCCTGCCCTGCCCCTCCGGGCCGCCGTGCAGGAACAGCATCGCGCCGATCGGTCGACGCCCGTCCGGCGGCCGGAACAGCCATCCGGTGAATGTCCAGCCCGTCGCGCGCGGTGATGGTCTCCAGCGTCGGTCGGCCGCAGACAGCGGCCCGCTGCTCGGCTCGCGGTCCATGGGCTCCCATTCGCGGGTGCGGGGGTCGACCAGCTCGACGGTCGGCGGCTTGGCCGGGCCCTCGACCGTCATCGCCACCATCGATCCACCCGCGCTGATCGTCAGCTCGCTGGCCACCATGCCGGGCAGCGGAATCGGGATCGTAGCAACGTGTCTGTCGGCGTACTCGAGGATCTGTAACTCGCTGGCGCCGTGATGTTCCACAGCATCGCCACCGTCGACAAGTCGTCGCTGACGGTGAACTCGTCGAGCTCGCAGCCCGGCCGCTCGGCGATCACCTGGTAGGCCACGCCGTCGGCGGTGACGGTCACCTCGAGCAGGCGGGCGTGCTCGGCGCCGTTCTCACTGCGGATCAGCGCGCGCACGTAGCCCTCGGTGCTGTTGACGCCGTAGTCGCTTGCCGGGTGGTAGAGCTTGAACGTCTCGCCCTCCAGGCCGGACCGCAGCCGGCGCGGGCTGTGGTCGTCGAGGATGATGCCGGTGTCGGTGGTCGAGCCCGGATCGTAGGGCAGCAGCAGCGTCTCGGTGAGGCCGCGCAGCATGATCAGGTCGCGGTAGCCGCGGGGCCCGACGCGCACCAGCGACGCGCCCGCCCAGGCGTCGACCAGCCGGCCGCCCGAGCGGCGGTCGAGCACCGTCGTGGTCCCGTCGGCGGGGTCGATCAGGCAGGAACTGCCGACGCCGTCCTCGCCGGTGAGGATCGCCGCCACCAGCGTGCCGTCCCAGCCGATCAGTTCGGCCGTGCCTTCCGACGTCCCGACGGGCCAGTGGTCGATTCGGCGCGCATCGCGATCGTCGGGATCGGTTGTGACGACCCAGATCTGGCTTCGGGTGCCGCCCTCGGGGGCGACCTGGCACGCCAGCCAGTGGCCGTCGGCGGAGTGCATGCACGCGGGTGACCGGGCCCTCGACCGGCAGCTCGACGTCGCGCGACGAGCTGGCCCGCCAGCCGCGCAGGAAGCGCTGAACCGCACGCGGGTATCCGCCGTCGTCGACGAGATGGGCGAACGCGGTGGCGTCCGGCGACATCGACGCGCCGTAGACCCGGCGAACCTGCTGTGCCACGATGCTCGATTGTGCACGGTCGGCGCTACAGCGATCTGCTTACCCGGCTGGCGCGGGTCCGCCTGAGCGATCGCCAGGTACCCTGCAGCCATGAGGTGGGCATGACCGATTCACCTACGCGGCGACGCGGCCCGAGCCGACGCAGGCCGTACGGGGTCCAATACGGCTACCCCGGCTACCCCGATCCGGCGTACGCGAGCCAGGCGCCGTACGGACCCGCGTACCAGCCCCCCGCCCAGCCGACGCCGACCGAGCGGCTGCCCGCCGTACTCGCCCGTACGGCTATGACCCGTACGCGCACCGGCCAGTACCCGCCGGGGCAGTACGGCCGCCGAACCGCCCGGCGAGCCGCCGGAGGAGCCGAAGTCGCCGCGCTGGCTGTGGGTCGTCGCCGGCGGTCGCGGTGCTGACCGTCATCGGCCTGGTGATCGCCCTGGTGATCGTCAACAGCTCCAAACAGCAGACCGTGGTCGCCCCGCCGCCGCCGCTGCCGGAACCGAGCGCCACGTCCACGCGGCCGGCGCCGTCGACGACGTCGCGCGCACCGCGGACCCCGATCCTGCCGCTGCCCACACTGCCCCGGTCGCCGACCACCACGGGCCGACCCGCACCACGGTCCCGGGCGCCACCGACACCGTCGTCTACGACGTCACCGGGTCCGGCCGGGCCATCAACATCACCTACGTCGACACCGGCGGCCTGCTGCAGACGGAGTTCAACGTGATGCTGCCGTGGAGCAAAGAGGTCGACGCTGCCCAGCCCGGCGAAGGATTCGGCCAGCGTCAGCATCATCAACGTCGGCCGCGAGGTCTCCTGCTCGATCACCGTCAACGGCGTCCGGGTGCAGCAGCGCACCGGTGCCGGGCTGACGATCTGCACCGCTTCCCGCTAATCCCGCCACCAGCGCGCGTGGGTACGCGCACCGCCAGCATCGCGGCAAGGCCGAGCAGCCAGCACGACCACCAGCCCGCCCATGCCGGCGCGGTCGCTGCCGAAGACGTCGATGAACAGCGAGAACAAGGCCGGCGCGAGGAAGGTCACCGCGCGCCCGGTGGTGGTGTAGAGGCCGAACGCGACCCCCTCCTTGCCGTCGGCCGGACATCCGCAGCATCAGCGTGCGCGCCGACGACAGCGTCGGCCCGATGAACAGGCACAGCAGTCAGCCCGCAGACCCAGAAGGCCAGCGCGCCCGACAGACACGAGCAGCAGCAGCCCCGCCGCGATCATCGCGGCCAGCGATGCGACGATCACCGGCTTGGAGCCGACCCGGTCGTCGGCGTGCCCGCCGAGCACCGCGCCGACCGCCGCCACCACGCACGCGGCGATCCCGAACAGCAGCACGTCGGCTGGCGAGATGCCGTAGACGTTGACGCCGAGCACCGCGCCGAAGGTGAAGACGCCGGCGAGCCCGTCGCGGAACACCGCGCTGGCCACCAGGTAGTAGACGAGGTTGCGGTCGCGGCGCCATTCGCTGGCGCACCTCGCGCCCACAGCTTGCCGGTAGGCGCCGCAGCACGCCGACACGCGTCGGCCGGCGGCTGCGGCGCGGTCGCGGGCACCGACAGCAGCAACGGCAGCGCGAACAGCGCGAACCAGGCCGCCGACCAGCAGCATGGCCGCGCGCACGTTCTGTCCGTCGGCGACCGGCGAGCCGCAGCAGCCCGCGGGTGTCGCCGTCGCCGGCGATGAAGCCCAGGTAGACCACGAGCAGCAGCAGCACGCTGCCGAAATACCCGGCGGCCAGTCCGAATCCGGAGATCCGGCCCGAGTTCTGCGGCGTGGACAGCTCGCGCAGCATCGCGTTGTAGGGCACGGTGGCCAGCTCGCTGCACGCGGCGGTGCAGGCGAGCAGCATCAGGCCCGGCCACAGGTATGGTGGTCGTCGCGGATCAGGCTCATCGCCGCGGTCAGCACCACGACCACCCCGGTGAGCACGGCCAGCGCGCGCCGGCGCCGCGACGGCGCGTTCGACCCACACGCCGGTCACCGGCGCGAGCAGCGCGACCACCAGCCCGGCGAGCGCCAAGCGCCCGGCCCAGCCAGCTCGCGGGGCTGGTGGCGCCCGGCAGGTCGTCGCCGACGGCGCCGGTCAGATAGACCGAGAACACGAACGTCACGACGATCGCGTTCATCGCCGTCGAGCCGAAATCCCACAGCGCCCAGGCCACGATGCGCGACCGCACCGCACCGGCCGCGGAGGGCCGGACCGGAGGCGGCTGGCTCATGGTCGCCCACGATATAGTCCGGCCCATGCCAGTACCCGCTCCCAGCGCGGATGCCCGCGCCGTCGTCACCGGCGCTTCGCAGAACATCGGCGAGGCGCTGGCCATCGAGCTCGCCGCGCGCGGCCACCACCTGATCATCACCGCCCGCCGCGAAGACGTGCTGAAGGCGCTGGCCGACCGGCTGACCGAGCAGTACGGCGTCACCGTCGAGGTGCGCGCCGGTCGACCTCGCCGACCCCGCCGAGCGCGCGACGCTGTGCGACGAGCTCGCCGCCCGCAACATCTCGATCCTGTGCGCGAACGCCGGCACCGCGACGTTCGGGCCGGTGGCGACGCTGGACCCGGCCGAGGAACGCAAGCAGGTGCAGCTCAACGTCCTCGGCGTGCACGACCTGGTGCTCGCCGTGCTGCCCGGCATGGTGCAACGCGCGGCGCCGGCGGCATCCTGATCTCCGGTTCGGCGGCGGGCAATTCGCCGATTCCCGAACAACGCCACCTATGCGGCGACGAAGGCCTTCGCCAACACCTTCAGCGAGTCCCTGCGCGGCGAGGTGAAGTCGCGCGGGCGTGCACGTCACGGTGCTGGCGCCCGGCCCGGTACGCGAGACCCTGCCCGAGGCCCACGAGCAGTCGCTCGTCGAGAGGCTGATCCCCGACTTCCTGTGGATCTCCACCGAGTACACCGCGAAGCTGTCGCTGGATGGGTTGGAGCGCAACAAGATGCGCGTGGTTCCCGGCGTGACGTCGAAGGCGATGTCGGCGGCCAGCGGCTACGCGCCGCGCGCGATCGTCGCGCCGATCGTCGGCGCGGTCTACAAGAAGCTCGGCGGCGACTGACCTCCCGCGAAATTGCATTCCAGCAGGAAGTCCGAGTACGGCCTGCTGGAATGCAGTTCGGCGGGTCAGCGCGCGGCGGCGGGCGGTGCCGAAGATGCTGCGGGTGATCTCGCGGCCGATCACCGTGCCCGCCGAGCGCATCGCGCTCTTGAACGCCGGGCTGCCCATCATCTTGTCGAACATGCCGGGCTCGGCCGACTCCGCCGGGGCGGGCATCGGCGGCAGCTCGCCCTCGGCGGCACGTACACCGGCGGCGGCAGCGACGGTTCGCTGCAGGCTGTTCGTGACCGGCGGCGGTGGCGCGAGCTTGGCGGCCAGGCGTTCGTAGGCCGAGTCGCGGTCGATGGTCTGGCCGTACTCGGCCTGCAACGGGCTGGCCTGCGCGGCCGCGGCGATCGCGTCGGGCCCGATGGTGTCCATCAGCGACGCGGGGCGCGCATCCGGGTCCACGCGACCGGCGTCGGCGCGCCCTTCTCCGACAGCACCGTGACGATCGCCTCGCCGATGCCCAGCGACGTCAGCGCCGACTCCAGGTCGTAGACGTCGGTTTTCGGATAGGTGCGGACCGTCTTCGCGAGCGCCTTCTGGTCGTCGGGGGTGAACGCGCGCAGCGCGTGCTGGATCCGGGCGCCGAGTTGGCCGAGCACGTCGTTGGGCACGTCGGTGGGCAGCTGGGTGCAGAAGAAGACGCCGACGCCCTTGGACCGGATCAGCTTGACGGTCTGCTCGACCTGCTCGAGGAACGCCTTGGAGGCGTCGGTGAACAGCAGGTGCGCCTCGTCGAAGAAGAACACCAGCTTCGGCTTGTCGACGTCACCGACCTCGGGCAGCGTCGTGAACAGATCGGCGAGCACCCACATCAGGAACGTCGAGAACATCACCGGACGGGCGGCCTGGTCGCCCAGTTCGAGCAGCGTGATGACGCCGCGGCCCTGCGCGTCGAGGCGCATCAGGTCCGCGGGCTCCAGTTCGGGCTCACCGAAGAAGGTGTCGGCGCCCTCGGCCTCCAGGTTGACCAGCGCGCGCAGGATGACGCCCGGCGGTCGTCGGCGACACGGCACCGAGCGCCTTGAGCTCGGGCTTGCCCTCGTCGCTGGTCAGGTACTGGATGACCGCCCGCAGGTCCTTCAGATCCAGCAGCGGCAAGCCCTGCTGATCGGCCCAGTGGAAGATCAGGCCGAGAGTCGATTCCTGGGTCGCGTTGAGCCCCAACACTTTCGACAGCAGGATCGGTCCGAAGCTGGAGATCGTGGCGCGCACCGGAACGCCGATGCCGGAGGTGCCCAGCGACAGGAACTCCACCGGGATAGGCCGTCGGCGTCCAGGTGTCGCCGGTGTCCGGCCGCGCGGCGGCTCGACCTTGTCGCCGGCCTCGCCCGGCCGCGACAGACCCGGACAGATCGCCCTTGACGTCGGCCATCATCACCGGCACGCCGGCGGCGGACAGCTGCTCGGCGATCACCTGCAGCGACTTCGTCTTCCCGGTGCCGGTCGCGCCGGCGACCAGGCCGTGCCGGTTGACGGTCGCCAGCGGGATGCGCACCTGCGCGGACGGATCGCACGACGCCGTCGACGACGACCGTGCCCAGCTCGAGCGCTGGCCCGTCGACGGCGTAACCGGCGGCGATCTCGCTGGGCGGGGGTGGCGGTCGACTCGGTCGTCATGACTCGGCACCCTACTGTGCCGCCCGACCGAATGCACCGGGGTGTCGGCGCCGGATCGTGGCGCGGGGCTTACTGTTGAGCGCTGTGCGTGACGAACTGGTGTGGATCGACTGTGAGATGACCGGGCTGGACCTGAAGACGGACCGGCTCATCGAGATCGCGGTGCTGGTGACCGACGCCGAGCTCAACATCCTCGGCGACGGCATCGACGTGGTCATCCACGCCGACGACGACGCGCTGTCGTCGATGATCGAGGTCGTCGCCCAGATGCACAACCGATCCGGGCTGACCGAGGAGGTGCGCGCGTCGACCGATCGACGTGGCCGCCGCCGAGCAGATGGTGCTCGACTACATCCGCAGCCACGTCAAACAGGCCAAGACGGCGCCGCTGGCCGGCAACTCGATCGCCACCGACCGCGGCTTCATCGCCCGCGACATGCCCAAGCTCGACGACTACCTGCACTACCGGATGATCGACGTCAGCTCGATCAAGGAACTGTGCCGCCGCTGGTATCCGCGGATCTACTTCGGCCAGCCGGAGAAGGGCCTGGCCCACCGCGCGCTGGCCGACATCCACGAGTCGATCCGCGAGCTGCAGTACTACCGGCAGACCGCGTTCGTGGCGCCGCCGGGGCCGTCGACCAGCGATATCGCCGCGATCGCCGCCGAGCTGGGGCCCGACTCGGCCGAGGATTCGGCGGACTGATTCGGCCGCCGAGGGTCCGACCGGCTAGTATCGACGACGCCGCATGCTGCGGCAATGGTGGCTGTAGTTCAGTTGGTAGAGCACCAGGTTGTGATCCTGGCTGTCGCGGGTTCAAGTCCCGTCAGCCACCCGAGCAGGCCGGAGGGCGCGTACGCGCCCTCCGGCCTTCTGCTTCGGTAGACCCCCGACGGCCCCGGGCCTAGGTGGCGGCGTTGCCCGCTTTCCACTGGTCCCACGGAATGTTCCAGTCGCCCAGACCGTCGGTGCCCGGCAACGTCGATCCGACCGTGTTGACGATCTCGACGATGTCCCCGCGCTTGGAGTTGTTGTAGAACCACTGCCCATTGCTGGTGCTGACGTTGATGCAGCCGTGGCTGACGTTGCTGTAGCCCTGGCTGCCGACCGACCACGGCGCGGCGTGGACATAGATGCCGCTGTAGGAGATCTGGGTGGCCCAATCCACCTCGGTGCGATACCCATTGGCCGATTCGGCCGGCACGCCATAGGTGGAGGAATCCATCACCATGTGCGATCGGCGATCGCCGACGATGTAGGTGCCGCTGTTGGTCGGCGTGCTGTTCTTGCCCATCGACACCGGCATCGACTTGATCACCTCGCCGTTGCGCCGGACCGTCAACGTCTTGGTGTTGTCGTCGACGCGTGGTGACCACCGCGTCACCGATGGTGAAGTTCGTCGACACGTTCTCCTGCCCGAACAGGCCGTCACCGAGATCCACGCCGTAGGTGTCGACCGCGACGTCGACCTTCGTTCCCGGCGCCCAGTATTCGGCGGGCCGCCAACGCACTTCACGATTGCTGAGCCAGTAGAACGCGCCCTCGACCGGCGGATCGGTCTTGACCGTGATCGCGCGTTGCGCCGCAACGCGATTGGGGATGTTCTCGTCGAACCGGATGGCCACCGGCTGTCCGATCCCGACGACCTCGCCCTCATTGGGCAGCACGTAGGGCACCGTGAGGTTCTCCGGCGAGTGCGTCTCGAAGCTCATCTTGCGACTCGTCACGCCGCCGAGGCCCAGCGACTCCGCCGTCACCGTGTAGCGCTTGTTGTAGCCCAGCGGCTCGGCGGTCTGCCACGTCAGCCCGTCCTTGGACAACCGGCCGGCGACCTGCTCACCGTCCTCGTTGACCATCGACACGGCGCCGAGCACCCCGAACTCGGCACTGACGGTCACCGGCGACTCGACACTGACGCCCACTGCGCCGTCCTTGACCGAGGACGTCAGCTTGGGCACCAGCAGATCGCCGAACGGGGTGCCCTTGTCGCTGATCACCAACGGCGCGGCAGGTTGGGAGTTCCCGCCACACGCGGTCATGCCCAGCGCAAGCGCGGGAATCAGCACCACGGCGGCCAACAGGCCCCACCTGCGCCGCCCACGGGTCACCGTGTTGACCTGCCACATGCTTCGCTCCACCCATCTACCCGGAATGTCCACAGGGTCTTCCCAGAATTGTTGCAGCCGATTCTACGGTGCGTTTGGACTGCACACATCAGCGCGACATTGCGGTGAAGGAGTCCGCTGACGAGGTGATTTCCGTCCTGCGCCGCGGGCCTGTTATTGTCGCACACGCGCGCCGTTAGCTCAGTTGGTAGAGCAGCTGACTCTTAATCAGCGGGTCCGGGGTTCGAAACCCTGACGGCGCACCACCCGACAGCCCCGCCGCGGCGGGGCTGTCGCGTTTCCGCTACAGCGTGCGGGCCAGCCGGGCAGCGAGCAGGTCGGCGAACCGCGCCGGATCCTCCAGCGCGCCCCCCTCGGCCAGAAGGGCGGTGCCGTAGAGCAATTCGGCGGTCTCGGCGACGCCCGGGTCGTCACGGCGGTCCTGGTGCGCTTGCCGCAGCCCGGTCACCAGCGGATGGCCGGGGTTGAGTTCGAGGATCCGCTTGGTGGCGGGGATGTCCTGGCCGGAGGCCCGGTAGAGCCGGGCCAGCGCCGGGGTGATGTCGAACGCATCGGTGATCAGGCAGGCCGGCGATTCGGTCAGGCGGGCGGACAACCGCACCTCCTTGACGTGGTCACCCAGCGTCTCCTTCAGCCAGGTCAGCAGGTCGGCGAACTCCTTCTCCTGTTCCTGCCGCTGCGCTTCGTGCGCCGACTTCTCCTCGTCGGATTCGAGGTCGACCTCGCCCCGGGCGACCGACTGCAGCGCCTTGCCGTCGAACTCGGGCACGCTCTGCACCCAGACCTCGTCGACCGGGTCGGTCAGCAGCAGCACCTCGTAGCCTTTGGCCTGGAACGCCTCGAGGTGCGGGGACTTCAGGATCTGTTCGCGTGACTCACCGGTGGCGTAGAAGATCTGGTCCTGCCCGTCCTTCATCCGCTCGACGTACTCGGCGAGCGTGGTCGGCTCCTCGCCGCTGTGCGTCGACACGAACGACGAGATCCGCAGCAGGGCATCGCGATTGTCGAGGTCGGACAGCAGACCCTCTTTGACCACCCGGCCGAACTGCGTCCAGAAGCTCCGGTAGTCCTCGCGGCGTTCGGTGTGCAGCTCCTGGATGGTCGAGAGCACCTTCTTGGTCAACCGCCGGCGGATCGCCCTGACCTGTCGGTCCTGTTGCAGGATCTCGCGCGACACGTTCAGCGACATGTCGGCGGCGTCCACGACGCCCTTGACGAAGCGCAGGTAGTGCGGCAGCAGCTCGTCGCAGTCGCCCATGATGAACACGCGCTTGACGTACAGCTGGATCCCGACGTGCGCGTCACGGTCGAACAGGTCGAACGGGGCGTGGGACGGGATGAACAGCAGCGCCTGATACTCGAAGGTGCCTTCGGCCTTCATCGCGATGACCTCGAGCGGGTCGTCCCAGGCGTGCGCGACGTGCCGGTAGAACTCCGTGTACTCCTCGGCGGAGACCTCGTCCTTGGACCGCGCCCACAGGGCCTTCATCGAGTTGAGCGTCTCCGACTCGACGGTGACGGTCTCCTCGCCGCCCTCGTCGTCGGCCGGCCGGCGCCGCTCGACGTCCATCCGGATCGGCCAGGCGATGAAGTCGGAGTACTTCTTCACCAGGTTCCGGATCGTCCGCTCCGAGGTGTAGTCGTGCAGCGCGTTCTCGGAGTCCTCCGGCTTGAGGTGCAGCGTGATCGACGTCCCGTGCGGGGCGTCGTCGAGGGAGGTGATGGTGTAGGTGCCGTCGCCGGCCGACTCCCACCGGGTGGCCTCGCTCTCGCCGGCCTTGCGGGTGACCAGTTCGACGCGGTCGGCCACCATGAACACCGAATAGAAGCCGATACCGAACTGCCCGATCAGCGCGTCGGCATCGCCGGCACTGTCGGCCTCGCGCAACTGCTGGCGCATGCGGGCGGTACCCGACTTGGCCAGCGTGCCGATCAGGTCGACGACCTCGTCCCGGGTCATGCCGATGCCGTTGTCGCGGATGGTGAGCGTGCGCGCCGCCGTGTCCGCCTCGAGGTCGATGTGCAGGTCGGAGGTGTCGACGTCCAAGTCCTTGTTGCGGAACGCCTCCAGCCGCAGCTTGTCGAGCGCATCGGAGGCGTTCGAGATCAACTCCCGCAGAAAGGAATCCTTGTCGGAGTAGACGGAATGGATCATCAGATCCAGCAATTGCCGTGCCTCGGCCTGGAATTCGAACTGCTCCACGGTGGCGTTCATGAGACTCCCTCCTCGCTACAGTGCTCGAATGTAGCGTCCGGGGGCACGGCCGTTTCTCCGACCTCTCCCCTACCGCAGCCGCTACACCTTCTTGGGCTCGCCGTAGTAGGCCAGCACCGCGTCCGAGACGTCCGTGGAACGGGTCAGCACCGCATACGACCGCAGGAACGACTCACCGACGCATCCGTCGATCTTGATCCGGAAACCCTGCACCATGACCCAGGGCTCGGCGCCGGTGAACTCCTTCTTCGTCACCGCGATCATGTTGATCAGTCCGGGCTTGAGGCCGATCGTGATGCCGCCGCCGAGATTGCCGGCCACGCCGGGCAGCACCCCTTCCGGGAACGGGGAGACGACATCGGTACCCAGGATGCCGAGCGACGGCGTGATGCCCGCCGTTCCGGTCAGGGACACACCATTGGACGTGCTCATGTCGATGCCGCAGCCGATCTGGTATCCCACCTCGAGCAGCCCGTGCGGCGGCTCGTCCTCAGCCGGGCCGACCATCGACGCGGTGTAGATGCCGCCGACTTCGTACTCGCGGGTGGACAGTGCGGTCGTCAGCGGCGGGATCGCCAGCTGTGTCTCGTCCTTGGCGCCGACGTTGAGTGTCCAGCCGTCGGGACTGTCCAGCGTCGCCGGCGGCGGCGAGAGCACTGCGCCCGCCGGCACGGCGTCGGCAGGGGCGGGCGGCGCCTGCGCCACCACGGGTTCGGCGTCAGGCTGGGCCCACGCAACGGGCGCTACCAGCGCACCGCAGAGCGGGCCGAGCGACAGGACGAGGAGACGAAGTCTCACCAGACACCTCTTTGGCCAGCGTGATCACGACGTGACCTGAGGAACCTACAGCTTCCCCGCGGTGTCCCGGCGAGGAGTTGAGCAGATTGCCGCCGAGCAAGCCGTCACCGGCTCAGCGGGGTCCGCCCGGTCCCGGCTGTCCCAGCAGCGGGTTGACCTGCAGCCCCGCCGACGTGTTCGCGCTGATGCTGCTGGATCGCCTGCATCAACGGGTTGTCCTTCATCAGCGCCCGGCGGTCGTCCTCACTGAGTTCGTAGAACGTCCACATCGCCCATGCCGCCGGCCGGACGTACAGGCTGACCTTCTGCCGCTTGCGGTTGTTCTGCGGAAGCATCGCCGGGATGGGCACCACCCGGTCCAACGTCACAGCGCTGACCAGTTCCTGCGCGAGCTGTTCGACATCGGCCGAATCCTGCAGCTCGTAGACCGAAGCCTGGTGGCTCGGTTGCGTTGAGCCCTGCAGGGCGAGAAACCACGCCATCGCGCGTCTCCTTTTGCTCGTCGGAAAGTCCGCCGTCAGCGTAGAGGACAACGTCCCGGCACTTCGGGGGTGCTTGCCCACCGCGAGTCGGCACACCATCCGTTGACGATCATGACAATTTCCCCGCTCGCATGGCGGCCGCGCGCATGATGTGCTATTTCGTCCGCTCCGGTTCCTGTCAGCGGATGCGGCCGACAGAGCTCGATGGTAACGGTCGGACCGGCAAAGTTTCGCGAAATACTAGATGCGCTGGGCAAAGACCGACATCGGTGCTAGGGTTCCGTTAGCTACAGACCGCGAAGACCGTGCGTTGCGGATGTCGCCACACGAAACGAGGAAATTAGCTGATGTCAGCTTTGGGAGAGTCGGTACCGTCCGGACTCGCAACCGAGGACTCGGCACCCGACATCGCCGCGCCCCTTCCGGTCGCGGTGTACAGCTGCAATCGGCTGGGCCGCGTCGCCAACCCGCCGGGATTCTCGTTGTCGAAGTGGTTCCGGTCAGCGCGTCGCGGCTGACCCGTCCACCGTCAGCGCCGTGCGCGGCGCACGACCAGCACGATCACCACCGCACCCACCCCGGCCAGCGTCATCGCCACCGGCGGTTGGCTGACGAATCGCACCAGACCGGCCTTGAGATCGTCGGCGACGCGGCGCGGGTTGGCACGTTCGGCGAGCGAGTCGACGGTGACGGCCAACTGGTTGCGGGCCTGATCGATCTCGGCCTTGATGGTGTCGGGATCACGATCCGCCACGTATGCCTCCGGGTGTCGAGCAGTCTTGCCGCACTACCCTAGTTCAGCCGGTGCGCACCGCAGCGCCCGGCCGACGCATCGATCAGGAGACCACCCATGCCGCAGACTCCCCGACTCGAGGTGGGCGACACAGCGCCTGCGTTCAGCCTCCCCGACGCCGACGGAAACACCGTCGAGTTGACGGACTTCAGGGGGCGCAAAGTCATCGTGTACTTCTATCCGGCGGCGTCCACTCCGGGCTGCACGAAGGAAGCGTGCGACTTCCGGGACAACCTGGCCGAGCTCAACGAAGCCGGTCTCGACGTCGTGGGCATCTCCCCAGACAAGCCCGAGAAGCTCGCCAAGTTCCGGGACAAGGAGGGGCTGAACTTCCCGCTGCTGTCGGATCCCGACCGCACGGTGCTGCAGGCGTGGGGCGCCTATGGCGAGAAGACCATGTACGGCAAGACCGTACAGGGGGTCATCCGGTCGACGTTCGTCGTCGACGAGAACGGCAAGATCGCGGTGGCGCAGTACAACATCCGCGCCACCGGGCACGTCGCCAAGCTACGTCGCGACCTGTCCGTCTGACGCACCGAGCCGGGCCAGCAGCAGCGCCTCGGCGGTAGCGGCGCGCTCCAGCACGCCCAGGTGCAGGCTCTCGTTGATGCTGTGCGCCTGGGTATCCGGGTCCTCGACGCCCGTCACGAGGATCTTGGCGTCGGGGAACGCGGCCGCGAAAGCGGCGATGAACGGGATCGAGCCTCCGACTCCGGTGTCCACCGGCTCGTGCCCCCAGGCTTCCCGGAACGCGTCGCGCGCGGCGTCGTACACCGGTCCGGTGGCGTCGATCGCGAACGGCTCGCCGAGGTCGCCGGGCGTGACGGTCACCCGCGCGCCCCACGGCGCGTGCTCGTGCAGGTGCCGGGTCAGCGCGGCCAGATGCTCCGCGGCGTCACCGCCGGGGGCCACCCGCATGCTGACCTTCGCCCGCGCGGACGGGGTCAGCGTGTTCGACGACCGCGCGATGGGCGTGGCGTCGATGCCGATGACGGTGATCGCCGGCTTGGCCCACAATCGTTGCGCCACCGAACCGGAACCGATCTCCCGCACGCCGTCGAGCAGGCCGGTGTCGGCGCGCACCCGCTCGGGCGAATAGTCGACATCGGCCGCCGTCCGATTCGTGCAGGCCTGCCACCGCGACGTTGCCGTCGTCGTCGTGCAGGCTGGCCAGCAGGCGTACGAGCACGGCCAGCGCGTCAGGCACGACGCCACCCCACATGCCCGAATGCAGGCCGTGATCGAGGGTGGCGACCTCCACCACGCAGTCGGCGAGGCCGCGCAACGAGACGGTCAGCGACGGGGTGTCGGTGCTCCAGTTGTCCGAGTCGGCGATCACGATCACGTCGGCGGCCAGCACGTCGCGGTGCGCGGCGAGCAGCCGGGTCAACGACGGCGAGCCGGACTCCTCCTCCCCTTCGACGAACACCGTCACGCCGACCGGCGGGTTGCCGCCGTGCGCCCGGAACGCCGCGAGATGCGTTGCGATGCCGGCCTTGTCATCGGCGGTACCGCGACCGTAGAGGCGGCCGTCGCGTTCGGTCGGCTCGAACGGCGGCGTGTGCCACTGGGCCGGATCGCCCTCCGGCTGCACGTCATGGTGGGCATAGAGCAGCACCGTGGGCGCTCCCGGGGGCGCCGGATGCCGGGCGATCACCGCAGGCGCACCGCCCTCGGCGACGATCCGGACGTCGCCGAAACCGGCCTCGGACAACAGCTTCGCGACGGCATCGGCGCTGCGCTGCACCTCCGGACGACGCTGCGGGTCCGCCCAGACCGACTCGATGCGCACCAGGTCCTCGAGGTCGGCCCGCACCGACGGCAGCACGTCGCGGACCTTGGCGATCAGATCGGTCATGGTTGCCACGTTAGTTGTCGTCAGCGCTCCTCGAGGACGGCCACCGCCGCGGCGGTGTCGGCCTCATGGGTCAGCGACAGGTGGATCGTCACCTCTTTGAGGTGCTCGGCCACCGCGCCCGAGAGCCGCACCCGCGGGCGGCCCCACATGTCGGTGATCACCTCGATGTCGCGGTGGATCGCCTCGGGCAGCACCGGGCGCTTGGCGAACCGAGACCCCGACCAGGCCTTGATGACCGCCTCCTTGGCCGCCCACCGGGCCGCGAGATGGCGCGCCGCCGACGAACTCTTGTCGGCGGCGTCGCGCCGCTCCCCGGGGGTGAACGTCTCGGCGAACACCGTTCCCGGCCGATCCACCTGCTCGGCGAAGTCGGGAATGGAGACCAGGTCGATGCCTATCCCGACGATGCCCACGGGCAGCACGCTATCGCACGGTTCACCGCTGATACACACCGTTCTCGCCGAGTCGGGACGCGGCGTCGAGCAGCATGGCCGCCTCCTGCGCCTTCTCCGGCTGGTCCTGGTCGAATCGGCGGTCGGCGGGCCGCTCGTACATCGGCCGGCCACCGGCGATCGCCGAGGTCAACCGACGCTGGCCGGCCAGCGTGCGCTCCTGGGCCCGGGCGGTGTAGTCCGCCCGCTGCTCGGGAGTCAGTGTCGCCAGGAACGCCTGCGGGTGCACCAGGGCGATCAGACCCGACACGTGACCGAAGCCGAGGCTGGTCACCAGGCCGGCCTTGAGCGGGTACTTCTCGCCCATCCGCAGCGTCTCGCGCGGCCACACGAAGTGCGCCGAGGTGGCCAGCTCGTCGTCGACGCAGTCCAGGCTGCGGTTCGGCGGGATGACGCCGTCGCGCAGGACCTGGCACAGGCCCATCATCTGGAAGACCGCCGCGCCGCCCTTGGCGTGCCCGGTGAGGCTCTTCTGGCTGACGACGAACAGCGGTGCGCCGTCCGACCGCCCCAGCGAGGCGGCCAGCCGCTCGTGCAGCTCGGCTCGTTGGGGTCGTTGGCCAGTGTCGACGTGTCGTGCTTGGAGATCACCGCGATGTCGTCGGCGCCGACGCCCAGCTTCGCCAGCGATCGCGCCAGCACCGACTCGGCGCCGCCGCGGCCGGCGCCCAGCGCGCCCGAGCCCGGGAGCCGGGATCGAGGTGTGCACGCCGTCGGCGAAGGACTGCGCGTAGGCGACCACCGCGAGCACGGGCAGCCCCATCTTCAGGGCCAGGTCGCCGCGGGCCAGCAGGATCGTCCCGCCGCCCTCGGCCTCGAGGAAGCCCAGCCTGCGCCGGTCGTTGGCCCGCGAGATCTTCGAATCGCTGATGCCCTTGGCGCGCATCATCTCGGTGTCGGCGGTGGCCGCCATGTCACCGAAGCCGATGACGGCTTCCAGCGTCAGGTCGTCGAACCCGCCGGCGACCACCAGCTCGGCCTTGCCCAGGCGGATCTTGTCCACACCCTCCTCGACCGACACCGCGGCGGTGGCACAGGCGCCGACCGGATGGACCATCGGCGCCGTAACCGCCGACGTAGGACTGCATGACATGCGCCGCAACGACGTTGGGCAGCACCTCCTGCAGGATGTCGTTCGGCTTGCTGCGGCCGAGCAGGTTGCCGTGATACATGGTCTGCATCGACGTCATGCCGCCCATGCCGGTGCCCTGCGTGCTGGCGACCAGGCTCGGATGCACCCACCGCATCAGCTCCGACGGGGTGAAGCCCGAGGACAGGAACGCATCGACGGTCGCCACGATGTTCCACAGCGCCACCCGGTCGATCGACGTGGCCATGTCGGGGCTGATGCCCCACACGGTCGGGTCGAATCCCGGTCGGGATCTGAGCACCGACGGTCCGCGACAGCTTGGTCTTGCGCGGCACGCGAATCTCGGTGCCCGCCTTGCGGATCACCTCCCAGTCACCGGTGTCCGGAATCGGCCGGGCCAGCGTGTGCTCGGGGTCGAATTCGACGAACGCCCGTGCATCGGCCTCACTGGAGACCACGAATCGGAAGTCCTTGTCCAGGAACACACTCACCAGCAGCGGCGAGGCGTGATCCGGGTCGATCGCACCGTCGTCGACGAACTCGCGAATTCCGCACGCGTTCCACGACCGCATCGTGGTACCGCTCGACCAGTTCGGATTCGTCGACCAGGTCCCCGGACTCGGTGTCGTACCACCCGGGCTGGGGATCGTCCTCCCACTTGATCAGGCCGGTCGTCCACGCCAGCTCGAGCACACCGGCGGCCGACAGCTCGTTGTCGACCTCCATCTCGAAGCGGGTCCGCGACGAGCCGTACGGCCCGAGTTCGGCTCCGCCCACGATGACGATCAGGTCGGCCGGATCGACGGCCAGGTCCGTCCACTCCGGCGAAGGTGCCGCCGTGGCGGACCGTGGCGGCGACGGCAACGCCGCGATCGTGTGCGCCGTGACCTCGTCCGTCGTCGGCATCGTCGGCCGGCGCGGTCACCGCCTCGTCGCGGGCCTTGGCGGCCAGCTCCGACAGGTCGAGGTCGGCCTCGGCCAGTCCGCCGGTCAGGTCGGCCTGCACCGGTTCCTGCGCGGCCGCGACCCTGGTCTCCACATCGCACAGATCCAGCAACATGCTCGCCATCTGTTCGGTGGAGTAGGTGGTGACGCCGGCTTCCTCGACCGCGTCGACGATGACGTCGTTGTGGCCCATCAAGCCGGTGCCGCGCGTCCAGCCGATCAGCGCATGCGCCAGGCTGACGCGCTGCGCCCACGATGTCTCGGCCTTCCACCGCGACACCACGGCGTCCAGCGCGGCCTTGGACTCGCCGTAGGCCCCGTCGCCGCCGAACATGCCGCGGTTGGGTGAACCGGGCAGCACCACGTGCAGCCGGGCGGCGATGTCACGATCCGCACCGATGTGCGACAACCCGCCGATGAGCCGCTGCACGGCCCACAGCAGCACCTTCATCTCCATCTCCGAGCGCGCACCGGCCTCGGACAGGTCCCCACCCACGCGCGGTGCGGCGAACGGGAACAGCAGCGTCGGCGTCAGCGCGTCCTTGATGTGGATCGATTTCGGCCCCAGACTCTCGGTCTGCTCGGTGCCGACCCACTCGACCAACGCGTCGATGTCGTTGTAGGAGGCCATGTTCGCCGGCAAAACCCACAGCTTCGCGCCGAATCGGGCGTTGTCGCGGTAGAGGCTGCGGTAGAAGCCGAGCCGCGCGTCGTCGAGCTTGGACGTCGTCGCGATGACGGTCGCGCCGCCCGCGAGCAACTGCGCCACCACCGACGCGGCGATCGACCCCTTGGAGGCACCGGTCACGACGGCGATCTCGTCGCTGTACCGACCCTTGCCCGGGTTCTCGGCTCCCGCCGCGGCGCGGGCGTACAGCGAGGCGTGCACGTTGCGGCCTGCCGCCAGGGCCTTGCCCTGCCAGTAGGTGGCCTGGGTGCCGACCACGTGACCCGCGCCCTCGAACCGCTCCGCGAGGCGCGCCCAGTCGGCGTCGACCTCGTCCTCGTCGCGCAACCAGATCTTGACGAGATCCTCACGCGCACTGGCCCACCGGTCGTCGAGCAGCACCGCCTTGCGACCGTCGAAGGACGGCGCCACCAGCCGTGGCCAGTCGGAACCGAGTTCCGCGGTGACCAGATCGATGAGCTCGGCGTCGGCCGAGCGCTCGGGCGTGGCGAACGCATCGCCGAGCCCCAGCTGCTCGAGGATCGTGCGCGCCGCCGAGGCCAGCACGCCGTCCGGTCCGGTCACCTGCTCGGCGAACTCACCCAGCGCGGCCGAGTCCACCACACCGCCGCCTGCACCGCCTGCCGACGGCAGCGACACCGACACGCCGCGCCGCGCGCCGACGGCGGCGACGGCCGCGTCGATCGTCTTGTCCACGGCGGCCACATCGGCCAGCGCACCGTCGTGCAGGCCGCCCAGCGCGCCCCCGCGGACGCTGGAGCCCTCGCGAGTGCCCAGCGCCACCTCGACGGTGACGTGCTTGGCCCAGCCCTCGCCGAGTTCCCAGGTCTTGGTGACCCGCTCGGTGACGTAGGCCGGCCGCTTGCCCGACGGCCCGAGGACCGTGCGCAGCTGGTCGTTGATGGCGTCCGACAGCACCGGACCGAACGGCTTGTAGGTCCGGGCCAGCTTGGTGACCTGAGACTTCAGGCCGGCCAGGTCCGCTTCGGCCGCACCGTCGATGGCGCCGAGATTCAGCTCGGAGCCGAGGTCGACCAGCATCTGGTTGCGGCGCGAAGACGCACCGTCGGTGATCGACTCGATCGAGTCCAGCGGCTCGATCTGGTCGATGCGGATCTTGGCCGACAGCGCGATGAGCGCCATGGTGGCGTCCGAGGCGTCGAAGCTGAGGTCCGCTGGGCGGGGCCCGCCCGACGGTGCGGCGGCCGGTGCGGCGACCGGCGCGGTTGCCGCCGGAGCCGCTTCCGGCTCGGCGGACGCCGGGGCCGGCGGAGCGTCCTCGATGTCCGGCTCCGGATCGGTGTCGGTCGCGAACAGCACCGCGGCGTCGCGCTCGGCGTTGAGCACCTCGGTGGTGTTGTGCGAATACTCGGGCAGCTTCAGTGTGTTGGCCGCCAGTCCGGCGACCGTCGGCGCGTTCTTCACGCCGATCTCGACGAAGCGCTCCACCCCGAGACCGCCTGCGGCCTCCTCGATGAACAGCAGATCCTGTGTCTCGATCCAGCGCACGGGGCTGGCGAACTGCCAGGCGAGCAGCTCGATGACGAGCTTGCGGCACAACTCGCCCGGCCGCTCGTTACGCCACGCGTCGTAGTCGGCGAGGATCTCGTCGAGCGGCTCGGCCGGCACCAGGTCGCGGACCTCCTGGACGAAGTCGCGGTCCAGCGTGAACGGCCGGGGCACCAGATTCGGGATGTAGCGGCCGATGAGCAGCTCCGGATCCGCGTCGCGGGGCATGACGCGCTCGAGCGCACGCCGGAAATCGGCGACACCCACGCGCAGCACCGAAGAGTGGAACGGCACGTCGATGCCGGGCACCAGGATGAAAGACCGCTTGCCGCCGCTGATCTCCCGGCGCCGCTCGACCTCTTCCTCCAGTGCCTCCAGGCCCGCGACCGTGCCGGCGATGGCGTACTGCGAGCCGCGCAGGTTGAAGTTCACGATCTCCAAGAACTCACCGGTATTCGCCGAGATCTCGGCGATGAAGTCCTTGACGTCGGCGTCGTCGAGATCGATCTGGGAGGGGCGGATGGCGGCCAGTCGGTAATTCGAGCGGCCCTGCGCATCACGCGGGACGATGTCGTGCATCTTGGAGCCGCGGTGGAACACCACCTCCAGCAACGCGGGCAGCTCGTACACGCCGGACACGCACGCCAGCGCGGTGTACTCACCGACGGAGTGGCCGCAGGCGATCGCACCCTCGACGAAGGCGCCCTGCTCGCGCATCTCGGCCACCTGGGCCGCAGCCACCGTCGCCATCGCGACCTGAGTGAACTGCGTCAGGTACAGCACGCCTTCGGGATGGTGGTAGTGCACACCGGAGGCGATCAGGCTGGTCGGGTTGTCGCGCACCACGTGCAGCACCGAGAAGCCCAGCGTCTCGCGGGTGAACTTGTCCGCGATGTCCCAGACCTTGCGAGCGGCCTTGGAACGCGCCCGCACGTCCATGCCCATGCCCTTGGACTGGATGCCCTGGCCCGGGAACGCGTAGACGGTCTTCGGCGCGGCCAGCTGCGCGGTCGCCGACATCACCAGTTCACCACCGACTTTCGCGGCCACCTCGATGATCTCTGCACCGCGGTCGATGCCGACCCGGTCGACCCGGAACTCGATCTCGTCACCGGGCAGCACCATGCCGAGGAACCGCGACGTCCAGCCGACCAGACGCGCCGGCGGCGTCGCGCGGCCGTCGGTCGCGGTGACCGCGTGCTGCGCGGCCGCCGACAGCCACATGCCGTGCACGATGGGCTGTTTGAGACCGGCCAGCAGTGCCGCCGCGCGGTCGGTGTGGATTGGGTTGTGGTCACCGGAGACCACTGCGAACGCGCTCATGTCGACCGGCGCGTTGACCACGACGTCGCGGCGCCGCCGGCGCGGGGTGTCGGTCGCGTTGTCGGTGATCGCACCGCCTGCGCGCGGCGGATCGCTGAGTTCGGCGGCGCCGGTGCGGCCGCGGATCGCGAAGCGCTCCTCGAGGGTCGCCAGCACAGTGCCCTCGGAGTCGGCGATCGTGACGCTGACCGGCACGACGCGGCCGACCTCCGTATCGGTGGCTGCCAAAGCCTTTGCGGTGACGGTCAATTCGGACTTCCCCGTCGGCATCGAGGCCAGCAGGTGCGCTGCGTGGTCCAGATGCACCAGGCTCAGCAGTCCCTCGACGACCGGGAAACCGTCGTCGGTGAGCGCCGAACCGATGGCGGCGAACACCGCCGGCCAGCACAGCCCGACCAGCGCGTCGGGCACCAGCGTCAGACCGGGCGCCAGCGGTGCACCGAACGTCGCGGTGACACCGGTGTGGTCGGCGACCTTCTCCGGGTCCCACTCGACGGTCACCGTCGACGTGTCGTTCTGCACGGCCGGAAGCGCATCCGGGCCGTCGACGCCCGCGGCGATCGCCAGCACCGCGCGCATGGCCTTCGAGGCGTCCTCGACCGTGACGATCGGCATGCCGCCGTCGACGGTGCACGTGGGCAGCGTGAACCGGATGACGATCCAGATGTCGGACAGCGGCACGCTCAGCGTGACGCTGCCGTCCGCGAGCAGCTCCAGCCGCGCACCGGTGTTCGGATGGGTGGCGCTGGGCTTGCCGGGCACGTCGTTGACCTGCCACTCGCCGGGCGCTCCGATGCGGTGCACCGGGTTGATCGCGGTGCGGCCCGCCCACAGCACGTCGGGCGAGTCGAGCACGACGGCCAGCGGGCCGCTGACGTCGGCGCGGGCCTGGCGGCGCGACACCACCGCGACCGGCTGGGCGCCCGCGGTCAGTACGCGGTCGACGATCTCCTGCTCGAACCGGTCGAGCAGGTCGCCGACCGGCTCGTCCACCCGGGTGATGCCGGCCACCGCCTGGGTGCCGGGGATGATGCACACCTGGTCGGCGGTGTAGCGGGCGTCGTGCGCCTGCCACAGCGAGTCGCTGCGCCACCAGCGCCGGACGTCCTTGTCGACGACCGGCACGAAGTTGACCGGCTTGCCCGGCTTCTTGCACAGCGTCACGAAGAACGGGCACGTCGGCCGGATGCAGCCGGACCGTCTCGGCGTCGGGGTAGCGGGCCAGCAGCGCGGCGATCGCCTGCTGCGGATCGTCGAGCAGCGCCTCGCCGTCGGCGCCGTAGAGCGTCTCGATCGGGCCGAAGTCCTTCTCGGACAAGCGGGCCTCGGCGCGCTTGAGCATGTCGGCGAACCGGTCGCGCCAGGTGTCGGCGAGCCACGGGCTGCCGGGGCCGGCGGTGTCGGCGGTGCTGTCGCCGTCGCCGATGGCCAGCTCGACGTAGCGCTGCAGCCACTGCAGGTAGGTCATGTCGCCGACGTCGCCGAAGTAGGGCTTGGCGGTGTCGGCCATCGCGGCGATGATCTCGGCACGGCGCTCGGCGACGGCGTCGGCGTCACCGGCGACCTCGTCGAGCAGCCGGCCGCAGCGCGAGGCCGTGTTGTCGATCTCGTGGATGTCGGCGCCGAGCTGGCTGCGCCCGCTGGCCATGCCGTTGATCGCCTTGCCGGCTCCCACCCAGGTGTCGGTGCCGGTGGTCTCGACGAGCATCTGCTTGACCGCCGGCGAGGTGGTGGCCTCCTTGGTGGCCATCGCCGCGGTGCCGACCAGGATGCCGTCGACCGGCATGGCGGGGAAGCCGTAGGCGGCGGCCCAGTCGCCGGACAGGTACTCCGCGGCGCGTTCGGGCGTGCCGATGCCGCCGCCGACGCAGATGGTGATGTTGCGGTACTTCCGCAGCTCGCCGTAGGTGGCGATCAGCAGGTCGTCGAGGTCCTCCCAGGAGTGGTGGCCGCCGGCGCGGCCGCCCTCGATGTGCACGATGACGTCCCGGGTGGGCACCTCGTTGGCGATCTTGATGACGGACTTGATCTGGTCGACGGTGCCCGGCTTGAACACCACGTGGCTGATGCCCACGGTGTTGAGTTCTTCGATCAGGTCGACGGCCTCTTCGAGGTCGGGGATGCCCGCGGTGACGACGACGCCGTCGATCGGCGCGCCGGACTGGCGGGCCTTCTGCACCAGGCGCTTGCCGCCCACCTGCAACTTCCACAGGTAGGGGTCGAGGAACAGCGAGTTGAACTGCACCGCGCGCCCGGGCTCGAGCAGCTGGGTCAGCTCCGCGATGCGGGCGTCGAAGATCTCCTCGGTGACCTGACCACCGCCGGCGAGCTCGGCCCAGTGACCGGCGTTGGCCGCGGCGGCGACGATCTTCGCGTCGACCGTGGTGGGGGTCATGCCGGCGAGCAGGATCGGCGACCGGCCGGTGAGGCGGGTGAACTTGGTGGACGCCTTGACCGAGCCGTCGGGCAACGCGACCGGGGTGGGTGCGTAGCTCGACCACGCCGGGCGCGACGTCGGGCGCCGCGCCGACGGTGAACAGGCTGCGCTGCCCGGCGCGGGTGGCGGCCGCGACGATGCCGATGCCGAGCCCGCGGATCACCGGCGCGGTCAGCCGGGTCACGGTGTCGCTGGGGCCGAGGTCGACGATCCACTTCGCGCCTGCGGCGGCCAACCCTTCGACCTCGGAGACCCAGTCGACCGGCTTGACGAAGATCTGCTCGGTCAGCGTGCGGGTCAGCTCGCGGTCCAGGCCGGTGCGCGCCGCCCACTCGTTGACCAGGTCCACCCCGCTGGCCAACCGCGGTGTGTGGAATCCGACCTCGACGTTGAGCTGGTTGAAGACCGGGCCGGAAGATGGCCCCGCCGCGGCGTCTTGTTCTTGCGCTCGGCCTCTTCGCGCTCCGTGATCTTCTCGCAGTACAGCTCGAAGCGGGCCAGCTGCTCGGGGGTGCCGGTGATGACCACCGACCGGCGGCCGTTGCGGATGGACAGCGCGGGCGCGAGCACGGTGCGGACGTCCTGAGCGAACTCTTCGAGAAGTTCGGCGATGCGCGCGGGGTCGACGTTGGTGACCGAGACCATCGGCGACTTGTCGCCGCGGCCGACCATGCCGCAGCGCCGCGAGACCAGGGACCCGGCCGCACCGATCAGCTGACCGATGGCGAGCAGTTCCACGTCGCGGGTGCCGTGCGCCTTCAGCGACTCCACGGCAGTGACGCCCTGCGAATGTCCGGCGATGGCGACGGGCGGATGACCGGCCAGGTCGAGTCCCTGGCGCTTGAGAGCACGCTGGGCGGCCATCTGCGTGAGCAGGATGCCGGGGCCGGAGATGGCCGCGGTGGTGAGGTCCTTGACGGCCGGCAGCGGCTCGTCGGCAGCCAGAGCGCGGATCCACTTCATCGGTTCGAAGCCGATCGGGCGCACGACGACGAGCTCGCGCGCCAGCGGCTCGAGCAGCAGCTCGGCCTCGCCGACCAGCTGGCTGATCTCCGACTCGATGCCGGCGGAGTTCACCAGCTCTTCGAGGTTCTCCAGCCACGGACCGCCCTGCCCGCCGAACGCCACGGCATAGGGCTCGCCGTCGTGCAGCCGATCGACGAGTGCGTGCGCACCGGCCAGGGGTTCGAAGGCCCGGCCGGCCTCGTTGTCGGAACCCGTGGCCGCACGGTGCTGGTCGTTGATCGTCACGTGTCGTGTTCTCCTCGGTGCTGCATTCGGCTGTGATCGCGCTGTCACGGTCGTCTCGGGCTCGGGGGGCTCGTCGTGGGTGCTGGGCTGCACTCCCGCGGGGCCTGTCGATTCGGCGTCGAATCCGGCTGACGTCGACTGCGGCGGCCTCTGCACGAGGAGCCGCGGCGGACACTCCGGCCCTAGTAAGAGTGTCATAAGAGACTGCCCTATTTTTGCGCTCGAAATGGTTACTGGCGAGTTCTACGCACGGGTAACAGAACCTTGCGTAACACCCGCTCTCCCGGGCCGAGATCCCATCCGGGACAAACGTCCTGCTGGCGGGCGGTTACGGTCGAGTAAGATAGAAGCGCAGTTCAAGGCCGCATTGTTATGCAATCGTTATCTGATAATTTTCGTTCGCAGAGCGGTCGCGCCAGTCCAGGCTCTGTAGTGACACTCTGCGGCAAAGTGTCTGCCGTTGCTTTCGCGGATCGGACAGATGTTTGCTGCAGAACCTTACTTGTCAGTAAGTCCCGACCGGAATCAATCCCACTGCCCGAAGACGGGCTTGAGAATGTGGTTGATGTCGACGCCCACGCCGGCCACTTGCCGCGCGTCGATCTCGACCTGATGCAGGTGGGCGGCGGGGTGGGCCACCCGACCGGGCGAACCCCAGTTGTGCTGCCAGAAATAGGAGCCCAAACCGTCCTGAAGTGCCCACTCGATGGTTTTCGAGTTCGCGTACACCCCGACGCGCTGGTGTCCGAGCACCCGCTCCCACCCGCGCAGATAGGGCGCCACTTGGCGTTTGTACTGCTCGAAGGAGGGATCGTCGTCGATCGATGCGTAGATCGGCGCACCATAGGACCCGCCCGCGGCGACGTGCAGTTGCCAGCCCCGCTTGGCGTGCTGGATTCCCGCGGGCTCGCCGGCCAGCCAGTCGGCCGTGTCCTGCTTCCCGAACTGGTAGCACGAGACGATCTTGAGGCCGCCCTGGTACAGGTCGCGGGCCTCGGGAAGTTGGATCGGCTTGCCGAGCATCCATTCGCCGCCGGGCCGTCGGTCCGACACGTAGCGGATCGCGCCGAGCGCACCGGCGGCCCGCAGATCGGCCGCCGTGAGCACGCCCGCGGCGTAGTCGAGCAGCACACCGAGTGGCGCGGCCGATGCCGTCGGCCCCGCGGCGGCCGACAGGGCACCGAGCCCGAACGCTGCCGGCGCCGCCGCGGCGGCGTAGCGCAGCACGTCACGACGGGATACCGGCACGTGCCACAGGGTACGACAGCAACATCAATTTTCACGGCAACGCCATCGGCCACACCTGCATCGACCTTCCCAAGGACATCAGGGGGTCGGACGTCGTTCCCAGGCCCCCGTGAGCAGGATCCTGGCGGTGTAATCGGAGGCCGAGGCGCACCATCAGTCGGCGGCTCGCCTGATCGAACCGGGCCGCCATCACCTTCTCCCCGAGCAGCCGGTAGTCCTGCACGACCTGTCGGAGCTCGGCCATCGCGGCGGGCTTGGGCAGGCAGGTGGGTCCGACCTTCTCCTGGTAGAGCTCCACGAGGCTGTTCACGAAGGCCGTCGCGAGCTTGTCCACCGAATCCTCGGCCGCATCGATGAACCGGAGCAGAGCCCGCACGTAGAGCATGTGGTCGGTCGAGCGCGCGAGGATCTCGGCGGCGTCACCGTCGATCAGCATCACTCGGCGTCCGACGACCTCGGCCATGCCGTGCGAGACCAGCCTGCGCGCCTCCGGTGAGTCCGCATCCATCGCCAGGACGGCGCCGTCGTGGTGCTCGTCCGATTTCGGGCCCAGCACCGCCTGCTGCAACCCGAGGATGTCGGCGAGGTCCTCACCCTGCCGCATGCTCGTGAAGAACTCCGCGATGTGGGCCGAGTTGAACCCCTTGCGCAGCAGCTGGCTGATCGTGTTGAGCTGGGAGAGGTGGTAGTCGTCGTAGAGGGCGGACCGGCCGACCCGCCGAGGCGGATCGAGCAGACCACGTTCGCGATAGGCGCGGATGTTGCGCGTACTGATACCCGACAGCCGGGCCAGATCATCGAGTCGATACTCGGCCACAGTGCGAACCCCCCTACCCACCGCGCACCACGGGGCCGGACTGAGCCCCCGGGCATAGTCGCTTACTTTAACGCGCTCGCGCCTACCGTTTGAGCGAAGTGATCGCATTTCGGTCCAGATACCGGCCGGAAACCGGTTTTTTGCCTTTCATCTGCGACGATGTCGCAACCCTCCAGCAAATTTGTCGACGCGGGTGTGCAGGTTCAGCCAACTTGTTTGCCCGCGGCGTCGCCATCGGGGCGCGGGCGACGGCACAGCCGGGTTGGCGACCGCCGCCGCCGATACGGGAGACTGGTCGATGGGTCCTGGGGGTCGCAGGACATTAAGACAAATCCTGTTCGGTATCGAGAGGGCTTCGCGTGCGTCCGTGGATCGTCTGGGCGACCGGGCTTCTCGCCTACATCGTGGCCGTACTCGACCGCACCACGTTGGGGGTTTCCGGGCTCGCGGCGGCCGACCGCTTCACGGCCGGACCGGGTTTGCTGTCGACCTTCGTGGTCCTCCAGGTCATCGTCTACGCCGGCGCCCAGGTGCCCGCAGGGCTGTTGCTCGATCGCTTCGGATCCCGGGCGCTGATCGTGTCCGGGGCGGCGCTGATGGCGTCGGGTCAGCTGGCGTTGGCCCTGACCGAGTCGTTGCCGGTGGCGATCGCCGCGCGCGCCGTCGTCGGTCTCGGCGATGCGGTGACCTTCATCTCGGTGCTGCGGCTGGTACCGCGCTGGTTCCCGCCGCGCCGGATCCCGTTGGTGACGCAGCTGACCGGGATCTGCGGGCAACTGGGCCAGGTGCTCTCCGCCGTGCCGTTCCTCGCGCTGCTCTCCGGCTCGGGCTGGACGACCGCCTATCTGTCGGTGGCGGCGTTCGGCGTCCTGTCGATCGTGCTGGTGCTGGCAGTGGTCAGGAACGCGCCCGCCGGTGCCGTGGTCACGGTGCAGTCGATGTCGGTGCGCGAGACGGTCGACGGCATCAAGACCGTCTGGCTGCGTCCGGGCACCCGGCTGGGCTTCTTCACCCACATGGGCACGCAGTTCTCGGTCACCGTGTTCGCGCTGATGT
The DNA here is from genome assembly GCA_963796185.1 of uncultured Actinomycetota bacterium. Taxonomy (GTDB): domain Bacteria; phylum Actinomycetota; class Actinomycetes; order Mycobacteriales; family Mycobacteriaceae; genus Mycobacterium. The sequence goes on along the minus strand of CAWCKQ010000002.1, from coordinate 319,951 downwards.
GGGGCGTGCCCTATCTGACGGTGGCCCAGGGCCGGTCGGCGGGGGTGGCGGGCACGCTCCTGACGGTGTCGGTCGCCGCCGCGATCTGCTCGGGGGTGCTGATCGGCATCCTGACCGGACGCTTCCCGCACCGGCGGTCGCGTCTGGTGCTCGCGATCATCGCGAGCAACGCCGCGGCCTGGACGGTGGTGCTCGCACTGCCCGGCCCCGCGCCGCTGTGGCTGCTCGTCGTGCTCGTCGTGGTGATCTCGGTCGGCGGCCCGGGTTCGATGGTCGGCTTCGACTTCGCCCGCACGTTCAACCCGAGCGCCACTCTGGGCACCGCACAGGGCATGGTGAACATGGGCGGCTTCCTGGCGTCGCTGCTGCTGATGCAGTCGATGGGGTTGATCCTGCAGGCCGCCGGCGGGCTGACCTTCGAGTCGTTCCGATGGGCCTGGACGCTGCAGTACGCGGTGTGGGCGCTGGCGGTCACCGGCATCCTGATCACCCGGCGCAAGGTCCGCAGGCTGCTGCAGGTGCAGGACGACCGCATCCTGCTCGAGGGCATCAAGCCCTAGGGCGTCGAGGTTTCCAGCCTCCCGCGCGCACCGCGGCCGCCGCGTGCCGGTGCCCGCGCACCTCGTAACCCACCACCGACACGACCGGCGCCAGCGTCACGATCAGCAGACAGTTGGCCATCGACACACCGTTGGCGGCCAGTACCACGGCCAGGCCCAGGACCACGGCGGTGAGGACGAACAGCAGCACGTAGAACTTCACCACTGTGCGGGTGATCACGGCGTAGAGGACGTAGATCATCAGGATGTAGACACCCACCGGGATGACGACCGAGAGCACCGTGCCGACCGATCCCAGCGCGGTGTGGTGCTCGATGTAGTAGGCGGCCGCATGCAGGCCCGCGCCGGTCGCGACGATCGCCGCGTACACCACGATGTGCAGGTAGCCGAACCAGAAGGACCGCTCCCGGCGGGCGTGCAGGATGTCGGCTTGGGGAAGGACGAAGTAGGTCCACCACATCCCGAAGGTGAGCCCGATGCCCGCGACGGCGACGAACACCGCCTCGACCGACCAGCCCTGCTCCCCCACCACCGCGGTCAGGGAGGCGACGGTGCCCACCACCCCCTCGCCGAGCGCGATGATCGTGAACAGCCCGTATCTCTCCACGATGTGGTGGGCATGCCACGGTGTGCCGCCCTGAGTCCACTCGGCGACGACCGGGCCGATCACCTCGACCAGCACCAGGGCCACGACGACGGCGGCCGTGGCGGGTACCGAGGTGTCGACGAAGATGGAGATCACCCAGCCGATCTGGGCGACGGTGATCCACAGCGCATAGGTCAGGCAGGCCCTGCGCCGCTGCGGGTCCTGCCGGGCGGCGCGCAGCCACTGCGCGACCATCGCGACGCGCATCACCACATAGCCGCCGACGACCACCCTGTTGTCCACGTGCCCGCCGTGTTCGATCGAGGCGTACATCTGCGGGATGCCGAGTGCCAGCACGATCACCCCGACCATCTGCAGCATGGTCGTCAGCCGGTAGATCCAGTCGTCGGTGTCGTAGGCCGAGGCGAACCAGCTGAAGTTGATCCACGCCCAACACACCGCGAACATCGCGAAGAAGAAGCCGGCCAGACCCGCGGCGAGCTGACCACCCGCGAGCGCGTGCGCGAACTCCGAGGCGGCGATGCCGAACGCGACGACGAAGGTCAGGTCGAAGAGCAGTTCCAGCGGCGTGGCGACGCGGTGCTGCTCGTGGGGATCGCGTCCGGTCATCCGCCGGACGCGGTGCGCCCCCGCCGCGGGCTGTGCGTTGTTCGCTCACCGATGTCCCCTTCCAGGCCGGCCGTCGACCGTACCGGAGATAGTGTTCGTCCATGGCAGCCGTGGCAGTCGCAGTAGTGCTCGCCGCCGGTATGGGCACCCGGGTGGGTGCGGACGGCAACAAGGCCTACCTCCCGCTGGCCGGGCGCAGCATGCTGGTGTGGTCGCTGGCCACGCTGTCCCGGGTGGCCGAGGTCGCGCGCACCGTCCTGGTGTTCCGCCAGGGTGAGGCCGACCTGGCCGCCGACACCGTGCGGCGCGAACTCCCCACCACGCCGGTGGAACTCGTCGAGGGCGGGCCGACCCGGCACGCGTCGGAGTTCAACGTGCTGCGCCATCTGGCCGCTGACATCGACTCGGGCGCCGTCGACGTGGTCGCCATCCACGATGCCGCGCGCCCGCTCGCCGGCCCGGACATGTTCGCGACCGCGATCACGGTCGCGCGCGAATCCGGCGGCGCGCTGCCCGCACTGCCGGTCGACGGCTTGGCACGGCGGGACGCCAATGGCATCGCGCCGGCGCCGGGGGCGCTGGTGCGGGTACAGACGCCGCAGGCGTTCCGGGCGGCCGAGTTGCTCCACGCTTATCGGTGCGCCGAGCGCGACGGATTCGAAGGCACCGACACGTCGTCGTGCATCGAGCGCTACACCGGCCTGGAGGTGCACACGTTCCCCGGCACCGCCGCCAATCTGAAAGTCACCTACGCCGGCGATGTCGCGGTGGCGCAACGGCTGCTCAGCCGTCGGCAGCGGTCCGGCCATCCGCGATGACCGCGGCGAGGTAGTCGGCGTCGCGGGGCAGCACGACGCTGAAGGCGGCGGCGTCCCCCTCGATGAGCTCGACCGCCAGTCCCGCGCTCAGAGCGGCCCGGAGTTCGTCGAAGGAACCCGGCTCAGCGCGGTTCATCAGTGCCGTCAGCACGTCGGCGCGGAAGCCGCGCGGATACTGCACCGCGCACAGTTCGGCCCGGTCCAGGGTCGCCGTCACGATCCCGCGTCCGTCGACCGCCTTGATGCTGTCGGTCACCGGGCGGTTCGGCAGCACCGCCGCCGCACCGGCACGCAGCGCCGAGGCCACACGCCGTGCACCGGCCGGGTCGAACACCGGCCACGCGATGTCGTGGACGAGGATGTGGGCGACATCCGGGTGCGCCCCCAGCCCCGCTCGAAGGCACTCGGCGAGGCTGCGCCGGCGGCGCGGCTGCGACCACCGGGACGGCCGGAAACGCCTGTGCCGCCAGCTCTTCGGAGAGCACGTCGACCAGCGGAGCCGCCGCGGCGACGACTACATCGGCGGTCTGTGCCAGCGTCGCGACGATGCGGGCCAGCGGCGAGCGCCCTGCCACGGGTCCCAGCACCGCATCCGGGCGTTCGACGAACGCGGCGGGCACCGGCACGATCGCCGTCACGTCCACGGCGGAGACGTTATACCGGGTCGAACGACTCGATGAGCCAGGTGCCGTTGATCTTCTTCAAACCGACCTTCACACTGCTGGCGGCGAACGACCCGTCGGGGTTCTCCTTGCTGGTGGTCGTCTGGTTGATGAACACCAGCACCTGCGCCTTCTCCGGTTCGAGCTGCGAGACCGCCGCCCGGACCACCGACGCTGCGGTCTTGACGGACTTCTCCTTGGCCGCCGGTGTCACGATCTGCTCGGTGAACTGCGTGTAGTAGGACAGGAAGTCGCCGGTCAGCTTGGACTTGGCCGTCGAGAAGTCCTTGTCCAGGGACTCCGGCGAATACGACAGCAGCGCGATCGTGCCACTGGTCGCCGCATCGAGCGCGACCTTCGCGGCGGCCGGATCGGTCTGCTGGTCCGGCCGGTACTGATTGAGATACAGCCAGCCCGCCAGGCCGGCCGAGGCGAGCAGGAGCACCGCCAGCACACCGGCAGTCACCATGGCGCGCTTCGACCGCGCGCCGGGCCGGGCGGCCGTGTTCTCGACCGGTCCGTCGGGCGGATGGGACTCGCCGTTCGGCATGCGCGGTGGACTCCTGCGCCTCGGTCTCGGTCACGTCGGCGTCGGTCACGGCCGCATCGGTGCTCTTCGGCGTCCTTGTCGCCGGTGGTGTCCCCGGTGGTGCCTGCATCGCTCACGGGACGAACTCGACTTTCGACATCTTGATCGCGTCACCGTCTCGCTGCAGGCTGACGCTCAGCCGCCAGGTGCGCGGTTCCTGTTTGGCCCCGGCGGTGTTGGTGACCCGTGATGACGCGGCGACCAGCACGACAGCGCTGTCGTCGTCCATCGACTGCAACCCCGGTGGAGTTGACGGTGACCTCGGTGATCACCTTCGAATCCTTGGCGACCTGCACGAAAGTCCTTGGCCTGCGCCTCGAAGTCGCTCTTGAACTGGCCGGTCGAGTTGTCGATGATCCGCTGGATGTCCTCCTGGGCCTTGTTGAAGTCCAACGACATCAACGTCACGACGCTCTGCCGCGCGGCCGCCGAGTACTCGGCATTCTGCTGTCGCAGTTTCTCGGCCTCGCGATGGTGCCAGACCATGTAGCCGCTGGCGCCCAGCAGTGCGAGCGTGCACAGGATCACGAACGCGGCGGCGATCGCCTTCCAGTTCGGCCGGGGTACGCGCCGCCGGCGCGGCGGGGCGGGGGCGTCGGGTGCGCTGTCGCCCGCTTCGGCCGTCGCCGACGCGGCGTCGTCGGCCTCATCGTCGGCGACCGTGTCATCGACCGCGCCGGGCTCGTCCTCCAGGTCGGCGGCAGTCGGATTCGACGGCAGCGGATTCGGCGGTCTGCGCCTCGCGCCGCAGCCGGATGGCCTTCGCGCGCGCCCGGGCGGCGGCCGCCATCGCCTCGGCCTCGGCGGCCTCGGCCTCGGCTTCCTCGGCAAGCGCCAGGGCCTGATCGGGGTCGACCGCACGGTCGTCGTCCCGGCGCGGTTCGTCGTCGCGGTCGGCGTCGATCACCGACGCGCGTCGCCTGAAAGACGGCACACCGACCTCCTTGTCTGCTGCGTCACCGCCTGGAAGGCGGATGAGAATGGCATTCTTCTTTTTTGGGTATCGGTAGCGACGATACCTGCGTTCGACGCATCCCGACGAAAGCCGCATGCTGCGGAAATGCTGTTTACGCGCTGTGCGGACGCTCAGCGTCGACTGTTCATCAGTTGGTCCTTCATCACCTTGCCGGTGGCGTTCAACGGCAACTCGTCGAGGAACTCTACATATCGCGGCACCTTGAAACCGGCCATTCGCTCACGACTCCAGGCGATGAGCGCATCGGCGGTCAACGAGCTCACCGCCGCCCGCCGGCGCCTTCGGCACCACGAACGCCTTGCCGACCTGACCCATCCGCTCATCGGGGACGCCGATCACCGCGGCCTGCGCCACCGCGGGATGCTCGAGCAGGAACCCTTCGATCTCGGCGGGGTAGGCGTTGAAGCCGCCGACGATGAACATGTCCTTCTTGCGGCCGACGATCCGCAACCGGCCGGCGTCGTCGACGGTGCCCAGGTCGCCGGTGTGCAGCCAACCGTCGGCGTCGACGGCTTCGGCGGTGGCGGCCGGATCGTCGAGGTAGCCCTGCATCACCGTGTAGCCGCGCACCAGCACCTCGCCGTCGTCGGCGATGCGCATCTCGACCCCGTCGCAGGCCACGCCCGCGGTCGTCGCGATGTCTTCGAACGAGTCACCGGGCCGCGACAGCGTCACGGTGCCGGCCTCGGTGAGGCCGTAACCGGTGGCCACGGTCTGGAACGGCAGTTCCTCGTGCACGCGGCGCACCAGCTCGACCGGGATGTCGGCGGCACCGGTGACTCCGGCACGCAGGGTGGCCAGTTTGGTCTTGTCCGGCACGGCCAACAGCGAGTGATACAGCGTCGGCGGCCCGGGGAGCATCGTGATGCGTTCCGCGGCAATGAGTTCGACGACGCGATCGACGTCGAAGACGGGCACCGGCACCATCGTCGCGCCGCGGATGAACGAGGCGAGCAGACCGGCCTTGTAGCCGAACGTGTGGAAGTACGGGTTGACCATCAGGTAGCGGTCGCCCCGGCGCAGATCGGCGAGGTCGCACCACTCCTCGTAGAGCCGCAGGTTCTGGCTGTGGTTCATCATCACGCCCTTGGGGCGTCCGGTGGTGCCCGAGGTGAAGATGATGTCGGAGATGTCCGACGCCGGCCAACCGACGCCGCAACGGCGCACCGCTGGCCAGGAAGTCGGACTTCAGGTCGATCACCGGCACGCCGCTCGGCGCCACGAAGTCGACGCCGAGGAAGCCCTGCTGGACCAGCACCGCCTTCGCCCCGCTGCGGCTGATGATGTCGGCCGCCTCCTCGGTCTTGAACCGGGTGTTCACCGGCACCAGCACGCCGCCCGCAGCGAGCAGACCGAACGCCGCGATGATCCACTCGGCGCTGTTCGGCGCCCAGAGCGCGGCCCGGTCCCCCTTGCCGATCCCGAGATCGGCGAAGGCGCCTGCGGCGCAATGGATCCGATCGACCACCTCGGTGAAGGACAAGCGCAGCGGACCGTCGACGACGGCTTCGGCGTCGCCGAACCGGTCCGCCGCGCTGGCGACCATCTCGGGGATGGTCTGCCACGTGGCAACGTAGGTCAAGGGCGCGGACTCAGGTGGTGACGAGACGACCCAGGTTGCCGCCCATGATCTTCGCCTGGTCCTCGACCGAGAGGTGCTCGAGTGCGGTCACGTAGTGCGTCGGCTCGGCCAGACCCTCCGGGTGCGGCCAGTCGGAGCCGTACAGCACCTGGTCCACGCCGATCAGGTTGATCAGGTCGTCGATGCCCTCCTCGTAGAACGGGCTGACGTAGATGCGGTTCTTGATCTCCTCGATCGGGTTGCCCAGGAATGCCTCGGGCGCCTTCTTCCACACCTCGGCCATCGAGTCCAGCAGGGGGAACATCCATTTCGACCCGGCCTCGACGATGCCGACCTTGAGCTTGGGGTGCCGGAACAGCGCGCCGTGGATCACCCAGGAGGCGACCGCATCCTGGATCGGGCGCCACTCGTTGAGGATCGACATCGCATTGGTCTGGAACGGCAGCATCTCCTGGGCGGCACCGTCCCACTCGGAGGTGTAGCGCGAGTAACCGCTGTCGCGAGGAGTGCATGCCGACGAACACGTCGTGGTGCACGCACCCGCTCCCAGAAGGGGTCGAACTCCGGCAGCGCGAACGACCGCGGGCCGCGGAAGCCCGGCACCGGGGCGGGCCGGATCAGGATCGCGCGGGCGCCGCGCTTGACCGCCCACTCCAGTTCCTCGATCGCCTTCTCGACGATGGGCAGGGTGATCACGGGCGTGGTGAAGATGCGGTTCTGGTAGTTGAAGCCCCACACCTCGTCGAGCCACTGGTTGAGCGCGTGGATGAGGACGTGGATGGCGACCGGATCGTCGGACAGCCGCTCCTCGATCAGGCTGGCCAGCGTCGGGAACATCAGGCTGCGCTGGATGCCCAGCTCGTCCATCATCTTGATCCGCGGCTCGGGTTCGAAGAACGCGGGAATGGCCTTCATCGGCTCGCCGAACAGCTCCCGCTTGCTCTTACCGTCGGGGTTGCCGAACTTGAAGTACTCCTCCCAGGCGCCCGGCTTGGCGACCACGGAGAAGGTGGGGTTCGGAATGTAGTTGCTGATCTGGCCCTTGAGCGCGATCTTGGTGCGGCCGTTGACCTCGACGTACTGGACGACGTCCTTGTACTCCTTGGGGAGGTACTTGGTCATCGCCTCCGGCGGCTCGTACAGATGGTTGTCCGCGTCGAAGAGCGGAAACGGGATCTCGACGCGGTGTGACAGCTGCCCCATGAAAAACTCCTTTTCTTCTCGGGAGAATCGTATTCTCATCGGCGGCGGGCCGCAACGAGCAGGCCGCTTACTGCGCGGCCGCCCGGCGGACGTGGTCGCGCACCCGGTACTTCTGCACCTTGCCGCTGGCCGTTCGCGGATAGTCCTCGACCCGATGCAGCTCCTCCGGCCATTTCTGGGCCGCCATGCCGGACTGCCGGAAGTGCGTCCGCACCTCGTCCAGCGAGGGCATCGGGTGGCCGTCGCGGATGCGCAGTACGGCGGCGGTGCGCTCGCCCAGCCGGTCGTCCGGCGCGGCGACGACGACGGCCTCGGCGACCGCGGGCATGCTCAGCAGCACCTCTTCCACCTCGAGCGCGCTGATGTTCTCCCCGCCGCGGATGATGACGTCGGCCGTGCGGTCGGTGATCGTCAGGTAGCCGTCGTCGTCGAGCACACCGATGTCGCCGGTGCGATACCAGCCGTCGTCGTCGAAGGCGCGCGCGGTCAGCTCGTCGTCGGTGTAGCCCAGGCACAGGTCGGGCCCGCGGCTGAAGATCTCGCCGTCGGGCCCCAGCCGGATCTCCACGCCGGGCCGGGGGTCGCCGTCGGTGAACAGTCGCTTGTGTTCGGGCGCGCTCGGGCTCGACCCGGTGATCGACGGGTGCTCGGTGCTGCCGTACGACCGGAACACGAACATGCCCAGGTCGGCCAGCCGCTGGGTCACCGTGGCCGGGACGGTCGAGCCGCCCAGGCCGACGGTCGTGAAGTGGCGCAGGTGCTCGGGCCGGCAATCGGGATGATCCAGCAGGCTGGTGACGAAATAGGGCGGCCCTCCCCCGATCGACAGGCCGTCGCGCTCGATCAGCCGCAGTACCTGGCCCGGGTCCCAGACATCGCACAGGTCGATCGGGGCACCCTCCAGTACCGGGATCAGAAACGCCCCGAGCATGCCGATGAAGTGCCCGACCGGGGTCGCGGTCAGCTGACGACCCCGGCCGGGCGGGTAGTTCGCGAGCAGCTGACGCGTCTCGAAGCTCAACGTCTGATGGCTGTGCACCACGCCCTTGGGGTTGCAGGTGGTGCCCGAGGTGAAGGCGATCAACGCCGGGCGCGGCGGGGTCGGCGGCGACGGTGCCCTCGAGCGGCTCGTCGGCCAGCAGCTCGTCGAAGGAATCGGTCCCCACCAGGCCGACGATGGGCACGTCGGCGCACAGATCGGGCTGATGACGCATCCGGCCGAATTCCTCGGCGGTGACGAACACCCGCGGCCGCGCGGTCGCCATGATGTGCGCCAGTTCCTTGCGCCCGTAGAAGTGCACGATCGGCACGATCACCGCGCCGAGGAACGCCGACGCCCAGAACGTGACGGCGGCTTCGCGCCAGTTCGGCAGCTGCAGCGCGACGACGTCGCCGGGGCCCACCCCGCGAGCCCGCAGTCCGGCGGCCAGCCGCCGCGCATCGCGCTCCACCTCGGCGAAGGTGCCGGCATACGGGCGCACGGCCGAGTGCACCCGGAAACCGCTGTCCGGGTTGTCCTTCAGTCCCGCGGGCGACGAGCTCGCCGAGGGTCTCCCGGCGTCCACCAGCCCTGCTGTTCGTAGAACTCGACCAGCTCGGCAGGGATCCTCCGCATGTCCGGCGCCACCTCCCGTTCGCAGGCGATGCTATTCTCCGCTCGCGAGAATGCCAATACCGCAGAGGGAGAATGCTCGATGGTCGACCTCGAAGTCGACGACGGTTTGGCGATCATCACCATCGACCGTCCGCACGCCCGCAACGCCATCTCCCTCGAGACGATGGACCAGCTCGAGCAGGCGCTCGAGGGTGCCGACGGCGCGGCCGCTCTGGTGCTCACCGGCGGCGGCGACCGCGCCTTCGTCTCCGGCGGCGACCTCAAGGAGCTCAGCGCGCTGCGCACCGAGGAGCAGGCCGCCGCGATGGCGTTCCGGATGCGGTCGATCTGCGATCGCATCGCGGGCTTCCCGGCCCCGGTGGTGGCCGCCCTCAACGGGCACGCGCTCGGCGGTGGCGCCGAGTTCGCGGTGGCCGCCGACATCCGCATCGCGGCCGACGACATCAAGATCGGCTTCAATCAGGTGGCCCTGAAGATCATGCCGGCCTGGGGCGGCGCCGAACGGCTGGTCGAGCTGGTCGGCTACGGCAGAGGCCCTGCTGCTGGCCGGCACCGGACGCATCCTCAGCGCAGCCGAGGCCGAGCGGATCGGCCTCGTCGACCAGGTGATCCCGCGGGCCTCCTTCGACGAGCAGTGGCGACTCATCGCACGGTCGTTGGCCGGCACACCGGCCGGCGAGGTCAAGCGGGTGATGCGCGGCGTGCCGACCACGGAGGCGGTGGCGGCCTTCGCCCGCCTGTGGGTGTCCGACGAGCACTGGGCCGCCGCGGACAAGGTGATGAACAAGGGGCGGTCGAACAAGCCGCCGGACGGACCCTAGCGCCAAGACATTCTCTCTAGACGAGAACGCCATTTCCGATTATCGTCAACGGCGTGTCGACCACGCAGCGGGCGCTGGCGCCCGAAATCTCCACCTGGCCGGATGACGACGCGCAGCTGATCGGCAGCACCTGCGCCGACTGCGGCGCCACCACGTTCCCGGTTCAGCGGCGCTGCCCCAAGTGCAGCGGCGCCGAGATGTCCGAGACGCTGTTGCCGCGCCGCGGCACGCTCGTCGCCTGGACCACGCAGGGCTTCCCGCCGGGACCGCCCTACCGGGGCCCGGCGGGCAAGGACTTCGTGCCGTTCGGCGTCGGACTCGTCCAGCTCGGCGAGGGCGAGGACGCCTCATCCGCGTCGAGGGCCGCCTGACCGAGAACGACCCGGCCAAGCTGGAATTCGGTCAGCACGTCGAGCTGACGATGATCCCGTTCACCAACGACGAGGACGGGACCGAGATCGTCACCTTCGCCTTCCAGCCCGTCGTCGAACCGGAGGTCACGGCATGACCAGTACCGCCAACGACGTCGCGATCATCGGCGTGGGCCTGCACCCGTTCGGCCGGTTCGACAAGACCGCGATGGAGATGGGCGCCGAAGCCATCGATTCGGCCCTCGCGGACGCCGGCGTGGAGTGGAAGGACATCCAGTTCGGCTTCGGCGGCAGCTACGAGGTCTCCAACCCCGATGCGGTCACCCGGCTGGTCGGGCTGACCGGCATCACGTTCACCAACGTGTTCAACGCCTGCGCCACGGCGGCGTCGGCGATTCAGCAGACCGCCGACACGATCCGGCTGGGCAAGTACGACATCGGGATCGCGATCGGGCTGGACAAGCATCCGCGCGGCGCGTTCACCGACGACCCGGCCAAACTGGCCCTGCCGCAGTGGTACGCCGAGAACGGCCAGTTCGTCACGACGAAGTTCTTCGGGATGAAGGCCAATCACTACCTCCACAAGCACGGCATCTCGGAGGAGACGCTGGCGCGGGTGGCGAACAAGAACTTCCGTAACGGCGCCCTGAATCCGAATGCGTTCCGGCGCAAGGAGATCTCGATCGACGAGATCATGGCCTCGCCGGTGCTGAACTACCCGCTGCGGCAGTACATGTTCTGCGCGCCCGACGAGGGTGCCGCGGCGGTGATCATGTGCCGCGGCGACCTCGCCCGCAAGTTCACCGACAAGCCGGTGTACGTGCGGGCCAGCGAGATTCGGACGCGCACCTTCGGCGCCTACGAGGTGCACGCGACCTCGGCGCCGCTCGACGAGGATCCCTCGCCGACGGTGTACGCGGCCCGAGCCGCCTACGAGGCGGCCGGCATCGGACCCGAGGACGTCGACATCGCCCAGCTGCAGGACACCGACGCGGGCGCGGAGGTCATCCACATGGCCGAGACCGGCCTGTGCGCCGACGGCGAGCAGGAGAAGCTGCTCGCCGACGGTGCGACGGAGATCCACGGCAGCATGCCCGTCAACACCGACGGTGGGCTGATCGCCAACGGCGAGCCCATCGGCGCCTCGGGGCTGCGGCAGGTCCACGAACTGGTCCGCCAGCTGCGCGGCGAGGCCGGTGACCGGCAGGTGCCCGGCTCACCGCGCGTCGGACTGGCTCAGGTCTACGGCGCGCCGGGAACGGCTTCGGCGACGATCCTGTCGCTGTAGATGTCGCCGCCCCTGGAGCTTCAGTAGCCGATCGGCTACTGTCGATGTAGCCGATCGGCTACTTCGACGACGGGGAGGGGTCATGCAGATTCTGGCCGCGGCAGAAGAACTTCCGCAGACCACCGCGATCAAGGCTCAGCTCGTCAGCCTCTGGACTGCAGCGGTTTTCGCGGTGGTGCTGGCCATCGCGTTCCTGGCGTTCCCCGGCTTCTTCCCGCCGATGTCGCCGGCCATGCCGGCCGCGGACGTGGCGTCGTTCTACGCCGACCACGCCCCGATGATCCGGTTCAGCATGATCACCTACAACCTGTGCGCGATCATGGTGCTGCCGTTCTTCGCGGTGATCGTCGTGCAGATGAAGCGGATGAGCACCCAGAGCCACGCGTTGGCCTACTGCTATCTCACCGCGGTCGTCAGCGGTGCGACGATCTTCGCGCTGGCCGACATCTTCTATCTCGTCGCCGCGTTCCGTCCCGGCCGCAGCCCCGAACTCGTGCAGTTGCTCAACGATCTCGCCTGGATCACCCTGGTCGCCCCGGTGGGCATGCTCGTCGCGCAGAACCTGCTTCTCGCCGCCGCGATCTACTTCGACACGGGCCGCAACGGCAGCCCGCGGCCGGTGTTCCCGCGCTGGGTCGGCCACTTCGCCACCCTCACCGGTCTGCTGATGGCCCCGGCCGCCGCCGCGGCGGTGTTCCAGAGTGGGCCGCTGGCGTGGAACGGCGTGGTGGCGTTCTGGCTGCGCGGCATGGCGTTCGTGGTGTTCGTCGTCGTCATGTTCGTCATGTTACGAAAGACCCTGCACCAGCAGGCGATCGAGGAAGGGGTGGCGGCGTGAGCACCGCCGCCCCGGCCGCTGCTGTCGCGGCCGCGGCCCGGCCTGCGGGCAAGCGGGACATCTGGCTGGTCTTCTGGATCGTGCCGGCCTTCTACACCGCCTTCGGGATCATCTTCTTCGCGCTCGCGCGGGTGATGCCGCCGCCGCGTCCCGACATCACCGTCGCGCAACAGGCCGACTTCTTCGCCGCCCACTCCACCACGATCCGCATCGGTTTCGGGCTGCTCATCCTCATCGTCGGCGGCGCGGGGGTGGCCAACGGGATCGTGGCCTACCACATGAAGCGGATGACCACCGGTTCGATGCTGGCCTACGCCTACGTCGGCTCCATGGCGGTGGGCGCGCTCCCCGGCTGCCTGCTCGTCGCGTTCTGTTTCCTCACCGCGGTCTACCGGCCCGACCGGGACCCGCAACTGCTCGCGCTGCTGTATGACCTCGGCCTGCTCTCCTACGTCGGTTCGCTGGGTTGTTTCACCACCGCCTATTTCGCTTTCGCGATCGCGATCCTCTACGACCGCAACCACATCTTTCCGAAATGGCTTGCCTACGTGTCGGTCTGGCAGATCGTCACCGAGATTCTCGCCGTGCCGGTGTTCATCTCCACAGCGGGCCCGTTCGCCTGGAACGGCTCGATCTCGTTCTGGATGGGCACGGTGATCTTCGGCTTCTGGTTGTCGTGCGTCATCTACTTCCTCAAACGGGCCAACGAGGAACAGCCGGCCGGGGAGACGCCGCTGCCATGACCGAAGCCACACAGACACGCTCCGCCCGACCGGACGCCCTCGCACGAGCATCTACCCGGCGATGTCCACATGTGGGTGATGGTGCTGGGCGACCTCGTCATCTTCGGGGCGTACTTCGTGATCTTCATGGTGTACCGCGCGATGTCCCCGCAGCAGTTCCTCGAGGCGCAGCAGCATCTCAATCTGACCATCGGAGCGCTCAACACCGTTGTGCTGCTCACCAGTTCGTGGTTCGTGGCGCGCAGCGTGCTCGCCGCCCGCGCCGGTGCGCATTCGGCCGCGCTGCGTCTGATCTTGCTGGGCGGCGGCTGCGGAGCGCTGTTCATCGCGATCAAAGCCTATGAATGGTCGACGAAGATCGTCGAAGGCCACACGATCGCCGGCAGCGAATTCTTCATGTTCTACTACATGCTCACCGGCGTGCACCTGTTCCACGTGGTCCTCGGGCTGGTGATCATGGGAATCGTGGTGCGCGACATGCGCAATCCACGCAAGCGGCGGATGTCGATGATCGAGTCCGGCGCCACCTACTGGCACATGGTCGATCTGCTGTGGGTCGTCATCTTCGCCCTGCTCTACGTGATGAGGTGAGCTGTGACATACGACGCAGACGAACACGCCGCGGGCCGTCACCGTTGCGTGGCTCGCCCTTTCGGTGATCACCGTGATCTCGTGGTGGCTCGCCCCGGGACATCCGGGCGGCCATGCGACCGCCAGCGTGCCGATCACCGTGGCCGCGATCGCGCTCGGGGCGGTCAAGGGCCGGGTGATCATCCGCTCGTTCATGGAGGTCCGCTTCGCCCCTGCGTGGTTGCGCCGCGCCACCGATGTCTGGCTGGCGGTGCTGTGGATCCGCGATCCTGGTGATCTACCTCTGGTGAGGCGTCGCTCGCCGGCAGACCTCGGGCAGCGGGTCACCTTCGAGACGGCGCAGCCACCGCTCGCAGAACGCGAACGTCTCGGCATGCCCGGTGCTCATGCCGAGCGCCCGTTCCACGACCAGACGCCTGGGACACGCTCGTCGCGAAGACCGTCCACACCACCGGCGGGACGTCGGTGGCGTCGATGCCGTGCCGCGCCAGCGCGGCGGCGATCGCCTTGTTCTGCTCCTCGCCGGAACCGCTCGGCGTAGTAGACGATCTCCGCCCGCAGCGCCTTGCGGTGGTTCGCCAGCCCCATGAACTCCATCGTCAGCCGGGTGGCCTGCGGTGCGGTACTGAACCGCCACAGCGCCCACAGCGGTTGGCGCGACTGCAGCGCGGCGGCCAGCACGGTGAGGCCTTCCTCGGCCCTGCGGTGGAACACCGCGAGGAACAGGTCCTCCATGGTGCGGAAGTAGTAATGCACCAGCTGCGGCTTGAGCCCCGCGCGGTCGGCGACGCGTCGCGACGTCACGGCCGCGTAGCCCTCCTCGATGAGCAGCTGCTCGGCGGCATCGAGGAGCACCCCGCGATTCTTCGCGTCCGGCGCCCCGATCCGTCGCGGCGATGCCATGCTCGACTCCCATTTCCTGTCGTGGTCTCTTCCAGCGTGACATCACCCTGAGCCGGACACGCACACATCGTGACCGCGACGTCGTCCCGCGTGTCGCCGGCGATCTTGACCCTAACTCCTGCACCATGCTAAGCAGGTGCTCAGCATTTCGGTAGCCACGCGCGATCGAGCACACAACACCGGCCAGCCCCGGGAGGACCTGGACATGAGCGATTTCGACACGATCGATTACTTCACCGATCCCGCACTGGTGCCCGATCCGCACCCGTACTTCGACCACCTGCGCAGCAAGTGCCCGGTCGTGCGGGAGCCGCAACTACGGCGTGCTGGCGGTCACCGGCTACGAGGAGGCCGCGACCGTCGCTCAAGGACTCCGACACGTTCTCCTCCTGCATCGCGGTCGCCGGCCCGTTCCCGCCGCTGCCCTTCACCCCCGAGGGCGACGACATCACCGACCAGATCACCGCGCACCGGCCGCAGATGCCGATGTTCGAGCACATGGTGACGATGGATCCGCCCGACCACACCAACGCCCGGTCGTTGTTGAACCGGCTCCTGACGCCGAGCAGGCTCAAGGAGAACGAGGACTTCATGTGGCGCCTGGCCGACGAGGTGCTCGACGACATCGTCAGCAGGCAGCCCGCAGGCCGCTGCGAGTTCCTCACCGCCTACGCCAAGCCGTTCTCGCTGCTGGTGATCGCCGACATGCTCGGCGTGCCCGAAGACGACCACGAGGAGTTCCGGACGGTGCTGGGCGCGCCGCGGCCCGGCGCCAACGTCGGCTCGCTCGACCACAGCGACCTGGTGGGTGCCAACCCGCTGGAGTGGCTCGACGAGAAGTTCATCGGCTATCTCGAGGAGCGCCGCCGGGAACCCCGCGACGACGTGCTCACCGCACTGGCGACCGCGAAGTACCCCGACGGGTCGACGCCACCCGTCATCGAGGTCGTCCGGTCCGCGACGTTCCTGTTCGCCGCCGGCCAGGAGACCACCACCAAGCTGCTGTCGGCGTCGCTGCGCGTGCTCGGCGACCACCCCGAGATCCAGGAGCGGCTGCGCCGCGACCGCAGCCGCATCCCGGTGTTCGTCGAGGAGGCGCTGCGGATGGACGCGCCGGTGAAGAGCCAGTTCCGGCTGGCGAAGAAGAACACCAGGGTCGGCGACATGGACGTCCCGGCGGGCACCACGATGATGGTGTGCCCGGGCGCGGTCAACCGGGATCCGCAACCGCTTCGACCATCCCCACGAATTCGACCTCGACCGCAAGAACGTCCGCGAACACATCGCGTTCGGCCGCGGTGTGCACTCGTGCCCCGGCGGACCGCTCGCCCGCGTCGAGGGTCGCGTCTCGATCGAGCGCATCCTGGATCGCATGGCCGACATCGCGATCGACGAAGAGCACCACGGCCCGCCGAACGCCCGGCGCTACACCTACGAGCCGACCTTCATCCTGCGCGGGCTGACCGAGCTGAACATCACCTTCACGCCCGTTCGATGAGCAGACCGACGATTCGCACTCCGGCACATCGGCAGTCACGTTCTAAAATTTGAAAATGCGGTTCTGCAAAGCGCTTCCGACTCTCGCCGCGTCCAGTGACGGGGCTGGTCGCGGCGAGCGCCGTCGGTCCGAGCGGCACGGCGACCGCGCAGCCGCCACTGCACCACGTGCACTACACCGTGGGCGCCAGCCAGGACGTCTACAACGCGGAGATCTACTACCGCGAAGTCGATCCGCCGAACTGGGCCGATTACAGCCATGACCCGTACCGCTTCACACCCAACCAGGAAGCCAATCTCGGGCCCCGGTAAGCCGTGGGTGTTCGATGCGATGCTCGCCGATCCCGGACGCGTGGGCGATGGTGGTCGTCGGTCTGCCCGATTCCGTTGTCGAAGCCGTTGAGCGACCCCGGCTTCGTGTGCGAACTCCGTGTCGACGACGTCGTGGTGGCGACCGACTCCGGCACCAAGGGAGCGCTCTGCTCGATCCGGCCCTGGTGATGCATCGGCGGCTCAGAGGTCGCCGCGCTCCCAGTACGACCGGTTGTCCCTGGCGACGCAGGTGAGGAACAGGCCGTCCGGCGCCTGGGCCACCTCGCCGTCGAGCGCGGGACACAGATCGCCTTCGTTCTTGACGCCGTGCATCTCCGGTGAGCGGAACCAGCGGGGCTCGTACCGCCTCGGGGACCCGCAGAACACCAACCGGCCCCAGTCGGTCACCCCGAAGACGTAGTACGTGGTGTTGTCGCAATAGGAGCCGAGCACCACGTTGGGCCGGATGCCGGGCGTGCAGTTGGGGAAGTTGCACTCCCCGCCAGGCGGGGGCAGCGGCGGCAGGACCGGCGGCGGCTGTGCCGCCGCGGGAGCGGCGCTCACCCACGCCGAAGCCGCCAGGGCTGCCAACACCGCGACTGAGGAGCGCACGCCGCCATTTTTCCATGCGCGGCAACGAAATTCTCACTTTTGGAGAGCATTACTCTGAGGCGCCGTTAGGCTGGAAACATGCGCCCAGCACAGGTCATCGGCGGTATCGCGGCAACAGCTCTGGCCGTGCTCGGAAGTGTAGGTCCCGCGCCGAGCGCCGCGGCGGAGAACTGGGGTACCGACATCTCGCGGAACCTGGGATGTGTTCTCCGACGGTGAGTGGGCGAAGACCAACCAGGTGTTCATCGACGAGCGCCCGGTGCGCGAGACCTGGACCGTCAATGTGTCGTGCGTCAGCCCGATCGAGTGCTCCGGTCAGGTGACGAGCAGCCTCGGCTGGACGGGTTCGGCACGCCTGGACGACTTCTGGTACATCGAGCACGATGTGCCCAACTGGATGCCGTGCCCGAACGGCACTTTCGCCACCGGCCACCAGATGTTCATGCTGTGGGGCGTGGGACCCTGCCACCGAGGCCCGCTTGCAGAAGAACTTCACGACCTTGGTGGGCCGCAACATCACCAAGAGCGACAGCGGCGCCTGCGGCGTGAACAAGCCGAAGGTCATCGAACTGCCGGTGCGGGCCCAGAAGCTGGCCTGACCGGCCTGCACCGGGCCGATCGTCAGGTCGGCATCAGGTCCTTCCACGATTTGGGTCCCGCACCGCCGGCCAGGTTCGCCTGCTGCTGCAGCGCACCGTCCGGCGACAGATACTGACCGGTCTGCGGGTCGTAGTGCGCGGTGGCCAACGTGGGCTGCACCGGCGCAGAACCGTTGCCCGCGAACGCACTCGGCGCGGCGGGGACCGCGCCGGACTCGGCCGGCGGGGGTCCGGGTGGCGGGCCCGGCGCCGCGGGCACGGCCTGATCCGGCAGCAACGGACCCTGGGCCGGCGGCAGCACCGCGGGTGCACTCGCGGGCGGGACGGGCACCGGTCCCGGCGCGGGCGCGGCGCCCGGCGGCGGGGGCAGGGGCGCGCCCGGCGGAGTCCCCGCGGGGACCGCGCCCGGCGGGAGTGGCGTGCCCTGTAACGGCCCGTAGATGCGTTCGTTGAAGTCGACGCGGTCGTCGAGCGGGACGCCCTGCGAGATCAGGTTGGGGTCGAACGGATAGGGCCCGGTGATGTGCTGGCGCATCGCCAGCGGCTGGAATCCCTTGGGGTCGTTGCAGAGTTCGACGGTCGGCGCGCGCTTGCCGGGGTGCCCGATGCAGGGGTAGTTGCGGGCACCGCGCACGTTCATCGGCGAATCCTGCGGCAGCTTGCAGTACAACCCGTCGGGAGTGTCGAGCGTGGTCTCGTCCTCCGGGTTGCGCCACTGCGACGGCGGCAGGAAGCCGACCGTGCAGGGGTTCGGATCGCTGATGGTCAGCGCGAAGTCGCCGGCGGGCAGACCGGTCGGATTGTTCTGCGGCAGACCGAACGACTGCTGTGCGGCGATGATCCCCGGGAACATCACCAGCAGCTGCTCGATCGACGGGTTGTAGGTCAACAGCACCTGTCCGACCGTGGTCAGGTTCGCCAGCAAGA
Source organism: uncultured Actinomycetota bacterium (assembly GCA_963796185.1). Taxonomy (GTDB): domain Bacteria; phylum Actinomycetota; class Actinomycetes; order Mycobacteriales; family Mycobacteriaceae; genus Mycobacterium. The sequence continues at coordinate 301,228 of CAWCKQ010000002.1, read as the reverse complement.
CCGGCAGCGTCGGCTTGATCTGATTGAGCAGCGAGCTGACCTCGTCGGCGAAGCCGGGACCGCGTTCGCAGGATCGACCGCACCTGCGGATCGTTCTGCACGACCTGCGCGGTGACCCCGTTGAGGCTGCGTGCCCAGGTCCGGATCGCGTCGGCGGTCTCGGCCTGCGAATCCAGCAGCGGGCCGGCTGTCGTCGATCAGAGCGCGGGCCTGATCGGAGACGCCGTTGACTTCTCCGGTCACCTTGGACGCCGAATCGAGCAGCGACCCGAAGTCGGGGCCCGCCCCGTTGAACGCCTTGAACGTCTCGTCGAGCAGGTCGGGGATCCGGTCCTTGGGCATGCTGTCCACCAGCGCACTGAGCTGATCCAGCATCGGACCGACCTGCTGGGGGATGGTGGTGTCCGACATCGGGATTCGCGAGCCGTCCTCGAGGTACGGGCCCGAGTCGGTGTGCGGCCGCAGGTCGACGTACTGTTCGCCGACCGCCGACACGCTGCGCACTTCGGCCTGCAGGTCGGCCGGAATCTTCGGCGAGGTGTCCAGCGACAGCGTCGCCTCCGCCCCGTTCTCGGTCAACGCGACACCGGTGACCTTGCCGACCTGCACGCCGCGGTAGGTCACGTTGCTGAAGCGGTAGAGCCCCCCGGAGGCGGGCAGCTCGAGCTTCACGGTCAGCCGGCCGATGCCGAGCAGCGTGGGCACCTGCATGTAGGCGAAGACCATCACCGCCACACCGACGATCGATGCGATGGTGAAGATGATCAGCTGGTTGCGGACGAAGCGGGTCAGCATCAGCCACCACCTCCCGGGGCTCGGTGCGGCGGGCGCCGGCGGCGGCGCCGGCTGCCCGTAGGGTCCCGCGAAGATCTGGTCGCCGGTGATCGGTTGCGCCTGTGGCAGCCACGGCGCCGCGGGCGGCGGTGGCGCCACCGGCAGCAGCGGCCCGGCGACCGCCGGCATCGTGGCGCCGGGTGCCGCGCCGGGCGGCGGTGGCAGCGCCTCGTCGGGCGGGGGCGCCGACGCCGAGCTTCGAGCGGGTCGTACGAGTAGTTCAGGTAGTACGGATCACCCGGCGCCGGAATCAACTTCGCGTTCTCATCGCCCCACCGCGTACCGAGCAGCAGGGTCCTCTTCAGGCGCGGATAGGTGAGGTCGAAGGTCGCGAACAGGTTGATGTAGTCGCCGCGGGTGATCCGGTCGGCGAACGTCGGGCCGTACGGGAACGCCGAGGCCCACAACAACGCGAGGTTGAGGTCGGGCCCGATGTCGGCCAGCGCCCCGAGGATCGGACCGAGGTTCTGCAGGTTCTTCACCAGGTCGTCACCGGCGTCGTTGACCAGTCCCGTCGCGGTGTCGCTGAACTGGCCGAGCTTGTGCAGGGCGGTGGTGAACTGCGGCCGCTCCCTGATCAGCACGTCGAGCGCGGGCGGGATGTCCTTGAGCGCCCGGTTGATCATGTCGTTCTGATCCGGCGAAGGTGCCGGCGACCCGCTGCAGCTGCTGGATCGAGGCGATGATGTTGTCGCGCTGGCGATCGAGCACGCCGACGAAGTCGTCGAGCCGGGTCAGCAGTTCCCGGATCTCGGGCTCGCGGCCGGAGATGCCGAGGTTGAAGTTGTGGATGATGTCACCGAGTTGGCCGAGCCCTCCCCCGTTGACGACGGCCGACAGCGACGACAGCGTCTGCTCGGTGGTCGGATAGGTCGAGGACGCGTTGAGCGGCAGGGTCGCTCCCGGTTGCAGCCGGCCGTCGGGCTGCTGGCCCAGCGGCGGGTCGAGCGCCAGGTGCATCGATCCGAGCAGGCTGGTCTGGCCGACCGTCGCCACGGCGTTGGCGGGAACGACGACGTCGGGCTTGACCGAGATCTCGACATCGGCGTGCCAGTTGTCGACGGTCATCTTGCCGACACTGCCGACGACGACGTCGTCGATCAGCACCGGCGAATTCGACTCCAGCGTCGCGACATTCGGTATCTGCACGTGGTAGGTCACGGCGTCGGGTCCGCGCCCCACCGCGCCGGGCAGCGGCAGTGAGTTGACGCCCTGGAAGGCGCAGCCGGACAGCGATCCGGACGACCACACAGTGCCACGCCGGCACCGACGGCAACCGCTCGCTTCGCACCGCGGATCATGATGGCGGCATCCCTTCTGCAGGCAGCAGCGGCGCGGTGGGCGCCGCCGACGCCGGCGCGGGCGTCGGTGGCAGCAGCAGGCCGTCGACGGTCTGCGGCTGTTGGGCAGGGATGTTCGACACGATGTTGGGCGGCCCGGGAATGGGAGCGCCCGGGAACAGGGCGGGCGACGGCGTCGCCGGCGCGTCCGGGTCGGGATGGTAGATCCCCAGCGGTCCCGGCGGCGCGTTCCACCCGGGGGGCGGCGGAACGTCGCCGGCTCCGGTGTAGGCCGACACCGGCGGCGCGCACCTCGGGCGGGTCGCCGGGGCCTGCGCCACCCGGCGCCAGCTTCGGGTCGGTGTAGATGATCCGGTCCGGGCTGGCGGCCGGGCGCAGGTAGGCGTTGATCGGGAACGGCAGGTTGCTGAAGTTGACCAGGCGCAGCGCCGGACCGAGATACTGCGCGCACAGCTTCGCCGTTTCGGGCGCGGTGGTGTTGGCGACGCCGCCGATCAGGCCGCAGACGAACCACACCGGGTTCGAGAAGTTCGACACCGAGAACGCGCCGGTCACCGAACCGCCGTTGGGGTAGTAGATGTTCTCGAAGTTCGCGATCGCGTTGGGGGTGATGTGCAGGACGTTCTCCAGCGCCAGCTTGTTGTCGACCAGGATCTGGGTCAGGCCGCGCAGGTGCTCGAGTCTGCTCGGCGGTCTGGTTGCGGCTACCCGCGACGAAGCGCTGCACCTCGCCGATCGCGACCGACAGATCGGACAGCGCACGCGTCCAGGTCGGACCGGCTGTCGTTGATCACGCTGGTCAGGCTGGCCAGCCGGTTCTGGAACAGCACGATCTGCTGCTTGCTGTCCCGCAGTGCCGTGACGAAGATCTGCAGGTTCTTGATGATGTCGACGATGTTGCCGCTGCCCTCGGCGAAGATCCGGGCCGCGCCGGAGAGCTGGCTCAGCGTCTGGCGCAGCTTCTCGCCGTTGCCGCCCATCGCGTTCGCGGCGCTGTCGATGAACCGCGAGATCGAGGTGCCCGACACGCCGGCCTGCGGGCCCAGTTCCGTCGACAGCCGCATCAGCTGGGCCTTGACCTCGTCCCACTCGACCGGGACCGCGGTGCGCTCGCTGGGGATCACCGCGTCGTCGCGCATGGTCGGCCCGTCACCGTTGTGGTAGGCCGGGGTGAGCTGGACATAGCGGGCCGCCACCAGGTTCTGCGCGACGATCACGGCCTTGGCGTCGACCGGAACGGGCACGTCCCGGTCGACCTTGAGCACCATCTTGGTCTGGGTGCCCTCGGGCATGATCTGGTCGATCGTGCCGACCTGCACCCCCGCCACCCGCACCTCGTCGCCGGGATAGATCGCGGTGGCCGTCGGGAAGTAGGCGGTGATGGTCCGCGGACCGAAGAACACCTGCCGGACGAGGAATGCCGCGCCGGCGATCAGCAGGACGGCCAGCAGGATCGCGGTGCCGGCCACCAACCGCTTACGGGTTGCCATCATTGGGGAGATCTCCAGGCTGCGGAATGCCGTTGACGGGGAAGGGAAGTTCGGCGCGCGGCCCGGCGTTGTCCGGCGGTTGGCCGGCGTTCACGCCGCGCCGGAACCCGAACGCGTAGTCGAGGAACGGCTGCAGCAGCTGCGACGGCTGGATGTTGGGGATCAGCGCGTTGTAGTAGGCGCCGTTCGACACGATCTCGCCCTGGGTCAGGTAGTACTTGGCCGCACCGGGCAGCATCTTGGCGAGGTTGTCGCGGTTCCGCTCGAGCATCGCGGTGACGGTGTTCAGGTGCTCCAGGGCCGGCGCGAGTTCCTTCTCGTTGTCGGCGACGACGCCGGTCAGCGCCTTGGACACCGACGAGATGTTGGCCAGCAGGCTGGTGATGGCGTAGCGGCGCTCGTTGAGCACGGCCAGCAGGTCGTTGCTGTTCAGGATCAGCGCGTTGACCTGCCTGCTGCGCTCGGAGAAGATCCCGGTCACATCGCCCGCGGTCCGCAGCAGTTCGGCCAGGCTCTCGTTGCGGTCGTTCAGCGACTTCGACAACCGCGAGAGCCCGTCGAACGTCGGACCCAGCTGCGGCGCGATCTGGTCGAGCGTCTGGGCGAGCGTGTCGAGTGACTGGTTGAGCGAATCGGTGTCGGTGGCAGCGGTATTGGCGGTCAGATCGCTGACGGCGTCGGTCAGCGAGTACGGCGACGGACGTCCGCGAGGTCGGGATCGCCTGTTGCGGATCGAGGGTGCCGCTGCCCGCGGACTCCAGCGACAGCACCCGCTCGCCGAGCAGGGTGCCGGTGCGGACGTGCGCGGTGGTGTCCGAGCCGAGCGCGTACTTTCCGTCGATGGTGAACCCGACGAGTGCGTTCCCGTCGTCGAGCTTGATCGACGACACCGTGCCGACCTTGATGCCCGACACCGTGACGTCGTTGCCGACGGCCAGGCCGCCGGCCTCGCTGAACAGCGCCTGATACCGCACGGCGGTGGCCCACGACAGCAGGCGTTCGGGCTGCAGGCCCGACGGCGATGACCAGGATCATCAGCACGACGCCGATGAAACCCGCTCTGAGCGAGTTGAGATCCGCGGTACTTGAGCATCTACTCGTCCACGCACCTTCCCGTTTCCTGCTTGATCCAGGGGAAGACCACCGTGCGCCCCTCGAGGTCGCTCGCGCGGAACGTGATCCCGCAGATGTAGTACGGGAACCAGGCGCCGTAGGACCCGACTCGCGCCAGTTTGCGGTAGATCTCGGGCAGGCGGGTCAGCGTCGCGTCGAGGCGGTCGAGATCGTTGTCCACCAGCGGTGCGAGCCTGTTCAGCTCGTCGACGGTGCCGGCCAGCGGCGCGCGGCCGCGGCTGAGCAGGTCGGCCAGCGAGGCCGTGCCGTTGTCCAGCGCGGTGATCGCCGTGCCGATCGGGTCGCGGTCGGTAGACAGTCCCCTGACCAGTTGCTCCAATTTGTCGATCGCACCGGAGAACTCGTCGCCGTTCTTCGACAGCGTGTCGAGCACCGTGCGCAGTTCGTCGATCAGCTGCTCGATGGTCTGGTTGTTGTCGGCCAGCGAGTTGGTGAACGACGACGTCTTGGCGAACAACGACTCGATGGTGCCGCCCTGGCCCTGCAGGATCTGCACCAGCGACGACGTGAGCGCGTTGACGTCCTGCGGGTTGAGGCCCTGGATGACGGGCTTCAGCCCGCCGAGCAGCAGGTCGAGGTCGAGCGCGGGAGCGGTACGGCTCTCGGGGATCTGCCCCCCGGCCGGGATGATCTTGGTGGAGTCCGGACTGTCGACGAGCTCCATGTAGCGGTCGCCGACCAGGTTGAGGTAGCGGATCGCGGCCTTGGTGCCGGTGGTCAGCACGATGTTGCGATCGGTGTCGAACTCGACCAGGACCGATCTGTCGGCCTGCAGGGAGACGTCCTGCACGGTGCCGACGCGGATGCCGGCGATGCGGACGGTGTCGCCGGACTTCAGCCTCGACGCATCCTTGAAGACCGCCGAATACTGGTTGCGTGGCACCGGTTCTCGCGTCGCTGAAGACGAAGAACAGGAAAGCGGTGAGCAGCATCATGATGATCGCGAAGATCGCGAACTTGACGAGGGTGCCGACGCGATCGGGTCATCCTGGCATTCCGATCTGCGCGGTGTTACGCGGCGGCCCGTCCAGCGGTCCGAACAGCCAGTTCTTCAGGCCTTCCGAGTTCAGCAGGATGCCCGGCGTTGCCGTACTGATGCGGGTTGGCGCCCGACGTCAGCGATGATCAGCGGCGGCACGAACTCCGGCGGCATCTCCGGCAGGCCCAGCTCCTTGCAGTAGTCCCGGCCGCCGCTGGAGGCGGCGACCTTGGGCAGATCGCGCGGGATAGCGGTAGCGCTCCACGCCGAGTGTCAGGCCGGCCGAGACGAAGATGCCGGAGTACTGCGGCGGCGACTTCGCGAACGGCACCAGGCCGCCGATGCCGCACCACAGCGACTTGCGGTACTCGTAGAGCAGATCGGTGGTGGGCACCAGCAGATGCAGGACGTCGGTCAGGCCCTTGCGGTTGTCACCGATCACCTGGTTGCCCAGATCGGCCAGACCGATGGAACTGACCAGGAACCGGTCCAGGTTGTCCTGCTCGTCGACGATCGAATTGCCCAGCCGGGTGGTGTTGTCGATGGTGGAGACGAGGTCGGGGGCGGCGTCGCCGTAGGCACCGAACGCGGGGACCGACGCCTCGATGTCGTGGGCCAGGTTGGGCAGGCTCGGTTCGAGCTTGGCCAGCAGCGCGTTGAAGTCGGTCAGCGTGCGGCCGAACTTCTCACCGCGGCCGTTGAAGGCCTGGGCGATGGCGCCGAGCGTCTCGTTCAGCTTGGCCGGCTCGATCTTGTCGAGCACACTGACCAGCTGCTGGAAGATCGTGTTGACCTCGACGGTGACGTGGTCGCCCTGCAGCACCTGGTCCTTGTGCAGGCGTTCGGCGGTCGGGATTCTTCGGGCGTCTCCAGCTGCACGAATTTCGCGCCGAAGACGGTGGACGACGCGATGTCGACACCGACGTTGGACGGAATCAGATGCAGCTGCGAGGGATCCATGTCCAGCTGCAGTGCGGCGGTGCCGTCGGGGCGGTACTCGATCGACTTGACGCTGCCGACCTGGACGCCGCGCATCTTGACCTTGGCGTCGGGATTCATCACCAGACCGGCCCGTTCGGAGATCACCGTCACCGGAACGGTTTCGGTGAACTTGCCCGCGAACAGCCCGATCGACACCGCGAAGATCGCGACGAGGACCACCACCAGAGCGAGTCCCGCCAGGGGCCGCGTGTAGCTCTTGCTCAACTCGCCTCCCCTAGCCCGACAGGTTGAAGTTGCCGTTGGAGCCGTAGATGGCCAGCGACACCAGCAGGGTCACCGACACCACGACCACCAGAGAGGTCCGCACGGCGTTGCCCACCGCCGCTCCCACGCCGGAGGGGCCGCCGGAGGCGAAATAGCCGAAGTAGGTGTGCACCAACAGGATCGCGATCGCCATCAGCACGGCCTGCAGGAACGACCACAGCAGGTCGATCGGGTTGAGGAAGGTGTTGAAGTAGTGGTCGTACAGCCCGCCGGACTGCCCGAACAACACCACCGTGGTGAACTGCGACGCCAGGAACGACAGGATCACCGCGATCGAGTACAGCGGCGCGATCGCCACCATCCCGGCCACGATGCGGGTGGACGACCAGGTACTCCACCGGCCGGATCCCCATCGCCTCCAGCGCGTCGATCTCCTCGTTGATCCGCATCGCGCCCAACTGCGCGGTCACCCCGGCACCGAAGGTGGCGGCCAACCCGATCCCGGCCACCACCGGCGCGGCGATGCGCACGTTGATGAACGCCGCCAGGAACCCGGTCAGCGCCTCGATGCCGATGTTGCCCAGCGAGCTGTACCCCTGGATCGCCAACGTCCCGCCGGCGGCCAGCGTCAGGAAGCCGACGATCACCACGGTGCCGCCGATCATCGCCAGCGTGCCCGCACCCATCGAGATCTCGGCGATCAACCGGATGATCTCCTTGCGGAAGTGCACCGCCGCGTGCGGCACCCCGGCCAGCGACCGACCGTAGAACATCGTGTGGTCGCCGATCCGCGACAACCACGCCACCGGCCGGCCCGCGTTCTTGACCAGCCGCGGGAACCGCGCCCGCACCACCGCTGAGGTACTCATCGCGCGCCCCTAGCCCGTCGTCATCCGGATGCCGATGGCCGTGACGACCACGTTGATCACGAACAACGCCATGAAGGCGTACACCACGGTCTCGTTGACCGCATTCCCCACCGCCTTGGCCCCGCCACCGGTGATCGTCAAGCCCCGGTAACAGGCCACCAGCCCCGCGATCAGCCCGAACAGCGCCGCCTTGACGCACGAGATGATCACCTCGGGCACCCCGGTCAGCAGCGTGATGCCCGCCGCGAACGCGCCGGGGTTGACGTCCTGGACGAAGACCGAGAAGAAGTAGCCGCCCAGGATGCCGATGATCACCACCAGGCTGTTCAACAGCAACGCCACCAGACCCGAGGCCAGCATCCGCGGCGTGACCAGACGCTGTACCGGGTTGATGCCCAGCACCTCCATCGCGTCGATCTCCTCACGGATGGTGCGCGACCCGAGATCGGCACACATCGCCGTGGCGCCCGCGCCGGCCACGATCAGCACCGTCACCAGCGGACCCACCTGGGTCACCGCCCCGAACGCCGCACCCGCGCCCGACAGGTCCGCCGCACCCAGCTCCCGCAGCAGGATGTTCAGCGTGAAGGACACCAGCACCGTGAACGGAATCGCCACCAACAGCGTCGGCGCCATCGACACCTTCGCCACGAACCACGACTGCTCCAAGAACTCCCGCCACTGAAACGGCCGCACGAAGATGAACCGCGCCGCATCCAGCGCCATCGAGAAGAACCCGCCGACGGCCTGCATCGCACCCGACATCCCATTGGGCAGGGCGATCCCGGTCGACCAACGCTCCGGCCCCTTGACCGCCATCAGCGAGGCCCTCCTGGTCCTTCTAGGATCGTCACGGCCGACACTGCTGTCGGCCCGCCGATGTTGTGTGCCAGCGCGATTCGGGCTCCGTCCACCTGGTTGACGGCGTCGCCACGCAACTGTTGGAACAACTCGACGCACTGTGCCACACCAGTGGCACCCGGCGGGTGCCCTTTGGCTTTTAATCCGCCACTGGGATTGACCGGCAGCGCCCCACCCACGGTGGTCACCTCGGCCTCCAGCAACTTGTAGCCCTCCAGCCTCTCAGCGAACCCCAAGTCCTCGTAGCTCATCAGCTCGATCCCGGTGAGGAAGTCGTGCACCTCGGCGACGTCGACGTCGGCCGGCGACATCCCGGCCATCGCGAAAGCCTGCTTGGCCGCGCGCGTGGTCGCCGGGAACGCCGTCAGGTCCGCCTTGTGCTGGTGCATCACCGAATCCAGGCCGAGACCCACGCCGCGGAGCCAGACCGGCCGGTCGGTGAACCGATCGACGACCTCCTCGGCCGCGATCACCAGTGCGGCGGCACCGTCGCTCTGCGGGGCGCAGTCGTACAAGCGGAACGGTGTCACCACCGTTGGTGCGTTCAGGGCCTGCTCCATCGTGATCTCGAAGCGCAGTCGCGCCTTGGGGTTGTGCACACCGTGGCGGTGGTTCTTGACCGCCACCATGGCTAAGTGTTCTTCAGTTGCCGGAGATTCGTGGAGATATCGACGAACGTGCAAGGCGAATCCGGCGGGCGCGACCAGACCGAGCGGGTAGTCCCAGGCCATGTCGCGGGCCATGGCCTCCCATTCCCACAGCATGTCGGCCGAGGTGGTGTCGCGAAGTTTGTCCGCACCCATCACCAGCGCCACGTCGAACGCCCCAGAGGCAACGCCGAACAGCGCATTGCGGACGGCGTCATGCCCGGTCGCGCAGGAGTTCTCGACGCGGCTCACCGGAAGCTCGGGCAGCCCGAGCGTGTCGGCCAGGATCCCCGAGGGGAAGCCGTCGGCGGTGCCCATCGCGCCGAACCAGGCGGCGTCGAGATCGCTCTTGGCCAGCCCCTTGTCGACGCTGCCGGCACACTCGGCGAACGCCATCGGCAGCAGGTCCTTGATTCCGAGGGCGAAGTGTTCGGCGAAGGCCGTCATCCCGGCGCCGACGATGGCGACCCTCCTCACGCCGCGGCCCCCGCCTGCTCGGGCTCGAACGCGTAGCCGTAGTCGGGCACCCCGGACCGAACGGCCACCCGGCGCAGCGCCAGTCGGCCCCGGTCGCCGATGTCGACGGTGCCGGGCGCGGCGCCCGGTCACTTTGACCAGCGCCCGTACCCCGATGCCGTCGAGCTCGACGACCACCAGCGAATACGGCGATCACGCCCCGCTCGTGCAGGCCGACGAGCGCGGATCGCCGTAGTCGTGGACGTCGCCGACGGCGTTGCGGGTGCGCACCGGAAGGCTGCGCGCCACCCGCGCGGCGGTGCGCACCCGCGAGTCCGTCTTCGGCGGTGACGATGGCGGCGGCTCCGCGCGCGGGTCGAGGTCGGCGCCGATGATCAGCGTGCGCGGCCGGGCGGAGCTGACGGCGTCGACGGTCGCCGGCGCACCGCCGAGGCGTTCGTCGACCTCGAGTTCCGGGTCCAGACCGAGCCCGGCGAGCAGCACCGCCGCGTTGCTGCTCTCCAGCAGCGGCAGGTCGCGGCTGACCAGCACCACCCGCTGCACCGACCCGGCGCCCGCCAGCGCCGCGCGGCCGGCCTCGACGGCCATCGTGACGGCGTCCTCGTCGTCACCGGCGACCCGGCGCAGGGGTGAGCCCCAGCACGGCAGGTACGTGCCGATGGATGCGACGTGGGGCATGGGGTTCTCTCCGGAAGGGTTGGTGGTAGCGCAGTCAGGTGACGGCGCCGGCCGTCTTCAGCTCGATGATGCGGTCCCAGTCCAGCCCGAGTTCGAGCAGGATCTCATCGGTCTGCTCGGCGAATCCGGGCGCGGGCCCCGACGTCGGGGCGGTGACGTCGAACTGCACCGGGTTGGCGACCAGCTCGAGTTCGCCTGCCTGCACCAGGTATTCGTTGGCGCGGATCTGGGCGTCCTCGGCCGCCTGCAGCGTGTCCTGCACCGGCGCCCACGGACCGGCCAGCGTCGCGAAGCGCTCGCTCCACTCCGCGAGAGGGCGCTTGGCCATCGCCTCCGTGAGGATCTCGTTGGCCACCTCGGTGTGCTCGGCGATCGCCTCGGCGGTCGCGAAGCGCGGATCGTCGGCCAGCTCGTCGAGATCCATGTGCCGGCAGACGTCGGCCCAGAACTTGGTGGGCTGCATCATCACGAACGAGATGTAGCGGTCGTCGGCGGTCGCGTAGAGCCCGACCAGCGGGTTGATCGGCGAACCGTGCACGCCGGGCGGGAAGGCCTCCATCCGCTGGCCGAGGTGGTTGGTCAGTGCCACGGTGTGGCCCAACGACCACAGTCCACTGCCCAGCAGCGAGACGTCGACCACCGACGCCTCACCCGTGCGCTCGCGCTTGAGCAGCGCGGCCGCGATGCCGCCTGCCAGGTTGGTGCCGGAGATGGTGTCGCCGTAGGCCGGCCCCGGCGGACCGACCATGCCCGGGGTACCCGGCGGGGTGATGGTGGCCGCGGTGCCCGCCCGGCACCAGAAGGCGGTCATGTCGTAGCCGCCTTTGACCGACTCCACGCCGCGCGGTCCCAGCGCACTGCCGCGCGCGTAGACGATCGTCGGGTTGACCGCCCGGATGTCGTCGACGTCGATGCCGAACTTCTGCCGGTGACCCGGCAGGAAGCTGGTCAGGAAGACGTCGGCGCGGCGCGCCAGCTCGAGCAGCACGTCCCTGCCCTCGGGCACCGACATGTCCAGCCCGATACTGCGCTTGAGCCGGTTGGCGTGCTCGATGTTGGGATTCGGGTCGCCCTCCACCCGCAGCAGCCCGGTCTGGCGCAGACCGCGCTGCGGGTCACCGGTGACGGCGTGCTCGACCTTGATCACGTCGGCGCCCCACTCCGCGAGCACCGCGCCCGCCGACGGGACGAACCCGTACATGGCGACCTCGAGGACCCGAATACCGGCCAGCGGCTTGCTCATTCAGCTCACCGCCTCGGGCACGACAACAGCGAAGGTCTTGCACTCCAGGAACTCCTCGAGCCCGGCGGCGCCCATCTCCCGGCCGATGCCGGACTGCTTGTAACCGCCGAACGGGCTGTCGGGGCTGAAGTAGTTGCCGCCGTTGATGGAGAACGTGCCGGTGCGGATGCGCCGTGCCAGCGCCAGCGCCCGGTCCTGGCTGCCGAAGACCGCGCCCGACAGACCGTAGATCGAGTTGTTGGCGATCCGTACGGCGTCGTCGTCGTCTTCGTAGGCGATGACGGCGAGCACCGGGCCGAAGACCTCCTCCTGGGCGATCTCGCTGTCGGGGTCGACGTCGGCGAGCAGAGTCGGCGTGTAGAAGTAGCCCGGGTCGACCTTCTCGCCACCGGTGACCAGCGTGGCGCCGGCCTGCGACGGCGCGCTGCACCATCGCGTCGACCTTGTCGCGCTGCTTCTCGCTGATCAGTGGACCCATGTAGGTCGCCGGGATCGGCCGGGTCGCCGTAGGCGCACCAGCGCGAAGTTGTTCTTGACCAGCTCGACGATCTCGTCCTTGTGCTTCGCGGGCACCAGCAGGCGCGACGTCAGCGCGCAGCCCTGACCGGCGTGGGTCACCATGCTGAACGCGGAGAACAGTGCCGCGGTGGCGAAATCGGCGTCGTCGAGCACGATGGCCGCCGACTTGCCGCCGAGTTCGAGGAAGACCTTCTTGAGGGTCTCGCTGGCCGCGGCCATGATCGCCCGGCCGGTCGGGGTGGACCCGGTGAAGGTCACCATGTCGACGTCCGGGCTGGTGGTCAGCGCGGCGCCGACGGCGGGGTCCGCACCGGAGAGCACGTTGACGACGCCGGCGGGGATGTCGGTGTGCTCGGCGATCAGTTCACCGAGCGCCAGCGTGATCAGCGGGGTGTCCGGGGCGGACTTGAGTACGACCGTGCAGCCGGCGGCCAGCGCGGGCGCCAGCTTGGCCAGCGCCAGCTGGTTCGGATAGTTGTAGGCGATGATCGCCGCGACCACGCCCGGCGGCCTCCTTCTCCACCCAGCGGTGATGCTGCATCCCGCGGCTCTCGATGTTGCCGAGGTCCTCGGTCATCGGGTAGGTCTTCAGCAGGTCGGCGTAGTAGCGCACGATCTCGATCGGCTGGTCCAGTTGCGCGCCCTGGCACAGCGCCTCGGTGGCCCCGACCTCGGCGATGGTCAGCGCGGCGAGCTCGTCGCGGTGCTCGACGAGCGCCTGGTGCAGCTGCTCGAGGCAGCGCACCCGCAGTTCGGTGTTGGTCGACCAGTCAGTGGTGTCGAACGCCTGGCGCGCGGCGGCCACCGCGGCCTCGGCGTCGGCGACCGTGGCGTCGGGCGCGTAGCCGAGCACCTCGCCGGTCGCGGGATTGATCGAGGGAAACGTCCGCTCGGTCTCGACCAGCCGCCCGCCGATCAGACAGGCGCCGATCGGCCCGTCCCGCGGTCGGCATCGGCGCCGGCGTCGAGATCGTGGCTGTTTCCTGCATCGTCCTCCTCGGGAGCTGCGCACATCAGCGGGCTGATGACGGGCAAATGTGATGAAAATTGCATTCTCATCTCCGGCGAATCATACATTCGCCGGATGAGAACTCAAGGAATATGCGCCGAACCGTCACGGCCTGCGGGAAACAGTGCGACAATCAGCCTCCAAACGTCTCACCAGTGCGAACAACTCCTGCCCTGTCTTGCGATCGCGCACATGCGAGAGTACGGTTCTCATAATCGGAAGGATGATTCTTGATGGCTGAGCGCTGCGCATGAAGAACGCCGTGGTCACCGGAGGCGGCTCGGGTATCGGCGCCGCGATCGCAGAGCGCCTGCGAGCCGACGGTCTCGCGGTCGCCACGATCGACCTCAACCCCGGCGAGGAGAAGTTCTCCTACGTCGCCGACGTCACCGACCGTGCTGCCGTCGACGCCGCGTTGAGCGAGATCCGCAACGACTCGGGCCGGTCACCGTCCTGGTCAACGCGGCCGGGCTCGATCGGTTCAAGCGGTTCCGCGACCTGTCGTTCGCGGACTGGCAGAAGATCATCGACGTCAACCTCAACGGCGTCTTCCACTGCATCCAGGCGGTGCTGCCCGACATGATCGAGGCCGGCTGGGGCCGCATCGTCAACATCTCCTCGTCGAGCACCCACTCCGGACAACCGTTCATGTCGCCCTACGTGGCGGCGAAGTCCGCGGTCAACGGCCTGACCAAGTCGCTGGCACTGGAGTACGGCCCCGACGGCATCACCGTCAACGCCGTCCCGCCCGGATTCATCGACACCCCGATGCTGCGCAAGGCCGAGAAGCGCGGGTTCCTCGGCGACACCCAGAAACAGATCGAGGCGACGCCGGTGCGCCGGATCGGCAGGCCCGAGGACATCGCCGCGGCCTGCGCATTCCTGATCTCCGAGGAGGCCGGCTACATCACCGGCCAGATCCTCGGCGTCAACGGCGGCCGGAACACCTGAGCATACCCACGACCGAAAGGACATCCACATGGGACGCGTTCGAAGGAAAGGTCGCCTTCATCACCGGGGCGGCACGTGGGCAGGGACGCAGCCATGCGGTGCGGCTCGCCGAAGAGGGCGCCGACATCATCGCCGTCGACCTGTGCGAGAACGTCGACACCATCGGCTATCCGATGGCCACGCCCGAAGACCTCGAGGAGACCGCGGCTTTCGTCGAGAAGACCGGGCAGCGGGTCTTCACCGCCAAGGCCGACGTGCGCGAGGCGGTCAGCTGCGCAAGGCGCTCGAGGACGGCATCGCCGCGCTCGGCGGCGTCGACATCGTCGTCGCGCAGGCCGGCATCGCCGGCATGAAGGGCGATCCGCCGATGCAGGCGTGGACCGACGTGATCAACACCAACCTGATCGGCACCATCAACGCCATCCAGGTCGCCCTGCCCCACCTCAAAGAGGGCGCGTCGATCGTGGCCACCGGCTCCACCGCCGCGCTGATGGATGCGCACAACAAGCCCAACCCCGGCGGCGACCCCGGCGGCATGGCCTACATGACGTCCAAACGGCTGCTGTCGCAATACGTGCACGACCTCGCGACCGAGTTGGCGGTGCGCGGAATCCGCGCCAATGTGGTGCACCCGACCAACTGCAACACCGACATGTTGCAGAGCCCGCCGATGTACAAGTCGTTCCGGCCGGACCTGGAGAACCCGACCCGCGCCGATGCCGAACCGGTCTTCGGCGTCCAGCAGGCGATGAAGGTCAACTTCATCGAGCCCGAGGACATCAGCAACGCGATCCTGTGGCTGGTCTCCGACGAGGCCCGATACGTCACGGGCATGCAACTGCGCGTCGACGCCGGCGGATACCTCAAGTGGTACGACTACCACGCCTGACGAGCACGGTCGGACGAGGAGAGGGCAATCGTGAAGGTTTGGGTGGACTCGGGTCGCTGTCAGGGGCACACGCTGTGCTCGATGATCGCTCCGGATTCCTTCGAGCTCAGCGATATCGACGGAACGGCCTCACCGGTCCACGAAGTGGTGCCCGCCGATCAGCAGGACGCGGTGCGCGAAGCCGCGCAGTCGTGCCCCGAACAAGCCATCTCCATCGAAGAATGACCTCTTCGGCGGATCCTGCGAGCACAGGGAGACAACAGCCTTGAGTGTCGACGACGTCGTGAACGGCACCGCCGACGACAGCCGCAAGCAGCCCGGCTATCACTTCGACCGGCACACCCCGGAATACCGCCTGCAGTTCGAGAAGATCACCGAGGAGATGCAGGCCAAGTGTCCGATGGCCTGGTCGGAAACCTACAACGGGCACTGGGTGGCCGCCGGGAGCAAGCAGGTGTTCGAGCTCGCGCGCTGCCCGGTGGTGTCCAATCATCACGACATCTCCGGCGAGACACCCTTTCAGGGCATCACCATCCCGAAAGCCAGCCGGGCCACTGTGGTTCGCGGCGGCATCCTGGAGATGGACGAGCCCGAGCACAGCACCTACCGTGGCGCGCTCAACCCGTACCTGTCGCCGGCGGCGATCAAGCGGTGGGAGCCGTTCATCGACGAGATCACCCGCGCGGCACTCGACGAGCACATCGAGTCGGGCCGGATCGACTTCGTCGACCACCTGGCCAACGTGGTGCCCGCGGTGTTCACGCTGGCGATGATGGGTATCGAGCTGAAGAAGTGGAACGTCTACAGCGAGCCGACCCACGCCTCGGTGTACACGCCCGAACACTGCTCCCGAACGGGAGAAGATCAACGAGCAGCACCGCGAGATGGGCATCGACCTCATCACCAACATGATGGAGATCCGCGAGCACCCGCGGCCCGGACTGGTCAACGCCCTGCTGCAGTTGCGCATCGACGGCGACCCCGCGCCCGACATCGAGATCCTCGGCAACCTCGGGCTGATCATCGGCGGCGGCTTCGACACCACCACCGCACTCACCGCGCACGCACTGGAGTGGCTCGGCGAGCATCCCGACGAACGCGAGCGCCTCAGCCGCGAACGCGACACGCTGCTGCACCCCGCCACCGAGGAGTTCCTGCGGTTCTTCACTCCCGCGCCCGGCGACGGCCGAACCTTCGCCGAGGACGTCGAGGTCGACGGCACGCAGTTCAAGAAGTTCGAACGGCTGTGGCTGTCGTGGGCGATGGCCAACCGCGACCCGACGGTCTTCGACGAACCCAACGAGGTCGTCACTGGACCGGAAGGGCAACCGCCACTTCAGTTTCGGGATCGGTGTGCACCGGTGTGTCGGGTCCAACGTCGCGCGCACCGTGTTCAAGTCCATGCTCACCGCGGTGCTCGACCGCATGCCGGACTACGTCTGCGACCCCGAGGGCACCGTGCACTACGACACGATCGGCGTCATCCAGGGCATGCGGCATCTGCCCGCGACCTTCACCCCCGGCAACCGGCTCGGCCCCGGACTGGACGAGACGCTGGAGAAATTGCAGCGCATCTGCGACGAGCAGGAACTCGCGCGGCCCGATCACCGAGCGCAAAGAAGCCGCCGTCATCGATTAGCGGGCGATCCGGCCCCGAGAACAACGGCTGAAGTGGTTCGATGGGCTATCCGCACGCGAACGAGATCCGCAGAAGGGCAGACATGAAGGTCACCAAGATCGCGGCGGTGGTGGCGGCACTGATGGCGGCCGCGACCACGCTCGCGCCGCCGTCGTCGGCCAGAATGCAGCTCGGCAACTACGATCTGCTGACCAACAGGTACGACCGCGCGTCGTGGGTGTGGTTCGTCGCGCTGCTGCATCCCGGAGAAGTCGCAGGACTGCCTCAACGTCGCCGCGCGACCCCGGCTGAAGTTCTACGCCTACTACGAGGGCAAGGCGCACCTGGCCGACGGCCGCTACACGCTCGACGTCGAGGTGCCCGACGGGCTGCGCTGTTTCGGGTACAACATGCCCACCCACGAGACCTACTCATGGGACGCGGTCACGCTGGCGGGCACCATCGACTCGCGCTACGACGTCGGCTGCAACAACGGCCCGCCCGGCAGCCAGTTCTGGACCTTCGCACTCCAGCGCCTCTGAGCCCCCCTTCGCGCGAGCGCGCGTGTCTGCGAGCGACACGCCGCGACAATTCGGGAGTTCCCGCACGCTCGCGTCACAACAGCGCGTACCGGCGCCGGATCGCGTTGAACCGCAACCACATCTGCTCGGTCCGCTCCTGCGGCCCGGTGACGGTCGCGCGTGTCGGCGGGCAACACCTCGGCCAGCCGCGCGTAGTTGACCAGCCGGGTGCGCAGCACGGCCGGACGGCCGCCGAGCATGTGCCGGTAGGTGACATTGCCCCGCGCGAACCCCTGCGTGTCCATCCAGTTGTGGAAGCCGGGATCGCCGTGGGCCAGGATCAGCCGCACCGCGCCGTCGGCATCGACGGCGGTGCGGCTGGCGTGTAGCTGACCGGCCGGTAGAGGAAATCCATGCTGTTGAAGAAGACACCCATGTTGGTCAGCATCCACAGGCCCTCGTGCGCATCGAACTCGATGACCAGGGCCTCGTCCGGGGCGAGTTCCCAGTACATGTTGACCGCCGCGCGGCCGCGCCTGGTGTCCCCGTCGGTAGGTCCGGTTCCGGGAACCGGTTGGGCCGGTCGGGGTCGACTCCGCCGTGGCTGAACGGGAATTCCGGCCAGTCGCCGCATCACGCCGGTGACGAACTCCCCCGCCCAGTCGATCGGCGTCGACCATCTGCTCGGGGGTGGGCAGGGGCTGCGGTGCGCGCATGTCGACCCGATCGATCCGCAGCCGCGCGGGCTCGCTCGTCCCAGGAGTCGAAGCCCTGACGGATGAACAGTTTGCGGGAGCCCGCCGTGGTGGGCAGCCAGTTGGGTCCCCGCCGCTGTCCGCCGACGATCACCTCGAAGGCGCCGTCGGCGTCGGTGACGAGGTCGTCGCCGGACAGGTTGGCCTCCGGCACGTCGCCGAAGGGTTCGTGCAACACCCCGGGCCCGTGGGCCGCGGACCCTGCACGGTGATGTTGAAGAAGCGCCGACGTACCGCGCTGCCCGACGATGCGGTAGACCGACTCCCCGTCGATCCAGGCCTGCTGATAGGTGAAGTCGGCGCAGTCGCCGCCCAGCTTGCGGGTCGGTCCGCAGAACGCATGCAGACTCGGGTACCGAGGGTCGCGGGTCTCCAGCGCGAGATCGAAGGCCTGCCCGAGGTTCTGGGTGAGGAAGCGCAGCGCGTCGGCCCGCTGGACGCCGTTGGCGGCGTTGTGGTCCTTGAACACCTGCTCGCCCGCGGCCGCGAGCTGGGCACAGAAGGTCTGCCACGCGCGGCGCAGCGCCGCATCGTCTGGACAGTCTCCGTAGCCCATCGTTACCCGTCCGCCGCCAGCCGTGCCAGCATCGCCGACACCACGTCGCAGCCCCGCGCGCGGCAGCACTGAGCCGGCCTTCCCGGTCGATCCGCGGACCGATCAACTCGAGGTCGAACCCGTGCCCGTAGCCACCGGCGAGCGCCTGGGCGACAACGGCTTCGATCGGTATCGCGCCGTCGCCGGGTACGGCTCGGGCGGGCAGCGCCCGGTCCCCGAGCACGTAGTCGCTGAGCTGGATCGCCACGGTGCGGGGCAGTGCACGCTCGATCAGCGCGGGCAGATGCGCCTCGGTCCAGCAGTGGAACAGGTCGATGCAGACGCCGAGGTCCGCCCGCTCGGCCAGCTCGATGGTGTCCCGCAGCGAATGTGCGATGTGGAGGTCGGCGTAGAGCCCGGACGCGTTCTCGATCGCCAGCGCAATGCCCGCCTGCCGGGCGTCCTCGAGGCACGGCCGCACCGCCTCGCAGAAGCGGTCGGCGGCCTGCGCCCACGTCGAGCCGTTCCGGCCGCCGGTCAGCATGTAGATCGCGCGGGCGCCGACATCGGCGGCCGCGCCGATCAGGCGGCGCAGGTCGTCGGGCGAGGTGAACAGGTGAAAGACCGTCTCGACCGTGTAGCCCCGCGCGGCGACCACGTCGGCCAAGCGCGGTTCGGCCAGCTGTGTGTCGATCAGGCTGAGCCGGGTCACCCCCAGTTCCCGCCAGTGGGCACAGCTTTCGTCGAACGTCGCGCCGAGGAACGTGACGTCGTGCACGGACAGCCGCTCGTCGGGTCGGTTCATCTCAGTCGCGCTTCTCGATCGGGACGCCGAAGCGCTCGCGAAACGGCCGGAACTCCTCGTGCAGCGCTATCGAGATCCACGCCGATGTCGGTCAGCAGCGCGGTCGAGTACCGGAACTTGCCGTGCCGATCGCCCTTGTTGGCGGCCAGATACGTGCGCATGGCATCCTCGGCGCGCGACGTCAGGCCGCGGCCGCAGAATGCCAGATACCTGCCGACCGTGCCGACGGGGTCGGCGACGAAGTCGGTGTAGCGCACGTGCATGATCCGCGGATCGTCGACCATCGGGTTGGTCATGGTGTTGGCGATGCTCGGCGCGCGTCAACTCCAGATGCATCTTCGCTGCCGCCTGCAGGTCGACCGTGCCGACGATGCCCTCTGCGATGTCGGCCATCATCATCGTCCGCGACGCCGCGACCTGGACCGGGTCCCGGTGCAACCACAGCAGGCTCGCGTCCGGGTAGGCGGCGAACAGCTCGGCCAACCGGAAGCCATGAAAACCCTTGAGCACCCAGCACTTCGGCGGCCTGGCGTACTGGAACTGCTGCAACATCGCCGCGTGGATGCGGTACTGCGCGGCAGCATCGGCGGGCAGTCCGCCCACCACCGTCGGCATCGGCACCCGCCACCACGCCGTCGGGGTCATCACCCGGAAATCGAACGCCCAGGTGCGTTCGTCCTCGGGCAGGCCGTCGCCGAGCATGTCGTTGTAGGGGTGGCTGTGCAGCCATTTCGGCATCTTCGCGTTGATCTCCCGCCAGTGCGCGTCGGCGCGCGCCCGGCGTGGATCGTCGTGCGCGGCTGATGCCCGGCGGGGGCGAGGGGTACATCACCTCCCAGAATCGCAGCGCGCGGGCATCCGGGTCCACCGACATCAGCGCGTGCATGAGCGTGGTGCCCGAGCGGGGTTCGCCGGTGACGAACATCGGCGCGCTCGATCACCTCGTCGGCCACGGGAAAGCGGGTGCGGTCGGCGAAGAACTCCAGTCGGGTGGTCAGCAGCCAGTGGCAGACGTCGGCGGCCTGCCGGCGGCCGTGCGGATCCAGCCCGAGGCGGTTGAGGTGCTCGACGGCGATGCCGAACCGTTCGGGCAGTGTGGGATCGGAGTAGTCGTGCAGTCCGGTGTCGCTCTCGGCCCGCCTGAGCATGGCCGCGGCATCGAGTCCGGTCACGGCACGTCCCCGCACAGCCGCCATCAGCTCGTCCTCGGCGGCACGGACGTTGGCGGCCGATGCCGCGGCATGGTCGAGTCCGGCCATCGCCCCGTAGTCCAGGATCTTCGGCACCCGCAGGCCGGCATCGACATAGTCGGCTGACGATGCGGGCCACCTGGTCGGCGTGCCGTGCGGAACGACGGCGAGGATCATCTCGGGTTCGACGCGGTCGAGGAAGTCGATGATGCGCTCCCGGGTGAGCACGGCGGGGTCGATGTCGTGGAAGCCGCGCCAGTTCTCCCCCATCGGATGCTCGAACCCGCGGGCCCGCAACAACTCCGCGGACACCTGCAACAGGAACGACTTGACCAGCGGCGCCGCGAGCACCTCCGCGAGCGCGGTCTCGTCGCGGCCCAGCACGCACACCTGGATGAAGCACGGCGTGATCGCCAGCGGGTCGCGGCCCGCGCGCTCGGCCGATGTCCGCACCGCGCCGAGCTTCTCGGCGTAGTCCTCGGGTGTCCACGCGCCCGGCCGGCCACCAGCCGTCGGCGTAGCGGCCGGCGATGTCGAGCGAGCGGGGCCCGCTGGCCCCGATCCAGATCGGCGGAAACCGCCCCTGGTAGGGCTCGGTGTCCAGCCGGGCGTGCCGCAACCGGTAGAACCGGCCGTCGAAGTCGACCGGCCCGTCGCTTTCCCACAACAGCCGGATGACCTGCAGCGCCTCCTCGAAACGGCTGACGGGCCTGGTGAAGTCGAACCCGTAGGGCGTGATGTTCTCGGCCTCGCCGCTGCCGAGGCCGAGGATGAAGCGCCCTTGGGCCAGGTGGTCGATGGTCAGCGCGCTCTGGGCGAGCGACGACGGGTGCCGGCGCACGGTGTCGACGACGCTGGTGGCCAGCGGCACGTTCTCGGTCAGCACCGCCGCTGCGGCGGCCACCGCCATGCCGTCGAGATGGCGGTGCGGTGACGGCGACACCGTCGCCAGGTCGGTGAACTCCGGGCGTCCAGATCGCATCGGGCCAGAAGCTGACCATGTGGTCGGGCAACCAGATCGAGTGATAGCGACCGCTGTCCAGCTGCTCGAGCTGGCCGAGGTCCAGCGGAAGCGTGGTCCGCAGGAAGGCTGCGGGCTGGACACGCACGCCGACTACCGCCTCGGCAGCCCGAGCACCTGCTGGGCGATGATGTTGCGCTGGATCTCCGAGGTTCCGCCGGCGATGGTGCCGCCGAAGCTGCGCGCATAGCGCTCGAACCAGCTCGCGAAGTAGTGGTCCAGGTTCATGTGCGCATAGGGGCCCGACGTCGCCGGGTGGCACCAGGCCGTCGGGACCGGCGGCCTCGAGCGCCAGCCCCTCCACCCGCTGTTCGGCTTCTGCGCCCAGCAGTTTCGGGATCGACACCGACGCCACGTCCACCTCGCCACGCGCCGCCTTGGCGATCCCCACGGAGCCGAGCAGGCGCAGCGCCTCGTAGTCCATGATGCTGGTCGCCAGCGCGTCGCGCTCGAGCCGCGTCCTTGGGGTGGAAGTCGGCGATGCAGTTGGCGATTCGGTCGGCGAAGCCGAGCCACATCATGGTCCGCTCGTGCCCGAGTGATCCGTTGGCCACTCCCCATCCGCCGTTGAGTGGACCGACCAGGTTCTCGGCGGGCACCCGCGCGTCGGTGAAGAACACCTCGTTGAAGTCGAGGTTGTCCATGCCGCACATGTCGGCGAACGGCCGGCACACCACGCCCTCGAGGTCGGTCGGGATCAGCAGCACGCTGATGCCCTTGTGCTTGGGCGCGTCGGGGTCGGTGCGGACGAACGTCAGCAGGAAGTCGGCGTCGTGGGCCCCCGAGGTCCACACCTTCTGGCCGTTGACCACGAAGTGGTCGCCGTCGCGTTCCGAGACAAGCACCGCCTTGGTACGCAGGGACGCCAGGTCGGAGCCGGCGCTCGGCTCACTCATCCCCAGCGATGCGGTGCGCTCGCCGCGCAGCACCGGCACCGCCCACCGTGCTTCTGCTCGTCGGTGCCGAACGTCAGCAGCGACGCCGCGATGATGTTGACGCCCTGGGGATTGAAGCTGTGATAGATCCGGCGCCGGCAGAGTTCCTCGGCGTGCACGAAGGTCTGCAGCACGGTCGCGTTGCGGCCGCCGAACTCGGGCGGCTGCGCGGGCAACAGCCAGCCGTTGTCGAACAGCAGGCGCTGCCAGTCCCGGGCCCACTGCGGCATGTGCGAGACCGAGCGGGGACGCTCCAGCGTCTCGGCAGCCGACGGCGTGTGCTCGTCGAGGAATGCCGAGAACTCCGCCCGGAACTCCTCGACGTCGGAGTCGAAAGCCAGCTGCATCTACAGGTCCCTCCCGTATTCCTCCGCGATCATCGCCCGGTGCTCGGCGGCCCCACCGAGCATCAACTCGCCGGCCTTGGCCCGCTTGAGCGCGAACTGCAGGTCGTTCTCCCAGGTGAACCCCATGGCGCCGAACGGTCTGCAGGCCGTGCCGGAACACCAGCGCCTGGCACTCCCCCGCCGACGCCTTCGCCATGGCGGCGGCGAGCCGCCGGCGCGGATCGTCGGCGGCGATGGTCAGCGCGGCGAAGTAGGACAGCGCACGCGCACGTTCGATCGCGACGTGCATGTCGGCGGCCTTGTGCTGGATGGCCTGGAAGGTGCCGATCGCGACACCGAACTGCTGGCGGCTCTTGGCGTGCTCGAGCGCGAGGTCGAGGATGCGCTGGCACGCGCCGACCATCGTGATCGCCATCCCCATCAGCGCGAGGTGGCGGGCGCGCTCGGTGTCCGCGGGCAGCCGGTCCCCGTCGGGCGACGTGCACGCCGGCGAACGACACCTCGGCCACGTGCAGCACCGGGTCGAACACGTCGACCCGCCGGGTGACGAGCTGCTCGCCCGTCCACCAGGAAGACCCCGGCCGGCGTCACGGCGGCGACACGCTGGGCCCGGTCCCCGTCCAGCACGAACCGGTCGGTCCCGGTCAGCACCCAGCCGTCCGCGTCCCGGACCGCCGTCACGCCCTGGTACACCGCAGCCCCGGCGCTCATCGGGTCGAAGCGGTCGCCGACCAGTGGCGCGAACTGCGTGAGGGTGGCCAGAAACGGCGTCGGATCCGTGGCGCGGCCGAGTTCCTCGAGCACGATCGCCAGCTCGACGGCATTCTCCGGGTCGGTCAGCTCCGTCCAGCCCGCGTCCAGGTAGCTGCTCCACAGCGGCGCCGGCGTCGACGCCGTTCTCGGCGATGTCGCGGATCAGCGACGCCGGACACTGCTTGGACACCGCGTCGCGCACCGTTTCCTGCCATAGCCGCTGATCAGCGTCGAACTCGAGTAACACCCCGTTGCCTCCTGTGGCCGCCCGTCGCGAGCGAGAATAGCATTCTCACATCCGGTGTCGTCCGTTCTCCTCAGACGCGCATCCGTTTTCTCGTGCGCCAGCTGAGCGGTCGACCAGCAGCCGGTTCTACCAGCATCGACGCTAAGCACGGTGCTGGAGAACAGAATTCTTGCTAATGAAGAACAACGATCTACACTGAGAGCCATGACGGTCGCGCCCTCGGCCGCGCCAGACGGTAAGGACGGAGCTGCGTGAAGGAATTCACGAACGGGACCGGCGGCGACAGCTGCGCCAGTGCGGGTTCCCGTGATCGACGCCAGCGTGCACATCTTCTGCCAGTCCAACAAGGACCTGCGCAAGAACTTCCTGCGCGAGCCGTTCCGCAGTCGCGGGTTCCCCGACTACGAGATGGACTGGTACGGCGCGCCGGGCGGCGAGTATGCCGACCGGACCGAAGGGCCCGACGGTCAATACCCGGGTTCGGACCCCGAGGTGGTCGCCAAGCACCTGTTCGACCGACCGCGGGGTCGACGTGGCGGTGCTGCACCCGATGACGCGGGGCATCATGCCGGACCGCCATCTGGGCACCGCGATCGCCGCCGCGCACAACGAGATGATGGTGACCCGCTGGCTGGATCACCCCGAACTCGGCGACAGGTTCCGCGGCACGGTACGGGTCAACCCCGACGACGTCGCCGGCGCACTGCGCGAAATCGACAAGTACAAAGACCATCCGCGCGTCGTCCAGCTGGGCATCCCGCTGCAGTCGCGCGAGCTCTACGGCAAGCCGCAGTACTGGCCGCTGTGGGAGGCGGCCGCCGATGCCGGCCTGCCGATCGCCGTCCACTTCGAGGTCGGGTCCGGCGTCCAGCTGCCACCCACCCCGTCGGGACTGACCCGCACCTACGAACAGTTCGTCGGGTTCACCGCGCTGAACTTCCTCTACCACCTGATGAACATGATCGCCGAAGGGGTGTTCGAGAGACTGCCCGACACTGAAATTCGTCTGGGCCGACGGCGCCGCCGACATGCTGACTCCGTTCATCTGGCGGATGGACTGCTTCGGCAGGCCCCACCTCGAGCAGACGCCGTGGGCGCCGCGGATGCCCAGCGACTACCTGCCCGGCCACGTGTACTTCGTCCAGGGCTGCCTGGACGGCCCCGGCGACGTCGACTTCGCCGGGGAGTGGGCCGGCTTCACCGACAAGGACGAGATGGTGATGTACGGCTCCAGCTATCCGCACTGGCAGCTCAACGAGCTCACCGTGCCCAGCTCCTACAGCAGCATTCAGCGCGACAACCTGTGCTGGCGCAACGCCGCCGAGTTGTACCGCATCGAGTCACCGGCATTTCCCGCGCTTTCATCCAAGGCTGCGGCACAGTAGAGGTTTGAGAGGAGCGGCCACCATGACAACCACCGGGTCCGTTACAACCACTGCACGGGTTCCCGCCGCCGAACGCATCGCGGTCCGGTGCGTCGATTCCGATGTGCATCCCACGCCGCGGCGAGGTGAACTCACGCCGTACATCCCCGAACCTTGGCGCAGCAAGTACTTCCTCAACCGCAAGGTCGGCGAACAGATCTACTACGACGCCCCCGACTACGCGCACTCCTATGCGATGCGCGTCGACACCTTCCCCCCCGACGGCGAATTCGCCTGCAGTGACCCCGATCTCGCGTTCAAGCAGCTGATCATGGATGCCGGCGCCGACATCGCGATCCTGGAGCCGGCGGCCTATCCCGCGCGGCTGCCGGAGGCACAGCACGCGATGGCGTGTCGCGCTCAACGACTGGCAGGCCAACCACTGGCTCGACAGCCACCACAACTGGCACGAGCGCTGGCGCGGGTCGATCTGCCTGGCCATCGAGGAACCGCAGCGCAGCGTCGAGGAGATCGAGCGCTGGGCCGGGCACCCCTACATGGCGCAGATCCTGATCAAGGCCGAGCCGCGGCCCTCCTGGGGCAACCCGAAATACGACCCGATCTGGGCCGCCGCCACCAAGCACGACATCACGGTCAGCTGCCATCTGTCGCGCAGCCACTACGACGAGCTGCCCATGCCGCCGGTCGGATTGCCCAGCTACAACCACGATTTCATGGTCACCTACTCGTTGCTGGCGGCCAACCAGGTGATGAGCCTGATCTTCGACGGCACCTTCGACCGGCACCCGAACCTGCGCATCGTGTTCGTCGAGCACGCGTTCACCTGGATCCTGCCGCTGATGTGGCGCATGGACCGGCTCTACGAGGCCCGCAAATCCTGGCTGGACATCAAGCGCAAACCCAGCGACTACGTCAAGGACCACATCAAGTTCACCACCCAGCCGCTGGACTACCCCGAAGACAAGACCGAGCTCACCCGGGCCTTCGACTGGATGGAGTGCGAGAAGATCCTGCTGTTCTCCAGCGACTACCCGCACTGGACCTTCGACGACCCCCGCTGGCTGGTCAAACACCTGCCCGAACACGCCCGCGAAGCCGTCATGTTCGGCAACGGCATCCAGACCTACCACCTGCCCGACACCGTCCCGGCGCTCGAGGGCCAGGTCCGGGTCTTCTAGACGATGAACGACGACAAGACGCCCCGGTTGGCCCAGGGGCGTGAACACATCGTGGCCACGGTCGACGAGATCCCGCCCGGCACACACAAACTCGTCCCGATCGGACGCCACGGTGTCGGCGTGTACAACGTCAACGGCACCTTCTACGCCATCGCGAACTACTGCCCGCACGAGGGCGGCCCGCTGTGCTCGGGACGCGCCGCGCGGCCGCAACATCGTCGACGAGTCCGTGCCCGGTGACTCGGTGATGGTCCGCGACATGGAGTACATCTTCTGCCCCTGGCACCAGTGGGGTTTCGAGCTCGCGACCGGCACCACCGCGGTCAAACCGGAATGGAGCATCCGCACCTACCCCGTCCGGGTCGTCGGCAACGACGTCCTCGTTCAGGCCTGACCCTGGAGCAGCGTTGCCCAACAAGAAGCATCGAGATCAACGGCGGCAACGTCGTCTACGAAATCCTGGGCAAGGAGGGCGATTTCATCGTCCTGACGCCCGGTGGCCGGTTCAGCAAGGACATCCCCGGCCTGCGACCGCTGGCCAAGAAGCTCGTCGAAGGCGGCTATCGGGTGCTGTTGTGGGACCGGCCGAACTGCGGAAAGTCCGACGTCCAGTTCTACGGCCAGAGCGAATCGCACATGCGGGCCGAGACCCTGCGCGAGCTGATCACCGCCCTCGACATCGGGCCGTGCATCCTCGCCGGCGGATCCGGCGGTGCGCGGGACTCGATGCTCACCACGATGCTCTATCCGGAGCTGGTGCGGAAGTTGGTGGTGTGGAACATCGTCGGCGGCGTGTACGGCTCGTTCGTGCTGGGTTCCTACTACATCGTGCCGAGCATCCTGGCCGTCCGCGGCGCCGGCATGCGGGCCGTGGCGAAGATCCCGGAGTGGCAGGAGCGGATCGCCGAGAACCCCGACAACGAGGCGCGGATCCTCGGCCAGGACCCCGCCGCATTCCTGAAACTGATGCTGCGGTGGCTCAACGCCTTCGTCCCGAAGCCGGGCCAGACCATTCCCGGCGTCGAGGACGAGATGTTCGACAACATCACGGTGCCCACGCTGATCATCCGCGGCGGCGAGAACGACCTCGACCACCCGAAGCGGACGTCGCTGGAGGTGAGCTGCCTGATCAAGGGCTCGACCCTGATCGATCCACCGTGGCCGGAGGACGCCTGGGAGCGGGCCGGCGAACGACGCGCATCGGGAAAAGTAAAGCGGTTCAACATGTTCGACACCTGGGTGCAGGCGGCCCCGCCGATTCTCGAATTCCTGGGCCGCTGATGAACCGCCTAATCCACCGTGACGATCCGCACCTCGCAGTTGGTCGAGGCCTCCAGCGCGGTGTGGATCCGGCTTTCCGGCACCCGCTGCAGGTCGGCGCTGCGCAGCGTGACGGTGATGATGTCCCAGCCGTCGGCGCCCGGCGTCCGCTCGATCACGCCGGTCAGGCCGAAACCGGCCAGCACGCCGTAGGCGTCGTCGTCGGTACCGTGGCTGATGAACGTCAGCACCCCCGGCGTGGGATCGGTGGGGAATGCCTTGGCGCACAGCGCGATCCCGATCGCCTGCAGTTCGCCGGCATCGGTGCCGGCGAGCAGGATCTCGACCTCCCGGCGCTGGCCCGGCAGCGCCGCCAGGTCGCCGCCGTCGACGACTTCGGCATCCAGTTCGGCGGCCAGTTCGACTCAGTTCGACCATGCCCGCCCGCAACTGGTCGGCGGTCAATTCGCCGGACGGGTCGACGCCGATCCGCACCACTGCCGTTCGCATGCCGGCAAGGGTAGCGATCCGCGGAGCAGATCAGGTAGGAGACATCGATGAGCACGGCGATGAACACCGGCATGACCGTGGCCACGTGGCCGGGGCTGACCCCGCGGCTGCTGCGGGACGTGCCCGGCCCCGAGACGCTCGCCGACTACCGCGCCGCCGGCGGCTACCGTCCGCTCGACGATGCGGCTGCCCTGCTCGACGAGATCGGCCGGGCAGGAGTCCTGGGCCGCGGCGGCGCCGCGTTCCCGATGGCGGTCAAGCTGAACACGGTGCGCCGGGCCGCCCTGCGCGGCGTGGACACCGTGCTGGTGGCCAACGGCGAAGAGGGCGAACCGGCTTCGGTCAAGGACCGCTGGCTGTTGCGCCACCGGCCGCACCTGGTGCTCGACGGGCTGCGGTTGGCCGCCCGCGTCATCGGCGCACGCCACGCGCACGTGTACGTCTCGGACGCGGGCGCGGCGGAATCGGTGCGCTGCGCGCTCGACGAACTGGGACCGGCCGCTCTCGACGGCGTGACCGTGGGTGTGCGCACCGTCGATCCGGGCTACGTCGCCGGCGAGGAGACGGCCGCCGTGCGCGCGATCAACGGTGGTCCGGCCAAGCCGACCGACAAGCCGCCCCGGCCGTTCGAGGAGGGTGTCGGCGGACTGCCGACCGTGGTGAGCAACGTGGAGACGCTGGCGAACCTGCCGTTCGTGCACCGGCACGGCGCGGCGGCCTACCGCGGGTGGGCACCGACGGGTCGCCCGGCACGTTCCTGGCGACCGTGACCGGCGCTGGACGGCCGCCCGGGCTCTACGAGCTCCCGTTCGGCACGCCGGCCGCGGACCTGCTTGCGCTGCATCGGAGTGCCGGCCGACGATGTCCGCGGCGCGCTGATGGGCGGCTACTTCGCAGGACTGCTCGACCGGCGGATCGTCGACGCCACGCTGGATCACGAGACGATGCGGGGTATCGGCAGCGGGCTGGGCTGCGGCGCGATCTCGGTGCTCACCGATGAATGCCCGGTCGCGGTGGCCGCGTCGGTGCTGGCGTACTTCGACCGGGAGAACGCCGGACAGTGCGGATCCTGTTTCAACGGCACCGCGGCGATGGCGGCCGCGGCCGTGGCGCTGCGCGACGGGGTCGCCACGGCCGAGGACGTCTCCGGCTGCGACGCTGGTCGGTGGTGCTGCGGGGGCGCGGCGCGTGCGCCACGCTCGATGCGGCCACCAACATCGCGGCCAGCATGCTGGCACTGTTCGCCGACGACGTCGCTCGGCATCTCGACGGCCGGTGTCCGGACTGCGGCCAGAGCGCCTTCGTCGCTGCGCGGCCCTTCGAAGTGGAGGCGCGGTGACCGAACGCATGCGGATCAAGCTCGACCGGACCCTCTGCGACGGGTTCGGCATCTGCGCCAAGCACGCGCCGGAGTACTTCTCGCTCGACGACTGGGGTTACGCGGTGCTGGTCGGTGACGGTGACATTCCCCCGCAGGACCACGATGCCGTGCAGCGTGCGTTGATGGACTGCCCGGTGCACGCGATCATGGAGCTCTCCGAACGGCGGCCGGACGATCCGCCCGTGCCCGAACTCACCGAACCCGATCTGGATCACCTCAAAACCGAGGCGAACGAGGCCCAGTGGGGGTTCACCCGATGAGCCGTCTGCCCCTGCCCCAGCTGAGCTTCGACAACGAGTTCTTCTGGAAGTCAGGCGCGGACGGGACCCTGCGTATTCAGGAGTGCGGTGACTGCAAGGCCCTGATCCATCCGCCGCAGCCGGTGTGCCGCTATTGCCGCGGCCACCACATGGGTGTGCGGGAGGTGTCCGGACGCGCGGTGCTGTCGGCCTTCACCGTCAATCACCGGTTCGCCATTCCGGGGCTGGCCGCTCCGTATGTCGTTGCGCAGGTCGCGATCGAGGAGGACCCTCGAGTGCGGTTGACGACCAACATCATCGGCTGCGATCCCGACGAGCTCGAGCTCGGCCGGGTGGTGGAAGTGGTGTTCGAGGAGAACGACGACGTCTGGCTGCCGCTGTTCCGGCCGACGGCCGAGCCCGAGACCGCGCCGCTGCCCGACGACGAGATCGCCCCGCAGGATTTCCCGAGGTTCGTCCGGCCGATGCTGACCACCGAGAAGTTCGAGGACGCCGCGGCGATCACCGGGATCGGCGCGTCGCGGCTGGGGCGCCGGCTGATGGTGTCCCCGCTGTCGCTGACGCTGGAAGCCTGCGAGGCGGCCGTCGCCGACGCGGGCCTGACGCTGGCCGACATCGACGGCCTGTCCACCTATCCCGCCATGGACGCCATGGGCATGGGTGAGGGCGGCGTCACCGCGCTGGAGGGCGCCCTGGGGATCCGGCCCACCTGGTTCAACGGCGGCATGGACACCTTCGGGCCCGGCGGCTCGGTGATCGCCGCGGTGATGGCCGTCGCAACGGGCATGGCCCGCCATGTGCTGTGCTTCCGCACGCTGTGGGAGGCGACGTTCGGCCAGCTGATGAAGGAAGGCAAGGTGGCACCGCCCGGGGGGGCGCGTGTCAACAGCTGGCAGGCGCCGTTCGGCGCGACGTCGGCGGCCCACACGCTCGCCCTCAACGCCCAGCGACATTTCCACCGGTACGGAACCACCAGGGAGACGCTGGGCTGGATCGCGCTGAACCAGCGCGCCAACGCTGCGCTGAACCCTACCGCGATCTACCGCGATCCGATGTCGATGGACGACTACCTCAACGCCCGGATGATCACCACGCCCTTCGGGCTCTACGACTGCGACGTCCCGTGCGACGGGGCCGTCGCCGTGGTGGTCTCGGCCGTCGACGCCGCCGCGGACATGGCCAAGCCGCCGGTGTTCTTCGAGGCCGTCGGCACCCAGATCATCGAGCGCACGGACTGGGACCAGACGACGCTGACCCACGAACCGCAGGTGCTCGGCCAGGCCGCGCACCTGTGGACCCGGACATCGTTGCGGCCCGGCGACGTCGACGTCGCCGAACTCTACGACGGCTTCACCTTCAACTGTCTGTCGTGGTTGGAGGCGCTCGGCTTCTGCGGGATCGGTGAGGCCAAGGATTTCCTGGACGGCGGCGCGGCGATCGCCCGTGACGGCGTCATCCCGCTGAACACGCACGGCGGCCAGCTCTCCCACGGCCGTACCCACGGCATGGGGCTGGTGCACGAGGCCGTCACCCAGTTGCGCGGCGAGGCCGGTGAGCGCCAGGTCGACGGTGCGCGCGTCGCCGTGGTCAGCAGCGGCGGGCTGACGCCCAGCGGCGTCATGCTCCTTCGGTCGGGAGCGTGACGTGCAGGTAGCCGGGCCCTCCCCCCGCGTCGTCGTTGTCGACGGCGTACCGATGTCGGCGCTGGTGGCCCGGGTCGAGCGTCCGCGCGCAGTGGTCGTCGCGGTGCACGGCGGGGCGACGTCGTCGACGTACTTCGACTGCCCCGGTCGCCCGGAGCTGTCACTGTTGCGCGCGGCAGCGTCCCGCGGTTTCACCGCGATCGCGCTGGACCGGCCGGGGTACGGCACCTCGGCGGTCTATGCGCGCGACTTCGCCGACGCCGACGCGGCGCGTCGCCGCCGCGTTCGGAGCGGTGGACAAGATCCTTGCCGGCGGCGACCGGGGTGCGGGCGTGTTCCTCGTCGGGCATTCGGCGGGCTGTGAACTCGCGCTGCGGATCGCCGCGGCGCAGCCCGGCGTCGTCGGCATCGAACTGGCCGGCACCGGGCTGCGCTACAGCGCCGAGGCCAAGGACATCATCAGCCGGGCCACGCTGACGGCACGCCCCGCCGGCCTGCGGGAGCTGCTGTGGGAACCGACGTCGCTCTATCCGGCCGAGGTCCTCACCGGCGCGCTGTCGGCGCCGGGGGTGGCCTACGAATCGGAGGTCACCGCGAACTGGGCGCGCCGCGATTTCCCGGACCTGGCCGCCCGGATCGGCGTACCGGTCCAGTTCAGTGTCGCCGACCACGAAAGCGTCTGGGAGGCCACGCCGGAGGCACTGCGGTCGGTCGCCGCGCTGTTCACGGCGGCACCGCGCGTGGCGGTCAACGAGATGGCCGACAGCGGACACAACCTGAGCGTCGGGCTGACCGCCGGTGAATACCACCGTCGGGTGCTGTCGTTCTTCGAAGACTGCATCGCGGGCGCACACGGCCGCGATCCTGACCACGTGGAGGCGCGGTACATGAGAGTCGGATTCATCGGCCTGGGCAGCCAGGGCGGGCCCATGGCCCGGCGGATCGCCGACGGCGGATTCGAGACGACGCTGTGGGCGCGCCGGCAGGCCAGCCTCGAGCCGTACGCCGACACCGCGGCGAAGACGGCCTCGACCCCGGCGGAACTGGCGGCCGCCAGCGATCTGGTCTGCCTGTGCGTCGTCGGCGACGACGACGTCCGTGACGTCCTCTACGGCGATACCGGCGTGCTGGCCGGGCTCGCCGAGGGCGGGATCGTCGCGATCCACAGCACCGTGCATCCCGACACCTGCCGCGAGATCGCGGACAAGGCGGCCGCACAAGGTGTTTCGGTGATCGACGCGCCGGTCAGCGGCGGTGGCCCCGCGGTCGAGCAGGGCACGCTGCTCGTCATGGTCGGGGGTGACGAACGACGTCGCCGACCGCTGCCGGCCGGTCTTCGCCACCTACGCCGACCCGATCGTGTACCTCGGCCCACTGGGCAGCGGGCAGGACACCAAGATCCTCAACAATCTGCTGTTCAGTGCGAACCTCGGCAGCGCGATCAGCACCCTCGAACTCGGCGAGGCGCTCGGCATCCCCCGCGACAAGCTCGTCGAGGTGCTCGACCGCGGATCGGCCACCAGCAAGGCGGTCGGCAGCATCTCGGTGTTCGGCGGCACGCTGGCCGGACTCGCGCCGATCGCGGGCGCGCTGCTGCAGAAGGACGTCCGGCACGCCGCGAGTCTCGCCGCCGCCGCGCTCGGCCCCGGAGGGCGCGGTGTTCGCGGCCGCCGACGCCGCGCTGGAGTCGATGGACCATCGACGGTGACGCCGATGCGGATCGGTTTCGTCGGAGCGGGGCGCATGGGCGCCCCGATGGTGAGCCGCCTCGTCGCCGCCGGCCACATCGTCGCCGTCCTCGGCCGCACCGACGAGAAGCGTTCCGCGATCGAGCAACTCGGCGCACACGCCGTCGCCGAGGCGGGCGCTGGCCGCCGACGGAGCCGACGCGGTGATCGTGTGCGTGTTCACCGACGAGCAGGTCCGGCAGCTGTGCTTCGACGGTGACCTGGTCGCCGCGATGAAGCCCGGCGCCGTGCTCGTGCTGCACACCACGGGCAGCCCGCGAGACCGCGCGGTCGATCGCGGCCCGGTTCGGCCATGTCGAGGTCGTCGACGCCCCGGTCAGCGGCGGCCCGCACGACATCGCTGCGGGCCGGGTGACCGTGTTCGCCGGTGGCACCGACGACGCGCTGGCGCGCCTCGCGCCCGGTGCTCGGCGCCTACGCGCGACCCGATCCTGCACGCCGGCGCCACCGGCGCGGGACAACTGGTCAAGCTGGTCAACAACACGCTCTTCGCCGCCCAGATCGGGCTGGTCGCCGAGGCCGTGCGGCTGGGCGGCCGGCTCGGTGTCGAGGAGGGCCCGCTGCTGGCCGCGTTGACGCACGGCAGCGCGGCCAGCCGCGTGCTGTCGATGATCGCGTCCGCGGGCTCCGCCGACGCGTTCATCGCCGCCGTCGGCGAATTCATCGGCAAGGACGTCGCCGTGGTCCGCGAGACGGTCGCCGAGCTCGGCGGGGACCTCGGCCGGCTGGAGGCACTTGTGGACGCGGGCGTCAGCACCGTGACCCGCACCCGCACTGTGCCCGAATCAGTCTGATTTTCCAGCCGTTTTGTCGCATACTATAGGCGTTACAAGTCATACAGCCTTCCGTAACGGATCCGGCCCTGCCTGCAGAGCCGAGGAGGATCCAGTGACCAAGCCCAAGCTCGTCTTCAACCCGGTTTCGCAGGATTACTTCGACAATCCGTACGAGATCTACCAGCGGATGCGCGACGAAGCACCGGTCTACTACGACGAGGAGGAGGACTTCTACGCGCTGACCCGGCATGACGACGTGGCCGCGGCGTTCAAGGACCACGAGTCGTTCTCGTCGGCGCGCGGCTGCGACCTCGGCATGGTGCGCTACGGGCTGAGGTGCCGCAGAAGTCGATCATCTTCATGGATCCGCCGGATCACCGGAACATGCGCAGCCTGCTGAACAAGGCGTTCACCCCGCGGGCGATCCAGTCGCAGCGCGACACCGTCATTCAGAACTCGTCCGGCACTACCTCGCCGAGGCCGACCCGGACGGCTTCGACGTGGTGCAGGACTTCTCCGGCGCCGTTCCCGGTCGAGGTGATCACCCGGATGGCCGGCGTGCCCGAGGACTTCCGCCAGCAGGTGCGGCACTGGATCGACACCAGCCTGCATCGCGAGCCCGGCCAGATCGAGCTGGACGAAGAGAACATGCAGGCCAACATCAACTCCGGCATGTACTACTACGGCCTGGTGCAGGAGCGGCGCGAGAATCCGCAGGACGACATGATCAGCCGCCTCATCGCCGCCGAGATCCCCGGCGAGGACGGCGAGACTGCGCAAGCTCGACGACATCGAGATCACCGCGCTTCGCCACGCTGCTGGGCGGCGCCGGGCGCCGAGACGGTGACCAAGCTGGTCGGCAGCGCCGTCGTGGTGTTCGCCCAGACACCCCGAGCAGTGGCAGCTGCTGCTGCGAGGACCGCAGCAAGATTCCCGACGCCGTCGAGGAGTTGCTGCGCTATGTGGGCCCGGTGCAGTACAACGTCCGCTACAGCATGCGCGACGTGCATTGCCCAGCGGCACGGTGCCTGCCCGCAAACCGGTGTTCCTGATGGGCGCGTCGGCCAACCGCGATCCGCGCGCCTTCGACGACGCGGACACGTTCGACATCACCCGCGACCGCACGCAGGCTCAGAACCTCGGGCTCGGCTACGGCATCCACAGCTGCCTCGGCGCCGCGCTGGCGCGCATGGAGACCGCGATCGCGCTGGAGCACCTGCTCGACTTCATGCCGCGGTTCGAGGTCGACTTCGCCGGCCTGCAGCGGGTCCACATGCAGAATGTCGCGGGCTACCAGAACGTCCCGGTGCGGGTCCTGCCGATGAGCCAGAAGATCGAAGTCGATTTCGGCCTCTGCGAGAGCAACGGGGTATGCATGGGCATCATCCCCGAGGTGTTCCAGCTCGACGACGAGGACTATCTGCACGTGCTTGCAGGACGAGGTGACACCGGAGAACGAGCAGCAGGTCCGCGAAGCCGTCCGGCAGTGCCCGCGGCAGGCCATCAGCATCGTCGAGCAATGATGCGCGCTAGCTGATGCGGTTCGTGTTCGTACACGGCGGTTTTCACGCCGCCTGGTGCTGGGAGCCGACGATCGCCGCGCTGCGCCGACTCGGCCACGACGGCTGTCGCCGTCGACCTGCCCGGCCACGGCGCGCGGGTCGGCGAGGAGTCCACGCTGGCGAACCGCCGCGCGGCGATCGTGGCGGAACTGCAGGCCGGCGAGCCGGAGCGACTCCGTGCTGGTCGGTCACTCCGGCGGCGGATTCGACGCGACGCTGGCCGCCGACGCCGTCCCGATCGGTGTCAGCCACATCGTCTACCTGGCCGCGGCGCTGCCCGCGGGAGGGCCGCACCTATCCCGAGGCGATGGCGATGCGGGACGCCGATCAGGAGCTAGGCGAGGATTTCGACGCCGACGTCGGAGAGATGTTGGGCTATCTCAGTTTCGACGACTGACGGCGCCATGCGGTTCGCCGACTTCGAGGGCGCGTGGAAGTACTTCTACCACGACTGCGACGAAGCGACCGCGCGCTGGGCGTTCGAGCGGCTCGGGCCGGAACGGTTCGGCGACACCACGGTCACCCCGGTGTCGGTGCCGCGGTTCTGGGCGGCCGACCTGCCGCGCAGTTTCATCCGTGTCGCAGGATCGGTCGATGCCGCGCTGGCTGGCCGACACGGTCACCCGGCGGCTGGGCGTCGAGCAGCTCACGATCGACGCGTCGCATTCACCGTTCCTAGCCGGCCACGCGAACTGGCCGAGCTGCTCGTGCACGCGACGAGCACCGGGCCGGCCGGCCCGTTGGTCCCGAACTGACGGCTCAGCAGGCCGGGAGGATGACGCCGTTGCAGTCGGCGGCTGCCTGGCGCAGCTTGGCCGCCTCCTGGTAGGCGTCCGAGTAGTACCACTCGCGGGCCGCTTCGACCGAGTCGAACTCCAGCAGCACGGTCTGGGTGCCGTGCCAACTCGCCCTCGATCGTCTCGGGTTTGGTGTCGAACGACAGCAGCGTCGCCCCGGCCATCGCCTTGCCGGCGAGCTTGCGCGTACTCCCCCATGCCGGCCGGATCCTTGACGTCCTCGGTGATGATGATGTAACCCTTGGGCACTCGAATCACTCCAGTTCTCAATCGGTTTCGCTGATCGCGCGTTCGGGACAGTTGTCGATGGCCTCGCGGGCCGCCGTCTTCGAGGCCGGCGGGGATCTCTCCGGGTGTGGCGACGGCCCAACCGTCGTCGGTCATCTCGAACACCTCGGGACACAGGGTCAGGCACATGCCGTGCCCGGCACAGCGGTCCTCGTCGACGACTCACCCTCATACGACGTCGAACTCCAGGTGCAGTTCGGTGAGCCCGCGCAGGATGTAGGTCGGGATGTAGGTGTAGCGGCGGTCGCCGGCGGGTCCGTGCTCGCTCTCGGCGATCCGGATGTCGGTGGTGCGGTCGAGCAGCCGTTCGAGCCCCACCCGCGTCTCGGCACGCGCCAGCGGTGCGCCGGGGCAGCTGTGGATGCCCCGGCCGAACGCCAGATGCTGGCGGGCGTTCTTGCGCTCGGGATCGAAGGTGTCGGGGTCGTCGAACCGGCGCGGGTCGCGGTTGGCGGCACCGTTGATCACCATCACCGTGCAGCCCGCACCGAGCGGCTGGTCGCCCGACGGTGGTCGGCACCCGCGACAACCGGAAGTCGCCCTTGACGGGGCTCTCGATCCGCAGGCACTCCTCGATGAAGTTGGGCAGCAGGCTGCGGTCGGCGCGCAGCTTGGCCTGGATGTCGGGGCGGTCGCCGAGCACCTTGAGCGCGGTGCTGAGCAGCCGGACGGTGGTCTCCTGCCCGGCCGAGAAGACGTTGGTGGCCACGCGCACGACGTCGCCGACCTCCGGCATCGTCCCGTCCGGGAACGTCGCCGTCGCCAGACCTGTCAGCACGTCGTCGCGGGGCTGCGCGCGGCGCTCCTCGACGTAGGTCGCGAACACCTCGTACAGGTACTCCAGCGGTGTCTTGTCATCGTCTTCTCGGCGTTGCCCAGACCGCTGCCGTGGGTGCCGCGCGCGAGCCGCTCGATCAGCTCGTCGCGGTCCTCGTCGGGCACGCCGAGCAGGTCGGCGATGACCCGCAGCGTAAACGGGCCGGCGAAGCCCTTGATGAACTCGCCCCGGCCCGGCGCCAGGAAACCGTCGAGGATGTCGTCGGCGAGCTGCCACATCGCGTCCTCGTTCTCCTTGAGGCGCTTGGGCGTGATCAACCGCATCAGCAGCGCGCGGTGATTGGTGTGCGTCGGCGGATCGAGGGTCGGCAGCTG
Organism: uncultured Actinomycetota bacterium; assembly: GCA_963796185.1. Classification (GTDB taxonomy): domain Bacteria; phylum Actinomycetota; class Actinomycetes; order Mycobacteriales; family Mycobacteriaceae; genus Mycobacterium. Next base: position 263,474 of record CAWCKQ010000002.1, on the reverse strand, counting down.
GTCGCTGAACGGAATCTCGTCGCGGTGTTCCTTGATCAGCTCAGTCAGGTCCTCGCCTTCCCGGCCCTCCAGCGGCACCGGGAACCCCGGGAACGGTCCGGTCACCGAGATGCAGGACGAGAACGTCTCGGCGTCGTTGTAGACATCGACGGCTTCCTGCCAGCCGGTCACCATCGTCACGCCGTAGTGGTCTTCGCGGCTCACCGGGCACTTGTTCCGCAGCGCCTCATAGAACGTGTACGGGTCGTCGGTCAGCCGACTGTCCCGGAAGAAGTCCACCGACGTGAGGTCTTCAGGCATGCTCGCTCCGTTCAACGATCTCGCCACACGAGAACGTGATTCTCATCTTTGCGTATCAGGTTTTCATACCGGCCCCGGCTCGTCAACGACGGCGCAGGTCAATGCTCCTCGGACTGGATGCCCAGCGCGTTGACCGCAACGGCCAGCAACTGGTAGCAGCCCACCGTGAAGATCAGGTCGAGGATCTGCCGCTCGTCGAAGTGGTCGCACAACACCGACCAGGTCGCGTCGGACAGGGTGTTCTCGCCGTCGAGTTCGTCCACGGCGGCCACGACGAGCCGGTCGAGACCGTCGGCGGGTTCGCCGCGCCGGATCGCGTCGATCTCCGCGAGGCTCAGGCCCGCGCGCTGGGCGATGGGAACGTGGTGGTCCCACAGGTACTGCGAGCGGCGGTGCGCCACGGCGCGCAGCAGTGCCACCTCCCGCACCCGGGCCGACAGGGTGGAGTGGACGAGCAGATGCGCGTTGAACTCGAGGTAACCACGGGCGAGCCCGGGGTGCCGCACGAGGGTCGCCAGGACGTTGCCCGCATCACGCGGATTGGCCCGCTGGGCCGGTAGCAGCGGGGCGAGCGCGTCGCGCACCGTGTCATCCCAGAACGCGTCGGGAAGCGGGCTGAGCCGCGGTCCGGTGTCCACGCCGCTACTGAATCGGCTCGTCGCCGAGCACGGTGGTGCGCAACATTTCTCGCAGCGAATCGGGATCATACGGTGCCGCGCGGTGCAGGACGCCGTTGTTGTCCCAGATCACCGTGTCACCGACCGACCAGCGGTGGCTGTACACCAGGTGCGGCTGGGTGGCGCGGTCGAGCAGATCGGCCAGCAGCGTCCGACCTTCGTCGCGATCCATGCCGACGATGTAGTGCGCGGATGCACCCAGCACGAGCGACCTGCGACCGCTGCGATGCGTCCAGACCAACGGGTGTTCGTGGGTGGGCCGGGAACGCCACCGGGCGAGTTCCTCGGGTGAGGGATCCGGATTGACCCGACTCTGCGACGCCTCCAGTGAGTGCACCACCCGCAACTCCGAGAAACGTTGCTTCTCCTCCTCGCTGAACGCCTCGTAGGCGGCGTAGGAGTTGGCGAATTCTGTTTCCCCGCCGCGCTCGGCGACCCGCACCGCCGACAGCACCGTGGCCTTCTGGGGGCACTCGTCACCGGTCGGCGTGCACCCGTCGATGTGCCAGTCGAACGTCGCGCGCAGATACGCCGCCGACGCGTTCTTCTTCTTGTCCAGCGTGATCGGGTAGATGCCGGGGACCGGGTGGTGGCCGTCGGAGGAGTGGTCGACCTCCCCGAGTCGCGCGGAGAACGCCACCTGTGCCTGCGGGTCGAGATACAGCCCCGGGAACACCAGCACCCCGTTGTCCGCCAAGGCGTCCAGCACCGCGGCGCCCAGTGTCGGGTCCGAGGCGAGCCACTCGGGGTCCACCCCGAGAACCTCGGCTCCGACGTGTTCGGTCAGCTTGTTGATGGTCAGAACGGTCATGTTCGGCTCCTCACGGCACCGGCGCGCTGACGCGATCGATGACGGCGTCGGCGGAATCGGCGGGCTTCTGGGTACCGAAGACCTCCACGGCCATCGACACCATGATCATCGAATACACCAGATGCAACAGGTTGAGCGCATCCTCGGGCACATCGTCGAGGGGGAACTTGTCGCAGTAGTCGATGGCCTCCTCGAACCGCGGCGAGAAGGCCTGGTAGAAGGCGTGAATCTCGGGCATCGGCGTGTTCAGCCGCATCTTCCAGCGCTCGGGCTCGGTTGCCAGACACCACTTTTCGGCGAACGACTCGAGCTCGGCGAAGGCGCTGGGCAGTCGGGACTCGGTCATCATCCGACCCCCGCCGGGTTGCGCTCGGCCCGGTATTCCTCGACCCAGTCGACGGCGACCTTGTGCAGATGGCGCACCAGGATCTCCTGGTCGTTGAGCGGGTAGTCGTCGACTATCGGCTCACCCAGGCCGTACTCCAGTGCCGCCTGCGTGCCGCCGAGCATGCCGGCGTCCTGCAGCGCGAACTCCTTGAGGACCACCGAGGCCACCTCGTGCTCGATGCGCTCGCGCACGGTGCGCGCCGGGTGAAAAGCGTTGTAGGCCTCGAACTTGTGCGTGTTGTGTGACGTCGGCCAGTACCGGTAGAGCAGGTACCACCCGTGATAGATCAGGATCTCCAGGTTCGGGAAGATCTGGAAGTTGGTGATGCCCCACGGTTCGATGTCGCCCGGGTTCAGACCCGCCGAGAAGTGCGTCTCCGGAGTTCGCCACGGCCCCACCAGTCCGCTGCGCGTGGCGCGTTCCACCGGGTACATGTACTCGGGCGCCAGCAGCCACCGCCGGGTGCCCGCCGTCGACACCAGCCGGTGCGGCCCGTCGATCTGGAAGTGCCCGCACTCGAACGTCGCGTTCGGCTGGCGCACCTCGCTGGGCACCTGCTGGCTGTGCAGCGACGGCACGTGGTAGTACTCCTGGAACGCGTCGGCGAAGATCTTCCAGTTGCTGTTGTTGTGGGCGACGAAATCGTAACGCTCGGTCATCAACTCGAACGGATAGTCGTCGAGCGCGGTGATCATCGGCCCGAGGAACTCCCGCAGTGACCACCGCGGCTCGGCGTCGAGGTTGATGAAGACGAACCCGTTCCACACGTCGCAGTGCACGGGCGCCAGTCCCAGGCGCTGCTCGTCGAGGTCGAAGAACTCCCCCGCCTGCTGGATGAACTTCAGCTCGCCGTCGAGGCCGTAACGCCAACCGTGGTACTTGCAGGTGAACTGGCGGCAGGTGCCTTTGACCTCCTCGGTCGGGATAGTCGTTCCATACCAGCTTGTTTCCGCGATGGCGGCAGATGTTGTGGAAGGCTCTGATCTGCCCGTCCCGGCCCTTGACCACGATCACCGACGTGTTCGCCGCGTGGATCTCCTTGGTGAGGTAGCTACCCACGCGGGGCAATTCCTCGACCCGGGCGACGTTGAGCCACGCCCGTTTGAAGATCGCCTCCCGTTCGAGCTCGTAGAACTCCGGAGAGGTCGAGTCACGGAACGACACCGGTCCGGTACCGAGCTCCGGATAATGTTCGGTCCAACTGCCTTCCGGGGGCTTCGGCCACTTACCCATGCGAACCCTCCTGTGCTGCATCATTGTTCACTGAAGTCATCACATCACCGCGCCGCCGTTGACGCCCAGCGTCTGGCCGGTGATGAAGCCGGCCTCCTCCGAGCACAGGAACCCGACCGCGGCGGCGATGTCGTCGCCCGTACCGAGGTGGCCGACCGGGATGCTCGCCGCCATCTGCTCGTTGGGCGGCAGGAAGCCGGCGGCCTGGGACTGGTGCTGCATCGGGGTCTCGATGCCCGACGGCGGAATGTTGTTGACCGTGATGCCGAGCGGGCCGTACTCGCGTGCGAGCGAGCGCGTCAGCGACAGCAACGCGCCCTTGGAGGCCGCGTAGTGCGCCATGCCCGGCGACCCGCGCTGCGCGCTGGAGGACGAGATCATCACGATGCGGCCCCAGCCCGCGTCGAGCATGTCGGGAACGGCCACCTGGGCGCAGTGGAAGGTGCCGTTGAGGTTCACGTCGATGAGCCGCTGCCAGGTGCTCGGCGAGATCTCCACGAACGGCGCGAAGTCCACCAGGCCCGCGCTGGTCACCAGGATATGCACCGGCCCCAGTTCGCTACGCACCTTGGCGAACGCCTCCTCGACCGCGGCCCGATCGGTGACGTCGACGGCGATGCCGAGGGCGGCGACGCCGTCGACGTGCAACTCCTCTGCAACTCGTTGCGCCGCTTCTCCGTTGAGGTCGAGCACCGCCACCTTGTGTCCCCGCCTGCCCAGTTCGCGGCACGTCGCCTCCCCCATACCGGACGCAGCACCGGTCACCACTGCTACTCGGGTCATGGATGAGACCTCACTGTTCATAGGTGATATGGACGGTGCGACTCATCGGCAGTGACTGGCAGGTCAGCACCCAGCCTTCGGCCACTTCGTCGTCGTCGAGGGCATCGTTGTTGAGCATGCGAGCACTCCCCTCGAGCACGCGCGCCATGCACGTTCCGCAGGAACCGATTTCGCAGGACGAGGGAGCCCGCAACCCGGCCATGCGCGCGGTCTGCAGCAGGGTGTTCCCAGCCCGATAGGCGGCCGCGGTCCGGGTCCGGTCGAGGTCGATGACGACCTCCTCGCACGTCGCGGCAGATGGACCGGCGACGCCCGCGGGCACCTGCACGGCGGTGAACCGTTCGAGGTGCAGGCGCTCTCGCGGTACCTCCGCCGCCGCGAGGGTGGTCTCGACAGCGCCATGAACGGGCCGGGCCCGCAGATGTAGTAGTCGGCGTCGACGGTTCCGGTGACGAACGCCTCGATCGCCGCCGGGGTCACCACCCCGCTGTCCGAGTCGTAGTGGTGCTCGACGACGAGTCGGTCGGGGTGCTGTGCGGCCAGGCGTTCCAGCGCATCGGAGAAGATCACCGATTCGGGCCCGCGATTGGCGTAGAACAACTTGATCGGCCGACCCGAATCGGCCAGCGCGGTCCGCACGAGCGACATGATGGGCGTGATCCCACTGCCTCCGGCGAACGCGACCAACGCCTCGGAATCCCTGCTGCCATCGCGTAACACGAAGCGCCCCTCCGGCGGCGCAGCGTGTAGCTCGCCGCCCTCGGCCGCGGTGTCGTTCAACCAGTTCGAGACGACGCCGCCCGGGTCCCGTTTGACGGTGATCCGCAACTCGTTCTCGGCGGGCGCCGAGGACATCGAGTAGCACCGGCGCAGCTCGCGGCCGTTCACCTGCACGCGCAGCGTCAGGAATTGGCCGGCCCGGTAACGGTACCGGTGCACGCAGTGGTCCGGCACGTCGAGAACCAGCGAAACGGCATCCGAGGTCTCGGCCACCACCCGGCTGATACGGAGCGGCGCGAATCCCTCGGCACTGTCGACGTGTGACATCGCGCCTACAATATCAAGTACTTGTCATTGGCCTCAAGTGCGTGTCGTTCGGACCCGAGAGCGCCCGTCAGTTGTCGGCGTGGTCGGCGAACAGCGTGTGCCCGGTGCCCTGTTCGACGACACGACTGAGCAGTTCACGCAGCGTGGCCTGCTCGGCCTCGGTCAGGACACCGAAAACCCGGTCGTGTGCGGCGACGGCGTCATTGACCACCGCCGCGGCGACCTTGCGACCCCTGTCGGTCAGGAAAGCCTGCAGGATCCGCCCGTGCGCGGGGTCCCGCTTGCGCTGCACCAGGCCGCGCTTCTCCAGCGACGTCAGGGCGAGCTGGACGCCCTGCGGGCTGATGAGCAGCCGGCGCGCCAACTCGGCCCCGGACAGTCCCGGCTCGTTCGACAGCTGACGCAGCACGCCGATCTGCGCCGTGCTCACGCCGTGTTCGCTGACCGCCTCGTTCACCGTCGTCAGCGAGAAGTAGAAGGCCTGCTTGAGCAGCCACAGGATGTTGTCGGTGAGCTCGATGCCAGCCACGTCGTCCGCCTTCATGTCGCCACGTTAGCGCTTGTGGACGACGCCGTCCTTCATCACGAAACGCACATCGAGCGTGGTTTCGATGTCACGTGCGGGGTCTCCCCCGACGGCGATCACGTCGGCGAGGTAACCCGGCGCCAGCCGGCCCAATTCGCCGTCGGCGTCGATGAGCTCGGCGCTGGTGATCGTGGCGGCCCGCAGCGCCTGCATCGGTGTCATGCCGCGAGCGACGAGCGCGCACAGTTCCTTGGCGTTCTGGCCGTGTGGCACCGCCGGCGCGTCGGTACCGCAGGCGATCCGCACACCCGCTGCGATCGCCTTGGGCAGCATCGCCTGTGCGCGGGGGAACACCTCTTCGGCCTTCCTGCGCAACTCCGGCGCGATGCGGTCGACGGCCATCGCCTCGGTCAGATACGTCGTGGACACCAGGAAAGTGCCGGTGTCGGCCATCATCGCGATGGTGTCGTCGGTGGCCAGGAACCCGTGTTCGATGCAGTCGATACCGGCGCGGATGCAGGCGCGAATCGCGCTGTCGCCGACGGCATGAGCGGCCACCCGCACGCCGGCGCGGTGCGCCTCGTCGGCGATCGCGGCGAACTCCTCGTCCGAATACTGTTGCGCACCTGGCGCCGTACTGTGCGACATGACGCCACCGGATGCCGAGACCTTGATCAGCTTGGCCCCGTGCCGGATCTGATAGCGCACGCAGGCCCGGACGTCGTCGACACCGTTGGCGATACCTTCGGCGACCGACAGTGGCATGATGCCCGGCGCCAGCCGCTGAAACACCGTCGGGTCGAGATGGCCGCCGTACGGGGTCACCGCGTGACCGGCCGGATAGATGCGCGGGCCGGCGTGCCAGCCCTGCTCGATCGCCCGCTGCAGCGCCACGTCGAGCAGGTAGCCGCCGGTCTTGACCATCAGCCCGAGGTTGCGGACGGTGGTGAACCCGGCGTCCAGCGTGGTCCGCGCGTTGACCGCCCCACGCAGGGTGCGATACGCCGGGTCGTCCTGCACGCCGTGCATCGGGTTCGGCAACCCCTCCGGGCCTCCTGGCCCGCCGATGAGCAGGTTCAGCTCCATGTCCATCAGGCCGGGCAGCAGGGTGACGTCGCCGAGGTCGATGACCTCGGCGGAATCGCCTGCCGGCGCTGCGGGATCGACGGATACGATCCGGTTCCCGTCGACGACCACCACCGCCGGCGAGCGCACCTCTCCGGCGGCGACGTCGGCCCACCGCGCGGCACGCAGGACGGTGATCCCGCGGCCGGAGGGCCGGCTCACGGCTTCGGCTCGACGTCGCAGTCCAGGCTCGTCGCGCCCGAGTCGGGCACCTTCGGCTGCTTCCAGCACTCGACCGGGAAGGACACCTGGACCATCGAATAGAGCAGATGCATCAGGTTCAACACGTCCTCGGGCAAGTCGTCGAGAGAAAACTTGTCGCAATAGGAGATCGCCTCTTCCGCGCGCGCGGTGACGGCGTCGTAGAACGCCTGCATCTCGGTCATCGACGAGGACAGCCGCTTGGCGTAGCGCTGCGGTTCCGAACCCAGGCACCAGTCGGCATACGGCTCGAGATCGGCGAATTCGGGCGGCAGCAGGGTTGTCGTCGGGTCGTTCGTCGCGGTCACCGTCACACCGCCGCCGTCTTGCGCTGGTAATCCTGGACCCACGCGGCCGTCTCCTTGTGCAGGTGCCGGATCAACACCTCCTGGTCGCACAGTACGAAGTCGTCGAGCACCCGCGATTCGATCATCGACTGGGTGGCCTCCAGCGTGTTGGCGTCCTGCAGTCCGTACTCCTTGAACGACACCGCGGCCAGCTCCTGGGCGAGCCGCTCGCGCGGCGTCCGCGGCGCCGGAAAGTAGACCGTGCCCTCGAAGATGTGCGTGTTGAACGACGTCGGCCAGTAGTGATAGGTCAGATACCAGCCCTGCCCCCAGAACAGGATGACGAAGTTGGGGAACAGCTGGAACGAATCCAGGCCCCAGGGGTCGCACTTCGCCGGGTTGAGCCCCCTGGGCATCTCGCCCAGGTCCGGTTTGTCCCACGGACCGAACAGCCCGCTGCGGCAGATGTCCTCGATCGGCTTGCGCATCTCGTCGGCCATCTCCCAGGCCCGCACGCCGGAGGTGCTGACGAGCCGGTGCGGACCCTCGATGCGGTAGTGCGGCGCTTCGAAACCCGCCTCGGCGGCGGCCTTCGAATACGCGGTCGGCGACTGGTTCGCATGCAGCACCGGAGCGTGGTAGAACTCCTGGAACGCGTCCATGTACAGCTTCCAGTTCGCCTTGACCTCCGAGCGGTAATGGAACCGCGAGGTCATCTTGTCGAACGGATAACCCTCCAGGTCGGCGATCATCGGGCCCAGGAAGTCGCGCAGGGACTGCTCGGGCTCGGATGCGAAGTTGACGAAGATGAAGCCCTCCCAGACGTCGCAATGCACCGGCACCAGTCCGTACCGGCTCTTGTCGAGGTCGAAGAACTCGCCTTCCTGCTGCACGAAGGTCAGGTTGCCGTCCAGGTCGTAGCGCCACGCGTGGTACTTGCAGGTGAACTGCCGGCAGACACCGCTGGTCTCCTCGAGGGGCATGTCGTTCCACACCAGTTTGTTGCCCCGGTGGCGGCAGATGTTGTGGTACGCCTTGACCTCCCCCGCGGCGGTGCGCACCACGATGATCGAGGTGTTGGCGACCTTGAGCTCTTTGGTGAAGTAACTGCCCTTGCGCGGGAGCTGTTCGACGCGGCCGACATTCAGCCACGCGCGCTTGAACACCGCCTTGCGCTCGATCTCGTAGAACTGCGGGTTGATCGAGTCCTCGTAGGACACCGGTCCCGTCCCCAGCTGCGGATAGTGCTCGGTCCAGCTACCTTCGGCGGGTTTGGGAAACCGGGCCATCGTCGCCTCCTGTCGGCTGCATCTCCCGCCGCGCCGCCATGGCGAAGCGTCGGGACAAGTGTGTCAGGCAAACAATCACGCACAGTTGCCTTTTCGGGATATCGCTTCGAGTCGCCACCGCCGACGGTATATGCTCGCCCTACCAATCGCAAGTAGTTGATATTCAAGGTTCGGAACCAGGACGGAGACGACGGCGTGCCCTACGACGAGCTGTTCATCGGTGGCGCCTGGTGTCCGCCGAGCACTGACCGCCGGATCGAGATCATCTCCCCACACACCGAGAAGCCGCTCGCTCGCGTCGCGGCCGCGGCGCCCGCCGATGTGTCGGCAGCCGTCGGAGCGGCGCGCGCGGCGCTCGACACGGGTCCGTGGCCGCACACCCCGCCGGCCGAGCGCATCGCGGCGATCCGCCGGCTCGCCGCCGTCTATCGCGAACGCCGCGCCGACATGGCCGCGCTCATCACGTCTGAGATCGGCGCGCCGATCAGCTTCGCCCAGCGCGCGCAGGTCGCGCTGCCATTGATGATGATGACGGCCTTCTGCGACCTCGCCGAGGACTATCCGTGGCGCGAGATGCGCGACCGGCCTGTACGGCGCGGACATCCACATCCGTCGCGAGCCGGTGGGCGTGGTGGCAGCGATCGTGCCGTGGAACATGCCGCAGTTCCTGATCGTCACCAAGCTGATCCCCGCCCTGCTGGCGGGCTGCCCGGTGGTACTCAAACCCGCACCGGAGTCACCGCTGGACGCGCTGCTGCTCGCTGAGATGATCGCCGAGGCGCAGCTGCCACCCGGGGTGGTGAGCGTGCTTCCGGGCGACACGGCGGTCGGCGAGGCCCTGGTCGGTCATCCGGATGTGGACAAGGTGTCGTTCACCGGGTCGACCGCCGCGGGCCGGTCTGTGGCGGCTGCGTGCGCCGCCAACGTGACGAGGGTGAGCCTGGAACTGGGCGGCAAGTCGGCGGCCATCGTGCTCGACGACGCCGACCCGCAGACCGTGGCGTCCGGGGTGCGCTCGGCGAGTTTGTCGAACAGCGGCCAGATCTGTAACGCACTGACCCGGATACTGGTGCCGCAGTCGAGGGCGTCGAGTTCACCGAGGCGCTCGCGGCAGAGGTCGATTCGCTCGTCGTCGGCGATCCCACCGACAGCGCGACGCAGGTCGGGCCCCTGGTGGCGCGGCGGCAGCAGCAGCGCGTCACCGGCTACATCGAACGGGGTCTCGCCGAGGGTGCTCGGGTCGTCTGCGGTGGCGTTGGTATGCCCGAGGGGCTCGATCGCGGCTGGTACGTCAAGCCAACGGTCTTCGACCGGGTCGACAACTCCATGGCGATCGCCCGCGAGGAGATCTTCGGGCCGGTGCTGTCGGTCATCGCCTACGCCGACACCGAGGACGCGATCCGGATCGCCAACGACTCGGACTACGGGCTGGCCGGGTCGGTGTTCACCGGTGATGTCGATCGCGGGCTCGACGTGGCCGCCGCGGTCCGCACCGGCACGTTCGGCGTCAATCAGGGCTACACCATGGACCCCTTCGCACCGTTCGGTGGGGTCAAGGCCAGTGGCTACGGACGCGAACTGGGCCAGGAGGGTCTCGCCGGCTACACCGACACCAAATCCATTTCGGTCGCCGCGAGACCCTAGCCGCGCCCCCCTCGCCTCGAAGCCGAAGGGCTCGATCCCACAGGCGTTTTCGCCCGGGCTCGCTTCGCCCGCGAAGTCAGAACGAGATGCTGTGTTTCTCGAAGTGTCGAGCCAGCGCCTGCATGTATTCGTCACCGTGAAACGGCCCCCGAGCGCCGATCGCGGCCTCCAGGAAGGGGCCGTACTCGTCGTCGTTGACGTAGGTGGACCAGTGCACGATCTGGCAGTCGTCATTCGTCTCGACGAAGCTGATGGAGTAGAAGCCCTGTGTCTTTTCGGTGTGGACGTTGGTGCCCTCCCAGCGATAACGCTGGACGAACCCGTTCTCCGCCGGCCACACCTTGAAGTCGACGGGCTTCCAGTCCGGGAACGTGATGCCGTAGGCCTTGGCCTCGATGGTGGCCGCGGTGTCCCAGTGGGTGGCCACGTCTTTGAGGACGAGTTCCTGGTCGGCGACGAAGTACGGCGAGGTGTAGACCGCGTCGTCGGCGAACTCCCACTCGTCGTAGCTTTCGCCTTCCTGCACCTTCTGCAGCACGTACTTGTCGCGGTAGCTCTCGGCCATCCGGCGGTGCTTGGCGATGCGGTCTACCAAATCCACTTCGTATCAATTCCTTTCGTCCACCGGCCAGACGCTGTCCGCAACGATGCGTGCGCCGCCCCTCGTTGAATATACATAGCCGTATTTCAGATACAAGAGGGAATATTCGACGGTGGGGGCTCCGAGGCAGGCAGCAGTGGGCGCGTGCCCGGGGGTGACGCCGGATCAGTCGGGCAGCTTGATCACCGAGGTGTACATCTCCACGATCGGCCGGTAGAGATCGACGTCGTCGAGCTGACTCCCCAGCACCACGGAATCGCTCGTCGCGACCAGCGCCTGAGCGAAGGTCCTCGATGGAATCAGCAGTGTCGCACCCAGCCGATCCATGCCCTCGTTGATGAAGGCGGCCAACTGCTCGACGACCTCTGCACGTTTGGCCGCGACACGGTCACGTGCGTCGGGATTACGCAGCAGGTAGAGAGTGAATTCCAGGCCGAGTGCGGCGTGCTCGGCGCCCCGATCCGAACTGAACTGGCGCCAGCGCGCAGCGATCTCGTCGAGCTCATGGGCGCCCACCCGGCTCGCGCTCGACATCACCTCGGCGAAGTTGTCGAAGTAGCGCCGCCAATACCGGTCGCTCACCGCGAGAAAGAGGTCCTCTTTGGCGGTGAAATGCTTGTAGATCGCGCCCTTCGTATAGCCGGCAGAACGGGCAATGTCGTCCAAAGTTGCTGACATGAAGCCTTTTTCGGCGAACACCTCTTCGGCCGCGTCCAGCAGGACCGAGCGCGTGTGCTCCAGTCTGCGTTCCCGGGTCCAGCGCTCCGCCATGGCGAAAGTCTGCCACAGAATCTCAGTGACCTATTGGAATCTGAGATACCGATGGGTATATTCGCTCGGGTCGGGTCGCTGCCGGCGCCACAGCGGTGGGCGACTGCATCCACGATCGCAAGGGGAGCCCTGTCATGAACGAATCGCCCGGCACGCGAACAAGCATCGAATCAATCGGCAGGACAACCGATCTGAAAACTGAGGGCCGACCATCGAGCGCCATCAAGGTCTGGGCGACGGTCGGCGCCGTTGCCCTGGCGGTGACGCTCTATGTGTTCATCCGCTGGGTCAGCGGGCCCTTCTTCGAGCCGGTGGCGAGCGGCCCCAGCGAGCCACCGCTGTACATGAAGATCCCACTGGTGGCCAACGCTGCTCTGCTCTGGGTCGGGCTGCCGTTGGCGTTGTGGTACTTCATCATTCGCCCTTGGGTGCGAGAACGGCGCATCACGCTCGACGGCATGCTGATGGTGTCGATGGGATTGATGTTCTTCCAGGACCCGATGCTGAACTATTACAGCACCTGGTGCACATACAACGCGTGGCTGTGGAATCGGGGATCCTGGGCGCCGCATTTCCCGGGCTGGGTGGCACATGAGGAACCAGGCCACACCGTGCCCGAGCCACTGCTGACCAACATTCCCGGCTATATGTACGGCGTACTGCTTCTCACCATCGTCGGATGCGCGATCATGCGCAAGATCAGGAACCGGTGGCCGGCGACCAGCAATCTGCGACTGGTGCTGGTCGTGTACGCGATCGCCATCATCTTCGACTTCATCATGGAGGGGCTGATCCTCCTGCCGATCGGCTTCTACTCCTACCCGGGCGCCATTCAGTCGTTGTCCATCAACGCGGGTACCTACTACCAGTATCCGATCTACGAGGGTCTCATGTGGGGCGGTGTCCAGACGGCTCTCTGCTGCCTGCGCTTCTTCACCGACGACCGGGGACGCACCGTGGTCGAACGGGGACTGGACAGCATCCGCGGCGGATTCGTCAGACAGCAGTTCATCCGTTTCCTGGCGATCTTCGGCGGGGTCAGCGCGTGCTTCTTCCTCTTCTACAACGTGCCCGCGACCTGGCTCGGTATGCATGGGGACCCGTGGCCGCAGGACGTGCAGAAGCGCTCGTACTTCAACCCGGGCGTTTGCGGCGATGGCACCGATCGACCGTGTCCGAACCCCGACCTGCCACTTCCGACCAAACACTCCGGCTACGTCGACCACGACGGCGAACTCGTGCTGCCCGAAGGCGCCGTGCTGCCTGCGCCGGTCCCCATCAGGCACGGCAGCTGAGCCGGAGAAGACACTGGTTGTCACCGACCACCCGGGGGACCGGCCCGCAACGCCTCGGCAGTCGGCACGCCGGCTTCGGCCATATCAAGTACTTAACATCTGGGGGCTGGTGCGCTATGACTTGAGGGGAACGATGGGAGACAGTGTTGCTCAACGGAGAGAAGATCCTCATCACCGGCGCCACCGGCAAGATCGCCTTTCCCATCGCGCGGGCGCTGGCCGCGGACAACGACGTCTGGGGTGCAGCGCGGCTACGCGAACCGGCCGAACGTGACAGGCTCGCCGCAGTGGGGGTGACCCCGGTGCCGCTCGACATCAGCGCCGGCGACTTCTCCTCCTTGCCCGACGATTTCACCTACGTCTTCCACGCCGCGGTCGATCCCGGGTTGGACGGCTGGACACGCTGCCTGGAAACCAACGCCCACAATTCCGGGGAACTGCTCTACCACTGCCGTTCGGCCAAGGGTTTCGTGCTGTGCTCCACCGGTTCGGTCTACGGCTATCAGGGCCGGCGGCCTCTGACCGAAACCGATCCGCCCGGAGTGCCGCTGCGGGCCAACTACAGCTTCTCGAAGGTCGCCGCGGAAGCGGTATGCGGCTGGATCGCCCGGCACCACCGAATCCCGCTGACGATCATCAGGATCTGCTCGACCTACGGACCGCAGGGCGGAGCACCCGCCGACCGCCTGGAGGCGATCCTGGCCGGCAGGCCCATCCGACTCCACCCCGACAAGCCGAACAACTACAACCCGATCTACGAGGACGACTACGTCGAACTGGGTATCCGCGCCATGGACGTCGCCACCACACCGCCGGTCGTCGTGAACTGGGCCGGCAGCGAGACCGTCAGCGTGGAGGAGTACTGCCGTTATATGGGCGGTCTTGTCGGCATCGAGCCGACATTCGAATACACCACCGACGCACACACCCCGCTGTGGCCGGACGTCACACACATGCACGACGTTCTGGGGTCGACGAAAGTCCCATGGCGGGAGGGGTTTCGACGGATGATCTCCGCGCGCCACCCCGAGATCGTCCTTGCTGACGAGTGCGCGAGCTCGTGAGGGAAGCTGTGCGGCTTCCCGGAACGCCCTCCGACGCGGTCGACGGCATCCTGGCCGCCGGCCGCGGCGACATCTCGACGCTGTTCGTATCGATGGCCACTCGCCACCCCGACGGGCGCGACGCTGAATACCTGCAGTGGCACACCATGGACCATCGCCCCGAGCAGCATCGCCTGACAGCGGTCCGCGCGTCGATGCGGCTCGTATCGACACCGGCGTGCCGGGCCGCGCGGCTTCCCGGCGACGCGCGCCTCGATGCCGTCGACCACGTGATGACGTACTTCTTCTCCGATCCCGCCGGGCTCACGGCGTTCAACGAACTGTCGGCGGCGCTCGGCGGCGCCGGACGCAAGCTCGCGTTGCTGCCGCCTGTCGAGCGCGGTGTCTACGACGTGGCGGCCAAGGAGGCAGCGCCGCGGGTGAAGGCCGGCGCCGACGTGCTGCCGTGGTGGCCCGCCAGAGGTGTCATGCTGCTCCTGGAGCGGGAACTCTGCGATTTCGCCGCTCTTCTCGAGATCGACGGCGTGGCAGGCGGCTGGTCGGCGACGTCGCAGGCCGTGTCCGCCGAATTGGCGAGCGCGCAACCCGGCCAGTACCTGACCTACCTGTTCCTCGACGACGACCCGGTCGCCACCGCGCAGCGCCTCGAGCCCGCCTTGACCGAGCGTTGGAACCGCGCCGGATCGCTGCCGCTGCTCGCGGCGCCGTTTCACCCCGTGGTACCGCACGAATGGAGTCGCTATGTGCCGTGATGAAGGAGCGCCATGCGCATCGGCTTGATGGTCGGCTCGGACAAGGAGCGCCCCCGCGCGGAACGACTGCCGGGTCTGCTGGCCGACGGTATTGCCACCGAGAAGGCGGGGTTCACGTCGTTCTGGTTTCCTCAGGTTCCCGGCTACCTCGACGCGATGACCGCACTGGCACTGCTCGGCCACACCACCGCGACCGTCGAACTCGGCACGGCCGTCCTGCCCGTGCAGACCCGCCACCCGGTGATACTGGCCCAGCAGGCGCTGACCACCCAGGCAGCCTGCAACGGCCGATTCACGCTGGGCCTCGGGGCCTCTCACGACTGGATCATCAACGGCCAGTTGGGCCTCCCGTACGACCGTCCTGTCCGCGAGGTCCGCGACGTGTTGGAGGTGCTGACCGCCGCGTTCGACGGGGCCACTGCGATCGATGTGGAGACTGAGACCTTCCGCATACACAGCCCCCTCGACGTCACCGACACCCAGCCACCCGCGGTGCTGCTCGCCGCCCTAGGTCCCACCATGCTGCGGATCGCAGGCGAACGCGCCGACGGCACCATCCTCTGGATGGCCGACGAACGTGCCATCGGCGATCATGTGGTGCCGCGCATCACCGCCGCCGCCGAAGCGGCAGGACGTCCGGCACCACGCGTGGTCGCGGGGGTACCCGTGGCGTTGTGCGCACTCGACGAGGTGGACGATGCCTGCGCGCACGCCAGTGAACTGCTCGGGCATGCGCACTTCTCCCCCAATTACGTCCGCCTCCTCGAACATGGTGACTCCGACGACGTGGGTGACACGATGGCAGCAGGAGACGAGTCCGCGGTGCTGGCGCGACTGTGCCGCTACCGTGACGCCGGTGTCACCGATCTCGCCGCGCGGGTGGTTCCGCTCGGCGCCGACCCCGGTGCTCGGCATGCCTCGGGCCAACGCACACGCGCATTCCTTGCGTCGATCGCCCCTGTGCTCAGTGCCGCCCGTTGACGCCGCGGCTTAGTTGGTGTTCGGCGGTAGCGGTGGTGGTTGGTACCACCACCAGTGGGCGCGTTCCCCGGTCGGCCCCGGACACGGCGGCACCGCCGGTGGCGGTGTGGTCGGGGGTCGGGCCAGCGAGGCGGAGGTCATGGTTCGTCCGGTGCGGTCGGTGACGACGAGTCGGTGGGCGGGGCCGGTGATGGTGATGCCGCCGCGGTGATGCAGCCGATGGTGATACGGACACAGCAAAATCAGATTGTCCAGTTCGGTGGGGCCGCCGTCTTCCCAGTGCCGGAGGTGGTGAGCGTGCAGGCCGCGGGTCGCCCCGCAACCCGGCACCGCGCAGCAGCGGTCCCGGTGTTCCAGCGCGCGGCGCAGCCGCCGGTTGACCGTGCGGGTGGCCCGCCCGGCCCCGATCGGGTGGCCGTCGCGGTGGAACCACACCTCACAGGTGGCGTCACAGGTCAGGTATTGCCGGTCGGCGTCCGACAGCAGCGGCCCCAGATGCAGCGCGGCGAGCCGGTCCTTCACATCGACGTGCACGACCACGGTGGTGCGTTGGCCGTGCGGGCGGCGGGTGGCTTCGGCGTCCCAGCTGGTCTCGACCAGCCGCATAAACGCCTCCTCGGTGCCCGGCAACGGCGGCCGCCCCGCCGCTGCGCTGATGTCGGGGTGGTCGTGTTTCCACTGCTCGATCAGCACATCCCGGTGCGAAGCCAGCGCGGCGTCGAACACCGCGGCCTGTTCATGGGGTAGCGCGATCCGCCAATAGGTGTACCGCTCATCGGAAGTCTGGGTGATCGACACCCCCGGACCCGGGTCAGGCTCGGGCTCGGGCTCGGCCTCAGTCGTCGTCGTCCGACTCGGGATCGGGTTCCGGTTCGGGTTCGGGTTTGGGGGCGAGGTTCAGCGCGGTGCGCAGCTGGGTGACCGTGGCACTGGCCGCCAGACCCGCGTAATGCTCATCGGTTCCGGTGCGGGCGCGTTGGGCGATCACCCCGACCTGATCCAGCGACAGCCGGCCCTCCCGCAGCCCCTCGGTGCAGCGCGGGAACTCCTCGACCCGGTGAGCGACCGCGGCGATGGTCTGCGCCCGCGACGGCGACACCCCGGTTTTCCACGCCACCAACGCTGCGACCGAGCGGGCGCCGGTGCCCGCCCACAACCCGTCGCGGTCCATCTCGGCGACGATCGCCACGATCCGCCCGTCGATCGCATTGCGCTGCCCGGTCAGCTCCGCCAACTCGTCGAACAACACCCCCAACCGCTCATCGCCCCAGCGGCCAAAGACGTTGTCGGATAACACATGACCCCATCATGCCAACGAGGTCCGACAGATCCCGTCGACCGGATAACGGACCGCCACGTCGTTGCGAGACGTCGCTACCCGCCGAGCCCGTAGCCGCCCATGAATTCCATCGGAACTCCGCCCACGGCGCAAAAGAACAATTCGATGCCGGGCGCGCCCGCGTCGAACACTGTGACGTCACTGGCGTGGGCTCTGGCCGCTTCATGACTGCGTGCGAAATCGTCGGTGACAAACGACAACGCTGCCAGCCTTTCTGGGGCTGCCTCACGCAGCTGCTCAGGGACGTCGAGCACTTCGATCAGGCCTGCCTCGCCACTGCCGACGATCATCGCGTCGGCACCCTCGGAGGGCGGCCAGCCCAGCGTCGTCTCGAGCACCGGTCCCGGAACCCGCATGCGGTGCTGCACCGTCATGCCGACGACATCAGTGAGGAAGGCGATGAACGCATCAGCGGAGTGACTCCGCATGACGACATGGTGCAGATGGTTGGGGCACGAGGAGACCTCCGCGAGTGTGGTTGTGGCCAGAAACCTACCCATTCGCCGTGCCGCGCGCGGGCTAACCGTCGCAACCTGATAGTTGGACTCGGGTCAACTATTGGCCGTCGGGCCACGCGCTGCTAGATTCGATCGCGTGACACCGCAGCAGACCACGGCAGCTGCTGACCGGGGTCAGCGCCGGGCTTCATTTCAACGCGCGCGGTCGCATGAGACCAAACGCATGCTCGTGCAGGCCGCGATGGCGCTGTGGCGCACCAAGGGGTACGCGACCACCACCGTCGCCGACATCTGCACCGCGGCCGGAGTGTCGAAAGCGTTGTTCTACTTCTACTTTCCACGCAAGGAGGACGTCCTCTTCGAAGTCGGCGTGCTGTCGACACGGTCCGCGCACCGCACGATCCACGCACTGCTCGACAAGCCGTACGACATCGAAGACGTCCTACACGCCGCGCTCACCGCGTTCGAGCGGTCCATGGCGCGCAACCCGCGCGAGCTGATCATCGAGACGATCCTGGAGGGCTACCGGCAGGAACACCGCATCCTGGCCACCGGTACGCCCGTCGACGATGCCGACATGTTCACCGAGCTGTTCACCCGCGCGCAGGCCGATGGCAAGCTTGCGCCGCACATCGACATCCCCCACCTCGCCTACCTGGCGCAGACGCTGGTGAGCGAGGGCGCCCGGCACTGGGCCGCCGGCGCCTTCGGCACGCGGTCGTTCGCCGAAGTGGTCACCGCCGACATCAGCGCGCTCGTCCACGGATATCAGAAAACCCCCTGACGCAGGCAAGGAGGCCGCATGTGGGATTTCGAAACCGACCCTGAATACCAGGAACAACTGGACTGGGCAGACACGTTCGTCCGCGAGGAGGTCGAGCCGCTCGATCTGATCTGGCCGCATCTGCAGTTCACCCCGCTCACCGAGACCCGGCGCAAGGTCGTCGACCCGCTCAAGGAACAGGTGCGCCGGAAAGGCTTGTGGGCGACCCATCTGGGGCCCGAGCTGGGCGGACAGGGCTACGGCCAGCTGAAGCTGGCTCTGCTCAACGAGATCCTCGGGCGCTCGCAGTGGGCGCCGATCATCTTCGGCTGCCAGGCCCCCGACACCGGCAACGCCGAGATCATCGCCCACTACGGCACTCCCGAGCAGAAGGAGCGCTACCTGCGTCCGCTGCTCGACGGCGAGCTGTTCTCCAGCTATTCGATGACCGAGCCGCAGGGCGGCGCCGACCCCACCCAGTTCACCACCCGCGCGGTCCGCGACGGCGACGACTGGGTGATCAACGGCTGGAAGTACTTCTCCTCGAACGCCAACACCGCGTCCTTCCTGATCGTGATGGTGGTGACCAACCCCGACGTCAGCCCCTACCAGGGCATGTCGATGTTCCTGCTGCCGACGGACACCCCGGGCGTGAAGATCGTGCGCAACGTCGGCCTGCACGGCGAACGCGACGGACAGGGCAGCCATGCACTTGATCCACTACGACAATGTGCGCGTGCCGGATTCGGCGCTGCTCGGCGGGGAGGGTCAGGCCTTCGTGATCGCACAGACCCGGCTGGGCGGGGGCCGCATCCATCATGCGATGCGCACCATCGGGTTGGCGCAGAAGGCCATCGACATGATGTGCGAGCGCGTGCTCAGCCGCCGGACCGCGGGCAGCCTGCTCGCCGACAAGCAGGCGGTACAGGGCTACATCGCCGACTCGTACGCCCAACTCAAGCAGTTCCGGCTGCTGGTGCTCCACACCGCCTGGGAGATCGACAAGTACAACGACTACAAGAAGGTGCGCAAGGACATCGCCGCGGTGAAGGTGGTGATGCCGACGGTGCTGCACGACATCGCGTGGCGGGCCATGCAGGTGCACGGCGCACTGGGGGTGACCAACGAGATGCCGTTCCTCGGCATGGTCACCGGCGCGGCGGTGATGGGGCTGGCCGACGGGCCGACCGAGGTGCACAAGACCACGGTCGCCAAGCAGGTGCTGCGCGGCTACACCGCCAGCGAGGACGTGTGGCCGTCGGAGTGGTTGCCGCGCAAGCGCGATGCGGCACGAGAGCGGTTCGCCGAGTACCTCGAGCTGGAGACGGGCAACCAGTGAGCGAAGCTAGCGAAGCGAACCGACCAACCAGTGACCGACACCGGACTGGACACCGAGCGGCTGGCCGCCTGGATGGACGAGGCCGCACTGCCCGGCAAAGGCGAACCCCTGCAGGCGCGCTTCCTGTCCGGCGGCACGCAGAACGTCATCTACGAACTGACCCGCGGCGACGCGCGATGTGTCATCCGGATGCCGCCGCCGGGCGCTCCCCCGGACCGGGACAAGGGCATTCTGCGGGAATGGCGGATCATCGAGGCGCTCGACGGCACCGACGTGCCGCACACCGCGGCGGTCGGCGTCTGCGACGACCCGTCGGTGCTGGGCCGGCCGTTCTACCTGATGGGCTTCGTCGACGGCTGGTCGCCCATGGACACCCACGGCCGCTGGCCCGAGCCGTTCAACAGCGACTACGAAACCAGGCCGGAGCTGAGCTTCCAACTCGCCGAGGGCATTGCGCTGCTGTCGAAAGTCGACTGGCGCGCCAAGGGCCTGCACGATCTGGGCCGGCCCGACGGTTTCCACGAGCGCCAGGTCGAGCGCTGGACCGGGTTCCTCCAGCGGATCAAGAAGCGCGACATTCCCGGCCTCGACACCGCGACCGCCTGGCTGAGAGCGCACAAGCCACTCGACTTCATCCCGGGTCTGATGCACGGGGACTACCAGTTCGCCAACGTGATGTACCGGCACGGCGCACCCGCACGGTTGGCCGCGATCGTCGACTGGGAGATGGGGACCGTCGGCGACCCGAAGCTCGACCTGGGCTGGATGGTGCAGAGTTGGCCCGGCAGCGACGGAGAGTCGGACATGACCTATGTCGACATGCGCGGAATGCCCTCGCGCGATGCGGTCGTCGCGCACTACGCAGCGGTGTCGGGGCGCCAGGTCGACGATCTCGACTACTACCTGGTGCTGGCGAAATGGAAGCTGGCCATCGTGCTGGAGCAGGGCTTCCAGCGAGCCGGGAACGACGAGAAGCTACTGGCGTTCGGTCCGGTGGTGACGGGCCTGATGGCCTCGGCCGCCGAGCTGGCCGAGTCGTCGGACTACCGGGGTTAGCCGACGGTGCGCGCGGCGGTGTGCCCGTCATACGGCCCGCCGGAGGTGGTTCGCGTCGAGCAGTGCGACGAACCCCGCGCCGGCCCCGGCGAGGTGGGCGTCCGGGTGCAGGCGGCGGCGGTCAACTTTCCGGACGTGCTGCTGATCGCCGATGCCTACCAGGTCTCCGTCCCGCCGCCGTTCGTGCCCGGAAGTGAGTTCGCCGGTGTGGTCGACGAAGTCGGCGCCGGCGTGGCTGGATTTCGCGGTCGGTGACCGCGTGACCGGGACGGCGATGTGCGGCGCGTTCGCCGAACGCATCGTGGTGGCTGCCAGCGGCCTGGCGTCGGCTCCCGCGGGGCTCGACGCCTTCGCCGCGGCCGCCGCCGGCGTCGCCTACCGGACGGCGCAGCACGCGCTGCGGTCGATGGCGCGCCTGTCGGAGGGCGACGAACTGGTGGTTCTCGGCGCGGGCGGAGGTGTCGGCCTGGCAGCGGTGCAGCTCGGCGTCGCTTTCGGCGCCTCCGTCACCGCGGTCGCGTCGTCCCGCGAGAAGCTCGATGTCGCCTCGCGATACGGAGCACGGCGGTTGATCGATCACCGGGACGGCGAGCTGCGGGCAAATCTGCGCGCGGCGCTGCCCGACGGCGCGCATGCGGTGATCGACCCGGTGGGCGGGGACCCTCAGCGAGCCCGCGCTACGCGCGCTGCGCCGTGGCGGTCGGTTCGTCACGGTCGGCTTCGCGTCCGGCGAGATCCCCCGCATCCCGCTGAACCTGGTCCTCCTCAAAGGTGTTCATGTGCTCGGCTTCCAGTTCCAGGACGTCGATGCCGACGAGTTCCGCCGCAACGAGGACGAGTTGCGCGCGCTGCTGACCAGCCGGCGCGTCACGCCCCATATCGGCGCGGTGTACCCGCTCGACCAGACCGTCGCGGCGCTGCGCCACGTCGGCGAGGGCCGCGCGATCGGTAAGGTCGTGCTCGACCTGACCTGAGATCAGCTGGCGGGCACCAGGTCCGCGGCGACGGACAGCCGCATGCCGCAACAGAACGTCTCTGTGTGAGCGACCGGTTCCCCGACTCCGGCGGCCGCGAGCGCCTGCGCCTTGAAGGCGCGGGCCGCGGCGCTGAGCCGGTGCTGTACCGAATCGACGCTGCTGTCCAGCTCCGGCGGCAGGTTCTGACCCCACAACGTCACCTCGGTGGCGCCCTGCTCCAGCGCACCCAGCACGCCGGCGCGGACCCGTTCGTCACGGCCGAACAGGTCGGCGGCCACCGCCACGGTCTGCGGGTGCGGCCGCTCCTGCCAGGACGCCAGGACGGATTCCAGGTCGATCGTGTCGGCGCCGAGGATCTGCAGCGGGCGGACGGACTCGTCGCTGCCGACGAGGACGGTGACATCCCAGCCGGCGGTCACCCGGTCGTAGATCCAACCACCGGCGAAGCGCACGGCGTCGAGCACGGTCGGCGCGACGATGTCGAGCCGATACCTCATGTCCGAGGGAATGGGGTCAAGTCCCGCCCCACCGCCTCCGCGTACCCCTTGAACACCTCGGTCAGCGGGATTGAAGGATCGAGCAACCATAGGGTCTCCATTCCGTTGATGAAGGCGAGAATCTCCGTGGCCTTGGCGGCCGCGTCGACGTCGCTGCGGTAGCGGCCCCTGCGTTGGCCGCCTTCGATGATGTTGCGGATGATGTCCACCGCGTCGCGGTAGCGCTGGTGCAGGCGATCGTGCAGCGGCGCGTCGGGAGCGATGTTCTCGGCCAGCAGCACGGTGAAGGTGCCGACCAGCTCGGGCGAACGCTCGAACCGCTCGGGGACGCGCATCAGCTCCGTGACCAGGTCGCCCGTCCGGTCGGCGTGCGCGTCGTCGTCGGCATCGCGGGCGTCGAGCACGGCGTTGAGCAGTTGTTCCTTGGATTCGAAGTGGTGCAGCAGGCCCGCCGGTGTCACGCCCGGCCTCTCTGGCGATCTGCGCGAGCGAGGTGTTGCGCCACCCGTTGCGGGCCAGCAGTCGCTCGGCCACGGCGAGAATCCGCTGCCTGCGGTCCTCCCCCTTGGCGAACAGCGTCGCGTAGGGCCGCCGGTGGGAACCGAGATCGGATCCAGGGCGGGCTCGGGGACGGACACATCGACTCCTTCGGCATAACCAACCTAGTGAACACACAGTAGGTAGGTTTGGCCGTGTGACAAGGGTCTCAGCGAAAATTGGTTTCGGCGGTCGTCACACGACGTGTGTCGTAACCGCGGCGTGCTGCCGTTTTCCGAGCTTGACGGGCGATCAGCCCGGGCCGGCTACAGCCCGAGCGACTTCGCGATGATCACCTTCATCACCTCGCTGGTTCCGGCATAGATGCGGGCCACCCGGGCATCGGTGTAGAGCCGCGCGATCGGATACTCCATCATGTAGCCGTAGCCGCCGAACAGCTGCAGGCAGCGATCGATCACCCGCTGCTGCATCTCGGTGCAGAACAGCTTGACCCGCGCCGCGTCCGCCGCGGTCAGCTCCCCCTCGACGTGCAGCAGGACCGCCCGATCGAGCATCGCCTGGGCGGCCTCGACCTCCGTCGAACAGGCAGCCAGTTCGAACTTGGTGTTCTGAAACGATGCGACGGGCGTGCCGAACGCCTTGCGGTCGCTGGGTGTAGTCGATCGCCGCGGCGATCGCCGAACGCGCCTGCGCCACCGAACCGACCGCCACCGTCAGCCGCTCCTGCGCCAGGTTGTGGCCGAGATAGCTGAACGCCTCGTCCACCTCGCCCAGCACGTTGGCCGCCGGCACGCGGACGTCGACGAACGACAGCTCGGCGGTGTCCTGCACCTTGCAGCCCATCTTCTCCAGCTCGCGCCCGCGGGTGAAGCCCGCCATGCCGTCCTCGACGACCAGCAGCGTCAGTCCCTTGCGCCGGTTGTCCGGGTCGGTCGACGTGCGGGCGACGACCACCACCAGGTCGGCCTGCATGCCGCCGGTGATGAACGTCTTGGCGCCGTTGACGATGTAGTCCGTCGCCGTCCCGGACGGCCGTGGTGCGCATGCCCGCCAGATCCGAGCCGGTGCCCGGCTCGGTCATCGCGATCGCGGTCAGCAGCGTGCCCGCCGCCAGCCCGGGGAACCAGCGGCTCGCGCTGCTCGGCATTCGCGTAGTGCAGGAAGTACGGCAGGATCACCTCGAGCTGGGTGCGCACCGTCGACAGCGTGACCAGCGCGCGGGCCGCCTCCTCCTGCAGCACCACGTTGTAGCGGTAGTCCGGGGCACCGCCGCCGCCGTACTCCTCGGGGATCGCCATGCCCAGCATGCCGAGCGCACCCATCTGCTCGAAGACCTCGCGCGGCATCCGGCCGCCCTTCTCCCACTGCGGATAGTGCGGCACGACCTCCTTCTCGACGAAGTCGCGGGCGAGCTCGCGGAAGGCTTCGTGGTCTTCGGTGAACAGATCTCGGCGCACTGCACCCTCCTACTGTCATCAGCTCGACCAGCGTGGCGTTGGCGGTGCCGCCGCCCTCGCACATGGTCTGCAGTCCGTATCGAATTCCGTTGTCGCGCATGTGATGGATCATCCGGGTCATCAGCACCGCGCCGGAGGCGCCGAGCGGGTGGCCGAGTGCGATGGCGCCGCCGAGCGGGTTGAGCCTGGCCTCATCGGCGCCGGTCTCGGCCAGCCAGGCCAGCGGCACCGGCGCGAACGCCTCGTTGACCTCGTACACGCCGACCTCGTCGAGGGACACGCCCGCCTTGTGCAGCACCTTCTCCGTCGCCGGAATCGGGCCCGGTGAGCATCAGTACCGGGTCGGCGCCGGTGACCGCACCGGCGCGGTAGCGCACCAGCGGGGTCATCCCCAGCGCCACCGCGTTCTCCGCGGTCATCACCAGCAGGGCCGCGGCTCCGTCGGAGATCTGCGACGAGTTGCCGGCGTGGATCACGCCGTCGTCGGTGAACGCCGGCTTGAGTCCGGCCAGCTTCTCGACCGTGGTCCCGCGGCGGATGCCCTCGTCGTCGGTGATCACGCCGCCCTCGGTGAACACGGGGACGATCTGGTCGGCGAACGCCCCGGCGTCCTGCGCGGCGGCCGCCCGTTCGTGGGATTGCGCGGAGTACTCGTCGAGCCGTGTGCGCGAGAGGTCCCACTTCTGCGCGATGATTTCCGCCGAGATGCCCTGGTTGAACGAGAAATCGTGATAGCGGGCAAGGACTTTGGGCCCGTAGGGCATCCCGGTGGCCCGTGCGGCGCCCAACGGCACCCGACTCATCACCTCCACTCCCCCGGCGACGACGACGTCCTGCTGACCCGACATCACGGCCTGCACCGCGAAATCGAGGGCCTGCTGGCTCGAACCGCACGCCCGGTTCACCGTCGTCCCCGGGATGTGTTCCGGCCAGCCGGCCGCCAGCACCGCGTAGCGGCCGATGTTGCTCGACTGGTCGCCGACCTGGGAGACGCAGCCCCAGATGACGTCGTCGATCACGTCGGGGTCCACACCGGTGCGTTCGGCCAGTTCGTTCAGCACCAGCGCCGACAGGTCGGCGGCGTGCTGGTCGGCCAGGCCGCCGTTGCGCTTACCGACGGGGGTGCGTACCGCTCCGACGATGACGGTCTCCCGCATCAACTCCGCTCCGATCCGGGCGGGGGACCGCCCATCGACCCGTGAATTCCGGTTCTCGTTTGGCGGCGAACGCGGTGTACGCCTGCGCCGAGTCCACCGTCGCGAAGTTACCCGGTTGTGCCCGCGCCTCGTTGGCCAGTGCCTCACGCAGCGTGACGTTGGCACCGTCGTTGAGCAGTGCCTTGCTCTGCGCGAGCGCGAACGGCGGGCCGGCGGCCAACTTCCGGGCGAGGTCGTCGACGAAGCCGTCGATGTCGTCGCCGCTCTTGACCCAGGTGACCAAACCGAGTCGATGCGCTTCGTCCGCACCGATCATGTCGGCCAGCAGGACCAGTCGCTTGGCCTGTTGCAGTCCCACCAGCTTCGGCAGCAACCAGGAGCCGCCGAGGTCGACCGACAGCCCCCGCTTCGAGAAGATCTGGCAGAACCTGGATTCCGGCGTGGCCACCACCAGATCGCAGCCCAGCGCCAGGTTCCAGCCCGCGCCGACGGCGATCCCGGTCACCTTCGCGATCGTCGGCACGGCGAGTTCGTGCAGGGCCAGCGCGACATCGGTGAGGCGGTCGAGCTTGTAGCGGGGATGGATCTGCTCGCCCGTACCGATGTCGGCGCCCGAACAGAACGCGCCGCCTGCGCCGGTCAGCACCAGGGCCCGCACGTCGCGGTCGCGCCGGACGTCGCGCAGCGCGTCGGCGAGTTCCACCCACAGCCGGGCGTCGAGCGCGTTCTTGCGCGCGGGCCGGTTGAGTGTCAGCGTGCGCACGCCGTCGCGCTCTGACCTCAGCAACACCTGTTCGTCAGCCACGGTAAGCCGGACCGATCACGCCGTCGGCGCGCAACCGCGCCAATTCCCCGGTGCCGACCCCGAGTTCGGTGAGCACCGCGTCGGTGTGCTCGCCGAGCCCGGGAACCGCGCCCATGGGTTGGTCGAAGTCGCTGATCACCGGCGGCGGGCGCAGCGCCGGGATGTCACCCTTCGGGGTCGAGACGGTGCGCCACCGGTCGCGTGCGGTCAGCTGAGGGTGCACCAGCACTTCGCTGGGCCGGTTGTAGCCGCGAATTGCCGATGCCTGCGTCGTCGGCACGCTTCTGGATGTCGGCGAGATCGTGCGCAGCGCACCAGGTACCGATCGCCTCGTCGAGGACCTCCCGGTGTGCGCACCGGCCGGGATTGGATGGCGAAGCGCGGGTCGTCGGCGAGGTCGGGTCGTTCGATGATCTGCGCGTGCGACGCGCTGCCATTCGCCGTCGTTGGTGGTGCCGAGCACGACGGTGTGACCGTCGCGCGTCGGATAGGCCCCGTAGGGCGCCACGGCGGGCGAGCCCACGCCGAGTGGCTCCTGATCGATGCCGGAGTGCTGCGTGTAGGTCAAGGCATACCCCATCACGTCGGTCATCACGTCGAACAGGCTCAGCTCCACCGACGGCGCCGGTGCGGCATCCGGACGCCTGCTCCGCCCGAACAGCAAGGTCACGATCGACATCGCCGCGTAGAGGCCCGTGGTGAAATCGGCCATCGCCGGCCCCGGTTTGGCGGGCATGCCCGGGTAGCCGGTGATCGCGCAGGAACCCGATTCCGCCTGCACGAGAAGGTCGTACGCCCGTTTGTGGGAGATCGGCCCCCCGGGCCCGTATCCGTCGATCTCGACGGGGATGACGTGGGGGTGGCGTTCGGCGAGGTCGGCGGGCGCGATGCCCAGCCGCGCCGTGGCGCCGGGCGCGAGATTCGACACGAAGGCGTCGGCACGGTCGAGCAATCGGTGCAACAACTCGATCCCCTCGGCCGACTTCGTGTTCAGCGTCACCGACTCCTTGCCGCGGTTGCACCACACGAAGTGTGCGGCCAGGCCGCCGGGACCGTTGACGACGTCGTCGTAGTGGCGGGCGAAGTCGCCACCGCTGGGATTCTCGACCTTGATGACACGCGCCCCGAAGTCGGCGAGCACGCGGGTGCACATGGGCGCGGCGACGGCCTGCTCCATGGCCACGATGGTGACGCCGGCCAGCGGCGCGGTATTCGAAGAGACCACGTGTTCAGACAACCACGGACGGCATCAATAGCTTCGCGGGAGGCCGAGCACGTGTTCGCCGAGGAAGTTGAGGATCATTTCCTGGCTGACCGGCGCGATCTTCATCAGGCGCGACTCCCGGAAGTAGCGCGACACGTGATACTCCTCGGAATAGCCCATGCCGCCATGCAACTGGAGTGCGCGGTCGGCCGCACCGAAGCCGGCGTCCGCACACAGATACTTCGCAGTGTTCGCCTCCCGCCCGCAGGGCCTGCCGTTGTCGTAAAGCCACGTGGCCTTGCGCAGCACCAGTTCGGCGGCGTCGAGGCGCGCCAGCGAGTCCGCCAGGGGGAATTGCAGGCCCTGGTTCATGCCGATCGGGCGGTTGAAGACGTGACGCTCGTTGCCGTACTTGACCGCCTTCTCGAGCGCGACGCGGCCTATCCCCAGCGCTTCGGCGGCGATGAGCATCCGCTCGGGGTTCAGGCCGTCGAGGATGTACTTGAACCCCTGGCCCTCCTCGCCGACCCGGTGCGCGACCGGCACCATGAGGTCGTCGATGAACAGCTCGTTGGAGCTCACCGCGTTGCGCCCCATCTTCTTGATCGGGCGGATGTCGACGTGGTCGCGGTCGAGATCGGTGAGAAACAGCGTCATGCCGTCGGTCTTCTTGCTGACCTCGTCATACGGCGTGGTCCGGGTCAGCAGCAGGATCTTCTCCGACTCCAACGCCTTGGAGATCCAGACCTTGCGGCCGTTGACGCGGTAATGCTCACCTTCGCGCTTGGCGAAGGTCGTGATCCGCGAGGTGTCCAGTCCCGCACCGGGTTCGGTGACCCCGAAGCAAACGTGCAGATCGCCGTCGACGATGCGGGGCAGGGTAGCGGCCTTCAGTTCGTCGGAGCCGTGCTTGACCACCGGTTGCATCCCGAAGATCGACAGGTGGATGGCGCTCGCACCGTTCATCGCCGCGCCCGACCGGGACACCTCCTCGAGCAGCAGTGTCGCCTCGGTGATGCCGAGGCCGTGGCCGCCGTACTCCTCGGGGATGGTCATTCCCAGCCAGCCGCCCTTGGCGATCGCGTCGTAGAACTCCTGCGGGAATTCGTGCGCCTGGTCCTTCTCCATCCAGTAGTGGTCATCGAATTTGGCGCACAGCTCGGCGACGGACTTACGGATCAACTCCTGGTCCTCGCTGAGCTCGAAACTCATGCCGCCGGCCATCGCCATCACTCCTCGTCAATGCCCGCCGAGCGTGCATTCCAGCGCAGTCGCCCTCGCACTCTGCTGCTGGAATGCCGTTTCGGCGAAAGGTGTTGCTTCAGTCTTTGTTGCCGCTCAGTTCTTTCGCGCGGGCCGCGAAGTCGGCGAAGGTGGCGCCGGTCTTCTCCTTGTGCGACAGCGCCTGGATCGAGACGTCGTGCCCTTCGGCGGCCTTGCGCAGCGCACCGACGGTGGCCTGCTCCTTCGGAATGTGGGCGAACGGATCCCAGTGGTACCAGCGCATCGCGTTCTCATAGGTCATCTTGTTGATCTCGTCGTCGGGCACATCGTTGGCCTTGAGCACCTCGTCGAGTTGCTCGGGCGCACCCGGCCACATCGAATCGCTGTGCGGGTAGTCAGCCTCCCAGCAGATGTTGTCCACCCCGATCTGACGCCGGGTGCTCACCCCTACCGGATCGGCGATGAAACAGGTCAGGAAGTGCTCCCGGAACACCTCGCTGGGCCGCTTGCCGCCGAAGTCCTGCCCGGTCCACGTCGAATGCATCTCATAGGTCCGGTCCACCCGCTCCAGGAAGTACGGAATCCACCCCGTCCCGCCCTCCGACAACGCGATCTTCAGATCCGGGTACTCCTTGATCGGCCGCGACCACAGCAGATCGGCGGCGGCCTGCACGATGTTCATCGGCTGCAGCGTGATCATCACATCCATCGGCGCATCCGGGGCGGTGATCGCCAACCGCCCCGACGAGCCGATGTGCACGTTGAGCACGGTGTCGGTGTCGACCAGCGCATCCCACATCGGCTTCCAATGCTCGAAATCGTGGAAGCTCGGATAGCCCATCGCTGACGGGTTCTCGGTGAACGTCAACGAATGCACCCCCCGCGCCGCGTTACGCCGAATCTCAGCCGCACACGCCACCGGATCCCAGATCACCGGCAACGTCATCGGAATGAACCGCGCCGGATACGGCCCGCACCACTCCTCGACATGCCAATCGTTGTAAGCCTGCACCAACGCCAACGAGAACTCCGCATCCTCGGTCGCGAACAACCGGCCCGCGAACCCGGGAAACGACGGAAAACACATCGACCCCAAAATCCCGCCGGCATTCATGTCCTTGACCCGCTCATCGACCTGCCAACACCCCGGCCGGATCTCATCGAGCCCCTGCGGCTCCAACCCGTACTCCTCCTTGGGCCGGCCCGCCACCGCGTTGAGCGCCACATTCGGAATCACCACATCCCGGAACTGCCACGTATCACTGCCATCGGGATTGTGCACCAACCGCGGCGCCTCATCCAGATACTTCTTCGGCAGATGATTGGCGAACATGTCCGGCGGCTCGACGATGTGATCGTCCACGCTGATCAGAATCATGTCGTCCTTGTTCACGACGACGCTCCTCTCGTCCTGGCCGCAGTGCGCGCCAGAGACCTTTTCGACGGGCTTCTGTTCTCCTACCTAGGAAACTAGCTTCTCCAACAGCGAGAATCAACGTCCGAGCGCCTCTGCGATGTCGCCTGGCAGCAGAAATTGTCACGCCGGACGGCCAGGCGGACGACGCGTCGCGATGCACATCATTGACGTTTGCGCTGAGGACTGGAAATCTACTAGCGAAATATGAGAACCTGATTCTCATGAATGAGAGGAGCTCGACGGTGCGACTTGCGCCTCTGCCCGCGGAGAGCTGGGACAGCGCGGTGGACCGGGCGCTGTCAGGCCTGATGCCCGCCGAGCGCCGCAACCCGCAGGCGACGGGCAACCTGGTCGCGACACTCGTGCGTCACCCCGACCTCGCCCGGGCGTTCCTGCGTTTCAATTTTCATCTGCTCTACGGCTCGACGCTATCTGCGCGGCTGCGTGAGCTCGCCGTTCTGCGGGTGGCCCGGCTCAGCGACTGCGAATACGAGTGGCGCCACCATGTGGCGATGGGCCGCGACGCCGGCCTCACCGACGACGACATCGCCGGAGTCGAGCGCGGCGAGGCGGTGACCGACCTCGACCGCGCCGTTCTCGGCGCGGTCGACGAGCTGCACCGCGACGCGGCGGTGTCCGACCAGACCTGGGCAACGCTGTCCGCACATCTCGACGAGCGCCAGCTGATGGATCTCGTCTTCACCATCGGCTGCTATGGCGCACTTGCCATGGCTATCAACACGTTTGGCGTAGAACCCGACTCGAACATGGATGCAGAGAGGTAACAACCCATGGCACACTTCCCCAAACCTGCCGCCGGTAGCTGGACCGAGAATTGGCCCGAACTCGGGACCGCACCGGTCGATTACACGGACTCGATCGATCCCGAACAGTGGAAGCTCGAGCAGCAGGCGATCTTCCGCAAACTGTGGCTGCATGTCGGGCGGGTGGAACGGCTGCCCAAGGCCGGCAGCTATTTCACCCGCGAGATGCCGTCGGTCGGCACGGGCACCTCGATCATCGTGAACAAGGACAAGGACGGCACGATCCGGGCGTTCTACAACATGTGCCGCCATCGCGGCAACAAGCTGGTGTGGAACGACTATCCGGGCGAGGAGGTCTCGGGGTCGTGCCGCCAGTTCACCTGCAAGTACCACGCCTGGCGGCTACGCCCTCAACGGCGACCTGACGTTCATCCAGCAGGAGGACGAGTTCTTCGACGTCGACAAGGCCGACTACCCGCTCCGGCCGGTCCGCTGCGAGGTCTGGGAGGGGTTCATCTTCGTCAATTTCGACGACGACGCCGAACCGCTGGCCGATTACCTCGGCGACTTCGCCAAGGGCCTGGAGGGCTATCCCTTCCACGAGATGACCGAGCTCTACAGCTACCGGGCGGAGATCAACGCCAACTGGAAACTGTTCATCGACGCGTTCGTCGAGTTCTACCACGCACCGATCCTGCACATGAAGCAGGCGACTAAGGAGGAGGCCGAGAAGCTCGCCAAGTTCGGCTTCGAGGCGCTGCACTACGACATCAAGGGCGAGCACTCGATGATCTCGTCCTGGGGCGGTATGAGCCCACCCAAGGACCTCAACATGGTCAAGCCGATCGAGCGGATCCTGCACAGCGGACTGTTCGGGCCGTGGGACCGCCCGGACATCAAGGGCATCCTGCCCGACGAACTGCCGCCGGCGATCAATCCGGCCGCGTCAACCCACCTGGGGCCAAGACTCTTTCGAGTTCTTCCCCAACTTCACGCTGCTGTTCTGGGCGCCGGGCTGGTATCTCACCTACAACTACTGGCCGACCGCGGTGGACAAGCACATCTTCGAGGCCGACCTGTACTTCGTGCCGCCGAAGAACCTGCGCGAACGGCTCTCTCAGGAACTGGCCGCGGTGACGTTCAAGGAGTACGCATTCCAGGACGCCAACACGCTGGAAGCCACCCAGACCCAGATCGGCACCAGGGCCGTCACCGACTTCCCGCTGTGCGATCAGGAGATCCTGCTGCGCCACCTGCACCACACCGCACACAAGTACGTCGACCAGTACAAGGCCGAGCAAGGCCGCCAACGACCAATGGCAGAGCCCCGCGCATGTCTGATATCGACACAATGACTAAGTTGCCCGCCGAATTCGCCGATCTCGAGCGCTTCAGCGACTGGTGTCCTGCCCACCGAGGAGGAGCGCTACGCCAAACGGCTGGCATCCTCGATGGACGAGATGCAGGAGCTCTACGACGCCGGCATGGCACGGCTCGAAGACATGATGGTCTACGTCGATGCCCGATTCCCGCTGCACGGCATGCCCGACGATGCCAAGGCGCTCGTGCACCTCATGCAGTCGTCGTGATGGTGAGCTTCCCGGTCGAGGTCTGGAAGCAGCCGCGCGTGCTCGACAGCGGTGCCGCGTACATCGAACTCGTCAAGGAGCCGGTGGTCTGACGGTGATGTCGGCTCTTCGTGCGGGCGCTCCTCGATGCTGACCCTCAAAGCAGCGGGTCTGCTCGATGTCGATGCCGGCGAGATCATCCGCCCCGGCATCGTCACCGGTCGACGACGGACCGGATCGTCGGCCTGGGCGGCAGCCCCCAAGGTGACGTCATCGACCTCGGTGACGCCATCCTGCTGCCCGGTCTGATGGACATGGAGGTCAACCTCCTGATGGGCGGACGCGGGGAGAATCCGGGCCTGTCCCAGGTACAGGACGATCCTGCGACCCGGGTGCTGCGTGCGGTCGGCAACGCCCGCCGCACGCTGCGCGCCGGCTTCACCACGGTGCGCAACCTCGGCTTGTTCGTCAAGACCGGCGGATACCTGCTCGACGTCGCCCTCGGCAAGGCGATCGATGCCGGGTGGATCGAGGGCCCCCGCGTCGTGCCCGCCGGCCACGCGATCACCCCGACCGGTGGGCACCTGGACCCGACGATGTTCGCCGCGTTCATGCCGGGCGTGCTCGAACTGACCGTCGAGGAGGGCATCGCCAACGGCGTCGACGAGATCCGCAAGGCGGTGCGCTACCAGATCAAGCATGGCGCTCAACTGATCAAGGTGTGCTGTTCGGGCGGAGTCATGTCGCTGACCGGGGAGGCAGGCGCGCAACACTATTCGGACGAGGAACTGCGGGTCATCGTCGACGAGGCCCACCGGCGCGGGCTGCGCGTCGCGGCCCACACCCACGGCGCCGAAGCGGTCAAGCATGCGGTCGCCTGCGGCATCGACTGCATCGAGCACGGCTTCCTGATGGACGACGAGGCCATCCAGATGCTGGTCGACAACGACCGGTTCCTGGTGACCACCCGGCGGCTCGCCGAGGCGATGGATGTTTCGCGGGCCCCGAAGGAGTTGCAGGACAAGGCCGCCGAGATGTTCCCGAAGGCGCGGACGTCGATCAAGGCGGCCTACGAGGCCGGAGTGAAGATCGCCGTCGGCACCGACGCGCCGGCCATCCCGCACGGCAAGAACGCCGACGAGCTGGTCACGCTGGTCGACTGGGGCATGCCCCCCGCCGCGGTGCTGCGGGCGGCCACCGTGGTCGCCGCCGACCTGATCAACAAGTCGAGTTCGCTGGGCCGCATCGCCGAGGGCTACCTCGCCGACATCATCGCGGTGCCCGGCGATCCGCTGGCAGACATCAGCGTTACAAAGAATGTGACCTTTGTAATGAAGGGCGGTAAGGTCTTCAAGAATGACTGTGCCAACTAAGCCGTCGCGGACCGAGGACCTGGTCGAGATCCAGCAGCTCCTCGCCAAGTACGCCGTCACGATCACCCAGGGTGACGTCGACGGACTGATCTCGGTGTTCACCCCGGACGGCACCTACAGCGCGTTCGGATCGACCTACACGCTCGCACGTTTTCCCGAACTCGTCGACGCCGCGCCCAAGGGCCTGTTCATGACCGGCACGGCGCTGGTGCATCTCGATCCCGACGACCCGGACAAGGCCACGGGCACCCAGCCGCTGTGCTTCGTCGAGCACTGCAAGCACGACAT
Organism: uncultured Actinomycetota bacterium; assembly: GCA_963796185.1. Lineage (GTDB taxonomy): Bacteria > Actinomycetota > Actinomycetes > Mycobacteriales > Mycobacteriaceae > Mycobacterium. Next base: position 229,515 of record CAWCKQ010000002.1, on the reverse strand, counting down.
GCGCATCGGGTACTACAACGACACCTATGTGCGCACCGACGACGGCTGGCGGTTGAAAACCCGGGCGATGACGTTCATCCGGCGCAGCGGTGAGCACGATTCCGGCCGCCCCCACGCGATCGGGAGGCCCGAGGCGGGATGACCGACCTCCACGACCCCGCCGAGTTCCGATCGCAGCTGGTGGCCTGGCTCGGACGAGAACGACCTGACCCCGCCGGAGGCGAGCACTCGCTCGAGGGACACCTGCGCCAATTCGCCCGGGTGCAGCGGCGCACTCTACGACGCCGGCTGGAGCCGCTACGGCTGGCCCGAGCGCGCCGGCGGGCTCGGCGGTCCGGCGATGCTGCGGGCCATCGTCGGCGAGGAGGTGGTGGGCCGTCGTCTCGCCGAGCCCGGCCCCTACTCGATGCTCGAGGTGCTGGCGCCCACCATGATCGACTACGCGCCGGCAGAACTGGCCGCCGAGATGGTGCCGAGACTGCTCAGCGGCGAAGAGCAATGGTGCCAGGGGTTCTCCGAGCCCGGCTCGGGCAGCGACCTGGCCTCGCTGACCACCCGCGCCGTGCCCCGCGGCGAGAGCGAGTGGGTGATCAACGGCCAGAAGGTGTGGACGAGCTTCGCGCAGTACTCGCAGCGGTGCGTTCTGCTCGACCCGCACCGGTGATGCGAACACCCCGAACCACCAGGCGATCACCGCCTTCTTCGTCGACCTGGACACCCCGGGCATCACCGTGCGCCCGCTGCGCACCATGCACGGCGTCGACGAGTTCTGCGAGGTGTACTTCGACGACGTGGTGGTGGACGCGACCCGCATGCTCGGCCGGCCCGGTGACGGCTGGCAACTGGCGATGGATCTGCTGCCCTACGAGCGCTCCACGTGCTTCTGGCAGCGCATCGCCTATCTGTACTCGCGATTCGACGCGCTGATCGGCGAGGTCAAGCGACACGGCGCAGGCGGTGGACGCCGACATGGGCGAGACCTATCTGGCCCTGCACACGCTGCGCTGCCGGTCCCGCGCCACCCAGCACCGGCTGGCAGACGGACACCGGCTGGGTCCGGACACCTCGATCGACAAGGTGCTGCTGGCCAGCGCCGAACAGCGCCTCTACGACACCGCACGCGATCTGCTGCCCGGCGCCATCGAACTCGACGACACCGACTGGCGCACCGAGTATCCTGTATTCGCGGGCGGCCACCATCTACGGCGGAACCGCCGAAGTGCAGCGCAACATCATCGCCCGCCGCCTGCTGGACCTCGGGAAGGAGTGAGCGTGGATCACGCGAGTCACCTCGAGCTGCTCGAAGACCGCGCTGCGCAAGACCATGCTGTCGGCCTCCGGCGCCGAGCTGGACGCGGCGCTGGCCGAACTGGGCTGGGCCGACATGCTGACCGACATGCCCGAGCTGGCGATGCCGCTGGTGTTCCGGCTGCTCGGCGAAACCGGCTCGCACGCCTCGGTTCTCAACGATGTGGTGCTGCACGCGACCGGCGGCACGATCGGCGCAGGTGGAACTCCGCCGCTGCCCTACGCCGGCGGCTGCTGGGTGGTGTGGGACCGCGATCAGCGCGCAGAGCTCGACCCGACGCTCGGCGGGCTGCCGCTGCGCCGGGTGGACGAGGGCGATCCGATCCGGCTGCGCCGAGGCCCGGCGGGCGGTGGGCTGGTGGCTGGTCGGCTCCGCCAGGGCGATGCTGGCACTTGCCCGCCAGCATGCGCTGGACCGGGTGCAGTTCGGCCGCCCGATCGCGGGCTTCCAGGCGGTCCGGCACCGACTGGCCGAGACGCTGGTGGCCATCGAGGGCGCCGAGGCGACGCTGAGCCTGCCCGGCGAGGACAACCCCGACCTGACCGCGCTGCTGGCCAAGGCCGCCGCGGGCAAGGCCGCGCTGACGGCGGCCAGACACTGCCAGCAGGTGCTCGGCGGCATCGGTTTCACCGCCGAGCACGAGTCTGCACCTGCACGTGAAGCGCGCCCTGGTGCTCGACGGATTGCTCGGCAGCTCACGGGAACTCACCCGCAGGGCCGGAGCAGGACTGCGGGCCCGCGGCTCGGCGCCGCGCCTCGCCCACCTCTGACTACTTGATGTTGGCCTTCATCTCGTCGAGATTCACCAGCACCGGCCAACCGCCGACGCTCAGCGCGTTGCCGTGGCCGGTCTGGTGGATGTCGAACACCGACTGGATCGCCGCGTAGAAACCCTGCACGTCCAGCGTCTGGTTGACCGCGCGCTTGGCCTGGCGCAGCGCGAACGGGCGGCATCTTGGCGATCTGCTCGGCCAGCGCCCTGGTCTCGGCTGTCGAGCTGATCGCGCGGCACCACCCTGTTGACCATGCCGGTGGCTCAGCACCTCTTCGGCGGTCATCGCCCGGCCGGTGAACAGGATCTCCTTGGCCTTGCGAGGGCCCAGTTCCCAGGTGTGGCCGTGGTATTCGACGCCCCCGATGCCCATCAGCACGACCGGGTCGGAGAACTGCGCGTCGTCGGCGGCGATGATCAGGTCGCACGGCCAGCACAGCAGCAGGCCGCCGGAGATGCACCGGCCCTGCACCGCGGCGATCGACGGCTTCGGGACGTTGCGCCAGCGCAGCGTGTACTCCAGATAGCGCTTGGCCTCGTGCTGGATGATGAACTCGAGCGTGATCTTGTCGGGCACCGGCCCGCCGCCGCGCAGATCGTGGCCGGCGGAGAAGTGCTTGCCGTTGGCCCGCAGCACGATCACCGAGACGTCGTTGTCCTCGGCGGCGCGGGTCCACGCGGCGTCGAGTTCGTCGAGCAGTTCGGGATTCTGGGCGTTGGCCGCCTCCGGCCGGTTCAGCGTGATCGTCGCGATCCTGTCGGTGACGTCATAGTCGATGTACACGGCCGGTCCTCGGGGTTCGGGCAGGCCCAGGGGGACTGGGAGACCGGTAAGTGCCGCGCGATCGCATCTGGGCCTTCTGTTATCGCGAAAATGAGAATACTATTCTCATCGATGAGGAAGTTACAATCTCTGACACGTGCGCCGCGAGGGGGTCGAGGACCGCTATGGCAAGGCGTTCTCCGGTACAGTCAGTTCATGTTCTCCCCAGTCGGCCTGCATCCGAGCCGCCGGTGACCAGCCCCAGCGAGGAGCCGGCCTGGAAGCAGCGCGCGGTCGAACGGTCGATCAAAACCGCGAAGCTGCGGGCCGCCCAGCGCGTGCAGCGGTTCCTCGACGCCGCGCAGGCGATCATCATCGAGAAGGGCAGCACCGACTTCACGGTCCAGGAGGTCGTCGACCGCTCCCGGCAGTCGCTGCGAAGCTTCTACCTGCAGTTCGACGGGAAGCACGAGCTGCTGCTCGCACTGTTCGAGGACGCGCTGAGCCGTTCGGCCGAGCAGATCCGGGCCGCGACCGTCCGGCCAGCAAGATCCGCATCGAGCGGCTGAAAGTCGCGATCGAGCTGCTGTTCGAGTCGTCGCGCCCGGACCCGGCGGCCAAGCGACCGCTGTTCACCGACTTCGCGCCGCGCCTGCTGGTCTCGCATCCCGTCCGAGGTCAAGATCGCGCACGCGCCGCTGCTTGCGCTGCTCACCGAGCTGATGGAAGAGGCCAGCGCCGCCGGCGAGCTGCGCGACGGGCATCAATCCCGAAGCGGATGGCCGCGATGACCATGCAGACCGTGATGTTCGTCGCCCAGTCCAGCGGTGACGGCGGCGAAGGCGCCGCCCACCCGATCACCGCCGACGAAGTCTGGGACTTCTGCGCCCACGGTTTCGCCGCGGTCTGACGAGAGAACCTCACTCTCTCTTCTTCAGAGTTCCGTGTCGCGCGTGACAGAACAAGCCTCGTTGTGTTCACGTCGGCCCACTGTTGGGCGCGCAAACTTGAGAAGGCCATTCTTCTCATCAGAGAGCATCCCTTGCGGCTAATCGAGTCGGTCATTGACACTGGCGGGCAAGCGATGCCAGAGTTGTGAGACAGATTGCAGCCCGATGTCTTACCGCCAAGACTGGTCCAGCGAGAGGGACACCGTGACGATCAGCGCCGACAACTCCGACGTGCAGGATGCCGATACGGCTGACTTGTACTACGACCCGTACAGCGTCGAACTCAACATGAACCCCTACCCGGTCTTCGCCCGGATCCGCGAAGAAGCCCCGCTGTACTACAACGAGCAAGCACGATTTCTACGCGCTGAGCCGCTTCGACGACGTGAACAAGGCGCTGATCGACCACGAGACGTTCATCTCCGGCCGCGGCGCGATCCTCGAGATCATCAAGTCCGGCATGGAGATCCCGCCCGGCACGCTGATCTTCGAGGATCCGCCGATCCACGACATCCACCGCAAGCTGCTGGCGCGGATGTTCACCCCGCGCAAGGTGCATCGCGCTGGAACCGCAGATCCGCGAGTTCACTGCGCGCAGAGCCTCGACCCGTTGATCGGCGCGGACCGCTTCGACTTCGTCAACGACCTCGGCGAGCAGATGCCGATGCGGGTGATCGGCATGCTGCTGGGCATCCCCGAAGACCACCAGGAGCTCGGGTCGCCGACCACGGCGAGATGCGCACGCTGCAGCAAGCATGAAGCAGGTCGACCTGCTGGCCACCGGCGAGGTGTTCGCCGAGTTCATCGACTGGCGCACCGAGCATCCCTCCGACGACATCATGACCGACCTGCTCAACGCCGAGTTCGAGGACGAGACCGGCACCCGCGCGCGGTTGACGCCGCGACGAACTGCTGATGTACCTCACCGTGGTCGCGACGGCGCGGGCAACGAGACCACCACCCGGCTGATCGGCTGGGCGGGCAAGACTCTGGCCGAACACCCCGACCAGCGTCGCGAGCTGGCCGAGAACCCCGCCCTGATCCCGCAGGCGATCGAAGAGCTCCTGCGCTGCGAGCCGCCGGCACCGCAGATCGCCCGTTACGTCACCCGCGACGTCGAGTACTACGGCCAGACCGTGCCGGCAGGCCAGCGCGATGCTGATGCTGGTCGGCGCCGCCAACCGCGACCATCGCCAGTTCCCGCCGACGGCGATGTTTTCGACATCCACCGGGAGCTGCGCTCGCACATGACGTTCGGCGTCGGCACGCATTTCTGCCTGGGCATGCGCTGGCCCGCCTGGAGGGCCGGATCGCGCTGGAGGAGATCCTCAAGCGGTTCCCCGAATGGGATGTCGACTGGCCCAACGCGCGCTCGTCCCCGACGATCGACTGTCCGCGGCTGGGAATCCATGCCCACCTTCGTTTCCTGACAACCGAAATCCTTACGACAACGACGAATTGAGATGACCATGACAGGACGTGTAGAAGGCAAGGTCGCGTTCATCACCGGCGCGGCGCGCGGACAGGGCCGAGCGCACGCGGTGCGGCTGGCCCAGGAGGGCGCCGACATCATCGCCGTCGACATCTGCAAGCAGATCGACAGCGTGCTGATCCCGCTGTCCACCCCGGAGGATCTGGCCGAAACCGCGGATCTGGTCAAGGGACGCCAACCGCCGCATCTACACCGCCGAGGTCGACGTGCGCGACTACGACGCGCTCAAGGCCGCGGTGGACGCCGGCGTCGAGCAGATCGGCAAGCTCGACATCATCGTCGCCAACGCGGGCATCGGCAACGGCGGCCAGACGCTGGACAAGACCAGCGAGGCCGACTGGACCGACATGATCGACGTCAACCTCGGCGGCGTGTGGAAGACGGTCAAAGCCGGTGTGCCGCATATCCTCGCCGGCGGCCGACGGCGGTTCGATCATCCTGACCAGCTCGGTCGGCGGCCTGAAGGCCTACCCGCACACCGGCCACTACGTCGCCGCCAAACACGGTGTGGTGGGCCTGATGCGCACCTTCGCCGTCGAGCTCGGCGCGCAGAACATCCGCGTCAACTCGGTGCACCCGACCAACGTGAACACCCCGCTGTTCATGAACGAGGGCACGATGAAGCTGTTCCGGCCCGATCTGGAGAACCCGGGCCCCGACGACATGAAGGTCGTCGGACAGCTGATGCACACGCTGCCGATCGGCTGGGTCGAACCCGAGGACATCGCCAACGCCGTGCTGTTCCTGGCGTCCGACGAGGCGCGCTACATCACCGGCGTCACGCTGCCGGTCGACGGCGGCAGCTGCCTGAAGTGACGACCGTGAGCCTGCGGGGTCGTCGATCCCGCAGGGCTGGGATGAGATCACCCCGGCTGGATGACGGCGGCGCTCGCCCAGCACTTTCCGGGTGTCGAGGTGGACGACGTCCGGGTGGTGCTGCGCGACGACGGCACCAACCGGCGGGCCCGGCTCGACTGACCTATGCGGCGGGCGCCGGGCCGGCGACGGTGTTCGCCAAGGCCGTCGACCCGGCGCACGCCGACCTCGTCGCGCTGACCAGCGGGCTGTACCACGAGCCGCGGTTGTTCTCCTCGGGAGTTGCTCTGCCGCTTGACCATCCGGCGGTCTACGCGGCGATCATCGACGAGGATCGGCGCGACTTCCTGATGATCATGGAGGACGTGGTGGCGCGCGGCGCCGACCCGCGCGACTCCACGCGACCGATGACCGTCGAGCAGGTCGCCGCCGGCGTGCGAGGCCTGGCCCGGCTGCACAGCGCGTACTGGGGCGACCGGCTGACCGCTCGGCCCGCCTGGGCTGGGTCGAGCCGTTCGTCGCGTTCGCCGGTCTCGAGTACGCGCCGCTGCACATCGCGCACGAACGGCTGGGCGACACGGTGCCCGCCGAGATCCTCGCGTTGTCGGGAACCGAACTGTTCAGTGACATCTGGGCGCGCTACATCGGCACCCTCACCGAATCGTCCGCAGGCTCCACCCTGCTGCACGGCGATCCGCACATCGGCAACACCTATGTGCTGCCCGACGACACGGTCGGGTTCCTCGACTGGCAGATGGTGCGGCGCGGCAACTTCTCGCTCGACCTCGGTTACTTCCTGCAGGGCGCGCTGACCATCGAGGACCGGCGCCGCTGCGAAGGCGAACTGCTCGAGGAATACCGCGGCGCGCTGCAACTGCCGGCTGCCGAAATGCCTACCGACGAGGACATCTGGCTGCGCTACCGCGCCTCGGTCGCGCACGGCCTGGCGATCTGGATGGCCACCCTGTCGGGCGGCGACGCCTGGCAGCGCGCCGACATCTGCCTGGCCTTCGCGCAGCGGTATGCCGCGGCCTTCGTCGACCTCGACACCCGCGAGGCGCTCGACGCCGTCTGCGGCTGACGCATTCGGCGAAACGGCGGTGATCATGGGGCCCGAGTGGTTGCATGGTCGCCCATGAAGCGGCTCAACGGCATGGACGCCATGCTGTTGTACAGCGAGACACCCAATCTGCACACGCACACGTTGAAGGTCGCGATCATCGACGCCGCGGACCTACGAGGGCGAGTACGGGTTCGAGGCTGTTCCGCACGACCGTTGCGCGCCGCCTGCACCTGCTCGACCCGCTGCGCTACCGGCTCGTCGACATCCCGTGGCGACTGCACCATCCGATGTGGATGCAGGACTGCCCGGTCGACCTCGACTACCACCTGCGCCGGGTACGGGTGCCGGCCCCCGGCGGCCGGCGCGAACTCGATCAGGTGATCGGCGAGATCGCCAGCACGCCGCTGGACCGCACCCGGCCCCTGTGGGAGTTCCACTTCGCCGAGGGGATGGCCGAGGACCGCTTCGCGCTGATCGGCAAGGTGCATCACACGCTGGCCGACGGCGTCGCCTCGGCCAATCTTCTTGCCCGGCTGATGGATCTGGCCGGGTCCGCCCAGGACGAGCGCGACGAACCACCGACGGCCTGCGCGGAGCCGTCGACCGGGCAGCTGCTGTGGGAGGCGCAGCTCGACCACTTCCAGAACATGGCCGCGCTGCCCGGCCTGTTCGCCGACGCCGCCCGCGGATTCACCCGGCTGCGCAAGCGCGCCAAGCAGCGCGGCGACGACCCCGATCTGGCCAAGCCGTTCAATGCGCCCCCGACCTTCCTCAACCACGTGGTTTCCCCGGTCCGCACGTTCGCCACCGCGACCCTGTCGCTGGCCGAGGTCAAGGAGACCGCCAAGAAGCTCGGCGTGACCTTCAACGACGTCGTGCTCGCGGTCGCCGCCGGAGGTCTGCGGGAATTGCTGCTGCGCTACGACGGCCGCGCCGACCGGCCCGATCATGGCGACGGTTCCCGTGGCCACCGACAAGTCCGCCGAGCGGATCACCGGCAACGAGATCGGCGGCATGATGGTGTCGCTGCCGGTGCACGTCGACGATCCGCTCGACCGGGTCGAGCTGACCTCCGCGGCGACGCCGACGGGCCAAGGAGACCAACGAACTGCTCGGGCCGACGCTGCAGGGCCGGATGCTGGAGTACCTGCCGCCGCCGCTGGCGCCGGCGTTGTTTCGCGCCCAGTCCAAGCGCGCCGATCACAACCGGCTGATGAACGTCGCGATCTCCAACGTGCCGGGGCCCAGGGAGCGCGGCCACATCGGCGGCGCCCCGGTCAGCGAGATCTACTCGGTGGGAGTGCTTTCCGCGGGCAGCGCGTTCAACATGACGGTCTGGAGCTACGTCGACCAGCTCGACATCGCGATCCTGTCCGACGACCGCACGTTCACCGACACGCACGAGGCCACCGACGCGATGGTGCACGCCTTCGACGAGTTACGGCAGGCGTGCGGCCTGCCGCGCGTCGACGCACGCGTCGACACCGCGATGGCGCCCGCGTCCGCGCGGCTGGCTGACTACCCGCCGCGCAGCTCGTTGCGCAGGATCTTGCCGGTGCTGCCGCGGGGCAACTCGTCGAGGATCGTGATGTCGCGGGGCACTTTGTAATTGGCCAGGTTCTCGCGGACGTGTTGCTTGAGGTCGTCGACCGTGACGGCCGGGCGCCTGCTTCGTTCAGCACCACGAACGCGGCGAGCCGTTGACCGTACTCGCTCGTCGTCGACGCCGAGGACCGCGGCCTCGGCGACGCCGCGTGGGCGGCGAGCGTCTTCTCCACTTCGATCGGGTATACGTTCTCGCCCCCGGAGACGATCATCTCGTCGTCGCGCCCCACCACGAACAACCGGCCCGCGTCGTCGAGATAACCCATGTCACCCGACGCCATGAATCCGTCGTGGAAGTCCTTCGTCGTCCCCGAGGTGTAGCCGTCGAAAAGCGTTGCCGCTGCGTACGAAGATCTGACCGACCTCGCCGCGGGCCCCTCGCCGGTGCTCGGAATCCAGGATGCGTATTTCGGTGCCGTCGGCGGGTCGTCCGGCGGTGTCGGGTGCCGCGCGCAGATCGGCCGGCGTGGCCGTCGCGATCATGCCGGCCTCGGTGGCGTTGTAGTTGTTGTAGATGACGTCGCCGAACTGGTCCATGAACGCGATGACGACGTCGGGCCGCATCCGGGAACCGGACGCGGTCGCGAACCGCAACGACCTGCAGCTGTACCGCTTCCGCACAGCGGCGGGCAGGTCCATGATCCGGTCGAACATCACGGGCACGACCGCCAGGCCGGTGGCCCGGTGACGATCGATCAGCGCCAGTGTCGCCTCGGGGTCGAACTCTGCGCCGGGTGACGATCGGGCAGGCCAGCAGCGCCGCGAACAGCAGCTGGGAGAACCCCCAGGCATGGAACATCGGCGCGGCGATGACGATCGGTTCCTCCGCCCGCCACGGGGTGCGGTCGAGGACCGCCTTCAGGTCGCCTGCGCCGCCACTGCCGGCAGAGCGCTTGGCGCCCTTGGGAGTTCCGGTAGTGCCCGAAGTCAGCAGGATGATGTCGCTCTTGCGGTCGCTGCGGCGGGGCCGCTCGCCGAGATGGGTGTCGATCATGCATCGGCCGTCACCGCACCGCCGGGCTCGTCGGCCCAGCCGAGGATGCGGGTGGCGTCGGGGGCGTCGCGCAGCGCCCGCTCGACGGTGCCCACGAACTCCTGGTCGTAGATGACGACGTCGGCGCCTTCGCGTTCGACCACCTCGGCCATCGCCGGCCCGGCGAAGGAGGTGTTCAACAGCAGCACGTCGGCCCCGATGCGGTTGGCAGCCGACGAGTGCCTCGACGAAGGTGCGATGGTTGCGGCACATCACCGCAACGGTCGCGCGGCGTCATCTCCTGCAACGCGGCGGCGAGCGCGTCGCACCGGTCGTCGAGTTCGCGCCAGGTCAGGGTGCCGCGCTCGTCGATCAGCCCGGGCCGGTCGGGGCAGCGCTGCGCGGCCACCGCGAACCCCAGTGTCGCGGTGACGCCCACGCGCTGCAGCGGCCTGCCCCATGTGCAGGTATCGGTCCGGCCGCATCGGCGCGATCAGGCGTGCCCGCCACAGCGTGGTGAGGATTCCCAGCGGATCGGCCATCGCGTCAACCCAGCACCGGGAAGCGCCGTTCGCGCGCCAACTCGTCCAGCGCGGCCTGCATCACCGCGCGCACGTGCAGGTCGACCTCGTCGACGTCGGGGTCTCGCCGAACTCGGCGACGACGTCGATGGGCTCCAGCACCCGGGTGACGATCTTGGACGGCAGCGGGATGTTCGGCGGGAAGATGACCGACAGGCCGAACGGGAAACCGACTGCTGACGGGCAGGATCTCCATCCGCGCGCGGGTCAGGCCGATCCGGCGCGCGATCGAGTCGCCGCGGGCGAGGAACAGTTGGCGTCTCCTGCGCACCGATCGACACCATCGGCACGATCGGCACCCCGGACTCGAGCGGCCGTGCGCACGTATCCGGTGCGGCCGGCGAAGTCGACGACGTTCGCGGTCGAGCGTCGGACGGTAGGAGTCGTAGTCCCCGCCGGGGAACACCAGCACGACGCGCGCCGGAACGCAAGCGCCTTCGCCGCGTTCTCCCGGCTCGCCTCGATCACCCCGGCGCGACGCAGGAGATCGCCGAGCGGTCCGAGGAAGACGCCGTAGTGCGCCAGCGTGTACAGCGGTCGGTCGAAGCCGAACTTGCCGTAGAACTCGGGCGCGAAGACCAGCACGTCGGGGGTGAGCATGCCGCCGGAGTGGTTGGACACCAGCAGCGCGCCGCCGGCCGGCGGCATCGAATCGAGTCCACGCACCTCGGCGCGGAAGTATCGTTTGATCAGCGGCCCCACCCAACCCGTGATCTGCCGGGTGAATCCGGGTCCCACTTGGCCGTCTCGGCCCGCTCATCGGACATGGTCGTTCGAATATGCTACTCTCGCATTTCGGAGAATGTCATATCCGCAGGTGAGGGGGTTGCATGGCGGCAACGGTGCTCGTCACCGGAGGGTTCGGCCTGGTCGGCTCCGCCACCGTCCAGCGGTCTGGCCGAGCTGGGCCGACCGGTCGTCGTCGCCGACCTCGGCACCCCCGCCAACCGCGGAGGCCGCGGCGAACCTGCCCGCGGGCGTCGCGGTCGCGGTGGGCCGACCTCACCGATGCGGACAGACGGCGACGGCTGGTCTCCGAGGTCGCTCCCGCGGTGATCATCCATCTCGCCGCGATCATCCCGCCCGCGATCTACAAGAACCGCGCGCTGGCCCGGCGGGTCAACGTCGACGCCACCGCGACCCTGGTCCGTATCGCGGAATCGCAACCCACTCCCCCGCGGTTCGTGCAGGCCTCCAGCAACGCGGTGTTCGGCGCGCGCAATCCGCACCGGGCCACCGGACCGGTCACCGCCGACATGCCGATGAAGCATTCCGATCTGTACAGCGCCCCAAGGCTCGAGGCCGAAGAGATCGTGCGCGCCTCGTCGCTGGAATGGGTGGTGCTGCGCCTCGGCGGCGTGCTGAGCCCGACCCCAAGGCAATGCCGTTCATCGCCGACGCATCTTACTTCGAGAGCCTGCTGCCCACCGACGGGCGGCTGCACAGCGTCGACGTGCGTGATGTCGGCGCCGGCCTTCGCGGCGGCCACGACGGCCGATGTCGTGCGGTGAGATCCTGCTGATCGCCGGCGACGACTCGCACAAGCTGCTGCAGGGCGATGTCGGTGCGCGCTGGCCGCCGCCCGGGGCCTCACGGCGTGCTGACTGGGGCCGGCCGCAAGGGGAACCCGAACAGTGACGACGACTGGTTCGTCACCGACTGGATGGACACCGCACGGGCGCAGGAAGCGCTGGCGTTCCAGCATTATTCGTGGCAGGACATGCTCGACGGAGATGAGCGCGCGGACGGGCCGGAAGCGGCTATCTGCTTGCGGCTGGTCGCACCGCTGGCGCGGGTGCTTCTCAAACTCGCCGGGCCGCTACCGGAAGCAGCCGGGCCAGTACGCCGATCTGTGGGGTGCCATTGCGGCCAGACTGGGCGATCCCTGCCTGGACAGGCAGCGGACCGAAAGCTAGCCGGGCCCCAGCTGGTATTCGCCGGTCTGCGGGTTGTGAAGTACCACCCGCCGGCAGCCTGGGTTCCGCCGTCGACGTGGATCGTCTGACCGGTGATGTATCTCGGACATGTCGGACGCGAGAAACACCGCCGCGCCGGCCATTTCGTCGACGTGTCCCGGGCGTGCCATCGGAATCATGTGGCGCGGCGTCCGTCAGGTCAGTCCGTCCGGTGAGACGCGCTGCAGCCCTTCGGTCACGGTAAGGTCCGGCGCGAGTGCGTTGACCCGGATCCCGTTGGTGGCCAATTCGAGTGCCGCCGTCTTGGTGTAGTTGATGACGCCCGCCTTGGCGGCGGCATAGGCGGCGTAGCCCGGCGCCGCCCGCACACCCTCGATCGACGTCACGTTGATGACGCTGCCCGGCAGGCCCGCCGCCACCAGCCGCCGGGCCACCCGCTGCGTGCACAGACAGGACGTGGCGCAGATTGACTTGTACAACGCGTCCCAGCCGTTCTCGGTGGTCTCGAGCAGCGGCGAGGCGAACATCCCGCCGGCGTTGTTGACCAGGATGCGCACGGTGCCGAGTTCGTTGGCGGTGCGCTCCAGCGCCGCATCGACCTGCTGGCTGTCGCGGACGTCGGCGACGATGCCAAGCCCCCCGATCCGCTTCGGCGGTGGCTGTGCAGGTTTCGGGGTTGCGTTCCCAGATCGCGACCTACGCGCCGAACGCCGCCAGACCCTCGGCTATGCCCCGTCCGATGCCCTCGCCGCCGCCGGTGACGACCGCGACGCGGCCGGTCAGCAGGATGGTCGACGGATCGATGGTCATGTCAGTGAGTTAACCAGTCTTGGTGGGCGGATGCCAAGGCCTGCCGGGACGGTACCGATGATGCCCTGCTCCTCGAGTTCGGCGATCTCGTCGTCGCCGAGGCCCAGGCCGGACAGCACCTCGTGGTTGTGCTGGCCGAGAAGCGGCGCGGGCGGCCTGTGGAATCGCTGCGGCCCTGTCGAGATCCGCAACGGCAGTGTGCTGTGCCGAGCGGTCGGGTTGACGGGGTGCTCGACCGTCTCGAAGAAGCCGCGATGCACCAGTTGCGCGAAGTCGCCGACGCGATGCGGCTGCATGACCTTGGCCACCGGCACGCCTGCGTCCCAGAGGGTTTGGACGATCTCGTCGCCGCGTGCGTGTCTCGCACCACTCGCTCAGGTGCTCGTCGATCTGGTCGTGGCGGCGTCGCGTCGCCCGACGGTCGCGAACTCGTCGCGTCGCCCACGCCGGGTGGCCGAGGGCAGCGACAGACGCGTCCACTGCTCGTCGGTGGCTACCGCGATCGCCACCCAGTCGTCGGGGCGGCCGAACTCGTCGATCTCATTGTGCGGTAGAGGTTCTGCGGTGCCGCAGCGGGTCCGCGGTTACCGTCGCGCTGCAGCAGGCTGCCGTAAGCCGAGTACTCGATGACCTGCTCGGCGGCGACGTTGAGCGCGGCGTCGACCATCGCGGCCTCGATCAGGACGCCCTCCCCGGTCCGACGCCGGTGCTCCAGCGCCAGCAGCAGCGCGTTGAGGGCGTGCATGCCGGCGTTCGGGTCACCGACCGATACGGCTCGAAGGGGTTCCGGTCGGGATAGCCGGTCAGCCAGCTGATTCCGGCTGCGGCCTCGATGACGTAGGCGAACGCCGGGTTGTCCCGCCACGGACCGTCGAGCCCGAAGCCGGGCATCCGCACCATGATGGCGTCGGGTCGCATCGCTTTACCGCATCGAAGTCCAGCCCGATCTGGTCGAGCACGCGCGGGGTGAAGTTCTCGACGATGACATCGCATGTCGCGACGAGCTGATGGAGCAGTCTCGCGCCCGGGCGTTCGCGGATGTCCAGCGTCACGCTCTGCTTGTTGGTGTTCAGGCCCGAGAAGATCGGCGACCGCTCCCACCACTGCTCCTCGCTGATCGGATACGCCGGCGATCAGCCGGGTGCCGTCGGGGCGGCGGGTCGACTCCACGTGGATCACCTCGGCGCCCAGCATGCGCCAGCACATGCGTGCAGACGGCCCGGCCCAGAAGGTCGTCATGTCGATAACCCGCACACCCTCGAACGGCAGCCCTGCGCGAAATTGCATTCCGGGCCGTTGGCGGGCGCGATCTCACGACCCGGGCTTCTCGCTCGCGAGCGGTAGTGCTCGGTGTGTTCGCCGAGCCGCGGCGCCGGAGCCGGCGGCCGCAGCATCGGCGGGCGCATCCGGTAGGGCGGGCCCGGCTGGGTGAAACCGTCGCGCGGGTTGCTGACGAACGATCCGCGGGCGACGAAGTGGTCGAGGGATTCGACGTTGGCGCCGTTGGCGACCGGCGCGTTGGGAATCCGGAACGCGGTGGCCAGCTCGCGGATCTCGTCGACGGTCTGGTCGGCGCACCCACGCGTAGATCTCGTCGGCATGTCTCGTTGGCCTGCTGGGTGATCGACAGCGGCGACTCCTCGTCGATCCACTCGACGTGACCGGTCATCGCGCACAGGTCGAACCACTGCTGGGCGGTGCCGCACCCGATGTCGACCAGCCCGTCCTTGGCGCGCGCGATGCCGGGCACCGTGAGCCGACGGCGTCGCGCCACGGCCTGCCCGAGCATCTCGAAGATAGCTCACCGGGTAGTAGGTGAGGCCGAGGACCGGCGTCTCCAGCATCGACAGATCGACCAGCTCTGCGCCGCCGCGCATGCGCGACGCCAGCGTGGCCGCGCTGGCGTACGCTCCGGCCAGGTACTCGCCGACCTGCCCCCCGACGTAGACGCGGTGCGCGGTCCGGCGCGCCGCGGCCGAGCCCGACGATGCCGCCCGACCAGGCCTGCAGGGTGAACTCCGTTGCCGGCCGGTCGGGCCACGGTCCCTGAGGCCGAACGGGGTGATCGCGGTGACGGTCAGGTGGGGATGCGCGCGCGCGAGCGCCGCAGGCGTGAACTCGGCAGCGCGGCGACTCCCGGACCCGCGCGACCACACCACCGCGTCGGCGCCGGTCAGCAGCGCGTCGAGCGAACTCGGCGTCGCGTCTCCGGGTCGGCGACGCACGCTGTGCTTCGAGCAGGCGAGGAAGCTGAACAGCGCACCGTCGGCGCCCGGCGCGATCGTCGGCGCCCGACGCCGACCACGGCCGCAGCGGATCGCCCTCGCGGCGACTCGACTTTGACGACCTCGGCGCCGCCGTCGGCGAGCAGCTTGGTGCAGTACGCGCCGGCGATGCCGGTGGACAGGTCGACGACGACGTACCCGGACAGCGGCAGCACAGGCCTCAGTCGCCCTTCTTGCCGGTTCGACTTGCTCAGCCGGAATTCCGGCGGGAACTTGCGGTCGTTGTCGTTGACCGCATCAGCCAGACCGGCCGTCGATCGCTTCGTGCATGTCAAGTCGTCGCGTCGTCGTTGGCCGCGCCAGCCGCCCATCGACTCGAAGAACGCCGACAGCAGGCTGCCCATGTACTCGCCCTGCTGCTGCTTGAAGATCTCGAAGAACATCTTCTGCTGAAACACGGTGTCCACCGGCCGGTTGCGCGCACACGCCAGCGCGTACTTCTCGACCTCGGCCTCGAGCTGGTCACGCGCCACCACCTTGTTGAGGAAGTTGCAGTCGTACATCTCGGCGGCGGTGAACGGCCGCCCGGTGAACACCATCTCCTGGAACTTGCGCAGGCCCATCATCTGCACCCACGTCCACATCCGCGGACCCCAGCCGAAGTAGCGGAACGACGGATGGCCGAAAAGCGCGTCGTCGGAGGAGATCACGAGATCGGCGTCGGCGCACTGGTAGAAGTGCCAGCCGTAGCAGTAGCCCTTGGCCTCGACGATGCTGATCTTCTTGAGTTCCTGCAGCGGCCGGTTGCCCGCCGCCGCGTTCGCGTACCACGCGCTGATCGTCGCGCCGTTGCGGAAAGTACCCCTCGGCGGATACGTGACGTCGCCGACCCTCGTCCTCCGCCGAGCTCGGCCAGCCGGGCGCCGGGTCGTCGCGTGCCCTCCATGAACTCGGGCAGGTCGGCCCCGCTGCCGAGATCGTCGCCCACGCCGCGGATGACCACCACCTTGACGTCGTTGTCGACCGTGGCGCCCGCAACAGGTCGGCATAACGCAGTCGCGCGGCCGACGTCGGCGCGTTCAGGTACTCGGGACGGTTGAACGTGATCGTCGCGATCTTGGTCTTCGGGTCCTTCTCGTAGAGGATGATCTCCTCGGGAGAGGGCCGGTCAGCCATGAACCGTCTTCAGCCGTGGACAGCGCCGGCGCGGACGTGAGCATCTCGGCGCCGTTGGCGGTGATCAACACCGCGTCCCGGGTGAATACCGCGCCGACGCCGTGCTCCCACACGTAGGCGGTGACCGCGAGCACCATGCCCTGCTCGAGGCGTTCTTCGGCGCGGTTGCCGGCAGACTCGGGGACACCACCGGCGGGTCGAAGCCGAGACCGAGTCCGTGCGCGACCGGCATCGCCGGCAGTGGCTCGCCGGCCGCCTCGTATGCGTCCAGCAGCTCGCTGCGCCGCCGCGCCGGGTCGGCAGGCCGCAAGCAGCCTGTCCCACAGCTCATCTCGGCGCCGGTACAGCGATCGCACGGCGCCGTCGGCGTCGCCGACGTAGAGGTCCGTGCCACCTCGGCGACGTATCCGTCGGCCAGTACGCCCGGCCGACAACGCCACCAGGTCACCTTCGCGCACCCGGCCGTCGCCCTCGGCGCGGCGCCACGGGTGCTCCTTCGACGTCATCCACGCGGCGTCCTGGGTCGCGGGCGTGCTCACCCCGCCCGCCGCCTCGCCTCCAACACCGCGCCGGCCAGTGCCTGCTCGGTGATCCCCGGGCGCCAACTCGGCGACCCGGCCGCCCCAGCCCGTCCTCGGCGACCCGCAGCGGCACGGCGCAGCGCCGCGATCTCCTCGGGAGTCTTGATCCGCCGGGCCGCCCGCATCGCCTGCTCGGCGTCGATGAGCTCGGCGTTCGGGAAGGCCATCGGCAGCAGCTTGGCGAATGTCGGTGTCAGCGCGTCGGTTCCGACCCGCTGTGCAGTGGCCGCGCCCGTGATGTTCTTCAGGACGTCGATCAGCGTCATCGGGTTCCACGCCAACCCGTACAGGTGGTCGTGCGGGATCTCGTCGGGGATGCCCTCGTCCCAGGTGCTGTTCAGGTGGATCTCGCCGGTCGCGCGGACGACATTCGCAGATCGGCCCGAACGGCCGGGTGCCCACCACCCACAGCTGCGGCGCACCGGAGACGTAGCGGACGTTGGCCTGGCGGCCGAGCACCAGCACGTCGATGTCGTGGGCCTCCATCTGCGCCAGCGCGCGCTCACGACGGCCGATCCGCAAAGCCCGGCCGTCGGCCGCGATCTCAGTTCCCATCAGGCCCTCATACGGGGCGTACGGGATAGTCGGTGAGCGGGATCCAGCCGTCCTCGGTGATGACCACGATCTCCTCGCTGCGATAGCCCCCGGTGCCGTCCTCCCAGACCACCGGCTCGAGCACCAGCGCCATGCCGGCCGGGAAGACGAAGTTGTCGTCGAACTCCTGGCCGAGATCCGTGCCGATCATCGGCATTTCGGCAGCGCTGGTGCCGATGCCGTGGCCGAGGTAGAAGTGCGGCAGCCATGGCTTCGTGCCGCCGTTGGCGGCGATCGCCGCGCGGGCCAGGTCACCCCACGTGGCACCGGCTTTCGTCACCGCGAGCACCGCGTCGATGATCGCGCGCCATTTGTCGAACTGCTCCTGCTGGCGGCGTCGGGTCCTGACCGACGATCCAGGTGCGGCCGAGGTCCGAGCAGTAGCCGTGGTAGGTGATGCTGACACGTCGGTCCACAGCACGTCGCCCTGCGCCAGTTCGCGCTCGGTCGTCAGCAGCGGCAGCGCGAGATCACCGGTGGTGGTCCAGGTGCCCGTCGGCCTTCGACGTCGGGCATCACCTGCCAGATCGCCTCGAGCATGTTGGCGGTCGCGCCGAGTTCGAAGGCTGCGGCGCACGAACTCGGCCGACAGGTCGATCTGACGCACACCGGGTGCGAGCGACTTCTGGACGTCGGCGACGGCCTGCTTCGGTGATGCTGGCAGGCCTTGCGGATGCACGCGATCTGGTCGATCGTCTTGACCAGCTTCGCCGCGCCGATCACCGGGGCGGCATCCACCGGCGGGCCCGCGGGAACAGCGCACTGCCGGCGCGGCGCATCGCCCCGGTCATCTCGTCGACCGCGACTGTCGCGCCAGCCGGCACCAGGTCGGCCAGCATCTTCGCGAAATGCTGCGACGCCCTCGTCGAATTCGAGGTACAGCGGCCCGTGCAGATGGTCCGCGGGCACCTGCGACTCGGACGACCGCACCCTCGCGGAACGGCAGGAACAGGTGCGGATGCTCATCGTCGGCCAGCACGATCGCGACCGGCCGCTCGACGTGCGACAGCCCGGCGTCGACCAGCGGCCAGCTGGCGCCGGTGGCGTACACGACGTTGCCGTTGCCCAGCAGCATCAACGCGTCAACGCCCTTGTTCGGCCATCGCGGCGCGCAGCCGGGCGCCGACCTCGCGGTGCATCCGCGCGAAGTCCGGCTCGGTCGGGATGTCCAGACAGCGGTAGCCGTCCGGCCGATCGAGTGACGCCGGATGAGTAGACGTCGTCACAGATCCCAGGAACTTCTTGATGTTGGCGCTGACGATCTTCGCCGCGTTCTCGGGCCCGACGGCGTCGACGACGGAGGCCAGCGACTTCTCCGAGTAGCCGAACGTGCTCTCGTTGTGCGGGTAGTCCGACGACCACATCACGTTGTCGACACCGATCCGGTCGATCAGCTGCCAGGCCGAGCGGATCGACCATGAACGAGGCGCTCATGTGGTCGTCCCAGTAATAGCGAACGGCGTGTTCGAGTTCGTGGTTGAACATGTGCCGGTAGGAGGCCAGCATGTGCTCGGCATCCTGCAGAGCGGTTGGCACCCACGCGATCCCGCCTTCGAACCAGCCGATCTTCAGGTTCGGGTGCCGGTCCAGGATGCCGGAGAACACGTACTTGGCGAACTGCTCGCGGAACGAGTCGACGTTGACCATCATGCCGACGACGACGCTGTTGTTCTGGCACGGCGTCTTGGGCGGGGTCTCGCCGATGTGGTGGCTGACCGGCAGGCCGGCCGCCTCGATCTCGTCCCAGACCGGCGTCCATCGTCGGTGCTGCCGTAGTCGTAGATGTTGCCGTCGTCGTCCTTGCCGGGGTTCAGCGGCAGCAGGAACGTCTTCAGCCCCAGCGACTTCAGCTCCTCCAGCGTGCTGCGGGTGCCCTTCGGGTCCCACCAGTTGATCAGCCCGACGCCGTAGAAGTGGCCGTTGCGACCGCTCCTGCAGGTCGGCGATGTGCTCGTTGTAGATGCGGAACACCCGCTCGCGCAACGACTTGTCGGGATAGTGGAACAGCGCCAGCACCGCGTTGGGGAACGCCAGTTCCTTGTCGATGCCGTCTTCCTTGAGTTCCCGGATGCGCGCCTCGATGTTGTTCGACGCGGCACCGGCGAGGTCGTCGTACTGCATGAGCACCCGGCCGAAGTCGCCGCCGGTCCAGGCCTTGCCCTTCATGCCGACCATGTAGGCGCCGTCCTCGTACCAGATGCGCGGCGCCGCACCCTTGAGTTCCTCGGGGAAGCGCTCGTAGAAGATGTCGTCGGCCACCGAGATGTGGTTGTCGGCGGAGAAGATCTCGGTGCCCTAGGGAGGCCGGCGACCCTCCCCGTGGCGTGGCCCTGGCGGTTCTTGGGCGCGCCGAAGCCTTCGGGCGGGATAGAGCGTGGCTGGTGCTGTCGGTGTAGACATCGTCGGTACTCCAATCGGGCTGTGGGATAGGGCTGTCGGTGACTACCAGGCCACCGGAAGTTCGTAGACGCCGTAGGCGAGGCGGTCGTGTTTGAAGGGCACCTCGTCGAACGGGATCGCCAGCCGCATCGTCGGAATCCGCCGCAGCAGCGTGTGGAACACGATCTGCATTTCGGCGCGGGCCAGCTGCTGGCCGACGCACTGGTGGCGGCCGTAGCCGAAGCCCAGCTGCTGGCCCGCGTCGCGGCGTGAGGTCCAGCTTGTCCGGCTCGGGATAGGCGGCGGCGTCCCAGTTGGCCGGCGCCAGATCGAGGATGATGCCCTCGCCGGCCCGGATCGTCTCACCGGCGATCTCGATGTCCTCGATCGCAACCCGGCGCTGGCCGTTCTGGATGATCGACAGGTAGCGCATCAGCTCTTCGACGGCGTTGGCGATGAACTTGGGGTCGTCGGAATCACGCAGCAGCGCCGCCTGTTCGGGGTTCTCCAGCAGCGCGAGGATGCCGATGCCGATCATGTTGGCGGTGGTCTCGTGGCCGGCGATCAGCAGGCCGGTGCCCAGCTGCGCGGCTTCCTTGACGCTGATCTCGCCCGCGGTGACCCGCTCGGCGAGATCGGAGACCGCATCCTCGGACGGGTTCGCCTCTTCTTCTCGACGAGGTCGATCAGGTACTGGTGCAGGCTCATCGCGCCCTTTTGCATGGCGTCCGCGGCCGCGTAGCGGGCCAGCCCGACGTTGGCGTGCTGCTGGAAGAACTCGTGGTCGTCGTAAGGCACGCCGAGCATCTCGCTGATCACCCGGGTCGGCACCGGCAGCGCCAGCTTGGCGACCAGGTCGGCGGGCTGCGGGCCGGCCAGGATCGCGTCGATGCACTCGTCGGTGACCTCCTGGATCACCGGCCGCAGCGCCTCGACCCGCCGGAAGGTGAACGGCTTGGACAGCATCCGGCGGAATCGGGTGTGCTCCTCGGCGTCGGAGGTGAAGACCGACCGCGGCCGCTTGTTCACCGTCGAGAGCATGTGCTCGTTCCAGTGCGGGAAGCCCTCGCGGCGGTCGTCGACGCTGACCCGCGAGTCGGCGAACAACGTCCGCGCCACCTCGTGCCCGGTGATCAGCCACGGCGTGCTGCCGTTCCAGATCCGCACCCGCGACAGCGGTTTGGTCTGGTTCATCTCGAGCATCTGCTGCGGCGGCGCGAACGGGCAGCGCGCCGACGCGCTCCATCGGATACTCGGGAATCGGCGGACACCGCTCTCGTTCGGCGTCATCGTGTCTCGTGACATAGGACATGGTTCACTCCTCGATGTGGATGGCCAGGGCGGGGCAGGCGGCCGCGGCCTTGCGGGTCTGTTCCGCGTGGTCGGGGCCGGGTTCGGCGGTCAGCAGCACCACGACGCCGTCGTCGTCACGCTGGTCGAACACCTCGGCGGCGTTGAGCACGCACTGCCCCGACGAGACGCACTTGTCCTGATCGACAGTGACTTTCATGTCAGGGCAGCTCCGTGACGGGCGCGTGCCAGAGTCCGACGATCGCGTCGATCAGCCCGGATGCCGCCGCCTGCCAAGTGGTCCGGGCCACCGGAGAGCCCTGCGGCCAGCAGCCGTTCGCGTTCGGCGCAGCTGTGCATCAACAGGTTGCGCGCCATGATGTTTCGCTCGACGCGGACGTCGATCGGGCAGATCGGGCAGGCAGCCGTTGATGCCGTCGAGCACCCGAACCAGCGACGGCGACGCCAACGCGTCCTTGACGATCATCTTGTGGTACGCGGGATCGGTCATCGCCTGCGCGGCGAACCGCGCGTACCACGTCGGGTTGCCGAGCTCGGCAAGGTGGTCGGTCAGCGGACACACCAGGCGGCCACCCACGTCACGCATGTCCGGCCGAGTCGCCGATGTCGGCGATCCGTCCGCTCGCGCAGTTCCTCGATGGGCGCGCGGTGCTTGTGCTCGATCGCGCGGACGAGATCGGTCTTGGTGCCGAAGTGATAGCCGACGGCGGCGTTGTTGCCCTGCCCGGCCGCCTCGCTGACCTGTCGGTTGGACACGGCGAACACGCCGTGTTCGGCGTAGAGCCGTTCGGCCGCTTTCAGGATCGCCTCCTGGGTGCTGCTCGCTCGGTCGGCACGCACGGCGCGGGCAGTGGTCACCGCCTCAGTGAACGCCGTCACACCCGGTAAGTCAAGCGACTGATTTAAAACGCTTCACGCGGGTGGCACCTCCGCTGCCGGCTTGCGCACGATCACCTTGCCCGCGACCGTGCCCCCGTCGACCGGCAGCACGATCCGGTGACGTACCGCGACCGGTCCGTGGCGAGGTACAGCGCCGCTTCGGCGACGTCGTCGGCGGTGCCCTCGCGCTTCAGCGGACGGTCGTCGCGCATCTGCTGGCGGATCCTGGCCTCGAACCGCTCGAGGCGTTCCCGAGTCCTCCTCCGTCGCCGACGACGCCAGAATCGGGGTGGGGATGTTGCCGGGCGCGATGCAGTTCACCCGGACCTCGTAGTGCGCCAGTTCGATCGCGGCGCATTTGGTGAAGTGGATGATGGCCGCCTTCGACGCCCGGTAGGTCGACACGCCGCCGCCGGCCTGGATGCCGCCGATCGAGCCGAGGTTGATGATCGATCCGCCGCCGTGCTCGGCCATGTGGCGCGCGGCGTCGCGGGTACCGGCCATCACGCCGAGCAGGTTGACGCGCATGACGCGGTCGAACTCCTCGAGGTCTTCGTCGAACAGGCCCTTGCTTCAACGGGCTCGAGATGCCCGCGTTGTTGACCATCACGTGCAGACCACCGAACTCTGCGACGGCCGTCGTCGACGAGATCGCGCACCTGCGCCTGGTCTGCGACGTCGGCGTGGACGAAGCGTGCGGTGCCGCCGGCCGAGTTCAGTTCGGCGGCAAGTGCCTCGCCCGTCGTCGTCGCGAACGTCGGCGATCGACGACGCCGGCCCCCTCGGCGGCGAACCGCTCGGCGATGCCGCGGCCGATCCCCGACGACGCCCCGGTGACGATCGCGACCTTGCCTGCCAGTTCGGTCATGTCTGCGCGATCCCTTCGAAGAAGTCCAGCAGCAGTGTGTTGACCGCCGTCGGGTTGCTCGATCTGCGGGCAGTGACCGGCGTCGGCGATCACCGCCGACCGGCCCTGCGGGATCTGCCCCGCGATCTCGGCCGCCCACCCCGGCGGCAGCAGTTTGTCGCCTCCGCCTTCCACCACCAGCGTCGGCACGGTGATGCGGTCATAGGCCCGGGCGCTGCTCGGCGTGGCCGGCGGTTGCAGGCCCGGGCCGGCGAAACCTGGCTGCCGCCAACGACTCCCAGGCGCCGGGCGCGATGCTGGACTCATACCGACGCCGGACGTACTGCTCGTCGGCCGGGTACGACGGGTCGCAGAACAGCGCCGCGACGATCCGGCGCATCCCGTCGAAGCGTCGCGTCGTAGTCGTAGAGCGCACTGACGTGTTCGTTGCGCTGGATCTCACCCCCGCCGCAGATCGCCACCAGGCTGCGCACGGGCAGCATCGGCGCATCCGAGGTCGCGTCGACGAGCAGGTTGATGGCGCCCATCGAGTTCCCGACGAAGTGGGCCGAGTCGACACCCAGCGCCTCGCAGAAGCGCGCGATGTGCCGGATCCGCATCCCGCGGCCGTCGGTGAAGTCGACCACCTTCGCCGATCCCCCGAAGCCCAGCATGTCGGGCGCCAGCACCCGGTACCGCCGCGCCAGCGCCGGATGGTGTGCTCCCACCCGAGGCAGGCGTCGGCGCCGAACTCACCGCCGTGCAGCAACACGACCGGATCGCCCTGCCCTGCTTCCAGATAACTGGTGAGCAGACCGTCGACCAGCACGGTGTGCCGATCGATCATGTCGTCTCCCTGTTCGTCTGCGCGAACGCCAGCACCTGGGTGGCCAGTAGCTCGAGTTGGTTGGCGACGGTCCTGCCCTGGTCGGTGTCGGCGAGCTCGCCCGACGGGTCCCAGATCGGTTCGGCGGAGTTGATCGCCACGCCCAGCGGTGTCGGCCAGGCGCGCAGCGCGTGACCGATGCTGCGCAACTGGGTCAGCGTGCCGACCGCGGCCTGCCATCCGTAGGCGCAGCTGATGCAGCCCCAGGGTGTGTTGTCGAGGTAGACGCGCGGGTCCTCGCGCAGATCCTCGATGTAGTCGAGGGCGTTCTTGACCAGGCCGGACACCGCGCCGTGGTAGCCCGGCGAGCCGACGACGACGGCGTCGGCGTCGCGCAGGGTCTTGACCAGCTCGAGCGCGCGCGGAGTGCGCTCGAGTTCGTGCGGCGCATACATCGGCAGGTCGAGTTCCTCGGCGGCGAACAGGCGGGTGCGCCCACCCTGGCGCTCGACGGCGGTCAGGCAGTAGCGCAGGGCCCGCTCGGTCGACGAGTTGGCCCGCAAGGTCCCGCCGAGTCCGACGATGAACGGTTTCTCTGGATTCTCTGCTCGTCACTTCACACACTCACTTGATCGCTATCGGGCTGACAGGGGCTCCGACCGCACCGACCACCTTCAACGGCGGTGCGACGAGCTGGAATTCGTAGACGCCGTCGGCGGCGCAGTCCACGGCCAGCGGACCGAGGTCCCAGTACTCACCGAGCATCAGACCCATGTCGCGCAGGCACAGCATGTGCATCGGCAGGAACGTGCCCTCGACGCCGGCGGCCGGGTCGGGGTCCTCCACCATCAGGTTGTCGGCCGCCACGGCGGCGACCTCGTGCTGGTGCAGCCAACGCGCGCACGTCCAGTGCAGTCCCGAGCCGGCTTCGCCGCCGTCCCCGGTGGCGAGGAAGCGGGTCCACCACCCGGTGTGCACGACGACGATGTCGCCGGTGCGGATCTCGACGTCCTGCCGGGCGACGATGTCGTCCAGCTCGGCCGGTGTGATGGGGTTGCCCGGCTCGCAGAACATCTCAGCGCCGCGGTGGGCGACCACGTCGAGCAGCACCCCGCGCGAGGTGATCCCCTTGGCGTCGACCTTCTCGATGCCGAGATGGAAGGCGCCGAAGCTGGTCACCGACTTCGCCGGGAAGCCGTTGTAGAGCTTGTCCTCGTAGTACACGTGCGACAGGGCGTCCCACTGGGTTGCGGCCTGCAACGGCATCACGATGATGTCGTCGTTGAACCGGAACGGGTTGTCGGCGAAGAACGCGCTCATGTCGCCGGCCACCGCGTTGCGCAGCCACTGCGGCCCGTATTCGACGAGCGTGGAGGCGTCGCCGCCGTCGACGGTCATCACGTGCACGGGGTTCTGCCGGAACTTGAACGCACCCTGCGGCCCGCCCGAGCTGAAGTCACCGCCGAGCGAGATCACCTTGCCCTGCCTGACCGTCGCCGCCGCTTCGGCGACCTTGTCGGGGGTGATGAGGTTCAGCGTGCCGAGTTCGTCGTCGTCGCCCCAGCGGCCCCAGTTGCGTACCTCGTCGGCGGTCCGCCGGAACTCGCTCATGTGGTCGGCCATCGTCAACTCCGTTGTGCCGGTGATTCGTGCATCTGCGCGACGAACCGCTGAGCGAGGATTCCGCCGTCCGCCCACACCACCTGGCCGGTGATGTAACCCGCCGCCCGGCTGCCGAGGAAGACCAGCACCGCGGCCTGTTCCTCGGGGTCGGACACCCGGCCCAGCGGCGTGGTGAAGGAGTCCAGATAGTGCTGACCGTACGCCGATCGCAGCTGGTCCAGGATCGGGGTCTGCGTGACTCCCGGGGCGGTGCAGTTCACCCTGATCCCGCGCGGGCCGAGATCGACTGCACGGCGCATGCCGTAGAGGATGATTGCCTCCTTCGACAGCCGGTAGCCGCCGTCGGCCAACGCACCGGGGTTCTCGGCGCACCAGCGCAGCCCGTCGGCCACGGACTCGGTGTCCACCAGACCTACTGTGTCGGGAGCATTTTCGCGATATTCCGACGCGGCCAGCGACGACACATTGGTGATCGATGCCCCTGCGGGCATCCGCTCGGTGAGCGCCTCGGTGAACTGCCGCGTGCCCAGGAAGTTGATCCGCACGACCAGCTGCGCGTCACCGATGCCCGACGACACGCCGGCGACATTGAACAGCGCGTCCACCTCGCCGCGCACTCTCGCGGCCGCGCCCTGAACCGAATCCGGTTCGGCGAGATCCATGTCGACGAAGTCGGCGACTGCCAACGCACGGTCGGGTGGATGCAGATCGAGCCCCGTCACGCGCGCGCCGAGACGGTGCAGCTGCTGCGCCACACGGGCACCGATGCCCGATGCACAGCCGGTCACCACGACGTGCCTGCCGTCGTAGCGCACCAACTCGTCGAGTGCGCTCACCGACTAGCCCGCCGCTTCCTTCGCCGCCTTGGCGTCCTTCTCCGCCTGCGCGGCCTTGACCCGGCCTTCGTTGATCTCGGCCATGGCCTCGGGGATCTCCCCCGCGGTGAACTTTCCGCCGCGGCCGGTGGGCAGCCCGCCGAACTGGTACGTCTCGTCGAACATCGGGGCCTCCGAGGGCTGCCGGCGCGACTCGACCTTCTCGATGACGGGCTCGAGCCGCTTCGCCTTGTCCTTGACGGCCTTCTCGTCGCGCTCGATGAACTCGGGCAGGATCTCCTTGCCCATGATCTCGATGGATTCCATCGTGCCCTCGTGGCTGCGCGGGTTGAGCAGCAGGATGATCTCGTCCACGCCGCTGGCCTCGTAGCCGCGCAGGAACTCGCGCACCGTCTCCGGCGAGCCGATCGCACCGCGGCCGGGTCCATAGGCCAGCGTCGGATCCTCCTTGACCGCCTGCTCGTAGAGCTCCCACACCCCGGTCCGGCCGGGCGTGTGCATGCCGTTGACGTAGTAGTGCATGATGCCGAAGGAAAAGAACCCGCCGCCGATGCCCAGCCGCTTGAGCGCCTCCTCGTCGGAGGAGGCCACCATCATCGACAGGTCGCCGCCGATGGCCAGCAGGTTCGGGTTGATCGCCGGAGTGACCGGCGTGCCCTGCTCCTCGAACTCCTTGTAGTAGCCGTCCACACGTGTCTTGAGGGCCTCGGGCCCGGTGTAGGCGAAACTCAGTGCGCCGATTGCCTTCTGCGCTGCCATCTGGACCGACGAGGGCCGGGTGCAGGCCACCCAGACCGGCGGGTGCGGGTTCTGCAGCGGCTTGGGAATGACGTTACGGGCCGCCATCTCCACGTGCTCGCCCTTGAATCCGGTGAACGGCGCCTCGGTCATGCAGCGGATCGAAACCTCGAGGGCCTCTTCCCACATGGTGCGCTTGTCGGCCGGGTCGATGTTGAAGCCGCCGAGTTCGGCCACCGAGGAACCCTCGCCGGTGCCGAACTCGACACGGCCGTTGGACAGATGATCCAGCGTCGCGACACGCTCGGCGATGCGCGCGGGATGGTTGATCGGCGGCGGGAGGTGCATGACGCCGAAGCCCAGACGGATGTCCTTGGTCCGCTGGCTGGCGGCGGCCAGGAACATCTCGGGCGCCGTCGAGTGGCAGTACTCCTCGAGGAAGTGGTGCTCGGTGAGCCACACCGTCGAGAAGCCCGCCTTGTCGGCGAGTTCGACCTCGTCCAGACCATGCTGGAACAACTGGTGTTCGTCGTCGTCGGACCACGGCCGGGGCAGGGGGAATTCGTAGAACAGGGAAATCTTCACTTCTGGTTACCTCCTTGAAGCTCGGGAGAACTTGCCGGTGCGGCGAGATCGGTTTCTGTTGGGGTCGTTTCGGCGATATGGCGGGCGGCCACGTAGCCGAAGGTCATGGCCGGTCCGATGGTGGCGCCGGCGCCGGCGTAGCTGCGGCCCATCACCGCGGCCGACGCGTTGCCGACGGCGTAGAGGCCGCCGATCACGCTGTCGTCGGCGCGCAGCACCCGG
Source organism: uncultured Actinomycetota bacterium (assembly GCA_963796185.1). GTDB lineage: Bacteria > Actinomycetota > Actinomycetes > Mycobacteriales > Mycobacteriaceae > Mycobacterium. Next base: position 201,643 of record CAWCKQ010000002.1, on the reverse strand, counting down.
GCGTGCTCGTCGGTCCGCAGGCCACCTGAGGTGCCCAAGTCACCCAGGATGATCCGGAACGCGTAGTAGGGCGGCTTGCCGAGCGGATGCAGGTTCGGGTTGGGCAGCGTCGGGTCGCCGTAGTAGTTGTCGTACGCGCTGTCGCCGCGGCAGAAGTCGTCGTCGTGGCCTTTGCGTGCCAATTCGTTGAACCGGTCCGCCGTGGCGCGCAGCCGATCCGCGGGCACTCCGAGCTGGCCGGCCAGTTCGTCCCAGGTGTGTCCCTGTTTCACGACGCCGGACTCCAGCCACGCCGCCGGGACCTTCCACCCGGTCGGCACGGGCGCGAACGGGACCTTGGGGATGGGCAGGTGCCCCGCCACGACGTAGCGGTGAAACGATGCGATGTCGGTGATCAACCAGCACGGGATGTGGGCGACTCCGCAGCGCTGGCCCTCGATCATCGCGTGCGCGAAGTCCATGTAGGGCGCGGCTTCGTTGATGAACCTCTCGCCGTCGCCGTTGACGATGAACTGCGACGGCATCATCCGTTCGTTGAGCATGAACTGCAGCCGGCCGTCGGGCCAGCAGATGGCCGGGAACCACCAGGCTTCGTCGAGCAGCTCGGTCGAGGCGCCGACCTTCTCCCCCGCCCGGATCCCGTCACCCATCGCCGCGGGATTGCCGAAGCTCCAGTCGTGTTCGAGTTCGGGGAGGTGCTCGCGCCGCCAGGCCATGTCGTGGTCGAAACCCCCGCTGGCCAGGATTACGCCCCCGCGGGCGCGTACGCGAACGGGGCTGCCGTCCCTCTCGACGACCGCTCCGATCACCGCACCGTCGACATCGGTGATCAGTTCGGTCATCGGCGAACTGAGCCACAGCGGGATGTCGCTGCTGCTTCATCGCCAGCCGTAGCCGGGCGGACAGCGACTGCCCGATGGCGGCCATCCGTTCGCCGAACAACCGCGCCCGGACCATGCGCCAGATCAATTTCACCAGCACCGCCTTTCCGCGCCAGGACTGCCGGACCTGGTAGAACAGCCGCAGGTCTTTCGGCCCGAACCAGATGCCCTTGGGCGCCAGCGCCAACGGCGTCAGCAGGTTCTGCTCCTCGTCGCCCAGTACGCGCAGATCGATCGCGTCGACGTTGATGGTGCTGCCGAGCGCGGAGCCGCCGCGCACCTCGGGGTAGTAGTCGGCGTAGCCGGGTTTCCACACGAACTCCAGCCAAGGGCTGAGGTTCTCCAGGAACTCCATCATCTCGGGGGCGGTGTCGACGTACCTGCGCAGCCGGGCGTCGCTGACCAGCCCGCCGGTGATCTCGCGCAGGTACAGTGAACACCTCGTCGGGGTCGGGCACATGCCCCGCGCGCCGCTGCGACGGCGCTCCCGGTACCCAGATGCCACCGCCCGACAACGCGGTGGAGCCGCCGAAACGCGCCGACTTCTCCACGACCAGAGTGTCCAGGCCGGCGGCGTCGGCGGCCAGCGCGGCGGTCATGCCGCCGCCACCGGAGCCGACGACCAGCACGTCGACGCGCAGGTCGAAGGTCCGGTCGGTCGTCGAAGGTGACGCGCTCATCGCGACACCGCCGTTCTGATGGCGAAGCCGGCGATGAGATCCGGTGCGGCGCGGTAGAACCGGTGCCCGGTCTCATACGGCCCCTGCGTCGACAGTGCGGCGAACGCCGCCACCCACGTCCTCACCTCGTGCGCGGAATTGCCGGCCTGCTCGGCGATCCAAGTGTTGTCCCAGCCGTCGACCTCGGCGAGCCGGCCGGTGTCCAGCAGGTCGAGGAAAGCGTGGTCCCAGTCGGGATTCAGCGGCGCCAGGGGGCCCTGCCCGGTGGCGAACAGCCGCGCCGCCTCGATCACCGCCGACTGGCGGGCCTGCCGCTGCTCGGACGTCATGGGCACACCGTGCACGATGCGGTCCAGTGCCGCCGCCGGTGCGGTGGCCAGCGTGGGCACCGGTGGATCGTGGGAGAGCCCGCCGGAGCCGACGATCAGCACCCGCTTGCCCAGCGCTGCGAGGTAGTCGCCCACGGCCGCGCCCAGCGCCCGGGCCCGTCTCATCGGTCCGAGTGGGGTCGCCACCGAATTGACGAACACGGGGATGACGGGCTTGGCGGTGGCGTCGCCGAAGAGCTTCTGCAGCGGTTGCACCGTGCCGTGGTCGACCTGCATCGCCGCCGACAGCGCGACGTCCACGTCGGATTCCAGAACGGCGCGCGCGCAATCGGTCGCGAGGTCGGCGGGCACGTCGAGCGGCCCCTGATGGGTGCCGTAGTCGCCGACACCTTCGGCGGCGGTACCGATGCAGAACGGCGGCATGACCCGGTAGAAGAACCCGTTGTAGTGGTCGGGCGAGAACGTCACGACGAGGTCCGGGTCGAAGGCCGCGACGAAGTCGCGTGCCACCCCGATCGCCGCTTCGATGTCGTCAAGGAGTTCGGGTGACGGTCCCGGAAGGTTCAGCAGCGGGCTGTGCGACATGGCGCACACCGCGAGTTGCCCGGTCTGGCTTTTCGGCATGGGAATCGGTTCCTCCTTCCCCGCGCAGATGGAGTACGTCGAACAGAGCCTGCGACACCTCCGGCGCGCGCTGGGCGATGCACGCGGCGGCGACACAGCGATCGGGCCGCAGGAACAGCACCGAGTCGGTGTAGACGTCGAACCATGACTTGAGCGCCCCGGACCGGTCGCCGACGACGGTCACCTCGTCGTCGTCGTGTCCGGTCCACTGCAGCTGTGTCATCGGTCGAGCCTCGATGAAGTTGGCGCCCAACGCCTTCCACCGTTCGAATGCCGATTCACCCAGCACGGCGCGTAGGTTGTTGCTCCAGCACAGCACCGCGAAGCCGGCCCCCAGCACGTCGTCGAGCATCAGGTCCTGCCGGCTGCGGGTGTCCACCCGGGGCTGGATGAACAGTGTGCCCGTGGGCGACGCGGGCGAGGGCTCCCCGACGTGGTGGACGGCGCCCTCGGCGTACCGCGGCATCGGTTTGAAGCGCATCTCGAGGACATAGCGCTTGAGGCTCGGCACCGCCGATGCGGCGTGGATCAGGCGGTCGCGGAGGGCGGCCACCCGTGTGTTGGTCGGTGAGATCACCCGGCCGACCATCGTGGAGAGGTCGATCATCGCCCTGGCGTGTTTGCGGCGTTCTGACGTCGTAGGTGCCCAGCAGTGCGTCGCCGGCCTGCCCGGTCACCACCGCGGCCAGTTTCCAGCCGAGGTTCGCTGCATCGCGGATGCCGCTGTTGTAACCCTGCCCCTGCCAGACCGGCATCAGGTGGGCGGCGTCACCGGCGAGCATCAGTCGGCCCTTGCGGAACGAACCGGCGATGCGCGAGTGGTGGGTGTAGACCCGGTGCCGGATCATGTCGACCCGCTCTGGATACGGGATGCGTTCGGCGAGCATCTTCTTCACGAAGGCGGGATCGTCGGCCTGCTCGTCCGTCTCATCCGGGTGGATCAGGAACTCGAACCGCCGGATGCCGTGGGCGATGGCGATCGAGACGTAGGGCCGGCGCGGGTCGGCGCCGACCTCGCTGTTGGGATGGCCCAGCGGGTCGTTGGCGACGTCCACGACGAGCCACCGGGTCGAGGAGGTGGTGCCGTCGAAGGCACGCCCATCAGCCGGCGGGTGGCACTGCGACCACCGTCGCAGCCGACGACGTAACGAGCCCGCACCGGCGGCCCGCCGTCACCGAACTCGACCGTCACGCCGTCGGCGGTCTCGACGCAGGTCTGCATTCGCCGGCCGAACCGGACTTCGACGTGGTCGAATCGGTCGAGACCGCGGAACAGTTCGGCGTCGACCATCGGCTGGACGAAACCGTTGCGCTTGGGCCAGCCGAAGCGTGCGTCCGGCGGCGCCATCTCGGCGAGCAGCCGCCGCTTGCCGTCGAAGAAGCGCAGGATCTGGTTGGGCACGGTGTGCGGTAACACCCGGTCCGCCAACCCGATGGACTGGAACGTACGCAGCGCCTCGTCGTCGAGACCCGACCCCTCGCGGGTAGTCGATGAGGGTGTCGCGTTCCTCGGCCACGAGTGTCCGCACTCCCGTGCAGGCCGAGGATGTTCGCCAGCGTAAGGCCGGACGGCCCCGCACCCACGATGACGACGTCCACGTCCTGGTCGCCGCTCACGTGCGCCCCAGCAGGAAGTCGAGGTGCAGCCGGTCGAACGTCTTGGGGTCCTCGTACTGCGGCCAGTGTCCGCAGCCCGCCATGACCTCGAACCGCGCACCTCGGGATCATCGATGCGATCCGCCGCCCCTCTTCGACGTCGGCCGTCGGATCGTCGCTGGTCCACACCACCAACGTCGGTGCGCTCGATCGCGCCGTACTCCTTGGCCGCCAGCAGATTACGGGCGCGGATCACCGGATCCTGCAGCGCCATGATGTCGCGCATCGCGTCGACGAACCCCGGCTGGCGGTAGACCCGCTGCCGACTCGCCACGATGTCGTCGTAGTCCTTGGACTTGTCGGCCATCAGCCATTTGATGCGCGCCTGCACCGTCTCCCAGGTCGGATTCTCCGCGGCGGCCATCGACAGGGTGATGATGCGCTTCATCACCTCGGGGTCGGCCTGCGATCCGCCGGCGGTGTTGAGCACGAGCCGATCGACCCGGTCGGGGTGGTCGACCGCCATCCGGGAGGCCACCCAACCACCGAGGGACTCACCGCTGATGTGCGCGCGCCGCGCGCCGACCGCATCGAGAAAGGCCACGAGATGGCCGGACATAGTGCCCGATTTCGAGTGGGTGGCCCGGCTTATCGGTGTACCCGTGACCGAGCATGTCGATCGACCAGGTGGAGAAGTGCTCCGCGTGCGCTTCGAGGTTGCGTACATAGGCCTCGGCGTGGCCACCGGATCCGTGCAGCAACACCAGAGCCGGAGCCGCCGGGTCACCCGCATGCAGATAACGCGTCCGCACACCGCCGGCATCGAGGTAACCCTGGGAGAACGGGACGCCCTGCAGGTCGCTCCATACGCTCTCGAACTCCGTCACCCGGCGCTCCTTCCTCGCTGTGCGCACTTGATCGTGAGAATCGTATTCTCATATTTTGGTAAGCACTTTGCTCATTTATCGCACATCCATGTGCACTATAGTCAGAGCATCACTCTCGTCACCGCGTCTGTCAAGGAAGGTCACCGCATGACCCGAGCGTCCGCCGATCCCGGCCATCAGCTCGCCCGGGCGGCAACGAGTTCCGGCGCACCCGGCTCGCAGACGCTCGCCCGGGGGTTGAGCGCGCTGCAGCTGGTGGCCAGTTCGCCCACCGGCATGACGGTGGCACAGGTCGCCGACGACATCGGCGTGCATCGCACCATCGCCTACCGGCTGCTCAGCACGCTCGCGTCGTTCCGGTTCGTGGCCAAGGGCGAGGACGGCCGCTATCGTTCCGCGGCCGCACTGGCGGTGCTCGGCGCATCGTTCGACAACAACGTGCGCGCCCTGGCCGTCCCCACGCTGCGCGGCCTGGCCGACGAGCTGGGCGCCACGGTGTCGCTGCTGGTCGCCGAGGGCGACCAGCAGGTCGCGGTCGCGGTCATGGTTCCGACGAACGTGTTCTACCAGTTGTCTTTTCACGAGGGCAGCCGCTACCCCCTCGACCGGGGCGCCGCGGGTATCGCGTTGCTGGCCAGCATGCCGCCCCGGCCCGGCGAACGGGAACTCGTGCCCGAAGCGCGCCAGCAGGGCTGGGTGATCACCCACGGTGAGATCGAGCCCAACACCTACGGCCTCGCGGTGCCCGTGCGCCGCAGGCCGCCGTCGCCGCCCACCTGCATCAACCTGATCTCGCACCGCGAGGACGTGGTGCACAGCGGCCGTGACGCAGTCATCAAGGCAGCCAACGAATTGTCGGCGATCCTCAGCTGAGGATGTGCTGAATCGTCCGGAAGGAGACAGCGGTGACCGACTGGGACCACGAGGTCGATGTCGTCGTACTGGGCAGTGGCGGCGCCGGCCTGACCGCCGCGCTGACCGCCGTGGTCAACGGCGCTTCGGTGGAGGTGTACGAGAAGGCCGCCACCGTCGGCGGAACCACCGCGGTGTCGGGCGGCATCGTGTGGATACCGGCCCACGCTCGCGCGGCCGGCGGTGAGCTCTCCGTCGACGACGCGATGGCCTACCTGCGCGCGCAGTCGCTGGGATTCATGGACGACGAACTGGTCGAGACGTTCGTGCGCACCGGTGCCCCGATGCTCGACTTCGTGGAAGCGCACAGCGATCTCGTCTTCGAAGTCGCCGAGGGATTTCCCGACTACAAGCCCGAGCTGCCCGGCGGCCGTCCCGCCGGCGGCCGGTCACTGAACACCCGACCCTTCGACCTCGCCGGGCTCGGCGAGTGGAGCGACCGGATCACGTCGTTCCCGGCCGATTTCAGCAATGTCGGCATCGACGCCGAGACCAGGGCCCGCATCCACGCTTCGGTCGACAGTGAGTCGGGCGACTACTGCGTCGCCGGCACGTCGCTGATCGCCGGCCTGCTGAAGGCCTGCCTCGACGCGGGCGTGGTGCCGCACACCGAGGCCCGCGCGGTCGATCTCATCGCCGATGCGCTGGGCATCGTCGGAGTGCGGATCGAGCAGGGCGGCAAGGAGTTCCGCGTGCGCGCTCGGCGGGGCGTGATCCTGGGCACCGGCGGCTTCGAATGGGACGGCAAGCTCGTCGAGGCCTATCTGCGCGGCCCGATGCGCGGAGCGGTGTCCCCGCCCAACAACACCGGCGACGGCCTGCGCATGGCGATGGCGCACGGCGCCGACCTGGCCAACATGGGCGAGGCCTGGTGGGTGCCCATCGTGCAGATCCCCGGCGACACGTTCCAGGGCCATCCGCGCAGCCGCAGTGTGCGCCTCGAGCGCACCCGCCCCAGAAGCATCATCGTCAACCGCGCGGGCAAGCGCTTCCTCAACGAGGCCGGTGAGTACAACTCGATGGCGGGGCCGTTCCACTTCCTGGATCCCAAACTCGGCTACGCCAACGATCCCGCCTGGATCGTGTTCGACTCACTGCACCTGAAGCATTACGGGTTCCTCGGTGTCGACCCCGACGGCCCGATCCCCGATTGGTTCTGCCAGTCCGCCGATCTCGCCGAACTCGGCGCCAAGACCGGTATCGATGCCGCCGGCCTGGCGCAGACGCTGCAGGCGTGGAATGCCAACGTCACCGCCGAGCACGATCCCGACTTCGGCCGGGGTGACAGCGCGTACGACGGCTACTGGGGCGACGCGTCGGCCGCCACGACAGCGGCAAAGACGTTGGGCCCCATCGACACCGCGCCCTACTTCGCTGTCCCCGTCTCGGTCGGCGCGATGGGCACCAAGGGCGGGCCGCGCACCGACCGCGACGGCCGGGTGCTGCACGTGAACGGCACGGCGATCACCGGACTGTTCGCGGCGGGCAACGCCATGGCCGGGGCGACCGGCAAGGCCTACGGCGGCGCGGGCGGCACCCTGGGCCCCGCCATGGTCTTCGGCTACCGCGCGGGCTTCGCGGCCGCGACGGGCAGGTCGGCGTCCTGACGTCGGCGGTAGCCGTTCGGCTACCCTGATCGGTGTGACGTCGGCCGGTATCGGGACCAGATTCAGCGCGATCCGGCGTACCCCTGCGCAGACGCGGGTGCTCGACGCGGCCCTGACCCTGATCTCCGAGCACGGCGTCAGCGGCACGTCGCTGCAGATGATCGCGGACGCCATCGGGGTGACCAAGGCCGCGGTCTACCGGCAGTTCAAGACCAAGGACGCGATCGTCATCGCGTTGACCGAGCGCGAGCTCGGCTCTCTCGAGGACGCGTTGGAGGCCGCCGAAGCCGAGCACTCCGCCGCCCGGGCCCGCGAGCTTGCTCCTCGCCCGGGTGATCGACGCCGCCATCGAACGGCGGCGCGCCGTGGCGACGCTGCAGTTCGACCCGATCATCGTCCGCTTCCTCGCCGACCACGGACCTTTTCAGCACTTCATCAGCCGGCTCTACGCGGTGCTGATCGGCGACTCCAGCCCCGAAGCCCGCCTGCCCGCGGCGATGCTGTCGGGGGCCATCGCGGTCGGCGTCATGCACCCACTGGTCGCCGACATCGACGACGACACATTGCGTCGCGAATTGCTGTGCTACACGAAGAGACTCATCGACCTTCCGGCCTAGTCCGGATCAGTTCCCGTGACCAACCGCGCCGCGGCGGTGTACGGGTCGACACTCACCGTCGGCGACCGAGTCCGCCAGCCCGTCGAGCGCGGCGTGCCGGCGCAGCAGCGTCGCGGCCAGCGACAGAATCTGGGACCGCGCCCGCGCCGCACGCCGTGCCGGGCTGTCGAGCCGGTGATGGGTCTCGATCGCCTCGACCAGCTCGGCCACGCCCTCGCCCTGGGTGGCGACGAGTTTGAGGATCGGCACGCCGGTCTCCGCGCGCAGGTCGCGCACGGTCTGGTCGGCTCCCTCGCGATCGGCCTTGTTGACCACCACGATGTCGACCACCTCGAGCAGCCCGGCCTTGGCCGCCTGCACCGCGTCGCCGGCGCCGGGATTGAGGACCACCACGGTGGGATCGGCCACCGCGGCGATCTCGATCTCCGACTGACCGACGCCGACCGTCTCGAGGATGACCGGGTCGTAACCCAGCGCCGAGAGCAGCGTGATCGCCGCGGGCACCGCGGCGGCCAACCCTCCGAGGTGCCCCCTGGTGGCCACCGAACGGATCAGCACGTCGGGATCGTTGATGTGGGCGGCCATTCGGATTCGGTCGCCCAGCAGCGCGCCCCCGCTGTAGGGCGAGGACGGGTCGACAGCGAGCACCGCGACGCGTCTTCCGGTGGCCCGGTACGCGCCGACCAGCGCTGCCACTGTGGTCGACTTGCCCGCTCCGGGCGGCCCGGTGACGCCGACCACGCGCGCGCGGTCGGCCCCGATCCCGCCCTGCGAGCGCCGCCAGCACCTCGTCGCGGCGCGGTCCCTCCACCATGCTCAGCAGCCGGCCGGCGGCTCTGGCCGAACCGCCACCTGCTGCCGAGAGGAGCTCGTCGATGCTCACGTCACGCACCTTACGCAGGCTGTTCTCCGTCCGATCCGCTGGCCACGCCAATTGCGAGAATGCTATTCTCTCGAGCAGAGAGTGCCGAGTTTCAAGGAGGACGCAGATGCAGATCGCCGGCAGTTCCGCACTGGTGGTAGGTGGCGCAGGTGGCCTCGGTGAGGCGACCGTCCGCCGGCTGCACGGCGCGGGCGCCAAAGTGGTCGTCGCCGACCTCGCCGACGAGAAGGGCAAAGAGCTCGAAACCGAGCTCGGCGTGCGCTACGTGCGCACCGACGCGACGTCGGAGGAGTCGGTCAACGCGGCGATCGGCGAAGCCGAAGCGCTTGCGCCGCTGCGCATCTCCGTGGACACCCACGGCGGTCCCGCCAGTGGCGGGCGGCTGGTCGGCAAAGACGGGTCGCCGCTGGACCTCGACGGCTTCAAGAAGACGATCGAGTTCTACCTCACCGCGGTGTTCAACGTCATGCGGCTCTCGGCAGCCGCCATCGCCAGGACCGAACCGCTCGAGGAGGGCGGTCGCGGTGTCATCGTCAACACCGCGTCGATCGCCGGATACGAGGGGCAGATCGGCCAACTGCCCTACTCGGCCGCCAAGGGCGGTGTGCTCGGCATGACGCTGGTGGCGGCCCGCGACCTGTCCCCGATGGGCATCCGGGTGGTGACGATCGCGCCGGGCACGATCAACACGCCCGCCTACGGCAAGGCCGCCGACCAACTCGAACAGTACTGGGCCCCGCAGGTGCCGTTCCCCAAGCGGATGGGCCGCTCGACGGAGTACGCGCAACTGGCGCAGAGCATCATCGAGAACGACTACCTCAACGGTGAGATCATCCGCCTCGACGGGGCGCTGCGCTTCCCACCGAAGTGAGTTCGCTGCACGGCAAGGTCGCGTTCGTCGCCGGCGCCAGCCGGGGCATCGGCGCGACGGTCGCCGTGGCGCTCGCCGCCGCGGGCGCGTCGGTAGCCGTCGCCGCCCGCTCCGAGCAGCCGGGCAAGGTGCCCGGCACGATCGGGTCGGTCGCGCAGCGCATCACCGCCGCGGGCGGCCGTGCACTGCCCGTCGTGTGTGACGTCACCAGCGAGGAGTCGGTGCGAAGCCGCTGTGGCGCGCACCGTCTCGGAGTTCGGCGGCATCGACATCCTGATCGCCAACGCCGGCGTGCTGTGGCTCGGCCCGATCGAGTCCACCCCGCTCAAGCGCTGGCAGCTCTGCCTCGACGTCAACCTCACCGGCGTCTTCCTGGTCACCAAGGCCGTCATCCCGCATGTCCGGGCCCGCGGCGGCGGATCGCTGATCGCGGTGACCACCACCGGCGTCGGCATGATCGAGCACGGCTCGAACGCGTACTGGGTGTCGAAAGCCGCGGTGGAGCGGCTCTACCTCGGTTTGGCGTCCGATCTGGCGACCGACAACATCGCGGTGAACTGCCTCAGCCCGTCGCGGGTGGTGCTGACCGAGGGCTGGCAGGCCGGCGGCGGCGGTATGGCGGTCCCGCCCGAGATGGTCGAACCGCCCGAGGCGATGGCCGAGGCCGCGCTGCTGCTGGCGCGCCAGGATGCGTCGGGCATCACCGGGACGATCCAACGCTCCGAGGACCTCATCGCGGAATAGCATTCCTGGCTGTGAATTTCGCGGTTTCACGACCCGGAATGCGCTTCCGCGGAATTAAGCGAACAGTCGAAACCGCCCGGCCGTCCACCCGACGCTGCGAGACTGGCCGCGGGCTCGTCACGCGAAACCAAGGAGGACGACTACGGTGCCGGATTACGACTACGCGGAGATGAAGCGGGAAGCCGAGCAGTACATCAGGTTCGAGAAGGACACGCAGAACCGGATCGCCACCATCACCTTCGACCGTCCCGACGCACAGAACTCCACCACGTTGGGAATGCGCCAGCTCTACGCCGACCTGATCCACAAGTGCAATGTGGACGACGACGTCAAGGTGGTCGTCATCCGGGGCGAGGGGCAGGATTTCGGCAGCGGGGGCGATCTGCCGGAACAGCGTGACATGCTCGAGAATCCGGGCATGCCACTACTGCACGAACTCGCCATCAACGACGACGACGTCAAATATCCGCCGGGCGGCTCTTACCGCTATCTGTCGACGGTCACCGACTTCTACGCCAAGGCACCGGCCGGCAACCGGCCACTGCAGGAGCTGCGCAAGATCAGCATCGTCGAGGCCAAGGGCTACTGCTACGGCTGGCACTTCTATCAGGCCGGCGACGCGGACCTGGTGGTCGCCTCCGACGACGCGCTGTTCGGCCACCCGGCCTTCCGTTACGTGGGCTGGGGCCCCCGGCTGTGGTGGTGGGCCGAGACCATGGGCCTGCGCAAGTTCTCCGAGATGCTGTTCACCGGCCGGCCGTTCACCGCAAGGAGATGGACGACTGCGGATTTCTCAACAGCGTGGTGCCGCGCGACGAGCTCGAGGCCGAAACCCGGAAATACGCACTGGCATGCTCGAAGTCCCGACCCACCGACACCGTCGCGGTGCAGAAGACCTTCCTGGAGCTCTACAAGCAGCACAAGGGCGAGTACTTCGGCAGTCTGCTGACCGGCATGGTCGAAGGCATGCTGCCGTTGATCCAGAACGACCAGCGCACGACGTCGATCTGACCGAAGGCACCTTCGAGAAGGGGCTCAACAACGTCGTCAAGGACAACGACATGAACTTCCCGCCCGAGTGGCGGCTGAGCCGCTCCGGGCGCAACAAACCCTGACAAGGGTTGCAGGGGTCAGTCCTTGGCCATCAGACCGTCGACGATCCTGTTGAAGTCGGCGGTGCCGAACGACACGTACTCGGCGAGGTTGGCGTAGTCCAGCGACGCCAGCACCGACTGTTCCAGCTGAATGTTCATCAGCCTCTTGGTGGCTTCGACCGCCTGCTGGGGCAGCGCCATGACCTTCTTCGCACACGCGATCGCCTCGGCCACCGGGTCGGCCACCACATGGTTGGCCAGTCCCAGCTCCAGCGCCCGCTGCGCCTTGATCCGCACACCGGTGAGCGCGAACTCCTTGGCCTGCAGCAGGCTGATCTGCGAACCCCACACCAGCGGTCCGCCATCGGCGGCCACCAGACCGATCTGCACGTGCGGGTCGGCGAAGTGCGCGGTCTCGGCCATGTAGACGATGTCCGACAGCGCGGCCAGGCTGCAACCCAGACCAACGGCGGGCCCGTTGACCGCGGCGATCACCGGGACACGGCAGCGCACCATCCCGATGACGAGGTCGCGGCCGTGCTTGATCGTCTTCGTACGCAAGGCCTCGTCGCGGCGCAGCTCGTCGAGATAGGTGAAGTCGCCACCGGCCGAGAACGCCCGCCCCGCGCCGGTGATGACGGCCGCGCGGGCGCCGGCGTCCTCGTTGATCTCGTCCCAGATCTTGGCCAGCCCCACGTGCAGCGCGTCGTTGACCGCGTTCAGAGCATCGGGACGGTTGAGCGTGATGATCCGCAGACCGCCGTCGGCGCGGACGTCGATCTCGGCCGGCATGTCGTACATCAGTTCAGCCTCCCAATCCCAGGATCCGCTGCGCGATGATGTTCTTCTGGATCTGCGACGTGCCGCCCATGACGCTCTGCGCGCGGCTGTACATGTAGGCGCCGAACAACTCGTCGTCGCCGGTGCCGACCGTTTTGAGCGCGGCGTGGCCCACCGACTGCTCGACCCAGGTCATCAGCAGCTTGTCGAGCGAGCCCTGCGGACCGTGGGTCAGACCGCCGAGTTGCTCGGACAGCCGCCGGCGCACGTGCAGCCGCAGCATCTCCGTCTGCACCCATGCCCACAGCAGTTCCTCGGGCGGCGCACCGTCGACGCGAGACGCCAGCTGGCGCACCGTCTTTCCGTATCGGGCCGAGAAACCCAGGGTGGACGGCTCCCGCTCATGGCTGACGACGGTCATCGCCAGCTTCCAGCCCTCCCCTGGCGCGCCGACCATGTTCGCGGCGGGCACCCGGACACCGTCGAAGAGCACCTGTCCGAATTCACGCGTGACGCCGCTGATCATCTTCAGCGGCCGCTGCTCGATGCCGGGCTGGTGCATGTCGACGATGAATGCGGAGATGCCCTTGTGCTTGGGCACGCTCTTGTCGGTGCGCGCCAGCAGCAGGCACCAGTCGGCGACGTCGGAGTAGCTCGTCCAGACCTTGTGCCCGCTGACGACGTACTGGTCCCCGTCCTGGGTGGCCGTCGTGGTCAGCGACGCCAGATCGGACCCGGCTCCGGGTTCCGAGAAGCCCTGGCACCAGCGCTCGGTTCCGTTGATCATGCCGGGCAGAAAGCGCTGGCGCAGTTCCTCACTGCCGTGGTGGCTCAGCCCGACGACGAGATAACCCAGGCTCGGTCGCGCCGGTGCGCCGGCCTTCGCGATCTCCTCGTCGACGATGACGTCATAGACCGGGGGCAGCTCCTGGCCACCGTAAGCCTTCGGCCACGACGTGCCGAAGAATCCTGCGCCGAAGAGCGCCTGGTGCCACTCACCCGCCTTGGCCCAGTAGGCGTCGCCGGACGTGGGGAACTTGCCCTTCTGCTCGGTCAGCCAGCCGCGCAACCGCTCCCGGAACGCCGCCTCGTCGGGGGAATCACGAAAGTCCAATGGTCAGCTCCTCCAGCTTCGCCGGCCACGTCTCGGTGGCGGCCAACACTCGACGCAGGTAGACGTGAGCCAGGCATTCCCAGGTGTTGCCGATGCCGCCGTGCACCTGGATCGACGTCTCGCACACCGTCATCGCCGCGCGCGCGCAGTAGATCTTCGCGACACGGGCCGCTTCGATCGCCTCGGGCACCGGCAGTTCGTCGACCGCCCACGCCGCGTGGCGCGCGACGCTGACCGATCCCTCGATCAGCGCGAGACTCTCGGCCAGCAGGTGCGCGACGGCTTGGTAGGCACCGATCGTCGATCCGTACTGTTCGCGGACCTTGGCGTATTCGGTCGCCAGCGCGTGGGTGCCGCGGGCGGCGCCGAGGATGTCCGCGGTGCTGACGACCAGCGCGAGCGCGTACCAGCGGCCGGCGTCCCCCTCGGACAGCTCGGACAGCTCGGCCGGCGATTCGACCACTCCGGCAAGGCTTCCCGTCAGATCGACCGATTCCGGCCGCGCATCGGTCGCCGGCACCTCGCGGCCGAGCCTGCGCTGCAGATCGTCGGTGAGTACGGGACCGAGGAAGGGCACGTCGACCAGCCGCCTGGCGAACTCCTCGGCCACGATGGCGACCTCGACCGCCGATGCGCCGTCGGAGCGCAGCGCGCGGAAGCCCGTCGCGTCCAAGGCCTTCTCCAGCCGGGCGACGCGGATCTCGTCGTCGAGGTCGGCCACCGAGCCGGGACCGAGGTCGGCGGCCAACTCGGCTGCGGCGTCGCGCAACTGTTCCTGTTCACTGGTCAGACGGACGTCCACAGATTCCTCCGCTCTTCGCGCAGGCGCTCATCGCCCGCTCCCGTAGCACTCGGCGAAGCACCTTGCCCGATGGCAGGCGCGGGATCTCGTCGACGATCACGACCCGGCTCGGCCGCTTGTAACCGGCCAACCGGTCCCCCACCAGCGCGGCGAGTTCCCCGGTGTCGACCGGACGCGTCACCCGCACCGCAGCGACGATCGCCTCGCCGTCGGCCGGACGGCACGCCGAACACCGCGCAGTCCTCGACCGCGGGATGGCTGTGCAGCACCGCCTCGACCTCGGCGGGCGCCACCTGGAAGCCGCGCACCTTGATCATCTCCTTGGCCCGGTCGGTGATCCGCAGCCAGCCGCCCGCGTCCACGCTGCCGATGTCGCCGGTGTGGTACCAGCCGTCCGAGAAAGCCTGCGCCGTGCAGTGTTCCGGGAGGTAACCCGCCATGGCCGCGGCCGAGCGCACCTGGATCTCCCCTTCGGCGTCCGGGCCGAGGGCTGCTCCGGTAGCCAGTGTCGACGATCCGCACGTCGACCCCGCCGACCGGCCGGCCGACGGTGTCCAACCGCGCGGCGTTCAGATCGTTACAGGAGATGACGGGCACTTCGCTGGCCCCGTACGCAGTCACCCACGCCACGCCGGTACGGCGGGTGACGGCCTCGGCGACGCTCGTGGTGACCGGCGTCGCACACCACATGATGTAGCGCAGCGACGACAGGTCGTGCGCCTCGAGACGGGAGTGCGCGGACAGTGCCAGCGCGATCGGGGCGACCGCCATCTCGATGGTGATGCGGTCGGATTCGATGTGGCGCAGCATGGCGTCGATGTCGAAACGGCGGTGCAGCCGGACCCACGCCCCGGTGTCGAGCGCCGTCATGATGTTGAGCAGACCCAGGATGTGCGACGGCGGCGTCATCACCTGCATGCGGTCGGCAGCGGTCAGCTGCAGCGCGTCGCGCCACTGCCGCACCGCCGCGGCCAGGGACCCGTGGGTGTGCCGAACCGCCTTGGGCATTCCGGTGGTACCCGAGCTGAACACGTAGACGGCGTCCGCGTCGGGGTCGAGCGGCTCGCGCGCACAGATGCGCCGGCGGGATCGGTTCGTCGAGGTGCAGCATCGGCATGGACGCGGCGAGCACCGGGTGGTCGCCGACGGCGTGCGTGGGGCCGGTCAGCGCCAGCGCACGACCGACCTCTGCCTGCTTCCACGCCGGGCTCAGCAGCACGGCCGAGGCGCCCAGCCACCAGATCGCGCGCAGCGCCACCACGAATTCCGGCCGGTTCGACGACATCACCGCGACCCGCGACGACGGCGCAACGCCGCGCCGCCGCAGCACGGCGGCCATCGCCCCGGCCAGGTCGTCGAGGTCACCGAGGCGTGTACTGCCGCTCGTCGAAGGCGAGCGCCGTCGGCTCACTCACGTTGCGCGCGCCCCTTCTCGTGGAGTCATGGATGATGCTTGCGAGAGGAATACCGGTTGTCGAGGAGAATAGTATTCTCTTAATATCAGAATGACAATGTCGAAAGGGGGCCCATGACCACGCCGGCTACACCGGGCTCGGGCGCTATCACCGAGTCCGACGTCGAGTCGAAGCAAGCACGAGGCACCATCACCGTCCGGTTGGACGGCAGCACGGCATCGGTGGCGAGCATGCCCGGCGAGACCCTGCTGGAAAGCGCCCGCAGGGCCGGGATGGGGCCGCCGTTCTCCTGCGAGGCCGGCAACTGCGGCACGTGCATGGCACTGCTCCAGGACGGCCGCGCGACCATGCGGGTCAACGACGCGCTGACCGAGGACGAGGTCGCCGAAGGATATGTGCTCACCTGCCAGGCGGTGCCCGATACGCCGGATGTGACGGTGACCTACGACGAGTGAGCCGGCCCCAGCCCCGCCGAGGGCGGCGGCGTGCTCGTCGAGGCCGGGCGCCGGCCGGTATTCCGGCTGATAGCCCGCGATCCGGATGGGGCTGCCCACCAACCGGAACTCCCCCGCACTGACCAACGCCTCCGGCGTCGCCGCGAGGGCCTCCGGCAACGTCCGCACGGCCGCCACCGGAATGCCCAACGGTCGCAGCCTCGCCTCCCAGTGAGCCGCGGTGTCGGCCGCGAGCGCCGCACCGACCACCGCCAGCACCTCGTCGCGGCGCGCCGCGCGTTCGGCCATCGTCGGGAAGCCCTCGATCCCGGCCTCGACGGCGAACGCGGCCCAGAAGGCGTCGTGCGTGATGAACAGCGCGAGGTACCCCGCGGCCGTCGGGAACAGCTGGGCGGGAACGTAATACGAGTGGGCACCGTGCGGGTGCCGCCGCGGTTCGACGCCGTCGTTGAGATAGGCCGCGGCGCGGTAGTTCAACTGGGAGAGCATGACGTCGCGCAGTGACACGTCGACCTGGCCGCCGCGCCCCGAGACGATCTGCGCCAGCAGCCCCAGCGCAGCGGTCAGCCCCGTCGAGTTGTCGGCCGACGAATAGCCCGGCAGCGTGGGCGGACCCTGCGGATCCCCGGTCATCGCCGCCACCCCCGTCGAGGCCTGGATCACGTAGTCGAAGGCCGGGTCGTCACCGCCGTCGAGCCCGTAGCCGGTCAGAGCCACGCAGACGATGCTCTCGTTGTGCTGCCGCAGCGACTCGTAGGTCAGGCCCAGCCGGCGGATCGCGGACGGCTTCATGTTGACCAGCAGCGCATGGGAATCCGCGACGAGGTCGCCGAGCCGGCGCCTGCCCTCGGCGGATCGCAGGTCGAGGCAGACGCTCTGCTTGTTGCGGTTCAGGCTGGCGAAGTAGCTGTCGCCGACCTGCCGGGAGATCTCCCCGCCGGGCGGCTCGATCTTGATCACCTCGGCGCCGAGATCGGCGAGCACCATGGTCGCGTACGGGCCGGCCAGCATGACACCGACCTCGAGGATCCGGATGCCGGCCAGCGGCCCCGTGCTCATTGCCGCTGCCCTCGGCTCTTCGCGCCAGCGCTCATCGCAAGGCCTTGGCCAACTCCGCGATCACCTCGCGGGTGCGGTACTTCGACGCCACCAGTTCGTCACGGGTGTCACCGATCGGCAGCAGCCGCACCGACAGGTCCGTGACACCGGCGTCGGCGAACATCCGGAATCTCGCGCAGAATCTGTTCCTCGTCGCCCGCGGCGCACAGGTCGCCGACGTCGCGCGCGTCGCCGCGGTCGAGCAGCCGCTGGTAGTTGGGCGACGTCTCGGCCTCGGCCAGGATGCGGTTGGCGCGTTCCTTGGCCGCGTCGATCTCGGAGTTGGCGCACAGGCACACCGGGATACCCGCCACGATGCGCGGCGCGGGGCGGCCCGGCGCCGGCGGCGGCCTTGGTGATCTTCGGGGCGATGTGCTCGCCGATCGCCTTCTCGTCGGCCATCCACAGCACGGTGCCGTCGGCGCGCTCGCCGGCGATCTGCAGCATCACCGGCCCCAGCGCGGCCACGAGCACCGGAAGTGGGGACTCGGCGGCCAGCACCGTCGGGTTGTGCACGGTGAAAGAGGTGTTCTCGACGTCGACGTCACCCGGACCGGCGAGGGCGGCATTGAGGACGTCCAAGTAGTCGCGTGTGTAGGCCGCCGGGCTTCTCGTAGGGCAGGCCCAACATGTCGCGCACGATCCAGTGGTGCGACGGTCCCACGCCGAGCGCGAGCCGGCCGGCAGCCATCGCGTGCACGGAAAGCGCCTGCCGGGCCAGCGCAATCGGGTGCTGGGCCTGCAACGGCACGACCGCGGTGCCGAGTTCGATGCGCGTCGTATGGGCGGCCATCAGCGCGACCATCGTCAGGCAGTCGAAGTCGTTGGGCACCTGCGGCATCCACGCGGTGTCCAGACCGGCCGACTCGGCCCACTCGATGTCGGACACCAGCTTGGTGACCTTGCGCGCCATGTCGCCGCGCTCGGCCCCGATCATCACGCCCAGTCTCATGTCTACTTCCCTTCCGTCGCCGAGTGTGCGTAGAGGGCGGCGAACCGCCCCCAGAATCGCCCTGAGTGCACGCTCGCCGTCCGCTCGTTCACTGCTCGGCAGTTTCCTTGGTCAGCTCACGCACGTCGCGCACCAGGTCCTCCAGTGACGTGCCCGTCGGGAACACCGCGGCGGCACCGGCATCGAGCAGCTTCTGCACGTCACCCTGCGGGATGGTGCCGCCGACGACGACGGCGATGTCACCGGCGTCGGCCGCGCGCAGCGCGTCGACGGTCCGCTTGGTGAGCGCGACGTGGGCGCCGGACAGGATCGAAAGGCCGACCAGCGCAACGTCTTCCTGCAGTGCGATCGAGACGATGTCCTCGATGCGCTGCCGGATCCCGGTGTAGATCACCTCGAACCCGGCGTCACGCAGCGTGCGCGCGACGATCTTGGCGCCGCGGTCGTGGCCGTCGAGGCCGGGCTTGGCGACAGCACCACGCGAGACGTTCACTAGAACACCACCGGCTGCTGGAACTCGCCCCACACCGATTTCAGCGTGGAGACCATCTCGCCCACCGTGCAGTAGGCGTTCGCGCAGTCGATCAGCTTGTGCATCAGGTTGTCCTCGCCTTCCGCGGATTTCGCCAGCGCGGCGAGCGCTTCCTTGACCGCGACGCCGTTGCGTTCTGCCTTCACCTTGGCCAGCCGCTTGAGCTGCAGGTCGCGACCCTCGGCGTCGAGTTCGTAGGTGTCGATGTCGGGCGGCGGCTCGTCGGACGACGAACCTGTTGACGCCGACCACCGGCCGCACCCCCGATTCGACCTCCTGGTGGATCTTGAACGCCTCGTCGGCGATCAGGCCCTGCAGGTAGCCGTCCTCGATGCAGCGCACCATGCCGCCGTGGGTCTCGAGGTCGTGCATGATCTCGATGATCTTCTCCTCGGTGGCGTCGGTCAGCGCCTCGACGAAGTACGAACCACCCAGCGGATCGGCGACTTTGGTGACACCCGTCTCGTAGGCCAGGATCTGCTGGGTACGCAGCGCCAAGGGTGGCCGACTCCTCACTGGGCAACGCGAAGGGCTCGTCCCAGGCGGCGGTGAACATCGACTGCACGCCGCCCGAGCACGGCTGCCATCGCCTCGTAGGCGACGCGGACCAGGTTGTTCTGCGCCTGCGGGCGCGTACAGCGACGCGCCACCGGCCACGCAACCGAAGCGGAACATCGACGCCTTGTCGCGTCGTGGCGCCGTAACGCTCACGCACGATCGTCGCCCAGCGCCGCCGTCCCGCGCGGTACTTGGCGATCTCCTCGAAGAAGTCGCCGTGGGTGTAGAAGAAGAACGAGATCTGCGGCGCGAACCTGTCGATCGTCATCCGGCCGCGCTCGACCACGGTGTCGCAGTAGGTCACGCCGTCGGCCAGCGTGAAGGCCATCTCCTGAATCGGCGTTCGCGCCGGCGTCGCGGAAGTGCGCACCGGCCACCGAGATCGCGTTGAACCGCGGTACCTCGTCCGCGCAGAACTCGATCGTGTCCGCGATCAACCGCAGCGACGGTTCCGGCGGCCAGATCCAGGTGCCGCGGGACGCGTACTCCTTGAGGATGTCGTTCTGGATGGTGCCGGTGAGCTTCTCGCGCGGCACCCCCTTCTTCTCGGCGGCGGCGACGTAGAACGCCAGCAGGATCGCGGCGGTGCCGTTGATGGTGAAGCTGGTGCTGATCTTGTCCAGCGGAATCCCGTCGAACAGGATCTCGGCGTCGGCCAGGGTGTCCACGGCCACGCCGACCCGGCCGACCTCCTCGCCGTACTCCGGATCATCGGAGTCGTAGCCGCACTGGGTGGGCAGATCGAGGGCCACCGACAGCCCGGTACCGCCCTGGCCGAGCAGATAGCGGTACCGGCCGTTGGACTCCTCGGCGGTGCCGAACCCGGAATACTGCCGAAACGTCCACGTCTTGCCGCGATAGCCCGAGGCGAAGTTGCCGCGGGTGAACGGATACGCGCCGGGCGGGGGCGGGTCACCGCCCCGGTCGGCCGGCCCGTAGACCGGCTCCAGCGGCAGCCCTGAGGGTGTCTGTACTGGGTCGCTCATCAGAGGATAACGTACTTGCAAAAAATGAGAATGCCAATACCGTCTGCGGGAAAGCTGCACGCCGCGGTACGTGCCGATGGCCGCGAAACAGCGTCCGAAGCCCCGGCACACAGCGATTATGGGATTCGCCTAAAATGAGAACGGCACTACCGGGTGCCGCCCGAGGAGGCTTGATGTCCAGCGTGTCCAGCGAGACGCAGTTCACCGACCGGACCGTCGTGGTGTCGGGCGGCAGCCGGGGCATCGGCCTGGCCATCGCGCTGGGCGCCGCCAGGCGCGGCGCCAACGTCGTGCTGCTGGCCAAGACCGCCGAACCGCATCCCAAACTGCCCGGCACCGTGCACACCGCGGTCGCCGAGGTCGAGGCCGCGGGCGGCAAGGGCGTGGCGGTGGTCGGCGACGTCCGCAAGGAAGAGGATGTCGCGCGCGCGGTGGAGCACCGCGGTCGAGCACTTCGGCGGCGTCGACATCGTCGTCAACAACGCCAGCGCCATCGCCACCGAGCCGACCGAGGAGCTGTCGGCGAAGAAGTTCGACCTGATGATGGACATCAACGTCCGCGGCACCTTCCTGCTGACCAAGACGGCGTTGCCGCACCTGCGCAGGTCGGCCAACCCGCACGTGCTGACGCTGGCGCCGCCGCTGAACATGAACCCGCACTGGCTGGGCGCGCACCCGTCCTACACGCTGTCGAAGTACGGCATGACGCTGTTGTCGCTGGGCTGGGCCGAGGAGTACCGCGGGGAACCGACGGGGCGGGCATCGGCTTCAGCTGCCTGTGGCCGCAGACCTACATCGCGACCTCGGCGGTGGCCAACCTCGCCGACGGCGACGAGCTGGTGAGGGCATCGCGCAGCCCCGAGATCATGGGCGACGCCGCGGTGGAGATCCTGGCCCAGCCGGCCGCCGAGGTCAACGGGCAATCCTACATCGACGCCGACGTGCTGACCGCCGCCGGCGTCACGCGACCTGTCGCGGTACGGCGGCGGCGACGACCCCATGTGGGATATCTTCCTGGACAAGTCATGAGTATCTCTTTGCTGCTGGAAATGGCCGTGTCGGCGGACCCCGACCGGACGGCGGTGGTCGACGACGACATCCGGCTCACCACGGCCGAATTGAGCACGCTGGCCGACGGCGGCGCGGGCGTCATCGCGGCCTCCGGCGCGCGCCACGTCGCGTACGTGGGCACCGGCGGCGCGATGCTGCCGCTGCTGCTGTTCGCCTCCGCACGCGCGGCGACCCCGGTCACGCCGTTGAACTACCGGCTCTCGGCCGAGGGCCTGCGCGCGCTGCTCGACCGGCTGCCCGATCCTCTCGTCGTCGTCGACGACGAGTACCGCGACGCGGTCGGTGACGGTCACCGCGTGCTGGGCTCCGACCGAATTCCGCGCTGCGGCAGGCACTGCCGACCCTGCCGCCGAGTTCGCCGATCCCGACGCCGTCGCGGTCGTGCTGTTCACGTCGGGCACCACGTCCAAGCCCAAGGCCGTCGAACTCACCCACAACAACCTGACCAGCTACATCACCGGCACGGTCGAGTTCGCCTCCGCCGAGCCCGGCGACGCCGCGCTGATCTGCGTGCCGCCGTACCACATCGCGGGTGTCGGAGCCGCGTTGTCGAACCTGTATGCGGGCCGGAAGATGGTGTACCTGCGGCATTTCGACGCCGACGAGTGGGTCCGTCTGGCGACCGAGGAAGGCGTCACGTCCGCGACCGTGGTGCCGACGATGCTCGACCGCATCGTTTCGGTGCTGGAGTCACGCAACGTCCCGCTGCCCTCGCTGCGCACGCTGGCCTACGGCGGGTCGAAGGTCGCGCTTGCCGCTGGTGCGCAGGGCGCTCGCACTGCTGCCCGACGTCGGGTTCGTCAATGCCTACGGCCTCACCGAGACCAGTTCCACGATCGCCGTCCTCACCCCCGACGACCACCGCGCCGCACTCGGCGGCCACCGACGAGGTGACGATGCGCCGGCTCGGTTCGGTGGGCCGGCCGGTGCCCGGCATCGAGGTCGAGATCCGCGCCGACGACGGCACCGTCCTCGGCCCCGGCGAGCCGGGGGAGCTGTTCGTGCGCGGCGAGCAGGTGTCGGGCAAGTACACCGACATCGGCTCCGTCCTCGACGAGAACGGCTGGTTCCCGACCAAGGACGTCGCCTACCTCGACGAGGCGGGCTACCTGTTCATCGGGGGCCGCTCCGACGACACCATCATCCGCGGCGGTGAGAACATCGCGCCCGCCGAGATCGAGGACGTGCTGGTCGAGCACCCGCACGTGCGCGACTGCGCCGTCGTCGGCGCCGACGATCCCGAGTGGGGTCAGATCATCGTCGCCGTCGTGGTCACCCAGCACGGCGCCGAACCCGACGTCGAGGATCTGCGCGCGCATGTCCGTTCGCAGCTTCGCGGATCCCGCACTCCCGACCGGGTCGTGTTCCGAGCGCGAACTGCCCACCAATGCGACCGGCAAGGTGCTGCGTCGCGAACTGGTCGACGAACTGAACGCAGAATCGAACCGAGCGTCGAAGGAGCCCGCATGATCAAGAACGGCACGCGTCTGCAGAGCCAGGTCTGCGACACCCAGGTGATCGTGGTCCGCAGCGCCGACAGCCTCGACGACCTGCGAGCCGGCGGAGCGCCGATGGTGCCCATCGGGGACAGCGTCGATCCCGGCCTGGCGCTCGATGATTCGCTCGCCGAGGGCAACCTGATGGGTAAGCGCTACGTCGACGACGGCGGGGCCGAGGTGCTGGTCACCAAGGCGGGCAAGGGCACCTTGACGGTCGGGTCCACGCCGCTGGCGCTCAAGGAGGCCAAGCCGCTGCCCGCCAGCGACTGAACGGTGATAGCTTCGGCCGGGTGAGGCCACGGCGGCTGCTGATCCGGTACGCGGCGGGCCTCACCGCGGCCTATCTGCTCACCGTCGCCGAAGTCGTCATCATCGTCGCCTCGCTGTCGGGTCGCAGCGTCGTCACCGTCGGCAACATCGTCACTCTCGCCGTGGTGGGACTGGTGGGCACCGCCACCGTCGCGATCGGCGCGGTGTTGATCCTGCGGCCCTCGCTGCGCTGGCTCGGTTCGGGACGGCGTCCCACCGCTGCCGAGATCCACACGACGGCCAAGACGATGCGCCGCCAGATCGCGATCAGCCTCGCGCCGTGGGTGCTCACCGCGGCAGTTCTGGTGCCGCTGAATGTGCACGCCGAGGCCACGGTCTTCGTCGTGATCACCACCACACTGCTCTTCGGGGCGATCGCGACGGTCTGCACCGGCTTCCTGTTCACGATGCGGACGCTGCGGCCACTGTTGGCCGCCGTACCGGCCGACGAACACCCGGCCGCCCCCGGGGTGCGGGCCCGCCTGATTTTGATGTGGACGGTGTGTACGGCGCTGCCCGGCACGACGATCGCCCTGTTGCTGACCCTGCGCTACCGGCACTGGCTGCTGGACGAGAACAGCCCGATCGAACTCGCGCTGCTGGTCTTGGCGCTGGTCGCGGTGGTGCTCGGGCTACGCGCGATGATCGTGGTGTCGATGTCGATCTCCGACCCGGTGGGGCAGGTGATCGATGCGATGGCCGACGTGGAGAAGGGCAACATCGACCGCACCATCGACGTGTACGAATGGTCCGAGATCGGCAGGCTGCAAAGCGGTTTCAATCGCATGGTGGCCGGTCTGCGCGAGCGGGACCGGCTGCGGACACTGTTCGGCCGCCACGTCGGCGAGGAGGTCGCCCGCCGCGCCTTCGAACAGACCACAGAACACCGCTGTGAGACGGCCGACGACGAACGCGACGTGGCGGTGCTGTTCATCGACCTGGTCGGCTCGACGCAGCTGGCCGCGCAGCGGGAACCCCATGTGGTGGCCGAGATCTTGAACGCCTTCTTCCGGATCGTCGTCGCCGAGGTCGACGCGCAGCACGGCCTGGTCAACAAGTTCCAGGGCGATGCCGCCCTCGCGGTCTTCGGCGCCCCCCTGCGGGTCGACCGACCCGACAGCAGCCGCGTTGGCGACCGCACGCGCGTTGGCCGATCAGTTACGCTCGCTGCCCGTGGATTTCGGGATCGGCGTGTCCGCGGGACCGGTGTTCGCGGGCAACATCGGCGCCGAGAACCGCTACGAGTACACCGTTGTCGGCGACGCGGTCAACGAGGCAGCACGGCTGGCCGATCACGCCAAGAACTTCCCGTGCCGGACCCTGTGCTCGGCATCGGCGCTCGACCGGGCGGCGGCCGGCGAGCGCGCTCACTGGCGGCCCGACGGCCACACGGTGCTGCGGGGCCGAGACGAACCCACCGCGCTGTTCAGCCCGTCGATGTCGGCGCAAGCTGTCGCCGATCAGCAGCGCGCTGCGCGTTAGGACGCCCCCGGGAACGGGAATGCACGCGCATGCGACCTGCTCAGGCCACCAGTGCGGTGGCAACGCCGGCGGACATCCGTGCCGCGGTCCGCGGTGCAGCGATCGGAAACACCGTCGAATGGTTCGACTTCGCGATCTACGGCTTTCTGGCCACCTACATCGCCGACAAGTTCTTCCCGCCCGGCGATGAGACGGCGGCGCTGCTCAACACGTTCGCCATCTTCGCCGCAGCCTTCTTCATGCGCCCCCTCGGCGGCTTCTTCTTCGGTCCGCTCGGCGACCGGATCGGCCGCCAACGGGTTCTCGCGCTGGTGATCCTGTTGATGTCGGCCTCCACCCTGGCCATCGGACTGGTGCCGAGTTACGACTCGATCGGGGTCGCGGCGCCCATCCTGCTGCTGTTGCTGCGCTGCGTGCAGGGCTTCTCGGCCGGCGGCGAATACGGAAGCGGCGCCTGCTATCTCGCCGAGTTCGCGACCGACCGGCACCGCGGCCTGGTGGTGTCCTTCCTGGTCTGGTCCGTCGTGGTGGGCTTCCTGGCCGGGTCCGTGACCGTGACGACCCTGGAGACCGTGCTCCCGGCGAGCGCCATGGATTCCGTTGGCTGGCGCATTCCATTCCTGATCGCCGGCCTTCTCGGCGCGGTCGGCCTCTACATCCGGCTGCGCCTGGGCGACACCCCGGAGTTCGAGGCACTGCGCGACGAGGGCGAGGTGTCGTCGTCACCCCTGAAGGAGGCTGTGACCACCTCGTGGCGGGCCATCCTGCAGATCATCGGCCTGGTCATCGTCCACAACGTCGGTTTCTACGTCGTGTTCACCTTCCTGCCGAGCTACTTCACCAAGACGCTCGGGTTCACCAAGACCGACGCGTTCATCTCGATCACGGTGGCCAGCCTGGTCGCCCTCGTGCTGATCCCGCCGCTGGGTGCCCTGTCGGACCGGATCGGGCGCAAGCCGCTGCTGATCGCAGGCGCAGTCGGCTTCGCGGTCTTCACCTATCCCCTCTTCCTGCTCCTCAACAGCGGCTCCCTGGCAGCCGCCCTCGCGGCGCACGCCGCTCTGGCCGCCCTGGAATCGGTGTTCGTGTGCGCGTCCCTGGCAGCCGGCGCCGAATTGTTCGCGACCCGGGTGCGCTCCAGCGGCTACTCGATCGGCTACAACCTGTCGGTGGCGGTCTTCGGCGGAACCGCACCCTATGTCGCCACGTGGTTGGTGGCGCGTACGGGCAACGACATCGCGCCCGCCTACTACGTGATCGCCGCGGCGGTGGTCACCCTCGCAACGGTGTTGACGATGCGCGAGACGGCACGCCGTCCGCTGCGCGAGCTGGGTTCCGCCGCCGCCGTCATGCGCTGACCGACCGCACCGAAACGGTGGTGAATCGCCGCCGGGCGATGCGCCACCCACCGTCGGTGCGTACCAGTTCGTCGTCGTAGAAGCCGGCGGCGTTGACGCCGGAGGTGTTGTCCGCCGACATGATCAGCGCGTCCACATAGGCCCGGACGGTTGCGGTGTCGCCGTCGAGCGAGACGGCCGTGTTGGTGATGCGGTGCAGGGTGTGGCCCGCCGGCTGGTGCGCCGTGACCATGAACTCGACGACGGCGTCGACGCCGCGCCACGTCCCGATCTCGCCGTAGTCGAGTGCACAGTCCTCGGTGAACACCGTGCGGAACAGCGGCCAGTCGCGGCGGTCGATGCCGGTCGCGTAACGCACCAGCACGTCCTCGATGGCCTGCCGGTCGGCGAAGTCACTCATGACCCGAGCCGGCCGGCTCGTACCGCAGCATCGTCACGTCGTGCTCGGGGTAATCGCAGAACACCGGCCGCACGCGCATCCCGATGACGATGTCGTCGGGCTCCACGTTGACCAGCTCCGTGGAGAACCTCGGTCCCTCGTCCCATTCGACGATGGCGAGCAGCTGCGGCACCGCGTCGGCGAAATGGGGTCCGACGGGCCGGCGGGCCACCGTGAACGAGTACAACGTGCCCATCCCGGAGATCTCGCGCCATTCCAGATCGTTCGCCAGTGTCCTGGGCGCGCGCACGCGGGGATAGAAGACGTAGGACTGCGACGACGGCGAGTACTGGATGACGACGCGATGTTCGCCCAGGGCGTCCCAGAACGGCGCGGTGGTGGGCGTTTTGACCGGCATGGGCCGTTCGAACGTCGCAGTGTCCATCTCAGTCACCTTCCAGCACCAGCGTGGTCTGTTCGGACAGGATGCCGCCGTTGCCGGAGACGAACGCGCGGTTGCAGTCGCTCACCTGTGCCGCGCCCGCGCGGCCCATGATCTGCCGGGTGGCGTCGCACACGTGATGCATCCCGCCCGCATTGGCGGCCTGACCGAAACCGAGCTGGCCACCGGCGGTGTTGAGCGGGAAGTCCCCGCGGAACGTCAGATCGTGCTCGGAGACGAACTCCATGCCCTTGCCCTTCGCACAGAAGCCGGCGTCCTCGAGGCTGAGCAGCACGGTGATCGTGTAGCAGTCGTAGATCGACACCATGTCCATCTGCCCGCGGGTCAGTCCCGACATCGCGAACGCGGTGTCGGCGGCGCGCGCGATCGGCGTCTGCAGCAGGTCCTCGGCGTAGGTGGGCGTCTTGTAGGGCACCTGCTCGCCGAAACCCTTGATCCACACCGGCCGGTTCGCCGCGCGAGCCGCGACGTCGGCGCTGGCCACCACGACCGCGGCTCCACCCAGGCACGGCATGACGATCTCGAGCATGTGCAGCGGATCCGCGATGACCGGGCTGGCCAGCACGTCCTCGATCGTCAGCGGTTTGTCTTTCCAGATCGCCCCGTCGGTGTGGTTGGCGTTGACGCGCTGGTCGACCACGATCTTGGCCATCGCGCGCTCGTCGTAGCCGTAGACCGAGGCGTATCGCTGAGCGACCTGGCCGTACGGGCCGTTCTGGCCCAGATTGCCGTAGGGAATGTCGAATTCGGCCTGCGGCGAACCGTACTGATTGCTCGAGGCGCCGAAGAACACTGCGTCGGTGAGCGGTTGGGGTTTCTTGTCCGACGTGGGGGTCAGATAGCGGGCCGGGATGGCGCACAGCACCACGTCGCAGATGCCCAATTCGATCGCGGCAGCCGCGCGCCACACCATGCCGACCGCGCTCGCCCCGCCGAGGTCGACCAGCTCGGCGAAATTAGCTCGTACGCCCAGATATTCGGTGACAGTGGACGGAACGAAGATCTCCGACTCGCCGAGGTGGGTCGTGACGATGCCGTCGACGTCCTGCCCGGAGAGGCCCGCATCGGCAAGCGCCGCCGCACCGAGTTCGGCCCACTGCTCCAGCGTGAACGGCGCCGGGGCGGCCTTGTTCATCCGTTCCGGCGGCAGCTCGACGTAGCCGACGATGGCGGCCTCACCGCGCAATCCCATGTGCTCTCCTGTCGCTCACGTGCGGGGCAGCCCGAGGATCATCTGGGCGATGATGTTGAGCTGGATCTCCTTGGTCCCGCCACCGATCAGCTCGGCGGGCAGATGGAAGTACGGCTCCACCACCGGCATCCCCGCCGGCCCGGCGTCCTCGACGAGCGCAGCGGGAGCGGTGAGCTCCAGGGTCGCCTTGAAGGTGCGGCGCAACATCACGTTCATGGCGACCTTGGCGATGCTCGACGCCGGTCCGGGCGTCTGGCCGTCGAGCAGCCGGATGACCTCGCGCATGGCCAGCACCTTGATCGCGTTGGCGTAGGCGTCGGCCTCACCGAGTGCGCAGAGCACTCGGATGTGGTCGGGGCCGCCCTCGTTGGCCAGGCTGCGCAGCAGGCTCGCGCGGTCGAAGTTGACGTAGCCGCTGATCGCCACGCGTTCCTGCGCCATGGTCGCGATCGCCAGATTCCAGCCGTCGGTGGGGCCGCCGAGCAACAGCTCGTCGGGGACGAAGACGTCGGTGAGGAAGACCTCGTTGAAGTGCGCCTCCCCCGTCGCCTGCCGGATCGGCTGCAGTTCGATGCCGTCGGAGCGCATGTCCACGATGAAGTAACCGATGCCGCGGTGCTTGGCCGCGTCGGGATCGGTGCGTGCCAGCAGCGCACCGTAATCCGCGGTGTGCGCCGACGAGGTCCAGATCTTGTGACCGTTGATCCGCCAGCCGCCCTCCACCCTGGTCGCCCTGTCGTCAGCGAGGCCAGATCCGATCCGGCACCCGGCTCGCTGAACAGCTGGCACCAGCCCATCTCACCGCGCTGCGTCGGCGGGATGAACCGGTGCTGCACGTGTTCGGGGGCCGAGGAGATCAGCGACGGCAGAATCCATTCCGCGATCCCGAGCGACGGCCGCACCAGGTCGGGTCGCTTCGCGAACTCCTCGTCGATGATCAGCTGCTGCAGCTGCGTGGCGTCGACCCCCCACGGCTTGGGCCAGTGCGGGGCGATCAGGCCCGACTCGGCGAGCAGCGTGCGCTGCGGGCCGGTGGCGAGGTTCTCGTAGTCGCCCTGCCGGCCCGGCCCGTCGTTGCTCAAGCGTGGCCGCTTCGTCGAGGATCCCGGCCACGGTCTGCCGGAATTCTGCGTCCAGGTCGCCCAGATCGAGCCGGACGTCGCGATTCTGCGACCGGGTCAGCTCCCCCAGCTCCTGGGCGCATGCGGCCCGCGGGTCCGATCGAGGCGGCCAGGCTGGTGGCCTTGCGCCAGTACAGATGCAGATCGTGTTCCCAGGTGTAGCCGATGGCCCCGAACATCGTGAGCGCGTCCAGCGCGAGATCAGTAGCCGGGGCGATCGCCATGAGAGCGGCGCCGGCGGCCGCGATCCGGTGCTGAGCGGTCGACTCCGACGCCGACCGGACGGCATCCCATGCCGCGGCCGTCGCCAGTTCGCTGTTGACCAGCAGCATGGCCGCCTGGTGCTGGAGCGCCTGGAACGTGCCGATCGGCTTGCCGAACTGCTCGCGGGTACGCAGATGAGCCGTGACCGCGTGCACGCACCACCGGATGACCCCCGACGCGGCAGCGGCCGTCAGGGCCACCGTCAACGACCTCGCGCGGTCCTCCTCGATGCCCGTCAGCGCGCAATCCGCCTCGCATGGATATCCGTCCAGCCGCAGGATGCCGACGTCGACGGTCTTGTCGGTCCCGTTGAGCGCGGTGACGTCGGCCTGCGGCCGGGACGGGTCCAGCGCGAACCACAGCGTTCGGCCACCGGCGCGCACCGGCGCCAGCACTATCTGCGCCGCACCCAGCCCCGGCGTCGCGGCGCAGGTGCCGCTCACCGTCCAGCCCGCCTCGGTCCGGCCGGCGCGCAGTCCCGCACTCTCGGTGACGACGACGGCGGGTGCACCGGCGGCCAGCCGCGCCAGCAGCCCACGCGCGGGCGCGGTATCGTCGGCCAGCAACGCGACTGCACCGGCGATGACGGTCGGCAGCACCGGGCCGGGCAGCAGCGCCGTCGCCGCCGCCTCGACCACGCACGCGGTGTCGAGCAGGGTCCCGCCCTGCCCGCCGGCCTCCTCGGGAAGGTGGACCGCGTGAAAACCGTTGGCGACGAAGTCGTCCCACCACGGCGGCAGGACGCCGGCGGCCAGTGAGTCGAATGCCGCGCGCGTCCCCTCGACCGGGGCGTGCCGCGCTGCGAAGTCGGCCACCGCGTCGGCCAGCTGCTGCTGTTCGGGAGTGAGGCCGATCGTCACCGCGCCTCCTGTGCGGTGGCCGGTCGGCGCGGGGCGTCCACGAAGAACCGGGCGGCCGCCTCGATCGCCTCGGAGATCGGCCGGGGTTGCCAGCCGAGTTCGCGCGTCGCTTTCGAGTGGTCCAGCGGCGTCATGATGTGCATCAGCCGGATGTTGAGCGGCGTCAGCATGGTGTCCTTGCCGCGCAGCCGGGCCACGGCGCCGCTGACGTAGCCGGCGGCCGCCATCAGCCGGATCGGCACCCCGACCTTGGGCGGAGTGACACCCACTGCGCGAGCAGCCGATTTCATGGACGGCACGGGTGCTCATGTAGCGCTCCGAGACGATGTAGCGTTCGCCGACACGGCCGCGTTCGCCGGCCAGGAGCATCGCCTGCGGCCGCGTCCTCGACTCCGACCACCTCGGCGTCGTAGCCGTCGATGAAGAACGGCAGTCGGCCGCGCACCGCGGCGGCGAGCAGGCCGCCGTGCGGGGTGGGCAGCCAGTCGCCGGGGCCGTAGGTGTTGGCCACACACATCGCGACACCCGGCAGGTTCTGGCGTGCGCAGTAGTCCAGCAGCATCTTCTCGGCGGCCACGCGGGAGCGGATGTATTCGCCGCCCACATCGAGCCAGTTGTGCGCCGTGTTCTCGTCGGCGAGCCCGTCCCGGACCGACCGATCGTCCCGATCGAACTGGTGAACACGAACCGGCTCAGGCCCGCGTCTATCGCGACGTCGAGGACATTGCGCAGCCCCTCGACGTTGGTGCGCCACATCGGACGCGGATCCCGCAGCCACGGACGCGCGTCGACGACGCAGTAGTAGACGACGTCGCAGCCCTGCATCGCGGAGCGCAGAGCCGCGGTGTCGAAGACGTCGCCGTAGCGGATGTCGAGATCGAGTCCGTCGATGCCGCGCGTCGAGCTGGTGGTCCGGATCAGCACGCGAACGTCGTCCCCGCGGGCGCACAGCGCCCTGGTGACGTGTGATCCGAGGAATCCGCTGGCGCCGATCACCAGCCTGGTTCCCGTCATCGGTGTGTCCTCCGCGCAGCCCGTAACGAGACGCACCGTCTCGTCTTGTGGCACACTACGGGGATCGTCCGATCGTTGTAAAGCCGACAGGAGGGTCACCGATGGCCACCTCGGTCACCGCGCCGCGACGGCGCAGCGAGAAGTCGCGCAAGGCCATCGTGACCGCCACGCGGGCTCTGCTTCTGGAGCGCGGCTTCGACAAGCTGAGCATCGAGGCGGTCGCCGCGCGCGCTGGCGTCGGCAAACAGACGATCTACCGCTGGTGGCCGAGCAGGCACGCTCTGGTCGCCGACGTCGTCCTCGAAGACGCCGACCGGATCCTGCGGCCGGTCGTGGCCGGCGACGACGTGGCCGCCGACGTCTGCCGGTGGGCCGTCGAACTGGCCACCGCGCTGACCACGGCGCGCGGCAACGCGATGTTGCGGATCCTGACCACCGCGGGCATGGAGCACCCCGACACCGCGGAGCGCCTGCGCGCGGGGTTTTCCACTCCGCTGCACGACACGGTACGAACCCGGCTGCTCACAGGCGGATTCGGCCCCGAGACGGCACAGCATGCCGCCGATGCCATCGTCGGCGGCATCGTCTACGCGATCCTGAGCGAGGGCCGCTCCTTCGACAGCGCCCGCGCCGAGTCCATCGTCGCGACGGTCGTCTCCGGGCTGCCGAGGGCGTGACCCGGCGGCGCGTCCCGGAATCGGAGTTGGATGAGGCGATGGCCGAGATCAGCCGCACCGAGGTGACCGCCGCTGCCCCGGCGGCGGTCTGGGCCCTGCTGTCCGACTTCGGGGCGTTGGCCGCCTGGGCCGACGGGGTCGACCATTCCTGCCTGCTCAATCACGTCGAGGCCGAGCCGCCGGTGGGCCTGGCGCGGCGCGTGCAGATCGGCCGCGACACGTTCGTCGAGACGATCACCGCGTGGGACCCGCAGCGCGTGCTGGCGTACGCGATCACCGGCCTGCCGCGGGGTTGGGCGGTGTCGAACCGCTGGAATCTGGCGCCGGACGGCGTCGACGCGACTAGCGTGACGCTGACCGGTACGGTCCGCGTGTCGGCGCACCCGCTGCGCCCGCTGGCCGAGCGGATCCTGCTGCGGCTGATGGCACGGCGCTCCGACGCCCTGCTGCATTCGCTGGCCGTCACCGCGGAAAGGGGCAGCCCATGACATCCCGACGGCCCGACGTCGTCATCGTGATGACCGACGAGGAGCGTGCGATCCCGCCGTACGAATCCGGCGCGCTGCGCGCACTGGCGTGACGAGACCCTGACCGGCAGAAGGTGGTTCGACGAGCACGGCGTCAGCTTCGTGCGCCACTACACCGGCTCGCTGGCCTGCGTGCCCAGTCGGCCCGACGATCTTCACCGGGCACTACCCCGACCTGCACGGCGTCACCCAGACCGACGGCCTCGGCAAGGCACACGACGACTCACGGCTGCGCTGGCTGCGCCGCGGCGAGGTCCCGACCCTGGGTAACTGGTTCCGGGCAGCCGGCTACGACACCCACTACGACGGCAAGTGGCACATCTCGCATGCCGACCTCGTCGACCCCGCCACCCACCGTCCACTGGCCACCAACGACGACGACGGCGTCGTCGACCCCGACGCGGTGCGCCGCTACCTGGAGGCCGATCCCCTTGCCCCTTACGGCTTCTCGGGATGGGTGGGTCCCGAGCCGCACGGCGCCATGCTGTCCGACGCCGGTATCCGCCGCGACCCGTTGATCGCCGACCGCGTCGTCGCCTGGCTCGAGGACCGCTACGCGCGCCGGCGTGCCGGCGACCCCGACGCGTTGCGGCCGTTCTTGCTGGTGGCCAGCTTCGTCAACCCGCACGACATCGTGTTGTTCCCGGGTTGGTCGCGGCGCAGCCCGCTCCGCCCCTCCCCGCTCGATCCGCCGCACGTGCCGCCCGCCCCGACCGCCGACGAGGACCTGTCGACCAAACCCGCCGCGCAGATCGCGTTTCGCGAGGCCTACTACTCCGGTTACGGGCCGGCCCGCATGATCGAACGGACCTACCGGCGCGGTGCCCAGCGCTACCGCGACCTCTACTACCGCTTGCACGCCGAGGTGGACGCGCCGATCGACCGGGTGCGCCGCGCCGTCACCGACGGCGGGTCCGCCGACGGACCCGACGACACGGTGCTGGTCCGCACCGCCGATCACGGCGACCTGCTCGGCGCCCACGGCGGCCTGCACCAGAAGTGGTTCAACCTCTACGACGAGGCGACGCGCGTTCCGTTCGTCATCGCCCGCGTCGGCGCCCGCGCCACGACAGCCCGGACGGTCACCGCTCCGACGTCGCACGTCGACCTGGTGCCCACGCTGCTGTCGGCGGCCGGCGTCGACGTCGCCGCGACCGCCCGCGTGCTGGCCGAGACGTTCAGCGAGGTGCACCCTCTGCCGGGCCGCGACCTCATGCCGGTGGTCGACGGCGGCCCCGCAGACGACGACCGCGCCGTGTACCTGATGACGCGCGACAACGTGCTCGAAGGCGACACCGGCGCCTCAGGACTGGCCCGCATGCTCAAGCTGACGGTCGAATGTTCCTGCGCCACTGCGCATCCGGATCCCGGCACACACCGCCGCGAACTTCGAGGGGCTCGTCGTGCGCGTCGGCGAGCACGACGCTGCGAGTGGCGCGGGGCATCTGTGGAAACTCGTGCGCTCGTTCGACGACCCGGCGACGTGGACCGAGCCCGGCGTGCGGCATCTTGCCGCCAACCGGCATGGGCGGTCCGATGTACCGCACCGACCCGCTCGACGACCAGTGGGAACTCTACGACCTCACCGACGACCCGGTGGAGGCGCGCAACCGGTGGACCGATCCCGAGCCTGCACGAGCTGCGAGCGCGCCTGCGCACAGAACTCAAACAGGCTCGTGCACAAGCCGTCCCGGAACGCAATCAGCCGTGGCCGTATGCCTCGCGGCGTCCGCCGGTCAGCGCGGGTCTCGTGCGCCGACTCCTGCGACGCCGCTGAATCAGGCTCGGGTGAGCTGCTTGTCGTGGTAGAGCCGGGCCCACTCGGCCCGCGGGCGGATCGAGATGTCGACGTCGGTGGCCTTGGCGCGCAGCGCACCGACCGTCGCCTCGGCCTTGGGGGTTCGCTCGAACGGATCCCAGCCGAAGAACCGGCAGGAGTTCTGCCAGGTGATCTTGTTGATGTCGGTCTGCGACGCGCCCGCCGCGTTCAACTCGGCCAGCACCTGCTCGGGGGCGTCGGGCCAGAAGCAGTCGGAGTGCGGGTAGTCGCACTCCCAGGCGATGATGTCGATGCCGATCTCGTGGCGCAGCTTCAATGAGGTCTTGTCGGTGACGTAGCACGCCAGCGAGTGCTCGCGGAACACGTCGCTGGGCAGCTTGTCGCCGAAGTCGCGGCGCAGCCACTTCTGGTTGGTGTAGTGCCGGTCGCTGCGATCCAGATAGAACGGGATCCAACCGATCCCGCCCTCGGAGAAGGCGAACTTCAGGTCGGGGTAGTTGCGCATCGCCGGACCCCACAGCAGGTCCTGGGCACACATCGCCGAGACCTGGGTGGCCAGGATGATCAGGTTGTCGATCGGCGCGTTGGGCGCCATGCTGATCGCGCCGAATCCGGTGCCGATGTGCAGACACATCACCACGTTCTCTTCCGACAGCGTGCGGAACACCGGACCCCAGTACTCCTCGTCGTGATAGCTCGGCAGGCCTTCCAGATGCGGCAGCTCGGGCATCGTCACCGCCCGGCAGCCCTTGGCCGCCACCCGGCGGATCTCGTTGCACATCCCCTCGGGCTTCCAGGTCGGCAGGATGGCGATCGGGATGAAGCGGTCCGGGTAGGAACCGGCCCATTCGTCGATGTGCCAGTCGTTGTAGGCCGACACCATCACCAGGGTGACGTCTTCGCGGTGTCATGTTGAGGTGGCGGGCGGAGAATCCGGTGAAGGTCGGGAAGCACATCGAGGCGAGGATGCCGTTGCGGTTCATGTCACGGACCCGCTCGTGCACGTCGTAGACGCCGGGCCGCATCTCGGCGAAACCGGCCGGGTCGCGGCCCCACTCCTCCGGCGGCCACGACACCACGGCGTTCAGCCCGCTGACGCCCTGCGGCCGGCCCTGGTACATCCACTGATCGACGCCCTTGTCGTCGGTGACGACGATCGGCGCCTCCTCCTTGTACTTGGCCGGCACGTGCCGCAGGAACATGTCCGGCGGTTCCACCACGTGGTCGTCGATGCTCACCAGGATCAGGTCGTCGGGACTCATGGCTGTGCTCATATACAACTAGTACCGTCTGAGAGCGTGACCGTCTCCGCGTCTTCGGACAGATTCTTATCCGAACCGGCCAACCTGGGCGATACCGCCGGCCGCCGGGTGATCGAACTGCGCCGCGGCGGCTGCGCACTCGGCGGCAGCTACCTCTACGAGGGGGACGCGCTGATCACCGGCTGGCACTCCCACGAGGTCCACCAGATCGAATACGCGCTGCACGGCGTGGTCGAGGTCGAGACGGATTCGGCGCACTACCTGCTGCCGCCGCAGCAGGCCGCGTGGATACCCGCCGGCCTGGAACATCAGGCGGTGATGAATCCGGACGTGAAGACGGTGGCGGTGATGTTCGACCGCAGCCTGATCCCCGACGGCGGTGACCGGGCGCGCATTCTGGCGGTGTCGCCGCTGATCCGCGAGATGATGATCTACGGGCTGCGGTGGCCGATCGACCGGCCCTGCGGCGATGACACGTCCGACGCTTCTTCCGAACGCTGGCAGCACTGGTCCACGAAGCACTCGATCACGAGGCGCCGCTGAGTCTGCCCACCTCGGATCACCCGATCGTCGCCGCGGCGATGGCCTTCACCAAGCAACACCTGGACACGGCTGACGTGCGCGCAGGTCAGCCGCGCCGTATCGGTATCCGAGCGCACGTTGCGCCGATTGTTCGCTGAGACACTCGGATTGCCTTGGCGCACTTACCTGTTGCACGCGCGCATGCTGCGCGCCATGGCTCTGCTGACCACACCCACGCAGTCGGTGCAGGCGACGGCCACGGCCGTCGGCTTCGACAGCGTCAGTTCGTTCACCCGTGCCTTCACGCAGTTCTGCGGAGACACGCCGTCGGCGTACCGGAAGCGGGTCGGGGACGGATGACGGCGGTCACTCGGCCGTGCGGGGCAGGAACAGCCCCTCGCGCAGCAGCGTGTCGACCGCGCGCTGCCAGCGGTCGAGCTGGGCCGGGGCGGTGAGCGGCTCGTCGAGGTGCCGGTCGAGGTGCGACTTGAGGCTGATCGCCCCGAGCGCGAGCACCAATCCGTTGATCGCGGCCCACAGCACGTCGACGTCGGGTCGCACCTCACCGCGGTCCACGCGGAGCTGCCATCGCTCGACACCCACGACCAGCAGCATGTCGAACAGACGGGCGCCGACGGGGCTGCCGTCGACGAGAGCACGGCTCAGATAGGCCGCCACATCGGGTTGTTCCGCCAGGATCTTGGTGACGCGACCACCGATCTCGGCCACGGAATCGACGGGGGGATCGGGCAGGGGCCGCGACATCGCCGAGACCACCAGATCCAGCACGTACTCGTCGACGGCACTGATCAGTCCGGCCTTGGTGGCGAAGTGGTGCTGCACCAACCCCAGCGACACGCCGGCCGCCGCGGCGACACCCCTCATCGTGGTCGCCGCGGCGCCGTGCAGTGCGAAGCTGCGCAGGGCGGCCGCCCTGATGCGCCCGATGTTGGGCGGCTCCTGCACACCGGTTCGGCCCGCCACGGATACCACATCCGTAACCGTAGACACCACAGTGAGGATCACACACCGCCGCATTCGACAATACAGAAGTATGGCTTTTACGATACAAGCGTATTGTCTAGGCGGAAGGGGTGATTCTTCGTGTATCCAGCAGCCGTATCGAGCGACGAGCAGCCGTGGACGGCGCCGTGTACGCGCGATCCCGACCGTTGGATCAGCGTTGCCGATGAGGGCGCCAAGGCACTGTGCCGCGCCTGCCCGCGCCGTTGGCAGTGCGCCCAGGAGGCGTGCGTCACCCCGGGGGCCGAGGGGCTGTGGGCGGGCATCGTCGTGCCGCAGACCGGCCGCGGCCGCCAGTTCGCGCTCCGTCAGTTGCGCTCGCTCGCCGAACGCAACGGGTTCTCCATCCGCGCGAAGTGACCGAACCCGCGTTTGCGTGCCCTCGGCACGGGTAACTCCCAGGCATCACGCCGGCGCGTCCGGCACGCTGAGAAGGAGAACCCATGGCCGAGAGGGCCGACACCATCGGCAGTGCTGAGGATCCGTTCAACGAAGCCGTCGCGACGACCGGACTGTTCCTGCTCGTCACCGCCATCATCGCGGTGGCATTCGCGCTCGCGAGTTGGGGGCTGTCGGAGACCCTGTTCGCGGTGCTCGCCGGGGCGGTCGCGCTGGTGAGCTTCGCCTCCAGCATCTTCTGCTTCTTCAGCCAGGCCACCGATCAGCCCGCCGCCGACGTCACGGTGCACGCCTGACTCCCCCGTGCTGATCGGACAGCGGGTTGTTCGCGGTCGAGTGCGGGCGGTGGGACTCGAACCCACACGTTCTTTCGAACACGGGCACCTAAAGCCCGCGCGTATCGCCAATTTCGCCACGCCCGCAGCGCCCCGATCCTAGCGCGGTACCGTTGTACGGTGTCCACTACGCGGCGTAGGAGGCCGGCGCTCATCCTGTTGGTGATCGCCGCCGCATCGGGCTGCCTGGCCCTGGCGTGGTGGCAGTGGACGCGCTTCGAATCCACCTCGGGCGACTTCCAGAACCTCGGCTACGCACTGCAATGGCCGATGTTCGCAGGCTTCTGTGTGTACGCCTACTACAAGTTCGTCCGGTACGAAGATGCTCCGCCGCAGGCCCATTCGCAAAACTCGCCGACCGAGATTCCGGCCGGTCTGCTGCCCGAGCGCCCGAAGGCCGCGCCGACCGAGGCCGACGTGACCTTGCGCGAATACAACGCTTACCTCGCCGAACTCGCCCAGGCCGACACGGATGACTCCACGGCAACCCGAGACTGACAGGAACCGGTACGTGACCGCACCCGAATCTCCCGCACCGCTGACCCCGACCGAAACGATCCGCAAGGCGCTGCTCGGCTACCGCGTGATGGCCTGGGCGACCGGCATCTGGCTGATCGCCCTGTGCTACGAGATGGTGCTCAAGTATGCCTTCGGCGACGACTCGCTCGGCTGGATCGCCGTGGTGCACGGCTGGGTCTACTTCGTCTACCTGCTGTTCACGGCCAATCTGGCGGTGAAGGTCCGCTGGCCGATCGCCAAGACGGTCGGCGTGCTGCTGGCCGGCACGATCCCGCTGGTCGGCATCATCGTCGAGCACTTCCAGACGCAGAAGATCAAGACCCAGTTCGGTCTCGAGTAGCCGAGACCAGCGCGCGTATCGAGGGCAGCAGTGCCGCCAGCGCCCTCCCCCGGTGCGACACCGCATCCTTTTCCTCGGGGCGCAGCTCCGCCGCGGTCCGGTCCGAGCCCGTCGGCAGAAACACCGGGTCGTAGCCGAAGCCCCCGCCTCCGCGCGGCTCCCGCACGATGGCCCCGGACCATTCACCGCGCACGACCACCGCCGGGGATGCGCCGGCCCGGAGACCAGCGCGCAGGCCGACACGAAGGCCGCCCCGCGGCGCTCGTCGGGGACGTCGCCGAGCTGACCGAGCAGCAGTGCGGTGTTCGCTGCATCGTCGCCGTGCCGGCCGCACCATCGGGCGCTGAGCACACCGGGCATTCCGTTGAGGGCGTCGACTTCCAGTCCCGAGTCGTCGGCCACCGCGGGCAGCCCCGTCGCGGCGAACGCATCCCGCGCCTTGGCCAGGGCGTTGTCCTCGAACGTCGCGCCGGTCTCGGGCGCTTCGTCGAACGGCGGCACATCCTCGAGCGACAACAACGTCACCCCTCCGACGCCGGCCGCGTCCAGAACGCGGTGCAGCTCGGCCAGCTTCTTCGGATTGCGGGTGGCGACCAGTATCCGGTACACCGGCCTAGCTTCCGAACGCCTTCTTCGCCGGCTCGCCCGCTTCGGGCAACACTCCCGGATACGGCTGCTCCAGCGCACTGCGCTGAATCTCGAAGAGCTGATCACAGGCCGCCATCGCGGCGTCGAGCATCTTGTCCAGCGTCGAACGCGGGAACGTCGCTCCTTCGCCGGTGCCCTGGATCTCGACGAGAGTGCCCGTGTCGGTGGCGACGACGTTCATGTCCACCTCGGCGCGCGAGTCCTCGGTGTAGGGCAGATCGACGCGGATGCGGCCGTCGACGACACCGACGCTCACCGCGGCGATCGCGCACGACAGCGGCCGCGGATCCGACAGCCTGCCGGCCGCTGCCAGGTACGTCACCGCGTCCGAGAGCGCGACGTAGGCGCCGGTGATCGCCGCGGTGCGGGTCCCGCCGTCGGCCTGCAGCACGTCGCAGTCGATCGCGATGGTGTTCTCGCCCAGCGCCGCCAGATCGATGCAGGCCCGCAGCGAGCGGCCGACCAACCGGCTGATCTCCTGGGTGCGGCCACCGACCCGGCCCTTCACCGACTCGCGGTCCGAGCGATCGTGGGTGGCGGCGGGCAGCATCGCGTACTCCGCGGTCAGCCAGCCCTGGCCGGACCCTTTGCGCCAGCGCGGCACGCCTTCGGTGACGCTGGCGGTGCACATGACCCGGGTCTGCCCGAACTCCACCAGCACAGAACCGGCGGGATGGGTGGTGAAGCCGCGGGTGATGGTGACCGGCCGCAATTCGTCGTCGAGCCGGCCGTCTTCTCGTCTGGACACGGGCCAACCCTAGCCGGTCGAGCAGACACTCCGGCCGCCCGAGGCCACCCGCTCAGAGCCGCTCAGGACCGACGACGTCGAACGTCTCGTTGGCCACGACGGCGTGCACCGGGCCGTCGAATTCGGCCTTCGCCTCGCTGATGACGTCCTCGCGCGAGGTCCACGGCGGAATGTGGGTCAACAGCAACTCCGACACGCCCGCCCGCGCAGCGGCGCGGCCGGCCTCGGTGCCCGACAGGTGCAGCCGCGGCGGCCGGGACGGGGAGTGCGTCCACGACGCCTCGCACAGGAACACGTCGGCACCCCGCGCCAGATCGATCAGCGCGTCGCAGTAGCCGGTGTCACCGCTGTAGACGAGCGTCGCGCCGGAGGGATCGGAGATCCGCATCCCGTAGGACTCGGTGGGATGGCAGACGATGCGCGGCACCACGGTCAGCGCCCCGATCTCGACCGGCTGATTGTCCACCCAGTGCCGGATCTCGAAGATGTCGGTGAAGTCGTCGATCTCCCCGCCCTCCGGGGAGGACGCCGAGCCCAGCCGGGCCCACGTGTTCGCCGGCCCGTACACGACACCGCGCTCCTGCGCCGGGCTCGGGTGGTAGCGGCGCCAGACGAACAGCCCCGGCAGGTCCAGACAGTGGTCGGCGTGCAGATGCGACAGCAGCACGTGCACCGCGTTGGGGTCGGCGTGGCGCTGCAGCGCCCCCAGCACCCCGCCACCGAAGTCGAGAACCAGCGGCGGAGTGTCCGGCGCTGTCACCAGATATCCGGACGCGGGCGAATCGGGTCCGACGACACTGCCGGAGCACCCGAGTACGGTGATTCGCACGGCCACTAGCTTGCCATGCCCACGATCGCCTTGACGAAAACATCGCCGCTTTCGGCGACGAACGTCATGTTCTCGAGCGGACGTGACGCTGGACAGGCCGGACGCCGTCCAGCGTGGGCCCCAGGAAACGCGCCGCCAACGTCGTGAACGCCTCGGGATCGCCCGTCGCCTCGAACAGCCGCCGTGGCGGCGGGGCTCCGCGGCCGGGGTGGGGCCGAGCAGGTCCCGCTCGGTGAGCACACGCAGCAGGTCCTTTGCTGTCTCCTCGGCGCTGGACACCAGCGTCACGTCCTCGCCCATCGCCAGCTGGATGAGCCCCGACAGCATCGGATAGTGCGTGCACCCCAGCACCAGCGTGTCGACCTCGGCGCGCTGCAGCGGCTCCAGATATCCCTCGGCCAGGCCGAGCACCTGCCTGCCGCTGGTCACGCCGCGCTCGACGAAGTCCACGAACCGCGGGCAGGCCACCGCGATGACCTCGATGTCGCGTGCGGCGGCGAACGCGTCCTGATAGGCGCCCGACGCGATCGTCGCCTCGGTCCCGATCACGCCGATGCGGCCGTTGCGCGTCGTACCCACCGCGCGGCGGACCGCGGGCAGGATCACCTCGACCACGGGCACCGGCGCGTAGCGCTCGCGAGCGTCCCGCAGGCAGGCCGACGACGCGGTGTTGCAGGCGATCACCAACGCCTTGACACCCCGGTCCACGAGGTCGTCGCCGATCGCCAGCGCGTGCGCGCGGATCTCGGGGACGGTCAGCGGACCGTACGGACCGTTTCCGGTGTCGCCGACGTAGATGATGTCCTCGTCGGGCAGCTGGTCGATGATCGCGCGGGCGACGGTCAGCCCGCCGACGCCGGAATCGAAGATCCCGACGGGCGGGGGCCTGCGCGTTCACGCGTCAGCGACGGCGGCCGCACCGGGCGCCGCAGCGCCCGCGCCTTGCGCTCGGGTCCGGACAGCAGATAGGCGGCCAGCACCCCGGCCAGCGCCCCGCACAGGTGGCCCTGCCAGGACACGCCGGGGGTGCCGGGCAGCACGCCGAGCAGGACGCTGCCGTAGACGAACAGCACCACGACCCCGACGACGATCTCCCACACCTTGCGGGTGAAGAAGCCGAACACGATCAGGAACGCCAACCAGCCGAAGATCAGGCCCGACGCTCCGATGTGGTTGGTCTCGCAGCGCACGCCGCGATAGGCTCGGCGCTCCCGACGTTGCCGATCAGCCAGGTGCCGAAGCCGCCGACGATCCAGATGATCGCGGTGGCGAAGATGAACCGGGACAGCCCGGCCAGCGTCATCAGGAAGCCGAGGACCAGCGCCGGGCACGGTGTTGGCGATCAGGTGGTCCCAATTGGAGTGCAGCAGCGGCGCGAAGACGATGCCGCCCAGTCCGTCGGTCTCCAGCGGCCGGATGCCGTTGTTGTCGAGCCGGTGTCCGGTCAGCGTGTCGAACAGCTCGACGACCCAGAGCAGCGCGACGAACGACACGATCGTGATCCCGCCGACCACCCAGGCCGGCCGCTTCGGGTCCGCGGTGCCGGCCGGCGGTAGCCGCCGGTGCCCGTCACGCCCATAGCTGCCCTTCCAACGCGTCCTCCGCGTCGTCCAGGCTACCGGCGTAGGCGCCGGTCGACAGATACTTCCATCCGGCGTCGCACACCACGAACGCGATGTCGGCGCGCTCACCGGCCTTGACCGCCTTGGCCGCCATGCCCAGTGCGGCGTGCAGGATCGCGCCGGTGGAGATGCCGGCGAAGATGCCTTCGACCTGGACCAGTTCGCGGGTGCGCCGGACCGCGTCGTAGGACCCGACCGAGAAGCGGGTGGTCAGCACGTCGGGGTCGTAGAGCTCGGGGATGAAGCCCTCGTCGATGTTGCGCAGCGCGTAGACGCCCTCGCCGTAGCGGGGTTCGGCGGCGACGATCTGCACGCCGGGCACGTGCTCGCGCAGGTACCGGCCGGTGCCCATCAGCGTGCCGGTGGTGCCGAGACCCGCGACGAAATGGGTGATCTCGGGCAGGTCGGCCAGCAGTTCGGGACCGGTGCCGTCGTAGTGCGCCGCGGCGTTGGCCGGCATTGCCGTACTGGTAGAGCATCACCCAGGAGGGATTCTGCGCCGCCAGCTCCTTGGCGTGGGCGACGGCGGTGTTGGAGCCGCCCTCGGCGGGCGAGAAGATGATCCGCGCGCCGTAGAGCTCGAGCAGCTGGCGCCGCTCGATCGACGTGTTCTCCGGCATCACGCAGATCAGCTGGTAGCCCTTGAGCAGCGCCGCCATCGCCAGCGAGATGCCGGTGTTGCCGCTCGTCGGCTCCAGGATCGTCGCGCCGGGCTGCAACCGGCCGTCACGCTCGGCCTCCTCGATCATCCGCAGCGCGGGCCGGTCCTTGATCGAGCCGGTCGGGTTGCGGTCCTCGAGCTTGGCCCACAACCGCACGTGCGGCCGCCGTCAGCCGTCCCACGCCGGCGAGAGCCGCTGCAGCCCGACCAGCGGCGTGTTGCCGAGTGCCTGCAGAAGCGAGTCGTACCGGGTCATCAGCCTCCCGCCACGGCGGGCAGGATCGTCACCGAGTCGCCGTCGGAGATCTCGGTGTCCAGGCCGCCGGAGAACCGCACGTCCTCGTCGTTGACGTAGATGTTGACGAAGCGGTGCAGCTTGCCGGATTGACGGGTCGACCAGCCGCTCGGAGATGCCCGAGTAGTTCGACTCCAGGTCGGCGATCACCGCCTGCAAGCGTGTCGCCGGTGGCGGACACGCGCTTCTCGCCGCCGGTGTGGGTGCGCAGGATGGTCGGGATCGACACGCTGAACGGTCATGGGCAGACTCCTCTTGTCTTCGTCTCAGTACTGCTCGACGACGTGACGGGCTCCTCGGTGACGACGCCGTCGACGATGCGGTAGCTGCGCAGCTCGTGCTCGTCGGGGTCGCGGGTGGACACCAGCACGTAGTGCGCGTCGGGCTCGGACGGCGTAGCGAGATGTCGGTGCGGCTCGGATACGCCTCGGTGGCGGTGTGCGAGTGGTAGATGACGACGGGCGCCTCGCCGGCACTCTCCATGGCCGCCACACCTTCAGCTGCTCGCCCGAGTCGAACCGGTAGAACGTCGGCGACCGCTCGGCGTTGACCATCGCGATGTGCCGCTCGGGGCGGTCGGAGCCCTCGGGGCCGGCGATCACGCCGCACGCCTCGTCGGGGTGGTCGGCGCGGGCGTGCGCGACCATGGCGTCGACCAGGTCGGCGCGAATCACCAGCACGGGCGCCTCCTTCCCGGTGTTCCTGTCACGCGAACGCTCCGGGCAACATGTCACGGTATGTCGGTATTCCGGCGACCGCTCCGCGGCCAGCATCGCCGACCAGCACCGCGCGGGCCAGGCAGTCGGCGGCGGCGGCGCCGACCGCGGTCGATCAGCGGCACCTCCGGCGACATCGACGCCGGGGTTGTCGGGTCGGGCGGCACCTCGACGGCTCCGGTGGCCAGCGCGAACACCGTATCGCCGTCCAGCGGGGTGTGCCACGGGCCGGATCGTGCGGGCCAGGCCGTCCTGCGCGGCGACCGCCACGCGCCGGCAGGCCGCCTTGCTCAGCGCGGCGTCGGTGGCGACGACGGCGATGGTGGTGTTGAGCGGACTGAGCTCGCGCGT
This sequence comes from uncultured Actinomycetota bacterium, assembly GCA_963796185.1. Classification (GTDB taxonomy): domain Bacteria; phylum Actinomycetota; class Actinomycetes; order Mycobacteriales; family Mycobacteriaceae; genus Mycobacterium. The sequence goes on along the minus strand of CAWCKQ010000002.1, from coordinate 156,960 downwards.
GCCGGTCGGCGTAGGCGGCGATCTGGTCGGCGGGCGGCGCCGACCAGGCCGAACTCCTCGATCTGATCGGCCGGCCAGGGCAGCCCGGTGCCGGGGTCGACGACGTCGCCGGCGGAGTTGACCACGACCAGCGCGCCGACCGTCACGCCGATGTCGCAGCGTCACCGACGCGGTGCCGACGCCGCCCTTGAGCACGCCGGCGCGCGCGCCCGACACCGGCGCCGACGGTGCCGATCGCCGACGTCCGTGCCCGCGGCGCTGCGGCCGCGGCATAGCCGAATTCCGCGTCGGGCGGCACTTCCAGCCGCCGACCGGCAGGTCGAAGATCACCGCGGCCGGCACGATCGGCACCACCCCGCCGTCCATCGCCACGCCGCGGCCCTGCTCCTCGAGCCACCGCATCACGCCGTCGGCGGCGGCCAGCCCGTACGCGCTGCCGCCGCTGAGCACCACCGCGTCGACGTGGCGCACCGAGTTGGTCGGGTCGAGCAGGTCGGTCTCGCGGGTGCCGGGCGCGCCGCCACGGCCGTCGACCGCGCCGACGGTGCCCGGCGGGGTCAGCACGACGGTGGTGCCGCGTGGCCCAGCCGGAGCCCAGCTGCGCGTCGGGGTCGATCGCGTGGTGGTGGCCGACGCGGATGCCGCCGACGTCGGTGATCGATCCGGCCACTCATCGGGTCCTGCCCATGAGACCGAGCACCAGGTACTCCTGCAGCACCGTCAGCCACTGGTAGACGTCGAGATGGCCGGCCATCGGATGGTCGTGCGGCAGGCGGTCGGGGACCTCGGGGCCGACGTCGAGCATCGTGCCCAGCGCCAGCCGCACGTCGTTGACGGCCGAGGCCCACGCCTGCGCGTCGTCCTCGGCGAGTTCGAATTTGCCGCCGCCTGCCGGCACGGTGTCCAGCAACCGTTGCGCCGCTTCGCGTTTGGCATCGATGATCGCGGGCTCGTGCAGGCTGCGCAGTGCGCTGTTCAGGCTCTCGGCGGCCCCGGAGCCCGCGGGATGCTCGCTGGCCGGGCGGTAGAAATCGGGCAGCAGCCGCTTCATCGTGTCGTCCTGCGGCGGAGCGGAATTGCCGGTTCGGATACCGGTGATCTCGGTCGAGTTCGTCTGCCGGGACCGGACGAGTCGCGATCGTCGAGCATTCCGAGCATCGAGGTCACCAGGCTGTCAGCAGCATCGGCCTCGTGGGCGGCCAGCGCCGACCGGAACCGCGGGCCGTCGGCGGCCTCGACCCGCTTCCATTTGCGCACAGTCGGAGTCAGCGGTCCTGCTGCAGCGTCGCCCACAGGCCCGCGGCGTGGAGCTTGGACACATCGACCTCCATCGACTCCCGGCTGCCCGCCGACACCACGGCCTTGCCCTCGTTGTGCACCTGCAGCATCAGCTTGGTCGCGTGCGGTTCGCTGTAGCCGAAGAGTTTCTGGAACACGTAGGTCACGTACGTCATCAGGTTCACCGGGTCATCCCAGACGATGGTCACCCACGGGGCCTCGGTCGCGACGTCCTCGGCGGTGCGCTGGAGACATCGCGTTCCTCGCGAGTTCCCGGTCGGGCCTTCGCCGGCGTGACCATGGGCCCAAGAATACCGGGGCCGCCGCGGCGCTTCGAAGACGCTCCGCACCGATACGGTTGGCCGTGTGACATCATCGCCCGCCGGCCAGCCGCTGCGCCCGTCGACGGCACTGCTGACCGACAAGTACGAGCTGACCATGCTCGCGGCGGCCCTGCGCGACGGCACCGCGCACCGGCGCACCACGTTCGAGGTGTTCGCCCGCCGGCTGCCCGAAGGCCGGCGCTACGGCGTGGTCGCGGGCACCGCCCGGTTCGTGGAAGCGTTGGCGCGAGTTCACCTTCGACGACGCCGCAGCTGGACGTCGCTGTCGGACTTCCTCGATGCCGACACGCTGGCCTACCTCGCGGACTACCGGTTCCGCGGCGACGTCGACGGCTACGCGGAAGGCGAGCTGTACTTCCCCGGCTCTCCGGTGCTGTCCGTGCACGGCACCTTCGCCGAATGCGTGCTGCTCGAGACGCTGGCGCTGTCGATCTTCAACCACGACACCGCCATCGCCTCCGCCGCGGCCCGGATGGTCAGCGCGGCCGAGGGCCGGCCGCTGATCGAGATGGGTTCGCGGCGCACCCACGAGCACGCCGCGGTCGCCGCGGCGCGTGCCGCCTACCTCGCCGGTTTCGCCGGATCGTCGAACCTCGAGGCGCAGCGCCGCTACGGCGTGCCCGCGCTGGGCACCAGCGCGCATGCCTTCACGCTGCTGCACACCATCGCCGGGCAGGGCCCCTCGGACTGGGAGAAGGCGGCGTTCCGCGCGCAGGTCGACGCGCTCGGCGTGCAGACCACGCTGCTGGTCGACACCTACGACATCACCGCCGGCGTCGCCAACGCCATCGAGGTGGCGGGCCCGGACCTGGGCGCGGTCCGCATCGACTCCGGTGATCTCGGTGTGCTCGCCCGCCAGGTCCGCGAGCAACTCGACGCGCTCGGCGCGCCGCACCACCCGGATCGTCGTCTCCGGCGACCTCGACGAGTTCGCGATCGCGGCGCTGCGCGCCGAACCCGTCGACATGCTACGGCGTCGGGACATCGGTGGTCACCGGCTCCGGCGCGCCGACCGCGAGCATGGTCTACAAGCTGGTCGAGGTCGACGGCGTGCCGGTCGAGAAGCGCAGCAGCCACAAGGAATCCCACGGCGGACGCAAGCAGGCGCCCTCCGGCTGGCCAAGGCAGTCGGGCACGATCGTCGAGGAGGTCGTGCACCCCGCCGACCGGCCGCCGCCGATACCGCCGGAGCTCGTCGGCGCGCACGCTGACCACCGCGTTCGTCCGCGGGCGGTCAGCCCGTCGCCGATCTCGCCGTCGACGCCGCCCGCGACCGGGTGCAGCCAGGGCCTGCGCAGCCTGCCGTGGGACGGCCTGACACTGTCCAAGGGCGATCCGGCGATGCCCACCCGGATGATCCCCCCGGCGCGAGCGGTAGGGCCGCCGTGGGGGGTCGCCCGGCCGAGATCGCCGAGCTGCTGGCCACCGCGGTCGCCGCGCTGGGCGGTACCGAGCCGCCAGGGTCAGATCGAGATGGCCGAGGCCGTCGCGCAGGCGTTCGACAGCGGCGAGCACCTCGCCGTGCAGGCCGGCACGGGAACGGGAAAGTCGCTCGCCTATCTCGTGCCGGCGATAGCGCGGTCACTGGCCGACGAACGGCCGGTCGTCGTGTCCACGGCCACCATCGCGCTGCAACGCCAGCTCGTCGATCGCGATCTGCCCCGCCTCGCCGACTCGCTGACCGCGCGCTGCCGCGCCGACCACAGTTCGCGCTGCTCAAAGGCCGCGGAAACTATCTGTGTCTGAACAAGATTCACAACGGGGCGGCGGACGCCCCGGACGACCGACCCCAGGAGCAACTGTTCGCCCCGGGTGCGTCGAGCGCGCTGGGCCGCGACGTCCAGCGGCTGACCGAGTGGTCGTCGTCGACGCAGACCGGCGATCGCGACGAACTGTCCCCGGAGTGCCCGACCGGTCCTGGTCGCAGGTCAGCGTGTCGGCCCGGGAATGCATCGGGGTGTCCCGCTGCCCCTTCGGCACCGACTGCTTCGCCGAAAGCGCACGCGACCGCGCCGGCGCCGCCGACGTCGTCGTGACCAACCACGCGCTGCTGGCCATCGACGCCATCGGCGCTGCCAACGTGCTGCCCGAGCACGACCTGCTGGTCGTCGACGAAGCCCACGAACTCGTGGACCGGGTGACCGGGGTGGCCACCGCGGAGCTGTCGGCGACGTCGCTGGGCGTCGCCGCAGCGGCGCGCCGCCCGGATCGTGGGACCGGAGCTCGCCGAGCGGTTCGAAGCCGCGGCCACGACGTTCACCTCGGCGATCTTCGACGCCCGGCCGGGCCGCATCGACGTGCTCGACGAGGAACTGGCCACTTACCTGAGCGTGCTGCGGGACGCGGCCAGCGCTGCCCGCACCTCGGTCGAGACCGGCCCCAACGACCCGACGACGGCGTCGGCGCGCGCCGAAGCCGCCACCGCGCTGGGTGATGTCGCCGACACCGCGGCCCGCATCCTGGCCTCGTTCGTGCCCGCCATCCCGGAGCGCACCGACGTGGTCTGGCTCGAGCACATCGACGACGGGCGGTCCGGGCGCCGCACCGTACTGCGCGTCGCTCCGCTGTCCGTCTCCGGCCTGCTGCGCAGCCGCCCTGTTCGGGCGCGCCACCGCGGTGCTGACCTCGGCGACGCTGACCGTGGGCGGCAACTTCGACGCCATGGCTTCGGCCTGGGGCCTCGCCGGCGGGCCCGACGGCTCCGACGCCCAGCTCCGCTGGCGCGGCCTCGATGTGGGGTCGCCGTTCGACCACGCCCGGTCGGCGATCCTCTACGTCGCCGCGCACCTGCCACCGCCCGGGCGCGACGGCACCGGCTCGGCCGAGCAGCTCGACGAGATCGCGGCGTTGATCGCCGCGGCCGGCGGCCGCACCCTCGGCCTGTTCTCCTCGATGCGCGCGGCCAAGGCGACCGCGGAGATCATGCGCGACCGGCTCGACACCCCGGTGCTGTGCCAGGGCGAGGACAACACCGCGGCACTGGTGCAGCGCTTCGCCGACGACGCGCAGACGTCACTGTTCGGCACCCTGTCGCTGTGGCAGGGCGTCGACGTGCCCGGCCCGTCGCTGTCCCTGGTGCTGATCGACCGGATCCCGTTCCCCCGCCCCGACGATCCGCTGCTCACCGCGCGCCAGCGCGCCGTGGCGGCCAGGGGCGGCAACGGGTTCATGGCGGTGGCCGCCAGCCATGCGGCACTGCTGCTCGCCCAGGGCACCGGCCGGCTGTTGCGCCGCGTCGACGACCGCGGCGTGGTGGCCGTCCTCGACTCGCGGATGGCGACGGCGGGCTACAGCGGATTCCTGCGCGTCGTCCCTGCCGCCGTTCTGGGCCACGACCGACGGTGACGCCGTGCGCGCGGCGCTGCGCCGGCTCCGCGCGGCGGCAGAACCCGGCGAGGCCCGTCGCGCCGGCCCGACGGGCACAGCAGGCGGCGCCGATTGACTATGCCGATTGACTATCCTGACAGCGAAGTTCCGGTGCGGGCCGTTCGAGCCCCCGCAGTGACTCGAAAGGCGACGTGATGGGTTCGTCGGCTCGTCCACGGGTGCTGCTGGGCGCCGTCATCGCGACGTGTTCGGTGCTGGTCGCGACCGCGTGCTCGACGACGCTGCACGGCAACGCGGTCTCGGTCTTCGACGATCCGTTCTCGGTCGCGGGCATGCCGGCGACCGACGGCCCCACCGGGCTGCGGGCCAACGCCGAGGGTCCGACCCGCGACATCGAGGGCACCGACGGCGGCGGCATCGACGAGCTCGCCGGCAGCGCGGTCAGCGACATCGAGCAGTACTGGGAATCCGCCTACCCGGAGACGTTCGACGAGGGCTTCACCCCGGTCAAGGCGCTGATCTCCTGGGACTCCGACGGCTTCGACGGCACGTTCTGCGAGGAGAACACCTACGGCCTGGTCAACGCCGCGTACTGCTACTCCGACAAGACCATCGGCTGGGATCGCGGGGAGCTGCTGCCCGGGCTGCGGCGCGCGCACGGCGACATGGGCGTGGTGATGGTGCTCGCCCACGAATACGGCCACGCGGTGGCCCGCGCGGCCGGGCTCTCCGGCGAGAACACCCCGACGCTGGTCTCCGAGCAGCAGGCCGACTGCCTGGGCGGCGCGTACATGCGCTGGGTCGCCGAGGACAATTCGCCGCGCTACACCCTCAGCACCGGCGAGGGCCTGAACAACGTGCTGGCCGGCGTGATCTCGTTCCGCGACCCCGTCCTCAACGAAGGCGACCCCGACGTCGGATTCGACGAACACGGGTCCGCGTTCGAGCGGCTGTCGGCGTTCCAGTTCGGCTTCACCGACGGCCCGTCCGCGTGCGCCGGCATCGACATGCGCGAGATCGGCCAGCGCCGCGGCGACCTCCCGGTGCTGCTGCCGGAGGACCAGACCGGTGAGCTCGCCATCACCGAAGACTCCGTGCGCCGATCGTCGAGGCGATGGGAATCCTGTTCTCCCCCAAGCGACCCTCCGGTGCTCAGCTTCGATGCCGACGGGCCGCGGCGGCATGTCCCGATGCGCGACCGAGCCCGCCGGCGTCGTACTGTCCGGCCACCAACACCATCGCCGTCGACCTGCCCGGCCTGCAGGAACTCGGCGCTCGCGACGATGGCGCGGTGCTGGCCACCGGTGACAACATCGCCTATTCGGTGCTGGTGTCGCGCTACATGCAGGCCGTGCAGCGACGAACACGGCGGCGTGGCGCTCGACAACGCCGAGGCCGCGCTGCGCACCGCCTGCCTGACCGGAGTGGCGACGGTCAAGATGTCCAAGGACGTGACCACCCCCGACGGCCAGACCATCGCGCTGACCGCAGGCGACGTCGACGAGGCGATCTCGGGCATGCTCACCAACGGCCTGGCCGCCAGCGACGTCAACGGCGAATCGGTGCCGTCGGGCTTCTCCCGCATCGACGCCTTCCGTGTCGGCGTGCTCGGCGACACCGAGCCGGTGCTTCAAGCGGTTCCCGTGATCACCTCGCCAGTGTGACCAGCCCCAGTTCGTTGTCCCCGGCCAGCATCCGGTGGTGGGGCAGCACCCGCACCGTGTAGCCGACGGGCCCGGTCACCGGCAGCGGTGTCGTCGCGGTGAACGTCTCCCGTCCGCGTCTCGGCCGTCCCCGCGTGGCATCATCGGCACCGTGACGGGGTCGATCAGTGTGTCCCCGGCGTCGACCCGGCCGAGCACCGCCTGCACGGTGACCTCGTCGGCGCTCATCCCGGCCAGCCGCACCTGGGCGGTGAGTGTCAGCTGCGAACCCAGCAACGGGGTGTCGGGCAGCCCGTAGCTGTCCACGTCGGCGATCTCGATGTGCGGCCACGCTTTCTCGACCCGTTGCCGGTAGTCGGCCAGCTCCCGCGCAGCGCCGAACGCGACGTTGAATTCCGGGCGTCCGGTCTCCCCCGACTCGATCGACCGGCGCAGCGCGCGCGCCGCGGGCAGGTAGTAGTTGGTGGTGTAGTCACGCACCATCCGCGAGGCCAGGACCTTGGGCCCGAGCACCTGCAGCGTGTGCCGCACCATTTCCACCCATCGCGTCGGGACCCCGCGCGCGTCGCGCTCGTAGAACTTGGGCGTGACGGCACGTTCGAGCAGGTCGTACAGTGCGGCCGCCTCCAGGTCGTCGCGGCGGTGTTCGTCGGTCAGCCCGTCGGCGGTCGGGATCTCCCAGCCGTTCTCGCCGTCGTACCACTCGTCCCACCAGCCGTCGCGGATGGACAGGTTCAGTCCGCCGTTGAGCGCACTCTTCATCCCCGAGGTGCCGCACGCCTCCAGCGGTCGCAACGGGTTGTTCAGCCAGACGTCACAGCCGTGGTACAGCGTCGTGCGCCATCGACATGTCGTAGTCGGGCAGGAACGCGATGCGATGGCGGACGTCGGGCCGGTCGGCGAAGCGCACGACCTGCTGGATCAGCGCCTTGCCGCCCTCGTCGGCCGGATGCGACTTGCCCGCCACGATCAGCTGGACGGGCCGTTCCTCGTCGAGCAGCAACCGCGTCAGCCGGTCGGCGTCGCGCAGCATCAACGTCAGCCGCTTGTAGGTGGGCACCCGGCGCGCGAACCCGATGGTCAACACCTCAGGATCGAATGCCGTTGCGATCCAGCCCAATTCGGCCTCGGCGGCGCCGCGCTCCAGCCATGATCGCCGCAGCCGGTGCGCGGACGTCGTGCACCAGCGCCTCGCGCAGCTGCGAGCGGATCCACCACAGATGGCCCGGATCGACCTCGTGCAGCCGCTCCCACGTCTCCGGCTCCTGCAGCGAGCTCAGGTCCTGGCTGCCGATGAGCTCGCGACCCAGTTCCAGCCACTGCGGCGCGGCCCAGGTCGGCGCGTGCACCCCGTTGGTGATCGAACCGATGGGCACCTCGGACGGGTCGAAACCCGGCCACAGGTCGTTGAACATCTCCCGGCTGACCTGACCGTGCAGCAGCGAGACCCCGTTGGCGCGCTGCGCCAGCCGCAGCCCCATGTGCGCCATGTTGAACTTCGACGGCATCGTCCTCGGCGCCGAAAGCGAGAATGCGTTCCAGCGGTACGCCGGGCAGCAGGCGCGGATCCCACACCGCCCGGATCCGGGCCGAAGTACCGCTCCACCATCTCCACCGGGAACCGGTCGATACCGGCGGGCACCGGGGTGTGGGTGGTGAATACCGTCGACGAGCGCACCACGGTCAGCGCCGTGTCGAAGTCGAGACCCGCCTCGATCAACTCCCGGATGCGCTCTGCACCGAGGAAGCCGGCATGGCCCTCGTTCATGTGGAACACCTCGGGTGCGGGCACTCCCTCGATCTCGGTGAACGCCCGGATGGCGCGCACGCCGCCGATGCCCGCCAGGATCTCCTGCTTGATCCGGTGCTCCTGATCGCCGCCGTAGAGCCGATCGGTGACCGCGCGAAGGTCGTGATCGTTGTCCGGAATGTCGGAATCCAGCAACAGCAACGGAATTCGGCCGACCTGCGCGATCCACACACGCGCGTGCAGCTGCGCGCCGTCGGGCAACGCGAGGCTGACCAGGACCGCCTCGCCGGCCCCGTCGGTCAGCAGGCGCAGCGGCAGGCCCTGCGGATCCATCGACGGGTAGTTCTCGTGTTGCCAGCCGTCCGCGCTCAAGGACTGCCGGAAGTACCCGGACCGGTAGTGCAGGCCCACGGCGATCAACGGCAGGCCGAGGTCCGAAGCGGACTTGAGGTGATCGCCGGCCAGGATGCCGAGCCCGCCGGAGTAGTTCGGCAGCACGCCGGCGACCCCGAACTCCATCGAGAAGTACGCGATCCCGTTCGGCAGCGCGGAACCGTCGCCGTCCTCCTCACCGAGCTGCTGGTACCACAGCGGCCTGGTCAGATAGTTGTCCAGGTCGGCGGCGAGCGCGTCCACGCGCGCGACGAACGTTGCGTCGTCGGCCAGCGCCTCCAACCGCCCGGGTCCCACCTGTCCCAGGACGGCCACCGGATCGGCCCCCGACCAGTTCCCACAGCTCGGGGTCGATGGCCTCGAACAGATCCTGGGTCGGTTTGTCCCACGACCAACGCAGATTGACGGAGAGGCGTTCCAGTGCGGCCAGTCGCTCGGGCAGGTGGGCGCGGACGGTGAACCGGCGGAGAGCTTTCACGCGTGCTCACGTTACTGCCGTCGCGCGCTGCAGGGCGCGCCGCTTCCGCGTTCGGATGCCGCACGGTTGGTTCAGCCTGACACTACGGTGGGTATAGGCGCGACGAGGGTGACGCCCCCGCTCTTGGACGAGACCTGACAGCGACCAGACAACGAAGGCGCGCGGCGACCGCCGAACGTCGCATTCGAAGTGGTAGGGAGTTTCTGAGTGACCGCCGGTCGGATCGAAATCGATGACGTCCAGCCCGTTGTGTCCGGCGGACGATTCCCCGCCAAAGCGGTCGTCGGCGAGGTGATGCCGGTGACCGCCACGGTGTGGCGCGAGGGCCACGACGCCGTGGCGGCCACGCTGGTGGTGCGCTATCACGGCAGCAGTTATCCGGCGCTGGCCGACGAGCCGCCGGGCCGGGTGCGGGCGACCGGGGCCGTGCCGATCCAGGAGGTGGTCACTCCCGGGCAGCGGGTGCGGCCCATGACGCTCCCGATGTCGACCGGCCGCACACCGGACGTGTTCCACGGACAGTTCGTCCCCGACACGGTCGGACTGTGGACCTTCCGGGTCGACGGCTGGGGCGATCCCATCGCGACGTGGCGCCACCATGTGATCGCCAAGCTCGAGGCGGGCCAGAGCGAGGGCGAACTGTCCAACGACCTGCTGATGGGCGCCAAGTTGCTGGAGCGCGCCGCTACCCGGGTGCCGCGCCAGGACCGCTATCCCCTGATCGAGGCGGCCGAGCGACTGCGCGAACCCGGTGATCCGTTCTATCGGGCCGGCGCCGCGCTCGCGCCGGACGTCACCGAACTGGTCGAGCAGTATCCGCTGCGAGAGCTGATCACCCGCGGCGACGCCCACGGCGTGTGGGTCGACCGGCCGCTGGCCCGCTTCAGCTCCTGGTACGAGTTCTTTCCGCGTTCGACCGGCGGCTGGGACAGCGCCGGCCACCCCGTGCACGGGACCTTCGCGACGGCCACCAAGGCGCTGCCCCGCATCGCGCGGATGGGGTTCGACATCGCCTACCTGCCTCCGATCCACCCGATCGGCAAGGTGCACCGCAAGGGCCGCAACAACAGCGTCACCGCCGGACCCGACGACGTCGGCTCACCGTGGGCGATCGGCAGCGACGAAGGCGGCCACGACGCGGTGCATCCGGCGTTGGGCACGATCGACGACTTCGACGACTTCGTCGCCGCGGCCCGCGACGAAGGGCTCGAGGTGGCGCTGGACCTGGCCCTGCAATGCGCGCCGGACCATCCGTGGGCACGTGAGCACCCCGAGTGGTTCACGGTGCTGCCGGACGGGACGATCGCGTACGCGGAGAACCCGCCGAAGAAGTACCAGGACATCTACCCGCTGAACTTCGACAACGACCCGACGGGTTTGTACGAAGAGGTGCTGCGCGTCGTCGAGTACTGGATCTCCCACGGCGTCAAGGTGTTCCGTGTCGACAACCCGCACACCAAGCCACCGAACTTCTGGGCCTGGCTGATCGGCGAGGCCAAGAACATCGATCCCGACGTCCTGTTCCTCTCGGAGGCGTTCACCCGTCCGGCACGCCTCTTCGGGCTGGCCAAGCTGGGATTCACCCAGTCCTACACGTATTTCACCTGGCGGACCGCGAAGTGGGAGATCACCGAGTTCGGCCAGCAGATCGCCGAACACGCCGACTACTGCCGGCAGAGCCTGTGGGTCAACACCCCCGACATCCTGCACGAGAGCCTGCAGCACGGCGGCCCGGGGATGTTCGCGATCCGCGCCGCCCTGGCGGCGACTTTGAGTCCGACGTGGGGGGTCTATTCCGGCTACGAGCTCTACGAACACCGCGCCGTGCGGGAGGGCAGCGAGGAATATCTGCATTCGGAGAAATACGAGCTGCGCCCCCGCGACTTCGACGCCGCGCTCTCCGACGGCGAGTCGCTGGAACCGTTCCTGACCCGGCTCAACGAGATCCGGCGACTGCACCCCGCGCTGCAGGAGCTTCGCACGATCACGTTCCACCACATCGACAACGACGCGCTGATGGTCTACAGCAAGTCCGATCCGGTCTCGGGGGATCAGGTGCTCGTGGTGGTCACGCTCAACGCGTTCGGCCCCGAAGAGGGCATGGTGTGGCTAGACATGGCCGCATTGGGTATGGACCAACAAGAGCGCTTCTGGGTGCGCGACGAAATCACCGGAGAGGAATACCAGTGGGGCCAGAGCAACTACGTGCGCCTCGAGCCCGCTCGGGCGGTCGCACACGTGCTCAACATGCCCCAGATCCCGGCCGACCAACGAATGCAACTGCTGCGTAGGGAGTGACGACATGACCAACGCGTCCAACCTGACGAAAAACCTCGAAAGCCCGCACCTGCGGCCGCACACCGCCGACCTGAACCGACTGCTCGCCGGCGAGCACCACGACCCGCACTCGGTGCTGGGCGCCCACGAGTACGACGACCACACGGTGATCCGGGCCTACCGGCCGCACGCGGTCGAGGTCGCCGCCCAGATCGGCGGCGTGCGCTATCCGTTCCAGCACATCGAAGCGGGACTGTTCGCGGTCGCGGTGCCGTTCACGGATCTGGTCGACTACCGGTTGGAGGTCGACTACACCGGTGGTGAGTCCGGCTTCGTCCACACCGTCGCCGACCCCTACCGTTTCCTGCCCACCCTCGGCGAGATCGACCTGCACCTGTTCGCGGAAGGCCGACACGAGCGGCTCTGGGAGGTCCTGGGCGCGCACCCGCGCACTTTCACCACGCCCGACGGTGAGGTCAGTGGGGTGTCGTTCGCGGTGTGGGCGCCGAACGCCAAGGGCGTCGGCGTGATCGGGGACTTCAACCACTGGGGCAACGAGGCTCAGATGCGCGCGCTCGGCTCGACGGGGGTGTGGGAACTCTTCTGGCCGAATTTCCCCGACGGCGGGCTCTACAAGTTCCGGGTGCACGGCGCCGACGGCGCCGTCACCGAGCGCGCCGACCCGATGGCGTTCGCCACCGAGGTGCCGCCACAGACCGCCTCCCGGGTGTTCCGCAGCGATTACACCTGGGACGACGACAAGTGGATGGCCGACCGTACGCTGCGCAACCCGGTGTTCGAACCGATGAGCACCTACGAGGTACACCTGGGCTCGTGGCGGCCGGGACTGAACTACACGGAACTGGCCGATCAGCTCGTGCAATACGTGGTGGACCACGGGTTCACCCACGTCGAGATGCTGCCGGTGGCCGAGCATCCGTTCGGCGGGTCCTGGGGATACCAGGTGACGTCCTACTACGCCCCGTCCTCTCGATTCGGCTCCCCCGACGAGTTCCGCTACCTCGTCGACGCGCTGCATCAGGCCGGTATCGGGGTGCTCGTGGACTGGGTGCCCGCCCACTTCCCCAAGGACGCGTGGGCGCTGGGCCGCTTCGACGGCACCGCACTCTACGAGCATGGCGACCCCCGTCGCGGTGAGCAATTGGACTGGGGCACCTACGTTTTCGACTTCGGCCGGGCTGAGGTGCGCAACTTCCTGGTGGCCAACGCGCTCTACTGGCTGCAGGAGTTCCACATCGACGGGCTGCGGGTCGACGCCGTGGCCTCGATGCTCTACCTGGATTATTCGCGCCCCGAGGGCGGGTGGACACCGAACATCTACGGTGGCCGGGAGAACCTGGAGGCGGTGCAGTTCCTGCAGGAGATGAACGCCACCGTCCACAAGATCAACCCGGGCATCGTGACGATCGCGGAGGAATCGACGTCATGGCCCGGCGTGACCCGGCCGACCAACCTCGGCGGCCTCGGGTTCTCGATGAAGTGGAACATGGGCTGGATGAACGACACGCTGGAGTTCATCAAGCGCGACCCCATCCACCGCACCTACCACCATCACGAGATCACGTTCTCGATGCTCTACGCCTTCAGCGAGAACTACGTCCTGCCGATCAGTCACGACGAGGTGGTGCACGGCAAGGGCACCCTGTGGGGCCGCATGCCGGGCAATGACCACATGAAGGCCGCCGGGATCCGCAGCCTGCTCGCCTACCAATGGGCACATCCGGGCAAGCAACTGCTGTTCATGGGTCAGGAATTCGGTCAGCGCGCCGAATGGTCCGAAGAGCGCGGAGTGGACTGGTACCAGCTCGACGAGCAGGGCTTCTCCGACGGCATCCTGCGGATGCTCACCGACGCCAACGCGATCTACCAGAGTCGCCGCGCGCTGTGGTCGCGCGACACCACACCGGAGGGCTACTCCTGGATCGACGCCAACGATTCGGCCAACAACGTGCTGAGCTTCCTGCGCTTCGGCGACGACGGCTCGACCATGGCGTGCGTGTTCAACTTCTCCGGCTCCGAACACAGCCGCTACCGGCTGGGCCTGCCCTACACCGGCACCTGGCGGGAGGTGCTCAACACCGACAGCGACACCTACCACGGCTCGGGGATCGGCAACTACGGCGCCGTGGAAGCGACGGACGAGCCGTGGCACGGCCGGCCGGCTTCGGCGGTGATGGTGTTGCCTCCGCTGGCCGCGCTGTGGTTCGAATACGAGCCCTAGAGCAGCCCTAAATCTCAGTACAGCGCGTTCGCCAGATTCCGGCGACCGGCGATCACCTCGGGATCCGCGGGGTCGAACAGTTCGAACAGCTCGATCAGCCGCGTACGCACCCTGGTGCGGTCGTCCCCCGCGGTGCGTTTGACCAGCGCCGTGAGCCGGGCGAACGCCGCTTCCACGCGCTGCGCCAGGATCTCGACGTCGGCGGCCGCGAAGGCGGCGTCGATGTCGTCGGGCGAGGCATCCGCGATGGTCACCGCGTCTTGCGGGTGGGTGGTCGCGCGCTGCAGGAAGTCGATCTGCCGTACCGCGCCCTTGGCTTCGGCATGATTCGGGTTCCCGTCCAGGATGGCCTGATACGCGGCGCGCGCGCCGTCGAGATCCCCTTGGTCGAGCAACCCGCGCGCCTGCTCCACCTCCGGGTCGACGTGCTCGCCCTGTTCGGCGTCCGGGCCGCCGCTGAGCTTGCCCGTAGTGGCCTCCAGCAGCGAGTCGACCCAGCGCCGGAGTTGTTCGGGCGGCTGCATGCCCTGGAAGCTCGACAGCGGCTGACCCGCGGCCAGCGCGACGACGGTCGGCACCGCCTCCACGCCGAACATCTGCGCGACCCGCGGTGTGGTGTCGACGTTGACCCTCACCAAAGACCACTTGGCACCGTCGGCCTCGGCGAGATCGGACAGCACGTCACCGAGCTGGACGCTCGAGTCGCTGCGCGGCGACCAGAGCAGCACGACGACGGGAACCTCGTTCGAACGGACGAGTACCTCGGCTTCGAAGTTCACCTCGGTGACCTCGACGCCGCCCGGCGCGCCGCCCGATGGGGCGGCACCGGCGGCGGGGCGCTGCTTGAGTGCTGACAGATCGATTGCGCCCGCCAGTGCAGGCGAGATTCGGGGTCCAGGACGTGTCACGTCACCAAGTCTGTCACGTCGATTCCGGTGCCGTTCGTCCCGGTTCTGCGGTGGCCGCGACGGCCGAAGCGGTTCCCATCCGGCCCGTCCGATCGGCCCATATGAGGAAGCTCACACTGCCGAGCGGCACCACGGCTACCCAGCAACGCCAGCAACCATGTGCCGGCCGCCCATCGCAGGCGATCCCGGTCAGCAGTCCGGTCACGACGAACGCGATGAAGATCCCGCCGTGCACCGGTCCGAAGACCTTGACGCCGACCTCGGTGCGGGGCGACCCCAGGTACTTGAAGTACATGCCGACCAGCAGTCCGACCCAGCTGACCGCCTCGGCGAAAGCGATCAACCGGAACCATGCCGCGGCATCGCGGACAGTCGAATGCGCTCGTCATGAGCGCCATTCTGCCGGATCGTCCAGCGCCAGCTACTACGTAGCGTCGTTGACGATCGGGAGCGAATCAGGGCCGGCGCAGGATCAGCGCGTCGCCCTGGCCGCCGGCGCCACAGAGCGCCGCCACCGCGTAACCCGACCCCCGCCGCGCCAGCTCCAGCGCAGCGTGCAGGGTGATCCGGGCGCCCGACATGCCGATCGGGTGACCGACCGCGATGGCGCCGCCGTTGGTGTTGACCTGCTCCGGATCGACACCGAGCTCCTTGGTCGAGGCGAGCGCGACGGCCGCGAACGCCTCGTTGATCTCGATCACGTCGAGCTGGTCGAGCGAGATGCCTTCCTTGGCGACGGCCTTCTTGATCGCGTTGGCGGGCTGGCTCTGCAGCGTCGAGTCCGGGCCCGCGACCACGCCGTGGGCACCGATCTCGCACAGCCAGGTCAGGCCGAGTTCCTGCGCCTTGGTCTTGCTCATCACCACGACTGCGCAGGCGCCGTCGGAGATCTGCGAGGCCGAGCCCGCAGTGATGGTGCCGTCCTTACGGAACGCCGGGCGCAGACCGGCCAGCGACTCGGCGGTGGTGTCGGCGCGGATGCCCTCGTCCTCGGTGAACTCGATCGGGTCGCCCTTGCGCTGCGGGATCTTCACCGGCACCACCTCGTCGGCGAACACACCGTCCTTCCACGCCCGGGCGGCCTTCTGGTGCGAGCTCGCGGCGAATTCGTCCTGCTCGGCGCGGGTGAACTGGTCGGCGTCGTTGCGCTGCTCGGTCAGCGCACCCATCGGCTGATCGGTGAACACGTCGTGCAGACCGTCGTAGGCCATGTGGTCGAGCACCGTGACGTCGCCGTACTTGTAGCCCGAGCGGCTGTCCATCAGCAGGTGCGGCGCCCTGGTCATCGACTCCTGCCCGCCGGCGACGACGACGTCGAACTCCCCGGCCCGGATCAGCTGATCGGCCAGCGCGATGGCGTCGATTCCGGACAGGCACATCTTGTTGATGGTCAGCGACGGCACATCCCAGCCGATACCGGCCGGCCACCGCGGCCTGGCGCGCGGGCATCTGCCCGGCCCCGGCGGTGAGCACCTGGCCCATGATCACGTATTCGACCTCGGAGGCGGGAACCGCGGCCTTCTCGAGTGCTCGCGGCGATGGCGACGGCCACCCAGGTCACTGCCGGAGAAGTCCTTGAGCGAACCCATCAGCTTGCCCACCGGAGTGCGGGCTCCAGCAACGATCACCGACGTCGTCATGACTACCTCCAGAGCTGTTTCGAACGGCTCCACAGAGGCTATACGGGCGCACCGGCCTATTCGAAACCGATCTTGTTAGGTTACCTTCACGTTATGACCGCCGAGCAGACTGACGCCCGTCCTGTGCTGGCCACCGCGCTGGTCACCGCCATCGACCATGTCGGCATCGCGGTGCCCGATCTGGACGCGGCGATCAAGTGGTATCACGACCACCTCGGCATGATCGTGCTGCACGAGGAGGTCAACGAGGAACAGGGCATCCGCGAAGCGATGCTGTCGGTGCGCGGCGCGCCGGTCGGCAGCACCCAGATCCAGTTGATGGCGCCGATCGACGACGACTCGACGATCGCCAAGTTCCTCGACAAGCGCGGCCCCGGCCTGCAGCAGTTCGCCTACCGGGTCAGCGACCTCGATGCGCTGACCGAGCGGCTGCGCGAGCAGGGCGTCCGGCTGATCTACGACGCGCCGCGGCGCGGCACCGCGAACTCGCGGATCAACTTCATCCATCCCAAGGATGGCGGCGGCGTGCTGATCGAGCTGGTCGAGCCGGCCTCCGGCTCGCACTGACCGGCGCACTGACTGCACTTCACGACCATCTGCGGGTCGGACCACGCGTCGCGCGGTTCGTCCAGCATGACGTGTGCCAGTGCCGCCGGTCCTCGACGCCGTCCCGGGCTGTCGGTCGGCCACACCACCACGTGCGCTGTCGCAGGCCTGATCTCATGGTCGCAGCCCGGACACCGGTAGATCTTGCGTCGCGCGGGCCGCGGCCACGGGCCGCACCTCGTAGTCGTAGCCGTCGGCACCCGATTTCGACGCGCCGCGGCGCCGGCAGCGGGTGCACGCGCCGGTGCCCGCTTGCGCGGAGCGCGCCGCCTGGCCATCAGAACAGCCGGAACTCGTCGCTGTCCATGCCCCGCATCTTGTCGTAATCCGAGGATCAGGCAACGGATCCCGCGGTCCACGGCCAAGGTGCGGGCCTGGGGCTTGATCTGCTGGGCGGCGAACACCCCGGCGACCGGGGCCAGCACACTGTCACGGTTGAGCAGCTCGAGGTAGCGGGTGAGTTGTTCGACCCCGTCGATCTCGCCTCGCCGTTTGATCTCGACCGCCACCGAGCGGCCCTGCTCGTCGCGGCACAGCAGATCCACCGGCCCGATCGGGGTCATGTACTCGCGGCGCACCAGCGTGTAGCCCGCCCGAGCAGCTCGACGTGTTCGGCGAGCAGCGCCTGCAGGTGCGCCTCGACACCGTCCTTCACCAGTCCCGGGTCGACGCCCAGTTCGTGGCTGGAGTCGTGCTCGATGCCCTCGACGGTGATGCGCAACTGCTCGCCGGCCTTGTTCTCGACCACCCACACCGGCGCCTCGCCGCCGGCTCCTCGATCATCCAGCACGGGGGGCTCATCCAGTTCAGCGGCTTGTAGGCCCGGTCGTCGGCGTGCACGCTGACCGAGCCGTCGGCTTTGAACAGCAGCAGGCGGCGAGCGGACGGCAGATGCGCGGTGAGGCGGCCGACGTAGTCGACGGTGCACTGGGCGATCACGAGACGCACCGATCCACCTTAAACGCCGCGGCTCGGTCACTAGGCTGACGCCACGATGACCGCGAACAGGACGGCGGCACAGCGGCTGGGCCGCGTGCTGGAACGGGTGACCAAGCAGAGCGGCAGAGTCGCCGGCACCTCCGAGTACGGCTCCTGGATACTCGGGCGGGTCTCGGAGAGCCAGCGCCGGCGGCGCGTCCGCATCCAGATCGTGCTCACCACGTTCGTCGTCGTCGCCAATCTGATCGGCATCGGCGTCGCGACGCTGGTGGTGACCATCGCGTTCCCCATCCCCAACGTGTTCGAACCCTCCGTCGCCTGGATCACGTTCGCCGTGGTGCCGGCCTACCTGGCGACCGCATTGGTGGTCGGCGTGTTCTGGGCCACCCGACGGGTGATGAACAACGTCCGCTGGGCCATCGAGGAGCGCGCGCCCTCGCGCGAAGACCAGCGCAACACGTTCCTGGCGCCGTGGCGGCTGACGCGCGTCCTGCTGGTGCTGTGGGGCATCGGAACGGTGGTGCTCACCACGCTCTACGGGCTGCAGGACACCGATTTCATCCCGAAGTGGCTGCTGGGCGTGAGCTTTCCGGGCATCGTCGTTTCGGCCAGCTGCTACCTGTTCACCGAGTTCGCGCTACGCCCGGTGGCGGCGCAGGCGCTGGAGGCGGGCAGGCCGCCGCGGCGATTCGCCGATGGCCTGATGGGCCGCACGATGCTGGTGTGGGTGCTCGGTTCCGGGGTGCCGGTGCTCGGCATCTTTCTGGCCGCGGCGATCACGTTGATGCAGCGCAACCTCACACCGACGCAGTTCACCGTCGCGGTGATGATCCTGGCGATGTTCGCGCTGGTGTTCGGCGCCATCCTGATGTGGATCCTGGCCTGGCTGACCGTGACCCCGGTCCGCGTGGTCCGGGAGGCGCTCAACCGGGTCGAGCGGGGCGACTTCGACACCGACCTCGTGGTGTTCGACGGCACCGAACTCGGTCAGCTGCAGCGGGGCTTCAACTCGATGGTGCGCGGGTTGCAGGAGCGCGACCGGGTGCGAGATCTCTTCGGCCGACACGTGGGCCGTGAGGTGGCGCTGCTGGCCGAGCAACAACGGCCCCAGCTGGGTGGCGAAGAGCGCTACGCCGCAGTCGTGTTCGTCGACATCATCGGGTCGACGAAGTTGGTGACGAGCCTGCCGGCCGGCCGAGGTCGTCGAGCTGCTCAACCGGTTCTTCGCGGTGATCGTCGAGGAGGTCGACCGCCACCACGGGCTGGTCAACAAGTTCGAAGGCGACGCCGTGCTCGCGGTGTTCGGCGCACCGGTGTCGCTGGACCACCCCGAGGACGAGGCGTTGGCCGCCGCTCGGGAGATCGCCCGCCGCCTGTGCGACGAGGTGCCCGAATGCGAGGCGGGCATCGGGGTCGCGGCGGGCACGGTGGTCGCGGGCAACGTGGGCGCCCGGGAACGCTTCGAGTACACGGTGATCGGCGAACCCGTCAACGAGGCCGCGCGGCTGTGTGAGCTCGCCAAGAACGAACCGACCCGGCTGGTCGCGTCGTCGGAGACGGTGGACAGCGCAACCGAATGCCGAACGGGCCCGCTGGAGGTCGGGCAAGACGGTGACGCTGCGCGGACACGACGAGCCGACGCAGCTCGCCACCCCCGTCCGAGAGTCCTAGAGCGGGCATGTCCCGATCGGACATCAGCCGGTGTCCGGATCAGTGATTTACACGCGGCGGCCACGCCGGTGAGCATGGTGGGAACGAGCGGGAGGGCGGTTGAGGATGACGACCAGTGTGGCCGAGCGCGCGCAGCTGCGCGGTGCGGTCGGCGAACTGTTGGCCGACCGGTGCACCGAATCCGATGTGCGGCGGGTGATGGAGACCGACGACGGCTTCGACCGCGAGCTGTGGGGCCGGTTGGCGGACCAGGGCGTGCTCGGCATGCTCGTCGACGCCGACTTCGGCGGCCTCGGGTTCGGCGCCCTGGAACTGGAGGCGGTCGCCGAGGAGACCGGCGCCGCGCTGCTTCCGGCGCCCTTCCTCTCCAGCGCCGTCCTCACCGTCGCGCTCGTCGATGCCGCCGGCACCGACGAGGACCGGCGTCGGCTACTGCCCTCGCTGGCCGACGGCACCGCGGTCGGCACCGTGGCACTGACGGGGCCGTCCGGCTCCTGGACCCTGGAGGGGGTGGATGTGCGGGCCGGCGCCGACGGCGCGCTCACCGGCTCGGCGCACTACGTCACCTGGGGCCAGGTCGCAGACGTGGTGCTGGTGGTCGCGCGCACCGGCGACGGCCTTGGGGTGTTCGAGGTGGACGTCGCCGCCGAAGGGCTACAACGTTGCGCGGCAGCGGTGTTCGATCCGACGGTGCGGCTGTCGACATTCACCTTCGCCGGGACACCGGCGCACCGGCTCGGCACCGCCGGGTGGGATGCCGTGCAGGAGGCCCTCGACTACGCGGTGATCGCGTCGGCCGCCGAACAGGTCGGCGGATCCCGGCGCATCTTCGACACGACCGTCGAGTACCTGAAGACCCGCGTCCAGTTCGGCAGGCAGATCGGCAGCTTCCAAGCGCTCAAGCACATGGCCGCCGACCTGCTCATCGAGGTCGAGAACGCCACCTCGGCCGCCCGGCACGCCGCGAGCGAGAAGGCGACCCGTAGCGAAAGCACCTCCGGCGCAGTGGCGCTGGCCGGTTTCGCGTGCGCGGAGGCGTACGAGACCATCGCGATGAACGCCATCCAGATGCACGGCGGCATCGGGTTCACCTGGGAGCATCCGGCTCACCTGTTCCTGCGCCGCGCGCACACCGGCCTGCACCTGTTCGGCGGTACGCGCCTGCACCGCGAGCGCTACCTCGTCTCGAAAGGCGCCTGACATGACCTCCACCGCCCTGCCCAGCGCCGACGACCTACGGACCGAGGTCCGAGACTGGTTGCGCAACAACTGGACTCCCCTGCCCAAGAACACCGATCCCTGGGCGTCCTCGCCGGAGCGGATCGCCTGGTTGGAGAAAGTGCTCGACGCCGGATACGCGGTGCCGACCTACCCGGCCGACTGGTTCGGCCGCGGCTATCCGAACTCGCTGGCCAACGTCATCAGTCAGGAGTTCGGCGCACTCAAGGCGCCGGGAGCACGGCAGGACAAGTACAACATCCCGGCCAACACCGTGCTCGCCCTCGGCACCTCGAAGCTGCGCGAGGATCTGTTGCGCGACTTCCTGATCGAACGGGCCCGCACCTGCCTGCTCTACAGCGAACCGGGCGCCGGATCCGACCTGGCCGCGGTGCGCACCACCGCGGTGCAACACGGTGAGCGCTGGGTGGTCAACGGCCAGAAGGTCTGGACCTCGGGTGCCCAGACCGCCGACTACGCGCTGCTGCTGGCCCGTACCGACTGGGACATGCCCAAACACAAGGGCTTGAGCCTGTTCATCCTGCCGATGAAGCAGCCCGGCATCGAGGTACGCCCGCTGGTGCAGATCACCGGGGAGTCACACTTCAACGAGGTCTTCATCAGCGACGCGACGGTGTCGGACGACTATCTGCTCGGCGGTGCGGGCAACGGTTGGCGCGCCTTGCAGACCGCTTTGGCCTACGAGCGTTCCATCATGGGCGACAGCAATCGTGGTTCGCGAAACCGCAAGGCCGACAGCCTGATCGAGCTGGCGCGGGACAACGGGGTGCTCGACGACCCGGCCGTGCGCCAGACCGATTGGCCTCGGCGCTGGCCATGCGGGAGCTCAACCGCCTGAACAACGCACGGGCGAAAGCAGCCACCACGCAGGGCACGTCGAGTTCGATCATGTCGCTGGGCAAGCTCGCGATGTCGCGCATCCTGCACTCCGAGGCCGCGGTGAAGACCAGGATCATCGGCGCCGAGGCACTGTTGTCCGGTCCGCAGAACCCGGTGGCCGACGACGTCAACTTCCTGACGCTGAACGCGTTCTTCACCTCGATCGGCGGCGGTACCGACCAGATCCAGCGCAACATCATCGGCGAACGTGTGCTCGGGCTGCCGAAAGAGCCGGAGCCCGACCGCGACATCCCGTTCCGCCAGGCCCGCCGGAGCTGACCGCGATGCCTCCACTGCGGCTTACGACCCGCCATTGCGGGGCGTCCGCATCCTGGACGCGTCGTCGGGCCCGATGACGGCCGTCGGGCGGCTGTTCGCCGACCTCGGCGCCGACGTCACGGTCCTGCGGCTGGCCGGCGTGACCGACGACGAACCGGTCGGGCCGTTCATCGACTCGGTGCCCGTGCAGACCGCGATCGACCGGTACGGCATGGCCGTGGTCGAGCTCGATCCGGCGACACGGGAGGGCCGCGAACGATTCGCCGCGCTGCTCGACGGCGCAGACATCCTGATCGAGAACACCAGGCCCGGTTCCCCCGGCGAGGCCGCGCTCGCCGTGCGGGAGATCAGGGCCCAGCACCCGGCACTGGTGATCCTGTCGATCAGCGACTTCGGCCGCGACAACGACTACCGCCATTGGCAGGCCAGCGGTCCCGTCCTGCACGCGTTGACCAGCGAGCTGTCCCGATCGGGCATTCCCGGCCGCGAACCGTTGGTCCCGCCGGCGGAGCTGCCCTATCAGGTCGCCGCCGCGCAGGCCGCCGTGCTGACGCTCAGCCTCTTCCCCGACCGGCTTGCGCACCGGCGAGGGCGATCTGATCGATTTCTCGATCCTCGACGGGGCGATGCAGACCCTCGATCCGCCGTTCGGCACCGCGGGTAGCGCGTCGGCCGGGGTCGCCCTCAGCGCCCAGCCACGGGACTGGAGCGCCGAGCGGCAGCGCTATCCGATCTTCCCGTGCAAAGACGGCCACGTCCGGATCTGCATCCTGTCGAAACGGCAGTGGCACGGCATGTTCGCGTTGATGGGCCGACCCGAGGAGTTCGCCGATCCGTCGTACGACAAGCTCGGCAAACGCTTCCGGTCGCCGCACCTGCTGAGGCGATCGAGCGGTTCTGCGCCGACAAGACCCGCGCCGAACTCGAGGCGCGGGGCCAGGCCCACGGTGTGCCCACCGCGGCGGTGCTGACCCTGTCGGAGGCACTCGACGCCGACCACTTCACCGCACGCGGATTCTTCCGCGACGTGGAACTGGCCCCCGGCGTGGTGGCGCCGGTACCGGCGGGCGTCACCGAGATCGACGGCCACCGGGCCGGCGCGCTGCCGGGACGGCCCACCTTCAACCGACCGCTTCGATGGCGCACCGACCCTGGCCGCGCGGCCGCGTCGCGGGCAGGGGTTGCCGCTGGAAGGGATCCGCGTCCTCGACCTCGGGGTCATCGTGGTCGGCGCCGACACCGGCCGGCTGTTCGGCGACCTCGGCGCCGACGTCGTCAAGATCGAACACTCGGCGCATCCCGACGGGCTACGGGTCGGCAAGCCCACATCGATGACGCAGCCGTTCGCGGCCGGGCATCGCAACAAGCGCTCGATCGGCATCGACCTGCGATCCGACCAGGGCCGGGCACTGGCGCATCGCCTGGTGGCACGAAGCGATGTGGTGCTGACCAACTTCAAACCCGGTGTCGCCGAGGCACTGGGCATGGATTACGAGACGTTGCGCAGGATCAATCCCGAGATCGTGGTCGTCGACAGCTCGGCGTTCGGTCCGACCGGCCCGTGGGCCAAGCGGCTCGGTTACGGCCCGTTGGTGCGCGCGGCGGTGGGATTCACCGATCTGTGGGTCTACCCGGGTGAGTCCGAGACGTTCTGCGACACCGTGACGGTCTATCCCGACCACGTCGCGGCCCGGATCGGCACGCTGTCGGCGTTGGCCCTGCTCCTACGCAGGGAGCGCCCCTGAGTCGTTCATCGGCAAGATCTTCTCCCCGCCGGAATTCAAATTGCTACCCGTGGACGAAAACACCTGGGCGCCAGCGGAAATCGCGCTGGCTTGGGTCCCTGAACGCGTGCAGGCGCGGCTGGAAGAGGTCGAGTCGACGGTCGACCAGATCGCCGATCGATTGGGTCCGGTACATCGCGGCGCCTGACCGACCGCTAGACGACGCCCGTCCCAGGGTCGCCGGGCGCGGCGGGTAGCTGCGCACTGCCGGCAGGTGGCGGCAGCCGCCAGGTGTCGAACGCCATCGCCAACATCGCATAGGTGCCGACGACGAAGATCAGTTCCATCGCTTGGTGGGTTCCGAGTTCGGCGTTCAGTCGCTGCCACGTCGAGGCGCCGGCGCGGCCGTCACGCAGAAGCTCGTCGGTGGCCTCGAGGACCAATCGATCGACCCCGCTGAACCCCTTGTTGCCTTCGGCGATGCGTGCGATGTCGACCTCCGGCACACCGCCCTTGACAGCGACCCTGGTGTGTTCGCCCCAGAAGAACGCGGACCGTCGCACGTGCGCGACACGGAGAATCGCCAATTCCCGCAACCGCAACGGAAGTTCTCCCCGTTGGAGCAACCACCCGTTGAAGGTCAGGAACCGGCGGGCCATCTTCGGGTGGCGGGCCAACAGGCCGATGATGTCGAACTCGAGCGGATCGGCGGCATGGCCAGAGCCCGCCCGGGGGACTTTCTCAGCCGGCAGCCCGAGCAGCGCCCCGAAGGCCGCGTACTCGTCATCGCCCCATTCGTCGGCGGTCAGCGGCGGGAGAAGCGGTTCGTTGCCTTCGGTGGGCCTCATGTCCGGCGACCTCCGTTGACGGGAATGACCTGACCGGTGATGTAGTCGGATTCGTCCTGGCACAGGAAGACCGTGGCGTTGGCGATGTCTTCGGGGCGGCCGGCCCGACGCACCGGGGTGATCTTTGCGAAATGTTCCAGTGACGCGGTGAAACGGCCACCGGCGACGGCCTTTTCGAGCATCGGGGTGACGACCATGCCGGGCGGTATCGTGTTCACCGTGATGCCCTTCGGGCCGAGTTCCAGAGCGAGGCTCTTGGTCAAGCCGATCAAGCCAGCCTTCGAACCGACATAGGCGGCCATTCGCGACTGTCCGCCCTGGGCACTCGATGATGAAATGTTGACGATTCGGCCCCACCGTACGTCGATCATGTCGGGTAGCACCGCCTGAGTGCAGATGAACGGCCCGCGCAGGTTGACCGCCATCACGCGGTCCCACTCGTCGTCGGTGATCTCGGTGAACTTGCCGAACTGCTCGATACCGGCATTGTTGACCAAAATCAGCACCGGACCGAGGTCGGCCCGGACCGATGCGACGGCGGATTCGACCGCCGCACGGTTGGAGACGTCGACGACATAGCCCTCGACCTCGGCACCCTCGCCCTGCAGTCTGTGGACCTGCTTGTCGATCTCGTCGGCGGCGATGTCGAAGATCGCGACCTTGGCGCCGCGCGCCGCAAGCGCCTCGGTGATGGCCCGTCCCAGCCCGGCGGCCCCACCG
Organism: uncultured Actinomycetota bacterium; assembly: GCA_963796185.1. Classification (GTDB taxonomy): domain Bacteria; phylum Actinomycetota; class Actinomycetes; order Mycobacteriales; family Mycobacteriaceae; genus Mycobacterium. Next base: position 131,754 of record CAWCKQ010000002.1, on the reverse strand, counting down.
GTGACGACGGCGGTGGTGCCTTCAAACGGCATTATTTCGGAACCTCGAGTTGTTTCGGGAGTTCAGGAGAACTCGATGTGCAGCCGGGTCAGCCCGCGCAGGATGAACGTGGGCAGGTATTTGTAGCGACGCATGCCTGCCGGTCCGTGTTTGTCTTCGTCGATCCGGATGTCCGAGGTCCTGTCCAGCAGGCGGTTGATGCACACCTTGGCTTCTGCGCGCGCCAGTGGAGCACCCGGGCAACTGTGGGCTCCCCGTCCGAAAGCGATGTGCTGGCGGGCATTCGCCCGCTGGGGATCAAAAGTGTCGGGGTCGGTGAACCTGCGAGAATCCCGGTTGGCGGCCGCATTGTTCAGCATCACCGTGGTTCCCGCAGGCAGCTCGATGCCACCGACGGTGACCGGCACCTTCGAGAGCCGGAAGTCACCCCGGATCGGACTCTCGAACCGCAACGCTTCCTCGATGAAACCGGGAATCAGCGCGCGGTCGGCCCGCAACTTCGCTTGTAGCGCAGGGTCTTCGGCGATCATCATCACCGCCGTGCTGAGCAGGCGAACCGTGGTTTCCTGCCCGGCCGCGAACAGGTTGGCGGCTACGCACACAACGTCGAGCACAGGCGGGATCCGGCCGTCGGGGAAGCGCGCCGAACTCAGTCCGGTCAGCACGTCGTTGCGCGGGTTCTCGCGGCGATCCGTGATGTAGTCGGTGAACTTGCCGTACAGGTATTCCAGCGGCGAGTGATGCATGGCATCGCCGCCGCTGCTGCCGATGGTCCCGGTAGAGGTGAGGAGCCGGTCCTTGAGTCAGCGTGGTCGGACTCCGGAACTCCGAGCAGATCGGCGATCACGAGCATCGCGAAGGGGTTACCGAAGTCACCGACGAATTCGCAACGCCCACCGGCGAGGGCCTCGTCGAACTGACGGTCGGCCAGCCGCCACATGAACTCCTCGTTCTCCTTGAGCCGCTTCGGCGTGACCATCCGCGCCAACAGGGCGCGGTGATCGGTGTGCCGCGGAGGGTCCAGCGTCGGCAACTGATCGTTGAACGGAAGCTCGTCCCGGTATTCGGCGATCAGTGCGGAAACATCATCGCCCTCAAGGGGAACCGGAAAGCCGGGGAATGGCCCGGTGACCGCGGTGCACGACGAGAACCGCACGTTGTCGTTGTAGACCTCGACGGCTTCCTGGTAGCCCGTGATCATCACGACGTCATGGTGCGGTTCCCGACGCACGGGGCACTCGCTGCGCAGCGCCGCGAGGTACTGGTATGGGTCGTGCAGCAACTCGTCATCTGTGAAGAAATCGATCCCGTCGATGTCAGCCGGTGTCAGCTGGTCCGTCACTCGGCTCGCCCGGTACCGTCGAAGTTGGGCAGCGGCGCCGAATCGGGCAGCTGCATCTGCAGGTACACCGCGATATAGGTGATCTTGCCGTCGGTGTCGAACTCATACACCGAGGCGCTGTTCACCTCGCTGCTGAAATCGCCGATTTGGCTTCGTTCCTCCAATTCGAGGAAGACGACGTCGCCTGCCTCACTGATGCGTTTGAAGGAGCAGTCCCACTCGGAGGACTTCGCCCAGGTGGTGAGGAACTCGGCATACTCGGTCCAGTTCATCACCTCCTTGAACGGGCCGATTCGGACGAAATCGTCGACGGCAACCAGTTCTGCCAACGGGGCCCAACTCTGCGTCGAGAACCCGGGCTCCTTCGCGCTTTTCACCAGACGACTCATCGTTCGGCTGTAGTCCAGTACTGCGCGCGTCCGCCCGGTCGCCTCGCCGATAGCGTCGTCGATGGCAGTCATGCCGTCACGTCCGCGCCGGCCATGTAGCGGTCCACCACCGAGTGGAAGTGTGCGATCACCACTTCCTCTTTGACCAACGACATGTGGTCGAGTCGGTCGTTGCGCAATCCCTTCTGCTGGCGCGGCATCTGCTCGTAGTCCTGTTGGAGCGCCTCGAAGTACTTGTAGCTGCCCGGCGTGTCCACCACGACGGTCTCGGCGCGGACGGCATCGCGAAACTCCTGCGGTACATACATGTAGCTCGCCACATGCCAGATGCAGCGGTTCGGGTCACCGTCGGGATGCGGCCTGGACATGATCACGTGGCATTCACCGGCCCGCACGGTCATGAAGTAGTTGGGGAACAGCACCCAACCCTGGTTGTCGACCATCTGACTGTCGGTCAGTCCGCTGACATCCAGCCCCATGCCGGTGAGCACCTCGCGGGTGGCCTGTTGCAGGAGAGCCCGGGCGGTCACGCCGTCCGGGAAGTCCACGTTTCCATCCGGGTCCTGATACGGCGCGATCAGCTCCTGGAAACGCGGGACCACCGCGACGGTACCGGGGAAGGTCTCAGGCAGCGCGAGGATCCCCGCGACCTGGTCCTGGACTCCGGCTCCCACTACCTCGAACGGAGCCATTGCGACACTGTGGTTTTCGAAGAACCGGTAGCGCGCCGTCTTCGGGTTGATGTGCAGCACCTGCAACAACTGAGGATGAATGCCGTTGATGTGGTAGCCCTCCTCGAAGGCGTCCATGACGACTTTCCAGTTGCACTCGATGGCCTCGGTGACGTCCATGACCGTGGTGAACAGCTCGATGTTGTAGGGCTCCAACAGGCTGACCACGTCCTCGCCGAGATACTCACGCAGCGGCGCGGCCTCCGGATCCGGATTCAGGAAGATGAAGCCGGCGAAGGTGTCGACCGACACCTGCAGGAGCGAGTTCTCGCTCTTGTCGATCGGTCCGGCGAGGTTCTCGCGCAACAACCCCTTCAACGTGCCCGTCAAGTCGTAGGACCACAGGTGGTACTGGCAGAGGAAGCCGCGTTTGGCATTGCCGGTCTCGGCGGTGCACAGCGCATTGCCCCGGTGCCGGCACGCATTGACGAAGCCGCGGAGCTTGTCGTCCTTGCCGCGGACGATGATGAAGGATTGGTCGAGGATCTCGTACCTCTTCCAATCGCCTGGCTTCGGCAGGTCTTCCACCCTGCCCGCGATCTGCCACGTGCGCATCCAAATCGATGTGCGCTCACGCGCCGCGTATTCGGGGCAGGTGTACCGCTCCGTCGGGATGACCATGTTGAACGTCCCGGGCTGGACGTCCTCCAATCCCAACCCGAGGCCCGAATCGGGATCGAGCCATTCTCCTGGGCGTGGGGCTGGCATCAAGAGAGTCCTCCTCAGACATCGGTCACAGGCGGGGCGCAGAAAGGGTGTGACGGGACTCACCATATACATACGTGTATGTACGATACAAGGACGTATACCGTGGGCGGCGTCACACCGGCAAGCGTTCGCAGGGAGGAGCCGACTGTGAACTATCGCCTTCACGTGATCGCTGAGAGCGTGCTGGAAGCGATCCAGCAAGCCGGTGGACTGATGTTCGACCGCCGCCGCGCGGGGTGGCAGGTCGCGGTCGTCACCTCCGACGACGAGCACCCGCGTGCGCTGGCGATTCTTGGTGTCGACATCCAGTCGCCCACCGAGTTCGACGCACTCCGACCCGCCTCCGAACAAGGGGTTTGTACGGTGGTGTCCGGGACCATCGGGTTCCCGACCTGGCGCCATCCCGACGCCGGGGAGTCGCCCGCACCCCTTCGACCGGTGGAGCACACACTCAGCGCGGCGGCGCGGACGTTCAAAGTGCACGCACTCCATTGCGCCGGCGTCGAAACCACCGTCGAGGGTCGTGAGTGTTTCTGGACAGACGGCACCGTCGCCGCCGGTGAGTTCGCCCACCTTCTGCCCGACCCGGATCGGAGCGGGTCACGATCACCGACTGTGGTGGGAGGATGAACCGGTGGCTGAACGTTGGACCAAGGAACGCCGTACCGAACACACCCGTCAGATCCTCTTGGACGCCGCCGAGGAAGTGTTCGCCCGCAAAGGTCTGACCGGCGCCGCACTGGAGGAGATCGCCGAGGCCGCGGGATTCACCCGGGGCGCCATCTACTCGCAGTTCGGCGCCAAGGAGAAACTGTTCCTTGCAGTCGTGGACCGACAACGTCAGCGGTTCCTGGACGGGTTCGCCGAGGTGATGATGTCCTTTCACCGCCTCAGTGACGTCGACATCGACGAACTGGCGAAGCGGTGGGGCCAGCTCAGCAGCGGAGCTGATCGTGCGGCGTTGGGGCACGAACTCACCCTGTTTCTCCTGCGCAACCCTGACGCTCGCGAGAGCGTGGCCGCTCAGCGACGTGAGACGATCCGCGCGCTCGGGGAGTTCATCGGCAAGAACGTGGCGCGTATCGGGGGCACGCTCACCATCGAGGCGGAGACCCTCGCCCGGGTGGTCCTCGCCGCCAACGATGGCATCACTTTGGACAGCCACATCGACGGTGAAGACCTCTACCGACCTTATCTGCAGCTGGTGATGTCGAGTGTCCAGACTTCGTGACCGATCTCGACCAGACGGCTCGTCGACGACGATGTCGTTTTTCCGCTAGTTCTGTCGGCACCAACGTGCCATCGTCGATTTGTGCACACCGACTTCGACCGCTGCTACCGGGCCGTGCAATCCAAAGATGCACGGTTCGACGGGTGGTTCGTCACGGCGGTGCTCACCACGGGGATCTACTGCCGGCCGAGTTGTCCGGTCCGGCCGCCGTACGCCCGCAATATGCGGTTCTATCCGACCGCAGCCGCCGCGCAGCGGGCCGGCTTCCGGGCGTGCAAGCGGTGCCGGCCTGACGCGTCGCCGGGCTCTCCGGAGTGGAACATGCGCGGAGACGTCGTCGCCCGCGCGATGCGGCTGATCGCCGACGGGACGGTCGACCGTGAAGGTGTGACCGGTCTGGCCGCCCGGCTTGGGTTACACCGTGCGTCAGCTGGAACGGCTCACGCAATCCGAAGTGGGTGCGACGCCACTGGTGCTGGCGCGTGCGCAGCGGGCGCAGATGGCCCGGGTGCTGATCGAGACCACCGACATTCCCTTCACCGATGCCGCGTTCGCCGCGGGCTTCTCCAGCATCCGCCAGTTCAACGACACCGTGCGCAGTGTCTGTGATCTGACTCCGACGATGCTTCGCCGCCGCGCCAGGGCCCGGCGCGGCGGGGGCGGTGACGGCGGAACCGGCGTGGTGTCCCTACGGTTGCCGGTTCGGGCACCGTTCGCGTACGAGGGCCTGTTCGGTCATCTGGCGGCAAGCGCAGTGCCCGGAGTGGAGGAAGTCCGGGAGTCGACCTACCGCAGGACCCTGCGGCTGCCGAACGGCTCGGGTATCGCGAGCCTGACACCACACCCTGACCACGTGCGGTGCCACCTCGTCGTCGACGATTTCCGTGACCTGTCAGCGGCGATCGCGCGGTGCCGGCGCCTGCTCGATCTCGATGCGGATCCCGAGGCCGTCGTGAGCGCGCTCAGCGCCGACGACGGGCTCACCGCGCTCGTAGCGAAGGCGCCGGGCCAGCGCATTCCTCGGACCGTGGATGAGCACGAGCTCGCAGTCCGGGTGGTCCTCGGGCAGCAGGTGTCGATGGCTGCGGCACGCACCCACGCGAGCCGCCTCGTCCAGGCGTACGGGCGGCCGGTGGATGACACCGGCGGCGGACTGACCCACGTATTCCCTTCTGTGGCAGAACTTTCCGCAATCGACCCGGCGAACTTGGCCTTCCCGAAGGCGCGCCAGCGTAGTCTCCACGCACTGGTGAGCGCGTTGGCCGACGGCGCGGTGCTGCTCGATCCGGGTTGCGATTGGGATGCCGCCCGCGCGCAGCTCCTCACGCTGCCCGGGATCGGCCCCTGGTCGACGGAGATGATCGCCATGCGAGGTCTCGGCGATCCCGATGCGTTCCCCGGCACCGACCTCGGCGTGGCCGCGGCCGCCGAGCAGATCGGATTACCGTCGACACCGCGTGGACTCGCCGAACGCAGCACCCGCTGGCGGCCCTGGCGGTCCTATGCGACGCAACATCTCTGGACCGCACTCGACCACAGCGTCAATCAATGGCCACCGAAGAAGAAATGAGGGATCCGGTGCACTACCGAACGATGGACAGTCCGGTCGGCTTGTTGACGCTTGCCGGGACCGGGGGCGATTGCGGCATCTGCGGATGGTCGACCAGACGTACGAACCTGACCGTGCCGGCTGGGAACGGGACGACGACGCGTTCGACGATGCCGTCGACGCAGTTGCAGGAGTATTTCAGCGGCGTTCGCCGGGAATTCGACCTGGATCTCGACCTCGTCGGCACGGCTTTTCAGCAGCGGGTGTGGGAAGCGCTGCGCACCATCCCGTACGGCGAGACGCGGTCGTACGGGGACATCGCCCGACAGATCAATGCTCCGGGCGCCTTCAGGGCGGTCGGATTGGCCAATGGACACAATCCGATCGGAATCATCGTGCCGTGCCATCGAGTCATCGGCGCCAATGGCAGTCTGACCGGATACGGAGGCGGCCTGAATCGCAAGAAAATGCTGCTGGGAATGGAGCGCAATAACGCCCCGGCCATTCCGACATTATTCGACTGACTGCAGAGACGAACAAATGCCTGTGCCCCCCAATAGAATTGGGGGGCACAGGACTTAAATTGTGTTCGGCGGTGTCCTACTTTTCCACCCGGGTGGGTAGTATCATCGGCGCTGGCAGGCTTAGCTTCCGGGTTCGGGATGGGTCCGGGCGTTTCCCTGCCGCTATGGACCGCCGTAACTTTATTCACTCGTTTTTGAGTGTGAAATTTTTTGGGTGTTTTGGTGGTGGGGTGCAGTTTTGTTGTCTGCTGTGGTGTGGTTGCGAGGTTGTGTGTTGTTGTAAGTTTTCGGCCGGTTAGTGCCAGTTCCCTGCACACATTGCTGTGTTTCTAGGTCTGGTCTATCGATCCCGTGGTCTGCGGGGGGCCTTATCCCACTTGATGGGTGAGAAGCCTGGTCTTGGAGGGGGTTTCCCGCTTAGATGCTTTCAGCGGTTATCCTGTCCGAACGTGGCTATCCAGCGGTGCCCCTGGTGGGACAACTGGTGGACCAGAGGTTCGTCCGTCCCGGTCCTCTCGTACTAGGGACAGATTTCCTCAAGCTTCTGACGCGCGCGGCGGATAGAGACCGAACTGTCTCACGACGTTCTAAACCCAGCTCGCGTGCCGCTTTAATGGGCGAACAGCCCAACCCTTGGGACCTGCTCCAGCCCCAGGATGCGACGAGCCGACATCGAGGTGCCAAACCATCCCGTCGATATGGACTCTTGGGGAAGATCAGCCTGTTATCCCCGGGGTACCTTTTATCCGTTGAGCGACACCCCTTCCACTCAGAGGTGCCGGATCACTAGTCCCGACTTTCGTCCCTGCTTGACATGTCCGTCTCGCAGTCAAGCTCCCTTGTGCACTTACACTCAACACCTGATTGCCGTCCAGGTTGAGGGAACCTTTGGGCGCCTCCGTTACTTTTTAGGAGGCAACCGCCCCAGTTAAACTACCCGCCAGGCACTGTCCCTGAACCCGGTTCAGGGTTCGAGGTTAGAGGCCCAATACGATCAGAGTGGTATTTCAACAACGACTCCACATTCACTGGCGTGGATGCTTCACAGTCTCCCACCTATCCTACACAAACCGTATCGAGCACCAATACCAAGTTGTAGTGAAGGTCCCGGGGTCTTTTCGTCCTGCCGCGCGTAACGAGCATCTTTACTCGTAATGCAATTTCGCCGAGTCTATGGTTGAGACAGTTGAGAAGTCGTTACGCCATTCGTGCAGGTCGGAACTTACCCGACAAGGAATTTCGCTACCTTAGGATGGTTATAGTTACCACCGCCGTTTACTGGGGCTTAAATTCTCCGCTTCACCCTTACGGGTTAACAGGTCCTCTTAACCTTCCAGCACCGGGCAGGCGTCAGTCCGTATACCTCGTCTTGCGACTTCGCACGGACCTGTGTTTTTAGTAAACAGTCGCTTCTCACTGGTTTGTGCCACCCCCTCCCGCTGCCCCGGGCAAGCCGGTTCACGGTATGGGGGTCCCCCTTCTCCCGAAGTTACGGGGGCATTTTGCCGAGTTCCTTAACCATAGTTCACTCGTACGCCTTGGTATTCTCTACCTGACCACCTGTGTTGGTTTGGGGTACGGGCCGTGTGTGGACTCGCTAGAGGCTTTTCTCGACAGCATAGGATCACCGAATTCGCCTCACTCGGCTATGCATCACCTCTCAGGATATATGTCAGACGGATTTGCCTATCTGACTCCCTACCGGCTTGCCCCAGTATTACCACTGACTGGTACGGCTACCTTCCTGCGTCACCCCATCGCTTGACTACTACCCACCTGGGTCCCGCGCAGCCGGTGATCCCCATTCCCTCGAAAGGGTTTGGTGGACCACCATTTGGGCGGTTAGCAAGATGGATTCATCAGGGACGCTCACACACGGGTACGGGAATATCAACCCGTTGTCCATCGACTACGCCTGTCGGCCTCGCCTTAGGTCCCGACTCACCCTGGGCGGACTGGCCTGGCCCAGGAACCCTTGGTCTTTCGGCGGGCAAGGTTCTCACTTGCCTTATCGCTACTCATGCCTGCATTCTCACTCCCACACCCTCCACCACTCGATCACTCGGCGGCTTCACCGGATGCAGGACGCTCCCCTACCCAGCACACACAAGGTGTGCTGCCGCGGCTTCGGCGGTGTGCTTGAGCCCCGCTACATTATCGGCGCACAATCACTTGACCAGTGAGCTATTACGCACTCTTTCAAGGGTGGCTGCTTCTAAGCCAACCTCCTGGTTGTCTTCGCGACTGCACATCCTTTTCCACTTAGCACACGCTTAGGGGCCTTAGCCGGCGATCTGGGCTGTTTCCCTCTCGACGCACGGAGCTTATCCCCCGCCGTCTCACTGCCGCATTACACCGTGTCGGCATTCGGAGTTTGGCTGACGTCAGTAACCTAGTAGGGCCCATCGGCCATCCAGTAGCTCTACCTCCGACACGAACACTGCGACGCTGCACCTAAATGCATTTCGGGGAGAACCAGCTATCACGGAGTTTGATTGGCCTTTCACCCCTACCCACAACTCATCCCCTCAGTCTTCAACCTAAGTGGGTTCGGGCCTCCACGCGGTCTTACCCGCGCTTCACCCTGGCCATGGGTAGATCACTCCGCTTCGGGTCCAGAACACACCACTACACCACACACTGTTGTGTGGATACGCCCTATTCAGACTCGCTTTCGCTACGGCTACCCCACCCGGGTTAACCTCGCGACATGTCCCTGACTCGCAGGCTCATTCTTCAAAAGGCACGCCATCACCCCACAACAAAGTCGAGGGCTCTGACGGATTGTAAGCGCACGGTTTCAGGTACTCTTTCACTCCCCTCCCGGGGTACTTTTCACCATTCCCTCACGGTACTAATCCGCTATCGGTCACTGGGAAGTATTCAGGCTTACCGGGTGGTCCCGGCAGATTCACAGCAGATTCCACGGGCCCGCTGCTACTCGGGGAAAACATTCCACAACAGATCGCATGTTTTCGACTACGGGGCTCTCACCCACTACGGCAGACCATCCCAGGCCACTTCACCTAACACACGATTTTCTCACTGCTGCCCAGGCCGGCGGACCTGAGAAGAAACGCCCCACAACACCGCACACACAACCCCCGCCGGGTATCACATGCACACGGTTTAGCCATCCTCCGCTTTCGCTCGCCACTACTCACGGAATCACTTTTGTTTTCTCTTCCTACGGGTACTGAGATGTTTCACTTCCCCGCGTTCCCCCCCAACGCCTATGTATTCAGCGTTGGGTGACACGACATCACTCGTGCCGGGTTTCCCCATTCGGACATCCTCGGATCCACGCTCGGTTGACAGCTCCCCGAGGCATAACGCAGCCTCCCACGTCCTTCATCGGCTCCCAGTGCCAAGGCATCCACCATGCGCCCTTAAACACTTACAACACAAAAACCAAAAGAATGAAAACACCCAACCCCACAAGGGTTGAGCATCAACAAAATTGCATACAACGACACAGAATGAAAACACCCTGTGTCAGATGCTCGCAACCACTATCCACAAATCAAACACCACACCCCACCACCAAAGTGAGGCAACAACATACCGACTCCACCAACGCAGAGCCACCCCCACACCAGGGGCACGGGCCTGTTGTCTCAAAGCCCAATAGTGTGTCTGGCAATCCCATCACCGGCATTTCCCCACCGGCAAAACGTTTGTTGTTGCACCAGACCCGCCTCCACTACAGAGAACAGGCCATCTTCACGAATCGCTTGATACACCGAACCCCCACACGATGTGGGCGGGATCAAGTCTCGTGGTGCTCCTTAGAAAGGAGGTGATCCAGCCGCACCTTCCGGTACGGCTACCTTGTTACGACTTCGTCCCAATCGCCGATCCCACCTTCGACGGCTCCCTCCCACAAGGGGTTAGGCCACCGGCTTCGGGTGTTACCGACTTTCATGACGTGACGGGCGGTGTGTACAAGGCCCGGGAACGTATTCACCGCAGCGTTGCTGATCTGCGATTACTAGCGACTCCGACTTCACGGGGTCGAGTTGCAGACCCCGATCCGAACTGAGACCGGCTTTGAAAGGATTCGCTCCACCTCACGGCATCGCAGCCCTTTGTACCGGCCATTGTAGCATGTGTGAAGCCCTGGACATAAGGGGCATGATGACTTGACGTCATCCCCACCTTCCTCCGAGTTGACCCCGGCAGTCTCTCACGAGTCCCCGCCATTACGCGCTGGCAACATAAGATAAGGGTTGCGCTCGTTGCGGGACTTAACCCAACATCTCACGACACGAGCTGACGACAGCCATGCACCACCTGCACACAGGCCACAAGGGAACCGACATCTCTGCCGACGTCCTGTGCATGTCAAACCCAGGTAAGGTTCTTCGCGTTGCATCGAATTAATCCACATGCTCCGCCGCTTGTGCGGGCCCCCGTCAATTTCTTTGAGTTTTAGCCTTGCGGCCGTACTCCCCAGGCGGGGTACTTAATGCGTTAGCTACGGCACGGATCCCAAGGAAGGAAACCCACACCTAGTACCCACCGTTTACGGCGTGGACTACCAGGGTATCTAATCCTGTTCGCTCCCCACGCTTTCGCTCCTCAGCGTCAGTTACTGCCCAGAGACCCGCCTTCGCCACCGGTGTTCCTCCTGATATCTGCGCATTCCACCGCTACACCAGGAATTCCAGTCTCCCCTGCAGTACTCCAGTCTGCCCGTATCGCCCGCACGCCCACAGTTGAGCTGTGAGTTTTCACGAACAACGCGACAAACCACCTACGAGCTCTTTACGCCCAGTAATTCCGGACAACGCTCGGACCCTACGTATTACCGCGGCTGCTGGCACGTAGTTGGCCGGTCCTTCTTCTCCAGGTACCGTCACTTGCGCTTCGTCCCTGGCGAAAGAGGTTTACAACCCGAAGGCCGTCATCCCTCACGCGGCGTCGCTGCATCAGGCTTGCGCCCATTGTGCAATATTCCCCACTGCTGCCTCCCGTAGGAGTCTGGGCCGTATCTCAGTCCCAGTGTGGCCGGTCACCCTCTCAGGCCGGCTACCCGTCGTCGCCTTGGTAAGCCATAACCTCACCAACAAGCTGATAGGCCGCGGGCCCATCCCACACCGCAAAAGCTTTCCCCTACCAGGCCATGCAACCAGTAGGGAGTATTCGGTATTAGACCCAGTTTCCCAGGCTTATCCCAAAGTGCAGGGCAGATCACCCACGTGTTACTCACCCGTTCGCCACTCGAGTACCCCGAAGGGCCTTTCCGTTCGACTTGCATGTGTTAAGCACGCCGCCAGCGTTCGTCCTGAGCCAGAATCAAACTCTCCAAACAAAAACCCCCCAACCACACAGGCCAGGGCAGAATTCACAATCAGAGAAATCCGATCATCAAACAAGACACCAAAAACTGGCATCAAAAAACATCCACCCCTAAACGGGAAAAAGAGGCAGACAAAAAAACAACAAACAAAAACCACCAAACACACTATTGAGTTCTCAAACAACACACCCGGTTTTCAGGCAACCCTGCCACTGTACTGCATGTGGTCAGAGAGGTCAAACCCCGTCCTCAGATCCGATCGGAGACCGTCCGATCCGGGCCGTGGGCGTCTGAAAATGAATACTACGCTCTGTCGGCCTTACGCCCAAATGCCCTGCACACGACGCGATTGGCGGCCGCGCACGCTACTGGACGCGCTCGATCTCCGCTCCCAGACCGACCAGATTTTCCACGAACTTCGGATAGCCGCGGTCGATGTGAAAGACGTCGTGCACCTCGGTGTCACCGTCAGCGACCAGACCGGCCAACACGAGGCCGGCACCGGCGCGGATATCCGACGACCACACGGGTGCGCTCGACAGCTGCGGGATGCCCCGCACCACCGCGTGGTGACCGTCGGTACGCGCATCGGCACCCAGCCTGATCATCTCCTCGACGAAGCGGAACCTCGCTTCGAAGACGTTCTCGGTGATCATCGAGGTGCCGTCGGCGATGGCCGCCAGTCCGATCGCCATCGGCTGCAGATCCGTCGGGAAGCCGGGAAACGGCAACGTGGCCACATTGACCGCTTTCGGGCGCTCGTACTGGACGACACGGAAGCCGTCATCGGACTGCGTGACCGTGGCGCCGGCGTCATGCAGCTTGTGCAGCACCAGTTGCAGATGCGCGGGGTCGACACCGGTGACCGAGATGTCGCCGCACGTCATCGCGGCGGCGATGCCCCACGTCGCAGCCACGATCCGATCGCCGATGACGCGGTGCTCGGTCGGATACAGCCGGTCGACCCCGGTGATCGTCAACGTCGACGAACCGGCACCCGAGATCTGCGCACCCATCTGGTTGAGCATCGTGCACAGGTCGACGACGTCGGGCTCCCGGGCGGCGTTGTGGATGGTGGTCACCCCGTCGGCCAGCACCGCGGCCATCAGAATGTTCTCGGTCGCGCCGACCGAGGGGAACTCCAGTTGGATCTCGGCCCCGTGCAGATGATCGGCCTCGGCGACCACGCAGCCGTGCTCGATGTTGCACCGCGCACCCAACAGCCGCAGCCCGGCCTGGTGCATGTCCAACGGTCGCGACCCGATCGCGTCGCCGCCCGGCAGTGCCACCTTCGCCCGCTTGCACCGGCCGACCAGCGGCCCGAGCACGCACACCGACGCGCGGAACTGGCGGACAGCGGCGAAGTCGGCGTCGTACTTGAGCTCGTCCGGCGAGGTGATCCGCACGACGTCACCCTCGAGTTCGACCGTCGCTCCCAGCCCGCGCAGCACCTCGGCCATCAGCGGCACGTCGAGAATGTCCGGGCAATTGGTGATGGTGCTCGTGCCCTCCGCGAGCAGGGAGGCAGCCATCAGCTTCAGCACGCTGTTCTTGGCTCCCCCGACGGCGACTTCGCCCGCTAACCGACTGCCGCCGGTCACCACGAAACGATCGCCCACGCCGGTCAGTGTAAACAGCGCGATGGGTCATGTCAGTCTCCTGCGGCGCCCGGCGAGCGACGCGTCCCGTACGGTTTGAGCATGGCAGTGCACCTCACGCGCATCTACACGCGCACCGGCGACGACGGGACCACCGGGCTCAGCGATTTCAGCCGGGTGTCCAAGAACGACGCGCGGCTGGCGGCGTACGCGGACTGTGACGAGACCAATGCCGCGATCGGCGTGGCTGTCGCGCTCGGCCGGCCCGATCAGCGGATCGGAGAGGTGCTCCGCCAGATTCAGAACGACCTGTTCGACGCCGGTGCCGACTTGTCGACCCCCGTGGTCGAGAACCCCGAATATCCCCCACTGCGGATCACGCAGCCCTACATCGACCGCCTGGAGAAGTGGTGCGATGAGTTCAACGAGCCCCTGCCGGCCCTTAACTCGTTCATTCTGCCCGGCGGGACGCCGCTGTCGGCACTGCTGCACGTGGCGCGCACGGTCGCGCGGCGCGCCGAGCGGTCGGCGTGGCACGCCGTCGACACGCACGGTGACGGGGTGAACGTGCTCCCGGCGCAGTACCTCAATCGCCTGTCCGACCTGCTGTTCATTCTGTGCCGAGCGGCCAATCCCGACGGCGATGTGCTCTGGCGGCCCGGCGGCGCAGGTCAGTAGCTTCGCCGCCTGGCTCGCGGGGATGGCCGCGACTCCAACCAGGACGTGAACGCCGTCAACGCACCACGGTCGAGGGCTACCTCGTATCCGCGCCCGCGGTCCGGTTGCACGTCGCGAAGTTCGAGCACCACGATCTCATCGGTCATGATGTCGAACTCGTCGCCGCGCGGAGACCGCCGGGACACGATCTCCAGGCCGCGCCGGCTCAGCGTCCGGTCCGGCCACCACCGCAGACTCGACAATCGGTAGAACTGGGCGTCCCCGCCGCGATACCGCATGACGCCGTGACGCCAGCCGTGACCACCGACCGCGGGAACGTCACGCAGGATCGCCGCGGTCCCCCCGACCTGCCTGAGCTTCCACAACCGGTAGCTCAGTGCGATCACCACCAGCGCCAGCACGCCGATCAGCGCGGCCATGAACACCATGGACGCGCTCACCGGTCGGCCCGCTAGTCGATCTGACCAAGTGCGCGCAACCGCGCGCGTCCCCAGGCCGCAGTCCTGGGATCGTCAGACTCGGAGTCTTCCTTGGCCTGGTCGGCGTTGATCTCGGACTCGAACTGCGCGTTCTCGACGAGGATCCGCACGGTCTCCTCGGTGACGGACAGGAAGCCGCCATCGACCGCGAGCCGCAGATCGTCCTCGCCCTCGCGCTCGACCCGCACCATCGCATCGTCAACGAGCTGTGCCACCAGCGGGATGTGCCGCGGCAGGATGCCGATCTCGCCGGTGGTGGTGCGGGTGAACACGAAGGTGGCCTCACCGGCCCACAGTTCCCGTTCAACGGCGACGACCTCGACGTTCATCTCCGCCATGTCACACCACCTCTTCGAATCGGGTCAGTTCGCGAACCGGTGCTTGTCGGTTCTTCGCGCAAGCGCTCATCACAGCTTGGCGCCGAGGCTTTCAGCCTTCTTGGCCAGGTCGTCCAGGCCACCGATCAGGAAGAAGGCCTGTTCGGGCAGATGGTCGAAATCGCCCTTGGTGAGCTTGTCGAAGGCTTCGACGGTCTCCTTCAGCGGCACCGTCGAGCCGGGCTGGCCGGTGAACTGTTCGGCGGCCATCATGTTCTGGCTCAGGAAGCGCTCGATCCGGCGCGCCCGCTGCACCAGCAGCTTGTCCTCTTCGGCGAGCTCGTCGATACCGAGGATCGCGATGATGTCCTGGAGGTCCTTGTAGCGCTGCAGGATCCGGATGACTTCCTGCGCGACGCGGTAGTGCTCGTCGCCGACGACCGAGGGGTCGAGGATCGTCGAGGACGACGCCAGCGGGTCCACCGCCGGGAAGATGCCCTTCGAGAACACGTTACGAGACAGCTCCGTGGTCGCGTCGAGGTGCGCGAACGTGGTGGCCGGAGCCGGGTCGGTGTAGTCGTCGGCGGGCACGTAGACGGCCTGCATCGAGGTGATCGACTTACCACGGGTCGAGGTGATGCGTTCCTGGAGCTCGCCCATCTCGTCGGCCAGGGTCGGCTGGTAGCCCACCGCGGACGGCATGCGGCCGAGCAGCGTGGAAACCTCGGAGCCAGCCTGGGTGAACCGGAAGATGTTGTCGATGAACAGCAGCACGTCCTGGCCCTGCTCGTCGCGGAAGTACTCCGCCATGGTCAGCGCCGACAGCGCAACGCGCATACGGGTGCCCGGCGGCTCGTCCATCTGGCCGAACACCAACGCGGTGTCCTTGAGCACGTTGGCGTCCTCGAGTTCCACCCACAGGTCGTTGCCCTCGCGGGTGCGCTCGCCGACACCGGCGAACACCGATGTACCACCGAAGTTGCGCGCGATACGGTTGATCATCTCCTGGATGAGCACGGTCTTGCCCACGCCGGCACCGCCGAACAGGGCGATCTTGCCCCCGCGCACGTACGGGGTCAGCAGGTCGACGACCTTGAGACCGGTCTCCAGCATCTCGGTGCGGGGCTCCAGGTCCGAGAAGGCCGGCGGCTTGCGGTGGATCGACCAGTGCTCGAAGTCCTTGCCGTAGCCGGGCTCGTCGAGGCAGTCGCCGAGCGCGTTGAACACGTGGCCCTTGACCCCGTCGCCGACGGGCACCGAGATCGAGTTGCCCGTATCGGTCACCTCGACGCCGCGGACCAGGCCGTCCGTCGGCTGCATCGAGATGGTGCGCACCAGGTTCTCCCCGAGGTGCTGCGCGACCTCGAGGGTCAGCGTCTTGGACAGCTCCTTGTAGGAGATGTCGGCGTGCAGCGCGTTGAACAACTCCGGGACGGAGCCGCGTGGGAACTCCACGTCGACCACCGGGCCGGTGATGCGGACCACGCGACCCGCGGTCTCCTTGTCTTTTGCTGGTGCACTCATTGTTCTCTTCGCTTCCTAACGGGGCGTTCTGCTGAAGGTCACTTGGCGTCGGCGAGCGCGTTGGCGCCGCCGACGATCTCGCTGATTTCCTGGGTGATCTGGGCCTGCCGTTCGCGGTTTGCCGCCAGGGTCAGGGACTTGATCAGATCGTCGGCGTTATCGGTGGCCGACTTCATCGCTCGCCGCCGGGATGCGGATTCCGACGCGGCCGCCTCGAGCAGCGCCGCGTACACCCGGGTGGCGACGTAGCGCGGCAGCAGCGCGTCGAACAGGGTCTCGGCATTGGGCTCGAACGAGAACAGCGTGCGCGGTCCGTCCTCGGGCTCCTCGTCGCCGACGTACTCGACCACCATCGGCGCGATCCGGCGGGCCACCGCCGACTGCGACAGCATCGACTTGAACTCGGTGAACACGATGTGCAGTTCGTCGACGCCTAGGACACCATCAGGGCCGGCGTCATCTTGGTCGTCGTCCGGCCCGGACATGAAGGAGCGTCACCAGGGTGTCGGCGATCTCCTTGGCGTGCTCGTACGTGGGCCGCTCCGAGAAGCCGCTCCACGACTCGATGACGTCGCGCTGCCGGAAGTTGAAGTAGCCCAAGGCTTTCCGGCCGACCACGTAGACGACCGGGATCCTTGCCCTCTTCGCGCAGCAGGGAGAAGAGCTCCTCGGACTGCCGCAGCACGTTGGCGTTGTAGGCACCGCACAGACCCGCGGTCCGAGGACACCACCAGCACCGCGGCCCGTTTCGGGTTCTCCCGGGCCACCAGCAGCGGATGGTCCAGCGCGCTCGCGCTCGCCAGCTCGGTCAGCATGTTGGTGATCTCGGTGCTGTACGGCCGAGCCGCCTCCACCCGGGCCTGCGCCTTGGCGATCCGCGAGGTGGCGATCATTTCCTGGGCCTTGGTGATCTTCTTGATCGACCCGGCAGACCGGATCCTCCCGCGAAGCTCACGCAGTGTTGCAGCCATCTAGCTCTCCAGACCCTTCCCGGTCCTACTTCTTCGGTGCCGGCTTGCGGACCTTGACGGACTCCTTCTCGACGTCCTCTTCGTCCATCGCCTCGGCCTCGTGCTCGTTGACCGCCACGGAGCTGCCGTCACTCGCCGAGAAGCCCTTCTTGAACTCGTTGATGACGTCGGTCAGCTTGTCCGCCGTCTCGTCGGAGAGCTTCTTGGACTCGCGGATCTCGGAGAGGATCTCGTCGTGCGAAGCCTTGACGTGCTCGAGCAGTTCCTGCTCGAAGCGCGCGACGTCCTCGACCGGAACCGAGTCGAGATGGCCCTTGGTGCCGAGGAAGATCGCCACGACCTGATCCTCGACCGGGTACGGCGTGTACGCCGGCTGCTTGAGCAGCTCGACCAGGCGGGCGCCGCGGTCCAGCTGCGCCTTGGACGCCGGGTCCAGGTCGGAGGCGAACGCGGCGAACGACTCCAGCTCGCGATACTGCGACAGCTCCAGACGCAGCGAGCCGGCCACCTCTTTCATGGCCTTGATCTGGGCGGCGCCACCGACTCGCGACACCGACACACCGACGTTGATGGCCGGCCGCACACCCTGGTTGAACAGGTCGGACTCCAGGAAGCACTGGCCGTCGGTGATCGAGATGACGTTGGTCGGGATGAACGCCGAGATGTCGTTGGCCTTGGTCTCGATGATCGGCAGGCCGGTCATCGAACCACCGCCGAGCTCGTCGGACAGCTTCGCGCAGCGCTCCAGCAGGCGCGAGTGCAGGTAGAACACGTCGCCGGGGAACGCCTCGCGGCCCGGCGGGCGGCGCAGCAGCAGCGAGATCGCGCGGTAGGCGTCGGCCTGCTTGGACAGGTCGTCGAACACGATCAGCACGTGCTTGCCGTCGTACATCCAGTGCTGGCCGATGGCCGAACCGGTGTAGGGCGCAAGCCATTTGAAGCCGGCGGCGTCCGACGCCGGCGCCGCGACGATGGTGGTGTACTCCATCGCGCCGCCCTCCTCGAGGGCCCGCTTGACCGAGGCGATCGTGGTGCCCTTCTGGCCGATCGCCACGTAGACGCAGCGCACCTGCTGCTTCGGGTCGCCCGTCGCCCAGGCCTCGCGCTGGTTGAGGATCGTGTCGACGCACACCGCGGTCTTGCCGGTCTTGCGGTCGCCGATGATCAGCTGGCGCTGGCCGCGGCCGATCGGCGTCTGGCAGTCGATCGCCTTGATGCCGGTCTGCAGCGGCTCGGACACGCCCTGCCGCTGCACCACCGACGGCGCCTGCAACTCGAGTGCGCGACGGGTCTCGGACTCGATGTCGCCCTGACCGTCGATCGGCTGACCGAGCGGGTTGATGACGCGGCCGAGGAACGCGTCACCGACCGGCACCGAGAGCACCTCACCGGTGCGCTTGACCTGCTGGCCCTGTTCGATCTTCTCGAAGTCGCCGAGGATCACCGCACCGACGGTGTGTTCGTCGAGGTTCAGCGCGACACCGAGGACGCCGCCGGGGAACTCCAGCAGCTCCTGGGTCATCACCGAGGGCAGACCCTCCACGTGGGCGATGCCGTCACCGGCGTCGATGACGACGCCGACCTCGTCGCGACCGGACTCGGCGGTGAAGGAGGAGACGTAGTCCTCGATCGCCCCTTCGATGTCAGAAGCCGAGATTGTCAACTCTGCCATGGCTTTTCGTCTTCCTGCCTTTGTGGTTGTTGCTGCTCGAGTTCGTGGGCGGTCAGTCCGGCAGCCCTGTGCGGGCGGCGGCCAACCGGGATGAGATGGAACCGTCGATGACCTCGTCGCCGACGATGATCAGGAGCCCGCCGAGGATGTCGGGATCGACGTTCAGCTGGACCGACACCGGGGTGCCGTAGATCCGGCTGAGCACCTCGGTCAGACGGGTGCGCTGCTCGTCGGACAATTCGGCTGCGGCAGTGACCTGGGCGACGGCCTCACCGCGCCGGGCGACGGCGAGTTCGGCCAGATCGTTGACCGCCGCATCGGCGACTTCGCCGCGCAGCAGTCGGACGGTCTGCCGGAGCAGCGCCGCGGCGGTGTCGTTGACGCCGCCGCCGGCATGCAGGACCTTGTCCAGCAGTTCGACCCGCTTGTCGGCGGGCACCGTCGGGTCCGCCAGCAGCCTGTTCAGCCGCGACTCGGTGTCGAGGACGCGCCCGAACCGGAACAGCTGATCTTCGACCTCTTCGTACTGGCCGTCGCGCTCGGCACGAGCCAGCAGCGCCAACCGGGCGACATGTTCGATGGCGTCGAGCAGGTTACCCTCGTCCGACCAGCGCTGGGTGACAGCCGTTTTCGAGGATATCGAGCGTGGTGTCGTCGACCTTGCCGCCGAACAGCCGCTCCACCAGACGGACCTTGGCGTCCGAATCGTCGGTGGCCTCGGCGAGGTGGTTGTTGAGTGCGGGCTCGGTGAGCAGCAGCTTCAGCCACGGCCGCAAGGTTCTCGGCGAGCGCGGTCAGTGCCGTCCGCGTCGGCACCCTCGGCGACGGAGTCGAACTTCTTGACCACTTCGGCCAGCGACTCGCGGCTGGCGGCCCGCAGATTCAGCGTCGCGCCGGCCTCCAGCACCGCCGAGCGAGGGCGCCATGTCGTCGAGTTGGTCGAGGAACCGGTCGACAGTCGCCGACTGCGCGCCGGGATCCGCGACGTGGTTGCGCACGATCTCCTCGGCCTTGGCCACCGACTCGAGCCCGAGATGCTGACGGAGGTTGCGGATGGTCTGCTGGCGGAGCAGGTGGATCTGTTGCTCGCCTTGAGCTTTGATGCGCTCGGCCTCGGTGCCGGCCTGCTCGCGCAGCTGTTCGCCGATCCGCGTGGAGTCCGCGCGGGCCTCCTCGGTCAGCTTGGCCCCTGCGGCCTTCGCCTCCTCGACGGCCTTGGCGTGCATCTGGTCGGCGTTGGCCAGCTTCTCGGCCGCGGACTTGCTGTCCTCGAGCGCCGCGCGCACGGCGTCCTGCTGGTTGTTCATCAGATTGCGGACAGGCGGAACCACCCACTTGACCACGATGAAGATGATGATCGCGAATCCGACCAGCTGTCCGATGAATGTCGACATCAACGCCTCCCGGTCGAGGTGTCGCTCACGTCGACACCCAGAATGCGGCTCGCCAGCGTGCCGGACAGACCGTCGACCGACGACTCGAGCTGACTCGTGGTCGACGACGCGTTCTGTTCCAGCTCCGCGTTGGCGGACTGCACTTTGTCGGCCACTTCGCCACCGGCCTCGGCTCGCGCCTCGTCGATGGCCTTGCGGCCTTCGGCTCGGGCCTCGTCACGGATCGACGACGCCTCGCCGCGAGCGTTGGCCATCGTCTCGTCGTAATCCGCCTGTGCCGCCGCGACCTGCTCTGCCGCCTTCTTGTTGTCCGCAGCGGTCTTGGCGAGCATCGCTTCACGCTCTGCCAGGACCTTGCTGACCGGCGGCACAACCCACTTCCCGATCACGCCGAGCACGATCAGGAAGATGAGCAGGACGAAGAAGAAGGTGCCGTTGGGGACCAGGAAGTTGCTGGTCCCCCCACCCTCTTCTGCTGCCAGAACGGTTGCGGTCAGTTCACCCATGACGACGAATTAGCCGCCGACCGGGGTGGCGAACACGAACAGCGCCATGAACGCGAGGTTGATGAAGTACGCCGCCTCGACCAGACCGACGGTGATGAAGAACGGAGTGAACAGCCGGCCCTGCGCCTCGGGCTGACGGGCGATGCCCGAGATCAGGGCATTACCGGCGATACCGTCACCGATACCCGCGCCGATGGCGCCGCCTGCCATGATCAGACCACCGCCGATGAGCGCGCCGGCAGCGATTGTGGGATCCATTCCTTATCCTCCTTGATAACTGGCTCTCGGTTGTCGCCAGGTCTGTATGGGTTTGGGGTAGTTCTAGTGCTTCTCAGATGAGCTGTGTGCAGCGTCATCGGAGTGATCGTGGTCGAGCTCCATCGACTGCCCGAAGTACAAGATCGTCAGCAGCGCGAAGATGAACGCCTGGATCAAGCCGATGAACAGGTCGAAAGATTTCCAGATCGCGTTCGGCAACCACAGGATCCACGCCGGGAACAGGGCGATCAGCCCGACCATGATGCCGCCGGCGAAGATGTTGCCGAAAAGTCGCAGTGACAACGAGATCGGCTTGGCGATCTCCTCGACGATGTTGATCGGCGCCAGGAAGGCGACGTGACCCTTGGCGACCTTGATGGGGTGGCCGATGACGCCGCGGCGCCAGATCCCGGCCAGGTGGTAGCAGATGAAGACGAACAGCGCGAGCGCGAGCACGAAGTTGATGTCCGAGGCAGGCGGCTTGATCAGCTCGGTGGTCACGCCCGTGGGAGTCGGTGTACTGCACCGGCAGCACCGACAGCCAGTTCGCGAACAGGATGAAGCAGAACAGCGCCACCGCCAGGGGCAGCACGAACGGCGCGATACGCATCCCGATCGCGCTCTCCACCTGGTTGCGCATCTGGATGGTGATCGCTTCGAAGAACAACTGCACTCCGCCGGGTACGCCGGTGGACGTCACCTTGGCGCGCAGAAAGAAGGCCAGGGCGATGACGATGGCGCCGGCGATGGCGGTCGACAGGACGGTGTCCACGTTGACCGTCAGGCCGAACCACTTCTGCTCGATGTGGTGACCGACCTCGAGGGCGAGCACGGTTTGAGTCATCTACGAATCAATCCTTATTGAGCTATCCGTCGTTGGATGTCGAAGCGTCTGGAGTGCCGGGTGTGCCGTGATCCGCAGCGGCTCCGGCCTCGTCCCCCGCGCGCAGCTTCTTCAGCACGGGCAGCGAGGTGCTCAGCACCAGAACCACCTGGAACAGTGCCAGACCGAAGAGCACGCCGAGGCCCATCGGCCGGAAGAGGAAAGCGATCGTCAGGCCGACGACGGTGATCGCCAGCAGTCGGGAAGCGGAGTTGAGGGCCATCTTCTTCTTCAGCGGATGGTCCTGGGCGGTGATGGACTCCACCGCCCGCCGCACCATCAGCGCATTGGTCAGGCCCAGGGCCATGCCGATCGCGAAGAAGAGACCGAACAGCGGGTAGCCGACGAGCGCCGCGGCGAGCGTGACGAGGCCCGAGACGGCCGCGCAGATCACGAGCAGCCGCAGCGGACGGAAAGCCACGGAGGGGAACACCAACGGCGCGTCCTGCGCTGGCGTCGTCACTGCTTCACCTCGATCCCGCGGTCGTTGAGTTGTCTGAGCTGTCCCGATGATTCCTGTGAACTTCCGTAGCGTATCGGAGGGCGACGGGCGCGCCGGAATCACCCACGGGGCAGCTCCTGTGATCGGTCGATCTGTCGGTCGTTGTTCCGTCCCGACCGGTGTCCAAGCGATTGGCACCGATGGTCCGGGGGCCGGCAACCCGCGAGGTTTGTTCGGGTTCTCATAGAACCCTAACACATGGTGAGAGCCACAAAAGGGGGCCTACTACTTTTTGTCGTATACCTCGCCGGCGGGGTCGTCACGGCGTCTCAGCAACGGAATCAGGGTGACCACGACGGCGACGACGATCGCCCCCGCCATCACGGCTGCGGTATGCCGCGGGTCGAAGAAGATGGTGCTCGCCGCGCCCAGCGCGACGATGCCGACCCACAGATAGATGAGCAGCACCACCCGCCGGTGGGAGTGGCCGATCTCGAGCAGGCGGTGATGAAGGTGCATCTTGTCGGGGCTGAACGGGCTCAGTCCCGCGCGGGTGCGGCGGACGATCGCCAGCAGCATGTCCAGCGCTGGCACGAACATCACGGCGACCACGAGCAGGAACGGCGACAGCAGCGCGAAGACGTCGCGCGCTCCGTAAGCGGTCTGCGAGATCGGCCCGGCGGCGGTGGTGGACGCGGCCGCGAGCATGAGACCGATCAACATCGACCCGGAGTCCCCCATGAAGATCCTGGCCTTGTGGAAATTGTGCGGCAGGAAGCCCAGGCAGGCGCCGGCGAGCACCACCGAGATCACCGCGGGCGGATAGAACAGCACGTCGCCGCCGTGATCGCGCAGCAGACCGACGGAGAAGATGCAGATCGCCGACGCCGTGATCAGCCCCAGACCGGCCGCCAGCCCGTCCAGCCCGTCGACGAAGTTCATCGCGTTGACGATCGCGACGGTCAGCGCCAGCGTCAGCAGGATCGAGGCGACCTGGTCCAGCACGATGGTGCCCACTCCCCCGATCGGGATGTAGAGCACGCTCCAGGCGACACCCATCGTGACCATCACGCTGGCGGCGGTGATCTGGCCCGCGAACTTGGTCAGCGCATCGAGCCCCCATCGATCGTCGATCAGCCCGACGACCATGATCAGACCGCCCGCGACCACCACGGCGGGCAAACCCGACGAGTAGACGAAGCCCCTGGTCAGTGCGGGCAGCTGGGATGCGAGCAGGACCGCGAAGACCACGCCGGTGTACATCGCCAGGCCGCCCATCCGCGGCGTCGGCTGCAGGTGGACGTCGCGTTCGCGCGGGTAGGCGACCGCACCCCAGCGCGTCGCCAGCACCCGCACCCAGCCGGTGGCCAGGTAGGTGATCGTCGCCGCCGTCAGGCCGACCAGCGCGAGCTCGCGCAACGGTACGCCCGCACCACGGTCGGCCAGCGCCAGCAGGGTCGAGGACATCGGTCAGGCCGTCGGGGCCGTCAGGCTCGCGGCCTCCACACCGAGCACGTCGCCGATCGCCTGAAGCGACACCGGCCCCTCCCGCAACACCCGGGGATGAGCTCCGGTCAGGTCGACGATCGTGGACGCGGCCTGCTGCCGGGCCGGGCCGCCGTCGAGGTACACCTCGACCAGGTCGCCGAGCTGCTCCCGCGCCTGATCGGCGGTGACCGCGGCGGGCCGGCCCGAGATGTTGGCGCTGGAGACGGCCATCGGACCGACCTCGCGCAGCAGCTCGATCGCCACCGGATGCAGCGGCATGCGCAACATCACCGTGCCGTCGGCGTCGCCGAGATCCCACTGCAGTGAGGGGGCCTGGCGCACCACCAGGCTCAGCGCGCCCGGCCAGAACGCACGGATCAGTTCCCGGGCGCTCTGCGGCACCGAATAGACCAGCCCCTGGATCGTGTGCCACGACCCGACCAGCACCGGCACCGGCATGTCGCGCCCGCGCCCCTTGGCCGCCAGCAGCGCCGCGACGGCGTCGCTGTCGAAGGCGTCGGCACCGATGCCGTAGACCGTGTCGGTTGGCATCACGACCAGCCGGCCGCCCTTGAGCGCGCTGATGGCCGAGGCGATCCCTGCCTCGCGCGCATTCGGGTCGGCGCAGTCGAACAGTTCGCTCACGTCAGCCAGCCTCTCACTCGGCGCGGACGGCGGTCACGAATCGGGGCCGACCCGTCAGGTCGTGTCGTGCGGTGACGTCGACCCAGCCGCCGGCACCGGCGAATGCCTCGACCGTGCGGGCGGACGTGGTGTCGTCGTGCTCGACCGCGCAGGAACCGCCGGGCCGCAGCAGCCGCGCCGCCAAATCGACGACACGGTCGACCACCACCATGCCGTCCGCGCCGCCGAACAGGGCGTGCGGCGGGTCGTATTCGGCGACTTCGGGTCCCAACTGCGCGTGCAGCGGGATGTAAGGCGGGTTGGCCACCACCAGATCCACCGCTGCCGACCAGGTCGGGCAGCACGTCGGAGGCGGTCACGTCGGCACGCACCAGTTCCACGCCCGTGCCGCGGGCGTTGCGCCGAGCGTAGGCCAGCGCCTCCTCGGAGTCGTCCACGCCGATCACCCGGGCGCCCGGCCGGCACGCCGCCAGCGCCAGTGCCAGCGCGCCTGATCCGGTGCACAGATCGACGATGACCGCCGTGGCCGGTACGGGTTGCGCCAAGGCCCACTCCAGCAGCGCCTCGGTCTCCGGTCGGGGAACGAACACACCCGGCCCGACCTGCACCGTGACGGGACCGAACGCCGCGGCGCCGGTCAGATGCTGCAGCGGAACGCGCTGAGCACGCCGCGACGTCAGCCGCCGGAAGTGGTCGACGAAGGTGGCGTCGGGCTCGGCGAAGGCCAGCCGGCCCCGGTCAGTCCCCGCGACATGGGCGGCAAGCAGTTCGGCATCGACGCGCGGCGAGCCGACACCGGCTGCCGCCAATTCGGCGACGGCTGCGTCGATGGCCTGCCGCATGGTCGCGGGCCGGTCGGCGACACTCACGACGTGCTCTGGAGCCGGGCCTGCCTGTCGGCGACGGCCAGGGCGTCGAGCAGCGCGTCGAGGTCACCGTCGAGCACCTGGTCGAGGTTGTGCGCCTTGAAGTTGATGCGGTGATCGGCGATCCGGTTCTCCGGGTAGTTGTAGGTCCGGATGCGTTCGCTGCGGTCGACGGTGCGGATCTGACTGGCGCGGTCGGCCGAGGCGTCGGCCTGAGCCTGCTCCTCGGCCAGCGACTGCAGTCGTGCGGCGAGCACCTGCATGGCGCGCGCCTTGTTCTGCAGCTGCGACCGCTCGTTCTGGCAGGTGACGACGATGCCGGTCGGCAGGTGGGTGATGCGCACGGCCGAATCGGTGGTGTTCACCCCTTGGCCGCCCTTACCGGAACTGCGGTAGACGTCGACGCGCAGGTCGGATTCGTCGATCTGGACCTGCTCGACTTCCTCGGGTTCGGGGTAGACGAGAACTCCCGCGGCCGAGGTGTGCACCCGGCCCTGCGATTCGGTGACCGGCACGCGTTGGACGCGGTGCACGCCGCCCTCGAACTTGAGCCGTGACCAGACGCCGTCGGCGGAGTCGCCCTTGCTGCGGATCGACAACGTCGCGTCCTTGTATCCGCCCAGATCCGAGCCCGTCGCATCGAGCATCGTGACGGTCCAGCCGTGGCGCTCCGCGTAGCGGATGTACATGCGGGCCAGGTCGGCGGCGAACAGGGCGGATTCCTCGCCGCCCTCGCCTGATTTGACCTCGAGCACGATGTCGTCGCCGTCGTGTGGGTCGCGAGGGGCCAGCAGGTCGGTCAACTGGGTGTCGAGCCGGTCGACGGTCGCGGTCAGCTCGTCGACTTCGGCGGCGAAAGACGCGTCGTCGGCGGCGAGTTCACGGGCGGCTCCGAGATCACCGCGGGCCGCCTCGAGCTTGCGGTACGTCGCGATGATCGGCGACAGCTGCGCGAATCGACGACCGACCTTGCGGGCGGTGGCCGGGTCGGCGTGCAGTTCGGGTTCGCTCAGCCGTTGTTCGAGCTCGGCGTGTTCGGCGAGGATGGCGTCGATCGCCGTCGCGGTATCGCTCATCTCGCCTCCTTCGGCACACACGCTGTCCTGGCCCGCTCACGAAACGGCGCCCGGCCTGCGCATACAGCAGCAGAGCGGGCGCCGTTCGGTCAGCTAATTGGTGTCGGAAGCCCCAGAAGCTTTGGTCCGCTTGCCGTAGCGCTTCTCGAAGCGGGCCACGCGGCCGCCGCTGTCGAGGATCTTCTGCTTGCCGGTGTAGAACGGGTGGCACTGCGAGCAGACCTCGACGGTGATGTTGCCGCTCTTCTTAGTGCTGCGGGTGGTGAAGGTGGCACCACAGCCGCACAGCACCGTGGTCTCGACATAGTCAGGGTGAATGCCTGATTTCATGGGTTTCCTCTTCGATCGTGGGGCCCGGGTCGCCCTCCCATTTGCAGGAGGCTGCGGCGTGAACCGGGACCGAGGTGTCGGCGGTCCACCCGGCCGGAGGCCGGCAGACTGGCCCTCATTATGCCAGGTCAACCGCCAACAGCCTAAACGCCCATCCGGGGGCCGCTATTCCTGCGCGCCGACCTCTCGATAGACGCGACCGTCACGCCGCCAGAGCCGCCGGCCCGCCGGTTCGGCGCCCAGCGCGACGAGTTCGCGCTTGAGCACCTTGTTGGTCGCGGTGCTGGGCAGCGCCTCGGCGATCCAGACGTGGCGCGGCCACGCTTTCGGCGACAGATCCGGCTGATCCGCCAGGAACGCGCCGAACTCCCCCGGGGTCAGCGTCGCCTCGTCCTGCAGGACCACGGCGGCCATCACCTGGTCACCGACGTGCCCGTCCGGCACCGGATAGACGGCGGCCTGGCTGATCGCGGGTTGCCGGATCAGGATGCGCTCGATGGGGGCCGAGGTCATGTTCTCGCCGTCCACCCGCATCCAGTCGGCGGTCCGGCCGGCGAGATAGATCCAGCCCTCGGCATCCCGGTAGGCCAGATCACCGGACCAGAACATGCCGTGCCGCATCCGCTCCTCGGTGGCGCCCTCGTCGTTGTAGTAGCCCGCGAACATCCCGGCGCCCGTCGTGTTGACGAGTTCACCGATCGCATCGTCACCGTTGAGCAGGGCGCCGTGTTCGTCGAATTCGGCGACGGCGCACTCGGTCAACGTCTGCGAGTCGTAGATCGCCACGCCCGGAAAGCCCTTGCCGATCGAGCCGGCCGGGCACCCGTCTTCGCGCGTCACCGTCACCGCGTTCTCGGTCGAGCCGAAGCCGTCCCACACCTGGCAGTCGAAGCGCCGGGCGAACTCGGCGATGTCACGGTCGCCGGCTTCGTTACCGAAGGCGACCCGCAGCGGGTTGTCGCTGTCGTCGGGACGTTCCGGGCTGGCCAGGATGTAGGCCAGCGGCTTGCCGACGTAGTTCATGTAGGTGACGCCGTAGCGGCGCACGTCGTCGATGAAGCGGGAGGCGGTGAACTGCGCCGGCGCCATCGCCGCACCGGCGTTCAGCGCCACCGACCAGCCGGCCAGCACCGCGTTGCTGTGGAACAGCGGCATCGACAGGTAGCAGACGTCCTCGACATTCAGCTCGTAGCGCCCGGCCAAGGCCGCTCCGGCCAGCAGCACCATGGCGTGCATCATCTTGACGGCTTTCGGGTCCCCGCTGGTGCCGGAGGTGAAGATGAGCATGAATGTGTCGGTGGCCGTGGTCTCGCGGTACGGCGTCAGTGCACCGGCCCCGGCCATCAGGTCCTGCCATCGCGGGCTGCCGACGACCAGCAGCTGCACGCCGGCGAGGTCGAGGCCGTCGAGCAGTTCGCGATGGGCCTCGTCGGTGATCAGGATCTGGCAGTCGGCGCGGCGGATATCGCGGGCGAGTGCCTGGCCTCGCCGCGTGTTGTTGATGCCGCACACGACGTAGCCGCCGAGCCCGGCCGCGGCCAGCGCGGTGAGCATGTCGGGAGTGTTCCCCAGCAGCACGCCGACGTGGAGCGGACGCTCGGGATCGGCGATCGCGATCATGGCGGCGGCTTCGGCGGCGGCTTCGTCGAGATGTTCGCGCCAGGTCCACGTCCGGCCCTCATAGCGCACGGCCAGCCCGGTCATCGTTCCTGCGTTCCCGGAGCAGCTGCTGAACCGTCTCTGCCACCTGCCCGCCCTTCACCGTTGTGAACAGATCGAGATTAATGTCTACTCGACCGGCCGGGGGCAGCGTACCTCACGTCGGATGGGGCTGGTCGTTTGCGAAGATGGGTGGGTGAGCGTGGAAACCGCAGCGAACTCGGCGGCCGAGCCCGGCGCCGAACCGGCGATCAAATCCGTCCGGGATCGGCTGATCGACGCGGCTGAACGATGTCTGATCGCCAAGGGGATCCGCGCGACCACGGTATCCGAGGTGGCCGAGGTGGCCGGAGTCAGTCGCGGCTGGCTCTACCGACATTTCCCGGACAAAGCGGAACTGCTCGGAGCGGCGATCGTCCGGCTCAACGATGCGTTCTGGACCGAGTCACGTACCCGGCTGGACGCAGTCGCCGGCCTCGACCAGCGCATCACCGTAGGCGTCGCGCTCGCACGAAGGGAATCCGAGACGCCCGGTGCCCTCGTGCTCAAGCTGCGCCAGGAGGAGCCCGAGGCCTTCACCGCATGCGTCGGGCTCGGGGTGCGCGGACTGATTCCGGAGATCGCCGCATTCTGGGTGCCGTACGTGCAGGCCGCCGTCGACAGCGGAGAGATCCACCCGGAGACCGATTGCGCCGAAGCCGCCGAGTGGATCGCGCGGATCATGATGAGCCTGGCCACCGTCCCCGGGGAACAGTGCGACGTCGACGATCACGATTCGGTGCTGCGGCACGCACGGCGCTACATCGTGGCCGCTCTGCGCTGCGCCCCGGTGTGATTTCGGTGTAGTCGGTCACGCTGAGGTTGACCGACTACACCGATATCACTCAGTCGCCGTCGTTGCCGCCGGGGGTGTTCTTCGACACCTGGACCAGGAACTCGTAGTTGTTCTTGGTCTTGCGCAGCTGACTCATCAGCAGGTCGATGGCCTGATGCGGGTCCAGTCCGGAGAGCACCCGGCGCAACTTGTGCACGACTGCGAACTCGTCGGTGGACAGCAGCAGCTCGTCCTTGCGGGTACCGGACGGGTTGACGTCGACCGCCGGGAACACCCGGCGCTCGGCGATCTTGCGGTCGAGCTTGAGTTCGGCGTTGCCGGTGCCCTTGAACTCCTCGAAGATCACCGTGTCGCCGGTGGAGCCGGTCTCGACCATGGCCGTGGCGATGATCGTCAGCGAGCCGCCCTCTTCGATGTTGCGCGCCGCGCCCAGGAACCGCTTCGGCGGATACAGCGCGGTCGAGTCGACACCACCGGACAGGATGCGGCCCGACGCCGGGGAGGCGTTGTTGTACGCACGTCCCAGCCGGGTGATCGAGTCCAGCAGCACCACGACGTCCTTGCCCTGTTCGACGAGGCGCTTGGCGCGTTCGATGGCGAGCTCGGCGGCCTGGGTGTGGTCGGACGGCGGGCGGTCGAAGGTCGAGGCGATGACCTCACCCTTGACCGAGCGCTGCATGTCGGTGACCTCTTCAGGCCGCTCGTCGACGAGCACGACCATCAGGTGGCACTCGGGATTGTTGCGCGTGATCGCGTTGGCGATGTCCTGCATGATCGTGGTCTTGCCGGCCTTGGGCGGCGACACGATCAGCGCGCGCTGACCCTTGCCGATCGGCATGATCAGATCGATCACGCGGGTGGTCAGCTTGTCGCCGGAGGTCTCCAGGCGCAGCCGCTGGTTCGGGTACAGCGGGGTGAGCTTGGTGAACTCCGGCCGCTTCTTGGCCTCCTCGACGGGCTTGCCGTTGACGGTGTCGAGGCGCACCAGCGGGTTGAACTTCTGCCGGGAGTTCTGTCCCCCGCCGTCGCCCTCCTTGGGCACGCGCACCGCACCGGTGACGGCGTCGCCGCGGCGCAGGCCGTTCTTGCGGACCATGTTCATCGACACGTAGACGTCGTTGGGTCCCGCGAGGTACCCGGACGTGCGCACGAATGCGTAGTTGTCCAGCACGTCGAGGATGCCGGCGACGGGCTGCACGACGTCGTCTTCGCGCAGTTCGGTGTCGCGGTCGCCACCGCCGCCGCCCTCGCCGCCGCGATCGCGGCGCCTGCGGTCGCGGAACCGGCGTCCGCGCCGACCCTGACGGCCTTCACCGTCGTCGTCGTTGTCGCCGCCACCGCGGTTACCGGAGTTGTCGCCACCGCCGCGGTTACCGGAGTTGTCGCCGCCACCGCGGTTACCGGAGTTGTCGCCGCCACCGCGGTTACCGGAGTTGTCGCCGCCGCCGCGGTTGCCGCGATTCTGGCCGCCCTGCTGGTCGCGCCTGTCGTCGTCGCGGTCGGACTTGTCGGGCTTCTCGGACGTGCCCTGGTTCTCGGCCCTGTCCTGCTTGTCCGCTTGTCCCGCCGGACTTTTCGGGCCTTGCCGGCCTGCTCGGACGGGCGATCCGACTGCCGCCCGACCGTCCGCGCCGTCCTTGCGTGACGCCGGCGGACTCCGTGGGCTGCTCCGTGGCGGCTGGGCCGCCCTGACCGCGGGACGCGGCACGGCGCTCACGCCGCTGCGGAGGAGCAGCCTGCTCGGCGTCGGACTGCGTCGCGGGCGCACTCTCGGCGGTCGGTGCGGACTGGGCGGGCGCCGAAGCCGGCATCGGGCGAACCGCCGCTCTTCTCGCCGCGGCGCTCACGGATCGCGGCGATCAGTTCGCTCTTGCGCATGCCGGATGCACCCTCGACACCGATCTCCTTGGCCAGTGCGCGCAGCTCGGGCAGCACCAGGCTGCTCAGAGCGCCGCGTCGGCTGGGCGAGGACGTGGTCGCGTTGTCCGCGGCCGGCGCATCGGGCTCCGCGGAAGTCGAAATGTCTGCGGTCACGGTGTTCGGCAGCGCGCCGTTCTCGGTGCTGCCGCCAGCCGTGATGAGGTCCGTATCAGTCACGGATTTCCTTTCTTCCCTCGCTGATCTCGTCACGCGGGGGTTCGGTGCGTTCAGCCGATCCACTGAACGCTGAGGTCACACCATTGCCACGGCAACGGCGATCGCAGGGATTCGCCGGGATACGGCGAACCGTCAATCCACAAATTGAACACCTGGGAGAAGAAGTGGTCGTCCTAAGGTCGGCGCAGGTACAGACGCTGCGATTGCTGGACGACTGCGAGGATAACCCGCATCCGGGTCGGAAGCAAGAAACCGGTGATTCGCATGTTGCGACTGTGACACCGGGTACGCGCTTGCCGGCTAGGGCCGCGCCACCACGCCCGAAGTCCATTTCACGCCGTCTCCGACGGTCAACCGCGCGACGGTGAACCCGTTTTCGCTACCGTGTTCCAGCACTTCTCCGGGCAGTTCGGCTTCGGTGCTCAACGCCAATACTGCAGGTCCAGCCCCTGACAGAACTCCCGCCACGCCACAACGCCGCAGCACCGCGAGGTATTCCGCCGACGCCGGCATCGCCGGCGCGCGCTGCGGCTGGTGCAGCATGTCCTCGGTCGCGGTCATCAGCAGGTCGGGTCGCTCGGTGAGGGCGACGACGAGCAGCGCCGCACGGCTGACGTTGAAGCGCGCGTCGAGGTGGCTCACGTGTTCGGGCAGCAGGACGCGGGTCTCGGCGGTCGACGACCGCACCTGCGGGATGGCCGCGAACAGGCGAATGTCCGGGTGCAGCCGGATCGGCGCCGCCGCGTAACGTGCCGCGCCGGCACCCTTGAGCCGTCCACGACACCACCGCTCCCCCGAGCACCGCGGCCGATGCGTTGTCGGGGTGCCCCTCGAACTCAGAGGAGACCTGCACCAGCTGTTGCGTGCTCATCGGAGTCGAACCCGCCTGTGCGGCAAGGCCGTTGGCTGCAGCCAGACCTCCGACGACAGCAGCCGCCGACGATCCGAGGCCGCGTGAGTGCGGAATCGCGTTACGGCAGCGGACGATCAGGCCCGACGCGCGCACGCCCGTTTCCCGCAGGCCGCGCTGGATCGCCCGCACGACGAGGTGCGATCCGTCCAGCGGCACCTGGCCCTCACCCTCGCCCTGGACCTCGACGACGAGTCCCGATTCCGTTGTCTCGACCACGATCTCGTCATAGAGACTCACGGCGAGCCCCATGCTGTCGAAGCCGGGACCGAGGTTGGCGCTGGACGCTGCCACCACAGCGGTGGCCGTCAGGGCGGGCGGCAGGGTGCGGGTCACGGACGTCAGACCTACACCAGACCGAGCTTGGCGACCACGGCCACGGGGTCGACGGGCACCGGGATGACGGCCGGCATTCCCTTCAGCGCGGTGTCGGGGTCCTTGAGGCCGTTACCGGTGACCGTGCACACCACCGTCGAACCCTTGGCGACCCAGCCGTCTTCGACCGACTTGAGCAACCCGGCGATGCTGGCCGCCGACGCCGGCTCGACGAACACGCCTTCCGCGCGGGCGACCAGGTGGTAGGCGGCGAGGATCTCCTCGTCGGTGGCCGCGAGGAACCGGCCCGTCGGACTGCTGCTGGGCCTCCACGGCCGAACTCCAGGACGCGGGCGAGCCGATCCGGATCGCGGTGGCGATGGTCTCGGGGTCGCTGACCGGTTCCCCGAGCACCAGCGGCGCGGCACCGGCGGCCTGCGTGCCGAGCATGCGCGGCAGCCGGTCTGCCAGACCGTCGCGGTGGTACTCCGTGTAGCCCTTCCAGTAGGCGGTGATGTTGCCCGCGTTGCCGACGGGCAGTGCGTGTACGTCGGGCGCGTCACCGAGGGCGTCGACGATCTCGAACGCCGCCGTCTTCTGCCCCTCGATTCGGTACGGGTTGACCGAGTTGACCAGCGACACGGTCGGGAAGTCGGCGGTGAGTTTGCGCGCCAGCTCGAGGCAGTCGTCGAAGTTGCCGTCGATCTGGATGATCTTGGCGCCGTGCATGACGGCCTGCGCGAGCTTGCCCATCGCGATCTTGCCCTGGGGCACCAGCACCGCGCAGGTCACACCCGCACGTGCGGCGTAGGCAGCCGCCGATGCCGACGTGTTGCCGGTCGATGCGCACAGCACCGCCTGCTGACCGCGGGCCACCGCCTCGGTCACGGCCATCGTCATCCCGCGATCCTTGAACGAACCCGTGGGGTTGAGTCCTTCGACCTTGAGATGCACGGTGCAACCGGTGTATTCGGAAAGCCGCGGAGCGGGCAGCAAGGGGGTGCCGCCCTCGCGGAGGGTGACCGCAGCCCAGCCGTCCTCGATCGGCAGCCGCTCCCGGTAGGCGGCGATCAGGCCGGGCCAGGGCTGGTGCACGGCACGGGTGGTACTCACTCTGTGGTCCCTTCCATCCGCAGGACGCTGTTGATGCTCGACACGACCTCCAGATCAGCCAGTGCGGCAACGGTTTCCGACAGCGCCGCGTCCGTCGCCTGGTGCGTCACGACGACGATGCGGGCGCCGCAGCGTTGACCGCCCTCGTCCACCATGCCTTCCTGGCGCACCTCGGCGATGCTGACTTCACGCTTGCCGAATTCCGCCGCGACGGCCGACAGCACGCCGGGGCGGTCCGCGACGTTCATGTTCACGTAGTAGCGCGTGACGATGTCACCGATCGCCGCGACCGGCAGCTTGGCGTATTTCGATTCCCGCGGTCCGCGACCGCCTTGAACCCGGTTGCGCGCGGCCATCACCAGATCACCGAGCACGGCCGACGCGGTCGGCGCGCCGCCGGCACCCTGACCGTAGAACATCAACCGTCCGGCGGCCTCGGCTTCGACCACCACGGCGTTGAACGCGCCGTTGACGGCGGCGAGCGGGTGATCCAGCGGGACCAGCGCCGGGTACACCCGCGCCGAAACCCGCTGCTGCCCTTCACCGTTGAGCCGTTCGCAGATCGCCAGTAGTTTGATCGTGCACCCGAGCGCGCGCGCCGACACGAAGTCCGCGGCGGTCACCTTGGTGATGCCCTCGCGGTACACGTCGTCGGCGGTGACCCGGGTGTGGAAGGCGATCGAGGCGAGGATCGCGGCCTTGGCGGCGGCGTCGTAACCCTCGACATCGGCGGTCGGGTCGGCCTCGGCATAGCCCAGCGCGCTCGCGTCGGCCAGCGCGCTGGTGTAATCGGCGCCGGTGCTGTCCATTTCGGAGAGGATGTAGTTCGTGGTTCCGTTGACGATGCCGGCCACCCGCAGCACGGTGTCGCCGGCCAGCGATTGGGTCAGCGGGCGGATGACCGGGATGGCACCGGCCACCGCAGCCTCGAAATAGAGGTCCACGTGGGCGTTCTCGGCGGCCTGAGCCAGTTCGCCCGCCGACACCGCCATCAGCGCCTTGTTGGCGGTGACCACGGACTTGCCCTGTTCCAGGGCGGCGAGGATGGCCTTGCGCGCGGGTTCGACCGGACCCATCAGCTCGACGACGATGTCGACGTCGGAGCGGGAGACGAGTTCTTCGACGTTGTCGGTCAGCAGTTGCTCCGGGACACCGCGGTCCGCGGCCACGCGCCGCACCCCGACACCCCGGATGGCCAGCGGCGCACCGATGCGGGCGGTCAGGTCGGCCGCGCTTTCCTCGATGATGCGCACCACCTCGCTGCCCACGTTGCCCAGTCCGAGGACTGCCACGCCTATCGCGTCACCCATCGCGTCACCTCACTTCCAGACTCAACAGATCGTCGACCGTCTCCCGGCGCAGGACCAGGCGTGCCCGCCCGTCGCGCACGGCCACCACGGCCGGCCGGCCGATCAGGTTGTAGCGGCTCGACATCGAATAGCAGTATGCGCCTGTGGCCGCCACGCCGAGCAGGTCACCCGGCTGGACGTCGTCGGACATCCAGGCGTCCCGCACCACGATGTCGCCGCTTTCGCAGTGTTTTCCGACCACCCGCGACAGCGTCGGCGCCGCGTCGCTGGACCGGGAGAGCAGGCGCACGTCGTATTCGGCGTCGTACAGCGAGGTCCTGATGTTGTCGCTCATCCCGCCGTCGACGCTGACATACCGACGGTGGGCGGTCGGGCTCACGGCCACGTCCTTGACGGTCCCCACCTCGTAGAGGGTGATGGTGCCGGGTCCGGCGATCGCGCGCCCCGGCTCGACCACCAGCATGGGAGCCGGCAGCCCGACCGCGGCCGACTCGTGCGACGACGATCGCACCGATCTTGGCGGCGAGGTCGGCCATCGGGGGCGGGTCGTCCTGCGGCAGATAGGAGATGCCCAGCCCGCCGCCGAGGTCGACGATCGACATCTGAGAGGTCTTCTCCACGCCGAACTCGGCGACCACGTCGCGCAGCAGGCCGATCACCCGGTGGGCGGCCAGCTCGAATCCGGCGACGTCGAAGATCTGCGACCCGATGTGGCTGTGCAAGCCGACCAGTCGCAGGTGGTCGGCCTCGAAGACCCGCCGGATCGCCGCCATCGCCGCGCCGCTGGCCAGCGACAGCCCGAACTTCTGGTCTTCGTGCGCGGTCGAGATGAACTCGTGGGTGTGCGCCTCGACACCGACGGTGACCCGCACCAGCACGTCCTGCACGACGCCCGCTTCACCGGCGATCCGGTCGAGCCGCTCGATCTCGGTCATCGAGTCCACGACCACGTGGCCGACACCGTGCTTGACCGCGGCGGTCAGCTCTGCGATCGATTTGTTGTTGCCGTGCAACGCGATTCGTTCAGGCGGAAAGCCGGCGTGCAACGCCACGGCCAGCTCGCCGCCGCTGGCGACGTCGAGCGAGAGCCCCTCCTGGTCGACCCAGCGCGCGATCTCGGTGCACAGGAACGCCTTCGCGGCATACCGGACATGGTCGCCGCCACCGAAGGCCGCCGAGATCTCGCGGCAGCGGAAGCGGAAGTCGTCCTCGTCGATCACGAACACCGGGGTGCCGAACTCCGCGGCGATGTCGGTCACCGGCACGCCGGCGATCCGCACCACTCCGTCATCGCCACGGACGGCGTTGCGCGGCCACACATTCGGGGCCAGCCGCGCGACGTCGGCAGCGGCCTGTGGACGGTCGGGCGCGCCGGCGTGGTGCACCTCCTCGGCGTGCCTCGGACCAGCCGGGTGCGCGATCACATCCGCTCCGGTGCGCTGACGCCGAGGATGCCCAGACCGTTGGCGATCACCTGGCGGGTGGCCGCGCACAGTGCGAGACGCGCGGCATGCAGTTCACCGGGCTCCTCGTCGCCCTGCGGCAACACCCGGCAAGAATCGTAGAACCGGTGGTAATCGCCGGCGAGGTCTTCCAGATAGCGCGACACCCGATGCGGTTCACGCAGTGCGGCTGCGGTTTTCAGCACCCGGGGGAACTCCCCGATGTTGCGGATCAGTGTGCCTTCCTTGTCATGGGTCAGCAGATCCAGATGCGCGGTGTCCGGTGTGACGCCGAGGTCGGCGGCATTGCGCGCCAGCGCGCAGAGCCGCGCGTGCGCGTACTGCACGTAGTAGACGGGGTTCTCGTTCGACGCCGAGGACCACAGCGCCAGGTCGATGTCGATCGGGGTGTCCACCGAACTGCGGATCAGCGCGTAGCGGGCGGCATCCACCCCGATGGCGTCGACCAGGTCGTCGAGCGTGATGACGGTGCCCGCCCGCTTGCTCATCCGGACGGGCTGACCGTCGCGGACGAGGTTGACCATCTGGCCGATCAGAACCTCGACGGTGTCGGGATCGTCGCCGAGCGCCGCCGCCGCGGCCTTCAGCCGCGCGATGTAACCGTGGTGATCGGCACCCAACATGTAGATGCACAGGTCGAACCCGCGCTGGCGCTTGTCCAGGAAATAGGCGAGGTCGCCGGCGATGTAGGCGGGCTGGCCGTCGCTCTTGATGACGACGCGGTCCTTGTCGTCGCCGTAGTCGGTGGTGCGCAACCACACCGCGCCGTCGGCCTCGTAGATGCTGCCGTTCTCGCGCAGCTTGGCGATGGCCTGGTCCACCCGGCCCGAGGTGTGCATCGAGTCTTCGTGGGTGTAGACGTCGAAGTCGGTGCCGAACTCGTGCAGCGAAGACTTGATGTGGTCGAACATCAGGTTCACCCCGACGGCGCGGAAGGTCTCCCGCATCTCGGCGTCCGGCAGATCCAGCGCGTCGGGCTCCTTGGCGAGCACCTGCGCGGCGATGTCGGCGATATAGCTGCCCGCGTACCCGTCTTCCGGCGCGGGCTGCCCGGTGGCGGCCGCGATCAACGAGTTGGTGAAGCGGTCGATCTGCGCGCCGTGGTCGTTGAAGTAGTACTCCCGTACCACCGCGGCGTTCTGGGTGGACAGCAGCCTGCCCAGCGCGTCGCCGACGGCGGCCCAGCGGGTGCCGCCGATGTGGATGGGGCCGGTCGGGTTCGCCGAGACGAACTCGAGGTTGACCTTGCGGCCGGCCAGGTCGCCGGAGTGCCCGTAGCCGGTGCCCGCGGCGATGACGGCACCGACGATGACGTTCTGGGCGGACGCCTCGATGCGCAGATTGACGAACCCCGGCCCGGCGACGTCGGCGGCCGCGATCCCGTCCTTCTCCATCAGCGCGCCGGCCAGCCAGCCGGCCAGCTCGCGGGGGTTGGCGCCGACCTTCTTGCCGAGCTGAAGTGCCACATTGGTGGCGTAATCGCCGTGCTCGGGATTGCGAGGGCGCTCGACGGTGACGGTGGGGGGCAGCGCGGAGGTGTCGAGACCGTGCTCGGCGAGCACCGCGGCTGCGGTGGCCTTGAGCAGGTCGGCCAGATCGGCGGGGGTCACGAGGGTCCATCCTATGGTCTGGGCCCTTCCCGACCCGAATCCGTTTCGCCCCGTCGGGATGCGCTACGCTAGCCACGCCCATTGGCGCAGCGGTTCACCGTGCGCCCCCGTAGCTCAGGGGATAGAGCGTCTGCCTCCGGAGCAGAAGGCCGCAGGTTCGAATCCTGCCGGGGGCACCAGTTCAGCGCAGCTCGGGGACAATGACCCGATGCGGACCACCGAACCCCGTACGGACTCATGAGGGTCGTCGTCGTCTCCGCCTGCCTCGTCTGCGCGGTCGCGGCGTTCGGCCTCGCGCTGTGGACGTACACCGACGTGTCGATGTTCGGCTTTCCCGACGGTTATGTCACCGACTATCAGACGGCGGCAGAGACACCGCTGATGGCCACCACCTACGCAGGAGCCGGACTCGGTCTCGACAACGGAGTCGGCGGCTGACGGAAAGCGCGCGCCGCAGCCCTCAGGGCGAACTCGCCGTCCCGCCGGATGTGGTGTCGCCGGATGTCGTGCCACCGGACGTGGTGTCGCCCGACGTCGCTGTCCCGGTCGATGTCGAATCGGTAGCGGTCGGATCCGTGGTACTAGACGCGTCCGATGTGGTGACTGTCGACGTCGAACCGGCTGTCGTGGTGGGATCGGTCGTCGTCGACGGCGCCACCGTGGTCGCGCTCGGCGCCGTGCTGGCCTCCGTGGGACTCGGCTGCGGGGTGGAACTCACCGGCGAGGAGACCGTCGTCGTCGGTGTCGGCGAGGCAGACACGCTGGTCGTCGGGCTGGGCGCCGCAGTCGTGGATGCGGCCGTCGACGTCATGAAGGTGCCCGGTTGGTCGGCCTCCACGATCGCCTTGATCTCATCCGTGTACGCCTGCAGTTGCCCCTGGATGTCGGACAGTTTGACCTGTCCCGACTCGATCGCCTGCTGATAGGTGGCGGCCCTCGCCCACACCTCGTCGAGCTGCCTCATGGCGTCCGGAGACAGCGGTTCGTCGAGGGTGATGAAGAGCTGCTGCGCCATCGCGTAGGTCAGGCAGTTGATGCAGTTGTAGTTGAGGGCGCCGGCGAGATTCTGCGGGGTGGCCACGTTGTCGTTGGTGTCATCGGTGTCGATCACGAACACCACCTGATAAGCCACCGCGACGGCACCGCAGTTGAAGCACGACGCGTAGGCCTCCGCGTCGTTGATGTTCTCCGCGTACTCCTCATCGGTCTGCCAGATGAGCGCGAACGCCGCTTCGTAGGTCACCGTGCCGTTGGTGGTGTTCACGGCCAGCGC
Source organism: uncultured Actinomycetota bacterium (assembly GCA_963796185.1). GTDB lineage: Bacteria > Actinomycetota > Actinomycetes > Mycobacteriales > Mycobacteriaceae > Mycobacterium. Next base: position 92,266 of record CAWCKQ010000002.1, on the reverse strand, counting down.
CTGGCTGTCATCGGGGCCGGGCGCCAGCGGCTTGTCGAACGGGAAGACCCAGCCCTTGTCGACCGGAGCCGCCGTCGATCCCCCGCCGGCACCGCCGACGCGAAGGATCTTGGGCACCATGACGAGTGCCATCCGCGGGTGGGCGGCGGTCGGAAGCGCAGTGCGGGTGTCCCACATCGCACGCATCACGCCGCGCTGTCCGGGAACGAGTGTGCTGGTGGCGGCGGCTGGGCGGGTGTCGGCGGTCCGCAGCGACGGGTGCGACTGGCTCATGTGGTCGACGCCGAGCGCGTACACGATGTCGCCCACCGTGCCGCGCTCCCACGGCTGGATCGGTTGGTAGTTCCCCTCGCCCGGCCACCACGCGTAGGCAACGCCGCTGACCGCCACCGCGCCCGCGAGCATGGCCAGCACCCGCATGACCGGCTTGCCGGCCGTCGTCTTCCAGGCGCCGATCGCGCTCTGGCGGGCGAACCGGACGAACATGTAGATGACGCCGGCCACCGGGATGACGATCGCGATCATCGCCAGCACCCGGGCGACGACCTGGATGAAGTCGCCGTCGGCCCAGGCGGTGGACAGCACATCCTGCTGCGTGCCGAGCGCTGACCAGGCCGAGCCGACCAGGCGCGGCATCGCGATGATCGCGCCGACCAGTGCGCAGAGCAGCATCGGGACGACGACCAGCACCCAGACGGTGACCAGAATGCGAGCCCACGGCTTGAGCAGGCGCGCGTGCGGGTCGCCCCACCGCCAGGGCAGCACCCCGAGCAGCGTGGGTTTGATGCGCGAGTAGAGGTCCGGGACCCCGGTGATATCGGCCAGGACGTGGTAACCGTCGAACCGGACCATCGGCGCCAACTGACGCAGCATCTGCAGGATCTGCGTGGCGACCACCAACAGCAGCGCGTCGTACTTCAGCCACCACCACATGGCCGTGATGGCCACCGCGACAATGGCATTGAAATACAGGCCGCCGAGGTCGGTGCGCACCCTTGCGCGCCGACCGAGGCGGTAGGTGTCGGTCACGTCGGTGTAGAACGCCGGCCACACCAGGTACACGCCGAAGCCCATGACGCCCGGGGTCGCGCCGCCGTATCTCGCCGCCGCGGCATGGCCGAATTCGTGGAAGCCCGCCGACAGGATCGTGACCACGAAGACGAGGATCAGCAGACCGGGGCGCTGGAAGGCGTCGTACGCCGCGTGGGCGAGGCCCTTGCTGAAGAACACCCACCAGCACACGACCGCGAAGGCCACCAGCATCGGGGCCACCATCCATGGCCGGAACAGGAACCGGAACGGGTCGGTGACCCGCCGGGTCCGCTCCGGCTCGGTCACGGCATAGCGAAAGCGCAACCCCAGCAACGGGTTCCGCTTCTTAGTCGTCGGCTGGCTGCCGTCGGCCTGCACCAGCAGGCCATGCGGCCGTAGCTGTTTGTCGACCAGGTGGGCGACGTTCTCCGCGCTCACCGGCCGACCCGTCGACTCGGACACCGCGGTGGCCACCATCTCCGGGGTGCGCTCACCGTCGATCTCATGCAGCGTCGCGTACAGCAACGGCGTGAGCTGAATGGTCTGTCCGTCGGCGCGGCGGACCAGGGCGGGCGGGACCCGATAACCGGATCCCGCCATCTCCCCGATCAGCTCGACACCGTCCGCCCGGCGCAGCACCTCTTGCGCCGGTGCCACACCCTCCGTCGTCGCAGTCACCTCAGTGCTCCCAGTCTCCGAACAGTTGCTTCAAGCGACGAGGAGCGTCAGCCGGCCGAGGTGCTGCCGCCGGTGGAGCTGGTGCCCCCGGTCGTGCCACCGGAGCTGGTGCCGGTGGCACCGCTCGTGGTCGTGCCGCCGGTGGCGCCGTCCGTGGTTCCGCTCGCCGCACCCTGCGAGATGCTGGACGTCTGATCGGAGTCCGCGGTCGCGTGCACGTCGTCCATCGTCTGGGTGATGGTCGCGTCCTGGATCGACACGGCGTCCGCCGTCGAATCCCAGGACCCGATGTTCGCGGCCACACCGGCGTTGATCGGGGCGGCCACGTTCGCGTTGGCGGCGACCGCGCCGGCGATCGGCGCCGCGAGATCGGCGTTGAGGTCGACGTTGACGTCGACGTTCAGCAGCGCGCCGTCGGCGAAGGTCCCGGTTCCGGTGTCCACTGTGGCGCCGGTGTCGGTGCTCGTGTCCGTGCCGGTGTCGGTACCGGTGCCGGTGTCGGTGGTGGTGCCGGTCGACGTATCACCGGACTGGTCGATGCCGCTGTCCTGGATCGACGAGGCGTCCGCGGTGACGTTGTCCATCGTCTGCGTGATGATGACACCGCCGTCAGCCGAGTGCGTGACCATGGCGTCAGCCCCCGACCCGTACGTCAGTACATTCGCGCCGGCACCGGCCTGGATGGGCGCCGCCACATTGAGGTTTGCGGCAGCTGACAGATCGATCGGCGAAGCGGCGTCGATACCGACGTTGATGTCGGCGTTCACATCGATGATCGACACGACTTCCTTGGCCGGCAGTGCGATACCGATCTCGGCCTGCAACTCTTCGGGGGTCAGACCTTGGTTAGCCATGGTTCCTTCTCCTGCGTTCGGACGGCAGCCCCGCGCTGAGGATGCGAGGTCATCTGTTCGGAGGATGGATGCCTTATTGACCGCGCGGTCAAACCAGAAAATAAGAGACTCTCAGGTTTTTGTGTTCTGCCCGGATTCGCTGAAAACATCTGCGTTTCCCACCGCGCAGACAACAGTGCTCATCAGGGACTTGGACGTGCGTGGAAGACAGGCGAACACTCTTTTGCCCGGCGCGGTGACACATTTGCGTGCGCAAAAAAAGCGCGGCCCTCTGTCCGGGGCCGCGCTCGCTGCGTCCGTGGCGTCCGCCTGGCGAGCGCACCCTCCGCGGTTCTTTGCCGGCCCGCGCCCCCGGTCAATCAGCGCCTGTCGACGGGCCGGCTCCGGTCGACCGGAGGCCTGGGAGACTTCCGGCGCGCGGCAGCTACGAGCGGCACTTTGCCGGCCGGCTCCCCTGCGTCCGTGTAGTCAGTCCGCGACGGCCACCGCGACGCAGTTCGGCGTAGGAGGCTTCGATCGCCTCGGCCAGGCCCGCGATGTCGGGGAGGGCCTGCGGGTCGGTGCACAGCCCGATGCCGATGTCGCCGGCGCACGAGATCGCCGAGATGCGCAGCGCGTGGTGCGGCGCCGGCTCCGACGACGAGAACAGGTGCTGCACGCGCCGTCCCCGCGACGGTGACCGCGCCGCGCGGGCCGGGCACATTGGAGATGGCGACGCTGAATTCGCGGGCGCTTCCGGCGACCCGCTGCGCGGCATGCCCGAGGTGTTTCATCCGCCCCAGCGCGTGCAGCAGGTCGTACATCTCCTCGGCGTCGTCGAGGCGCTTGCGCTCGGTGGTCTCGGCGCTGATCCGGTCGAGCCGGACCAGCGGATCGGCCTCACGCAACGGCAGGTCGATGTTCATGAACGAGTCCCGGTTGCCCAGGTCGATCCCCTCGTCGCGGTGGTGCAGGCTCACCGGGATCTGCGCGTGCAGATGGTGCGCGAAAGACCGCTGCTGCGCCAGCCAGGACCGCAGCCCCCCGGTGATGATCGCCAGCAGGACGTCGTTGACGGTGGCGCGGGTGGGTCGCGACGCGCCGATCGCCTTCACCTCCGGCAGTGGCGCGACCGCGAATGCCAACTCGCGCGCGATGGTGAGGGGCCGGTCGAAGGGTGACCGGGAGCCCGGATGGCCGAGTTCACGTAGCACGGCCCCCGGCATTCGCAGCGCCTCGACCAATCCCTTCGGCTCCGCGGGCTGCGGCGCGCAGACCCGGCGCCGCCGCCGGTGCCGGCGCGGCGGATTGCGCATCCCACAACACCGCCTCCATGAAGCGGACCGCGGCGATGCCGTCGCACATGGCGTGGTGGATACGTACGGCGATGGCCTCGCGACCGTCGGCGAGCGGGCCGATCACGTCGAACGTCCACAGCGGCCTGCTGCGGTCGAGGTGCTCGGACATCAGCGCGCTGACGATCTGCCAGAGATCGGACCGCGACGCGCAGGGCTGCGTCTGCCGGCGGACATGGTCGCGGATGTCGAAGTCGGTCGCGGGCACCCAGCACGGGGCCGGCGCGAGGGTGTCGACGCGCTCGGTCGCCCGAGGTTGGGTCGTCAGCCTCGTCTCGATCGCCGCCCGCAGGGCGTCGACGTCGAGAGGGCCGTCACCCGGCTCCAGACGTTGAGCTTCAAGGTGTGGCCGGCGATCGCCGCCGATTCCAGGCCGAGAATGCTCGCGTCGTCCGGAGACAGCCGCTCGATGTCATCCTCGCGGGACACGGGACCAGTGTATGGCTAGGTCCCCAGCTGATTGCGGATCGCGGTCGCCTGATCCTGCCCGTACTGCGTCGCGAGATCGGCGGGCACCGGGTCGTTGAGCGGCCCGTCGAACTCGACCTGCACCGCCGCAGTGCCCTCACTGAACAACAGCACCCCGACCGACTGGCCGCCGTCCGGCGACACCCCGGTCACCAGCGTCCCGCCGGTGCCGACGGCGACGGGCTGGCTCGTGGGGTTGGCGACGACGTCGCCGAGGCCGCCGCGCCGGGCATCCGTCGCACCGGTCGCGTCCTGCGCGGTGGGCAGGATCGCGATCGTGGTGGTGATCCCCCGGGTGCCGTCGCGGTGATTGAACTCCTGCCGCACGCCCTGGCGGCCGTCCGGGTCGATCACCGGCGGCGTCGGCGTGTAGGCCGTCGAATCGGTGATGATGTTCGGGTTCACCGGCAGTGTGCCGTAGTCGGGCGCGGCGGTGGCGGTCCCGATGCCGAGCGTGGCGAATGCGGACGCCGCGGCAAGGCCGCCGAGGACGGCGGTGGAGAACTTGGTCATGTGCGCTTCCCGGGTAGTCGGTATTCGTCGGATCAGCAGACGTAGCACGAGAATCCGCGCCAGCCGTCGCGCCAGACCCAACCCGGTCCGCATCCCATCCAGCCCGTGGTGCCGAAGCAGTCGAACATCTGCACCGTCGGCCGCTGTGGCACCGGCGCGGGAGCGGGCGGCGCGACCGTGACGTCGGTTCCCGCCGCTGCCGCGCCGGCCGCGGGAGCGCCCATCAGTGAGCCGACGATCATGGCCGTCGCGCCGACTGTGGTGGCGAATCTGCGCATCAACTTCCCTCCGTGACGAGTCGTGGCCGAACAGACAGAGAGATTACGCGCCGAATTGACGGAGTGGACAATATTGTGCGGGCGGCCCGCCGGTGTGCCGACCAACCAAGTGGTTAGTCTGCGTAGAGGTCCATCAACGGAGCAGGAGGCCACCATGCAGTTGGCGCTGACACCCGAGGAAGCCGCCTTCCGCGACGAGCTTCGCACCTTCTACCGCACCGAGATCCCGGCGGAGATCCGGGAGCGCACCCGCGCGGGCGCCGAGGTCAGCAAGGACGACATCGTCACCGCCAACAAGATCCTCAACGACCACGGGCTGATGGTGCCCAACTGGCCGGTCGAATGGGGCGGCAAGGACTGGACGCCCACCCAGCAGCAGATCTGGCTCGACGAGATGCAGCTCGCCTGCGTTCCCGAAGCCGCTGACGTTCAACGCGAACATGGTCGGCCCGGTGATCGCCGAATTCGGCTCCCAGAAACTCAAGGAGCGTTTCCTGCCCCCGACCGCCGCCGTCGACATCTGGTGGTGCCAGGGATTCAGCGAGCCCGAAGCCGGATCCGACCTGGCCTCGCTGCGCACGACCGCGCTGCGCGACGGCGACTCGCTACGTGGTCAACGGCCAGAAGACGTGGACCACGCTGGGCCAGTACGCCGACTGGATCTTCTGCCTGGTCCGCACCGATCCCAACGCGCCGAAGAAGCAGGCCGGGATCTCGTTCCTGCTCATCGACATGAACACGCCGGGCATCACGCTGCGGCCGATCAAGCTCGTCGACGGCAGCTTCGAGGTCAACGAGGTCTTCTTCGAAGACGTCCGGGTGCCCGCCGATCAGCTCGTCGGCGAGGAGAACCAGGGCTGGACCTACGCGAAGTTCCTGCTGGGCAACGAGCGCAACGGCATCGCGCAGGTGGGCCGGACCAAGCTGCGGCTGGCCGAGGTCAAAGAGCGCGCACAGGCCAGCGGGCTGATCGAGGACCCGTTGTTCGCAGCCCGGCTGGCCGAGGCCGAGAACGACATCCTGGCCCTGGAACTGACCCAGATGCGGGTCGCCTCCGGCTCCAAGGGCGGCAAGCCCAACCCCGCCTCCTCGGTGCTCAAACTGCGGGGCAGCCAGCTGCAGCAGGTCGCCACCGAACTGCTGCTCGAGGTGGCCGGCCCGGACGCACTGCCGTTCGACGCCGGTGCGGACATCACCTCGCCGGGCTGGGCGCAGCACAGCGCCCCGCGTTATCTCAACTACCGCAAGACATCCATCTACGGCGGCAGCAACGAGGTGCAGCGCACCATCATCGCGTCGACCATTCTCGGACTGTGAGGTGAGACATGGACTTTCAACTGAGTGAAGAGCAGGTCCTGCTGCGCGACACCACCCGGGAGGTACTCGCGCGCACCTACGACACCGAGACCCGGCTCAAGGTCCTCGACTCGGAGCAAGGCTGGAGCCGCGACGTGTGGAATCAGCTGGCCGAGATCGGCATCCTCGGGCTGGGATTCGACGAGGACGCGGGCGGTCAGATCGAGATCGGCGTGGTCGCCACCGAGATCGGTCGGCGGTTGGCCCCCGAGCCGGTGCTGCACGCGGCGCTCGGACCGGGCGCACTGATCGCCGAGCGGGGCACCGCCGAACAACGGGCGCTGCTCGACGAGGTCGCCGCCGGCGAGCGGCTCCTGGCCTTCGCGCACACGGAGCCCGGGATGCGGCTGCCCACCGCCCCGGTGACGACGAGCGCCGCCCGCGACGGCGATGCGTGGACCGTCACCGGCACCAAGAACCCCGTGCTGGCGGGCGACTGCGCCGACACGCTGGTCGTCACCGCGGCGCTGCCCGACGGCGGCACCGGGGTCTTCCTCGTCGACGCCGCGGCGGCACAGCGCACGCCGTACCGCACCTTCGACGGTCAGCGCGGCGCGCAGATCGACTTCGACAACACACCGGCAGAACCGCTCGGCGACGGCCTCCGATGCGGCGGAGGCCGTCGCCCACACCGTGGTCCGGATCTCGTCGGCGCTGTGCTGCCGAGGCCTTCGGCGCGATGGAGGAGGCGCTGCGCCTGACGGCCGAATACCTCACGCAGCGCAAGCAGTTCGGCGTGACGCTGAGCAAGTTCCAGACGCTCACCCAGCGCGCCGCCGACATGTACGTCTCGCTCGAACTGGCCCGCAGCATGATGCTCTACGCGGCGATGTCGATCTCCGACGGGAACCTCGACCCGACCATCGCGGCCCGGGCCAAGCTGCAGATCGGCCGCTCGGGCCGGCACATCAGCCAGGAGGCCATCCAGTTGCACGGCGGCATCGGCGTCACCGCCGAGTATCCCGTCGGGCACTATGCGGCGCGCCTCACGGCGATCGAGCACACCCTGGGCTCCTCGCAGGACCAGCTGCACACGCTGGTCGGCCAGCTCGGCGACTACGAAGTGATTACCGTCTGACACCGGAGTTTCGGCCAGCCCGCCGCGGCATCTTTGCGTAGCCTGCTCCAATGGTGGGGCACACGATCGTCAGCGGCGCAGACGCCTTGGCGGTGCGCATCACCGAGGAACTGCGCAACGCCGGGACCGCCGTGACCGTGATCGACCATGCCGACCAGCTCGCCGCAGCCGGCATCGCCACGGCGACCGCTGTGGTGTGCGTCGGTGGCGACGACGCCGAGAATCTCGAAATCGCGCTGCTGGCACGACAATTCAGTCCGACCGTGCGGGTGGTGGCCCGGCTGGCCAACGGCGTGCTGCGCGACGCGATGTCGGCCGGCAACGGCCCGGGTGCCATCCTCGACGTCGCCGACCTGGCGGCGCCATCGGTGGTCGAGGCCTGCCTGGCGCGCGCCACGCACACCATCGTGGCCGGCGGCCTGGAATTCGTCGTCTCGGGCGCCGACGCGCCGCGCGTCCGGCACCCTGCGCGACATCTACGGTGACCTGGCACCCGTGGCAGTCCTGCACGGAGAGAATTCTGCGACGCCCGGCGCGGTCGTCGCCTGCCCCGGCCGCGACCTGACGGTCGACCAGGGCGACTGGGTGGCGATGATCGGTGCCGCCGAGGAACTCGCCGCAGAGGGGATCGCCGTGGCCGCCCCCACCGGTTCGGTCGCGACGTCGCGCCGCACACCGCTGACCAGAGTGCTCAACGCCGCGCGGGCCTTCCGCGAAGACGTCAACCCCAACTTCTACCGCGCGCTGTCGGTGTCATTGACGCTGCTGGTCAGTTCGACGATCCTGCTCTGGCTCACCTACGACAGGCCCGGTATGAGCCTGGTGGACGCGCTGTACTTCTCGACGGAGACGATTGCGACGGTGGGTTACGGCGACTTCAGCTTCAGCGATCAGCCGACGTGGTTGCGGCTGTTCAGCATCGTGTTGATGTTCGCGGGCATCACGACCACCGCCGTGCTGATGGCGTTCGTGGCCGACCTGCTGCTGTCCCGCCGGCTCACCTACTCGGCCGGCCGGCGCAAGGTCCGCGAACTGCAGGACCACATGATCGTCGTCGGCCTCGGCTCCTTCGGCGTCCGCGTCGCCGCCGACCTGAAGTCGGCCGGCCACGACGTCGCCGTGATCGAGCTCAACGACGACAATCGCTACCTGTCGGCGGCCGCGGACCTCGACATCCCCGTCATCTTCGGCGACGCGACGCTGCCGTCGACCCTGGAGGCCGCCCGCATCGAGGAAGCGGTCGCGGTAGCGGTCCTCACCGACGACGACATGGTCAACATCGAGACCAGCATCGTCTCACGCCAACGCCTCAAGGCCCGCTGGGCGACCACCGGGCAACTCGGTGTCCCGCTGGTGCTGCGGGTGTTCGACCGTGCGCTCGGCACCGCGGTAGCCCACCGGTTCGGATTCGAGAACGTGCTGTCCACGGTGGAGTTGGCGGCGCCGTGGTTCATCGGCGCGGCGCTGGGTCTGACCGTGTTCGGCACGTTCTCGGTCGGACAGGCCTCGTTCATGCTGGGCGGGGTGCGCGTCGAGGGCGGCAGCGAACTCGACGGCATCCGGATGGCGGACCTGTCGACCCAGACCCGGGTGATCGCCATCGTGGGCCGCGACGGTGCCCGGGAGCTACATCCGCGCCGCGACTCGCAACTCAGCGCCGGAGACACCGCCTACCTGGTCGGGCCGTACCGCGAGTTGCTGGCCACGCTGCGCAAGGGACAGCGGGCCGGGCCGTCGGCGTCTCACGGTCCGCTGACCTCGCCGATCGGCAGCGACGACGTGATTTCCGCGCTGCGTCAGGGCAGCTCGGTGACCACCTCGGCGACACGGCGGACCTGATCGACGTCCGAACTCGTCGGGATCAGGTGGATCTCGTCGGCGCCGATGTCGGCGAACCGTCGCAGGACCGTGTGCAATTCGTCCTGCGTGCCCGCCCAGCCGGTGTTCGGCGCCATCGCCTCGACGACGTCGGACGGAATCCAGTTCATGTACCGCAGCAGGTGACGACGCACCTGCTCGCGCGCGTCGTCGCCGTCGCCGACCGCGAACCAGAAGGAGGTCGCCAGATGCGGCGCGTCCTTGCCGACCGCGCGCCACGCGTCGCGGGCGACATCGAACAACTCGTTCTGCGCGTCGGGATCGAGATCCAGTGTGGTACCCGCCAATCCGTCGGCCCAGCCCGCCGCACTGCGCACCGTCTTGGGTCCCATCGTGCCGACCAGCAGTCGGGGACCACCGGCCTGCACGGGAGGCGGACCCACCGGCAGGGTCGCCTCGGTCACCTTCTCCCCCGCCCACACCCGCTTCATCACCGCGACCCGGTCGGCCATCTGCCGCATCGTCTGGGTGCCCGGATCGGCCCCCGCCGCACGGTAGTCCTCATGGCGCCCACCGACGCCGAGGCCGACGGTCAACCGGCCCCCGCTGAGCAGGTCACCGGTGGCCAGCGCCTTGGCCAGCATCACCGGATCGTGCAACTGCGGAATGAGCACCGTGGTCACCAACCGCACGCGGTCGGTCCACGCGGCCAGCGCGCCGAGCAGAGTCAGACTCTCGGGGTTGTCGAAAGCCATCCGCTCGCCCCAGCACAGCGACGAGAACGGACCGTCGTCGACCAGGCGCACCCACGCTTTCAGCGTGGCCCTGTCGAGATCGGGCTCCATCACCGGCATCGTCATCCCGATATGCACGTCGGCGATTCTGGCATGCCGGTGGATCGGGCGCGATCAGCGACCGCAGTGGTGCCTCAGCGCGCCGAATCCCGCGGCGCCTGCAGGTTCTTCGCCGTCGGTGAGGTGGCGACAGCGGCGGGATCGGGGTAGGTCCCGAGCACCCGGTCGGCCGTGCCGGCGCTGGTGACCGTGAACCAGTAGTGCTCGTTCTTGAAATGATGCTGCCGGTGGTTGCGCCAGATCGCCCGATAGAGCGCCGACTTGGGCTTGTAGTCACTGTGCACCAGGTAATGGCACCACTCGTAACACAGGCCCAGCACCGACAGGCACGTCAGGAACGTCAGGCCCAGAGCGGTTCGCGGAAAGGCCAGCAGCGCGATGCCTACCGCCACGGCCAGCACCCACAGCAGCGCCTGCCACGCGATGAAGATCAGCGCGATGTCGCGCGGATCCCCATGGTGCGCACGATGTTTGCGCGCCAGCAGCGGGTCGATCCGCAGCACGCCGAGCCGCCGCGGCCGCCAGTGCAGAATGCACACGTGCGCCAGCCATTCGAAGAACGGGAATACCGCGAGCATGATCAGGGGCACCAGGGCGTCGGTGAGGCGCCAGTCCCCCTGCGCGATCCGGGCGCCGGTCGCCGCGAGGAGTGTCGCGGCGATCATCCAGGGCGAGGGGTGACGCCAGAATTCGACTCCGGCGTCGACCAACGTGGTTCCTCTCCGGCCGGGCCGGTTCGAGGTCACGGTCATCGAAGCTCCTCCAGGTTGTGCAGCGCCTCCAGCAGCGCGGTGGTGGCAGGCTCCAGCAGACCGTGGGCGTGGTCGCGGGCGGCGTTCGCATCGCCGCTCACCACCGCCGCGGCGACCGCGGCGTAGGCGTCCACACGGTCCACCTCGGCCGCCATCATCGTGGCGAGCGCGGGCAGCGCCGGCTCGTAGGTGGCGCGCAGCGTGTTGTACATCAGCCGAAACGCGATGGAGTCCGCACCGTCGACGATGTGATCCCAGAAATCCAGCGCACTCCGTTGCGCGGCAACGGGGTCCGTCGCATCCGCGATGGCTCGTACCGCGGCGTTGAGCTGCTCCTCGAGCGCTGGGCCCCGACGCTGCGCGGCGAGCTGGGCCACTTTGGGGCCGTTGTGCAGCCGGGTCTCCAGGATGCTGCGGACCACGGTCAGGTCCAGTTCACCGTCGTGCATCAACAGACGGGGCAGCAGGTCGAGTCCCGCGGTGCGCCGGAAGTCGCGCACCGTGGTGGCGTCACCCTGGCGCACCTCGATCAACCCGTCAGCGGCCAGCCGCTTGAGAGCCTCACGGATCGTCGGCCGCGACACCCCGAGCACCTCGGCCAGCCGCCGTTCACTCGGCAGTGTCTCCCCTGGCGCCATCTCTCCGCTGAGGACGCCGGTGATGATCTGGTCGAAGACGTCCTCGGGTACGGAGCGACGATTGACGGGGCCAAGGGGCATGCCGCCCAGCATCGCGCACGGCCGGTACAGAGGTCAAGTGGTCAGACCAATTTGCCCGTCAGTGCATCGGGTCCTTAGAAGCGCGGATCGGATCGGTCGCGGGCGGGGCGAACAGGCCCCCGCGCAGCCCACCGCGGAAGGTCCGGGCCGCCACCAGCAGCCACGTGCACAGCAGGCCCAGATACCCCACCGCGGCGGCGACCCGGAACGTGGGCAGCTCGGTGTGCAGCGCCAGCTGCGTCGTCCCGGTCACGAAGGTGCCCACCGGGAACGTCAGACTCCACCACGTCAGCGCGAACGGCATCCCGCGGCGCAGTGTGCGCACCGTCAGTGCGGTGGCCAACGCGATCCACAGCACCGCGAATCCCCACACCGGCACGCCGTAGAGCACCGCGAACACCGCCATCCCGTCGGCCAACCGGGCGTCGACCGCCAGCGCCGCGTCGGTGCCGAGAAGGCCTGCGACGGTGATGGATTGTCCGAGCGGGCCGAGCACGATCCACAGCGTGGGCACCCGCGCGGTGCCGGAGGTGCCGAAGTGGGCCAGCCGGCTCCACACCATCGTGATGATGATCAGCGATGCGATCAACGACAGGCCGAACATCGCATAGCAGCCGTACAGCATGGTGGCGCGCCCGCCGCCCGGCGCCATGTGCGGGATCAGCAGCGCGCCGGCCGCCGCCGACACCATCGGCGGCACCACGGGCATCAGCCAGCCACCGAAGGCCGCATCCGCCTCGACGCGGTACTGGGTGAACATCAGATACGGGATGCTCATCGCGGTGATCAGGCCGCCGATCGTTCCGGCCGTCCACAACGCCCAGGCCAGGTCGACCGCCGCGCGTTCGCCGATGAGGTCGCGGCCCACGATCAGCGCGCCGGACCCCACCGTCAGCAGCGCCATCGGCGCCGCACCGTAGAAGTGGGCCATCTGCGGGTTGCGGGCATGGCTGCGGGCGACGACAGGACTGCGCAGCCAATGGCCCACCATCGCCAGCAGCAGCACCACCATCCACACCGCCGAGACCACCCACACGGCCAGGGCGAAACCGCGCAGACCGGGCACCTGCACCGGCAGCGACGCCCCCGCGGTGGCCACGATGCCCGTGCCCATCACCGACGCGAACCAGTTGGGACCGAGGTAGCTCAGAATGGCCGGTCGGTCGCCGGGCGTCGGGGCGCTCATCCCGCCAGTATGGCGAGCGCGAGCGTGCGTGAAATGCCACCCCTGACGGCGTGTCGATGCACAGACACGCACGCTCGCGCCGAGGAAGCGGGGACGAGGGGGTGGTTATCCCCCGTCGCACTCTCGGGAAAACGCCGTGTCGCGGCCGCCCGCGGATCCCTAGGTTGAAGTCATGACCGCAGCAACCGACATGCAGGCGAGCACCGAGCCGAGGCCGGCCGGCGTGCCACAGCCCGCGCCGCCGCGCGTCCGCGGGATCGGACTCGTGCCGAGCGCGTCGATGATCACCGGAGCCGCGGTGGCCACCGTGTGGTTCTGGATCCCGTTGACCATTCTCGTCCTCGGCGTCTCGTCGATCCCGAGCGTGATCGGATTCCTGCTCGCCGGCGTCGTCTTCATCTACCTGATGCGCGGTGTCGACCATGTCGAACGCGTCCGCAGCGAGGCGGTGTTCGCGATGGGCATCCCGGTCCCGCCGCGGCGGCTGTCGCCGTACACCGGCTTCCAGCGCTGGGCACACCAGCTGTGGCTCGACATCAGCAGCGCACGGTTCTGGAAGGTGGTGGCCCATCACTATCTGCGGATGGTCTACGACCTCCTGATCACCGGCCTGGCGGTGGCCCTGCTGGTGTTCGCCTTCCTGGCGCCCGCGGCGGCCATCGCGATCGGCAACAGCGACCCCGACGCCGGGCTGTCGTTCGTGCCGACCCCGGTGGCCTGGCTGTTGGCTCTGGTGGCGCTGGCCGCCGCAGTGGTCCTGCTGGTGTTCGCGCCCGCGCTGGACGCGACGATCGACCGCTGGCTGCTGCCGCCCTCCCCGACCGCCGAATTGCAGTACCAGGTCAGCGCTCTCGCCGACGCCCGCCAGGGCGCGGTGACCTCCGCACAGACCGAACGGCACCGCATCGAACGCGACCTGCACGACAGCGTGCAGCCGCGGCTGGTGTCGCTGGCGATGACGATCGGGCTGGCCCAGACCAAGCTCGACACCGACCTGCCCGCGGCCAAGGCGCTGATCGCCGAGGCACACGACGACGCCAAGACCGCGCTGCTGGAGTTGCGCAACGTGGTGCGCGGCATCGCCCCGACCATCCTGGCCGACCGCGGCCTCGACGCGGCGTTGTCGGCCGTGGTGCAGCGCGCCACCAACTCCGGGATACCGACGACGCTGAGCGTGCACCTGCCGCGCCGGCTCCCCGACGAGGTCGAGGCGTGCGCGTACTTCGTCGTCGCCGAGGCGCTGACCAACGTCACCCGGCACGCCGAGGCGTCGCAGGCGGCGGTCACGGTCCGGCTCGACGAGATCGCGAACCAGTTGCACGTCAGCGTGTTCGACGACGGCCGCGGCGGCGCACGGGTCACCGACGACGACAACGCGACCGGGCTGCGCGGCCTCGACGAACGCGTGCGCGCCGCGCGCGGGACCTTCGCGGTGAGCAGTCCCGTCACCGGCCCCACCATCGTGACCGCGGTGCTGCCATGCGCATCGTGATCGCCGAGGATTCGGCGCTGCTGCGCGCGGGCATCGAGCGGATCCTGGCCGACGCCGGCCACGACGTCGTCGCCGGGGTGCCCGACGCGACGAACCTGCTTCGCCTGGTCAACGAACAGCGGCCCGACCTCGCGATCCTGGATGTGCGGATGCCGCCGACGTTCACCGACGAGGGCATCCGGGCCGCGGCGCTGCTGCGCAGCCAGAACCCCGAATCGCCGGTGCTGGTGCTGTCCCACTATGTCGAGGAGCGCTACGCGGCCGAGCTGATCGCCTCGGACACCAAGGGTTTCGGCTACCTGCTCAAGGACCGGGTTGCCGACGTGCCCGCGTTCCTCGACGCGGTGGCGGTGGTCGGGGGCGGCGGCACGGTGCTCGACCCCGAGGTGGTCTCCCAGATCCTGGTGCGGTCGCATCGCCGCAACGCCCTGGACGCGCTGACCGCCCGGGAGCACGACGTGCTGCAGCTGATGGCCGAAGGGCAAGACGAACTCGGCCATCGCGGCCGCACTGCACATGTCGGTGGGCTCGGCCGAGAAACACATCGCGTCGATCTTCACCAAGCTCGACCTCGCTCCCGACGAGAGCGAGAACCGCCGCGTGCTCGCGGTGCTGCGTTATCTCGAATCCTGATGCGCTGAAAGGACTTTCCCGTGACAACTGTGACCGTACCGTCCCCTCCGCCGGCGTCGCCGCCGCCGCCGCTGTCCCCCGGCGGCCGAACCGCGATCCGGGTCGTCGTGATCATCGCCGCCGCGGTCCTGGTGATCGGCACCGTGGCCTCGCTCGGAGCTCTCGCCTGGGGCGTCAGCAATTTCCGCGTCGTCACCGACAGCGTCGCGCTGCCCGCCACGCTGCGCTCCATCGCCGTCGACACCGGATCCGTACCGGTGGCCGTGCACATCACCAGCGACCCGAACGCCCGGCGAGCCGCGCGTCGACATGAAGATGGTGAACTCGGTGCGCGCGGGTTCGGATCCGCTGTCGGTGAGCGGAGACGGCCTCTCGGCGCGGGTGAGCATCGACGCCGAGGAGTCACCGATCCTGGACTGGGGCCGGGCTCGGAGATCACGCTGGTCCTGCCGCCCCAACAGGCCCGCCGGATGACCGTCACCACACAGCAGGAGACCGGGGTGGTCTTCGCCCAGGCCGACCTCGATCAGCTGATCACGCGGACCGGTGACGGCGGGGTGGAGCTGCGCGGCTCGGCACGCCGCATCGACATCACCGCCGAGCACGCCAACATCCGCAGCCGCGATCCGATCGCGGTGTCCGACGCGTTCCGGGTCACCACCGGCGCCGGTGACGTCGACGTCGAGTTCTCGTCGGTGCCGAAGACGATCGACGCCCAGACCGGCAACGGTGACATCACCGTCGCCCTGCCTGCGCCGGGACCGTTCGTCGTCAACGCGACGACCGGTCAGCAGTGGGGCACGACCGTGGTGCGGGTTCCGCAGACCCGCGACAGCGGCGACGCGGCCTCGGTGGTGACCGTCCGGTCGGACACCGGGGACGTGACGGTCGAGGAGCTGAACTAACCGCCGGCGAGCTTGTCGACGATCGCCGCGACGGGCGCGGGCTCGGCGAGCCGGAAACCGGTGCCCGCCCACACGTTGACGCCATGCGGGTCGCCCGCGCGCACCGCGGCCGCCCGCAGCGGCCCGGTCAGGTAGTGGACCTGCGGATACCCCAGGGGGGCGCCGCGCTCGTGCTCGTCGACGAATCGGTTCCGCAGCCCGCGTGCGTACCGTCCGGAAAACGCTTTGGTGACAGCGGTTTCGGTGAACTGCGGGTCCCGCAACGCCGCGCGGTGCACTGCGCTGCTGCCGGCTTCGTCGGCGAGCAGAAACGCCGTGCCGAGTTGAGCGGCGACCGCGCCCGCCTGCCGCACCCGGCGAACGTCGCCGGCGGTCATCAGCCCGCCCGCCGCGACCACCGGGAGTTCGAGGCGGCGATGATGCCGGCCAGCAGGTCGCCGAGCGGTTCCTCGCGAGGGCCGCGCGGCCGGGTCGAAGGTGCCGCGGTGCCCGCCCGCCGCCGGCCCTTGAGCGATGAGGACGTCGACGCCGCGGTCGGCCGCCAGCCGCGCCTCCGGCAGCGTCGTCACGGTGCCGACGGTGGTGATCCCCGCGTCGGCCAGCCGCCTGACCTCGTCGGCGCTGGGCAGGCCGAACGTGAACGACGCCGCGGGCGGCCGCAGGTCCAGCAGCACGTCGAGCTTGGCGTCCCAGGCGTCGTCGTCGACCCGGGGCTCCCCGAGCGTGGTGCCGTAGCGCTGCGCCTCGACCGCCAGCTCGTCGGCGTAGCCGGCGACGGCCTCGGCCGTGGCCACGCTGGGCTGCGGCACGAACAGGTTGGCGCCCACGGGCCCCGAGGTCAGCCGGGCGGCGGCGGACAGCCGCTCGGCGAACGCCTCGGCGCTGAGATAGCCCGCCGGGACGAAGCCGAGCCCGCCCGCATCGGAGCCCGCGGCGGCCAGCTCGGGCGTCGAGGGCCCGCCGGCCATCGGCGCGATCAGGATGGGGGCGGTGAGATCACGAAGGTCGAACGCCACGAACTCTTCGTAGCACGGCGGCCACCGGTCCTATCCTGGATTGCGATGACCATCACGCTCAACCACACGATCGTCGCGGCCCGGGACAAGGCCGCCTCGGCGAGGTTCTTGACCGAGCTGTTCGGGCTGCCCGACCCCCAACCGTTCGGCCGTTCCTGGTCGTCTCGGTCGGCGCGGACAACCCGGTGAGCCTCGACTACGCCGACGTGGCCGACGGCGAGCCGATCCATCCGCAGCACTACGCGTTCCTGGTCTCAGAAGACGAGTTCGACGCCATCTACGGACGCATCCGCGAGCGCGGCCTGACACACTGGGCCGATCCCCGGGAGCGCCCGGCCCGGCGAGATCAACCACAACGACGGCGGCCGGGGCGTGTACTTCCAGGACCCCGCCGGCCACTACCTCGAAATCCTCACCCGGCCCTACGGATCGGGCGTCAGCGGCTGACCGAATGCCCGCGCTGCTCCTCCTGGCGGCGGTAGTCGTCGGCCATCGCACAGACATGCTCCGGCAGGGCGCCCGCGGCGACGTCGGCGAGGCTGGTCTGCTCGAGCACCGAACGCATGCTGGCCCGCAGGGCCCGCCACACATCGGTCAGCGCCGCCGTCGGACCTGAGTACGGCAGGTCACCCAGCCCGATGTCGCGCACGCTGGCCAGCGGCCCGTCCATGCAGCGCAGCACGTCGGCGATGCTGATGTCGGCCGCGGGCCGGGCCAATTCGTAGCCGCCTTCGCGGCCGCGGTGGCTGCGCACCAGCCGATCGGTGCGCAGGTCGGACAGGATGTCGACGAGGAACTGCGGCGGGATGCCCTGCGCCTTGGCCAGGTCGTCGGTCTTGACGAGCGGTGCCGTCGTCGACCGTGGCCAGTTGGACCATCGCCCGGACGGCATACTCCGCCTTGGCCGACATCCGCATGAGGTCGAATCTAGTCGGGAATGTCGGCGGTACCGGGAACCACCACGGCGAACAGGTCGGCCAGCGCCGCCAGGCTGGCGCTCTGCATCGCCGCGCCGGCGACCGGATCGCGCCGCCGCACCGGGCAGCGCGCGGGTGGCGGTGGCCGAGGCCACCACCGTCGGCGCGTAACCGAGGTTGAACGCGCCGCGGGCCGTGGAGTTCACGCACATGTGCGTCATGAACCCGGCGAGCACCAGATGTGACGCATCGATCGGCTTTGAGCGTCTCGTCGAGTTCGGTCGCGACGAACGAGTTCGGGTAGTTCTTCATCACCACCGGCTCACCATTGCGCGGCGCGACCCGCTCGACGATCGCGCCGCTCTCGCCGTCGATGTCGTACAGCGAACCGGGGCCGTCGTCGTGCTGGATGTGGATGACGGGGATCCCCGCCGAGCGGGCCCGGTCGAGCAGCGCGGCGGCCTCGTCGAGCGCGGCCTGCACACCCGCGAGTTCCAGCACGCCTCGGGTGTAGGTGTTCTGGCAGTCGATCAACACCAGCACCGAATCGGCGAGTGCGGCCGGTGCCAGCGGAAGGCCGGACAGGGCGCGGAGTGTGTCGGGGGCGGTCACGACCGCAGCCTACTGCTCGTCAGCCGGCGGTGACCGCGAGCACCGCTTCGGCCAGCTCGGGCCGGCACACGATCAGATCGGGCAGCTTGGAGTCGCGCTGGTTGTACACCAGCGGGGACCCGTCGATGCGCGAGGTGTGCAGTCCGGCCGCGCGGGCGACCGCGACCGGCGCGGCGGAGTCCCACTCGTACTGACCGCCCGCGTGCACATACACGTCCGACACACCCTGCACGACCGACGCGACCTTGGCACCGGCCGAACCCATTTCGACCAGCGTGCCCGCCGAGCGCCTCCTTGACCTGCAGGGCGATGGCCGGGGGGCGGGTCCGCGACACGACGATCCGCGGTGCCGCCGGCGCGGCGGGCGGCGCGGGCACGGTCGGGGTGGCCAGCGTGATGCCCTGCGCGGGCAAGCGCGACCGCACCGGCCACGAGTTCCCCGGCCTCCCACAGCGCCACGTGCACCGCCCAGTCGGTGCGGCCCTCTTCGGAGAACTCCCGGGTGCCGTCGAGCGGGTCGACGATCCACACCCGCCGCGCGGAGAGCCGCACCGGATCGTCGATGCCCTCTTCGGAGAGCACGGCATCGTCGGGCCGTTCGGCCGTCAGCGCCGCCATCAGGAAGTCGTGGGCCCGCTGGTCGCCGGCGGCCTTGCGGTCCTCGGCGCTCGCCGCGGCGAATTCGGCGCGCACGTCGAGCAGCAGGGCACCCGCCTCGGTGGCCAGCCGCGCGGCCAGTTCGTGATCGGTCACTTCTGCTCCCGGCTCTCGAGCAACTCGATCACGGCATCCGCGAGCTCGTCGAGGGTGCGGTCCGGGGTGAGTCGCAGATCGGCGTTCTTGGGTCGCTGGTACGGGCTGTCGATCCCGGTGAAGTGGGTGATCTCGCCGGCCCGCGCCTTGGCGTAGAGACCCTTGGGGTCGCGTTGTTCGCAGTCTTCGCAGCGGGGTGTCGCAGAAGACCTCGAAGAACTGCAGACCGGCCTCGGTGGTCACCTGGCGCGCCAGCTCGCGGTGTTCTTCGAGCGGGCTGATCGCCGGCACCAGCACGACCTGCCCCGAGTCGGCGAGGATGGCGGCCACGTGGGCGAGCCGGCGCAGGTTCTCCGACGCGGTCGGCCATCGAGAAGCCCAGGTCGGCGTTCAGCCCGTGCCGCAGGTTGTCGCCGTCGAGAACATAGGCGGGGACGCCCTTTTCGAGTAGCTTCTGCTCGACGAGCATCGCCACCGACGACTTGCCCGACCCCGAGAGGCCGGTGAACCAGATGGTACGGCCGGTACTGAGCCGGTCCTCGGCGGTGCACAGTGAATCGTGGCGCACGGTGTTGGGGCTCGACGTGCGCGCCGAGACCTGCGGCAGCACCATGCCCGCCGCGACGGTGCCGTTGGTGTTCGGATCGATCAGGATGAACGAACCCGTCGCCGCGTTGCGGCTGTATTCGTCGAGCAGCAGCGGCACCTGGGTGCGCAACGAGATCCGGCCCAGCTCATTGAGTTTGAGCGCGGTCGCGGTCTTGTCCCGATGCAGGGTGTTGACGTCGAGCCGGTAGTCGAGACCGGTCACCTTGGCCCGCGTGGTGCGGGTGGTGTGCTTGATCAGGTAGTCGCGGCCGGGTTCCAGCGCGGTCTCGTCGGCCATCCAGCACACCGTCGCGTCGAATTCCTTGGCCACGCGGGGCTGGTTGTTCGGACGGGCGATCATGTCACCGCGGGAGATGTCGATGTCGTCGGCCAGACTCACCGACACCGCCATCGGCGGAAACGCCTCCTCGATCGGACCGCTCGGGGCCCTCGATCGCGGTGATCCGGCTGGACTTGCCGGTGGGCAGCACGACGACGTCGTCGCCGACGCGGATGCACCCCGCTGGCGACGGTGCCGGCGTAACTGCGGTGGTCGTGGTGCTCGCGGGTCTGCGGCCGGATCACGTACTGCACCGGGAACCGGACGTCGACGAGGTTGCGGTCGCCGGCGATGTAGACCTCTTCGAGGTGGGACAGCAGCGACGGGCCTTCGTACCACGGCGTCTTCTCCGACTTGGTGACCACGTTGTCGCCGTTGAGCGCCGACAGCGGAATCGTCGTCACGTCGTGGATGTCCAGGCGCGCGGCGAACTCGTGGAAATCGTCGCGAATCGTCTCGAACGTTCGCTGGTCCCAGCCGATGAGGTCCATCTTGTTGACCGCGAGCACGATGTGCCGGATGCCCAGCAGCGACGCCAGGAATGCGTGCCGGCGGGACTGCTCGAGCAGGCCGTGGCGGGCGTCGACCAGGACGATCGCCAGTTGTGCGGTCGAGGTGCCGGTCACCATGTTGCGGGTGTACTGGATGTGGCCCGGGGTGTCGGCGATGATGAATTTCCGCTTGGGCGTGGCGAAGTAGCGGTAGGCGACGTCGATCGTGATGCCCTGCTCGCGCTCGGCGCGCAGCCCGTCGGTCACCAGCGCCAGGTCGGTGTAGTCGTGGCCGCGCTCCTTGCGAGGTGCGCTCGACCGAGGCCAGCTGGTCTTCCATGACGGCCTTGGAGTCGTACAGCAGCCGGCCGATCAGCGTGGACTTGCCGTCGTCGACCGAGCCCGCGGTCGCGATGCGCAGCAAGCGTCGCCATCAGAAGTACCCCTCCCGCTTGCGGTCTTCCATGCCCGCCTCGGAGATCCGGTCGTCGGCGCGGGTGGCGCCGCGTTCGGTCAGCCGCGACACCGCGGTCTCGGCGATCACCTCCGGCACCGTGCGGCGGTCGATTCCACGCAGCCGGTGCAGGTGACGTCACCGACGGTGCGGAACCGCACCGTCTTCTCGATCACCTCCTCGTCGGTGCGCGGCTGCAGGTACTTGTGCACGGCCAGCAGCATGCCGTCGCGCTCGAACACCTTGCGCTGGTGGGCGTAGTAGATCGACGGCAGCTTGATCTTCTCGGCGCCGATGTAGGACCAGATGTCGAACTCGGTCCAGTTCGACAGCGGGAACACCCGGATGTGCTCGCCCTTGTGGTGGCGGCCGTTGTACAGGTTCCACAGCTCGGGCCGCTGCGCCTTGGGGTCCCACTGGCCGAACTCGTCGCGGAAGCTGAACACCCGCTCCTTGGCGCGCGCCTTCTCCTCGTCGCGCCGCGCGCCGCCGAACGCGGCGTCGAACTTGTTCTCCCGGATCGCGCGCAGCAGCGTGACGGTCTGCAGCGGGTTGCGCGACGGGATCGTCTCGACCACCCGGCCGGCGTCGATGTCGTCCTGCACCTTGGCGACGACCAGACGCACGCCCGCTTCGGCGACCAGTCTCGTCGCGGGTCTGCGAGCACCTCGTCGAAGTTGTGGCCGGTGTCGACGTGCATCACCGGGAACGGCAGCCGCCCCGGCCGGAACGCCTTGATCGCCAGATGCAGCATGACGATCGAGTCCTTGCCGCCCGAGAACAGCAGCACGGGCCGCTCGAACTCGGCGGCCACCTCGCGGATGATGTGGATCGCCTCGGCCTCCAGCGCGCTGAGATGGCTGAGCTCGTAGCGCCCGGCGGTCAGCTTCGACTCCTGCGCCGTCGTCATCGATTCCTCGTTAAGTTGGTAGATTTGACCAGATTTACATGTATTATCCGACATAAAACCAGCTTCGGCCTGCGATGTCAACGCTCGATGCCCGCCTGACAGCGGTTTCGGCGTGGCTGGTTGCGCTCAGCGCAACTGCGCACGCCGAAATCACGCGGAGGTCGCTACAGGGTGACCTCGCTCAGCTTGCCGGTGGCGACGTCGAAGACGAAGCCACGCAGCGACTCGTGCTTGGTGACGAACGGGCTCGCCTCGATGCGGCGGAGCGACTGCCGGACGTCCTCGTCGGGATCCTGGAATGCCTCCGCCGCCCACTCGGGCTTCAGCCCGATCTCGTCCTGGATCTGCTGCTTGAACCCGTCATCGGTGAACGTCAGCATCCCGCAATCGGTGTGGTGGATGAGGATGATCTCCTTGGTGCCGAGCAGCCGCTGGCTGATCGCCAGCGAGCGGATCTCGTCGTCGGTGACCACCCCGCCCGCGTTGCGGATGACGTGCGCCTCGCCCTCGTTCAGCCCGAGCATCCGGTACACGTCGAGCCGGGCGTCCATGCACGCCACCACGGCGACATGCTTGCTCGGCGGCAACGGCAACGGGCCCGAGAACGTTCTTCGCGTACTCCTCGTTGTTCTTCAGGTACTCGTCGGTCACCGTCATTCCGACCTCCTTGTGGGCTGACAAACGACCCGACGATAACAACACGGCACAGGTCTGCCACGAGTCAAAATCAGCGCGATTCTTCCCCGCCGAACGTTCCTTACCAGTCGAAATTTTCCCGATTTCTCGACTGGTACGGAACGTTCGCGCCGGCTACTTCTGCAGCGGTGCGGTCAGGTCGTAGACGGTGACGCCGCCGACATCGGCGAGGCGAAGTTGGCCTTCACCCATGCCGTGATCTCGGCTCGCCGCGCCGTCGTCACCATGTCCTGGCGGACCGCGAAACGTCCGCCGGCGATGAAGTACCGAACCTCGCGTCGGCGACATAATCCTGGAACTGCTGCCAGCGTGGGCGAGTTGTCGCCGCCGGTGAAGCCACCGATCGCCATGATCGAGGCGCCGGTCCGCAACTCCAGATCGCTCGCGCCCATCGAACCGATAGCTGCTGCGGCCCAACGGTTGTCGGCGCCTCTGCACCAGTTCGGCCAGCTCGGCGTTGTCCGTCATCGCCGCCGCCGGGCCCCCGTGGCCGCCTGACCAGCGCGGTCCCGAACGGGGGGTTGCCTTTGCTCGGGCCCGAGGTGGAGCTCGGCCCGCTGTGAGCCGTCGCGACGCGTCTCGACCGCGTAGGCCGCCGAGGCGAGTGCCCGAACAGCAGAGCCGCCGCGGCAAGTACAGTCAACTGCGCCGGCCGCAGCCGATGTGCAGCCCGACGGCCAGCATCACGGCGCCACCACGACCGAGCCGACCAGCACGATCCAGCGCAGCGCGGGCAACCAGTCCGGCGTGCGGTCGAGCAGGACGAACGCCCAGACGCCGGTGCCGCGGACATGACCGCCAGCACGAGCCGCGCGGCCACAGTACTCCTGCCTCGCCACAGCTCGTCGCACCGAGATGCCGACCAGCGCGGCGATCGCGGGGGCGAGCGCCACCGTGTAGTAGGGTGGATGATGCCGTCCATGAAGCTGAACACCGCGGCGGTGACCAGCAGCCAGCCACCCCACAGCAGCAGGCCGGCGCGTACGCCGTCGGTGCGAGCGGCGCGCCGGGTGAACCACAGCCGGCCACCAGGCCGATCAGCGCGGCGGGCAGCAGCCACGACGCCTCGTGCCCATCGACGCGCCGAACATCCGGCCGATGCCGGGCTCGCCGCCGAAGAACAGGTTGGCCATCGCCACCAGGGCCGCCGTGCCCGCCCGGCCCGCCGCCGGCAGGGGGCCCGGGGACGTGTCCGCCGCCAGGGCCTTCGCCGCCGACCATGCGTTGAATGCCGTTGTAGCCCAAGGCCAACTGCAGCAGGCTGTTGTCGGTGGAGCCACCGATGTAGGGCCGGGCATTCGCGGGCCAGAGGCTGACCAGCGCCACGATACCAGCCGGCGGACACGACCAGCGCACCCGCACCCACCAGCAGCTTGCCGACCGCTGCCACAATGCCGACCGGGGCGGCGACCAGGAAGGCCAGCGCCAGGCCCGGCACCACCAGGAACGCCTGCAGCATCTTCGTCAAGAACGCGAACCCGATGGCGCAGCCCGCCAACGCGATCCACCGGGTGCTTGCCTGTCTCGGTGGCTCGCACGATGCAGTACGCAGCAGACCACCATCAACAGAACCAGCAGCGCGTCGGGGTTGTTGTACCGGAACATCAGCGCGGCGACCGGGCGTGACTGCGAGCGCCGCACCGGCGATCAAGCCCGCGCCGGGTCCGCTGACGCGGCGCACGGCCGCGTACAGCACTGCGACGGCGCCACGCCCATCAACGCCTGCGGTAGCAGCATCGTGAACGCGTTGAACCCGAACAGCCTGCCCGACAACGCCATCACCCACAGGGATGCCGGCGGCTTGTCGACGGTGATGGCGTTGCCGGGATCCAGAGACCCGAACAGCCACGCGTTCAGGTCCTGCGTGCCCGCCTGGGCGGCGGCGGCGTAGTAGCTGTTGGCCCAGCCGGACGAGCCCAGCCCCCACAGGTAAAGCGCGCGGTGGCGGCCAGCAGCGCGAGCAGCGCGGGGGCACCCAGCGCGGCCGTTCGACGGCCGGTCACCGGGCGCCACCGACTCGCCGGAGTCGTACGCGTGGTGCCGCAGTGAGTGTCGATCGAGTTGTCTTTCGGTGTGTCTTTCGGGTGCGTTCCTTCGGGTCGGGCGGCGGGGTGGAACACCCAGCCGCGCAGCAGGACGAATCGGACTGCGGTGGCGAGCAGGTTCGCCATCACCAGCACGGCCGCTCGACGTATCGGCCCGGTGTGGGGATTACGGCCGTCGCGTGCAGCAGGCCAGCGAGCCGCTGGTGATCGCCAGCGCGATGCCGAAGACGATCAGTCCCTCGACGTGATGGCGCGCCGCCTTGGGCGGCCCGCGACGCCGAAGGTGAAGCGGCGGTTGGCAGCGGTGTTGCCGATCGCGGTGAGAACAACGCGATCAGGTTTGCGGCCTGAGCGCCGAGCCCAGCCGTGCATCAGCATGAACAACACGAGATATGCGGCGGTCGACGCGATCCCGACGGCTGCGAACCGGACCGCCTGACGCAGCAGCGATCGCGGCGCGGCGCGCCGCGCGACGAGCCGAGTTGTGCCGCGATCGCGTCGACCGGGAATGGCGCCGGTGGCGAAGCCGCGCAGCAGCCGGCCGATGCCGCTTCAGGTCGGCGGCCGCGGTCGCGACGATGTCGACCCGGCTGTCCGGGTCGTCGACCCAGTCGACCGGCACCTCGTGGATGCGCAGTCCGCTGCGTTCGGCCAGCACCAGCAACTCGGTGTCGAAGAACCAGCCGGTGTCCTCGACGTGGGCAGCAGCTGTGCGGCGACGTCGGCACGCATCGCCTTGAATCCGCACTGTGCGTCGGAGAATTGCGCTGACAGCGTGGATTTGAGGATCAGGTTGTAGCAGCGGGAGATGATCTCGCGCTTGGGGCCGCGCAGCACGCGGGCGCCGCGGCCCAGCCGGGTACCGATCGCGAGGTCGGAGTGGCCCGAGATCAGCGGAGCGACCAGCGGACCCAGCGCGGCCAAGTCGGTGGACAGGTCGACGTCCATGTAGACCAGCACCGCCGCGTCGGACTGCGACCACACCCGGTGCAGTGCCCGCCCGCGGCCCTTCTGCTCCAGTCGCACCACGCGCACGTCGGACAGTTCGCTCGGCCAGCTCCGCCGCGATGCGGGGCGTGTCATCGGCGCTGGCGTTGTCGGCGATGGTGATCCGCGCCCGGAAGGGCACCGTCTCGCGCAGATAGCGGTGCAGCCTGCGCACCGAATCGGCGAGTGCAGCCTGCTCGTTGTACACCGGAACGACGACGTCCAGCACCGGCACTCCTGTCGCGGCCGCGGCCGTCGCGGCGTGCGGGCGCCGCTCGAACGGGCTCTGCCGTGCAAGGCAAGTCGGGGGTGAGAACTGTCTCTGTCATGACCACCATGCTCGGCCGGACATGTGTGTCCACCGTTGGCCCGAGCTATGCGCGGGCTGTGAGATCGCGGCCGCGGAGGTGAGGTCGTAGACGACCGTGCCGTCGATGGTCTGCGGAGCGAAATGCGCGGCGACCCACTTCCCGATGGCGGCCGATTCCCGCGAGGAGTCGGCGCTCGGTCGGCCCATCATCATCACCCGGCCCTCGATGAAGTAGTGGATCCGGTGTGCGGCGACGTATTCGATGAACTGTTCGAGGGTCGGTGACGGGTCGGTCCCGTTGAATCCGCCGACCGCCATCACCGGCGCCCCTGCGGCCAGTTGGTATCCGGCCGCGTTGTTCGACCCGACCACCGCTGCAGCCCAGGTGTATTCGTCGGCATCGGTGGACAGCAACCGGATCAGGCCGGGGCGTGGCGACGGCGAACTGAGCAAGCCGCCGCCGCTGAAACCGCCGCTGCGCGACGGGCCGACCGACGGGATCGCGCCGCTGTGCGGGGTGGCCGCGGTGGCCAGCGTGTACGCCGCCGGCGCGGCCAGACACGACACCACGGCCAGCGCGGCGACGGCGCGTGCCGCGGACCGGCCGAGGCGGCCCGCGACCACGATGAGCGCTGGCGGCGCCCACTCCCCCGACCGCGACCGTCGGCCGCAGCCACGGTAACCAGTCCGCCGTGCGGGACAGCAGCACCGCGGCCAGGATCACGGTCACGACGACCGTGGCGGCCAGCGTGGCGGCTGCGCGGACGTCGAAGCGATTGCGCCACAACAGTGTCGCGCCGATCCCGACCCCGGCGGCGACGGCCGGCGCCAGTGCCACGGTGTAGTAGGGGTGCACGATCCCGTTCATGTAGCTGAACACCGCTGCGGTGACGATCAGCCAGCCACCCCACAGCACCAGGGCGGCGCGCAGCGGGTCGGTCCGCGGCGCACGGCGGGTGATCACCAGACCGGCGGCGATGCAGACCACCGCCGCGGGCAGCAGCCAGCCGATGTCGGCCCCCATGCCGAACCCGAACAGCCGGCCCCAGCCGACATCGTGGTTGAGGTTGCCCAGCCCGCCCGGCTCGTCGCCGGTCAGCCGGCCGAATCCGTTGTAGCCCAGCGCGAGTTCGACGATGCTGTTGTGTTGTGAACCCCCGATGTAGGGCCGCGCCGACGCGGGCCAGAGCGCAACGAGTACGACATACCAGCCCGCTGAGGCGATGACGGCGCCGGTCGCGGCCAGCGTGTCCACGACGCGCCGCTTCAGCGGCCGGTGCGCCGCGAGCAGATAGGCGGCGGCCAGGGCGGGCAACACCAGCAGCGCCTGCAGCATCTTGGCCAGGAAGCCGAACCCGACCGCGACGCCCGCCGCGAGCAACCACCACCGGCTCGCCTCCTTCTCGCAGCCGCGCAGCGTGCAGTACGCGGCGGCGACGAGCAGCAGCACCAGCAGCGCGTCGGGGTTGTCGAAGCGGAACATCAACGCCGCGACCGGCGTCGACGCCAGGATTGCACCGGCGAGCAGGCCGGCACCCGGTCCCGCGACCCGGCGCACCGACGCATGGATCAACGCCACGGCCGCCACGCCCATCAACGCCTGAGGGACCAGGATGCTCCACGGGTTGAACCCGAACAGCCGCGCGGAGAGGTCCATCACCCACAGCGCCGCCGGTGTCTTGTCGACGGTGATGGCGTTGGCCGCGTCGCTGGAGCCGAACAGCATGGCCGTCGCGTTCGCGGACCCGGCCTGCACCGCTGCGGCGTAGAACGAATTCGCCCACCTGCTGGCGCCGAGCTCCCAGAGATACAGCACAGCCGTGGCGACCAGCAGCACCGCCAGACCGACCCCGGCGCCCAGACCCGGCACCGCACTTTCTCGGGGAGTCGTGCCCGATTGCGCGTCGTCTGCTCAGCAGGAACAACCAGGGTCACCGCTCGATCATCGGTGCGCCCGCTAGGCGTCCGATTGGCCTGCGCTGTGCCTGGCTGTGAACCGGCCGGGCAAGGTGACCACGAATTCCGTGCGGCCCGTGCACGCTGTGCACGGCGATGGTGCCGCCGTGCGCCCGCACCACCGCGGCCACGATCGCCAGCCCCAGTCCCGTGCTGCCACCCCGGCGCGACCGCGACGAGTCGCCGCGCGCGAACCGCTCGAAGACTTCGGGCTGCAGCCACACCGGAATGCCGGGGCCGTCGTCGCGGACGGTCAGCACCGCGTTCCCGCGCTCGTCGACGGTCAACGCGGTGGTGACCGACGTGCCCGGTGGGGTGTGGATGCGGGCGTTGGCGAGCAGATTGGCGAGCACCTGGTGCAGCCGCGCCTCGTCGCCGGGCACCGCCACGGGCTCGTCGGGCAGGTCGAGTTCCCAAGTCGTGGTCGGGTCCGGCGATGTGCGCGTCGCTGACGGCGTCGACGACGAGCCGGCTCAGGTCGACCGCTTCACGCTCCAGCGGCCGGCCGGTGTCCAGCCGGGCCAGCAGCAGCATGTCCTCGACGAGCCTGGTCATCCGCTCGGTCTCGGATTCCACCCGGTTCATGGCGTGAGCCACATCGTCGGGCAACTCGGCGTGTTTGCGCTGCGCCAGTTCGGTGTAGCCCCGGATCGCGGCCAACGGGGTGCGCAGTTCGTGGCTGGCATCGGCGACGAACTGCCGCACCCGCGTCTCGCTGGCGTGCCGGGCCGACAGGGCGCCGGCGATGCGGTCCAGCATCCGGTTCAGCGCGGAGCCCAGTTGACCGACCTCGGTGCCGGCGGCCTCCGGGTCGACCTCGACGATCGGAGTGGGCAGCCGGACCTCACCGCGATCGAGTTCGAGGTCGGCCACCTGCTGGGCGGCGGCCGAGACGCGGGCCAGCGGGGCGAGCTGGCGGCGGATCACGACGATGCCCACCGAGGCCGCGCCGAGGAGCGCGACCGCCGCGACGACGCAGAAGATCACGCACGACCCACAGCATGGTGTCGTCGACGTCGCTGGTCGGCAGACCGACGACGACGGCCTCGCCGGGATGGTGCGCCGGAAAGCTCACCACCCGGTAGCGGCCGAGCCCGTCCAGGTCGACCGTGCGGGGTCGCTGGTCGGCAGGAACCGCGGCCAGTTCCTGGCCCGCGCCGGTCGAGATCTCGGCCCGGGCGCCGTCGGCGGTGATCACCCCGGCGTCGAGGGACTGCCCCGCCGACACCACCGCTCCGACGGTCCGGATGGCCTGCCCGGGCGCGTTGAGGAAAGCCGGGCCGGGCCCGAGTTCCTCGCGCAGCATCATCCGCCGACGTTCGTCGAGCTCGCCCGGCGCCGGGTCACGCCGGTGCGGCGAGTCGGGTTCCATGCCCGGCGGTGGCGGCGGGCCGAACTCGAAGATCGCCGAAGAGCGCCTGCCCGCCTCGACCACCTGCTCGTCGAGCTGGTTCATCAGGAACCGTTGCAGGGCGAACTCGGTCGCCAGGCCGATGCCCGCGCACACCACGGCCAGCAGCACGACCTGGGTGACCAGCAGGCGGGTCCGCAGCGACCAACCGCGCGGGGATCGCAAGAGCGCCGCGCGCCGCCGCTCAGCGGGCGGGCTTGAGGACATAGCCGGCGCCGCGCAGCGTGTGGATCATCGGCTCGCGCCCGCTGTCGATCTTCTTGCGCAGGTAGGACACGTAGAGCTCGACGATGTTGGATCGGCCGCCGAAGTCGTAGCTCCACACCCGGTCCAGGATCTGCGCCTTGCTCAGCACCCGTTTGGCGTTGCGCATCATGAACCGCAGCAACTCGAACTCCGTCGCGGTCAACGAGATGACCTCGCCGGCGCGCGTCACCTCGTGGCTGTCCTCGTCGAGGACCAGGTCGCCCACGACGAGCTTGGCGCCCCCCTCTTCGGTGCTGATTCCGGTGCGGCGCAGCAGCGCCCGCAGGCGCAGTACGACTTCTTCGATGCTGAACGGTTTGGTCACGTAGTCGTCGCCGCCGGCGGTGAGACCGGCGATGCGATCCTCGACGGAGTCCTTGGCGGTGAGCAGCAGCAGCGGCAGCCCCGGGATCTGCTGGCGCAGCTGGTGCAGGACGTCGAGGCCACTCATGTCCGGCAGCATCACGTCGAGGACGACCACGTCGGGCGGGTTCGCCCGGGCCAGTGCGATCGCCGTGGCGCCGTCGCCCGCCGTGGAGATGTCCCAGCCCTCGTAACGCAGCGCCATCGACACCAGCTCGGCCAGCACCGGCTCGTCGTCGACGACGAGTACGTGCACCGGGCTGCCGTCGGCCCTGCGCATCACGACGCGGGCGGCGTCGGTCTCCGTGCTCTGGGATTCGGCCACTGACTCATTATGGGCCGGGCCGTTAGGCGCACACTGTGCCTTGGCTATGTGCCGGCTGTGGACGCGGCGCCGCATAGCGGCCGCTGAGCCGGCGCACAGCGCACACACATGCGCGACGGCCATCGTGGTTCTCATGAGTGTGCACGACACGGAGACCAACGGTCCGATCTGGGGCGCCCCGGCGCCACAACCACGCCGGTGGGGCGCGCGGGAGACCGCGGTCGCCGTCGGGATCGCGGCGGTGATCGCCGGACTGGGCGGCGCGGCGATCTATGCCGCGACGGGGCAGACCGAGCACGGCGCGGGGATGGCCGGCAGCCACGCCTTCGGTCCCGGTGGCCCCGGATTCGGTCCGCCCGGCGGCGGTCGGACCGGGATCGGCCGGGCCCGCTGATGCGGTCCCGCAACCGGCGCTGCACGGGCAGTTCGTCGTCGCCGCCCCCGGCGGGGGCTACAGCACGGTGCTGACGCAGACCGGCACGGTGACGGCCGCGTCGCCGACGTCGGTCACGGTGCGTAGCTCCGACGGCTTCACCCAGGACTACGACGCCCGCAGTCGGGCAGCGCGGCCTGGCGGTCGACGAGACGGTGACGATCCGGGCCGTGCAGGACGGCGCCACCGCGAAGATCACCGAGGTCGCTCGGACCCGGCCGCACCGGCGTGCCGCCGGCATGGGCGGCGCGCCGACCCGCCGCGTTGACGGGCTCCGGCGGGCTGTAGCAACACACATCTCCTAACCTGGGCGCATGCAGCCCCGACGCGGAACCGCCGGATGACCCGCTTCCTCGCGCGCCGGCTGCTCAACTACGTGGTGCTGCTGGGGCTGGCGTCGTTCCTGGCGTTCAGCCTGACCTCGCTGACCTTCCATCCCCTCGACAGCCTGCTGGAACGCAATCCGCGGCCGCCGCAGGCCGTGATCGATGCCAAGGCGGCCGAGCTGGGTCTCGACCAGCCGATCCCGGTCCGTTACGCCACCTGGGTCTCCGACGCGGTCCGCGGCGACTTCGGCACCACGGTCACCGGTCAGCCGGTCACCGACGAACTGTGGCGGCGCGTCGGGGTGAGCCTGCGGCTGGTCGTCATCGGATCCGTGCTCGGCACCGTCATCGGCGTCGTCGTCGGTGCGTGGGGCGCGATCCGGCAGTACCGGCTGTCGGACCGCGTGATCACGGTGCTGTCCCTGCTCATCATCAGCGCACCGACGTTCGTGATGGCGAACCTGTTGATTCTCGGTGCGCTGAAGGTGAATTCGGTCCTTGGCGTGCAGGTGTTCGAGTACACCGGAGAGACGTCGGCCGTCAGTGTCGACGGGTGGTGGAACCAGGTCGTCGACCGGCTGCAGCACCTGGTGCTGCCGACCCTCACGCTGGCGCTGGCCTCGATCGCCGGGTTCAGCCGCTATCAGCGCAACGCGATGCTCGACGTGCTGGGCCAGGACTTCATCCGCACCGCACGCGCCAAGGGTCTGACCCGGCGCCAGGCACTGTTCAAACACGGGCTGCGCACCGCGCTGATCCCGATGGCCACGCTGTTCGCCTACGGGATCAGCGGCCTGGTGACCGGCGCGGTGTTCGTCGAGAAGATCTTCGGGTGGCACGGCATGGGTGAGTGGTTCGTGCAGGGCATCGCGGCCCAGGACACCAACATCGTCGTCGCGTTCACCGTGTTCTCGGGCACCACGATCCTGCTCGGTGGCCTGCTGTCCGACGTGATCTATGCCGCCCTCGATCCGCGGGTCCGGGTGTCATGAGCGGGTCCGCACCCGGCGCGACCGGGCACCAGTTCGTGACCCGGCGCACGCTGGTGCTGCGCCGGTTCCTGCGCAACCGGCCCGCCGTCGTGTCGGTCGTGGTGCTGTGCGTGCTGTTCGTCGGCTGCTACGCCCTGCCGCCCCTGCTGCCCTACTCCTACACCGAGCTCGACTACTACGCACTGCAGCAGCCGCCCGGGCCGGACCACTGGTTCGGCACCAACGCGCTGGGCCAGGACCTGCTCGCGCAGACCCTGCGCGGCATGCAGAAATCGCTGCTGATCGGCGTCTGCGTCGCGGTGATCTCCACGCTGGTCGCAGCGACCGTCGGTGCCGTCGCCGGATATTTCGGCGGCTGGCGCGACACCGCCCTGATGTGGTTCGTCGACCTACTGTTGGTCGTCCCCGGCTTCATCCTGATCGCGATCGTCACCCCGAGCACCCGCGGGGGCGACACCGTGGTGTGGCTGATCGTCCTGTTGGCCGCGTTCAGCTGGATGATCAGCTCACGGATGGTGCGCGGCATGACGATGAGCCTGCGCGACCGCGAATTCGTCGCTGCGGCACGCTACATGGGGGTCAGTGACCGCCGCATCATCGTCCGCCACATCGTGCCGAACGTCGCGTCGATCCTGATCATCGACACCACCCTGAACGTCGGCGTCGCGATCCTCGCCGAGACGGGCCTGAGCTTCCTCGGGTTCGGCGTGCAGCCGCCCGACGTGTCGTTGGGCACGTTGATCGCCGCCGGCACCGCGTCGGTCACGACGTTCCCGTGGGTGTTCCTGTTCCCGGCCGGGGTGCTGGTGCTGATCGTGCTGTGCGCCAACCTGATCGGCGATGCCCTGCGCGACGCATTCGACCCCGGGGTGCGGCCCGCGGCGCGGCCGGAGACGACGGGTGGGTCGGCGCTCATGAGTCTGCTCGAAGTGCGCGGCCTGACGGTCACCTTCCCCATCGACGGACCGTCGGGAACCGGACAGGTCGCCGCGGTGCGCGGCCTGGAGTATCACGTCGACGCCGGCGAGGTGGTCGCGCTGGTCGGCGAATCCGGCGCGGGCAAGTCGGCCGGCGCGATGGCCGTCGTGGGCCTGCTGCCCGAGTACGCCGAGGTGTCCGGCTCGGTGCGGTTGCACGGAGAGGAGCTGCTCGGCCTGACCGACCGGCAGATGTCCGGCGTGCGCGGAAACCGGATCGGCACCGTGTTCCAGGACCCGATGTCGGCTCTGACGCCGGTCTACCCCGTCGGCGACCAGATCGCCGAGGCGATCCGGATCCACCACGGAGACGTCAGCCGTCGCACGGCGCGCCTGCGTGCGGTCGAACTGCTGGACCTGGTCGGTATCGCGCAGCCGCGGCAGCGGGCCGCGGCGTTCCCGCACGAGCTCTCAGGCGGGGAACGGCAGCGCGTCGTGATCGCGACGGCGATCGCCAACGACCCGGATCTGTTGATCTGTGACGAGCCGACCACCGCGCTCGACGTCACGGTGCAGGCACAGATCCTCGACGTGCTGCGCACCGCGCGCGACGTCACCGGTGCGGGGGTGCTGATCATCACCCACGACCTCGGCGTGGTCGCCGAATTCGCCGACCGCGCCCTGGTGATGTACGCGGGCCGCGCGGTGGAGACCGCGCCCGTCACCGGGCTCTACCAGGATCGCCGCATGCCCTACACCGCGGGCCTGCTCGGTTCGGCGCCCCGGCTGGACGCACCGCAGGGCACGCGTCTGGTGCCGATTCCCGGCGCCCCGCCGTCGTTGGTGGCGCTGCCGCCGGGCTGCCCCTTCGCTGACCGCTGCCCGCTGGTCGTCGACGAGTGCAGCGCGGCCGAGCCGGAGCTCGAACCGGTCGGACCCGACCACCGGGTCGCCTGCATCCGCCACGAGGACGTCGCCGGCCGCAGCGCGGCCGACCTCTACGCGGTGTCCACCCGGCCCCCCGCCGCGGCCGGTGGCCCGGACGCCGAACCACCCGTCGTGCTGCGGGTGCGCGACCTGGTCAAGACGTTCGCGCTGACCAAGGGGGTGGTGCTGCGCCGGCGCGTCGGAGAGGTCCGGGCCGTCGACGGTGTCAGCTTCGACCTGCATGCCGGCCGCACGCTGGCGCTCGTCGGCGAATCCGGCTCGGGCAAGTCCACGACGCTGCACCAGGTGCTCGGGCTCACCGCTCCGCAGGTCGGGTCGATCGAAGTCCTCGGCACCGATGTCGCGACCCTGTCCCGATCGGCCCGGCGCACCCGGCGCAGCGACCTGCAGGTGGTGTTCCAGGACCCCGTCGCCTCGCTCGACCCGCGCCTGCCGGTGTTCGACGTCCTGGCCGAGCCGCTGCGCGCCAACGGCTTCGACCGAGGCCGCCGCCGAGGAACGCATCGCCGAACTGCTCACCGTGGTCGGCCTGCACCACGGCGACGCCGACCGTTATCCGGCCGAGTTCTCCGGCGGGCAGAAGCAGCGCATCGGCATCGCGCGCGCCCTGGCGCTGCGGCCGAAGATCCTGGCGCTCGACGAACCCGTGTCGGCGCTGGACGTGTCGATCCAGGCGGGCATCATCAACTTGCTGCTGGACCTGCAGGACCGGTTCGGTCTGGCGTATCTGTTCGTCTCACACGACCTCTCGGTGGTCAAGCACCTCGCCCACCACGTCGCGGTGATGCATGACGGCGTGATCGTCGAGCAGGGCGACAGCGAGCGGGTCTTCGGCGAACCCCGCGAGGAGTACACCCGTCGCCTGCTGGCGGCGGTCCCGCGGGCGCACCGGGATCGCGGTTAGAGTCTGTCCGCATGACCTACCGTGGCTTCCTGCGTCTGCTCAGCGTCGGCCTCGCCGCCGTCGTGGTCCTCGCCGGCTGTTCCAGCTCGAACCAGGACGCCCCGCCCGCCGGGGGCAGCGCCGAACTCGGCGCCAGCGCGGACATCAACCCGCAGGACCCCTCGACACTGCAGCAGGGCGGGAACCTGCGGCTCGCGCTGAGTGGTTTCCCGGCGAACTTCAACAACCTGCACATCGACGGGAATCTCGGCGAGATCGGCGCGATGTACAAGTCGATGCTGCCGAGGGCGTTCTTCATCAAGCCCGACGGCGAGATGACGGTCAACAGCGACTACTTCACCGACGTCGAGTTGACCAGCACCGACCCGCAGGTCGTCACGTACACGATCAACCCCAAGGCGGTCTGGAGCAACGGCAGGCCGATCACGTGGGAGGACATCGCCGCCCAGGTCGCCGCGACCAGCGGAAAGGACAAACGCTTCCTGTTCGCCTCGCCCAACGGCGCCGATCGCGTCGGCTCGGTCACCCAGGGGGTCGACGAGCGGCAGGCGGTCGTCACGTTCGCCAAGCACTACGCCGACTGGAGGGGGCTGTTCGCCGGCAACGGCATGCTCTTCCCCAAGGAGATGACCGGTACCCCCGAGGCGTTCAACACCGGTTTCCTCAACGCACCGCCGCCGACGGCGGGGCCGTTCATCATCACGAACGTCGATCGGGGCGCGCAACGAATCACGCTGGGGCGCAACCCGAAGTGGTGGGGTACACCGCCGCTGCTGGACTCCATCACCTACAGCGTCCTGGACGACGCGGCCCGGATGCCGGCGCTGCTGAACAACGCACTGGACGCGACCGGTCTGGCGTCGCTCGACGAGCTCACCATCGCCCGCCGCGCCCCGGGCATCGCGACCCGGCGGGCGCCCGCGGCGAGCTGGTATCACCTGACGTTCAACGGCGCGGCCGGGTCGATCCTCGCCGACCCGGCGCTGCGGACCGCGATCGCCAAGGGCGTCGACCGGCAGGCCATCGCCAACGTCTCGCAGCGCGGGCTCGTCGACAACCCCGTGCCGCTGAACAACCACATCTACGTCGCGGGCCAGCAGGGCTACCAGGACAACAGCATCGCGTTCGACCCCGAGGGCGCCAAGCGCGACCTCGACGCGCTGGGCTGGCGGCAGAACGGCCAGTTCCGGGAGAAGGACGGCCGCAGGCTCACGATCCGCGACGTCTTCTACGACGCGAAGAGCACCCGCGAGATCGGTCAGATCGCGCAGAACAACCTCGCGCAGATCGGCGTCGACCTCGAGCTGGTGCCTGTGGCGGGCGGCAAACTGTTCACCGAGTTCGTCACCCCCGGCAACTTCGACGTCGTCCAATTCGCCTGGGGCGGAGACGCCTTCCCGCTGTCGGGCCTGACCCAGATCTACGCCTCCCAGGGTGAGAGCAACTACGGCCGGATCGGCAGCCCCGAGGTGGACGCCAAGATCGAGCAGACCCTCTCCGAGCTCGATGCGGGCAAGGCCCGCACTCTGGCCAACGAGCTGGACAAGATGCTGTGGCAGGAGGTGTTCAGCCTGCCGCTGTTCCAGGCCGCAGGAAACGTCGCGGTCCGCAGCACCCTGGCCAACTTCGGTCCGACCGGCATCGGCGACCTGAACTACACGGCGATCGGCTTCATGAAATCGGGGTCATGACGCGCTGACCTGACGCACCGCGCGCGGCAGCACGTCGGGCACGGCCCCCTCGGCCCGGGCGGCCAGGCTGATTCCGGCGACCAGCAACCGGATCGTCAGGTTCGCCGGCAGGGCGTCCAGTTCGGCTGCCCGGGAGGGCAATTCGCGAATCTTTCCGGCCGCGACGGCCCGGCAGATCTGGAGGGCGGCGTGCTCGCGGGTGTCGAGCATGCTGTG
Source organism: uncultured Actinomycetota bacterium (assembly GCA_963796185.1). Lineage (GTDB taxonomy): Bacteria > Actinomycetota > Actinomycetes > Mycobacteriales > Mycobacteriaceae > Mycobacterium. The sequence goes on along the minus strand of CAWCKQ010000002.1, from coordinate 55,469 downwards.
CCCGGCGGTCGGCATGTCGACCAGCACCGAGTCGGGGATCAGACCGGCGATGCGGCGCGCCACCGCAGGCGGGGTGGTGAGATCGCGGCCGCCGGAGATGACGGCGCTGCGCCAGCCGAACGCGGGCATCGCCGAGACGAGGTCGTAGGGTTCGGCGACGAATTCGACATCCCCGCTTGCCATCTCACGCAAGGCGATCGCCGGGTCCAGGGGCCCGCCGTCGGGCACCGCGCCGTAGTTCAGTTCGCGATAGGCGATGCGCTCGACCAGATCGGGTTCGTGCTGATACCGGGTCTTGGCCTCCAGCAGGTGCCTGGCGCCCGAAGCCGACGGCCGCCCACAGCCAGTCGTGCCCGGCTTCCAGCAGGCTCAATTGCCGACTCAGCACATCGGGACCGCCGATACCGTACAGGTCGCCCACCAGCTGGGCGTCCTTGGAGGTGAGGATCCCTGCCGCGACCAAGCGGCGCACCTGCGCCGCCAGCTCCGCGCGTGCCGGGCTCCGCGCCGTCCCACAACACCCGGCGGGTCTGGGCGCGGACCTCGTCGATGTCGTCGGCGCACAGCAGAGGCGAGTCCAGCACCATCGCGTGGATCCGTTTCGGGTGCGCCACCCCCAGTCCGGCGGCCAGGTAGGTGCCGTAGGACGCCCCGTAGACGATCGCCGTGTCCACCTGGGCGTCGTCGAGCACCGCGGCGAGATCGTCGACGACGGCGTTGACGCTGAGCGCCTCCGGCGGCAGATCGGCCCCGGCATCGTCGTGCCGCGACAGGCCCACACCGCGGTGTTCGACCATGATGACGTCCAGCCCGGCCACCGCGGCGCGGCGCCGGAACGCCCGGTACAGCGCCACCGACGCGGCGCCCGGGCCGCCCGGGACGACCAGGACCGGATGGGCGGACTTGCGGCCGGTGCGGACGTAGTACAGGTCGAACTCCCGGTCGGTCCCGACGGCTTCGCCGGTGCCGAAGGGCCGACGCACCGGCCGCACACCGGGCAGCGCGGCAAGCTTGTCGTGGGCCCGGCGCCGCCTGGCGTTCATCGTCATCGACGCTCATTGTGCCCGGTCCCGCCCGGTCGGTCACACGGGGAGTGGTGGCCCGGGCTCCGGTCAGCGCGCCGAGCGGATCAGATCCGCGGCCTTCTCCCCGATGACCACCGTGGGCGCGTGGGTGTGCCCCCGGATGAGCGTCGGCATCACCGACGCGTCGGCCACCCGCAACGAACGCACGCCCCGCACCCGCAGGTCCGGATCGACGACGCTGGCGTCATCGGAGCCCATCCGGGAGGTGCCGACGGGGTGATAGAGGGTGTGCGACAGCGTCTCCAGCGCCCGGCCAAGCGTGTCGTCGTCCAGGGTCGACGCGTTCAGCGGGCGCGCGATGCGCCCGATGGTGCCGCGCAGGGCCGGTGCCGCGGCGATGTCGGCGCACATCCGCAGCCCCGCCATCAGCGCGGCGCGGTCGGCCCCCGCACCGTCGGTCAGGTACCGCGGGTCGATCACCGGCTTGTCGAACGGGTCGGCCGAGCGCAGGGTGATCGCGCCGCGGCTCTGTGGCTTCAGCAGGATGGGGCCCATCACCACGGCGTGGTTGATGTACGGGTCGCCGATGCCCTCGTCGAAGAACGGGGCGGGCGCGAAGATCAGCTCGAGGTCCGGCAGCGCCAGCTCGGGCCTGCTCTTGACGAATCCGTACGCCTCCCCGATGTTGGAGGTGAGCATGCCGCGTCGGCGCAGCAGATAGTTGAGCAGCTCCAGCGGTTTCTCGGCGCCGAACAGCGTGTCGTAGGGCACGTCGAAGCCGAGCGGGACCACCAGGTGGTCGAGCAGGTTGGCGCCCACCCCGGGCGCATGCGCGACGGTGGTGATGCCGTGCCGGCTGAGTTGGTCGTGATCACCGATGCCCGACAGCATCAGCAGCTGCGGCGTGTTGATCGCCCCGGCGCAGAGCACCACCTCGCGGCGGGCGGTCGCCACCGTGCGGACGCCACGCGTGGTGGAACTCGACGCCGATGGCGCGGTCCCCGGCGAACACCACCCGGGTCGCGGTGGCTTCGGTGAGTACGGTCAGATTCTCTGCGTCTGCGGATGGTCTTCGGCTTCAGGTAGGCGTCGGCGCTGCTCCACCGCGCACCTCGGCGCTGCGTCACCCTGGTCTGCCGAAACGCCTTGCGGCTCAACCTAATCCCGGTTGTTCCACGGGGTGTCCACATTCGCCCGCGGCGGACAGCCACGCCGCGGTCGAGCCGCGCGGACTGCGCTGCTCCGAGATGATCAGGGGCCCCGCTTCGATGCGGCGCAGATAGGGCAGCGAGGTGGGCGTAGTCCCATTGCTCGCCGGCGGTCGCGCCCCATTCGTCGTAGTCGGCCGCGAAGCCGGGCACCCACATCATCGCGTTCATCGACGAGGACCCGCCGAGCATCTTGCCGCGCGGCCAGTAGACCCGACGTCCGGCCAGTCCGGTTCTGCGGTTCGGTCAGGTAGTCCCAGTCCAGCGGACTCGCATCAGTTTCGCGAACGCGGCGGGGATGTGGACGAACCTGTCTTTGTCCCGGCGCGCCCGCCTCGAGCACCACCACCCGCACCGAGGGATCGGCACTCAGCCGGTTGGCCAGTACCGCACCGGCCGAGCCGGTGCCCACGACGACGTAGTCGGCATCCACGAGCGGGAGTCTAGACGCGCCGCCTACGAGGCCAACTCGATGTGGCGGGCCGTCCGCACCCCGGCGTAGCGCTGCGGACTGCACGTCAGGATGATGACCTGCCCGTCGCCGGCCACCGCGTCGAACACCTCGGCCATCCTGGTCAACCGATCGGCGTCGGTGAACCCGAGCGCGTCGTCGATGACGACCGGCACGCTGTCCTCCTTGGCGACCAGCGTGGCTCCGGCCAGCCTCGCGACGATCCCGAGCTGCTCCTTGGCTCCGCCCGACAACGACTCGTAGGGCACCGTGCGCCCGGACAACGTCCGGTGTCCGATGCGCAGTTCGCTGTCGACGTCGACCTCGAAGCTGTCTCCGAACACGATGCGGCCCAACCGCTCGACCTCGCTGCGGAACGGATCGACGTAGCGCAGCCGCAGCGCGTCCCGGTGCCGCCCCATCACGATCCCGGAGCAGCTGCGGCGGCGCGCGCCCGGCGCTGCACGCGCAGGTATTCGGCCGCCGCACGTTCGCGTTCGGTCTCGGCCGCATCCAGTCTGCCCTTGCGCCCCTCGGTGCCGAACACCTTCAGCTGCGCGGCCACCTCCCGCAGTGCCTCGGTGACGGCGGCGTGGCGGACGTCGGCGGAGGCGGCGGCGCGCTCGGCCGCCTCGAGTTCGGCGAGGACCGTCTGCGGCTCGTGGTGAGCCAGCTCGGCGGCCAGGCGGGCCGCCAGGTCCTCGGCGAGCTTCGCCGCCTCCCGCGTCCGCCTCCGCCTTGACGGCCAGTTCGTCGTCGCCGACCGCGGCCCGCGCCTGGGCCAGGCGCTCCCCCGCCGCGGTCAGCTCAGCCGACACGGCCGCGAGCTTCTCCTTGGCGCGGACGGCACTCATCTCCCGCTCGGCCAGCAGCCGGGCCGCGCCCTCGGCGACCTTGCCGTGGGTCTGGCAGTCCCGGATCGCCTGCTGATGTGCCGCGGTGGCGTCGATGAGTTCCCTGCGCTGGGCGGCGGGGTCGGCGACCCCTCCGGTGGCCGCGTCGAACAACCCGTCGTCGACGGGCAGGCGGGCCTGCAGCAATGCCAGCCGCGAGCGCAGCGCGTCGAGGGAGTCGTCCGCCGACAAGGCTTCCAGGATCGCGAGCACCTGCTTGCGGCCGGCGATCAGCTCCTGGCGCCGAGCGTCGAGCGTGCGCGCCTGCTCGACATCGGCGACCCCGGCCCGCTGCAGCGTGTCGGTGAGGGTCCCGGTCGCATGGTCGAGCGCGGCCTGGGTGCTGGCCGCGGTGGCACCGGGCACCACCCGCACCGACAGCACGCCCGGAACTTCGACGCCGGTGGCACCGGTGATCGCCGACGACCAGGTCTGCCCCGCGCGCAGGGCGACGGGCTCGGCCGTCGATCCGCAGGTCGAGGTCGGCGGCGGCCACCAACTCCAGGTGCGCCGAGGTCTGCTCGACGGCCGCCGCGGCCCGGTCGACGGCGGCCGCGGACTGTTCGATGGCCGACATCAACTCGGCGGTGAGGGTGATCGCCGCGAGTTCGCGCTGCAGCCCCTCCAGCTCGCGGTGCTGCCGTTCGATCGTCGCGATCCGCCCGGCGAGCCGGTCGGCCTCTTCCCGGTCGGCCAGCCGCTGTACGGCGGCGTGCGCCGCGTCGACGCGCTCCTTGCCGGCCTCGACCGCCGCGCGCGCCTGCGTCGGCGGTCTCCTCGGCGGCCGCCTGCATCTCGGTCGCCGGTGGCGAGGTCGTCCGCCGCCGCGTCGGATTCGACGGTCAACCGGGCGATGGTCGCGGTCCGCTCGTCGATGTCGGCACGCAGCCGCCGCCGCTCGGTGAGCGCGGCCAGCGACGCGGCGTGGGTGGTGCGCGCGGCCTGCGGCGCACACCGCCGCCTGATCGAGCTCTTTGCGCAGCCTCGCGACGGCATCGGCGGCTGCCTGGGCGGCGGCCAGTCGTTCAGCGGCGAGCGGCACTTTCGGCTGTCAGGGCGTGCAGTTCGCCGGTGAGCGTGGCGTGTCGGCGGACCGCGTCGTCGACCTCGGCGATGGCCGCCGCACAGCTGGGCCACGTCCTCGTCGGCCGCGCGCAGCCTGGCGGTGGCGGCCGCCATTCGCCGGTCGGCCGCCCGGTCGCGGTGAAATAGCGCCGGTACTCCTGCTCGATGCGGTCGATCAGCAGCGTGTCGACCACCCCGGCGCCCGGTCCGGGCGTGTCCTCGACCTCACCGGCGACCATGTCGAGTGCGCGGGACAGCGCGTTGCATCCCGACAGGTCCGCCGACCGACGTGGACGCCGACTGGATCACCCGCTGGGCCTGCCACAGGTCCAGGTCCACCGTCTCGGCGAGGATGGCACGCACCCGCTCGTGCGCCTCGTCGCCGGTGAGCTGCTCGCGCCGGGGCGCCAGCACCGTCAGCTCCGTCTCGGGCCTCTTGTGGAAGCGCTTGCGGTACACGAACCGGTAAGCGCCGGTGGAGATCTCGGCGGTCACCTCGGCACCGACATCGGCGTGGGTGGGCTTGACCTGTTTGACCTCCTTCTTGCTGGACCGGTCCTTGGCCTCCAACAGCAGGTCCAGCGCCTCGAGCATCGACGACTTGCCGATCTCGTTGGCGCCGCTGACGACGACCACCCCGCAGTCGGGAAATTCGATCTCGCGGTGGGTGATTCCGCGATAGTTCGTCAGCGTCAGCCGGTGCAGCTTCATGCCGCTCCCCCCTCGGTCAGGCGCAGCAGCAGTGCCAATGCCGCCCGCGCGTCCTCGGCCTCCTCACCGGCCGAGCGCGCGGTGGCGACCAGTTCGTCGACGGCTGCGGCCGCGAAACCCCCGATGCCCAGGCCGTCGAACTCGCCGTCGGCGGGCATCACCGCGATGTCGGTCTGCCTGTCCCACGGGATCAGCGCGGCGAACAGCCGGGCGTAGCGGTCCAGGCAGGCATCGAGTGCGGCCTTGTCGGTCACCGTCAGGGATCCCGTGAGCCCCAGCCGGATCACCGTGCGCTCCTTGTCGGGCATCAGGTCGAGGTTGATGTCGAGGTCGGCGACGTCGCGGCTGTCGTCCACCGCCGTGCCGCAACGACACGAACCGCCAGCTGCCGACCGTGCGGGCGTCGACCTGCACCGGCCGGCGCGGGTCGGCCTCGTCGATGTCGACCACCAGCACGTGGCCGGGGTCGGGCTCGATGTCGTCGTAGTTGGTCACCTCGGGCGATCCGGAGTACCAGATGCGGCCGGTACCGCCGACGCTGCAGCCGGGAATGCTTGTCGCCCAACGCGACGTAGTGCACGGCGCCGCGCTCGAGTGCGGCCTCGAGTGCCGCCAGCCCGATCAGCGAGGGCCGGTCCTTGTCCGGAACGAGGATGTCCACCGCGCCGTGGCCCACGACTATCCGGGTGGCGTCCGTCGGCGGGAAGCCCGTCGAGGACGGCCGCGACGAGATCGGTGGTCGGAGCCTTGGAGTACCACGGCGCGGCGACCAGCTCCAGCCCGGGCCGCACCTCGTGCACGCCGGGGCGGTCCAGCACGATCACGTTGTCGGGCCGCTCGGCGGTGAACAGCGCGCTGGTGTACACCGACGAGGCGTCCAGCGGGTCGTGGTTGCCCGGCAGCAGGTACACCGGGACGCCGATCCCCCGCATGGCTTCGAGCGACTGACTGACGTCGCGGGGCGCGAGCTGGTTGTGTTCGAACACGTCTCCCGCGACCACCACGAACTCGGCGCCGACGTCGGCGGCGAGCGGGCCGAGCGCGGCCACCGCGGCGCGCCGGGCCGCCGAGTAGCGGGGCTGCGCCTCGCCGCTGAGGAAGTGCCGGGTCATGCCGAGCTGCCAGTCGGCGGTGTGCAGAAATCGCATCTGGCGAGACCGTCCTTTCCCCGTCCGCTCACCGGCTTCCCGCCGTGGCACCGGAAGTCTAGGGCGGCCCGCCGACAACTCCGGGGACCTGCACCGGCATGCCCTAACGTTGTCCGAATGGGCGATCGATACCGGACGTTGCTGCTGCTGCGCCACGCCAAGTCCGACTACCCCGACGGCGTCCTCGACCACGACCGGCCGCTGGCGCCGCGCGGCATCCGGGAGGCCGCGCTGGCCGGCGACTGGATCAGAGCGCGGGCTCCGCAGGTCGACGCCGTGCTGTGCTCGACGGCCACGCGGACCCGCCAGACCCTCGAGCGCACCGGGATCACCGCGCCGGCGGAGTTCGTCGACCGGATCTACGATGCGACCCCGGGAGTCGTCATCGACGAGATCAACGGTCTGGGGGTCCGCTTCGGTGCGCACGCCGACCAGACCTGCACGCTGCTGGTGGTCGGCCACGAGCCGGTGATGTCGGCGCTGGCGCTCGGGCTCGCCGACGAACAGAGCAGAGACGGTGCCGTCGCTGCGCGGATCGCGGCGAAATTCCCGACGTCGTCGATCGCCGTCCTGCGCGCGACGGCGCCGTGGGGGCAATGGGAATGGGGCGGAGCCGAACTCGTCGACTTCCACACCCCGCGCTGACTCGACGGGCAGAGGCTGCGCGCTAGGCGCGCGTGGCCAGCGTGAGCTCCATCAATTTGATCGCCATGCCGCAGGCGTCGATGCCGGGTGCCTGCGGGTTGACCCACCAGCCCACCACCCCGGCCGCGTCACTGGCCACACCGCATGCACCGTTCGGGTCGTTCGGTCGCATCACGAACGATGCGATGCCGGCGATCGAGCGGTTCTCGATCTGGTAGTTGAGCTTCTGCGCCGTCTTGCGCTCGTTGTCGATGTTGCCCTGCTCGAACCAGAAGCGGGTGATGTCCACCAGCCCCGCGGGGTTGGCCGCCTGCCACCGGCACACCGCGCCGACGAAGGTGCTCTGGATGTCGAGAGGGTCCGCCCCGACGGTCTGGGCCAGGATGTCCTCGGTGAGGACCTCGCACTCCTTGAGCAGGTTCGGGTACTGCCGCTGTGAGTCGTTGTTGCGCGGCACATCGCCCGCGCCGGACTTGGCGGCGCTGCCCTCCACCGTCTGCGTGCAACCGGTCAGCACGACCAATCCGGCCATCGCAGCAGCGGCGGTGGCCGTCCATCCTCGGCGGGCGCTCATTTGGAGTTCACAATCGATTGGCGGGCGAGTTCCTTGGCGACGTCACACGGCTGCGGGAACGGCTTCTGCGCATAACTGATCGACCACTCGATGAAGTCGTCGTTGAACTGGATGCCGATCTCGCACAGGTTGGTGCCCAGCGTCGGATCGTCGTTGGAGGCGATGAAACCGTCGTGGCCCTCGATGTTGACGTCCTCCACGCTGGTGCGCGACAGCTCCTCGGTCTTCCGCTCGCGCCCGATGGGGCTGCCCCGGAACCAGGTGAACGAGAAGTGCGGGCCGACGATGCTGCCCCCGACCAGCCACTGGCACCCGACCGAGTTCTTGGCCGTGTTGACCAGACCGGGCACCTGGGTCTGCTTGGTGATCTCCTCGTCGCTGATGCCACCGCATTCGGGGAAGAACGGACCGTGTGAGATGTTCTGCGACGGCGCCTCCGTCGACGGCACCGACGGCGACGCCGACTGGTCCTCGGAGCACGCGGCGAGCACCGGGATCATGGCCGTAGCAGCAACGGCGAGCACCTTCGCGGGTCGTCGAATTCTGCGGAGGCTTCCAGTCACGCCATGCACTGTAGCGGCAGGCCACTCGGTCAACCACCGACATGCCGACTGACCTGCTCATTTATGCAATTCTCAGGTGCGGCAGCCGAACACATGCGGCCCGTGGCCGGTGTGCGACAGTAACGGGATGCTCTGGGGCTTGCTGCGACGGCATGTCCGGCCGTACCGCGCGCTTCTGGCGGTGGTCGCCACGCTTCAGGTCATCAGCACGCTGGCGACGCTCTACCTGCCGACGGTCAACGCCGCGATCATCGACGACGGCGTGGCCCAGGGTGACCTGCGCCGGATCGTCGAGCTCGGCGGGGTGATGCTCGGGGTGACCGCCCTGCAGGCGGTGTGCGCGGTCGGCGCCGTGTACTTCGGGTCCCGGGCCAGCATGGGCGTGGGCCGGGATCTGCGCTCGGCCGTGTTTCACCACGTCACCGGCTTCTCGGCGCAGGACACGGCGCGCTTCGGCGCCCCGTCGCTGCTGACCCGCACCACCAACGACGTGCAGCAGATCCAGCTGCTGGTGCTGTTGACCGCCACGATGCTGATCACCGCCCCGATCATGTGCATCGGCGGCATCGCGATGGCCATCCACCAGGATGCCGGGCTGTCGTGGCTGCTGGTGATCAGCGTGCCGCTGCTCGCGGGCGCCAACTACTGGATCGTGTCGCATCTGCTGCCGATCTTCCGCCGCCTGCAACGCCAGATCGACGGGATCAACCGGGTGATGCGCGAACAACTCACCGGTCTGCGGGTGGTGCGCGCCTTCGCCCGGGAACCGTACGAGCGCAACCGATTCGCCGGGGCGAATGGTGCGCTCTCGGGTACCGCGCTGGAGGCCGGCCGCTGGCAGGCGTTGATGCTGCCGGTGACCACTCTGGTCATCAACGTCTCCAGCGTCGCGCTGATCTGGTTCGGCGGCCACCGCATCGACGCCGGCCAGATGCAGGTCGGCTCACTGATCGCGTTCCTGTCCTACTTCATGCAGATCCTGGTCGCGGTCCTGATGGCGACGTTCATCCTGGTGATCATTCCGCGCGCGTCGGTGTGCGCCGAGCGGATCACCGAGGTGCTCTCGACACGGCCTGCGATCGAGACCTCGGGCGCCGGCACTGTGCCGCCGCACCCGCTCATGGGCGAGATCCGGCTGGAGAACGCGACATTCCGGCACGAGGGAGCCGAGCGCCCGGTGTTGCACGGCGTCTCGCTGACCGCGCGGCCCGGCACCACGACCGCCGTCGTCGGCTCCACCGGTTCCGGCAAGTCGACGCTGGTGTCGCTGATCTGCCGGCTCTTCGATGTGACCGACGGCAGTGTGCGCGTCGACGGCATCGACGTCCGCGACCTCGACATCGAACAGCTGTGGTCGGCCATCGGCCTGGTACCCCAGCGCGGCTATCTGTTCTCGGGCACCGTCGCCGACAATCTGCAGCTGGGCGCGCCGCCGGGGCAGGCGGCGACCGACGAGCAGATGTGGGCGGCGCTGCGGGTGGCCGCGGCCGACGACTTCGTCGCAGCCCACCCCGAGGGCCTGCGGCAGCCGGTCGCGCAGGGCGGCATGAATTTCTCGGGCGGCCAACGCCAACGGCTGGCGATCGCGCGGGCCGTCGATCCGCCGTCCCGCCATCTACCTGTTCGACGACGCATTCTCCGCGCTCGACGTGCACACCGACGCCATCGTCCGGGAGAACCTGCGCGAGATCACCGCCGACGCCACCGTGGTGATTGTCGCGCAACGGATCTCGACGGTGTCCGAGGCCGACCAGATCGTCGTCCTCGACGACGGGCGGGTGGTCGGGTCCGGGACGCACGACATGTTGATCGCAGACCTGTGCGCCCTATCGCGAATTCGCGGATTCGCAGTCGGTGCGGGCGCCGTGAGCGGACCGCTGGCCCGCTCGATGCGGATGGCCGAGCCGCCTCAGACACGCTCGCGCGACTTCAAGGGCTCGGCGATCCGGCTCGTCAAACGGCTGACCCCGCACCGCAGCCTGGCCGTCACGGTGATGCTGCTGGGGGTCGGCGGTATCGCGGTCGGGGTCGTCGGGCCCCGCATCCTCGGCCACGCGACCGACCTGTTGTTCAGCGGCGTGGTGGGCCGTCGGCTGCCCGCGGGCCTGACCAAGGAACAGGCGGTCGAAGCGGCCAGGGCGCGCGGCGACGGCACGTTCGCCGACCTGCTGTCCGGCATGAACGTGGTGCCCGGCCGCGGCGTCGACTTCGCCGCGATCGGGCGTACGCTGCTGCTCGCCCTGGCGCTGTATCTGGTTGCCGCGCTGATGGTCTGGCTGCAGGCGCGGCTGCTCAACGTGGTGGTGCAACGCACCATGCTGGCCCTGCGGTCCGACGTCGAGGACAAGGTGCACCGGCTGCCACTGCGCTACTTCGACTCGCGGCAGCGCGGCGAGGTGCTCAGCCGGGTCACCAACGACGTCGACAACCTGCAGCAGTCGCTGGCGATGTCGATCACGCCAGCTGCTCACGTCGCTGCTGACGGTGGTCGCGGTGCTGGTGATGATGCTGACGATATCGCCGCTGCTGACCCTGCTCACCGTGGTGACGGTGCCGCTGTCGCTGTGGGTCACCCGGTCGGTCGCGCGGCGCTCACGCGGACTGTTCGTCGCGCAGTGGACCAACACCGGCAGGCTGAACGCGCACATCGAGGAGACCTACAGCGGCTTCACCGTGGTCAAGACCTTCGGGCACCGCGCGCTGGCCGAGGAGCAGTTCCGCGAACTCAACGACGACGTCTACCACGCCAGCTTCGGAGCCCAGTTCCTCTCCGGGCTGGTCTCCCCCGCGACCGTTTTCATCGGCAACCTGAGCTACGTGGCGGTCGCGGTGATCGGCGGCCTGCAGGTGGCCACCGGTCAGATCACCCTGGGCGGCATCCAGGCGTTCATCCAGTACGTGCGGCAGTTCAACCAGCCACTGACCCAGATCGCGGGCATGTACAACACCCTGCAGTCGGGAATCGCCAGCGCCGAGCGGGTGTTCGATCTGCTCGACGCCGAGGAGGAACCGCCCGAATCGCCGCGCGCCCTGCCGGCCGGCCGGCCGCGGAGCGGACGCGTCGAGTTCGAGAACGTGTCGTTCGGTTACCGGCCCGGCGCGCCGGTCATCGAGGAGCTGTCCCTGGTCGCCGAACCGGGTGCCACCGTGGCCATCGTCGGCCCGACGGGCGCCGGCAAGACCACGCTGGTGAACCTGCTGATGCGGTTCTACGACGTCGATGCCGGCCGGATCACGCTCGACGGTGTCGACATCACCTCGGTGAGCCGCAGCTCGCTGCGGTCCCGGATCGGGATGGTGCTCCAGGACACCTGGCTGTTCGCCGGGACCGTCTACGACAACATCGCCTACGGCCGTCCCGACGCCGACCGCGACGAAGTCGTCGCAGCCGCCACCGCCGCGTACGTCGACCACTTCGTGCACACGCTGCCCGACGGCTACGACACCCGGATCGACGACGGCGGCATGAACATCAGCGCGGGCGAACGGCAGCTCATCACGATCGCGCGGGCGGTCCTGGCCAGCCCGCAGCTGCTGATCCTCGACGAAGCCACCAGCTCGGTGGACACCCGCACCGAGGTCCTGATCCAGCACGCGATGGCCGAGCTCCGGCGGGACCGGACCAGTTTCATCATCGCCCACCGGCTGTCCACCATCCGCGACGCCGACACGATCCTGGTGATGGAGGCCGGCCGTATCGTCGAGCGCGGGACCCACGCCGAGCTGCTGGCGCGCCGGGGCGAGTACTGGAAGATGATCCAGGCCTGATCGAACGACCCGCCTCTTTTACTTGCGTATGCGCAATCATTGCGCGTAGCATACATCCGACAGGTGCGGTGGCACGCACGGCGCCGTGGATGCGAGGTGGTGAGCGTTCGATGCGCGTGGTGATCTGTGGAGCCGGCATCGCCGGACTGACCCTGGCGAACCGGCTGGCGCGCCTGGGTGTCGAAGTGGTGGTGGTGGAGCACGCGCCCGGTCCCCGCCCCTCCGGCTACATGATCGATTTCTTCGGGCCCGGCCACGAGGCGGCAGCGGCGATGGGACTGTTGCCTGCCATCGAGGCCATCGCGTACGACATCCATCGTGCCGATCTGGTCGACGAACGCGGTCACCGTCGCGCGAGCGTCACCCCCGCCCAGTTCACCGATGGCCCCCTGCTCGATGTGATGCGGCCCGACCTCGAGCGCGTCTTGCACGAGGCGCTACCCAGCAGTGTCACTGTGCGATTCGGGAGCACGGTGACAGGTGTCGACGACCGCACCGACGCCGTCACGGTGCGACTGGACGACGGCACTCATCTCGACGCCGATCTCCTGGTCGGCGCGGACGGTTTGCATTCGACCGTGCGCCGGTTGACGTTCGGCGACGACGCGAAGTACCTGCGATACCTGGGTTTTCACACCGCCGCGTTCACCTTCGAGCACGCCGGGGCGCACGCGGCGGTGGCGGGACGTTTCTGCCTCACCGACACCGTCGACCGACAGGTGGGCCTGTACCCGTTGCGCGATGATCGCGTCGCCGTCTTCGCGGTCCACCGTGCCGCTGACCCGACGTTGCCCGATGACGCGCGCGCCGCCGTCCGCACGGCCTACCGGGGACTGGGTTGGCTGGTCCCCGTCGCACTCGAACACTGCCCGGCCGAGGTGTACTACGACCAGGTGGCACAGGCCGTCCTGCCCCGGTGGAGCCAGGGGCGCGTCGTGCTGGTCGGAGACGCCTGTTACGCCGTCTCACTCATCGCCGGCCAGGGCGCCTCGCTGGCTGTGGCGGGTGCCTACGTACTGGCCGAGCACCTGGTGCACGCCCCGTCGATCGAGCAGGGTCTGGCCGAATACGAGAGCCAGTGGCGTCCGGTCGCCGAAGAAGCCCAGCGCGCAGGGCGCTCGGGGGCACGCTGGTTCCTGCCCTCATCGACATGGCAGCTGTGGCTCCGCCGCGGGGTGCTGCGCGCCACCCGGCTGCCGTTGGTCAACCGCATCGTGGTCCACACGCTGGTCGGCAAATCCTCCGGTTACACCCTGCGCGGGCGAACCCGGGGGTCCGGGCATTCGCTGGTGAACTAGGCGATTTCAGCACCGCGCTCAATCGCAAAACACGCCACGGCCGCGTCGGACTCGGGCACCATGGCGAGATGGCCCGGACCGTGCACACCTTCTGCAGGTACTGCCTGGCCTCCTGCGGTATCGAGGTGACCGTCGACGGCAACCGCGTCACCAAGATCTCGCCGGACAAGCAGAATCCGCACACCTGGCAGGACTTCTGCGCGAAAGGCCGCACCGCGGCGGCGATGGTCGAACACCCCCGGCGCATCCTCGCGCCGATGCGCCGGGTCGGTGACACCTACGTCGAGGCCACCTGGGCCGAGGCCATCGCCGACATCGCCGCCCGGATGTCGGCGGTCATCGAGGCCGACTGTCCCGATGCCGTCGGGGTGTATTACGGCAACCCGGCCGGCTTCTCGTCGTCGAACATCATCTTCATGAACGGTTGGCTCGACGCGATCGGTACCCGCAGCAGGTATTTCGTCGGATCGATCGACCAGAATGCGATGCACGTCGTCGCCACCGCCATGTACGGATCGATGCTGATGGCGCCGGTGTCCGACATCGACAACTGCGACTACTTCCTACTGGTGGGCACCAATCCCGCTGTGAGCGCGTGGAACTGGCTGGAGACGGTGCCGGGCGGCTGGCGCCGCGCACTCGCCCGCCAGGCAGGGGGCGCCCGGATCGTGGTCGTCGACCCGGTGCGCACGGAATCCGCCGAGAAGGCCGACGTGCATCTCGCCGTGCGGCCCGGGCAGGATTGGGCGCTGCTGCTGGCGATGGTCAAGGTCATCCTCGACGAGGGTCTCGAGCACCGGCGGGACTGCACCGACCTGGCCCATGGCATGGACGGGCTCCGCGGGTTGGCGGCCGAGGCCGACCTCGACGACCTGGCGTTGCGCTGTGGCCTTCCGCGGGAGCAAATAGTCTCGACAGCAAGGGATTTCGCCACATCCAGCCGCGCCATGGTGGTCACCCGCACCGGGGTGTCGATGCACCTGAGCGGCACCGTCGGAGAGTGGCTCGGTCACGTGCTCAACGTCATCACCGGTCGCATGGACCGGCCCGGTGGCCGGCGTTACGAACCCGGCTACGTCGACGCGATCAAGATGTCGGGGATGGTCGGGTCCGATCCGCACCGCAACCGGGTGTCGGGCCGGCCGATGGTGGCGGGCGCACACGCGCTCGCCGAACTGCCCGACGAGATCACCACGCCCGGACCGGGTCGGATCCGCGCGCTGGCGATCAACTGCGGCAACCCGGTGGTGTCGGGCCCCGACGGCGACCGACTCGACGCCGCGCTGGCCCGGCTGGACCTGTTGGTGGCCATCGATTTCGTGCAACGGGAGAGCCATCGGCACGCACACTGGCTGCTGCCTGCGGCGCACTGGCTCGAGCGCGACGACCTGCTGGCGTTCACCAGCAACATGCACGACGAGCCCTTTCTGCAGTACGGCACCAAGGTCGTCGAACCACCGCCGGGAGTGCGCCAGGAGTGGCGGATCTTCGCCGACCTCGCGATCGCCATGCGCAGACCGCTGTTCGGCGTCAGGGGACTCAACGGGTTCATCAGGGCAACCCGCGCCGCCGCCGCGGTGACGCGGATCCCGGGCCTGGAGTTCACCCCGCACTGGGTCGATCGACTGGTCCTGGCGACCGGGCGAAGAATCGGGCGCCGCAGGCTGCGCTGGCGTGACGTGCTCGCCCACCCGCACGGCTGGGTGCTCGGGCCCAGGGAGTTCGGCCACTTCCGGCAGGCCTTGCGCACTCCGGACAAGAGGGTGCACGTCGCCCCCGCCGAGTTCGTCGCGCGTGCCCGTGAACTCCTCGCCGAACCGATCGCGGGGCCACCCACGGACTTCCCGTTCCAGCTGGCCGGCCGTCGCCACCGGCATTCGATGAACTCCTGGCTCAACGAGCTGCCCGGACTGCATCCCGCCGGCAAGGGCAACGCCGTCGTCATCCATCCCGATGACGCGCTGAAGCTCGGCATCACCGACGGCGACCGGGTGCGCGTGTCCTCCAGCGTCGGAGAGGTCGAACTGACCGCAACGGTCGACGACCAACCCCGCCCCGGCGTTGTGATCATCGACCACGGCTGGGGCTCGCGGATTTTCGACCCGCGCGGCGGATCGGCGCCGCAGTCCTACGGTGTCAACCGCAACCTGCTCGTCGACGGCGCTGCGGTGGACCCGCTCTCGCAGACCCCGGCGCTGAGCTCCTCGTATGTAGCGGTCGAGCGGGTGGATTAGAGCTGCGGGCCGGCCGAGCGCAGATCGTCCACTTCGCGCATCGCCTCGCGCAACCTGCCCAGCCACTCGTCCGCGTGTTCGCCGACCAAGCGCACCGACCAGGCCAGCGCGTCCGATCGCGACCGGGCCACGCCCGCGTCGACCAGGGTGTCGAGCACCTGGCGCTCCGGCTGCCGGAGCCGGGTCATCACCGGCACGGCGATATGCGTGAACAGGATTCGCTCCGGGGCCGCATCACCGATCGGTGGGATCTCCACGCCCCAGGCGACCTTGCGGTCGTAACGGGCCTCGGCCTCGTCGGCGATGCGCATGCGTTCGCCGCGGGTCTGTTCGCGGAATCTGGCGGCGCGGCCCGAGGCGCGGGCCTCGTTGTCGGCGCCTTCGGGGTCGGGGAGCCGACCGATGACGGTGATCTCCTCGCGGTCGACGATGACCTCGGGGTCACCGCTGAACCAGTCTTGCGGCAGTCTGCCGGCGAACCAGTCGGCAGCGTCTCGGGCGTCGGGTTGATCGGCCTGCTGCCAGCCGCCGGAGCGGCCCGACCTGCGGCTGTGTGGGTGGTGTCTCATGATTACATGATTACACCGTTGCGTTGCGGTCCGGTGCGCGTTCGCCGCCGGCGTAACGCCGTGGGCGTCGAACGCCGGATCGATACGTGGATTCCTGATCCTGAGCGGTCAGCCGCGCTTCATCAGCACTGCCGCGCCGCCACCGACGACCATGAGAATCAGCAGCAGCACCGCCCAGCCGGCGCCGACGAGCCACCACACCACCGCGACCGCAACCAGTGCCGGGGACACGGCGAACAGCACCATGCCCGGATGCTGTCTGAGGACCGCGAAGGCACCCCGTGCCCGCTGCCGGTCGATTTCCTTTGCCATCACCCGAGGATGCCAGTTCAGCGGTGCTGTGCGGCATAGTGTGGTGCCGACCCCGCATGAAAGGAGACGGCCATGACCGGACCCGGGCAGGGCAGTTGGCAGCCCGACCCCGAAGGCCGCTACGACTACCGCTGGTTCGACGGACAACGGTGGACCGATCAGGTGTCCAGAGGAGGCCAGGTGATGCAGGCTCCGCTGGGCCCACCACCCGGCCCGCAGTACGGCGGCCCGCCCGCCCAGGAGCAGGACCGGCAGCAGGCCCGGCCGGCGGCCGGCGGCGGTGACGGATTCGCCGGAATCAGCGGCGATCTGGTCGACGGGCGCTTCAGCGAGAAGGAAGCCAAGGCGATCGCCAACCAGAACGCGAAGCTGCTGCGAGTGCGCCTGGGGGAACCGTTCATGGCCAGGCAGGGCTCGATGGTCGCCTACCAGGGCAACGTCGACTTCGCGTTCGAAGGCGGCGGGGCGTCGAAGTTCATCAAGAAGGCCCTCACCGGCGAGGGGTTGCCGCTGATGCGCTGTTCCGGCCAGGGTGACGTCTTCCTCGCCGAGCGCGCCTACGACGTGCATCTGCTCAACCTGGCCGACTCCGGTCTGTCGATCAGCGGCAAGAACGTGCTGGCGTTCTCGTCGAACCTGGACTGGAACATCGAGCGGGTGAAGGGCGGCAGCATCGCCACCGGCGGGCTGTTCAACACGACCTTGCGCGGTACCGGATGGGTCGCACTGACCACCGACGGCCCGCCCGTGGTCCTCGATGCCGCCGAGGCTCCGACGTTCGCCGACACCAACGCGGTGGTGGCATGGTCGGCCGGTCTGCAGACGCAGCTGAAAACGAGCTTCAAGGCCGGCGCCCTGATCGGCCGCGGCTCCGGCGAGGCGGTGCAGGTGTCGTTCTACGGCAACGGTTTCGTGATCGTGCAGCCGTCGGAAGGTGTGCAGATCACCACGACGCAGTAGCTCAGAGCTCGAGCAGCACGGTCACCGGTCCGTCGTTGACCAGCTCGACGGACATGTCGGCACCGAAAACCCCGGTCTGCACCTGGGCGCCCAGCGCGCGCAGTGCGGTGGCGAATGCGTCGACCAGCGGCTCGGCGACCACACCCGGCGCTGCCGCGTTCCACGTCGGGCGCCGGCCCTTGGTCGTGTTCCCGTAGAGCGTGAACTGACTGACCACCAGAATCGGCGCGCCGACATCGCTCGCCGACTTCTCGTCATCGAGAATCCGTAGCTGCCAGAGCTTTTCCGCCAGCCGCTGGGTCCGGGCGACGTCGTCGGCGTGCGTGACCCCGACCAGCGCGACCAGCCCCTGGGTGGCCGGCCGGATCTCACCGACCACCTCACCGTCGACCGTCACCCGCGCCGATGTCACCCGCTGTACCAGAATCCGCATCGGCGCTACAGCGACCCGAGGATCTGCTTCATCGTGTCGATCTCCCGCTGCTGGGTCTCGATGATCTGCCGGGCCAGGTGCACGGCCGCGTCGGACTTTCCGGAATCCACCTCGGTCTGCGACATTTTCACCGCACCCTCGTGGTGGGCGATCATCCCGTCGAGGAAAAGGCGCGCCGCGTCGACGCCCTGCGCCTGGCGCAGCTGTTCGAGCTGCTGCTCGCTCATCATGCCCATCGCCCCCATGTCGTGACCCTCGTGCGCAACCGGGGCCGGCGCGCCCCAGTCCTGAAGCCACTGCCGCATGGTGGTGATCTCGGGGTCCTGGGCGGCCTTGATCTGCCGTGCGAGATCGACCACCCGGGCATCGATGCCCTCCTTGCCCAGCACGATGTCGCTCACGACGATGGCCTGCTGATGGTGCGGGATCATCGCAGTGGCGAACGCGACGTCGGCGGCATCGTGGTCGGTCGCGTGGTCGGCGGCATGGTCGGCGCCGTTGTGGTCGGCCTGCGACGCTCCGTGCTCGTGCGTCGACGTGCCAGCGGCGGTGTCGGTGCTGGGGTCACCGCACCCCGACAACAGCAGCATCAGGGTGGCGCCGGCAGCGCCCACCCCGGCCAGCAGGCCCCGGGTCACCCTCGTCGTGGTGGACATCGTCGGCACACTCCCATCGTTGTTGAATACCCTAGGGGGGTATGGTACACAGGGTGGAACGGGCGCCTCACGCGGTCCCGGGAAAGGAACGCCATGAGTACCACCACAGTCAGCGTCGAGGGTATGACGTGCGGCGGGTGCGCCTCCTCGGTGCGTGCCGAGCTGAGCCACCTCCCCGGCGTCGTCGACGTCGCCGTCGACCTCGCCAACGGTACGGCCACGATCGACAGCGATTCGCCCCTCGACGCCGCGGACATCCGTGCGGCGGTCGAAGAGGCCGGTTACCAGCTGGCCGGTTGACCATGTCGGTCGCCACGAGCTCGGTCGAACTGACGATCGGTGGCATGACCTGCGCCTCGTGCGCCGCGCGGGTGGAGAAGAAGCTCAACAAGCTCGACGGCGTCGCGGCGACGGTCAACTTCGCGACCGAGAAGGCTCGCGTGGAATACGGCGCCGGCATCACCCCCGAGCAGCTGGTCGCCGCGGTGGAGTCGGCCGGATACCAGGCCGAGCTGCCACAGCACAGCCCTGCCGGCGACGGCACGCTCGACGACGACCCGACGGCCGCGCTCCGTCGGCGGTTGCTGATCTGCCTGGCGCTGTCGGTGCCGGTGATCGCCATGGCCATGGTGCCCGCGCTGCAGTTCACCTACTGGCAGTGGTTGTCACTGACCCTGGCGGCGCCGGTCGTGGTCTGGGGTGCCTGGCCGTTCCACGTCGCGACGTGGACGAATCTGCGGCACGCGACCGCGACGATGGACACGCTGATCTCGATGGGCACGCTCGCCGCGTTCGGCTGGTCGGTCTACGCGCTGTTCTGGGGCGACGCGGGCATACCGGGGATGACGCATCCCTTCGAGCTGACCATCGCCCGCACCGACGGCAGCGGCAACATCTATCTCGAGGCGGCCGCGGGCGTCACTACGTTCATCCTGGCGGGGCGCTATTTCGAGGCGCGCGCCAAGCGGCAGGCAGGCGCGGCGCTGCGCGCCCTGCTGGAGATGGGCGCCAAGGAGGTGTCGGTCCGCGGGGCGGGCGCCGAGCACCGCATCCCGATCGAGCAACTGCGCATCGACGACGAATTCGTGGTGCGGCCCGGCGAGAAGATCGCCGCCGACGGCGTGGTGATCGAGGGCTGCTCGGCGGTCGACGCCTCGATGCTGACCGGCGAGTCGGTCCCGGCGGAGGTGCAACCCGGCGACGAGGTGGTCGGTGCCACCGTCAATGTCGACGGCATGCTGGTCGTGCGCGCACGGCGGGTGGGCGCCGAGACCCAACTCGCGCGGATGGCGCAGATGGTCGAGGACGCCCAGAACGGGAAGGCTCAGGCGCAGCGCCTCGCCGACCGGATCTCCGGGGTGTTCGTGCCGATCGTGATCGCGCTGTCGGTGGCGACGCTGGTCTTCTGGATCGGCGCCGGTGCTTCGCCGGCCGCGGCCTTCACCGCGGCGGTGGCCGTGTTGATCATCGCGTGCCCGTGTGCACTCGGCCTGGCGACTCCCACGGCCCTGATGGTCGGCACCGGACGAGGCGCGCAGCTGGGCATCCTGATCAAGGGGCCGGAAGTCCTGGAGTCCACGCGGCGCGTGGACACCGTGATCGTCGACAAGACCGGCACGGTCACCACCGGCACGATGACCCTGATCGACGTGGTCGCCGACGACGGGACCCAGCCCGACGAGGTGCTCAGCACGGCGGGCGCGGTGGAGGGCCCGTCCGAGCATCCGATCGCCCGCGCGATCACCGCCGGGGCACGCGACAAACTCGGTGAGTTGCCCGCCGTGACGGCATTCGAGAACCTGCGGGGCCTCGGGGTGCAGGGCACCGTCGCCGGGCGCGCGGTGCTGCTGGGCCGGCTCCGGTTGCTCTCCGGACGCGGCTACGACGTGGCGGCCGAGTTGGCCGCCGCGGCGCAGCGAGCGGAGTCCGACGGCAGGACCGTGGTCGCGGTCGGCTGGGCCGGCCGGGCGCGTGGTCTGCTCATGGTCGCCGACGCGGTGAAACCGACGTCCGCCGAGGCGGTTTCGCTGCTGAAACGGATCGGGCTGACGCCGATCATGGTGACCGGCGACAACGAGGCGGTGGCTCGCACGGTGGCCGCGCAGGTGGGCATCGAGGAGGTCATCGCCGGCGTGCTGCCGCCCGAGAAGGTCGACGCCGTCAAGCGTCTGCAGCGCAACGGCAAGGTGGTCGCGATGGTCGGCGACGGCGTCAACGACGCCGCCGCCCTCGCCCAGGCCGACCTCGGACTGGCGATGGGAAGCGGCACCGACGTCGCGATCGAGGCCAGTGACCTGACGCTCGTCGGTGACGACCTGCGCGCGGTCCCCGACGCGATCCGGTTGGCGCGCAGGACGTTGAGCACGATCAAGGGCAACCTGTTCTGGGCGTTCGCCTACAACGTCGCCGCCCTGCCGTTGGCGGCCGCCGGTCTGCTCAACCCGATGATCGCTGGAGCGGCAATGGCGTTCAGCTCAGTGTTCGTGGTGAGCAACAGCCTGCGGCTGCGCGGATTCACCCCGTCGCGCTGATCGCGTCCACGGCAGCCGAGGTGGCCGGGACCTGTTTCCGCTACCGCGGCTGCGGGACCACGCGCCGCGCGCGGAACAGCTTCACGTCGGACTTGATGCCCTTGAGGTGCCGGGCGCCCGCGAACGACCACGCGAACGCGTCATGGTCACCGATCGCCTCCCGGGTCGCCTCGGCCACCAGCACCGAACCCGGCCGCGCCGCGCCCGTCACCCGCGCCGCGAGGTTGACCGGGCTGCCGAACCAGTCACCTTCCCGGCTCACCGCCAGTCCGGACGCCACGCCCGCGCGCAGCCGCGGGAAGTCCGCGTCCTCGTCCGTGGCGTCGACGAGCTTGAGCATGGAGTCGAGCAGCGGCACCGGTTCCGGACTGACCAGCATCACCTCGTCACCGATCGTCTTGATGAAGCGAACGGGCGCCACCGCGACCTCCCGCGTCATGTCGGCCAGCCGCTGAGCCAGTCGCTCGAGCTCCTCCGGCGGGACGGCCTCCCCCAGTCGGGTGAAACCGACCAGATCGGCGAACGCGATCGACACCTGCCGCGCACCCGGCAGGTGTTGCCCCTCCGCACGTTCGGTCGCATTGACCGCCTCGGTCTCGATCGCGTGCCGCAACTGCAACAGCAGGACGTCCTGGATCAACGGCCCCAACAGCGGCGCCAGCCCGGCGACGAGAGACTCCGACGCCTGCGCGATCTCCAACTCCGTTGCTGCAGGGCGCATCACGGCTGCCAGCGCCGCGTAGCGCATCGCCTCCGCGGCACGCGCGACGCCGTCCCCCAGCAACCGGGTGATCTGCACGAGTTCGTCGGGGTCGATCCCCGCTGCGAGGAAGTCGCGGGTGAACTTGGCGGCCTCGGCATCGGCCCGCAGCAGCACCTCGGCGTCGGGGTCCTCGACCCGCGGCAGGCCCATCGCCCGCTGGATCCGTTCGAACAACTCGAGCTCGACACCGTGCTTCTCGGCCGCCTCGCGGGCGGACACGTACACGCCGTCGTCGCCGATGACGCGGCGCGACGCGAGCAGCATCGGTGAGGTGCTCGCCCTGATCTGATCGATAGTCACGCCCCGCTCGAGCAGCCACGGAATCAGCTCGGCGCGCTCAGCGCGCGCTGCGCCGTCGAGACCATCGAGCAACCCGGATGCCTCGAGATCGACGTCGTCGGCCACGGGCTCAACCTACCGTGCGCTAGACAGGAGCCATGACCGCACCGATCCTGGAGAGCTTCCCGCCGCTGGTCGCCCCCGGCGCGCGCCTGCTGATTCTCGGTAACGTGCCCGGGGTGATGTCGTTGCGCGCACAGCAGTACTACGCGCACCCACGCAATGCGTTCTGGCGGATCACCGGCGAGCTGCTCGGCTTCGACCCGGACGCGCCCTACGCGGAGCGGGTCGCGCGGCTCACCGACGCCGGTGTCGCGGTGTGGGACGTGCTGCAGTGCTGCCGCCGGATCGGCAGCCTCGACTCGGCGGTCGAACCGGACAGCATGGTGGCCAACGACTTCGAAGCGTTCTACGCCACCCATCCGTCGATCACCCGGGTCTACTTCAACGGAGCAGCAGCCGAGAAGAACTATCGCAGACTGGTCGACGTGCCACACACGGCGCAGTACGCGCGGCTGCCCTCGACCAGCCCTGCGCTCACGATGGCGTTCGGCGCCAAGCTGACCGCCTGGACTAGCGTGACGGGATGTCCTGTGTCTTCTGCGCCATCGTCGCCGGCGAGGCCCCCGCGATCACGATCCACGAGGACGACGAGTACCTGGCGATCCTCGACATCCGGCCCTTCACCCGCGGGCACACCCTGGTCATCCCGAAACGGCACACCGTCGACCTGACCGACACACCCGCCGAGACACTGGCCCGGATGACCGTGCTGGGCCAGCGCATCGCGCGGGCCGCACGCGCCTCGGGTCTGCACGCCGACGGCAACAACATCGCGATCAACGACGGCAAGGCCGCGTTCCAATCGGTGTTCCACATCCACCTGCACGTGGTTCCGCGCCGCGACGGCGACAAGCTGTCCTTCGCCAAGGGGATGCTGCTGCGCCGCGACTCCGACCGCGAACAGACCGGGCGGCTGCTGCGCGAGGCACTGGCGCGCATCGACGTCACCGAGAAGGATTGACCCATGAACATCGCTTCCTGGGTCGAGCAGAACATCGGCTACCGACTGCTGATGGTGCACGACTCCGTCTACCAGCGGACCGACGGGCGGATCGGGCACCGCATCCCGCTGCCCGGTGTCCCACCGAGCCTGCTGCTGCACACCGTCGGCGCCAAGACCGGCAAGCAGCGCACCAACACGCTGTCCTACTTCCCGGACGGCGGCAACTACTACGTCGTCGCCTCCAAGGGCGGCGACCCGAAGGCCCCGGGCTGGTATCACAACCTGAAGGCCAACCCGGACATCGAGATCAACCTCGGCCCGAAGAGACTGGCGGTGACGGCCACGCCGGTGCTGGCCGACGACCCCGATTACCCGCGGTTGTGGGAGCTCGTCAACCGGGACAACAGCAACCGCTACAACGGCTACCAGAAGCGCACGAGCCGCAGGATCCCCCTGGTGCGGCTGACGCCCAAGGCTTAGATCAGCTCCTTGGCCAGCAGCTCCAGGGTGGTTTCCCGGCCTGGAGCGGCCGCTGGATCGACGCCTCGGAACGCCGATGCGACCGGATGAACCATCACCTCGTCGACTCCGAACCGCTCGGCCAGCGCCTGCAGTTGTTCGGCCGCCTCCGCCGGTGACCCCACCACCGCCTGCCGCAACCCGTGTTCGACGACGGCGTGCGCGCGCGGATCCAGCCGCTGCGCCTCGGCGTCCTCGACCAGGTCCAGCGGGCCCAGCGGTTGGCCCGTCCGCAGTTTGGCCATCATCTGCAGGTTGGGCAGGATCGACCGCATCGCCTCGTCGTGGGTTTCGGCCACCGCCGCGTTCACCGTCAGGAAGGTGAGCGGCGCGGGAGTCAGGTCGCTGGGCCGGAACCGGTCGCGGTAGAGCGCCAACGCCTCCTCGGTGCCCTGTCCCGAGAAGTGGTGCGCGAACACGTATGGCAGGCCCTTGGCCGCCGCCAGGCGAGCGGAGTACATCGACGAACCCAGCAGCCACAGCGTGGGTTCGGACGCCGCCGCCGGCGTGGCCTTGAGGACGTAGTTGTCGCGCATCAGGTCTTTGGGCAGCGGCACCCGCACACCCTTGGCGCTCATCAGCGCGACGACGTCGTCGAGGTAGTCGGGGAACGCCTCGATATCGCGGTCGTCGCGGCCGGCCGCACCCCGCAGCGCCATCGACGTGACCGGATCCGAACCCGGCGCCCGCCCGATGCCGAGGTCGATGCGGCCCGGATGCGCCGCCTCGAGCAGCGCGAACTGTTCGGCGACGGCCAACGGCGCGTGATTGGGCAGCATCACTCCACCGGAGCCCAGCCGCAGCGCCGAGGTGTGGGCGGCGAGGTGGGCGATCAGCACCGGCGGGCTGGTGGCCGCCACGGAGGGCATGTTGTGGTGCTCGGCCACCCAGTACCGCGTGTAACCGAGCCGGTCGGCGGTCTGGGCCAGCCGTGTCGTGGCGGCCAGCGCATCGGAGGTGCTCTGGTCGGAACGCACGGGCACGAGGTCGAGGACGGAAAGGCGCATTGATGGTGCAACGTGCCGGGGTGGCGCCGCGTTCCCGGCGATTCGGGTGTAGTTCGTCATCGTGGGCGTGACGAACTACACCGAAATCGCGCGGGCCCGGGCGAAGATGTCGTCCATCATCGCCGGTGTCAGCCGGCCGGTGAACGTGTTCTGCTGGCTCGGGTGATAGCAGCCGAGCAGCACGGCGGCGCCGTGCCGCGTCGCCAGCTCCGCCGTCACGCCATGCCCGAACTTCGGCGCCGGCCTGGCAACCGAGCCGCCGCAGCGCCGCACCATCGCCAGCGCCGCCTGCCAGGCGAACCCGCCGAGCGCCACGATCACCCGCACCTGTCCGCCCGTCAGCCGCCACTCGGCGTCCAGCCACGGCGCGCAGGCGGAGCGCTCGGCAGGTGCGGGAGCGTTCCCCGGCGGTGCGCAGCGAACCGCCGCCATCACCCGGACGCCGCCCAGGGCCAACCCGTCTGCGCTGTCGGTGCACGTCGGCTGGTTCGCCAGGCCACTGCGGTGCAGCGACCCGAACAGGAAGTCACCCGAGCGGTCGCCGGTGAACACCCGGCCGGTGCGGTTGGCCCCGTTGGCCGCCGGAGCCAGCCCGACGACCATGATCCGCGGGCGCTCCGCACCGAACCCGGGGGCCGGCCTGCCCCAGTACGGCTGGTCGGCGAACGACTTGCGCTTGACCGTGGCGACCTCTTCGCGCCAGGCGACCAGCCGCGGGCAGGCGCGGCACACCGACACCCCGGCGTCGACCTGTTCGACGGTCGTGGCCGCGTCTGCCAGCACGGCGACCTCGGCGGGTGTTGCGGCGACGACGGTGCGCGGCGTGGCCGGATCACCCGGCCACCCGGAGCCGGGGCGCACCGGCGATTCGAACAGCGCGCCGGTCCGCGGATGCGGCAGTTTCACCGGTCCCCGCGGCGGTCGATCTGTTCGTTACCGGATAGCACGGTTCATCGTTACCACGAAACACCGCAAACCTCACCCGAGCACCGGCCGCCTTGCCCCACCATTGATCGCCTAGTGGTTCAATGCCGTGGCTCGATTGGGGGAACGCATGCGACTGTCACCGGCCGCACTCGCGGGGATCTGCATACTCGTCGCCGGGTGCGGCAACACGATCAGCAACGCCGAGTCGCCCGGCCCGACCCGCACCATGATTCCCCGTCCGCTGATGGAGCGCGAGCTGGCCGGGCTGCTGCTCACCCCGGAACAGGTGGCAGCGGCCATGGGGTCGCCGCCGATGGCGGTCACCGAGTCCCAGAGCGCGATGTCGGACAACAGCGCGATCATGGCGCCGCCGGAGTGCCTCGCCATCGACGGTGCGGCCGAGGCACAGGTCTACGCCACCAGCGACTTCCGGGCCGAACGCGATCAGAGCCTCAACGACGGTGACGCCTTCAAGCACTATTCCAAGCAGGCGGTGGTGTTGTTCCCCTACATGGAGAAGGCGGTCGAGTTCTTCGACGCCTCGGCCGAGCAGTGGCCGGCGTGCCATGAGTACACCCACACCCAGAGCGGGACACGGTGGTCGGTCGGCGAGATCCGCAACGCCGACCACGTGCTGAACACCGTCGCGATGCAGCAGGACGCCGCGGCCCCCGGCTGGGGATGCGGGCGGGCCCTGGCGCAGCGCAACAACGTCATCATCGACGTCAACACCTGCAGCGCGGACCCCGCCGACACGGCCCGCAAGATCGCTGCGCAGATCGCCGACAACGTCGCGGCGGCGTGGTAACCGGCCTGGTCTTGCTACCGTGCGCCGATGAGCCGGCGCGGCCCGCTGCAGCTGATCCTGTTCGCCGCGCTGATGGCCGGCGCGGGCAACGGCATCTCCATCGTCGCGTTTCCATGGCTGGTCCTGCAGAAGACCGGCTCGGCGCTGGACGCCTCGATCGTCGCGATGGCGGGCACTCTGCCGCTGCTGGGCGCCACACTGATCGCCGGCGCCGCGGTCGACTATCTCGGGCGTCGCCGGGTGTCGATGATCTCCGACGCGCTGTCGGCGCTGTCGGTCGCCGCGGTCCCGGTGCTCGCTCTCGCGTTCGGCACGCACGTGGTCAACGTCGCGGTGCTGGCCGGATTGGCCGCGCTGGGAGCACTTTTCGACCCCGCCGGGATGACCGCCCGGGAGACGATGCTTCCCGAGGCGGCCGCGCGCGCCGACTGGACACTCGACCGCGCGAACTCGGTCTACGAAGCCGTGTTCAACCTGGCCTACATCGTCGGGCCCGGGATCGGCGGCCTGCTCATCGCGACCCTGGGCGGCATCAACACGATGTGGGTGACCGCCGCGGCGTTCGTGGCCGTCCATCGGCGCCATCGCGGTGCTGCGGCTGGAGGGCGCGGGGACGCCCGACCGGTCGGCGCTGAGTGCCGGCGTGTGGGGCGGCGTCGTCGAGGGCTTGCGGTTCGTGTGGCAGAACAAGGTGCTGCGCACGCTGGCGTTCATCGACCTGGCGGCCACCGGGCTGTACATGCCGATGGAAAGCGTGCTGTTTCCCGAAGTACTTCACCGACCGCGACGAACCCGCCCAGCTCGGCTGGGTGTTGATGGCGCTGAGCGTCGGCGGTCTGGTCGGCGCGCTCGGTTACGCGGTGCTGTCGAGGTACCTGCGCAGACGCACGGTCATGCTGACCGCGGTGCTGACGCTCGGTGTGGCGATGACCGTCATCGCGTTCCTGCCGCCGCTGCCGGTCATCCTCGCGCTCTGTGCGGTGGTCGGCTTCGTGTACGGCCCGATCGCGCCCATCTACAACTACGTCATGCAGACCCGCGCGCCCCAGCATCTGCGCGGCCGCGTGGTCGGGGTGATGGGGTCGCTGGCCTATGCCGCGGGCCCGTTGGGCCTGATCCTGGCCGGACCACTGGCCGATGCGGCCGGGCTGCACGCGACGTTCCTGGCCCTGTCGCTGCCGATGCTGGCGCTGGGCGCCGCGGCGGTGTTCCTGCCCGCGCTGCGGGAACTGGACCGCGACGACGGCCCACGACCTGATCAGCACCACCTCGGCCCGGGCCGGTCTGCCCGTAGCATCGACAGGTGGTCCCAGACACCCTCCCCGAGTTGATCTCCGCGCTTCCCGAGGGCACCGTCGTCACCGACACCGACATCCTGGCGTCCTACCGGCAGGACCGCGCGGCCGACCCGAGCGCAGGCACGCCGATCGCGGTGGTCCGGCCCCGGCGCACCGAGGAGGTGCAGACGGTGCTGAGGTGGGCCAGCGCGCACCGGACCGCGGTGGTCCCGCGCGGCATGGGCACCGGCCTGTCCGGCGGGGCGACCGCCCTGGACGGCGGGATCGTGCTGAGCACCGAGAAGATGCGCGACATCTCGGTCGACCCCGTCACCCGCACCGCCGTCGTGCAGCCGGGCCTGCTCAACGCCGAGGTCAAGAAGGCCGTCGCCGAGCACGGGCTGTGGTACCCGCCCGACCCGTCGTCGTACGAGATCTGCAGCATCGGCGGCAACATCGCCACCAACGCGGGCGGCCTGTGCTGCGTGAAGTACGGCGTCACCACCGATTACGTGCTCGGACTGCAGGTGGTGCTGGCCGACGGCACCGCGGTGCGCCTCGGCGGCCCGCGCCTCAAAGACGTTGCCGGCCTGAGCCTGACGAAGCTGTTCGTCGGCAGCGAGGGCACGCTCGGAGTGGTGACCGAGGTGACGTTGAAGTTGTTGCCCGCCCAGCATCGCGGGTGCACGGTCGTCGCGAGCTTCGACTCGGTGGCCGCCGCCGCGGATGCCGTCGTGGCGATCACCGGCAGGATCCGGCCGTCGATGCTGGAGTTCATGGACGGTGTCGCCATCAACGCGGTCGAGGACAAGCTGAAGATGGGGCTGGACCGCACCGCCGCCGCCATGATGGTCGCCGCGTCGGACTCCCGCGGTCCGGCCGGCGCCGAGGACACCGATTACATGGCCGGCGTCTTCGCCGAACACGGTGCCACAGAAGTGTTCTCGACCGATGACCCCGACGAGGGTGAGGCCTTCGTCGCGGCGCGGCGGTTCGCCATTCCCGCAGTGGAGGCGAAGGGATCCTTACTGCTGGAGGACGTCGGGGTGCCGCTGCCGGCGCTGGCCGACCTCGTCGGTGGCGTCGAGAAGATCGCCGAGCGCCACGACCTGATGATCTCGGTGATCGCGCACGCGGGCGACGGCAACACCCATCCGTTGATCGTCTACGACCCCGCCGACGCCGCCATGACCGAGCGGGCTCACACGGCCTTCGGCGAGATCATGGATCTCGCCGTGGGACTCGGCGGGACCATCACCGGCGAACACGGGGTCGGCAGGCTGAAGCGGCCCTGGCTGGCCGGCTATCTGGGCCCGGAAGCCATGGACCTCAACCGGCGGATCAAGGCGGCACTGGATCCCGACGGCATCCTCAACCCTGGCGCGGCGATCTAGCCGATGATTGACATTCGGCCTGCGTTGTCGTACGCATAAGACATGACCGCGATTCTGTCTCAGAACTCGCCCGCTCGTTTCGAGCTCGCCGACGCGGCGACGTGGCCCGATCCCTGGCCGATGTACCGGGCGCTGCGCGACCACGATCCGGTCCACCACGTCGTGCCCGCGGACCGACCCGAGCACGACTACTACGTGCTGTCCCGCCATGCCGACATCTGGTCGGCCGCGCGCGACCATCAGACGTTCTCCTCGGCCGCCGGCCTGACCGTCAACTACGGCGAGCTGGAGCTGATCGGGCTCACCGACAATCCCCCGATGGTCATGCAGGACCCGCCCGCGCACACCGAGTTCCGCAAGCTGGTGGCGCGTGGTTTCACGCCCCGCCAGGTGGAAGCCGTCGAACCGAAGGTCCGCGAGTTCGTGGTCGAACGGCTCGACCGCCTGCGGGGCAACGGCGGTGGCGACATCGTCGCCGAGTTGTTCAAGCCGCTGCCGTCGATGGTCGTCGCGCACTACCTCGGCGTCCCCGACGAGGACCGCGACAAGTTCGACGGGTGGACCGAGGCGATCGTCGCGGCCGGCACCAGCGCGGGCGGGGTCGCCGGCGCACTGGGCGGTCTCGGGGACGCGCTCGGCGAGATGATGGGCTACTTCACCGCACTGATCGAGCGGCGCCGCACCGAGCCCGCCGACGACACGGTCTCGCACCTGGTGGCCGCCGGAGTGGGCGCCGACGGTGACATCGCCGGGGTGCTGTCGATCCTGGCGTTCACGTTCACGATGGTCACCGGCGGCAACGACACCACCACCGGCATGCTGGGCGGGTCGGTGCAGCTGCTGCACCAGCGGCCCGACCAGCGCAGGCTGCTCGCCGACGACCCCGGGCTGATCCCCGACGCGGTCGACGAGTTCCTGCGCCTCACCTCACCGGTGCAGGGGCTGGCCCGCACTACGACGCGCGACGTCACGATCGGTGACCGCACCATCCCCGAGGGCCGCAAGGTACTGCTGCTCTACGGTTCGGCCAATCGCGACGAGCGTGAATATGGTTCGGACGCCGCGGAACTCGATGTCCGGCGGCGCCCACGCAACATCCTGACGTTCAGCCACGGCGCGCACTTCTGCCTCGGGTCGGCCGCGGCGCGCATGCAGTCGCGCGTAGCGCTCTCGGAGCTGCTCGCCCGCATTCCCGATTTCGCCGTCGACGAGGACGGAATCGTCTGGGCCGGTGGCAGTTACGTACGACGGCCGTTGTCGGTGCCGTTCCGGGTGACCGGCTGATGGCCGGGGACTGGCTGGCCGCGACGCCGCACGGAGGTCGCCGCCGACCGCATCCTCGACGCCGCGGGCGAACTGTTCGCCACCAAGGAGGCCGCTACCGTCGGCATGCACGAGATCGCCACGGCGGCAGGGTGTTCCCGCGCGACGCTGTACCGGTACTTCGAGAACCGGGAGGCGCTCTACACCGCATACGTGCATCGGGAGAGCCACCGGCTCTACCGGGAGATGACCGACCACATCACATCGGTGACCGATCCCCGGGAGCGCTTGATCGAGGGCATGCTCGCCTCGCTGCGCAACGTCCGCGAAAGCCCGGCGCTGGCCTCGTGGTTCGCCACCACGCAGCGCCCGATCGGCGCGGAGATGGCCGAGGAGTCCGCAGGTGATCAAGGCGCTCACCGAGGCGTTCGTGATCTCTCTGGGCCCCGACGACCCCGAGCTCGTCGCCCACCGGGCCCGCTGGCTGGTGCGCGTGATGACGTCGCTGATGCTGTTCCCGGGTCACGACGAGGCCGACGAACGGGCCATGCTCGAGGAATTCGTCGTCCCGATCGTGCTGCCGCGCCGACAGGCCGGTCAGGCCACCCAGTAGGCCTGCGGCTTCGACGGACTTACGCGGGATGCCGTAGTCCTCTCGCAGCACCTTGGCCACCGCACGCGTGGTGCGGTTGTCGCAGGCCACCCAGCCGAAGTGGTCGGCGGCGTCGAAGGCCGACGACCGCACCGCCTGCGATCAGCGCTTCGCCCGCGTTCTTCCTGTCGACCCAGGTCGCGCTGCGCCGCGCACCGGCAGCTGCTTGTCGTCCTCGTGAGCCGCCTCGAGGAACAGCCGCGGCGGGCGCGTCGCCGATCGCGTCGAGCAGGGAGTTGATCGCGGGCAGCGATGCCGTGTCCCCGACGATCACGTACCCGGACGGTCGGCGGCTCGGGAAGCGCGAAGTTGCTGCCCAGCACCGTCGCCTCGATCGTGTCGCCCGGCGCCGGCTCGCGCCCAGCGCGACGCGACCCCGTCGTGCAGCGCGAACTCGACGTCGACGGTGTCGCATGCGGGATCCGAATTGACCAGTGTGTAACCGCGCTGGTGCAGCTTGTCCCCATCGGCGAACCACAGCCTGATCCACATCGTCGGATGCAGCGCCCGATCGGCCAGCAGACCCCCGGCGGCGAAGCTCAGCCGCAGGTAGTGCGGGCCCGACCTGGGTGCGCCCGGTCACCGTCAGCTGGTAATCGCCCGCCCGCAGCAGCTTGAGCACCGCCCCGGCGAAGCCCCGGGAGAACTCCGACGACTCGACATGACGGTTAGCTTAACCTAACAATTGCTGCGGGAGCGGGCTCCGTCAGGTGCGCACCCGGGTGCACCGGTGCAGCAGCCAGGCCAGCGGAATCGTCACCACCAGCGTGACCGCGAACAGCAGCCAGACCGAGCCGGTGTAGATCGGGTAGTGCAGCACCTCGACCATCACCAGCTCCATCGTGATCAGGTGGATCAGGAAGATCTCGTAGGAGATCTCGCCGAGGAACACCATCGGGCGGCTGCCCAGCAGCCGGGAGTACGAACGACGTCTCCCCCGACGCCAGCGGCGCCACCACCAGCGTGGCGATCACGGCGTAGAACCCCGCCTTGGCCAGCGCCTCCCACAACTGCGCCGGGCGAGGTCGTCGGCTCGCCACCCAGGGGCGTGGCGATGATGAAGTAGCTGACCGCGGCCACCGGCAGGCACACCAGCGCGTACGCGCGGACACCCATCGCCTGCAGCACCGCCAGCACCATTCCGCCGACGAACCACGCCAGGTAGCCGGGCAGCCACAGCCGGGCTCCGTCGGGCAGCCAATCGGTGGTGTGCACCAGCGTCAGCCAGGCCGGCGACACCAGTGCCAGCGCCGCCAGGCCGGCCGACAGCCTGCGCGGTCGCCACCGCCGCCGGCACAGCACCACCAGCAGCAGGTAGGCCAGCGCGGGCAGCGCGACGTAGAACGCCACCTCCACCGCCAGGCTCCACATCTGCGTCAGGCCCTGGTGCAGATACGGAGAACAGGTAGTCGTCGGTGTAGATCTGGGTCAGGGTGAGGTTGCGGAACAGCCCCGTCCAGGTGTGCCCGGGGTTCGGACCGGCCGTGCGGAAGTGGTAGACGACGTAGGCGGCCACGACGGTGACGACGTAGGCGGGCATGATGCGGCGCACCCGGTGCCAGGCGTAGCGGCGCACCGACGGTGCCGCACCGCCTTCGGAGGCGGGCCGCCGCCGACCATCGGCTCCCGCGGCGGCCTTCACCCACGGCGCGAACAACAGGAAACCCGAGAGCACGAAGAAGATCGGCACACCGATCTCCATCCGCGAGTACACC
This sequence comes from uncultured Actinomycetota bacterium, assembly GCA_963796185.1. GTDB lineage: Bacteria > Actinomycetota > Actinomycetes > Mycobacteriales > Mycobacteriaceae > Mycobacterium. Next base: position 22,755 of record CAWCKQ010000002.1, on the reverse strand, counting down.
AGCCCGACGTAGCCCTGGGTGTATTGGCCCGTGGTGTAGGCCGCATGGGTGGCCACCACCAGACAGCGCGGCCACCGCGCGGATGCCGGTGAGCGAGCCACGCGGCCGGTCGCGGTGACCGACTCCAGACCGCCCTGCGCGTCGACGTTCCCGGACAGCGTCATGCGACGTGCGCTGTGCGGACTTGCGGCGCGCCTTCGGCCCGCGATCGGGTTGCAGGTGGATCAGCTGACCCTGAATCCGGGTGTGCTCCAGAGCTTTGAGGGTCTCCTTGGACAGCTTCGCGGGCAATTCGACCAGCGAGTAGTCCAGTCTGATGGCGATGTGCCCGAAGTCGCTGCGGTGCAGACCGCCTTCGTTGGCGATCGCACCGACGATCGCGCCGGGCGCGACCTTGTGCCGCTTGCCGACGGCGATGCGGTAGGTGGCCAGATCGCTGCGCCGCTCGCGCGGCTTCCGCGGCGCCCGGTCGCCGCGCTCGGGCCGGTCCGGTGCGCTCGCGGCGCTTCTCCGGCGGCGGCTCGGTCATCAGGAACTCTTCGCCGTCGCGGCTCTGCAGCGCCAGTGCGGCGGCGATGTCGGCCATCGGCACGTCGTGGTCGCGCTCGTAGCCTTCGATCAGCCTGCGGAACAGGTCGATGCCCGGCGCGTTCAGCGCATCGGTGATCGAGTCGCGGAACTTGGCCACCCGCTGCTCGTTGACGTCGTCGACCGACGGCAGCTCCGATTCGACGAGCTTCTGGCGGGTCACCCGTTCGATCGAGTTGAGCAGGTGACGTTCGCGCGGGGTCACGAACAGCAGCGCGGTGCCCGACCGCCCCGCCCGCCCGGTCCGCCCGATGCGGTGCACGTAGGACTCGGGGTCGTGCGGGATGTCGTAGTTGAGCACGTGGGAGATGCGTTCGACGTCGAGGCCGCGCGCGGCGACGTCGGTGGCGACCAGGATGTCGATCGTGCCGTCCTTCAGCGCGTTGATCGTCCGCTCGCGCGACCGCCTGCGGGATGTCGCCGTTGATGGCGGCCGCCGAGAACCCGCGCGCCCGCAGCTTCTCGGCGACCTCCTCGGTGGCCTGCTTGGTGCGGACGAACACGATCATCGCCTCGAACGGCTCGACCTCCAGCAGCCGGGTCAGCGCGTCCATCTTGCGCGGGCCGGCCACCTGGATGTAGCGCTGGGTGATGTTCTCGGCGGTCTGCGTCTTTCGCCTTGACCGTCACCTCGACCGGGTCGTGCAGGTACTTCGCGGTGATCTTGCGGATGGCCGGCGGCATGGTCGCCGAGAACAACGCCACCTGCTTGTACTCGGGGGTGTCGGCGAGGATGCGTTCGACGTCCTCGGCGAAGCCCATCTGCAGCATCTCGTCGGCCTCGTCGAGCACCAGATAGTCGAGGTGCGAGACGTCGAGCGTGCCCTTCTCCAGATGGTCGATCACCCGGCCCGGCGTGCCGACCACCACCTGGGCGCCGCGCTTGAGCCCGGCGAGCTGCGGGCCGTAGGAGCTGCCGCCGTAGATCGGCAACACGTTGACCCGGCAGATGAGCGCCGTAGCGGCTGAACGCCTCGGCGACCTGCAGCGCGAGCTCGCGCGTCGGCGCCAGCACCAGCGCCTGGGTGGTGCGGCTGTCGAGTGTCGATCTTCGACAGGATCGGGATCGCGAACGCCGCGGTCTTGCCGGTGCCGGTCTGCGCCAGCCCGACGACGTCGGAGCCGGCCATCATCGCGGGAATGGTCGCCGCCTGGATGGCCGACGGCGACTCGTAGCCGACGTCGTCGACGGCCTGCAGCACCGCGGGGTGAATCTGCAGGTCGGCAAAGCTGAGGTCGCCAGCCGGATCGCGCTGGCGGGCTCCGGATTCGGGTCGGTCATCGTGGTCGGGAGTCTAGTGGCCGAATCCGGCTCTCGCCCCGCCGCGCGCCTTCGCGGGCCGCCGCACCGAGCCGGCGGTACGGTGCCCAACTGTGAAATGGGCGTCCGGATGCGTCGGCGCCGTGGCGCTGCGTCGTCGCGGCGGTGCTGCCGGATGCGGCGCCGGCGACTCGACGGTCGTCCAAGACACCGGAACCGACGGCCACGTCGCGCCGCCGCCGTCGACCAGCTGCGCCGCCCCGCCGCCGGTCACCGCCGACCGGCGCCGCGACCCGCCGGCGCCACGACCCGTGCGCGGTCAACCTGGCCGCGCCCGAGATCGCCAAGGCGGTCTCCGCGCTGCCCCGCGACCCGCGCAGCGGCCAGGCGCTGGAACCCCGAGCCGCTGGCCGGCAACTACAACGAGTGCGCGCAGCTGTCGGCGGTCATCGTCAAGGCCAACACCAACGCCGAGAACCCGAACACCCGTGCGCTGCTGTTCCACCACGGCAAGTTCATCCCCACCGGCGTGCCCGACACGTTCGGGTTCAACGGCATCGACAGCTCGGCGAGCACCGGCGACACCGTCGCGCTGAAGTACTCCAACGGCGTGCCGGGCCTGGACAGCGTCGTGAAGTTCCGGTGGAACGGCAACGGCGTCGAGCTGATCGCCAACACCCCGGCTGAGTCCCGCGGAACGGCACTCCGGGCTGCGCTCAGCCGCCTCGCAGCGACCCGCGAATGCGCTTCCGCGACGAGACGCGCTCGTCGGAGCACTGCCCTACAGTGGCAGCGTGTTCGTCGCCGACGACCGCGTCTTCTACAGCGCCTCCGATCTCGCCGCCGCCGCCCGCTGCGAGTACGCGCTGCTGCGCTCGTTCGACGCCCGGCTCGGCTGGGGTCCCGCCGTCCACGACGACGACGAATTGCTCGCGCGCACCGGCCGATCTCGGCGACGCGCATGAGCGCCGCCACCTCGACGGAGCTCAGTGCGGCCGACGCGACGCGTCGCCTCGATCGGCCGGCCGGCCTACACGGTGGCCGGGCTCACCGCCGCCGCCGAGCAGACACTGCGGGCGTTCGCAGCGCCGAGCCCCCGTGATCTACCAGGCCGCGATGTTCGACGGCCGGTTCGTCGGGTTCGCCGACTTCCTGGTGCTCGAGACGGCCCGACGGGCAGCGCTACCGGCTGCGCGACACCAAGCTCGCCCGCTCGGTCAAGGTCGAGGCGCTGCTGCAGCTGGCCGCCTACGCCGAGACGCTCGGCGCGGCGGGTGTGCCGGTCGCCGACGGACGTCGATCTGGTGCTCGGCGACGGCACCACCGTCAGCTATCCGGTCGACGAACTGCTGCCGGTGTACCGGCCGCCGCCGCGCCGCGCTGCAGCGCCTGCTGGACGACCACCTCGCCGGCGGCCGCCGGTGCAGTGGGAGGACGAGACGGTGCGCGCCTGCTTCCGCTGTGCGGAATGCGAGCGAGCAGGTCCGCGACCGCGACGACCTGCTGCTGGTCGCCGGCATGCGGGTCAGCCAGCGGGCCCGCTGCATCGACGCCGGCATCACCACGGTCGCACGAGCTCGCCGCGCACGACGGCTCCGTCGCCGAGCTGTCGGCCGCGGACCGTCGCGACGCTGACCGCGCAGGCCCGGCTGCAGATCGCCGACCGCGGTCGACGGCAAGCCGCCGTTCGAGGTCGTCGACCCGCAACCGCTGATGGTGCTGCCCGATGCCGACAAGGGCGACCTGTTCTTCGACTTCGAGGGCGACCCGCTGTGGACGGCCGACGGCCGCGACTGGGGACTGGAATACCTGTGGGGCGTGCTGGACGATCAGCGACGACTTCCGCCGCTGTGGGCGCACGACCGGGCCGAGCGAACGCAAGGCGCTCGTCGATTTCCTGGCGATGGTGCGCAAGCGGCGCAAGCGTTACCCGAACATGCACATCTACCACTACGCGCGCCTACGAGAAGACGGCGCTGCTGCGGCTTGGCGGGCCGCTACGGCGTCGGCGAGGACCAGGTCGACGACCTGCTGCGCGACGGTGTGCTGGTCGACCTGTATCCGTTGGTGCGCAAGAGCATTCGCGTGGGCACCGAGAACTACAGCCTCAAGTCGCTCGAGCCGCTGTACATGGGCAACGAGTTGCGCGACGGCGACGTCACCACGGCCGCCGCCTCGATCACCGAGTACGCGCGCTACTGCGAACTGCGCGACGCGGGTCACGCGGACGAGGCGGCGACGGTGCTCAAGGAGATCGAGGAGTACAACCGCTACGACTGCCGGTCGACGCGCCGGCTGCGAGACTGGCTGGTCGCGCGTGCGATCGAGTCCGGTGTACCGCCCCGCGGCCCGACCCCGGTGGACCGTCGGCGCCGGAGCCCGACGACGGTCGACGCCGTGGAACGCACACTCCTGCGGTTCGCCGGCGACGGCGTCGAGGTCGCGCACGCCCGAGCAGACGGCCGCCGCGCTGATCGCCGCCGCCAGGGGTTTCCACGTGCGCGAGGACAAGCCGTTCTGGTGGGGCCATTTCGACCGGCTCAACAATCCGGTCGACGAGTGGGCCGACACGTCGGGGTGTTCCTCGTCGACCACCACGAGGTCGTCGCCGACTGGCACCTGCCGCCGCGGGCGCGTAAACCGCAGCGGCACCTGCGGTTGACCGGGGAGATCGCCACCGGCGAGCTGAGCACGCGAGGTGTACGCGCTGTACGACCCGCCCTCCCCGGCCGGCCTGGCCGACGATCCGGACCGCCGCGCATTCGGCTCGGCGACGGTGCTCGAGTGCGACGCCGTCGAGGCACCGACCGAGGTCGTGATCTGCGAGCGCCAGCCCAAGACGCCGACGTCTTCCACCAGCTGCCGTTCGCCCTCACGCCGGGTCCGCCGATCAGCACCGACAGCTGCAGGAGTCCATCGCCGCCGCCGCGGCAGGCCGTCGCCGCACGCGCTGCCGCGGCTGCCGCCGGCGCGCGGTCATCGACATCCTGCTGCGCCGGCCGCCCCGCACCGCGCAGCGGCAACCCGCTGCCCCGCGGCGGTGCGACGTCGACGACATCACCGCCGCACTGCTGGATCTGGACTCGCTCCTACCTCGCGGTGCACGGCCCGCCCGGCACCGGCAAGACGTATCACCGCCGCCCGGGTGATCGCGACGCTGGTCAACGACACGGCTGGCGGGTCGGCGTCGTCGCGCAGTCGCACGCGGTCGTGGAGAACCTGTTCACGCGACATCTGGTCGCCGGGCGTCGACGCCGCGCGGGTGGCCAAGAAGCCGCAACTCCGGCACCACGCGGGTGGACAGCAGCTCGACGCAGATCCGCAGTTACGCGGCGCTTCATGCGCCGCCCACGACGGGTGCGTCGTCGGCGGCACCGCATGGGATTTCGCCAACGACACCCGGATCGCGGCCGGGCAGCCTGGACCTGCTGGTCGATCGAGGAGGCCGGCCAGTTCTGCCTCGCCAACACCATCGCGGTGGCCCGGGCGGCGCGCAACCTGCTGCTGCTCGGCGATCCGCAGCAGCTGCCGCAGGTCAGCCAGGGCACCCACCCCGAGCCGGTCGACGCCTCGGCGCTGGGCTGGCTGGTCGACGGCCAGCACACGCTGCCCGACGAGTGCGGCTACTTCCTGGACCGCTCCTACCGGATGCACCCCGCTGTCTGCCGCGCCGGTGTCGCGGCTGTCCTATGACGACCGGCTGCGCTCGCACGAAGCCGTGACCGGCGCCCGCCGACTGGACGGCGTCAGCCCCGGGCGTGCGCACGCTGGCGTCGACCACCACGGCAACGCCACCGAGAGCCCCGAAGAGGCGCGACGCGATCGTCGACGAGATCCGCCGCCTGCTCGGCACCGACGTGGACCGACGAGGACGGCACCCGGCCGCTGGCCCAGCGCGACGTGCTGGTCGTCACCCCGTACAACGCGCAGGTGGCACTCGTCCGCGCGCCGACTCGACGCGGCGCGGCCTCACCGACGTGCGGGCGGGCACCGTCGACAAGTTCCAGGGGCAGCAGGCACCCGTCGTGTTCGTGTCGATGACGGCGTCCTCGATCGACGACGTGCCGCGCGGAATCTCGTTCCTGCTGAACCGCAACCGGCTCAACGTCGCGGTCAGCCGGGCGAAGTACCTCGCCGTGATCGTGCGGTCGCCGCAGCTGACCGACTATCTGCCGTCCACGCCCGACCGCCTGGTCGACTTGGGCGCGTTCCTGGCGCTGTGCTCATGTGATACACCGGCGAGTGACCGAAGCGCTGACCGGACGGCTCGCCGCCATCGTCGGCGCCACGCACGTCAGCACCGATCCCGACGTGCTCGACGGCCGCAGCGTCGACCACACCGGCCGCTACCGCGGGCGCGCAGCCGCCCTGGTGCGGCCCGGCTCCGCCGATGAGGTCGCTGCGGTGCTGCGCGCCTGCCGCGACGCCGGGGCGCGCGTCACCGTGCAGGGCGGGCGCACGTCGCTGGTGGCGGGCACCGTTCCCGAGCACGACGACGTGCTGCTGTCCACCGAACGGCTGCGTGACCTCGGCGAGGTCGACGCCGGCGAGCGCCGGGTGCACGTCGGGGCAGGCGTGACGCTGGCCGCGGTGCAGCGGGCGGCAGCCGCGGCGGGGCTGGTGTTCGGTGTCGACCTGGCCGCCCGCGATTCGGCGACCGTGGGCGGGATGGCGTCGACGAACGCCGGCGGCCTGCGCACCGTGCGCTACGGCAACATGGGCGAGCAGGTCCTCGGGCTCGACGTGGTCACTGCCCGACGGCTCGATCATGCACGCGGCACAGCCATGTTCGCAGCGACAACACCGGCTACGACCTGGCGTCGCTGTTCGTCGGCGCCGAGGGCACCCTGGGAGTGATCACCGGGCTCGACCTGCGGCTGCATCCCGGCGCCGCCGCAGCGGGTCACCGCGGTCTGCGGGTTCGCCGACCTCGACGACGCTCGTCGCGACCGGCCGGGTGTTCCGCGACCTGGACGGGCATCGCCGCACTGGAGCTGATCGACGCGCGCGCCAGCGCCCTGACCGCCGAGCACCTCGGCGTCGTCGGCGCCCGTCGACGGCGCCTGGCAGCTGCTCATCGAGCTGGCCGGCGATACGGACCTGACCGAACGGCTCGCCGACGCGCTGGCCGATGCGGCGCTGGCCGGCGAACCCGCCGTCGGCGTCGACGCGGCCGCGCAGCAGCGGCTCTGGCAGGTCCGCGAAGCCGTCGCCGACGTGCTCGGCGTCTACGGTCCGCCACTGAAATTCGATGTGTCGCTGCCGCTGTCGGCGATCGCCGCGTTCGCCGCCGAGTCCGCCGAGCTGGTCGCCGAACACGCCCCCGACGCCATCCCGGTGCTGTTCGGCCACATCGGCGAGGGCAACCTGCACCTGAACATCGTGCGCTGCGCCCTCACCGGAGAGCGCGAGCGGACGCTGTACTCGGCGATGATGGCGCTGATCGCCGGCTGCGGCGGCAACGTCAGCTCCGAGCACGGCGTGGGCACGCCGCAAGCGCGACTATGTCGGCATGTCGCGCACCGACGCCGACATCGCCGCGATGCGCGCCGTCAAGGCAGCGTTCGACCCGACCGGCTATCTCAACCCCGGCGGTGCTGTTCGGTACCGTGGCGGGCGATGACCAGCATCGAGGCTGACTATCTCGTCGTGGGAGCCGGCGCCATGGGGATGGCGTTCGTCGACACGCTGCTCACCGAGACCGACCTGACCGTCGTCCTCGTCGACGAGAACCACCAGCCGGGCGGCCACTGGAACTGGGTGTATCCGTTCGTGCGGTTGCATCAGCCCTCGGCGTACTACGGCGTCAACTCGCGAGCACTGGGCAACGAGGACGCCATCGACGACACGGGCGCCAACGAAGGCTTCTTCGAGCTGGCCAGCGGTCACGAGGTGTGCGCCTACTACGACCAGGTGCTGCGCCACCAGCTGCTGCCCACCGGGCGGCTGCACTACTTCTCGTCGGCGAAGTACCTCGGCGACAACCGATTTCGCACACTCGACGGCGCCGAGCACACCGTGACGGTGCGCCGCCGGACGGTCGACGCGACCTACCTGCTCACCGTGGTCCAGTCGATGCGATCGGCGCCGTTCGCGGTGGCCGACGGAGTCGAGGTCGTGACGCCGAACGACCTGCCCCGGCGCGCCGCCGGGCCAGCAGCACTACACGATCGTCGGCGGCGGCAAGACCGGGATGGACTGCTGCCTGTGGCTGATGCGCAACGGCGTCCCGGCGCACCGGCTGCGCTGGATCATGCCGCGCGACTCCTGGCTGCTCAACCGCGCCCACATCCAGCCCGGTCCGCTGTTCGTCGACGCGATGCGCACGTCGATCGCCACGCGGATGACGGCCATCGCCGAGGCGCCGTCGATGGCAGACCTGTTCGCCAGGCTGGAGGCCGACGGCAACCTGTTCCGCCTCGACCCGTCGGTGCGAGCCGACGATGTACCACTGCGCGATCGTGTCCGCAGGCGAGCTGGAGCAGCTGCGCCGCATCGAGGACGTGGTGCGGCTCGGCCACATCGAGCATGTCGACCACGACCGCATCGTGCTCAGCGGCGGCGATGTCCCCGTGCCGGGCCCGTCGCTGTACGTGGACTGCACGACGCAGGGCCTGCCGCGGCCGCCGTCGGTGCCGGTGTTCGACGGTGACCGGATCACGCTGCAGAGCGTGCGTGGTTGCCAGCAGGTGTTCAGCTCGGCGTTCATCGCGCACGTCGAAGCCGCCTACGGCGACGACGAGACCCGCAACGCGCTGTGCGAACCGATCCCGCATCCGGACGCACCGATCGACTGGCTGCGCATTCTGCACTCCGACAACGCCAACAGATGCGGTGGCTGCGGGAGCCCGAACTGATGGATTGGCTGGCGGTCTGCCGGCTCAACGTGCTGCGCGATCTCTTCCCGCAGTTCCCGGACAAGCCGCGGGTGCGCGAGAAGGCGATGGGCGCACTTCGGGTGGCGCTCACCAAGACCAACGAGCAGCTCGCCGCGCTGATGGCGGACGGTCAGGGGCCGCCCGGGCCCCGCGAATGCCTGCCGTAGGAATCCGGGTCCTCGGCATCGACACCGAAGCCGTTGTGCCCGCCGGCGGAGCGGGCCGCCGGCTCGGCCAGTAACCGATCCAGCACCGACCGCCACTCGTGCGTGACGGTGGCATCGTCCTCGCCGGCGAAGCGTCCGGTCGCGGCCGGACGCGACTCGACGACTGGGCCGAGCACGTCGGTGTCGGCGTCGGCGTCCGACGCGGCCCGAGGGTCGCCCCAGTCGACGACGTACTCCACGTACTCGTCGTCGTCGACGAAGTCCGCGTCGTCGGCGCGCGTCGTCGACGGCCGGCGAACGCCCCTCGTCAGCGGCGGCGGCAGCCGGCGCGACCCGGGAACCGGGGAAGCCGAGGAGGAACAGCGCCGCGACGACGCCGAGCAACGCGACGAAGGCCGGCAGCAGCATCGCCTGCGACATCGCGGCGGCGAACGGGGCGTGCAGGACGCCGGGGAGCTGGTCGACCGGCCCCTGCGGACCCGCTTGGCTCCCGCCCGGGATCTCGGCGGACAGCCGCGACGCCATGAACGCCGCCATGCCGGCGCTGCCCAGCACCGAACCGACCTGCCGGGTGGTGTTGTACACCCCGGAGCCGGCGCCGGCCAGGTGCGGGGGCAGGTTCCGGGTCGCCGTGGCCGCCAGCGGCGACCAGATGAACGCCATGGCCGCGCCCATCGCGGTCAGCGGCAGCACCAGCCGCCAGATCGGCGTCGTCGGGGTCATCTCGATCGACAACCAGGTCAGCCCGATCGCCATCAGCGAGAACCCGAAGCCGACCACCGGACGCGGGTGGGACCGGTCGACGATCCTGCCCACCAGCGGTGCCAACACGCCGGTCGCGATGGCCATCGGGGCGGTCAGCAGCGCGGCGCGCGTCGGGGTCAACCCGCACACCGCCTGCGCGTAGAACATCAGCGGCAGGATCATTCCGGTGGCGACGAAGCCGATGGTGGCGATGCCCACGTTGGACATCGAGAAGTCCCGGTCACCGAAGATGGTCAGCGGGATCAGCGGTTCGCCGGTGTTGATCGACTGCCAGTAGAGGAACACCGCCATGCACGACGAGGCCGACGGCGATGGTGGCCCAGATCCACGGCGCCCAGCGATGGGACTGCCCCTCCTGCAGGGCGAAGACGATGAGGAACATCCCGACACCGGAGAGCACCACGCCGGGCAGGTCGAAGCTGTGGCTCTGCGTGGGCAGCACGGGCACCAGCCGCACCGCCAGCACCAGACCGATCAGTCCGACCGGCACATTGACGAAGAAGATCCACTGCCAGCCGAGATGGTCCACCAGCACCCCGCCGGCCAGCGGACCCGACCAGCGTCGCGACGCCCGCCGTGGCGCCCCACACGCTCATCGCCACGCCGCGTCGGTGCGCCGGGAAGTCCTGGTGATCACCGACAGCGTCTGCGGGGTCAGCAGCGCGGCGCCGACACCCTGCAGCACCCGGGCGGCGACCAGCATCCCGATGCTGCCGACTGAGTCCGCACCACAGCGAGGCGACCGTGAAGACCGCCGAGGCCGAGCAGGTAGATGTTCTTCGGGCCGTACCGGTCGCCGAGCCGCCCGGACACCAGCAGCGGCACCGCGTATGCCAGCAGGTAGGCGCTGGTCACCCAGATCACCGCGTCGTAGCCCACCCCGAACTTCGCCATGATCGCCGGGTTGGCGACCGCGACGATGGTCGCGTCCACCAGGATCATGAAGAAGCCGACCAGCAGAGCCCACAGGGCGTGCCACGGATTGGCGGCCCGGGCGCGCGGAGTCACGGTCTCGTACATGGGAATCGGTGGCAATCAGTTCTCGAATGGGGGCGGTTCGGGGGCGACGCTACGGACCGGCGGTGCTCCCGACAAGTCGGCGCCGGTGGCCGGACAGGCGGTCACACCGTCCCGGCGACGGGGGCGGGCGGCGGCGGCATCGCGGTGCGCCCGGCGCCAGCAGCAGCGCCCCCAGGGCGATGATCACACCGGCGGCCATCACCGACGCCGTGGCCAGCTCGTCGTTGCCCAGCACACCGACCATCGGCGCGATCGCGGCGCCCATCCCGAACTGCACCGCGCCGAGCAGCGCCGCCGCCGTGCCCGCGGCGTCGGGGTGGCGCGTCAGCGCGACCGCCGGCGCGTTCGGGATCACCAGCCCCATGGCGGCGAGGATGGCCCACACCGGGATCACGAAGCCGAACAGGCCGCCGATGTGGCCCGCCGCCAGACCCGACGAACACGACCCCGCGACGCGGCGGCGACCGACGAGCGCCCACTGCATGATCTGCTGCGGCGCGAACCGGCGCAGCAGGACGACGTTGAACTGGGTGGCGCCGATCAGCGCGACCGCGCCCGCGCCGAACACCAGCGCGAAGGCCGGTCTGGCCCAGCCCGTAGCGGCCCTGCAGCACGAACGAGGCCCCCGCGATGTAGGCGAACAGGCCCGACATCCCCAGCGCACCGACCAGCACCAGGATGACGAAGCGGCCGTCGCGCAGCAGCTCCAGGTAGGTCGCGCGCGATGCCGCGCACCTCGCAGCGGGCGGCGGTGCGCGCACCGGCAGCGTCTCGGGCAGCGCCAGCGCGGCCATCAGCAGCAGCGCCCCCGCCAGCACCACCAGCGCGGCGAACACCCAGTGCCAGGACGCGTGCAGCAGCACCGCGGCCCCGAGCGACGGCGCCAGCACCGGGGCGACCCCCAGCACCAGCATCAGCCGCGACATCACCGTGGCCGCGGCGTTGATCCGTCGAACAGGTCGCCGACGACCGCGATCGCCACCACCATGCCCGCCGCGGCGCCCATCCCCTGCAGCCCGCGGGCGACGCCCAGCACGGCGATGTTCGGCGCCAACAGGCACAGCACCGACGCGACCATGTGCAGCACGATCCCGGCGATCAGCGGCCTGCGCCGGCCCAGCGAGTCCGACAGCGGCCCGACGATCAGCTGACCGAGCGCCAGCCCGGCCAGCGTGCCCGTCAGCGTCAGCTGCGCGACCGACGAGGACACCGACAGGTCGTCGGCGATCTTGGGCAGTGCGGGCAGATACATGTCGATGGTCAGCGGCCCCAGCGCGACGAGCAGACCGAGCACCACGATCATCTTCAGGCGGCGCGGCGGCGCCGCGGTCCGCCGGCACCGCGCCGAGGTGCTGCTGCGTCACGTCCACATCTGGGGATACTGCCATGCAACATGGTTAGCGCCGCTTTCCAATATTTTCTTCCCCCTGCGCACGACAGTGACCGCCATCACGCCTCGGGCACCTCGGCCGGCCGCCGTTCGTTTGAACGGCTAACCTGGAGATCGCCGGGCTGTCCGCCGGGCCGCAGACGGGAGAGACCGCTGATGAGTGCACGGTCACGCGCCAAGAGCCAGCAGCCGGCCGTCCAGGAGGACGACCCCGCGCGCCGCGGCCAAGGCGCTCTCGCAGATCATCGAGCGCGGAGCGCGCGTGCAGGGCCCGGCCGTCAAGGCCTACGTCGAACGGCTGCGCGACGCACAATCCGGACGCGACCCCGGCCGAGATCGTCGGCAAGCTGGAGAAGCACTACCTGGCGGCCGTGATGGCCAGCGGCGCGGCGGTCGGCTCGGCAGCCGCCTTCCCCGGCATCGGCACGCTGGTGGCGATGTCGGCCGTCGCCGGCGAGACCGTGGTGTTCCTGGAGGCGACCGCGGTCTACGTGCTGGCCGTCGCCGAGGTGCACGGCATCCCCGCCGAGCACCGGGAACGACGGCGCGCCCTGGTGCTGGCCGTGCTCGTCGGCGACGACAGCAAGCGCGCGGTCGCCGACCTGCTCGGGCCGGGCCGCACCAGCGGGGCGTGGCTGTCCGACGGTGCGGCGGCGCTGCCGCTGCCCGCGGTGTCGCAGCTGAACAACCGGCTGCTGCAAGCTACTTCGTCAAGCGCTACACGCTCAAGCGGGGCGCGATGGTGTTCGGCAAGATGCTGCCCGTGGGCATCGGCGCCGTCGTCGGCGGCGTGGGTAACCGGTTGATGGGCAAGAAGATCATCGACAACGCCCGCGAGCGCCTTCGGCGAGCCCGCCGGCGCGGTGGCCGTCGCCGCTGCACCTGCTGCCCGCGCCCCGTCCGTGACCGCAGTCGCTCGCCCGTTCGACGGCAACCCGTCAGCCGCTCGCCGCGTCCGTCGTGACCTTCGCGCGCTTGACGACGACCATAACCACGTTGCCTGGTCCCGCCGGTCGCAGAAGCGCTAGCCTTTACACGGCGGAAATGCGGGTAACCGCACACCAGGTTGGATTGACGAATCAGGGGTGGCCGGCTGCCGCAGAGCACTGGCCGAAGCGAAGAATCGAGGCGAATAGCAGCCGTGAGTTCACCTTCACCATTCGGTCAGAACGAGTGGTTGGTCGAAGAGATGTACCGCAAGTTCCGCGAGGACCCCTCGTCGGTGGACCCGAGTTGGCACGAGTTCCTCGTCGACTACTCGCCCGAACCCGCCACCGACGCCAGTGCCGGCGGCAACGGCACGTCGGCCACGGCGCGCCACGCGGCGCCGTCAGCCCGCCCGAGCCGGCACCGGCTCCCCGCCGAAGGCCGCGGGCAGCAACGGCGCCGGCACACCGGCCAAGGCCGACAGAATCCGCTGACAAGTCCGGCAAACCGGCGGAGAAGACCCCGAGAAAGCCGCCAGACGGCCGAGAAGCCCGCCAAGCCCGCGGAGAAGACGGACAAGCCGGCCGAAGACAAGGACCGGCGAAGGCCGCAGAGCAAGGCGCCGCGAAGGGCAAGGCCGACCAGGGCGCGTCCGCCGACGGTGACGAGACCCAGGTGCTGCGCGGCGCCGCGGCCGCCGTGGTCAAGAACATGTCGGCGTCGCTGGACGTGCCGACCGCCACCAGCGTGCGGGCCATCCCGGCCAAGGCGATGATCGACAACCGCATCGTCATCAACAACCACCTCAAGCGCACCCGGGGCGGCAAGATCTCGTTCACCCACCTGCTCGGCTACGCGATCGTGCAGGCGGTCAAGAAGTTCCCGAACATGAACCGGCACTTCGCCGAGATCGACGGCAAGCCGAACGGCGGTCACCCCCGCCCACACGAACCTCGGTCTGGCGATCGACCTGGCGGGCAAGAGACGGCCGGCAACTCGTGGTGGCCTGCGATCAAGAACTGCGAGACCATGCGGTTCGGCCAGTTCATCGCCGCCTACGAGGACATCGTGCGTCGCGCGCGCGACGGCAAGCTGACCGCCGAAGACTTCGCGGGCGTGACGATTTCGCTGACCAACCCCGGCACCATCGGCACCGTGCACTCGGTGCCCCGGCTGATGCAGGGCCAGGGCGCGATCGTCGGCGCGGGCGCGATGGAGTACCCCGCGGAGTTCCAGGGCGCCAGCGAGGAGCGCATCAACGAGGTCGGCATCGGCAAGCTGATGACGCTGACGTCGACCTACGACCACCGCATCATCCAGGGTGCGGAGTCCGGCGACTTCCTGCGCACCATCCACCAACTGCTGCTCGACGACGACTTCTACGACGAGATCTTCCGCGAACTCGGCATCCCGTACGAGCCGGTGCGCTGGCGCATCGACAACCCGGATTCGATCGAGGACAAGAACGCCCGGGTCATCGAGCTGATCGCGGCCTACCGCAACCGCGGGCACCTGATGGCCGATATCGATCCGCTGCGGCTGGACAACACCCGCTTCCGCAGCCACCCCGACCTCGACGTGAACACCCACGGCTTGACGCTGTGGGACCTCGACCGCGAGTTCAAGGTCAACGGGTTCGCCGGCCAGACGCACAAGAAGCTGCGCGACATCCTCGGCCTGCTGCGCGACGCCTACTGCCGGCACGTCGGGGTGGAGTACACCCACATCCTCGAGCCCGAGCAGCAGCAGTGGCTGCAGGACCGCATCGAGGTCAAGCACGAGAAGCCGACGGTCGCCGAGCAGAAGTACATCTTGAGCAAGCTCAACGCCGCCGAGGCGTTCGAGACGTTCCTGCAGACCAAATACGTTGGGCAGAAGCGATTCTCGCTTGAGGGCGCGGAGACCGTGATCCCGATGATGGACGCGGCGATCGACCAGGCCGCCGAGCACGCCCTCGACGAGGTCGTCATCGGCATGCCGCACCGCGGCCGGCTCAACGTGCTGGCCAACATCGTCGGCAAGCCCTACAGCCAGATCTTCACCGAGTTCGAGGGCAACCTGAACCCGTCGCAGGCCCACGGGTCCGGTGACGTCAAGTACCACCTCGGCGCGGGCGGCACCTACATCCAGATGTTCGGCGAGAACGACATCTCGGTGTCGCTGGTCGCCAACCCCAGCCACCTCGAGGCCGTCGACCCGGTGCTGGAAGGCATCGTGCGGGCCAAGCAGGACCTGCTCGACGTCGGCGAGGAGGCCGACGGGTCCAACCAGTTCACCGTCGTGCCGATGATGCTGCACGGCGACGCCGCGTTCGCCGGCCAGGGCGTGGTCGCCGAGACGCTGAACCTGGCGCTGCTGCGCGGCTACCGCACCGGCGGCACCATCCACATCATCGTCAACAACCAGATCGGTTTCACCACCTCGCCGGGCGACTCGCGCTCCTCGGAGTACTGCACCGACGTCGCGAAGATGATCGGCGCGCCGATCTTCCACGTCAACGGCGACGATCCCGAAGCCGCGCGTGTGGGTGGCCAAGCTGGCCGTGGACTTCCGGCAGAAGTTCAAGAAGGACGTCGTCATCGACATGCTGTGCTACCGCAGGCGCGGCCACAACGAGGGCGACGACCCGTCGATGACGCAGCCGAACATGTACGACGTCATCGACACCAAGCGGGGCGTGCGCAAGACCTACACCGAGGCGTTGATCGGCCGCGGCGACATCTCGATGAAGGAGGCCGAGGACGCGCTGCGCGACTACCAGGGCCAACTCGAGCGGGTGTTCAACGAGGTCCGCGAACTGGAGAAGCACGCGATCGAGCCGAGCCATTCGGTGGAGGCCGACCAGATGGTGCCCGCCGGCATGAGCACCGCGGTGGAGAAGTCGCTGCTGGCAGCGCATCGGCGACGCGCACCTGGCCTTCGGCGAGGACTTCAGCGTGCATCCGCGCGTCAAGCCGGTGCTGGAGAAGCGCCGGGAGATGGCCTACGAGGGCAAGGTGGACTGGGCGTTCGGCGAGTTGCTGGCGCTCGGGTCGTTCCTGGCCGAGGGCAAGACCATCCGGCTGACCGGACAGGACACCCGGCGCGGCACGTTCACCCAGCGGCACTCGGTGATCATCGACCGCAAGACCGGCAAGGAGTTCACGCCGCTGCAGCTGTTGACCGTCGACTCCGACGGCACCCCGACCGGTGGCAAGTTCATGGTGTACGACTCGGCGCTCTCGGAATTCGCCGCGGTGGGCTTCGAATACGGCTACTCCGTCGGCAACCCCGACGCGCTGGTGTTGTGGGAGGCGCAGTTCGGCGACTTCGTCAACGGCGCGCAGTCGATCATCGACGAGTTCATCAGCTCCGGCGAGGCCAAGTGGGGCCAGCTCTCCGACGTCGTGCTGCTGCTGCCGCACGGCCACGAAGGCCAGGGCCCCGACCACACGTCGGGCCGCATCGAGCGCTTCCTGCTGCTGTGGGCCGAGGGGTCGATGACCATCGCGATGCCCTCGACGCCGGCGAACTACTTCCACCTGCTGCGCCGGCACGGTCTCGACGGGATCCACCGGCCGCTGATCGTGTTCACGCCGAAGTCGATGCTGCGCAACAAGGCCGCGGTCAGCGACCTCAGGGAGTTCACCGAGCATGAAGTTCCGGTCGGTGCTCGAGGAGCCCACCTACGACGAGGGCGACGGCGACCGCTCCAAGGTCACCCGCATCCTGTTGACCAGCGGAAAGCTCTACTACGAGCTGGCGGCACCGCAAGAACAAGGACAAGCGCGACGACGTCGCGATCGTCCGGATCGAGCAGTTGGCGCCGCTGCCCGAAGCGACGGCTGGCCGAGACGCTGGACCGGTATCCCAACGCCAAGGAGAACTTCTGGGTGCAGGAGGAGCCGGCCAACCAGGGCGCGTGGCCGACCTTGGGGCTGACGCTGCCCGAGCTGCTGCCCGACCAGCTGACCGGCATCAAGCGGATCTCCCGGCGGGCGATGTCGGCGCCGTCGTCGGGGTCGTCGAAGGTGCACGCCGTCGAGCAGCAGGAGATCATCGACGAGGCGTTCGGCTGACGCGCCGAAGCGCTCAGCCGAAGAACGAGAACGGAACCCCGTCCGTCAGGGCGGTGACCGCGCGCGGGCAGAAGATCTGGATCGCCAGCCCGGTGAACATCGTCGCGGGGCCGAGCGGACGGCCCAGTTCGTCGGCCACCTTCGCCGCGACGTCGGCCGCGTTCTGCCCGGGCTCGGCCAGCATCGGGCACACCTGCTCACCGACCCGCGTCGCGGTGGCCGGATCGATGTCGCCGAGACGGTAGTGGTCGAGCGCCGAGAGGAACACATCGAGGCCGGTGTCGGCCTGTGCGGGAGCCGCGGACAGGCTGGCGGTGGCGGCGACGGCGGCCACCAGTGCTGCGGCGGCCGGATAGATCGACTTCATGACCCTATTGTCGTCGATGAGGGCGCGGCATTACGCGTCCCGGCCGCCCCTGCGGTTTCCGGTACCAGCGGTACCGCTAGGGTTGGCCCCACTGGACACACGTCGAACAACAGGAGTGCGTATGCAGGGCTTCGCCGGAAAGGTCGCCGTCGTGACCGGCGCCGGGTCGGGCATCGGTCAGGCGCTGGCGGTCGAGTTGGGCCGCTCCGGCGCCAGCGTGGCGATCAGCGACGTCGACACCGAGGGCCTGGCCGTCACCGAGGAACGCCTGAAGGCCATCGGCGCGCAGGTCAAGGCCGACCGGCTCGACGTCACCGAGCGCGAAGCCGTTCCTGCTCTACGCCGACGCCGTCGACGAGCATTTCGGCAAGGTCAACCAGGTCTACAACAACGCGGGCATCGCGTTCACCGGCGACGTCGAGGTCAGCCAGTTCAAGGACATCGAACGGGTCATGGACGTCGACTTCTGGGGCGTCGTCAACGGCACCAAGGCGTTCCTGCCGCACCTGATCGCCTCCGGCGACGGCCACGTCGTCAACGTCTCGAGCGTGTTCGGCCTGTTCGCCGTGCCCGGCCAGGCCGCCTACAACTCGGCCAAGTTCGCGGTGCGCGGCTTCACCGAGGCGCTGCGCCAGGAGATGATCGCTGGCCGGGCACCCGGTCAAGGTGACGACTGCGTGCACCCCGGCGGCATCAAGACCGCGATCGCGCGCAACGCCACCGGCCGCCGAGGGCCTCGACGCCGCCGAGCTCGCGAAGACCTTCGACAAGAAACTCGCCAGCACCACGCCCGCAGAAGGCCGCGCAGATCATCCTCGACGGCGTGCGCAAGAACAAGGCGCGCGTCCTGGTCGGCAACGACGCCAAGATGCTCGAGATCGTCGATCCGCGCCGTCGGGCCGGCTACCAGAGCCTGTTCCCCGGCGGTCGCCCGGCTGTCGCCGACGCAGCCGAAGTACGTGGCTCAGACGCCCAGCGGGTGATGCGCGCCAGCCACTGCGCTCGGCGACCGCACGCGGGTCGGTGCCCTCGGCGACCTGGCGGCGCATGTCCGCCAGCGACCCGGTGTCCAGCACGCCGGCGATCTCGTTGAGCGCCAGCACCTGAGACTCGGTCAGCTCGTTGCGCCGGTACAGCGGCACGACGTTCTCCGCGCGCACCAACGCGGTCTTGTCCGACAGCACCACCACCTCGGACGGCACGTCGGGGTCGGCGGTCGTCGTCCACGCCGCGATCGAGCCGTCCCGACCGCAGCGCGGCGAAAAGCGCTGCGTCGTCGGGGAATTCGCGTGCGCATCGGGTAGGCGGCACGTGCCGACCGGCGTCGGAGCGTCGCGCACGCCGGCCGACCTGCCGATCGACAGCTCCGAACAGCGGCGAGCCGACCGCCGACATATCCGATCCGCCCCACGCGTCGGCGGTCGCCTCGGTGACGGCAAGCGGCCGGCTTGTCGTCCGCAGACGGTGGTGTAGTCGCCCGCGGCGATGCCTTCGGGCAGCGCCGAGCACCAGCGTGCGGTAGACCTGGCCGTCCGACCGGGCCAGCGGCCCGGGGTCGAACCGCTGCAGCAGCCGCCCGGTGAAACCCGGCGCCACGCGACTCTCGCCGGAGTCCAGCTGCGTGCCAGCGGATCCGCCTGCCGCCTGCACGTGGGCCGGGTTGCCGTAGTGGCGCAGCGCCGCGGCGTAGAGCTGCGGCCAACAGTCGCGACTCCGGCATCCGGCGCCGGCGCCGACCGGGATCGACGGCGGCCGGCGCCGGTCCGCCGCACGCCGCCACGACCGCCGCGACCAGCAGCGCGACGGCCAGCCGCAACGCGCGAGCGCAAGCGGGTCAGTCGACCATCCTCGGACGCCGCGGCCACCGCCGCAGCCACCGCCGGCCCCACCCGCGGATCCAACGGGCTGGGCACGATGTGGTCGACCGCGAGATCGTCGCCGACGACCGAGAAAATCGCCTCGGCGGCGGCGACCTTCATCCTCTCGGTGATCCGACGCGCGCCCGCGTCCAGCGCACCGCGGAACACACCGGGGAACGCCAGCACGTTGTTGATCTGGTTCGGGAAATCGCTGCGTCCGGTCGCCACCACTGCCGCGTATCTGCGCGCGACATCCGGATGGATCTCGGGGTCCGGGTTCGACATCGCGAACACGATGCCGCCCGGCGCCATCGTCGCGATGAGCTCCTCGGGCACCAGCCCGGCCGACACCCCCATGAACACGTCCGCGCCGTCGAGCGCCTCGGCCATGCCGCCGCGCAGGCCCGCGCGGATTGGTCTGCGCGGCCGAGCTCCGCCTTGAACGGGTTGATGTCGTCACGGCCGGAATGCACGATGCCCTTGCTGTCGAGCACCGTGATGTCGCTGATGCCCGTGGCCAGCAGGATGTTCGCGCACGCGATGCCGGCGGCTCCGGCGCCGGAGATGACGATCTTCAGCGTGTGCATGTCGCGGTCGAGCACCTTGCTCGCGCCCGAGCATCGCGGCCAGCACGACGATCGCGGTGCCGTGCTGGTCGTCGTGCATCACCGGGCAGTCCAGCGCCTCGACCACCCGCCGCTCGATCTCGAAGCAGCGTGGCGCGGAGATATCCTCCAGGTTGACCGCGCCGAACGTCGGGCGCAGCCGGATCAGGGTCTCGACGATCTCGTCGGGATCCTTGGTGGCCAGCACGATCGGGATGGAGTCCAGGCCGCCGAAGGTCTTGAACAGCGCGCTCTTGCCCTCCATCACCGGCAGCGAAGCCGCCGGGCCGATGTCGCCGAGGCCGAGCACCGCGCTGCCGTCGCTGACCACCGCCACCAGCCGGTTGGCCCAGGTGTACCGCGCGGCCAGGGTCGCGATCGGCGGCGATCGCGCGGCTGACCTGCGCGACGCCGGGGGTGTAGGCGATCGACAGCGCGCGCTGGGTGTCCAGCGGCGACTTCAGCTCGACGGAGAGCTTGCCGCCCTCGTGGGCCTCGAAGATCTCGCTGTCGTCGATGACGACCTGGGGGGTGCGCACGCTTCGACGACGGCGTCAGGGGTAACGCCGACGCTATCACCACGGCCCTCAGGGAACCGACCTCGGGATCTCCCTGCGGTGACCCTGCGAGCCCGACACCGACGAGTCGGCGCGTACGATCCGAGCTGTCCGGTCAGCCGGGACGCGCGAGCTGGAAGGGAGGTCCGCGCAATGCCGTCGTTTCGCGCCATGCCACCCTCGCTGCGCCAGTCCGCCCGAGGCCGGCGACGCGCGACGGCCCCGACGCGCGCCGTATCCACGTCCCCGTCGCACAGGCGATGGTCGACTGCGGCGTCTACTGTCGACGGCACCCGGCTTCCCGGCAAGTACACCCACGCCGCGGCGCTGAACAAGGTTCACGAGATCGGAGGCCGAGGGCAGGGACGCGTTCGTCTGGATCGGCCTGCACGAACCCGACGAACACCAGATGCAGGCGGTCGCCGATGTGTTCGGCCTGCACGAACTGGCTGTCGAGGATGCCGTGCACGCGCACCAGCGGCCCAAGCTCGAGCGCTACGACCAGACGCTGTTCCTGGTGCTCAAGACCGTGAACTACGTCGAGCACGAGTCGATGGCGCTGGCCCGCGAAATCGTCGAGACCGGCGAGATCATGATCTTCGTCGGCGCCGACTTCGTCGTCACCGTCCGCCACGGCGAGCACGGCGGGCTGGCCGGGCGTGCGCAAGCGCCTCGAGGCCTCGCCCGCGACGCTGAGGCTCGGCCCGTACGCGGTCATGCACGCGATCGCCGACAACGTCGTCGACACCTACCTCGACGTCACCGACCTCATCGAGACCGACATCGACGCGATGGAAGAGGACATCTTCTCCCCGCTGGCGCAGACCGACATCGAGCGCATCTATCTGCTCAAGCGTGAGGTCGTCGAACTGCGCCGCGCCGTCAGCCCCCTGGCCACCGATCTTCAGCGCATCGGCGCCGATCACGACGACCTGATCTACGTCGAGATCCGCCGCTACATGCGCGACGTGCTCGACCACACCATCAAGGCCTCCGACCGCATCGCCAGCTACGACGAACTGCTCAGCTCGCTGGTGCAGGCCGCGCTCGGCAAGGTCGCGATGCAGCAGAACGTCGACATGCGCAAGATCTCGGCGTGGGTCGCCATCGCGGCCGTGCCGACCGCGCTGGCGGGCATCTACGGCATGAACTTCGAGCACATGCCCGAACTGCACTGGGCGTGGGGCTATCCGGCGGTGCTGCTGCTGATGGTCACCGTCTGCCTGCTGCTGTACCGCACCTTCCGCCGCAACAACTGGCTCTAGCCCGCGCGAACCTGATTCCAGCTGGCCTCGCTCGCACTTTCGCTGCTGGAATGCCGGTTCGCCGGAGCTGCTCTAGTTGCGGCTCGGCTTGGCGGCCACGCGCGCCGTCCGGTCCGCGGCACGTCGACCCCGTCCTGACCCGCCACGCCTCCCGCATCGCCTCGGCGCCCTTGAGCCGCACCCACGCCGCCTCCGTCGCGGTGATCGGCACCGCCGACAGCACCGTCACCGGCGTCCATCGGCTCCGGCAGCGGGACGTCGTCGATGTCACTGCGGCCCAACAGGAACGCGGTGAACGGCGCGCCCTGCCACAACGGCATCTCCAGGTCGACCAGCGCATCGGGTTCCAGCACCAGGCCCTCGACGGCGGGGGCGGCCGCGAGCACCGCGACCGACGCGCGCCAGCCCGATGGGCGACGGTCCCCGCAGCGCGACGACCACCTCCGCGCGCGGGCCGCGCACGCGGCTCGGCGATCACTCGGCGCGGATCGACCATCGGATGACGCGAACACCCGAGCGAAACATAATGCGCGGCAGCATCATCGGCGGCAGCGAATCGCAAGATGGCCATGCTTTCGGCGCCCAGAAACGTCACGCTCGGCCTCGTCGGGCGCCGCGACGCCGCCCCGCTCGACGAAGTGGTCGACCAGGTGAGAGCGGACCCGGTCCAGTACGTCGGTCACCGCGCCTCCAGAGACAGCTTCGCGCCGGTCCGCGCGGTCGAACACCATGACCTTCTCGGGGTCCAGCGCCAACTGCAGCGAGCGGCCCGCGGCCGCAGCGGAGTGCGCGGGCACCCTGGCGACGAATTCGCGGTCGGCGCCACCGGACTCCGCGGCCCCCTCCGCGAGCAGCGCCGCCTGCGCACCGGCCCCTCGACCCCGGAATACACCTACTTGTCGGCACCGAGCGACTCGACCACCTCGACCACGACGTCGGACTTCAACGCCCCGATCCGGGCGTAGGCGTCGATTCACCGCGGCGTCGGCCAGGTGTTCCGGTCCACGCCTGGATCAGGTCATCGGCGCACGGAGTCACCGCAGCCGCT
>CAWCKQ010000001.1:0-8115 GCA_963796185.1 uncultured Actinomycetota bacterium | reverse complement strand
CACCGATCCGGGCGCTGCCCGCGATCGCCGAGGCGTTGGGCGATCAGGTCGAGGTGGTGCTCGACGGCGGGATCCGGCGCGGCAGTGACGTCGTCAAGGCCGTGGCGCTCGGCGCGCGTGCGGTGATGATCGGCCGCGCCTACCTGTGGGGTCTGGCCGCGGGCGGGCAGCCCGGTGTGGAGAACGTGCTCGACATCCTGCGCGGTGGCATCGATTCCGCGCTGCTGGGGCTCGGGCTGTCGTCGATCCAGGAGCTGAGTCCGGCCGACCTCGTCGTCCCCGCGGGGTTCCGTCGCGACCTCGGGCTGTAGTCGCCTTCGGGGCTGCCCTCAGTCCGCGTGCACCAGCACGGTGGCCCGGTAGTCCGACAGGCTGATCGGGTGATCCGGCGACTGCGGGTAAGGCTCGAGAGACTGCAGGGTGACGGTGTAGCCGCCGGCGACCCGTGCCGTGGACACGGTCATGTTCGGCGCGGGATTGGTGTTGAACTCCACCGTCGTCGACGCCTGATCGGCGGTGTCGGCGACGATCGCGATCCGCGCCTGACCCGTCCAGAAGCACGAGACCTGTGCGGGGCAGCGCGAATCCTCCAGCACCTCGGCGAAGCGCAACCGCAATCCACCACCGGGCAGTGCCGCCTGCTGCCCGCCCGCCAGGACGAACGGCTGGTCCAGACGCAACTGCGCCGGTTCGGCCGAAGCCGGCCGGCAGCCGATCAGCGCCAGCGCCAGCGCGACCGTCGGCACGCAGCTCCTCACCGCCATCATCACTTAGCCCGGTAAGTCCCAGGTGTGCACCGGATCGTTGGAATGCATGCGCTCGCAGTACATTCGCAACATCGCGGCGAGTGCATCGGGCCGGCTCATGCCCCGGTCCTGCAATGCCTCGACCGCCAAGGACTGCCACACCGCGCCGTTGCGCCCGGACTTCGCGCGGCCCTCGATCACCCCGAGGTAGCGGTCGCGGACGTCGGCGGCGACCTCCCACCGGCGCAGACCCTCGTCGGCCATCGGCAGCAGCTGGCGCAGCACCAGCTCGTCGGGGGTCACCTCGCCCAGCCCCGGCCAGTACAGTCTGGCGTCCATGCCGTGCTTCGCTGCGGAGGTGAAATTGGCGCGTGCCGCAGCGAAACTGAGCTTCGTCCACAGCGGGCGGTCCTCCTCGGAGAGGGCCCGTAACGCCCCGTAGTAGAACGCCGCGTTGGCCATCATGTCCAGCACCGTGGGGCCGGCGGGCAGCACCCGGTTCTCGACCCGCAGGTGTGGCCGGCCCGAGACGACGTCGTACACCGGCCGGTTCCACCGGTAGATCGTGCCGTTGTGCAGCCGCAGCTCCGAGAGCTTCGGGGTGCGGCCGGCGGCGAGCTCGGCCACCGGATCCTCCTCGGACAGCTCCGGCAGCAACGACGGGAAATAGCGCACGTTCTCCTCGAACAGGTCGAAGATCGAGGTGATCCACCGCTCCCCGAACCACACCCGCGGCCGCACCCCCTGCGTCTTGAGCTCTTCCGGCCGGGTGTCGGTGGCCTGGGCGAACAGCTCGATACGGGTCTCGGCCCACAGGTGGTGACCGAAGAAGAACGGCGAATTGGCGCCCAGCGCCAGCTGCGGACCCGCCAGCACCTGGGCGGCGTTCCAGTTGTTGGCGAAGTCGGCTGGGGACACCTGAAGATGCAATTGCATACTGGTGCAGGCGGATTCGGGTGCGATCGAGGCGGTCTGCAGGCTGAGCCGTTCCGGGCCCGCGATGTCGATCATGATGTCCTCGCCCCGGGCGGTGAAGATCGAGTCGTTGAGGGCCTGATAGCGGGTCGATTCGCTCATCCACGCACCGGTGAGGTGTTCGGGCATCAACGTCGGCAGGATCCCGATCATCACGATGTGCGCGTCGTCGGTGTTGGCTTTGGCCTCGGCCGCGTTGAGGCTGGCGCGGACCTCTTCTTCGAGATCGAGTGCCGCGCGACCCGGCAGCCGGCGCGGCGGCACGTTGAACTCAATGTTGTAGGCGCCCAGCTCGGTTTGGTAGGCCGGATCGGCGATCGCCGCGAGCACCTCGGAGTTGCTCATCGCCGGCTGGTACTCGTCGTCGACGAGGTTGCACTCGATCTCCATGCCGGTCAGCGGCTTCTCGAAGTCGAAGCTGGACTGGGCCAGCATCGTCTCGAACACGTCTAGACACAGCTGCACCTTGCGGCGGTACTCGCGTCGATGCGCGCGACTGAACACGGTCTGTCGCAGTTCCTCGCCCACATAGCCATTGAACGCCATCACCGGCGTTTCGGCGGGCTACTGCCGCGAGGTTCCCGCGCGCGCCCGCATCCCGGTGCACCGATCCTCGCCGTCGGTACTGACGGGTAAGGTCTGCAGCAACCGAGCGACACGGTGGGGGAGGTGTTAGCGGCGGATGGCTCCGGGGCCCACTTTCGTGCTGCTCGGGCCGTTCCAGATGCGGGTCGGGCCCACGGTCGTCGCGTTCGGCACCCCGAAGCAACGGGCGGTGCTCGCGGCGCTGGTGATCAACCGCAACCGGCCGGTGGCGGCCGATTCCCTGATCGACGCGGTCTGGGGCGAAGGCGCTCCGCCAGAGGCCCGCGCCAGCCTGCACGCCTACGTGTCCAACCTGCGCAGGCTCGTCCGCACGGCCAGGCGCCGACGACCGCCGGTTGCTGGCCAAGGCCCCTCCGGGCTACCAGGTGAACGTCGCCGAGGATGCCGTCGACCTGGGCCGGTTCATCCAGGCCAGGAGCGCGGGCCTGGAAGCGGCCGCGGCGGGGCGATTCGAGGACGCGAGCCGGCATCTGAGCGCGGCGCTGGCGGAATGGCAGGGCGACTTCCTGGAGGACCTGCGGGGGTTCCGGTTCTCCGAGACGTTCGCCGTCGCGCTCGCCGAGGACAGGATCAGCGCGCACACCGTCCGGGCGCAGGCCGAGATCGCGTGCGGGCGGGCCGGCGCGATCATCGGTGAACTCGAGGACCTGGTGGCCCGCCACCCGTTCCGCGAGCCGCTGTGGGCGCAGCTGATGACGGCCTACTACCTGGCTCAGCGCCAGTCCGACGCGCTCGACGCCTATCGACGGGTGAAGGCGGTCCTGGCCGACGAGCTCGGCATCGACCCGGCCCGCGAACTGCGCGACCTGCACGAGCTGATCCTGCGGCAGGCGCCGTTCAACATCGAACGCTCGGCCAAGAAGACCGCGGCCGACACGATGGTCGCCACCGTCAACCGGCTGGTGTTCGCCTCGACGGCCGGGGCCGCGCGACTGCGCACCGCCACCGGGCAGAGCCACCCGGTAGCCGACACCGTCACCCGCATCGGCCGCCAGTCGGACAACGACATCGTCCTCGCGGATCCGCGTGTCAGCCGGCACCACGCGGTGATCATCGGTTCCGGACCCGGCCACGTCATCATCGATGCCGGATCGGCCAACGGAGTCTTCTTGCAGGGCAAGCGAATCCAGGCGAGCGCTGAACTGGCCGACGGTGACCGGATCGGTATCGGCGACAGCGAGTTCGTCTTCGAGGTCGACGCGGACGTGGTCTGACGACGCCCGGTCCGGGGTCCAAGAAATTTCCAAGCTCAACAAGAAATGGTTGTCTCACTCGTTGCGGACAGCGGGGAAGCGATCGGCACGATTCGAGAGGACCGTGCCGGCCGACCGGGGGACGGCAAGCCCCCGATGTCCCGACGAGCAGGTCGTTGGTGCGAGGGGCTCCAGCGACCGAAAGGTCAAGTCCGGGGACGCTGGTTTGCCACGTCTGTGGACTTGACCACCCACGGGCTCGATCCCGTGGGTGGCGGCCGGTTCGGCGACAGCCCGCGTGCGGGTCAGTCCAGCGCGGCCCGGGCACGCAGCACGTCGGGCAGTGTGCGGTCGGTGGGCAGGCGGGCCAGTGCCTCGGCGAGCTGTGCGCGGGCGGGCGCGCCGCGCAACCGGAAATCGTCGAGGGCGGCCCGCAATTCGTACAACGGAGCACCCTGGTGGCGGGCCAGGGCCACGGCGACGCCCAGGTCTGCTGCCCTGGTGTCGGGATCGGCGTGGGTCCGCGCCCGGGCGCGGAGCAACTCCGCGTCGAAGAAGTGCATCTCGATGTCCTCAGCGATCTGCAGCGCCGTGTCGATGCGGTCCCGCGCTTCGTCGAGTCGTCCGGCCGCGATCAGCAGTTGGCCGATGACACAGTTGTATTGAGTCTGGTAGGCATACAGCCCCAGCGATCGCCAGAAATCGGTGAACCGGGTCATCAGGTCGATGTGGGCCGACAGTTCGTCCGGGTCGACGTCGTCGGCGCACAGCGAGAGATCCGCCTGGACCGTCGCCTGCCCGAGCGTGGACGCCAGCGCATGCCAGAAGTCGATGCCGTAGCGTTCGGCGCGCTCCACCAAGTCGGTCACCACCTGGCGGGCCCACTCGAGTTGGCCGATCTCACGGCGCAGCCAGATCTCGATGTGACTCGCGTACGCCTGGTTGTACGGCCCCCACGGGAAGGCGAGTTCGTCGCCGCGGTCGTTGGCCTTCTTCATCGCCGCGTCTGCGGCGGTCTGATCCCCGTGCAGGATGTGGTGAATCGACAGGTGTTCGTAGGCCAGCGCGACGACGTCCCACGGAATGAACCACAGCTCTTCCATGCTGTTCTGGCCCTCGGCGTCGAAGCCGGCGCTGGCCTCCTCGAAACACACCCGGGCCCGGTCGAATTCGCCGCGCATGAAGGTGACCATGCCGAGAACGCACGCGATCGCGGGATTCCAGACGCGTTTGCGCTCGTCGGGGGCGGCCTGCATGGCCTCGGCGAGCTGGTTGGCGCGGCGCAGGTCGGATTTGTTGATGTAATAGCTGCTGACCGCCAGCAGTGTCCCGATCACCTGGTCGTCGTGCAGATCGGAGCCGACGATCTGCAGGCAACGCTCGAGATCGGCGGCCACCGAAGGGCTTTGGTAGCCCTCGGAGGTCGAGGTGAGAAAGCCGCGCTCCAGCCGGGGCTCGATCTCCATCCGGTCGCGTTCGCGGCCGGGCGGGCACAGTTCGAGTTGCGTCAGCGAGTGGGTGAGGTAGGTGCGGGCCTCCTCGAGCGCGCCGCGGCGGCGCGCATTGGCCGACGCCTGCCGGTAGGCGTCGGCCGCATCGGCGTGCCGTTCGGCCTGTTCGTAGTGCGCCGCGACGAGCCGCCAGTCGGGTTCGCCCACCGCCCCGCGCACCAGCACGTCGGCGGTCGTGCCGTGCAGGGTTCGGCACACGCTCGGCGGCGCCAGTTCGGCGGCGACCTCGCGGAGCAGCTCGTGGCGGAACTTCCACGCGTCGGGTCCGTGGGGCTCGAAGACCTTGGCGTCCTCGAGTTCGTCGATGACGTCGTCGACCTGGTCCTCAGTCAACGACGAGACGGCGACCAACAGTGCGCGATCCACGTGCCGCCCGATCACGGCAGCGGCTTCCACCACCGGGACCACGTCGGCGACGGCGAGAAGCCGGGCGAACAAGGGCGCGTAGAGCGAGTCGGGCACCGTGGATTGCTCGGCGTCCGTGGCGGACTCGAGCCCGCTGACGACCTGTTCGATGTAGAACGGGACGCCGCCGCACCGCTGCCGCACCGCGGCGCACTGCTCGGGCGCCACCCGGGGATCGAGCGCCAGGACCAGCTCGTCGGTTTCCTCGTCGGTCAGCGGGGACAGGTCGAACACCTTGGCCGGCCACGGTCGGCCAGCCAGCCCCCGTCGCGGCCGGTGATCACGACCAGCAGTCTGCCGTCGGTCGCCCCCAGCACGGCGCCCACCAGGTCGAGGGTGGATTGGTCGAACCAGTGCGCATCCTCGGCCAGCAGCAACCCGGGCGCGCCGCCGAAGGCGGTGAGCAGATAGTTCTGCATGGCCGCGGCGATCAGTTCCTGCAGCTTGCGGCCCTCGGCCTGGGGCGGCTGGTATCCCAGCGACGCGTCGAGCCCCAGGATCGGCGCCAGCAGCGGGACTTCGATGCGGATCCCCCCCAGCTCGCCTCAGCTGCAGCCTCCACCCTCTCCGTCCCCCTGGCCGGATCCAGGCCCACGTCGGCGTGCACGGGCGAGCCGACGAGCTCGAGGACGGTGCCGCCGTCGCGCTGCACCAGTTCGCTGGCCGCGGCCGCGAGCCGGCTCTTGCCGATGCCCGCCTCACCGCGGAACACCACGGCCGGGAGGGTCAGTGTTCCAGCCGTGGCCCGCCGCCAGCTCTTGTCCAGCCGCGCGAACTCGCGGTCCCGGCCCACCAGCGGACCCATCGGCGCCATCGCGGCGTAGGCGCGCTCGCCGAGGACACGGAACGGGTTGACGACTTCGTCGGAGCCCGGCATCGTCGCCGCCGGCAGGCGCTCCAACTCGAAGGCGTTCCGGATCAACGGCTCCACCGGGTGGGACACTGCCACGCCGCCGGTCGGGGCGAGTGCCGAGACCTGCGCGGCCAGGGTGACCGCGAGGCCGTAGAGGTCGTCCTGGTTGTTGTCGAGGTAGACCGGCCCGCGGTGTACGCCGATCCGGACATCGACCGTCGCGCCGAACCGGCGCTGCGCCTGGTCGCTGAGCCGTGCCACGTCGCGGGTGATGTCCAGGCCGGCCTGCACCGCCCGGTGCACGTCGTCCTCGTGCGCGTTGGGGTAACCGAACACGACCAGCAGCCCGTCGGCCTTGGACGACGCGACGTGCCCTTCGTAGCGGTCGGCGACCTGGCGTACGACGTCGCGGAACCGGCCGATGAGCAGGCGATGGGTCTCCGGTTCGACGCGCAGCGCCAGGTCGGTCGCATCGGCGATGTCGGCCGACACGATGGTCAGCCGGCGGATCTCGCCGCGGTCGGTGGGTGCCCGCAACAGATCTTCGGCCTCGGCGTTGCGGTGGTCGACGGCCAGCACCTGGTCGGCCAGCGCCGAGGCCACGGCGCGGTCCCCGCGGTTGATCGCGGCGACCGCGCGGTCGAGGAGATCGTCGATCGAATCGCCGGTGCGCGACAGGTCGAGGCCGTCGGCGCGCACGGGGCCCCTCGGACGGCTGCCGCGCGCCGTGGGCCGACTCGGTCCGGCCGTCCCCGAGTAGTGTCTGCGCGAGCTCGCCGGCTGCGTCGGACGTGGTCGCCGGCAGCGCGCCGCCCGGATGGCCGGCCGCCGCGCCGCCCAGCGCCCACCGTGCGGCTTCGGCGAGTTCCAACGCCGTTTGATAGCGGTCGTCGGGGTTCTTGGCCATGCCCTTGGCGATCACCCCGTCGAACTCGGCGGGGATGTACGGATCGATCCAGCGAGGGCAGCGGTGGCGGCGCGGTCAGATGGACCCATCATCTCCTCTTCGACGGCTGTGACCGGCGAACGGCAGTTGTCGCCGTCAGGCATTGCGCCCAGCACGCAGGCCAGGGAATAGACGTCGGACCGGACGTCGCTGGCGCCGTTGCGGAAGCAGTTCGGGCGCCATGTAGGGCAGCGTGCCCACGAGATGGGCGGAGTTGGTCAGGCCGGTGTCGTGCGAGGCCCCGCGAGCCACCCCGAAGTCGATCAGGTACGCGAAGTCGTAGCGAGGCGATCAGGATGTTGGACGGTTTGACGTCGCGGTGCACCAGGCCGGCCTGATGGGCGGCGTCCAGGGCCATGGCGATCTGCTCGACGATCACGACCGCGCGGGGGTAATCAGCGCCCCGGTGTTGAGCAGCGTCTGCAGATCGAGACCCGTCGATCAGGCGCATGTCGACGTAGAGCCGCCCGTCGAAGTCGCCGTAATTGTGGATCGGGACCACGTGCGGCTCGGTGAGCCGGGCGGCGGCATGCGCCTCGCGACGGAACCGCTGCAGGTACACCTCGTCCTCGGCCCACTGCGCGGGCAACAACTTGAGTGCCACGACGCGGTCGGTCACCGTGTCGTGGGCGCGCCAGACTTCCCCCATGCCCCCGCGGCCCAGCAAATCGACAAGTCGATAGCGTCCGAAGGGAGCCCCCTCCATCAAGCCTCCCCCGTGAAACCAGCAACCCCCCGGTCCTGTCTACATTAAGCGGCAAGTGTCTGCTGCGCGAACAGCGGGGGTCTCCCGGGGCGCGGTGAAATGTGTTGCGACGAAGGAATCTCCGAACCGCGCCGCGCCGACCGGAACGACCATGTGACGTTCGCTCGATTGCCA